>NZ_AP024708.1:0-4681789 GCF_019702905.1 Acinetobacter sp. Tol 5 | reverse complement strand
ATGAACAATTAAAGTAAATTCGCTCAAAAAAGCAACTTTCTGTAAATAAATTTAAATTCAAAGCACTTGTGGATAAGGTTTTCCACATGCTGTGGATAAATTACCACATAAACTTATCCACAATCCATCAAATTAATAAAAACACAGATACCCACAGCTTAAATCTTTATTATTTAATGTAAAAAAACTGTTTTCCACAGAAATAACCGACACTAACAATAATAAATTTAAATTTTAAATTTGAATTTATTTATAAGAACCGAGTTTTTTGTGGATAACCTCCAAGTTATGAATTTAAATTCAAAATTAGCAGGTTTTTAAATTTAAAAGCATGGAAACGAATTTAAATCTAGATGAGGTTATGGATAACTTTGAGGATATATATGTTGGTAACTCTTATTTATACTATAAAATAATAAGTTATGTTGTGAATACTTTTTTTGTTGTTTTTATAGCTCAAAAGACAGTTAAAATTTCATGTGGGTAAAAATGCAACAAATATGATCGAATATAGAAGAGATATGTGTATATTCATTGACAGCATAAAGAATGCACAATACAATCGCGAACCTTTAGAAAGATCAATTTTGGAGTTTCGATATGAAACGTACATTCCAACCATCTGAATTAAAGCGTAAGCGCGTTCATGGTTTCCGTGCTCGTATGGCTACTAAGGCTGGTCGTCAAGTATTAGCTCGCCGTCGTGCAAAAGGTCGTCACAGCTTAACTGTTTAATTCGTTAAACAGTTAATACACGACTTGGGTGTTATGTCTCTTTATAGTTTCAGCCCAGCGGTGAGAATCCACTGCGCTGCAGATTACAAAGGTGTATTTGATGGTGCGCTTTTTAAAGTGCATCAACCCCATTTTATATTCTTAGCAAAAGTGACCGAACAGCCTAAAAGCCGTTTGGGTATTGTTGTTGCTAAGAAAAAAGTGCGCCGTGCGCACGAAAGAAATCGAATAAAACGTTTAACGCGTGAAAGTTTTCGCTTAAACCAGCAAAATATTGATCTGTTGGATATTGTGGTGATGCCTAAAGTCGGCATAGAAGCCGTACCCAATGCTGAACTTTTTCAGCAGTTACAATTTGCTTGGTTAAAATTGCAACGCATCGTTAAAAAGCACCATAAAATAGCTCAATCTTCCCCTCAAAAATAGAGGAAACCAATGATTCGTTTATTGCATTGGTTGATTCGTTTCTATCAAATTGCGATTAGTCCTCTCATTGGACCTCGTTGTCGTTATATTCCGACTTGTTCTCAATATTCGTTAGAAGCAATCCATACGCACGGCGCAATGAAAGGTAGCTGGTTAGCTGCAAAACGCGTGTGCCGTTGTCATCCTTGGGGCGGGTATGGTTATGATCCCGTGCCAAAAAAAACAATTCGTTTTATTTCGTTTCAGCAAATAGATTCTCAAACGCTTCATGTTCCTGTACCCTTGCGTGAACGTTTATTGAACCAAAATCACTCTAACCACTTGGGGTAATAGATATGCAACAATGGGCCAGGTTTGCAATCCTTGGGGCCATGTTAGTCACCGCATATTTGCTCATTTTGGCTTGGCAAAAAGACTATGGTCATGATGCAACAAAAGCTGCGACTCCGCAGGCTGTTGTCGCGCATGATGTCTCTGCCGATTTGCCAAAAGGTCAAGCAACTGCGGCTTCTAGCGATGTTCCACAAGCAAATATAGCTGCTGCACAACAAAATACAGCTGCGCCAGCCACAGCAAATCAACAATTGATTTCAGTACAAACTGATCTTTATCATCTTTGGATTAGTCCAAAAGGTGGTGATATTGTTCGTATTGAATTACTGAATCATGACAAGAGCAAAGACAGTGATCAGCCTTTTGTTATGCTTGAAAGTGATGCAAAACGTACCTATGTTGCGCAATCTGGTTTAATTGGATTGAACGGTCCAGACAGTAAACCAGATCGTCCAAGCTATGCGTTTGAAAAAAGTGCTTATACCCTTGCTGATGCTAAAACCGCACAAGACAAAGAAGGTAAATCTTCTCAAGTCTTAACTGTTCCGATGGTATTTAAAACAGCGGATGGTGTTGAAATCATCAAAACGTTTAGTTTCAAACAAGGTCAATACCCAATTGATGTCAGCTATCAGGTTGTAAACCGTAGTACGCAAAATTGGCAAGGACAAATGTTTGGTCAAATTAAGCGTGATAACTCAGATGATCCAGGAAAAACCTCTCAAGGTATTTTCACACTTGGAACCTATTTGGGTGGCGCTTGGGGTACACCAGATGAGCATTATAACAAGCTAAAATTTGCGAATTTTACCGATGAAAAACTCAACACTGAAGCAAAAGGTGGCTGGGTTGCGATCGTTCAGCATTATTTCGTAAGTGCTTGGATGCCAGGTCACTTTGGTGGTCAGCAATACACGGCAAAATTGGAATCACGTAAATCTGCTGATGGTATGAACATCATTGGATTTACTTCACCAACCATTAATGTTCCAGCAGGTAAAGCGATGAGCATTGATGCAACTTTCTACTCTGGTCCAAAAATCCAGTCTGAATTGAAAGATTTAGCGGTAGGTTTAAACCAAACTGTAGACTATGGTTGGTTATGGCCAATTGCCAAATTATTATTTGCAGGTTTACAGTTCTTCCATAACCTTGTGGGTAACTGGGGTTGGTCAATCATTCTATTGACTGTATTGGTTAAACTTATTCTTTGGCCGTTGTCGTCTAAGAGCTATCGTTCTATGGCGAAAATGCGTGTGATTGCACCAGAAATGCAACGCATGAAAGAAGAGTTTGGTGAAGACCGTATGCGTTTCTCTCAAGAAATGATGGCACTTTACAAACGCGAACAAGTCAATCCATTGGCGGGTTGTTTACCATTACTTTTACAAATGCCAATATTCTTAGCATTGTATTGGGTATTGATGGAGTCTGTAGAACTTCGCCATGCACCGTGGATGCTGTGGATTCAAGATTTGTCTGCAATGGATCCTTGGTTTATCCTTCCATTGATCATGGGTGTTACGATGTTTGTTCAACAATCATTGAATCCACAACCGACTGACCCTATGCAGGCGAAAGTTTTCAAAATCATGCCAATCATGTTTACAGTATTTATGCTGTTCTTCCCTGCTGGCTTGGTTTTATACTGGATTGTGAACAACTCGATCACGATTCTGCAACAGTGGTTTATCAATAAAAATGTTGCAAAAGCCAAAGTTGAAAATGAAGTTGTTTAATCTTTAACGATTAAGCAATAGCTGAAAAAATCCGCTTAAGATGGTAATCTTAGGCGGATTTTTTATTGTCAAAGTTTGAGTAAATTTAGATGACGAACACTGTAAACCAAACCACAATTGCCGCAATTGCGACGCCACCAGGACGTGGTGGTGTAGGTGTGATTCGTCTTTCTGGACCAAAGGCTTACAGTATTGCGCAAGCTTTGACACAAAAAGATCTTCCCAAAGCACGTTTTGCTGGTTTTCGTCAATTTTTTGACGATCAAGGTGAAGTCTTAGATGAAGGCTTAGCCATTTGTTTTCCCAATCCAAATTCCTTTACGGGTGAAGATGTGGTTGAGTTACAGGGACATGGCGGACCAGTGATTCAAAATGCGCTACTGACACGTTTATTGGAGCTTGGTGCCACTGCAGCCAAAGCTGGTGAGTTTTCCATGCGTGCCTTTGAAAATGGCAAAATGGATTTGGTACAAGCTGAAGCGATTGCTGACTTGATTGATGCAACCTCACAAGCTGCAGCACGTTCTGCGGTACGTTCCCTACAAGGTGTATTTTCCAATAAAGTAAATACCGTGTTGGAGAAACTGATCCATCTACGCTTGCATGTTGAAGCTGCGATTGATTTTCCAGAGGAAGAAATTGACTTTTTGGCGGATGGGAAAATACTGAGTTTGTTAGAAGAGGTTCAAACTTCGGTTGCTGCGGTACAACAATCGGCTCGTCAAGGTCAATTACTACGTGAAGGTCTGCAAGTGGTGATTGCTGGGAAACCTAATGCAGGTAAATCTTCATTACTTAATGCCTTAGCGGGAAATGATCGTGCTATTGTGACGGATATTGCTGGAACTACACGTGATGTGTTGCATGAGAAAATTAGTTTAAATGGCTTACCGATCACTTTAACCGACACTGCAGGTTTACGTGAAACAGGCGATGTGGTCGAGAAAGAAGGCATTCGTCGTGCAATTAAAGAGATTGAGCAAGCCGATTTATTGCTCTTGGTTTATGACTTGAGCCAAGGTGAAAATCCTTTAGAACTTGCACAAAATTACTTTGAAAACCACTTAGATTACAAGCGTTTAATACTGATTGGAAATAAGTGTGATCTCACTGATCAATCTGCTGAATTAAATGATTTGCAAGGTTTTCGCCATATCACCGTTTCAGCCAAACAGGATGTGGGCGTGCAAGTACTCATAGATGCGATTACAGCGCATGCAGGCTTTCAGCCTGAGGAAGATACCTTTATTGCACGAACACGCCATTTAGACGCAATGAAGCGCACACAGCGCTATTTGGCAGAGGCACATGAGCAACTTGTGGTTTATCATGCAGGAGAGTTGGTTGCGGAATCACTACGACTTGCCCAAAACGCTTTGGGTGAAATCACAGGTGATTTTAGTGCTGATGATCTCTTGGGAGTTATCTTTGGATCGTTCTGTATTGGTAAATAAGCTTAAAATAGTGAACATGAACGCTGACCAAGTGTCAGCTTTTTTGATGAAAAGTTGTGCTTTTGTAAGCTGATTTTACATCTGAGTTTGAATTGTTTACTGTAAGATCAATAACATATTCAAAAGGGTGTATTATGAAAAAGTCTCCTTTATTGCTTTCCCTCGCAGTATTCGTGATCACTTCAAATGTCTGGGCGGGTAAGGCAGATCATGTGATTATTCAAGAAGCAGCGAAAAATAATATCACCATTGAACAAGCATTACGTGCCAGTGACGAAACTGCGGTAACTTTAACCGGTTCGATTGTGCGTCAAATTAAGCATGAACATTATGAATTAAAAGACAGTACAGGAACCATTGGAATCGAAGTGGATGATGATCTGATTGATTTAAAAAAATTAAACCCTGGCACCAAAGTAAAAATCGTGGGTGAAGTCGACACGCATCGCTACAAACCAACAGATATTGAAGTGGTTAAAATAGATATTGTTCCATAACTGATTTAAAAATAGGTGCTAAGCGCCTATTTTTAAGCGGTATTTGTTTTTTAAATGCTGAATCAATAAGTAACAGCATAATGTGCCGACTCCTGCACAAAAGCCTAAAACACCGATCATTAAACCAAAATGATCGGATAAGTATCCTGCGGAAATAATTGGCACAATCGTACCAAAATAAGCAATAAACAAATATGTTGAAACCACAGCGGCACGATTTTCGATTTGGGTCATTTGATGAATCAATGCAAAAGCACTCAATAAACTGAGCCCATGTCCCATGCCAACCAAAATCACACTGATAAAGAATAAAAAACTCCAATGCATCAGCATACAGACAGACAAAATCAAATAACTACTGATTAATAAAATCAGTCCTATATTTAGTGCTCTGTGCATATTCATTGATTTGGCAGCGAATTGAGCAATCGCGGAAACCATTAAAATACTGGCAATGGTTGCACCACTGACCAAAGGACCATGCCACGGAATAACATCACGTATAAATGAGGGCGCTAAAGATGCAAATAAACTGAATGATCCGAAAGCACAAAACGCACTAAAACTGGTGATATAAAATAAGCCTTTAAATTGTGTTTCTGGTAATTGTAAATGAGGTGCAATGGAAAAAGATTGTTTTTCAAATTGAACGGTTTTAATGCGAAATAAACTGAATAAACTCAGCAGCGCTGCGACAATGACAGGTAAATAAGGTGTGATTAGGGGGTAATCTGAAAATTGAGCAATTGCACCACCAATAAAAGGTCCCAACCCAAAACCAATCACGGTAATAATTGAACTTAATTGTGCTGCACTTTGTTTGTGTGAATCTGGGATAGTATAGATTAATCCTAGCATTGCCGAGGTGCTGATTAAGCCAGATGCGATTCCGATAATGAAACGACCTAAACCCAGATAATAACGATTCGAGGCAAAAACTGAGAGGCTCAGACCAATAATAGCGAAGAATAAGCCGATCTGTAAGGTACGAATAAAGCCAAAGCTATTGCTCATACGCCCTAAAAACAGCAATGTAGTTAAACAACCAAACATATATGCAACAAAGATATAAGTGATTTGGCTCGGGAGCAGGTGCCAAAGCTGTTGATAGATTGGATATAACGGACTCGCAAGTGCAGTACCGATGGTGCCAATACATAAGGCAAGACTGACCATGAGAAATGGACGCCATGATTGCTGATTCATAGATCTAGGACTTAAAGTGCAAATAATCTTGCGGATAAATGCCGAAGATAAGTATTAAGATCGGCAACGAAGAAATCGTATATACCGAAAAGCTTAGAACTTAATCAGTAGGGGGTCAATTAAAACTTTAAGACTTTATCTAATCACCTGTATTGAGCTTATTTTATGAATAACGTTTAAGCAATTTTAAAAATTCTTGTAACTCATTTGCATCAACAGCTTCAGGGTCTTGAATCACATGTTCAGTGAGATGTTGCTCAATTAATTCATTCATTAAACCATTGACGGCTCCTTTCACTGCTGCGACTTGTTGGAGAACCGAAATACATGAAGTACTTTGATCGTTCAATGCCTCTTCAATGGCATTCAGCTGTCCTTTTAAACGTTTGACACGGTTAAGGACTTTTTTATCTTGATGGACATGACTCATAAAATGATCCGCTAAAAATATACTCCCTTATAGTATATTTAAAAATAAAATAATATACTCATGGGGAGTATATAGGATCATGCCCACATGCAATTTAAAACTATACAACGTGAACACACTCATCAGTTTGATGAAGGTAATCCATTGGCACAAAAGAAAATTTTATGGGCAACCATTTTGACAGGTTTGATGATGCTGTTTGAAATTCTGGGAGGCTGGATTTTTAATTCGATGGCATTGCTTGCTGATGGTTGGCATATGAGTTCACATATGTTGGCGCTCGGTTTGGCTTATGCTGCTTATCGAGCCGCGCGCTATTATGCGCAGGATTTTCGTTTTAGTTTTGGTACATGGAAAATAGAGATTTTAGCAGGTTATAGCAGTGCAATTTTACTGATGGTTGTCGCTTTATTTATGGCTTTTCAATCGATTGAACGTTTATTTCATCCTGTTCAGATTCATTATAATGAAGCGATTCTAATTGCTATTTTAGGTTTATTGGTCAATTTAATCTGTGCATGGTTACTGCATGATGACCATCACCATCACCATCACCATCACCATCACCATCACCATCACCATCACCATCATTCACATGATCATGATGAACATCATGGACATGATTTAAATCAAAAAGCGGCTTTTCTTCATGTAGTAGCAGATGCACTGACCTCTGTTTTGGCAATTATTGCATTATTTGCAGGTAAATATTTTGGTTGGGATTTTTTGGATGCGACTTTGGGTATTGTGGGCGGAATTTTAGTTGGACGTTGGTCATTTGGTCTTATTAAAGAAACAGGCAAAACTTTACTGGATGCTGAAATGGATCATGTTGTAGTGGATGAAATCCGTGAAGTCATTACAGGTCTTAAAGTAAATGCCAAAATAACTGATCTCCATGTCTGGAAGGTGGGCAAAGCCAAGTTTTCAGTCATTTTGGCACTTGAAACAACTGATCAAAATTTAAATGCAGATCAAATTCGTAAAGCCTTATCAATCCACAACGAATTGGTTCATATTTCCGTTGAAATTAATCAAACTGCGATTTTTGACTGGGTTCCACGTGAAACTTCATCACCATAATTTAAATTTATTCCTTTATTATAACTCTGGATTTGAGTCGAGCATATTTTACTCAAGTTGGTTTAATCACAGTTTTCAAACAAGCTCACAAGGCAACTGTGTTTTAATAACTGACAATATATTCTGAATTTTTGATTTATGTTAAAGCACATCATTGCGTTGAGTTTAAGTTTTGCTTTTTGTGGGAGTAGTTTTGCCAGTATTGAAACTGTGAAAGCAAAACTCAGCAAAAACTATCCCAATGTCAAAATTGAGCATTTACAGACGACTGAAATGCAAGGTCTGTATAGTGGTACGTTAGATAATCAAATCGTGTATATCAATGAAGATGCTCAACATATATTTGTTGGTTCTATGATTCGTTTAAAAGATCAACATAATTTAACCAAAGATCTCGTTGTTGAAAAAAATACGGTTGATTTTAAAAGTCTTCCTTTCAATGATGCAGTAAAAACAGTCAGGGGGAATGGAAAACGCCAGCTAGCCATCTTTTCTGACCCAAATTGCCCATATTGCAAAACGCTTGAAGGGAATCTAGCTAAACTCAATGATGTGACGATTTATACTTTTATCTATCCGATCAAAGCACAATCTATTTTGCCTGCAAAGCAAGTATGGTGTTCGGCAAATCGTGAATATGCATGGAAAAATTTGATTCAAAATGGGGTAAAACCCACTGCACCAGCAAATTGTCCAACACCGATTGAGCGTAATTTAGAATTAGGTAAAAAATTAGCGCTACACGGTACACCAGCAATTATTTTCTCAAATGGCTATAAAGCAATGGGTGCCTACCCTGCTGAAGAAATTGAGAAGTTATGGAACAAATTTGGATTATAAAACGATAATTTCATAAGCACTTAGAAAAAAAGCACCGTGAATGGGTGCTTTTCTAAATGCAAAATTTTAACTTCGTTTGGCAATCATGTTGTAAATAAATAACACAATAATTGCACCCACCACAGAGGCAATAAAACCGGCAGATGCACCTTTAGGGTAAAGTCCTAATAATTGACCACCATAGGTTGCAACCAATGAACCTACGATCCCCAGCGCTGTGGTTACAATAAAACCTGCTTTATCATCACCTGGATGGATTGCTCGAGCAATAAGACCTGCAATAAAACCAATCACAATTGCACTAATCAATGACATCATAATCTTTCTCCTTTTTCTTTATTTTGTCGTGAGTTACTGCATCGAATTAATTTAATATTCAAATATTTTTATAGGAAGTAAAAGGTTGGATTTGCTACAAGTTGTTGCATTTTTGTTCGACGGTTACTGGGGGAGGCCATAAAAAAAGCGACCGTGGTCGCTTAAATCAGTTTAGGTAAAATGGGTTTACGGAAGATGATCTTATAGACCAATTTCTCCAATAAATGGAATATGGCGATATTTTTGATCATAATCTAAGCCATAACCCACAATGAACTTATCTTCTACTTCAAAGCCTAGAAATTTCACGTCTAAGTCGATTTCACGGCGAGAAGGTTTGCTGACTAAAGTACACAGTTCAATTGAATTCGGTTGACGGGTACTTAATATTTCTAAAACTTTGCTCAAGGTATTGCCTGAATCAATAATATCTTCTACCACCAAGATATCTTTTCCGCGAATTTCTCCGTCTAGATCTTTTAGGATTCTGACATCACGAGAGGATGTTGTATTGCCACCATAGCTTGAAACCGTCATAAAATCGAGCTCGTGAGTTTTAGTAATGGCACGGCATAAATCTGCCATAAAAATCACTGAACCACGCAATAAGCCAATTAAAACCAATTCTTTATCACTACTGGCATAATGCGCATCAATTTTTTTACCAAGTTCTTGAACTTTTGCATGAATTTCTTCAGCAGAAATCATTACTTTCATTTCAACAGTCATGGGAAATACCTAAAACTTAAACATCAAATTCTAAAATTAAAAAAGGTGTTGACTAGCAACACCCTAAAAGATGGCATAATTTTAAAACATATCAGGTTCAGATGCATCCTTTTTACGATTTGAAAATGTAAATGCCGAAATTTGAAGCTAAATGTCTAGTGCGCATCTTGTTTTAACAACAGCGCACATATGATAAAAACACCCCCTATCAAAAGAAGTTTTTTCTTGGAGGGTGATGATTTAGGATTTTTTTCAGACTTGTGCATAGGCTTTTTGTCCATAAATATAGGTGGCTTGAATATTGCGGTCATCCCCCATGGTGAATAAGGCAAATAATGCATCTTCAATATTTTTTGCTCGCTCTTGACGCAGTTGTTGTAATGCGGTTGCTTTTAAATTCAGCACGACAAAGTCTGCTTCTTTGCCTACATTGAAATTGCCCAATCGATCATCTAAATGCAGCGCTTTAGCACCACCAAGCGTTGCATGATAAAGCGATTCCATGGCTGAAAGTTTATCGCCTTGTAGTTGCTGAACTTTGTAGGCTTCGTTAAGTGTTTGTAAGTGGCAAAATGCGGTGCCTGCGCCAATATCAGTTCCAAGACCAACTTTGACTTGTTTTTCCCAAGATTTTTTTAATGGAAATAAACCACTGCCCAAGAATAAGTTGGAGGTTGGACAGAATGCGATCGCAGAATCAGTTGCATGCATACAATCCCATTCGTGTTCTTCTAAATGAACACAATGGGCGAAAACAGAACGCTCCCCTGTTAACCCATAATGATGATAAACATCTAAATATCCCTGTTGTTCTGGAAATAATTCTTTGACCCAAGCAATTTCGTTTTTATTTTCACTTAAATGCGTATGGACATAAACATCAGGATATTCTGCTTTTAATTGCCCTGCTTTTGCCAACTGTTCTGGTGTAGAGGTTGGTGCAAAGCGTGGCGTAATGGCATAAAGATTACGACCTTTGCCATGCCATTTTTCAATCAGTGCTTTTGAGTCGATATAAGCACTTTCAGCAGTATCGGTCAGCTCTTCTGGTGCATGACGATCCATCATCACCTTACCCGCAATTAAGCGCATTTGATGACGTTCTGCAGCTTCAAATAAAGCATTCACAGATTGCGGATGTACTGTACAGAAAACCAGTGCTGTTGTTGTGCCATTTTTTAGTAATTCATGAACAAAAAACTGTGCGATTTTATCTGCGTAGTTTTTATCTGCAAATTGAATTTCTGTTGGAAAGGTATAGGTATTGAGCCATTCTAATAATTGTTCACCATAGGCACCCACCATTTCTGTTTGTGGGAAATGAATATGAGTGTCGATAAAACCAGGTACAATCAACTGTTCAGGATAATGATCAACGCTCATATCATTACTTAATTGCGACTGCCCTGCTTCCCAATCACCAAACCAGATAATTTTACCTTGTTCAGTAATTAATAACCCATCTTCAATATAACGCGTTTGATCTAAAATTTGAGTGGCTTGGGAAATGGTATTTTGAATATCAAGAAAACGTCCGCGAATCGCCGTTTTCTGCACAACAGAAGACATGTAAAACCTGCAATTTATCCTTTTTTCGATTGATTGTACCTGAAATTTATTTAAGCTGCTGTAAGCAGTTTTATTTTCTTGTGTGTTCAAAAATGTAATTGATGTTGAAGATTGTGAAAAAATCAAAAGCATTAGACGAATATTTGAGTTTGTGACTTTATCTTTAATCTAAGAATAGGTACAGTGTCGGCAAATGATGGAAATAAGAGAAAATAATATTTATGTATTTTTGGAATACCAAAGCTTTGGCGCATGAACTAGCAGAAGATACTTTAGAAAAACGCCATTATAAGAATTATTATTTGATCGCTGCTTTAGTGGTCAGTGCGGTTTATTATTATGGTATGTTTTCGCCTTATTATGATGCTCGTGTGATTGGTTTAGAAGGCATATTGACGCTGATCATTATGTTTGTTGGCATTCAACGTTGCTATGCTGCAAACGGTGGTGATGAGGGCGTGCATTTTATGAATCGTGTCACTGCACTCTCATTCCCTATTTTGTTGCAGACCACTGTTGCGGGAATTGCTTTTGGTTTGATTCTGCTCGGCATTTATCAATTTTTTAATCTTGAAAATACTGCTTTTGAAATGTGGTATGAGTGGTGTGTTTCTGCCTTTACGATTTTTTTGCAGATTGTGTTTTTTACCCGCTTAAATCAATACATGAAACGTGTTGCGGATCATACAATTTAACAATAAGCAGAGTCATAAAAGGGATTTATCTCACTGGATAAATCCCTTAGTTTAAATAGTGGATATGATATTTAGAGATTTTTAAATGTTTAATCGCCAAAATAATGACAGTGTTGTACTGAATATTGGTCTGTTTAAAATTACTCTATAAAATAATGGGCTGCAAAATGTGCATCATTCCCAATAATGTCAAATTCATCTTCTCGAATCGACATACCTGCACAAGTATGTCCAACCATCCATAAACCCAGTGTTGGAAGTTTACCGTCATACAGTGGGGTATTGACCCATTTTTGTGCAATATAACCGTATTTATCATAATCATCAAAGTAGAAGCTTCCTGAAGCAGCACCCTGATCAATATTATCTTCTACTACACGGATATTTGCGCCTTCTCGGGCGAGAATAGGCTTTTTCACCCATTTGCCTTGTAACGAAACATTGGTATCGAAGGCATGGGATTCAAGTAAATAAGGATGGTTTGGAAACTTTTTCCAAAGTTCTACCAAAATTGCTTTATTTGACAGCAACATTTTCCAACATGGCTCGACCCATTGGGTGGAGGGTTTTAAATATTGAGAAAAGTTTTCTTCCCAGACCCATTCCCAAGGGTACAGTTTAAATAGCTGATCAATCGATTGATCATTCAGATCTACAAAGTTTTGTCCATCCCATCCGATATTTTCCATCGAAAGTTCGGACACACGATGCCCTGCTTGGAACGCCGTATCCATTAAATATTCGAGATTTCCCCAATCTTCACGTCCGGCTTCTTGGCAAGCAGCGAAATGAATATGCGAACCTCGTGGAAAAATCGTTTTCCAGCGATTAATCAGATCTTCGTGAATACTGTTGAATTGATCACGATGCGGAATATTTTCCACTTGTTCAATCCAATGCCACTGAGCAACTGAGGCTTCGAGTAACCCCGTGGGTGTGTCTGCATTGTATTCCAGCATTTTGATTTGACGACCATCATAGGCAAAGTCAAATCGACCATAGAGCATGGGTGCATGGTTGTGCCATGAATGTTCAATGAGTGGGATTGCAGCCTGTGGAATTTGAAAATAATCAGGATAATCACCTTTTTGAATGATTTCTCCTGCCACTTGCATGCACATCTGGTGTAATTCATTCGAGGCATCTTCAAGCTGCTCAATTTGCTTTAGGGTAAATTCATAAGCAACTCCTTCAGACCAGTAAATGGAGCCATCCAGAGAAGGTAAGTTGTAATAATCAAAACCAATTTTTTCGTGTTCTTGTTGCCAGTTGGGACGAGCTTGGAAGCATTTTCTTTTCATAATATTCTAAATCATAAGATTGCGTATAAGATGTCTAACCACCAAAAGAGAACCCACTGCGCCCAAAGCCTCCACGCACAGGCGAAGATTTGCTATTACTTTTGGTGACTTGAGAAACCTGCGGTTGTCCAACACTTAGATTTGTCGAAGGTTCAACTTTACGTCCTAAATAATTTACTTTGCGATTGCCTTCATAATATTGTGGACCAATAAAGCGAGAGCCAGCATAGTATCCACCAGAAGAATGACTGCCAGAAGAACTTGTTGCTGTTTCCTCTTCACAGAGATCAGTGTTCCAGTCATATGAACAGTCATATTGGCTATTATAAACATCTTGAACAAGAGGTTTGTTATTGCTACTGCATGCTGTAATTAAAAGAGGGACTACAACCAGACTGATTTTTTTTGAACGCATGATTAGCCTTAGATCATCGAGTATTTTTATCTATTTGCTTTATAACATGATAAAAAGAAATTGTTTTATGCGCTGTATGATATGAGGATGTATGTTGAATGTACAGTCTGGGATTTATAAAATTGTTTTTTATCTGGATAATCGTCTGAAAATAAATCGATATTCAAACCATTTAGACATTGAATGATTACCAAATAGCGTTGAATAAAAAGAGCCATGAACTATACAAAACAGCTTGAACAGATGATTTATAGCTCCCCTCAACTGATGATGAGGTTACAGTATTTGCGAGAACTACATGCAGATGCCTATTTGAGTGCAGGGGTCATTCGCAATATGGTATGGTCTAATTTACACGATCAGGTTTATTGTCTTGATAACACCGAGATTGATGTGATTTTTTATGATCTAAAGGATCATACTGGGAGACAACAACGGCGTTTAAGTCAAGAATTAAAACAAAAATTCCCAAGCAATGATTGGGATGTGGTCAATCAAGCCTATGTTCATCTATGGTACAAAACCGATGATGGGAATGCGATTAGTCAATATTCTTCATTATTTGATGCTTTATCTGTTTGGGTTGAAACCTCAACTGCAATAGCTGTTCGTCTACAACAGTCTGGTCAATTAGAATGGATTGCGCCTTTTGGGCTCAATGATTTATTTGAGTTAAAGTTAAGATGGAATGCTCGTTTAGTCAGTTATGCCACCTTTGTACAACGAATCGAGTCTAAGCGTTTTTTGCAGAGATGGGATAAATTGGTGATTGTCGATCAACCATTTAGAGATCAGGAATAGCTCGGTAAAGAATGAATTCAATATTCCAAAACATCCCATGATCAAGTGGTATTTAAAACGCATTCCTTGCTTAGGATGTCCTGATAAAAAAGCCCTCCGAGTGGAAGGCTTGGTTTAGTTTTATAAACGGGTTTCCTGATGCTTTTTGTTATGGCGGATCGACAGCCAAGCGGTAATGGTCAATACAATAACAATGAACCCTAAAGAAATCCAAATTGGCATATGGAATACATCCAACATTAACATTTTAAAACCAATGAACAGTAAGATAATTCCTAAACCGTAAGGTAAATAGTGCATCTTAGATGCAGCACCAGACAATAGGAAGAACATCGCACGCAAGCCTAAAATTGCCATTAAGTTCGCCGTGAGTACAATAAAAGGATCACTGGTGACCGCAAAAATAGCTGGAATTGAATCGACAGCAAAGATCACATCAGATGCTTCAACTAAAATTAATACTAGAAATAACGGCGTTGCCCAAAGTACACCATTTTGACGGACAAAGAATTTAGCGCCTTCCAGTTTAGGTGTAATGCGCATGTGTTTACGTAGCCATTTTAGAATCGCCATATCTTCGATATTGGTTTCTTCCTCATCTTGACCTTTCAGGAATTTGAATCCTGTATAAACGAGGAAAGCACCAAAGATATAGAGGACCCAAGAGAACTCTTGAACGAACCACGCACCTATAAAGATAAATAGAGTACGTAAAATAATTGCGCCTAATACACCATAGAGTAAAATTTTACGCTGTAAGCCTTGGGGAATTGCAAATGCAGCAAAAATCATCAACCAAACAAAAACATTGTCAATTGCTAAGGATTTTTCTAAGAGATAGCCTGCAAAGTATTCCATGGTTTTCGTATTGGCTATGGCAACACCCGCAGTTTGCTGTAAATATAGCCATAAACCGCCACCAAATAAAGCAGCGACACTGACCCACGCAATACTCCAGTAGGCAGCAGTTTTAATTTTAACGTCTTGACCTTCTTTTTGCTTAAAGCCTAAAAAGTCAATCAGTAACATCACGATGACGATAGCGAAGAACGCTAAATACAGCCATGGATTGCCTATAGATTCCATAAAATTCTCCGAATCTGGCAATCAGGCATAAAAAAACCTTGACCTGTTGCCAGATGATTAAACATCTGTATCAACATGATCAAGGTCTTGCCTACATTTTAGCGTTTATAACATGACTAAAATGCTCAGATACCGGCTTTTCAAAGCGTAATGACGATATTCTGATTGGAGGAGGCTACTCCCCTTGTTCAATAAACTGTGTAAGAAATAAAAATTTCTTTATATGCGCAGAGAATCGCACATTTATTTGAAATGTGCAAATATTGAATGTATTTTTATGTAGCTCAAATTATATACAAAATTCAGCGCAGGTTTTTAGCTGTGCAAAAGCCTGACTGAGTGTTTGATGATGGTGTTGAATAATCAACTGCGCATTGAGTACGGCTGAATCAACAGTACTGTGTGCATCTGAAATCAATTGCACCTTAAATCCTAAATCTTTTGCTGCACGACAAGTGCTATCTATGCAAAATTCAGTTTTTAAACCGCAAACAATCAGCTCTTGTATATTCAATGACTTCAATCGTTGTTCTAAATCAGTTTGAAAAAAACAATTTGGGCGAGTTTTTTCCAACACCTGATCAAGATCATGATCAATGTTTAATTCTGCAATCAATTGAGTCATTGGACTATGAGGTGCCATAGCAGTATTGGCAGCACCCACATGACGAATTGCAAATACAGGAATGTGTTTTAAATGAGCGTATGCAATGAGTTGATTGATATTTTTTAATAATCGATCAGCTTCAAATGGAGGTTGCGATGCATAAAACAAACCATTTTGCATATCAACAACAATTAAGGCTTGTTTGTTTTGAGGGTCTGACATGAGTTTCTCCGTAACGATGTGCCCAATCACGGAGCCAAAAAATAACCCCGCACATTTGGCAGGGTTAGCTTTACAATTTATTTTAAATGCAAAAAACCACACTGCCGATGCAGTGTGGTGGTAAATAATCTAATGAAAAAGAAAGTTTGCATGGATCATCATATAATGACTAGATAACTTTGATTAAATTA
This sequence comes from Acinetobacter sp. Tol 5, assembly GCF_019702905.1. Classification (NCBI taxonomy): domain Bacteria; kingdom Pseudomonadati; phylum Pseudomonadota; class Gammaproteobacteria; order Moraxellales; family Moraxellaceae; genus Acinetobacter; species Acinetobacter sp. Tol 5. The sequence continues at coordinate 4,665,112 of NZ_AP024708.1, read as the reverse complement.
AACTTATTGAGTTGAGATGTCACTTTAAAATTTGTAAATTTACGCTTTTTGAATAAAATCTTTACGTTGTACCAGCACTAAGGCAAGCAGTGTGCCCAATACAGCAATGATACCGCCAACCACACCAATATGATTTAGCCCATAACTGGCAGTAACTAAACCTCCAAGAAGTGCCCCACCGCCGATACCGACATTGTAAAGCCCAGAATAAATGGCCATCGCCACATCTGTTGCATCAGAAGCTAAATTTAATGCTTTGGCTTGTTGAGCTAAACTAAAGCAAATAATTGCCATTCCCCAGAACAAACTCAACACACTGAAACTGACAAAATCGATGCTTAATGTGGTCAATAACAGCATAGAAATCGCCAGTATCAGACTGCTGAGTGGGATCGGCAATTTGGGATATTTTTTAGCAAATTTTCCAAATAAATAGGAGCCAAAAAAGCCTGCTGCGCCATAGATGAGTAATAAGGTTGTGGTTTGTGTTGAGCTAAAATGTGCAATATTTAAGGCAAACGGTTCGATATAACTATAAGCCGTAAACTGTGCTGTAATCACAATCACAGTGAGTGCAAAGACCATCATTAAACTAGGGCGTTTTAGAAATACTTTTAAGCTGCTTAAAGAACCAGAGTTGACACTCGGTAAGCGTGGTAATGTTTTGGCTAAAATTAAACAGACAACAGCTGCGCCAATGGCGATCAAGCCAAAAGTATTACGCCAACCATAAGATTCTCCCACCATTCTGCCAAAAGGAATACCTAAGACCATCGCCAGCGCTGTACCTGTGGCCAATAGACCTAAAGCTTGAAACTCCTTACCTTTGGGTGCGACACGAACGGCTAGCGAGGCAGTGATCGACCAAAATAGCGCATGCGAAAATGCGATACCAATTCGGCTGGCAAGCAGTACATCAAAACTCCATGCAAAATAAGACAAGGCATGACTGGCAACGAAAACCATGAATAAGCCAATCAGCAAAAAGCGTCTTTCGATATTTTTGGTGAGGAGCATAATAGGCAAAGAAATCGGCGCAACTACCCATGCATATAGAGTAATCATGATGCCGACATCCGTTGCTTGCATACTAAAACTTTTACCAATATCGCTGAGTAAAGCTACGGGTACAAATTCTGTGGTATTAAAAATGAAAGCAGCAAAGGCAAGGCTGATTACACTGACCCATTGCTGCGTTTCACTGGGGGCAGATTGGGGTGTGGGCGTTTGGGAAGAGGAACTGGACATGATCATATTTTCAAAGATTAGCACTAAATTTTAGGCTGATTTTTGCATAAAGTTAAGCTTAAGTTTTGATACATAAAAATTAGGATTGTCGGACAAAACTTAACAATAAACCCAATAAACTTATGGCATTTTGAATGTGCTTTTAAGTTTGTATGTATATAAAGAGTAAATAAAATGTTAGAAATTAGACACAAAGATGATGGAAAAAAAGGTGAGTTTTATATTGGTGAAGACGGTCACCATTTGGCTGAAATGGCATATACATGGGCAGGTGAAAATATGTTGATTATTGATCACACACTTGTAGAAGATGAGTTGCGTGGTCAAAGTGTGGGACGTAAGTTATTGGATCAAGTGGTGGATATGGCACGTTCAAAAAATGTGAAAATTATCCCTCTATGCCCTTTTTCAAAATCTGTATTTGATAAAGATCAATCGATACATGATGTTTTGAAATCTTAAGTTTGCTTTGTTAAAGTGGAATTGTGTCATAAATCATCAATGAGAAATAATAGATGCAATTCCAACATATCGATAATCAACATAAGGGTGAGTTTTTCTTAGATAATCCTCAAGGACAGCGTATTGCTGAAATCAGCTATGTTTGGAGTGGTGAACAGCAGATTATTGCCAACCACACTTGGGTTGATGATTCCCTACGCGGTCAGGGTATCGCCCGCCAATTATTAGATACTTTGGTTGAATTTGCGCGTGAAAAACAACTAAAAATTGTGCCAACATGTGCATATGTGGACGTGATGTTTAAACGTGAAAAAAGCTTTGCAGATGTCAAAGCATAGATAGATATACATACATTTAATGTCCTACCTGGATTGGACTGTTAAAATTGAGTTAGATACTTCAACATGTTAAAAAAAATTCTGATCGCTTTATCATTATTGATCAGCCCTATACTGAGTTATGCAGAAAGTTGTTTTGAATTAAACTTACGCGCTTATCAAAAAGAGCAAGAGATCAACCCACGTTGGGAATTAGTGGCTCAATCGAAACATCGTATATATTTTTATTCAGCGCCTAAAAACTTTTGTAAAATGAATGATACTTTTGTTATTCAAAATGATAATGTTACAGCATATTCAGTGTATAAAGATCGGGCAAAACAAGCGTGGGTCTATGTGGTATTTAATGATCCAAATCAACATATAGAAGATGACTTGGTTGAAGGATGGGTCAAACTTAAAGACTTTAAAGCTTTGCAGAAAACAGCGACCCCAGATTAAACGAAAAAAACCACATTTTGTGGTTTTTTTCGTTTCTAGAAAACTTATTTTGCTTTTAATGCAGTAATTAGTTTTTGGTGTAATCCACCAAAACCGCCGTTCGACATGATCACTACGGCATCGCCCTCGCCTGCCTCAGTGCGAATGGTATTGATAATCTCATCTAAGGTACGAGCCACAACAGCATTATTTGTGGCTGCATCAATCACGGGCTGTAAATCCCAATCCAAGCCTTCAGGTTGATACCAAATGACTTCATCTGCCAAACGTGCAGAATACGCCAACCCATCTTTATGGCTACCCATACGCATGGTATTTGAACGTGGTTCAATGACTGCCCATAGTTTACGCTCGCCTAAACGTTTGCGTGCACCTTCTAAGGTTGTATCAATCGCTGTTGGATGATGGGCAAAATCATCGTATACCTCAATACCATTTACAGTATCGAGCAATTCCATACGGCGTTTCACCCCGCCAAAATTCGATAAGGCTTTACAAGCCGTTGCAATGTCGACACCTACGTGCTCCGCAGCAGCAATCGTTGCTAAGGCATTGGCAACACTATGCTGCCCTGTCATATTCCATTGAACTTCGCCTTTGACTATGCCGTGTTGTAAGACTTTAAAATGTGAACCATCCGCAGAAAGTTGCTCCGCATAGACTTCAGCACTGTCGTTGGCATCTAATGAAGTCCGAACCACTGGTGTCCAACACCCCATTTGCAAAACTTCATCAATATTGGTTTCAGTGATCGGTGCAATAATGCGACCTTCGCTGGGAATGGTGCGGACTAAATGATGGAATTGTTTTTGAATCGCAGCCAAGTCATCAAAAATATCGGCATGGTCAAATTCAAGATTATTTAAAATCGCAGTTTTTGGATGATAGTGTACGAATTTAGAACGTTTATCGAAGAATGCAGAATCATATTCATCTGCTTCGACACAGAAGTATTTTCCACCGCCTAAACGTGCACTTTCACTAAAACCTAAAGGTACACCACCAATTAAAAAGCCTGGATTTAATCCTGCCTGATCCAACACCCATGCCAACATGGTTGTGGTGGTGGTTTTACCATGTGTGCCTGCAACACCTAAGACATGTTTACCTTGTAATACATGGTCAGCAAGAAATTGTGGTCCTGAAATATAGGGCAAACCTTCATTCAACATATATTCAACAGCATCAATACCACGTTTCATGGCATTACCAACAATCACAAGGTCTGGGTGGGGCTGTAAATGGCTACGGTCATAGCCTTGCATCAAGGTGATACCTGCATTTTCAAGCTGGGTTGACATCGGCGGATAAACATTTGCATCTGAACCTGTAACCTTATGACCTAAATCGCGTGCCAATAATGCCAATGAGCCCATAAAGGTGCCGCAAATACCCAAAATATGCAGATGCATTCGTTTTAACTCCAGTGCTTTTATAGACTCATCACTTTTTGCTTGTGGTGTAGCCGATTCATTTGATTTGAGAGCAACGATAGCAAGGCTTAAAGCGAAAAGATAGTTTTTCTTGTTACGATTTTAAAGCATAGCTTTTGCGGATAAAATCCTGCATATTTGCAGTTGAATAGAGGTGCTCGCATAAATTTTATTATTGCCAAACATGTCAAAATCTCGGAAAAGAACAGCAAAAAAATTCGTCTTAAATCAGGTTTATCCTTATTCTTCGATCAGTAGTTTATTGATTGCTTTGCCAATGATGTTGATTTATGGCATTGCCTATTATTCTTTGTTGGGTGACGGTTTTTATTTAGGTCCAGTAAGCTTAACGTTTTTGCTTTATTTTGCTACAACGACAAGGATAATCCGACTATTTTCTAAAGATGTCACCATTTGGTTTGATGATCAGTATATGTATATTCAATTCAATCAAAAAGCGCCACAAAAATATGCCAAACAGGAAATTTTAGGTTTTTACAGCTATGATTATTCAACCAAATCACCTTTATTATTCAATTCAAAAGTTTCCATTCATTTTTATCTTGATCAGGGTCAAAAAATATTTTTAAATGATTCTTCTTATAGAAATATCGTTGATGAAGAAAAGCGTCTAGTATTACTTAAATTTTTAAAAACAGCTCAAAGTGAGCTTGAGTTTTCTCCTTTTCATGCCAAATCTAGATTCTTTGCTCATCATGTGTATTGGTACGCGCGGCAGCATGATCGAGATTGAAGGTTTTTCACTTTTAAAAAAATGCAGTGTAATCTATTGAGGCATACATCATTGTTGAGCTAAAAATGGCTTTATCTCTACCGCTTTTATTGCTGATTATCTCCAATTGTTTTATGACTTTGGCTTGGTATGGTCATTTAAAGTTCCTCCATGAAGCACCTTTGTGGCAAGCCATCTTATTTGGTTGGGTGATTGCCCTACTTGAATACAGCTTTATGATTCCTGCGACTCGCCTTTTGGCTCAACATGGTTGGTCATTGGGACAAATGAAAATTACTCAAGAAGTGGTCACACTTTTGGTATTTGTTCCTTTTATGATTTTTTTATTTAAACAGCCTTTTAAATTGGACTATCTGTGGGCAGGATTGTGCTTGTTGGGATGCGTATTTTTTGTCTTTAGAAGTCAGTAAGATCAATAGACTGAGTTAAAATCATGATGATTTTAGAAGCGTCCATCATGATTTTTTGACCTGATGAGTTGGCTGGCTTTTTCGATTTTTATGTTGTTTAGGGACTCCAGCCTGATATTGCCCTTCGACTCAAGCATTTAAGGTGGTTAAATTAAAAAATATTGCATTGCTACGTCTGTTAAATTTTCGTGAGATGAAAAATCAGTCTATAATAGCGAGCTTCTTGATATTCATTTAAACACTGATCACCAGTATTTAAACTTCCTTACATTCGTTTACGGAATATATGCAATGAATGCGGCCGCTGTACAAGACGCTCCTCTAGTTGGAATTATCATGGGTTCTCAATCAGATTGGGCAACTCTCGAAAACACTGCCAATATGCTTAAACAGCTTGGTGTTCCTTTTGAAGCTGAAGTTGTTTCTGCGCATCGTACGCCAGATCGCTTATTTGAGTATGCTGAAACAGCACGTGAACGTGGTATTCAAGTGATTATTGCTGGTGCAGGTGGCGCAGCGCATCTACCAGGGATGTGTGCAGCAAAAACAGATCTACCGGTGCTTGGTGTGCCAGTGAAGTCTTCGATTTTAAATGGTGTTGATTCGTTATTGTCTATCGTGCAGATGCCTGCTGGTATTGCCGTAGGTACATTGGCGATAGGTCCTGCTGGTGCAACCAATGCCGCGATTATGGCAGCACAGATTTTAGGTTTAACCCGTCCAGAGATCGCAAAAAATGTTGCAGATTTCCGTGCGGCACAAACTGATAAAGTGGCTAGTAAAAACATTCCGGGTCAAGCTTAAAACGGGACACAGGTTATGAATAAAACCATCGGTATTTTTGGTGGTGGTCAACTCGGCCGTATGATGGCGCAAGCTGCGCTACCGTTAAATATTCAATGTACTTTTCTTGAAGCCAATACAGATTGTCCATCTGCGATATTAGGGCAAGTATTTTCAACAAAAGCTGAAAATGGCTTGCAAGACTTTATTGCAAGTGCCGATGTATTTAGTTTGGAATTTGAAAATACGCCATTGATTGATGTAGATGTATTGACCAAACATAAGGACTTACATCCACCACGCCAAGCTTTAGCCATTGCACAACATCGCCTTTCAGAAAAAGCGTTGTTTGATGCGTTAGAGATTCCAGTTGCGCCATATAAAGCGGTAGATTCTCTGGATAGCCTCAAGCTTGCAGTTGCTGAATTAGGACTGCCGATTGTCCTGAAAACCGCGACTGGTGGTTATGATGGTAAAGGTCAGTTTGTATTACGTTCAGAAGATCAAATTGACCAAGCTTGGACAGAGCTTGGTCCAGCAGGTTCGTTAATTGCTGAAAGCTTCGTTATTTTCTCTCGTGAAGTTTCAATTATCGCAGTACGTGGTATTGATGGAGATGTAAAAACTTGGCCATTGGCTGAAAATCATCATCACAATGGTATCCTTTCACATTCGATCGTTCCTGCTCCAAATAGTTCAGATTTGCAACCTGTTGCACAAGACTATATCACTCGCCTTTTAAATCATTTGAATTATGTGGGTGTGTTGACTTTGGAGCTGTTTGTCACTGAAAAAGGCTTGTATGCCAATGAGATGGCGCCACGTGTGCATAACTCGGGGCACTGGTCAATTGAAGGTGCTGTATGCTCGCAATTTGAAAATCATGTCCGAGCGGTTGCTGGGTTACCTTTAGGTTCAACAGAAGTTGTACGTCCAACGGTGATGGTCAATATCATTGGTCAATATCCACCATTGGAAGAGGTTTTGGCATTAGAAGGTGCTCATGTGCATCTTTATAACAAGACTGAGCGTGAAGGTCGTAAAATTGGACATATCACGTTGATGCCAAATGATTCTAAGGAATTAACGACGCTATGCCGTCAGTTAGCAAAAATTCTGCCAAATCCACTGTCATTAAGTGAAGATATGAGCATCTAAACTCACTATTGTGTGTAAAAAAAGCAGTCAAGGTGTTGGCTGCTTTTTTCTTTTTCGATGTTCTGTATGATGGCATTCCTTTATTTTTTGGGTATTTTGATCTCAATTTACATCGAAAAATGACATATAAAAATAACAACGAGCTTTAAAAATAAGTATTTTAAATCTCAAAAAATCGATAATTTTTTGAATTCAAAACCATTCATGCTGCCAACTCAATTGTATCATTCTAGAATTATCCACAAAAAATCTAAGACATAAAGTTAAATATTTTTGAATTTAAAACTTTAAATTTAAAGCTGATGGAGATTTGAATTTAAAATCAATCTTGTGGATAACTTGCATTGTTAAATTTTGGGAGTGTGTTGTGGATAAAAACTAGAACAATTTGAATTTAAAAATGTGCAGAAAAATAAGAATTAATTTGAATTCATAAATGAATTTAAAACTGTATGTTGGGGGGCTTGTGTGGATAACTTTATTTTAAATTCAAAGTTACGATGTTGAGAGTTTTGAATTTAAAATTGGAAAATGAATTCAAAATTTACGTTTTTACATCTGTCATTTTATTCACAGGCTGTTATGGTATTCAGATAATTTAAATTTAAAACTATTTTTGTGGATATTATGCGCCATTTAACTTTGATTTGTGGATCTGTTTTATTCGCGGCATCACATGCCAATGCTGAATTAATTATTAATGGTCAGGCGGTGTCTAGCTCACCAGTGACAACAACTAAAGATACAACTTATACACCTAATTCTAATTTTCAAAGCTGTATTGCAAATTTACGTTCACAAGCTGTGAGCTCTGGTGTAAGCGGTTCAACCTATGATCGTTATACACAAAATTTAACGCCTGATTATTCCGTCATTAGTAAATTAGACTATCAACCAGAGTTTTCTACGCCGATTTGGGACTATCTTTCAGGTTTAGTCGATGAAGAACGTGTTGAAAAAGGGCGTCAAATGCTGAGCCAGCATCGGGATGTTCTTAACCGTGTTGCGGCTGCTTATGGTGTTCCTGCAGAAACAGTGGTTGCCGTTTGGGGTGTAGAAAGTAATTTTGGAGATATTTCTGGAAAATATCCATTATTACAAGCCTTAGGGACATTAAGCTGTGAAGGGCGTCGCCAAAGCTATTTTAGAGGTGAGTTCTTTGCCACAATGCGTATTTTACAACGTGGAGATTTACGCGAAGATCAACTGAAAGGCTCATGGGCTGGTGCATTCGGTCATACTCAATTCATGCCTTCTACCTATGAAGAATTGGCTGTGGACTTTGATGGTGATGGACGTCGTGATCTGGTTTCAAGTACTTCTGATGCTTTAGCTTCAACCGCTAATTTTTTGAAAAAGCGTGGATGGCAAACAGGAATGCCTTGGGGCTTTGAGGTAAAAATTCCTGCGGGTGCATCAGTGTCTGTAGAAAGTCGCCGCAATAAAAAATCACTCAGTTCTTGGGTCAATCGTGGTTTTACACGTGTCGATGGCACACCAATCATTCAAGGAAACTTATCTGAAGGCTCTCAAGCTGGTCTAATGATGCCTGCTGGTGCAAATGGTCCAGCATTCTTGGTGTTTAAAAACTTTGATGCAATCTATTCCTATAATGCTGCTGAAAGTTATGCACTTGCAATTGCACATTTATCAGATCGTTTACAGGGTAAAGGAGGGTTCCAAACGGCTTGGCCAACAGAAGATGCTGGAACATCTCGTGCAGAACGCCGTGAAATTCAAAACTATTTATTGAAGAAAGGCTATGCGATTGGTGATGCTGATGGTCTGATTGGTGATAAAACTCGCCAAGCTATTCAACAAGAACAGGTCAAATTAGGATTAAGTCCAACAGGTCGCGCGGGGCAGCAGATTTTAAAAGCATTTAGAAATGAGGCTGCAAAAAGTATGATGCAGTAAAGATATGTTGTATTCAGGGCAATGAATACAATAAAAAGGTCTGCAATTGCAGACCTTTTTAATGATTGGATTTATTCAATCGCAGATTGATCGATTTTAACGGCTTCTAATACATCTAAAATGACCGCAGTAACATCCTGAGTGTGATCTCGATCATTAAAGATTTCATGTGCAGTAATAGTCACATCGGTATCACTAGGCAATTGCTTCTGTTCTTCTTCGATCAAATGCTGGATTGGAAGTAATGTTTGTTTGATTTCAAGATGTAAAATATCTGTAAACTCAATATTTTCATCTTCCAGCTCAATAATTTGCTCATTGAAGTAAGGCAATAAAATAGAATGAAGGTATGGCTGAAGTTCAGTAATATCATAAATTTCAATATCACGAGTTTGCTCAATCGTGCTGATATGATCATTTACTTCCAGAATAATATGATAATAGCTCACAGTCATCTCCTCAATTCATTGCGTCTTCAGTTCACAATAACATGAATTTGAAAAAAATAATTTAAATACATAAGAAAATTATGGATTTAAATGCTGATGGTTCATTATTAAATTTTCTTATCGTTGTCTTGAGTTTAGCATGGCTAAATCAGCTTGAGTTAATCTAAAATTTTTCAAATCTTGTTCTTTCATCATCGGATACATGAGTGCTTTAGGATCATTATTATGTGCAAGACCTAAAGTATGACCCAGTTCATGTGCAATGGTGACTCTTAGATCTGCATCGGACTCAAATTCATAAATATTAATGGTTTTACCATCAAAGACACCTTTGTCAAATTGGCGTGGCTGAAAACGCATATTAAACTGATCAACAGATTGATTATATTGATGGTTCACTGAATTAAGCTGTTCAACTTGACGGTTTAATGTATCCACTTTTTGGTTATAAATATCTAATTGTTGTTTCAATTGACTCTGTTCAATGATCAATTGATTTTTTTGTTGATCTAATTCGAATCTTACAGATGCATCTAAATTTTGCCTTGATTGATTAAGTGCATTGATCAGTTGATTATATTGTTCAACTTTATGTTGATAACTACGCTTTTGAAAGTCTAGTTCTCGATTGGCTTGATTTAATTCAAGATGCAGTTGTTGAATTTTTTGCTTTTCACTTTGAGAATATTGTTGGGTATTTTCTAGGGTGCGTAAGGCTTGAGTTCTGGCACTGGACTCAGCTTGGCGCTCATCATAAATCAAATTAATCGTCAGCTTTGCCTGATCGTCATAAACAAATAAACTTTGCATTGTACCTAAGTGCCATATGTCAGCCGCTTCTTGCGCTAAATTTTTTACCTGTGCTTTGCTCAGATGGAAGCGAGGATCAACTTCACCAATGCGATAACGCAATCGAGTATCTAAAGGATGTGTAATGCGATCAATCGCTGAATTATGGTTGAGTTGCGGATACATCATGCGTTGAATCGCAAAATATGCCGTAAAAATAATGACGCTAACAATAATCCAGAAACGCATGCTTGCTTAAAAAAATAATTTTTGTTATCGATAATTTATCTGAAAATTACACAATCGCAAAGACTGATGAATGGAATGTTGATTTTAGGCTGGATTTTTTTAATTGCGGGCATTTGCTGTTGGGTGAATGTCATATATTGCTTGGTACAGCTCTTTCGAGCAAAGTTAGTGCTAGAAATGCCTTTGGTGCAAAAATCTAAAAATTTTAGCGTTACTCATAAAGGTGGCTATTCAATTTGGCAGGAAGGACCATTATTTAAACTCGCACCTCTGGCTTTTATTCACCCTAAAATCGTCAATCTCGATTCACAAGAGGAGGTTAAATTGACCTCAAGTCTAGGACGACCACATAAAAATAGTTTTACACGAGGTTCAAATTTAATGTTTTATTGTGAGTTGGAGGTTGGAAATTACAACTTAACGATTGTTGAAGGCTCATCATTAAATCAGTTAGAAAAACAAATTTCCCAGAAAGTGATTGATCATTTACCAATAAATAAAGTCCTTGATCAGCAATACAACCTACAAATAAAACAAAGCCTCAGCAAAAAACAACAACTAATTATGTTGATATGTATATTTGCAGGATTATTTTTATTCATGAAAGGATTGTTTACCCTATTACAGCTCAGTTTAGGAATTAGGATGGAAGGCGCGATCTGATCAATTTTATTTATGGGCTAAACAGGATATGAATATCAATAAACAGCAGGATAAATGCCAGTGCACTTAGGAATCTGTTCATCCAAACGGATATGCTTAAGTATTCAGTGGTGATATACAGGGATTTAAATTGTAAGGGATGTCGCATGATATAACTGATTTTCTGTTTAAACACTGCGGTGACAGCGTATTGTTGTTTTAGAACAACTTGCCACACAATAAAAGCATTTATCCACCAAAATACCAGTAAAATCATTAAAATAATCAAGATACTCAACCCTAATCGAATCCAATCATTCTGCTCAAAAAAAGCTAATTCAGTATAAAAATGGCTCATCAGTACGATGCTGACCAGTAACATCGTGCGATAAAAACTTTGTTGGATAAATTGAAGATGCAAAGGGTGGTTGAGTTTTTGCGTATCTGAGCGACTGACAATCTTGCGCGCAACAAGAGCAAATACATGACATAGAATTTCTAGAAAGACGTATAAAGCAAGGCTTATGCTGAGGACTTTATACATGATTAATCGTGTTCAAAAATAGGTTGATACAGTGAGGGTGTCACTAAAATCATCAATAAAATACCTGAACAGACAAAGGCAAGATCGTTAAAAATCGCAGCATAACTGGTCATGTAAATCCAGTGCATATACGGCATGAAATAAAGTAAAAATGTTGGAAAAAAACTATAAAGATAGGCTTTTCTTGCCCATTCTTTTTTCAAGCATAAGCCAAAAGTGATGATGAGTATAATTAAGCCTGCAACAGACATCACTGCCAACTCCCAAGTCTGTGGGTCTTGATAGAGGGTTTTATCAAGTAGTATTAACTCAGGTTCAGTGCAGTATATGTCTATGATTGCCGCAATAACGGGCAAAAAAAACTGAGCAAGGATCAAACTATAATAAACAGCGGGTGAAACAGCAGGGGAGTTTTTCATCGTTTGATCCATTATTATTGTGATAATTAAGATAAAAGATTTAATGCGGATTAGCAATTCATCATCTTGAAAAATCACAATGGGCTTAGCTATGCATGAGGTGTTATAACACGCAATCGCTAACGAAATGCTGTACCACTTCAGTTAAATTCCGCGCCAAATATTCTTGGGTATAAACCTGCTTAAAATGAGCCTGATACGCTTGTTCTGAATCAAAGCGTTCCCAGAGCAGTAAACGTGTTGGCTCTTGTTGACATTGATGCAGTTGGAACATGCTACATCCTGATTCGTGTTGAAGGGTCATTGTGCATAATGTTTGCAAGGCTTCACGGGTTTCTAAGATTTTATTTTCATCTAGTATTCTTAATTCTGCGGTGATGTAAAAGCCTGAATGAAACATGTTTTTTACTCCGATTTAAAGTAGGAAGTAAAAAGCTTAACTGCTCGAGTTCACTCTAGCTCAAGCATTTTTTCAGCATAAATTTTAATTTTATAGTCAACAATACTCTGCTCTTGTTGAAGTCTTTGAATTTCCAGTTTTAATTGAGCAGAATGCTCAATCAGAAGCTGCTGTCTTTGTTTTAAAGTGTGTTCTCCCTGTAAACGAAATTCGGCAAAATCTTGAATTTTTTCTAAAGGCATTCCTGTTGATTTTAAACGTTTGATCCATTCAAGCCATTCTAAATCAAGTGAAGTATATACACGTTGTCCTGACAGGTTACGATGGATGTTTTTCAGCAACCCAATTTGTTCATAGTAACGTAGTGTATGGATGGATAAACCTGTTTTTTTAGAAATGTCAGAGATTAGCAAAGCACACACTCCATATAGTCAATCTGTTGAAAAATGCAAACAGTAAAATATAATTTCTCTGGACCCATAAAATCAATGCGATGAAAATAGTGTTGAATGATATAAAACTTTCATTGCCATGCTTTAGATCTAAAGTTTAAATAGACTTGTATAAAGATGATTTGCCAGTATAAAAAAACCGCTCAATCTCTTGAGCGGTTTTCGATTAAAGCGACAAATTATTTTTTGTCATCTTTTACTTCTGTGAATTCAGCATCGACTACGCCATCATCAGCTTTTTGCTGTTGTTGACCTGCATCACCACCGAATTGGTTCGGGTCAAAGCCTTGTGCTCCACCTTGACCTTGAGTAGCTTCATAAGCGCGTTGAGTGATCGGCATAATGATGTTTTGTAAAGCTTCAGTTTTCGCTTTGATTGCTTCAACATCATTTTCTTTCGCAGTTACTTCTAATTCAGAAACTGCTGTTTCAATTGCAGTTTTTTCATCAGCAGTGACTTGCTCGCCAAGATCTTTAACTGCTTTATTTGCAGAAGCAACTAAAGCATCAGCTTCGTTACGTGCTTTTGCAAGTTCTTCAAACTTACGATCTTCTTCAGCATTTGCTTCAGCATCTTTGATCATTGCTTCGATTTCAGCATCAGACAAACCTGAGTTTGCTTTAATCTGGATTGATTGCTCTTTACCAGTGCTCTTATCTTTAGCAGATACTTTCAAGATACCATCAGCATTAATGTCAAATGATACTTCAATTTGTGGCACACCACGTGGAGCAGGTGGGATATCGCCTAATTGGAAGTTACCCAACAATTTGTTTTGTTGAGCCATTTTACGTTCACCTTGGTAAACTGAAATGTCTACTGCTGGTTGGTTGTCTGCTGCTGTAGAGAATACTTGAGATTTCTTCGCAGGAATCGTCGTGTTTTTCTCAATAATTGCAGTTAACACGCCACCCATGGTTTCAATACCTAGTGTTAACGGTGTTACGTCAAGTAAAAGTACGTCAGTTTTGTCACCAGACAATACTGCACCTTGAATTGCCGCACCGATTGCAACAGCTTCATCTGGGTTCACATCTTTACGAGGTTCTTTACCGAAGAACTCTTGTACTTTCTGTTGAACCATTGGCATACGTGATTGACCACCAACCAAAATCACGTCAGAGATATCAGAAGTCGAAAGACCTGCATCTTTAAGCGCAATTTTACAAGGCTCAATCGTACGAGCAACTAAGTCAGCAACTAAACCTTCTAATTTCGCACGTGTTACATTCATCACTAAGTGTTTAGGACCTGTTGCATCCGCAGTGATGTATGGCAAATTAATTTCAGTAGAATTTGATGAAGAAAGCTCAATTTTGGCTTTTTCAGCAGCTTCTTTTAAACGTTGCAATGCAAGAGGATCTTGTTTCAAGTTGAAGTTTTGTTCTTTTTTGAACTCTTCAACCAAATAGTCGATCAATGCATTATCAAAGTCTTCACCACCAAGGAATGTATCACCATTGGTAGACAATACTTCGATTTGTTGGTCGCCATCTAAGTCTGCGATTTCAATGATTGATACGTCAAATGTACCACCACCTAAGTCATATACCGCAACTTTACGGTCGCCTTCTTTTTTGTCCATACCGAACGCAAGTGCAGCAGCAGTCGGTTCGTTAATGATACGTTTAACTTCTAGACCTGCAATACGACCAGCATCTTTCGTTGCTTGACGTTGAGCGTCATTGAAGTAAGCAGGTACAGTAATAACTGCTTCAGTTACTGTTTCACCTAAATAATCTTCCGCAGTTTTTTTCATTTTTTTCAAAATTTCTGCTGAGATTTGTTGAGGTGCAAGTTTTTTATCATTCACTTCCACCCAAGCATCGCCATTGTCTGCTTTGATGATTTTGAATGGTGCAATACCGATATCTTTTTGTACAGCTTGATCTTCGTATTTACGACCGATCAAACGTTTGATCGCGAATAATGTATTTTTAGGGTTAGTCACTGCTTGACGTTTAGCAGATTGACCTACAAGAATTTCGCCATCTTTATATGCAACGATAGAAGGTGTTGTACGCGCGCCTTCAGCATTTTCAATTACTTTAACTTTATCGCCTTCAAGTACAGCAACACATGAGTTTGTTGTACCTAAGTCAATACCAATAATTTTAGCCATAAATCTATTCCTCTAAATTCTTTTGAATCCCTTTTATTTCTCCCTTGAGAAAGGAAGCGTTAAAAGGATTTTCTTGTTATCCGATATGAGAGCCATTCAAAAATTTTCAAGTCATTATTTGAGAAAATTCATGAAAATATTTTCAAAAAGCCCTCATTTATTAAGCTTATTGACCCACCATGACCATTGCAGGGCGAAGTAGTCGACCATTTAAGGTATAACCTTTTTGCAAAACGGTACCAATTTGGTTGGCAGCTGCATTTGGGTCGATCCCTACGGCTTGGTGTAAGTCAGCATTGAAGCCATTTGTGGTATCTGCTTCAACAACACCAAATTTTTCTAAAGTGGTAAGAAGAGATTTTAACGTGAGTTTTACACCTTCAAGTACAGGCGTTTCTTCATCGCCACCTGCCTGAATCGCACGTTCAAGATTGTCTACAGAATCTAATAATTCTTTTGCAAACTTCTCCAATACCGTATCTTTATGTTTTTCAGCATCGCGTTGAATACGCTCAACGCTTTTTTGTGCTTCATATACTGCATTTGCCGTACGGGCTTTTTCCAGTTTTAAACTCTCTTCTAAATTGCTGATTTGAGCTTGTAAAGCTTCAACGGTAACTTCAACCTGTTCATTTTCAGTCTGAGTTTGCTGTTCTGCTTGCTCGTTTTGAAGATCTTGGGCTTCTTGATTTTGCTCAGTTGCCATTGATTTACTCCGTTTAAATGGGTTCTTAAACATGTACAGTCCTTATCGGCAGCAGTTTTGCACTGTGTTCATTTTTGAACTGCCATGGTCGTTTAATTCGTCAATGAATATGAAATGTGGGCGAGCTACTAAAATTCAAGCAAGATTGAATATTATTTAATGAAATTCCGCAAAAAAACTCAGAAGCGTAACTGAATAACATATAAATCTTAATTTATTGTGTGAATATTCAGCAAATACATAGATTTTTTTCCACAAATAAAATGAGAAATTGTTTTTTTCTTATTCTTAAATTGTGAAAAATGACCATTAAATTCATAAATTAAAATTGAATGAATAGATAAAAATTATAAATTAATATATAAAACCGATTAAACTTATTGAAAATAAGGCTTTGCGAAAAACATAGAGTTTCATTATGATGCTCCTAAGATTCTATGGCTGTAGTTTCTTTTTATTTGAATATGTTTTTCATAGCTTATCCAATCTTCTTGGATAAGCTTTTTTTTTTGCTTCATTAAAAATTTTAACAATGTAACTAATACGAGACTTTTACGGTAAAAATATATTTTTCAACATGAGCTTTCTTCTTGTGTCAACTCAGCGCATATTAAAAAACTCAGACAAATGAATGATTTAACGTTGATATTTTATTTGGTCAAAATAAGTAATTGATTTAATAAACTTTGCAGAACTTATACGGCAACACGTTAAAAGTCTTACCAAGCTGCAACGAACTTAGCTGAAAAAATGGCAATCATAGTCAGCACGATGATGCGGATTGTATTGTCGTTTTTTAATCGAGTGATGATAAAGGAATTGATGATGAAAAAATCAGGTCTTATTTTTATGTTATTGGCAGGTGTTGCGGTGATGAGTACAGCATGTACTTCAAGTGAAACCACACAAGCACCTGAAACAACACAATCAGCGCCAATGAGTTCAGCAGATCAGCACCAATCTGCACAAACAGCAACAGTTGATCCTGCTCAGCAAGGCACTGCGGTAGAAGGTGATGCTACGATTCAACAATCGCAACCAGCTCAAGCCACTCAAGATCCAACTTTGGGTGAACAACCTTCAGCTCAGTAAGTTCTGAAAAAAAAATCAGGCGATTATATGGATGCCTCCATCGCCTGATTTCTAATGATCAATAGGATCTGATTAGTATTTATTCACCTGAAAGTGAACATTCAAAGTTGGTCCGATCTACAGTACAACGTGCTCGCTTAAGCACTGACATCATGGTTGGGTCATAGACCCCTTGTTTGGTCAATTCTAAGCGCGTATCCCGAAGTAGTTTTTGATAACGCTCTTTGTCCTCTTTACTTAAATTCAGACGATATTTATTTGGAATGCTTTCCTCTTGTTTTCTGACCATTTCAAACTGCTTTGGCATTTTTTTAAGGAACCATTCTCGAGATAGGTTGCCAAAACCTGGAGAAAATTTACTGGTATTAAAAATCAAATCGGCAGTGACATTGAGTACAGGGAAGTTAAACATTGCCCCATTGCTACCTAAGCCTTTTGAAAGTTCTAAAGGTTTAAAGGCATAAGCTGGCGCACCCACCATATCTACTTTGCCCTGATTAAACTTCACAATAAAATCTGAAATATCAGATAAAACAGGGATTGCGCCGACACGTTTTACTGCGGCGATCTGGGCTTTATCATAGGACAATACGGCGAATTTCTTTCCGCGTCCTTTTTCAATGGTGTTAATCGATCTATCATTCACAAAAATATAAGCAGGACCGATTTGAGCGATACCGCCCACTTCATACTCCACACCGTTGATTGTTGATTTCAGTCGTTGCGTGTTTCTTTTATCTAAAACGAAATTAATGGCTTTTAAGGCGATGGCATTGTTTGGAACGCCACCAAGTGCATCAATAGAACCAGCAAATTTATTAAATTGGCGTGCTCGCATTGCTGTTAAAAAGACAGCATCACATTTACCACTTTGGAAGTCTCGTTCTGCCATTTCTTCATTTTGATAAGCAATCAGCTGTATATCGGTATTCCACGCTTTTGCAGCGAGTGCCCATTCCTCCATCATTTTATAAGATTCACCAGCTTTTCCTAATAAGTCAAATACACAGACATCCTGTTTAGCTTGAGAAGCGCTTGATAATCCTAATAATGCGAGTGATGTAAAAGCAATAAATCCCTTTTTCATGTTATATCCTTATAGCTAAAAAGTGCTTTATTTATAATCAATATAGTAATTTTATTTAGATAAAAATAGAGCTTTTGCTCTATTTCCGATGAATAAACCATTGAAAGTGTTGCTTAATGTGATTTAATTTTCACTTTATTGCTTTAGTGAGATGTGTTTTGTATTTTTCATGTATTGCTGTGATTAAATAAAAACTCTCTAGTTTTGATCTAGATATCTATTCACAGTGAAAAGATCAATTTTATTAATGAAAAAAGTGAATAAGTAAATCTAAAAAACATATTTTTAATAATATACAAAAACCTTACCATAAAGCAGATTCTCTTCTTTTTCCATTGATTGTCAGCTTATATCCATCATGAAATTTCAGCAGCTTATTTTAATTTGCTCGTCTTTAGCTATGTTTAGCTATAGTGGTTGGGTAAATGCACGTCCAATTGTGATTGGTTATCAAACCAATATAGAGCCTGCCAAAGTTGCACAGGCTGATGGTGTATATGACAAAGTGATTGGAGAAAAACTGGATTGGCGCTTATTTAACAGTGGTGCTGAAGTTTTAACTGCTTTGGCTTCAGGCTCTGTAGATATTGCTTTGATTGGATCTAGTCCTTTAGGTGCTGCTGTTGCCAATAACTTGCCAATTGATGTGTTTTTGATTTCAACAGATTTAAAAAGTGCAGAAGCCTTGGTGGTCAGAAATGGTTCTGGTATCCATCATCCGCAAGATTTGATTGGGAAAAAAGTGGCTACGCCATTTGCTTCGACTTCGCACTACAGTTTATTGGGCGCATTGCAACACTGGAATATTAAACCCAATCAGATTCGGTTGTTGAACCTCAAGCCTGCTGAAATTAATGCGGCATGGCGTCGAGGAGATATTGATGCCGCTTTTGTATGGTCTCCAGCACTTGCCAATATCAAAAAAACAGGCAAGGTAATGACGGATGCAGGGCAGGTTGGACAATGGGGTTCACCTACATTTGAAGTTTGGGTCGCACGTAAGGATTTTGCGCAAAAGCATCCTGAAGTACTCAGTAAATTTTCCTCGGTGACTTTGAATTACTATGATGCTTACAACCGTAATAAGCGCCATTGGACTGCAAACTCAGCCGAAGTACAAAAAATTGCCAAAATTACCGGAGTTGATGCGCAAGATGTTCCAACGCTTCTTGCAGGGGCAGAATATCCTGATCGTCAAGCACAACTAAGCCCACAGTATTTAGGTGGGCGAACTACACAAAATATTGCTAATGCGGTTAACTTTTTGAAAGCACAGGGCTTGGTTAAAAAGGTCTCACCAAATTATCAACAATTTATTAACACTCGTTTTATCAACGCGTCAAAATAGAAATCGGGACTATTCATCATGGCTGTATTGACTGTAGAACACGTACAAGCACAGTACCCAGGTGCTGAGCAACCGGTACTTCAAGATGTGTCATTTCAATTGGGCTCCGAACAACTCATGGTTGCTTTGGGGGCGTCGGGAAGTGGTAAGACCACATTATTAAACTTGATTGCAGGTTTTACCCATCCCCAAGCAGGAAATATCAAGCTTGATGGCGAAAGCATTGTTGCACCAAGTCGTGATCGTGGTGTGGTGTTCCAAGATGATGTTTTGCTGCCTTGGCAGAATGTTGAGGATAATATTGCTTTTGGTTTAGAACTGGCAGGTATTGATAAAAAAACACGTCAAATGCGAGCGCATGAATTATTGAAACTGGTCAATTTAGACGGTTTTGGACAGCGTCATATTTGGGAGCTGTCAGGCGGTCAACGGCAACGAGTTGGATTAGCGCGCGCTTTGGCTTCAGATCCTAAAATTCTACTGATGGATGAACCGTTCGGTGCTTTAGATGCTTTTATACGCGAACAAATGCAGTGTTTGTTGTTGGATGTATGGAAAAGTACGGCAAAACCAACTTTCTTAATCACTCATGATATTGAAGAAGCGGTTTTCCTTGCGACAGATCTGATTATTTTAGCGCCCAATCCAGGACGAATTGTTGAGCGATTAACACTGGACTTTGCAAAAAGATATGCCAATGGTGAGTCTGCACGAAGCATCAAATCTGATCCAAAATTTATTGAAATGCGTGAGCATGTGTTGAGTCGAGTATTTATTCAAAATCATCAAGAGCAATCTCACTCATCTCAACAAACGTCAGCTCAAGGGCAAAAGGTGTAATGATGACAGCACAATTAGACCCAAAATTAATGGCTTCAGTTCAACCTCAGCCCCAAAAAAATAATGTTCCACGTGAAGTAAATATTACCTTGATCAGTAGCATGACAATTGTGGTATTGCTTGCAATTTGGTGGTTTGTCACTGCTGTAGGCTGGATTGATGCTTTGTTTTTGCCATCACCAGTTGCAGTATTAGATCGCTTGCAAGATTTGATGACCAATGGCTATATGAGCATCAGCTTATGGAGCCATATTGGCGCAAGCTTAGGTCGTATTGGCACGGCTTTGGTTGCTGCTGTAATTACGGCTATTCCTGTGGGAATTGCGATTGGTCGAAATAAAGTGATACGTGGTGTTGTCGATCCAATCATCGAATTTTACCGTCCTATTCCCCCTTTGGCTTATTTGCCTTTGATCGTAATTTGGTGTGGTATTGGTGAGTTATCCAAAGTTTTATTGATTTATCTTGCGATTTTTGCCCCGATTGTTATCGCAACGGCAACAGGCGTACGTTCGGTCGACCAAGCAAAAATTCGCGCTGCACAGTCTTTGGGTGCAACGCCATTGCAAATTATTCAACATGTGGTTTTACCGAGTGCTTTACCTGGCATTTTAACAGGTATTCGTATTGGACTTGGCGTGGGTTGGTCAACATTGGTTGCTGCTGAGTTGGTTGGTGCTTCAGAAGGTTTAGGCTTTATGGTGCAATCATCGTCACAACTTTTGGCAACAGATGTGGTGATTGTGGGTATTTTGATTATTGCTGTGATTGCTTTTGCACTGGAAATTGGATTACGCCGTTTGCAAAAGAAATTGGTCCCTTGGGATAAGCAAGCTCACTAAGCGCTTTGATTTAAATCTTTGTGGGCATGTTGGCAAGATTGATAAAAACGCAATCGCCCTCAAATTGATTATTGTATTTTTAAAGTTTTAATAATGATTTGCCTTTAAAACATCGTGAGATGATCGAGGAAGAAATGAACGCTGTTGTATCAAATACTTTTAAAATTACACCATTGAATCCTACCATTGGTGCTGTGATTGAAGGGATTAATTTTAATCAAGCTTTGACGCCTGAAGAAAAGACATTGATTGAAACAGCATTGCTAAAACATCAGGTTATTTTTTTTAGAAATCAGCCGATGACAGCTCAACAACATGCTACTTTCGCTCGACAGTTTGGACAGTTACATATTCATCCCATTTATCCAAATATTCCAGAACAACCAGAAATTATGGTTTTGGATACCGAATTAAATGATTTGCGTGATAATGCACTGTGGCATACCGATGTCACTTTCCTTGAAGAACCTGCAATGGGTGCAATTTTGAGTGCAAAGAAAGTTCCAGCATGGGGTGGCGATACACTCTGGTCAAGTGGTACAGCAGCTTTTGAAGCATTATCTCAACCGATGCAAGAGATGTTATCGGGTTTAACCGCAACACATGATATTGCACGTTCATTTCCGATAGATCGCTTTGGTGGTGACCCAGCAGAGTTGGAAAAGTTAGAAGCAGCCAAGAAAAAGCATCCACCGATTAGCCATCCTGTGATTCGTACTCATCCCATTACAGGTCGTAAAGCCTTATTTGTGAGTGAGGGGTTTACAACACGAATCAATGAATTAGAAGCCAAAGAAAGTGATGCTGTTTTGAAAATGTTGTTTGAGCATATTCAAAAACCTGAGTTTGTGGTGCGTTGGTCTTGGCAAGCCAATGATGTTGCATTTTGGGACAATCGTTGTACTTTCCACTATGCAGTTGATGATTATCGCCCACAGCACCGGGTTATGAATCGAGCAACATTGATGGGTGATCGACCATTTTATCAAGCAGATTAAGTTTCCACCGTTAAAAACCAATCAGATTCGATTGGTTTTTTTACGTTTGAATGTATTAAATTTAAAATCAATAAAAATCATAAATTTACATAATTATTATGGTGATAAATATAAGGAAGCTGTTTAAAAACTAAGACGGTACATTCAGATTGGTACAAGGTTTTTGTGATTAAAAGTATTAAACTATTTGGAAATTCAAGATTTCAATGTAGGTTTTTTATGTGAAAAATGTTTAATTATTCATCAAAATTAAATAAATGATCAACATACTAAACAAGAATAATTTATTGCTTGTTGGAAATATCATGTTGATTAATAAGAAAAATCAAATCTTTTTGCTGAGTATGCTTTCTACGTTGCTGGTGGCATGTAATGATGATAATGATCATTCAAATGTTGATCAACCTGTAGAAGCAAAACCATTAGAGTTAAACATCCTACATATAAATGACCACCATTCACATTTAGATGAAGAAAGTATTAAATTTAAAACCAATGTGGGGACAGGGGAAGAAGAATTCAGTGTTACAAGTGGTGGTTTTGCGCGTGTAGCCAGCTTAATTAATCAACTTGCAGCAGAAAAGAAAAACGCTTTTAAAATCCATGCAGGTGATGCGACCACTGGTGATTTGTACTATAACCTTACGGACGGTAAAGCAGATGCTGATGCGATGAATACCGTTTGTTTTGATACATTTACCCCTGGAAATCATGAATTCGATGCTAAGGATGATGGTTTAAAGAAATTTATTGGTTTCCTAGACCAAGGTACTTGTAAAGAAAAGACTCAAGTCCTGACTGCCAACGTAAGCTTCGGGGCATCTTCGCCATTATATAAAACCAACCGTATTTTAAAGTCAAAAGTCTTTGAGAAAGATGGTGTTAAACTCGCAATTATTGGTTTAACTGTGGCGAAAAAAACCAAAAACTCTTCTCAGCCGAATGCTGATACATTATTTGCTGATGAAATCGAAACCGCACAACAAGAAATTAATCAATACAAAGCACAAGGCATCAAAAATATTATTCTACAAACCCATGTGGGATATGACCTCGATCAACAGTTGGCAAAATCACTTACAGATGTCGATGTGATCATTGGTGGTGATTCACATACTTTATTGGGTCCAGATGGCTTAAAAAAATATGGAATGACGCCTGAAGGTGCTTATCCGACTCAACTACGCAATAAAGATGGTCAATTGGTCTGTGTGGCTCAAGCTTGGCAATATAGTTATATTGTGGGAGATCTCAATGTTAAGTTCGACAAAAATGGTAATGTCGAAAGCTGTAGTGGTACGCCGCATGTTTTAATTGGAAATAATTTTACCCGTACAGCGAAAGATGCAAAAGCAGTCACCGAAACAGAAAAACAAGCTATTCTGGCTCAATTTAAAACAGACAATGCACCGTTTACTGTGGTCACACCATTACAAAAGACTTTAGATGTTTTAAAACCCTATCAGGATCAAAAGAAAAGCTTTGCTCAAAAAATTGTAGGGCAGGCGACAGATAATCTATGCTCGCGCCGAGTACCAGGAACATTACGTGATGTAAACCGTTCTACATTAGGAGATGTGTGTAATAAAAATACTCATGTCGATCAACATGGTGGTGATATTCAGCAAATTATTGCCGAAGCATTTTTACAACAAGGTAAAGTGTTTTTTGGTGCAGATATTTCCTTCCAAAATGGCGGTGGTGTCCGTGAAGATGTTGCTTTGGGCGATGTCACGGTCGGTAAAATTTATAATGTATTACCTTTTAAAAATACGTTGTTGCGTTTAGATTTGACCGGTGCTGAAGTTAAAGCAACACTCGAAGATGCGATCGACGGAGTGATTACCCAGAATAACACGGGAAGTTATCCATACACGGGTGGTTTACGTTGGAATGTTGATTTCACAAAAGATAAAGGTCAGCGCCTCAGTCAAATACAAGTACGTAATGCAGCAGGACAATATGAAAATATTGATCTGAATAAAACCTATAAAGTGATCACCATCGATTTTCTTGCCAATGGCGGAGATTACTATACGACTTTAAAGACCATCACTGGTGAGCGTCGTTTAGATGTTGGCTTAGATTATGCCGAGGCTTTTCTTAAATATGCCCAAGCTTTGACTGGTCAAGAAGGGCAAAAGAAAATTAATAAATTAGCAACGACTGAATATAGTACTCAGCTTTTTATAGATAAAGCGAAATAATCTGAAAGACAATAAAAAATCTCGCTTAGGCGGGATTTTTTATTTTTTCTGTTTGGGTAATACCTTGATAGTCTTGAGGTTGATAGCGCATAGGAATTTCAAAACGTTTAAATTTCCTTAGACGAAGAAAATGGATTGCTTTAAAAGAATAATGAAGGCTAAAAATCTAATAAAGAATTGCAAAAATAGATGCTTCACATTAAAATGAGCCAAAATTTAGCCACGATGGCTTAAATAATCACAATGATGACCGTATTTTTTTCTTTCACTTGCCTTATTTGATCTTGTAACGTTGCCATTTGACAAGATTATAGACGACCACTGACTGGTTGCAGGATAACCATAATATCTTGATTAAACCCAGCACATTTTAGACACCTGTTTGAAATGTAATTTGAATCTACATTTAAATTCAATATTCGGGAGAACAATCATGTTGTTTAGCGTATTTCTTATTTTGGGCTTTCAATAGACCCCCATACATTTTAATCGTTTAAATTAAACGAACAAAAACCTTATTTTAAAGAATATACATGTTCTTCGGGATCGCTTTGCTTGTAAAAAATACAGATTAGCTAAAGCCAAACTCGGACATGAAAAGAAAAAAGTGAATATATGAACGAATATATAAATCAACCTTTTGCACATACGGTGCAACATGTTGAGGTTGCGGATTTTGCTGAAATTTCTCCGATTGTAAAACTCTGGGCTTTTCGATTTTTGCTGGAGCTGGGAGGCGCAAAAGAATTTATTTCTGATCATTGTTTTAGCCATCAATGGATTGCTAAGAAACTTGGTTTTTCAGAAGCATTACTTGCGGATCAATTTAATGAGCAAGCAGCTTATCAAGAACTCAATCAATTGCATAAAAGCATTCAGCAACAAAATTTATTGAATGCCTTTCAATTTAATGATGAGTTGCAATATAACTTGAAATTAATCCAACAATTGCTGGATTTAAACGCTGTCGAAACAACGATTTTAGGTTTTGTAGTGATGCTCAACAGTGAGCAACTTTT
The DNA here is from genome assembly GCF_019702905.1 of Acinetobacter sp. Tol 5. Lineage (NCBI taxonomy): Bacteria > Pseudomonadati > Pseudomonadota > Gammaproteobacteria > Moraxellales > Moraxellaceae > Acinetobacter > Acinetobacter sp. Tol 5. The sequence continues at coordinate 4,639,962 of NZ_AP024708.1, read as the reverse complement.
AGATGATGTCGCTGACACGATTGGTGAGCTCACGGCTTCTAAAACGATTCGTGCTTTGGCTGTGGTTTTGGATTTACCTTATGACGAGATCCGTCAAGCGCTGTCTGTACAAGGGCGTTTACATCGTAGTGGTTTGATCAGTGTGCAGCAACACTATCGTAACTATTTACGAGGAAAACTGAATCTGGTCTCTAATCAATTGGCGGATAAATTATTGGTGAAAACCAATGATGTTATGGATCTTTTTGTTGGCACGATCAATAAAAGTCATCCTGCTGAATTGACGCTTAGGGACTATCCTCATTTAGCCTCTGAATTGACCTTGTTGATGGCTTATCTAAAGCAAGTGAAACAGAATAAGCAAGAAGGTGTGAATATTTTTCTGTATGGCAGTTCTGGTACAGGCAAAACACAACTCTGTAAAACATTGGCACAAGAAATGGACGTACAGCTTTTTGAAATCTCCTGTGAAGATGAAGATGGTGATGCGATTTCTGCGACAGGGCGTTTATGTGCTTATCGTGCGGCACAATGTATTTTCGATAGCCAATCTGCATTATTGATGTTTGATGAAGTGGAAGATGTGTTTAATGACACTGAAAATGGTGTCGGCATGAAAAGCACAGCGCAAAGTCGTAAGGCTTGGGTCAACCGGATATTAGAAAAAAATCGAACACCTACGATTTGGGTTTCAAACTCTGATCAGCTTGATCCTGCGTTTATACGCCGTTTTGACATGGTGTTAGAAATAAAAGTCCCCCCTAAACAGCAACGGAGTAGCTTTATACAACAGCATTGTGGTGATGATCTCAATATGTTGTATCAACAAGCGTTTGCCAATGTTGAACAACTTTCCCCTGCCATTTTACGTCGCAGTTATCGTGTTGCGAAAGTGGCACAGATGGAAAATGAAGGTTTAGTGGTACAGGAAAGCATGACTCAATTGGTTTCCAATACACTGAAAGCACAAGGGTATCAAGCGATTCGGTTGCAAGATAGCAATGCATTACCCAAATTCTATGACTTGGCTTATATCAACTGTAAGTCAAATCTTGCTGAAATCACAACAGGGATTCAGCAACATGGTTTCGGACGTTTATGTCTATATGGTGCATCTGGAACGGGTAAGACCGCATTTGCAAGATGGCTTTCTGAACGTATCAATCGACCATTACTGATTAAGCGTGGCTCAGATTTGATTTCAGCTTGGGTGGGGGAAACAGAAAAAAATCTTGCAAAAGCTTTTCAGGAAGCGGAAGAGATGCAAGCTGTTTTACTCTTGGATGAAGTAGATGGTTTGTTACAAGACCGTCGTCAAGCAACACGCTCTTGGGAAGTTTCTCAAGTAAATGAGTTTTTGGTCCAAATGGAAAGCTTCAATGGCGTTATGGTTGCAACAACCAATCGTTTTGATGAGTTGGATCAGGCAGCAATGCGCCGTTTTGACTTTAAGATGCATTTTGATTTCTTAAATTATGCTCAACGCTTGGCTTTATTGGAAAATGTCTGTGCACAACTGAAGCTTGTTGTAGATGAGCCAAAGATCAAGGCGAAGTTAAATGCTCTAGATCGTTTAAGTGCTGGAGACTTTGCGGTGATTGTACGTCAGTCTTGTTTTCATCCTTTTGAAAGTGTAGATGCAATTGTGCAGCACCTTGCCGATGAAATGGCTACCAAATATAAAAGCTCACAAAGTATTGGATTTACCGCATCAAGTTGATGCGGTTTTCTTTTTAAAATGCGATAACCAGAAATAAGCCGAGATTTTCTGACTTTCGTATGAAAAACACAGCTCCAAAATAGATTTAATATGAAAAAAATAGATGAAAATGCTCAAAAAATAGATAAAGAAGCAAAAAAAAGGGTGAATTTGAGGAAAAAACATCCATCCGAACAGAAAGATTAAAAAAGGGGGTTGTGTTAGGTTAGGAATGCTGTAGAATGCACATCCATCGGCGGTGATGAAGATTAAAACTTCTGATAAAACAATGACTTGGTTGAATTGATTAAGTTGGGTTTTAGAAAAGAAGTTTAAAAAATAATTTGAAATCCCAGTTGACTTTCTAGAGATAGAGAGTAATATAGCCGACCTAGCTTGATGCTGACGAAGCATGAAGAAGATCATTAAGAGAATATGAAGAACAACTTGTGTGGATTTTTACTGATTGATTGATCGAAATATTATCATTGATTGATTGGTTTAAATTACTCGAAGTTTATTTGAGAGAATTTGTCAGTACATTGATGAGCCAGAATTGTGACCTTAAGTCACTAATGATTTTAACTGAAGAGTTTGATCATGGCTCAGATTGAACGCTGGCGGCAGGCTTAACACATGCAAGTCGAGCGGGGGATGTTGCTTCGGTAACTGACCTAGCGGCGGACGGGTGAGTAATACTTAGGAATCTGCCTATTAATGGGGGACAACATCTCGAAAGGGATGCTAATACCGCATACGCCCTACGGGGGAAAGCAGGGGATCACTTGTGACCTTGCGTTAATAGATGAGCCTAAGTCGGATTAGCTAGTTGGTGGGGTAAAGGCCTACCAAGGCGACGATCTGTAGCGGGTCTGAGAGGATGATCCGCCACACTGGGACTGAGACACGGCCCAGACTCCTACGGGAGGCAGCAGTGGGGAATATTGGACAATGGGGGGAACCCTGATCCAGCCATGCCGCGTGTGTGAAGAAGGCCTTATGGTTGTAAAGCACTTTAAGCGAGGAGGAGGCTCTTTTGGTTAATACCCAAGATGAGTGGACGTTACTCGCAGAATAAGCACCGGCTAACTCTGTGCCAGCAGCCGCGGTAATACAGAGGGTGCGAGCGTTAATCGGATTTACTGGGCGTAAAGCGTGCGTAGGCGGCTTTTTAAGTCGGATGTGAAATCCCCGAGCTTAACTTGGGAATTGCATTCGATACTGGGAAGCTAGAGTATGGGAGAGGATGGTAGAATTCCAGGTGTAGCGGTGAAATGCGTAGAGATCTGGAGGAATACCGATGGCGAAGGCAGCCATCTGGCCTAATACTGACGCTGAGGTACGAAAGCATGGGGAGCAAACAGGATTAGATACCCTGGTAGTCCATGCCGTAAACGATGTCTACTAGCCGTTGGGGTCTTTGAGACTTTAGTGGCGCAGCTAACGCGATAAGTAGACCGCCTGGGGAGTACGGTCGCAAGACTAAAACTCAAATGAATTGACGGGGGCCCGCACAAGCGGTGGAGCATGTGGTTTAATTCGATGCAACGCGAAGAACCTTACCTGGTCTTGACATAGTAAGAACTTTCCAGAGATGGATTGGTGCCTTCGGGAACTTACATACAGGTGCTGCATGGCTGTCGTCAGCTCGTGTCGTGAGATGTTGGGTTAAGTCCCGCAACGAGCGCAACCCTTTTCCTTACTTGCCAGCATTTCGGATGGGAACTTTAAGGATACTGCCAGTGACAAACTGGAGGAAGGCGGGGACGACGTCAAGTCATCATGGCCCTTACGACCAGGGCTACACACGTGCTACAATGGTCGGTACAAAGGGTTGCTACCTAGCGATAGGATGCTAATCTCAAAAAGCCGATCGTAGTCCGGATTGGAGTCTGCAACTCGACTCCATGAAGTCGGAATCGCTAGTAATCGCGGATCAGAATGCCGCGGTGAATACGTTCCCGGGCCTTGTACACACCGCCCGTCACACCATGGGAGTTTGTTGCACCAGAAGTAGGTAGTCTAACCGTAAGGAGGACGCTTACCACGGTGTGGCCGATGACTGGGGTGAAGTCGTAACAAGGTAGCCGTAGGGGAACCTGCGGCTGGATCACCTCCTTAACGAAAGATTGACGATTGGTAAGAATCCACAACAAGTTGTTCTTCATTGATGTATCTGAGGGTCTGTAGCTCAGTTGGTTAGAGCACACGCTTGATAAGCGTGGGGTCACAAGTTCAAGTCTTGTCAGACCCACCAAGTCTACTGAACACAGAAGAGCAGATATATTAAGATCTTAAGCTGGGGACTTAGCTTAGTTGGTAGAGCGCCTGCTTTGCACGCAGGAGGTCAGGAGTTCGACTCTCCTAGTCTCCACCAAATTTGAGGGAAAACAAAGCAACGCTTTGTCCGAAAATTTAAGCAAGAAGCTGTGCTTCGCGCAGGCATCCATTTGAAAGATGAAATTGATTATAGAAATTAATGAACTGAAGTTTATAGAGTTTATTAACTTCTGTGATTTATCACAGTGAACTACTTGCTGACGAGGCGGTAGAGAATCATTAACAGAATATATTTGAGTTGAAATAATTGTTTAACTCGTTTTATGAAGCTTAACAAGCAATTGTTAATGTGGAGTGAAATGAGAACTAGCGATAAAACTGAATCAAGCGTTTTGGTATATGAATTAAATTGAAGCTGTACAGTGATTAAGTTCACAAGCAACAAATAGAAGTGGTTAAATCCACATTGTTGATCCTCCTTGTAGGGATTAACGACTGTTTGGGGTTGTATAGTCAAGTAATTAAGTGCATGTGGTGGATGCCTTGGCAGTCAGAGGCGAAGAAAGACGTAATAGCCTGCGATAAGCTTCGGGGAGGCGGCAAATATCCTGTGATCCGGAGATTTCTGAATGGGGAAACCCACTTACCATAAGGTAGGTATCGCATGATGAATACATAGTCATGCGAGGCGAACGAGGGGAAGTGAAACATCTCAGTACCCTTAGGAAAAGAAATCAATTGAGATTCCCTCAGTAGCGGCGAGCGAACGGGGATCAGCCCATTAAGTTATATGTGTATTAGCGGAAAGCTCTGGGAAGTGCTACCGTAGAGGGTGATAGTCCCGTACACGAAAGTGCACATATAATGATGACGAGTAGGGCGAGGCACGTGAAACCTTGTCTGAATATGGGGGGACCATCCTCCAAGGCTAAATACTCCTGACTGACCGATAGTGAACCAGTACCGTGAGGGAAAGGCGAAAAGAACCCCTGTGAGGGGAGTGAAATAGATCCTGAAACCGCATGCATACAAGCAGTGGGAGCCAACTTGTTTGGTGACTGCGTACCTTTTGTATAATGGGTCAGCGACTTATATTCAGTAGCAAGGTTAACCGTATAGGGGAGCCGTAGAGAAATCGAGTCTTAATAGGGCGTTTAGTTGCTGGGTATAGACCCGAAACCGGGTGATCTATCCATGAGCAGGTTGAAGGTTGGGTAACACTAACTGGAGGACCGAACCCACTGTCGTTGAAAAGCCAGGGGATGACTTGTGGATAGGGGTGAAAGGCTAATCAAACTCGGTGATAGCTGGTTCTCCCCGAAAGCTATTTAGGTAGCGCCTCGGACGAATACCATAGGGGGTAGAGCACTGTTTCGGCTAGGGGGTCATCCCGACTTACCAAACCGATGCAAACTCCGAATACCTATGAGTACTATCCGGGAGACAGACTGCGGGTGCTAACGTCCGTAGTCAAGAGGAAAACAATCCAGACCGCCAGCTAAGGCCCCAAAATTATAGTTAAGTGGGAAACGATGTGGGAAGGCATAGACAGCTAGGAGGTTGGCTTAGAAGCAGCCACCCTTTAAAGAAAGCGTAATAGCTCACTAGTCGAGTCGGCCTGCGCGGAAGATGTAACGGGGCTAAAACTATATGCCGAAGCTGCGGATGTATACATTGTATACGTGGTAGGGGAGCGTTCTGTAAGCCGATGAAGGTGTGTTGAGAAGCATGCTGGAGGTATCAGAAGTGCGAATGCTGACGTGAGTAACGACAAAACGGGTGAAAAACCCGTTCGCTGAAAGACCAAGGGTTCCAGTCCAACGTTAATCGGGGCTGGGTGAGTCGACCCCTAAGGCGAGGCCGAGAGGCGTAGTCGATGGGAAATTGGTTAATATTCCAATACTTCTGTGTAATGCGATGAGAGGACGGAGAAAGTTAAGTCAGCCTGGCGTTGGTTGTCCAGGTGAAAGGTTGTAGGCATGCATCTTAGGCAAATCCGGGGTGCTCTATGCTGAGAACTGATAGCAAGCGAGTTTACTCGTGAAGTGGCTGATACTATGCTTCCAGGAAAAGTCTCTAAGCTTCAGTTACACAGGAATCGTACCCGAAACCGACACAGGTGGTCAGGTCGAGTAGACCAAAGCGCTTGAGAGAACTCTGCTGAAGGAACTAGGCAAAATGGTACCGTAACTTCGGGAGAAGGTACGCTGCTGACGGTGATAGGACTTGCTCCTTGAGCTATTGGCAGCCACAGAAACCAGGCCCCTGCAACTGTTTATTAAAAACATAGCACTCTGCAAACACGAAAGTGGACGTATAGGGTGTGATGCCTGCCCGGTGCTGGAAGGTTAATTGATGGGGTTAGCGTAAGCGAAGCTCTTGATCGAAGCCCCAGTAAACGGCGGCCGTAACTATAACGGTCCTAAGGTAGCGAAATTCCTTGTCGGGTAAGTTCCGACCTGCACGAATGGCATAATGATGGGGGCGCTGTCTCCAGCAGAGGCTCAGTGAAATCGAAATCGCCGTGAAGATGCGGTGTACCCGCGGCTAGACGGAAAGACCCCGTGAACCTTTACTGCAGCTTGACATTGAACTTTGATCTTACTTGTGTAGGATAGGTGGGAGGCTTAGAAGTAGCGACGCCAGTTGCTATGGAGCCATCCTTGAAATACCACCCTGGTAATATTGAGGTTCTAACTCTGTCCCGTTATCCGGGACGAGGACCATGTCTGGTGGGTAGTTTGACTGGGGCGGTCTCCTCCTAAAGAGTAACGGAGGAGTACGAAGGTGCGCTCAGCGTGGTCGGAAATCACGCGTAGAGTATAAAGGCAAAAGCGCGCTTAACTGCGAGACCCACAAGTCGAGCAGGTACGAAAGTAGGTCTTAGTGATCCGGTGGTTCTGTATGGAAGGGCCATCGCTCAACGGATAAAAGGTACTCTGGGGATAACAGGCTGATACCGCCCAAGAGTTCATATCGACGGCGGTGTTTGGCACCTCGATGTCGGCTCATCTCATCCTGGGGCTGAAGCAGGTCCCAAGGGTATGGCTGTTCGCCATTTAAAGAGGTACGCGAGCTGGGTTTAGAACGTCGTGAGACAGTTCGGTCCCTATCTACCGTGGGCGTTGGAAATTTGAGAGGATCTGCTCCTAGTACGAGAGGACCAGAGTGGACGAACCTCTGGTGTACCGGTTGTGACGCCAGTCGCATCGCCGGGTAGCTATGTTCGGAAGGGATAACCGCTGAAAGCATCTAAGCGGGAAGCCTACCTCAAGATAAGATTTCCCTAGGACTTTATGTCCTCTAAAGAGCCGTTGAAGACTACGACGTTGATAGGTTGGATGTGGAAGTGCGGTGACGCATGAAGCTGACCAATACTAATTGCTCGTGAGGCTTGACTATACAACACCCAAGCAGTTGTATATGAAACATCATTTGATTCATAAAAGATCAAAGAAACTTGATTTAGTTGTAAAGCTAGTTACAATAACCAACTCAAATGTTCTGTTAAACTCATTTGGAACAAAGTAAGGCATCCCCATAAGACCCGAAAAAGTCCATAACAGTTTGCTGGCGACAATAGCAAGAGTGAACCACCTGATCCCTTCCCGAACTCAGAAGTGAAACCTCTTAGCGCTGATGGTAGTGTGGGGTTACCCATGTGAGAGTAAGTCATCGCCAGCTTTTAATTCTTAAAACACCCTCAACTAAAATGTTGAGGGTGTTTTTTTATGTGTAAAGAAAAGTGAAAAAGTCCCATAAAAGAATAATATAACTTGAGTTCAATGTAATCATATCTTTAACTTATTGAAAATAATAAAGCTCTGCAGAGCCTTATAGAAGTAGTCCTGCCTCAAACAGTTGCAGATGACGTTTCCGAGTATCATGTTTTATCAAGATTTTTATATCGAACTCAGGTTAATATAGGATGAAAATGATAAGTCTGTGAAGGTTTACTTCCTATAGCACAGAAAATTAACATCTAATGCAAATAGTTTGATTACAATAGCCGAATACAAAGTATCAGGTGATCCTATGAAACTGAACTCATTCTCTCCCATTCCTAATGATGATGAAGAACTTTATCTTCCTGAACTGGTGTTTGCTGCTTCACTTGGCGATATTGAACAAGTCGAACAGCTTTTATCACAAGGGATTGATGCCAATCAAATGGATGAAGAAGGTTATAGTGCATTACACGCTGCTGCTGAAAATGATCATTTAGAAATTGTAAAGTTATTAGTGAGTCAGGGTGCAGATGTCCACTATAAAGCACAATTTACAGCCTTGGAACTGGCAGAAATGGCGAATAATAAAGAAATAGTCGAATATTTAAAGAAACTATAAATCAAAAAAATGGTATGGCTATAAAAAGAAAACCCCATAATCCTGATGGGGTTTTCTTCGTATTGGTGTGTTAGATCTGACTCCTGTCGAATCTCACGTTCCTGATGCTCAGACACTTGGTTATTGTTGTTTTGTCTGGGAAACTTCCTGTTCCCTCTGACCATAGAATATAAAATTGATCACTAATCGTATAGATGACAATCGCTGTGATTGTTGTAAGCAATTTCCTATAACAATAAAATTTTCATTAATTGACCTCAATATTATTTGCCATGAGACCTTTACCTTGTGCTTCTGCAATTAAGCGTTCAGCAGATTCACGGTTTTTACGTAGCCCAGGCATTCGGAATTCAGTATGACCATAGTCATGAATTCTTGTCCAGCGACCACCCCAGGTTAAACCTACGGATTCAGCGACAACACCATACAGTTGATAACCTTTCCAAGCCCATGGATCACGTTCAGAAATCACTACTTTGCCATCACGTTTAAAGGCGACATCAGCAGCTAAACCAAATTGATGATAACTTTGATAGGCTTTGGCTAAAGTGGTTGCTGTATTGCCCGATAAACGTGTTTGACGTTCAGGGCTACGATAACCTTCTAAAAGAACCATTTCATAACCGTGACGTTCTTTCATGATTTTAAAGACCATCAGCAAACGTTGCTTATAACTTGGATGCATTTTGTCCCATTTACGGTCAACCATTGCCGTATCAAAACTGCTTCTCTGATCCCCAACTCCTTCGTTATCAATCGCTGATGGATTCACACTTGGGAATTGATGATTTGGAAGTGGATTTTCTCTCTCTAGGATTTGAGCTTGCACAATTGCGGCATCAATTAAGCTGTCATCAACAGCAGGCGGAGGGCTTAAGACCTCACCATTAAGCAATGCATAGATTTGTGGATCTGTCTGTCTTAAGTATTCTGCTTCTACTTTTGTCGGGTCAATGGGTCGAGTAAAGGCAAAAACTAAAATACTGGAAAGCAGAAAAAAACCTGCAATCAAAATCCACCATTGTTGTAAATGCCAATGGGTCTGAGTTTGATGTGCAGAAGCTGCTTGGTTCATTTGCTCTGCGAAATGTTTTGCAGAGGCTAGTTTTTTCTTACCCTGTGGTAGCAGTGCTTTTAAATAGTCTAAAGTTTTGTTTCTGATCTCATAAGACATTAAAAAAGTAAGACCAATCACCAAAAAGAGAAAACAAATAACAACAAACAAAATCATGGTTTGTTTTCTATCTCTTTTCTTTCTATGGTCATTTTGACAGTCGCTTCAGGAGAGATCTCTTGAACTTCTTCCTTTTTCGCTGGAGCTTCTTTTTCAGCTGCTTTTGCCTCAACTTTCGGTTTGGCTGTTGCAGCGGCTACAGGTTTTGCAGGTACAACTGGTGGTTTAGATGCTACTGCAGGAGCAGGCTTCACTTCTGGTTTGAGCATTTGTTCAAATGGTGAGCCGCTCTTTGGAACTGGTTGAGGTGCAGGCTTATTTTCATGTTTGAAAATTTGATTAAAGTCTTTCTCATTAATATGTTGTTTATAAGCACCAGCGCTTTCATCATGTTGATTGTTTGTAGCTTCTTCAGTATGCGCTTGTACATCTTGTTCTTGTACAGCGGATGTTGTTTCAACTGAGTCAGTTACAGTTTCAGGCTGGTTAAAATTGATAAAAATAAAGAAAAAGATCGCTGAAAGGATGATCCCGGTTAATAAGCCAAGTAAAAAGATTGATGATTTTCCCCAAGTTTTTTTAACAGGCTTACTTTGTAATATACGAATAGATGTTTGCTTTTCTTGTGTCATAATTTTACCGTCAAGGCAATAGAATCGTGATATGCGCTTGTTCTGCTGGCGCTGCAATTACATTATTAAATTTTGCAAGCGAAGCATCTTCATTCTTATTCAACATAATTTTTAATCCTGCAAAAGCAAGCACTGCAAATAACAACAGGAAAATTAGAATCCAAACAAAAGGTAATTCTCGATGAATAATATTTTTGATCTGATCAGGTAGCGCAGCAAAAGGTGAAAAAGCAGCTTTTTTACCTTTTAAGTAATCAATTTCATCACCGACTCGTGCGACTAAGTGATTTAAACTCTCAATAGATTCAATACGATACTTACCTTGAAAACCGAGCAATAAGCAATAATGATAAACTTCGAGTGACGCGAGTCTTTCTTTACCACGGGCACGAATCAGCTCTAAAAACTCAAAAAAACGATAACCCGCCAGTTGTGAACCGAACAGGGTCAACTGTAATGGGCTGATTAACCAATGATTTTGTAGATTGAAAAAAGAAGGATCTTGTTGGGTAACAATCGTTTCATCAAGTAAAGCGCAATAGGCATACTTTGCGTCTTGAATATCTTCTGCTGAAAACTGTAGTTTCTTGGCTTGATGTTCGAAGCGATTGAGTAAATCTAAAATCTTCTCTTTAAAGCGATCAGCATTTTCAGGAACGTACTGATTTCTTAATAAAAAGACGATATAAAAACCGTCGTGCAAAAGATCAACCAAATTGGTTGCTTGTGTATTTTTAGTCGGTTGAGGTAAAGAACCTGCCCCAATTTGTCCATCATCAAACAGTGAAGGGGCGATATTATTGTTCTGACTCATTTGCTCATCCTCTTAACCGTTCATCACTGCGATCAGCTCAATACTGATATCTTGGAAACCTGCTGGTACATAAATACAAATGGTTTCAGAATCAAGCATACGCTGATACATCTCGTGGTGTGGCTCAATTTCAAAATAGCTCACCCCTGATCGTACTGGAATGGCCGTTGGAATTTGTACCAAATGATGAATTGGAATTGCAGGAAGTGCTGCAACAACACGTTGTTCTACATCTACCGTATTACCAACTTTGAAACGTAAAGGTACGATTTGAATCAATTCGTGTGTCTGCATCATACCACTTGAGACTGCGATATAAAGTCTTGATTCTTTAGTGATTTTATCGGTTTCTAAGCTACCGACCCAATACGAAGGACGAATTTCTTTCAATGCGATACTGATATAACGACTTGAAATAATCGTATCTAACAGTTCACGTAAGATTTTATCTAATTGAGTAAAACTATCTTGCAAGTTGTGATGTTGATATTGTGGTAAATGCTCAACTTCATATGCGGTAGAGAAGGTGAGCAATGAACCTGTTAAACGTAACAACTCAAAGAACAATTTCTCAGGATGAATCTGAGGATTTTGCAAAAGATGGTTTAATGTTGCATGAGCAGTATTGAGCGCATTCACCAACCAGAAAGACACAATATCTCCCGATCTAAATTCGATCAGTTTCTGTTCGTTTTCACGGTTATTGGTTTGAATCATTTTGATTTTGGCACGAACAACATTTAAAGTTCGTTTCAAATTCGCCAACAGGGTTTCATTCGACTGAATATGTAAAATTGGCGGAATATATTTTGAATCAATTTCAAAATTACCTGAACTATGACGTTTGATTTTTCCAATCGCTAAATACAAAAAGCCATCTAAATCCTGATTCGGATCAGCTTGAATATCAAAAAGTTTGAATTCAGTACGACGTCTCAGAAAAGTAATTTCAGCAGGTGTTGCATCTGTAAACAGATCATGTGTTTCATTCAAATAAGAATGATAGCGCGCAGGTTGCTTATCCTGATCATCTGAAATGTTTTTCTTATTGGGTTGTAAGATCGGCAATGCTAAATAAATGAGCATTTCACCGCGCAAATTCAATTCATCCAACAAGATTGGTTGTGGCAAAAGATCTTTAGCAGGTGCTTGATATATCTCGCCATCCTGCCAAATCATATCAATGTGTTCTAAAGCCAGTACATGTGTACCCAATTGAGTTTCGTCAAAACGAAGATTTTTAATCCCATAAGGATAGGGAATAGTAGAACGAACGGTATGATTTAAACGTTGTTCTTGATAGGTATCTTGTAGTTGGAAATGCTGTGGTCTTAAAAATAAACCTTCACCCCAAAGAACTTTTTCAGCTTTAAACATATTGGATTACCACTCAGAAGATTCATTATTTTGGTTGACGCCCAGTAATTCTTGAATAGAATCAAGGGGATTATCATTTTTAATGACTTGAGTTAACCATTCGTGTAAAGGCATTTGACTCCATTTAATGGTTTTTTGCAGCATATAACTTACAGGGCTATGTGGTTCATTGGTTTGAAAATAATCAGCAATATCTTGTAAAACACGCATTGCCTGTTCACGGTTCTGTAAGTGACTTTGTGGTTGTGGCTGAAAACTTTGTGTTTGAACAACTGGAGCTGCATAGGACTCTGTAGCTGTTGCAATGGGTGTTTGAACTTGAGTATCTGTATTTTCCATAGGCGCTGTATTGGTGTTGCTGCCAAAAGATTCTGCTTTATAGATTTTCTTTAGATTCATTTGAATATTTTCAAGTTGAGAATCTACATTGGCAAAACTTGGCGCTTCCAACTCCATCAAAGAATCGAGCACTTGTTTAATGATATTCCAATGCTGCAAAATTTCCTGAAATTGCTGATAATTTTGATATTGAAATGTCCGAGATGTATTGAATAAAGCTTGGTTGAATTGGTCTAATTCTAGCGATGCTTCCACACTGTCAGAATCTTCAGCTTGCTTACGACGCACATTTTGTAAATGTAAAAATTTTTCGTATTGGGCAAGTGAGTAGAATGGTTGAATGTTGATGAGTGGAACATTCTTGATCAAGCCGGGTAATTGTGTTGTGAAGCCTTGTAGCAACCCGAGACGTTGATCTAAATCATCATCTTCAATTTCAGGATGGAGCTTTAACCAGAATTGCTCTAAGACGCGATGGCTCAGCTCTAGTCCTTTAATTAAACCTTCAAAACCATATAGATTTGTCCAAGCTTCGGTCAGCCAAGTCAGTAAACGGATATCCTTAGTTTTATCTGTTAATAATTGAACAGATTTTTCAGCAACAAATGACCAATCCGCTTGCTTAGGTTCAGAGATCCAATCCCCCTGATCTAATAGTGGATCATCATGTGTTCGTGCTTTTTTTATTTCATGAAACTCATTGGAAAAAGATAAATCTTCTCCACATGGATGATCATCTGAAATAGGCTTTAGTAAGGTATCTAAATTAATATCCATTCTCTATACTCGTGAATTTAAGCTTCCACAACCTTTGGCTTCTTACTCGATTTCTTCTTTGCAGATTTGGCTTGTGGATCTAAAAGGTAAATAATTTCATCATCTTTGGTGTCGATATGAATCAATTTAGGAATTTTTTGTTCTGCTAGCGCAACCAGCATTTCTGTTGCTAATGCAGGTAAGACAGAAGCATTTAAAATATTGTCAACATTACGCGCACCACTATCCACCTCTGTGCAACGACTGAGAATTAACTCGATCAAATCGTCGCTATATGTCACTTTGGTTTCGTATTGTTTTTCGAGTCGTGCAGTAATTTTGCCAATTTTATGTTCAATAATTCTGACCAGAAGATCATCATGTAATGGGAAATACGGCACAATCCGCATACGACCCAAAAATGCAGGTTTAAATTGTTTATATAAACTTGGTTTAAGTTGCTCGGTAAGCTCTTCAGCGCTTGGCCACTCTTCGACAGGCTGATTTAAACATGCCTGCATAATGGCGTTTGAACCTGTATTGGAAGTCAACAAAATCGTGGTATTTTTAAAATCAATAACTCGACCTTCACCGTCTTCAAGTGTTCCTTTGTCGAAAACTTGGTAGAACAATTCTTGAACATCGCTATGCGCTTTTTCAATCTCGTCCAGTAAAACAACGCTATAAGGATTACGTCTAACAGCTTCTGTTAATACACCACCTTGACCATAACCTACATACCCTGGAGGTGCACCTTTGAGAGAGGAAACAGTATGTGCTTCTTGGTATTCAGACATATTGATGGTGATTAAATGCGATTCACCACCATAGAGCTCATTTGCAAGTGCTAAGGCGGTTTCCGTTTTACCGACACCACTTGGACCGACTAGCATGAAGACACCTTGTGGTTTATTCGGATCTTCTAAGCGTGCTTTCGATGTTTTAATCCCTTGAACCAGCTGATGTAATGCATAATCTTGTCCCATTACCCGTTGTTCAAGTTTTTCTTCCAAGCTGAGAATTTGTTTAATTTCATCATTGACCATTTTCCCAACAGGAATACCGGTCCAATCTGAAATAATTTCATTGATGATTTGTGCATTTACACGTTCAAAAACCAGAGGTTCTTGACCTTGCAGTTCAGCTAAGTTATTACGAAGTTTTAGGATTTCATCTTTATGTGATGCTTGTTCCGTATCGGTACCGCTTTCTAATACTTTGATTTGCTGAATTAAATCCAATTCAGCTTGCCATTGTTGTTCTGTTTCTTGAATTTCTTGCTCAAGTGTATCTAAAGATTGTTTAAGTTGTGCTAAGCGTTCTTCATGAATTGACTCATGCTTATGCTCATTTTCAATGATATTGAATTCTAAATTTAAATTATGTTGTTGAGCTTTGAGTTGATCCAATTTCACAGGTTGGGCATTTTGTGTGAGTGCAACACGTGCAGCCGCTGTATCTAATACGCTAATGGCTTTATCTGGGAGTTGGCGCCCACTGATATAACGGTGTGATGAATGTACAGCCGTAACAATGGCTTCATCATCAATACGTAAGTTAAAGTGATTTGCCATCACAGGAATCATGGCACGTAACATATCGATAGCCACTTCTTCGGTTGGTTCTTCAACTTTAACCACTTGGAAGCGACGACTCAAAGCGGCATCTTTTTCAAAATACTGCTTATATTCCGCCCATGTTGTTGCTGCAATTGTTCTTAATTCACCACGCGCCAATGCAGGTTTTAACAAGTTTGCTGCATCATTTTGACCTGCTTGACCACCAGCACCAATCATGGTGTGAGCTTCATCAATAAACAGGATAATTGGGTGAGCTGATTGTTGCACTTCTTGGATGACTTGTTTTAATCGGTTTTCAAACTCACCTTTGACGCTTGCACCAGCTTGTAACAAGCCCATATCTAAAGAATGCAGTTGAACATTTTTAAGCGCATCGGGAACTTGGTTTTGTGAAATTTTAAGTGCTAGACCTTCAACTACAGCAGTTTTACCGACACCAGGCTCACCTGTTAAGATGGGATTGTTTTGACGACGGCGCATCAAAATATCCAGCATCAAACGGATTTCGTATTCACGACCAATAACAGGGTCTATTCCACCTTTTTGAGCCTTTTCAGTGAGGTTAATAGTGAACTGATCCAGTGCCGGCGTTTTTTTAAGTGAGGCTGAATGATCACCTGAATCTATTTCAGATTTGGCTTCTTTTTCTGTGGTATTCACGGGAACATTTTCGTTACTGTTCACGCAAATTTCCAAGAATTTATGCTTCATCATATCAATCGGGAAAAGATCAAATAAGCTTGAAGCTCGAATGGCAATTTGATAGAGGTCCGAGGCAGTAAGTAACGCAACAAGTAAGTGTCCACTGCGAATAACTGAATCTTGTTCAGCTGAAGCAAGCAACCATGCTTGTTCCAGAAGTCGAACAATTGATTTTGAAAAGATTGGCGTTCGGGTATTGCCTTTCGGAAGTTGAGAAATGCATTCTAACAAATCACTTAACAATGCATCTTTTGAAATTTTGCATTTGTTTAGTAATATTTCAAGATCATTGCCATGCTGTTCAAGTAATTTGACAAAAAAATGTTCAATTTCAATTTCAAAATTTTGATGATTTACACATAGATTGGCGGATTGTTCTAAAGCTGTACGTGAAGATGCAGATAACTTTTTAATCAAAACTTTTAAATCGGTCATTTTTGTCTCTCTCAAAAACTTTACTTTGGCACAAAGTCAGTTTTTAATTTTCTAGCCTATCAATTTGGCATTTAAATTAGTATATTAAAATCAAATGTTTAATATTTTTTTAAAAATCTCAAGAAATATTTTACAGAAAAAAAAACTTTTGTGAAGATAAGATATTATTGATATTATCCAAACGCTTTAAAAAACTTTTTTTATCAATCGTTTAAAATGTTGATACGAAATTTCACTTGACTAAAAGTGTTTTTTTTAGTTTTATTTCTAAGATTTTAAACGAAGTTGCTTTAATTATATATATTTATAAAACATCAAAAGTAAATCTATTGAATAACTGAATCAAGTGAATTGAGGTTAGATTTTGAAGAATTATATCCCGTACATTTTAGTTCTTGGAGCATCATTTGCGAGCACATTTGTTAGCGCAAACGATGAGATCAAACTAAAAAGATCATGTATCAAAGACTATCCAATGGTTGAAGGCGAGACGAATCCTGAGCTTCTGGGGATTTATGCGCAATTGTGTGATAAGAAGAACAAAGACTATAAAAACAAACTGTTGGTCTCAGCTGCGGAGAAATTCCAACAGCTTGGGAAAAATGAAAAAGCGCTTCAAATCGTCAGTTATTTAGAAACATTGAATATTCAAAGCAATGAGTTGACTGATGTTAAGTTCCTTGCCGGTCTTGGTTTGGCTTCAGATGCGCTAAATAAGATGCGTACCAGTGAAATGCGTTACTTAACAGAAGCCAAAACTTATCCAGTTGCGAAAAGTTTTACTGACGCTGTTCGACAAGCAATGCCTGCAGCAGTTTTGGTTGAAAAAAATCAGGAAACTGCGCCGAGCGTAGAGCGTAGTTCTCGCCCTCAGAAAGTGAGCCGTCCTCAGAAAGTGAACCGTACTTCGCCGACACGTTCTGCACCTTCTTCATCTAAGCCTGCATCATCTAAACCCGCTGCTACTCCAGCAAAACCGAAGCCGACACCAGCAGCTAGACCGAATTTCCCAACATAATTTATTTGCTCAAATTAATGGATAAAAAAAATGTCAAAACGTGAAAGTGTACAGAAAAAATTACAGCGAATCAGACCACCACGTGTTCAGCTGACTTATGATGTTGAAGTGGGTGATGGCAAGGAAGTTAAAGAATTACCATTTGTTGTTGGTGTGCTCGGCGATTTCTCTGCTGCTTCTGAGTTAGAAAGAACCAAGTTAAAAGACAAGAAATTTATCAATGTTGACTTAGAAAACATTGATGAAGTGATGGAATCATTATCTCCACGTGCAGCCTTCCAAGTTGAAAATACTTTGACTGAAGAAGGTGGTCGCATGTCAGTTGATTTAACATTTAAGTCAATGGAAGATTTCCGCCCTGAACAAGTTGTACAGCAAGTTGAACCACTTAAAAAGTTGGTTGAAGCGCGTGAGCGTTTAACAGACTTGAGAAATAAGATTTCTAATAGTGAGCGTTTGGAAGACTTGCTTGATGAGGTTTTACAAAATACGGATCAGATTCGTAAATTAAGTGCTGAGGCGGGTCCAGAAAATGAGTAATTTACAAACCAATACTGTACAAGATACAGCTGTAGAAGAAGTAAGTTTACTTGATTCTATTGTGGAGCGTAGCCGAATTGCACGTAATGATGAAGAACATGATCGTGCGAAAAGCTTAATTAGCGAATTGGCGAAAGAAGTCATGGCAGGAACAATTACTGTTTCTGAAAACATGTCTTTGTCTATTGATAAGCGTATTGCTGAAATTGATGCACTTATTTCGACACAACTTAGCAAAATCATGCACAACGAGCAGTTTCAAAAAATTGAATCGACTTGGCGTGGTTTGTACTATTTTTGCCAAGAGTCACCGTCTAATCCGTTGATCAAAATTCGTATGTTAAACACGACGAAAAAAGAGTTGATCAAAGACTTCCAAGGTGCAACAGATTTCGATCAAAGTACATTGTTTAAAAAAGTGTATGAAGAAGAATATGGTTCATTTGGTGGCGCTCCTTATGCTACTTTGATTGGTGACTTTGAGTTCGATCGTACACCATCAGATATGTATCTGTTAGAACAAATTTCACATGTTGCAGCAGCATCACATGCACCATTCATTTCTGCTGCAAGCAGCAATATGTTAGGTCTTGAATCATTCACTGATATTGATCGTCCGCGTGATGTTTCAAAAGTGTTTGAAACAGCTGAATATGTGCAATGGCGTTCGTTCCGTGAAAGCGATGATGCGCGTTATGTTGCATTGACTATGCCACGTGTTTTAGGACGCTTGCCTTATGATCCTAAAGAGGGATGGGCAACTGAAGGCTTTAACTTCGTTGAAGAGGTTTCAGGTCAAAATCACGATGAATATTTATGGATGAATGCAGCTTATGCGTTCGGTACACGTTTGACCAATGCCTTTGACTTGCATGGTTGGTGTGCGGCTATTCGTGGTGTAGAAGGTGGTGGTATGGTCGAAGGCTTACCAGTGCATACCTTTAAAACCAATGATGGTGAAGTGGTATTTAAATGCCCAACAGAAATTGCTATCACTGATCGTCGTGAAAAAGAATTAAGTGATTTGGGCTTTATTCCACTGGTGCATTGTAAGAATACAGACTATGCAGCATTCTTTGGTGCACAGTCTACGCAGAAGCCGAAAAAATATGACAGTGATACTGCGAATGCAAACTCATCACTTTCTAGCCAAATCCAATACATCATGGCAGTTTCTCGAATTGCACATTATCTAAAAGCAATGATGCGAGATAAAGTCGGAAGTTTTGCATCGGCTGGAAACGTAGAAGCATTTTTAAATGAATGGCTATCACAATATGTATTGCTTGATGATGGCGCGTCTCAAGAAGCAAAAGCACAGTATCCACTGCGTGAAGCTTCTGTAAAAGTTGTAGAGAATCCTGCAGAGCCAGGGCACTACAAGTCTGTGGTCTTTTTAAGACCGCATTTCCAGCTAGATGAGTTGTCAGTTTCTCTGCGACTTGTCACTGAGTTACCTCAGTCCTCGAATTAAAATAGAGCGTGGCTAAATAATAACTTTAAAAAATAAGGGTAAATCCAATGAAAGACATATACGTTCAATTTCAAGGCAAGTACAAAGTTGATGGTGAGTCACGTGATTCTGAGCACAAGAACTGGCTAGAAGTTAATTCTTGGTCTCACAACATCCGTCAACCAAAATCTGCTACTTCTTCAAGCGTTGGTGGTCATACTGCTGAACGTGTAGAACATTCAGACATGCTTTTCGTTAAAGATTTGGATGCGACTAGTCCAAAA
This sequence comes from Acinetobacter sp. Tol 5, assembly GCF_019702905.1. Classification (NCBI taxonomy): domain Bacteria; kingdom Pseudomonadati; phylum Pseudomonadota; class Gammaproteobacteria; order Moraxellales; family Moraxellaceae; genus Acinetobacter; species Acinetobacter sp. Tol 5. The sequence goes on along the minus strand of NZ_AP024708.1, from coordinate 4,620,532 downwards.
CTTTGGGAAGCTTGTTCTGCTGGTTATACTTTTGACGAAGTTCAAATTGATTTTTACCGTGCAAACGGTGACAAACGTATCAAGTACCTCCAAATCAAATTGAAGCATGTTCTTGTTTCAAGTGTAACACCTACTGTAAATGAAGAAGGTGTTCCAACTGAAGCATTTGGTTTGAAATATGCTGCAGTTGAGTGGACTTATAATCAACAAGATATTAACGGTTCTGCTAAAGGTGCCGTTACTAAGAAATGGTCTCTTTCTAACAATACAGCATCTTACGCTGCTTAATTGTTGGTCGAGACAGATAGGGACTGCACAGTCCCTATCTGTTTCATATCATTAGAATATCAGTTATGAACTTAGATCAACTTTATCCCTATGGGTTTCGGTCTACACTCTTTGATCGTTTGATTGTTGAAGATGATTATGTAAAAGGGCTTTCCATACATGAGCTAAGAGAGTCTGTTGCTCATGATTTGGAAGATTTGTTAAATACCCGAATCGCTAAACTAGATGTGGATATTGATGATTATGCTTTAGCCAAAAAATCGATTGTACAGTTTGGAATTATTGATTTTGTCGGGCTTTCAACTGCAAATCCCACAGATCGAGATGTTATTTGCCAGTCCATTGAGCAGTCGATCGCTGCACATGAACCACGATTAAAACAGATTAAAGTAGAAATGCAGCTAGATGATCAGAATGTTGGTTCTTTATGCTTAAGCATTCAAGCCTATTTAAATATTCATCCGCTTTATGAACCAGTAATTTTTGATGCCTTACTCAAGCCAACAACACAGCAATATGTAATCTCTGCCAGATCTTAAAAATGTAGGTATGTCGTGATAGAAGAACTTTTACCGTATTATGAAAAGCAACTACAAGAATTTGGTCAGCAGTCACGTGCATTTGCAGATAAATATCCTAAAATTGCGCAAAGATTATCTTTAAACCAAGAACAAATTGATGATCCTCATATTGAGCGCCTGATTCAGGCTTTTTCTTTAATTGCAGCACGTATTGATAAAAAATTAGCCGATAGCTATGACATATTTACCCGCTCATTATTTGAAGTGATGTTTCCGCAGTATTTGCGACATTTTCCTGCCTGTTCCGTGGTGAGCTTTGAAGATTTAAATAAACAAAAACAATTAACAGATGTTCATATTATTCCTAAAGGAACAACTTTAAAATCAAGAAGTTTTAAGGGGGTCCAGTGCGAATTTAATACCAGCACTGAAGTGAAACTACTTCCCATTCAGCTGGAAAGTTTAAGTTTTCAAACCACGCCAAGTGCGCATATTCATTTGAATCAAAATGCGACACTTAGTTTAAAATTTGAGTTATTAAATCCATGTAAAAATTGGTTGAAAAATGAAAAGCTTCCTATTTATTTAGATGCGATTTCTAACTTTCCATTGCAAGTTTTAGATCATATTTTTCATCAGGATACCAGCTTTAGTCTGCGTATCAATAAAAAAGTTACAGCAATAAATAATCCTTTTGAAGTGATGGGATTCCGTGAAGATGAAAGTCTATTACCTATAGATCAACATACTCATCATGCCTATCGTTTGTTGATCGAATACTTTTGTTTTCCAGAAAAATTTAGTTATCTGAATTTAAATTTAGATTTTTTAAAATTATTAAAAGATGAAAATTTAACTTTTGAAATTCAAATTCATTTGAAGCTGAATTTAAACGATCAAGCCATTATTCGAAATTATTCAGAATTGAATGTGGTGAATTTTAAATTATTTACCAGCCCAGTGGTCAACCTATTTGAAAAACAGGCTGAACCGCAAAAAATCAATCATAAAAACTTAGAATACCCTCTCATCACAGATGCACACCATCCTGAATTTTATCAAGTGTATTCAATACTTGAAATGAATTTGATTCGTGAAAAAAGTAATCAGGATCAAGTGGTTTATCCAATTTTACCTTTCTTCGCAATGAGTCATTATCATGGTGAGGATATTCAGTTTTTTTATGCCTTAAATCCGACTGTTTTACAAAATCAATATGTGGAAACAGGGTATTCAATTATTTCAAAACAACTCGAGCCTCAGAGTATTAAGTCGGATTTTGTCAGTTGCAGATTACTTTGTTCAAACCGTGAATTGCCGTATGAAGCTTTAGGTCAATCGAATAATGTTTTGAATTTGAATGACAGTACAGTTGCTCGCCGTGCTTTGATATTAAAAAGACCAACTGAGCCTTATCAATTTGAAATGAATAAAAATGAACAATGGCGGATTATTTCACATCTTTCTTTAAATACGCTGGCGTTAATGAAAGGGGATGCGGTCAGTCATATCAAAGAGTTACTTGAACTTTATAACTTACCAAAATCGAAAGAAAATCATTTGATTATTGATGCGATTAAACAGATCGAATTTGAAATTACCCATAAACTTGTTGAAGCAAAACCTTTCCCGATGTTTGTACGTGGCGTTAAGGTATTGATGGATGTGGATGTTCAAGTTTTCCGTGGACATAGTCTCTATATTTTCAGTGAATTGATTAGTCATATTTTCAATTTAAAAGTACAAATGAACAGCTTTGTTGATGTTTTTGTGAGAGATTTAAATACAAAACAGGAGTTATACCAATGCGTACAGAACGTTGGTGGCAAGAAGCTTCTGTAGTTGACGAGCTTTTCAAAACCCCTACAGCTTTTGAATTTGTGCAGTCAACCCGATTATTTAGACATGCACCCACCATCACCACTTTAAAAAGTTGGTCAGATGATTTTCTTTTTGAAAGTTCACTAAATCTAAATTTCCCCAAGCATGAGATTGAATCCTTAGAACAAGTTGAGGATAAGATCCACATGACCAATTTGGTGGTAGGTTTAACGGGTATGCAGGGTGCAATGCCCTATACCTATACCAATAAAGTCAAGCAAGCACCTCGTAAACAACGTGTCGAGGTACAAAAGTTCTTAGGGCTATTTAACCATAAACTTACAGCCCAATTTGTCGATGCAAGTCTGAGTTATAACCTGCCTGTACGTTATGAAATTGAAAAAGAAAATAATTACTTAGAAATTTTACATGCGTTAAATGGATATATTCGAACACAGCATCAGCAAGATGATTTAGACGATTATTTTGCTGAGTTTTCAGGATTGATGCAGGGACAAAACAATACTGCACATGCGTTGAAAACGATGTTGACCTGTGTCTTTAATCATCCTGTTGAAGTCAAAGAATATATTACTGAGAAGTTTAAGCTAGGCGATGAGCAGAGAACCAAATTAGGGGGCAAACAACCCTTTCTTTTGGGGGTAAATACTTTTTGTGGGGAAACTATTCGACAAATAGATGGAAAAATAGAAATTCAAATTGGTCCATTAACTCATGCTCAATATTTAGAGTTTTTACCGAAGAAAAAGTTAAGTAAAAAATTAAAAAAAATACTTCAGAGTTGGTGTAGTCCAACCTTATTGGTTGATTTGCGGTTGGTGCTTGCTAAAGAAGAAGTTCAGCCTTTGCAGTTGAGTTCAACAGCACAAGTCGGTTTGGCACAAGGTGCTTTTGTGATGCCGAAGATGCAAAGTGATAATGATGAAACCTGTTATGCGCTGATTGGAGCTTCATAAATGATTAAAATAATTTTAGCAACATTGATCAGTGTCATTTTACTGGTCTCAGCAATTGTCGTATTTTATTGGCGTGATATTAAATACAATCCAAGTGGACAGGATTTTGTCATTTTCTTTGGACTAATCCCTGCTGCAATTACATTGTTGCTTGTGACACCGATGTTGCTGAAGAAGTTCTATCAAAGTCGTCAAGACAAGAAAGAGCAGCAAAAACTTGAACAAGAACAACGCTCAGAACAGCAAAATATCGTTGAAACGCCAGATGCAGAAATTGAATGGGTAAATTTAAAGGTCTATTCAACAACCAGTTTAAGTGCAATGGGTGAAAATGAAGTTCATATTGAGCAGCTGCAAGATGTGGTCAGCCCCCAACTTGATCAAGCACTCATCAATAGTTATGGTTTACCCATCTTGTCATTGCGTATACAAACACTTGAAGAACAAGAAGAAGATTCATCAAGTTTATCGGGTCGTCAGAAACGGATCACAGCCTTAATTCAGCAACAGCTTGAACAGAATACCGACATGCTTCACCAAATTGCGGAGCATTTAAAGAATTCAGCACTGTTCTATGATGCTAAACTTGCACATGAATATCGTATGCATCCTGCGTGGATTAACCCGCATCAAGAATATGAAGATGAACCTGTAGAACAACAGGTTGCAGAAGCTGTACCACAATTGAATCGCCTCAATATTCATCTTATTTTGCCTGAAAATTTATTTCACACATGGGATGAAAACTCAGGTGCAGAATTGATTCAACAGTATTTTACAGAGCTTGGCATCCTTGATCAGCAGTTTCATACTGAATATCATTACTGGGGGGAAACAACGGCATATCATGATTGGATGAAATTGCTGAAAAGAACACAATCATTAGATGCAGAAGTTTCGTTATTTATTGTGGTTGATTCTGAAATTGATCAAGAAACCATTGATGATCGAACATGGATGACAGAAAAATATATTCCTTCTGAATATATCAGTACCTGTTGTATGACCAATGAAAAGGTTGAATTGCAAAATTTACAGCCAACAAAGTATATTCGAATTGCACTAAATTCTGATCAGGCATCTAGGTCCTTAAAAGAGTTGAATTTGGTTCAAATAGAACAATTTGAACAAGAGCAACCTTTTGTTTTGGTTTTAGATGATCCTAAAGAGGTCAAGCTGTTAAAAAGATTAGAACAGAATTTTGCAGAAACACCGATTGAAGCACATCACTATCTTTATTGTAAAAGTAGTTTAGGTCATACCCAATCATTAGCCAAAGTTTTTGGTTTTATGTTGAGTCTGCACCTTAAAGATGAGTTGTATGGCTATGTTTATAGTGCTGAACATCAGCAAACCCAAGTAATTGTTGGGACTGAGTTTGCATAGAGATTACAGACAAATTTAGAAAGAAATCGAGAAAATGATACAAACAATTTTAAGCTATGCATGGCAATACATCACAAATCCAAAGCTTGTGATTGCGCTTTCAATCCTTGTTGCGATAATTTCTTCGTACAGTGTGGTACCACGTCAGTATTTCTTTATGATGCTCGCTGCCTATATCCTTGGGTTGGTGATTTACGGAATTTACTGGTTGATTCAACGCCGTAAGCATGCTGAACAAGGTGAAGCTTTGGCTGAAGCCATTGAGCAAGACAACACAGCTGAATACGGAAAACAAAAAGACAAAGAAGAATTAAACCTGATCAACCAACAGATGAAAGAATCGATCCAATTGATTCGTAAATCTAAATTGGGTGACAAAAGCGGAAACGCTGCCCTTTATGAATTACCGTGGTATATGGTGATTGGTAACCCTGCGGCGGGAAAAAGTTCAGCAATTTATCATTCTGGTTTGAAATTCCCATTCGAAGAAACCCATCAAAAAGTGGTGTCTTCAGGGCTCAGTGGTACGCGAAACTGTGATTGGTTCTTCTCTACAGAAGGTGTGTTGCTCGATACCGCAGGGCGCTATTCTGTATATTCAGAAGATCATTCAGAATGGTTAGGTTTTTTAAATATTCTGAAAAAGAATCGCTCAAAAGCACCGATCAATGGATTGATTGTGATTGTAAGTGTAGCTGAATTGGTCAGTCAAAGCCCTGAAAAATCAATTAAATTAGCGAAAAGTTTAAGAGCGCGTATCCAAGACTTAACTGAACGCTTAGAGATCTTTGCGCCAGTGTATCTGGTTTTCTCTAAAATGGATTTGATCGCAGGTTTCACCGAGTTCTTTGAATGCTATGAAGCAGCAGAATTTGATCAAGTCTGGGGTGCAACTTTACCTTATGATCCAGAATCATCACAAAATGCAGCTGAACACTTCGAGAAACATTACAACATTTTATATGATGGCTTAAAAGGTGTAAGTACAACCCATTTAAGTCGCCGTCATGCACAAAATATTTCTCCAAGTGTGATGACTTTCCCGCTTGAATTTAAGACTTTAAAACCCGTATTAAAAACTTTTATCGGGACATTGTTTGAAGAAAATCCATACCAGTTTAAACCTGTATTCCGTGGTTTCTATTTCACCAGTGCTTTACAAGAAGGTGTGATTGAAAGTCCAATGACAGAACAAATCGTTGATGATTTTCAACTGACTAAGATCCCCAACAGTGAACATGGTATTCCACAAAATTCAATCTCTCAGAATCATGGTTATTTCTTAAAGGGTTTATTCTCAGAAGTTATTCTGAAAGATAAGAATTTAGTTAAACAACATATTAATCCAAACACAAAACGTAAGCGCTACTTGGCATTTATCGCATCATTATTGGGTGTGTCGATTATTTTAGGCTTATGGGTTTGGTCTTATCGTAATAACCAGCAATTAATTGCAGATGTACAAGCAGATCTCAATAAAGTTGTTCAAATGGAACAAACCACAGGTCAAGAGCTTTCAACCCAGATTGATGCTTTACTGATTTTGCAACAACGGTTAGAGCAGCTAGATGACTTTGATCAGCATCGTCCTTTAAAATTCTCGTTTGGTTTATATCAAGGCAATGAGTTAAAAGAAAAATTAAAAGCGGAGTATTTAAAAGGGGTGAGACAGATTGTCTTAGCGCCGAGTCAGCAAAACATTGCGCAGTATTTGCAACGTGTTAAAGGCAATGAGCAAACACTCAAGCAAAATCATGTTAATGTGGAAATTAAACAAACCTCTTCTACACAGATTGCATCAGAGCCTTCAGACACAAATCCGCAAGATGCTTATAATGCATTGAAAGCTTATCTTATGATGAGTAATCCACAATATATGGATGCAAGTCATTTAAGTGATCAAGTTACCCGTTTCTGGCGTTCATGGTTAGATGCCAACCGTGGACAAATGCCGCGTGGAGAAATGATTCAAAAAGCTGAAAAAATCTTGAGCTATTCAATGACATTAGCCAATGATAAAAAGTTCCCAGTTTTAGAGTCAGATGCTCAGCTCGTCGATCAAACTCGTCAAGTATTGCTCTCAGTGGTTCGAGGAATGCCAGCACGTGATCGTGTTTATAACGAAATCAAAATGCGTGCAGCCGTACGTTACCCTGCTGTCACTGTGGCACAAATTGTGGGTGAAACCAATCGTAACGTGATGTTGGGTGGTTATGCTTTACCAGGAATATTCACCCAGAAAGCTTGGGATGAATATGTTGACAAAGCCATTGAAGACGCTGCAAACAAACCAACAGATACCAAAGATTGGGTATTGAATAGTACGCAGTCTGACGATTTAACATTTAGTGGTAGTCCAGATCAAATTCGTAAACAGCTGACGCAACTGTATAAACAAGAATATATTGCAGAATGGAAAAAGTTTATTAACGCTACCCATTATGCAAAAGGTCCTGATTTTGTTCAGCAAGCGAAGATCATGGATGTGTTGGGTGAACCACAAAACTCTCCAATCCGAACTTATATTGATCGTGTCGCGAAAGAAACCAGCTGGGATAACCCTGTGGTTCAAGCAGAGCTTGCCGCACCACAAACAGGTTTTGTTGCTTGGTTCAAACGTAAAGTACTCGGTCAGGGTAAATCGGATGAGATCCAACGCGCGTCTAATCAGGCACAAGGACAAATTTCTCAACAGTTCCAAGTGTTCTATCAATTGGTACGTAAGCGTGATGATTTACAAGACAAATCATTGCTCGACGACTATTTACAGAACATGGCTCAAGTGAGAAGTAAACTGAATGACCTTCGTAGCGCGGGTGATTTTGGTCCAAGTGCTTTGGCTTTAGCGAAACAAACAATCAATGATCAAAGTTCAGTCTTTAATGCGACCCAAAAAGTTGTCGATGAAAAACTCACAGTAGGCTTGGGCGAGCTAGATCAGCAAATGGTTCAAAAGCTTTTGGTTAGCCCACTGACACAATCGTTCGATAGCTTATTGACCCCAGCACAAGATGAGATCAACAAACTTTGGACCTTACAAGCGTACCAACCATTTAGTCAAACACTTTCGCAAAAAGTTCCGTTTAATTCATCAGGAACAATTCAAGCGACCAGTAATGAAATTAGCCAAATTTTTGGTGACAACGGAAGTATTTCCAAGTTTGTTAAAGAGACGCTAGACCCATTCGTGATTCGTCGTGGTTATACCTTATCTTCAAAAACTTGGAAGAATATGGGTGTGGGGCTGAACCCAGAATTTGTGATGAATTTTGAGCAATATACTACACCGATCAATGGTGCATCAGCTGGTGCGGCAGGCGGTGGTGCCCCAGCAGCCAACCAATCAAACTTCCAGTTCTATCCAATTCCAAATAACAAATTGTTGTCTTATAGCATTGATATTGATGGACAGCGTTTAGTTTATGAAAATGGTATTCAACAATGGGTGAACTTTATGTGGCCAAATCCTGGAGCAATTCCGGGTGCGCGCATCACAGCAATTGATTTAGATGGTCAAACTCATACGATCTTTGAGGAACCAGGCGAGTATGGTATCAACAAATTAATTGACAGTGCACAACGTAAGCCACTCAATGGTAGTTTTGAAATGACATGGACAAGCAAACAAAACAGTGATTTGTTTGTGAAACTTCAGTTCCGTTTGATTAGTGGTAATGCTTCTAACCCAATTGGTTCAAATCGTGGTTATGTGGGCTTAAAACTGGTAGATCGAGTCACTAGCCCTAAAGCGGCATTGGTGGTTGCAGCACAGCAAGCACCTGCAACAGCGTCTAATCCACAAGCTTCATCGCCATTTGGTGGTGGCGCAGCATCATCGGCAGCAGCGCCTAAACCGCAGGCGCCTGCAGCACCGCAGCCTGCAACAAATGGGGGAGCTCAATGATCATAGGGAACGATTTAGTGCGAGGGATGAAAGTATGCAAACATTAAAGTCTACACCATTGTATTATGGAAAATGCCCTGCGCGCGGTGACTTTTTAAAAACCAAAGGACAATATGCATTGATCCAAGTGATTGATCAATGGATTACTGAAGCATTAGAAATGGCGATGCGGGAAGAAAATTTTAATGAAGCCTATCAATCTTTAGCACCATTAGATTTCTTTATTGCCAATCCGAAAGAAAAAATGTTTCTTGCCGCCAATATGGTGACCAGTGAAGACAGTTCAGGGCGCCAGTTTCCAATGGTTTTGAGCCAATTATTGGAAATTGAAAATCCTTTTCAAAACTTATTGTATGCGCCGTTTAAATATAAACCTGTACTGATTGATCTTTTTCAAAAGAATCGCATGTTTAGAACCATAACTGATCCTGAGTTATTGGTGAATAAACTCGGTTTGATTGATCGCGAGGTTCAGGTACTGTCTGAGCTAAAAACACAAGACTTCTTCGAACATCATACAATGCATTCATTTGCGCAAATGATGAAGATCACGCCTTATGAATTGGCGCAAAGTATGCTGGGCTTGGGTTTATTGCTGCAACCTGTACTGAAACATGGTACCAGTAAATTATCAAAAGTATTAATTTTACCCATCAATAACCAAAGTTATTGCTATGAAATTGCTGCATTTTGGGTCAATTTAATTGGACGTTTCTTGGAAAAAAACAATACAGAGATTTTGATCGGTATTTTGCACCAAGAGTCACCGATTTTATTGTTTGGATTCCAAGGTGCTGACATTACTGCATTAAGTAATATTTTTACTCAAAATATGCAAAATGATCATTGGGTGTCTTTGGTACAACCATTATGGATTGATGCTTATCTTGAACAGAATGCAGGTCTTGCAGCGCTTGAGCAATCGCTCTGCCAGCGTCAATTAAGTTTAACGCAAGGTATGAAAATTTTTCGGCAAACCTTTATAGATGAATAATGATATGAAGAATCAAAAAGTAAAAATATTGAAAAAATTTGCGATTATTTCGAGCTTATTTTATTCACTACAGGTATTTGCTGCACCGATCGTGGTTGAGGGTGTTGTACCCAATGATATGACCAAACAAGCGATTTTAGCCAAGTTAAAAGCGGTATATGGTAATGATCAGGTGGTTGATAAAATTCAAATCCGTCCTGTATCCGCGCCGAATGGCTGGAGCGATTCAGTGACCCGAGTCATCACGCCGGATCTAAAAAAAATTAGCCAAGGTAAGCTTTCGGTACGAGGTACGCAAGTTGAACTGATGGGGAAAATGGGTGTTCAAACTGATATTCAACCTACCACCACATTATTTCAGTCATTGGTTCAACCGCCTTACCGACTCAATGCACAAATTACCGTGAATGCTGCGGAGCAATCGGTTATTGATAATGCCTTAAAAAATCGAATTATTGAATTTGAATCTGGTAAAGCAGTTTTGACTCCAGCAGGTACACAAATCTTAGACGAGATGGTGGTTGCATTAAATAAGGTTCAGGGTAAGAATGTTAAGATTGTTGGGCATACTGATAGTCAGGGTGATCCACAAAAAAACCAAGCATTAAGCTTGCAACGTGCTGAAGCTGTAAAACAATATTTAACCACTAAAGGTATTGCACCAACTCGCCTAAGTACTGCAGGATTAGGTTCGACTAAACCTGTTGCTGACAATGCAACGGATGAGGGGCGTAGAAAGAACCGCCGTATTGAGTTTGATGTTTTATAAAATGCTTTCTGAATAACAAAACAATAAAAGGTAAAAATTATGGCACTTCCATATATTACATTAGGATCTCCAACCACAGGTGGTGGAAAAATCATTTCTGCCCAATCATCTTTTTTGATTGATGGAAAGGCAATTGCCTGTGTCGGAGACAAAGCAACATGCCCTAAGCATAAGTGTGTAGCTACGATTGTGGCAGGTGATAATCATATGCTGGTGATGGGCAAGGCTGCGGCACAACACAATTCACCTTTATCATGTGGTTGTAAATGTATTGGTGATCAATCATTAACAGTTGGGCAGAATTAACGATTCTTCAGGGATAAAAAAAGCCCCATCATCCTGACGGGGCTTTTTCGTATTGGTTCGTTAGGTAAACTCCTGTTCTACCTCACTTCCTGATGCTCAGACCGATTATTGTTGTTTTGTGTCTGGGAAACTTCCTGTTCCCTATGACTCTAGAATAGATAAATTCTTTAGATCGTCCAAGTCGTAAAATCAAACAATCATTGTAAGCTAAAGCGTACATTAATCACTTTAAACATTGGCATATTGAATCAATTTATTGACTACAGATTTTACAGCTTTCTGATCAAATTCATTACCTTCAAAAATTTCAGCTTTACCACGTTGACCAATATCACGAATTTCGATGACAGCATTGGAGTCGACCATACCAATAAAGGCACATACCTGTTTAATTTGATCAATAGAACGAGAGCCGTTGGTTCCACCATAACTCACAAACGCTGCAGGTTTGCTTTGCCATTCCTTATATACATAGTCAATTGCATTTTTCAGTACAGGGCTGTATCCATGATTATATTCTGGGGTAATGAAAATGAAGGCATCTCCCGAAGCGACTTTTTTTGCCCATTCCTGCTGCTTAGGTTGGTCATAAATACCAGATGCAGGTGAGTTTTTCCCTGCAAAGAAAGGCAAATCCCATTCTTTTAAATCTACGATTTCAACATTTAAAGTATTAAATTCAAGTTTGTTAATTTCTTTGTGTAGCCATTCTGCAACTTTGATTGCAACACGACCTTCTCGAATACTGCCCACAATGATTTGGATATTCATTTATTGTCATCTCTATTTATGTATTTCATCATTATGAACAATCAAAATGTAGAGTATCGTAGTGATTTGTATATGATTTTAAATTGAATGTGGTGGGCAGATTGTTTTAAAAAAGAATTAAATTGATCTAGAATAAAATTTCAATTTTAATAAGTAAAATTTTAATTTTGAACAGTGATGAAAGATAATTTAGCATTAATCATGGCTTTACCCAATGAATCTAAAGGTTTGTTTGAACAAGCAGGAATTCCCATTCACTATAGTGGAATTGGCAAAATCAATGCAGCATTCACAGCTTATGATGTCATTCAAAAAACAGGTTGTAAAACCATATTGAACCTCGGAAGTGCAGGAAGCTCAACTTTTAATGCCCATGAATTGATCGAAGTAAAAACCTTTGTACAGCGAGATATGGATGTTTCTCCACTCGGCTTTGAAGTGGGTGTGACGCCAATGGATCAGCATTTTCCTCAAGAAATTCATTTAGACTGTTATTTTCCTCATTTATCAAAAGGCATTTGTGGTACAGGGGATAGTTTTGAAACAGGGCAGCCAAAGGTCAATTGTAATTTAGTTGATATGGAAGGTTATGCATTGGCGAAAGTATGTAAAAAGCTCAACGTGCGATTAATTTCCGTGAAGTATATTACCGATGGTGCCAACGATACTGCGCATTTAGATTGGGAAGAAAATTTATTATTAGGCGCACAGAAATTATTAAAACTTTATCAGTCTTTAGATTAGAAAAACAACAAATTGAATATCTTTAGAATTTCAATTTAAGTTCAGGCGACCATAGGGAACTATGGTCGTTTGCCAAAATAACCAATATTGTTATATTGGATGATTAATTACGCGGTAAAACACCATATAAAGTCATGTGAATCGTATGTTCGATTGCACGTTGACACATACTTTTATTGCGTAAAGTTTTACCTGTAACCATTTCGATTTGAGTACTGAAATCAGCATAGTTTTGAGTCAATGCCCAAATATTGATAATCAGTAATTCAGCATCAATCTGATCTGAGATTTTACCTTGAGTTTGCCAATTCAAAATGACCTTCGCTTTGCGTTTAAATAACTTTTTAAGCGGACCTTTGAGGATGGATAAAATATGTGGCGCACCTTGAATTACTTCTAAGGCAAAAAGCTTAGAGGCTTTGGGCTGAGTTCTTGAGATTTCGATCTTTGTCATAATGTAATGTGACAAAGCCTCAGCTGGTTCCAATTCCGATTCAAGCGATTGTAATGGTGCTAACCATTTCTGCATCACGGTAGTCAGGACTTCAACGTATAAAGCTTCTTTATTTTCATAGTAATAGAAAATATTCGACTTATGCATATCTGCTAACTGCGCAATTTCGTCTAGGCTTGCACCGTTGAAACCATAGACAGAAAACACATCAAGTGCAGCACTAAGTAACTGCTGCCGTTTTTGAGCACTCTTTTTTTGTTCCATCGCATCTTTAAATCAAATAAATGATTATTAAATTGTACGGTAAAATGTTTGATTTGTGCACAGAAAGCAACATTATTTTGGTATATTTCTGATAAATAATTATGAAGTTTTATTATTAAATCAATCGTAATTCACTATTATCTAAAATTGCACTAAACTAGAGCAAAATTAATATAAAAATTATGTCAGTTATGGCTTATTATTTAAATTTTGTGACATTTTTTAGTATAAGGCTATTTTTTGAGTCACTTACAAAATAATGAACCATGAATGCTGTTATTTAATTTTAATTTAAGAAAGTCATTTTGATTTAAAAGCACTCGATTATATTTGAATGAAAAATCTCTACGGATGATTTTATTTATTTAATAATGAAGTTTTCGCCGATAAAAATGGATAAAACTTCGGTATATTGATAAAAATATAGGATTCAATCTGGAATAAGGGCACGAACTTTTATGCCCTTATATTTTATAGATAAATTTTCAGCACGCTATTTTTAAGTCGCAAGCACCGCAGCAAGCACTTGTTGTTCAAGCTCAGCAAAGGCAACTCCTTTTTGACGTGGGCGGGCTAAATCAACTTGAAACTGTTGTGCGATATGCCCTTTATCCAAAAGAATAATACGGTCTGCCAATTGCACAGCCTCACTGACATCATGGGTGACCAGAATAGTAGTAAATCCTTGTTCTAACCACAGTTTTTCGATCAGGCTTTGCATTTCTAGGCGTGTTAATGCATCCAAAGCTCCCAAAGGTTCATCAAGAAGCAATACTCGTGGTGTGTGCGACAAGGCACGTGCAAGTGCTGTTCGTTGACGTTGTCCACCTGAAAGTTGAGAAGGCCATAATCCAGACTTTTCTTTTAATCCGACTTTTTCTAATAATTGCTCAGCTTTGGGAAATTGATCTTTGGTGAGACCCAATTGCACATTTTTTAAAATGTTTTTCCAAGGTAAAAGACGCGGGTCTTGAAACATCACCCGGATATCATCTGCAATAATACCTTCACGGAAATTCAACAACGACTTAAATTTAATTTCACCGTAACTCGGTTGTTCTAAATCAGCAATTAAACGCAAGAGTGTACTTTTACCACAGCCACTGCGCCCTACGATCGCAACAAACTCTCCTGCTTCAATATGTAAGTCTAAATCTTCAAGAACTTTAACTTCACCATAGTACTTATGCAGCTGTTCAATCGAAATTTCTGCGCCAATTTTTGCCTGATCTTGTTCAATAATGTCTGGGTTTGGAAGAAGATCATTGGCATATTGACTTATACTTAAATCGGTCATTTTAAGCTCCTATTTCTGATAACCTGCGTGCCAACGCAATAGATATTTTTCTAAGAATTGTGCGAATACATCGGCAAGCTTGCCGAGAAGGGCATACAGTAAAATACCGACAAGGACGATGTCTGTTTGTAGAAACTCACGGGCATTCATGGTCATATAACCAATTCCAGATTGAGCAGAAATAGTTTCTGCAACAATAAGTAATACCCAAACTAAGCCCAATGAAAAGCGTAAACCAACCAAAATGGATGGCATTGCGCCTGGTAAAATAATTTCTTTATACAATTGCCAGTGATTTAAACCATAGCTTTTCCCCATCTCAATTAACTGGGGATCGACTGAGCGAATGCCATGATAGGTATTGATATAAATAGGGAAAAATACACCAACAGCCACTAGAAATAATTTTGCAGATTCATCAATACCGAACCATAAAATCACAAGCGGTATGAGTGCTAAAGCAGGAATATTTCGAATCATTTGCAAGGTCGTATCAAGTAGATTGGATGCAACTTTCGAAGAGCCATTGAGTAAGCCTAAAATCAGACCTAAGCCACCCCCAACCAATAGCCCGAGTAAGGCACGTCCTGCACTCACTTTGACATGTTGCCAAAGTTCACCGCTGACCAATAAGGTCCAAAATGCCGATACAACAGCTGTAGGTGCTGGAAGAACACGACTTTCAAGTAAGCCAGTTTTCGAGGCGATTTGCCAAATGACAATAAGTAAAATTGGAACAATCCAAGGCAGCAAGCGCTGCCCAAATTGCTTTGTTCCACGTGAAACGATAAGACTTTCCTTGTTAGGGTTTCGCTTGACTATGGCATTCATGCGAGCTCCTTTAAGGGCTTTTTATTTTCCTCAGGTGTGTAGTTGTTGGCAACAATTTCCCCAAATGGTCCAGTTAAATTTGGTTGGGTGAGTTTTTTACGTGTTTCCAATGGAAGCAATGGGAATACCAACTCAGCAAAACGAATGGATTCTTCCAAATGCGGGTAGCCAGAAAAGATAAATGTGTTGATACCCAAGTCTGCATATTCTTGAATACGGTCTGCAACTGTTTGTGGATCGCCCACCAATGCTGTACCTGCACCACCACGAACCAATCCAACACCTGCCCAAAGGTTTGGAGAAACTTCAAGTTTGCTACGATCACCATTGTGTAGTTCTGCCATGCGACGCTGACCGACAGAATCCATTTGTTTAAATTTCTTTTGAGCAGCTGCGATGGTTGCATCATCGACATACTGAATCAGTTCATTGGCTGCTTGCCATGCTTGTTCATTGGTTTCACGAACAATCACATGTAAACGGATACCATAACTTAACTGGCGTCCTTTGGCTTCAGCACGTGCTTTAACCACTGCAATTTTTTCTTTTACCGCAGCAGGTGGTTCACCCCAAGTTAAATAAGTATCGACTTGCTCAGCTGCCAATTCGATGGCGTCTTCAGAAGAGCCACCAAACCAAAGCGGTGGGTAAGGGGCTTGAATAGGAGGATAAAGCAGTTTGGCATCATCAACATTCAGGCGTTCACCATGAAATGTAAAAGATTCACCCGTATGTGAACGCTTTAAAATTTCACGCCAAATGGTGGTGTACTCCGCTGCTGTTTTATAGCGTGTAGCATGATCTTCATATAAACCATCACCTTTTAATTCTTGTTCATCACCACCTGTAACGAGGTTAAGTAGAACACGACCATTGGATAAACGGTCAAAAGTAGCCGCCATACGTGCTGCGAGGGCAGGTGTGGTTACACCTGGGCGCAAAGCAACCAAGAATTTTAAATTTTTAGTGGCATCAATTAAGCTTGCTGCCGTGATCCACGGATCTTCACATGAACGACCTGTTGGAATAAGTACACCTTCATAACCCAAATTATCGACTGCAACAGCAATTTGTTTCATATAGGCATGATCGACTTGTCGTGCGCCTTTGCTGGTTCCTAAATAACGACTGTCACCGTGAGTGGGAATAAACCAGAAGATTTTCATATCATGCATCCTTAAAAAAGTTCAAATACTATTTCGCAGTCCAAACAGCTTGTTTAATCTCTATGCTATTTGGAATAATTTTGAGTTCGCTAAAGCGATTTGCGAGTTGTTGTTGGTCTGAAATCACTTTGGCTGAAAGTGGAGCAGCACCTGAGGGACGAGGGCGTCGATCAATAAAAGTCTGACTGACTTGTGGTTTTAAGCCCGTGCTTTGACCAATTGATTGTGCTGTGGCAACACGGTTGGCCTGCACCCATTTATCTGCAACATTAATTTGTTGGATAATGCCTTTGACTGCTTGAGGATATTTTTTTAAAAATTCAGGTGACGCCAAGTAAAAAGTATAATTCGGACTTAAACCTTGCCCTGAAGCAAGTACACGGGCTTGATCTTCAATCTGCGCAGAAGCAAAGAATGGGTCCCAAATCGCCCAAGCATCGACGGCTCCTTTTTGGAAAGCGGCGCGTGCATCAGCAGGAGTGAGCCAAATGGGTTGAATATCCGACCATTGCAAGCCAGCTTTACGTACAGCTTGAACCAGTAAATAGTGAGCGCTCGAACCTTTTTGTAGTGCAATACGCTTACCTTTTAATTCGCCGAGTTTGGTTATTTTTGAGCTTTTCGGTACTAAAATTGCCGAAGCCAACGGTTTGGCCGCTTCATAGGCAATATAATACAAAGGCTTATTGGCTGCTTGTGCGTAGACTGGTGGCGTATCTCCTGTGACACCTACATCCAGTGAACCAACGGCAAGAGCTTCAAGAATCTGTGGTCCTGCTGGAAATTCACTCCAAGAAATCTTGGCATTGGGAAATTCCTTTTCATAGAGTTTCTGTTGTTTGGCAATTGCAAAGTTAATCGAACTTTTTTGAAAACCAATACGCAATTCTTTCACTGTTGGGTCGATTGCCCACACCGAAGTTGACCCAAGCATTGCACTACAGATCAACATTGTTGTCATTGCATGTGTAGGAGCATTGAACCATGATGATGTTTTGTGTTGTACAAAGTGTTGGGTCATTTTGATGTCCTCATTACATCGCATTGTGCGAAATTAGTGGGCTAATACAGCCGCTTGAATATTGATTTTGTTTGGAATAAGTTTTTGTTGATAAAAAGCATCAGCGACATCTTGTTGCTTTTTCACCACATCATTAGAAATCGGACTTACCCCAAAACCCATCCGTGAAATGGATGTATTGAGTACATCAAGCGGTAAGCCTGTTGGTTTTTCTAAAAGTTTTGCTGCATCAGTTTGATGTTGAGATACCCATTGTGTGGTGGTGTTCAATTCATTCACCACGACCTTTAAAACATCGGGGTGTTGTTCTGCAAATTTACGATCAGCCAAATAAAATTGATGGTTATTCACCACATTTTGACCAGTAGCAATCACTTTTGCATTGAGCTGTTTTTCAGCAGCAGCAAAGAACGGATCCCAAATAACCCACGCATCGACTGCACCTTTTTCAAAAGCAGCACGTGCATCGGCAGGCGGTAAGTAGACCACTTGGATATCATCCAGTTTTAAGTGATTTGCCTCCAATACTTTGAGTAAAAGGTAATGTACGTTAGAGCCTTTGTTCAGGACCACACGTTTACCTTTGAGGTCTTGTACCGATTGAATAGGTGAATCTTTAGGGACAATCAGTGCCTCAGCCAAAGGTGCAGCAGGCTGATTGGCAACGTAGACCAGATTGGAATTTGCCGCTTGAGCAAAAATAGGAGGTGCTTCACCTGATTCGCCAAAAGATACGCTCCCCACATTTAAACCTTCCAGCAATTGTGGACCAGCAGGAAACTCAACCCATTTGACATTGACCCCTTTTTCTTTAAGTGCTTTATCTAGGTCACCACGAGCTTTGATAATCGGCAATACACCATATTTTTGAAAACCAATATTTAAAGTCGTGCTTTCTTGTGGTTTAGAACATCCAGTCAGCATCATGATGGTGGCAAGGCTTGCACTTAGAAAGGAGATTTTTTTCCATGAAGGTTGAAATAAGTGCGCCATGAGTCACGATGCCTGTGTAATGTAAAAAGAATGAGCATCAGCTTAAAAGGCTTTGTATTTTCAAAAAAATAAGTTTTTGATGATTGCTAATGAAAAAAAAAGATAAATGATTAAATGCTAAAGTTATCGTTAAATTAGAAATATAAAATTAATATTCTATAAAAATAGAAAGTTATAAGAATATGAAAAGTATAAATTTATTGTTTTTATTTAGATTAGGAATATAGATTCCATGATCATGCATAAGCAAAAAATCTCAGTCATGGAATCTATTTAGATAAGTTTAGATGTAAATGTGATAATTCATAGAACTCAGCTTGCTTTGAAGATCAGGCAATCCGTTTTTTAAATACCATTGAATTACGTTGATAGTTATATAGGGCTTGCCGCGCTTCTGGTAAGTCATCCACATTCGCCAAGTCAAAACCATGCTCTAAGAACCAGTGTGCTGTTCGTGTAGTGAGAACAAACAGTTGTTGAATGCCTTGCTGGCGTGCATGTTCTTCTAGGAAATGAAGAATTTGACTACCTCGATTCGATTTACGATAGCCAGGATGGACAGCCACACAGGCGATTTCAGCGGAGCTTACTTCATCATTTGAAGCAGGAATTGGGTAGAGTGCGGCACACGCTAAAATTGTACCGTCTCGCTCGATGACAGCAAATTTATCAATTTCAGTTTCCAGTCGTTCGCGTGAACGATAGACCAAAATCCCTTCTTCTTCTAATGGGCGTAATAAATTGATTAAACCACCTACGTCACCGATATTTGCCATACGCACTTCTTCATAATGTGCATCTGTGATCATGGTGCCATGCCCATCTCGGGTAAAGAGTTCTTCAATTAAAGCGCCATCATATGCATATGAAAGGAGGTGCACGCGATTGACCCCTTTTAAGGATGCTTGTTTGGCATTGTGTAAATGCAGTGCAATTTCAAAATTTGAATCTTGATATTTTTCAATGTGTCTATCAAGTTGGTGTGGGGTAATTTCACGTTTTAATTGACCGTACTCATCCATCAAGCCTTGTTGACTACCCAAGAAAATCAACTTATCCGCTTGCATGTGAATGGCGGTTTTTGTTGCCACTTCTTCTGCGAGTAAATTAAACACTTCACCAGTGGTTGAATAGCCTGTTGGACCTAATAGCACAATATTTTGATTGTCTAGATGACGTTGAATCGCCTCAGTATCAATGGTTCGAACCTCACCAGTGAGCTGAAAATCGATACCATCTCGAATACCGTAAGGTTTTGCCGTCACGAAGTTACCCGATACAACATCAATGCGAGCACCAAACATTGGTGAGTTGGCGAGCCCCATAGACAATAAGGCTTCAATTTGTAGTCGAATCGAACCTACAGCACTCATCACACAGGGTAAAGAAGCACGTGTGGTAATGCGACGATTGATATGAATCGGACTCTGAATTTTATTTTGGAGCAAATTTGCATTGATTTGCGGGCGCGCGCCGTGGACCAAAATGAGTCGGATACCTAGTGAATGCAATAGTGCAATATCATGAATAATATGCTGAAAATTTGGATGTTCAACGGCTTCACCACCAAACATCAATACAAAGGTCTTGCCTCGATGGGCATTGATATAGGGTGCAGAATGACGAAACCAATGCACGTATTCTTGCGCTGTGCTTTGCGTTGTTTCTGGATTGTCAGTTTGCATACCTATCTCAGTATTGTTGATTGCTATATGATGATTCTAAACAAAAATAACTGAGAAATAATAGTCAAAATAAAAAAAGCACTCGAACGTGGGAGGACGAGTGCAAAAGGGTTATTCATTTCACAATTAAAACTTGAATATAAGATGAAATTTCACATATTAAAAAGGGAGTGATTAACATTGCATTTGAAGCTTTGGTATCAACACATTTCCTTTCGATCTATGGATAAACTTAATCCTGAAATATAGAGAAATAATGAAGATATCCATGAAAATATGTAGTTGAAAGCATTGTTAATTCAATAGAATTGTCATGTATTTCTCAAAAATATTAAAAAACCCAAGCACAGTTGGGTTTTAGTTTATGTTAAAAATATCAGCCGATGACACGAATAATGCGGTGATTTTTTTGGTTTACCAATACATAGTCGCCATTGATTCTATACCACTGTTGATACTTTCCTGGTTTGGATAAATGACGATAGTTTTTATAGTTGACGTGATAACGAGAAGAGCCAAATTGAGAAGGTAAATACTGACCTGAACGCCAATGACGGCTTGGAATAACGGTATTGCCATAATGCTTGTTGTTGTTCCAACGATGTTCATTTCGATGATCCCAACGCTGTTGTTCATAACGGTGCTGTTGATCTCGATGGTCTACATGTGGGGCTGCCATAGCTGAAGTGGTTATCAGTGCCGCCATCGAAAGTGTGATCGTGGTTAAAATGCTTTTCATTTGATTCACCTGAATTTAACTTGTGTCCTTTGATGCTTTCAAATTACGCAAAAATTAGAGATAAATGGTGAGGATGATTTAGTTGAATTGTGAAATGTATGAAGATTTGATGAAGGCAACCAATATACTTATTTTTCTCGATCCTTAGAAATCTCAAAGTCGTATCTCTGCTGTGGAAATCGACAAAATGAGAGGTTTGATACGCAAAACAATCAATTGCTCAATGAGCTTGAAAATAAAACGAACAATCTGAAGTTAATTTTAATAAAAAACCCTCCTTGAGGAAAGGAGGGTGAGGAAGGCGTTGAGTTTTAACGGATAGATAAAGCAACAGAATAGGGACTGTGCTTTTGATCATTTTAATATTAACGGATGACTCGAATAATATGGTGGGTACGTTCGTTCACAAGTACATAACGTCCATCAACTTTATACCAACGCTCAAATTTGGCTGGTTTGTGAAGGTTTTTATAAACACGATAATCATTCACATAGTAATGATTGTCATGGTAGCGTTCAGGTAAAATTACACCTTCTCGCCATTCAAATTTTTCATGACTAGCCATAGGGCGATGATCACGACCATGATCCCAATCTGCCATTGCTGAGGTTGCGATTAAGGCACTGAGAGAGAGCGTGATTGCGCTGATAACTTTTTTCATTTGAATTGACCTTATAAAACGGATGATCTATCCGATGATTCAAAATTACTCCCGAATTTGAGATAAAAAATGGAGAAATATCATTGAATTGTGAATTTACATGCAAGTTCTATAAATTATTCTTATCGCTTGTAAAAGCAGAAATTGAGCAAAAAAAAGCTCAAACGAAAAAGGTGTTTGAGCTTATGAAATTGAAATATTGATCAGTGTTACACAGACTACATGCCACGGATACTCACAATATTATTGTTATCAGAATCAACTAGGATATAGTCATTATTAATTTTATACCACTGTTGATTACGTGAGGGTTTTGGTAGATTCTCATCCTTATAATCAACTTTATAGCTGTTTCCTCTGTAATGTTGTGGCATTACATAACCCATTTGCCATTTATGTTGCTGTAAACGTTTTACACCACGTTCTTCTCGCTCCCGACGTTGCTCTTGAATATTATCATCGTCATTCCCACGAAAATTACGCCCACGCTCACCGCGATCACGCTTACCTTGGTCATAACCATGGTCATTGTCAAAATGAGGACCTGCAATGGTAATTTGAGTCGTCAGCAGTGTTGATAGAGAGACTGCGATGATCGCTAAAATCTTTTTCATAATCATCCTCGCTTATCCAGTGTGTTTATTTTGACCTCACTACTGTACTGCTAAATTGCAGAGAAACTGTGAAGAAAATTCAGTTTTTCATTAAAAAATACAGACATAATCAAAACATATTTCTGAAAAAGTGAAAAGGGTTATCGTAATGCTTTGAACCACAAACGCTCATGTACTTTTCTTTAGTGCACATTTTATGATTAAAAAAATGTAAATATTTATAAATATTGTTTTTAGCTGAGTTGAAGCGTAGCGCTAACTCAGCTTTGATCAAACGGTCTAGTACCATTGGTCATTCATATCCTTGAGACAATTGATCGCTTTGATAATATTTTCTGCTTGATAAGCATCATCCAGTGCTTGAATAAAATCATTTGGCAGTTGTAATTGTTCGATTGAACGGATGATCTCTACTTTATATTTTAAATCAGTCATGATTCATTCCTCTCCAGATCTGGTTTTGTTGAGGAAAACTATAAAGGACCTTATGTAATTTGAAAAACTGGATATAATTATATTTTTAATTGAATAAATCGATTTAAGTGACTTTCTAAATCTAAACTTTGATGATGTTTATAAAAAATTCACTCAACAATATTTTCCCCTCACTGATCACAACCGCGGTGAGGGGAAAATCAATCAGTCTTGTGCGTCGATACTTTCGCCATTTAATGAAAGACTGTCATCACCCATTAAGTAAAGATATGCTGGCATAATTGATTCTGGTGACGGTAGCACTTTTGGATCTTCATCAGGATAGGCTTTGGCACGCATTGCCGTACGTGTACCACCGGGATTAATACAGTTATAGCGAATATTCGGATAAGTATTTTCTTTGGCAAAAATTTTACTCACCGCTTCAATCGCTATTTTTGATACCGAATAAGCACCCCATTGTGCGCGTGCTTCTCGTCCAACACCTGAGCTTGCAAAGACCACCGAGGCATGTTCAGATTTTTGCAATAAAGGCAGGAGTTCTTGGGTCAAAACAAAAGGAGCACGTAAATTCACTGCCATCACATCATCCCAAACTTCTTCGGGATAGTTTGCCAGTTCCACACGTTCGCCTAAGATACCCGCATTATGTAAAATACCGTCTAAACGTCCAAATTGCTGTTCAAGCGTATCAACCAAAAGTTCGTAATCTCGAGCGGAAGCAGTTGAGAGTTGTAAAGGTAAAATCGCCGGCTGCGGTGCACCTAATGATTCAATTTCATCATAAATGACTTCAAGTTTATTGAGCGTACGACCATGTAAAACGACAGTGGCACCGTGTAAGGCATAGCTGAGTGCTGCTGCACGCCCAATACCGTCTCCCGCACCCGTAATCAGGATAATTTTATCCTTCAATAAATCTGGGCGAGGTTGATATTCTGAATATTTCATGGGAGACCTCCTATAGTTGTTATGATGTGATTTGAGTTTCAATATAAAAACATTGAAACATCATATTCAAGATGTTTCAGTGTCTTTTTATTAACTTATTAGACCAGTTAAATAATCTTCTGGGATTTTAGATTTTGACCAGCTTCTTGATAACTTGATGTAATTCATCAACATTATCCACAATACAATCTGCTTGCCAAGTAGATAAATCGTCTTTGTACTGTAATGGTAAATAACCATATGCAGCAAGGATGGTATACATCTGCGCATTTCGTCCAGCATCAATATCACGAGGATGATCGCCTACATAAATGCATTGTTCTGGGGCAATATCAATCTGTTTTGCAGCTAAATACATTGGCTCAGGGTCAGGTTTAGTCTGTTTCACGTCTTCTGGGCAAACCAGTACAGCACAACGCTCAGTTAAATTGAGTGCTTGAAGTAACGACTCACTAAGCCAACGAGGCTTATTGGTCACAATACCCCAAGGAATCTCATTGCTTTCCAACTCCGCTAAAAGCGAATACATCCCTGCAAAGAGATCTGTATCAACGGCAATGTCTGCACCATATAAATCCAAAAAATGTTGGCGATGAGTGAGAAAAACCGGGTCATCAACTTCAAGTTCTGGATAAACCAGCTTGACCATCGCACGCGCGCCTTCGGAGACTTGGGTACGGATCAAATCTGCATCGACAACAGCACGCCCTTCATTTCTGCACATGTCTTGGATGATACGAATAAAATCTGCGGCAGTATCAATCAAGGTGCCGTCTAAATCAAAAAGAACAGCTTGCATCAGACACCTTCATTCACGGTATATACCATATAGTTCACGTCTACATTTGCTGCGAGCCAATAGTGTTTGGTGAGCGGGTTGTAATGTAAACCTGTCATATCTTTAAGTGTTAAGCCAGATTGACGAATGTCATGAGCCAGTTCTGAAGGCTTAATGAATTTGTGATAGTCATGTGTGCCTTTTTTCAATAGACGCAATACATACTCAGCACCAATAATCGCAAACAGATAGGATTTTGGATTACGGTTAATGGTTGAGAAAAACACATGACCATTTGGTTTTACTAACTTCTGACAAGCTTGGATAATTGAAGCAGGATCAGGCACATGCTCCAGCATTTCCATACAGGTCACAATATCGTACTGACCTGCTTGCTCTTCAGCCAGTTGTTCTACAGGGATTTGTCGATATTCAATATTATGAACATTTTCCTGTTCTGCATGTAAACGTGCCACATTGAGTGGCGCTGCACCCATATCGATACCCAAAACATCTGCACCACGACGAGCCATGCTTTCAGCCAAAATGCCGCCACCACAACCAACATCAAGGATCTTCTTGCCAGTAAGACCATTGGCATGTTCGTCAATCCAATTTAAACGTAATGGATTGATTTGATGTAAGGGTCTGAACTCAGAGTGCTGATCCCACCATAAAGCAGCTAATGCTTCAAATTTAGCAATTTCCTGTGGATCAACATTAAGTTGCGACATGTTCGTCACCTCTAAGTAAATTGTTTTAATCAAAAATTAAGTTCAGTTATGTTAGGGTCTGTTGAGATTTGATACCTTGGTTGTACTGTAGGCTAAAATTTATTCAAACAGATATGTAACCGAGTTAAGGGCTATTCCCTTACCAAGTTCCATAGCGAGGTTTGGGTGATCTTTGCCAAAAGCCTTGGGAACAATGGTATGTTTTGACACGACTTGGTGATGAATAATTTATTTAGCATGGCTAAATTTCATTACGAATGCCTTGTATGACTAAAAATACCGATTGTTGAAACCATAGATTCATTCTCGACAGAC
The DNA here is from genome assembly GCF_019702905.1 of Acinetobacter sp. Tol 5. Classification (NCBI taxonomy): domain Bacteria; kingdom Pseudomonadati; phylum Pseudomonadota; class Gammaproteobacteria; order Moraxellales; family Moraxellaceae; genus Acinetobacter; species Acinetobacter sp. Tol 5. The sequence goes on along the minus strand of NZ_AP024708.1, from coordinate 4,595,112 downwards.
CCTAGTGTAACCATAAATCCGAAAAAAGCGATGAATCGTGTAAAAAACTTCACAGAAGGAAAACGATTTTCTCATATTTGTTTTATAGTGAATGCATAAGCTATACAAGACGACTTAGAGGACAATAAAGTCAATGAAAAAATTTATTTTAGGTGGCATGACCGCAATGGTGATGGCATTTTCTGCAAACACCATGGCCGCTGATTTTGTTGCAGGCAAAGATTATACCGTTGTTCAAAATCCTGGAAAGGTTGCAGTACCAGGTAAAATTGAAGTACGTGAATTTTTTTGGTACGGATGCCCACATTGCTTCAAATTAGAACCACATATGCAAACGTGGTTAAAGAAGATTCCTAAGGATGTTAACTTTATCCGTACACCTGCTGCGATGAATCCATTATGGGAACAAGGTGCGCGTGCATACTATGTCAGTGAAGCACTAGGTGTACGCAAACGTACACATCTGCCTTTGTTCCATACTAACTTTTCAGGCAATCAACAAGTTCTTCAAAAAGATGCCTTTGCTAAATTCTTTACGCAATATGGCGTACCTGAAGCAAAATTCAACAGCATGTACAGTTCATTTGCGATCACAGCAAAAATTGCTGAATCAAACCAGTTGGCACAGCAATATCAACTTTCTGGTGTACCAGCAGTTGTGGTCAACGGTAAATATGTAGTTCAAGGTGAAGATGCTAAAGTGACACAAGTTGTTGACTATCTTGTAAATAAAGAACGTACAGGAAAATAAACCTGATCCGTTCAGAAACCCGCAAATGTTTGCGGGTTTTTTTATATCTAAAGTGTTTAGACGATGTTTAAGCCAGTTTTCGTTGACCACTTTTAAAAGCATGTTGATGACTCAAACTCACAATCAACAGCGCGATAATAAGCAAACCCAACATATAATGTGGAAAGCTTGAAGCCCCTGTGTGATTCAAGATCATGCCACCGAGCCATCCACCAGCTGCGACTGCTAAATTAAAAACAGTGACCAACATCGATTGTGCAACATCGGCATCTTCCTGAGCAGCATCGGCAAGTGCTGTCTGTAAGAGGGTAGGCGCTCCACCAAAGATCATTCCCCAAATTGCGATACAGGCAAGAACGATCAGATCGTTATGGATAAAAATCAGTAATACGCAACTCAATGCAAAAATAATTAGGCTGATTAAGGTGAGTATTCTTAGATAACGATCTACCCACAAACCCACAAGCCAAATACCAAGAATGGAGGAGAAACCAAACAACATCAGCACAAGATCAAGATGCTGACCTAATTCAACATGAGTTAAATAAGGTGCAATATAGGTATAGAGCATATTGTGGGCCAAGATCCAAAATAGTAAGACAGCCAGAATCGGTAAAATGCCAGCGCTCGAAACTACCCGTGTAATAGACTTATTGTGTTTCTGGGGCTGACTTTGAAAGTCTGGAATCATGGCACGTACCCAAATGATTAGGATCAGTGCGAGTACAGACATTGCCCAAAAGACCTGATTCCAGCCAAACAAATGACCAAACCATGTTGCTAAGGGTACACCCAGAGAAAGCGCTAAAGGCTGACCGACACTGGCAATCGCCAATGCTTTACCTTGTAGATGAAAAGGAACTAAGCGCCGTGCATAACCTGCCAGTAGTCCCCAAATCACACCTGCTGACATACCTGCAAAAAAGCGTGCCACCAAGATAAAATAATAATGTGTCGAAATTGCAGTGAGACTGTTAAAGATCAGTAAGCCGATAATTGCATATAAAAATAAAGGGCGCCTGTTCCAGTCTCGTGTCAAGGTGATGACAGGGATTGCGGCAATCACAGAACCTAAGGCATAAAGCGTAATGAACTGACCCGCTTGAGCTTCGGTGATTGCTAGCCCCTGACTGATTTGTGGAAGTAATCCAGCAGGTAAGGTTTCTGTCATGATGGCGAGAAAGCCTGCTAAGGTAAAAGCAAGCAATTGCAATACAGGTAACTTTTCAACAGTATTTTTGGGTGATGGCTGCTTTTGAGATTTTTGATGATCAGACATGGGGGATTTCCTGTGCTGTGATAAGGTGGCATGCCTGTCTAGTCCATTGAGCTTGTAATGGGTTTGTTGTGATCTCCCTTGCATGATCAATAGATATTGATAAATTAAATTTATTCATATGGTTGGGTGTGAAAATTTTCATCATATTTAATCCTTGTTATAGCAAGATCACTGTGTTGTTGTGTTCTTATTGGAATGATTGTTCCAAAATGGTTGAAATAAAAAGCCAAAACCTTGCTTGAATTTTGGCTTAGTGTATTAGAGACATGACATCGTGGTTTCGATAACATGCTGTAAAATTTTTTGTCTTTCTGCTAAATCACTACCTTTACCCAGTATTCGCATTCCCTGAATGGTATTGACCAAAAAATAAGCCAATGCTTCTGGATTTTTATCAATTGAAATCTCACCGCTATGTTGCCCATCAACAATGATCTGTGCTAAAGCTTGCTGAAGACGTTGAAAATTATGTTGTACTTGCTGAGCAACATCTGAGTCATGTGCAGCAAGTTCTAAAGCAGCATTGGCAACCAAACAGCCTTTCTGTTGTGGATCTTTTAATTCATCCTCAAGAATTGAAAGCAATAATTGATGTATGCGTTCTTGAACAGACATATCCCCAGTCAGTTTTTGAATATTTGCAGTAGTGATTGCCTGATAACGTTTTAATGCTTCCTGATAGAGCTTGTGTTTATTTTCAAAAGTATTATATAAGCTGCTGCGTGAAAGCCCTGTACCATCTACAAGGTCTTGTACAGAAGTTGCAGCATAGCCTTTTTGCCAAAAGACTTGCATGGCAGCATCGGCAATTTCATCTGGTTCAAATTCTTTGTTACGCATAGAATGTTTTTATTGGAACGATTGTTCCAGTAAGTTTTGCACTAACTTAAGCCAGTGTCAACCTTCTCTAGAAATTTAAGTGAGGGTGTTTAAGATGCTTTGACTTCCCAATTTTCAATTCCTTTGAAAATTAAGTGAATTTGAGTCACAGCTTGCTTTTTTAACACCATTTTCTGTAATTCAAGTTCGATACCTGAATACTGGCGAGACAGGCTAATCCAAGACATTGCCCAAGTAAAAGATAGATTAATCAGAATGTTGGTGATGACTTTTAAGTCACTCTCATCTCGAAAATTATCAATCACTTCAAATTTTTTTAAATCACTGGCGAGATCATCATTCAAAAAATCGATTTCGCGTGAAATGGCACGACGAACAATTTCTGAACCACCCCAACGTTCCGAAATCATAAAAATCCACTGTTGGGGACTACTGTCTACAGCTTCAAAGAATAATTCCATACTGGTTTTGGTCTTGGCTTCTGGATGAGCAAGTCCTTTGCCCAATTGATGCAACACGTTTTTAAGGTATAAGGACACTTGATCGACCAACTCTTTACCTAACTCATCCATATCTTGAAAATGGCGGTAAAACGCTGTTGGTACCAAACCTACTTCACGGGCAACTTCTCTTAAACTGATACTCGAAAATGAACGACCCGATGTGCTTAAGGTTAAAGCAGCATCAAGTAAAGCCTGACGGCTCTGTTGTTTACGTTCATCGCGTATCGACATTTGGATATCCAAAGATTTTTGTTGTGATGAGTCTATCAAAAATAAAAACAAATTAAACGACGAATGTCAGTGTACAGGTGTTGACTGAATTAAAAAAATGATTATAGTGTACATATGTTCACTAAAAGAACGTTTGTTCACTCAATAAATAGCAAGCACAAAGAGGAACGTCACATGAGTAGCTATATGCAGTATCAGCCAGAATGGGTTCGTGAGGATTTTGTCGATTTTATCGCAGAAAAAATCAATCCTATTTGGGCTTGGAAAAAGGTTAAAGCCACAGTAGTTAAAATACGTGCGTTGAGCACTGACTTTTATCAAATTCAATTACGACCAAATCGTAATTTTAAACATCAGCAATTTAAAGCAGGTCAAAGTGTTTTGGTCACTGTAGAAATTGCAGGTGTACGCCAACAACGCAGTTATTCTGTCGTGAAATTTTTGAATAATGGCGACATTATTATCGCGGTTAAGCAACAAGGTAAGGTTTCTACTGCATTAAGCCAGTTGGCTTTTGGACGTGTGGTTGAACTGTCTCAATCTCAAGGTGATTTTGTTTTAGACCAAGATCATACCCCATTATTATTGGTGGCTTCTGGGAGTGGAATCACCGCAATTTACTCGCTGTTGCTTGAAGCATTGACTGATTCAAATCGTCCTGTAGATCTGATTTATTTTAGCCGTGATGAGGCATTTCATGCAGATCTAGAACAGCTTTTTCAGCAACACCCACAGTTTAATTATCATTACATCAATACAGTTCAGCAGAAACAGCATTTAAACATCAAGCTATTGGAAAGTTTAGTTACTGATTTTCAGCAACGTCAAACTTATGCCTGCGGTGCGAACGCCATGATGCAAAACATCAATCAAATTTATCAGGATTTGAACATTACAGCGCATTTAAAACAGGAATATTTCCAGATTGCAGTAGACGAAAGCCTAGAAGCACAACCAATCGTTTTTTTACGCTCACAACAAGAGTTTGAAGCGCGTTCTAATCTTCTTGAGAGTGCTGAACATGCCGGGTTGAAACCAACACATGGTTGCCGTATGGGGATTTGCAATACCTGTACATGTACTAAAGTGAGTGGTTCAACCAAGAATATACTCACGGGTGAAATTGACCATGACAGCAACACTCAAATTAAATTGTGTATCAGTCAGGCCGTTAGTCCTGTGGTCATTAATCTGTAAATTAAAGTAATCATTTAAATAAATTTAAGCAACTTCTTGCTCTGTTGAAGCTAGACGTAGGAAGTTGTAACCAAAATTCAGCGAAAGCTTCTAAAAATGAAGCGCTGAGGAGTAAAACAATGAATATGTCAGTCAATTTTCCAAACAGTAAATCGAAACATTTAAACCCTGAACAAACAGCAGAGTTTGGTCGTCGGGTGGATGAAATCCGCCGTGAAGTGATGGAAAGCTTGGGGGAACAAGATGCCAAGTATATTTATAAAATCCGAAATTTTGTGCGTTATAGTGAAATAGCATCCCGTGGAATGTTGATGTTTGGGGGTTGGATTCCACCAGTTTGGGTCATTGGCACAGGGTTGTTGGGTATTTCCAAGATCGTTGAAAACATGGAACTTGGACATAATGTCATGCACGGACAATTCGACTGGTTAAATGATCCAAGTTTGAATGGGGCAAACTATGACTGGGATACCATGGCAACAGGTGATGATTGGAAATATACCCATAATTATGTGCATCATACCTATACCAATATTGTCGGGAAAGACCATGATGTTGGCTATGGGTTACTCCGAGTCAGTGAGTCACAAAAGTGGGAACCGCGCTTTTTATTCAATATCCCATTGGCGATTCAATTGATGGTATTTTTTGAATGGTATGTCGGTGTACAGAATCTGCATTTAGAAGATGCTTTGGTTTACAAAACCAAAACGTGGAAACAAGTTTGGGCAGATGCTACAAAATTTCGTAAAAAAGCGCGCCGTCAGATTTTAAAAGATTACGTGTTTTTTCCATTGATCGCAGGACCAAATGCTTTACCTGTTTTGGCAGGGAATACGATTGCCAATGTGATTCGTAGCCTATGGTCTTCAGCAGTGATCTTCAATGGTCATTTCACTGAGGATGCCGAAACCTTTGAAGCGGATAATGTTGAAAATGAAACACGTGCAGAATGGTATTTACGCCAGATTCGTGGTTCGAGCAATTTTACTGGAACCGATTGGTTGCATATTTTAAGTGGTAATTTAAGTCATCAGATTGAACATCATCTATTTCCAGATATGCCTGCGAACCGTTATGCGGAAGTTGCTCCTAAAATTAAGGCGTTATGTGCAGAATATGACATCAATTATAATGAAGCGAATTTCTTTAAACAGTTTGGTAGTGTGTGGGTACGTTTAGCGAAATGTTCTTTACCTAATCACTGGACCACAAGCATTACTCAATCAGTGCAGAAAGTGAAAGGGATTTTTGCTTAGATTTTATTTTACAAAGCCCTTTTGTGGTGGCGAAAGTCCAAAAGAACCTTGTTGAGAGCGACAAGGTTCTTTTGTTTAAAATATAAAAACTCAACTTTAAAATTCAGGTTTGGGTCCAATCATGATTGATCTTTTTTAATCAGCATCCTTGGTGATTTCCCCGACATTCTTTTAAAAAAGGAGATAAAGGCACTCTCACAGGAAAAACCTAAGTGATGGCTGATCACGGATATTTTTTCATTTTTAGATAATAATTCTATCGCTTTCAGAAAACGCCATTGTTGTCGCCATTGCTGATAATTCAAACCTGTTTCGCGTAAAAAAATTCTGCCAATGGTTTTTTCACTGAGTCCAACCAGATCTGCAAATACATTTAAATGCGGTAATAGCTCAGTACCTAAAAATTTTCTTAATCGACGATCAGTTGGAAATTGTAGAATAACCGATACTGATGGTGCAGTTTCAATTTCATTCAATCCAACATTAAATAAATCCAAAAAAGGTCGTTTGCTCCAGTCCGTATCAAAATCAGCGAAAGCGATTCTCTCCAATATTTCTTTTAATAAAGCACTAACTTGCAAGACTTTGACTTCTTTAGGAAGTACTGGGTATTGAACGGTATTAATATATACCGAGCGATAGCCAGTCACTTGGCTCATTTCAGCACGATGAGTTGTGTCTGGTGGAATCCATGCGATATGTGCAGGGGGCAGGATACATAGCTGACCAGATAAGGTAATTCTAATACTGCCACTGTTGGTAAATAGCAGTTGTCCCATTTTGTGGGCATGTTCTCCCGAATCATGTCGAGCAATTTCCGAAGCAATACCGATCACATTTAATCCGAGTTGATCGGGATTAAAATCAGCATCCGCTGCTAACCATGCCATTGTTTGTCCGATTTTATAAATAATATGTCTTTTATGATTATATCTCTCAAAATTTGATTTTGTTATTTTTCTCGATGGTTCAATTCAACGTATTCAAAAGAAAATGTTAAAGAAATCTATATTTTATTTACTGGCTGTTTTGATGATGTTTCCTCAAGTTGTTGAGACGATCTACAGCCCAGCACTGCCTCATATTGCACATGGATTCCATATAAGTTCTGAAAAGGCGAGTCAAACGATCTCTTTATATTTCATTGCCTTTGCGCTGGGTATCGTCTTTTGGGGGCAGATGTGTGACATTTTAGGAAGACGAAAATCGATATTGGGTGGATTATTGATTTATGCGATTGCCTCGATTGCTGCGATTTTATGTCGTACTTTTGATGATTTAATCATCGCCAGAATGTTCTCGGCATTTGGTGCAGCTGTGGGTTCCATCGGAACACAAACCATTATTCGAGATACTTTCAAAGGCAAGGAGCTGGTCAAGATTTTTTCCATCATTGGTATTCTGCTTGCGCTTAGCCCAGCTCTAGGTATGGTATTTGGCGCATTCATCACAACATGGTGGGGATATCAAGGTGTATTTCTAGGTTTAGCGCTATTTTCAATCCTGCTTATGTGTTGGTGTGTATTTGAGCTCCCTGAGACGCTTATTAAAAACAATAAAAAAGTTCCTATTCTTCATATTTTTATTACCATGCTTAAAGATAATGAGATTTGGAAAACCGCATTTTTGGTTGCACTTTTTAATATCAATCTTTTTGCTTACTATCAGTTGTCTCCTTTCTATTTTCAAATATTAGAAGCCTCATCATGGGTGTTTGGATTGAGCGGTCTGTGTTTGACCTTAGGCGCCATTTTTGGTGCATTACTGAATAAATCTTTGCTTAATAAAAACGTAAATCCCCATACTTTGGTGTCCATTGCGGCATTGATTGCGATTTTGGGGAGTGTTTTGATCTGTATCACTCTAGCCATCAAGAGTTGGTTATTTATTTTTCCGGTACTGTTGATCATGGTCGCATATGGGCTTGCCATCCCTAATCTTCTTGCGACAGCACTTAAACACTATGCCGAATGTTTAGGTACAGCAGGCGCACTGTTGGGCTTGATGTATTATTTATTATTAGGTGGGGGATTAGTTTTGGCAGGTTGGGGACAAAATTTGGCAGCAGTATTATTGATTTGTAGTGTGGCGACTTTATGCATAAATTTATTTCGGCATCGTGATGTATGAAAACTTTCACATTGATCCAATTATTTTTAAGATGATGCTCCGTCGCATGCAAGTGGTTTGGACCAATCTGTCAGTCAGCGACGTATACTCAGCAATTTCAAAAACCACCATCTTGTAACAAAACCAACACTAGAGTATCTGTTATACTTAGCCGCATTATTTCTGAATCCATTAAGGACACACTATGCGTATCGACCAACGTGCATTAGATCAATTACGTGAAGTTAAAATTACTCGTAACTACACACGTTATGCGGAAGGTTCTGTATTGGTTGAATTTGGTCATACAAAAGTGCTGTGTACTGCAAGTATTGACAATTCAGTACCTCGTTTCTTAAAAGGACAAGGACAAGGTTGGGTAACTGCTGAATATGGCATGTTGCCACGTTCTACCCATACCCGTAGTGATCGTGAAGCGGCTCGTGGAAAGCAATCAGGGCGTACTCAAGAAATTCAACGTTTGATTGGTCGTAGCTTACGTGCAATGGTTGACTTGAAAAAGTTGGGTGAGAATACGATTACAATTGACTGTGATGTGATTCAAGCGGATGGTGGGACACGTACTGCTTCAATTACTGGTGCTGCGGTTGCATTGATTGATGCGATGAATGTGTTGTTAGAAAAGAAAAAAATCAAACAAGACCCACTAAAAGGCTTGGTCGCTGCAATTTCAGTCGGGATTTATCAAGATGAAGTGTTACTTGATCTTTGTTATGAAGAAGATTCTAACTGTCAAACTGACTTGAATGTAGTGATGACTCAAGCGGGTGAATTTATTGAAATTCAAGGTACAGCAGAAGATAAACCTTTTACCCGTGCTCAATCCAATGCAATGTTAGAAATGGCTGAAAAAGGAATCCAAGAGTTGGTCAAAAAACAGCAAGAAGCCTTGGGTTGGTAATTTTTTCATCATCTAAATTGCTATAAATCTAACGCATCTTCGGATGCGTTTTTTTATGTGAAAAATATAGTGGTGTATTTTGATCGTCATGAAATTGCCATTAAAACTTCACCCTATTGTCATTGGGATCATATTGACTATGGCTACATTTATTTCATGGATAGGACAATGCGAAATTTCCTCTTGATTGCAGTGACGAGTCTGAGTGTACTGCTCAGTGCTTGTAATGATGATAACAACGAAACATCAACGACGAATCCGCCAGCACCCACTTGTAAAGTACATTGCGCACCATAATAAAAATATAAGGAAATAGACATGAAACGTCGTGATTTTTTAATCAATTCTACAAAAACAATCTTTGGTACAGCCGCTTTAGCCAGCTTTCCAGCCAGCATTCAAAAAGCCTTAGCGATTGATGCCAAAGTCGAAACAGGCACAATTAAAGATGTAAAGCATGTCATCATTTTGACTCAAGAAAACCGCTCATTTGATAATTATTTTGGAACATTCAAAGGCGTTCGAGGCTTTGGTGATCGTTTTACGATTCCACTATCAGACAACCGCAAAGTGTGGGAACAATACGACAAAGATAAAAATAAAATTTTTCCTTACCATTTAGACAGTACTCGTGGCAATGCACAACGTGTCAGTGGTACACCACACTCATGGACTGATGGTCAGTTTGCTTGGAACCATGGGCGTATGGGCAACTGGGTGCAATATAAACAGCCTCAATCAATGGGATATTACAAACAGAAAGAAGTTGAATTTCAGTTTTCACTTGCCAATGCCTTTACCTTATGTGATGCATACCATTGCGCCATGCATACAGGTACGAACTCTAACCGTATGTTCTTATGGACGGGCTCGAATGGTCCTAAAGCTGCGGGTGTGGCAAGTGTGGTGAATGATTTGGATAGTATTGGTCCATCAACCACGGGCTATGATTGGACGACCTATCCTGAGCGTTTACAACAAGCAGGTATAACTTGGAAAGTTTATCAAAATATGCCAGATAACTTTACCGACAATCCTTTGGCTGGATTTAAGCAATATCGTCGAGCCAATGAATTGTCAGGTAAACCCGTCAATAATAGTACCGTTTGTCCAGCCTACGATCCTGCAATTGATGCAACACAGCCTTTGTATAAAGGGATTGCCAACACCATGCCTGATGGTGGATTTCTGGGTTCCTTTAAAGAAGATATTGCCAAAGGTCAATTGCCACAAGTGAGTTGGATGGTCGCTCCTGCAACCTACAGTGAACATCCCGGACCATCAAGCCCTGTTCAAGGTGCTTGGTATATTCAAGAAGTGCTGAATGCGTTGACCGAAAATCCTGCAATTTGGAGTCAAACCGTTTTATTGGTAAATTTTGATGAAAATGATGGTTTCTTTGATCATGTTCCTTCACCAAGTGCGCCATCTAAGGACAGTTCAGGTCAAATGCAAGGTAAAACCACATTGACCGATGAACAAATTTCTTATGAATATGCAACACATGCAAAAGCTTCAGCTGGGCAACCAAACTTTACTGACCCAAAAGTCAGTAATGGTATAGGGGTATATGGTCCGGGAATTCGTGTGCCGATGTATGTCATATCACCATGGAGCCGAGGAGGATGGGTGAATTCACAGGTTTTTGATCACTCTTCGGTGATCCGATTCTTGGAACAGCGTTTTGGGGTAGAAGAACCCAATATTAGTCCATATCGCAGGGCAGTATGTGGAGATTTGACAACAGCATTTGATTTTAAGAATCCAAATACACTTGCGATTGAAGAATTGATGGGTAAGAAAACCAAAAGTGAAGCGGATGCAATTCGCAATGCACAGGCCTTATTGCCTCAAGTTTCACGCCCTTTGAGTCAGGTTTACCCAGTTCAAGAGATCGGAACACGTTTATCCCGTGCATTACCTTACATTTTACATAGCAGTGCGAAAGTCGATTTGGCGGCAAAAACAGTCAAATTAATATTTTCTAATACGGGAACACACGCAGCAGTATTTCATGTTTATGATCAGTTGAATCTTGAAGCAATCCCTCGCCGTTATATGGTTGAAGCAGGAAAGCAGTTGGATGATGTATGGAACACCAGCACTGGAAAATATGATTTGTGGGTATTGGGACCTAACGGTTTTCACCGTGGTTTTGCTGGAGATTTGACTAAATCTGCACAGGTTGAGTCGTTGGCAGAAGTGCGGGTGTGTGTTGAAGAGTGTGATCCAAAGATCTATCTAAAAGTTCGTCATGATGCAAGTAAACCTGCAAAACTGATGGTAAAAGCCAATGCCTATCTGCCGAATAAAACGTGGAATATTGAAACAGCATCAACGGAAAAGGAATTGAATTGGAATATGTCTGATTTTGGTGGTTGGTATGATTTTACTGTCACGATCGAGGGCGACAGTTCCTTTAAACGCCGTTTTGCTGGACGTATTGAAACGGGTAAAGACTCTTTCTCTGATCCATATATGGGATTTATTGAGTCTTAATCTTTCAGTATTTGATTGTTCAGCTTGAAATAAGGTGCGTTTTGCACCTTATTTTTTGAGTTGATCAAAGACCGCATCATTTGCGTAAAATTACATGTTTAAGCTTCCAATCATCTATTTACTTCAATAGATACATAAATCAGCACAATGTCCTATGTTTTATCTACAGAGTCTTCAAGGGTTTTGAAACAAGTCTTTTTAGAATAGGTGAAATTTTATTGAGTTGTTGGGGCATTTTATGAAAATTCTGATTTTTCTATTTGCAGTGATTACTTTTATGTTGATGGCAGGAGATCCTCGCCGGGAGGATTTTGAAAGCAAAGAATTTGAAGTCAAAAACAATGATCAACAACAGATTGAACAAAAAGTTGATCAGAAAGATTCAACAGAATCTTCCTGAACCAACCATTAGCTTTCAGCTTTCGATTTTAAAATCTGGTAAGTAAAGTTCTTGCCATTCAAGACATCCATATTCATGTCTTTGTACTGCTGTAAAATCTCAGCTTGATTAAATTCACAAGATTTTTGTGTCTGTATACCTGTTTGATGAACAGTGCGATAACAAGAGCTGACATTGTTCACAAAGCGATAATAGGGTGAAAGGGGAACATGTGCTGCTTCAAGCACTTTAGGTGCAAGGAAGTGTGCAGCAACAAAAGGTCCTTTAAATTGCTTTCGGTCAATAGGAAAGTTTGCCCATACAGCAAGTGGTGTTTCAAAGAAACGCACATCTTTCTTTTCAGCTTTTTCTTGTTCAGATTTAAAAAAGCCATATTCATCATATACTTTTTGTAAATTTGGCAAATGATCACCAAAGAATATGACAATCGTAGGACGCTCAAGTTGTTTGACATTTTCAATCAGCATTTTCAATTTATCATCTGCACGCTGCATCCCTGTTAAATAGGTATTCAGTGCACGTTTACTGTTATCGCTGATGCCGTCTTTGGTGATTTTAAAATGGTCTTTACCAAAACGATCATCACTATACATCGGATGGTTTTCAACACTGATCGCATAGATAAATTGCGGTTTATCTGTATTCTTCAGTTGATTTTCAATACTGCTATAAATCAAATCATCTGTTGCCCAACCTGCAGCATTGATATATTTGGCACGGTCAGCCATGTTGATCATATTTTCAATCGAGGTAAAACGGTTGAAACCTAGATTTTGATAAACAGCGCTACGGTTATAAAAATATTTACCATTGTTATGCATAGCTGTTGTTTCATAACCTAAGCTATTTAAATACATCGGCAATGAGTAGGTTGGGCGTTTGAGTTTTGATACATAAGCCAATTCATTGTGATTCAAATAGGTATTTAAACTGGTCAATACTTCAAATTCAACATTGGCAGTACCGCCCCCAAAGCTTGGGGAAAGTACAGTAGAGACCTGATTTTTATTGATTGTTGGGGTGATATTTCGAGGAATGCTCTTGTCTAATTTTGTGGCATCCCAATGCGACTCACTCATGACAAAAATAATATTGGGCAGTTGTTGTTCTGGCTGATCCTCGGATTCTAGATTCGATGTTGTCGCTTGTTGGTTTTCATCTATCATCGGTTGATAAAGCGTCGCCACTTTTTCTTCAGGAATCACTTCAGTTTGGAAGATTTTATTGTTTAAGCCGTCCACAGTCTTAGAAAAGAAGAATGTTGGAAATCCCAAATATCGAATAGTCAAATGATCACCAATCCAATCACCACGTGTATTGGGTAAGTATTGTGCATACTGACAAATCGAATTTTTTGCAGCATTGGCGCAGGATTCACTAAAATTATTTTTAAAATTAGCAGTAATAAAAAATCCAAGAATCGCAAAAGATAGAATGCTATTGGTTAAGAGTAAGGGTTTACTACCTAACTTTTCTTTGCGGTATAAAAATACAAACAATGCAATAAACACCGCGATAGCAGCAAAAACAGCAAATTTTAATAAGATGGGTGAGGCAATAAAGGTTTCTTTAAATAATAAAAAATCACTAGGCACTAAGCTGGCTGAAAGATATTGCTCTTTTTTAATATTGATAAAACTGAGTAAAAAAATAATAAATTGGCTCAGTAAAATCGTTGCAAAGGTTTTTCTTAAAATTAAATAGAATAAGCTGATGAAAGCATAATTCAGTAAGATAGAAAAAGCATATCTATACAGGCGTGGCTTTAGATAGATGTCACGTAATTGAAAGAAACGCGTGATATCTTCTTGGTATAAGAAAAAAGCAAATACTGATAAAAAAGCGACAAGTAAAAACAAAACTTGTTGTTTCAACGTCTTCATCGGTCTAATTTTAGCAAAGTCTTGGAGAGCCAAAAATTATAGGCTGATTCAGGCAATTATTCTATGTAAAAACTGTCTATTTTGTAAGCAAATTAAACTTTTTAACTAAAATTTTGACTGAGTTAACCAAGATAAAAGCCCAAAGAAATGACTCATTTTTTGGGCTTAAGATTTAACGGCTTACTCGTTGTATTGCTTCATTATAAGTCTCACTTGGCTTGTATTGATTTGCCAATTGATAATGATGTTCGGCTTGGGCAAAATCTTGGTTATTTTCATAGATTTTACCCATATTATAATGAGAATACGCTTTGGTATTGTCATTGGTCGCCAAAGCAATCGCTTTTTGATTTGCCCATAATGCTTCTGAGGCACGATTGAGTTTTTGATAAGCCACGGCAAGATTACTATAGGTTTGACCAACATTCGGATTATAGTCAATTGATTGTTGATAGAGCATGGCTGCTTGTTCAATCTGATTATTTTTATAGGCTTTATCTGCATTTAGGTTGAGTGTTTTAGCTCGCTTCTGTGCATCCGCAGAAACAGGCACAAGATTCACTCGGGTAGTTTGATTCTGATAATTTGAGACACTTGAACCAACTTGACTGGCATTTACGGTGGTTCCAGAAATACGGTTGATGTCTTGAATTTCACCTTCTGGGCTAATTCGGAAGACAGTCCATAAATTCCCAGTTTGACCTGTCGGGATATAATAGGAACGAATCAGCGACTCTCCTGCATAGACCATGACTTTGGCTTGGCTATTGGATAAATTGTTTGTGTTGGGTTGCTCACGATCTGAAAAATCATGCACTGAATAAACGTAATATTGACCTTCAAGACGTTGATCAATGGTGACGGTTTCTGGACCATAAGAGTCGGTATCATCAACATCTAAATTTGCTGATAAGCCTTGTTTACTGTCCCAGTAAACATGCTGATTTTTATAACTTAAATGTGAATCAAGATCCAAAGGATTTTTGCCCCAGTTCAGGACAATACGCATACTTTTTAAATCTTTAAGCACAGGGCTGAGTGCATAGGTCATACCATCACATGGGCATTTTGCCACAAGTGTTGAATAACCTGATTTTTTGATAATCAGTAAATTATCAGCGCCGTCTGCACCATTGCTATTGACTGTACTTCGTCCATCGGCATTGGTAGAGCTCGAGGCAGAGTGTTCACCGTTCTTTTGTAAAATCACTTCGGCATTGGCAATATTTTGATCTTTGACGGTTGCACTTAACACATGAACATTGACGGTGTCTGCATGGCTAAAAATCGGAATCGCTAAAGCGAGGAGTGATGAAGATAGAATATGTTTTTTCATTGTTTATCTCTTATCTTTACAGATGATTAATGATTATTTGAAATATTATGAGAATAAAAGTAGCTGATTATTTATTCACTGATCGTTATATTTTGTAATAAAAAAAGCAGTACCGTGATACTGCTTGATCAAGAGATATTCCAAGTGTTTAGCCATTAAAACGCATTGATAAATCAATAGCTTTGACATCTTTGGTTAAGACACCCATCGAAATATAATCCACACCTGTTTGCGCCACTTCAGTTAAAGTCTCTAAGGTGATATTGCCTGAAGCCTCTAATTTACAACGTCCCGCAACATGCTTAACTGCATCGATCATTTGCTGTTGGCTAAAGTTATCTAACATCACAATGTCAGCTTGAGCTTCAAGGGCTTGATTCAGTTCATCCCATGTTTCAACTTCTACTTCAACGGGCTTGTTCGGCGCGATTTGACGTGCTTTGGCGATCGCCTGTGCAATTCCACCTGCTGCCATGATATGATTTTCTTTAATTAAGAATGCATCAAATAAACCCAAACGATGATTTTGCCCGCCACCTACACCCACCGCATATTTTTGTGCAATGCGTAAACCGGGTAGGGTTTTGCGTGTATCCAACAGTTTGGTTGGCGTACCTTCCAGATATTTTACATATGCTGCAGTTTTGGTTGCGACAGCAGATAAAGTCTGAACAAAATTCAATGCTGGGCGTTCCACTGTCAGTAAACTACGTGCAGAACCTGCCAATTGATAGATCGTTTCATTGGCTTTGACGACATCGCCATCATTTTTCAACCAAGTGATTTTTACTGTTGGATCGTAGGCTTTAATCAAGGCATTCACCCAAGGTTGCCCAGCAAGAACCATGTCTTCACGTGAAATAATCGTTGCTGTTGCTTGCTCATCTTCTGGCGTGAGTAGGGCGGTGATATCCGCATCGCCAATATCTTCTTGGAGTGCTTGTTGAATATTAATTTGAATCGATTGTTCAAGCAAAGCTTCAGGTATGCTCATGGATATCCCTATTGTTGTCGCCCTTAAAAACTGAGCGATATATTAGCATTGTCATTGCAAGTTTGAAGAAGTTTTTATTTTATATGGATGAGAGTACACTAAAATATTGAAATTCGCTTTGTTGAAAATAAACAAGCCCTGTAGGAATAAGATATGCAATCGGCATCAAGGTTTCAGGTCGTAAATGGTCAATTGATTGGCGCAAGACAAGTTCCATCTCCAAATTATAATCAACGTCCCGAAAATACTGAGATTCAGCTGATTGTCATTCATAATATCAGTTTGCCGCCATCACAGTTCGGTGGTGGATATATCGAACAATTTTTTCAAAATCAATTAGATTGGTCAATTCATCCTTATTTTCAAACCATTCAAGGGATGCAAGTTTCTACCCACTTATTGATATTAAGAACAGGCGAGATTATCCAGTTTGTTAATTTTAATGATCGTGCTTGGCATGCAGGACGTTCATCATATTTGGGGAAAGTGGAGTGTAATGACTATTCCATTGGCATTGAATTGGAAGGCAGTGACGATCTCGACTTTGAAGAAGTGCAATATCAACAACTCGTTGATGTGGTTGCTGCTTTGCAACAAGCTTATCCTAAAACTGATCATCATTTAGCAGGGCATTCAGATATTGCCCCAGTTCGAAAAACTGATCCAGGAACACACTTTGAATGGCAACGTTTTCGGGAAGATTTGACACAGAAAAAATTCAGTATTGAAAAATAGGGCTAAAATAGATTTCTGTTTATGATTTAACAACGCAATTTTGAGAATATTTAATTACAATAGCGACTTTATTTTAACTAGGTGAATACGATGGCGCTGTGGCGATCCACCTTTATTGTTAGTGCAATGACCATGCTGTCTCGAGTCTTGGGTTTGGTACGAGACATGGTCCTGCTCAATGTCTTTGGTGCAGGTAAAGATTTTGACACATTCGTTGTTGCCTTTCGTATTCCCAATTTTTTCAGGCGATTATTTGCTGAAGGGGCTTTTTCTCAAGCATTTATTCCGGTCCTCACTGAATATAAAACTACAAAACTGCATGCTGAAGTGCAAATTTTGATTAGTCGGGTGTTTGGTTGTTTGTTAATGGTGATGTCATTATTAACGCTAATCAGCATGATTATTGCACCTGTCATTTTGTATGTTTATGCGCCTGGCTTCCACAGTGACCCTGCTAAATTTAACCTTGCTGTCGATATGTTTCGTTTGACGATTCCATATCTGATGTTTATGTCATTGACCGCTTTTGCCAGCAGTATTTTGAACAGTTACGGTTCTTTTGCTTCACCTGCATTCTCGCCTGTATTGCTCAACGTTGCGATGATTGCAGGGGCTTGGTGGTTAACCCCTTATATGGCAGAGCCGATTATGGCCTTAGGTTGGGCTGTGGTTGCAGCAGGGGTTTTACAACTTGCGATACAAATTCCTGAACTTTGGAAGAAAAAATTACTGATTCCACCTAAAGTTGATTTTAAACATGAGGGTGTGGACCGAATCTTAAAGCTGATGTTACCTGCTTTATTTGGGGTGTCGGTGACGCAGATTAACTTGTTACTGAATACAATCTGGGCATCGTTTATGCAAGATGGTTCTGTATCTTGGTTATATAGTGCAGAGCGTATGACTGAATTGCCTCTAGGGCTGATCGGTGTGGCGATTGGTACAGTGATTCTTCCTTCGCTTTCGGTGAGTAAAGCTGAACAAGATCAAGCCAAGTTCCGTAGAATGTTAGATTGGGCTGCGCGTATAATTGTTTTGGTTGGTGTTCCTGCCAGTATTGCATTATTCATGTTGTCTACCCCAATTATTCAAGCGCTTTTCCAGCATGGTGCTTTTGATGCACGAGATACACAAATGACCGCATTGGCTTTGCAATGTATGAGTGGTGGTGTACTGGCATTTATGCTGATTAAAGTCTTTGCACCAGGTTTCTATGCGATTCAGGATACCAAAACCCCTGTACGTGTTGGATTAATGGCTGTTGCTGCTAACGCTATTTTAAATATTATCTTTATTGGTATTTTTAAATTAATTAATTGGCAAGCAGAGCATATGGCTTTAGCGATTGCATCATCTGGTTCAGCTTTGGTGAATGCCGGGATGTTGTATTTTTATTTGCATAAAAAAGACATTTTCCGTTTTGGTGCACATTGGAAAAAACTTTTCATTCAGTTTGCGATTGCCAATATCGCCATGATCGCAGCGTTATGGTGTGCTTTAACTTGGTATGATGGTAGCGTTTCTCAATGGATTCGGATTCTTGAGGTAGTCGGCTTATGTCTAGTCGGTGTGATTGCTTATGCTGTTGCTTTACTTGCATCGGGATTTAGACCAAGACATTTAAAGCATTAACATAAGATTGATGCTTATTAGAAATAAAAAAACATCGCAGATTAAGCGATGTTTTTTTAATATTTATGCTGAAACTAAGGTAACACTTTCAACAATTCTACATCAAAGATTAAGGTACTGTCTGGTCCAATCGCATCACCTGCACCCATGTCTCCATAGGCTAGTTTTGCTGGAATAAAGAAGCGATATTTAGCACCTTCTTTCATCAATTGTAACCCCTCAGTCCAGCCTTGAATGACTTGGCTGACTTGGAATTCAACAGCTTCATTGCGTGCAAACGAACTATCAAATACAGTGCCATCTAGTAAGCGACCTTCATAATTGACAGATACTTTAGACTTTGCTGAAGGTGATTTTCCAGTTCCTTGTTGCAAGATACTGTACTGTAAACCACTTGGGCGTGTAATCACACCTGCTTTTTTTGCATTTTCAGCAAGAAATTTTTCACCGAGTTGTGCATTTTCATCAGCCGCTTTTTTAAATTCTAGCAACTGTTTAGCTTCAGTCTGTTGCTTATATTGCGCCAATGCTTTGGCCATTTCTTCATCGGTCAATGCAGCTTTTTGACCTGTAGATCCTTCTTTAATCCCTTGAATAAAGGCATCTAAATTGATCTGTTTAAGTGTATCAGCATTGCTACGCCCCATGACATAACCATAGCTGTAGCCAAGTTGATCTTGCTGAGCGCTTTTATTGTTAATGGGTGCAGCAAAAGCAACGCTACTTAGTAAACCCATACTGAGTGCAATCAGTGTCTTTTTCATAATTAAAAATCCAAAAAAGGAGAGTAAACCTCTCCTTTTTTTAAACGTTATTTCACTTGAATCAGTTCAACATCAAAAATGAGTGTACTGTTTGGAGGAATCGTTCCAGGCACACCTTGCTCACCATATGCCAATTTTGCAGGAATATACAAGGTGGCTTTACCACCTTCTTTCATTAGTTGTAAACCTTCAGTCCACCCTGGAATCACTTGGTTTAAAGGAAACTCAACGGGTTGACCACGGTCATAAGAGCTATCAAACACTTTACCGTCTAAAAGTTGACCTTTGTAATGTACGGTCACTTGTGAAGTCGCAGACGGCTGTTTGCCTGTGCCTTCTTTGGTGATTTTATATTGCAATCCTGAAGCAGTTGTTTTAACACCATCTTTCTTTGCATTTTCTGCTAAGAAAGCATCACTGGAAGCATTAGACTGTTTTGTTTGTTGCAATTGCTTTTGTTGCATTTCTTTTTGGAACTCAACATAAGCCTTTTGTAGTTCTTCATCGGTATAGGCACGTTGCTTTTTCGCATGACCATCACGAATACCGTTAATAAATGTATTGACATCAACTTCTGGAGGAGTTTGGCTGGCAACTTCATAACCAAGCGCATAACTGATTTTTTCTACAGGTTTTGCGTCTTTTGACATTGAATGACTACTGTTTACATCAGCAGGGTGTTGAGATGCATAATAAACAGGAACAAGTGCAGCACCACCTAAGATTACAGCGATTGCGATGGGTAAGGCTTTACTCATAAAAATTTCCAAATTTTAATCTTTTAACAAGTTCATTTGCGGATGAACAGAAACTGCTCAAGCATATAACTTCTTTAGTCTAAACGATATAGTTATCTGAGCTGAACAACTAAAAATATACAGTTATATTGTCCATTGACCCAAGACAAAAAAGCCAGAATGAATCTGGCATTTTTGTCTTATTTAAAATTAATCATCTTTAGTCGATGTATAAGCATAAGCGTAATTATAGCCATAATTACCGCCAGCTGTGGCTTGAACATCGTTGAGAATAATCCCGTTCACTTTACTTCCAGCCTGTTCAAAGCGATTCACAGTCAGCTCTAACTCTTTCATCTGAGTTTTGGCATAGCGCGCAACCACCAAGTTAACACCTGCGAATTGTGAAATGATGATGCCGTCTGTCACCGCCAAGATTGGTGGTGTATCAATAATAATATGATCATATTGCTGAGACAGTTGAGCGAGCAGTTCACTAAAACGTGGAGAACTCAGCATTTCAGCGGCATTGCCTTGATTTTTACCACGAGGCAGGAAATCTAAATGACTTACACTATTTGAATGCACAATACATTGTTCTAACGAACTTTGATTGGTTAAATATTCAGTTAAACCTGGCGCTGTATCATGGTCAAAGTATTTATGTAAATAACCACGACGAATATCGGCATCAATCAAAAGGACTTTTTTATTACCCTGCGCAAAAATTGCGGCGAGGTTGGTTGAAATAAAGGATTTACCAATTTCTGGTGCAGGTCCCGAAATCGCAATAATATTATTTTTGGCATTGTTCAATGCAAAATGGATGGTTGTACGAATACTGCGTAAACTTTCAATTGCAATGTCTTCGCCATTTTTAACTGCAAGGATAGGAATCGATTTTTTCTTTTTCAGCAATTGTACTCGGCTTTCTTGAATTGGAGAACGAGGAACAGTTGCATAGACAGGCAAGTCGAGCTCATTTTCAATACGGCTTGCATCTTTAATACCAGATGAGAACACATTACGTATTAATGCAATTAAAACCCCAATAAATCCACCCACAAAAATTGAAAGAAACAATACAATCAATTTTTGAGGCTTAATTGGTTTTACAGGTTCAACAGCAGTATCAATAATACGAACATTACCAATTTCACCAGCTTTTACAATTTTTAATTGTTGGTAACTGTTTAATAATGAAGTGTAAAGCTCGGTATTGACTTTAACATCACGATACAGTTGTAAATATAAACGTTGCGTTTCAGGTAAACGTTTAATTGCTTGATTAAGTTCAGTTATTTTTTTCTGAATTGCAGCAAGTTGCGCATTGATCTCGGTCATCAGTGGATGATCAGGGGTGTATTTGGCAGAGTATTCCGCCTGTTTTTGCTTTAACTCAATCCGCATTTTTTCCAATTCAACATTTTGTTTTAACATCAACTCTGATTCTTGAGTGACATCCACAGTATTGTATTGTTCACGAAATCTATTAAATTTAATCTCAGATGCTTCAAGTTGTTGTTTAAGCTCGGGCAACTGTTGATCCAGAAAACTTAAGGTCTGTTTAGATTCTAAGGTTTTACGTTCAATATTTTGTTGATGGTAAACCTCTAAAATATGATTCAACACTTGAGTAATATGTTGCTGATCAGTTCCATTATAATTAAGTCCAATCACTCCCGTCATTTTACCTTTCTCGGCAACAGAATAGTTTTCTTGCAAGAATTTTACTGCAGTGGGAAGTGCAAGTTTAGTGATTGTAAAGTCTTGTTGAAACGGAGTGGAGCTATTGATTTGAACTGACCACAAACCCTTACCGTCTTGAGCTTGATTAAATTGGTTAAGTACACCTTTAAATACAATTTGGTCTTGATAATTTAAACTAAACTGCTTCTTATTTAGAAAATGTAAGGTCAGCTTTTTATCATAATAATATTCAGGGATATCAAATTTTAAAATAGAAAAGCGAGATTGATTTTTTTGAAAATCAATAGCTTTAGCACTATAACTAAGTTGAGTAGTATCTTTAGAGATTAATCTATGTAAGAAAGTATTTTCACTATCTTGAATTTGGATATTTAAATTCAGATCATGAATGACTTTTCCGAGCACAAGTCGAGAATTTAAGATTTCGATTTCTGCATCAGCTGGAGATTTCTGACCTAAACCACCTGCTACATCTTTAAGTTCACCCAATAAGGCAGCTGAGGCGGCGCTTTTACCATCTTCAACTTGAACCATAGCATCAGTTGAGTAGACAGGCGAGGTAACACGTAAATACAGTAGGGCACAGATCAAACTTAAAATGACGCAAAGTACAATCACTTTCCATTGGGCGATTAAAGAGAAAAACAACTCTTTTAAATCAATCGTATCATCATTAGTTTTTGAATTTTGGTTCATAAGTAAACAACTAATTAAAATTTATAGATGTGATTGCCAGTCTTTGGCATAAGCTTGGATATTTTTACATGTTTCATCAAAAAAAGCTTGATTATGTTGGTAAGGATCAGGCACATTTTGACCTTGCCAATGTCCTAGACGAAACACTTTACCTTTGGCAAAAGGCCATTTCTGTTCAATATGTTGAGACTGATTTTTACTCATTACTAGAATAAGATCTGCTTTTTTAATTAAATCAGCACTAATTTGTCGTGCAATATGTGAACGCATATCAATACTTAAAGCATCCATACAAGCAATGGCTTTATCATCTGCACCATGACCGACCATTGCGGAAAGGCCTGCTGATTCAATGTTTAAATTGGGATGACCTTGCTTTAAAAAAAATTCTGCCATAGGACTACGGCAAATATTCCCCACGCAAACTACAAGAATATTATTAATATCCATAATATTAGTTGTTTCCTAATAATTGGAAAGAGTAAATAGCGCTGGCAAAAGGTACAATTTGTCCAATAACACGCTGCCAGCGAGTTAAACCTGTTGCATCAATATAGACGATATCATTTTTTTGCATGGCAAATTGATTGGCTAAAGCAAAGTTTCCAATGCTATTTAAGTTTAATTGATAAATAGTTGATTGCTTGGTATTTAAGTCGGTACGCATGACATAAATTCGTGCGGCACTTGCTGAATATGGATTAATCCCTTCACTATCACCAAGTACATCGCTTAAAGTCATGCCTTGATCACGTAATACAAGAGCCTGACTCTTATTTGATTCACCCATCACATAGAGTTTTTGCTCTTGTTTAGTATTCACAAAAATAGTGTCATTCGGTTGAATTAACAACTGATGTAAAGATAACCCCTGTTTCTCTAACTGAATGGTATTTAGCTTATACGTTTGACCATGGCGAATAAGTTGTATATTTGAAGTATCGCCAGTTTGAGTGTTGATACCACCAGCTTGACTTAATGCTGTATAAAGACTAATCGGTTGGTCATTTAAAGTATATTGGCCACTTTTCATCACCTGCCCATTGACGAAATAGCGACGTCCTTCATAAGACAATACTCGTACAACAACATCTGGATGTTTTAAATACTTTGCGAATTGATTGTGCAAAAAGCGATTGGCTTCAGCTAGGGTTTTACCTGCGATAGGTGCTGAACCAACCAGTGGTAGCTGAACATTCCCCATTTGATCAATGGGATAACCACTACTTTTAATATTATTGCTATCACCATTTGATGTTGTTAGCTCAGGATATGCCCACAGTTGTAAGGAGAGTACGTCACCAGGGCTTAAACGGTAAATATTTTGCTGATTGTTGAATAGCGATACAAGATTATTAGAGTTAAATTGATCAGTAGAATTAGTGTTAGGAATGTTATTCTGGTTGAGCTGTATAACTGCAATTTCAGCACCTTGATCAGTTTTAAAAGTACCTTGCTCTGGTAAATCGTAGGTTTGAAGTCCTGAAGTGATCGCACAACCAGAAAATGAAATTGAAATAGCTAATATTGTTAACAGTGATGTGTACGGAGACTTCACATTCAAACCCTTATTTTATACTGCGTTGTTACTTTAGAATTTAATCTTGAAGATGGATTGTAAGCTAAAAAACACAGGTTGGGTATCTTCTTATATCGCTGTAATTGTATTAAAACCGAAAAAGAACTGTGTTGAGTTGTATCTATACAATGATTTTTGAGTATTTAAGGAATAAAGTGTGCCGAACTAATAAATGGTGTTGGAAATATTGACAACATTGCATTGGTTAGAAGCTTTTCATATATGATTTTCTAGCAAGCTTCGATATAATCTTTGTGATGAAAATGTGAGTGAAAGCATGCTTTGTAACGATAATAGACATGTTTTAATCAACGGTATTGAAATATTTTAACGATATATTTATTAAAATGATTTGCAGGGTGAAGTATGAAGGTTTTGGTGACTGGTGGTGCGGGTTTTATTGGATCAGCAGTGGTGCGATATATTATAAAAAATACCCAAAGTGAAGTGCTCAATATTGATAAATTAACCTACGCAGGTAATTTGGAATCATTAAAAGAAATAGAGTCAGATCGTCGTTATCAGTTTCAACAAATTGATATTTGTGATATAGAGAAATTAACTCAAGCTTTTGATGAGTTTAAGCCAGATGTGGTCATGCATTTAGCAGCCGAATCCCATGTTGATCGCTCAATCGATGGGCCTGCTGAGTTTATTAGTACGAATATCGTAGGAACCTATACAATTTTAGAGGTAGCTCGTAAATATTGGTTAACGTTGTCTGAAGAACAAAAGCAGAACTTTCGCTTTCATCATATTTCTACGGATGAAGTGTATGGTGATTTAGAAGGTACTGAGGACCTATTTCTTGAAACCACACCATATGCACCAAGTTCTCCATATTCTGCAAGTAAAGCCAGTTCGGATCATTTAGTCCGAGCATGGCAAAGAACTTATGGCTTACCTACGATTGTCACCAATTGCTCAAATAATTATGGTCCTTTTCATTTTCCTGAAAAATTAATTCCTTTAGTGATTTTAAATGCTTTAGACGGTAAGCCTCTACCGATTTATGGCAAGGGTGATCAAATTCGTGATTGGTTATTTGTTGAAGATCATGCACGCGCACTCTATAAAGTTGTGACAGAAGGTACAGTGGGTGAGACCTATAATATTGGTGGACACAATGAAAAGCAAAATATTGAAGTAGTAAAAACCATTTGTAAAATTTTGGATGAGTTACAACCGCGGACCAATCATCAACCATACGAAACATTAATTACTTTTGTGAAAGATCGTCCTGGGCACGACTTACGTTATGCAATTGATGCAAGCAAGATTAAGCAAGATTTGGGTTGGATTCCTGAGGAAAGTTTTGAAACAGGCATTCATAAAACAGTTGAATGGTATTTGAATAATTTAGAATGGTGCCGTCGAGTACAAGATGGTAGCTATCAACGTGAACGATTAGGTGTAAGCGCATAATGACAACAAAAGGTATTATTTTAGCGGGTGGATCTGGAACTCGTTTATATCCCATTACTAAGGGTGTATCTAAGCAACTATTACCCATTTACGATAAGCCTATGGTTTATTATCCTTTATCTGTACTCATGCTTGCAGGTATTCGAGAAGTATTGATCATCAGTACACCTGATGATATTGATGGTTTTAAACGGTTGTTAGGTGATGGTTCACAGTTTGGTGTGGAACTGAGTTATGCTATACAACCAAGTCCAGATGGTCTAGCACAAGCTTTTATTATTGGTGAAGATTTTATCGGTGACAGTAATGTTTGTTTGGTGCTTGGCGATAATATTTTTTATGGTCAAGGTTTTACACCAATGCTACGTCAAGCAGTGGCACGCCAAAAAGGTGCAACGGTTTTTGGTTATCAGGTTAAAGATCCCGAGCGTTTTGGTGTGGTTGAGTTTGATGATCAAAAACGCGCTGTTTCTTTAGAAGAAAAACCAAAACATCCTAAATCAAATTTTGCAGTCACTGGTTTGTACTTTTACGACAATGATGTTATTCAAATTGCTAAAAAAGTGAAGCCTTCAGATCGTGGTGAGTTGGAAATTACCACTGTTAACCAAATATATCTAGAGCGAGGCGACTTAAACGTTGAATTGTTAGGTCGAGGTTTTGCTTGGTTGGATACTGGAACGCATGAGAGTTTACTCGAAGCGGCTCAGTTCGTAGAAACCATTGAAAAGCGCCAAGGCTACAAAGTTGCTTGTTTAGAGGAAATCGCTTTAAATAATGGTTGGCTCACTAAAGCACAAGTTTTGGAAATTGGCCAAAGTATGAGTAAAAATGACTATGGTCAATATTTGATTTCTTTGGTGAGTGATTGAGAATGAACTTTATTGAATGGATTGAAATACCGAATTTGGGTGATCATAGAGGATCATTGGTTGTTTTTGAGTCAAATAAAAATATTCCTTTTGATATAAAGCGACTTTATTATATTTTGGATGCTAAACCTGAAGTACCTCGTGGGTTCCATGCACATAGAGAATTAAATCAAATCGCATTTTGCATAAAGGGGAAATGTAAAATGTTGATGGATAATGGTGTGGAAAAACAGGAAGTATGGATTGAGCAATCTAATAAGGGATTGTTAAT
The DNA here is from genome assembly GCF_019702905.1 of Acinetobacter sp. Tol 5. Taxonomy (NCBI): domain Bacteria; kingdom Pseudomonadati; phylum Pseudomonadota; class Gammaproteobacteria; order Moraxellales; family Moraxellaceae; genus Acinetobacter; species Acinetobacter sp. Tol 5. The sequence goes on along the minus strand of NZ_AP024708.1, from coordinate 4,568,488 downwards.
TCCTCCTTTAATTTGGCATGAAATGCACGATTTTTCAGATGATTGTATCATGTTGGTACTTGCAAGCGATTATTATGATGAAAGTGATTATATTCGGAAATATGACGAATTTACTGAATTTATAAATCGTCCATTTATTCATCCTTTATCGGATGTGAAATCTAAAAAAATTGGTCAAAAAACAAAAATATGGCAATTTAGTGTAATTTTTCAAAATGCTGTCATTGGTGAAAATTGTAATATCTGTGCCCATACTTTGATTGAAAATGATGTGCAGATTGGCAATAATGTTACTATTAAATCAGGTGTTTATATTTGGGATGGAATAGTATTAGAAGATAATGTGTTTATTGGACCATGTGTTGTCTTTACCAATGACAAAAAACCGCGATCAAAACAATATCCAGATAAGTTTCCCAAAACAATTATAGAAAAAGGTGCCAGTATTGGTGCAAATGCAACAATATTACCAGGTATCAGAATAGGTGAAAATGCAATTGTTGGAGCAGGTGCAGTAGTAACCAAAGATGTTCCAGCAAATGCAATTGTTATTGGAAATCCTGCGAATATAAAAGAGTTTATTTCGAATGATTAACCCATTGACATCATTGCGTATTTTTTTTGCATTATTTGTGTTTCTTAGTCACTTATCATTTTTAAAAAATGACGAACAATATGCAAAATTATTTTATTCTATATTTAATGAGGGATTTTTAGGGGTTAGTTTTTTCTTTATTTTAAGTGGATTTATTCTAGCTTATAATTACAAAGAAAAATTTTTGTTAGGAAAAATTTCAAAAAAGACTTTTTATGTATCAAGATTAGCGAGAATCTATCCTATACATTTTTTTACAATGCTTGTTGCATTGATTTTAGGATTGATTTCATCATCAGATAATGTGAAATATATATTAGAGCATATTTTTTTAATACAAAGCTTTTTCTCAGATCAAGATATATATTTTTCATTAAATTCCCCGTCGTGGAGCATTTCTGATGAAATGTTCTTTTATCTTCTTTTTCCATTTGTAATATTTCTAAATAAAAGTTATAAGATCCTATTATTCATTTTTTTTATATTTTTGATATTCATATTGAATTATAAGTTAAGTGATAATTTGAAACATTATTGGTTATACATTTCTCCAATAATAAGATTTTCAGATTTTTTATTAGGTATTCTTTTGTTTGATATATTTGAAAGGGTGAAGAAAATATATGCGAAAAAAGAATCTCCTTTGATTTTTGAACTATTTGCTATCTTTCTATTTATAGTTTTCTTTATATTCCATGACAAAATTGATTTGGGATATAGGTATTCAGTATACTACTGGATTCCAATGTCATTAATTATATTGATCTTTTCTCTTTCCAAGGTTTTATATAGCCAAAACTCTGTTAGTAATATTCTTTCTAATAAGTATTTAGTTTGGCTTGGTGAAATTAGTTTTTGTTTTTATTTAATACATTTGCTTGTTATACAAGTCATGAATTATATACGAGTAAAATTGTCTCTTAGTATTGACTTATTATTATTTTCGATTTTTATTTTTACACTTATAGCAAGTGCCATAGCCTATAAGTTTATTGAGAAACCTCTCAATAAAAAGGTCAAGGAGTATTTATTGTGATACCTTTTTTAGATTTGAAAAATATTAACAATCAGTATAGAGCAGAACTTATTGAAGCTTGTATCCGAGTAATTGACTCTGGTTGGTATATTGGCGGAAAAGAGTTAGAACAATTTGAAAAGAATTTTTCAGATTATAGTGGAACAAAATTTGCAATTGGTGTTGCAAATGGTTTAGATGCATTAATTTTAACACTTCGTGCTTGGAAAGAACTTGGTAAGTTAAATGATGGTGATGAGGTTATCGTTCCATCAAATACTTATATCGCAAGTATTTTAGCAATCACAGCAAATAATTTGACCGCTGTTTTAGTTGAGCCTGATATTACGACTTATAATATTGATCCTGAAAAAATTAAAGAGGCAATTACTTCTCGAACAAAAGTCATTTTACCCGTGCACTTATATGGTCAATTGGCTGCTATGCCACAAATTATGGAAATAGCAAAAGAACATAATTTGCTTGTTTTAGAGGATTCAGCTCAATCACATGGGGCTGAAATAGATGGGAAAAGAGCTGGTAATTGGGGGGATGCCTCAGGTTTTAGTTTTTATCCTGGTAAGAATCTAGGTGCGCTTGGTGATGCAGGTGTCATAACAACGAATGATGAAAAGCTTGCTCAAATGTTACGAGCATTGCGTAATTATGGTTCACATGAAAAATATAAAAATTTAGTACCTGGTGTAAATAGTCGTCTTGATGAAATTCAAGCTGCTATGCTTGATGTAAAATTGAAATTTTTAGATAGAGAAACTCAACATAGACGTAAAATAGCAAACTTGTACTTAACAGAACTCAGAAATCCTTTAATAAAACTGCCATTAAATGATATCAATGCTGAAGAGTTTCAACAGCATGTTTGGCATTTATTTGTGATTCGAACTGAACATCGTGAAGCTTTACAGAAATATCTTGCTGATGATGGTGTGCAAACTTTAATTCATTATCCGATTCCACCACATAAGCAACAGGCTTATAAAGAATGGAATCATTTAAGTTACCCAATATCTGAACAGATTCATGGAGAAGTACTAAGCTTACCTATTGGGCCTACTTTGAGCTTAGATGATGCTAAAAAAGTTGTTAAACTTTGTAATACTTTCACAATATAAATGAATTTACTTAAAACCAGTGTCCTAAATGGCGTGGCTGTTTTAATAAAGACAGCTACAATGTTTATATTGAATAAAATTCTGGCTGTTTATGTTGGTCCAGCAGGTTATGCCACTATTGGGCAGTTTCAAAATTTTATACAAATGGTAACAACATTTGCTGGAAATGCAATAAATACAGCAGTGATTAAGTACACAGCGGAATATTATGAGGATGAGCATAAGCAACAATCCATTTGGAGAACTGCGGGAAGTATTGTTTTAATATTTAGCTTATTTTTTTCATTAGTCTTATTGGTTTTTCAGAAGCAAATTTCTATTTATATTTTTCACTCTGAAGAATTTCAATCTATTTTTGTTTGGTTTGCTTTATTCCTAGTCTTTTTTACTTTTAATGCATTATTTCTAGCTATTCTCAATGGGAAGAAAGAAGTTTTAAGACTGGTTATAGCAAATATACTTGGAAGTATCTTTTCTTTAGTTGTGACTTCTATTTTAGCAGTGAAATATCATTTATATGGTGCATTGGTTGCACTTTCGATTTATCAATCTTTATCTTTTTTTGTGACTTTATTTATATGCTATAAAGCTGAATGGTTTAAACTGAGTTATTTGATAGGTAAAGTAGATAAAAGTGTGGCAAAGAAATTTGCGGCTTTTGCATTAATGGCTTTAGTGAGCGCCATTTGTGTTCCTCTTTCACAAATAGTTATTCGAAGTTATTTAACTTATGAATTTGGTTTAGCATATGCTGGTTATTGGGAGGCAATGATTCGGCTGAGTGCAGCTTATCTAATGCTTGTTACTACTACTTTAGGGGTCTATTATCTGCCTAGACTTTCAGAACTCTCAAAAGTTTCGGAAATTAAATTAGAAGTTTATCTCGGTTATAAGTTTATATTTCCATTAGCAGTGGCTGGTGCAATTATAGTTTATTTATTAAGAGATTGGGTTATTGCTATATTATTTACAAAATCTTTTTTACCTATGCGAGATTTATTCTTTTGGCAAGTAATTGGTGATACGCTAAAGATTGGTAGTTGGATACTTGCATATCTAATGTTAAGTAAAGCAATGACAAAGCTATTTATAACAACTGAAATTATTTTTGCAATAACTTCGATTATATTTACATATATATGTACTCAGTTATTTGGATTTGAAGGTGTTTCAATCGCGCATTTAATTAATTATGGAATGTATTGGATTGTGATGAGCTTTTTTGTATTCAAAGTTTTAAAAGATAAGGTACCCGTAGTATGAGTGAAGGATATGGTCCATTAGTTTCTGTTGTTATACCTTGTTATAATCATGAAAGATTTGTACAAGATTGTATCCAAAGTGTAATAGATCAGACCTATGAGAATATTGAGCTTATTATTATTGATGATGGTTCAAAAGACAGTTCTGTTATTAAAATTCAAGAAATGATAGCCAAATGCAAGGCTCGTTTTACTCGGTTTGAATTTATGTCTAGATCAAATAAAGGGTTATGTGAAACACTAAATGAAGCTCTACATTATTGCAATGGGGAATATTATTCAACAATAGCATCGGATGATAAATTATTACCAAATAAAATTTTTAATCAAGTTTGTTTTTTGGAGGAAAATATTAAATATGTTGCTTTATTTGGTGGAGTTAATCTAATCGATGAAGAATCGAATAAAATAAAAGAAATTGTACCATCTTTAAGAAATTTATCTTTTAAAAATATTTTTTTATCGAATTATACAATTCTTGCTCCAACACAATTAATACGAATGTCTTCATTAAAATTATTAGGTGAAAATCCATATCCAAAATATTTAAAAATTGAAGATTGGTATATGTGGCTAAAGCTTTCTCAGATAGGTCCTATAGTCAATGTACAAGAAATTGTTGTAGACTATAGATATCATGATACTAATATTTCAAAGAATATAAACTTAATGCAGAAAGGTCGTTTTGATGTAATAAATGAATTTAGAGATAATGAGCTTTACTTTCAAGCTTTTAAGATGGTTGATATTATTAACTCTTTCGAAAGGAAAGATTTTTATAATGTTTTAAAAATCTATTTAGATTTTAAAGTAATGTTTAGCTACATTGCTTTAAAAAAGATTATTTCATACTTTATAGTGAAATCTTAAAATGAATATTGGTATTACATTAAAACCACATGCATACACTCCTGAAGCTTATGCTTATAAAAAATATCTAGAGAGTTTTGGTCATAAAATTGATTTAAATTTTGCTAGCGAATTAGATTGCAATAATGATATAAACATATTTTTTATGGGTGTTAGGAGGGGGGGGGCTGGTAGAGCAGTGGAAATTCATGAATATCAAAGTTTATCTATTCCACCTTTTTCAAATATTAAAGATTCATTGAAAAGAATTATTAATAAAAAACCTGATGGAAGAATATTTCTGAATTCATTTGTTTTTGATCAAATGAATTTTAGAGATAAAATACCTTATATTTGCAGAGATATGGGTGTTGATATTGGCTTATTTCAGAAACCAAATGAAAATCCGATTTTTGATATAGTTTATTCTGGTTCGATTAAAGGCCGAGTTGGTTTGGTGGAAACTTTGATAAAACTTTCTGCTAAATATAAAATATTAGTTATTGGTGAGGTGGAGGAAGAATTAAAGTTGATTTTTAATAAAAATAGAATTTCTATGGCTGGAAAAGTTGATCGACAAGCTTTACCTAGTTTATATGCATCTGCTCGCTATGGTTTAAATTACACGCCTAACATTTTTCCATTTAACTATCAAACTAGTACTAAAACTTTAGAATATTTAGCTTCAGGTCTAGGGGTTATAAGCAACAAATATTATTGGATAGAATCTTTTACAAATGAAATAGGTTACAAACCAATTTGGTTAAATGACTTATTAGAAGATAGTAGTTTATGTTTTAGTAATAACTCTATACCAGATATGGAAAAGTATAAATGGGATAATATATTAAGTGAATGCAATTTTAATGAATTTCTTGTAGATGTATTAAATAATAAATAGGATATATTCATGCTTGTATATTGGTTTTTTTGGTTTTATATAAGTTTATTCACTTTTTTAACTGATAATAAAAATATATCAAGGATTTTATTTTTTATTCTATTTTTTATTCTATTTTTATTTGTTGGATTTCGGTTTGAAGTGGGAGTGGATAGAGATGATTATCTTAAATTATATCAATATATAGGTGGTTTGTCATTTAAAGAGTCTCTAACGTATACAGACTTAGGTTATGGTTTGTTAAATTATATAAGTCAAAAACTGAATTTTAAAGATTTAATATTTGTAAATGTTATTTGTGCTTCAATTGTTTTTTTTAGTTTTTATAAGCTTTCGATTAGGTTTAAGTACTTCGTTGTGCCTTTGCTAGTAGGTTATACTTACTTTATTGTAGTTGTATCAATGAATTATACTCGGCAATCTGTAAGTATTTCATTAGTAATGATGGGAATACTTTTCTTAATTAATAATAATAATATTAAATTTATTTTATGTTTAATTTTAGCTGCTTTATTTCATAAAACAGCTATTGTTTTTATTGTTTTTTATCCCCTTTACTATTTTGGTAAGTTTGGATTTCCTAAAGTTTATTATGGTATTTATGTTTTATTGTCATTTATATTTATTACTTCAATATTGTATATAGCTTCAGCTTCTGAAGCTAATATATATGTTTCACAAGGTGAAATTTCGTCAAGCGGTGCAATATTTAGATCTATGTTTCATGTTTTTCCGGTTTTTTTATACTTATACTTTAGAGATTTTTTTAAAAACGAGTATCATAAATCATTGTTAATATTGGATTATATGATGTTGTTGGTATTGTATTGTATTGCTTTGTCGTTTGTTTTTTCTACATTATCTGATCGTTTTAATCTTTATCTAATGTTTTTTGATATTATAGTATATACTAAATTGTGTGAAAAATTATCTTTATTTGGTAGAAATATATTGTTTTTCTATTTGTTTTCATTCTTTTCTATTACTTTTTATATTTGGTTTGAGTTTGGAGAATGGGCAGATTATGGATGGATACCGTATCAAAATTATATTGTTAATTATTTGTCAAATGTTTTTTGATAGTTGAGGTTCTTTTGAACAAGATAGTCTTAATTGGTACCACCGCTGATAGTATCACAGGTTTTAGATCTGACTTAATAAAACAATTGGTGTTTTATGGATATGAGGTTTTTGCTTTTACCTGTGAGTATAATGATATTCAATTAAATGAAATTTCTATATTAGGTGCAAAGCCCATAACTTATAAGATGAGTCGAGGCGGACTGAATCCATTCTCTGATATACAGTCATTACTTAATTTAAAATCAGAAATTGACAAAATTAATCCAGACTTAGTACTCTCATACTTTACTAAACCAGTCGTTTATGGTTCTTTAGCATCAAAATTATGTAAGACACCAAAAATAATCGGTATGATAGAAGGTTTAGGTACCCCATTTACTGAACATCAAAATGGCCAGTCACTAAAAGTTAAATTGATTAAATTTTTTCAAATCACTCTTTATCGTATGGTTTTTCCATTTATTGATAAAATTATTTTCTTAAATAATGATGACCCTCGTGATTTGATATATACAAATAAAATTAGACATAAAAGTAATTCAATTAATGTACTAGGGCCGATTGGTCTTAATTTAAATGATTATAAGTACAAAAGGTGGGATGAATCTTCAAATATTTCATTTATTTTTATAGCTCGATTAATAGCTGAAAAAGGAATTTTTGATTTTGTTGAGGCGGCAAAAATAGTTAGAAAAAAATATGAAAATATTAAATTTACAATTATTGGTGGCTTAGATACTGAAAATCCATTTGGTTTGTCCAGAACCCAATTAGATGAACTAATTGCTTCAGGATTGATTGATTATCCTGGTTTTGTAACCGATGTTGCAAAGCGTATACAAGATAATGCAGTTTTTGTTTTACCATCTTATTATCGTGAAGGTGTACCACGTAGTACGCAAGAGGCAATGGCAATAGGTCGTCCAGTGATTACAACAGATGTTCCTGGTTGTCGTGAAACGGTGGTTGATGGTGTAAATGGATTTCTTGTTCCAAAGTGGAATCCAGAAGCTTTAGCAGATAAAATGTGTTATTTTATTGAAAACCCTGAGCAAGTAAATATTATGGGGTTAGAGAGTTATAAAATAGCTCAAGAAAAATTTGATGCTGAAAAAGTGAATTCCAAACTTATAGAGATCATGGGTTTAAAAGATCTAAATGAAAAGACTAGTTGATATTTTTATTGCTTCTATAGCGCTGATTTTACTTTCGCCTATTTTTTTATTTGTTGCCTACAAAGTGCGCAAAAACCTAGGCTCTCCGATCTTTTTCTATCAAGAACGCCCAGGTAAGAACGGTAAACTTTTTAAAATGATGAAGTTTCGTTCGATGAAAGATGCAAATGATGCTCATGGTAACCCATTACCTGATGAGCAACGTATCACGCCTTTTGGACAAAAACTACGCTCAACCAGTTTAGATGAAATGCCTCAACTGATTAATGTGCTCAAAGGGGATATGAGCGTCGTTGGTCCTAGACCAATGCTGAAAGAGTTTGTTGAACTTTACTCACCTGAACAAGCACGTCGTTTAGAAGTTCGTCCTGGTATGACAGGGCTTGCTCAAATTAGCGGTCGTAATGAATTAGACTATGAAGAGCGGTTTAAATGTGATGTTTGGTATGTCGACAACCAAAGCTTATTAGTCGATTTTAAAATTATGTTTAAAACCGTTTCTGTTATGACCAATCGTGAGGGGATTAATGCCCCTGGTCATGTTGGTCCTTCTCTTTTTAAAGGGAATGAAACAGAAGCAAAAAATGATGAAGTAAAGTCTTAAGTTAATATATTGAAGTTTTAAGTTATGATCAAAAAAGCCATTCTCCCTGTTGCTGGTTTAGGAACACGTTTTTTACCTGCAAGCAAATCTATTCCTAAAGAAATGGTGACTGTGGTTGATCGCCCTGCGATTGAATATGTAGTCAAAGAAGCAGTGGCAGCAGGTATTGAACAAATTATTTTGGTGACGCATTCTTCAAAAGCATCTATAGAAAATTATTTTGATCGTAATTTTGAGCTTGAAACAACATTAGAAAACAAGAAAAAAATAGATTTACTCAAAGAAATTACTGAAATTTTACCGAGCAATGTCAGCGTGGTTAGCGTCAGACAGCCTCAACCATTGGGTTTAGGTCACGCTGTGTTATGTGCAAAATCTGTAGTGGGTGATGAAGATTTTGCTGTGTTATTACCAGATGTGTTAGTCAAAGAAAATAGCGCTGAAAATGATCTTGCACGTATGATTCAACGCTTTAACTCATCGAAAGCATCACAAATTATGGTTGAAGCTGTGCCTGATCATTTGGTAGATCAATATGGTATTGTAGATGTTGAAGCCTCACCTGAAGAAGGTGAAAGTGTTGTGATGCAAGGTATTGTAGAGAAGCCTGCTGTTGGTTCAGCACCTTCAAACTTATCGGTTGTGGGACGTTATGTACTGCCTGCTAAAATTATGCAGTTACTTGAACAAACGCCTAAAGGTGCAGGAAACGAAATCCAACTGACCGATGCAATCGCAGCATTACAAAAACTAGAAAGTGTAGAAGCTTATCGTATGAAAGGCCAAACTTTTGATTGTGGTAGTAAAATCGGTTATTTAAAAGCTGTATTGCACTATGGTGTAGAACATCCAAAACTCGGTGAAGAATTCAAACAACTCATCAAAGAACTGAAATTATAAAATATTGGGTATGATATGAATATTTGTGTATTTGGCACAACACTTCAAGCTGGCGTCCTCGCTGGCTTGTTTGCTGAATATGGGCATCATGTGTATTGGTGCCCTCAAGTAGGTGTTGAAAAACAGTCCTCAGTTCACTATCAAGATGAAGATTTAAATCAGCTGATCCAAAAACAAATTAAGAATCATGCCATTGAATTGGTAGGCGTAAAACAACTCCAACTACACAGTGAAGTTTTTTTATTTAGTTTTAACCCGTCTGAATTTGATCAAGCCAAAAAATTAGCTGAAGAGCTCAAGCGAAGTCCCATCATACATCCAAAGTTAATGATTAATGGTTCAACATTTGGTTTGGAAGGGACAGAAACACTGAAAGAAATTTTGGTTGCCGATCATTGGGCGTATTTGCCAGATACGATTCAAGAAGGTAATGCAATTCAAAGTTTTACTGGACTAAAACAAGTGATCATTGGTGTCGATCATGTGGCGACCCAACCAATTGTTAAAGAGTTGTTAAGACCATTTTTCCAATTAAAACATCAATACCTCTTTATGCCATTTTTAGATGCTGAATTTACCAAACTGAGTATTTCGGGCATGTTAGCAACACGTATCAGCTATATGAATGATATGGCGCAAGTGGCAGAAAAACTCAATATTGATATTCAAAATGTAAAACAAGGTTTAGCTGCGGATAATCGAATTGGTGCGAGCTATCTCTCTTCTGGTGTAGGTTTTGGTGGTGAGAATTTTTCTCATGATATTTTAACCCTCACAGGCACGGTTGCTGGTTCTGGGATAAAGAGCCAATTACTTGATCAGGTTTGGAATATCAATGAACAGCAAAAGGAAATTTTGTTTCGCAAGCTGTGGAATTATTATCAAGGGCAACTAACAGGTAAAATTGTTGCGATTTGGGGTGCATCATTTAAAGAAAATACCTCAAGTATCGAAAACTCTCCAATTCATGCCATGCTTGCTGCACTTTGGGCGCAAGGTGCAATTGTTCAACTCCATGACCCACAAGCATTAGAGCGAGTATCTGCTCTGTATGGCGAGCGCACCGATTTAATCTTGTGCCATGATCAATATCAAGCCATCGAAAATGCACATGCCTTATGCTTATTAACCGCTTGGAAGCAATATTGGAGTCCAGATTACACTCAACTTGTGCAGAAAATGACGCATCCATTTATTCTAGATGGACGTAATATCTGGGATCCAGAATTTGTCAAAGGACAAGGTTTTGCTTATCAAGGTGTGGGGCGCGTATGATAACGTCGATATTAGAGATGGATCAAAGTCAGCTAAGCGTTCAACAATTACGTTTAACCGATTTATTTCAGCAAGATCCACAGCGTTTTGAAAAATTTTCGGTTCATTTTGATCAACTCAGTTTTGATTATAGTAAGCATCGTATTGATCAAGCGGCATTTGAAGCTTTAATTAAATTTGCAGATTCGAAGCAACTGAGTGCATGGATTAAGCGCTTATTTACAGAAGAGCAGATTAATTACACTGAAGGTCGGGCGGCAATGCATTGGGCATTGCGTTTACCTAAACATGATCAAGATTACCCTAAATTAGCTCAAGCTGTGCATCAACAACTTGATCGCATGTTTCAGCTTGTTGAAAAAGTGCATGCAGGGCAATGTCGTGGTTCAACGGGTGAAGTGATTCAAGATATTGTCAACATCGGTGTGGGTGGATCAGACCTTGGACCACTTATGGTCAGCCATGCCTTATCCGATTATAAAGTTACTACAGCTAAACCATTAAAAGTCCATTTCGTCTCGACGATGGATGGAAGTCAGCTTTCTGAACTGTTGCATCAACTGCGCCCTGAAACGACTTTATTTATTATTTCTTCAAAATCTTTTGGGACCATTGATACCTTATCCAATGCACAGACTGTGCGCCAATGGTTAGAAAAAGCATTAGGTCATCAAAAAAGTGTGGTGCAGCATCATTTTATTGGGGTTTCAACCAAACCTGAAAAAATGACTGAATGGGGCATTGCAGCAGAAAACCAATTCCTGCTTTGGGATTGGGTCGGTGGACGTTATTCATTGTGGTCATGTATCGGTTTACCGATAGCCTTGCAAGTTGGTGTCGAAGGTTTTAAACAGCTTTTGGCTGGTGCTTATGCGATTGACCAACATTTTCAAAAGACACCATTTCAACACAATATTCCAGTCCTAATGGCTCTGTTGGGTGTTTGGAACAATAATTTTCTGGATATCCAAACCCATGCGGTATTGCCCTATGATGGGCGATTGAAATATTTTGCATCCTATTTACAACAGCTCGAAATGGAGTCGAATGGTAAATCCATTCAACGCAACAATCAAAAAGTTGAGCTAAAAACATGTCCGATCGTATGGGGTGAAGTTGGACCCAATGCGCAACATGCATTTTATCAGTTGCTCCATCAAGGAACGCATGCGGTGAGTTGTGATTTCATCGCACCTGTACAGCGCTACAATGCTAACCAATTTACCTATGCTGAAAATGCTGAAGCATTGATTGAACAACATCATTTGGCTTTATCTAATTGTTTAGCTCAATCACGTTTATTGGCTTTTGGTAATCAGGCTTTAAATGCAGATGAGTTGGAGAGTTTACCTGAATATAAACAATATGAAGGCAATCAACCCAGCTCTACACTTTTATTACAAGAACTCAGTCCTTATAGTCTTGGAATGTTGATTGCTTTGTACGAACATAAAGTCTTTGTACAGTCGGTTATGTGGAATATCAATCCATTTGATCAGTGGGGCGTTGAAAAAGGGAAAGAAATTGCCAATCAATTGCTTCCTATTCTCAGTGGGAAAGAAAAAGACTTTTCTCAACTAGATGCTTCCACACAAGGCTTAATCAAGATATTACTAGGTAAAGAATAGAGAAAAACGTATGGCGAATATTTTAGTCACAGGTGGGGCAGGTTATATAGGCTCACATACTTGCTTGGAACTTCTAGAAGCAGGACATAATGTGGTTGTGCTTGATAATTTGTCGAATAGTTCAGAAGAATCACTCAAGCGGGTGCAAGAACTTACTGGCAAACGTTTGGAGTTTATACAAGGCGATATTCGTGATTCACATGATTTAGACCAAGCATTTGCTTCACATAAAATAGATGCTGTGATTCATTTTGCAGGCTTAAAAGCCGTGGGAGAAAGTCAACAAATTCCACTGAGCTATTTTGACCATAACATTGCAGGATCAATACAGTTGGCGCAAGCCATGGAAAGAGCAGGGGTTTTTAATCTCGTTTTTAGCTCATCTGCAACAGTTTATGATGAAGCCAATATATCTCCTTTAGATGAAACTATGCCAACAGGTATGCCTTCAAATAACTATGGCTACACCAAACTGATTGTTGAGCAATTGTTGCAGAAATTAGCCATTGCAGACTCACGTTGGTCGATTGCTTTGTTACGTTATTTTAATCCTGTGGGTGCACATAAAAGTGGCCGTATTGGAGAAGATCCGCAAGGGATTCCAAATAATTTAATGCCTTATGTCACTCAGGTTGCTGTGGGACGTCGTGAAAAACTGTCGATCTATGGTGATGACTATGACACGATCGATGGGACAGGGGTTCGCGACTATATCCATGTAGTTGATTTAGCCAATGCCCATTTATGTGCGTTAAATAATCGTTTAAATGCCAAAGGCTGTCGTGCTTGGAACATCGGCACAGGCAACGGTTGTTCTGTGCTTGAAGTAAAAAATACTTTCGAAAAAGTGAATGGTGTCGCTGTGGCTTATGAAATTGCACCGCGCCGTTCGGGAGATGTAGCAACATCATTCGCCAACAATGCACGAGCTGTTACAGAACTCGGTTGGACAGCAAAATATACCCTTGAAGATATGTTAGCAGACAGTTGGAACTGGCAAAAACAAAATCCAACAGGTTACCAATCATAAGCTTGTAAAAGGAAAATAGGCGCATTGAGCGCCTATTTTTTATGATGAAAAAACTAAGCCTGAATTAATTGGGTCAATTCATCTATATAATCTTGCATTGGTTTAGGATTACGATCTGCACGACTTTCAATATTTAAGCGTAATAATGGTTCAGTGTTTGATGCACGTACATTTAAACGCCATGCACCAAAATCAAGACTCACCCCATCTGTTTGATCAATGGCAGGATTCAAATCAGCAAAATGATCAAAAATCTTTTGAATGGTTTCTTGAGTATCGACCACTTTAAAGTTGATTTCACCACTACATGGGAATTTGGCAATCATATTTTCTACAAGACTAGAAAGTGATTGCTGTGTATCAGACAGCACTGAAATCGCCAATAACCATGGAATCATTCCGCTGTCGCAGTAAGCAAAGTCACGGAAATAGTGATGTGCACTCATTTCTCCACCATAGACCGCATTATGCTCACGCATGACATCTTTAATGAATGCATGTCCAGATTTGGATTGGACAGGTGTTCCTTGATACTGATTGACGATATCTAAAGTATTCCAAACCAGACGAGGGTCGTGGACAATTTTTTCGCCTGATTGTTTTAGTAAGAACGCTTGTGCCAATAGACCGACGATATAGTAACCTTCGATAAACTGACCTTTTTCATCAAATAAGAAGCAACGATCAAAGTCGCCATCCCATGCAATCCCCATATCCGCATGGTGGATTAAAACCGCATTACGAGTGCTGTCACGATTTTCGACCAAAATTGGATTAGGAATACCATTTGGGAATGTACCATCTGGATGATTATGGATTTTGATAAATTCAACAGGGATGTTTAATGCTTTGAATTTCTCTTCAATGGCATCAACTACATGCCCAGCAGCGCCATTGCCTGCATTCATCACCAATTTGAGTGGGCGAATTTTTGCTGGGTCAATATAGGTGAGTAAGTGTTCAATAAATTCAGGCAGAATATTGTATTTTTGCGTTGAACCTTTTTTCTCAACTTCAATGAATTGTTCGGATTCAGCCAAGGCTTGAATATCTTTTAAGCCAGTATCTGCACTAATCGGGCGGGCATTTTCCCGAACAAGTTTCATCCCATTATAGTCCATAGGATTATGGCTGGCCGTGACTTCAATTCCACCCTGTACATCGAGATGAAAAGCACCAAAATAAACTTCTTCAGTTCCCGTCATCCCCAAATCAAGTACATCTACACCTGCATCGTTTAAACCACGAATCGTCGCTTGTTTTAAATCTTCGCTCGTTAAGCGAACATCACAACCCACGACGACAGTTTTTGGTTGATAGATTTGCCCATAAGCACGACCGACTTTATAAGCGATTTCTTCATTGAGTTCTGTACCAAGTTTGCCTCGGATGTCATAGGCTTTAAAACAAGTCAGTTTATTCATGTCCATCTTTCTATTGTATAAGCTTGGGTTTAAGTGAAACACCATTTTAACCTTAAAGTAAGTAAAAAATGAGATGAGAAGATGTAATTTTAGGTTGATTTATAAAATTGAAATTTTTATGTTTTTCTTGTTCATTTTAAAAATATTTTAAGTATGGTTGTTTATTTTTTGATTCATGATTTTTGATGGATAAAAAAGTTAATATTTATTAAATTGATAATTCATGTGATAAAGATCACAATTATTGGACTTACTTTTTGAAATTTAAACTCTTTTCTTAACAAAGTTAGCCAATAAAAAATGAAATATATATTTGCTTGAATTTTAGAATGTGTAGAATAGCAATCGAGTAAGGAAATAATTCAAAATAATTCAATGCCGATAATTACAAGCATGATTAGGTGCCATTCAGGAATGTTAATCACTCACAAACCCATAATTTTTTTAAAAAGATTGGGTGCAATCAGTCTATGTGTTCTGATTCAGAACAATAGCCATGCACAAGACACCCGCTATTTAAAAGGCATCCAGGAAAGTGTATCGAGTTTAATCAAACCCAAAGATGACTCCTCCTTTCGTACCGTGCAACTTAAACAGCTTTCTGACTTTGAATACCAACCTGAGCAAAGCACTGCGAGCCCTTTGCCAGTGGTCAAACCCTATCTGGGGCAAAAGGCATCTTTAAATAATCTTTATCTGGAAAATCCACCAACTGCCCAGCAATATGCAGTACCCACACGGACCTTAAGCCTTGAAGAAGCCGTGCAAATCTCTGTCAAACGCAATCCCAATATTGCCCAAACGATTTCTACTCTGGCTTCCCAAAATGCCAATATTGATGTCGCCAAGGCACAATACTATCCACAATTAAAAGCTGGCATGAATACTGGTGATTTCACCTCAAATGATAAAGGGCGGCAGTTATATTCTGTTGAAGCCAATCAATTGCTCTATGATTTTGGTAAAGTCAAAAGCAGTGTCACCACACAACAAAATAAATTGGCGGTTGAACAAGCCAATGTCTTGATCAGTATTGATGAAATCTCTACCCAGACGGCTCGAGATATTTTAGGTTTATTGAGATATCGTAATATTATAAAAATCGCCCAAGATCAATTTAATGGGGTCAGTCGCTTACATGAGATTGCACGTTTAAGAGCCGAAGCAGGCATCAGCAGTCATGCAGACCCTGTGCAAGCGCAAAGTTATGTTGAATATTCTCGTTCCTACCTGATTACCCAGCAGAATTTTCTTAAACAGCAAGAACAAAAGTTACGTACCTTATTGGGTTTTGATGTCAGTCAAATTGAGTTCAATATTCCTGATGAATTCGTCAAGCAATCAGGGCTATATGACGACCCCGAAGTCAATACCATCCCCAGTATGATTGCCGCAAAGGCTGAAATTGATGTGGCACAAAGCCAAAAGAAACAAACTCAACTCAGTGTCTATCCGACCATTTCTTTGGTGGGTGCGGTGACCAAAGCATTGAATGGGCAAAATCCCAATACAGGGATTGAGAATGATACCGACAGTTCGATTGGGGTACAGATGTCGAGTAATTTCTATCAAGGCGGTGCAGTGGGTTCACAGGTTAAAGCAGCAAATTATGCTGAACAAGCCGCCCGTGCCAAGCTGAATGCCACCTATCTCAATATTATGGATCAAGCCCAGATTGCCCGTGAAAGTATTGAAAACACCGATAAACAAATTTGGGTATTGATGGACCGAGAACGTTCAACTGCCAAAACCCGAGAGCTGTATGAAGAACAATACAAACTCGGCAAACGTTCGATTTTAGATTTACTCAGTTCAGAACAATCGTACCAAAGTTCAAGGATTGAAAGAGAAGCAGCACGATTTGATATCTATGACACGATTGCATTATTTATCAATGTAACCGGAAAGAGTAGACATGCTTATCATTTAAATAATATTCAAATTCAGGGGTTTGAAGTTCAGCCATGAATAATAATAGATTAAATTATCAACCCTGGTTACAAGCCATTATCGCGGTTGCACAACATTATCGTATTCAACCCTCAGAAGAACAAATTCGTCTGCAACTGGATTGGAATAAATATCACAATCTTGATGACATGCTGGCACTGATTACCCGTCAAGTTGGCTTAAATATACGTCAAGCTGACTTTAGCACGGATGTTCTCAATCCATGGCGCTTGCCGGTGGTAGTTGAGCTGAATGATGGTCAGGTGGCGGTGATTGAGAAAGTAGATGCTGCTGGAAATGTCAGCCTACAACTCAGTGGTGATCAAGGGCTGTCACAAAGCTTCAGTGTGCAGCAACTACAAGCCCATGCCAAGCGCGTCTATATATTTAGACCTGAAACCTCTGTACCGGATGCGCGTGTTGATGAATACATTAAGCCTTATGAAAAAAGCTGGTTCTGGGACATTGTTTTAAAAGACTGGAAACGCTATACCGACATCATGGTAGCTTCAATGATTGCCAATATTTTGGCATTGGCGACCATTATCTTCTCCATGCAAGTTTACGACCGTGTGGTGCCGTCTCAATCCATTCCGACCTTGTGGGTGCTTGCAGGTGGCGTACTGATCGCTGCAATCTTTGAATTTGTTCTGCGAATTGCACGGGTCTATTTATCCGATATTATCGGTAAACGTGCCGACTTAAAGATTTCAGATCGGGTATTTGGTCATGCACTGCGCATTCGCAATAAAGACCGAGCACGTTCAACAGGCTCTTTTATTTCGCAGATTCGCGAACTAGAAGGGGTCCGTGAATTGGTCACCTCAACCACCATCAGTGCAATTGCCGACCTTCCTTTTTTCTTCCTGTTCTTGGTGATTTTTTGGATGATTGGAGGCAACATTTTCTGGGTGATGTTGCTGGTGGTGCCGCTGATGATTGTTCCGGGCTTTTTGGTACAAAAGAAATTGGCACAATTGGCAACTGAAGGTATGCGTGAATCGGCAATTCGTAATGCGATTTTGGTTGAAGCGGTGCAAGGCATTGAAGATATCAAACTACTGCGTGCTGAAGCCCGATTCCAAAATCAATGGAATCACATGAATGAAGTCTCAGCAGATGTCAGCATGCGTCAACGAAAAATTGTCGGTTGGTTAAATGCATGGACACAGAAGATTCAAGGCTTGACCTATGCAATCGTAGTCTTGGTCGGTTGTTTTGCAGTGATGAAAGGTGACATGACTACAGGTGCCTTGGTGGCGTGTTCGATTCTCTCTTCACGGATGTTGGCACCTATTTCTCAAGTGACGGGTGTGCTTGGGCGTTGGCAACAAGCCAAAGTGGCAAAGAATGGTTTAGATGAGTTAATGCAAAAACCGGTTGACCGCCCTGAGCGTGCTCAATTGATTCAGCGTAAAGT
This sequence comes from Acinetobacter sp. Tol 5, assembly GCF_019702905.1. Taxonomy (NCBI): domain Bacteria; kingdom Pseudomonadati; phylum Pseudomonadota; class Gammaproteobacteria; order Moraxellales; family Moraxellaceae; genus Acinetobacter; species Acinetobacter sp. Tol 5. Next base: position 4,550,244 of record NZ_AP024708.1, on the reverse strand, counting down.
GCTGTTAGGGGATTATGATTTTAAAGGGGTGGTGTTTAAATATACCGAAGACGATCCACGTCCGACCTTGGTGATACCGCAACTCAAAATTGCGGTCGGAGAAAAGGTGGCGATTCTGGGACGCAATGGTGCAGGAAAATCGAGCCTTTTACAATTACTTGCCGGGATGCAACTGCCTGTCCAAGGTAAAATTAGTCTGGATGGTGTCGATCAATCCTTGCTTGATCCTGATGATATTCGCCGAGATATGGCACTGCTCAATCAAAATGCCCATTTATTCTTTGGGACCATCCGAGAAAACTTAACCTTGGGTGCGCCCTTGGCAACCGATGAAGAAATTGTGCGTGCCTTGCAAATCACCAATGCATTGGAAATCGTAGAGCAGAAAAAAGAAGGCTTGGACCATACCATTCTTGAGGGAGGTGTGGGCTTTTCAGGTGGACAAAAACAAGCGCTATTGCTGACCCGGTTGCTGTTGAGAAACCCGAATATTGTGTTGTTGGATGAACCTACCGCCTCGATTGATGATGTGTCTGAAAAAGTATTGATTCAACATCTTAAACAATGGCTGGGTCATCGCACTTTGGTGGTGGCCACCCATCGCCCTGCAGTATTACAACTGGTGGATCGGATTATTGTGGTACATGAAGGTAAAATTATTAAAGATGGACCACGAGATGCCATTTTAAATCCTCAACATCAACCGAATGCGGGAGGTGCTTCAGCATGAGCCAAGAACAAAATCCGCAAAAGATTGAACTGCAAAGCACGACAGCTGCTGACTCCGATGATCGTGAGACGAGCGATCTGCTCAAGCGTCCCAGCAATCCCTCAGCACTCAAGTTTTCAGAACCGCCCTTGCCTAAATCCAGTTTTATTATTTGGATCGTGGCAGTGGGCTTATTGGCATTCTTGATTTGGGCATGCGTTTTTAAATTGGAAGAAGTTTCAACGGGCACAGGCAAAGTAATTCCTTCGTCCAAAGAGCAAATCATTCAATCCTTAGATGGTGGGGTGCTCACCAGTTTGGATGTCAAAGAAGGTGATATTGTACAAAAAGGACAAACCCTTGCTCAGATTGACCCCACCCGTTTTGAGTCACAAGTCGGAGAAAGCCAGACTAAATTACTGGCAACCCAAGCCACTGCTGCACGTTTAGAGGCGGAAGTAAATGGTACACCGCTACGCTTCCCTAAAGATGTATTGGCAGTATCAGCCTTGGTTCGAGAGGAAACGGCACTGTATACCTCTCGTCGTGCCAATTTGGATGAGTCCATCACGGGGTTAAAACATGCCTTGGCTTTGGTGCAAAATGAATTGCAAATGACTCAACCTTTGGTGGCGAAAGGTGCGGCATCCGAAGTTGAAGTGTTACGTCTAAAACGAGATATCAATAACTTTGAAAATCAGATCAATGACAAGCGTAATGACTACTATGTAAAGTCACGTGAAGAGTTGGCGAAAGCCAATGCAGATATTCAATCGTTACAGCAAATCGTGGCAGGTCGAAATGACTCAGTCAAACGTTCCACCTTTAAAGCGCCTGTCCGTGGTGTGGTCAAAGAAATTGCCGTGACCACGATTGGTGGGGTGGTACCGCAAAATGGCAAGTTAATGACCATTGTTCCGATTGATGAGCAGTTATTGATTGAAGCACGTATTTCCCCACGAGATATTGCGTTTATTCATCCGGGGCAGCCGGCTTTAGTGAAAATCACGGCCTATGACTACTCTATTTATGGTGGTTTGGAAGGTAAAGTGACGGTGATTTCACCGGATACTATCCGTGATGAGGTGAAACAAGATCAGTTTTACTATCGCGTCTATATTCGAACCAATAAAGATAAACTGGTGAATAAAGCGGGTAAATCTTTTTCGATTACGCCGGGTATGGTGGCTACTGTTGATATTCGCACAGGTCAGAAAACCATTATTGAATACTTGTTGAAACCATTCAATAAAGCCAAAGAAGCATTAAGAGAGCGTTAATTTTTAGATCATCAAGCATGGATTGAAATACATCAATGGAAATAAAAAACCAATCTACAGATTGGTTTTTTATTGGTGTCTATATTAGGCATTGGTGCTGAATAGCGTCGATTTCAGAAAGTTGAAACAAATAAAATTAGGTATATTCCTTTACCACATTAAACTTTCCTTGTTGGAAAATTTAATGTGTTTGAGCCATGCTTTAAACTATTTCACATCTTTTAAATCAATGCCTTTCGATTCTTTTAGGCTTGCTACAGCAAGTACTGAAATGAATGAAACGATCGCGATATAAATTTCGATAGGCAATGTTGCATCATAAGTCTTAAATAAATATGCACAAATAATCGGTGCCATTGAACCTGCTAAGATTGATGCAAATTGATAAGAAAAAGATACACCTAAATAGCGCATTTTGGTTGGGAATAATTCCGCCAATGTTGCAGATTCAGGTGCGTAAGCCATCGCTTGGAACAATAGACCAATACACATCATCACAAAAATCGTGCCGTAATTGCCTGTGCTAATTGCTGAGAAATAGAAGAATACCCAGATGATTAACCCGATATTTCCAGCCATCATGGTTGGCTTACGTCCAATTTTGTCAGATAAATATCCACTGAAAAGCATGGTGAAGAAGTGGAAAACATTGGCTGCCAGCAAAATCATCAGCACTGTTTTGTATTCAATACCAACTTTCAGGGTGAGGAAAGTGATGGTGAATACCACGATCATATAGTAAGAGGTATTTTCACCTAAACGGAGTAATAATCCAGACGCTAAACGTTTTGGATAAGTGGTGACCAATTCTTTAAAATTAGAAGAATTATCTTGTTTTTCCTCAGCTTGTTTCAGTGCTTCTTGGAAAATAGGGGCATCTTCCACACTACGACGAATCCAATAACCAATAAAAATAATAATGGTTGAAAGCCAAAACGCGACACGCCATCCCCAGCTCAAGAAATCCTCATTGGAGAGAATCATCGACAGTGCCAAAATCACCAAGCTTGCTAAAATATTTCCAGCGCTTACGGCAGACTGTGGGAAGCTTGCCCAAAATCCACGTTGATGATTTGGACTATGTTCACCCACCAATAAGATTGCACCGCCCCATTCTCCACCGACTGCAAAACCTTGGATAAAACGCAGGACAATCAATAACACAGGTGCCATATAGCCAATGCTGTTATAACCGGGTAAGCATCCCATCAAAAATGTGGAAGCACCCACTAAAAATAGACTCAGTTGTAACAGCTTTTTACGTCCATATTTATCACCAAAATGACCAAATACCAGACCACCTAAAGGACGTGCAATAAAACCAATCGCATAGGTTGCAAAGGCAGCAATAATTCCATCTAGCGTGGTTCCTGCATTTGGGAAAAATAAATGACCAAACACTAAAGTACTGGCAATACCATAAATATAAAATTCATACCATTCAGCGACAGTCCCTGCCATGGAGGCACCGACCACCTTTTTAATATTCGGTGGAGCGCTGTCACTTGCAAGCGGTGTAGAAGTATTTCCTGATACTTGTTCCATTCCATCATGTCCTTATTTAATTAAAGTTAAGCTTTAAAATTACCCAAGCATAAATATTTCAATTCGGTATATTCATCCAAACCATGTTTCGAGCCTTCGCGTCCAAGCCCAGAAGCTTTAACTCCTCCAAAAGGGGCTTCTGTGGTAGAAATTAAACCAGTATTAATTCCAACCATGCCATATTGCAGCGCTTCGGCAACGCTAAATGTGCGTTGAAGATTTTCAGTAAAAATATAGGCAGCCAGACCAAATTCAGTGTTATTGGCACGCTGAATTACGTCTTGTTCATTTTCAAATTTAAAAATTGGAGCGAGAGGGGCAAAAGTCTCTTCCCTAAAACACAGCATGTTGTCTTGCGCATTGGCGATAATGGTTGGCTCAAAGTATTGCGCCCCTAATGCGGAAACTTGACCGCCATAAACCAGTTCACCACCTAAGCTGATTGCATCTTCAATATGTTGTTGAATTTTTTCTACCGCTTTTTGATTGATGAGTGGTCCTAGATCTGTATCAGAATCTAACCCATTACCAAGTTTTAACTGAGAGACTTTATCTTTGAGTTTGAGAATAAATTGATCGTAAATACTGCTATGTACAAAGATGCGATTACTACAAACACACGTTTGCCCTGCATTTCGAAATTTACTGTCAATAGTTCCTTGTACGGCATTGTCTAAATCTGCATCTGCAAAGACGATGAGAGGTGCATTGCCACCTAATTCCAGCGAGAGTTTTTTAATGGTTGGTGCGCATTGTTCCATCAATAAAGCACCGACAGGAGTAGATCCTGTAAAACTTAATTTTTGTACAATTGGACTCTGTGTCAATGGGGCAACAATTTCTTTTGAATGACCTGTCACAACATTTAAAACACCTTTGGGAATACCAGCTTGCTCAGCAAGATAAGCGAGCGCAAGTGCAGTTAAAGGTGTTTCTTGAGCAGGTTTGACAATGATACTGCAACCCGCAGCCAATGCCGGTGCTACTTTACGTGTGATCATGGCAGCAGGGAAGTTCCATGGTGTAATGGCGACACATACCCCCACAGGTTCACGGAAAGTGAGTAAACGCTTGTCTTGACTAGGTGCAGGAATCGTTTCGCCATACATACGACGACCTTCTTCAGCAAACCATTCAATAAAACTCGCAGCATAAACAATCTCGCCTTCAGCTTCTTTGAGCGGCTTACCTTGCTCAAGCGTCATGATGCTGGCAAGTTCTTGTTTGTGTTCAATGATGAGTGCAAACCATTTTTTTAAGAGATCAGAACGGTATTTGACGGACTGTTTTTTCCAATCCAGATATGCTTCTTGAGCAAAAATAATCGTTTGCTCAACCTGTGCCACAGTAAGCGCAGGAATTTGTGCAATCACCTGACCTGTCGCTGGATTTTGTACATCGATATGACGTTGATCAGTTGAGTTGATCCAATCACCATTGACATAGGCCTGTTGTTTAAAGGTTGATAAAGAAGCAATATCCATATTGGTTTACTCTTGATAAAGTTGCTGATAACGCTGTCGTTTTTTAACCAATGTTGATTGGTCAATACCTAAAGCTTGGGCTGCCTTTTGTGTGGTTTTAAACACGGCAAGGGCGTGAGAAATAATCTTGAACTCAAAATCATCCACTTGTTTTTTAAGGGTTTCTGATGAGTTCGAAAGGGGTGTATTGAACTGGGTTTCACCACGTAAAGCACACTGTATATCTTCAGGAATATCTTCGGGCAAAATGGTGGATGACTCGCTCAGCACAACAGTTTGCTCAACAAAATTAGTCAGCTCTCGAATGTTCCCTGGCCATGAATAGGCTTTTACCAATTCGATCACTTCTGCCGAGTAGCGTTTGTTGGTGTGATATTTCTTATTGAAATTTGCCAAATACAGTTCTAACAATGGTTCAATTTCAGAGATACGATTTTTTAAATCTTCTAATTTTAATGAGGTGACACAAAGGCGGTAATAAAGATCTCGTCTAAATTTGCCTTGCTCAACCAGTTTTAATAAATCGTGATGCGTTGCAGAGATAATACGAACATCAGTGTAGACATATTCAAAACCACCGACTGGAATAAAACGATTATCTTCAATAACTTTGAGTAATTTTGCTTGCAGTGCCAAAGGTAAGTCGCCAACTTCATCCAAAAATAAAGTACCGCCGTTGACGACTTCAAATAAACCTTTTTTACCTTTTTGCAAGGCACCTGTAAAAGCACCAGGCACATAGCCAAATAATTCAGATTCCAGTAAACCATCTGGCATGGTGGCACAGTTAATTTCTAAGAAGGGCTGATCTTTTCGTGGGCTGTTTTTATGAATAAAACGTGCCAGTACAGTTTTCCCTGTACCTGTGTTGCCCTGAATGAGAATTTTAATATCTGAATGTGCGATACGTTTCGCTCGATTGAAGGTCTTATTGGTACTGTCGCTTAAGTTGGTCAGATAGTTGTCATTCAGCTTGCGTGTTGAATATTTCTTTTGTGTATTGCGAATATCTTCGAGTTCTTTTTGATCTTTTTGTGCTTGAAGTAGAACAGTAATATCACGAACCGATGTGATGACTGCAATGAGTTGATTTTCCTGATCAAATACAGGATGCCCTGTGACCAGCAGTTCAGTATGATTTTGTAAGGACTGTAAAATGGTGGTTTTTTGATGAGTTTGAATCACGTCCATAGAGACTGAACGTGAAAAAACACCTTGATTGACCAAGTCTTGGATCGGATGATCGATTAAATCTTCTCGATTTAAATGCGTCAGCTTTAAATAGGCATCATTAACAAATAAAGTTGTGCCCAGATGATCGGTGATATATACACCGTCATCTAAGGCATTCATGATCGATGTTAATATTTGATAAGAAATATCCGCATCTTTAGAATTGTTTGCAAGAAGATTGACCCAAGTCATGGCAAGAAACTCATTCATTATTAATAAGCTTCATAATAAATGTTTTCGATTTCTTGCTGTGTTAAACGTCGAGGATTATTGCGGAGTAATCTTTCGACTTTAATCGCTTCCGCAGCCAGTTCTGGAATCACTGACTCAGGAATATTGAAATTTCGAAGCCCTTTTGGAATATTGACCATCTCACAAATATTATGTAAACGGCTAATCACACGATCGGCAATTTGAAGATCATTCAGCCCTGTTGTCGGTTCATTAAAGCATTCAGCAATCACTTTAAATTTGTCCAAACAGGCGATGCGGTTGTATTCCATGACGAAAGGCAACAATAAGGCATTACTGACACCATGTGCCATATGGAAACGCCCACCTAAAGGATATGCGAGTGCATGCACTGCACCAACGCCAGCATTACCAAAGGACAAACCTGCCATTAAGCTGGCATTTGCCATATCTTCATGGGCTTGTAAGTCATCTGGATTGGCATAGGCTTTGGGTAAGGCATTGATAATTAATTTCATTGCCTGAATCGCTAAAGCATCTGTTAACGGTGAAGCATTGACAGAAATAAACGATTCAATTGCATGAACCAATGCATCCACACCACTGGCAGCCGTAATATGTGCTGGACAGCTTAACGTCATTTCAGGTGCGACAATTGCAACATCTGGGAGTAAAAAGTCACTCACGATGCCTTTTTTAATTTGGTTTTTAGAGTCAGAAAGAATGGCAATATTCGTGACTTCTGAACCTGTTCCTGCGGTAGTCGGCAATACAATCAGAGGAAGACCTTTTTGACTGACTTTGTTTTCGCCAAAAAAGCTTTCCAAAGGCTCATGATTGTTGCCATAAATTGCAATACATTTTGCGGTATCAATAACACTTCCACCGCCAATTGCGATCACGCCATTATATTGATCTTGCTCAAAGAATTTTTTGGATTGCAAAACCACTTCAATTTCAGGCTCAGGCGTAATGTCCGCATAAATCGAAAATTCAATATGCTGTTGTTGTAAAAGATTGGTAATGGGTGTTAATGAACCTGAATTTAAGATGCCATGATCAGTCAGTATTAAAACTTTAGACATATTTAAATCATGGCAGTATTTGGCTAACTGTTTGGATGCATTAAAGCCAGTCACTAATTTATGTGCAGACTTGAATGTATGAATCGGCATCTTTATTCCATTAAGAAGTACAATTTTTGTGTTTTAAGCAATTGCTGTACCAATTATTTTTAATTATATAAATCAATATCTTAAATTTTTTGTAAAAGATTTTATATGATATTTTTCATTATTTATGAAAAATATCATAAATTGATGATCAATTTTTTTGTCATCGCATTTGTTGGGTAATTGCATCGCCAGATGTAGACCAGGGTCTCCATCGAATTCAGAAGAAAAAATTTACTCAAATAACGCTGAATTAGTTTGACTAAATAAGTCGACGCTTGTCATACAGTTGCTGTAATGCGCCCCTTGTTTCTTGCTGTAACTGTAACAATACATGCTCTACGAGCAAACTGCGCAATTGGCTCTCTCCTTTGAGCTAAAAGTAATTCTCGGTTTTTTGTATAAAAGAAAGGACATCGTTGACTGAGTGAACTATTGTCAAGTGTTTGGTGTGACCAAAATTAGGTCGGTAAAATTGATGGCGAGATTAAGATTATTTGAGTACACTTAAAACAAAAGTTTTGGCAGCAAGAGGGCTAAAACTATTAACTACCGCAGGGAGAAATATAAAAAAGATTCAAACTCACATAGAACAAAAAATAATTGCTGAGCAAAAGAGATTTGATTGAAACAGTGAATGATCAATTAAAAACTTGCATCAGATTGAACATTCACAGTACAGCTCTATGGTAAATATGCCGAACTCAAGTGAATCGGCTTAGCCTACAATCCATCATATTTGACACCAGGAAATACACACAGCATCTCAAATGCCAAATTAGCTGCCAATACTGCCGTTGAACCAAATGGATCATAAGGAGGAGAGACTTCCACTAAATCAGCTCCAACCAGCTGGCAACCTTTCAAACCACGAATAATTTCCAATGATTGTGGAACGGTTAGTCCTGCAATTTCAACAGTTCCTGTACCTGGGGCATATGCAGGATCAATACCATCTATATCGAAGCTTAAATACAATGGACTATCACCAATTTTGGCACGAATCTTATCCATTACTGGTGCTAATGATTTATACCAGCATTGATCAGCTGGAATAACGGTAAAGCCTTGATCAATAGACCACTTGAATTCATCAGCGCTATAGCCAGTGCCACGTAATCCAATCTGAAATACTTTGTCGTTGATTAACAAGCCTTCTTCCACGGCGCGCCTAAATGGTGTGCCATGTGCAATTTTTTCACCAAACATTTCGTCATTCACATCAGCATGTGCATCGATATGTACAACTGCCACTGGTCCATACTTTTTGCTAATAGCACGCAAGATAGGCAATACAATGGTATGATCACCACCCAAGGTGATTGGTTTACAATCGTATTTTAGAATGTTTTCTTGATAAAATGACTCAATGATATCTATGCTTTTCAGTAGGTTAAACGTATTAATTGGCACATCACCAATATCTGCCACTTGTAAACTTTCAAAAGGAGCAGCAAAGGTATTAACGTTATAAGGGCGCAACATTCGTGATTCATCACGAATTTGTCGTGGTCCCAGACGGGAGCCAGGACGATTAGAGGTGCCTATATCAAGCGGAATACCGACGAAAGCCACATCTAGCCCTTCACCATTCATTTGCGTAGGCAAACGCATCATTGTGGCTATCCCACCACAACGCGGCATTTCATTGCCACTTAAGGGCTGATTAAATGGTTTATTGCTCATTTTTATACTCCAATGATGATTTTTAATATGGTGGGCAAGGCTCAATACTTTTGTTCTACTTTTATTGATTCTGTTGCATTCATTAGATCATCTGAAATAGCAATCTCTCGACCTGATAATCGGTCTTGCCATGTATTCAGCACCTCAGCAGGGGTAGGCTTGCTCATCAGGCTCACTACAACATAGGTCACCAAACTCGACAGCAGACCAAAATAGATGGGTTCATTGGCCAATATATTGGTAAAGATCATTGTCGCAAGTGTCACTACCGTACCTACAGTCATAGAAGCCAAGGCGCCAATCCCAGTCGCTCTTTGCCATATAAACCCACCAAGAATTGCAACGAGCAAACCACCCACAAGAATATCATAGGCAATAGTCAATGCAGTCACCACATCACTTACCATCATTGAAATAATAGTCGCAATCATGCCCAGTCCAATGATATATAATCGATTGGCACGTATATCATGTTCAGGATTAATCTCGCCAGACTCACTTTTTCGACCCATCAAATGACCAAAAAATGGCATCACATCAGCTCTGGATACAGTGGCACAGGCAATTAAGGCGCCAGAAGCTGTAGACATCATCGCAGCGAGAGCTGCAGCGAGTACAATTCCCGATAACCCTACAGGCAATACCTTCTCAGCAACAGCTGCAAAAACATCGCTCTTCGCGGAAATATCTGGCAACAAAACAGAAGCTGCAACCCCGATCAAAGCCCCAGCAACCCCATACAACAAGCAATAAATCCCCGCTACAGTACCACCCCAACGAGCGACTTTAGGTGACTGGGCTGTGAACACACGTTGCCAAATATCCTGACCAATTAACATACCAAACGAATAAATCACAAAATAAGTGATGATTGTGTCGATACCTATGGTACCCATATCAAAATGTGCCGCACCAGCTGTTGGACCTAGCTTTGCCATAATACCATCGTAACCCCCAGCCTGAGTCCAAGCAAATGGCAGCAATAAAACAAATATGCCAATCGTCTTAAGCACGAACTGCACCATGTCAGTTAACGTGATTGACCACATCCCGCCAATCGAAGAGTAAAGCATGACAATAACAGCACCGATCATCACAGAAATCCACTGTGGTGTACCGAATAGCACATTAAAGATGGTTGCATATGCAATTGTTGAGGTGACTGTCAGCATTAGTGTGTATAACACCATCACAATACCAGATGCCGCAGTCCCATTAATGCCATATCTTAATTGTAGCATCTGGGCAACCGTAAACACGCGCAATCGTTGGATTGGGCTGGCAAAAAACAGGCTGAGCAAAATTATGCCAATAGCAATCGCGACCACGAGCCACATACCAGAAATACCAAACTTGTAACCAAGACCAACTCCACCCACGGTGGATGCACCACCAAGTACGACCGCCGCCATAGTACCTGTATATAGCCCAAAACCAAGACGACGACCTGCGACCAAAAAATCACTACTGTTCTTGGTCCTTGCTTTTCCTAAAAAGCCAAATATCAGCATTACAACAAGATAAAAAACAACAATCGCAATATCAATACCCATAGAAATTTTCCTTTTCTTTTTTTATTCAAATATTTGCTGTAGATTTTCAACAGCAAGCATGACATAAGCCAGTTCAGTTTCTTTACTAAAAAAAGCTGAATGAGGTGTTACCACAATCCTTGGTTCATGCAGTACAGGGTCATCTGCTTCAGGAGGCTCTGGATCAACGACATCAAGAAATGCGCCACGCAGTCTTCCAGACTGAACAGCTGCAATGAGTGCTTGTGTATCCACCAATTCACCACGTGCAACATTAATGATCGACGCACCATGAGGCATTAACTCAATCGTGCGCGTATTCACAATATGATGATTCTCCAATGTAGCTGGCGCATGTAAGGTCAGCACATCTGCAATCTGAAAAAGATCATTGAGTGAATCAACACGTCCAACCGTTATAGGCCATGCCTCAGTGGGTATATATGGATCATAGGCAACAACACGTCCAAATAATGGCAGGGCAAGTGTGACCAATTCTCTAGCAATACGCCCCATACCGTAAACAGCAAGTGTGAGTTCACTGATTCGTGGAGGTGCTGGAATTTTTTTAAAATCCCAACACTTTGATGCCTCACGTGCAGCAGGAATTTCTCTCAACAACGTCAGTATGCCTGCCAATGCATGTGTTGCGACCTCCTCAGTGGCTGGACTAGGCAGTGAAAAAACAGCAATGCCCGCTGCTTTTGCAGCATGCATGTCAATCTGGTCTAGCCCTGTCGTGGTGGTCACAATTACTTTCAACAATGGGGCTGCTGCAATTACACTTGCATCAATACGGCAAAAACTGACAATCAGCCCTTCCAAATCAGCCAAGTGTGTAAGCAAACCTTCTCCTTCATGAAGCAAAATCGTGTCATGTCCAGCCGCATCCAACACAGCAATACCTGGGGTAAAGTCAAGTCCCCCTGTATCGGTAATAGCAATTCTTGCCATGTTCGATTAATCCTTATATGACGGATCTATACGATCTAGTTTACGTAACCACGCCTGCCAAACAATTTGACGCTCATGTTCTACACCTTGAAATTGCTGACTCACATGTTGACATAAAGCAGGTTCGACCTGTCGCACCTGCCCAAGTATTGCCAATTGACTTGCGGCCAATTGTATTTCACAAGCACGGTTCAGGTAGTACATGATCTGAAAAGCATCAGCAACGGTTGCTCCAACTGATAACAAACCGTGACTACGTAGAATCAAGGCACTATTATTGCCTAGTGATGTCTGGAGGCGACTACGCTCATCTAGATTAAAAGCGACGCCTTCATAATCGTGATAACCAACCCGATTGTAATATTCAAGACTGATCTGATTGAGTGGCAACAACCCCTGTTCACTGGCAGCCACCGCCATACCTGCTAATGTATGCGTATGGATAACACAATGTGCATCTTCTCTTGCCATGTGTACGGCACTATGAATAGTAAATCCTGCTGGATTATATGGAGAGTGTCCTGATATGACTTTACCTTGTAAATCAACCACAATCAGATCACTGGCACACACCTCATCAAACATTAGACCAAATGGATTAATCAGAAAGCGTGGTTCCCCTTCACCAGGGAGGCGGGCTGAAAAATGAGTATATAAAGTGTCCTCCCAACCAAACATGGCAGCCAAACGATAGGCAGCAGCCAAATCACGCCGTAACGTGCTTTCATCATCAATGATTTTAGCTGGGTCACTGATCATTTTTATTCCTTCAATTTGTCTTTATTTTTCGAACACTAGAGCGCTTTTGAAAGTAGTTTTGTGGTCATTCAGGCTTTATGCAATACCTTATAAATCCAAGCTTATCCGTGCTCAAATTTTAACCAATGCAAGAGGTCTAATATAAATATCACCTCTAATGTAATAACTACTGTGCTGGTTATATTAAATCCAGCTCGCGCTCTACACGAATTTCCTGTTTCTACTATGTCGCGTAGATGAATGACAAACGAGAGCCAATTTGATAAAACTCAAAGGAGCCAATCAAATCACTTGCTGAAAAATAATTATTGGCTTGCTTAGTCTGCATATGACAGTATTTAAAGAAAAAAATAGAGCTTGAAAAATAAGACTAACATTGTTGATGCAGGTGACTGCAAAGATGTCATCTCAACATCTATCTGGTTGATTGAGACTTGGAAACCAATCAACTTTGACAATGAAATGTAGTCAAACAGATAAAATCTAAGACCTTAGATTTTATAGGTTATTCAGAACATTTTAGATGGACAGTTTTAGCCAAGTGTGATGGACGTTTTTCTATTCGAGTCGTTGTTGCTTAATTTGAAATTCATAAAAAATACTATTTTAAGCTGGAGAAAACGTATTGGAATTAAAAACGTACATGTCCTCGTAGACCCCCAAAAATTCATGATCGAGCTTTAATTGAGATAGTCTTGATTTAATCCAATAGAGAATCGTAGATAAGGGTTAAACGTAAGCGTTGGGAATATTAGTAGATTCTATGGTTTGCTTATTTCAAATATTCTTTCATCGCTTTATGAGAAATTAAACGTTTTGACGATATAACTTTATAAACCTTGAATAGAATCAATAAAAAAGCCCCGATCTTTCGATCAGGGCTTTTTGAATTTGGAGCGGGAAAGGAGACTCGAACTCCCGACCCCAACCTTGGCAAGGTTATGCTCTACCAACTGAGCTATTCCCGCGGAGTCTGTCCAATTTTTTAAATAAAAAACTGAATAAAAAAAATTTTGGAGCGGGAAAGGAGACTCGAACTCCCGACCCCAACCTTGGCAAGGTTATGCTCTACCAACTGAGCTATTCCCGCGGAGTCTGTCCAATTTTTTAAATAAAAAACTGAATAAAAAAAATTTGAGCGGGAAAGGAGACTCGAACTCCCGACCCCAACCTTGGCAAGGTTATGCTCTACCAACTGAGCTATTCCCGCATGCGGTGTATAATACATCAACAAATGATAGGGTCAAGATTTTTCTGCAAGGTTCACGGTTAATTGCATAAAATAAAGACATTTTTATGAAAAAAATTCAAAATTCAATTTAAAACATTCTAATCTGGTTGTAAAAGTCGAGCTTTAGTCACGGAGAAGTATCAAGAATCCGTTATAATATGGAATCTACCCGTTGGCATCTCTAAAAGGAAAGCGCATGAGTTTAGAACAGCAATTGATTGAACAGTTAAATCAACTTGAGCCATCTCATTTAGAAGTGATCAATGAGTCTTCAGGTCATGGTGGATATTTTCCGGGTAAAGAATCACACTTTAAAGTGGTGATCGTCAGTGAGCAATTTGCTGGATTACGTTTGGTACAGCGACATCAAAAGGTCTATGCAGTCGCTCAAGAACTCCTTAGCCCTGGAAAAATTCATGCTTTGGCGATTCATGCCTACATCCCAAGTGAATGGCAAGGTCAAGCACCTGCAAGCCCTGAATGTGCACATGCACCTAAGTCATAACACTTAGGACGATTTAAGATGGATATACATCTATTCGTTAAAATTATTCATATGAGCAGTGTGGTCTTACTCATACTGGTTTTTATTTTACGTGCAGTGACTTTATTTGTGGGTACGAAAGGTCAACAGCCAAGTCCAAAAGGACGTGTTGCCTTGGTTGCCTTTCAGCATCTTTCATTGACAATCATTGTGCTCACGGGTATCTCTTTATTAATCATCAATGATTTCAAAGTACAGCCGTGGTTCTATGCCAAAGTCATGCTGTTTATTGTCTTTCTTTCCTCACAAATTAAAGCCTATAAAAAAGATGATTCGGTGCTTTTGGTTCAACGCCGTGCAGGTATGGTGATTGGAGCAGTAGCGTTGATTGCAACCTTAAGCTTGGTGATGATTAAACCAGTTTTTAGTTGATTGTCAGACATGAATTTCACACTTGGATAAGGTCTAGGTTAAACTGTATACACGTTTAAAAATAATGAGATATTGGGGATTGATATGTTGACTCGTGTGGTGTTTAACCAAAAGGGCGGTGTAGGGAAATCAAGTATTACCGTAAATCTCGCAGCCATTAGTGCCTATCAAGGTTTTAAAACACTGGTGATCGACTTAGATCCTCAAGCGAACTCAAGCCAATATTTGTTAGGCGATGATGCAACCTATTCTGCGGAAAAGACAGCTTTAGAACCCAATATTGAAAACTTCTTTAATGATGTGCTAGGGAATAATCAGCAAAAAGGTCTGATTGGTAATGCACTGGGCACGCTTCTCAAAACAAAGAATAAGGGCTTTGAACAATATATCCATCGCTCACCATTTAAAGATTTAGATGTATTGCCAGCGAGTCCGAGTTTGGGCGAATTAGAGCATGCTTTAGAATCTAAGCATAAGATTTATAAACTGCGTGATGCTATTCAAACTTTGTCTGATCAATATGAGCGTATTTATATTGATACACCTCCAGCATTTAACTTCTTTACCTTGTCTGCGTTGATTTCGGCAGATCGCGTATTGATTCCATTTGATTGTGATGTGTTCTCAAAACGAGCATTACAAACTTTGATTGAAAATGTTATTGAAACACAAGATGACCATAATGATCGCCTTGAAATTGAAGGTATTGTGGTGAATCAATATCAGGCACAAGCCAAATTACCGCGTGAAGTGGTCCAGCAACTCAAAGATGAAGGCTTGCCTGTTTTAGAAAATATGTTGCCACCATCCGTATTAATGAAAGAGTCACATCATAAAAATCTACCATTAATTCATTTGGCTACAGATCATAAATTGACTCAAGCCTATCAATCATTGTTCAATGAGATTGATAAAAAATAATTTCGAGATTGTAATGAAATCATTGAAAATGACTTCTGCTAAATTAGCTGTTGTTACCTTAACGACGGTACTTATATCTGCATGTGCGACGACGGTGAAGCCGACCTATGTGTCACCAACGCAGTATCAATCCATGAACTGTATGCAACTGGCAACAGAATTTAACCGCATTCAACAATATATCAATAATGGCGTTCAACCAGCAAAACGCACAGGTGTTGGAGTTGGTTTAGGTGTTGGTGGTGGTTGGGGCAGCGGTGGCTGGGGTTGGGGAATTGGTCCAAGTATCTCGGTGAATTTAGGACAATCTTCAAACACTAAGAACACTGAACTATCTCGCCTCTATGGTGAGCAAGATGCGCTTTCACAAGCAGCTCAATTTAAAAACTGTCCTTATGTACCTAAACGTCAGCAAGTAAAAAAATAAACACTTTTAAACAGAAACAACACAGCCGATTTTAAAATCGGCTGTGTTGTTATATGAATCTTTTGCGAGTCATTTATTCATTGTCTGGCAGTTTATGTTTGTTAAAAAACTTATGACGGATATAGCCAATGATGCCAGGGAGTACGCTTAAAATAATAATACCAAATACTAAATGGGTGAAATTATCTTTTACGATTGGCATATTACCAAATAAATAACCTAAAATAATAAAAGAACCCACCCAGCAAATTCCACCTACCGCATTATAAGTGAGAAAGTATTTATAATTCATACTTCCTGCACCTGCCACAAAGGGCGCAAATGTACGGGCAAAAGGAATAAAACGAGCAAAAATAATCGTTTTTCCACCATGCTTTTCAAAAAACTGTGAGGTTTTAAGCAAATGTTCTTTATTGATAAATTTTGAATCAATTTCGAAAACACGTGGACCAATATACTTGCCAATATGGTAATTTAAAGTATCACCAAGAACGGCGGCAATAAATAACAGTACAATTAAAACGGTTGGATCCATTGCACCTGTAGATGCAGCTAAAGCACCCGCTGCAAAGAGTAAGCTGTCCCCAGGTAAAAAGGGCATGACCACTAGACCTGTTTCAACGAAAATAATCAGGAATAAGATTCCATATACCCAAACACCGTAATTTTTAATAAATTCAAAAAGGTGCTCATCTATATGCAAAATAAAATCAATCAGATCCATAAGGCAAAAACTATGCGAATTGGTGCACAAATCCTAGCAGTGTGAGTTATGAAAGTCAGTATTAAAAAGTAAATATTTAAATTTATCATTGTTCTTAATTTGAAACGATAAGTTTAAAATTTAGGTATCGATCTGAAAATTTTTACTGACTAATATATATCCATCTTCAAAACGAAATACAAATTTAGGTGTTCTCATGTTTAATCCAAATGTTGTAGTTAAAAATATTGTAAATCAGCCGAGTACGAATGCATTCATTGCATTGGTTGCTCGAATCTTAATGGCTTATATTTTCCTTGTGGCAGGTTGGGGAAAAATCACAGCATATAGTGCAACAGTCGGTTATATGGAATCTATGGGTGTACCGGGTGCAATGTTGCCTTTAACAATTTTGGTTGAGTTTGGTGGTGGTTTAGCGTTGTTATTTGGTTTTCAAGCACGATTTGCTGCATTTGGTTTAGGTGTTTTTAGTTTGATTACGGCTTTCTTATTCCACGGTGGTGAAACAGATGCAATTAACTTTATGAAAAACTTTGCAATGGCGGGTGGTCTATTTTTCTTAATGCTTCATGGAGCAGGGCGTTTCAGTATTGATCATGCCATTGAAAAATAAAACTGAACATGCAAACAAGCCAGATCAACCTCTGGCTTTTTTGTGTTTTGATTTTGGTTTATTCAAACAGATGAATCGGTTTATGCTATGTCAAAGACCTTATTTAAGCTTGCACAATGAAAAAAGAAATCTTAGAAAGAATACAAGCGCTTGGTGGTAATATTGACCAGATCAAAGGAGTATCGTGGATAGATGACTTATGCGCTATTCGTTTCAATAGCGTTTTATATGAACGACCTCAAGATACGCCTTGGGCAACAGCGGATGATCAAGAACCTATTTATGGTCTAGGTGAATATATCGATCAACATCAAGCCGAACTCGATAAAAATCCTGATGCCTTTTTCACTCAACTGATTCAAGAATATTATCAACTGACTGAAGAAGGACGAGGGCAAAGCTTTTGGCAACCCATACTCTTTACTCCCTATAAAGAAGGCACGGCTGATTTTAAAGAATGGAATGATGACTTTTTAGACGATGATATTGATCTCAACGCAATCATCCAACTGACTCAAAATCCAAAACCTGAGCTTTTACAACTCTTTTACCGTTATGGTTTTCCTGATCATTTATATATTTGTGCCTCAGATCCCTGTCCTGAAAATCCCACCCTATTCGGCACAGATCATGAGGTTTTTTTTAGAGAAGTGACGAATGAAGGTTGTTTAGAAAGTTTTTTAAATCGATGTATGACACCAACCGAATTGATCGAAATCATTAAACGGAAAATGAATCTATAAGTTGATTATTTAAAATGATTTTTTAGAAAGATTGTGAACTTGCTTGAATGGAGTGCGTACAGCTTATAAAAATGATAGAATATGGCGCTTATATTCGTTTGCCTGCATAGTTGTTGACTCATGACTACCAATACTCAAATTACTGAAGATCGTATCCTTATCTTGGATTTCGGTTCTCAATATAGCCAGCTTATTGCACGCCGTGTACGTGAAGCTGGTGTATATTCTGAAATGTATGCTTTTGATATGTCTGAAGAAGACATTCGTGCCTTTAATCCAAATGGTATCATCTTGTCGGGTGGTCCAGAGAGTGTGCATGAGGAAGGTAGTCCACGTGCGCCAAAATGTGTATTCGAATTAGGCGTACCAGTATTGGGTATTTGCTATGGTTTACAAACCATGTCTGAACAGCTTGGCGGTAAAGTAGAACCAGGTACAGTACATGAGTTTGGTTATGCTGCCGTTGATGTCTTGGTTCGTGACCAACTGCTTGGCGATTTAAACGATGGCGAAGACAAACTCAATGTTTGGATGAGCCATGGCGATAAAGTTTCAGCAATCCCTGAAGGCTTTAAAGTGACTGCAAGTACACCAAGTTGCCCGTTTGCAGCAGTGAGTGATGAAACTCGTCGTTTTTATGGTGTGCAATTCCACCCAGAAGTTACTCATACAGCTAAAGGTGCAGAGTTATTGTCTAACTTCGTACATGGAATCTGTGGTTGCCGTAATCTTTGGAACTCTGAAAATATCATCGACTTACGTGTTGAACAATTACGTGAGCAAATTGGTGATCAAAAAGTTCTTTTAGGTCTTTCTGGTGGTGTGGATTCTTCAGTTGTTGCTGCATTGCTTCATAAAGCAATTGGTGATCAATTGACATGTGTATTTGTTGACAACGGTTTACTTCGTTTAAATGAAGGTCAGCAAGTGATGGATATGTTCGCGAAAAACATGGGTATTCGTGTGATTCGTGCGGATGCTGAAAATCGCTTCTTATCTGCGCTTGCAGGTGAAGTTGATCCAGAGAAAAAACGTAAAATTATTGGTCGTGAATTCATCGAAGTATTTGCAGAAGAAGCACGTAAACTTGATGGTGTAAACTTCCTTGCGCAAGGTACGATTTATCCTGACGTGATTGAGTCTGCGGCAACTAAAAATGGTAAGGCGCATGTGATTAAATCACACCATAATGTAGGTGGTTTGCCAGAAGATTTGGCATTCGAGTTGGTTGAGCCAATTCGTGATTTGTTTAAAGATGAAGTGCGTCGTTTAGGCACAACTTTAGGCTTACCACATGAAATGCTGTATCGTCACCCATTCCCAGGTCCAGGTTTAGGTGTTCGTATTTTGGGTGAAGTGAAGAAAGAATATGCTGATATTCTTCGCCTTGCAGATGACATCTTTATGCAAGAGCTTCGTGCAAGTGGTTGGTATGACAAAACTGCGCAAGCTTTCGCTGTATTCCAACCTGTAAAATCAGTGGGTGTGGTGGGTGATGGTCGTCGTTATGCTTGGGTCATTGCGCTGCGTGCGGTTGAAACTGTTGACTTTATGACTGCTCGTTTTGCTCACTTGCCGTATGAGTTGGTGGATAAAATCTCGACACGTATCATGAATGAAATTAAAGATGTTTCTCGTGTTGTTTATGACGTATCCTCTAAGCCACCAGCAACAATTGAATGGGAGTAAAATCAGGGTTTCAAGAAGCAACGCTTCTTGCTGATTTTACGCCAAGAGCTGTGCTCGCGGCAGCAGGGACTTTTTAAAATTAACGCTTCTTGCCTGAATTACGCCAAGGGCTGTGCCCGCGGCAGCAGGGGCTTTCTAAAAGCAACGCTTCTTGCCTGAATTACGCTAAGGGCTGTGCCCGCGGCAGCAGGGGCTTTCTAAAAGCGAAGCTTCTTGCCTGAATTACGCCAAGAGCTGTGCTCGCGGCAGCAGGAGCTTTCTAAAAGCAAAGCTTCTTGTTGATTTTATGCCAAGGGCTATGCTTTTAGTGGGTTCGAGAAATGACTTTTAAAAAGAGCGCTTAGGCGCTTTTTTTAATATAATTAAAAAAATGAAAAATGTATTAGAGTAATTATGTATACCCACTACGATTTGATGTTGCCATTACTTAAAGTTATGCAGCTAAATGATGTGACTTATAGCTTAAAAGAAGCATATGACGCACTCATTCTTGAATTACATTGTTCAGAAGAAGAAATAAATGAAACAATGGAAGATGGGCGGAATGTTATTTTTTATAGATTACAATGGGCAAAGACATATTTAAAAAAAGCAGGATTTATTGATTATCCACAAAGAGCGCATTTTAAGTTGTCTAATCTCGGTAGAGGCATAGATCTTAAAAATCTTAAAAAACTAGATCGTAAATATCTATCTCAATTTGATTCATTTAATGAGTTTAGAAAAGTAAATTTAAAAGCTCAAAAAGAACTAAGAAAAGAGAATGTTGAGGAAATAAATTTAAGTTCGGACGAGTTGACTCCGCCAGAAATAATCACTCAACAATCTAACCTATTAAAGAATGATTTAAAAATAGATCTACTTACTTTGGTTAAAAATAACTCACCTCAATTTTTTGAAAGATTAGTTGTCGATTTACTTGTTGCAATGGGATATGGCGGTTCACATCAAGATGCGGCTCAAGCAATTGGTAAAACAAGTGATGGAGGGATTGACGGGATTATAAGCGAGGACCGCTTAGGTCTAGACAAAATTTATGTTCAAGCCAAACGTTGGGAGAATACTGTTGGGCGACCAGATATTCAACAATTCAAAGGCGCTTTAGCAGATCAAGTTGCCAAAAAGGGGGTATTTATTACTACATCAAGTTTTAGCCGAGAGGCTATTGAGTCTGCAAAGAAATCCGGAATTGTTTTAATTGATGGTGATAAATTGACATCATTAATGATTGAATTCGGTTTAGGTGTTCAGATTGAAAGAAGTTTTTATATTTATAAGATAGATCAAGATCGTTTTGATGAAGACAACTTTTAAGTACTAAATATAATTAACAGTATTAAACAAACACAAAAAAGCCAGTCAAGTGACTGGCTTTTAATGTCATCTTGGATTTTAACTTAGAAACGGTATCCCGCACGAACGCCATAAGTGTTGTAGTCATCACCGAAACCAACACGACCTTCTAAGCTTACGTTTTGATTGAAGAATTTCTTCGCAGAAATACCCCATTCATCACGTTTCGTAAGATCATTGTTATAGTAATCAGCACCAACACTTAAAGTTTTATCTAAATATAAGTCACCACGTACTTTATATTCGTCTAAATCACCGAATGCGCCAAATGCTTCAAAGTTAGCATCATATTGACCCACTTTAGTTACATATTTAGCACGTACAGTTGGGTCTGCGCCGTCATCACCGTTTTTAACGTCATAACCCGTTACACCCAAAGCAAGTAATAAACCTGGTGCAGGTAAATAACCCACTTCAGCACCGTAAGTTGTTACTTTATTGTCGATGTCTGTACGATCGACTTCATGTTCGTCACGACCAATACGACCACTTACATAGAAGTCAGAGTTTGGTACGAAGTATTCAAGACCAGCACCGTATTGGCTGTCTTTTACACCGCTGTTTTTTGCATATTCTACATTGGCTTTTACATTACTTGCACGATCTAAGAATGCAGCTTCATTCAACGGTGAGTTACGTGTTTGTACTGGTTTAAAGTAATAAGTACCATCTACACCGAAGTTATGAGTAGCATCAGAGTTGTCCCAATCATTATAAGTATAAGAACCACCTACTTCTGCTTGGTAAGCATGTGCAGTGCCAGTTAAAGCGGCTACGGAAAAGATTGCAGATGCAATTGCTAATTTTTTCATGGAATTTGCCCCCTATGAAGAAGAATTGATTTATACATGTTTAGTTACAATTTTGAGTCTAGGTTAAATTCAAAAATCGTCAACCATGTGATGGTAACGAGACTGTAACAATAGTGAGTATATGTAAATAATTAATATTAAATATATGATAAATATGACTTAAATATTGTGTTTTGTTTTATTAAAACTGTGTAGATAATGTGGATATTGGTAGGCTTTGGGTAAGTGATGGACATACTTTGTAATAAAAAAGTATGTAGGCATTAACGAGCTCTTAATTAATTTATCAGTAGTATCATTTTTGAACACCATAATCGACGGTTACAAAGTGATTAAAGAGATTGTGAAGATTAATTTATTTCCCTCATGTTTGAAGAGCATTACTGAGCTTTATATGGAACTATAAAAAGCCATATCTCAACTTTTTGTACTCTGTGGTAGAATGCCTGCGAATTAAAAGACGTCAAATGTGAGATTAAAACTCGTGGAAATTAATCCTTATCTAGTTCAGCTAAAAGACTTAAATGACCGTGGTCTAACACTACGGGGGTATCTTTGACTACGATCTAAAGAAAGAGCGTTTAGAAGAGGTTCTCCGCGAGTTAGAAGATCCTGCGATCTGGAATGATCAAAGCCGTGCACAAGCTATGGCGAAAGAAAAAGGCGAGCTTGAAAACGTCATCAATGTGTTAGAAGGTTTGGCAACGCAGTTAGATGACGCCCAAGCTATGCTTGATCTAGCAGTTGAAGCAGATGATGAAAGCTTATTGGCTGATGTACAAGCTGAATTGAGCTCGGCTGAAGAAGAGTTGGCAAAACTTGAATTCCGTCGTATGTTTAGTAATCCAATGGATCCGAATCCTTGCTATGTAGAAATCCAAGCAGGTTCTGGTGGTACCGAAGCGCAAGATTGGGCTTCTATGCTGTTACGTATGTATATGCGTTGGATTGAACGTCATGGCTTTAAAGCAGAGTTGATGGAAGAATCTGATGGTGATGTTGCGGGTATCAAATCTGCAACAATTCGTGTAGAAGGTGAGTATGCATATGGTTGGTTACGTACCGAATCAGGTGTGCACCGTTTAGTCCGTAAGTCACCATTTGACTCTGGTAACCGCCGTCACACCTCATTCTCAGCGGTATTTGTTTCACCTGAAGTTGACGATAATATTGAAATTGATATTAATCCTGCTGACGTGCGTACAGATACCTACCGTGCATCAGGTGCGGGTGGTCAGCACATTAACAAAACAGACTCAGCCGTCCGTTTAACTCATGCACCAACAGGAATTGTGGTGGCTTGTCAGAACCAACGTTCACAACATGCCAACCGTGACCATGCTTGGAAACAATTACGTGCCAAATTATACGAATTGGAAATGAGTAAACGTAATGAGGCAGCTCAAGCACTTGAAGATTCCAAATCGGATATCGGTTGGGGAAGTCAGATTCGTTCATATGTATTGGATGACTCTCGTATTAAAGACTTACGTACAGGCGTAGAAAACTCAAATACCGGTGCAGTATTGGATGGTGATCTGGATAAATTTATTGAAGCCAGTTTAAAACAAGGTCTTTAATTTAAAATTTTAACAAAAGCAAAGCTTTATCTGTATTTTTGCAATATATCTAAAAAAATCGATATTAAAATCGAAAAAATGCGATATATTAAATGCAAAGATGCTGAATGGAGCTTTGCTCTGAATTGAATGTGTCTAAGATGGATATTGATTTAATTTCTAAAGCATTGGCGAATCCGACTCGACGTCAGATTTTGGAGTGGCTTAAAAACCCACAACAATATTTGTCTGAAGAGCAGTGCGGTGGCTTTGGGCGTGGTGTGTGTGCAGGGAATATCGAAAGACTCGGTAATGTCTCTCAATCTACTATGTCAAATCATTTGTCTGTTTTACAACAGTCAGGATTAATTCAGGCAGAAAAATATGGTCAGTGGTCATACTTTTCACGCAATGAAGCGCTCATTCAGCAATATATTGATTATCTACAAAACTCGCTTTAAGGTCTCAAATTCGGGACAGCGAGTGATGAGGCAAATATG
This sequence comes from Acinetobacter sp. Tol 5, assembly GCF_019702905.1. NCBI lineage: Bacteria > Pseudomonadati > Pseudomonadota > Gammaproteobacteria > Moraxellales > Moraxellaceae > Acinetobacter > Acinetobacter sp. Tol 5. The sequence continues at coordinate 4,526,210 of NZ_AP024708.1, read as the reverse complement.
GCTGAACTCAATTCTCCCCTTGTACTTGGCGATTTACATCTCAAAAATCGTGTGGTGATGGCTCCATTAACGCGTAGCCGTGCCACCGCTGATCGTGTACCTACAGCAATGATGGTTGAATACTATGCACAACGTGCTAGTGCAGGTTTAATCATTTCTGAAGCTACTGTCATTTCAGAAGAAGCCAATGGCTATCTCAATACCCCTGGATTATTTACTGAAGCACAGGTAGCAGGATGGAAACCTGTGACTCAAGCAGTGCATGATCGAGGTGGGTTAATTGTGGCGCAGTTATGGCATGTTGGTCGTGTTTCACATCCAGATTTACTTAATGGTGAAACCCCTGTATCTGCGAGTTCGATTCAGCAAGCAGGTCAGGTCAGTCTACTACGTCCTAAACGTGACTATGTGATTCCACGTACTTTAGAAATTTCTGAAATTCACAGCATTACGGAACAATATAAACAAGCTGCAATCAAAGCCAAACAAGCAGGTTTTGATGGTGTGGAATTACATGCAGCCAATGGTTATTTGATCGATCAATTCTTACAAAGTTCAACCAATCATCGTGAGGATGAATATGGTGGTTCGGTAGAAAATCGCGTCCGTTTTTTACTCGAAGTAGTAGATGCTTTAATCGAAGTATGGGGCGCAGGTCGTGTTGGTGTGCATCTCGCACCGCGTGGCGATGAACATGATATGGGTGACGCTGATCCACGTGAAACTTTTGGTTATGCACTTGAGCAACTTGGTCAGCGTAAAATTGCATTTTTCTTTACCCGTGAGTATTTGGCTGAAGACAGTATCAGTCAATATATGAAGCAGCGTTCAGGTGGCGTACCGTATATTGCCAATATGCGTTTAAGTCGTGAAGATGCGATTCAATTACTAGCATCCGGTCAGGCAGATGCTGTGTCATTTGGTAAGGCGTATATTGCCAACCCTGATTTGTTTGAGCGCTTGGTTCAAGATGCACCTTTGAATGAATTGGTGCTTGAAAATATGATTGGTTCGCAAACAGCAGAAGGCTATATTGATTATCCAGCTTTAGCTTAATCGCATTGTTGTTTTATAAGCTAAAACGATTTTTTACTAGAGCGTATGTAGCTGACTTCATGTAGCTAAAATATGCAAAGCTTTGCATCATAGGATCTCGTTCATATCGCAATCGCAAAAGATCAGATTGGGTTGTAGTATAAATATCTATGCTTCAACCCATAAAATTCCGATCAGATTTCATTTCTGATTAGCTAAACAAAGCATGCTTTTGTACTAATGGATTAGATGTCTTGGCTTTAGCAAAAAGTTTTTCAGTGCCGTGACAACAAATCGTTAAATATTATTCATTAACAACTGAATAATGCTCTGTTATATTTGCCCATTGATTTGTATAGAGGCATTCTGTTTGGCTACTCCTTTCTGGTATAACGCAGCACTTGCAATCGTCAAACCTTTGTATCGTTGGCGAATTAAAAAACGTGCACAAAATATGGCGGAATACCAACAAGAATGTCTCGAACGTTTTGGTCCATTTCAATCAGTAAAAAATCAACATGCAATTTGGTTTCACTGTGTCTCTGTAGGTGAAACCAATGCAGCACAACCGTTAATTGAGCATTATCTAAAGGCAGGTCATGCTGTTTTAGTGACCAATACAACAAAAACAGGACAAGCGCGCTCAAAGTCATTATTTTTAAAAGCACCGTATCAGTCGCTTTTTCAAGCGGTATATTTACCTGCGGATCAGAAGCATCTGATTGCTGATTTTTATCAAAAAAACCAGCCAAAACTGCTGATTTTAGTTGAAACAGAACTTTGGCCTAATCTGATTGATCAAAGCCAACAATTTAAAGTGCCGTGTATTTTGGTCAATGCCAGACTTTCAGAAAAGTCAGCCAAAGGTTATGCCAAAGCACCAAGTCTGACTTTACCGATGCTACAAAAAATGGATTTTTTATTGGCACAGGATCAAGCGACACAGCAGCGTTTTGTTGATTTAGGTATTCAGCAAGTTAAAACAGAAGTGGTTGGAAGTATTAAATTCGATATTTCTGCACCAGTGCAATTTTTACAACAGGCTGAACAGCTTCAACATGATTGGCATTTGAGTAATCGAAAAATTATAACCATTGCCAGTACGCATGCGCCTGAAGAAGAAAAACTACTGATGGCATTTAAGCCATACTTAGAACGTTATCCAGGCTGGGTATTGATTGTTGTACCCCGTCATCCTGCACGCTTTGATAATGTTTTTTCGACAGCGCAAAGCTTAGATTTAATCACCCATCGTCGTAGTTTAGAACAGACAATCCAAACGGATACTCAAGTTTATTTGGCCGATAGCATGGGCGAAATGTGGTTGTGGTATGCCTTGAGCCGAGCGTGTTTTGTTGGTGGCTCATTAAATGAACCGGGGGGTGGTCATAATATTTTGGAACCAATGGTTTTAGATGTTCCTACTGTGATTGGACCACGTTATTTTAATTTCCAAGCAATCGTAGATGAATTCTTACAGGCAGATGCTGTGAAAGTTGGACAAACAGTCGATGAGGTTGTTGCGCTATTGGTTCGCTGCTTGGAAGATCAGGATTTTTCCCACCATTTGAGTCAGCATGCAGTTGAAGTATTGAATCGTAATAAAGGTTCTTTACAGAAGCATATTGCCGTGATTGATCGCTATCTATAATTCGGTATTGTTGTGAAATCCGTTGTTGTAAAAAATTGCAATGCATCAAGCCAAATGAACCAGACTTTATTATGAATATTGTTCTTCTCGACCCTCGTCAAACGCAGTCCGATATTTGGAAAATCAGTTCCAATCGACAACTTGAACATTTACATCGTCATCTCGCGGTCAAGGTTGGCGATACATTGAAAGTAGGTGTCCGAGATGGAGATCGCTATTTAACGGAAATCATTGCTGTTTCTGAACAAGAGATTTTAATTAGACCGATTCAAAAAGAAGCCATTCCTGCAAAACTACCCATGACTTTGATTGTCGCTCTACCACGTCCGAAAGTATTGCGGCGTTTGATCATGGATGCAGTCACAATGGGCGTGCAGCAGATTATACTTATACATAGTTATCGTGTCGATAAAAGCTATTGGCAAACGCCTTTTTTACAACAAATTGAACACTACATAACGTTGGGGTTGGAGCAAGCTGGGGATACCATTGCCCCAAAAATAGAATTATATAAACGCTTTAAGCCCTTTGTGGAAGATGTTTTACCACAGTTGATTCACGCACACAGCCCAGCTTATGTGGCACATCCTTATATCGAACAACAGATGCCTTTTGCGATTGACCATGCATGTACTGTAATTATTGGTCCAGAGGGCGGTTTTATTCCCTATGAAATTGATTTGCTCATTAAAAACGGCTGCCAAGCTGTCAGCTTAGGCAACCGTATTCTACGCACTGAAACTGCGATTCCTTATGTCATTGGACGCTTATTTAGCACGAGCTGATTCAAGATCGTCGCTAGATGGATCACCACGATATACTTTGACTTCCTGAACTGGGTAAGGGATAGAAATATTATTTTCTGCAAAGGCTTCAAGTACATTTTCTTGAATTTGACTGATCGATGCAGCAGTGACAACTTGAGTGGTGTCTACCCACCAACGAACTGTTAAATTGACTGAGAAATCAGCTAAAGCAGTTACGTTTACAGTAAAGCCCGGTTGGCTCAAAATACGTTGATCTTTATCCAGTAATTTAAGAATAATATCTTTGGCTTTTTGTACATCATCTTCATAGCCAATACCGACCACAAATTCACAGCGACGACGCTGATAAGCCGTATTGACCGTGACTGCGCTGGTATAGACTGTCGCATTGGGAATCACAATACGGCGACCATCTGGTGAACGTAAGAAGGTTGCACGGATTTGAATATCTTCAACCGTACCTTCCATGTTATTCACGATGATGTCATCGCCAATTTTGAATGGTTCACCTAAAAGAATTAAAATACCTGAAAGTAGATTTTGGAAAATATCTTTAAAGGCAAAACCAATCGCAACCGAACCAATCCCCAAGGCACTCATCAATTGACCGGGTGTAAAACCAGGAATTGCGATGACCATGGCAATTAAAAAACCAAAAAATATAATTGCTGTACTGCCTACACGGTTCAATACTAAAACTAAATTTTGGCGTGTGTAGGTGCGATTTTCGAGTGTTCGACGAACAAAAAATTTAAACAGCTTTGACAATAACCAAAAAATGGTGATGACAATCAACGCAATGCATAAATAAGGCATACGCTCCCAAAAACCATCTACAAATTTATCAATGGTTGTGTATGCATCTTTATATTTTTCGGTATGTTGAATTACCGTTTGCGCAGTTTTTTCACCTGCAGAACTAATCAATTGAGTCGTGTCTTGCGCAACGGTACTCAATGCATTTGCATCTTCAGCCACAATGATGTCCAATAAAATAATTGGCATATTTTGCCTGAAATTTTAAAGAAGTTAAGCCTTGATTACAGTTTTTCGTATAACCGAAAAATAAAATAATATTGATGAGAATTTTACCAGCATTGATAAAGTTGATTGCAAAGTCAATCCGCTTTAAAAATATTCAGTACTCTTTTGAATGATCGTAGTGGGACTGCCAATTTCTCCTGTACCTACCATAAAAGACACAATACTGGTGGATGCAAATAATCCAATCACAAAACTAATGATCATCAACCAAGCGAGTAATTTTTCAATGAATGCAGATGGGCGGGGATGACCGAAACGGTTGGCTTTGCTGCAACCACGTGCAAAGAGCAAATAAAATGCCATAAAAAACTGTATGATTGGAATCAAACACAGCACTATCCACCAACCTGATTTATTGCGATCATGAAGTCGACGAATCACTACCACGAACATGAAATATAAATATGTGCAGCTCAATAAGATATAACTCATTTGACTGAGTGTAGAAAGAGAATGGATGGCATGTTGGCTGAAATGCATTGAATCCAAATTCAAAATTCCCAGCATCACACTTAGACTCAACAGTGCAAAAGTAAAAAACAGCTGTAAGATCCCGAACCAAGCAATATAACTCAAACGATTAAAACGACCGTGTATCGATAGTGGATGATCAGTTTGTGGAATGACCTGTTTTGAGAAAAATGAAGAGGATTCTTGTGTTTGCATGATGATTGTGTCCAGTTGAAGAAATTCAGTAAGGAAATGTTTTTTTCTGAAAAAAACCATATGCACTTATCACCACAAATTATAAGATCAAAAAAGCGACATAGATATTGAAAATTCGAATGTTTTGGCAAATGACTTAACATTTTCCGATGGTTAAAGTGACCCCCGTGTCTACGACCAAAGCACAATTGTTAATCAAATTGCGCTATCGTAATACTGAACACATGCAGCAAATAAAATCAATAACGTAGGCATACATCTCGTGATGAGATGACAGATCAAGGAAGCAGAATATGAACGAAATATATCCAGTTCCAGAACAATTTGTAAAAACCGCAAGAACCAATGAACAAGAGTATTTTGAACGTTATCAACAGTCAGTGGAGCATCCAGACGAGTTTTGGGCAGAAGCAGCAAAAAAACTGGATTGGATCAAACCATTTACTCAAGTTAAAAATACCAGTTTTGACAAAGATCATTTTAAGATTGAATGGTTTGCGGATGGTGAGTTGAATGTCAGTGCCAACTGTTTAGATCGTCATCTCAAAGAGCATCCACTTAAACCTGCAATCATCTGGGAAGGTGATCATCCATCACGACATAAAATTATTTCTTTTGAAGAGCTGCATGATGAAGTCTGTCGTTTTGCCAATGTATTGAAAAAAAACGGGATAACCAAAGGTGATCGGGTCATTTTGTATATGCCGATGATTCCCGAAGCTGCAATCGCGATGTTGGCATGTGCACGTATAGGGGCGGTGCATTGTGTGGTTTTTGGAGGATTCTCTCCTGACTCTTTGGCCAGCCGAATTGATGACAGTCAAGCTAAATTAGTCATTACCGCTGATCAGGGGATGCGTGGCGGAAAAACTATCCCATTGAAAGAAAATGTGGATGCTGCCTTGACTTTTGCGGGGACCAGTTCTGTTGAAAAAATGATTGTCGTCCATCGTACTGGGCACCCTATTCAGATGAAAGAGGGACGCGATTTGTGGTATCACATGGAAATTATGACGGTGACAGACATCTGCCCGCCAGAAGCCATGAACGCCGAAGATCCTTTATTTATCTTATATACTTCAGGTTCCACAGGAAAACCGAAAGGTGTTTTACATACTACAGGAGGTTACCTGACTTATGTGAACTCAACCTTTAGAGAAGTATTTGATATTAAGCAAGATGATGTGTTTTGGTGCACTGCTGATGTTGGATGGATTACAGGGCATTCTTATGTGCTTTATGGACCACTCTCTAACGGTACTACCACAGTAATGTCTGAAGGGATTCCACAATATCCAACTTGGGCACGTACTGGACATATTGTCGATAAGCATAATATTACGATTCTTTATACAGCACCGACAGCAATTCGCGCCATGATGCGTGAGGGTGATGCATTCGTTCGTGAGAGTGACCGCAGTAGTTTGCGTTTATTGGGCTCAGTAGGCGAACCAATAAATCCTGAAGCTTGGAATTGGTATTATACCGTAGTGGGTGAAAGCCGTTGTCCGATTGTCGATACATGGTGGCAAACCGAAACAGGCGGAATTTTAATTTCACCATTGCCAGGCGCAACTGCACTAAAACCAGGTTCTGCAACACGTCCTTTATTTGGAATACAACCTGCGCTGGTTGATGCAGAAGGTCAGGAACTGCAAGGAGAAGCTGAAGGGAACTTGATTATCAAAGATTCTTGGCCGGGGCAAATGCGCACCATTTGGGGAGATCCTGAGCGATTTATTGAAGCCTATTTCTCAACCTATCCTGGAAGTTATTTCACAGGTGATGGTGCACGACGGGATAAAGATGGTTATTACTGGATTACTGGGCGCGTCGATGATGTATTGAATGTTTCAGGTCATCGTTTAGGTACGGCTGAAATTGAAAGTGCGTTGGTAGCGCATGAAAAAGTTGCTGAATCTGCCGTAGTGGGTATGCCTCATGAGATCAAGGGGCAAGGAATTGCAGCTTATGTAACCTTACAAGCGGGCGAGGCTGAAACAGAAGAATTGCGTAAAGAACTGGTCAATTGGGTTCGTAAAGTATTGGGACCTGTCGCAACACCAGATGCCATTTATTGGGCACCGGCTTTACCAAAGACCCGTTCAGGTAAGATTATGCGTCGGATTCTAAGAAAAATTGCTGCCAATGAATTAGACAGTTTAGGCGATACCTCGACTTTGGCGGATCCAAGTGTAGTGGATCAATTGATTACAGAAGTCAAAGCTCACACTTGATCAAGCTCGCGAGTAGCTTTTGGTTAGGCTAAAGTTTGATACCGTCAGCTCAATACTGGCGGTATTTTTTAAGTGCTATTTTCAAAGGATCGAATAAGTAACGCAAGCATTGTGATAAGGTCATCTTGCTTGATCTGCTAAGCTCAATAAATTGGATATAAGAGTTAAAATGATGAATGCACCACAATCTGTTTTAAATCTTTCGGCTTTGAATATTGCAAAAGAACTGGCAAAGCAATTTGCACAAACAGCAGCTGAGCGAGACAAAGCAGGAGGCAATCCGAAGTTTGAACGTGATTTGATCCGCAAAAGTGGTTTATTGAGCCTGGCTATTCCACAACAATATGGTGGGCAAGGCGCAGATTGGAAGACAATTTTTCAGACAGTTCAAACCATTGCTCAAGTGGATAGTTCCTTAGCACATGTCTATGCTTTTCATCATTTATTGATCGCCACCGTTCAGCTCTTTGCTCAACCTGAGCAGTATCAGCAATGGTTTGAGCAAACTGTGCAACAACATTTATTTTGGGGTAATACGCTCAACCCTTTAGATAAACGAACTACTGTTCAGCAAGTGTCTGAAAATGAATTTATTTTTCATGGTGATAAAAGTTTCTGTTCAGGTTCCATAGACTCAGATATTTTACTGTGTTCTGGTTTTAATGATGCAGATCAGTTGCTGATTGCTGTGATTCCAACCCAACGAGAAGGAGTAAGCTTTTTAGGGGATTGGAACAATATGGGACAACGTCAGACAGACAGTGGAACTAGCCATTTTGAACAAGTGAAAGTATATAAAAATGAGTTGCTTTTAAATCCTGGACCATTAAGTACGCCGTATTCAAGTTTACGTCCACTGATTGCTCAATTGATTTTTGTGCATCTTTTCCTAGGTGTCGCAGAGGGTGCATTTGAAGTCGCTCGACAATCGATACAAACACAAAAAGCATGGTCAAAATCTTTGGCTGAGCAAGCGATACATGATCCGTATATCCAAACGCATTTTGCTGATTTTTATGTCCAGCTACAAAGCGTACGCTTACTGACAGAGCAGGCAGTTGAAGCATTGCAAGCGGCTTGGAATATTGGTGAAGATTTAACTGAACAGCAACGGGGTCAGGTGTCAATCGCAATTGCGACTGCAAAAATTGCTGCTACGAATAGCTCACTATTCGTGACCCAAAATATTTTTCAAGTTTTGGGTGCGCGTGCAACCACAGCACAATTGAATTTAGACCGTTTTTGGCGAAATGTACGCACACAAACTTTACATGATCCAATCGACTATAAATATCAAGAGGTTGGGGAGTGGGTGTTGACAGGAAAAGTTCCTGATCCAAGTTTTTATTCTTGACTAAGTTCAGCCATTCCATTTGTCTATGTAACCAAACTTAGATATAGTCAAACCACCTGATTATTCATACAAGTGATTTATCTTCAAACAAGCATATGCTTTTTATATGGATTTTTGAAAGTTTTGCATAAACAGTTTTTTGTATTTTTTTGATTCACAGACAGTCTTGCTATCGTGAGGCGACATGGATGTCGCCATGTTGGGCGGGGGTATATGAGCAAAAACAAAGCACTGCTTTGTTTGCAGTGCAAGAACCCTTTTAAACGAAAGATTTTTGTTATCTTTTCATCTCTGAAAAGTGAAGCATTGCCTACGCAAACCGATTTAAACTATAGATCTAAAGTGTGGTATTGCAAGCTTTAGATTATCAAACAATATATTTATCATATTGAATTTATTGGTCTAAAAATTATATTTACTGTATTTTTTTTCAAAAAATTGACTACAGGTAAGAAGTTGAGACTGCGCACAAGCTTTGAATCGCTGAGAGGTACATGGCGTACCTCACTTCGACAATCAAGAAAGGTTAAGGATGAGATGTCTGTTTCAAGGTATTCAATACTTCATAAGCGGCTTGAATACGTTCGGCATTTGCAATTCTTTTATTCATCAGCATGACCAAGCCAAATTTTTCCGCAGGAATATAAATCAGATAGGTTCCAAAACCATTTGTTGATCCTGTTTTATGGAATACTCTTGCCCCTGATTTGACCAGTGTTTTTTCAACTGGGTTTGATTGCATCACCACACGGTCAGAGTTGCTTTCTAATAATGTTTCTAAGCTTGCTGGATAGTCGAAAGTTTCCCATCCAAGTGCTTGGGTCATCCCTCCCATTTTAAAGTAACCGATATGCGTTCCTTCGATTGCAGGTCGAATGGATGCCTTCGCTTGATCTGGATTTAAGTTCAATTTTAAGAACTGTAGTAGATCAGGAAGGTTTGATTTCACTCCATAGGCTTGAGCATCGAAAGGTCCCGGATTAACTCGAATTGGGCGATTGTTTTGATCATAGCCAAAAGCATACTGGGCTTGTTGTGCTTTTGGGACGTTGACATAACTATGTTGGAGCTGAAGTTGAGGAAAGATAACTCGCTCTAATAATGTGCTAAACGGCATGTTCATGGCTTTTGCAGTAGCTTCACCAAATAACCCGATACTAGGGTTTGAATATTGTCTAAATTGACCAACGGGTTGATTGACCTTCCAATCTTGAAAGTATTTAAGCGTTTGTGCATCGGTTTTGATTTGATCAGGAAATTGTAATGGCAGATTACCCGTGGTGTAGGTTGCCAACTGCAAAAGTGTGACTTGATTAATTTCTGAATTTTTTAATGCAGGTAAATATTTTCCTGGATGGTCTTGAAGTGATAGTTTAGATAAACTTTGCGCATAACTGCCCGCCGTTGCAGTAAACAGTTTACTCACAGAGCCTAATTCAAACAGGGTACTTTTATTGACTGATTTCTTGTCAGCAAGTGATTGTACACCATAGTATTTTTCATAACTTTTGCCTTGGTACAGTACTCCAATTGCCATCCCGGGTACTGCATATTTTTGCATTAAGGGCTGAAATGCCTGAGTCATTGCATTTTCAACCTTTGCTGTGGTTATTTGCTGATTGGCATTTACATAAGTCGTCAGTCCCATGCTACTGATCAGGACGTAAAAGATCGTTTTTGTTTTCTTTAAAAGAGCCATAACCATTTATTCCAATCTATACAGGCAAAAAGAAATTATTTTAATGTGGATTAGAGATTTTCCAAGATCAAGCTTGTTGAGTATATGTATGTCGAGATAAATACTTGAAGCAAAATAGATGATTAAAACAAATCAATCGGTGAAGAACGATATTTTATAGCTGATAGGGCTGTTCATACTGAACGACCATGAAACTTTAGCGATGTCAAAAAAAAATCCCTCAAGCCGAGTCATGAGGGATAAGCTGCAAATTTTGTTTTAGTTGTTTATTGTTGTTTTCTACGGCACAAACTCTGGCGCTAGAAATGATCAGGCTGATTTCGCAGTAATTTGCGCTTTTTGAGTTTCTTCAAGTTGACGTACCAAAGGCAGCACTTTTTCTCCAAAATATTCAACTTCCTCAATAAAATGTAAGAAGCCCGAAAGAACGAGGTCGACGCCCACACTTTTTAACTCAACGATTCGTTCAGCAATCTGTTGCGGTGTGCCAATCAAATTGGTCTTAAAGCCATCGTTATATTGCACCAAGTCTTCAAAAGTTGATTTTGCCCAGTTACCTTCGCCCTCTTTAGAGGCGGCACCTGCTTCACGGGTTGCATCACCAAAAGCATTGACTGCTTCAACATTGGCTTGATCAATAATTTCTTGTAATACTGCTTTGGCTTCTTGCTCTGTATCACGGGCAATAATAAAAGCATTGACCCCAATTTTTACTGAATGACCATTCAGCTTGGCTTTTTCTCGAATATCATCAATTTGCTTTTTTAATTCTTCAGGAGTATTGCCATTGGTAAAATACCAATCAGATACACGAGATGCCATATCACGTGCTGCACGAGAACTTCCTCCCTGAAACACTTCAATATGCGGTTTTTGCAAAGGTTTTGGTTTTAAGGTGTAGTCTTTAAACTGATAATATTTACCATCGAAACTATAGTTATCTGTAGTCCATATTCCTTTTAAAGTTCGAATAAATTCTTCAGAACGGACATAGCGCTCATCATGTTCAGGCCATGGTTCACCGATGGCATCAAACTCACCACGAAACCAACCGCTCACCACATTAATGGCAATACGACCATTAGTCAGATAGTCGATCGTTGCCAATTGTTTGGCCGCTAAAACAGGTTTCCATGGACCAGGTAGGATTGCAGCAATCACTTTTAATTTGTCCGTCTTCGCCAATAAAGCATGGCTAAAACTTACAGACTCATGTTGATTTTCAGCGCCATAGCCTGCGGTGAAACGAATTTGGGTGAGGGCATATTCGAAACCACTTTTTTCAGCCGCTTGTGCTAAGCGGACATTATAGTCATAGCTCCAGTCGGTACGTTGTTCAATATTACTGACCACTAAACCACCGCTGACATTGGGCACCCAATATGCAAACTTAATGGCTGGAGTATGGTTTGATGAAAACTGTGACATAACATGACCCTCTATTTTTTATTATCTGCGGCAACAAGGTTGCAATTAAGCAACCTGTGATTGTGGTGATTTGGATTTTGCATGAAGACGGTTTTCTGCTGCATCCAAGTTTGGGATTGCAGCTGAAGGTAGTACCTCATCTTGCTCGATTTGTTTGTTAATCCCTAAGTTTTGATTGGCTTGTTCCGTCTTAGCTTTGACAACCTCAGCACGTTGCCCTTTTGCAGGAGCCCATTCCAAAATTGGCAATGCGCGTGCAACAGCCAAAGTAATACGATCTTGAATATGTTCACTTTTTATGGTGTATTCAGGTGTGAAATCACGATCGGTTGCATAGACACCAATCGGTAGGGTTTGAGCTTGAAAAAAGCTAAATAATGGACGAAGCTGATGTTCCAATACCAATGCATGGCGATCGCTTCCGCCTGAAGCAGCCAGTAATACCGGCACATCCACCAGTGCTGTTTGTTCAACAAAGTCAAAGAAATGTTTAAATAAACCTGTGAATGACGCACGGTATACAGGCGTACCCACGATCAAGGCATCTGCTGCTTCGACTGCTGCTAAATCATCTTGTACACGTTGTGGAAGCTGATTACGGTAAATTGCACCACCCAGTAAATGACCAATTTCACTGAATTTAATAAAATGCACATTGATCGGAGTTGCTTGACCGAGCTCATCTAAAATGGCTTGAACTAAACTTTCTGTTTTTGAAGGGTTATTTAAGCCCCCTGATACAGCAACAATATTTAAGGGTTTTTGTTGAGTATAAATAGACATGTTGGCAACCTAATAAATTGAATCTCGGAATGCCATTCATTTATCTATATTCAGTGAGATTGGTAAAATAATGAAAAACAGATTGGTTATCAGTTTTTGAGATATACAGGAAAATGCTTCATTTTAAGGAGAAGATATAGTCTAAATTGCTGAACTTATTTGATATTATTTATTTGGATAAGCAATTCATTTTTAGATGTTTATTTTATATTTAAAAGTGATATTTAAATCTGTATTTTGAGAAATAACCGAAAAAGAGTAGGGAATTCTCATTAAAGCACACAAATAATTCAAAAATTCGTTAATATTAACGTATCTTAAATAGCAATAGTGCGGTTAGAATAAAAGAACTGTGCTAGAGATCTCTCACTTCGCTTATGAATATTTTAATCGTTGATGATCATCCACTGTTTCGCCATGCGTTAATTCAGGCGGTTCGTTATAGTTTGCCACAAGCTCAAATCAGTGAAACTGCGGCTGTTAATGAGTTCTACGAGCGTTTGGAAAATGGTCCTGAACCAGATTTAGTCTTATTGGATTTAAATTTACCTGGCGCATCGGGTTTCTCTGCATTGGTCCATGTTCGTGCACAGTATCCAGCGATTCCAATTATTGTGGTATCAGCCCACGAAGAAGCATCGATTATTCAGCGTGCGATTGCGCACGGTGCAATGGGTTATATTCCGAAGTCTGCGCATCCAAGCCATATTGGGGAAGCAATTCGCCAAGTATTAGAAGGCGAAATTTGGTTGCCGCCAAATTTACCGACTGCGAATATGAATTTTGACCCTCGTGCTGCAGATGAAACAGCTTTGGCAGAGCGTATCCAATCTCTAACGCCACAGCAATTCCGTGTCTTAATGATGGTTGCCGAAGGTTTGCTGAATAAACAAATCGCATATGAACTGGATGTTTCTGAAGCGACGATTAAAGCGCATGTGACTGCAATATTCCGTAAGTTGGGTGTACAAAATCGTACTCAAGCTGTCTTGGCAATCAATGCACTGAACATCGAAGAGAAAAAAGTTTAAGGTTGTTCTGATGATTCAGTGAACATTAGAAAAGTCTCTAAAATTATGAGAAGAGTGTATTAAAAATATGCTCTTTTTTATATTTTAAAATTCATTTTTAAGTTTTATTTTTATAAAATTTAGTTTGTTATCGGTATTTTATTCTTTGCTAAGCAAGGAATGAATCTCCGATAATTTTTTCACTTTTATCAATTATTCAAAATAGGCGTATACTGATCAGACATGAGGAAAAACTATGTCTGATGCATCTGAATCTACAGCGTATATTGAGTATGGTACTCGTCCCTTTCTGGCGATTTTGCTGTCACTATTTCTAGCAGGGTTTGCGGTATTTTCATCATTGTATTGTGTTCAGCCGATGATGCCTTTTCTGGCAAAATTCTTTCATGTGACCCCTACACATAGCAGTTTCCCACTTTCATTTTCCACCATTACATTGGCTTTGGGGCTTTTGTTTGCAGGGTTAATCTCAGATCGTTATGGTCGTAAACAGATCATGACGATTTCTTTGTTTTCAACAGCCACTTTATTATTAATTAGCTCATTACTACCCTATTGGGAAATCTTCCTTGCCACACGAATGCTGATTGGTCTGGCGGTGAGTGGAGTTGCATCAGTAGCGATGACCTATATTGGCGAAGAAATCGCACAAAAAGATGTTGGCTTTGCAATGGGTTTGTATATTTCAGGTACTGCGATTGGCGGTATGAGTGGGCGCTTAATCGCAGGCGTTTTACTGGATTATATTTCATGGCAAACAGCTACTATGATTATTGGCATACTCAATTTATTGATCGCCATCACTTTCTATGTTGCACTCCCTGTGTCCAAACACTTTAAATCTTATCCGATTCAATTCTCTCGCTTTATCGAATCGTTCAAGAAAAACCTCTCTGATGCAAAATTAAGATTCCTATTCATCGAAGGTTTTATTTTGATGGGTTGCTTTGTCACTGTGTTTAATTACATGAGCTATCATCTTTTAGAAAAACCTTTTGAGTTGTCTCAGACGTGGATTGGCTTGATTTCGATCGCCTATTTATCAGGTATTTATAGCTCACCACGTGCAGCTGGCTGGAGTCGTCGATTTGGACGTGCAAAAGTCTTGATTGCGATGTTTTGTAGTATGGCGCTAGGTTTGTGGATAATGTTCATTCCATCTTTATGGACTGTGTTAATTGGGTTATTTATTTTCACCTTTTCATTTTTTGCGGCACATTCCACCTCAAGCAGTTGGGTATCTATACAGTCTTTACAATATCGTGCAGTCGGTTCTTCGCTGTATTTGTTCTGCTACTATCTCGGTTCAAGCCTGTTGGGCAGTGGTAGTGGCTTGATTTGGGAAAAATATGGCTGGTCGGGTTTAACCGTAAGCATAACTGTTGTACTGGGTATTGGGTTATTGGTCGCGCTAAAATTAAATCAAATGCAGAAGCAAACTGACTCAGATTCGACAAAGCTTGAATCGAACTAAATTGCCCTGAGCTTTTATTGATTGATTCACGATCCTCATTTAAAACAGTTTATTCATTTCATTTCGACATTTGAATGAAATGAAAATAGAGAAATCACTACTAAAAATAAAATGTTTACTTTTTAATCAAGCAACATGAGCAAAATTCATGGTAAAATGATTGGCTTTCATCTTAGATCTCTCCCGATCGCCAACCGCCAATCGAGAAAACTTACCATGTCGACCGCTTATACTGCTCAGACAGCGCCTGTTGCGTTGTTTGATTATGACAAATATTGGGCATCGTGCTTTGAACCAGCACCTTTTTTGCCTATGTCTCGCGAAGAAATGGATCAACTCGGTTGGGACAGTTGTGACTTTATTTTAGTGTGTGGGGATGCATATATTGACCATCCTTCATTCTGCTCAGGGATTATTGGTCGAACACTTGAAGCGCAAGGTTTCCGTGTTGGCATTATTGCTCAACCCGATTGGACATCTGCCGAAGCCTTTAAAGTTCTAGGTAAACCAAATATTGCTTGGGGTGTTACAGCAGGCAATATGGACTCGATGATCAATCGCTATACAGCAGATCGTAAGATTCGTTCAGATGATGCTTATTCTCCAGACAATGTGCCGAATAAACGTCCCGATCGTGCTGCAACGGTGTATTGCCAACGTTGTCGTGAAGCATTTCCGGATGTACCAGTATTGTTGGGCGGCATCGAAGCGTCTTTACGCCGTATCGCCCATTATGATTATTGGTCAGATAAAGTCCGTCGTTCAGTGTTGATGGACTCCAAAGCGGATTTATTGATGTATGGTAATGGTGAGCGCTCAATTGTTGAAGTGATGCATCGCCTTGCCAAAGGTCAAAAAATTCATGAAATTACCGATGTTCGTGGCACAGCATTCATCGTCAATAAGAGCAATCGTGCTTCAAAAGCCAAATTTGTTGAAATTGCATCCAATGATGTGGATTCAATTGGGCGAGTTGATCCGATCATTAATCCGTATGTGATGACCGAAGATTTGGATGGATGTGAGATTGAGCAGAATAAAGGCAATTCTTTAAGCCAATATCAAAATTTCCAAAAAGAATTGGTTGCCAATCCTGTGGTACGTGAAGGCGATCATCTGGATGAAAATACTCAAATTGTACGTTTACAGCCTGCTTCAAAGGCGATTAAACATAAATTACCACCGCGCGAGCTGGCGGTAATTCGTTTACCTGCTTTTGAAGAAGTGGCAGACGATCCTGTGTTGTATGCACACGCAAACCGTATTCTACACTTGGAAACCAATCCGGGAAATGCGCGAGCATTGGTGCAAAAACATGGTGAACGTGATGTTTGGCTGAATGCGCCACCGATTCCTCTGACCACTGAAGAAATGGACTATGTGTTTGATTTGCCTTATGCACGTCTACCACATCCTGCTTATGGCAATGCACGCTTCCCAGCCTTCGACATGATTAAATTCTCCGTGAATATTATGCGTGGCTGTTTTGGCGGTTGTACTTTCTGTTCAATTACTGAGCATGAAGGGCGAATTATTCAAAACCGTTCAGAAGAATCTATTTTGCGTGAAGTCGAAAAGATTCGTGATACAGCACCTGGCTTCACAGGCATTATTTCTGATCTCGGTGGTCCAACGGCGAATATGTACCGTTTGCATTGTAAAGATCCAGAAATTGAAAAAAATTGCCGTAAACCTTCCTGTGTTTATCCAGGTGTATGTCAAAATTTACATACTGATCATGCGCCTCTAACACAGTTATATCGCAAAGCCCGTGCAATCAAAGGCATTAAAAAAATTCTGATTGGTTCCGGCTTGCGCTATGATCTTGCTGTATTAAATCCTGAATATGTCAAAGAGCTGGTTCAACATCATGTGGGCGGGTATTTGAAAATTGCCCCTGAGCATACCGAAAAAGGTCCATTGTCGAAGATGATGAAACCCGGAATCGGAACGTATGACCGCTTTAAACAGATGTTTGATCGTTTTAGTAAGGAAGCTGGCAAAGAACAGTACCTCATTCCTTACTTTATCGCCGCACATCCAGGAACTACAGATTATGACATGATGAATCTGGCGATCTGGCTCAAGAAAAATGGTTTCCGTGCTGATCAGGTTCAGACCTTCTATCCATCACCAATGGCAACAGCGACGACCATGTACCATACCAACAAAAATCCTTTGGCGAAGGTGGCGCGTTATACTGAAAATGTCGATATTGTCAAAGGTGAAAAGCGTCGTCGTTTACATAAAGCATTCTTACGCTATCATGATCCAAATAACTGGCCTTTATTACGTGATGCCTTACGTGAAATGGGGCGTGCTGATTTGATTGGTAACTCTAAACAGCATTTGATCCCAACCTATCAACCGCAAGGTACGGATGGTCAGTATCAATCTGCACGTAAGAAGAACTCAACATTGGCAGGTGATTCACAAAAGCGTACCGGTGAAAATACTGCACGTACTCAGTCACGACATGCCAATCAGCCAAATCGTCCACAAAAAGGGCAAGTGTTGACACAACATACAGGTTTGCCACCGCGTGAAACAGGGGATCGTAAAAAACCGTTTGGTGGAAACAGTAAAGGAAAATCTAAGCCGAAAAGTAGAGCCTAAGTTTTAGTGAGAGTTTAAGAGGGTGCGAAAGCACCCTCTTTAAATTCGAATTGAATAATTAAAATACAAAACTGTGGATAACTTTGCTTAAACTGTTGAAAAATTTTGTGTACGAAAAGTACACAAATTCTAGTTTTAATTGTCCTACAATCAAACTAAAGTTTTATCGGATTTAGTTGTATTCGTAATAGATACAAGGTATAAAAGCCATAAATCAATTCATTTGTTTGTAAGAATAAATGAGGAAAATAAATAATAGTTCAATAAATATTTTAAAAATGTGATATGAGTTGTTATTTTTTAAATTAAGCAAATTTATATCTCATATGTGACGTTGAACTGACAGTAAAAAAGTATCTTTAGATACGCAAGAACTGGTCTTATTTGACCAAATTATAATAAAGAATTAGGAAATGAAATATGGACATATTGATTGTTGCGAGTTTGATACTATTTGCCGCTGTGATTGCGATTGCTTATAAAGGATTGAAAAATAAGCAGCAAGTTGATAGTGCTCTGCGTAGAAGAGCAGTATTTAATTCACATGAACAGATTACTTTTACTCGACTAAAAGAAATTTTACCTGAAGCCAATATTTTGGCTCATGTGTCTTTTGATGCATTGTTAACAACAAAATATTTACACACACGTCGTAAATATCAGCAAATGTTTGCAGATTTTGTTGTATTGGACAAAGACTGTAAAGTTTTGGCTGTGATTGCTTTAGAAGATATCAATGCAATTAAACGTGCTCACCAAAATACCTATAAAGATGCATTGTTACAATCTGCGGGCTACAGAGTGATTCGTTATCTCGGTATTCCTGAATATCAGGATTTGCGTGAAGATTTTTTAAGTGAGTTCGCTGAAATGAGTCATTCACACGTGCTAGAGGAACAACTGTTGGGGAAGTTTGATCTTTATTCTAATCGTGTATATGGTTAATAAAAAATGCATGTCTCAGCATGCATTTTTAAATGTTCAAATTAATTTCTACAATGATTCAGGTTTTACCGCAACTACCGTCATCTCCACCAAAACATCAGGTCGATAAAGTTTTGCTTCCACACAAGTTCTTGGAAGTGCTTCAATATCAGAACACCAAACATCCCAAACTTCATTCATTGCTGCATAATCATTTTCAATATCTTTTAAAAAGATCATCACAGACATGATGTGGCTTTTGTCTGTTCCTGCATCTGCAAGAAAACGGTCAATCATATCTAAAGTTTGCTGAGTCTGTCCTTTAATATCTAAGGTTAAATCTGTTGCCAATTGACCTGCCAAATGGACTAAATTGCCTGAAATCGCAATTTCAGAAAAGCGCTTTTCTACATGCAAACGTTGTACAGTCATGATCACTCTCAAATCTTGTTTATGGGCTAAATTTTACGTGATCAAGATACATCTGCAAACCAACTTTGTTATGAGTGCGTAAATGCATCTATGCGAATTAAAGTTTTATGTTTAAAAACGATAAAACAATCGTATTCAGGGCAAATGATCAGGCTACCTAAGTTCAAAAACTGAATTTTTGCGATGCGTAATTGATTTAAGCAAAACGCAACTGAGGATTGTAAAGGGCAAAGTTGCTGTAGTTGTTCTGGCGCTTTTTGTTTAATAAAAAGATTCATGACCATCTCGATGAATTTAAAACAATGATTAAGCAGTGAATGAACAGACATTCACTGCATGGCAATTAAGATTGAGGAGGGGTGTAGGATTTAAGCGCTCGCTCAGGCTTATTGTTGATTTGATACCAATCGATGTGACGTGTAAGGAACATGACGACCGCGAGTAATACAAATGAAATGATCGAACCGATCAAGAAGGTCTTGCCTGAGGACTGCAATAACAGATACATCACAGCGTAGAGTGAACTGAGGATCACACCGAATAAGGCAGCAGCTTTAAAACCTTTCATCACATAGAACAAATACCATGTCATGAGACCAACACAGGCAACTCCTGCGACAAAGTAAGCCCATGCAAAAGCATAGTATTCACTGATAGAAAGCAGTAGTACAAAGAAAAGACCTTGTGCGATTGCCACCAAAGAATATTGAATTGGATGAATACGAAGGCTTTTAAGCACCTCAAATAAGAAGAAACAACCAAAGGTAATGATGATAATCACGACACCATATTTAATTGCTCGATCTGTTTGAGTATAAACATTGACGGATTCTAAAAATTCGGTTGATAAGCCAATTCGTTGACTTTGCTCAACGTCATAGGCATTTTCTTGAGTGTAATAGCCTTGACTGAATTGGCGAATGCAATCACTGGCGTCACATTCAATCAGTTTGCTAATGTTTTGCTGACCCAGTGCAATGTTTTTCCATTGTGCTGTAAATTGTTGATGGGTACTGGTTTTAGCAAAGGGTAAATTTTGTCCTGAATACTTGATGTCCGCCCAGTTGCCTTTGGCTTGATAACTGACACTACGGCTGGTGGGAACCAAGCTAAACTTGCCAAGACCTGTGATATTGGTGGCTAAATCAAAAGAAAAACCATTTTGAATCGCATTGATTAATTCAGGATAATTTTTTGTAGAAATACGCATAAAGTCAAAACCAGAAGCATCACTGCCTTTGGGACTCATTTCAAAAGTATAATTCTTATTGAGTATTTTTAATGTGGGTTGAGTGTCTAAACCTCGTGGATCATGCACAGGAAACATGATCTCAGCACGATTCCATTGATAGTCTTTATTCTCCAGTGTCGGCTTTTGAAAAATCCCTTTAGCGGTTAAATTTGCAGTATAGCTAATTGCTCGGTAGATGGTGCGTTTATAGGCATCATCAGAAACCTTAAAATCAGCAGTCCATTGTGTGCTGTCTGCACTGATGTATATCCATTGTTCTTCTGTACAGGAATATGCGACTTTTTTGTCGTCCAAACAGGTTTTGATTTCGGTATAGGGCACACGAATATAAGGTGAAATAACAGTTTGCGGGCTGATGTTGTTTTGTGAGATTTCTCTGAGAAAAGCTTGTTGGTATCCTTGTCGTTCTGACACCAAAGTGCTAATGAAGAGTAGACCTATCCAAAACAGCGCAATCAAAATGGCAATTGCAATAATTTTAAAGGTGAGAAAATTGGATCGCATACGGTGTTCCTGAGCCGTTGTTTTTATTAGGTTCAGTATGCGAAGCCGAAATGTGTTTTGTTTGAGCTGACTTTGTTTTTTATGTGAAGTTTAGGTGAATATTCAAATCTTTGTGGTTAAAGCAAAATCTTGACCAATACGCCTTGTTGATGAGATTGCAGAATTGGAATCTGATTTTCCTCGATATTTAAAATGTTAATCTGACCATGATGTTGTTCAATGACTTGCTGAACAATACTGAGTCCAATACCTGAACTACGTTGTTGGCTGATTGGTCGAGGAAGTGAAAAGTATGTATCAAAAACTTGTGTAAGCGCATAATCAGGAATCCATACACCTTCATTAAATATATTTAATTCAATATGTTGATGTGCTTGCCGATGTAGCTGAATCAGAATCTTTGCCGAATCCTGAGAAAAATCCAAAGCATTGTCTAAAATATTGCCAAGCGTTTGTTGAAGCCAAAAACGATCTGCATGAATCATACAATCGGCTTCAATATCTAATAAACATTGAATTTTTTTAGCCTGCATTTGACTGGCGTGCCGCTCTAAAGTCTGATGGATTAATTCAGACAAATTAAAATTTTGAATATCAATTTGATGCCTGGATTTTTCCAAGCGAGTTAGTAACAGCATACGGTCAATCAAGCTCTGCAAACGCTGGCTTTGTTCATGAATATGTGTGGCAAAATTTTGTTGATCAGTTAAAGGCAAATCTTCTTTAAGCAACTCAGCACTGGCTTGGATCGCAGTTAAAGGGCTTTTTAGCTCATGTGTCAGGGTGTTGACGTAGTGCTCGACATAAGCGCGATCTTCCAGTTTTTCTCGCATATCTTCCACGGCTTGAGCAACTTGATTGAGTTCTTTGGCGGAGCGAAAATGCGGAGTTTGGTTGACAGGTGCCAGCGCTTGAGCATACTTACGCACACGATCAATACTATGTTTAAGCCAATAAGCCACTAGGCTGGCTAAAAATAAACTCAACAACGTAATCCATATGGCTTGGCGGATCAGTTGATTTTCAGCACGTTGGATGTAAGGTTGTACGGATATATTGGGCTTTCCGATGCTGACCACTCCAATCAACTTTTGTTGTTGATCAATTTGATAATAGATAGGTGCAGCAATAAACATGGTGCTACTGTTACTATCTTCCTCATAACTTCGGGTTGAACGAACACCATATTTGCCTCTTAATGTCAGGTAGACATCATTCCATTTTGAATAGTCCTGTCCTGTTGCAATGCCTTGTGAATCATAAATCACTATGCCTTTTTGATCAGTGATATAAATTTGTTGATTGATTTCATTCTTATTATGTTGCCAAATATTGGCGTTGATTTTTCGATTGAGCGCATTTTGAATTTTCTCATCAAACTGGGCAGTTCCAACCTTATTTTCATAGACATCTTCTGCAACCAGCATGGCAATAATATTGGCATTTTCCGCAAGTGTATCTTCGACAACCTGTCGTACATTGGGCTTTACTTGCTGATTAAAGGTATAAGACATAAACCATAAACCGAGCAAGATAATTAACCCGAAGAAGAACCAAATACGGATAAATATCGACATGCTTTAGTCCAGCCTTTTCAGGCTATAGCCGAAGCCACGGTGAGTTTCAATTGGATCTTGTTCAGCAGATATTTGTTTGAGTTTATTGCGTATACTCTTGATATGAGTGTCAACAGTTCGATCTAAGCTATGCTCAGGATGTTCCCAAACTTGATCCATCAATTGTTGTCGGCTAAATACTTGTTCAGGATGTTGAATCAACAGTTTGAGTAAACGATATTCATAACGTGTTAATTGCAGCAGGGTGCCTAAGTATTGAATCTGGAAAGACTCATCATTGCATTGCCATGTTTGGGAATGTTTAGATATTAAATGTGGCGTTATTGGGGTATTTTGTTGGAGCTGATTTTGAATCTCCATTCTGCGCCAAATGGCTTTAATTCTGGAGACAATTTCTCTTGAGCTAAACGGTTTAGTGCAATAGTCATCTGCGCCAATCTCTAAACCAATAATTCGATCAATTTCGTCATCACGTGCTGTCAAAAATAACAGCGGTGTGTGGTTGAAATGGCGAATTCTTTTACACACATCAAAGCCATTTAAATCTGGTAAACCAATATCTAAAATAATAAAGTCGAAGGCTTGTTGTTGAATATAATCAATAGCTTGGAGACCAGAGTTTGCCCAAGTGACTTGCCACTTTTCACGCTCAAGTGCATAGCGTAATGGCATAAGTATCGCCGCATCATCTTCAACGCATAAAATCTGCTTTTTATGATTCATTGCAATTAAATATTTATCATCTCGTGTTGAGTGTACTGAAATTGAAATATTTAGGCGAATGAATTTTAAGTGAAGTTAGGGTCTGTTAACAATTCGTCTATGCTTGCGACTACGTATGTTTTTTAGGCGATTCTAGGCGCGAAATACGAAATTTAGTCATTCTAAATGAGTAGTTCGGAACGAAGAAGCGACAAAAAACACACTAGTCCCGAAGGGTTGTGGCTGAAATTATCTCAGGCTTCGTTATGAAACTTGAAAATAGACTCGCTATTCTCTTCGTTTCATGCCTTGCCTGCTCAATTTTAACCTACAACGCAAGCCATTTATGAAATGTAAACAGACCCTAAGATGAAGATTTTTTATGGAAAGAGAGGAATGATGATCGTTAGATAAGTTCATGAGAAAAATAAACATTTACCCATACCAAGCTCTGAGCGCCCTGTAATATTCGGATTTGATCGTCACGCCAACTACAGGACAGCAAATCAAAAGTATTGGTGACTTTTGATCTCTCTGCGGATACATGGGTAATGTATTGCGGGAGGTAGATTACTCTAATTTTGATCAACTTGGGTAAATATTTAGTCGAATTATATTTTTTTGAGTAAAAAATAGACGAATAATTTAAACAGATTGAATAGATAAAATTTGAATTTAAAAACAGAATGTCAATGCATCCTGTTTTTAATAAATAGCTTAGTTCAATGATAGAGAAAACAATTAACGTTTAACCACAATCGAATCTATTCCACTATGTTGTAAGGTTTGCTGAGCGATGACTGCGGCATTCTGTGATTCATATGGACCAGAAATCACACGATACCAAGTTT
Organism: Acinetobacter sp. Tol 5; assembly: GCF_019702905.1. Classification (NCBI taxonomy): domain Bacteria; kingdom Pseudomonadati; phylum Pseudomonadota; class Gammaproteobacteria; order Moraxellales; family Moraxellaceae; genus Acinetobacter; species Acinetobacter sp. Tol 5. The sequence continues at coordinate 4,502,183 of NZ_AP024708.1, read as the reverse complement.
TGCCACCCTCAGTACTTTGTACAACATCAGCAGATAAACCATTTAAAATGATTTCGGCACGTCGAGCATCTGCGGCATCGGGATCATCATAACTACGAACTTGTAAGATGTATTCAGGTTGAGCAGGTGCTGTTCGTTCAGCATTGACACCGACATCAACATTGTCAGTTTGAGTTTGAGAAGGTGCTTCAACAATAACGGGTTGCTGCTGATTTTTATTCTCTGGAACCGCTTGTTCAGGAATCGGCGTCACTTGTTGTTGTGGCAACAAATCATAAAAGCGATAGTCTTTGTTGGTATCTTCTTGATAATGTTCAGACGTAATTTCATTTCGAGGTTGAACAGGCGCCCACGGTTTCCAGAGCATCAGAGCGACACCAAAACTTAACACGATTAAAATGACCACAAGCATCCCTAACCATTTAGGAATCAATGGTTGTTTAGGTTTGGTTGGTCTTTCAGACACACCGCGTTGCGTTTTTCCAAACACGAGAAATCCTCTTATTATTTATTGTTTAACATCGCGTTCAAGCATAGTTTCGCTTGAGCGCGATGTAAAGTAATGATTTATTGCTGACTTACATGCTTTCAGGTGCAGAAACACCAAGCAGTTCTAAACCATTACGAAGAACTTGCTGAACATTGGCAGAAAGCAATAAACGTGCTTGCGTCAATTCAGCATCATCACCTAAAACTTTATTCTCGTTGTACCAACCATGGAATAAAGCTGCAAGTTCTTTCAAGTAGTTACCCACTTGATGCGGTTCATAATTGTTTGCTGCACGAATAATCACTTCAGGGTATGCCGCAAGTTTCGCTAAAATCTCAGCCTCTGCTTCAAGTTCTAATTTTGCAGCAAATTGACGCGCACTTTCAGGATCAAATTGAATATTTGTTGTTGCCGCTTTTTCTAACATACGGCAAATACGTGCATGCGCATATTGAATATAATACACCGCATTGTCTTTGCTTTGTGATACAGCTAAATCTAAATCAAAATCAATGTGTTGTTCAGATTTGCGCATAACATAATAGAAACGTGCTGCATCATTTCCAACTTCTTTACGAAGATCTCGTAAAGTCACAAATTGACCAGAGCGAGATGACATTTGTACCATCTCACCACCGCGCCATAAGCTTACAAACTGGACCAATAACACGGTGAGTTTTGATGAGTCATAACCCATTGCATCAATGGCTGCTTTTACACGTGAAATGTAACCGTGGTGGTCTGAGCCCCAAATATCAATTAGATCAGTATAACCACGTTGTAACTTATTCAAATGGTAAGCAATGTCAGAAGCAAAATACGTGGTTTGCCCATTACGACGTTTTACAACACGATCTTTTTCATCACCAAATTCAGTCGATTTAAACCAGATGTTGCCATCTTTTTCATAAAGATAGCCACGTTGATCTAAAGTTTGTAGGGCTTCGTCAATTTTATCAGTCAACGATGCTTCACTAAACCACTGATTGAAAGTAACACCGAACTCACCAAGGTCATCTTTAATATCATCTAAAATGGCATGTAATGCAGCTTGATGGAACACACGATAGCCTTCACCAACCAATGTTTGTGAATTTTGAATCAAGCCATCGATATGCTTTTCTTTATCGCCTGAAAGCACAACTTTATTGCCATCTGCATCCAATTCCTCAGCGTATTGAACGTCTTCTGGAACATCTTTATAGATATCAGCAACAGCACGCACATAAGCATCACCATCTTTATCGATAATGCTTTGAGCAATTTCTTTAACGTAATCACCTTGGTAGGCATTTTTTGGGAAAACTAAAGTTTGCCCAGTCAATTCTAAGTAACGTAAATAAGTAGAGGTCGCAAGGATGTCCATTTGACGTCCTGCATCGTTGACATAATATTCACGATCAACTTTAGCACCTGTTGCTTCGAGTAATGTAGCAACAGTCATCCCGTAAGCTGCACCACGACCATGACCGACATGCAGGCTAGAGGTTGGGTTGGCAGAAACGAATTCAACTTGAATCTTTTTAGCTGCATTGGCTTGGGTTTTACCAAACAGATCTTTTTGTGCTTGAATTTGATCAAGTACAGCAAAGCGTTGATCTGCATTGAGAAAGAAGTTAATAAAACCAGGTCCAGCAATTTCAGCTTTTGCAATATCAACCACTTCTGGGAGGTTTGCTAAAATTTTCTCAGCAAGATCACGTGGTTTCATACCCGCAACTTTTGCACCCATCATGGCAATGTTTGATGCGAAATCACCGTGGCTTCGGTCCTTGGTTCGCGTTAAAACACTTGTGTTTTTCCAGTCAGATGGAAGAGTCCCTTCAGCTTGTAGGGATTGCACTGCATGATCAAGAGCTGCTTGTATGGCCGTATTCATAATCTATAGAGAAATAAATGTCGCAGAAAAACGCTAAATATAGCAAATTTTGAGCCTTTTAGGTGAATGCATTTGTATAGAATAAAACTTATTCAATCAGAAAGATCGTAGTCTGAGAGATTTGATCTATTCTCGCCCTTTATATGATCAACTGACAGCCCAGATAACCTGAGTTCGATAAAAATCCTTGATGAAAGAAGATACAGTCAAACCGCCTGATTATTCATACAAGTGATTTGGATGATTCATTTATTTTGTACTTTTTGAATTATTGATGGTCTTGCTATCTTCAGGCGACATGGATGTCGCCATGTTGAGCGGGGGTAAAGGATGTACCCCTCGCTCAACGAAAGATTTTTGTCACTTTTCATCTCTGAAAAGTGAGGCATCGCTTACGCAAAAGAATTTAAACTTTAGCACTAAAGCGTGGCAGTGCAAGCTTTAGATCATCAAACAATCTATTGATTGCCTTCATTTTATTGATCAGAGAAATGAAACTATATTGATGGTTGCGCTTACGAAGCTTCGCTCCTCATGCCAAAACAAGTATGGCGAGCCCTTGCGGAGCTCCGCTCCTCATCCAAAATCGGATGAAAATCCAGAAATAATCCACATAGATTTATTATCTTTCAATGAGTTGAAGATTTAATTGCATCGAATTCACGTTAGATAGATATTCTTTCAAAAAAGGATAACAAATGATGTTGGTGAGCTTTTTGGATCAATTTGATCATCATGAAATGAAAAAAGAACAAATTATTCGGTTGTTTAGTCAAGTTCAAGCGCAAGATCTTGAATTTTCAAACTCAGGCTATTTTGTACTGGATATTCCTAATCAAGGACAAATCATTCTGTTATTTTGGTTTGTTGACAGCAAACACTTGATCTTGGGCTACGACAAAAATATCCCTACCGCACAACAAGGCGAATCTTGGTTAACTTGTAATGAACAAATGAATTCGAAATTTTTTGATATTGGCGACGATACTTGGCTGCCTTTAAATGCAATCATTTCACTGGAGCTTGCTTTAAATAGCATAGCCATGTTCTACGATGAACCAATGCGCTTACCTAATGACACTAAGTGGCAAAATGTGTTGGATGTGATGTGGAATGATTGATTGTTTCACTCAGCTGAAAAGCATAAAATTGCCGTGCTTATTCAATTTTGAGTTCTCATGTCAAATATTCCTCCCACGATTATCGGAAATATTCCAAAACTCCCTGCAAAATTCTCTGCATGGATCATGCCTTTTTTCTTATCCTGTTTAATGAGTGGCATGGTGTCATTGATCAATATGTTCATTAATGTGGGTCTAGTGGATGGTTTTTTGACAAAATGGTTTTCGGCATGGATGGTTTCGTGGGCCGTGGCATATCCAGTGGTATTGGTTGTTTTGCCGTTAGTGCGTCGACTCACAGCTGTTTTTGTGGATATGCCTAAATAATTTAGTCGGATGCTTACATGCAACTAACAGGTTTGCTGAGCAATTCAGCATGACCATTGTTAAAGGTGTAAAGTTTAGAATTATTAAAAATCTTAATCACTTTAGCCTTACTGAGCGCAGCTTGGAAACTTGGCATTTTTTTCGCATTGACCAGATCAAAAGGATTGCCATAATTTTTATTGTCGATTAAAAACTGAACTTGTCCTGCTTGGGGATCATGTGCTTTAAGTAATTCCTTAGCATCTTTATCTTCAATACTAAATCCAGATTTTTGCGAAGGAATTTTGCAGTTTAGACGTAAATATAAAATATTGCCGTCAGCAGATTTATTTTGTAGGGTATAAATTCCTTGTAAATCGTTTTCAATATAGACCCATTGTCCAGTGGGCATATTGAGTTTCATTTGTTCAAGCTTTTCTAAGGTTGCTTTACTGACATCGACTACGCCTTGTTTATCGACTTCTGGAACTTTTGCTTCGCCTAGACCAACCAAGCTTTTCACTTTTTCAGTGGTTTTGGAAACACCAGAAGATACTTTTTTGGCTGTTTGACAACCTGTGCAGATGACTGCAGTGCTTAGTAGAAGTATAAAAATATTTGTGTTCATTGTTATTGGTTTTGCTTCATTCAATTAAGGACAAAATAAATTGAAATACGAAAAAAATCAATCGTAGCTCAATGACATTGGAAATCGATAAATTTTAAAATTTGGATTACTTCTTTGTTATTGATATAAAAAACAATAGATTGTATTAAATATTTAAAGAATTTGTAAAAAATGAGAATAATTTATCATTCTGTAAAATACTTTGAATATCACTATCACGTATCTAAATACCCATTTAGCGAAAAATAGGCTTAAGCTTGTATGCGACCAAAGTCGTAGCTTAGCAAAAGATAGAAGCAGAATGACTGCTTCAATGAGAATGGAAATGCCAACGGAAACCTTGAAAAAATATCCTCTATATATTCATTACGCAGGCAATGCCTTACTAGAACTGCCATTACTCAACAAAGGTTCAGCTTTCACAGAGGAAGAAAGAACCCAGTTTAACTTACATGGTTTGATTCCTCATGTGATTGAAAGTATCGAGGAACAAAGTCAACGTTCTTATCAGCAGTATTGTTCTTTCAGTGAAGCAATCAATAAGCATATTTATTTACGAAATATCCAAGACACCAACGAAACACTTTTTTACCACCTGATTGAAAATCATTTAAGTGAAATGATGCCGATTATTTATACCCCAACAGTGGGTGAGGCATGTCAGCGTTTTTCGGATATTTATCGACGTCATCGTGGCGTATTTATTTCATACCCTGATCGTAAATATATTGATGAGATCATCCATAACGTTAATCGTAAGAATGTTAAAGTGATTGTGATAACAGATGGTGAACGTATTCTTGGTTTAGGTGACCAAGGTATTGGCGGTATGGGGATTCCAATCGGAAAATTATCACTTTATACCGCTTGTGGTGGTATTAGCCCTGCATATACTTTGCCAATTACAATAGATGTGGGAACCAATAATCAACAATTACTCAATGATCCAATCTATATGGGATGGTCACAACCACGTGTCAGTGGTGACGAATACTATGAGTTTGTCGATGAAGTCATTGCTGCGGTAAAACGTCGTTGGCCAAAAGCTTTGATTCAGTTTGAAGATTTTGCACAAAAAAATGCCATGCCTTTATTAGAAAAATATCGTGATAAGATTTGTTGCTTTAATGACGATATTCAAGGTACAGCAGCAGTATGTGTAGGAACACTGATTGCGGCAAGCCGTGCGGCAGGTAAACAATTGAAAGATCAAAAAGTGACTTTCTTGGGTGCAGGTTCAGCAGGCTGTGGTATTGCAGAACAGATCATTGCGCAAATGGTGGCGGAAGGTTTAACTGATGCTGAAGCGCGTGCACAAGTATTTATGGTTGATCGTTTTGGTCTCATCACAGAAAATCAGCCAAACCTACTTGACTTCCAGCGTAAGCTTGCACAAAAGCCTGATGATGTTGCACATTGGGGCAATCCAGAAGAAATTATTTCTCTACTGGATGTCGTTAAAAATGCCAAACCAACAGTATTGATTGGTGTATCGGGTCAACCGGGCTTATTTACAGAAGAAATCATTAAAACCATGGCTGAAAATTGTGAATATCCAATTGTGTTGCCTTTATCGAACCCAACTTCACGTGTAGAAGCTGTGCCTGCTGATATTATCCAATGGACAGAAGGTAAAGCATTAATTGCAACAGGTAGCCCGTTTGCGCCAGTGAATTATCATGGAGAAACCTTTAATATTTCACAATGCAATAACTCTTATATTTTCCCGGGTATTGGTTTAGGTGTTGTGGCTGTTCAAGCAACGCGTGTGACAGACAATATGCTGATGGCATCAAGTTCCGCTTTGGCAGATTGCTCACCGAAGTTAAACGATATCCATGCGGACTTATTACCTGATTTAAACGAATTGCAGAAAGTTTCTAAAATTATTGCATTTAAAGTTGCTCAAGCAGCAATGCAAGATGGTGTTGCGACGGTAATGAGTGATGAGCAATTACTCGAAAGTATTGAACAGAACTTTTGGAAACCAACTTATCGTGATTATAAGCGCGTTCCTTTTTAAGTGTTTTTAATTTTTTATAGAAGGGGCAAATTGCCCCTTTTGTAATAGGATAAACGGGTAAAATTGGAGATTTAGATTGATTTAAATATCTGTATTTTTCTCATAAAAATAAGATCAATTTTGAGTATGTCAGTTACAAAAATAAAAATTTTAACAATTTCTGTATGTCTTTCTGTGAGTTTTTATTTACAATAAGCCAACATGTCATTGAATATCAATAACTAAAATGTTGAAAAATATTAATACTTTACTTGAAAGTTTTGGGTTAGGGTTGCAGACAAGGGCTGTCCATGTCCAATTCTCAAATCAAGCCTTAAATGGCAGTGTATTTCTACAGTGCATTCAGGGACAACAATATATTAATCAAGGATTGAAGGCAGAATTACTTTGCCTTTCAACCAATGCACATATTGCTTTAAAACAATTTATAGGTTGTCAGGTCGCTGTTGACCAAGTCACTGACTTTGGGGAACTCTATCGAACCACAGGAATCATTACTGGTGCAAGTCAAGGACAAAGTGACGGTGCATTAAGTATTTACAAGCTCACGCTTGAAGATGCGACCAGTCTTTGGCATAAACGCCGTAATAGTCGCGTTTTCATGAATAAAAGTATTTTGGAAATATCTGAAGTTTTATTCAAGGAATGGCAAACCAAAAGTGCATTATTTGCATCTAGTTTGAGTTTGGATAGTCGTGGTTTAAAAAAACAATATGATGTGCGTCCTTTTGTGATGCAGTCAAATGAAACAGATTACGAATTTTTAACAAGATTATGGCGCAGTGAGGGAATTAACTGGTTGGTTGATGAATCTGAACGCATAGTTCCAGTTTCTGCTGCACAAATTCAAACCCAGAAATTAAGATTGATTGATGACAATAGTCAATATGAAGCAATGCCTAGGCGCAGTATACGCTTCCATCGTAGTCATGCAACAGAACGATTTGATACCATTACCAGCTTAATTGCACAACGATCAATCCAATCCACAGCTGTACAAGTGCAACGCTGGCAAGCTGACAATCTCGCACAAGATCAGGGTGATAGCCAACTCAGCAATCATCAGCATAGCGAACAACAAGACAATGAAACGTTGAGTTTAGAACAGGCTTGGACCATTAGCCCAGCGTGGACCAGTGATCTCAAGGGTGAAGATCAAACCACAGCTTCTAGCTCAGCTCAAGTGGATAAACTCAATACTCAACTTTCACAATACCAAGAACTACAAGCCAAATATTTTACCGCAATCAGTTCAGTTCGTGATGCACAAGTTGGTTATTGGTTTGAGTTGAGAGAGCATCCGGAAATTGATCAGCATGAAGGTTCAGATCGCGAGTTTTTGATTCTCGGTAAAACCTTCTACAATCAGAATAACTTACCGAAAGAACTGCAAGATCAACTTTCTAAACTGCTTAATTTAAACTATTGGAATCATTTAATTAAAGATCAGCGTCAAGCCAATGAGCTGTCATTGGTACGACGTAGAATTCCAGTCGTTCCAGAATACAATCCATTAACACACAGACCTTCTGCATTCCCGCAACGCGCTAAAGTGGTAGGTCCGCAAGGCGAAACAATTTATGTGGACCAATGGGGACGCATTAAAGTTCGTTTCTTGTTTACCCGTACCGATGATAATAGCCATGACGGTGGTGCAGGTTCCAATGACAACGATACCGACTCAGCATGGGTGGATGTATTAACCTCATGGGCAGGAGAAGGTTACGGTACACGTTTTCATCCGCGGATTGGTGAAATCGTGGTGATTGATTTCTTTGATGGTAATGTAGATCGTCCGTTTGTGATGGGGCGTTTACATGAAGCAGAACGTCATCAAACCATGTTTGATGTCAAAGGTCAGCTTCCTGATACCAAGAAACTCAGTGGTATCCGCTCATCTGAAGTCGGTGGTTCAGGCTTTAACCAACTCCGTTTTGATGACACGACTGGGCAAATCAGTGCCCAACTGCAAAGTAGTCACGCAGCCACTCAACTTAACTTGGGAAATTTAAGTCATCCGAAAGATAAAGAAACCAGCAATGGGCGTGGTGAAGGTTTTGAATTAAGAACAGATGCTTATGGGGCGGTACGTGCAGGAAAAGGCATGCTTATCACAACCTATGCCCAAGAAAATGCGATTGCAGATCATTTAGAAGCAGCCCAAGCACAGTCCTTGTTGAATCAAGGGGCTGAAAGTATGAAAGTGCTAAGTGAGATTGCTGTAAAGCAACAAACCGATGCATTGAATGTCATCAATCGTTTGCCTAAGTTCATTCAATCACTTGAGTTAAAAAGTGCAGGGCAGGCGCTCAACACAACTTTGAATCTATTTAAAGAAGGGGTGAGTAGTGATCCTTTGAATGCTTTAAAAGATTGTGGTGGATTTATTAAAGACATTGGTGCTTTAGGTGGCAATGCAAAAGGCATTGTAGATGAATTTAATGAATATTTTTCTGATGCAAAAGAAGCGGTTGAAAACTTAAAAGCGTTTATTGAAAATGTTGAAGAACACGGTACAGATATTATTAAAGGCAAGCTGGCAAGCTTAAAAGATAATATTAAATCTAATCCTTTTGAATCCATTAGTAATGTGGGTAAGGTTTTATCCAATGTCGAAATCAAAGATTTTGACATCATGAGTACTTGTGGAACATTCAATAAGGGGAACAAACTTGAAATTAAACCGTTGGAGGCTTTGAGTAGTTTGCAGGGCTTTATGGAGGGTTATACACAAGGTCTGGAAGATAGCAGCGACAACGCCAAACAAGAACAAGGTAAAATTTTCCGTCAAGCATTGATGTTATTGGCTTCGCCAAATGGGATTGCATTAACCACACCAGAAGACATTATTCTTCAAGCTTCTCAAGATATAGCTGAAAGTGCAAATGGTTCGATTAACATGAGCGCTCAGAAGAATATTGTGGGTCATGCACAAGATAAAATTAGTTTGTTTGCCGCACAGAAAGGTTTAAGTGCTTTTGCTGCAAAAGGACCGATCAAAGTACAGGCTCAGGATGATTTGATTGAAATCATTGCGAAGAAAGTCATTAAGTTGATTGCAACTGAAGATAAGATTGAGTTAACCAGCTCTAAAGAGATTGATCTAAAAGCGGGTGGTACTCAGCTGGTGGTTAATGGTAGTGGTGTCTTTATCAAGACGGGCGGGAAGTTTGAGGTGAAATCTGGACAACAGTTGTTTACCAGTGGGGCAACAGTGAATGCGCAGTTGCCGAAAATGCCTGAGAGTGGAATTTTTAGCCGACGTTTTGATTTTAGTAATATTTTTAGTAAAGATGAATTAAAACAGCAGGTCAGATTTAAGTTCGTAAATCATTCACGAAAAACTGAATTTATTGGTGTTTTGGATGAACTTGGACGCACACAACGGTTTTTCAGTGATAGTGCTGACGATGTCGAAGCAATTATTCTTGGGCATGATAGTGAAGATTTAAAAGAATTAATAGTTATAAAGAACGATATTGATGACACTTCAGATCATAGTAGTTGTGAGGGTGAGGGCTGTTGTGGCGCTGCAGATGATCATGATGCAATAGAAGATCAAAATGAATCTTGTAGTGAAGATTTAGAAGCAGATTTTTGTAATTTTGGAAAGTAAGGCTTGATCATGAAAACAATATTTTCTTTCTTATTCATTTTATTATTTGTGACTTGGTGTAATGCAGAAGTTATCAAGGAATTTCCAAAACGGAACATTGATAATGAAGTCGTAAGCTTTAATTATATAGAGTCTGATAAATGTAGCTTTCAGCGTAAAGATATTAAAGAGCCTGTCTCTAAGCTTTTAAAGCAAAATAAGATAGATCTAAATACAGGTCATTGGTTACATATTCCTGATGAGTGTTGGAATATCAAAAGTTCAGATCAAAATATTTTACTTATCTCATTAACAAATAAAAATAAACCTCAGAAATTTTATATTATTGATGACGGTAAGAGTTTAGGTGATGTAATGCTCAACCTAAATGAAGATCTGAGTTTCAATTTTGATAAAAATAAAATGAAATTTTCTAAAAATATGAGTGATAAAACAAAAAATAAAGTTCTAATTTTATTTAAACAAATTGATCAAGAATCTAAGGGGGCATTATGAGTTTTGTTTCTCCAGTAAACGGAAAGTCATTTGGTGAGGATAGGCAAGCATATATATATGCAGTATCTCGTCGAGAGTCTTCATCAGATTTGAGTTTATCTGACCTTGTCGATCCTAATTTGACTGCTAGAAAAGTACATAATGGTAAAACCGCAGGTTATGGATTTATTGGTTATTTTCAATTTGGCGAAAGTGCACTTTATGATTTGGGGTATTTTAAGCCACCATATACTTTTAGTAATGATCCTAATAGCCTTTTTCAGAAATCATTTTCGGTGAATGACTGGAGTGGAAGTTGGACGGGCTTAGATGATGTAACTTCGAAAAGTGTTTTTCTCAAAGATCGAACGGTTCAAATAAAAGCATTTAATAAATGGATCAATACACTCTGCACTCGGCTGAACAATCGAAATGTAAATGAATTTTATGGCGTTCGTATTAATGGGGTTGAAATTACAGAGTCAGGATGCATTGCAGGAGCACACTTAAAAGGTCCTAAATATGTTTTAGAGTTTGTACAGGGTTTAGGTAACCAAGCTGATGCTTTTGGAACAAAAGTGGGTGAATATATATCATTATTTGCTCATTATGATTTAGAAAGCTGTTGTAATCGTAAGATTTATATCAATGTTGTGGACGAACAAGGGAATGCTGTTTCAGGTAAAAAAATTATAGTAGAGTCCGAGTACAAAGAAGGAAAATATTATAGCAAAATTGGAAAGATTTCTAATGATTATAAAACAAGTGAAGAAGGAAAAATTCCTGTAATTGTTAGGCATCCTGGTACTAAAATAAAAATAATTGTTGATGGAAAAGCACTTGAAATTACGCAGCAAAAAGATAAGAAGGAAAGTTATACAATCAAATTAACCAAACAAATATCAGTACCCGTTGTTTTAGAACAGAATAGTGCTCCTCAACCAAAACCACAGGCGAATAAAACGCCTCAAGAAGTTAGAAATGAGCAAGCTCCAAGTATTTCAGAAGAATCTAAAGCAGTTGAAACGAAAGATGTGAACTTCAATATACAGATTGTTGAAGCTGATACTGGAAAACCAATCTCAAATATGGGCTTTTTTCTTACCTATAAAAATAATATTAAAAAGCATTCTGCAGATGGGAGTGGCATAAAACATAATATTTCAGCAGAAGTCGGTCAAGATATAGAGGTTTCTGTTTCAGGGGATGGAAAATACCAAAAGATTCATCACTTCAAGGTTGAAGAATCACTCTCTAATCAGACAATAAAAGTGAGACTTCCTGTTCATAGCTTTCAGATGATTGTCAAAAAAGATGATCAAGTTGTTCCAAATACCGCTGTAACTATTTTTTATCGAGGGCGGCAAATTTCAAAAAAAACCAATGCTGCAGGTGTAATTAACTTAAAAATGTTAGTTGGTTTTGTATATGGTTTTGGTGTTGGTTCAAATTCATTGGTAAAAGCTCGGGTAATTAATGGAAGTCCGTATAGGATATTTAGAATAAATGAAGGTTTTATCAAGGAATCGAGACGATTAGAATCAGGGCAAAAAGTTCCACAACAAAACCCTGTTACTAATGCGCCGTCCCAAAGTAAGCCTAATCCACCAGCTCCTGCTAAAGTACCCGAAGTTAAACAAGAGCCCCCCAAAGTGTCCCAACAAAATACTCATACAGAGAATGGGGGTAAACCTTTAACAACTGTTTCTAATCAAACACCCGCGACAAGTGATACGACGCGTTATCATATTTACTCTGATGGTAAAATCAAAAGAGAGAATGCGGCTGCAACAGGTTTTGCTGAATATATTTATTATGATAAAAATGGACAATCACATCATATTGGCAAAACTGAATTTATCGTTGCGCCTAAACGTAAAAAAGGTAACGGGGTCGTAGGTGGAAATGTTTATTTGGTAGACCAAAGGACGCTCAAATCCTACAAGAGTCCGGATGGTAAAGTCGGATATTTGTGGGATATTTATTTACCAGGTCGATCAAGATATTATCTTAAGGGAGATGCGTTTGCAGCAGTTATTGGTGCTATGTGCTCTTTAGGATACGGTTATTATCATGGTTCTGGATTTAGTGCTCGAGATGGTCGATCGGTAGGTAGTGATTCACACTTCAACGGGATTAATGGAGATTTTCGCTATCTAGGAATTAATGGTTGCCATAAAGATGGTCCGGTTCTTGTGAGCCACGTCGATAGATTTGACTGGGATGCGAATGTAAGATTTGTAAATGCACTATATCTTTTTGGTTATAAATCATTTGGATCGCAAGTGATGAAGAGAAAAGGTCAGCCAAACAGAACTTTGCCCCATGTCACTTTTACAAATGGTGATCACGATAACCATTTACATTTACAGGGTTATCAACCGAATATTCAGGATATATAAAGGCATCTTATGTACATTAAAAAATTTATCCCATTGTTGATTTTATTTTCACTTGTAGCCTGTCAAAAGGCAGAAAATAAGATGTTAAACTCAGATTCACCAAAGATGAGTGAATCGAAAGTCAATAGTGACCTTTTAACTAATGAATACAAACAAGTTAAATTACCATTAGATTCTAAAGCGTTAATGATCAATGATAAATTCATCCAATTAGATAAATATCCAGTTAATCAAAAGGATTTAAAACTATTTTATTCTGGAGAGGATCAAGCTCGAATTTTGATGACTGCAGTTAAAAAAATTGGAAGCAAAGAATATTTATTAGGTTTGATTGCTGTAAATTTTAATAATTACGAAGGTTCCGGACCTGCACAAGTAATATTTTTATCAGGTGGTGAAAACAACAAGAATAATTATAAAAATACTTTGTTTATAACGATGGGAGGTAAGTTTCCAATCTTGGATCACCAAGTCAAAAGATTTGATGATATAAATGAAAATAAATTGAAAAATTATTGCATCCAATCTTTTTTTATTAATGATGATTTTAGTAAAAATGAAGAAATGAAATGTGTGGGAAATGAACCAAGTATAGAAAAAAAGAATTTTAGATTAAATATTAATCGACCTGGGTATGATGAGTTTTAAAGCTGTGTTTTATTGGCTGTAGATATTTCATCGTATCTAAGGGTTGATAGAGAGTAAATATTATTGACAAAATTACTCTTTTAATCAAGTTTAAATCATGTCTGTTCGTTATTGATAAAGCTAGATTGGATGAAATTAAACACTTAGATGAAACTTATTTAGCTCAATAATTAAGCTTTACAAGGTATTTAAACTGAATAAATTAATAGATCTTTCTTTGGATTTAAAATATTGAATAAATATAAGGAATAGTCATATTTAACTATTCCTTATATTTATTAAACTTCATTTTTTAAACAAAAATAAGCATCGTGCGTAGATTCTATTATCATGGTTACAAAATTATTTTTAGAAAGTACTCCTAATCATTCAAATCCAAATTCTAGAAAAAATCTATCGATATAATCAACAGCAAAAAGGTGAGATGGCAAGTGAAAAAACAGTTTGGTATATTAATATTTTTAAGTTTATTTGTTATTACAGGCTGTAATGCAAAGTCGGTTGAAAAAGATACGGTATTAAAATTAAAAGTTGAACCTTGTAGTTTCGATTATGATATAGAGAATTACTATTGCAAAGCAGATAAATTAGATTTATATAGCAAGAATGTTGGAAATAAAGCGAATTTTAATAAGAATTATACGATAATTAAAATCAATGATGGAAAGTATTATCGAATAGTCGCACTTAATCAGAAGGATTTAAAGGTCTACCCTCTAAAATATCAAATAGATTATAAGTCTAAATTTGATTATTCGGTGAATAATGATAGCTTGTGTGTTACAGGCGATTTTTATGCATATAGAGATGATTACAGTCATTCAAAGTTGTGTTTTAAGGTGATAAATGGAAGTTTTGTAAAAACAAATATTTCTGAAAATTTACCCAAAATTAATAAAGAAAGCAATTTAAAAAAGATATTAATTCCTAATGCCTCAAATTACTTCTTGAAGTGTTTAAAAAGCAACTCTGAAAGTAAATGTGAGAAGCTAAGTGATTTGGAAAATCATGTATATAGTTTGAATGATGTGAAAAATATGTCGCCAGAAATTTATACGATCTTAAGCCAGAATAAAATTAATCATTTAAATTTAGATGGAGTTAAATTTATGCCAGATATAGGAGGTTCACAGTTTGTAATTGGTGAAAAATATCATGATACAGATAATGGATCGACGACTTTATTCTATTTGATTAAAATAAAGCCAAAGATAGAAGTTTATAATCTTGGAGAAAGCTATGCTATTGATGGTAAATATAACTTAAGCTATAAAGATTCTGCGGGGAATAATAAAAATATAAAATTAAATTAATCTATAATGTTTATAGTTAATTTCTGGATGAAAAGCAGCTTCATAAAGTTGCTTTTTCATTTAAAATATGGAGAAACTTTCGATTTCGATCATATAAAATTTAAGCTGAAGGCTTTCTACCTTTAATTGCTATAATGAGTGTCTATGAAAAAATTAATCTTAATATTCTTACTGTTATTCAGTATGGGTGGTCTTGCATTTGCTCAACCTAACACTTCCTGTAAAAATGATGATGAAAGCCTTATATGTATTAGAAGCAGTTCAAAGGCTGTCACTAATGAAATGAAAAAAGTGATTCTTAATATTGAGGAATCGACTGATAATCTGCAAAAATTTCAAATATCTCAATTGAAGTGGTTAGCTTATAAAAATGCATACTGTAAAGATTTTATGGGTGAAGAAGCAACCAATGCTCAAGGCGATGGTGCAACCATAATAATTGAATCATGTTTGCTCGATATTGATAAAGCAAGACTAGATGAACTTAAACGATTAAATAAAGTTTATTCAGCTCAATAATTAAGCTTTACAAGGTATTTAAATTGCATAAATTAATTTAAGGAATAGTCATATTTAACTATTCCTTAGCTATTTCAATCTTCTAAAATCTCTTCCAACACTTCTTCATTCGGTGCAAAGAAGTACGCACCATCGACAGGGGTTACAAAGTGCAATAAGCGGTCATGAATTCCATCACCTTGGGTACCAAACATATTGACCAACATCCGATCAATACGGGTTAAATCTTTGGTATAAGCAATAAAAAATAAGCCTTGCTCACCTTGTCCATCGCCATAAGGGAGAGAGTGACGCAGAATTTCTAATTCCTCACCTTCATTGTCTTCGATAACAACACGAGCAATATGTGCATTTTCAGGTTTGTGTTCATCGTCCATCTCAATACTTTCTAATTTAGAACGACCAATCACATTTTCCTGTGCATCTACTTTTAAACGTTTCCATTTTTCAAGCTCATGGACATAACGCTGCGCAAAAATAAAAGATCCATCTTCGAAAATACCTGAATCTTCACCCAATAAAGCAGTCTCCGCACGATCATCTGGAAATTGAGGGTTTTCGGTACCATCAATAAATCCCGTTAGGTCACGACCATCGAGATAACGGAAACATACACGTTCATCTAAAACTTCAACTTGATCTTGAATACCATCAAAAAAGGATTGGCTTAGTGCAAAACAAATGTCCGTGCGTGCAGAAGCAATGTGAATCAGAACATCCGCAGGAACAACGGGCATTTGAAAGGCACCTTGAATCGGTTCTAACTGCTTAAACCCTTCAGGCGAAGTATGATAAAGCTTTGACCATAGTTCAGGACCGAAAGCGATTGCAGTTTTAATCTCAGCTTCGGGGTGTTGCGTGATCAGGCGATCACGAGTGCTCAATAAGGCATTGAGACGCTTTTTTAAGCCATCAATAGACAGATTTTTTAAATTTAAAACGATGAAGCGAGCATGGTCAGAGGGTAAAGGTAAAATTACAGATTGGGCTGTCATATCGAGATGGCTCCTCAATTTTTATTTATCAATCTAGCTATTGTGCATGAACTGGCAACAGCTGGGTAGTAAAGTCTTATACTTTTTACCAATTAAATTAATCGAAATGTGTCGTTTTAAAACCGCTATAATGCTTTGTTCAAAATATTTTATTTTTTGTTATGTCCTATCAAGTTTGGTTTGCATATATGTTGGCGTGTTGGGTGATTAGTATATCACCTGGTGCTGGCGCTATTGCGTCAATGTCGAGTGGTCTAAATTATGGTTTTCGCCGTGGTTACTGGAATGCTATTGGTTTACAGCTGGCTTTACTGGTGCAAATTATAATTGTTGCTGCTGGAGTAGGGGTATTATTTGCCACTACACCGATGGCTTTTCTTGCTGTGAAATGGTTTGGAGTTTGCTATTTACTCTACTTAGCCTATGTGCAATGGACAGCTAAAACACAGTCTATAGATATCCCAACTGAACAACCGACTAAATCCATTCCCAAGTTGATTCTATACGGCTTTGTGGTGAATATCAGTAATCCAAAAGCGATCGTATTCTTACTTGCAGTATTGCCGCAATTTTTAGATCTGTCTAAACCACAATGGATTCAATATGTGATTATGGCGATCACGATGATTACGATCGATTTAATTGTGATGGCTGGCTACACAGGGTTGGCTGCAAAAGTCTTGAGATTGCTTAAATCCCCCAAGCAACAAAAGTATATGAATCGTACTTTCGCAGTGTTATTTAGTTGTGCTGCTGGTTTGTTGAGTTTAGTACATCAGTAAAAGTCTCATGGTTTGAGTTATTGAACAATTAAAAATAAATCCAATAGAATATCTGTTAAGCCGAGGGTCATTTGAATTATTTAGAATTTTATCTGTATGCCATCAGTGTAATTATCATGATTGCAACACCAGGACCAGTCATGATTTTGGTGGCAAGTGCAGGCTTAAAAGGCGGTTATCGCAAATCATTACAAACCATCGTCGGAACAAATCTCGCATCTTTGGTACTGATTGCAATTTCCATTTTAATTTTAAAGGGAATGTTGAGTGTTAATGAAACACTTTTCCTGATCATCAAAATCCTTGGATGTCTTTATATTGCTTATTTAGGTTATGGCATTCTCAAAGAGGTGTGGTTTCAGCAAGACCAGCCGTTGACTACTGTACTTTCGCCAGTAGAGGGTGGTTTAACGAAAGGTTTTCTGGTCGGTATTTCAAACCCTAAAGATATTATTTTTTTCTCTTCGTTTTTTCCACAATTTATCCATGTTCATTCAGATCTGAATGTAAGTTTAGTTATCCTTGTGATCACATGGATTATCTTGGATTTCCTCACCTTATCTATAGTTTATTTGTCTTTTAATCAGTTGTCTAAAAGTCGAATTTATCCCAAAATATTAGGGCTTTGCGGTTTAATTTTAGTCACAATCGCGCTTTATGGCTTATATATTTCAGCTCAAAGTCTATTTTAAGTATTGGATGTTCAATGAACCCTATAAGCAATGCTAGGGTTTAATTGAAATCATCCTTTTTTAATTTTCATCGTGCAGAAGATCAGTGTAAACAATAAAGACATGGTCAAAACAATGCTTAGACCTGTTGAAATATTTAATGCTGCACTTGACCATAAGCCTACAGTGACACCAATTTGTGCAATCACAAAAGCACCGATCACCATTTGTTTAGGTGAGTGCGAAATCAAACGTGCAGCTAAAGCAGGAATAACCAGAAGAGCACCCATCAGCAACGAGCCGACCGCACGTAAAGCCAGTACCGTGAACAATGCCAATAACAACATAAAAATTAAACGTTGCCATTTGGCATTGACACCTTCACTGACTGCAATATCAGGATCAATCGCAATTTGAATTTGCGCCTGCCAGTGAGAATACAAAATTGCCAAAGCGCCAATAATAACAGCCGCGAAAACAGCTAAGTCAGACCATTCAATCGTTAGTAAGTCACCGAATAAATAGCTCAATAGTTCTGGGCGTAAAGCAGGTAAGTGCTGGATCAGCAATAAACCTGAGCAGAGTAGGGTGGCTGCGCATAAAGCAAGTAAAGCATCATTTGGCAGGCGAGGGTCGTGTAGAACCCACAGCACAGCAACCAAAAGTACTGCGGTAAAAGTAACACCGACCCAGAGCGGCAAACTTAATACTGCTGCCAAAGCCACACCCAGCAAAGTACCATGAGCCATGGTATCTGCAAAGAAAGACATTCTGCGCCATAACATCAAACAGCCCAGTGGTGCAGTTAGAAACACCAACAGTGTGCCCATGATCCAAGCAGGTAAGAGTAATTCTAACCATTCCATCATGGTTTAAGCTTCCGGTTCAGGGTGAATGTGAGGATGTGGACCATGTTCACAGGTCTTAGCAGAATCACCATGCGCGCAATGATCATGGTGATGTTGGTAAAAGGCATGTTGCTTGCCAAAAGTGTCACCAAATAAAGCCTGATACTCAGGATGTTGTTGAATGCTGTCTGGTAAGCCGCTGCA
Source organism: Acinetobacter sp. Tol 5 (assembly GCF_019702905.1). Classification (NCBI taxonomy): domain Bacteria; kingdom Pseudomonadati; phylum Pseudomonadota; class Gammaproteobacteria; order Moraxellales; family Moraxellaceae; genus Acinetobacter; species Acinetobacter sp. Tol 5. Next base: position 4,483,264 of record NZ_AP024708.1, on the reverse strand, counting down.
ACATATATGCTTGTTTAAACATACAACACGTTGTGTTCCTTGCATCACCCATTGTAAATCATGAGAGACAATCAAGATGGCACAACCATAACGTTCAGGTAAACTTCGAACATAGCCATATAACTCTGCCTCAGACTGGATATCTAAACCTTGCATAGGCTCATCTAAGACTAAAATATCAGGTTGGCGTAATAATGCCCGTGCTAATAAAACGCGTTGACGTTCGCCACCAGAAAGTTGTTGTACTTTAGAGTTTTCGAGTTTGGCTATGCCTGTATCGCGAATGATTTCTGCTTTAATGGCTTTATCACATTTTTCCAGATCAAGAAGATCTTTAACTCTTAATGGAAGGCTATGAGAGGGGTTGAATTTTTGAGGTACATAGGCGAGTTTCAGTTTTGATGAACTGACAATACTCCCTGAATTGGGTTTTAAAATACCCAACAGTACTTTGATCAATGTGGATTTACCCGCACCATTGGGACCAATAAGCGTGACAATTTCTTGTTTTTGTAGCGAAAAATCTACATTTTTTAAAATGTCACGATTATCAATCTGGACATTGATCTGCTTTAGCTGAACAAGGGGGGGGTTCACGCTTTGCTTGAGCACTGCTGACATATTCCTGAAATCTCAATAATACTATGATGTGCTTTGAACTGGTCGGACTCTGCCAAATGATTCAATTGTTGAATCAAACCTATTGCTGAAGCTTCTTTCACTGTATGGCATTCAGTACAGATCAAAAAAGCAGCTTGATGTCCTTCACGTGGATGACAGCAAGGGATATAGGCATTAATAGAGGTTAAACGATGAATAAATCCTTTTTCTAAAAGGAAGTCGAGTGTTCTATATACCGTTGGAGGGGCTGCTGGTCGTTCCGCAGCACCTTTCATCTTGGCTAAAAGGTCATATGCACCAACGGGTCCTGATGCATTCAAAATCAACTCCAGTACTTCTTTACGTAAGGGAGTAAGACGCGCGCCTGAGGTTGCACAAAGGTTTTCTGCTTCTGATAAACGCTCTTGTACATTGAGATGATCGTGTACACCATGCAAAGTATCATGGTGTTCGTGTGAACATAAGCTCATATCAGACCTCAAAACTTCTTATTTGAATGAAGAGAATCATAAATATTAACATGAAGCTCTATCAACTTACGAATGGCGTAGGTATTTTTTAACTTTTGTTATACTATAACATAAATTTTTTTTGGTAATACACTCCCATGAATCGCATGATCGCTTTTTGCTTATGTGCATTATTTGCTAGTGTCACTTGGGCTCAAGCGCCTTTGGTGGTCTCTACTCATCCTATTTATCTGATTGCAAAAGAAATCACCCAAGGAGTAGAAGAACCTGTTTTGCTGTTAGGGAATCAGACAGGGCATGATGTACAGTTAACACCAGATAATCGAAAGACGATTATGGATGCTTCATTGGTGGTTTGGTTGGGTAAAGCACACGAAGCACCTTTAGAAAAAGTTCTTGGAGACAATGCTAAAGCTATCTCGATTCTTGACTCAGGTATTATTCAGGCGCTTCCACTTAGAAATCCGAAAGGCATTGCACTTAAAGACACGATAGATACTCATGTTTGGTTAGATCCAAACAATGCAGTACGCATAGGCTTCTTTATTGCTGCCTTGAGATCACAACAGCATCCTGAAAATAAAACTGCTTATTGGAATAACGCGAAAAAATTTGCCAATGAAATGTTGCTCGCTTCACAAAAAATTACCACAGCGGGTGCCGCACGTCCTTATTGGGCATATCACGATGCTTACCAATATCTTGAACGTTCTCTCAATTTAAAATTTGCAGGTGCAATGACGGATGATCCACATGTGGCACCGACTGTTACACAAATCAAGTTTTTAAATGATACGCGTCCTTACAAAAAAATGTGTTTGCTTGCAGAAGCCAGTGCAAGTCCAAGTCAATATCGAAAATTGGGAGAAATTTCTTTTCAATCCGTTGATGAGACTTTAGCAAAACAACAAGATTTTGTGGTTGCATGGCAAGCTTTGGCACAACAGACACAAGCCTGCGTACTTAATGCACGAAAATGATGCAAAAATTAATCAACAAATGCTCATATGAAAAGCAACCTGTATATCGAAAAAAACACGACTAAGGTCGGGAAAAGATTGCATGTTCAGGGGTGTAACTCTATAATGCCTGCGATTAAAAACGATCATCAGCTAAACTTGTCAAGCATTTATGCTGTGAGTGGATAAAAAATGAGCCAAACTAGTCGCTTGATTGACCGACGATTAGCAAAAGCTTTGGTCTATTTACAAGCATTAATGATACCTGTTTCAGCCTTGGTAGCGTGGGTCTTGAAAGACTCGACTGCGGCTTTAAGTGCAGCATTAGGTGCACTGTTATGTTGGCTTGCCAGTTGTTATTTTTCTTGGCAGTCGTTTCGAGCCGCTGGTGCACGTGCTTCAAAACAGGTTCTTTCGAACATGTATCGAGGCTTGATGGGCAAATTTGCAATTGTGATCGTTGGTTTCATTTTAATTTTAAGCAATGTTAAACCGTTATCCCCGGTAGCATTGTTTTGTGGTTTTATTCTCGTGCAGGCGATGTCGTGGGTTGCTCCATTTTGGGTAGCACGGCAACAAAAACGAGTATAAGCGCAGCAGAAATTGAAAATTTTTTTGGGGATTAACGAGATATCATGCAGCACGCGATATTCGTTAACCCTATTTATTATTTGACATTGACCAGGTGTGATTTATGGCTGCTGAAGAACATGCCCTGACTTCGACCGAGTATATCAAGCATCACTTGACCAATATGACCTATGGCAAAATGCCAGATGGTACTTGGAAATTGGCTGAGAATGGTGCAGAAGCTCAACAGATGGGGTTCACTGCTATTCACTTGGATTCAATGGGTTGGTCAATTGGCCTTGGTTTGATTTTCTGTTTGATATTCTGGTGTGTGGCGAAAGCTGCAAACTCTGGTGTTCCTACCAAGTTCCAGTCTGCAATCGAAATGATTATCGAGTTTGTTGACTCAAGTGTTCGTGATACGTTTCATGGTAAATCACGTTTAATTGCACCTTTAGCCTTGACCATTTTTGTGTGGATTTTCCTCATGAATGCGATGGACTTAATTCCTGTTGACTGGATTCCTTATCTAGCACAACAAATTGGTGCAAGTGTATTTGGCATGGACCCTCACCACGTTTACTTCAAGGTTGTTCCATCTACAGATCCTAACATTACCCTTGGTATGTCATTGTCTGTATTTGCGTTGATCTTGTTCTATAGTATCCGTGAAAAAGGCATCGGCGGTTTCGTTGGTGAATTAGCACTTAACCCATTTAATCCAAGTAACCCAGTTGCAAAAGCGTTATTGATTCCAGTGAACTTGATTCTAGAATTGGTAACATTCCTTGCACGTCCAATTTCATTGGCGCTCCGACTATTCGGTAACATGTATGCGGGTGAGTTGATCTTCATCTTGATCGCGTTGTTACCTTTCTGGATCCAATGGGCGTTGTCTGTGCCTTGGGCTATCTTCCACATTCTTGTTATTACGTTGCAAGCCTTCATTTTCATGATGCTAACAATCGTATACTTGAGCATGGCAAGCGAAAAACATTAATGGTATTGCCTAACTGTCATCAGGTGGTTAGGTATAATTTTTTTAATTTAATTTGGTATAAACCTAACCTCTGAGGAATTATCATGGAACTCACTTTAGGTCTAGTTGCAATTGCATCTGCTATCTTGATCGCTTTTGGTGCTTTAGGTACTGCGATTGGTTTTGGTCTTTTAGGCGGTCGCTTCCTTGAAGCTGTAGCTCGTCAACCAGAATTGGCTCCACAACTTCAAACTCGTATGTTCTTAATCGCGGGTCTTCTTGATGCTGTGCCTATGATCGGTGTTGGTATTGGCTTGTTCTTCATCTTCGCTAATCCATTTGTAGGTTAATCAGCTTAATTCCGAAATTCACTATTTGAGGAATTTGCAATGAATATCAACCTCACATTGTTTGGCCAAGCGATTGCATTTGCGATATTTGTCGCATTCTGCATGAAGTTTGTATGGCCACCACTAATCAATGCGATTAGTGAGCGTCAGCGTAAAATCGCTGATGGCTTAAACGCTGCGGAGAAAGCGAAAGCTGATCTTGCTGATGCACAAGCACAAGTTAAGCAAGAAATTGATGCGGCGAAAGCACAAGCGGCTCAATTGATCGAACAAGCGAACCGTCGTGCGGCACAATTGATCGAAGAAGCGCGTACTCAAGCATCTGCTGAAGGTGAGCGTATTCGTCAACAAGCGAAAGATGCTGTTGACCAAGACATCAATTCTGCTCGTGAAGAATTACGTCAACAAGTTGCTGCTCTTGCAGTTGCTGGTGCAGAGAAAATTCTGAACCAACAAGTTGACGCAGAAGCTCATAATGCCATGCTGAATCAGCTGGCTGCTAAACTTTAAGAGAGGCGAATATGGCTGAACTCTTGACGTTGGCACGCCCATACGCTAAAGCAGCATTTGCTTATGCATCTGAGCAAAATGCAACTGACGCTTGGTCAAATGCATTACAACTGCTCAGTGCTGCGGTGCAAGATGAAGCATTTTCCGCTTATTTAAATCGCCCTGAGTTGACACCTGCTGAGCAGGTTGGTCTTTTTGCGAAAGTTTTAGGTAATGAACAAACTGAAGCTGTGTCAAACTTTTTGACACTTCTTGCAGACAATGGCCGTTTAGCATTGTTACCTGAAATCGACACAGAATTTGAACAACTCAAATCGCAAAATAACAACACTGTAGATGTTGTGATTGAGTCAGCTTTCCCGCTGGACTCAGTGCAAGAACAGAAGTTGGCTCATGCGTTAGAAAAACGTTTGAACAGCGCTGTGAAAATTACAGTTGAAGTAAACCCAGCATTGATTGCTGGTGTTGTTATTCGTGCAGGCGACCAAGTGATAGATGATTCTGCGCTTAGCAAGCTTGAAAAAATGCGGACTCGTCTTCTAGCGTAATTGTTAAAAATAACTGCGAACAGAAGACTGAACTTTAAAAAGATTGAGGTATAGCGCAATGCAACAACTGAATCCATCCGAGATCAGTGCGCTCATTAAACAGCGTATCGGCGATCTGGACACCAGCGCGACCGCTAAGAACGAAGGGACCATTGTTATGGTTTCCGACGGTATTGTGCGTATTCACGGCCTTGCTGATGCAATGTACGGTGAAATGATCGAATTCGACGGCGGCTTATTTGGTATGGCACTGAACCTAGAACAGGATTCAGTGGGTGCCGTTGTCTTAGGTAACTACTTAAGCCTTCAAGAAGGTCAAAAAGCTCGTTGCACAGGTCGTGTATTAGAAGTTCCGGTTGGTCCAGAACTTTTAGGCCGTGTAGTAGATGCTTTGGGTAACCCAATTGATGGTAAAGGCCCTATTGATGCAAAACTTACTGATGCTGTTGAAAAAGTAGCACCAGGTGTTATTTGGCGTCAATCAGTGGATCAACCTGTACAAACTGGTTATAAATCAGTAGATACAATGATCCCTGTTGGTCGTGGTCAGCGTGAGTTGATCATCGGTGACCGTCAAACTGGTAAAACAGCAATGGCGATCGATGCGATCATTGCTCAAAAGCAGTCAGGCATTAAATGTGTATACGTTGCGATTGGTCAAAAACAATCAACAATTGCGAACGTAGTACGTAAGCTTGAAGAAACTGGCGCTATGGCGTACACGACTGTTGTAGCAGCAGCTGCTGCTGATCCTGCAGCGATGCAGTATCTAGCACCTTATGCTGGTTGTACAATGGGTGAGTACTTCCGTGACCGCGGTGAAGACGCGCTTATCATTTATGATGACTTGTCTAAACAAGCTGTTGCTTACCGTCAAATTTCATTGCTTCTTCGTCGTCCACCAGGTCGTGAAGCTTATCCAGGTGACGTGTTCTATCTTCATTCACGTCTACTTGAGCGTGCTTCTCGTGTATCTGCTGACTATGTTGAGAAATTCACGAATGGTGAAGTTAAAGGCCAAACTGGTTCACTAACTGCATTGCCAATTATTGAAACTCAAGCGGGTGACGTATCTGCATTCGTACCAACAAACGTAATTTCGATTACTGACGGTCAGATCTTCTTAGAAACATCATTATTCAACGCAGGTATTCGTCCTGCTGTGAACGCGGGTATCTCTGTATCACGTGTTGGTGGTTCTGCTCAAACTAAGATCATCAAAAAATTGTCAGGTGGTATCCGTACCGCTCTTGCACAATACCGTGAATTGGCTGCGTTTGCTCAGTTCGCTTCAGACCTTGACGAAGCAACTCGTAAGCAACTTGAACATGGTCAACGTGTAACTGAATTAATGAAGCAAAAACAATATGCTCCATATTCAATTGCTGACCAAGCAGTTTCAATTTATGCATCTAACGAAGGCTATATGGCTGACGTTGAAGTGAAGAAAATCGTAGACTTTGATACTGCGTTGATCTCTTACTTCCGTTCAGAGCATGCTGCGTTAATGCAAAACATCGATGCAACTGGTAACTACGACAAAGACATCGAAGCTGCAATTAAAGCAGGTATTGAAAGCTTTAAAGCGACTCAAACTTACTAAGATTCAACGATGTTGAATCTAGTTAAGGTTTGGTTCACGGATCAACCTTCGGAAGCTCGAAAGGGCTTTCGAATACTAGGTTAAGCGTATGGCAAATTTAAAAGAAATTCGCGCCAAAGTAGCTAGTATCAAAAGCACGCAGAAAATTACTCGCGCGATGCAGATGGTAGCAGCTTCTAAGATGCGTCGTGCGCAAGAGCGCATGGCTCAGGGCCGTCCGTATGCCGAAAATATGCACCGTGTAATTGCTCATTTGGTACAAGCGAATCCTGAATACAAACATCGTTATATGGTTGAACGCCCAGTAAAACGCGTTGGCTATATCATTGTTTCTTCAGATCGTGGTCTTGCTGGTGGTTTGAACATTAACTTGTTCAAAAAAGTGGTTAAACACGTCCAACAGCAACAAGAGCAGTCAATTGAAGTTCAATTTGCTTTGATTGGTCAAAAAGCGGTTTCGTTTTTTAAAAACTACGGCGGTAAAGTACTTGGAGCAACTACAAACGTAGGTGATGCACCAAGTCTTGAACAGTTAACTGGTTCTGTACAGGTGATGTTAGATGCATTCGATAAAGGCGAATTAGATCGTATTTATCTTGTGTCAAACGGCTTTGTCAATGCCATGACTCAAAACCAAAAAATCGAACAACTCGTTCCTTTGGCTGCGGCTGATACGAACGAAGATCTTAACCGTCAATATGGTTGGGATTACTTATATGAACCAGAAGCTGAAGAGCTTTTAAATGGTTTATTGGTTCGTTACATTGAGTCTATGGTTTATCAAGGTGTGATTGAAAACATCGCATGTGAGCAATCTGCACGTATGGTTGCAATGAAAGCTGCAACTGATAACGCAGGTGAGCTTATCAAGAGCCTACAACTCATTTATAACAAGCTGCGTCAAGCCGCGATTACTCAGGAAATTTCTGAGATCGTTGGTGGTGCCGCTGCCGTTTAACATTATTTTGAATTGAGGAGACAGCAATGAGTAGCGGTCGTATCATTCAGATCATCGGCGCGGTTATCGACGTCGAGTTTGAACGCAACAGCGTTCCTAAGATCTATGACGCTCTCCAAGTTGACGGTACTGAAACTACTTTAGAAGTTCAGCAACAACTTGGTGATGGTGTAGTTCGTACCATCGCAATGGGATCTACTGAAGGTCTTAAACGTGGTCTAAACGTGTCTAATACTGGTGCGCCAATTTCTGTACCAGTAGGTACTGCATGTTTAGGTCGTATCATGGACGTTCTTGGTCGCCCAATCGACGAAGCTGGTCCTGTAGCGACTGAAGAGCGTTTACCGATTCACCGTCAAGCACCTTCTTATGCTGAACAAGCAGCTTCTACTGACCTTTTAGAAACAGGTATTAAAGTCATTGACTTACTTTGCCCGTTTGCAAAAGGTGGTAAAGTTGGTTTATTCGGTGGTGCCGGTGTTGGTAAAACTGTAAACATGATGGAATTGATCAACAACATCGCGAAAGCACACTCAGGTTTATCTGTGTTTGCTGGTGTTGGTGAGCGTACTCGTGAAGGTAACGACTTCTATCACGAGATGAAAGATTCTAACGTTCTTGACAAAGTAGCAATGGTCTACGGTCAGATGAATGAGCCACCAGGTAACCGTTTACGCGTAGCGTTAACTGGTTTGACGATGGCGGAATACTTCCGTGATGAGAAAGATGAAAACGGTAAAGGCCGTGACGTATTGTTGTTCGTTGACAACATTTACCGTTACACATTGGCTGGTACTGAAGTATCTGCTCTTTTAGGTCGTATGCCATCTGCAGTAGGTTACCAACCGACGCTTGCAGAAGAGATGGGTGTTCTTCAAGAACGTATTACATCGACTAAGTCTGGTTCGATTACATCTATCCAAGCGGTATATGTACCTGCCGATGACTTAACAGATCCATCGCCTGCAACTACATTTGCTCACTTAGATGCAACTGTAGTATTGAGCCGTGACATCGCATCTTCTGGTATTTATCCAGCGATCGATCCACTTGACTCTACTTCACGCCAGTTAGATCCATTGGTTGTTGGTGCTGAGCATTATGAAATTGCACGTTCTGTACAGAACGTATTGCAACGTTATAAAGAGCTTAAAGACATCATTGCGATCTTGGGTATGGACGAGTTAGCTGAAGAAGACAAACTTACTGTGTACCGTGCACGTAAGATCCAACGTTTCTTCTCTCAACCGTTCCACGTAGCTGAAGTGTTTACTGGTGCTCCTGGTAAACTTGTACCACTTAAAGAAACAATTCGTGGCTTTAAAGGTCTTCTAGCTGGTGAATACGATCACATCCCAGAACAAGCGTTCTATATGGTTGGTGGTATTGACGAAGTGATCGCTAAAGCCGAGAAGCTTTAATTAGCAACTCTCATTTAGGAGATTCACATGTCGACTATGCAATGTGATGTTGTAAGTGTTAAAGAGTCTTTGTACTCAGGCACTGTGACAATGCTTATCGCAAAAGGTGCTGGCGGTGAATTGGGTATTATGCCTGGTCACGCGCCGTTAGTCACTTTGCTCAAGCCGGGCGCGATTCGCGTTCTGCTTGAAAACGGTACAGAAGAGTTAATCTATGTATCTGGTGGTGTTCTAGAAGTTCAACCGCATGTCGTTACGGTTCTTGCAGATACTGCAGTTCGTGCTGACAACTTAGATGAAGCTGCAATTCTTGAAGCACGTAAAAATGCTGAACAGTTGCTTGCAAATCAAAAAAGCGATTTGGACGCTGCTGCTGCTTTGGCTGCGCTTGCAGAAACTGCTGCTCAGTTGGAAACCATCCGCAAAATCAAAAACCGCGCTCAATAAGACGCAGTTGGCGATTGAAAAACCACCCGAGAGGGTGGTTTTTTTATGCTGTTACTTAACAAATGGGTTATAACGAAAACTTAGGTTTTAGAATTGAATACGCATTGAGTTTAACATTATCTAATTTATTTACACATGAGTGATATAAACAAGGGGCTATATGAAGCTTACTCGAATAAATAAATATATTCTAAAACGTTTGTTTTTGATTCAATAAAAATTGCTGTTGTATAAATTGACTATAATCATCACCTAAAGGTAATTCATAATCTTTAAAAATTTGCCGACGTGTTGAGACTGTCGGTTGTTTTGTTTTTGGATTAAAACCAGTTTTTTCAATGTCTGTCCAATATAAACCTGTGCCACGCTTCTGCCATGATGGTAATTCATTGAAGTTAATTTCACGGCTAAAAAGTAAATCATGTTTTTCTTGACGATTTAAGCCCTTAACTTCATTGGTTGCATTTTTTACAGTTTCACCTTCTTTACGTAACATCCAATAGCAATGTGCATTGAGTGCGTTGCGATGAGCATCTTCATGGCGCCAACGAAAATAATCTTCAGTCATTTTTGCATTGGGTAGTATACAAATTCGAGCGTCAAAAGTTGCCATCTCACTATGTAAGACGCTGAACTTTGCACTGGCTTCTGCGGCGAGGATAGAAATGATTTTCCGTGTTTTACGATTAAAGCTGTCATCTTTGAAATGAAACAATAAGGAGATTTCATCGCTTTGTGTATAACCATAAATGATGTTGAAACCACACTGCATTAAATGGGCTGTTGTTTCGACCATCAGGTCTCGAAAGCGGATGTCAAAAGGCGCTTCAAATTGCCAAACTTCTTTAGTGAGCTTAGTAAAGCCACGCCCATCCAAGCGGACCACAATATACTGTTCAGGTGGAACACAAAAGTCGTAAGCTGTTTCAAACACTCGTAATGTGCGATCTAAATCATCAAATCTCATGGCGATACTACTAATTATTCATCATGCTAAAGTTATATTTCAAGATGAACTAGTTTTAGCATAATCTGAACAATAAAAATGGAATTTTATTCAATGATGCAACTTATTGAGCAACAAGCACACTTTTGGGAACTCTACCAAGCCCAAGACCAATACTATCTCAGTATTGCTGTCGATATGAGCTCAGTTGTATCTTGTTGGGATATTGCACTCACTGAAGCTGATATTGCGCAATATCAGCACAAAGGACGAATTGCAATCGAAGATTTGGCAAATTCAATTGTGGCAGAAACCTATCGTGGTGATTTTTCCAATTTAGAACGCAATAAAGTCCCTGTACAAATTCAACAACAAATGCAAATGGCATTTAAAGTATGGAAAACAGCGCAAGACTAAATTTTTATAGATCAACAGGCTGAATTGCAAAACCATCGTTTGGAATGAGTTTTACTTTAAATAACGTATCAAAGCCTTCAGAAATTTTGGGAATTTCAAGTTTATAAAAGGTCGCTTTTACTCCCTTTTCGGGAATATTGGCTTTACCTGAGCGTTGAGCATTACGCTGTAAAGTACTGTCGAGGTCTGTTTCAAAATAATAAGAAATAACTTGAAAACCTACAGCTTTGGCACGTTGAATATAACGGGCGCGATCTATCTGGCGCATGTTGGTATTGTCGATCACAATTTTGGTTTTTGAAGCCAACGCTGCTTCAAAGATCATATTCTCACGATGCCTTGTTTTCAGCATATCTAAATTGATACGTAAATGCGTATGGTAAAAATAGTGTTGATAAAATGTTGATTTACCAGAAGCTTGTACACCTGTGAATAGAATCAGTTGCATGAAACACTACAAAAATACGATGAATTCCGTATTAAACCATGTTTATGAATTTTGCTACAATTGATTCAATGTTGAGAACGCTTATAAATCTAAAATGAAAAAATATATTCAATTTCGCTCTATATTTTCCGTATTTATTTTCGGCAGTCTGAGTGCATGTCAAAGTCAGTTTGTCACCACACCGAACCTACCCACTGAAGCCAATTTGGTGGCAAATTCAGTCAATAATGGTTTGGAAACGGAGTTGAATATTGATTATATTATTGCCTTTAAAAATTTAAAAATGGCATATGGTCAATGTGTTGCTTTTACTGGTGAACATGAGTTTGTATTTACTGACAATAAATTAGAACAAGATCTGGAAATGGGGACTTTATTCGCACGTACAGAGGGTGGAGCCTATTTATCAAAAACTCTGGTGGAATCTATTGGTAAGAATAGAACCCGACTAACACTATTCTTACCAGTAGGTTATAAATCTGCTCAAGCACGTTTTAAACTTGATGCAAAACGAGCATTAGGACAAGATCCGTCATGTAATGTTGCAAAGCCTATCTAAATTAATCAATCAGATGTCGGATCAACTTTGTTCAGAAGAAGCTGTATCTTTTGAGTTGGGAATCATCATACTGGCAAGTTTAAGCATATCCATCTGAATATTATTCATTTGCTGTTCAATTTTCTTGAAATCAACTTTTGAAATATCCAAGTCGCCATTTAAAAGTGCAGAGTTAAGAAGTTGCTGATTACTCTGTAAAACTTGCTGGCGTAAGCCATCAATTTCCTGACTTTTTAGATCTAGGGAAATTAAAGCAGTGTTAAAGCCCTGTAGCTCTCGACTCAGATCTTTTACAGTTTGTTGTAAGACAACATGATCTTTAGATTGAACAGCTTGTTGCAAATCAGACTGAGTCTGTTGCAGTTTCTCAATATAATCACCCGTTTTTAATTGAACATCGGCGACATCGCGAGCGATATAAAACAGGTTACCCGATTTTAAATCCTCAGCGCTTTTATGGGTCACTTCTGATTTTTGCTCAAGTGCTGAATCAGATGCTTGAGTTGATTCAGTCTGTTGAGTGTCTTGTTGTTGACGTGATTGTTCAGCGGGTTGATTACAGCCCAAAAGTAAAATGCCTGAAGTAAAAATAATAAATGGTAAAACAGCACCTTGTAGTAACTTTTTCATTGAAATCCAAAATTCATTTGATGGGCAATTCATTTGATGGGCTATGTAGTGAATATAGGATGCAAAAATGTAGAGATTGAGGATTGTTGCAAAGGGCATACAGACTGTAACGTGAACCATTCAATTCTTTAAAAGAGTCAAATACGAGTGCAATGGTTGCACTCGTACGCTTATTTAATCGTGAGTATCGAATGTTCTATAAAATGAGGCTAAAGTCTTTAGAGCATCAATTTACGATGTTTAGTATCAAGTTGCGCAGTTATTTAAAGTTGTGTTGTTATTTAGCCAATTCAGCTTCGATTGCTGAAGTGATGCGTGGGTCATCAGCAGTAATATCTGGTGCAAAACGTGCCACAATTTCACCATTTTTTCCAATTAAGAACTTCTCAAAGTTCCAAAGCACTTCTGGTTTAGGATTTGGCGTTAAACCGTAATCGACTAAATCTTTCCACCATGGACCTTCACCAATTCGCTCTGGAATTGAATGAATTAAAGTATCATAGAGCGGGTGCTTGTCATCGCCAGCCACAGAAATTTTTGCAAAAAGTGGGAAGTCGACATTGTAGGTCAATGAACAAAATTGCTCGATCTCATCATTGCTACCGGGTTCTTGAGCAAGAAAGTTATTTGCAGGAAAGCCTAAAACTTCAAATCCTTGCTCTTTTTTTTCGGTATAAAGTTTTTCAAGCCCCTCATATTGTGGCGTTAGCCCACATTTAGAAGCAACATTGACAATTAACAGGACTTTACCTTGATATTGATTCAAGGTAACTGGCTCACCTTTGATGGTATTGACTGGAATATCGTATACAGAATTGCTCATGGCTTTATCCTTAAACATTAAGTCTTCAAGTAGAAAAATATGTTTAATGTTTTAACGATATTGCATGATTTCGGCAAGTTGCATTTGTATCTAAGTGCAAATAAAAAAAGCAGATCAAGAGACCTGCTTTTAGCATGAATCAAATTGAATTGATTATGGTGCAGCATTGGCTTTCGTTTGAAGCGCTTGCATTTCAGTTAACAGGCTTTGCTGTAACTCAGTACCTTTCTTTTGAAGTTCCATAATTTTTTGTGGATCTGGTGAACTTGCTAAACCAGCTTCAGACATTTCAACGCCTAGGTTGTTTGATTCTTTCATTTTGTCACGTACTGATGCAACTTCAGTACTCTTAAGTGCTAAACCATCAAGGTCTTTGTTGAAGCCATCAACATAAGTTTTCATTTTATCAACAACGCCTTTCAGCGCATCTTTATCACCTTTTTGAGCAGCTTGCATAACTTCAGTTTGGAAGTTTAATGCTTCTTTTGCTTTCGCTGTAGACATTGTTTGAAGTGCAGTTAAGTCACTTTTGATATCCGCTGCATTGTTGGTGCTGAGTGAAACAGCCGCAGCAGCTGGTTTGCTGTCTGTGCCAGACGCAGCATCTGCTGGTTTTTTGTCACACGCAGTTAAAGCCAATGCTGAAGCACATAGCGTAGCAAGTAGTAATTTTTTCATTATAAAACCCTTCATTATTTAAAATTCTTAAGAACCTGACCCTAAGTCTACATATTCATAAAGTTATATGCTTAATTTTGAGCATAAGATGCAAAATGCACAATTTTAAGGCAATTTTCTATAGTATTTTTGTACATAAGCTTAGCAATAAAGTGAAAATTGTCACTCAAAAGAGGTCCTAATCTAAATATTTCGCATCTGGGCAGGTGTCTGCTGTGTATAACGTTTAAAAAATTCAATAAAGCTAGAAGTGTGTTGGTATCCCAATTCTAGGCTGATTTTTTTCACTGAAAAACCTTGTTGAATCAGTGAAATAGCATGAATGATTTTGGCACGATTGCGCCATTCAGACAGAGACAGTTTTAGTGAATCTTGGCTGAGTCGAAGTGCGTGTCGTTCAGTAATCTGAAAGCTATCTAAGATTTCCTGTAAACCGCGGTTAAATTGCTGGGTATCTGAAAGCTGTTCAAGAATTGGCTTTAAAATGGGATGATTTGTTTGCGGTAAATAGTGTTCATAACAGGGGCTATTTTGAATTTGATCAACCAACAGTTGTAATAGGTGTTGATGATATGTTGGAGAAGGAATCCCTTGCTTTTGCTGATCCAAAATTTCTTCAATGGTATGGCGCAAAAATGGTCGAATACTTAATGTTTGTGTGTTGCTTGACAACTGTTGGCAAAGCTGCGGATGAAGACGGATACAAATATAATGTGTTAATAAATCATCGACCGCTGTACAGCAATGTTCAGTTTGCGGGGGAATCCATAAACCATAACTGGGCGGTGATAAATAAGTTTGATCTGCAACTGTCAGCTCTAAAGTACCATTTAGGCTTAAATTGAAGTCACCCCATAAATTACAATGAGGGGTGACGACATCATGTTTCTGATAGAAAAATTCTTCTACGGAAATCAGATTGGAATACATGGTTAAAAGTTTTAACTCTCACATTGCATAGCATTGGTTTCAGTTTTTGGATTATTTAAGCCTCGACTCAAAGTGAAAATTGAAATAAAGGCTAAAAGAATAAAGCTAAGTACACTATACAATAAAATGTTGGCATTAAAATGATCAACAATATAGCCGCCGATCAAAGCACCTGTTGCAATCATCACTTGGAAAAAACCAACAAATAAAGGCATGCCTTTTTCAACTGCATGAGGCGCATGTAAAAACATCCATATATTGGCTGTTGTTGGAAACGCACCAAATGCAAAACCCCACAGCACAGTCAGAATAAATGCACCAATCGGTTGAATTGCCAAGAGTGGGAAGCCGAAGAACACAATTCCAAAACAAATTGCGACAAAGGCAAAAGTATAGCGAACATTTAAGTTACCACTGTAACCCGCAAACGCATTCCCAAATACGCCAGCTACACCAAATAGTAACAAGAGTGAACTGATGGTTGCATTATCAAAACCTGCTGAATTTTTGAAAAATGGTGTGAGATAACTAAATGAAGAAAAGTGAGCTAAACCAATCAATAAGATAATAATTAAACCTTGTCTGGCTTTATTGATTCTTAATAGAGCAGGTAAGTCTTTAAAATGGATGGCTGATTCTGGCTTTAGACTCGGGATAAATTTGACACCCAGCAACAACACAATAAATCCAATGACAGCAGTAATGGCAAATGATGTACGCCAACCATAAGCATCACTGAGCCATGTGCCAATTGGTACACCAAGTACAGTCGCTAAAGTTACACCAGCCATAACCGTCGCTGTTGCTTTGGCAATAGGCAGGTGTCTCGGAGCTAAACGACCACTTAAAGCAATGGCAGTGGCCCAGAAGCCACCAATGGCAAAACCAAGAATAAAGCGGCTGATTAATAAAATTTCAAAATTCGGTGCAATTGCAGTAATGGCATTGGCAATAACCATGGTTGCAGCAAGGGCGAGTAGCAAATAACGTCGATCTAAATTTTTTACCAGTACGGGTAACAATGGAGCCGCTAAGGCTGCCATGATGCCTGGTAATGTAATCATTAACCCTGCTGTACCCACAGAGACATGCAAATCTGTAGAAATACTATTCAGAACACCAATAGGAAGGAATTCGCTGGTGACCAAAGCGAAAGCAGTGATAGCAACGGTGAGCAGTGCTAGCCAACTGCCTTGATTACTGGGGGCAACCTCTGATGAAGGTTGTTGCGAAATTTCTGATTGCATCATGTTCATGAATATAGTCCTGATGAAAGCATGAGAATGTGATAGGGAGTTTTAATTGATTAGCGATCGTTATAAAAATAAAATATTTGATTAATTCTTAGCTGTCAATTAATTTAATAATGTTTGTTATAAAAATATGTGTGAAGATTATGGCGGATTCTGAAGAGCATGATTTAGTCGCGGAAAAACAGGTGATTAAACGCGGACGTGGTCGCCCCAAATGTTTTGATGAGCAACAGGCATTGCACAAAGCGATGTTGTTGTTCTGGGAATTTGGCTATGAGGCGACATCGATGAGTGATTTAACCAAAGCACTCAATCTTACTGCACCGAGTATTTACAGTAGTTTTGGTGATAAATCACAGTTTTTTTATGCCTGTTTAGCCTATTACTTAAAACATGAGGCTTGTTCACTAGATATTATTTTTCAACAAGCCAAGACGGCAAAAATTGCGATTGAACTTTATCTGCATGAAAATCTTAAAAAACTTGTTCAACAGAATAAACCAACAGGCTGTATGTTGGTGACAGCAACCATCAATTGTTCTCAAGAACATGCGCCAATTCAACATGATTTATTACTCAAAAGACAGCAAGTCAAAGAAAGAATTTATCAACGCTTAGAGCAAGGGATAAAAGAGGGTGATCTAAATCCACAAGCTGATTTACAAGCGATGGCAGATTATTATTCTACGGTGATCCAAGGTTTAACCATGCAAGCTCGTGATGGTGTGGGGTTAAAACAGTTGCAAAATGTGGTGGCACTGGCAATAAAGACTTGGGACTTATTTTAGGTTTGAGAATTTTCAGTAATATCAATATCTCACAGTGATTTGTCTGAAAAACCCTATAGATGTCTGAAATGCCATATTTAAATTGATTCAGACTTCATTGATAATTCTTGCAAGTTCTCATGAATAGTGGAAGTTATGTACACCAACACGAAACCCATGTGGTGGGCAGTCAGTTTACCCATTATCGCTGTCTTGATCTGGTCACTCAATATTGCAGTGACACGTTATGTCACAGATTATATTTCACCTGTCAGTATTAGTTTTTATCGCTGGTTGGTGGCATTTATCCTTTTGACTCCTTTTATGTTGTCTAAGGTCTGGCAGCAACGGGATTTAATCCGTCAACACTTTGTTCAATTTGCCGTACTGAGTGCTTTTGGGATGTTCTTGTACCAAGGTTTGGCATATAGTGCGGCGCATTACACCACTGCAACGAATATGGGGATTATCAATGCCTTTATTCCAGTATTTACGATACTGGTATCGATGATGTTGTTGCGTGAAATTCCAAATCGCTATGCAGTGATCGGGAGCATATTGTCTTTTGCAGGATTAGTGTATGTGATCGGGCGTGGAGATTTTGCTAATTTGACTCAATTGGCAGGTCATTCTGGTGATCTGATCATGGTCTTAGCTGTGTTCTTTTATGCCTTTTATGGCGTATTTTTAAAGAAATGGCAATTAAAAGTGCCCTTACTCCTGAGTCTATATGTACAAATCGCATTTACTTTGATTTATCACTTACCTTTTGTATTTTATTTAGGGATCGATACGATAAATGCGAGTAATGTTGCCAGTGTGCTGTATGCAGGTGCATTCCCATCCCTGATCGCACCTTTACTTTGGATGATGGCGGTTCAATATTTGGGTCCAAATCGAACCAGTATTTTTATGAACTTAATGCCTGTATTTACCGCCATTATTGCTTATTTTTGGTTACATGAAGATTGGACGATTTATCATACAATTGGTGGGATCATCATTTTAGTCGGTATTGCTTTGGCACAAAAAAAGTCACATAGTGTCAAAAAAAGTAAATCTATTTCTGCGTCTTAAATTTAAAACGAGTGAAATTTATACGATTAATCAACTATTTTGTGTTCTGATTCAGTATTAAATTCACTCAAAAATTATTTTTAATTAAGAATTTAGCGTTTAAAATCTTAAATAATAAAATAAATTTAACTACTTAAATATATTGCGAGTTTGTAGTCAATTGGTGATTATAAAGTATGATTAAAAAATAGGCGGAATAATATGTTTGTATTCGAAAAATATTTATAGGATAATATTTTTCATCGAGCCAATTAAGAATTTCTTAATGAAACTGGCTTACACTGTATTTATCAAATTCATCATACCCTCTGGATGTGATTAACCGCATCCTTTTTTATACTCAGCCAACCCTATATATGGCTGAGTTTTTTTTTGCTTTTTTTAATGTCAATTTTCACAAAAGATGACTTTTTGATTGAGATATTTCTGATTAATCACGAATGATTTGCCCAGTTGAGGCATCAATAATTTTGCTTGGCTCTCGGCTTAAACCTAAATCACCATTTAAATAATTCAATTCTGAGCCAAAATAGTGACTGGCTTCTTGTAGTGAGCGAGCTGGTGTTAAACTTGCAGGATTGGCGCTGGTTGAAACAATAAAACCATTAAATGCATTGCACAAAGCTGTACATAATGGGTGATTGGTGACTCGAACAGCGACTTGTGTATGTTGACCTTTGATCCATTGTGGAATCCGTTCGTCTGCTGGAAGTAACCATGTTGTCGCTCGTTCCGTGTGAGAACGTTGAGTCCAAGATTGTATAATTTGTTCACGAATACTTGAGTCTACATTTGTTAGTAGATGTTCAACTTGCGAAAGCTGACCTGCCAGTAAGATGACCCCTTTTTCAATAGGGCGTTGCTTGAGCCTAAGAATTTCTAAAAATGCGTGTTCATTAAATGGGTCGCAACCTAGACCCCATACCGCCTCTGTTGGATAAGCCAATACTTTACCTTGTTGAAGAATTTGTGCAGCTTCAGCAACTGAGGTTGTAATCATTGATGTTCACCTTGTCAGTTCGAAAAAATAGAAGGCTATTGTGAACCTTAATAGCTGACTCGGCAACGTAAGTATAGTCCAGATTGTTGAATGCACAGTCCCAACAGTTCTAATTCCATCAAATAACTGGTTAATTGTGCGGTGTTGAGTTTGGATTTTTGAGCCAATGTATCTAGGTCTTGCCCAATCCAATCTAGTAATTGGTAGAGTTGGAATAAATGTTCAGGAATTTCAGGGTGCTGTGAGTTGGTTTCAGCTTGCTGTGTACATTGCCATTGGGTGGGTAGAGCTAAATCTTCCACAATTTGTTCAGGATGGTCAACAAGGATTGCACCCTCACGAATGAGTTGATGGCAACCTTGGTGGTGTTCTCCATAGATATGCCCAGGAATGGCAAAAATAATTTTACCTTGCTCAGCCGCCGTTTGAGCGGTAATTAATGAGCCGCTACCCAATTGTGCTTCTGCGACAAGAACACCTAGACTTAAACCGCTCACAATACGATTTCGATAAGGAAAATTACGTGAAATAGGCTGAGTCTCTGGAAGATACTCACTGATGATGCTTCCAGAATTTTGTAAAATTTGCTCTTGTAACTTTCGATTTTGGCTTGGATAAACTAAATCTAACCCTGTACCAATCACAGCAATGGTTCGCTGGTTTTTGAGACCACCCATATGTGCAGCTTCATCAATTCCTTGCGCTAACCCGCTGGTAATAAAAAAGCCTTTTTCACTTAAATAATAAGCAAAATCATATGCCACTTGTTTTCCATGCGGACTGGCTTTTCGACTACCGACAATTGCAATCTGAGGTTGACTCAAGTTTTGTGAAGACCCTTTTCCAAATAAAATTGGAGGATGGTTTTGATAAGGAAGCAGTTGTTGTGGGTAATTTGAATCGGTATCTAACAGAATAAAATCACTATGTTGTTGGATTTTATCTAAGCATATTTTAAATTGGGATTGTCCTTGTGCTGTTACAAAGACATTGGCTCGCTCGATATGATTTTTATGAATTTTAAGTTCAGACCAACGGGGTAAGCTTTCTGGAGCTACCGCTTTTGCAATAGAACCAAAATAACTCTCTAGCTTACGGAAGGCGCTGGTTGAGTGTTGAACCAAATACCAAAGTTGAATGGCATTCAATTGATGATCGGGTATTTGATTCAACATATTTACATTACACTACTGAAAAATCACTGATCTGTAATCGCAGGTGGTTTGATCTCAGCACCTATTTTAATCGGTAAGTTGCTTTCTAAAATATAAGCATAACTCAGATGATCAAAGCTTTTAAAAATCATCAGTGTACCAATTTGCTGACTTGGTAATTTTACCGATTCCTTGGTTTTTGGATCACGAACAACTTCACCTTGTTGATAAATACTAAATACTTGTCCAGGTTTCGCACCTTGTAAGTTACCGCGATCAATAGTGACTACACTGTGTTGTGCTGCTGTACCAATCGAACCTTGGACACGCACCACTTTACCACCAGTACTCACTTCATTAGTGGTGGTTGGATAGAACAAGCTCGGTAGTTCTGCATCATAGCTAGGAAGAACATAATCACCTTTACGAACTTCTGCATTGTAGCTCTTGGTCAATTCAAGTGTAGTGACATCATTTTCACCTGCCGTTGCGATTGCTGAAGCAACTTCAGATAACTCCAGTCCCGCATTAAACTTTTTACCTTCCGCATTGAGGAACATATAAGGTTTACCTTCGCGGTAAATGCCATAACGCTGACCTACCACTAAGCCATTTCCGCGTGCATATACGGTTTGACCAGCGCCCGTAATCACACGATTATCAGCAGCACCAATGGTATAAGGAATATTTTGTAAAGACTCAGGACTGATGACAATGCTGTGTTCTAGCCACGGTTGAATATCAGATAGAGGAATCACCGAAATTGCACTATTTAATGACTCTACACGTACTTGAGGGCGTAAAGATGTTCCACCTTGATGACGACGAATAATACCATCACAACCATCACCTTCATCCACGCCGATTAATGGACGACCATCTAAAGTACATAACAGTAATTTATCGCCAGGATAAATCCAGTGTGGATTTTTAACATGTTTATTGCTTGCCCAGATTTCAGGCCAACGCCACGGCTTACTTAAAAATTTCCCTGCGATATCCCATAAGGTATCACCACGTTTCACCACATAAACATTGGGTGCACTGGATTTGAGTGCAGGTGGATTAACATTTGGGCTTGCATGTGTCATTTCCATGTAAGTGAATCCTGCACTTAAACATAGTGTCACAGCAAGTAACTGTTTCTTGAACCCCTTGGCATGAAAACCTGTTATGCCAGTTAAAACCTTTTTCATTATCATAATTCCTAAAATTATGTCTCTATATGCGTTATAATACGCATATTACACACATTTTTTTAATGAAGCATTTCTTCATTTAGTTTTAAGATCAATGGCATAGCAACAGAGGATACAGTATGGCCTTATTACCAATTTTAAGTTTTCCTGATCCCCGTTTACGTACCATTGCAAAACCTGTCGATGCTGTAACTGATGAAATTCGTCAATTAGCAGCTGACATGTTTGAAACCATGTATGAAGCGCCAGGTATTGGTCTGGCTGCTACACAGGTCGATCAACATATTCAACTTATCGTCATGGATTTGTCTGAAAATAAAGACCAACCTATGGTGTTCATTAACCCCAAAATAACACCACTTACAGAAGAAACATTCTCTTATGAAGAGGGATGTCTTTCTGTTCCCCAAATATACGATAAAGTTGAGCGTCCGTCACGAGTTAAAATCGAAGCAATTGACCTTGATGGTAAAGCTTTTGAGCTTGAAGCGGATGAATTATTGGCTGTGTGTATTCAACATGAAATGGACCACTTAAACGGTAAGTTATTTGTTGATTATTTATCTCCGTTGAAGCGTCAACGTGCACGTGAAAAAGTTGAAAAAGTCGTGCGTCAACGTGAAAAGCAGAAAGTTCCTGCAAAACGTTGATATAGAGAATTGAAAGTTAAAAGTTTCTTGAATTTTTCTTCAATACAAAGCCCAATTTTGTTTGGGCTTTGTTATACTCTGGCTCGAAAAATGTTGAGACGAACGTTTTGTTGAGAATAGGTTTACTGCTGGGTTTCACCGCAGTTTTTTTACAGATTGCTGTATTTTTACAGCCTTTGCTACCGAAGCAATATCAAATTGCGCCGGTCTGTGAAACTATTACTCAAGCTTTAGTGCAAAGTCACTTTTATGAGAAACATCAACAAAGTACTCATCATCAACATCATTCGGCTTCTTTGACGCAGGAGGCTTCGGGTCATCAGCATCTGATGGCACATCATGAGCCTGCTGTACAAGAACAGACAAGCCATCATCATGATGCAGGTCACCAATGCCAATACTGTACAGTCTATGGCAATCTGGTTTTACCTCCAGAACTTGAAGTCAAAGAAATCTTAGATCGTATCCAAGTACGTCTGGTTGCATTTCAAAAAGCATTTCGACATGTTTATTTTGTCCTGCAACGCTTATTTTTACTTCCTCAAGGACGCGCTCCGCCCGTTTTCGCTTAAATCAAAACTTTTTTAGGATCTTTTTGTCGAGGTCCTGATGCTGCTTTGTCGCAGCTCATATTTATGATTTAAGAGAAAGAAAATGGCTCAACCTCAATTTTTTTTACAGCCCTTAGCGGCTGCGATTTCTATCGCTTGTTATTCAGTAACCGCTTTTGCTCAAGATCAGCAGGAAACTGCTCAACTCA
This sequence comes from Acinetobacter sp. Tol 5, assembly GCF_019702905.1. NCBI lineage: Bacteria > Pseudomonadati > Pseudomonadota > Gammaproteobacteria > Moraxellales > Moraxellaceae > Acinetobacter > Acinetobacter sp. Tol 5. The sequence continues at coordinate 4,460,537 of NZ_AP024708.1, read as the reverse complement.
CACCGATTGTTGTGACAGCTCAGCTCAATAATGACGCCAACGGATTGATTGTTCATGCTGATCCTAAACAGCCAATTCAGCCTGTACCTGCAACAGATGGTGCGGACTATCTACAAAGTATCGCGGGTTTTAACGCCATTAAAAGTGGTGGAACCAATGGTGATGTTACGTTCCGTGGCATGTTTGGTACACGAATCAAAATATTGACAGATGGTACAGAAAACTTAGGCGCATGCCCTGCACGAATGGATGCACCAACATCATATATTCAACCTGAAAGCTTTGATCGAATTTCAGTCGTGAAAGGACCACAAACCGTTCAATATGCCAATACAGGTTCAGCAGCAACTGTCATTTTTGAGCGTCAGAAACCAACATTGACTGATGAGAAAAACTATCTCGGTCAAGCCAGTGTTTTGGTCGGATCTTTTGGGCGTTTGGACCACAACATTGAAGCTGCTGTTGGCGACAGTAAAAAATATTTACGTGTCAATGCCAACCGTTCTGAATCCAATAGCTATGAAGATGGTGATGGTCATAAAGTTCCATCTTCTTGGGAGCGCTGGAATACGGACTTGGCTCTGGGATGGACACCCAATGAGGATACTTGGGTTGAACTAACAGGCGGTAAAGCAGATGGTGAGGCTGAATATGCCGGTCGAACCATGGATGGCTCGCAGTTTGCTCGTGAAAGCCTTGGTCTACGTTTTGAGAAAAAAAATCTGAGCCCTGTGATTAAAAAACTCGAAGGGCAGGTTAATTATAGTTATAACGACCATATTATGGATAACTATACTTTACGTACTCCACCACTTGCTGAAATGACACATGGTGGTATGAAAATGCTAATGCCAAATCCAATGGCGATGCAAGTCACACGCCGTACCCTAAATAGTCGTTTAGCCATGACCAGTGAATGGGATAAGCTGAGTTTAATGACTGGGATAGATTCTCAGTTAAATAAACATGGCGGCAGTATGTCATCGCCAACGATGCCATCAATGAATGTTGCATTTAAAGAAGATATGCGTTTTCAATCTTATGGTGCATTTGGCGAGTTAGGCTATCAATTTAATGATGCTTATAAGTTAGTGACAGGTGCTCGTGTCGATCAAGTTAAAATTGATGCACTTAAACTGAATGATCAACGCAAAGAAACATTGCCAAGTGCCTTTATACGTTTAGAAAGCCAATATCCTGATCATAATGCCAAGTCTTATATTGGTTTAGGTTATGTTGAGCGTGTTCCAGATTATTGGGAATTATTTAGCACAGCACATGGCAATACAGGCATGACTAAACCGACTTTTAATGATCTCAAGACGGAAAAAACATTGCAGCTTGATCTTGGTTATCAATACCAACATGGTCCATTGAGCGCATGGACATCAGCATATGCAGGGTTGATTAATGACTTTATTTTATTGAGTTATCATAATCATCCGAAAGCTGGAATGGATGGGCATAGTCATGGTTCATCATTTAGTGCGGGTGCAAAAAATGTCGATGCAACCATTGCAGGTGCAGAAGCTGGGGTAGGTTACCAATTTACTGATGCCATTCAAGCTGATCTTAGTGCAATGTATGCATGGGGTGAAAATACCGATACACATCAAGCATTACCACAAATTGCACCTTTAGAAGGGCGTTTAAACTTACGTTATGTACAAGATCAATATTCTTTTGGATTGTTATGGCGTGCTGTGGCAAAACAAGATCGTATTAGCCTAAACCAAGGTAATATTGTGGGTTATGACACAGGTGAAAGCAAAGGCTTTACGACTTTGGCTCTAAATGCTTCTTACAACATTCAAAAAAATCTGAATTTGTCTGTTGGTGTCGATAATGTATTCGATAAAACCTATACCGAACATTTGAATAAGTTAGGTGTTGGCGCTGATGGTCAAGTCGGCACACAGCAATTTAATAATACTGGGCGTAACTATTGGGCGCGCGTGAGCATGAAATTTTAATTTTACCGAAATATGAGGATGTCATATGAGTAACGACAGTAATAAATTATCGCCAGAAAAGTCATTTTGGGGATGGAAGTTGCTAGTCATCGCAATTATTTTAAGCTGCATTTTCATGGGAATCTTCTATTTGGCGATTACCAATGAACCTGACTATATGCCAAGTCAAAAACAGAAAACGGCTGAACAGCACGACATGTCTAAGATGAGTCATGAAGATATACAAAATATGCAGCATTCAGCTTCAGAGCCAATGCATAATCATTGATGATGTGAAAATCTTAAAATAAAAAGGAGGTCTGAGGACTTCCTTTTTAATTACAGATACTTAAAATAGGGTCAAACAGTAAAGATAATTAGAAATGAATGAAAAAATAGAAGCTTATCTTGATATTTTTAAACAATATGGCGAAGTTTCCATCGCGGAGGAAGAGTGGACAACAGCGTTTGAACAAATATTTAGAGAACGACTAAAAATTGAAGGAATTGACGAAATTCGTATTTATCAGACCATTGTACAACCTGATCGAAAATTAATTTGTAGAGTATTTCATCAACCCAGTATGAAAATTCTTCAGGAATATCCTGCAAGAACAGCATTTATTCGTTGGTTACCTTTGCTTTGTATTGTGCTTTGTTATTTTTTAATCATCTCACTGATTGCTTTAAGTTCAGAAAAAATGTTGACAGTGGCATTTCTACTATTCTTACCTTTTAGTCTGGGTGCGATCATGGAGTATGTGAAATCTTTAAAATCTCCAAATTCGTTAAAACAAACATTTCTTCAGCAAATTTATATTTTATTCGGGATCATTGTTGTTGGTGTAGTCATTTTAAGAGAGGGTGGCATTTGTCTGATCATGGCAGCGCCGATATTTTTACTCTGTTCGACTTTAGGTGCGACATGCATGCATTTTTTATGTCGACGTTTATGGAAGCCATATAATAAAGTTTACTCTATTGTACTTTTACCTTTGCTAGGCTTGTTACTATTACCTGATTTCTCTCAGTATCATAATGGTGTAACACGTCAAGAAATTATTGTTAATGCACCTATTCAAGATGTTTTTGCATCGATTAATAATATCCAGCAGATTCAGTCCAGCGAAATAAAATTTAGTCCAATTTTTTTAATGGGTTTTCCAAAACCAATTTCTGGAATGACTGAGCAAACAGATAATGGTTTGATTCGTCAAATTTATTGGCAACGCGGTATTCATTTCCAAGAAAAAATCACTCAGTCTCATGCACCAACGCAGTTGGCTTGGACTTATGTTTTTAATCAGGAATCCTTTCCCAAAGGATCTTTAGATGATCATTTGAAAATTGGTGGAGCATATTTCAATTTGTTAACAACAGACTATCAACTGGAAGCCATTAGCCCACAGCAAACGAAAATGGTATTAACGATCGACTATCGTTTATCAACTGAAGTGAATTGGTATGCGGATTTATGGACACGCTATGTGCTGAATGAATTTAGTGATGTTGTACTTAATATCTATAAACACCGCTTGGAAAAACAAAGTTAAGGCTGAACACCTTAACTTTTCAAATCATGACTGATGCATACTCGCGAGTTGTTTTCCTGCATTTTGATAGAGGCTTAGGGCATATTCTTGTTTGGCACGACCACTTTCTTGCAAATATTGATCAAGTTTAGGGATATGTTTTGCGCCACGATAAACCAATGTATTTTTAGCAATTAAATACAATGGATACCATGCCAGCGTACGCGGTTTCAGTCCTAGATTTTTCATTTTACGTTGCCCAATAAAAAACTGAGTAATGTCTAAATGGTTTTGATAAGCCTTTCTTTGTAAAAATCTATTGAAATATTTATAGTGCCGCTCAAAAGGTTCTTTGGATAAACTGACGGCTAAAGCTTTGCTGCTTTCATCAACTTTGGGATGCGCATAATTCATCCACTGTAATAATTTCCACGCTTCAGACTCTTTATTGACTAACCATTTTTCATCTATTCCCATTAACCAACCCGCGTACTTCCAAAAATGCATCAAGGCATCGCACTCAGCTTTGCTTGGAAAAATACCAATGGCTCTCACACCGATCAGAAGTACCGCACTAAAGGCAATATTGGTCATGGCTTGATCATATTGATTGATGGGTGTGCCCCAAATCTCGTGATCCCAATCTTTTGACTTATTCAACTGATAACGTACAAGAGAATGAATGAACCGAACATAAATCGTCGAGGTAAAGCCATCGTTAAAACGTGAGAAGCTATTCAGTTGATTGACATCTAACCACCACTTATGCGTTTCTGCTAAACGTTTTCCTGCATATTTATGCAAAGCCCCAGTCTGAATAAGTGGTTGGTTAAAGCCAGGATATTGATAACCTGTCATTAAAGCGAGATCACGTAGGATAAAAGTTCCATTGGAACCTAAACGATGCGTGAATTTGATTGCTGTTTCAATTTTGGCTGAATCCAGCCAACTCGGTGCATGCTCGACAATTTTAAAAAAATCAGTGAGCACTGGAATATCATGAGGAAGTTTATCTAAACCTTGATACAACGCCGTTTCAAAAAGCTTGCGATTTTGTCTAGGGTTGGTCATGACCCAATCCATAACTTGATCCATTGCATTATCACCCGTTTGTAGCGCATCGTTTAAAGATAAATACTCTGCATAACTTGGCTGTAGCGGTTGTTCTGTAAAATAATGAAAAATTCTAGTCTTGAGATTAGTTCGTGACATTTTTTCATAGGGTGCAAGTCGTTGTGGCTTAACTAAGGTTTGCATTTTTCGTTTGACCTGATTATTGTTTAGTCAAACTCTAATATGAATAATTATTCGTATTCAATTCGCATTTCGGGATGAATATGCCAATGAGAAAACAACCCCAACAACAACGTGCTCGAAATGTTGTAGATAGCATTTTAGAAGCAACACAATTGTGTATTGCTGAACACGGTTTGCTAAATGTCACCACACCTAAAATTTCTGAAAAATCAGGTGTCAGTGTCGGATCGATATATCAGTATTTTGGCAATAAAGAAGAAATCGTTCAGGAGTTGCTGCGCCGTAAAAGCGAGCAGCTCGGACTTGCACTTAAACAAATTGCCATCAGCCAAGAAGGTTTAAGTTTAAATGAAATCATACCGCTTAGTATTCAATTCGGTTTTGACATGATGAAAGCTGATGGTGGTTTCTTTATAGAGGTGTTGAAACATTGGCATGGTTATAACAATTCAGAAGCTGCAAAAGTTTTAGAAAAGCACTTCTATGAAGTCGGCTTATATGTATTCAGTCGCTTTTTTAAGGATTGGAGTTTTGAAGTGCTTAAGAATAAGTCTTTCGTCATTATTAACAGTACGCTTTTTACCATGATGCGCTATGTAAGCCATAATAACTTTCTAATTTCAGAGCAACAGCTTAAAAAAGAACTGACCTTAATGATCTTGGCTTATTTGGAACAAGACACCAACATCGTGCAATCTCAAAGCCAAGCCTAAAATAAAAGGCGAACCAAAACGTCAGTCCAAAATGTCAATAGATATGTGAAAGAACGGATTGTTTGGTTATCACCATCTCCACACGTGTCCTCATATGTAAGTAGAGTAAGTAGAGATAGTCATTCAGCAGATTATTGTGATTTTGATTCATAGGTAGGTATAGAACAAGAAATAATAATGATCGAGATGAAAATTCGAGTGATGCTGTTGAACTGAAGAGGAGTGCTCAAGGAGACTAACGAATTAAAATCATATTCACTGTGTGTTTTTTAAACCAAAAATGCATTTTTTTAATAAAAAAGCCAGATTTAGGGGAATAAATAGGCAAACAAAGCGAAATTAAGAAAATAATTAAAAAAGGGGGTTGTGTTAGGTTAGGAATGCTGTAGAATGCACATCCATCGGCGGTGATGAAGATTAAAACTTCTGATAAAACAATGACTTGGTTGAATTGATTAAGTTGGGTTTTAGAAAGGAAGTTTAAAAAATAATTTGAAATCACAGTTGACTTTCTAGAGATAGAGAGTAATATAGCCGACCTAGCTTGATGCTGACGAAGCATGAAGAAGATCATTAAGAGAATATGAAGAACAACTTGTGTGGATTTTTACTGATTGATTGATCGAAATATTATCATTGATTGATTGGTTTAAATTACTCGAAGTTTATTTGAGAGAATTTGTCAGTAATTGATGAGCCAGAATTGTGACCTTAAGTCACTAATGATTTTAACTGAAGAGTTTGATCATGGCTCAGATTGAACGCTGGCGGCAGGCTTAACACATGCAAGTCGAGCGGGGGAAGTTGCTTCGGTAATTGACCTAGCGGCGGACGGGTGAGTAATACTTAGGAATCTGCCTATTAATGGGGGACAACATCTCGAAAGGGATGCTAATACCGCATACGCCCTACGGGGGAAAGCAGGGGATCACTTGTGACCTTGCGTTAATAGATGAGCCTAAGTCGGATTAGCTAGTTGGTGGGGTAAAGGCCTACCAAGGCGACGATCTGTAGCGGGTCTGAGAGGATGATCCGCCACACTGGGACTGAGACACGGCCCAGACTCCTACGGGAGGCAGCAGTGGGGAATATTGGACAATGGGGGGAACCCTGATCCAGCCATGCCGCGTGTGTGAAGAAGGCCTTATGGTTGTAAAGCACTTTAAGCGAGGAGGAGGCTCTTTTGGTTAATACCCAAGATGAGTGGACGTTACTCGCAGAATAAGCACCGGCTAACTCTGTGCCAGCAGCCGCGGTAATACAGAGGGTGCGAGCGTTAATCGGATTTACTGGGCGTAAAGCGTGCGTAGGCGGCTTTTTAAGTCGGATGTGAAATCCCCGAGCTTAACTTGGGAATTGCATTCGATACTGGGAAGCTAGAGTATGGGAGAGGATGGTAGAATTCCAGGTGTAGCGGTGAAATGCGTAGAGATCTGGAGGAATACCGATGGCGAAGGCAGCCATCTGGCCTAATACTGACGCTGAGGTACGAAAGCATGGGGAGCAAACAGGATTAGATACCCTGGTAGTCCATGCCGTAAACGATGTCTACTAGCCGTTGGGGTCTTTGAGACTTTAGTGGCGCAGCTAACGCGATAAGTAGACCGCCTGGGGAGTACGGTCGCAAGACTAAAACTCAAATGAATTGACGGGGGCCCGCACAAGCGGTGGAGCATGTGGTTTAATTCGATGCAACGCGAAGAACCTTACCTGGTCTTGACATAGTAAGAACTTTCCAGAGATGGATTGGTGCCTTCGGGAACTTACATACAGGTGCTGCATGGCTGTCGTCAGCTCGTGTCGTGAGATGTTGGGTTAAGTCCCGCAACGAGCGCAACCCTTTTCCTTACTTGCCAGCATTTCGGATGGGAACTTTAAGGATACTGCCAGTGACAAACTGGAGGAAGGCGGGGACGACGTCAAGTCATCATGGCCCTTACGACCAGGGCTACACACGTGCTACAATGGTCGGTACAAAGGGTTGCTACCTAGCGATAGGATGCTAATCTCAAAAAGCCGATCGTAGTCCGGATTGGAGTCTGCAACTCGACTCCATGAAGTCGGAATCGCTAGTAATCGCGGATCAGAATGCCGCGGTGAATACGTTCCCGGGCCTTGTACACACCGCCCGTCACACCATGGGAGTTTGTTGCACCAGAAGTAGGTAGTCTAACCGTAAGGAGGACGCTTACCACGGTGTGGCCGATGACTGGGGTGAAGTCGTAACAAGGTAGCCGTAGGGGAACCTGCGGCTGGATCACCTCCTTAACGAAAGATTGACGATTGGTAAGAATCCACAACAAGTTGTTCTTCATTGATGTATCTGAGGGTCTGTAGCTCAGTTGGTTAGAGCACACGCTTGATAAGCGTGGGGTCACAAGTTCAAGTCTTGTCAGACCCACCAAGTCTACTGAACACAGAAGAGCAGATATATTAAGATCTTAAGCTGGGGACTTAGCTTAGTTGGTAGAGCGCCTGCTTTGCACGCAGGAGGTCAGGAGTTCGACTCTCCTAGTCTCCACCACTACTACGCAGTTACCTGATAAAAAAAGATTGATTATAGAAATTAATGAACTGAAGTTTATAGAGTTTATTAACTTCTGTGATTTATCACAGTGAACTACTTGCTGACGAGGCGGTAGAGAATCATTAACAGAATATATTTGAGTTGAAATAATTGTTTAACTCGTTTTATGAAGCTTAACAAGCAATTGTTAATGTGGAGTGAAATGAGAACTAGCGATAAAACTGAATCAAGCGTTTTGGTATATGAATTAAATTGAAGCTGTACAGTGATTAAGTTCACAAGCAACAAATAGAAGTGGTTAAATCCACATTGTTGATCCTCCTTGTAGGGATTAACGACTGTTTGGGGTTGTATAGTCAAGTAATTAAGTGCATGTGGTGGATGCCTTGGCAGTCAGAGGCGAAGAAAGACGTAATAGCCTGCGATAAGCTTCGGGGAGGCGGCAAATATCCTGTGATCCGGAGATTTCTGAATGGGGAAACCCACTTACCATAAGGTAGGTATCGCATGATGAATACATAGTCATGCGAGGCGAACGAGGGGAAGTGAAACATCTCAGTACCCTTAGGAAAAGAAATCAATTGAGATTCCCTCAGTAGCGGCGAGCGAACGGGGATCAGCCCATTAAGTTATATGTGTATTAGCGGAAAGCTCTGGGAAGTGCTACCGTAGAGGGTGATAGTCCCGTACACGAAAGTGCACATATAATGATGACGAGTAGGGCGAGGCACGTGAAACCTTGTCTGAATATGGGGGGACCATCCTCCAAGGCTAAATACTCCTGACTGACCGATAGTGAACCAGTACCGTGAGGGAAAGGCGAAAAGAACCCCTGTGAGGGGAGTGAAATAGATCCTGAAACCGCATGCATACAAGCAGTGGGAGCCAACTTGTTTGGTGACTGCGTACCTTTTGTATAATGGGTCAGCGACTTATATTCAGTAGCAAGGTTAACCGTATAGGGGAGCCGTAGAGAAATCGAGTCTTAATAGGGCGTTTAGTTGCTGGGTATAGACCCGAAACCGGGTGATCTATCCATGAGCAGGTTGAAGGTTGGGTAACACTAACTGGAGGACCGAACCCACTGTCGTTGAAAAGCCAGGGGATGACTTGTGGATAGGGGTGAAAGGCTAATCAAACTCGGTGATAGCTGGTTCTCCCCGAAAGCTATTTAGGTAGCGCCTCGGACGAATACCATAGGGGGTAGAGCACTGTTTCGGCTAGGGGGTCATCCCGACTTACCAAACCGATGCAAACTCCGAATACCTATGAGTACTATCCGGGAGACAGACTGCGGGTGCTAACGTCCGTAGTCAAGAGGAAAACAATCCAGACCGCCAGCTAAGGCCCCAAAATTATAGTTAAGTGGGAAACGATGTGGGAAGGCATAGACAGCTAGGAGGTTGGCTTAGAAGCAGCCACCCTTTAAAGAAAGCGTAATAGCTCACTAGTCGAGTCGGCCTGCGCGGAAGATGTAACGGGGCTAAAACTATATGCCGAAGCTGCGGATGTATACATTGTATACGTGGTAGGGGAGCGTTCTGTAAGCCGATGAAGGTGTGTTGAGAAGCATGCTGGAGGTATCAGAAGTGCGAATGCTGACGTGAGTAACGACAAAACGGGTGAAAAACCCGTTCGCTGAAAGACCAAGGGTTCCAGTCCAACGTTAATCGGGGCTGGGTGAGTCGACCCCTAAGGCGAGGCCGAGAGGCGTAGTCGATGGGAAATTGGTTAATATTCCAATACTTCTGTGTAATGCGATGAGAGGACGGAGAAAGTTAAGTCAGCCTGGCGTTGGTTGTCCAGGTGAAAGGTTGTAGGCATGCATCTTAGGCAAATCCGGGGTGCTCTATGCTGAGAACTGATAGCAAGCGAGTTTACTCGTGAAGTGGCTGATACTATGCTTCCAGGAAAAGTCTCTAAGCTTCAGTTACACAGGAATCGTACCCGAAACCGACACAGGTGGTCAGGTCGAGTAGACCAAAGCGCTTGAGAGAACTCTGCTGAAGGAACTAGGCAAAATGGTACCGTAACTTCGGGAGAAGGTACGCTGCTGACGGTGATAGGACTTGCTCCTTGAGCTATTGGCAGCCACAGAAACCAGGCCCCTGCAACTGTTTATTAAAAACATAGCACTCTGCAAACACGAAAGTGGACGTATAGGGTGTGATGCCTGCCCGGTGCTGGAAGGTTAATTGATGGGGTTAGCGTAAGCGAAGCTCTTGATCGAAGCCCCAGTAAACGGCGGCCGTAACTATAACGGTCCTAAGGTAGCGAAATTCCTTGTCGGGTAAGTTCCGACCTGCACGAATGGCATAATGATGGGGGCGCTGTCTCCAGCAGAGGCTCAGTGAAATCGAAATCGCCGTGAAGATGCGGTGTACCCGCGGCTAGACGGAAAGACCCCGTGAACCTTTACTGCAGCTTGACATTGAACTTTGATCTTACTTGTGTAGGATAGGTGGGAGGCTTAGAAGTAGCGACGCCAGTTGCTATGGAGCCATCCTTGAAATACCACCCTGGTAATATTGAGGTTCTAACTCTGTCCCGTTATCCGGGACGAGGACCATGTCTGGTGGGTAGTTTGACTGGGGCGGTCTCCTCCTAAAGAGTAACGGAGGAGTACGAAGGTGCGCTCAGCGTGGTCGGAAATCACGCGTAGAGTATAAAGGCAAAAGCGCGCTTAACTGCGAGACCCACAAGTCGAGCAGGTACGAAAGTAGGTCTTAGTGATCCGGTGGTTCTGTATGGAAGGGCCATCGCTCAACGGATAAAAGGTACTCTGGGGATAACAGGCTGATACCGCCCAAGAGTTCATATCGACGGCGGTGTTTGGCACCTCGATGTCGGCTCATCTCATCCTGGGGCTGAAGCAGGTCCCAAGGGTATGGCTGTTCGCCATTTAAAGAGGTACGCGAGCTGGGTTTAGAACGTCGTGAGACAGTTCGGTCCCTATCTACCGTGGGCGTTGGAAATTTGAGAGGATCTGCTCCTAGTACGAGAGGACCAGAGTGGACGAACCTCTGGTGTACCGGTTGTGACGCCAGTCGCATCGCCGGGTAGCTATGTTCGGAAGGGATAACCGCTGAAAGCATCTAAGCGGGAAGCCTACCTCAAGATAAGATTTCCCTAGGACTTTATGTCCTCTAAAGAGCCGTTGAAGACTACGACGTTGATAGGTTGGATGTGGAAGTGCGGTGACGCATGAAGCTGACCAATACTAATTGCTCGTGAGGCTTGACTATACAACACCCAAGCAGTTGTATATGAAGCATCATTTGATTCATAAAAGATCAAAGATACTTGATTTAGTTGTAAAGCTAGTTACAATAACCAACTCAAATGTTCTTCTGTTAAACTCATTTGGAACAAAGTAAGGCATACCCATAAGACCCGAAAAAGTCCATAACAGTTTGCTGGCGACAATAGCAAGAGTGAACCACCTGATCCCTTCCCGAACTCAGAAGTGAAACCTCTTAGCGCTGATGGTAGTGTGGGGTTACCCATGTGAGAGTAAGTCATCGCCAGCTTTTAATTCTTAAAACACCCTCAACTAAAATGTTGAGGGTGTTTTTTTATGTGTAAAGAAAAGATAGAAATGATAAGAAATTGTGGATAAATAATATACTAGGCGTCAACTTATGGCGTTTTAAAAAAAATATATATTCATAATCTTTAAATTATCAGACAAAATCTATAAATATAAGAAAGAAATGGAAACGGAATATGGGAAATTTATTTAGACTTATTAATGTTTATTATGATTTATTCGAATCATTCAAAAAAATTTTATACATAAAAAATAAGCTGATATGGCTTTTGCTATTATCTCTTTCTATATTTGTGTATTCATTTTATTGGTATGTGAATAAAGATGCTTTTCCATATTTTTCGAAAGTATCAAATGGATGGAGATTGATTTTTCCTATTTTAATCGAAATTTTAGTATTATTTATTTGGTTTCTTTTACTAAAGCAAAGAGAAAAATTAATAATTAAAGAATTGCAAGAAATTTTACAATCTAAACAAACCAAATTATACGACTTAAGAAAATTGTGGTTTTCAATCTGTGTTGATTCAGACTCTACAAAATACTTAGAAATAGCAGAAAAAATTGATAAAGTTCTGAATATGAAAGATAAATATAAATCCAATTTTTCATTGGATGCGAAACAATTTGGTTTATGGATATTTCATCCAGAATCAAAAAATAGATTATTGGCAATGTTTATGGGTATATGTGCAGCAATAATAGGGCTAACAATAGCTACAGGCACTAATATTTATAATATTTTCGATTTTTTTAGAAATAATTCTTTTTGGTCGCTACTGGCTCTAGATCTTATATTTTCAATTTTTATCATGTTTGCAATTATGATTTTAAAATTAGTACTTCTAATTATATTTGAAATATTTGTTTTATTGGGAGATAAACTAGATAAAGAAAGGGCTGTAAGTAAAAGACGATCAAGAATTTTTATAAATCAGCTTTTATTTTTTTATAGCTTACCAAAACCTAAAATTCGTATTAAAAATCTAAAATAAAGATCAATTTATCTGAGTAATTAATAGATTTATATTAAAAATAAATTTTTTAAAAATATTGTAATGAGATGGTTTGTTGATATTGAGGTGAGAATTACTATTGATTTAGAGTACTTTAGATTTGAAAAACTATTCAAGTACAAAAAAGAAAACCCCATCATCCTGATGGGGTTTTCTTCGTATTGGTGTGTTAGATCTGACTCCTGTCGAATCTCACGTTCCTGATGCTCAGACGTTTTGTTATTGTTGTTTTGTCTGGGAAACTTCCTGTTCCCAATAACGATAGAATAGGTGAATTTACAGCAGCCGTATATTCGCTAAATTCGGCAGGAGTTGTAGGTAAATGCTTACATCGAATGGATTAGAAAATTGCTGTTAACAATATAAAATAGTTCAATACTGTCTTTTCTTTACAATAAATAAAACATCAAAGTATTGAGGAACAAGAAATGGAAGCGTTACGACAGAAATTTTTTTATTTACCTCTACTCATGGGCTGTACATTACTCAGTGCATGCAATGCTCAAAGCAATTCATCATCTGAAGTAAAACAAGCGACAGAAAGCACAACTGCGATGATTGATCAAAGCTATCGTGTTGAAAAAGTCGCGACATTTGATGAACCCTGGGCAATGACTGAATTGGGGGATGGGCGATTATTGATTACAGAGAGAAGAGGAAAATTAAAGCTCTATGATCCTTCTTCATCACAAGGCATTGATATTTTAGGTGTTCCGCCAGTCGCTTATGGTGGGCAAGGTGGATTGGGTGATATTGCTTTGCACCCTGACTATAAAAATAATCATCAAATCTATTTGAGTTATGCTGAAAAAGGCAATGGTGGTTATGGCGCAGTTGTAGTTCGTGGTGAATTAAATCTACAAGAAAAAAATCCTCGAATCCGCAATATAAAAAGAATATGGGAACAAGTTCCAAAGGTCTCAGGACAAGGGCATTATGCGCATCGTATGTTATTTGGGAAAGATGGAAAGCTTTGGATCAGTTCTGGAGAACGTCAGAAATTTGATCCTGCACAAGATATGAAGTCGAATTTGGGTAAAGTCATTAGACTGAATGATGATGGTAGTGTTGTTGCAGATAACCCATTCACTCAACAAGGTGAAATCGGAAAACAAGTCTGGTCTTTAGGGCATCGCAATCCCTTAGGCATCGCTTTTGATCATAAAGACCAATTGTGGGTTGTAGAAATGGGTCCTAAGGGCGGTGATGAATTAAATCTAATTCATAAAGGTGAGAATTATGGTTATCCCATTGTTTCCAATGGGGATCATTATTCAGGAAAAGAGATTCCTGATCATGCCACCCGTCCTGAATTTAAAGCACCTGAGATCAGTTGGACACCAGTAATTTCTCCATCGAATTTGGTGTTTTATCAAAAACAATTGTTCCCTCAATGGACGAATAAGGCGCTTATTGGAGGATTGTCTTCAGAAGCAATTATTATAGTCGATACTGAATCAAAGCCAGTTCGTGAAATACAGCGTTTGAACATGAAACAGCGGATTCGAGATATTTATCCAGCGCATGATGGTTCGATTTGGGTACTGGAAGATGGAAAAAATGCTGGGCTATTAAGACTATTACCTAAATAGAAAACTTATTTAATTCAATATATTGTTATATCTTAAGGATAGATGATACATCAAACTTTTATGATGAGAAAATGTTGAAACAATTTAATCAATATGAGGTTAATTGATACGGTAGTATATTAATCATGCTATCCTTTTGATTTTAAAATAACATAAAATGAGAACAAATAATGCCTGCAACTACAATTGATGTTCGATATCAATATTCTGTTGAACAAGAAGTGGATTTAATTGGAGCAGTTCAAAATGCTTTAGTTAGTGTATTTAAAATTCCTGATGATGATCGTGATATTTGTTTAATCGTACATGATCCGCATCGCTTTTTATGCCCTCCAAATAAGCGTAATCCCGAAAAGTTTACTCGTATCACTATCGATTGCTTTGTTGGGCGTACATTGGACACAAAACGAAGTTTGTATCTTAAAATTGTAAATAACCTTTCTGCATTTGGAATTCCAAAAGATCATATAAAAATTATATTAAGAGAGATCCCAACGGAAAATTGGGGAGTACGTGGTGGTCAAGCAGCTTGTGATATTGATTTGGGATTTGATATTCAAATTTGATCCAAACTCAAACTTACTTGACTCAGTATTGTCATTGAAATGACTTAAAATTGTCATCCTGATTGGTTTAAATAAGGCTCATTTAAATCAATAAAAAGACCTTTATGAAAAAATTAGCCTACTCACTTTTAGCTTTCAGTATATTGGGTTTAACCGCTTGTAATGATGATGAAAACGACTTTTCGTTCGAATCATCGGTTAGCGTGCCTACATTGCTATCATTTGCCAAGCTTGATGTTGAAACTTATGCTGCTGGTCCAAATTCAGGTGCTTTCGTCAAAGGCGCAAATGGTATATTTCCGCCATTTAAAGGACAGCCAGTACAAGGTTTTTCAGGTGCATTAAAAAATAATGATGGTACCTATATGGTCATGGCTGATAATGGTTTTGGTACACAAGATAATTCATCAGATTTTCTGTTGCGTTTGTATCAGATCAAACCTGACTTTCGAACCAAGTCATCTGGAACAGCGAAAGTTCAAGTGATGAGCTTTGTCCAACTTCGTGACCCAAATAAATTAATTCCGTTTAATATCGTCAATCAAAATACCGCTGATCGTTTGCTCACTGGCGCTGATTTTGATCCTGAATCGATTCAACGTACTGCGGATGGTACGTATTGGATTGGGGATGAGTTTGGACCTTATTTACTGCATTTTGATAAAGATGGAATCTTGTTGGATGCGCCAATTCCATTACCAAATCCATTGAAAGTAGGCGCTGAATTGCGCTCACCACAAAACCAGTTCAACAAAGCGAATATAAATTATGTTGAACCATTGGTTCAGCAAAGTGGCGGTTTCGAAGGTATGGCATTGTCTAAAGATGGGCAATATTTATACCCTTTGCTAGAGAAACCATTAAAAGGCGAGACCAATCAACAATTACTGATTTCTCAATTTGATGTAAAGAAAAAAGCCTATACAGGACGTTATTATTATTTCACTTTAAATACCAAAGCGACCAATATTGGTGACTTCCAAATGTACGATGACAAATCTGGCATTATTATCGAACGTGATGCGAGTCATAATAAGCTCGATGGTTATAAAAAGCTGATTCAAATTGAGCTTGGCGATGTTGGTAAAGCGGTTAAACGTTCAGATTTGGTCGATTTAATGAACGTTGCTAATCCAAATAATTTATATGGTGCGCCACGTGATGGTGATATCGGTACAGGCACTACATTCGCCTTTCCATTTGAAACGATTGAAGATGTCATTATTGAAAATAAAAATACTTTAACTGTGATGAACGACAATAATTTTCCCGGATCTTCTGGACGAAATGCAAAGCGTGCTGATGACAATGAAATTATTCAGATCAAGTTGCCTAAGGCGTTGTATTAATACTGAGTCGCAACTATTCAAAGAATCGTATGTGGATATTTGATCTGAGTAAAAAGCCAGTCATTTGACTGGCTTTTTGTACTTCCTAAATAAGGCAATTAGGCTAAACAATCTTGTTTAGAGACTTGATCTGGGCAACCCAGAGGATTTAAAGCGCATTTTAAATCTTCGATCTGCTCATGAGTTACATAACCTTTAGATTTGAGGTAATCCGCAACTCGATCATCACGTAAACTTAAAAATGCTGCATCATATACGCCTAAATCAACAAATAATGCTGCTGTTTCTAAACTATTGAAGCGATCAAGGAAGACATCATTGCCATACATCAAGAATACATGGTCATAGTCTGCATGAGCATCTACTTTTAGACGCATTGCGAGCGTTGTCGGTGAAGTTTTAATGAATAGCAAGTCTGATAGTTCATCAAACTGGGTCATGTCTAAACTATTTTCCCCAGTTTTAACTTTACCTAACCATGCTTTAAATACCAATACAGCACCACCACGAAGTAACATGCTCCAGACTTGATGACGAACCTCATCATTTAAGCATTCGCATTCATCTTCTAAGCGTTGAACTAACTTTTCTTCTTGTTGGGCTAATTTATCAAATAAACCTAGACCTTGTGGATGAAATGCAACAGGTGCAAATACATCAAATTTTAATTCATCAAAAACTTGCAGTGCTAAAGGTACTGTTGCTTGATAGATGGTATTCAGCGCTTGGATTTGAGTGTCTTGCAACTTACTATGTTTAAAAATAGCTTGCCAATCGATTTCAGGCAGAATTGAATTAGCACCATATTGACGATGGAATTGTTGAGCTTGGTGTAGCCCATGTGGAACAGTTTCTGAAATATTCATAGCTAAAATCCTATTTAAAATTGAATTCAAACGCTGTTTTTGTTTCCCTAAACATGAGCGTGATTTTGTCTTGAATTAATTTTTGATTTATCTGAGATGCAATAGGAATACGACTAAAGTTGTATATAGGGTGAAAATTGGTTTTTTATTATTTAGAATCAAATAAATATAAAATTGTAACTAACTATACAAGTGTATATTTACTATTTTGATGTTATTTGCCATAGAAAATAAAGCTTTGGAATCTTTCGCCAATAAACAAGGCAGTCTTTGGCAGCTTTTTGAATGCTTTTGCACAATCCTTAAAAAAAATTGCTATTTATCTTAAAAAAATGTGTAACACACGCGCTAGAGCACGAAGCTCTAGCGCGTGTAAATGTTTCAAAACATTAAAGAAGGGGATTCCAATAGGCAACACTATTTTGAAATTTTCAATCCAGATAACCATGCGCGTAGTGAGGCTGGTTTAAGTGGTTTCTTTAAAAGCACAACATTTAAATCTTTGACACGTTGTGGTAATTCAGGATCGGAGTCTGCGGTGATCAGTGCCGCAGGAACATTTTCCTGACGATTTTCAATAATGAAATCCAAACCAATTTTGCTATTGTTTAGATGCTGATCCACCAACCAGACTTGAATATTTTCTCTTTGAATAATGTCCAAAGCCTGTTCAGGTTCTGTGGCCTTAAAGACTTGATAACCCCATTTGGTCAGCAGAGTGGTCATGCCTTCCAAAATTGTATCGTCATTATCTAAACATAAAATCTTATATGCTTTTGCTTTTAAAGGAACAGCTTGCACTGGTGTAGCAACAATTTTAGGTGCTTCTACCACGGGGACATCAATCATGAAGCATGAGCCTTTACCAAGCTCTGAATAGACATGTACAGGATAATCCAATAAGCTGGTCATTCGTTGAACGATCGCAAGACCAAGCCCTAAACCTTGTTCCCCCCAAGGTGAAGTATGTCCACAACGCTCAAACTCCTGAAACAGTTTAATGCGTTGTTCTTCTGCAATCCCAGGACCTGTATCCCAAACACCAATGCGGATATGTTGTGGAAGATCTGAAGCACGCAGTACACCCACCACGACACGCCCACGCGCTGTATAACGTAAGGCATTACTAACAAAGTTTTGGATGATACGACGAATCCATTGCGGATCGGTGTCAATCCAGAATTGAGCATCATGTACATGTAATTGGATATTGCGTTGCGCAGCAATGGATTTAAATTGCAGTTCCAAATCACTGAGTAAATCATGTAATGGATAGGCTTGGCGTTTCGGTTGAATTGAGCCACCTTCCAAGCGTGCAATATCTAAAAGAGCAGATAACATGCTTTCTGCGCCATGCAAAGCACGGTCAAGCTGTTGTAAGGTTTTACGGTCTTCATCAGACTGAACGCTTTGTTCTAAGGCTGTACTAAATAGACGTGCGGCATGCATGGGCTGAAGTAAGTCATGGCTGGCGGCGGCAATAAAGCGACTTTTTGACATGTTAGCTTTATCGGCTTGTTCGCGTGCAAGTTGTTGTTCTTCAAGTGCATCAGCCAACTGTTGGGTACGATCAGAGACACGGGCTTCAAGTACAGCTTCATTTTCACGGAATGCAGTAATATCAGCAAAAGTGGTAACGAAACCTCCACCTTCAATTGGATTTCCACGCATTTGAATCACACGACCATCTTTACGAATTCGTTCAAACTCATGCGCACTTCCAACTTTCATCCAGTGAATTCGCTTGCGTACATGTTCTTCTACCGAGCCAGGACCACATTCACCACGTTCAGCGTTATAACGAATCAAGTCTGCAATTGGACAACCGACATAAACGAGATCTTTAGGATAATCAAAAAGTTTGAGGTATTGATTGTTCCATGCCACCAGACACATATTTTCATCCACCACACTGACCCCTTGCGTCATATGGTCAATCATGGTCATGATGAGATTTTGGTTAAAGCGTTGCCATTGTGAGGCTTGGTCAAGAATGTTGGCAACTTGCCCCAAGGCTAAGCCGTTATTCACCATTGCTGTGGTTAACAAGGTACGCGCAGATGCTGCCCCAATTGTTCCAGCAAGATACTGTTCGGTAAAACGCCACCACATTCCATTTGCACTGCTATTTTCATTTAAAACCACATTGTTCATAGCACAGAATTGCTGAAATGCGTGTGTTGCAGGTCCTTCACCAGTGATACGTTTAGCCAGTGCGATTAAATCGCCAACTTTGAGCTTGGCGACATCGTGGTGCAAATAGTTAATATCAGTCGAAGTATTTTGCGCAGGTAAAGGTTTGGTTTCGTAATAGAAAAAGCTTTCGGCCTGTATTTGTTCAGCAATACTTGGGCGATAAATTCGAGATACCCAGATATATAAGGTAATGTTTAATCCGAGTGCCCAAATAACACCATGTGTTAATGGTGCGAATGATTCAAAACCAAATAATGCTTCTGGTCTTAACCATTCGATATTTAAAGGACCAAACATTAAAAACTGTTGTGCGAACTCACTATACTCAACAGGTAAGCTTCGCAAAATTGTTGGAAGCAACAAGGTATATGACCACAGGATA
The DNA here is from genome assembly GCF_019702905.1 of Acinetobacter sp. Tol 5. Lineage (NCBI taxonomy): Bacteria > Pseudomonadati > Pseudomonadota > Gammaproteobacteria > Moraxellales > Moraxellaceae > Acinetobacter > Acinetobacter sp. Tol 5. Next base: position 4,441,039 of record NZ_AP024708.1, on the reverse strand, counting down.
AAACCGACCACTAAACCAGAATAGACCCCTTGGCGGCTACCTCCTCGCCAATATAAACCACCAATCAATGCTGGTGAGAACTGTGCAACAGCACTGAATGCCAAAAGACCAAAAGTTGAGAGTTGGTCAATATCATTAAAGAAATGGAAGAATAGAAAACCAAGTAGCATCACCGCTAAAATACACACACGACGTGTAAATTTGAGCACTTGCGGTAAGCGTTTATCATGACGGGAAAGAATGCCAAATTTCCATAAAGCAGGCATGATCAAGTCATTACTCAGCATGATAGACAGTGCGACAGAAGAGACCAAAAGCATCCCTGTAGATGCAGAAAACCCCCCTAAAAATGCCAGTAAAGATAACCAGTCTTGGTTATAACTAATCGGTAAAGAAAGTACCGCAACATCTGGAATGGTTAAATATTTCGGTGCTGCATGCAGTGCCCAACTGGCAATTGGAATAATGGCAATAATGGTAAGGATTAAATAAGCAGCAAACCAGCGTCTAGCACCTCGAATATGCTTTTCATCGCGTAACTCCACCACAGCAACGTGGAACTGACGGGGCAAACAAATAATCGCTAAAGATGCCAATAAGGTTTGAATCCAAAATGTTTCAGGAACACCAAACAGTTGCACTTCATGAAAGGTTTTTTGTACATCATGTGAAATTTGTACAATATTTTGAGGGTGGTCAAAAATAAAAAAGAAGGCAACACAGAGTAGTGCAAACAGTTTGACAAAAGATTCAAATGCTACCGCAAGCATGAGTCCGCCATGCTGTTCGGTATTGGCGATTTGTCGCGTTCCAAACATCATCGCTAAGATTGCAAGCACCGCAGTGAGTCCAAGTACACCATTGGTTGTGGTTGAAACAACTTGGGTATTATGATCGAGCATGACCGATGCACTGAGTGCAATCGCACGTAACTGCAAAGCCAAATAAGGAATAATTGCAATAACTGCTAAGATGGTGACCAAAGAGGCAAGTGTTCCGCTTTTACCATAACGAGCAGCAACAAAGTCGGCAATCGATGAAATGGCATGATGCTGGCGTACACGACCTAAACGACGCCAAATGTCATAACCTAGCCAAACGAATAATAAAGGTCCTAAATAAATCGGTAGGAAAATAATCCCTTCTCTTACTGCTGCACCAGTTGCACCATAAAAAGTCCAAGATGAACAATAAACGCCCAATGTTAGACTAAAGAGAAGCATTCTGCCGCGAGTGCTTAATCGGCTGGCATGCTTCTCCCCAAAGAAGGCACAAACGAAGAGAATGAAGATGTAAAGGGCTAAAACCCCTATAATTAACCAACTGTTCATAAGGACTACAGTATAAAAATCTACCCCCTATCATACCGCATCCATGAATTGACTCGCGCACTTTGCTCAAAATTTAACGACCAAAGTCTAAGTTACGAGAACCCCACAATATTGTTAATTTTGACCATGTAAAAAAAGATTAAAAAAAGCAACCAGGGTTCTGGTCGCTTATCAAGGAGCATGGTTATGGATGAGAGACAAGTAGAGGCGATTCTACAAAATCCAAAATTCAAAGAAATGGTTGCTAAAAAAAGTAGATTGAGCTGGACATTAACTGCAATTATGTTGTTCGTTTATGTTGGATTTATGCTTTTAGTTGGCTATAACAAAGAATTTTTGATGACTTCATTTAGTGGTGGAGTCACCACTTGGGGTATTCCTTTAGGTCTAGGCATTATTGTTTTATCTTTCATTTTGTGTGGTGTGTATTCATATATTGCCAACAATAAATTGGATCAATTGAATGAAGATGCAATGAGAGAAGTAGAAGCAATTGCTCATGAAAAAGGACTTCACTAAGATGAAATGGAACTCTTTAAAGACTAAAGCAGCACTTGCATCTACTGCACTGCTTTCTACTGTTGCACAAGCTGGTCCAGATTTAGGTGAAGCTCAGCAACAAGCGACCAACTGGCATGCGATTATCATGTTCGCAATTTTCGTTGGTCTTACCTTGTTCATCACTAAATGGGCTGCAAAACAAACCACCAATACAGCAGACTTCTATACAGCTGGCGGTGGTATCTCAGGTTTCCAAAATGGTTTGGCGATTGCCGGTGACTACATGTCAGCTGCATCGTTCTTGGGTATTTCTGCAATGGTGTTTAGCTCAGGTTTTGATGGCCTGCTTTATTCACTAGGTTTCATGGTTGGTTGGCCAGTTGTACTGTTCTTGGTTGCTGAACGTCTGCGTAACTTGGGTAAATACAACCTTTCTGATGTGGTTTCATTCCGCTTAGAAGAAAAGCCGGTACGTACACTTGCTGCGATCAGTTCTTTGGTTGTTGTTGCATTCTATTTGATTGCACAAATGGTGGGTGCAGGACAGCTAATCAAACTTCTTTTTGGGTTGAACTATAACATTGCAGTGGTGATCGTTGGTCTTCTGATGATGGCTTATGTGATCTTTGGTGGCATGTTGGCGACTACATGGGTGCAGATCATTAAAGCGGTGATGTTGCTTTCAGGTGCAACATTCATGGCGTTCATGGTGATGCATTCTGTAGGCTATAGCTTCTCTGAAATGTTTAAACAATCTATCGATGTATTTGCAAAAGTGCATGATGTAAGCATCGAAGATGCAACTAAGATCATGGGTCCAGGTAGCTTGGCGAAAAACCCATTAGATGCTTTATCGCTTGGTTTAGCATTAATGTTTGGTACCGCAGGTTTACCACATATCTTAATGCGTTTCTTTACTGTTAAAGACGCAAAAGAAGCGCGTAAATCAGTTGTTGTGGCAACAGGTTTCATTGGTTACTTCTACTTATTAACATTCATTATCGGCTTCGGTGCGATTCTGTTCGTATCAAACAACCCACAATTCATTGATGTCGCAAAAATGGCTGTAACTGGCAAACTAGAATTAGTTGGCGGTAACAACATGGCAGCGGTACACCTTGCTGATGCAGTGGGTGGCGATCTGTTCATGGGCTTCATTTCAGCAGTGGCGTTCGCAACTATTCTTGCAGTTGTTGCAGGTTTGACACTTTCAGGTGCTTCTGCAATTTCACATGACTTATATGCAAACGTAATCAAAAAAGGTCAAACTACACCTGAATCTGAATTACGTATGTCTAAGATCGCAACTTTAGGTCTAGCAATTTTCGCGATGATCTTAGGTATTTTGTTCGAAAAACAAAACGTTGCTTTCATGGTTGGTTTGGCATTCTCCGTAGCTGCATGTGCAAACTTCCCAGTGTTGGTACTTTCAATGTTCTGGAAAGGCTTAACGACACGTGGTGCAGTTATTGGTGGTGTTGTTGGTCTAGTAACAGCAGTGACTTTAATTATCTTATCGAAAGCTGTTTGGGTAGATACTTTAAAAATCTCTGATACACCAATCAACTCATTCAATGGTCCTGCAATCTTCGCTATGCCGTTAGCCTTCATTTGCTGCTGGTTGTTCTCTGTGACTGATAAATCAGCACGTGCGCAAGCAGAACGCAAAGCATTTGATGCACAGTTTGTACGCTCACAAACTGGTATTGGCATCTCAGGTGCTTCAGACCACTAATTGATTTCGAATCAACTCAAAAACACCTTTTCGAAGGTGTTTTTTTATGGGTTTTCAATTTGAAAGCCTTCATGTCCCTTTTATAACAGGATTAAGTGCTTGAATAATTTAGAGTAGAAATAAAGCTTGAAAAGCGCACGATTTAGCATGTTATAAATAAGATGAATTATCTCAATTTATAGATTGAACAATAAGGTAAAATTTAAACAATTTATCAAATTGAATGAATATGTTAATTTGAAGTTTTAAAACAATAACCAGAAATTATTTATGCAATCAATCGTCGAATTTTGGAAAGGATTCAAGCAATTGCCTTCGGCATGGCTATTATTGGTGCAATTGCTGATTTTGGTTTTGTCTGTGTACACCAATGCCAGTAGAAGCTATCAAATTCTTACATGGCTGCTTGGGGTGTCTGCATTGTTGATCATTGCCAAGGTAATACGACAAACACCAACATTTACCGTGCTTGGGTTAAGCTTTGTGTTGGGGGCTTTTTCGTTATCTTTTTTGATGCTGATCGGTTTTCATTCCGTTACTTTGCAAATTATCGCCCATGCTTTTGAAGCAGCAGCATATTTTTGTGCTGCTTATGGACTGATTCGTTATATGTTTGCAGACCGTTACCTTACCAAAGATGAGTTATTTGCTGCTGGGGCAGTTTTTACCCTGATTGCTTGGGGCTTTGCCTTTTTATACAGTATTTGCCAATTATTGGTTCCACAAAGTTTTCAAAACCCCAATCATGTTGCAGATTATCAGTCTTGGCTGGATTTATTGTTTATTAGTTTTAGTTTGCAATCTGCAACTGGATTGTCGGATTTGATCCCTGTTGCACCCGCAGCACGTGTGATTTCGATGTTGCAAATGTTTTGTGGTGTGATGTATTTTGCGCTGATCGTTTCACGTATGATTGCGCTGCAATATATTGAAAATAAACCAAAATAACGTGAAAACTATCTTGTTACATTTGCTAAATTGTTGAAAATATTAATTTAAATTATAATGTGTGCTGAATCTAATCGCTGTTCTACGGGATTCGTCTTTTTTCACTATTGTGAATGCCTTTTTTGACTTTAATACGTCTGTCCTTTTAATATAAAAACCTGGGGGAAATATGCCTTCCAAAAAAATCACTTGGTTTGACAATATCAATCCAAATGTTTTCTTGAGCACTGTTGGAATAATTGCGCTGTTTTTAGCGGTGGTTATCTTTGCACCTAATGCCTTTGAACTGATGACCACGCAAATGAATAAATGGATCACGGATTCATTTAGCTGGTTCTATGTTTTGTCCGTCGCAATTTTTTTAATTTTGCTTATTTTTATTGCCTTTTCTGAGATGGGCAAAATTAAACTTGGTCCAGACCACAGTCAGCCTGAATATAGCAATGGGTCATGGTTTGCCATGCTGTTTACCGCTGGTATGGGGATCGGTTTGATGTTCTTTAGTGTTGCCGAACCAGTCATGCACTATGTCAATCCGCCTACTGGAGATCCCCAAAGTATTGACTCTGCGCAACAAGCGATGAGAATTACCTTTTTCCATTGGGGTTTACACGCTTGGGCGATCTATGCTGTGGTTGGTCTAACACTGGCTTATTTTGCTTTCCGTTATCATTTACCACTAAAAGTCCGTTCGGGCCTATATCCAATTATTGGACGTAGGATCTATGGACCTATTGGCGATGCTGTGGATACCTTTGCGACCATTGGTACGGTATTTGGTGTTGCCACGACTTTAGGTTTCGGTGTAACACAAATTAACTCTGGCTTGAGCTATTTATTCGGCTGGGAAAGTAATATTACAACGCAAATTATATTGATCATCATCGTCAGTACACTTGCGTCACTGTCCGTATTTTTAGGCTTAGATAAAGGAATTAAAAGACTTTCTGAGCTGAATCTGGTCTTGGCTTTGCTACTTCTTGTTTTTATTTTTCTCGCCAGTTCAAGTGTTTATATTTTACAAGCCACAATTCAAAATGCTGGACAATACATCTCTAATTTATTCACCATGACCTTTAATTTATATGCCTATCAATCCAATGGTTGGATCGGTGGGTGGACCATTGTGTATTGGGCATGGTGGATTTCATGGTCACCATTTGTGGGGATGTTTATTGCCCGTGTTTCGAAAGGGCGTACCATTCGAGAGTTTATTGTTGGCGTTTTGCTGATTCCGACAGGTTTTACCCTGATCTGGATGGGCTTTATTGGTAATGCTGCATTATTCAGTATTTTGCAACAGGGGCAAGACAGTTTGATGGCTGCTGTGCAAAAAGATTCTTCAGTGGCATTGTTTGAATTCCTCGCTCATTTACCTTTCGCAGGAATCTCAAGTCTAATCGCGACGGTACTTGTGGTTCTATTTTTTGTCACCTCAGCAGATTCTGGTGCATTGGTTACCGACTATCTCACAGCAAAGTCTGATAATTCACCGACTTGGCAACGTTTGTTTTGGACCATTTTAATGGCAGTACTTTCGATTATTCTATTAATGGTGGGTGGGCTTAGTGCATTACAATCTGCGACAATGATGAGTGCATTGCCATTTACATTTATTATGCTGTTGTTATGTTGGGGCTTAGTGAAAGCACTTCGTGTGGATGTGACCAAAATGCAAGCTTTACAAGTCGCAAGAATTACTCCGAGAGCTGTACAAAACCCACGAAGTTGGCAACAACGTCTAGGCTTAATTATGCATTATCCGCATACACAAGCTGAGGTGCATGAATATATCCAATCTCATGTGATTAAAGCTTTTGAAAGTATTCGTTTTGAATTCAAACGCCGTCATTTGAATGTCGTCATCAAAGAATTGGAAGATGGTGTTCAGTTGAGTGTAGATCATCATGACGAACTAAACTTTATTTATAAAGTAATGGTGCGGGAAATGGTTGCACCCAGCTTTATGATGAATGAACAGCATCAACAAACAGATGACTTTTATCAAGCTGAAGTATTTTTAAGAGAGGGCGGTCAGAACTATGATGTGATGGAGTGGACACAGGAAGACTTGATTCAAGACATCATTGATCAATATGAACGTCACTTGCATTTTTTAAATGTGCTGAGAAGCTAAGTTATTTATCTTCAAGCAATAAAAAAGGACTCATGAGAGTCCTTTTTTACAGATTCGATTTCTAAGTTATTAGAAACGGAATTTAGCGTTTAAGCCAACAGTTTGCGTATCACCAAAGTAAGAGATAGCTTGTTCTTTCTTCGCTTCGTAGTTTGCATTTACATAGCTTGCACCAACTGCAATCGCAGGAGTGATGAAGTAGTTTACGTTCGCGCCCCAAGCTGAATCTGGAGTCCCTTCGTAGCTAGATGCTGCGTAAGAAGCACCAACGCTTAATTGTGGGTTCAAATAGAAGTCAGTTTTGAATTGGTATGCAGTTGCATCACCATAGATAATGCCTGATTCAAATGCTAAAGACATGTTCGTACCGTCAATACCGCCAACGTATTTAGCACGTGCAGTGATTGCATCTTGATCTTCACCAATTGTTGCAGCTTCAGCAGTTGCTTTAGCAACACCGTTACCCATTACATTGAATGCATCTAAAGCAACTTGGTCAGCAACGTTGGTATAACCAACAGCAACCAAGAAGTTTTGAGTAGGTAAAGCACCTAATTCTAAAGCAAAACGGTCGCCTTGATCGTTAGATAAGCCGTGTTTGCCATCAAGAATTGTGTGGCTATAAGATACGCTTGCATAAGCAGGAACATATGGTGTTGGAACATAAGCTTCAGCTTTAGCGCCATAGTTGTGTGCAGTTACGCCAGCATCTAATTCGCCATAGTTGTACGCTAAAGATACGTTAGAAGCTTGGTTTAAGAACGCTGCTTCAGCCAAAGGACCTTTAGAAGAGTCAACATTTTTGAAGTAGAAAGTACCTTGAAGACCACCAGTGAAGTCTTTGTCATTTTCAGTTGTATCGATATACTCTGATTGACCTTGAACTTCAAATTGGTATGCTTGTGCGCCGGTCATGGCTAATAATAGAGCAGTGGCTAAACCGAGTTTTTTCATAATCTTTTCCAATAGGAGAAATTGGTGAAACACACGGCATTGTATTGTAACAAGATATTAAGTCAATGATGTTTAAGACGTATGTTTACAAAGCAGATACATGAAAAAAACACTGTTTAAAAAACGAACATTTGTTTAACTTCAAGTCAACCTTAGAAAAAGTTTAATCAGAACAAGTAAATAAAACTAAAGAGCAGTAATATTTATTAAAAAAAGGATGGCAAAATACGAATTTTATTGATTTGTTTTTTCTATTGTATTCTGTTGTTAATTTGTATTTTCGATGGTTTTTTTGCAATCAATGTCAAGAAAATGTCATTAAAATCTGCTTAGCTGGCATAAAATATGTGATTTAATATTCATTTTATTTAATAAAGTGTTAGTCGTGGCGCAATTATTAGTAAAAACGATAATATTTCTATATCCGATCAATTTAATAGGTTTTACAAAGTGTGATGGATTTTAGATAATAAGTCTATAAAGTTCATTGCTTATCAATGAGTTTTTTTAAATTCGCAGTTTATATGCCCAGCTTTCCCCAAGGTTGGGCTTTTTTTTGTTTAAAAATCAATAAATTTTCATCAAATCAGGTAGGAAGTAAATTTTGCACCAATATAGTGCTAAACTTAACCTATCAAAGATAGGGTTGGCATGATTTTTGCCAAAGAAAATCCCAATTTTCAAAGAAAACTGGGATTTTTCGCCAAAATCTGGAGCAAAGCTAAAGTTTCTGCTGAGGAAAACCTAATTATTGCCCTAATGAGGTGCATTATGCACCAATATATTGCACATGTAAATATTTTCTTACATTCTTGGCACAATATATTTTTCCATGATCGCTACGTTTTCAATTTTTCAGCATGTTAGAGTGGTATTTAAGGTCACCAATATCATGAAGTTTAAAATGAAAGGTTTATTTTATGTCATCCTCAGTAGTTTGGCATTTTCAGGTTGTGTTTATGATTCAAAACTACAACGCCCAGTCATATCAGAGCGAGAAACTGAGATTCCTTTATTATTTAATCAAGCACAGACTCAAGCTGTGTTTGTTACTTATGATGGGATTCATCTAAAAAGTTATGGTAATGATCTAAGCCGAGCAAAGACTGAATATATTCCTGCATCTACATTTAAGATGTTGAATGCTTTAATTGGCTTGCAAAATGCAAAAGCAACCAATACTGAAGTATTTCATTGGAATGGTGAAAAGCGCGCTTTTTCAGCATGGGAAAAAGATATGACTTTGGCAGAAGCGATGCAGGCTTCAGCTGTTCCCGTATATCAGGAGCTTGCTCGACGTATTGGCTTGGAATTGATGCGTGAAGAAGTGAAGCGTGTAGGTTTTGGCAATGCGGAGATTGGTCAGCAAGTCGATAATTTTTGGTTGGTGGGTCCTTTAAAAATCTCCCCTGAACAAGAAGTTCAATTTGCCTATCAACTGGCGATGAAGCAATTACCTTTTGATCGAAATGTACAGCAACAAGTCAAAGATATGCTTTATATCGAGAGACGTGGTGACAGTAAACTGTATGCTAAAAGTGGTTGGGGAATGGATGTTGAACCTCAAGTGGGTTGGTATACGGGATGGGTTGAACAACCCAATGGCAAGGTGACTGCATTTGCGTTAAATATGAAAATGCAAGCAGGTGATGATCTAGCTGAACGTAAACAATTAACCTTAAGTATTTTGGACAAATTGGGTCTATTTTTTTATTTAAGATAAATGCATGAGTTAAAAAAATGCCCAGTTTATTGGGGGTAACTGGGCATTGAAAAGGGTATATTTTCAAAATGTGATAATTCATTTGATTTTTATATTTTAAGAATATTCTATTTATATGTAAAATGTTAATTTTCAATATCACTTATCTGTAAAAGCGATAGTATAGTGAATGCAATAAACAGACTGAAGTTTAAATACTTGGGTAGAATTGATTCAGATACCCTATAATATAGCCAAATTTTTTAGATTCATTCGACATTACTTCCCATAGGGTCATGACGATGGTGCAGGAACTCCGATCAGAACAAATAAGCACCCGTTTGCTTATCCTTATGTCAGTCATTATTTTGTCCGTTTTATTGATCGCTGTTCCTCAAATTATCAGTAATTATCAAGAATATGTTCGTTCAAAGAGAATTTTAGTCGATATTCAAACCTTACAAATTTTTGCAGAAACATCAAATAAAATATCACGAGAAAGGGCACCAACGAATAAGGCAATGTCGAGCTCAACCCAAGATTTGTCTGAAAATATGAAAGCCTTGCAAGATTATCGTAAGGGGGTGGATCGGCAAATTGATCTAACCGTCGAATCTTTAAGGCAGACAGGCTTCAATGCTTTAGCGGATCAGGTGGATGTACAGTTAAGACATGATTTAGCTGTCGCACGGGGGAAGGTCGATGCTTATTTGGCATTGCCTGCAAAAGAACGTACTTCTGTTCAAATGGATCAAGCAATTCAGGGGATGTTTGCTGCATGGGATAGCTGTAGAGCCATGTTACAGCGCTTAATCAATGACTCAAAAAAAATAAATAGTGATGTGACGGACTATGCATCTATCGTATTGATCTTGGCGGATTTACGAGATCAATCGGGGCGTGTGGCTTCCAATATTATGGCACCACTGAGTTTTTCAGAGCCTATTCCTGAATATAACAAAGCGCGCTCACTACAAACTCAAGAGCAAGTAAAATACTTATGGCGTTTGATGGATACCATACAAATGGAAAATTTAAAAACGCCAGCATATCTACATTTATACGCTCAAGTAAAAAGCCAATTTATTGATCAGGGATTACCGACTGTTAATCGTTTAATTGAGGAAAGCTCACACCAGCAAGCTTATTTTTTAACAGCTAATCAGTTGACTGATGTTTTGGTTGGGAAATTCAATTCAGTGATCGACTTACAAAAGTATTTATTGGAAACACATGCGTTGAGTGCTCAAGCACAAATGGAGTCGGAGCAACGTCAGTTTTTGATCACATTATTTATCTCGCTTTTGTCATTGGCTGTGGCGATTTTTACCATGTTATATACTAGGAAAAAACTCTTTGAGCCTTTGATTTATGCCAGAAATATGATTTTAGAGTTATCACAAGTTCAAGAGCGTGATTATATGGGCGCTGTTTCTACCGCTCCTAGTAAAGAAGTGCACACATTGAAAGATGCCATTGATAAATTAAAAGAAATGTTAAAACAGCGTGATGCTTTTGAATTTCAATTACAGAACAGTGCCAATACGGACATTTTAACCGGAGTTTCGAATCGTTTGGCATTAGAAGATTATTTAAAAAATATTGCCACTCAAACAGAACGTTTTGAAAAACTCACACTAATCATGGTGGATATTGATAATTTTAAATATGTGAATGATCAATTTGGGCATATCCTAGGCGATTCTGTCATTGTGGAAATTGCTCAGTGTCTAAAAGCCAATATTGCACAGTCAAATTTGATTGTACGTTTTGGTGGTGATGAGTTTTTGATTTTAATTGATCAAGTCGAGTGGGATTGGGCGTTGCAAATTGCTGAAAGTATTTTGGCAGATGTTTCCCAGTTGAAATTTAATCATGCACCTTCAACAGATCACTTGAATGTTTCCGTAAGTATTGGCGTAGCAACAGGGGCAAAGAATTGGGAAGATTTGTTCGCTCAAGCGGATGCATCTTTATTTAAAGCAAAGGCACAAGGTCGCAATAAAGTCGTGGGATAGTTCATTCAAACACGGTTATTTGAGATTCACTTTTTTTAATTCCCGATATAACTGATCCAAAAATTGCTGTTGTTCAGCATCATGTTTAAAGTAGCGTTGATAAAGCACACTACAATTTTCTACATCAGCTATATTATTCAGATTAAATGACCAATCGTTATTATTTTTAATTGTAATTCCAAGATGGTCATTACAACTTTTCCATAATTTTGAAAATCTCGTGCTTTGACTCGGTGATAACTTTTCGAATTCTGCATGAACACTATAACCGCGCATTTGTGAATTGAAAAATTTCTCGATCATACTGACAGGTACGCCACCCCATATGATGTTTTGTCCACTTGGCATCAAAATGGATTGCAGTTTATTTTCATTCATGAGTTGATTTTGTTTGCCTGTCTTAAAACTTTGTTTCTCATAGGTCAATATAGTCCCTGCTGGTACATTTATTTTTTTAATGATCATGGGTTGTGCAGTGACGAAATATGGATAGTTGGGGCGACCATTTCCACCAGCTGGATTCATATTGCCGATACAGCCGTTGAGTAAAGCAATACTGGGGATCAAAAAGCATGGGTAAAGAAACTTCATATGATGAATATCCTGTGCTATGGATTGATCTTGCCTTGTATGAATTGGAAATGCAAAATTTTTACAGTTAAAAGACAGAGTAATGAGCCAAGATATAGATCAGAAAACCTGACAAATAAGCTAATAATTGACGGATAGATGGGTAAAAGACAAATATCAAAGTGGATAAAAAATATCAGTTATATATGTCAATTTTTATTTTAATTATAAAAACTTAGAGCCCTCTATACCCCTTTATCGACGAGCGTAGAGGCGCGAGCCCTCTCTAAAACAAGAGAGGGCAGAAATGCAATAAATCGCCTTACTTCAACAACGGTTTTAAGAATTTCGCTGTATGTGAAACTTTCGATTTAACCACATCTTCTGGTGTGCCTTCAGCAATAATTTGACCACCACCTGAACCCCCTTCAGGACCTAAGTCAATTACCCAGTCCGCAGTTTTAATCACATCCAGATTATGCTCAATCACCACAATCGTATTGCCCTTATTGCGAAGCTCATGCAGGATGTCTAAAAGCTTGGCAATATCGTGGAAGTGTAAGCCCGTCGTTGGTTCATCAAGGACATATAAGGTTTTGCCTGTATCTCGCTTTGCCAATTCACGTGCCAATTTAACACGTTGTGCTTCACCACCAGACAAAGTGGTTGCAGACTGACCTAAACGAATATAGCCTAAACCCACTTGGTTTAAGGTTTCTAATCGACGGTGAATGACAGGAATTGCATCAAAGAAATGCATGGCATCTTCAACCGTCATTTCCAACACATCAGAAATATTTTTACCTTTATAGCCGACTTCCAAAGTTTCACGGTTATAACGTTGACCATGGCAGGCATCACAAGGCACGTACATATCAGGCAAGAAATGCATCGCCACTTTGATCATGCCATCACCTTCACAGGCTTCGCAACGACCACCTTTGACGTTGAAAGAGAAACGACCTGCGGCATAACCACGTGCTTTTGCCTCAGGTGTTTGAGCAAATAATTCACGAATCGGGGTGAATAAACCTGTATAGGTTGCAGGATTGGAGCGTGGTGTACGTCCAATCGGGCTTTGATCAATATCGACCACTTTATCAAGGAATTGCAAGCCATCAATCGAGTCGAACTTTTCCGCCGTTAAGGTGGTTGCACCATTGAGTTGAGTTGCAGCCAAAGGCAATAGCGTACGGTTGATCAGTGTTGATTTTCCTGAACCAGAAACCCCTGTCACACAGGTCATCACACCCAAAGGTATGCTCAGATCAACATTTTTAAGGTTATGACCTGCTGCACCCATCAGTTTAATTTGCTCATCAGGTTTTGGCGGTGTTACACGCTGTTTAGGCACTGCGATTTTTAATTTTCCAGATAAGTATTTACCAGTTAAAGAATCTTCATTGTTTGCCAATTCTTCATAGGTACCTTCTGCAATGACATGACCACCATGGATACCAGCGCCAGGACCAATATCAATAATATGGTCAGCGGCACGAATGGCATCTTCATCATGTTCAACCACCAATACCGTATTGCCAAGATCACGCAAGCGTACCAATGTTTCAAGTAAACGGTCATTATCACGTTGATGTAAACCGATAGATGGTTCATCTAAAACATACATCACGCCCATTAAGCCTGCACCGATTTGCGAAGCAAGGCGAATACGCTGTGCTTCACCTCCTGAAAGGGTTTCAGCCGAACGTGAAAGACTTAAATAATTTAAACCCACGGAAACAAGGAAATGCAAACGCTCACGAATTTCTTTAAAAATCTTATCGGCAATTTCACCTTTGGCACCTTCAAGATTTAAATCTTGATAGTAGCTTTCAGCATCACCAATCGACATTTTAGTTATTTGAGCAATGGTTTTATCTTTTACCCGAACATGACGGGAAATTTCATTTAAGCGTGAGCCACCACAAGCATCACAAGCGGCATTTGATAAATATTGTGCCAAATCATCGCGAACATAATTCGATTCAGTTTCACGATAGCGGCGTTCTAAATGGGGCAAAATACCTTCGAAAGGTTGTACTCGATTGTGCTTACGACCACGTTCATCGATATAGCTTAAATCAACTTTTTCCTTGCCTGTTCCATACAGAAATTTCTTTTTGGTTTCTGCATCCAGCTCATTCCATGGTGTATCTAATGAAAAACCGAAATGATCTGCAACTTTTTGAATCATGCTGTAGTAGTAAGGGCGTTGTCTGTCCCAACCACGTATCGCCCCTTGGCTAATAGATACATCAGGGCTAGGGATTAATTTTTCAGCGCTAAAGTGGCTTCGCGTACCTAAACCATCACAGACAGGGCAGGCACCGAAAGGATTGTTGAACGAAAACAGACGGGGTTCAAGTTCAGCTACCGCACGATCACATTCAGGGCATGAGTGCTTTGCAGAAAATACACGATCAGGCTGCTCACCGCTCATCCACGATAGAACTGCAATATCTCCACCTAGACGTAGTGCAGTTTCAAAGCTTTCTGCAATACGGTTCCCTAGATCGTCACGTACTTTAAAGCGATCAACAACCACTTCGATGGTATGTTTTTTCTTTTTATCCAGCTCTGGCGGAGTATCGATATCAATGACTTCACCATCAACACGCGCACGGACAAAACCTTGACTCTGTAATTGTTCAAACAGATTGGTATATTCACCTTTACGCTCACGAACCACAGGCGCAAGTAGCATTAACGCTGTACCTTCTTCCAGAGCTTTAACTGCGTCCACCATTTCAGAAACAGTTTGGGCAACCATGGGTAAGTCATGTTCAGGGCAATATGGCGTGCCTACACGTGCATAGAGTAGACGTAAATAATCGTAAATCTCAGTGATGGTTCCGACTGTTGAACGAGGGTTATGGCTGGTCGACTTTTGTTCGATGGCAATCGCAGGGCTTAAACCTTCAATTGAATCGACTTCTGGCTTTTCCATTTGTGAAAGGAATTGACGTGCATAGGCAGAGAGGGATTCAACATAACGACGTTGACCTTCAGCATATAAAGTATCAAAAGCCAGTGATGATTTTCCTGAGCCTGAAAGTCCCGTGATCACCACAAACTTGTCACGTGGAATATCGAGTGACACATTTTTTAAATTATGGGTACGTGCGCCTCGAATACGGATATGACTTTGACTCATAAAACTTTCTCGAAATTATGCGAATTAAAGTGCTATATGATAGCGATTTAATTTTGTTCAAGCTGTAAAAAATAGTTTTTAAGCGACAAATTGTGTCATCTAAATGACCATTTTTTAAAAGCTACCACAATCAATGTTTTACATAAAATAATAAGATTCATAGCATTAGACTGATTGTGATTTATTTTATTGGTCTAATTTTTATACGTTCAATATGACAATATAATTTATTTAAAATGAAATGCTTATGAAATAACCAGTTTCATATTTCAAAAGTTGAGTCTGTATTTTTTTACCCAACGGGTTGGTTTGTTTTGAGTGTTTGGTTATGACTACTGAATGAGAGGAAAAACCATTTATCTAGAAAAACTGATTGTAAGACAACTATTCTGCGATTGGTTATTATTTTTACTGTAACATATGTGATGTGCATCGCATTTACAGGGGGCTTAAAAATGAATATACACAAACTTATATGTGTTCTTTGTTTGGTATTTTCGTGCAATGTTTTTGCAGAAGATGCTACGCCAGTCCTGTTTGACCAAGTTTTACAGCTTAAACCAAATCAATTGTATGAAGTGGAATTAGAAGATGTTCAACCTGGTGATCAGATTTGGACAGCTGTATATTTAGTCGGACGTCAAAACTTCCCTGGATTGACGTCAAAAGCAGATTTTATACTTGAAAATCAAGGCTTATTAAATAAAGCGAAGCCAAGCGAACATTCCACACAGCAAACCTTGATTGCAGAGCAACTTACACAAACCAATCAGTATTCATTTCATCAATTTAAAGCGTTAACCGCTTTGTTGGATGAAAACGCTGTTCAACTTATTCAAGACCCCAAATTAGAAAAGACCGACACCATTCGTATCTACAGCCAGCTGAATGATTGGATTCCTGAATACAATACTTATGAACCGATAAAGGTTAAATTTGGCATTCAAAATGCAGTGGATTTTGATGTTGTTGCTGCCTATGTTTTAGTAGGCAAAGGTGAAAAACCAGCTGCGCTGACTGAATTAAACTTTAAAAATATCAAACCCTCTTATCTGACGACAAGTATCCCACCTGTACAAGCAGATTTTAGCCAAACAGAAACCAACAAATCTGAATACCATTTAAGCCGAAGTGAAATTAAATTCATTTTTTTCCTCGGTGCGTTAGCGGCAATGGCTTTTTTTGCCTTTATTCATCGTGGCAAATTGAAACGTGCATTCTAATTCAACATTGTGTTGATTTTGGATGAAATAAGCTGATTTTTTAGATTTCAAAAGGATAATGTTGGCGTAAACTCTTGCTCAGATCTGATGTTTGTTTGAGTGGTATTTAATGTTGTCTTTATTTTTGAAATGCAGTATCGGTGCAGCAGTAGTTTTACTGATTTCAATTCTTTCAAAAAGTAAGACATTTTATATTGCGGGCTTGGTTCCACTGTTTCCGACCTTTGCACTGATCGCACATGTAATCGTAGCTCAAGAAAAAGGTGCAGAAGCGTTAAAACAAACCGCTTTATTCGGAATATGGTCACTCGTTCCTTATTTTATTTATTTGTTGGTGGTTTATTTATTGGCAACAAAACTTTCAATGTGGTCTTGTTTTGGCGTTGCGACATTGTGTTGGATTGTAGCTGCTGCAGGTTTAATTTATGGATGGCAAATATTCCACCAATGATATAGTCGTTTTAGTCCTGCTTTGAAGTAATTGCATCTGTATTCAATGTTATTGATCTAATTTGAATAGATTGATCAAAAGTTGAACCCTATCAGACTGAATAAGATGAGTTTTTGAAAATTCATCTTATTCATTTTCATTCCATCGATTGACGATATAAAGCTTAGACGACGAATTGTTTAGGCGCTTCTAAGTTTTTAATTGCATTATAGATTTGATCAGCATGGTTACACACAATCAGTTTGGCACGATGTTGTGGTGGTAAAAAGCCTTCAACAACAGCATGATCTAACTGGGCAATCAAATGGTCATAAAATCCATTCACGTTATATAACATCATGGGTTTTTGATGTTGATTGAGTTGTCCCCATGTGGCGACTTCTAAGATTTCTTCAAAGGTTCCAAAACCACCTGGAAGAGCAACAAAGGCACTGGCACGATCTGCCATCATGGCTTTTCGTTCATGCATACTTTGTACAATGTGTAGTTCAGTCAGTTGATTATGTGCAATTTCATAATCCAGCATAAATTCAGGGATCACGCCTACCACATCACCACCATGTTCAGTCACGGTATCTGCAACTTGTCCCATCAAACCAATACTGGCACCACCATAGACAATACCAAAACCATGTTCGGCTATGCCTTGAGCCAATTGAATTGCTTTTTCTCTATAAGTCGGATTATTTCCAGGTCGGGAGCCACAATACAGTGCAATTAAACATTGAGTTGCTTTAGGAGTTTGCTGATCTAATTCTAACGATTCATTTATCATTACAGGCAATACACTATTCATCATTTATTTTTTCACCTTAACTTATCATGTTCTTATGTATTTCGACTACCTTAAGCAAGAAATATGACAAAAACATGTTGCGTTATAGGCACTTTTGCAATGATTTGTATCGTTAAAGAGTTGCTGTTGAGGTGAGAGTGAGCAAATCATGGAAATGAGCGATCTCTGGCGTTACGACAATATAGTGAGTTACGATTTATGCGCTAAGCAAATAAAATCCCATACAAATAAGATGAAATTTTTATCAAAACTGCCTATAATTAAAGCCTGTTTATCAACAAATGAATCATCATGGGTAGTGGTTGTAGTCGCTCCGAAAATGCACAATCTTTAGACAAAAAAATATTTCAAAATAAACTAAAGTTTTCTTCTCTGTTTCGAAATTTACAGTTCTCAAATGCTGAAAATATCAATTGCGCAACTGCAATGGAGCAAGATCAATGATACTTGAATGGATGTCCGATCCTTCGGCGTGGGTTGGTCTGGCGACTTTGGTTGTTTTGGAAATAGTTCTAGGTATTGATAACCTTGTTTTTATTGCAATTTTGGCAGAAAAACTTCCTCCAGAGCAACGTAATAAAGCACGGATTTTAGGCTTGTTGCTTGCGCTGTGTATGCGTATGGTTTTACTGGCATCCATTGCTTGGGTGGTTACGCTCACCGCACCTTTATTTCATATTTTCGACCATCCTTTCTCTGGTCGTGACCTTATCCTGTTGTTTGGTGGGGTATTCCTGCTTTTTAAAGGTACAATGGAACTGCATGAACGCCTTGAAGGTGGACAGGATTTAAAAGAAGAAAATCCAGTCCATGCGGCTTTTTGGATGGTGATTGTTCAGATTGTCATTCTTGATGCTGTATTCTCACTAGACAGTGTGATTACTGCGGTAGGCATGGTGAAAGAGCTTTCAGTGATGATGATTGCTGTGGTGATCGCCGTCGGGATTATGCTGTGGGCATCTAAACCTTTAATGGACTTTGTTAACAAACATCCGACTGTCGTGATTTTATGTCTAGGCTTCTTGATGATGATTGGTTTTTCATTGATTGTTGAGGGCTTTGGATACCATATTCCGAAAGGTTATTTATATGCTGCCATTGGTTTCTCGGTATTGATTGAGTTCATGAACCAAACCATGCGTAAGAACCAAGAAAAGATGGTCACAACCACAGATTTGCGTTTCCGTACGGCTTCAGCAGTGTTGAAAATGTTAGGGGGCAAAAATGCAGAAAGTCAAAATGGTAAAGCCGATGATGTGATTGCAACACAAGCTTTAGCCGATGAAATCTTTGATGATGAAAATGGGGCATACCATAGTGTCATGGTACAAGGTGTATTGGGTTTATCTGAGCGCCCAGTGAAATCAGTTATGACGCCACGACCAGAATTAGAATGGTTGGACTTGGATGAAGACGAAGCCACCATCAAAGAAAATTTAATGGCAATGTCTCACTCAAGACTGATCTTAGCGCATGGTGAATTAGACAATATCGCAGGTATTGTGCTCACGCATAAAGTGCTCAATGATTATATTGAAACGGGTATTTTGAATTTTGACAAACACTTACGTGAACCTGTCATTGTTCATGAAAATGCACAAGTGTTGATGGTGATGGAGCAACTACGTCAAGCACCTTTGCAAATGGCGATTGTCCTCAATGAATATGGTTCAATCGAGGGGATTGCCACGCCTATTGATGTACTTGAGGCGATTGCAGGTGAATTCCCTGATGAAGATGAGTTGGAGGCTGCTGCTGAAAGCTTGGAAGATGGTTCATTGATGTTGGAAGGTTCAACCGATATTCGCCATGTTTCATTGCTGTTAGGTCGAGACTTGGTAGATGAGTCAGAGCAATATTCAACACTTTCGGGTTATATCTTGTTCCATCTTGGTCGCTTACCTGAAAATGGTCAGAAGTTACAAGCAGATGGTTATGAGTTTGAAGTGGTCACGATGGATGGGCATAAGATTGAAAAAGTTCATATTGTGGCATTGTCGCCATCTAAAGACTCAGAATAAACCTTAATATTGAAAGCAAGGATATTGAAAACAAGCCAGTTGAAAAACTGGCTTATTTTTTTGTTCAGATGATCGGTATAAGCTGTAGCGTAGCCAATGGCGACATTCATGTTGCTTTAGGATAGAGAGATCTTCCACGGTTTATTAAAAGAGCAAAACAAATAAAGCATCAAACAGTCACTAAAAATTCGTATAAAAGGTTTAAAGTCGAGTTGGAATAAATCATTCAAAGTAAATGACTTATATGAATAATCTGGTGGTATGACTTGAGTATTCTTGAAAACTTGCATCATTTAAATCAGCTGTTTTTATCACGCTATATTTTTGTGAAAAGTTTCGATTTTAAGTAGGGTTGCATTATCATTTAAGCCTATTCAGATTTTGAGTTTACTATGTCCAATCTATCCTGTCCCTGTGGTTCGGCGCAATATAGTCAATGTTGTCAGCCACTACATTCGGGGCAAAAAAAAGCCCAGACAGCTGAGCAATTAATGAAATCTCGCTATAGCGCATTTGCCAAACAAGAGATTGCATATATTGTGGCAACAACTGCATTGGGGCAGCAGCAAGCATTGGATGTACAGGCGATTGCAGCATGGAGTACGTCTAATCAGTGGCTCAAATTAGAGGTAGTTCAAGCCAAAGAAAAGCTGGATAAAAATCACGCTCAGGTTGAGTTTAAAGCACATTTTCATGATGGTCAGCAAACGCAGATTCATCATGAAGTTTCACATTTTGTCTATCATGTAGATCAGTGGTATTTTTTAGATCCAACTACAGATCAGCAAGTTACAATGAAACAGCCTTGTATTTGTGGATCAACAAAAAAATTTAAGCAATGTTGTGCGCAATTCTTGTAGCTTTTAGCTCGTTTTGACTTAAAATAGCGCGCATCTTTTACCCATCAGTGGATGAAGGGCAATGTTACTGACCATTATTTATATTATTGCAATTACAGCAGAAGCCATGACGGGAGCGTTGTCAGCAGGACGACGTAGTATGGACTGGTTTGGTGTAGTGTTGATTGCCTGTGTAACCGCACTCGGCGGTGGTTCGGTCCGTGATGTCTTGTTGGGACATTATCCGCTCACTTGGGTGAAACATCCTGAATATCTTGTACTGACATGCTGCGCGGCTTTTGTCACAATTCTCATCGCTAAATGGATGAAGCATTTACATTCCATTTTCTTATTGTTAGATGCCTTGGGTTTAATTGGTTTTACCATTATTGGTTGTCAGATTGCGTTACAGATGGGGCATGGTTTTGTTGTTTCAGCAGTTGCTGGTGTTTTGACAGGTGTGTCAGGCGGTATTTTACGAGACATTTTGTGTAATGATGTTCCGTTGGTATTCCGTCGAGAGTTGTATGCATCAATTTCCTTTGTTGCTGTTATTTTCTACTGGTTCTGTATAGACTTTGGCTTATCTCTAGAAATCACTGTAATTTCGACATTGGTGTTTGGTTTTGCGCTACGCTGTATTGCCATTTATTTTGGTTTAGAAATGCCGAAATTTATTTATAAAGATGATGATGAGCAGTCGGCATCCTCTAAAGATGAAAGCTGAATATAGTGATGCTATTTAGAAGAGTATTTTGAAGATTTATCGCCGAATTTGAGGTTGTATATGTCATATAGAGGCAGCCCAAAGATTAAACTTGGAAAATTTACAACCTTAGATTTTAGAGCAAATTTTCAACTCGTCAGAAAAGTTGATGTCATGCAAAAAAACAGTCTCAGTTAAAGGGTTTAATCGCCATTATTGATCCTGTAAATATTCCATCTCGAAAAATTTTGATCAACAATGGTTTTCATTCTCAAGAATTTAAAGATTTTGACGGATTGTCGGGAGAAATTCTGAACTTAATTCTTCAAAAATAAAGTGTATGCCACGCTTGTCGATCAATTTACCTATTTGTTGAGTGTCTTATGGATTTAGTATCACGTGTACAACGTCTACCCATTGGGAAGTTTCACTATACTTTGCTGTGGGTGATCGGACTGGGCTGGATGTTCGATGCCATGGATACAGGTCTGATTTCATTTATTTTGACCAAAATGGCAGAAGAATGGCAGATGACACCTACGGAAAAAGGCTGGGTGGTCTCGATTGGCTTTGTCGGAATGGCAATCGGTGCTGTATTTTCAGGTGGCTTGGCTGATCGAATCGGTCGAAGAACAGTCTTTGCGATTACTTTGGTGACCTATAGCGTTGCAACCGCGTTATGTGCTTTTGCGCCGAATCTGACATGGCTGTTGATTTTCCGTTTTATTGTCGGATTAGGGCTGGGTGGGCAATTGCCTGTTGCTGTGACGCTGGTCAGTGAATATATCCCTGCTCAGGTTCGAGGTCGGTTTATTGTTTTGCTTGAAAGTTTTTGGGGGTTAGGCTGGTTAGTTGCAGCTTTGATTTCATACTTTGTGATCCCTGATTATGGTTGGCATATCGCATTTTTGATTGGTGGATTACCTGCCATTTATGTTTTCATGATTTTGAAAAAAGTGCCTGAATCTGTTCCTTATCTAATTAATCGTGGTCGCATTGACGAAGCTCATGCGCTGGTACAAAAACTTGAACGACAATGTGGTGTAGACGTGATCACTACGATTGAAGTCAAACCTGTTGCCGCCAAGCCAAATCTTTCCTTCACTCAACTGTGGTCGAGTGCTTTTGCCCGCCGGACCTTGATGTTGTGGTTGATTTGGTTTGGTATCGTCTATTCTTATTATGGCATTTTCACATGGTTACCCAGTTTGTTGGTCAAACAAGGTTATACCATCGTACAGTCCTTTGAATACGTCTTGGGCATGATTTTGGCGCAGCTGCCGGGTTATGTTGCTGCTGCTTGGCTGGTTGAAAAGCTGGGGCGTAAAGCTACGCTGGCAGGCTTTATTGCGATGTGTGCGGTATCTGCGTATTTCTTTGGACAAGCCATCTCAGTCAATATGATCATGTTTTGGGGTTGTTTAATGTCTTTCTTCAATTTGGGTGCATGGGGTGTTTTATATACCTATACGCCTGAACAGTATCCTACCAATATTCGTGCCTTTGGCTCAGGTTGGGCATCTGCGATTGGGCGTATTGGAGGAATCGTTGCACCACTGGTCGTCACTCATATGATGGTAGCAAGCAATGGTTTTAGTTCAGTCTTTATGATGTTTACAGCCGTACTTTTAGCAGTAGCAGCTGTTGTACTGGTCTTGGGTGAAGAAACCAAGGGCAAGACTTTAGAAGAGATTGGGTTATAGTCGTTGATTAGAAGTATTAAAAGTAAAGCACCGAAAAAACGATAACAAATAATAAGTGTAGAATGGCTGATATCGGGTTAATCTTAGCGATCAGCCGTTTTAATTTTTCGTATATTGAATTAAAAAAACAAACAATTTATCGCTATATTATGGATTAGATCAAACAAGAATTGAGGGCGAAATAATGAAAAGTAAAATAGGATTAAGCTTCTGTATTATTTATCTTTTGCTTAGTGCATTTTGTCTTTATATTGCATTAGATCCAATGACTGATAACAAAGGAAATTTTGTTTTCTTACAATTACCCATAGGTTTTCAAGTGTCAGCATTTAATGTAATAGGGTTAGGTCCTTTATTGGATCGGTTGTCTTGGATGGAAGCGTATAGCTTAGTGGTTCCTGTTACTTTGCTGTTTTTATATGGGATCGGATGGTTGCTGAGTTTGAGCATCCATTTTATAAACGCACGAATTGGACCACTCTAATAAGTTTCAGCATTTATAAATTTCGTTTGAAATAAAGTGTATATTCGAATTTTAAAATAACCATTTAAATAAAAGTTGCTCATTTTCCAAAAAGTGGATAATTTTACGTCATTAGAAACACCGAAAGACGCAATTTGTCGTTGTGGCGTACACTTGTGCTTGTGTCGTCAGGCACTGCGACTTAGCATAAGAATGTAGATACATCAGCATTTATTTAGAACGAATTTAATTAGGATAAAAGGTTGTTATGACAAGCCTTGCGCATCATGCGACAGAAAACCGTTCCGTAGCAGAATTTACTGAACAAGCTTACCTGAACTATGCCATGTACGTGATCATGGATCGTGCACTGCCTCATATCAGTGATGGTTTAAAACCTGTACAGCGCCGTATCGTCTATGCGATGAGCGAGTTGGGATTAAAGCCAAGTGGTAAGCCAAAGAAATCTGCACGTACAGTCGGTGACGTACTGGGTAAATATCATCCTCATGGTGACTCTGCATGTTATGAAGCTATGGTGCTGATGGCTCAGCCATTTAGTTATCGTTATCCATTCATTGAAGGTCAGGGCAACTGGGGTTCACCTGATGATCCTAAGTCTTTCGCAGCAATGCGTTATACCGAAGCTAAACTTTCAACTTATAGCGATTTATTATTATCAGAGTTAGGTCAAGGTACTTGTGATTGGCAAGATAACTTTGATGGTTCAATGAAAGAGCCAGTGAGTTTACCTGCGCGTGTACCAAATATTTTGCTGAATGGTACAACAGGTATTGCTGTTGGGATGGCGACCGATATTCCACCGCACAACTTACGTGAAGTGGTCAAAGGCACAATTGCATTAATTCGTAATCCTAATTTAACCGATGAAAAAGTTGCAGAATATATTCCTGCACCTGATTTGCCGACCAAAGCAGAAATTATTACCTCACGTGAAGAATTACTTAAGCTCCAAACCACAGGGCGTGGAAGTTACCGAACACGTGCAATTTATCATATTGAAAAAAATGAAATTGTCATAACTGAACTGCCTTACCAAGTTTCAGGCTCTAAGGTTATTACGCAAATTGCAGATCAGATGCAAGCCAAAAAATTACCTTTGGTGAGTGATTTACGTGATGAGTCAGATCATAAAAATCCAACACGTTTAGTGATTGTACTACGCTCAAATCGTATTGATGCAGAAGCGGTAATGAGTCATTTGTTTGCGACTACAGACTTAGAATCCAGTTATCGTGTCAATATGAACATGATCGGAGCTGATGGTCGTCCACAAGTCAAATCAATCCGCAGAATATTATTAGAATGGATTGAAATTCGTAAACATACTGTCACACGTCGATTGCAATATCATCTCAACAAGATTGAAAAGCGCCTGCATATCTTAGGTGGTTTGATCATTGCTTATTTAAACATTGATGAAGTGATCAAAATCATTCGTGAAGAAGATCAGCCAAAACCTGTGTTAATGATGCGTTTCAATATTGATGAAATACAGGCTGAAGCGATTTTAGAACTCAAGTTACGTCATTTGGCAAAACTTGAAGAAATGGAAATGCGTCGTGAGCAGGAAGAACTTGAGGCAAGAGCGGCGGTGATTCGTGAGCAGTTGGCAAATCCAGAATCTTTAAAATCTTTGATTATTGAAGAGCTTAAAGATGATGCGAAAAAATTTGGTGATGATCGCCGTTCACCAATTGTGCAACGTGAAGAATCACAGGCAATGAGCGAGCAAGACTTGATGCCTGCTGAAGCTGTCACAGTAATTCTTTCAGAAGCAGGTTGGATTCGTTCAGCCAAAGGTCATGAAATTGATGTTGAGAAATTGAATTTCCGTGCAGGCGATCAGTACTTGAGTTCTGCACAAGGTAAGTCGAATCAAAAAGTGTATATTTTGGATGAGACCGGTCGAAGTTATGCCTTGTCAATAAATAGTTTGCCTTCTGCACGTGGTTTGGGAGAACCGTTGAGTTCAAAACTGTCACCTGCTAACGGTGTGAGCTTTATTCAAGTACTGGTAGAGGATGAAGATAAAGAAATTATTGCTGTAAGTTCAAAAGGTTATGGTTTTAAATCTCAAGCGAAACAATTGGATACAAATGCTAAAGCGGGTAAAACATTCTTGACTGTAGCGGATGATGCGAAAGCTATGCCGATAGAGGTCGTTGAAAATCAGACTCATTTGGCTATACTCAGTTCAGTAGGACGTTTACTTTTGATTGATTTGTCAGAATTGCCAACGCTGAATAAAGGAAAGGGAAACAAGTTGATACAACTTGAGGCTGATGAATATATTCAGTTTATGCTAACGTTGAATTTAGATGATGTAATTCAAGTGCTTGCAGGACAGCAACAATTAAAACTAAAAGGTGATGATTTACAGAAGTATATTGGTAAACGAGCATCGAAAGGTCAACTCTTACCCCGTGGATATCAAAAAGCAAATAAACTGTTGATTCAAAGATAAAACTAGCATCCTTGGATCGAAATACGTTATATATGCAATGTGTTCGTGGAAATGGATGCAATATTGAGCACAAAGAAGCCAAAAAATTATGCTCGATATTGAGAAAAACAGTTTAAAACTAAGGATTACTGATTGGAGATTATGGCATTATGGAAAAGATTTGGTTCGCTGAATACCAAAAGACTGGGATTCCAGAGACTGTAGAATTGCCCCAGGAAAATACTTCTCTTATTGATATTTTTGAGCGTAATTTCCAAAAGTTTGGTTCGCGTGATGCCTTTATCTTCATGGATAAGGTGATGTCATTCAGTGATCTTGAATTGGCAAGCCGTAAATTTGCAACTTATTTACAAAGTTTGGGTTTGGCAAAAGGCGCACGTGTCGCAGTAATGATGCCTAATGTCCTTCAATATCCTATTGTTGCTTTGGCGGTATTCCGTGCAGGTTTAGTGCTCGTCAATGTCAACCCACTTTATACTGCACGTGAACTAGAGCATCAGTTAAATGACTCAGGTGCAGAAGCATTGGTTATTGTTGAAAACTTTGCCACTGTTTACCAAGCAATTATCGGAAAAACGCCAGTAAAACATGTGGTTGTTGCCTCTGTTGGTGACATGCTAGGTACTTTAAAAGGTACTCTAGTGAATTTTGTATTACGTAAAGTACGTAAGCAAATTCCAGATTGGAACATTCCTGGACATATCAAATTTAATGCTGCATTGGCAAAAGTAAGTCCAAGCAACTACAAACGCCCTAACATGACGTTGAGTGATACTGCTGTGTTGCAATATACAGGTGGTACTACAGGTGTTTCAAAAGGTGCTGAACTGACTCATCGCAATTTAGTTGCAAACTTAATGCAATGTGATGGTATTTTCCAAAGTAAGTTTGGTCAGGGTGACGGTGCAAAAGATGACCGTATCTTCTGTGCATTGCCGCTTTACCACATCTTTGCATTTATGGTGTGTGCACTTTATGGTATGTACAAAGGTCAAGCAAATATTCTGATTCCTAACCCACGTGACTTACCTGCAGTGATTAAAGAATTACGTAAATATCAGCCAGGCTTTTTCCCAGCGGTTAATACATTATTCAATGCATTGGTACATAACGAAGAATTTAGACAGCTCGATTTCAGCAATTTAAAAATGGCGATGGGCGGTGGTATGGCTGTATTGCCTTCAACTGCGGAAGAGTGGAAAAAAGTGACGGGTACCATTATTATTGAAGGTTATGGTCTATCTGAAACTTCGCCTGTTGCAACAGCTAATCCACCTGCAACGACTGAATTCAGCGGTACAATCGGTGTTCCATTACCATTGACTGATGTGGCGATCCTTGATGATGATGGCAACCACCTACCACAAGGTGAACAAGGTGAAATCTCGATTCGTGGACCACAAGTCATGAAAGGTTATTGGAACCGTCCTGATGAAACTGCGAAAGTGATGACAGCTGATGGTTATTTCCGTACTGGTGATATCGGTGTCATGGATGCCCGTGGTTACTTTAAAATCGTAGATCGTAAGAAAGATATGATCTTGGTGTCTGGTTTCAATGTCTATCCATCTGAAATTGAAGAAGTCATTGCGCAGCATCCAAAAGTGCTTGAAGTTGCAGCGATTGGTGTACCTGATGAAAAATCTGGTGAAGTGCCAAAACTGTTTGTTGTGAAAAAAGATCCTTCATTAACAACTGAAGAAGTTCTTGAATTTGCAAAACAAAACTTAACTGGCTATAAACGCCCACGTTATGTGGAGTTTATGGATGATTTACCAAAATCGAATGTAGGTAAAATCTTACGTAAAGATTTGCGTAAATAAGCAAAAACTCAAATTAAAAAAGCGCCAAGATTGGCGCTTTTTTTTGTAACATAGAACAGTGCAACGATGGATAGAATCAGAAATTTTGCTTTGAGCGACTATACCAACCATCAATATAGGGACGGCTTAAACCTACAATCGCAGTAAAGGTCAACATTGTTCCCATTTGACGACCTAAAGCAGCAGGAACAATACTGCCGTAACTCATATAAATATCAATCAAACAATAGATGATAATGATCGCAAGCCACAAATATAGATTCATTCGTTTGATCGCAACCGCAAAAAAAGCCACAATTAAAATGATAAGCGTGCCTAATGTTGACTGCCAGTTATAATTGGCACAAATCACACATAATAAAAATGCCAAAATAGGCAGCACAATTTTAAGAATACGATCAATCTCGGCATGTTGCTGGCGTTGTTTCTCTAAAACTTCAAACAATTCATTTTGGTCGGGCTGCACGACATTGTCCTCACTACACAATTTTGCAAAACTCTGCATTAAACAAAAAATATTCTGTTATTGCCATGCTATGATAACCTGCATTAACACTTCATGAGAAAAAATCATGTCTGGGATAGATGGCATCATATATTTAATTCTAATTGCCTGTTTACTTCCTTATGTTTTTACCATTATTGCGAAAGTATCTGGGGGATTTAAACTCGCAGATAACCAGAATCCTCGTGACTTTTTAGCCAAAAGCACAGGCTTGTCGGCACGCGCCAATGCGGTACAACAAAATAGTTTTGAAAGCTTACCTTTATTTATTGCCGCTGTGCTTATGGCTGAGTATATGGTGGTCTCACAACATTTGATCATGATGTTGGGGATTGCTTATATTGTACTGCGCATTATCTATGGGATTTGTTATCTAGCCAATATTTCAGCATTACGCTCAATCATTTGGTTTCTATCGATGGCTTGTCCAATCATTTTATTATTATTGATTATTCGAATTGTCTGAGTGGATTTAGACGAAATCCATTCATTTTGATGATGCAAAATGTATAATCCGCAGCTGTTCGCGTATTTTAGCGTTATAATCGTCAAGATTTTTTATAAGACCTCACTTCAAAGAGTATCCTATGAGCTATAGCAATATTCCTGCTGGTAAAGATGCACCTAATGACATCTATGTAATCATCGAAATCCCAGCCAATGCTGCACCAATTAAATATGAAGTAGATAAAGATTCAGATGCTTTATTTGTTGACCGTTTCATGGGTACTGCAATGTTCTACCCAGCGAACTACGGTTATGTTCCAAATACCTTGTCTGAAGATGGTGATCCATTAGACGTATTGGTCGTTACACCACATCCATTGGTACATGGTTCAGTGATTCGTTGTCGTCCAGTGGGTAAATTAAACATGGAAGATGACGGTGGTATCGATGCGAAACTTATCGCTGTACCACACGACAAATTAACACCGCTTTATAAAGATGTGAAAGAATATTCAGATCTTCCAGCTTTGTTGTTGAATCAAATTGAACACTTCTTTGCACATTACAAAGATTTAGAGCCTGGGAAATGGGTTAAATTGACAGGTTGGGAAGGTTCTGAAGTTGCTAAAGCTGAAGTATTAAAAGCAATCGAAGCAGCCAAATAAGCCAGATAGAAATGCGGTTTGAAGATTAAATAATGTTCAAACCAATAAAAAACCTGCATGATTAAATGCAGGTTTTTTTTGGTCGTTTTTCTATTTTAAATTAGAAAAATTTCACAGGAATATCAAGGAAAATACGCCATTCGTTGGTATCACCGATATAAACAGGGTTATACGCGTCGCTTGCACGGTAGTAAGAGTGGCGAACACGTAAGCTTGCATCTTTTGCAAAACCGCTTTGCATAGTGTATTTCACTTGGTTGAAGAATTCGCGTTCTTGAGCATTGTCGGTCACATTGCGAACTTTAATATCCCAACCATAAACAAATGCAGTCGTCCAGTTTAATCCAGGAACACCATAACCACCAAAGTCTAAGTTATATTGAACTTGAGCAGATTTTTCATGGTTACCAATAAAGTCAGACAAGTACGAGTTTGGTAAATAAATACTTTGGAAACCATCGGCATTTTGACCATAGTCATAACCAACATCACCCGTGTTTTGTTGGTAAGCTAACATCACACTGTGTGGACCTTGATTATAGGTTGAAGACAACGCCCAAATATTATTGGTCTTTTCTACGCCTGCTTTACCTGTTTCTGCATAGTCAGCATCAACTGGACCCGTTGCCGAGTAAGTATTGGCATTTTTATCAAACTTAGTGTGATAACCACTGAAGTCAAACGTCAAAGAGCTTTGATTTGCTAGAGGATATTTATAATTTGCATTGATATAATGACGCTCTAAAGCATTTTTAGAGTCTAAACCATAATAAGATGCACTGAGTTGGTCATCAAACTTGTACTTAGCACCCCAAACAATAGCATCATCCAGATGATTACTGTCTGTATTGATATGATCAGACATTTGGTCTTTGGTAAATTTACCAGCAACAAGTTCTAAGTTCTTAATTTCACGGCTGGTCAATAAAGTCCCTGTAAAGTATTCAGGAACAAGACGTGTGGTATTACTTGCCAATACAGGTA
Organism: Acinetobacter sp. Tol 5; assembly: GCF_019702905.1. NCBI lineage: Bacteria > Pseudomonadati > Pseudomonadota > Gammaproteobacteria > Moraxellales > Moraxellaceae > Acinetobacter > Acinetobacter sp. Tol 5. The sequence continues at coordinate 4,410,875 of NZ_AP024708.1, read as the reverse complement.
AATCTAAAACTTGAGTACCATAACGCACAGTGGTGTTTGAGAAACGTGCTTTCACGTTTGCACCACCACGAGCCCAGTGATGGTAAGGATTACCTTGATCATCACGAGGGATCATGTTGTTGCCTGAATGTTGGTTGTCACCAATTTTAAAAGAACCGTCACCCACAACACCCACACCAAAACCAACAACGCCTTGTGTGAAACCTGAATCTAAGTCAACAATTGCAGTTTGTGCAAATGAACTTTGGTCTTCGATGCCATGTTTTTTATCGCGAAGGATGTAACCAGTACGAAACAATACAGAACCTTTGGCATCTTCAACGAAACCTTTTGCATCACTTTGTTCGCTAGCAAATGTAGGTGTAATTAAAGCAGCATTAATTAATATAGCTAAAGTAAGTTTTGGAGCATTCAACATGAATTGCCTCGTGAACGAGAATAAATGGTACTGACTGATTGAATTCAGAGCAGATAATGGATGAATTGTATATTTAATCTATAAAAAGGGAATGACCTTTGATTAAAAATATTACATTTTTGTAATTTTCTACTCAATATTAATTTATTTCTTTATGAAAAAAAATTCTAAAGTTGCTTAAATATGATTAAATTGTTTGAAATTTCCATTATTTTAATGGATTTGGTTGTTCTGTAGCCACTATTTTTACCAAAAATTCAAAAAAACAGTAAAATTTCAGCAAATTTTTCCTCTTACTTATTTAATTTCATGAATTCAATTTTTTCCCAAATTTTATGGGCTTTGCCTATCTGTGTTGTATCGTGTTCTGTATTTGCCGATCAGACAGATCATTCTGCTGAAAATAGTATATTTTCTGGAAATATAGGGGTGGTATCTAAGTATATCTATCGCGGTGGTGAAGAAAATCAAGATCTTGCAATGCAAGGCGGTTTAGCCTATGCGCATCAAAGTGGCATAACATTAGGCTATTGGGGTTCGACTTTAGGCTATGATCCATCAGATGACAGACAAGATCATGGCTTTGAACATAATTTCTATGTGTCATATGGACAGGAAATTGATCAAAATTGGCGCTACAACTTTAAAACCACAGCCTATGTGTACCATCATGGTGGAACGGTTTACGCTGAGCAGGGGGATCATCGTAAAACTGATGATTTAGACATTTTAGCTGAGATTGTTTATAAGAATTTAACAGTGGGTGCGGCAGTAATGCTCGCTGATTCATCTTATGCCAATGCGGGTGATGTCTACTTAAGTGCCGCTTATAGTTATCCATTAGCGCATGAATTTGTGTTCAATACATCTTTTGGCGGCTCTTTCTACAATACTCAGCACGATAATCAGATTGTGCAATCGAAAAAGAATTTTACCTTCAATGAAGCGCGTATAGGTGTCAGTAAGTCAATTGCAAATACTGGGCTGTTGGCATCTTTTGATTACGTCGTAGGTGGCAAGAGTCGTATTGGAGAAGATTATGATGATCACATGGTACTTGGCTTGATCTACAATTTTTAGCTGATACCCAAGCCCCATTTTTATGCTCAAAAATTTAACACAGTGCATGACCTAAGATTGGGCATGCACTTTTTTTAAGCATTTTTAAGTTAAAATCTGTTTTTTGATCAAAAATAGTACATTTTGTTGCAGTGTTGTGACATTTAAGCTTTGAAAAATATTTATGAGATTTTTATGTCACGAATCACATCAATGATAGAAAATTTATGCGACGGTTTTACATACTCATCAGCAGTCAAAATCATGCTGAAAGTAGGTAAATATGAAGCATCGTCATTTCGTGTTCAATGATCTAATGATCCGTACACAACTCAGAAAAAGAAATTTTATCCAACAAAAAAAATTAATAATTTTATTTATGATCAATAGTTTGGGGTGTTTTAATCAAAATTATAAAAAATTAAAAAATATTCTTGGCATGGCAATTGCTAAATGCTTAGGGAGTTCATCAAATTTTAGCATAACAAATAAACATCGTATGATGGGGGAGCACTCAAGATGAAATTCTCAACTAAAGCACTAGCATTGGCAGTTTTATCGTCTACAGCAACTATGGCAATGGCGGAAGATAACGCACTGTCAAAATTAGGTTTAAGTTTCTCAGGAAGTGCTGCCGTAACGAATGACTATCGTTTTCGTGGTATGACACAAACAGCGAGTGATCCAGCCGTGCAAGCAGGTTTCACTTTATCGCATACTTCAGGTCTATATGTTGGTCTATGGGGGTCCAATGTGAACTTTGGGGAGTCAGATCCTCATTTAGAATTAGACCCATCGATCGGTTTTACAACACCACTCGAACTTTCACCAACGTTTAAGCCAACTTTAGATGTTGGTGTGGTTGAATATAATTACCCAAGTGCAAGCAGTGGCTTTAACTGGACTGAATTTTACGCAAAATTAATATTTGCAGATGTGTTTGTGAAAGGTGGAAGCTTATTAACAAACGTGAACTATACCAATGACTGGGCTGCGGTCGGTGGAAATAGCTGGAATTTTAACCTAGGTTATTCTGCACCATTCGGCGATACTGGTTTTGGTGGTGTTGCCAATGTGGGTTATACCACAATGGATGAAAAAGCATTACCAGACGGTAAAGACAACTATGTAGACTGGAAAGTTGGGGTTAACTACAGTGTTAAATCAATTCCCGGTGTTACTGCGGAACTTGCTGCTGTAGGGACGAATATTGATACGGATGGTTTTACTAATTCAGGGAAACGTGCTGTTGAAACAGGTGCTGTGTTTACGCTAACCAAAGCATTCTAAGTACGATTAAAATGAAAAAAGGTGACTTTATTAAGTCACCTTTTTTGTATCCAGTTAGCCAAGTTAAGCTGTTGCTCCAAATGCAGCATGATAGTTGACTTTCCCCTGTGGAATATCTTGGGTAAAGGTAAGGGCTTGAAAGTATTCAGCAGGGACACCTTCAAGGATCAAATGGGCATAAGGTTTAAAGCCAAATTTTGAGTAGTAAGCAGGATCGCCAAGGACTACACATCCCGCAGCGCCAAGTTGTTTGAGTTGTTGTAAGGACTGTTGTATTAACGCCTTACCCACGCCTTGTTGTTGGTACGCTGGAACAACAGAAACTGGACCTAAGCCATACCAGTTTGGCTCGCCAGAGGAAATCACCACAGGTGAAATCGCAACATGCCCGATGATCTTGCCTTCAAATTCAGCAACAATCGAAATACTTAATTGATTTGCTTCCCTGAGTGCATTCACGATGAAGTGTTCGGTGTGATCTGTATGTGCTGCATGTTCAAAAGCTTGTTGTGTGATATTGAAAATACTTTCAATATCATCTGCTTGTTCGTTGCGTAAAGTTAAGTTAAGCATTTTATTGATTTTCACGAGCTGTAGATGGGATTATATGATTACAATCATACTATTAATGTAATAATAATCCATTCTTAGAATTTTTCATTGAACGTTACCATTTATACTGGTAAATAGTTGGATGTTTATTTGTTTTTGAAAGTTCCAATATAGTAGTTTTTATGTGTTTGAAAATATATATCAAAATCTGAACTCATCATTTCATCTTGTTTGGATTGTAAGGCGAAAATTTTTGAAATATGTGTGAAATAGAAATTTAATCCATCTAAAATATCATCGAATTCATTTAAAGGTTTTAAATCATCATATAAATTCTTTACTTTAGCAATTATGTCTGTAATATCAGGATTATACATCCATATAGTAATTTCATTTTCTTCGAGCTTCCTAACAAAATAATCATCACGATTATTGAGTTCGATCGCATATAGCTGTGCCCCATATTCTGTATATTCTGAATAAATCAGCTTGGTTTGATTTATTTGTGGATGTTCAAATTCAAACTTTCTAATTAAACGTGATAATGTCAAACAATTTGCTAATTGATCAATATTATTGTTTGCGAGTTCATCTAAAAAAGAAATAGCCCATTGAATGACAGCTAATTCACCTGTTCCAGTAATCACTCCATTTTTCCACAAATGAAGTTTATTCGTTTGATCGTGATTAAATAAAAATTCTCCACATGCTTGAATTTTTACTGATCTTTTGTCAGCGGCAATAATTATACTATCTTTTAGTTGAATTGAGAGTAAAAAAGTCATATTATTTCTTAAAAGTATTATTAGATTAAATTAATATTAAGGTCTGTTATAAAATTTTACAAGGAGCAATATATGGCTGGTGGCTCACAAATAATAATTAATAAAAATGGAATTACATTTATTACTCCATCAAAGTTTGAATCGAAAGCAGGTCAACACTTGTTTAAGTCTGGTGAAAAGGTGAAAGTAGTTTTGCCAAATTTCAATCCGATAGAACCTATTTGTGAAGATTGTTTAAGAGCTGCTGCTGTTTCAGGCTCAAGTTATATGCTGAGATGAATAGATGAAAAATTATTATATTATTGATCTAATACATCACACAGAAAATGAAAAACTACTAATTTTATATCAACATAATCAAAGTGTTTTTCAAAATTCTGACAGTTTATTTTCTACACTTTCTGAATATTATTTAAAAGATATAAGTCCAATTTTATGTCAAGTGGATAAACATGATGAAATATTTATTTCGGAATTTTTAGATAATAAACGCGAGTCAATTTTATTTTTACAGAGTTCACTTTCATTAAGTAGATTATCTCAACGCCTCCAAAATTATATGGAATTTAAAACACCTGATGGGCGTACTGGCATTATCAGATTATACGACCCTAGAGCGTTTCGGAATTTCAATAACATGCTGAAGCTGAAGCAGAAGCAAAATTTTTGGAAAGATATTTTCTTCATACGTGGATGGGATGACATCAACAAAAATTATTATATTGAGGAGCATATAAATAATGTTTGAAGTTGATAGTTTTCAAGAACGATATATGGATGATGAGGATGATAAGCGGTGGTTATATCGAGTCTTACTCGATCTTGCTAACCTTAAATTTCCGTTATTAAAACCTAATCTTGAAAATAATAAAGATTTGTCTACTTTACTTGATCAAGTAATAGCAGATGCTAATGAATATGATTTTTTAGATGATGATGAGCTTTTAATACGATACGCATTATATGCGGTTAATCGCAATGAAACGCCTATGCAAAATCCTGAGCTTAGAGAAGCTATAGGAAAATCTGAAACGATCAAGATAGGAATCCAAGATCAATCGGCATTAGCTGATTGGGTTGTGCGTATGAAGAACTTGTTTAATAAACAAGTTCTAGGAGTTGACTGATGGCAATAGTTGCTCCTTGGTTTGGGGGTGCTTTAGGTGGTTCAACCAGAACAGTCCCTCGTGTTACTCCTAGACCAACACTAGGTATTGATCCTATAACTGGTGTACCTATTCGATTAGATGATCCTCTTCCTATTACTTCGGAATCACAATTAGAAAAAGACGCAAGAAATGGAATGACTCTTGATAAACCTGGCGCAATACCTGTTGAACAAGTGGGTTATGGCGGTGGTAACAATGATCGAAAAAAAGATTGTAAATGCCCAGCATCTCATTTGTGTCATGGCAAACCAAGTATCCAATCTAGAAATGATAATGGTATTCAATATCAACTTTATATTGCAAATCTGTATTCTGCCCCATTAGTTTTCTCTAATTTAGGTATAGCGGAATCAGGGAAATCCTATAAAGTAACAGAATGGGCTTATAGTTCAGTGAATGACTTTGATGGTATGTGGCCAAATAAGTGTGTGGTTGTTGAAGCTAAAGATCGATATGAACATATGTTTAAATATCTTTGGTTCAATAGTACAGAGCAATTGGAAAAGTGGGCTAGGCAAATGAATAAACAGCTTAAAGCTGTTCAACCATCTTGGAAAACTACTAATGCCAAGCAAAAAAAAGTTGAGTTAGAGTGGCATTTCTCTGAATTGAATACGAAGAAAATCGTTGTAAGTGACAACACAATAAACAACCTTATGAAATCAGGATTAAAAGTGAAACATACGGAATTTTTAAATAAAGAAAAACTTGATAAATTAGATAATCAACGAAAGAAAGAATTTGATGAAAATGTTAAACGAGGATATGGAACGTAGGATATATTAATGATGGAAACAAAACCGAAATTTATTTCTCAACCTATTGTAGATTTCATATCTCCATTTCATAAGTATTATATTCAGTTATTCACTGATCATAATCTAACAAAAAGAGAATTTAAACCTAATAATTTGCAAGATTATTTTATTGATTTTTTGGAATTACTTGCCAGAAAAAGTGACTATTTTTCATCAAGTGAATGGTATCTCTATAGTTCAAGAGAGAATATACCTATTTTTTTGGAAAAAAATAATGATGTTTTAAATAGCTTTTTGCAAAAGTACCACAAGGAAAATGATATTGACTATGGATTTTCAATTCCCATGACAATGGATTATAGTATTCGTAATTTGGAAGAGGTTAAACAGTGTATTTTAAAATATGATCATTATTTTAGTGATGATAATTTTTTAAACTCATATGATAATTTGTCTTTTTGTTATGTTGAAGAATATCAAAGTATTCAACCTCATATGTCTATAGAGACAATCGAAATAATAATGAAAAGTATGACTGAGAATTGTAGAAAGCATAAGTTTAACTTTCAGTTTGTTAGCCTGTTTGATAATGATTTTTCAAGTAGACAGTCACCTAATGAACGTGAAAATTATTATGAAGATACATATCAAGTTTATCCCCATCGTTTACAATGTGTGTGGAAGTGTGTTGTAAAAGGAAATTTTACAAAGCGAGATATTCCTCAAGCTAGTAAAGTGGAAAACTTTATGCGAGGTTACACTTTAATTTCTACACTTGATGACCATGAATATTTTTCTTCATATAATTCAGAGCATATTTATAAAGCTAATTTATTAGAGATTAAATTAAATGAATTGGGAGTATTGCCATACAGAACAATTATCAAAAATTAAATTGATGTTTATTAATTGAATAAATATTCAGTTTATATTAATTGTGCGTTCCCCGATAAGACAAAGCTTCTGTCAAATGTGTACTTTGAATTTGTTCACTTTGTGCTAAATCTGCAATGGTCCTTGAAACACGTAAAATACGGTGATATGCCCGTGCAGATAAATTTAAACGTTGTTGTGCCATCTCAATCATCTTTTGGGATGTTTCATCCAAAACTACATATTTTTCCAACTGTTTTGGAGATAAAGCGTGATTTAATCCGCCTTGGCGTTGAATTTGAAAATGAAAAGCTTGAAGTACGCGTTCTCGCACTGTTGCTGAATCTTCAACAGGAGTTGTATCTTGTAATTCTTGAGCTTTTAAGGGTGGTACATCGATATGTAGATCAATACGATCCAATAAAGGACCTGAGATTCGACTTTGATAACGTTTGATTGATTCAGCTGAGCACTGGCAACGGCTATCTTGATTAAAAGCATAACCACAAGGACATGGATTCATTGCTGCGATGAGTTGAAAATTTGCTGGAAAGGTAATTTGTCTTGATGCTCTTGAAATGATGATTTCTTTAGACTCAAGGGGTTGCCTTAAAACTTCTAAGACTTTCTTATCAAACTCGGGTATTTCCCTAAATTGATAATTATGTAATCAAAAAGATCAAATAAGTTTTCATAAGAAATCTCTTCGAACTTCATAGAATTTCCAAAACTTTCAAGATAAATATTGTGAAGCTACTGCATAAAATATAATTTCTTGAAATTTCCTCCCAATTAACTTTTAAATTAAATAAGACATATGTAATATAAGTTATTAATATTACATATGTGCTTTGGCAGGATGAAGTATGGCAAAAGGTGATTCAGGAAGAATTGTTTTAGAGATTGATCCCAAATTAAAAAATAGACTCTAAGAGGTGGTCCCACATGTTTGAACAACTAAAAGCTTATTTATAAGTGATACTCTGCTCTAGTTAAGCTACCTTATTTTGTTGTGGTAGCTGGTCATAGTAAAACTCATCTGGAGTCATTTTGTCCAGACTCGAATGAGGTCGTTTCAAATTATAAAATTCAAAATATGCGTTTAATTGCTTCTTCGCATCCAAAACATTGCTGTAGGCTTTGAGATACACCTCTTCATATTTAACGCTCCGCCATAATCGTTCAACCATCACATTATCAACCCATCGACCTTTACCATCCATGCTGATTTGGATGTCATTTGATTTCAATACATCAATAAATGCATCACTGGTAAACTGACTGCCTTGGTCTGTATTAAATATTTCAGGTCGACCATATTTTTCAATAGCTTCATTTAATGTTTCTATGCAAAATGTAACCTCCATACTAATCGATACTCTATGCGCAAGTACCTTGCGGCTATGCCAATCAATCACAGCACATAAATAAACAAAGCCTTTTGCCATAGGGATATACGTTATATCCGTAGACCACACTTGATTACTGCGCTGAATAGCCAATCCTTTGAGCAGATATGGATATTTGCGGTGAGCTTGATTAGCCTGGCTTAAATTTGGTTTGCAATATAACGCATTAATGCCCATTTTCTTCATTAAAGTACGTGTATGACGTCGTCCTATATGATGTCCTTGACGATTCAACAAATCACGCATCATACGGCTACCTGCAAAAGGGTATTGCATATGTAACTCATCCATACACCGCATCAGCTTCAGATCTGATGCACTCACAGGTTTTGGGCGATAGTAATAACAACCACGGGAGACTTTCAGCAGCTGAGCTTGCTTAGATACTGAAATCTGAAGTGAGTCATCGATTAACTTTTGTGGTTGAAGCGGCCCAGTTTCTTCAACACACCTTCTAAAAAATCAATTTCTAATGCCTGCTCACCGATTTTTGCATGTAGTTTTTTTAGATCGATGGGTGGTTCTGTTGGAGCTTTTGATTGATCGAAAGCTTGCGAGGAAGCTGAAATCAGTTGATTTTTCCAGTCGATAATTTGGTTTTGATGAACATCAAATTCAGCACTCAATTCAGCAAGTGTTTTTTCTGCTTTAATCGCAGCAAGTGCTACCTTAGCTTTAAAATCATTTGAATGATTTCTTCTTGGTCTACGTGCCATAAAATACTCCATATATTGATGTTTATAACATCATTTGGGGAGCAAAATATCACTTATAAGTGTTGTTCAAATTTCCTGATCCACCTCTCTATGCAGTTTTAGCAATGGAACAGCAAACGCTGAAAGAATGGTTTATTCTCCGCGCAGAATCACATATCAGCGAGAAAAAAGTTGAGTTATTAAAAAGTTTTTTAAAGGCAGACGATGAAGTTTAAAGCAGACCAGACAACGCAAAAATTAAGAGGTGGTTACTACACACCTCAACATTTAGCAGATTATGTGGCTAAATGGGTTCTTTCAATTAATCCCCAAAGTGTATTAGAACCAAGCTGCGGTGATGGTGTTTTTATACAAGCAATTGCGAATAATAATGCGGTAAATAGTCTTCAAATGTCCTGTTTTGAGCTTCTGGATACTGAAGTGGAAAAGGCTCAAAGCTTAGCCAAAAAATTAGGATATGCTAACTGTAATGTGACTGAGGGTGACTTTTTAGTATGGGCAAATAAGCAGCTTGCAGAGAATAAAACGATTTTTGACGGAGTCGTAGGAAATCCTCCTTTTATACGATATCAATTCTTGGAAAAAAGCTTTCAAGCTGAGACAGAAACCGTATTTAAAACATTAGGTTTAAAATTTACTAAACATACTAATGCCTGGGTGCCTTTTATTCTAGCTTCACTTTCCTTACTCAAAGATGGTGGGCGGTTAGGAATGGTTATTCCATCAGAAATAATCAATAGACTTCCTTCATAAATCATTTTTCAATCAATTTAATTGTTTATCTTTCACCCAATCTAAATTGTATATGCCAGCAAGTAAATTAAACCGCAGGTTTAATCTTTTACGACGATTTCTATATACACAAGATAAAATCTTAAAACATTTCATCCTTCCAAATACATGCTCTACTTGAATTCGTCTACGACCAATCTCTCTATTTAACTTTTTTAATTCAGAATCTAATTTTTCAGTTTTCTTTGCTTTAGATGGCATGAGGCATCCAAAACCCAATTTTTTTATCCCTAAATACCCCTTATCAACGATAAAAAAGGGCTTAAATTTTAATTTCCTCATACTTTTTTTAAATATTTTAAAATCATGCATGCTTCCATGACTTCCACATACACTCAGTATTTCACCTGTTGTATAGTGCATAGATAGCTGAAATTTAAAGGTATGTCGCTTTTTTTTTACCGCTATACCATTTCTTCTGTTTTTTTTGGACGTTGAACTAATATTTCAGTTGCATCAATCACAACAACTTCCCAATCCACTTCATCTCGATTAGGAAGTTGTTTTGACAAGTTAAATTTTCCAGAACGGATTAAGGTATCTTCAATAACACGTGTGATACGAATTGCACTCGTTTCAGATACACCGTAACTCATACCAAGATGGAAAAATGTTCGATATTCTCTCCAATATTCTATACATAAGAGCAAACGATCTTCCAACGGTAATTTATGCGGTCGTCCTTTACCAATATGACGAGGTAAATGCTTATTTAGCTCGGCCAACATGAGGTTAAATGTAGTCCAACTAACACCGGTAAGCCTACGAAACTTAACGTCTGATAATTTTTGAATATCTTTGAATTTCATCCAAGGATTATCTCTTGAATTAAATAATTTTGCTGATTAATTTAAGATCAAATAAATTGTACGTTTTTTGATTTATGACGGAAGTCTAATATATGAAGTTATCCATTTAGCTAACAAATTAAAGTAATATTATTCTGCTTTTTTGATTACTTAAATCTAAAAATAAAGTACAACAGAGATTAAATCGTAGGAAGCAGGCAAGATGAGCTAGCATTTTGCCTCCGCCAGACCGAAGTCAAAGTTAGATCATGAACTATACTCGTCTTATCCAAGAAGAAAGATATAAGATTCAAAACTTTTGTAAGTCTTTAATAAATCGTAGAACTTCTAACCTCTGCTCATTACTTAAAGTATGACTAACTTGTATTATTTCTGCCAATAAATCGTTTTCTACATAAAAATATGCTGTTGGTAAATCTAAAATTTCTGCAATCTTGGAAGCCATTAAAAAATCAGGAACATGTTTTCCACGTTCATACTGATTCATACGTGCACTAGCAGAAGATTCATCAATTCCAGCCAAGATCCCTAAGCGCTCTTGTGAAAGTTTTTTTGCTTTGCGCGCTATACGAAGACGTAAGGCAAAAACATTTAAATTATGTGTTGGCATTAAACATAAGCACCCACCTTAAAACTAAGATTTTCTTAGTTTCAACTTGAGTTATTACTAAGGATTCCTTAGTATTGTGAAATCAAGAAGTCTACCTTGCATTGCTCGATGGTAACTTTTGAACAAGCTTGCCAGATCTGCATTGATCTCAAGCGCCTATTTTTGATCCTCTACCAATTGTTACAGTTATGATTCTATATACAGTTCAACACTAAGGTCATCAACTCTCTTTTGCTTTAATTGTGCTTATCCATGTCAAAATATACTCTACCTTTTTATAGTGATTTTTTTCACATTTTACTGAATCATGAAATCATCGAATGGCGAGCGAATGACTTTATAAAGGCTATTTTTAATGATAGACAATTTGTTAAACCCTCTGAAAAGCAAAGTATTTATAGAGGATTAAATATACTAGTAAAATGCAATTTTCTTTTAACAGTGAGAGACGAGGATAACCGTAATATTTTTAGATACAGCGAAACCTCTTATTTAAAATCCTATCGAAATGTTGAGAAAGTAAAAAAGGTCAAAGATGCATTAATTGAGGAAAAAAAGAGTTTGGAAAATGTACTCGAACGACGTAAAACCGAGAAAGTTTTCATTGAAAATATCATTACTAAAAACCCAGATCTACAAAGTTTTTTTGACAAATATGAAAATGTTATATCTAAAGAGTTAAAGGAATTAGAAGACAAGAATAGTTTTATAGTGAATATTTTCAATGATATTGAAAATGATCAACTTGAATCATTCTAAAGAGGGAGAACTACAAGTTATAAATTGTGTGATTCACTGCTGCATAAACCCAACCAGAATTGGTTTGAATATATGTGAAGTCAGCAACCCACAAGAGATTAGGCTGATCTGGAGGGTGGAGGGTGTAAATAATAGTTATGCGTTTATTGTAATGTCACTTCATTTTTTATTTTTATTGAAATGACGATTTTATGATCAATTTTTTATCTAACTTAATATATCTTCCATTAATTTGATATGGCTTTGTTGCACAAAGATTTCATAACTATATGATTTTAAAAGTTTTGATTATTTTTTGATCTAAAATTAAATTTATTTAAATCAGATGCTTACATATTTATGCAACAAAGCCATTTGATATTAGAATTTATTTTTTATATATTTTTCTCAATCTCATGTTTATGGGTAATGAAATATTTTTCTAGCGTCGCATCATTAGATAATAAAGTATTTAAGAATTCGATATTATTCTCTTTTTCCTCCAATTCTATCAATAAATCACTTTTTTTTTGACATAAAAATATCTTGAAGCTTCTGTTTTTTATAATGATTTCTTAAATCATTCAGTCTAGGTGTTTCTTTATAACGAAAGGATTTTTTTGAAGATGTAGTGGGATTCACTTCCAAATATTCAAAATTTAAAAGGATTTTTAGGCCTGAGTACATACGTCTTTTAGCAGTTTTTGGCATGTTTGGTCTAGATGTCAGCATTTTCTCCCAAAAATCTTTAGCTTGCCAATTATTGACTTCGTGATTTATGAATAAATCTAAAAAATCATCATACAGTGGTAAATGAGTATTTCTTGCCATAACTGAACAATTTTCACTTATTAAAAAGAGGATTATAGTCCGTGGATGTTTAATCCGTAAATGATGATAGTTCTGTTTTTTGAGCATTTAAATCAAATGACAGAATTAGCAAGTTTACTAGGTCAAAAAATACGTAAGGCTAGAAAAGAAAAAGGCCTTTCTCAAGAAAAGTTAGCCCTTATGTGTGGTTTAGATCGTAGTTATATGGGGCGGATAGAGAGAGGTGAGGTTAACATTACTGTGCTCAAGCTTTATGAAATATCAAAAGCTTTAGATATTCAAATCATTAATTTTTTTGAATAGAAATATATTTAGCTTGGTTTTAATAAAAATTATGTTTAAAAACAATATTTTGCAATGAAAATGGTAGTATTTGTTTAGGGGTTTTTAATTTTAGTAGGTGTTCTACTGCAAAAAAACAATTGACATTGAGTAAAAAACGCCCCATTATCCTGATGTAACAGGTGTTGCATAGTCTACCTACTGTATTTAATTTGTGGTGACAGGTGGCCGCCTGTCATCGAATTCAAAACCGATAACGTGACTAAACATTAGGAGTTAAGAACAAATGAAAGTATATCAGATCAATTATGACCTGCGTAAGCAACGTAACTATGAAGAGCTTTATAAAAAAATTAAAGCTTATGGAACTTGGCGAAGACCTTTAAAATCTTGCTGGCTAATTGTTTCTGCAACGGCAGCACAGATTCGGGATGACTTGAGCCAAGTCATGGACCATGATGATGGTCTGTTAGTAACTAGGCTGAATCCAGAAGCGGCTTGGCGAAAATTAGATGATGTTAAAGATAAGGCTACAACGGACTGGCTAAAGAAATATATTGGTAATGCATCTTAATGGGATTGAGCCAAGGATGACTCACTTTCTTTCAGAGTAAATATTTATGTCAAAGTTAAATAGATTCGTAAAACTGAGTGACCTCGCAGAGATTCGCACAGGTTTTACATTCCGTGAAAAGGTTGAAGAAGTTGATTCTGGTAATGCGCACGTATTACAGATCAAAGATATTCGTCACATTGCAACGGATACCTGTGGTTATACGCTTTTTGCTGATGATTTACCGCAAATTGATTGGCAAGGTAAAGATAATGCCATCGTATCGCCTGACTCTGTATTGTTGCCCTGTCGTGGAGAGTATCTCAAAGCACATTATTTTGTAGGCCATCAAGATCAATCAAAAGCATTACCACTCATTGTGAGTAGTCAATTTTTGATTTTGATGCCAAATCAAAATGTACTACCTGAATACCTATGTTGGTACTTGAATCAACCTACTGTGCAACATGAGTTACGCCAAGAAAGTCAGGGCTCTAAGATGCCAATGCTAAGCGTATCAACGGTAAGCCAATTTGAGGTAGAAGTGCCAAGTTTGGATATTCAGCAACGCATAATTGAATTAAACCGTATTTGGGAGCAAGAGCAGATCTTGACCCAACAATTACTTAAAAATCGTGAACAAATGATGATGGGCATGTTTAAACAACTGCTCCAAGGAAACAAATAATGGTTACTCAAATTAATCAAGATACCGTCAATAAAGCCCTTTGGTCGGCATGTGATGTATTCCGTGGCACAGTGAGTGCAGATACCTATAAAGACTATATTTTGACAATGCTGTTCTTAAAGTACATCTCTGATGTATGGCAAGACCACTACGACAATTATAAAAATGAGTATGGTGATGAGCCTGAGCTCATTGAAGAGTTAATGAAAAACGAGCGTTTTGTACTGCCTCGTGAATCAAATTTCTATACTTTGCATGAGCGTCGCTTTGAGCCCGGTAATGGTGAACGTATTGATATGGCTTTACATGCACTTGAAGAAGCCAATGGGACAAAGCTGAAAGATGTAGGTAAAAGCGTTTTCCAAGATATTTCTTTTAACACGGATAAATTGGGCGAAGAAAAGCAAAAAAACACCATTTTAAAAGACCTTCTTGAAGTTTTTGCTGTTCCTGAATTGGATCTAAAGCCAAGCCGTGTAGGTTCACTTGATGTGATTGGCAACGGGTATGAGTTTTTGATTAAAAACTTTGCTGCAAGTGGTGGTCAAAAGGCCGGTGAATTTTATACGCCACCTGAAGTATCGGACTTAATTGCTGAGTTACTTGATCCACAGAAAGGCGACAGTATTTGTGACCCTGCATGTGGTTCTGGCTCACTGTTGATGAAGTGTGGTCGTAAGGTTGTCAGCAACCACAACAGCAAAGAATATGCGCTTTATGGGCAAGAAGCGATTGGTTCAACGTGGTCATTAGCCAAGATGAACATGTTTTTGCATGGCGAAGACAACCACAAAATTGAGTGGGGCGATACGATTCGCAATCCAAAATTATTGGATAAGAATGGCGACTTGATGCTGTTTGATATTGTGACTGCAAACCCACCATTCTCACTGGATAAATGGGGTTATGAGCAAGCTGAAAATGATAAGTTTGACCGTTTCCGTCGTGGTTTACCACCAAAAACCAAAGGTGATTATGCCTTTATCTTACACATGATTGAGACACTTAAACCTGTTACGGGTCGTATGGGTGTTGTGGTTCCACATGGTGTGTTATTCCGTGGCTCATCTGAAGGGAAGATTCGTGAGAAGTTGATTAACGAAAACTTATTAGATGCGGTGCTTGGTTTACCTGAAAAGCTGTTCTATGGTACGGGGATTCCTGCTGCCATTTTAATTTTCAAAAAGCAAAAGTCTGATGATTCGGTTTTGTTTATTGATGCAAGCCGTGAGTTTAAGTCAGGTAAAAACCAAAACAACTTAACTGAAGACAATATTGCCAAGATTATTGCAACCTA
The DNA here is from genome assembly GCF_019702905.1 of Acinetobacter sp. Tol 5. Lineage (NCBI taxonomy): Bacteria > Pseudomonadati > Pseudomonadota > Gammaproteobacteria > Moraxellales > Moraxellaceae > Acinetobacter > Acinetobacter sp. Tol 5. The sequence goes on along the minus strand of NZ_AP024708.1, from coordinate 4,395,246 downwards.
TCGTGCGCGTGCAAGTGTAGATAAATATGCATATTTAGCGACTTTGCAGGAAATCAAAGATAACGATTACAACCTAAATATCCCTCGTTATGTGGATACCTTTGAAGAGGAAGCTGAAATTGATTTGGTTGCTGTACGTGCTGAGCGTGAGCAATTAAAGACTCAACTTGCTGAGCTTGAAGTGCAAATGGCGAAGTATTTAGAGGAGTTGGGTTATGGCGCGTAAAATTGATTCCGCTTCTATTCCAAAAGAATGGAAGTATGATTTGCTAGATAAATTTGCAATACGTTGTAGTGGACATACTCCTAGCCAGTCTTTTCCTGAATATTGGAATGGAGGAATCAAATGGATTTCTCTAGCAGATAGTAACCGTTTAGATAATGGCTACATTTTTAACACGTCTAAAGAAATTTCAGAAGATGGTGTTAAAAATAGTTCGGCTGTACTTTTACCTGCTGAAACGGTTGTTTTATCTCGTGATGCTGGCATTGGTAAAAGTGCAGTTATGTATGAGCCTATGGCTGTTAGTCAGCATTTTATTGCATGGAAATGTGATAATTCTCATAAAATAAATAGTTGGTTTTTATATAATTGGTTACAGTTAAATAAAACGGAGTTTGAGCGTCAGGCTGTTGGCTCTACGATTAAAACGATCGGATTGCCGTACTTTAAAAAGTTAAAAATAGCTTTGCCACCCTATCAAGAACAGGAAAAAATTGCCCAAATTCTTTCAACGTGGGATCAAGCGATTTCGGCTACTGAAAAACTGCTTGAAAATAGCCAACAGCAGAAAAAAGCATTGATGCAAGAGTTGCTGACGGGTAAAAAGCGTTTGCTTGATGAGAATGGGGTGAAGTTCATTAAGCCATGGGATATCTGTGAACTCAAAGATATAGCTCAAATAATAATGGGATCATCTCCTAAATCAGAATTTTATAATGATTTAGGTCATGGGTTACCACTTATTCAGGGTAATGCAGATATTAAAAATCGATATTCTAATCCAAGAATTTATACTTCAGAAATAACGAAAGAATGTATAAATGAAGATGTTCTCTTGAGTGTTAGAGCACCTGTAGGAACAGTGGCTCGATCTAAACACCATGCTTGCATAGGGCGAGGTATTGCTGCAATTCGTGCAAAATTAAACGTTTCTCAAAGTTTCTTGTATCACTTAATGATATGGAAAGAGCCAAAGTGGGCTAATTTTTCTCAAGGTAGTACATTTGAATCGATAAATAGCGATGATATAAAGTCCTTGAAGTTATTAGTTCCTACTTTGGAAGAGCAAAAAAAGATTGGTAGAGTACTTTATTTAGCAGATCAAGAAATTGAGACCTTGCAGAAAAAACTTGATTGTTTAAAGCAAGAGAAAAAAGCACTCATGCAACAACTTTTGACAGGTAAAAAACGTGTCAAGGTGGCTGCTTAATGATGCAAATGATGCCTAGCTATTATCGCATTATGGCGGGTGCGAAGTCTGTATTTGCTCAAGAGTTTCTAGAAGGTGGCTTTATTGCTGCCAATTGGAACATTGATCAAGACTTAACACATGATTTGCCTGATGATTGGCGTGAGTTTAATCATCGTTTTATACCTGTTTATCTCAATGCTTTGCCTGACAAAACTAAGATTTCGGCAGGCTTAGCATGTGGCATGTTACATACCCTTTCAAAAGGAATTAAACAAGGTGACATCATTCTTACCCCTCGTGGGGATGGTCATTACTTAGTAGGTAAAGTCATTTCAGACTATTACTACGTACCTTCTGGTGAGTTAAGCCATCGCAGAAAAGTTGAATGGTTTGAGCAGACTTTGCCTAGAGAAATGATGTCTCAAGAGCTAAAAAACTCATCGGGATCAGTGGGTACAGTTTGTAATCTGACCAAGTATGCAGAAGAGCTTAAATCGCTCATTAATGGTAAAGAAACGGTTGAGCATCTCGAGCCTGATGAAGTAGTCGAAGACCCCGCCGCTTTTGCTTTAGAAAAGCATTTAGAACATTTCTTGGTAGAGAATTGGCCTAAAACTGAGTTGGGTGCAACATACGACATCTATACTGAAGAGGGACAATTGGTTGGTCAGCAGTATCCATCGGATACAGGTCCTATCGACATTTTGGCAATCAGTAAGGATAAAAAGACATTGCTTGTTGTTGAGTTAAAACGTGGTCGTGCAAGTGATCGTGTTGTGGGGCAAATTCAGCGTTATATGGGCTATGTCAAAGATGAATTGGCTGAGGCTGATCAGCAAGTGAAAGGTGTCATCATTGCACTAGAAGATGACCTAAGAATTCGTCGTGCTTTGAGTGTGGCTCAGAATATTGAGTTTTATCGTTATCAGTTGAGTTTTAAGTTGAATAAAGTTTTTAAATAACTTTCAAACTTGAAAAATAACACAATAGAAAATCTTAATTATTAAATTTAGAGAGGGATTATGTCTGAAAATAAATGGGAAAAACGTCGAAAGGAAGACACCAAACGCATTAATGATGTGCGTAATGAGTGGGAGAGAGATCATGCTCGTTTAATTCATTCAGCAGCCTTTAGGCGTTTGCAATCAAAAACTCAAGTTCTTGGATTGGGAGAGAGTGATTTTTATCGTACGCGATTAACACACTCTATGGAAGTTGCTCAAATTGGCACTGGAATTTTACGCTGTTTAAAACATAAATATGAACATCTAAATATAGAAATTTATCAAGCTTTGCCTGATGTTGCATTAATGAATGCCATTTGCTTAGCGCATGATATTGGTCATCCACCTTTTGGTCACGGTGGTGAAGTAGCACTAAATATTTGTATGCGTGAACATGGCGGTTTTGAAGGTAATGGCCAAACGCTGAGAATTTTGTCACGCCTAGATAAATACACGGATGGTTATGGTATGAATCCTACCCGTCGATTACTACTAGGTGTGCTGAAATATCCCGCTTCTTATATTTCAACAGTTCAAGATAATGCTTATGGGGAAATTAAATATCCACGTTGGTTATCAGAGGCTGAAAAGCAAAAACCACCTAAATGTTATTTGAATAGTGAAAATGATGTGGTTAATTGGATACTGGAGGCTTTGAATAATGATGAAAAAGCTGAGTTTGTTAAATCGAAACCACATAAATCAGGGCATCTAAAGCCTATGTATAAAGCTTTAGATACATCGATTATGGAACTCGCTGATGATATTTCATATAGTTTGCATGATTTAGAAGATGCTATTTCATTAGGAATGATAACTCGTTCAGATTGGGAAAATCATAATCAGGCTAACGAAGAGGATAATGCTGATTCTAAAGAGAATAGATTCAAAGCTTGTGGGTTGGATAGCAATAAGATTGCTGAGAAGTTGTTTTCAAATGAAAGCTATCAGCGCAAAAATCAAATCGGGGATTTGGTAAATCAATTCATAACCAATGCTGAAGTGAAACCAACGGGCATTTTATCTGCTTCATCTGATTTGATTAAGTGGAATGCTGTTCTTGATAAACAGCATGAGCAATTACTAGAACATATTTTTGATTTGGTCAAAGATAAAGTAATCAAAAGTCCTAATGTTCAACAGCTTGAGTTCAAAGGGCAAAAACTAGTTATTGAACTATTTGAAGCATTGGCTTCAGATCCAACAAGACTATTGCCTACTACTACGATAGTTAGATATCAAAAAGCTGAAACGGAAACACATAAACAACAGGTAATTTGTGATTACATTTCGGGTATGACTGATGAATATGCAACTAGATTGTACGAAAAAATTTATTACCCTCATCGGGGTTCTATTTTTGATCGACTTTAATCCGATTAATTAACATTTAAGGTAATGAGTAAATATTAAATGACCAATTTTTTACCGAAGTTTCAAGAAGAATATAGTGCAAAACTTCCGGCTTTAACCTTGTTGACTAACTTAGGATGGTCATTTTTACCGCCATCACAGGCACTCGCTGCTCGTGATGGTAAACAAGACCAAGTGGTATTACGCCAAATTTTACGTCAAGAGCTCTCTAAACGTACTTTTCCATTTGCGGGTCAAGAATATCCACTTTCAGCAAAGTCGGTAGACAACTTAATTGCTGAAATCTGTAGCCCAGCTTTGAATGAGGGGCTACTGACTGCCAACGAAAAAATGTATAACCATTTGTTCTACGGCATTCCTGTAACTGAATTTGTAAACGGGAAAAAAGTTAGCCCTACGATTCCATTGATTGATTGGCATAACATTCATAACAACGACTTTTCATATACTGAAGAATTTGCTGTCACACGCTCAGGTGGTGTAGATACACGAAGACCCGATATCATTTGCTTTGTAAATGGTATTCCTTTAGGGGTAATTGAAGCAAAACGCCCTGATAGTCAGGCTAAGAAAGGTCCAACGATTAATGAAGGCATTTCTCAGACGCTTCGTAATCAGCGACCTGATGAAATTCCACATCTGTTTGCATATAGCCAACTACTACTTTCTATAAATGGACATGAAGGGCGTTACGGCACATGTAATACCCCTGCTAAGTTTTGGGCAGCGTGGCGAGAAGAAGATATTTCTGATGCAGAGATGTATGCGCTTAAAAATAATAAATTAACTGCTTCACAAAAACAGAGCCTATTTTCTTATCGTCCAGTCGATGACTTAAATTGGTATGAAAACCTAAATGCAGGTGGAGACTTAGCTGTTACAGGTCAAGATCAACTGCTGATTAGTCTATTAAAGCCTGAACGACTACTCGAAATGGTTCGCCTATATACGCTTTTCGATAAGAAAGCAGGAAAAATTGTTGCTCGTTATCAGCAAATTTTTGGTATCAAACGACTCATTGAGCGTATTAGTACGAAGAACAGCAAGGGTGGTCGTGAAGGTGGTGTGATTTGGCATACTACGGGCTCAGGTAAATCTTTTACCATGGTCTTTCTTAGTAAAGCTTTGATCTTGCATGAGGCTTTAAAACAATGCCGTATCTTGGTTGTTACTGACCGTGTTGATTTAGAAGATCAACTCAGTAAAACCTTTGTTTCTGGTGGCGAACTGACAGGGAAAAGAGACAAACAAAACGCCATGGCGACTTCAGGTAAACGCTTGGCTGAACAAATTGGCAAAGGCACAGAGCGAATCATGTTTTCTTTGATTCAGAAATTTAACTCAGCAACCAAACTTCCTGAATGTGTCAATACAAGTTCAGACTTCATTGTCTTGATTGATGAAGGGCATCGAAGCCAAGGTGGTGAAAACCATGTGCGTATGAAACTCGCACTTCCAAATGCGGCATTCGTGGCATTTACAGGTACACCATTGCTTAAAGATGAAAAGACCGTTAACAAGTTTGGTCCTATTGTTCATGCGTATACGATGCAAAGAGCGGTAGAAGATAAAACCGTAACGCCTTTGCTCTATGAAGAACGAATTCCTGATTTAGATGTCAATGAACGAGCGATTGATACGTGGTTTGAACGGATAACAGAAGGTTTAAATGATCAGCAAAAAGCAGATTTAAAACGTAAATTTGCGAGAAAAGGTGAAATTTATACTGCGGATGATCGTATTCGCCTGATTGCGTTAGATATTGCCAATCACTTTGTGAAAAATATTGATGATGGTTTAAAAGGACAGCTTGCTTGCGATAGCAAGGCTTCAGCGATTAAGTATAAAAAGTACTTGGATGAAGCAGGCTTGTTTGAGTCTGCTGTGGTGATGAGTCCACCTGATAGTCGTGAAGGAAATACTGATGTTGATGAATCGACTACCCCTGAAGTGACCCAATGGTGGAAAGACAATGTCGGCACTCAGGATGAGCAAACTTATACCAAACAAGTAATTGAGCGTTTTGAAAAAGATGATTCGCTTAAATTGCTGATAGTGGTGGATAAGCTCTTAACAGGTTTTGATGAACCTAAAAATGCTGTTCTTTATATTGATAAAAATTTAAAACAGCACAATCTGATCCAAGCAATTGCGCGTGTAAACCGACTTCATCCAATGAAAAAGTTTGGTTTATTGATTGACTATCGAGGTATTTTAAAAGAATTAGATTCCACAATTCTTGATTACCAAGATCTCGCTGCTCGTACCCAAGGTGGCTATGATATCAATGATCTTACAGGCTTGTATACGCAAATGAGCTCTGAATACAAACGTTTACCTCGTTTGTATAAAGCGCTATGGGCGATTTTTGATGGTGTAAAAAATAAAAATGATCCAGAGCAGTTGCGCCAAGTTTTAGTCCCACGCATTGAAGAACGTGAGGGTGAGTTAGTCGATATTCACTTAAAAGTTCGTGATGATTTTTATGAAGCACTTACAGAATTTGCCAGTTGTTTAAAAGTTGCATTGCAGTCAGCAACCTTCTTTGAAGATAAAAGCTTTTCTGATGCAGATCGTCAGCACTACAAAGAAACAGTCAAACTATTTACAAGCTTGCGTCAGATTGTGAAACGAGATGCTGGAGAGACTATTGACTATGATCAGTATGCTGAGCAAGTCAAAAAACTTCTTGATAAACATGTTGTGGGTATTGAGGTAAAAGACCCTGATGGAGTCTATGAAGTCGGCAAGATGGGCAAAGTGGCGCAACCTGAAGATTGGAGTGAAGAGAAAACACGTAACGAAACGGATATCATCAAAACTCGTGTAACGAAGATGATTGAACAGCAATTGCGTGATGATCCCTATGCTCAGGAGGCTTTCTCTAAGCTGTTACGTCAAGTCATTGAAGAAGCAGAGAAAGAGTTTGATCATCCATTGAAGCAACACATGCTGTTTAGAGAGTTTGAAGAACAAGTTGAGGCACGTCGTTTAGATGAAATCCCTGATGTGTTCAGTGATAATAAGCATGCTCAAGCTTATTATGGTGTATTTAAGAAACTATTACCTGAAGCATTCTCGATAACAGATCAACAGAATCAAGATAAGTGGATTCAACTCGCTTTTGAGGTTGATCGTTCTGTGATGAGTTCTGTAGCTGAAAACTCAATTAATCCACAAAATATTGAAGCAGATATCCGTAAAAAACTATTACCGCAGATGTTCCGTGAATGTAAATCCATTGGGAGTGGTATGGATCAAGCCAAAAAAATTGTGGAAATGATCGTACAAATTACTCGGGTCGGTTTAAATGGGCTCTAGGATGAATATGCTAGATGAGAAAAAGTTAAGCATCATTTATGGTGGTGAAGTTGTGGATTTTGAGGTGCTTGAAAGTCCTAGCCGTACTGAAAAGATACTGATTAAAGTCTATGCTGATTGTCGGGTAGTTGTATCGGCACCGTTAAATGCAGATGACAAAACAATCATTGAAGCTGTAAAGCAGCGTAGTCGTTGGATCTATAAACAATTACGAGAGTTCCGTGAGCAAAGCAGATTTATCACGCCTCGCCAATATAAAAGTGGTGAAAGCCACTTTTATTTGGGTAAACAGTATCAATTAAAAGTGATTCATGATGATACCAAGCCAAAAGGTGTAAAACTTCTGAGGGGAAGATTGGAGGTAAACACCTTAGATACGGATATTGAAAGTATTAAATCTCACTTAAATGAATGGTATAGATCGCGAGCAAAAGTCATATTTGAAATACGTTTGCAACGTATTCTAGAACAGGCCTTATGGGTTGAAACTCAGCCTGATATTCGTTTGATGACCATGCGTACACAGTGGGGAAATTGCTCCCCATCAGGTCTACTTACGCTCAATCCTCATCTAGTTAAAGCGCCTACAATCTGTATTGATTATGTGATTCTGCATGAGTTATGCCATTTAGTTGAGCATAACCATAGTGAGCGTTTCTACCAACTTTTGACTCAAGTGATGCCTGATTGGGAGGTGGTGAAAGAGAGATTAGATAACATGGCTGTGAAGTTTTTTGAATAGACTTTTGCGTTGAACGACACATCAGTTGTCATTTTCATAAACGATTAGATGCGTTGCAAGAAGCAATTGTGAAATATGGTTGTCCAGAGGTGTTTAATACAGACCAAGGCAGTCAATTCACAAGCGAGGCATTTTTGAATGAGTTAAAATTGCGAAATATCCGTATCAGTATGGATGGGAAAGGACGGTGGAGAGATAATGTGATGATTGAGCGGTTATGGCGCAGCGTGAAGCATGAGGAAGTTTATTTAAAGGCTTACGATACGGTTAAACAAGCGAAACAATCAATTGCTGAATATTGGGATTTTTATAACATGATACGTCTTCATTCAAGTTTGAATAAGGCAACACCAAATGAATTTTATGATCAACATTTACTAAAAGTAATGGCAGCATAATTTAAATATTTATAGCGGATTTATCACTTATAAAACTGAATTGAGTGGTCTAAGTAACGGAACTATATTACTTTCTGTCAAATAGGTTGCATGAATTATGAATACCGGTAGAGAAGCCGCATACAAAGCCGAACATAATTAGAAGCATTAAAATGTGGACTGCCACCAGTTGACTTTAACTAATGTAGCGATTTCATTTCATCAAATTATACACTTAAATATTTTTTAAGGTATTGTGTTAGATAAGAAAAATGGTTTTTTTAGATAGTTAAATTACTAAGGAGTATTTGAGGATGGTATTTATTGCTAGCTTAGTGATGGGGATGTTCATAATAGCTTTTTTTAGTATAATTTTTTATCTGATCAAACCAGCTACCTTCATGTTTACTCTCAAGAGACAATCAGTTGGTCGACTGCAGATTATTGGTTATTGGATTCTTTATCTATTTGCACTGCTTGTATTAATAGGCATGTTCCAATCAGAAGGTGATTCAAGTTCCAGCCTATTAGGTTTTTTTTTAGGAATGACAATTCAAATCTTATTATGTATTTATAGTTCTAAAGAAAAAAATAATATAAAAGTTATAAGAAAGATTGTACCGCCAAACTTACCAGTAATCTATCCATCTAGCCTTTCAGAACCATGTTCAATAAATAGAAGTGAAGAACAATTCACAAAGCTTACTTCTCCAAACGATATGAACCGTACCGGGTTTGTCGGAGAGTCAATATTCTGAGAGACTATCCCGATGACAAAATTAAAATATACCCCTGAAATCAGAGAAAGAGCGGTTCAATTATTGATTGAATCTGAAAAAGATTATCCTTCTACTTGGGCTGCAATCACAGCAATTGCGCCTAAGATTGGTTGTACTCCTGAAACACTTCGTGCCTGGCATCAAAAGCATTTAGATCAGCAAAATCCTATTAAAGTACAACAGATATCTGATCAAGAAAAAATGAAGCAAATGGAACGTGAAATTAAAGAATTAAAGCGTGCCAATGAAATTCTACGTAAAGCAGCCGCTTTTTTCGCCCAGGCGGAGCTCGACCGCCCACACAAATAATGGTGGATTTTATCCATAACAATAAGGCGTTATATGGTGTTGAGGCGATTTGTAGAATTTTACCGATCGCTGCTTCAACCTATTACCGGACTTTAGATCTCGCGGACAATCCAGAACATCGAGCGAAACGGGATCTGCATGACCTTCATCATGCTGAACAAATTAAACGAATTTGGAAGGAAAGTTCAGGTCGGTATGGTGTGCGTAAGGTCTGGCAACAACTGAAACGTGAAGGCTATATTATTGCGCGCTGTACTGTTGCTCGATTGATGCAAAAGCTAGGTATACAAGGTGTTTGGCGTGGTAAGAACAAACAAACCACCCATAGCCGAGATGACCAAAAACGAGCAGATGATTTAGTGAAACGTAATTTTACTGCTGATCATCCTGACCAACTGTGGGTGAGTGACTTTAGTGTGCCGCAGCAAGCGGCGTAAGAGATGAGGGTATGGCCCCTCGCTATCGGCTTGCAGGAGCAGGTAGCAAACCACCATAAGCGGCTTGGATCAAAAGTCCCGGTCGTGAGCGTTATGGAAAAGGCATCGTAGAGATGTCAGGTAAGAATTAGGAAGGCGAACAACAGTGAACTGCCGTTCAAGTGTCGAAAGTACTCAAATGACATCAAAACCGGGGATGGAAGTTACCCCGCGATTAGTTTGGCCGTTACCTGCTTACGGGCCATTCTGTGTCCGGCGTAGAGGCAGCGCGATCCTAATTCAGGCTCTTACGTTGAACTGCGGGAACCTTCGGTGGCGATGTCAAGCGAAAGGCACAAGCTCAAAAGGCAAGGCTGATAATAGCAATGCGTCACCAAGGGGCGGAGCAACTCGTAGTAGTGTTGAAGTTACTGTAATGGTAATGGAGCGAAGGGGTTGCATTATCCAGGTCTACGGATTTGTCAACTGTGCAAGCAGGAGGAGCAAAACTTTATGACCAAACCATTTAACATTCCTAAAGCGTTAATCTGGGAGGCATTTAAAAAAGTCAAAGAGAATGGTGGCGCTCCAGGCGTTGATCATGAATCTATTGAGCAATTCGAAAAGCATTTAAAGAACAACCTATACAAACTATGGAATCGACTTTGTTCTGGCAGTTATTTTCCACCGCCAGTTAAGGCTGTTCCGATTCCAAAGAAGTCAGGTGGCGTGCGTATACTAGGTATTCCAACAGTTGCAGATCGAGTCGCGCAAACAGCAGTTAAGCTCTTATTAGAGCCGAAAATTGATCCATTATTTCATCCAAACTCATATGGATATCGTCCGGGGCGTTCTGCCCATGATGCAATTGCGATAGTGAGGAGACGAAGTTGGGATTATGATTGGGTTGTGGAATTTGATATCAAAGGTCTCTTTGATAACATCGACCATGATTTACTCATGCGTGCACTCAAGAAACACTGTGAAATTCCATGGATTCTTTTATATGTGCAACGTTGGTTAAAAGCACCAATGCAACACATAAATGGCCATCTTTTAGAAAGGAATCGCGGCACACCACAAGGTGGTGTTGTGAGTCCTTTATTGGCGAATTTATTTATGCATTATGCTTTTGATATGTGGATTACGAAACATCTTCAAAGTGTACGGTTCTGCCGTTATGCAGATGATGGCGTAATTCATTGTCGGAGTTTATCTCAAGCCAAACTTGTTTTACAAAAGATCGATGCACGATTTCGTGAATGTGGTCTCGAATTGCATCCAGACAAGACAAAGATTGTTTATTGCCAAGATATTAATCGTCGTAAAGCATATCCCGATGTTCAATTTACTTTTCTCGGGTACACGTTTAGGCCCCGTAAGGCTGTGGACAAGTATAAAAGAGTTTATGTAAATTTCTCTCCTGCAGTCAGTCGTGATGCACTTAAAGCAATGCGACAGACTATTCGGAAATGGCATCTACATCTGATGTGTAATCGCGAATTAAGTGATTTATCTGCAATATTCAATCCAATTCTTCAAGGTTGGCAGCAATACTATGGTCGCTTCCATGGTTCAGCAATGTCAGCGATCTGGCAACACATGAATGCTTATCTTATACGCTGGATGAGGCGTAAGTATAAAAACTTGGCCCGTCATAAAAGACGGGCTAGATATGCCTTAGGGCGACTTGCGCGTGATTTTCCAAATGCCTTTGTGCACTGGAAAATGGGATGTTTACCATCGGTTGGATAATGGGAGCCGGATGAGCTGAGAGGTTCATGTCCGGTTCTGCGAGGGGCTAAGGGTGAAATTCCCTTGGTCTACTCACCCCTATATTCAAACTCATTCAGGCTGGGTCTATACCGCCTTTATTATTGATGTGTTCTCACGAGCCAGTATTTCACCTGTTGTATAGTGCATAGATAGCTGAAATTTAAAGGTATGTCGCTTTTTTTTACCGCTATACCATTTCTTCTGTTTTTTTTGGACGTTGAACTAATATTTCAGTTGCATCAATCACAACAACTTCCCAATCCACTTCATCTCGATTAGGAAGTTGTTTTGACAAGTTAAATTTTCCAGAACGGATTAAGGTATCTTCAATAACACGTGTGATACGAATTGCACTCGTTTCAGATACACCGTAACTCATACCAAGATGGAAAAATGTTCGATATTCTCTCCAATATTCTATACATAAGAGCAAACGATCTTCCAACGGTAATTTATGCGGTCGTCCTTTACCAATATGACGAGGTAAATGCTTATTTAGCTCGGCCAACATGAGGTTAAATGTAGCCCAACTAACACCGGTAAGCCTACGAAACTTAACGTCTGATAATTTTTGAATATCTTTGAATTTCATCCAAGGATTATCTCTTGAATTAAATAATTTTGCTGATTAATTTAAGATCAAATAAATTGTACGTTTTTTGATTTATGCCGGAAGTCTATTAAATAAAATTTTTGTCATCTCAGCATAGACTATATATTTCGAGAAGATCTCAAAATTACATTTTTGTCATTTTTAAAAATAATTAATTAGGGTCTGTTGACACTTACTGTTCATAATTAACCCTATAAAGGTAGCCATAAAAATATACAGGCTAAAGCAACAGAACTTTGATAATTTCTTTTGAGCTTGTCATATCGAGTAGCTATTCCTCTAAATTGCTTTAATCTACAAAACATATTTTCAACTAAATGCCTGATTTTATATAAATACCAGTCCATATGGTCATTGTTAGATTGGCTATTCGTTTTCTTTGGTATATTCGCTTTAGTCCCTGTTTTCCTGATCTGTTCACGCAGTGGTTCTGAATCATAGCCTTTATCTGCGCATACCACTTTTGTCTCTTTTAAATCTAATGTTGATATTAAATCAGGTGCAACTTTAACATCATGTGTGGTTCCATCGGTAATTATGAAATCAATAGGATTGCCATGTGCATCAACAATCAAATGTATTTTTGAGGAGTTTCCTCCTACACTTTTAGAAATAGATTGATTCGCTATGCCAGCAGAATGTCGATGAGCACGTACATGAGAGCCATCAATAAAAATCCACTCCATATCGGGGCATGAGGCTAGCAATTTGAATAATCTAATTAACTTACCGCTGCTTGACCAACGATTAAAACGTTTGAAAATAGAGTTTGAATGACCAAAACAAGAAGGAATATCTCGCCACGGACAGCCTGTTCTAATTCTATAGAGAAATCATGACCTCAGGCATATTCACCGACATAAATGATATTAAATATATTTAAATTGTATTATATTAAATATATGTAAAACATATACTTATTGCTTTAATATTTGGTAGTGTAATTTAAAGTAGGGCAGGGTAATAAGAAGTTAGTCACTTTAATATGCATTAAAATTCAACAATAATAACCAACATAAAATATGCTTCTGTTTTTATTATTTTTATTTTTGACTATTTGATAAAAATTATTTAGCTGTGGAATCCTGAATTTGGCAAGCAGTGATGAGTGATCGGTCTTTATTCTTCAGTTAAGAGGGGCTTTGTTGCATAAACCTCTCAGGAAAAGTGGTCGCCGACAAATCCGGTACGGTTCAGACTCATATTTCCGGCCAGTTTATTCGAAAATAGCGAAGTGCTTAGGCCTAGTTAGGTGCATATTCATCAGGAAATGTATAAACCATTGTTTATTAAAGTTGCACTCACTCTATAAACCTATAAGCCAAAAAATAATGTCCCCTAGGTTGCGATTGAAATAAGGTATATGCAGTAAGGTGATTTTAGCCCACTTTTCTTATGAATATGATTTTGACAAGGATTCCTGGATTAATTTGGCAATTTCTTTTGGCTTGAGAGCTCGTGAAGATGCCATCGTACTTGGCAGGTACAGAGATGTTGTGGCAAGCCCTCGTTAAATAAATGTAGTAGTTTCCTATAGCAAAAATTTTAAATTCCAAGGACGCGGAGCGTAATTAATGATGAAGTTGAAGCTTATATGTATTGCTTTCTACCATTAATTGGTGCCGCAATTGTGGAGCTTACTCACAATGGTGCTGTATTTGAACATTTTTTGTCAATAAATTCACAGATGGAAAAAATTAATTTTAACTTCTCCACAAAACAAGAAGTCAAGGAAAGACGTATGAAAAAAAGATTATACAAAATAAGTATTTTTAGTGGCTTATTTATGGCTTTAACTAGCCAAACATGGGCTACAGATGCTTTTAATCTTGTAGGCACAGGTCCTATATCTCAGGGTATGGGAGGAACGGGAGTTGCGTATAATATAGGCCCTGGAGCCATGCTGATTAATCCAGCAACATTATCAGCATTTGAAACCGGAAGATATGCGAGTATTGGTCTGGATATTATTACTGCAGATTTGAAAATCAAAAATATAGCGACAGGAGAAACGGCACAATCACATTCCCACGGTCGAAACAATGGTCCTTATATTGGACCAGAACTCTCATTTGTTTGGCGAAATGATGACTATGCGCTAGGAATAGGTGCATATGCATCAGATGGAGTCGGAACTCAGTTTGGTAGGGAAAGTTTTCTATCAAGAACTACAACAAATAGTATTAATACAGGCCTAGATAGTTTTTCACGTTTGCTTGTACTTCGTATACCCGTTTCATTTGCTTATGAAGTCAATGAAAAGTTATCCGTTGGTGGTTCTCTTGATGCCGTTTGGACGGCAGTTAATTTAGGTTTTCTTTTAGATACATCTCAAATTGAAACCTTGGCAGTACAGAAAAATATTTCTGGTTCATTGGTGCCAAATTTATTGAGTATTCCTGAGTTGTCAGCAGGTTATTTAGATATCAATAATGGAAATACAGTGGGTGGAGGGGTAGATGGCTGGGGATTAGGTGGGCGTGTAGGACTTACTTATAAACCTATATCGAAAACCACAGTAGGTATTGCATATAACTTTAAAACCAATGTTGGTGATTTATCTGGTGATGCAGACTTAACAGCAGTCAGTAGATCATTAGGTCCAATTTCGCTTGCTGGCAAGGCTAAGTTGCGTGATTTTGAAATGCCAGCTGCATTGACTATTGGTATAAATCAGCAAATCAATTCAGAGACCATGATTTCATTTGATTACAAACGTGTATTCTGGAATGACGTGATGGATAATCTGAAAGTTCATTTTGAACAAAATGACAGCAAAGATAATCTGGATATTAATTTGCCACTTAATTATCGCGACTCTAATGTGTATTCATTGGGTATGCAGTATGCAGCTAATCCAAAGTGGACATTCCGTACAGGGCTACATTATGCCCAAATGGCAAATTCCAAGGAGGGCATACTATCGATTATTCCTTCGACACCTACTACTAATTTGACAGGTGGGCTAAGTTATTCTGTAACCCCAAGAAGTGTTGTGGATTTTTCATTGGCGTATGGGTTTAAGAAAAAAGCATTGAATAATGCTCAACCTAATACAGATAAGCCAATTGAGGTCTCACATGCACAGCTTGCTGGCGCATTAATATTCACTACTAAGTTTTAAACATAAGTTTCATTCTTAGACTTGGAACTTTTATTCCCCAAACCCAAACAAAGAATCAAAGAGTTAGAACAAAAGTTTTTTCAAGCAAGACAAAAAACATAACCTTTTGAAATGATTATAGTAAGTGCCCGCTGAACCCCGTGCCTATTTTTAATTAGGTTCAGGTTTCCAGCAGTGTGGCAGTAATTCTTCTATGTGGGTTACTTTATGTGTTGGCAGCCTTCAGCACATCACTTAAATAGGCATATGGATCCAGCCTATTCAGTTTTGCTGACTGAATCAGGGTCATGATGTTGGCAGCTCGCTGACCACTGCGCAGTGAGCCAACAAACAGCCAGTTTTTACGTCCCAAGGCCCAGCTCATTTGGTTTTCTATCCCTTGCGCAGCAATGCTGCTCATATCAATGGGTAGATTACCATCATCCAAATATAGGCAGAGGGCTTGCCAGCGCTTCAGACTGTAATTGATGGCTTTAGCAGTGGCTGAACTTGAGGGCACCGTCAGATGATGTTGGTTGAGCCATTCGTACATATTGCATTACTGGTTGGCTATGCTGTTGCCGGTATTTGCTTCGTTGCTCTGTTGTAGTATCTGTCTTTTTCCTGAGTTCTGCTTCTATCGCATACAGTTTCTGAATCAACAGTAATGCCTGTTCAGCGATTTGACTTTTCCCGGTCACATGTAGTTCATTAAATTTACGACGTGCATGGGCCATGCAGCCCACCTCAATGATCTTACCTGATTTAAAGCGTGCTTTATAACCACTGTAATCATCACAGACAGACCAAATAACCCTGCCAGCCTTTCAGGAAATCTTTAGCATGTTGACCAGAACGGCTATCCTGAAAGTCATAGATCACTGCCTGAACTGGATTGTCCTGGGTGGTGGCATAGACCTAGACATGGGGCATCCATTGTATTTAGAACATTTAGTCAAATA
This sequence comes from Acinetobacter sp. Tol 5, assembly GCF_019702905.1. Lineage (NCBI taxonomy): Bacteria > Pseudomonadati > Pseudomonadota > Gammaproteobacteria > Moraxellales > Moraxellaceae > Acinetobacter > Acinetobacter sp. Tol 5. Next base: position 4,379,055 of record NZ_AP024708.1, on the reverse strand, counting down.
AGCTTGATAACCAAAGTTATCTAGTCCTTGGTATGCACAATAATATTGCAAAACAATAATAAATTACCTGGTTTAGTCAATCCGCATTTAATTCTTAATTTTTGAAAAAAAGCTATGAAAGTGCTGGCGGAAATTTGGTGTTCCAGTGTAGATCACTTATCTGATTTGCATATTTCTCTGACATCCATTTCCGGCCAGTCTGTTCGAAAACAGCAAAGTGCTTAGGCCAAGGTGCATATTCATCAGGAGATGTATAAACCATCGTTTATAAAAGTTGCGATCGCTCTATAAACCTATAAGCCAAAAAACAATATTCCGCTAGGTCATGATTGTAATATCGTACATGCAGTTAGGTGGTGTTTGCTTACTTATTCAGTAGTGAGTATGACTTTGACAAGGATTTTAGATCAATTTAACGATTTCTTTTGATCTGAGCACACACGTGCAGATGCATCTATCTGTACTTGGCTGTAATAGAGATTTTACGGCAAAAGCATAGTCAAATAAATACTGCATTTCCCATAACAAAATTTTTAAACTCCAAGGACAAGGAGCGTAATTGATGACGAATGTAAACGAAGAGCTTGGCCGCATGGTCTTAGCTGGTGGAATTGAAACCAATCTCCATGATGTTGGTACTGGTGAGCCTGTCGTGCTTGTTCATGGTTCAGGCCCGGGTGTGACCGCTTGGGCGAACTGGAGGACGGTCATGCCTGAGTTGTCCAAGCACCGCCGCGTCATTGCACCGGACATGGTGGGTTTCGGCTTTACGCAACGACCACAAGGAATTCACTACGGAATCGAGTCTTGGGTTGCTCATTTGATTGGAATCCTTGATGCGCTGGAACTAGACCGTGTCGATCTTGTCGGAAATTCATTCGGTGGTGCCTTATCATTGGCCTTTGCTATCCGATTTCCACATCGGGTTCGTCGGTTGGTGCTGATGGGGTCCGCTGGTGTGAGATTCGAGCTTACGGATGGACTCGATGCAGTCTGGGGTTATGAGCCCTCCGTGCCAAATATGCGCAAAGTCATGGACTATTTCGCCTACGACCGAAGTCTCATTTCTGATGAGCTGGCGGAGCTACGCTACAAGGCGAGTATTAGACCCGGCTTTCAAGAGGCTTTTGCCTCCATGTTCCCTGCTCCGCGGCAGCGCTGGGTAGATGCATTAGCTAGTTCCGATCAGGACATTCAAGCTATCCAGCATGAAACACTAATCTTACACGGTCGCGACGATCGTGTGATTCCTCTTGAAACATCGTTGCGGCTGAACCAACTGATCGAAAGCTCGCAATTACACGTTTTCGGTAAATGTGGCCATTGGGTGCAGATCGAGCAAAACAAGAATTTTATCCGCTTGGTCAATGATTTTCTCACCGCTAATGATTGATTTCAAAAAAATGTGAATGATCATCCATTCTGAAAAATGCATCACCTGTAATTACCCGCTATCCACTACTTTAAAAAGTGAGAAGACAATGAATCAGACAGAAACAACACCTATTAGAGTGCGCAAAAATTGGAAGACCAGTGAGATAGAAACGCTCTTTGATGAGCAAGCTGGACGTATCGATCCGCGCATTTATACCGATGAGGATCTGTACCAACTCGAACTAGAACGTGTATTTGCTCGGTCATGGCTCCTATTGGGGCATGAAACTCACATTCGTAAACCAGGTGATTATTTCACGACCTATATGGGTGAAGATCCTGTCGTGGTCGTAAGACAGAAGGATGCCAGTATCGCTGTGTTCCTGAACCAGTGCCGCCATCGTGGTATGCGTATCTGTCGTTCGGATGCTGGAAACGCGAAGGCATTTACTTGTAGTTACCATGGGTGGGCTTACGATACTGCTGGCAATCTTATTAATGTGCCTTACGAGGCCGAATCCTTCGCCTGCTTAGACAAGAAGGAATGGAGTCCACTGAAGGCTCGAGTGGAAACCTACAAAGGTCTGATTTTTGCCAACTGGGATGAAAACGCCATAGACCTTGATACATATCTCGGCGAGGCGAAGTTCTACATGGACCACATGCTCGACCGTACTGAGGCAGGCACTGAGGTGATTCCAGGTATACAGAAGTGGGTTATTCCCTGTAACTGGAAATTCGCAGCAGAGCAGTTTTGTAGTGACATGTACCATGCCGGGACTACAGCACATTTATCTGGAATCATTGCTGGTCTGCCAGAAGATCTTGAGTTGGCTGATCTTGCACCGCCGAAATTTGGCAAGCAGTACCGTGCATCATGGGGTGGGCATGGCAGTGGCTTCTATATTGGCGACCCCAACCTGATGCTTGCCATCATGGGGCCGAAGGTCACCAGCTACTTGACCGAAGGCCCCGCGGCGGAAAAGGCGGCCGAGCGTCTGGGTAGTATAGAGCGCGGCACGAAAATCATGGTTGAGCACATGACTGTCTTTCCTACGTGTTCCTTCCTCCCAGGTGTCAATACGATCCGAACATGGCATCCACGCGGGCCGAACGAGGTTGAAGTGTGGGCATTTACAGTCGTCGATGCTGATGCTCCAGATGATATTAAGGAAGAGTTTCGTCGTCAGACACTACGTACCTTCTCTGCCGGTGGTGTATTCGAGCAGGATGACGGCGAGAACTGGGTTGAAATCCAGCATATTCTGCGAGGTCATAAGGCACGTAGCCGTCCATTCAATGCTGAGATGAGTATGGGGCAAACCGTTGATAACGATCCAATTTACCCTGGTCGTATATGTAACAACGTGTATAGCGAAGAAGCTGCTCGTGGACTATATGCACATTGGCTGAAAATGATGACCTCACCAGACTGGGAAGCATTAAAGGCGACGCGTTAAACCTAACGACAGCTAGCGCCACATCGTGGTGCCAGTTAGAAGCCGCATTTGATTCATAACCAAATTGGATGCGGTGGACTATCCATTTGAAATCTACAAGGAATGATTACGATTCCAAAAAGGAGTGACCATGATTGATTCAGTCAACAGAGCTGACCTCTTTCTTCGCAAACCTGCACCGGTAGCACTTGAACTGCAAAATGAAATTGAGCAGTTCTACTATTGGGAAGCTAAGCTTCTCAATGATCGCCGCTTTGATGAATGGTTCGCACTACTTGCCAAAGACATTCACTACTTCATGCCTATCCGCACCACACGAATCATGCGTGATTCACACCTTGAATATTCGGGCTTGCGAGACTATGCGCATTTTGATGATGACGCCACAATGATGAAAGGGCGTTTGCGTAAGATTACTTCTGACGTAAGTTGGTCCGAGAATCCTGCCTCAAGAACACGACATATTGTGAGCAATGTGATGATCATTCCCACAGAAGTAGAAGGAGAATACGAAATCTCCAGTACCTTCATCGTGTACCGCAATCGCTTGGAAAGACAACTTGATATCTTTGCTGGAGAGCGTCGCGACAGATTGCGTCGTAACAAGGGTGAAGCTGGATTCGAGATAGTCAATCGGACAATCCTGATCGACCAAAGCACCATCCTAGCCAATAACCTCAGTTTCTTCTTCTAGGAGATGTCATGACTTGGACATATATACTGCGGCAAAGTGATTTGCCACCTGGTGAAATGCAACGCTATGAAGGTGGATCAGAACCAGTGATGATCTGTAACGTCGATGGTGAGTTTTTCGCAGTTCAGGATACCTGCACGCATGGAGACTGGGCATTATCAGATGGATACCTTGATGGTGATGTCGTTGAATGTACGTTGCATTTTGGGAAGTTCTGTGTGCGAACTGGGAAAGTGAAAGCGTTGCCTGCTTGTAAACCTATCAAAGTATACCCTCTCAAGATAGAAGGTGATGAGGTACACGTTGATCTTGACAATGGGGAGCTAAAGTGATGGCTAATCATGTTGTAATCATCGGTAATGGCGTAGCTGGGTTCACCACCGCGCAAGCCCTTCGTGCCGAAGGTTATGAAGGACGAATCTCACTGATTGGGGAAGAACAGCATCTTCCCTATGACCGACCATCCTTGTCTAAGGCCGTCCTTGATGGAAGCTTTGAGCAGCCACCTAGACTGGCCGAGGCAGATTGGTACAGTGAAGCCAGCATCGAGATGCTGACTGGCTCAGAAGTTACTGACCTAGATACACAGAAAAAAATGATCAGTTTGAATGATGGCAGCACGATTTCTGCTGATGCTATCGTTATTGCAACTGGAAGTCGAGCACGGATGTTGTCTTTACCCGGCAGTCAATTGCCTGGTGTCGTGACATTACGCACTTATGGTGATGTGCAGTTATTACGTGATAGCTGGACACCCAATACTCGGTTGCTCATTGTAGGCGGTGGGTTGATTGGTTGTGAGGTAGCAACAACGGCTCGCAAGCTTGGTCTTTCTGTCACGATCCTTGAAGCTGGTGATGAACTGTTGGTTCGTGTTCTTGGACGACGTATCGGTGCTTGGCTACGTGGTTTGTTAACTGAACAGGGTGTGCAGGTAGAACTAAAAACTGGAGTTTCAGGTTTTTCAGGCGAAGGTCAGCTTGAAAAAGTGATGGTGAATGATGGGCGTAGCTTTATTGCTGATAACGCACTTATCTGCGTAGGGGCAGATCCTGCAGATCAACTCGCACGTCAAGCCGGTTTGGAATGTGATCGTGGTGTCGTTGTTGATCATAGAGGTGCGACACCTGCTAAAGGCATATTCGCGGTCGGGGATGTAGCCACTTGGCCACTTCATTCAGGCGGAAAGCGCTCGCTTGAAACCTATATGAATGCTCAGCGCCAAGCCACAGCAGTTGCCAAAGCCATTCTAGGAAAAGAAGTATCAGCACCGCAATTGCCAGTGTCATGGACGGAGATTGCGGGACATCGAATGCAAATGGCTGGTGATATCGAAGGACCGGGTGAATATGTTTTGCGCGGAACCTTGGGCAGTGGCTCTGCTTTATTGTTCCGTCTGCTAGATGGACGGATTCAAGCGGTTGTAGCCGTTGATGCACCTCGTGATTTCGCACTCGCAAATCGATTAGTGGAAGCTCAAGTCATAATTGAGCCAGAAAAGCTGGCAGATGTGTCAAATAATATGCGCGATATTGTTCGTGCGAATGAAGGGAATCAAAAATGAAACTTAAAGATGAAGTAATTTTGGTGACAGGTGGTGGCGCAGGCTTGGGAAGAGCCATCGTTGATCGTTATGTTGCAGAAGGTGCACGTGTTGCAGTACTAGATAAGTCTCCGGCAGGTCTGGAAGCGTTAAAGGAGCGCCATGGAGATTCAATCGTAGGGATTGAAGGAGATGTACGTTTACTCGACAGCCATCATGAGGCTGTGGCTCGTTGCGTTGAAAAATTTGGCAAGCTCGACTGTTTAGTCGGTAATGCTGGTGTTTGGGATTATCTGACTCAACTGGTGGATATTCCTGACGATGTCATCTCGGAGGCATTCGAGGAAATGTTCGAGGTGAATGTCAAGGGCTACATTTTAGCGGCCAAAGCTGCACTACCTGCTCTTTATCAGAGCAAAGGTAGCGCGATTTTCACTGTGTCAAATGCTGGTTTTTATTCAGGCGGAGGTGGTGTTTTGTATACCGCTGGTAAGCATGCAGTCATCGGTTTGATCAAGCAGCTTGCACATGAATGGGGACCTCGTATCCGAGTTAATGGTATAGCCCCAGGTGGTATTTTAGGTAGTGATTTGCGTGGTCTAAAAAGCCTCGATTTACAAGATAAAAGTATTTCAACTTTCCCATTAGATGAAATGCTGAAATCAGTTCTTCCAACTGGGCAGGCTGCCACTGCAGAAGACTATGCGGGAGCATATGTATTTTTTGCGACACGTGGAGATACCGTGCCACTTACTGGAAGTGTTTTGAACTGCGATGGTGGTATGGGCGTGCGAGGTTTGTTTGAAGCTAGTCTTGGTGCACAACTTGACAAGCACTTCGGTTGAGACAGGAGAAGTATCATGGGTATTAAAAGTTTGGGTTATTTGGGCTTTGAAGTCGTAGATATACCAAAATGGAGTACTTTTGCCACTACTAAGTTAGGGATGATGCAAACTTTAGCTAATGAAACAGAGGTGAAATTTCGAATCGATTCGCGTTCTTGGAGAGTGTCAGTTAGTCAAGGATCTGCTGATGACTATCTTTTTGCTGGCTACGAGGTGGAGAGTGAGCAGGGATTACAGGAGGTTAAGCAAAGCTTAGAAGCCCACGGTATTTCAGTTACTGTTGAAGGACAGGATCTAATTGCAAAACGTAGTGTGCTTGGGTTGATTTCGTGTAACGACCCGTTCGGTAATCGAGTTGAGGTGTATTACGGTCCAACTGAGGTGTTCGAACAGCCGTTTATTTCACCTACTGGTGTTTCTGGATTCCAAACTGGAAGTCAGGGACTAGGTCATTATGTTCTGAATGTGTCAGATGCAGATGCGGCTCTAGCCTTTTATACCAAAGCATTGGGTTTTCAACTTGCTGACATCATTGACTGGACACTTGGTGATGGATTGACTGCTAAGCTTTATTTCTTGTATTGCAATGGTCGTCATCATTCATTTGCATTTGCAAAGCTCCCGGGATCAAAACGTCTTCATCACTTTATGCTGCAACTTAATGATATAGATGATATGGGCTTGGCATACGATAAATTTTATGAAGACCGTGCAGTGGTGATGACGATTGGACGACATACCAATGATCACATGATTTCGTTCTATGGTGCGACACCATCGGGTTTCGCAGTTGAGTATGGCTGGGGTGCACGTGAAGTAGCCCGTGACTGGTCTGTCGTGCGTTATGAGCGTATCAGTATCTGGGGACACAAATTTCAGGCACCTGCATGATTGCTCAGTCTAGCAGTTTTAGTCCTGCTTTTATCTACTTGTTATTAAGCTGAACATTTTGGACGGCTTAATCACATAAATAAGAGTTCTAGATAGTGTTAATCAAGGAGAGATATAAGCATGAATGAACCAGATAACGTACACAAAGTCGCTGATTTTCTGCATGAGGCCGCACTGTCAGGCACAGCTATTGCACCAGTGCGCAATCTAATAGGTGAGATGGATTTAGAAGCGGCTTATGCTGTGCAAGAGGTCAATACACAACGAGCGTTGAATGCGGGGCGAAGACTAGTTGGGCGAAAGATCGGGCTGACCTCTGTCGCAGTACAAAAACAACTCGGAGTGGAACAGCCAGACTATGGCATGTTATTCGCGGATATGGCCCGTACAGAAGGAGAGGACATCTCTCTTAATGAGGTACTTCAACCTAAAGTCGAAGCTGAGATTGCTTTTGTTTTTGGACGAGATATTGACGATGAGCATTTAACGGTAGCTGACCTTTTTCGTGCTATTGAATATGCTGTACCAGCGATTGAAATCGTGGGTTCACGTATAGCGAATTGGGATATTCGTATCACGGATACCATAGCTGACAATGCTTCATCGGGTCTGTACGTATTGGGTTCCATGCCAAAGCGGCTGTGCGATTTTGATTCACGCCATGCAGGGATGGTGATGGAGCGACAAGGATTATTGGTATCCTCTGGAGTTGGAGCTGCTTGCCTAGGATCACCGCTCAATGCAGTTCTTTGGTTGGCTAAAGTCATGGCTAAGCTGGGTCGTCCATTGCGTGCTGGTGACACAGTTCTTTCAGGTGCGCTCGGTCCGATGGTGCCCGTCGCAGCAGGCGATATATTTAATGTACGGATAGAAGGGCTTGGGTCGGTGACCGCTAATTTTGCAAAGGGATAGAAGCATGCAAGTTAGCCCATCTTCAATCATAAAATTTCCGGAATTTGCGTAAATAATTATACGTTATGCGACCGGATGCGATGGCTTAAGGATTAAAGGAGTTTCATTATGACCCGTAAAGTCAAGGCCGCTATTATTGGTAGTGGCAATATCGGCACTGATCTGATGATCAAGATACTTAGGCAGGGGAAAAACATTGAAATGGGAGCGATGGTTGGCATCGATCCTGCATCGGACGGACTCGCACGCGCCCAGCGCATGGGGGTAACAATCACTCACGAAGGTGTAGAAGGGTTGACGCGTTTGCCGATATTCAATGAAATCGATATTGTATTCGATGCTACAAGTGCCAACGCACATGTGAAAAATGAGGCTTTGTTACGTGAGCGTAAGCCTCAATTACGCATGATCGATCTGACACCTGCCGCCATTGGACCCTACTGTATACCAGTGGTCAATGGTGATGATCACTTAGATGCAACCAACGTTAATATGGTCACGTGTGGAGGGCAGGCTACTATTCCCATGGTTGCCGCGGTATCACGTGTGGCTAAGGTACATTACGCAGAGATTATCGCTAGTATCTCAAGTAAAAGTGCTGGACCTGGTACTCGTGCCAATATTGACGAGTTTACAGAAACTACCTCACAGGCGATTGAGGCGGTAGGTGGAGCTGCTAAAGGCAAGGCAATCATCATTCTAAATCCAGCTGAACCGCCACTGATGATGCGAGACACTATCTATACACTTAGTGATTTCGCTGACATCGAGCAAATTAAAGAGTCAGTGCAATCAATGGTGGATGCAGTACAGGCATATGTCCCAGGTTATCGATTAAAGCAACACGTACAGTTCGACCGCATTGAGGCCGATCGCCCGTTTAATATTCCTGGTGTTGGAGAACGTATGAGTGGGCTCAAGACTTCAATTTTCTTAGAAGTAGAGGGTGCCGCAAACTATCTGCCAGCTTATGCAGGTAACTTGGACATCATGACCAGCGCTGCATTACGTACCGCAGAGAAAATGGCTGTGCGTATGCTCGATTCTCAGGTTGAATAAGGATATCACCATGACTCAACAGAAAATTTACATCTCTGATGTGACACTGCGTGATGGTAGTCACGCGATCCGCCACCAGTATACAGTGGATCAAGTTAAGCAGATTGCACAAGCTCTGGATGATGCCAAGGTCGATTCTATCGAAGTTGCCCATGGTGATGGTTTACAGGGAAGTAGTTTCAATTACGGCTTTGGTGCTCATACGGATTTAGAATGGATTGAAGCCGTGGCTAGTGTGGTCAAGCATGCCAAGATTACAACATTACTCTTGCCAGGCATTGCTACTGTACATGATCTTAAGGCTGCCTATGAAGCGGGTGTGCGTGTGGTACGCGTTGCTACGCACTGCACGGAGGCTGACATTTCCAGACAGCACATCGAGTATGCGCGTCACTTAGGTATGGAGGCTGTTGGCTTCTTGATGATGAGTCACATGACTACACCGCAAAACTTGGCGCAGCAAGCCAAGTTAATGGAAAGTTATGGTGCGACAGTATGTTATGTAGTTGATTCTGGTGGTGCACTGAGCATGAATGGTGTACGGGATCGCTTCCGTGCCTTCAAGGACACGCTAAAACCCGAGACACAGACTGGAATACATGCACATCATAATTTGAGTCTAGGGGTAGCCAATAGCATTATTGCTGTAGAAAATGGTTGCGACCGTGTAGATGCAAGCTTAGCTGGCATGGGTGCTGGTGCTGGAAATGCGCCACTAGAAGTGTTTATTGCTGCTGCGGAACGGATGGGTTGGAATCACGGTACTGATCTTTATAAGTTGATGGATGCAGCCGATGACTTGGTTCGCCCATTACAAGATCGTCCTGTACGTGTTGATCGCGAGACTTTAGCTCTAGGGTATGCTGGTGTTTATAGTAGTTTCCTGCGTCATAGCGAGTTGGCTGCTCATAAATACGGGCTTAAAACTGTAGATATTTTAGTCGAACTTGGGCACCGTCGGATGGTTGGTGGTCAAGAAGACATGATCGTTGATGTAGCGCTTGATTTGCTCAAGCAGCAGGAACAAGCATGAATTCATTCTGACTAATAAGTATTCAGCAAATACTTACGGAATGGGGTATTACTTCGTCATTGTTTAGATGAACTTGAAACCAATGTAATGAAGTTACGTTGGTTTCTCTATTTCCCCTTTACTGTTCTGAGGAATGAGTTGAATATTTTTGAGATGATTATTGTTTAAACGCTAAAAAAGTATTCTCAGGATGAGAGATGGGGGGTATGATCTAGACTGAAACAGTCGGAATTATGTGAATTATCAAGGATGAGCTTTTGGGACAGAAGAAAGCCTCAAAATAAATTAAAAAATAATCATTATAATATCAGCCTCAAGGAAAAAGGATCTGCTGAGTTGATGCAAGAACAATATACACGCATTATATTTGATGGGCTCTACGAATTCGTTGGCCTTCTTGATGCCAAGGGAAATGTGCTTGAAGTCAACCAAGTCGCATTGGAAGGGGCAGGTATTACTCTAGAAGATATTCAAGGTAAACCGTTCTGGAAGACACCTTGGTGGCAACTTTCAAAAAAAACAATGGCCACCCAAAAGAGACTTATTGAAACTGCATCATCCGGTGAATTTGTTCGATGTGATGTTGAGATTCTTGGCAAGGCAGATGGTAAAGAAATAATAGCGGTCGATTTTTCATTGTTGCCAATTCGAAATGAAGAAGGTGAAATTATTTACCTTCTTGCTGAAGGGCGTAATATTACCGATAAAAAGAAAGCCGAAGCTATGCTGGCGTTAAAGAATCAGGAGCTAGAGCAATCAGTTGAATATATTCGAAAGCTAGATAAGCAGAAGAGTGATTTTTTTGCCAAGGTAAGCCATGAGTTGCGTACGCCACTGTCTTTAATTCTAGGACCACTGGAAGCTGTTATGGCAGCAGAGGCTGGAGGAGAATCACCTTATTGGAAACAGTTTGAGGTCATTCAACGTAACGCAAGAACCCTGTTGAAACAGGTTAATACATTGCTTGACTTGGCGAAAATAGATGCCCAGCAGATGGGGCTTTCCTATCGGAGAGTTGATCTCAGTCAGCTGACCCGTACTATCGGCTCGAATTTTGAAGGAATAGCCCAGCAAAAATCAATAACGTTTGATACTAAACTGCCCGCGCAGATGATGATTGCTGAAGTGGATGGTGAGAAATACGAACGTATTATCCTTAACTTACTTTCTAATGCTTTTAAATTTACTCCTGATGGGGGGCTTATCCGCTGCTGTCTTAGTTTTAATCTACCCAATTATGCTTTGATTACTGTGTCTGATAGTGGACCTGGTATTCCTCCTAAACTGCGTAAAGAGATATTTGAACGTTTCCACCAGTTAAATCAGGAAGGTCAACAAGCCACGCAGGGTACAGGCTTAGGTCTTTCTATTGTGAAAGAGTTCGTTGAGTTACACCGAGGAACAATTTCTGTAAGTGATGCCCCTGGCGGAGGAGCACTTTTTCAGGTAAAGCTACCACTGAATGCACCTGAAGATGCTTATGTTGCGAATAACACCTTACAGCGAAAAGATAATCCACAGGTCGTGGATTTTGATGAGTACCTTTTGCTGATGTCAAATGCGGTAGATGAGGCTGAGGTGCTTCCGTTTCAATCCGACCAGCCTCGGGTGCTAATCGTTGATGATAATCCAGATATGCGTGGTTTTATAAAGGACTGCCTAAGCAGCGACTATCAAGTGTATGTTGCAGCTGATGGAGCAAAGGCGCTGGAGTTGATGTCCAGCATGCCGCCAGACCTGTTGATTACAGACTTGATGATGCCTGTTATGAGTGGCGATATGATGATTAATCAAGTACGTAAAAAAGATGAACTTTCACATATTCCGATCATGGTGTTGTCGGCCAAGTCAGATGAAGAATTGCGTGTGAAATTGCTTTCTGAGTCTGTACAGGACTTTCTTCTTAAGCCATTCTCCGCTCATGAGCTACGAGCACGTGTAAGCAACCTGGTATCTATGAAGGTGGCAGGCGATGCACTGCGTGGGGAGCTATCCGATCAGGGAGATGATATCGCGGTACTTACTCACCGCCTGATTAGAAGTCGCCACCGCCTTCAGCAGAGTAATATTGCATTATCTGCCTCGGAAGCACGTTGGAAAGCAGTTTATGAAAACTCTGCAGCTGGCATTGTACTGACCGATCCGGAAAACCGAATACTCAATGCCAATCCTGCATTCCAACGCATGACAGGATATGAGGAAAAAGATTTGGCGAAACTTTCTATGGAGCAATTGACGCCACCTGGGGAAAGTGCACAGATGAAACAGCGTATTGCTAATTTGCTTCAGGGTGGAGGAGAGGAATACAATGTGGAACGCTCTTATCTATGCAAAAATGGTTCTACGATATGGGTTAATTCCCGTGTTTCGCTGATGCCTCCACGTTCCGGTGAGCCTCAAGTTATTCTGCAGATCATCGATGATATTACTGAAAGGAAGCAAGCACAGGAAGCTCTCAATCAATTGCAGCAACAACTTGTCCACGTTTCCCGATCGGCTACGATGGGGGAGTTTTCAGCCTATATTGCACACGAGATAAACCAACCACTCTCGGCGATCATGACTAATGCTAATGCTGGTACACGCTGGTTAGGTAAAGAGTCATATAACATCTCAGAGGCTAAAGAGGCATTCGCTCGCATTACCAGAGATTCCGACCGTGCAGCGGAAATTATCCGTATGATACGATCCTTTCTAAAGCGACAAGAGGCAGCGATCAAACGGATTGATCTAAAAGCAATGGTAGCAGATACAAATCTGATACTTAAGGCGCCTAGTCAGAGTAATAGTGTAAATTTAAATGTATTGGCCGATGAAGTACTTCCTGAAATATGGGGAGATGCTGTACAGATTCAACAGTTAGTATTAAATCTGGCTATGAACGCTATAGAAGCGATCAACCAAGGAGACTGTGAAATTAGGCAGCTAACGCTATCATTCTCTGGTAACGATACAGGTGATGCACTTATTATCTCTGTGAAGGACTCAGGTCCAGGTATTTCAGCTGGTAAGGTGTCGCAGTTATTTGATGCATTTTACACAACCAAAACAGAAGGATTTGGAATGGGGTTAGCAATTTGTCTTACAATCACTGAAGTACATAATGGAAAAATATGGGTGGAGTGCCCATTTGAGGGAGGTGCTTGTTTTATGGTAAGCATCCCTGCTAGAAAGGAATCAGATACATGAATAATCACGGATTTTTAATTTATATTCTCGATGATGATAATGCAGTACTGGAAGCCCTCAGCAGCTTGGTACGCTCGGTTGGCATGAGTGTTGAGTGTTTTTCATCTGCTAGCGCATTTTTTAACGATGTCAATTGGTCTACCTGTGGCTGTTTGATTCTGGATGTTCGTATGCCCGAGATGAGTGGCTTAGATGTGCAACGAAAACTAGCAGAGCTTGGTGAGCAGATCCCTATTATTTTCATTAGCGGCCATGGTGATATTCCAATGGCAGTTAAGGCGATCAAAGCGGGTGCGGTAGACTTCTTCACTAAACCATTTCGAGAAGAGGAACTGCTCGGTGCTATTCGTACTGCCCTCAAGTTAGCGCTTCAGCAGAGATCAAATGCTCCCCAAATTAGCGAGCTTAAAGAAAATTATGAAAGTCTCAGCAAACGCGAGCAACAGGTACTTAAGTTTGTCTTACAAGGATACCTAAATAAACAGACAGCATTAGAACTTGGTATATCGGAAGCTACTGTAAAAGTACACCGTTATAATATAATGAGAAAAATGAAAGTCTCCTCAGTCCAAGATCTAGTTCGAGTAACCGAGCGGTTTAAGAATAGTCTTAAGTAGTAATTCTTCATAGTGGGTTCTACGCTGGAACCTCAGATTTTTCCGTTACCTCACAGTTTCAGTTTGGCAACCAGTGCCATTCAGGTCAATAATTTTATTGCTGCTCTGGGAGGTTTAATACCTATTCAGCAAAATTTACAGCTAGACTGCCATCGATATTTTAGTCAGAACCACAACATATTTAGTATGAACTTCCGCTTCCAGTAATTCCTGCAATTAAATGTCTTGGCAATGTTCACCAACATAAATTACATTAAATATAACCCGAATCGCGGATAAGAAAATGACTTGAAAAATAAGAGGACTAGAGCCATCAGTTGAGTTACCACACAAAACCTAAAGCCCTAGTCCTGATGTTCAATAGTACCGAATTATTCTGCGTAATTGATGATTTCTTTCTGAAATTTGAAGCAACTTATTGGAAATTTCTCAAACAAAGCCGTCATTGATATTTAGTTGAAAATGCTTTTGCGAGATTAAAACATTTCCGTGCTATTGCACTCGATTTGATAAACTAGCACGCAATTATAAATCTATGATCCATATAGCCTGCATATTTATTTGGTGCAAAGCCAAATGAGGACACACCCTAGTTAGTGCTGTTTTTTATCTAATTTAATAACTTCTAAGTCTTTGCTAATTAATAAATTTTATAAAAATCAATATATTGTGCATGTAAACGAGGGATATTCTGATGACAATAAGAAACAGATGATTACTGATTTGCATCAATCCCTGTAACTAGGTCTGCAAGTTGTTTATTCCCTGTTTTTGCAAGAACCGTGTGATGCAGTAGAGAACTCACCTTTATGACAGACAGTTTTGGAATCAATAATTTTTGTCTTAATTTTCGTAAATATTGCTGTATATCATCGATACTAACCGAATCCATTTTGCGGAGATCCTCAATGAATAAATCAGGGATTGGAATATCTAAATAGATTGTCTGATTGAGCAAGCTGTATGAATACTCAAAATCACGGTTCTCAAATACATTAAATTTACTGCTTAAGAAGAACTGATCATTTTTATGGATCAATTTTTGCCGGTTATTTAAGTTTTTAGCTCGCTTGCTTTGTATATATAGCCACTCATTCACACTGTTGCCTGTTAAAAATGCGAGCATTAGGATCAAAGCACTTTTATTTTGATGTTCAGAGTAGTCCACATGAAGTCTTTTCAGTAGATGGTTCACGCTAGATGGATTCGGGAAAAAACTACTTGACGTGAGTAAATGTTCTTTGCGTTGAATATGTTTTGCAACAAGCGGTAGAACATAGCTTTGACTCGTTTCTGAGTGTGCTGCGAGTGGTGTGACGTCAGTTGGATTGATAACAATTTGCCGATTAATCGGCTCATCAATTAAGGTTTCTATATTTAGTGCTTTAGATTTAGCCCCTTTTTTGATTTCGATACTTTCTTCAATGAATTGTTCTTCATCAAGAAACTGATGTTGAAGCTGTGTATCGATACTTGCACGTGCAATCTTCGCTTTGTTTTTTAAAACGTAGTTAAAAGTAATGCGAATATCATTGAGTAGATTGCGATCAAACTCAGGCAATTCATCCGTATCTAATGTGATCAGATGTTGAATAAATTGTTCTAAGCTCTGTGTTGGATCTTGAAGATAGGTACTCCAGAGACGTTGATACTCTTCTGTATTATGATATTTTTTTCAGTATCTAAGTTTTTATTTGCAGTTCTAAAACGCTGAAATAAGCGCTTTACGGTATTGAAGTGTTCTGTGTGTGCTTGTTTAAAAAGATCTGGCTTGAGCTCAGGAAGAGCAATTAAATAAATGGCCGCTTTTAAAACTAGAATATTCCAATTTTTTGCATGCGTCTGCGATTCAGATAATTGCGCAATTGAATTGATATATGAAGTGATCGGTAAATTGCTAATCTTAACTTTTTTCGTGAAAGCGATTAATCAGTTAACTGAGCAATATCTAAAAGATTACAAACCATTTGTCGTCCTAGTTACTCACGTTGAGCAGCTTCAATAATTTCTTGCAGGTGATAAATTTTTTTTAAACTAAGAACAGCAGTTTCTAGTTTATGGTTCGTATAAAAAAAATAGGCTGATAGTAGAGCAAGTGGTTAATTGATTCCTGAAAAGGCGTTACGCTGCGATACTTTCTCTTGAAGTTGCTGTTTTTCCTGAGCGGATAAAAAGGCGATGCTCAAACCGTTTTGCTGCGCTTGTCGGATTTGTGCTTCGGATAAGCCTGCCTGTGGTGCTGCGTGTAAATATTCATGTTGAATATCAATGCCTTCAACCGCAGGATCGTCACTATTAATCGTGGCTAAAATGCCATGTTCAAGAAAGGTTTTAAGCGGATGTTGAGCAATATCGGCAACGGTACTGGTTTGCAGATTTGAGGTAATGCAGGACTCAATCCCGATCTGATATTTAACTAAATAATCTAGTAATTTTGCATCTTCCACAGCTTTCACCCCATGCCCGATACGGGTTGCACCGAGGGTTTGAATCGCTTGCCAAATACTGCTTGCACCAGCGGCTTCACCTGCATGGACGCTGATGTGCCAGCCTGCATCACGAGCTCGCTTGAAATGATCAATAAACAGTTCCCCTGGAAAGCCCAGTTCATCACCTGCCAAATCTAGTGCGGTAATCTGGTCACGATGAGTCAGTAAGGCATCCAGTTCTTGCTGACAGCGAGCCTGCCCAAAGGTACGACTCATAATACCGATGAGCTTAGCAGGAAGATCCAAGTAACGGCTGCCTTGCTGAACGCCATCAATCACGGCTTCGACTACCCCAGCCAGTGGAAGTTGATGGCTCATCGCCATATAAAAGGGTGAAAAGCGCAGTTCGACATAGTCCAAACCTTGTTGTGCTGCATCTTGCATATTTTCCCATGCGACACGACGGCAGGCTTCCAAATCACCCAAGACTTTCACGCCCCAGTCCAGTTTGTTTAGGAAGCTCAGCAGGTCTGGCTGATTATCCATGACCTGAACATGCGGTAGTAGTTTGGGCAGGGTGTTGGCAGGCAGTTGAATCTGGAATTGCTGCCCCAGTTCTAAAATGGTTTGCGGACGGATATTGCCATCGAGGTGGCGGTGTAAATCGGTGAGCGGGATATTTTTATCAATCATTATTATTCACCTAAGGGTTTATCTAGTCAGAAAAGCGTGATGTGCTCGCAGCATAATCGCAAGTGGATTCATTCGGCTACTGCATAATCATATATGCCGTAGTGAAGGCGATATTTTAAAAGAGATAAGCCTTTATTGAATGGGTTATGGAGTATTGTTCTATCCCCGCTGATGGACCTGAACAGTGCTAAGAACATACTTGTGCTTGGGCATGATCTAGCAGTAGGAATCACCGTCCTTAAGTATATATCTAGTTAATAATATATAAAAAACAATAAAACCCATATAAGATCATGTTTTTTAAATTATTTATATTTAATTATAATTTTATATATATAAGATAAATATACAAAAACTGACTAATAAAATTAACTAGCCAGTTTTTTCTTTTATTCAGTTTTATTGGTTTCAGGGTCTTTTGGAGGAGAGAGGATTTTTCCCCAAGCAATTGTACGTGACTCTAACTTATAATCTTTCTCAAATTGTCGAAGTGCAGCATGCTCAGGATAGCTTTCAACAGCCATTCCAATCAATTCAATTACCTTAGCCTCATCATCATTTAGACGATAGCGCTCTGCTAATTGAAGTATCATGCCCACTTCAAATATCTTTGGAAAACGAATTTTACCTTTATGATCTCTTTCTTTAAAGTATCGAGTTATACAATCATAATGGGACTGTAGATCCCAGCTAGGAGTAAGATTTAATAAATGAATTATTATTAAACCTTCTGTGCAAGATATTAATATTTCTTTTTCATAACATTTTATAAATTCTAGGTGTTTTTCTCTTTTGTTAGGATCTGAAAAAAAGTGATAATAAGCGATATAAAGAGCTATGTATGCACGTTTATCCTCTTTTTGAAAGGAATCTATTTTTCTCTCGACTTCATCTAGTACTTCAGTTAATTCTGTTACCGATGAATTTGGCACATGCTCCATACAGCTAGCTAGTTGAGAAAGAAAGCCTTTTAGTTTTTGGCTACCAGAGCCACGACTAAAATCAAGTTGCCAAATCCAATATTCAGGTGCTAATTCAACTTGCATGATGTTGGATCTTTCAAGATGATAGTCATACTGTTCTTTCTCAATTGTGGTTTGTCGCATAACAAACTCAATCAAAACATGTCTTGCTAGTCTCGATAAGCCTTGTAAAGTGAGCCATGTTTTATTTTCTATTCTACAGGTTTCTGTATACCTAGTTGGCCTATCTAATGGTTTTGGAAGTTTGTGTAAGTTGTGTATGTATTTTGATCTAGCTTGATACGCATTTTTTAGGGCAGTTGGGAGATCAAAACGAGATATGGGATTAATTATATTTTCGGTTTCTTCTCTATAGTATGCTGAATTAATATGCTTAATTGAAAATTCTATAAATCGTTTGCTTAGAGCCGTGTGTTCATTTAACAGGATCGCATTTCTAACTCTATCTGCTATAATTTCGTCAACACCATTCAAAGCTCTATCTAGGGGCTTCTTTTTCTTGGAATCATAATCTGACCATGTGGATTGATGTCCATCAAAATTTTGTGCCAGTGATTCAATAGATGCAACAAGTAGCGTATAGGCTAATTCAAAATCATCTGCAATACGTTGCATGCCAGTTACGTAGGTTCTGATTGAACTCATGACACCTAAATAGGTTTTTCTATCCAATCCTATTAACTGTTTAGTGAATTTAACTAAGAAGTTTTCATCTTCAGGTTGGCAGTAAATATTTTTATCAAATACTTGTTTTACTACTTCCCTTGGCGTTGAATGAGTAGTAACACCAAGTTGATCGCCAAGTAATCTGTCAGTGAGGTGGTAACTAGGGGAAGCTGTACAATTTAAAGTAAAAGATAGAATAGATGAAAAATCTAGTATAAAAAAAGATATACCATGTGAAACTAATACCCCAGGTCCATCTCCGAAGTCTTCCATTAACTCTTCAATTTCATAAATAGCAGCATTAGTTTCAGGAAAGTTTGAAATTGATAAAAGTGAACCTGCTGGAGTTTCTATTTTTTGATCACGACTAAACCTTAAATTGGTGTAAATTACACCTCTTAAATTATTCCTTAGACCTATCCCATTCTTAAACAACTTCCCTGAACATATTTGTAACATTGAATAATCCTAATTATGAGTTAACTCATTCAATATTCAGATATGTAGAAAAATAGATCAATAGCACTATTTAGAAAAAACTCATTTTTGAATAACTACAAATAGAATTATTTTCAAAAACTTTATATTTACAATTGAGACAATACTTTCTTAACGGCTAATAAAAAACCAGTCTTAAATATTAAGCGTCCATTTTCATCTTTCACCGCACCATGACTTGTAACAGTCCAGCCTTTACTAGCTATCTTACTCTCATTGATAGCATCCTTTAATGCTTCGATTTCACTGTTAACCAATATGCCATCTAAGGCAGGTAATAATTCTATTGCTGTTTGTGCATTTGGGGCGCTAGCTATAGAGTTTGGTCGCATATCAATAGTGACTTCTTTATTTTGTTTGAGTATGCTATTTTCAGTTTTATATTTATTTCTTTCAGCAATTATTTGACCAAATACTGCACGTAATGCAGGATCATCTAACCTTTTTAAAAGTTCCATATCTGAAGGCGTTTCATTTTTTCTTGAATGGGCTAAAGGTGGCTTTTTCATTGTGGTTTTAGCTTTAGTTGCCCAAGCATCGATAAGAAGGCGAAAATGTTCGCCTGATTTATTCCGTATACTTACTTCGCCAACACCACCCTCTGCTTTAGAAGCACGACCTATCGTTGCTATTGAGAAATCCTTATTTTCTGTATTAAACCTCTTTTCTAAAAGAGCATTAAGCTTATCTAAAGATATTTGCGTACGTTCGCTTTTATCTCTTTTCAAGTCTTCTAAAATCGTATTAATGTCAATTTGCATTTTAGAATTCACCTTATTTCGTATTGCTAGTTAAAGACTTAATGGGGATACCTTTGCTTGGCATATCTATTTGATGTTCTAATGCTTTTAGACCGACATCAAGTAACTTACTATTTTGCATAAATTGACCTAGTTCTAGGTAACTTGTTACTTTTTTGAATCCCTCTAGTTTATCGCTCGGATTTGCTTGAAGAGCCATTTGGCGCATCATTGCATTTGCTGCAATAAGTTGATGATCTTGATCTAACATTAAGAGATATGGAGAATATCCTTTACGCATCATAATTTGACAAAGATGTTGAGTTCTTTGTTGAATAACGGAGGTTTTTTTCACTTCATCAAGTAAGTCAGGATATATTTCCGCATCCTCACATAATAAGGAGAGATGTAATAAGTCTGAAGTTGTATCCATAAAACCAATTTTAATATCATTTTCAGAACCAACAGCAATGAGCTTATTTTTAAAATCAGTTTCACAGCGATTCTGCTCAATTTCAATTAACCGACGAATTATATTGAAAGTTGCTATCCAATCTTTTACATATTCATCGGCTTCAACTAATTGTTTTTCATATCTACGTTGAAGTGACTGTAATTCATTATGTTTGATGAATGGTTTATTATTTATCTCTGCTTCATATTTAAATTCCTCTAGTTTTTCTATTTCAGTTTCTAATTTTACAGCTAATTGGGCAGATTCATGTGCTTTGTAGCTCATAAAGTTAAGGTGAGCATTAAGAGCAGGCAAGTATCGAGCATCCGTGATAAACCAACGACAACGTACACAGTTTTCTAAGCCATGAGGTACAGGGCTATAGATACTATTTGCACTTCCTCTTGTAACAACTAGTTCTCCGCCATTCCAACAACCTGCTAGCGCATAACTTTCATCTGAACGAACAGTATTTCCTCCAGCCAAACATAATCCATGATGACGATTTTCCCATCCTAATGGGTTGCGGTTAACTATTATGTCTTCAATGGCTTGTTGATCGTTATAGGCCATTTTTGATTGGATTTGACGCAATTCTGCATCTTTAAGAAAAGTCTGAATACTTTCTTGTGACTTGGCATCAAGTAAACTTTCAGCTTCAATCATCTTTTCTTTCATGACAGCGGGGGTTAGTTTTGTATAATAGACAGTCATTAGGATTCGTGAATGACCAGCTAAAAGTTTTGAAACTACAGGTAGAGGCAACTTTGCATCCATGATGAACCGTACCGGGTTTGTCGGAGACCAACTTTCTTGAGAGAATGTCCCAATGACAAAACCAAAATATACCCCTGAAATCAGAGAAAGAGCGATTCAATTATTGATTGAATCTGAAAAAGATTATCCATCGAATTGGGCTGCAATCACAGCAATTGCACCTAAGATTGGCTGTACTCCTGAAACACTACGTTCCTGGCATCAGAAGTATTTGAATCAACAGAATCCAATCAAAGTACAGCAGCTTTCAGACCAAGAACGTATCAAACAACTCGAACGCGAAAATAAAGAACTGCAACGCGCCAATGAGATTCTACGCAAAGCAGCCGCTTTTTTCGCCCAGGCGGAGCTCGACCGCCCACACAAATAATGGTGGATTTTATCCATAATAATAAAGAGCTGTACGGAGTCGAGGCGATTTGTAGAATTTTACCGATTGCAGCTTCGACCTATTATCGGGCTTTAGATCTCGTTGATAACCCAGAACATCGAGCGAAACGTGCTCTGCATGATTTGCATCATGCAGAGCAAATCAAACGTATTTGGAAAGAAAGTTCAGGTCGATATGGTGTACGTAAAGTTTGGCAAAAATTGAAACGTGAGGGTTATGTTATTGCACGTTGTACAGTTGCTCGATTGATGCAAAAGCTAGGTATACAAGGTGTTTGGCGTGGTAAGAACAAACAAACCACCCGTAGCCGAGATGACCAAAAACGAGCAGATGATTTAGTGAAACGTAATTTTACTGCTGATCATCCTGACCAACTGTGGGTGAGTGACTTTACGTATATTCAAACAAATTCAGGCTGGGTTTATACTGCATTTATTATTGATGTGTTCTCACGAGCAATTGTTGGATGGAAAGTATCTACACGAATGAATACAGATATGGTGCTCGATGCATTAGAGCAAGCATTGCATGATCGAGGCATGCCAAAGAATGTGATTCATCATTCCGACAGAGGTGTGCAATATCTTTCCATTCGCTATACCAATCGTTTAGAAGCAGCAAATTTACGAGCATCAGTCGGTACGACTGGTGATTCATACGATAATGCTTTGGCTGAAACGGTGAATGGCTTATACAAAACAGAGGTGATTGAATATCTAAAAGCAGATTGGCAAGGTTTAGCAGATGTACAACTTGCGACACTAAATTGGGTAGATTGGTTCAATAAAGAGCGTGTACATAGTGCACTAGGTTATGTATCACCTTTTGATTTTGAAGCAATGTACTATGATAAGATTAACCCGTTAGGTCAGGTGGCCTAACTTAAATAAAAAACTCTCCGACAAACCCGGTACGGTTCAATATTCCTATTGAAACAGAGTCTACATCAGTACTTCTAGCTCAGACAGCTAATCAATCCGAATGGAAAATTGTGTCTTCTACATCTGAAGTTGTTGATTATGAACATATCTTTATTACTCAACAAAAACAGTTGGAGTCTTCTGTCCAAGGGGGCTCTAAACAAGAGGAAGTGTTAAAAAAAAGAGAAACATTTGAAGAAAGACAAAGATTAATCTCTGCACTGAAGACGGTTTTATTATTAAAACAACGGAAAGTATTTGAAGAAAGACAAAGATTAATCTCTACATTGAAAATAGATTTGTTATTGTTAAAACAGCAGAAATTATTTGAAGAAAGACAAAGATTAATCTCTACATTGAAAATAGATTTGTTATTGTTAAAACAGCAGAAATTATTTGAAGAAAAACAAAGATTAATCTCTGCACTGAAGACGGTTTTATTATTAAAACAACGGAAAGTATTTGAAGAAAGACAAAGATTAATCTCTACATTGAAAATAGATTTGTTATTGTTAAAACAGCAGAAATTATTTGAAGAAAAACAAAGTTTAATCTCTACATTGAAGTTAGCTTTATTATGTTTAACACAGCAGAGAGCATTTGAAGCAACGCAAAGATTGCAATTAATACAGACTAATACCCCAGTTCAAGATTTACTTAAGGAACACAAAGCTTCTTTGGAGGTTGAATCATATCAAAAGAACTTCGAATCAGAACAAAATATCTCACAGTCAGACTCAAGTCAGATTGGAGATGCAGAAAATTTTGCTATATATCAACTAGAACCTAAGAATGATTTTAATGAAAAAATCCTCTCACTTATTCCCAAAGTATCTTATTCGTCTCTTTCTTCCCATGAGCCTGAGCAATCTTCAAAGAATTTAGAGTCAAATACTAGCGTAAGCCAGCCAGACTCAAGTCAGATTGGAGATGAAGAAAATTTTGTGACATTCCAATTAGAACCTAAAAATGATTTCAATGAAACAATCATCTCACTTATTCCCAAAGTATCTCATTCGATTCTTTCTTCCCATGAGCCTGAGCAATCTTCAAAGAATTTAGAGTCAAATGCTAGCGTAAGCCAGCCAGAATTAAATCAGATTGGAGATGAAGAAAATTTTGTGACATTCCAATTAGAATCTGAAAATCATATAAATGAAAAAATCATACCATCTGCACCAGAGATATATCAGCAAATAGATCCAGTATGGGTTTCTTCAGACAAGAATGTCGAAATAAATGGATTCACTATACATGGTGGAATGTTTTATCTAGGAACTAAAAGGCAATACATTTCTTTCAACACTGAACCTTCTTTTATTGATGTATCATTATCAATTTCAAGTCGTAAAGTAGATATAGCCGAACGTTTAATAGGATATTGGCCTAGTTATACTCATATCTCTCCTAAAGCAAGGCGTGCATATTTGGATTGGTTGGCAGGTGGACGATCTAATCCAATAGCTGATATTGGTTATGTTTTTCTATTTTTTTATGGGTTAGAACGACGTGCTCTAGTAGATGCACAAACAGATTTACAAGCTAAACAAGAAATACCCGATATTATTAAGGAAGTAACCAGGTTATTATCCATCTATGGAAGTAATGGTTCATTTAAAGGTTATGCTTTAAGATTTATAGATTATGTGTCTTTTGATACGGTTGTTGCACAAAGCTATTTGAAACAACCTTCTGAAATATTGAATACTCCATATGAACTTCCATTAAGTTATCGTATAGCATTAGGACAACTGGTAGTTGATAAATATCCATTACCGGTAGATTGGGCACTTGCTTGGGTTTTAATAGACCGTAATATTAGTAAACGAACACCAGTAACACGTTGTGCTGATTATTTTGCAGCTTTATTCAAACAAAACTATCAGGCTACTTATGGTAATGGTTTTGTACTTTCTCCCAATCGCACTAAGCTTAAGCTTACCTATTTCCCCGCATCATCTGCTATTTCAAGAAACTTATCAAAAAATATCGATGATCTTCCTGATGTATCTGCAGTATCAAAGCATATTAAAAAGTTACAGGCATTAGTTGATCAGACTACAGAACAGTTAGAACCTTATAGTCGTTATCTTGGGCGAAATCCAGATTCTGTGAGTACATCTGATGTTATTTTGTTTTTACCAATAAATCTTTGGCCTGAAAAGTTAATAGCTGTGATTGAAGAGTTTAAGGAAAAAACCTCGCAGAATCCATTAGCTATTGAGTTGAAAACCTTTTTGATGAAGTTGGGCTGTAATGTGCTGTTATCTCGTAATCAATTTGTTGAACTGGTACGTAACCTAGAAAATATAGGATTAGGGATTGAGCCCGATATATTTATTGGGTCAAAAGTACTAAAGCCCGATGAGTTGATAGTATTGTTTAAAATAAGAAATACCAATGTTAATTTTAGGACAGAACCAGCTTATCATGTGGCGAATGTAACTTTGGACTTGGCAAGTGCTGTGGCTTTAGCCGATGGAAAGATCTCTGAAATAGAGCTTGAATTACTAAAGCGTAAAATAGAATCTTGGGTGCATTTAAGTCCTGAGCAACACGAGCGTTTAAAAGCATTTTTACAACTTAAGATTAAACAACCTAGTTCTTTGATGAGTTTAAAGAAAAAATTAGAATTATTATCAGGTGAAAATAGAAGATCTATAGCTCAAATTCTGGTTCAATTGGCTCAAGTGGATGGGGTGGTTGAACCTGCTGAAGTGAAACTTTTGGAGCGAATCTATGTGGTTCTACAATTAGAGAAACAACAAGTTTATAAAGATTTGCATGTTTCATCTACGAACATACAACTTCAGCCAACGAGAAATGTTTTTACTACATCTGATAATGCAACCAAATTCAAATTGGATGTTGAACGTATTGCTAGTCTACAAAAAGAAACTGCACTTGTTTCTAATTTGTTGGCAAATGTTTTTGTAGATGAAGCAATACAAGCAGAGACAGAGATAGCAATTGAGTCAGAAGTTGATGAACAACAGAATAATCATAGTTTATTAGGATTAGATATTGATCATTCAGCATTCCTACATCGATTGATCACCCGTCCTCAGTGGAGTCGAGATGAATTATTAAATTTAGCAGCTGATTTTGATTTGATGTTAGATGGAGCCCTTGAAAATATTAATGAGTCAGCGCTTGATAATCTGGGTGAACAGATTATTGAGGGGGATGATCCTTTAGAAGTTAACCAGAGTTTATTAGAGAAAATAGAAATATGAGTACGATAAAAGCAAAAGATAGAGATGCTGTTATCCAATCACTACGTGCAGGAGTTGTACCTCGGATAGGGCAACATCTTATTCAAGTTGGTCGTGTGAAGGAAATTGAAGCTCTTATTCAAAACATTGATCGTATTGCTGAGGGTGGAGCGACATTTAAGGTTGTTATTGGTGAATATGGTGCGGGTAAAACCTTTTTTCTAAATCTTATTCGAGCAATAGGCATGGAAAAAAAGTTAGTCACTATGCATGCAGATTTAAATCCAGACAGAAGGCTTTATGCTTCAGGAGGTCAAGCACGCTCTTTATATGCTGAACTAACTAAGAATATGTCCACACGAACAAAACCTGATGGTGGAGCATTGCAAGGGATTGTTGAGAAGTTTATTGCTCAGGCTAAATCAGAAGCTAAGTCTTCCGGAAGGACTAATGAAGAAGTTATTCATGCACATCTTGTTGAATTAACAGAAATGGTTAATGGTTATGATTTTGCAGAAGTAATTGCAGCATATTGCAAAGGTTTTGACGAGGGAAATGAACAACTCAAAGCTGATGCAATACGTTGGTTGCGTGGAGAGTTTTCCACTAAAACTGATGCTAGAGCAGCATTAGGCGTACGAACAATTGTTGATGATGCATCAATATATGATCAAATTAAATTACTTTCCCGTTTTGTTCGCTTAGCTGGATACAGTGGTTTACTAGTTTGTCTTGATGAGTTGGTTAATTTGTACAAGCTTTCAAATACACAGGCACGTAATGCGAATTATGAGCAGATCTTACGAATCCTCAATGATTCATTACAAGGTACTGTAGAGGGGTTAGGCTTTATTTTAGGTGGAACCCCAGAATTCCTATTAGATACACGTCGTGGGCTTTACAGTTATGCTGCTTTGCAATCTCGTCTTGCAGAAAAC
This sequence comes from Acinetobacter sp. Tol 5, assembly GCF_019702905.1. NCBI lineage: Bacteria > Pseudomonadati > Pseudomonadota > Gammaproteobacteria > Moraxellales > Moraxellaceae > Acinetobacter > Acinetobacter sp. Tol 5. The sequence continues at coordinate 4,352,734 of NZ_AP024708.1, read as the reverse complement.
TCCTTTGTACGTTCAGGCTTAGTTGATTATTCTGGACCAGTTTTAAGGTTATCCAGTCTTACTCCTGAAGATTTATATGTGCTGATGCAAAAGATTCGTCATGTATATGCATTGGGTGATCAACAAAAATATGGTTTACCAGACGAAGCTATTCCTGCATTTATGGCTCATTGTGCCACTCGTCTAGGAGATGCTTATTTCCGCACTCCTCGGACAACCATTACTGCCTTTATTAACTTGTTGTCTGTTCTTGAGCAAAACCCCGGAATTGATTGGAAAGAGCTTATAGGTGAGTTACAAATTGAGGTAGACCATGGCGGAGTTTTTGAACATGCTGTAGAGGGTGATGATGAATTTGCCAGCTTCCAACTATGAACAATCTGGATTTGAATTACTTGATAGACGTATCCAACAATGGATTTGGTCAGAAGGTTGGTCAAGTCTAAGAGATGCTCAAAACCAAGCAATTCCAGCATTGATTAGTGCTAATCAGGATGTGATTATTGCTGCTGCTACAGCCTCTGGTAAAACAGAGGCTGCTTTCTTTCCAATTTTAACGCACTTGTTGAATGAAGATAATAATAAAGGAGTGGTACTGTATATCAGTCCATTGAAAGCTCTTATTAATGATCAATGGGATCGCCTTTCAGACCTTTGTGAAACATTGGATATACCAGTTATTGGCTGGCATGGAGACATCGCGCAATCCAAGAAGCAAAAATTTTTGAAAAAACCCCATGGAATATTATTGATCACTCCTGAATCTCTAGAGGCCTTATTTGTTAATCGTGGAACTTCTGTTGCAGGTCTTTTTACTAATCTAAAATATATAGTAGTAGATGAATTGCATGCCTTCATAGGTGTGGAAAGGGGAAAGCAACTTCAAGCATTAATGCACAGAGCTGAATTAGCTTCACAGAAAGTTGTGTCACGAGTAGGGTTGTCAGCAACTCTCGGTGACATGAGTTTGGCGGCTGAATTTCTTAGGAATAAGAACCCTGAAAGAGTCAAAATTATTGTATCAAGAAATCAGGGTCAGACACTCAAAGTTCTTGTCAAAGGTTATATCAATACCGTGTCTGTAAATGAAAAAGATGATTCTAAATCCTCAATAGATGCATCATTTCAAATAGGTTCTACACAAGCTATCGCTAAACATCTTTATGCCTCATTAAGAAATACAAGTAATTTGATTTTCCCAAACTCACGTCAAGAAGTAGAAAAATACTCTGATTATCTTCGTCATTTGTGTGAATTAGATAAAACTCCGAATGTTTTTTGGCCTCATCACGGCAATTTATCAAAGGAAATAAGAGAGGAAACCGAAAAAGCTTTAAAAGACAAGTCACGTCCAGCAACAGCGATTTGCACTACCACTCTTGAGTTGGGTATTGATATTGGTGCAGTCCAAAGCATTGCTCAAATTGGCTCTCCACCTTCAGTTGCGAGTCTTCGTCAGCGGCTAGGTCGCTCGGGTAGAAGAAAAGGTGAAGCTGCTATATTAAGAAATTATTGTATTGAGCCTGAAATTACAGATAAGTCTGGTTTTTCTGATTGTATTCATGAAGGGTTATTACAAACTATAGCGATGATTGTTCTTTTGATAGAAAATTGGTTTGAGCCTCCTCAAGCTAAAGGGCTTCACGCTTCAACACTAGTTCAGCAAATACTGTCAGTCATCGCTGAAAAGGGTGGTGCGAGTGCTAATGATTTATGGAGTATTTTGGTTGAAACTGGACCCTTCTCAAATATAGAAAAGCATGATTTTATAATATTGCTTCGATATTTAGGTCAAAAAAAGCTGATCACTCAAGAAAGCTCTGGACTATTGTTGCATGGTGAATTAGGAGAAAAGTTAGTAAATCACTATGAGTTTTACAGTGCTTTTATTTCCAATGAAGAATATCGAATAGAGTCCAACGGAAAGTCCCTTGGTTCGATTTCACTTAAAAATCCGTTGACTCCTAATATGGGGTTAATTTTTGCAGGACGTAGGTGGCGTGTACTAGAAATTAATTCAGAAGCCAAAATAATAATGGTGATGCCGGACAAAGGGGGAGCTATTCCTTATTTTGAAAACACTGGTACAGCTATGGTACATAGTAGAATTCGACAAAGGATGAAAGAAATACTCTTACATAGTCAAGAGATTCCATTTTTGGATGCCACAGCACAAAAAATGCTGGCAGAAGCTAGGGAATATTTTCGAGTATCTAATTTAGAGAATACCTTTATAAGGGAAATGGGTGGAAGTACTCTTCTGTTTACATGGCAAGGGGATAGGGTGAATAATACGCTAGTATTGATGCTAGGATCATTAGGGCTAGATGCTTCAAATGAAGGTGTACATATCTGCATTTCAAATTCAAAAAAATCTATGCTACATGCTACTGTCAAGAAATTACTTTCTAACGGGATTATAACGCCTGCTCAATTATTGAAAGAGGTTAAAAACCTTGAAAGCGAAAAGTGGGATTGGGCACTTCCGAAGACTGTTCTTGATAAATCTTATGCCTCGGTTGCTTTGGAAATTGAGTTGGCTATGGATTTTCTAGTAAAAGTTTTAGAGGAAACTAATATTAATAAAGTATGCAATTAAATTTCTATAGCTATCTATATTTAGAATTTGGGTAGTTATTTAGCTAAGGGTTCTCTTGGTCAAATTTTATAATGATTTATTTATAAGTTAGCAACTCCTTTTATATTGTATAGAGATGGCTCCGTAAATTTGAACAACACCTATAAGGGCTTTGTTGCATAAATATGTAAGCATCTGATTTAAATAAATTTAATTTTAGATCAAAAAATAATCAAAACTTTTAAAATCATATAGTTATGAAATCTTTGTGCAACAAAGCCTATGATTGAACTAGATCATTAAGTGTAAGCTCATCAAGCTCGGGTTTAATTTTAATAAACTCTGTAGCTAGTAATAATCGCCAGTCATTAATTTGTTTTAAAAATAGATCATCAATACTAGATTTTGAGAGTTGATCTTCAATTGATGACCATACTTCATCAAAAGATCCATTATATACGCTCTCTCTACCAATACGAGCTTCTAATTCCTCTAAGCAATCGACTAGTTCTGTATAATGGTAAAGTCTAATTCTTGAGTGTTGGACTTGGTCATTAGGACTAACAGGAGTAGAGCAGTCATAAATTGCTGTATATTCGAAATTCGATAATACGGAGATCTTTAATTTAGCAGTAAAACCATATCGTCGAATCTGCTTACTAGGTTCCTCTAGTATGCTAATGTCAACACTTGGTTTTTTGGCTTCAACAAAAAATTTACGTTCTGAAAATAGTCTAAAAGTGTAGTCTGGTTTCTTTGTATTCTCATTGCTATTACTTTTGAGACCTTCCTCAACTAAAACTTCTCGTTCATGGGTAGAAGCTACTTTTCTATTAGTTATGTCCCAACCCAAGATAGTAAAGAATTCATCTAAAAAATCTGTTCTAAGCTGACTTTCATTATATTTACTTGATAAATAATAATTTTTATTGGCATCAAATTTATTAACAAGATCTTGAATCTGCTTTTTTCTTTCTGCTAAGTTGATCACTTTTAACTCTTAGAGGTACTAAATATCGAGTAAATATACTATAAAATTAATTAGCTTAATCATTTAAATTTTCATAAATTTTAATTAAATCAATAATTAAATTTAATTCATTCGAAATATCTGGTTGTGAAGACTCTTTACTTAAAGCTTTTAGTTTTTCAATAATTAACTTTATAGAAGCTTTTTTGGTAAATAAGTCAGAAATATTATGCTTACGAATAAAGTCTGAAAGGGCTAAATGAACATAAGGTTTAACTGATTCAATAGATGAATGTCCAGTCCATTCTAATAGTTCTAGAGTAAGAAGTTCAGTATTAGTTAGTAGTTCATTAAGGACTTCTGGATTTTTATTAGAATAATCATTTAGTATGCATTTTAGCTGCTCAGTAATAAATCTATGTCTAAACATATGAGCCATAGCATCTCCAGTAACTCCTGAATTTTTTTTCCAGGAATTAATATAAGTTGTTAATGTATCAGGTGATAATGGCTTGCCATTTTTATGATTAATGAAAACATAATCATGATCTTCTATATTTAATTTTTTTATTATAGATGTTCTATATTTTCTTATATATGAATTTAAATTTAATAGAAAAATTCTAGGAACAGGAATATAACGATAAGTATTATCAAATAGCTTCTTCAAATTAAAGATTTTAAGACCTGGTGAGATATCCGTGCTTTTTAAAGCATTTTTTACGTCACTGACTTTTAATAGTAGTACTTCTGATCTGCGTGCTCCAGTTTGTTCTAAGGTTTCAATTAAACATAAGTTACGAATTCTTAATGCTTTATCATTATGATTTCCAATAAATTCTTTTAATGTTTCTATTTTTGAATCGGAGATAGGAAATCTTCTCTTTAGGGGACTTTTATAAGGAAAAGATAGGTGGTCATAAGTCTTGTTCTTATGTTTAGTTCTTAAATTAGCATAATTTGATTTTTTTTCAAAAACATATATAGCATTAAAGCTATCTGTACCTATAAAGTATTGGAGTTTATATATTTTTTGTATAAAAAAAAGGAATTTTATACATTCTCTCCCAATCTTTATAACTTGATTATTTTCCCGCTTTCTTTGATTGGTTTTAGGATCAACTTCAATAATTAAAGAATTAATAAATTCTTTAAATAGATTATCATTAAGGCTAGAGAAAGAAGGTATAGTCTTTTTATTATAGAAGCAGAATTTAACTAAATGATATATATTGTTAGCATATGTTCTTAATGATCCTCCACGATGCTTTTGCGATTTACTTAATTTAACTTGTTCGAGCATGTAGCAATTAGCCTCAAAACAAGGTATCCCATTAGGATAGTAAATCATAGGAATAGAGCCTTTTTTAAAGAACTTAAGCTCCTCATCAATTATAGAGTAATAATTAAAAAGTATAAAATTATCAATCAGTTGTATTGAGTTATTCATGCGGATCTCCTTGGGTGTAACCAAGTAAGATTTCAATTTCTTTATTTTTGATTTTAAAATCTTCAATTAGTTCAGAATTTCCACTTTTGTAAGCATAATCATGAAGTTTAGACATTAGTATTATTACTAATTCGGAAAGTTGTAAGTTTTTAACTTGCAGATTATAAATAACTGTTTGCTCATTTTTTCTAGAATTATTATTTTTTTTGATATTTTCAATTGATCTCTTCGCATTAAGTCTATAATTATTTAACTCTAAATAACCTCCATTAATTAGTTTGTTAGCTTTATTTACATGGGTGTTAACAGATAGAGAAACTATATTTAAATTTTGATCTTCAAATTTTGCAAAATTGATTTTTGACCTAAGGATATTTCTATAATGTCCATTATTATATTTATTTGGATTTTCGATAATATCTTTTAATAGCGAAATTTCATTTTCAAAAGATTTTTTTAAAATTTCAGAATTAAACATGTTATTCACCAGTAATGGTTAAAATTAGTTTGAAATCTCTAATCTTTCTACCATCCTCTGTTAGTTTTGTAAAAAACTCAGGCTTTAAGTCAATTATATTAGTTTCAATGAGTTGTGATATTTTATTCTCGGCATCAATTACATCTTTTAAATAATAAACACATTCCATATGTTTGTATTGTTCAAATGTTTCTACTTCTGATAGAAAAGAAAACTCACTTACTTGATAATGTTCTAAAAGTAAAGGGAATAGTTTTTCAATATTTTCTATATGCTTTTCCCTGTCAATATTTTGAAATTCTTCTATAATTGATCTTGCTTTTATTCCAGCTAAAGTTTCTCCATTAATATTTTCAGTAATATAGTGATATAAATGTTCAGTATCGGTATGACCTAAGAAGTCCCTTAATGCATCTAAACCTTCATAACTTTTAGACCAAAAAAACAACATTGCAAAAAATCGCCTTAATTGATGTTGTCTAATATAAAATCTTCTAAAGTCGTTCTTTTTATACTCAATCACTTTTGAAGAGAAATAATCACAGAAAAGATCTAAATTTTTATTATATTTGGCTATATTTAAATTAGAAATTTTTAAATCTTTTGGACTTATACCTATTAAGAGGGAAGTGTCATTGCTACAAAAATTATTTTTAATTAAAAAATTATTAAATTTTTGAAGTTTGTATATAAAACCCGCTATTGATCTTAAAATTGGTTTGGATAATATTTCTCTATACCTATCTTCGAAAGAGAATCCACTTTTTCTATTTTCAAATAAGATATCAAAATCAATGTCATTATTCTCCAGTGGATCTAAATTTTTAGGTAGTAAACAATATTCATTTTTCATTTCAATGATTTCTGCTTGTCTTCGAGCCATTGTTGCTCCTATTAGAACTTGTAAGCTCGAAATTAGAACATCAAATAAGTTAAAAAGACCTTCATTATTCCTGATTTTATTAATTCTATTTTCTGCCTCGGGCTTAATATTCCATTGCTGTACACCAATATTTCGTAATTTAGTAGTTAAAAATAAATCAATATTAATATTTTTAATTTCATTTCTTTGAATTAATTTTTGATTTTTAATATATATAAAAACTCTTTCTATTGATGTTAGGATTTCATCCATATACTCAATAAGGAATTCAAAGGCATGCTTTATAGATACAAAAACTATATCAGAAGGCAATGTTACGAATCTTCCTAAAGGGGTAAGTTCAACTTGATTGTTAATATCCTTTAAATTAATTTCTCCTATATTTGATACTATATTGCAGCTAGTTAAATAATTTTTTTTATTTATTATTTGTGAGGCTAGTGCAATCTTGCTAAGGTAAAAAGACATAGCTTTAAAACTTAAAGATTCAGACTCCTCATTTCTTACTGGTACTGCTTTATATTCCTTGCTATCACAACAATCTTCGACAAGGTTAAATTCTTCAATAATTGGAAATTTAATTTCATATATAGAAATACAGTTCTTATATAAAAAATCAAAGTAATTTGTTCTTAAACTTATTCCCTTTCTATGAGGATGCTTTTTATAAGCATTATTTTTATATAACCAAAATCGACACTTGTTAATTTGATCTTCATCTAGATTTAAATGTATATTTTGATTTTCTGGCTCTGAATAAGGATACTTTTCTAAAAAATCCCTATATTCTACTAGATCTATATGCTCAATTTTATCTAGAAGAAAGTTTTGTACTCTTTTAGAGTATTCATATATGCCTTCTTCACATCCATATTTTCCTAATTTTACTAAAATGTCTATGAAAAAAGGTTTATCTAATGCATTTAATTGTCTTTGTTTTAACTTAATTTTTTCTGAATTTAATATTATGCTATCAATTAATATATATACTTGTCTTATGGCTCTATTGATTGTTACCTTGCTTGGATTATTGCCATTGTAGTATTTTGGGTTACCACAATATATAATCCAGTCTTTGAAAAAATTTAATAAATTTTTATGGTCAATTAATTTTGATTCATCATTTATTATAATTTTCTCAAAATTAATTACTTGTGGTTGTTTTGTTAGGTTTAATATCCAAATATTATCAGTATAGGTTGTCTCTTCTGAAAACCAATAAGGCTTTTCATGGCTAAATTTATAAGCATTTATCAGTGGAGATAATGCTTTTTCAATAGCTTTTTCGACTTTGTGATTATATTGCTCTTTATCCAATATGATTTTTTTTAAAACATTAATTTCTTCATTGTTTAAGTTTGTTAAATCTTTTTTATTTTTTTCAATTTTGTCTATTAAATTAAGTGTTTTAGCATCCATTACTTAACTCCTTCTATTGCCTTAAATACTGTTCTTTCTGGCAGAGGGCTTTTCTTAGCCTCTTGATAAATGGCTAAAACATCATCATCTATATATAAGGCTTGATTCCTGTTTTTTAAAGCAAATTCTAACTGTGAAATTATGAAGTGTGCACTTTGATGCCATTTACTTATTATTGTATTTAACTCAACTATATTTTCTTTTTTATCAAAGAAATTAATGATTGCTATTAACCATTGGAGTAAGCCAACAGAGAGGGGAAAAACACCAATAGTATTTTCTTTATCAATATTATTTTTACTATATGGTCGAATTTTTCCTTTTTCTAAAAATTGTGGAATACTTTCTAAGCTATGATTTTTCAGGAATAAATCTAATTCTTCTGGTGTAAAATCTACCGCTTTATATAAATGCTCACTTGTTTTCATGGCTTCATATACAATTGCATTTTGAAAAATTCTTATCCACCTATTACTAAAATAGTTCCATAAGGGTTGGGGAAGATATTTTTTTATTAGCCTAGGCTGGCAATATTCATGACCCAAGGCAGTGCTCATTGCATATATTGATGCAGTTTCGATATAGATTTTTACAGCATTCGATGCTCTAAAACGGGTCAATGAAAGATTGTCTAAAATATTCTTTGCTTGTATTTCATTTCTTATAAGATTATTTTCTTGGTCATAAGAATTTTTGATAAATATTTCTTTATAATACTCTCCATTGGGTTTGGTTGTAGGATTTGGAATTTTTTTGCTTCGTGAGGGTGGAGTAAAAACACTACTAGAAGTTAAAAGCATATATTCATAATTTTTATCATCGTTTTGTTTTAAGTGCTCTCTCCCTATCTTGGTTATTTTAATCAAGCATTCCACTATATATTTTGATTTCTCATTTAAAATAATAGTCTGCCTTGCATTTTTATAACCTTTTCTGCTTTTATAAGATGTAATACACCATTGCCCGTTGATCTCTTCATATCCTGTTCTGACTCCATTTTCATAAAGTTTCCATTCTGTTAACCATGCTTCTGTTATTGCAGGATGTTCATAAATCAACAAAATTAAAAATGGATAAATTGTTTTAAAATCAATTTCAGGTATATAATTTCTTATCAATTTTGTTTTTCTAATTAATCCTAAAAATGACTGATAATGAGATACATTAGGATAGGTAAAAGGGTATTCCCTATAAGTAGCGCAAACATTTTCTATATTATTTAGTCCAACTGATGTAGGATTTTTACTTCCTCTACCTCTTAAAACTACTGTTTCTTCTGGTTTTTTAATTCTTCCTTTGTCAGCAAACTCATTAAAATTTTTATATATATCCATAATTTGTTTAATATGTTGTTCACAACAAGAGACAACATGCTGAATATCTTTAACAATTTCTTCGAAAATTTTTTCTTTAGCTTCTTTTGTGGAATAAGAAATAGGTACTCTTGTAATAAGTTTGTCAGTAAAGACTTCTTCTGCTTCATTTTTTAAGTGTGTATAGTCTCTAAGATTCGATTTTTTAAATACTGGGGCTAGTATTGGGTAATAGGTAGGAGGAAATATTTTTTCTTCAATTAGATCGTTATATAAGCATACAACAGCACTCCATCTTTTTAAAAAGGATTGATGTGATAGTCTTTTCTGTTGAATTTCTAAAATACATATATTTAATATCCTATACATGGTTTCGAAAGCATTTTGGCTATTCATGTAATACATTAATTCTTCTAAATTTTTGAATGCTAGAGTTAGCCTATTTAATAATAATGTTAAATTACCTACATCCCTTTCTAAAGTGACTTTATTTTTTCTCAACCCTATATTAATCATGGCATTATGAATTTTTCTTGTGAATTCTTCGCCATAAAGTGTGTAGCAGTTTGCTAAGTTTAAATAGATGATTTCCTGGTCACTACTTCTAATAGGCCAACCTGAATAGAATAAGAGTCTTTCGTTAGGATCATATGCTAAATAGGATTTTATTAGATCTTGTACATCTGAACTTATCGAATCATTGCTAACTTTGACTTTACTAAGCTCAAGTTTTTTCAATTCAGCTAGTTTAGAGAAAAATTTATAGGCTAAAAAAGAATATAGGTATTTAACCCGAATACTCGTGTCTAATTCTTTATAAATAAAACAGATAAATGATTTATAGTGATTTTCTAAATTTTCATTATTCAATGGCTTAAAGTTAAAATCCTTAATAGGCTTTTTATACTTAATTTCTATAAAAATAGCTAATAGGTCTGAAAAGTAATATGTTTTTCTTTTATATGTTGTACCTAAACTAAGATCAATTATCTGTTTTATCTCATCAGATAAGACATGCTCCAAGGAGTAATGATCAAATTTAAGACTTAACATTCTTACCCTCAACGAATTGATCTTTACATATTGCTATTTTTGATCATATCTTATTCAATTAAAAGTGTAGATATGTAATTAAGTTTTTCATTAAAATAGCTTTTTTATATTTTGATGATAATTCTAATTTAGGGAAACTTGAGATTCATCCAAGAAAAGTACCCCTAAATGCGCAAGTGTAATTTCTCCGGGTTTCGGGTTCGATCCACCTCCCACCAAGGCAATTGCAGAAGCAGTATGATGAGGTGCTCGAAAAGGTCGCTGCCCAAAGTGATGTTGAGTGTTGGCAATGGAATAAATACTGGCGACTTCGAGATTTTCTTGTGGATTCAATGCAGGCAAAATACTAGGTAAACGTGAAGCTAAAAGTGTTTTACCTGTTCCTGGTGGTCCTTTAAATAAAAGCGAGTGTCCACCTGCAGCGGCAATTTCTAGAGCTCTTCGAGGGCGTAACTGACCTTTTACATCAGCCAAATCAAATTTATATTGTTTGTCCAAAGTAGATTTTTGTGTGGAGGTTACTTCAATTTTTTGTGTATTTAAAAAATGATCACAGACTTGTTTTAAATGATGTGCAGCAAATACCTTGAATTCGGGTAATTGTGCGGCTTCATCAGCATTTTCTTGAGGAAGCATCAATTGGTGTTTTGCCAATTGACAAGCCATTGCAATCGTTAATGTGCCTGTAACAGGTCTTAAATGACCATCCAGTGCTAACTCACCAATAAACTCGAAATCGTCTGTGACATTCTCAGGGAGTTGACCTGTCGCAATCAGAATTCCTAATGCAATCGGAAGATCTAAGCGAGAGCCATCTTTAGGAAGGTCTGCAGGTGCCAGATTGATGGTCAAGCGTTTGGTTGGAAATTGAAAACCACTATTGATGATTGCAGAGCGGACACGATCCTTACTTTCACGAACGGCTGCTTCTGCCAAACCAACAATCGTTAAAGAAGGTAGTCCTGCACTAACATGGACCTCTACTTCAATTAAAGGTGCATGCAATCCAAGTAAGCCTCGTGTATAAATTTTGGCTAAAGACATTGTTATTTTCCAAGTTTGCTTTATTTTTAATCATTATTATAATTTTTGCACCACTTTTGTGCAAATTTAGTTTATTTTTTATGCTGAATAAGCACCTCAAGTGCTTTTACTTGCGCTTGTAATTCAGTCAATCTTAAATTGGCATTATTTAGTGCAGTTTTTTGACGCTCGATTTCATCTTTAGAGACAATGTCCATTTTGCTAATAGCTTCGTTCAATAAGGCACGTAGGTTATGTTCGATATCTTTTTTAGGTTGATCGACTTGTTCCAAAATTGCTTGTAGTAATGTTTCAATCATGAGGAATCCAAAATGTTGATATTCTTTGCCTAGTGTAACATCGTGTATGGATTTTTACTTGAGTAATTTTTATTGGTTTATCAAGGCATCAAAGATAAGAAAATCGTGAGTGAATTTTAAAAAAATTGATCATTATTGTGAGTTTTTTCAAGTTGAAACTTCACCTAAGGATATACAATAGGTTATAAAGGCAATACGTGTTGATTAAATTAGCCACCCCAACCGTTAATAAGATTGGCACGAAAATTGAACATAAAACCTTACTGGTGAAATAAGCCGAAGGAAAACAATATGAAGCTCGTAACTGCAATTGTAAAACCGTTTAAATTAGATGACGTGCGTGAAGCCTTGTCTGATATAGGCGTTCAAGGGATTACCGTAACTGAGGTTAAAGGTTTTGGTCGTCAAAAAGGGCATACAGAACTTTACCGTGGTGCTGAATATGTCGTGGATTTTCTCCCAAAAGTGAAAATTGAAATCGCGATCAGTGATGACATGGTAGATTCAGTGATTGAATCTATTACACGTGTTGCGAGCACTGGGAAAATTGGTGACGGAAAAATTTTCGTGACGAATTTAGAGCAAGTGATTCGTATTCGTACAGGTGAAACAGGTCCAGACGCTGTTTAATTTGGCACGAAGATTGCTGGTTATGTTGATGAAGACATAACTCACAAAATTAGGTTGGGGGATACGAATGAAAAAAATGCTATTAGCGCTCAGCCTGTCTGGCGCACTTCTTGGCGGATCAGTTGCGTGGGCAGAAGAAAGCGTAACTGAGCCTGCGTCTAGCGCTGTTGCATCAGCAAGTGATGTCAGCACAGCGACAACAGATACCACAGCAAGCGTTGCCCCTGAGGCAACTGCAACAGTTGCACCTGCACCAGAAGCAGAGAAACCAACACTCAACACAGGCGATACTGCGTGGATTTTAGTGTCTACAGCATTGGTCTTGCTGATGACGATTCCAGGTTTGGCATTGTTTTACGGTGGTATGGTTCGTAAGAAAAACGTACTGGCAACAATGGCTCAAAGTTTCACTGCTGCAGCAATTGTAAGTATTGTATGGGTGGTTGTGGGGTACTCACTAGCCTTTGGATCTGGCAATGCTTTTATCGGTGGGTTAGATAAAGCCATGCTGTCTGGCATCACCACAGATGCGCTGAGCGGAAGTATCCCTGAAATTCTATTTGTTATTTTCCAAATGACTTTTGCGATTATTACAGTTGCCATTATTAGTGGTTCTGTGGCTGATCGTATGAAATTCAGCGCTTGGATCAGCTTTATTACCATTTGGGTGATTGTTGTTTATGCTCCGATTGCACATTGGGTGTGGGGTGGTGGTTGGTTAATGAATGACGGTGCACTTGATTTTGCAGGTGGTACAGTGGTTCATATCAACTCAGGTGTTGCTGGATTAGTTGCTGCATATCTACTCGGTAAACGTATGGGCTTAGGCAAAGAGTCTATGGCGCCACATAACTTAACTTTAACTGTATTGGGTGCGAGTTTGGTATGGGTAGGTTGGTTTGGTTTCAATGGTGGTTCAGCTTTAGGTGCTAATGGTTCAGCAGCATATGCTTTGGTGACAACTCAAGTTGCAGCAGCTGCAGCCGCAATCGCTTGGTTAGTGGTTGAGAAGATTGTTCGTGGCAAAGGTTCTGTATTGGGTGCAGCATCAGGTGCGGTTGCAGGTCTTGTGGTGATTACGCCAGCTGCGGGTTTTGTAACCGTCAGTGGTGCATTGATCATGGGCTTGATTGGTGGTGTGGTATGTTTCTGGGGAATCTCTGGTCTTAAACGTATCTTGAAAGCAGATGACTCTTTAGATGCCTTTGGTCTACATGGTGTGGGCGGTATCGTGGGTGCGATTTTAACAGCAGTTTTTGCAAGCTCATTCATTATGGGTGACAAAGCGCCAACCAACATGATGCATCAATTATGGGTTCAAGTAGAGGGTGTATTGGCAACGATTGCTTACTCGGCAGTGGTGACATTCATTCTTCTTAAAATTATCGATGTGGTGATTGGAATCCGTGTTGAAAATGATGATGAACGTATGGGCTTGGATTTAAGCCAACATGGTGAACGCATCGAATAATTAAAATGATGAGAACAATAGCTTTTTAGAATAATAACTATATATAGTATTAAACAGCCCGTGAGGGCTGTTTTTTTTCCATATCTTGCGAAACCCTCAACAAAAACCTGTTTTTTTGCTACACTAGCTGAAATTATGAATTTTGCTTAATTAAACCACTATGCATTGTCCATTTTGTAACGCTGCAGATAGTAAAGTGATCGATTCCCGTTTGGCTGCTGAAGGTAGTCAGATTCGTCGTCGCCGTGAATGTATCAGTTGTGGCGAACGTTTTACCACTTTTGAAAGTTATGAAGTGGTGATGCCACGTGTAACCAAGTCTGATGGTAAAAATGAACCATTTGATGAAGCAAAATTGCGTCGTTCTTTGATGCATGCTTTGCAAAAAAGACCTGTGACTCAAGAGCAAATTGAAACAGTCATTAGTGATATTCAATTGCAAATTCGTCGTTTAGGTGAACGTGATGTGCGTTCACGTACCATTGGCGAAATTGTCATGAAATCTTTGTTTGCACTTGATCATGTGGCATATGTGCGTTTTGCTTCGGTTTATCAGGATTTCCAAGATATTGATGCTTTTCGCCATCAAATTGAGCAAATGCAAGCACGTGGTCAAGACCACTGATTTATTTTTCATAGGATTAAATTAGGAATTTTATGTCTGAGTTGGATTCAAACTCTAAGTCTGAAGATGCTGTCAATATCGATCAGGTTTGGATGCAGAAAGCGATTGAGCTCGCCAAGCTTGGACAGTATTCCACACGACCAAATCCAAATGTTGGTTGCGTTATTGTCAAAGATGGAGTCCTCATTGGAGAGGGTTTTCATCCCCAAGCCGGACAACCTCATGCAGAAGTGTTTGCAATGCGTCAAGCTGGAGCGTCTGCAAAAGGCGCAACGGCTTATGTGACTTTGGAGCCTTGTGCACATTATGGTCGTACACCACCTTGTGCAAAAGGTTTGGTTGAAGCAGGTGTGGCAAAAGTTATCGTTGCATGTGCAGACCCAAATCCACTTGTGGCAGGTAAAGGTGTAGAGATTTTACGTCAGGCTGGAATTGTTGTTGAAACAGGTGTTTGTGAACAACAAGCCACCCAACTCAACTTAGGTTTCCTAAAAGCAATGGCAACGGGTTTACCTTATGTGCGTTTAAAAGTCGCTTCGAGTCTAGATGGACGTACCGCTATGGCATCAGGTGAATCCAAGTGGATTACTGGTACTGCGTCTCGTCAAGATGTACAACATTGGCGTGCTATTTCTGGTGCAGTGATTACTGGGATTGAGACCATTCTGGCGGATGATCCTCAGCTCAATGTTCGAAGTTTAGCCAATGTGGAACTGGAAAAAGTCGTACAGCCGAAACGTGTTATCTTAGATCGGAAAGGTCGCCTACCGTTGACCGCTCAAGTGCTTAAGCATCCTGAAACAGTGATGGTAATGGGACCATTTCGTCGGGAATTGGCTGAACTTGGCGTGGTGCAATTAGACGTCCAGTCATTGAAAGATTTATTAGGCACTTTAAAAGATTTTCAAATTTATGATGTGTTGGTTGAAGCTGGTGCAACCTTATCGACTGCATTTTTACAGGAAAAACTGGTTGATGAGTTAATCAGTTATGTTGCTCCGACTTTTTTAGGGCAATCAGCACGACCAATGTTTAATGCAGAATTTGAAACCATGGCACAACAATTACGTTTTATGCTTAAAGATGTTCATCAATTTGGTGATGATATTCGTTTAAGACTTCTCCCTGCGCAAGAGTCAGTATGAATTCAGAGTTAACATCATCGGTTTATCATAAACGTCGCCATGCTGCGCGTACAACAGATGAATATCTTTTTCATCAGTTGGTTCCTTATTTGGGAAACAAGCGGCGTTTGTTGCATCTGATTCTTGAAGCGCTCGAAATTACTGGAACATTGAATCCTAAAGGTAAACGTGCGCCTATTTTTGCAGATTTTTTTGCAGGTAGCGGAGTCGTTTCACGTTTGGCTCGTCAAAATGGCTATCGTGTGATTGCCAATGATTGGGAGCCTTATAGTCATGCCCTGAACCATGCCATTCTTGCTTGCACCGATGCGCCTGCATTTAAAGAATTGGGTGGCTATCAAAAAGCCATTGATTATTTAAATCGTTTACCTGAAGTCAAAGGTTGGGTGACGCATAATTTATGCCCACGTAATGATGAGATTTATGACCCGGCGCGCGATCGTTTGTTCTTTAAGCGTCGTAATGGTATGCGTATCGATGCAATTCGCCAACAGATTGCGACATGGCAGGCACAAGGCGCTATTGATGATGTTGAAATGAGTGCCTTACTTGCCCCTTTGCTTTACTCAGCCAGTTTTGTCAGTAATACCAGTGGTGTATTTAAAAGTTTTCATCATGGCTGGGGCGGAAAGACTCAAACGGCATTAGAACGAATTGAATCACTGTTGTGGTTAACACCAAGCCGGTTTAGTGAGGTGGGTGACAATAAGCAAAAAACGCCAATGGCGGAAATGTGGTGCGTGGATGCACAGCATTTGGCAAACCAGATGAGCGGTTTTGAAGTGGATGTGGCGTATTTAGATCCTCCTTATAACCAACATGCTTACAGCAGTAATTATCATGTACTCAATTCATTAACCCTTTGGGATCAAGTCGATCTACCTACACCAGACACCAAAGGTTTTAAAAGTGGAATTGATCGCGCATGGCGAAAAGAGCGTCCAAGCCCATATAACTCGTCCAAGCATGCACAAGAAGCTTATGAGAGCCTGTTGGAAACCATTAATGCACGTTATATTCTCACCAGTTACTCCACTGATGGAAATATTGAAGCCAAAGATTTATTGGCGGCAAATCTAAAACGTGGCAAAGTTACCTTGTTGACACAGGATGTTCCGCGTTATCGCGTCAGTAAACAACGTCAGTCAGAGCGTGCTCGTGTACTTGAGTTTATTGTCATTACCGATACGCATGCCAAGTCTGGACCACCTTTGCGTCAGCTTTTGGGGCAACTTTACCATTTTGCTGAGTTGGGTGGTGTGGATACATCGGGTGTGAGTACACAACTGGCTTTATGGTAATCTTGTTATCTTCATCTTTAAATTAAAGCTGGGGATATGGTAATCAACACAATAGATATTCATCAGCCCTCAGATTGAGGCAGTAGGTCGTAGTATGTTCACAGGCATTGTTGAAAGTTTAGGTAAAGTTGACAGCTTACAAAGCGTAGGTGGTGATGTGCGCTTGCGTATTCAGACTGACCTAGATATGTCTGATGTACATTTGGGTGATTCTATTGCTACCAATGGCATTTGCTTAACGGTGATTGACTGGGGAGACAATTGGTATGCTGCCGATGTTTCTCGTGAAAGTCTGAATCGTTCAACTTTGGCAAGTTGGAACGTTGGACAAGTGGTGAATGTTGAAAAAGCAATGTTGCCAACCACACGCTTTGGCGGTCATATTGTCAGTGGGCATGTCGATGCAGTGGGTGAAATTACCGTAGTTCGTTCAGATGCACGTTCGCTATATTTTGAGGTAACTGCACCTGTTGAAATCGCTAAATATTTGGCTGAAAAAGGCTCGATCACTGTAGATGGAATTAGCTTAACCATCAACCATTTACGTGGCAATATTCTTAGTCTCAATTTGATTCCACATACTGCTGAACGTACCAATATTGGAACATGGAAAGTGGGCGCCAAGGTGAACTTGGAAGTTGATGTATTGGCACGTTATATCGAGCGTTTACTGCTCGGTGATAAAGCCGCTGAGGTTAAAGCTGAATCAAAACTGAGCATGGAATTTCTCGCTAAGAATGGTTTTTTAAAATAACTCAAATAGATGCTAAGATCGAAAAAGCCTAATTAATTTAGGCTTTTTAATATTTACATGATTAAATTAGACTAATATATTGTGGATACTTCTTTGAAGAGAGTTGAGTATTGCTTGATTTTTTATTGCATTTAGAACAATTATTGCCCACTTTCTTAGAAAATTATGGGCTATGGATTTATGCCATTTTGTTTTTGATTATTTTTGCAGAAACTGGCTCAATCTTTATGTTTTTTCTCCCAGGTGATAGCTTGTTGATCGCTGTTGGTGCCCTATGCTCGACTGCTGAATCGGTTCATCTTCATTATATGGGGGTGTTGCTGATCATTGCTTCTATTTTAGGTTATATCGTCAACTACTATACAGGGCGAGCTTTAGGCTTTAAGTATTTTCATGCGCATTCACGTTGGTTTAAGCCTGAATATATTAAAAAGACCAATCATTATTTTGAGCGTCATGGGGGTAAAACGATTCTTGTTGCACGTTTTGTACCTTTTGTTCGTTCGTTCGCTCCATTCGCAGCAGGTGCAGGACATATGAAAATGCCTGTATTCATGCTGTATAACGTGTTGGGTGGCTGGATTTGGATTGCGCTATTGTTGGGTGCAGGTTATGGGGCAGGTAATCTACTATCGCTCTTGATCGATTCATTCTAAACACATTGAGAATAGATACCAATCAGCCGAATGTTGGGTACAACATTCGGCTGATTGGTATCTATCATATGATCGCAGGTTATCATCGAAGAAATTTAAAAAAGCCATCGCAATAAATCAGAATAATATGACGATATTTTTACGCACTGACACAAAAAAAACTTCAGAAACTGCAAACATAAAAAGCTTTCAAATCGCCAAAGTGCTAACATTTTGCAAGTTTTAAAATCTTAATGCTGGTGGGCAAAAATGTTGATACAACGTGGTGGTTTAAAAGTTGTGGCTGGGCTTGGAATTTCAGGCGTTTCAGCTGTAAATTTTCTGCATGAAAATGGCTACCGTGTTGCAGTCACTGATTCACGTCAACTCCCACCAGGACACGATCAAATTCCAGCAACAGTGCAAACCAGTTTTGGTAAATTGGACCAAGATTTGCTGTTGCAAGCGGAAGAAATTGTCATTAGCCCGGGATTGGATATTAAACTGCCAGAGATTCAAGCGGCGATCGCCAAAGGGATTCCAGTCGTTAGCGAGATTCAGATTTTGCGTCGTGCAACAGATAAACCAATTGTTGCGATTACTGGCTCAAATGCCAAGAGTACAGTAACGACCTTGATAGGTTTAATGGCGCAGGATGCAGGTGTTAAAGTTGCTGTTGGAGGCAATCTTGGACGCCCAGCCTTGGATCTAACGCGTGATGATCCTGATGTCTATATTCTTGAACTGTCGAGCTTCCAGCTTGAAACCACTTCAAATTTAAATGCTGAAGTTGCTGTGGTGTTAAATATGAGTGAAGACCATTTGGATCGTCATGGTGATATGGCGGGTTATCATACGGCGAAACATCGTATTTTCCAAGGTGTGAAAAAAGTGGTGTTTAACCGTGATGACTCACTCACTCGTCCGTTGGTTCCAGATGTAACCCCAATGCAAAGCTTTGGTCTCAATGCACCTGATTTAAAACAATACGGTATTCTCAGAGAAGACAATGGTACGATCTGGTTAGCGCGTGGTCGTGAACGATTGCTGAAAAGTTCGGAGATGTACATCCAAGGTACGCATAATGTTGCGAATGCTTTGGCATGTTTGGCTTTAGGTGAAGCGATTGGTCTACCGATAGACAAGATGTTGGAAACACTCAAGACCTTCAAGGGTTTAGAGCATCGTTGTGAATTCGTTAAAGAAGTGGCGGGTGTTCGCTATTATAATGATTCTAAAGGGACCAATATTGGAGCAACTTTGGCTGCTTTAGATGGTTTAGGTGCTGCAATTGAAGCGCAAGGAGGCAAAGTGGCGATTATTCTAGGTGGTCAAGGCAAAGGGCAAGATTTTACTGCTTTACGCCAGTCCTTAGAAAAATATGCCAAACTGGCGGTACTGATCGGTGAAGATCGACCTGTGATCGAAAAAGCAATTCAAGGCACAACTGAGCTATTGCATGCTGAAACGCTACAGGAAGCTGTGGCGCTGTGTCAGCAACATACGCAAGCACAGGATGTGGTGTTATTATCACCAGCATGTGCAAGTTTTGATATGTTTACAGGTTATCCGCAACGCGGTCATCGCTTTGTTGAATATGTAAATGCGCTAAACTAAAAGAATCATAAGGAAAATAAAGTATGGCTGGGTTAGCTCAGACGACAATAAGTAAACTTCATCAAGTGTATGAACGTTGGATGCCAAAATTGCCCGCAGAAATTACCCCACGTAATGTATTGCTGTTTTGTGTCATCTCACTATTGTGTATCGGTACCGTGATGGTTGCTTCAGCGTCAATGCCGTATGCGGAGCGGATGCATGAAAACGAATTCCATTATGTCATTCGTCATGCGATTTCAATTGTGGTGGCTTTTCTAGCCGCTGTAGTGACCTATAGGATTTCGCTGAATCTGTGGTTTAAAAACACCTTTCCTTTGTGGTTGATCACTATTCTACTGTTACTTGCAGTTTTAGTGGTGGGAACAGAGGTAAACGGTTCTACACGTTGGATTCGTGTCGGCGGCTTCACCTTGCAGGCGACAGAAGTTGCCAAGGTGATGATGGCAATTTTTACTGCTGATTATGTGGTTCGTCGTGCTGAAGAGGTTCGAAACAATATTAAAGGCTTGGTTCGACTCGGTGTCGTAATGTTACTGACGGTAGGATTAATTATTGCAGAGCCTGATCTCGGGGCAACAGTGGTGATTGCGGTATCGATGTTAGGGGTGTTTTTCCTTGCTGGTGCGCCGATGATTCAGTTTGGTTTCGCTTTTGGTGCCATTCTGGTTGCGTTTGTTTCCTTGATTGTATTCGAACCTTACCGTTATGAGCGTTTGATGTCATTCTCTAACCCATGGGCTGACCCTTTAGGTTCGGGTTATCAATTGTCCAATGCCTTGATGGCATTTGGGCGAGGTGAGTGGTTTGGAGTCGGTTTAGGGCACAGTATTCAAAAGATGTCTTATTTACCTGAGGCGCATACAGACTTTATGTTGGCGATCTTGGGTGAAGAGTTTGGTTTCTTTGGGATTGCGACGGTGTTGTTGCTTTCATTTGTGATGCTGATTTGTTGTATTCGAATTGGTCAGCGCGCTTTAAATCATCAGTATTTACGTGCTGGCTATTTGGCTTACGGAATTAGTATTATTTTCTTACTGCAAATTCTGGTCAATGCAGGCATGAATATGGGCATGTTGCCAACCAAAGGTTTGACCCTTCCATTTATTAGTTATGGGGGGTCATCTTTGATTATGTGCGCTGTCATGATCAGTTTGATTTTAAAAATTGATGCAACAACCAAAGAAGCCAACCCAGCAAGGGAAGAATCGAGTTTCTAGAATTTTCCTTAGCTTGAATACTTCAAAAGCCATTTGTGATCAAATGGCTTTTTTGTGAGATGTGCTGTGAACTTATAGCATTTTTATTGTTGATATAAGCACTGTAATTATTGATAAATGCCGGTTAAATGGATGCCTTGGGGGATACGTGAAATATCCCATTGTTGCACAGCTTGAGCCAACATGTGTGCAGGCTGATCTAAGTCTACAGGTGCCTGACCCAATGCGAGAATTGCCTGTGAAAGTAGCGGCGCTGCATTTTCAATATTTAGTGCATGAGCAAGATTTTGCTTTGAGAGCTTTTGACCTTGTTCATTCATGGCGAGCGGAAGGTGCATATACTCAATTGCTGGATAGCCAAGAAGTTGCCCTAGCCATATTTGACGTTCAGTATTATCCAATAAGTCTGAACCACGTACGATATGGTTAATTCCTTGTAAATAGTCATCTACAACGACTGCCAATTGATAGTTGATGATGCCGTCACGGCGCTTAAGGACAAAGTCACCAAGATCATGTTGTAAGTTAGAGCAATGTAGCCCTTGCAAACGATCATGGAAGCAAATGTTTTGATCTGTGACTTTTACACGAATGGCTTGATCTTTAAACTCAAGCTGTTTATCTCGACATGTGCCTGTATAGATATGGTTTGAACCGAGAATCTTTCGAGTACACGCACAAGCATATACCCAATTGTGTTGTTTGAGCTGGTCGATAACAGATTCATAAATTGCAATGCGTTGTCTTTGATAAATGATTTCAACATCAGATTCAAATCCAAAAGCATCTAAACATTGTAAGATGTGTTGTTCGCTATCGGGATAGATGCGAGGAATATCCGTATCTTCTATACGGACGATCCATTGCCCTGTATGTGCTTTTGCATCGCAATAACTGGCAACAGCAGTAATTAATGAACCGAAGTGTAGAGGACCTGTGGGCGAAGGTGCAAATCGTCCTTTATATTGGTCATGCTTCCCCCCTTCCTTAACATCAGGAAGGGTCGGGGAGGAATGTGCAGACACAGTGTTTAACCGTTGTTTTGCTTCTCTTTGATCTCTGCAAGTGTTTTACAGTCGATACATAAAGTTGCAGTAGGACGTGCTTCTAAACGACGTAAACCGATTTCGATACCACACGTTTCACAGAAACCATAGTCATCATTTTTAATGGCTTCGATAGACTGTTCGATTTTGCGAATCAATTTACGTTCACGATCACGAGTACGTAATTCAATTGCAAACTCTTCTTCCTGTGTTGCACGATCGTTTACATCAGGTAAAGAAGAAGATTCGTCTTGCATCGTGTTTAAAGTGCGATCCACTTCCGACATTAACTCTGCCTTCCAAGCCAGCAAAATTTGACGGAAATGTTCGAGCTGCCCCTCAGACATATATTCTTCATTTTTCTTTGGCTGATAAGGCTCGATACCGAATAGACTTGCTGTAGTACCGTTTTCATTGGTCTTTGGCTTGGCTTTGCGTACACGCTTTGCAGACTTGTCATCCGTCAATGCTGTTTGCTCATCCAAGACTTGATTTTGGTTGTCATTCGCCATAAAGGGCATTCCTCATCATATACGTACTATCTATACGCAAAAAATATGGTGATATGCAAGTATTTTTATCACTACCAACAGAATGAATCTATCGGGGGCGTCATCATATAGATTTTTTTACAAAGATGAAAGTCATCTCGCCCTGACTTCGACTTTCTGCATATCTTGTTGGACGAATAACTTAATGGAAAAAAAACAAAATGAAAAGCTAGTAACCTGAAATTTCTTCATTAATTGTAACATTGAAGTGGTCAAGTCGATGTACAAAGGTCTCAAACTCACCATTGGCTTTTAAATGTAAGCAACGGTAACCAGGTGCAATTGGGTCAAATGAAAACTCTTGGCTAAGCGGTTTAAATTGGACACAGGTGGCTGGTGTAGAAATAAACTGTATGCCATTCCACTCGTTATAAGACTCTTGATGTACATGCCCATGTAATAATAGCTTGATATTGTTAAATGGTTCGAGCACTGCTTTTAATTCATCGGCATTTTTTAATTTGTGTTGATCTAGCCATTTTGAGTGCATTTCAAAAGGATTGTGATGACAGGCAACAATCACAAATTTGTCTCGAAGTTGCTCTAAGCGTTTTTTTAGGCGAACCAATTGTTCAGGTTGAATCTTTCCATCTGTACGCCCACTCACTGTACTGTTAAGCAGAATAATGCACCATTGATCAAGCTCAATCACTGTGGGTTCTGGTTCAGGTACATGAAAGGGGAAAAAGCTCAGATTGTCATGATTTCCTGGGATATGATAAAAATCAATACCAAAGCCCCGCATATAATTTAAATAGCGTGCATAGGTTTCCGGATAAGCTGCTTGGGCCAAATCCCCAGTATGTAGAATCAAATCAGCATTTGGAAAGCGCTGCTGAACATCTTCCATAACGGCATGAAAGCTTTCCTCAGGGTTGATCCCGACAAACTTTGCATCAGGCTTATCCATTAAGTGTGTATCTGTGATCTGTATGATCACTTTATCTTTATCGGTTTGCTGCAATATCTTTGATTGCATGTCTTTCCCCTAGACATTTTCAAGTGTACGCAAGTGCTGTTGTAGCCATTGTAAAGCCATTATCACTGGTGCATTTTTTAAACGATTACTTTGTAATAATATACTAAGATCTGCATAGTCGATGATATGAAGTTGAATATTTTCACCTTCATCGGGCATTCCAAAAATACCGCCTTCGGCAGGCAACTCCGCTTGAGCAGTATAAAGATGAAAAATTTCATCACATGCGCCAGCCGATGGATAGAAACTAAAAAGAGCTTGAATATGTTCAAGCTCACAGCCAGATTCTTCAAGACTTTCTCTTCGAATACAGGTTTCTGGAGATTCATCACCATCCAATACCCCTGCAATAATTTCTAATTGCCAAGGTGAGATCGGGTCATCAATTGCACCAACGCGAAATTGTTCAATCAGTGCGAATTTTTGTTGTTGATCATTATAAATCAAAACACCCGCGGCTTCTTTGCGACGAACTAACTCACGTTGGATGTTTGATGTATATTCGGTTTGGTTAAATAATCGGTGCTGCAAGCTGACTTTTTCGACTTGAACAAAGCCCTGAAAAGCATATTCTCGAGATTGAATTTTTACATCGTTATGGGTGTAAGTTGCTTGCTGAATGATGTTCATGTGTGTAGTTAGGATGAAACATATTCACTTCATCCTAACTGAGAAATAGGCAAAGGCAAAAGTTTTTTTTAACTTTACACTTTGTGGTACAACTTTTGTCCTTGCTCATGATAGACAGATTTCATGGTTTTAAGACCATCCTCTATCACCGTTTGGCTTGAAGTCGCTTGCTCAGCATGTTGCTGATTTTGTGCGTAGTCACGAACATTTTGGGTGATTTTCATCGAACAAAACTTCGGTCCGCACATGGAGCAGAAATGCGCTGATTTATGTGCTTCTTTCGGCATGGTTTCATCATGCATAGAGCGAGCGGTATCAGGGTCCAAACTCAGATTGAATTGATCCTCCCAGCGGAATTCAAAACGTGCTTTAGAGAGCGCATTGTCGCGTACCTGTGCGCCTGGATGACCTTTAGCTAAATCTGCTGCATGTGCGGCGATTTTGTACGTGATGATGCCGTCTTTAACATCTTTTTTGTTGGGTAATCCCAAATGCTCTTTTGGTGTGACATAACACAGCATTGCTGTACCATACCAACCAATCATTGCCGCGCCTATCGCAGAGGTAATGTGGTCATAACCAGGTGCAATATCCGTTGTCAGTGGTCCAAGTGTATAGAAAGGTGCTTCCTGACAAACTTCAAGTTGCAAGTCCATATTTTCTTTGACCATATGCATTGGAACATGCCCTGGACCTTCAATCATCACTTGAACATCATGTTGCCATGCACGATGGGTGAGTTCACCCAAGGTGCGTAATTCTGAAAATTGTGCTTCATCATTGGCATCTTGGATACAGCCTGGACGTAAACCATCACCTAGACTGAACGAGACATCATAGGCTTTCATGATTTCACAGATTTCATCGAAATGCGTATAAAGGAAATTTTCTTCATGATGCGCCAAACACCATTGCGCCATAATTGAGCCACCACGTGACACAATCCCCGTCAAACGATTTGCGGTTAATGGAACATAGCGCAATAACACACCTGCATGAATAGTAAAGTAGTCCACGCCTTGTTCTGCTTGTTCGATCAAAGTGTCTTTAAAGATTTCCCATGTCAGGTCTTCTGCAACACCATCGACTTTCTCAAGTGCTTGATAAATCGGAACAGTACCAATTGGCACAGGAGAGTTGCGAATAATCCATTCACGTGTTTCATGAATATTTTTACCCGTCGACAGATCCATAATGGTATCTGCGCCCCAACGCGTTGCCCATGTCATTTTTGCAACTTCTTCATCAATCGATGAACCCAGTGCAGAGTTACCAATATTGGCATTGATCTTAACCAAGAAATTACGTCCGATAATCATCGGTTCACATTCTGGATGGTTAATATTTGCAGGAATGATGGCGCGACCTTCAGCAACTTCTTTGCGCACAAATTCAGGCGTGATTTCCATCAGATTATGTGCACCAAAATTTTGTCCTGCATGTTGACGCATATCGACGCCTTCACGCTGACGTTGATTTTCACGAATCGCAATATATTCCATTTCAGGGGTAATGATTCCTTGCTTGGCATAATGCATTTGGCTGACATTATGTCCTGCTTTGGCGCGACGAGGCTTTTGAATATGCGCAAAACGGATTTCAGCTGTACGAATATCTTTGAGGCGCTCTTGTCCGAACTTAGACGTTAGGGTATTTAAGCGTTCAGTGTCGTTACGTTCAGCAATCCATGTTTCACGAACATTGGGCAAACCTTGATTGAGGTCGATCTTGACATTCGGGTCGGTATAAACCCCTGATGTGTCATAAACCATCACTGGTGGATTTTTTTCCCCACCTAAACCTGTAGGGGTATCGGTGAGTTCAATTTCACGCATCGGAACCTGAATGTCAGGGCGTGAACCTTGAATATAGACTTTTTTAGATGCGGGTAAAATTCGAGTGAGATCTTTGGCTTCTTGCTCATGTTGAGCCAATTGATCAGCAGGGGATAGATTCGTTAATTGGTTCATTACAATGATCCTTATGAATGACATCAACGAATCAAGCACGACCAAAAACGGTGGCAAATTTAGTCTATTTGATGGAACACAATGACCATAAGCATGGCGCTGTATTTCTACAAAAATAGATAAACTTTGGGCTGTCAGTTTTTAGATGCTTGATTCCTACGCAGGTCTTAACCTGATCAGGTTCAACGGTACTTTAGTTTAAGTTTTGGCAAGGAGGTGCAAAACTGACTAAATCTCAGCGAGGAATTACTCGCGCTCCGTCAAGCGATGTTTAAATATTAGCATGTTTTCATCGGGAATGTGATGACATGCTCCTATCAAATTTAATTATTTTTTTGAGCAAGAATCTCTTCAACCTGCTTTCTTATTTTTTGTTCAAATGCTGTACGTTGCTCTTGAATGCTTTGTTGTTCAGGGGTTTCATCTTGAGTATTTTCTCTAGATGGCTTTGGCATTTGTTGCCAAAGCGTTTCGCTCTTATTGATCAAATTTAGGAAGCTTTGTGCAGTCTGACGGCTTGCCGTTTGGCTTTTGGCAACTTTCTCAATAGCTTTCATGGCTTCTTCATCTGCAATTTTGTCATCATCAAACCATAGGGTACGGGTATTGTCATCGCCTTGAAAAAGAGCACGACGATATTGTTCAATGTTTTCTGAAACTTGAGGTTTATAATGGTTTTTAGGGTAGTCTTTATTGAATTTTTCCCAAAATAATAAGCGGTTGGCGACTTCATCAAAACTAATTGCCAATCCAGCATCCAGTATATAGTTTGCTCCTGTATACTCTTTACGGATTTGTTTAAAATAAACTTGATCTGATTTTTCTAAAGAGGGTGCAAAAATATCGAGATCATATTGTGGATTTCGGGTAAACGTATATTCACCTTCACCCACATAAAATTTTTCTACATATAAGTCTTTTGCATGATCTACCAAGTATTTCTCACTCGGTTTTAACTTTTTATATAGTTCTTGTTTTTGCTTTGCTGTCATAGACTGACCTTCTGCAAGAGAATCAGTCAAATATTGGAATACTTGAGGTGAAGCATCCATCACAAGTTTCTGATAAATGTCTTCAGATTTTGCTTGCCATTGATAACGAGTTTTTAAGGGTACAGTTGATAAACAGTTTCTAAACCATTGATTGAGATCATGCAAATCCTCAGCAACCACTGTTTTTTCTAACTTTTGAATACTTGAATCGATCTGGCTACAATCTTGAGCAGGTCCTTTAGGACGAGAGGCTTGAGTGGCATCAATCTCAGATGTAGAAGTTTTAACTGCTTCAGTTTTTTGATTATTTTCATGTTTTTGACAAGCACTGAGCAAGGTGAAAATAAAAATAGCAGTAAATGGAACACTTTTTTGTAGAAAGTTCATGGTATGACAATTGTTGTGAGTTTTTTGAATAGTGAAAGGATAATAAAAATTGAGCTGAAAAGAAATCTATGTATTAGAACAAATTGCATCACTAAAGCAGTCTTTTTTGACATGTTTAAAATCAATTGGACTTAAATTTAAATATTGATTGAGTTGAGAAAGTGCCAATAATTGAGGGCGATTTTCTAATTTTAAGCGTTCTTTTTCACTGATTTGAATTTTTTGTTGGCGTTGTTCAGGCGTCATTTGTACGAATTGTATAAATTTCTTGGCTTGGGCTGAAAGCTCCCCTTCATTTGTTTTAGACAAATGTTCGATGACCAACCAACTTGAGGCATCTATATCATTTTGATTTTCAAAATTCATCGAAATGGGCGAGCCTTCTGTACCTAAAAATAACAAGCTACTGTAAGCATTTTTTAAAAAGCGCGCGTCATGAAGAAAAATGGTATTTGGATACGTCACAAGATATTCTTGCCAAAATTTAGCGCGCTTGGCAATTTCATCAGGCTCAAGGTTCAATTTATTATTTTTGAAAAGCGGTTGCGCATTTTGCTCTGCCAGATTTTCGATAAATACTTGTTCAGGTGCTTGCAGATAAGGTGCAAAAACTTTTGCCAAATACTGCGGGCTTCGGCGATAGTTGATTGCATCCTCAGTCTGGTCTGTTAACTCAATATAAGCCTGTCCTTTATGGCGCAATAAATATTGATCGCGCAAATTGAGTTGTTCAAATTTATTCTGCTGAATGGTGGGATATGCTGCCTGATCTAACACATAGTTTTCAAATGCTTGCTGTTGTTCTGATGTTCGATCTATTTGTAGAAATTGTTGGTACATCTTTTTGGATTGATGCATGAGTTCCATTTGTTCTGTAGATTTTAACAAAGGTAAGCACATGCGAATGTCTTGATTCACCTGTTCAATCGCTAAAGTTGTTCTTTGCGGATTAATTGCCAACATTTCATTTTTTAGATTTTGACAAATTTGCGTCAGATCAGGAACAGGATTTTCTGTTTTTGGTGCTTCCTTTGACTCTTGTACGATATCCGTTGTTGGTTTTTGACACGCGACCACCACCAAGCCACTCAAAACTACGAGTATGCTCGAAATGAGATAATGAATAGGGTTGCGCGGAAATTTCATTAGACCGATATAACAAGGAAGCTCAATGTGGTACTTTGCTATTGTCGCTGAATCAAAGCTAAATAAATGAAATATTTTGTAGTTTTGTGATAATGAAACGTTACGATTTTAACGGAAATGGCAAATTTTTTTATGGCTATGCAGCGTTCATTTATTGAATAATTTGCCTAAAAATAAGCCTGCGGTTTATCTTAAATTAAATGTCAGTATATATAAATTATATAAAGTGAGTGCTATGATTTGAGCTAAATCTTGAAGATGAAAAATCAACATTGCTTCAATGAAAGTTCATCTAAAAGAAAAATACTTGTCATAAAATGTTCATCATTGCTATGGTTTAATATTAAGTCTAAAAAGTCGCATTTGTTGCCTGTGGAGTATCAAACTTTGAGCCCAAGTAATCCTGTATTAAACCATCACATTTCTTCACAATTCAATGAAGATCTACAGGATGTAAATACCAAATTTATGACCATGGGTGGTTTAGTAGAGCAACAAGTGGCAAATGCGGTGCATGCTTTGTTAGATACCAATGCCAATATGGCAATAGATGTGCAGTTTCAAGACAATACCGTCAACCGTTATGAACGTGAAATCGATGAAGCACTGACCTTGATTTTGGCACGTCGTCATCCCGCGGCAATTGATTTGCGCATGGTGATTGCGATGAGTAAGGCAAACACGGATTTAGAACGGATTGGTGATGAAGCCGCAAAAATCGCCCGTATTGCACAGACATTGTGCGAAGAAGGTGAGTCACCTCGTGGCTATATGGAAACACGCCATATTGGCAATCAAGTTCGTGTCATGATTCATGATGCTTTGGATGCTTTTGCCCGTGTCGATGCTGAACAAGCATTAAAAGTTTTGTTGGCAGATGCAGATATTGACCGTGAGTATCAGTCGGCAACACGTACACTCATGACGTATATGATTGAAGATCCTCGACATATTAGTCGTGTTATTAATGTGATGTGGGTATTGCGCTCATTGGAACGTATTGGTGATCATGCACGTAATATTTCAGAACAAGTCATTTATATGGCGAAAGGTTTTGATGTGCGTCATACCAACATTGAAGAAATTGAACAAAAAGTTCAAGGAAAATAATTTAACGTAGCCTAAAGACTTAAACAAAAAGACCTGAATTATTCAGGTCTTTTTGTTGGGGCATCGGTTTTGAAAAAACATCAACTCAACGAATTAAACTTGTGCCAAGGCTTGCTCTAAATCTGCAATCAAATCATCAATATGTTCAATGCCTACAGATAAGCGAACCATATCAATACTGACCCCAGCCGCTTTTAATTCTTCTTCATTGAGTTGGCGATGAGTCGTGGTTGCTGGATGACATGCCAAGCTTTTGGCATCACCAATGTTGACTAAACGAGTAAAGAGTTGTAGGGCATCAATAAAACGAGTTCCACCTTCACGACCATCTTGTACTCCAAAAGATAAGATGGCAGATGGTTTACCTTTGACATATTTTTGAGCTAAGGCATGTTGTGGATGGTCTTTTAAACCGGCATAGTTGACCCATTGCACTTTAGGATGTGCTTGCAAGTATTCTGCAACTTTTTGTGCATTCTCAGTATGACGTTCCATACGTAAACTGAGCGTTTCTAAGCCCTGTAAAATAAGGAATACACTGAGTGGGCTAATCGCAGCACCAGTGTTACGTAAAGGCACAACACGCGCTCGCGCTATATATGCGGCTTCACCTAAGGCTTCTACATAATTGACACCATGATAACTTGGATCAGGTGTATTTAAGACTTTAAAACGTTCAGGATATTTACCCCAAGGGAATTTCCCACTGTCTACAATGGCGCCGCCAATGGAGTTGCCATGACCACCAATGTATTTCGTCAAAGAATGTACGACAATATCAGCACCATGTTCAAAAGGCTTGAGTAAGGCAGGGGTAGCAACAGTATTATCAACAATGACAGGAACGCCGTATTCGTGCGCGATTTTGGCAATCGCCTCAAGATCGATAATATTGCCCAATGGGTTGCCGATTGATTCAATAAAGACCAGTTTGGTTTTTTCATCAATCAGGTTGCGCAGTGCTTCAGGATTTTGATAATCAAAAAAACGTACTTCAATGCCTTGTTTCGGCAAAGTATGTGCAAATAAATTGTATGTTCCACCATATAGCGTCGATACAGATGCAATATTATCGCCAGCTTCAGCAATGGTTTGAATCGAATAGGTGATTGCTGACATGCCCGAAGCCAATGCTAAAGCACCGATTCCACCTTCAAGTGCAGCCAGACGTTGTTCAAGCACAGCTGTGGTTGGATTCATGATACGGGTATAAATATTGCCTTGAACTTTGAGATCAAATAGATCTGCACCATGCTGGGTATTATCAAAGGCATAGGATGTCGTTTGATAAATTGGAACAGCAACGGCTTTGGTTGTTGCTTCCGGTTCATAGCCTGCGTGAATGGCAAGTGTTTCGTCTTTATAAGTCATATTCCGTCAACTTTTTATTAAAATTCAATAGAGTGTAACAAATAAATATATGAAGTAAACAAGGGTTTCTATATTTTAAAATCATAAAAAAAGATAAAGACAAAGTCTTAGCAATGTGCCGTTTACACAGAATTGAATATGTAAATACCGAATATCGCTTAATTGAGTCACTGTCATGTTGATGTCACTTGCCGAAATTAGTATTGGAATTTCCATTAAATCAGGCACTAAGTACAATGAATAAAGCACAGATAAGTAAACTGACAATTCGTAAAACCACTTTAACTTTAGTTTTATGTAGTTTATTCGGCTTAACAGCATGTTCAGATGATGATAATAAAGACTCAACCAACAGCAAAACACTTACTCAAAGTATAAGTTTAGCCTTTGGCGATGAGGCTTGTGTGATGGGAGGAACACGTGTTCAAAGCGGGGTAGATAGGAATGGAAATGGTCAACTGGAAGCCAGTGAAGTCACAAAAAATGAGGACAGTTGTAAACCGAATTTATTTGCTCAAGGCGTCGCATTACCATTTACTGTACTCGCACGACATGATGCAAATGGCACGACCATTGATAGTAGCTTTGATATTCGTCAAGGTGGTTTTGGTTCTGATGCCACTGCTCACCCGACAAATAAAAAGCAATTCTATGCTTTGACAGATCGAGGACCGAATGCTGACTTTACTGACAAGCTGTATGGTGCAGGTAAAGTGTTTGCGATTCCTAACTATGTTCCCAAAATTGGTTTGTTTGAAATTCAGGACAATGGCACCGTTAAACTAATCAAAACCATTAATTTGAAAGACCGTAATGGTAAAGATATTTCAGGTTTACCCAATACCTCAGCTTTTGGGGGGACTGGAGAAACTCCTTATGATGTGAATGGTAAAGTGATTACTGTAGATCCAACCAAACCGTTTGATGCAGTGAACAATCCCATCAAATTGGATGATTATGGCTTAGATAGTGAAGGGCTAGTTGCACTTCAAGATGGCACGTTTTGGGTCAGTGATGAATACGGTCCACATATTGTACATTTTGATGCCAATGGCAAGGAAATCGGGCGAATTAATCCATTCAAGGCAGATCAACGTAATCAATGGACGCTACCTAATGAATTTAGTTATCGCCGTGCCAATCGAGGAATGGAAGGGCTCACCATTACACCAGATCAAAAAACTTTGGTGGGCATTATGCAGTCGACCATGAGTTTGCCGAATAAAAGTGTCAATAAATCAACATTGACTCGTATAGTGACCATTAACCTTGAGACAGGTAAGGTTGCACAATATCTCTATCAGCAAGAACTTCCTGAGAACTCCAACTCCGGGATTATTGCATTAAGTGCAACACAATTTTTAGTGCTGGAACGGGACGGTCTTTTTTATAAAGACACCACAAAGGTAATTAAAAATGTTTATCGTATTGATTTAACTCAAGCCACCAATTTAGAAGATATTAAAGATCAAAAGGATTTCAAACAGGATGACAAGATCGGTTTAACGATCGCGGGTAAAACACTGGAAGAATTCCAGTTGGAAAAAGGCTGGGATGGTTTAAAAGCATTGAATATTGTTCCAGCACCCAAAACATTGGTACTCGATATGGGCAAAGCGGTGAAATATCCACATGACAAAATAGAAGGCATATGGTTGATTAATAACACCACTTTAGGTGTATTAAACGATGATGATTTAGGATTGTGGAGTAATGCAAAAGGAATGGAGCAAAAATATCTGGATACAGCGCGAACAAGAGTCGATATCAATACCTTATACATCATGGATAAATTGAATTTGAAAGGGCAATAAGCACTTTGAAAGAGCCGTCAAATTGACGGCTCTTTCAATCTTATGTGTTGAATAACAGTAAGCATTAAAATAAAAACGATACTCATACCTTGATGCAATGTATAGCCACCAGTTTTAGTCCTGTGCAAGCCTTAATTTGGTTGTCATCCAACTAACACATCCAGACTGCATCTACAGTTTATATCGCAATATCAGGCGAACTTTGATTTCATATCTCGATTGAATAAAATTCTAGGTCGAACTCTTTTGAAGAACGAATCTGAAAAAGCGTGTTTGAAAATATCTCCATCTAATTGGACAAATCTGAACAAAAATAGATAAATTCAGCGTATAATTAACAGCATTTATTTAAGGATTTGTCCGCATTTCATCTGTGGGTTGCCTTGTAAGTTAAAACAAACAATGAATGCTGTGAAACGAAGAAAACCGTAAACATGTTTTTGAGTTTTATCGCGCAGACTGAGTGAATTTGAGTTGCAAGTGGATATAAACAAAACCATGTTTTTGTTGATCAAGTCGCTACAGATGACATTCGAGTAAAGCCTATTCGCATTTTGCGAATTTTTATTCATTATAGAGGAGTCCTACGTGGCCCAATATATTTACACGATGAACCGTGTGTCGAAGATGGTTCCGCCTAAACGCGAAATCTTAAAAGACATCTCTTTATCATTTTTCCCAGGTGCCAAAATTGGTGTGCTTGGTTTAAACGGTGCTGGTAAATCTACTTTGCTCCGTATTATGGCTGGCGTAGATAAAGATTTCTCAGGTGAAGCTCGTGCACAACCAGGTATTAAAATCGGTTATCTAGAGCAAGAACCACCATTAGATCCAAATAAAGATGTCCGTGGTAACGTTGAAGATGGTTTACGTGAGCCATTGGATGCCTTGGCACGCTTAGATGAGGTTTTTGCTGAATACGCAGCAGAAGATGCCGATTTTGACGCACTTGCAAAAGAGCAAGAGAAATTAGAAGCAATCATTCATTCTTGGGATGCCCATAACCTGACCAATCAAATGGATCAGGCAGCCGCTGCATTAAATCTTCCTGCTTGGGATGCAGATGTAACTTTGCTTTCAGGTGGTGAGCGTCGTCGTGTTGCACTATGCCGTTTATTGCTGTCTAAGCCAGATATGTTATTGCTGGACGAACCGACGAACCACTTGGATGCAGAGTCTGTATCTTGGTTAGAGCGTTTCTTGAAAGACTTTGCTGGTACAATCGTGGCGATTACCCATGACCGTTATTTCTTGGATAACGTGGCAGAGTGGATTCTTGAGCTTGACCGTGGGCATGGTATTCCATACCAAGGTAACTATTCGTCTTGGTTAGAGCAAAAAAATGCCCGTTTAGAGCAAGAACAGAAGCAAGAAGAATCTTTTGCTAAAGCATTGAAAAAAGAACTTGAATGGGTTCGTTCAAATGCCAAAGGTCAACAAAAGAAAAATAAAGCACGTATGGAGCGTTTTGAAGAGCTTAACTCGCGTGAGTTCCAACAACGTAATGAAACTTCAGAGATTTATATTCCACCTGGTCCACGTCTAGGGAATAAAGTGGTTGAAGTTGAAGGCATCAGTAAATCTTTTGATGGTCGTTTATTGTACGAAAATCTAACCTTTACTGTGCCGCCTACAGCGATTGTGGGTATTGTGGGTCCAAACGGGGCAGGTAAAACCACCTTATTCCGTATGATGACAGGTGAGCAGCAACCTGATACAGGTACTGTGACACTGGGTGAGTCTGTTAAAGTCGCCTATGTTGGTCAGATTCGTGACACCTTAGACAACAATAAAACAGTTTGGGAAGAAGTTTCTGGCGGTTTAGATATCTTAAGAATCGGTGAATATGAGATTGCTTCTCGTGCCTATATCGGTCGCTTTAACTTTAAAGGTCAAGATCAGCAAAAACGTGTTGGAGAATTATCTGGTGGTGAACGTAACCGTTTACAACTTGCTAAGATTCTTCAAATGGGCGCAAACGTGATCTTACTGGATGAGCCATCAAACGATTTGGATATCGAGACTTTACGTGCGCTAGAAGATGCGATTTTAGTCTTCCCAGGTACAGTGATGGTGGTATCGCATGACCGTTGGTTCCTCGACCGTATTGCAACGCATATCTTGTCATTTGAAAATGAACAGCCAGAGTTCTACGAAGGTAACTATGCCGAATACGAAGCGTATCGCTTGGCTCGCTTAGGTGATGCAGCTGTGCAGAAGCGTACTAAATACAAAAAAATTGGTGGCTAAACACTGATTTTACTGTAAAAAACCAGCTTTCGAGCTGGTTTTTTATTGCAGGTAAGCATGGTGAAGTTGATTTTGCGCTTCGATATGCCCTTGATTGGCTGCAAGTAACAACCATTTTCTGGCTTTATATTGATCAGGAGACAGTCCCAGTTGACCCTGTAGATAAATCATTCCGAGTTTATATTGTGCTTTACTATAACCTTTCAATGCGGCATGTAAAAAATACCAAATCGCATTGCGCTGATAGGTATAAACGCGGTCATGACGATGTAAATCATAATGCACGCTATAGTGATTATTCAGGGCGAGATGTTCATAACTGGTTGCACGATGATAAATATGCATTGACTCAGACATCCCAAATAAGACATGCCGATGTGTATAATCGTATGAATAAGTCATGAGCTGATTAATCCTCCTTATTTATTTTTATTAACTCCATCATCAACTACAAAATTTAAGGCTTATTTCAATCAAGATTAAATGAAATAAAAAGAATATGAAATACCTTAGGTTCATGATTTTTTTTCATAGTAAAAATACTGGAAAAATATAGGAGTTTTAGTAAATAGGGTTAATTCCCTGATTTATATTGAAGGATGGGCTTATTTTAAGACGCTGATATTAAAAATGGAAATGTGATAGTTTTCATTTATTTTATCATTACTGTGTGAATTCTGTATTTAAAAATCATGACAAATAAATTGTAAAATTTTATTTGAAAATAAATATTATTAATTGATTTCTTTATGTTGTTTTAATTTAGACTTAATAATGGTGATATAAAACCATGAATAACTCATCACTTTAGAATGCTTTCATTTTCTTATTCAATAGAGCATTCGAAATAAAATAAGCGCTCAATACAACCTTCTCCCAGTGGAAGAAGGCGTTTTCAGCATGATGCAGTATGTTGATTGAAGTATGAGATTATTTATATAGTTTTTAATCTAGATAAAACGTTATTCATCAAAGACGCATTTCAATCCCTTGTTCTGCGAGATATTGTTTTGCTTCAGGAATCGTATATTGACCAAAATGGAAGATTGAAGCTGCCAATACCGCATCTGCTCCACCTTTTAAAATACCATCTGCTAGGTGTTGTAAATTACCTACGCCACCAGAAGCAATCGTTGGAATGGTGACACGATCATTGATTTGGCGCATGAGACCAATGTCATAACCGGCTTTGGTTCCATCAGCATCCATAGACGTAACCAATAGTTCACCTGCACCGTATTCCGCCATTTTTACTGCCCATTCAATGGCATCAATCCCTGTAGGTTTACGTCCACCATGAGTGAAAATTTCCCACTTATTTTCTGCAGTTTTTTTGGCATCAATCGCAACGACAATGCATTGTGCGCCAAAGCGCTGAGACGCTTCTTGTACAAACTCAGGGTTAAACACGGCAGCGGAGTTAATACTGACTTTATCAGCGCCTGCATTTAACAATAGGCGAATATCTTCAACTTTACGCACACCGCCACCGACAGTTAAAGGGACAAATACACTTTCCGCCATACGTTCTACAGTGCGATAAGTCGTATCACGACCATTGGAGGTTGCAGTGATGTCTAAAAAAGTAATTTCATCGGCACCTTGTTCATTATATCGTCGAGCTACTTCTACAGGATCACCTGCGTCACGAATATCAAGAAATTGAACACCTTTCACCACACGACCATTATCTACGTCTAGGCAAGGAATAATACGTTTAGCGAGCATAATTTTTTCCAAAAAATAACAGTCGATGATGAAACTTCGTGACTTAGCTATAGCACCACAATAGCCGAAGCGGTTATTCTATCAAACTTATGTAAGTTTTTTCGCAGGTTTTCTATGTCGGTTTATACCACTTTGAGTTTACAAGAAGTTCAGGTCTTTGCAGCACCTTATGGATTAGAGGTGGT
The DNA here is from genome assembly GCF_019702905.1 of Acinetobacter sp. Tol 5. NCBI lineage: Bacteria > Pseudomonadati > Pseudomonadota > Gammaproteobacteria > Moraxellales > Moraxellaceae > Acinetobacter > Acinetobacter sp. Tol 5. The sequence continues at coordinate 4,315,690 of NZ_AP024708.1, read as the reverse complement.
TGAGCTGAACCCAATTCAAGGCGGTATCCAAAATACCAACTATTTTATCATTTGTCGTGATGGAACACAGTTTGTTTTAACCTTATTTGAAAATATGGATGCGCAAGCGGCAGGTGAGTTAATTCCTGTGTTAGAGCATTTAGGCGAATATGGGCTGGCTGTCCCTGTACCTCTCAAATATGAAGGTCAATATATTCATACGTTGAAGGATAAACCTGCGCAGATTGCACCACGTATGATCGGCAAACATCCTATGCCATCAAGCATTGCTCAAGTTGAGCAGATTGCGATGGCTCAGGCAAAGATGCATATCGCATTAAAAGATTTTCCACTACAGCGCAAAATCGCCCGCGATCATGACTATTGGTACAATGTGGCGAAACAAATCAAACCGACTTTAAGTCCAGCCGATAAAGCGCTACTTGATAATCTCTTGGGATTGTATCAAGCATTAACACAGATGTATCCAAATAGACCTAAAGGTTGGATTCATGCTGACTTGTTTCGCGACAATACGCTGTTTGAAGGGGACAACCTCAAAGGAATCCTTGATTTTTATGAAATGAATCAAGATGAATTGTTGTTTGATATTGCCATTACATTAAATGATTTTTGTACAGAATATCCTGAAGTTACTTTAAATGAAGCCAAGGCAATGGCATTTTTAAATGCTTATAGTTCAGTTCGTCCACTGACTGAAGATGAAAAGGCATGTCTAGAATTATATTTGGCAATGGCGGCAGGACGCTTTTGGATGATGCGTTTGCAGATTGCTCAAATCAATGCTGAATCAGCTCGAACAGGGGATGATATCTTGCAGAAAAATCCACAAGAAATGCGTAATATGTTGATTGAAAGATTGAAATTTGTAACAGCTTAATAAATGTGTGGGATAAAAAATGCGTGATCAAGGTCGGTTAGTTGAGTGGTTTGATGACAAAGGCTATGGCTTTATTCAACCCAATGATAGACTAAAAGAGCGTGTATTCCTGCATATCAAAGACTTTGCGCAAAAAGGTCCACGTCCGATAGTGGGCTGTGCACTTGAATATGTGGTGCAGTTAGATGGACAAGGACGTTATAAAGCCAAGCAAGTGACTTATTTGAAAGCAACTCAAACTGTTCATGCCAAAACAAATCGAACCAGTCAGAATAAACTGAATGCCCAAAAAGCCTCCTCATTACAGCCGATGCAAATCATATGTATCGTTTATATAGTGGCTTTGGCAATCTTAAGTATAAGTGGTTTATTAAATGGTATGATTCTGCTTTTTGTCAGTATTATCAATGTCATGACTTATTGGTTCTATGCACAGGACAAAGAAGCTGCACAAATCAATCAGCGTCGGGTGCCTGAAAATACCTTACATATTTTAGCCTTTTTAGGCGGCTGGCCCGCTGCATGGTTGGCACAACAACGCTTACGACATAAAACACAAAAACAACCTTTTCGAAAGATCTATTTCTGTACCATAGTCTTTAATATTTTATTGATTTTATGGTTAATTTCACCTTTAAATGTATTCCACATTTGATGTGAATTCGCCAAGTTTTAAAAAAGGGCTTGCGATGAGTAATTATGTCGATTCAAACAATAGTAAATCTCTCACCTTAATCTTATACATTCTTTACATTATTGCGATTTTCTCCGCTGGAATTCTAGCAATTGTTGCATTGATTATTAATTACGTAAAATTAGATTCTGTTCGAGGTACGATTTTTGAAAGCCATTTTAAGTGGCAAATCAGAACATTTTGGTGGTACTTGATCTGGACCATCGTTGCATTTATTCCATTTCTTTTTCTCTTTTTCACTATGGATAATGTCAACGCATTTGCAGGTGTAGCACTCAGCGCTACAGTGTTTTGTGGTGTGACTTTATTTCTTTCTTGGATATGGATTGTTTATCGAGCGATTCGAGGGATTATCGTTTTGAATGATGATCAAGCTTTACCGCTATAAACCTGACTAAAAATTGAAAGAATGACTGAAGTAAAAAGCAGCGCTTACCCTGAAACGCTGTTTTTTTTATATGGTGTGAGTACTTTTTTGATGTTGTTTTCTGTTTAAAAATCGAGGTCTCCATTCGCTGACGATAACGCCCAAAACCACAAGTAATCCACCAAAAAGTGCAACTAAGGGAAGGCGTTCACCTGCAATTCTGCCAAATAATGCTGCCCATACAGGTTCGCCAGCATAGATCACTGCTGCTTGAGATGGATCAACTGAACGTTGTGCCCAGTTCATGGTCAGTTGCAATATAGAACTGGTCAAGCCTAATCCTACTGCCAGTATAAGGAGTTCCCACGAAAAGGCGGGGATATGATGTTCTCCAACAAAGGGCATTGATGCAAAAGATAACACTGAGGCAAAAGCCAACTGAATGACAGTCACTCGCTGAATGTTCACTTTCCCTGCAAAGTAACCAATCAAAATAATTTCCATTGCAATCGCAAAAGAACCGAGTAGGGTTACAATTTGCCCTGTATTGAGATTGATTTGGTTGAAGCCATTGCCTGTTAAGAAAATTAACCCGATAAATGCTAGCAAAAAACCTAACCATGTCATCACGTGAGGTCTTTTACGAAAAATCAGCCAAATTAAGATGGGTACCAAAGGGACATACAACGCCGTTAAAAATGCAGACTCACTACTACTGATGGTTTGCATTCCTACGGTTTGTGAGCCATAACCTCCAGCAATCATGCTGCCAATCAGTGCCCCAGCAATAATTTCTTTTAGATGAATGCCTCTGAGATATTTATATGACAATAATCCGACAGCGATGCTTGCCGCTGCAAATCGGCAACCTACGAAGAACATTGGAGAACTATAATTCAAGGCATGATGCACAACGACAAAAGTACCTCCCCAAATCATAGTCATGATGATCAGGGCAATCTGAGGTATTTTCGATTTTAAAAATAAAGCAAAGGGAGAGGATGACATAAAGAACAAGAGGGCAAAAGAAAGCATCGCTATTTTACGCGAAAGCACAGAATTATGCTGATGTTAAGTTTGGTAATAAATGAGAGGCGATCATTAAATTGTCACCTGAAAGCGTTATACTTTAACTATTAAAATATGCTAAAGAGAAATAAGCCATGGTCATTGAACAAGCTTTATTTCATATTATTGAGGGTCAGCAATCGGCTTTCGAAAAGAAATTTTATGAATTATCCGACATTTTTAGAAATGCACAAGGGTGTGAAAAATTTAAATTGATTCGTGGAATAGAGAATAATCAACAATATATTCTACAAATTCACTGGACTGATTTAAAAGCACACACAGATGTTTTTATGAAAACAGAAGAATTTAAACATTGGTTTAAGGCTTTAAAACCCTTTTTGGCACAAAAAATAGAAATGCAGCATTTTGAAAATACATTAGTTTAGATTTTTGTTGTGATTGAAGGAATAAAAAAGAGAACCTTACGGTTCTCTTTCTACAAATTAACTGAAGTTAGAATGCTTGGTCATCCAACAATAATTGAGCTTCACGTAGATTGAGCGTGCCTTCATAGATTGCTCGTCCAGTAATTGCACCTAAAATACCTGGTTGACCTTTTAAGTTGCGTACATCATCTAAGTTAGTAACACCACCTGATGCGATGACAGGAAGACCTGAATATTGTGCAAGATTAACAGTCTGCTCAACATTGACACCTTGCATCATGCCATCACGTGCGATGTCTGTATAAACAATGCTTGATACACCTGCATCAGCAAAACGTTTTGCAAGATCAGTCGCTTTTACATTAGTCACATTTGCCCAGCCATCTGTAGCAACCATACCGTTCATTGCATCAATACCGACGATGATATGACCTGCAAATTTTTGACATGCTTCTTCGACAAATTCAGGGTTTTGAACGGCTTTGGTTCCAATGATCACAAAAGACACACCTGCATCTAGGTAATGCTCAATCGTCTCTAAAGAGCGGATACCACCACCAATTTGAATCGGTAGTTCAGGTTGCGCTTTGGCAATTGCTTCAACCACAGGTTTATGGATTGGTGTACCAGCGAAAGCACCATTTAAATCAACCAGATGTAAACGGCGTGCACCTTCATTTACCCAATGTTGTGCCGTTGCAACTGGATCATCAGAAAATACAGTATCGTCTTCCATACGACCTTGTTTTAAACGTACACATTTACCATCTTTCAGGTCTATTGCAGGGATGATCAGCATGCTTTCGCTCCTTGCCTATTCTCATAGAAATTCATTGGCGTTCATCTTAGCAAAAACTTGATCAATTTCTAAGTGTCAGTTGGGGCTTTTATTTTCATTGATCCCCAATTCAGTCGTGATTTTGATGATATTAACTGGAATTAAATTTAAATCGAGAAGTGCCTTAAAAATAAGAACTGGCGCATAAGCATCTGCTGCGGCGTACTGAATTTGAGGAATGGTCAGATTTTTTTTCGCCCAGTTCGAGGTACTTATTGATTTACTTTTAGGAAAATGAACCTGAAATAGGAGCGCCATCGCATTTTTAATGCCTAATGGACTGGTCATTCCGAAGCTTGAGAAAAGTTTGGAAAGCTCAATCACACGATGTAGTTCTACCCCTTTTTTACGAAATAAATGTAAGTCATTTTTTAGACCAAAGCCCACTTTGAGTTGATTTGTGTTTTCTAAAAAGGGTTTTAAAAAGTTTAGAATTTCAGGCGAAACCTGAAATAAATAAGCTTTCTCCGCAGTGGCAAGTTGAATCAAATGAGGTCCTGTCTGAACTTCACCTTTTGTAAAAGTTGGCTTTGACTCTGTATCAAAGCCGAGTAAAGTCGCTTTTGCTAATTCTTCTGAAATTTCATGACACTGTTCCAGCGTATTAATCACCACAATTTTATTTAAAGGCAAATTTTCAAAACGTGGAAAGCTTAGAATTTGTTCCTTGCTTGGGAGTTGTTGGCTTTGATCATTCACAAATTTTAGCTCTCAGTTTTCAGGGGTAGCTGAAATTTCATAAATTACTTGCTTTGTCGACTAAAATTGAGCAGGTAAGGCATAAAAAAATTTAACGATATTGTGTTATAACAAACTTTGAATAAAAGATGATAGTTTTGTGAGATGAAATTACAGGAATCAAGCAGATGGTAGAAAAAGAGGATGATCTTTTTATCGAAGGTGCAAAACGTTTAAAGCAATTGATTCAAGATAAAAATATAAAGGCCAGTGATATTGTCAATGTACTGGAAACGTCAAAAGGCACAATGAGTAAATGGCTACATAATTCAACACCTTCAAGCGCACAAAGTTTAATTGAATTGGCACGTTTAGTGGGTATGACTGAACGTTGGAATATGGAAGCTAAACAGCAAGACAAAACGGAACTTGTGAGTAAGGCATATGCTGAATCTGAACTGGATTTAAGCCATGTCACCATGGAGCAGTTAATCAATGAGATTAAAGATCGTTATGCCGCTTTAAACTTAAAAGCAGAGATTAAAATCAATGTTGAACCGTTAGAAGGTGGCTTTGTTACCAAAGATTAACGTGATGGTTGCATCACGTGATGAGATCCTTCAAATTCGATTTGCGGATCAGTTTTCGGTGGGGGAGAGATCGCCAAAATATAGATGACCACGATGGTTAAGATGGGGGTGAAAATGATTGAGATCAGTGCAACGGTTTTTTCCCAAATAGGTGTTAATCTACTGCTACCGTATTGATTATCATGAAAAGAGCCAGGTGTGACAAAGATTAAAAACAAAAAAAGCACCTGTACAATCGGGATCAAAATCAACACACTCCACCAACCAGAACGATTAAGATCATGCAGTCTACGAATGATGAGTATAAAAAATGTATAGATACATGAGATGTGTAAGGTCGCCCATAAAAACAAAGCCAAAGGTTCAATTTGCTTAAAATCTTCGTCGGTATTCAACATCTGTAATGAGATATAAAGATTTAGGGAGCATAAAATAAGGGTGAGAATGGTTAACCATGCAATGAGTGATAAACGCCCAAAACGTCCATTGGGATGAAGTAGTGCATCATTGATGAGCGTGTTGTTTTTCATCTATAAGCCATTGAATCAATAAGTGTTAAAGTTTTATTTTTAAATTTGAGTGATTTAAAAAAAGAAACGTAAAGTTTATTGCTCACAACAAGTCTTGGAATCATCATAGTTTAATATGGTGAATCCAAGATGATAACTATTACAGAAATCTTTTATTCAGATTGAGTGTGCTGACTATGTAGTTCAATTTGTTGATGTTGAGCACGATCAACATAGTTTTGATAAGCGGGAATAGCAATTGCTGCTAAAATTCCTAGTGGAAAAATAAGGAAATACATCCAACCCAATACTTTTTCCCAAGTTTTAGTGATGTGTGGAGCACCATAATTGTTTGAGCCTGGATTACCTGGGGCGAAAATTAAATAAAGTATAAAAAAGAGATTTAGAAAGGGTACGAGAATAAGTAAAGATAGCCAACCACTATGATTACGATCATGTAAGCGGCGTATCGAAAATATAAATGAAAAGTAAATTAATACAATATAAAAAATTCCAACAATAAATAATAATGAAATGGATAAATTTCCATTAATAGTTGCTGTTGATAAGAAATTTGGCGCTACAATAGCACATATAATACTAAATAAAACAGCAGCAATTATAGTGATTAGAAAGGTTAACATATTCCAACCTAAATATGATAATCGTCCGAAGCGACCATTTGCATTTAAACCTGAATCATGGCTTTGGAAATTAGAAGACATTTTATATTCCTATATAAATTATGATATTTTTAAAAAACTGTTTAAAAAAAAGAATTGATGATTTTTTATTCAATTTTGATGAAGCATAATGAATTGATAAGAAAAAATAAAGTATGAGTAAAAAAACAGTGTAATTTAAGCTGAGATCGATATAAAAATCTTGATAAAACATGATACTCGGAAACGTCATCCGCAACTGTTTGAGGCAGGATTACTTCTATAATGTATTGTTTCTGCGACTGCTTAAATATGTTGCTGGTAGCTGACGAGTTTTGCGGGTGACAATGGTTTTGCCTACTTTTCCCGAAAGAAAAGTAGGGCTAGCCGCAGGCTGATCCTGTAATTGGGTGAAAACTCAGCAAGACTCCGCAGAGTTTTATTTTTTTTAGTAAGTTAAATGTATGATTGCATCGAACTCACGTTAATTTAAATAAATTAAATATTCCATTCCACAAAGTTTTTCAGCAATTGCAAACCTGCTGTATGGCTCTTTTCTGGATGGAATTGTGTAGCAAATAGATTTTCTTTATGAATTGCGGTACAGAACTGCAAACCATAATCACATGTTGCTGCAATCAGTGTTGAATCTTTAGGTTCAACATAATAGCTATGCACGAAATAGAAGCGTGCATCTTGTTCGATATTTTTCCACATTGGATGGCTAGGATCAGCTTGGTGGACTTGGTTCCAGCCCATGTGAGGAACTTTTAATCCCTCCATATCTGGAAAATGTTTGACCATGCCATCAAAAATACCCAGCGCTTGAGTGCCACCATTTTCTTCAGATGACTCAAGTAAAGCCTGCATACCGACACATATTGCCAGCACAGGTTTATTGAAGGCAGCTTGACGTACAACTTCATCGATTCCTGCTTCATGCATGCCTTGAATGCAGTCACGCATTGCTCCCACACCTGGAAATACAATTTTATCTGCTTGAGCAATCAGCTTTGGATCATTGGTCACATCTACAGTTGCACCGACGTGTTCGAGTGCTTTAGCTGCTGAATGAAGGTTTCCCATGCCATAATCAAGAAGGGCAATACGGGTCATTACAAGGTTCCTTTGGTAGAAGCAACAGTATTTTCAGCGCGAGGATCAACTTCACATGCCATACGTAGTGCGCGAGCAAACGCTTTGAACACACTTTCGATCTGGTGATGGCTATTTTTACCTTTTAAGTTGTCGATATGCAGGGTCATTAAGGCATGATTAACAAAGCCTTGGAAAAATTCTGAGAATAAATCGACATCGAAGCTACCAATTCGCGCACGAGTAAATGGAATATCCATCCACAATCCTGGGCGACCTGATAGATCAACAACGACACGGCTTAAAGACTCATCAAGTGGTGCATAAAAATGACCATAACGTTTTAAGCCTTTTTTATCGCCAAGCGCTTGTGCAAAAGCTTGTCCTAGCGTAATCCCACAATCTTCTACGGTGTGGTGATCATCGATTTCCAAGTCGCCATCACAATGAATATCAATATCAAATAAACCATGACGCTTGATTTGATCAATCATATGGTCTAAAAAGGGAACACCTGTATTGAGCGTGCCTTGACCAGTACCGTCAAGATTCACACGAACTCGAATTTTAGTTTCGTTGGTGTTTCTTACCACTTCACTGATACGTTGCGCCATAGACACGTTCCTCAAAAAACGTCAAAAATTAAAAGTTTGATGTAAAGATGTTTCGCTGTGACGAAAGTGACAGCATATTAGATTGCTCAGGAGGGTTAATCAATGCCTATTACCGTACATGCTAAAACTTCACTAGAAAATGAAGAAGTTCGCGATCAGCTTGAGCGATTATATGACACCAGTCCCGAATTTGGGGATGGTCATGACGCCATAGAACAACTTGAGCAAAACTTGGCTCATTATACCCTACTTTATGTCGCAGAATTTAATACAAAGATTATTGGGGCATTATGGTGTACTGGACAAGGTGAAAGCAGAACTTTAGAAAATATTGTGGTACATCCAGCCAATCGAGGGCGAGGGGTTGCTGAACGTTTGGTTGAAGAAGTTTGCCGAATTGAAGAAGAAAAGGGTGTAAAGAACTTTGAGCCAGGTTGCGGTGCAATACATCGTTGTTTAGCGCATCTCGGTAAAATCTAAGCGATTTGAGTTTTCTGAATGCCTAAAGTAGCTTGAGTCATTGCTTTTGCTTGCTTTGCTCAAAAACAAGTTGCTCAAGAACAAGGGATGGTGAAATGGTTAGTTTTAAGTGCATTTTGAACAGATTCAAAAACGGAATATGCGCAAATTGGTTATGCTAATCGAGATCATTCAAACAATGTATGACTCAAATATGTGTGAAAAAGCATCCATTAGCGCGTAAATAGGCTGATTTTGTTGTAAAAATAGACTGTTGAATGATTTTAATGCTTTCTATACTTGACGGCTTATGGATTAAATTGTTTAATACGCCCCATCGGCGTGATAGCTCAGTAGGTAGAGCAACGGATTGAAAATCCGTGTGTCCCCAGTTCGATCCTGGGTCTCGCCACCATATTTAAAAATCTTTAAGATTTCAATCCCTGATCCCATCAGGGATTTTTTTTGGGTAAAAAATATTCGCTTGAATAAAAAAGTCATGATTTTTATTGACTATTGAATACAGATACGGCTTAATACACCGCATCGGCGTGATAGCTCAGTAGGTAGAGCAACGGATTGAAAATCCGTGTGTCCCCAGTTCGATCCTGGGTCTCGCCACCATATTTGAAAAACCCCAAACATTGTTTGGGGTTTTTTATTGCCTATTTTTAGCGTTCAATGTCATTGTGAGCGTTCTAGAAAATAAACCGATTAAAATACGGTGCAGAGGAATGATTTTTAATTGTCTTACAAAATGCCTTGAGCTGATGTGGAAATGACGTAGAATAAATTTTTATAAAACGAATAGATTGTTATAAAAAACAATGAAAGATTTATTTTCATCAGGCAGTGCGCTTTATCAACAAGCACGACCCAGTTATCCACAGGATGTGGTTCAGGAAATATTAAATCATGTTCCTGAGCGTAGCTTTGCATGGGATTGTGGTGCAGGTTCAGGACAATTCACTCAACTACTGACTCCTTATTTTGATCATATTGTTGCCACCGATTTGAGCGAAAAACAACTACAGCTTGCACCTTATTTTGATAATGTTAGCTATCAGGTTCAATCGGCTGAACACACCTCATTTGCAGCTCACAGTTTTGATTTAATTTCTGTAGCGCAGGCAATTCATTGGTTTGATTTTGACGGGTTTTATAAAGAGGTTCAAAGAACACTTAAACCGCAGGGAATCCTTGCTGTCATCGGATATGGTTTAATTCAAGTTGAGAATAAAGTCGTTCATTCCATGATTCAGGATGTATATTTTAAAAAATTAAACGGTTATTGGGATGCTGAGCGCCGTTATATTGACGAAGAATATCAGACGATTCCATTCCCATTTGAAGAAATAACCGTTGCCAGTTTTAAAATGCAGTATCAATGGTCAGCAGCACAACTGTTAAAATATTTATCGACATGGTCGGCAATTAAACATTATTGTGAAAAAAATCAAGATCATCCCCTACTTGAACTGGCTGAACAACTAAGCAGTGAATATGAAGATTTAAAAATAGAATTTCCTGTATTCTTGCGCCTAGGTCGAGTGAAACAAGTCAAGAAAAAGTGTTTTATGAAAAAATAGAATAATGATCTCATTTTATCTTGGATTACAAGATATATGGCTAACAATATACTTGGTTATATATTATTTAAAGATAAGATGATTCAATGAAATTTATATCTCAAGTTACGGGGCTGGCAATTGCTGGGGTTTTATTTAGCTCGAATTCTTCTGCGACAACAGGCTATTTTATGCATGCCTATGGTGTAAAAGCCCAGGGTAATGCAGGTGTATCGATCGCTCAATTTCAGGATGCACTCAGCATCGCTAATAACCCAGCAGGTTTAAGTTGGGTTGGAAACCGTATTGACATTGGGGCGAGTATTTTTTCACCTGATCGTTCTGCAAACATCACTGCAAATCAACTGCCGAATGCGAATGGCTCATATGATGGCAATGGACGAGCGTATTTTGTATTGCCAGAAATTGCTTTAAATCATCAAATCAATGACCAAGTGGTATTAGGTTTAGCAGTGTATGGCAATGGTGGCATGAATACAGGCTATCAGGATAATCCGTTTGCTGCATTTGGCAATAGGGGCACGGCTGGGGTCGATTTAACGCAAGTTTTTGTCTCTCCTGCGGTATCTTGGAAATATGCTGCAAATCAATCTGTGGGTGTTGCAACGAATATTTTATATCAACGTTTTGAGGCAAGGGGAATTCAGGGTTTTGCTGGATTTTCTTCAGATGCTTCAAACCTCAGTAATCGAGGAAAGCAGAGTGCTACAGGTCTAGGAGCACGAGTGGGCTGGTCAGGCATATTCTTCAATGATCGCTTAACTTTAGGTGCGAGTTATGCTTCAAAAATCAATGCTGATCGTTTTGATCAATATCGAGGATTATTTGCTGAACATGGAGATTTTGATGTTCCTGAAAACTATGCAGTGGGTGCAGCATTAAAAGTAAGCCCTCAATTCACCATTGCAGCAGATGTACAACGGATTAACTATTCAGATGTGAAATCTGTTGGACATTCATTTGATGTTGGGCAGCTACAGCAGGGGCAGCTTTTTGGTTCTCCACAGGGTCCTGGATTTGGTTGGAAAGACATCAATGTCTATAAATTGGGAGTATCTTATCAAGCACACCCTCGACTGCTTTTAAGGGCAGGCTATAGCCATAATGATCAGCCCATTCCAGCGCAAGAGGTCTTTTTAAATATTCTTGCACCTGGTGTCATTCAAGACCATCTCAGTGTTGGTGCAACATGGAATATTGATCCTCATCAAGAACTCAGTATTGCCTATACACATGCCTTGGAAAATGAGGTGAAAGGACCGATTTCTCCTGCATTTGGTGGTGGTGAGGCTAAAATTAAAATGAGTCAGGATATTTTGGGAATTGCTTATGGTTATAGGTTTTAAGTATATATAGCTCTACGTACAGCTCTGAAACTTCGACAGCATTGCAATAAATACTTTTAACGCGGTGTAGATGATGCCTCACTTTTAACCGATAGCATTAGACCCATGATGAGGTTAATTTGATGAGGCTGTTCTTAATCCTGAATCAGCCGCTTACCTAAGCAAACCACCTCAATCTCTTCATAGCCCAATTGCTCATAAAAACTTTGTACATCAATATTGTCTTTACGGATCAACAGTTGCAACTTTGGACAGCCCAATGCAACCAAGCGCTTTTCAAGCTGTTGTAAGAGGGCTGTTGCCACGCCATTACGTTGATCATGTGGATGCACGGCAAGATAATTTACCCAGCCACGATGTCCGTCATAACCGCCCATCACGGTAGCAATGAGCTGTTCATCTTTGACCGCCAATAAAAATAATCCATCTTTTTGAGCGACTTTTCGGAAGATATCAATCTCTGGGCTATTCCATGGACGTGTTAAATCACATGTCTCCCAAAGTGCAATGACATCATCTAAGTCGGTTTCCTGAAACTGCCTAATGATAAACATAGCTTTCTTTTATCTCTTGTTTTTAAAAGAATGTTTGCATCAGATTAATATAAAAAGTGCATCTTGATAAGTTGATTTTTAGACAATGCGTAAATGTTTGATAGACATTCTAAATTTGGAGTGGAATGGTGCGGTTACGAATGATTATTTTTTATTGCTTGAAAATATGCATAATGATTGAGGAATAATTTAAAACAAAAATGGAATTTCATATGAATAAACAGGAATTTGATTATATTATTGTTGGTGGTGGAAGCTCAGGTTGTGTTTTGGCTGGTCGTTTATCTGAAAATCCACAGGTTTCTGTTTGTTTGCTTGAAGCAGGTGGTACTGGAGATGGCTGGAAAGTCGAGGTTCCCTGCGCAGCGGTCATTAGCATTCCTACAAAAATTAATAACTGGGCATTTGAAACTGTTCCCCAGAAAGGTTTGAACGGTCGCAAAGGCTACCAACCACGTGGTAAGTGTCTGGGTGGATCATCTGCAATCAATGCAATGGTCTATATCCGAGGACATCGACAAGATTATGATGATTGGTCGGCTTTAGGGAATACAGGCTGGTCATATGATGAGGTTTTACCTTATTTCATTAAATCAGAGAATAATCAAAGAATTAAAAATCAATATCATGGTAATGATGGTCCATTGTCTGTGATTGATTTACACAGTGACAATCCACTTCAACAAAAATATCTTGCAGCTGCGAAACAACAGGGCTATCGAATTTTGGATGACTTTAATGGCGAAGAGCAGGAAGGCTTAGGCATTTATCAAGTCACTCATATTAATGGTGAGCGCTGTAGTTCAGCTCGGGCTTATCTCTTTCCACATCTTAAACGAAAAAATTTAACAGTTGAGACCTCGGCGCAAACCCAGCGAATTTTAATCGAAAACGGTGTGGCTGTGGGTGTGGAGTATAAGCAGAATGGTCAATTGAAACAGATCCACGCGCGACGTGAAGTGCTACTCAGTGCTGGTGCAATGCAGTCACCTCAAATCTTGATGTTATCTGGCATCGGTGACCAGCATGAGCTAATGGAACATGGGATTGAGGTGAAAAAACACTTACCCGGCGTGGGCAAGAATTTTCATGATCATCCTGATTTTATCTTTGGCTATAAAGTACGTGAAATACAGGGAACTTTTGGGCTATCCATCCCCGGGTCTATTGATTTAATCAAGCAAATAGGACGTTATCGAAAAGAGCGGCGTGGTTTGCTTACAACTAATTTTGCTGAATGTGGCGGTTTTATTAAAAGCTCAGCAGAGCAAAAAGTACCGAATTTACAATTACACTTTGTGATTGCATTGGTTGATAACCATGCTCGGACTTTACATACAGGTCATGGCATTTCTTGTCATGTATGCTTACTGAACCCAAAAAGTCGTGGCACGATCAAGATCAGTGGTCCAAGTATCGACGATCCAATATTGATTGATCCAAATTTTTATGGAGAAGAGTCTGATTTAGAAGAAATGGTCAAAGGTTTTAAGCTCACGCAAACTTTAATGCAGTCTGAAGCGTTTAAAAGCATAATCAAAGAAGATTTGTTTACTGCAAATGTACACACGGATGAGGAGATTCGGCAGGTTTTACGAGATCGCTCTGACACGGTTTATCATCCAGTAGGAAGTTGTAAAATGGGCGTGGATGAAATGGCTGTGGTTGATCCACGATTGCGTGTTTATGGTATTCAGAACTTACGTGTGGTGGATGCGTCCATCATGCCTAAAGTGGTCAATGGAAACACCAATGCACCTGCCATTATGATTGCTGAAAAAGCCGTAGATATGATTAATCAGGATCAGTCAGGTGTAGCATTTATCGAGGAAAAGATGGTCGTCTAGGCAAGATCATTTAAGCTTTGTGATCAAGTGGATATGTATAGCTCGCAGAGCTATTTTATTTGATTGCCATTTTTTGCAACGAACATATCAACCTGTTAAAGCAACAGACAATAAAAAACGCCCTTTGGGCGTTTTTTATTGAGCTAAAAGATTATGCAGATTTTTTAGCTTGATCTTGTGTGGTTAACATATGACCTGTTTCTTCAAAGTTGCAGTGCCAAGAAAGCGCTTCACGAAGAATATGAGGTGTTTGACCGCCTTTTTCACATGCACGATCAAAGTAATCATTTAAGGCATCACGATACATTGGGTGAGCACAGTGATCGATTACAGCGCGTGCACGTTCACGTGGTGCTAAACCACGTAAGTCTGCAAGACCTTGTTCAGTAACCAGAATATCAACATCATGTTCAGCATGATCAATATGTGAGGCAAATGGTACAACAGAAGAAATGTCACCGCCTTTTGCAATTGATTTGGTTACGAAAATAGCCAAATGTGCATTACGCGCGAAGTCGCCTGAACCACCGATACCATTCATCATCTTGGTACCACAAACGTGAGTTGAGTTGACGTTGCCGTAAATATCGAATTCAAGTGCAGTGTTGATACCAATGATACCTAAACGACGAACTAACTCAGGATGGTTTGAAATTTCTTGTGGACGTAAAACCAATTTATCTTTGTATTGTTCAAGATTGTTAAATACTTTTTCGCCATATTTAGCAGAAAGCGTAATTGATGAACCTGAAGCAAATTTCATTTTACCCGCATCAATCAATTCAAAAGTACAGTCTTGAAGTACTTCTGAGTACATCACTAAGTCTTCAAAGTTTGATTCTTTCAGACCTGTTAATACTGCATTGGCAATAGATCCAATTCCTGCTTGTAATGGACCAAGGTTCGCAGGCAAACGACCTTCTTCAACTTCTTTCTCAAAGAATGCGATCAAATGGTTTGCAATCGATTGCGTTTCATCATCCGGTAAAGTCACTGTTGATGGAGAGTCATGGAATTCGCTGTTAATCACGATACCGACAATTTTTGCAGGATCGATATTGATTGCAGGTGTACCAATACGTTGATCAACATGTGTCAATGGGATGGGTTGACGAGTAGGGCGATAGGTTGGGATATAAATATCGTGTAAGCCTTCAAAAGCAGGGCTTAAATTAGTGTTGATTTCAACAATCACCTTTTCAGCAAAAATTGCAAAGCTTGCAGAGTTACCTACAGAAGTGGTTGGAATGATGCCGCCATCTTCAGTGATTGCAATGGCTTCAATCACAGCAACATCAGGTTTTTTCAATTGAAGATTACGCATTTGCTCAACAGTTTCTGACAAATGCTGATCGATAAACATCACTTCGCCTTTGTTGATGGCTTTACGTAATGTGTTATCGACTTGGAACGGTAAACGACGAGCAAGTACACCTGCTTCAGTCAATTGTTTGTCTAGATCATTACCTAAACTCGCACCAGTGATCAATGTAATCTTGAGAGGATTTACCTTGGCTTGTTTTACAAGTGCTAAAGGTACAGCTTTTGCTTCGCCTGCACGAGTAAAGCCGCTCATCCCCACAGTCATACCATCTTGGATAAAAGTTGCAGCTTGTTCTGCGCTCATGACTTTGTCATGGAGAGATGCTAAACGGATACGATCTAAAGACATGGTTTACGCTCAATTCTTGTTCAAAACTAGACGGATTGTACCGCCCTCAAACTAAATTGTGCATGCCTCTAATGCTAAGGTCTAATTTTTTCAATAAATGCGGGTATAAATTCTAGTGATGGTTTTTAAGTTGTTATTTATTAATGAAATAATGTTGTCTGTTTGATAAATAAACAAAACTGTTTGTTTGATTATTGAGCGATCATTAAAAATGATCACTCAAACTTTGCTTAATTTTTTGAATCGGGTTTGTAGGTGTCGGTTCTTCCTCAACTTTTATCGAAAGTGGTAGGGAGACGATGGCTTGTAAACCACCTTCAGGGCGGTTGGAAATAGACAGTTCACCTTGATGAATATCGACAATTCGCTTCACAATTGCCAGCCCTAAACCACTGCCTTGAACTGTACGTGCAGCATTTCCGCGTACAAAGGGTTGCATTAAGTCTTCAATCTGATCTTCAGGGATACCTTCACCATTGTCCGCAACACAGATTTTGATATGTTCATTTTCAACCAGTGCACTCAATTCAATGGGTTCTGCGCCATAGCGCTTAGAATTGTTGATCAAATTACCAATCAAGCGTTTGAGGGAGAGCGAACGTGCGGTGATGATTGGCAACTCTTGAGGTGTAAAGCGAATATCCAAAGGCTTAAACTGAATCACTAGTTCTTGTAGTAAGCTGTTGATATTGGTGTCTTGTAGCTCTTCATCTGAACCATCACGCATATAAGAGATAAATTGGCTCAAAATGGCATCCATATCATCGACATCATAAATCAGTCCTTCTTTTAAGAAGTCATCATCAGACATCATTTCTGCACTTAAACGAATCCGAGTCAACGGTGTTCTTAAATCATGTGAAATTCCAGCCAACATGATTTGACGATCTCGTTCAGTTTGTTCAAGCGTATAAATCATATGGTTAAAAGCTTGGTTAACTTCACGAATTTCTTGTGGTCCATGGTTGGTTTCAAGATAAGGCGCTTTACCTGTTTTACTGTAATTATTTGCAGCATGTTGTAAGCGACGTAATGGGCGATTCAACTGTCGAACCAATGTCAAAATAATGGCTGCAGCAATTAAAGGAATCCCCAATAACCAAGCTAAAATAAGTTCTGGACTATAATTCGCATAGGTATTTAACGGTTCACGAACCCAATTCCCATTCATTTCAGGCGTTTGTACCCAGATACGTGGACTAGGTTTAAACTGGAAGTAAACCGTTACGTCCTTAATTTTTAATTCTTCTGCCAATTGCTTTTCAATGCGATTGGTAAAGAAATCAGCAATAATTTTATCTTTAACATTTGGATAGTCTTTAGAATCTGTAACATATTCCACACCAACACGCTGTTTTAACCACTCATCAATATCTAACTGAATATCGTCGTGGTAGATCTGCAAGCGAGGATTGTTGACCATCTCAAGCTCAACTGCCAGAAAACGTGCATGTTGTTGAATTTCTGGGAGATAGAGTGTTTTCCAGAAAAACCAAAGAGACATAAATAGGCTAAAAAAAACCACAAATATGACCAGAACCGTAGTTCGCATTGCTGCTGAACGTGGTTTGATTTTATCGAGAAAGCGTTCCCAAGGTGTACGTTTGCGTTCTTTGTAAGCGACAAAGTCAGTAAATTCTTGTGGGTCTATGGGTTCTAATTTCACAGATTGATCCTGTTACTCGATAATATCGTGTGATGCAATGATTTTAGTTTAATCAATGATGAATTTATAGCAATAATAAAAATGTGATTTTATCTATGCTTGATCTAGCACTTGTGATTTGAATAAAAATAAACTCATAAAATTTAATCTAGTCAAAATAGATTGTTTGATTGAATAAGAAAGCCTAATTTTTATGATGATTTGCTTCTTTTATTATTTTTAGTAGCCAATTAGACCATCTTGAGATGGTCGAAAAATGCGCATTGAATGTTTACATACATTTTAAATGCTTCTGAAACATAGATGGTCTTTCTATCGTGAGGCGACATGGATGTCGCCATCTTGGGTGGGGGTGTATGAGCAAAAAACAAAGTATTGCTTTGTTTGCAGCGCAAGACCCCTGTTAAACAGAAGTTTTTTGTCATCTTTTCATCTCTGAAAAGTGAGATAGCGCCTACGCAAAGCGATTTAAACTTTAAATGTAAAGTGATGCATTGCAAACTTGATCTTCATACAATTATTTCTGTGTAATGGCAGAGGTTTCATGGCTGATAAGATTAAGCCCATTTAGAAGTCATCTAAAAGCTTAATTCATAAAAGCATTATTCTGTGCAATAAAATAGGTGACATTCCTTATTCAAAAATGTCACCCATAAGTCAATATCTCATGCGTTCAGCAAATAGAGATACCATATATTGCTTTATTATTCCGCACCATCTGGAACAAAGACATAACCTACGCCCCATACAGTTTGGATATAACGTGCACGTGCTGGATTCTCTTCGATTAATCGACGCAAACGTGAAACTTGAACATCAATTGAACGTTCCATTGCGCCCCATTCACGACCACGCGCCAAATTCATCAATTTATCACGGGTCAATGGTTCGCGTGGATGTTGTACCAGCGCTTTCAACACGGCAAATTCACCTGTAGTCAAGGTGACTACTTGCCCTTCACGTGTCAAAGTACGCGTTGAAAGATCTAAAGACCATGGACCAAACGAAACCACTTCTACATTTTGGCTTGGTGCACCTGGAACCTCACGAACTTGGCGACGTAAAACAGCACGGATACGTGCCAATAATTCATTTGGATTAAACGGTTTTGGCAAATAGTCATCCGCACCAGCCTCTAAACCAGCAATACGGTCAGAGTCACTGCCACGTGCTGTGAGCATGATGACAGGTGTATCAATATTGGATGCGCGTAATCGTCTGCAAATGCTTAAACCATCTTCTACAGGAAGCATGAAGTCTAAAACGATGAGTGAAAATAACTCACGTTGTAATAGACGGTCCATTTGTGTTGCATCGTGGGCTGTCTTAACAACAAAGCCTTTATCTTCAAGGAAACGCTGTAAAAGGGTACGTAAACGCACATCATCATCGACCACTAAGATGCGTTCGACACGGTCAGTTTCGTTTTGTACGACATCTGTATTTTCAGCAGGTACAACCAAACTCATGATGTACTCCCTTAATGTTGTAAATTATAAATATTCATCAATCTCAGTATAATGCCTAAGCGCTTGTTAAGACTATGTATCAAATTGCTCAAAAATACAATTTTCCGGCTGTTTTGAAACCAAAAGACAACATCTACAAATATTTGAGATCGTTCTATGTTTATAAATAAAAAAACATACTATTTGCAAATGAAACTTTTATGTATTTTAGCAATAAGCTTTTGTTTAACTGCATGTATTAGCCGATTATCTCGACCAGAGATCTCTGGACAAGTGATTGATGGTCGTGGACAACCGATTGCATATGTTCAAGTGGGAGAAACTCAAACCAATCAAAATGGCGATTTTCAGTTAAAAGAGCAGCGCTATTCTGCTTTTTTGTTGAAAGAAATCATGTATATGGAAGCACCACCAGTGTTTGTTCAAGAGACAGTCACTAAACCGGGTTATCAATCGTGTTCTTTACAATATTTCAACCGTTTTGGTGGCGGTCAGAGAAAAGGGGGGAAATGGCAGCTTGGAAAAATTATTTTACAAAGCAATTTGAACGCACAAGGTCAGAGTGAAATACCCGATTGCATGATAAAAACTCAAGAAAAATGAACTTTTATCACTTTTTTCATTACTAATTTGCAAAACAATTGTGGATTTTATGGTCTCGGTCTTTATAATCACTAACTTTTAGTCCTTATCCTTGTGGAATTAAACACGATGACTGACTTAGTTCAGCAGTTGGCAAGTGAACTTGCCGTACGTCCAAACCAAGTAGAAGCTGCCATTAAACTGATTGATGAAGGCTCTAGTGTTCCATTTATTGCACGTTACCGTAAAGAAGTAACACAGGGTTTAGACGATATACAATTACGCCAACTCGATACGCGCCTTGTTTATTTACGTGATTTATTTGAACGCCGTGAAAAAGTAATCGAATCTTTAAAAGAACAAAATAAACTTTCAGATGATTTGCTCGCTCGTGTAAATGCCGCTGAAACAAAAAATGCCTTAGAAGAGCTTTACGCACCGTATCGTCCAAAACGTACCAGTAAATCTTTTAAAGCAAAAGAAGCGGGTCTTGGTGTTATCGCAGAAAAAATTATTGCAGAGCAAGTTGATCCTACAGAAGCTTTGGCTGGTTTTAGCCATGAAGAATATCCAGATGTTGAAAGTCAATTAGATGCGATTCAACACATCATTATTGATGATTGGGCACAAAATATTCCTTTGACAACAGAGTTGAAAACGACTTTTGCAAAAACCGCTGTGTTGAAGAGTTTAGTTGCATCTGAAGAGAAAAAAGAAGTCGGTAAGAAATTCCGTGATTACTTTGATTTCTCTGAAAACCTCAACAAAGTACCTTCACATCGTTTATTGGCGATGCTGCGTGGTCGTCAAGAAAATGTGCTTGGTCTTAAAGTTGATGGTGAAGATCATGCACCACTTTCACGTATTGAAACCGAATATAATCTTGAGACAGTTCAACCACAATCTCGTCAAGACTTTTTAAAACAAACAGCAAAACTGTTTTGGTTAGGCAAAGTGCGTCCGACCATCGAGCATTCATTATTGACTGAAAAACGCCTTGCTGCTGAATCAGAAGCAATGAATGTGTTTGCTGAAAACTTACGTCATTTGTTACTTTCTGCACCTGCTGGTTCTCGTACCACACTGGGTGTTGACCCTGGTATCCGTACAGGTGTGAAACTTGCTGTAGTTTCAAATTCAGGCGATGTTTTGGCACACAGCACCATTTATCCTTTTGCACCTAAAGAAGATAAGGCGGGTTCAATTGCAGAACTGGCAAGACTGTGCCGTGAATTCAATGTAGATTTAATCGCCATTGGTAATGGAACAGCAAGCCGTGAAACTGAAGCAGTTGTCGCTGAAATGATGGCTGAGAATACTGATCTTAACTTAACCCGTGTTTCAGTCAGTGAAGCAGGTGCATCAGTATATTCTGCTTCAGAGTTGGCTTCTGCTGAACTTCCTGAACTTGATGTAGCGATTCGTGGTGCGGTGTCTATTGCGCGTCGTTTACAAGATCCTTTAGCTGAGTTGGTTAAAATTGATCCGAAATCAATTGGCGTAGGTCAATATCAGCATGACGTGAATCAAACCAATTTGGCAAAAACACTGGATGCAGTGGTAGAAGACTGTGTGAATGCTGTAGGTGTGGATGTCAATACTGCTTCTCCTGCAATCTTGGGTTATATCGCTGGTTTGAATAAGGCGATTGCGCAACAAATTGTCGATTACCGTAAAGAAAATGGTCGTTTTGATAATCGTCAAGCATTAAAGAATGTCCCTCGTTTGGGTGAACGTACCTTTGAACAAGCTGCAGGTTTCTTGCGTATTCAAGACGGTTCTGAGCCTTTGGATGCATCATCTGTTCATCCTGAGTCTTATGGCTTGGTCAATAAGATTGTTGAAGCCAAAGCGACTACAGTGAAAGATATTATTGGTAATACTGAAATTATCCGTCAGGTCAAAGCGGAAGATTTTGTGGATGATCAATTTGGTTTACCGACTATTCAAGATGTGTTAAGTGAACTTGAAAAACCAGGTCGTGATCCACGTCCAGAATTCCGTACAGCTAAATTCCGTGAAGATATTACTGAAGTGAGTCAGTTAACTGAGGGCATGCAGCTCGAAGGTGTAATTACCAATGTGACCAACTTCGGTGCATTTGTTGATGTTGGTGTACATCAAGACGGTTTAGTCCATATTTCTGAACTTGCTAATGAATTTGTTGCAGATCCTCATAAAGTTGTTAAACCAGGACAAATTGTACAAGTGCGCGTGTTGACAGTAGATGCTGAACGTAATCGTGTGAATTTGTCGATGCGCCCTGAAGGTTCTGAAGCACCTGCTAAAGCACCTCGTCAAAAGCGTGAGTTTAATAACAATGAACAACGTGCTGAACGTAAGCCACAAGGTAAGCGTCCACCGCAAGGTCGTCCAAATCATGACAATAAGGACAAAGCACCTCGTCATGACAAAAAGCCTCAGGCAGCAAAACCTCAAGAAAATAAAATTGGTGGTTTAGGCGCATTATTATTACAAGCAGGGATTAAAGGATCTAAATAAGCCTTAATTTCTCAAAATGAAACCGCCGTAAGGCGGTTTTTTATGGACTAGACAATCGCAGAAATATCACAATCTTTTTTAAAGGGGCATGCTTCGCCAATCACAAGATTTTCAAGCAGATGCTGAATGTTTTGTAGTTGATGGATTTTTTCACGAATGAGATTAAGCTTGTCGGTTAAAATCTCATGGAATTGTTCCGCTGGAATTTCATTCACATTGACCAAATCTAAAATTTGTTTAATTTCAGCCAAAGTAAAACCTAAATTTTTAGCAACTTGGATCAACTGTAATTGTTGTACATCCTGTTCTGAATAATCTTTGTATCCATTATTGCGTATCAAAGGATGAATAAGATCCAGCTTTTCATAAAAACGAATCGTATCCCGACTGAGATTGAGGTGTTTTGATAACTCACTGATTAACATCACTGGCTCCAAATTTGAATGTACTTGCAAGAAACACTTGACTGTGGAGTGTACTCCATCCTTTAGATTAAGTGTGAACATAAGGAGCGTAGCAAGTGATGCAAAATAATCAAAGTACAGAAAAAATTACCTTGGTCGCAGGTGCAACAGGATTTATTGGTAAATTTCTGGTGGCACAATTACTTCAAGACAATAATCAGGTTTTTGCGCTGTGTCGAAATCGTGAGCAGCAAGAACCTAGATTGAAAGCTTGGCTAGAAAAGCAAGGAATAAATCATCAAAAATTGCAATGTATACAAGGTGATATCACCTTACCAGACTTGGGTATTTCAACTGGAGACTGGAAACGGCTTGCAACAGTGACACATTTGTTCAACACCAGTGCGTTATTTGCATGGAATCTGTCGATGCAACAGGCACATGAAGTGAATGTTCGAGGAGTCATCAACTTACTTCAAACTGTGAATGCTCACTGTCACTTGAAACGGGCAATCCATCTTTCTGGCTATATGTTGACACTTACTCAGCATTTGGAAAATACTGGAGTTGATCTGAAAAATATAGAAAAAACAGATTGGCAGTCTGTCTATCAAAAACTAGGTGCTTATGAAGCTTCCAAAATTGAAGCGCATTTTGCTTGGATCAAATCTGCACAAGCGTTGAAAATTGATTGGACTGTGATACACCCTGCAACTGTCATAGGAGATGAAAATTCTGGAGAAATCGCAAAATATCAGCCGATTGAACATCTCATTACCCAATTGATACAACGCAAGTTGGCTGCAATTCCTGCCACCCCTCAGCATTATTTGCCTTTAGTTTCAGTGACCATGTTGGTTCATGCGATATGTAAAGCCTCACAGGATCAATTGGCAGTAGATCAAGAGATACTGATTGTTAATCCCACCCAGATTTCTTTACAGGTATTGATTCAACATGCGGCAGATCGCTTAAATCTTAAGGCACCACACTATTTTGTTTCTCTCAAAATATTAAAATTAATTTTAAAATGGAAATGGCTTGCTCAAAAGTTGGAGTTATCTGCGGAAATGTTAAATTTCATTCGTACAGAGCAATTGAATATTGATGCATTTTTAAAATTGAATCAAAACTGGAAAATACCCGAAACCAATCTCAAGCAAACCATTGAACGGACGGCTGAATGGGTCAAGCAAAATTATGACGACTAAGGAAAAAGTGCCCATTGAATAAAATGGGCACTTTTCTCGAGCAGCATTATCGTGTTGTATAACCACCATTGGCAAAAATAGTCTGTCCTGTAATCCACCAGCCTTCTGTGACTAAGAAACGTACCAAAGGTTCAATATCTTCAATTTTGGTTAAGCCCCCCAGTGCTGAGGCAGATTTATGGTACGCCACAGCTTCAGGTGCTTCTTGACCATAGAAAAATGGGGTATCCATTGGACCTGGTGCAACGGCTGTAACGGAAATACCACGCGCTCCGTATTCCTTTGATGCCGCGCGAGTATAGTGCTCAACCGGTGCTTTTAAGCCTTCATAGGTGGAATACAAACCGGTATAGGCTGCCAAAAGACTGGTCACGATTGAGCAAATTTTTCCACCATTGTTGAGATGTTTTCCCGCAGATTGAATGAAGAAATAAGCAATTTTATTATTAATGTCATTCATTGAATCAAACTCTTGTTCTGTGGTTTCAATCAATGGTTTTTTTAATACTCGACCGACTGTATTAATTGCAATATCGATACCACCAAAAGTTTCTTTGGCTTTGATGAACAAGGTTTCAATATTCTCAATATTAGAAAGATCTGCTTGTATCAGTGTTGCATGAGCACCCAATTGTTCAACAGCTTTAAGTGTTTCTTCAGCACCCTTTCGGGTTTCTGGGCTGTTATAGTGAATGACCAAATTTGCGCCTTGTTCTGCAAATTTACGAGAGATCAAACCACCTAAATTTTTTGCGCCACCCGTAATAATAACGGTTTTATCTTTTAAGTCATGTGAGCTCATTTTTATTTTCCAATGTTAACCAGTGATGTTGAAATTCTAGGTGCTATTTTTTATTCTACATAGTGGATAGAATCGAATGGATTGTTTGAAAAATTTGAATAATAGATGGATAAAATAGAGCGGTTTAAAATTTTTTGTCTTGTTGCAGAAAAACACTCATTTGCACAAGTAGCAAAAGAGTTAGACTTACCACGTTCCACCATTACCTATGCCATACAAGCTTTAGAAAAAGAATATGAAATTTTGCTGTTTAATCGAACTACTCGAAAAGTCAATTTAACCAATGACGGAATGCAATTTTTTCTAGAGGTTAAACACTTAATTCTACAGTCTGAAACATTAGATCATTTCAAATTAAAAAATCGTGAGCATATAGGAAAAATTAAAATTGGTTTGCCGTTGCGTATAGCAACACAATACCTTATTCCTTATCTCAATGAGTTTTATGAAAAATATCCAAATGTTAAAATTTCAATTTATAGTCATGATCATTATTCAGATTTAATCGAACAGCGTTTAGATTGTGTCGTTCGTGTGGGTAGGGTGGAGGATGAAAATTTAATTGTAAGACCGATTGCCAATGTTGATTTATATACCTTGGCTTCTCCTGATTATCTAAATAGGTTGCAACAGCCATTGCGCTTGACGCATTTACAAGAGCATTTTCTGATCGGGTATCAAATCAAAAATTTAGATACTGATTTTGAGCGCCTGTATTTTAAAAATATTCAGGTCAATCTTCCCTACAAACTGTGTGTAGAAGACACAGAAAGCTATCTACATGCTGCTTTACAAGGATTGGGGATCATTCAGATTCCAGCGTTCGATGCAGTGCCTTTTATTGCACAAAATAAATTAATTCGAATTTTTGAAGATGAACCTTGTCTCAAGATTCCTGTTAATTTTTTATTTTTAGAAAGAAAATATAGACCTGCCTATTTTCAATTTTTTATTGAGTGGCTAGAAAGCTTACTTAAAAATAAGCTTTCTAAGATATCTTAAACTTACCAATGTTCGCCAGGGAATAAACGCGCATAGGCACGTTGTACTAGATTAAGTTTCTGTGGTTCGCCCACAGAAGCAGTTGAGCTTGGGAATAAATTAAAACCAATCGACATTAATTTATTGTTGATTCCTGGTGCGATTGAATAGGTAATTGAAGCTAAACGTCCTAAGTTGGTTGCAACTTTTTTCGGACGTTTAACAATCGCATAAGCCACCAAATCAGCAGCTTGTTCTGGAGAGAGCGTCGGAACGTACTTATAGATTTTGGTTGGTGCAATCATGGGCGTACGCACTAAAGGCATATACACCGATGTGATCGCAATTTTATGTGAGTGGACTTCGGCAGACAAGCAACGGCTAAAGGCATCTAAAGCCGCTTTTGAAGCAACATAAGCAGAGAAACGGGTTGCGTTTGCCAATACACCAATCGAGCTGATATTGATGATATGACCATCTTTGCGTGTCATCATTTGCGGTAAGATGTTCAATACCAAGCGTACAGCACCAAAATAATTCAGCTGCATGGTACGTTCAAAGTCATGGAAACGGTCGACAGACTCATGTACAGCACGGCGAATCGAACGTCCTGCGTTATTAATTAATATATCAATATGATCAACTGAAGCAATGATTTGCTTAGAGACCCTATCAATTGCATCCATATCATTTAAGTCGCACGGAAAAATGTCCGCTTGACCACCTTCTGCCTGGATTTCCGCTTGAACTTCTTTGAGTGTTTCTTCTGTACGAGACACCAAAAGTACATGTGCTCCTGCCGCAGCAAGTTTTTTTGCAACCGTTAAACCAATACCACTAGATGCACCAGTGATTAATGCAATTTTACCTTGAACCTTTTCTTGAAAAAGTTGCTCCAATTTCTGATTCATAGCTATTTTCCTGATTTTGCTAAAATGAATATATGAGCTGTATTTTTAGTTTCTGGGTGAAGCTATCCTTGTATAAAAGATAGTCAGTTTTATTGGGGGCAATAATATACAAAAAAAATAAAATTACTAGTAGTAAGCCTCTGAATTTAAAAAATATTTTAGAGTAAATACTCTATAGTTTTTTTATTTATTTGGTGATTTTTACCATATTGAAATCAATTTTTAAAGTAAAAACAATCAATGTTTGCGTGAAAAATAAACAAATGAATTCAGGTGGATAACCCAGTATAATTGATCAATAAACAGAGCCAGTTTTAGCTCTGTTTATCGCGCGATATATACAATACAATTAACGTAATTTATGAAAATGCAAGTTCGTCATAGGCTTTCTTTAACTGTTCTTTTGCATGAAGATGACCTTGATGCGCCGCTTGTTCAAGCCATTTTTCAGCATGACTATAACTACGGTCTAAACCCAGTTGCCCATTGAGATAACTCAGCCCCATTTTATATTGGGCTTCCTGATCTCCGCGTAAAGCGGCTCTGAGATAACACCACATTGCATTGCGATTTGCGATTTCATCTGAACTTAAATGTTGATCTTCAAAATCATGTGCTTGCGCTTTTTCGAGCGTGGCTTCAGATGCATTTTGTTCAAATGCTTGGCGAGATGTGGAATCTCCTAAAAAACGGTTAAAAATATGCACCAACATATAAAACCTCCTTGCTAATCCATTAACAAAGTAAAAGAGATTGCTAATCATAAAAAATTGATTAGATATCAGTAAATCTAGCTGATTTTGTAAACTTTGCAAATAATTTTATGTAATTTGTCAATTGCTTTTTATATACTTTTGTTTATGTTAGTCCTAGTTAATAAAAGATTTAGAATTTTTAAAAATTACCTTTCTGTAATTTGAATAGCTCAATAAAGTTGCTATATTCATCATGTATTTTGATTTCGAGTCTCAATTTGTGAAACGTTCAGCTGTTTTCATCACAGTCTTGCTAAGTTTGTTCATGTTCCAGAGCCTTTGGAATGTGGCAGCGGCTTTTTGTGATCATGAAAAAAGCGCTGGAGCAGCTCAGAAATCAGTCATTCAGCATTTTGGTCATCATAGCGCACCTGATTGTACGCAAGATCAGTTATTACATCCTCAATTATTGGGGAGCTATGTATCCGAGGCTCAAACAGATCATGGGGCTTCTTCACAGAAAGCAACCCATCAGCATGATTTACGTGCTAACGATTTTCTAAATCATTTCAATGATGATCATAGTGATCATTTGCCTTCTTTAGTCCATTTTATTGTCGTGGATGATCAGCAACATGCTGAACAGCCTAAATTTATAGGTTACCGAGAAGCGCCATTTGTTGGCTGGAACAACTTATACCAGTCGCCTGATCTATATTTTCCTAACCCACCGCCCCTCTTATCCCCGCTATAAGGTGGGGTAGCCGAAAAATCACTCACCGCTAATATTTGAATTTAGTGGAGCATTTCTATGCCTAAAAAAACATGTAAAACCGTACAAAAGTCTAGATTGAGCTTTAGATCGTCTCTTCTTGGCGCGCTCATGGTGAGTATCATTACATCTAGCGCTTGGGCGAATGATTCAAAACAGTCATTAACCTTGCAACAGGCAATCGTAAAAACAGAGCAGTACCAACAAACACAAAATGTGTGGCAGACTCAACAACAGATTGCGGATGCGAATATAAAACAAGCAAAACTGTGGACAAATCCAGAGATATCCATACAGCAAACAGGCTTTGGTTCAAATGAGGATAAAGAGCTTGCGATAGGTGTTTCTCAGCGCTTAGATCTTTTTGGTGAGCGAAAATCTGTTCAAAAATTGGCGCAACTTTCTAAAGATCAAAGCGATTTAAATCAGCGAATTTATCAAGCCCAACTTGAGCTTGCTGTTAAATATCTATGGTCACAACTGGCAATTTTTGAACTCGAACGTAGTGTGGTTCAAGAGCAGCTTAAAGTCAGTGAAGAAAATTTGAATGCCATCCAGAAGCGTTATCAAGCAGGTGGTGTTGCCCAAGTCGATGTGGATCGGGTGCGATTAAGTCATGCCGAAAATGCGCGTCTGTATCGCCAAGCGGATCTACAAGTTCAGGTTGCTAGACAGCAATTATCAAATTTATGGGGAGATTCAGATAAATCGATCAGTATCAATCTGAGTCCACAATCATTGTGGCCATCTTCTTCTCATCAACAAGTGCAAGAATATTTATCGGATAATTTGTTTGAAAAATCACGCCGTTTACAAGTGTTGCAGGCAAAAGCGACCGTAGATCAGCTCAAAGCCTCAGCACGCCCAAATCCTACTGTGAATTTTGGGGTAAACCGCACACGATCACCTCAAGCACAAACGGATAATGCACTTGTGGTGGGGGTGTCGATTCCATTGAATATTTTTAACCGCCAACAATATGGTGTGCAAATTGCGCGTGCGAAAGAAGATTTATTGAACAAACAGCAAGAATTCTATCTTCGTCAAAATGCTTTGCAGGTCGGTACATTATTGACTGAACTGCAAGGATTAGAAGTGCAATTTAATGCTGTGGATCAGTCGCAAATTCCACTTGCCGCTCAGGTACAACGTAAAACTTTAATGGGTTTTACAGTAGGTAAGTTTGCTGTAACGGATGTACAGCAAGCGACTTTACAATTGCAGGATGTACGTTTACGCAAGGTGCAATTACTCAAAGATGGATGGCAACGTGCCATTGAAGCAGAAAGTTTGAGTCTAGGCGTTGAACCAAGTCAAATCATGGCGAAAGATGCAATCGCACAAATTAATCAAAACTT
Organism: Acinetobacter sp. Tol 5; assembly: GCF_019702905.1. Taxonomy (NCBI): domain Bacteria; kingdom Pseudomonadati; phylum Pseudomonadota; class Gammaproteobacteria; order Moraxellales; family Moraxellaceae; genus Acinetobacter; species Acinetobacter sp. Tol 5. The sequence goes on along the minus strand of NZ_AP024708.1, from coordinate 4,286,486 downwards.
ATGGCAAGAGACTCAAGCACTACCAGTGATTGGTGGGAGAAATTAATATGCTAAATCAATTTAAATCGTTTCAGCATCAGCAGGGCAAAATTTCTCAACGCCTACTGATCATTGTTGCTATTGTCGTGACAGCACTTATTGCAACAGCTTTACTTTTTTCATCGAAAAAAAGCACATCAAAAGAAGAAGGGCATGGTGAGGAAGGACATGCGCATGGTGAAGAAGGTGCAGCAGAATCAGCTGAGGGAGGTGCAAATGAAGGTGGGCATAGTGAAGAGGAGGAAAAAGAAACCATTAGCCTGACTGCACAGCAAATTACTGAGCAAGGCATACAACTCGCCAAAGCGGAAATGGGAGCTGTTTTAAAGTCAGCTTCTTATCCTGCAAAAATCATGGTCAATACCGATCGACAGGCGCATGTATCTCCTGCTTTTAGTGGACAAGTGATAGCGGTAAATGTGGAGCTAGGGCAACGTGTGCAAAAAGGTCAGGCATTGGCAACGCTCGTTGTTCCAGATTTGGTTGACCAACAAGCGAATTTACAGATTGCGCAAGCTGCAATGGAGTTGGCGCATCAAGATTATGAACGTGAGCGTCAATTATGGTCACAAGGCATCTCTGCCAAGCAGGATTATCAGCGTGCATACAATGCCTATAAACAGGCTCAAATACAGGTACAAGCAACCAAATCTCGTCTGTCTGCTTTAGGGGCTTCTTCTGGTAGTCAGGGACGTTATGTCATGACAGCACCGATTGCGGGAATTATTAGCAAAAAAGATTTAGTCATGGGGGAGAATGTTCAGCTTGCCAGTCAATTGTTCGTGATTGATCAGTTAGATCAATTGTGGCTTGAATTTATTGTCCCAAGTTCCGAGTTTTCATCTATTGCACCGAATCAACAGATTGAGTTTAAGTCGTTACAAACAGGTAATACTTTCAAGGCTCAGATTCAAAGTTTAAATACTGAAGCTGATGCTCAGACTGGACGTTTACAAGTGCGTGCCAAAGTATTGTCCAATGCTGCTGAATTACGTCCAAACTTAATGGTCAATGTTCAGCTTCAACAGCCGGGTTCTGCTCAAGCGTTACGTGTATTGAAAAGTGCAGTACAAAAAATAGAGGATAAAGATGTTGTATTTGTTGCCAATGAACATGATAAAAAGCTTGAATTTAAAGCACAGCCTGTCGTCTTGGGGCAGGTATCCAGTGATGGACAGTGGATTGAAATTCAGTCAGGTCTGAAGCAAGGGCAGCAATACGCGGGGCAAGGCAGTTTCTTACTCAAATCTGAACTAGAAAAGGGAGAAGCGAGCCATGACCATTAAGGATTCTCCAGATTCTCAATTAGATTTAGACAAAGATCAGGAATTGCCTCAGGCAGAGGGTTTGTTTGATCGACTCATTCAATTCTCAATCAAAAATGCGATATGGGTGATACTATTTATCGTGGCTTGGATTGGTGTAGGTGTTTATAGCTATCAAAAATTACCGATTGATGCGGTACCTGATATTACCAATGTCCAAGTACAAGTGAACACACAGGCAGCTGGGTTTACTGCATTGGAAGTCGAGCAACGAATCACCTATCCCATTGAAACTGCGATGGCAGGTCTACCTAAACTTGAGATGACCCGCTCAATTTCTCGTTATGGCTTATCACAAGTCACTATTATTTTTAAAGATGGCACAGACATTTATTGGGCACGTCAACAAATTAATCAGCGTATCCAAGAAGCTCAAGCAGCACTACCTGATGATATTTCACCTACGATGTCACCCGTATCGACAGGGCTGGGAGAAATTTATCAGTGGGTGGTCAAAGCTGAACCCAATGCCAAGAAACCTGATGGTACACCTTATACCGCCATGGACTTGCGTGAAATTCAGGATTGGATTGTAAGACCGCAATTACAACGAGTACCTGGTGTTGCTGAGGTAAACTCGATTGGTGGCTTTAATAAAACATATGTAGTCACTCCAGATCTCAATCGTTTACAACAATTGCAAATCCCTCTCAGTGATTTGCAAAATGCTTTGACTTTAAACAATGAGAACCGTGGTGCTGGTTTTATTGAAACCAATGGTCAGCAATTGACTGTACGTGTTCCGGGAATGCTCAGCAGTATTGAAGATATTCAAAATGTCAGCATTGGCAATAAAAATGGTTTTCCGATCCGTGTTGCTGATGTTGCGACCGTAGCGATAGGGCATGATCTTCGAACTGGTGGTGCGACTTATAACAGTCAAGAAACTGTACTGGGTATTGCCATGATGATGATGGGAGAAAATAGCCGTACAGTTGCACGTGCTGTGGATGCCAAAGTCAAAGAAGTCCAGCAGTCTTTACCGAAAGGCATTGTCATTGAAACAGTTTATGACCGTACTGATCTGGTTGAACGAGCGATTAAAACTGTACAGAAAAACCTTGTTGAAGGGGCAATTCTGGTCATTGTTATTTTGTTTTTATTCCTAGGTAATTTCAGAGCGGCTTTAATTACTGCCTGTGTAATTCCATTGTCCATGTTATTCACTTTAGCAGGTATGGTGGAACAAAAAATCAGTGCTAACTTGATGAGTCTTGGTGCATTAGATTTCGGGATTATTGTCGATGGCGCAGTAGTGATTGTGGAAAACTGTATTCGTCGCTTAGCAGAAGCTCAACATGCTAAAGGGCGTTTGTTGTCACGATCAGAACGCTTTAAAGAAGTTTTCCTTGCAGCAAAACAGGCACGTCGCCCATTGATTTTTGGTCAATTAATTATTCTAGTAGTTTACTTACCTATTTTTGCTTTGTCAGGAGTTGAAGCTAAACTCTTCCATCCAATGGCAATGACGGTTGTATTGGCTCTTCTCGGCGCGATTATCCTTTCTGTGACATTTATTCCAGCAGCGGTGGCGCTGTTTGTAAATGGTGAGGTGAAGGAGACAGAAAGTCGCTGGATGCTTTGGTTAAAGCGTAAATATGAAGCAGTGCTCAACTTAGCCTATCATTTTAAAGTATTGGTCATCACGCTTGCGCTGTGTATTTTATTTTTGACAGGTCTACTTGCAACACAGATTGGAAGTGAGTTTGCACCAACATTGAGTGAAGGAGATTTTGCAGTACAGCAAATGCGTTCCCCAAGTACCAGCTTGGAACAATCTTTAAGAATGCAAGAAAATACGGAAAAATTGTTGCTGAAAGAGTTTCCAGAAATTAAAGCCATATTTGCCCGTACAGGTACTGCAGAAGTGGCAACAGATGTAATGCCACCGAATATTTCAGATGCAGTGATCTTGTTAAAACCGCAGAAGGAATGGAGAAACCCGAAAGAAAGCATAGATGAATTACGTCAACGCATGATTGCATTTCTGGCAACACTACCCGGTAATAACAGTGAGTTTTCACAACCGATTGAACTACGCTTTAATGAATTGATTTCAGGTGTGCGTAGTGATGTTGGGATCAAAATATTTGGCGATGACATGGATGTATTGAACCAACAGGCGAGTAAAATTGCCCAACAAGTTCAAAGTATTTCAGGCGCATCCGCAGTTAAGATCGAGCAGACATCGGGTTTACCTTTGCTCAATGTTGAAGTGAATAAAGCAGCAGCAGCGCAATACGGATTATCTGTAAGAGCTATTCAGGATTTGGTTGCAACAAGTGTAGGTGGACAAAATGTTGGGCAGATTTTACAAGGAGATCGTCGTTTTGACTTTGTGATCCGTCTGGATGATGCGCAACGTACCCCAGAACACTTGGCTGTGCTGCCGATTCAAACACCAAATGGTGGCTTAATTCAGTTACAAGATGTCGCTAAAGTAGAAAATATTTTAGGTATCAATCAGGTCAGCCGTGAAAATGGTAAGCGTCGGGTTGTTGTCACTACAAATGTAGAAGGGCGTGATTTAGGTTCTTTTGTTGCAGAACTGCAATCTACTTTGGCTAAACAGGAAATGCCTGCAGGGTATTGGTTGAGTTATGGAGGGCAGTTTGAAAACCTCACTTCAGCCAAAGCTAGAATGCAATTGGTGGTTCCATTGGCATTGATTACGATCTTTATCTTGTTGATGGCTGTTTTCCATAACTTTAAAGAAAGCCTACTGGTCTTCACTGGTGTTCCATTTGCCCTATGTGGCGGTTTGATTGCATTGTGGTTGCGAGGAATACCATTATCTATGTCTGCTGGTGTTGGTTTTATCGCGCTCTCTGGTGTGGCGGTGCTGAATGGTCTGGTCATGTTGACATTCATTAAGGAATTGCGTCAGCAACTTGATGTTTATCATGCGACTTGGCAAGGTGCAATTTTACGTTTAAGACCTGTTCTGATGACAGCCTGTGTTGCCTCTTTAGGTTTTGTGCCGATGGCATTGGCAACTGGGACAGGTGCAGAAGTACAGCGTCCATTGGCAACAGTGGTCATCGGTGGAATTATGTCATCTACGTTGTTGACCTTGGTGATTTTGCCTGTGATCTATCGTTGGATGAATGAGCGTAAAGAGCGAAGTAACTAATTGCTTGTCTAAAAAACAAAGCCCTCTTTTTGAGTAAAACAAGAAGAGGGTCTCTATATTTTTAAGGTTGTATTATTTGCCAGCAGGTAATACGCCTAAGCTAATAATGGTGTAGTTTTGATTGACTGGTTTTGCGGTTGAATTGAAAGGTTCACTGACTTCAACAAGATATTGTCCAGAATATGGGAAAGTAAGTGTGGCAGAGCCATCCGTAGCGACAGGAACTTTTAACGCTTGCTTATCGGTTTGACCTTGAGCTCGAATCAGTAACTCCGCATTTTTGAGTGCTTGCCCTGATTTTTTAATTAGAATTTGTACAGGTTGTTGTGCAGTGATGTCATTGGGATGGGTTTTAAACTCAACCTGTATGACTGCATCAGTTTTGTTTTGAAAAGCAGAGGATTTATCTTTTGAAATATAGCTTTGGATTGACCATTCACGCTGAATACTGACGGGTACAGGGGCTTTTTTGAAATCAGACGGGACGACATAGTCACGTTCAGAAATATTTCCTGCTTTATCTGCAGCAACATCAAAAAGCATTTTCCATTCTTTATTATGTTGTACATATTTGAGCGGGAAAGAAACTTTAGTACCCAGTTGATAAGTGCCTGATTGTGGTAAAGCTAAGTCAAAAACAGTCGCAGATTTTAAAGTGCTGGCAGGTTGAACTTGTAATTGGCTTTGATCAGGTTGAATGACCGTTAAAGTTGTTTGTTTAAGTGCATGTTCAGCATTGAGCGCTTCTTCTGCATAACCAGCAATGACAGGAATTTGTGTATTTGCAGTGAGGTAACTCAACGGAGCAACATAGGGTTCATGTGCATGGCTATAAGAGCAAAATAGTAAAGCAAGGCAAAGATATTTTTTCATTGTAGACATCCTGTTAGAAGGGGTATTGTCAAATCTAAAAATGTTGTGCAGGCATTATATAGAGAAAAAGTATTATTGATAATAATTATTATTATCAATAATTGAAAAAGAAATGAATTGCGAATACATAAAATAAAGAGAGGTGCGAAATGAGTGAACAACAAGGGCATGATCATAGTCACGCCATGGTCACCGAGGGCAATGTTAAAAAACTAAGCTTTGCATTGCTATTGACTGGTACTTTTTTGATTGTTGAAGTGGTGGCTGGGTTCATTACACAGAGTTTAGCGTTATTGTCTGATGCTGCGCATATGTTTACCGATGCAGCTGCACTCGCAATTGCATTGGTCGCGATAAAAATTGGAAAATTACCCGCGGATAATAAGCGTACCTTTGGTTATCAGCGTTTTGAAATTTTGGCGGCATTGTTTAATGCGCTGATGTTGTTTGTGGTGGCGATTTATATTTTTTATGAAGCTTATCAACGCTTTAGCCAACCTCCTGAAATTCAAAGTGTAGGCATGATGATTGTCGCCGTTATTGGTTTGGTGATTAATCTGATTTCGATGAAGATTTTATTTTCAAGTTCCCAAGAAAGTTTAAATATCAAGGGAGCTTATTTGGAAGTCTTGAGTGATGCGCTTGGTTCAGTTGGTGTTATCGTCGGTGGAGCAATTATTTATTTCACGGGTTGGATGTGGGTTGATACAGTCATTGCTGTGCTTATCGGGTTTTGGGTCTTGCCAAGAACATGGATTCTACTTAAACAAAGTATCAATATTCTCTTAGAGGGTGTACCTGAGGAAATTGATATTGAGAAGTTACGGAATGACCTGTTATCAATCAAAGGCGTGGAAAGTATTCACCAACTCAAAGTCTGGGCAATTACTTCCAAAAATGTTCATTTAACTGTCCATTTGTATGCGCCTGAAGCAGATCGCAACCAGCTGTATCAACAAGCCATGGAAATGCTGAGTCATCAGCATGGGATCACCGAAATGACTCTACAAATCGAGGATGATGCAGATATGGTAGATTCACATACAACACAGAACCATGTTCAAGATTCACCTATAGCTCAAGAAAAAAACCATTCACATTAATGTGAATGGTTTGATTTTTAAATCTGTTAAGTAATGGTTTTAGATTTGCCATTCATGATTACAGTCGCGACACTTCCAATTTTTATTGGCTTGCATAAAAGATTGCATGGAAATTTTAAAATCAGGAAGATCACGCCAAAAAAGCACGCCAGCAATCACTGTTGCAATAAAAACCACCACTGTTGCAATCTGCAATGTTTGACCTGCACCGTTACTGAAAATCCACATCACTATACTGATGACAACCAAAAGCAATAAAATAAAGAGTAGTGGAATCAAGAATACCAAGCTTTTAGGTACAACTGGGCGAGCTGCAGGTGTGTTGCCATTTGCAACTGGGAGAATTTTCCGGCTTTGACACTTTGGACATTGGTATTGCATGGTGACTCCATATTAATCATCTTGCTATTATTCTAATCGTTCTCATTCAGAATGCAAAAAAGACTGGATGACTAAACTCATGATCTAAGATGATACTCGAAGATATTGTCCGCAATTATTTTAGGCGGGATTCTATTTATAATTGTTGTTTTACTCGTGATTGAGTGTTTTTGCAGTTCTCTAATAAGTTTTACGGTCAACTGTGAAATTACTAAAAGTGAGCTATGCACGTGCGTATCAACTCTTCACGATGTTTTTTAAAAGTTAAAGATATGTTTAAGTCGAAGTCCCATTCTATAGTTTTTTAACCAAATCCTCGGAGATATTTGTAAACTTTTCATAGGGAATAAATATTCCTTTGCTTGTCATCCGATCATGAAAATAAAAATCAATATGATGGGAAATTAAGTGGTCAAATTTGAGCTGTTCTTGCCAAATGTAGTGAATTAGATTTAGGTGATAACTCAAAAATTGATCTATTCCTAAAAAATGATTGGATGGACGTAATAACTCACTGACACTATCCCAGAAATGAATATCTGGGTTCATGTTTGCCATCAATGCGACTAAATTCATCGTTTCAATTTCTTGAATTTCAATATTTTCATAACTGATGTTGATTTCTAAAATAGCATCTTTCTCACAATTTTTACCTGCTGTACGGTGATTCGCAATCAGCAATATTGTTGTGATTCCTGAAAAGTGCAGAATTCCTTTCATATTGCAATATCTATGATAAGTATCTTGAAGGAGTTCTTCTAAATTTCTTTTTTTTGGCATTTTTCGCATACATTCAGCATAAAAACACGTTGTTATAAAATAATCACCAGCTGCTGCAAAAAAACCAAAGGGTACTTTTCTAATTTTTTGATAATGATCATTGATATTCAGAGTGATATGTTTTTTTGTATCGCTGTATTTTATGACTCCACGTCTATCTGTAGCAAGTATTGCGTAACGATCTAAGTTGAAGGCGATGACTAATGACATAAAAAATCAGGACTATTAAAAGATTGTGAGTTATAATTTAACAAATAATTAAATTATGATAAACAATGAGGTGAAAATGGGTAGGGAATTTGTTGTTAGAGCTGGTCAGCATAAGTTTGAGAGTGGGGCAAAAATACAAACAGTCTTTCCAGCACTTCCTGTGATGATTGATCAACCTTATTCAGCTGCTGTGACTTTTCTTGATGATGCCAAACAACCGATGGCGAATTATAACTATCGACTGATTGCTGAAAATGGGCTTGAAGTTTCGGGAATCACGGATGAGTTTGGAAAAACTCAACCGATTCAAACTGATCAGCGGGAAAAAGTCGATTTGTATATTGCAGATTTACCAAATAATCTCCAACAAAATTCAGGCGAATCTCCGCTTCTCAAAAAAACATATGAAGCCTTGTTTTATGTGGAAGATCCAGAAGATGAATTAGATGATATTGATCATTTAGAAGAATAAGAGGAAATTATGGTTGCTCCAATTGTTGCAGCTGCATATGTGGTCATTGCATTTTTGTTGAGAGTATTACTTCACGTACTCAAAAAACTCCTCAATCAGGCAGCAAAAGTGACCACTGAATTGGTCAAAAAGTATCTTGCACCTTTTTTAAAAGATATTGGCGCAACGATTGCTCAAGAGTTGATTGAGTTTATATTTTCTTTTGCAACTGAAGTTGCGACTGATATTAAGCGAGAACAAAGAGCTTCTACGACACCCAAACCAAGCGGTTCAACAAAACCAACCGCACCGTCGCAAGCTTCAAGAGTTGGCGCTTGGTATGAGGTTTACACCAAGAAACCAATTTTATTTAAATCGGTGATTTGTAAAGTTTGCTGTTTTAGTAATCAAATTGGTGGTGCAACAGGGAAAGCGTCTAAAAAAGAAACGATTGCTGATAAAGTGATTAATTTATGGGGCGGATTACGCCACCTTAGACAAAAAGCCGTGCAAGTCATTTTTGCACTCGTAGATATTGTGATGGAACACAAATGTCCGATTAAAGCCGAAGTGATTTATGACAAAAAAACCAAACAACCGTTGATGGTTGCTGGGACAAACCCACCTCGACATAAGTTTATGGAAACCCCTGGGGGAGATCATCGAATAGGGGCGGATATTCTTATAGTGAAAAATATGATGAAAGCGCCGACATTAGATAATATTTTACATTGGGTGGAAATAAAATTTTTAGACAGTAAAGATCCACCGAATAGAAAGCAAATGGATGATTATTCAAAATTTTTGAAGGGTAATAGTAAATTGGCAATGATTCGGGTATCGGCAAATCCCCAAGATAGTGATTGTGGTTGTAAGGCAAAGGCAGTACCGCAAAACACACAAAAGCCAAATAGTACCCCGCAAGGCAAAAAGACCAGTAAAGTCAATCAAATGCGTGAAGTGTGGGACATTGTGGTCAGCAATGCAGAAAATCTTTGGAAATAAGAAGGAATAGATGATGGGTGAGTTATTTCAACAAGCGGAAGCGTGGTTAGATCAGATTGAACAAACACAAGATTATACATTGCCTTATGTGGATGTTGAATCCAAAACAGAACCCGTCCGTTTAAATCTAATGATGTCTTTTTGGTTTTATAAAGGTGAAACTTTAGAAATCCGAGAACAGGTTTTCAATAAAGTTTTAGATTATATCAAACTTACTGGTATTGAATTTCAACGTGAAGCTTCGATTAAAAATCAACGTGAACGGAACTTCCGAAAAGAAGAATTTCCTCAAAATTGGTTAAATGACATTAGAAAAGCTGATGTTTGGAGTTCTTTGATTTATTACTTTTCAGATCAACCCAGGATGGACTTTGCGCCTAAGTTTGGATTGGATGTAAGTTGTAGTTCTGAATTAGGGGATGGAGAATGGTATTCAACTGTGAATTTTATTTTTCCATTTGATTTTACAAATCATATTGATCAACGATTAAAGTGTATTGAATTTTTTAAATCAATTATTCGTGAAATTAAAATAGAACAAGCTTATTGTGGTTATCGCGTCGGACAGCCCCTAGATTTTACCCAAGCTGTACCGTGGCAAGCTTTTGAAACCGCAGCCAATTATCGCTTCTTAGGTCTAGATATTGAAAAGAATATGACGCAAAGTAGTGCTGTAACCAATGATGAACCCTCTTTAGAAAAAGGTGTACGTTCAACAGCTTGGTTGGTGTATCTCGGTCAACCGTGGCTAGAAAAACTCGATGAAGTACAAGCGATTCAACAGCAAGATTCGAATACGCCATTACGTTTAGAACCGATCAATGGTGGAATGTTTTTTAGAGCAGATGAATCACCACAATTGGCAAGAATAGGTTTACCACGCCCACAAGGTTATCAAGCGTTAAATAATATTCTTAAACCAATTCGAGAGAAAATGCTTCCGTTAACGCAATATGCCGATTCATTGGCAGATTGGGAACCTGTATTTTTTCAGCCTGAACAATGTGATTGGTGGCTTGAACGTTGGGATCGAGAAGATGATGCTGAGTTATTAAAAAAATATCCTGTTCCTGAAAACTTAAAGCCGCAGGATTAGATTTGATTTATGGGATGTTGATAAATAATGGGTGAGTTATTTCAACAAGCAAAAGCTTGGTTAGATCAGATTGAACAGACACAAAATTATACTTTGCCTTATGTGGACGTTGAATCCAAAACAGAACCCGTGCGCTTAAATCTAATGATGTCTTTTTGGTTTTATGATGGTGATCAATTATATGTTCGAGAGTATTTCTTTCATAAAATTCTCGAATATATCAAATTAACTGGAATTGAATTTGTTCGAGAAGCATCGGTCAATAAACAAAGAGAACGTAAATTTCGTAAAGAGGGTTTTCCCGAAAACTGGGTTAGTGATATTAAAAATAAAAAATTAGATGATCCACTTAATTATTATTTTTCAGATCAATCTAAAATGAATTTTGCACCTAAATATGGTGTTGATGTAGCCTTTAGCTCAGAAATGGCAAATAATGAACGCTACTCAACAGTCAATTTTATTTTTCCATTTGATTTTACAAATCATATTGATCAACGATTAAAGTGTATTGAATTTTTTAAATCAATTATTCGTGAAATTAAAATAGAACAAGCCTATTGTGGTTATCGCGTCGGACAACCCTTAGATTTTACTCAAGCTGTACCGTGGCAGGCTTTTGAAACCGCAGCCAATTATCGTTTTTTAGGCTTGGATATTGATAAGAATATGGTTCAACGTAGCCATGTGACCAATGATGAACCCTCTTTAGAAAAAGGTGTACGTTCAACAGCTTGGTTGGTATATCTCGGTCAGCCGTGGCTAGAAAAACTCGATGAAGTACAAGCCATTCAACAACAAGACCCGAATACGCCATTACGTTTAGAGCCGATCAATGGTGGAGTGTTTTTTAGAGCAGATGAATCACCACAATTGGCAAGAATAGGTTTGCCACGCCCACAAGGTTATCAAGCGTTAAACAATATTCTTAAACCAATTCGAGAGAAAATGCTTCCGTTAACGCAATATGCCGATTCATTGGCAGAGTGGGAACCTGTATTTTTTCAGCCTGAACAATGTGATTGGTGGCTTGAACGTTGGGATCGAGAAGATGATGCTGAGTTATTAAAAAAATATCCTATTCCTGAAAACTTAAAGCCACAGGATTAGATTTATTGATCAAATGAAGTGATATTTTAGTCTATGAGTTTTTCAACAGCTTGTCTATATCACTAGGTTGAAGTCACATTGAATGAATCAAAATTTAGATAATAAAAAACCCAAGTCATTATGCTTGGGTTTTTTACAAAGATGTCGCCATCTTGAATATGGCGTCCCTACGGGGATTCGAACCCCGGTTACCGCCGTGAAAGGGCGATGTCCTAGGCCTCTAGACGATAGGGACAGATGAGGCAACACAGGTAAAACTTTTGGTGGAGTCAAGGAGGATCGAACTCCTGACCTCTACAATGCCATTGTAGCGCTCTACCAACTGAGCTATGACCCCCAGTCTGTGTGAGCGCAATATTAGGGATATTGCGCCTTCACGTCAACAGAAAAATGAATTAAGCTTCTTCGATTGCATCATTTTTCGGCAATTTGATGCTTTCGTTTAGTTTTTCCCAAACTTTTGCTTCTTTTTTACTCGGACCACCCACAATTTCAAGTGCATGGCGTAAACGTGCAAACGTTAAGTCTGGACCAATCGTCACCATTGATTGCATAACAGGGGTCGATGAAGTTGAACCCGCAATCGCGATAAAGAATGCAGGCATGAAATCACGGAGTTTGATTTCCATTTGATTCGCCAAATCCATGAGCGTTTGGCTCACGGTATCGTTGTTCCAAGTAAATAAGCTTTCTAAACGCCAGATGGCAAACTGCAAACTTTGACGAACTTGTTCTTCACTGAGTTTTTTACTTTCGAACTGTTCTTTTGACAAGGTAGGGAATTGATTGAAATAGAAACCTGCCCAGTTAACAGCTTCAGAAAGTAAATTAATACGTGGCTGAATGGCTGCAGCAATGTCTTCAAGGGTTTTACGGTCTGCTTTCCAAGCAAGCAAAGTATTGAGCAACTCAGCAGGTGTAAGCGCTTTAATCCACTGACCATTTAACCAATTGAGTTTTTCAACATCGAAAATTGGACCGCCTAAAGAGACACGTTGAATGTCAAAATGCTCAATCATTTCAGCTAAAGTAAACTTTTCGCTTTCATCTGGCATTGACCATCCCATACGACCTAAATAATTGAGTAATGCTTCAGGAAGTACGCCGATATCTTTGTAATAATTGATCGAGGTTGGGTTTTTACGCTTCGACAATTTTGATTTATCAGGATTACGCAACAATGGCATGTGACATAATGTTGGCATTTCCCAACCAAAATATTGGTAGAGTAACTGGTGTTTTGGCGCAGATGGTATCCATTCTTCACCACGGATTACGTGGGTAATATCCATTAAATGATCATCGACCACATTGGCCAGATGATAAGTTGGTAAGCCATCAGTTTTCAGCAAAATTTGCATGTCTACCTGTGCCCATGGAATCTCAACTTCACCACGCAATAAGTCGTTGAATTGGCAAATCCCTTGTTCTGGTACTTTCATACGAATCACATGCGCTTCACCAGCAGCAAGACGTTGTTGTACTTCTTCTTGAGAAAGTTTTAAACCACGCCCATCATAACGTGGTGTTTCACCACGAGCCTGTTGCTCGGCACGCATTTGATCAAGCTCTTCAGCCGTCGCAAAACAATAGAAGGCATGCCCTTTTTCAACCAGTTCTAAAGCATATTGTTTATAAATTCCCATACGTTCAGATTGGCGATAAGGTGCGTGTGGACCACCGACATCTGGACCTTCTGACCAATTTAACCCTAACCAACGCAATGAGTCTAAAATCATTTGTTCAGATTCAGGTGTAGAGCGAAGTTGGTCTGTATCTTCAATACGAAGAATAAATTCACCACCATGTTGTTTGGCAAAACATAAGTTAAACAAAGCAATATAGGCAGTCCCTACATGTGGGAAACCTGTTGGAGAGGGTGCAATACGAGTACGGACTTTCATAACCAAATATTATTCAGAATGTAAATTGAAACTATTATAACGAAAAAGCCCAATCGCTTAAGGGTTAATTCACCAATAAAGGACTGGGCTTCTAAATTCTTTTGAGGAGTAAAGAATTTATTTTCTCAAATCAAGCAACTATGAGGTATGTGGTTGGAAAATTGCTTGTACAAAACGCGAAAACTTTTGATGTTGTTCAGCTAAAAAATTTTGCGATGGTGTAGTTTTAAGTGAAGTTAAAACTTTGATTTGATCTTTGTCTGAAATCAATTTACTTTCACCACGTTTTTGCTGATTCAGCGCTTTTTCAATCGGTGATTGTTTGTCGGATACCACAATCATAGATTGTATTGGTCGAGTAGTATCTTTAATGACAGCACTATGACCTGTTTGCGCCATGATTGTTAGTCCTATACTGATACCTAAAAATTTTAAATATGGATACTTCATTCCATCTACTCCCCCGGATGGTCGATTTTTTTTCTTTAACAAGGTGTGTTTAACATGGTTATTGTAGCAAAATAAGTTACAAAAAGCTTAACTACGTCACATTTTTTAATAATACTACACAAAAAATGTCTAAAAAACAACCATTGAAACGAAATGTAATAATTAAATTAATATCATATAAATATGGATGAATCGTGAAGAATTCAAGTCTACATTAAGTTGTTTAGAAAATATTCGAAATTATTAAGCTGTTTATTGCATATATTTGAATATCTTAAAATATGAAAAGAATAGAGTTTATTTTTATAAGTAATTGATTGTTAAATTAAAACAATGAAAATATAGTGCATACTAAGTACTAAAAACTGAGAAACAAATGAAAAAACAACTGCTTTTAAGTGCAATCAGTCTGATTGCGATAGGGAATACATATGCTGCAAAAGAATTTTTAAATGTATCGTATGATCCCACACGAGAATTTTATCAAGAATATAACAAAAGTTTTGGACAGTTTTGGAAATCGAAAACAGGACAAGATGTTGAGTTTAAACAATCTCATGGTGGTTCAGGAAAACAAGCAAGATCCGTGGTCGATGGTTTACAAGCGGATGTGGTAACGTTGGCATTGGCGAATGATATTGATGAAATTGTCAATGCGGGACTGATTGAAAAAGGTTGGCAAAAGGAGTTTCCTAATAACTCTGCACCATATACCTCAACAGTGGTGTTTCTGGTCCGAAAGGGCAACCCAAAAGGAATCAAAGATTGGAATGATCTGGTAAAACCCGGTGTTGAAATTATTACACCGAACCCTAAAACGGGTGGTGCACCGCGTTGGATTTATTTATCCGCTTGGGGTTATGCCTTAAAACAGCCTGGTGGTAATGATGCTAAAGCACGTGAGTTGGTGAAAAAAATTTATAAAAATGTCAAAGTTTTAGACTCTGGTGCTCGAGGCTCTCTCACTACTTTTGCTGATCGTGGTATTGGTGATGTATTGCTGTCTTGGGAAAATGAAGCAATTTTAGCAACCTCTGGTCCAGATAAAGACAAATATCAGATTGTTTATCCGTCGATTTCCATTCTTGCTGAACCTTCAGTTGCCATTGTCGACAAAGTTGTCGATAAAGATGGTAATCGAAACCTAGCCAAAGGTTATCTAAATTATCTGTATTCTCCTGTAGGGCAAGATCTTGCAGCAAAATATAATTTCCGTCCTCGTGATACAAAAGCGGCTGCTAAATATGCTGCTAAATTCCCTAAAATCAAATTGTTCACAATTGATCAAGTTTTTGGTGGTTGGGCGAAAGCACAGAAGGTGCATTTTGCCAATGGTGGGGTATACGATCAATTTACAGCTGAAAAGTAATGCTTTGAAAGCAAAGCCTTTTGATCTGATCAGGCTTTGCTTTTTTGTACTTTTTTCAGTTTTTACTTTAAATCACTTATCCTTATATTATTGCGATAGCCTTGATGTGTACCTTATTGATTAATATTTTTATGAAAGGTGGTCCTGTTTGAGCATGACTGTTTTTTGGTTTTCTATCTTTTATCTAATATGATCAAAATAAAATTAAACTGGCAATTTCAAACCTCAATGAATTGAAAAAACTCATCAATATCAATCATCATTTATTTTTGCTCCTCATTCGATCTTGTATCTTTATGCTTTTGATTGATGTTTATTGGCTTATTTCATATATTTAGAATAATTTTAAATTTGCTGCGGCGCTCATATGAAAAAGAATTTTAAAGCACTTTTAAGTGCTGTGATTATTGCAACTGGATTTACAGGGGCAACTCAAGTCACTCATGCGGCTGATCGTGAGTTTTTAAATGTGTCTTATGATGCAACTCGTGAGTTTTATGATGAGTTTAATAAATCATTTGGTGCATATTGGAAAGCGCGTACAGGAAAAACTGTGGATTTTAAACAATCCCATGGCGGTTCTGGAAAGCAAGCACGTGCCGTGGTGGATGGTTTAAAAGGTGATGTAGTGACTCTGGCTCTAGCCAACGACATCAATGAAATTGTAAAGTCGGGTCAAATTAACCCGGGTTGGGAAAAAGAGTTTCCAAACAACTCAGCACCTTATACTTCAACGGTTGTATTTTTAGTGCGTAAGGGTAATTCTAAAGGTATCAAAGACTGGACAGATTTAACCAAGCCGGGTGTGCAAATCATTACACCGAATCCGAAAACGGGTGGCTTGCCAAGATGGATTTATCTTTCAGCTTGGGGTTATGCATTGAAACAACCAGGTGGTGATGATGCGAAAGCGCGTGAGTTTGTTTCCAAGATGTATCATAACGTGAAAGTGATGGATCCTGCTGCACGTGCATCCATGACCACCTTTGCTGAACGTGGTATTGGTGATGTTTTATTGACTTGGGAAAATGAAGCCATGGTCAGTAAAAAAGCCACAGGCAATAAGTTTGATATCGTCTATCCGTCTATGTCGATTCTGACTGAGCCTTCTGTTGCGATTGTAGATAAGACTGTTGAGAAGAATGGCAATAAGTGGTTGGCAACAGGCTATATCAATTATTTATATTCCCCGATTGGTCAGGATATGGCAGCACGTCATTTTTATCGTCCACGTAATGCAAAGGTTTTAGCAAAATATGCGAAACAATTTCCTGAATTAAAAACTTTCACCATTGATGAAGTATTTGGTGGTTGGGCGAAAGCGCAGCAAACACATTTTGCAAATGGCGGTGTTTTCGATCAGATTTATAATACCAAACGTTAAGCGGTAATTGATTTGATGAAGAACCTCCTTAAGGAGGTTTTTTATTCATCAATGAATAGGTTAGACTCAGTTCAAATTGAACAATAAATTGAAATTATGTGCATCCAAATCAGACTGGCGGTAGCCAATGACATTGAAACAATTTTTGATATTCGAACCTCAGTCAAAGAGAATCATTTATCACGAACAGAATTGACTGAGTTAGGTATTACGACAGCAACCATATCTGAGTTAATTCACAGTTGTTCTTGTGTTTGGGTTGCTGAATTGAATGATCAGGTATGTGGATTTGCAATAGCAGATCAAGATGAAGGAAGTATTTTTGCAATGTTTGTTTATCCCGATTTTGAAGCAAAGGGCATTGGCACAGTATTACTTAAAAAAGCGGAAGATTTTTTATTTCAATATTTTCAAGAAATTTGCTTGGAAACTGATGCAAGAAGCCGTGCTTGTACGTTTTATGCTCAACATGGTTGGCGAGTCGTTGAACATTTTGAAAATCATGACGTGAAAATGACGAAGCAAGCACGGTAACTTTGTAGCACTGCTTTTGTTGTTTTTTCGCCCTATTTTTTGTTTCAAACACAGGAAAAACGGTTTTCTCTATAAAAAGTAATATTTCCCTACAAAAAGTCGTTTGGAGCTTTAACAAAACAAGGTAATAATGTGCAGTTACTTTTTTTGCTTAAACTGAAACTCTAATTATGTCTCATATTTCTGTATTACTACATGAAACTGTCGATGCTTTACTTGCAGGGCGCAATACAGGAATTTACGTGGATGGGACGTTTGGGCGTGGCGGTCACACCCGTTTATTGCTCTCTAAGTTGGATGAAAACTCCAAAGTATATGCTTTTGATAAAGATCCTCAAGCACTCGAAGTGGCATATCAGCTTGAAAAAGAAGATCCTCGATTTAAAATTATTCATGCAAGTTTTGCAGATTTACAACAAGAATTGAATCAATTGGATATTTATCAAGTTGATGGAATTATGGCAGATTTAGGGGTGTCATCACCTCAGTTAGATCAAGCTGAACGTGGTTTTAGTTTTATGCATGATGGACCACTTGATATGCGTATGGATAATTCTCAAGGGCAAACCGCTGCTGAGTGGTTGCTGGATGTTGAAGAAGAACATTTGGCGAATATCATCTTTCAATATGGTGAAGAACGTTATAGCCGTCGTATTGCCAAAGCGATTAAACAAGCCGGTTATATTGAAACCACAGGAAAATTAGCAGAAATTGTTAAAGTTGCGCATCCAAAGTGGGAAAAGAATAAGCATGCGGCAACACGAACTTTCCAAGCCATTCGTATAGAAATTAACAAAGAGCTGGATGATGTACATACCTTTTTACCTCAAGCCGTAGATTTGTTAAAATCAAATGCACGTTTAGCCGTGATAAGTTTTCATTCACTTGAAGACCGAATTATTAAGCAATTTATTCAAAAAGAATCAACTTTAGCAGAAGATAATGGTTGGGGATTACCGCAAAAAGTACAAGATACTCGTCGACTGAAAAAAATAGACCGAATTCGTGCCAGTGAGCAAGAAGTCAAGATGAATCCTCGCTCACGTAGTGCTTGGCTCCGGGTTGCAGAGCGATTAGAACAAAAAGGCGCATAATGAAACAAGAAATTATAGAAGAATCAAGTCGTAAACTGGCTGTCAAAAAAGCAATTGTTTATGGTCTTATGGTTGCCGCAGTACTGATCAGCGCTTTTATGGTGGTGTTACAAGTTTTTGCTTATCGTCATGATTTTCGTGATTTAAATAGTTATATGCGTGAGCGCGAAGATATTAATGCAGAGTGGGGGCGTTTGCTCATTGAACAACAGACATTTGGTGCGACAGCACAAATTGGTACGCGTGCAGTAACGCAACTCCGAATGTATTCACCGCCAGCTGCACAAACAGTTGTCATTTCATTACCAAGTGAATCAGAGCAGAAGAAGTAAGGCATCTGTATGGTAGATAAGCAAACTAAACAGACTCGGCAACCGCGTAAAAAGCAGCCGTCCATTACCCAGAAAAGTACCGCATCTATCGATATGTGGCGTTTTTATCTTATGTGGGGCGTGGTTCTTCTCTGCTTTGTAGGTCTGGTTGGTCGTGCATTTTATGTGCAAGTGATTAATAAAGACTTTTTGCAAAATAAAGCCAATGCCAATATTTTGCGTACAGAAACGTTGAAAGCCATGCGTGGTGTGATTAGTGATCGCCATGGTGTGCCTTTGGCGATTAGCTCTCCGATCATGAAAGTGGTGATTGATCCACGAGAGTATTTTGAGACCAAAAAGCAATTTGACACCATCACAGCTGAATTACAAAAAACGCCAAATAGTCGAAAATTGAAACGTCAGTTACCGGATGAAAATTTAAATTTAGATGAATTGGCAGATGCGGTAGGCATTGATCGTGCAGATTTAAAGAAACGTTTGAATGAACGTCCTCGCTCACGCTATTTGGTGTTAAAAAAAGAAGTTCCACCGCCTCAGGCAGATTTCATTACCCAGCATAAATTTGCAGGGGTGTATGCTGAGAAAACCTATAAACGTTATTATCCACAACCTCAACCTAATGCTCAGATTATTGGTTTAACCAATAGTGAGGGAACCGGGATTGAAGGCTTGGAGATGCAATTAAACTCACGTCTTGCAGGTGAGGATGGTGAGCAGAAAATCTCACGGGATAAGCATGGTAACCGTATTAGCACGCCAGAAGTGGTCAAAGAGGTTAAAGCAGGCGAAAATATCACTTTAAGTATAGATTCACGTTTGCAATATATTATGTATCGTGAGTTGACTGCTGTAGGTGTGGCAAACAATGCGCGCTCTGCATCTTCAATCGCTGTAGATGTTAAAACGGGCGAAATTTTGGCAATGGCAAGTTGGCCATCTTATAACCCCAACGATAAGAATGGTTTAAATAATAAAGATGCCATGCGTAACCGAGGGGCAATCGACATGTTTGAACCCGGTTCGACCATGAAGCCTTTTACGATTGCTGCTGGGTTGGAAAGTGGTCAATATACGCCAAATACTGTAGTTAATACCAGCCCGGGTTCAATGCGTTTAGGTTCTCATACCATTCGTGATACGCATAACTATGGTTCACTGACTGTTACTGGTGTGATTATCAAGTCATCTAACGTGGGCTCTGCAAAAATTGCCTTGTCTTTGCCGAAAGAAACGTTACCTAGCTTCTTTAGAAAGGTCGGTTTTGGTCAGCGTTCAGCGGTGAAATTCCCAGGTGAAAGTAGTGGTTTGGTGCTTCCTCCTGAGAAATTGAATTCATCGCAAATCGGCACAATGGCTTATGGTTATGGTCTAAATGCGACGATTTTGCAGTTGGCACAAGGCTATGCCATGTTAGCCAATCATGGTGTGGAATATCCATTAAGTCTCTATAAACTCAATGACCAGCCCAAAGGCAGACAGGTCTTAGATCCTAAAATTGCTGATTCAGTTTTATTGATGTTAGAGCAAGTGACTATGCCAGGCGGAACCGCAAAACAAGCCAATATTCCAGGTTATCGTGTTGGTGGTAAAACAGGAACGGCACATAAGCTGCGTCCTGATCATCGTGGTTATTCAAATACAGAATATCGTGCATTATTTGCAGGTGTCGCGCCGATTAGCGATCCTCGATTAGCGATTATTGTGGTGGTGGAAAATCCTCGTGGTCAATATTATGGTGGTCTGGTTGCAGCACCAGTTTTTGCTCGAATTATGCAAGAGTCTTTACGTTTAATGAATGTGCCTTTGGACAAGCCGCTTGAAACGGCAAAGGCGACGCGATAGGTAAATCATGATGATTAATTTTCAAGACATTTATCACAATGGTCGTGATCAAGACCATACACAAAGTTGGATGTCTGAGCCATTTAAGGGTTTCTCTCTAGATAGTCGTTATGTTCAGCACGGACAGATTTTTATTGCATTAACCAGTTATTCTCAACCTGAAAAAACACGGCAGTTTGCTCAGGCGGCTTTGGATAAAGGTGCATTGGCAGTGATTAGTGAAACGGACTTAGGGATTGCACCAGCATTGGTTTGTCCTCAAGTTCGCAGATTGATGGGACAATGGCAAAAACAATATTTACAAGCAACAACACCTGTACAAGCGGTACGCGTTTTGGCTGTCACTGGAACCAATGGTAAAACAACGATTTCGCGTTTGGTTGCTGAGTTGTTGACATTGCAAAATAAAAAATGTGCGGTTATGGGGACAACAGGTAATGGTATTTTACCGCACTTGGAAGCGTCCTCGCATACCACTTTAGATGCTTTGCATTTACAAAATCTAATGCATGATTTTGCCTTACAAGGTGCTGAATTTGCTTCAATCGAAGCGAGTTCTCATGGCTTGGAGCAAGGGCGCTTGAATGGTTGTGATATCGAAATTGCTGCCTATAGCAATTTAAGCCGTGATCATTTGGATTATCATGGGACACTTGAAGCCTATGCTGAAGCAAAATCTTTATTGTTTAAATGGTCTTCGTTAAAAGTCGCAGTTATTAATATTGATGATGCGCATGCTGATTTGATGATGAATGCTGCGAGCAGTAATCTGTCGCACCCTAAAGTATTGACTTATTCGACTTCTAAAGCTGCTGATTATCAGGTCTTTGGAATTAAATACAGCTTGGATGGTGCAGTTTTTCACTTAAAAACAGCCAAAGGCGAATTTACTGTACATAGCCCATTGCTTGGGCATTTTAATATTGAAAACCTTGTGGCAAGTTTAATTGTCGCTGAGCAAGCAGGCTTTGATTTAAAACAGTTGATTGAACAAGTACCAAAGTTAAAAGGCGCACCAGGACGAATGCAAGTCATTCGTGATCAGGATCGATTATTTGTTGTCGACTATGCCCACACGCCAGATGCATTAACCCAAGTATTAAAAACTTTAAAGCGCCATGTTGAAAATCAACTTTGGGCGGTATTTGGTTGTGGAGGCGATCGTGATCGTGGTAAACGTCCTTTGATGACCAAAGCAGCATTGGAACAAGCCACCCCTGTGGTGATGACATCAGATAATCCGCGCACTGAAAATCCTGAACAAATTTTTGCCGACATGAAACAAGATATCGATTTTAGCCAGCACGAGGTGCATGAGATTCGTGATCGTCGTGAAGCGATTAAATATGCAGTCAAGCATGCACAAGCAGGCGATATTGTGGTGATTGCTGGCAAAGGACATGAAAACTATCAAGAAATAGATGGGGTGCGTCATTGGTTTGATGATGTTGTTGAAGTGCAATCTGCTATAGATGCGCAACACCATAAAACCAATTCAGCCTATCCAGCTCAGTAGGAATAAACGATGCATACCTCGACGACGAGTACTGTACCTTTAGAGCCATGGTCAGCAACAGAACTTGCTGAAGCAACTCAAGGATATTGGTATTTAGATCAAGTACCACAAGGTGAAATTAAACGTATTTTAACTGATTCACGCCATGCTGAATGGGGTGATGTGTTTTTAGCACTTAAAGGTGAACGTTTTGATGCACACGATTTTGTTGTGCAAGTGGCTGAAAATGGCTGCCAAATTGCGATTGTCAGCCATCCTGTTGAAGCCAATATTTGTCAGTTGGTTGTTGAAGATACCCGTTTGGCATTGGGACATTTAGGTGCGTATCGTCGCGCTCAGCATCCTCAATTAAAAGTGATTGCACTGACTGGCAGTAGTGGTAAAACCACCACCAAAGAAATGTTGGGTAGTATCCTTACACGTTTAGCTCCGACTTTGATTACTCGTGGTAATTTAAATAATGATCTTGGTGTGCCAATGATGCTCTTGGAACTGCGTTCAGAACATCAATATGCAGTCATGGAGCTGGGTGCAAGCCATCAAGGTGAAATTGACTATACCTCAAACTTGGTACAACCTCAGGTGGCGGGTATTCTCAATATCGGCACTGCACATTTAGGTGAGTTTGGCGGTCGCGATGGAATTTGTCGTGCTAAATCTGAAATTTATCGCCATATTGATCAAACAGGAACATCTATTATTCCTGCGGCTGATGATTTCACTGATACGATTCGCCAAGCTATACAGACAGAACATTGTTTGAGTTTTGGGGATGGTGGTGAGGTTTTTGCAACAGATATTCATTTGCTTGCACAATCAGCAATATTTACCATCAATACACCACAAGGCTCCAAATTGGTTAATTTGCCTTTTGCAGGTGTACACAATGTACATAATGCAGAGGCTGCAACAGCATTCGCCTTAGCAATCGGTATCGCTTTAGAGGATATTGTTGCTGGTTTAGAGTCGGCACAAGGGGCTAAAGGGCGTCTAAACTTTATTCAAAAAAATAATCATTTATTGATTGATGATACCTACAACGCCAATCCAACGTCCATGCGTGCCGCAGCTGAGGTGCTTGCACAACAGCAAGGAATTAAAGTCATGGTCATCGGGGATATTGGAGAGCTGGGAGATACTGCGGCTCAACAGCATTACATGCTAGGTCGTGATCTCGTTTCAGTGAGTGGTATTGATTTTGTTGTCGCTGTAGGCGAGTTTGCTCCTGCAACACAAGAAGGTGCTCGAAGCACTCAATATGGTAAAAAATTACAAGCTTTTCTGAATCAAGAACAAGCTTTGCCTTTATTATTAAGTTTAATAAAAACACATCAACCCCAGTCCATGAGTTTCTTATTTAAAGGTTCTCGTTATACCCATATGGAAACGTTGATGGCTGATTTGATGGAGAAAGTTTAATGCTGTTTTGGTTATTTCAACACTTGGCGGGTTATGAAAATGCGTTCCAAGTTGTTCGATACTTATCGTTACGCGCATTGCTCAGTGTATTGACTGCACTTGCGATTGGTTGGGCTTTGGGCCCAGTGATGATTCGTAAACTACAAGCACTCAAATATGGTCAAGCAGTCAGTTCGTTTGCACCTGAAAATCATGCCAAGAAAATGGGTACACCAACCATGGGCGGGATTTTAATCTTACTCTCCATTGGGATTAGTACTTTGCTTTGGGCAGACTTATCCAATCCCTATGTGTGGATTGTTTTAATGGTTATGGTGATCTTTGGTGCGGTAGGCTGGGCAGATGACTGGATTAAAGTTCGTTATAAAGACAATGCTGGTTTGCCTGCCAAGAAAAAATTCTTTTGGACATCTATCGGTTCACTGGGAGCGGGTATTGCATTGTATGTAATTGCAACTCAGCAGGATAACCCAATACATACAGCCAATATGTTGGATTTGTTGATTCCATTCTTTAAGAATTTGAGTATTCCATTGTCTGCAATTCCATTGGGGATTGGGTTTATTATTTTCACCTATTTGGTCATTAATGGCGGTTCAAATGCGGTGAACTTAACTGATGGCTTGGATGGTTTGGCGATCATGCCAATTGTCTTGGTTGCGGCTGGTTTAGGTGTTTTTGCTTATTTGGCAGGTGATGTTCGCTTTGCCAATTATTTACATATTCCTTATGTGAAATATACATCTGAATTGGTGATTATCTGTGCTGCGATGATTGGCGCTGGTTTAGCATTCTTATGGTATAACGCACACCCTGCACAAGTCTTTATGGGCGATGTAGGGGCATTATCCCTAGGTGCGATGTTGGGTACAATCGCAGTGATGGTTCGTCAAGAAATAGTATTCGCGATCATGGGTGGGGTATTTGTTGTTGAAGCGATTTCCGTGTTCTTGCAAATCGGATCGCTACGTATGCGTAATAAACGTGTTTTTCTGATGGCACCCTTACATCATCATTATGAAAAGAAAGGCTGGCGTGAGACTCAAGTGGTGATCCGTTTCTGGATTATTACAATTATGCTGGTAGTTTTAGGTCTAATGACATTAAAATTACGATAAGCCAAAGTCAGTTGAAGAAGTCGGCATTTGCCGGCTTTTTTATTGGCTTTTACTATATTTTGTGGAGAATACGATGAATTTATTGATGTGCCCTGTATGCCGTGAGGGGTTAAGCCTATCAGGTCGAACTTGGCGCTGTGTAAATCATCATAGTTATGATGTCGCAAAGCAAGGTTATGTCAATTTACATGTGGTACAACACAAACACAGTAAAAATCCAGGGGATACTGTTGAATCTGTACAAGCGCGACGGGCTTTTCTCAGTGATGGATTTTATGCACCATTACAACAAGCAATCGTAAAAAAAATTCGAGATTTACGTATTGAAAATCTGTTGGATATCGGTTGCGGTGAAGGCTACTATACTGATGCAATGCAACATGAGGTGATGCAATGTGTTGGGGTGGATATTGCGAAAAATGCAGTTCAGGTGGCTGCAAAGCTCAATAAAAAAGTGACTTGGATTGTGGGAACAGGAGCGACATTACCAGTTTTAGATCAATCCATAGATCTATGTACCAGTTTGTTTAGCCCAATCCCTATTGAGGAAATCCTGCGAGTCCTTAAGCCTCAGGCTTATCTCATCGTGGTTACACCTGCGCCTGAGCATTTGTATGCAATGCGTGAAGGTTTATTTGATGAAGTAAAAATGCATGATCCGCATAAGTTTGTTGAGCAATTACAAGCGCATTTTGATTTGATTGAGCAACCGATTGTGGAAACGACTTTTGAGTTAAATCAAGCACAATTAAAAAATCTGATTGCTATGACACCTTATGCATATAAAGCAAAACCTGAAAAGCGTATGGCTTTAGAGCAAAAAGCGCAAACTGAATTAAAAGCCGCATTTCAGATGTATATTTTTCAAAAAAAATAGCCAGTTAATCGACATAAAAAATGCCATCTATTGATGGCATTTTTTATGATGAAATTTGACTATTGAACTTCGTTAATTAAATTTTCAAGCGAGTCTTGTTCCCGTTTTGCAGCACCTTGATTCATCGCAGGCGGTGTTGCTTTATTCGGCTTTAACGGCTGATCATTACCCTCATCAGGTAAATCATCAAAATCATTGGACGCGTTACGTGTTGGAGCAACTGGAGCTGGTCTAAAGATTGGACGGGCTAAAGGTGGAGATGAACCATAGCTTTCGTTTTGAGTTTGGTCATCAATTTGAGTTTGATGACGTTGTTCACGCGAAATTGGTGCTTTAGCATCTTTGTCAAAGTGTACCCAAGCCGATGGCGTGCCTTTTAAAGCTTTATCCATAAAGCTGGTCCAAACTGGAAGTGCAGCAATACCACCAAATTCGCGTCGACCTAATGTAGATGGTTGGTCAAAGCCTACCCAAGCAATGGCAACCAATTTACCATTAAAGCCTGCAAACCAAGCATCTTTAGCATCATTCGTTGTTCCTGTTTTACCACCGATATCATCACGACCAATTTTAAGTGCAGCACGACCTGTACCATGTACAATTACATCACGAAGAATATTTGCCATGTCGAAGGCCGACTGTGATTTTAAAATACGTTGGGCTTGACGATATTTACTTTGCTCTTCTTTAGTTAAAGGTGTTGCTGCATCATCAACACTGAGATTGGCACCTTCAATCACTTCATCATCTGGGGTGACTTCGGCATCAACTGTCTGATTTTTTTGGTTAATACATGGAATACATGCATATTCAGGGTTTGCTTCATAGATGGTTTTACCAAAAGCGTCTTCAATACGACTGATAAAATGCGGTTGAATGCGATATCCCCCATTGGCAATAGCTGCATAGCCTGTTGCCATTTGTACAGGAAGTACTTGTGGTGTACCTAAGGCAATGGTGAAGTTCCGCGGAATCTGATCTTCTTGTAACCCAAAGTCCATCAGTAATTGTCGTGCACGTTCGACACCAACACTTTGTAGTAAGCGTACAGATACTGTATTACGAGACAAATATAAGGCACGACGTAATGGGATCATGCCCAAATAACGACCATCGGAGTTTCTTGGAGACCAACGACCAATCGTAATTGGGCTATCATTGACCATAGTATAAGGCGTCATACCACGTTCAAGGGCAAGTGCGTAAACAAAGGGTTTAATGGTGGAGCCTGGTTGGCGCCAACCTTGTAATGCACGGTTAAATTTCGATTGATAGAAGTTGTACCCCCCGACGACTGCTTCAATCGAACCATCATTTGGATTGATGGCAATAAGTTGACCTTGGACTTTCGGGGTTTGCACCAATGACCAAGCCGTTTTATTGTCATTGGGACGTAAACGGATGATATCTTTCACTGAAACAATTTGTGAGGCACGACTGGGTGCACCACCCACAGCGTTGGCATTGATGTATTTTCTTGCCCAAGACATTCCTGACCAAGGGACGGTTACCGTTGAACCATCTTGCATTTTGGCTTCAAAGGTATTGCTGCCCACTTTAATCACTTCGGCAGGGTATGTATTGGCATAAGGAATAAAATCTTTGAGTGGCTTGTCATGTGCCTCAGCACCACGCCAACCATGACGACGGTCGTAATCTTCTAAACCTTTTTGTACAGCATCTTCAGCATATTGCTGACGCTGACTATTAACAGTTGTATAAACTTTATAACCTGAGTCAATCGCTTGTTCACCAAACTTTTCCACCAATTCAGCGCGAACCATTTCACCGACATAAGGAAATTTATTGCTTAAACCGCGATCTGGCATGCTTAAGTTTATCGGTTCAGCAACCGCTTTTTCATATTCAGCCTGTTTCAAATAGCCTAGCTGAAGCATACGTCCCAAAATCCAGTTACGACGCTCAAGTGCACGTTCAGGGTTTACAACAGGATTATATTTAGAAGGCGCTTTAGGCAAACCAGCAATCATCGCCATTTGTGCAATACTGAGCTGATCTAAGCTTCTGTCATAGTAAATTTTTGCTGCAGCAGCAATACCATAGGCATTTTTACCTAAGAAAATTTTATTGACATATAAAGATAAGATTTCTTCTTTGGATAAGTTTTGTTCTATTTTTCGGGCTAAAAATACTTCAGTCAATTTACGCTTCAAAGTACGTTCAGGTGATAGATAATAGTTCTTGGCAACCTGCATGGTGATGGTCGAACCACCTGTCTGTACATTTGATCCAGTCACACTTTCACTCAATGCACGACCTAAGCCCTTAAAGCTGATTCCGCTATGTTCAAAGAAAGATGAATCTTCGGCAGCAAGGAAAGCATGAATGAAATGCGGCGGAATCTGATCGTATTCCACAGGCACAGAAAGCTTGCCACCATATTCAGCAATTAATTGATTATCTGCCGAGTAAACTTGTAAAGGTTTTAATAATGGCGCTTTTTTTAAAGAGCTCATTTCTGGCAGAGATGGGGCAATATATAGGTACATTCCATAAAAGCCCATCGGAATTGCGACTAAGATAATAATAATCAGCAAAAAAAAGGGATGAATATGACCTGAACAAGATAGCTTTTTCATAACAAGTAAGTTTTAATAATAGCTAATGGCAAACTAATTGTGGTCAGTATAGCTTCTCATGTGATGGATTGTTAGATGGGATATTGTATCTGTAAAAAATTAAGACCAAATACAGCTAGTTTGTGTTATTTGTTGGGGATAAAAAAATAATAGGAAATGTATCGTGCTTAGACTATATCGTAAGCAAAATAAGGGGTTGGTAGGAGTAGATATTAGTTCTACTACTGTAAAAATTTTAGAGCTCTCTGTTAAGAACGGTCGTTACTGGGTTGAAAGTTATGGATTAAGTCCGCTGATTGATGGGAGTGTGGTTGAAAAAAACATTCTCAATCCAGAAGCAGTTGCAGATGCATTAGAGCGAGCAGTCAATCTTGCTAACCCTCAATCGCAAAATGTAGCTGTTGCTGTACCTACTTCTATGGTGATTCATAAAATCATAGAAATGGATGCAGATATGTCCGATGAGGAAAGAGAAGTTCAGATTCGAATGGATGCTGAACAATATATTCCTTTTCCTTTGGATGAAGTGAGCTTAGATTTTGAAGTATTGAATGATAAGTTAGCCAATCCGAATCGAGTGAATGTACTTTTGGTGGCGACACGTGCTGAAAATATTGAGTCTCGTGTTGAAGTTCTGGAAATTGCAGGCTTATCTCCTAAAATTGCAGATGTAGAAAGCTATGCCATAGAACGTGCATTCGATGTCTTTTCAGATACTTTACCTATCGGGGTTAATCTTGTTGGGATCTTAGATATTGGTCACACCATGACCACATTGTCTGTGATGCAAAAAGGTAAGATTATTTACACGCGTGAGCAGGTGTTTGGGGGCAAACAACTGACACAAGATGTGCAAAATCGTTATGGTTTATCTTATGAGGAAGCCGGTCGTGCCAAGAAAGACCGCACCTTACCCGATGATTTTGAAACTGAAGTGTTAA
This sequence comes from Acinetobacter sp. Tol 5, assembly GCF_019702905.1. Taxonomy (NCBI): domain Bacteria; kingdom Pseudomonadati; phylum Pseudomonadota; class Gammaproteobacteria; order Moraxellales; family Moraxellaceae; genus Acinetobacter; species Acinetobacter sp. Tol 5. The sequence goes on along the minus strand of NZ_AP024708.1, from coordinate 4,257,597 downwards.
TGCCGTTTTTAGAAGCTGTGGTTCAGCAAGCAGCGCGTTCATTACAATTCTTCTTCTCCTCCTCACAATTTAATGAGATTGATCATATTTTGCTGGCAGGTGGAAATGCAAATATCCCAGGTTTGGCAAAATTATTACAACAAAAATTAGGCTATCGAGTCACTGTTGCAAATCCATTTTTACAAATGGGTTTTTCACCCCAAATTGACTTAAGAAAAATAGAAAATGATGCACCATCACTCATGGTTGCATGTGGCTTAGCGTTGAGGAGTTTTGATTAATGGCAAAGATTAACTTACTCCCTTGGCGTGACGAGCTAAGAGAACAGAAAAAGAAACAATTTGTGGCAATCTGTGTGGGTGTTGCATTGATTGGATTGGCAACTGTGTTATTGGCATGGTTTTATTTTGATCATAAGCTTGAAGATCAAGAGCAGGCCAATCAGTTGGTTACTAGTACCAATCAAAACTTAGATATGCAATTAAAAACTTTAGATGGATTGCAAGAGCGTCGTAATGCCATTATTGAGCGAATGAAGTTGATTCAAGGTTTACAAGGACAACGTCCTGTGATTGTTCGCTTGGTTGATGAATTGGTTCGTGTCGTTCCAGCACAAATGTACATCACGAAATTCAGTCGTGTTGGGGATAAATTTACCATCGAAGGTAAAGCTGAAAGTCCGAATACCGTTGCTGAATTATTGCGTGGTTTGGAAGCTTCTGAATGGTATAGAAATGCTTTTATGAATTCATTCCTAGCTGCAGAAGAAAATAAAAATCAAGCTCAAACATCCGTGATTCCTCGAGTAGAAGAGTCTTATGGAAGCTTTGTGGTCACTGTAGATTTAGGGGAAATCGCTTCTGTAGCAGATGATAGTGCAACAAAGGCTGAACAAGTTCCAGCTGCTGGGGGTGCGAAATGAGTCGTGAAGATTTTGAGCAATTAGATTCATCGGTAAATGATGCTCCAAAAAAGAATAAAATGACAGTTGAGAAATTTTTTCAACAGTTCAATACTTTGGATATGAACAACTATGGTAGTTGGCCGCTATCGGTAAAAATTACTTGTTGGATATTTTTGTTCTTTGTGGTTTGTGCAATTGGCTATTTTCTTGCGGTGAGACCGAAGCTGGATGCAATTGATCAGGCACGCACAGTTGAACAGAATCTACTGAATGAATTTAAAGAAAAAGACTCTAAGTTACGAAATTTGCAACAATATCAAGCCCAGTTACAACAAATGGAAGCCAATTTCAATCAACAATTGGAACAGTTGCCAAAAGAAACTGAAATTCCGAGTTTGGTTGAAGATATTAACGTGACTGGGGTGAGTTCAGGGCTAAAATTTAAAAATATCAGACTTGAACCTGAAGTGAAGCAAGAGTTCTTTATTGAACAACCTATTTCCATTGATGCGACAGGGGATTATCACTCATTTGGTACTTTCGTCAGTAGCGTCGCTGCTTTACCACGTATTGTTACTTTGCATGATTTCACCATTACAGGAACTGCCAGTGAGGATAAAAAATCTGATGTTCCTGTGATTGACTATACCATTAAGGCAAAAACCTATCGCTATATTGGTGCTGATGAACAGAAAGCTCAAAAAACTGTGAATCAGACAAATCCAGCTGCACCATCGACACCACAGCAAGGAGGGACACCACAATGAAAAAACACAATAAAATAATCTGTGGAATCTCATTCACTTTGTTGTTGGTTGGTTGTGACTCTAGGATTGATGCCGTCAATCAGGAAATGGCAAATATTCGTAGTCAAACACCTTTGCCGATTGAACCAGCACCTGTATTTAATCCTGTGCCAAGTTTTAATTATTCTGCACAACAATTGCGTAGTCCATTCTTACCAAGTTCGTTGGCAAATGAATTAAAGGTGATGTCAGGAAAACGAGTGTATCCGAATTTCTCTAGACAACCGCAGCCACTTGAAAGTTATCCTTTAGAGTCGTTAACACTGAAAGGAAGCATGAAGGGCAATGCAGGACAAACGGTAGGCTTAATCCAAACACCAGATGGTGAAATTGAACGTGTTCAACTGGGCAATTACATGGGGATGAATCAGGGTCGAATTATTGAAATTACACCGACCCGTATTGATTTATTGGAAATTGTTCCAGATGGTCGAGACGGTTATATCGAAAGACCACGCAGTCTAGTTCTAATTGGTCCAGTGGATTAAAACGGAATAAAGGAATAAAAATGAAAAAGAGTTTGAAAAATATCTTGATTGGGGATGGTAAGTTTATGAATAGTCAACTTCGTCAATTTACTATGGCGACGGTCGCAATTGCAATTACACAAGTTGCAGCAGCACAAACCACGATGACCAACATTGTTTCGATGAAAATACCGGGGCAAGGTACAGAAATTCGTGTCATGTTTAATGGTCTTCCTCCGCAGCCACAAGCCTATCAATTGGATAATCCATCTCGTTTAGTATTGGACTTTGACAATGTTAAACAAAATATTAGCCAAGCATCTATTCCCGTAGCGAGTGAGGAAGCTTCAACAGTTGATGTCGCTGCAGATGATCAACGTTCTCGGTTAACAGTAAATTTAAAAAATAGTGGCGCTTTTACAACACGTGTAGAAGGCAATACTTTTATTTTAAAAATTAATAATGCCAATCAAGCACCGAGCTTACCAAGTTATGTATCTCCGACGGTCAATAAGCAAAATCAAGGGATTGCTGATATTGGCTTCCAACGTGGAAATACTGGCGAAGGACAAGTAATTGTGAGTCTTTCGGGTGCAAATACCCCGGTGGATGTTCAGCAGCAAGGTAGTAAGGTCGTTATTCGAACATTGGGAAATAAAATTCCTACACATTTATTGCGTCGTTTAAATGTCAATGATTTTGCAACACCTGTCTCTAGCGTAGACGCTTATAACGAGGGTTCCAATGGTGTCATCACCATTCAATCATCGGGTAGCTATGAATATATGGCTTTCCAAGCTGAAAATAAATTAACAGTCAGCTTGAAACGACCTGCAGAAAATAAGGTGGCTCGCCCAAGTTCAAGCCAATCTTATACAGGCAAGAAAATATCGCTAGATTTCCAAGATATTGAAGTCCGTCGAGTGTTGCAGTTATTGGCAGACTTTACTGGCATCAATATGGTGGCTGCTGATTCGGTACAAGGCAATATCACCCTGCGTTTGAAAGATGTGCCTTGGGATCAAGCTTTAGACATTATCCTAAAAACAAAGAATTTGGATAAACGCCGTAATGGGAGTGTGATTTGGATTGCGCCTGTAACTGAGTTAATTAAAGCGGAAGAGGATGAAGCAAAGGCATTAGCACAAAGTGTAAAATTAGCACCTATTCAAACTGAATATATTCAGCTGAATTACACCAAAGTGGCAGATGTTTTGAAATTACTGGAAGACTCTCGAAATCCGAAAGGGGCAGAAGCAAATCGAACCACCAATACAGAATCTTTAGCATTGGAAAGTCTTTTAAGTTTAAGAGGCAGTGCAGTAGCTGATACACGAACAAATACTTTAATCATCAATGATACTGCGAATAATATTGATAAAATTCGTAAGATGATTGACTTGCTTGATGTTTCTATTAAGCAAGTCATGGTTGAAGCGCGAATTGTACGTGCTACAACAGATTTTACCAAAGAAATGGGCGTGAAATGGGGTATTTTATCTCAAGGCATCACCAAAAATAATGACCTTTTGGTGGGAGGGAGTGATCAAACCCTATGGGATTTAAGAACGCCAGATGATGATGGTAAATATACCATTACACGACCTGATAACTTGAATGTAGACCTTGGTGTTACAACAACGGGTGCGAGTAAAATAGCTTTTGGTTTAATCAGTATGTCTGATTTTATGTTGGACTTGGAGTTATCTGCTTTGCAATCTGATGGGTATGGTGAAGTCATTTCAACACCTAAAGTGATGACTGCTGATAAACAAAAAGCCAAAGTTTCATCAGGTCAACAAATTCCTTATCAAACAACACAAACTGCTGGTGGTGCAGCAACAGCAACCACATCATTTAAAGATGCATTATTAAGTCTGGATGTAACACCTAGCATTACCCCTGATGGTAAAGTGCAAATGCAGCTTAATATTACCAGCGACTCACCAGCAGGCACAGCACCTAATGGAGAAATTATTCTGAATAAGAATGAGGTTAATACCAATGTCTTGGTGGATAATGGTGAAACTGTAGTTTTGGGTGGGATTTTTGAGCAAGAAACTAAAAGCAGCCAAACTAAAGTACCATTCTTAGGAGATATACCTTATCTTGGGCGTTTATTCCGTAAAGATCTAAAATCTGATAATAAACGTGAACTGCTAATCTTTGTGACACCAAGAATTGTTAATGACAGTCGTACGAGAAATCATTAATATAGTTTCAATGAAAGCAATTCGATAGGTGACTCCTTGCCAAGCAAAGAGTTTGAAACCCTGCCAAATATTTATTTGGTAGGGCCCATGGGAGCGGGAAAAACAACAGTCGGTCGGCATCTTGCGGAACTGTTAGGTCGTGATTTTTTAGATAGCGATCATGAAATAGAAAGAAAAACAGGTGCATCCATTCCTTGGATTTTTGAAAAAGAGGGTGAACAAGGTTTCCGTACTAGAGAAACCATCGTCATTGATGATTTAACCTCCAAAAAGAATTTAGTTGTTGCGACAGGAGGCGGGGCTGTCACGCAAGCCATGAATCGTGAATATCTCAAGCATCGGGGTATTGTGATTTATTTATATACACCTGTAGAAATTCAATTATTGCGTACACATCGAGATAAAAATCGTCCCTTGTTGCAAGTGGAAAATCCTGAAAAAAAATTAAGAGATCTGCTTAAAATTCGTGATCCATTGTATCGAGATGTTGCACATTATATTATTGAAACCAATCAGGGGGCTGCACGAGACTTGGCGCTGAAAATATTGCAGTTGATTGTTTCAAAAGAAATTGTTTAATCGGTAAATCTTTATTCATTGTTATTTGGCAGGATCATGCAAACTTTACATGTTGAACTGGGTGAACGTCGCTATCCAATTTTTATTGGAAGTCATTTAAATCCTCAAGAGTTACTTGAACCTTATATTAAAGGTCGTCAAGTGATGGTGGTGACCAATAGTACTGTTCAGCCTTTATATTTATCGCATTATGTTGAAGCGATTCAACAATTGGGTAAGCAAGTTGCAACATGTGTCCTACCAGATGGTGAAAAATATAAGAATATTGAACATCTCAACTTGATTTTTGATGCTTTACTTGAGGCTGGTTTTAACCGTGATTGTACGGTTTTGGCTTTGGGTGGCGGTGTGATTGGGGATATGGCTGGTTTTGCCTCAGCCTGTTTTCAACGCGGTGTTTATTTTATTCAAGTGCCAACCACACTGTTGTCCCAAGTGGATTCAAGTGTCGGTGGAAAAACAGGAATTAACCACCCACTCGGTAAAAATATGATTGGTGCATTTCAGCAGCCTCAAGTGGTTTTAGCGGATATGGCACAATTGAAAACCTTACCTGCACGGGAGCTTTCAGCTGGCTTGGCAGAAGTCATTAAGTATGCGTTGTTGGGAGATGTGGAATTCCTCACTTGGCTAGAAGCACATATGGATGGTTTAGTTGCTCAAGATCCTGAGTTATTGGCAGAAGCCGTCTATCGTTCTTGTGCACATAAAGCCCGCATTGTGGCCAATGATGAAAAAGAACAAGGTGAGCGTGCGCTGTTAAATTTAGGGCATACTTTTGGTCATGCCATTGAGTCTTATCTCGGTTATGGGGTGTGGTTGCATGGAGAAGCGGTTGCAACGGGCATGGTGATGGCTGCGGATTTATCTCATCGTATGGGCTGGATTTCATTTGATGATTTAGTGCGTACAAAAAAAATCATACAACGTGCGCAATTACCTGTAGCATGTCCACAAATTCCATTAGATGAATTTTTGGCTTATATGTCGCATGATAAGAAAGTGTTAAATGGTCAACTTCGTCTAATATTGATGAAACAACTCGGGCAAGCTGTCATTACCAATGATTTTGACGTTGAGTTGATGAAACAAGCGATTTTAGCAAATCAAATATAGAAAAAGGTTCGTGTTCAAATGGCAGCAATTCGTACAAATTGGCAAAATATTCGACAATATATTTGGTTGGTTGGTGGATTGCTGTGTCTGGTGATTGCCGTGATTTTTTGGGCAGTTACAGATACTAAAGAATTGGTCACTGTAGAAAATCCGATTGAAGAGACCCAAGTCCAGATTCAACCAGAAAAAGTGGCGGCTACTGCACATTTGGGCGCTTTAATGGATGAGGTGCGTCCACTTGAAATGACCACTCGTGTGGTGACTGCAGGTAATCACGATGCTGAATTTCGTGGAACAAAGTTTTTTCAAGAGAATAAAAAAGCTTGGACAATCGAATTGTTCAAAGCTTCAAATGAAGATGTCATTCAAAGTTTTTTACAAAAACAAGCCGATCGTAAAAATTTTATCTATTTCCGTTTAAGTGGCGAAAATCAAACAGAACAGTATGTTTTAGCTTATGGATTATTTAAAACGGATGATCAGGCGAAAGCGCAATTACAACAGTTAAACCTCAAATTGCCTGCATCGATACATCCTCAATCAATTCAATTTGAGAAGTATAGCGCTTTGGTGAATGATTTAGGCGCAGATGAAATGGCAAGCGCCAATAAACTTTATGAAGTTAAATTGAAGTCAGCCCCGTTGCCAGTGGTCGATGAAACTGTATTGGCTCAAGCCAAATCAGCTTTATCATCATTGACCAATTCTTCTGGTGCAAACAATGAAACGACCAAGACGACAATTACTCGTCGTGATGCCTCGGGCAAGGTTGTTGATGTGCAAAAATCAAATTCAACCACTCAAACATCCTCAGGGATAAAAGAATCGAGTGGCGCTGCAACTGAAAAGAAACCTATAGAGCATGAAGTGAGTGATCCATTTAATTAAATGAGCGCTAAAATGAAGCAAAATAGATCGTGAGATTTATAATTTGCACAAAAATGGTGCTAAAAATGTATTTATAAGAAACAGCTAATTTTAATCAATATCTTTATTTCACTGTATTTTAGCGATTTGGTGAACAAAAAATAAAAACTGGCATATGTTTTGCTTTATTGTTGCGCTAATTGAGTTGATTGTCCCTATTTTGGAGCGAAATGATTTAGTTGGTGTGCGATTTTAAGTCATGATTGGTGCTTTATTTCAGTGCGAAAGCTGTAAAACAATTTTGCAATTAAAGTAAAAAACGGACTGGTATTCGATTTAGACTAAGTGTTTACTTGGTATACGAAAATACTTAAAAATCGTAATTGAGTGTTTGAATGTTTTTCGCCCTCATGGGCCTATGTAGAAAGAAGGGTACGCTATGCACATGCCATCGCCTAATACTGTAGCTCCCGCTCAAGGTTTATACCAACCGGATGAGTTTAAAGATAACTGTGGTTTCGGCTTGATTGCCCATATGCAGGGTGATGCGAGTCATGATTTAGTCAAGACCGCGATTCATAGTCTAAGTTGTATGACACACCGAGGTGGTATTGCCGCAGATGGTAAGACCGGTGATGGTTGTGGTTTACTCTTGGCTATGCCGAAAGCATTTTTTCGTGAAGAAGCAAAGAAAATTAGTGACATTACACTGAGTGAAGTATTTGCAGTCGGTACAGTATTCTTAAACTTAGATCCTGCTCTTGCAGCGCATGCGAAAAAGATTCTCACTAAAGAAATTGAGGATGAAGGTTGTCGTGTGATTGGCTGGCGTGTTATTCCCACAAATAATGATGCATTGGGTTCAATTGCAATGCAGTCTTTGCCTGCGTTCGAACAAATTTTTGTCAACTGCCCAATGGGCGTAACTGAGGTTGAGTTTAACCGTAAGTTACTTATGGCACGTCGTCGTGCTGAACAACAGCTGACTGCTGACCCGTATTTCTATGTCACTACATTGTGCTCTACTGTAATCAGCTATAAAGGTTTGATGATGCCTGCATATATTGCAGAATTCTACACAGATCTTGCTGATGAACGTTTGGATTCACATATCGTTGTTTTCCATCAACGTTTCTCTACCAATACTTTGCCTCGTTGGCCATTGGCACAGCCTTTCCGTTATTTGGCACATAATGGTGAAATCAATACCATTACAGCAAACCGTAACTGGGCTGTAGCACGTACACCAAAGTTCGAAAATCCTTTATTGCCAGGGATCACAGAGCTTAATCCGATTGTAAATCGGACAGGCTCAGATTCGTCAAGTATGGACAACATGCTTGAGCTTCTTGTTGGCGGTGGTATGGACTTATTCCGTGCATTGCGCATGTTGGTACCACCTGCTTGGCAAAACGTTGAAACTTTAGATGCGGATTTACGTGCATTTTATGAGTTCAACTCAAAGCATATGGAAGCATGGGATGGCCCTGCAGGTCTAGTGATTCAAGATGGTCGCCATGCGATTTGTATGCTTGACCGTAATGGATTACGTCCTGCGCGTTGGGTGATCACTAAAAATGGCTATATTACATTGGCATCAGAAATTGGTGTATGGGGCTATGAACCTGAAGATGTGGTATCCAAAGGTCGTGTAGGTCCGGGGCAAATTCTTGTGATTGATACATTCACAGGCAAAATGCTGGATACTAAAGATGTCAGTAATCATCTGAAAAAAATGCGTCCATATCGTGAATGGTTGCGTGAAAACTCAGTTCGTGTGCAAGGTAGCCCAGAACTTGAAGAATATTTATGCGATCAAGGCTTAAAAGGCGATGACCTAAAAGCAGCGCAAAAAATGTTTATGGTGACCTTTGAAGAGCGTGACCAACTATTACGTCCAATTGCGGAAAGCGGTCAGGAAGCTGTGGGTTCTATGGGAGATGACACTCCTATGGCTGTGTTGTCACGTCAGGTTCGCCATGTCACGGATTACTTCCGTCAGCAATTTGCCCAAGTCACCAATCCACCTATTGACCCACTGCGTGAATCTATCGTGATGTCGTTAGAAACATGTATGGGGCGTGAGCAAAATGTATTTGAACAAGGTCCTGAACATGCAGATCGCTTGATTATTTCAAGCCCTGTCTTGTCAAACTCTAAAATGCATCAGATTCGTACCTTGGGTCGTAAAGGTTATGAAATTGCAGATATTGATTTGAACTATCCTGAAACGGAAGGTCTTGAAGCTGCGATCAGCAGAATCTGTGAAGAATCTGCACAGGCGATTCGTGATGGCAAAACTTTATTGGTAATTTCAGACAAGAAAATCCGTCAGGGTTATCTGCCTGCCAATTCTGCTATGGTAACAGGTGCAATCCATCATTTCCTGATTAATGCAGGTTTGCGTACCGATGCCAACATTATTGTTGAAACTGCTTTAGCACGCGATCCACATCAGTTTGCGGTGATCTTAGGTTTCGGTGCTACGGCGATCTACCCATATCTTGCATATGATGTAATCAATGACTTGATTGCAAAAGGTGAGTTATTGGGCGATCCAATCCATGCACAGGCAAATTTCCGTAAAGGCATTGAGAAAGGCTTACTCAAAGTTTTGTCTAAGATGGGGATTTCTACAGTTGCATCTTACCGTGGTGGTCAGTTGTTTGAAGCCGTTGGTTTGTCTGATGAAGTCGTGAATAAGTGTTTCACAGGTGTACCAAGCCGTATTAAAGGTGCAACATTCACTGATCTTGAAAATGATCAGAAAAAATTAGCGGAAACAGCTTGGAAATCGCGTAAACCGATTGACCAAGGTGGCTTACTCAAATTTGTATTTGATAAAGAATATCACGCATTCAATCCAGACGTAATCAATGCTTTGCATAAAGCAGTACGTTCTGGAAACTATGCTGACTTTAAAGAATATGCTGAGTTAGTGAATACACGTCCAATTGCTACAATTCGCGACTTATTAAAACTGAAAACTGAGCATTCTATTCCATTAGAAGCAGTTGAATCGGTTGAAGAAATTTTACCGCGATTTGACTCAGCAGGTATGTCTTTAGGTGCTTTATCTCCTGAAGCGCATGAAGCGATTGCAATTGCAATGAACACTATTGGCGGTCGTTCAAACTCTGGCGAGGGCGGTGAAGATCCTGCACGTTATGGCACGATCCGTAACTCTAAAATTAAGCAGATTGCTTCTGGTCGTTTTGGTGTAACACCTGCATATTTAACATCGGCTGAAGTTTTGCAGATTAAAGTAGCCCAAGGTGCGAAACCGGGCGAAGGTGGTCAGTTACCTGGCGGTAAAGTGAATGGTCTAATTGCTCGTTTACGTTACTCAGTGCCTGGTGTGACCTTGATTTCTCCACCACCACACCATGATATTTATTCAATCGAAGATTTATCACAATTGATTTTTGACTTAAAACAAGTCAATCCTCAAGCGATGGTTTCGGTGAAACTGGTTTCAGAGCCTGGCGTAGGTACAATTGCTGCTGGTGTTGCTAAGGCATATGCTGACTTCATTACTATTTCGGGTTATGACGGTGGTACAGCTGCTTCGCCATTATCTTCAATTCATCATGCAGGTTCACCATGGGAATTGGGTCTTTCTGAAGCGCATCAAGCACTTCGTGTCAATGATTTACGTGGCAAAGTTCGTGTACAAACAGATGGCGGTTTGAAAACGGGGCTAGATGTTGTAAAAGCAGCAATTTTAGGTGCGGAAAGCTTCGGTTTCGGTTCAACACCAATGATCGCTTTAGGTTGTAAATACCTGCGTATTTGTCATTTGAACAACTGTGCAACAGGTGTTGCAACGCAACAAGATCATTTACGTCAAGAGCATTATATTGGCGAGCCAGAAATGCTGATTAATTTCTTCCACTTTATTGCGGAAGAAACTCGTGAATGGTTGGCAGCACTCGGTGTAGCATCATTAAAAGACTTGATTGGTCGTACTGATCTGTTGGAAATGTTGCCAGGTGAAACAGAAAAACATGCGCACTTAGACCTGAGTGCATTGTTAGAATCGCATCCATCTGCGGAAGGGAAAGCACAATATTGCCAAGTGCAAGGCAACGAGCCGTTTGATAAAGGTATCCTTGCTGAGAAAATGGTGGCTGAAATGTTACCTGCAATTGAAGCAAGTACTGGTGGTGCGTTCCATTTCACTGTGGGTAATTGTGACCGTTCGATTGGTGCGCGTTTGTCTGGTGAAATCGCAAAACGTTATGGCAACTTGGGTATGGAAGCACACCCAGTTAAAGTGAATTTAACCGGTACAGCAGGACAATCATTGGGTGTTTGGAATGCGGGTGGTTTGCATATTAGCCTTGAAGGTGATGCAAACGATTATGTTGGTAAAGGTATGGCAGGTGGTCGAGTTTCGATCTTCCCACCAAAAGGTTCACCATTCCAAACCCAAGAAACAGCGATTATTGGTAATACATGTTTGTATGGTGCGACAGGCGGTAAATTATTTGCAGCAGGTACAGCAGGTGAGCGTTTCGCTGTACGTAACTCTGGCGCATTTGCTGTTATCGAAGGCGCTGGCGACCATTGCTGTGAATATATGACTGGCGGTATCGTGACTGTGCTCGGCAAAGTTGGTCACAACTTTGGCGCAGGTATGACTGGTGGTTTTGCTTATGTACTTGACTTGGACAATGACTTCGTCGATTACTACAACCACGAATTAATTGAGTTAAACCGTATTTCTACAGAAGCGATGGAAGAACATCAAGAATTCTTACTTCGCATCTTAGATGAACATATTGCTGAAACAGGTAGTGCTTGGGCGTACAAGATCCGCAACGAGTTTGATTTCTATAGCCGTAAATTCTGGCTAGTGAAACCAAAAGCTGCTAATTTGCAAACGCTTTTGAAGACAACTCAAGCAGATCCACAATAATTCCACTACTCATATTTTAGGTAGGTGTGGATAACTTCACAGATATACACAAGTGAAAAAGTTATCCACGCTCACCCACGGAGAGAGACATGGCAGAGCGCCTAAATAATGACTTTCAATTTCTGGATGTAGCACGCCAAGATCCAGAGAAAAAAGATATTAATGTCCGCAAAGCAGAGTTTGTGGAAATTTATAAACCTTTTACAGCGGAAGTGGCAGCAAACCAAACCCACCGTTGTTTAGGCTGTGGTAACCCGTATTGTGAATGGAAATGTCCTGTACATAACTATATTCCAAACTGGTTAAAGCTGATTGCAGAAGGGCGTATTTTCCAAGCTGCAGAGCTTTGCCATCAAACCAATACATTGCCTGAAGTCTGTGGTCGTGTTTGCCCACAAGATCGTTTATGTGAGGGTGCTTGTACCTTAAACGATGGTTTTGGTGCTGTAACCATTGGTAATGCGGAAAAATATATCAACGATACGGCTTTTGCTTTAGGCTGGCGTCCAGATATGTCCTCAGTAAAATGGACCGACAAAAAAGTTGCAATTATTGGTGCAGGTCCAGCCGGTTTAGGTTGTGCAGATATTTTGGTACGTAATGGGGTAAAACCTGTTGTTTTTGATAAACGTCCTGAAATCGGTGGTTTACTTACATTTGGTATTCCAGAATTCAAAATGGAAAAGGATGTAATGAAACGCCGCCGTGAGATCTTCACAGGTATGGGCGTTGAATTCCGCTTGAATACTGAAATTGGTACAGACATCACCATTGACCAATTACTTGCAGACTATGACGCTGTATTCATGGGTATGGGAACATATACCTACATGAAAGGCGGCTTTGCAGGTGAAGATTTTGATGGCGTTTATGATGCGCTGGATTTCTTGATCGCCAATGTAAATCGTACACAAGGCTGGGAAAAAGATCCATCTGAATACATCAGCGTTCAGGGCAAAAAAGTCATCGTTCTTGGCGGTGGTGATACTGCGATGGACTGTAACCGTACTTCAATCCGTCAAGGTGCTGAAACGGTCACTTGTGCTTACCGTCGTGATGAAGAAAACATGCCAGGTTCTCGCCGTGAAGTGAAGAATGCGCGTGAGGAAGGTGTGGAATTCCAATTCAATCGTCAACCGATTGAAATCGTAGGCGAAAATGGTAAAGTGACAGGTGTTAAATTTGTAACGACTCAACTCAGCCAGCCAGATAGCCGTGGTCGTCGTAGCCCTGAACCGATTCCGGGTTCTGAAGAAGTTTTACCAGCAGATGCTGTATTGCTTGCTTTTGGTTTCCGTACTTCTCCAGCGGATTGGTTTGCAGGCGCAAACATAGATTTAGATGGTTCTGGTCGAGTACTTGCTGCTGAAAAGCAAGAATTTAAATTCCAAACCTCTAACCCAAAAATCTTTGCAGGCGGTGATATGGTTCGTGGTTCTGACTTGGTTGTGACCGCAATCTGGGAAGGTCGTGAAGCAGCGGAAGGTATTTTGGATTACCTTGATGTTTGATTTTTAAACGCTCAACATTCAAAGACCCATTTCCAAAGCCTGCGTCATCGCAGGCTTTGTTTTTGTCGGAACTTTGTAGGTTTTAGTGACAAAATATAAATCATTATAAAAGCTTTATTTTTATCCTAATTTATTGATTTTTAAATTTTTATCCCATATTTCAAAAAGGTTTTTATCAATGTTTATCTGGCTTTTTTGACATAGTGAGCATTTTTGCTACTTGATGAATGATTCTGCAATATACAAATATTGAGATTGTGCCAATATAGGTTAAATTCAGATAAATGTAGGATTAGACCGATGTCAACAGTTCAAGTGACGGCAGAAAAATCATATCTAAATCGTCCTAAAGCTATTGGTATTAAAGTCCGTAAACCAAGCTTTAACCCTAAAGCCATTCGTAGACATTTTTTTGCGAATTCACCCGTGATGTCACACTTACTCACGGCATTATCTTCGACTTTTCCAATTGGTGAGCAATTCTTTGTGCATAGTGTCCGCAATGTGCGTGACAAAATTACAGATGAAAAATTACAGGCACAAATCGCTGCATTCATTGGGCAAGAAGCGATGCATTCCAAAGCGCATACAGAATTCAATGATGCATGGCGTCGTGATGATTATAACCTCGATAGTTTTCAAGCATGGTTAGCGCGCCGCGATGCATTTATAAAAAGTGTACATCCAAAATTACAGCTTGCAGTCACTGCTGCTTTTGAACACTTTACTGCCTTGTTGGGAGGCTATATTTTGCGGCATCCTGAAGTTTTAAGTACATTGGATGATGATGCGGTCAAACTTTGGGTATGGCATGCCATTGAGGAAATCGAGCATCGTTCAGTGGCTTTTGATGTATATCAGGCGATTTATAAGGATGACCGTACTCGTCGTACAGTCATGCGCAATGTAACCACAGGTTTTGCAAGTTTAACGTTCTATTCTGCAACACGTTTGTTTATGCAAGACTGGAAAAAAAGTTTGCCGAAAGTACCACAAAATATTTTTGGAATTTATATGATTTCTAAGATGCTGATTTCATTGATTCCAGAATATTTGTCTTATTACAAAGCTGATTTTCATCCAGATGAAATTGATTATTCAAAGATTGTTGCTTATTGGAAGGAAAAGTTGGCGGATGATTATGGAATGGAAAGTTTCCAAGAAGAAGTTCATCCACCATTGTATAGTTAAAGATTGATTAGCACTTGAAAAGCCAATGATCTATATTGGCTTTTTTTATTTTTCATTGAGACGTTGATGGATACTTTCTAAAGTATCCACCATAGTACGGGTCATTTGGTCGATTTCATAATTGAGTTTTCCACCGATTTGGACATGTTTAAAGGTGGTCAATCTTAAGGTTTCTGGAATTAAATCCACGGATATTTCATTGCTTTGTCGATCAACTCGATTGACGGTTAGGCTACAACCTTGCAGCCCAATAAAACCTTTTTTAAAGAAGTATTTGATATTTTCATCAGGGATGACAAGATCAATATGTACAGTCTCACCTGTATGGATAACATCTTTAATGGTTGCCATACCTTCAATATGTCCATAAAGATTGTGTCCACCATTTTCCATTCCAGCTTTAATCGACCTTTCGATATTGACTTGATCGCCAATGTTTAAAAATTGTAGTGTGGTCAGCGATGTGGTGAGTGCTGAGACATCAAATGACACCGTATGTAACACGGTATCATAACCTGTTGCGGTTAAGCATGTTCCATCAATTGCAACACTTGCTCCAATAAATATATCGTCGAAAAAGTGATTTTCATTGGAAATATAAAGGGTTGTAAAGTGATCGCTATGTCGGATATTGACCACTTTTTCTAAGCCTTGAACAATGCCAGTATACATACTCAATCTCATTTATTAAGCTGATTTTATTGTACATGTTTCACTGCATTGGCATAGCGTTGAATTTTAAATTTATGTGGAGTAGTGTTCTAATTTCTTATTTTAGAAGACTTAGTATTGCCTTGTTAATATTAAGTCAATTATCTTGAAATGTGACTTCATTTACTGAGAGTTCTTGTGTTAAGGCGCGGTATGAGGCAGTGTTAAAACTGAATCTTTAACACTGCTTTTAAGCTCAAGGTGGATTAAATATCCTCCTTAAATTGTTTGATGATTTTCTGACGTTGCCAAGGTAAAGGGCGATTGATTGCTTCAGGAACATCGCCAGAGGTAGAACGGAGTCGTAAATGGATTGCGGCTTGCGCAATTAAGTTTGCAGATACAGGTGCTGTAATAAAAGCCAATAAGGTAATGAGCAGTTCTGCAAAACCTAAACGACTATTGAATGCGGCATAAATCATACCTGCAAGCAGAAAGCTGCCTAAACCTAAAGTACTGGATTTTGTGGGTGCATGAAGTCGCATAAATAAGTCAGGCAGTTTGACTATCCCGATACCACCCACCAAAGTAAAAAATGCACCAATGATGAGGAAGAATGAAACGATAATTTCCATGATGAGTTGCATATTATTTTCCATGATCGTCCTCCTTAATCAATAACATGACCCGTTGTAAAATAGCGAGCCAGAGCTGCAGTTGAAACAAAGCCAAGCATGGAGACCAAAAGTGCACCTTCAAACATCGAGGTGCTGGCCCAGTAAATCCCCAAAATAACGATTAAGCAGGTCGCATTTAAAAACAAGGTATCTAGTGCCAATAAGCGATCTACAATCGAAGGTCCCATCACCAAACGGATTAAACACAGCAACATAGAGAGCGTGACAGCAACGAGGCAGATGCCTAACGCATAAGGCAGGATACTCATGAGCGTTCTCCTTGTTGAAGGTCAAATATCTCGATTAACGGGACTTCATAGCGTGCTTTAATCGCTTGGATTTCAGCATCCACATCATCACAACTTAAGGCATGAACCAAAATGTCACCACGCTCTTGATCTATCCCCGCACTGACAGTTCCGGGGGTGGTGGTAATAATCATTGCCAACAGGGTATTGACGTGTTCATGATCAGTGTCTAAAGGAATCCGAAACCACTTCGGTTGGAGATTTTTTGTGGGTCCCAAAACCTGTTTTGCGACTTTAATATTACTGATGATAATGTCCCATAGCACTACAAAGAATAATTGAATTGCACTTTTCCAATGAATATTCGGGGTGCAAACAATAAAGGGTTGGATCAATTTGGGAATAATCAAGCCTAGAGCGATTGCAACCACAATGTCAAAACTTTCAGCGCTATGATTCAGCATCAGCCAACTCATTGCCACAATCACCGATACAAAGGGATGTGGCACTATACGGGTCAATAATGATTGATTTTGCATTTATTGCTCCATTGGCTTCAGTTGATTATTTTCCGTATGCTGCTGTTCCTGTCCTTTGATTTGACGTTGCTTATACTCGGAGATATGTTCACCTTGTAGCGTATCTGGGCTAATAATATAAGGAATATAATGCGCGTTTGGATCGACCATTTCACCATTGTATTTGGTTTCAGGAACATAGTTTGGATCGAACGGTTGGACACTAATGGTTTGTCCTTGTTCATCAGTTTTTAAAATACCATGTTGATACAAAGAGGCATCAGTAATTTGTGCTGCTGTTTTTTCAACATAATTTAAAATCGGTGCGGCACAGACGACATAGGCAATTAAACCTGCCAATAGCAGATAAATCGTTTTATCGTTGCGTGGCGGTGCTTGATTTGGCAAAGCTTGATAAGCAGCATAAGCCTCTTCTTTAGGATTATTTTCAGGTGCAGTTGCACGCCAAAACAGAATGAATCCGACGCGGGTAAAAGCAATAATACTCAATAGGCTGACGATTAAAATCACCGCAATAATCCAGCCTTGCGCTGCCATATTTGCAGTGGCTTGCAAAATCAAAACCTTGCCTAAAAAGCCACTAAATGGCGGTAAGCCAGCCATCATCAATGCAATCACAAAGAATGTCATTGCCAATACTTTGTCTTGCTTCATTTTAGGTGCAACTTTGAGGTGATCTTTCATTGCACCACGTTGTGAAGTAATCCAGCCACACACTAAGTAGAACGATGCTGCAATCACAGTACTATGTACAAGATAATATAAACCTGCCGACCATGCTTGTGTATTCAGCATTGCAATAGCAACTAAGATTGTGCCAATCGAAGACAGTATCATAAAGCCGACGAAACGACGCAAACGCTCTGCAGCCAGCGCTCCAATGACCCCATAAAGTGAAGTCAGTAAACCAATCGGCAGTAACCATGTTTGAAGAAAATGTGCAGCTAAAGCATCATTAAATACTGTGCCATTAACGCGTAAAATCGCATACACACCGACTTTGGTCATAATCGTAAAAATGGCAGCAACAGGTGTTGTTGCGACAGCATAAGTTTTTGGTAGCCAAAAACCGACAGGTAACATGGCTGCCTTAATTCCAAAGACCACGAACAGCAGTAAACCACCCGCTACGGCTAGTCGATGTTGATCGTTGTCTAAAGTCGGTAACAATCGTCCTACATCTGCCATATTTAAACTGCCCACACTGCCATAAATCATCCCTAATCCAATCAAGAACAGGGCAGAAGCAAGTAGGTTAATCGTGACGTAATGTATACCAAGTTGAAAACGTGCTTTGCCTTGACCATGTAATAGCAATACATAAGACGCCATTAACAATATTTCAAAGAACACGAAGAGGTTGAATAAATCACCTGTTAAAAATGCACCACTTAATCCCATCAGCAATAGATGGAACATGGCATGGAAGTAGCGACCACGCTCATCCCATTCCTTACTGGCAAACCATAAAATTGGGGTTGCAAGCGCGTAGGTAAGCACCAACATTAATGCGGATAAACGATCAAGCACCAAGACAATACCAAATGGTGCGGACCATTCAGCCAATTGATAAACAAATATTTTTCCAGTATTGGCTTGAAGCAGATAAGCAATAGCAGTCGCAAGTCCGAGAACAATAGAAACTAAACTCAGACCACGACGCCAAGGCTGCCGCCAATCATGTTTTAAAGCCCCAGAACCAGGATTGCCCAGTAAAATGAGTAAGAAACCAGTAAATGCTGGAATCAACACACTCATAATCGGAGAGTGAGCATACCAAAAATCTAAAAAGCTGCTCATTACGGCTCATCCTCACGTGGGTCAAAACTACTTGGTTCCTCTTTTGCATCGACATGGTCAGTACCCGATTCATATCGGCTACGCAATGCCAATTGCACAATAAAAGCTGTGGTCGCAAAGCCAATCACAATTGCTGTGAGTACCAACGCTTGTGGTAAAGGATCAGTGACTTTTGTTGCCTGAATGAGAATGGCAGGTGAGCTGATTTGTATTCTTCCCATTGCGAATAGAAAAATATTCACGGCATAGCCAATCATTGCCAATCCAAGTACAACAGGAAAGGTACGAGCTCGAAGAATAAGGTAAATACCAGAGGCAACCAATAATCCAATCGCAGATGCAATTAAAAATTCTAAACTGATCATGCATTACTCCTTGGGTACTGGACCAGACATACTGGAATGTCTAGAATCGCCTAAAACAGAAATGAGTAACATTGTTGCACCAACCACAGTGCCATATACACCAAGATCGAATGCGGCTGCAGAAGCAAGGTGGAATGTACCAAATAGGCTTGATTCAACATAGACATGTGCGCTGGTGAGGAAAGGACGAGCCCATAACCATGAAGCAATGCCTGACAGCCCTGCAATCAATAATCCTAATCCAATCCAGACTTCATAAAGTCGACCAGATTTTGCTCGCAGCATTTTCTCCGCTTGGTCTTGTCCGAGTGCAATGTATTGAATCACCAGTGCCATTGAGGTAATTAAACCCGCAATAAAGCCACCCCCTGGATAATTATGTCCACGTAGAAAAATATACAAACTGACCACCAATGCAACAGGAAGTACCCATGAAGCGGTCATACGGAACATTAAAGGTGACGGGTTAAAACGATAGCTTAATCCTTTTGTCATGGTTGTACCGTGTGTACGCATCCCATCCATCATGCAGAGTGCACCAATCGCTGCGATACCTAATACGGCAATTTCTCCAAAGGTATCGAAACCACGGAAATCGACCAAAATGACATTGACGATATTTGAACCACCACCCAATGGAAGCGACTGTTGTACAAAGAACCATGAAATTGAATTGTGATCACGTGTCATGATCAACCATGCGATCCAACCGATTCCAATACCTCCACCAATGGCAAGCACAGCATCACGCCAACGACGTGTACGGCTTGATTCATAAGGTGTCAATTGAGGAAGAAGGGACAAACTCATCAACAACAGTACGGTGGTGACCACATCTACAGTAATTTGTGTCAGTGCAAGATCAGGTGCTGAGAGTGTCACAAAAATCATGGTGACGACCAGACCAATTGCACCACTAATTAAAACTGCCTTGATCCGTTCATGATGGAACCACAACATCATCCAACATGCAGAGAACAGCAACAACCAAAGGACGATTGCTGTGAATGGTGCATGTGTCAGTTCCCGTGTTCCTGTAGTGAGGTTTTGGTTGAGTAGCGGGGCAGCAACTAAAGCAATACTTAAGGCTAGAATCAGCAACAAATAATTTTGTAATGAACCTGTTTCAGTATTTTTCTTTACTTTGCGGGATAGCGATAACAGATTTTTCAGGAAGTCTTCAAATAATAATTTCCCTTGTAAACGCCCTAAACTTGGGTCAAGGTCAATTTCACGAATTCGTCCACCTTTGGCTAAAGCAAAGTAGAAAATCACACCACCGATGAGGGCAATCGCACTCATCAGTAAAGGCAGATTAAAACCATGCCAAATGGCTAAATGAACACCTTCAAAGTTTGACAGCTTTGTAGAGGCACGTGTTCCTGCATTGACGATATTTTCCACCAAAAGTGCAGGAAGAATACCGACAAGAATACATAACGTTGCCAAGATAATTGCCGGTAAGCGCATGCCAAGCGGAGGTTCATGCGCATTTTTGTTGGGCACATCACGTCCTACATCACCATCAAAAAATACACCATGTACAAGACGTACCGAATAGGCTACTGCAAAGAGACCTGCCAATGTTGCAACGATTGCAGCTAAAACAACATAGCCACCAGATAAGTTCGCCAATAATTCTGTAAAGAACATTTCTTTAGAAATAAAACCATTGGTGAGTGGTACACCTGCCATACTGGCAGCAGTAATCATGGTCAATGTTGCAGTAAAAGGAAGCAGTTGCCACAGTCCACTGAGCTTTCTTAAGTCACGTGTACCTGATTCATGATCAATGATGCCTGCAATCATGAACAAAGCAGCTTTAAACGTTGCATGGTTAATAATATGGAAAATTGCAGCTGCAACAGCTAATGGTGAGCCAATGCCCAATAGGCACATGATCAGACCTAAATGACTAATCGTTGAGTAGGCCAGTAACCCTTTTAAATCTTCTTTAAAAATGGCAAAAAATGCTGCCATACATAAGGTAAATAATCCAATAGTGGTCACGAGATTATGAAACAACGCTGAACCCACAAAAATTGGAAGCAAGCGAGCAACAAGGAAGATCCCTGCTTTGACCATAGTTGCTGAATGTAAATACGCCGATACAGGCGTTGGGGCTGCCATTGCATTTGGAAGCCAAAAGTGAAACGGAAATTGTGCACTTTTGGTAAATGCACCCAATAAAATCAATAATAAGGCAGGAACAAATAAACCACTATTTTGAATTGTTGTTGTCATTGTGGTGAGTTGGTCAATTTGATAGGTTCCTGCAATATGACCAATTAAAATAAAACCACCCAGCATGGCTAAGCCACCCATCCCGGTGATGGTCATTGCCATACGTGCGCCACGTTGCGCTGCTTCGTAATTATTCCAATAACCCACAAGCAAGAATGATGAAATACTGGTCAGCTCCCAGAACACCAATAATATGATGAGGTTGTTTGATAGAGAAATACCCAGCATCGCTGCCATGAATAGCATCAATAATGAATAAAGTTTGCTGAGAGAGTTTTTAGGATTTAAATAATAGTAAGCATAGATATAAATCAGGGTGCCAATACCCGTGATCAGCAATGAAAAAATTAAACTTAATGCATCTAAACGAAAGCTAAAATCAATCCCAATTTGGGGTAACCATTGCCATTGTTCTAAAATGGCATTGCCACTCAATACTGTTTTTGCCTGAGTCAGTAGCAGTACGAAACTGCTTAAACTGACCCCGATTGCCCCTAAAGCTGTTACCCCTCGAGAGAATTGCTTCAGCCATAGGACAAGGGTCGTGCCAAGTATTAACGGTAATAGAATAATAATCGGAAGCACACGCGTATCCATTATCGTGAATAGGTCGTGAAACCTATGTGAATCTTATCTTTCAAGGATTTGAGGAATGCAAGGAACAGTCCAATAACTTAAATCTTGAAAGCCGAGTTAAATTAATGAGTAAAAATCAGTTGTGTTGCGCAACATGAGAAAACGATTAGAAAATCAATTAAGATTGAAAAATCTAATTTGAATTGATTTTTTCATAGTATTACATGCGCAGAATAACATCAATTTATTTTGTCAGTTTTTGCGCAAACATTTGTAATTATACGCTTATGATTGCATTTGGCTGTCTAATCTTTAAGCCATGCGTCACAATCTATAGGTTTTATCGTCCTTGCTAAAAAATCAGTTAAAAGTAAAGAACGTCATGATTTGAGAATGATGAAAAAAATAGAGATTGAAAATTTCTCAACATTCATTCATGTCTGTAAGTTAACGCTCAGATCAAACCCAGTTTAGAGCAATGATTTATGTGAAGATTGATCATCACCTGATTGGATTAAACGTTTCAATTCAGCTTGTTGTTGTTCATTGAGTTGTTGAAATTGTTGAAACAATTGTTGAGCATTTAGGCTCTGCATACTGGGTTCAAGTAAAGGTTGTTCGGTATCTTTGGGAATTTCTTTTAATAAATTTTCATAGATGTGTTGATATTCATCCCATACATCATTGCTTTTAATTTCATGAAGTTGTTTGTTTTCAAGCTTAAAGCACTGATATTCATCCGCTTGCTCTAACAAGGCTTCATGACTTGCGGTTGCAATAATTTGGAGGCGTGGAAATGCCATATTTAAGCGATCCAGAATGAACTGTAATCCGAGTTGATCTAAGTCAACATCAATTTGATCGATCAGCAAGATTCCTTCGCCTTCTTCACATGGATAAAGGCTCAGTGGGTTAAGTAAACACAGTCGACGTACAATATCACCCACCAACGCCAGCCAATTTTTAACGGTATTGGATAATTGCTGATAACTAAAATTCTGGTCTTTATAGGTGACCATAAGTTGTAGTTTTGGTTGGTACTCAAGATAGATATCGGTGATCTCCGGAATAATCGTATTTAGGCTCTTTTTTAATGCCTGTAAGCTAGGCGCGTGTAACTGTGAATGCGCTTGAAATAAAAGATGTTGAAAGTCTTGATCAGAGTGATCAGCAGGCTGTTTTTTTTCTAAAATATTTTGAAATAATTGTGCGAGTTGAGCATTTTCAATATCGCTCATTTCCCTGAACCATTCGAAAAAACGCGCAAATGTGGTGTAAGGAATTGGCACCAGTTCATAGGCGTTATGTGGCTGTAAAACGATTGGATTGTTTTTATTGAGAATATTAACTTCATTGACAAAACGTTCAGCAGGGTAATACGCAAGCATGGGTAATCCTTGTACGGGATCATTTTTAATGACTTGGTTATAACGTTCGACCAACTGTTCGAGTTGCTGTAAATCAACTTTGCTAATGCCTATCCCTGCGCTATTTATAGTTTTATAAAGTTGCCAACGACAACTTTGAGGGGCATTTTCAGTCGTTGCACTACTTTCTGCCAATTGTCCCATTTCGGCTGGAAAGTGGATATTCACATCGATTTTAGATTGAACACGATCTTGCATAATATCCTGATCAAGCATCACGATCCCAGGTGTTCTTAAATCTTTCAGGCGAGCGGGAAACCAGCTCAGCGCTTGATAAATATTCTTAATAATGGCGGTTTTACCGCTGGCTTGATCGCCTACAATGAGCGTAGTCGATTTATTATTTTTATCATTAAAATTTATTTTTAAATCAGCAAAATGGTATGTATGCCGAAAATGAATTGATTCTAGTTTCATAAGATACCTGACATTTAACGGGCAGCGTGAAAATCTATGACGATTCATCTTTTGACTATATGATTTTACATCTTGATGAAAGGACCAAAACCTTATGCTGTCGCCTTATTTTTAAATGGAGTTTTTACTTTCAGTTGTTGAACCAGATCATAAATGTGATGAATATTTAAACTGACTTTTGCTCGGGTACAAGCGACATATAAAAGTCTCAGTTCTTCATCACTGATTTTATGTTCCAAACCGTTTATTTTAAATTGGTAATCATCTTCGATATGAACGCGATTCCACTCAAGTCCCTTGGCTTTATGTGCGGTAGAAATCACATAATCAGCTTGCTCTATTGGGGTAATTTTAGCAAGTGCTTTTTTGAGTGGGTCTGTACCATGATCATCAACCAATTTAACTAAAGGCTTGATATCGCTGCCATCATTGGTTTCACAATATTCATGTACATCATGCCAAGAATTAAACCATGCCAATTCAGGAACATCGATCACACGTTTGCCTTGTTTTAATAAACTTGCGGCATCGACAAAACGGTTTAGTTTGGCATGATCGGCTTGTAAGCTGACTTTATCTCCCTGAACCAAGCCTGAAAGAAGTAATTCCATTGCACGCGCGTTAGTACGGCATAAAATTGCATCACGCATTTTGGTATGTGGTTTATTGACCACAGCGGATTTCATTTCTGAATTCCCCAAGAGAGGGACCGTTTCGTCCAAGGCACCAAGCAGATGATTTGCGACATCTGCGATTGCATCACCAAAACGAAACGAAGTGGTTAAACGAGATTCAGGAAGTGGCATTTGTTGCATGGCATTAACGGCACCACGCCAAGCGTAAATTTGTTGATGTGCATCACCCACATATATAACTTGGGTGTTGCGTTGGCGCAACAGGATGCCCAGCATCAAGGGGTCAGCATCTTGTGCCTCATCAAATAGCACATAATCTGCGGGAATAAATGGATCTGACAGTGCCCAGAGTTTGAGATAAATATCATGACCAATCCCTGCTTGATGGTTTGGATCAATAGACTCTAACCAACGACGCTCTACGGCTTTATAGAGGTGGGTTTGTAAAGATTCAACATCATCGGGATGTAACCAGCTGGGTGCTTGTATATGACGTGGTGCAGGATATTGAGAACTTGTTGAGCAGAAATAACTGACTGCGTTGGCAACCAGACTGGCTAAACGGCTCGGCATCAACACATATTTTTCATAACGACCACCCATCAAGCGTCTCAATGTAATCGGCTCAAGTCGATATTCTTTTGCAATAAAACTTGGACTTAGGCGAGGTAGACGTAATTTATCGGTTACTCCACGAGGTACACTACGAAATGCAAGTGAATGGAAGGTTCGGCAGTCTACATTTTGATGAAATTTATTTTGTGCTTCAGTTGCGATGGCTTTATTAAACGCCAAATACATCCCACGTCGATCAGTCATCGCATCGCTGATTAACTGTAAAGTGGTGGTTTTACCTGTGCCAGCATAGGCAATCACTTTAAAGGATTGTCCTTTTCTTGCTTCTGCAATTGCAAAACTTTGCTCGGAGGTTGGGCTAAAAGAATAAGGCACAGTCGTTATGAAATCTTATTGGGTTGAAATTCAGTATGCATTGAGTATAGCAAAGAATAATCCGGGCTAGGGTGAAATCTATTGTCTTGTTGTTCAATGAGGATGAACAGAAGAATGAAGATAGATATAAAAAAACTCAAAACAACAAACCTGATCATTTTTATCATCATACGAATTTTTATATATGTTTGTCTTTAAAATGACTTAAAAGTGAAACTAGATTGTCATAACTGATTCTTAAACTGGGCTCGGGAAAATTCTATAACATATTCGGATAAAGTTATGACAAATTCAGCCAACCAACACACACGTCGTGAAGTGCTTACATGGTTAGCCAGCATTCCGTTTCTTCCACTTGGGGCAATGGCAACTTCTGCTACTCTTGCAGGTTGTAATGATGATGACAAAGATACAGTTCAACCCATCAACCCAGCTAAATTAAAAACTGCAACATTTACACCAATGGATGCACCAACGTTGGCAAACCCAGCAGCGATGGCGACAACAACAGTTGCTTCTAGCCTAGCCGTAACATGGGATGACAATACTAAAACGGACTACAAACTTGCTTATAAAACCTTCTTCCAAACAGGTGATTTGGTCAGTGATGGAAAGGGTGGCAAAATCTTGGCGGGTGGCTATTACGATATTAACAATAAGCCAATCATGGACAACTCTACTGGTTCACCACGTCAATTCTTCTCAGATTGTCCAGATGGAACATCTTTGTTGACTGTTAAAGATGCCAAGATTGATGGTGTAAAAGGCAATCCTGTATTTGCTGTGGTGCAATTTGAATATACCACACGTGATTTGGCGGGTAATGACATGTATGGCAAGTTGCCATCGCCAATTGGGGTGATTTCACTTGACCAAGATCCGAAAACGGGTCATTTGTCTTTTGTGAAATATCACAATGTAGATATGTCAAAAGCGCATGGCTTATGGATTACTTGTGGTGCAAGTTTGTCACCATGGGGAACACATCTTTCAAGTGAAGAGTATGAGCCAGATGCATTTGGTCAAGGCTTAGGTACAGATATGACCACCATGAAAGCTTATAGTAAAAATGTCTATGGTGATGAAACCTCTGCAAAACCTTATAACTACGGTCACTTACCTGAAGTCACTGTAAATAAAGATGGTACAGGCACAGTGAAAAAACACTATTGCTTGGGTCGTATCTCACATGAGTTGATTCAAGTGATGCCTGATAATCGCACTGCATTGATGGGTGATGATTATACCAATGGCGGTTTGTTTATGTTCGTTGCGGATAAAGAGAAAGATTTATCTGCTGGAACATTATATGTGGCGAAGTATTTAAATGAGTTGAATGAAACCTCAACTGCACAAATCCAGTGGATTAACTTGGGTCATGCAACCAGTCAAGAAATTGAAGATTTGGTGAATGTTCAAAATATTCAACCAAGTCAAATCATGGAAAGCTTAGATAAAGATCCACAAGATGCAAGCTATACCAAGATCATTCTGCAAAAGAAAACAGTTTGGGTAAAAGTTAAACCAGGTATGGAAAAAGCAGCTGCATTCTTGGAAACGCATCGCTACGCAGCGTTGATGGGCGGTAGTATGGCGTTTACCAAAATGGAAGGAACAACAGTCAATGCTAAAGACAAAGTAGCTTATTCAGCCCTTGCCAATATTCAAGATTCAATGATTAAAGGCAATGCTGCTTGGTTAGAGTCACATAATGTAGCATTTGCGAAAAAGATTTCTGCTGGTGGTATTGTTGCACATGATATGGCAGGCTCTAAGAGCGATAAATCTGGAAAAGCTATTCAAAGTGACTGGGTACCTTACCAATCACACATGCTTTTAATTGGAAAAGATATTGATGCTTCTGCTGATCCGTTAAATATCGGCAATACTTCTGATCCAAATACGATTGCAAGTGCGGATAACTTAAAATTCTCTGAAGCGTTACGTACATTATTCATCGGTGAAGACAGTGGTAACCATGTGAATAACTACTTATGGGCATATAATGTGGATACAAAGAAATTAGACCGCATTCTTTCATGCCCAGCAGGCGCAGAGTCCACAGGTTTGCATGCCGTAGACTCAATTAATGGCTGGACCTACATCATGAGCAACTTCCAGCATGCTGGAGACTGGGGCTCTTTGCACAGTAAAGTTCAAGCAACTTTAGATCCATTGATTCGTAGTAACTATAAAGATCGTTACGCGGCTGCGGTGGGTTATTTGACTGCTGATCCAATCGCGCCTTCTGTTGAGAAGAAATCTTCTTAATTTAAGATTTGAATAAAAAAGCAGCGAATACTCGCTGCTTTTTTATGACTCAATTTTATTGCAGCAAGATTGAAACACAGACATCAAAAACGCGCTTAAAATTGCGCGTTTTTCTGAGTTAAAATGCCAATATTACATCTGCCAATTAATGCTCACGGTTGGCTTTTTCAACTAAACCCGAAAGCCCTTGACGACGTGCAAGCTCGTTTAAGACCAGTTGTACATCCAAATCAAAATAACCCAGCATCACAATGGTATGGAACCATAGGTCTGCAACTTCATAGATTAAATCATTTTTATGATTTTCATTGGCTTCGGCTTTAAAGTCTTTTGCCGCAATGATGGTTTCAATGCTTTCTTCACCGATTTTTTCTAAGATTTTATTTAAACCTTTATGATAAAGCTTGGCAACATAAGATGATTCAGGATCAGTCGCTTTACGCTCAGCCATCATTTTGCCTAGATAATCTAAGACTTCAACTTGTTCAGCTTGGGCATTCGATGCATTCATCGCAATTGTATGTGCATTCGCTGAAGTATTTTCACCATAAATTGCTTGTGGATCTTTGAGTTGTGCGTCAACAATTTCCCAGCCATGTGCTGTCAATTTGCGATAAAAACAAGACTCACGACCTGTATGGCAGGCAATACCACCATGCTGTTCGATTTGTAAAACAATGACGTCAGCATCACAGTCTAAACGAATTTCATAAACAGTTTGGAAATGCCCTGATTCCTCGCCTTTGAACCACAATTTATTGCGTGAGCGTGAGAAGTACACACCACGCATTTTTTCAGCGGTCAGTTGCAGTGCTTCACGGTTCATCCATGCCACCATCAAAATACGCCCAGTTTGATGATGTTGTGCAATAGCAGGAATAAGTCCTTGTTCGTTAAATTTTACTTCATCGAGCCATTGCAGATTGTTCATAGGATTTCACCAGATTAATCAATATAAGATAATTACTTTAAACGCACGTGATAGATAGCGTAGCGCTTGTATAGTGTACGTTATTTCCAACATTTTAGGAAAATATTGATCATGGATTTCGTTGAGATCAAAAATCTTGCTCGAACATTTAAAGCCGAAGATGAAGACATTGATTCAGCAAGTATTTAAATTAAAACAGCAGGGTGTGGGTTTATTGGGGCTCATTTATTTTGTGCAGATGAATCAACGATTGCCATTAAGCGAAGCAAAAACAAAGACTCTCAATTTTAGCTTTTGGTGAGCAGAAGAACGATTGGGCGTCGAAGAAAGTTATCAGACCATAATGCACGATTTTAAAGGGTATATTTTTAACGAGCGTGGTTTTAATGAGCATAATTTCATCGAGCACAATTTTATCAAACAAGATGAGTTACAGCACTATTGCACTGTTTTATATTACTGTGAGCATCATTTTTTTTGGTTCAGTGACGAGTGTGCAATGTCCTGATACTTCATTTGGCTTAACATACCTGATTTTAAACCTGTCACGGTGATTGCCATCTCCTTTCTAAAATAGGGTATTCGATACATCCAAGAAAAGCTAAAATCTCGCAAAGTACCTGCCCACCATAGATCAGATTGATAAAGAGGGGTAAGCAAGCGACTTAAAAATTGATAAAAATCAGTCGAGCTTTTTCGGTGCTGATGGTAATGTTGCCAAAGCTTTACACGATCAATAGTTTGATTGTCTCTTGCATGTCGAACAGCTTGACCTAAAGCCCAGGCATCTAACAACGCCATATTTGCACCTTGACCAAGTTGCGGGCTCATTGCATGTGCAGCATCACCTATAATTCCAATACGCCCTTCACCAAATTTGGAGAGCACCACATCACGATAATTGGCTGAAAGCCATTGTTGTTTTTCCTCTGGATTGGCGATGACCTGCTCTAACCAATCTGCTGCAGGCTTCCAACGTTGAGAAATTTCTTTGAGCCATTCGGAACGCGCGTGCTGATCGGGTAAAAAACCTCCTAGTTGGTTGCCGGGAAGGCTCCAAAAAATACTAGAAAGTCGTTGTTGTGGTTGGTTTGGAATAGCACCTGTGGGTAGAATTCCCATCATTATTTTAGCGCGGTCATAAAATTGATGCAGGATCTGCGTATCCAGTGTTAAACATTCAGGCACTATGGTCCATTTGGCTCCCCATGGGTAAGCTTGATCAACTTTAACCCATTGACGAGGTCTCAGCTGACTTCGTGCACCATTGGCAATAATCACATGATCAAATACGTCTTCAAAATATTCTTGATGTTGTGTACCGATGACTCGGATTTCATGTGAGGATTCATCAAGTCTTTCAATATCAGTATTCATGTGCCATGTGATCAATTCAGCATATTCATGACATTTTTTTTCTAATACATGGCATAAGGTCGCTCGATGGATTCCTAGACCATAAAAATCTGGGTGGGCTTGTACGTAATGACTGTCGACCAACTTAAATCCATTGGCGAGTTGACCTTCTAAACCTGTCACCAATGCACCCAGTTTCAAGGCATCTTCTAAAACACCTAAATGTTCAAAAACAGCCAAACCAGAAGGTTGTAGTAATAAACCCGCACCAACAGGTTCAAGTGCAGCCGCTTTTTCAAATAGGGTGACATGAATATGTTGTTGTGCAAGTAAAATTGCAGCGGCAAGCCCAGCTGTTCCTGCCCCAACGATGGCAAATTTTGGGATGTTATTTTGATTCATTATTGGCGTAAGTATTTTGAATGGTTTAAATTTAGCAAAAAAAACAGTGATCAACACACTTTATTTTGTGCAACATCCTTGTTGTTTTGACTTTATATCAATCAATATTATTAACTGGATAAAATGAAATAGTCTTCGCTTTTTTCATCAGCGAATTTTACCTAATGTCGCTATCGCAGTTGGCGGCATGGATGCCGCCGTCGGTCAAGGGCGATATGAGCAAAAACAAAGCACTGCTTTGTTTGCAGCGCAAGATCCCTGTTAAACGAAAGATTTTTGTTATTTTTTCATCTCTGAAAAGTAAGGTATCACCTACGCAAATCTATTTAAACTTTAGAGGTAAAGTGTGGCATTGCAAGCTTTATATCATCCAAAAATATATCTATCACCTTGATTTTATTTACTGTATGCGTTTTTAACAGATTGGCTATATTATGCGAGTTCTCTTGAATGGCATTAAATAAAAATCAGTGGCTATAAGTCCTGTATATGTTCAGCCCAGTTCTGCTTTTCGATCAATTCTAAAAACTCATCTCCCAGTCGCTGGCTTTCTGCGACGGATTGTTTCCACAGTGTAATCCGTTTTTGATCATCTAAACCTTTCATCACAAAATCTTTACGGTCATGTAAACGCCCTAGAGCTAATGATTCTAAATAGGCTTGAGAGGGCGAGATCAGTAATGTTCTCGCTTGGTTTTGAGGATTTGCAGTTCGAGATTTAAACATTTTATCAAACCAACCTGGAATAATTCGGTCGGTAAAATGTGGGTATAAAACAATGCCGTTACTTTCAAAAGGCAAGTCGATGTGATAGTCAATCAAACCACCATCACGGTACGCACCCTGAGGTGCATTGGTGATATTTTTGACTGCTGGCGTAACTGCTGGAATTGAACCTGAAGCCATGAGCCAATCTGCCACATTGTCTTGGTCAAAATTTAAATAATGTGTTTTAAAAGCGTCATCTTGAATTTTAAATTGTGGAAATTGTGCTGGCTGACAAATTACGCGTTGCATAAACTTACTGAGATGTTGTCTAGAAACAGCATTACTGCCGATAATGCCCAATAAAGAACCATAAAGTGCAAGCTTCTGATCACTTTGAAATAAATGTTCTGCTTTGGCTGAAATAATGGTGAGGTGATAATCAGGATGCTCGACCAGTTTTTGGGTTTGGTGGTCTAAAATACTGTACAACATCTCCCGAGATATTTTTTCAATCTCTGCGATCTTCATCTTTTTATGAAAAGGTAAATGGATATATAACTCAGCCAAGCGCTCAGGTCCGAGTTGTTCTCCCTGTGCTAAAATTCCTGCAAAACGCCATGCACCAACGGATGAACCGATGAGAAAGCGGCGTTGCTTGGCACGTTGTAGAAAATCACCAAAAATCGCTTGATCAAGCCCCATCAGCCCAATGCCTTTTGGACCTCCTGCTGCACCGGGGATCATATCCACGTGTTGTGACTGCAATCCTTCTTTTGCGATGAGTTGTTTGGCGAGTGAGCCTGCACGAAGGGTTAAAGCAGAAGGGCGTTTCTGTAAAATCTGAATCATTGCGATACTCACTCAAACGGATTTTTTCATTTTAAGTTGAGTGGCATTTTCAACAATGGCGAGAGGTGTCAGTAGATGACTTTGCAGTCATTCAAATAAAAAAGCCTATTCATTGAATAGGCTTATTCATATTATTTGGCAATCCGCCAAATGGCTAAGATACTGGTCAAAATAATTAAAATAATCGAAATATACCAAGGCGCAATGATGGCTATTGATAGCAAAATCGCCATGAGGCTGCCAAAAATCCAACTTCGTTTTTGTTGATGCTCGACTTCTAAGCGCATCATTTGCAATTCATGTAGTTGTTTGGCGTGCCAAGCAGATTGGTTTTTTAAACCATTTAAACTATCCACCATTAATGTTGGAAAATCCTGAGCACCTAAAAGTAAATCAGGAATTTTTTGTCCCAACTCCTTTAAGTTTTTCTGCGGATTCATTTGCGCTTTAACCCATTCAGTCAGAATAGGCTTCGCCAATTTCCAAATATCTAACTCAGGATATAAGTCCGTCCCTAAACCTTCAACATGTACCAAGGTTTTCAATAACAACATCAATTGGGGAGGAATTTCTAAATGGAAACGGCGAGCAATATCCATGACCTGAATTAAAATCCCGGCAAAGTCTAATTCATGCATCGGTTTGGACACCATCGGTCCAACAGTGCGACGCATTTCTCGAGCCAACGCATCTTGATCTGTGCCCGGTGGAATCCAACCCGCTTGATGCATAATTTGAATTAACTGCATGAAGTCGCTGTTCATGACCGCCAGTAACATACGGGCAACAGTCATCTGATCTTGCTTAGATAACTCGCCCATAATTGCACAATCCAGCGCGATATAGCGAGGATGACTTGGGTTTAAGGTCTCAACAAAGACATTTCCAGGATGCATATCTGCATGGAAAAAATTATCTCGAAACACCTGAGTAAAAAAGATGGTTAAACCTTTTTCGGCAAGATCCTTACGATCCATACCCAAGCGTTCAAATGTTTCTATATCTGAAATCGGAACACCAGTGATGCGTTCAGCCACCATAACATCTTTGCTGTCCATATAGACTTCAGGCACGTACATCATGCTTGAGCCTGTGAAGTAATGGCGCATACGGCGAGTGTTGTCTGCTTCGAGTGTCAGATCGAGCTCGTTTAAGATGACTTGACGATAATTTTGAATAATTTCAGATAAATGTACTGCCCGTGCCGCTTCAAGGCGTTTTTCCAAGCTTGCACCGAGCCATTGTAAAATCTCAAAGTCTTGTAAAATCTGACTGCGAATATCTGGACGAGCCACTTTTACCACGACTTCACGACCATCATGTAAAGCAGCCGTATGGACTTGTGCAATTGAAGCCGCAGCTAATGGCTGTTCATCAAAACGTGCAAAAATGCTTGAAATATTGGCTTTCAGCGATTGCTCAATACGTGTCTTAGCCACATCCGAGCCAAATGGTTTTACCCGGTCTTGTAATAAAACCAATTGCTGCAATATTTCAGGTGGAATTAAATCCCGTCGAGTTGACAACAACTGTCCCAATTTAATTGCAAGCGGTCCCATTTCCTCTAAAGCTTCTTTGAGCTTAAGTTGATTTTTACGTTCTTTACTTGACCATGCAGCAGGGTGTAAGCGAATTAAAGACAGTGCATGACGGGCTTTTTCAGGTAGCTCTTCCGCAGGAACCAGTGTGTCGAGTCTATAGTGCGCTGCGATACGCCAAAGTTCGAATAAACGGGCAATATGCGGAATCATAAATTAAATTACCTGATCTTGGTGGGAATTAAGTAAAGCTTGGAGTTGTTGGATTTTTGCTTCAATGCGATCAATATTTTGATTAAGCAGACGCGTATCGTGTTGCAGATCATCCATTTGCCAACGTGGAGCAAAAATGCCACTGTCTTCTTTTAAAAAATCTTCAGCAAAAAATAAATGGCTTTGTAAAGAGCGCTTTAGATGTTGAGGCGCAAATTGAATCTTTGCAATTTCATGGGCAAGTGCAGGACCAATCCATGGGCTTAATTGTGATGCTAAATCAGGTTCAGCCTGTTGGATAATCTTTTGAATATCCTGCAAAAGATGATAATCGCCCTGTAAAGGAATATTGCCAATCTCATCGGCAATAAATAACTTGACCAGTTCAACCACATTTTTAACGTGTAATGTTGCCGTCGCTTCTGAAATAGTACGGTTTTGATCAAAAGGACGCTGTTCAAAAACAGAAGGCGTTTCACTTTTGCCCGTTACGGTCGGTTCAAGACGAACTTTATGTTCATCAAAAAAAACATCGACAGAAAGCTGAGGCGCATCCATCACGACACGTAACAGTTTACCTTGTAACTGATTGAATTGAATGCGAGTAATCGCATCCAAATTAATCCCATGATTGATGAACCGTTCAACTGCACCGAGTGCCAGAATTGACCACATAACCCAACCTTGCTTGTGCTATCTTGGAAAATTACAGTTTGAAACCACGGTGTACCGCAACGATACCACCCGTTAAATTGTGATAATCACAGTTTTGGAAGCCCGCATTTTCCATCATACCTTTTAATGTACGTTGATCTGGATGCATACGGATTGATTCTGCTAAATATTTATAGCTTTCAGAATCATTCGCCACAATTTTACCCATGATCGGCAATGCGGTAAATGAATAGAGGTCGTATAGTTTTGAAAATGGTTCAAACACAGGTTTAGAAAACTCAAGGATCAGTAAGCGACCACCTGGTTTTAAAACACGATACATAGCTTGTAATGCAGCATCTTTATCGGTGACATTACGTAAGCCAAAGCTGATGGTAAGCAAGTCAAAACTGTTGTCAGCAAAAGGTTCCAATGTTTCAGCATTTGCCAAAACAAAGTCAACATTGGTACAGCCAGCATCGATCAAACGATCACGACCAACATTCAACATTGACTCATTAATATCTGACAAGACCACATGACCCGTAGGACCGACCTCACGACTGAAAACTTTGGCTAAGTCACCCGTTCCACCTGCAATATCAAGTACATGTTGCCCACGGCGCACGCCAGACATGTTAATTGCAAAGCGTTTCCATAAACGATGAATACCAAATGACATCAGGTCGTTCATGATGTCATATTTGCTTGCCACAGAATGAAATACTTCGGCAACTTTTTGTGCCTTTTCTTCACTGTTTACAGTGGAATAACCGAAGTGGGTTGTTGCACCGACATTGCCTGTATTTGCACCACGTGGCAGATTATATTTAGGCACTTGACCTGACACAGGTGTATCCGTCATCTGCTGTTGTAATGATTGCTGTTGCCCCTGAGGCGCACCTTGCGGTAATGGTTCACTTAGAAATGGACTCACTTTGTCTGTATTTGTTGCCGTTTCAGCTGATGCTGTTGGCTTTTGGTTTTCATTCGACATTTGAGTCACTCCTGAACACAAAAATAGGAAATTTTATATTGCACTGCATAATGACAGATTCTGCAAAATTTTGCAGTGCTCATGATGCAATTGTTATGAATAATATACAAAAAACCGATCCTAAAGATCGGTCTGAGGGCATGGTGGAATAGATTAAATTTGAAAAGGATTGGGATCGCCACGATGGACTTTTTCAACAATCTCTCGTTCTTTGAGCGTAAATTCATGGATAAATTGAGCAGCAGATTTCATGGGTTTCATGGCAACAAAGCCTTCACCAATAAAGTCATACATCAATTCAAATTTATATTTTGTTGCCGTACCTTTACACATTTTAAAAGCGGTATGCATAATAAATGAACGCATATACTTATCGAGTGCACTCCCTAAATCATCCAGTAAGCTCAACTGTTGTTGGCGAGCTTCAGCTTGATCGAGTTTTAACAAAGTCAGTCGCATCATTTCATCATCAATGATTTGATGTGCAGGATAGTCTTTGAGTAATTGAGCTGCGACTTGCTCATCCAGCTGCATGGCAAGTACAGCCAAACCAACAGATTTTAGTCCGGTTTTGATGGCATTTTCAGGAATGATTTTTTCAGCCTTATGAGCATATTTCAGCAAACGTTCAATCTGTATCGCCAAATCATCAAATTCAGGTCCACCGTATAAACGATTGATGAAATACTTCGCCATCAATTGATTCTCTTTTTGATTAAACAAATCATGATGAGTGTTTTGGATACGGGCTTTTAACCAATCCTGTGCTTCATGCAGACGTTGTTTTAAAACCGGGTCAGTGTGATAGCTGAATTGTTGGTATTGTTCTAAAAGCTGATCAAGCGCAGCAAGTTTTGACATACAAAAACTCTGAATTTCGTTTATTTACAGGATAAAGCTAGTTTAGGGATAGCACTATGACAAAAGTGAAAAAACAATAGAGAAATATGGTCAGTGGATTTTTAAATCGGCAAAAATGCATTTTTTTGTACAGAAAATATATAACTCTGTTTTTTGCGAATGGGTATACTCGATAAAACCTTCAGATAAGTAGAGAAGCAGATGATTGAAGAACAATTACCGTTTGCGTTGCGTGATGAAGAAGAATTATCCGTTGATTTGATTGAGGCGCAATATGCGTTAAAGAATTCCAAAGACAAAAACAATGCCAAAAGTTTAGTCATTTTAGTCAGTGGAATTGAGCTGGCAGGTAAAGGGGAAGCTGTTAAACAGTTACGTGAATGGGTTGATCCACGTTATTTACGTGTTAAAGCAGATCCACCGAGCTTATTTAGCAACAAACAAAGTTTTTGGCAGCCTTATGCACGGCATATCCCATCTGAAGGTCAAATTCAGATTTTTTTTGGGAATTGGTACAGTGATTTGTTGTCAACCGCCATGCATGTTTCTAAGCCCTTAGATGAAACCATGTTCGATGCTTATATCGAAAACATGCGTGCTTTTGAACAAGACCTTAAAAATAACCATGTCGATGTAATTAAAGTGTGGTTTGACTTACCATGGAAAAGTTTGCAAAAACGTTTAGATTCAATGGATTCATCTGAACAACGTTGGCATAAGCTCATGGGGCTGGATTGGCGCAATAAGAAACAATACGACACCGTACAAAAGTTGCGACAACGTTTTACTGATGATTGGTATGTGATTGACTGTGATGATTGTATTTCAAGAGATCAGCAATTTGCGCAGTATATTTTACAAGCATTGAAAAAGTTACCCAAGCATAAAACCACGGTCAGAACTAAATGGAAACAAACGGCTGTTCCAGAAGCATTATTACAACCAGCGACGGATGAATTAGATAAAGATCAGTATAAGGATGAATTAAAAAAGCTCACTAAAAAAGTTTCAGAAGCGTTGCGAAACGATTCTCGAAATGTTGTGGTGACATTTGAAGGTATGGATGCGGCAGGCAAAGGTGGAGCAATCAAACGTATTGTCAAAAATCTTGACCCTCGCGAATACGAAATTTATACCATCGCAGCACCTGAACAATATGAGTTGCGTCGACCTTATTTATGGCGTTTTTGGACTAAGATTCAACCAGAGGAAAAAATCAGTATTTTTGATCGAACTTGGTATGGACGGGTCTTGGTTGAACGTATAGAAGGCTTTGCCAAACCTGCTGAGTGGCAACGTGCTTATGATGAAATCAATCGTTTTGAAAAGGACTTGGTAGACAACCAAACGGTATTGGTTAAATTCTGGTTAGCGATCAGTAAAGAAGAGCAAGAAGCCCGTTTTAAAGCCCGTGAACAAACACCGCATAAACGCTTTAAGATTACACCTGAAGATTGGCGTAATCGTGGACATTGGGATGAGTATTTAAATGCAGCGGCGGATATGTTTGAACGAACCAATACTGAATACGCGCCTTGGCATATAGTGGCAACCAACGACAAATATTCAGCGCGTATTCAAGTGTTGAAAGCCATTCTCAAACAGCTAAAAGCAGATTGAAAATTCTTAGGCGTTGGTAGGTATGAGAACATTACAAAAGATTTTGCTTGATCATAAACAGCATTTAACTCTGCCGAGTGAAAAATTAATTCAGCAGTTGCTTCGAAAACTAGATAATGATTCATACTTACCTGATCGTAAAAATGCACAGAAATTGCACCTGCTTTCTACGAATGAGGTCGATAATTTTTTGCTCAATTGTTTGGCTAAATATCAACTGTGCAATGAGCTCTATGATTTAAGCAATCATGATATCGGCAGTTTAAGAGCGGTCTGGGTTGTATTGAGTTTCTCGAAAAATCCTGAGGTCATTCAATATTTTGATGATCTAAAGCTTGCACTGCCACGCTTTAGTGCTAAAGTTTAAATTGTTTTGCGTAGGCGATGCCTCACTTTTCAGAGATGAAAAGTGACAAAAATCTTTCGTTGAGCGAGGGGTACATCCTATATACCCCCGCTCAACATGGCGACATCCATGTCGCTTCACGATAGCAAGACCATCTATAGATTCAAAAGGGCGAAATAAATGAATCATCTAAATCACTTGTATGAATAATCAGGCGGTTTGCCTATATAATTCAACGTAAAAAAGTTGAGGCGTGGATCAAAAATCGCTTTGTGCTTGAATGACAAATTTTCTTTTTCTATGTTCATTTTTTTATGTTGATTTGTCTCATAAAGCGGACTAAGTCGCGCTTTATGAGTGTATAAATAGAGATTATGAATATTTAACAACGCTGGCTTGTTGTTTTTGCTGAATGCCTTTGGCAAGCTTATAACATTCATCTACATGCGTTTCAGCCACTTTTTTCATGACAATATAGCCTAAACTTGCAGCAATAATTGAACCACCAAGCGGAATGAATTTGGTCACTTGTTTGGTGATGATTTTTGCAGCCATATTGTTAAAGGATGCTTTAACAGCAGTACGTGCCACCACTAAACCTGAAAATTCGAAACCACGTTTGCGCAGTTCATTCCAGTGGATTTTCTTGGTGGCAGGATCATAAACACTGATTTGATCTGGTGCTAAACCAAAGCGAGCATTGATTTCAGGAATCAGGAAAGACAACATACCGACATCAATGACCACATCAAAAAATGGCACTGGTACAACAGCTGCACCTGCGGAGACATAGGAACGCTTTTTGACAAGTTCTAAGCATTCTTCACGAATCTGTTCTAGATTCAAGGTGGGATCAATCGAGTCTGGAATTTTATCAATTTTCATAAATCAAATACCTATGTTTCAAGCTTTTTGTCATATTTCTGGAAACTCATGTTTGAGCTTGAAATTGTGAAGTTATTTCCAAATAATGTTTTAAAAATGCCATAGTATATTGTTGTTGTATAGTGGCGAATGTTTATGTTTTGTGCATGAACATAGACAATAGAATATTGAAAGTTGAGGAATTATGGCAATACATGTGATTCAAAGCCAACGCATTGATGTCTTGGTGCAAGGGCTTTTGCAAAATACCATTCGGCCATCCAAAAATCCTTTTGCAGTTTTGCAAACGCAACATTTTATTGTACCCAGTCCTGCGGTGCAGGAGTGGTTAAGTCAACGTATCGCAGAACAACAGGGCATTAGCGCCAATAGCCAATTTCATCAGCGTATCCGTGGATTTCAATGGTTTGCTTATCAACAAGTACTTGATGATAAAGACAAAGTACGTAAAGCCAATATTCCACGTCTGATTATGAAGTGGCGGATTTATCAGACTTTAAAAAGCTTTATTGAACATGAGGAAAATAGTCTGGCTGAAGACCATCCGTTGCATTCTATTATTCAACGGATCTATGACGCCGCTTCACAGTTACAACAAGGTTTAGATAAACAACTGAAAAAGCAAAGTATGTTGTATTGGGTGTCTGAGCAGGTTTCAAAACTGTTTAGTCACTATATGTTGTACCGTGCTGATTGTGTACGTGGTTGTCCGCAGAATCAAGCTTGTCAGTGCCCAAGTAATTGGTTGGCGCAATGGGGGCGTGGAGAAGCACTGAATTTAGAACAGCAATTTTTTAAGACCAATCAGCAGATTTCAGCATTTACGCTGAATCAGGCACAAGAACTGGAAAACTGGCAACGTTGGTTATGGCAACATACATTTCATGATGATTTTATTGAAATGCAGAGTATTGATGCTGATTTTTGGCATGTGATGGAGGATGTTCAACAACGACTACAGGCTTTAAAAAAATTACCAAGTCAACTGATTGTCTTTACCTTGTTGGATTTGCCACCCAGTCAATTACAGTTTTTGAGACGACTTGGACAATATCTGGATGTGGTGATTTTACATTACAATCCATCACAAGAATACTGGGCAGACAGTGTCGATCCAAATTGGAAAAAACAATACGATTTAAGGGTTAAAGAACGCTTTATTGGCAAAAATCCCAATGCAACAGATGCGGATATTCAAAAATTTTTCGATGAATTTACCTTAAATTTTAATGCTGAAATTCGAGAATCTCGTCATCCTTTATTGACACGTTTTGGCAAACAAGCGCGTGATCATTTTTCGATTCTTTCCAACCTTTCTTCTGGAGAAGAAGGACAGTGGGTAGATGCTTTTGTCGATGAACAACCGATTAATTTATTGACTAAACTCCAGTCCGATATTCTTTATTTAGTTGAGCCAGAGGCACATGCTTATCCAATCGCAAAAGAGGATGATTCGATTCAGATTCATGTATGTCATTCTGCATTAAGACAACTTGAAGTACTGAGAGATCAATTGATTGCTTGGTTAGCCAAAAGCTCGTTAGATCAGCCTCGTCGTCCAAATGATATTTTAGTTTTAGTGCCAGACTTAAAACAAATTGAGCCACTGATTCGCAGTGTATTCCCACATACACCGAATCAGGACAGTGTTTATTTGCCTGTGAAAATTGCAGGAGTGACGGCATTGGATGCTCATAATGCTTGGCGCGCTGTGTTAGGACGTATTCAATTGATTGAAAGTCGTTTTAGCATTGAGGATTTTGCAGATTGGTTAAGTTTAACTGCGACTCAATTACGTTATGATTTAGATATTGCTAATACAGAACGCATGATTGAATTGCTGATCAATGCTGGATTTAAACGTGGTTTAGATGCGCAACACTTAAAACGTTCGTTGAGTCAAGATGACGATGATTTTCGTTTTAGTTTTAAATTTGCATTGGATCGTTTGGTATTGGGCATTGCAATTCCAGAACACCGATTATTTGAAAATGTATTGAGTTATGCACAAGTCTTTACAGCTGATTTTGAGCTGATCACGACCTTGGTACAGATTTACCAAGATTTTGATCATCGTAGAGATTGGATGATTGCACATGAGCTCGGCAAGCAAACCACATTAAAATGTAATGTGGAAGCGTGGTTAAAATTGCTGATGCAGGATATTGTTGAATTTGAACAAGCAGGTGTCGAATCTTTAAAAACGGTACGTGAGATCGTAAAAAAACAAGAACGTATGCTGACTTTGGCGAGTTTCTATGACGAGCAAGAACAGTCTATTCTCCAAGATATTGATTTGCCTTTGGTATATTTACTCAATGAAATTCAAAACTTATTAGAGGGGCAAATTGATCAGGCTTTACCGACAGGGCAGATTACGTTTAGTCAGATCGGACAAATTCGCCCGCTGCCTTATAAGCTGATCGTACTGTTAAATTTGGATGGCGGTAAATTCCCAGATCGTGATGTTCATGTCCCTTTCGACTTAATGCAAATCCTTAAACCACAGTTGGGTGATCGTTCACGTTTGGATGATGATCAAGGTGCATTTTTAGATGCTTTACTGTTGGCACAAGAAAATCTATGGTTATTTTACAATGGCTTTGATGTCAGTGATGGTGAAGTTCGAGATCCATCGAGTGTCTTACAAGAGTTGATCAATCATATTGCCTTTATTAGTCAAGCCGATCATTTGCAATCAGTATCTCTAGCAAATACAACACCTGAGAATTTGACTGCTGTAGCACAAACCGTGTCCTTAGATGGAATTGAAGTGCCAGAACAGATTCAAACTTTATACCATGTCCATACTTTACAGCCCTTTGAGCCTTCTGGTTTTGAATCCCAACAGTCCATCCGTTATCAGGACCAATGGTTCCAAGTCGCACAACAGATTCGTCAAACAGAGGCATTGGCTCAACGTGATGCTTGGGTGAATACACCTTATCCATCAGCTCAAGACGATATTATGGTATTGGATGCAGGGCAGTGGATTCAAGATATGACCTTCCCTGCACGATTATATTTAAAAACCTTGGGGGTTGAAAATCTAAGCGCAGATGATATGCCAGCATTGAATGAACCTTTGATTTTGGATGGCTTGGCACGTTATCAAATCCGAGATTTTTTACAAAAGGCGACGGTTCATTCTGTAGATGACGCGACGGTAAATGATATGCGGTTATTGCAGAATCAACTTCCAATAGGCAAGGTCCAGCTCAGTGCTTGGCAAATCGGCTTGGCTGAACAAGACAGTTTAAAAGCACGCTTAAAGCATTATGCGCCTGAAGTGACATTGACCACACAGCGTCAGTGGCGGATTGAATCTGGTTTGGTTATGAACATTACCTTGCCTCAACAGCAGCGCACAGATTGGGTCAGTTTAGATGCCTCAAGTGGTCGTGCTAAACGTCGTACTAAAGTTTGGTTAGAGTATTTGTTGTGGCTGAGTTATTTAAATCTGGATGCCGAACAGTCGAAAGGTTTACAACGGATTGCGGTATTTAGTGATGTGACGATCATCAATACAGGATTAAGTTCAGCACAAGCAAAACAGTATCTACTGGCATGGTTTAAAGCCTTTGCTTATGGGCAGTCTGAACCTTTGGTATTGCCCGCTGCATTGTTGTTGAAGCTCACTGAAAATAATAAAACATTGACTTGGATAGCTGAAGACTCTGGTCGTTTAGTGATTGAGGATTTCACAGTAATACTCAATGAGTGGAATAAAAGTGATGCATTTTTGCCTTATGATTTGACGGAAATGGAGTGGAGTAAAAAGCATCGGGATTGGCAATTTATTTTGCAAGAACAAGATGCGACTGCACTGCTCAAGCATGCTTGTGATCAATTTGCGTATGATCTGTATCAACCCATTTATCAATATCAAACTGTTGCGGAGGAATCATGATGACTTCCGTAAATTTATCGCTTAGTAACACAGCCAGTAGCAAAAAAAAGCAGGTTTCGATTCAACCGATTGAAGATATGCACTTTGCAGGTTTACATTGGATCGAAGCTTCTGCAGGTACAGGTAAAACCTATACCTTGTCCAGTTTGATGGTGCGGATTTTTTTAGAAAAATACTTACCAAGCCAAGTGATTGCAACCACATTTACTCGAAAAGCTGCTGCCGAGTTGAAAAGTCGGATTCGTTCACGTTTACAAGATACGTTTCACTATTTTGAATCCTGTCGAGAGCTGACTGAATCACAGGTTTTAAACAAAGCCCAGCAGGAAACCGATCCTTTATTTTCTAAGTTGTTGAAAACATTTGCATCGCAAGTGGCTTATGCCTGTGAACGTCTAAAACTGGTGATTGATCAACTTGATGAATTGTTTGTGGGGACCTTAGATAGCTTTAGTCAAAAACTATTACGTGAATTTGCTTTTGAAAGTGGCAAGATTGAACGTGCAGAAATTACTGATGATGCAAAAAGCTATACTTATCAATTAATTCACGATGTTTTAAGGGCATGGATTCAAAAACAACCGCAAGATATTGTCGATAGTTTGATGTTTGCAGGAGAGTTACATGGTGTCGACTACTATGCATCGACAGTTGAGCAAAGTTTAAATTTCGCATCGGCAAAATTTGTTGAGCCACAATTTTCTACTGTGGATGCTCAATCATTTCAACAGGCAATAGAACAACTGTCGCAAATTCAATTGCAACAGTTACAAACACTTGAAGCTTATTATTTATTGGACGGTGATTATTATAAGTTTTGTAATGGGACAAAATTTAGGAGTGATCGTTTTCATCGTATTTTTACCAAGAGTCTGCCACAAATTATTCAAACCACCCAACAACAGGGCTATAAACATTATTTGAGTTCCGGGTTGGCAGTGGAAAAGTCTGATTTTTCCACTTTGATCAAAGTGCTTCGTGAACAACAGATATTTAAGAAAGCAGCCCCTGAACATGTACAGCTGGGATTTTATCAACATCCGATTATTCAACAGCTGTTGAGTATCTATGCGCAAATCGAAGTATTTGAAAATCAGTTGCTCGGAACCAATACTTTTCTTAAATATTATTTGGCGCAAGAAGTGAAGCAGCGCTTGCCACAATTATTACAGCAAAAGGGTGAAACAACCTTTGCCCAGCAAATTCGAACGCTTGCGGAAGCTTTACAAGGTGAACAAGGACAACGGTTTGCTACTTTTGTCCATGCACGTTATCCCTTAATTTTGGTTGATGAGTTTCAGGATACCAACCAAGATCAAGACGATATGTTAGCGCAAATTTGGCGTCATCCAAGTCGAGTTAAGAATGGCTGTATGATCATGGTGGGTGATCGTAAACAAGCGATTTATGGTTTCCGTGGTGGGGACATGCTGACTTTTTTAAAAGCACATCAGGATGTGTTTGGTAAAGATGGCAATGAATATAACTTGATCTATAACCATCGTTCAGTAAAACCCTTGGTTGAGGTGGTCGATGCCTTATTTCAAAGACAAATGGATTTTGGCGAGCAGGTGATCTATACCCCTGTGCAAGCAGGCAGTCGCCCCCATCCAGATATGTTGGATCAGGGACAGATAAATCCTCAACCTTTAAGATGGCTCAAGTTAGCAGATAAACAGCTTGAAGCAGAACAAGTGGCATGGAAAATCCGTGATTTGCTCAATCAAGGTATTCAAGGCAGTTTATTGTTTAAGGAGAAATCCGCGCAGCGTCCGCTAGATGAAAATGACATTGCTATTTTATCGAAAAACCACGATGGGCTGGATAAGGCACAAGCTGCGTTAGAAT
Organism: Acinetobacter sp. Tol 5; assembly: GCF_019702905.1. Lineage (NCBI taxonomy): Bacteria > Pseudomonadati > Pseudomonadota > Gammaproteobacteria > Moraxellales > Moraxellaceae > Acinetobacter > Acinetobacter sp. Tol 5. Next base: position 4,213,103 of record NZ_AP024708.1, on the reverse strand, counting down.
TTCTGGGGATTCGCACCAATCGACCTTCAAAGAAAAGTGTTTTTGAAAGTCAGATTGCCCATGATGTTGGGGCTGTACTGACTGCAATTTTGCACCCTTACCATGAAGCGAAAGTAAAACGTGCCGTATTAAGTCGTATGATCGGTTTGAGCTTAAAAGATTTGATTGCCTTAGAACAGCATGCAGATGGCTTAAGTGAATACATCGAGTTGTTTGATCAGGTCCGTGAAATATGGCTGAATCAAGGTTTCTTAACTGCTTGGCAATATCTACTCAATCAGTGTGCGGTCTGGAAAAAACTGGTGGAAAAGCGTAGTCGTGATAATGAGCGTGTGGTGGTGAATTTACGTCATTTAACTGAACTGCTCAGCCAACACAGTGAAACATATCAAGGTGCGCAAAATCTTTATCATTGGTATTTAAAACAGCTGACTGCACCAATGGAACGAGAGTGGGAAATGGAGCGTAAACTGTCCAATGAGGCAGGGGTCCAGTTGATGACCATTCACCAATCGAAGGGTTTAGAGTTTAAATTTGTTTTTTTACTGGGTGCAGACAAAGACTTTAAAGAAATCAATAAGACCTTGAACTTTTCGACAGCAGTCCAATTAAATAGCCAGACAGGGCAGACTGAACAACAGCGTGTGGTGGCTATTAATGACAGTAATTTACTGGATAAAAAAGATATCGAACAACATAATGAGCGTGCTTTAGCAGAACATCATCGTTTGTGGTATGTGGCGTTGACCCGTGCCAGTTATCGTGTTTATGCCATGTTGAGTGATACCAAAGAAAAGTCGACAACAGGCTTGGCATTTTGGCGGGGTCAAGGTGCTGATGTTTTTCAGCATATCGGTAGCTGTATGGAAGACTTACTGACTGAGCGTCCTAAAGCACTGGAAAAACCTAACTCTGAAGATCCTTTACCATTAATTGCGCAAGCATTTCCAACACAGCGTTTTTATCCGCGGGGAAAAACCAGTTTTAGTGCTTTGGCCCAACATTTAACACGACAACAAATTCAAGATGCCTTGGCAGTTTCTGAACAAAAGCAAGACCGTGCAGAAGATGAAATTCAACAGCCGATGATTGAAATTATTCAGCAAACACAGCCTGAGCAACCGATTGCATGGATCAAAGCCAATTTTCCAATGGGCACCATTGCAGGAAATTTCTTGCATGAAATCTTCGAACATATTGATTTTCAGGATACACGATATTGGCATCTTGAAATTCGTCGACGTTTTAAAAATGACTACTCCAGTTTGTGGACAGAATTGCTTGAAAAATACCGACTGGCTTTTTTAAACCAAACTGTCGAGGAGAATGCTTTAGCTCAATCCAATGCTGAAGAAACTTTGCTGACTTGGGTTGCTGAGTGGCTGGCTGAGGTCTTATCCACACCAATTCTCAAAAATTTCCAATTAAAACAGCTTGAACCTCATCAACATTTGGCTGAGTTCCCATTCTATTTATCGCTTTCAGATCGAGTTTTGGCAATTCAACGGATTTATCAGTTATTTGATGAGTACGGAATAAAAATGCCTGAGTTTAATGATGCTCGTTCAGCCCGTTATCTCAACGGCTCAATTGATTTGGTTTTCTTTGATGGGCAGCAATATCATATTGCCGATTATAAAAGTAATTTTCTGGGTGCGGATCAAAACAACTATACCTCTGAAGCCGTTCAAGAGAGTATGTCACATGCCAGTTATTGGTTGCAGGCAGCGTTATATTTGGTGGCTTTACATCGCTATTTAAAAATCCAACTTGAAGACTACCAAATTGAACGGGATTTAGGTGGTGCAACTTATTTGTATTTACGTGGTATGAATGCTCAAGTCGGTCAAGGCTATTATTTCTGGCGCCCCACCACAGAGTTTATTTTGAGATTAGATGCGATACTGGGCTATTTTGTTGAGGATAAATCTAGTGAAATTGTGTGAATAGTTGTTTGAAAAACTGTATAAACAATAGGTTATCGTGTGGATAACTATGTTGAAAACCTTGTAGATAACTCTGAGGATAACTGTGTGGAAAATCAACAGGATTTAGAAAGCCAAGTCCCACAATGGATTGAGACATGGAGTAAATATGTTTTAACACAGTATTCCACAAGCCCTAAATTAGATGAACATGCACTTGAACTGGCACAAGAAATACTTTTGGCAAGTACTCAGGGTGATAGTTGTATTCCCGCAAAGGATAAAAATACAACAGGGTTAAAGTCCTTGATGATTCACGCAGACAATCCAGAAAGTGCAGTTGCGCCGTTTGTACAAGATCATGAATATCTTTATCTCTATCGTTATTGGCAACTTGAGAGACGCTTGGCACAACAAATTAAACGTCTGAGTGTGCAATCTACTGCTCAGGTGGATGTTTCGGAATTTGATGAACTATTGACTGATGCTTATCAAAAAGCGGCTTTGGCTATGGTCGCGAAATCGGCTTTGAGTATGATTACGGGGGGACCGGGTACAGGTAAAACCTATACTTTGGCAAGAATCATTGCCGTATTGTATCAAGCAACTCCAGATATTCGGATCGCGATGGCAGCACCTACAGGAAAAGCTGCACAACGTATGGGGGAAGCTTTGCAGAAGTCCTTGTCTGATCCTAAATTACAACATTTTGGTTTAAGTCAAAATCTATTTAATCCGATGACCTTGCATCGTTTGTTGGGATTAGGTCATCAACAGACCCCGAGCTTTAACCAACGCCAACCACTGCCTTATGACGTTGTGGTTGTAGATGAAGCTTCAATGCTGGATTTAAATTTAGCAACCATGCTGTTTGAGGCGATTCCTGAACATGGACGTTTAATCCTGTTGGGCGATGCAAATCAATTGGCTTCAGTGGATGTCGGTGCAGTCCTTGCTGATCTACAACAGATGGAAACTTTGTCTGATCATCGGGTCAATTTAATGACCAGTCAACGCTTTAAAGAAGGTGCATTGATTGGGAAAATGGCAAAGTTTATTCAAATGCAAAAAACGCTGGATACTGCTCCATCGCAACTTTTAGCACACTTTGAACAAGAGGTGGTTGTTGCAGGAGAACTTAAACCAGTCGATTTATTACCAGACATGCAAGATGTCATTCAACTTGAGTATCTTCCTGAAAAAATTGCGCAAGCTGATTTAGCGGGCTACTACAAGAAATTAAGTTTAGGTTTCCATACTTATTTTGAAAGCCTTCAGGTTTATTTGAATACCGACACAGAACATGATCAAGCCAAGATGGTTGTACACGCGTTTGACAGTTACCGGATTCTCACCGCGATACGTCATGGGGTAATGGGTTTAAACAGTTTAAATACAGAAATGGAAAAAGCTTTATTTGAATATATTCCGACCCTATCCAAACGAGGTGATTGGTATGTGGGGCGTCCTGTGATGATGACCTACAATGATTACCAATTAGGACTCTCTAACGGAGATATTGGGATTTGTCTGAAACACCGTAAACAGCAGGGACAATTCGAAGTCTATTTCCCTAGCTTGGATAAATGGTTTCCTGCAACTCGTTTGCCTAAAGCAATGCAGACGGCTTTTGCACTGACGATTCATAAATCACAAGGCTCAGAATTTACTCATACTGCAGTGGTTTTAGATTCGGCAGCAACTCGGCTATTAAGTCAAGAGTTGATTTATACCGCAATTACACGAGCCAAATCTGTGGTCAGTCTCTTGGTGGATCAAAGCGCATTTGTACAATCTCTGAATATAGCAACCACACGTACTAGTGGATTGGTTAGGATGGTTAATGCGGTATAATTATTTTGAAGTTTAAATTGATAATTTGAACATTGTACGAAATTGCTTACATGAATTCGAGAGATTTGCGCATAGAGCTTCATGTTAGTTTTTGAGATGATGAAGCCATAAAGAGCTCGGCAAGGATCGTTGAGTAAAATCGCAAAATAAGAACAACTTGAAGTCGTGAGACTGCGAACTTACAAGAAAGTAAGTAATAAAAGAGGAAACTTACAGCCGCTAAGCCTTGTAGTTTTGGGAGAGACTACAGGGCTTTTTTATTGCCAAGGGATTGCCACTCTAGTTTTCAAATTATGATAGGTTCATCTTTTATTTTTGTTAGTTTAGATTAAAAATTATACTTGAAATCTACATTTATTATGTCATCTATCACATTTTAAAAGGCTTTTTATGAAACTCACCACGGTCATTTTTCTGTACGCAATTTCTCACATAAAGATGAGTTAAATACGACTTTTGTCTTACATATTTGACATGCATAATAAGTCATATATGGACATAATTGGTCACATGGTTGTGAAAATGAATGTCAGTGATAAAACAATAAGTGTCGAGAGCACAATAAAGATAATAAATAAGATACCGACAATAACTAAACAAGAAACTACAGCGCAACGGAAAAGCCCTAAGAGTAATCTTAGGGCTTTTTCATATCTTACTTTCTGATTTAAACCAATTCTGTTTCAGTACGATCTGTACCAAATACAGCACGACGTTGTGCTTTCGGGATTTTAGGGCAGTTATTGGAAATTTGATAAAGTGTTTGTGCCAAAGCAGGAATATGTGTACCCATGACGGCTTTTCCTGTATTTAAAATACTGACACTAATATCGCGTTGAGGATCAGCCCAGCATAAGATATTGGAAAATCCAAGATGACCAAACGCTTGTCCTGTCATTGGACCAAAAATACCCAAAGGATTGCTGCCTAACATTGGACCTAATGCATAGCGCATAGGGGCAAGTAGTGTTCGATCAATATTGGTGGTGGATGTTGGTAGCGTTGCACGGAAAACCGTTTCTGGGCTCATGATCCGTTTGCCCTGATATTCTCCGCCATTCAACAACATTTCAAAAAAACGGTTGGCTTGTTCTGCACTGGTATAGATGTTGCCAGCAGGGCAGACAGTATCCATAAAGCGTGGATCATTGGTTACATCTACCGCAAGTTGTAATCCCCCACCTAAAACATGATTTAAATATAAATCAGTTCCAAGTTTTGGATGCACACCAGTCGGATAATTCAGCGCGACTTGATCGCGATATTCAGGTTTTAAACCATAATTGAAAAACGGCATATTCATGGGTTTTTCAATTTTTTCATGGAGGAATTGACGGAGATCTTGCCCAGTCACGCGCTCGATCAATTCACCGAGAATATAACCTGCTGTGACTGCATGGTAAGCTAAATGTGAGCCTGCAGGGGAAATCGGCTGTGCAGCATAGAGATATTGTAAAATTTGATCTTTATCAAATAAGAGCTCTGGGGTGACTTCCATTTCTATACGTGGAATGCCACCACGATGCGACAGTAAATGAAAGATTGTGGCACGGCGTTTGCCATTTTGTGCATATTCAGGAATGTAATGACTGATCGGGTCCAATAAGTTGATTTCACCTGTTTCATCTAACATGTGAATCAAGATGGCGGTAATCATTTTGGATGCTGAAAATAAGCAAATGGGGGTATCTGGACTTGCAATCACAGCATTTTTGGCTAAACCATCCGCAGAGTTTCCTGAGGTGTGCCCCAAACTGCGGTTCAATATGATTTGACCATTACGTCTTAAACACACACTGATCAGGGGGTGATTACCTGTTTGATAAAGGTGCTCAATACTCTGCCAGATTTTATCTACTTGTTTTAATGTCATTCCCCCGAGTTCAGGATGAACTTCATTTTTACTACTGGTGATGCTGCCCAAATCCTTGGGTACAAAACAGGTGTTGGTCGAAAATAACTTCACAATCGTTGTCCATGCTTATTTTTATTCAGAACAAGTGTGAACTGAGTCGAGATAAATGTCTGTGTCCGAATTGCCATGCACTGTGTAAAAAAAGTGCAATATTGATGTGCTTTTATCATCAAGTGAAACTTGCTAGAACTGAGATGTACAATATTTTTGCAATCTCAACATACTTCCTTTAAAATAAGTCCCTGCTGTAGTGATGCACGGCAGTTAAATTGGTTTTGAAGAATCAATTTGATTTGTATCAAGTATTTAAATTAAGCATCTCGGAGAAATCGAATGGCTTTAACAAACGCAGATCGCGCAGAGATCGTTGCAAAATTCGCTCGTGCTGAAAATGACACTGGTTCACCAGAAGTACAAGTTGCTTTATTGACTGCTCAAATCAATGATTTGCAAGGTCACTTCAAAGAACACAAACACGACCATCATAGCCGTCGTGGTTTGATCCGTATGGTTAACCAACGTCGTAAGCTTCTTGACTACCTTAAAGGTAAAGATGCTACTCGTTATAGCGATTTGATTGCTGCTTTAGGTTTACGTCGTTAATTCGATTTAAACTTTTATTTTCGGATTATTGCATGCTGAATGCTGTATTGATGAAAACTAAAGTCTATCCAGTATTTACTGGATAAAAGGGAAGGGGCGAATATTCGCTCCTTCTTCGTGTTTAAAATTAGTCTAAATAAAGATTTATTGTCTAGTGAGGTCGGCTTCTAAGCTTTGTCATTTATGTAACAGATATGAATGCCAAACCTTAGGGGTCTCCACTAGAATAAAATTAGGAAACAAAAATACATGTCAATGTTTAATGTTATTCGTAAAGAATTTCAATATGGTCAACATCAAGTTGTATTAGAAACAGGTCGCGTTGCTCGTCAAGCAAACACTGTATTGATCACTATGGGTGGTGTAACTGTTCTTGTAGCTGTCGTTGCACAACCTACTGCTAAAGCAGGACAAGACTTTTTCCCACTTACAGTAAACTATCAAGAAAAACAATATGCTGCAGGTCGTATCCCAGGTGGATATGGTAAGCGTGAAGGTCGTGCTTCAGAGTCAGAAACTTTAATTTCTCGTCTTATTGACCGTCCAATTCGTCCATTGTTCCCTGAAGGTTACTATAACGAAATCCAAGTGACTGCTACAGTTGTTTCTTCTGATAAAACAATGGAAGCCGATATCGCTGCAATGTTGGGTACTTCAGCAGCTTTAGCTATCGCTGGCACACCTTTCCGTGGTCCAATCGGTGGTGCGCGTGTTGGTTTAATCAACGGTGAATATGTTCTTAACCCAAATTTAGAACAGCTTGCTCAATCTGATCTTGATCTTGTTGTTGCAGGTACAGAGTCTGCGGTATTGATGGTTGAGTCTGAAGCGAAAGAGCTTTCAGAAGACCAAATGTTGGGTGCTGTGCTTTTCGGTCATGATGAAATGCAAATTGCGATCCAAGCGATTAAAGAATTTGCAGCAGCTGCAGGTGCAACAGAGTCAACTTGGACTGCTCCAGTTAAAAACGAAGACCTTCGTGCAAAATTAAAAGATGCATTTGAAGCGAAAATCTCTGAAGCATATACCATTGCGGTTAAGCATGACCGTTATGCTGCATTAGATGCTTTACAAGCTGAGGCTGTTGCGCAGTTTGTTCCAGAAGAAGATGTTGATGGTATCGCTGACGACTTAAATGAACTCTTTGAAGATTTAAAATACCGTACAGTGCGTGACAATATCCTTTCAGGTAAACCACGTATTGACGGTCGTGATACCAAAACTGTTCGCGCATTAGACGTACAAGTAGGTGTATTGGATCGTGCTCATGGTTCAGCATTGTTTACGCGTGGTGAAACTCAGGCGTTGGTTACAACGACTTTAGGTAATACACGTGATGCATTGATGGTTGATACTTTAGCGGGTACAAAAACTGACAACTTCATGTTGCACTATAACTTCCCTGCATACTCTGTGGGTGAGACAGGTCGTGAATCTGGTCCTAAACGCCGTGAAATTGGTCATGGTCGTTTGGCTCGCCGTGGTGTTCAAGCGGTACTTCCACCCGCTGATCGCTTCCCGTATGTGATTCGTATCGTGTCTGACATTACTGAATCAAATGGTTCATCTTCAATGGCTTCTGTATGTGGTGCATCATTGTCACTTATGGATGCAGGTGTTCCACTTAAAGCGCCAGTTGCTGGTATTGCAATGGGTCTCGTAAAAGAAGGTGAGCGCTTTGCTGTGCTTTCTGACATCTTAGGTGATGAAGACCACTTAGGTGATATGGACTTTAAAGTCGCAGGTTCTGCAAACGGTATTACTGCACTTCAAATGGACATCAAAATCGAAGGAATCACAGAAGAAATTATGGAAGTTGCGTTGAATCAAGCATATGCAGGTCGTATGCATATTCTTAACGCAATGAACCAAGTGATTTCACGTGCTCGCCCTGAAATTTCAATGCATGCGCCAACATTCCAAGTGATCAACATCAATCCTGATAAGATCCGTGATGTGATTGGTAAAGGTGGTGCGACAATTCGTCAAATCACTGAAGAAACTAAAGCGGCAATTGATATCGAAGACAACGGTACAGTACGTGTATTTGGTGAAACTAAAGCAGCAGCTCAAGCAGCGGTTGCAAAAATCCAAGCACTTACAGCAGAAGTTGAACCAGGTAAAATCTACCCAGGTAAAGTGATTCGTATTGTTGAATTCGGTGCATTTGTAAACATTATGCCGGGTACAGATGGTTTACTTCACATCTCACAAATTTCAAATGAACGTGTTGCAAACGTGACAGATATTTTGGCTGAAGGTCAAGATGTTAAAGTTCAAGTTGCTGATGTAGACAACCGTGGTCGTATTAAATTAACGATGAAAGATGTAGACCAAGCATAAGCTTGCAAGGCTTTAGACCTTTTTAGTTTGTTTAAAGTCTAATAAAAAAAGCCCGCCTTGAGTTTTGCCAAAGTAACAACTTTGGCTTGCTCAGGGCTTTTTTTATGGCATGATGCATAGCAAGAAAGATCAATAATTACTGTGAATATGCAAAGTTTCTATTTTTTTCAGCATCCTGATGAACCTTATACTTGTATTCAGAAACAACCTGTGCTCGATGCAGAACAACAGTTCGTTTGGGTGGATTGTACGCGTGAAGATGTAGTTAATCGTGCGGAGCAATGGCAAAAAGAAATTCATAATGATACGGACGTTCATCTCAATGAATATCATATTCGAGATATTTTAAACATCGAACACCCATGTGCCTTTGATACGATGGAAGATTATGATTTATTAATTTTTCGGAAACTGATTACCCCAGATGATCAGATCAGTAGTGGTGACACGGCATTAGAACAACATGATCGTGTTTTTGGTTTAGCGACATCTCCAGTCAGTTTTATTATTACCCCTCAAGCTTTAATCACCGTACGTGAGCAGGGCAATCATGCCTTTGAAAGCTATTTAGCTCGTATCCTGAATATCATGAATAAGGATTTAGAAGAGCAAAACAAACCACGCAAACTCCCGAGAACACCCTTAGATTTAGCGTTACGTTTATTAAATAGCATGATTGATGGCTATCTAGATTTGCGCAATCCGCTTTCACGCCGTGTCGAGTTTTGGCAACAAGAACTTTTGCAAGGCAATCGTCGCTTTTCAAAATGGCATCAGCTATTTCAAGAGAATATGGTTTTTCAGCAAATTGAAAACCTATGTGAAGAACAAATTGATTCTTTACAGGAACTTCGAGATGAAATTGTTGAAAACTATGCCCATTTAAAAGGTAAAAAGCATAGTGAAAAGCAAGATATTATTTTGGTTCGAGTCGATGATTTGGTGAGCCATGTCGAACGTATCCAAAAGTATACGGTGAGATTGAGCACAGCCATCCAAACAGCAATTGATTTACATTTTTCAGCGATCGCCAATCAAACCAATGAAAACATGCGAATACTTGCCATTATTACTGCGGTATTTGCACCACTCACCTTATTAACGGGTGTTTATGGAATGAATTTTGAATTTATTCCCGGTTTGCGTAGTCCAATGGGATTCTGGATTATGCTTGGGGTGATGCTGGCATGTACGATCGGCTTATTAATCTACTTTTACCGCCGTCATTTGGTTGGACGTGGTGAAAGAAGTGTGATTGATATGTTGGCACAACAACATAAAAATCAGCACGTGAATTTATTCTGGTTTTTGGATTATGAGCCGATCAAACAAACCATGAAAGAAGTTGAAAAAATCACAAAACTGAAATAATTAAATATTATTCTGGTTGAGGATTGATATGAGCTGTTTTTTGTAAAATCAAATAGAGTTGATCTTTTAATCTCAATTTTTTACGTTTAAGTTGCTCAATATTTTCATGAATATGATTGAGGGGATCAAGTTCAAGATGACTGATTTCACGATCCAGTTCATCATGATCAATTAAAAGCTTGGCAAAATGTGGATCTTCTTGTTTTAGCATACACATGAGATCACGATATTCTGGGAACATGTGTTTCAACTTTTTATTCATTACTTTCGAATTCATTAGCGCCTATAACCTCTTGCATAAAAATTCTAACAATCAAACAAAAACGGAAAGACAAGTTCTGCATCATGACAGGTTAAATATTAACCTGTCACTAGGCATTAACATTTTGAAATGAATTAATGAGCATGGAGGTGAAGGTGTTTGACTTGTTTGCGTAATTGTTGAACCTCGTCAAGTAAATCCATCATCATCGCGACAGCAGATAGACTGGCTTCAAAGTCACGTTGCAAGCGGTAGGCTCGACGTGCTCGTGAAATATCTTCTCCAAAAAATTGATGGATACGATTTTCTGGGCGTGCAGGTAAAATCTCATATTCCAATAATTGCAAAATCCATTCAGGGCTTTGACCGCATGCTTCAGCAAAATGTTTGAGATCTAAATTTATGTTTTCATCTACGATTTCCGCATCATGGAAACCGTCATAGACAATTTCACGATATTGAATGGTTGTCATGATTGCTCTCCTTTAGCATCGTTATATGCATCTATAAAAATTATGAACGTGGGTGAAAGTCATTAAAAGCATCTGCAAAATCTTGATATGCTTTTTGCTGTTGGTCTGTGGTGACTTTGGGATAAACAATATTGATCACCAAATAAAGATGCCCGGGTGTCTTATTGGGTATGCCTTTGTCTTTTAGGCGTAACTGTTGATCATTTTTGGCATTTTTTGGAACAGTGACTTTGACTTTACCAGCAGGGGTGTCGATTTCAATACTTTGACCAAGCGCTGCTTCCCAAGGTGTGACATCAACTGTGTAGTAAACGTCAGCGCCTTCAACGCGAATGCGGTCAGTGTCTTGATATTGAATTTCAATATACAGATCACCATTTTCACCCCCATTGATACCCGCTTGACCTTGTTTGGACAGACGAATTTGCTGTCCTTCTTTCATGCCTTTTGGGATTTTAACTTGCAAGGTTTTTCGCTGTACTTCAGGCTCACCATAAGCATTGTAAGTTGGAATTTGCAAGGTAATGCTTTGTGTTGCACCTTCATAACCAATATTTACAGGAATTTGAATACTGGCATGTTGATCCTCACCTCGATAACTACGTTGCTGTTGAGAGCCTCTTTGTCCAAAATCTTGTGAGCGCCCACCACCAAAACCACTGCCAAAGCGACCAAATAGGTCTTCAAAGCCACTAAAGTCTTCGCCACCACCTTGACTATAACTGCGATGGAACTGACTACCATCAAAACCACCTTGCCCTGAAGATTGCCCACCGAAGCCACTTGCATTTGCGTAAGGATTGTCTAACTCAAAATCATATTGTTTTTTCTTTTCTTCATTGCTTAATGTGTCGTAAGCCACATTGATTGCTTGCATTTTGGCTTCGGCATCTGCCTCTTTACTCACGTCAGGGTGGTATTTGCGCGCTAATTTTCGATATGCCTTTTTTATCTCATCTGGTGTCGCAGTTCGAGAAACACCTAAATCTTCGTAATAGTTTTTTGCCATAGTTCAGGTCATTATTTTGTTTAACTTTATTCTATTTTTATGCCTTTTTTTAGGCAGATGGAAGAGTAACTTAGTGTGGTTATTGTTTCAAAACTTATTTTTGAGTCATATTGGCATCATCGTGAGTCAAAATGCATTAAGATAAAAAAGGGTATAAGCCATGATGACGGCTTTGTATCATGTAATATTCATTGAAAAATAAATGTATCCAAAAAGATGAATCCTGTGAACTCACATCAAAAATATTATAAAAAAAGCGCCGAAGCGCTTTTTTTATAATTAACCACAATTATTCAATTCTGACCCAAGTTTGAGATCGACCCAATAAGGAAATTCCAATATATCCACGGAGTGTTAATCGGGTGCCTTTAGGATTAATTTTAATTTTACCCGAATAGACATTGCCAGATAATGGGTCTAAAACATGTCCTGCAACATATTCACTAGGATTATCTGGACTTTGTTTAAAGTCATCAATAATTTTCAAGCCAACGATTGGGGCGTCTTTTAGATTGCCTTTGCATTTATGGCAATATCCCACTAAAGGGCTATTGGGCAGGGGGCGGGTATTATAAATTTTACCGCTATAAGTCCCATTTGGATTTTTACTGATTTCAACATCTGCTCTGGAATAGCCAGTTTTGTCATCAATCGCCTTCCATTTACCTGCAAGATCTGCTGCTTGTGTCAAGCCTGTAAACAACAGGCAACTGAACATAACAAGTGCTTTTATTTTCATTGGACATCCTTGTGATGAATTGAAATAGAATAAAAAAAGAGCAAATTAGTTTGCTCTTTTTTAAATTAAAATCAATATGTTAAAGGGTTGGAAACTTAAATATAAATCACTAAAATGTCGATCAATTAACTTAAATGTTCGCCAAAGAGATTTAATGCTTCTTTTGCTGTGAACTGGTATTTCTTATTGCAGAATTGGCAATCCATTTCGATTGGATTTTGGATTTCCAAAGTTTCCTTCACTGCATCTAAGCCAATTTGAATCAATGCATTTTTACATTTATCACGTGAACAAGTGCAGTTAAATTGAAGTTGTTCAACATCAGGCAAGCGAACTTCTTCTTCGTTGTATAAACGATACAGAATTTCTTGCGCAGTCAAGTCGGTTAACTCTTCAGGTTTGAGAGTTTGGGTCAGCATAATCAAACGTGGCCACAAATCTTCATCTACACGCTGTTGTTCTTCTTCATTATTACGTGGTAATAACTGAATCAGTAGTCCCCCCGCATTGTGGTGGGTGCTCGCTAAAACAATGCGTGTTGGAATTTGTGCAGAAAGGTCATAGTACTGCATTAAGCAACCCGCAAGGGTAGGTTGATCAAGTGGTACAATTCCTTGATAACGCTCACCCATTTCAGGTTCAATGTTAATAAATAAAACAGGTTGCTGTAGTGTGCTGAGTACGGTGCTGCTGTCTTCACTCAACATAAAGTGTGGATCTTCTTCATAATCTGCAAGCGCACGTACATCACCTAAATGATTGCACTCAGCCATCGCCCACTTAAATGTACCTTGGGCTTGAATTTGTAAGCTAATACGTCCTTTTATTTTTAATGTACTTGCCAATAATGCGGTAGCACTCAACATTTCACCAAGTAAGATACGCACAGCAGGCGCATAATTACGTTGTGACAAAATAGTTTGTAGTGCCGTATCTAAATGCACAATCTCACCACGCACAGGGCTATCTTCAATATAAAAACGTTGACGTAAATCAGACATAAAATTCTCCAAATCCCTGTTTAGATGGTGACGATATTATAAATCACAAGTTCATTTCACCCTAAAAACTGTGCTACTTAAAGTTAATTTTCGTCATCACGGGCAATATTGATACGATCATATTGGGTTGATGCATTTTTGGATTGAGGTGTAGGACGTTCTAGACCTGATTCATCCAGATCTGGCATATCTTTGTATTTCTCCAGATTTTGATGTTCTACTTGGGCATCACTTTCAAATAGATGCTCAAGTTCAGAAATAAAATCACGGTAACTTTCAAAAACTTTTTGCTCATCCGTATAAATGCGCTGTTGGCGTGCTAACAGTTCTTCATCATAGTTTCTAAACAACTCAACACTTTTATAAGCTTCTTCTTTGCTCATGCCCAGTTCACAGAGTGTTCGATAACCCATACCCAATGAGGTTAAGTAGGTTTCGCGCCATATATGTTTTACCCCCACATCACGCAGTAAATGCATATGATAGCGATCACGAGCACGTACCAATAATGTCAGGTTGGGGTAATTAAGTAAAATATGGCGAGAAACATTCATGGAGTCCTCAACATCGTCAATCGCCAAAACAAAAACTTTGGCTTGTTCTATTCCTGCTGAACGTAATAAATCGGGTTGTGTGACATCACCATAATATAAAGTACCGCCATAACGGCGAACAAAGTCAATTTGCTGCAGATTGTTGTCAATTGCAGTAAATGGAAAATGGCGAATACGTGCTAAACGTGCAACGATTTGTCCGACACGACCAAATCCAGCAATAATTAAAGCAGGATGTTCATTGGGAATGTCATCGTATTTAGGTGCTGTATTTTTATTGATTAAGGGTAAAAGCCAACTGCTGACCAACCAAAATACAACAGGGGTGAAGATCATGGACAAGGTCACAATCAAGGTGATCGGTTCCAAAATTGCTTCAGTCAACACTTTTTCACTCTTGGCGACATTCAAAACCACAAATGCAAATTCACCACCTTGAGCCAAACAGCTTGCAACCATCAAGCTGTTGGTCCAAGTCATTTTTTTATAGCGTGCAATCGCTAGTATGGTCAGCAGTTTAATCAGGACTAAACCAATCGCTCCACCAACGATCAGGAGCGGCATGTCTATGACTAATGAGATTTGTGTGGTCATACCCACAGTCATAAAGAAGAGACCGAGTAATAATCCTTTAAATGGCGCAATGCTGGCTTCTAGTTCATGACGAAACTCTGAGTCTGCTAGCAATACACCTGTTAAAAATGCACCTAATGTCGTGCTGATGCCCAGTGTATCCATCAATAAAACCACACCTAGAACGATAAATAATCCCACTGCGGTGATGAGTTCTGTAGCACCACTTTTTGCCACAAAGCGGAAAAAGGGGCGCATGACGTAACGACTAAAAAGAAATAAACCTGTAAATGTTGCGACAATTGCAGCAAAGTAAGCTACGCCGTGATGGCTAGATTCACTGCCTGCTAAAAGCGGAATAATTGCCAGTAAGGGAATTGCGGCAATATCTTGAAAAAGTAAAATAGAAAAAGACTGTTGACCATGTGTGGTGTTGAGTTGTTGTTTTTCTTCTAAGAGTTGTAAAACGAAAGCAGTTGATGACAATGCTAAAGCAAAGCCGATGACAAAGCTTGCGGGCAGTGATTGTTGAAACAGTAAAAAGAGTGTACCCATTAGTACCACGCCGGTCACAACGACTTGTAAACTTCCCATGACAAAAATCGACTGACGCATTTCCCACAAACGTTGTGGGCGAAGTTCCAAGCCAATCAGAAACATTAACAGAATCACGCCAAACTCAGCGAGATGCATAATTTCTTCCGGGTCATTGGCAATATTGAGCGCACTTGGACCGAGCAATATTCCTGTAAATAGATAACCGAGCACAGTCGCAATGCCCAGTTTTTTCCCGAGGGGAACAAGGATTAAAGCTGCACCAAGAAAAATGGTGATTTGGAGTAACAATGACATTCACGTGCCTTACATTCTTTTCTTTCTCAGGAAATTGTAGCTTGATTTTGTGACTGACTTGGAGATATTTATTGAGAAATTGCTTGTGAGTAGAATAAAAGTGAATAATTTCTTTAAATTTAAAGTCTTAAAATAATAGATTTTTTAATGCTTGGCATTGATCAGTAGTCTTGTGAAATAAAAGGTTTAGTTGACTATAGCGCTCATCCCGCTAGCATCTGAGTTATCAACTTTTATCATTGGTTTGCTAGGATTGGTTTTAGTAAATATCACTTATTTTCCATTGTTATGGATTGAGTAACTTTTTTTTGTGTAATTCTGAAATTGGGTGCTATCCACAGATCTATGGTCGAATCCTTATGGTGATTCGTTACAGCCCAGCTTAAGATTTATATTGTGATGTGCGTCAATACATCAAAAAAGTATAGATCTATATCATGGATTGTAGATATAGATCTAAACTCAATACACATTAAGACTCAACTCAACTCTTGTGGATCAACATCAATCGTTACTTTCATTGTAGAGGGTTTTTGCTGTAGTAATTGAGCCCACCATTGATGGACATAAAAGTGCATTTTTGCTCGATCTTGTGAAAGCAATACCACATGTGCTTGGTAACGACCTGCTTTACGCTCCATTGGAGCTGGAATAGGTCCCCAAATATCAATTAAGTGTGATTCCGACATTTGACGAAGTAATTGTGTCATTTCAGTCAAAAACTTTAGATTTTCTTCCTGATGTTTAGATTCACAGCGTATCAAACTGGCATAGCGAAAAGGGGGAAGCAAAGCGGCTTGACGATCTTTTAAGGTTTGCTTGGCAAAGGTTCGATAGTCATTGTGAATCAAAGTATTTAATAAAGGATGATCAGGTCGAAGTGTTTGCAAATAGACTTCACCTTTGTTCTCTCCACGACCTGCCCGACCTGCAACTTGAATAATCAATTGGGCTGTACGCTCTGTTGCTCGAAAGTCGACACTGAGTAAACCTGCATCTATATCTAAGATTGCAACCAAAGTGACATATGGGAAATGATGCCCTTTGGCGAGCATTTGCGTCCCAAGCAAAATCGTGGGTTCACTTTTTTGAATCTGATCATAGATTTTCTGCCAACTGCCGACACGGCTAGTTGAGTCTCGATCGACGCGAAGTACAGGAAAGTTGGGGAATAATTCAGTTAATGTTTCTTCAACCTTTGCAGTTCCCATGCCGATTGGTTTTAATTGTTGTTGATTGCATTGTGGGCAGGCATCAGGCAAACGATTAATCGTCCCACAATGATGGCAGTGTAAATGCTGATAAGGTTTTAAGTGTAAGGTAAAGTGTGCATCACAATTTGGGCAGTTGGCTTGCCATCCACAACTTTCACAAATTAATACAGGTGCATAACCGCGACGATTTAAAAAAATTAAGACCTGTTCTTTTTTATCTAGACGCTTTTTAATTTCCCCGATTAAGACATCGCTTAAGCCATGTTGCTTCTTAGCAACTTTTAAATCAATCAAATGCATTTTCGGCATCAACGCGACGCCTGCACGTTGATTTAATTCAATACGTGTCAGCTTTTCTTGACGAGCCAAATAATAGCTTTCAATACTTGGTGTGGCAGAACCTAAGATAATTGGACAATTTTCTAAATGTGCACGGTATAACGCAACATCACGGGCATGATAACGGAAACCTTCTTGTTGTTTAAATGAAAGATCATGCTCTTCATCCAGAATAATTAAACCGAGATTAGGTAAAGGTGTATAAATTGCAGAGCGAGTCCCTAAAATAATAGAGGCTTTACCTGTTTGTGCATGTTGCCATGCTTGTAAACGTTTGCTGTCATTTAAACCAGAGTGAAGCAATGCAATATTGCAATGAAAGCGTGACTGAAAACGGCTGATGGTTTGTGGTGTTAAGCCAATTTCAGGGACTAAAACAAGCACTTGTTTGCCTTGTTTCAGTACCTCATGCATCACTTGTAAATAAACCTCAGTTTTACCACTTCCCGTTAGACCATCTAACAAAAATGCTTGATATTTCTTTAGTGCCTTTAAAATCGTTTGGATGGCTTTCTTTTGATCTTCATTGGGAGTGAGTGGCAACTGAGCCAATTGAACTGGTTCAGGTTGAGTATTTTGAGGTTCAAGTGCAAATTGGATAATTGCTTTTTTCTCAAGCACTTTTAGTGTTGCTGTTTCAATACCACTCAGATTTAGGATATTTTCCTGCGTTCCTTTTGGATGTAATTTTAGAATTTTATAAGCATCTTGTTGTTTTTCAGAACGCTTTACTTTGTCTTCAGCATGTAAATCTATCACTTTCCAAACACGAGCCAATAAATCATAAGGTTTACCTTGGCGGAGTAATGTAGGAAGGGCAGTTTGAATCACCTCACCAATTGGGAATTGGTAATATTGCGATGACCATGTCAATAAATTTAAAACTTTACTGTCTAGAATAGCGTGATCATCTAATAGTTTAGTAATTGCTTTGAGTTTAAAATGAGAGTCTATAGGTTCATCAATCGGAATTTTTTTTACAATCACCCCAACAAGATTTTGTCGTCCGAAAGACACAGCAACACGTGCACCGATTTCTGCCTGTGCGTACTGTTCAGCACTCACTTGATAGTCAAAACAGTCATTCAAATACACTGGAACAGCAACTTGAACACGATAAATAGTTTGTGGTGTAACAATGGTATTCGGCATTTTAAATTCAGTGGCTCATTAATTTAGTGAGGCTGTGATGAAATTGTTTCATGTCCATATTCGGCTTGTGTTAGAGTGTAACCGTCATTGATAGACATGAATATGAATGATTTATAGGGTATGACGCAACAGCGTAATCAAAAAATTTGGGAAAATTAGAGCATAACAATGCCAGCATATCAATTTACTGCGCTTGATGCTTCAGGAAAGCAGCACAAAGGCGTGTTAGAAGGTGATTCAGCACGCCAGATTCGTCAACAATTACGGGATAAAGAATGGATTCCTGTAAGCGTAGATGCTGTTGAACAAAAAGACAAAAATAAAAGTTCGGGTTTGTTTCAACGTAAATTTTCAGCCTATGATTTGGCACTCATGACACGTCAGCTTTCCGTTTTGTTTGCTGCTGCAATTCCACTTGAGGAGGCTTTACGTGCCGTTGCCAAACAAAGTGAAAAAGTTTATGTGCAAAATCTTTTACTTTCTGTACGTTCCAAAGTTTTAGAAGGGCATTCTCTAGCACAAGCGATGCAACAAATAGGGCGTTTCCCTGATTTATATATTGCGACAATTGCTGCGGGTGAACGTTCTGGACATTTAGACTTAATTTTAGACCAACTTGCAGACTACACGGAAAACCGTTTTGCGATGCAAAAGAAAATTCAAGGTGCAATGATCTATCCGATTATTCTCATGTTTATGTCTTTTGCAATCGTTATGGGCTTGATGACTTATGTTGTTCCAGACATCGTCAAAACGTTTGACCAAAGCAAACAGGCTTTACCTTGGATTACGGTGGCTTTGATGAAAGCCAGTGAAATTATTCGGCAAGCTTGGCCATTTATTTTGGTGACCAGTGTGGTGGGAATCTTCTTACTGATTCGTTTTTTACGAACGTCGGCAGGGCATTATGCTTTTGATCGTTTAACGCTCAAACTGCCATTAATCGGTAAATTATCTCGTGGTATAAATGCTGCACGTTTTGCCAGTACCTTGTCCATTCTCACTCAATCAGGTGTGCCTTTGGTCGATGCTTTAAAAATTGGCGCAGCCGTGAGTAGTAATTGGGTCATTCGTGATGCAGTCAATGTTGCTGCAGAAAAAGTGACAGAAGGTGGGAATTTGGCAACGCAATTGGAGCGCTGTGGTTATTTCCCACCAATGATGGTACAAATGATTAAAAGCGGTGAAGCTTCTGGTGAGTTAGATCGAATGCTAAGTCGTGCATCAGATATGCAGGATCGAGAAGTATCTTCATTTATTTCAACTTTATTGGCCTTGTTGGAACCATTAATGTTGGTATTTATGGCGGGTATTGTTTTAGTGATTGTGATTGCTGTCATGTTGCCAATCGTCAATATGAACAATATGATTTAAGCCAATTATTTTTATAAAGAATAGAGAGTAAGTAGATGCTACGTAAGATGAATAGGACTCGTCAGTCAGGTTTTACCTTAATTGAAGTGATGGTTGTGATTGTGATTTTAGGTGTACTTGCCGCTTTGATCGTGCCGAATGTGATGGGACGTGGAGAAAAAGCCAAAGTTGATACCACAAAGATTACTTTAAAAGGTGTTGCAGGTGCACTTGATCAATATAAGTTGGACAATGGTCATTATCCAAATAGCCAAGAAGGTGGTTTAGATGCGTTGGTCAACCAACCTGCAACAGCGAAAAACTGGTTACCAGGTGGTTATGTTAAAGGTGGCTATCCAAAAGACAGTTGGGAAAATGATATCCAATATGTCATTCCGGGTTCAGAAGGTCGTAAGTTTGATTTATATTCTTTTGGTGCCGATGGTAAACAGGGCGGCGAAGGAAACGATGCTGATATTTATTACCAGCCATAATTAAAAGTATTTTTTGCAGTACTTTATGGAATTAATCACTTCACTTTATCGAGATAATAAATGTGGAGTGAAGTGATAATATTTCTTATTTGATAAATATATTGTAAGTCATTGAAATTTAGCAACTATATTAAATAATTAATGTTTGAGAGTTATAATAAGAATTATTCCCATATTTGATAGTTACAAGAATGTTAAATTGTGAATAAAAATAGACTTTTTATTTATTAAAAAGCTTGCATAATAGTTCTCAAGGCAATTTAAATTGCTTGGAGGATGAGATGAAAGCATTATTATTATCAGATGAAATTAGTCAATTTCATTGGACGATGCTCAAATCTGTTCTTTTAATTTTGAGCTTATTGCCGATTAGCCAGTTTTTTTTAAACCTTTGGCAAAATGCCGATGCCAGTAGTCAAATCGTAATTGGGTTTATGGCGATTAGCGTATTTAGTGCATTATCTATTATCAGTTTTTATAATGCTTTAAATTTAACGGTGATTCAGTTAAAAACTGAATTCTCATCATTATTAGAACAATATTTAGTACGTTCATACCGTTATGTTCCTATGCTGTTTCTAGCAGGCATGTTGTCATATTTAGTGACTCAAATTTAATTGGCGCGTTAAAACCGAGGAAATGTCCTCGGTTTTTCGTTTCTGTGTTTTAACTATTTTGATTAAAAACTGAAATTTAATCCAATTAACTTGGTTGAACAATAAGCATCGTTATTTTACGCACAATCGGTAAAACCAGAAGCAATACTGGAAATGCGATCAGCCATGAAATTCCCCATGCTGAAATCCACGTATTGACGGAAAAATTGTCGAAACCCATACTTTTTAACGTACTAATGCATGACACAATAAAGGTCATAATAATTGATAAAAAGAAAGGCATTACAATTGCAGCATAACGATTTGGAATTTTTCTTAAATATAAAGAAGAAGATTGAGATCTTTGCATTTTTTACTCCGTAAACCAACAAACGCCAGTGCCACATCAAAATATTCAAATTTTGAAAAAAATAGCTCCAAGCCTTGTTGGAGATATGTTGGCACGTTGATTGACGTAAACGTTTACGGCTTTATGATCAGCACAGCTAACGTAGCATAAAGCGAGAAATAATTGAAAGAAAAAAACAGTGAATGGTAGATAAAGTATAGCGACATATAATTGAATTAGATTCGTCTTTTAAAAATTTGATATGTTGAATAAATGTCCTTTTTAAATGATTCATTGTCCATTTCATATAAGGTCGATGGGGCTAAATTTATTTAAGATGTTAGGGCTGTTGACATTTCATAAATGGCTTGCGCTGTAGGTTAAAATTGAGCAGGCATGAGGAATATACTCCGCAAGGAAAGGAAGAGAATAGCGAGACTATTTTCAAGTTTCATAACACCGGCTGAGATAATTTGAACCACCACCCTGAGCAAAAAAAGCATGACTTTGTTTGTAGCGCAAGTTGCAGCGGGGGGACTCGTGTGTTTTGTATCGCTTCGTCGTTCCCCTGTAAAACAGTGTTTCTCATCATTTAGAGTGGCTAAATTTCGTATTTTTTGCCTAGTGTCGGCTAAAAACACACATAGTCGCAAACATAGGTGAATTGTCAGCAGATCCTAGATATTTATGGTGATCAATAGAAAGAGGGAAACCAAATGCAACAAATTGAATGGAATGACTTTTTTAAAGTGGAATTACGTGTAGGAAAAATTATTCAAGCTGAAGTATTTGAGAAGGCGCGTAATCCTGCCTATATTTTACATGTCGATTTTGGAGAAGAGATTGGTATTAAAAAATCCAGTGCGCAGATTACCCAACTCTATCAGCCTGAAAACTTAATTGGAAAGTTGGTCGTTGCTGTGATTAATTTCCCAAAGAAACAAATTGGTCCTATTCAATCTGAGTGTTTAGTAACAGGCTTTCATAATCAAGACGGGCATGTTGCCTTGTGTGTCCCTGATTTGGATGTGCCTTTGGGGACCAAGTTACTTTAACGTTTGATATATCCGTATCAAAAACACCTCCTTTATGATGCATAGAGAAGGTGCTTTTGATGCGATTGGGGACTGTTTTAGCGTCGTGCTTTAAAACTGATGTCGACTGTTTTAGGGCGATAAAACCAACCTAAAATTAACAATAAAATCGATAAAATTAAAATCGGATAATCGCTAAAGCGGGTATACCACGTCTCACCTTGCATTGCGGGTAAATCCCCACGCAGAACCGCTTTCTGATCTACAGGCGCTTGTTTTACGATATGTCCATTGTGGTCAATAAAAGCAGTTACGCCTGTGTTGGTAGCACGGATAAACCAACGCCCATTCTCTTTGGCACGCATTTGAACCATTTGCAAATGTTGTAATGGACCTGCAGTTCCCGTAAACCATGCATCATTCGAAACAGTCACTAAAAAATCACTGTTGATCGCATTGCGTCGGGTAAGATTTGGATAAGCAACTTCATAGCAAATCGCAGCAGCTAAATCATGTCCTTTAATATTAAAAGGCTTTTGATTCGATGCACCTTGAGAAAAGCCACTCATCGATGGATCATTTTGCAAAGCGGGTAAGACCCAAGATAACAATCCAGAAAGTGGAATGTATTCACCAAAAGGGACTAAACGTTGTTTTTTATACAAACCTGAAGAATCTGCACCAGAAGCCATCATGCTGTTGTAATACATTGGATAGCCATTCTTTTTTGATTCTTTTAAATCCCAATAAGGAATGCCTGTCACCCATGCTGTACCCGAGCTTTTGGCTTGCTGATCCATCATATCCAAAAATTGTTCAATATCTGTTTGAAATAGGGGAATGGATGATTCAGGCCAAACAATAAGATCTCTACCCCATTCAGTACGACTTAAGTTGACATAAATTTCTAAAGTCTTGACTTGGTATTCGGTTAACCATTTTAAATCTTGAGGAATATTACCTTGAATGAGCGATACAGAGAGCGGTTTTTCAGCTTTCGGTTGCACAAAAGTGATAAAAGAAGCTCCCCAGGCGCCAAGCAAAACAACAAGCGCAGGAACAACCCAAAACACTTTCCTATTCAGGATTTCCACCACGGCACAGGCAAGAAGAATAACGGCAAATGACACCGCAAATACACCAAATAAAGGCGCATAACTATCTAAGAGTCGTTCAGTGAACGCATATCCTGCAAACAACCACGGAAAACCGGTGAACACCCATGTTTTAGACCATTCAAAGATGATCCAAAGCGGTGTAAACGTCAATGGTGTTTCAGGGAAAAAACGACGATAAACCCATGTCTGGACTGCCGTAAATAGCCCCATCACAAATGCCATAACTGCAATCATCAATACGCTGAGGACTGCATTGGTATCACCATAAACGTGGATGGAGGTATAAAGCCAAAATGCCCCAACAAACCACAGTCCAAAGCCATAGCTAAGACCTATGGCAAAGGCTTGACGAGGACTACGACCTTTTAAGCAAGCATAAAGTAAGGCTGGTGATAAGATTGCCAGCCACCACCAATAATAAGGTGCGAGCGCTAAACTAAACACTGCACCTGAGATTAATGCGATGATTAAAGGGAAAATGAGGGGCAATTGTTTTTGTTGTTGTGATGAATTTAACAGCTTGTCAAAATAGGCTCTCATTTACGTACAGCTCGAATCAGATGAATAGTGCGGGCATCTGCTTCAACAATGGTAAATTGCCAATCTTCCAGTTCAACCACTTGACCTTGAAGATCACTGACTAAACCAATTTCCTGAAGCAGTAATCCGCCCATAGTTTCTACTTCATCATCGGAAAATTCAGCATCTAAAACATTGTTAAAATGTTCAATTGGTGTAAGTGCTTGCACAATCCATGCATTGGCTATGTTATGGGTGGTATCAGGAATGATAAATTGAGCTTCTTCATCGGCATTGTCATGCTCATCTTCAATTTCGCCAACAATTTCTTCAAGAATATCTTCCAAAGTCACCAAACCAGCAGTTGAACCATATTCATCAATAACAACGGCAATATGAGTCTGGGTATTTTTTAACATTCTCAAAACTTGATCTGATCGCGCACTTTCAGGGACAAATAAAGGCTGGCGCATTAATGCATGAACATCTACACCAGAGCTACGATTGGTTAAAAATGGCAATAGATCTTTAGCCAATAAAATCCCAACCACGTTTTCAGGTTGGTCAGATGAGAAAACTGGAAAACGTGAATGTGCAGACTCAATCAGCACATCTAAAATATCAAGAAGTTGATCGTCTTCTTGCAAGCTCACCATCGCTGTGCGAGGGGTCATCACTTCACGAATTTTTGTGGCAGGAAGGTCTAACACGCCCTCTAACATTGCCACAGTATCGGGTTCTAAAAAACGACGTGAATCTTGTACTAATTTTAGCAGTTCATCGCGGGTTTCTGGTGCTGTACCTAACCATTTGCGTAAGCCACGCATTCCCCACGACGGGCCTGATTCCTCGTGCATGATCTTTCCTAAAGACTCTTAATATCTAGTAAATGTTTTTTTATCATACCGAAGAAAATACAGATGTCTATCTATTAAATAAGGTAAATAGATGAATGCATGCGTCATTTTTACACAGAGATAACAAGCCTTATTGATTATTTGAGTTTGTGTTAAAATCTTGGACTGATTTAGCTTTTTTGAGATGAGATATGTCTGAAGCATTGCCTATAGCAAACATTCAATTAAATACACGTGGCTTGCGTTGTCCTGAGCCTGTAATGATGTTGCATCAAGCAATTCGGAAATCTAAATCTGGCGATGTGGTAGAGGTTTTCGCGACCGATAATTCAACCTCTTGGGATATTCCTAAGTTTTGTTTGCATTTGGGACATGAACTCGTTTTACAAGAAGAAATTTTGGATGATGCGGGCAATAAAGAATTTCATTATCTCGTCAAAAAAGGTTAATTCTTAAACAATAGTAAAATCATAGAACATTCGTTGAGGCAGATGCATAAGCATAATTTTATTGTTTTTATCAAGTGCATCTGGCTAGCGATATTCAACAGCTCATCAATGTTTAAAAGCCAATTAACAAGTAAACATCTATATAAAGTTGAATACAAAAATGAGAGATAAAGCTTTTAAAAATAATTGATAATTGTGATACAGATTTTGAATAGATTCTTCCTAAAATCAATTGCAAATAAGAGTGTCTAGAAAGTTGGATAATCTTCATACTTGTTTTTAGTTATTTTATATTTTTGATAAATATAAGAAAATATTAAATTTTACAAATTTTCAATGACAGTTTTTTGACTTTTGAGTATAATCTAAACACATTTGTTAATAATAATTAAATCATTCTAATGAATAGTTTAGTCAATAGTATTTATAAAGTATTGGATCAGTTAGGATTAACCGCTCAAAAAAGAGCTTTGCATATTCAGTTTAGCAATCCTGATTTGACTGCCCAAGTGTTCTTGCAACGCATTGATGGACAACATGCCATCAACCAAGGTGTGTCTGTGGAACTGATCTGTCTTGCAACATCTGCAAATATTCCACTCAAACAATTTATCGGTTGCCAAGCTGCAATCGACCAAGTCACCGACCGAGGACAACTGTTCCGCACCACAGGCATTATCACCGAAGCTGCGCAGGGACAAAGTGATGGCGCACTGACGGTCTATAAGCTCAAACTTGAGGATGCGACGTCACTGTGGCATAAACGCCGTAATAGTAGAGTGTTTATGAATAAGTCAGTGATACAAGTCATTGAAATATTGCATAAAGAATGGCAACAAAGAAGTCCGCTGTTTGCTGCTAGTCTGAGTTTAGATAAAACTGGTCTAAGCAAAGACTACGATGTTCGTCCATTGATTATACAGATGAACGAAAGCGACCACGATCTACTTACTCGTTTGATGAGAAGTGAAAATTTAAGCTGGTTGATTGATGAAGCCGAACTCAATGTTGCCAACATCTCAGCACCGATCCAAGCCCAAAAACTACGTTTAATTGATGACAACAGCCAATACACTGCGCTAGAACGCAGAAGCATCCGCTTTCACCGCAGCTCCGCGGTAGAACAGCAAGACACGATTACATCATTTACAGGAATACGTTCACTCCAACCGACTTCAGTACATATTCACCGTTGGCAAGCCGATATTCTTGAAACCGAAGAAGGTGCAGGCAATGTACAAAGCAAACATCAGCACAGTGACCAGTACGACAATGCCAGTCTAGGCTTAGAACAAGTATGGCACTTTAGCCCTGCATGGATACCTGACCTGAATGGGGAAGATGGTGCAACGGCATCAGGCAACAGTCAGATCGAACGCTTTAACCAAAACCTTAGCAACTACTACGATGCCCAAGCTAAACAATTCACGGCAATATCGACGGTACGAGATGCACAGGTCGGCTATTACCTTGAGCTAAAAGGGCATTCCCAAATCGATCAAAAAGATTCTGCCGATCAGCAGTTTTTGATCATCTCCAAAACCTTTTATAACCAAAATAATTTACCCAAAGACCTCAACGAACAAATCAATCGTTTAGTTGAACACAGCCATTGGCAGCTCACCAGTATCCCCACAAGCAACAGTATCACCACAAACAACAGTGAAGAACGCCAAGCCAATCAGCTGATTTTACAACGCAGAAACATCAGTACAGCGCCAGAATACAACCCACTCAAACACCGTCCAGTGGCGTATCCACAACGCGCCAAAGTGGTTGGTCCGAGTGGAGAAGAAATCCATGTAGATGAATGGGGACGCATCAAGGTTCGCTTCCTCTTTACCCGCAATGAAGACCACAGCCATGATGGTGGTGCAGGCTCGAATGACAATGATACCGACTCAGCTTGGGTTGATGTCTTGACACCATGGGCAGGCGAAGCTTATGGAGCTCGCTTCCTACCAAGGATCGGAGAGATTGTTGTTATCGACTTCTTTGATGGCAACATTGACAGACCATTTGTAGTAGGTCGAATCCATGAAGCGCAACGCAGCCCGAGCAAGTTTGATGACAAAGGCAAGTTACCCGATACCAAGAAATTGGCAGGGATTAAAAGCAAGGAATATCAGGGTAGTGGCTATAACCAACTGAAATTTGATGATACCACCAACCAGATCAGCAGTCAGTTACACAGCAGTCATGGTGCAACGCAACTCAATCTTGGTAATCTCAGTCATCCAAAAGAGACAGATAGCAGTGAAGGTCGAGGAGAAGGCTTTGAGCTAAGAACGGATCAATGGGGTGCGGTACGCGCAGGTCAAGGCTTACTGCTGAGTAGCCATGCACAAGATGGGGCATCAGGTAATCATCTAGATACAACCGCAGCCAAAAGTCAGCTAGAAAGTAGCCTGAACAATGCCAAAGCCTTAAGTGAAGTTGCCAAGAATCAACAGACTGATCCTTTAGAAAATCTAGATTATTTGAAATCATTTATTTCGGATTTGGAAAAAGATCAGTCTGATGAATCCAAGAATCAAGCCGATGCATTTAAACAAGCCTTGATGGTTTTAGCCTCGCCGAATTCAATTGGCTTGTCGAGCAATGAAGACATTCATGTCTCTGCGGATAAACAAATTAGTCATAGTGCAGGGGATAGTATCAATCTGAGTACACAAAAGAATTTCTTGGTGCATGCACAAAATAAGATTAGTTTGTTTGCAGCACAAGAAGGTGCAAGGCTTTATGCAGCAAAAGGTAAAGTGGAGATTCAAGCCCAAGGGGATGGTGCAGATTTGATTGCTCGTAAAGGTATTCAAATCATTTCGACTGAAGATCGTATTGAGATTAAAGCCAGTAAGAAAATTGTGTTAATTGCTGATACTACTCAAATTGAGATTAGTGATGCAGGTGTTTTGCCAACCACACCAGGTCTGTTTGAAGTTAAGGCTGGACAACATAAGTTTTTGGGACCACAAGAAATTGCTGTGGGTTTTGATAAGTTACCAATAAGTTCTATTTTTGATGATAAATTTCAATTATTAGATCCACAAGGAAAAAAACTTGCAGATTTAGATTACAAAATAACGAATACTACCTCTAATGAGCAATTTTTAGGGAAAAGTGATAAAAATGGTTTCACTAAAAGATTGGGTACAGTATCAAGTCAAAAATTAAAGATTGAATTTAATTACGAAGATTTAATAGTTAATGAAATAGAAGATAAAGAGGAACAAAAATGACGATATTGCAAGAAACAGATACAAATGAAATATGTAATAGTAATTGTATTACTAAAGTTGATTGTAAAAATATGTGGTCATTAGTTCAATACTCATCATATATGGCTTTAACAAGTTATAAAAGCTTAGAAGTTATAAAGAAAGTTGTTCATGGGGGAGAGGTTAAGAGAGAATTTTTATATAAAGGAAGTGATGATCAAAAAAGAGTAAAATTAATTTCTAGTCAATATGCGAAAATGTATTTAGAAAAAACTAAAATAGGTAATGTTAAGTATAAAGGGCGATTTTATTGGATGGCTTTAGGAGCGATTGCAGCAAAACAAGTTTATTGTGGAATTTTAGCATTAGATGATTTTGTTTCAAAAATTGGAGGTGGTGTTATTCTTGATGGAGCCAATAAAGTTTTAGATAAAATAGATATAAGTGATAGACGTTTTATAGCGACTGGTGGGATCACAAAATCAGATTTTGATTATATGAGATATTGTATGTTAAAGGGTAATCTTTGGCTTTATTTAGATATATATCCTTATCATGAGTATTATTGTAGATTTTCTAATACATTTAATGACTGTTTATCAAAAAGAGATGGTAACACTTATGATACTAAAGTAGCAAATGATATGCATAAAATTCCATATAATGAAGCATATAATAAATTGGAAAAATTTAAATACTCAGATAATATTTTGAATAATTTGAAAGAAGCTTTTCAATATGTAAAAATTTTTGAAACTGAAAAAATAATCCAAAAGAAACAAGATGCTCAGTTTAATAATTTAATGACAATTGCTGTTCATGAACAACATATTGTTTTAGAAAAAAGTTTTTATTCTCCGAATGGACAACCTGATCAGAGATTAAAAGATATCTTTGATAAACAGTCTAAGCTTGAAAGTAATCATCCATACTATACACAATTTGGAGCTTTAATTGCAGACGTTCAAAATAGGCAGGCAGTATTTACAAATTCATGTACATTGCCAATAGGATTAAATGGATTATCTGATAAAGATAAGTTTTTTGAAGATATGCTAAAAAACGAAAGGCTATATATAGTTAAAGAAAGAATGAAATTTATTACACGCATTGCTGAAGATTTTCATTATGTTATGAAAAAATATCCTGGTTATATGGAAAATTGTTTAGCCAGATTAGCTGAAGGTGATATAACTGAAAAATTGCCAATAATTTAAGTCGAGAATCATAATGAATTCAAATCAAATCATTCAAATCTTGGTAATTGCACTAATATTCAGTTTGGCAGCATGTAATTCATCCTCAGAGACAATGAGTAAACAGGAAGAAAAGAAAATGAATGAATCTGATTATATTATTAGTGTTGTTGTTGGAGATTCTAGAGAAAATTTAATTAGTAATAATGCTAAATTTTTTTCACAATATAGTTCAGGTGCAAGTGTAGGTTTTATAAGACCAAATTTAGATACTAACCAAGAAAGAAAGCTTAAGTTAAATTTAAAAGATGAATATGACCATACAGTTTTAGTTTTCAATCATTTAGAAAATTTAGTTTTTGTATCAGATGCTAACTATCCAAAGCAAGGAATTACAGATATAGGTTTTGATATGAGTAATATAGAGTCCAAAAAAATTAATGAAAAAAGTAGTTATCTTGCTTATGAGGGAATTGTAAAGCAATTGAATAAAAATGGTTGGAAAGTTTTTTACTTCGAGTCTGAGCCAAGAATATTTGGAAAGCAATCATTTGAAGCGAATAATAAAATACCTAACTATCTCGGGAGTTTGGATGGTTTTTATTTAGATAGTGAAGAAAAATGGGAGAAGTATTCGAGTGATTTAAAACGTCAACCTCTTAGATTTTATAAAAACAATGTCATCTTAACGATAAATTTTCGTGAATCTATTGATGATGTGAAAATTCATTTGGATTTCGTTACTTTCTTTTCTCATTATTTTTACCAATATGATGAGAAAATTAGAGATAAAGATTGGAACACATTACTGTCTAATGATTTAAATAAATGGAAGATTGAAAGAGATAGATCTGAGAATAAAATGCAAAAGCTTGGTTACAGCATCAACAAAGATTATCAAAATCCTAACGTTTTTAAATTTTTGAATGTTCATTAGTTATATTTCTTGTTTATATCATGCTTTTAATTAATTGATTCTTACGATACATTAAATGTTGATCTATAAATAATATGAAATAATAAACCCGCCGAAGCGGGTTTATTGATTTACATATTTGGATAGTTAGGACCACCACCACCCTCAGGTGTTACCCATGTGATGTTTTGTGAAGGATCTTTAATATCACACGTCTTACAGTGAACGCAGTTTGCTGCATTAATCTGGAAGCGCTTAGAACCATCATCATTTTCCATGATTTCATATACACCAGCAGGGCAGTAACGCTGAGCAGGCTCATCCCATTTTGGTAAGTTGACATTCACAGGAATCGTTGGGTCAGTCAGTTTTAAATGTGCTGGCTGATTCTCTTCATGTACCGTATTAGAAACGAATACAGAAGACAAACGGTCAAAAGTCAATTTACCATCTGGCTTTGGATAGTTCGGTTTAAAGGTAGACGCATCTACAGTTTTCAATGCACTAAAGTCAGGCACAAGATCATGTAAAGTAAATGGAACTTTAAAGATATTTTGGTCGATAAAGTTAAATGCGCCACCCATCCATAAACCAAATTTATGCATTGCAGGGCCAAAGTTACGAGAACGATGTAACTCTTCTTTTAACCAGCTGTTGTTGAATTTGTCTGTATATGCCGTCAACTCTTTCGCAAAGAAGTCTTCACCCTCAGTCACACGAGCAATGGCTAAATCACCACCTTTTGCATGACCTGCTTGGATTGCTTCAAATACAGCCTCACCACACAACATACCTGATTTCATTGCGGTATGAGAGCCTTTGATTTTAGCAAAGTTTAAGAAACCCGCATCATCACCAATCAGGCATCCACCCGGGAAAGTCAATTTTGGCAGTGAGTTTAGACCACCTTTTACAACAGCACGTGCGCCATAAGAAATACGTTTACCACCCTCAAGATATTGCTTGATCAGTGGGTGTGTTTTCCAACGTTGCATTTCAGCAAATGGATACATATGTGGATTTTCATAAGATAAATCGACAATCATACCCAAAGTCACTTGGTTGTTTTCAGCGTGATATAACCACCAACCACCTGAAGAACCAGTTTCAGCAAGTGGCCAACCTGAACCATGCATCACCAAACCTGGTTTATGTTTTGCAGGGTCGATTTCCCAAAGCTCTTTAATCCCGATACCATAATGTTGCGGATCGGCATCTTGATCTAAGTTGTATTTTGCAATTAAACGCTTACCGAGATGTCCGCGGCAACCTTCTGCAAAAATCGTATATTTGGCATGAAGTTCATAACCAGGCGTGAAGTTATGCGTTGGTTCACCATCTTTACCAACGCCCATATCACCAGTTTGAATCCCTTTTACAGAACCATCTTCATGATAAAGAATTTCTGAAGCAGCAAAACCCGGGAAAATAGAAACTTCTAATTCCTCAGCCTTTTGACCCAACCAACGAACAACATTACCCAATGAAATGACATAGTTGCCATCGTTGTGCATGGTTTTAGGAACCATCCAATGCGGTGCTTCTTGAGACTTTTCAGCAGACATGAGGAAATAAGTCTTGTCCTCAGTCACAGGCACATTTAAAGGTGCACCTTGTTCTTTCCAGTCAGGGAAAAGTTCATTGATTGCACGAGGTTCAAGTACAGCACCAGAAAGGATATGCGCACCAACTTCAGAGCCTTTTTCAACCACACAGACAGAAAGGTCTGAAAGGTTGTTTTCAATAGCCAATTGACGAATTTTAATCGCAGCAGAAAGACCCGCAGGACCTGCGCCTACGATCACTACGTCAAACTCCATCGATTCGCGTTCGATGTGTTCCATGTAGGACTCCTCATATTTCTAAGGGTGGCAACCGTGAGCATTTATTGGGAATTAATAAATCGGTGCTGCCATGAGTGTTCTAAAAATTCCGAGATACGAATTAACGCTCGTACCAATAATATATTTTGCGCTAGTATAGTTATAAACCTTAATCTAGCCAATTGGCTGAGTCGTATTATTTTTTAGTCAGCAAGGCATAAACCATGGTAAATCAAAATAATTCAACATCAGCGGCTCAAAATCAGCCTGATTCTGATAATAAAAACTTAATGTCTATTGCACAATACTTAAAAGGTGTACAGGCGGGTCACAAAAGGTCAATACCTCCTTTAGAGCAGTGGCAACCAAAGCATTGTGGCAAAATGGATTTGAAGGTAAAAGCCAATGGAGAATGGTGGCACGAAGGTCAATTGATTAAGCGTCAAGCGCTGTTGGACCTGTTTACAAAAGTGCTTTGGAAGGAACAAGGGAAATTCTACTTAAAAACGCCTGTTGAGCAGATTGAAATTGAGGTTGAAGATGAGCCTTTATTGGTTAATCAGGTTGATCAAGTCGAGATCGACGGACAGACTTATTTACAGGTCACTACCACCAATCAAGACATCTGTTTGGTGGATAAAGAACATGCTATTTTTATGCGCGAATATCAAGGTGAGTTAAGACCATACGTGCATATCCGTTTTGGGATAAATGCGTTAATTCAACGCAATGCTTTTTTTCATTTAATTGAATACGGAAGCTTACTTGAAAATGAGCAAGGAGATACCATTTTGTCTTTACAAAGTGGTGATTTGCACTTGCAATTAGGCACTTGAGGTTTAAGCTAGTTAATTATTTTCAATACCTATCCATAGTGGATCAAATGAGCGCTATTCTTCCCCTGTATCCTTTAGAAAATCCTATGCCAAAAGCTTTGGCAAATGCACCTATTGGGATTTTTGATTCAGGAATTGGCGGGCTTTCAATTGCACAAGAAATTGCCCATTATTTGCCAAATGAACGTATTGTTTATTATGCAGATACCGCACATGTTCCATACGGTCCACGAACAGATCAGAATATTCGAGAATTAACAGCACAAGCGATTGAGTGGCTGTATCGCCAAGGCTGTAAGATTGCTGTTGTCGCTTGTAATACGGCATCTGCTTTTAGTCTGGATTATTTGCGTGAGCATTATGGTGAAAACTTTCCTATTGTCGGTTTGGTTCCTGCATTAAAACCTGCGGTTTTACAAAGCCAGTCTAAAGTGGTTTCAGTGTTGGCAACACCTGCAACTTTCCGTGGGCAACTGATTAAAGATGTTATCCAACGCTTTGCAGAGCCAGCCCAAGTCGAAGTACTCACCATTACCAATTTAGACCTAGTTCCGCTGGTCGAATCTGGACGCTATAACACGCTGGAGTGTAAACAAAGTT
Organism: Acinetobacter sp. Tol 5; assembly: GCF_019702905.1. Lineage (NCBI taxonomy): Bacteria > Pseudomonadati > Pseudomonadota > Gammaproteobacteria > Moraxellales > Moraxellaceae > Acinetobacter > Acinetobacter sp. Tol 5. The sequence goes on along the minus strand of NZ_AP024708.1, from coordinate 4,179,566 downwards.
TGCAGAAGGTTTTGGATCCTGCTGTTGAAAAAGGTGCAGATTACTTGGTTCTGGGATGTACACATTACCCGTATTTAAAGCAAAGTATTCAAGAGCTTTATGGTGCTAAATTGAGCTTAATCGATTCAGGTCTGGCAGTTGCACGACAAACGGCGCGTATATTATTGAAAAATGAGTTAATATCGACTGATTTGCAAGAGAGTGGCGTGCGGTTGCGATGTTTTGTGAGCGGGCAAAATGCAAAAGAATTAGAAAGCGTCCTCAAGCATCTCATACAACCTGAAATTACATGGTCTATCGAAAATATTGTTGAAAAACTCGGCTAATTCTTTCAATATTGGAAAGATTTAATATTTTTAATAAGTGTAGGGCATATTCTACTTAAAGCTCAAGGATGGATTTAAGTTGAGTATGACAAGAATGGGTTAACCTATGCTCGATAAACGTTATCAAGTTTTTATTACAACATCTGGCAAAGAAATGCAGCCAGAACGTATGGTTGTGTCTCAAACATTGATTGGGATGGGGTTCTTTTCTTGGGGATTAGAACAGCGTACACCGTTAAGTACCGCTTTTGCACGTCGTCAGATTGATGATTGTGATTATGTGTTATTGCTGTTGGGGAGCCAATATGGTGAGCAGTCTGTTTCAGGAGTGAGTTATTTACATCTTGAATATATTTATGCAGTGACCAAACAAAAGCCAATTATTGTGTTTATGCATGAAAATCCAGATTCTCGTGAGCCACATTTAAAAGAAGAAAGCGCGATATTAAAAGGCAAATTCAATGAATTTCGTCATCAGCTACAAAAAGAAGTTGAGCAGGTTGTAACCTATCGCACCTTGCGAGATTTAGAGCTCGCAGTACGCTCTTACATGCCACAAATGCTTGAGCGTTATCCTGTTGTTGGTTGGGTAAGACCACAAAATATTCAGGTCTTGCAAGACGAAATTGATCGTTTAAAAGCAAAATTAGCACAGGTCTCAGTTGAACAAGGGCGTAAAGAAGCAGATCCATTTTTAACCTTACCAAAAGTTTCACTGCATGAAGTATTTAACTTCGATTACCGTATGCATGCTTATCAAGATGGTAATTTTAGGGAGCTTTCTCCAGCACGTGAAATGACTTGGGCAGAGTTATTAAAAATATTGTCTGTTGAATTCAGGAAACCAACACCTGAGGATTTTTTCTCTAAAGTGCTGAATGACTATTTAAATAATACAGGTCTGACAGATGCACAAGTAGTCATGCCTCGTGCGCATGCTGTATCTAGAGCACAGATCAATATACGTTCTTTACATACGATTAAACAACAAGTTCGTCAAAATGAATGGATTGTCCCTGTTGGGCGTGATGATCGTCAGCGTATGTTATGGCAAATGACCGATAAATGTGTCAAATTGCTGGAAAATTCACAACGTATCAGTCATCGTTCCTCTATTTTTTAAGGGTATACAGTGTGAATATACAGATAAAAATTCTGTTTATAGATTGACTCTGTTAAGCTGATATTTAGAGATCATGATATTGTGCAAACAGAGTAAAAATGTCTTTATCCAAACCTAAAGTCCTGATTATTATTGCCAATCTTGGCACACCAGACGCACCAACAGCTCCAGCGGTTCGGGCTTTTTTAAAGCAGTTTTTATCGGATCAGCGGGTTATTGAAATTCCCAAAATTTTGTGGGCAATTATTTTAAATGCTTTTGTTCTGCCGTTCCGACCTAAGCGTGTAGCGGAAGCCTATGCGCAGGTATGGTCGAATGACTCTCCAATGCGAGAAATTTTATTTAAACAGGTTCAACAACTTCAAAAGAAATTGAGCGTATTCAATACTGATTTTGATTTAACCATTGTTCCTGCAATGACCTATGGTCGACCAGGTATTGATCGTGTGTTAGATGAAGCTGAATCACAGCTTTATGATCACATTATTCTTTTTCCGCTATTTCCTCAGTACTCGGCAACATCTACCGCACCCTTATATGATGCAGTAGCAAAATGGCTGCTGAAACAACGAAATATTCCAGGTCTAAGCTTCATTCGTGATTATTATCAACACCCGTTATATATACAGGCTTTAGCCAATAGTGTCCGTGATTATCAACAACAGCACGGTCAAGCGGAAAAGTTATTAATGTCTTTTCATGGTATTCCGCAACCTTATGCAGATAAGGGTGATCCGTACGCAGATCGTTGTCGTGTGACTGCGCAAAAGGTTGCTCAGGCACTACAGTTAAGTGATGACCAATGGGCGATAAGTTTCCAGTCACGTTTTGGGAAACAGGAATGGGTCAAGCCTTATACGGATCAATTATTGCAAGCATGGGCAGAACAAGGTGTAGCATCTGTGCAAATCCTGAGTCCTGCATTTTCAGCAGATTGTTTAGAAACTTTAGAAGAGTTGGCAATTCAGAATGCTGAATTATTTTTGAAAGCAGGGGGTAAAGATTATGCTTATATCCCTGCATTGAATGATCGAGACGACCACATTGATCTATTGGGACTGCTGTTACAGACTCAATTAGAGGCACTCAAGTCACAGTTACAGGCTTAGCGTTTTTTGCAATGTCAACAGACGCTATTCTTTTAGGAAAATTATTATGTTACAAGTCAAAATTGTACCCGTAACGGCGTTTGCTCAAAACTGTTCGATTGTTTGGGACTCGGAAACTAAAGAAGCGGTACTGATTGATGCAGGTGGTGAGCCTGAAAAATTAAAACAAGAAGTTGAAGCGCTTGGCTTAACGGTAAAAGCGTTATGGTTAACGCATGGGCATTTGGATCATGCTGGTGCTGTGGGTGCATTGGTTAAAGCATGGAATGTACCTGTGATTGGTCCACATAAAGAAGACCAATTTTGGTTAGATATGATTCAAGAAGTGTCTGCTCGTTATGGCTTTCCTATTCCCGAGCCAGTTAAAGTTGATCAATGGCTTGAAGGTGGTGAAACTTTGAAATTAGGGCAGGAGGAATTTGAAGTTCGTTTTGCGCCTGGACATACCCCTGGTCATGTCATCTTTTACAATGCTAAATACGCTGTGCTGTGGACGGGTGATGTATTGTTTAAAGGTTCAATTGGGCGCACAGATTTTCCAAAAGGCAATCATCAACAATTACTCGATTCTATTCAGCGTGAATGTTTTAGCTTGCCTGATGAAACCCAATTTATTTCAGGGCATGGTCCTATGAGTACGATTGGGTTTGAGAAACAGCATAATCCATTCGTGGCAAGTAAAGCAGGGTAATTTTTTTGAAACTTGCCATCTAATAAAATACAGCTCAGTCAGTGTTGGATAATGCAATGAGTGAGCTAATGATCGTTCATTCTCAATTATTTATTCGATGGTAGTGTTAGCGTTTTATAAACGGATTGGTTGATCGATTTTGCGCCTCTAAAACAATCAAGAGAATTGAAGCTGCAAAGAGAATACCAATAATAATCAGTGATGCATCAAGTGCATAAATGCCTATCGTGGTAAAAAATACACATAAAATGGCTAAAATAGCAGTAAAAACTTTTAAACCTATATACATTTTGATACTCCAATTTAGTTTCAATGAAACTTTTTTTAATTTTTTATATGGAAAAGTGTGACATTTAGCACGCAATGATCATATAGCTAAGCGTGTGTTAAAAAATAGGCGTTTATTGTGAAATATATATGTCTATTGTGTTTAAATTATAAAAAAACTGTTTAATCAGAGTAAGAAAGTTACACTGAATTAAAATATGGAACAAAAATTGTCTTAATTTTGGATTTTGATCTATCTCGTCGGACATGGCGAATAATTTTTACTCATTTTTAACGATAACGACTATCGAACAAAATATTAACTAAACAGGGTCTACAAGGATAGTATTTTTATTTAGAATAAAATTTGAACACTGTTGTGGTACTGATTAGGTGTTAATTTTTTAAATAAGAATTGAATTTGGAGAAAAATTTTATGCAATGGATAAAACCAGCTTTTACTGACTTACGAATTGGTTTTGAAGTTACCATGTACTTCGAAGCCCGTTAATTATTTTTACTTTCAAACCCAAATAAGCCCTAGCCTTGATCTGGGGCTTAGATCTTTATCATCATCAGATCTTACTGCTATGTATATTTATGTATTGGGTTCAGCCGCAGGTGGTGGATTTCCACAATGGAATTGCAATTGTGTTAATTGTGATGGTATCCGTAAAGGCACGATCCAAGCTACAGCTCGAACACAGTCCTCGATTGCCATTTCTGAAAATGGCACGGACTGGATTTTGTTAAACGCTTCGCCAGATATTCGCCAACAGTTGTTTGATTTTAGGGCAGCTCAACCAGCGCGTAAATTACGTGATACTGGCATTACGAATGTCATTCTGATGGACAGTCAACTTGACCATACCTCAGGGCTTCTTAGTTTACGCGAAGGATGTCCAATCTCTGTATGGTGTACTGAAATGGTCTATCAAGACCTCAGTACAGGTTTTCCTGTATTTAATATATTGAAGCACTGGAATGGTGGACTGCAATATCGCCAGATTGACCCAAATCATGCTTTTCGAATAGATGGTTTTAAGCATTTGGAATTCATTCCTTTGCTGATTCAAAGTGCGGCTCCGCCATATTCACCTCATCGCCATGATCCGCATGAGGGTGACAATATTGCTTTAATTATTAAAGACCAAAAAACACAAAAGCAGTTGTTTTATGCGCCTGGTCTTGGAAAAGTTGATGACATGATTATGGCGACGATGAGGAACTCAGATTGTGTGATGATTGATGGGACACTATGGACAGATGATGAGATGCAAAAATGTGGTGTAGGCGTAAAAACTGGAAGAGAAATGGGACATCTATACATTAGTGGTGAAGGTGGATCATTGTCTTATTTGAATCAGCTCTCAGACGTAAAAAAAATACTGATTCATATTAATAATACCAATCCAATTTTAAATGAGAACTCCATCCAATTTGCTGAACTTCAAGCAAATGGGGTAGAGGTTGCTTACGACGGAATGCACATTGAACTTTAATAAGATGCCCTATGAATCAAATACCGAAAGCGTTGACACTAGAAGAATTTAAACAAGCGATTATAGACAAAGGACAGTATTACCATATTTATCATCCGTTTCATGTCATGATGTCGGAAGGAAAGGCCAGCCAACAGCAAATTCAGGCGTGGGTTGCAAATCGTTTCTATTATCAAATTAATATTCCACTTAAAGATGCTGCGATCATGGCAAATTGTCCAGATCAACGGGTACGTCAGGAGTGGATTCAACGAATGATTGATCAAGATGGTACGTATCCCGATGGTGGGGGGCGAGAGGCTTGGTTATGTTTGGCAGAAGCTGTAGGTCTTCGACGTGAACAGGTAATTTCTGAAGAGCTCGTCCTCCCAGGGGTACGTTTTGCTGTAGATGCTTATGTCAACTTTGCACGCAGAGCGTCATGGCGTGAAGCTGCAAGTAGTTCATTAACTGAATTATTTGCACCTAAAATCCACCAATCGCGATTAGACTCATGGCCCAAACATTATCCCTGGATTGATGATCAGGGGTATCAATATTTTCGCTCTCGATTAAGTCAAGCTCGACGAGATGTTGAGCATGGTTTGACGATTACACTGGATTCCTTCACCAGTTATGAGCAACAGCAACGAATGTTAGAAATACTACAGTTTAAACTTGATGTTTTATGGAGCATTTTAGATGCTTTAACTTTGGCTTATATACATCATGAAGCGCCTTATCATACTGTGACTAAACAACGAGTTTGGCATAAAGGATTATTTAGATGAACAATAAAGCACTTGATCAAAATCTTATTCCTATTTGGCGACCTGGCTACCGTTTTCAGTTTGAACCTGCGCAAAATAGTTTTGTTATTTTATATCCTGAAGGCATGATCAAGTTAAATGAAAGCGCTGGTGCGATTGGGCAATGTATTGATGGGATAAATAGTATTTTAGATATTATTACTTATTTAAAACAACAATTTGGAGATATTGCTGAAATAGACAATGATGTTTTTGATTACATGTTGGTTGCTCAACAACAATATTGGATTGATTTTAAATGACAACCGATATTGGACTACCGTTATGGTTACTTGCAGAGTTAACCTATCGTTGTCCATTACAATGTCCATATTGTTCCAATCCTTTAGACTATACACAACATAAAAATGAGTTAACGACCCAACAGTGGTGTGATGTTTTTGATCAAGCTCGCCAGCTTGGTGCTGTGCAGTTAGGCTTTTCTGGTGGAGAGCCTTTGGTTCGTCGAGATTTAGAGCAGTTAGTTGCACATGCACATCAACAAGGTTTTTATACCAATCTTATCACTTCGGGTATGGGGTTGACGGAACAAAGAGTAAGCTGTTTAAAACAAGCAGGTCTTGATCATATACAAGTGAGTTTTCAGGCAAGCGATCCGTTGGTAAATGATGCATTGGCGGGTTCGAAATATGCCTTTGAACAAAAATACAATATGTGCCGTATTATTAAAAAATATGAATATCCAATGGTGCTTAATTTTGTCATTCATCGACATAATATTGATCAGATTGAACAGATCATTGAGCTTTGTCTTGAATTGAATGCGGACACTGTCGAGTTAGCAATTTGTCAGTTTTATGGATGGGCTTTTTTAAATCGTCAGTATTTATTACCTACTCAAACGCAGTTAATACGTGCTGAGCGCATTACCAATGCTTATCGAGAAAAATTACGTCTGCAAAAGCGTCCTTGTAAGCTTATTTTTGTGGTACCTGACTATTATGAAGAGCGTCCAAAGGCATGTATGAATAGTTGGGGGAAAATATTCTTAACGATAGCGCCTGATGGCGTGGCACTGCCATGTCATGCGGCTCGTCAATTACCGATGACTTTTCCGAATGTCCGTCAACAATCTTTAGCAAAAATTTGGTATGAATCTAAGGCTTTTAACCAATATCGTGGAGATGCTTGGATGCCTGAAGGTTGTCGTACATGTCCTGATAAAGACCGTGACTTTGGTGGCTGTCGCTGCCAAGCTTATATGTTAACGGGCAATGCATCTAATGCTGATCCAGTCTGTGCTAAATCGCCATATCATCATTTGATTGAACAAGCACGAGCAGAAACTGAACAAGATGTTTCCCTCAGTAATTTAATTTTTCGCAATAGTAAAAATTCTAAACGAATGAATAATCACATTTCTGTTCTAAACATTTCAAATGGATAATTTTAGCGAGATGTGCAGTATGCGCCACGATGTTATTCCAATTTTCGATGGTCATAATGATGTTTTAACAAGGCTGTGGTTATCTGATGATCATGATCCTGTCGATGCTTTTATCCATCAAGGATTGCCTGGGCATCTTGATTTCAAACGCTGTCAGAAAGCAGGTTTTGCAGGTGGGTTTTTTGCTATTTTTCTACCGCCATTTGATTATGTAAAGCAACATCATCCGAATAAACTATTCGATCAAAGCATTGATGAGTTTACCCAACAACAGATTGAACAGATTTGTTTGCAGCAGCTTGATTTAGCTCAACAGTTGACTAGACGTTCGCACAATATTCAAATCTGTACATCTGTTGAAGACATTGAATTTTGTATCACTGAAAAAAAGTTGAGTATTGTCCTTCATATGGAGGGGGCAGAAGCTTTACAACAAGATCCTAAACTATTGGATGTCTTATATGATGCAGGGCTGCGTAGTATAGGACCACTATGGAATAGACCAAGTCAGTTTGGACATGGTTTAAATGCTAAATTTCCTCATTCTCCAAATACAGGTCCCGGTCTTACAGTTGAGGGTAAAGCTTTAATTGCACGTTGTGCGGATAAAAAGATGCTCGTTGATGTCTCACATATGAATGAGCGTGCTTTTTGGGATACAGCAGAGATTTTAGCGCAACCGATTGTTGCAACTCACTCCAATGCTTATGGATTGTGTCCACAAGCACGAAATTTAACGGATACTCAATTAAAAGCGATACGCGATAGTCAAGGTATGGTTGGAGTAAATTTTGATGTGGCATTTTTACGCCCAGACGGACAGCGCAATGCCGATACGACCATCAATATTATTTTAGATCATTTGGAATATATGATGCGCTACTTAGGTGAAGAACATGTAGGCTTTGGTTCTGATTTTGATGGTGCACTGATTAGTAATGAACTCAAAGATATTATGGGAGTTTCGAAACTCATCAGTGCAATGCGACAACGCAGTTATTCAGATCAATTGATTGAACAAATATGCTTTAAAAATTGGCTTAAGGTACTTAAACGAATTTGGGCAGTCACATGATTGATTAATCCTCATAATCATCTTCATGTCGTTTTTGATCCATTTGAGGCGCATCTTGAGTAGGAAGTTTATATTCATCATTCGCCCAGGCACCGAGGTCAATCAATTTGCATCGGTCAGAACAAAATGGGCGAAATTCATTTGCTTCCCATGTTGAAGGTACACCACATCGTGGACAAGGAAATGTTTTAGCCATACAGAAACTCTCATTTAGAAAAGCAAAACCTGCAAAGAATTGTTAAACTTGCAGCGATTTTTCTTAGTTTGATCTGATTATGCCGATTCGTCAATTTCAAGCACAGCGTATGCATGCTCCCCGTGATTTTCAATGTATTGAAAATACTCCTATTTGTGTGGAAATTGGGGCGGGGAAAGGCAAACATGCATTGTTGTTTTCAGGACAACATCCAGACTTGAGCCTGATTGCAATCGAGCGTACACGTGAAAAATTTGTGGCGATGCAAAAACAGCATCAATTAGAAGGGCAAACCAATTTAACACCAATTCATGCCGATGCATTGCCATGGGTTGTACATGCATTGTACCCAGCACAGGTGCAACAGTTGTTTATTCTCTATCCGAATCCTGAACCGCATAATCCAGCACAACGCTGGTTAAATATGCCTTTTTTTGAGTTTTTGATTTCTAGGCTACAGCCAAATGGCAGCATTACATTGGCCAGTAATATTCCCGAATATATCGCGGAAGCAGAGCAACAGTTACAAGACGTTTGGAAACTTCCTTACGAGAAACAAATTATTGCATCAGATTCAGCACGAACACATTTTGAAATTAAATACTTAGAACGTGGTGAGTTGTGTCAGCAATTGATTATTCGTAAGCCTGAGCATTATTTAACTCGTTTTGATGATATGCAACCTCGTCATGGGCAGGCAGCCGAGACATCATCCGAGCAAGCACATGTCGATTAAGAGAGTTGCAATTGTTGGTGCAGGTCCTGCAGGTTTAATGGCGGCAGATGTTTTAAGCCAATATAAAAATTATGAGATTCATGTTTTTGAACAAAAGCCATCGGCAGCACGTAAGTTTTTGATGGCGGGAAAAACGGGACTGAATATCTCACATGCTGAAACGTTTGAGCAATTTATTCAACGTTATGATCAAGTGGAATGGTTGAGACCTTGGATTGAAAAGTGGGATGCTGCTTGGATTCAAAAGTGGATGCAAAGTTTAGGCATTGAATCTTATGTAGGCAGTTCTGGGCGGATTTTTCCTGTAGAAATGAAAGCTGCACCACTGTTAAGAGCATGGTTGAAGCATTTAGTTGGGCAACAGGTTAAGTTTCATTATCGTCATCAAGTTACTGACCTGAAACATCAGCAACTCAAGATGATTGATTTAAAAAGTAATCAAATCAATGAGCAGAAATTTGATGCGATTATTTTGGCATGTGGTGCTGTGTCATGGTCTCGTTTAGGCAGTGATGGCGCATGGCAAAAATGGTTGTCCTCATCTGAAATTGAAACTTTTCAACCCAGTAATGCGGGCGTAGTTTATCCATGGTCAGACTATATGCAGTCTGTTTTTGGTCAGCCTTTAAAGCGAGTAGATGCTTGGGTTGAGCCTTCGGTTAAAACTCAAGGTGATATCGTTATTACCCATTATGGCTTGGAAAGTGGGCTCATCTATAAGCAAGGACGCTCATTGCGTCAACTGATTCAACAAAGTCAACCACTCGTCATGTATCTGGATTTGTTACCCGATCAATCTATTCAGCAATTGGTACAAAAATTACAGCCATCTAAAAAGCAGTCGACTGCCAATATTTGGCGTAAAGCAGGCTTAGACACAGCAAAATCAAGTTTGCTACGTGAATTGGTTGATAAAGCGCTTTGGAATGATCCAGAACAGTTGGCGCAACAGATTAAACACCTCAAAATCGAATTACAGGGATTCCGCCCTATCGAAGAGGCGATTAGTTGTGCAGGTGGTGTCAAAGAACAAGCATTGACTCAGGATTTACAACTCAAATCTCATCTTTCTGTGTTTTGTTGTGGTGAAATGCTGGATTGGGATGCACCGACAGGTGGATATTTATTGACGGCTTGTTTTGCTACTGGTCGAGCGGCAGGTGAAGGCGTGCATCAATATCTTTCTGACCTGTTATAAAAAAGGATTTATTTCCGCTAAAAGTAGATATTTTGTGCTAACTTGATGGAGTAACTAATCATTTTGCACATGGTGAGATTTTCAAAAATGTCTGCTGAAAAATTATATACAGGAAGTTGTTTGTGTGGAGGGATTCATTATGAGGTTCATGGTGAAATAGGTCCAGTCATCCAATGTCATTGTAAACGTTGCCGAAAAGCAAATGGTACGGCATTTGCGACCAATGCACCCATTCAAAAAGCAGACTTTAAAATCGTAAAGGGTGAGTCGTTGCTAAAACAGTTTGCATCAACCGAGACTACCACGCGATGTTTTTGTCAAGAGTGTGGCTCGCCGATTATCAGCATCAAAGCTGAAGCTCCAGAGACCTATCGTTTAAGAATTGGAACACTCGACACGGCATTGGAACATCAACCCACCATGCATATTTATGCAGCCTATAAAGCAGAGTGGGATCATATTTGTGATGGTTTGCCACAATATGATGAGCGACCATAAGCGCAGAATAAAGGGATCAATTTGATCCCTTTATTGTTTTAATTGCGATATGTAGCTTGAGCCAATTCATTGATGTTTACAATGATGATAGATCTTATTTCGCAGTTAAAGCTACACCCTCAAATTGAATGCCATCCCAACCATTTTGCATAAATTGACGAATATTTTGATGATCTGACGCATCTGGAGTCGCCAAAACAGAAGCATAGTGTTCTGCGAACAAGTTCAAGGTTTGCTGTTGGTCGAGGTGATTTAGCTGAGCAAAAGAAAAAACTTTAGCACTGCCTTGGTTTTCTGTTGCTGCATTATGTTGTTGACCATTTTGAAATGCGGTTGGGGTATGTGTATAACGCGCTTCAATATGTTGAATAACATCGGCAAATTTTGCTTCGCCAGCTTGAAGTTGTTTCAATAAATCTTGAACCATGATTTGAGAATTCCATATTCAGTCGTGCACATAGCATAACCTATCGGGTGGTGTTTCAAAAAGTATGCTGACATTAAATGAAGCCATTATTGATGTAAAAAAAGGTTAAGTCGAAAGCTTTAAAATGGTTTTCAATCTTTTTTGAAAAATTACAACTCCTTCTAAAACCACGCCTAATTCGATGCCTTATTTTGCAATTATTACCTTCAATACCTACAGTAAAAAATTTACCAATACTTTGCTTGCAGTTTTTAAAAGCAGTTATGAAACTGTCCCAATGATCACTTGCAATTCGGGTGTAGTGAATACCTAATTGTTTAAGCTTTGTCTTCAATCGTTGAACTGTAGCTAAGTCTCTTTTACCCCAAACATAAGCAACAATCTCACCTGTTTCTCGATGGTAGGCGTAAATAAGCCATTGTTTATTATTTTTATTTCCCACAAAAGTCCAAAACTCATCAACTTCAAGAGACTCATAATGACTTTGTTTAGGCTGAATTTGGTAGGTCGATTCGGTTAAAGTACGTAAAACTTTACCGATACTGATTCGCTCAACTTCAGCGATATCTCGTATACCACTACCTCTGACCATCAACTGTAATATTTTTCGAGTAATGCCTGAATTACATCCTAGATAGCTCAGAGCATGGTCACCAATAAACTGACGTTTACAGTCTTTGCACTGATAGTTTTGTTTCCCATCTACTTTGATGCCATTTTTCTTTATACTGTCACCGAGGCAGGTTGGACATTTGATTTCTAGAGTTATTCGCATTTCTCTATTTTATCAAAATTCAACCTGCTTTGTTTCAGCATACTTTTTGAAACACCACCACCTATCGTTTATAAATCAGTAATGTTCTTAAGTGTTTTGCCAGATAAATTATTTTTTAAAGCTATTTGTTAGAATCAAATGCTTGAAGGGAACAGTCATCGTGCCTTATGAACCGACATCGTCTTAAAAAACAAACTGCAGGTGTTACTTTAAAACTCATTGCATTTTTTGTGCAATGCCCATTTTTACTTCGTTTACGCCGTATCTTGATGCGTTTTATTCCCTTTTTGCAGTTACAAAGTCAGGTAAAAAATATTGTTTATTTGTCGTGGTTGGTGGATATAGAAAAAGTCCGTTCACGCTATCCGAGTCATGTTCAATTGTGGGAAAAACAAGGTAAAACGATTTTTAGTATTTTGACTTACCAACACCAGCATTTTGGCTTTTCTTTTTTAGGTCGTTTACGTCTATTAATGCCATCACCTCGACAAAGCAATTGGCGTTTTTATATTACACCTGAGCAACAAGACAAAACGGTGATTTTTGAACAGGTCATGATTGATCAGAAACTGTATGTACTTAGTGGGCGTTTAACAAGTGATGCGATGCCTGCACAATATGCTTTGCAATTTGTTCATGAAAGACAAGATGATATTATTCAGACACAGATTGAGCTAGATGCACTTTATCGACTTTCCAGCGCAGTTAAGGTCAAAACAGATCAGCAACTCCCTCAAGCTTGGCACCCTTTGTTTCCTTCATGGAAACACGCTATTGCCTATCTTGTGGATCAAGATCATGCTTGGGTGGAATGGGTTGATCAGCCTGAACGTTTGTCACAAGGTGATATTGAAATGCCTTTTGATTTTAATCAAATTCAAGCAGCACAGGTGCTAAATATTGATTGTCCATTACTACAACAGTGGGAAGTTCGGGAACAAGATGTCTTTGCATTTGTGGTTCCTGCATTGAACTTTTATGTAAAGAATGAGACACCACTCGATTAGATTGCTTACTATTGTTGTGTAAAATTGTGGATAACTATTGGGTTATACACAAACAAAGTGGCATTGCGTCGTTAGTGTTAAAAGAATTGATTTAAAGAAGATTGAAGGACGTTAGAACATGAATTGGCTATTGGTCGCATGTGGTGGAGCAATTGGTGCAAGCTTACGTTATGGGGCTGGTTTTTTGATTTCTAAACCTCTCAGCCTTTTTCCTTGGGCAACATGGTCAATTAATATTTTAGGGTGTTTTCTGGCAGGAATTTTCTTTGCTTTTACCCTACGTTATCCAATTCTACAACAAGAAACACGCTTGTTTTTCATGGTGGGAATCCTCGGTGGATTTACGACTTTTTCCAGTTTTGGCTTAGAAACCTTTCAACTCATTCGCCAAGGACACTTTCCTATTGCGCTGGCCTATACAGTTTCCAGTGTTATTGTCGGTGTCGTCTTTTTAGCGATTGGTTTTTATATTGTGCAAATGATTTTATCAACAAAATAATATAAATCTCTGTTGCACTTCATCAGAGAATCTAAGAATAAAAAAAAGCCTAAGTTTAGAGGGGTAACTTAGGCTTGAACAACAGTTTTAAACTTAACGTTTAAAACGTGCAAAACGTTTATTAAAGTTGGCAATACGACCTTCATTGCTTGCTTGACGGATTTCACCCGTATAGAAAGGATGAGAAGCACTCGATATATCTAATGTTACATAAGGATATATTTTACCTTCATGTTCTTTGGTATTTGCAGTCTTGATCGTGCTACCAATTACGAAGAATGCATTTGCATTGGTGTCATGGAACAACACTTCACGATACTCTGGATGGATACCTGGACGCATGATTTGATCCTCTCATTATTTTGACTTAGTGAAATATTATAACATAACATTAAATTTGTAAAGCCTATTTAAATTTGAGTAAAATCTGTCAGATAAAAATGATTTCATATTGCTGAAAATAAAAAAGAAACCTAAGCAGGAGGAGGGTGCTTAGGTTTCAAATATGGTTTTAATTTAAGATGCTTAACTTAAAATAAAATTAATCACTATCGTGAGAGAGAATGATTACTCAATTCGAGTTTTAACGATACATCCCCTGATTCACTCACTGTAAAATGACCTTAGTTATCAACCTTTTCTTAATCTTGCAGTGGAACCAGTTCTTCGAAAAGGTCATTCAAATTATCATGAACTTTCAGTTGAATCAGATTCCAGTATTGCCCTGAAATGGTACGATTTACCATTAAAGTATCTGGAGATGGTTTGAACACATCCCAATATTTCAGAGATTTTTTCACCAATTTAATACCATCGTGATGGGCTGAGTTTTCAGCAAAATCATAATGTGTCGTCAGTGGGCGTAATAAAACTTCGAGCCATACTTGATAAAGCTCCTCAGGGAACTCGCCTTTTTCAGCCAATGCATCCAATGCGGTTAAATGCTCTTCAATGCTAGCAATATCTTGTTTTCTCGCAGCTCTGACTAAAGCCTTAAAATGGGTAATGATTTCATTGGATAAGGTTTTTACTCCACCAAAATCATAAATAATTACACTGCCATCTTCACGGAAAGCAAAATTGCCTGGGTGTGGATCGCAATGGAAGCGCTTTAAGAAAAAGATCTGCTGACCCAGTGCTAGAATCAAACGACGACCAATCTCATTGCGAATATCTAAGTCCCAAGTGCTTGCAGTTTCAATACTTTCACCTTTTTCAAGGCTTAATGTCAGGATTCGACGACTTGAGTATTCAGTAAAAACTTTAGGAATAATAATTTTGCTATCCAAAGCCTGATGGAAAGTTCGAAAAACTTGCAGATTTTGCGCTTCAATTTCGTAATTTAACTCTTCATGCAAACTGTCTTGGATTTCTTTAAATAAACGGTCTTGTAGCTTTTTATCAACTTTAAGTACCCCCATAAGACGTAATGCTAGGCGAACTTGTTTTAAATCACTTTCACAAGCCTCATCCACACCTGGGTACTGAACTTTAACCACCACTTCCGTGCCATTTTTCAAAGTTGCTTTATGTACCTGACCAATTGAGGCTGCGGCAAAAGGTTGCTCATCAAAATATAAAAAGGCTTGATCAATGGGTTTGCCAAGCTCTCGTTCGACTTGCTGCTTAATTTCAATAAAGGGCATTGCAGGTGCTTGGCGTTGTAATTTGGCAATGGCACGAGCAACTTCTGGCGGAAAAATATCTTTGTACTGAGAGGCGATTTGCCCAACTTTCATTACAGCACCTTTCATTTCACCTAAGGTGTCTGCGATTTGTACGCCAATATCTTGAAACAGCTTGCTGCGCGCTTCATTTTTCTGCTCTTCATCTGCATTGAAGTTACGAATTGAATTTGATACCGTTTTTGTCGCAATACTTGCAGTCATACTGGCAAGTTTCATAAAGCGGCGACCGGGTGTACTGGTACTTTTCGACATTCGTAATCATCCTTCAGTTTAGATTAGATGTTTCATTTATTTTGATCATAGGCGACTATTGTTAAACTGCCTACTCTAATTTGTTAAGCGTTTGTTTCTGCTTGGCTATTTTTGATATTTAAACTCGTTGGACAGTATAAGCCTGTTTTTGTGTATTTTGGATTAAAATGTTTTCACATATTCATATAGTTGTAGTTGGATGAAAGTTTATCGTTATTTAACGGGCAAAGATGATGTTCACTTTTGTGCAAGGGTGAGCAAAGCGCTTAACGAAGGTTATGCGTTATACGGCGCGCCAACCATGACGTTTAATGGTACGGATGTGATTGTTGGGCAAGCAATCATCAAAGAGGTTGAAGATGTATCGGAAATGTCTGAGAAATTTCAACATGCCTATCAACTTCAATCTGAATAGATGGAAAAATTTAAGTTCATCATGAACTTTATATGATCTGGTCAAGTCACCTGAGGATTTAGACAGATGATGTATTGTTTAGGTGATATAACTCAGTTTGGTTGACTTGATTTAGAAAAAATAATGCTGCTCATAAAACAGCATTATTTAAAATTTTAATTATTAGTTTTGTGCTAAGCGTTTGTTATTGTTATATAAGCGCATAAGCAATAAGACGCAAGCAACCGTTAATCCAATAATTAAACCTGTCCAGACACCCGCCGCACCCATATCAGTATAACGTGCCAAATAGATTCCAATTGGAAAGGCGATGATCCAATAAGCCAGCATCGTGATCCACATGGGTCCTTTGGTATCCTGCATTCCACGTAAACAACCAGCAGCACTCACTTGCCAAGCATCCATGAGCTGATAGCCAATTGCAAATAGAATCAAATAAATGGCAGCTTGAGATACATCATAATCACGCGTATAAACAGAAACGATTTCTGGACGTAATAGCAACAGTAATAACATGGTGGTACAGGCAAATAAGGTACTGGTCATTAATCCAACTTTTTGCACTTTACGCATGGCGAACCAATTTTTTTCACCAAAATAGGTTCCTGTACGAATCGTCAGCGCCAAAGCGAGTGACATTGGGATCATAAACAGCTGAGAGGTGACGGATAAGGCAATTTGATGTGCGGCAACCGTAATCTCCCCTAATGGACTGAGCACAATTGCACCCGTACTAAAAATACTCACTTCAAAGAAAATCGCTAAGCCAATCGGTAAACCCAGTTTAAGAATACGCTTGATGAGTGCACTGTCCATTTTCTCAAATTTACTCAAGGGTTGAGTCGACTGATAACGCTTTGCTCTGAAAATATAAGTACTGATTGTAATGAACATGAGCCATTGCAATAATGCTGTGGCGAAACCGCACCCCGCGCTACCTAGATGTGGAATCGGTCCAATACCATACATAAAAATAAAGTTGAGTGGAATTTGCACCACCAGTGCCACGAGGCTGATCACTGTAACAGGACGTGGATAGCCCAAGGCTTCAGAATAACCTCGTAAAGTTGAATACATGGTAAATGCAGGCATACCAAATGCAATCGCATGTAAAAACAAACTGGCTTTCGGAAGTAGGGACTCAGGCACACCAACAAGCGGCAATAATAATGGAATGATTTGTAGAACCATCATTCCAATCAAGCCAAGTAAGAAAGCAACCCATAACGATTGACGTACGATGGATGGTATTTTTTCAGGCGTACGAGCGCCGTTGGCTTCAGCAACCAAAGGTGTTGTGGCAATCATGATACCGCTGAACAGCAACATCACTGGAATCCATAATCCAACCCCAACAGCAATTGCGGCGAGATCTTCGGCAGACATATGCCCAGCCATGATGGTATCAATCAATCCAAAGCCTGCGGCAGCAAATTGAGTGATCAAAATCGGCAGCATCAAATGAAAAAGTTGCTTTAATTCAAAGCGGGTAGTCGTGGCTTTTACTGATACAGACACAGATAATACTCGTTTTAAATGTGCTTAAGAAAAAATAAACTGGTTAGCGTTGTAGAGTGAGAAGCACACCTATAAAAATCACCACGCCACCTATAAGACGTTGCCAGTTGACTGGCACTTTATCTGTACCCAATACACCAAAGTGATCAATGATCATTGATGTGGCGATCTGCCCGAAGATAATCAACCCTGAAAGGGTTAAGAAACCAAGTTTAGGGGCAGTATAAATACTAATACTAATGGCATAAACCCCAAGACAACCCCCTAGCCAGAGATACCAAGGAATCACAGCGAAACTGTGTAGTGTTGGTTTTTGTTCAGACTGGAAGATTACCAAAACTACGAGCAATAGTGTACCCACCAAAAAAGATAAAAGCGCGGCTTGTAAAGGGGAGTAAAGATATTCACGCAGTTGCGTATTGATGGCTGTTTGAAACGCCATAGCAATACCAATGCCCATGGTGAGTGGTAAAAGAAATAACAATTGACTGGATAATTTCATCATTCTTGTTCATCTACTTTTTATTGCGCATATCCAGTCTAAAGCAATTTGATGAGTTGTTCTAATCAGAAGCTAGAAGTCATGTTAAAATTAATTATTCTGTTAGTTGCTTTGAGCTTTTCTTTGACTGCTTTAATCCCTCAAAATATTCCATTATCGCTTTATATCCATATGCCGTGGTGTGTGCGTAAGTGTCCATATTGTGATTTTAATTCGCATGCTGTACCCGACGGAAAATTGTCTTTAGATTTGGAACAGGAATATCTACAGGCATTGGTTGAAGACTTTAAAACGCAAATTGAATTTGCCCAAGGGCGAGAAATTCATAGTGTGTTTATTGGTGGAGGAACGCCGTCACTTATTTCAGCTCAAGGTTATCAATGGTTATTTTCTCAATTAAAAGCCTTACTGCCTTTTGAGCAGGATTGTGAAATTACTTTAGAAGCCAATCCGGGAACAGTTGAACATGATCCTTTTGCAAGTTATTTAGCTGCAGGTATTAATCGATTATCCATAGGCGTGCAAAGTTTTAATACCGAACATTTAAAGAAATTAGGGCGTATTCATTCCAATGATGATGCTGTTTCAGCGATTCGAAATGCTCGAGAAGCAGGTTTTCAACGAGTGAATGTTGACTTGATGCATGGATTACCAGAACAGACCTTGGAACAGGCGTTATACGACTTAAAACTGGCTGTTGAAAATGGTGCGACACATATTTCCTGGTATCAATTAACCATTGAACCCAATACAGTTTTTTTCCGTACACAACCGATTTTGCCAGTCGATGATGTTTTAGAGGCGATACAGGAACAAGGTGAGCAATATCTAAAAGCCAGTGGTTTTATCAATTATGAGGTATCTGCTTGGCGTAAAGAGCAACCATCAGCGCATAATTTGAATTACTGGCAATTTGGTGATTATCTGGCAATTGGTGCAGGAGCACATGGCAAAGTTACTCAAACGGATGGTGTTTACCGCTATCAAAAGACCCGTTTGCCTAAAGACTATTTAGCCAAAGTGCCTGCTGAACATTTGCAGTTTAAACGTATCGAAGATGTTGAGATGCCGTTTGAATTTATGATGAATGCTTTGCGTTTAAATGATGGTGTCGTTGCTGAACTCTATACTGAACGTACAGGTTTGAATCTTGAGGATTTAAATGAGCGAATCAGCCCATTAAAACAGCGTCATTTAATGGTCAATGATGCAACACGCTTGTCCTGTACGGCGCAAGGGCATATATTTTTAAACTCTGTTTTAGAGGCATTTTTATAAATATATTGCTCAAAATAAACAGCAGGAGATATCCAGTTTTGTTATGCTGTGACTGAAAATAAATATTTTAAATCTTTAGGTTATAACAATGAATAAATATCTCATCAGTCTGTTTTTTGCCCTAACAGCAATCTCAATTGCTCACGCGAAAAGTGCAGTTCCCCAGTTTCGTGATTATCCTGTGAAATCGGTATATACGGGTAAGACCGCCAAACTGGATATTTCTGATCCAAGTGCCAATATGTTTCGTACTCGACTGAGAGCAGCATTAAAGGAAAAACCAGATTTTGCGGGGGAATATGTCAAGACCATGTGGGGTTGTGGTGCAAGTTGTAGAATGTATTCTTTTGTCAATAAACGTACAGGGCAGCTGTTAGCTGATGGTTTTGGTGGTGAGACGCGCCCAGATGTGGTTGAAACTCGTGCAAATAGTCGTTTATTGGTGACCAAAGACCAGCATATGGATCAAAACTATGACGTGGAACAAGTGACTACACGTTTTTATGTGCTTGAAAAAAACGGCTTTAAATTGCTTAAAACCATCGTTGAACCTGTGTCAAAAAATCAAAAATAAGGCAAAACAAGAGATGATTTTTTGGATTTATGCACATAAATTTTTAAAAACTTAGCATTTATTTAACCTGAGTTCGATAAAAATCCTTGATGAAAGATGATACAGCCAAACCGCCTGATTATTCATACAAGTGATTTGGATGATTCATTTATTTTGTACTTTTTGAATCATTGATGGTCTTGCGATCTTGAGGCGACATGGATGTCGCCATGTTGAGCGGGGGTAAAGGATGTACCCCTCGCTCAACGAAAGATTTTTGTCACTTTTCATCTCTGAAAAGTGAGGCATCGCCTACGCAAAACAATTTAAACTTTAGCACTAAAGCGTGGCAGTGCAAGCTTTAGATCATCAAACAATCTATTGATCGCCTTCATTTTATTGATCAGAGCAATGAAACTATATTGATGGTGGCGCTTACGGAACTTCGCTCCTCATGCCAAAACAAGTATGGCGAGCTCTTGCGGAGCTCCGCTCCTCATCCAAAATCGGATGAAAATCCAGCAAAAACCCACATAGATTTATTATTTTTCAATGAGTTGAAGATTTGATTGCATCGAATTCACGTTATTTAGTATGTTTTAGTGCATGGTGGGTGACTAAAAATGCGGAAAAATCAGCTTTCTATTGTTATAAACGAGTAGAAAAGAGGATGAGTTATCGCATATTCCAGCAGAATTTCAATTAACTTTCCTTAAAAATACAAAAGAGCGCCGAAGCGCTCTTTCTATTTTTCTTAGCGAAAACCTACATATTAGTAGTCAAAACTAAAATGTTCAGCTTCAAGTGACATCATGGTCTTAGATGGGTTGACCATCGACTCAGCATGCCCTTGTGCACGCGGTAACAATTGCTCAAAGTAGAAATCAGCAACTTTGATTTTTGCTTTATAGAACTCAGGAACTTCAGCACCATTTCCTGACGCCAATTTTTCAGAAGCCACGGCTGCTTGTTGTGCCCAGTAATAAGCCATCATTGCATAACCAGAGAACATCAAGAAATCTACAGAAGCAGAAGAAACGATGTCACGGTCTTTACGTGCTGCAAGCATGATACGAACAGTTAAAGCATTCCATTGCGCACAGATTTTAGTTAAATCCCATGCAAAGCGACGCATATACTTGTTACGTGCATGTTGACCACAGAACTTCAAGATTTCAGCGGTGTATTCACGAACCACTTTACCTTTAGAAGAAAGCAATACTTTACGCCCGATCAAATCAAGTGCCTGTACGCCAGTTGTACCTTCATACAAGGTTGAAATACGTGCATCACGTGCAATTTGTTCCATGCCATGTTCTTTAATATAACCATGACCACCAAAGACTTGCATCCCGTGATTTGCAGCCTCTAAGCCCATTTCTGTTAAGAAGCCCTTGAGAATTGGCGTATAAAAACCAAGTTTATCGTCATATTCATCAAATTTTGCTTGATCACCTTGCGCCAAAGCATCAGTCATCTTATCAGCCAATTGAGCAGCATGATAAATCATTGAACGACCACCTTCAGCAATTGCCTTTTGGGTCAATAACATGCGACGAACATCAGCATGGTGAATAATTGCATCGGCAACTTTCTCTGGATCTTTTTTACCTGAAAGTGCACGCATAGACATACGATCTTTTGCATAAGGCAGCGCACCTTGGAATGCTAACTCAGCATGTGCAAGACCTTGAACTGCAGTACCAATACGTGCAGTGTTCATGAAGGTAAACATGGCATGTAAGCCTCTGTTTACTTCACCGATCAAGTAACCTGTTGCAGCATCAAAGTTCAATACCGCAGTTGCTGACGCACGAATCCCCATTTTGTGTTCGATTGAACCACAAGTCACTGGGTTGCGTTCACCAATACCGCCATCTACCGTTGGGATAAATTTTGGTACGATAAATAATGAAATCCCTTTTGTGCCAGCAGGTGCATCTGGTAAGCGCGCAAGTACGATATGAATGATATTTTCAGTCAGATCATGTTCACCCGCAGAGATAAAGATTTTTGTACCAGTGATGGCATAAGTTCCATCTTCTTTTGGCTCTGCTTTGGTTTTAACTTGTCCTAAGTCTGTACCACATTGTGGTTCAGTCAAACACATCGTACCTGACCAAGTACCAGCAGTAAGATGTGGCATGTAGGTTGCTTTTTGCTCATCTGTACCAAATTGCATGATGGTGTTCATACAGCCCATGCTTAAACCTGGGTACATCGTGAATGACCAGTTTGCAGTTCCCATCATTTCTGATTTAATCAGATTTAAAGACATTGGTAAGCCCTGACCACCAAACTCTTCTGGGTACGACAAACCTTGCCAACCACCTTGAACGAATTGATCGTAAGCTTCTTTAAATCCTTTTGGTGTAGTGACTTCACCTTCTTTAAAATGGCAACCTTCTTCATCGCCAGACTGATTCAAAGGAGAAAGCACATTTTCACAAAAATCTGCTGCACCTTCTAAAATCATATCAATCGTATCAGCATCGGCATTTTCGCCAATTGATAATGTTTTATAGTGCCCAGAATAGTCAAAAACTTCGTTGATTAAAAAACGAATATCACGGAGCGGCGCTTTATATGCTGGCATGTATTTAATCCTAATTTAGAAATAGTTTTGGATATTCAATCGATAGTTTCATTATTCATAATCATATGAGAAATACATTGATAAGACTCTCTAAAAGAATTGTCAGAAATGCGAATTTGGTAGAAAAAGTACATGCGAATCTGTTGGTTTTTTGATAGTATTGAACAGTTTGTTTTTGTAGTTTCATTGCTATTTTTAGTATCTTTATAATATTGAAGTGAGTCAATCTCTCATGCATTTAAAAAAATTAACATTATGTCTTTTAGGTTTGAGTTTGTCGGCATGTTCAACACATGTGATTAAAAGTAATGCTTTAAATGCAGATCAAGACGCTCCTCAACGTGCAATTCAAGGGTTTAATGCGCTGTATGAATATCCTAATTTTGATTATCGTGGGCAATTTCAAGTTCATTTAGATCGCCCACAGAAAGATCAAAATCTAAAGTCTACGGATTCAAAGCAACTAGATCCTGCCATTGAAAAAAAGGTCAATCAGTATTTAAAAGATCAAAAAATTAAACTGACAGATATACAGAAAAAAGAACTTTATCAAGCGATTGCGAAACAGGATTCAAACTATATCAGTCGTTTTGTCGGCATGGGAGCAGATGTTGTTCAAAATATTGTCAATGATTTGCAAATTCGATACGACGGAACAGTGAATTATCGCCAAAAAATGGCATCGTTTAATTTAGAAACACAATACAAAAAGCCAAATTTATCTGTGGAAATGCGTATTCCTACAGTTTTGGATATGAATAATTATAAATTCTATACCCATATTTTTTCGATCATGCCTTATTTGGCAAATTCTCAAGATCAAGACAAATATGCGTATTATGATTTTTCAAAATATAAAGATGATATTAACAAGGTGAATGGCAAAGCCTTGATCGAGTTGCTTAAACAGTCGGGTGCAACTTCATATTTAATTGCCGCGCCTCATCAAATTCAAAATCTTGCAGTGAGTTCTGCGGACAAGCAAGCAGGAATCGTTGAAAAAATTCGCTTAAATACGTCAGTAGAAGAAATGTTCTTACAAGGGCAATTATACTCTACAGTGAATCGTCAATATTTGATGAATTCAGTGTTTGGATTGAATCAATCTAATATTGCAAAAATCCTAGGACCGAGTAGCGACAGTCAGGCAAGTGATGCGGCTTATGAAGCTGCTCAGGAAGCGATGAAAGCTGCAGATGAAGCGCTAGCAGGCATCACATCGAGTGATGATAGTGCCAATGATGCATCAAGCGCAATGTATGAACTTTACAATGCCGTCAATCGTAAGTCTCATGAAGATTTAGAGGAAGAAGTTGAAGCAGGGGATGCAGCACAAGCACGTGCTGCTGTAGAAGATGACGAAGACGATGCGACTGCTGATCAAGATCAAGAGCGTGATTCTGACGATGAGGCTGTTGAAGCCGCAGCAGACGGCAATACGACAAAAATCTTAACTGAGCAACAATGTGAAGATTTGACCAAAGCTAAAGTAAATCCTCGTTTTGGTGATGTGGAGTATTGTCAATATCATTACGAAATAGACGTCTTAAAAGGTGAGCAACAAAAAGAATCCTCATCAGATACTGCGTTGAGAGAGAAAAATAAGACTGCATTGGTCAGCACATTTAATGGCTATGCGAAAGATCAGTTGGTCGATGCGCAACAATTTAAACAATTGTGGAATCAACATCTCACTGAGATTGAAAGCAGTTTGCCAGCTCCAGACAAACGTAATCCACTGATCGTTGATTTGTCATTGGACAATAAAGGACGAGCAGTTAAAGCAGATTATGATATGGGCTTAGATTTAGATACCTTAAATCGTAAGTTAAACATTAAAATGGACATGCAATTCCTTAATTATGGCAATGCAAGCAAGATTGATCAAAATGTTCTCAAACAGGCGAAGCCTTTTAAAGAGATCTTTAAAGGCAGCATTATGGAACAAGCGGTGGGTGGAATATCGGGTTCAGAACGTAGTGATGAGCAAAAATACTTAAGTTTAGATGAACGTTTAGAGCAACTGGCAGAACAAGTATTTGCACAAACTGGCTCTTATGAAAAAACCTATAAAGCAGTGTTTATCGCAAAATTGACTGCACAAAAGCCTGAATTGATCAAACAATATTCTGCTCAAGATTTACAAGAAATCGCAGCAATTTATGCTTATTCTTACTCAGATGAAGCAATCTACAATCCAAAAGGGCAGGCTTTGAAACAAATTCAAGCCCTACAGAAAAAGCATCATTTAGAAGATGATCATCAGTACGATGATGAACTTGGAAATGATGTAGATGAGATTGTTGCTAAAATCTGGAAAGCTAAACAAAGTACTTTAGAGGTGCAGAGTTTAGTTAAAAAATATAAAACAACCGAAGCTGTGTTTGCACAATATTACATGCAGAAGTTTGAAGCAGAAAATGAGATTGAAAAGTCTCAGCGTGGAGAGTTTATAAAAACAGCAAAAGTTTTAGCAAAATCTTATGTTGCATTTAAAAATAATAAGTTTAATGATCAAGTCGTATCGACATTGAATGTTGATTCTAATGAATTTATTGATTATGACTTATTCAAGCAAGCTTATCAGGCATTGAGTGATGCCAAGTTAAAGTAATTGTCTTGTAGCGATTGATAAAAAAGAACCTCAATAGAGGTTCTTTTTTTGATGCTTATTCTGTCCTAGATAAGCATTCTACACAGCTTATACATCAGTATACATTCAGAGAAAATCTTTTAGATTTGGACGGACACCATTCCAGATATAAAATGCCTCTATTGCTTGCCCAACCAACATACCAAAACCTTCCGAGCTTGGAACTTGACGTGCTTTGGCTTGTTCAATAAAACTTGATGCTTTGCCATATGCCATTTCATATGCATGATTAAATGTTAATGTTTCAGGGAGTATAAGGGCGTCACCACTTAGGCTTGCTGAGGTCGCATTGATAACAAGATCAAATTGTCCCTGTAATGCTGTTAAGCTACAAGCCATCAGCTGTGCTTCAGGCACGCTGTCTGCTAAGTCTGCAACCAATTGTTCAGCACGAGCAAGTGTACGGTTGGCGATCACGATTTTTTTTACCCCTGCTTTTACCAACGGATAGATGACACCCCGAGTTGCACCACCTGCACCAATAATCAGCAAGTCTGCATCCTTTAAGTCCCAATCCAAAGCTTTAATGGCATCGACCAGACCTTGACCATCTGTATTGTCTCCGTGTAGCTCACCATTTTCCATCCATAGCGTGTTTACAGCTTTGGCAATTTTTGCGCGTTCAGTAAGTTGCGTACACATGGCAAAAGCTTGTTCTTTAAAAGGAACTGTGACATTGATTCCTACGCCATTTTGAGAGAAAAACTCATGCACACTGCTTTCAAAACCATCTAGTGGGGCTAGACGTCTGCTGTAATTCAGATCAATACCTGTTTTCTTTGCAAAAGCATGATGTAACTCAGGAGAACGAGAATGTTCAATCGGATTGCCAATGACTGCGAATTGTTTGCTCATGTCCAATGTCCAAGTATTGATAATATTGATTTTTAAGGCATGGCAACAATATACGGGAAAACGTTGAAGACAACAAAAAGTATCTTGGCGTACTTTGGGATTAAATCGTTATATTTTGATTGTTAAGATTTAAAAAAAAGAGAAATTATTTTTGAATTATGGATTACATACAGATTCTAGAAAATCGAGAAAAATCATCGCAAAAACGACAACAAAACCAATCGATAAAACAACACTGGAAGTAATTGAAATGCTATCCGATAAATCATTGGTAGAGATGATTGTGGTTGAAACAGAACACACCAGTAAAAACAGAATGCCTACTGAAAGTGTAAGTTTATGATTTTCTAATAAATTCCTCATATCAACCTCTCGCGTTAACTGCTATAATCTTCTGATATTCAATATAAATTTATCGAAAAAATTAAGGAAATTTTAAGTCTGCTATAGTAGCCGAGTTTAAGGTTAATTTAAATTAAAAAGCTGCGTTATTGTGAATAATTCTCATCTTAATTGTGAGTAAATCTTTCAAAACTTATTTTGATGAAACATAAAAAAGCTACCTCATGTGACTGGGTAGCTTTTTTTTTATTATTTTAGGTCATTTGAGTATAGATAACCAATCATGAGGTTTTAAATAATATTCGGTTAATTGTTTTTCTGGGCTCTGTTCGTCCCATTCAGGACGATAACACCATGCTGCAAGCGGTGGCATACTGACCAAAATAGATTCAATGCGCCCCCCCGTTTGTAAACCAAATAAAGTGCCTCGGTCATAGACGAGGTTGTACTCAACATAACGACCACGACGATACAACTGGAAATCTCGTTGGGCTTCGGTATAGGGTTTATCTTGATTGCGTTGAAAAATAGGCAAGATGGCTTTTAAATAACCGTTACCCACAGCTTGCATATATTCAAAGCATTTTTCAAAATCCCACTGATTTAAATCATCAAAAAACAAGCCACCAACACCACGTTGTTCATCTCGATGTTTTAAATAGAAATAATCATCACACCATTGTTTATGTTCTGCATAGACTTCTTCTCCAAAGGGTTTGCATAAATCAAATGCACTTTGATGCCAACTCAATACGTCTTCTTGATTGGGATAAAATGGTGTCAGATCGAAACCACCCCCAAACCACCAAATTGGCTCTTGACCTTCGGGTTCAGCGACGAATAAGCGAACATTGGCATGAGAGGTCGGCACATTTGGATTTTTTGGATGAATCACCAATGATACGCCTAATGCTTGAGCTTTGGCTCCTGCTATAGCGGGATGTCGCTCCGTCGCAGAAGCAGGTAGTTTTGAAATATTGATGTGCGAGAACATCACACCACCTTTTTCAATCACTGTGCCGTTTTGTAAAACGCGGGAACGACCACCGCCACCCTCAGGTCGTTGCCAGTCATCTACTTCAAATTTTGCAGTCCCTTGACCTAATTGTTCTTGTTGTTCCAAAGCTGAACAAATTCGCGCTTGTAAATCGACAAGAAACGTACGAACACGTTGAATATCTTCAGAGGTTGGGTTTTGCATGACGATCCTCAAAGGCGCACAAAATGATTTTATACATCAAAGCATAAAACCATTAAAAAAGAAAACCATTGAAAAAAGAAGATGTTTTTTTGAATACTTTTGCTACTGGATTCAATGCATAAGAATATTATTGACTGTTTCAAGTCTTTTACAAAAAATCCCGAGCAATTCGCTAGGTTGAAATCTATGTTTAAGCTCAGCACAATGGATTGAGGATAGAGGCACTCGTGTGCATTTATCGGTTTGTAAATCTTAATATGGTACTGAGCAGTAAATATGAGTTGTTCTTTAATTCAGAAATATAATGTGGCTGGTCCACGTTATACCAGTTATCCAACAGTTCCGTATTGGGATGAAAGTTCTTTTTCATTGCAACAATGGAAACAGACCCTAAAGCGTTCTTTTGACGAGTCTAATCAAAGTGAGGGCATTAGCTTATATATCCATTTACCGTTTTGTGAGAGTTTATGTACTTTCTGTGGATGTCATAAGAAAGTGACCAAACGGCATGAAATGGAGCAACCTTATATCCAAGCCGTTTTAAAAGAGTGGGATTTGTATTGTCAATTACTTCAAGAAAAACCCATCATTAAAGAAATTCATTTGGGTGGTGGTACACCGACTTTTTTTTCAATAGAGCATTTACAACAGCTTATTCAAGGTGTCTTAGCCAAAGCTGATATTGCGAAAGACTATGAATTTAGTTTTGAGGGACATCCAAATAATACAACACGTGCGCATTTGCAAGCATTGTATGATCTCGGATTCCGCCGCGTAAGCTATGGTGTGCAAGACTATAACGATACTGTTCAAAAAGCCATTCATCGTATTCAACCTTTTGAGCAGGTTGCCAATGTCACACAGTGGGCGCGAGAGATCGGTTATAGCTCAATTTCACATGATCTGGTTTTTGGTTTGCCTTTTCAAAATCTAAATGATGTTTTGAAAACAATTGATTTAACCAACAGTCTTATGCCTGATCGTTTGGCTTTTTATAGTTATGCGCATGTTCCATGGATTAAGGGAAATGGACAGCGTGGTTTTAAAGATCAAGATGTTCCAAAAGATGATGTGAAGCGAACCTTGTATGAAGCGGGTAAAAAGCAACTCTTAGCGCATGGTTATCATGAAATTGGCATGGATCATTTTGCCTTAGCACAAGATGGTATGTATCAATCTTTTCAGGCGGGTACACTGCATCGCAACTTTATGGGCTATACATCGTCAAAAACACAACTCATGATTGGTCTTGGGATATCTTCGATCAGTGATAGCTGGTATAGCTTTGCTCAGAATGAAAAAGACCTGGAAGCATACTATGCGTGTCTAGACCGTGATGAAATTCCTGTCGTGAAAGGTCATGTACTGAGTGCTGAAGACTTGAAAATTCGTCAGCATATTTTAAATTTAATGTGTACTTTCCAAACATCATGGGCTGAGCCGTCTATGGATTTCACAGAACGAGCTCAGGTTATCGAGCAACTTATCGAGATGCAACAGGATGGTTTGTTGACAATTGAAACAGATCGAATTGTGATTACTGAACAAGGCAAGCCTTTTGTTCGTAATATTTGTATGGCTTTTGATTTGCATTTAAAACGAAGAAAGCCTGAAACACAGATTTTCTCAATGACAATTTGATGAAAACTTCATGCCGTTGTTTTTAATCATTCTCAATCTTTATGAAGGCGCTATTCTGAGCTAAAACATCCTGAGTTAAAACGGCTTTAAACGTTAGAGGAGGTATAGTGCATACCTCCGACTATCAAGCAGACGATTGTTTTTATCACTGCGTTTAGCAATTTCTCAAAAACATACTTGCAACGAATCAGTGATTAAAAATCATCTTTCTCATACATATGAGACATACGATCGTGTTTGGTTTTTAAATAATCTTCATTGAATTTATTTAAGCCAACAGTTAAAGGAACACGATCAACAACGTCTATACCCAAATCTGTTAGCGCTTTTAGTTTTAACGGATTATTGGTGATTAACTTGACTTGTTTAACCTGTAAATGATCCAACATGATGCTACACATGTCATATTGGCGAGCATCAGCAGGGAGGTTTAACAATAAATTGGCATCTACAGTATCATGACCTTGGTCTTGTAAAGCATATGCACGAATCTTATTGGTTAAACCAATTCCGCGACCTTCTTGGCGTAAATATAAAATTACACCTTGACCTGCCTCATTCATCATTTTCATGGTGTTATGTAACTGTGGACCACAGTCACATTTCAATGAGCCAAATGCATCACCAGTTAAGCATTCGGAATGAATGCGAACTAAAACAGGATTTTTGGGAGCGATTTCTAAACCCTTAGAAAGAGCAACATGCTCTTCACCTGTCAACGGATCTTGAAATACAGAAATTTTAAAATCACCATAAGCGGTGGGTAATTTTGAAGTGGCAACAAACTCTATTGACACAGAATCTTCCATCTATTTGTTTAGAAATTAGCTAAAGTATAGCGTAATGCTTGGACATTGGTAGAATTGAAAAGCATGTTTTTATAGATAACTTTGCGATAAAAAATTCTTTTTTGTATAAAGCGCACGATAATAGTTGATATATAGATAGATTATTCATGATAATTGACACCAAGAGCACACTTGCTGACTTGGAAGTCTCCAATGACGCATCATTATAAATGTGGCTGATCGAATGTGATATGATTTGTTTTCACAATCATGCTAACCCGTGTACCTAGCTTAGATTTGCCAGGCTTTAGAAGGCTTTGCCACATATGTTGTATACCGAAATACCTAATCAACGTCCTGTTACGCCATTGTTGGATGAAGTAGACCATCCTCAACAATTACGTCAGCTTGAGCAAAGCCAATTGGTGCAGGTCGCAGACGAATTGCGTCAATTCATTTTGTATGCTGCTGGACAAAGTGGCGGGCATTTTGGGGCAAACCTCGGCGTTATTGAACTCACTGTCGCTTTACATTATTGCTTTGAAACACCTAAAGATCGTCTAGTTTGGGATGTGGGGCATCAAGCTTACCCACACAAGGCATTGACTGGTCGTCGTGAACAATTAACCACGATTCGTTCCAAAAATGGTTTGGCTGCTTTCCCTGCACGAGAAGAATCCGAGTTTGACACTTTTGGTGTTGGTCACTCTTCAACCGCGATTTCAGCGGGCTTAGGTATGGCGTTAGCACGTCGTTATCAAAAAGATCCTTGTGAAGTCGTGGCGATTGTGGGGGATGGTGCGATGACGGCAGGTATGGCTTTTGAAGCCATGAATGATGCTGTTGCACACAATGCTGATTTGATTGTGGTACTGAATGACAATGATATGTCTATTTCGTGTAGCACAGGCGGTTTTGCAAAGCATTTGGCTGCAATTTGGGAACAAGGGCAATTCATCAATATTGATGAAGAGGGGCAAGCTTTTGTTCAAGACTGTCCAGAGTGGGACTACAATTCTCGTTTACACCAGTCAGCAACAGATGCAGCCGATAATTTATTTAAAGCAATTGGCTTTGATTATTTTGGTCCATTTGATGGTCACGATGTTGAGCAGTTGGTACAAGTATTCAATGCATTGAAAAAACGTAAAGGTCCACGTTTAATCCATGTATATACGGTAAAAGGTAAAGGTTTTGCACCTGCCGAAGCTGATCAAATCAAATATCATGCGATCGGTAAAACGCATGCTTCGCCTGCTAAAAATTCAGCGCCGAAATATTCAGATGTATTTGGGCAATGGTTATGTGATGAAGCCAAACAAGATCAACGATTGTTAGCGATCACACCAGCGATGTGTGAAGGTTCCGGGATGGTGCAGTTTGCCAAACAATTCCCAGAACGCTACTTTGATGTCGCGATTGCAGAGCAACATGCAGTCACTTTAGCAGCAGGTATGGCTTGTGAAGGCTTAAAACCTGTTGTTGCAATTTATTCGACCTTCTTGCAACGTGGTTATGATCAATTGATACATGATGTTGCTTTGCAAAATCTCGATGTAACCTTTGGTATTGATCGTGCGGGATTGGTTGGAGAAGATGGACCGACTCATGCTGGCGCTTATGATTATGCTTATATGCGTACAGTACCGAATATGGTGATCATGGCGCCAAAAGACGAAAACGAATGTCGTCAGATGTTGCACACTGCCTATTTATATCCAGGCCCTACGGCTGTGCGTTATCCACGAGGAAATGGTTTAGGGGTTGAAATTCAGCAACAACTGACTGAGCTTGAAATTGGTCAAGCCGAATTATTATTAGAACTCAATACTGAACATGATGAAGGTATGAGTATTTTAGCATTTGGTAGTCGTGTCCAGCCTGCCTTGGAGGCAGCTAAACAGCTTGCTCAACAACTGGATATTGCCGTTCGTGTGGTGAATATGCGTTTTGTTAAACCACTAGATGAGCAGATCATTCGTGATTTGGTGGATAAAACCAGTTTATTTGTTACCGTGGAAGAACACGCTGTCATGGCAGGTGCAGGAAGTGCGGTGAATGAATTTTTAGCACATGCTCAAATCATAAAACCGATTTTAAACTTAGGTTTACCTGATGAGTTTCTGGCTCAAGCAACTCATACTGAAATGCTTCAAGACTGTGGTCTAGATGCGGATGGCATCAAAAACTCAATTCAGCAGACATGGTTGAAACTTGTTCAACATGTTTAAATGACTGTAAAAACTCAATATGTAAAATTTTAGAAACAAAATTTCCCAAAAAGCGCAGATATTTGTTAAAATGCCTGCGCTTTTATGCATTATTCTTTATCAGTATCTTCAAATTTGTAGTGGGTGTTCAATGGAACCTATGGTGGTGATGGCTGCGCGTGCGGCTCAATTAGTTGGTCAAGAGCTTTTAAAAGCGCATCAAAATCGTCATAAACTCGATCTACAAGTCGAAGAAAAAGGGATTGATGGTCCAGTGACTCGTGTAGACCGTTACATTGAGCAACTTACCATTGATACACTTCGTAAAAGTTATAAAAATCACAGCTTCCTTGGTGAAGAATTTGGTCTACAAGAAGGTAAAGGTCACGATGCCGATTGGTGTTGGGTGATCGATCCACTTGATGGCACTTTAAACTTTATCAATGGTTTTCCACATTTCTGTGTATCTATTGCAGTTCAACATAAAGGTGTAACTCAACACGGTGTTATTTATGACCCTGTAAAAGATGAGTTATTCTCAGCAAGCCGTGGTCGCGGTGCTATGTTGAATCAACGCCGTATTCGCGTAAATGTTAAAGACAGCCTTGAAAATACTTTTGTTGGTGTAGGACATGCTTATCGTGCAAAACGTAACGGTGAAATTGTTTCTTATGCAAAAAATCACTTTGAATCTTTGTTAAATGTGACTGAAGCTGGCGCACAATATCGTCGTGCAGGTTCTGCTGCATTAGACTTGGCTTATGTTGCTGCTGGTCGTTTAGATGCTTATTTTGAACTTGGTTTAAAGCCTTGGGATATTGCGGCAGGTGAATTGATTGTGAAAGAAGCGGGCGGTACAGTTGTTGATGCTCGTGGTGGTTCAGAATCAATGGAAAATGGTCAAGTTATCGCTTGTTCTATGAAGTTGTTAAAACCATTGATGCAACAAGTTGTTCCAGCATGGGGCGAAGCTGCGAAATAATTTTTAATTATTTGTGTAGATTGAGTTTTAAAAAGCCTTCATGTGAATGAAGGCTTTTTTATGATGTTAACTTAATAAAAAATGCTCATTTAGAACAATGCAAGTAAAATAGTTTTTTTGATTTCATTCTAATAAGGCAACAATAAGTGAATGATACAGGAAAAAACAATAAAACTTCGTGACATTATTATAAATTCTGCTATACTCCGCGCACGCACTAAATTTCGTTCATTACCTGAACATTCTCTTCTATATTGTGTATGCGCGTCCGGTCCAAAGAGAGGACAATATTTCGCGCCCCACCCAATCGCTTAAGCGATTCCTTCAGGTTGCGGCTGTTATCAAATGTGCGTTATACGCATCGTCGTTCTCGGATCGCCGCTGATTCTATATTTTCAGCGATTATTGCTGTGCCGCTTTTTGCCGATGTCCATCAGACCATATATTAATGGAGCACCCACATTAGGGTGAATATCTCTATGAGCAAAACTTTTGCTGAATTTTCATTAGACGAGTCGCTACAGAAAGCACTCGAGAGTCTTGGTTTTACTACACCGACTCCTGTTCAAGAATTATCTATCCCAGCGGCTTTAGAAGGCAAAGACCTTTTAGTATCAAGCCAAACTGGTTCTGGTAAAACTGCTGCATTCTTACTCCCAACGTTAAATGCTTTAGCTGGTCAAGATACATTTGTACCGTTTAAAGAACGTATGAAAGCAGTCACTCAACCGAATATTTTGGTGATTTCACCTACTCGCGAACTTGCACAACAAGTATGTCAAGATGCGATTGCATTTGTACGTCATATGAAAGGTGTACGTGTTGCTGCGATTATGGGTGGTATGCCTTTTGGTAAGCAAATCCAACAATTAAAAGGTGCACAAGTTGTTGTTGCAACTCCAGGTCGTTTACTTGACCTTGTGAACCGTCGTCAAATCAAACTTGATTCAGTTGATGCTTTGATTGTAGATGAAGCTGACCGTATGCTTGATTTAGGTTTCTCTGAAGACCTAGAAGCAATTAGTGATTTGGCTTTAAATCGCAAACAAACATTAATGTTCTCTGCAACATTTGCACCACGTATCATTAACCTTGCTGAACGCATGATGAATGATCCAGAACGTATTGCAATTGAAACAGGTCATTCTACCAATACCGACATTACCCAAACCTTACATTGGACTGATGGTTTTGAGCATAAGAAAAAATTGCTTACCCATTGGTTAAATGAAGAAGACGTCGATCAAGCAGTTGTATTCGCATCAACTCAAGAAGATACAGATATGTTGGCTGAAGAGCTTGCAGAAGCGGGTCTTTCTGTTGTTGCGCTTCATGGTGCTATGCCACAAACTGTACGTAACCGTCGTTTACGCAGTATCCGTGAAGGTCGTGCAAAAATCCTTGTTGCTACAGATGTAGCAGCACGTGGTCTTGACGTACCAACAATCTCACACGTAATTAACTTTGGTCTTCCAATGAAGAACGAAGATTATGTACACCGTATCGGTCGTACAGGTCGTGCAGGTCGTACTGGTAAAGCAATCACTTTAGCGACTTACCGTGAGCGCGGAAAAATTCGTGCTTTAGAAGATTATTTGGAAGCGCGTTTAAGTGTTTCTGAAATTGAAGGTTTAGAGCCATCTCCACCTCCTGCACGTGGTGGTCGTGATGGTGGTCGTGGTCGTAACGGCGGTGGTCGTCGTGATGGCGGTCGTGGTGGTTTCGGTGGCGGACGTCGTTTTGAAGGTGAATCAAACTTCAAACGTCGTGAAGGCGGTGATGATCGTCCACGTCGTAGCTTCGATGACAAACCTCGTGGTGATCGTCCATCTTATGGCGAAGATCGTCCTAAGCGTTCTTTCGGTGGTGAAGACCGTCCACGTCGCGAATTTAATTCGGATCGCCCACGTCGTGAAGGTGGTTTTGAAGACCGTCCTAAGCGTTCTTTCGGTGGTGAAGATCGTCCACGTCGCGAATTTAATTCAGATCGTCCACGCCGTGAAGGTGGCTTCGGAGATCGTCCACGTCGTGAAGGTGGTTTTAATGATAAACCGCGTTTCAATGATGACAACCGTGGCAACAGCGTAGATTATAAACCACGTCGTGAAGGTAGCTTCGGTGACCGTCCTAAACGTTCTTTTGGTGAAGATCGTCCACGTCGTGAATTTAATTCAGATCGTCCACGCCGTGAAGGTGGTTTTGAAGACCGTCCTAAACGTTCTTTTGGTGGTGAGGATCGTCCAAAACGTGAGTTTAATTCAGACCGTCCTAAACGTTCTTTTGGCGGTGAAGATCGTCCAAAGCGTGAATTTAACTCAGACCGTCCACGTCGTAAATTCAATGACTAATTAAGCCTTTGCAATAAAAAACCAGCCATTCGGCTGGTTTTTTATTGCAAGTTGAAAAGTATTTGGTAAAATAAAGTGTGATTCAGTTCAATTTATTTAATAAAACAGTTAGGTTGTTCTATTCTGTGAGATATTGAGTCTGAAATGAAGGCGATGAGTTTTTTTGAGGCAATTATGTTATACATGTTTTCAGCTTTATTGATTTCTAATGTAGGCTATTTCTTTTATAGCTTCATTTTCAAATAAGCTGGCGTTGTACAATTAAAACACTGCAATTTAAAAGTAAAAAAACAATGCATTTGATTTAAATGATATTATTTAAACAATACATATGAGTTTAAAGCCGTAGTTTTATCTTTTAATTACAAAAAATACAGATATTTCAGAGTATAGTATGTGAGCTGGTAAATGCAGGAAAATGTTCAGCTATGAATAAGCAAAGCCATTCCGAAGCTGAAGCTTTAATTGAAGTCAAAAATTTAAGTTTTAACCGTGGTGAGCGTGTAATTTACGACAACGTGGATTTAAAAATTCGTCGTGGGCAAATTACTGCAATCATGGGTCCATCAGGTACGGGTAAGACGACCTTATTGCGTTTGATTGGTGGTCAGCTAAGCCCTGATGAGGGGCAAGTATTACTTGATGGAAAAAACATTGCGTCAATGTCACGTAGTGAGCTTTTTTCTGCTCGCGCACGTATGGGGATGCTTTTCCAAAGTGGTGCATTATTTACAGATATGACGGTCTATGAAAATGTCGCATTTCCAATTCGCGCACATACACATTTACCCGAAAATTTAATTGCAGAATTAGTCGCGCTTAAACTAGAGTCAGTCGGTTTGCGTGGTGCTGAAAAACTTATGCCTGCTGAGCTTTCAGGTGGGATGAATCGACGTGTTGCTCTGGCACGCGCCATTGCGCTTGATCCAGATTTGATCATGTATGATGAACCTTTTGCCGGACAAGATCCGATTGTGATGGGCGTTTTAACGCGTTTAATTCGTTCATTACGAGAAGCACTAGATCTCACCACGATTATTGTTTCACATGATGTGGATGAAACATTGTCTATCGCTGACTATATTTATGTGGTGGCAGAAGGCAAAGTACAAGGTGAAGGCACGCCTGAGCAATTAAAACAACATGCTTCTCCATTTGTGCAGCAATTTTTAACAGGATCTGTTGAAGGACCTGTGGATTATCAATTTAGCCATCAAGCTTATTTAAGCAATGAGGTGAGTTCATGAATGCTATTGCCTTATTAGGTAGACGCGTTCTAGAACGTGTTCAAGGCATTGGTGTAGCAATGCTGATGTTGTTGCGAATCTTATTTTCGCTTCCCACAATACTGGGCGTAAAGCTGTTCATTTATCAAATGTATCGTGTCGGTGTTTTATCTTTGTTGATTATTGCTGTATCTGGTTTATTTATCGGTGCAGTTCTAGGTCTACAGATGTATAACATTTTGGTGACTTTTGGTAGTGAGGCGATGTTAGGCGCTGCTGTAGCTTTGACGTTGTTGCGTGAGCTTGCACCCGTGGTCGCTGCCTTACTTTTTGCAGGTCGTGCAGGTTCTGCTTTGACTGCTGAAATAGGCTTGATGAAAGCTACAGAACAATTATCCAGTATGGAAATGATCGGTGTTGATCCTTTGAAACGTGTAATTTCACCACGTTTATGGGCAGGTATTGTGAGTTTACCAATGCTTTCTGTCATTTTCGCCGCAATCGGCATTATGGGCGGGAAAATGGTTGGTGTGGATTTTCTAGGTGCAGACGAAGGTTCGTATTGGAGTGGCATTTTAAGCAGCACCCAGTTTATGAAAGATGTCTTTAACGGCACCATCATCAAAAGTTTAGTCTTTGCTTTAATTTGTACTTGGATTGCGGTGTATCAAGGCTATGCCTGTGAACCAACATCTGAGGGAATCGCAACATCTACAACACGTACTGTTGTGTATTCATCACTATGTGTTTTAGGTTTTGATTTCGTGTTGACTGCGGTCATGTTCGGAGGTGTTTAATGAAATCACGTACTAGTGAGTTGACCGTAGGTGTTTTTGTCATCATCTTTGGTATCGCTCTATTCTTTTTAGCAATGAAAGTGAGTGGCTTGGTCGGCACAAACTTAAAAGACAGTTATGAAATGACTGCAACATTTGACAATGTGAATGGTTTAAAACCACGTGCAAAAGTTACAATGAGTGGTGTTAAAATTGGTCAAGTTGATGCAATTACACTTGATCCAGTGACCCGTCAAGCGACAGTTAAATTTGATTTAGATGGTTCATTGACGACGTTTAATGCTGAGCAGCTGAAAAAAGTCAAAGAAAATGCTTTAGGTGATTTGCATTACAGTGCAGATTATCAGGCAGCTACGCCTGAGAAACAAAAAGAAATGGAAACGCAACTTTTAAGTAACATGAAATCCATCACAAATATTGATGAAGATGCTTACATAATGGTCGCAACCAATGGTCTTTTAGGCGAAAAATATTTGAAAATCGTTCCTGGTGGCGGCATAAACTATATTAAACGCGGTGAAAGTATTGCCAATACACAAGGTACGATGGATCTAGAAGATTTGATTACCAAATTTATTACGGGTGGTGCTGGAAAGACATCGACTGGCGCATCAGATGCTAAAGACACATCTGCATCCACTGAAACAACTGATGCTCAAACTTCATTCGTTGAATAAGCATTAGAGGAGTTATTGAAATGAATATGTTATTAAAACAAACTTTGACTGCAAGTGTTTTGGCTACGATGGTCGCTACAGCTGTTCAAGCTGCGCCAGCGGAAGCACCGCCTGCCTTTGTTAAACGTGTTGCTGATGGTTTGATTTCACGCCTAAAAGCAGAGCATGGTAAATTACAAAATAATCCAGCTGCGGTGAAAGCGATTGTCCGTCAGAATCTTGATCCGTTTGTAGATGGTCAAGCTTTTACACGTATCGTGATGGGGACTTATGCCAATAACAGTACGCCAGCGCAACGTGCTCAATTTGAACAAAACTTCCGTAATACCTTGATTGAAAACTATGGTAGTGCTTTTGCGAAGTATTCAAACCAGACCTATACAATGCGTCCTTATAAAGCGACCAATAGCAAATTCCCTGTTGTGACGATTGATTTCAATAACAACGGTGAAAAAATTCCAGTTTCTTTCCAATTATCTGATGCAGGTAGCCAATGGAAAGTGCGTAATTTAAATGTGTCTGGTATTGATCTAGGTTTGCAATTCCGTAATCAATTTGCGGCAAATGTGCAACGTAATGGCGGTAATATCGATAAAGCCATTGCGACATTTAAACCAGATGCAGATGCTGCTGTAAAAAAATAAGCGTATCTCATTGAGCTAAGATAGGTGTAAGCAAGTGATTGAATTTAAGAATCAGGAATTATATGTCAGTGGTAAAATTGCTTATGAAAATGCGGAAAGTTATTATTTAAATGGCTTGAAAGTTATTCAAAGTGAGAAAAACTTTCCATTGACGGTAAATCTGTCTCAGCTTGAACATGGTAGTACGCTTGCACTGTCTGTCTTTGTACAATGGCTGCGTCAAACCCCTGATTTACAAGGGTTACAATTTAAAGCAGTGCCAGAAAAAATGATGAAAATCATTCAGGCTTGTCATTTGCAAGATGATTTGAAATTGATTTAAATCACTTCTCAATAAAAAAGCACCATCAGGTGCTTTTTTATTGAATTGAACTTTGTGTCCTAAAATACTGATTAAAAAATTCATCGCTTATGCTGAAAAAGTCATATAACCCACTAGTTTTAGATCCATTTTTTCCATCTAAAGTAAGCCAATGGACCAACAAAAAATGCGATCAACAATGAAATAACAACGTAGAAACTCCAATGCCCATGCGCAAAAGGAAGAATTTCAGTGTTCATTCCATAGATGCTGGCGATCAACATGGGTGGTGCAAGCATGCTGGGTAAAATCGAGAATCGACGAATCGTATCGTTCTGTTCTGTGTTAATGAATCCAGAAGTCGTGTCGAGTAAGAAGCGGACTTTTTGAAACAGGAAGGCATCATGTTCAACAAGAGAACGTACGTCTTCGCTTAACTCTCGGATATCAGCATCATAAATATGACTACCCAATGCACGAGGACGCGATAAGAAGGTGAGAACACGGCGTAAATCAATTAAACAGAGTTGTGCCTTTCCAAGCATGTCCTCTTTTTGTGCAAGACGTGTAATCATGTCATCAAGGTCGAGAATCATCTCACGATGACGTACGTTGAGGACTTCAGTAGAGTATAGTTCTAAATCTCTGTGGATATCTTCCAAGATATCCGCAAGCTCATCAAGTTTCGCTTCGAGTAAACCGAGAAGAATCCAAGTTGGATCTTTATAGTCGATTTCATAATCATTACGTCGAGCACGTGCACGGAAGGCGCGAAAGGCAACCAGTTTCTCTCCGCGCAAAGTAAATAAACGCTCTTTATGCAAGATAAAAGCAACGGTTTGTACATTCGCCAGCATATTCGAGGTGTCTTCTGGATCACCCTCAACTTGGTAATTTTTATTTTTTGTTAAAAAATACGTACTGATATGTAGAATACCATCATCATCACGGTAAAATCGTGCAGAAGATGAAATGTCTTCTAAAGATTTGAGGGTTGGTAAGTTTTGCTCATAGGCATCTAAAACCCATTCTTGTTCTTCTTGTGAAGGTGCAATAAGATCAACCCAAACCAATTCAGGATGTAGGTCGAATCCACCATTAATGGTTGCATCTTCTAAGCTACCGCGCTCAGTGGCGTAAAAGGCTTCAAGCATTGTGTCTTTTCTCCCTTGCGCAGTGTGGTGTCAATTTGATGTGTGTATTTTAGACAAGGATTTTAGGAAAAACACTGCTTACAACGCTCTTTTGTAAAAAAAATCTTTATTGTTCGTCTATATTTTTAGCATGACTAAATTAAAATTAGGTTAAATTTATGAATTCTATTGCTATTTTTTGTGGTTCATCTTTAGGTACAGATCAGATTTTTGCTGATGTTGCACAACTGACTGGTGAAACTATCGCCAAGCATGGTCAAACATTAGTTTATGGTGGTGGGCGTTCAGGCTTAATGGGGATCGTCGCTGACAGCGCATTGGCGGCAGGTGGTCAGGTAATTGGTGTGATTCCTCAAGGTCTTGTGGATCGTGAGCTGGCACATCCCGGGCTCACTGAACTTCATATTGTGAAAAATATGCATGAACGTAAAACAAAAATGTCTGAATTGTCTGATGGCTTTATTGCATTACCAGGCGGTGCTGGGACGATTGAGGAAATTTTTGAACAATGGACTTGGGCGCAACTCGGCATTCATTTAAAACCATGTGCATTTTTAAATGTTGAAGGGTTTTATGATGATTTGTTGAAATTTATACAGTTGACCACAGACAAAGGATTTTCTAAGGCGAGATTTACAAACCAATTGATTCATTCTGCATCAATTGAGGATATTTTGGCTCAGTTTAAAGCCTATCAAGCACCAGAACCAAAGTGGGGCGTTAAAGAGCGCGAAGAATTGGTAAAATTAGATTAAAACTTAATTTACTAATTAGTGCTTTATTCAGATTGTTTCGCTAATTTTTAAAACACAATATATTGTTTTTAATTTTATTAATGTCACAATATATTGTGTTTTTTAATGTTCCTTAGAATGATGAATGTAATTACTGTAGCTGCCGCTGTGATTTTAAATAATCAAAATCAATTATTACTGGTACGAAAAAAGAATACACAGTTTTTTATGCAAGTTGGTGGGAAGTTGGAACCAAATGAAGCACCTGAACAGACCATGTTACGTGAAATCGCAGAGGAAATAGGTGTTCAAGCTGAGATTAAACACTATATTGGTCGATTTGAAACTTCAGCTGCGAATGAGGCAGGGCATCAGTTGGTGAGTTATGTCTATCAAGTTAATTTACCTGATGCACCCAAAATTGATGCAGAAATTGCTGAAATGAAGTGGATTGATTTAGACGATCAACAGACGTTATTGGCACCCTTAACAAGAGAAGTGGTGATCCCTTGGTGTAAGGAAAATTTTTTAAGCTAAGTCAAATGAATTTAACAAGCATTATTCTTTAAATTATTGCAATGATCATTTCATAGATGGATGTGCTGCTGCAATACAAAGACTAGAAATCTGCTGACAGCCCAAACGTTGTAAAGCTTGGGTGAGGGCATGAATTGAACTTCCCGTTGTGACCACATCATCCACAATCAATACTTTTTTATATTTTCTCTTTTCGGATTGAATGGTTCGAAATTGATGCTCAATATTTTCCAGTCGTTCAACTCGACTTAAGCCTTTTTGTGAATGTTGAGCTTGTCGAACCACGGGTTGCCAAACAGGAATTTTTAATTGTTTTGCCATAATTTTAGCCACAATCAACATTTGGTTGTAACCCCGTTCTTTAAGGCGCTCGGTTGAAATGGGCATGGGAACAATCGCTTGAACTCTGGAAAATCTTAAGTTCAATAAACTATGTGCAAGCACGTTTTGATATTGTAATTGTTGCTCATATTTATAAGTTTGAATGATGCGATCAATTGGGAAATCATAGTGATGTGCGCAAAGTATTTGTTGTTCATGTCGCTCTATGGATTGTTTGTACCAAGGGAGTTGATTCCAACAGTCCTGACATAAGGAGTGAGCTTGTTGTTGGTCAATGCCGCACAGTAAGCATGGAGAAATATATTGAACACCTTTATGGAGCAGTTGATGGATAAATTGGAGCATATTTTCTAATCTTTATTTGATCAAGCTTCAGCGATGATCCATTCATATCAGGAATTTCAAATGAAAACTTTTCATTCGACGACATCCATGAAGACGATAAATCATCACGATTGTGAAAATTGTATTGCAAAATCCTAGTGTAGTCGAAAGCCTAAATCATTCTATTTTCGTTATGTTAAACATAAGCATATCGCGGTGCTTCAGGGAGCCAACGTTTGAGTAATGCTTCTGCGCTTTCTGGAAAATCTTTAAGTACTTGAGCGGCCACATAATGCGCTTGATTGAGCAAATGGTCATCTCGTTCAAGTTTGGCAACCCTAAATCCCATATCTCCAGTCTGTTTTGTTCCCAGTAATTCTCCAGGACCTCTAATTTCTAAATCTTTTTCAGCAATGATGAATCCATCATTGGTTTCACGCATAATTCTTAACCGTTCTTGTCCATTTTGAGACAGTGGGTTTTTATAAAGCAGTGCACAGAAACTTGCTGTTGCACCACGTCCTACACGTCCACGTAATTGATGGAGTTGTGAAAGCCCAAGTCGTTCAGCATTTTCAATCACCATAATCGATGCATTGGGCACATCGACACCCACTTCAATCACTGTAGTGGCAATTAAAAGTTGTAATTCATTGTCTTTGAATTGCTGCATTACAGTTTGTTTGTCGTCAGCTTTCATTTTTCCATGCACTAAACCGATATTGAGGTTTGGAAAGCGTTGTTTAATTTCTTGATAAGTTGCTTCTGCTGCTTGTGCATCCAAGGTTTCAGATTGTTCAACCAGTGTACACACCCAGTACGCCTGTTTACCCTCAGCACAATTGGTCGCAATTCTTGTTAATACTTCTTCACGTCGATCAAGTGGAATCGT
The DNA here is from genome assembly GCF_019702905.1 of Acinetobacter sp. Tol 5. Taxonomy (NCBI): domain Bacteria; kingdom Pseudomonadati; phylum Pseudomonadota; class Gammaproteobacteria; order Moraxellales; family Moraxellaceae; genus Acinetobacter; species Acinetobacter sp. Tol 5. Next base: position 4,136,491 of record NZ_AP024708.1, on the reverse strand, counting down.
GACGGTCTGAATCGGTGTTCGTCCTGGTGGAAGTTCATCAATGACAGAGGTATCTAAATCACCATAGGCAGACATTGCCAGTGTGCGAGGGATCGGGGTGGCTGTCATGACCAGTTGATGAGGAGTGGTGTTATCCACGCCCTTATTGCGTAGCGCCAGACGTTGATCTACACCAAAACGATGTTGCTCATCAATAATCACTAACCCTAATTTGGCAAATTCAACATTGTCCTGAAATAAAGCATGGGTACCTACAATAACATTGGCTGTTCCATCCTTAATGGTCTGCTCAGCTGCTGTACGTGCTTTACCTTTTTGTTTGCCTGAGAGCCAAGAAACATTTAAGCCTAAAGGTTCAAACCACTTTTTAAAGTTTAAATAATGCTGTTCTGCTAGGATTTCAGTCGGTGCCATCAGTGCAACTTGCCAACCTTCTTCCAAAGCATGACAAGCAGCAACACCTGCAACCAATGTTTTACCTGCACCCACATCACCTTGTACAAGGCGTAACATCGGTTTATTTTGTTTCAGGTCTTTGGCGATTTCATTCGATACACGTTTTTGCGCATCGGTCATTTCAAAGGGCAAACTTGCCAACAGGGCTTTGGCAAATTTTTTGCTTGGCGAAAAAGATGGGGCCGCAATTTGTTGAATATATGCCCGTCGAGTGAGCAAACTAATTTGGTGTGCAACCAGTTCTTCAAAAATCAGACGTTGTTGAGCAGGATGAGCACCTTGCGCAAGCTGTAGCATGTTGGCATTGACGGGAGGGTGATGAATATATTTCAGTGCTTCTTTGAGCGCAAAACCATTGGTGAATTTTTCTGGCAATAATTCAGGAAGCTCATCTGCATGTTGATTCAGTGCCTGTTTGACATATTCACGTAATTTTGGCTGGGTTAAACCTTCTGTAGCGGGATAGATTGCCGTTAATTGTGTTTTAGGAAGCGGTGTATGTTCGGTAATCAGTTGTATTTCTGGGTGATAAAGTTCTAAGCCACGAGCACCGACTCGCACTTCACCAAATATTCTTAAGCGATTGCCTGCTTTCGCTCGATCAGTTAAAGCTTTATAAACATGGTAAAAGCGTAGCGTGACTTTACCAAAGTCATCTTGTAATAAAATCGCCATGGATTTACGTTTACCAGGTGGCATGTCGATAGATTTAACAACACCTTCTAACAAGTAACTCCGACCTACCTGTAATTGGTTCATGGCAATGATCGTGCTACGATCCTCATAATCCCGTGGCAAATGAAACAGCAAGTCATCTGTTGTAAAAATATTCAGTTTTTCAAGTAAGGCAGCTGCAGCATTGCCAACCCCTTGTAATTGATGAACTGCTGCCATGTCCCCTCAGCTTAAGTTTGATTGATTTTGAAGAATAGGTCGTGTCATGCATATTCTATTTGTAGGTTATGGTAAAACATCACAACGTGTTGCTAAACAATTATTTCAGCAAGATCACCAAATTACCACAGTTAGCCGTAGCCCGAAAGCGGATGATTTTGCTCAGCACTTGATGCAGGATATTCATGCACTCGACTTGTCACATATTCAAGCTGTGGATGTGGTCTATGTCGCACTCGCACCTTCTCGAAATACTTCGCTCAATGCCCTAGACATGTATCAGCACACCTATGTAGATTCTGTGCAACCCATCGTCAAGGCACTGAGAAATCATCCAGTGAAACGTATCATCGTGGTGTCATCTACACGAGTGTATGGAGAAAATCAGGGTGAAGTAATCACCGATGATTCTGTAATTATTCCGAGTGATGAACAAGGTCATTTACTGCTAGAAATGGAACAATTGTGGAGACAGGCTTACCCTGTTGAATGTGTGATTGTTCGACCGACAGGAATTTATGGCATGTCTACAATGAGAATGGTAAAACTTGCAGAAACGACTCGGAGTTATCCAAATATTCATTGGTCAAATCGAATCCATATTGATGATCTTGCTAATTTCTTAGCGTATTTGCTTCACGTGGAACATCCTGAAAAATCATATATTTGTACAAACAATAAGCCGCAACCTTTGCATGAAAAAATTTTAAATCTTCAGCGCGAATTGAATTTATCCGAGTTGGCTTTAGAAAGTGATCGGGAGTCGGGAAAGAAAATTTTTGCGGAGAGGGTGTTGGCAAGTGGATTTAAATTAATGCATTAAGATATAGTCAATCTGTTGAAAAATTCATACAGTAGAATATCATTTCTCTTGATCAATAAAATTAAAGCGATCAATAGATTGTTTGATGATATAAAGCTTGCACTGCCACGCTTTAGCTCTAAAGTTTAAATTGTTTTGCGTAGGCGATACTCTACTTTTCAGAGATGAAAAGTAACAAAAATCTTCCGTTGAGCGAGGGGTACATCCTAATACCCCCGCTCAACATGGCAACATCCATGTCGCCTCGTGATAGCAAGACTGTTTATGATTCAAAAGTACAAAATAAATGAATCATCCAAATCACTTGTATGAATAATCAGGCGGTTTGACTATAGCGATAAAGCCTAAGAATAAAAATGATCAGCAGGTGATGAATATAAATGTAACCCGAACAAAGAGAGATTCTTTGATGGAAATATTCAAATTTTGAGAAGTTTTCTTTATTGATCGTAGAGGGCTAGGGCGAGGTAATCATCTCACCCTTCCCCCAAAGGGAGAAGGGTGTTTGACATTTATTTTTTCTTGCGCTTTAAACGCTTCTTGGCTTGTTGTGCGGCTAAAGCATCTAACGCCTCTTTTAGCTCCTCATCGGTAAACGAGGTAATGTGGTGAAGCATTTGTAAGGTCACATCATCCAGTACCAAATTGGCATATTGCGCAACATTTCTGAACTGCTCATCAAAAACGATTGCATGATCTTCGTTGGTTTTAATATAACCTTGTTCAATTAACACTTTCATAAAACTTTGGAATAAAGCTTTATCAAAGAACTCAGGTGAATTGAACTCATACAATACGGATAAACGTTGTCCAACCAAATGACTTAATTCTTCAACTTGGCGAATTGAGATATTTCCAGAGCCACGCTGAGTAATAAGCGCAAGCGTCATGTAATAACGTTCAAGACTTTGACGAACAGGTGCAGCTAAAACAGCAAGTTGATTGTGGTCTTCAGAGTTTGGTGCAGGGCTAAAGATAAAGCCTTCATCATCGACAAAAATTAAATTTGCTTGTGCCAAAGCATCGACATATTCAGTCACTTGAGCTTTGATTTCATGATCTTTCCATTTTAAAAACAATTCAGCTTTTAAGAATGGGTATAGTGTGCGAATCACATTGAGCAGATCGGTCTGGCTGATTTTTCCATTATGCTCGACCAAAGCAGCAATCAATGATGGAAGTACAAAGGCATGTAAAATATTATTGCGGAAGTAGGTCAGTAAAATAGCTTGATTATCTTCAATCGCAATAATATCACCCAGTACATGCTGAACCCGTTTAATCAATTTCAGTTTCATGCCATAAGCAATGATTTCTTTACCTGAAAGTGGTGTCACCTGAGTGCGTTGATCATAAGGAATTGCCGTCAATAACTTACGATAAGTATCCAGTTGTTTGATGCAGATTTCTTCATCCAAAGTGTGTTTTGGTGTCGCCAATAAAATAAGTGATAACAGCGAAACAGGATTGATCACTACAGCGCGGTTAATATTTTCTAAAATGGCATTGGCAGAACTGTTGACTGCATTGGATACTTCTTGAGGGATCGGCGCATCATTGTGTTCAATGCGGATTTGATCTGCACCATGCTGTTTCAATAAGTCGTCTAAAAACACAGGTTCGCCGAAGTTAACATGTACTTTACCAAAAATACGCTCAATTTTTTTCAGGGTTTGTACAATCCCCCAAATGGATTCAGCCTCTTTGGGTTTACCATTCATTTCGCCCACATAGGTTGCGCCTTCCATCAAGCGTTCATATCCCACATAGGTTGGAATGAAAACAATCGGTTTGGCACGACCACGTAAGTGACCATGTACCGTCATTGCCAACATCCCTGTTTTAGGAGGTAATAAGCGTCCTGTGCGAGAGCGCCCACCTTCAATAAAGTATTCAAGTGGCGTATTACGAGAAAGAATGCTGAATAAATATTCTTTAAACACTGATGTATATAAAGCATTACCACGGAAAGAGCGACGAATAAAGAATGCACCACCACCACGAAGCAATTGCCCCACAAATGGCATATTCAGGTTATCACCAGCGGCAATATACGGCACCATCAAACCACGTTTATAAATCACATAAGACAACAGCAAGTAGTCAATATGACTGCGATGACATGGGGTATAAATCACTTCATAGTCTTTGACCAATTCACGTACTGTATTGAAGTTATGTACTTCAACACCATCGTAAAGTTGCGTCCATAGACGGGTTAATGCCATATCGGCAAAGCGTACAGCCGAAGCGGAATAATCCGATGCAATTTCGTTGACAAAACCGATGGCACGACGTTCAGCATCAATCATACTGATTTTAGAGCGAACACTTTCTTTGCGAATCGCATCTTGGACATCTGGTGCTTTGATCAAAGATTGCATCACATTACGGCGATCAGATAAATCTGGTCCAAGGATAACTTCTCGCTGGCGATCTAGAAAGTCATTGAGTTGATTGACAATATAGGTTGCTGGAGAAATGTTGGGATGATGGATTTTTGCATGTTCAACTAAGCCACGCAGTGATTGTGCTTCATGAAACTCTAAGAAGGACTGACGACCATGTAAGCCGATATTCATCAATTGTTTGACTTTACTTGGTGTCGCCCAAGTGTCGGTAAACAAAAGTTTAAACCAAGAATCTTCTTTATCAGGTGAACGCCCCCATAATACTGTCACAGGAATCAGCTCAATGTCTAAGTTCGAATCTTGATCCAGAGACTCAATCAATCTGAGTAAACGTGGCGGAAATGCATGCTCAGGAGGGTTAAAATAATTATTTTCATCCTGATGTTGTAAAAACAGAATCGCCGCTTTTTCACGGTTCGCACCAATCACTAGTGGATCAAGGGCTGGCGCAAGTTGTAAACGACGTGTTTCACCATCAACGACCAAAGCATTACTTCTAGAGTAATTCTGTAATACATAACACACTACTTTCTGAGGTGTTGATGTATTATTTTCAGGGCGATCTGTTGACTGGTCTAGCGTTGGAGTTTCTGTAGGAACCTCTCCAAGAACATGTGGGGTTACCACAAGGTCAAGTATTTTACTCGAAAGTCGACGATACATTTGACCAAAGCCACTCTTGGACATAAATACTCCTAGCCAATGGTGAATCACGCAATACAGCGTATAAAAATAAAAGTTTCTGTAATTGAAGCACAGAACAGGATGTCATTTTCTGACAAATTCACTATTTCTTGTCAGATTTTATCGTTAAAAATCGTATTTTAAACAATCCAGCTAGACAAGAGAAGTGACAGCATAGTTTATGAAAGTTTAGTTTATCACTCTGGATTTATGGCAAAATAGAGTTAAATCTCTAAAATATGAATACTTTATTCTATCCATTTGAATAAAGTCAGTATATAGATAGGTCACTTATGAATGCTTTAACCCAAGAGCTTGTAGAGCTTTTAACGCTAGAAAAACTTGAAGAACATATTTTCCGTGGTCAAAGCCGAAACTTAGTGGGTAAACGTGTTTTTGGTGGACAGGTTTTAGGGCAAGCGCTACGAGCAGCATCCTATACTGCGGACCGTCCTGTACATTCATTGCATGCCTACTTCTTATATGGTGGGGATATTAATGCCCCGATTATTTATGAAGTGGATCGTTTGCGTGATGGTAAAAGCTTTTTAAGTCGTCAAGTGCGTGCCATTCAACATGGGCGTACTATTTTTTCAGCAATGGTTTCATTTGCAACACCTGAAGAGGGGCTGAATTATCAAATTGCTGAACCTGAATATCCAGATCCAGAATCATTAAAATCTGAACAGGAATTAAAAGAAAACTTAATCAGTTTTATTCCTGAAAACATTCGTGCTGCATTTATGCGTCCACGTCAGGTAGAAATTCGTCCGATTAATGTGACCAATCCTTTTCAACCGCAGCCAGAAGCGCCATCCTATGCGCATTATTTGCGTACACATGAGCCATTAGCCGCGGAATTGGTAGATGATATTTCATTAAATCAGGCGATTGTTGCCTTCTATTCAGATTATACCTTGATGATGACTGCATTGCGTCCACACGGTTTAAACTATCTTTCACCAAGTTTGCAATGTGCGAGTATTGATCATGCGATCTACTTTCATAAGCCTGTCAAAGCAGATGATTGGATGCTATATGACATGGATGCAACGGTCAGCGCAAATTCACGCGGTCTAAACTTTGGGCGGATGTGGCAAAATGGTGAATTGGTGTGTAGTACTGTTCAGGAAGGTCTGATGCGTGTACGTGAAATCGAAACACAATAAACGAATAAACCATTCAGGATTAAACCATAAAGAATTAAGCCATCACCATTGATGGCTTTTCTACTTTTTAGCAGAGCTTGTGACAAAAAAATGCTCGATTCTAAATAACTTCAATGGCATAGTTTAAAATGTGAAAATATATAACAGTCAATGACGATGAGCTTAAATACCCAAATTTTAATTGCCGCCATTCTTGGTGTGGCATTTGGATTTCTGTTAAACCAATTCCCTGATACTCAGTTTTTAGACGGCAGTATTTATACTTTGAGTATCGCCAGCAGTATTTTTATTGGTTTACTCAAAATGCTGTTGGTACCGCTAATTTTCAGTTCAATTTTAGTTGGGGTTTCTAATTTAGAAGCAGGTAGCCAGTTAAGCCGTGTCTGGAAAATTACCTTAGCTTGCTGTGTAACTACAACCACTTTGGCACTGATTCTTGGTTTGGCCTCCACTCACTTTTTCCATGTCGGGCAGGGTGTGGATATTGACTTGTTTAAAGATGCTATGAGTCAGCATAAAAGCCCTGATTCATTAACGCCTAGTTCATTTCTGACCAATTTTATTCAAAATACCTTAATTAACCCTTTTAAAGCTTTTAGCGATGGCAATGTTTTGGCGGTTGTGCTGTTTGCATTGTTATTGGGTTTAGCATTGGTGCAGGGCGGAGAACGTTTTAATTCAATCAAACAACTGGCACGTCAATTTTTTGACATTATGATGATGTTGGTTGGTTGGGTAATGAAAGTTGCGCCAATTGGTATTTTTGCCTTAATGGCAAAGCTGATTGCAACAGAAGACATTTCTATTTTGAGCCGTCTTGCTGAGTTTGCGATTGTGGTTACTGGGACAACCATATTTCATGGCGTGGTGGTTCTACCGCTGTTGTTATGGATTTTTGGGAAAATGGATCCCATCACTTTTTTCAAAGGAACGCGTGCGGCATTAATCACGGCTTTTGCGACCAGTTCAAGTTCAGCAACAATGCCTTTAAGTCTGAAATGTACCCAAGAAAATTTAGGGGTACGTCCACAAATTGCAGGTTTTGTCGTTCCATTCGGTTCGCAGTTAAACATGGATGGGACCGCACTTTATGAAGCTGCTGCTGCACTGTTTATTGCGAACCTCATGGGGTTGGAGTTATCGATTACCCAACAAATTATTGTGTGTTTGACAGCGATGATTGCATCATTAGGTGCCCCAGGAATCCCAAGCGCAGGTATGGTCACCATGATTATGGTCTTACAGTCTGTGGGCTTGCCTGCTGAGGCGATTGCGATTTTATTACCAATTGATCGAATTCTCGATACGGTGCGTACTGTAGTGAATGTGCAAGGGGATATGATGATCAGTGTTGTGGTTGATCGACATACTCGAGATATGGAAAGTTCATCTTAGTACAGGGTGTAGACAGAAGCGTTATGCACTTATTTTAAAGTGTTAAGTATAAAAAAGCAGGACTTTAAATCCTGCTTTTTTGATTTCAGTACTATTTAGGCTTGAGCAGTCCCTATGCTGCAACTCTAGGCAAAGCGCGTTTTGCAGCAGGCGATTGATCTAAATACGCAATTGCATCTTCAGTTTTGGCTTCATGTACAGGGTCGTACCATGGCATTAAGTAGCCCAACTGCTGTGAAACCAACCAAAGCGGGTGTGGCATTAAACGATTGTCAGATTGTGCAATACTTGCCCATTCACGCCAAATCCAAGGTTTATAGAATGCTGGCTTTTTGTCTGCAAAACGTGGGTCTTGTCCCATGATGTGTGCAGCACCATCTACCCATAAACCTAATACGGCAGCAATCACGATCACACTTTGATAATAACGTGAAATATAACCACCACCTAAGTGACGATATAAATCAAATGCAACTGTGCGATGTTCAATCTCTTCTGCACCATGCCATTTGACCAAATCGAGCATGTTTGGATCTGCGCCTAATTCAGCCCATTTTTTATTATAAAGTGCATATTTACCCAATACACAGGTCATATGCTCAACTGTTGCCACAATACCTAAACGGAACAAATCCCATTGATGATCAAGAACTTTAGGAACTTTGAAACCAAGTGGTTGATCTGCCAGTAACTTTCCAAACAAGAAATCCATAATTTCAAGATTTCTTTGAATATCAATATGGCGAACGGTTAAGTATTCTTTATTTGCTGACACATGTGCTTGTGCATGCATGGCTTCTTGGCGGATAAAAGCACGAACATCTTCTGCAAGTTTTTCATCTGTGACTTTGGGTAAAACGCGGTTGTATAAACGGCAGAACCAAAACTCACCCGCAGGAAGAATATTGTTGATCTCGTTGATAAAGTAGCTGACAAAAGGCTGATTTGGAATCCAATCGACTGGTGTGTCTTGCCATTCAAACTTCACTTTACGTGGTTTGATGTGGTACTGAATAGACGATCCAATCCGACTGTTTTTAAATTTAGCGAGTAACTTCATCACAGTGTCCTAATTTTTCTTTGGTGATTTCACACTTTATTTATTCAAGTATAAAAAAATGTCCTAAATAGTTATTAGCAATTTAGGACATTGAAGTATCAATATGTGATGAATTTTGTCAGACAAGACGATTTTTAGTTGTTACTCTGGTTTTTCATTTATATTTCCATCAATATTTTCAACATCAAGGTCTGCTTCAGCATCTTGATCGATAAACTCATCTTCGATGTCGTCAGCACTGAGTTCTGGAATCGCATCGAGATCAAAGCCTAAAGTTTTATCTAAGGTGTAATTTAGACGACCTGCCATCACAGAAGCGAGTTCTTCCAAACCTTGTTTATTCAGTGATGAGAACAGTTGAATCGAAAAGTTCAGCTTCATCTTTTTGAGTTGTTGCTGTACTTCTAACAATGCTTTATTGGCAGGACCACGATTGAGCTTATCTGCTTTAGTGAGTAGAACGTGTACAAACAAATGACGAGAATATGCCCATTCCAACATCATCACATCAAAATGTTGTAGAGGATGGCGAATATCCATCAATAAAACTAAGCCTTGTAAACTTTTCCGATGAATCAAATAATTTTCAAGTTCTTTTTGCCAAACGATTTTCATTGCTTCAGGGACAGCGGCATAACCATAACCAGGTAAGTCGACTAAACGTTGGTCTGGATTTCCCAAGCTAAAGAAGTTAATCATTTGGGTGCGACCAGGTTTCTTAGATGCGCGTGCCAATTGTTTTTGATTGGTTAGTGCATTGATGGCGCTGGATTTCCCTGCATTTGAGCGACCCGCAAAGGCGATTTCATAACCTGTATCTTCTACACAAAGATTTAGTTTTGGCGCACTCATCAAGAATTCAGCTTTACGTAACCAGTTTAAAGATGAGGTTGAATATTCCGAAATCGCAGGATCAGCCTTTTTTTCATAACTGATTTTCTGTTTAGGGGCATGTGATGCCTTACTATTTTTAGACTTTCCACTGCTGCGATGCATACTTCAACTTCAATAAATGGATAAACAAGGGACATTATAAAGGAAGTCGAAGATTCAAGCGAATTTTGACACAGATAATTCAAACGGGATTGAGGCGCTTATTTAAATGAAGACATTAAAATAATTTTAAAACAGTTCAATTGAGATCCAAATGCTTAAACATTCAAGTTTGGAATAGGAGAGTTAACAATGGTAGTTTGTGGTGGGGCATTTAAAACATCGGCAACCGTATATTGGTCTAAACTCTGATAAAACTGTTCAACTGCCTGATCTAGAATACCTTTTAAACCGCAACGAGGGCGAAGGACGCATGGTGGGGTATTGCATTCTACGATTTGTGCATCACCTTGCAGGATGCGCACGATATGCCCCAATCGAAACTCAAGGATTACAGGGTTTAAGCGTAAACCTCCACCTTTACCACGCGTGGTAATTAACCAGTCCTGTTTTCCCATAAAATGCACAATTTTAACCAAATGATTCTGTGAAACATTCAAGTCTTGTGCAATTTCGGCAATCGTATAAGGTGTATCTCTTGGAAGAGAGATGTACATCAAAATACGTAAGGCATAGTCGGTAAATTTATTAAGTTGCATAGATTTAAATTAATTGGGCATGAACAGATTGCATGTTTATCTTAGCGTGAATAGACAATGAAAGATATGTTGTCTACAAATTGGCATATTCGAGGATCTCTTGTCCCATGAGTATGCAACCACTTTGGCTGTAATACTCAAAGCGCATACGATACTGACCTTTATATATGTAGCCCCAGACTTCTAATACATCGAATCTTTGCTTTTTATTACGTGGGTTGACAATAGATGGAAGCGCTTTGACCTCTGGTTGAATTTCAATACGATCATCTGGACCAAAATGAAACTCTAAAAGTTTGGCAGCTTGTTTGATTGCTTGATCTTTACATTGCGTAGAAGATTTTATTTCAGCTGCATGGCTAGCCACTGAAAAAGATAACAAACTAATGCTTAGACTGAGAATCAATATGATACGTTGCATGATCTGAACTCTGGTTCATCAATATAAGTATCAGTGTATAAATATTGATTTAAAAGTTAAAGCGCAAAAAGATCAACGATAGTGTAGAGATTTTGAGCTATTCAAAGCATCGTAATGTATGGATTAATCAGGCACCATACATTACGGAGAATATCATTGAGTATTATTTTACCTGTGGTGCAGTCAATTTGACTTGATCACCCACTTGATAGTGATTCAATAATATATTGGATACCGAATATTCAGTATGATTTTCTTCTGGCTTTACAGCAAATTGATAAGTGTTTTCAGTCGCCTGAAGGACAGTGTATTGATGTGGTTGCTCAATATCTTTTTGCGGTACTTTTACTTTCACTGAAATGAATTCGCCTCCATGAATCTGGGCAACTGTCTGTTGATCTACTGCTTCTACTGTAAATGTTTTACCGTTTTCAGATACTTCAATCGCGATAATTTTAAAAGCTCTCCAACCTGCCCAACCGCCATTTTGAGCAACTAGGTTTTCATATTTTTGCTTTTCAACACCAATCAAAATATCTGCCAATTGTAGATAAGCCACTTTCCATGCAGCAATCAATTCAGAGTCCATCGGCACATCTAAAACTTCACTAATAGAATGCAGTAGATTTTCACCGACAATTGAATACTGATCAGGTTGAATATCTAAGCTAACATGCTTGGTCGTAATGTGTTGAACTGCTTTTGCTAAAACAGCAGGATTTTCAATATTCTCAGCATAAGCCAAAACTGCTGCTGCAAGTGCACGAGGTTGGCGACCTGAGTTTTGACTATCTAAGTTGAAAATATTGTTCAGCTCAGGATTATTACCCAACATTCTTTTATAAAAATAGCTGGTTAATGCAACACCATTTTCACGAAGTACAGGGACTGTAGATTTTACAAGTTCAATATGCTGTGGAGTCATTGGCTAGACCTTTTTTATCTGGCTTTATAAGATGTATTTAAAATACATCTTATTAAAAATATTTGCAATACATCTATTTGAAAAAGACATAAAATAATTATGGTTTATTTTAAGATTAACCCTTATTGCTTGAAATAAATGAATTTATTTTTAGATTTTCATGAAAGTTCTTATATAAGTTCGGAGCAAATGATAAGAAAAAAGCAAATATCAAAATAAGTAATATATGTGGTTAAAGCATGGGAAATAAAAAGGAGCGTTAACGCTCCTCATAGATGTGTTTAAAAGAATTAATGTCCACCAAATAACGAACCTAATAAGCCACGTACCAGTTTTTGTCCTGTTGGACCGCCAAGTGTTCTGGCTGCACTCTTGGCAAAAGTACCAATGACATCCTGCGTCAGTTTGGCACGAGCAGCAGCGGCTTTGGCTTCCTCTTTTTGTAAACGTTCTTGCTCTTTGGCTTGTTGTTTGTCTAGGACTTGTTGCTGTTTTGCGAGTTCTTCCAATTGTTTGGCTTGTTGTGCAGCAGCTTCAAAGGCAACTTGTTGCTGTGTGTTGTCGGTCACTTTACGTTGAAGCATTTCATAGGCACTGTCACGATCCACTTCATTATCATAAACACCCGCCACAATACTTTGTGTCATCAGAGCTTTACGTTCTTCAGGTGTGATTGGGCTAAAAGAGGAGTAGGGTGGCATAACCATACCACGCTCTACAATTTGGGGGGTGCCTTGCTCATCCAGAAAACTAATGAGTGCCTCACCAACTGCCAGTTCTGTAATGGCTTGATCAACTTTGAATTCAGGGTTGGCACGGAAAGTATCTGCAGCTGTTTTTACTGCTTTTTGGTCCTTGGGGGTGAATGCACGTAATGCATGTTGTACCCGATTTCCCAATTGCCCTAATACATTTTCAGGAATATCTAGTGGGCTTTGAGTGATGAAATAAATACCCACGCCTTTGGAACGAATCAGACGAACCACTTGTTGGATTTTTTCTTGCAATGTTGGACTGGCATTATTGAACAATAAATGAGCTTCATCGAAAAAGAATACCAATTTAGGTTTGTCTAAATCACCGACTTCAGGCAACTTTTCAAATAACTCTGAAAGCATCCACAGCAAAAAGGTTGCATAAAGCTTTGGCGTATTCATCAGCTTATCCGCAGCCAATAGGTTGATGTAGCCATGCCCATTTGAATCAGTTTGAATAAAATCCATAATGTCTAGGCTTGGTTCACCAAAAAAACGCTGTCCGCCTTGATCCCCTAAAGCCAATAAATTACGTTGGATTGCACCTAAGCTGGCAGGAGAGAGATTGCCATATTCAGCTTTTAAGTCAGCAGCATTTTCGCTGACATAAGTCAACATGGCTTTTAAATCTTTAAAATCAATCAATAATAAACCTTGATCGTCTGCAACACGGAACACAGCTGAAAGCACACCTTCTTGGGTATCATTTAAATTCAACATTTGAGCCAACAATAAGGGACCAATTTCTGAAATGGTGGTGCGAATAGGATGTCCTTGTTCGCCAAATAAATCCCAAAAAATGGTTGGTGATGCGGCAAAAGGAATACTGTCTATACCTAAGCTTTTAATGCGTTCATCGAATTTAGGATTGCTTGAGCCAGCTTTGGCAATACTTGATACATCACCTTTGGCATCAGCAAGAAATACTGGAACACCAATTCTGGAAAAACTTTCAGCGAGCACTTTTAGGGTTACGGTTTTACCAGTACCTGTCGCACCTGCAATGAGTCCGTGACGATTGGCAAATTGTGAGTGTAGAACAATATCTTGAGTGGAATCTGAGGTCTTTTTTGCAATGACGATTGGTGTGCCCATTGTTATTCCTATAGCTTTGATCTAAGTTCGAATCTTATTCATTTGACTCGGTATTTATATGCTTATTGTTATACAAAATTGCATAAAATGATGATGTTGTAAATCTGTGTTCAGTGATAAAAAGTTTTCACGTATCAAAAGCGATACGTGAAGTCATTAAAGCGCTATTTTAAAAAAAATATCAGATATAAATTAAATTGAAATCGCTTGAAGAGCTGTTTGAATATCATAGATTAAATCTTCTGGATCCTCTAATCCAATACAAAAACGCACCAAGATTCCTTGTTGTAAATGTGGATGTGCTAGCTGACGCATCTGGTCAAGTTGATACAACATCACAAGGCTTACTGGACCGCCCCAGCTAAATCCGAGCTTAAATAGTTGAAGCTGATCGCAAAATTTACGAACTGCCGCGAGATCGAATTCGGGTTTGAAGATCACGCTGACGAGACCAGCACTTTGTTGAGTTTCGCAGCTTTCTTTCCAATAAGCATGACTCACATTGGCTGGGTCTGCTGGATGTAAAACTTGTGCAAATACCGCTTGTTGTTTTAACCAGTTTAGAATTTTTAAGGTACTTTGAGATTGATGCTGATAACGCAATTGCATTGATGCTAGGCTGCGTTGTACTTGGGCAGCATCATCACCTGATATGGAGATTCCTTGTATTGCATGCATACGATACAACTGATGATGTAAAGCCCGATCTTGTGTAACCACAGAACCCATCAAAATATCGCCCCCACCACTAGGGTATTTGGTGAGCGCATGTATGCTGATATCAACGGCTAAATGTTCTTGGCTAAAATCAAAAGCATTAAATGCCAGTCCTGCGCCCCAAGTATTATCCAAAGCGACCAGTATATTTTTGGCTTTTGCTTTTTTCACTAAATTAATCAAATCTGGAAATTCAAGCGTGACTGAACCTGCTGCTTCGAGCCAGATTAATTTTGCTTGTTCAGACGGTTGAAATGAGTCAGCACAAATAGAGTCATAAACTTTGACGATGATCCCATAGCGTTGTTCAAGATTGCGCAAATGTTCCATATTTGGACCATAGATATTGTCTGCAACCCAAACTTCATCACCATGGCTTAAAAAACATGAGTTCACAAGGTTGATGGCTGATAACCCACTTGGAGTAAGCAAGCAATATTGACCACCTTCTATTTTTGCAATGTTGTCACCCAGCGTGAAAGTTGTTGGAGTGCCGTGGGTACCATAACTATAGTCATAATCATCAGTCCAATGGCGATTAAATAGTGCATCGGTATTTTCGAATATGATTGTCGATGCACGAAATAAGGGAGGTTGAACTGTATGGATGTACTGTGGCGCTTGTCTTGGAGAATGAATTAAAGCTGTTTGTGGTTTTAGTTTCACAAGAATACTCAAATTTTGTAAATATCAGGACTAAAATAAGGAAAACATAATCACTCGGTGACGAAAAGCAATAATTTGTGAAAAATAATAAATAAAACTGATATTGGCTTCATTTTTGCATTTGTTGAACTGTGTTTTTTGATTTGTAGCGTAGTCGATACAACAAGAATAGGTGATAACATGAAAAAACTTAAAGTGCATTATTTTCAACATATTGCAGGTGAAGGCTTTGGTAGTTGCTATGAATATTTAAAGGCAATGGGTGCCGAAATTACTGCAACAGAGTTTTTTGCTTTACCGACAGATTCAGCATTAGATATAGATGCATTACCTCATGTCAATGATGTGGATTTGCTCATTATTATGGGTGGGGAAATGAGTGTAAATGATGAAGCAAACTTTCCTTGGTTAAAAGTGGAAAAACGCTGGATTAGACGTTATTTGGCATCTGAGAAACCGGCAATTGGCTTGTGCTTGGGTGGGCAGTTAATTGCTAATGCACTTGGTGCAAATGTGCGCCGTAATAATGTGCAAGAGTTAGGCTGGACTTTTGTCAACAAAAGTGATCATGTGCCAGCAGAATACTTTCAACTTCCTGAGCAAATCAGTGTCATGCAGTGGCATAGTGAGACTTTTGATATTCCTAAAGGTGCGATTCGTTTGGCAGAAAATCAAGCATGTCCAAATCAACTCTATCAAATTGGTAAAAATGTTTTGGGTTTCCAGTTTCATCCAGAAATTACACCGCATAGCTTAAACATATTTATCGAGCATGAAGAGGAAGGCATGGTATTTAGCGATATACATAATCAGTCACTCTCCAATTTGAAAAAAACGCCAAACGCAGATTATGTCATTGGAAACCAGTTGCTGAATCATGCAATTGACTATGTTTTAAGGGTTTAAACCTTTGTTTAAATCTTAAACATTTTATTTCTTTACCAATATTGGAATACTGCGAAAAAAATCTAAATTTATTTGCTTAAGCGTTAAACAATCGTTATAATGGGCGACCCTTCGATATGAAGGGATGAATGGCGAAGAAAGTCATTCAGATCGTTACAGTCGTGGCATCGATCACGACCTTAGTGATTTTCACTGCCTTTGACACTTGCCTTATTTAGTGGGGTGAGATGCGTCAAGGGTGATTCTTTATATATTTGGCTTGGAGTTAACTGGTATGTCTAACCAGAGAATTCGTATCCGTCTTAAGTCTTTTGATCATCGTTTAATTGATCAATCTTCTCAAGAGATCGTAGAAACAGCAAAACGTACTGGCGCACAAGTTTGTGGTCCAATTCCGATGCCTACTCGCATCGAACGTTTTAACGTTTTGACATCACCACACGTGAACAAAGATGCGCGTGACCAATATGAAATCCGCACATATAAACGTTTGATCGACATCGTTCAACCTACAGACAAAACTGTAGATGCATTGATGAAGTTGGATCTTGCAGCTGGTGTTGATGTTCAGATCGCATTGGGTTAAGGCTTTCGGTTAATTAACGCTCTAAGTTAATTAAGCCGCTTTTTTAGAGGTTTATGCACATGGCTATTGGTTTAGTCGGTCGCAAGTGCGGTATGACACGTATCTTTACAGATGCTGGTGTTTCTGTGCCTGTAACAGTGATTGAGGTTGATCCTAACCGTATCACTCAAATCAAAACGCTTGAAACTGATGGTTATCAAGCGATTCAAATCACTACTGGTGAACGTCGCGAATCTCGCGTAACTAACGCTCAAAAAGGTCACTTTGCGAAAGCTGGTGTTGCTGCTGGTCGTTTGGTTAAAGAATTCCGCGTTGCAGAAGCTGATCTTGAAGGTCGTGAAGTTGGTGGAACTATCGGTGTTGATTTGTTCACAGTAGGTCAAGTTGTTGATGTTACTGGTCAATCAAAAGGTAAAGGTTTCCAAGGTGGTGTTAAGCGTTGGAACTTCCGTACGCAAGATGCTACACATGGTAACTCTGTATCTCACCGTGTAATCGGTTCTACAGGTCAAAACCAGACTCCTGGTCGCGTGTTCAAAGGTAAAAAAATGCCTGGTCACTTAGGTGATGATCGCGTAACTGTACAAGGTCTTGAGATTGTATCTATTGACGCAGAACGTTCAGTTCTTGTTGTTAAAGGTGCGATTCCTGGTGCTACTGGTGGCGACGTTATCGTTCGTCCTACGATCAAGGCCTGAGGGGAAATAACGTGAATTTAAAAACTGTTTCCGGCTCTGCTGTTGAATTGTCTGAAGTTGCTTTCGGACGTGAATTTAATGAAGCTCTTGTACACCAAGTTGTTACAGCTTATTTAGCTGGTGGTCGTCAAGGTTCTAAAGCTCAGAAGTCACGCGCAGACGTTTCTGGCGGTGGTAAAAAACCATTCCGTCAAAAAGGTACTGGTCGCGCTCGTGCTGGTTCTATTCGTAGCCCAATCTGGGTTGGTGGTGGTAAAACTTTTGCTGCTCGTCCACAAGATTGGTCTCAAAAAGTTAACCGTAAAATGTACCGCGGTGCAATGCAATGTATCTTAGCTGAACTTGTTCGCCAAGATCGTCTTGTATTGGTTGAAGAGTTTGCAGTTGAAGCTCCAAAAACTAAAGAATTGCTTGCAAAACTAAACGGCTTGAACGCTACTCGCGCATTAATCGTTACTGAAGCTGTAGATGAAAATCTATACTTAGCTGCACGTAACCTTCCACACGTTGATGTGGTTGATGCTGCTGGGATCGATCCTGTTGGTTTGATTGCGTTCGATAAAGTTGTTATGTCTGTTGCTGCTGCTAAGAAAATTGAGGTAGAACTCGGATGAACAACGAACGTATCTATCAAGTCCTAAAAGGACCTGTATTCTCAGAAAAAGCACAAGTTTTAGGTGAAACTGCTGGTGTTCAAGTATTTAAAGTTGCACTTGATGCAAACAAGCTTGAAATCAAAAAAGCAGTAGAACAATTATTTGGTGTAGAAGTTGTTAAAGTTAACACGACTATCACTAAAGGTAAGACTAAGCGCTTTGGTCGTACATTAGGACGTCGTTCTGATGTTAAGAAAGCATACGTCACCCTGAAAGCTGGCCAAGATGTTGAAATGGCTGACTTGGGCGATACCGCTGAAAGCGCAGCGGAATAAGGACGAAAATTATGCCGATTCAAAAATGTAAGCCAACGTCTCCAGGACGTCGCTTTGTAGAGAAAGTGGTTCATGATCACCTTCACAAAGGCGCGCCTTATGCACCGTTGGTTGAAGCTAAAAAACGTACTGGTGGTCGTAATAACAACGGTCACATTACTACTCGTCACGTTGGTGGTGGTCATAAACAACACTACCGTATCGTTGACTTTAAACGTAACAAAGATGGCATTCCTGCTGTAGTTGAGCGTATTGAATACGATCCTAACCGTACATCTCATATTGCTTTATTGAAATATGCTGACGGTGAGCGTCGTTATATTATCGCTGCTAAAGGTTTACGTGCTGGTGATAAAGTACAGTCTGGTAACGATGCTCCAATTCGTCCAGGTAACTGCTTACCACTTCGTAACATGCCTATCGGTTCTACACTACATAACATCGAGCTTAAAATCGGTAAAGGTGCACAATTAGTGCGTTCAGCTGGTACTTCTGCTCAGTTGTTAGGTCGTGACGGTTCTTACGCAATCATTCGTCTTCGTTCAGGCGAAATGCGTAAAGTACACGTTGAATGTCGTGCTGTGTTAGGTGAAGTATCTAACTCAGAAAGCAACCTTCGTTCACTTGGTAAAGCAGGTGCTGCACGCTGGCGTGGCGTTCGTCCTACCGTTCGTGGTATGGCGATGAACCCAGTAGACCATCCACATGGTGGTGGTGAAGGGCGTAACAAAGGTATTCAACCTGTAAGCCCATGGGGTCAAAAAGCTAAAGGGTACAAGACTCGTACCAATAAGCGTACGACTAAGATGATCATTCGCGACCGTCGCGTTAAGTAACAAGTAAAGGAATCTGACAATGCCTCGTTCTCTGAAAAAAGGCCCATTCGTCGATGCGCACTTGTTCGCTAAGGTTGAAGCGGCAATCGCGGCTAATAACCGTAAGCCGATCAAAACTTGGTCGCGTCGTTCGATGATCCTCCCGGATTTTGTTGGTTTAACAATTTCTGTACACAATGGCCGTAACCATGTTCCAGTGATCGTATCTGAACATATGGTTGGTCATAAATTAGGTGAATTCGCGCCAACTCGTACCTATCGTGGTCACGGTGTTGACAAGAAGTCTAAACGTTAATAGGTGCTATGATGGAAGTAACTGCTAAATTACGCGGTGCCGCTATCTCGGCACAAAAAGCACGTTTGGTTGCAGACCTAATTCGCGGCAAATCTGTTGCGCATGCTTTAAATATCTTGAACTTCAGCAACAAAAAAGCTGCAGTTTTAGTTAAAAAAGCTTTGGAATCTGCGATTGCAAACGCTGAACACAATAACAGTTTAGATGTTGACGATCTTAAAGTATCTACGATTTACGTTGATGAAGGCATGAGCCTTAAACGTATTATGCCACGTGCTAAAGGCCGTGCAGATCGTATTACTAAGCGTACTTGTCACATTACCGTTAAGGTAGGGGTTTGATATGGGTCAGAAGGTTCATCCAATCGGTATCCGCCTTGGTGTTGTAAAACGTCATAACGCCAACTGGTATGCGAGTCCGAAACAATACGCTGAATATTTGCTTAAAGATCTTCAAGTTCGTGAGTTTTTAACTAAAAAACTTAAAAGCGCGATGATCAGCAATATTCTTATCGAACGTCCTACAGGCGCTGCTAAAGTAACAATTAGCACTGCTCGTCCAGGTATCGTGATCGGTAAAAAAGGCGAAGACATTGAAAAATTACAGCGTGAACTCACCACTATTATGGGTGTTCCAGCGCAAGTAAGCATCAACGAAATCGATCGCCCAGATTTAGACGCTCGTTTAGTTGCTGAAGCAATCGCTTCTCAATTAGAGAAACGTGTAATGTTCCGTCGTGCTATGAAGCGTGCGGTTCAAAATACGATGCGTGCTGGTGCTAAAGGTATCAAAGTTGAAGTTTCTGGTCGTTTAGGCGGTGCAGAGATTGCACGTACTGAATGGTATCGTGAAGGTCGTGTACCTTTGCATACACTTCGTGCTGATATCGACTATGCAACTATGCGTGCTGAAACTACTTACGGTACGATTGGTGTTAAAGTTTGGATTTTCCGTGGTGAGATCTTAGGTGGCATGAAACAAGTCATGAACCCTGCTCCTGCTGAAGAACGTCCAGCTAAACGCGGTCGCGGTCGTGGTGAAGGTCAAGAGCGTCGTGGTCGTCGCAATGATCGTTCTGCTGAAAAAGGAGAATAATCCATGTTGCAACCTAAACGTACTAAATTCCGTAAGGTGCAAAAAGGCCGTAACACTGGTCTAGCGCATCGTGGTAGCACAGTATCTTTCGGTACAATCGCACTTAAATCTATTGAACGTGGTCAAATGACTGCGCGTCAAATTGAAGCTGCGCGTCGTACAATTAGCCGTCGTGTTAAACGTGGTGGTAAGATCTTTATCCGTGTTTTCCCAGACAAACCAATTACTGAAAAGCCATTAGAAGTTCGTATGGGTAAAGGTAAAGGTTCTGTGGAATACTGGGTTTGCCAAATCAAACCAGGTAAGATCTTGTACGAAATGGATGGTGTTAGTGAAGAATTGGCACGCGAAGCGTTTACGCTTGCAGCTGCTAAGCTTCCATTTAAAACCACTATCGTTACTAAGACGGTGATGTAATGAAAACTAAAGATCTACGTGAAAAGTCGGTAGAAGAGTTGACAGCTTTGCTTGATGAGCAACAGTTGAACCAATTCCGTCTTCGTATGGCGAAAGCAACAGGTCAATTGGGTAAATCGCATGAAGTTGCGTTAACTCGTAAGACTATTGCTCGTATCAAGACCCTCCTTACCGAAAAACAGGGGAACGCACAATGAGTGAGCAAACAGTTCGCACGTTAACAGGCAAAGTAGTAAGCGACAAAATGGACAAGTCTATTGTTGTACTTATCGAACGCCGCGTTCAACACCCGTTGTATGGCAAATCAATCCGCCGTTCAACAAAATTACACGCTCATGATGAGAACAACACTGCTAAAACTGGTGATGTTGTAACCATTAAAGAAAGCCGCCCAATTTCAAAAACTAAAGCTTGGACTTTAGTGGAAGTTATTGAAGCAGCTGCTGAGTAATTAGACGTTCTTGTTGCATCATCGGTCAATTTCGAGTACTCTTTGAGCCTTTCGAAATTGCGACCGGTGATGCTCGGTTTTGGAGTAGGGCAATGATTCAGACCGAAAGTATGCTAGACGTAGCAGACAACAGTGGTGCTCGCCGCGTACAATGTATTAAAGTACTTGGTGGTTCACATCGTCGTTATGCTTCTGTTGGCGACATTATTAAAGTTACTGTAAAAGAAGCAATTCCGCGTGGCCGTGTTAAAAAAGGCGACGTGATGAATGCAGTTGTAGTTCGTACTAAATTCGGTATTCGTCGTCCAGACGGTTCTGTGATCCGTTTCGATGATAATGCTGCAGTTATCTTGAACAACAACAAGGCTCCGATTGCCACTCGTATTTTCGGACCAGTGACTCGTGAACTTCGTACTGAACAGTTCATGAAAATCATTTCATTGGCTCCTGAAGTTCTATAATAGAGGCAATCATGGCTAAGATTAGAAAAGGCGATCAAGTAATTGTGATCGCAGGTAAAGAAAAAGGCAAACAGGGTACTGTTTTGTCTGTTTCAAATGACCAAGTTAAGGTTGAAGGCCTTAATTTAGTTAAGAAGCATCAAAAGCCGAACCGTGCAACAGGTGCTGAAGGCGCTATCGTTACACAAGAAGCTTCGCTTCATATTTCAAACGTGGCAATTTTAAATGCTACAACCCAAAAGGCTGACCGTGTTGGTTACCAAGTGATTGAAGGCGTGAAAACTCGCGTTTACAAATCAAATGGTGAATCAGTGGCGGTAGCGAAGTAATAGGTTGAAATAGGCTATGGCCAGACTTAAAACACGTTATAACGACGAAATCCGAGCTAAGTTAAAAGAAGAACTTGGTTTGGCTAATGTGATGGAGATTCCTCGCATCACTAAAATCACCATCAACATGGGTGTTGGTGCGGCTTCAGCTGACAAGAAATTGTTAGATGGCGCTTTGGCGGATATGCAAGCTATTGCTGGTCAAAAACCAGTTCTTACATTAGCGCGTAAATCAATCGCTGGTTTTAAAATCCGTGATGGTTGGCCGATTGGTTGTAAAGTAACTTTACGCGGCGAACAAATGTACGAATTCTTAGATCGTTTGATCTCTATTGCGATTCCTCGTATTCGTGACTTCCGCGGTTTTTCTGCGAAATCATTCGATGGTCGTGGTAACTACTCAATGGGTCTCAAGGAACAAATCATGTTCCCTGAAATCGATTTTGATAAGATCGATCGTATTCGTGGTATGGATATTACTATCACTACGACTGCTCGCACCGATGACGAAGGCCGTGCGCTAATCCGTGCATTCGGCTTCCCGTTCAAATAAGAGGTCGATATGGCTAAGAAAGGTATGATTAATCGCGAATTGAAACGCGAAGCTACAGTTGCTAAATACGCTGCAAAACGTGCTGAATTAAAAGCAACAATTGCAAACGTAAATGCTTCTGATGAAGAACGTTTCGAAGCGATGATGAAGTTACAAGCATTACCACGTAATGCGTCTCCAGTACGTCTTCGTAACCGTTGTGGTTTAACTGGTCGTCCTCATGGTTACTTCCGTAAGTTCGGTTTAAGCCGTAACAAATTACGTGACACAGTAATGCAAGGTGATGTACCGGGCGTTGTTAAGGCAAGCTGGTAAGGAGCGACTATAAATGAGTATGCAAGATACCGTTGCCGACATGTTAACTCGTGTTCGTAACGCACAAATGGCAAAGAAACAAACTGTTTCTATGCCTAATTCTAAGTTGAAAGTTGCAATTGCAAACGTACTTCAACAAGAAGGTTACATTTCAAATGTAGAAGTTGCTGATCTTGAAGGCAAAGCTACTTTGACAATTACTTTAAAATATTTTGAAGGCAAACCAGTTATCGAAACTGTGAAGCGCGTAAGCCGTCCAGGTCTACGTCAGTATCGCGGTAAAGATGCACTTCCGAGCGTTAAGCAAGGTTTAGGTATTGCAATTGTTTCTACAAGCAAAGGCATCATGACTGATCGCGCTGCACGTGCTGCGGGCGTTGGTGGTGAAGTTATTGCTTTTGTTTCTTAATAGGTGATTCCTCATGTCTCGTGTGGCTAAAGCCCCAGTAACTGTACCTAACGGTGTAGCAGTTACTCAGAACGGCCGGCAGGTCGAAGTGAAAGGCAGCAAAGGTACGTTGTCTTTCAACCTGCATGCGCTGGTCGAGCTTAAACAGGAAGAAGGTCAACTTCATATTGCTCCAGTTAAAGAATCTCGTGATTCTTGGATGCAAGCTGGTACTGCTCGCGCTGTTCTTAATAACCTTGTTAAAGGTGTTAACGAAGGCTTCGAACGTAAGTTACAACTGATCGGTGTTGGTTATAAAGCTGCGGTTAAAGGTACTGTTGTAAACCTTAACCTTGGTTATTCTCATCCAATCGATTACGCTCTTCCAGAAGGTGTAACTGCTGAAACTCCGACTGCTACTGAAATCATTTTGAAATCAGCTAACAAGCAATTGTTAGGTCAAGTTGCTGCAGAAATCCGTGGTTATCGTCCGCCAGAGCCTTATAAAGGTAAAGGTGTTCGTTATTCTGACGAAGTTGTACTTCGTAAAGAAGCTAAGAAGAAATAAGGCGCGAGGTTCTTATGAACGAAAAGAAACAATCCCGTTTGCGTCGTGCGAAAAGCACACGCTTGCACATTCGTGCATTGGGTGCGACTCGTTTGTGTGTAAACCGCACGCCGCGTCACATCTATGCTCAAGTTATTTCTGCAGATGGTGGCAAAGTATTAGCGCAAGCTTCTACTTTGGATGCATCTTTACGTAGCGGAACTACTGGTAATGTAGATTCAGCTACTAAAGTAGGTGCTTTAATCGCAGAACGTGCAAAAGCTGCTGGTGTAACTAAAGTTGCATTTGACCGTTCTGGTTTTAAATATCATGGTCGTATCAAAGCCTTGGCTGATGCTGCTCGTGAAAACGGCTTGGAGTTCTAATCATGGCTAAAGTTGAACAAAACGAAGGTCTTGTTGAAAAGCTGGTTGCCGTTGATCGTGTAGCCAAAGTTGTTAAGGGTGGTCGTATCTTCTCTTTCACAGCATTAACTGTTGTGGGTGATGGTAATGGTCGTGTAGGTTTTGGTCGCGGTAAAGCGCGTGAAGTTCCAGCTGCTATTTCTAAAGCACTTGAAGCTGCACGCCGCAACATGATCACTGTTGATCTTGTTGATGGTACTGTACAACATCCTATTAATGCTCGTCATGGCGCTAGCCGTGTTTACATGCAACCTGCATCAGAAGGTACTGGCGTAATCGCTGGTGGTTCTATGCGTGCGGTTTTAGAAGCTGCTGGTGTACGTAACGTATTGACGAAGTGCTATGGTTCTACTAACGCAGCTAACGTTGTAAACGCGACTTTTAACGGTTTGCGTGATATGACTTCTCCTGAGAAAGTTGCTGCGAAACGTGGTCTTTCAGTAGAACAAATTTTAGGGTAATCAATCATGAAAACGATTAAAGTTACCCAGACTAAATCTTCTTCGCATCGTTTGAAAAATCACAAACTTTGCCTACAAGGTTTAGGTCTGCGTCGTATTGGTCATACAGTAGAAGTGGTAGATACTCCTTCTAACCGTGGTATGATCAACAAAGTCTACTATATGGTTAGTGTAGAGGAATAAGCCATGACTCTGCGTTTAAATGAGCTTGCACCTGCTGAAGGTGCAAAACGTGAAAACCGTCGTTTAGGCCGTGGTATCGGTTCTGGCGTTGGTAAGACTGGTGGCCGTGGTGTCAAAGGTCAAAAATCACGTAAAAGCGGTGGCGTTCGTCCAGGCTTTGAAGGTGGTCAAACTGCGTTATATCGTCGTTTACCTAAATTCGGTTTCACAAGCCAATTGGCTTTGAAAACTGCTGAAGTACGTTTGTCTGAACTTGCTAAAGTTGAAGGTGATATCGTTTCACTTGAAACTTTGAAAGCTGCGAATGTAGTACGTAAAGATATGATACGTGCTCGTGTCGTTCTTTCTGGTGAAATCACTCGTGCATTCACTGTTCAAGGTGTTGCATTGACTAAAGGCGCTAAAGCTGCTGTTGAAGCTGCTGGCGGTAAAGTCGAGGAGTAATCGCGAGTGACTATGTCTCCTAGTTCTACAGGTCATGTTAACATGATGAAAGGTCAGCCATTTCACGTGAAATACCGTGAAATTATTCGCCGATTAATGTTCTTGATTGGCGCATTGGTGGTCTTTCGACTAGGAGCGCATATTCCGCTGCCAGGTATTGATAATGTTGCTCTAGAACGTTTTTTCAAAGCTAATGAAGGTACTTTCTTAGGTTTGTTTAATATGTTCTCGGGTGGAGCATTAGAACGAATGTCCATTCTTGCGTTAGGGATCATGCCATACATTTCTGCATCCATTATTGTGCAGTTAATGTCTACAGTGGTTCCTTCGTTAGAAGCATTGAAGAAAGAAGGCGAGCAAGGTAAGCGTAAGATCAATCAATATACGCGTTACGGCACTCTATTGCTTGCATTGGTTCAAGGTATCGGGATGTGTGCTGGTCTGATTAGTCAAGGGATTACTTTGACTTCTGGACTGGCTTTTTACGTTCCAGCACTAACATCGTTGGTTGCAGGTACTATGTTCCTGATGTGGTTAGGTGAGCAGATTACTGAACGTGGTGTCGGTAACGGTATCTCAATGATTATCTTTGCAGGTATTGTTGCTGGTTTACCGAACTTAGTGATTCAAGCATTTACTTCGGTAGATAATGGTCAATCCAGTCTTATTGGTTTGGCTGTATTTGGATTGCTATCAGTTGCTGTTTTAGCCGCAATTGTGTTTATTGAGAAAGCTCAACGTCGCATACCTGTAAACTATGCACAAAAACAGCAAGGTCGTCGTGTATTTACTGCACAGCAAACGCATTTGCCATTGAAAATCAACATGGCAGGGGTAATTCCAGCAATTTTCGCAAGTTCGTTATTGTTGTTCCCTGCAAGTTTAGGACAATGGTTAGGCAGTGCTGATCCAAATGCAGGAATTGTAAAACGTAGCCTACAAGATTTGGCATTGGTATTATCGCCTGGACAACCGTTGTATTTAGTGCTCTTCGGTGCGTTAATTATCTTTTTCTGTTATTTCTATACGGCGCTTGTATTTAGCCCGAAAGAAGTATCAGAGAACTTGAAACGCAGTGGAGCTTACGTACCTGGTATTCGCCCAGGTGAGCAAACTGCTCGTTACTTAGATCATATTCTTAATCGTTTGACGTTTATTGGTGCAATCTATATCACGGTCATCTGTTTAATGCCGATGATTTTACAAAGCTCTTTCGGTATTCCATTCCATTTGGGTGGTACCTCATTGCTTATCGTGGTTGTGGTTGTGATGGACTTTATGGCTCAGCTTCAAGCCCATCTCACTTCGCATCAATATGACAATCAATCGTTAATGAGAAAAACGACTGCTCATCCTAAGGGATAAGCGCACTTAGAAGGTTTCATCATGAAAGTACAAGCTTCTGTAAAGAAAATTTGTGGTAGCTGTAAAGTTATCCGTCGTAATGGGGTTATTCGCGTAATTTGCAGCGCAGAACCTCGTCATAAGCAGCGTCAAGGTTAATTTAATTAAGACCTGTTGATTTCAGTAGGCTAATTAGGTTATTATCCGCCCCTCAAGATTTTTGTGGGGCGGTTGATTATCTCTACTGCCTTTTTGGAGAAATTTGAATGGCTCGTATTGCCGGTGTAAACATTCCGGATAACAAGCATGCTGTTATCTCTCTCACGTATATTTTTGGTATTGGTCGCCACACTGCTAAGAGCATCTTAGCTGCTGCTGGTATTGCAACTACGACTAAAATCCGTGAATTAGATGACGCTCAGCTTGATGCGATTCGTGCTGAAGTTGCTAAGGTTCCTACCGAAGGTGACTTACGTCGCGAAATTTCCATGAACATTAAACGTTTAATGGATTTAGGCTGCTACCGCGGTCTTCGTCATCGTCGCAGCTTGCCTGTTCGTGGACAACGCACCAAAACTAACGCACGTACCCGTAAAGGTCCGCGCAAACCTATTAAGAAATAAGATTTCTGGAAGCTAAAAGATGGCTAAAGATACTCGCACACGCAAGAAGGTCACCCGTACCGTCTCTGAAGGTGTTGCACACATTCACGCTTCTTTTAATAACACCATTGTTACGATTACTGATCGTCAAGGTAATGCATTGGCTTGGGCTACTTCAGGTGGACAAGGCTTCCGTGGATCACGTAAATCAACTCCGTTTGCTGCTCAGGTAGCTGCTGAAGTTGCTGGTAAAGCTGCTTTAGATTACGGTTTGAAAAACTTGGACGTCCTTGTTAAAGGTCCTGGTCCAGGTCGTGAATCTGCGGTTCGTGCATTAGGTGCAGTGGGTTATAAAATTAACAGCATTACCGATGTGACTCCGATTCCGCACAACGGTTGCCGTCCACCTAAAAAACGTCGCGTGTAAGGAGAAACATTCATGGCTCGTTATATTGGTCCAAAATGCAAACTCTCTCGCCGCGAAGGGACAGACCTGCAATTAAAATCTGGCGTTAAACCTTTTGACGTCAAAACAAAAAAATCTGCTAAAGCTCCTGGTCAACATGGCCAAAGCCGTGCTAAACAATCTGAGTATTCACTACAATTACGTGAAAAACAAAAAGTACGTCGTATGTACGGTGTTTTAGAGCGTCAATTTAGTAATTACTACAAAGAAGCTGCTCGTGTTAAAGGCGCAACTGGTGAAAACTTGTTGAAATTGCTTGAAAGCCGCCTCGATAACGTTGTTTATCGCATGGGTTTTGGTTCTACACGTGCAGAAGCTCGTCAGCTGGTATCTCACCGTTCAATCACTTTAAATGGTCGTCGTGTTAACATCGCGTCTATCCAAGTTAAAGCGGGTGACGTGATTGCAGTTCACGAAAGCGCTAAACAACAATTACGTATCAAAAACGCAATTGAATTAGCTGCTCAACGTGGCACAGCTGCTTGGATTGACGTAGATCATTCAAAACTTGAAGGTACATTTAAAGCTGCACCTGATCGTTCTGATTTACCTGCTGAAATCAACGAAAGCTTGATTGTAGAATTGTATTCTAAATAATCCTTGAGGTAGCAATAATGACGCGTACTGCAAACGAGTTTCTAACTCCGCAAGCGATCAAGGTCGAAGCGGCAAGCGGGACCTCGGCAAAAGTGATTCTTGAACCATTAGAGCGTGGCTTCGGTCATACTCTTGGTAATGCTTTACGTCGCATCCTATTGTCTTCTTTACCTGGCGCTGCTGTGGTAGAAGTTGAAATAGAGGGTGTCGAGCACGAGTACAGTACTTTAGAAGGCTTGCAGCAGGACATCGTCGAGCTCTTGCTGAACCTAAAAGGATTGTCTATTAAGCTGTTCGATCAAAACGAAGCATATTTAACATTGGAAAAGCAAGGTCCTGGCGATGTAACTGCTGCTGATCTTCGCTTACCGCATAATGTTGAAGTGGTTAACCCTGAACATTTGATCGGTACTTTAAGTGCTTCAGGCTCATTAAAAATGCGCTTGAAAGTTTCTCAAGGTCGTGGTTATGAAACTTCTGACTCACGTTTCCCTGAAGGTGAAACGCGTCCTGTAGGTCGTCTACAGTTAGATGCTTCTTATAGCCCAATCAAACGTGTGTCTTACACAGTTGAAAACGCTCGTGTGGAACAACGTACTGACCTTGATAAGCTGATCATTGATCTTGAAACAAATGGAACAGTAGATCCTGAAGAAGCGATCCGCAAAGCGGCAACAATCTTGCAACAACAAATTGCAATTTTTGTTGATCTTCAGAAAGATCAAGCTCCAGTTGCTCAAGAGCCACGTGAAGAAGTTGATCCAATCTTGCTTCGTCCAGTTGATGATCTAGAGCTTACTGTTCGTTCTGCTAACTGTTTGAAAGCAGAAAATATTTACTACATTGGTGATCTAGTACAGCGTACTGAGGTTGAGTTGCTTAAAACTCCTAACCTTGGTAAGAAATCGCTTACTGAGATCAAAGATGTTCTGGCTTCTAAGGGCTTACAGCTCGGCATGCGTTTAGAGAACTGGCCACCAGCTAGTCTCCGTATGGACGATCGTTTCGCCTATCGTAGCCGTTAATTAAGTAGGACTATCACCATGCGTCATCGTAATAGTGGTGTGAAATTAGGCCGTACCAGCAGCCATCGTAAAGCGATGTTCCAAAACATGGCGAATTCTTTGTTTGAGCACGAGTTAATCAAAACGACTGTGCCTAAAGCAAAAGAGTTACGTCGTGTAGCTGAGCCTTTAATCACTTTAGCTAAAAACGATACTGTAGCAAACCGTCGTTTAGCGTTTGCTCGTACTCGTTCAGCAGCAACAGTTGGTAAATTATTTACCGTTCTTGGCCCTCGTTACAAAGAACGTAACGGCGGTTATCTACGTGTTCTTAAAGCTGGTTTCCGTGCAGGTGATGCTGCGCCGATGGCTTATGTAGAGCTTGTGGATCGTGAAGTAAACTAATTACTTACGTCATAGAACAATCGGTTGTTCGAAAAAGGTCGGTGTCTCACCGACCTTTTTTTGTGCCTGTATTGTTAGACAATTTTTTAAATTTGTCCTCAATTGACATAAATTTCGTCAGAAAAATTCAAACTTGACATTGCGTATTGTCAAATTTATGCTTTAATAAAAATGTACTCTTAAAAAGGTTATAAAAAGAACATGGAAAAGCAAGTTGATATTCTTATCGTTGGCGCAGGTATCTCTGGTATCGGTGTTGCTGCACATCTTTCTAAAAACTCGCCACAACGTTCATTTGAAATTATTGAACGTCGTGCAAGCTTCGGTGGTACGTGGGATTTATTTAAATATCCTGGTATTCGCTCTGACTCAGATATGTCTACATTTGGTTTTAATTTTAAACCATGGCAAAAAGCCAATGTATTAGCTGATGGCGCATCAATCAAAGGTTATGTTGCAGAAGTTGTTGAAGAGTTTAAGTTAAAAGATAAAATTCATTTTAATCATCGTGTGCGTACTGCAAATTATGATTCTTCAATTAAAAAATGGATTGTAGAAATTGAAGATGAAAATCAAAAATTACAAACTTGGGTCGCAAACTTCGTAGTTGGCTGTACAGGTTATTATAATTACGATCAAGGGTATCAACCCGACTATCCAGGTAAAAATGATTTTAAAGGTGAATTCGTTAATCCACAATTTTGGCCAGAAAACTTAGATTACACAGGTAAAAAAGTAGTGATTATTGGTAGTGGGGCAACTGCCATTACTTTAGTTCCTGCAATGGCTAAAGGTGGAGCAGGTCATGTGACCATGTTACAACGCTCACCGACTTATGTTGCGTCTATTCCATCAATTGATTTTGTTTATGACAAGATGCGTAAAGTTTTACCAGAAGATATTGCCTATAAATTGACTCGCGCACGTAACATTGGCATTCAACGTGGTTTATATGCTTTGGCACAGAGCCAACCAAAAATTGTTAGAAGTTTTTTACTGAATCGAATTGAACGTCAGTTAAAAGGCTCAACAACAGATATTAAGCATTTTACACCTAGTTATAATCCTTGGGATCAACGTCTATGTGTTGTTCCAGACAGTGATTTATTTAAAACCTTACGTTCGGGTAAAGCCAGTGTGGAAACCGATCATATAGAAAGAATCACTGAAACAGGTATTCAGCTCAAGTCTGGTAAGCATTTAGATGCAGACATCATTGTTTCAGCAACAGGTTTAGAAATTCAAATTTTAGGTGGTATTAAAGCTACTATTGATAATAAGCCAATGAATACTTCTCAACATATGTTGTATCAGGGTGTGATGGTCAGCGATGTGCCAAACATGGCGATGATTATTGGTTATATCAACGCATCATGGACATTGAAAGTTGATATTGCAGCAGAATATATCTGTCGTCTGGTCAATTATATGGACAAGAAAGGCTATGATGAAGTGATTCCTCAAGGTGATGCAACAGAGTTAATGGAAGATACTGTGATGGGTAGCTTAAGCTCGGGCTATATCGCACGTGCTGCGGATGTTATGCCAAAACAAGGTAAACATGCGCCTTGGAAAGTGACCAATAATTATCTTGCAGATCGTAAAGAGCTTAAAAATGCCAAGTTTGATGATGGGGTTTTAAAGTTTCACAAACGGGAAGCGCAAGCAGCAAAAAAGCCTAAACTGGTTTCCTAATTTAATTTGGAAATAAAAAGGAGCGTAAGCTCCTTTTTTATGTGATGATAAAATTTAATTATAAAAAGCTTGGCTATAGAAAAAGGAGCCGAAGCTCCTTGATTAGAACATTTCAATTATAAGGAGCGTGAAATGAGTTCTTTCATAATTTCATTGGTTCCTGCATAAATCCGATTTGCACGATTATCAATATATGCACGAGCAATTGGATATTCCATCATATAACCATAGCCACCATGCAATTGTAGACATTCATCGACAACATTTGAAAATAGTTCAGAAATTTTATATTTTGCCGCTGCTGCAGCATCGACCCCTAAGCTTCCTTGAAGTTGTAATTCCATACAACGATCAAGATAAGCACGGCAGAAATCAATTTCTGTGCGCATTTCTGCAAGTTTGAAACGGGTATTCTGAAATGCACCAATCGGTTTACCAAAGGCTTTACGGTCTTTGGTATATTGAACGGTATGCGCCAGTGCGGCTTCTGCACCCGCCTGACAAATAATTGCCACCAACATACGTTCCCAAGCCAACTCTTTCATGAGCATGATGAAGCCCATACCTTCCATACCCAAAAGGTTTTTTTTCGGGACTCGCACATCTTCAAAGAACAATTCACAAGTGTCTTGACCTTTCATCCCAATTTTATTGAGGGGTTTGCCTTTGGTAAATCCAGCACGGTCTGCTTCAACGATAATTAAGGATAGGTTTGCCGAACCTTTATCAGAATTGCCTGTTTTACAGACCACAATTGCCATATCACAAAGATAACCATTGGTAATAAAGATCTTAGAACCATTGATGACATATTCATCACCATCCAGAACGGCTGTAGTGCGAACACCTTGCAAGTCAGATCCAGTACCCGGTTCAGTCATTGCAATTGCAGTGACGGTTTCACCAGATGCCATTTTAGGCAACCAATGTTTCTTTTGCGCTTCATTACCAAAATTATTGATATAGTTGGCAACGATATCTGAATGTAGAGAAAAGCCAGTTGAAGAATCCATCGCATAGGCTTGTTCTTCAATTAAGATCATGCTGTATAGGCGATCAACTCCATAACCACCATATTCTTCAGGCATGGTTGCACAAAGTAAACCCAGTTCACCAGCCTTATTCCACAAGTCACGGTCGACATGTTGTTGTTGCTCATACTTTGCAATATTCGGTACAACTTCTTTTTCATAAAATTTTCGTACAGTTTCACGAAAAGCCTCGTGATCTGAATTAAATAATTGGCGTGGCAACATATTGCTTAGAGGTCGAATTGCACCTGATTGCATTTTTATAATATCCATATGAGTTTTAGTGAGTTGAAATTAGGTGAAATGTCGAATTGCCGCAATGAGATGAATGCTCAAAACTTATTTTTAAATGATGAATTTGGTCATTTCAAAGAATTTAGCGCGAAATTAATGTTGAATAAGGTAAACTAAGCCAGAACTGAATCATTGGGGTAAAAAATGTCAGAAGAAATGAGTTTAGAAGAGCGTAAGGTGATTTATCGCGCACGTCGTGGTCTAAAAGAGATTGATGTTTATTTTGACCCTTATGTAAAACAATATTACTTACAAGCGGATGCACAAGAAAAAGCCTTATTTAAAGAATTGGTTGATCAAGAAGATCCAGACCTACTCGATTGGTTTATGGAGGTTTCTGAACCACCACGTTCAGAGTTAAGAGTATTGATCAATAAGTTAAAACATTATGTTCATGGCTGAATCAAGTCAACATCAGCGATATGAATTAAGACCCAGTCGGATTGCACTGGGTTTTCAGCTTTTATGCCTAGCATTGATGTTTATTCTGTGGCTGAAAATTTTGAATATTTGGTTGTGTTTGTTGTTACTGTTGTTGGGATTACTCAGTTTAAAATGGTTGAGAAAACATCGGCAGGTAAAAAGTTTGGCACAATTGGATTTAGCTGAATGGGTGATTCAATATACGGATTTACAACAAGCACAGCATGTGCAGATCAAACACATGATTGATCATAGTTTTTATGTTGTGGTGTATTTTAATGAAAAAAAACATGCAAATTTGATTATTTGGCAGGATCAAATGAGTATTTTGGCGTGGAAATCTTTGAAATCTCGGGTCAAACTTCAATAATTGTCTAACAAATATAAATTTTTAAAGTTAAATTTAATCCTGATAAAACAATTTCTTAATTAAAAAAATGGCAATCTAGTTCACATTGTTAGACCAAAAGGATAAAAAATTGTGCAATTCAGCAATTGTCTGACAATTATCTCTTCAAAAACATACTTCTACCTGTAAATTAAAAATACCAACAGCGAGGAGGAATTTCCAAATGGGTGAAATTCATACGTTTTGGTTCTTAGTGGTTGCAATCATGCTTGCAATTATATTTGGAAGACTAGGAACTATGCTGAGGGAACAGATTGAAAAGGCTCACGATAACAAAGTTAACGCGAGTAAGTTTAAAACCAATAAGCTCTCTCAATAGAGTTTACCTTTTAATAAGTAGCATGTGCTGAACCGTCGCAATGCTACTTTTTTTTGCCTAAAATTTCTATAAAAAAAAGATCAGGTCAATTGAATACACAAGGAAGTCTGTCAAATTGTTCAGATAGAATTAGAGCAATTACTCTTTTATTCAGAGAATGCATCTGATATTGTTATTTAAAAAGGATATAAACACAATTATATAGAGGACAGGAGTATGTCTAAGGCCCGTAAATTTGGTCAATTGATGCTGACCGCTGTGATTGCTTCGTCTGTATTATCAGGATGCTCATATGTCGTTAAATCAGGTGCCAATGTTGCACTTGGATTTAGTGAAAAGCATATCGTTCCACCAATTTTGGCGGGAAATGATACTGATATGGCGTGTAACTCTGGCAATGCATTAACTCCAGCAATCATGGCAACTAAAGATATGGGGGCAGATCCAACCCGTATGGCAGTATTACTCTATTCCGCTGCGGGAATGTGTGCAGAAAATCGCGCCTTGGATGCTGAACTCAGATATTTACGTGCTTCCAAAGACGGTAAAGTCACAGAAGCGCAAGATGCGCGTGTAGAACAAAAGCGCTGGGCAGCATTGGCAGCAGAACGCCAATACACGGGTTATCAGTTATTTGCAGAACGTTGGCAAGCCAAATATAAATATACCTTGGGTGACTCTTGTCCAACCATGCGTAAGGACTTAGATCAAACCATCTATCTCATTGGTTTACTGAGTGGCTTGCAGGCTATGACCAATGATATTAACTCTGGCGGTGCAGTGAATGTGCCTAAAGATATTGCTGCAATTGTTGAACGTGGTATGACATGTTTAGACAATAACAAATTCTGGGGTGCGCCAATGGCGACCCGTGCTGTAATTTGGATCTTGTTACCAGGTGCAGGAGATGGTAAGCCAGATCCGACACAAACCTTACAACAATCTATGCAAATTGCAGAACAAAAAGGCGTTCGTTTGGCATTTGCAATGAATGCTGTGGCTGCACAAGCCAGCGGTGATGACACAAAATTGCGATCTGCGTTAAAAGCTTATGCTGCATCTCGTGCTGATGATAAGCCTGTTAACCCTGAATTTAGATTGTTAGATGGTATGGCTGGTCAGATGATCCAAGGTATCGCAGATCGTTACTGGACTGAAAATACAGGTGTACGTGCGCCAGATGATGGTATGTCTACTTTCTGGGATGAACAAGCTTCCTCTGGTGATGACGAGTTATTCAATGACTTACCTGCGCCAACAGAAGATCCTGCTCCATCTACAGAAGAACCCGCAAATAATCCATAACATTCATTTTCTTTCTAATGAATAGATTGGTTAGAATCAAAGAAGAGCAATAGCTCTTCTTTTTTATGGTGTCGTATGGTCCAACAGAAGCATAATGAGAATTTTTGGTTTATTGGTTTAAACATCACTTTTTTTGCAGTTCTTCAGCTTTTTCAAAATGCCTTGATTTATCAATCAGACTTATTTCTGACTCAACCTTGGCGTTGGTGGACAGGGCATTGGGTACATGTGGGATGGATTCATTATGGCTTAAATGTGTTGGCTTTGGCATGTCTCCCTTTGCTATTTCCCAACATTCAACAAAAAGTCTTAATTTTATTATTGCTGGTTTTATCACCTTTACTCAGTCTTTGTTTCTATCTATTTTATCCTCAGATTTTCGCTTATGCAGGCTTGTCGGGTGTTTTGCATGGTTTATTTATTTTTTGTGCAATTGTGAGTTTGCAACAACCACAGGAACGTAAATTTGCTGTATTACTACTCTTACTCATCCTTGGAAAAATAGCTTGGGAATATCACTTTGGCGCTCTACAAACAGAACAATTGATTGGTCATCCTGTATTGACGCAGGCTCATTTACTAGGTGTCATTTTTGGCTGTATTTGTTCAATTTTAACTTTGGTTTTTCATTTTAATGTTTTAAAGAATAAGTAATATTGTAAGGGGAGACAAAAATATTAACTTCTTACAATTGATTAATTTTGATCTGCTTTTGTTCTTGATTCTTCAGGCATTCAGCGTATTTTAGTAAGAATAATAGATAAACACTGATTTTTTCTCATATTAAATTATAAATTTAGAGGTGAGTTGACAAAAAGGTCGCCAAAAAAATTAATCTTTGTCATGTTTTTTCTAGGAAAATTACGGCAAATTTAAGATGTACCGATAGGAATGGGTATTGGTAAAGGATTTTACCTCTGACCTAATAATAAAGATAAGTTATGCAAGCAATTGCATAGTGGTTTTAAAACTGGAATAACAATGCAAGAACCTGTAAATAATAGATCGGGATTAGGTCTACTCAGTTATCTCTGGAATGAGTGGTTCTCAACCTTTTCCATCCTTATTCTACTCCTGCTGACCTTGATTATTGGGACAGGGGATATGATCCATGGGCAAATGCTCCGTTTAGGCGAACGCCTGTATGGAGACGAAAAAATAGGAATGCAATATTCCTTTTTACGTGCCGAACCAAAACAACCTTCATGTGATCGCAATCTAGACATCGATAAGCTGGTAAAAGAAAAAATGCAACAGGAAGCCAGTGATCCTGATGCTGCGTTTTTCGGGTTAACACCTGAGGCGGATGTCCGAGCGTCATTTGTTTCAGCCCAGACTGATTGTGAACAAAAATATGCGTTCTATGATAAGTCAATGAAGCATATGGAAGATCATCCATCCATTCGTACTTATCGTTCAATGGAAACGGGCTTTTTCTGGATATTGAAATGGGGCTCTGAACATCGCGTCCTGATTTTAATTTTGATGGTAGTGATTGCTGCAATCACAGCATCATTAAAAATGCATCATATTGGTTTACGCCCTGCACGAACCAAACTTGATTTTAAAGTTTATAACGTTGCAATGGTGCTTGGTAATGCATTGCTCAGTTTCTCGGTAATTAGCCAGTATCGTTCCGTACAAAACTCAGGTGTAGAATCTACACTGGAAACCATCGGTGTCTACTGGTTGTGGATGATTCTATTTACCGTCCTCACCGTGATTAGCCTGTATAAATTATTCCGCACACCTGAAACAGCCGAAGAAGGTGGGAATTTTGGACTAGCACTGCTCAGCATTCCTTTATATGCCTTCATGGCGATTGTAACGGGTATTGCCTTTACATTCTTTATGGACTATCCAATGGGACAAGGGATTTACCTTGGCTTATTGACTGAGTTCTCTAATATCTTCCTGAACTTAGCGCTGTTCATTTGGGCGGGGATGTTACTGACTCAAACCCGAGTCATGGACTTGTTCTTGGCGATTTTACGCCCTTGGAACTTGGCGCCAGAAACATTGACTTGGATCATTTTGATTGGTGCTGCAATTCCTACAGCCTATACTGGCGCATCGGGTATCTTCGTTGTTGCCGCGGGTGCGATCATCTATAAAGAAGTATGGAATTCTGGTGCACGCCGTCAATATGCATTGGCTGTTTCAGCAATGTCAGGTTCATTGGGTGTGGTATTACGTCCATGTCTGTTGGTGATTTTAATTTCGATGCTTGATAGCCGCCATGTCACTTCTGATGAGTTATTTGATCACGGTATCTATGTATTCTGGTTAACTGCATTTATTTTCCTTGGGGTGTCATTGTTCCTTGCAGAGAATAAATTCCGCATTAACTCACCAAAAGTTGCAGTTCCAGGTATGTTGCGCGCATTTTTACCTGTGATCCCATATATTTTGATTGTTGCAGTTGTGATCGGCTTCTATAAGTTCGGTTTAGACACGCAAATGGATGAGTTTACTGCACCTGTTATTCTTCCAATCATGCTGTTGGCATTTATCTTGTTTGATAAATTATTTGGCAATAAATTACCAATTCCAGAAAATCCGAATAAAGCACTTGCGCTGGAACATGAAAAGAATTCAGAGTACTTACGTGAGCATGGAGATACCGCAGAAACTAAGCGTGGTTTCCGCAGTGCGATTCGTTTTGCGACTTCTGAGAGTGTAGGACATATTGGTGCGCTGATTATCCTGATGGCATTGTCTGCGAGTGTGGGTGGTTTGATTGAGCGTAGCGAAATCGTGACCATGGTTCCAACGCATCTGGGCAGTATCTTGGTAACGCTTGGCTTTATGGCGTTATTGCTTGCAATGATCGGGATGACAACAGATCCATTCGGTGCGGTGATTCTGGTTGCTGCAACGATTGCGCCAGTTGCATTTGATAATGGTATCCATCCAATCCACTTCTGGATGATTGTATTGGTTGCATTCGAGTTCGGTTATGTGACGCCACCAGTTGCACTGAATCATTTGCTGACGAGGCTCTCTGTGGGCGATGCTGAAGTCGCCGCCGCTGACGCTGAAGCGAAAGCAAAATATACCAGCTTCTACTATCGTTATGAGCGTTGGATCTTACCAATCGTGGTCTTGTTCTCTGCCTTAATGATCGTGACCTATGCACCTTACTTATTTAATCTATTTGATTGGTATAGTGCGAAGTAATGACCACAATTAAAAAGCGCCTTAGGGCGCTTTTTTTGATGGTATGTTTTATGTGGAGAAATTACAGCTTTTAAGTGTTGATATATTTGAGCAAAAAAGTTAAAGCGAACATTTATAAATAGCTGTAGTTGATATGTCGATGATTGTGCTAAAACTTGATGACCGTGTTTAGAGTGAGTCAGACTGAAATTGTTGAATATATTCACTGGGCGTTAAACTGGTCTCTCGTTTAAACATGGCACTAAAAGCACTTGCACTGTCATAACCTAAATCTAAAGCAACATTGAAAATTGACTTATTCATTGCGAGATCAATCATTGCTTGCATCAAGCGGGCTTGGCGAACCCAATGACTAAAATGCATTTGGGTTTCTTTTTGAAAATGTCGTGTAAGGGTTTTGGGGCTGATATGCAAAAGTGCTGCGGCATGCGCTAAGCTCCAATCCTGAGCCAGATCATTTTTAATAGCAACGCAGAGTTTTTGCAGTTTAATATTTTGCGGTTCGGGTAAGTTAAAAGGCAGTACATTTAGTAGAGCCACTTCATCTAAAATCAACTCAAGTAATCGCTGCTCTCGAGTGTGTGGCTGAATTGGGCTTTGAATCTGCATGGCATGACGAATCAACTCTTTGAGCAGGGGAGAAATACTCACGACACGACAATGATTCACCAATTGATCACGTGCATCAGGCTCGATAAATACGCCATAGGCTTGTACATCACCACTGATGTGCAAGGCATGAAGCTGATAGGCAGGAATCCATACACCACGTCCAGGAGGTGTAACCCAAGTTCCCTCTGTGGTTTGTACTCGAATTACACCCGTAAGCGTATGAATGAGCTGAACTCGATCATGGCTGTGCCAATCTTCTACATGACCGTGACTATAGTTTTCAGTAAATGCATATACAGGATAATCTAAAAATCCATGATCGTAATTATTGCCCAACGACCTACCTCCATATTTGAATGTTTGGTTTTATTTTCAACATGACCCTGTGCCTATCATAAATAAAATGTCCTTTTCTCGATAATTTTTGTCATTTTGTCGTACAAACTCGAAATCAATATTTTTTAACATGATTGCTTCTTTCTGTATAGGCAGAAGCTTATGTTCCAAAAAGCATATTTCTATCCCTTGTTTGCCATTTTGTTTTGGGCTGGAAATGTCATTGTGTCCAAAATGGCGAGCCATGCAATTTCACCGATAGCGATTACATTTTATCGTTTGGTCTTTGCATTGGCTGTGATGAGTACTTTTGTTCTGATTCCGACATGGAAAAATCGTAAAGTCATTGCTCAATATTGGAAGCACTTGGCTTTAGGTGGTTTTCTATCAGTCTCATTATTTCAGTTTTTATCTTATCAGGCTGCTGCTACCACGACCGCAACCAATATGTCGATTGTCACAGCGCTGATTCCCTTATTGACAATTATTTTAAGTACTTGGATTTTAAAAGATCAGGTGAGTTATGGTTTGGTGATTGGGGGCTTATTGTCTTTTTATGGTATTTTGTACTTATTGAGTCATGGACATATTGCTCAGGTGTTTACTCAAGGTATGCATCTTGGTGATGCATTAATGCTTATTGCATCAATCGGTTATGCGCTATATGGCGTTCTGTTAAAGCGTTGGAAAATGCCGATCCCTGCGTGGCAAGCAAATTTTGTGATGTCTACTTTTGCAATCCTATATGTTTTACCTTTTTTCATTTTTTTACCTGCTTCTCAAATGCAGTTGAATCAACACACCATTCCTTTAATTTTATATGCCAGCATTTTCTCGTCTATTTTGTTGTCTTATTTATGGATTGAGGGGGTAAGGCATTTAGGACCGAATAAGAATAGTATTTTTATGAATTTATTGCCGATTTTTACTGCTTTAATTGCAGTGGCGTTGCTCGGAGAACAGCTACAAGTTTTCCATTTGGTTGGTGGTGGTCTGACATTGTGTGGAATTTTATTGGCAC
Organism: Acinetobacter sp. Tol 5; assembly: GCF_019702905.1. Taxonomy (NCBI): domain Bacteria; kingdom Pseudomonadati; phylum Pseudomonadota; class Gammaproteobacteria; order Moraxellales; family Moraxellaceae; genus Acinetobacter; species Acinetobacter sp. Tol 5. Next base: position 4,096,064 of record NZ_AP024708.1, on the reverse strand, counting down.
AAATGATGCAAAAACCGATTCAATGGGGCAAACGAAATAAACAGTCACTCGACTCACTTTAAATGTATTTTATTGACCATAAAAAAGCCTAAACAGTGTGTTTGTTTAGGCTTTTATGAATCCACCACTTTATTGTTTTTGAGCAGCAAGTTGTTGTTCTAATATTTTAATTTGCTCTTCTTTCAACTTAATCAATTGATCTGCATCCGCATGTTGAGAGGTGAGGTTCTGCTGTTGATCATCCAATTGTTTTTGAATGTCTTCTAACTTGGCAACTTCCTCTTTTGCCAAACTGGCATTCTCTGGGACTTTATCTTTTAAAATCGTTTCGTTGACTAATTCCACATTGGTTGCAGAAGTGCTTTGCTCAGCGGGCTGTGCGGTAACTGGAGCAGTTTCTGGTACTTTTTTGGCAGGTGCAGTTTGATGAATTTGCTCATTATTTTGTGCCGTTTCAGATGAATGATTCAACCAGAAAAAACCTGCAATTAATAAAATAACCGCTATTAAGCCACCTGCAATGATCCACATTAATTTTGAATTATTTCTTTCTTCTACATACATTTTATAAGATCCAATTTATTTTGAAGAGCGAGGCTTGAATTGAATCACCCCAATTTCATCAGGTATGGTTGGCTCTTCAGGCGCATCTACATGAGTAGGGCGATTTTCAGAGTAACGACACTCGATACATTCAATCCATTCAGCATCGCCTTGGGTGAGCATTACAATACGATCCATCGCTTCACATTTCGGACATTTTGCACCAGCAATGAAACGACGTTTAATATTCATACACCCACCACACTTTAAACAATTTTGACCGTTAGTTTAAGCGTTTTTTTAGCTATTCGTCCAACCTTGATGACGCAATAATGCATCTATTTTTGGCTCACGACCACGGAAATTGATAAATGCGTCAAGTGCTGTATCTTTTCCGCCAACTGCAAGAATTGCCTTACGAAATTCTTGTCCAGTCTGGGTGTTAAAAACACCTTCATTTTCAAAACGGTCAAAAGCATCACTGGCTAAAACTTCAGCCCATTTGTAGGAATAATAGCCTGCAGCATAACCTCCTGCAAAAATATGACTGAACCCATTTTGGAAACGGTTATAAGGTGCAGTCGCTAACACTGCATATTTATGTCGAATATCATCTAAAGTCGCTTGGATCTGTTCTGCATTCAGTGCAGGAGTGAGCTTGTGAATGGTTAAGTCAAATAAAGCAAATTCGATTTGACGTAACGTTTGCATACCTGATTGGAAGAAACGTGCATCCAACAATGCTTTAAGCAGGTGATCGGGCAGTGTATCTTTAGATTCGATATGTTCACTGATTAAAGCTAAACTTTCACGGTCCCAAGTCCAAAACTCCATAAATTGACTTGGTAATTCAACTGCATCCCAAGCCACACCGTGTGTTCCTGCAACTGCGATATTATCCACTTCGGTTAACATGTGATGTAAGCCATGACCAAACTCATGGAATAAGGTATTCACTTCATCATGTGTTAATAACGCAGGTTGATTACCTACAGGAGGGGTGAAATTTCCAACCATATAGCAAATTGGTTTTTGTAAACCTGTTTCGGTTTGCATACGTGACCGGAAGCCACTCATCCATGCACCACCACGTTTACCATTGCGGGCATAAAGGTCAAAATAGAATCCACCTATTACAGTCCCTTGATCTTCTAGCTCATAGTAGTGTGCATCTTTATGCCAAAGTGGAGCTTCACGCTCAATCACTTGGATACCATACAAGCGTTTTACAATATTGAATAAGCCTTGAATGACTTTAGGTGCAGGAAAGTAAGGTTTTAAATCTTCTTGAGAAAGATTGAACTGTTGAACTTTAAGTTTCTCAGAATAATAGGTACTGTCCCAGGCTTTCAGTTCATCGATACCATCTTGTTGGGCGATGGCTTTGAGTTCATCAACTTCTTTTAATGCTGGAGTGCGCGCATGTTCTGCTAAATCCACAAGAAATTGATCTACAGTGGCAACATCGGGTGCCATTTTTGATGCAAGTGAATATTCAGCATAATTGTCAAAACCTAAAAGCTTTGCCATCTCCTGACGTAAGCTCAGGATTTCAACCATGACCGGCGCATTGTCAAACTGTGTGTCAATTGCTTGATCAGATGCACGTGTTACGTAGGCATGGTAAAGCTCTTCACGCAAAGCCCGATCATCAGCATAGGTCATGATCGCCAAATAGGATGGAATATCTAAAGTAGCAACAGGTTGGTCTAACTCACGTTGCTGTCCATATTGTTTGAGCAATTCGATGCTACTTTGCGGTAAACCTTTTAACTGTTCTGTCGTTAAAACTTTACTATATGCTTGGGTCGAGTCTAAAACATGATTTGAAAAGTCTGACGAGAGTTGTGATAGACGTGCTGAAATTTCAGCATAGCGTTTTTTGGCTTGACCTTCTAAAGCGACACCTGAAAGCTTAAAGTCTCGAAGCGCGAGTTTAATTGCACTCTGTTGAGCTGCTGATAAGTCAGCAAAAATACTATTGTCATAGACATTTTGATAGGTCTGGAACAAAGCAACATGTTGACCAAGCTGAGTGTAGTATTCGCTGAGGCTTGGTAATAAGGCTTGATACACTTCGCGTGTTTCGGCATTGTTCATGACCGCATTGAGGTGTGACAAAATTCCCCAAGATTCACTCATGTTGTTTTCAAGTGTATCTACCGTTTCAATCACTTTAAGTTGTTGCTGAATCGTTTCAGGAACTTGAGTCAATTCATTTAAAAAGTTTTGACCATTTTGAATGGCTTGTTCAATATTGTGTTGAAGTTGATCTAAGGTGATTTGATCAAATTGGGGGATAGGCAAAGTTGCCTTTTCTAATGTCATATGCTTTATGCCATATCAATTCTAAAGTTATAGATAGATGTAGGGCTTTTAAGTGGCGAAATCAAGGTATAACAATAAAATTAACACAGTGCTTAGTCTAACTGTTTGGTTTTGATGTTGTATTCAAAAGGTACAGAAAACGGTCCAGCATCGAAACTAATGCCTAAAATATCTTTGTTCAGATAAAAACCATCTGCTTTTTTTAGATCAATGATCTTTCGATCTTCTGCATAGTCTCGATATAGATATTGCAGATCTGCGCTGTCACAATTCTCAGCGATTGCTGATTTTTGTTGCTCAATACATGGATCAAGTTGTTTGGCAATTTCGCTTGAAATTTGACTTGCGGACAATTGATATTTTTTGAGTATTTGTGGCAAAGTCACGAATTGTTTCTTTTTTAAATCGATCACATAGTATTTTTCACGATAATAACTTCGACCACCTTCAATCTCTAAATGGATATGAATACTTAAATAATCGTGATCTTGATAAACCTGCTCTGAATTAAAATCAATTCGAGACGTTTCATCTGCTAAAAGTTCTTGCTGGATCTGTTGATTGATTTTTTCAAAGTCTTTGCCTTGGATAAAAGGAATAGTTCCTGAAAAGTTTGTGTATTTTGAAGGAATCGTTTGAGTTTTAAAGGTGATGGTTTCAGCAGAAGCTACACAGCTGAGCAATTGTATTGATAGGAACAGTATATTTTTAATTTTCATAGTGTTATTACTAGAGTTATTTGAGTTGCTATGGATAGATTATAAAACAAGGAAAATCCATGATGGTACAAGAAAAGTATTTATTAAAAGTAGTAAGTTTTGATCCAGACCAAGAGCCAGAAGAGCAACACATTTATTTGATAGAGGTTTATGAATTTGAATTAACAGGAAATAAAATTATTTTTAAAAATTGCATAAATTCTAAAATGTTAGTTGAAATGGATGAGCTGCATTTACTGAAAAGACGTAGAAAAATAGACCATCTTTCCTTTGTTTTGATGTATGAATTGAGTGTGGGTGATAAAGAATTTTCTAACGATTTACAATTTTCTTATGAGTTTAATTATACGAATTCTGACCTGATCGTTTATGACTTTACTCATGATGGGGATGAAGAATACGAGGAGCCATCATTAAATGAAAAAACTGCATTTTTCTTAAAACAAAATCAATTTTTAAAAAAATATGCTGAAAATAAAGTATTTATAAAACAATGGTTTCGGTTGAATGAGTTTGAAAAAGATTGTTGGTTAAAAGTTGCTTATAAAGTTAATTGCAATCAACACATAAATGAAAACATTTCAAAAGTTAGCCATATTATTTTAGATGGAAACTACATACATTCGGAAAGTGATCTTTATTGTTATATTGGGGAACAAGTTTGTGGTATTTTGGGTTATATGGGATATAGCACATCAGCTTTAAGTGATTGTTTAACAGAAGAAAATTTAAGACCTATTTGTAGACCATTAAATATTACTTGGAAGAATTTTAAAAGTTCCGAGCTGAATTTTAATTGCCTTGATGATTTAAATTATTTGGTTGAGCTACTCAAAGAGGATGCCATTTTAAAAATTCAAATTTAAAACTCTAATTATAAAAAAAGAGAGCCGAAGCTCTCTGATTTTACAGTAAGTCAAAATTACTCAGACTTTGCTTTCGCATTCGACTTTTTCTTTTTTACCTTTTTCTTCACTTTATCTTTAGTCTTTGCTTCAGACTTTGTTGAAGTACTTTTTCCAGATTTTTTACTGTAAGAGCTGGGTTTTCCTTTGGCTTTTTTCTTTCGAATGGGGCGTTCTCCATCTTCACTGACATTTGAACGATCAGATTCAGATTTAGCCTTGTTTGGACGCTCAGAGAAAACCTCTTCTTTTGCTGTTGGTTTTGCCACACGTGGAGCACGACTGCGAATTGCACGACCTGCATGAGACAGTTGTTGCAACAACTCAAAATCAATCTTGCGCTCATCCAGATTGACGCCAGCAACCTTAATCTTCACTTCATCACCTAGACCAAAAACTTGTCCACGGTTCTGTCCAATTAAAGTTTGACTCATTTGATCGTAAACAAAATAGTCATCGCCTAACTGACTCACATGCACCATACCATCGACATACAAGTCTTTTAAGGTGATGAATAATCCAAACTCAGCCGTTGCGCTGATTACACCAACAAACTCTTCACCCAAATGCTGTTGCATATAGTGACATTTCAACCATGAAGTAACAGAACGAGAAGCTTCATCTGCACGACGTTCAGTTGCAGAGAAATGTTCACCTGCATCTTCTAACGCTGCACCTGAAAGTGGATACTTTTTATTGGTTAAACTGGCTTTAATGGCACGATGAAGGAGTAGGTCAGGGTAGCGACGAATTGGTGAGGTAAAATGAGTATATGCTTCATAAGCCAAACCATAGTGACCTACATTTTTTGGTCCATAATAAGCTTGCATCATTGAACGTAACAACACTGCATGGATACTTGGCGCATCAATACGATCTTTGGTCGCTTCAATAACAGCTTGATAGTCCGCCTGTGTCGGCTGATCAGGGAATTTAAGACCAAGTAATTTGACAAAGTCTTTGACTTTTTGAATGCGTGAAAACTCTGGTGCTTCATGCACACGGTACAGCATAGGGACTTCATTTTTTAAACAATATTCTGCTGCTGCAACGTTGGCGAGCAACATACATTCTTCAATCAATTTATGTGCAACATTTCGAGTGCGCGGTAAAATCTCTTTAATTCCACCTAATTCATCAAAGGTCATATACGTTTCAACGGTTTCAAATTCCATTGCATGACGCTGTGCACGTAAACCTTTTAATGTTTCATATAATTGGTAAAGTGTATTGACAGATTTACGCACATCACGATCTTCAGGAATCGCATTGCTGTCGCCATCTAAGTATTGTGCAACTTGAGTGTATGTCAATCTTGCTTTTGAATGCATCACCGATGGGTAGAATTCAAATTTAGTTACCCGACCTGCACGGCTGAGATTTAAATCACAGACCATACATAAACGATCAACGTGTGGATTTAAAGAACATAACCCATTTGATAACGCTTCAGGCAACATCGGCAATACATAGTGAGGGAAATATACGGATGTACCACGCTCTTGTGCTTCATCATCTAAAGGTTGACCGATTCGCACATAATGGCTGACATCGGCAATAGCCACGACTACACGATAACCACCACCTGCACGCTTTTCAGCATAAACGGCATCATCAAAATCGCGAGCATCTTCACCATCAATGGTGACTAAAGGTAAATCACGTAAATCTATACGTCCTTGTCGATCTTTTGCTGAAGGTTCTTTATAAGCTTCAGCCTCTTTGATGACTTCTTCTGGGAATTCATAAGGTAAACCATATTCTAAAATGGTTTGTGGGATGATAATTTCAGTATCTGCTTTATCCGCCATGGACTGAATCACATGACCTGTCGCAAATTCGTCCCGAGTAGGATAGTCATCAATTTCTACACGTAAAGCATCACCCACTTTGGCTTTGGCATGCTCAATGAGTTCTTTTTCTAAGGTAATGGGTTGGTGTGCATTAGGATTGGCAGGTTGTATAAAGTACTCACCATCAAATTCTGCAACTTTACCAATCAATTGCTTCACTCGGCGTTGAGTCACTTCGGTGATATATCCCCAAGCTTTACCTTTACGGTCTACAGAGGTTTGCTGAACTTTTACTCGGTCACCATGAAAGACTTGGCGTAATTCACGCTCAGGTAGCAGGTATTCATCTTTTTTACCATCCAGACTGGCAACCCCTAAGCCTTTTGCATTGACATAAACTGTGGCATCAAGGGTCGGTTGATCTGCCATGAGTTGATACTTAAAACCATCTTTCATCAACTGACCATCACGTACCATTGCACTTAAACGATGGCTTAAAGCATCTATACTTTTTTGATCGACAATTTCAAACAGTTCTACAAGATCGGCATGTGATAATGCTTCTTGTTTTTGCTCAATGATTTCTAAGATCAGTGTACGACTTGGAATGGGATTGTCGTAACGCTCAGCTTCAGCTTTGGCTTCAGGATCGACCCAATTTTTCATGATGTATTTGGTTTCTAGTCAGAAGATAGGATTAGCATAAGACATACCGTGCAATACTGCACGTAATTGATTGCAATATTGTGTTTTTAATTTGGTTTTTTTAGAAATTGGGCATGTTTTTTAAGATGATGAATATTTTGCAGCATAAAAAAACAACAAAATGATGAAAAACGCTTAAAAAGTATTTAATTGAGTAAATTTCTCTATTTTTTTTAATATCATCACTTGCCGAATCGGGTTTAACTTTGTATTATGGCGGCTCGTTACGGTGAGATGGGTGAGTGGCTGAAACCACATCCCTGCTAAGGATGCATACGGGTAACTGTATCGAGGGTTCGAATCCCTCTCTCACCGCCAACGATTACTTATGACGCGCTCATAGCTCAGCTGGATAGAGCACTTGGCTACGAACTAAGGGGTCGGGAGTTCGAATCTCTCTGAGCGCACCAATAAGTTAATCAACATGTAACGAATGCCTTTAGGCAACACAAGTATTGCGCTCATAGCTCAGCTGGATAGAGCACTTGGCTACGAACTAAGGGGTCGGGAGTTCGAATCTCTCTGAGCGCACCAACTTGAACATCTTCGGATGGTAAATCAACCGCTTCATTGCGGTTTTTTTGTGTCTGTAATTTGATAAACTAAAAAAAATAACTTAAGAAAATTATCTATGCAGAAAATTTGTGACTTATATATTCCTCATATTTTGGATGATTATTCACCTCTAGAATATTTACATATCTTGGAACCACATTTTACATATGACCCAGAGAAAAGTTATCAAGGATATTTGAATGTTAATGTTCGCCGTATAACACTAGTAAATTTTATTACAGAATTCCGAAAACGGAAAATGCAAATTTATAATGTTCCAATTCAGTATCGAGATCAGGCAAATTTATCAATAGATCAAGCATTTGAATATGCATTAAAAGCAATAGATTTGGAAAATTATCACATAACTAAAACGAGTTTTATGGGAATGGATTCTCCTGTTGTTTGGCGATTTCCGTTGTCTCATTTATTTGAGGAAAAAGCGGGTGCAGGGATCAGTGTGGATAAATTAGATGGTCATATTTGGACAATGGAAGAAATAGAAGAATATGATTATGATTTTAATAATTTTTTATAGTTTATTAAAAGAAATTCTTTGAGTTTGTTTTTAGGTTTTTGATTTATCTTTTATGATTCAATGTTAACAAATTGGACCACATCAGCATCTAAATCATTTCGCATATTCTCTTCTAAATATAGTTCAACAGAAAGCGCTAAGTGAGAGTAAGCTTTAACCTTTTTTAGGTTAGGATTTTTTAGGAGTTGAGGATAAAAATTTAACATTTTGATTAAAATCGAGTACACATTTTGAGTATCTGATTCTTCCACCATCGCAAATAAATCATCAAGTCAAGAATTACATATTCTTGACTTTGACTTTTTAAGAAATCTAGAAATAATTGGGAAAGCTGTAGTGCTTCATAACTAAAGTGGATCCCTGTCCCAAAATATTTCTGAAAATTATAAATAGTATACAAGTAGTTGTTTTATAGTTAATAATATGAATATTTACCCTCTATTTGAGATTCGTAAAGATGGATATTTTCTTTAGAAAAGAGTGCTAACCAAAATAAAGGAATTAAATTTTTGATGCAAAGCCAAGCGCACTAACATTATTGAAATCACATTTAGGAGAAGGACTATTTGAAAAATACAAAGTAATACAACAGCTCATTTTTAATATAGTGGCTAAGAGTTATTTAATTAATAAAACTATAAAAGTTAAGTAAAGTGTACACCTCTAATTGCATTTAAATCTACACGTCTATTCTTGTCGCGAAGCAAGTTGTCTAAGCCCAATTTCCGAGCTAAAAACTTTAAAATAACAACCAGAATATTGGCTTTGAAGGGATCACATGACAGCATATACAGACGGATACTATATCTATGAGCATGTGGATTTCATTTGCCATTTTAATTTACAGCAATGTGATGGCTGTAATCGAACCTTGACAGGCTTTGTCTATGAACTGCAAATTCAAAGCTTGGACAATGAGTCTGTGATTTTTTGTACCGCATGTATGGAGCAATTGGAGTTGGTGAACGTGGATTAATCACTTCGAATCTTGTGCTTTATTGTTCTCATTGTCCCCGATATTCTCTATAAAAAATCAACGAAGGACCATTATATTTATCGAAAAGCTTATCTGATAATCATATTTATTTAGAAAAAAATATCGCTGTAAGATGGTTCAAAATCATTTTTTCTGCTTTAGCACATTGCATAAAATAATTATTCTGGACGATTTCTTTGAATTGGCAATATATCTATAGTGTGATGCCTCAGTTTGTTTCGGCAACCCTGACGACACTTAAAATCTCAATCATCAGCATTATTCTCGCCATCTTGGTGGGTTTAATATGCAGTATTTTGATGACTTATCAAGTACGTGTATTCGACAAAATAGCCAAAGTCTATATTGAGCTATCTCGCAATACCCCCTTATTAATTCAGCTTTTTTTCCTTTATTACGGTTTACCCAAATTAGGAATCAAAATCGATGGATTTACCTGTGGTGTGATCGGTTTGACCTTCTTAGGTGGAAGCTATATGGCGGAAGCGTTTCGGGCAGGATTGCAATCAGTTGTCCAAGGGCAAATTGATTCAGGTGAAAGTATTGGTCTGAATCGAGTGCAAGTCTTTCAATATGTTGTTTTCCCCCAAGCCCTATCCGTTTCGATTCCTGCAATTGGGGCAAACTGTTTATTTCTGATTAAAGAAAGTTCGGTCGTCAGTGCAATCGCCGTGGTTGAATTACTATTTGTCACCAAAGACTTGATTGGTATGGACTATAAGACCACAGAAGCATTGTTTCTGCTGATCATGTCCTATCTGATTATTTTATTGCCTGTCTCTATTCTTACCAGTTATCTGGAATACCGTAGTCGGAGGGCAAGCCATGGAGTTTGATTATCTCTTTCAAACAAGCCACCTTGTTCGGTTGTTTGAAGGGCTATGGGTTACTGCCAAAATCGCCTTCATTTCTGTATTTTTCTCGGCAATTTTTGGCACTGTTTTGGGGGTGATCATGACCTCAAAAAATATTCTGATTAAAGCAATTTGTCGTCTGTACTTAGAGGCGATACGCATTATCCCGATTCTGGTTTTACTGTTTGTTTTCTACTTTGGTTTTGCAACATGGTTTAACTGGCAATGGTCAGCAGTGTTGGTTTGCATTGTTGTTTTTGTTTTGTGGGGAACTGCTGAAATGGGTGATTTGGTCCGAGCGGCAATCACCTCTATTGATCAGCATCAAAAGGATGCTGCCTATGCACTGGGTTTGAGCCCAATACAAACTTTGAGTTTTGTGGTTTTTCCATTGAGCCTTAAACGTGTTACGCCTGGTGCAATCAATTTGTTTACCCGTATGATCAAAACCAGCTCCTTGGCTGTCCTGATCGGGGTGGTGGAAGTGATCAAAGTGGGTCAACAAATTATTGAAAACTCGCTGTTGGTTGTACCCAATGCCTCGCTGTGGATCTATGGTTTGATCTTCTTTTTATATTTCCTGATTTGCTATCCCTTATCTCGTTTGGCAACACATTTAGAAAAAGTTTGGGAGTCACGATGACTTTGTTATCTATACAACAATTACAGAAATCATTTGCAGAAAGTCATATTTTACAAGGCATAGATTTGGACGTAAAACAAGGTGAAGTTGTGGTGGTTCTGGGTCCTTCAGGATGTGGAAAAAGCACTTTGTTGCGCTGTATTAATGGCTTGGAAAAAATCCAAGGCGGTCAGATCTATTTAGAGGGTTCGGGGGTGTTAGGGCAGGATATACCATGGGTTGATGTACGTCAAAAAATTGGCATGGTGTTTCAAAACTACGAACTTTTTGGACATATGAATGTGATTGATAACATTCTGTTAGGACCCTTAAAAGTTCAGAAACGTCTTCGTATAGAAGCAGAAAAGGTTGCGGATGAATTATTAAAGCGGGTCGGATTATATGATCGCAAGCAGGATTATCCACGACAACTTTCGGGTGGTCAAAAACAACGTATAGCAATAGTGCGCTCTTTAGTCATGCAACCCCAAGTGATTTTACTGGATGAGATTACAGCGGCTTTAGATCCAGAAATGGTGCGAGAGGTTTTAGATGTGGTACTGAAACTTGCCCATGAGGGAATGACCATGTTGATCGTGACACATGAAATGTCGTTTGCTCGAAAAGTCGCAGATCGTATTATCTTCATGGACAAAGGTAAAATTATAGAACAAGCCACACCTGAACAGTTTTTTCAGCAGCCACAAACTGAACGTGCGAAAGCATTTTTAAATATGTTGAATTATTAGCAAATCGATTTAGAAATAATAACGAGGAAGTATGGCTTTATCTTATTTAACACAATCTCCGAATTTTTTAAAAATTTCCACGGCTGTTCGAACATTGGGTATCGCACTATGTGTGGGAATAATGACTGCTTGTAGTCCCTCATCAGAATCACAGCAATCGATCACGCAGGATCAACAAAAGGATCAATCTTTAGAAAAGATCAAGCAGAAAGGATTTTTTCGAGTTGCCGTTTTTGCCGATAATCCACCATTTGGTTATGTGGACAGTACGGGTAAACCACAAGGTTTTGATATCGCTTTAGCAAAAAGAGTGACCAAAGATCTGCTTGGGGATGAAAATAAAATTGAACTTGTGGTGACTGAGGCTGCAAACCGTGTGGAATTCTTAAAATCAGGTAAAGTGGATGCCGTATTTGCGAGTTTTTCAGTCACACCTGAGCGTAAACAAGTGGTCGACTTTGCTCAGCCTTATTTAAAAGCAGCTTTGGGTATCGTATCGCCTAAAGCTAAGCTGATTACAGATATTCACCAGCTCGATGGTAAAACCTTGATCGTCAATAAAGGTTCAACTTCTGATATTTATTTCACCAAGAACTATCCAAAAATTAAATTATTGAAGTTTGAGCAAAATACCGATGCATTTAATGCCCTAAAAGATGGTCGTGGTGATGCTATTTCGCAAGACAGCACTTATGCCTTGGCATGGGCATCGGAAAACCCAACATTTACTGCGGGGATTCAACAAATTGGAAACCAAGATTTTATTGCACCAGCCGTAAAAAAAGGTGATACGCAACTTTTAGCTTGGTTGAATCATGAAATTTTAAGCTTACAAAAAACGGGCGAAATTCAGAAAATTTACGATCAAACCTTACAACCCGTTTATGGCACAACCGTAGATTCCAAAGTCTTTTTGGATGTCACACCGAAATCATAGTTGAACGAAACATCACAATAACGATCGCTTAAATATCAAAATAGAACAGAGGATAATGAAATGAATATATCACTTAAACAGTTCACTCATTTACTGGCGGCATCCGTATTGAGCTTGGGTTTGGTGGCGTGTAATAAAAATACCGCAAGCACTGAAAAAACGGCTGAACCTGAGCAAACAGCGACAAACAGTATTGAACAGATTAAGAAAAATGGGGTGGTTCGTATAGGTGTATTTAGTGATAAACCACCTTTTGGTTATCTCGATGCACAAGGTAAAAATCAAGGCTTCGACGTGGAAATTGCCAAGCATGTTGCCAAAGACTTATTGGGGGATGAAAATAAAGTTCAGTTTGTTTTAACTGAGGCAGCCAATCGTGTTGAATATTTAAAAGCCAATAAAGTGGATATTATTTTTGCCAATTTCACTGTGACACCTGAGCGTCAGGAAGTGGTCGATTTTGCTAAACCTTATTTAAAGGTTTCTTTGGGAGTGGTCTCACCTAAAGCCAAGCCGATTACAGATCTGGCTCAATTAAAAGGGCAAACCTTGTTGGTCAATAAAGGCACTACAGCAGATTCATTTTTCTCTAAATCCCATCCTGAAATTAAATTACAGAAATATGAGCAAAATACAGAAACTTTTGACGCGTTGAAAGATGGTCGAGGTGTTGCACTGGCTCATGATAATTTATTGGTTTTGGCTTGGGCAAAAGAGAACCCAAATTATACAGTAGGTATTACCAGCTTAGGTCAGCATGATTTAATTGCACCTGCTGTGAAAAAGGGCGACAAAGCACTTTTAGATTGGTTAAATCAAGACCTCGAAAAATTATCTAAGGCAGGTGTAATCCAACAAGCCTATGAGAAAACACTCAAACCTGTCTATAGCGACAGCATCAATCCAAAAGATTTGCTGGTGGAGTAATGCCATCATCAGGTTCTACGACTGAAAAAGCTTAGCACGTTGAGTACAAGGGAAGCATTTTGCAACTAAGAGATTTTTTTGACCAAAGTATCTTGTGCAAGAATCTGCTTTCCTTGTTTTGTCATGGGTTGCATAAGTGCCAACTCCTCTCCAGTATGTTGATCTATCAAAATAGAGTGGGGTTGATTGTGATCAAATAAAAATTGTTCGCCCCATTGTCTGAATGCAACCACAATTGGAAATAAGGCAATGCCTTGTTCTGTTAATGCATATTCTAAATAAGCAGAGCCATCTGAAGCAGGTTGAGTTTTAAGAATTTGCGCATCAACTAATTTGGTCAAACGATCGGACAAAATGTTTTTGGCAACATTTAAATTTTTTTGAAAATCGCTAAAACGCTTAAGACCATCAAAAGCGTCTCTAATAATCAGTAAGACCCAACGATCTCCAATCAACTGTACTGAACGAGCCACAGGGCAGGCTTGGTATTTTTCTTGATTCATTTTATTTACACGTCATCAAAACTAAGACTATAAAACCAGTTGCAATTTAAAACAAGTTTAAGTATTTTTAATCTGGTTGTAAATTAAAACCAGGTTGATATGAAATGAAAAATAAGACGATCCAAGCGCAACAAATAAAAGCCCATCAAGAAAATTTCTCAACACTGCCACAGGCTTTGGTGATTTTATTGGCATGTGCTGCTGGGTTGAGTGTGGCAAATGTTTATTATGCCCAGCCTTTACTGGATTTGTTTGCTCAAGATTTTAAATTGTCTTACTCATGGGCAGGTCTCATTGTTTCATTGACTCAAATAGGCTCAATCATTGCGTTGATTTTTATTGTGCCTTTAGGTGATTTATTACAACCAAAGCGATTGATATTGTTGCAAATACTGAGCTTGTGTGTGTCACTGGTTTTATTGATTGTTTCAACGCATATTGTTGCTCTATTTGCGAGTATTTTGCTTGTGGGAATGCTGGGAACAGCAATGACTCAAGGGCTAATTGTATACGCATCAGTATTAGCACCTGCTGAAGCACGTGGAAAAGTAGTGGGTATGGTTCAAGCTGGCGTGTTGTTGGGTATACTGTTATCCAGAGTTGTGGCTGGAACTTTAGCCGACTGGTTCGGGTGGCAAGGAACTTATGTATTTTCACTCATCTGTATGAGCATGACCTGTATGCTGTTATGGAAATTTCTACCGATGACTTTTCAAGGTATTGCATCATCTAAAAAGCCCAGTTACTTACAGATTATATTTTCAGTATTTGAACAACTATATCGTCATCGTGTTTTACAAATTCGTGGTCTATTGGCTTTGATTATTTTTATCAATTTAAATCTTTTTTGGAATGCTTTAGTTTTTCCTTTATCTATCCCGCCGTTTGAATATTCACATCGTTTAATCGGCTGGTTGGGTGCGATTGGTGCGATCGGAGCAGTAATGGCGATTCGTGTAGGGGGATTGGCAGACCGCGGTTATGCACAACAGGTCACCCAATTTGCATTTTTACTCATGATCATTTCGTGGTGGGTGTTGAGCAGTTTGTATTTTTCAATTTGGATATTTATTTTGGGTATTGTCTTGTTGGATGTTGCCATTCAAGCCGTACATGTGATTAACCAAAGTTTAATCTTTCAAGCAGACATTCAGTTACATGGGCGTTTGGTGGGGGCGTATATGTTGTTTTATGCATTGGGCAGTTCTATCGGTTCAATCTTAGCAACAACTTTATATAGTTATTGGGGATGGTCAGCCGTGTGTTTGGCTGGCGGAATATTGAGTTTAGTTGGATATTTATTTTGGTATTTAACCCGAGGGATCGTTGTTGAATGGCAAAAAAGTATGCTTCGGTCGATTGCTAAAACTTAAAGCGACTGCTTTTTAGCTACTTAGAAAGCAATAGCCCAAATACTAGACACTTAGATCATAACGGGATAAATAGCACTTAACAAAAAACTGAAAAGGCGTATAATGCGTCCCATCAAGACGTCGCGCTCATAGCTCAGCTGGATAGAGCACTTGGCTACGAACTAAGGGGTCGGGAGTTCGAATCTCTCTGAGCGCACCAACTTGATAAAATATTGAAAAAACCGCTTCATTGCGGTTTTTTTGTGCCTAAAAAATGTCACAATGACAAGGATAACAAAAAATAAGGTCAGTGTTTTGATGTATAAAAAATCTTTATTTTTGCTGATGGTTGTTGTTACGCTGTTGAGTGGATGTACAGCAATTTTATGGAATAATAGTGATTCTGGAACGCTAGCCACAGGTAAAGTAGTTTCTAGTCATGCAGATAGAGTCACTGTAGATCAGGATCAAATTGTTGGCTTTGCCTACTTAAAAGAAAGTTCCTCTTCAAAAACCAATGTTGATATAAAAAATCTGGACACATCTTTAATTGTGATTGGGCAAAAATATGCTTATATGATTGATATTGGGAATCAGGAAATTTTAGAGACCATTCAATCTGATTTAGACCCAAAATATTGGCGAATTAGACCTGTTCGTTCAAATGAAGAATATTTTGGATTATCTTTACTACCTCAAATCGATGACGATAAGCATTTACAACAGGTTAAATTCAGTGCTGATATTGAACTGTATTATGCTAAAAACAATTTAACCCAAAATGAGCAGCAGCAATTATCTCGGTTGAATTTGAGTCAATATGAATATGGTCAAGAAAACACTGAGTTCTATCGTAGAAAAATTGGATTGGTGGGGCATATTGTGGGTCTAAATGCTGAAATGAACAAAATGAAATTTCAGCACTTTAGCCATAATTATCCGATTGAGATCTATACAAGTGGTAAAACACATTATTCTCTACATGGGAAAACCCTTTTACAGAAGATTGCACTCACTCCTGTGACCTTAGTCGGGGATATTGTGGCAATCCCGCTTTATTTGCTTTTCAATATCGGATCGACCATTAAAAATATTGCCCATTGATGAGGGATAGCAAGCAACACCGATTATTTCACTTTCTGAGCAAAAATAGCATTTGCCCCTAATGCAGGTAACATTTCATGATAGGGTAAGCTACGTGCTGCTTTGAGTAAAAATGGTGCTTTTTCATCGATTTTGATGGTTGTGGTCATCTTTAATAAAGTGTCATTGCCTTGAGGTAAGAACTGAATTTGACCTTTGAGATAACGCAAATCTCCTCCATTGGCGTAGAAGTTATTTTCAGTCGCTTTGGGGTAGCTAAAATGCATCTTAAAATCAAAAGGAATACTGATCACACCTAAACCTACACTGACTTTAAATTCCGCATCTTGACCTTGTTGAGTACTAGGTGTTGTTTTTATATTTGTGATTTGTCTTGGAAAAATTTCTTTATAAGACATCGGTTGAGTCCAACGCTGTAACTGTTGTGGTGTTGCATTGATATATTGGTAAGTGGTGGTAAAGCGTAGAACTTCACGACCATGCGTATAAGGAACTGTGACAGGATTTAATATCAGGCTCACAGGTTGTTGAGCATTGGCACTCACTTGAACAATTTTATTGATTTGAGCTGTGCTCAATTGAGGACTAGGCAGTTGACCTGCGTTTAATGCGGTTATCTTTTTCGTTGAAAACTTATTTTTTAATGCCTCCAAGACAAATGCACTTGAACCATTCGGAATGGCAAGTTTGACTTCAGGAAATGCATTTAAAATCTTCTTAAATAAAAATCCTTGCGGCCGATTTAAATCTCCCCACTGTGTTAGGGTAATTAAGGTTTTATTCTCGCCTAAACTAAACCATTCAAATTTCCCTGCTGCATAAGGAATAGGACCATCAATCACCAGTGTTGAAACACTGTTTGTTCCGAGTTGATGTTGTAAGATAACATCTTCGTTAAAATTTAAAACAGGGATCGGTGTAGGGATTGAAATACGATATTTCAGTTGACTGACTTGACCTACGGTTTCCATGACTTTTGCTGATTTTAAAGTAGGAAATAATCCGACATATTGGCTGTAATTGCTTAACGTTTTTGCAACGTCTTGACTGCTTACAGGAACAACGATTGCCGCTGTAGAAAAATGAGCAATCGGTTGTTGATTTTTGGTCAAGGTTGGTAACGCCGTTTTAATGGCAGGATGGGGATAAATTAAAATATTATCTTGTGCAATTGCAGCAATTTGTTGTGCATTTTGGTCAAAAGGTTTTAATGCACTTGGAATGTTTTCTGTCCATGCTACTAATTTTGCAACACTATTTTGGTTTATTCCAAGCAAAATAATCAAACTGATATTCACATAAACATGCTTCATTGCGGTTCCTTTGCAAACTTTATTTTGGTGATCTTCATCCAATTTAGACGATCTTTGTCTTATGGTTATTAAAAAGGGTTTGGCTGAGAAAAGTAGAACTGTTGTGTAAAACGTGACGAAAATCGGTCTATCAGGCTCTAATCTGGTGTAATATCTTGGCATCCTAAAATATTTATATTGAAGCAACTATGTCAGACACTCAGCCTGCATTATCTGCACGTTATTATCTTAATCTAGAAGAATCTCAAGATGGTTTTAAACTGGCGACATTTGGAAAAAAACAAATCAGCCAATTGCTTACCCCTTTGGTCAGTATTGGGATCATTGTATGGGGTATTTATCTTGGTTTGGATGGTGTGGGTAAATATTACGTTTGCTTGGGTGCTTTTTTCTTAATTTTACAGATGTTGATGCGCTATTGGTTTTTACCGATGATGTTTAAACGCCAGTTTGTAAAGTACCAATTTGGTAAGAGTGAGCAAGGCATTGAACTGTTCCAAGATTATATGGAATTATTCAGTAGTGGGCGACCGAAACAAGTGCATCATTATTCAGATGTACAGAAATTTGCAGAAGGCAAACTCACTTATATGATTGAATTAAAAAATCGTACTGTGGTGATTGTACCAAAACGTGCTTTTGCAACACCCACAGATCAAAGCATTTTTATTAATACATTCAAAAAGTAATTAGACTGAACAGTTTTTAACGGTGATCAATAAGAAGGGAACAATATGAGTACACGTCCATCTAAAATTGTGTGTGTAGGTCGTAGTTATGCAGCACATGCAGCAGAATTAGGAAATGCAATTCCAGACCGTCCAGTCTTATTTATCAAACCACCTAGTAGTCTGATTTCATTACAAGAGGGTATTTCGTGGAATGAAGCATGGGGAAATTGCCATCATGAGTGTGAACTGGCTTTACGTATAGATCAACCCCTCAAAGCTGAGACCAATCTAGACAAAGTTTTAGATGCAATTGGTGCTGTGACTTTAGGTTTGGATCTGACGTTGCGTGATTTACAGGATGATTTAAAGAAAAAAGGTCAACCGTGGGAGCGCGCTAAAGCATTTGATGGTTCATGTGTGTTGGCGGATTGGGTTAGTGTAGATGAAGTCAAAGACTGGTCGGCAGTAAAGTTTGAATTTGCTGTAAATGATCAAGTTCGACAAAAGGGAGATACCTCACTGTTGATTTTTGATATTGCTTATTTACTTGCAGATATTAATCAAGTGTTCTGTTTAGAACCGGGTGATGTCATCATGACAGGAACGCCAGCAGGGGTCGCTGCCTTGGCTTCAGGGGATCAACTTTCGATGACATTACATGGTCAAAGTCAAGATTTTGTTTGGAAAACCTTTGTAAAATAAAAAAGCAATCACCAACATTAAACCCATTGTTTATACCTGACTAAACAATGGGTTTTTTGTTGAATGTGATTCTTATTTGTCTCTTTTAAATACTTGAATTTTTAAGATAAATTTCTTGTTTTGGTTTGTTGAAAATTACAAAAGCCCTATTTTTTTGATTCAATATTCAGTATATTGACTACTATTGTTTATATTTAAATATAAATCATTTTAATAAAATTAAATTATAAGAGCAGAGTTATGAATAAGCCGATTATTGTCCAAGGCTGTAAAACTGATCATGGTGGCGTTGTTTTGCATGGTCATCCAACAATATCAATAAATGGTATAGGGATGGCAGGCAAAGGTTATATGGTCGCTTGTCCTAAGTGTAAAGGCATTTTTCCAATAGCCGAAGGTGCACCTAATTTTATTCTTCCTGATGATACTCAAGTTGCTTTAGTTGGAATGAAAACTGCCTGTGGCGCAAAATTACTGCCAAGCTCATTTCAGGTGGTTGTTGAGCCCAGTTCACCCTTTGGTTCTCAGTTAATGGGCAATCCAAATGATGAGGGTGAGGAAACAGTCCCACCACCACAAGACCATCAAGGGCGTTTTCAATTGGTTGATCAAAACACTGGTGAACCTATAGCGAATCGTCGAGTTCGTGTGACGATGGGAGATGGTACAACGACGATTTATGCAAGTGATGACCGAGGTTTTACCGATTGGATCTATACGCCTTCCGAAGAGGAAATTCATCTTAATTTAGTGGATGAATTAGACAATGGCTGATCAAGGAAAACCGCAAGGGATTTTAACGACAGGACCCTCTCAAAATCCGACGATTAAAGTCGTTGCTATTATCAGCGATGCCTTAGATCTTCAAGATAAAAAAGTGATTTGTAAGGCGATTTGTTATTGTGAAGTCAATCCCAACAAAGGAAAAAAGAAAGAAACCAATCAATACCAAGCTTGCGTATCAGAACGTTTAGGAGAGCTGGATAAATTTTTAAATTATCAAAGCCCTTACAAAGCAGAAGTGAATTATGATATGCATCGGAATCCGCCCGCACCAATTATGGAAAAAGGAATAATCACCAAAGTACACCCTTATCTTCCAGGTTGGATTAAAAAGTATTGGGAAGTTGAAAAAGGTTATTCTTTTGAAAAGGGGCAGGGTATGGTGCGTCGTCCTGATGTGGTGATTGTGAAAGATCCTAATCTTCCCCCGACCCAAGACAATATCAAACATGTTGTTGAAATAAAATTTAAAGATACTTATAGCAAGGATCAAAGAGAAGATTATATCAAAGTAGCTGGTGATCCTAATAAACTAAAAAAGTTAGATCCAGATGAATGTGACTGCGGGAATGATGATGAGAATGGTAAAACCTCAACGGTTGTCGAGTTTGTAACTTGGGCTGCTGGACTGATTGCTGCTGCAATTCAATTAAGAAAAGGCAAACTTCCAAAACTTCCTCGATTTCCATCACCTAAACCTTCACCTCAGCCTGCTTGGTAAACGGAGAATGCAATGTATTTAAAAACTGAAGAAGAATATAAACTGTGGGCTGAGCAACAACAACAAGGTGCAATTGGCGGAGGGCTTTTTGCCAAAGGTGGTCCTGAAGATTATGTGGGTGCAATACCTGCAATTCGTGCAGTTTTATATTTTAAAGAGGGCTTTAGTGATGATATGCGAGAAGCGATTGCCCAATGCTTTGATGATTATCAAACTTATGCCAAAGACCATTTAACATGGCTGTGGTTGGATGAACCACCCAAAGGAGCAGGTTCTGATAGCACAGAATTTAAAAATGTAAAACCCATACGTGAGATTTTTAAATTTTATAGTCCAATGAAATCACTGGGTTTCTTATATACCAGTGGTAAAGAGAAATTCGCAACTGGACCATGGGAGTTTCGTTTTAGTGGTAAGAGTAAATGGCAAATCATAAATGGTACTTATCAAAGTACCTTAACATTTTCTATGCCTATAGAATGGGTAGAAGAAAACACGAAAATTTTTATTGAGTTATTTATTAAATTTGCAAATCGCTTAAAAGCCAAGCATGGTTATGCTGGCTATGCCTGTATTCTCTCTCAAATTCGAGATGATAAAAATGAACCAACGGAAGCCTACTTATCTCGAAAATGGTGGGCAATGGATGTGGGTGACCCCATTATCACATCTAATTATCTATTAAATGGAATTAAAACTGTGAGTTGGTTAACAGCAATTAATTATGAATGGTTTAACCCGATCAAGGAAGAACAAGCACTCAATAGTGAATTGCCCATGAGTTGGTTTATTGGCTATGACTATGGCACAGGGATCGTCATTCAGGCAGGAAATTTAGCTCTAAATGGCTTTGTTGAAGAAGACCCATTACCTGCTCCCTATGTATTGTTAAATCGAGTTCTAAAACCGTTACGTGTTGAAAAGATTCGAGCAATACACTATGGGAATCATAATAATGAAGAAAATCCTTTGATTACTGGTTATCGCGCAGAAGCATGGATGAAACGCTTTGATATCGAAGAAGCAGAAAAGTTGGATTATTTTGGGAAATTGCAACAAGAAGCTAAATTGATTTCTAAATATGCCTTTTTAGATAGGCGAGTAGATTGGTAGGATAATCTGTTTATCATATGTATTTTAAAACTGAAGAAGAATATAAACTGTGGGCTGAGCAACAAGAACAAGGTGCGATTGGTGGAGGGCTTTTTGCCAAAGGTGGTCCTGAAGATTATGTGGGTGCAATACCTGCAATTCGTGCAGTTTTATATTTTAAAGAGGGCTTTAGTGATGACATGCGAGAAGCGATTGCCCAATGTTTTGATGATTATCAAGCTTATGCCAAAGATCATTTAACATGGTTATGGCAGGATGAACCGCCAAAAGGGGAAAGAGAGAATATTGCTTTTAGTGATGCCAAGCCTATTCGGGAGAGCTTAAAAAACTATAGTCCAATGAAAGCTTTTAATTTTATATATATCAGTGGTAAAGAGAAATTTGCAACTGGACCATGGGAGTTTAATGCAAGTGGTGCGAGTAAATGGCAAATCATAAATGGTACTTATCAAAGTACCTTAACATTTTCTATGCCCATTGAATGGGTAGAAGAAAACACGAAAATTTTTATTGAGTTATTTATTAAATTTGCAAATCGCCTAAAAGCCAAGCATGGTTATGCTGGTTACGCATGTATCATTTCACGAATTCGAGATGATAAAAATGAACCAACGGAAGCCTACTTATCTCGAAAATGGTGGGCAATGGATGTGGGTAATCCTTATCTTGAGTCAGACAATCTACTGAATGGAATAAAAACCGTGAGTTGGTTAACAGCAATTAATTATGAATGGTTTAATCCGATCAAGGAAGAACAAGCGCTCAATAGTGAATTGCCCATGAATTGGTTTATTGGTTATGACTATGGCACAGGGATCGTTATTCAGGCAG
Organism: Acinetobacter sp. Tol 5; assembly: GCF_019702905.1. NCBI lineage: Bacteria > Pseudomonadati > Pseudomonadota > Gammaproteobacteria > Moraxellales > Moraxellaceae > Acinetobacter > Acinetobacter sp. Tol 5. Next base: position 4,073,799 of record NZ_AP024708.1, on the reverse strand, counting down.
GAAATTTAGCTCTAAATGGCTTTGTTGAAGAAGACCCATTACCTGCTCCCTATGTATTGTTAAATCGAGTTCTAAAACCGTTACGTGTTGAAAAAATTGGAAGTTTACATCGGGGAAATCATAATAATGATGAAAATCCTTTGATTACTGGCTATCGCGCAGAAGCATGGATGAAACGCTTTGATATCGAAGAAGCAGAAAAGTTGGATTATTTTGGGAAATTGCAACAAGAAGCTAAATTGATTTCTAAATATGCCTTTTTAGATAGGCGAGTGGATTGGAGTTGATTAGCATATGTCGAAATTTTTTAATTTATTAAAACGTTTTTATTTTCAATTAACTGATCATTATATTCAGTAGATTGACCATTTCAATTTATTACTAAAACGGTCTAATGATCAAATAATTTTCTAAACTGATCTGGTGTGAGCATCATCCAACGTTTAAACATATTAATAAATGCAGAGGCATTGGCATAACCTAGATCTAAAGCAATACTTTCTACAGTTCGACCTTCATTCAGCAAAGACATGGCTTTCATGACTTTGAGGCGTTGTCGCCATTCATTCAAAGACATTGCAAGTTCCTTTTGACTGAGTCGCGCTAAAGTCCGCTCAGTCATATTGATTCGTTTAGCCAAGCTTTCCAAGGTGCTTTGATCAGCGGGATGGGCATGTAAGAAATCTAAAATTTGCTTAAGCGCATGATGGTCTGTGTGTGGTAAATAGCTGCCAATGAGTTCTGCATGTTGAAGTTGATCCAATAAGACTTGTAATAATCTTAAATATTCAGGTTCTGTCTCTTGAAGTGAATGCTGTTTGAGATGCTGTAAAATGGCGGAAACAAGCGGAGAGGTTAAAAGAATCCCTGCTTGTTGCGGTAGGGCATGACAAAGTGACTCATGTATATATAAGGTGGCATGTGAAACAGAGGTCCTGTTTAATCCACTATGTTGGGTATTTGGAGGTAACCAAACCCCATAAGGTGGTGGAGTAATATAATTCATCTGATGAATATTCACTTCCATAACACCATTGAATGCATAAATAAATTCTCCCCAAGCATGCCCGTGTTGAGGATAAATAGATTGTGCAGGATCATGTCGAAAAATAAGCCAAAGCGGGGCAATAATCTCATCATTGGTCGTGAGTTGAGTAAAATGCATTGCATGGGCTGTTTTTCTTATGACCACGATAAATTGCCTGAATTAGATGATGCTTTGTCTACTTTGAATTATATTCTATAAAACAGACAGGAATATAGTGTAACTATTCTCTTGAGTTCGAGTGCAATATCGTGGATACGCGCAAAATGCTGGATCGCAAAGCATCTGCTTTGATGGTTGGATTATGTATGATTTGGGGTCTACAACAAGTCGTACTTAAATTGGCAGCAGCAGATATTTCACCCATGATGCAAATTGCCATTCGCTCAGGACTTTCTGCAATTTTAGTCTATCCCTTAATACAGCGACAAAAAGGGACAACGCTATGGTCTAAACAATATTTATTTCCAGGCATGTGGGTTGCATTTTTATTTTCAGCGGAGTTTTTCCTCGTAGCAGAAGCACTTAGGTATACTTCTGCATCTCATACCGTAGTTTTACTCTATACCGCACCTATCTTTGTAGCATTGGGTTTACATTGGAAACTTCCTGCAGAGCGACTCTCCATGTTGCAATGGGTGGGAATTTTTATTGCATTTTTAGGTATCGTGGTGACCTTTTTAGGTCGGGAAGAAGTACACAGCACTGCTACACAAGCGATGATTTCTAATACTTTGTTTGGTGATTTTCTCGCTTTGCTTGCGGGCTTACTTTGGGCTCTGACCACGATTTCTTTGCGTTTGACTCAGTTATCGGATGCGCATCCGATACAAACTTTATTCTATCAATTGGTTGGTGGCTGTGTATTGCTATTGCCTTTGGCTTTTCTGATGGGGCAAGCTGAAATTCATTGGACAGGTTTAGCTATTGGGAGTCTGATTTTCCATACCATTGTGGTGTCGTTTATCAGTTTTATGTTGTGGTTTTGGCTACTTCGAAATTACTTGGCTAATCGCTTGGGGGTATTTTCTTTTCTTACTCCGATTTTTGGAATGTTATTTGGTGTACTTTTTCTGAATGAACAGATTGAATTAAATTTTCTTTTTGGTGCGGCAATGGTCATGTTGGGCGTAATGATTGTCAGCTTACATCATTGGATTGAAAAGAAATTCTATTCTCAAGTAAAGACCAATGAGTGGTCTGAATAACAGTATTTCAATCGCAAAAGGCTAAGCATTTTTTATTGCCACCGACTGATCAGTGAATGGAAAATGCTTAGCGCCAGTGACTTATTTCAATTATTTATCATCTAAAATCGTTGAAAGTGGAATAGATAATTTGGCTGCCAAATATTCATCAGACTCAATCAGTGTTGGACCAATATGTTTCATCCACACATCATCATCATGAACATGTTCGACGTCTTTACGACGCGGCAAAGTATAAGGCAGTGAAGTATAGAAAGACCAAAAATCGATTTCATCTAAATTTCTGACCAATACATACTCGTTGTTATCTGTGCGTTTAACCAAATTCTGCTTTTCTAAAAGCTGCACGTAAAGAGGCCAGCGTCCAATTTCACCACGACCTAAAATATCGAGAGCTTCAGTATCCGTGACCACTTGTCCTGTTTTTTGCTTTTTATAGAATAATTCCAAGATGTCCAACATCATCAGTACAGGGTGGCGCGTCTGAATCTTGCCTGTATGAAAAGCAGTTAAGGCATAACTAATTTCCACACCCAATAAGACGATATTCCAAGATAAAAATATCCATAACAGGAAAATTGGTACAGCAGCAAATGCCCCGTAGACTAAGGTATAGCTGGTGAAATTGGTCATCACAAAACCAAATAGATTTTTTAGTAATTCAAAAGCAACAGCGCCAAATACTCCAGCGATAGCAGCTGCCTTGATTGGAACGCTACGATTGGGAATCGTCCAATATAAAATAAAAAATCCTAAAGTGGTGAGTGCAAAAGAGATCACTGCAAATAAGGCTGTACCATCTACTTCATAGCCCGCAAAGTTATTACTGAGTACATTCATTGACGCCAATGTAGACGAAATCACAAAGGCACTGCCCAACAAAATTGGTCCTAAGGAAATAATCGTCCAATAGCGCATAAAGCCTATGATGCCATTACGTGTTTCTTTGACGCGCCAAATACGGTTGAACACACTTTCAATACTGGTCAGCATCAGCACGGTTGTGATGAATAAAAACAATACCCCGATTACGGTTAAATTGCTTGAATTCTCTGTAAACACATTAAAGGCTTTATCAAAAGCAATACTGGTTTTAGGTAGAAAATTACTGTAAATCATCTGCTGGAGTTGTTGTCTGGCAGGTTCTAGCGCCTTAATCGACGAAATGATGACCAAGAACACTGTCAACATGGGGACAACCGCAAATAAAGTGGTATAGGTCAGTGATCCTGCTTGATCACGACAACGATCTGCTTCAAAACGACGTATTACAAAAAGAATGAATTGAAACCAAGTTTTTTGATAGAAGGGTAATTTTTTAATTAATTCAAACATATATCTCTGATCTCAATTATTTTTCGGCATATCTTTCAGTTTCATTTATTAAGCTTACCCAAAAAAGCCGAAAAATACCGTATAGTTTTATTGTCTTAGCTATTATCAACCCACACTTATGCAAGCCTATGTTCTCGTACTTTACTATAGCAAATATGGATCTACCAAAGAAATGGCACACTTGATTGCCAATGGTATCGAAGCAACCGGAACGGCGGTAAAAATTCGCACAGTTCCTCATCTTTCAACGGTGGTTCAACAAGCACAACCGAGTATTCCAGAAAAAGGCGATATTTATTGTAGTTTGGAAGATTTACAAAACTGTGCAGGCTTGGCGCTTGGCTCTCCAACACGCTTTGGAAATATGGCTTCTGAAATGAAATATTTTTGGGACCAAACTACCAGTCTCTGGTTAAACGGTGCTTTGCACAATAAACCTGCTTGTGTCTTTACCTCATCAGGTTCAATGCACGGTGGACAGGAAAGTACATTACTGACCATGTTACCGCCGTTATTTCATCACGGAATGATGATTATGGGATTGACCAATGCTCATCCCGCATTATCAAATACCAAATCTGGTGGTACACCTTATGGGGTGAGTCATGTCAGTGGACCACGCCATGACCAAAGTTTGAGTACAGATGAAAAATTATTATGTACTGAGCAGGGCAAGCGTTTAGGGGAAGTAGTAAAAAAACTAAGTATATAAGTTGCAGGTGGATAGATACGATGGAGGTGAAAAACTTCCATCGTACCTAAACCATCTTGTTGGTGTGTATTGTTCATTTATACAGGTCAAGATCGACAGAATGTTTCCAATACATTTCCCGCCAAAAATATTTAAAGTGATTTTGTGTGTTGAGATGCCTATAGCATCTTGGAAGATTCAATTTTTAAACACTGGATTAGTGATATCAATCATGACTCAAGCCTTTGGTATTTTTGTTGATTATTGAAAATTGGAGCGAAAAATAACTTATAGATTACAGTCCATATTTTTTCCAACCACCTGAAAAATGATGTTTTTCGTCAATACGCCATTCTCCATCGATGAGAATTAAGGTATAGCGATTTTGCCCTTTTAATCGGTCATGAGTAAAAATATAGAGCTTCTTTTTACTCGCATGATCAACATCTATCATGATTTCATCGGTATAACTGAAATTAGGTGCATGTGAATAGTGTAAGCCATCAGGACGATAGCCAAAACGGGGCTTATCTGTACAATATTGCTGAAAAATCTGCCGACACTTTTGTTGAAGTTCATCGCAAAAACCAATTTTTTCAGCATAAGCTTCCCATTGATTCATCATGTCAAAGAAACTGATCAGTTTAGCTTTAGCCTCTTCAACTTGAGTATGACTAAAATATTGCTTATTTGTCTTTTGTAAATCACGCTGGGTTTGTTCGAATTCGGCAATTTGTGCGGTACTAAACAAATTAGCAAACACCCGTAATTTAGGATGTTGTGCTAAAGTCATTAAACCATCAAAACTCACTCGAGTATCATGTAATAATAATGTCGAAAGTTTTGGGATATTAAGAAAGTATTGTAAGGTTTGATCATTCACCTGAGTATTGCAAGCCCAAATGCAATCCAGCTTTTTATGATTTGCAAAAGATTTAAAACCTTCCCCAGTCAATTTTGAGTTCACAATAAATAAGTAATTTAAACTTTGAATTTGTGAGATGTGGGTTAGGGAGGCATCAGAAACTTGGGTATTTTCAAAATTTAGATTAACCAATTTCGGAAGTTGTGCAATTTTTTCGAAATGATGTTCTGAAAGAATACATTGTTTAAAAGACAGTCCCAACAAGCGTTTACATTGTAAAATATATTCAATTTCCTCATCTGAAAACTGATGATTTTCGAATGCCAATGTTGTTGAGGATGGCTTAAGTTGCTCAATTTTAATGTGCATTTTTTATAACTTTCCTCTGAATCTAGAACACAAAGATTCCGAAATTTTAATTATGTGTAAATATGATAATTTGAAATGTTAAGCAAATAACGCTCTATGTGATGAAAACCATCATTGAAAAGAGCGTTATTTTTTATATGAATATCTAAAATCGTATTAATTCACGTTAAAACGATATTTGCATTTTTGGCATTGATAATCAAAGAAAATATTTTGATCGACAATCACACCAGCTTTTTTACCAAAGCGATTTCCTAAAAATCCACCAGTAATACCTACACTGATTGCCCCCACAAATGTACCTACAGTTCCGCCAACAATCACACCCAAAGGTCCAGCGACCGTGCCGATTGCAGCACCAATAGAAGCCCCTGACGCTGCTCCGCCTACCGTACCTGCTGCTGCACCTGCAGAGGTTAGCAAGACACTTCCTGCTTTGCCTAAAAGCTGTTCATGATCACGTCGTGTTAAGTCTGTCGAGCCACATTTTGGGCAAGTTACTGTTTGTTCATCAGTCATTGATTGTTTACTCACTCAACAAAGTCCATTTGTCTTCGCTAAGTTATAGTTAATATTTCACTCATTTTCACGACAGCTGTTTTGCGATGCTGATCATGAGACTTGATTCGATTGTATCTGAATATAATGTAGATTCTTTATATTTTATGTGAAGACGTTGGAGAGAAAAGTTTAAATATGAATATAAGTTTAAGCGATTAAATCAAAAGCTTACATGATGCTATGTGATTTTTTATCGTGATTTAACACGCATTAAACTCTCTTGGGTGACGCTGCAGACTAATTTTCCAGCTTGCCAGATTCGCCCAAAATTCAGCCCTCTAGATTGACTGGAAACAGTCGCATCCATGTCATACAACAACCATTCATCAACCCTAAACGCTGAATGAAAATAAATACTGTGATCTAGACTTGCACTGCGAACTCCGCCATTTGCATAACTTACACCATGCGGTCTGAGTGATGTGGTCAACAGATTATAGTCGGAATAATAAGCAACAATTGCTTGATGAATCATGGGAAGATCGAACTCTGCAGGGATTCTGTGAAAAGTTTGCATATATTCGGCATAGCGGGTTTCTGATTTGACGGGTTTAAATGGATTAAAGGGTTGTACTGGATGTACTTTAACGAAAAACTGACGCATAAACATATCCTGAGCAGCTTTAGGCACATCCTTATAGATCAACTGCTTATGCTGTTGTTCTGATAAAAGATGATCGGGTAGAGGATAATTTGGTGCTTCAATGTGATTATTTAAACCAGTTTCAATCAGTGCAAATGAAATCATCGCTGAAAATATAATATGACCAGCTTGCCATGCATTCACTTGTCGAGTGGCAAAGCTTTTGCCATCTCGTAAATTTTCCACTTTAAATAAAATGGGTAAATCTGTACGACCACTACGAATAAAATATGCATGTAAGGAGTGTGCAGGACGATCAGTGGTTTTTGATGCAGCAATCAAAGCCTGTGCAACCAATTGTCCTCCCATCAAGTGTGAACCAAAGAGTTGTGTATTTTGTCCTTGAAATAAGTAGCTATCCAGTTGTTTTACATTCAATAGATCAATGAATTCTTGGGTGAGTGATCTCATCTATAATTGCCTGAGCGTATCATTATTTGAAGAATATAGAATAAAAAAACAAGGAAAAGAATGGTTAAAAAGACCTGAGCACTTTTTTATAAGCGATAAAAAAGAGCGCATAGAGCGCTCAATTTTAAGATAAAAGCTTAAGCTAACAGTCTTAGTCTTTTACAAAAGTAACAGTACCATTTGCCAAAGATTCAACACGTGCCAAAGATTCAACACGGTAACCTTTATCTAGCAACAGTTGACGACCGGGTTGGAATGATTTCTCAATCACGATCCCGATGCCAACCACCTCTGCTTCAGCCTGATGAATTAAGTCAGCAAGACCTAAAGCAGCTTGACCATTGGCTAAGAAATCATCAATGACTAAAGCTTTATCGCCTTTAGTAATATGCTTTTTAGAAATCGCAATGGTACTTTCAATTTGTTTTGTAAAAGAGAATACTTTTGAACGATATAAATCATCTTTAAGGGTTAAAGATTGATATTTGCGTGCAAAAATAACAGGTACACCAAGCTCCAAACCAGCCATTACAGCAGGAGCAATACCTGACGCTTCAATTGTAATGATTTTGGTAATACCCGCATCTTTAAAGAGGCGAGCAAATTCCTGACCAATCAGTTGCATCATGGCAGGGTCAATTTGGTGGTTTAAGAAAGAATCGACTTTCAGAACTTGATCAGATAGAACGATACCTTCAGCTAAGATTTTCTGTTCTAGTGCGTGCACAGGGAGAATCCTCTAGAGGCAAGGTGCTTTTTAAAGCAAAGGCGTATTTTAAAAAGCACCAAAAAAAATGCAAGCTCAAATTGACCAAAAGGTGAAAAATCTCTTACTTTTTGTAACTGGTCAGGGTTAAGTTATAAGAGGTCTTACCATCTACATGCGACATTTTTACAGGTAAATAGTCCAATTGTGGTGCTAACCAGAAGATTGAGCTTTTTTCCCCATTATCATGAGTGAGTACCACTTTGATGGTATTGTACGTTCCCGCTGGGGTTTTAATTGACTCAGTACCTTGTTTTACAAAACGACGAGCGTCAAGCCCCTTAGCATCAGCGATCAGATAGCTCGATTTTAAACCAGAACCTTTTAAGTCTTCACGTACTTGTAATTCAGCATTGAGTTCATCCAAAGCACCCGCTTTCCAAGGGAAAGATCGTGCTTGATCTTTTTTCTTGGTATTGATGGTCTTATTACTTGGATTGAAGTTAATGGTCATCGTGTCGTTATGTACCAACACTTTACTGGTACGACTAAAACTATTGGAATTAATTTGACCATTGCTAAAAGTAAAACGACTGGTTTCGCTTGCTGATGCAATTGCAGCCGCTTTGGCAGCAAATACATAAGTCCAATTGTTGCCATTTTGACTTAAAGTACGGGTAGCAGAGCCTAGATTTTTGCCATTATAAGCAAATTGATAGCTGGCTTGGAATGGACTCATGGCAAGAGCATTGCTTGAAAATCCAACCAATAACATTGCAGTAGAAATACCGGCTGCTGTGCTGAATGTTTTAAATAACGTTTTTGCCATCATTAAATGTCCTATGCATTTAAAAGTATCTGTGAGTTATAGCATCTATTATGCAATGTAATTGGGGAGAAAATATTCACTTTATTTCAAATCCTGTGAATTTATGTATTGGTTTTGCTCGGTTTGACTTGAAATTTGACCCAAAATGAACGATTTAGCTTTTTTGCTCGATGGGGGTGACCTTATCGTCGATATAATCCTCTTCTTCTAAGTCAACCATGCGGTCATCATCTTCTCTAAAATTACTGAATATGGCTGTGAGATTGACATTCCCAATCACCACCAACTCTGTTTCACGAAGTTCGGCATGATTAACATGAACTTTATTTAAAGTGTCCATAATAGAGCGGTTTTTACCTAACCATCGGTTAAGGTCTAAATGTAATAATTCATCCTTCACGCGAATGACATCAAATTTTTCTAAGATCATGCCCAAAGGATCTTTTTTTAGTACCTTTTGATAGAAGAACAATGCACAATTTACGCCCATTTTGTACCAAATATTAGGATACTTTGCTTCGATGACTTGGGTGTTGCTGATTTGTTCAAAAACAATCAGTTGCATATCTTTGTTCATTTCCATTTGAACTAATTTAAGATCGACAGACAATACCAAATGCATGCCTTTAACATTCAGTGTTGCATAAAGTCTTAACCAATCATCATGCAAGTCGGCATGTAAATCTTCAAGAATTTTGACATTGTCAGTCACATAACGTTTAAACGTTGCATTTAAAAATACTTGAGAGAGTGGAAATTCGCGTTCTTCTTCTATAAAACCTTCGGCTTTTTGGTATACTTGTCGAATACGTTTAACAATGTTAGAAAGTAGCGTCGGCATAAGTATGGTCCCAAATCATCATCACTTTTAGGCGATAAACTTGTCGATGATTAAAAAAAATCAAGTCTAAAGATTGCAGTTTAGCAAAAAACATTGCACCATTTTGAGTGTTTTAAAATTACGTTTTTACTTTCATTAAGTCAGTCACAAAGTTTGTGAATAATGTAAGACTAAACTTATTTTAATAAATTTTAAATTTGGCAATTGGGGAATTTTGTCGGATTAATGTCATGATAAAAAAATTATTTGCCAATACGCAACATACTGGGTACTGGTGGCAAGATGCATTATTTGTCGGGGCAGTTTCAATTGCTGTAATTGTCCACGGGTTATTTTTATCTGTGCAATTTGGTATGCCGCAAGAAAATAATACTGCGACAAAAGAAATTGCTGTCAGTATTCGCCCAAGTGAAGATAAAGTCAAAGATGCTGATTTCCTTGCACAAGCAGATCAACAAGGTTCTGGAACCTTTCGTAAAGAACATCGGATGTCCTCTGATATGCCAGCACAGGCTGAAGATAAAAGTGCAGGAGATCAACAGCTTGAAGCTTTAGAGCAAATACAGCAAAAACGTGAATTAAAATTTGAAGAAAAAGTGCTGATGACCGTTTTAAGTTGGCAAAAGCAAGCTGAACAAAACGATCGAAAAAAGGCAATGGAAGAATTACAAAGCCAAATGCAAGCCAAAGCTGCGATGGTGGCGAGCTTAGAAGCACAATATTTACAGAAGCAGCAAAATTTTAGTAAACAACAAAAAATTAAAACCTTAGATGGCATTCAAGCGAAACAAGATGCATCGGCTGGTTATTTGGATAAATTCCGTCAAAAAGTCGAAATGTATGGCAACCGCTATTATCCTGATCTTGCTAAGCAACAGCGCCTTTCAGGTGAAGTTCGTTTAATGGTGATTCTGAATAATGAAGGGGGAATACGCGCAATTCGTTTGATCGAAAGTTCAGGTCATGCCATTTTAGATGAAGCCGCTAAAAATTCAGTACGTAAGGGTGCTCCATTTGGTCGTTTTGATGCAAAAATGAAAGATATTTCTGAGCTACGAATTGTCAGAACGTGGCGTTTCGATCCCGCTGAGTCAGAATTTGAAGTCCATTAGAGCGCTTAGCAAAACCTTGATCTTGCCTAGTTCAATCAATGCGCTCGCAGCTTAAAAATCTGCTGAAGTCGACTGACTACAAAGAATGAATTTGGTACTGTTGCACCAAGCTGATACCTTCTGGAAATTTCATCAACAATGCCAAATCATAAGGGCTTTTCGCAGAGCGATTTTTGCTGTTTAAATCAGCACCATTTTCCAGTAATAGCTTGACCAGATCATAGTGTTGTTGAGCATTAAAAATAGCAGTCCAAAGCGAAATATTTCCTGAATGATCTTGCAGTGACAAGTCTGCGCCATGTTCGATGATTGCGCGAGCAATACCGATATTATTTTTATAAACAGCTATCAAATGTAATGCTGTTTGTCCTTGATTATTTTGCAAATTTACATCAATGCCAAGCTCAATTAGTTTGAGCGCAATGTCATCTTGTTGATGTTGCAAGGCATACATCAGCAATGATGAACCATCAAGCTGTTGATTGAGGGTTTCAGGGGTGAGTTTTCCTAAAGCAGCATTGCTTTCGCCGTGTAAAATCAGTTGGAATAATTCTGACATAGCAAAGTCCTTTTATAATTATATTTGGTCTGCCAATTTTAAGCGTTTTATGAAGAGATTGTCGATATTTCAGCTGTCGCAAGCATCTGTGAAGTGTCAACAGATGTTAATACGATCTTGTGATTTCACAAATTTCGACACGAAAGTTTTTATACCACTGCAGCTTGCCAATCCTTTGAGCTGCTTGATGTTCTGCATCTTTATGCCACGCTTGGATATCTTCAAGTGAGTTCCAATAGGAAAGCGCAATTTCAAAGTCATTTTCGCAAATTGATTCAAATTTTTGACAGTTAAATTGATTCAGCGCTTTTTCTCGTAAATGCTGTGCGGTTTGAATATAGGTCTGATCAAGTACATTGACCTGAGCTTTAAAAATAACCACATATTTCATATTTTATCCCTAGCTCTATATCACGGACATCATTCGATGTTGAATCCGCTTGGAAGCATGCTTGAGTTACTTAAGATCAGTTCTCAAGCGATTCTGCATTAAAGTAAATTATGATCCTGTGCTTGAATTGGTGGCGGGGTAGGTTTACCTAGGGTTCCGAGCAGTTCAATTTCAATCATACGAACCATCGAGTCGAGTGGTAAATCATTGCTTTGAGTACCAAAAGGTTCTTCAATCTCAGTACTTAAAGCATCTAAGCCGAGAAATGTATACGCCAAAATGCCCACCAATAACGGTGTGGCTAAACCCAATAATGAACCTAAGCTAAATGGAAGCATAAAGCAGAAAAAATAGACAGTTCGATTTAATAAAACTGAATAGGCAAATGGTAAAGGTGTCGTAGCAATACGATCACAACCTGTTTGTACCAAACTGAGTTCATTAACATGCTCATTGAGCTGGGTGTAGATGATGTCTGAAATCTCACCTTCTTTCAAAGCTTGCATCAGTTCCCATTGAATTAGACTCAGGGTGTATTGCGGTGCATTGGTCTGTTGGTAGAGTTGGGTTAATGCTTGAGGACTCATACCACTAGTTTCGACCAGAGCATCGGGATTGGCAGTTTGATGTCGTAAGCGATCTCTCAATAAGTTTGCAAAAACAATGACATGTTGAATAATTCTTTCGCGACGACCTTGCGGAAAAATACGACAGTCACGGTCAAAGTGACGCGCATTTGCAATCAACATTCCCCAAAGCTTACGGGCTTCCCACCAACGGTCATAACATGCTGTGTTTTTAAAGCCTAAAAAAATAGACAGGACAACCCCGATAAGGGTAAAACCGACCAGAGGAAGCTCAGGAAAACGATATAAATCAGTATATTCAATTCCACCTACGATGGCAGAGATGAGCATCACAAAACCTAGCGGTGGTAACACTTTTGGCAGAATCGTACCACGCCAAGACAGGAGTAATTTAAGAGTATCGTTTTGATCGCGGACAATCATGTTTTTAAGTCTATAATTTTTTAGTGATCTTCACCGCTTCAAGGATACTTGTCAATCTTATTTGCAGGGAAAGTTTTAGATTTGATGAGTCCATGTTCAGTAAAGGAATAGCTTTGTTCAGCGGCGATGATCATATGATCTAATAATTCTATTTCAAGCAGTTGACAGGCTTTGAATATTTGCTGAGTTAGATCGTAATCTTCACGTGAAGGTTTTGCTAAACCTTTAGGATGATTATGGGCAATGACAATAAACGTCGCCTGTTTTTGTATGGCATGGCGTAATAATTGATTGATCGAAATGTTGCAGTAATTGATAGAACCAAAAAATAACTTTTTAAAGCTTAACTTGCGTAATTGGCTATCTAAACAAAGCACAGCAAAGACTTCTTGTTGTTCTCCAATCAATTCATAACGTAAATAATCTCGAATTAAATCAGAACGACTTAAGTCCATACCTTGTTGGAGTTGATGTTTAAGATAGCGACGACCTAATTCTTTAACTGCCATCAGTTGCGAATATTTAGTTTCTGCAATCCCATGGAACTGACGAAGCTCTTCTAAAGAGGCATCAAAGACTGCATTTAAATGTCCAAAATGCTGAATCAATATGCGTGATAATTCGACCGCAGAGTGCTGTTTAGAGCCTGAACGAAGGAAGATTGCCAAAAGTTCGGCATCGGATAAACTGTGTGCCCCTTGCAAGAGTAATCTTTCACGTGGGCGTTCTTGTTCGGGCCATTGTTTGATTGAATGGTTCATGGTTTTCCACATTTTTAATTTATTGTACTTTTCATTTTTCTCCCGATAACTGCTTGGGAGATAGACTATTTAATGCTATTGTGAGCGCCACTGCAACAGAAAGGTAGCCTGATCGTGAGTTTCGATCTCAGTGTGTTTTCTAATAAAAATATTATTCTTGCTGTCACTGGCGGTATTGCTGCCTATAAAAGTGCCATCCTTGTACGCCGTTTAAAGGATTACGGTTTTAATGTCCGTGTGGTGATGACGCATGGTGCACAAGCATTTATTACACCGCTGACTTTTCAGGCATTGTCAGGTAACCCCGTTCATACAGAATTATTAGATCCTGAAGCAGAAGCAGGGATGGGACATATTGAATTAGCACGTTGGGCAGATCTGGTTTTGGTTGCGCCAGCCAGTTGTGACACGATTGCAAAATTTGCTGCGGGATTGGCAGATGATTTACTCAGTACGCTTTATCTGGCAACAAAAGCACCTGTTTGGGTTGCCCCTGCAATGAACCAACAGATGTGGGCTGCCAAACCTACTCAACGTAATTTAAATACATTGGTTGAAGATGGTGTGCATGTGATCATGCCAGAAGCAGGCTCTCAAGCTTGTGGTGATGTTGGCTTAGGGCGTATGCCTGAACCAGAAGATCTCGCAGAACAGGTTAAAAATTATTTCCATCAGGCACAACGTGCGATTGCGGAAAAATTTGGCTTATTGGCAGGAAAGCGTGTGGTGATTACCGCAGGACCAACACGTGAAGCAATTGACCCCGTCCGTTATATTTCCAACCACAGTACAGGAAAAATGGGTTTTGCAATTGCAGCTGCATGTTATTCAGCAGGAGCAAAAGTCACCTTATTGGCAGGACCAGTTAGTTTAGATACCCCGAATGGTGTGCGTCGTATCAATGTCTCTTCAGCAATCAAGATGCTGGATGAGAGCATGCATCAACTCGAAGAAGGTTGTGATGTTTTCATCGCAACTGCTGCTGTTGCGGACTATCGTGTGGCTGAAGTTGCTGAGCATAAGATCAAGAAAGCAGGTGATGAACTCAATGTTTCTCTAGTTAAAAATCCTGATATTGTGGCGACGATTGCACAACAGTCCAAGCGTCCATTTATGGTGGGTTTTGCTGCTGAAACACGCAATGTTGAAGAGTATGCAGCAGGAAAGCTAGTAGCAAAAAAACTCGATATGATTGCATGTAATGATGTTTCACGTGCAGATATTGGTTTTGCTTCAGATCAAAATGCAATGACGGTGTTTTTTGCTGAGCAATATCAAATGGAAAAGCGAGACTTGGAAAAAGCATCTAAACAAGAAATTGCTCAACAGTTGGTTGAAGCGATTCACGATGCTTTAAATCACAAAATTGAGCCTGTATAGATTTTCTTGGTCGGTTTTAAATATAAAAATGCAACGATTTCGTTGCATTTTTTATTTGCTATTTTTTGTGGTTTTAAACTATGTTTAATGTTGAATATGGATAATAGCTGTACTTTCATTCCCGTTGATAATTCACAATAGCCACAGTTTTAAGGAAGATCACAATGATCAAAAAAACTTTAGCCACCGTAATGATGATGTCTGCTTTGAGTTTGAGTTCAATGAGTTTTGCAGCAACTCTGCAACAGAATATGCAGGCATTGGGTAAAAACTATAAAGCATTTAATCAAACCACAAATCCAGCAGAAGCCAATAAAGCACTAGACAACATGCGTGCGGCTGCAACAGATGCAAAAAAAGTTAAACTGAAAGGTCGTGGTGATGCCAGTGCGCCAAGCTCAACACAACTTTATGATCAATTGATTGCACAGATTGATAAAACGCAAGCCTTAGTCAAAGGTGGACATTTAGATCATGCCAAAATGGAAGGCAAAAAAATTGCTGAAATTCGTGATCAAGGTCATAAGATCTATCAATAGTCTTACTGCGGAACTATGCATTTAGATGATTTATAAATAAGTCAAAATTATAGATCATATATTTATATACGTTCATTAACGTGATCCATATGGTTATAAAGCTTGCAATGCCACACTTTATAATTTACGTGTAGTGATAGCTCATCACGACAGAGAATCAGGTAAATTTATATCGCTTGTGTATAAACGACTTGTTTTTTTGACTAACGCAATTTCGAAGAATAGATTTATCCATTTAAAAAGCCGCTAGTTTAATGACTAACGGTTTTTTATTGTATGGTGATTTTTAAACGATATTGAATCACTAAACTCAGCATGATTCGGATTTGTTCATCACTTTATCTTTGTTAAGTTATAACGAGAAGATCAGGAGACATGTGATGCAACAGCAAAATCACTTTGCACGTATTGCAAAAGCCATAACCTATATTCAGCACAACTTTAAAGCACAGCCCAATCTTGATGAAGTGGCGGCACATATTCATTTAAGCCCTGCTCATTTTCAACGCTTATTTACTGAATGGGCGGGAACCAGCCCTAAAAAATTCTTGCAATATATTAGCTTGGAACATGCCAAAACATTATTAAAGCAAGATCATTCGGTATTTGATGCGGCTTATGATACTGGGCTTTCCAGTACCAGTCGTTTGCATGACTTATTTATACAAATAGAAGGGATGACGCCGGCTGAATATAAGCGTGGTGGTGAAGATTTAACGATCCATTATCAATATGCTGAAAGTCCATTTGGAACTGTTTTGGTGGCATCTACAGCGAAAGGCATTTGCTTTATGTCCTTTGTGGACAACGAGCAGGAAAGTTTTGCTGCAATGCTCGAAAAATTCCCCAATGCTCAATTTTATCAACAAGCAGATGTACTCCATGAGCATGCTTTGGCAATTTTTTCATCTGATTTTTCATCTGAGAATCAGCCATTAGGACAAATTAAACTTCATTTAAAAGGGACTGATTTTCAGCTAAAAGTCTGGGAAAGTTTACTTAAAATTCCAATGGGACAATTAACCACCTATGGTGATTTAGCTGAACAAGTGGGAAATCCTAAAGCCTCTCGTGCAGTGGGTACGGCAGTGGGGCACAACCCCGTGGCATTCTTAATCCCCTGTCATCGAGTCATTCAAGCCACAGGCGTACTCGGTGAATATCATTGGGGTAAAAGTCGAAAAATGGCGATGATTGGTTGGGAAGGTGTTCAAACACATGTCGACATTTAATATTCAACAGGCTCAAGTCCTGAGCGAGAAAATTAAGCATTTGGACTGGACGATAATCCATGAGCAACTCAATCAGCAAGGTTATTCACACATTGAGAATTTTTTATCCGATGAGCTTTGTGAATTAATCAAAGCACATTATCACCATGAAGATTTATACCGTAAAACTGTCAATATGCAACGCTATCGTTTTGGCGAGGGTGAATATAAATATTTTCGTCACCCTTTACCCAATTTATTGCAATTGCTGCGTACACAGTTTTACTCCCACCTCGTTCCGCTCGCCAATGCTTGGTTTGCGAATTTAAACATCAATCGGCAATATCCAACATCACATGAAGCATTTTTACAGCAATGTCAGCAAGCGGGTCAAAACAAAGCGACTGTATTGATTTTGCATTATCAACAACATGGTTTTAATACCTTACATCAAGATCTCTATGGTGAGGTTTATTTTCCGATTCAAATGGTGATTTGTCTCAATCAAGCCAATGCTGATTTTAAGGGCGGTGAGCTGGTACTGACAGAGCAAATTCCTCGTGCACAGTCCAAAGCAATGGTGATACAACCGAACAAGGGAGACGTTTTACTTTTGACCACACACTTTAGACCCAAGAAAGGTACGCATGGTTACTATCGGGTCAATATGAAGCATGGTGTAAGTCAGTTAACTGAAGGAGAGCGTTTTAGTTTAGGTATTATTTTTCATGATGCAGTGAGTTAAAGCATGATTCAGCATAGTGAAATAGAGAGATTAGCGTTATATAGCAAGCTTAAAAATGCTGAAATTTTATTTGCGGGCAACCAAAAACTAAGAATTTATGGACGTCTAGACTGCGCCTCTGGTAAACGGATGTTAAAAAACAATCGAGTATTCTTTAGTAGTGAAGCGGAAGCTTTAGCATTGCAATATCGACCATGTGGACACTGTATGAAATCAGCCTATTTGAAGTGGAAAAATGCAACAATTTGAATTTAAACCTGAGCAAAATCAAAACTTGCTTCCATATGATGGCGTGGTTCATTATTTTGGAACCATTATGCAAGAACCTGTGGCGCACGCTTATTTTGAGCAACTGTTAAAGACGATTGAATGGAAAAATGATCAAGCGATTATTTTTGGCAAAAAGATCATCACCAAACGTAAAGTGGCATGGTATGGCAATCAGCCTTATGAATATACCTATTCCAACACATCAAAGTACGCCTTGCCGTGGACAAAGCAATTACTGGAACTTAAACAGCAGATTGAACGGATTACAGGTGAAACATTTAATTCCTGTCTGCTTAATCTTTACCACACAGGCAAAGAGGGAATGGCTTGGCACAGTGATGGTGAAACAGATCTAAAAAGGAATGGTACGATCGCATCTTTAAGCTTTGGAGCAGTCCGAAAATTTGCCTTTAAACATAAAAATAGCCAAGAAAAAGTTGAGATTTTTCTCGAAAATGGCAGTTTACTGATCATGAAAGACACCACACAAACCCATTGGTTGCATCGCTTGCCACCGACCAAAAAAGTCCACACTGCTCGGATTAATTTGACCTTTAGAACGATTGTTGAGACGGGTGTATAAAAATTTTTGTTGTTATTTTTCATGCAGCAGAAACAGGATGCCGCCAAAGATAAAGCCAATAAAACAACCATAAAAAATAAAAGGGTAGGGAATTAAATTTAGCAGAAATTGAGTTTGACTGAAGGGATAAAAAGGGTACATGTCTGCATGCATCAAACCATCTAAAAGAATGTGACTAAAACTGCCTGTCAGTGCACTGAGAGTTGCCACTCGCCATGTGATTTGCCAATTTTTTTGTTTGAGTAGTCTGCGCAAGACAAACTCACTCATCACTTTGCCTATGGGAATTGCGATTAAAGCAATCAATAAGGCACCGATTAAATTGTGGGTATAAAGATGTAAAGTATTCCAGCCCAAAATCATACCAAGCAAGGGTTCGATATCCATCAGGACTTGAATACCCGAAAAAATCAGTAAGCTAAAGCGATGATTTCCGATTCCTTTACACGTTGTACCTAAACCTAAATGTAAGGGGGTAATGGGCATAGGTGATTTGTCGTCGTATTTTGATTTTTAAAGTATAAAAAATGCCATGATCAAATTTTGTGAAATTTGAGTGAACTTTATTTTACTGATTCGGCAATAAAAAAGACCGCACAAAGCGGTCTTTTCAAACTTAAAATCTAAGAAATTAAGCTTGACCTTCAGCAGCAGCGGCTTGAGCGCGCTCCATATTTGCTTCGAACTCAGCATCAAAATTGATTGGCGTAAGAAGTAATTGTGGGAAGCTACCTTTAGTCACAAGATCGTTCACAGCTTCACGTAAGAATGGGAATAAAATGTTCGGGCAGTATGCACCTAAGATGTAAGGAAGACGATCTTCTTCGATACCATCAATCAAGAAAATACCTGATTGTGTAACATCCACGATAAATGCTGTATCACCTGCATTGTTTGCTTGAACCACGACTTTTAACGATACTTCAAAGTGTGTTGCATCAACTTTTTCAGCAGCAGAAGACAAGTTGATGTTTAATTCAGGTTGCCATTCTTTCGTAAAAACTTGAGCGCCAGGCACTTCAAAAGAAATGTCTTTTGTATAAATACGTTCTAAAGCTAGTTGTGGTTGAGCTTGTTGTTCTTCACTCATTCTTTATTCCTTAAATTTTAAGAAGTGATTAATTACGCAAGTAATTCATCGAGTTTGCCCGCTTTTTCTAAAGCATAAAGCTGGTCGAAACCACCGATGAATTCATTATTAATAAAAATCTGTGGCACAGTACGGTGCTTGGTTTGCTGGATTAGCTCAGTCTTAACCTCAGGTGCTTCTTGATCGAGATTAATTTCGGTAAAAGCAACACCTTTACGCTCAAGCAGAGATTTTGCACGTACACAGTATGGGCAGAAAGTTGTTGAATAAACTTTTACTTCAGCAGACATGTTGAGCTCCTTAAGCTTATTTTTTAGCTTTAACTAATGGCAAGCCTTGGGCTTTCCAGTTACTAATACCACCATCTAGACGATAACTGTCTGCATGACCGACTTGTTGCAAGGCACTACCTGCCACTTGACCTAAGTTACAGATAAAGACTAAAGGGCGATCTGCAGTTTTCAATTCTTCAATATGACTGGCAATTTGGCTGTAGGGAATATTGCGGCTACCACTGACATGACCTTCGCGAAAATCTTTCGCATCACGTAAATCAATCAGCATTGCATTTTTGGCTTTCACCAAAATACCAAGGGATTGTGGTGAAATTTTACGACCACTACGTTGTCCTTCAAAAATAAAGAACAAGACAATGAGTGCCCCTAAAATACCAAATAAGAAGGGGTGATTCCCCATAAACTCAAACCAACGTTCCACAAGTCACCTAATTACAATCAAAAACTGCGTCGAGTATAGCGTATATATATGGTGATCAAAATCACCGCTTCAAGGTTATCGCAGAAGAAATTTAATTTTTTTGTTGCGCATCAGTGATTTCTTCAATTAAGCGCAAATAACTTTCCAGACGTCTGGCTAGAATTTGACCATCATCCACTGCTTTTTTAACCGCACATTGCTTTTCATGGGTATGCGTGCAATTACGATATTGACAATGTCCAATCAAGTTGGAGATTTCGGGAAAACCAGCATCAATTTTTTCGAGGCTTAGATGCCACAGTCCAAACTCACGGATTCCTGGTGAGTCAATCAATGCACCATTTTCACCAAAGCGAATTAAACGTGTTGATGTTGTCGTGTGTTGTCCAAGTGCTGAGTTTTCAGAAATGATGTTGGTTTTCTGTTCTGCATCGGGAACAATAACATTAATCAATGTACTTTTGCCTACACCCGATTGACCTACAAAAGCGACGGTTTCATTGTCTAAACGTTGCTTCGGTTCGCTAATATCACCTTCAGACTGTGTGATCAACACTTCATAGCCCAAGTCTTGATACTCTTTGATGAGATCTAAAATTGGGTCACTGTCTTTGAGTAAGTCGGATTTGTTCAAAACCAACAGCACAGGAATATTGGCATCTGCACAAGCCACCAAATAACGATCAATTAAGGTAGGTGCAGGTTCTGGTAAAGGCGCAAAAACAATCACGATCAAGCTGATATTGGCTGCCACAGGTTTGACCTTGTGGTAACGGTCTGGGCGAGTTAACAGTGATGTTCTCGGGTGAATAGCTGTGATAATACCTAAACCGGTATTGGGGTCTGCCTGCCATTTAACTTTATCCCCTGTGACCAACAATTCAAGATTGGTACGGGTATGACAACGCCAGACACTGCCGATTTCAATTGGTTTCCAAAAGGGTTCAGGTTCGCCTGCTTGAACAATAGGTTTTTGTGGATGTTGAGCGGGTGTAGAAAGGGCTTGTACTTCGAGTTGTCGTCCATAATGCTGAACAACCAGACCTTCTAGGTCGTTGGAAGTGTCGATTTCTTCTTGACGTGTTTTATGTTGTTTCTGAATGCGGCGTTGCTGCTGTTCAGTCAAACGACGTTTACGAATTAAAGCCATTCATGTCCTAAAAAAACCTTGAAAATGAGAAGGCAAAAATACCATGATGAGCGAATGAATTACAGCGCAGAAGTAAGAAATTTGCTACTATTCATTTTTTTATTGACCTAATAAGATTGACTCTATGAGCAGTACACTGGATACCCGCTTAATTTGGATTGACCTCGAGATGACAGGTCTAGATACTGATAATGACAAGATCATTGAAATCGCAACCATTGTGACAGATGACCATTTAAATATTTTGGCGGAAGGTCCGGTACTTGCAGTGCATCAATCAGATATTATTCTCAATGCAATGGATGAGTGGAATACCAAACAACATGGTCAGTCAGGTTTGATCGAACGTGTACGTCGCAGTAAACTCACAGCGCAAGATGCGGAACAACAAACCTTAGAATTTTTAAAGAAATGGGTCAGTCCGAAATCATCACCGATGTGTGGTAATTCAATCTGCCAAGATCGTCGCTTTATGCATCGTTTAATGCCAGAGCTTGAGCAATTTTTCCATTATCGTAATTTGGATGTATCGTCTGTTAAAGAGTTGGCAAAACGCTGGAGACCAGAAATTATGAGTGGTCTTAAGAAAAATGCATCACATTTGGCGATGGATGATATTCGCGACTCAATCGCAGAATTAAAATACTACCGTCAATATTTCTTTATTGAGAATAAAGATTAAGCCAGTTTGAGTGAGATGATCGGCTAGGGTACTCCCCCTAAGTTTGTTGCTGTTGCTCTTTGGTATTCAAAGAGCATCATCATCTGACTATATTTATATTGGCTCTATTCTATGCCTACTTGGATAATATAAAATTTCAATCTCGACATCGCTCGTGTAAGTTACAGTCAATCTGTTGAAAACTTATACAGTAAGATATAATTTCAATAGATCAATAAAATCAATGCTACGAACATTTTGTTGAATAATATAAAGCTTTTAATGCCCCCGCTTTATTGTTAAAGTTTAAATAGATTTGCGTAGGCGATGTTTTACTTTTCAGAGACGAAAAGATAGCAAAAATCTTTTTTCGGTCAAAGGGGATTTCCATATCGCCCTTGACCGACGGCGGCATCCATGCCGCCAACCGCGATAGCGACATCGTCTGACTATATTGGCTTGGTTTATTCAGTCAAGTTATACCTACATCGTTGATATAAAATTTCAATCTCAAGATCGCTCGTGTAAGTTACAGTCAATCTGTTGAAAAATTATACAGTAAAATATAATTTCAATAGATCAATAAAATCAATGCTACGAACATTTTGTTGAATAATATAAAGCTTTTAATGCCCCCGCTTTATTGTTAAAGTTTAAATAAGCTGAGTTTGATCTAAAAATCTTGATAAAACATGAGACTCGGAAAGGTTATCTGCAATATGTGAGGAGATCACATGGCTTTACTAAAATACGTTCAGTCACATCATGGATTGGGCTTTATCGAGTTTAAACTCATCTAATCATTTATTTATAACAAGTTTATTCATCTTTCAATTGTTAGATATAAACTGATATATAGGTATATATCAGATTGAAACAAGGGAATTTTTAATCTCTTTTTTACTATGAATTTTAATTTTTTAAGCTATACTGAAATCGATGTCTTCTGACAACTCGTTACAAAAAAGAGCAAGCAGTTCAAATTGTTTGCATAAAAAACGTTTTAATATCCTTTTATATTTGAATTATTACAAAGAGATTGACTATGCAAAGTAATAACCCAATTTTAACGCGTGCGGAAACGTATGCGGATTATGAACAGCCAATGACCATACAAGGCGCAATTCAAAAGTCTATTTTATTGACTGTGATTGCTGCGGTATTAGGTGTTGGAATTTTCTTTTATAGCTTTAGCACCATGAATGTAGGAATTGCATACGCTGCTACAATGGTTGGTGCAATTGGTGGTTTGATTTTAGGTTTAATTGCGACATTTAAACCGAATACAGCACGTGTGTTGGCGATTCCTTATGCATTCTTTGAAGGTGCATTTTTAGGTGGTGTTTCCGTCATCTTCCAATTGAAGTTCCCAGGTATTCCTTTACAAGCGCTTTTGGCAACTTTTGTCACAACTTTGGTGATGTTTGGTTTATATAAATTCCAAATTATCCGTGCAACTGAAAAATTTAAATCGGTTGTGATTTCAGCGTCCATCGCCATTGGTTTGGTGTTTGTGGTGCAATTCATCATGCGTTTGGCATTTGGTTCAAGCATTCCGTTCTTATTTGAAAGTAACCTGTTAGGTATTGGTTTTGCTGCATTTGTTGCAGTGATTGCTTCACTTAATTTGATCCTTGACTTTGATTTGATTGAATCTGCTGCTGCACAACGTGCGCCTAAATCATATGAATGGTTATGTGGTATTGCTTTATTGGCAACTTTGGTTTGGATGTACTATTCATTCCTACGTTTATTGAGCTTATTGCAAGGTGATGATTAATCATTACTGATCGAGCAAAATAGATTTGATAAAGACGCACTTTTTACAGTGCGTTTTTTTATATTTTTACTAAACTTTTAAAAAAAGATGCATTATGCAATTTAGTTCTGAGCCAAGACTTGGCATTATGCTTACAAAATTAATCAAGTGAGAATTTCATGGCACAAGGACTATTGGCAGGTAAACGCTTTTTAATCGCGGGTATTGCAAGTAAATTATCCATTGCATTTGGTATTGCTCAGGCATTACACCGTGAAGGTGCAGAACTCGCATTTACTTACCCAAATGATAAATTAAAAAAACGTGTGGATGAGTTTGCAGAACAATTTGGTTCAACGCTGGTTTTTCCTTGTGATGTTGCTGTAGATGCAGAAATTGACCATGCTTTTGCTGAACTGGCAAAACATTGGGATGGTTTGGATGGTGTTGTCCACTCTATCGGCTTTGCACCTGCGCATACGCTGGATGGTGATTTTACGGACGTAACTGACCGCGAAGGCTTTAAAATTGCACATGACATCAGTGCTTATAGCTTTGTGGCAATGGCACGTGCTGCGAAACCTTTATTGCTTGCTCGCCAAGGATGTTTACTGACTTTGACCTACCAAGGTTCTGAGTCTGTGATGCCAAACTACAACGTGATGGGTATGGCAAAAGCATCTTTAGAAGCAGGTGTACGTTACTTGGCTTCGAGTCTAGGTGCAGAAGGAATTCGTGTAAATGCGATTTCAGCAGGTCCAATCCGTACTCTAGCGGCATCAGGGATTAAGTCTTTCCGTAAGATGTTAGATGCCAATGAAAAAATAGCACCACTGAAACGCAATGTGACAATTGAAGATGTTGGTAATGCGGCATTGTTCTTATGTTCACCTTGGGCAAATGGTATTACAGGTGAAATCTTGTATGTCGATGCAGGTTTCAATACTGTGGGTATGAGCCAATCCATGATGGATAGCGAATAAAGTTAAGTATATTTAACTGACTGAATTCAAAACATAAACCTCAATATTAAAATATGAATATTGAGGTTTTTTTACAATTTCTTAAAAATTAACCGATCAATAAACTAGGATTCAATCGTTTTTTTTGATTAAATATAGATAAATATTAATATTATTTTAAGTTAGATAAGAAAATGAATTTTGCCAATATATTTTCGGCTTTAGAACAACTTGGATTAACCGCTCAAAAAAGAGCTTTGCACATTCAGTTTAGCAATCCTGATTTGACTGCCCAAGTGTTCTTGCAACGCATTGATGGACAACATGCCATCAATCAAGGCGTGTCTGTGGAACTGATCTGTCTTGCAACATCTGCAAATATTCCACTCAAACAATTTATCGGTTGCCAAGCTGCAATCGACCAAGTCACCGACCGAGGACAATTGTTCCGTACCACAGGCATCATTACCGAAGCTGCACAAGGACAAAGTGATGGCGCACTGACGGTCTATAAGCTCAAACTTGAGGATGCAACGTCACTGTGGCATAAACGCCGTAATAGTAGAGTTTTTCTGAATAAGTCGGTGATTCAAGTTGTTGAAATACTTCATAAAGAATGGCAACAAAGAAGTCCGCTGTTTGCTGCTAGTTTGAGTTTAGATAAAACTGGGCTGACCAAAGACTATGATATTCGACCACTCATTATGCAGAATAATGAACGAGATATAGATCTTATTCAAAGGCTTCTAGCATCGGAAGGTGTGACGAGTTTAATTGATGAAGCACAGCTTAAAGTCTCTCATTTTAATGAACCCATCCAGCCTCAAAAGCTTCGATTGATTGATGACAATACTCAATACGAAAGTTTAGAACGACGCACGATCCGCTTTCATCGAAGTTCGGCTATAGAGACTAGCGATTCGATTATCAATTTTACAGGACAACGCTCCCTTCAACCGACATCGGTACATATCCACCGTTGGCAAGCCGATATTCTTGAAACCGAAGAAGGTGCAGGCAATGTACAAAGCAAATATCAGCACAGTGACCAGTACGATAACGCCAGTCTTGGCTTAGAACAAGTATGGCACTTTAGCCCTGCATGGATTCCTGATCTGAATGGGGAAGATGGTGCAACGCCATCGGGCAACAGTCAGATCGAACGCTTTAACCAAAACCTCAGCAACTACTACGATGCCCAAGCCAAACAATTCACGGCAATATCGACGGTACGAGATGCGCAGGTTGGTTATCACTTTGAGCTTGACCAACATCCAAGTCTAGAGCTAAAAGATTCTGCCGATCAGCAGTTCTTGATCATCTCCAAAAACTTTTATAACCAAAATAATTTACCCAAAGACTTGAGCCATCAAGTCGAAACTTTGTTAAAACAAAGTGATTGGCAACGCCCCCATCTCACCGTAAACAACAACGAAGAACGCCAAGCGAATCAGTTGGTGCTACAACGACGTAATATTACGGTTGTTCCTGAATATAATCCCTTAACTCAAAGACCCGCAGTCCATCCAATGCGAGCGAGAGTGGTTGGTCCAAGTGGAGAAGAAATCCATGTGGATGAATGGGGACGCATCAAGGTTCGCTTCCTCTTTACCCGCAATGAAGACCACAGTCATGATGGTGGCGCAGGCGCGAATAACAATGATACTGACTCAGCTTGGGTTGATGTCTTGACCCCATGGGCAGGCGAAGGTTATGGAGCTCGCTTCCTACCGAGGATTGGGGAGATTGTTGTCATCGACTTCTTTGATGGCAACATTGACAGACCATTTGTGGTGGGTCGAATTCATGAAGCGCAACGCAGCCCGAGCAAGTTTGATGACAAAGGCAAGTTGCCCGATACCAAGAAATTGGCAGGGATCAAAAGTAAGGAATATCAGGGTAGTGGCTATAACCAACTGAGATTTGACGATACCACCAACCAGATCAGCAGTCAGTTACACAGCAGTCATGGTGCAACTCAACTCAATCTTGGAAACCTCAGTCATCCAAAAGAGACAGATAGCAGCGAAGGGCGAGGAGAAGGCTTTGAGCTAAGAACGGATCAATGGGGTGCGGTACGTGCAGGTCAAGGCTTACTGCTGAGTACCCATGCACAAGATGGCGCATCAGGTAATCATCTAGATACAACCGAAGCCAAAAGTCAGCTAGAAAGTAGCCTGAACAATGCCAAAGCCTTAAGTGAAGTTGCCAAGAACCAACAGACTGATCCTTTAGAGGTCTTAGAACGAATCAAAGGGTTTATCAATACACTGGCTCAACAAGATCCGAAAAAAGCGGATGCATTTAAGTCCGCAGTAATGATGCTGGCTTCACCAAATTCAATTGCACTATCAAGCAATGAAGACATCCACCTCTCTGCGGATGGGCAAATCAGTCATAGTGCAGGCGGAAGCATTAATCTAAGCACACAAAAATCCTTGGTGGGACATGCCAGTTCAAAGATCAGCCTATTTGCAGCACAGGAAGGTGCAAGACTTTATGCTGGCAAGGGGAAAGTAGAGATTCAAGCACAGGGTGATGGTGCTGATTTGATTGCACGCAAAGGCATTCAAATCATTTCCACAGAAGATACGATTTATATTATCAGTCCGAAAGAAATCAAGCTGATTGGTGATGGCTCGGAAGTGAAGCTCAATGGTTCAGGTGTATTTGCAACGACTGGTGGATTATTTGAAGTGAAATCTGGGCAGCAGAAGTTTACTAGTGGTGCAAAGGTTGAAATGAAATCTCGTGAATTCAAAGAAACGCCTTGTTATTTAACCTATGAAGCTAAAGACTTACTTGGAAATCCATTAGCGAATAAAAAGTATTTAATGATACTGCAGAATGGTGATGTTATTCAGGGTGTTACGGATAGTCAGGGTAAAACACAAAAAGTAACAACACCATCTCCTGAAAATATCTCTATTTATATAGAAGATGAAAATATTAATAGCTATAATTTAAAAATAAAGGAATAGATTGTGGAAAATTTTTTATTAAAAAATAATCAAAATGGCGATATTTTTAAAGCAAATATACAGCCAAAAAATAATAAACTCATTTTGGTTGTAAAAGATAATGTAGGTAATGTGCTTTCTGGAATAAACTATAAATTAATAGTTAAAAATTTAAGTACAATTGGTCCAAATGTACTACTACAGGACTCCTTTTCAACCAATAGCAAAGGAGAAACGAGAGCAGTATATTTTGATGCTTATTTGACTGCGGAAGTTACTATTTGGCTTGATAGTAAGAAGCCCATAACTAAAGATGATAAAAATGGTGTTTATAGAATAAAATCGGAAAGTTATAGTTATATCAGTACGAGACCAGTTTTTAATAAATCTGGTGATTTAAAAGTAAACAAGAAAGAGACGATTGTTGTAGAAAAACGAATTGATGTTTTACAGAAAGCTTTTATTTTGTATCAGGTTTTTATGAGAGTAGGAGGGCAAATAAAGTATTTTCCTAAAGGTGGTTATCGAATATTTAATGAAAAAAATGAAAGATTGGATGCCTCATCAAAACAAATTAAATCCAGTGTATTGAATGAAAAATCAATATCAAATCTGTTATATACGGATCATAAAACTTATATTGAATTTGATTTGAATGGAATTAAATTTAAATCTCCATTAATGGTACCACTAGTGACTTCAACTAAAGGGAATTTTCATCCTTTTGAAATTAAGCTAAGTAGCACGACTACAAATCCTAAAGAAACTTATACAGCGAGTTTAGGTGCTAAAACAACATTACCGATAATTATTGTACCAAAAACCAATGAAATTTATATTTTACCGATGGATGTTTTTAAGCCGTTCGATAAGTTAACTAAAGATTTTGAGAAATCTATATCTTCAATTTATAAAAATAAAAAAGATTTAGAGTTACAACTTGAAGCAAGAAATCCAACTGACATAAAAAAAATTGAAGAAAGACTGGGTATCGCAAAAAAGGACGCCCTAGACAAAATTAATGGAGAGTTTAAAAACAGTGCAGAAATCCAAGAAGTACTTGTGATTGAAGCAAGTGGAAACTCAAATGGTAATCCAAATATCTTAAGAAGATATGCCAATAAACGTAGAATCGAAGAATTAAGAACTCAACGAATAAATAAAAGCACAACTAAAATCAAGATAACCAGTGATACAAGTACAAATGCTAGAGAAGGGACAGAGGAAATAAACACATCGAATCCTCGAGAGTTTAATGATAGTTTAAAAAAATTTATAAATGGTGTAGGTGTTGAATTAGCAAGTTACAAATCAAAATCAGCGGATGAAAAAAGCATTCGAGATTTGTATTTACCAGTGTTGGGACGTGTGGGAGGAGAGTATTCTAACCAATACAATATGATGAGTGAAAATGATGAACTCACAGTAGATGCGCAGTGGATGAGATTTGTAGGTACAAATGGTACAGAGGCTACGCTTAACTTGTCTAAGGAACATTTACATGGTAAAGCTGAAGCAAAGGCGGCTGCAAAATTTGTATTATTTGAGGGACGAGCAAATTGGGACTTTTTTTGGCCATCTAAATACGGTTGGAGTATTGTTTTTGATGGTGGCGATCCCATTGCGACAATTCGAGTTGTTGCTGGTGCCGCATTACAAGGATTTGCAGGTGCAAATCTAGCAATTGCAGGTCAAACGAGTGTCGCGATTGGTAACGTTGCAGGCTATCAAAAACTACAAGCAATTTCACATGATCCTAAAAAGTCGATGAAAGATGCAGTGGATGCAGTAAAAGGCTTAAAAGTAGAAGTCAAAAGTAATGAAGATATACCTCCTGATGTGCTAAATAAAGCTCAAGTAGAAGTAAAAGCCTTTGCTGGCGCCCAATTAGCGCTTACTCCAAAAGTTGAATTGCAGTGGTTTAATGCGAATGGAAACCCTCGTGAATCAAGTGGAGAGCCTAAGTTTGAAACATTAGCAAAAGCAGCCGTTACTGCTGGCGTGAGTGGTGGTGCAGGAGCAGAATTTAATTTTTATATGTACATTCACACGAATGGTTCGATCAGGATCAAGTTGGCTGCCCATTTGTGTTATGGGATTGGGGCAAAAGGCGCGGTTGATTTGGAGGTAAATCCTAAAGATTTAGTATCTTTAATGCTGTTTATCAAAAAGAATTTACTGAAAATGGGCTTTATGCATTTGGCTTATATTGCTACTGATTTATTTGAGCAATTATCACAACTTTTTGCGATGCTTGCCGCAAATAATGATTATACAATTTTAAAAAAATATTCTACCCAGTTAAATAATATATCAGATTTTCTCGGTGATGTAAGCCAAGACTTTAGAAAATGGACAGCAACAATTAAATCTGAAGAAGCCAAATTGGCATGCGCTCAAAATATAAATAATAATTTACAGTCATTGATCGGTTTAACACCCAACTCCAAAGGGATCTTGGTATATTCTCTATGTCATTGGAATACTCGTTGGGCACATTATGATGATTTCCCAGCTATAGATTGGGATGGGATTCATTATTTGGATCAACGAAAAACAGCTATTGTTAATATTTTTAAATCAACACTGCATGTAAATGAATGGCGAAATATTATAGAAAGAGTCAATCAGCAAGGTAAAAAAAGTACTGGAAATACAAAAAACCTTGAAAGACATATTATTAATTTTTTAGCCAGTGGTTTAAACTTGGTGCGGTTTCAAATAGAAAATATTGTTTTGGCTCTAAATAACAATACCAAATATACAGGACCTACCAATAAATGGATTAAAGACTTTATAGAAGCAAGAACAAGTTTGGAAGGAATTAAGACATGGCCTTTACCACAAATTGCTTATAATCAGGATGACAGTATTTTTAAACAAGTCAAAATTATGCAGGGATATGATGAAAATAATGAAATTCTATATTTGGCGAGTGCTAACGATAAACCATTATTCTCAGAACCTGATAACGATACATATTTAACGTAAAATATTAAGGATCTTAGGGCATAATAAATATTTCCTAAGATCCGTTTTATGGTTAAAAATGAAATTTAAAATTTCACTGAATAAAAAATATGAGCTTAGACTTTAAACTAATGGGGTCATAGGTATTCTATTTTTGTATAGGCGTTGGACTATTGGCAGCACATCGGACTGAAGTAGTGTAATAGCGAGAAAAATCCTTTCCTTTTAAGCCAGGTTCTTTAAACATTCTTGAAAAAGTAAAGCCAAAAGCAGTCCGAATCATATATTCATCTTTTGCATTTGTACTTCTAAGGACCTTAGCCGTACCTGTTTCAGGTCCTTTGGGATTTTTTTCAGGTGATTTAGAATAATAGTCAGGTGCATACCAGTCAGCGACCCATTCTAAGTTTTCATTGATTAAGTCGTAAAAACCTAATGGAGTAGGCTGATGAGCGCCAAGTTGAGTGATGAGTATTATCGAGTTCTCTGCAACAGTTTCTGTGAATGCTTGTTGTTGTTCATAACTATTAAAGTTTTTACCATATTCTACTTTACCATTATCGGTGGGATAAACCACTTGTTGGCCGCGGTTACGAGCAGCATATTCCCACTGCGCTTCGGTTGGTAAGTCCATAGGTACATTTAATTGTTTGCCTAACCATTGGCAGTAATCACGCGCTTGATACCAATTGAGTCCAGCGGCAGCATCTTTATATCGTAAATCTTGCAAATCTGGATCATTCATAACTTTAGGCTTCCCTGTTGCTGCACTATAAGTATCTAAGTCTTCATAACTGGACTTATAGGCATTTAGGCTATAACTATCTAAAGTGACTTTATGTAAAGGTTTACTATGAGCATCACCATCAAAAGGTAATTTTCCTTTATTGACGAGTTCACCGAAGTCACCCATCATAAACGTACCACCTTGTACAAAAATCATATTCTTTTTGGTTTTCTCCACCAATTTTTTAATTCTTTGTTGTAACTCAAGATCGTTTTTTTCATTGGTCTTTTGAGCTGTTGAGTTGCTATGCGTCTCATTGGTGGTTTTTGCACAAGCAGATAAGGCTAAAGTGGAGAGTAAAATAGCAATTATATTGTGTTTCATCATTTTTAAATAAGACTATCAATATTTTAGTTTTTATCCTAACTGATAATCTGTACAATATAAAGTTTGATTCTGTTAAAAAATATAAAGGTTAAAGGGGTTTGGCGTTTGTATAATAATAATTAATTAAAATAAAGGTTTAGGACTATTAGCAACACATCTCACTGAGGTCCTATAATAATCTTCAAAGTCATGACCTTTTAAATCGGGTTCTTTAAACATTCTTGAAAAAGTAAAGCCAAAAGCAGTTCGAATCATATATTCATCCCTGGTATTGGTACTTCTAAGGACTTTAGCTGTACCTGTTTCAGGTCCCTTAGGATTTTTTTCTGATGATTTAGAATAATAATCAGGTGCATACCAGTCAGCAACCCATTCTAAGTTTTCATTGATTAAGTCGTAAAAACCTAATGGAGTAGGTTGGTACGCACCTAATTGAGAAACTAAAATGATGGCATCCCCTGAAACCTTACGCGAGAAATCTTTTTGTTGTTGATAACTATTAAAGTTTTTACCATATTCTAGTTTACCATTATCGGTGGGATAGACCACTTGTTGACCGCGGTTACGAGCAGCATATTCCCATTGTGCTTCAGTTGGTAAGTCCATAGGTACATTTAATTGTTTGCCTAACCATTGGCAGTAATCACGGGCTTGATACCAATTGAGTCCAGCGGCAGCATCTTTATATCTCTTATCAATGATATCTGGATCATCCATAACTTTAGGCTGTCCTGTTGCTGCACTATAAGTGTCTAAGTCTTCATAACTGGACTTATAGGCATTTAGGCTATAACTATCTAAAGTGACTTTATGTAAAGGTTTACTATGAGCATCGCCATCAAAAGGTAATTTTCCTTTATTGACGAGTTCACCGAAGTCACCCATCATAAACGTACCACCTTGTACAAAAATCATATTCTTTTTGGTTTTCTCCACCAATGTTTTAATTCTTTGTTGTAACTCAAGATCGTTTTTTTCATTGGTCTTTTGAGCTGTTGAATTGCTATGCGTCTCATTGGTGGTTTTTGCACAAGCAGATAAGGCTAAAGTGGAGAGTAAAATAGCAATTATATTGTGTTTCATCATTTTTAAATAAGACTATCAATATTTTAGTTTTTATCCTAACTGATAATTGGCATGTTATAAAGAAGACTTATTAAAAACTGAATTGAGTCTTTAAATGCTTATATTTTAATGATATTAGCGTTGTTGAGTAACTTGGATTGTACTAAATAAATAGGTTTAAAATGAAAAATCCATGGTATTTCGTTCCTCGTACAAAAGTTGGAGAGCGTGTAAAGAAATATCAGCTTTTTAAAATTGATACTTTTGAACTGAAACGAGTGATCAATCATAATTTTTCGGTTGTGCAGATGAATTCTTCATTTATAGAGTTTATTAATAAAGAATATATTTGGATTGGGAAGTCATTTATCTATTCTTTTCTAATCGGCATTCCTGTGCTTGTAATGAGTATTTTCTTCATATATATGATTTTTTTTGATTATGGTGAAATAGATTACATTATGTGGTTTGGGGCAATATCTATTTTTATTGCAAGCTTATACATTCTTATAACGATGCTTCACCCCCTGATAAGTAAGGAACTTTTTAAGCCTTTATACAATTCGATAATGCTAAATAGGAAGAACAAAGTAGTAACTTTTCATGAAAATAACGAATTTCTGCGATTACAATTAAGTGATCTTTATTTTGATATTGTTCAATCACAAGGTATCGTTGGACTACCTTTGTATGAGTTACATGCCTATATACTTGATGGTGAAGTGATAAAACATGATATACAGTTAGGCATACCGAATATCCATAAAGACTATATAGAAGGCTTTTTATTATTTATCAAAACTTATGTAGAGCAGGGACCTGAACCCTTGTACTACAGAGAAGGGATAGACGACCCTGAGCAAGATTATAAAAGTAAATTAACCTATTGCTATGATATTCAAGAGAAAAAAGAATCCTTGAAGCAAAGTTGGCAAACCGTGTTTATCAATCATTTTCAGACACCACTCTATGCGCTTATTTTTGCTGTACCTGAATTTGTAAGGTTCTTTGGACGACGAATCACCGTTGTTTTTTCAAAGCCATTTTATTGGAGTGAAGCACTAAAAAAGGAGCATGTTGTAGATGAAAATGATCCCTATAGTGTGACAGCAAAAGACAATTTAAAGTTTGGTTTTTTTAGTGTGAAAGAGAAGCAACATGAATAATCAGACTTCATACACATTGTGTTTAACGTTTACTGGAGATGGGGAGGCAGCCTAAGTCTCGGCTGACGCTATAAAAATGAATATAAAAGAAAAAAACTACTATTTTGGTTATGATGAATTTAAGAAAAATATTCCTATAGATGTAGCGGATATAGAAAACGTTTTAACGTTGCAAGATCGACATGATTTAAATCATAACTGGTCTTTTTTAAGAATGAATCATGATTATATTGAATTGATTGACCAATATTATGCAAGATTAGGGAAAAGTTTCAGTATTTTTTTTATTTTTTCTCCTATCATATTTTTATTATTCTCAATTCTTTATATTGATGTTTTTTATATTTCTTTCTTGATTTTCGTAATTGTTTTTTTTTGTTTTTATCCAATTTTTAAATATGATAAAGGAAGACCCATTTGCCGACCAATTATTTTTAATCGCAACACTCAAAAAGTGTATTTCTATATCAATGGACAAGAATATTTAGAAAAGCATTGGTTAGATGTAACTTATGCTTTAGGAACATCGCAAGGCTTAGGAGGAATGCCAATTTATGAACTTCGAGCGCATATCATTGAAGATGGTATTTTAAAAGATACATTCTTGATCGGTTTTCCTAAAATAGGCAATGGTGCATCACTGGGGTTATGGAGCTTTATTTGTCATTATATGCAACATGGTATGGACGAACTAAAACCGCATCCACATCCTATGTATGGAACAATTGATCCTTTGAAACAATTAACCTTTTGTCAACGTATGGTGGGTTCAAAAGAAAGTATTCAAGATACATGGAGATCTTTTAGATGTGTGTATTTCAATAATCCATTACCGAGCTATTTTGCATTTCCATTTGACCTTTGTAATTTGATTGCAAGACGAATTTTCTTAAGAATTAAACCTCTACCAGTGTGGCATTCAGATGTGGTTAAAGCCAATGAAATGGATAAAATTCGAGAAGAAGAAATCACTTATCGTGATAATTATGAGTTTAAAGAATTTGAAATAAAGGATAAATGAATTTTATTGGGGAGTGGTCTTTTTGTTGAAAAATCCATGGTATTTCGATCCTCGTACACAAGTTGGAAAACGTGTAAAGAAGTATCAGCTTTTTAAACTTGATACTTTTGAACTGAAACGAGTGATCAATCATAATTTTTCAGTTGTTCAGATGAACTCTAACTTTATTGAATTCACTAATAAAAATTATGCTTGGAAGGGAAAGATCGTAACAATTTTTCTCCTTGTCGCACTTCCTATTTTAACTTTAACTATTTATCTCAGCATATTTTTTTTAAAAGATGGTGTAGAGGATGAGGTATTTGTCATATACACCAGTGCAATAATTGTAATATTCAGTGCTCTTTATATATTTATTACGATGTTCCTTTCTTTTTTTAAATTCGATTTTTTAAAGCCCCTTTATTTTCCTGTCTTAATCAATAGACAAAAAAAGACCATGACCATATGTTCCGATGAGAACAACGCTACTCAGTTTTTATTAGATGATTTGTATTTTGATATTGTTCAATCACAAGGTGTCGTTGGGCTACCATTGTATGAGTTACATGCCTATATCCTTGACGGTGAAGTGATAAAACATGATATACAGCTGGGTACACCGAATATTCATAAAGACTATATAGAAGGCTTTTTATTATTTATCAAAACTTATGTAGAACAGGGACCTGAACCGTTGTACTACAGAAAGGGGATAGACGACCCTGAGCAAGATTATAAAAGTAAATTAACCTATTGTTATGATATTCAAGAGAAAAAAGAATCCTTGAAGCAAAGTTGGCAAACCGTGTTTATCAATCATTTTCAGACACCACTCTATGCACTTATTTTTGCTGTACCTGAATTTTTACGTTTCTTTGGGCGACGAATTACAGTTGTTTTTTCTAAGCCATTTTATTGGAGTGAAACGCTGAAAAAGGAGCATGTTGTAGATGAAAATGATCCCTATAGTGTGACAGCAAAAGACAATTTGAAATTTGGTTTTTTTAGTGTGAAAGAGAAGCAGCATGAATAATGAAGCTTTATACATATTCAGTTTAAAACTAAAGATAGCAGATAAAGCACGAGAAGGTGATTTTATCTTAAACCATATTGAATAGGTCAAATATGCTTAATGGTACATTACAATATCCAGTGTATAACAATGCTAGGTACCTAACACCTAAAGAAAAGCAAAATATTCTTTCGAAGAAAATAGCTTATAAATCAAGTGTGTTTCATGGCTATCACTTTGTAAAAATGAACTCTACCTATATGGAATGTGTAAATAACAGCTTCTTTTTAAAAGGTAATTCCTATTTTAATTTGCTTGGAGTTCTTTTTATAGCAGTTCCAGTTATTTTGATTGTTTGGCTCATATTTTTTTATATAACAGTAATTCGTGATGCTGAAAGTTTACTCGGCTTCATCGTCGTTTTTTCTCCAATGCATATTTTATTTTCTTTTATTTTTTATGTTTTTTACAAAGGTTATCAAAATTTTAAAAAGTATGAAAAATTAGGCTATAACTATTATCCAATCCGCTTCAATAGAAAAAATCAAAAAGTCTATGTTTATGATGTCAGTGGTCAAATCTTTTCAGAGAATTGGGAGAAGATTGACTTTATTTTAAATCATCGACTGGGAGGCTACGAGGGCACTTTTTGGGAGATCAAGGGGTTTATCAAGGATAACAATGGCTTGATTACTTACACCTTTGCTTTTGCACTGAGTAAGCATAAAAAGCAAGAAACGCTAGAAATATGGCAGTTTATTAAAGAGTATATGAATAACGGACCTGAAAAGCTTTATTTTAATAAACATACAGTAGAAACGAGTCCTCGTTTAGTACCTGAGAAATTAAGCTATTGTTTAAATATTGAAGCACAGCCTGAGTCTTTAGAAGCCAGTAAGGAAATTGTTGCATTAGATTATCAAAGTGAAATTCGATCATTCTACTCAAGGGCAATGATTAAAATTTTAGGTGCAACGCGCAATAAATTTATTCGTGCTGATAAACAACCGAAATGGTCTCAACAAGTTGAAAATGAATGTCAGGTTGATGCTAAAGACCCCTATGTTGTTGATGCTTCGACAACATACCAACTCGATACTTTTGGAAAAATAATCAAATAAAAAAGCCCCGAAGGACTTTCTTATCTCAATAAGTTTTTATGGCATCTGCTGAATCGGACTACCACCTAAAGCTTGCATCAACGTCACATAAGCGTTGTACTGGCTTTGTTTGGTTTGTACCAAAGCCAAACGAGCGCTACGTGTTGTTTCCTGGGCATCCAAAAGATTTTTTAAAGCAATCGCACCATTACGATAACGAATATCAGTCAAACGTTCAGTTTTTTCCGCAAGTTCAAGATTCTTTTGTTGTAGTGCAACTTGTTTATCTAATTCAGTTCGATTCGATAACGCATTTTCCGTGTCTGCAAAAGCTTGATATAGGGTATTGCGGTATTGAACGATGGCTTTTTCATAGTCCAATTCACTGATTTTTAAATTCTTTTGCATATCGTTATATTGTAAAAACGGTAAGCTTAGACTTGCACCTAAAGTAAGCGCAGGATTTTTCAGTAAATTGGTCAGAGAGGTGCTGGTCGAACCTAGATTTCCAGTCAAGCTAATAGATGGATAATAACTTGCTTTGGTCGCATCTTTGGTGGCTAAAGACTCACGTAAACGTAATTCAGCAGCCCTCAAATCTGGACGACGTGACAAAATATCTGCGGGCAAGCCTGCCGCAATTTCAGGTAAACGAATCCGTGGCAACTGTTGAGGTTCTTGAATATTCAACTGTTGTACTGGAATCTGCAATAACACAGCCAAAGCAGTACGTGCTTCAACACGCTGTTGTTCAATCTGACTTAAACTTGCTTTTTGGCTTTGTACAGACTGCTCAGCTTGGGTTAAATCCAGCCCTGAAACAGCACCTGCACGGTATTGGGTGCGCACCAATTCATAGGTTTTTTGGGTAGAGGCTAAGCTTTGTTGTGCAGAGCTATAGCGTTCATTTAAGTAACCCAATTGCCAGTATAAGTTTGCAGTTGTACCAATTAAGGTTTGCCCAGTCGCTTGCAAGTCTTGTTCAGTGGCTAAAGACTCCCATTTAGAGGCTTCAGTCTGACGCGCCAATTTACCAAATAAATCGACTTCATAACTTACGCCAGCACTGAGTGATAGACCTTTGGCAGCATCATCGCCCGAGTTGAGATCAAAGCTATGTCCAGTTGAAACATTTGAATTGACACGTGGTCCTTGTTGATCACGTGCTAACCCAGCTCTTAATCGTGCAGTTTGTAAATTAATCCCTGCGACAGCCAAATCAGCATTTCGTTCAATCACTTGATTGACCAATTGATTAAGTTGCTTATCGCCAAATAAAGTCCACCATTGGTCTGCATAAAGATCAGCTTGAACTTGTTGAGATTTTGCTTTGCCATAAGCAAAACCATTGGGGATTTGTACCGCAGGTGCTTCATACGGGGTTTTTACCACAGCAGCACATCCCACCAGTGAGCTTCCAAGAATCAAGGCTGTTGCAAGTTTGCTTAAATTCATTTGCATTAATATTTTCCTTATTCTTCGGTTATTCACGTGAAAGTGCATCGACAGGATTCAACTGCGCGGCATTTCGTGCTGGGATAAATCCAAACACCACACCAATCAAAGTTGAACATACAAATGCTGCGATGATCGAAGTACTTGAATACGCCATTTGGAAACTGCCTTTGGCAATATGTCCGATCAACTGTCCAATACCTAATGAAAGTAAGACACCTAATATTCCGCCTAAAATACACACCAAAATCGCTTCAATCAGAAACTGTTGTAGAATATCGCTTTGTCGTGCACCCACCGCCATACGGACCCCAATTTCCTGAGTACGTTCAGTCACGGAAACCAGCATAATATTCATTACGCCGATTCCACCCACCACAAGCGAAATCACTGCAATTGCAGACACCAATAAGGTCATGGTTTGGGTGGTTTGTTCAATAGTTTGACGGATACTGTCAGAGTTTTGTGTAAAGACATCTTGTGCACCGTGGCGCTGTTCTAACAAGCTTAAAATGGCATTTTCAGCCACAGCGGTCGGGTAGGTGTCTTTGACACGAACAATGATGCTACGTACATTAGACTGCCCTAACATGCGACTCATCACGGTTGAGTAAGGGAGATAGACATTTAGGCTATCAGAACTCATAAAGCCTTGTTGTGCATCAATGACTCCGATGATTCGACTCGGAACACTGCCCAATAAAATCACTTGTCCTAACGGGTCAGTGCCATCAGCAAAGAATGTCTTTTTGGTGTTCGAGTCAATCACGACATCCTGCGCACGTTGAGTCACACTTTGTTTGTCAAAAGGTTGACCTGCGACAAACTCTAAACCTCTTACAGTGAAGAAGTCTGCACTTACACCATTTACGGTGGCTGCTGCTTCGGTATCTTTAAATCGCGCTGTAACGCTACTGTTCACTGTTGGGCTAACTGCTTCTACATAGGGCTGTTCAGATAGTGCATCAGCATCTGCGGGCACAAGGGTTTTAAATTGAGCTGTCTTTGAGTTGTCACCAAAGCCTCGACCCTGAAAGACCGTAATAGTATTGGTACCTAAACTGCTGATGTTTTCCAAAATTTGTTTTTGTGAGCCATTTCCGAGTGCAACGACAGACACCACGGATGCAATCCCGATAATGATCCCCAACATGGTCAGGAAAGTACGCATACGATGTGCATTCATTGCGAGCAAAGCCATACGGAAAGCTTCGGCAAAACGATCTAGTGCTGAACGCCAACGAGATGATTTTTTTCGACTGGATTTGGGCTCTGCATCTGCAACAACCTCAATCACATCGTCATGTTCTGGAACATTAGGCTTATCTGCAATAATATTCCCGTCACTGATTTCAATAATACGTGTCGCATTTTTTGCGACATTCATATCATGTGTAACCAAAATGATGGTATGACCTTTGGCATTTAGCTCGCGCAAGATGCGCATCACTTCAATACCGCTATTTTTATCCAATGCGCCTGTTGGCTCATCGGCAAGAATAACATCACCACCATTCATCAAGGCACGGGCAATCGAAACACGCTGTTGCTGACCGCCTGAAAGTTGATTTGGACGGTTTTCAGTTTTTTCACCAAGTCCAAGATCAGTCAGGATTTCATGCGAGCGCTTTTGACGAACGGTGGGGTCCATACCTGCATAAATTGCAGGGACTTCGACGTTTCCAGCAGCATTCAAATCACCCAATAAGTGATAGCGCTGGAAGATAAAGCCAAAATACTCACGACGTAACTGAGCCAGCTCATCAGGTTCAAGTTTACGGGTTTCACGCCCATTTACCTGATAGCTTCCCGATGTTGGCTGATCCAGACAACCCAAAATATTCATCAAGGTCGATTTACCAGAACCAGACTGACCAACGATGGCAACCAACTCACCCGGATAAATCTTTAAATTAATACTTTTTAAAATCTGAATAGTGGATTCACCCGCAGGGAACTCACGTATCAGATTACTAACCTCGAGTAGAGGTTTGATCTGATGATTGTTCTGATCCATGCTTAGAGTCTCATTGGGCCATTTCTGTTGCTACGTTTTGCAGAATCATTCGACGTGTCTGAACCATCGGCGAGAATCACTTGATCACCTTCATTTAAGCCACGTAACACTTCTGCTGTAACACGGTTATTTAAACCAATTAATACTTGTTTACGTTTGGCACTGCCATCAGCCTGTAAAACACGAACGATTGCAACGGATGCTTTACCTTGATCTAGCAAAGCTTTCTCATCTGCGGTTAACTCAAGACGCTCTGGGCGATCAGCTGCATTTTGTCCCTCTTTATGGGTTTGACCTTGAGCAGAAGAAGCAGGGCGATTTGAATTTGCAGCAGATTGACCATTTGATTTATTGGCGCGTTGTGGGCGATTTGAAGCTTGAAGTGCAGCTGCAGGAACAGTCAAAGCATTTTTAGCTTCCGCTAAAATAATATAAACCTGAGCTGTCATATCAATACGCAACTTGCCATCATCATTTGGCACATCGAAGAGCGCATTATAATAAATCGCAGTGCTTGATGACGATGATGAAGAATTGCTGGTTGTTTCTGTATTGATTGATTCAGGTGCAGGCTCTACTTGACGTAGTGTTGCATAACGTTTTTTCTCACTGTCTCCCAGTGTTGTGAAATAAACTTTTTGACCTTCCTGAACTTTCATGACATCAGCTTCTGATACTTGGGCTTTGATGGTCATGGTGTCAAGTTTAGCAAGCTTCACAATCGTTGGAGCGCTTTGATTCGCGTTAACGGTTTGACCTTCTTCAGTCACAATTGCAACCACAGTACCATCCATCGGCGCAACAATACGGGTATAGCCTAAGTTTTCTTGTGAGGTTGCCAGTGTCAGTTTAGATTGTTCAATTTGCGCATTCATCGATGCAATATCGGCTTGTGCTGTCTTAAACGCAGCCAACGCACTGTCGTAATCAGCCTTAGATGTCGCATCTTGTGCATACATATTCTTCTGACGATTATATTCAGCTTCAGCCTTGGCTAAAGTGGCTTGTTTTGTGGTCAATTGTGCCTGTTGGTTTTTAATACTTGCTTCTGCTGTTTTTAAATCGTTGGTTTGTCGTACAGAATCAATTTGTGCGATCAATTGTCCTTGTTTGACTTGATCTCCCAGCTTTACATACATTTTTTTGACCTGACCAGAAACCTGTGCACCCACACTGACCATTTTGGTTGCTTCCAAGTCGCCTGTTGCAAGTACAGAATCTTCAATATCTCCACGGGTTACTTCAGCAGTAATATACTGAGGCTGTGTATTTTTTGGTTTTAATGTGTACCATGCGATTGCTGCGACGATCGCTACACAGGCCGCTATAAAAATGGCTTTGGCTGGTTTTATTTTTGGCATAGCAATAATGAGACTGAGAGAAAAATTGATCAAATTATAATGATGAATTAAGGATAAAGCGTGAATTTTTTATAATAAATAGAAATGAGAATTATTCTAGTTGATCTTTATGCTTAAAAATTAAGCATTGATAAATAAAGACTTTCCACACAACTCTGCAATACATTGTTGAATGATATGTTCGGGTTTTTCTTGACTAAGCCCTTTAATT
The DNA here is from genome assembly GCF_019702905.1 of Acinetobacter sp. Tol 5. Classification (NCBI taxonomy): domain Bacteria; kingdom Pseudomonadati; phylum Pseudomonadota; class Gammaproteobacteria; order Moraxellales; family Moraxellaceae; genus Acinetobacter; species Acinetobacter sp. Tol 5. The sequence continues at coordinate 4,031,961 of NZ_AP024708.1, read as the reverse complement.
GCCGCATCAATGCGTAATAAAAGTGTCGACCATGTTAAAAACGATTGTGGATTTAAACGTCTAAGTGCTTGTTGGTACAAAGAAATTTTTGTTTTCCAAATGCCAAGTTGTAAAGCATTTTGTGGCTGTTCATACAATTGCATCAAAAGACGCATTTCTTTACTAATGGTCCATAAAATTAAACTATCAGGTTCTCCAGACTCCAAAAGATATTGGAAAATCTTAATGGCTAAAGCTAAATTTCCAGCGATCAATGCATCGCTTAAATCAAAAGTGCTGTAGCGGGATTGATCTTGTAAGCATTGTTGTAAATGGTCGATTTCAATCTGTTTTTGATCGGGGAATGTATCTGCAACACGCATTAAACTGTTTTTAGCAGCCAATAAATTGTGTTCATGATGTTGTTCAAGCCATACCCATGCATCTTGATTGAGTTGAATACCAAGTTGTTCTGCTTCAATTACCAAGATGCGCTGACGGTCTTGTGGGTAATTCGCCGTCAATGCAACAACTACACCGTTGGCTTCAACCGTTTGGAAGAAAGCAGATTTTAAACTACTTGAATCCTGCTTTGGCATCACGATTACAAGTAAATTGTGTTCGTTATGTTGAATATATTGTTTGAGTTGTTTTAATCCATTGGCATCTGGCTTGATATTGCCATGCACTTCAAGTGCGAGATGTTGTGAAAATAAAGACAGGCTGTTTAAAGCATTAAAAACATTTTTCCAGTCTGAAACACTATTTAAATCATGACGCTGTCTTTCAATTTCATGCTTTGCCCAGCTTTTTCTTAATGCATCAAGCAAATTTTGCTCTAACAGTGGCTCTTGACCATGTAAAATCCAAACACCGCGCGCTTCATCAACACGTTTAAGGGCTTGTAAATAGTCAAGTTTCATAAGTTTATTGTGCTACTGGTTGGGTGGTAATATTTCTAGCTTTCGGTAAGCGGTTGGCTGCAATTTGACGAGACATTTGTTGAGCGATGTCATCAATCAAAATTTGGCTTAAATATTTATATTGTTGGTCATCGGTATTGACTGTCGCAACATCATATTGATAACTACGAGAGGCAGTCAATGTACGAGGTTCTGTAATTGGATTTCCTTGTTTGTCCTCAATCTGGAAAGTTACAGTGAGACGCAGTAAGGTTTCAACCAATTTACCATTGAGCTCATGGCGTACAGGTTTGTAACTGAGTACACGTAACACATAGGCATCATTCGCATTACTGAGTTGGACACCCGTTGCAGTCAAATAAACACTGAGTTTTTTCTCAAGATCTTCTGTATTTTCAGGTAGAACCAACTGTAATTTGGTATAAACCAAAGGCGTTGCTTGAGTATTGGTTCCCTTTAAATGAAAGCCACAACCGACTAAGCCCGCACTCAGACCCAAAGTTAATACAACTGCTGCAACACGTTGAACCAAATGCATGCTTTGTCCTCATGATATTTCATTAAAATATGAAATATTTAATCTTGATAAATTGACCACATTTTAGAATCAAAGCCCGTTGAATGACAACGGGCTTTGTTTGGGTTTTGTTTATCGCATTAAGTCCCCCTCTTTTTAAAGAGGGGTTAGGGGAGATTTTTTCATAAAATCCCTCCAAACCTCTCTTTTAGAAAGGGAGGCTTAAAAGCTTTTTAAACCACCAAATTCACTAATTTATTCGGCACAACAATTTCTTTCTTGGTTGGACCCGTCAAGAACTGTTGAACTTCTGGAAGTGCTTTCGCTAAGGTCAATAACTCATCTTTTGATGCATCTACAGACACTTCTAACTTACCACGAAGCTTACCATTTACCTGAACCACAATAGTTTGTGTATTACGAGTGAGTGCTGACTCATCCACAGTCGGGAACAAGACCGAAGTCAAGTCAACATTAAACTCAGCCAATAAAGTTTGACTTAAGTGTGGTGCAAAAGGTGCAAGCAAGGTCAATAGGGTAATAATCGCTTCACGTTCAACAGCGACATCATTGTCATCTTTTGCTTCAAACTTATTGCTGGCATTGAGTAATTCCATCAATGCTGCAATGGCTGTATTGAATGCATGACGACGTTCAATATCATCACCTACCTTTTGAATGGTTTCGTGAGTTTTACGACGTAAATCTTGTGCTTCTGTTGAAAGTTTAGCTGCATCAATCGCAGTTGCAGTATTGCCTTTTTCAAGGAACCCAGCTACCAAACGCCAAACACGTTTTAAGAAACGGTTTGCCCCTTCAACACCTGCATCCGACCATTCCAATGATTGATCAGGTGGCGCAGCAAACATCATAAATACGCGGGCAGTATCTGCGCCGTATTGGTCAATAATTGCTTGTGGATCGATGCCGTTATTTTTTGACTTCGACATTTTTTCTTGCCCACCAATGACAACTTCTTGTCCATCGCCATTATATTTAGCAGAAAGTATGCGACCTTTTTCGTCTTTTTCTAACTCAATATCCGCAGGGTTGAACCAGGTTTTTTTACCACTTTCAGCTTCACGGTAGAATGTGTCCGCCAAGACCATGCCTTGAGTGAGTAAGTTGGTGAATGGTTCGTTGCCTTGAACCACACCTTCATCACGCATTAACTTATGGAAGAAACGTGCATAAAGAAGATGAAGAATGGCATGTTCTACACCGCCAATATACTGGTTCACTGGCAACCATGACTGTGCAGCTTCAGGTTTTACCATACCACCAGTAAAATCAGGAGAAGCATAACGCGCATAGTACCAAGAGGATTCAACGAATGTATCCAAAGTATCCGTTTCACGACGGGCATCACCACCACAGCTTGGACATTTTGTTTGATAGAATTCAGGCATTTTATTTAAGGGATTACCTGAACCATCTGGTACCACATCTGTCGGAAGAACAACAGGGAGTTGGTCTTCAGGAACAGTGACTTGACCACACTTGTCACAGTTAATCATTGGAATTGGGCAACCCCAGTAACGTTGACGAGAAACACCCCAATCACGTAAACGGAATTGAACTTTAGAACTTGCCAATGATTGTGGTTCTAATTTTGTAAGGAAAGCGTCAAAAGCGGCTTGGAATGTTAAGCCATCAAATTCGCCAGAATTAACCAATTTACCTTCTTTAGAACCGTACCACTCTTGCCACGCTGATGCAGAATATTCGGCATCATCTGCACCTTTGGCATCGATGACTTGTTTAATTGGCAAATTAAATTTATTGGCAAACTCAAAGTCACGTTCATCGTGCGCAGGAACAGCCATGACTGCACCTGAGCCGTAGGACATCAATACATAGTTGGCAATCCAGACTGGAATTTCTTCACCAGTCACAGGATGCTTCACCGATAAGCCTGTTGCCATGCCTTTCTTTTCAGCGGTTGCCAAGTCTGCTTCTGCCACTGAACCCATGCGACATTCTTCAATAAATGCAGCAAGTTCAGGCTGTCCAGCTTCTGATTGGATCGCGGCAGCTTTCAACGCCATTGGATGTTCAGCTGCAACTGCAACATAGGTTACACCCATGAGCGTGTCAGCACGTGTGGTATAAACCGTCAAACCATCGGCATAAACTTCTGGGTTCGCAGACGGGAAGGTGATGTCCATACCCGTTGAACGACCAATCCAGTTACGCTGCATGGTCAATACTTGTTGTGGCCAACCGTCTTTTAGTGTGTCGAGATCATCTAAGAGTTCTTGCGCATAGTCTGTGATGCGGAAGTAGTACATTGGAATATCACGCTTTTCTACCAATGCACCTGAGCGCCAGCCACGACCGTTTTCAACTTGCTCATTGGCAAGAACAGTCTGGTCAACTGGATCCCAGTTTACTGTAGAGAGTTTGCGATAAATCAGTCCTTTTTTATACAGTTGGACAAATAACCATTGTTCCCAGTGATAATATTCTGGTGTACATGTTGCAAATTCACGGTCCCAATCAACAGACAAACCAAGTTTTTTCAATTGGTCGCGCATATATGCGATGTTTTCAAACGTCCATTTTGCAGGCGCAACTTGATGTGCAATTGCTGCATTTTCAGCAGGCAAACCAAAAGCATCCCAACCCATAGGTTGCAGGACAGTTTCACCCTTGAGACGGTGAAAACGACTAATCACATCGCCAATCGTATAGTTCCGCACATGACCCATATGCAGTTTGCCACTTGGATAAGGGAACATCGAGAGGATATAACGACGTGGACCTTCTACAGTGTCGGCAACTTTAAACGATTTACGATCTTCCCAGTCTTTCTGGACTTGAGGTTCAATCGCACTAGCTTGATATTCAGGATCAATATGAGTAGTCATAAACGTATTTTGAGAACAATGGTTAAAAAACTGTGTTGCACAGCATAGCGCAAAATACACCTAAAAGTGAATTTTGCGCGTTTTTAAATATGAAAAACTTGCAATTTTGTTCTTAATTGAACTAGCGAAGCGTTGAATCGCTATTGGTATTATTTTGTGGAATCACTGTAGGTTGTTGTAGCTGTGGTGGATTCACGACAGGAACATTATTTACAGGTTGTCCATTTTGAGGAGCATTTTGCTGCGTATTGGATGGATTGTTTTGTGGGGCTGTCTGTTGGGCTGTAGGTTGGTTGGTCGGTGAAGGCGTTCCACGATAACCATAAGTGTCGACTTTAGTTTTATTGCGTGCATTTTTAGGTGGTGGCGTCGTGGTGTAATGGGTAGAGCCGTTACTGTCGACCCACTTATAATACTGTTTTGCATGACTGGTTGCAGCAGTCACAGACAACAAAGCAAAAATGGTCGATACAAAAACTGTGTGTGTAAAGCGTTGGTGTTGTTTCATGGTGCAGAACCTTTGCGTCAATTTTTATGCAGACTAAAGCTAGAAATAGTTATAGCGTCTAATATACAATGGATTGTTTTAGCTTGATCTGGATATTTTTTAAATTGTATTTATTTTATACAAAAATATAAGTTTTAAAATAATTCTTTTGCAATTTTATTGGGTTATATCTGTGTTCTCTTATACGGAAACACGAGGTTTAGTGTTGGGTGCCATAGAATATCGTCCTCACCCAACACTAAATTTTTATTTCTCTTTTGAATAAAAGCCATGGTTTTTTATCATTAAAATCATTGTATATCATCTTGATATTCAATAAATGTGATCTTGACTGAAACTATATTTTGCTATCGTCATCTTTTAATTTCTATTCATGGCAGAGTTGTTTTAACTTGGACCGTTGCTATTACTGGTTTTCCGTCTATCAGAACAGGTTGGTGTTGATCATTGGCGAGCAATACACCTATTGTATGTTCTCCAGCAGGTTCAGTGCAGGCGCCAAAGTTGGCTTTGATAAGTGGACCTCCAAAATCACTGTTCATACTGTTATACGAACGGTTGGGTAAATTACAGCTATCACCTTTCGGATCAATCTTCATATGAATATGACCACAATGTGAATCATTGCCACACTGCCCCGCAGGTAACAATTTGAAATTACTACTTACGATGACTCCGATCGCACGCTCAGAGTCATTGCCTAAAGGGATTACTGAGTGAGGAATAGGCCATACAATCTGTAATTTGGCAGATTCAACTTGAGGTGTTGTTGGTTTGGGTTGCGCCATTGCTGGATTGATTGACCCAACGTATAGTGCGAGTGAATAAAAAAGAGTGGACGTAGAGAGTAATGTTTTAAAAAAATACATAGGCTTACCGTTGTTTTTGTTGAGTTGGAATTTTAATGTAATCGGTGCATACATTGTGAAAATAGCATATCGTATAACCGCAACGAATTGCAATAGAGGAGAGTTATGACTCAATCGTCTTCAGATAAGTCAGCTGTATCAAATACACGTACTACTTATCATCATGGTCACTTACGTGAAGCTTTAATTGAAGCTGCAGTACAATTGATTGATGAACAAGGGGTGGAGAAACTGAGTGTACGTGAGACCGCTAAACGTGCAGGTGTGTCTCCAGCTGCACCTTTTCGTCATTTTGCAACTCGTACTGCATTACTTACAGCTGTAGCTGAACAGGCAACAGAGCGCTTAGAGCTAGAAGTGCAACAAATGATGCACGCAGTAGAGGAGCAACCGCCATTGGTACGTTTCGCCACTATTGGTCGGAGCTATCTAAAGTGGGCGGCAACTTACCCTGTACACTTTCGTATTATCAGTGATCGTTCACTCATCGATTATGAGAGTTCCGACAAGTTAATATCCAGCAATACGAACATTCGTCATTTGATGCAACAATTGTTAAGAGATGCGTTTGGTGAGCAGATGGATGAACATAATCAGGCATTGGCAATCATAACAGCTCGTGCATTGGTGTATGGTTTAGCAAGAATGATGGTGGATGGTCATTTCCCAGAATGGGGGATAGCACAACAAACAACAGAACAGACAGTGGAGGAAATATTAGATTTTTTTGTCAAACATTTGTCTGAAATGTAATCATAACGTGAATTTGATGCAATTAAATCTTCAACTTATTGAAAAATAATAAATCTATGTGGGGTTTTGCTGGATTTTTATCCGATTTTGGATCAGCCTGCGGCTCGCCATACTTGTTTTGGCATGAGGAGCGAAGCTCCGTAAGCGCAACCATCAATATAGTTTCATTTCTCTTGATCAATAAAATGAAGGCGATCAATAGATTGTTTGATAATCTAAAGCTTGCACTGCCACGCTTTAGTGCTAAAGTTTAAATTCTTTTGCGTAGGCGATGCCTCACTTTTCAGAGATGAAAAGTGACAAAAATCTTTCGTTGAGCGAGGGGTATATCCTCATACCCCCGCTCAACATGGCGACATCCATGTCGCCTCACGATAGCAAGACCATCGATGATTCAAAAAGTACAAAATAAATGAATCATCCAAATCACTTGTATGAATAATCAGGCGGTTTGACTGTATCATCTTTCATCAAGGATTTTTATCGAACTCAGGTTAATCATATTATTTAGCGATATATCAAAAACGTTATTGATCGGAATGTAATAAATACTTTAAGTGAAGTTTTACAGTATTTTGATCATTATCATTTTGGCTAGAAAAAAATAGTGTACCTGAATGAATTTTTATATCAATTTTACAAAACCATCGTTATTTGGTGATAGGGTATTTTCCATACAAAAATATAAGTTTTAAAATAATTCTTTTGCAATTTTATTGAGTTATAAGTGATTGAAATTTTATTTATAATACACTTAAAAAAAAGGAATAGTTTTAAAAATAAACGGTTGGTAAATAATCAATAAAAACCTTATGAGAAACCTTGACTTTGTTCGCTAAAACTACAAAAATGCTTGCTCAAGTTTCAGATGTTTTTTTCGATCACCCTTCGAATAAAAGTATCAAAGCAAGCAATAACATTTTCTCTAAGCCGAGAAAATGACCAATACCGAAACATGTTTATCCCAACATATTTCAGTGATTCATACAGCCCACACGGTTGCGTGACGATTTATTTTTTTATTGCTGCAAAAACGAGTCAATATGTGTGCTATAACAGAGCGCACAATCAATGAATGAAACACAGTCTATGTCTCCCATAGTGCTGTGGAAAAAAGATTAGGGTGAATACGTTGGAACTTTTATCTGGTGGTGAAATGCTTGTTCGTGCATTGGCGGACGAAGGCGTTGAACATGTTTTTGGATACCCAGGCGGCGCAGTATTACATATTTATGATGCGCTATTTAAACAAGATAAAATTAATCATTACCTCGTGCGTCATGAGCAAGCTGCTGGTCACATGGCAGATGCATACTCACGCGTGACAGGTAAAACAGGTGTCGTACTGGTCACTTCTGGACCTGGCGCAACCAATACCGTAACACCAATCGCCACAGCTTATATGGACTCAATCCCAATGGTGATTTTGTCTGGACAGGTTGCAAGCCATCTGATTGGTGAAGACGCATTCCAAGAAACAGATATGGTGGGGATTTCTCGTCCAATCGTAAAACATAGTTTCCAAGTGCGTCATGCAAGTGAAATTCCTGCAATAATTAAAAAAGCATTTTATATCGCTTCTTCTGGACGTCCGGGTCCTGTTGTTGTTGATATTCCAAAGGATGCGACCAATCCTGCAGAAAAATTTGCGTATGAATATCCTGAAAAAGTAAAAATGCGTTCTTACCAGCCTCCGCATCGAGGTCATTCAGGTCAAATTCGTAAAGCAATTGATGAATTGGTGAATGCAAAGCGCCCAGTGATTTATACGGGTGGTGGTGTGGTTCAGGGAAATGCTTCTGAATTACTCACGGAATTGGCGCATTTATTAAATTATCCAGTGACCAATACCTTGATGGGGTTAGGTGCTTTTTCTGGAAATGATCCGCAATTCGTAGGCATGCTCGGAATGCATGGTACTTACGAAGCCAATATGACCATGGCAAATGCGGACGTTATTTTAGCAATCGGCGCACGTTTTGATGACCGTGTAACCAACAATCCTGCTAAATTCTGTCCAAATGCTAAAGTCATTCATATTGATATTGACCCTGCGACCATTTCGAAAACAATTATGGCGCATATTCCAATCGTGGGTGCGGTAGAGCCTGTACTTCAAGAGATGTTGGTTCAGTTGAAGCAAATGAATGTTTCAAAGCCAAATCCAGAAGCGATTGCAGATTGGTGGACACAAATCAATGAATGGCGCAAAGTTCATGGTTTGAAGTATGAAGCAGGTCAAGATGGTGTGATGAAGCCACAACAAGTGGTTGAAGCATTGGATAAGATTACCAATAGTCAAGCGATCATTACCTCTGACGTCGGTCAGCATCAAATGTTTGGTGCCTTGTATTATAAGTACACACGTCCACGCCAATGGATTAACTCAGGTGGTTTGGGGACAATGGGTGTAGGTTTGCCTTATGCAATGGCGGCAAAATTGGCATTCCCAGATCAACAGGTGGTGTGTATTACAGGTGAAGCATCTATTCAGATGTGTATCCAAGAGCTTTCTACATGTAAGCAATACGGCTTAAATGTGAAAATTCTTTGCTTAAATAACCGTGCTTTAGGAATGGTTAAGCAGTGGCAAGATATGAACTATGAAGGTCGTCATTCAAGTTCTTATGTTGAATCATTACCTGATTTTCCAAAACTTATGGAAGCATACGGACATGTTGGTATCCAGATTGACCATGCAGATGAGCTTGAATCTAAGCTTCAGGAAGCAATGGCGATCGACGATAAATGTGTGTTTATCAATGTCATGGTTGACCGTACAGAGCATGTATATCCAATGCTGATTGCAGGTCAGTCAATGAAAGATATGTGGTTGTCTAAAGGGGAGCGTACTGAATGAGACATATTATTTCTGTACTCGTTGAAAACGAAGCTGGTGCGCTTTCTCGTTTGGTGGGGTTGTTTTCTCAACGTAACTACAACATCGAAACTTTAAATGTAGCACCAACTGAAGATCCAACCATGTCGCGTTTGACATTGACGACTTATGGTGATGATCACAAGATCGAGCAGATTACCAAGCAACTCAACAAATTGGTTGAGGTGGTTAAGGTTGTTGATCTGTCTGAGGGTGCGCACATTGAGCGTGAACTGATGCTGATTAAAGTCAAAGCATTAGGTTCTGCACGTGCTGAGATCAAACGCACTGCGGATATTTTCCGTGCGCAAATTGTCGATGTAACACCAACGACTTATACCATTCAGATTGCGGGTACAACAGAAAAAATTGACGGCTTTATTGATGCGCTTGCAGAGAACACAATTTTAGAAGTGGTTCGTTCTGGCGTATCAGGTATTGCTCGCGGTGAAAAAGTTCTTTCACTGTAATTTATTCAACCCTTAATTAATTATTTGATTTTTTATTCCCTCATGTATAACCTCTTCTCGGAATAGAAGAGGGACTTAGACTAGAAGATTCCAAACAAAAATCTTCAGGATAAGAAGAGGAAACACAGCATTATAGCGGAGACAGCAATGCAAATTTTTTATGATAAAGACTGCGACTTATCTATCATCCAAGGTAAAAAAGTAGCGATCATTGGCTACGGTTCACAAGGTCACGCACATGCGCTTAACCTTAAAGATTCAGGTGTAGACGTTACTGTTGGTTTACGTGCTGGTTCAACTTCTTGGAAAAAAGCTGAGAATGCAGGTCTTAAAGTTGCTGAAGTTCCAGCTGCTGTTGCTCAAGCTGATTTAGTCATGATTTTGACGCCGGATGAGTTCCAATCACAACTTTATCGTGATGTGATTGAACCAAACATCAAAGAAGGCGCAACTTTGGCATTTGCTCATGGTTTCTCTGTTCTTTATAACCAAGTTGTTCCGCGTAAAGATTTAGATGTAATCATGGTTGCACCAAAAGCGCCTGGTCACACTGTACGTTCAGAGTTCCAACGTGGTTCAGGTGTTCCTGATTTGATCGCTATCCATCAAGATGCTTCTGGTAATGCACGTAATGTTGCACTTTCTTATGCTTCTGGCGTAGGTGGTGGTCGTACAGGAATCATCGAAACTTCATTCCGTGAAGAAACTGAAACTGACTTATTCGGTGAGCAAGCAGTTCTTTGTGGTGGTGCGGTTGAATTGGTTAAAATGGGTTATGAAACGCTTGTTGAAGCGGGTTATGCACCAGAAATGGCTTATTTCGAATGCTTACACGAACTTAAATTAATCGTTGATTTGATGTTCGAAGGCGGTATCGCAGACATGAACTATTCAGTATCAAACAATGCTGAATATGGTGAATATGTGACTGGTGTTGAAGTGATCAACGAGCAATCACGTGAAGCGATGCGTAATGCGCTTAAACGTATCCAATCTGGTGAATATGCGAAGATGTTCATTCAAGAAGGTGCGTTGAACTATCCATCAATGACTGCTCGCCGTCGTCAAAATGCAGCGCACGGTATCGAAGTAACAGGTTCTAAGTTACGTGCAATGATGCCTTGGATTCAAGCGAACAAAATCGTTGATAAAGAAAAGAACTAATTTCTTAATTAGCTGATTTTGTGCTATAAAAAACCCTTGCGTAAGCGAGGGTTTTTTATGGACTTAATAAGTTTAATATTAACAATAATATTTGGTGTGATAAGTATCTTTTTGGCTTGGAAAGCTATTTTTAGAACAAAAATTCAATTAATTACAGAAAGCTCTACTCTGTTGGCTAATTTAAGTAAAGCATCATCAGAACTAATTGTTTTTTACAAAAATGATGATGTTTCGAACGATCTTATCTTGGTAACTGGTTTTTTAATAAACTCAGGTAATAATGATATTAATAAAACAGATTTTGAAAAGCCAATAATATTATCTTTACCTGATAATGGGCTATGGCATGCTTTTAATATTCGTGCAAAAACAGAAGATATGGAAGTGGGGTATACTTTTGAAAGAAATAAATTGTTGTTGAACTTAGGGCTTTGGAAAAAAGAAGAAGGGTTTTATTTTGATGCACTAATTTCGATTAAAGGTGGTGATGATTTAAAAGATAAAATTTTTGATGAAATTGAAATTAAAACTAGAATTCATAATTTTTATAAAGTAGATAGAAAAAATAACTTGCCGAATAATTCTGAAGGGAAAAGAGGTAAGAAAAAATTTTTAATTGCAATAATTTCAAACATATTTCTTTTAGTATATATGGGAATTGGTATAGCTATGTATTGTGATGGAATAAGAGGGGGATATATTTATAATTTTTATAATGATAAAAATGAATTGTTAGATTTAGATGTGAAAGACTCTAAGGTAATAATAATAAACAAAAATACAAAGAAGGAAATAGAGAATGTCGAAGGTTTTTATAAAATGAAGCCTAGTGTATATAATAAAGAAAAAGTTGTAGATAAGTATACGGGGATTATATTATCTTTGGCAAGTCTTGGTATTTTATGCTGGCTTAATTATAAAATTTGGAGTGATTATCGAATGAATAAGAGAGTTAGAAAAATAAAAAAACTAATAAAATAGTGCTAATTCTTTTAATTTTTTGTGATAGATTGCACATTATTGATTATCGTTGAATATGGTTTTGAATCATGAAATTTAAACTTTTTCTCACTATGATGACTTTGTCTATTTCATGTTTTAGTTATGCTGAAACTCAGTCTACTTCTGTACAGGCAAATACCAGTTTAAAGCCATTGAGTGGTGTGCGTGTGTCGATGCAGCGTATGCTTAAATCAGGTGAAGGTCGTTATTATATGAACCTTTATGCAGGGATTGCACATCCGCATGGTGTACTTACTGATTTAATGAATGGTACAACGATAGACTTTAAAGGAACTCAAAAAGGCGATCAGTTAGATCTAAAATCACTGGCTTCAGAAGCAGATAACACGACTGTTGGCAAGTATCAACTGACAGGTGTGCTGAATGCAAATAGCGGATTGTTTAAAGCTACACTTTTAGAAGCAGGCAAAACAGCTAGGCAATCCATACAATTTGAACCTGCTTTTAAGGTCGTGAATAAACCAGTTTTTATCTTTAAATTCTATGGTCAGGACGATGCCAATAGCCCATTTGGCAAAACTTTAAAACGTGTAGATGTATTGAATAAAAACAACAATACTGTCGTGCAAAGCCTTACTGGGTTTACAGGCTATCCAAACAGTGTCGGTTATATGGATATCAATTTTGATGGTTATTATGATGTGATTGTTTCTGACTTATCTCAAGGGCGCACAGTAGAGGATAAACGCTATATTTATTGGATGTATAATCCAAAAACTCAACAGTTTCAGCGTTCTCCACAACTGGAAAAGATTGCAGGCTTTCCGAACCTGCATGGTGAAAAGCAACAGATTGACTTTGGCAATCGACAAGTTTACCAAGTGGAAAACGGTCTACTCATTCGCGTGAAAGGCGATCAGTAATTGGTCAAAAAACTGTCATAAAATAATCATTAAATTGTCAAGAAAATAACCTAATCTGTTAAAAAAATGAACAGATTAGGTATCGTATGAATAAACCGTTCGCGAACACCTTGCAATTTAAACAACAAGATTTTCCCGATAATATTCAGTATTATTTCAACCCAAACAACAAGAAAACGACAACGAATAATGATGACCTTATTCGTGATTTATCTCGACCTCGTCTCAAAATTGCAATCGTGACTGAAACATGGCCACCAGAAATTAATGGTGTTGCTTTATCTTTGATGCAACTGTGTAGGGGGTTGCAAAATCAAGGGCATAAAATTCTGCTTATTCGTCCTGAGCAAAAAGCGCAATGCTATGATTTCGTTCCCAATAAAGAATGCTTGGTGAATGGGCAGTCAATTCCAAAATATCCAGATATGAAGTTCGGTTGGCCACAATTCCTCAAAGTTTCTCAAGCGATTTCAGCATTTACACCCGATGTCGTGCATATCGTGACTGAAGGACCATTAGGATTTACAGCATTACACGCTGCAAAAACACGACGTATCCCCGTTTCAAGTGGCTTTCATTCACAATTCCAAGAGTTTAGTCGTTTCTTTGATTTGGCATTCTTGGTCAAGCCGATTCAAAGTTATTTGAGATGGTTTCATAATGCAACACAACTGACCTGTGTTCCCAGCCGTGACACTGAAATCGCTTTACGTGAATTTGGTGTGACCTGCCCATTGGTCGTCGTAGGCAGGGGGATTGATACAGATCGGTTTTCTTCACAACGTTATTCAGCACAGCTTAGACAGCAGTGGGGCGCAGATGAAAACACTACGGTGTTGATTTATGTTGGGCGTTTATCTTCGGAAAAAGAAGTTAATGTGGTAATTGATGCTTATTCGGCGTTACGTAAGCAATCACAGCGTCAAGTCAAATTGGTGTTGGTGGGAGATGGTCCTGATCGTAGCCGATTAGAAAAAATGCCAGGTGCAGAACATGTGATTTTCATGGGTAGCCTAAGTGGCACGCAACTTGCTGAAGCTTATGCAAGTGCCAATGTTTTTGTATTTGCCAGCCAAGTCGAAACATTTGGTAATGTGGTCATTGAGGCGATGGCAAGTGGCTTACCGATTATTGCCTATGATTATGCCTGTGCCCAACTTCATGGCAAACACACTCAAACAGGTTGGTTATGTTCAATTGGCGATATTCAACAGTTAACACAACATGTGTTGCAAATTCCAGATAACAACATGCTGAAACGCATGGGGCAACAAGCCATGCAAGATGTTCAAAGCATCGGATGGCAACATCCAGTTCATCAATTCGAAGAAGCACTATATCAGGTTACGCAGTATGCAAAACGGCTGACCTAGTTCATCTCAAATAATGAGAGGAGAGTGAAAATGAATTTTAAAAATACCAAAATAAAAATGCTCGATCTCGATCTTAGAGGTTGCTTATATCTCAATAACTTATCGCATACGCAAAGTGTTGCAACGTTTTTTAAAACCATTAGTCGTCTAGGTGATGGTGCTTTTTGGTGCGCAATGTTAATGCTGGTATTGTTGCAAAAAGGCTGGATGTATGGACTGCAATTGCTCTATGTCGTGGTTGCTGGTCTGTTAGGAACGGGGATTTATAAATTTCTAAAACATAAAACAGTTCGCCCGCGACCTTATCAAGTCCATCAGGTGATTATTTTAGGTGAGCGCCCTTTGGATCATTTTAGTTTTCCATCAGGTCATACACTACATGCTGTGATGGCAACGATTGTTTTTGGCTATATCCAACCCCTGATGTTATTTATCATGACACCTTTCACTGTGTTGATTGCGCTGTCACGAATGGTTTTGGGCTTGCATTATCCAAGTGATGTGATTGTTGGGGCACTGATTGGTGCAAGTGTCGCAAGCTTGATTGTTTTAACTGCGCCTTATTTAGGAGTTATTCTATGATGGTTTATTTATTGGTGGTGTGTAACTTGATTTTTAAAGAATCAGATGATTTTGATCATCAAGGTTTTAATTTTGAATGATGGTCTACACCTAGTCGCAAATATAGACGAATTGTCCACAGCCCCTAAGATTTGGTAAAGTAGCAGGATTAAATAAAGCAAAGGAACATGAGCATGGGCTTACGTTGGACAGACACGATTGACATCGCAATTGAACTCAGTGAAGCGCACCCAGATGTGGATCCACAATGGGTGCGTTTTACCGATATGCATGCTTGGATTTGTGCTTTGCCAGAGTTTAGTGATGATCCAACAAAATCGACAGAAGGTTTGTTGGAAGCTATTCAAATGGCATGGATTGATGAAGCAAATTAATCGCTTCTCGATGTAATTCAATGGTGGAATCTCACTACACATCGAAAAATCCAATTTTTTTACAGATTAAAAGCGGAAAATTATTCATTATTCGGTATAATGCGCCAAAAATTTCGTGTCAAATTGACTTAAGGAGCCAATCATGGCTATTGAACGTACTTTATCTATCGTAAAACCAGATGCAGTTGCTAAAAACCACATCGGTGACATCTTTGCTCGTTTCGAAAAAGCTGGTCTTAAAATCGTTGCGACTAAAATGAAACACCTTTCTAAAGCTGAAGCTGAAGGTTTCTATGCTGAGCATAAAGAACGTGGTTTCTTTGGTGATTTAGTTGCATTCATGACTTCTGGTCCAGTAGTTGTATCTGTTCTTGAAGGTGAAAACGCTGTTCTTGCTCACCGTGAAATTCTTGGTGCAACAAACCCTAAAGAAGCTGCTCCTGGTACAATCCGTGCTGATTTCGCTGTAAGCATCGATGAAAATGCTGCTCACGGTTCTGACTCAGTTGCATCTGCTGATCGTGAAGTAAACTACTTCTTCGCTCAAACTGAAGTTTGTCCACGTACTCGTTAATTCGACGTATTTAGGGTCTATTTTCTTATCCAATAAATCTTCGATTTATGAATTGATAACAGACCCGAAACCAGATAGGTGATATACTGCTTGTCTGGTTTTTTTATTTTTGTTGTTTTTATTGATTAAATGCTGATCAATATTTTTCATTATACGGCATGATTTAGGTAATCCCCATGAGTTCTGAAGTTGTCGCTTCATCGTTAAATTTAGATGAACAGCAGCCTGCATCGTCACATACAGTACAGGCTGACCGTGTTCAGTCTGTACATGCACAGAAAGTGAATTTACTTGGCATGTCACGTCCGCAATTGGAAAAATTCTTCGAAGAAATGGGGGAGAAAAAATTCCGTGCTGGGCAAGTAATGAAATGGATTCATCAGTTTTTTGTCACTGATTTTGCTGAAATGACCAATATTTCAGGCAAACTTCGAGAAAAATTAGAACGAATTTGCGAAATTAAGGCACCAGAGGTTGTTCATCGCAACTATTCAAAAGACGGCACACGTAAATGGGTTTTCCGTGTGGGCGATGGTGCAGGTTCACTGGTAGAAACCGTGTTGATTCCTGCTGAGGATAAGACGGGGTCACGTAAAACCTTATGTATTTCTTCACAAGTCGGCTGTGCGCTTGACTGTTCATTCTGTTCAACAGGTAAGCAGGGTTTTCAGCGTGATTTATTGCCAGATGAAATCATTGGGCAATTGTGGATGGCGAACTATTCTTATATGGAAGATGTACCAGTCGCAGAGCGCGAACGTTCTGTGACCAATGTGGTTATGATGGGAATGGGCGAACCACTGTTGAACTATGATGCAGTTTTGAGTTCGATGAATATCATGCTGGATGATTTTGCTTACGGAATGTCAAAACGCCGTGTCACATTATCGACATCAGGTGTTGTTCCGAAAATTGACCAATTGGCACAAGATATTGATGTTGCTTTGGCAATTTCCTTACACGCACCGAATGATGAATTGCGTAATGAATTGGTACCAATCAATAAGAAATATCCTTTGGCGCAATTGATTGCTGCATGTCAGCGTTATATTGCCAAAGATGGTAATGAAAGTTCACGCAAGCATGTGACGATTGAATATGTGATGTTGGATGGTGTGAACGATCAACCTGAACATGCACAACAAATGATTAAATTGCTGAAAAACTTACCAAGCAAAATTAATTTAATACCATTTAACCCATTTCCACATGCGCCTTATGGGCGTTCAAGCCGAAATCGAATTATTTCTTTCCAAAAAACTTTGTCTGATGCAGGTTTTGTGTGTACGATTCGTCAGACACGTGGAGATGATATTGATGCGGCTTGTGGACAATTGGTGGGGCAGGTTGCAGACCGTACACGTCGTGCTGAACAGTGGAAAAAGAAAGTGGCTGAACGTGGTGAAATTATACGTTCACAAGGTTAAAGATCTGTAGACATAGATTTATATCAACAATGAATCAGGGGCTGACTTTGAGAAAATCGATGTATCAAAAAGCAGTTGTAATATTGGCAATTGGTTTATCTGCATTGGTGGTACAGGGTTGTCAAACGACAAACTCAGACACAATTATAAAAAAAGATCCTGAGAAAGCCGTCAAAGTTCGTACCCAGTTAGCTGCGGAGTATATTCGATCAGGCGATCTGGATGCAGCCAAACGTGCACTTGATCAAGCCCTTGAAACAGATTCACGAGATTCAGCTGCCAATATGATGATGGGGGTTTTACTACAACAAGAAGGTAGTAAGATCAGCATGGAAAAAGCGGATGGCTATTTTAAGCGTGCGATTTCCAGTGATTCGAAAAATGCGCAGGCTCGTAATAATTATGGAACATATTTATTTGTTAGCGAGCGTTATAATGATGCGATTGAGCAATTGAGTATTGCAGGCGCATCTCTTGGATACGACCAGCGTTATAAGGCTTTAGAAAATTTGGGGCGGGTATATTTAAAAGTTGGTGATACAGCAAATGCCGAAAAAGCATTCAAAAATGCCCTACAAGTCAATCGCGATTCGATCATTTCTTTGGTAGAGTTGTCTGAGATTTTCTATTTGCAACAAAAAAATGCGCAAGCAAGTCAACTCTATGAACAATATGTTCGTTTAGTAGGTCAGGACAAACAGGGCGCAAGAGCACTCTGGATTGGTTTACGTATTGCACGTGCCAATAATGACCAGATGGGAATGCAAGTACTGGTGAACCAGTTGCGGGCATTATTCCCTGACAGTAAAGAATATCAACGTTATCTGCAATTACAGTACAGTACTGAGGCCGTATGGAAGTAAATCCTAATTCACAGCAACCTACAGGTTCAAACGTAGCATCTAATGGCTTAGGAAATGTTCAACGTCCAGGTGAGTACTTGCGTCAAATTCGAGTCTCGAAGAACCTAGACATTCAAGATGTTGCAAAAGAGCTGAAAATGCCTGTAAAAACCTTACAAGCATTAGAGCAAGATGAATATAAATCTTTGCCAGAAGCGACTTTTATTAAAGGCTATTATCGTTCATATGCGAAGTTTTTGGGTGTTGATGCAACTGTCATCATTCAACGTTTTGATGAAATTTATCAAAATGATACAGGGCTTTTGCCGAACCATGCATTGAACAATTCTCCGATCAAGATCATGGGTAAGCTTCCGGGTTCAAACAGCGATCGTAATAAAAAATGGTTGAAGCGTGCTTTGATTGCCATTGTTGCGATTGCAGTGATTTGGGCTTTGATCGCAGGAATTCAAAAGTTTACATCAAGTAAAAGCAATGACACTGATGCTAAACCACAAGAGTCTGAAGTAGAGGTATTGAACTTAAACAATGCAACTGCGACTTCTGGTGACCAAATGGTGTTGAATTTTAGCCATCCAACTTCTGTGCATATTGTGGACAGCACAGGGAAAGTTTTGGCAACTGGTCGTCAATCTGCGACATTAACACTGAGTGGTCAGTCACCATTCCAAATTCGACTCGATGATGCAACTGCTGTGTCATTAAGCCTTAATAATGAACAGATTTCATTGTCTCCATATACAGTGAACGGAAAAGCAGAATTCCGTTTGTCACGTTAATGGGCAAGAGTAGATAAGATCATGATTGAGAATCCAATCAAGCGTCGTCCAACACGTAAAATACGTGTGGGTTCGGTGTATGTCGGTGGTGATGCCCCGATCAGTATTCAAAGTATGACCAATACTGAAACATGTGATGTTGATGCAACGGTTGCGCAGATTCAACGCTGTGCAGATGTGGGCGCTGATATCATGCGTGTTTCAGTACCGACGATGGAAGCTGCCGAAGCTTTTGGTGAAATTCGTAAGCGTGTTACCGTTCCTTTGGTGGCGGACATTCATTTCGATTACAAGATTGCTTTGAAAGTCGCTGATATGGGTGCAGATTGTTTGCGTATCAACCCTGGCAATATTGGTTCTGAAGCCAAAATTCGTGAGGTTGTGGCTGCGGCACGTCATCATGATATTTCGATGCGTATTGGGGTCAATGCTGGATCTTTAGAGAAAGATATTCAAAAGAAATATGGTGAGCCAACAGGACAAGCTTTGCTTGAGTCTGCGATGCGTCATATTGATATCTTGGATCGTTTGGATTTTCAAGAATTTAAAGTGTCGGTAAAAGCGTCAAATGTATTTTTGACAATGGATGCTTATCGTTTATTATCTGCACAGATTGATAACCCACTGCATTTGGGTGTGACTGAAGCAGGGGTATATCGTACAGGTTCTGTGAAATCTGCGATTGCCTTAGGTGGTTTGTTGATGGAAGGCATTGGTGACACCATGCGTATTTCATTGGCAGCAGAGCCTGAAGAAGAAGTTAAAATTGGTTTTGATATTTTAAAATCATTGAGTCTTCGTTCAAATGGGATCAATTTTATTGCCTGTCCAAGTTGTTCACGTCAAGAATTTAACGTGATTAAGGTCATGCAGACTCTTGAAGAACGTTTGGAAGATATTCGTACTCCGATGGATGTATCTGTCATTGGGTGTAAAGTCAATGGTCCGGGTGAAGCCAAAGAAGCTGATATTGGTATTGTCGGTGCAAGTCCTCGTTCACTCGTGTATCGTAATGGCGAAAAGAGTCATTTAATAGATACAAATCAGTTGGTTGATGAAATCGAAACGATGGTTCGTCAACGTGTTCAAGAGCTTGAAAAAGCTAAAGCTAAAGAGATTATCCGTAGTTCATCATGAGTTCAATTGTCGCAATTAAAGGTTTTAACGATGTTCTTCCAACGCAAACTGCTGCATGGAGACGTCTTGAGCAACATTTAGCATCACTTATGGATGCTTATGGTTATCAGCAAATCCGTTTGCCGATCGTTGAACATACCCATTTGTTTAAACGTTCAATTGGTGATGCAACTGACATCGTTGAAAAGGAAATGTATACATTTCTGGATAAAGGTAATCCACCTGAATCTTTAACATTGCGTCCAGAAGGGACTGCGGGTTGTGTGCGTGCGATGTTGGAGCATAACTTGTTGCGTGGTGCGAATCCACGTGTTTGGTATGTGGGTCCAATGTTCCGTTATGAGAAACCTCAAAAAGGACGCTATCGCCAATTCCACCAATTTGGTGTTGAAACTTTTGGTGTGGCAACGCCAGATCAAGATGCTGAACTGATTCTCATGACTGCACGTTTGTGGAAGCGCATGGGGGTTGCAGATAAAGTTCAACTTGAGTTGAATACTTTGGGTGAATCTGATGAGCGTGCCGAGTATCGTGCAGCATTGGTTGAGTTTTTGACAGCTCATCAAGCAGACTTGGATGAAGATTCACAACGCCGTTTGACCACTAATCCTTTACGTATCTTAGATTCAAAAGATGCGCGTACCCAACAAATTCTTGAAAATGCGCCAAAGTTGCATGATTTCTTGAAAGAAGACAGTTTGAATCATTTTGCCCAGTTACAACAGTATTTAACGGATGCTGGAATTAGTTTTGTAATCAATCAAAAACTGGTACGTGGTTTAGATTATTACAATAAAACAGTATTTGAGTGGACCACAACGCATTTGGGTTCTCAAGGAACTGTCTGCGCAGGTGGTCGTTACGATGGTTTGGTTGGGCAGCTTAAAGGTAAGCCGGATCAATCTGTGCCAGCTGTGGGTTTCGCCATGGGGATGGAACGTTTATTGTTGTTGCTTGAGCAAGTTGAAGACAATACTCCAACGCGTGAGTGTGAGCTGTTTTTGCTTTCTGACCCGGCGACACAAGGGCAGGCTCTGGTTCTGGCTGAGCAAATGCGAGATCAAATCGAAACGGCAAACAGTGCAATCCGTTTAAAAACAGGTTCACAAGGTTCTATGAAGAGTCAAATGAAGAAAGCAGACCAGTCTGGTGCGATCTATGCATTGATCTTTGGTGAACGTGAAGCTGAAGCACAGCAAGTTTTAGTTAAAGAACTTGCTACAGCTGAACAACATGAAATTCAGGTGTCTGAAATAGTACCGTTTTTCATTGAAAAACTTTCGTCAAAATAAGCCGATAATCATAAGGAAAAGGGGAGTCAAATGAGCGCAATGACTGATGAAGAACAACTGGATAGTGTGAAGTCATTCTTTAAAAAATATGGCTCGGCTATGGTCACTGGTGTGCTCATTGCATTGATTGCCTTTTTCGGTTGGGAATATTGGCAAAAGAAAACTTTGGCTGAAAATCAAAACCAAACAGCTAAAATTCAACAATTGATGGATGAGGCAAGAGCAGCCAATGGTGATGCCAAAGTTACGGCTGCATTGGTGTCATCCGCAGATAAAATTGTGAAAGACAATCCAGATTCAGTGCAGGCGATTCAGGCTCAAATTATCATGGCAAAACTTGCTTATGATAAAAATGATTATGCCTTGGCTGAGCGTGAGTTGAAAAAAGTCGAAAATTCCAAAATTAAAGATGCTGGTTTGTTACAAGTTGTAAAAATCAAATTGGCTGATGCGCAATTGGCGCAAAAAAAGTTTGATGATGCTTTAAAAACCTTGTCAGCTGTGAATGATCCTGCATTTCAAGCCAGTGCTGATGAGATGAAAGGCGACATTTATGTAGCAAAAAATGATACTGAAAATGCCAAAAAATCGTATCAAGCAGCATGGAATGCAGTTGTTGAGCGTAAGCAAGAACGACAAATTTTACAAATTAAACTCGAAAGTGTTGGCGTATTAGTAGAAGATCCTGATCTTGAGCGCCCAATTTTAGCAACACAAGTGGATGAGTCTTAATGGATAGAAACTTTAAAATACCTTTTGCTTTAGCAATCTTATCAATCGCTTTAATCGGCTGTTCAAGCAATAAGACGAAAGAAGTTAAGATTAAGCCGAATCCACTCCCTAAAGTTGCACAAGCATCAAGCTTGGTTCAAGTTTTTTCGACCAGTGTTTCGTCGACCAGCAGTGAAGATGCACTGCGTCTTCGTTTGGATACGGACAATGGTGTCGTATTTGCTTTAGATCCAAAAGGTGAGGTGTCAGCCTATAAAGGCAAACAACGCCTATGGGAAGCTAAAGTGACCAAAGAAGGTCTAAGCTCAGGTGTTGAAGCTGCTGACGGTGTGGTGATTGTGGGCAATCAAAAAGGGCGCATCTTTGCTTTAGATCAAGCTACGGGTGCAACCAAATGGTCTACACAGTTATCGGGCGCAATCATTAGTTCAGCATTGATCCAATCTGGTCGAGTAATCGTGGTTGCAAATGATGGCACTGTCTATGCGTTAGATGTTGAGTCAGGTCAACAAGTCTGGACCTACAAATTACCAAATGCTTCGTTGAGCTTACGTGGTCAAGCTGCCCCAGTAAGTTTGGATCCGCGTACAGTGCTTATAGGAACATCTACAGGCTACCTTTTCGCAATTGATAGTCTTGCAGGTGTGCCTCGCTTACAACGTCGCGTTGCCGTTTCAGAAGGGCGTTCGGATATTCAACGTTTAATTGATGTTGATAGTGAACCTGTGGTTTCTGGGCAGTATGTCGTAACAACAAGTTTTCAAGGGCAAGTTACTGTGCTTGATTTAGCGACACAACGTATTTTGTGGAGTGAAAATTCAAGCAGTATCAATCGTCCAGAAGTGACAGATGGTAAAGTCATCGTGTCACAAACAGACGGTCAAATTATTGCGTATGATTTGATTACTGGGCAAGAAATCTGGAAAAATGAGCAATTGCTAAATCGTAACCTGAGTAATCCTGTGCTACTCGGCTCAAATCTTGTCGTTGGTGATTTGGATGGTTATTTGCATCAAATTGATCTCAACAGTGGAACTACACTGGGACGCGCTAAAACCAGTGGTGAAGTCCGTACCTTAAGAGTGATTGATAATCAGCTCTATGTTTCGACACGTAAAGGTGCTTTAAGTATTTGGCAAAGTCGTTAACTGATTAGGATTCTCTATTTTTTTAGTCTTGTGCTAAAATAGAGCCATCCGTAAGAATTTCATGCACGGGGTGATTGCAAATCAATACCCCGTGTTTTTATTTTAGGTTTTTCCTACTTTTCTTCCTATACATTTCTGATGTTCAGACCAGTCATACTGGCTGATCTTGAATAAAGGTTATTTTATGAAACCCGTAATTGCGCTCATTGGTCGTCCAAACGTCGGCAAATCAACGTTATTCAACCAGATTACCAAGAGCCGTGATGCACTTGTTGCTGACTTTGCAGGTCTAACCCGTGACCGCAAATATGGTGATGCAACGTATCAAAATAAATCTTTCATTGTTGTCGATACTGGGGGTATTGGTGAAAATGAAGGCGGTATCGATTCATATATGGCAGAACAATCAAAAACTGCGATAAATGAAGCGGATATTATTATTTTTGTCGTGGATGCGCGCGCAGGTTTATTGGCTTCAGATGAGCAGATTGCACGCGAGTTACGTACGCTTGGCAAAAAAGTGTATTTGGTTGCCAATAAAGTCGATGGTGTCCATGCGGAAGCTGCTTTAGTTGAATTCTATAAGTTGGGCATGGGCGAGCCTTTGCAAGTGGCTGCAAGTCATGGGCGTGGTGTTCAACAAATGCTTGAAGACGTCCTAACGGATATTCCTGAAGATGAAAATGAAGGTGAGCATGATCAAGCCACAGGTTTACGCTTAGCAATTATTGGTCGCCCAAATGTGGGTAAATCAACACTGGTCAACCGTTTATTGGGTGAAGAGCGTGTGGTGGCTTTTGACCAACCAGGTACAACGCGAGATTCAATCTATATTCCTTTTGAACGTGATGGGCGCAAATATACCTTGATTGATACGGCAGGGGTGCGCCGTAAAGGTAAAGTAGATGAAATGATTGAGAAATTCTCAGTTGTGAAAACGCTACAAGCCATGAAAGATGCACATGTTGTTGTGGTGGTGGTTGATGCGCGTGAAGGGATTGTTGAACAAGATTTGCATTTAATTGGTTATGCACTTGAAGCTGGTCGTGCGATGGTAATTGCCATTAATAAATGGGATAACATGACCGAATATGACCGGAAACAATGTAAATTAGATGTTGAACGTCGTTTTGATTTTATTCCTTGGGCAAAAATCCATTTAATTTCTGCTTTGCATGGCACAGGTGTGGGGGAGCTTTATCCATCTATCCATCGTGCTTATGATTCTTCTCATTTGAAAGTCTCACCTGCAAAATTGACTCAAATTTTGAATGATGCGACTGATGCACATCAACCACCAATGATTAGTGGTAAACGCATTAAAATGCGTTATGCGCATATGGGTGGGCAAAATCCACCAACGATTGTGATTCACGGTAACAAAGTGGATAAGACACCAGCAGATTATCGCCGTTATCTTGAAAATGTTTTCCGTAAAGTCTATAAGCTTGAAGGAACACCTGTTCGTATTGACTTTAAAACTTCAGAAAACCCATTCGAAGGGCGTAAAACCCAAGTGGATGAACGTACAGCAGCACGTCGCCGTCGTTATATTCAAAAGTTTAAAAAGGCTGAGAAAAAATTTAGCCGTTAATACAGTCCTCTATGTTGATAAAAACCCAAAGTGATCTTTGGGTTTTTTTGATTTAAACTAAGAAAAAATCTTTGGAATATATTGTGAATCGTACTATTCGGCTTGACCTTAATTCTATTCAAAATATTCTTCCCACTTTTCAATCACCTGATCGTAAAAGCCAAATTCAAGAACTCAAACATGCTATTTATGCATACCGTAATCAATTGATCTCTGATTTGTTATGCAAAGAAATCACAAACCCCAGTTTTGCTCAGACTGAATTTGGCAAACCATACTTAATTGATTATCCAAAGTTTCACGTGAATCATTCGCACAGCCAGCAACATTATGCATTGGCAAGTAGCCAACACATGCATGATTTAGGGGTGGATGTCGAAGATTTAGATCGTAAAGTGCGTTTTGAAGCACTGGCAAAACATGCTTTTCATCCTGAAGAATATCAGACTTGGCAGTCGTTAGATTTTGATCCAGTATTTTGGTTTAAAGTCTGGACAACCAAAGAAGCGATTTTAAAAGCTTCGGGCTTGGGGATTCGTTTAAGTTTAAATGAGCTTAATACGCATGTGCATCGTATAAATGATGGGGGATTATGTACTCATCCATTATTAGGCAGTTTTGCCTATCAGAATTTTAATCTCAGTCGGGTCATGCTTACGGTTGCGTGGCGTTCAGAATTATCCTGCAAAGGTTTTGCTTTTCCACAAATTGAAATTATTCAGCATGATTAAAATACGACTCAAAAGCACTGACTCAATTGAATGGTTGAATAAGAGGAATACATCTATTTTCTTGAATATACACTGCATTATAGACAGAAATTTTGATGTTTGTTTGTGTGAGTCAAGGACTGGTTTTTGCAAATCACCAAGCAAATTGAATATTATCAATATCATCTAAAATATATAAAGATCCTCAAGCCGATAAGTCGTGATAATTTCTTAAAAAAGAGTTTATTTATTCTGGAAATTCTCTATACTTGATAAATTAAATCAAAAGCAAGTCTCTGAAATATTAATTATTGTGAATTTAGAGTAATAAATGATCAATACATTAGGGTCAATGTGTGCAATTAAAATATCTCCTCAGTTTAATTTTTCTCATATTTGTTTGCCCAAATTTTGCATTTGCTTCCGCGATAGAAAGTGACATTGCTGCTTTTAATCTTATTACAAATTATAAACTTCTATTCCTTGGCGGTGTATTTGTCATCTTGATGCAAGCAGGTTTTGCTGTTGTTGAAGGTGGTTATGAAAATACCCAAAAATCCGTTTATGCACTGATTGTGAATTATATTTCAGCGATTTTAGGCACACTGTTTTTTAGTTTGGTGTGTTCCAAAATATTTCATGTTGATGTGGTGGATTCAGTCAATTATCTTAGTGCCATGTTACGGGGGTGGCATTGGAATCTTTTATTTTTCTATATGCTGATGGCAACCACGATAACCACTGTCGTTGGAAGAGTTATTCCAAATAGAACTTCTTTATGGGTCAACTGGATTGTCGGCTTTATGATCGCAGGGGTTATTTTTCCATTTTTCAGTAGTTGGGTTTGGGGAAATATTGCTTTTGGTGGTGGTTGGCTAAAAGCCTTAGGTTTTATCGATTTTGCTGGCTCAACTGTAGTACATTCAACTGCGGCATGGATTGTCTTGGCGGGATATTTCACCTCCAAATCAAATGATAAGCAGGAAATTTCTAAGAAAGACTTAATCTTTGAAGATTACAAAATTTTATCCTTGGCTTTGGCGGGTTTTATTCTTTGGTTAGCGTGGTCGGGCTTAAATATTGTTTATATTTCGACATACCGTATTGATATTGGTTTGATTGTCGTCAATGCTTTTGCCGCTTTATTTGGTGCAATGCTGGCTTCTTGGGCTTTAACTTTGTTGATGAATAATAAAATCATTTCATGGGCTGAATTGATCAAAGCTGCATTAGGTGGTTTGGTTGCAATTACCGCCAGTTGTGGTTTGGTGGGCTTTTCATCAGCATTGATTATTGGTTTGGTTTCAGGTGCATTGACAAACTATCTACCTCATTTGTTGACCCGTTGGATCGCTTCAAAACATATTCGCGAAGTTGTCGTGGTACATGGAATATGCGGCATTTGGGGAACTTTGGCAGTATCATTGAGTAACAATCCAAACATTCAACTCACTCATAGAGCCAGCGTACTGGATCAAATTATGGGAATTGGTGTGAATTTTATTTGGAGCTTTGGCGTTGCATTCCTAGTTTTTAAGCTGATTTGTAGCATCAATTCAAGATTTAAAGCTCAGATTTAAGACCCTTATGCTCAAACTGCCTGATGATTGATATGCATGATTTGATTTCAATCATTCATATTCAATCGGCTTTATACTTTTGTAAAGATTGCTAAAATCATAAGTGATTCATTTATTGCGTACTTTTAAATCATTGATAATCTTTCTATGGTGAGGCGACATAGATGTTGTAACGTCAAACTGAGTATATGAACATAAAGCAAAGTATATGAACAAAAGCAAAGCTTAATTGTGTTTGCTGCTCAACAATGTGGTTAAAAAATGAGTAAAGCCAAAAAAGAGTAAAGCAAAAAATGGGTGAAGCAAAGTAAGATATTGCCTAAGCAAATTTATTTAAACTTTAGAGCTAAAGTGTGACAATGAACGCTTTAGATCATTTGATAATAGATTCATTGCACTGATGTGAGAGATCAAGAAAAAATTTATAGTATCTTATGGGGTTTAATACATCGACTAGCGCTTATTAATGAAGGTTATAGATGCAAAAAAAGCGACATAAAGTCGCTTTTTCTATTTTTACAAGTTCAGAAAAAGTTTAGGCTACACTTTCAGGTGTTGCACGCCATAAACTTTCTAAATCGTAAAATTTACGTGCTGTTGGAAGCATTACATGCACAACCACAACACCGAGATCAATAAGGATCCATTCAGCATCTCTTTCACCCTCAACACCAATTGGGCGAAAACCTGCTTTACGTGCTTCATCAGCAACATTATCAGCAAGGGCTTTAACATGACGAGTTGATGTTCCGCTCGCAATAACAATAGCATCTGCTACATTACTGATTTTGCTTACATCAAGTTGAATAATATCTTTGGCTTTTACATCAAGTAGAGCTTCTTGTACGACATTTAAACAGGTCTGTACGTCTTGATTTTGAGTGTTCATTGCAAGTTCGTGAGAATTAGAAGCGCTGGGCGATGGTTCTAAATTCATATAAGGTATATTTTCCAGAAAATATCTCATCTTCTAATATAGCGCTTTTGGCTAAAAAATACAATTATTCAGTGCCAATAATGATGCAAGATATTGTTCAATTAATAGCTATGATTGTTTGAAAAGTATTTTTCTTTCCATGCAAAAGATTGATTCGAATGAGATTGTGGCTTGTATTCTGCCGCAATAAAACCTGTGTAATGACTTTGTTTTAACCATGAAAAAATGGATGAATAATCAATCTGTGCAGTGTCTGGTTCATGTCGCCCTGGGCAATCTGCAAATTGAATATGCCCAATCCAGTCAATATTTTCTTGCAAAGCAGAAAGAACATCTTCGCCCATCATCGCCATATGGTAGCAGTCAAACTGCATTTTTAAAGCAGGGTGTTGCACTGCCTCAAGCATTTCTTGGGCTTGGGCAATATTCTGTACCAGAAAGCGAGGCATGTCTGTTCCATTGATCATTTCAAAAACTGGTTGAATATCGTATTCAGACAACATATGGCATGCCAGTTTGAGGTTGTTTGCTAAAGTGTTTAAACATGGCAGTAAATCTGCATCTTCAGGTTGTTTACCTGCCAATATATTGATGTTTGGAACATTCAGTGCATCGGCATATTCGAGTGCTTGTTCTAAAGCTTGGTGAAACTCAAGTTCTTTACCGGGTACGCCTGCAAGTCCATTACCGCCTTGCATCAAATCTCCGGCAGGTGCGTTGATGAGACAGATATGCAAATCATATTGTTCCAATTGTGCTTGAATTTCTTCAATACTCAATTCATAGGGAAATTGAATTTCTACATGTTGAAAGCCGTGGCAATGTGCCAAAGCAAAGCGTTCAATGAGTGGAACTTCAGTAAAAATCATCGATAGGTTTACTGCGAGTTTAGTCATGGCAATCTTCCGTGCTCTTCTTGGCTTTTATCTTCAATGTAGACGGCAATAGATTATTTTTCAACTTATTTCTGTATGAAGTAAAGCGCCTATATGCCTAAATTTTCTCGACTTGGTGAATGACTGTAGCAAGATCTGCTTCTGCAAAACCCCGGCTTTGGTGGCTGTGCAACTGGTCTAAGGCGCGTTGAGCAACAGGAATGTCTAAACCAAATTGTTGGGCTAATTGAACGGCATTATTGAGATCTTTGGATAAGGTTTGCACTTTCCATTGTACGGGTTCAAAGGTATGACTCGCCATACGTGGCGCAAGAATTTGAAAGGGTTTAGAGTCTGCAAATCCACCAGCTAATGCAGGTGCAAGCAGAGTAGTATCAACATCCGCCTGACCAGCAAGTGCAACGGCTTCCGCAATCAGTGTACTGTTTGCAGCAACGATCAATTGATTACATATTTTGGTTGCTTGTCCTGTGCCCGTTTCCCCCATGCAAGTCACTCTTTGCGAAAGAACGTTATAAACCAAACTCAAGTCTTGGATGGTTTCGCGATGCCCCCCTGCGAAAATCACCAACGTACCATTTTCTGCACCTGCCGTACCACCCGAAACAGGTGAGTCAATCCAAATCACCTGTTTGTTTGCTGCCTGACTTGCAAGTTGTTTGGTGACTACCACAGATAAACTTGAAAAATCCACAATAACTTGTTGAGCGCGTAAGTAAGGTTCAATGTGTTGGTAAACCTGTTGAACGGCTTGGTCATCCGCGAGGCAGGTCAAAATAATGGGGTAGTCTGCAATTTGACCGAACTCTAGAGTATGCGCACCCATATCAATCAGGGGTTCACATGCTGTTGCTGTGCGATTCCATACTGCCACATCAAATCCAGCCTGAATTAATCGAGCTGCCATGCGACTTCCCATCAAGCCCATACCAAGAAATGCAATTTTACTGTTACGATCAAAATTCATCTTATTGTTCCCAAGCCTTGTACAGAAATGTTTTTAAACTATTTATATTGGCGTGGTAAGAATTGTACTTCAGGATTCTTGTCTTTTTTACGCGCAATTTGACTGTTTTTTCCTAGAAGTAATTTTAACTGCCAAATCTTTTCTAAACGTAGCGCTTTTTTAGGCTGGTGCTCCATGGCATCTAAAACACGTTTGGCAGCCATCAAAGCATCAGGAGAGCGTTGTAACATTTCTTCAGCAATGGCTTGGGCTTTTTCTAAGGGTGAGGTGCTTAGATGCGTAACCAAACCAATTTCTTTGGCATAATGTCCATCAAAAATACGTGCAGTCAGTGTAAGCTCTTTGGCTAAATCGATGCCGATTACGCCTTTGATAGAACGTGTAAGCCCCATATCTGGTACAAGCCCCCAACGACTTTCCATGATTGACATTTTAGTCTCTGGATGCGCAATACGAATATCAGCAGCTAAAGCCAGTTGCATTCCCGCACCAAAGCAAAATCCTTCAATGGCGGCGATGACAGGAACAGGCAATTCTTGCCAAATTAGGAATGCTTTTTGGAACAGGCTTTGCCCCGGTTTAATCAATTCCCAAGCTGCAAATGCAGTATTTTTAGGACTATTTAAATCAGCTAAATCAATCCCTGCACTAAATACATTGGCTGCGCCTGTCAAAATCACTACTCGAATGCTGCGATCTTTTTTAATTTTCTCTGCGACTTTGACGAGTTCACGCAGTAAAGCAAAGCTCATGGCGTTGCGTTTATCTGGGCGATTTAATGTAACTGTTGCGATACCATTGTTTTTTTCTATATGTAATAGTGCCATGATCTTGACTCATTTTTCCTTGGTCATCAGCATAGCATGTGGATGGAAGAGTTACATGACAGTACAGTCACAGAAAGTTAAAGCGGAAGTCAATGCTGAATTCTAAGCTTGATTAAGCATCATTTAGATGAACGATATATCTCTACATTTATTCGGCATTAGAAATTCGATAGCAGATGATTTATAGCTACTTGGTAATCATGGGCGACTGATATAGAAATTAATTTACTAAGATTTGCTGCGCCGCAGTTTCGACTTCATGAATCACCAATTGCAAATCATCCAAACGTTGCATCACATCCTGAATGAATGCCTCATCTGCCTTGCGACGTTCTTTGCGTAAGGTTGAGATAAATTGTTCAAAATCACCTGTAACTCTCTGCAATTTTGGTGTGCCAACATAACGGGTCGCACCATATAAACGGTGTAATACATGTTCAAGCTGAGGGAAGTCCTCAAGCTCGATCAGCTGTGAAATTTCATCCAGTTCAGTTGGGAAACTGTCGACCAGCATTTTTAAAAGATCTTGTGCAAGATCCTCTTTGTTGGCTGCGAGGGCAAGACTTTGTTTCCAATCGAGAATGTCTGTATCAAAAGCCTCAATATAAATTGTATTTTCAACAGGTGTTTGATGTTGGATAAATTTATCCGATGTCCAATTGGTTAAGATTTGAATAATTTGTTCGATTTGAATCGGTTTGGTGACATAGTCATCCATGCCAACTTTAAGTAATTTCTGTTTTTCATCTGCTAATGCATGAGCAGTTAAGGCAATAATTGGCATACGCATGCCATCTAAAGTCGATTCTAATGATCGAATCGCTCGTGTGGTATCAATGCCTGACATAACAGGCATTTGAATGTCCATAAAGATTAAATCGAATGGTTTTGAGCCTTGTTCAACAGCTTGCTGAATAATGGTGAGCGCTTCTTGACCACTTTGCGCCTTGGTGGTTTTTACATTCAATTCACCGAGGAGTGCTTCCAGTACAATTAAGTTCGGTAAATGATCATCAACCGCCAAGATATGTAAGTCTTGACCTTTAAAGTCTTTATGTTGTTCTTGTTCAAAGATTGGTTTGTTACTGAGTAGTTGAATCACTGAGCTACGGCTAAGTGGTTGGTATAATGGACGCGCCATATATTCATTTAGCATATTCGGGTCGAGCGACATCTGATAACCATAAACAGCCAGATGTCCTTGATAACGACCACGAATCTCTTTCAATAATGCTTCAGTATCGCCACTGTGATCAACGATTAACCACGTATTTTCAATATTTTTTTCTAAGCTATTTAGACGGCTGAACAAATCTAAAATTGATTGTGCCTCAGTGTGCTGAACTTGATAATTTTCTAAATAGTGTCGTAAAACATTGGCTGTGGCTGGATGTGCCAAGAAGGACACCACATTTAAATCTTTAAATGATGGATGGACTATCTCTTCATTTTCATTGGTCGTCAACATCGCGGTAAACCAGAATGTTGAGCCTTTTTCTGTAGGCGCACGCTCTTGATTATCTTCAAAACCAATCTGACCATGCATCAAGTGAACCAATTGTTTAGAAATTGCCAACCCTAAACCTGTACCACCAAATTGACGAGTAACAGATGCATCACCTTGCGAGAATGATTCAAATAGTTTTTTACGGTCTGTACCACTCAGCCCAATACCACTGTCTTGTACGCTGAAATGTAATAAGCATTGCCCAATATCATCATGTTCCATACGCGCACGAACAATAATTTCACCATCAGGAGTAAATTTAATCGCATTGGAAATTAAATTGGTCAGGACTTGCTTAAAGCGTAAAGCATCACCAATCACATGTTTTGGCACGTTATCGGCAAAATAGAATGCCATTTCAATATGTTTTTGCGCGGCTAATGGCGACAACATATCCATCACATCGAAAATCGCTTCTTCAAGATCGAATGGTGCTGTTTCTAACTCTAATTTACCCGCATCAATTTTAGAAAAATCGAGCACATCATTAATCAATGCCAATAAATGTGCAGAAGATTTTCGAATGGTTTGTAAATACAAACTTTGATCATTGCTCAGATTATC
Organism: Acinetobacter sp. Tol 5; assembly: GCF_019702905.1. Classification (NCBI taxonomy): domain Bacteria; kingdom Pseudomonadati; phylum Pseudomonadota; class Gammaproteobacteria; order Moraxellales; family Moraxellaceae; genus Acinetobacter; species Acinetobacter sp. Tol 5. The sequence goes on along the minus strand of NZ_AP024708.1, from coordinate 3,999,281 downwards.
CTGACGTAGCATCAGATGAATGAAACCGTCAATACTGTTCAATGGTGTTCTTAATTCATGGCTGATGTTTGCAAGAAATACGGATTTTGCCTGATTTGAAGAAATTGCCTGATCGCGTGCTTGTTTATAGGTGATGTTTTGAACTTCTAAGGTGTCTAAAGTACGTCTTAAATCATCTTCTGTTTGTTCGGTATGTTCTTTAAGTTCTAAAAAGCTGAAATGCAGTCGTTTAACCACATTGGCAATGTCACGTTGTAACAAACGTAACTCACCTGTACTGTTAATCACCATGTGTTGATCAAGAGTATCGGCATTTAAACGTTGTAATTGCATCCGAATTTCGTACATCGGGGCGATCCAGCGACGTGAATAAAAATTCAAACACAATAAAAGCAAAAGCAATGTCAGTAGCGCAGTCGTAATCAAAACAATCATGACGCGATAATGTGAGATTTCTAAAGGTTGATTATCTAATTCAATCACTAACCACATATTTTGCGCATTATTGATTGGATTGAGTTTGATTCCATAAATATTGTTGTACTTATTATGAATAGGTCCAAAAAATGTTCCTGTTTTAGGTATTTTGGGCCATTCACGCTGATTTTGATAACCGACACTTAAATGATTGACATTGTTTCCATCTAAGATCGCCGCACTGAGCAAATGTTTTTCATTAAATATTTTTTGTAGAATATTTTCAGCTTTGGTGTGCTGTAGTGGACTTTTCTCCATCACTGCGGTGAGTTGTTCCGCGGTGTATTGATAACGGCTCAATATTGCAATGGCTTGAAAGCGTTGTTTAGACTTTGCAGCTGCAGATGTTTCGGAAAGTACAAGCGCTGTTCCGACACATGCCAAAATCATGATCGGCACGAAAATTAACGCGATGAGTTGACCATAAGCGTGATTGAGTTTTAAACGTTTAAAGAGCTTTTTATTGAAATTCGACATGGTTCCAGCAACTCATTGACCATGCGCAAGATATTAACATGCTTTAATGATCCTGCATGACAATATGATTAAAAATCTTGCAAATTACGTTCCAGCTATGCTGTTTTAGAGATAACCTTATCACTTCTAATTCTAAGTCTTGATGTTTTTTTTATATCTATCTAATTTTATTAGATAAACAAATTTTTTCTTGGTTTTAACTGAATTGTTTAGAATGGGGTTTGTTTGATCATTCTCGTAAAAATCAAATGGAAAGATGTGCAGTGACATTTATTTTTTCATACAATATGCCCACCTCAATATAGGTGCAGTCCATGAGTAACACACAACCTGATTTCTTAGCCGACGAATTTTTGTTAGATCACTATGTTGGGAAAACACCATTAGTACGTCTACAGCGTTTGGCAAGTCATACTCAAGCAACAGTATTGGCTAAACTGGAAGGGAATAACCCTGCAGGTTCGGTAAAAGATCGCCCAGCATATAACATGATTATGAAAGCTGAACAACGTGGTCAAATCAAACCAGGCGATACGTTGATCGAAGCGACAAGCGGAAATACAGGGATTGCATTGGCAATGGTGGCTGCCATGCGTGGTTATATAATGAAGTTAATCATGCCGGGGAATTCAAGTCAGGAACGTAAGGACGCAATGCGTGCTTATGGTGCAGAATTGATTGAAGCACCGAATATGGAAGCTGCACGAGATATGGCTCTACAAATGCAAACTGAAGGTTTGGGTTTGGTTCTCAATCAATTTGGTAATCCTGATAATGTCGAAGCGCATTATCTGACCACCGGTCCCGAAATTTGGCAACAAACAGGTGGCAAAATTACCCATTTCGTGAGTTCTATGGGAACTACAGGCACGATTATGGGTATTTCAAAATATTTAAAAGAACAAAATCCAGAGATTCAAATTATTGGTTTGCAGCCTTCTGAAGGTTCAAATATTGCAGGGATTCGTCGTTGGCCTCAAGAATATTTACCGACGATTTTTGATCCAAAGCGTGTTGATCAAATTATGGATATTCCGCAAATTGAAGCGGAAAAAACGGCTCGCCGTTTAGCACGTCAGGAAGGTATTAGCGCAGGAACATCTTCTGGTGGGGCAGTGTGGGCTTCAGTAAAAATTGCAGAAGAAAATCCAGATGCGGTGATTGTATGTATCGTGTGTGATCGTGGTGATCGTTATTTATCTACAGGTTTATTCTCTGTTGAAGATGATGAATAATGGTTTTAAGTCGATCCATGATTTCATGATCACTAGAGAGTAATTGAGTAAGTTATATGCGTCTTCCTGTTTTAGTTTTTGATATTGAAACCCTAACAGATCTCAAATCTGGGGCGCATTTGTATGGATTGGACTTAGCTGAAGATGATTTAGAGCAAGCACTTGCCAAGTTACGCCGTCAAGAATCTGGTATGGATTTTCAACGTTTGGCTTTGCATGAAATTGTCTGCATTTCAGGTTTATGGATTGATGAAAATGGGGCGATGAAGCTCTTTTCATTTAGCCGAGAACATTATACCGAAGCCGAAATTTTACAAAAATTTTTATCTATTTTTGATAAGCGTCATCCGACTTTGGTGAGTTGGAATGGCTCACAGTTTGATTTACCTGTGATTTTATTCCGTTCGATGTATCACGGATTATCTGCACCAAGTTTGTTCGATCAAGGTGAGATTGACACGCAAAAAAGGTATAATAACTACCAGAATCGATACCACAACCGTCATGTTGATTTAATGGATGTGATGGCGATGTTTAATGGGCGTCATTTTCAGAAATTGGATGATGTTGCGCATTTGCTAGGTTATCCCGGCAAACGTGGTATCTCAGGTTATTTTGTCCCTGAATATGTGAAGACCCAGCAATGGCTAAAATTGACCAGTTATTGCGAGGGTGATGTTTTAAATACCTGGTTGATTTATTTGCGTTGGTCCTTGTTAAAAGGACAGATCACTTTGCAAGATCACCGTTTGTGGGTTCAAGCTTCGATTCATTATTTACAAGGACAACCTCAGCAACATGAGTTTTTAAATGTTTGGCGTGAAATGTCACAACTTACTGAATTTACTCAGGCAGATTTTTCCTCCACACCCAATTAGGTATTCTTTTGAAGCATAGAGCCAAACCTCGACCATCTCAACTTCCTCAATATGTTTTTAAAGTTGAACGATTGTCACATGAGGGGCGAGGGATTGCACATTACGGGGCAGAGTTTTCCCACCCAACGGAAAAACAAGGTAAAAAAGTTTTTATTCGCTACGCATTGCCTGGTGAAACCGTTAAAGCTCAAATCACACGTCAGGTTTCAAAACTTGAAGAAGCTGACAGTATTGAATTATTGGGTAAGCCAAACCCTTATCGTATTGAACCCATTTGCCCGCATTTCGGGACTTGTGGTGGATGTAATATGCAACACATTCATCCTGATGAGCAAATTCGCTTAAAACAGGATGTGTTAAAATCCCATCTCAGTCATTTTGCAGGTTTAGAGCCAGCGCAATGGTTGTCACCACTGCGCTCTACACGTGTCGATTATCGTCATAAAGCACGGATTGGTGTACGGTTTTTGCCCAAACAAAATAAATTATTGATGGGCTTTCGGGAAGCTCAAAGCAACCATCTCACTGAAATCCAGACCTGTAAAATCTTAGACCTTCAACTGGATCAAGCCTTACCTGAAATTAAGGCATTACTCCAAAGTCTAAAAGGCAAAAGCAGTATCGGTCATATAGAATTAGCCAAAGGGGATTGTGAAATTTCTTTACTGGTTCGCCATACTGAAAAATTAAAACAGCATGATGTCAACCTATTGCAACAATATGCGTTACAGAAGCAATGGCAGTTGTATTTGCAACCAGCAGGGGTTGAAAGTGTCCATCGGGTCGATGATGTTGATGCAGCGATGTATTTACATTATCGCTTAAATGATTTTGATGTTGATTTTGCGTTTAATCCTACCGATTTTACCCAAGTCAATCCGACAGTAAATCCGCAAATGGTCAAACTGGCATGTGATTTGCTTGAGTTAAAGCAAGGTGAAAAAGTTTTAGATCTTTTTTGTGGATTAGGTAATTTTTCTCTTCCGCTTGCAAAATGTGTGGGTGACACAGGCAAAGTGGTTGCGGTGGAGGGAAGTGAGGCGATGGTGACGCGTGGTACAGAAAACGCACTGAATAATCGTATCAGCAATGTTAAATTCTATTCACAAGATTTAACAAAAGACTTTTCGCATTATTCTTGGGCAAATCAAGGATTTGATGCATTATTGATTGACCCACCTCGTGCGGGAGCTGAGCAGGTTATGCATTATCTCCCTAAATTTGGTGCGAAAAGAATCGTTTATGTATCGTGTAATCCAGCGACTTTAGCGAGGGATGCAGGGATTTTGGTGCAACACGGTTATCAGCTAAAAAAGGCAGGTGTAATGGACATGTTTACACATACTGGACATGTTGAATCCATCGCTTTATTTGAAAAGAAACTAGAGATAAACGATTTATAATGAAATATAGAGTTAGAGGAGTAGGGTATGGTCACAGTACGTGAGCAACTTCCTGATCAGCTCAATGAGCTATCAGAGGAAGCGACTGTAGAGCATGCCGATGAAGCGCAACAAGCTCTAGCAACTTGGCTAGATCGGGTGCGTGGAATTTTAGACGGTGCTGAACTAAAACAGTTAGAAGAAGTTGCACAATTAGTATTACAAAAAGAATTGGCGACCACAGTAAATTCACGAACCAATACCTTTGCTACGGGTATTGGAATGGCAGATATTCTTGCACACTTGCATGTAGATGAAGACACACTGGCAGCAGCAGTACTCTATCGTAGTGTACGTGAAGATCTCACCACTTTAGAGGAAATTCAGCAGCAGTGTGGGGAACAGGTTTACAATCTTGTCAAAGGCACTTTGGCAATGGGTAAACTGTCTGAACTGATTGAAAAAAATAAACGTTTAGAAGACCATTTTAATAACAATCAACGTGAGCATTTGACAGGCATTTATAAGATGCTGATTTCTGTCACAGAAGATGTGCGTGTGGTGTTGATTAAATTGGCTGAACGTACTTTTGCACTTCGTGAATTGGCACATTCTTCTAAAGAACGCCAAGAGCGTGTTGCACGAGAGATTTTAACCATCTACTCTCCATTGGCGCATCGTCTGGGGATTGCTCAGTTAAAGTGGGAGTTGGAAGATCTCGCTTTCCGTTATCTGGCACCTGAACGCTATAAAGAAATTGCCTCATTACTGAATGAAAAGCGTTTAGAACGAGAGCAATATATTCAATTCGTGGTGGAAAAACTTAAAAGTGAACTGGCTGACCATGATATTGAAGCTGAAATATCAGGGCGGGTGAAACATATTTACTCAATTTATCGGAAGATGAAGAGTAAAAATCTAAGCTTTGATCAGCTCTATGATATTCGTGCTTTACGGGTGTTGGTCAAATCGGTTGCTGAGTGTTATCACGCCTTGGGCATCGTTCATCAAATTTGGCGTCATATCCCACATCAATTTGATGACTATATTACCAATCCGAAAGCCAATGGTTATCGCTCATTGCATACGGCGGTAATTGCTGAAAACAAATCTTTGGAAATTCAAATTCGTACCAAAGAAATGCATGAAGAAGCGGAACTTGGGGTATGTTCACATTTCAATTATAAAGAAGGTTCTAAAACGACAGATTATTCATTTAATCATCGTCTACATTCTTTACGTGCGGTATTGGAACATTATCAGGAACGGACTGAAACCAGTGCACATCCAAATGAAGATGAAACTGAAGATTTTGAACAAATCCAAGATTTTGAGGGTTTTGAAAAGATCTATGTCTTCAGCCGTGATGGAGACATTAAAGAGTTACCCCGTGGCTCTACAGTGCTTGATTTTGCCTATCATGTACATACAGAAGTCGGGAACAAGTGCTATGCAGCACGGGTAAATCAACGTTATGTACCATTGACTTATACCTTGAAAACGGGCGAACAGGTTGAGATTTTAACCAAAAAAGACCGTGAGCCAAACCGTGATTGGTTGGTCAATTCATTGGGCTATATCAAGACTGCTCGTGCACGAGATAAACTTCGTCATTGGTTTAGACAACAAGATCGTAGTAAGAACTTGGAAGTTGGACGTGAGTTGTTAAATAAAGAGCTTTCACGTTTAGCGATTCATCCAAAAAGTATTGATCTGAGTGATTACTGCAATCACTTCAATGTGAAATCTGGTGATGATATTTTGGTTTCACTGGTCAGTGGTGATATCAGTCTTCATGCGTTGATTAATCAAGTCAACCGCCATATGCATTTGGATCAGGATGAACCAGAACTTGTACTGAAACCTACATTAAATCCACGCGCAAGCCATACGTTGTCTGCACATGGTATTTTAATTGATGGTTTGGATAATGTTGAATTGCACATTGCGCAATGTTGCCAACCTGTTCATGGTGAGTCGATTGCAGGTTATATCACCTTAAATCGTGGTGTAAGTATTCATAAAGTTGCTTGCCCTGATTATATGCGGATGATCAAGTTAGAACCTGACCGTGCAGTCGAAGCGGATTGGGAAATGCAACCAACGCGTGGGCAAAGTGTTCAAATCGTTGTAGAAGCCTATGATCGTCGTGGTTTACTCAAAGATTTGACTCAAGTGATCTTCTCTGACCAAATCAATATTCGCCAAGTCAATACGATTTCAGAAGCAGATGGTATTGCGAATATGAAATTATTGATTGAGGTCAAAGGCTTGGCGCAATTGTCTCGCTTGCTCGCTCGTTTGGAGCAACAACCAGGTATTATCAGTGCACGCCGTTTGGTTCAAGGGAACTAAACAGGATTGCATTGATTAGACTCACTCATTGAAGCCATAAAAAAACTCGCTAAAATGCGAGTTTTTTTATTTAAAATACCTCATATACTTAAAGATTACATTTTTTTGATTTTTGGTAAATTGAGATATTTTCAACATTGGCTTGAGCATCTGCAAAAAGTTGTGCATCTTTTTGTTCAGCTTCTGATTGATTTGCCACCTTATTGGCAAAACCTCCCGCCTTTGTTGCAACTTCAGAATCCCCACCAAAAGAACTTAAAGCACTACTTGCAAGACTCGCCCATTTACTAATCGTTTTCGTTGCTGCATTACTATTTGAAGAGGTTAATACACGATTTGCATTGGCTTTTTCGACAGCAAGTGCATCACAATCCATATTTTTAAGCTCAGACGTGCTGATTAGAGCAGCCATTGTGAAAGAAGGTACAATAAGTATAATCATTGTTAGCAATATTTTTTTCATTGTTTATTCCATATATACATTGGAAATAAAACTATAAATCAAATTCATCAAAAAAATGATTACAAAGCCGTCATGAACCTTAAAACACAAAACTTTTAATGTGAATATGTTATTATTTTTTAAAAGATTATTTTATTCCTTTTGGTGGAGGTACTCTTGTTTTAGGGCTATGAAATTGTTATTCAGTAAAATAAATAATTCACTTTTTACTTAATAATAAATTGGCAAATCGATTCACAATTTGAGGGCTAATCGCAGAAAGTGTAAACATGACCTTGGTCTTTAATCCCACTGGGCGATGTGTTGCTGTGAAAAGTGTACCTTTGGCTTTCACTTGAGCAAATACCTGTTCTGCAACATCTTGCGGAGAAAGACTAACACCAATATTTTGAATCGCACCAGCATCCATATCCTTGACCATCGCCGTCTGAACAAAGAGTGGCATGACATCAAGTACACGAATGCCATATTTTTGCCATTCGATATCTAAACCTTCTGTAATGCCACGTACCGCAAATTTACTGGCAGAATAAGAAACTAAATCAGCCTGACCATAGATGGCTGATGCTGAAGAAAGGTTGATGACACGAGCAAATTTAGCTTCTTTAAGGTAGGGAAATGCAGCATGGCAACCATTGAGTACGCCATTCACATTGATATCAATCGTTCTCTGATGTGCTTGAATGTCTGTTTTTTCAAAATCACCTGAATAAAGAATGCCCGCATTATTGACTAAAATATTTAAGCCTTGAGCCCACTCAGAAAATTCAGCTAATGCTTTTTGCCATTGTGCATAATCACGAACATCCAATTTTCCAGCTTTGGCGTTATGACCCAATTGATCTGCTAATGCCTGAGCCTGTACTTCATTGATATCATAAATACCAACTTGGTAACCTTGTTGGTAGAATAGACGTGCGATTGCAGCCCCAATGCCTTGTGCTGCTCCACTAATGAATATACTTTGGCTCATTACAACATCCTTCAATTTTATTTTTTAATTGCAAAGAGTTGAACATAAAATATTCGCAACAACAAGCGTTGTACCGTCATTTGTTATTGATCTTAAAGGACATAAAATGGAACAGTTATTAGCCATCATGAAACAGTTACGTACAGAGTGTCCTTGGGATCGTGAACAAACCCCAGAAAGCCTAACTCAATTTGCGATTGAAGAAGCTTATGAAGTCGAAGAGGCTGTGCGTTCTGGAAATATTGATGAGATTAAAAATGAATTGGGGGATTTATTACTCCAAGTCGTTTTTCAGTCACAAATGTACAGTGAACAAGGTGCATTTGATTTTAACGACGTGGTTGATGCAATTTGTCAGAAATTAATTAGACGTCATCCACATGTATTCCAAAAGCAAAAATTTGAAAATTTAACCCCAGAACAAGTATCGTCATTATGGCAAGAAATAAAAAAACAGGAAAAGCAGGGTAAAGTTCAATCCCGATTAGATACGGTAAAACATGGACCAGCGTTGACTCAGGCAGAAAATATTCAAAAAAATGTGGCAAAAGTGGGGTTCGATTTCCCCGATGTTGCGCAAGCTTATGACAAGGTCAGAGAGGAGTTGGCTGAGTTTGAAGAAGCCGTGCAAGCGGGAGAGTCTGAAAAAATTATCGAAGAATTTGGTGATTGTTTATTTTATTTAATCAATGTTGGGCGTAAACTGAATATCTCGAGCGAAATGGCACTTTTAACTACCATTTTTAAATTTAAATCACGCTTTGCTTATATTGAAGAACAAATCAATTCTAAAAACAAAAAAATAGAAGAAGTGACTTTGACTGAAATGGATCAATTATGGGATGAAGCAAAGCAAAAATTACAACATTAGGAACATCATGAGTCGTTTTAAATATGTGATAAATTGTATAGTTAAATTAAATAAATCTGTGTTTTTGAGTGGGTTATACTTAGTTTTATTGGGTATGACCGTGATGTCGCATGCACAGAAATTTGATCAGGCTTATTTAAAATGGAAAGCTGAGCAACAAGCACAAGATGCTCAGTTAAAAAAAGTAGATGACAATTACTATCTTTCACGCCCCAATATCCAGCCTTCCCAAACTCATTTGGGAAGAAAAGGACAGGCTTCTTCAGCACAGGTTCCATCCGCTTCCAGTCCAAAAATAAATTTGAACAGTGCCAATGTCATGCAATTACAGCAGTTAAGTGGGGTTGGTGCAAAGAAAGCACAAGCCATTATTGATTATCGAAATCAGTACGGAAAGTTTAAAAATGTGGAAGAGCTAAAGAATGTCAAAGGGATTGGTCCTTCACTTTATGAGAAAAATCGAAGCCAACTTGGATTATGATGCGTAGAACTGAATTCCTAACGTGGATCAAAGCGTCATTGATCTGACACAAAGTATTGTTAAAAAACATGCAAGCTTAAAATTGAGATCAATCATTTAAGGATCACAATTTCAATGCAAGATTGCGAGAATCAAATTGCCCTTTAGCTGTGTAAGCGATATGATTAGCACAATTATGATTTTTACGTCCTGACGTAGGAGACAGTGTCTTTTGCAAACTTTGCGTGCGTCAAAGTGTGGATTATCCACCGCTCAATTACCTTCTTCCATTTTAGATGTTATTGATTCTTTAACCAAAGCTGGCTATGAGGCTTATATAGTCGGTGGAGGTGTGCGTGATTTAATGCTCGGCTTAAATCCGAAAGACTTCGATGCTGTGACCAATGCAACGCCATCGCAAGTCAAAGAAGTTTTCGGTCGTCGTTGTCGAATTATCGGTCGACGTTTTGAATTGGCACATGTCTATTCTGGTCGTGAATTGATTGAAGTCGCAACATTTCGTGCCCCACCCAAGAAAGCGATCACTTCGGCTCAAGGCATGATTCTGCGTGATAATAACTGGGGAACCATCGAGCAAGATTTTGCACGTCGCGATTTTTCTATCAATGCGATGTATTATCAGCCACGTAAGGGTGAAGTGCTTGATTTTTGTAATGCCATTGATGATATAAAAACCAAAACTTTAAGATTATTGGGTGATCCGACTCTACGTTTTGAAGAAGATCCTGTACGTATGTTGCGTACATTGCGTTTTGCGGCAAAATTAAATTTCAGTATCGATCCTAAAATTTTAAAAATTTTTACCCAAGAGATGACTCAGCTCTTGCGTGATGTTTCTCCACACCGTTTATACGATGAATCACAAAAACTATTCACGATGGGACATTTACATCGTGTCATGCCAATGTTGATCGAGTTTGGTATTTGGAAACAATTATTTGCTGATATTAGCCCTGAAATTACTCAATTTATGGAGCGTGCAGCAAAAAATACTGACCAGCGAATTCAAATTGGCAAAACCATCAATCCTGCTTTTTTCTATGCCGTGTTACTTTGGAACAATTTTTTAGCACGTTGTGATTTTTATCAGGCTAAAGGTGTAGTTGCGGCAGAAGCCCGTGCACAAGCAGGTTTGGATGTTTTAAAACGACAAGCGACGCGGACCATTATCCCTCGATTTGCGGAGACGTTTATCCGTGAGGTTTGGGAAATGCAGACACGTCTGTTAAATCCAAAACCGCAACAAATTGAAGCGCTGTCAGGGCATGCGCGTTTCCGTGCTGGATTTGACTTTTTACTGTTAAGAGAAAAGTCTGGTGATTCGACGACCAACGGTATGGGGGCTTGGTGGGAAGCTTACCAAACCATGTCTAGTGATGAAAAAGAGCGTGCAATCAGTAGTTATAATCGCCAACGAGCTAAAAGCCGTAAAAAGTTAGCTGAATCTCCTGTTGTTGAAGAAGTGAAAACTGTTTCAACCGAGATTGAACCGCTAGTCAAAGAACAAGAGTCACGTAGTCGCCGTTCTCGTCAAAAAGCCAATGCTAGCCATACACCATCTGCAGCATCACATGATTTTAAAAGCAGAAATGACAGCAGAGCAGCAGTCAACAAAGGTGAAATTACAGCGGATCACCCGATCACCAAGCGTAGACGTGTACAACGTGATTTGAGCAAAGTGATCTTTGGACCAACGCAATGATGAATAAAACCTATATTGGTTTAGGCAGTAATTTGGGTGATTCAGAACAGATTTTGCGTGAAGCTGTTGAGCAGTTAAAACAATTGGGTGAGGTGAAGGTTTCCAAGCTTTACCACAGCCCACCCATGGGTCCACAAGATCAACCGCATTACCACAATGCAGTTGCCCAATTGTTAACCCATTTAGCGCCATTAGATTTATTAAATGAGTTGCAACGGATTGAAAATGAATCAGGTCGAGTGCGTTTACGCCATTGGGGTGAGCGGACTTTGGATTTAGATCTTTTGCTTTATGCTGAAAAAAACATTATAAATGAGCGACTCACAGTACCACATGTTGGTATTTTGCAGCGTGATTTTGTGGTGATTCCTTTATTAGACTTGGATACTGAGTTAAAGGTAAACGGACAATCATTACAAAACCTAGAACTTGTGCAACATTCAACATTGACTGTTTTGGCTGATCAAGGTTGGGCAGGCTGAACTGTTGGATGTGCTAAAGAACTCTCATTGATAGAGGATATCGTCATGATCAGTCTAAGTGATTTAAGACAATTTAAAACTCAGGGTCGTAAATTTTCATGCTTGACTTGCTACGATGCAAGTATGGCAAAAGGTATGGAAGTTGCCGAAATTGATACTATTTTAATTGGCGATTCTTTAGGGATGACCATTCAAGGGCATGATTCAACCTTGCCTGTTACGGTCGCGGATATGGCATATCATACTGCCGCTGTACGTCGTGCGAATCAGCATGCCTTTATTTTATGTGACCTCCCATTTATGAGTTATGCAACGCTCAATGATGCTTTAGTGAATGCTAAAACTGTCATGCAAGCAGGCGCGCAAATGGTTAAAATTGAGGGTGGTGCTTGGCTTTCAGAAACTGTACAAGTGCTGACACGAAATGGTATTCCGGTATGTGTACACTTAGGTTTAACACCTCAATCGGTACATGTTTTCGGTGGTTATAAACTTCAGGCAAAAACACGTGAAGCTGCAGATCAATTGATTGCAGACTGTAAAGCTGTGGTTGAAGCTGGTGCGGCAATATTACTGCTCGAATGTGTTCCGGCACAAATGGGTAAAGAAATTGCTGAATTATTCCCACATGTCCCTGTAATTGGTATTGGTGCTGGTGCTGATACAGATGGTCAGGTATTGGTTGTGCAAGATATGTTGGGTTTGACTTTTGGAAAAGTGGCACGTTTTGTACGCAACTTTATGACAGAGCAAACAGGTGAAACAGCAATTGTAGATGCATTCAAAGCATATCATCTTGCTGTGCAAGACAAATCTTTCCCTTCGAAAGAACATACTTTCCAAGTAGAGCTGTAAAAGATGAAAACAGAAACGACCATTCAAGGATTATCAGCATCACTGAATCCTGCTCGATCAGCGCGTAAAATCATTGGTTTTGTACCAACGATGGGGAATTTACATGAAGGTCATTTAAATCTGGTTCGTGAAGCACGTAAGTTGTGTGATGTGGTGGTAGTTAGTATTTTTGTCAATCCGATCCAATTCGGACCAAATGAAGACTTTGATAACTATCCTCGCACATTAGAGCATGACAGCCACTTATTGGCTGAAGTGGGATGCGATATTGTTTTTGCGCCATCTGTTGAGCAAATGTATGGTAAATATCCACGATTGACCAATATTAGTGTTGGTGAAATTTCAGATGATTTATGTGGTTTACAACGTCCAGGTCATTTTGATGGCGTTGCTGTTGTGGTCACCAAGCTATTCAATATTGTACAACCCAATTTTGCATTCTTTGGGCAAAAAGATTATCAACAATTGGCTGTGATTAAACAGTTGGTTCGTGATTTGAATATGCCGATTGAAGTGATTGGTGTACCGATTGCTCGTGCTGAAGATGGTTTAGCTTTAAGTTCTCGTAATGGATATTTATCTGAGCAGGAACGCCAAACAGCTCCTGTTATCTTTAATTCTTTAACAACTGCTGCAGATGATCTACATGCGGGTAAAACACTTGTAAACGTGCTTCAACAGATTCGTCAAAGTCTGACTGATGCAGGATTAGTGGTGGATTATGTTGAAGCACGTAGCCCAACCTTACAAAAAGTTGAACAGTTCGACCAAGATGTTGTATTGTTTGTTGCAGCGAAATTAGGCAAAACCCGTCTGATTGACAATTTACAAGTGAAATATTCTGCATAAACTTTGCTTTTAGGATCGCTATGCCATGAAGCGTATACTTATCGTGACAGGACAATCTGGTTCAGGTAAATCCTCTGCTTTGCAGGTACTGGAAGATTTGGGTTATTACTGTATTGATAATTTGCCTCTGGCATTGCTTCCTGAAATTGTTGAAAAACTTGACCGAGAAAATAATTTAGAATTATTAGCGCTAGGTGTAGATGTTCGTAGTGCAAAAGAAGATTTACAAGGTTTTGATGATGTTTTTCAACAAATACAAAAACATGGCAGTGTAGATGTTATTTATTTAACGACCCGTGATCAGGAGTTAATTTCACGTTTTAGTGCATCTCGACGTCCTCATCCGCTTTCAAATCGTTTTCAAAGTTTAAATGAATGTATCCAAGAAGAAAAAAATCTATTGTTGCCGATTCAACTGCGGGCAACAGTACATATTGATACCACTGACAAAAGTGTACATGATTTAAAAGATACCTTATTGTCCAAACTGGGACAGTCCGATAAACTAATTTTAATTTTGCAATCTTTTGGATATAAACATGGTATTCCATTAGATGCAGATTTTGTTTTTGATGTAAGGCATTTGCCTAATCCACATTGGGATTTAGAGTTGCGTAAATATTCGGGTTTGGATGAACCTGTGCGTAATTTTTTAGAAGCCAGCGAGCAAGCAAATGAGATGTATCAAGACATCTATCAGTTTTTAAATAAGTGGTTGCCTGCTTTTGCGGAAGGTCATCGTCACTATATTACAGTGTCAATTGGCTGTACGGGCGGTCAACATCGTTCGGTTTATATTGTGGATCGGTTGAAAAAGGCTCTTGAGTCGAAATGGACCATTCAAGTATTACATAGAGAAATGAAGCACTGGTCATGATTGACACAACTGTTGACGTAATTAATAAATTAGGGTTACATGCGCGTGCATCTGGAAAACTCATCGAAGTCACTACCAAATTTAAATGTTCTATTCAAATTGGGAAAGGTGACAAGTTGGTTGATGCCAAGAATATCCTTTCTTTACTTATGCTGGGAGCTGGTAAAGGAACAACCTTGCGTTTAGTGATTGACGGTGTAGATGAAGAAAAAGCTTTGTCTGAAGTTCAAGCACTTTTTGCAGATAAATTTTACGAGGCAGAATAATCGTGGCACGTCGTCCGCAACGTTTTACTGAAGATGATTTTGAGTCTTTAGAAGGGCGTGCAAGTAAAACCGAACAGAAAAAAGCTGTACAACGTATGGCTGCTTTAGGTGAGCAACTCGCTGAGTTGTCAAAAAAACAAATTCAATCTTTACCTGTTGAAGAGCGCTTAATTGAGGCTTTATTGGATGTGCAGTTGATTACATCTTTTGAAGCCCGTCGTCGTCAATTTCAACGCATTGGAAAGCTTTTGCGTAATGAAGATGAAGCTGTAATTTTATCGTATTTAACGCCAAAACAAGGCGTTAAAAAGCTCGCACAGCTTGATCGTTGGGTTGAACGTATGATTGAACAACGTGACGCTGCAATTAAAGAGTTTTGTAAGTCTTATAATGCGGCAGAAGGGCATTCCTTACGTCAGCATGTATTACGCATTCACCGTGATATTACGCGTCAGGCTTCTGCTGAAGAATTAGCAGCTTCAAAACTGAAGTTGTTAAATTACGCTCAACAAGTGGCATTGATTTCAGACAATTCAAAGTAATTGAATCGCTAAAATAGAACAAACGATCCGAAAGGATCGTTTTTTTTATGAGAGATGAAATATGACTGATGCTTCGAGGAAAAATCCATTAGGGGGTATTTATATAGCCAATCTGATGAAAAGCTCATACCGTAAAAACAATTTCTCTTGATCAATAAAATTAATGTGATGAATATATTGTTGAATGATTGAAATCAAATCACTTGTATGAAAAATCAGGCGTTTTCGCTTTGTCTATAAAACAAAACCTGAATCTCAGTGCTGAGATTCAGGTTTTATGATCGGGATAATCAACAAGTTATGCCGTCTTATCCCACATATCTTTTATACTTTAGGTGGCATGGTCGGCATTGCACGGTCTGCTTTAAAATCGGGTTGAAATTTCACAACGCATTGACCAGCTAAAGTTTTATCACCGATTTTCACTTGAATGGCTTTTCCATTAGTCTGTCCAGCACAAGATTTTTGGATTGCATCCCATTGTGCTTTACGCTCTGCGCGTTTTTGCGCAAATTCCTGCTGAATTTGAGCACGCTGTTCTTCTGTCATATCTTTCATACGTGGTCCATCGTGACGCATCATACGTCCACGATCTTCTCCATCACGACGGAAATCATGTTTCATTTCTTTCATCGCTTTACGATCAGCTTTGAATACAATATTACATGTTCCATCAATACTTTGTTCACCAGCTTTGACCTGAACAGTTTGACCAATCGCTTTACCGTCACAGGCTTTTTGCATTTGCTGGCGCATCTCTTTATGTTGCGCACGCATTTTTTTCATTTCTTCACGTTGCTCAGGTGACATTTTATGATGTCCGCCATGCATCATTGGACGACCTTCTGGACCGTCTTTGGGACCTGGATTAGATTGACAGGCAGTTAAAGCCCCCATACTTAGAATACTTGCTGACAATAATGTGATTTTTGTGATCATTTTCATTGTTACTACTCCAATGAATGTTCTGTATATTTGTGGATACAGTAAAGATTAAATAATAATGATGTAGAAACAATGGAGAGTATTTTAAGCAAGTGTTGGGTACAATGTTGAAATGAGAAGAAAAACGAGAGATCAGTTTTGAAAATCCGCCGAGTCCCCATCGCTTTACGTTTATTTCTCACTGTGTTGTTGACGACATTAGTCATCACGACAGTGAGTTTGAGTGTATTGCATTGGACCATGCAGAAAAACTTTGCCAGATATGTTGCTGATGTCGAAATGCAAAAACTTGATCATTTGATTGAGAATTTGGCAGATGTTTATGGTGTATATCAAGACTGGGGCAATGCAGTTCAGGCGCAAATTTTACAAATCGAAGGTGATGCTGCACCAGATGATTACGACAAGTTATCGCGGTGGTGGTTACGTCGTCAGTACGATATTGCTTTGCAGCAACGTTATTTTAAAGAACATACGATGATGGCAACTTTGGGGCAGACCGAAGGTGCTACGCCAAAATCCCAATTAGACAAAGAAGAAATAAAAATTCTTGAAGAAAACTTGCCTTCAGCCTATCAACCTTTTGAAGGTTTGAAATTTCCGCTCAGTTCAAATCAAAACTTATTTAAACCTTCTGATCGCAAAGCTAAGCCCCCGATGGACAAAGGACATATCGCGGGAGGTCACGAAAACCCTCCTGCTGAAGGAAAAGAATCGTCTATGCGTGATCCAATGCGTATGGTTAGTCCAAAAAATGGCAAGAAGATGTTTGTATCCATGCCAGACCGTTTAGGATTGAGTTCACGTCTTTCTTTATATGATGCCAAACATCAGTTTGTATTGGGTGAGCCTTCAGATGATCAAGTCTCTTATCGCCCAATTATCGTCAATGAACAAGTGGTAGGTTACTTAGGACTTAAACCTGTTTTGGATGAAGATGATGCTTCGAGCATCAATTTCTTTAGTAGCCAAAAACGCTATTTGGTGCTGATCTATATTTTTACATTTTTGTCGAGTTTGGTTGCAGCATTACTTTTAGCGACCTATTTTAAAACGCCAATTCAACGCTTACTTAATGGCACGCGTGAACTCACCAAAGGTAATTTCCAGCATCAAGTTGCAATTAAACGAAATGATGAGCTTGGTGATTTATCTACAGAATTAAATCAATTGGCAGTGATTCTAGATCAGCATGAAACCTCTCGTCGACAATGGGTTGCAGATACTTCACACGAATTAAAAACACCATTGGCTGTATTACAAGCACAAATTGAAGCCATGCAGGATGGTATTCGTAAACCTACACCTGAACATTTTGCTGCGATGTTGCGTCAGGTGACGAGTTTGAAAAAACTCACTCAAGATTTGGCTGATTTAGCACAGGCAGAAGCACAGCAATTAAAATGTTATTTTGCAGAAGTTGATCCGTGGTCTGTGGTTTTGCAAGAGATTGATAATTTTAAACCAAAGTTTGAACAAGCCAATCTCAATGTCTCAGCAACAGGTGAGGGGGCGAAATTACAATTAGATATAGATCGTTTTAAGCAAATTATGGTCAACTTACTGGGGAATAGTATTCGTTATACTGAAGCGGGTGGTGAAGTTCAGGTACATACTGAACATGACGCTGAATCTTGGAGTGTGATTGTGGATGACAGCCCGCTTGGTTTGAGTGATGAACAGATTGCACGTTTAGGAGAGCGATTCTATCGTGTTGATGATTCACGTACGCGTAGTACAGGTGGCACAGGATTAGGCTTGGCTTTATCTGGTAAAATTGCGCAAGCACTGGGTGGACAATTAACTTTTGATCATTCACCTTTAGGCGGTTTGCGTTGCAAATTGACATTTTCAAAACATACGAAAGTTTAAAAGGAATAGCACAACATGAAACATATCATGCTGGTAGAAGATGAAGTTGAACTTGCGCAATTGGTGCGGGATTATCTAGAAGCGGCAGGCTTTGAAGTCAGTATGTTTCATGATGGTCAAGAAGCCTATGAAAGCTTTCAACAACGTAAGCCAAGCCTCATGGTTTTGGACTTGATGGTTCCTCGTATGGATGGTCTCACGATCTGTCGTAAAGTTCGTGAACAAACCGATCTGCCGATCATTATGGTCACAGCACGTACTGAAGAAATTGACCGTGTGTTGGGCTTAAATATGGGTGCTGATGACTACGTTTGTAAGCCATTTAGCCCTAAGGAATTGGTTGCACGTGTACAAGCTGTGTTACGTCGTTTAGAACGTAAAGCTGAACCTGAAGCCAATGATTTATTCCGGATTGATAAAGCACAACAACGCATCTGGTATCAACAAAAATCGTTGAATTTAACACCAACTGAGTTTCGTCTTTTAGAGCTTTTCCTCGAACATTTGGGGCAAGTCTATTCTAGAGCGCAACTTTTAGACCATATTAACCCAGATAGTTTTGATGTTGCCGACCGTGTTATTGATAGTCATATCAAGAACTTACGTCGTAAAATATCTGAAGCAGCGGAAACTGGAAATCGTCATGAATGGGTACAAGCTGTTTATGGTGTAGGCTATCGTTTTGAATATCCAGAAGATTAAGTTTTCGACATTTTAAGTTCATCGTTGTGGATAAACACAGGTTTATCCACAGATATTGTGGGTAAATGTTTATAAATGTAAAAAGTTATGTTTGAAAAATAAACATATAACTTTATATTTATTGATACATTCTAATTTTGACTGAATCGTGAATAGATAGAGGTTAGCTCTGTTGATCTAATGTGCGATCCAAAGCCCGCTAATTATTTAATGTGTTGATAAACCGCCAATACCTGCTTTTGGGCTTTGGTCAGGCTCTTGCTCACAAGCTCATAAGAGCCTTCAACCAAGTCTTGAATCAGATCAGCACTGATCTGTTCGCCTTCATAGACTGAAATCCAATGACGTTTATTCATATGGTAGCCCACCTGAATCGAGGGGTAGAGATCTCTCAACATTTCGCTATGATCAGGTTCAACTTTTAAATTAATCAGTTTTTTGCCATGCAGTTCAGAGCCTAACATAAACATTTTTCCCATCACTTTAAAAACAGGAACATCCTCACCAAAAGGATAGTCAAGTTCGGATTTAGGCAAATGTGACGCAATCTTAAATGCTAAAGTTCGGATTTCTTCACTAGTCATTATGTTCTCTTTTTAATTCAATTATGGGTAAATGCGAATCATGGTTCCATCATCCACCAGTTTCCAGATTTCATCCATATCAACATTTCTAACGGCAATACAGCCCCATGTCCAGTCATTTCGAGGTAAATAGTTCATTAAACTCGGCATTTTCTCGATTTGTGAAGTGGTTGCAGAACCGTGAATCATAATATCACCACCCGCGGAAACACCCAGCTGTTTGGCTTGTGCGAGATCTTGCTGGTTTGGATAAGACACATGCAGAGATTTATAAAAGGCACTATTCGGATTGCGCCAATCTAAAATATATTGTCCCTCAGGTGTTTTTCCATCACCTTCTTGTACTTTATGACCTTGGGGGGTAAAACCTAAGCGCATTGGATAGCTTTGAATTTTTTGATCATGGTGCATCAATTGGACAATGCGAGCAGACTTATAAACTTTAACCTCTGTAATCGGAGTGTTTTGACGAATAAGGGTGATGTCTTGCTGTGATAAATTTTTGACATGTATGGCAGCATTTGCTGTTGGAATAAATTGATTATATTTTTGATAGAACCATCCACCAGCGATCATCACAATGAAAATAGCAAAAATTGAAAAGAGATATTTTTTATTCATTTTAAATTACGGATGTTGTAAAGCAATGTATTGTCCAAATTTTACCCAAGTTAAACTGGGAAGCTGTAGTTGAATTGTGATTGTGGATTTATCCTGTGGATAAACACATGGTTATCCACAGAAATTGTGGGTAAGTATGACACTCTAAACATATCTAAGATGAGCAACTCACCATAACTTCAGGTAAATCACTTGCTAAAGGAGCCAAATCTGCAGCGGTTTCTAAATCAGTTTGACGTGTAAAAGGTTGGCTGAGTAACTTAAATAAACGATCAACTTCAGAAAAATCATCACGCTCAGCTAGTTCAATGGCTTTTTGAGCCATATGATTTCTTAAGATATAAACTGGATTGGCAAGTTTCATATTAGCATCCAATGCATCTAAATCTTGATGTTCACGAATACTTTCATATTGAGTCAAAAATAATTCAAATTGACGGCGATCTAGGCAATCATCTTGAATGGCTTCATACTGCTTATTTTGTAAACGTATAAAGCTATCGGTATAGTCAAGCTGTTCGCTTTGTAAAATTTTTAAAAAGCTCATACCGCAGTCAAAGCTGTCTTTGTGAAAGTTTGGAAGTCCAAGTTTTTGACATAGCCCATCTGTATAGTGCTTAAGAAAGGTAGGTTCAAAATCTTCTAAGCATTCGACCAAATCCTGTTTAAATTTTTCTTTTGTTTCAGGTTGAGCAAGTGGAATTAAATGATTTAACCAATTCCATAAGTTCCAATGTGCGATACTGGGTTGGTTTTGATAAGTGTAACGTCCATTGTAATCACTGTGGTTATTGATCCAGTTTGGACGGAATCGTTCCATAAAACCATAAGGACCAAAATCGAGAGTTGAACCTGTAATATTTAAATTATCAGTATTCATCACCCCATGCGCAAAGCCAACTAGTTGCCACTTGGCAATCATGATGGCTGTATTTTGAATCACTTTGCGTGCAAAAGCCAAGATATGATTTTCAGTGCCAGCTTGCTGAAGCTCCAAACACTCAGGATAATGCCATTCGATACATTTTTGGGTGAATTCTGGCAATAGGTCAGGTTGGTATTGGTTGATCCATTCAAAATGCCCTAAACGAATGTGACAATCTGATGTACGTAACATCATTGCACCAAGTTCAAGCTTCTCTCGCTGAACACCTTGAGTTGATGAGGTAAAACCTACCGCATTACTTGATGGGACACCAAGCGAATTTAAGGCATGACCTGCCAAATACTCACGAATGACTGAGCGAAGTACAGCTCGTCCATCGCCCATGCGAGAGTAGGGCGTAGAGCCTGCGCCTTTTAAATGCAGATCAATGGTTTGATGATGACGATTGAGAATTTGTGCAATCAACAAACCTCGCCCATCCCCCAATTGTCCAGCCCATTGACCAAACTGATGTCCTGCATAGACCATCGCTAAAGGATGGAATTCTGGGAATGTTTTTTGTCCACTGCAAATCTCCACCCACTGTGCTTTTTCTTCATCCGACCATTGTAATTCATCAGCGAGTGCAAGATTAAAATGTCCTGCTTTTGCACCTTTGAGCGGGTTGGGCATTTGCTCATGGTATAGTTTTGAATTCAACGTGGGATAACGAGGATTGAAGTACATAACAGTTGATCGCACTGGATAAATCATGACTTGATCAATATAGCAAAATTTTAATGCTGTGGGAGAATGTTGACTAATTTAGTCGACAATAAATAACTTTGCGCCTGATGTGGTTGAAGAACGATGTGCTTCCGCTTGATCTGCAACTTGATAACTCATACCAGCGGTTAAAGTAAATGTACGTCCATCTTCAAGTTCTGTATATAACTCACCCTCTAAACAAAAAAGGATATGACCTTTCAAGCACCAGTGATCTGCTAAATATCCTGCTGAGTACTCGACCATTCGAACACGAATTTGATCAAATTGTTGAGTTCGCCAAAGTGCAAAACCTTGTTCACCTTGGTGACGGGTGGTCGGAATCTCTGTCCAGTTGGTGATGCCAAAAGGGATATTATTGATCTGCATGTCAGTTGCTCGGTTTAGATTTAGATGGTTATAAAAATTAGGCAAAAGAAAAGCTCCAGTTGGAGCTTTTCTATTTATGTGGATTTTTACTGATTTGATGATCGATAGATTAAGAAACAACGTTCTTTTTAATACCGCGCATCAATGTTTCTAAACGCTCACGGTGGAAAGCCAATTTTTGCTCAACCAACTGAAAATCAACTTTAAGTTTGACATCCATTTGGTGAATTTTTTCCGCAACCGAGGCTTTTTTAGCTTGTAACTCTTGCTCTTTTAAAGCTGCCCAATCGTTTAATGTATGGGTGAAAGCTTCATATTCTTGAGAGACTTTTTGTTTCATTGCTAAAATGTCAGCATTTACATTGTGACCGTAAATTGCTAAGTCCTGTTCAGCATATTTAAACTTCATTGCTAATTCTGCTTTTTTAATATTAAAGCTCGGAATACGACGAAGATTTTTTGCTAAACCAATTTTAGAGCATGACCAAATCAACCATTTCGTCGGGTCATATTGCCACCATTTCACGCCATTACGATAATCGTATTGGAAAATATGGTGGTAGTTATGATAACCCTCACCCCATGTCGCAATGGCAAGCAGGAAGTTATCACGTGCAGTATTTTCATCTGTATAAGGACGTTTGCCCCACATATGACATAAAGAGTTAATAAAGAAGGTTACATGGTGGCTGATGATTAAGCGGAGTAAACCACCTAAGAGCAATACGCCCCACATGTCACCTACAGCCCAACCCAATGGAAGGAGAATAGCTGCGTGAACTGCAATGACCAATGGAATGTAATATTTGTCTTGGAACATCACCACTTTATCATTTAACAAATCTGGTGCATTTTTATAGTTTGATTCAGCAGCAGGATAGTTACGTAACATCCAGCCAATGTGTGCATACCAAAAGCCATTGTTAATTGAATATGGATCTTGATCAACATCATCGACATGACGGTGATGAGTACGGTGACCTGAAGCCCAGAACAAAATACTGTTTTGAACAGCAAATGTTCCCATAATCATCAGAATAATTTTAAGAGGTAGAGTCGCTTCATAAGCACGGTGTGCCCACAAGCGATGATAACCCGCAGTAATGCCTAAACTACTGAGACCGAGTAAAACGAATAAACTAATCCAAGCTGCCATACTAAAATCATGATGGTAGGCATACAATGGAATCGCAATTAATGCCACAAGTGGTAAAAATACCAGAGCAAAAACACCGATCCAATTTATTGGGGCTTTGGGTAGGGGAGCATTCATCTCCAACAGCACTCCTAAGAACCTTCATTAGGTAAAGTTAAACGCATAGCTTCAGCATTTTTCTAGGCTATACTTTCACGAATAGTATCATGAGCGAACAGATGTTCACTAGTATTAGTGTACATCTGTATTGTATAAAACAGTAACAGAATAAAACACAGATTTTAGCGATTTGATCGAAAAAAATGAATGATTAAAAAGTCGTACTTGATTGTCAAAAGTGCGTAAAAAATTTTACCCAGAATAAGTGCCACAACTTCATACTTGGTCGTGATTGAATGCACAAAAGTTTTGAGTTAAATCACTTCCAACACTGTAAAGAAAATCCGATTTTATGCGACTCAATTTATTTTAACCTGAGTTCGATGTAATTAAATCTTCAACTCATTGAAAAATAATAAATCTTTATGGGGGCTTGCTGCGTTTTCATCAAATTTTAGGATGAGGAGCGGAGCTCCGCAAGCGCAATCATCAATAGCGTTTCATTTATCTTGATCAATAAAATGAAAGCGATCAATAGATTGTTTGATGATCTAAAGCTTGCACTGCCACACTTTAGTGCTAAAGTTTAAATTGTTTTGCGTCGGCGATGCCTCACTTTTCAGAGATGAAAAGTGACAAAAATCTTTCGTTGAGCGAGGGGTACATCCTCATACCCCCGCTCAACATGGCGACATCCATGTCGCTTCACGATAGCAAGACCATCTATGAATCAAAAGTACAAAATAAATGAATCATCCAAATCACTTGTATGAATAATCAGGCGGTTTGGCTGTATCATCTTTTATCAAGGATTTTTATCGAACTCAGGTTATTTTAAATTATTGCAATTGACTTAATCCATTTTGCATCAGTTTTGGAAAATCAGTAATTAACCCTTGGATGCCTAAATCACGTAAATGTTGAGCACGTTGAATATCATTCACTGTCCAAACGCTGATATTCAAACCTGCTGCTTGAGTCGCTTGAACTATTGCATCGCTTGCCAACTGATTCATCCAGCCAATTTGGCAACAACCCAGTTCTAATGCCTGTTCAATGGCTTGTTCCTGAATGTCCTCTTCAATGAGTAAACCACGTTTAAATTCTGATTTTTGTTGCTGTAAAGCGTGGTGTATTTTTAAGTCAAAACTGGTAATGACCGCCGTATGTTTAAAATCTTTGAGCTGTTTCTGTAATTCAACAGTGAGCTTTTCAGCATCTTGTACGGTTTCAACAGCCTTTACTTCAACTTCAATATGTTCAAAATCATGCATGATATTTAAACTTTGCCTCAAAGTCGGTGTCATTTGTTTTTCCCAATCCATCCAGATATTGGCTTGGTTAAACGATGCGAGTTGTGCGCTGTCTAAAGGGTAAAGTGGTTGATCAATTCCTGTGGTTCTTAAGAAATTATCGTCATGCATGATAATGAGTTCATCATCTTTTAATTGTCGCACATCAAACTCAACCGCACGGATACCTAAGTCATGAATATATTGAAAGCCACCCAAGGTGTTTTCAGGTGCTTCGCCACGTGCACCACGATGTCCGATAATTCTCATAGAATAAACTCGATATTCAGATCATCGATCTCATCATAGAAGCCTAACCATTAGATTATTTTGACTGATGATGAAACTTTAATCTTTAACTGGAAATTTGTGTTTAGTCCTATTCTTTCAGTAGGACTAAACATGATCATACTGTCAAAAAATCATAGATGAATGGTCAAAGATAGTTAAATTGTATCGTTGATGTTCTTTTGCCAAAGTACTTCACTACCACCTTCTGCACGTTGTAATGTACGTGAGGCAACAAAGAGCCAATCGGACAAACGATTGAGTAATTGTAAGGCTGTGGCTTGAATATTTTGATCACGACTGTGTACAGTCATGAGGCTACGTTCAGCACGACGACATACTGCACGTGCTTGATGAGCATAACTACATGCCAAGGTGCCTGAAGGGAGAATAAACTCTTTTAGCATCGGCAAATCTTCATTCATTTTATCAATTTCATTTTCAAGAAATTCCACACAAACAGGTTGCAGCAAGTTGTAGTTGGGAATACAGACTTCACCCCCCAAATCAAACAGCCAGTGTTGAACTAAACTGAGCGATTTGTCCCAATGGGCTTTATCCGTAATATCACTGATTGAGATTTGTGAACGTAATACACCTACGATCGAATTGAGTTCATCCACATCACCTAAAGCGGTAATACGTAAGTCATCTTTAGGTACACGAGAGCCATCTCCTAATCCAGTGGTTCCCGAATCACCTGTACGGGTGTAAATTTTACTTAAGCGATGTCCCATGATTTTGTCCTAGATAAAATGAAAAGCTAAAGAATAAAAAAGGATAATGTCGGTCAAAACATTATCCATAAACTGCGCTGTTTTAGATATTTTTTTGAGTCTAGCTTTTAGTAACGGAAAGTTACCCCTGCTGATGCAAGACGACCACCGTTGATATAGTAATAACCATTACTATATGAAGTGGTTTTGTATTGGACGTCGCCAATATTTTGGATGTTTGTAAATAGTTTTATATTGGGATTCACATTCCAAAAGGCATTTACATCGACAGTAGCATAGCCTGAAATTGTACTGTTTTTAGGTCTAGATTTAGCAGAAAGCGATGTACTTATCCCATACACCTCGTTTTGTAAACCAGCTGTTAGTGTTAGACTTTGACGCGAACGACGACTCAAATCTTGATCTGTCTCTTTGTCTTTTGGTTGTACATAAGCATAAGAAAGATGAGTAAATAATTCATCATTTGCCCAATCTAGATTGAATTCACCACCCGTAAAAGTTGCTTTTTTGACATTGTATAATCTGCCTTCATATGTAACTGGATCTGTAACATAAGTGATCAAATCATCAACTTCATTACGATATGCAGATAGTCCTAAACTTAATTGATCGGTAATTTTTTGATCTAAACCAATCTCATAGGATACACTTTCTTCAGGTTTCAAATTAGGGTTTCCACCCCAACTGAGTGCATAGAGATCATTGTTCGTTGGAGCACGAAATGCTGTACCAATATTGGTATAAATACTTGTTGCAGGTAAAATTTGGTAGCGAGCTGCTGCTTGCCCAACTGTATGTGTGCCAAATGTTTCGTGATCTTCTACACGTAAACCTAATTGAGTGTGTAATTTATTTGATTGATATTGATGCTGTACAAAATAGCCAGTACTGTCAACATTTTTATTATAATCAACTCCGTAAGCACCACTACCTGAAAGGACATCAGATTTTATATTTTTAGTGGCTACGCCAGCTAAAATATTCTGACTTGGTGTAAATTGCCACTTACTATAAAGTTCAGCTTCTTTGGTTGTGTTATAGATAGCATCATGTGATTCATTTTGCTCTAAATCATCTTTAAATTGAGACAAACGCGCATTAACAGATACACTATCATTAACGTTCACACGACCTTTAATGTTGATGATTTCATTTTTAAAATCTTGAGAGAGATTTTTTAAACCAATTAAATTCCAATTCGCATCATTAATACCATCAATATAAGTTGCTGTACCTTGGTTTTGTGAATAGTCGACTGAAGCAGCATACTGTTCTTTTTCAACACCAAATTTTGCACTTAAGCCTTTTTGATCATATGAGCCTGTTTTTACATTGGTATTTTTAAAATCTGTAACTTGAGTGCCATCAGATTCTAAACGTTGCCCACGAATTTGTGCATAAAAGCCGTTTTCAGCCAGATCTGCACCAACCACAGATTTATAAGTATTTTGTTCGCCTATTTCACCAGTGATGAAAGCACCAGTTTTTTCAGGCGTTTTTGAAATCAGTTGTACAACACCACCAATTGCATCAGTTCCATATAAAACTGATGCTGGTCCTTTTAATACTTCAATTTGTTTAATATCTGTTGTATCAATAAAAGCCAATGAAGCAGAACCGGCAGAACCTGTATTTAAACGAACACCATCACGCAGTACTAATGTATGAGTCGAATTTGTACCACGTGTAAAGATAGACGCAGCTTGACCATAACCACCATATTGCATCATATCAATAGAAGCATCACTCATGAGTAAATGCGGTAGTTCTGCAATTGGAGATTGTTCAAGTATCTGTGGTTCTATAATTGAAATACGGGCAGGTACATTTTCAATCTTTTCTTCTGAGCGTGTAGCAGTGACAACAATTGTATTCAGCTTAGAATTCGCTTCTGAATTTGACGACGTTTCAGCAAATACAGTAGAAGATAGCCCCATCGCAATAGCGACAGCACCTACAAGTGCAGTAGGTTTAAAAATAACAGACATGATATGCTCCATACATCCACTCCCCGTGAATGATTGAGTTAAAGGGCACAACAAGCTGGTATCCGGACTTAAATATAGAATCTAAAACAATTCAGATTATTCCACCTTCCCACAAAACATTGCAGTGGTGTAAGCCATGAGACTTATAAAGAATAATATTTTCATTTTACCGTTGCGGGGGCAGTGTTGGATTTTCACCAACTTCCCAAAGCCTAAAGCTAGACTTGTTGCATTTGTGTGCAGTATAAAGTTTGTTAAGTGTATAAACAATGTAAAACAGATAATCCTATATAACTTTAACGCAAGTGAAGGAATTTGCTTTACAATGATTTGTCCAAAATATTGAAAAAATCAGTTTGATCTAAACAAATTCGAGTTCAAAACTATGCGTACCCGTGCCAAAATTTGTGGAATTACACGACCACAGGATATTCATGCTGCCGTAAATGCAGGTGTGGATGCGATTGGTTTTGTGTTTTATGAACCCAGCCCACGTTACGTGACAATTGAACAAGCACAACAACTCGCGCAACTCATTCCACCCTATATCAGTATTGTGGGCTTGTTTGTGAATGCTAGTGCAGAAGATATTGCACTAGTCTTAGCATCTGTCCCTTTAGATATTATTCAATTTCATGGGGATGAAACTGCACAACAATGCCAACAGATTGCCCAATATAATAAGCGTCGTTGGTATAAAGCAATTCAGATCAAACCTGACGCAGACAATTCAGCAATTATTACGACAATTCGACCATACCAACAGGCAGGCGCGAGTGCTATGCTTTTAGATGCATGGCATCCTGAATTGAAAGGGGGAACAGGGCACAGTTTTGATTGGTCGCAATTCCCTAAACTTGATATTCCTTTGATTTTGGCAGGTGGTTTAAAGCCTGAAAATGTTGAAAACGCCATACAAACGACTCAAGCCTATGCAGTCGATGTGAGCGGAGGCGTAGAGTCCGCAAAAGGTATTAAAGACCAACAACTCGTAGAACGATTTATGCAAGGAGTCCAACGTGGATCAGCAAAGTAATCAACAAAATAGTGTGATTGACTATACCCAATTCCCAGATCAAAACGGGCATTTTGGTATCCATGGCGGACGTTTTGTGTCAGAAACTTTAATGGCAGCTTTAGAGGATTTAGAGAAGCTCTATTTCCGTATGAAAGATGATGCTCAGTTTTTGGCAGAATTCGACCGTGATCTCGCTTATTATGTAGGACGCCCTAGTCCTTTGTATTATGCTGAACGATGGTCGAAAGAGTTGGGTGGTGCGCAGATTTATCTTAAACGTGAAGACTTGAATCATACAGGCTCGCACAAGGTCAACAATACCATCGGTCAGGCATTATTGGCGAAGCTTTCTGGAAAGAAACGTATTATTGCAGAAACAGGTGCGGGGCAACATGGTGTTGCAACAGCAACCATCGCAGCACGTTTAGGTCTCGAATGCGTTGTCTTTATGGGTGCTGAAGATGTTAAACGTCAGGCGATGAATGTCTATCGTATGCGTTTGCTCGGAGCAACTGTTGTTCCTGTAGAAAGTGGCTCTAAAACATTAAAAGATGCCATGAACGAAGCAATGCGAGATTGGGTCACCAATGTTGACTCAACTTATTATGTCATTGGTACAGTTGCAGGTCCGCATCCGTATCCACAATTGGTACGTGATTTTCAGTCGATTATAGGTCGTGAAGCACGTCAACAAATTCAACAGCAGGCAGGTCGTTTACCTGATGCCTTGGTTGCATGTGTGGGTGGTGGTTCAAATGCGATGGGCTTGTTCTACCCATTCTTAAATGATCCAGATGTGAAAATGTATGGCGTTGAAGCTGCAGGTCTAGGTGTAGAAACAGGTAAACATTCAGCACCACTTAATGCAGGTCACGTTGGCGTTCTACATGGTAACCGAACTTACTTAATGTCCGATGAACAAGGTCAAATTATTGAAACACATTCAATTTCAGCTGGTTTGGACTATCCAGGTGTAGGACCTGAACATAGTTTCTTGAAAGATATGCATCGTGTAAATTATGTGCCAATTAACGATACAGAAGCTTTACAAGGTTTCCGTGATTTGACCCATATTGAAGGAATTATTCCTGCATTGGAAAGTTCACATGCGATGGCTTATGTCACTAAGCTGGCACCAACGATGTCAAAAGATCAAATTATTATCGCAACTGTATCAGGTCGTGGTGATAAAGATTTAATGACTGTGGCGCGTATTGATGGTGTGGAAATGGTGGAAATGTAATTCATCATTTTTATTTGGAAAGCCTCTTTTATAAGGGGCTTTTTTATATCTTGATGGTAAGCACCCTATACACAGTATTTGGAATTTGCGCTCTTTTGCGCAAAATCTACTAAAAATAAAAGATCATGTTGGTTATGCATTTTTTACAAAAAATTCGGGCTGAAAACTTCCCTGAAAAAATTATCTGGGGATGGAAAGACACTTTTGCCGTTTCTATTCTCCCATTGATTGTTATAAATGGTCTTATTTTAGAAAAAATATTTGGAATCTCGATAGCTGTCAGTTTGGGCGATACTATTTTAAGAGGCGTACTGTTTATTTTAGTGTGCTGCTTATATAAGGATATGTTGTTTAGGCATTGGAAAAAATATCAACAGGCTTTTTGGCATTCAAGTATATTGGTTGTGGTGGGCGCAATATGCTTACAAGTGATTATCTCACTCACACGTCAATTTCTTCCTTTGTATGAAAGTCACGAACAAAGACCATTTATTGATCCTGAACAAATTGCTTTTCTGAGTTTGCTACTCATCAGCTTTGGACCTTTATTTACTGCACTTTTAGAAGATATCGTATTCCGCTATACCTTATTACAAAAACTATTTATTCAGCCGTGGTTATGGCGCATGATTTTGATCATGCTGAATTCGATTTTATTTGGTTTGATTCATTTTCATAATTTTGATGGGAACCTAGTCGCAACAATCAGCTTTATGAGTGCAGGATTATTTTTAAACTTGATCTACTTATGCACAAGAAATATATGGCATGTGTTGCTCATTCATTTTCTCAATAATGCGGTATTATCTGTGGGTGGGATTTTACTATTAAAACTTATTCAAACATTCACTTAGTTATTTAGTTGTTGCATATGTCTAGTTTATTTATCGTTATGTTGGGTGGTCGCCATGCACGTGCCAATACGGAAGTCCATGATGTCGTTTTGGCTGTTGGAGACACACTTGAAGAAATTTATCCTCAATTAAAAAATGCGTGGTTTGGTGAACAACAAGGTTTGCATATTGATGCTTGGCAAAAGCTACAAGTCATTGAGTTTGAAAATAAGACATATCAGATCCGTTTTAGTGATGCTCAACCGAATCTATTAGACGCTAAGTTGTGGTTAATTAACCTAGGTGGCTACGATGTAAATGAGTTTGGCGAGTTGCATCGTTATGTTCTTGTTGTCGCCCAAGATGCCAGTGAAGCAAAAAGCAAGGGCAAACAGCATTTTGCCAACCATTGGCAAAAGCAGCACACAGATCGAGTTTTAGATATCGATGATTGTATTGCCATTGATCATGTACATGGTCGCTATGTTGAATTGATTGAAGTAGATACGAAAACAGATTTAAGTCAATTCTGTGAAAGTACGTGGGAAAATACCTACTTGACGATTTAACAATAAACGCGATTTGATTCATCGAAATGGCGCAGTATTTCAGCCTTAGAAGATTAACAGTGGCTTAATTAGCAATAAACAATATAATTCTTTGCAGTACTTACGCATAAGCCTGTTGCTTATACAACATAGTCTCCGCAATGTTGAACATGAGACTGAATACAATGAGAACTCAAACAAAACACTGTGGAGTGTATGCAATGAGCGGATTATTAGATGAATTGGGTAAAATTGCAGGTGCTGTAATTGCTGAGCAAGGTGTTGATAAATTAGATCCTGATGCTGGATTTTTAGAAAAAGCGGCAGGTGCATTTGCAGGATATGAAGCTGCAAAAATTGCTGAAAATAAACTGGAAAATGATACTGAACAGCAAAGCTCGGATGACCAATCCTAAATTAGCTCTTTAAATCTTTATCTACGAGTGAATCCAAGAGATGATCATGTGTTTAACTCAAGTATTTAAATTGCTTCATGGTTAATCCTCTTTTAATAAGTCTTCAATCAGTTAAAAAGGGCATAGCATCTATGCTCTTTTTTTATTATCTTAAATAAAGATAAGTAATGAAGAAAAACATCAAATGCATTATAACGCTGAGGATATTAAGCGAAGTCTTGCCAATTCAATCCCTGGAGGATGCTTATCAATAAAACCGCTATAAAATATGGAAAAAAAGCATTTCTTTGATAGATCAATACTCGTTATATTGTCCATCGTTATAATGAAACTACTAGCTGTACGCCATGTATTTATATACTGATTTTGATCAGCAACTGATCAACGAACGTGTTGCACAATTCCGTGATCAAACGGAACGTTATTTAGCTGGAAAACTCACTGAAGATGAGTATCGTCCTTTACGCTTACAAAATGGTTTATACGTGCAGCGTTATGCGCCAATGCTACGTATCGCTGTACCTTACGGTTTAATGAATTCTAAACAATTGCGCAAAGTTGCTGAACTTGCTAAAGAATACGACCGTGGCTATGCGCATGTTTCAACACGTCAGAATATTCAGTTTAACTGGCCTGCACTGGAAAACGTTCCTGATATGCTTGAAGGTCTTGCTTCTGTTCAAATGCATGCCATTCAAACCTCAGGAAACTGTATTCGTAATACAACTACAGATCAATATGCTGGCGTTGTGGCTGGAGAAATTGCCGACCCACGCCCAACTTGTGAATTGATTCGTCAATGGTCGACATTCCATCCTGAATTTGCATTCTTACCACGTAAATTCAAAATTGCAGTGTCTGCACTTGAAGAAATTGATCGTGCTGCAACTTCATTCCATGATATCGGTGTGTATTTAACTCGCAATGAAGCGGGTGAATTGGGTTATAAAATCAAAGTTGGTGGCGGTTTAGGACGTACGCCGATCATTGGTTCGATGATTCGTGAATGGTTACCACGTGAAGATTTAATTGCATATTTGGAAGCAGTACTTCGTGTATATAACTTACATGGACGCCGTGACAATAAATACAAAGCACGTATTAAAATTTTGGTGAAAGCATTAACACCTGAAGTGTTTGCTGAAAAAGTGGAAGCTGAGTTTGCAGAAACCATCAAAACATTGAAAGTACAACCCGAGATCTTAGAAAAATTAGATCAAGAATTCATGCCGTTTGATTATCAAGATTATGCGGATGAAGACTTTAGTGCCTTATTTGCTGAATATCCAAAATTCAAGCATTGGTTCAATATCAATACCAATGCACATAAAGTGGCTGGTTATCGTATTGTCACCATTTCACTCAAACGTGCAGGTATTGCACCGGGTGATATGACTGTTGAAGAAATGAATTTGATTGCAGATCTTGCAGACAAATATACTTTTGGCGAGTTGCGTACTACGCACGAACAAAATATTTCATTGGTGGATGTTCCGCAAAAAGATTTATTTGAATTGTGGCAAGTTCTTGAAAAGAACAATTTGGCTCGTGCACATATTGGCTTTATTACCGATATTATTTGCTGTCCGGGTGGTGACTTCTGTTCTTTGGCGAATGCGAAATCAATTCCAATTTCTGAAGCGATTACACGCCGTTTTGATGATTTAGATACAGTTTATAATTTAGGTCATATTGACTTGAATATTTCAGGTTGTATGAATGCTTGTGGTCACCACCATGTCGGTAATATCGGTATTTTAGGTGTAGATAAAAAAGGTGCGGAATTCTATCAAATTACTTTGGGCGGAAACGCAGACCACGATGCTTCAATTGGTGACATTTTAGGACCATCATTTGCTGCGGAAGCTGTACCTGATATTATTGATGAAATTTTAAATACTTACCTTGATCTTCGTAATGAAGGTGAAGCATTTATTGAAACTTACCGCCGTGTCGGCATTAAACCATTTAAGGAGCGTGCATATGCTTAATACCGCACTTCAAGTCCTCTCTAAAGATGGCTCTATTGCAGACAATACTTATCAAATTATTGGTGAGGATGGTGTGTTACCTCAAGGTGATGTATTGTTGACTGTTGAACAGTTGGATCAGCTTGCCAATGTAACAGGTAAAAAAGCGCTATTGATCACTGTGGATGCTTCGCCAGAAACTAACCAGTTTCCGCTTGATCAGTTAGATGCAATCTTTATTGATTTTGCAGGGTTTAATGATGGTCGTGGTTATTCCTTTGCAGCATTATTGCGTCGCCAAGGTTACCAAGGTGAGCTTCGTGCAACTGGTGATGTATTTAAAGACGTTTTGAATTATATGAAGCGTTCAGGTTTTGATACCTTTGTAATTAAAGAAGGTAAAGATATTCAAGAAGCTGCTGCTGGTTTAGGTGATTTTACTCACCCTTATCAAGCCTCTACAGCAGTACCGAAAGCGCATTATCAAACCGGCGCTTGATTATTTTAAGCATTGATTTTGAATTAGAAAGCCGAACATATGTTCGGCTTTTTTCTGGATGATTGGTCGAATTATTAAACATGAATGCTTTCATGCCGACTAAAACTATGTTCAAAGTTAAATCAGGAATTTAAATTGATCGTTGCATTTTTGCAATGTTGTATGCTGTAAAAGTCGCTGTTTTACCGAATTGAAAGATCACATAATGAAATAAAGATTTATTATGGTGAATAAAATGCTCAATCAAACAACAGGTGATTTATCGTTACTCAAAGGTTGGAATGCAACTTTACCGAATACTGAAGTCATGCCTGTATTGTTTCTTGGGCATGGTTCTCCAATGAATGCCATTCAAACCAATGATTTTACACGTTCGTGGAATCGTATTGGTGCTGAAATGGAGACACAACCGACAGCAATTTTATGTATTTCTGCACATTGGCTTACACAGGGTGTTACAGCAGTTACTGCCATGCAACAACCAAAAACGATTCATGATTTTGGTGGCTTTCCTCAGGCACTATTTGATATGCAATATCCTGCTTCTGGAAATAAGGCACTGATTGAAGAAACAACTGCTGCGATTCATCGTGTTGAAGTTCATCATGATCATACGTGGGGCTTGGATCATGGAACATGGGCGGTGTTATGTCATGTATTTCCACAAGCCAATATTCCCGTCGTACAGTTGAGTATCGACTACAGTCAGGATGCACAATATCATTATGATTTGGCAAAAGAATTAGCTCAATTGCGCCGTAAAGGTGTTTTGATTGTTGCGAGTGGTAATTTGGTCCATAACCTTAGAAAAGTTGCTTTTGACAAATTTGATGGTCACTTTGGTTATGATTGGGCTTTAGAAGCAGATGCAAAAATGAAGAATTTTTTGTTAAGTCATAATCATCAAGCATTGATTGATTGGCAAAAGCAGGGTCCTGAATTTTTATTGTCGATTCCAACACCCGATCACTATTATCCAATGTTATATGCTTTAGGTTTACAGGAAGAAAATGATCAGCTGAGTATTTTTAATGATCAAGCCGTAGCAGGTTCTTTGACCATGACATCATTTAGGTTGGATCAAGCATAGTTTTTAAAATTCAAACCAAAAAAGGTGAATCGAGGGATTCACCTTTTTATTTATTCAAAGATTCTACTGGTTGTTGAGGTTTACTCAAGATAAAATTTGCCGATGATGATTTGAACTAAAACGACAATGTCTTTCTTACTTGCAAAAATTAATCCTGGGGTATTTTGGTTGTTAATCGCAATTGCGACTGATGTTCTATCCACATTTTATTCTGCTAAAGGCAATGGTTTGGTCAATAAATTTGATCAAGGCATCGCTCTAGTTTTGTATATCATTTCTTTTGCATGTGCGGCTTATGCGTTGAAATTTATGCAAGCTGGAATTCTATATGTTTTATGGTCTGGGCTTGGGGTGATTGCCACTGCGTTATTAGCCAAGACATTTTTAGGTCAAAATATTGATTTTGCTGGCTGGGTCGGGATTGCTTTTATTACTGTTGGTCTCACAATTATTGCGCAATTTTCCAATATTGATGTCTAAAGCTTAACCATAGCTTAGACATCAGTGGGTGAATGCAAAATTTAAAAAAGTGGTGAATTAATAAACTTATAAAAAAATGCTGTGCCCAGAGAAGGTTCTAAAAGTAATGGGAATAAGAAACCATAGATTGCACCAGTAATATGAGCACGATGGTCAATCAGTGGTGAATGCCCAGAACGAATCGCATACATGCTATAGCACAAATATATTGTTCCAAAAATAATTGCGGGAACAGGTAAAATATAGATATAGATCATGCCCCAAGGATTAAATAAGATCGAACTAAACAGTACTGCATTGACAGCACCTGAGGCGCCTAAACTTCGATAAGAGTTTAAATTCCGATGATGCAAATAGCTTGGAATAGCAGCAATAATGATGGCGCTACAATAAAATAAGACAAAGCCCATACCACTTAAATAACCACGGAAAAACCATTCAATATTTCGTCCAAAGAAATACAAGGTAAACATATTAAAGAATAAATGCATACCATCATTGTGGATGAAACCATGTGTTAAAAAGCGATCATATTGACCATGCTTAATTGCTGAAATATTGAAAATCAAACGATTCATGACATGGCGTTGTTGCCAAGCAATGATAGAAATTGCAATCGTGATGAGAATAATCAGAAGTGTATGGGTAAGCCCTGTGATCATATTTGTTATAAATGATGTCGTTTTCTTGAGTGAACTATAGCCTATATCATGTCGAATCAATAGGCTATATTTTAATGAGATGATTAGGGGCTGTGGGCAATTCGTCTATGTTTGCGACTAGGTGTGTTTTTTAGGCGATTCTAGGCGCGAAATACGAAATTTAGTCATTCTAAATGTGTAGTTCGTAACGACGAAGCGACAAAAAACACGCTAGTCCCTGCTGCGCCTTGCGCTGCAAACAAAGCAGTGCTTTGTTCTTGCTCAGGGTTGTGGTTAAAATTATCTCAGGCTACGTTATGAAACTTAAAAATAGTCTCGCTATTCTCTTCATTTCCTTGCGGAGTATACTCCTCATGCCTGCTCAATTTTAACTTACAACGCAAGCCATTTATGAAATGTCCACAGCCCCTAAACTTCATTGAGTTGGCAGTTTACCATCCATCGAATACCAAACTGATCTGTGAAAGCGCCATATAGAGCACCCCAAAACGTTTTATCCAAAGCCATTTCAATCTGACCATTGGCAGAGAGTGCTGTAAATAATCGTTGAGCTTCATCCGCTTCATGTGCTTCTAAATTAATCGAAATATAATGATTAGTTCCTTTGCTGAATGGAGCACTATTTGGTGCACAGAACTGTTCAGTTGTATCCGAGCCCATCAATACAGTAAAGTCATTAATGGGCAAAGAAACGTGCAAAATATAATTTTTCTCTTGTTCAGGGACTTGGACATCAGGCAATTCTGAATAGCGCTTTAAAAAAGAGAAATCTCCACCAAAAACCGACTTATAAAAGTTAAAAGCGGCTTCTGTTTGACCTTCAAAATTTAAATAATGATTGAGTTGCATTGTGCTTGTGTCCATTTTGTTGTTTTGAAGTGACTAATTTATCAGCTCATTGTTTAAAAATTGATGAAGGTTTTGTAATTGGACAGATGAATGCTTGATACCAAGGATTCATCTGTCCATTGAGCTTTAAAGCTGTTTATCTTGTTTTTGCTCTAACTTTAAATCTTGTTGATTGGCATATCCATCAATGTCTGCATCTTGCAGTGGTTCATTTGGATTTGGACGATCCACAAAACCAATTTTAGGCACAGGAATCTCAATTTGATTTTCGACAAAACGATTACGGATCAGCTCATGAATTTCATCTTTAACTTGTAGATAGTTGGCTTGCATACACCAAAGTGCAAATAAAATTTCAATGGATGATTCACCAAACGCGGATACAGTTACACGTGGTTTAGGATCTGCCAAAACCAATGGGTAATCGTTGGCGACCTCAATCAATACTTCACGGACTTTGTTAATATTTTCATTAAAATTAATTGCTACCGTGATCGACAATCGTCGTATCGGGAATTTTGATAGATTATGGACTGGTGCCCGAATCAGTTGCTCATTGGGTAGGCGTACATAAACATTGTCCATGGTTAAAAGTTTCACAGACAAAAGGTCAATCGAAATCACTTCACCTTCAATCGTATGCCCACGAATGAGGGTGATTTGGATTGTATCACCGACTTCAAAAGAACCTTCACCGATTAAAAATAATCCACTGATCAAGTTAGATGCTGAGGTTTGTGAGGCGAAACCCAGTGCTACGGTCAAAATCCCTGCTGCACCTAAAAATACACTGAGTTTAAATCCTGCTTCTTTTAAACTGGCAATTACAAACAGCAAGAAAATAAAATAAAAAATACCTCTACGCCACACCAAACGTTGATGTGCATTAAAACGTGCACCTATAGTTCGAATAAAAGTATTGGAAATAACACGCGCCAGTACAAAGCCAACAAAGCAGAGAATCAGTGCAACGGCAATTTCACTTAAACGATCTAAATTTACATTGGTGAAAATGCCTTTTAAGCTGTCCGCGATATCTTTGGGAATATTGGATTGAGCCATTGTTTACCTCATCCCTTAGAAAAATGAATCAAACATGTTAAATAATGCGCCACCCGGTGAACGTGGTGGATGAACATAAATCACTTCTCCAGCCAGTGGTGGGGTACGATTTTCAATTCTAACGCGAGCTGGGCGATCATTGCCTTCATAAATGACCTTAATTTGTGAGGTCCATAGACGACCTGTACTTTCACTATAAAATAAAGGCAATGCAGGAACAGGCACATTCATCCGATCAAAGCGTAATTGATGACTGCTGACATTGTGAAAATCAATCGGGGTAACAGCACGAAAAGCACGGGGGCGCAATAAATTCAATTCTGTACGACCATCGACTGAGGTCGCATAACACATTTCACCTGTACGGTGATCTGGGCCAAACCATGTATCCTTAGGCAAAATCACAGGAATATCAAATAGTGGCTCTTTCTGTGCCTGAACAAAGCCTGAAATCCATAAGGGGGTACTGATATAAAGCGTACCACGTTGTCCTGCTGGAATATAAATAGGATCGACAGGACGAATAACTACAGAACGGTCAGCCAATCGGGGCATTAGCTGAAATGTTTTGTGGGTTTCTCTAAACATGTAGCGCTCAACATGCACGGGTTCAGGAAAACCAAAATTCACATCATGAATTTTATGCCATTGCTGTTCATAGTCGTACTGGAAGTGTGGGCGATAGTATTCTAAACGCCATTCTTGTAAACCACGTGTAATGCGCATCATCATTGAACCAAATTGCCATGCTTTGGATTGGTTCAATTCAAAATTTTGTTCTCCCCACCATTTTAAGTCAGGGAGTTCTGGTTCAAGATGGTCTTTCTTTTTAGACAAAAGTGTTCATCCTATTCATAAAATCATCATCAAATCTTTAACAAACAGACTTCACGCTGTCATGTGCATAGAGTACACTCAAAGCAATTTAAATGATTAATATAAGTTGTAATGCAAGTTCTTAAACAATTACAAATACCATATAGTTTTGCAAAACGGCATGGAGTGCTGTTGCGTTATGAAGGTGATCAAGTTTTTATTGTTCGTCGTCAGGATACCGCACAAATTGCGATTCAGGAAGCACGTCGTTATCTTGGTCGCGTTGCACAACATCAATTATGCAATGAAACTGAATTTAATCAAATGCTCAGTTCAAGCTATGCAGGTGAAACAGGTGAGTCACAACAAGTCGCAGCTGGCTTGGAAGATCATCCCGACTTATTAAGCCTTGCCGATCAAGTCCCTGAAATGGAAGATTTGATGGATCAGGAGGATGATGCACCTATTGTCCGACTCATCAATGCCTTATTGTCAGAAGCCATTCGTGTGGGCGCATCTGATATTCATATTGAAGCATTTGAAAAGAAATTATCTGTGCGATTACGTGTTGATGGTCAGTTGCGTGAGATTGTACAACCACGTCGAGAGCTTGCACCGTTGTTGGTATCACGTATCAAGGTGATGGCAAAACTGGACATTGCTGAGAAGCGTATTCCGCAAGATGGTCGTATTTCTTTACGTCTTGCTGGGCGTGAGGTGGATGTTCGTGTATCCACACTGCCATCATCTCATGGTGAGCGTGTGGTGATGCGTTTGCTGGATAAGCAGGCTGGACGTTTAAACATGACGCATTTGGGACTGATGAAAAACGACTATGATCGCTTGACTCAATTGGTTCACCGTCCACACGGCATTATTTTGGTTACGGGACCAACAGGTTCTGGTAAAACAACAACTTTATATGCCGCACTTTCTGACTTAAATGATGGTTCAAAAAATATTCTGACCGCTGAAGATCCAATCGAATATCAACTTGAAGGTATTGGACAAACCCAAGTTAACACCAAAGTGGATATGACTTTTGCGCGTGCGCTGAAAGCGATGCTTCGCCAAGATCCTGATGTTGTGATGGTGGGGGAAATTCGTGACTTAGAAACCGCAGAAATTGCAGTTCAAGCCTCTTTAACAGGTCATTTGGTTTTATCTACACTCCATACCAACACTGCAATTGGTGCGGTAACACGTTTGAAAGATATGGGAATTGAACCCTTCTTATTATCCAGTTCATTAATTGGTGTGATTGCACAACGCTTGGTACGGACTTTATGTTCTCATTGCCATACATGGCGTGAAGCAGATGATTTTGAAAAAGATGTATTTAAACCTGTGAGTTTAGAATCGGATCTGAAACTACCTGTGCCAAACGGTTGTGATTATTGTTCACATACGGGTTTTACAGGACGTACTGCAATTTATGAAATTGTACCGATTGATGAGCAAA
Source organism: Acinetobacter sp. Tol 5 (assembly GCF_019702905.1). NCBI lineage: Bacteria > Pseudomonadati > Pseudomonadota > Gammaproteobacteria > Moraxellales > Moraxellaceae > Acinetobacter > Acinetobacter sp. Tol 5. The sequence continues at coordinate 3,958,864 of NZ_AP024708.1, read as the reverse complement.
TGCGTCGTTTAATTCATGGCAATGCAGCTGAGTACGAACTTGAAGAATATGCACGTAGAGATGCGGGTTCAATTCGTGATGATGGTTTACGTAAAGTATTGGCGGGTAAAACGACCATGGAAGAAGTATTACGTGTGACCAATGAGGCAGCTGAATAGTTAGAGTTGACTTGGTTGTATAATTGGAATTTTTTTTCGCTTTACTGAGTGTGTGGCTGGAGTAGCAATTAATTCTATCTCGTTCATAAAGTTCAACGAGAAATAAAACAGTGCGCCCCTACTTAAAAAAAAAAAATTCCACTTTTAATTAAGTAGGGGGCATAACATTAAACAATCACATTCAATGTCACATCAATATTGCCACGAGTCGCATTTGAATATGGGCAAACAATATGAGCAGCATCGACTAATTTCTGTGCTTCTTCTTGCTCTAAACCTTCTAAATGAATGTTTAACGTCACTTGAATACCAAAGCCAGTAGGAATAGGACCAATACCGACATCACCTTCGATATATACATCTGGGGTAATTTTTAAATGATCACGATTCGCAACAAATTTCATCGCACCTAAAAAACAAGCTGAATAACCTGCTGCAAAAAGTTGTTCTGGATTGGTTCCACCACCAGCACCGCCCATTTCTTTTGGAACAGCGAGTTTAACATCTAAAATTCCATCTGATGATGTTGCACGACCATCACGACCACCTGTTGCTTTTGCATGTGCTGTATAAACCACTTTTTCTAAAGACATTGGATGCTTCCTTTGATTGTGTTCAAATATATCGTATACGATATAAATATTTAAACAAGTAGTGTTTGTGTAAAATTTAATAAAAAATTATTTTGAAATGTTGTCGCGTAAAGTTGAAAGGAGCTCTTTAAGCTCGGTCAATGTGTCTAAATTACATTCACTGGCTTGAGCGATTTGAAGTGGGATATCAACGGCTTTTAATTTTAATTGCTGTCCTTCTTCAGTTAGGCTAATGATCACTTGACGTTCATCAAGGGTCGAACGTTCCCTATTAAGTAAACCATGACTTTGTAATTTTTTAAGCAAAGGGGTTAGCGTAGAGGATTCTAAAAACAGCTTTTCACCTATTTCAGAGACAGTTACACCATCTTTTTCCCAAAGCACGAGCATGACTAAGTATTGTGGGTAAGTTAAGCCCAATGGTGCAAGTATTTTTCGGTACAGTTGATTGAGTGCCAAGTTCGTAGAATAAACAAGAAAGCAAACTTGATGATCAAGATTTAAATGTGAATAGTCTTGTTGCATGCTTGTCTCAAAAGATATGACTCATACTGAGTATAACGCTGTTTGTCATATTCATAAAATAAAGTCATTTGGGAAAATATTAGAGAGTAATCAATCGGCGATGTTGTATCAGTGGCATTGATGCACGAACAGCATCTTGTTCAGCTAAATCAAAAGGTACAGTCAGCAGTTGAGCGCCTTCCTGATTTGACATTGCCAAAATTTGACCTCGGCTATTGGTTGCCCCAGCATGGCCCCAAGTTTGGCGTTTCTCACCGTGCCAACCTTGTTGAGCAGCACCTAAAACTTGACATTGACTGTCCATCGCACGAGCTTGCAGTAATAACTGCCAATGCATTTGACCTGTGGTATAAGTAAATGCAGCAGGCGCTGTTAAAAGATTTGCACCTTCGGAGCGAAGTATCAGTGCAAGTTCAGGAAAGCGTAGGTCATAGCACACCATCAAGCCGATATTGCCAAAAGGTGTTTTTGCAACCACAACATCATTGCCTGGTTCAAAGAATTTTGATTCTTGATAGCCACCAACAGCATCGCCCACTTGCACATCAAACAAGTGAATTTTGTCATAACGCGCCTCAGTACGTTCAGGGCTAATACATAAGCTTACTGTACGTACACGACCATCTTCAATGATAGAGCCATCTGGACGGAACGGGCACGGTAATGTACCGGCAACTATCCATATTTGATAACGATGTGCTAAATGCTCTAAACGCTTTTGAATATCTTCAAAGCGTGTCGCAGTTTCTCGTTGTTTTCCAGCCGCGAAACAGACAAAGTTTTCTGGGAAAACAATCAAAGATGCACCATCAGCTTTACTTTGTTGCACCAATGACTCAATCACACTGAAGTTAGCTTCAATGTCATTTTGAGAATTCATTTGAACAACAGAAAGTAAAGTCATGTGCTATCCCTAATCATAACAATTTTGAAAAGATTAAGCGTTTTGCTGATCTGAAGATACACATTCCATAGTATCTTGCTGCTTTTCAAGTTGTTTCACTAATGGCTCGAACATATTTTGATTGTTTTCGTTGAGCTTCATTAACGTTTTGTGTGCATCGAGAACGGTACACAACATGGTGCTGTGATTCACATTGTCGTCAATCAAAGCATTAGTACATACTTTAGGGTCACCACAATAATTTAAAATGACAAACACCTGCCCTAAGCCCATGCTATTGGCTAGAGTGGTAATGTCTGGATTTGTGGATAGCATGACTGCTTGGATGTGGTGTACTTGTTTTAACTTTAAACCAAGTTTCGCAAGTATTCCAAGAACAGTACTATCAATAAATGTGGTTTGGGTTAAATCAACAATTGCGCCAATGACGTTTTTCTGTTGTTCAATCCTTGCCAAAAGTTTGTCTAAACTAATACAAGATTGGGCTCGCACTTCACCAATAAGTTTGAAAATATGCGTTCCATTCAAGCTTGCATATTCAACATGACCTGTTGACATATAAATGCCATTTGCAGAGAAGGATAGGAAAATTATCACATAGCGCAAGTCTATACTCAAGCGTTTGCATATCAGTTAATAGTCTAATTAGTTATATGTATTTGATTATAATGTTAATTCATTCTGCGAAGACTGAGGATGGCAATGTCATCTGCGACGTGATCTGGCGCGCGGAATGATTGATTTTGCAAATGATAGACCAATTGAGCGAATTGTTCATTCAAACCACCAGAAAAAGGTTCAAGTGCACCATCAGAACAAATAATGAACCGCGCATGCTTATTTAAAGTACATTCAAATTCTTCAACCTCTAAGTCTTCTGTAAGTCCTAAAGGAAAGCTACTGGTATTTAAAACACGAGGAGCTTGATTGGGTTCAAAAATAATAGGGGGAGGATAGTGCCCCGCACTTGACCACTTTAATGTATGTGTCTCAATGTTGAGAATTCCTGCCAGCATAGTGATGTGTTTTTCAATATTCTCTTGTACAAGCATTCCATTCAGTTTCTTAATTAACTCTCTTGGTGTTTTTGAACGCCCGTGAAAAGCTGCCATCCATGAAGTCAACAAAGAGCTGGTTACGCCATGACCGGAGACATCCGCCAAATAGAACATGATTTCTTTATCACTGATTTTCCAGTAATCATACCAGTCACCAGACAAGTAAGCTGAAGGCTGAAAAAGGGTTTCAACTTTATAGTTTTGCAGGTCTATTGGATTGGGGAGGAGTTTTTTTTGTAATTCTGCAGCAGAGGGTAGATCGCGACTATCTTGGTTTCGTTTATATTGGGCATCTATCTTAAAGAGCGAACCTTCAAGGTTGCTAGGAAGCTTGGTCCATATCCAACCAGCAAGCGCACCAAGTTCCCATGCTAGGGAAAGCTCAGCACCTTCATTCTCTTGTGCAATGACAATCGTTGGCAGTGCCCATTGATATTCTAAAAAATCATGTACATCTGCAATCGCGATTCTGGTTGGATCATAAAGATGAATCTCTTCAATGGTAATCATCTGCAAGCTTGGAAGCGTATTTAATACGTGCTCTAAACTTGAAATCTGGCGACTGGGTTGAATGAAATACATAGAAGAAATGAATGATCCTTAATCAATATAAAAAGCGATACCCACTAGATTTACTATAGATAACACCACATTGCTAGTAAAACTAAAGAGATTACTAGCAAATAAGTTTAACAAAATATTGTGATTATTTGTTTGTGCCTGTATCAGATGAATCATCAGTATCATCATCGTCATCATCAACAAAAGAAACAGCTTCTGCACCACCGCCTTTTTTCTCTGCGATTTGGAAAGCAAGGCGCTGTAAATAAATATCACGGATTGCTGAATAGCGATCACCTTGCAATACATTTTCCACATCTAATAGTTTTGAGCGTGTATTGATCCCGCCTAAAACACGATTTCCCCAAATTAAACCTGTTTGATTGTTATCATCCATTGGATAGCTAATCGGGTTTGCATAGCTTTCAGCAACGTAATCCACAGAGTGGCGAAGTGTACTTGGTCCTAAGACAGGTAACATGAGATAAGGACCACTCGGTACACCATAATAGCCAAGTGTAATGCCTAGACTTTCTTCTTCAGTCGATAAACCTAAACGAGTTGCAGGATCTGCTAGACCTAAAGAAGTAACAGTATTCAGTGTAAAACGACCCAATGATTTAGCTGCACGCTTAAAACGACCTTGAGCAAGCTGATTAACCGCATTCCACGGCTCGCTTAAATTTTTACGAAACAGACTATATGAAGAGCGTACATCTTCAGGAACTTTTTGCTTATATTGAATGGCGACTGGTCGAGCGACATTACGGTCAATCATATCGTTAAATGCATAAATTTCGCGGTTTAACGGTTGTAGGGGATCTTTTACAGCATCTGGTTGAGCAGCATTTGCATTTACTTTTAAATCATTTTTTGTAATGTTTTTGAGCTCTTTAAGTGCTTCAATTCTTGGGTGCTTAGACATTGCTGGATCAGAAGAATTCTCTTGAGACAACTTATCAGCTGAAACAGAGTCAACAGCATTGTCAGAATTTTCTTGGGTAGATAATTCTTCTTGAGCAAATACATGGCTCGTCAGACCAATGCTGAGTAAACAAGCCCAAAGTACGTGATAAGGACGCATAGAATTCCTTGAAATATGCTTATAGTAAAAATGGTCGATAATATTATTAAAGACACTTTCGTATTCTAACAGTAGTTGTTGCATATGTATTAAAGCAAATTTGATTAAAAAGTGTGAATAAATTTGATTAATGGATAATATTTGTACAAACAAATGAAATAATTAAAAAAGGGGGTTGTGTTAGGTTAGGAATGCTGTAGAATGCACATCCATCGGCGGTGATGAAGATTAAAACTTCTGATAAAACAATGACTTGGTTGAATTGATTAAGTTGAGTTTTAGAAAGGAAGTTTAAAAAATAATTTGAAATCCCAGTTGACTTTCTAGAGATAGAGAGTAATATAGCCGACCTAGCTTGATGCTGACGAAGCATGAAGAAGATCATTAAGAGAATATGAAGAACAACTTGTGTGGATTTTTACTGATTGATTGATCGAAATATTATCATTGATTGATTGGTTTAAATTACTCGAAGTTTATTTGAGAGAATTTGTCAGTACATTGATGAGCCAGAATTGTGACCTTAAGTCACTAATGATTTTAACTGAAGAGTTTGATCATGGCTCAGATTGAACGCTGGCGGCAGGCTTAACACATGCAAGTCGAGCGGGGGAAGTTGCTTCGGTAACTGACCTAGCGGCGGACGGGTGAGTAATACTTAGGAATCTGCCTATTAATGGGGGACAACATCTCGAAAGGGATGCTAATACCGCATACGCCCTACGGGGGAAAGCAGGGGATCACTTGTGACCTTGCGTTAATAGATGAGCCTAAGTCGGATTAGCTAGTTGGTGGGGTAAAGGCCTACCAAGGCGACGATCTGTAGCGGGTCTGAGAGGATGATCCGCCACACTGGGACTGAGACACGGCCCAGACTCCTACGGGAGGCAGCAGTGGGGAATATTGGACAATGGGGGGAACCCTGATCCAGCCATGCCGCGTGTGTGAAGAAGGCCTTATGGTTGTAAAGCACTTTAAGCGAGGAGGAGGCTCTTTTGGTTAATACCCAAGATGAGTGGACGTTACTCGCAGAATAAGCACCGGCTAACTCTGTGCCAGCAGCCGCGGTAATACAGAGGGTGCGAGCGTTAATCGGATTTACTGGGCGTAAAGCGTGCGTAGGCGGCTTTTTAAGTCGGATGTGAAATCCCCGAGCTTAACTTGGGAATTGCATTCGATACTGGGAAGCTAGAGTATGGGAGAGGATGGTAGAATTCCAGGTGTAGCGGTGAAATGCGTAGAGATCTGGAGGAATACCGATGGCGAAGGCAGCCATCTGGCCTAATACTGACGCTGAGGTACGAAAGCATGGGGAGCAAACAGGATTAGATACCCTGGTAGTCCATGCCGTAAACGATGTCTACTAGCCGTTGGGGTCTTTGAGACTTTAGTGGCGCAGCTAACGCGATAAGTAGACCGCCTGGGGAGTACGGTCGCAAGACTAAAACTCAAATGAATTGACGGGGGCCCGCACAAGCGGTGGAGCATGTGGTTTAATTCGATGCAACGCGAAGAACCTTACCTGGTCTTGACATAGTAAGAACTTTCCAGAGATGGATTGGTGCCTTCGGGAACTTACATACAGGTGCTGCATGGCTGTCGTCAGCTCGTGTCGTGAGATGTTGGGTTAAGTCCCGCAACGAGCGCAACCCTTTTCCTTACTTGCCAGCATTTCGGATGGGAACTTTAAGGATACTGCCAGTGACAAACTGGAGGAAGGCGGGGACGACGTCAAGTCATCATGGCCCTTACGACCAGGGCTACACACGTGCTACAATGGTCGGTACAAAGGGTTGCTACCTAGCGATAGGATGCTAATCTCAAAAAGCCGATCGTAGTCCGGATTGGAGTCTGCAACTCGACTCCATGAAGTCGGAATCGCTAGTAATCGCGGATCAGAATGCCGCGGTGAATACGTTCCCGGGCCTTGTACACACCGCCCGTCACACCATGGGAGTTTGTTGCACCAGAAGTAGGTAGTCTAACCGTAAGGAGGACGCTTACCACGGTGTGGCCGATGACTGGGGTGAAGTCGTAACAAGGTAGCCGTAGGGGAACCTGCGGCTGGATCACCTCCTTAACGAAAGATTGACGATTGGTAAGAATCCACAACAAGTTGTTCTTCATTGATGTATCTGAGGGTCTGTAGCTCAGTTGGTTAGAGCACACGCTTGATAAGCGTGGGGTCACAAGTTCAAGTCTTGTCAGACCCACCAAGTCTACTGAACACAGAAGAGCAGATATATTAAGATCTTAAGCTGGGGACTTAGCTTAGTTGGTAGAGCGCCTGCTTTGCACGCAGGAGGTCAGGAGTTCGACTCTCCTAGTCTCCACCAAATTTGAGGGAAAACAAAGCAACGCTTTGTCCGAAAATTTAAGCAAGAAGCTGTGCTTCGCGCAGGCATCCATTTGAAAGATGAAATTGATTATAGAAATTAATGAACTGAAGTTTATAGAGTTTATTAACTTCTGTGATTTATCACAGTGAACTACTTGCTGACGAGGCGGTAGAGAATCATTAACAGAATATATTTGAGTTGAAATAATTGTTTAACTCGTTTTATGAAGCTTAACAAGCAATTGTTAATGTGGAGTGAAATGAGAACTAGCGATAAAACTGAATCAAGCGTTTTGGTATATGAATTAAATTGAAGCTGTACAGTGATTAAGTTCACAAGCAACAAATAGAAGTGGTTAAATCCACATTGTTGATCCTCCTTGTAGGGATTAACGACTGTTTGGGGTTGTATAGTCAAGTAATTAAGTGCATGTGGTGGATGCCTTGGCAGTCAGAGGCGAAGAAAGACGTAATAGCCTGCGATAAGCTTCGGGGAGGCGGCAAATATCCTGTGATCCGGAGATTTCTGAATGGGGAAACCCACTTACCATAAGGTAGGTATCGCATGATGAATACATAGTCATGCGAGGCGAACGAGGGGAAGTGAAACATCTCAGTACCCTTAGGAAAAGAAATCAATTGAGATTCCCTCAGTAGCGGCGAGCGAACGGGGATCAGCCCATTAAGTTATATGTGTATTAGCGGAAAGCTCTGGGAAGTGCTACCGTAGAGGGTGATAGTCCCGTACACGAAAGTGCACATATAATGATGACGAGTAGGGCGAGGCACGTGAAACCTTGTCTGAATATGGGGGGACCATCCTCCAAGGCTAAATACTCCTGACTGACCGATAGTGAACCAGTACCGTGAGGGAAAGGCGAAAAGAACCCCTGTGAGGGGAGTGAAATAGATCCTGAAACCGCATGCATACAAGCAGTGGGAGCCAACTTGTTTGGTGACTGCGTACCTTTTGTATAATGGGTCAGCGACTTATATTCAGTAGCAAGGTTAACCGTATAGGGGAGCCGTAGAGAAATCGAGTCTTAATAGGGCGTTTAGTTGCTGGGTATAGACCCGAAACCGGGTGATCTATCCATGAGCAGGTTGAAGGTTGGGTAACACTAACTGGAGGACCGAACCCACTGTCGTTGAAAAGCCAGGGGATGACTTGTGGATAGGGGTGAAAGGCTAATCAAACTCGGTGATAGCTGGTTCTCCCCGAAAGCTATTTAGGTAGCGCCTCGGACGAATACCATAGGGGGTAGAGCACTGTTTCGGCTAGGGGGTCATCCCGACTTACCAAACCGATGCAAACTCCGAATACCTATGAGTACTATCCGGGAGACAGACTGCGGGTGCTAACGTCCGTAGTCAAGAGGAAAACAATCCAGACCGCCAGCTAAGGCCCCAAAATTATAGTTAAGTGGGAAACGATGTGGGAAGGCATAGACAGCTAGGAGGTTGGCTTAGAAGCAGCCACCCTTTAAAGAAAGCGTAATAGCTCACTAGTCGAGTCGGCCTGCGCGGAAGATGTAACGGGGCTAAAACTATATGCCGAAGCTGCGGATGTATACATTGTATACGTGGTAGGGGAGCGTTCTGTAAGCCGATGAAGGTGTGTTGAGAAGCATGCTGGAGGTATCAGAAGTGCGAATGCTGACGTGAGTAACGACAAAACGGGTGAAAAACCCGTTCGCTGAAAGACCAAGGGTTCCAGTCCAACGTTAATCGGGGCTGGGTGAGTCGACCCCTAAGGCGAGGCCGAGAGGCGTAGTCGATGGGAAATTGGTTAATATTCCAATACTTCTGTGTAATGCGATGAGAGGACGGAGAAAGTTAAGTCAGCCTGGCGTTGGTTGTCCAGGTGAAAGGTTGTAGGCATGCATCTTAGGCAAATCCGGGGTGCTCTATGCTGAGAACTGATAGCAAGCGAGTTTACTCGTGAAGTGGCTGATACTATGCTTCCAGGAAAAGTCTCTAAGCTTCAGTTACACAGGAATCGTACCCGAAACCGACACAGGTGGTCAGGTCGAGTAGACCAAAGCGCTTGAGAGAACTCTGCTGAAGGAACTAGGCAAAATGGTACCGTAACTTCGGGAGAAGGTACGCTGCTGACGGTGATAGGACTTGCTCCTTGAGCTATTGGCAGCCACAGAAACCAGGCCCCTGCAACTGTTTATTAAAAACATAGCACTCTGCAAACACGAAAGTGGACGTATAGGGTGTGATGCCTGCCCGGTGCTGGAAGGTTAATTGATGGGGTTAGCGTAAGCGAAGCTCTTGATCGAAGCCCCAGTAAACGGCGGCCGTAACTATAACGGTCCTAAGGTAGCGAAATTCCTTGTCGGGTAAGTTCCGACCTGCACGAATGGCATAATGATGGGGGCGCTGTCTCCAGCAGAGGCTCAGTGAAATCGAAATCGCCGTGAAGATGCGGTGTACCCGCGGCTAGACGGAAAGACCCCGTGAACCTTTACTGCAGCTTGACATTGAACTTTGATCTTACTTGTGTAGGATAGGTGGGAGGCTTAGAAGTAGCGACGCCAGTTGCTATGGAGCCATCCTTGAAATACCACCCTGGTAATATTGAGGTTCTAACTCTGTCCCGTTATCCGGGACGAGGACCATGTCTGGTGGGTAGTTTGACTGGGGCGGTCTCCTCCTAAAGAGTAACGGAGGAGTACGAAGGTGCGCTCAGCGTGGTCGGAAATCACGCGTAGAGTATAAAGGCAAAAGCGCGCTTAACTGCGAGACCCACAAGTCGAGCAGGTACGAAAGTAGGTCTTAGTGATCCGGTGGTTCTGTATGGAAGGGCCATCGCTCAACGGATAAAAGGTACTCTGGGGATAACAGGCTGATACCGCCCAAGAGTTCATATCGACGGCGGTGTTTGGCACCTCGATGTCGGCTCATCTCATCCTGGGGCTGAAGCAGGTCCCAAGGGTATGGCTGTTCGCCATTTAAAGAGGTACGCGAGCTGGGTTTAGAACGTCGTGAGACAGTTCGGTCCCTATCTACCGTGGGCGTTGGAAATTTGAGAGGATCTGCTCCTAGTACGAGAGGACCAGAGTGGACGAACCTCTGGTGTACCGGTTGTGACGCCAGTCGCATCGCCGGGTAGCTATGTTCGGAAGGGATAACCGCTGAAAGCATCTAAGCGGGAAGCCTACCTCAAGATAAGATTTCCCTAGGACTTTATGTCCTCTAAAGAGCCGTTGAAGACTACGACGTTGATAGGTTGGATGTGGAAGTGCGGTGACGCATGAAGCTGACCAATACTAATTGCTCGTGAGGCTTGACTATACAACACCCAAGCAGTTGTATATGAAGCATCATTTGATTCATAAAAGATCAAAGAAACTTGATTTAGTTGTAAAGCTAGTTAAAATAACCAACTCAAATGTTCTTCTGTTAAACTCATTTGGAACAAAGTAAGGCATACCCATAAGACCCGAAAAAGTCCATAACAGTTTGCTGGCGACAATAGCAAGAGTGAACCACCTGATCCCTTCCCGAACTCAGAAGTGAAACCTCTTAGCGCTGATGGTAGTGTGGGGTTACCCATGTGAGAGTAAGTCATCGCCAGCTTTTAATTCTAAAACACCCTCAACTAAGTTGAGGGTGTTTTTTTATGTGTAAAGAAAAGATAGAAATGAGAAAAAATTAAGAAGAGAAATAAAAGCACTACCTTGTGGTAGAGCTTATATCAATTGCCGTTAAAGCAAAAATAAGTCAGTCTTTAAAGTGGATTGGAATCCATTGATAGCTTTTCCCATCTGCTGAGTAGATATGACCAATGCCTGGAAAAGGTAAGTGAGGTGCTGCTATAGTTTGTCCATTTTTAGCATAGTCTGTAAATTGTTTTAAACGTGTTTGTACAGCCATTTTAGGATCAATATCATATTCGATCGCTGTTTCTGGTCTATCAAATTGAACAGTGTGAGAATGCACAATATCACCAATAAAGATAACATCTTCATCTGTAGTTTTGAGTTTATAGCTGAAATGGCCTGGTGTATGACCAGCAGTGTTGATCACTTCAAAGCCATTGATTTTGTCACCGAGTTTAAAGGTTTTAAATTGCTGTTTCGCTTGATAAGGTGCAAGAGCAGCTTTAATTTTCTCTACAGTAGCAACATAATTTTGGCGCTTATTTTGCGCTATTTTTTCAGCTTGTTTTGGATTTAGCCAATAACTCGCTTCTCTTTCTGAGACATAAATGGTGGCATTGGGGAAATTAGCGATACCATTTTTACTGACACCACAGGAATGATCAGGATGTAAATGCGTGAGTAAAATGGTATTAACTTGTTCTGGTTGATAGCCTGAAGCTTTCAGATTTTTCAGTACAGAGCCTAAGTGAGTACCAAAACAATCCGCAGTACCACTATCAACTAAAACTAAAGACTTTCCAGTATTAACCAGAAAAGCATTGACTGAGGTTTGTACACCTTTTGCTTGATCAGCGTGGTACTTTTTTAAAATTTCTTGAACTTTGTCTGATGAAATATCTTTAAAGAGTGTAGGCGACATAAAATTTGTGCCATCTAGTAAGGCTGTAATTTGTGTATCACCAACTTGGTGTTGGTAAAAACCAGAAACTTGCGGCTGTTGCTCAATAATCGGTAAAGTTTTTTGAACATCTGCCTTTGATGCAAGTGGAAATAAACAAACGCAGAGTACTGACAAAGATTGGACAATATTTTTCATTGGGTATGTTCAATATTAATTTAATGAATTATTTTGTAGCATGGATTGATCTGTCGCTGAGCTTTTTATTGATGAAAAAAATTCTGCTTTTGTAAGCGAATTTTTTATGATTCTCAAAAGTGTTGGTGTGAGTGCTTCAGTTGATTTGCCTTTTTTTTGGATTCTTTTCCATTCAATAATAGTACAAATTAAGGTTGTGGGAAGGATGAGAATAAATTGCAGATAACTAAATGTGAATATAGGTGATGGAGTGAGTATGGAAAGAATAAGGATAAAGGGTGAAAGCATTAATCCTAACATTGCGCCATAGATTATGCATCGCATTAAGGGGATTTGAGCGAGCTTTCTGGCAAAGAAATGTTGGAATAATAATTGAATGATTATTGCAGGAATAATGCCAAGTAAATAACCAAACGGTGTAATTAAGAATAGTCCTCCAATCATTGGAAATATGATCGAGGGCGTAATGAGACCTTTTAAAAATCGTATTGGATCACCGAACATAATATGGCTATGAAATGTGATTGCAATAATCAAAGTTCCAATAAATGGTCCCCAAATGACAAATGCTGAACTTTGCCATTTAGCTTTTTGTGAAAGGCTGGTTTTTGTAATTGCCATATTATGAGCTTTATCTTGATTTTATTCTTGAACATAACATAAAAAAGGCTTCCGAAGAAGCCTTTCAAAAATCATTGGATTGCTAATTATGAGACTTTGTCACCAGCTTTTGCACCAGATTCAGGTGAAATGACCCAAACACCTTCACCATTTCCAGCAGCAAGCACCATTCCATTGGAAATACCAAAGCGCATTTTACGTGGAGCGAGGTTAGCAACCATCACGACCAATTTCCCTTTTAAATCTTCTGGTGCATAGAATTCACGGATTCCACTGAATACATTACGTGGTTCTGCTTCGCCAACATTTAAGGTCAGTTGGAGTAATTTATCTGATCCTTCAACATGGGCAGCGTCTACAACTTCTGCGACACGGAGATCAACTTTGATAAAGTCTTCAATACCAATAATTTCAGCTTCACCCACTTTAGGTTCAGGCTTTTTCTCAACTTTCTTCTCTTTTTTCTTTTCAACTTTTGCTGGTTCAGCCGCAGAAGTCAAAGAGTCTTTAGATGCATCAACCATAGCAGCTACCGCTTTAGGGTCTACACGTTGCATCAATGGTTGGAATTGTGAAATTTCATGTGCTGTTAAGATATTTTGACGTGAAGCAAAATCAAAACGATCCAGTTTTAAGAAATCTTGGACTTGTTGGGCAAGCGTTGGCAAAACAGGTGCGAGATAAACAGCTAATTGGCGGAACAGGTTAATACCCACTGAACAGACATCATGAACTTGTTGTTCTTCACCTTCGATTTTTGCCAAAGCCCAAGGTTTTTTCTCATCAATATACTGATTTGCACGATCAGCAAGTGCCATGATTTCACGAATGGCAGTAGAAAATTCACGTGCTTCATAAGCTTTGGCAATTGAATCACCAGCATCGATAAAGCCTTGAATTAAAGCAGTCTCTGTACAGGTCTTTGATAAGGTATTGTCAAATTTGGTGTTAATGAATTTTGCACAACGACTGGCAATATTGACTACTTTACCGACCAAATCTGAGTTCACTTTCTGTACGAAATCATCAAGATTTAAGTCAGAATCTTCAACCTTATCAGACAGTTTGGAAGCAAAGTAATAACGTAAATATTCTGGATTCAAATGCTGTAAATAGGTTTCAGCTTTGATGAAGGTACCGCGAGACTTTGACATCTTCTGACCATTCACAGTTAAGAAACCATTTACGAATAGACCTGTAGGAGTGCGGTAATTTGCACCTTCAAGCATTGCAGGCCAGAACAGCGCATGGAAATAAACAATATCTTTACCAATGAAGTGATACACCTCATTTTTAGAATCTTTTTTCCAAAATGCATCAAAATTTAATTCTGGTCGCTTGGTTTTGATGTAATTTTCAAAACTCGACATATAGCCAATGGGTGCATCAACCCATACATAGAAGTATTTATTAGGTGCATCGGGTATTTCAAAACCGAAATATGGAGCGTCACGAGAAATATCCCAGTCGTTTAAACCATTATCAAACCATTCATCTAATTTATTTGCGATAGATACAGGTAGACGACCTTCGTCACGCGTCCATTTTTGTAAATATTCTGCAAAATTAGGCAGTTTGAAAAAGTAATGATCAGATGATTTTTCAACAGGTGTCGCACCACTTAAAGTTGAGCGTGGATTCAACAATTCTGTTGCATTGTATGTGGTTCCACAGACTTCACATGAGTCGCCATACTGATCTTCAGCTTTACATTTTGGGCATGTGCCTTTAATAAATCGATCTGAAAGAAACATGCTTTTTTCAGGATCAAATAATTGTGTTACAGGACGAATCGCGATATTTCCTGCTTCACGGTTTTTGATATAAATTTCTTCAGAGCGAGCCTTATTTTCATCACTATTGGTTGAATCATAGTGATCAAAATGCACACCAAAACCATCGAAATCACGAATATGTTCTTTCTGAACATTGGCAATTTGTTCTTCAGGGGTAATTCCATTCGCCTCAGCGCGAAGCATAATGGCTGTACCATGAGCATCATCCGCACATACATAAGTCACATCATGACCCATTGCACGCATGGCACGAACCCAGATATCTGCTTGGATGTAGCCGAGTAGATGACCCATATGAATAGGACCATTTGCGTATGGAAGGGCGTTAGTGACTAAGATATTTCGCACGGATATAACTCTCTTTCTCAAAGTTAAGGCAAGGGTGTTGATTTTAACGTAATTGCTATCAAGATGCACAACTGAATAGGTGAATTCTTTTGAAATGTGGATTTTTAATCATATTCATATACCCAACGATTTATTATTATAGAATCAACGATTGAAGCATGCTCATGAGTAATAAAGTAATGATTGATGAAGATGATTTTGATGATGATCAACCTGTAATTCGTATTGCACAAAATCAAAAAACCAAAGCACAGTTTGAAAAAAATATTTTAAAACAAGCACAACAGTATCTAGACGATATTTCTGAGGATGAGCATCAGTTTTTAATTCAGACGCTCAGAGATATGGCGCAAGAAGAAAAATATTTCGATGTACTTGCAGATCAATTAGATCAACCTGTGGATGCGAAGGTTGCTAATGATGCATTAAACCTTTTATATTTTTGGCAACTCATTCATGAGGCTAAAGAGATTTCAGAATTTAATCTTTTGGATGTGATCAATACTGAGTTTTTTCAAAGCAGCTTGCTAGATGCTTTTGAGCTATTAGATATTGGTGAGTCAAAAGCTCAATACAAAGCTGTATTAGCACAAAGTTTTAAACTCTATGAATTAGAACTTTATGCAGGATGTATACCTTTGCTATATGCACAATTAGAAGGTTTACTGACAGCAGTTTTACTTCAAAATGGGTATTTAAAACAACAGGACACTAAATTTATTGATGTTTATAAAATTGTGCCAGGTTTAAAAGGTCATGAGATCAAGAGTTTATGGCATAAGGTCAAAATTGCCAATGAATTGAATCATTATTTTTTAGAGCTTGCGGCATACAAAATGGACAATAGTTCAACCGTGAGTATGACACGTCACAATATTTTGCATGGTACAGAGTTGAGCCATTTTAATCAGGGGCGTAGCTTTGTATTGTTTATTTGGTTATTTAGCGCTGTAAGTTTTATGAGCTCATTAAAATCCTAAGCAAGGAAAATATCAAAAACTTCACTTAAATTTCACCGAAGAATCAAATATTTTACATTTATGTTTTAGACACTGATGCCAAGATCGGAAAAGGAGAACAGGATGCGGTCTTGGTCTTTATATATGGTTTCCGCGGCTGCCAGTCTTAGCGCTGTTTTAAGTTTGGTTGTTCCATTCAGCATGTCATTATATTTCTATCAGGGCGATTTTTTTGGTATCGCTTCTGAGCGAAACCCAAGTCGTGGTATGGAAGTGCTTTTGTATCTCACACCATTGCTATTTTTATTGGCATTCTTTAGCTACCTTCTGATTTTTAACATTCTAAAAAAGCCTAAGCAGTGATTGAAACTGCTCAAATGTTTAAAGTGACTATATTTATTTTCCTGCTCATTTTAAGTTGTCTCTTTTTGATTTTATGTTTAGAGGGAACTCTATATCGTTTTCTCGAAATGTTGGCATATTTATGTATTGCTTATGCCTTGTTGTTAATTCCTATTTTTATAGGCTTAATGGCTGGAAATACATTATATTTATATTTGTCTAGAATATATCTAAAAAGGTAATGCTTAATCAAGATAAAATCATTTGAAGAAATATCTGTGCTAAAAAATAATTTTTTTTGATCTTTATTATTCATGTTGTTGAATTTTTTTAAATGTTTTTTTATAAAATTAGAAAGATGGTCAATCATCATTGTCCATTCAGTTTGTTTTCTATGCTATGTTGCAAGTCATTATTGTCATTTAGAACTGATTGATGCTTAAACTCATTGCTGAAGACTTTATTCAAATAGATAAAATTGATCTTGTTTTGCCTTTATATCAAGAATTAATTGACAAGACGAAACAAGAACAGGGCTGTATTGCTTATGACTTGTACCATGATTTACGTAATACAGGTCATTTTGTTTTTATTGAAGAATGGGTAGATCGAGCTGCATTAGATGCTCATGTCCAATCAGCACATTTTCAGAGATTAGTGCCTTTGATTGACCAATATGCAAGACAAGAAGGTATTTTTACGCATATGCAGCATTACCAAGAACTATTTTAAAATGCTAAAGCACCTATTATTCGTTTTCTATCATTTGTTTAATTTTGCTCGCTTTTTCAAAGTGATCAAGCTGATGGGTTTTAATCCACCATTCTGCGACTTGCATTAATGTTTCTGGATCATCATTTTTATTCGCGAAAAAAGCATAAAAGGATAGCCCGACTTGATCACCCTTTTTGGCAATTTTTTCATTACATATTCGAATAATTTTTTCTTTGATGGCTTGTTGCATAAATAATCTCGATGTATCCATTAGATTGAATTCTTTATATGGATTTAGCTGTTGTGACTATTTTATTCATTTTGAAACAAAAAGATACATCGCTACATTCTGTGGGTGAATTGTTTCTGAAATGCAGTTTTTGACGTTTTATCTCGATTCTGTTGCTATAACTGTTAAGTAACTTAATCAAAATAGGAACGACAGATGACTAACTTAGACGATTTAAAGAATAAAGCTTCTGAAGTAATTGATGATGTAAAGTTAAAGGCAAAAGAAGCAAAATTGGGTGCGGAAAAGGTCGCTGATGATTTAAAACATAAAGCCAAAGAAACCTTATTGAAAGGTGAGCAAAAGGTCAATGATTTAAAACATAAAAAAGATGACGAGAGTGATAAGAGTTAAGTAAAAAAGCCTTTGAGGAAAGTTTTCTTCAGAGGCTTTTCCTATTATAGGTCTTTACGTGTCCATTCAATATGGCGAATGTGATTTTCAATAACTGTAAATGTATAATAAATCTGATCAATTTCATAAATATAATTTGAGACAGTGACGGTCGTTTTCCCTTCTTTCTTTTCGTAGGTGTGCATTGAGATTGGAGACTGAGCAATCCGTGTGCTCATATCTGCATAACTATCACCTATAGAAATGAGTTGCCCAGAAATGGTTCTTACAGTATTGGTAGATGTTCCCGCAATCACAGAACTAGAAATAAATAAAGATAGCATCAAAGCATGGCGAAGTTTCATTAACGGTAAGCCTTGTTATTATTAAGATCAGAAGCATCACTATAGCCGTTTTTTTACGCATTTTGTATGAAAATGATCTATTAAAAACGTTACCAATTTAGATTGATGAGATTGCACTGACCATTAAAGATTATAAAAGTACTGAATATAGGTTAGAAATGAAGTTTTACCAATAAATTCCGACTAAATCAGTAGGATTAATAAAGACATTCAAAAAGCTGAATAGAACTTTGCTTACCCTCAGCTCAATTTACAGTTAAACTATAGTTTCAGTATTTGTTGTATTTGCAAACTTGGAGCAAATCTATGTCTTGGCTTTCTTCACTTAAATCAGTTTTTTCTCCCGCGCAGGAGGTGAAAGAGGAAGAAGTCCAATCCGTTTTGCAAAATTATATGTTGCCAAACTCGAACAACGCTTTAAAGGATCGTATTACTCAAGTGAATGTTGTTGGACGAGTATTACAGCTTACGATCAATACATATCCCAATGAAGCGGATGACTTGCAAAAAATCCATGATGATCTTGCCGATGCTTTAGAAAAATGTGGTATTCAAGAATTAAACATGCATGTGATTCAGCAAAAAATTCAGCATGACTCAAGCTGCTCAAGCGAACAACATGGAAAAGCAGGGCATAGTTGTTCTAGCCAACCCAAAGCAGAAAGTCATACATTACCGCCTGTTGTTGATGCTTCATCAAAGCCTGCCCCAGCAGAAGTTGATCCTAATAATCCACCGATTCAGAAAGCTGCACCACAACAACGGGACATTCCTAAACATCCACGTATACAAAATGTCATTTTGATCTCATCGGGTAAAGGTGGCGTAGGAAAATCGACAACTACTGTAAATATTGCGCTCGCACTCAACAAATTAGGATTAAAAGTGGGTGTTTTAGATGCTGATATTTATGGTCCAAGTATTCCAACGATGTTGGGCAATGCTGGACAAACACCCAAAATTGAAGGTGAAAACTTCGTTCCACTTGAAGCGCACGGGATGGCAGTTCTTTCAATCGGGCATTTAATTGGTAAGGAAAATACCCCCGTTGCATGGCGTGGTGCGAAAGCTACAGGGGCATTGATGCAACTTTTTAATCAAGCCTTATGGCCTGACCTTGATGTACTTGTGATTGATATGCCACCTGGTACAGGTGATATCCAATTGACCCTTGCACAGCGTATTCCTGTGACAGGTGCGGTGATTGTAACAACACCACAAAATGTAGCTTTAATGGATGCAGTAAAGGGCATTGAACTCTTTAATAAAGTTCAAATCCCTGTGATGGGTGTGATTGAAAATATGTCGACACACATTTGTTCGAATTGTGGTCATGAAGAGCAAATTTTTGGTACGGGTGGTGGTGATCGTTTGTCTGAGCAATATGCTATTCCATTGCTTGGTCGATTACCTTTAAATGTACAAATTCGAGAAAATGCCGATGCTGGTCATCCTTCTGTTATTGCGGGAGATGCAGCAGCAGAGAGTTATATGTTGATTGCGGAAAAAATTGCCAAGGCTTTGCCTCGAGTAGAAAAAGATCCACATCGAATTTTCTAAATTTATTCTATACGATCGCCTTTCTTGATATTTACCATTTAATTCAAGAAAGGCGAATGAGGACAAGTCAATGAAATATTTTAACTTACTCGATAATAAGGTTTTTATTAGTCTCGCCAATACTGCCAATGGTGATGTTAATAGTGCTACTCGTTTTTATTATTGCCAAAAAAGATTAGGTGATTACTGCCAAGGATGGGGGGGAGAGTGGTACAAATTAGCAAGATGCTGGAAAGATACTTTCAGATTTTGAATCTGTAATTAACCTGAGTTCGATGTAATTAAATCTTCAACTCATTGAAAAATAATAAATCTCTATGGAGTCTTGCTGCGTTTTCATCAAATTTTAGGATGAGGAGCGGAGCTCCGCAAGCGCAACCATCAATAGCGTTTCATTTCTCTTGATCAATAAAATGAAAGCGAACAATAGATTGTTTGATGATCTAAAGCTTGCACTGCCACTCTTTACTTCTAAAGTTTAAATTGTTTTGCGTAGGCGATGCTTCACTTTTCAGAGATGAAAAGTGACAAAAATCTTTCGTTGAGCGAGGGGTACATCCTCATACCCCCGCTCAACATGGCGACATCCATGTCGCCTCACGATAGCAAGACCATCTATGATTCAAAAGTACAAAATAAATGAATCATCCAAATCACTTGTATGAATAATCAGGCGGTTTGGCTATATCATCTTTCATCAAGGATTTTTATCGAACTCAGGTTAATTAACATTTCACTATCACTGGTGAACTTAGATTTTGGCAATGTAAAACCAAAATTGAATTGTTAGATAAAGATGTCATTAAATTAATTGACGATTGGTAAGGGGGAAATGCTGATTTATCTTCAGGTCATTCTGAATTGATTAAAATCGTGCTGAATTAATTTCAATCATAGCCAACATATTCAAATCATATATACTTTAATTTTGATATAAAAAATGAAATTTGTGGAATTGGTATATTCATTGCTTAAATATCCAGTTCTTATTTAAGCTGTTGAGCAAATGATGCAATTCAAAAAAATAATCCATGCTATTGGCATGTGCGGTTCCCTGCTATTGGCAGCGTGTAATAATGATTCACACAATATAAGTCAAAATAGCGATACTCAGAAAGCTTTACAACCCATTGTAATTCAAGGCGCATTACCTGTTGAGTCTGAGCAAATGGCAGCAAAATTGACCAATGCGACTGTTGAAACTGTGGGGGGATGGAAGTTTTGGAAAGGGACTTATCAGGGCTATCCCGTGATTATCTCTAAAACCCGAATGGGAATGAGTAATGCGGCAGCTGCAACTGCAATCGCAATTGAGCGGTATAAGCCTATTGCGATTATTAACCAAGGGACATCGGGCGGGCATGATCCAGAGCTCAAAGTTTATGATATTGTTTTGGGACGATATACAACAAATATTGGTGCTTTCAGGACCCCTAAAAAAGCGTTGGGAGAAGGTTCAAACGCTTTAGAATGGAACGAAGCCTTTGATGTACTACCTGATGATGAATCTGATCCAGAGCCGATTGCGATTCGGAAGTTCGAAGCGGATGCTGAGCTTTTAACAGCAGCTCATCGTGCTCAGAATAATTATACACAGGGTAATGTTGTTGAAGGTACCATCGGTTCAGCTGATGTGTGGAATAATGAATTAGATCGAATTGCATTTTTCCATAAAAACTATGCTACATCGGTTGAAGAAATGGAAGCTGCCTCTGTTGCACAAATTGCCAGTCAATTTAAAGTCCCTTTTTTGGGTATTCGAGTGCTATCAAATAACATTACCAATGGTGGCGCATACGATGCAGGCACAGGTGAAGCATGCCAGCACTATGTTTTAGATGTCGTGGTTGAATATATGAAAGCAAAACAAGCGGCTTTGAAATAACAATCAATCCTGTCGGAAGCGGTTTTAAAGTGGGTGATTCTTACGATCATTCCATTTTTTAACCACACTCCAACGCCAGTAAATACGTGTCACAATAAAAAGCAAAGATGCACAGACCAGTGCCTCAATAAAAAGCCCTGTGGCTAAAATTTTTGCCAAACTAAAATCAATATGACCATGCCCAAAGTTTTTAATCCAATGGATGATTTGATGGAAAACGCCCAGTAGCATCTCTTTGTTGATCATATGCACATGATAAATTTTAGAGCCAATCCAAAATGCAAAAATCAAAATGGGAACAATAGTGATTGGATTCATAATCCAAGCCAAAATTAAACCAATTGGAAGATTGGCTTCAAACAATAACACAGAAAAAATGATCAACAATGTATGAAACGGAATGGGTAAAATTCCCCAGAATGTACCAATAAACATTGCCTTAGAAATTGACTTTCGATTGACGTACCAAAGCTGAGGACTTAAGGCTTTATCACCAAAAATCTTCATAAATTTCAAATTATTGACCCGCTCGGGGGAGGGAAGCCAAGACTGAAAAAAATGCTTTGCCATAAAATTAAAAAATGAAAGAAAGGCTACTATTGTGCATCAATGTAGAGAAAAACAACAACCTTTCGGACAAAATACCTAAAATAGTGAAGGGAGGTTTTGATTGAATAATAGACATTAAAGCTGAAAATTTGCTTAAAATCAGTCATATTCGGTCAACACATTCACTGCGCTCCATTTTAATAAGTTATTTTGTGAACCGGTTCACTTTATTTTATAGAACATACTGATTTAAAAGATAATATTTGGAATATAATAATGAAAATATGATTATTAAAGGAACAACTAATGATGAAATGACTTAACAGTCTTTTGGTGATATAATATTATAATGTACTGAAAATAAAAACTATTTTTGTATTTTGCTATCCATATTCATATGTTCTCTTACAATTCTTTTTTTGCCAATCTGAATCAAAAGATTTAATCTGCGGTCAATTGATAGATGAGGTCATTTAATGATTTCATGGTTTTTTATCGGTCTGGTGGTGACGATTCTTTTAACCCCAGGACCAACCAATACGCTTTTAGCATCTTCTGGAATCCAAGTTGGAATTCGAAAATCTCTCCCTTTAATTCCAGCAGAAGCGCTAGGATATTTTATCTCCATTTCTGTTTGGGGATTAATCATTGGAACTGTATCTAAGCAGTTCCCAAGTGTGCCCGTTATTCTGAAATTATTCAGTGCTGGTTATATCTTATTTCTAGCTTTAAAGTTATGGCGTACAGCGAATCAAGACGAAGACTTTAGTCAAGCAACAATTCGTGCGCGGGAGCTATTTGTAGCAACGCTGTTAAATCCTAAAGCCTTGCTTTTTGCTTCAGCAATTTTTCCAACTTATGTCTGGCAGAACACTTCAGCTTATACCTCTCATATGCTGGTATTTTTATTGTTGATTATCCCGATTGCATTCTTTTGGACATTTATCGGTTCAGTGATCTGTAGTAATAAAGTCACTTGGTTAAATCAACGTAATATGCAAAGAACAGCTTCTTTGGTTTTAGTCAGCTTCACCGTACCACTCAGTTATTCTGCTCTTTTAAGTTTATAAGGTAGTTCCTCGTGAAAGGCTGTGGATTTTGCTTACAGACTGAAGCAAAGCTATTTCGCAAGAAACATTCCTTTCAAAAGCAATTTCAGTTAAAGTACAGCGCAGTAAACAGCACAGTTTTGGGATAGAAATAAATGGCCATTAAGTCTGATCGTTGGATTCGCGAAATGAGCGAAAAACACGGTATGATTGAACCGTATGCAGAAAACCAAGTTCGTTATGATGAACAGGGTGAGAAGCTAATTTCTTATGGTGTTTCAAGCTATGGTTATGATGTCCGCTGTGCACGTGAATTTAAAGTCTTTACAAATGTACATTCTGCAATTGTAGACCCTAAAAATTTCGATGATCGTAGTTTTATCGATATTGAATCTGATGTTTGTATTATTCCACCAAACTCTTTTGCTTTAGCACGTACAGTCGAATATTTCCGAATTCCTCGCAATGTTTTAACTGTTTGTTTAGGAAAATCAACTTACGCTCGCTGTGGGATTATTGTCAACGTCACACCTCTTGAACCTGAGTGGGAAGGTCATGTGACATTAGAATTTTCCAATACAACCAATTTACCAGCTCGTATTTATGCAGGTGAAGGTGTTGCTCAGATGTTATTCTTCGAATCGGATGAAGTTTGTGAAACATCTTATAAAGACCGTGGTGGTAAATACCAAGGTCAAACAGGGGTCACTTTACCTAAGACCTAAAAGAGAATCAGTTTAAAAAGCAAGTGAAATACTTGCTTTTTTTATGTTTAAAATGATCAATATAAGAAATGTAATGTGATATATAATTTTATTTAAATCTTCGATTTTTAATAATTAAAATATAAAGTTAAGAATAATTTAAATGTCTATTAAATTATTTTAAAGTAATGATTTTTATCGGAATATACAAATATTTTCTCGGTATAAACTTTGATCTGTGCTACAAATGAAATCATTAAATATATGCTAAATATAATGTGATTTATATTGTGTTATTCATATCGGATTTGAATGATTATTTAGCGTAGTAATAACAAATAAGGTCAAGCTTTGCTCAGGATGGAAGCGCTATGTCCCAGTTTAAATATCTCAATGTTGCATTACTTGTATTCAGTGGCTTAACTATGGCTTCAAGTTATGCTGCAACTCTACAGCCACTTTCAGATCAACAATTGTCAGAAACGACCGGTCAGGCGTTGATGAGTCTGAGTTATTTAGCACCTACAGATACAACAAATTTAGAGGCTCGTCGTGCTGGAGGTGATAGTAGTGTTGGCTTTTATAAATTAGGTCTTGAAGCAACAGTTGAATTAAATGCGAACATAAAAAAGCTTCAATTAGGATGTGGAGGCAGCAACGGAAGTGGTTCTTGTGACTTGGATTTAGATAATGTCTCTTTTGGTTGTATTGTAGGGGCATCAGGCTATTGTATTACAACTGCAACAACAAATCCTAAGCAACCCGCTGGTCTTGATAGTAATAACTCGATCAGTAATCAGGTAAATATGAAGGATTTTGTTTTAACAAATCCATATTTTCAATTTGCAATTAAAAATCCCAACAGTGCCTCAACACGAGAAGTGGTTGGCATTCGTATTGGCGCTGAAAAGGCTGAAGGACCGTTATCGATTGGTAGTCTAAACACATTTAGTGGTTATTTTACTGGAAAAGCAAATCTCACAATGCAAGGTGAAACGAATGTTTCACCTGTAAGATCAAATACATGGAATACAAATGCAATATCGACACCGAGTGCCTTTTTAGGATTGGATGATGCAACAATATTAAATATAGGTTTGGCTTCAGTAAAATATAGTGAAATTACTGCAAACTATTCAACTGTGAGTCGAAATGGTCTAGCGGTTTCTGTTATTGGAAATCGTGTAACTCAGGCGAAAATACAAGGTTTAGATTTAAGTGCAGTGGTCGATGATATCATGAATGGTACTTCAACAACTTCTGCACTTGAATTAAATACAAGCAACTCCTGTGTAAGGATTATTGGTATTTGCTCTGGATCTTTTGGTGCTAATATTGGTAATGCACTTTTACCGGTATTAAGAGGAGGGATCTCTGACTACATTAAACAACAGTTGGCGACAGGTTTAGGTACCACAGTTTCTGGTCTAAGTACTTATCAAATGCCTTATAACTTAAGTAATGTGCATCAAATAGATGTGAATTCTAATACTTTTGGTATAGCCCTATCTGGACAGAATTTACAATATCCAGATTATGCTGCGGCTGTGAGTAAAGGTTGGAGTATGTATCTTCAGGATGCTTTTACACTCAATATTTCAGATAAAGTAAGTAGTCTCGTCAGTAATATTGCGTCTAGTTCAAATGCGAGAGATGGGAATATTACATTATTGGAACAGCCATATCGTAATTGTTATGGAAATATGACATTCTGTTAACAGCAGGCTCTTCTAAATTTGTTTAGGGGAGTGTATTTTTCTAATTTTTAGAAAGTTTAAAAAATTAAACTTCTACTGATGTCTTTAGCATCATCCAGATAATAAAATTTGAATTGACTAAATTTATAGCGTTTTTTATTGTCATTTTTAAGAGAGTTTTGTTCAGTATGATGACTGTAGTGTTTAGAAAAAATAATAAATATTTTTTATTATAGTAAATCACTAAGATATGAATTTAGAGTTTTTTTTGATACTGTTTAGTGATATTTTTATGAAAATAATAAATAAAATAAATGCTGTTTTTATTAGATTTAATTGTTAATAATTTAAAAAAGTTCTTTGTTTTACGATAAGAATTTATATCTTAAACAATCAATGTCTATAGGCTTTCAAAAAAATTACATTTTTTTAATTCTTAATATTTACTAAATAAAAATATGATAGCTTAAATTAATTAGCAGAGCTCTGAGTTAAATCAATTTTAATGAGATCGAAATATTGATTTTATTTAAAATGATACTGAATTGTTAAAAGTTAGAGCTGAATAATTTTGGACATCATCTAAGGATAGAAAAAATGTTCACATTTAAGCCTTTGTACTTTACTCTTTTTTCTTTCAGTGTTTTTAGTACATCTATTTTATATGCTGAATCTTTGACTTTACACCGTTTGACTGATGAGCAGTTGGGTGAGACAACGGGGCAGGCATTGATGAGTTTGTCTTATATAGCACCAAACGACTCAACCAATCTGATGAATAAATATAGTAGTGGTTCCAATATTGGGTTTTACAAGCTTGGGCTTGAAGTTGATATGGATTTAAATGCAAATATCAGAAATTTGCAACTCGGTTGTGGTGGAATAAATGGCGCAGGACAATGCGATATAGATATAAAGAATCTTTCACTCAGCGGATTACCAGCAAATTATAATCCATCAAGTGGCAACCCTCCAGATTTTGGGGCAGCAGGTCGGGCATCTACAAGTGCTCAATTGACTAATCCATTTATGGAGTTTGCTGTAAAAAACTCAAATTCAGCATCGACTCGTGAAATAGTTGGTTTACGTTTTAGTGCTGAAAAAATTACAGGACTTCTGACTGCAGGTTTAATCAATGGAATTACTCCAACTTCCACAGATGGGATTCAGTCACTGAGTGGTTTTATGCGTATTGCAGCAACTTCAGGTGAAGCTTCGACAAAAGCAACTGTGTTCGGGAATCAGGCAAATCATCAGATTCAAGGTTTGCTCAGTGCATTGGGAAGTAACAGAACATTTACTTCGCAACCCAATAGCCCAGATACTCAGGGCATTACTCTCCCTTCATTGAAAGCAGCATTTTCAATACCTGAGTTTCAGGTTAATGGAAGTCGATTGGATAATGCAAGTGTTAAGGGAATTTCAACAAAAATTGATTCAATCGCATTGGATAGTGGTCCACTGAATCAACTCAAAGTTAATTTCCCTTCGATATGTGTTTTTATATTTTGTGCTTCACAGTCTAAAATTAAATTGGCAAATGGATCGGCTGTACAAAATTTAAATATGGATATTACTTTTAATCAAGCATTAAGCATGTTTCATAATATACCGCTCACAGGTTCTGGTGGATATCTAAGTTTACAACAGCAAGCCTTACTTTGGCCTGGAAATTATGTAGATTCAAATGATATGACTGGTAAAACAATTGCAGAGATGCTTAACAGTGATGTTGCAAAAAAAGGATGGTGGATGTCTTTCGCAGAACCAGTGCAATTAGGTTATTTAAAAGCAACTCAAGAAGTAGATATTACAAATGTGTTACCGCAGGTAGCTGGTTTAATGACTACAGAATTATTAAAAGAAGAAAATAGGGTAAAGGTTCCTGCAGGTGCTGCTATTGGTGCAATTATTGGTCTAACATTGACAACGCCTAAACCAATCGTGGTTGACTTGAATGATGCAACGCTTGCTAATCCAGTAAAACTGACCTTAGCCAATCTACAGTTAGTAAATCAAAATTTGACACCCAATTGCTATGGTTCATTAAAATTTTGTTAAATTAATTTTAGCAATAATAGCTTAACTGTTATGTTATAACTTTAAGGTGATGATTTGGTTTTGTTGTATCTTTTAAGTATATAATTTTAAAAGAATATTTAATTCGCGATGGGCGTAAAATAACTAAAATTAACGACTTATATTTTGTGCAATAAAGCTGTTTAGAAATACACCGTATCCAGGGTGTTTGGAAGTGCTTTACCAGTTTTAACTCTTTTAAAGTTAAGTAAATATATAAAATAATTTTAAAATGAGTGTAATTTGAAAGGATTACTGTTAAGTTTAAGTGCTTTATATTTGTTATTGATTTTTAATTTAATTTTCTCATGATTGATGGGATTATGCGCTTTTTAAGATCAATTAAATTTAAATTATTTCCCCATTTTTAAATTACATTTTTGTTATTAAGTTAAGATTAATTAAATAATTGTTATAATAATGCTAATAAACAATATAGCTCTATATATACATTTCTAAGCTAAAAGCTTAATTTTATTAATTTTTAAGATTAGGTTTTTGCTTTAAATAAAAAAATAGGGCTCAAGAAATTTTGAACATAGTTTAAGGATGAAGAAATGTTCACGTTTAAGCCTTTGTACATCACGTTTTTTTCTTTAAGTGTTTTTAGCATGCCTGCTGTATATGCAGAGTCTACGACGCTGCAGCATATGTCTGATGCACAATTGGCTGAAACAACAGGACAAGCACTCATGAGTTTATCTTATATAGGACCTACTGATGTCACTAATCTTGAATCAAAAAGGCTAGGCGGAGATAAAAATATTGGATTTTATAAATTAGGTTTAGAGGCTGAACTAGAGCTTAATGCAAACATTAAAAAACTCCAATTGGGTTGTGGTGGCGTAAATGGTGCAGGTGGATGCGATATTGATATTGATAACCTAAGTTTGAGTGGTATAGCCGATACTCGGATAGGTAGAACTTCTTCAAGTGCTAAATTAACTAACCCGTTTATTGAGTTTGCTATAAAAAATCCACAATCTGCATCACAAAGAGAAATTGTTGGTTTACGTTTAAGTGCTGAAAGGGCTGTTGGGTTATTAACAGCTGGGCTGGAAAATTCTAATCAAGCAAATGGAATAAATAGTTTAAGTGGTTATATGAAAGTTCAGTCGGGAATAGGTGATTCAGTGGCTGAACAAAGTAAAGTCAAAGGATATGCAAATACAGCAGCACAATACATGGATTTATCCAAATATCAAATAAAAGGAAATCTTGTAGCGTTAGGATTAGCTAATGCTAGTTTTATTACAAATGGGGGAGGATTTAGTATACCAGAAATGAATAAATTACCTTTTGAAACTCAACAATTAATAGTTGTGGGGAATCGTAAAACATCGGCAGAACTTTCAGCAGAAGTGAGTATCCCAACAATTAATTTAGGAACTGGTGCAAATTTTCCACCAGCAGGTAGGGTAGAAAGTAATATCTTTGGTACAACAACAGCTGTTTATACCGCTGGTTCACCAGTAAATGCTGCTGTAACAGGTTGTCAAAATTTAACATTCCTTCCGACCTGTATAATCGCATGGAATGGGCGTCAATTTTCAAATATTCGTATGTCTGGAACTGTGAGCGGTGCTAAGGCTAAAGTTAACTTTTCTGAAAGCTTAGGTTTTATACATAATCTAAAAATTGATTCGCCTGTTTCATTGAGTTTGCAACAAATAAAAATACTATGGCCAGGTTCTGAAAGTGCAAACTTGGCTGAGCGCGGTTGGTGGTTAGCATTGCAAGATCCAGTTTCAATTGGTGTGGTAGAGCCTACAGATAGATTATCCATTGAGCCACTTCTAGGGCAATTTGCGCAAAAGGCAGGGAGCTACTTACAATCAAACCCTGCAACGACCTCTGATCTATTAGGTGTTTTAATTGGTAATGGAATCAGTGCGAATCTAGGAAATGTAAATTTGTCTGGAGTTTCTCCTTTACAGATGAATCTTTCAAATTTAAGGCTAAAGGGGCAAGATTTTGTACCAAATTGCTATGGTTCACTAAAATTTTGCTAAGCTTCTCTGGATACGCATTTGTAAAGATAATTGAGTAGATCCCTATTTCTTTATCCTGTTATTTAACTTTCTTCTATGAATTGAGTTTAGATAATTGAACAGGTCAAAACATATTTTGATCTTTAAATTTTTGTCATTGATTTTTATCATTTTATAGGTGGTATATCAAATATAAAAGTATGTTGTGATTTTAAAAACTAAGAATTTTATTTGATATTTTTGATCTAATATTCCTGTATTTATCCATAATAAGAAAAACTATTTTTGATTATTAAATTTCTAATTTTGGCTTTATCAAATCTTCCAATGTTTAATAGCTTATGTTGATATGAATAAAATACAGAGTAGGTAGGTGCATGCCTTGGTTAAATATTCTTATAAGTATTACGTTTTTATTTGAATTTTTGAAAATCAATAAAAAGTGAAAATTGAATCATAGTGAAATTGAAAAAGTTCTTTCTTACCCTTCATGTTGCTAGAGTGAGGTGAATTTTAAGACTAAATGCTAATTTAATAGAGGACTTTTTACAAATATTATTGTAAAGATAATATAATAAATCATGTATTTTGCTAAAAATTTGAGTAAGTCATAATTCTTTAGGGTGTTTAAGGTATAGATTAAATTATTTTATTTAAGGTTTTAACTTTAAACTGTTGATTTATTTTGATAAAAATAATTTTATTCTTGGTTTTAATTGTTGTTTACATGTGGGAAGCTTATTTTAAAAGTATTAGCATTTTGTCGGAAATATAGCTTAATTTTAAATAATTGTGATAATTTACACAAAATGTGATTTTCAATTGAAAACTAAAAAAACTTTTTAATGTGCTAAGGGATTTAAATTTATAAAGTTTTTCTTAAATAAAACTTGGCTAATTAAAAAATAGAGTATGACAATTCTGAGCATAATCTAAGGATAAGGAGATGTTCATGTTTAAAATAAAAATCTTATGTTTGACATTTCTGTCTCTCGGTATGGCGGTCACTCATGCTGATTTTACTCATTTGCAAAGTATGTCAGATGAACAGCTTTCTGAAACTACTGGTCAAGCATTGATGAGCTTGTCTTATATTGCACCCACTGATGCAACTAATCTTGAAGCGAAACGCGTCAATGGTGATACTAACATAGGCTTTTATAAATTAGGCTTAGAAGCAGAATTAGAAATAAATGCAAATATCCGTAAATTGCAGTTGGGTTGTGGTGGTGTAAATGGTGCAAATGATTGTGATATTGATATAGATAATTTAAGTTTAAGTGGCTTTGGTAATACGAATAACGAAAGAGTATCATCCTCTGCAAAACTTACGAATCCTTTTTTAGAGTTTGCTATAAAAAACCCTCAATCAGCATCGCAAAGAGAAATAATTGGGTTGCGCCTAAGTGCTGAAAAGGCTTTGGGTCTATTGACGGTGGGAACAAATAATGATGTGCCAAACGGAATCAATACATTATCTGGTTACATGGTTGTAAATGGATATGGGAATGCAACTACAAAAGATGGTGTCTTTGGATTGAAATCAGGAGAAACGGTATCTACCACTGCAAATGTTGATATCTTATCTATATTATGTACTTCTGGATGTGGACCTAATGTGGGTTTACAAGCAGGTTATGGAAAAGGTACATCGGGTTCAAATACTGGTTTGAAGATTCCATCAATGGTTGCTCCCTTTACTGTAAATGGTGCTGTTGTACAAGGCAATCGCTTGAAGTCTGCGGATGTTATGGCTAAAGCCAATATACCAGATATACCGATTACATCAAATTCTGGACAATTGGGTGTGAGTTTAAATAATTCTGTTTGTGTGATTTTTCTTGTTTGCGTGAGAGATACATTTATTAAATTAAATACAACTTTATCAGGTTTAACAGCAAATATTAATTTTAGTGAAGGGTTAGGGTATATACATAATTTACCAATTAATAGTCCAGTGTATTTAGCCTTGCAGCAGAAAACAATACAATGGCCTGGTGCAAAAGAACAGGCTTCCAAGGGATGGTGGCTCTCTATGCAAGATCCAATCAATTTGGGCGATATATCGCCCAAAGAAAATATTGATATTTCTTCAGTATATCCACAATTTGCAACTATTCTTGGGCTAAAACTTCAAGAGCCTGAATATAAAATTTATGTGAATAGTGGAGATGGGATTAAAGCGCTATTTGGTACTGGGATTGAAAAAACATTGACTCCTATTAATTTAAATGGAAGTAGTGTGTCGATTAGTTTAAAAGATTTACCATTAGCAACTCAGAATATCGTTTCGAATTGCTATGGCTCTTTAAAATTCTGTTAGTTAAATTATTTAGCTGATTAAAAGCAACAGTATGGAAGTTTACTGTTGCTTTTTTATTTTAAACGTTTATCGGAAAGTCATATATTTTACATAAAAGTCTTTGGCATAATAAAAAATATTGCATAAGATAAAGTGTGATATAGATAACAAAACTGTATAGGCAAGGAAAGACTATTTTATACAGTGACGTAGGGATTACAGAAATAAAATAAAATATGGTGCGGAGCATCGTATAACACAGGAAGGTCATAGATGACTACACTCAATTATACGGCAAAATTTCATAAAACTGTTTTGGCAGCTTTTATTGGCTTAGTCATCGCCCAATCTAGCTTCGCTTTGGAAGCAATGTCTGATGAAAAATTAAGTGATACGACTGGTGAAGGCATCGCTTTATTACCTACAAATGCTTATATGGTGTTTCAGGGAGCTGGAGCAAACCAGTCACAAGATACAATTCTGACCAATCGTAGTCTGGATACTGGTTATATCTATTATGTGCCAGTAGGTCCATTGTCATCTCTTGTGCAAGATACAAATAAAGATGGTACTGTGAACTCAAGTGATCACTCTGTGGGTAAGGCTGATTTATATTTATATGGTTTAGCATTGTCTAGAAATGCAACCAATAATGCCAACCTTCGCTTAGATTCAGGACAAACCAATGGTGTGGCAAATGCAGCGATTCGAAGTTGGGGAACGGCAACAAACCCATGGATATTCAACGTAAAAACAGATTCAAATATTCCTGATTTTGGTACCAGTAGTGGCTCTGTAACCTATTTAAATTTTGAAGCACCGTTGTATGAAAATTTATATACATTTGCTTCGGATAACAAAACCGTAACGACGAAGCCTTTTGTAAATGATGCAGGTGGAGAAGATGCATATAATCTTAAACTTGCTTTATGGGCAGATGCTTTTGTACGTGATCAAAGTAAACCAGATCAAGATGCGAACCAATTTAACTTAGGTGAAGGGTTTAGTTCAACAACCACAGGTCGGGCAAATCGTATTCGATTACAAGGTGTATTTAACGGTTTTGGACTGAATGGAAGTAAAATTCAATTATTCCAGACACTCGGTGGTGCAACCAATACAGGGGGAATGAGTGCCTTCTATAACAATACCTTAGGGTTGGCTGGAGTTATACGCTTAAATAGCGGGGATGGTTCTAAATTGTTAGGAACATCTGCAGCAAATTCTTGGGCAATGCCTGCGAATTTGATGAATCGAGTTTTGAGATTAAGCACGCAAGAGTGTGGCGTTGGAAATTTGAATGGTTGTACCACAGGTACAGCCCAAGATATTTTATCGACTCCAGCGATCAATGGTGGACTGGCTCCAACTTTCTCAGATAAGGAAGGTATTTATATTTATAACCTGAATACGAATTTAGTATTGGGTTCATTATATCAGCCTTTAATTCTTGGTTCTGATGGTACAAACTTTAGTTTAGAGCTAGCTCGAATCCCAAATAAAGAATCAATTTATAAACAAATATATACAGACTATACAGGCGCTGATTCGTCCTATAAAGGCTCTACATGTAATGTTTATAATTGTGGTTCAAGCTCAATTTCGGGTTATCAAGGAAGTTCAGCGACACATAGCAGTATCAGTATTGGTACGGTCTATAGCCCAGATGCTGGAAAAACTTTGCTTGCTGACAAAAGTGCGGGTGCTGTCGGAATTTCATTTAATCAATTGAGTAATGCATCAACTTCAAATGCCCAAAATAATTTAGGTTCCGCAGTCATTGATGGTATGCTGATTCAACATATGAAAATAACAACCAAGGGCTTATAAAATAAGGAGAAATATGATGAAGAAAAGTGTACTTCTTATTTTAACCAGTATGTTGAGTGTTTATGCTGTGGCAATGGAACCTTTATCTGATTCAGACTTGCAACACGTTGAAGGTCAGGCTGGGGCAGACTTATCACTCAAGTTAGTACTGAATCAGATCAATGCCAACGATTCATATTATCAAACAAATAATGCCTATAAGTTTGATAATGGTGTTGGTGGAATTTGTGCAAATTTAGAGTTTTGTCGTTTAGCACTTTCAGTCAATAACCGTTATGTAGATTCAGGTGGTGCTGCAAATAGTGTCAGTGGAAATAAACTTTGGGTGGTATTTAAGGGTATTCAAGGAACGATTAATATCCAGAAGTTAGGTTTAGATGGTGCGGATTTGGTCTATAAGAATATTGCAAACCAACAAATGATAAAACCTGCGTTTCAATTATCTTTTGATGCAGATAAACCCATTCAAATTCGTAATTTTGGATTTAATTCACTTTCCATAGAAAAGGATGCATTTACCAGTATAACCAATCCAGATGGAACAGTTACTGAAAACTCATTGGGTGCAACCGCAGCTCAATATGGTTATCTAAAACTGAATAAATATGCTGCTAAAGCCCAAACAACAGGTCCAAATGGTTCTACTGCGAACAATTATGATACAGGGCGTGAAACTGGGTTTATGGGTATGCAGATGAATGGCAATCTTGCACTTCAGGGAAAGTTAATGATGTTTAGCTGTGATTCAAGTATGAACAAGCGTTGCTAAGTGAAATAAGTCTGAGGGTTTAGGGATGAAAATAAAACAAGAACAGCGAAAAGGATTTATTTTAAATACATTGGCATTCAGCTTATTGGCAATGCATGTACCTGCTTATGCACTTCAAGCTTTGGATGATGGTGATCTGCGAAATGTGAATGGTCAAGATGGTGTGAATATAGAAGCCACATTAAAAGAAGCCAACATTCAAACACTATATTGGACAGATCAGGCTGGGCGAGCTGAAACAGATGCGACAAGTCAAGCCCTTACAGCAACCGCAGATACGGTTAAGATTCAGCAAAGTAATACTTCTACAGACCCATTAAAAGCCAATGTAAAACTCAATATGGGCACAGTGAGTGGTAAAACAGGCGTGAATCTAGATGTATCACTTTCACCTATGTTATTAACAGTAGACTCTTTCCGAGTGTGTGATAGTGATCCAAGTGGAGCACGCTGTAGTGCAAAGATTGGTACATTAGCTGTTCAAACAGCATCGAATACCAGTATTGGATTAAAAACAACCAATGGATTGCTTGGTAAAAATGACCAAGGTACGCTGGCTTTAGGTTTGCAAAATGCCAATATCTATTTGGGTCAAACCAGTGCAATAAATCAATTAAATCAGCTAATTTTAAAGAATTTTAATTTTAATTTTAATGCAAATGGTTTTATGTTTATTGATGCTGCTGAAGGCTTTAAATTACAAACCAATTCGGGATCAAACATTGCTGGAAGTACTCAAACACCAGATGCAACTTATGGTTATGCCGATTTAGGTCGCGTTGTTGATCCTGCTTCGACTAAGTCGGGATTTATGAATACAGGTTCATATGGAAATGGTACAACAACATCCAATGCAGGTCTAAATCTTGAGATTATGTTGAATAATAAGGGAGCCAACCCTTCAGCAACATCTGTTTATGCAGTGGATCAGTATAATACTCCCTCAGGTGCAAAAGGTTTAATTCGTGTTGGTGCCAGTGGGCGGATGGTTAACAGTTCACTTCAGTTCCGTGGTGTACAAAATGCAAGCAGCTTAATAGGCTCTGCTGTGAATTCATCAGGTATAGATACTGGAAAAGATATTGTTGGCGGTTCTGGTATTGCATTTCGTATGAAAACTGATTTCACTAAAGATGGTGATAGCATGCTTTCAGGTGGTGCTGATGCGACAACTTTAGAAATAGGTGGTGCTGGACTAAATAGCTATGGATTTGAATTTGGAAATCTAACTGGTTTACAAAAAGGAAGTCGTGCATCTTTTGACACTGGAAGTGTATTTTTAAATCTTATGGATTCTAAACAAGTCACTTTGCCCGTTAACTCTACATTCCAATCTTCAAGTTTTGGTAACGGTCAGTCATTAACCAGCTTGAATGACTATAAGCAAGATGTTTATACAACATTAACTGCTGGGAATCGTCCTTATAGCGTGATGACCTCAATTCGAAATGCGGCATTTCAATCTTTTTCTAGAAGAGGGCGATTTACTACAAGTGCTGGTGTAGCGGCAAATAATTTATTTACAGACAATGGGCTGAATAACCAATGGGGATTGGCACTACCATTTTATAATCTAAATGCAAACTTAGCGATGTATGGCACTACTGTGGATGCAGATAAAGTTTATTCTTATTCAGTTGATGGTACACAAAATAAAATAGCAGGTTCTGGTCAAACTGCTCGGCTTGGTTTTTCATTAGGGTTAACAACGGAAGGTGTAGATAAAAATGGAGCGAATAAGATCGGTAACAATACCACTTCAATATTGGTCATTGATGGTGGACTGAGAAATGGTCAACCTACTGATTATTATATGGGGTTACGAAATATCGACATGCTGCTCAAAGGGAATGGTAGCGTTGGTGTAGAAAATGGAAGTTTAAACCTAAGCTTAAAAAATATGCTGGTGGTGATGGCAGCAGAAGTTGCTGGTGGATATTTGCCTGGAACTACATATAAATCATGCGCACTAGGTTTAGCAACAACCTCGGTTGCATGTGGTAATAAAAGTGCTTCAGATACCAATAATTTTGCGAAAAGCGATGATGTGCTCTTCGGTTTGAAACTTCGCTTTGGTGGAGATATGGATTTATCTTTGATTCCGAATAGTGAAATCAAAGATGATGGTACTGGGAACCGTCTGAATGTAGTGGGTGATTTGAAGTTAGCCAATACCAATAATACTATTCAGATCAGTGATCCTGTCAACGGTTCTTCATTGGGCTTAGATAATTTGACAGGAGATATTCGTTTTAACAATGCGATTGTGATCAGTAAGAATTCAAATACTGGAACAGGGCAGGTTGGATTCAATGCCAGTCTACAATTTAATCCAACACAGTCTGTAAATGGTGTATTTAGAGCAAGAGATTTAAACTTTTATCCTCCAGCAGCTTCAGGTGCCTTGGTTTCTGGCGCACGTTTAGGTGAAATCGCCTTAACAGGTGGTCGATTAAGTAGTGAGCTGAATATTATTCCTCGAAATTGATCGGTTATTGGTCGGGTTGTTCTTCCATCACCAAAAATTTCAAACTAAACTGTGATGTGGTCGGCAATATATAAAGTTTCCTAAGGATTAGGATAATGAAGAAAAACAACAAGCTAGGGTGTATATCATTATTGGTATTGAGTCCAGTTGCAATGGCAATGCAGCCACTGGATGATCAAGGTCTTTCTCAAACAACGGGTCAGGCAGGGATTGATGTTGGTATAAATATTAGCAAAGTCCAAGTAAATCAACTGTCTATTATTGATCGTGATGGCTTAGGTTCAACTGTGAATGATACAAATAAAGCATCGCTTGTTGTTGCAGGTAAAAGTGCTGGAACACTTGCAGATCAGAGCATGAATGTAAGCTTCTTAGGTGCTTCTAATTCGTCAACGATGAATGTTGTGATGGATACTGATGGAGGGGCGATCAGTGGTTCAACAGGTAAGCCTTTTGCCAATATTGGTCTCAGTTTTGGAAGTAATATTACAGGGATAAAGGTTTCCCCTTTTGCGCTTTACTTGGCAGGTGCAAATTCATCTTCGGGTCCAGCAGGCTATCAATCTATTTTCACAGGTACTTCAGAAAAGAGCGATGTCATTAAAATATTAAAAATGGACAACGGCATTGACATTAACTTTGCAGCATCAAAACCAACGATGAATTTACAGCTCGGCAATGCGCCTCAAGGTCGTATGATTGCTTTTGGTGGAGCAATTCAGTCGATTTGTGGTACAGGAACTGGTTGTGCCATTGCACTTTTATCGGATGATAGTGATGTAGGCGCAAATTTTAATTTTCAACTGACAGGCACAGATAAAACCAATGGTTTCTCGTTAAATGGTTTCTATGCGGGTGTGGAGTCAAGTGGCTTTGTGTTTGGCAATACGGGTGAGTCGAGTAAATTTGATCTTGGAATCAATCAGATGATCATGGGAACGAGCGGTGCAAGTGCAGCGACTGTTTTTAATGGTCTTCAGAATGGTTCGATGGGGAACTTTGGTGCGATTGGGACATCTGTTACAGATTTAAAAGTGAAAATTAATGGCTTATAGCGATGAGTTAAAACATGATTAAATAAAAAACCCGCACAAATTAATCTGCGGGTTTTTTCATGGTGTGGCAAAACTATAGCCAACCTGTCGAAAAATTCATACAGTAGAATATCATTTCTCTTGATCAATAAAATGAATGCGATAAATATATTGTTTAATGATCTAAAGCTTGCAAGGCCACGCTTTATCTCTAAAGTTTAAATTGTTTTGCGTAGGCATTAACTCACTTTTCAGAGATGAAAAGTGACAAAAATCTTCTGTTGAGCGAGGGGTACATCCTATACCCCCGCTCAACATAGCGACATCCATGTCGCTTCACGATAGCAAGACCATCGATGATTCAAGAGGACAAAATAAATGAATCATCTGAAAATCATAAATCTCATTTGACATCAATGATTAACATCAAAATCACTTGTATGAATAATCAGGCGCTTTGGCTATATTTCGCTAATTTAGCCAACAGGTCTGCTTTGCTTAAATCAACAGATTCTGCATCTCTACGACCTTTATATTCGAAAGTACCAGCATCCAAACCTTTCTCACCAATTACGATACGATGAGGGATACCAGTCAACTCTAAATCAGAGAATTTAACACCAGGGCGTTCATTGCGATCATCAAGCAATACATCATAACCTGCTGTTTGCAATTCATTATACAGTGCTTC
Organism: Acinetobacter sp. Tol 5; assembly: GCF_019702905.1. Classification (NCBI taxonomy): domain Bacteria; kingdom Pseudomonadati; phylum Pseudomonadota; class Gammaproteobacteria; order Moraxellales; family Moraxellaceae; genus Acinetobacter; species Acinetobacter sp. Tol 5. The sequence goes on along the minus strand of NZ_AP024708.1, from coordinate 3,920,538 downwards.
AGCAGCTTCAAGTGTACGTGGTGATTTTTGAGCATTCATTGGAACAATAGCAACTTCAAAAGGTGCGATCGCCGTAGGCCAAATGATCCCTTTGTCATCAAAGTTTTGCTCTATTGCAGAGGCAACTACACGTGTTACGCCAATACCATAACATCCCATAGTCACCACTAATGATTTGCCATCATCACCGAGAACTTTACAGCCCAAAGCTTCAGAATATTTTTTGCCTAATTGGAAAATATGACCAACTTCAATACCACGTTTGATCATGATGGTGCCATGACCATCTGGAGAAGGATCACCTTCTACAACATTGCGTAAGTCAAACACTTCAGTAAACTGAGCATCACGTTCCCAGTTTACACCAATAGCATGTTTATCAACTTCGTTTGCACCAGCAACAAAGTCAGAAAGCACTGAAGCGGCACGATCAACAATGACTGCTATGCCTTTTTCCACCAATCCTTGAGGACCGCAGAATCCAGCTGTCAAATCCAATACTTTTAATTGTTCGTCAGTCGCAAAAGTCAATGGTGCAGCAATCAGAGGGTGCTTTTCAGCTTTGATTTCATTGAGCTCATGATCGCCACGTAAGAACAATGCAACTACTGGAACATGACCTTTTTCATCTGCAACGCCTTGTACCAATAAAGCTTTAACAGAATGGGCTGGATCTGTATTTAAAAAGGCAGAAACATCTGCAATGGTTTTTTGATTCGGCGTATCGACAATCGTAAATTGTTGTTTTGGTGCAGCACGTTCACCGACCAAGATTGCTTCAGCCATTTCAACATTAGCTGCGAAATCTGATTCGGTAGAGAATGCGATATCATCCTCACCACTTGATGCAAGTACATGGAACTCATGTGAGCCAGAACCACCAATCGAGCCAGTATCCGCTTGAACAGGACGGAAATTTAAACCCAAGCGTGTAAAGATTCGGCAGTATGTGTCATACATGACATCATATGTTTCTTGTAGTGACGCTTGGTCGACATGAAAAGAATATGCATCTTTCATAATAAATTCACGTGAACGCATCACACCAAAACGAGGGCGAATCTCATCACGGAATTTGGTTTGAATTTGGTAGAAATTCATCGGAAGTTGCTTATAACTTTTTAGCTCATTGCGTGCTAAATCAGTAATCACTTCTTCATGAGTTGGACCGAGCACAAAATCGTTGGTATGACGATCTTTAAACCGTAAAAGTTCAGGACCATATTGCACATATCGACCTGATTCTTCCCAAAGTGAAGCAGGTTGTGTTACGGGCATGAGCGTTTCCAATGAGCCTGCGCGATTCATTTCCTCACGTACAATTGCTTCAACTTTATTGAGTACACGTACACCCATCGGCAACCAAGTGTATAAACCTGAAGCCAACTTACGAATCATCCCCGCACGTAACATCAACTGATGTGAAATGACCTCAGCATCGTTTGGGGTTTCTCTCAACGTAGCAAACAAAAAGCGACTCGCGCGCATGGAAACTGTCCTAAAATTTTTAGATTTAAAGGGAAGATTATACGATAAAATAATACGATAAAAAATTAGCTGAAGATTTTTAATGTCCGATTGGGCTGAAATACAAAGACCAGATGATATGCGATGTGTTATTCATGGTTATTGTATGAGGTTCAAACTTAAAAAGTTGAGTGAAAATATAAATAGCTTTGGTCTTTGTTGAGATTTTTTCAATAGAGAACATGAATTTTTTTTGATTTAAAAGTTGATTATTCAAATTTTTTGAGCCGATTAATAACATCGTCATACTTGCTTTGTGTACTGCGATAATTATTTTGTAAATTTTCAATGTAGCCTTTTGTTTTATCTATATTTTCTGCATTGTATTTGATTCGATCTTTAAGCGTAGACGGTACGGTATTACCTTTTCTATAATATTCCATTTCCTGTCTTTTTAATATGATTCGATCACTTTGTAATTGCTTAAGATTTTGATTTTGTAATGCTATTTGCTGTTTTAAGTTGTTGAGAAGCTCATTGCGTTTATTGATGGCAACGGATGAGTTTCCATAAGCACGTTTAAGACGAGCATCTTGTTCTAATTTACGCACTTCAGAGGCACGTAAGGTCGACTGTTGCAGATCCTTTTCAACGTTGTAGGCTTGATTGCGTCTAATCACCTGCATATTGCGATCAAGTGCTTCATAGCCATTTTTGATGTGTGCAGGCGTGACAGAGGTACTAATATTTGCGACCCCATTTTTATCATAATATCGATACCAAGCCGCTCTAGGTTGCGATACATCTGCATATGCCAACGCACTACAGGTGATCAAACTCATTGCCAAGGTCAAACAGCGTATTTTTTTTGTTTTTGAGTCTGTATTTTGGTAATAGATTATTCTATCCATTCGAAGTCTGCCATCCCCAAAAAATAAAGTCAGTTATATGATTTTAAAAACGATCTTTGATCATTTTATGTGGTTACAAAATTTTAATAAACAATTAAGTTCTAAAAAAATACAGAATATTTTTTTTTATGTGAGCTTTACTGTGTTTTTTTATTTGAAGTGAGATTTATGACAAGAAATGTTCATTGATAAAGTGAGTTAATATATGTTAAAAAACCATGATTAATTGTAAAAATAAATCTGTACAGCACAATTCATTCCAAGCTTACGGAAAGGGGCATTAAATGGACGATAAATTTCAAAATCTTAAAGTCATGGTGATCGATGATTCTAAAACCATTCGTCGTACTGCTGAAACATTATTACAAAGAGAAGGTTGTGAAGTAGTTACTGCGGTAGATGGTTTTGAAGCCTTGTCTAAGATTGCTGAAGCTAATCCAGATATCGTTTTTGTTGATATTATGATGCCTCGTTTGGATGGTTATCAAACCTGTGCATTGATTAAAAATTCTCAAAATTATCAAAATATTCCAGTCATTATGCTATCAAGCAAAGATGGCTTATTTGATCAAGCAAAGGGTCGAGTTGTCGGTTCTGATGAATATTTAACCAAACCATTTAGTAAAGATGAATTATTGAATGCAATTCGCAACCATGTGAGTGCATAACGGTTAATTTGGGGGAAAGAATGACAAAAATTTTAATCGTTGATGATTCACCAACTGAAATGTTTAGATTTAAAGAAATCTTGGCTAAACATGGATTTGAGGTGATTGAAGCAACCAACGGTGCAGATGGGATAACCATCGCACAAGCCGAGTTACCAGATCTTGTATTGATGGATGTGGTCATGCCTGGGGTCAATGGCTTCCAAGCAACTCGTCAAATTGCTCGTGGTGCAACAACGAAGCATATTCCAATTGTGATTGTAAGTACCAAAGATCAAGAAACTGACCGTGTGTGGGGCAAACGTCAGGGTGCTTGTGATTATCTAACAAAACCAATTGATGAAAATCAGCTGATCAGCACAATCAAGCAGCATCTGCAAGCAGGATAATGTATGGCAGCAAATGGATTTATCGAATTACTTCGATTGTCTAAGCGAGGAAATAAAAATTACGCTGACAATGAAAGTGAAGTAAACCGATGGTCAGGCATTGCATTTGAAATGATGGGGCAATATTTTGTTGCTCCATTGGGGGAAGTTTCGGAAGTTATTTATCCGCCAAAATATACACCAGTTCCCAATGTTCAGGGCTGGGTAAAAGGTTTAGCGAATATTCGCGGACGGTTATTGTCGGTTTCCGATTTGGCTTTTTATTTAACGGGGCAAAGAAGCCAATTTCTACCTACTCAAAAAGTCTTATGTATTAGTCATAATGACCATTATGTTGGTCTGGTCGTAGATCAGGTTTTGGGGATTCAACATTTTAATAAAAAAAGCTTTTTTTCTAAAAATAATCAACTGGAAGAAAAGCTTCAAACTTATTGTCAAGGATATTTCCAACAGCACAACCAAGCTTGGAACATATTCTTATTCAGTCGTTTGTTGAATGATCCTCAATACATGAACGCATCAGAAAAATTTATAAACTAGCTTTGACGCCTAATTAGAGTTAAGCGAATCGGGAGAAGCTGAATGGGCTTTAAACTAAAAAAGAAAAATACAGGGGATACTGCTCAAAAAAGTAGTCCGGGCGTATTAACAAAAACCAAATCGAAAATTGATGAGTTTGCAAAGTTATTTGGGGAAAGTGACAAATCAAAACCATTTATTCAAATGGCGATTGTCAGCATCATCGTTGCGATTATTTTACTTTTGGTTTTATTCTATACAGTTCCTCGAAATAACGACTTAACTCGTAGTTTGGGTGAATTAAAACTTTTATCTCAAACATTATCGCGTCAAGCAACAGAAGCAACAGCTTCAGGGTCAAAAGAATCGATCAATGCTTTAGTGGCATCACAAAAGAAATTTAAAGAAAACTTGGATATTGTGAAAGATATTCATGCATCTTCAAAAGCAGTTGAAGGGGTTGAAAAAACCTGGAATCAGGTTTCTGCTGATATTGATATGATTGCGACCCATCAAAAAATCATTAACCAGTTATATGACACCAATATCGCCGTTGCAGATGTGATTCCTGGCATGCAGGCTGAATATAACTTAATGGTTGACCAAATGGCACGTGATAACATGCCAAGTACACAGGTTGTAATCGCGAAAAACCAAGTATTCCTTGCAGAACGTATTTTACGTTCAATTGGTTCAGTACTCGGCGGGTCAGATAATACGCGTGCTTCTGCAGAAGACTTTAATGCCGATACTGAAACTTTCGGAACATACTTAAATGCGCAATTAAATGGTAATGCAGATTTGGGTGTAACTCGTATTGACAAGCCTGAATTGCGTGAATCTTTAGAAAGTATCAAATCAGATTATAATGAAATTGTGCAATTGGCATCGACTTCAGTATTGAAGAACTCTGATCAAATTTTTAAAGTTCGCCAAGCTTCATCAAATATCTTTGCAGAATCTGATAATTTATTAAAAGGCTTAGATCGACTTTCAGTAAATACAGGTGTAGGTACAATTTTACCCGCCTTAATCTTATTGTTTGCTTTAGGCGCATTCTTATTTGCTGTATTTAAATTGATTGGTTTACGTAGTGAGTCAGATAAAGTACGTGTAATGCGTTTACAAGACGAATATGACCGTAACCAAAATGCGATTTTACGTTTATTGGATGAAATTGCCGATTTGGCAGATGGTGACTTGAGTTCGTATGCAACGGTATCTGAAGACTTTACAGGTGCAATTGCTGATTCGATTAACTTTGCGATTGACCAATTACGTGATCTTGTATCGCGAATCAATGAGACTTCTCAAGAAGTTGCACAATATACCCAGAATACTCAACAAATTACCAACCAGTTGGCTGAGGCATCTGAGCATCAGGCGCAAGAGATTGCGGGTGCATCTACAGCGATTAATGAAATTGCACAATCAATTGACCACGTATCTGCCAATGCTGCCGAATCAGCAGAGGTAGCACAACGTTCAGTACAAATCGCGTCAAATGGTGCAGATGTTGTAAACCGTTCAATTGAGGGGATGGATACGATTCGTGAGCAGATTCAAGAAACATCAAAGCGTATCAAACGTTTGGGTGAATCCTCTCAAGAGATTGGTAACATTGTCTCGCTGATTAACGATATTGCTGACCAAACCAACATCTTGGCATTAAACGCTGCAATTCAGGCATCTATGGCAGGTGAAGCAGGTCGTGGTTTCGCCGTGGTAGCGGATGAGGTACAACGTCTTGCAGAACGTTCAGCATCAGCGACCAAGCAGATTGAAACATTGGTAAAAACCATTCAGACCGATACCAACGAAGCCGTAATTTCAATGGAACAAACCACTTCTGAGGTTGTGCGTGGTGCGAACCTTGCAAAAGATGCGGGTGTTGCCTTGGGTGAAATTCAAACAGTATCGAGTAACTTGGCAGGTTTAATTGAAAGTATTTCTGAATCAGCGAAATTGCAGTCTGCATCAGCAGGTCATATTGCCAATACGATGAATGTTGTACAAGAAATTACTTCGCAAACTACGGGTGCAACGTTTGATACAGCACGTTCGGTATCTGAATTGGCAAGTATGGCGGATTCATTACGTCAATCAGTTTCTGACTTTAAATTACCAGACTAAAACGATTGAGACTTGATATGCGCAATTTCTACACTAAAACGGTAGTGATTGCGCACAGTGAAAAGCCTTCTAAAGCCATTCAGCTTGACTGTATTTTGAAAGGTTTTAGTCCCAAAATCGGGAACTAACATAGAAGCCTGAGCTATGAAAGAAATATTAAAACATTTAGTTGAACACGTCACTTTACCTGAAGATGCTTATCTTGATCAGGATGATGAGATTTTAGAAATTTTTGTAGAAGAACTTGAAGAAATTTTTGAACAGTTGCAAGCTTCTCTTGATCAATGGCTAAATGATGAGTCCAAAGATAAGGAATTGGTGAATGTACGTCGCTATTTCCATACCCTTAAAGGCTCTGGACGTATGGTGGGGGCAAAGCGTTCAGGTGAGTTGGCTTGGACTGTTGAAGATACATTAAATCGTGTAATTGCAAAAAACTTGGAATTAAGTACTGAAATTCAACAATATGTCAGTGCTGTATTTAATGTGTATAAGTTCAAATTGTATGCTGAGTTTTTAAATAAACAACCACATCATTTAGATTTGGCACCATTGGTGTATTTGGGGCAACAATTACAGCAGAAACAGAGTTTAGAACCTGCTTTGGCGGATCTACTGTCACTTGCGCATACCCTCAATCATGAGAATGTGCTGACGGGTTTAGAAATTGCTGATAGCGAGCCACTTGTAGAGCATATAGAAACAGTAGCAGCTATGGCAAACCACGAAAATGCCGAAGAGCATGCAGTGGCAGACCTGATTCAAATTGATGAATCTGCTGTGGAAACAACGCCGACTTCGGATGAAAGTTTAATCTCTGAAACCCTGACGATTTTTGTTGAAGAGTCGGAAGAACATCTGGCAACGATCAAAGACTTTTTGCATTTAGAGCAACATACACCGGAACAATATAATCGCTTGATTCGGGCATTACATACTTTGCGCGGAAGTTCTTCTATGGCGCATATTCAGGATGTATTTGAAGCAAGTGGTAAAGTTGAGCATTTGTTTAAAGTGTTGGTCCAAGAAGATACGGAGTCTTCTAAAAATGAAAACGCCCTATTGACTTATTATGCTGAATTCGTCAGTGATTATTTGCATGTACTCAAGCAAACCGGTGATCAAGATACGCAATTAGCCCAGATTTATCAAAAATTTAATGATGCTTGGGAGCGTTATGATTTCCAACATCAATATCAACAAGATCATCAGTCACAAGCAGGTTTAGTGACTCAATTGGTCGATTTGGAAATTGATCTATTGTTGGATGCTGAATTCGAGTTTGATAAACGCGCTCAAGTTGAATATCCAGAATATTTCCAACAACTGATTCAACAGGCTCAGATCCTCGTCGATCATACCGACAATCGTGCGTCACAAGGTATTCATGATTTCAGTCTTGCACTCAAAGACGGATATACACAGATTATTGCCAAGCCTGATTTGTTGAATACGGATTATGCTTTCGAAATATTCTCTAAAGCACATCAAGAATTCATTCATTTATTTGATACCTTGGCATCTGGTCAGCGTGTCAGCTTGAGTGGTGCAACTCAGGCGATTTTGGATGAGCTTCATGATTATGTACATCAAGAAATTGATGTAGACCAGATTCAAATTGCTGAACCAAGCATTGAGCCAGCAGTTCAACATGCGGTAGTAGCTGTATCTGATATTAACGCTGTTGAGACAGGTAATCATTATGTCTTAACTCAAATTAATCTCGATAAGCAAAATATAGATTCTGCGCAAAGTCAGCGTGAGTTTGATGCTGACGTTCTTGATATTTTTATTGAGGAGGCAGATGAGCTGTTGGTAGGTATGGATCATGACCTAAATACATGGTCAAGTCATCCAGATGATACCACTGCACTCAATAATTTAATGCGCTATTTGCACACTTTAAAAGGTGGCGCAAATATGGTTCAGGCGACGCATATTGGTTTAATTGCTCATGAACTCGAAACAATTTATGAGCGCGTGATTAAAGGTCAGCTCAAAGCTGGACCACAAGTTATTCAATCTATTCGTTTGATTCAAGATGATGTCGCAGATCGTATTCAGTTGATTCGTGAAAAATCTATTGATTATCCTGCAACACACATTCTTGAGGTTTTACAGCATATTGATCAACAGCAATTCTTGCATGATACGAATGTTGAGATAGCTGAAAAAGCCCAAGATGAGATTGTTTTAGTTGACGAGTCTGTTACTCCAGAATTTGATGTTATTTCTGCAGATCAGCAGCAAGCAACGCTTGAACAAGCTGAGCCATTCGTTGAACAGATTCAAGTACATGACTTGGATGACGCCGAACGTGTTGCTCAAGAAACCTTCATTGAGGAAGCTCGTGAGCTGATTGATGATGGGTTAAATATCTTGAATCAATGGTTTGATCAACGAAGTAACCGTAGTTTACTACTTCAATTGCAACGTATTGCACACAGCTTAAAAGGCGGTGCAAAAATGGTGAAATTGGAAGGTGTTGCGGATATTGCTTATGAGCTTGAAAATGCATTTGAACAATTTGGTCAGCACAACTTTAATTCCAATGTCTATGACGGTTTATTGGAAAGTGCTTTTCACTGGTTAGATGCAGCAATTTTCAAACAGAGTTACGATAATTTTGATGGTTTGAAGTTAAATTTAAACCGTATGCAATATGTCGATGTTTCTGCTCAGCTTCCAGAAAAATTATCTCGAACCAATTTGATTTTTGAACAGACCAATAATGAGTTTGTTCAAGGAGATGGAACTGAACCACCATCTATGTTGGGTGAATGGGATCTTTCTGAAAAAACTGAAACCAATAATGAGATGATTCGTATCTCTGCGGATTTGGTTGAGAAGATGATCGATCTTTCTGGTGAAAATGCCATCAACCGTTCGCGTATTGAAATGGATTTGGGTCAATTGGGAAATACATTGACCGATATGGAGCTTGCGATTCAACGTTTGGCAGATCAGCTTCGTCGAATGGAAGGCGAGTTGGAAAGTCAAATTATTGCTAAACATGGGGATTTAAGTGCGCGCTATGCGGACTTTGACCCATTGGAAATGGACCAATATTCATCCTTGAATCAATTGTCTAAATCGCTTGCTGAATCTGCATCCGACTTGGTGGACTTTAAAACCACCTTAGCAGAGAAAATTCGTGATACTGAAGGCTTATTATTGCAACAGTCACGTATTCAAGCTGAAATTCAAGAAAGCCTGATGCGTACCCGACTTGTTCCTTTCTCTCGTTTATTACCACGATTACAGCGTTTGGTACGCCAAACAGCCTCGACGGTCAATAAGCCTACCGAACTGTTGGTGAATAATACGGAAGGTGAATTAGATCGTAATATTTTGGAGAAATTAGTATCTCCATTAGAGCATATGTTGCGTAATGCCATCGACCACGGGATCGAAGATACAGAGCAGCGACAAAAAGCTGGCAAGCCATTGACTGGTCGAATCGACTTGAATATTAGTCGCCAAGGTACCGATGTTTTGGTGTCCTTTAAAGATGATGGTAAAGGAATCGATCCTGCAATTATCCGTGATAAAGCCATTGAAAAAGGCTTGATTAAATCAGATCAGCATTTAGAACCAGAAGAAATTTTACAATTTATTTTCCATCCTGGTTTTAGCACAGCACAACAAGTCACCCAGATTTCTGGACGCGGTGTTGGACTGGATGTGGTTCAAAGTGAAATTAAATCGTTAGGTGGACAGGTCAGTGTAAGTTCTGAACTGGGGCATGGCTCTACTTTTACCATCCGTGTGCCAACAACAGTTGCTGTGAGTGATGCATTGATGGTGAAAGTCGGTGATCAACAGTTTGCTGTGCCATTATCGCAAATTGATCGTATTGTGCGAATTTCCCCAGCCGCTCTGGAAGAGTATTTCGAAACTCAAAATGACTATTTCGATATAGATTACCAAAGTTATAAATTGCGTTATCTTGGTGAGTTTACAGCCAATCAGGTGACGCCACGTTTACATGGCTTTGCACATTCATTACCTGTGTTATTGATTAAAGGGAGCTTAGGTCAATCTGTCGCGATTCTGGTTGATCAGTTAATTGGTTCGCGTTCTCAAATTGTGGTAAAACCGATTGGGAAGCAATTTGCGGCAATTAATGCGATTGCAGGTGCAACGATTCTCGGTGATGGTCAAGTTTGTTTGATTCTTGATGGGCAAAATATTGCGCGACAAGTTCAGGGTTCAAGTCGTGGTGGTGCAGAATATTTACAACAAGATAAACAACGTCATCGCGATCAACGTCGTCTGATTATGATTGTGGATGACTCGGTGACAGTGCGTAAAGTAACGTCACGTTTATTGGAACGTCAAGGTTTTGATGTGATTACGGCTAAAGACGGTGTTGATGCGATTGAGCAACTTGAAAATGTCAAACCAGATCTGATGTTGCTCGATATTGAAATGCCACGAATGGATGGATTTGAGGTGACCAATTTGGTTCGCCATCATGAAATTCATCGTGACTTGCCAATTATTATGATTACCTCACGAACAGGTGAAAAACATCGCGAACGTGCATTCAGCTTGGGTGTGACAAACTATATGGGTAAACCATTCCAAGAGGCTGATTTATTAGCCAATATTGATGCTTTGTTGACGGTTAAATAGGAGCGCTCATGGCAGGAAATATCGAAAAATCTGCGCTTGATAAAATCAGTACGCAGGAACTGCAACATCTGATTACGGTGTCTACAGGGTTTATTGATGCTTATATTATTAATTGTTATGGCAAAGACCCGATGTTGTTGCCACAGAATGTGGTGCTGTCTGCGCAGAACAGTCCAATTCACGTGCCTGTAGTGGAATGGCATGAAAAGAAATTACCCACCTTTAGTGTCAGTGATCCCCGAAAGGCTTTGGGAGTTGCCTTGATTATTGAGGGTGAAGAGGCGGATGATCGTTTTGCTTTAATGTGCAATGAAATGCCGAACTCTATTCGTTTACGTATTTCTGAGGTGGTGGATGTTGAAGACGCTGTTGAAGACAAAACCATTTTTCAATATGTCAAAATAGGTAATGTTCGTTACCATGTTCCAGACTTAGATCAAATTCAGCTAGAGGTTGGGTTAAAAAAAGCTGAGTGACTTACTGAAATGTTGCATGCTAAAAGTTAACGCTATTTCATTTAAAACCGAGCGATATGTGTTGCTCGGTTTTCTCTTTTTATATATTTATTTTTCAACAGATTTGACTGTATTAACCTGAGTTTGAGGTAATTAAATCTTCAACTCATTGAAAAATAATAAATCTCTATGGGGTTTTGCTGCTTTTTTATCCAATTTTGGGATGAGGAGCGGAGCTCCGCAAGCGCAACTAACAATAGCGTTTCATTTCTCTTGATCAATAAAATGAAAGCGATCAATAGATTGTTTGATGATCTAAAGCTTGCACTGCCACGCTTTACTTCTAAAGTTTAAATTGTTTTGCGTAGGCGATGCTTCACTTTTCAGAGATGAAAAGTGACAAAAATCTTTCGTTGAGCGAGGGGTACATCCTCATACCCCCGCTCAACATGGCGACATCCATGTCGCCTCTCGATAGCAAGACCATCGATGATTCAAAAGGGCGAAATAAATGAATCATCGAAATCACTTGTATGAATAATCAGCCAGTTTAACGATATAATCTTTCATCAAGGATTTTTATCGAACTCAGGTTATATTAGCGCAAGTCAAATTTAAATCTGGACAATAACAATTCAATATATACAGGTTTTACGATCCATTGACCTGATTTGTGAATTTTAAGAGGTTTTTTCATCGTTACTCTATTTTTTTCGTTTAAAAAAGGGATGCTAATCACACTAAACTGTTTTAATTCTTTGATCTTTCTTTAATTCCACAAAATAAGCTCTAACTTAATCAACTATTTCAAAATTAGCTTGATAATTTTAAGAAAAATAACTTGACCTTCAATAGGATAGTGATATTTTAAGAAATATTAGAGTTCTTAAAAAGTGAACCTTTTTGCCATTATACGTCGTAAAACATTGGGGTTTCTTATAACAATAATAGGTTGACTACTGGAAGAAAAAATTTATGAGTTATATGAGTTATGATAGTAGTCTCGTAATAGGTTCTGCGTGCATTGCAGTGATTATCTGTTACATTGCTATTTCATTAGAACAACTCATTTTTACACCTCATGCGGCGCGTATTCAAAAAGTAATTATCTGTTTAAGTGGTATGGCACTTGGATTTGCCATTTGGGCGATGCATTTTGTCGGAATGTTGGCTTGCCATTTACCAGAAAATCACACTTTTGATCTAACACTCACTGTAATCTCTTATATTATTGCAACATTGGCTTCAATATTTGCAGTTTGGTTAACAACACAGGACACATTACCCCTTCCGCGTTTAATTTTAGGCGCTTTACTGATGGGATTGGGGATTGCCGGCATGCATTATGTCGGCATGATGGGGTTGGAAATTCCAAACCAGCAAATTTATTATCATCCAATTTTAGTCATACTCTCTGTGACGATTGCAATCAGTGGTTCGGGATTATCGTTTTGGCTGGCATTTAAGTATAAAAATACCTTTAGTCATAAGCTGTTGTATAAAGCCGCCGTATCCATCATGATTGCACTGAGCATTGTAGGGATGCACTATACGGGTATGGCGGCGGCAACGTTTTCGTCAACGCATGTCAATCATTTTGAAAATCAGTTGAACGAAGGGCAAGGTGTTTTGTTGTTCACTATTATTTTTGTGGCAAGTTTGATTCTTGTTTCTGCCTTTTGTGTGGCAATTTTAGAACGAAGATTAGAAGAACGCAGTTTACAATTAATACAAGCCAATAAAGAGCTTGAAGGATTGGCACTTCAAGATAATCTCACGAAGTTACCTAATCGTCTTTTTTTAGTTGAATATACGGATGCATTATTTCTAGATTATAAGGAAACAGCAACAAAAATAGCCTTTGTTTTTATTGATCTTGATCGTTTTAAGTCTGTGAATGATGCCTTTGGTCATCATATTGGTGATGAACTGCTGGTGAAGTTCGCTCAACGTTTATATCCATTATTGACTGAAGGACAAAAGCTGATTCGTATTGGTGGTGATGAATTTATCCTGATTCTTGAAGATTCAAGCCGTATTCAAGCCGAGCATATTGCTGAATTATTCTTACAAAAAATCCAGGATAGTTTTCAAATTTCGGGTAAAGAAATCAATATTTCAGCAAGCATAGGCATCGTCTTTTTTCCAGATCACGGACAAAATTTACAAGATTTATTGATTAATGCGGATTCCGCAATGATGCAATCCAAAGAACAGGGGCGAAATACCTATAGTGTGTATAGCTGCTCTTTGGACCAGCAGCATCACAATCGAAGTCAATCTAAATTGATTAATGATTTATACAAAGCAGTTGAAGAACAACAATTTATCCTATTTTATCAACCAAAGTTTACCGCTGATTATCGTATTTGTGGTGTTGAAGCACTGATTCGTTGGAAACATCCAAGTTTAGGATTATTAGCACCCAGTATGTTTATTGGTGGCGCTGAACAGACAGGCTTGATTATTCGTATGGGCTATTGGGCTTTAGAACAAGCCTGTATGCAGATTCAACAGTGGGAACAAAAGAATTATGCCTTTTGTCCTGTTGCTGTTAATTTATCCGCGGTGCAATTTGAACATAAGCATCTGATTGGAAATTTAGAAAAGTTAATACAGAAATATCATGTCAAACATGGAAATTTAATTATCGAAATTACTGAGTCTACAGCGATGCATCATATCGATGATAGTATTCAAACTTTTGAAAAACTTAGAAATTTAGGGATTAAACTGGCGATTGATGACTTTGGAACAGGGCATTCCAGTTTTTTATATTTAAAAGATTTACCTGTAGATGAATTAAAAATAGATCGTGAGTTTATTCGAAATCTGTGTGAAGGATCAAAAGAACAAATTATTTTAGAAAGTATTATTCATCTGGCAATTCGTTTAGGCTTGGTCGTCACCGCAGAAGGTGTCGAAACTGAACAACAAGCGCAAATTCTTAAACGTCTAGGTTGTCAACAATTACAAGGCTATCTTTTAGGAATGCCATTGCCTGTCGATCGTTTAGAAGCCAATTATCACTCTCCATAAATAGCCAACAGTGGTTGTTTCTGCGTTATTCACATCACCATTTTATTTCGCAAAAAATCAAATTAAATATTTAAATTGATAAAGTTAAGTATTTTTGATCAAAAAATAACAAATGTAATATATTGAAAAAAATAACTTTTTATATATCTATGCAAAAAACTCAGCAATCATCTTGAGTAAAAATCATTTTTCTTAATAGTAACTCAACGTCTACAATCTGCTTAGTTTATGTGATGACTGTCTCATAATTTTATTAAAACAAGATATATCTCAATTTGTTTAGATAAAATAAATGAAATTTTAATCAAAGCTAGATGATTGAAGTTAAAAGAATATGTATCAGTAATCACAATAAACCTTAAACATAATTTGTTTTCTCTTTTGAAAGGGTTATTTCATGAAAAAATTAGGTCTTCTTGCTGCTACTTTAATTGCTTCATCAGCTTCATTCGCTGCACCTGTAAGCGGTGGAACAGTTCATTTTGTTGGTGAATTAGTGAATGCTGCATGTGCAGTAAGCACAGATACAGCGGATCAAACTGTAGATTTGGGTCAACACCGTACTGCACGTTTAGCTGTAGCTGGTGACAAATCAGGTCCAGTTCCATTCAACATTCAATTGGTTGACTGTGATGCTTCTCTTGTAACTAACGGTGTTTCTTTTGCATTCAATGGTCAAACTGTAAGCACAAACAATAAATTATTGGCTGTAAACGGTGGTGGCGGTAACGCACCTGCTGCAACAAATGTTGGTATCGAAATCACAGATTATGCATCTAAAATTTTGGCTGTAGATGGTTCTGATTTCTCTACAGAAAAAGCAATTATTGATGGTACAAACACTTTCCCATTTACAGCACGTTATGTAGCGACTGGTGCATCTACACCAGGTAAAGCAAATGCTGATGCAACTTTTGTTGTGAACTATAACTAAGTATTCATTCAAATCTTGATTTGAATAAATCACACTGAATGGGCTGATTTCATATGAACAAATATTTAACTGTACTGGTTGGGATGTTTTTATTTCAAAGTGCTTTTGCAGACAGTTATGTATTTGGTGGAAGAGCCCATTTTAGTGGTTCCTTAGTAAATCCAAGCTGTTTATTTGCCCAGAAAAGCAACTTCAAGTTTGGTGAAAATCGTGAAACTGAGTCTCATTTAGAATTGAATGTTTCAAATTGCTCTTCAACGGTTTATTACAACCTCGCCATTGCTTTGAAAGATGCCAACAACAGTCATCTTATCTCTGACTCATTGGCGTTGCCTGAACAAACATTTTATTTGATGCCTGGCATGAATTTGCATCATTCAAATGTATATCAACGATCAACATTGTCTCAGGTCGCTCACGAAGTCACAAATATGACTCAAGAGCCTGAACTAACAAATATTGATGAAATAGTTGTATTGCCTTTATCGAAGCTCAATGGTCAGTCGACTGAAAATAGTAAAAATATTTTGATTTCTGTTTTTTATCCATAAGTTGTTTTGGAATATTGATATGAATTTAAGCATGTTTAAAAACGGTGTATTGGGTGTGGCTTTATCATGCCTAGCTTCCTTTTCATATGCTGAAGGTAAGGCGATTGGTGGGGTATCTTTAGGTGCAACACGTGTGATTTATCCGATGGAAGCCAAGCAAGTTTCTCTATCTGTGATCAACCACAGTAAAAAAGATCGCTATCTGATTAACTCATGGGTTGAAAATAAAAAAGAAGAAAAAGTTAAAAACTTTTTGGTGACGCCACCTTTATTTGTGGCAGAGCCAGCAACAGAAAATACTTTGAGAATTGTAAACTTAGTAAAAGATTTGCCACAAGATCGTGAGTCAGTTTTTTGGTTAAATGTAAAATCAATTCCATCTGTAGACAAAGAAGTTCTTGCGGAAAAGAACATTTTACAGCTTGCTGTACTGTCACGAATCAAGCTGTTTGTTCGTCCAGAAAAATTAAAGATCGCGCCTGAAGACGCGCTTACAAAAGTCAAATTTGTAAAAACTGCAGATGGGGTCGAGGTGGATAACCAATCTCCTTATCACATCTCATTTGTCAATTTGGTGCTGAATGAGACCAAGTTAGATAGCGTGATGGCTGCACCATTTGAAAAAACAAAAATTTCAAAAACCTCAGGAAACAAGCTGAGTTATCAAACTGTGAATGACTATGGTGGTGTGACACCAAAAGTAGAAATAAACCTAAATTAATAATATGTGTTGTATAGGTACTTGAGTGATGATGCCGAATAAACCGATGTATGCAAAAATGAAAGTATTGCCAATGTGTATTGCATCGGCGATGGCGGTCAGTGCTGCATGCGTAGAAAACGCGCATGCAGAGCAAGTATTTAATACTGCCTTTTTAACTGATGGTTTGTCGAATGCGCAAATTGCAGACTTGACCAAATTACAAAGTTCACCACAACAATTACCAGGCGTTTATCGGGTTGAGATTTATGCCAATGATGAATATGTGGTTACTCGTGATATTCAGTTTGTGGAAAAACAAAATACTGCAGATGCAACAGGGTTAATGCCTTGTTTAGACCTTAAACTATTAGAAAGTTTTGGGGTAAATATGGCGGCTTATCCTGAGCTATTGGCATCGTCAAATCCACAATGTTTAGACATCAGTCAATTGATCAATGGTGCAAATAGTCGCTTTCAGTTTAGTAAGCAAAAACTCTATATTGATTTACCACAAATCTCGTTAAAAAATCAGGTGCGCGGATATATTCCACCAGAACAATGGGATGAAGGCATCAATGCGATGTTTTTAAATTACCGGATGTCAGGATATAACAACTCTGGTTCAGTTACCGCAGGAAATGGTCTATATATCAGTGTAGACAGTGGCATGAATTTAGGTTCATGGCAATTACGTCATTCTGGCAGTTTTAATTACAGTTCTAATAATAACTTGAGTACGCATGAGTGGACCAATCTCAATACTTATGTGCAAAAAACACTGATTCCAATCAAAAGCCAACTTAGAATTGGTGATGGTGCGAGCGAAGGCAGTATTTTTGATAGCTTCAGTTATCGTGGAGCCGAGTTATCTACTGCCGATGCCATGTATCCTGATAGCCAACAGGGTTATGCACCGAATGTGCGTGGGGTTGCTAAAACCAATGCCAAAGTGGTGATTCGACAAAATAATAATATTGTTTACCAAATCAATGTCGCTCCTGGTCCTTTCTTAATTCAGGACTTGAACCCTGCTTTTGGTAGTGGTGACTTACAGGTATCCATTGAAGAAAGTGATGGTTCGATCCAAACTTATCTTGTGCCATATTCAAGTCTACCGATTTTACAACGCGAAGGGCGTACACGTTATAGTGTTTTAGCGGGTGAATTCCGCAATGGTTCTCGTAACAACAGAGAAAATGAAAATGTTGTGCAAGCGACTGTTGTACATGGATTACCAAAGGGGCTTTCGATTTATGGCGGGACTCAACTGTCCTCGAACTATCAAAGCACTTTACTCGGCTTTGGCAGTAACATGGGACAGTTTGGCGCTTTTTCTTTCGATTTAACGCATGCAAACAGTGAGTTGGTCGATGGTTCCAAGCACCGTGGTCAATCGATGCGTTTCCTCTACTCTAAATCTTTACTGCGCTCAGGAACAAGTTTTCAGCTTTTGGGTTATCGCTATTCAACGCGTGGCTTCTATACACTCAATGATGTCTTTTACGGGCAAATGAGTGAAAACTATAGTGAGGCTGAAACTCAGGACGGCAATTTGGCAAATGTAGGTATCATTGCCAATGGCTATGATCTGAACCATGCTAAAAAAGGTCGTTTGCAAGCCAACATTTCGCACTCAATGGGGCGTTATGGTTCACTTTACTTTGCAGCAAACCAGCAAAGTTATTGGGGAACTGCCAAAAAAGATGAATGGATACAGGCTGGCTACAATGGTGCATGGAATGGCATAAGCTATTCGCTCGGTGTCAGCCGCAACATGTTTTCACAACTGGACAAAGTAAATACACTTTATACCGCTAATGCATCTTTTCCGCTCGGTCGTCTGCGTTCTAAAGCGAATTTCCGTGATAACCCTTGGGCGAATACCTATGCAACAGTATCGACCACACAAAATTCAGATGGCAATAATTCTTATCAGACTGGAATTAGCGGCACTTTATTGAAAGACCGCAATTTGAGTTATAGCATTCGCCAAGGTTATGTCACTGAACAAGGTTCAGCAGGCGCCATTAATGTGGGCTATAACGGAACTTATGGCAATGTAGGTGCAGGTTATAGCTATGATGGAAACAATAATCGCTTTAGCTATAGTGCAAGTGGTGGCATGTTGCTGCATAAAGATGGATTGACCTTTGGTCAGATTCTTGGTGATACCAGTATTTTAGTCAAAGCTCCTGGTGCTAAAGGGGTCAAAGTTGAAAACTATAATGGGGTTAAAACCGATTGGCGTGGTTATGCAATCTTGCCGTATGCCTCTGAATATCGTTTAAATCGTGTGGCATTGGATTCAAACAGTTTTGATTCAAATTTAGAAATCAACAGCAATGTTAATAATGTTGTGCCAATTCGTGGTGCAATCAGCCGCGCAACATTTGATACCAGTATTGGTGTGCGTGCTTTAGTTGATATCAAATATCAAGGGCAACCGATCCCTTATGCCAGTAATGTGACGGTCACTGCGAGCAAAACCGTAGGTATGGCGGCAGAGTCAGGGCAAGTTTATATGACTGGCTTACCGCTTAAAGGTGTGCTTGAAGTAACTTGGGGCGACGCAAACGAACAAAAATGTGTTGCAGATTATGATATTAGCACTGCTGACTTAAGCCTTGCAGTACAACAGTTTGATGTTGAATGTAAGTAACAGGAGAATATTGATGAAAAACCAATTACTTGCTTCAACTCTATTAATTCTGACTGCGATGGATGTTTCAGCAGGCTGGTGGCGTGAAGAACACAACAAAAATTTATATGCGGACTTTGGTACCTATACGTTTACCGATCCTGCAAATAATTCAACAGGGATGACATTTGATTCAGTTCTGACAGTCAGTGTAAATGGTGATCCTTGGACGACCCATTGTGATAACGGTACCACGCTCACAGGTGCTTCTATTCCTATTTATATGACTGCCTACTACACAGGACCTCGAGTCATCATTGGCGGAAAAAGCTATATGCAAGTGAATGATTATTTACAAGCCTCTGTTCGATATACCTATAATGGGACCAATATTAATGTACCCGCTCAAAATTCACGCTTTGGTTTTCCATCTGAACGCTGTGGCACTGCTACACATACTGGAAATACACAATTTACAGTAACCATGAGAATTTCCAAGCCCTTTGTTGGATTTACGGATATTGACATTCCATTGGCTGACTTCTATGTCGGCGATAATGCTGCTCCGTATGGTTCTGCACTCATCAATGGTGCAAAACAAACTTTACATCTAAGAGGGCGAGTGATTGTCCCTCAAAACTGTATTATTAATGATGATGTTGAATCAATTGTTGATTTTGGAAATATTCCAACCTATAGCTTTAAAAATGCAGGTATAGGCAACAAAATTAATGGTATCCCGAAAGCCAATATGCCTTTGTCAGTGAAGTGCAATAATTTTATTAGTGATAATGCACCATTAACTGTACGAGTCCAAACGGACAGAGTTGGTGGACCTGCCAATGATATTATTGTGTCTAATAATCCTGATATTGGTTTTAAAATGTCAGACCAAAATGACAATGTACTGATTCCTAATAATATCAACAGTAAAATTCATTTCAACAATACCAATCCTGCCAATATCGTGGTGAAAGCATGGCCAGTCAGTGTCACTGGAAATCAACCTGCAGCTGGACCTTTTCAGGCACGTGGCTATTTCCGAATAGATTTTGACTAGGGGCTGATGATGAATATATTAAAGCAAAATCTTTATCGTACGGCTTGTCTGATTATGGTGAATATTGGTCTGTACAGTTATGCACACGCTGATTTGGGAACCTATAACTTTACTTTAAAAGGTAATGCGACAAATTCAACCTGTGGTGTTGAGGAGAGTCAGGCGCATAAAATAGTCGATATGGGATTAAATTCTACACGTCAACTCAAAACACCTGGAGATAAAGGTCCACGTGTCGCGATTCCATTTAATTTGGTTCAATGCCCTGCGGGAGCAGAAGTCAGGTTTACGTTTATGGGTGAACAGAACCCTGTGAATAATCAACTTTTGGCTTTAAGTAATCCTAATGCAACATCAACTGCACAGCATGTTGCGATCGAGTTAACAGATTCTAATCGTAATCGCGTTCCAATTACAAAAACAAATAGATTTCCAAATGACATTTCTAGTAAAAGTCGTCCTTTTTTAGTGGATGCGAATGGCAATGCCTCAGTAGTATTTTATGCCAATTATATTGCAACGGATGCGCCTGCAACACCAGGTTTTGCCAATGCCTATGCTGAATTTTGGATAGACTATCAATAAAAAAAGCACAGTAAAATATTTGATTCTTCAATGTTTTTATAGGGCGCAATAAAACAGCATAGTCATCAAATCTTTTACTCACTCAGATAACTGATTTGGATCAACTTGCTCATTCAAAATAAGTTGATCTTTTGCTATAAATATTTACACCTAGATTGATGATCTTGCTGATAGGCTATGAGAGAAAGTTTTGATCGATAACTAAATTCTAAAAGTTGTGAGATTAGACGTTATTGTAATTTTGATGAGTTTAATATTTAGTATAACCACGCTTAAAAAATAAATAAAATCATAATATTGAAATTTTTTAAAGGTAAGGCATCTCAGCGCTACATGGTTCGTTTTGAATTGTCGGTTTTGATCATGCTAAACGAAAACCAATCTGATGACTGAAACCAGTACCTGTATAGTTACAATTTTTTATCTTTTTATGTTTTATAAGTGAATGAATCCTAGATAAGTTTACAATTTTAAATAATGAGTCCGACAAAATTTATGAAGATCGGGCATTACACTTTATTTAACCCTATATTTTTTGAATTATTTAATGGAAAGTTCTTATGTTTTCAAACTATATCCATTCTTTTGCTTTATTTTTCTCCTTGCTCAATCCTTTTCTAATGAGCATCTATATGATTGGGATGATTCGACATACTGAAACGAAGGTGTTTAATAAAAGCTTAGCCCAAGGGGCATTGATTGCTTATGTAGTTTTTTTACTGTTCGCATGGGGTGGCGAAGCAATTTTTAGTTCTTATTTAAATGTTCGTTTTGAATCCTTTCAGATTTTTGGTGGACTGATTTTCTTGGTGATCGGTTATCGTTTTGTTTTCCAAGGTGCGGATACGATTGGAGAGATGAGAGGAACGCCAGCACATTTGGCAAGTACGATGGCGATGCCTTTCATGATTGGTCCAGGTACAATTAGTGCGGCTGTAGTCACTGGTGTCAGTATGTCTTTCGTTGAATCAGCTCTCTTGATTGCATTCACTTTATTTATCAGCTGTGGCATTTTAATGATTATGAAATTTGGTCATGATCATCTGCGCTATAGTCATGCCAAATATATTGATCGTTATTTTGATATTGTTGGACGTTTATCTGCACTTTTAATAGGCACTATTGCAATTGATATGATTGCCAATGGAATCATTGGATTGATGAATAAATATTAGTTAAAAAATCTTCTATTCAATCTATTTTATACACGGATCAGATTCTCTTGATGAAAAGAGACTAAAGCAGTTTTAACCGCAGATTGGTTTTTGAGTATGCTGTGCAAAGTTGACTGTTTTTCAAATATCCTCCACATTCTTATTTTAATCTTGATACAACTTTTTAACGGCTATGTACAGATAAATTAAGCCTGATTAACAAGCGTTAAAATAGCAATGAAATCTGATACAATATTGCCAATTTTTGATTTCTCATTTTTCAGTTCAGGTACATATTTCTCAATGTGTACGTAACTGTGCACCTATTGTAGATTTTTTATGTTTAAAGAACAGTTGGCTACAGAAGTAGCAGCGCGTAGGACTTTCGCGATTATTTCCCACCCCGATGCTGGTAAAACCACAATGACAGAAAAACTGTTGTTATGGGGTAAAGCAATTCAGGTTGCAGGAATGGTAAAAAGCCGTAAATCAGACCGTGCTGCGACATCGGACTGGATGGAAATGGAAAAAGAACGTGGGATTTCGATTACCACGTCTGTGATGCAGTTTCCTTATAAAAAGCATGTCATTAACTTGCTGGATACCCCAGGGCATGAAGACTTCTCGGAAGATACATACCGTACTTTAACTGCGGTTGACTCTGCATTGATGGTGATTGACGGTGCAAAAGGTGTCGAAGAACGTACCATTAAATTAATGGAAGTGTGTCGTATGCGCGACACACCGATTATTTCATTCGTCAACAAAATGGACCGTGAAATTCGTGAACCATTAGAACTACTTGATGAAATTGAAAATGTTCTCAAAATCCGTTGTGTGCCAATCACTTGGCCTTTGGGTATGGGGCGTGATTTTGCGGGTGTCTACAATATTCTCGAAGATAAGCTTTATCTTTATAAAGCTGGCTTTGGTTCAACCATTACAGATATTGAAATTCGTGATGGCTATGACTATCCAGATATTCGTGACAAAGTGGGTGATCTTGCTTTTGCTTCTTTTGAAGAGTCTTTAGAACTGGTCAAAATGGCGAATGATCCGCTTGATCCAGCAGAGTTTTTGGCAGGACGACAAACCCCTGTATTGTTTGGTACAGCTTTAGGAAACTTTGCCGTTGATCATGTGCTTGATGCATTTATTCAATGGGCACCCGAACCGAAAGCACATCCAACACATGAACGTACTGTTGAAGCAACAGAGGAAGGCTTCAGTGGTTTTGTTTTTAAAATTCAAGCCAATATGGATCCGAAGCATCGTGACCGAATTGCATTTATGCGAATCTGCTCAGGAAAATATGAGAAAGGTTTGAAAATGAATCATGTGCGTATTGGTAAAGATGTACGTATCAGTGATGCTTTAACCTTTCTTGCCGGTGAGCGTGAGCAACTTGAAGAGGCATGGCCGGGAGATATCATTGGTCTGCATAACCACGGTACGATTCAAATCGGTGATACCTTTACCTCAGGCGAAAACCTTCATTTTACGGGTATTCCGCACTTTGCACCAGAAATGTTCCGCCGTGTACGTTTAAAAGATCCATTAAAATCTAAACAGCTTCAAAAAGGTTTGAAAGAACTTTCTGAAGAGGGCGCAACACAAGTGTTTATGCCCCAAATCAATAATGATTTGATTGTAGGTGCTGTGGGAGTGCTTCAGTTTGATGTGGTTGCATATCGATTGAAAGAAGAATACAAAGTGGATTGTATTTATGAACCTGTGAATATCAATACCGTGCGTTGGGTTTCATGTGATGATGAAAAGAAATTCAATGAATTTAAGAAAAAAGCACATGACCAGCTTTCAGTTGATGGCGGTGGTCACTTAACTTATCTTGCACCTAGTCGTGTGAATCTACAGCTGATGCAAGAGCGTTATCCTGATATTCAGTTCCGTGCAACGCGTGAACATTAAGTTCAGCTAACTTATTGCAAAATGTAAAAACAGCTTCCTAGTGAAGCTGTTTTTGTATCAAAATACAATGCTTTTTGTCCAAAGGGATTTATGCGGTGCAATATTCAAAAAAAATAATCACGGTATTTTGTTTAAGTACTTTGGTTTTGATGGCATGTGATTCAAAAAAAGATCAAGATAAAGACGGTTCAATATTACAACCCAAACAAGAAGCCGCAGAAGTTTTACCGTATTTAAATATTCAAGAAACCAAAGCAGATTATGCTTTGCCGTTTTGTGAGAAAAAGAATTGCATCGAAATCGACATTCAAACGATTAAAACTCAAGATGCTTGGTTAAACCAATGGATTAGCAATAATCAGGCGACTGTGATTCAAGCACAAATTGATTTAAAGCAGAACATGACTTTACAGCAAGCGATCAATGCTTTTGTCAAAAAATCAGATGCATGGCAAGAAGAGTTTCCGAAAAACAAAGCGTTTGAATTACATATGCAGACCCGAATGGCATCACAACGTAATCAATATGTTTTACTGCAAGTTGCAGTCAATTCACTACAAGCGGATGTTAGTATTCAAGAACGTCAATACTTTTTCGTTGCAGACCGTAAGTTGAAAAAAAGTTTAAGTATTTTAGATGTCATTCAAGCAGATCAACAAAATCAACTGAATCGTTGGGTGCAAGAAAAATATGCAGCATGGTTAGAAAAGCAAAATACAGATGTGAAAAAACATGCGCCGAAAAAGCTGTATTGGGGGCAGGCAGATTGGTTCTTTGATGGAGAAGGCGTGGGCTTACATTATCGCGCCAATGAGATTGTAGAAGATGGCACTCAGTTAGATATTTATTTAAGCAAAGAACAAACCCAAAAAATACTGAAAGCTGAAGTATTTCAACGTATGTTTTAATATCGATGTAGTCCATGCTGATCATCAACAATAGGATTCTACAGACTATTTGTTGAGATTGAATATTCTTTAAGAGGAACGATACGTCGAGATTGTATGCTGCATTGATGATGAGGTTTAAACATTCAATCAGCAAGCTGATCATGATAATAACGCTTCAATTTTGATACAAATTTTGATTGAGGATTGAGCCAGAGAAGAATAGGCTATCTTCTATAAAGATTGAAAAAATCTTGGCTTGGATCGTTGGATAGGTTTGTGAAATGTTGAATCAAAAAAATACCTTAGCACTTTCAATTTTGTTAATCACCTTGGGATTAACAGCGTGTCAAAAACCAGACTCTAAAAAAGTAGAGTCAGCTGTCGATCAAACTGCTGCGTCTCAAGTTCCAGATACGTCACTGTTATTGCAAGGCGATCGAGCCAAATTAAAATTAAACTTACCTGAGTGTGATGGAAATACATGCCCTGAATTTTCAATTGAACGATTGCAAAGTAACCAGCCCTTTGTAGATAAAGTGATTGATCAAGCGATTTTGGACAATCTGGATAAAATGTTGGATATTGCACAGTTGAGTAAAAAAGTTGCGGATCAACAGCAAGCCAGTTCACAAGCTTCAGCCAGTGAAGTCAACACAGACAAGACTCCAACGCAACAATTACAGGATCGTGTTCAACCTTATACAAATTCATTCTTGGCATTGGATAAAGAACTTAAGACATTGGGTGCAAGTGGTCAGATCACAATTAGTTTAAGCCCTAAAATATTAAATTCTGACAAGCCTTTAGCCACTGTTGTATTAAATAGCAGTAGCTACTTAGGTGGTGCGCATGGATCATCTGCACAAACTTATTTTAATTTTGATTTGGTCAGTAAAAAGCAAGTCAACTTGAATCAAATCATAGAAGCAAATCAAAAAGCAAAATTTGAAAAACTCGCTCATGATGCTTTTAAAGTTTGGGTTATCGATTCAAAACTTGCTGATAATGTGAATGAGTATGAACAAGCGTGGAAATTTCAATTATCTGATAATTTCTATCTAGGTAAACAAGGTCTAATTTTGCAATATGGTGAATATGACATTGGACCATATGTGGTGGGCTTGCCACGCTTAACCATTCCTTATGATCAATTAAAAGGAATTTTAAAACCGCAATATTTCCCTGCAGAAATGCAAGTCGATCAACCGAACAGTTCTGCGCCAGTGGCAGACAACAAAACGAAATCATAATGTCTTTGAGACTGTTTGATACCCATACCCATTTCGATGTTCCTGATTTTGATCAGGATCGAGAGGCGTTGGCGTACCAAGCAAAACTGGCTGGGGTTGAACATCTGGTTTTAATTGGTTTTTTACAGTCTCGTTTTCAAGATTTGATCCAAACTCAACATGCGCTAAACCAGTTAAAGAATACACCCCGTAGCCATCTAGCGCCCGGGTTGCATCCTTTTTATATTGAGCAACATGATTTAACTCATCTCAATGCACTCGAACAGATTCTTCAAACAGAACAGTGTATTGCTGTTGGAGAGATTGGTTTAGATACCTTTCTCAAACAACATAAACAGCCTGAAATTTTGGACAAGCAAAAAGCATTCTTTTCAGCACAGATTGAACTGGCCCAACAATTTGATTTGCCGATTCTTTTACATATTCGTAAATCACATGCGGATGTACTTACGATGTTGAAGCAACACCAGTTTCAAAATGGCGGAATTGCTCATGCTTTCAGTGGCGGCGTAGAAGAGGCCAAGGCATTGATCAAATTAGGATTTAAAATTGGGGTTACAGGGCAAATTACTCAGCCAAATGCCAAAAAGCTCCATGCTGTGGTACAGGCAGTAGGAGCTGAGCACCTTGTTTTAGAAACAGACTGTCCAGATATGACGCCTTTGTGTTGTCAGACATCTACAGAGCATCGAACCCGCAATACACCCGTCAATTTACCCTATGTTTTGGCAGGCTTAGCTGAGTCTTTAGCGATAGAGCCTGGACCATTGGCAGATATTTTGTGGAACAACACTTTGACATGCTTGAGGATGGAAAAGGTTTGATCATAAGTTAAATTTGCCAAGGCTCGGTCTATATCCACTCAAAATATCTTGAGTAGATGGGGAGAGATCACTGGTCAATCGTTGTTGCATTTGATCGCATAAATTGAATAAAAATAACCAATTCACAACACCTAAAATAAATATTTGTCTTAGATTGAAAGAAGTACTCCAAGTAGCTCAATAAGAAATTAACGCCAAGCTGGAGGTTCACTCAATGGCAAAGTATGGTCGTATAAATAGTTTGAATTCGCTACAGAACTTAAATGTCGGGAATTCAACATATAAAATTTTTAGTTTGAAACAAGCCCAATCTGAATTAGGTGATCTTTCAAAACTACCGAAATCACTCAAAGTACTGTTGGAAAATTTACTGAGATTTGAAGATGATCTCACCGTAAAGCGAAGTGATATTCAGGCAATTGTAGATTGGCAGAAAGCGAAAACATCAGATCAAGAAATTCAGTATCGACCAGCACGGGTATTAATGCAGGATTTCACTGGTGTTCCTGCTGTTGTCGATTTAGCTGCAATGCGTGCTGCTGTTCAGGCGGCGCATAAAGATCCAAATATAATTAATCCTTTATCTCCTGTAGATTTGGTGATTGACCATTCGGTAATGGTGGATCATTTTGGAACAGACCAAGCCTTTGATGAGAATGTTGAAATTGAAATGCAACGTAATGGTGAGCGTTATCAATTTTTACGTTGGGGGCAGTCATCCTTTGATAATTTTAGTGTTGTTCCACCGGGCACTGGGATCTGCCATCAAGTTAATCTAGAGTATTTGGCGCAGGCTGTTTGGTTAGGTGACAGTGATGGTGAAAGCTATGCTTTTCCAGACACTTTGGTCGGGACTGACTCACATACCACCATGATCAATGGTTTAGGTGTATTGGGCTGGGGTGTTGGAGGCATCGAAGCTGAAGCAGCAATGTTGGGGCAACCGATTTCGATGCTGATTCCTGAAGTGATTGGTTTTAAATTAACAGGCAAGTTAAGAGAGGGAATCACAGCAACCGATTTGGTATTAACCATTACTCAAATGCTACGCAAAAAAGGCGTGGTTGGTAAATTTGTCGAATTTTACGGTGACGGTCTTGCAGATCTACCGCTTGCTGATCGAGCAACCATTGCCAATATGGCACCTGAATATGGAGCAACTTGTGGCTTTTTCCCCATTGATGAAATCACACTTGGCTATTTAAGATTAACAGGCCGACAAGATGATCGGATTGCACTGGTAGAAGCTTACTGTAAAGAACAAGGATTGTGGCGTAATACTGGAGATGAACCTGTATTTACCGATACTTTGGCATTGGACATGAATACAGTTGAAGCCAGTGTTGCAGGACCAAAACGTCCGCAGGATCGTGTCGTATTACCTGATATTCCAAAAACCTTTAGTGCATTGATGGAATTAGACCTTAAACCTGCCAAAATTGAGAAAGAACGCTTGGTGAATGAGGGTGGTGCTGGCACAGCCATCGATTCAAAACAATCTGCATTACAAAATGAAGAGCCGCATTGTGTCATTGATGGTAAACGTTATCCATTGACCGATGGTGATGTGGTGATTTCTGCAATTACGTCATGTACCAATACATCTAACCCAAGTGTAATGTTAGCAGCAGGCTTATTAGCCAAAAAGGCTATAGAGAAAGGCTTGCAACGTAAGCCGTGGGTTAAAAGTTCTTTAGCACCGGGCTCTAAAGTCGTGACGGATTATTTAGAGGCGGCAGGATTGCTGTCATATTTAGACCAGTTGGGCTATAACCTTGTGGGTTACGGTTGTACAACCTGTATTGGTAACTCTGGACCTTTGCCTCAGCCGATTGAAGATGCAATTCAATGTTATGACCTCAATGTGGCATCCGTGCTTTCAGGAAACCGAAACTTTGAAGGACGTGTGCATCCATTGGTGAAAACCAACTGGTTGGCTTCCCCACCATTGGTTGTGGCGTTTGGGCTATTGGGCACGATACGCAGTGATATTACCACCACAGCATTAGGCGTTGACCCACAAGGCAAACCAATTTATCTAAAAGATATTTGGCCGACTCAGATTGAAATTGATGCTGTGTTGCAAAAAGTGAATACGCAGATGTTCCATAAAGAATATGCGGCAGTTTTTGATGGTGATGAAAAATGGCAAGCAATTCAAATCCCTGATTCTGAAACCTATGAATGGGATGAACAATCGACTTATATTCGTCATCCTCCATTCTTTGAAGGCATTGATCAACCCACGAAGCCAATTCAAGATATTCTCAATGCCAATATCTTGGCCGTTCTTGGTGACTCAGTCACTACAGACCATATTTCTCCTGCGGGGAATATCAAGAAAGACAGCCCAGCGGGGCGTTACCTAGAAGCGCAAGGTGTGGATCAAAAAGACTTCAATTCATATGGCTCACGTCGTGGTAATCATGAAGTTATGATGCGTGGAACATTCGCCAATATTCGTATTAAAAATGAAATGTTGAATGGTGAGGAAGGTGGCAACACACTGTATATCCCAACAGGTGAAAAATTGGCGATCTATGATGCTGCAATGAAATATCAACAGGATTCGACACCTTTGGTGATTATTGCAGGTAAGGAATATGGTACAGGTTCTTCACGAGACTGGGCAGCCAAAGGAACCAACCTTTTGGGGGTGAAAGCGGTAATTACCGAGAGTTTTGAACGGATTCATCGTTCAAATTTAGTCGGTATGGGGGTACTTCCTTTACAGTTTGTGGATGGGCAAACCCGTCAGTCGTTAAATTTAACAGGTCATGAGCAACTGTCGATTTATGGCTTATCGGATGATATACAACCGCATCAAAGCTTAGATGTGGAAGTTAAACGTGCAGATGGTTCACAAGATCGTTTCAAAGTGTTATGCCGTATTGATACCTTGAATGAAGTGGAATACTTTAAAGCAGGTGGTATCTTGCATTATGTATTACGAAACTTAATTGCTTCCTAGTTGAACGCTTCCACATAATTTTTCAGTTCTCCAAGCCCTGTATACGGTACAGGGCTTTTTTTATTGCATCTAGGCAAGACACATTGTCGAGAAATGAGTAAAATAATGCGGTATTTTTGAGTTGATGCTGAACATGACTGACCATTCTACTGATGATGAATATGAACGCCGTTTTGCTGGTGTTGCCAAGATTTATGGAGACGATGCGTTTAGTCATTATGAAAAAAGTCATGTGATGGTGATTGGCATAGGTGGGGTTGGTTCATGGGCTGTGGAAGCCTTAGCCAGAACGGGTGTTGGAGAGCTAACACTGGTCGATATGGATTCAGTCGCTGCTTCAAATATCAACCGCCAATTGCCCGCGATGAGTTCAACTTTAGGGATGGAAAAGATTGAAGTCATGGCTGAACGTTGCCGTTCGATCAATCCACGAATCAAGATCAATTTGATAGATGATTATCTCAGCCCTGAAAATGTCAAAGAAATTTTAGAAAAGACTCCTGATATTATTTTAGACTGCATCGATGATGTAAAAGCAAAATTTGCGCTGATGTTGCATTGTCGTTTTAATAAAATTCCCCTGATTGTTTCAGGTGGGGCAGGTGGTAAGTTAGACCCTTTAAAAATCCGTGTTGCTGACTTATCTAAAACAGAACAAGATCCTATGCTTGCAAAATTACGTAGTCAGTTACGTGCCAAAGGTATTTGTAAAAAGCCAAAAGAAAAGTTCGGTATTACATGTGTTTATTCGATAGATAATCCATTTTCCAGTGCAGATGTATGTGCAAGTGCAGGTTTGCGCTGTGGTGGTTATGGCTCGGCTGTAGTGGTAACTTCTAGTTTTGCGATGGTTGCTGTTGCAGAAGTATTAAAAAAATTGGATCGTATTCGACCAATAAAGTAATTACGTGAGTTTGATAAAAATTCTTGATGAAAGATTATATCGTTAAACTGGCTGATTATTCATACAAGTGATTTCGATGATTCATTTATTTCGCCCTTTTGAATCATCGATGGTCTTGCTATCGAGAGGCGACATGGATGTCGCCGTTGGGTGGAGGTTCAGGACGTACCTCTCACCCAACGAAAGATTTTTGTCACTTTTCATCTCTGAAAAGTGAGGCATTGCCTACGCAAAAGAATTTAAACTTTAGAAGTAAAGCGTGGCAGTGCAAGCTGTAGATCATCAAACAATCTATTGATTGCTTTCATTTTATTGATCAAGAGAAATGAAATGCTATTGATAGTTGCGCTTGCGGAGCTCCGCTCCTCATCCTAAAATTGCATGAAAACTCAGCAAGACTCCGCAGATATTTATGATTTTTCAATTGTTTGAAGATTTGATTGCATCGAACTCAGGTTAATTGTTAATTTTGCTTCATTATTGCTTGAGCACATTTAAAAACGAGATGAATTGAGTTAAATTAACCTGATTCATAAGCAATAATAGAGAATAATCAAAATGAGCATTTTTAAGAAACTATTTGGCAATAAACAACAAGCGATACAAAATAATCAAAACCGTTATGTTGAATTTTGGCAATGGTTTCAGCAACATCAACAGCATTTTCATCGAATTGTCGATGAGATGAATCGAGACACGATTGAACAAGATTTTTTTGATCGATTATCGCCTGAATTAGCCAAAGTACATGCTGGGATTTTTTTTCTTACCGGAATGTCTGATCCAGAAACTGCTGAGTTGATACTGACGCCAGATGGAGTGATTGCTAATATTATATTTGTTGAGGAACTGGTGGCTGCTGCACCAGAAATTGCGGGCTGGAAATTTACCGCATTGAAACCCGCAAGTGACATTCATCAAACCAGTATTGCGATGCATGGACATGAATTTAGTCAAGACACCTTATCTTTTTATTTAAGAGATCTTGCAGAATATCCAGATGAAATTGATTTAGTCGTTGTGCATGATCAATATAATGAAGCGCAAAAAGGTGAATTTTTACAAGCAGTTTATATTTTCTTAGATAATTATTTGGGTGAATACGATGCAATCACCAAACTGGATCAGGTGTCTGTCCAGTCGAAACAAGATGCTGAAAAAGAATTGATGCCTATCGGCAATTTAAAAAATATTTTAATTTTAAAAAACAGTGAAATCTCGCGTTTAGATAAAGTCACACGTTCCAATACAGATGAGGATGAATACATCAGTTTGGAGGGGGAAAATAACCAAGGTCTACCACTCATTGCGATTTTAAACCGTACTTTATTAACATGGGAACAAAAAGCTTCTCATCCGTGGATGATGATCGTAGAGGTACCTTATGATGGTCAAAATTCGAATGGTATGCCACCAGCCCAAGTCTATGAGCAACTTGAAAATATAGAACAAGCACTATTGGCTGAGCTAAAAGATGTCGATGGTTATTTAAATATTGGTCGTGAAACAGGTGATCATTTAAGAAGCATGTATTTCGCTTGTAAGGATTTTAGAAAACCGTCCAAAGTGATTGATCAAATTATTGAAAAGTATCACAAAGACTTCGACATCGATGTGAGTATTTTTAAAGATAAGTATTGGCGTAGTCTGAATAAATTTGGTCGATAAATTAAATATTTATGCCGTGAAATACTGATGACAGCGGTTTCGGGGTTAATCTATAAAATATGGATGTTGAATAACCATGTTTAGATGGGTAAATCATTTACAATTTAATCTTGGTCAGATCATACTGTTCATCTTGGTGATCGTGGGTATAGGGTACGGTTGTTATGCAACTGTTCTCCACTTTCAAGCAGCCAGCCAGTTGAATGAAGCGCGTAAAGCAATGGATGATATCAGGCTAGTGCTGATTTGGTCAGTCAAGCAGCAGCCGAATGCTGTGGTAAAAACATGTAATTTTAACAATATACAACATGTGATCAAGCAAGATGAATTAAAGAGAATGAATCAACTACTCAATTGGAATCTAAATATTGTGCAGCAAACACAATATGTTGAGCATATAAAAGTGTATGCAATGAATGATTTACACACATGTATGATCAAAGCCTATTTTAAAAATGATCATTTTGTGAGTGAACACCTTGCTGGCAAGTATATTGCCTATCAATATGATCTAAAAAATAATAAAACAGAATGTTTGACTGATATAGAAAAGTATTCTTTAGTGAAATCCTGTACACGTTTATAGGATAACATGCCCAGTACATATTGATATGAATACATATAAAAGTTGTTTGTAAATCTAAATCAAATCATGTCTGTTCTGATGGATGGTCTACTCATCGATGGTTGAATTTGAATAAGGATTTATCAGTATTCACAAACGATAAGCACTTAAGTTGCTACTTTAATAACGATGGTCAGTTTAGTCTTGTAAATAAATAAACGCTGATGGTTCGACTGCTTGCCCTGTTTGTGCAGAGATAAAACGATCAAAGCAACTCAATAAAAGAAAAATGCCAACGATACTGATAAAAATCAGGATTTGCTTAGAAATACTCATCGTTTTTCTGCCTAGATACTTTACTTAAATTCAGTCTAGTGATGTTTTTAAATCTAATCTAATATAGAAAAAAGCATGATTGATCTAATTTTGAGATGAATATGACCACACTCAAGCAATTTAATTATTTGATTAGAATCGTTGAAGAAGGCGGGTTTATTGCGGCAGCTGAAAAATTATTTATTGCTCAGTCAGCATTAAGTCGGCAGATCAAACTATTAGAAGAGGAAATTGGATTTGAAATTTTTGATCGCAGTGACAAGAAAATAAAATTGACCAAAGCTGGGCAGTTTTTCTATCTGCAAGTGAAAAACAATTTGTTAAACCTCAATCATATTATTGAAAATGCAAGAGAAATCTCAAGTGGTCTACACCGTTTAATTAAAGTCGCACACTCAAGCACCATCAGCATGAGTTTAGAAAAAGTTCAGTTATTTGATCAAGTCGCTAAACAACAAAGTATTAATTTTGAAATCAATAATTTATCTTCTGAGGATCAGGTCCTTGAATTATTGAAAGGCAATATTGATATTGGGTTTTTTCGCCCACCGATTCTAAATAGTATGGATGGATTAAGCGCTGTTCAATTATATGATGAACCTCTATATGTTGCTGTTCATCAAGATCATCATTTAGCAAAAGCAACTACGGTCAAAATTCAACAATTAGAAGATGAAGACTTTGTGTCAACACCTCATGCAGAACGTGGTGGGCTGAGTTATTTGGTGTCTAATATTTGTTTAAGTGCTGGTTTTGCACCTAAAAAAGCCCGAGTTCAATCTCGAAAAGTTTCGCAATTGCAATTGGTTGCTGCAAATATAGGGATTTGTATCGTTCCTGCTGAATTCAAAAATATAGTGCCTGAGCAAGTCAGGTTGATTGCTTTGGATATTGAACAGGCTTCCTCTGATGTTTTTATGGCATGGAACAGTCATGCTGATGATGCAGTGGTGAAATGCGCCAAAGAATTAGTCAAATGCTTTCAACAGTGAGCATTGATAAACGATGTACTTGAACAGCACATCGTTTAATATGGACTTAATTTTTGATGATTGTGATCAGTTGAATTATACGGATTGCTCTCGAATATAGTCTTCAGTCCGTTTCATTGCTTCTTTAATATTGACAATGGCATGTTCAACATCAGCAAATGTTTTGGCATTTCCACCACTTAGGGCTTGACGCCATTTACGAGCACCTGGCAGGTTTTGAAATAACCCGAGAATGTGACGGGTAATAATTGACAGCGGTGCACCTTCTTGCATCCGTTTGGCAATATAAGGCAACATTTGATCCATAATTTCAAAGCGATCAGGTAAATCTAAATTCCAAAGCTGTCCCAACTCTGCCAATAGATATGGATTATGATAAGCCTCACGACCAATCATGACCCCATCGACATGTTTTAAATGTTCTTGAGTTTCAGCAAAGGTTTTAACCCCACCATTGATTTCGATCAGCAACTCAGGACGATCTTGTTTTAAGCGATATACATCTTCATAACGGAGTGGGGGAATGTCTCGATTTTCTTTTGGTGACAAGCCTTGAAGTAATGCAATACGTGCATGCACAATAAAGTTATTGCATCCAGTTTTTGCTACAGTATCGACAAAATTTAGCATTTCCTCATAAGATTGCATGTCATCAATCCCGATTCGATGTTTTACCGTGACGGGTATATCAACTGCATTACGCATTTCAGCGATACACTCAGCGACTAAATCTGGTTCAGCCATCAGGCAGGCGCCAATTTTGTTATTTTGTACACGGTCGCTTGGACAGCCCACATTTAAATTGATTTCATCATAGCCCCAGTCTTGCGCCATTTTGCTACAGGTAGCAAGTTCTTTTGGGTTTGAGCCACCGAGTTGTAGAACAATTGGATGTTCTTCATGGTTATAGTCCAAATGACGATTTGCCCCACCATAGATAATGGCACCTGTGGTGACCATTTCTGTATACAGAATGATGTTTGGATTAAACAAACGTGCAAAAAAACGATAGTCACGAGTTGTCCAATCCATCATCGGAGCGACCGAAATACGGGGAGTTAGAGATTGGAGCTCAGACATAAAGTAAACCTGAAAAGATGAAAAAAGCAGAGTGCGGATTATACGTGCTTTATTTTAAAATCTATAGTCATATTCAAAAGATAGCATTTGTAAATCTAATTAAAATTTTGATTCTGATAGTGATTTTTAGGCGTGACAAAGTAGGTTCTATGGGGATTTATTAAAGGGTACGAATCGAAGTTCTCTAGTGATAGATGGTTATTTGATTATTATCTATCTAGAGTAGATTCTCTGCTTATTACTTATCTTTAATGATTTCGTCACCAATCCAGTTTAAAAAATGGTTCACTTTGAGAATGTTCTCATGGGTACGTGGATAAACTAAATGGTGGGCAGATATTGGTACGGAGAAGTCATCAGGAAAGACTTTGACAAGTTTTCCTGAATCTAGATAATTTTGGGTAAGTAAATTGCTTTCTAGGACGAATCCAAGCCCATGAGTTGCAGCTTCAAGTGACATGTATGAGCGATCAAAACTAAAAGTATAAGGAAATTCAGGAATGCTTAACCCTTGATGTGCAAACCATTGGGGCCATGTAACGAGAGTGGACTTCGATAAAATTAATTCTTTTTTTAGTAACTCTTTAGGCTTAGAAACTGGGCTGCGCTCAAGTAATTTGGGGGAGGCAAGAACTTCTAATTTTTCACTTCGAACTGTTCTAATTTCGACTCCTGTCCAATTCGGAATACCATGACGAATATCAATATCAATTTTATCTCGTGTGAAATGAAGGTTTTCATAAGAGCAAGATAAATTCACCTGAATGAGAGGATATAGTTCTTTAAATGATTCCAATCTTGGCAGTAACCACAGAAGTCCAAAGCTTGGTGAAGAATGGATGTATAAACTATCTTTTGGACTGTTATCCGATGCTTGTTCAGTCGCTAACATCAGATTATGCAAGATAGCGGTTACATCTTGATAATAACGCTCACCAGAAGGCGTTAAAGTCACTCCTCGTGCACCTCTTATAAATAAGCTTTGACCAATCATTTCTTCTAGTTTTGCGATTTGATGACTGATAGCAGAGGGCGTAAGGTTCAGGATCTCTGCTGCCTTTGCCACATTCCCTAAGCGAGCAGTTTGCTCAAATGCTTGTAAAGTTTTTATTGCAGGCATTTGATTGTAATTTTTTTCAGTATTATTCATTTAAAATTCCATTTTTCTTTCATATCTCAACTAAAAATATCATAGGCATGAATAAAATTCATGCCTAGTTGAGTTTAACCTTATTGCTGCTCACTGTGAAAAAAGAGAATCTAGCGATGAATGAATATGTTGAAGAAAAGAGGAATATACATGTTACTACAAGGAAAAGTAGCGTTAATCACAGGTGCAGCATCTGAACGTGGTATTGGTCGTGCAACAGCAGAAATCTTTGCACAGCAAGGAGCCAAAGTCATTATTGTTGATCTAGATATTGCGCAAAGCCAGCATGCAGCTAAAGCATTGGGCGAAGGTCATTTAGGTCTAGCAGCAAATGTTGCAAATGAAGAACAAGCACACGCTGCTGTGGAACAAGCTCTTCAATACTACGGAAAAATTGATATTTTGGTCAATAATGCAGGCATTACCCAACCTGTAAAGACATTAGATATCAAACGTAATGATTATGACCGTATTTTGGATGTCAGTCTGCGTGGAACGCTTATTATGTCTCAGGCTGTAATTCCCGCAATGAAAGAAAACGGTGGAGGAAGTATCGTGTGCTTATCATCCGTTTCGGCACAACGAGGTGGTGGTATTTTTGGTGGTCCACACTACAGCGCTGCCAAAGCAGGGGTTTTAGGTTTAGCTAAAGCGATGGCTCGCGAGTTTGGTGCAGATAATATTCGTGTCAACTCACTTACACCAGGTCTTATTCAAACAGACATTACGGGTGGTTTAATGAATGATGATCGTCTTCATGACATTCTTACAGGCATTCCACTGGGTCGCTTAGGTAAAGCACAAGATGTTGCTAATGCAGCGTTATTTTTAGCTAGTGATCTATCAGCCTATTTAACAGGTGTAACTCTAGACGTAAATGGCGGAATGCTGATTCACTAAAACTCAGTATTAGTATTAGAAAATTTAAAATAGAGACATGGTCACGAGAGGATATTGTGGTCAAATGTAAAGGGACTCGCATGATGGATACCGTATTTTCATCTGATACAGATGCTATTCGTAAATCTGCATATCGAAAAATTGCATTTCGGCTGATGCCATTTTTAATGCTTTGTTATTTTTGTGCTTACTTAGATCGTGTAAATGTTGGTTTTGCCAAACTTCAAATGATGAGTGATTTACAGTTTAGTGAAGCTGTTTATGGACTTGGCGCAGGTATTTTCTTTATAGGATATTTCTTATGTGAAGTACCTAGCAATATTGTGCTGCATAAAGTTGGTGCTCGACATTGGATTGCCCGAATCATGATTACATGGGGTATTTTGTCAGGCTGTTTTGCATTTGTTGAAACAGAGTGGCAATTCTATACCTT
This sequence comes from Acinetobacter sp. Tol 5, assembly GCF_019702905.1. Lineage (NCBI taxonomy): Bacteria > Pseudomonadati > Pseudomonadota > Gammaproteobacteria > Moraxellales > Moraxellaceae > Acinetobacter > Acinetobacter sp. Tol 5. The sequence continues at coordinate 3,882,802 of NZ_AP024708.1, read as the reverse complement.
ACGCTTCTTACTTGGTGTTGCTGAAGCTGGATTAGCACCAGGTTTATTACTTTATCTTACATATTGGTTCCCATCTTATCGTCGGGCCCGTATGACTGTGCTGTGGTTTATTGCAATTCCCATTTCTGGAATGATTGGCGGCCCTTTGTCTGGCTTAATCATGGATCAAATGAACAATGTGCAAGGATGGCATGGCTGGCAATGGATGTTTGTGCTTGAAGCTATACCTACAGTGGTTGTTGGTTTGTTAGTCCTCGCAGTTCTAAAAGATTCTGTTCAAGATGCACATTGGTTAACGAGTGCTGAAAAGAATTTAGTCCAACAAGAAATTGCTCAAGATAATCAACAGAAAGAAGGGCATAGCAGTATTAAAGACTTCATTAGTGATAAACGCTTGTGGTTACTAGCTGGAATCTACTTTTGTGTCGTAATGGGACAATATGCAATTACTTTCTGGTTGCCGACATTAATTCGTAACTCGGGTATTAGTGACAACTGGCATATTGGCTTGTTGACCAGTCTACCTTATATGTGTGCCATAGTTGTAATGCTGTTAGCAGGTCGTAGCGGAGATCACTTTAGAGAGCGTCGCTGGCATTTAATTATTCCAATGTGTACTGGTGCCGTTGCACTGACATTTGCAACATTGTTTGCTTCAAATCTAATTTTATCGTTGATTTGTTTATGTATTGCGGCATCAGGAGTACTCACCGCATCTTCTTTATTTTGGATGTTGCCAACAAACTTTTTAGGTGGTGTTTCAGCTGCTGCTGGTATTGCTGGAATCAATAGTTTTGCCAATCTCGCTGGATTTTGTTCTCCGTTTCTCATCGGATGGATTACCACTAATACAGGTTCGAATGCCATAGGTATGTTCTTAATTACAGCAGTCTTAGTTGTCGGAGCTAGCCTAGTACTGCGCGTTCCAGCAAAACTGGTTAATCGTTAATAAGAGAAGTTAATTATGTCAAATATTAATAAAAAAGCTCGTATTGCTGAACTACAGCAACGAGCATATAACATTCGTCAACATGCATTACGTATGGGACAAGTACAGGGCCAAGGTTATGTTGGACAGGCCTTAGGTGCAGCTGATCTACTTGCAGTTTCTTATTTTCATGCAATGAAATATCAGCCTGAGAATCCTGAGTGGGAAGGACGAGACCGCTTTTATCTTTCAATAGGTCATTATGCCATTGCTTTATATGCTGCTTTGATCGAAGCAAAAGTTATTCCATTAGAAGAACTAGAAACGTATGGTTCTGATGACAGTCGTTTACCTATGTCAGGCATGGCAACGTATACCCCTGGTATGGAAATCACAGGTGGTTCATTGGGTCATGGTTTAGGCATTGCGGTAGGCGCTTGCCTCGGATTAAAGCAAAAGAAATCAGAATCTTTTGTTTATAACTTCCTCTCAGACGGTGAGCTCAATGAGGGCTCTACATGGGAAGCTGTCATGTCGGCTTCACATTGGAAATTAGATAATCTAATTGCAATTATTGATGTGAATAATCAGCAAGCCGATGGGCATTCAAGTGAAATTCTAGCTTTTGAACCGATTGTAGATCGTTGGCAGTCTTTTGGTTGGTATACACAGCGCGTAGATGGTAATGACATGAAAGCTTTACTCGAAGCTTTTGATAATGCAAGAAATTATAAAGGTATAAGCCCGAGAGTCATCATTTGCGATACCAAAATGGGTAAAGGTGTTTCCTTTTTGGAAAGCCGAGAAAAAACACATTTTATTCGGGTAGATGAACGCGAATGGGATGAAGCTTTAAATATATTAACTCATTACGGCAAATAAGGAGTTTAGATCCATGAGCCAATTAGCGAACTCTCCTAAGAAAAAATTAAAAACGTCTGCCATGATTGCTTCGATTGCTGTAGAAGGGCAACCAACCAAGCCTGCACCATTTGGACATGCTTTAAATGCGCTAGCGAAAGAGCGTGATGATATTGTTGGATTATCAGCAGACCTATCTAAATATACAGATCTACATATTTTCGCGAATCAAAATCCACACAAGTTCTTTCAAATGGGAATGGCAGAACAACTCCTGATGAGTGCTGCTGCTGGATTAGCTCGAGAAGGCTTTGTTCCTTTTGCCACGACTTATGCTGTATTTGCTTCACGTCGAGCTTACGATTTTATTTGTATGGCGATTGCCGAAGATAATCTGAATGTGAAAATTGTAGCAGCCCTTCCTGGTTTAACTACAGGATATGGACCAAGTCACCAAGCAACAGAAGATATTGCCATTTTCCGTGGAATGCCAAATCTAATGATCATTGATCCATGTGATGCCTTGGAAATTGAGCAGGCTATTCCACAGATTGCTGCTCATCAAGGTCCTGTTTATATGCGCTTGTTACGTGGTCAAGTTCCATTGGTATTGGATAAATATAACTACCAATTTAAATTATGTAAGGCCCAAGTCATTAAGCCAGGTAAAGATCTCTTGATTATCTCTACTGGATTACTGACTATGCGTGCGCTTGAGGCCGCTGAAGAGCTTGAAAAAGAGGGAATTGAGGTTTCAGTTCTACATGTTCCAACCATCAAGCCTCTTGATGAAGAAACGATTTTAGCAGAAGTTGCAAAAGGAGGACGGTCTGTACTTACTGCTGAAAATCATTCTGTAGTTGGGGGGTTAGGTGAAGCAGTTGGAACCTTACTATTAAGAAATGGGCAACATCCACGTTTTGATATGATTGGTTTACCTGATGCATTTTTAGAGGCAGGCGCATTACCCACACTACATGATCGTTATGGTATTTCTACAGAAGCAGTTAAAGCAAAAATCAAAAATCACTTAACCTAAGAGAGTCCAACTGTTAGTGAATTGAGCATGGTGTACGACAGGAGTCTAGCCATGCCCTAATTTTATCCTACCACTTTTAAGCCATTTAACTGTTCAAAATAGCTTATTTAATTAGCTGTTTAGGAAAACTTATATTCAAAATTTGCAGGGATTGTGCAATGAACAAAAGTAATTTTTTATGTCTCCTTGGTGTATTTATTGGAACAAATACAGCTTGTTTTGCTGAGAACTTATTCGATGTGAATCGAACAAATTTGACTGGGGATTGGAATGGTTCAAGAACCCAGCTAGAGAATGAAGGGATTAAATTTGATAGTGGCTTAAATCTCGACATTGCTTATTTAGCTGATGGTGGATATAAACCAAGACAAGCCCCGACTTATGTTAGTCAATTTTCACTCGGTTCAACTTTGGATTTAGAAAAATTGATAAATTTGGAGGGGGTAAGTGTTCGAGCATTAATTATGGCAAGACAAGGGCAGAGCGTATCAGTAGAACAGATTTCTGATCCGCAAGCATCACAATTGGCCAATGTACAGGCAAATTATGGTCGAGGTAATTCGGGTACAAGGCTTGCAGAACTCTCGATCGAAAAAAAATTCAGTAACGCAGCTACTAGTATTCGAGTTGGGCGTTTTGCCATGGGAACCTATTTCAATGTGATGTCTTGCGACTTTCAAAATAATTCCTTTTGCGGTGCACAAATGGGGAAATGGCAAGGCAGTAAATGGATTAATGCACCTGTAAGCCAATGGGCTGTAATGTCTAAATATAGTTTTAACCCTGAGGTCTTTATACAATTTGGTGTATTCGAATATAACCCAAAAAACTTGGAAGAAAGTGAAGGGTGGAATTTGGATACAAAAGATGTCGATGGTGTCAATATGCCTATTGAGCTTGTCTGGCAGCCTAAACAGATGATTAATAACTTAGCTGGAATTTATCGTATAGGTGCATTTTATAATACAGCTGACGATCTCAAAAACCAAAAAGACATCGTAACAGGAGAGCCTGAATCTCACACATATGGGATGTGGGGTGTTGTAGAACAACAATTAACCTCAAAAAACTCAATTCAGCAAGGGCTGTATACTTTTATGAACTTCAGTTTTCATGATCAAACCACTAACAAAGTTGAAAATATGCAACAAATTGGTTTGAAATATGTTGGACTTTTAAATAATCATCCTAATGATATTGTTGGTTTTGCTGTAAATAGAGTTGATGTTAGTGATCGTTACAGTCAAACACGCCAAGGCATTAATAAAGATGCTGAATATAATATTGAGTTGAACTATTCATATTTCCCAATGAAGTGGTTGATGCTTAGACCTAATATTCAATATGTAATCAATCCTGGAGCAACGAATTATGTTGATAATGCTTTAGTGCTGGGCTTAAGCTCGAAAATTATTTTTTAAAAATACCTTCACCCATTTAAAAAGCTGTTTTTAGGTTTTGCTAAGAACAGCAGCGTATTAAATCGTTTGGAGAATTAAATTAATGAGGTCTTTAGTGATTTTAAATTTAATTAACTTAGGAAAAACTTTATCTTTAAAGGCTTTATGTAACATAGCCTTACGCAAGTATCAGTATATTTAACCTAAACCTTCCTTGAAAAGATATTGATGACATTCTGCAAATGTTTTTGCATGGCTTTATATGCCGCTGCTCCATCTTGGCTCTGAATTGCTGCCATGATTTCTTGATGTTCATGCTGAGATCTTAATGGCATATCTTCAGGGGTATATAAACTACGCATACGACTGAACAGCTCGGTATATTGTTTCCCGAGCAAATATTTCAGAAAAAAAGAAAAAGCGCTATTTTGACTCGCTTCAGCAATACGAATATGAAATAAACGATCACCAATATGCTCGCTAGAATGTTCCAGATTATCTCGAACATTCATAAAAAATGCTTCTTTAATCTCTTCTAATTGTTCATCCGTACGATGCTTTGCTGCCAGTTCTGCAAGATAGGGCTCAATCTGCAAACGGGCTTCTAAGACTTCAAATGGCGTAACTGCGGAATCTTCTTTTAAATGAGGAATCAGCAAAGGATGTATATTGGTATTAAAACCCGTTTGTTCTAAATCCTGATCTTGTTGATCTTTAATGACATAGACACCACTCCCCAGTTTTACTTCAACAATTCCATTCACTTCAAGCGCAATGATTGCTTCACGTACTGAGGTACGACTTACACCTAACTGCTGCGCAAGATCTCGTTCAGGCGGTAACTTTGAACCTAACTGATAAATTCCATTCTTTATATCATCTTGAATCTTATTAAAGATATTTTGATAGAGACGAGTTTGAGTCATAAATTTCAACTTTTATAAAAATTGGTCTTGCCAAAACACTTTTGATCAATTAAATTGACTAGACCAATTAATTGGTCTAGTCAATTTAGCATTTACCATAGTATAAAGTAAAAAGCAGGGACGAAGGAATGAGATTGATAAATAAAACGTGTGTGATTACAGCAGCTGCTCAGGGAATTGGTAGAGCCACTGCATTAAGCTTTGCAAAAGAAGGCGCAAAGGTCATTGCTACGGACATTAATTTAGAACTGCTTGAAGAACTCAAAAGCCATTCTGACAATATTCAAGTGGAATATTTAGATATTACTAATCGTCAGCAAATTATTGAATTTTCAAAAAAATATCAGCAAGTTGATGTGTTGTTCAATTGTGCTGGTTGGGTTCCTGCAGGTTCAATCTTAGAATGTGATGAAACACAATGGCAGCGTGCTTTTACGATGAATGTCGATTCGATGTACCACATGATTCAGGCTTTTTTACCCACAATGTTAAAAAGTGCCAATGCCTCAATCATCAATATGTCATCTGCGGCATCAAGTATTAAAGGTGTACCGAATCGCTTTTCTTATAGTGTCACTAAAGCTGCAGTTATTGGTATGACCAAATCGATCGCAGCAGATTTTATCGGTCAAGGGATTCGTTGCAATGCGATCTGTCCGGGAACTGTAGACTCTCCATCACTACATGATCGTATTGAAACCCAAGCCAAAGAGCAAAATAAAACCATTGATGAAGTCTATGCTCAGTTTGTTGCTCGCCAACCGATGGGAAGAGTTGGTAAAGCGGAAGAAATAGCTGCATTAGCGCTTTATTTGGCAAGTGATGAATCCTCATTCACAACCGGAACCATCAATATGATTGATGGTGGTTGGTCAAATTAATTTTCAAACAGATCTAGGATAGAACAATGAAATTATTAAGATATGGTGTAAAAGGACAAGAAAAGCCAGGAATCTTAGACCCACAGGGACAAATTCGGGATTTGTCTTCAGTGGTTCAAGACATCAATGGTCAGGTGCTCGCCACCGAGTTAGATAAGATTCGAAATTTGGATCTATCGAGCCTGCCTTTGGTTGCCGAGAATGTGCGCCTTGGTGCATGTGTGGGTAATATTGGTAAATTTATCTGTATTGGTTTGAATTATTCTGATCATGCTGCGGAAACAGGTGCAGAAGTTCCTGCTGAACCAGTGGTTTTCAATAAATGGACCAGTGCAGTGGTTGGACCAAATGATGATGTGGAAATTCCAAAGCATTCATTCAAAACCGATTGGGAAGTTGAGTTGGGTGTCGTTATTGCTAAAGACGGTCGTTATATCAGTAAAGAACAGGCAATGGACTATGTTGCAGGTTATTGTGTGATTAATGACGTTTCAGAGCGCGCATTTCAGCTTGAAGGTACAGGGACTTGGGACAAAGGCAAAGGTTGCGACACTTTTGGTCCAACAGGTCCATGGCTCGTGACCAAGGATGAGATCGAAAATCCACATCAGTTAAAAATTTGGTTAGAGGTGGATGGTCATCGTTATCAAGATGGCAATACCAATACCATGATTTTTGATATACCCACCATTGTGAGTTATTTAAGCCAGTTTATGAGTTTACAGGCCGGTGATGTGATCTCTACGGGTACGCCACCTGGTGTAGGGCTTGGGCAAAAGCCACCTGTGTATTTAAAAGCAGGGCAAGTGATGCGATTGGGTATTGAGGGATTAGGCGAACAACGACAGAAAGTTGTGAATGCTGAATAAGCCAGATTTATCTGAATAGATTTAATTTTTAAGTAACACAAACAAGGCATTTAAATTCGATGCCTTAGGAAGACTTGTCTTTAAAAAAGCTCAGCATTTAAAAAGGAATAGGAATGTTAAAGATAACGGATTTAGAAGTATTGGATATTCGTTTCCCCACTTCACAGCAGTTGGATGGTTCAGATGCGATGAATCCAGATCCAGATTATTCAGCTGCCTATGTCATCTTAAAAACGGATCGTCCAGCGCTGACAGGACACGGTCTCACATTTACCATTGGTCGTGGTAATGAAATCTGCTGTGCAGCAATTGAAGCGATGCGCCATCTTGTGGTTGGTCTAGATATTGATGAGATTAAGAAAAATCCTGCCTTGATGTGGCGACATTTAACTTCAGATAGTCAACTCCGTTGGATTGGACCAGACAAGGGGGCGATGCATCTAGCGACTGGCGCAGTGGTAAATGCGATTTGGGATTTATGGGCAAAAACTGAAGCTAAACCGGTTTGGAAACTGGTTGCAGATATGACTCCTGAACAATTAGTAAACTGTATTGATTTTCGTTATTTAACCGACTGTATCACGCCTGATGAAGCTTTGGACTTATTAAAGTCGAATGAAATTGGTAAAGCGCAACGTGAGAAAACTTTACTTGAAGAAGGTTATCCTTGTTATACGACTTCAGCAGGATGGTTGGGGTATAGCGATGAAAAACTTGCGCGACTTTGCCAAGAGGCTGTGGATGAAGGCTTTAACTATATCAAATTAAAAGTAGGTCGCGATGTTGAGGAAGATAAACGTCGGGTCAAAATTGCACGTGAGATCATTGGTCCTGATCGTCACTTAATGATTGATGCCAATCAGATTTGGGAACGTGAGCAAGCTATTGAGTGGGTGAAGCAACTGGCATTTTCCAATCCATGGTTTATTGAGGAACCGACTTCACCCGATGATGTCGAAGCGCATCGTGCAATCCGATTTGCGATTCAGCCGATTCAAGTGGCGACAGGTGAAATGTGCCAGAATCGCATCATGTTTAAACAATTTATTATGCGTGAAGCGATTGATATTGTTCAAATTGATGCTTGTCGCATGGGTGGAATCAATGAAGTGCTAGCAGTATTACTCATTGCAGCAAAGTACAAACTCAAAGTTTGTCCGCATGCAGGTGGTGTAGGGCTGTGTGAATATGTTCAGCATCTTTCTATGATTGATTATTTATGGTTCTCAACCTCCAAAGAAGGTCGTGTCACAGAATACGTGGACCATTTGCATGAGCACTTTATCGATCCTTGTGTGATTCAAAATGCAGCTTATATGCCTCCAACTCTCGCAGGCTTCTCAATTGAAATGAAACCAGCATCTATTGAGAAATATAGATTTAAGGGCTGATAGGCTGAATTTTTCAGTGACAAAAGTGATTCATGCTAAAGAAATGTAGCATGCAAATACGGTGAGATCAGCCAGCCTGATACACGAGAGTTAGACTCTAGTATCACAGGACATGATTCACAAAGTAAAACGCGCTGATTTGTGGTTTTATCGTGGATGAGTTTTTAAGGATGATTTTACAGTTCATCCATTGAGAAAAGAATGAAACTGCATAAAGCCACAAGGAGTATATAAGTGATTGATAGCCATATTCATTTTTGGAAATACAATCCAGTTGAATTCCCTTGGATGACGGATGACTTAAGCGCCATTGCAAAAGACATGTCTCCTGAAGATTTGTTCGTGCAATTGCCTGCCAGAATAGAAGGTTTGATCGCTGTTCAGGCAAGACCGTCTTGGGAGGAAAATGAATATCTGAATGGACTGGCAGAGCAACATTCGATTATCAAAGGCATTGTGGCATGGTTTGATTTTAAAAAAGACGCTGAAATGCAGTTGGAAAAATTCAAACAAAATAAGCGGATAAAAGGCTTTCGTCACATGCTTCAAGATGAGCCTGATCCTACAGCCTATATGTTGAACAACCACCAATTTAATCTGGGCGTAGAAAAAATTCAGCAAGCTGAGTTGCTTTATGGTGTTTTGATTCATCAGAAAGATTTGGATGCAGCCGTAAAATTTTCCCAACGACATGATCAATATGCGTTGGTGATTGATCATTTAGCCAAGCCACAGATCTATTCCAGTGATGGTTTTACTGTGTGGAAAAAGAACATGAAAGAATTAGCCGCATTAAAACATGTGAACTGCAAAATTTCAGGTTTGGTGACAGAGGCGGGTGCACACTGCAAAGCACAAGATTTTCAAGCCCACCTTGATATTGCCTTAGAACTCTTTGGTCCTGAACGCTTGCTTTGGGGATCAGATTGGCCTGTGTCTTTTGCGACCCATCGCTATGACACATTGTTGGCATTTTGGGATGAATGGACACGCAACTGGAGTGACTCAGAACGTAAACAGGTCGAAACAGATACACCTAAACGTTTATATAAGCTATGAAATTTAAAAGATTTTAAATATAGGAGATCAGAAAGATGGATTTACACCTCAAAAATAAAGTCTTTATCGTTACAGGTGGTGGTGCCGGAATTGGTGGGGCAATTTCATTATTACTGGCACAAGAGGGTGCAACGGTTGCCATTTTTGGTCGTTCAGCTCTGAGTTCAGAATTCGAAGCATCTTTACAGGAAACGCAGGCAAATTACTCCTTTCATCAACTGGACTTGACCGACGAAAAAGCCTGCCAAGAAAACGTTCAGAAGGTTATTGATTTATATGGACGTCTAGATGGCTTAGTCAACAATGCTGGAATAAATGACAATGTCGGACTTGAAGACAGTATTGATGCGTTTAGACAGTCCTTAGATAAAAACCTGATTCATTATTTTACAATGGCGCACTTTTGCATACCGCATCTCAAACAAAGCAAAGGCAGCATCGTCAATATAGGCTCTAAAGTTGCAGTCACAGGGCAGGGACATACCAGTGGTTATGCAGCAGCAAATGGTGGTCGATTGGCTTTGACACGAGAGTGGGCTGCGCAATTTAAAGATGATGGGGTGAGGGTCAATGCGGTTTTACCTGCTGAAGTCATGACACCACTGTATCAACGTTGGGTGGATAGCTTTGATAACCCGACCCAGAAATTAGCACAAATTACCCAAAATATTCCGTTTGGTCATCGTATGACGACGACCCATGAAATTGCAAATACCACGGTATTTTTACTGTCTGATCGTTCATCGCATACAACTGGACAACTTTTATATGTTGATGGCGGTTATACCCATTTAGATCGTGCCTTAGATCAAGATTAAGACAGATATGCCGAAAACTGGAGCGAAAGATGAAACGCTATTGTTTGGCTTTAGACCTTGTGAACGATGCTGAAAAGATCCAGCAATATCAACAGTATCATCAAAAAGTATGGCCAGAAATCATCACCAATATTCGCAATCGTGGTGTGCTGGATATGCAGATTTGGCAAGTCGAAAATCGCCTTTTTATGATTATGGACACCACTGACGATTATGACGCTGACCTAGCACAAAGTGTTGCGGATTCAGAACCGAAAAATCTTGAGTGGGAAACTTTGATGTCGCAGTACCAGCAAGTACTGCCAAGTGCAAAACCTGGTGAAAAATGGATCGAAATGGAAAAAATATTTGATCTAAAACAATAATCCGAATGATATAAGGAATTCAGCCATGAAGGCAAAAATTACAGAACCCCAATTTAGGATGGGGTTGATATTGGTCACGACACTCTTCTTTATGTGGGGATTGTCGTATGGTTTGGTCGATGTTTTAAATAAACATTTTCAGGAAGCTTTGCATATTTCTAAAGCACAATCGGGGCTGATTCAGGCTGCTTATTTTGGTGCCTATTTTGTGATTGCTCTACCTGCAGGTTTATTTATTGAAAAAAGAGGCTATAAAGCAGGGATTATTCTCGGTCTTTCCCTTTATGCAATCGGGGCGCTGCTCTTTGTTCCTGCGGCTAATATGATGACATTTAGCTTTTTCTTATTTGCATTATTTGTACTGGCTCTAGGATTAGGATGTTTGGAAACGGCTGCAAACCCTTATTCATCTGCATTGGGGGATCCGTCGACTGCTGAACAGCGGCTTAATTTATCTCAGTCTTTTAATGGCTTGGGACAATTTTTTGGTCCGTTGATTGGAGGTTTATTTTTCTTTAATTCGGTAGAAGGTAACAGTGCTGCAAGTTTTGATGCTGTGACCTATACCTATGTCGGTATTGCTGCAATTGTTATTGTTTTGATTGTATTTTTTGCTAAAGCAAAACTACCTGATCTACGTGAAAACGAAGCGAAATTGGATGCAGCCAATCTTCAAAATAATAGTGCATCGATGTGGTCACATTCAGAATTTAAATTTGGTGTTATTACGCTGTTTTTCTATGTCGCAGCACAGGTTGGCGTGGGTGCATTTTTTATTAACTTGGTGGTCGAAACTTGGCCACAGAGCTCAAGCCAACAAGGCGCATATTTCTTATCTATTGCCATGCTGGCTTTTTTGATCGGGCGATTTGTCAGTACTGGCATCATGTCGAAAATCTCCGCGAATCATTTGTTGTTGATTTATGCCGTAATTAACAGTGTGCTGTGTGTCGTGATTTTATCTGGCGCTGAATATATTTCAGTGATTGCAGCGATTGGCATCTTCTTCTTTATGTCGATTATGTTCCCGACCATTTTTGCGATGGGTGTTAAGAATCTCGGTTCTAAAACAAAAATCGGCAGCTCATTTATGATCATGGCGATTGTGGGCGGTGCGATTATGCCTTTTTTCATGGGGAAATTGGCTGATCACTATGGAACACACATTGCCTATGTATTGCCATTGATCTGCTTCCTAATCGTAATTTTTTATGCGAAAAGCTACCAAAAAATCACACTGGCACAAGTCAATTAATAACCGAATTTTATCGCATTGAACGCGATAAATAAGAGAAAACCGCCATTTAATCATAAGGGCGAAGATAAGATCATTAAGGACAATATCATGAAAATTCAAAATGGAAGTCGTAGAAAAGTACAACTCACAATCATTGCATTATCAAGTGGGTTAACGATGAACGCTGCAATCGCAGCAGATGCTTTTCGTGTAGATAGCCCATGGATGTTTGGAGATTGGAACGGTAAAAGAACCCAGTTAAAAGATCAAGGCTATGACTTTAATGTGGGGTATACAGGTGAGTTTGCAGGTGTTATGAATGCTGATCGTGATGGCAAGGGCAATGCTTATGCAGATCAATGGGCTTTTGGTGCAAACTTTGATTTAAATAAGATATTGGGGTGGCGTGATACAGAAGCAAAAATTGTCATCACCCATCGTGGTGGAAAAGCACTCAATACCGAAGCCGATGTCATGGCGCCACAATTTAACCAGACGCAAGAAGTATATGGTCGAGGTCAAACTTGGCGTTTAACAGACCTATGGCTTAAAAAGAAATTTGTTGATCAGCGTTTGGATATCAAGTTGGGACGCTTTGGTATTGGTGAAGACTTTGCTGGATTTGATTGTGAATTTCAAAACCTTGCTTTATGTGGTGGTCAGGTTGCAAACTGGGCTGGAGATCAATGGTACAACGGTCCTGTGAGCCAATGGGCAGGGCGAGTTAAATACAATATTCATCCAGAATTAGCCGTTCAAATGGGAATATATGAACGCAATACTGTTAACGCCAATGCGACTACGGCAAGTGATGGTTTTAATTTAAGTACTGATGGTTCAGATGGTGCTGTGATTCCATTGGAAATTGTCTGGCAACCGAAAAAAACCAGTGCAAATTTAAGTTTACCGGGAGAATACCGACTTGGTTACTTTACCAGTACTGTGGACACACAGAATGTACAGGTGGATTATTCAGTTCCGGGAATTTCCCAAAAGTTTGATGCTGATAATCATAAATGGGCGGCTTGGCTTTCAGCAAAGCAGCAATTGACTCGTCACCATGGCGATGAATCTCGTGGTTTGACCTTGATGGGACAAGCGACATTTTATGATGATAAAACCAGTGCCTATAGTGATGCGCAAAATATTGCAGTGGTCTACAAGGGATTATTTGATGCTCGCCCAAGCGATGAAATTGGAATTGGTTTAGCGAGGATTGGTGTAAATACAGATGCAATAAAGTTTAAAGGCAAAGTCAACAATGAAAAGTTTGATGATGAGTTGGATGCAGAAATTTATTATGGCTTAAAAGCCGCTCCTTGGTTAACAGTGCGTCCAAATATTCAATATGTCAAAAATATTGGTGCCAATAAAGCCTATGGTGATGCATGGGTAGGTGGCGTGAAATTTAATATGAATTTCTAATGCTGCACTACTTTAAATTTTGTTGTTATTGAAAATAGAAAAGTTACCTTGAATCATAGCGTTGTCGGGTTGTGATTAAAATAGGTAACTTTTTCTTTTGTTACGCCATATGAATTTTTATATTTGGCTATATTGACCTTTTTAAGATATAACATGAAAGCCAATTGAATCTGAGTCATTGTTTTCTAAAATTGTTTTGATCACATTGTCTAGCTTGATCATTATTGGTGTAAATTATGATTTACTAGATTCCAGTCCATTTTAAATTGTATATCCTGTTATGACGGCTCAAACATTTTCTCAGGCAAATTCACGCTATCAAAGTATTTTTGAGACTTTGCAAAATGTGATTCGCAGTCATACGCTTTCTACTGGCGTTGTTCTGTTAGAAGGACCGCTCTCGAATATTTTTAATACCAGCCGTGTTCCTGTTCGTAAGGCATTACAACTTTTATTTGATCAACAATTAATTTCACGTTTTGAAGGTCGAGGTTATTTGGTCAACCCAGAACAATCAAATGATATTGAACCGATTAGACTGGAGATCACTCGAGAATTATTGGGGCTGGCATCTGATGAGGACATTATTGATACCCGTTTATTAAGCGATAAAGTCTATGATGAGCTGTATCAATGCATATCTTATATTATTTTACATGGACACTATCGACTTGATGAACAGCGCATTGCTGAGCATTTTAATGTGGGGCGCAATGTTGTACGTGAGGCATTAAAAAGTCTACATTTACAAGGCTTAGTCGAAAAAGAGGCATACGGAGATTGGCTTGCTGGTCCATTAACTGCACAAAGCGTAATCGAAAACTATGAACTGCGCTTAATTCTTGAACCATTGGCGCTAAAAGCCAATATTCATCATATTTCTTATGACGATATTCAGCAGATGTTAAATCGTATTCGCTATGCACAAACCCATAAACAGGATGTGAATGCCTCATTGATCCAACAGATTGAAGCTGATCTGCATCAAACCTTGTGCAATATCAAGTGGCATAATCAGAAAATGGCAAATATTTTATACAATGCGCAGAGCTCTATTTTGATTAGCCGAGTGATCCATGATGCGATTCATCTGAGCAATTATGAGTTGATGTTAGAAGAACATAACGCAATTCTAGAAGCCTTGTTGTGTGGCTCGATAGATCAAGGCTTGGAATATTTAGAAAAGCATTTGATTAATGCAAAAAAGCGTTCGGTTGAATATTTAAAAGTCTTTTCAATTATTCCTGAACCGAATATTCCTCCGTATCTAGAAAGAATTTCCTAATCATTTAAATGGAATAGCAATCCTAGCCTAGTGTTGCATCAAGTTTTTCCATTTTCTGACTAAGTAGTTGTGTTCATCCATGACAGAATTCCAGACTCCGATATGCCCCATTCTTTCTATATAGGAACCGCCTTGGCGTAGCATGCCTTTTTTAATTAAAGGTTGTTGATCAATTCCCATTAACGCTTCTGCAGCAGGTTTACCCATATACCAAAAATCCCATTCAGCCGAGCTTAAATATTCTCGTGCTCGCAGTGGATTGGAAATATACATGCCTTGTCTTGCCATCATGGCACCTGCCCAACCATCAAGCCACCAGTTGAGATACGCATAAGCATGATCTTTCATTTGCCCCTGCAAATTTCGAGATAATGCCAATCCGCCAAACCAAGCACGGTATCCTTCTACAGGTTTTGCAATTTTAAAATCTCGTTTTGCTTTTAGTAATTTGATCAGTGCGGGGTACCATAAACTGCCGATATGAATATTTTGATCGACAATTAAATTATAAGCATGTGCATCATCAGCCCAAAAATCTTTGAAATGTTGTTGCTGTTTAAGCTCAAGTAAGATTGAAGTCAATTGATCAATTTCAGATAAAGATAAATTACCTATATCTTTAAACTGCAATTGACCCGAACCCTGTACTGCCATTGCTAAATCGAGTGCACCAATCGCAGCATCGTTTTGTACCGTGACACAACCATTCCAATTTTGCTCTAATAGCCATGCCCAACTTTCGGGTTGATCATGTAAGTTTTTAGGTAAAAATTTTGGAAAATAAATAAAACTGTCTACATTGTGGGTAAGGGGAAGCATGCTGATATATTCAGATTCCTGACTACTCAACGTACCATCTTTTTGTACATATAATCGTTGACTTGGAACGCCACCTTTTGCCAACGGTTGATCAGCAAGTAAAGTTCCTTTCTTTGCTAAATCATTGACTTCATCCCAGCGGTGAATTTTCTTAATTTCTATGGGCTGAATGGACCTGACTGGCCAAACAAAATCAATATTATGGAACCATTGATCATAAAGGTCATATTGATCTGGATTTAATACTGCAATACGTTGTGCGGTTTGAGGGTCGTGAATTTGATATTCAATATCAAAACCAAGATCTATTTCAGCTTGTTTTCTTATTGCTTCAATTAGGGTGACTGAAGTACCTAAGACCCTTAAAGTCGGTTTAGATGATGTTTTCAAAGTATGCATTATCCTGCTTTTTTAGGGACAAACGACCATTACAAACGTTGTCTTTAAACCAAAATTATGATTTAAAACCCTTAGAACTGATCATCATGATCAAGCTTAAGTATTGTATATGCTGATTTTACTTTTTTGTAAATGACAGGCTTTTGCTGACTATAACTTAGCTTTAAGTTAAAACGTAGTGTATACAAGTCACTACGTTTTAACTTGGTGGAGTGCTGTTGAAGCCATGTTAAAAGTTTAGATTAAACTTTAACCCAGCTACCCAGGCATCACCCTGATTTTTATTTGCGCCAATACGGTCAATATATTGCAGGTTGGGGCGCACTTTAAGCCACGGTGTTGCGAGCAGACTATAATACAATTCAGCATTGATCTCGTTATTCAAATGGGGATTTTGCCGACTGTCGACAGCAATTCGTGATATACCTAGCCCAATTTCATCTTGTTTACGCTGATCAAATAGACCTTTATAAGTCACAGCAAGTGTTTCTGCATCATTAAAAATACTGGTTTTATTGTCATAAACAGCAACTTGTCCCATCAATGTTAAACCTCGGTTTACATCGCCAGCATGGCTTGTTAACTGTTGCTTGGCTGAAATCCAAGTCCCGTTCTTATGTTCTTTACGATCGTTTTGGATTTGCACGTTTGTTACATCAGCTGTGCTGTAGTAATAACCTAAACGATATTCACCAGCCAAGTTTTGAATTAAATTTTCAGGTTTCCAAATCAGCTCTATTGGAAGCAGTGCGCCCTTGGAACCATCTGTACTCAGGTTAAAGCCTTTGCTTCTTTTTAGATTTTGAGGATTGTATTCATAGACACCAACTTGCGCTGATAAATTTGGAGAGATATTCCATTTAACACGAGTTGCCCATTGGCTTACAGGACCGTTATACCATTGATCTCCTGACCAATGTCCAATTTGACCTGCACATAGAGCAAGATTTTGAAATTCACAATCAAAACTGGCAAAGTCTTCTCCTTCACCAAATCGTCCGATTTTTACGTCTAACTTCTGGTCGAAGAATTTCTTTTTAATCCATAAGTCCGTTAAACGCCATGTTTGTCCTCGACCATACACTTCTTGAACTTGACTGATATGTGGAGACAACACCTGTGACTTATTTTCAACTTGCTGACCTGAGCGATAAGTAATATTGATCAACGCTTCAGTATCGTTCCAATCCAAAATTTTATTTAAGTCAAAATTTCCCAAAAAGCTCCATTGATCTGCATAAGCCGAGTCTTTTTCACTACTGATTTGGGTATCAAGTACGGTTGCACCTTGACCCGTATAACTTATGCCAAAATCATAGCCTTTTTCAATTAAAGCTGTACGTTGACCTTGTCCATCGCCCAACATCCATGGGCTGTCACTTGCAAAAGCATTTTTTGCATAAATTGATGATGTTGATGATAATCCTGCGAATGTAATTGCCCATACGATTTTTTTCATTTTTTGCACCTTATTTTTGAGTAACTCATGTTCTTTTCTCGATAAAAAAAACAGAAGATTTAAACGTTCAGTATCCCTACTTTATGAATTGTTTTAGTCCATGATGACTCCTTGATCATTGCTGTATTTATCTTTGCAAGTTGTGATAAATCCTCATAAAAAATTTAAAAATTGAAGTCTGAGAAAATATTTTTAGTTAAATCTAGGCATAGAAATCCTGTTCCATGTTTTAAAAACACAGAAGTTTGACGGTTTTCGTAATTAACTTAGTTCAGCTTTTCCATAAAAATTTGAAATGACTTTTTTATCTGTTCAAGATCAACATGCCTCACGATCATGACAATACGCGAATAGCGATCTTCCCACGGCCATTGGGCTAAATGCTCTGGTGGGTATAAACAGTGTTGTACGCCGTGAATCAAAACAGGTTGGTCAAATTCAGTTAAGTTTAAAATCCCTTTTATCCGTAGAATATTTTCACCATATTGTTTAAGTAATAGATTTATCCATAGTCCGAATACCATCCAATCCAGTTTTGTTGTCCATTCCAGCACGCAACTTTGAGTCATTGCATGCTGGTCTTGTTGAGTTTTTAGAAAAAATTGCGGTCGTGAAAGATGTTGTTGCTGCGCTAAATCTTGAGAAAAAATGTCATCAACGCAATCAATTTGATTGATGGATTGAATATTCACTTCAGGGTGAAGCTGTTGGATTTTCTCAGATAAAAGCTGTTGTGTTGAAAGGTCAACCCGATCAGTCTTACTCAAAATAATCTGATGTGCAGCAACGACTTGGGTTAACCATTCTGGATGCAACCTAGCCTGTAAATGACCTAACTCGGCATCAACAACCGTACTTAAGCCATGTACATAAAACTGATTTTTAATATGTGTATCATGATGAATTGTATTTAAAATCGCTGCTGGATTAGCTAAACCTGTGGTTTCAATAATGACACGCTTAAAATCTGAAATCTCTCCCTGTTTACGTTGTTGTAAGAGTTTTAACAAGCTATCTTTTAAATCGGTTAAAACACTGCAACACATACAACCATTGGTGAGCAAATAGGTATTCTCAGCGACTGTTTGTACCAACAGATGATCAATACCGACTTCACCCAATTCATTAATTAAAACGATCGTGCTATCATTTTGTGTTTGTGTCAGTAGTTTTTTTATCAACGTGGTTTTTCCACTGCCTAAAAAACCAGTCACAATATGCACAGGTATCGTCATATTTATAAAGCCTCTAAATGTGATAACAGTCGAGGATCAAGAACATCTATTTTTTGCCCCGTTAATTGCTGGATTCCGTTCCATAATTGATCAAGCCCATTGGCAATACTTTGTTTGCCGGTAGGTGTCTGAATTAGATAATTCACGCCCTGAAAGTCAGCAATTGATAAGCGATAGGGTGCAGTAATGTGATTAAGCATTTTAATTTTACGTAAACGCTCTCGCCGTCTAGGCAGATCAGATCTTAGGCTGTCTGTCCAATCCTGTTGTTCACCTATCAATCCACATAATCCACACATTGCACCATTACTCCATTGATTAAGGCATCACATCGCCACTGTTTGGTCCGAGTGTCTGACCCACGTACAAATTACCGCCAGGATCCGACGCCAATAAAATTACGGTTGGCGTAATTTCTTCAGCTGTTCCAAAACGCCCCAAAGGTAATTGTCTGGCTTTTTCATCTTTCCAGCTTTGGCTAATACCATCGACCAGTGGTGTGGCGATTGGACCCGGTGCTATTGCATTGACCAATACATTATCTTTAGCGACTTCCTGTGCTAAAGATTTGGTAAAACCGATTACACCGGCTTTGGCTGCGCAATAATGTGCCAGTTCAATCCCGCCTTTAATTCCAAGTTGGGAGGAAATATTAATAATACGCCCCCATTTTTGCTTGATCATATGAGGTAATGCCCGTTGACTGGTTAAAAACACACTGGTTAAGTCAATACGAAGCATGTCGTCCCACATTTTCTTGCTGAGTTCTGTACACGGGGCTTGGGTTAAAATGCCTGCGTTATTGACTAAAACATCTATTCCACCATAGGTTTTTACACAGCAATCCACAGTTTGATGCGCACCTTGTTCAGTGCCCAGATCTGCGATAATGGTGGTCACTTACGTATCAAATTGGCGGCAGCGCTGGGCAATTTGTTCTAGACCTTCAGCATTTAAATCGCATAACACCAAACGGCTATTTTGCTTAGCAAATGCTTGTGCAATCGCAGCACCAATACCACTGGCGGCTCCCGTCACCACAACACGACATTCATTTAATGGTTTCATGTATTCTTCCAATAAAAAGAACAGCTTGACCTCATCAATAAATTTCAAAATCAAGCTTGTTCAACATATGAGTAGGGGATTGTTGATTAATCAGGCCAACGAATGGTTAGCCCACCATCAACAATAATGCTTTGTCCTGTGATATAGCTGGCATCATCACTGGTTAAGAAGCGAACCAGTTTGGCAACTTCATCGGCACGACCGACACGTCCTAAGGGAATTTTCTGTCCAGCAAGTTTTAAACCTTCAGGACCAAGAGAATTTTGCGCATCTAAGGATTGTGGGGTTTCAATCAAACCGGGAATAACCGCATTACAACGAATTCCTCTAGGTGCCAATTCAACAGCCAAAGATCTACATAAGCCAGGGATACCTGCTTTGGCAGCAGCATAATGGCTATGTGCTTGCCAACCATAAACACCCCCTGCGATAGAGGAAATGGCAACCATTGCACCTGAACTTTGCATGTATAGACTTGCTGCACGGAAGGTACGCATTACACCAGTTAAATCAACATTTAACATTTCATTCCATGCTTGATCTGTCATGTCAATGATTGGGCTTTGACGTAACAAACCTGCATTGGCAATCGCATAATCTAAGCGCCCAAAATGTGTTATTGCACTTTGTACTGCGCTTTGTACAGACTCAGTATCGGTCACATCTACTGCAACCATGACACATTGTCCGCCTACTTCTTTGACCAGTTGTTCGGTGATGTTTGGGGCATGTGGATCTTTCTCAAAATAACCGCCAACAACTCGAATATTCTGTTTTGCATATGCAACAGCCAAAGCTTGTCCAATCCCACTGGCAGCTCCAGTAATAAATGCTACGGGAGTATTGTTTAAAGTCATGCTCATTTCCTTATTTCACATCTTCAGGTTTTACATGGCGTGCCATAAGCATGACCAAACCAGACAAGAAGCAAGGTAGGGCACCAAACCAAATTGCCGCACTTGCCCAAGCTCCACCACCAGTGAGAATACTGGTGATACCTGCACCAGCTAAAATTGCACCGATCGGTCCCATCGCATGCACAATTGCGCCACCCGTTGCGCGTATGCGTGTTGGAAAAGATTCCCCCATAAAAAACAACATTGCAGAGTAAGGACCTGTTAAGAAAAATAAACCAACACTATAAAGGGCGACCACTGTGACAAGGTCATGAGAAGCAACGATCATGGCATAGAACGCCACACCACCACACATCCAACCCATGGCAACAGTATTACGACGACCAATACGATCTCCTAACCAACCGTGAACCAAATAGCCAACAAAACCGATCAGATTCGAGAGAATCAAAATGATTAAGGAGTTTTGAAAAGACAAGTTGTGAACATTCACCAACACAGATGTTCCCAATACACTAAAGACTTGGATGGCAGACCAGTTCAGCAAAATCGCTAAACTTAGTACTAATGTTGGGCGTAATGCCGAACCTTTAAAAGCAGCCATCACGCCCACTTTTTGTTGTTCTGGGTCATCTAAATGGTACTGACGAGCCAATTGATCTGCTTGTTCATTTTCGCCAGACTGTTTCAGTTGATTAATTTTTTGCACAACTTGAAACTGGGGACTTTCTTTTAAATTTCTGGCTAGAAAAGCAATGATAAATGCTGGAATAGCAGCAAAAATAAAACAACCTTGCCAACCCACATAAGGAAGTAAAATTGCAGTCAATGCTGCTGCAAGTAATGCCCCTACAGGCCAGCCACTTTGCACCAAAGAGTAGATAAAGCCTTTACGTTTTTGAAACTTTTCATCTTTTGAAGTGGCATACATTTCGGTGAGATAAGTTGCATTTACCCCTTCTTCGGCATAACCCAGACCAGCAACAGAACGAATGGCAACTAGTGAGCTTTTTCCAACTCCTGCCATGGCGGTCATCGCTGTAGCGATTGCTGTACCTGTCATGGTGAAAATAATCCCTTTACGCCGACCAATACGATCTACAATTGGTCCAATAGCGAACGCAACAATTGCACCGCCGATGGCAATCCAAGTGACTAAACTGGCTTGTTCAGCTTCATTCCAGTTGAAATGACCGCCCATGACAGGCAATAAAGTACCAAACAAAATAAAGTCATAAACTGCAAACACCCATGCAAAAAAAGCAATCCAAGATGCATAAGTGATATCTTTTTGCTGAATTTGCTCAGGATGCCAGTTGATTAATTTATCTTGCGAAGCAGCCTGATTCACATCAATGCTGCTTTTAACATCTATGTTTTCGCTCATCATTCCTTTTCCTTCTATGGAATTTTTAACCTTTGCGAGGACAGCGCTGCGCGAAGTCGTTTGCAATTTCATCCATGGTGACGAATTTCACCCCATCGTGGGCTTTGAAGTGTTCAATCAGACGTTCCAACATCAATAAAACTTGTGGTCGACCAGAAACGTCTGGGTGTAGGGTGATCGGGAAAACGGCATAATCCATTTCTCGATAGACCCAGTCAAATTGGTCTTTCCACATTTGTTCGATATCACGAGGATTGACAAAACCATGACTATTTGGAGATTTTTTAATAAACATCATCGGGGGTAAATCATCGAGATACCAATTTGCAGGAATCTCAATCAAGTCCGTTTCCTCACCACGAAGTAATGGTTTCATCCATGTTTCAGGCTGTTGGCTATAATCAATTTTGGTCCACGAATCACCTACACGAACGTAATAAGGTGTGAAATCGTTATGCATCAAACTATGGTCATATTTGATGCCTTTTTTTAACAAAAGTTCGTTGGTAACATTACTGAATTCCCACCATGGTGCGACATATCCTGTTGGACGTTTGCCCGATAATTCAGTAATGAGCGCAATTGCTTTATCCAGCACTGCTTCCTCTTGTTCAGGCGTCATCGCAATTGGATTTTCATGGCTATAACCATGCATACCAATTTCATGTCCAGCATCTACAACGGCTTTCATTTGTTCAGGGAATGTTTCTACAGAGTGCCCGGGAATAAACCAAGTGGTTTTTAAACCATACTTTTTAAATAGATTCAGTAAACGTATTGACCCGACTTCACCTGCAAACAAGCCTCGTGAAATATCATCTGGCGAGTCTTCACCGCCATAAGACCCTAGCCAACCAGCGACTGCATCAACGTCAACTCCAAATGAAACTAAGATTTCCTTTTTAGCCATGTCATCATCCTCGATAAAATAAAGTTAAGTGTGTGGTGGAACTAAAATGATTGTGCTAATCATTGTTGTGAAGAATATGTTCAATACTCAGGGCGACAGATAAAAGGCTTTGATCATTACCACTGTAGCTTGAGAGTAAAATTCCTGTAGGGCGCCCATTTGAGTCGGTTCCATTCGGAAGTGAGATACTTGGCATATCTAAATAACTGCCGGGCATGGTTAATCTAAGCGTGTTGAGATTTGTTTGGATAAATAAGACTTCATCTGCTTCTAAAGGTGCAAGTTCAGGTGCAGTATGTGCAGTAGTTGGTGTCAGTAAAAATCCTTCAGCCAGTTCTGTTTTTAAGCTTGCTTTTAAATGCTGTGCCATTTGATAAAGATGGATTTGGCTAGAAGCCAAGGTATCTTTTGCCGAAAGCAGGCGTTTTCTTACCCGCTGATCCATGAGTTCTGCTTGATCACTGTGTAATAAGGCTTCATGTAAGGTATATGCCTCAGCAGCACCTAGCCATTGACCTGAGTCAATCAGGGTTTGTGCTTGATTAAATGCACCTATGCGTTTATGCACCACACGGATTTCTGCTTGTTGAAGTATTTCAATCGTTTGCAAGAAATTATGCTTCACACAATCCTGAACGCTTGGGTGGTTAAGCATGTCTAAATCGACATAGATTTGCATGTTTTTTGATTGTGGTTGAGGGGGGATATTTGACTGAATTTGTCCAAGCATAAGCTGATCTAAAACAATACAGTCACGAACACTACGACTGATTGGACCTACGCTATCTAAGCTTGCGGCAAGAGGAAAAACGCCTTTTTTACTATAACGTGAACTGCTACTTCGATAACCCACTAAGCCATTAAAGGATGCAGGAATCCGAATTGAACCTGCGGTATCCGTACCCATAGAAATAGGGACAATTTTTTGTCCTACAGATGTTGCTGCGCCAGATGATGATCCCCCAGGAATACATCGTGGATCAACCACATTCTTAGGTGTGCCAAAGTGTGGGTTTAAACCTAACCCAGAGTAAGCAAATTCAGTCAAATTGGTTTTTCCCAGATTGACCATACCCATACGAGTCAGTTGCATGACGCCATCTGCATCATGCTGAGCGGTGGCATGATGCACTCGAGTTTTTGAACCTGCTGTGGTCACAGTTCCTTGCACATCAAAAAGGTCTTTCCACGCAATGGGAACACCATCAAATAGAGATAACGGTGCATGGGCTTTCCAACGTTCAGTCGAAGCGTGTGCTTCTCGATAAGCACGTTCTATGCTTAAGGAAATAAAAGTGCTGTCATTTACCTGTTGTATAACATCAAACGCTCTTTCCAACTCTTGAATTGGATCGGTGATTCCTTGTGCATATTGCTGTGATAAGGAAATTGCGTCATCCATGCCATTCTCCTAATAATTGTATATTTTAATAATATATACATTTTTTAATTTATTTAATCTTAAGTTAAAAAATCAAAAGAGTAAATAATGTACGATTAAAAAATAAATTATTTTTTATTTCTTTATAATTTTTTTATCATTATCAATATTTTATTAAGAATAGTGTAAAATGTATTTTTAAAAAAAAAGATCATTAAGTGGTGATTTCACTTAACTTTTCACTCGATTTAGTGCTATTTCGAATAGGATGACTGAGGTGAATGACGTAGATTTTTTTAAATGAGCTGGTTAACTGCTTTGAAATTTTGAAGATTTTATTGTTGGCTTTCTGATTTGTTATTGTGATAAAGATAAATTTTTCTCATCAGTTTTAAAATAAGACAAACCACTTGCTCACAACACTGTCATTGCGTAAGGTAAATCATCAAAAAAATAATCTAAGGTATTGGGGATGTTGGTTTTAGAAGAAGTTTATAAAAGTAAAAAAGCGGAAAATTCTGAGCAATTCAATTTACGTATACATCGTGGCTTGAGCTGGCTCAAAAAAGCTGTGATTTTAGAAAGCGATCTTGATTTGAAATTCATCAGTTTATGGATTGCTTTAAGTGCAATCACACCACAATTGGTTAAAATCAAAGACGGTGAGCAAGATTTTAGTCAATTTTTCAGCGGTATAGTGCGATTTGATCGAGAGCAAAAAATTCAGCATATTTTATGGGATAGATGTCATGATGCAATTGCTCGACTGATTGAAAGTCCTTATACATTTCAAAATTTTTGGGATGATCAAAATCAAAAAATAAATCAGAAAACATGGAAACAAGCATTTATTGCAGAAAAAAAGCGTGCAACGGAAGCACGACAGGCTCAGGATTCGATCACATTATTAGAGATTGTTTTTCAACGTTTATTGACTTTACAACATCAAATTATTTTGGGTGGAGCAACCTCTAACAGTTCGATGAATCGCAAATTGCTACAAGACAGTTGTAATATCTTGATTGCTGTAATCCCTGCAAGTATGCATATTATTTTGGAAAATCCTCAAAATTTTGATTTGGATACGCCATTTTATCCATTATTACAAGTGTCATGAATTGAAAGAAAACAAGCCCTCTAACACATGAGGGATTGTTGCATAGATCTTTTTAATCAGATTGGATTTTATCGATATAAAGATGATCTAAAAGAGAAAACAGCGTTGCTCTAAATACTAAACTTAGTCTTCTAACCAAGCAGGTTATTGTCCAGCCTCCGTGATGCTCAGCATATTTGTTAAAACAAACAAATTTAGTCTTGTTTGAATAGATTGAAGTTTATTTCAATCAAATCAGAAGGCATTCTGCAAATGGTCGGTTAAGCTCCGAAGTATTTGAGCAAAAATATTTTAAGATTTTAGAGCGAAATCCTGTCTACAATACTGATTAGTATTCGTTTTAATTTATGAGACTCAATAGTGGCTGAGTTTATCCGCAAGATTAGCTATACGGTTCAGGCGGCAAGACTGTGCATCTAACATTTGTCCCTGTCCTTCGGTTTTAGGATCCCAATTACAATACTTGTTGGTGTTTTCCCACCATGCTGCGATCTCATCCATCTGTTGGTCTTTTTTCATACTGTCTGGACGACTGATGATTTTGGCAAAGGCCTGTTCAACGCGGTTTTTATGTTGAGCATATTCTTGGTCCATACAGCTTTGCATTTCAAATGTTACAGCACCACTTTGCTTGATACATTGAGCATAACTGCTGCTTAATTTGGCATGAATATAAGAATCATCTGGAAGATGATGAGACATTTCATCATCGGCAAAAGCAGCAAAAGGAAGAAGAGAGATAAACAATAATGTAGTACTTTTAAATTTTTTCATATGTTTAACCTTTAGTTTTATCTTGATCTCGATGTTCGTTCTTAAGTATTTCTATGCTTTGATTTGCATTATTGCAATAAAATCAGATAGCGTTGCAATTGTGCAGTGCGGGCTGCTGTACGTTGTATCTCATTAAGTTCAATTTGCAAGTTGTCTGGCTGTGATTGACCATACAACGTTGTTTCCAGTTCAGCATCACTTTGACGTGATTGTAGCCAAATACGTTGTGATGCAACCAGTTTCGTTTTCTGGGTAGCATTCAAATGCGATTGTAATTTTTTATAGGTACTATTCAATTGCTTATCTTGACGTTCCTCCTCATCTTTTAGACAAGCTGCCTGTTCAATAATGCCTTGGGCACTGTTGTCACAGTTTATAAAAGCTTGGCTTAATAATAAGTTTTCATTTCCTATTGGTGCAGCAAAGACCAAGCTTGAAAAAGTACATAAAAAACTGATCGGTAAGCATGCTAATCGTATTTTTTTCATAAGGGATAAACTCTTAGTTGATCTATGAGGATGAATGTTGGTTATTGTGCGAGTTGAAAAAACTTACTTGAATGTCGTCAATCACGCTTTAACAAAGACAGGACAGGGTTATCATTTTGACCAAAGTGTATCAACTTTAAATTTGAATAATCATGAATATTTGGATGTTTTTTCCCAAAAATATTGATTGTCCTGTACAAATTTCTTTAAAGTTCTGAGATTTATCTTCCGTATAATTACTGCTCCTCAACTGTTTATTCATATAGCTTCAAGATAGTAACCCGCATATCCATTTAAATTGTGTGCATCGCATTTTTTGGAATTTTATCGCAGACTATTAATGTGAATATATTATGATCGATTTTTTCACACAATAGTTGCAGTGAATATTATTCAAATAGAATGATTTCAGTGTCCGTATTTTTATTAAAATAATAAGTCTCTTAAAAAATCAAAATCCCCCAAATTTTGAAGGATTTTGATTTTAGAATGCTTTAAATGGTCTGTGCTCTATTGAGATATAGACGATCTAAAAGAGAAAACAGTGCTGCTCCAAATACTAAACTTAGCCCAACCATGCAGGTCATTGTCCAGCCTCCGTGATGCCAAGCATATACGCCCAATGCTGAACCACATGCACCCCCAGTGAAATAGGCAGTCATGTAGATAGAATTGATTCGAGATTTTGCATCTGGGCGTAGGCGGAAAATGATGTTTTGATTGCTGGTGTGTACCACAGCCAATCCAAAACTAATAAGACCATAGCCGAGAATGTATGCAGTTAAGTTTGTTCCCCCTAGATAGAGTAGTCCCCAACTTAAAATCATGACTGCGATTCCAACCCAAGTCAGAATTGTGGTATGTCCCCGATCGGCGATTTTTCCAATCTTTGCAGTTGCTAAAGCACCAAATACACCAATCAATGTGGCTACACCCACCAATACATCTGGCAGTTTAAAGGGTTCTGAGGTGAGTAGAACGGCAATCGTAGAAAATAAAATACTCATGGCTGCGAAAACAAAACCACCAATAATGGCGCGGTAAATTAAACGTCGTTCTTCTTTAAGTAGTAAAGCCATCGAATGAAAAATTCGAGCATAGCTCATTTTTAAAATAGGCACATGGGGTAGGCGAGTTTTCAGTAAATAAGCCAAAATGAGCATCAATACCGCACTAACAAAATAAATCAGTTTCCAGTTAAATAAGTTTGACAACAAGCCTGCAAGACTGGTTGAAAGCAATAACCCCACCAAGAGACCACTCATGAGGAAACCAACTACTTCACCCGTTTTTTCAGGTTTTACTGCCATGGTCGCAAGCGGGATGAGAACTTGCGCAGCAACAGAAAATAAACCTGTAATGATGGTACCTGCCCAAAGCATAGGAAGATTGATGGCAAAAGCGCACATCAATAAACCAATGGCAGCACAAAACATCAGCCACGGAATAAATTTAATTTTATTGACAATATCACCCAGAGGCACAATGAATAACAGCCCAAGCGCATAGGATACTTGGGCAAAAGTCACAGTAAGCGCAACTTGCGATTCAGGCATATTAAAGTATTGTTGAATCGAGTGGATTAAAGGTTGGCTATAGTAGTTTGCTCCCGCACATAAACCACAGGCAATCGCCATTAGCCAAAGTAATGCTTTATTTTGGCTAATATCGAGTTGAGCATTCATAAAAATTTCCTAGTTCTCGAAGTTACATACAATAAGCGGTTGCTTCAATTTCAATGAGCATCCCTTGTAAGGCAAGACACGGGACAGGAATTAATGTGCAAGCTGGAAAGTTTTGATTTTTCCAAAGCTGTTGCATTTCCTGAATTAAAAACTGATGTTTTTTAGGGCTATGATCGACCACGAGTATTCTTAAAACAGCAATATCCATTAATGATGCATCTACTGCATGTAAAGCGTGTTGCAGATTGATAAAAGCTTGATGAACTTGTTGCGCAAAATCTTTGGATAATTGTCCTTGTTGGTTTTCACCACCTTGTCCAGATATGTGCAAAATACGTAAATAATGACGCACTTCAGCCACATGACTATACGCAAATGCTGTGGGATTATAAAGAGTATTTGGGTTGGTCATCTGAAATGATTTGATTTGTGGAAGATCTGATTTCGAATTCATATTGTCAACATTCTATCAATGGGAAACTTTTGCTAGTATCAAAGCTCAAGTTAACTGTAGGTCAAGCAAAAATTGAAATTAAATCATTGCGGGAAACAAAAACAGCCAGAGCAAACAAATTCAAAACAGATTGATCAACAGAATCTGATTCAAATGCTTGATGAAGAGCAAAATCAGCTTGCGGAAAAGCACTTGGGACAATGGTTGACCATCGGCGAGCTTGCTCAACGGAGTGGGGTAAGCGTACCTGCGATTCGCTTTTATGAAGATAAAGATTTGATTTGGAGTACGCGTACGCAAGGGAATCAAAGACGCTATCAGCGTGCAATGTTAAGACGTGTTGCGATTGTTAAAATTGCACAACAAGTCGGCATCAGTTTGCAACAAGTCAAGGATGCCTTCGCGATACTGCCTTGTCAGAAAGTTGCCAGTAAGTCCGATTGGCAGGAAATGTCTCAAGCATGGCAAACCCAATTGGATCAGAAAATTATGGATTTGCTGAAATTACGTCAACAGTTGGATAAATGTATTGGTTGTGGTTGCTTATCCTTGCAACAATGCCCCTTACGAAATCCAAATGATGAATTGGGACAAACTTCAGCAGGGGCTCATTTTCAGGAAGTGATCAGCAACTTAATCAATATACAGTTTTCTCAAGATTGAATATGATGATCAGTGTTGAGTTCGGTTATTTAAACCGCTTGATT
This sequence comes from Acinetobacter sp. Tol 5, assembly GCF_019702905.1. Taxonomy (NCBI): domain Bacteria; kingdom Pseudomonadati; phylum Pseudomonadota; class Gammaproteobacteria; order Moraxellales; family Moraxellaceae; genus Acinetobacter; species Acinetobacter sp. Tol 5. The sequence continues at coordinate 3,853,578 of NZ_AP024708.1, read as the reverse complement.
CAATCGGTTTTATGTAGCCTCACCCAATGATTAACTGAGTACCTGTAATTTTTCCTTTCTGACCAATCCAAAAAGGGCGGTTGACTGCACCATGACCAAACCAATCACATTGGTAAAGTGGAATGTTGAGCGCTTCTAAGTGTTCTGTGACAATCTCTGCAATCGTTTGAGGTACGTTTTTCTGTGGACACTGATAAAAATCACCTAACACCACTGCTTTGAGGTTTGATGTATGAATACTTTGTAGAAGTTGAGTGAAAGCGCGTTCAATTCGATAATATGGTTCACCAACATCTTCAATCAGTAAGACACTCGGTCGATCAAGCGCTAGACCATGGGGTGTTCCTTGTAAGCTACAAAGTACTGTCAGATTACCCCCTAATATATGTAAGTTCTCAAGCACTTGATTTTGATTAAACCTATTTATAGCAGATAATGCATACAGGTTTTGTTTGTGAGAGTCCGCAGTTAATAGACTAACGGTTTTTAATGCATCATAAGATAATGGTGAATTATCTAAGTTCTTAACCGCAATTTCTTGAAATACGGGGGCGTGTAAAGCTTGACCACCATGCATGGCAATATAATTTAATAATACGGTTGTGTCTGAATAACCAATAATTGGCTTATTTAAAATCCATTCACCTAAAAAGGGCAATAACATCGCAGCGCCTGTACCACCACGACCACACCAAACAGCATCTACGGTGGGATCTAAACAAGCTTGTTTTAAATCTTCTACACGTTGTTCGATCGTACCAGCCAAATAACGGTATTGTGCAAAAACATGTTGTCCTAAACTGACTTGATGACCTAAGCGTTCTAACTGAGTTTGAGCCAATTTGATATTTTCAATATCTACGCACGCACTTGGCGATACAATTTTAAAATGCATATTTCTTCCAAACTTTTACAAAACTTAGTGTGCAAGTTTCTTTTTAGATAAGGTGATCATCATGACACCGATGATATTCAACAAGCAACCAAACCATTGTATCGCATTCATATGTTCACCCAGCAAAGCAACTGCCAAAATAATGGTGAGAATGGGACCAATCGAACCAATCATTGCAGCTTGTGCTGCTCCCAAGCGAGAAATACTCTGAGCCACCAAAATCGTAGGTAATACTGTGACCAATAATCCCAGTGCAATACCATACCAAATGACGGTCATCGGCAGTTGATTGAGGAGTTGTATGGGGTGGGGTGTCGCAATAGCAAAATGCGTTAAAGTACCAAAACAAGCAATACTCAAAGCCAAACCTGTATAATTCCATGAGCCAAACTTTTGAATCAAACGTGGTGTCATCAATAAATAGGTGGCAAAGGACACGGCACTGGCAAAGACTAGACTTACGCCTAGCCAGAAGTTTGCTTCATGTGGCACAGTACTTTGCTCTTGGAGCATCACAATAACGGTTCCGCCATAGCTTAATGCAATTGCAATGATGGTTCTAAGATTTAACTTCTGTTTATAAATAAAGCTTGTGGCGATTACAGTCAGTGTAGGGTAGAGAAATAAAATAATTCGTTCAAGTGAAGCACTGATGTACATTAAGCCAGCAAAATCTAACCAACTTGAAAAATAATACCCCATCAAACCAGCAGCGACCAATAAACCCCAATCCCTAGGTATGATGTTTTTGTTATGGTGGCGATTGAACCAACATAACAGAAGAAAGAAGGGTAATGCACTTGCCATTCGTAAAGCCATAAGGACTGTACTATCGACTAATGGCGATAAAGCATAGGCTTGTTTAATAAAAATAGCTTTAGTACTAAACAAGAAAGCTGCACCCAGTGCGAAAATTGAACCAAGCTGTGTGCTAGAGATAGAAAATTTCATGAATTTGACTGCATTAACGATGTCGTCATTCGACATGTATATTTGAACAAGCAGTATAAATGTTGTTTTTCATCAGGTGAAATGCAAAAAAGCAATGAATTTGCATAATAAAAGGAATACTACACAAGGAAATAATGCTTTATGCAATTTTTTACTCGGCAATGAGCCCGTGTTAGAATAAAAAATTGATCAAAATCAACGCAGAATAATTTGTTTTTGTCGGTTTGAGATTGTTGTGTTGTTTTTTGCACAAAAGTGGTGCAATTTATAAGCAACTCAACTGAATGGTGTTCGGTACTATTAATTGACAAAATGGCAAATTGAAAAAGAGTAAAAATTTTTGTAATTGGTTTTGACTTGGATTTAGGTTAATGAGGTTATTTATTCCAAGTACTTTTTTTTATTAATGAAATTAAAAAATGGAATGAAAAATAACTTACATTTTTGACTAAAAAAATGTCATAAAAAGCCAATTGAAGCAGGATGAAAACAGTTATAAATTGTCAGAAATGCCAATACTGTGAATGATATTTAGGTTAAATCTATTGTTTTATAGCGTATTTAAGCCACAATGGATACGCTAGATAAAGATAAAAAAATGCCATAAATGCCAATCGATTGAAGCAAGTTTTGATGAAAAACAGTAAAGATATGATGAAAAAAAGATCAATTAGTCAAACTGGAGTCAAAGGATGTTAGAAAATGCAGGATGTGCATTACAGGAAAAATACAATAAATTGAATAGTAGGTATATCTTACAATTATATTTATGAATCATCAGTTCAAAATATGGGTATTTATTAAATAAATATTGGGTGGTATTTTAAAAAAGTTCAATTAGAATCCAAAAATTCATAACAAACGCATCTGGGGGAAGCATCGTTTATTGACGATGTTGACTTAAAGAAAAATTAGCTTGAGGAACGCTCATGCAGATTGGAATCCCAAAAGAAACTGTCATCGGTGAAAACCGTGTAGCTGCAACGCCAGAGACAGTAAAAAAGTTGATTAGTGCTGGTCATAGCATTGTCATTGAACGTGGAGCTGGTAAGAAAGCTGCGTATATTGACAGTGCTTATGAACAAGTCGGCGCTAAGATCACGGATGATGCCTATACTGGTAGTCAAATGATTCTGAAAGTTCGTTCACCGCAAGGAGACGAAATTCAAAAACTTGCTGCGGGTACAACCGTCGTGGCGATGTTTGACCCGTATCGCAATACTGAACTTGACCAATTTGCGTCACAACAAGTGTCTGCATTTGCGTTAGAGCTTTTGCCTCGTACACTTTCACGCGCGCAAAATATGGATGTATTGTCCTCTCAAGCCAACCTTGCAGGTTATAAGTCAGTGCTTCTTGCTGCTGCGGAATATCAACGAATGTTCCCGATGCTGATGACTGCTGCGGGTACAGTTAAACCAGCACGTGTCGTCATTATGGGCGTTGGGGTTGCAGGTCTTCAAGCAATTGCAACAGCAAAACGCTTAGGTGCTGTGGTTGAAGCTACAGATCTACGACCAACTGCTCGTGACCAAGTTGAATCATTAGGCGGAAAGTGGTTAGACGTTCCAATGTCTGATGAAGAAAAGCAAAAAGCTGCCGATGCTGCTAAAAATGGTTATGGCTGGATGCCTGGTGAGCAGTACATTCAAGATCAAGCTGTCATCGTAGATAAAGCAGTGTCAAATGCAGACATCGTGATTACAACTGCGTTGTTGCCAGGTCGTGATGCTCCACGCTTAATTAAGGCTGAGACCGTTGCCAAAATGAAACCAGGTTCAATCATTTTGGACATGGCAGTAGAAACTGGCGGAAACGTTGAAGGTTCCAAGAATGGTGAAAATGTTGTCACAGACAATGGCGTGACTATTTTGGGTATTCCAAATATTCCATCTACAGTTTCGACTGAAGCTTCAGCACTATACGCACGTAATGTATTTAATTTCGTTGAAACTTTATTTGATCAAGAGAAAAACTTTGCGATCAATCAAGAAGATGAGATTCAAAAAGCACTTCTAGTAACTCATGGCGGTCAAGTACTGCTGAAGCGTGGTTAAGGAGAGTCATCATGGTTGAAACTATTACTATTTTCGTCTTAGCCATCTTTGTTGGTTACTACGTGGTTTGGGGAGTAACACCTGCATTACATACGCCGTTAATGGCGGTAACTAATGCATTGTCCTCAATTATCGTTGTTGGTGCGATGATACAAACTGTTGGAATTCCAGGTGTTGTTGAAGCAAATGTACAATTTCAGTCCGTGAATGTTGTCAGTGTACTTGGTGCAATTGCAGTGTTCTTGGCAAGTATTAACATTTTTGGTGGTTTCGCAGTGACTGCACGTATGCTTGAAATGTTTAAGCCAAAGCAAAAGAAAAAAGAGGGCTAATCTATGGAGTTTATTCGAGAGTATGCGGATTGGTTCTACCTTGTTGGTGCGGTCCTTTTTATTTTGACGTTGCGTGGTCTTTCAGGTCCTAAAACTGCGATTGCTGGTAACCGTTACGGTATGATCGCGATGGCGATTGCTGTGATCACCACATTCTTTGTTGCAGATCATCCAGTCGTTTGGATGATTGGTGGTGCAATGGTGCTTGGTGCAATTGTGGGTATTGCACGTGCACGTACTGTTCCAATGACACAAATGCCTGAAACTGTAGCATTGATGCATTCACTTGTTGGTTTGGCTGCGGTATTGATTGCGATTGCTGCGATTTTACATAACAACCAACTGACTGCTTTATTTGCGCAAAACGAATCTGCTTTAACTGCTGCTGGTGTACAGCATGCACATATGAGCAAAGTTCATTTGTTTGAATTGTTCGTGGGTTGTTTTGTTGGTGCGATTACCTTTACAGCATCTGTATTTGCTTATGGTAAGTTGGCTGCCAAGAAATGGGCAAAAACCATTTCTGGTGCTTGGGTTAAACCTGTTCAAGCGATTGTTTTTCTTGCGATGCTGGCTTGTGGTGTGTACTTCTTTACCACTGGCAATATGCAGGCTTTCTGGGCGATGACAGCACTTGCACTAGTCTTTGGCTGGGTGTGGATTGCTCCAGTCGGTGGCGGTGATATGCCAGTTGTGGTTTCGCTACTGAACTCATTTTCTGGTTGGGCTGCGGCAGGTATTGGTTTTACGCTTGAAAACAACATGCTGATTGTTGCAGGTTCACTGGTGGGTTCTTCAGGTGCGATTCTGTCTTACATCATGTGTAAAGCAATGAACCGTTCAATCATCAATGTCTTGTTTGGTGGTGCAATGGGTGGGGCAGCTGTTGCTTCTACGGACAAAGGTGAACAAGTTCAGCGTAACTACCGTTCAGGTTCTGCGGATGATGCTGGCTTCTTGATGTCGAATGCGGATAGTGTTGTGATCGTACCAGGTTATGGTATGGCGCAAGGTCGTGCACAAAATGCCGTTAAAGAGCTTTGCGAAATTTTGAAAGAACAAGGTGTAACAGTTCGCTTTGCGATCCATCCAGTTGCAGGTCGTATGCCGGGTCATATGAATGTATTGTTGGCTGAGGCTGACGTTGCATATGAAGACATCTTGGAAATGGATGAGATTAACTCGGACTTCCCTGCAACAGACGTGGTGTTGGTTATTGGTGCAAATGACGTTGTTAACCCAGCAGCTAAAGATGATCCAAGCTCACCGATTTATGGTATGCCGATTCTTGAAGCACATAAAGCTCGTACCATTATGGTGATCAAGCGCTCTATGGCAACAGGTTATGCGGGTCTAGACAACGATTTGTTCTACAATGACAAAACCATGATGATCTTTGGTGATGCCAAGAAAGTTGTTGAAGAGATGACCAAAGCAATTAATGGTGGTGGGCACTAAACTGCTATCGGATTAAATCCACCCCGACCCTCCTTTGATTAAGGAGGGAACCTAACCGCCTTCGGGCGGTTTTTTATTATTCACGGTTTGATGTTATGATTTTAATCAAAATTGACTGAATAAAAATGATGAAGCAAGTAATTAAAACGATCTGTCAAAGTGTGGGTATTAGTCTTGTACTTTCCTTATCTATAGCACAAGCACAAGTTTTTGAAATTAAGAATGGTTCAAAACACTATGATGCCATTATTGATATGGCATGTGAGAAGAATGAATGTGGTGACAAGGCTGAAGTAAAGTTATTTAAAAAGGGCAGTAAAGCAGTATTTCAAGCATTTCACTCTGATGAATTGACCATGTATTTAGATGAAAATTTTATGCCCAGTGTTAATGTTATAGAGCTTTATGGTGAACAAAGTCCTTTGATTTTTGACGATTTTAACTTTGATGGAACACAAGACCTTGCAATAAGGAATGGTCATTATGGTCCTTATGGTGGTCCTGTGTATGATATTTATGTGTTTAATCAAAGCAAGCAAAAATTTGTTTTAAGTCAGGAGCTGTCTGTGCTCACTCAAGAAAATTTAGGCATGTTTCAGCTAGATAAAAAGCGCAAACGGATCATTGCTCTTAATAAAAGTGGCTGTTGTTATCATATTCGTTCTGAGTACCAAGTTGTGCCTAAAAAGGGGCTATTACTGGTTCGAGAATTTATTGAAGATGAACTCACCTCAAGTGGAAATCAAGTCAAAGTAACAGACCGTCATTTAATCAATGGAAAATGGAAAGAAAAAGTAAAATATTATCCAAGTGAAAAATATTATGCTCAGTAGTTATAATTTACATGGTATCGCTATTCTGTACTCAACCACCTAATTATTTATACATCTGATTTGCATCAAGTCATTAATTATAAATAAAACCTATGCATTTTATGAGCCTTTAGAATTCTGGGTGTTTAATTCGTTTTTGTGCTTGTGAATTCTAGATGCTTATCCAATTGTGAAGTAGAACAATGTCTTAGCAATCATAACACGACCATTTTCTTTGCGTTGTGAGGTAAATTTTAAGCATAAAAAAGCCCATCCAAAGATGAGCTTTTCCAATTAAAACTGAAGCTTAGTGAGGAATGTGTTCTTCATCTTCAAATTCAGGTTTAACTTGAACAATAAAGTCTTGACGGTTAAGACCACGCCACAAAGCAAATGCAGTACCGATATAGATTGACGAATAAGTACCTACAAATACGCCAATAAACATCGCCACAGAGAACCAGTGTAAACCATCACCACCCAAGAACATCATTGCAAGTACAACCAGTAATAGGGTCATTGAGGTATGAATGGTACGTTTTAAGGTCTCAGTCAATGCAATATTGACGATCTCTAATGGGGTTGCACCACGAATCTTACGGAAGTTTTCACGAATACGATCTGATACGACGATGTTATCGTTTAGTGAGAAACCAATTAATGCAAGAATCGCTGCCAAGACTGTAAGGTCGAATGGCCACTGCATCATTGCAAAAATACCAATCGTTACGATTACATCGTGCAGTAATGAAAGGACTGCACCCACTGCAAGTTTAAACTCGAAGCGAATGGTCACGTAGATCAGCATAAGCAACATTGCAAGTGCAACAGCGCCGGCAGAACGTAAATACAGTTCATTACCTACCTGACCACCGACAGAATCCACTTTATGAACAACAGCAGCATTATTCGGTAATTGAACAGCTTTAGTAATGGTATTGCTTAAGTCTTCAACTTTCAGATCTTGCGCAGGCATACGAACAATAAGGTCTTTATTTGAACCTAATGTTTGTACAACAGCATCTTTAAAGCCAGCTTGGTCTAGATTGGCAATTACATCAGCAGGTTTTGCTGCGTGTTGATAATTCAACTCAGCAGAAACACCACCTGTAAAATCTAATCCTAGATTTAAGCCTTTGGTTGCGATAAAGAAGATACTGGCGATGGTCAAAATGATCGAGATGATTGCCGCTGGTTTGGCAATCTTCATGAAATTAATTATATGCTCATCATCAGGGCGACCATATTTCTTTTTCGGTTGAGTCACATCAGTCATCATCGATCTCCTATATGCTCAACTTATTCAAGTTACGTTTACGACCGTACACGAGTTGGACAATTGCACGAGTGACTGTAATTGCAGTAAACATTGAGCAAATAATACCAATCATCAGTGTAACCGCGAAGCCTTTAATCGGACCTGTACCAATCGCGAACAGAATAAATGCAACCAAGAATGTGGTTAAGTTTGAGTCGAGAATGGTGTTATAGGCTCGATCATAACCTGCAATAATCGCTTGTTTGGGCGAGGCGCCCCAGCGCATTTCTTCTCGTATTCGCTCGCAGATCAGTACGTTGGCATCGACCGCCATACCAATCGTGATCACGATTCCCGCGATCCCCGGTAAGGTCAATGAAGCGCCAATCCAAGACATGACTGTCAGAAGCATTGCCAAGTTAATCACTAGCGCAATATCTGCGATTAAACCAAATAGGCGGAAGAATACGATCATCCAAAGCGCAACAAGGATGAAACCAACTTGGGTAGAGAGTACACCTTTGTCGATATTTTCTTGACCTAAGCTCGGACCAACCACACGTTCTTCAACAAAGTACATTGGCGCAGCTAACGCACCTGCACGAAGCATCAAAGCAAGTTCAGACGCTTCTTGAGGTGAGTCTAAGCCTGTAATACGGAAAGATGAACCCAATACAGCTTGAATGTTCGCAGCATTGATCACAACAGATTCTGTATATGGTGTACGGACTTCAGTCATTGCTCCTGTAACAGGATCAGGAACCGAGGTAATTTTTTGTTTATTTTCAATAAACAAAACTGCCATACGTTTACCAACAGCGTTACGTGTTGCATCTGACATCAACTTACCGCCAGCAGTGTCCAAAGTAATATTTACTTCAGCGCCACCAGTATCTTGGCTAAAGCCACTTGATGCATTTTGGACGCGTTCACCCGTTAAAATACGGTTGCGGTTTAATAATAACTCACGACCACTGTCTAACGATTCATAAGCAAAAACCTCAGTACCCGGAGGTAAAGGTTGCCCATTATATTTACCGGTAAAACGGTCAATATATTGATCATTTAAATCTGAAACTAAACGGAACTCTAAGTTTGCAGTGCGACCTAATACACGTTTTGCTTCAGCAGTATCTTGTACACCCGGCAGTTCAACCACGATACGGTTACTACCTTGACTTTGCACCAAGGCTTCAGCCACACCTAATTCGTTGATACGATTTCGTAGTGTGGTTAAGTTTTGGTTTAAAGCATAAGACTGAATGTCTTGCTTGGTCGCATCGTTATAGGTCAACTTAAGCGTAGAGCCAGTATCTGTAGCTAAAGCTTGTTGATTATATTTATTTCCATCGCGACGTAAGAAATCCATCACCGCTGCACGGTCATCATTATTGGCAAACTGAATGGTAATCACATTGTTATTCAATGCAAGACTATTGAAATTAATCTTGTTGTCACGGAATTCACGACGTAAATCAGTTGCTGATGTTTCCATACGCTGTGCAATCGCTTTATCCATATCTACTTCAAGTAGGAAATGAACACCACCACGCAAGTCCAAACCGAGCTTCATTGGTTTAGCACCAATTTTTTGTAACCACTCAGGTGTTGTTGGCGCAAGGTTTAACGCAATCGTATAGTTTTCACCCAAACCTTTGCTTAGTACATCTTTTGCCTTTAATTGGGCTTCTGATGTGCTTAAACGTAAGAGGGCAGCATTGTTGGTGAAAGTATTATCATGGCTGCTAATATTTTCACTTTTTAAAATTTGCTCTGCTTTTTGTATCACTGATTTGTCAATCGTGGTACCAGCCTTGGCACCCGAAATTTGAACAGCAGGTTCATCAGGATATAAACTTGGCAGCGCGTATAATGTACTGATTACTAGTACCACTAGAATCAATAAATATTTCCATGCAGGGTAACGCATTCGCTTTCTTCTTAAAATGAAAAAGTCGTGCTAAGTGCACGACCGTTTTATGATTAAAGGTTATTTAATGTGCCTTCAGGCAGAACTGAAATAACACTTGCACGTTGAATTTTCACTTCATTTCCTTTGCCTAATTCAACCACTGCAAAGTCTCCGTCGATTTTCAGAATACGACCCATTAAGCCGCCTGCAAATACAACTTCACTGCCCACACCTAAGCTTTCAATTAAAGTACGGTGTTCTTTTGCACGTTTTGCTTGAGGACGCCAGATGAGAAAATAGAAGATCGCGATAAATACAACGATCATCAAAATGTTTGCCATCATGCCTGGACCTTGTGCAGGCGCTGCCGCAGCGTGAGCAGAAGAAATAAATAAACTCATTTCAGTTTCCTAATGTTAAAAATTTTCTGCCATTTGCATGGCTTTTAAATCGACTTGTTCTGCAATTTACCTTGTCTTGGGTTTCAGCGCAAATACTGTTGAATTAATCTTCAATTCAGCTTTATATTGGGGCATTAGTCCACAGGACAAGGTGGAACTTCTAAACCGCGACGTTGATAAAAATCTGTCACGTATTCATCAAAAGTACCTTGATCTAAAGCATCACGAATATCTTGGGTAAAGCGTTGGTAATAACGCAAATTATGGATGGTACCCAACATTGAACCGAGCATTTCACCACATTTTTCTAAATGGAATAAATAGGCACGAGTGAAGTTGGTGCAGGTATAACAGTCACAATGCGGGTCTAATGGACGTTGATCATGGCGATATTGGCTGTTACGAATTCGTACTAAGCCATCTGTAACAAAATAATGACCATTACGTGCATTACGTGTTGGCATCACACAGTCAAACATATCCACACCACGACGGATTGCTTCAACGATATCTTCTGGTTTCCCTACGCCCATTAAATAACGTGGTTTATCTGCTGGCATTTTCGCTGGGAGATAATCCAAAACTTTGATCATTTCTTCTTTTGGTTCGCCTACTGAGAGTCCACCAATTGCAAAACCATCAAAATCGATTTCTTTTAAACCATTTAAAGACTCTTCACGAAGATCTTCATACATGCCACCTTGAATAATTCCAAACAAGGCATTTTTATTTTTAAGCACATCATGATGTTGAGTTTTACAACGTTTTGCCCAACGCAATGACAATTGTAATGACTTTTGGGCTTCCTCATGTGTTGCAGGATATGGTGTGCATTCATCAAAAATCATCACAATATCTGAGTTCAAGGTATGTTGAATATCCATTGAAATTTCAGGTGATAAAAAGACTTTTGAACCATCGATTGGAGAGCGGAAGGTCACACCTTCTTCTTTGATTTTGCGCATTGCTCCAAGACTGAATACTTGGAAGCCACCTGAGTCCGTCAGAATAGGTTTGCCCCATTTCATAAACTCATGCAAACCGCCATGTTCACGAATAACATCTAATCCAGGGCGTAAATAAAGGTGAAAGGTATTTCCTAGAATAATTTGTGCTTGGATATCTTCAATATCACGTGGCAACATCCCCTTAACAGTACCGTAGGTACCGACCGGCATAAACACAGGTGTCTCAACGACACCATGTGCTAAAGTTAAACGACCACGACGAGCACGCCCCGACTGACCTAATTTTTCAAACTTCATAAATGACCTAAATCTGGCGAAAAAACAGTTCGCTGATTGATAATTGCAAAAGGGGCTATTTTCCCTGATTTTAGGGTTGAATACCAGTCATGTTATTTTTCATCATGTTAAAAATTGAAGATATGACTTGATTTATATGTATGCGAATAGATAGTTGCAGGTGTTTGTATTTTATTCTTTATAAAAGAAGCGGACTTTGGTCCACTTCTTTTAGGTTAACCGTCCGATTAATCTTTGGCTTTGCGCCCCATGACGATTAACCCAATAATCGCAAGAACTAAAATAAAAATGCCATAATGATTCCAAAAATTGCGTTGCATTTTATTTTCTTGGTAATCAGGATTTTTACTTAATGATGCAATCACATCTTCAGGTAATTCATAAAAAGTATCTGGTTCAGCATCAGTCATTCCAACCAGTGTGCAATCCCATGTTCTCACATCTGCCCATAAAATTCCGAAGTGACTACATTTGTAGCCTACATTTAAGCTTTTAAGGTCTTCATATTGGCTGATGAGTTCTTGTGGAAATGCACCAACTTTAAACATTTCATCACCTGTATTGAAAACCAAGAGTCCTTTTGCTTGAGCAGGAGCTTGCCATATGAAACACAGACAGAACATCATGAATAGTTTTTTTAACATTGTATAACTCCAATCTTTAGATTGTTTTTTATAAGTTGATCGTTTTGTTCTAAAAATAGTCATTTTTTTAGCGGTTTGAAAAATATCAGAAAATGATCGAAATGTCATTTTTTAATCTAAAAATAGCTGTATTTATCTTCAAAGATGATCGAGATTTGCAAATGATGATTTATATTTTGGTTTTAAAATAAGTCTATTTGACGCATTCATAGTATAAAACGAAAATTCAAAAAAACCTTCTTAGCATTTATCTAAGAAGGTATACAAAAGGTCTGGGGAGATGTTGGTGACTAATTGAAATTTGGTTTGTAATCAAAGTTTTGAGTTACAACATTATCTGAAAATGGACGAATCGTCTTCTTCGCTAAAGTGATGGTGTTAATCATATTATTCGGGAAGATTTCGATAGTGTTGTTAAATTCTTCAACATTACGATTGAAGATTGTAATCGCTGCACCGACATTTTCATTTTGCTCTTGAATATCATCCATCATTTTTGCATACAGTGTATCAGCCTTAAGTTCAGGGTAATTTTCAACAACAACATTTAGGCTTTTCATTAAGTCTTGGTTGAGTTTTTCAACATGTTGTAATTGAGAAACATCAGTATTGTTTAAATTTAAATTCAAAATTTGCTGACGTAATTCAGTCACTTTTTCTAAGGTGGATTTTTCAAATTGAGTATATTGCGCCAGTGTCTGTTCTAAAGTCTCAAGCGTCTTTACTTTTTGACGTTCAAAATTCGCCACTTCGGCCCATGCACGTTGGGTTGCATTGAAATAACGCACAATATTATTTCTGACTAAAATGCCCCAAACGATAATGGCGATAAAAATCCCAATAAATATGATTAAACCCATTCTGATTATTCCTTATGATTTATGAAATCAAGTTTAGCATGCTCTGTTTGAATTTTTCATATTCAGGCATGGTTAATGTTCTTAAATGTCCACGTAGTGCCGAGATATCTTGAGGGCTTTGCTTTTTTCGAGCAATTCGAAATAAGTTTTGATCACCCATATAGCACAGCATATTTTCCTCAAAATGATAAACAATATCACCTGAATATTGTTGAAAAAAATCACTTAATTTTAAGGTAATACTTGGGCTGATGGTTCTTGCCAATTGATGTTGATTATAGCCAAAAATATATAAGTTTTGGTTGACCATAATATCGGCTGTTTTCCAGCGTTGTGTATACGGCGGTGTGAACTCATGGTGTTTGTTGCTGGCAGCAAATCCAAGTGCAGGCATTTGAAAAATAAAAGCGCCCCATTGGTCTTTGTGTATTTCTCTGATTTTTTGCTTTTCACCTTGGCTATTTGGGAGTGAAAACTCATCAATATAATGATATTGAAACAACATCACATGATGTTCTTGTTCTCCATCAAACCAAACTGTAGAGGCAAATTGTTCGATTTCATTTGATACATTGCCTTGGGCAAAAAAAGGAAAGGTTTGTTTTAATCTGCTCATGACCAATAAGGTATTGCTTGTGGTCGAGATATGAGTTGGTGTTTTATTGAAATGCAAGTCATACCGCAACAACATTATTTTCTGCTCTAGAAAATTAATGACTTCGTCAATTGGGTCACTGGGCTCATAAATTAAATAGGCAGCAAAACAACATAATAATCCAGCTAAAAGCACCAGTGGATAGGGGATGAATGGATGAAAAAACCAGCCAATTAGCGAAGTTGCTATCCCCAAAATAAACAAAAATCGAGGAATTACATTATAGAAAAACAGATCTTTGCTTTCACCCCAGGGATGTAGACCATCCAAAATATCTTGTGCAGATTGAGCCTGTTGCCCAATCTCCCACAATCGAGCAATATTACGCATCACATGTTGATTTTTTCGAGTGCGGTAATGCAGTAATCGTTCAACGGTTTCTATAGGCATAATTGCTCATCATGATTTGGCCTTTCAGCAACTAAAATTTTAAATACTTTATCGATAATTATGCGATAAATCACATTAAATACCAATTAACTTATTTATTTTTAAAACTTATTTGTTTCAGTGTTAGGTTGAACTTCTTGCAATATTGTTATGAGTGATTGTTTAAGTTGCTCATAATCAGGCATGCTCATGCTTTCCAGTTGAGCTGCTAGGTCATGTACAGTCTGGACTTGATTCACTGGCAAATGCGGTTTGGTGATGTCAATCTTAAATAACCAACACAGTGCTGGGTGTTGTGGGTGAATGTAAAAATCACCTTTGAAATTCGACATCGCCTGATCAAGCATGAGTACATGATTGGGACTGAAAAATTTAGCCAAACGCATTTCGTTGGTTCCGCTGAGTTGATATTGATTGTCAAAACGAATATCGCCACTGGACCATTTCGTTCCAAATCGGCACGCGCGGTTTTGTTTGGAAGAAATACTGATACCTTGGGTTGGAAAATTCTCAACAATGATTCCCCATAAATCGTAATGGCGATATTCAGTTTTTGTTTTACCATCCGAATCGCGAGTTTCAACTTCGTCAACATAATGATAGTTAAACAACATATATGGATAGATGAAACCATTAATTTGCCAAGTGCCGTAAATGGTATTGCGAATTGAATTTTCATAGTCCCCTAAGCCAAATAACGGAAAATCATAAGGAGAGATAATTTTGTTATCCGTCTCATTAGGAAAGAAGCGAATTTGATATTTTGCCTCTAAATTCTTTTGCTGGAGATAATCTATGAGTTGATTGAGTGGCTTGGTTGAAGTACGTTTATAAAAAGCAAAGGCAATACTGGCTATTGCAAATAAAAATAGAATTGGATGAGTAAAAAAAGCCAAAATGGCAACGCCTATACCCACACAGATAAAAAGCCAAAAGGTATAATTTTGAATAGACAGGCTTGGATCATCTTGCCAATGCTTTAACTTTTCGATCAAGTGCTCAAAATTTTCAGTTGAAGCTAATAATCGGTTGATTGAATCAATATTACTTTGGGTTTTACCATTATTGACATGTTGTTGACTAAACGCATTTTGAATTTTTGTTGGTAAATCATTCATCTTTATTCATTATTGTGACGAGTTTTCAGAAGCTTAATTGTAACGAAAAAATGATTTTAAATGCAAAGCATCCTTTGAATGAATACTTTGCAGGTCGTGCTGTAAATTATGGCGTAAACTATTCTGCTGTCATTTGTTCTGTATTTGCATTTTCAATCAGCATGGCATCGCCATAACTAAAGAACCGATATTTTTGCTCAACTGCATGTCTATAAGCATTTAAAATATTGTCTCGATTGGACAATGCCGCAACCAGCATTAACAGCGTTGATTCAGGCAAGTGGAAGTTAGTGATCAAGCGATCCACCACACAGAACTGATAGCCAGGATAGATAAAGATTTGGGTATCTCCTGTCCAAGCCGCAATTTTACCACCTGAAGCTTGTGCAGCACTTTCCAATGCACGTGTTGCTGTGGTCCCTACTGCAATGACTTTATTCCCACGTGCTTTGGTTTCTTGAATAAGTTTTGCGGTTGCCTCAGGTACATCACACCATTCACTGTGCATAATGTGATTTTCGATATTGTCTGTCCGCACAGGTAAAAATGTACCTGCACCGACATGTAAGGTCACAAAAGCTTGTTGGATACCTTTTTGTTTTAATTTTTCCAGCAAGCTTTGATCAAAGTGCAGACTTGCGGTCGGTGCTGCAACACTTGCTAACTTGGTTGGATCATTGAATACGGTTTGATAGCGTTCAGTATCGATCGCTTCAGCTTCTCGATTAAAATAAGGTGGTATAGGTAATTGCCCATACAAATCCAGAACCTGCAAAATAGGCTGAGAAAACTCGACAATAAATAAGTTTTCATGACGCCCTTGTACAGTGGCTTTAACACCATCTACACCAATAAATAGTTCAGCACCTGCTTTAGGTGAATTACTGGCTTTGATATGACAATGTGCAATAGTTTGATCAAATATACGCTCCACCAAGACTTCAACTGCACCTCCAGATGCTCGTTTACCTTTAAGGCGTGCCTTCATCACTTTGGTATCATTGAGTACCATCAAGTCACCTTCATCGAATAAATCTAATATATCGGTGAAACTGTGATCTTGATATGAGCCATCTGCATTGAGATGTAAAAGGCGAGAAGCGCTACGTGTTTCAAGCGGGTAGCGTGCGATAAGTTCATCGGGAAGTTCGAAACTAAAATCAGAGAGTTGCATCATGGGAAAGAAAAACTGACATTGGAGATTTAAAAACTGCGCTTAGTATAGTCTTTTTTCAAATTAAAGGCTGAAATTGGTGATTTATAATCCAAAAAAACCAGATATGCATTAATTTTATACAAATGTGAAAACTTGTCGTTGACAAGAAAATGAAACGCGCTATTATACGCACACAACCTCTCCCGAGGTGGTGAAATTGGTAGACGCGGTGGACTCAAAATCCACTGTCAGCGATGACGTGTCGGTTCGAGTCCGACCCTCGGGACCAAAATATAGAATAGCAATATTCTCCAAAGCCCCAAGCCTTATATATTAAAGGCTTGGGGCTTTGTCGTTTCTGGCATTTATGTTTTTTTTGGGATATTTGGGTATATATCTCCACCTGTTTTCCACCCGGGTGGGATTATGATTTATGGAGTTAATTTATAGATGAGTATTTCGGTTTATCAACGACCAAATAAAAAGTGGAAAGCAGACGTAGAATTAAATGGTTTGCGTAAAACAAAAAACATTTGAAAAGAAAATTGATGCGACAAACTGGAGCAGAGCAACTGAAAGAGATCTGATATTAAATGCATCTACCTCAACTGCTTTGCAGAGTAAAAGAGTACTTACACTTCGAGAAGCCTTGGGTAATCCCCCCTCAAAATAATTGAACTCAAAAGTAGAAAACCGAAGGAAAGTTCCCACGATTTGATTAAGATATGACTCTTGAGCAAACTGGAGAACTTTCTTTTCTACTATGATCGTATGATTAGATTGAAAATAATAATCAAGTAAATTAAAAATTATAGAAGAACAATAAATTTAACATTTTATGGGTCGGTTTATTATCAGCTATTGCTAAGGATTGCATATTTCCGTTAATAAATGGATCATTTTTTCCAAAGATATATTCTGTTGCAAAAGAGAACTTTTTCACATCAAGTTGTGCTCCAATCGTATGACGTGTTGAGTCTTTATAATCATCAATATTTTTATTATATAGCGAATAAGTCGCATACGGTGTTAGATTAAAACGACCATTTGGATCTTTATAAGCATAATTAATATCGATGGCATAGAAATCAGCATCATTTGCAACATAATAGTTTGTATCAAATGCTCCCATGACGGAATAATTAGGTTGTAATAGATCTTTGTTTTTAATTTTGTTCCTACCAGTCGTTAATGTTAAATTAAAGTTATTATAATGAGCACGAGAGAAAATAGCCCAACTATTACGATGCCCTGTCTGATTATTGGTTTTATTATCCAATTGTGAATACCAATAAGAGCCTCCTGCGCTTAGATTCAGTCCGTCAATCCATTGAGGTAATTTTTGATCGATACGTGAAACGAGCATATTTTTTTCTTGCAAGCGGGTTTCATTCGGATCATTGGGATTGACATAACTGGCAGAATATCGTGCAGCATTTTTACTATCTCCTACATAACTTCCCGCATCACGGACGAAATAGGCGAGGTCGATTGTCGTATCATCAGAGAGCTGAGTATTGAAGTTCACGCCCAAATGGTGAATATCTGATAAACCTGAAGTCACAGTAATGTCTCCAAACCAATTGGTTGACCAGCCACGACCAGGTCCGAAAGGTACATCCTGTATCCCAATAGTTATACGATTACTTGGATTAATCTTATAGCCAAGATTGGCATTGACCAAAGAAGAAAAATCACAGATTTCATCAAATTGATAACAACGATATTCAAAATTACCAAAGAATTGGGTTGCGTCATATTGAATGGCTAATTTTGCTGCATCAAATTTGAGCTTATGTTCATCATTCGAATAGTTTTTATCCTGAATATTTGCACGTAGCCATCCTGAAAATGTAAGTGCCCCAAGATTCGATTGGGGATCTCCGATTTGAGAGGAAGCTTGTGCCATCTGAGGATAAAATATAGATAATAGGGTCAAGTTTATAGCTAAGTATTTGAATTTAAACATTGATATCTTCCTTGATATTGATTTACTGAATTTATTTTTTTGTGCTCCAGACTGAAGCTTGAAAATATATTTGTTATGAATTTCTATATGGAGAAATTTAGAACATGGATTTTCTTTGATTTATTAATAGCAAAACACGAAAAGAAAAAGAATATTGCATGCATTAAATGTCTACGAAAATAAGTCGTAAAGACATTCCCTTTTTTCGTTTGTAGGTCAGAATCAGTAAAAACATACTAAATTAGTTTATTGAAATTGATAGTTTTGTGAATCGATCAATTATCTACAGTTATAAAATGGAGTGTACTGTAGTCGTTTATTAGAATTTTTCTAAATTTAATATATGGATCAATAAACAATTAAAATTTATAAGGAAGGATTCAATGGAACAACATGACAATATATCTAATCGTAGTGATACGGACAATAAATTATGCCACAGTTTATCAAGCCGACAGGTGGGTATGATAACAATTGGTGGAATTATTGGTGCTGGTCTATTTATTGCATCAGCATCAGCCATTAATACGATTGGTCCCACGATATTATTTTCTTACATGATTGTAGGTATTCTAGTGTTCTTAGTGATGCGTATGTTGGGTGAAATGGCAGTGCTACATCCAGACTCAGGCTCATTTTCAGTTTATGCTGAAAAAACATTAGGACATTGGGCTGGTTTTACCACAGGTTGGTTATACTGGTGGTTTTGGATGTTAGTTGTTGCTTTTGAAGCAATAATGGGGGCAAATATATTAGTTGCTTATTTTCCTGATGTACATCCCGCTATTTTTGCTTTTAGTATTCTTTTAATCTTAACCTTGACAAATCTTTTCGACGTAAAAAAATTTGGTGAGTTTGAATTTTGGTTTGCTTTAACTAAAGTTGCTGCCATAGTTATTTTCATTGTTATATGTGTTTCAGCAATTTTGGGTTATTGGTCATTAAATCCAAATATTAGTGGTATTGCTAATTTATATCAGCATGGCGGACTATTTCCTCATGGCTATGGGGCTATTCTGTCTGGGATATTAATTGTGATGTTTTCATTCTTTGGTGTGGAAATGTTGTCAATTGCTGCTGCAGAGGCAAAACATCCAGGCAAGGAAATTCGCCGTTCAACCAATCTGGTGATTTATCGTATTGCAATATTCTATGTACTTTCCATTTTTCTAGTGCTGTGTATCGTGCCATGGACAGATAAAGGGTTACAGGAAATGGGAACGTTTCAGTATGTTCTGCATGTTCTAAATGTGCCGGGTTCAAAACTCATCATGGATCTGGTTGTTTTCGTTTCGGTAAGCAGTGTTTTAAATACAGGCACCTACATAAGTTCTCGTATGTTGTTTTCTTTAGCAAGTCGTGGAGATGCACCTAAAATATGCGCTAATGTAACCCGGGCAGGTGTACCACGAACAGCAGTTATCGTCACCACCATTTTCTCAATCATTTGTTTAGGACTTAATTATTATGCTTCTGAGGGATTGTTTTTCTTCTTTTTATCTACCTTAGGCGCAATTAGCTTACTCATTTATTTAATTATCGCGTTATCTCAATTAAAAATGTGTAAATCATTAGACAAACAAGGTATTCAGCTTGATTTTAAAATGTGGTGTTTTCCATATTTGACTTATGTTGTCATTGCTTTAATTACACTCACATTGGGATATATGTTTGTGAATGAAAAGTATCAGTACGAAACCATAGTCACTTTAGTTTTGGCAATTGGTACAGTGAGTGCTAGTTTCATTGTTAAATTCATAAAGAATAAATCGAATTCTTAAATATACGAGACAACTGTCAAAAAGAATTCTTTAATCAAATGAGTTCGAGCTCTTGTGGAGCTCGAATGTTATGAATGCTCTGAGGAGTTAAGGACACTATGTTGCGTGCTTATGCTGCACTTGTCTTACTGGGTATCATTTGGGGAAGCAATTTCATCTATATGAAATGGGCGACCGCTTTAATTTCTCCAGCTCAGACGGTATTCATGCGGATTTTCTTTGCTTTCATCCCTCTTTTAATCGTTGCTTTGTATACAGGAAGTATTTCATTGAAGCAACTACGTTATCTAAAGCATTTTGTGGTCATGTCTGTTTTAGCAGCGATCCTTTATTACTATGGTATTGTTGCTGGAACGGCATTATTACCAAGTAGTATCGCTGGATTATTAAGTGGAATTATTCCTATTTTTACTTTACTTGCAGCACTCATTTTTTTGCGTGAAGATCGATTGTCACTAGGCGTCATTATGGGTATTGCGCTCAGTTTTTCGGGGATTATCTTAAGTGCTCGTCCGTGGGAAAGTTCAGAATTTATTTCATTAATGGGAATATTCTGGGTAATGGTCGGATCTTTGAGCTTCGGTATCTCATTTGTTTATGCCCGATATTATCTTTTGCCATTAGAGATACCATCCATTGCACTTGCAACTTGGCAATTAGGTATAGCAGTACTGATACTTATTTTATTCATTGATTTTAAAGGTATTACAACAATATATTCTGATAGACATGTACTTTTAGGTACTATTATTGGGCTAGGTGTAATGGGTACGGGAGGAGCCTTTCTTTTGTATTATTACATTATTCAAAAATTAGGAGCAGTGAAAGCTTCAGTTGCAACATATATAGCACCTGTCATTGCTGTGATTATTGGTGCTGTAATGGGGGAAAATGTAACAGCAATTGAGTGGTTCGCGCTCACACTTATTATCGGAGGAGTCATTGTCATCCAAACTACAAAGCTAGGTTAAGATGATTGTTGTTAAAAAGGACAGCGAAAAGATGAAAAATATCTGCTTGATTGGGTATTTTTTGAATTTTTATTTTTTACTGAATGGGTTAAATTGAAATTCGTATTATTGAGTCAGTGATCTAAAGGTATTTGGTCAAAGCAATGATATGGCAGACTAAAAAACAAGTAACTTTCAATGGATTTGGGCACTCTTCAATATTAAAAAAAAGGAATTTAAAAAATGCATAAAATGACATCCAGAACTTTTCCATCGACGACATCATTACGATGCTTTGAAGCTTCTGCTCGATTTCTAAGTTTTACCAAAGCTGCTCAAGTCCTCCACATGACTCAAAGTGCTGTAAGTAAACAAGTCATCCATTTAGAGGATAGCCTTAACACGACTTTATTTGACCGTTCTTTAAAGGGTTTAAATCTTACTCCTTCAGGTAAAATATTCCTGGCAGAAGCCCAAAAGATACTCAATCAAATCGAAATCTCTGTTTTAAATATATTGGCACATGGGAGTGAAGCAGAGACGGTGAATATCGCTGTTCACCCTACGTTATGCGCGAGATGGTTGATTAAAGCATTAAAAGGATTTGGAAAATCTCATCCCAATATACATCTCGATGTTCAAGAACAAATTCATGATTCTGAAATTGAAAATTTACAAGCAGATATCGCCTTTTTATATGGTGAAGGCGTCTGGAGGGATATGACCAGCATCAAATTATTTGAAGAGCAGTGTGTAGCCGTGTGTTCTCCTGAAATTACACAAACGCCTTTTAATAGTTTAGAAGACTTTCATTGTCATGTTTTAATTCAATGTCGATCACGTCCTAGAGCATGGGATGAATATTTTCAAATGCAAGAGTTCGTAAATGAACACCCATTTATTGGTCCAAGATTTGATACTTTTTATTCATGTATTAATGCGGCAATAATAGGTTGTGGTGTTGCACTTATTCCCAAATTTTTGATTGAAGAAGAGTTATTAACTCAAAAATTAATCTTGGCTTGGCCTTATGAATTAAATAATACCAAAGCTTATTATATGACTTATCCAACATCGATGGCGAAAACGCCAAAAGTCGTGACAATTACACAATGGATTCAAGATCATTTAAATGAATGTTAAAACGCAAAAGATTGGATAATTAAGGGGCTAACCACTGTCCTTGCCATTCTCCATTTTTATCTTTTTCAAAAAAACATCTTATATGGGGATTTTCATTCAGGTCCAACCACTCTAAACTTGTTATGTGGATATCAATAAGATCAAAAAAAATCGATGGTTCTTTATTGCCATATTCTTCATCTATATATTTGACTTCGTGAGGTGAAGCAATTTTTTTGCCAGGTGAAACCGATGTTTTAAACAGTAAATGGGTGTGTTGTTTTAATTTATGCCAAGCTTCTTTTTTTGTTTGCGTATCTTGAATAATATTTGCTTCACCTTCGATTCGTAATTGGGTTCCTTTAGGATCAAATGCAGCTAAAGCAACTTTATGATTATTATTTATTTCTTCTATTTTTTGAGAACGTGTATCAGTAAAAAAAGAAATTATTGCTTTCTCTGCGTTGAAGTCGCGAAGTACAATTGTCCTAAGCTTAGGTTCATTTTTTGAATTTATGGTCGCAAGTTGCATCAGGGTAAAAGGGGAGCGCTCTATAGAAGCTTGGGTCAGGTGATCTATAATTTGTTTGAATAAATCACTTTTAAGCGGTATACCCATATAACACCTCGTCTGACCGATAGGATAAGGCTGTAAGATTTTAATTCCAGCCTTATATCATTAAAATCTTATTGATCAGGTTCAGCGTAAAACTTCCCTGCATGTGCCCAATCAGATGATGGTATTTCTTTAAAAATAATATCAATGGTCTCTGTTGGACATTTTAATATCATTGAAGTCAAGGTTGTGACTTCTTGCATAAACGCTTTCTTTTGCGCATGTGTACGCCCTGGGGCAAGTTCAATTGTAATTAACGGCATTTTGTAAAACTCCCAAAGGGATAAAGCTACATCGCTTTATCCCAATAATCACTGATATTTGTTATTAGATCGAACGAGCTAGACCGCCATCTACACGAATGTTTTGACCAGTAATATATGCAGCACCTTCTGAAGCTAAGAATGCGACCGTCGCTGCAATTTCTTCTGTAGTACCATAACGTTTCATTGGAACACTATCACTGCGTTCGTTTGTCATTGGCAAACTATCAATCCAACCTGGTAAGACATTATTAAAACGTATATTGTCAGTGGCATACTGATCTGAGCAGATTTTTGTAAAGGCAGCTAGACCTGCACGAGCAACCACCGAGGTTGGGAATAATGGACTTGGTTCAAATGCCCATGTAGTAGAAATATTAATAATCACACCACTTTTTTGCTTTTGCATAATCGGTACAACTAAACGAGTTGGACGTACAGCATTTAAAAAGTAAGTATCAATACCAGCATGCCAATCTTCATCCGTTAACTCTAAAATTCCTTTACGCGGACCGTGACCAGCACTATTAACTAAGACATCAATTCGTCCCCAACGTTTAAGTGTTTCATCAATCAGGCGTTGAATATCTTCAGGAGACTGGTTTGAGCCAGTCACACCTAAACCATTTAACTCTTGAGCAAGCACTTCCCCTTTTCCTGAAGAAGAAAGAATGGCTACTTTGTATCCTTCATTGGCCAATTTTCTTGCGACTGCGGCGCCCATGCCACTCCCTGCGGCTGTAATAACTGCAACTTTATCAACCATTTTCATCTTCCTCACTATAGATGGTAATCATTTTATTTATTGAGTTTAAGTGTTGAGTACACCGCAAACAAACGATATTATTTTGTATGATCAGATAGAAAAACTATTGGCTAAGTTCATGAGAAAGCTTCCATCGTTAAAGGGTTTATATGTATTTGAAGTTGTATCAAGGCACTTAAATTTTAGATTAGCTGCTGATGAGTTAGGGGTCACACAAGCTGCTGTGGCTCAACAAATTAGAGGCTTAGAGGAGGAGTTGGGTCTCAAATTATTTGAAAGAACACCAAGAAAATTAACAATGACTGAGAGTGCATATCGATATGCGATAAGTGTAAAACAGGCATTTAAAATATTAGAAGAAGCAACAGAAATATTACATCCGACTCAACCCTATCTTACTATCAGCGTTCCCCCCTCATTTGCTGCGAAATGGTTACTTCCTCGTTTAAATGAATTTGCAGAGACTTATCCTGATTTGGATTTAAGAGTTGTTGCGAGTCCAAAGGTACAAAATTTTGGCACAGATGGAATTGATTTAGCTATCCGTTTAGCAGCCCCACCTTTTGAAAATAGTGTGAATGCCGATTTGCTTTTTGAAAACCAGGTGGTTGCTGTAGCAAATCCTTTGCTCATTGAAAAAATAGGGCATCCGCATGATTCTAAAAGTCTTCAATCGTATACTTTAATTCATGATGCCCATAATTTTTGGCCTAAATATCTTCAGGTCGCTTTTCCTGATCATGATTTGTTTAATTCTAAAAATATTTATTTTAATCAGACCTCACTTGCCATTGATTCAGCAATTGCTGGGCAAGGGATAGCCTTAACTTGCCTAAATTTTGTCAAAGATGATTTAGAGGCAGGGCGATTAATACGTTTAAATTCAATTACACTCGATACAGGATCAGGCTTTTACCTCATATCACCACGAAAACCTCATCAACCACCATCCTTGCCATTGGTAAAGTCATGGTTAATGAATTCACAATGATTTATTAATTTGAGTCAAAGCACTTGATGATTCAGACATGTGATTTGAATCGTTCATATCCAATGTACTTGATATTTTTTATATGAATTTTTAAAAGTTTTGCTTAAACATATTTTTTGCATTTTTGAGTTATAGATGGTCTTTCTATGGCGAGGCGACATCGATGTCGCCATGTTGAGCTGGGAGATATAAGCAAGGACAAAGCCATACTTTATTTTTGCTCAGGGTTGTGGCTAAACTATCTTAACCATGCATTATGGAACTTAAAAATAGTTTCGCAATTTTCTTCGTTTCATGCTTTAAAATGTATCGGTCTCATGCCTAATTTTAACCTATAACAAGAGCCATTTATAAAAGGTCAACAGACCCGATGATATTTAAGACTCAGCCCAATTTTTCTAACAGAACCTGAATAGGATGGCGAAGTTGAGTTTTTTCTAAACGTTTGACTTGAGTTCGACATGAATATCCAGTTGCTAAAATCCGTTGGCGATATAGTTCTACCTTACTTTGCCATGACTGTTGGTAAATCACTTTTGATTGATTCAAATGTTCAGTTTCATGACCATAAGTTCCAGCCATACCACAACATCCTAATGCAAGGGATTTAAGTTCTAAGCCAAACACTTGAAAAATATCTTTCCACATTTGATTCGATTTAGGTTCTTGTGTGCGCTCAGTGCAATGCCCAGCTAAATAATAAATGGATTGAGTTGTTGATAATTCTGGCAGTTCAAACTTGTCCAAGCGTTGCTTTAGCCATTCTTGTACCAGCATGACTTGATAATGGAGTTCAGGTAAATCTTCAGTAAATCTTTTATGATATTCTTGACGAAAAACTAGAGTCATTGCTGGGTCCAAACCGATTATAGGATAGCCTAAATCAGAAACTTGATTTAAGAGGGTAATATTTTTTCTTCTCAGTTTTTCAAACTCATCTAGGAAACCATGCACATGTAAAGGTTTTCCGTTGGGGAAATAGGGCAATACATAAGGGATAGCCCCTAATTTTTTGATTAGCGTGATTAAATCCAAAAAGACAGAAGTATCAAAATAGCGTGTGAATGCATCTTGTACAATGAAAACCACATCAAGCTCATTACTGGGTAAATTATTTAAGTCCTGATCAACGAGGACTGCACCATATATTTGTAATTTTTCCTTTACTTTAGGATGAAACAATGGGATATCTGTCATTCTGAGTATTTTTCTCTGGAATGATTTTAGTAAGGACAGTCTTTGTGTCACATTATATAAAGATGAAATAGATGCGACTTGCGGTAAGACAAATTCTAATTTTGCCAATATATAATCACGAAGTTGACGAGGATATCGTTGATGATAGTGGGCTAAGAAACGCGCTTTTGCATCAGGAATGTCTACTTTAACAGGACATTGTCCAATACAGGATTTACAAGACAAACAACCATGCAAAGCCTCATATACCTCCTGATCAAAACCCATACTGGATTGTTGATTTTCCTCTCTTCTAAGCCACTCTTTCACTAATGTTGCACGTCCTTTGGGAGAGTGAATACGATTTCGTGTCACTTTATAAGAAGGGCACATGGGATCATTCAAATCATAATTAAAACATGCGCCATTTCCATTACAGTGCATGGTCGTGCCAAAATTATTCCAGTCGATCTTTGAAATTTGACGATCATAATCCCCGCGTAGCGGAATTTCGGTGAGTCCGATCAATTTACTGGTGGGTAATGTTGCAGGCGTTGCAATTTTCCCAGGGTTGAGTTGATTAAATGGATCAAAAAGCGCTTTGATTTGTTGTAATAGGGGATAGGCTTGTCCAAAAAATATAGGGGCGTAACCAGAACGCAAGCCTTTACCATGTTCTCCCCATAACACACCACCATAATGATGCGTTAATTCGACGACCTTCTCTGTAATTAATTTTATCATTCCCAATGACTTGGGGTCTTTCATATCCAATGCCGGGCGTACATGCAGTACACCAGCATCAACATGTCCAAACATGCCGTATTCCAGACCATGATGATCTAAAAGCTGTCTAAAATCTGCTATATACTCCGCCAAGTACTCAGGGGGAACGGCTGTATCTTCAACAAAAGGCTGAGGTCTTTTTTCCCCTTCGACATTACCCAATAATCCGACTGCACGCTTACGCATTGCATAAACGTGATTAATTTCAGTTTCTCCCCATGCAACAGTGGTACTGAGTCGTTCGATTTGTCTGTCTTGAGATAAATGCTGTAAAAAATCTTCTAGATGTTGTTTTAATTCAATTTCAGTTGTTGCATCAAGTTCAACTAAATTAATCCCCTCAATCGGTTTTTCTAAATGATTGTCTGGAAAAAATTTTGCGACATTGTGCCAAACGATATCATTTTTAGCTAAATTTAAGACTTTGGAGTCAACCGTTTCAATTGATAGTGGCTTATGTTGCATGAGCACATTGGCATCTTTTAATGCATCCTGAAAGTTGGTATAGCCGATATTTATTAACAGTCGATACTTTGGAATTTCTAAAACGTTTAATTCTGCCTCGATAATAATGCCTAAAGTTCCTTCACTACCACAGAGTAGGGCGTTTGGATTAAAATATTCATCATCCAATAAATTAGGCAAATCATAACCCGTCAATGATCGATTCAACGATGGGAAACTATTTTTAATTATGTCTTGATTAATTTTAGCGACTGTAAAAATCTGGTGGTATAAATTTTTCTGAAAGGGTGTTTTATCTAAAATTTGTTGTTGCCATGATTCTCGTTTTAATGCTTGGGAATGTAAAATCTCACCACCCCTTAATACTGTAGATAAACGCGTTACGTGATGATGTGTTTTTCCATATCGGCAACTCCCTTGTCCACTTGCATCTGTATTAATCATTCCTCCAATGGTTGCTCGATTTGAAGTAGACAGTTCAGGAGCAAAAAATAAACCATATTTTTTTAATTCAGCATTGAGTTGATCTTTGACGACACCAGCCTGAACAATAGCCTTTTTTTGTTGAACATCGATCGATAATATTTTATTCATGTGTCGAGAAACGTCGATGACAATTCCATTTGTTAAAGATTGTCCGTTCGTTCCTGTACCACCACCGCGAGCAGTCAATACTACAGATTGATATTGATGTTCACTCACAAGCCGCATAATCATTTCAATATCATGTTGATGTTTCGGATAAATAATCGCTTGCGGATGGTATTGATAAATTGAATTATCTGTAGAAAATACTTGGCGAGTCGCTTCGGAACAATCTATTTCACCTTCAAAACTGGATTGGAGTTGTTCAATAAACTGCTGCGTTATAACTGCTAAATCCTGTTTCATATATATGCCTTATTAAAATCACGAACAAGCATTGTCTTGCTTTGGCAATGACAGTTTTAGTTAAGAATTCTTTAACTCCTGGTCATTTAAGAGATAATTCTTAAACATTGACCTGCGTGATATAAGGTAATGCCACAGTCATAGAACATTGCTCGAGCATTACGGAAAGAGACTTTGCTTGATTCCAGATCACTAAAAGGTAGCGGTAAGTTTTCACGGTCATCATCTTGAAGATACTGAGCAAATGCTTTTCCCATTAATGTGCCAGTTGTGATCCCTCGACCATTAAAGGCAGTTGCAGCCACAATTCCTGGTGCGGGTTCAAAAATACGCATAATATGGTCTGTGGTAAATCCAAATTTTCCAGTCCATTGATATTGCCATTTGAGTTTACCCAATTCAGGAAAGTATTTTTGGGTGATTAGATCAGCCCAAGAATGATAAATGCTCTCTTTTCCTTCATGTCCACCGACAGTTCCGAGTAACAGACGATTTTCTTTATCTCGGCGAATACTTGATAACGCTAAACGTGTATCCCATGAACCATTTTTATAAGGTAAAATTTTATCTGCAATTGAGCCAGTCAAAGGTTCAGAGGCAATTTGATAATATTTAACAAAATAAATAGTTTTTAGAATTTCAGTCCATTCACCTTGTGTGTAAGCATTGGTTGCTAAAACAACTTTATCCGCAGTAATGCTTCCGGAGGTGGTTTTAACACACCATTGCGAGTCGCTTTTCACAATCTCATTCACAGATGAATTTTCGTAAATTTCAACATTTAAACGCTTGGCAGCTTGTGCTAGACCTGTGACATAGGCATATGGGTTTATGGTTCCTGCTCGCTTATCAAGTAAAGCTTTTTGAACCACTTTTGTCCCACAATATTCATGACATTTTGCACCTGTCAACACTTCAACATTTGCACCGCGACGACTCAGTTGAAGGTAACGGTGATCAATATCAGCTTCACCTTCCGAGTTATGCGCCATGTGTAGATTACCAGTGCGAGTATCTTGTGCTTGTATACCTAAGCGATCAATCGTATCAAAGACCAGTTGTGGTGCATGACCTAATGCTGTGGTCAACTTTTCTCCGACTTTTTCTCCCAAATATTTATTTAGCTCATCTGGTTGAGCCCATGTTCCTGCATTGACCAAACCGACATTACGCCCAGATCCTCCAGAACCAACTTCTAAACTTTCTACGACTACGACACGGTGTCCTGCTTCTGCTAAATGAATTGCTGCTGATAGACCAGTGAATCCGCCACCAATAATACAAACATCAATATTTATATCTGTTTGTAATTGAGGGAAATGAGGTACATTATCCACGAGGGTTGACCATAATACTTGATTTTTTAACATGATTATTGCTCTATCCTTATAGCAATCAAATCGCAACATCAAAATGTTGTTGTTTTTTAGATCATTCAATATACTTTTGCATTTTAAGGGTTAAATAAGGTTATATGCTCATTTAACCCTGTGATTATAATAAATAATTAACCAAAGTTAATCCCTTGAGCTAAAGGTAATTCTCGAGAATAGTTGATGGTATTTGTTTGTCTGCGCATATAGCCTTTCCAAGCATCTGAACCAGATTCACGCCCACCGCCTGTCTCTTTCTCACCACCAAATGCACCACCAATTTCTGCACCACTCGTACCAATATTGACATTCGCAATACCACAATCACTCCCAACAGCACTGAGGAATTTTTCAGCTTCACGAATATCGTTGGAGAAAATACATGAAGATAATCCTTGAGGAACATCATTTTGGAGATCGAGGGCTTCGTCAAAATCCTCATAGCCAATCACATATAAAATCGGTGCAAAAGTTTCTGTTTTAACGACATCATCTTGTGAAGTCACTTCAACCAATGCTGGTTTGACATAGTAAGCATGAGGAAATTGATCTGATAATACTCGTTCACCACCTGTTACTTTTGCACCTGCTTGTTGCGCTCGAACAAGCATTGTCTGCATTTGATTAAAAATATGTTCGTCAATTAATGGTCCAACAAGATTACCTTCTAAAGGGTGTCCAATTGAAACTGTGGCATACGCTTTCTTTAATTTTTCAACAACCTCAGCTTGAATCGATTTATGAACAATTAAACGACGTAGTGTAGTACAACGTTGACCTGCCGTACCTACTGCTGAGAATAAAATACCGCGGATGGCTAAATCCAAATCAGCTGTTGGCGCAAGAATCATGGCGTTATTCCCTCCCAATTCGAGAATACATTTGCCAAAGCGTTCTGCGACTTTCGGACCAACAATTTTACCCATACGTGTACTACCCGTTGCACTAATCAATGCAACACGCTCGTCAGTCACTAGTTTTTCACCAATTGAAGCATCACCAATGAGTAATTGGGATAGCTGTGCAGGTGCATCACGACCAAATTGTTTAACCGCTTTTTCAAACAATGCCTGACAAGCTAATGCAGTAAGTGGCGTTTTTTCTGAGGGTTTCCAAATTACAGCATTACCACAGATTAAAGCCAATGCTGTATTCCAAGACCAAACGGCAACAGGAAAATTAAATGCGGAAATTATGCCGACAACACCTAATGGATGCCAAGTTTCGCGCATGTGATGTCCTGGTCGTTCTGAAGCAATTGTTAAACCGTACAATTGGCGTGATAAACCGACTGCAAAGTCGCAAATATCAATCATCTCTTGAACTTCGCCTAGACCTTCCTGAGCAATTTTACCTGCTTCCCACGAGACCAAAGCGCCAAGTTCATTTTTATATTCGCGTAAAATTTGCCCAAAAATACGCACTAGTTCGCCACGTCGCGGAGCAGGGACTTTTCGCCATTCTTTAAAAGCAATGAGTGCCTGTTGAATACAGGTATCAGCTTGTTTAAGATCATTTACAACAACCTGTCCAATGACACTTCCGTCAATTGGAGTTTTTACGGTTAATGAACCTGTTTGATACGCTTCAGCAGCAACACCTAATTTATTTAATAATTCCTGAATCATGTTATTTCCTTTCCATCATTAAAATGAATAACTCATCAAAGCCTTGTTATACCTTTGACACAATTGATTGATTTAAAGTTGCTAAACAAGCCTCTATTGATTGCTGTTGAGCCTGGGCATAAAGTTGGATTTCATCAAATACTTTTGTGCCTAAACACTGCTCAAAAACGTCTTGATTTGAAGTTGAGCTGTAATCTGTTTGTTCATTTCCGCCCAAATTGGACTGAAAAATTCCTGCTGCAGAGACAGGTAAAAAATCTTCATAGACAATCGGTTCAATTCGAACTCGACCTGTATGAATCAATTCAGGCAAATCCGTTTCTGTCCATACCTGATGAGTGCTAAA
The DNA here is from genome assembly GCF_019702905.1 of Acinetobacter sp. Tol 5. Classification (NCBI taxonomy): domain Bacteria; kingdom Pseudomonadati; phylum Pseudomonadota; class Gammaproteobacteria; order Moraxellales; family Moraxellaceae; genus Acinetobacter; species Acinetobacter sp. Tol 5. The sequence continues at coordinate 3,822,291 of NZ_AP024708.1, read as the reverse complement.
TGGTTGTGCGTAATAATAAAAGTAAGCTAAATCCTCTACGGCCAATGTGGTGTAACAATCTGGAAACGCTTTGAATGTTTCCTCTAAAATCTGCATATATTGCGCTGCATTTTCTTCAGTCGCGATACCGCCTAATTGCTGTTGTGCTTTGACAAGCAATTCATCATAAAGTTGACGACCTTTTGGTGTAAGCGCAACGCCTCGTTGTTCAATTTCACCAAAACGAGCAGTATGACTTCCTTGTTGATCTGTAAAGATCACTTGTTCCTGTAAAGCTTTAAAGCTGGTTTGACGCAATAAAATTGGACAACGTCGACGAGGTGGTCCTTCGATTATCGCTTTAGGTGTAATCCCACGCCCCATCATTCCATTTTGAACTTGGTCAATATCAAGTGTTCTCGGTGTTAAATGATTGATATGTGGTCCTTTAAATGCAACAACATCAGCAATTAAACGATGTTGGTCATGTAATGCTTGATATAAATCAGCAGTGACTGGTGCATGAGTATGCCAACGGAATGTCTCTAAAACTTCAATAATAAACAGATCTGCATCATCTACACTCAATCCACCTTGCAGTTCATGTTTTGCTGTCAAAGCCAGCGCTTTTTCAGTAAAAATTTGACGTTTTGCCAGCGTTTCTTTTGCGAGTTGGCGTAATTCAGAATGATCCACTAACTCCAGACGTAATAAAGAAGTAAATACTCGGAATGGGCTATGATTTAAAGCATCTGTTTGGATTGCCCGAAATGCAGTTGCATGTACAGGAACACCAGCAGGTACTAAGTCATAATAACCTACAGGGTACATTCCCATCACCGCAAAAATGCGACGCATATTATGAAGTTCTTCTGCTGTTCCCAATCGAATTGCGCCGTGGCGTTCTTGTGATAAACGAGTTAATTCACCAGTTTGTTGTAATTGCGCTTTTAAAACAGTTTGCTGTTCTAAAACAGATTGGTTTACGTCATCCACTAATTCTATTAAATCACCATATAATGGAACTTCGTTTTGATACATCTCTGACATTAACTTTGAGAATTTCGCTCGGATCTCATCCACATTGATCCAATTAGTCATGACTATCTTCCTTTTTAAACACTTGTCATCATTTCTTGATGAGCAGTTTCTGCCAAAATTTGTTCCAATATATCCAGACCTTCTTTTAATACTTTAGGTTCTATCGTCAATGGGGTTAATAGACGAATAATATTTTTCTCTTGTCCGCTTGACATGAGTAATAGACCTTTATTTCTAGCCTGAGTCAGAATGTTTGCTAATACATGTGTACCTGCACCATATTGGGGGTGATAAAGTTCAATACCACGCATCGCGCCAATACCGGTTAAACGCCTCAACCAAGGTGTTAAATTCTGTTGTTTCCACTTTGAATAATAAGCTTCAATTGTCTCAATATAATGTTGAATATTTTCTTGGTAAATTTGAGATCGCATGATGTCGAGTGTGGCTAAACCTGCTGCACAAGCAATCGGATTACCTGAATATGTTCCACCTAAAGCCCCTTTATGTGGATGATTCATGTATTCTGCTCGACCAATTAAAGCGCCTAAAGGTATGCCACCTGCAATACTTTTTCCGAGTAACAGTAAATCAGGTTCAATCCCTAACTTTTTAAAAGCAAAAGCTTCACCTGTACGACCAAAACCAGATTGAATTTCATCCAGAATGATTAAAATGCCATTTTTTTGACAGAATTCTTGTAAAAAATGTGCAAAATCGGCATTCATGACGTGAAAGCCACCTTCGCCTAAGACTGGTTCAAATATAATTGCCGAGATATTTTTTATATCCACTTCGACTTGGAACAATCGAGCCAAAGCTTTTTTTGCTTCCTCGGAAGTTATATCGTTGTCTTTGCTCGGATATGGAATATGATAAACAGGACCGGGTAAAGCACCGAGCCCACCTTTATAAGGTGCTACTTTGCCGTTTAAATTCACAGCAGCTAAGGTGCGACCATGGAAGCCACCATCGAAAGCGATGACACCGGATCTTCCCGTAACTGTACGAGCTACTTTTAATGCATTTTCGGTTGCTTCGGCACCGCTATTGGTGAGCATTCCTACAATTGGATATTCAACTGGAATAAAATCAGTGAGTTGTTCCATAAACTGTACATAAGGCTGATGATGTGCAGCATTAAAAGCATAATGAGTAAGTTTTTGGGCTTGGTGCTGGATCGCTTTGACAATTTTTGGATGACAATGCCCAAAATTTAGGACACCTATCCCACCAATAAAATCAATATACCTTTTACCATTTCGATCCCAGACTTCTGCATTCAGACCTGTCTCAAGTGTAATGGGGTGAATAAGTCCTAAAGCACTTGAAATTCTTTGATAATTATCCACTTCATTTTTCTCGATAGAATTTATTTGATGTTGTTATTTAAACCTTCGAAATATCGTCCTACAAACGAATTAAAATACTCACACTATTCCTTTTTTTCGTATCACTTTTTCCGAAAATTGCTTTCAAAAACAAAAAAATTAACCTAGTTTAATTGATTAAAAGTTAAGTAAATATCTTTGAGAAATTTGTGTATTTACTTAGACATTATTAATAACGTGATAGAGCAGAACAAAGATCAGTTGGATATTCAATATGACAAAACTCTCTTATATCCAAGCAAATGATGCAGCTTGGTTAACTTTTCTTGAACAAATTGAACGCGTATCTCCCTATTTAGAGCATCTAAAACAACATATTGAGATATTAAAAAGACCCAAAAGAGTTCTTATCGTAGATGTACCGATTGTCATGGATGATGGTTCAATTCAACATTTTGAAGGTTATCGTGTACAACACAATTTATCACGTGGTCCTGGTAAAGGTGGTATCCGCTATCACCAAGATGTCAATCTGAATGAGGTTATGGCGCTTTCAGCATGGATGACGATCAAAACAGCGGTATTGAACCTACCATTTGGAGGTGCAAAAGGGGGTGTCCGTGTCGATCCACGTAAATTATCGGCTCGAGAATTAGAGCGTTTAACTCGTCGCTATACCAGTGAAATCAGTCATATTATCGGTCCTCAAAAGGATATTCCTGCACCAGATGTTGGAACAAATCAACACGTAATGGGGTGGATTATGGACACCTATTCATCAGGTCAGGGATATACGGTTACTGGTGTGGTCACTGGTAAACCTATCCACTTGGGTGGTTCATTAGGTCGTGTAAAGGCAACTGGTCGTGGAGTATTTGTTACAGGTCGCGAAGTTGCGAAGAAAATTAAGCTCTCCCTTAAAGGAGCTAAAGTTGCTATTCAAGGTTTTGGTAATGTAGGGAGTGAAGCTGGTTTTTTATTTGTGGAATCAAATGCAAAAGTTACTCACATTCAAGACCACACAGGGACTATTTTCAATAAAAACGGTATTGATCTTGAGGCATTACGTGATTATGTCACTGTGAATGAAGGTGTCGGTGGTTTTACTGGTGCACAGCTCATTACTGATGAAGAATTTTGGTCAGCAGAAGTTGATATCATGATTCCTGCGGCTTTAGAGGGGCAAATCACCATTGATCGTGCTCAGAATATTCAAGCTCAACTGATTTTAGAGGGGGCAAATGGTCCAACTTATCCAAAGGCAGAAGATATATTGGTTGAACGAGGTATTGTTGTCGTTCCTGATGTAGTCTGTAATGCGGGTGGGGTGACTGTAAGTTACTTTGAATGGGTGCAAGATATGGCAAGTTATTTTTGGAGCGAAGAAGAAATTAATGAGCGTTTAGACAAACTCATGGTTCAAGCAATTGAGGATGTTTGGAATACGGCAAATAACAATACATGTACCTTACGTACAGCGGCTTATATCTTGGCGTGCGAACGTATTTTAAAAGCGCGTAAAGAGCGTGGTGTTTTTCCTGGATAAAGAAATAAATGACTCAAGAAATATGTTTTACTGGATGGCTATTAGCAGTAATACATGTGTTTTGGAGCGGTAATTAACTATAAATATTTAAATAAAAAATAATTGTTTTGCTGCTTTTATTGACACGATGTTTATATAAAATCATGTCATTCAAAAATCTACTTTCAGTGATGGCATATCGGTTTACACGCTCTCCTTGCCCATCTATAGAATCATTCTCTATTCAACAGAACCCAAGCGAATACAAATGGCTTGGGTAGTTTTTCAGTTCACAGAATTAAATACTATTGTGATTTGATAGACGTTGTTTGATTACAAAAATATGATTTTTTTTGAAATTTTTAACTTTTCTATTTTAATTAAAAGTATTACTGCTATAGTGTTTTATGTGAACATTTGTAAATGTACAGCGACGTCTTTGATGCTATTTTTTTATTTTTCGAATTAAGTTTTTATCTATTTAAAAGAAATTAATATTAGAAATGGGTGAGTTTAATCAATAACGTGTGAACTGAAAGTGAAAATGAGGTAAACATGAAACTAGAATTCTTAGACTCTCATCAAACTGAGCAACTCAGTGCATGTCGATTGTCGCTCATTTTAGGGGCTTATACACCAGACAATAAAATTGAACGCTATCTGAAAATTGTCCGTGCTATTTTGAATGTCGAAAATGCCTTTTTTAGCTTTCACAATGAACCTTATGCATGGGTTGCCAATAGTGAATGTGACTTTGTTGCCGCTTATCTTTCTCCAAAGCCTAATCTTTTACCAGATTTTCAAAATACGTTAATTGTTGAGGGTACACACCCAAGTTATCCAGAATGTTCAGATTATATCACGGAGATCGGTCTTAGCCATACACGACTTATCGCTTATGACTTTAGACTTCAAGACAGCGAGTCCATCGCGCATGTCTATTTTTATGATCATCAGTCCGAGAATTTCTCGGCTAAACAAAAACTATTATTAGAAGAGTTGAGTGATGACCTTGTGACGATATTGCAGCGCAAGTTGGAGTCTCAAGACTATTATGAGCTTTATGAACAAGAACGTGCTCTAAATTTCAGTAAAACAAAGTTTTTTCAGGTGATTGCCCATGATTTACGTGCACCATTTCATGGATTGATTGGTTTTTCAGATGTTTTAGCCAATGAACGAGAAACCTTGGATGAAGAGAATATTCATAGTATTGCACAATATTTGCATGATACTTTGCAGTCCACATATGCTTTACTTGAAAATTTACTCAATTGGGCGATGTCAGAAGGAGGTCGTTTTGTCTATCACCCGATTAATTTTAAGCTCAAACAGACCACCAAAATTGTTTATGATGTACTGCAACCCTTAGCAGTCAATAAAAATATTCAATTGATTGAAAATGTTGCTGATGATCTAACGGTTTTTGCAGATATGAATATGGTAACCTCCATTATTCAAAACTTAGTGTCCAATGCTTTAAAATTTACTCAAACTGATGGTTTAGGCAAAGTGACGATTTCCGCTCAACCTGTGGGAAATCGTATTGAAATCATTATTCATGATACTGGTTTGGGTATGACTCAGGCACAGATTGAACAGGTTTTTGAACCGCAACTTAAAGCCAGTATAAAAGGTACGATTGGTGAACAAGGTACAGGCTTAGGATTGGTATTGTGCAAGAGATTTGTTGACTTAAATCATGGGCAAATATCAGTTAGCTCTCAAAAAGGTGAGGGGACAACCTTTGTCGTTGCCCTTCCTGCGGCAAAAAATGCCCATCAGTCTTTGCTGGATACAGACCTAAAATCAGATAAAGTAAAAATTTTCTAATCTTCAACGTATGTGATGAAATTTTAAAGTGATTGATGTGTGTTTTTTGATGTTTTTTTAATCTGTGCTTTTTTATACAACGATAAAAGATTCCCTAACAGTCAAGCAAACTGCTATAAATAATCATATAAAACATCAGTACAGGCTTTTCTAATGAATGCTGAGCAATTGCAAAAAACCTTACATGCCAGTCAGTATGCAGAACAAGTATTAAGTCTACATCAAAGTGTATTAGAACATGATTATGCAATTGATCAATTTCAAGTGCCGCTCAGTACCCCGCAAATTCAACAACTTGTTGATGATAATTTAGCAGCTATTCAAGATGAAATTACATGGATGCGCGTGTTAAGGATACTTCGTGCACGTTTGATGTTCCGTTGGATTTGGCAGGATGCCAATCAACTCACCGATGTAGTGACATTGACCCGTGAACTTTCGGATTTTGCAGATATTTGTATCGTTGCAGCCAAAGATTTTGCGCGGGTTCCACTCATTGCCAAACATGGTGAGCCAGTCGGGTATAACGGTAAAATTCAAGATCTGATCGTGATTGGTATGGGGAAGCTTGGCGCACAAGAGCTTAATTTATCAAGTGATATCGACCTGATTTTTGCTTTTGATGAACAAGGTGAAACCAATGGACGCAAATGTATTGATGTACAGCAGTTCTGTATTTTGTGGGGACAGAAGCTGATTTATTTGCTGGATCATATTACTGCGGATGGTTTTGTTTTTCGTGTAGATATGCGTTTACGTCCTTGGGGGGATGGTTCAGCCCTCGCGATTAGTCATGTGGCATTAGAAAAATATCTCAGTCAGCATGGACGCGAATGGGAACGCTATGCATGGATTAAGGCACGTATTATTACGGGGGGACATGAGGGTGATAGTCTATTGGATATGACGCGCCCATTTGTATTTCGTAAATATGTTGATTACACCGCATTTGAAGCCATGCGTGAAATGAAAGCCATGATTGAGCGCGAAGTGGCACGTCGCAATATTGCCGATGACATCAAGTTGGGTGCAGGTGGGATTCGTGAAGTTGAATTTATTGTCCAAGTTTTTCAATTGATTTATGGTGGCGCTAAATTAGAGCTGCAAGATCGACAATGTCTCGTCAGTCTTCAGCATTTAGGTGAGGTTGGATTACTCGATTCACAATCTGTTGTTGACCTTGAAGATGCCTATTTATTTTTACGTCGCGTTGAACATGCGATTCAAGCACTGAATGATCAACAAACTCAATCTTTGCCGACTGAGCCTGAGTTACGTCAACGGCTGATTGATACATTGGGCTTTACTGATTGGGATAATTTTATTGATTTTTTAAATCAAAAACGAGAAAAAGTGACTTTCCAATTTGAGCATCTGATTAAAGAAAAAGGGCTTGAGTCACCTATTGAAAGCTATAGTCAGCTTGAGAGCCAGCTCAATGAAATTTTAGATGATGATGCTAAAAACTTAATTCATGAGTTTTGGTATGGTCATGCCATCAAAAAATTACCTGCAAAAGCCGTTCAACGTCTAAAAGAGTTTTGGCCACATTTGGTTGAAGCAATTTTACAGTCGAATAGCCCGCAAGTTGCGTTGATGCGTTTAATGCCATTGGTCGAGTCTGTCATGCGCCGTACGGTGTATTTGGTCATGCTGATCGAAAGTAAAGGTGCATTGCAGCGGTTGGTTAAAATGGCGACAGTAAGCCCATGGATTTGTGAGGAATTAACGCATTATCCAGTGCTTTTGGATGAGTTCCTTTCGATGGATTTTGAGCTTCCATCAAGACATTATTTAGAGGATTCTTTACGTCAACAGTTGCTACGTATTGAAATTGATCAAGTCGAAGATCAAATGCGAGTACTGCGCCTGTTTAAAAAGTCCAATGTACTGACAGTGGCTGCAAGTGATGTATTGGCTGAAAGTCCGTTGATGAAAGTGTCTGATGCTTTAACGGATATTGCGGAAGTTTCAGTTATTGCAACATTGAACCTAGCTTATCAAACAGTGGCGAAACGTCATGGATATCCAATAGATACAGAAGGTCAGCGTTGTTCTTTGGATCATATGGCATATTGTGTAATTGGCTATGGTAAGGTTGGGGGAATTGAACTCGGTTATGGTTCTGACTTGGATTTGGTGTTTATTCATTATATGGATGAACAAGCAGATACAGATGGTCAAAAAGCCATTAGTGGCTTTGAATTTGCGATGCGTGTTGCTCAGAAGTTTATGTCATTGATGACAACGCAGACCTTAGATGGTCGTGTTTATGAAGTGGATACGCGTTTGCGTCCTTCAGGTGAAGCAGGACTTTTGGTAACCAGCTTAAAGGCATTTGAACAGTATCAACTGAAAAGTGCATGGTTATGGGAGCATCAAGCCATTGTTCGAGCACGTTCGATTGCTGGTGAGCCAACATTGAGAGCCAAGTTTGAGGAATTGCGCTGTAAGATTCTTACCTTACCAAGACAAGAGGAAACAGTTCGTCAAGAGGTCCTCAATATGCGCCAAAAAATGAAAGATCATCTGGGCTCATCAAAAGATCAGAAAAAAGATGGAATTTTTCACTTAAAACAGGATGCAGGTGGTATCGTTGACATCGAATTTATGGCACAGTATGTCGTATTAGCCTGGAGTGGGACGAATCCTGATCTCGCCCATTATTCCGACAACGTACGAATCCTTGAAGATGCCGCAAAGGCAGGTTGCTTATCCAGCGACGATGTATCCGCATTGATTCAAGCTTATCTCAGTGAACGCGCCGAGAGCCACCGTTTAGCACTTGCAAATCATAATATGCAAGTAAGTGCTGCGGATTGGCACGATACCCGAGAGGTCGTTTGCAAGTTATGGCAAAGATTAATTGATCCAACAGCGACTTTCGCTTTGGAAAGTGAATAATTGTGTAAAAATTTGGAGTGTGCGCCATGAATTTGGCTGATCGTGATGGTTTTATTTGGCAAGATGGACAAATGGTTGAATGGCGTGAGGCTAAAATTCACGTCTTAACACATACTTTACATTATAGTATGGGTGTGTTTGAGGGTGTCCGTGCTTATGAAACACCAAATGGTACCGCGATTTTCCGTCTCCAAGATCACACAAAACGTTTGTTAAATTCTGCAAAAATTTATCAAATGAAAGTTCCATTTGATCAAGCAACGCTTGAGCAAGCTCAGATTGATGTGGTTCGTGAAAATAAATTGGCATCATGCTATTTACGCCCAATTATTTTCATTGGTTCGGAAAAATTAGGTATCGCTGCAACAGATAATACTATTCATGCAACAGTAGCTGCGTGGAGCTGGGGTGCATATCTTGGTGATGAGGCAATGGCGAAGGGTATTCGTGTTAAAACCTCATCATTTACCCACCATCATCCAAACGTGACGATGTGTAAAGCAAAAGCATCAGGTAACTATACTTTGTCAATTCTTGCTCACCAAGAAGTTGCACATTCTGGTTATGACGAAGCGATGTTGATGGATCCACAAGGTTATGTATGTCAGGGTTCTGGTGAAAACGTATTCTTGGTGAAAGATGGTGTTTTACATACACCAGATATTGCAGGCGGTGCGTTGGATGGTATTACCCGTCAAACGATTATTACCATTGCTAAAGATCTTGGTATTGATGTCGTTGAACGCCGTATTACCCGTGATGAATTCTATATTGGTGATGAAGCATTCTTTACCGGGACTGCTGCTGAAGTGACGCCAATCCGTGAATATGACGACCGTCAAATTGGTTCAGGTGCACGTGGTCCGATTACTGAGAAGATTCAAAAAGCATTCTTTGATGCTGTTCAAGGTAAAGATCCAAAATATGCACATTGGCTGACTTATGTAAAATAAGCCATTCAATGTTAAAAAGGATTCCATTTGGAATCCTTTTTTTATTTTTAAATCAATGTATTAAGATCGGTCTAAAATAAATAGTATGAGATTAGACTTTATAAAATTCTCGGTACCAATCAACAAACTGTTTTACACCTTCATCTACAGAAACTGATGGTTTATAACCCACCATATTTTCCAAGGCACTACTATCAGCAAAGGTATCTGGAACATCACCTGGCTGTAAGGGTAATAATTCTAAAATAGCGTCTTGACCGACAGCCTTTTCAATCGCATGAATATATTCGATCAATTTGACTGGATTATTATTGCCGATATTAAAAATACGGAATGGTGCATAGCTGGTCGATGGATCTGGATTTTTGCTGTCCCAATTTGGATTAGGCTGTGCAATTTGATCGCTTGAACGAATAATACCTTCGACAATATCTGAGATAAAAGTAAAGTCGCGGGTGTGATTGCCATGATTGAAGACAGGAATAGAGCGACCTTCAATAATATTTTTAGTGAATTTAAATAGCGCCATGTCTGGACGTCCCCAAGGACCGTATACTGTGAAGAAGCGCAGTCCTGTCGTGGGTAAATTAAATAAATGGCTATAACTGTGCGCCATGAGTTCATTGGCACGTTTGGTTGCCGCATAGAACTGAACAGGGTGATTGACACCATGTTTTTCACTAAATGGCATGGTGGTATTGGCACCATAAACACTACTGGTGCTGGCATAAGTCAGATGTGGCGTTTTGGCATAGCGACATGCTTCAAGAATATTGGTGAAGCCAATAAGATTACTCTCTACATAACTAGACGGGTTTTCTAGAGAGTAGCGTACACCTGCCTGAGCTGCTAAATGAATCACTCGATCAAATGAATGATCTTGGAAGCATTGGTCAACAATAGTTTTATCTGCAAGGTTGGCACGAATAAAAATGAAAGAACCTTGAACGTGTTCTGCTGTATTTTTTAAAACGTCTAATCTGGCTTCTTTCAATGCAGGATCATAGTAATCATTGACATTGTCAAACCCAACAACATCATCACCACGTTCTAATAGTTTTTTTGCAACATTGAAACCAATAAATCCTGCTGCCCCTGTAACGAGAACTTTCATTCATCTGCTCCGAAAATATCTCGTGTATAAACTTTGTCGAGTACATCACTGAGATCGCTTGAAATACGATTGGCAATAATTACATCACTTTGCTGTTTAAATTGCGCTAAATCATTGACCACTTTTGATTTAAAGAAATCATCATCTTGTAAAGTTGGTTCATAGACAATCACTTCAATTCCTTTTGCCTTGATACGTTTCATCACGCCTTGAATTGCTGAAGCTCTAAAGTTGTCTGAACCACTTTTCATGACTAAACGATAAATTCCGACCGTATTCGGGTTGCGTGCAATAATCGAGTCAGCAATAAAGTCTTTACGTGTGCTATTTGAATCAACAATGGCTTGAATCAAGTTACTCGGCACATGATGGTAGTTGGCTAATAGTTGCTTGGTATCCTTAGGGAGACAATATCCGCCATAACCAAAAGATGGGTTGTTATAATGATTCCCGATGCGTTGGTCCAGACAAACACCTTCAATAATTTGTTGAGTATCTAAACCAAAAATTTGTGCATAAGTATCAAGTTCATTGAAGTAAGCAACACGCATCGCCAAGTAAGTGTTGGCGAATAGTTTGATGGCTTCTGCCTCAGTAGAGTCAGTAAATAAAACTGGACTATCTTTTTTAATTGCGCCTTCGATCAGCAAATCAGCAAACTGTTGCGCACGCTCAGACTTTTCACCCACAATAATACGGGATGGGTATAAATTGTCATGTAGGGCTTTGCCTTCACGTAAAAATTCAGGTGAGAAAATAACATTCTCAGTATTAAATTTTTCTTTTAAATTTTTGGTAAAGCCAACCGGGACAGTGGATTTGATCACCATTACAGCATGCGGATTAACTGTTAAGACTTGCTGAACCACACTTTCAACACTTTGCGTATTAAAATAATTGGTTTTGGTGTCGTAATCTGTTGGGGTTGCGATGATCACAAAATCAGCATCTTGATAAGCTGTTTCATAATCTGTGGTCGCTGTGAAATTCAGTGTTTTTTCTTTTAAAAATAATGAAATATCAGCATCTTGGATAGGCGATATTTTATTGTTGAGCATGTTAACTTTAGATTCTAAAATATCAACAGCAACAACTTCATGATGTTGTGCAAATATCATTGAATTGGATAAGCCAACGTAACCTGTTCCAGCGACTGCTATTTTCATAAAAACCTAATATAGAAAATGTGCTTGCAAAAGTTGTGTTCGGCATTTTAACGAATTGTTTAAAGCATCCCATCCTCAAAAAACTGGAATAATGAAATAAACATCATACGTATAAATGGCTTGAGCATCATAGCATATTCTGATGAAACAAATTGTTCAGCATATGCAATCGAATACAGTAACTTGGCTATGGTAATGGTATGATATAGAGATTGCTCAGGTGGAAGATTGATGCATGCAGGTTAATGAATCAAATTTACAGTCAAATAATTTAGTTGAATCAGAACAAAATATTGTTTTGTGTATGAAATGGGGAACCAAGTATGGTGCAGACTATGTCAATCGACTGTATAACATGGTCAAAAGACATACCACCATTGGTTTTAAAATGGTCTGTTTGACTGACCGTACAGAAGGTATCAACCCAGACATTCAATGTTTTCCAATTCCACCATTAGCATTGCCTGAAGGAAGCCCAGAACGTGGCTGGAACAAATTATCGACTTTTGAACCTGACTTATATGGTTTAAAAGGGAATTTACTGTTCTTAGATCTTGATGTGGTGATTGTTGATAATATTGATGATTTCTTTACTTATCCGGGTGAGTTCTTAATTATTCATGATTGGAAACGCCCTTGGCGAGTCACAGGAAATAGTTCTGTGTACCGTTTTAAATTGGGTTCTTTTCCAGACATTTTGCCTTACTTTCGAGAAAACTTTAAAGAAATTAGTCATAAGTTTAGAAATGAGCAAGAATATTTGTCGTGGTATGTCGATCAGCAGAAAAAGCTCAGCTATTGGCCAAAAGATTGGTGTAAGAGTTATAAATATCATTGTTTACAAAAGCTACCATTGGCCTATTTTAAGCCACCAGTAAAACCACAAGATGCCAAAATCATTATTTTTCATGGTGAAATTAATCCACCTGATGCAGTCACGGGTGGCGGTGGTAAATGGTATCGTTATGTATTGCCTTCAGACTGGATTAAAGACGCTTGGCAATAATGTCATTCATATTATTTGATAAAATTTGAGAACAAGATAGATGCAAAACCTTGATATCGTGATTGCTTGGGTCGATGGCAATGATGTTGAGTTAAAACGTAAACGTCATTTGTACCTGACAGGCAATGATGCCAGTGATGCTGTCAGTGAAACCCGTTTTGCCAGTAATGATGAAATCTATTACAACATTGCATCTATATTGAAATATGTTCCTTTTTGCCGTCATATTTTGATTGTTACGGATGGTCAGCAACCTGAGTTTTTAAATGAATTTGTCGCACAAGGTCTTTGCGATACAAATAAAATCCGAGTGGTTGATCATCGAGAAATTTTTGCAGGCTTTGAACAATTTCTACCGACTTTTAATACCCGCTCTATAGAAAGTATGTTGTGGAATATTCAAGGCTTGTCAGACTATTTTATCTATTTAAATGATGATTTCTTTTTTAATGCATCGGCTCAGGTTGAAGATTTTCTTGAACAAGACAAAATCGTGACCTATGGGCATTGGAAAAGTTGTTTTAGTTACAAGACTAAACTGAAATATCGTCAATTTTTAAATCGAAATTTTAACAAACCCATTCAACCTGGACATGTCATTGCGCAGATGTTGGGTGCTGATATCTTAGGGTTTAAAGAATTTTTTGAAATCCATCATTATCCGCATTGTGTAGATCGTAAAATTTTAAGCGAATATTTATTGAATCACCCAACCTTATTAGAAACACAAATTAAATATAAATTTCGTAGTGTTGAGCAATTGAATCCAATTTCGTTGATGAATCATTTAAAAATTCAAAAAGGTGAGGCATTGTTAAAGCCAGATTTAGCTTTAGCCTATTTAAAAAATGCTGAAAGTTTAAATGTGTTTATACAAGCTCTAAATCAAGATCAGATTAAATATGGCTGTATTCAAAGTTTGGATCAGTTGACTCCACAAGATGCAGTCCAAGTCAAAAATGCAATGATTGCTAAGTTTAGTGATTATCTACCTCAGTCTGTCATCTCAAACGACGTTTTGTCATTGGAAGTTTTTCATGAAAGTTGAAACATATCTTATTAATCTTGATGGCAGTGATGAGCGACTTCAACGAGCAACGGAACAGTTACAAGCAGTTGATTGGTCGTTTCAACGATTTTCTGCCTATGATGGTCGAGGGCAGGATTTAGCTTCATTTGAAAATTATGATGATGTTGCAACACAACAAACTTTAGGGCGTCGACTGCTGAATTCTGAATTAGGTTGTTATCTCAGCCATTATGGTTGTGCCGAAAAGTTTTTACAAACTGATGCAGATTATTTGGTGGTTTTAGAAGATGATATGAAAATCACCACTGACTTTAAAACGTCTGTAGAGCAAATTTTGTCATATTTAGATCAGCATCAGGATCTAGATTGGTATCTGATAAATTTGGCTGCCAAGAAGAAAAAGTTTGCAAAAGATATCGTAAAAATAGATGATTTTTCACTATGGCATGCTTATTATTTCCCGATTCGCGGATTAGGTTTAATATGGTCAAGAAAAGGTGCTGAAGCATTCGTCGCTTCTGGTAAAACGATGACCATGCCAGTAGATATTTTTTTCCAAACATGGCTGAGTAAAAATGGCAAAGGCTTAGGTGTTTGGCCAGCCTTGGTGAAGCCAGCTGGTTTAGATAGTGATATTTTGGGTACTGTGGCAACACAGGGGATTTCTCGGAAAGAGAAGGAAAATCGTGACAGCTCTTATGGCTTAAAAAAACAAAAGCGGATGTGGCGTGATCGTATGTATGCTTTTAAACATCTTTATTTTTGAATGAATTAATATTTTAAGTTCTGGGGGTATTTAATATTTTGAATACTGTTTAGGGCGCTTGTTATTGTCATTGTTGTTGTGTGCTTATAAAAGTATTAGGTCTTTATATGAAAATTTTTAAAAAACTATTCTATTTGGCTAAATTTTATATGATGTACTATTACAAAATTAGACATACCAATAAAAAGATTGATAATTTTGCGGGACAACTGGTTTTTAATCCTGTTAATACGCCCATCGAATTACCAAAGAAAATTTGGATATATTGGGAAGGTGATTTCACCGAATTTGTAGAAAAGTGTATTCAAAATATTCGCAAAAAAAATCCAAATTATGAGGTGTATCTTCTTAATCCTGAGAATGTTAACCAGTATAGTCAAATTGACTTTTCACTTTTGCGGGATGCTACACCTCAACAAAAGGCTGACTTGTTGAGATTTGATTTACTTTATCAACATGGTGGCATTTGGTTAGATGCAAGTATCATTGTTTATGAAAGTCTGGACTGGATTTTTGAACTGATGCAAAAAAATCAAACAGAATGTTTTGCTTATTATCGTAAAAAAAATACCACAAATATTGACTATCCTGTATTGGAAAATTGGTTGTTGGCGAGTGTTAAAAATAATGTTTTCTTTAAACATTGGTATGATGAACTTTATTTAGCCATTCAAAAAACACCGAAAGTTTATGTGCAAGAGATTAAAAATACTGAAAAAAATCCAGCTGATATTTTCCAAAGGATTGGCAATTTAGAATATTTAGTTGCTTATGTTGCCTGCCAAAAAGTATTTAGAAAATCTTTTCCAAGTATCAGCTTAATTAATTGTGATGAAAATGCCTTTTTTTATCAGTTCACCAATCGATGGATCAAAGAGAAGATTTTGATTGATTTCGCAATTAATTATCCCCCAGTTGAATCACCTAAGTTAATAAAGTTGGCTGGAAAAGAAAGAAAAACAATAAGTTACTACTTTGCTAAAAGGATGTATTTTAAGGGTTCTTTTATTGATATTTCTTAGAAAGCTATTAAGTAAAGGTGATTGATCTTCAGAAAAATAGTAAAATGTTTGTATTGTTTATAGATGCACTCCTATGAAGAAAATCGTTATTAGCCTATCGACAGCAGTTGAACGTAGAAAACACATATCGAGTGAATTTGCTCAAAAAAATGTAGACTTTGATTTTTTTGATGCTTTAACTCCAGAACCAGCTACGATTTTTTCACAAGAATTGGGACTTAGAATTGATGAGCGTATTCTAACCAAAGGTGAACTCGCTTGCTTTATGAGCCATGTTTTTCTGTGGAAAAGAATGATTGATGAGAATATTCCGTATATGGCGATATTCGAGGATGATATTTATTTGGGGGATAATGTCGTTGACTTCTTAACGGATTCATCTTGGATTAATGATCAATGGCATTTGATTAAGTTGGAGGAGTTTACGCATAGAATTGCATTGGGTAAGCAAGTTAAGAATTTTAAAGGACAGATTCAAAGAAGTATTTTTGAATTAAAAAGTAAGAACTTAGGTACGGCTGGTTATATTTTATCTTTGCATGGTGCTAAAAGTTTATTAAGCTACATTCAAAAGTTAGATAAGCTAATCGCTTTAGATCATTTAATGTTTGAACATTTGATTTATGAAAATATTTTTTCAGTGTACCAAATGAAACCTGCTTTATGTATTCAGGATGTGACACTATATTCGTGCAAAGATAGTGTGAAGTTCGCAAGTCATTTGTACAAAGAGCGCTTAACAAGAAGAAAATATAATAAAAAGAAAGGTATGAATAAAATTATTTTAGAGCTTTATCGCATATTACATCAGCTAAAAAGCATCATTTTCTTTGGAACAGTCGGTTTTAAATAGTCAGAGTAATTTATGAAAAGTTTTGTGATCAGTTTGACGTCAGCAGAAGATCGAAGAGCCCATATCCAAGAGCAATTTGGCAACAAAGATATTCCCTTTTCTTTTTTTGATGCAATTGAGCCGATGCAATTAGATCATCAAGCACAGAAAATTGGTTTAGCGATACAGCAAAATAATCTGAGTCAAAATGAGTTGGCATGTTTATATAGCCATATTTCTCTATGGAAAAAAGCTGTAGATGAAAAAATGCAAGCAATCGCTATTTTTGAGGATGATATATATCTAAGTGCAGGCGCAGAACTATTTTTAAAAGATTCAAATTGGTTAACTGTTGACATTGTTAAAGTTGAAAAATCTTATAATCATGTAATTTTAGATTTAGAGAAAATACGCGTTTTTAAAAACCAAGATTTTGTACTGAGGAAATTAAAAAAAGCTCATCTTGGTGCTGCGGGTTATATACTTTCTTATAAAGGTGCTGTTGAACTTTTAGATTATATGCACAAGCAAGCGATTTTTGATCATGTAGATCAACTTATCTTTCGCAAGTATGTTTCAGATGGGGCTTTGGCTATATATCAAGTCAATCCGACTTTGTGTATTCAAGATTATTTATTAAATCCAAATAATCAAAAATTTAAGACGAGCTTGCAATGGCGTGATCAAGTTGTAATTAAACCAACTGGATTGCAAAAAATTTTTAGAGAAATAAGTCGCATATTTATTCAACTTATGGCTATTCCATTTAAAACAAAACTTATATTTACAAAAAGCTCAAAAGAATAGTTTATTTAAAATCAATCAAATAAATTTAATAGCAGTTCTAAAAGTGCTCAATTGTTATATAATCACTTTTGAATATATAGAGATCGTTTTTTTGTGAATTTTGTTATTAGTTTAGATTGTGCGCTTGAAAGGAGAGCACATATCGATTCAGAGTTTAAAAAACATTCAGTATCATTCAGTTTTTTTGATGCTATTACACCTTCTACGATTGTAGAAAGTGCCAAAAGCCTAGGTGTTAAAATAACAAACGCTGGTGTTTTAACACAGGGTGAGATTGCCTGTCTTTTAAGTCATGTCTCCTTATGGGAAAAGATTGTTGAAGAAAATATAGAATATATGGCGATCTTTGAAGACGATATACATTTTGGGGAAAATGTCCAAAGTTTTATCCATGATTTTTTATGGATTCCTAAGAATGTGCATCTCATAAAATTAGAGGCTTTTGATAGAAAGGTCGATCTTTCTTTTTTTCCAAAAGCTAGAGTGAATGATAGAGCATTGTATCAACTTAAAGCTAAGCATTTAGGTGGGGCAGGTTATATTCTATCTAATCAAGCTGCAAAATACTTTCTAGCATCTATACGTAATATGGATGAATTAGTTCCTGTAGATCACATATTGTTTGGTTGTAATGTAAAGTATGTAAAATATAAGACTTATCAAATGGTACCTGCTATTTGTGTCCAAGATTTTTATTTGCATAAAAAATATGATAATTTTCCTAGCCATTTGGAAGATGATCGTGCAATTCGACATGAAGCAGATCGAATAGAGCAATGTAGACAAAAAGCTGCGATGACTATAGGAAGTAAAATTCGAAGAGAAGTTTTCAGATTGCTTTATCAAGTTTGTAAATTGTCAGCATATCGATCAGTAAAATTTAAATAAATCTACTTTCTTTTTTTGGAATATTGATATAAAACAAAGCTTATTTAAACCAGAAATATAAATCATTCTGCTTTAATCCATATCTTGTTCCGGATGTAATATATGAATTTTGTTATAAGTTTAGCTTCTGCTAAAGAGCGTAGACTACATATCGTGAATGAGTTTCAAGCTCAAAATATTGAATTTATTTTCTTTGATGCGATTCAACCTGAACAGATTTCTTTGATGGAGGAGAAGTATGGAATTTCACTCATAAATAGTGGTTTGACTGCTGGAGAAAAAGCTTGTTTCTTTAGCCATGTAGAAATATGGAACATAGCTGTTTCTAAAAAAATGAAATATATCGCTATATTTGAAGATGATGTTTTTTTAGCTAAAAAAGCAAGTAGTTTCCTTAAAAATTGGGACTGGATACCTCCAAAAATTAATATTATTAAGTTGGAAATGTTTGAACAATATGTGTTAATGAGTATGAATAAAATACAATTGAAAAATGAAAGATTTTTGAGGGAGTTGAAAGAAAAACATTTAGGTACTGCTGGATATATATTGTCATTCGACGGAGCAAAGAATTATTTAAAATATATAAAAGATAAGAATATTGAATCACCTTTAGATCGATTAATTTTTGAAAATTATTTAAATGATGGATATGAAATTATTTATCAAATGGTCCCTGGATTATCGGCTCAAGCGGATAGAATTGGTAAAAGTGAATTTGAAAGTCAGCTTGAAATTGATCGTAAAAAAAATCAATTAACAAAGGATAAGCATAAACAAAAGCTTAGTTTAGTGCAAAAGCTGAAACGTGAAATTTTGAGGCTTGTTTATCAATTAAGACTAAGATTTTGTAAGATTGGGTTTTATTGATTTAATTTGATGGTTAAGTTTAATTCTAGATCTAAAATATATTTTAGATCTTAGGTGAAGTAGATTTTAAAATGAGTTGAAATTATATGGGCGATATATCAAATATTTTTAATTCAGAAGCTAATTTTAAGAGTAATATTGATAGACTCAGTAAATTTCCATTCCGTATCTTTTATTTTACATTTGTTCCTAAAATTTTTCGAAAAAAGCTCAACAGAAAAGCAAATATTTTGCAAAAAAAACATGTTGAATTATGTTGGGATATTTTCTTAGACTATTATTTTTCTAATCAATTAGAAAAGTATCAACTAAAAGAGAAAAAGCAATTTAATGATCAAAAAATTATTTGGCAATATTGGGGGCAAGGTATTCAAAGTGATTTACCTCATATTGTTAAATTATGTTTTTCTTCCGTTGATCAATTTAAAGCTGATTATCAAGTAGTTAGACTTGATGAAAGTAATATAAAAGATTATTTGGATCTTCCAGATTTTGTTTGGGATAAAAGAAATAATTCTAAATTTAAACATGCCTTTTTTGCAGATCTTATCCGTCTTGCTTTACTCAATGTTTATGGTGGAGTTTGGTTAGATGCAACAATTTTATTAACCGCACCTATTGAAAGTGAAATATTAGATGCAGACTACTTTATGTTTCAAAGACATAGGGATACGCTAGAAAAACAGCTTTGGTATGATCGTAATCATGATTATTTTGATTGGTCCGATGAGCAAAATGTGAATGTTTTAAACAGCTTTATTGTTGGAAAAAAAGGCAATCAAGTTTTACAGATTTGTTTAGATGTTTTGCTGAATTTCTGGAGAACACAAGAGAATATTCCTCATTATTTTTTCTTTCAAATTATGTATGATGTTTTAATCAAAGATCGATTTAAATCCCAACAATGTGAAATTATAGATGACACTTTACCTCATTTGTTGCAATTTAAATTAAATGAGCAATTCAGCTCAGTGGAATACAATCAAATTTTACAACAGATAAATATTCATAAAATGAACTATATAGATAAAGTTGTAGAAAACTCATATTATGACTTTTTAACAAAACAGTTTTTGTCCAATGAGAACAGTTAATTTTATTTAATTTTTTATGGTTTATACAAATTCCGTTCACCCTCTAATTTACGGAAACGTTTATAGCCCCATAAATACTGTTCTGGTGCAACATTAATCATCCGTTCCATTTCTTTATTGAGTGTATCAACAGAAAGTTGTACATCCTTGGAATTAATATCTGGAGACAATGCTGTAAAATGCAAATCAAAACCAGCGTAATCTGCACGACGAATACAGGTGAGTCCTACCACAGAACATTGGGTTTTCGCTGCTAGTTTAGACAGTAAGGTTGATGAAAAAGCCTTTTGTCCAAAAAAGTCCGAATATACACCGCCAGATTCTTTGGGAATATGATCTGGAAGTATGGCAGAAAAGCCACCTTGTTTTAAGTGTTTAAATAAAGCACGTACACCCGTATCATCTGTGGGAACTAATGTTGCTTTGAGTTGTTGTCTAGACTCTAGCATAAATCGGTCTAGATCTTTATTTTTACTCGGTTTATACATAATGACAGGATGTGTGTGCTGGTTCACCCAAGCATTCATCAATTCCCAATTTCCAAAATGAGGAACAACACCTAAAGTTCCATTGGGATTTTTTAACGCATTGAGAAAAATTTCAGCATTATGCACTTGTTTGATTTGATTTAAGGCAAATTCAGGAGGAGAGCCCCACACTTTGATTGACTCTACATAGGTCATGCACTGACTTTTCAAACTGGCTTTAATCAATGCCTGGCGTTGCTGTTCTTCAAGCGTAGGATAGGCTGCTTGTATATTGATTTCTGTAATTCGTTTTGCTGAGGAGTTACTGATAAATAATAAACTGCCAACCCCTCTCGCAATAGTCTGAATCATGCTTAAAGGCAAACGAGAAAAATTTTTAAGTAAGTTATACATGGATTAGAAATTAATCGCGATCAGCATTGCCTTTCAACACCAAATAGATCAGTGCTGAAATAATAAAAAAACCAGCAATAAAACTACTCATACTGAAATAGAGAATACGTTGATAAGTATCTAAGTTAAATAACTGGTGATTGAGAATATAACGCATGAATCCCCATTGAACCACTGAAAATACAATGATAATGATTGTATGACGAAGTACATTAGGACGCATAGCCATCGGTTTTCACCTTAAAAGTTAACCTGCTCATTATGCCATTTATGAGAATTTATCTCAATTCGAACCTAAATAAATAAGATGCTACTTAAAAATAAAAAACCCTGTTAAAAAACAGGGTTTTTCATGCTGAATAAAGAATTAAGCTTCTTTGGTTTCAACTTTAGCTTTTTCACGTAAGCGAATACCAAGATCACGTAATTGATTTGGTTCTACTGGTGCAGGTGCTTGTGTAAGTGGACATTCAGCTGTTTTGGTTTTCGGGAATGCAATCACATCACGAATCGAAGATGAACCTGTCATCAACATAACCAAACGGTCAAGACCAAATGCTAAACCACCATGCGGAGGCGCACCGAATTTTAATGCATTTAATAAGAAGCTAAATTTCTCTTCAGCTTCTTCTTCGCCAATACCTAATGCTTCAAAAATCGCTTTTTGCATTTCTAAAGTATAGATACGAAGTGAACCGCCACCAATTTCAGTACCGTTAAGTACCATATCGTAAGCGACTGAAAGTGCTTGACCTGGATTGTTTTTCACCTCTTCAACACTTGATTTTGGTAGTGTGAACGGGTGATGAACAGAGGTCCATTTACCATCATCAGTTTCTTCAAACATTGGGAAGTCAACCACCCAAAGCGGTGCCCACTCACAAGTCGACATGTTCATGTCATGTCCGATCTTGATACGTAATGCACCCATTGCATCATTTACGACTTTGGCTTTATCTGCGCCGAAGAATACGATATCACCATTTTCAGCACCAACACGTTTTAATAGATCGAGTACGATTGGCTCGATAAATTTAACGATAGGTGACTGTAGCCCTTCAACACCTTTTTCAAGTTCATTGACTTTAATATAAGCCAAACCTTTTGCACCATAGATACCAACAAATTTTGTATATTCGTCAATTTGGCTGCGTGGTAAAGAACCTGCGCCTGGAACTCGTAGTGCAACAATACGACCTTTAGGATCTTTAGCTGGACCTGCAAACACTTTGAACTCAACGTCTTGCATCATGTCGGCAACGTCTACAAGTTTCAAAGGAATACGCAAATCTGGTTTATCTGATGCATAGTCACGCATTGCATCTGCATAAGTCATACGCTGGAATTTATCGAATTTCACGCCAAGAAGTTCATTGAACATCTTCACAGTCATGCCTTCCATCAAATCCATAATATCGTCATCGTTTAAGAACGATGTTTCGATGTCGATTTGAGTGAATTCTGGCTGACGGTCTGCACGTAAGTCTTCGTCACGGAAACACTTAGCGATTTGGTAATAACGATCTACACCGCCAACCATTAACAATTGTTTAAATAATTGTGGTGATTGTGGAAGAGCATAGAAGCTACCATTTGAAACACGGCTTGGCACTAAATAGTCACGTGCACCTTCTGGAGTAGCACGTGTTAAAATAGGTGTTTCAACATCAAGGAAACCATGTTCGTCTAAGTAGTTACGAATTAATGTTGTTACTTTAGAACGGAAACGTAAGCGATCAATCATCTCTGGACGACGAATATCAAGGAAGCGATATTTCAGACGAATTTCTTCAGAAATGTTGGCATTTTCATCATTCAATGGGAATGGTGGGGTTTCAGATGCAGCAAGAACTTCGATTTCTTTACCTAAAACTTCAATTTGACCGCTCACCATATTGGCATTTTCAGTACCTTCGTAACGACGACGTACACGACCAACTATTTTTAATACATATTCTGAACGTGCTTTATCAGCGGTTGAAAATGCTTCTGGTGTATCTGGATCAATGACCACTTGAACGAGACCATCACGATCACGCATATCAAGGAAAATTACACCACCGTGATCACGACGACGATGTACCCAACCACACAGGGTTACAGTTTGGTCAATTTGAGCTTCGGTTAAAGAACCGCAATAATGAGTTCGCATCATAGCGTTAGAAATCCAACTATATGGGTTAAGGAAGCGAATACGTAAACAGCGCATCGCCTAAAAATGTAATGTGAGATTATGCCTCTTTGGGCGATGAGTCACAAGGACTTGTGCTAAAAACTACAACATTGCCTGATGAATTTAAGCCAATTTGTGTGAAATTTTGCTGATTCAACCTGCAAAGCTTAAACGAAAGTATTTAGTGTCTATTGACAATGCAAGCATGTATTTGTGACGTGTCAACAGACTTTAAACTGAGTCAAAATATTTTTTATGATTTAAATACAGAAAAAGACAGCAACCTAAGCTAAAGCAGATCATGGAAGCTTGAGTAAAAACTTTCATAAAGAAACCAATCAGTACATAAAGATCTGTTTGTTGGGGAATTATGCCACTTTCATTTGCTGTATGAATGTAATAAAGACAGCCACTAAAGAATGAAATTGCAAATAAAGATAGACAGAAAATGAATACTTTGCGGTTAAGTGGTTCAGAACTTCTATATTTAAAAAAATAGTGGAGTCCCATCCAGAATAAGAATGGTAAAGCAACAACTGAACAACCGATTTGTAGGACTTTATGCATTGGATAAATATGGTCAAGGATTGAGACAGGTTGCGCTAAAAAGTCGTTAAAAGCAAAAGTTCTAAAATCTAAATGTGTTAAACCATCCCAAATAATATGGGTAGCAGTTCCTAATAGAATCGCCAATATCATCCAGAACAAAAATTTAAAGAAACTTAAAGCTGAATGGACATTAAGTGGCTTAGAAAGCCCCAAAAACTTGAACAATAAGGGGCGATACAGTACATACCACAATAGGCAAAATAACAATCCAACACACAAATCTGGATAAATTAGACCTTTAAACTGATGATTTAAATGGATTTCAGTTTGTACTAGCACACGATATAAATCAGGCGTCATTGTGCCAATTGCGAGTGCGGCAATTGGTAAACGATTACCTGAAAGTTTAGACAGTGGTGGCGCTAAAACAGCATGAGACAGTGTAAAAGGCATTGAAAATAGGTGGTTACAACTTATGGTAAAAAATTATTGGTTAATTTCATGTGTCTATCAATGAATTAAATGTAATTTCAAAGTAGAATATTACAAAAAATTGTGTAGATCTAAAGTGTCAATGTTAGAAAGTTATTATTTAATGATAAAAGATAAGAAACTTATTTTTTTAATTTCGATTCTTTTTTTTACTGTATTTTTTCATTATATTTTTAATGATAATTTTAGGCATTGGAATGTTTCTATCGCCTTTATTTTGATTTTTATTTATTTTTTTATAAAAGGCAGGGTGATAAAACCAAATTTTTACCTTATCGCATTTTGCTGTATAGGCTCAATCAGTGTCACATTGTTAAATCATTTACTTTTTCGACTCGATTCAGTTCCTGAAAATTTATTAAGTACTTATAAGAAAATTACCAATCAGTATATTTGGTTTATTCCATTTATTTTTTTACCCACAATTTATTATAAAAGTCACTTTAATGCTGAATATTTTTATCGGATATTATTTCTTGTTATTTTATTTTTGACACCATACTTATTGTATTGGGGGATAATGTTAGAGTTTGATCGAGGTCTTTTTAGTATCTTTTTTAATCCAGTGATTAGTTATGACATCGGCTTTATTTCTCTTACAATATTGTTGCTCTGTTATTCATTTTATTCAAAGGGTAAACAATCCTATTTATATTTAATTACCAGTTTACTCTGCATGTTTCTTTTAATCCTTCATGGTACTCGAGGTGCGTGGGTTGGGCTACTTTTTGTCTTTGCTTTCTTAGTTGTTTTTTATGCTAAGACGGAACTTAAAAAAATTATTTTAATGTTGTGCTTGGTGATTTCTTTTGTGGGGATCAATATGATTATTCCAAACTCACCATTACTGCAAAGGGTTGAAAATTTTCAATCAGATTCACTTAATATTCAAAATAATAACTATCAAAATAGCTCGGGAATTAGATTGTTCCTTTGGGGAAATTCAATTGAAATGTTTAAATCCAAGCCATTCACTGGAATTGGAATGTACGACATTGAAGCTGAAAATTGCCGTCTCTATGAACGTGGTGATTTACCTCATTGTTTTCAGCACATGCACAGTATCTATTTTCATGAATTGGCAGCGAATGGCTTGGTTGGTTTGATTGGCTTGTTCATGACCTTCTTGGTGGCTTTGATTTATTTTATAAAGAATATTTTTATTAAAGATGAATTAATTAAAAACTTAGCAATTACGGGTGCATTATTTGTAATTTATTATATGTGTAGTGGCTTGACCGAGTATTATTTGTTTTTTCAAAATACCACCTATGTTTTTTACTGGATCGTTGCCTCACTTATGAGCTTTATCTATATTCATAAGCTTATGAAAGTAAATTAATTTTAGCTTTTACATAAAGGAAATCGATTTTGATTTCCTTTTTTTATTGCAAAAATATTGAAATGTTATAATATAACATAAATTCAAAACATCGAGCTTCGAGAGCACCTCATGTCTTTTTCTAAAAGCGTACTGACACTTTCAATAACAGCGATCATTTCGACCTCTATTTGGGCAGAAGATCAGACCAATACAGAGAAAAATCCACAACAATTAGAAACCATTACAGTTGTTGGTCATCCACTGGTTCCTTCTAGCCAAGATTTTGGTGCTGCAGATGAAACTGTTTCACGTGAAAAATTACAACAATCAGGAACAACTTTGGGGGAAGCGCTGAAAGATGAGTTAGGGGTTTACTCTAATACATTTGGTACAGGTTCGAGCCGTCCAGTCATTCGAGGTCAGGAAGGGGCTCGTGTAAAAGTTACACAAAATGCGACAGAAACGATGGATGTTTCTAGTTTATCGCCAGACCATGCTGTTACTGTAGATCCACAGCTTGCACAAAAAGTAGAAATTGTTCGTGGACCGTCCACATTACTTTATGGTGCAGGTTCAGTCGGTGGTTTAGTCAATGTGATTGATAGCAAAATCCCAACTGCAATGCCTGAAAATGGTTATGAAGGGAATGTGGGACTTCGTTATAACACAGGCAATGATGAAAAAATGGCACATGCAGGCGTCACCGTTGGACTGGGTTCAAATGTGGCTTTGCGAGTTGAAGGATTAAAACGTGATGCGAATGATTACATTACGCCAGACTATATGGTCACAGAAGAGCATGGTGATCACGCACATACAACGAAAGAACGTCGTGTAGGCAATACTTTCTCAGAATCGGATAATGTCAACGTCGGTTTGTCATGGATTGGTGAGCGTGGTTTCGCCGGAATTTCTTATAGTAATCGTAAAGATCAGTATGGTTTGCCTGGACACAGTCATGAGTATGAGTCATGCCATTTGCATGGTTTATCATTACATTGTGGTGCGCATGATGATGGAAATGACGATGATCATGCTGGACATGATCATGGTGAAGAGGGTCATGATCATGCAGAAGCCGGTCCATGGATTGATATGAAAACGGATCGTTATGATTTCCGTTCTGAGTTAAATGAGCCATTTGCGGGCTTCAAGAAACTCAGAGCGCAGGCAAGTTATACAGACTACAAGCATGATGAAATTGAAGATGGTACGCCAATGACAACGTTCAAGAGCAAAGGCTATGAAGGTCGTGTCGAACTGGTACATAATCCCGTTGCTGCATGGGAAGGTGTTTGGGGTGTACAAGCAAGCCAACAAAAGCTAGATATTACGGGTGAAGAAGCTGTTCTTGCTCCAAATAAGACACAAAAATATAGTCTGTTTGGCTTAGAACACCGTCAATTTGGTGATTTCCATGTTGAATTGGGTACCCGTTTTGATCACCAAACTGTCGATGTCGATTCTGAACAAAAAGATTTCGATGGAAATGCATTCTCATATTCAGGTGCTGTAAATTGGGCTTTCTCACCGAATTACACGCTCTCTTTAACTGGTTCTCATCAAGAACGGTTACCTTTGGCGCAAGAGCTTTATGCGGATGGTAAACATTATGCAACCAATACATATGAATTGGGCAATGAAAACCTAAATAAAGAAAAGTCAAACAACGTTGAACTCGGATTACATTTTGACAATGATAAGCTCAGCTATCATGTGCATGTATACCACAATTGGTTTGACAACTATATTTATGCCAAAACGCTAGATCAATATGAAAACTTCCGGTTAATTAAATATAGCCAAGACAAAGCCAAGTTCTACGGTACAGAAGGTGAAGTTGCATATCAATGGAATGAAGTCTATAACACCAGTTTGTTTGGTGATTATGTTCGTGGCAAAATCGAAGATGAAAATGCTCCACGTGTTCCAGCAGGGCGTTTAGGTGCACGTGTAAATGCTGAGTTTGACGATCATTGGTCTGGCTCTGCTGAATATTCGCATGTATTTAACCAAGACAAATTTGCGTCTTATGAGCAAGAGACCAAAGGTTATAATATGGTGAATTTCGGATTGGCTTATAAATACCCAATGTCAAATCAGCAAGAAGCAAAAATATTCTTTAAAGCAAACAATCTGTTAGATGAGAAAGTATATAATCACACTTCTTTCTTAGCGAACATTCCACAAATTGGACGTAACTTTGTGATTGGAATGGACTATAAGTTCTAAGTTATTTATTCTCATTCACCAAATCGTTATTGAAAAATAAAGGAATTCGACCTAGGCTCTAAGGGGCTGTTCATGATTGATCAATCTTTACTTAAACGTAAGTGATTGATCACTTGTACAGACCCTGAATTATTCTAGGTCTTTTTTATGCGTATCTTTAATAGAATTCACAGCAAGCTGAATTGGTCAAAACGTCGCTATTTCGGCATTATTTTGAGTGTGTTGGCTTTGGGTTATCTCGCATCAGCGATTTACCACACCTATAAACCAATGCCGAAAGGTTTAAATTTTACTGGACCTTTGCGTCATGCAGATGTGAAATTCATTGCCGATGAAACCTATATTGATGCACAGGGTAAACAACAACTTGATCAGCATATTTTTGATCAAGTCTTACAATTGATTAAACAAGCAAAAACCACGATTGTCATAGATATGTTTTTGTTTAATAGCGAAGTAGGTGAATCAAAAGTTCAGCAACGTGCATTAACTCAACAGTTGACGCAAGCTTTAGTTAATCAGAAAGTTGTGAATCCAGCATTGGAAATTAAGTTTATTACTGATCCAATTAATTCGGTGTATGGTGGTATTCAACCTGAACAATATCGGCAATTACGCTTGGGGGGAATTGAGGTCATCGAAACCAATTTAACGCCATTACGAGCTTCGAATCCAGCATGGTCTGGGATTTGGTATCTGTGTTGTCAGGATATTGGAAATAATCCTGAAAAAGGATGGTTGAACAATCCTTTCGGTAAAGAAAAAATCACTGTACGTAGTTATTTAAACTTATTTAATTTTAAAGCCAATCATCGTAAAACCATAGTCGTGGATACGGATGAAGGCTGGAAAACGCTAGTCACTTCTGCCAACCCGCATGATGGAAGCTCTCGCCACTCCAATGTTGCTTTGTTGGTTAATGGTGCGATCGCAACAGATCTTTTGACATCAGAACAAGCTGTTGCGCATTTATCTGGTGCAGATACACCGTTTATTGTTTTTGGGAAATTGCCAGAAAACCCAAATGCTCCTCAAGTGCAAGTGCTGACTGAAAAAGCGATTTATGAGGCAGTTTTAAACATGCTGGCATCTGCAAAAGCCAATGATCAAATTGACTTAGCGATGTTTTATTTATCTGAGCGCAAGATTGTTCAAGCATTGATTGCTGCAAAACAACGTGGGGTAAAATTAAGAATTTTACTCGACCCCAATAAAGACGCTTTTGGTCGTCAGAAAAATGGTATTCCAAATCGACAGGTTGCTTCAGAATTACATAATGAAGGTATTGATGTCCGTTGGTGTAATACACAAGGCGAGCAATGCCATAGTAAGATGATTGTAAAACGCAACGCACAATCAGCAGAGTTGATTTTAGGTTCAGCCAATTTTACCGCACGTAATTTGAAAAACTATAATTTAGAAACCGATTTACGGGTCTTAGGCAATCCACAGCAGCAAGTATTTATTGATGCTGAACAGTATTTTAATACAGCTTGGTCAAATCTCAATGGTCGTCAAATGAGTGTGGATTACAGCAAATATGCGGATGATTCGAAACTGAAATATGGAGTTTACCGATTTATGGAGTGGAGTGGTTTATCCACCTTTTAAAAAAATATGTACCGAAATGAATGGTTTTCGGTACATAATCTTCAGCTGAGTATATTTTAATAACAAAGCTGAGCTTTTTATGAGAACTTTACAAACTTCATTTTTAAAATCCCTTTTTACATTTAGCCTTATTATTTCACCATTGAGTTTTGCTGAAAATCCTTTATTAACTCAAGCAAAAATATTGCAAACAGGTAGCCCAACTGTTTTAATCAATACGGATAAAGCAATTCAATTACTTCAACAGGCATCCGATCAAGGAGATGCAGAAGCTTACTTTTTACTTGCGAAGTATTATTCTAATTCAGCAGATTATCGGTTTTTACCTGAAAATAATCATTTATATAAAAAATTACGCTTAGAAGCTGCACAGCGTGGAAATTTTGATGCCTATTTATCATTGGATTTAGAAGCAGAAGTGGCTGAAGGCTTTGGTATTTCAAGCGATATTAAGCAAAATTTATTAAAAATTCGCCCGAAAATTTTAAAACTTGCTGAACAAGGTGATACAGGTGCAATGCGTACTTTAGTTTATGCATTAGATAATGATGCTGACGGGTATAGTGATGAACAGTGTCAGTGGTTATTTCAGGCAGTCCAAAAAGGAGACACATTAAAAGCTGGAGCGCTGATTCAAAATTGTCCAGAGAAAATATTAAAAAGACTGGGGGCAAAGACTAAACAAGACTATGCAAGAGCCTATAAAGACAGTGATTTAGCTTATTTTAAAATGCTTCAGCAACGTTCTAATCAAGGCGATATTGATGCAAAAATCAAATTACTTGATGATTATGCTTCAGACTCATATTTATCAGATAAGGAGATTAAGCAACTAGAAAATTCAATTTTAGCACACTATGAAAAACAAGCTGCCAAAGGGGCAAGTGATGCGTATTTGATGCTCGCATTAAAAAAAGACACAGATAAAGATAAGCAAGATTTGTATAGCAAAGCGGCTTTACTCAATAATCATGTTGCATTAACCGAGCTTGGATCTGATTATTTATTGGTGAATGATGAAGATCAAAAAGATATTCACAAGGGATTAGATTATTTAAAGAAAGCGGCTGCCCAAAACGATCCTGAAGCAATAAATTATCTTGGTGTTTGGTATTTCAATGAAGAAAATGAAGATTACGATGAAGTGCTTGCCCAAAAATATTTTAAGCAGGCTGCGGAATTAGGATCAGTCAATGCAATGGATAATCTTGCGCGTATTATGGATCAGCCTGAGGATTATCGTTGGGCGGTTTTAGCTTATGAAAACGGATCATCTGAGGAAGATACGCAAAGCAAAGCTTTAGAGGCGTATCAAACAGGTAAGGGAACAACGAAAGACCCCGTTAAAGCGAGAAAGCTTAAAACCTATATTCAGATGCGTGCGCAATTCAATAATAACCTCAGTGGTCTGATGAAAAGTTTGAATAATGATAGTGAGCAAGCTGAAACCGAATCTAAGAACCGAAAAAGATAGATTCGGTTCTCAGAATTTTACACAGATTATGGATTTGGCGGAATAATCTGATCCAAATCCTGATCAGAGACTTGATCCAACTCATGTAAATCGGTCTTTATTTTCCATTTTTCAAGGTCATCTACCGGCTTGGGTAAACGTGCTTCTAACCAATCACAGACCACATCTGGAGAAAAGTCTGAATGATTACATTGAATGACCCAGGCTAAAAACTGCTTTGCTTCACCATTCATATAGGGCGGTGGTGAAACAGGTAGAAACTGAGTAGGAAGTCGTTCATTTTTAGAAATGTAATTTAAAACATGACCCAGTTCTTGTACAGTTTGCCATGCGAGTGGATGGTCAATATTAATTTGAAACTTGAACCACCAAGCCTGTTTACCATCTGAACCATAGCTATCAATAAATGCTTCTTGCACACTTGGGACTTTGCAAAAAAATTGATGTAAACGGTCAAAGCTCAGTTCAGCCACAATACAGCACTCATCAGATTAAAATCATATTTTATCAGATTGATGTCAGAATTTGCCCAAGTTGATGTATAAACAATTAAACAAGATAAATAATGCTTGTTATTTATCCATAATTTCTCTGGAATGATGTATTAAAATAATCTATCTGCTGAACTTTGGAGGTTGAAATGAAACAGATACTCAGTTTAAGTGTCTTGATGTGGATGCTTTCAGGTGTTTCGGCAACGACATGGGCAGATGGTAAAGATTGGGGCAACTATCGCAGTGTTGAACGCCCTCAAAAGAAATATCCGACCACGACGTACAAATACACAGATCAATATGGTCGACAAATGACGCAGGAAATTCCTGTCCGTCCACAATACCCGCGACCATATCCATCTTATCCAAGCTATCCAAATCGACCTTATCCTCATCCAAATCAACCCTATCCAAATTATCCACCACAAAATGGTGTGACGATTATTTATAACCATCAGTTTCCAACACGAACAGAGTATTCAGGCAATAGTTATGGTTATGTGAATGGAGAGGGTGGTCAGATTGAAAGCTCGCATTACACGTTAATTAGTGATTGGCGTCGTTATGGTTTACCTGATCCCCAGGTTGGAATGCATTGGATTTTTGAAAGTGGACGTTATTTACAAGTGCCGAATGACCGTTAATTCTGTTTACTATGGATTATGTTTGGAAATGAAATGTGAACACACTAATCTAAACATGATTGCAGCCTTCTTTGGCGATGTGAATCAAATTTGATGTTGATTTCACAACGCTGAGAAGGTTTTATTTCAGATATAGATAAAGAAATTTGATGTTAGGCTAACTCATCATCTTCGGGTCGTGGCGTTTTTCCATGTGCCAATGGTTTTTCACTATGTTTATCTCGAATCACAGAGGGATAAGTCCAAGATGCATAACGTACAATCAAGATTGCAATTGCCAAAATTAAAACTGAACCTGTAATAATCACCAAATCAATATCCGCTTTATGGTCATGTTGGATATCTGAAATCAATAATCGAGTCAGTGCTGTAATCGCGATATAAATTAAAAAACGCACAGGCATGTGATTGGTTTTAAAGTAAATCCCCACCATTGCCCCTAATTCTAGGTAAATAAATAAGAGTAAAATATCATCAATGCTGGCGTATTGTTTTACAGTCAAAATTTCGATGATGGTATGCACTGCGGACCATGCAATCATACAACCGATGATAAATAGGGCAATATAGTGAAAAGCTTCTACGGCAATATTGCCTAATTTATCGAGGAGGTTTTCTATTTTTTCTATACGTGGATCTTTGTTCATAACTTCCTCCATTTCTATGTTGTATTGTGAATTAAACATCATGCAAATTTCATGCACATGAAAGTTATATTTATTTTGTTTTTATCTTGGATTTGTTTCAGCAACTTAAAGAGTAGGATCTATGATTACAAGTTGAAAATAAAATTCACGTGATCAGCTATTTGATAAAATCGTCTTTCACTATAAATTCAATCAAAATAAAACAAACTTTTCACTATGGTGGAATCAGTGAAAATTCTTGTATCGTCTCTATACAAGATAAACCAATAGTGTAAAGTCATTAATATTCAGTCATGTTAGATTGTGATGTCGATAATTTTTTAAATTAAATTTTAATGATCAACGGATAGAAAAGATGAAAATAACCCGCATAGTTGCATGTTTCAATATTCTATTATTTAGCCAGTTTTCGAGTGCTGATACGATCAAAGTCCCTACAGTTGCAGAAGCAAAACAAGCCACAGCTGAGTTGTTGGGAACAGAAATCGGCGCAATGATTTCAGAAATAAAATTAGGTACATGTATTCCTGCTGTAAATCCGACACATCCAGAACAAATTGCATGTACGATTTCAGTCAAGTTAGGCGCTGCAACCAATGAAACACAATCTGATTTTTACCAAGACAAAGGTAAATGGGTTGCAATGCCTAGCGAGTCTCAGGATAAATTACCATTTCCAGATCCAAAACTACTTGAATGAATGATCAATGAAAAACGCCCGATGAATCGGGCGTTTTGATTACTGGCTTCAATTCATTTTGAACTTAAGCTTGCGTCGTAAAATAGTCTTCACTGAAGTTCATTAATACTTCTGCACCTGCTTTGATTTTTGCAATACGTGCATGTAAATCAGGCAAAATACGTTGAATGAAGTAATGCGTTAATGCCAATTTATCTTGGTAGAACTGACCATCTTTATTTTTTGCAGCATTGGCAATGCGTGCAAACATATAGCTAAAGCTTAACAAGCCTACAGCGTGTAGATAGTCCACAGCAGCAGCATTAGCGAAATCTGCATTTTCTTTGGCACGTTCTAAAATGTGCTGAGTGATCATGTCCACTTCAGTCGCAACGTCTAAGGTTGCATCTTTGATGAAGTTAAGATCTGTGTCTAAATCATTAGCGAAATCACGGATTTCAGCAATATATTCGGCAATAAATTCGCCATTGCATTTAATGGTTTTACGACCGATCAAATCTTGTGATTGTACGCCGTTTGTACCTTCATAGATTTGGGCAATACGTAAATCACGTACGCATTGTTCCATGCCCCATTCACGAATGAATCCGTGACCACCGAAAACCATTTGCGCATCAATTACTGCATCAAAAGCAGTATCAGTTAAATAGGCTTTCGCAATTGGGGTTAATAGTGCAACTCGATTATTGGCTTTTGCTATCGCTTCGGCATCAGTAGAAAACTTAGTAATGTCGAGTTGTTGCCCAACATATACAGCAAAGGCACGAGATGCTTCATTATTGGCACGTGCATTCAATAACATGCGACGTACATCACCATGAACAAGGATGCTGTCTGCCGGTTTGTTTGGAGATTGAACACCATTTGCGCTGCGACCTTGCAGACGATCAGTCGCATATTGAGCTGCATTTTGATAAGCGTATTCAGAAGCACCAAGACCTTGAATACCCATCGACAGACGTTCGTAATTCATCATCACGAACATTGCAGCTAAACCTTCGTTTTCTTTACCGACCAAGTAACCTTTGGCAGCGTCAAAGTTCATGACACATGTTGCAGAGGCTTTGATTCCCATTTTGTGCTCAATTGAACCAGGACCAGCTGTATTGCGTTCACCTAATGAACCATCTGCATTGACAATAAATTTAGGTACGATAAACAGCGAAATGCCACGTGAACCTGCTGGAGCATTCGGTGTTTTTGCTAAAACAAGGTGAATGATATTTTCAGCTAAATCATGGTCACCACCAGTAATAAAGATTTTCGTACCCGTAATGTTGTACGAACCATCTTCATTTGGTTCGGCTTTAGTTTTGATGATCCCTAAATCCGTACCTGCATGTGGTTCAGTTAGACACATGGTGCCAGACCATTCACCTGAATAAATTTTAGGTAAATAGGTTTCTTTTTGCTCTTGAGAGGCATAGCTGTTTAACGCCATACCAGCACCCACAGAAAGAAGCGGGTAGAGCATGAAAGAAGGGTTGGTTGCAAATAGCATTTCGTCTGCAAGTACAGTCAGCATTTTCGGCATTGCCTGACCGCCCCATTCTTCATCTGCGCCTAAACCGATCCAACCACCTTCAGCGTATTGTTGGAAAGCTTCTTTAAAGCCAGCAGGTGTCGTTACTTTGCCATTTTCATAATGTGCGCCTTCTTCGTCACCAGTACGGTTGAGTGGAAGCGTAACATTTTGAGCAAATTTAGCCATTTCTTCTAAAATCGCTTCAGCCGTTGCTGCATCAACATGTGCAAGCTTTTCATTGGCTTGCCAGAATTGTTCTGCATTGAAAACGTCATTCAGAATGAATTTCATATCTGCAAGTGGCGCATTATAAATTGGCATGTTCGTTCACCTGTTTATTGTTTGAATCTGTAGACTCAGACCAGTCTAATCAACAATGATGAATGTTGTTAAATGATCTAAGTAAAATTATGGTCTATTTATAAAGAAAAAGGACTGCCAAAGCTATGACCGTCCTTTCTCTATTTCTGCACTCTTGAGTACAGTTTTTTAAATGTCTAATTCGACATTCTATTTAGAATGCAAAATCTTCAGCATCTAATGACATCAAAGGATCTAAGCCACCTGCAATCACATCTACATGTGAGCGAACACGAGGAAGAATCTTTTTGAAGTAGAAACGAGCAGTCTTGATTTTTGCATTGTAGAAACCAGTTTCGGTAGAACCTTCAGCTAATTTCTGTTGAGCAACAAGCGCCATGCGCGCCCACAAGAATGCAAGTGTTACATAGCCAGAGAAATATAAGTAATCTACTGCTGCAGCACCCACTTCATCAGGGTTTTGCATAGCTTTCATACCGATCTGCATGGTTAAATCACCCCACTCTTTGTTCAGAGCAGCCAATGGTTCAACAAATTCTTTTAGATCAGCATTGTCTTTGTTTGCTTCTGCAAACTTATGGATAATCTTGGTGAAGTCTTTCAACATTGCACCTTGAGTTCCCAATACTTTACGACCTAGCAAATCAAGTGCTTGGATTTCAGTCGTCCCTTCGTATAAGCAAGAGATACGTGTATCACGTACGATTTGCTCCATACCGTGTTCAGAAATAAAGCCGTGACCACCAAAGACTTGCACACCATGTTTCGCTGATTCTGAACCTGTTTCAGTTAAGAATGCTTTTGCAATTGGTGTTAATAAAGACAAGATGTTGTCAGCGAATTTACGATCTTCTTCAGTAACGCCTTGTTCAACGATATCTGCATATTGAGACAAGAAGTAAACCAGTGCACGACCGCCTTCAGCAAATGCTTTTTGCGTCATGAGCATGTTGCGTACAGCAGGGTGAACGATGATTGGATCTGCTTCTTTCTCTGGTGATTTTGGACCAGAAAGTGAACGCATTGCTAAACGGTCTTTGGCATAGGCAAGTGCGCCTTGGAAAGATGATTCAGATGCTGTTAAACCTTGAACCGCTGTACCGATACGTGCAGTGTTCATAAACGTGAACATGCAGTGTAGACCTTTATTTTCTGGTCCAATCAAGAAGCCTTTCGCATTATCAAAGTTGATTACACATGTGGCATTACCATGGATACCCATTTTGTGTTCAATTGAACCACAACGAACGCCATTACGGTCTGCAATAGAGCCATCCGCATTGACATTGAATTTTGGTACGATGAATAATGAGATTCCTTTGGTGCCTTTAGGAGCGCCTGGTAAACGAGCAAGAACAATGTGAACAATGTTCTCAGCCATATCATGCTCACCAGCTGAAATGAAGATTTTCTCGCCAGAAATTGCATAACTACCATCTGCTTGTGGTTCAGCTTTAGAGCGGATGATACCAAGGTCAGAACCTGCATGAGATTCTGTTAGACACATTGTACCTGTCCATTCACCTGAAACCAGTTTAGGCAAATACGTTGCTTTTTGTTCAGCAGAACCATGGTGTTCGATGGTACGAACCGCACCATGAGAAAGACCAGGATACATGCCCCACGCCCAGTTTGCTGAACCTACCATTTCTGAAATAGCTGTTGCTAATGAGCCTGGTAAGCCTTGACCACCATGTTCTTCAGGAACTGAAAGAGAAGGGAAACCGAGTTCTACATATTTGTCATAAGCTGCTTTGAAGCCTGTTGGTGTAGTCACAACACCATCATCCCATTTACAGCCTTCACGATCACCGATCTGGTTTAAAGGAGAAAGTTCGTTTTCACAGAAATCCGCGCCAGCTTCTAAATACTGATCAATCAATTCACGGCTTACGGTTTCTTGGAACGCAGGGAGTTTAGCGTAATGTTCTTCTGCATTTAATAATTCATGCAAAACGAAGTGCATATCACGTAAGGGTGCTTTGTATTGTGGCATATCGGTTTCCTCAATACTGGTTAAACCAGATTTATAATCTTCATAAATACGATGTGTGTCTTCTATGACACATATTTGTTCTGCTACATCGTGCAACATCTTATAGTGACGTACAAGTATTTCATGGTTATTTCTCTGTGACTGTAAAGTCAAAGAAAAATAACTTGAAACTTGTAAGTGCATTGAGTGTAAACAGTTTTCATTGAAAAATAAGGATACAAATAGTCAAAATCGTAAAAAGTTGTGTCTAATAAAATGACGATAAAAGTAGGTACTATCGGATCAAGGTTGGCTACAAAATAACTAAACTATTCAAGTGATGAGGAGTTTTATAAAAAACGATGTTTTATGCTGATTTTGTGATGAGAACAAGCCATTACATTTACTCACTGATGTTACGCAGTAACTCTAAAATTAAATTTTGGAGCTAGAAGAATGTAGGGACGCGGAAACGTCATCCGCAATTGCTTGAGGCAGAACTCCTTCTAATAAGTAAAGTTTCTGCGAAACTTTGAATATTTTGACGATAGTGAGCATGTTCTGCGGTGAGCAGCGATGTCGCTGCGCAAGATGGTTGCCCTTGCGGAGCTTTGCTCCTCATGCCAAAACAAAAGTACCTCGAGCCGAAGGCTATTCCATAAATTTAAACTTTGGATGTAAGACTCCGTCGTGTAAATTTAGCTTTTTCTTTTTCACCTACTTAATTTAAATCAAGTGCGTAACATCAGTTACTCATAGAAGTTTTAAAATAGTTGAGCATTATTTAGATTTTTTAGCCCAGAGTTGTTCTACAATTTCTTCAGTTGAATATTCAAAGTATTTACCATTCTGATCTTTATTACGCTGAAATAGGCGATGATGAAAATATTTAAAATTGAGTTTTAAAAAATTATAGAAATAACCACCTGGAAAGACGGTACGAATATAAAAAGAATGGATAAAATTATTTTTATGTTGAGCAGTAAAATCTGATTTTTTAATACGTTGCACAATTTCAGTTAGTTCTTGTTTTGAAATATCCTTAATGATTTTAGGCTCGGGTAGGCAAATATCAAAGCTTAAGTTTTCAATTCCTTCTGCTTCCCACCACTCCCAGAGATCATATTGACTGATATCTTTAAGGGTGATTTGTGTAAGTTTTTCACTGAGTTTTTGATATTCCACGGAGTCTTCATCACCGAATTCATCACAAAAGCGGGTGTAATTTGCAATTAATTCGAGCACAGTCGGATAAAGTTGTTGTGCCGTTTCGAAGTCGGGTTCTATTTCTATACGTAATTTATTCATGGCTTAGTATTTTATCGTATAAAACAAGGGACTAAAAAATCATCAACCTATCGGAGTCGCTTAGTCTATCATCAGGGCTTATCGTGTCCTCTCTTTTAGATCATTCACTTTGCTTAGACGAGCCAAAGATGATTTCTATGAAGAGAGAATCACGACATTTAAATCCTTACTGAAACTCACCTACAGCGCGTTCTTTTGCCCAGTCACGTAAGATAAATTTTTGTAATTTTCCTGTTGAAGTTTTTGGAATCTCACAAATCACCACGCTCTTTGGTACTTTAAAACGTGCCAGATGTTGTTTGCAGAACTCAATCACTTCTTCAGGAGTTGTTTCTGCGCCTTGCTTAAGCTCAATAAAGGCGCAAGGCACTTCTTGCCAACGTGGATCAGGTTGAGCAACGACCGCTGCTGTCATAATAGCAGGGTGGGTATAGAGGATTTCTTCGACCTCTAAAGAGGAAATATTTTCCCCACCAGAAATAATGATGTCTTTTGAGCGATCCATGATTTTTGCATAACCATCTGGTTGGCAGACAGCTAAATCGCCCGTATGAAACCAGCCCCCCTTGAATGCTTCTTCAGTGGCTTGAGTATTTTTTAAATAACCTTTCATGACAATGTTGCCACGGAACATAATTTCCCCCATGGTCTTGCCATCATTTGGAACTGGCTGCATGGTTTCTGCATCGAGAACACGCATACCATCTTGCAAAGGATAAGGTACGCCTTGACGTGAATGTAATTGAGCTTGCTCTTGAATTGACAAATCACTCCATCCGGCTTGTGATGCACATAATGCAGAAGGACCGTAGGTTTCTGTAAGTCCATAAACATGATTCACTTGAACACCAATATGATGCATACCCTCAATAATCGCTGCTGGAGGTGCAGCACCAGCCACCATAACTTCAACATGATGTTTAAATTTAATTTGCTTATCTTTTGGCGTGTTAATCAACATTGACAAAACAATTGGTGCGCCACAGAAATAATCAACTTTGTATTGATCAATCAGTTGATAGACCAGTTCAGGATCAATTTTACGTAAGCAGATATTGGTGCCACCATTTGCTGCGATGGTCCAAGCAAAGCACCAACCGTTACAGTGAAATAAGGGAAGTGTCCAAAGATATTTACAACGAGGGGTCATTCCACAGGCAATAATATTACTCGCAGCATTGATATAAGCCCCACGATGGTGATAGACCACACCTTTCGGGTTACCAGTAGTTCCAGAAGTATAGTTTAGGCTAATAGCATCCCACTCGTCTTGAGGTAAGTGCCATTCAAAATCAGTATCACCCCCTTGAAGCCACTGTTCATATTCGATTTGACCAATGCGAGAAGTAGAGTCATTTTTGTCATATTCAACGTCAGCAACATCAATGATATAGATATTCTGAGACAGCATGCCTACAGCTTCTTGCGCCAATGTCGCAAATTCAGGGTCAACCAAAAGCACTTTAGTTTCAGCATGTTCAAGCATAAATGCGATGGTTTTGGCATCTAAACGGGTATTCAAGGTATTTAATACTGCGCCAGCCATAGGGACTGCAAAATGCGCTTCAATCATGGCTGGAATATTCGGTAAGAGAACAGAAACCGTATCATTTTTCTCGATGCCTAGATTTCGTAATTGATGCGCAAATTGGCGACAACGTTGATAAGTTTCTCGCCATGAAATATGACGATGACCATGAACAATTGCATCCTGATCAGGATAAATATAAGCAGCGCGTTCTAAGTAACGTAAAGGTGATAATGCTACAAAATTTGCAGGTGTGCGTGGTAATTCGTCATATGCACTGACCATGTTGAGCTCCGTCTCTATTTGTTCTAATGTCCATGCTTAAAAGATAGGCATAAGATGATTAAAATTCATTTATGCTTTAGTCGAGTATTTGTAAAATGTAAATATGTTTACATAGTGTTGTCCTGTTGAGCGTTGAAAGTTTATTTTCAAAAATATGAATTAAATAAATATTTTAAGAAGTTTTTGGCTGTTGGAACATGTGTATACTGTATGTATATTTACCTATTTAAATACTAAGAAACTGAACTTAAGAGTTTAGTTTTTTTATACTCACTTGGAGAAAATCCTGTCCATTTCTTAAATGCACGACGAAACTCTCGAAGCTCACT
Source organism: Acinetobacter sp. Tol 5 (assembly GCF_019702905.1). Lineage (NCBI taxonomy): Bacteria > Pseudomonadati > Pseudomonadota > Gammaproteobacteria > Moraxellales > Moraxellaceae > Acinetobacter > Acinetobacter sp. Tol 5. Next base: position 3,781,638 of record NZ_AP024708.1, on the reverse strand, counting down.
AAAGCCTAAATTAAAACTGATTTGGCTGATTGATTGATTGTCTTCAAGCCATTGTTTGGCTTTTTTTTCTAAGACTTGTTGCTTTAAGTGCTGAAAACTCAGACCATCATTGAGTAGTAAGCGTCTTAGGTGGCGTTCGCTTAAATGGAAATGCTGTGCAGCTTGGTGCATATCAAAACGCTCTGGCAAATGGCTCTCAATTAAATGTTGTAATACCTGAACTATGCTGTGTTGGTTGATTTGATTAAATTGCTTTAATGCTTGCTGACACATTTGAATCGCAATTTGATAGTTGACTGGACTATGATTTTTAAGTGTTTTGGCTAATAGGGTATTTGGAAATCGAATTAAATTCCTGTCGCTTTTAAAAAGTATAGGGCATTGAAAAATACGTTGATAATCTTGTGAATAAGCAGAATGATCATAACTCAGTTCTAAGCTAATCAGTTCATAATCTCGATCTAACATCATGTTTAAACAGGTCATGATGCTGGCAAAAACTTCATCGCAAAAAAATGCTTTGAGTGGACCACAATCACTGCGTTCTATCAGCTCGATTTCACAATAATCTTGACTCAAATGAACACTCAAATCCAAAACACTGCCTGAAATAGGGTGGTACTGCAAAGCTGTTTCCAGTGCTTCTGCAACAGTTTTACACGCTTGCATTGCAAAACCCAAAATACCAATAGAAATTTGACCCTCATGGCTACCCAGCAATAAACCTAAATGCTTTTGTTGAGTACAGTTGAGTGCATCTTGAATAACGCCACAAAGTTCCGAAAATGCAACGAAACCTTGCCCTTGGCGAATCTGTTCCAAATCAAGATTGTGTAATTTAAACCAATCTGCATATTGCCAATGTTGTTGTTCCCCATAATGAATCAAACTGGTAAGGATCATAGGCGGAATATAAAATTGCGAATTGGCAGATTCCTTTTGTTGTGAGCCCATAAAGTCCGTTTAGCCCCCCATATTGTTGTTGCTTTTACCCTAGTTGGTATCGCATATTTTTGATTAATATTCAATCTAGTTCTGCTGATGTATCACATAAAAAAGATAAAGGAATACCATATATGTTTAGGGTAGGCTGGGCAAAGCAAGAGATTGAAATCCAACCACAAGGTTATGCCATGTTTGGTTATGGCATGTGGTCACATCGCGCTTATGTAAAACGTACAGCCTTATTTGCACGAAGTTTCAGTATTCGCCGTTCAGACTCAGAACAACCCTTATTATTTTGCTGTTTGGATTTAGGTTGTATTACCTATGCAATGCGTGAAGGTGTAGTTAAAGCTTTAACTGAAAAGTTGAACGAACAATTTAATCCGCAACGATTGGTATTGATGGCGACGCATACCCATTCTGGACCAGGTGGCTGTGCCTATGAAGCATTATATAATATGCCGACGCCGGGTTTTGTTCCTGAGCATTTAAATGCTGTGATCAATGCTGCTTTGACCAGTATTCTTCAAGCGATTCAATCGGAACAAGAAACAGAAATTTTTTATCAAACCTGTCAATTTCCTCAAGATACACCAGTCGCATGGAATCGATCATTAGATGCCTTTAATCGAAATCCAGACGTGATACATCGAACTGAGGCTGAAACACATCTTGCTTTAAATCGTGAAATGCAATTAATTGGATTTTATCGTGATCAGCAACTTGTTGCATTTATCTCATTATTTGGTGTTCATGCTACCTGTTTGGGTAATCAACTCAATGCACATGATGGTGATAACAAGGGATATGCTGCGATACAGAGTGAAGAGTATTTATTGCAACAAGGTGTGCAAAATCCTGTTGCAATATTTGCACAAGCCACAGCTGGAGATGTATCTCCACATTTTCATGGTCCGAAACAAAATATAATTCGCAGTCGAATCAAAGGTGAAAAAGAATATCAATATGCCCAACAAAATGGGCGCTATCAAAGTGAGTTAGCCATCAAGGCTTTAACTAAAATAGATCTTCAAAATTCCGAGAATCAAAATAAAAGTGCGATTGGAAGCATGTGTCTAAAAGGCGGTATAGATGCCATTTTGAGTTATGTTGATTTAAGTCAGGTTGAAATCCCAAGCGAGTTCAGTCAAAAGTCTGAGAAGATGAGAACCAGTGCTGCTTGTCATGGTGTTGGATTTATGGGCGGAACACCCGTTGATGGTCAAGGTGCGTCAAAGCCTATCATTAAAATTTTAACACTGCTGTCAAGGCAAGTACGTAAGAAACGTTTAGCAGATCCAAATGCACCAGATTATGCAAAATATAAAGCATTGTATGACGCTCAATTTCCCAAAGATATTGTGCTTGAAAGCCCTGACAATCAATTATTGGGTAAGCCGCTGGATTTCACCCCGAGTTTTGTTGATCCTCTTATTGCAGAAATGAATCGACAAGTGAAAGCAGGTGCGATTCAGACCAGTCCACTTGTTCCGAGTGTTATTCCTTTACAGATTATTCACATTGGTGCATTGGCATTGGTGTGTTGTCCGGGAGAGATCACCACGACAGCAGGGCAGCGTTTGATTCAAACCGTGGCAAAGCAACTGACAACTCATCAGATGATTTCAACCACGGCTCTAGTGTCTTACTGCAATGATTATATGGGATACATTACCACACAAGAAGAGTATCAAGAGCAAGCCTATGAAGGCGCGCACACCTTATATGGGCAGTGGACACATGCTGCAATTCAATACAAGTTTCAATATCTTGCAAGCCAATTAATGATTGATGAGTCGCAACGCAAGTTTGATCAAGTCACTCGCCCTACAAAAATTTCACAACACGAAATAGACCTGAGAACAAATCATGGCAGTGTAAAAACCGCAGTACGCTAAAGGATCAGCATTATGAATCAGCAACAATGGAACAATTGGTCTGGGTTTCAACATTCTCAACCAGAACATATTTTAAAACCCACTAGTATAGATGAATTAAAAAATATTGTTCAAAACCATCATAAAATTCGTGTGGTAGGTGCTGGTCATTCATTTACCCCGTTGGTTTGTACCGATGCGACACTATTATCCTTAGATCATTTTTCTGGTGTAGAGAACGTAAATACAGCATTAACACAAGCCAATATTTGGTCAGGAACACGTTTGTTTAATTTGGATCAATATTTAGAACCAATACAACAGTCTTTAATGCAACAAGGGGATATTGATCAACAAAGCTTGGCTGGGGCAGTATCGACTGGAACACACGGAACAGGTCTGAATTTGCACTGTATTTCTGCTTATGTGGAAGCCTTCGAACTCTTAACAGCTTCAGGAGATATACTGACGTGTAGTCGCCAAGACAATCCCAATATTTTTGAAGCAGGGCGCGTATCTTTAGGAAGTTTAGGAATACTCACCAAGATCACCATGCAAAACAAACCTCGTTATAAGTTGAAGGAGCATGTGCGACTTTGTTCAGTTAAAGAATTTTTTGAAAATATCGATCTTTGGAAAACGCAACATCGCCATATTGAGTGCTTTGCATTTTCACACGCAGACCAATTGATATTAAAAACACTCGACATCACAGATGAGGATATTCAACCGAGAAAATTATCATGGCCATCAGAAGATGCCTTACTTACGATATGCTGTAGTTTGACGAAATCTTTTCCTGCATTGAATCCAAAATTGCAAAAATTATTAGGTGTCTTTATCAAACCCACCACATTCGTCGATTGGTCCAGTCAAATTTTTCCGACTCCACGCGAAACAAAGTTTAATGAGATGGAATATCAGATTCCAATTGAGTCTGGTATGGAATGTTTAGAAGCAGTATTAACCGCGCTAAAAAATGCTAAAGCACAAACATTTTTTCCAGTAGAGTTTCGTTTTGTCAAAGGCGATGATATTTGGTTGAGTCCGTTTTATCGGCAAGATTCGATTTCAATTTCAGTTCATCAATATCACAAACAAGCTCCAAACCAATTATTTGATGAAATTGAACCGATTTTTCAGCATTATCGAGGTCGCCCACATTGGGGGAAAATGCATAATATGGGGGCTTCACAACTCCAAGCCTTATACCCAAAGTGGGATGATTTTATGCAGTTAAGGGCTCAGTTGGACCCTACACAAAAGTTTTTAAATCCGTATTTAGAAAAGTTATTCTTTACAGCGTAATTCAGGGTATTGGCGCAATGATGGATCAATAAGATTGAATCAAGTGGGTATACCGCAAATGAATAGTAAAATATAAGGATATGCGATGAATCATTTTTTTGAACAATTAAATCGTGATTTAAAACAATCCGTAGATGCGCTACCGCAATTGATCATTGATGGTCAAGCTTTGGAGCAAAATTTGCAATATGCAACAACCAAGTTTAAATACGCAACCCATTTACAGCCTCGTCTTGTGGTCAAATCTTTAGCATCTATGGAATTGCTCAAGACGGTAAGTGCTAAGTTGTCCACACAACGTTTTATGGTTTTCCATTTACCTCAATTGCTGCCGATTTTGGAAAATTTTTCAGAAGCTGATGTTTTACTGGGAAAGCCGATGCCTGTAAGACTTGTACAGCAGTTTTATACCCAGCATCCTCAATCGGAACACGCCAATATTCAGTGGTTGGTAGATACCAAGGCACGTTTATTACAATATCTTGAAGTGGCGAAAGTTTTAGCAATTCAGCTTCAAATCAATATCGAGATAGATGTGGGTTTACATCGTGGAGGTGTAGACTCAAAAGCGCAAATGATTGAACTACTCAGGTTGATTGAGCAGCATCCTAACAATTTAAAATTTTCAGGGCTGATGGGGTATGACGCTCATGTAACAAAACTACCATCCGTCATTAAGAAAGTTGAGGTGGCGTATCAGGAGTCACAAGCAACTTACCAACGCTACAAAGATATCATTCAACAGCAATTTCCTCAGCTTTGGCATGCTCATCTTTGTTTTAATGGTGGGGGAAGTCCCACCTTTTATCTGCACGTAAAACAGAGTGTATGTAATGATCTTGCTTTTGGTTCAATGTTGCTTAAACCAAGTGACTTTGACAGTGAAGGGTTGCGCGTTTTGCAGGCGTGTCTATGGATTGCAACACCTGTACTAAAAGTATTGCCATATTCCCAATTACCGGGTTTAACGATCTTGAATAAGCTTCCACATCGGTCTAAAGCATTATTTGTTTATGGGGGCTATTGGATGGCTGACTATGTTTATCCTCAAGGGATTCATCCTCATGTGTTATATGGGCGCAGTACCAATCAAGAAATGGTGAATGTACCAAAAACAACTCAAATCGAAGTTGATGATTTTGTATTTCTACGACCGACTCAAAGTGAAGCCATTATTCCTCAGTTTGCTCAGATTAATTACTATCTAGATCGAAGTTTTAAAAAATGGCTAAGCTTTAGAGAGTGAATATATAAGAAAAACCGCCATAGAAATGGCGGTTTTAAAAATAACAAATGATAGATCAAATCAAAGTGCTTGATTTAGCGCATCCGCTAAAGTTTGTACTGCTGTTTTATTGAAGTAAGTTTCTGACATATCAAGTTTGTCTTCTAATGGATCCATTTGATCCTTTATTAAATCTCCAGAAATAACTTGATATGCTTGATATATTTTTCCATTCATTTCTACGCCAGTATAGTTATCAACAAAGCTCTTGGAGATACCTGTAGTTGGATTGATTGGATAGACAACTTTATAACCTGCAAATTGATCTTTATGCCAAATGTATCCAGATGGAAGTTCAGTGTTATCAGTAAACTCTTCTAAGGATTTATAATCAGTTAGATCACTGTCATTAAATGTAATTGTAGGTGTATTAAATATTGATTGTTCAACATAGCTGAGTTTAGAACCAGAAGGAAACTTTGTTTGATTTGCTAATAATTTTTCTAAAGAACCTTTATGGTTGTTGATTATAATCTGGGCTAGGTCTGAATTTATATAACGCTCTACATTACCAGCATTTGGATAGTCGTAATATTTAAAGAGATCAGCAATGGTCATTCCCGAAATATCGATGTGTTTTAAATTTAATTTAATTTGATTTTCTATATGAATCGTACACTTATCGGTAAAACTATTGAATACTACTGAGTTGTCATCTTGGCTGATGAGATACCCTAATGGAAAGCCAATCGTCAAATTGTTTTGTTTAAAGCTTGTATCGAGTTTAGATTTCGTTAAAAGATATGATTCTAAAAAATCAATATTTATTTGCTTTGGTTGATTTTTAAGTAAGGTCGTGAGATTTTGGTATATCACACCATTCGTAAGCTTATTTGAATATAATACGATAACATCATCATCACCACTGTCATTGGGTTGTGTCTCTAGAGAATAGATTTCATCACTAAAAAAGCCTTGTCCAGTCGTTTTAAGATTTTTGGGAAGTCCATTACTACATTCAATTTTTTCAGATTGGCTTTGTGTATTGGCTATATTTGATGTTTGTTCGTTATTGCTAGAACCTCCACCACAGGCTGTTAATGCCAAGCCAACGAGTATTGCTGAACTAAGTTTAGTTAAGTTTATCGAATTCATTTAGTTATCCATTCGTTTTATGTTTTTAAAGTCAATAAAATGTCACGCGGCGATGATAAATGACTGTTTCGACAAAATCAAAAACTAAAATTTAGATTAATTGAAGACAAAGGTTTATAAATATTCAGCAAAGGTGTAAAATTTGACACACTTTTTATTTTGTTCCACCGATTTTATCTTGAGGATCTTCCTCGATCATAATCTCGCGGTGACATGCTCCATTGTACGGGGCATCACTCCTTAAGGATTTTTAAATATGCCTATTATCACATTGCCAAATGGCGATCAGAAAAGTTTTGATCATGCTGTTTCCGTTATGGAAGTTGCTCAAAGTATTGGACCTGGACTGGCTAAAAATACAGTTGCAGGGAAAGTAAATGATCGCTTAGTCGATGCAAGTGATTTAATTACCGAAGATTCAACATTACAAATCATCACTCCAAAAGATCAAGATGGTGTCGAGATTATTCGTCACTCTTGTGCACACTTGGTGGGTCATGCGGTAAAACAACTCTTTCCAGAAGCTAAAATGGTGATTGGTCCTGTCATTGAAGAAGGTTTCTACTATGACATTTGGATGCCTCGTCCATTTACATTAGATGACATGGCTGCGATCGAAGAGCGTATGAAAAAGCTTATCGATCAAGATTACGATGTCATTAAAAAAATGACGCCTCGTGATGAAGTCATTGCTGAATTTACTGCGCGTGGTGAAGATTATAAATTGCGCTTGATTGCAGACATGCCTGAAGAAACTCAAATGGGCTTGTACTATCATCAAGATTATTTAGATATGTGTCGTGGTCCACACGTTCCAAATACTAAATTCTTAAAATCATTTAAACTCACTAAAATCTCTGGTGCATACTGGCGTGGTGATGCGAAGAATGAACAATTACAGCGTATTTACGGTACAGCGTGGGCAGATAAAAAAGAATTAGCTGCTTATATTAAGCGTATTGAAGAAGCTGAAAAACGTGATCACCGTAAAATTGGTAAAGCCTTAGACTTGTTCCATATGCAGGAAGAAGCGCCTGGTATGGTGTTCTGGCATGCTAATGGCTGGACGATTTACCAAGTGCTTGAACAATATATGCGTAAAGTTCAGCAGGATAATGGCTACCAAGAGATTAAAACACCACAGATTGTAGACTTTACACTGTGGGAAAAGTCTGGTCATGCTGCAAACTACGCAGAAAATATGTTTACGACACATTCAGAAAGTCGTAACTATGCTGTAAAACCAATGAACTGCCCATGTCATGTGCAAGTGTTCAACCAAGGCTTAAAGTCTTACCGTGATCTTCCAATTCGTTTGGCAGAGTTCGGTTCATGTCACCGTAATGAACCATCAGGTTCGTTGCATGGCATTATGCGTGTACGTGGTTTTACCCAAGATGATGCGCATATTTTCTGTACAACTGAACAAATTGGTAAAGAAGTTGCAGACTTTATTAAACTCACATTAGATGTTTATAAAGACTTTGGCTTTGAAGACGTTCAAATGAAGTTGTCTACTCGCCCTGAAAAACGTGTCGGCGCCGATGAACTTTGGGATGTCGCAGAAAAATCTCTAGCAGATGCGCTAGATGCTGCGAACCTAACTTGGGAAGAACAACCCGGCGAAGGTGCTTTTTATGGTCCTAAGATTGAATTCTCACTGAAAGATTGCTTAGGTCGTATTTGGCAGTGCGGTACAATTCAGTGTGACTTTAACTTGCCGTTACGTTTAGACGCTTCATATGTAACAGAAGATAACGATCGTGACCATCCTGTGATGTTACATCGTGCAATTCTTGGCAGTTTTGAGCGTTTTATTGGTATACTAATTGAACACTACGCAGGCTTTATGCCACCATGGTTGGCTCCAATCCAAGCATGTGTCATGAATATTACAGATTCTCAAGCGGAAGCTTGTGAACAAGTCGTCGCAAAACTCAAAGAAAATGGAATTCGAGCAATTTCAGACTTGAGAAATGAGAAAATCGGCTTTAAGATTCGTGAGCGTACATTAGAGCGTATTCCGTACTTATTAGTACTCGGAGATCGTGAGGTCGAGGAAGGTACTGTGAATGTCCGTACTCGCTCTGGAAAAAATTTAGGTACTATGTCGATAGATGCATTTGTTGACCTAGTGAAAGCAGCCGTAGCCGAACGCGGCCGGTATATTGTGGAGTAAGAAAGATTAAACAGCCTGACCGTAACCAACAACAAGGTGCTAAAAGCAATCGTCCTGCATTAAATGATGAGATCAAAGCTAAAGAAGTGCGTCTCGTTGCTGCAGATGGAGAGCAAAAAGGCATCGTTTCACTTGCTGAAGCTTTGCGTGCTGCTGAAGAAGCTGATCTTGATCTTGTTGAGATCGTGGCGAATGCAGAGCCACCTGTTTGTAAAATCATGGATTTCAACAAACATTTATTTGACCTGAAGCAAAAGCAAAAAGATGCGAAAAAGAAACAGCATCAAGTTCAAGTGAAAGAAATTAAGTTGCGCCCTGGTACAGACGTTGGTGATTACAATGTTAAGTTGCGTGCTATTCTGAAGTTTCTTGAAGAAGGCAACAAAGTCAAAATTACTCTACGTTTCCGTGGTCGTGAAATGGCTCACCAACAGTTGGGTCTTGCGCAATTACAAAAAATTGAAGCAGACGTCGCTGAATCAGGTGTAGTTGAACAAGCACCAAAAATGGAAGGCCGTCAAATGGGTATGTTACTTGGACCTAAAAAGAAAAAGTAATGTTACATTTGTAGAAAAGAGCACTGCTTAAAGCGGTGCTTTTTTTATTATTGAAAAGATAATATGTTAAATGTTGAGGAATAAAGATGTCATCAATCCAAAATTCAAACCAACTATCGAGTATTAACCAGAAAATTATTCAAGAGGGTGAAGTTCTCCCAGCGGTTACTTTGAAAGATGGGACTAAAGTGCAAACAGGAACTGTAGCGACCATGTTGCACAATATTGATTTATATAACCAAGGTTTAAGAGGAGAAGTTGAACAAGAACTGATACTTGCCATTCCAACTTTGATCAAAGTTGGATTATTTGATTTATTTAGTCCTGATGAATGGATTTCAGGAGATAATTTAGGACGTCGCTTTGTCGGAGAAAAAGCCAAGCAATTTTTAGCATCACAATGATCAAGATATTTTTAAATATAAATGTCATAGATTGAGAAATCATCTTGTTAAGAAAAAGCGAATAACTGAATTTAAGAATAGATTATTAAAATAATCTATGTCTATTGCCTACAGATGATGAAGAATTCATGTTATAAAAGAAAACCATTAACGTAATAAAATTCAGAAAATACGTGAAAATGAAGAAGGACGAAATATGATTGATCTCTATTATTGGGGAACCCCCAATGGCCATAAAATTACCATCGCGCTTGAAGAAATGGGATTGGATTATCAGATTTTTCCAATTAACATTTTAGAAAATGATCAATTTCAACCTGATTTTCTGCGTATTTCCCCAAATAATAAAATTCCAGCGATTGTCGATCAAAATGGTCCCAATGGCGAAGCTATTTCAGTTTTTGAATCAGGTGCAATACTACAATATCTTGGTCGTAAAACAGGTTTGTATTATCCAAGCAATGAACAAGACCGTGTTGAAGTGGAACAATGGCTGATGTGGCAAATGGGTGGTTTTGGACCAATGTTGGGGCAAAATCATCATTTTGGAAAATTTGCCAAAGAAAAAATACCCTATGCAATTGAGCGTTATGTCACTGAAACAAAACGTTTATATGGTGTTTTAAATAAACAGCTTATCGGACAAAAATATGTTGCAGGCGAATATTCAATCGCCGATATGGCAATCTTACCGTGGGTTTTGCGCTATGAATGGCAACAAATCGATTTAAATGATTATCCGTATGTGAAAGAGTATGTAGAACGTTTAACTGCTCGACCAGCGATACAGAAAGCACTCTCGATCAAAGTGTAAAATTCATTTTATGTTAAAATAAGAAACCACCTTGTGTGGTTTTTTTTAGATGTAAATTTTTGCACAATTGAAAGGTTTGGTCATGAAAGATTTCTTTTTAAATTTTACGAAAATATTAGAGACCAATCCAAAAATTTATTGGAGTGTCATTGTTGGTATTGTTGCTTGTCTGATTTTATATATTGCTGAAATTGTGCATATTCAAAATATACTGGGTCAAATGCAGGGGCAGGATGTTCAGTTGATCCGAGCTGTAATCGATCCCATTGCACAACGGTATCAATGGTCACGTATTGCATTGATTATTGTTGCTTTAATAGGGGCAATTTTTCAGTATCGTAAAACCAAAAAAATGCTAAATTTAGCATGATTAAACTGTTAGTCGTATATTCATCAGGAGGAGTATGAAGCAAAAATTTGTTTGGCATTTCCTTATTTCTTTGGGTGTAATGTTAATCACAGCAATGCTTTGTGGCATCTTGCAGTATCACTCTGCATATGATTACTTTTGGTTTATTATTTTGAGCATTGTGAGTGTTTCAGGCTTGGTTTTTGCTATGCTCTTTGGCTTTTTTCAAAGTACATTAAAGCAAAGTCTTTTGAATACCACGATTTTAGTCGTTTTGCTTTCGCTTTATTTTATTGTTTTATTTTACGGTTTTATTCATATCAAAATCGATTGGCAAGCGATTTCAGAGGGTAAAGCTCAACTTACATTGGTGCAGAAATTTTTTAAATCAGAACTTTCATTTTGGTTGGCTTTTCTTATTCCCTTTATATTGTCATTCTTGACTTATACCTTAAAACCTAAACCCAACTTTAACTAAATGGCTTATTTGCTGTTATTTCTCTCTGCATTTGGTGCAGCGACGCTATTACCTTTACAGTCAGAAGCCGTGTTGGTTGGGCTCCTGGTACAAGCACAGTATTCCGTGTATTTGCTTCTAATCGTTGCAACCATTGGAAATGTATTAGGCTCATGTGTGAATTGGTATTTAGGACTGAAAATAGAACAATTCAAAGATAAAAAATGGTTTCCTGTTTCTGAGAAAAATATGCTCAAAGCGGAAAAAATATATCAAAAATATGGTTTTTGGTCCTTACTATTCAGTTGGACCCCTGTGATTGGTGATCCAATTACGCTTATCGCAGGATTAATGAAAGAAAAATTTTGGCGTTTTTTGTTGATTGTAACAATTGCTAAAGGAGGTAGATATTGTGTGATCTACCTGATTTTTAGTGGATGGATTTAGTTGCAGTCTGTGGGATCGAAACTGATATAGTCTTGATGTGTCGTTTTAAAAATTTGCCACCACTTTTTATCTGATGTGATTTGAGCATTCATAAAAGCAGAAATGACCTCAGTATCAATTTGGTTAATTTGGGTGCTGTGAATCAATTTAACATCAGAAACTTTATCTTTTCTTGACAATTTAAAAGAGAAATCAATATGCCGTTTTTCCCCATTTAAAAGTGCTGGATTAACTGCTAAATAGGGTTGTTTGAGATAGCGAAAGCTGGTTGGTTTTCCCTTTGTTTGAGCTTGCCAAACCTCGCTATCAAAACGAAAGAAACAACGTCTTGCTGATGGGTTAGATGAGTCTTTAACTGCTTCAAAATTAAAGTCTTGTCTAGCCCGTATCGGAGAGTTTGTGGGTTTAAATGATGCCTTATGTACAGCATATAAAACCTTATCGTCTAAACTAGTTAAGCCAGAGCTTTGGATAATTTTTACGTCTGTCACACATCCGCTAGGATCGGCTGAAATAAGAAGATCGATATAGCGACTTTGTCCATGTAATTCGTAGTCACGAATCTTTAGTTTAGGTAATTTATGCCAAACTGCTTCATCATCTGGGGAAGTAGCGGGCGTTTTTATGTGCGTTTGTTCAGCATATGCCATAAATAGACTACTCAGAGAGAGTAATATGGCAGCAAGATAAAATTTGTTCATTGTATTATTTAAATTTTTGAAATAAATAGATTGATCAACTCAAACAACAAATCTATTTGAGTTGATGATTAAACTCGTTGCAATCATTGATTTTAAATTGAATTTCATCATTAAATGAACGTGGTTTAAAAGTCCATAAGGTTCGATAAGAGCGTTTTACTTGTATTTGAGTTTGCTCAACAGCTTGGATAACCTGTTGGTCAATCGCATTTACACCTGATAATTGAGTTAATTTGACACGCTTTATATTGCCTTGTTGATCAACTTTAAACTTAAATTTGACTGTTCGATCTTTGTTTTTGAGTAAAGCTGAGTCAAGCGAGAGCTGAGGCTGTTGCGTATAATGAAAGGCAACTGACTTATCTTGAGTTTGCTTTATCCAGTGTTTTGAATTAAACGCAAAGGTACATTCAGACAGTTGTGCATGAGCCTGTGTATTGTCTTGGGCATTATCCATATTTAAAGTAAACGTTTGATAACCCACAATCGGTATGGCTTTACCATTTTTACTATATGGTTTTACCTTGGCAGCCTCTACAGCATCAATGAGTTTTTGATCGAGAGCCGTGATTCCTGTACTTTCTTGCACTTCAGCATCTGTGACTTGTCCTAAACTGTTGGCGCTCACGCGGATGATGGCAGAACGATCCTGTGTTCTTAATTCTGCTGTTTGATATTGGACTTGAGGGAATTTAACCCATTGTATACGTGTCGTGAGGTGTAATGGGGCATTGCGTTCAGATTGTTCTCCTTTAACTTTTATTGTTGGGAGTTTATCTGCGCTATGACCATAAGTTGAAAGGCACATCAGACCAGTGATTAAAAGAGCTTTATTCATAAGTTTAGCTTTCCATGCAACTGAGTGTGCATGAGGTTAATTTAATTGCGCAAAGTATTTATCGAATTTGCTCATCTCGCAATAGAAAATGCACCCTAAGGTGCATTTTTTACGATTATTTATGTCAACAATCGCTATTTTTGCCCTTTGGTAATATCGACTGAAAACAAATCAGCGGTTTTAATCCAGCTGATTGCAACGACTGCCATGGTCATGCATCCGCCAAATATCGTTGCTGTGATCGTTCCTAAGTACTTGGCGGCAAGCCCTGATTCAAAAGCACCCAGTTCATTACTCGATGAAACGAACATTCCATTCACAGCTGCAACTCGACCACGCATATTTTCAGGAGGGTAAACTTGTAAAATAGTTTGGCGCACCACTACGGAAATACTGTCACATGCGCCAGTCATGCCTAAGGCAAACAAGGAAAGCCATAGATTGTTTGAACATGCAAAAATGATGGTAAAGATTCCGAAACCAGCAACCGCAATCAGCATATTTCGCCAAGCGTGATGTGTTGGTGGGAACTTAGTGAGTGCAATCATCGTGATGAGCGCGCCGATCGATGGCGCTGCACGTAGATATCCCAAACCTTCAGGACCTACTTTCAGAATATCTTCAGCAAAGATCGGAAGTAAGGCGATGACACCACCAAACAACACTGAAACCAAATCCAGCGAGATCGCCCAAAGTACAATCTTAGTTTTCCAGATAAATCGAAAACCTTCGCTTAAACTGTCCCAAAGATTGTCTTGTTCCATGGTCGGGAAAGTACGCTTTTTTAACAGTGTGATTAAGCAAAAGCAGATAAATAAAAGCATGGATACAGAAAGTAAGCTATTTTCCCGCCCAATTCCAGCAAGCATAAAACCGCCCAGCATGGGACCAATAATGACACCACTTTGCCATCCGATCGTGGTCCAAGTTGCACCATTTGCATAGAGTTCACGGGGAATTAAAAATGGTTTTAATGATGTTGCAGATGGATTATAGAAACCGCGAATAGTACCCAAAGCAAAGATCACAGCATAAATGCCCCAAGACAGGGTGGTGACACCAATCTGTCCATGATCGTAACTGTGAAATAAGTACCAAAGCACTAAGGGTAAAGGGAAAGAAAAGAATAAACATACTTTCATAATACTTTGTTTATTCAGCTTATCGGCAAAATAACCACCCCATAGGGACAATGCGATAAAAGGAATCGCCTCAGCCAATCCAATCAAACCGAGTGTAAGTGGATCTTTGGTAATTTGATACAGTGAATAGGCGACAATAATTTCTTGGATCAAAATTGCCAGTGTTAAGCAAAATTGATTGATCGTGACGATGGAGAAATCTCGATAGCGAAGCGCAGCAAAAGCATCCTGTGCAGGGGTCATAACTGTCCAGTTTTATCATGATGTGACGATTATAAAGATTAAATACAGATTTTCCTTATGAAAAATGATGAAATTTTCATCGGAAATTACACTGAATAACTGATAAATAGTGCAAGGTTTTGCTTTTGTTTTGTACAGAGATGATTTAGAATATTGCCTCCCTTACCTGCAGGTCGTACTCGCAATGGTGCGAACGTACCGAACAGGTGTTTAAAGAGGTTGTTATGGCTAAGTTAAAAACTCGCCGTGGTGCAGCTAAGCGTTTCAAAGCGACTGCTAACGGTTTCAAGCGTAAACAAGCGTTCAAACGCCACATTTTGACCAAAAAATCTGCTAAACGTATTCGTCAATTGCGCGGTTGTGTCATGGTTCACGTAAGTGACATGAATTCAGTTCGTCGTATGTGCCCATACATCTAAGGAGATTATAAATGGCTCGTGTAAAACGTGGTGTACAGGCTCATCGCCGTCATAAAAAAATTCTTGCTCGTGCTAAAGGTTACTATGGCGCGCGTTCACGTGTTTATCGTGTAGCGTTCCAAGCAGTAATCAAAGCAGGTCAATACGCTTACCGTGACCGTCGTCAAAAGAAACGCCAATTCCGTGCTTTATGGATTGCGCGTATCAATGCTGGTGCTCGTCAAAATGGTTTGTCGTACAGCCGTATGATCGATGGCTTGAAAAAAGCTCAAGTGATTATCGACCGTCGCGTACTTGCTGACATTGCTATGCATGACTCAGTTGCATTTGCTGCTTTAGCTGAAAAAGCTAAAGGTGCATTAGCTGCTTAATCATCTTTGATGATTGAAAAAAGACCGCTTTGTAGCGGTCTTTTTTATGCTTAAATGTTGGCGTTTGAGTAGTGATTTGCCGCATTGACAATAAGAGATGGATAAAAATTATTTAAGGCTTGTACGGCTTGATCAAATAACTGTAGTTCATGACGAGTTGCTTGATTACACCAGGCTTGATCATTTCTCGTTTCACTTTCTAGTAGATAATTTTTATAAAGATTTTCAGCATGAGTTAATAAGCTTGCTGCATAATTGCTTGTGAAGTCCTTTGGGAAAAGATCAAAATGTGTATTGTAATTTTGATGATCCTTAAATTGAATATTTGCAAGGTATTCAATCTGATTTGCAGATCCCAATGTAAAAGCGACTTCATTGATATAAACGCAGTCAAAATAAGATTGCGAAAAATGTTTCCAGTCTATGGCTTTTAATTCTCCCAAATTCTCAGTAAAACTTTGATTTAAGTCGAACAGTGTATAGGTTGCGATTCTGTCTGTGAGCGCATTGACATTGTTAAAATAAAAATCAGCATTATTGTTCTGGTGGTGTAGATACCATAGCTCTTTTTCCTCACAACCGATTAAAATTTGTGGGTGATTATGCCGGTACTGAATTAAAATCATATAGTTATAAAAGTGATCAGACAGATAAAAAATAGGGGATTCTTGTATTGTCGATGCTAATTGGGGCGCGTGGATCAGACTTAATTTATACGCGCCTTTGTGCTTTAAATGATAAAGAATGAGTTGTAATGAACCCGCCAAAAGTTGACCACAATGAAAATCTCTAAGAATCGGATGTAAAATTTGAAAATGAGGCATTTTGTTTAAATCATCTTGAAGATGATCATTGAGAAATTGGTTGCCATAAATCACCAAAGCCATTTGTCTATAAATTAAATTGAAGTTCATGATACTTCCTTATGCAATTTTTCTTACTTATTTGACCAGATGGAGAGGAAAATAATAATAAGGGTGAATACAACAAATTTTGCAATTTCATAATGTGTTACTAGTCAAAACGCACCGTATAAAAGCCCAATTGTGATAGCACAAAATAAGATCAAGTAGAGTATAGAGGTGAAAATAAAACTTGATTGGTCTTCACGAGTTTCCAAATCATGGACCAGAAATAAGCGATTAGTCGCTGAACATCATGGATGCTGGTGGTGGTATTCACTCCTTGGTTGATTCAAGTAAAGTTGGGCATTATGTTGTAAGACGAAATTAAATTGCCAATAGTTATTTTGCATGGCAAACGAATAAGCTTAGGTTTATTGTTGAGCTATCAATGTAACATTAATTTTTAATCAGAAGGTTACGGAGCATCTATGCGTAGGCAATACCATTTCCGTCTTGTGGGTACAGACACATATATTTGGGATGTACACTGTTTGGTTGGATTAAGCCGAGATTTGCCCATTCATGAGGTTTTATTATCCGAGATACAGGAACTGAACGAAGCGTATTGGTTTCCAGATAAACATCCAACAACACAGCAAATAATTGAACATTTCCAACTGATCCAAGAGGCTGATTTAGCTTATCCTATTATTCTGTCAGCAGATGGAAGAGTCATGGATGGGATGCATCGAGTTGCCAAGGCAAAATTACTCAATCACCAAAACATTAATGCTGTTCGATTCGATATTACGCCACCACCGGACTATATCAATGTGGATGAAGATGATTTGGATTATGAGGATGAATTGATTGATGAACCAGCTAAACATAAGCCTTCTGAATGATAAATTTGAATATTTGCAGTTGAAATGTACCGTTATTACATAATTTCAACTTGAAACTATTATCGATTTTAAAATAGCTCGCATAGAGTAGAATGATAAAAGTGAAAATATTCTGGAGTATTTATGCGTGTAGAAATTGCGGGTTTACAGCAAGGTGCTATTGAAGTCGAATTACAATTATTGCCAAGAATTGGTGAAACTTTAAAGGTGATGTATGGTGCAGATGCTGAGGTAAAAGGTGAAGTAACTGCTGTTGAACACTATATCAATCAGCATGCCAACGAACATAAAGTGATTTTGACGATTCGTCCACTTTTCTAAAAGTTGATCATTCAGCTCAGCAAAATTTTTAAAATCTTGGTGATAAAAAGTAGCTATCAGGCTACTTTTTTATTTAAGAAGTGAATTCCAATGAATAAAATTAATGTGGTGGGCACCTCTGCTGTTGGTAAAACAACTTTTGCAAAAAAGCTTGCTGATAAATTACAACTTCATTATATCGAACTAGACGATTTGTTTTGGTTAGATGATTGGGAGGAAACTTCAGACTATGCTTTTTTCTTAAAAATTCAACAGGCAATTGAATCGGCAAAGCATGGTTTTGTAATCGATGGAAATTATACGCGAACAACACATGTTAAATGGCAGACCATTGATACTGTTATATGGTTAGATTTTCCTTTTCATATCAATCTTTACCAATCTATAAAACGTGCCATATCTAGGGCAGTTTTTAACAAGAAGTTGTGGCAACATTCGAATAATCGGGAAAGTTTTGGCAAAATGTTCAGTGCTGACTCAATTATTTGGTGGATGATCAAAACTCATCAAAAAAATCGCCAGCAATATATTACAATGATGAATGATCCTCAATATTCACATATTCAGTTTATACATCTGAAATCTAGAAAAGATTGCGATCAATTTTTACGCTCGCTCTAAGTCCTTTATGCTTGGCTAAATTTTATAAATCATCCTAACGGGCTTGATGATGAAGGATTTTAAATAATTTTTGTGATTTTTTGATTTGGAAATGATCTGTATTTTTTATTGAGAGGCATCAAATACCATAACTGCTGGTTATTAAAGCGATATATTGAAACAGACGTTGGATGAGTGATTTATAGCGATTATGATGATTGCGTGATATCAGTTAAAAAAGAAGTGAAAGACAGACAGGAAAATTACATGAGTGATTCTCAGTTATTAACAACTTTACAAGAACATATAAAGCGTGGACAAAAATATAGTTATTTGTGTTTTTGGGGGCATCGTCAAAAGACACCAGAAAAGATAGACAAGAGCTGTTTAAGCCAATGGTATCCTGCAAAATTTGAAATTGATGGTGTGGATTATCAAAATACCGAACAGTTCATGATGGCGCAGAAAGCTAAACTATTTAAAGATGAAAATATTTTTCAGCAAATTCTTCACACTGATGATCCGAAGAAAATAAAAGCATTAGGTCGTCAGGTCAAAAATTATCAAGATCAAATTTGGATTGCGCATCGTTATGAGATTGTGGTTCAAGGAAATCTGGCAAAGTTTTCCCAAAACAACCATCTCCAACAATTTTTGTTGAGTACCTCTGAGCAAATCATTGTTGAGGCTTCACCTGTAGATCAGATTTGGGGGATTGGACTAGCTGCTGATCATGCAGATGCGATCAACCCACTGAAATGGAAAGGTTTAAATTTATTAGGGTTCGCATTGATGGATGTGAGAAAGCAACTTTAGGGTTACTTTCTCATGAGTACAGGTTTTTATTTGGATGTTAAGCCTTATAGTCCAAAATAATAAGCAGCCAGACAGATAAGAATAGTCACGATAATTAAAGCAAAAACGCCTGTCTTTGCTGGTTTGTGCTCTTGCTGTGTATGGGATGGATGAGAACTAAACGATTGGCGTTTGTCTGTCTTTATATCCTCAACATTGTCAAATGGAGATGCAATAGCTTTCGGGGTTAAACGCGCAGATTGATAATGATTGGCAACTTTGACAATAAATTTTGCTTTTAAATCCTCAATCTTTTGCAAGAAGTGACGCAAATTCATTTGTTGTTCTGGGCTCAGACTTTGTTCACTCTCATCATAGGGGTGTTTTATTTTTGCCGAAATAAATTCTTCGAGCGCATCGAAACGATACAGTGTTTCATTGGCATAATCTGCTTGATCATCGCTAGGAATAAGGGCAAGTTTAAGACTACTATTATCCGAAATATATTCACTACTATTTAAGCCATAATAAGGTAAGTCTTTGTTGATTGGTTCAGGAAAACCTTTGGCATATTGGCTATCAAATAATTCATTGTCTGTATAAACCTGAATATCATCCCAATTTGGGGTCACAAGATCTTGTTCAATACGCTTAATGAGTTTCGCATTAAGATCATAACGCCAAAATATTTCTGTTCGAATATTTGGACGTTGTTGTTCTGGTGCCTCATAGTCATTGTCAGCGCTATACCATTCTGGTAATTCTTTACCAAAAATCCAAGCGGTTTTCTTTTGAGATTCGTGACTGACAATAAAATGAGGAATCGCCAATAACTCAACATTGGCATTGGGGTTCTGCTCATCATTCAAAAGACTTGAGCTATGTAAACTGATGCGATTTACCCCTTGCTTTTTTAGACCTTCAAGCCAAATTTGAAAGTGTTGTGCTAGAAGATGTTGGGTGGTTAAATCTCGAAAGCCAAACGCGTGGTGATTAAAAATGGCATGATTGACCCAACGAGAAAAACTAATTTCTTGGGTCAGATATTGATTGCCATAAGTGACGAGTGCAAGTTGACGTTTCCAGATTTGATCAAGTGCCATTTTTTATAGATCTCAGCGACATTGGATTTATTTTATACCGTTTATAAATCAGAGTTCTAGCGTTTCAACAGTATTCGCACAGGGAAATATACAAATTATCGAGAATTAGTTGTGACTAATCGTATTTTTCGTCAGGAGGAAACTTCATCCAACTGCATAAAAACTGTTAGAATATGCAGTTATATTATTTTTCTAAAATATTGCTTTGAGAGTTACTATGTCACTGGAAGCCCTGACCACTGAAGCGCTCGCTGCGATTGCAGCAGCTCAAGACCTTGCAACACTCGATCAAGTACGAGTGCAATTTACAGGGAAAAAAAGCCAGCTTGCGGAACAATCTAAGGCACTGGGTAAAATGGACCCTGAAGAACGTAAAGTTCAGGGTGCAGCAATTCATGCTGTGCGTGAAGCTATCTCTACAGCATTGACTGAGCGCCAAGATGAATTACAAAAAGCAGCGCTAGAACAAAAGCTTGCAAGTGAAACCATTGATATTACCTTGCCTGGTCGTGGACAGGTTGTAGGCAGTATTCATCCTGTTACTCAAGTTCAGGAACGTATTTGCCAATTCTTTACCAAAGCTGGCTTTACTGTTGCAACAGGTCCAGAAGTTGAAGATGACTATCACAACTTTGAAGCACTCAATATTCCAGGGCACCATCCTGCACGTGCAATGCATGATACTTTTTATTTTGATGCCAATCATTTGTTGCGTACGCATACTTCAGGTGTGCAAGTCCGTACTATGGAAAACAATCAACCTCCGATTCGTATTGTATGTCCTGGTCGTGTTTATCGTTGTGACTCTGACCAAACGCATTCACCTATGTTTCATCAAATCGAAGGTCTGTACGTTGCTGAAAACACCAGTTTTGCTGAATTAAAAGGCTTGTTGATTAACTTGTTGAACGAGTTTTTTGAAAAAGACTTAAAAGTTCGTTTCCGTCCTTCATATTTCCCGTTCACTGAGCCAAGTGCGGAAGTGGATATTATGGATGAGCGTGGTCGCTGGTTAGAAGTTTTGGGGTGTGGAATGGTGCATCCTAATGTATTGCAAGCCGCGGGTATTGATCCTGAAAAATATAAAGGTTTTGCTTTTGGTTTGGGGGTAGAGCGTTTTGCAATGTTACGTTATGGCATTAACGATTTGCGTATGTTCTATCAAAACGATGTGCGTTTTTTACGCCAATTTGCTTAACAAATTTATACCTCTCCCTAACCTCTTCTAAACAAAGAGGGAATGTCCTAGACAAAAGACGAAGGGTTCTCCCAATTTTCAAAGGGAGTTAGAGAGGAATTCATAAATATTGAATATAGGTTTTAGAAATGAAAATTAGCGAAAATTGGCTTCGCACATGGGTTAACCCAGCAATTGATAGTGATACTTTATCTGACCAACTCACGATGTTGGGACTTGAAGTTGATGAGCTTGTACCAGCCGCTAAACACTTTACTGGTGTTGTGGTGGGGGAAGTTTTAACGGTCATTCAACATCCTGATGCAGATCGTTTACGTGTAACCACTGTAAACATTGGTTCAGGAGAACCTCTACAAATCGTATGTGGTGCACCGAATGTACGTGTTGGTATGAAAGCACCGGTTGCGACAATTGGTGCAGTACTTCCTGGTGATTTTAAAATCAAGAAAGGTAAGCTACGTGGCGTTGAATCACAAGGGATGCTATGTGGTGCTTCGGAAATTGATCTTGAAGATAAAATTGATGGGCTTTTAGAGCTTCCTGATGATGCACCGGTTGGTGTAAACATCCGCGAATATTTAAATCTGGATGACCATGTCATTGATATCAGTATTACCCCGAACCGTGGAGACTGTTTTAGTATTCGTGGTGTAGCACGTGAAATTGGTGTAATTAATCAACTTCCAGTGACAGCGCCTGAAATTACAGAAGTGGCTGCAACCATTGCAGATCAAAAACAAGTCCATGTAAGCACTGATGGATGTCCACGTTATTTAGGTCGTGTTATAAAAAATGTAAATACCAAAGCAGCGACCCCTGAATGGATGGAGCAGGCTTTGGCTCGTTCAGGGATTCGTCAACACAGTATTTTGGTGGATATTACCAACTATGTACTGATGGAGTTGGGGCAACCATTACATGCTTTTGATGGTGGTCAAGTTCAAGGTTCAGTCCATGTACGCCAAGCAACAGCAAATGAAAAACTTGTTTTATTAAATGAGCAAGAAATCGAATTGACTGAAGATGTTATGGTCATTGCTGATGATGCTAAAGCGCTCGCTATTGCAGGGATTATGGGGGGATTATCTTCTTCTGTAACAGATGCAACGACAGAGATCTTTCTTGAGTCTGCGTTCTTTGCACCATTGCATATTGCAGGTCGTGCGCGCCGTTATGGCTTACATACTGATGCTTCTCAACGCTATGAACGTGGTGTGGATTTTGAATTGCCAATGATCGCGATGCATCGAGCATCACAATTGATTCAGAGTTTAGCGGGTGGTGAATTTGGTCCAATCACTGTGGCTGAACGTACCGCGCTTTTACCTAAACGTGAAGCCATTGAATTAACTCAAGCACAAGTTGATCAATTACTTGGTTATTCTGTTGAATCAGCATTTATTACTGATGCGCTTCAACGTTTAGGTTGTGTTGTAACAGTCAAAGCTGAAGGTGAGTGGACTGTTGTACCGCCATCACATCGCTATGATATGGCAATTTATCAAGACTTAATTGAAGAAGTTGCTCGTATTCATGGTTATGACAATATCCAAATTAGTTTGCCTGTGATTGATGTCAAACTTGCTAAACATCAAGATCAGTTTGAATTGCCACAATTACGTCAAACACTGGTGACTTTGGGTTATCAAGAAGCAATCAGTTTTAGCTTTGCTGATTTAAAGCTTGAGAAGCAATTAAATTCTCAAGTTAATCCATTGGCATTGGCAAATCCAATTTCAAGTGATTTGGCTGTAATGCGTTCTACTTTGCTTTCAAGCTTAATTCCTTGTGTTCAATACAATATTAACCGCCAACAAAGTCGTGTGCGTTTCTTTGAGTTAGGTTTACGTTTTGATTATCAAAATGCTCAAACTATTGATGACTTAAATCAGATTCCAACTTTGGCAATGATTGCGGTGGGCTCAAAACATGCTGAATCATGGCATGGAAAAGCTCAAGCAATGGATTTCTTTGACTTCAAAGGAGAGGTTGAAGAAGTTTTAGCTGCTGGACGGGTTCAAGTTGAATATGTGCGTTCTGAGCGTGAATGGTTACATCCAGGTCAGTCAGCAGAGGTTTTAATAGATGGAAAATCGGTTGGTTATTTGGGACGTTTACATCCATCTTTAGAAAATGCACTGGATTTGAGCACGACTTGGGTTGCCGAACTTGATCAATCGGCTGTTTTGCAAACTTATGTATCTAATTTTACAGAATTATCACGATTTCCGTCGGTTAGACGTGATATTGCGCTTGTAATTAGTGATAAGATTAATGTCAGTGAAATTCAGCAACTTATTGAAAAAACCGGTGGGGAGCTTTTAGACTCTACATGGTTATTCGATGTGTATACAGGGCAAGGTGTTGAGCAAGGTAAGCGCTCTTTGGCATTTGCATTGTTATGGCAACATCCATCACGTACACTTGAAGATGCTGAAATTAAATCCGGTATGGATCATATCATTCAAGTGTTAGAAAGCACTTACCAAGCGACATTGAGGGCCTCATGACAGCATTAACAAAAGCAGAAATGGCTGATCATTTAAGTGAGCTTACGAGTTTAAACCGTCGTGAAGCAAAACAAATGGTCGAGTTGTTCTTTGACGAAATTAGCCAAGCATTAATTGCGGGCGAACAAGTTAAACTTTCAGGTTTTGGTAATTTTGAACTACGTGACAAACGTCAACGTCCAGGTCGAAACCCAAAAACTGGCGAAGAAATTCCAATTTCGGCACGTCGAGTTGTTACGTTCCGCGCAGGACAGAAGTTTAGACAACGTGTAGGCACAGAACAAGAAGGTTAATCAACCCACTTGATTTTGTAAAAACCCCAAGCCATTTTGCTTGGGGTTTTTTATTATTTACGCATACGAGACCTTAAAAATAAATTCAACGTGATCAATATATTGTTTGATGATATAAAGCTTTCACCGCCAGGCTTTAGCCCTAAAGTTTAAATGGTTTTCCGTAGGCAATAACGCTCATTACTTAACCCGTTTCTTGTTTAACCGCATTCTTGCGTAAACAAAGTAGTATTTTGTTTTTGCTCATATATCTTTAGCCAACATATGGCGTCCATGTGGCTTCACGATGGAAAGATGGTCTATGATTTAAAAGTATGATCCTAGCCAAAATAAATGAATTGGCAGATCTTTTAATCCTTTGTCTCAAAGTATAAAGATCATTGACTATAAATGATTGATATCAAATTATTGGTATGAATAGTCTGCGGCTTTGATTATAAAAATAATGTTCGTTTTTAAGGATTAAAAGTGAGATGGAGGATTCATCACTTGAGTGTATTTCAATATAGCATCTTGACAGTATTGAATCGAAGCGGGGCGTTCTAAATTGGCTGAATATATTTATTCGATAAATTAGGGCATGTGTTTCGAATCAGTTCAAAGATTTGAGGATAATCATTGATTTGAAAGCAAAAAAAAGAGAACCAAAGGTTCTCTTTTTTTGATAATAATCTAAGCGATTATTATTGAGCAGCTGAAGCAGCAGCTGAAGCGTCAGCAGCAGCAGCAGTAGCGTCAGAAGCAGCAGCAGTAGCGTCTGCAGCAGCAGTAGCAGCAGCGTCAGTTGCAGAAGCAGCAGCAGCGTCAACAGCAGCAGTAGCTTCAGAAGCAGCTTCTACAGCTTGAGAAGCAGCAGCGTTTGCGTCAGCAGCAGCTTCTTCAGTTTTTTTAGCACAACCAACGAAAGCTAAAGTAGTAGCAACTGCAGCAGCAATAGCGATTTTTTTGAATAACATGGCATCACTCTCATAAAATTAATTGAGACAAAAAACCCAAGTTAGCCTGTTTTTTGCTTTTTGCATGAGCAGTCTAACTGGTATGCGAATATGCTATCACTGCGCATTTTGAATTGCTACTGTCTAGATGAAAAAAACTGACCAAATTGATGAAAAAATGATGCTTTTTTAACAGTTAATTACAATTAATTCGCACTTTTAGATTGGATTATTGATAATTAAGTTATTAAAAAATATAAAAAATATGCGAGAATGATTTTTATATTCAATTATTTGCAAAATGCTGTTACGCCAAAAATCAGCAATTGTATATTTATGTAAATTCTGTCAACCAAAAAAAAGGTCACTATATCAGTGACCTTTTTTGACTTTTCATACCAATCAGTTGGCAGCTTTACGCTTCATTTGATCGAAGAAATCGTCATTGGTTTTGGTTTCTTTCATACGATCTAAAAGGAATTCCATCGCCGCTAACTCATCCATTGGGTGGAGAAGCTTACGTAAAATCCAAACTTTGCGTAAGTTTTCTTCACTCATGAGGCGTTCTTCACGACGAGTACCTGATTTCTTGATATTCATGGCAGGGAAGACACGTTTTTCAGCAATACGACGATCCAAGGTAATCTCTTGGTTACCCGTACCTTTGAATTCTTCGTAGATCACTTCATCCATTTTACTGCCTGTTTCAATCAATGCAGTTGAAATGATTGTCAGTGAACCGCCTTCTTCAATGTTACGTGCAGCACCAAAGAAACGTTTCGGGCGTTCAAGTGCATGTGCATCTACACCACCGGTCAATACTTTGCCTGATGACGGTACAACAGTGTTGTAAGCACGTGCTAAACGCGTGATTGAATCTAGTAGAATCACCACATCTTTCTTATGTTCAACAAGACGTTTGGCTTTTTCAATCACCATTTCGGCAACTTGTACATGGCGTGCTGGAGATTCATCAAATGTTGATGCAACAACCTCGCCACGAACAGTACGTTCCATTTCAGTCACTTCCTCTGGACGTTCATCAATTAAGAGAACGATAAGGAAACATTCAGGGTTATTACGGACAATGGATTGAGCAATGTTCTGTAACAACATTGTTTTACCCGCTTTAGGCGGTGCAACAATAATTGAACGTTGACCTTTACCAATAGGAGCAACCAAGTCAACAACACGTGCTGTTAAATCTTCCGTTGAACCATTTCCTAGTTCCATTACCAATTGCTCAGTTGGAAACAATGGGGTTAGGTTTTCGAATAAGATTTTATTACGTGAATTTTCAGGTGTGTCATAGTTAATTTGATTAACTTTTAATAATGCAAAGTAACGTTCACCTTCTTTGGGTGGGCGAATCGTTCCCGTAATCGTATCACCTGTGCGTAGGTTGAAACGACGGATTTGTGATGGGCTAACATAAATGTCATCAGGACCTGCAAGATAAGAACCTGCAGCCGAGCGTAGAAAGCCGAAACCATCAGACAAAATTTCAAGAACACCATCACCAAAGATTTCTTCACCATTCATTGCATGGCGCTTTAGGATGGCAAAAATGATGTCTTGCTTACGGTTACGAGCCATTCCTTCAAGGCCCATAAACTCAGCAATTTTAATGAGTTCGCCAATCGGTTTTTTCTTGAGTTCAGTTAAATTCATAAATGGTCAGATTGAATAAGGATGTGTGGAACACAGATAAAGAGAAAAGAAGCAAAAGTCGCCAACAGTGCAATAGGTGAGTTGATGTTGTATAGACACAAAAACAAACTCAGAGTCTATGTAGTTCTTTCGAGGAGAAATATGTAAAACAATTTCTGTTGCCGAACGGCGATCTTATGTGTTGTCCTTTAAGAAACAGGCAGAGAATCCTTATGTTCCTTGAGCATGAAATATAAGTGAGATCAACAAGTTTGTCAAATTATAGTCGAAAAAAAATACGCCAGAAAATCAAGCGTATTTTTTGTTTTTGCAGATTTATACAAATAATCTATAAATTCAGCAAATTAAATATTTTCTTCGATGAAAGCAGTCAGTTTAGATTTTGGCACCGCACCGATTTGTTGAGCAACCACTTCACCATTTTTAAACATCAATAATGCTGGAATGTTACGGATATTATAGTTAACCGCAGTTGCTTCGCATGCCGTCACATCCACTTTAACAATCTTTACTTTGCCTTCAAATTCTGTAGAAAGTACTTCAAGAACAGGTGCAATCGCTTTACATGGTGCACACCAACCTGCCCAGAAATCTACAATTACAGGAATATCAGATTCAAGAACGTCTGCTGCGAAGTTGTCATCAGTTGTGTTTACGATATTGCCAGACATGGATTTTGCTCCAAAAATATTTTAAAGATGAATCAATCTATGAAGCTAAGTATTACATAGACATCTTTAACAATGTAGGGGAATGTTTAAATTTTCATTCTTATTTGTGAGAATGTCCAATTGATGCTCACGATATTTACAATCGGTTCCTTAGAAAACTCAATCTAATTGTCATATAATTGTCATATATGCTGAAAAAATAATGACTCATCAAATTGTCTAAATAAATGGCTTTTAAAAAGCGTGCATGTGAATTAATCTAAGCAACAATTCAGTATGAGTTTGTATAAATAATGTCTGATTTTTTGATTGATGAAGAATTACTTGCTGCCATCGATATGGGGTCGAATAGTTTCCATTTAGCAATTGCTCGAGTGGATCATGGTGAAGTTAAAAAAGTTGCTTCGATGTCAGAAAAAGTTCAGCTTGCTGCTGGATTGGACGAGAATAAAAACTTAACTGAAGCAGCGCAACAACGTGGTTTAGCCTGTTTGGCACGTTTTGTAGGTAGACTGAGTTCAGTGCAACCGAATCGTTTACGTATTGTTGCGACGAACGCTTTGCGTCAAGCAAAAAATGGGCATGAATTCATTCAAAAAGCAGCTGAAATCCTACCTAAACCGATTGAAATCATTG
Organism: Acinetobacter sp. Tol 5; assembly: GCF_019702905.1. Taxonomy (NCBI): domain Bacteria; kingdom Pseudomonadati; phylum Pseudomonadota; class Gammaproteobacteria; order Moraxellales; family Moraxellaceae; genus Acinetobacter; species Acinetobacter sp. Tol 5. The sequence continues at coordinate 3,753,724 of NZ_AP024708.1, read as the reverse complement.
CAGGACGAGAGGAAGCACGTTTAATTTATTTAGGCGTTTCTCATACCATGGTCAATAGTGGGCGCCGTCTGGTGATTGATATTGGTGGTGGTTCTACAGAATTAATTATTGGTGAAGAATTTGAGCCAATTCATACTGAATCTTTACAAATGGGGTGTGTGGCATTCACAAAAGCCTATTTCCCTGAAGGTGATATCAACAGTAAAGCTTTTGAAAAAGCAGTCGTTGCTGCACGTAAAGAACTATCTTCTATTGCCAATACATATAAGGCAGCTGGATGGGACACTGTGGTGGGTTCGAGTGGAACAATCAAAGCGTGTCGTCAAATTGCTGTCAATATGGGATGGAGTGATGAACAAGAGAATTTAACTCGAGAAGGTTTAGAAAAATTAAAAGACAAACTTTTAAAATTTAAACATATCTCCGATATGGAGTTTGATGGATTAAAAGAAGATCGTCGTGCTGTTTTACCTGCGGGTATTGCGATTCTCTATGCTGTTTTTGAAGTACTGAATATCGATAAGCTGGTTTACTCTGATGGTGCATTACGAGAAGGCGTCATGTATGACTTGCTTGGGCGTTTTCAACATGAAGATATTCGAGACCGTAGTGTGCAAGCGATGGTGGGGCGTTATGGTGCAGATGCCAAACAAGCTGAACGTGTGGTTGAAACAGCACAACATCTCTTTAATGGTGTAGCAAATACCTTACATTTAAATAGTGATGATAGTGATCTATTGCGTCGCGCAGCTTATTTACATGAAATTGGTTTGGCGATTAGTCATAGTGGTTATCAAAAACACAGTGCTTATCTCTTACAGCATTCCGACATTCCTGGTTTCTCACAAATTGATCAGAATCATTTGTCACATTTGGTCGCTCACCATCGTCGTAAATTACGTACCGATGCCAAACTTGATGTGCTAAAAGTAGGTGGAAACAAGCTACTACACCTATGTTTGCTCCTCCGTCTCGCTGTTTTACTCAATCACAGTCGCAGTGATGAGATGCTTCCTGCCATTGAATTGACAGTGGATAATGCGCAACAATGGCAACTCAGCGTTTCTGGCGATGCCAAGCAATGGCCTTTACTGGTTGCAGATTTGCATGATGAGCAAGTGCAATTTAAGCATTGGGACATTGAATTGAATATTCAGTCGGAACAGTTTATCGATTAACTAAAGGTCTTGTGTTGATTGAATGAATTGTATAAACCATTCAATAGCACTTGATCCTGAACTTCCGATGTGTGAGGCATCGGTGAATTAGGGATAATACTCGACTTATGAAAAATAAAGCTGCTCAATCTAAAGCTTGGAAAACGGTTCAAATTGCACGTCATCCTGAACGCCCGCAATTTTTGGATTATGTAGGCGAAATTTTTACTGAATTCGATACCTTACATGGCGATCGTCTTTATGGTGATGATGGTGCAATGGTTGGCGGATTGGCGCGTTTTAATGGTCAGCCTGTCATGGTCGTTGGTCAGCATCGTGGTCGTAGTACCCGTGAAAAATTACAGCATAACTTTGGGATGTGTAACCCAGAAGGCTATCGTAAGTCACAGCGTTTGCTGGATATGGCAGAACGTTTTAATCTTCCAGTATTCACATTTATTGATACGATGGGGGCATACCCAGGCATTGGTGCTGAAGAACGTGGTCAAGCAGAAGCGATTGCAACCAGTCTTGCTCAACTTTCAAGCTTAAAAGTTCCTGTTATTGCAACAGTTTTAGGTGAAGGCGGTTCTGGTGGGGCTTTGGGAATTGGTGTGGCAGATCGTGTGGTTATGCTTTCTCATAGTATTTATTCAGTGATTTCACCAGAAGGCTGCGCTTCTATTTTATGGAAAACAGCGGACAAAGCGGAACAAGCCAGTGAGGCACTTGCACTTACGGCAGACAAACTCAAAGAGTTAGGTGTAGTTGAATATGTTGTCGATGAAGGCGAGGGAGCACATTTGCAACCATTTGAGGTTATGGAAAAACTCAAAGATGTGTTAAAACAAGCGCTTGATGAATTACAGCCTATGACTGCGGAAGATCGATGCGAAGCACGTTATCAACGTTTAATGAAGTTTGGCAGCGACAATTTAGGTCTCGCTTCTTAAAACAACACGCTCAATTTGCTGAAAATACGCACTTCCTCATCGGATGCAGTGGTGGCATGGATTCCATGTTATTGCTGCATTTGATGGTGCAGTTTTTCCCTCATCACGTTCGTGCAATATACGTTAATCATCAGCTACAAACAGCCAGTGATGAATGGGCTGATTTTGTTGCTCAACAATGTACCATCTTACAGATTCCTTATATTATTCAAAATGTTCAAGTTGCAGAAGGCAATCTTGAAAATCAAGCACGCCAAGCCCGTTACGATGCTTACCTTCAACATATAAAAACCGACGAAGTATTGGTGCTCGCCCATCATCAACAAGATCAAGCTGAAACCCTGATTTTACGCCTATTATCAGGTGCAGGTGTTGCTGGATTGTCTGCGATGAAATCAAAAGATCAGCGCGAACAACTGACCATTTGGCGACCCTTGTTGGATATCTCACGTGAGCAGATTTGCCAATGGGTGCAACAGTTACAGATTGCCTATGTCAATGATCCGACTAATCTAGATACCCAGTATGATCGTGCGTGGTGTAGACATGAACTTTGGCATATTTTGCAAAGCCGTTACCCCAAAATGCAACAAGCGTTGGCGCGCACCAGTTATTTGATGCAAGATGCCAATGAAATTCTCAATGAAGTGCTACAACAAGATCTTGATTTCTGTGGAAATGAAGAAAAGCTTGATTTAACAAAACTCAAGCAATTGTCATTGGCAAGACAGCGCCAACTTCTATCTACATGGATGAAGGGACGGGACACCTATCGACCTGCTTTTGAAATGGTGCAGCGCCTACAGGATGAAGTGATTGACTCTAAAACAGATTCACAAGCAGCATTACATTGGAATCATTTCTATTACTTGCGTTACCAAAATCATTTATATCGCGTTGAACAGCAACACTATTTAGCAGCTCAATCGAAACAGCAAGTTCCCGAGCAAACATATCAATTTCAACTTCATCAGCAACTACAATTCACATCTGGTGTATTTCAAATTGAACACTCTAAAATAGGTCTGTCTTTTGCATTATTTAATCAGAAGCTGACATTGAAACCACGTTTAGGTGGTGAAAAAATTCATCTTTATGGCAGAATAGGCGCTTGGCCTTTAAAAAAGGCGATTCAAGAAGCACATATTTTTCCTTGGATGCGTCATACAATTCAAATATTAAGTGTAGATAATGTTATGCTTGGGGTGTTTACACCAAATGGTTTTTGGTTGGCACAGTCTGAATACTGTGAAATCGGTGGTTGGCAACCAAATTTAATCTCTGAGATAAAAACTAAGGTCGAGTGTGATTCATGAGTGCAGCTTTAAATTGTAATATTACTTTCATTGGTGGTGGGAATATGGCTCAAGCCCTAATTGGTGGCTTATTGAGTCGTGGCTTACCTGCTACACGTATTACAGTTTCTGATCCCTTTGAAAAAATTCGACTGTTGTTACAAGAAAAAGATGTCCATGTTACTGAAGACAATATGGAAGCGATTAAACATGCAGATATTGTCGTATTTGCAGTAAAACCTCAAGTTTTAGGGAGCGTGCTTAAGCCCTTGAAAGGTTTACTTGATGATAAATTGCTGATCTCTATTGTTGCAGGTGCTGAAATTAAAACGATTTCAGATTTGACGGGCAGTGAGCGAATTGTCCGTGTAATGCCGAATACTCCTGCATTGGTTCAAACTGGTGCACATGGCATCTATGCCAATCCAGAAGTGAGTGCAAAAGACCGTGAATTGACCACGCAGGTTCTTGCGGCAACTGGTTTAACCCTTTGGGTAAATTCAGAGGCACAGATTGATGCTGTAACCGCAGTTTCGGGTTCAGGTCCTGCATATTTCTTTTACATGATGGAAAGTATGATTCGTGCTGGTAAAAATATGGGGTTGGATGAAAAGGTGGCAACGGCATTGACTTTGCAAACCGCATTGGGCGCAGCACAAATGGCAATTACCAGTTCAAGCGCTCCATCTGATTTACGTAAAAATGTAACTTCCCCTAATGGGACAACTCAAGCGGCTTTAGAAGTATTTGATCGCGCTCAAATCTCTCAAAATATTCAAACAGCTTTGGCTGCTGCGCAAAAGCGTAGTCAGGAATTGGCTCAAGAATTAAGCGACAGTATTAAATAATTTTTGATTTTAGGAACGTTCAAGTATGGGTGCAAATTCTGCGCAAATTTTTGGCATTATTATTAACGTAGCGATTTTGCTCGTATTCTTTCGTTTTTTAATGCAATTGGCGATGGTCAGTCCATACAACCCTGTGGTGATGTCGACAGTCAAAGCAACCAAGATTGTAGATCTATTTAGCCGAATTTTTCCGACGATGGCGAAAGGGCGTGTCAATACTGCTGCTTTGGTTTTAGTGGTGGTGTTATATCTACTCAAAATCTTTGGCATGATGTATTTGCAAGGTGCAATGCCAAATAGTCCTGTACACCTAATTATTCTCACTTTTGTGACCATGATTCAGGACTTGATTCGCTTTTGTCGTTATTTAATTTTTGCGACGATTATTTTGAGTTGGGTGGTGATGTTTACTCAATCAAGATCGCCTTATATTGAAGTGATTCAAGAGTTGGCTGAGCCATTATTGGCGCCGTTCCGTCGAATTATGCCGAATATGGGGATGATTGATCTTTCTCCTATTTTGGCTATCTTGGCATTGATCATTGCTGAAAAAGTCATGGAATATGCCGCAATTGCGCTACTAACTGGTCTTTAATAGGCAATATCCTTTTAGCGTCAAATAAATTGATGATCTTTTATTTAAAACCGAGTTGTATAACCAACTCGGTTTTTTTATAGGTTATGGATGTCTTTTTTTAATTGTGAATTTAATTTAAATCTATCGCCACTCTGTTGAAAAAATTATATTGTAAAATCAATGTGATAAATGCATTTTTGAATGAGCTAATGCCTGCATTGCCAAACCTTTCATCTAAAGTTTAAATCGTTTTGTGTAGGTGGTGTTTCACTTTGCTCAACTAATTTTTATTTAGTCGCTTTCTTGCGCTGCAAACAAAGCAGTGCTTTGTTTTTGCTTATATTCTCCCGCTCAACATGGTGACACTCATGTCGCCTCACGATAGCAAGACTAACTGTAAATCAAAAATACAAAAAACTGTTTCAGCAAAACTTTTTAAAAATTCATATAAAAAGCATAAAGTTGATTGAGTGTACATGCTTGAAATCAAAATATTTGTATGAACAATCGGGCAATTTAGCTATATTTTTTAAGGTTTTATATTCTATCGTATTCAGTGATCTTAGCTTAGCTCTATCAATATTAGAGCCCTCAATAAAGACTTATCTATCACATAAACGAACTATAAATTTATAAAAACTCATAAGGACATATTTAAATAAATCATATGAGACTAGACAGAATCGTATGTATACTGATTAATATTTTTAACAAATATTAAAAACTATGTTAAATAATATTTACTTTTTATTAGAAAAATTGGGATTAACAACACAAAAGCGTGCACTACATGCCCAGTTCAGTAATCATACTCTCAATGACCATGTATTCTTGCAATGTATTCATGGGACACATGCCATCAATGATGGGGTGAACTTACAACTGATTTGTCTATCTACGCTGAATGATATTGCATTAAAACGCTTTATTGGCTGTCGTGTAGCCATTGATGTGGTCAATGATCGCTCCGAACTCAATCGTATTTCAGGAATTGTCACCAAAGCAGAGGTGGGTGCCTCTGATGGTGCTTTGACGATTTATCGCTTAACAGTAGAAGCCCCAACCGCACTATGGAAACAGCGTAGAAACTCACGCGTATTTATGAATATGTCTGCTTTACAGGTAGTCGAAGTTATATTTAATGAATGGCGAGACAGATCTCCACTGTTTGCTTCAAGTTTAACTTTGGATAAAAGTGGTCTAACCAAAGACTACGATGTCAGACCATTCATTATGCAGAATAATGAAAGAGATATAGACCTTATTCAAAGGCTTCTAGCCTCGGAAGGCGTGACGAGTTTAATTGATGAAGCACAGCTTAAAGTGTCTCATTTTAATGAACCCATCCAGCCTCAAAAGCTTCGATTGATTGATGACAATACTCAATACAAAAGTTTAGAACGACGCACGATCCGTTTTCATCGAAGTTCATCTGTAGAGACAAGCGATTCGATTATCAATTTTACAGGACAACGTTCACTTCAACCGACGTCTGTACATATTCAACGTTGGCAAGCCGATATTCTTGAAACAGAAGAAGGTGCAGGCAATGTACAAAGCAAATACAAGCAGAGTGAGAACTATGACAATGCCAGTTTAGGTTTAGAACAAGTATGGCACTTTAGCCCTGCATGGACTCAAGACTTAAATGGAGAAGATGGAGTAACACCATCCGGCAACAGTCAGATCGAACGCTTTAACCAAAACCTCAGCAACTACTACGATGCCCAAGCCAAACAATTCACCGCAATATCGACGGTACGAGATGCACAGGTGGGTTATCACTTTGAGCTAAAAGGACATCCTCAAATCGATCAAAAAGATTCTGCTGATCGGCAATTTCTGATCATCTCCAAAACCTTTTATCACCAAAATAACTTACCGAAAGACTTGAACCATCAAGTTGAAGCACTCATCCGACAAAGCCAATGGCAACTCGCCCATCTCACCACAAACAACAACGAAGAACGCCAAGCGAATCAGTTGGTGCTACAACGACGTAATATTACGGTTGTTCCTGAATATAATCCCTTAACCCAAAGACCCGCAGCCCATCCAATGCGAGCGAGAGTGGTGGGTCCAAGTGGAGACGAAATCCATGTGGATGAATGGGGACGTATCAAAGTTCGCTTCCTCTTTAACCGCAATGAAGACCACAGTCACGATGGTGGTGCAGGCGCGAACGACAATGATACCGACTCGGCTTGGGTCGATGTACTCACGCCGTGGGCAGGTGAAGGCTATGGAGCACGCTTCTTACCGCGTATTGGAGAGTTGGTTGTGGTTGACTTCTTTGCGGGGGATATTGACAGACCTTTTGTGGTGGGGCGAATCCATGAAGCGCATCGAAGCCCGAGCAAGTTTGATGACAAAGGCAAGTTACCGGATACCAAGAAGTTGGCAGGGATTAAAAGCAAGGAATATCAGGGTAGTGGCTATAACCAACTGAGATTTGATGATACCACCAACCAGATCAGCAGTCAGTTACACAGCAGTCATGGCGCAACTCAACTCAATCTTGGCAACCTCAGCCATCCGAAAGAAACAGAGGCGAGTGAAGGGCGGGGTGAAGGCTTTGAGTTAAGAACGGATCAATGGGGTGCGGTACGTGCAGGACAAGGCTTATTGCTGAGTACTCATGCTCAAGATTCAGCGTCAGGCAATCATCTTGATGTCTCTGAAACGCAATCACAACTTGAATCGAGTCTCAACAATTCCAAAGCTTTAAGTGAAGTTGCCAAACATCAACAAACTGATCCTTTAGACAATTTGGAACATTTAAAGTCTTTTGTTGCAGCTTTGGAAAAAGATGATACAGCACAAACCAAAAGCCAAGCCGATGCATTTAAACAAGCACTTATGATATTGGCGTCACCAAACTCAATTGCACTTAGCAGTAATCAAGATATCCATCTCTCGGCAGATGGACAAATTAGCCATAGTGCGAGCGATAGTATCAACCTCAGTACGCAAAAGAGCGTAGTAGCACATGCGCAAAACAAGATTAGTCTATTTGCAGCGCAGGAAGGTGCAAGGTTATATGCTGGCAAAGGCAAAGTTGAAATACAAGCTCAGAATGATGGTGCAGATTTGATTGCACGTAAAGGCGTTCAAATCATTTCTACTGAAGATCGCATCGAATTTATTGCCAAGAAGAAAATAGTAATTCTATCTGATACTTCTATGCTTGAGGTGAGTGGTAAAGGTGTGCTTACAACAACACCAGGTTTGTTTGAAGTGAAATCTGGACAGCAGAATTTTTTGAGTGGTGAGAAAGTTTCAGTTTCTCTACCAATTTTACCATTTGGTTCTTTTAATAATACCTGCCCTTTAAAAGGTTGTTATGGGAATAATAATACTCAAAAAGATAAAAATAGTGATTAATGGAGAAAATATAATAATGACTATAGATCATGCACCCTATCCAAACTCAAAGGGCGAAGATATAAATACCCCTGCAATCAATAAACTTCCAAAAGTTCAACCTCCAGATTTTTCAAAAATTCAAGGGCATACTTGCACCAAAATTCCAGCATTTAACGAACGACAAAAGCGTTTTGAAAGTTTATCAGGGAGTTATTATCGAACCAAAGCTGATGGTTCTTATGAGGGTGTTGTTGAGTATGACCCTGAAGAAAGCTATACGGATAAACTTAAAATTGTTGAACAAGATGGCAAACAAAAAGTTGTCCCTTTTTATAATTATGGAGAGAGATCTAAAAATATTGATATTGAATTTGATTCTAAGAAAAATGTCCTCATTTTTTCTCGTAAACTTATTTTTATACTGAAAAAAGTGATAAATTCAGACAATGGTAAAGAATACCCTTACGAAAATCAAAAATCTACACAAAAACCCTATCAAATACAAGATAGAGAAATTACCCAAGAAACCATGCAATTGATTCAAGATAGACAAGATAAAGTGAATGAATTACTGAATTATGCTGGTTATTACCTAACACCAACGGATTGTAACATTGAAGGTGGGTGTACTTGTGTTGTTCCAATCATTATGAAAGTTACTATGCAAGTACAGCAGGCAAGTGAACCGCAAAACTCAATCGCTCATTATATCAACCTGTATCCTTCAGCTTCTCGTGCAGATGAGAGTAATTGGGGGGAAGTTGAGTTAAAAAATGAAAAGTTTACTAAACATGGAGAAACTAAAGTTATCAATGGAAATGTGATTTCTTCACCATCTATATTAGTTCAAGAAGAACGCACCCAAGATTCTACCGCCGTATTTCTACATGAAACTGCACACTTGTTTGGTTTTCCTGATGAGTATTTTGAGGGAGGGGGCGCAGTCCATAAGATGTATATTCATGCTGACACTCAAGCTGTAGATATACATTTCCTTGAACCAAAAGATGATTGGAAACGTCAAGTAGATGGTCAACTCATGTCTTCAGCAGTACCTGGAACAATGCCAGTCATTCCTCCCTATTATTATGAACAATTTCGACAGTATTTTGAGAAAAAGACGGGTGTGAGATGGACAATCAAAAAATTAGTAAATTAATAAAAAAAATTACGTTTTGTTTTTTATTATTTGGAATAACCACAATGAATTACGCTGAAAATTTTAAAATTAAACATCGCTATGTTCAAGTTAATCACAGTTTTGGTATCCCGATGCAAACATGGAAACATGAGATTGTTGTCAGTAATGATGACTATATTGTCACTGGACGCTTAAGTGATATATTTTCAATTAAAAGCGATGACTTTGGTGTATTTAAAGTTCCATTAACAGCAGATTTAAAAAAAACAATGTATGAGGTTAATAAAATATTGAGAATTCCAAAAATTGACAAAATACTGGCAACCAGCAAGAAAGAAAAAGACTTTTATTATGTATTAGATTATGATACACCTCAAAAAAAATATGCAACTATTCAAGGGTTTGAAATCTATAATAAATGGAATATAAATGAATACCTTAAATATGGTAAAAAAAATCAAGCTAATTTTAGCCAAAAGATCAGTGATTTTATTGAGGATTTAGATAGATTAGGATATTCAAAAGAAAAAAAGAAATTCGCTGATTTTTATGGAACAACCAATATTATTCCAAGAAAAGAAGGCTTAGAAGTAATTCTAACTTTAAAAAATGTAGGTCCTTTTGATGTAACTTTTTCTAATCCATCACATTGGGGGGATATTGCTAATCTTGAAGAACCTTTTAATGAAAATAAAATATGGTATGAAGTCCGTTTAGGTGCACAATGTCATGAAAAGTCATGTTGGACTAGATTAGCATTACAGTCTGAATATCTAATTAAAAAAGATTTTTCACCTGAAGAATTAGCAAAATATTACTTTATATTAAAATCAAATAGTGAAAGAAATTTTCGTTATTTAATACCCTACAATAAAATTACGACGACTTTTACCAATGGTGAAATAAATTCCAATCGAACTAAAGAAGGTTATATTCACTTTGATCAAGGATTAGCACTTAAATTAACTTTTTGGAATATGGATGTTGATTTTGGGGGAGTTTTTTCAAAAAGAGTTTGGAAAGAAGAAAAAGAGTCACAAATCAAAGGTTGGATAAATTTGGAGTAGTTTTACTTCTTTTGGATATTTTCAAGAGGTGCAGTCCATAAGCTGTATATTCATGAAGGATACCGTTATCCAACCAAGTTTGATGACAAAGGCAAGTTGCCCGATACTAGGAAGTTGGTAGGGATTAAAAGCAAGTAATATTAGATATTTAACTTAATCAGTGACAAACAGATTAAAAACTTACCTTTTAAACTATTTAATTCAAAACATAGTTATCAGTTCAATGCTAATCTAGATGAAGAACAACAAACTCAATTTGTTCAAACTGGAACTGAAGCTGAAAAATTGGAACTTAAATATTCAGGCGATGATGATATCAATCATCAATGGAAAGAAGAGTGATTAGAAAATTTAATTTAAATAGAAAAAAGATAATTATATTAATTATTTGTCTTTTTGTTGGCTTGGTCGTCATCGCCAAGTTGATTAACTTTGGAAGAGATTCTATGAAACCGCCTATTGTCTTTTTAATCCCTGAAAACTTCATTGGTCCTGTGTTTGTTGTATTTGATCAAGATGATGGGCAAGAGTTAAAAACTGACTCTTTAGGTGTCTCTCTAACCGTTCCTGAAAGTGGCTTAATTAAAGTAAAAGCCTCAAAAAGTGATGTCTTAACAAGAGGAATGAACTACGATAAACGCAATGTTTATTGGATTACAATCACAAAAGAAGGACAACGAATTAATATGCCTTATTTTGGTGGAGGTGGGCATGACTATGACAAAGAGGTTAATTGGTCTTGGTATATCGATACCAATAATCAAGCTAAACAAATAATATTCGATCCGAAACTTTATCCTAAAACAAATGACCCTGATTCTTATTTTTTAACCAAAGAGCAGGCTAAGTTAAAAACAGTCTACTACTGGGATACTTGTCGCGCTGATATTTGGAAAAATTCAGCAGAACTAGAAAAATATATGATGGATTATCAAAGTGAAAATAGAGAAACAGGTGAGTTGTTAAATTGTATGAGTTTTTCTGTACTTTATCCAAATATGGAAAGTAAAAATATTGATGCTTCAGAAATTTATGAAATGCAAAGTTTAAAAGAGTTGGAACAACGATTAATTTCATTAAATCAATTGAGACAACAACATTTAAAAAAATATTTTGGACAGAATAATAAAGAATAAAAAATGTTAAAAAATAATATTTATACGATATAACTTGTGTCAAATTTTAAAGAATATGCTTTCAAAATATGATTCTATTGCAATCTATAATAACTATCTTGATTTTACCTTCCTGAGCTGATCGATTATTTGCAATCAACATTTCTTGTAATTCTGTAGGAGTATTAGGAACTGGTTTTCCTCGACCTAATGTTTTTAGCTTTTTATTATCAGATCTCTTACCAAACCAAAGCACTAAATAAATACCCCTACCTTCGGCTCTCCAATCAGTGGTATATAATTTATCAAGTTGTTGGTCAGCTCCAGTCCAAAGGTCACGATGCCACTGACCTTTTATTTCAATTGGTAGACGGAGTTTACCTACAGAGCAAGTGATATCAACTTCTTTATCATCTGCTACATGTGCTTCAGGTTCATATATGATTATATTGTCACCTTGACGAAGCAAACCAATTAAATGGTCACGACATCGTTCCTCATCAAAAGGCTTACCTTGATCATTGAAAAAACCACGCCAAGATTCAGCATCGTCACTCTTGATTTTTGCCTGAACAATATTCAATTCATCTAATACAAATGCTTGTAAATCAATAATTGTTTGAGGATGTTGATCATCCGTAATTGCTTTAATTGATTGAAGAGTGGGAACAGAGTAGAAGCTTTCAGCTCGCATTTGCTTTTGTTCAAATAGCACTGTTTTGATTAAATCTGTGTAGTCATCGGTAGATGAATCTTTAAGTTTTTGAAGTGTATCACAGGCTTGATCACTATGGTTTTTGGCTAATTGTTGAATAATGCTGATAATAAATTCAGAAGCATCCCATGCATTTCTATCTCCACCTGACACACCATTAGGGTGACTTACATTAGGATAGAGTTTTCTAAAAGTTGAAATAATCCAAAAAAATAGATCTATATCTAATATTGCGTGAGATTTATGCTCTCTATATCTACCATCAAGACGATCTCTAAGTTTCCATATTAAGTTTGGATCAATAGGCAGGGATTCCAATCTTTTTACTGTTTTGTCGAAATCAACGATAAGGTTGATTGCTATCCAATTTAGTTGTTGTTCATCATTTGTTATTATTTTCTGAGTTCGAGTTAGTTCACGTATAGCATCAAATTGTCTTGTTTGAATTAAGCAATCTAAAAGTTCAGTTTCTATGTTTACAGGCATATCTGGATATTTTTTTAGCCACTGTTTGGCTAGATCAGTTGCAATAGCATTGTTCTCGCTCATCCTCATTAAACGGGATAACCCATCTATATGCTCGGATCTAGCTGAAAACTGAGGTTCATAAAAAGTTTTTAATCCTTCTACAAAAATTTCTCTATGTTTAATTTCATTTTCAATAATTTCAAAAATACTTGGTATACCTGCGTGTGTATCGTGACGAATATGTAGTAGTGAGTAATATCCAGCCAATAATCTTTCATTGGGAAGATCAGCTAAGCCTTTTTCTTTTCTAATACGTTCTGCTATAGCAACAATTAAAATATGGCTAGCCTCATAAAACTTTCCTTGAGGTAAAATATTAGCTATATCTTGTGCAGTAACTTTTGGTGGAGTTTGCATTAGAAAAGCATCGAAACCTTCCAGGCACACTTCTGATATATCAACTCCTATCCAATCAGAAATACGCTGATGGGCTGGAGTTTCTTTACTGATATCTGAAAAAAGTTGTAGGTATACTTTTGCAGGTTGGAGTATCACTCCATACTCACCATGGCGCAATCGTTCAATGTTTTGAAGATAGAATGATCTTTGTTCTAACCGTGATACTGATTTTTTTCCTTCTATTTGTTCTTTCCGCTTAAGATCATGAATCTCCCAATCTGCTAGCTGTCTGGTTGCAATTTGGTTAAGCCAATTCTTAGCATTTTGATCCTTATTAGTGAATGGGGTTGCTGTTTCTCGCACATCTTGTCCAGTTTTACCGTCGTGGTAAGCTAATTGAACAAGTTCTTTCCATCGAAGATCGTTTTGATTCTCTAGATATAATCTCTCAAGTAATTGGATTATGTCTTCGGGCGTAACAGAAAGACCATGCGAACATCTGTGTAGTAAAAGAGCCTTTAGTCTAATATTATTTTCACTTGGTCGTTTGAGTAAAACAAGATATTGAATAGCATGTCTTAAATCGTGATTTTTTCTAAAGTATTTTGCAAGTTTATTAATATATTCATCATGATATCCAAATGTATTGTGGAACGGCTCAAGCCAATTCAAAAGTTTTTCTGCGGAAATATCATAATTTTCTAAAAAACGTAAAATCAAGTGACATGCAAAATTTTTAGCTTCATTCTTAATTTCTGAATCACTAGAAATAGCCATCCTTTCGATTCGAGAAACAAAAAAGTTTAGGACATTTTCAATTTGCTCTTTAGGTAAATTTTCTTGTAAGAACCATAATGGTCCAACGATATGATCACTCATTTCCAAGTGGGATATCGCTAGACTAGCTATTAACTCATCATTAGCTTTATTGTAACCAGTATCTTCTAATAGTTCTATTGCCAGTCTGACTGATGAATCATCTCCTAACTTAGAAAGATGAAAATAAATCTTACACCAATCGATAACTTGCTTCTGAATAGCCAAAGCTTCACCAGCAGATTTACGAATTGCAAATTCTATATTCGGATCATTAACAAGTCGTTTAAGTATTTCAATAAAATCTTTTGGCAGTTGATTTCCTTTAATAACATCAACTAAAAAAACTCGAAAGCTAAAGGGTATATCGGTTTGATTTAGAATCTTTTGGATTAGTGTTAGTAATGTTGGTGTTGCAAATGCTCGAATGTAGTAGGTGTCTTTATTGTGAAAATTATAAAATCGAGGGTTGTTTTCAGCTAAACGATAAATACTGTCTAGTAAAATTTTGGCTTGATCCATTGTTAAGCTATCTACATCGCCATACTCAAGGATACCAATCGGATCTTTTTTAATGATAGCTGAAGCTAGAGCAGAATCATTCATTAACCATGAATGTAAACCGCGTAAGTTAGTAGGAACAAATTCATAACTATGAAATAAGGATAAAAGACGCTTACGTTTTCGGTCTGTATTTGCTTGTTTTAATAGCCATTTTGCACCTAAGAATTCTCCAATTCGACGGTGAAGGTAGCTGAAACGCTCTATTCCGTTGGATCGAAAAAGACGTGAGCCTAGTATAAATTCAATTTTCTCAGTATCAGGGAGTAATTTAATCTCGCTTATAGGTAATTCACCATCAATTATATTTGCAATTGTTTTTCGAGAAATTGCTTCATTACCAGTTAAAATTAGACTTGCAAATACTGCTCCTGCGGCATCAAGTGCAATTGCACTTGGTAGTTGTCCCTCGGCTTTAAATTCTGAATGTTCTATTATTAATAGCTCAATAGCTTGTTCAAATAATTGAGTAATAGATTCAGGTAGGTTTCCTTTTTTTGCAACAGCCGCAATGAAGCTAAGTGTCTGAGGATTACCTAATAATTCTTTGAGCCCTCGATCTATAAAATGATCAATGATTTCCTTCGCTCTTTCTTTACTAAAATTAAATTCTAGGAATTTAATCATATCTTTTTGAGTAAAAGGCTCTAAATGAAGTTCTAAGGGGATTTCCGAGTATTGTTCTTGTATAGCTCTTAAACTAGTTGCACTTCTCCAATCTGCTACACGACAGGCTAGAATAAATTTTGGATATCCTAAAACCTCAAGTTTTTGTAATACTCTATCTACACTGTCTCCATCATTTTTGGAACTTACTTCATCAAGTGCATCAATAACTAATACATTATTGCTGCCGAGAAGAAGACTTGGATTTACTCGATTTAGTAGTTGACCAGCGGTGCAGTAAGCATAATTTTCTAAATTTCCTAGCCATTCTAAAAGGCTAGATTTTCCCATTCCTGCCTCACCTACAATAACTAATGGATTAGTTATTTCAGGTATTTCATGTTGATTAATTTTTTTTTGAGTATCATGTAACTGATACCACAGGCTTCTAGGAATCATGATCAAAATTTAATTAATATTGTGCTGTAGTGAATAGATTTGCCATAATCTTAACATGAATGATTAATTTAATAAAAATTGATTTGAAATGAAAAATCATAAAATGGGTGATCAATGAAATTTACTTTCTTTTTAATTCAAAAAATTAAAATGCTTGTTGATAATAGCGGATTCATTGCCAAATTTATCATTGGTATTGGTATATTTTTTATTCTTTTGTATTTTTGGCATATTGATTACTTTCCTACGGATCTATCATTAGGGGATGGTCTTTTATTTTTCTTAATTACAATAAAATTTTTATTAATCTATGCATTTTTTTTAAGCTCAAATTATGCACTTGGGGGTATTTTAATATTTGTTCTAAAAATGGTAAGGAATTTTTTCAAAGTCTTATTTTCTCTACGAGAAAGGTTATCTAAAGGATTAATAGATCTTATTTTTTTAAATTTAGATTTAAGAAAAATTCTTAAGAAAATAAGTAATAATTTTATTAAGTTTTTGTTTTATATTTTTGGTTTTGCTTACGCATTAATATTTTACAGTGGAAAATCAATAAATATATTAGTAATGCTCTTTTTAAGCATTCTTTTGAAAGTTTTTATTGATAAATTTATCGAAGATTTAAAGAATAATAATAATCAATTAGATAAAATTAGAAGTAATGAAAAAAATATAAAACTCTCAATGATGTTACTTTATATTTTATTGGTTCCAAGTTCTGTCTATGTTTTTTATGTGGAGAAATCCAATAATATTTTTATTAATATTGCCTTAGGTTCTGTAAGAGAAGATGAAAGAAATAGCTTAATCTTTATTAAAAAAGAGTTCAAAGACTTTTTTCCAGATTCAAAAATTGGAGATAAAAAGGGTGAGTATATTGAGTTAGAAGGTGGTGAAATACTTCTGAAAGGAGTTGGTAAAAACGCATTGATTCAATATACAACTAAAACTAAAGACCAAAATGGAAAGGACGTTAAAATTAAAATTAAAGTAGAGGTCCCTAATGAAGCGCTTTTAATTGTAAGAAGAGCTCAATACTAAGATTGGTTAAAATTAATTATTATTAAAATAGCTAATTCTATTTCCTTTATTTTAAAGAAAAACCGCCACTACTGGCGGTTTTTTCATGACAAACCTTGTGTCGCGTGACGGTCCGCTGAACGACACATCAGTTGTCATTTTCCAATATAACTATTCAATACTTTAGTATTTTTAACGACATTGGATGACATCTCTCAACGACACAACAGCTGTCATTTTTCGCTAAAAACGACACAACAGCTGTCATTTTCTTAAGTTAAGTTAATGTGAGGGGAAAGTTTGTCTCCTCGAATTTACCTTCATTATTGTATGCTTTGCTTGCGCCAGTTATCGACAGCAGCCAGTAGGCGATTATCTTTGACGGGATTTTGCCATTCATCCCAGAAATTTACAGTTCCACTGTTTGGTTTATTGAGAGGTTCATCAATCCTGATTCGACTTGGCAGCAAACTGGCATCACCGACAACTAATGCTTCTCCAGTGTCGAGAGTCGGAAGAATATCACTAAAACCACCGAGGCTATCAGGAAGAAGGCGTTTGATAACTCCTTGATCTTCAGCATTAGTCAGTCGCATGGAAACGAAGTTGCTACATTGGCTTAACAGTGTTTTATTTACTTCAGATGGACGTTGGCTGATTACAACTAAGCTGACACCATATTTGCGTCCTTCTTTGGCGATGCGTTCGAAGATATCCAATGAAATATCATCAGCAGAATCTGCCATATTGCGCTGTGGCATATATAGATGGGCTTCATCACAGAGAAGGGCAATAGGGTGACGAAGTTCAGAGGGGGTCCATTGTTGTACGGAAAATGTGACTCGTGCAACAAGGGAAACGATCAGGGGAAGAACATCCGAGGGAACTTCAGAAAAGTTGATGATCTTGATGCCTGCCTTACCATTTTCATCTGTGCTGCCGAGTGCAGCACTAGCAAATTTCTCAAGCCAAGCAAAATCAAGAATATCCTCACCACCATTAAACATGAAGCCGAGACGTCTATCAGAGATTTTGTTTTCAAGTCTAGAAATCATGCGCGCGAGCTTTCCGAAGAAGTCACCTTGCTTGTCACCACGCGCACCAGGCACCATTTCAATATTTATTTCATTCAGTCTCGACATCAGGAGGTTAAGATCAAATGGGACTGGGCTATCCACAGTAAAATGCTTTAGCAGGTCTTGTTGACCATTTTCCTCGAGATACTTTCTTTTGGCTTGATTAATTTCTCTCGCCATAATCATGGCTTGGTTAGGAGCATTTTGATCACTACGGTCTACAAACATGGAAACTAATGCTTCGTAAGAAAGGAGCCAATATGGGAGATAAAGTACATCATCAGAGATTTTAAGTTTGGCCTCAACATCTGATGGTCCTGCGACTTTGAAATGTTGAATACCAGTCCCTATTAATGGCGCATATTCGCCATGAAGGTCAAAGACAATGGCATTAGCAGTAGAAAGCCTTGCCATCTGTTCGATAATTTTGGCAGTTGTCCATGACTTCCCAGAACCTGTACTTCCTCCGATAAAGGCATGGCGCTGGAAAAATTTATTGCCATTAAGGTAGGCAACTGCATTTTCATCTAGAGTGTATTTACCAAGAGTCAAGGCGTTTTCATCCCCCGAAACACTAGAGAGCGTACGCATAAATTTGGTTAGATTATCACCTTCAAGCGAAAAGCAGTTGGCATCAATTTCTGGAACACTTTCCAGTGTTCGACGGAAGACATTGTCCTTGGAGCCATCACGATCCAGCATGGTTCCAATTAAAGCAATGCGGCATAGATTCAATTCTGAGTTTTGGTCTACTATTCCATCATCGGAAATATTCTCGATACCACGCTTTCTAGTCACTTGTGTAATAAGCCCAATGAGGTGCTGTCCAGGTCTGCTGCTTTGGAGCACAGCAAGGTGGTTAACCTGTAGCCGTTTTAGATGAGCAATATTCTCTACATCTACAATAACATTCGTCGTGTCAACTGAGGCAACTTTCCCGAGGGTCTCTTCATCCTTAAAGTTAAATATAGCCATATGTTCTCTCTACATGATGAGTGATAAGTAGCCTTCAAGGCTCCAGATGTTTTTATCAACTGTGAACGAAGAGTTGCTTAGTGAAGAGTAAACAACAGATTTGTCATCTGTCGCCCCACGCTCTATCGCTAAGTAATTTTTTGCTTTGCCATCAATAATAAGTTTTTTGGCCGAATCGGAAAGCGCGTATGTGATGATTGTGACTGGTGCTTCCTGTCGCTGACATTTGGCCATAAGTTTTGGTTGAATATGTTCATCATTGAATCCATATCCAATACACAAGTATGATCCTGCTTCATTGATAGCTTTGTCGGCGTTATTAATGATAGAGCGGAATGGCTCAAGATGTGTCTTCTGGTACTTTTGAGTACCTGGTGTCACAATTTGTGGGCTATAGTTCTCAGGAATCTCTTGTGCGCCAGAAATTGCAACGGTGTCTTCTAATGGAGACTGAAACCAGTCGAGAGACCCATGTACCTTCCAGATATTCACTCTGCGTGAGCAGGTTAATTCATCGGGAGTGGTTAGTTGGCGGAAAAAGCCGTGTGTAAAACCAGTGTAGTGATGGATTTTGCTTTGTTCGCATGCATACTCTGCTAGACGATCATAATTCGTCGTGACAATATTTACTTTTTTTAGAGTTGTTTTAAACATGTGTTTAAGTAGGCGACTGAGCGGGAACATTGAAATGTTCTGTAAGCCACTTTTAAAAATATTGCAATCTTCAGAGTTTATGAGTGACCACGTGGAATTTATGATCCTGCATGTTAATTCTTTAGATACATCTACTTGATGGAGTGCTGTTTCAAGATCTATGCCATTTGTTAGTGTCTGGCAGAAAATACCCCAAGATTTCATGTCTGCATCGCATAAGTCTGAAACATTAGTTTCTTTAGTCAAATGCTGTGCTAGTGCTCCCATACCAGACATTCCATGTGCTGCCGATGCTCCGCTGCCCAGAATTATGATAGGAGCCTTCCCGTAATAGTCCTGAGCCTGTTTTTCATAATTAATATTAGACAAGATATTATCCTTTAATATTCTTGAGTTAGTGTGTTTTAGTTGGTTCAAGTATAAAGATGTATCTTGTTGTAACTTACAAAAAAAGATAAGTCAAATATACATTTATGTCAGCAATAAAATTTAATTGAATCAAAATAAATGGACTATCTCATTTTGAAGAGGGGAGTTATTCAGAACATATGGATAAAAAATTAAGGAAGAGGTATACACCTCAATGACATAGTTTCCTTTTGTATGATAGCTATCATTGCCTTGAAAACAGTAAAAATAAAACTGATATGTCATGTGATATCGCTGAGTGACGAATGCGTTTTCGTCACTACTGCTTTTTAAATGGGATTGAGGTTTTGCGACAGTTTGTGTCGTCCATGCCTTGTTTTATTACGCATGCGCTTTATTATTAAAATCTTTGTTAGAGATAATTTAATATGAATTTAGGCTTAAAAGAACTTATAGCTGAAATTGCTCTTTCCTCATCAATAAAAGAAGCAGCAGAATTATACAAAATATTTGAGGGTATATTAAAAGACTATATTTTTATCTTAAGTTTTGACAAATCTTCAGCTGCTATTCCAGGTCTTGCAGTAGATAAAAATTTTTCAAAGACAGGTGCCATAAGAGGTTTATATAAATATAATAATGTATTCGTTTTAAGTGGAAAAACTGTTGATTCCTTATTATCTGGGAAGAAGGAGGAGATTCCAATTGACTATTCTATATCTTTGGATACACAAGCTGTAAGTTATTTATATTCATATTTTTTTGATAGAAATAATAATAGATTGCCAGGAGATCTGGATGAATTTTTTAGGTTTATTATAGAGCCAGATGTAAATGTTGATCCTATCCCTCACTTGACGGAGAACACATATAACTTAAAATCTGGTGGTAATTTAGATGAAATCTACGATGTTAAGCTTGCTTATGAGATGTTTAGAAATTTGGATGTTGAGGCATTTAAGAATGAGAATAAACTAAAATTCAATAAAACTGATTTTGAGATTCAACAAATAGCCCAGCAGCAAATGTCTCAAGAAATATTTAGGTTAACTAATGAACAGTTTAATGTTGAGTATGAAAGAATGTTTCATGAGCAATATATAATTATTTTAATAATTGCTATTATTCGATGGAAATATAGTAAAAAATCAATTTATACAAAGATCTACACCTACTTTGAGATGAATCAAAAGTATCTTGGTTTGATGTCTGTCCGTGATGCAAATCTTGCATATGCTATTTTTTCAAATAAATCTAATTTCTTTGGAAAAATTCAAAAGAATTCTGACGAATTGGTTAGAAAGATGAAAGCTATGGCATGGGATATTTTTCATTTTAGATATTTAGAGAAAGTATCTACATTTTCTCTTAGTGAAAATGCGGATTATTTCTTTCCTGCATTATGTAGCTTTGATGACGAGTTTGTTAAATTAATTGATTTTTATAAACTTAGTGGGTTGGTTTATAATAAGGAAGACTCTGATATTTATCCATTTTATGCTTTTGGTATGGATGATATGGTAGAGTTAAGTGATAAACATAAAATGCAAATTCAAGAGGCATTTTTTACATCTGATGCTATTATTGAAAGACAAAATACTTGTGAAAATAAAAGAATGAGATTTAATCAGTCAGTTCTTGAGCTAGAGGAAGAGTTTTTTAATCTTATATGAGATAAGCACATGAGCACCGTTTTTGACCCTATTGTGTCTGAATTTGATAGTTCCGACCACGAAGCAGAATATAACGCATGGTTTAGAGCTAAAATAGAAAAGGCATCTACTGACCCACGCCCAGCTGTGCCACATGATCAAGTCGTTGCACACCTAAAAAAGCGTCGTGAGGAACGAGAAGCAAATACTAATCGTTGAGTTCATACTTAATACTGTCTCATTTGATAGATGTTTAGATTAAATTCACACCCAAATAATTCTTGGGTGCGAAGCCATCTTAACTTCTATAAAAAGTTGGATTTCAGGTAGTGGTACTATCTTATGATGTATGAGATAAGGAAAATCTTAGTATCTTCCTAAACAATTGATTTAAAAAGTATACTAGGTAAAGCTGTAGCCATCATTTTGCTTTTTAAGTAGTTTTAATACATCTTCTCTTCGATATAAATTTAAGGAATTTGATTCGCCAAAAGATATGGAATCAATTTTTCCTTGAGCTTTGAGATTAATGATGTGAGTGCGGTGCATGCTCAAAACCTTACTAGCTTCGATTGCTGTCATATATTCTTTTTGAAGAGCTTTTACTTGGTTTATATCGTCCGTCTTTACAAACTTCCAGTACACAAAATCATGCAGTTTTAGGTAGCCTGTTTTAATCCAATTAATATGTAACCAATTGATGGCACATCCTAATTTTTTTGCAGCATCCTCTAGAGAAATAAAGTCTTGACGATTGAGCTCTTCTATCAAAATAGATACAGAAGCTTTTTCTACTCTAATAACTGAGTGGCAGTGTTCATCTTTTTTTAAGATACCCTTTTGAACAAGTACAGCTACTTTTGATGGGCTGATATGTAATTTCGAACTTGTATGTCTTAATGAAAAATATAAAGTCGGATCTGATTCATAATGAACCATTTTTAATCTTTTTTTTGAGGGGCGACCAGTATATGTTTCATAAATTTTGAGGTCATTGATCATTTCGGTGGTAATGCATTCAATATCAGTTTGTTGATAAAGGTTTGTTCTCAATCCATCAATGTGAGGGCCTCCTACAGGCTCAATGCCAAAATGCTTTAGCTTATCGGCTAGATTTGTAGAATTAACATTCAACTGGCGAGCTAAGGTTCCAACAGAAATATATTTTTTGCTAAATTCTTCGATGATTTCTGGTAGTGCTACATTCTTTACATTTCCATCTACTTTCTTTTTATCAAGCTTTAACCAACCTTTGACACCAAGGTCTCGAACTATTTCCTTATGAATTTGCAATTGGCTTGCAATTTCTGGAAGTGTGAGAAGATTGTCTTTTGGAACGTTTTGTACACGTGGAGATAGTAAAGGTACTTTATGTGATTCGTCTAACAGGAGCCGTTCAACATCAATACTACTAATATATATAAGCCCTTTAGCATTTTTTAAGGTGGCTAATTTTTCTTTTTGAATTAAGGTTTTCAATCTAGGATAGGAAATATCTAGAATGGTCCTTGTTTGGTCCAAAGAAAAAAACTGTTTTAGATGATTTGTTGCTGGTTGAGCAACATGAATGCAATTGGCCAATATAGAATTTGCATATTCACGTAGTATTGAACTTTGTTTTTTAAAATAGACAGCCTGAATTTGAGGATGGGCTTTAGAAACTCTTGAATTAATGATATGGATAAGTGTTTTCTTAGATTGTTCGGGGTTTGTTAAGTATTCATATGCCATTTGAATGCGTTGATGATCGGCATCGATATTATTAGATTTCCAGTCGAATTTTTCTAAAGCTAACCAATAATCGGATAGTTGGTTAATAATTTTTTGATCACCATGGTATATGGTATCCATGAACCACTGTATTACTTCAGAATTCTTTGAGTTGGCTGGTAATATTCGTAAGTCTTGCCCACAATCATGACAAAAATCAATTCTATTCCGACTAATATTGAGAGCTTTTTTACATTTTGGACAGCAATCATACAACTGTGTGCCATGTTTCAAACACACAGTGTAAGGGCGCAGTAACCAATGACGTCTCCAATAAGATTGTTCACTTAAACATTTAGGGCAAAAAGCCTGAACATCTTTGCGAAAGAAACTGTGCTTTAAAATAATTTTAGAATATTTTCTTGGCATAGCTTGAGTAGAGCCACTTAGTGCAAATGCTAATGATGTATATTCATCAGATAAGCCTAGTAACTGAAGTAGTTTTCTAAATCTCTTTTGATGAGTTACATGACTACTGAGTGTTGTGGCAGGACTGCTTGACTGAATTTTACAAAGAGAATAAACACTAGAAAACCCATTGGCCTCGGCTGCTCTAATTAAAAGACTGGCCGCACTTTCATCTGGATAGGGGATAGGTTTAATTAATAAAGAATAAGAATTCATAGAGCAATCCTCATCTGACTCGCCAAAATATTACGTGACATCTTGAAAGGATCACTTTTGGTCAAACTGACTTTAGCTGTCGTTCCCTGTAACCATGCGCTGCTGAAATCATGAGTTGTAATGATTTCTCGATTATCTTTAAGGGCAATTAGCACACTATCTTTGATAAGTGTCATGATAAAGGCTGGATTGCCAGCAGTGGCAGCATAAAGTTGTGTAGTTATTAAGGGCGAGTTTAGACTTTGATCAAAAGAGACTTCACATCTGGTTTTGATTTGATTTTCTACTTCAGCAAGAAATGGAAAAATCGAGCCGTATGATGTAGATGAACCTAGTGTCAGAGCATGCAAGGGATAGTGATATTGAAATCGTCGGGTTAGCTGTGAATCCATTTCTAATAAGGGAACAAACTGTGATAGACCAACCAAGCAGAAGCTAATTTGTGTTTCATTAACGATTGATTTAATCCAATCGCATACCACAATATTTAATTTAGTAGTTGTTTTTTGAAAACGGAAAAGGTGATGAAATTCATCCAGAAAAACTAGTTTAGTTTCACATTGGCGCAGTAAATGACACAGTCGCAACGAGATTTGAGTGGTATTTCCAGATGCTGGATTAGGATCTCCTAGTTCCTTGAGCAGCATACTGGCCACTGATTTGACTGATGCTGGAGATGGAACCTGAGCATAAAATGCTGGAATAATAGTTTTTTCATAACCCTCAACGATAGTTGTATAAGATGGCATTTGTTTGATTATGGCTCTACAAAGCAAAGTCTTACCATGACCACCGTCGGCGTGTAAAATACTGCCAATCGGCTCTTGGTAGGTCTGACTTTTTTGCATACATTCAGTGATGCCATGAAATGCGTGATTAAATTCTGGATGGCGTACAATAAAGCGATTAATGTGAGCAACTCGTTCAAGAATAGATATTGAATGATTCATCTTAGATCTCCATTGAAGAGAATGCGGTATAGCCATCGGTGGCTTGCTGTTCTTCCGCAACGATTGGGGATGGCTTGATTGGCATTGAAAGATTTTTAATTTCTTCAGGAAAATCTATTACTAGTTGGCGTAATTTAGGCTTTTTCCTCTGTAAATCTTCTTGGATTTGTTTCAGTAAATGCCAACGGGCAAGTAGGTTAGCCTTTTCACCTAAACGTCTAAGATCTGCCTGAGCCATCTGTTTTTTGATTTTTTGTGCTTCTTGATGAGCATACATAGTCAAACCCTGTGCATAACTAGGATTGGTGCATTCAGCTTTGATGAGATTAGTTGGATCATTCGGATCAACGATAAATACATGCCCTAAATCTATTTCATCAACAAGTACAATCACTTTGGTGAGCTTCTGTTGTTCAAAGGTTGCTAGAGCAGGGGAAAAATAATACAAGTAGTCGATTAAGACACGTCCCTTGTTAATGCTACGTTCGTAAGGTTTTCGGCATAGTACAGATGCCTCATCATCTGAAAGCGAAGTTGGCTTAACTATTTTTGTGGCGTCTTCCCAAGCAAGTATAGGTATACGATTGGTTTCAGAATGAGGATCTGTGTGATAAATCTCATTGATCCATTGCTCTGCATATTTTTGAACATCTGCAAGTGTCATTTTGGCATTTTTACTGGCGTTATAATCTCCTCTCGCTGTGGGGTTCGAGCAAGTTGTACCAGGTAATTTTTGGATTAAACCTTCAGTTAATGTTCTGAAGAAACTTTCAATATGCGGTTTATTATTTGGCGTGCCGATCTGCGATGGCGTAATGGTAATTTTTAAAGTTTCACATAGTCGAGCAAAAGAATTATTTTTGAACTCCACGCCATTGTCTGGAATAATTTGGCTCGGCACACCACCAGGTAAACCTCTTTGGGGTCGGGTAATCATGTCCCGAATCACACACATTGTGGTCAATGCACTTGGTGGGTATAAATTAACGTAAATCCCAACGATGACTCGAGTGTAAATATCAATCGCACATGATAAAAATGGACGACCTAAAATGGCTCCTGTTATATCATCAATAATAATGATATCCAGATAATGGGTATCAATTTCCACCAAAGCCATTACGGTTGGGCTGATGATGGATTGTCCAGCAGCTTTGAGTAATTTTCTTGCAGTACGAGATCCTTTTTTGGCGTTAATGACTACATAAGGATCCAAACGATTGATACGACGTTCAATCGTTCGTAAACAAGGGATTTTATGTGATGTCCAGCCATGTTCCATGGCTTTTCCCACAATAAACGCCAGTACATCTTTACCATCTCGTCGCTCTGAACAGAGGTAAATTTCTTGGATGGCTTGATGGATTAGACGTTCGATTTCTAAAGAGAATCGAACATAATGATTACCTGATTTTTTCTTTTCAAGAGATTCTGTGCACTGATTACTTAGTAGATATACTCGAATCCATCGTGCAACAGATCTAGGGCTTGGTGGTATCTGGTCTTGAATCTCTTTGGCAATCTGCTGAATTAATATCGTTAATGGTTGAACTGCAGTTGGACGTGGCAGCTTAGATAGAGCTGCTTGTATATACCTAAGTTTACGTATTCTTTTTGTTGTCATCTCAGGATTAACTAACAAATTTGATGTATTAAAATCATATTCAATCTGACCAGACTTATACCATTCTTCAAACTGATGATATGGAATTTGAAATATACGACCACCAGCGATCGCAGAATATCGGCATATACCATGACCGATAAAGCTAATTTCAAACTGTGAACCGTGAAATAAAAAACGAGTACCAATATTAGGAATAGGAAGGGAAGTATTCATAGATCTACTCCCAGCATAAGATGATTATTTTTGGCGTTTTTAATTTGAATGATTTGATGGAAAAGCAAATAGTCTGCAAGTTGTGGAGACAATTGGTCTTTTTCTAAAATGCTATACGCTTGTTCTAGATCATCCAATTCATAGCGAATCAAGAGGTCTTGTGCCAATTCAATTTCAAGTGATGTCCAGTCTTGAAGATGACCACGAGAATAAAGATGCAATAACTGTGTTAGGGATTGGCGTTGGGGTAATGTATTTGCATCAACTAACTTAAAAGGGATATTTATTGACGCCAAAATGGAAGCTAGTCTCTCAAAGCGTTGAAGGCTTTCTAGGGATAGATGTTGAATGGATGGCTTAACCTCATGGACTTCAAAATCACCTTTTTGAGTACGAATCAGAAAGTCAGGATAAAGTTCCAGATTTTGCCCAATCGGAATTTTTAAGGCCTGTGTTCGATAAGATTCTACCGCAGGATGACTTTCTAGTTGTACAGCATAAGCCAATTCCAGAAAGCTTTCTAAAGCAACTGAACCACCAGCTTTACGGCTGGGAAAAAGAGAAGTTCGACGTTCTAAGCAGCCTTGATAAATACGACGCTGGCCATGTAGTGTTCCAGCAATATTGGGTTTTTGATTAAAAGCTGAATGGATCTGTTCATGAATGAGTTGCTGTATATGTTGTTGTGTATGACTTATAGGATAAGACATATTATATCTCCATGTTTTTGAAGCATATGTATCCATAGAGTTTTGTTTTCTAAGGATAAGAAAACCCTACACACCTAAAAAAGACTGGTGTGAAAGGCTTGACGTATGGTTCTACACAGAAGATACTAGGGGTCTGACTCTCTATATTATCTTCGTGTAATGTAGAACTAACGGATCTTTAAAAAAGATCCGTTTTTTATTTATGCATGACTAATTTTTCGTTAATTTGTCTCCTTGTTTGTTTCAAAGCTAAATATAGGAACATTAACTTCTTCTTTTAAACCTAATTTGACTGCGATCTTATGGCTTTCTCCACGAATGGGAATGTGCTTACTTTTAAGTACGCTATACACAAGATCTGGTGAAAAATTATTTTGACGAGCCCAATCAGCTATTGAGAGTCCACTAAGTTCGAATTTTCGTCGAATCTCATTTTTATCTACCATAGTCACATTGCCCGAAAAAATTTGGAATAGTTTAAAAATAAGTCAAATTTTGTGGAAGGTCAACTTTTTAATTTAGATAAGATTATGTTTTATAAGATAATTTTTAGTATAATACGTATTGTATAGAAACTTTTTCATTGGAAATTCTTTAAAAATCATTTGATTATACACCGATTGATTTTTAACATCTTGGATAGTGGTTGGGAGTGCTAATAAACCTAACTACTTATTTTTATTGCTTAATCATAGAATATCTTGCATAGCTTAAAAGAGAACAAAAATGTTGCGAATCAAAATGTATCAAGCAGGTAATGGTGATGCTTTCTTAATAAATACGGATACAACGAATATTCTTATTGATGGAGGTTATGCAAGCTCTTTTACGCAGCACATAGTGGATGATTTAAAAGAACTAGGCACAAAAAATCAATCTTTAGAACTTGTTATTACAACTCATATTGATTCTGATCATATAGGCGGGATAGTTAAGTTGCTAGGCTTAAACGGATCTTCGTCACAACCATCTATTATCCCTATTGGAAATATTTGGCACAATAGCTTACGTAGTCTAACAGCTACTCCTACTAAGCCGTTAGATTTAGAAAAAAATCGTAGTTTGCTTCAATCAATTAATGACCGAGGTCATCCTAAAATAAAATCTGATATAGATTCTAATGCTGAAAAAATTAGTGCTAAACAAGGTAGTACACTAGCTACATTGATTCATAATGGGGGGTATCGTTGGAATAATGGTGATGGAACAACAAGTATATCTAAAGAAAATCTAGGATTATTTCCTATAACGGGAGGTGTAATTCGAATTTTATCTCCATCTCAAGATTCATTAAATTTCCTATTAAATGAGTGGGAAAAGCAATTAAAAAAATATGGTTTCAAGGGTTCAATATCTTCTGGGGAACTTATTGATGATGCTTTTGAGTTTATGTTAGAGCATATTGATGATCATCAAGGAAAATCTGCAAAACCAATTTCTGCTACAACACGTAAATCTCTTCATGAAATTTATAAACCTGATGATTCTCCTACCAACAAAAGCTCTATAGCGACAATTATCGAACTTAATGGTACTCGAATTCTAATGTTAGCTGATGCTTGGGCTGAAGATATAGTACTCAGCCTGCAACAATTAAAGGAACAAGGACAGTCTATGATTTTTGATGCTATTAAGATTTCACATCATGGAAGCTATCATAATACTAGTCCAGAACTATTGGATCTTATTGATTCACCGGTTTATTTTATTTCATCTAATGGGAATAAACACGATCACCCAGATATTGAAACTCTTATAGCTATAGTAGATAGGCCTTCTACATTTTCTAGAACACTCTATTGCAACTATGCCACTGTTGCTTCAACAGAACTAAAAAACTATCAAACTAAATCAGAAGCCAAATTTTCGGTTATTGAAAATGTCTGCGACTGGATTGCATTTACGGGGAATAAACAATGTTAGAAAGTACAATCAGGATCGCAGTATGCAAAATTAGATGTGGAACTGAATCTGGATCAGGTTGGCTAATCAGACAGAATATTGTCATAACAGCATACCACTGCATAGAAAAAGCGATTAAGGGTGGTGAGCCTATAAAATTAGGATTTAACTTTTCTGAAAGTTCAGATGAATTGACTGCTGAAATTATAGACTATGATGAAGACTTAGATGTTGCACTGCTTTCATTAGAAAATATTGGCATGCATTTACCAATTTCTTTCAGTGATTCTAGCCCTATAGAGAGAAAAGAGTTTTATTCTCATGGTTGGCCAGTTGATAAATTAGAAATGGGTCACAAATTAACAGGATCAATATTACAAGTTCTAAATACCTTAAAATTAGGTAATGATATTGAAATCCAAATTGATACTCCTAATTCACTTGATGACTATAGTGGGCATTCTGGAGCACCTCTGATATGTGATGGTGTATGTATCGGAATAATTCGATACTCGATAGAAAAGACGATTGGTGCGATATCAATTTTTAGAATTAGAGAATTTTTAATTAAAAATAATATTCTTGAAGAGGAGTTAATTGATAAAGGTGTAGAACTACCTAAATTAGCTCCAAGAACTGAATTTAATACGATTTTTGATGACTTTATAATCGGTAATACGGGTAAATACATCTTTTTAGAAGGTGCTCATGGTATTGGAAAGTCTACATTTTGTGTGAATTACAGCGCCCAAAATCCTTCAATTGAGCATTTTAATACCTATAGTTTTACGCACAATAGAGAAATCATAAACGTTGCTCATTTAGCACAACCAGTTGAATTCGTTAATTGGCTTAACATGCAAGTTTCAATGTTAGTTAATGGAAGCTCTGGAGGTACATTAAAAGATGAATATTCTCAATTAATTAAAGAAACTCAGAATATATTGCAGGCTCTAGGGCAATATTACAGCTCTATTAATAAAATTGGTGTACTTTTTATTGATGGATTAGATGAAATTGATAAACATGATAGAGAGCTACTTAAAAAATTCCTTGGGTTATTGCCTCAAGTTATTCCTTCTAGTCTAGTTATAGTACTTTCAGCACCAAGCTATACGAAATATTCTGGGCTTTTAGGAAATAAATTAAGACAAGGATATTGTATTACCTTACCTGCTTTGTCCTACGAAATAACTCAACAATTTTGCGTAGCAACATTAGTTGAAGAGCGATGTGATCCAGTCACAGTTAAACTAATTTGTGACAAAGCGGAAGGCCATCCTCTGTATCTTCGATATTTAATTGATCTAGTCAATGATGGTAAAAGCGATGATGATATTGCTAATCTCCCTTTACTAGAAGGCAACATTCTCAATTACTATGAATCTTTGTGGCATCAACTTTCTTCAGACACAGATGGAGTTAATCTTTTAGCTATTATGGTTCGTTTGAGATGGGGAATACCCATTTCACT
Organism: Acinetobacter sp. Tol 5; assembly: GCF_019702905.1. Classification (NCBI taxonomy): domain Bacteria; kingdom Pseudomonadati; phylum Pseudomonadota; class Gammaproteobacteria; order Moraxellales; family Moraxellaceae; genus Acinetobacter; species Acinetobacter sp. Tol 5. The sequence continues at coordinate 3,723,162 of NZ_AP024708.1, read as the reverse complement.
ACTAGTAACAACATTGAATGCAAATGAACAAGCTGTATTAATAAGTACGATTGAGCGTATCAAGCATTTACTTATAAACTCTGACAATACAAATATTTACCATTCTTCTTTTTCTGAATTCCTAAAAGAAAAGACTCAGTTACGTGAAAATGATATTCAATTAAGGCTTTTTAACTTTTGTGAGAATAGCCCTGACGTTGAGTATGGTATGTTTAATATCATCTATCATGGTCTTAAATCTCTAAATAGTAATAAATCTCTTGTTGTTAGTTATTGTAATCAAGATTGGGCTGACAAATGTGTCTTAGCAGGGATAAAACCTGATACGCTATTAGGAGATATTCGTGATGTCATAAAAGCTGTTACAGTTCTTGGAGATTTCATAGAAACTAATCGTATCTTATTGTTATCTCAAAGAATGAAATTCAGATATGATACATTATTTGCTCAATCTGCTGACTTAACAGCAAATGCATTAATATCTTTAAATAAAAATAATGAAGTATTACAGCATATTATTCGCTATAAGCAATTAATCATACCTATTGATTTGGCACTTAAAATTTCTCTAAAGTTCATAGAAATGGAAAATTATGAGGAAGCTCGAATTCTCCTCAGGACCATTGAAGTCAAAATTAATAAAGAGCTTGAACTAGTTTTTAGTAATCAACTCTCAATTCCACACTTCTTAACATTATTCGATTTGCAATTACAACAGTACATGCTGAAAAGCCGAGCACTGGTAGAGGGTGCGGATACAGAATTAGGTAAATTCCCATATTATTGGCAAAATTTCATGAAATCTGCCATTAAAGATAAAAAGCTATGTAGACAGATTCGAGAACAAATGTCTATTTATCTACAAGCAAATTTAATGAGTCTACACAAGCGTCCTTTCCCATTAGCTGTTCTTAAGCAAACTTATTCTGGTCCTATAATAGATTTTACTGAACAATATATATATGCTGCAGTTGAATATAACCTCCGATGTGAATTTTTTAATATTCCTCATAATCAAGGTGTACTTACTGCACTTTTTCGAGATTTGAACATATTAGTTAAAGAAAATGGTGGAAAGTTAGGGAAATTTAATTTAAGTATAATTGATAACTTAATCGCACTTAGCACACCACTTAATATTATTACGTCAATAACAGTTGAAGACAGTGCTATAGAATTAGAGAAAATTCACTTGATTGCTGATGATAATGTTTCTTTAAATGAGCCTGAACTTCACAATGGAATGAGTAAATGTAGATCATCAGCATATCTTAACTCAGAGCTCCAACAACCAAAAGTGATTTCTTTGTCACCATTAAATTGGATGGATGGAATTGAGTCTATTTTAAGAACGATTGCATGGTGTGATGGTTCAGCTAGACGTCAAGTCCAAGAAAGTAATGTAGAGGGCTTAAATTCAATTTGGACAATCATACAACAGGATATTTTTGAAAATTTAAAATTCAGCCTATTAGATCGAGTAAATTGGAAAGATGCCTATGCTTTACCTGAGGCCGTTTTCCCACTTATCTATAAGAATCTAACTTCATTGATTTTAGATATTTTCCCAGCTCATATCGGAGAATTAATCAGCTTCATTCAAGATCGATTCTCATATCAGTGCGGTATCTATTCAGAAGGGTTTAGAGGTGTTCTAAACAATGTTCTAGAACAAATTACTAAATATGAACTAGAAGATAATGTAGAAGATCTAGCTTTTTCTTTACTTGAAAGTTGGGAAAATTTTATCTTATCGAATGTAAAGAATAGGCATGAACTTGTTCCTGAACTCTTAACGATAATTCCTTTATACGAACGTTTAAATGCTTTAGAGAACGCAAAGGACACCTATAGAAATGTCTTGGCGTTTTCTATGGGTCCTAACTGGTATAAAGAAGATCAATTGGGATTGGCCGTTAGCACTTTGGAAGCTATTGATATAAAAACACCTTTAAAGCAAGGAGTTTTAAGTAAAATTGCGGGATTATTGGATGTGTCTAGTGGTGAGATGACCTTTGAACGTTTTGTTCGATATGCGAAGCGAGACTTCATAAATGCTTTGTGTTTAAGAGGCGAGTTTGATAAAGCTATCCGCTACTATATCCGACAAACTTATGGTTCATTAGGGCAAATGTATGGGGATATCACTAAAGGTGAGATTGATCGAGTATCTGAATTAGCTGGAACTCGTTTTCCTGGTGGGGCTTTGGATGAACAGGATTCAATACTGTGTATTGTACGCTCTGCTATTCCTCATCTAGATTGGCAATTCTGTTGGGTACTTTTAGAAACTTTCCAATTTGGAGATTCTAGATATCTACATAATTATGCTGAAGTATATGGACTATTAATACAAATAAATCAAGAAGATGAAAATGCTATCAAAATGATGTTTAGTAGGTTGGAAATTATCTGTGAATCTGAAATGTGTAAAGATGATCGCTCAGCTTTTTTATTGGCTCTAAAAAAACATATTCCAGAGAGTCTTAAGGAGTCATTTAAAAGTCAATTTGTTTCATATTCTGATTCATTAAATCCAACAGTAGATGAAATTGAAAAAAAAGCTACGGACTTAGTAGAAAAAAACAATGAAGATAATGATATTAAAGAAAATAATATAGATTCTCTTTTTACACCAGGAATGTTTGGAACGAGGAACTCTATAAGCCAAGCTAAAGAATTTTTGTCTAATGCTAAAAGATTTATTCGCCGCAAAAATTATTTACAAGCACAGCAAGAAATATTATCTGCAATAAAAACGATCCAAGATGGTCAATGGTCAATATGGAGTGGTGGTTTACCAGAGGTAAAAGAAGGAAAAAATATCTTAAAGCAAATAACTAGTTCAAATTCAGAGTTGATTAAATTATTTAGTCAGTTAATTCTAAGCGAACGATATTCCAATCCATGGTTTATCGCTGAGAATTTAATAAGCTGGTTAGCTTCAGAGTCATCATGGGAAGATCAAAATAGATTGATTGAATTATCTGTTGAGCATATTCAACTCATGGTAGGGATGGTTGAAACTGAAATTAATGATTACAAGTTTCTAGAAGAATCTAATAAAATTAATATATACGCTGACTTCGCCAAGCTTATTTTACATGTTATTGATCATCCTACATGGTTAAGAAGTGAGAAAGCTGCAGATATGTTACTGTGGCTATTGAGAAGCTACCCAAAATATATTCATTTATTTGGGAATCAAGCCTTTTCTAATAATTTTGGTAACCATCCTGACATTATTTGTGGAGTATTAGATCAGCTGTCATACTCAGAAGTTAAACTTTGGGGAATATTATCTACTTCCTTGGATTTTGAGACTATTAAACACAAATGCAAACACATTGGAAGGCTTTCTGTTTTAAAGAAAATCTTAAATCAAGCAATAAAAAATGGAGATGAACATGCTGCTAATGTTTTAGCGCAATTACAAGAAAATCTTACACAAGTGATTAATCCTACTGATACTAGAAATGTAGCATGTCCAGAATGGGCAATAGGACTTAAATCTAAGTGGTCTAAATTAAATGTATTAGGTGTTACGAATTCATCTCTAGTAGAGTGTGCAACATCAATAATGCAAGATATATGTTCTCCATTGACATTAAAGACTTGCTTGGGAATTGAAGAACTATTGGCTCAAGGATATTATGCAAATAAGAATAATCCCATTAGATGGCGAGCAAAAGCACAGTATGCTTTACAGGTCGCACTTCAATCTACAGCACCTTCTAATTTGCATGAAAAGATTAATGCGATATTTCGATCATACAATCCCACTAGCCTCAATCATTTAAGAATTAAGAATTTTAACTCTCATGGACTAGCATGGCTAATCGCCCAACCTGAACCTATAAGTGGTGGAAATATTTATCTCGATTATTATGAGAATTTCTGGTATGAAGGTCGTTTAAGAGAAATAAGGCTGACAGCTTATTTAGGTGATCTATCACAAGTAACTGTACCATCAGGGCGCTTTCTATCAACTGAGAATCCTACATTAAATAGAACATTTCCTGTGGATGTATGTGCTAATGTAGATCCAGCTTTGGCTTATTTTGGTATTTTTACTCCAGCAATCCCAACACAACATTTTATGCAAATTCTGAGTACAGAAGCTAAATGCATTAAACGAGCTTGGTGGCGTTCTTCTCGCACTAATGTAGTAACAACTGGAGCACCAGAATCGGCAGGCTGCTATCTTTCTATTGATAAGGATGAGCTACAAAAGTTACCTAGGAATATGAATCTATTCTGGATATATGAAATTGATTCTGACGTTTCAGGGTTCATACCTTATAAGTAAGTAATGGAGAATTTATGGATTTTTATGATACCCCGAATACTAGATCAGAATTTGAACATCGGTTCCATTTTTTATTTAACATGATAAATGAAGGTAAATTTAGTGGTGTTTCTATCGATGGACTATGCAAAGTCAGATTTCTTCCAAATGGCAGATTTGATTTTCTCAGTGTAAATGAAAGTGCTCGATTACAGGCAAATATGATGCTGCATATGCAGAAAATGAAATTTCCAGAGAGCGTGGTTGAAAATACAGTCCTAGATAAAGATTAGGTGATTAGTATAGAGATAGAGAAGTTCCTTAATTAATAAAATAGCTATGTGTATTGTAAAATGGACAGATCTTTTTCAGCCTGAAAATTTTAAGGCATTTTTTGTAGGGATATGATAATTGAGCAATAAAAAGGAGATCTAATAGATCTCCTTTTTAATTTAGTGGCATTGTATGTGTTGCAAATATCAACTCATGTCGTGTTTCAGGTCAATCTAGCTGAGCTCTTTAAGTATCAATATTGACACGTGTCATGTCGTTCCATGACACGTGTTGTGTCGTTTATGACAACTGATGTGTCGTTCAACGCGGTCTACCTTACCAGCTCAACGCACCACCAGTTTGATAATCAGTCACACGCGTTTCAAAGAAGTTCTTCTCTTTACGCAAGTCCATCATTTCAGACATCCACTGGAACGGGTTATTTACACCAGCAAACTGCTCAGGAAGACCAAGCTGTGCTAAACGACGGTTACAGATGAATTTCAAATATTCTTCCATCATCGCTGCATTCATACCCAATACACCACGTGGCATCGTGTCACGCGCATATTCGATTTCAAGCATGGTGCCTTCAAGAATCATTTGAATGATTTCTTCTTGGAACTCAGCAGTCCATAAGTGTGGGTTTTCGATCTTGATTTGGTTAATCATGTCGATACCAAAGTTCAAGTGCATAGACTCATCACGCAAGATGTATTGGAATTGCTCAGCAACACCATTCATCTTGTTACGACGACCCATAGACAAGATTTGGCTGAAACCACAGTAGAAGAAGATTCCTTCAAGTACACAATAGAATGCAATCAAATTACGCAGTAAGATCTGATCGTTTTCAGGTGTACCCGTATGGAAAGTAGGATCACTCAAAGACTGTGTATACTTCAAGCCCCACGCTGCTTTACGGGCAACAGATGGAACTTCGCGGTACATGTTAAAGACTTCGCCTTCATCCATACCCAAAGATTCGATACAGTATTGGTAAGCATGTGTATGAATTGCTTCTTCAAATGCTTGACGCAAGATATATTGACGGCATTCAGGGTTGGTAATATGACGGTAGATCGCCAAAACCAAGTTGTTTGCAACCAATGAGTCCGCAGTTGAGAAGAAACCTAAAGAACGCATTACAATGGTACGTTCATCTTCAGTCAAACCATTTTCAGACTTCCACAGTGCGATGTCATGGTTCATGTTGACTTCTTGTGGCATCCAGTGGTTTGCACATCCGTCTAGGTATTTTTGCCAAGCCCACTCGTATTTGAATGGAACAAGTTGGTTCAAATCTGCGCGACAGTTGATCATGGCTTTATCATCAACTTGTACACGTTGTGCACCCATTTCAAGCTCTTCCAAGCCCGGTGCAACATCCAGCTTTTCTAAGGCGTGAGATGCTCTTGCCAATGAATCGGTTGGATTTGTTGATCTTGCTGTATAGGTTCCAGCGGATTGTGCAGCTGCCAAATTCTGCGATGATTGCTTTGCATCAGATACCACCTGCGAATCAGTCGTTTTTTTCGGTTCGACGGGCGCAGGCTGGTGAGCTTGTGCAACTTGTTTCGGTTCATCATCTTCAAAATCGTCCCAACTTAGGATAGACATCGTTGTTCTCTCTTCGTTGTTAATATCTATGTTCGACATCTCACAAAAAAGATGTCACTACTATACGCTTATTCTGTGCAAGCAAAATTAAGTTTTGCCGATAGTTGTTTCGTTCTTGTTCGAAAGAACAGATACCCACACTACTTATTTTGATTACGCTTTTGCTGTTTGCGGATCGCAATAAATGCATAGACCGCAGGGATATAAAAAACCAAAAAGGCTAAGATCAGCACAATTATGCCTAACTCATAGTTATGACTTAAATGGAACATGGCTCAGCCTTTTGTGATTTTAGAATGATTCAATCCCCTTAAATTCCCTGTTAAAAGGGAGGGATTTTCATCCCACCTTTTATTTTGAGGAATCGCCCTCCTTTTAAAAAAAGAGGGTCGGGGAGGATGACTTACTGACAAGCTTCACAATCAGGATTGTCAATTGAGCAAGCTTGTGGCACTGGTGCTGCTTGAGAGAAACCTTCTTCTTCAGCAGGTGCTTCAGGTTTAGCTTCTGGTGCAACCGCTGCCACTGGAGCAGCCACAGTTGTTGGTTTAACTGCGTTTAAAGCACCTGTGTTAATGGTTGATTTTTCAGCAGATGTTGCACCCAATGCACGGAGGTAATAGGTTGTTTTAAGACCACGTAACCAAGCCATCTTATAAGTGATGTCAAGTTTTTTACCATTTGCACCCGAGATATAGAGGTTCAATGATTGTGCTTGATCAATCCATTTTTGACGACGTGATGCAGCATCAACGATCCAACGTGTATCCACTTCAAACGCTGTTGCAAAAATTGCTTTTAGTTCATCAGGAATACGGGCAATTTTTTGTACAGAACCTTCGAAATGTTTAAGATCATTGACCATCACAGAGTCCCAAAGACCACGATCTTTTAACGCACGTACTAAGTACGGGTTGATCACTGTAAATTCACCTGAAAGGTTTGATTTTACATACAGGTTTTGGAAAGTAGGTTCGATTGACTGAGAAACGCCACAAATGTTAGAAATCGTTGCTGTAGGGGCAATCGCCATCACATTTGAGTTACGCATACCGTCTTTTTGAACTTTGGCACGTAAAGTGTCCCAGTCTAAACGTTGTGTGCGATCAACTTCGAACATGCGCTCTGGACGAGATTTTGCAACGATCTCTAAAGAGTCGATTGGTAAGATACCTTGATCCCACAATGAACCTTTGAATGTTGAATAAACACCACGTTCAATCGCAAGGTCGCTAGAAGTTTGGATCGCATAGTAGCTGATCACTTCCATAGACTCATCAGCAAAGTCGACTGCTTCATCTGAACCATAACCCATACCCAATTCATATAAAGCATCTTGGAAGCCCATGATCCCCATACCCACTGGACGGTGTTTAAGGTTTGAATTACGTGCTTGTTCAACTGCGTAGTAGTTGATGTCAATCACGTTATCGAGCATACGAACTGCTGTTTTTACAGTACGCGCCAATTTTTCACGGTCAAGTTTACCGCCTTGAACGTGCTGAACAAGGTTGATTGAACCTAAGTTACATACTGCGATTTCATCTTTATTGGTATTTAAAGTGATTTCTGTACATAAGTTAGATGAGTGAACTACGCCAACATGTTGTTGTGGTGAACGTAAGTTACATACGTCTTTGAATGTGATCCAAGGGTGACCTGTTTCAAACAACATTGATAACATTTTGCGCCATAAGTCTTTCGCACGGATTTTCTTATGAAGCATGTTGCTTTCTTTAGCGATGCCTTCATAGTAAGCATAGCGCTCAGCAAATGCAGCGCCAGTTAAGTCATGTAAATCAGGTGTTTCAGATGGCGTGAACAATGTCCACTCAGCATCTTCAATCACACGTTGCATAAATAAATCTGGAACCCAGTTCGCTGTGTTCATGTCGTGCGTACGACGACGGTCATCACCTGTGTTTTTACGTAGCTCTAGGAATTCTTCAATATCCAAGTGCCAAGTTTCAAGGTATGCACAGACTGCACCTTTACGTTTACCACCTTGGTTAACGGCAACAGCGGTATCGTTAGCAACTTTAAGGAAAGGAACTACACCTTGAGATTTACCGTTTGTACCTTTGATGTATGAGTTCAAAGCACGAACAGGTGTCCAGTCATTTCCTAAACCACCCGCCCATTTAGACAGGAGGGCATTGTCACGCATTGCACCATAGATGTCGTAAAGATCATCTTGAATGGTGGTTAAGTAACAGCTTGACAATTGTGGACGTAAAGTACCTGAGTTAAACAGTGTCGGTGTAGACGCCATATAATCGAAGCTAGACAATAAGTCATAGAATTCGATTGCACGGTCTTCACGCTGTTCTTCATTTAATGCAAGCCCCATAGAGACGCGCATAAAGAACAATTGTGGAAGTTCAAAACGTACATCATTTGAATGAATGAAGTAGCGGTCAAACAAAGTTTGTAGACCTAAATAGGTAAATTGGTTTGAACGTTCTGGTTTGATCGCTGCTGCCAATTTAGCAAGGTCGAAGTTTAAAAGTTCTGGTGAAAGAAGTTCTAACTCGATCCCTTTTTTCAGGTAAGTTTCAAGCGCATCTCCTTCTTCGGTATCTGTCGCTAAACCTAAGAATTTTAAACCTGTTGCAACTAAATCATCACGAAGTAAACGTGCAGTTACATAGGTGTAGTTTGGTTCTTGTTCGATACGGGTACGGGTCGCCATCATCATCGTCGTTGAGATGTCTGATTGTTTTACACCGTTATATAAGTTTTTAACTGTTTCATCGACAATGGCTTGAACATCAATACCTTCTAAGCCTTCACTGGCTTTTTCAATCGTGGCTTGAAGTTTGCCCAAATCTAGAGGCTGAAGCTGACCATTCGCATCTGTGATTTGTAAAGTTGGGTGATGATGAGCACCTGTTTGTTTACGTGCTTCAGAACGTTGTTCACGATAGATCACATAAGCGCGTGCAACTTTTTGTTCACCGGTACGCATAAGTGCCAATTCAACTTGGTCTTGAATTTCTTCAATGTGAATTGTTCCGCCAGACGGTAAACGACGATTAAAAGTGTTCATAACCATTTCTGTTAATTGTGTAATACGGTCATGAATTCGGCTTGAGTCTGCGCTTTGCTGGCCCTCAACAGCCAAAAAAGCTTTACCAATTGCTACAGCGATTTTATCTGCATCAAAAGCGGCAACATCACCAGTGCGTTTAATCACTTGTAGTTGACCAGGGGTTGTAATGGCGTTCATTGTCAGCGTAGCTCCATTGTCATCATCATTGTTATGTTTATGGACCATTTGAACCGGACGAGTTGCAATTTTGTTCGTCACGATGTTTGAGGACTAAACACAATACTTAGTGGTTTAATTTAATTTAGAACACAAGATACGGTAATTTTAAGGTCAGATCAATATTGACATTTTAAGAATGTTTTATCTCTAATCAGTAAATTTTTATTTGTGTCTTTTTCCCTTAAAGAACCATTTTTGTTATATGCCTTATTTGGCAAGGACATAGCATAACAAACACTGCCAAGAGTGCTTATAGATAACTATGTGGATAACTTAAAAAACGACGAACTGTTTAAACAGAATATGAACAATGAAATATTTTGTATAAAAAATAGTCTGCGTATTGATTGTGTTAGGAATATTGCTAAATACTGACAAGTGTTCTTGGAAAACTGTCTACAATTCAATAGTTAATAAAAATATAACAAATTGATACGCTCATGTATCAGTTTGGTGAATGAGGTCTTGTTTACATTGTAAACGTGTGTATATTGCAGAACATAGTGTCTTGAATCTGCGAGATTTGTAGCAGGGACCAAACCAAATATAGGGGCAAATAGATGAGCCAAGAAGAAAAGTTACCAAAGATTTTGATTGTTGAAGATGACGAGCGTCTTGCTCGCTTAACTCAAGAATATTTAATTCGTAATGGTCTTGAGGTTGGGGTAGAACCAGATGGCAATCGTGCAATTCGCCGAATTATTGCTGAGCAACCAGATCTTGTGGTCTTAGATGTCATGTTGCCAGGTGCAGACGGTTTAACCGTTTGTCGTGAAGTTCGTCCACATTATCATCAACCGATTTTGATGTTGACTGCACGTACTGAAGATATGGATCAAGTGCTTGGCTTGGAAATGGGTGCAGATGACTATGTTGCTAAACCTGTTCAACCGCGTGTACTGCTCGCACGTATCCGTGCATTGTTACGTCGTACAGACAAAGCGCCTGAAGATGAAGTGGCTCAACGTATTGAGTTTGATGATCTGGTGATTGACAATGGTGGTCGTTCAGTGACCTTAAATGGTGAATTGGTTGACTTCACCAGCGCTGAATATGATTTGCTTTGGTTGTTGGCGTCCAATGCAGGGCGTATTCTCTCCCGTGAAGACATCTTCGAGCGTTTACGTGGTATCGAGTACGATGGTCAAGACCGTTCAATCGACGTTCGTATTTCTCGTATTCGTCCAAAAATCGGTGATGATCCAGAAAATCCAAAACGTATTAAAACTGTACGTAGTAAAGGTTATCTATTTGTTAAAGAGACTGGTCTATAAACGATGGGTCAATCATCTAAAATGCTTGCCTATGCAACGGCAAGCATAACGAAGGTGAGTTTGCGTGTCTAAACACAGTATATTCCTGCGTATTTATGCTGGACTGGTTATTCTTGTGGTGTTGGTGGCATTGTTTGGATACTTGCTTGTTCAAATAATCAACTACCAACGTGCGCAGGAATATCGCGAATCTTTAACAGATGGTATTTCATTTGTGATAAGCGAGGGTGTAGCACGTCAACAAACCGAGCAACAACGTCTTGATTGGATTTCGGACGCTTCTGATTTATTAGAATTGCCTATTTATTATCTAGATGCACAAAAAGTTGATTTATCACGTACGGAAGAAAAACGTATTGAAAGTCAAAAAGCAGTTGTGCGTTATGATGCTGAACAGGGGATTGCTTATTTGGTGTTGGGCATCCGCAATGATCCTAAACACTATCTTTATATCAAAGTAGATCAAATTGGCGAACGCCAAATGAAGGCATTGCCTGTCTTTATTTTGGATTATCTGGTTTATTATCCGGGTCAAGAACAAGAATATCTTAAAAAAATTCAACAGCACTTTTCTTACCATGTTGGTGTAGAAAAAATATCTCAGCTCAATCTTGATTCTGAGCAAATTGGTCGTTTAAGGTCAGATCAAAGTGTTATTTTGTGGCGGGACAGCGCAACAGTCCGTGGCACAACTATTTCCATCGTTTCTCCGTTGCCAAACTCACCAACCGATGTACTCGTACTCGGACCTGTTCCAATGTTTAATTGGATGCCAGTCAAACTTGCTGCGGGAATTACCTTGTTGAGTATGTTCTTGCTTTGCTTGGGTGTATACGGTTTGATCGTGCCAATGCAACGTAAACTGAAACAGGTCAATCAAGCTTTGGATGTGATGAAAACAGGTGATATGTCACAGCGTGTACCGGTTGAGGGTTATGATGAGATGGCGAGTCTTGCCAGTAGTTATAACAGCATGTCCGATCATATTCAGCGTTTGATTGAAGCTCAACGAGAATTGATGCGTGCAGTGTCGCATGAGTTGCGGACGCCTGTGGCACGTATCCGTTTTGGTATGGAAATGTTGGCTGATGAAGAAGATCATGACTATCGTTTGCAACAGGTTGAAATGATCGACAAAGATATCGAGGCGTTGAATACTTTGATCGATGAGATTATGACCTATGCCAAGTTGGAGCAGGGTACGCCTTCTTTAGACTTTGAAAAAATTGCATTGATTGATGTTTTACAACAGGTTGCGACAGAAACTGAGGCTTTAAAAACTCAGAAAATAATTCATCTCAATCCACTTTCGTCTGACGTGGTGGTTGATGCGGAACGTCGTTATTTACATCGTGTGGTGCAAAACCTTGTCGGTAATGCGGTACGTTATTGTGATCATCAAGTTAGCCTAAGTGGTGGTGTCAATCATCAAACCAAGATGGCATATGTGTGTGTCGAAGATGATGGTCCAGGAATTCCCGAAGAAGACCGTAAACGTGTATTTGAAGCATTTGCCCGTTTGGACGACAGCCGTACCCGCGCTTCTGGTGGTTATGGTTTGGGATTGTCGATTGTGAGTCGTATTGCTTATTGGTTTGGTGGCACGATTGAGGTTGATCAAAGCCCAGAACTTGGTGGGGCAAGATTCACCATGTCTTGGCCTGTTGAGCGGTTTAAGAAAAAGAAAGTGTAAGCAAGTAAAGTGAAAGCTTAGTGTTGTGGTTAAAAGCTAAGCATAAAAAACACCGAAATATTTCGGTGTTTTTTTATTTAAGCACTCAACAGGCTTATTTTTAAGCCTTGGAACTTATTCTTGAAGCGTCGCATCAGGTGCAATAATCGGTTTACTTTCTCTTAATGCTTGTAAAGCGTCTGCATTAAAGTCAATCAATAAGCTATTTTGTTCTGCATCAATTTTATAGCCACTGATAATTTTTTGATCACCTTGAATGGTGTCAATTCGATATTCATCTGCAATGTTTAAAATACCTTCCAGATTTGTTGTGGTTGCAGCAAGATCTTGACGGAAAATTTCATAAACATCACGAAGATCAAAAATCGCATTTTGTGCATCAGGATGCTTTTTGACATAGTTTTCAATATGACGAATCAGTAATTGTGCAAATAAAAAATAGTTTGGTTTGCTACTAAATTCCATGTTTTAGCCCCTAAATTATTGATTTAAAGTGAATGATATTTAGCATACACAGGAAAAATTGTTAAATGTGTATAGGCTGTGTAGATAATTCGTCTATGTTTGCGACAAGTTACCAGGATTGATTCAATGTTTAAAACAGTACAACAAGATGATGTAAAGCATCAATGAAATGTATAGCGTTAATGAAATGGGAAACGCAAAATAAAATAAGCGGTGGAGGGGGAGGGTGTATAGTAAATACAGAAATTGATATACGAGAGTTTATACATAGGATAAAACATGATTAAAGGCTGGAACTTCATATTTGTTTAAAAAATGAGGTTGGATCAGTTCTGATAAAATGAAATATTGATATTGTAAGGTAGGTCAAAAGTAGGCGTATTGGATTTTAGAGAAGCTAAATAAAAAATCTATTTTAAGTTAAGGGTGCTTTTTTTGATAATGGATTTATCAAGATGAGAATGTTGATTTAATTAAATGACATTATTTATCATATTGAGATAATTTTTATGAAAAATACGGGCTGCTTGAATATGACTTTTTTACATAGAATGTAACAAAATATTTTGTGTATAATTTCGCTAAAAGAAAGCAGATTTGTTGTTGAATAAACACAAAAAGTTGCACAAAAGTGATGTCTGAAAAATTTTAATGAGAATTAAGCTACTGATTTGTCATTTTTAATTCATCTCTTTAAAATATACTTCGGAAAAATTAATAAAAAATAGGAATGGAATTTGATAAAGCGATAATTGAACGTGGTATTGCGTCGAATCATGAAAAATTATGTGTTTTGTCTAAAAAATCATCCGAAAGACTTAGAGCTATTAACTAGCAACAGATGACATCAATCGGGTACAATTGACCAGATTTATTTTGTGTTTGGTGTATTTGCAAGGCCAATACATACATTCTTTGTTAAATAATAGGCCTGCCAGGAGTTATCCCCGCATGAGTGCCATTACTCCATACGATTGGGCAATCATTGCCTTCGTGATCGGCGTGACATTTTTATGTGTCTTTATGCTCACCGTTCCTTTGCTCCTTGGGGGTAAATCATGGGGACGTGCGAAGCAAGAGCAATTTGAATCAGGTGTGGTTAGTGCTGGTGGAGCACGTATCCGCTTGTCTGCAAAGTTCTACCTCGTCGCAATCTTCTTTGTTGTATTTGATTTGGAAGCCCTCTATTTATATGCGTGGGCGACATCTGTACGTGAAGTAGGTTGGTTCGGGTTTTCAGCTGCGGCTGTATTTATTTTAGTTTTACTCGTTGGTTTAATTTATGAATTATCAACAGGTGCCTTAAACTGGTCGCCTTCGGATAAACGTAAAATAGCAGGGATTAAACCTAAAATTGGTTCACCGAATATGGACCTTGCAGAAATTACTCGCTTCAATTCAATTGAAGAGTTGGTGACAGATCCTACAGGAACGATTCCAGCTCAATCTTCTGGTCGTGTGAAAGATAAGACATCGACCATGTCTCTGAACAAGGAGTAACTCGGGAATGAAATATACCTTAACCCGTGCGAATCCAGAAGCTGAACAATATCCGCTTCAAGATCGTCAGATTGTGACAGATCCACTTGAAGAAGAAGTGAATAAAAATGTATTCATGACTCGTTTAGAGGACGTGTTGCATACAGCTGTGAACTGGGGCCGTAAAAACTCATTATGGCCTTTTAACTTTGGTACTTCGTGCTGTTACGTAGAGTATGCAACAACCTTAACAGGTGTGCATGATTTATCACGTTTTGGTGCTGAGGTTATTCGTGCTTCACCGCGTCAGGCTGACTTAATGATTGTAGCAGGGACTTGCTTTGTCAAAATGGCACCTGTTATTCAACGTTTGTACGAACAAATGCTTGAGCCTAAATGGGTGATTTCAATGGGCGCTTGTGCAAACTCTGGTGGTATGTACGACATTTATTCTGTTGTGCAAGGCGTAGATAAAATTATTCCTGTTGACGTGTACGTTCCAGGTTGTCCACCACGTCCAGAAGCATTAATCCAAGCATTAATGTTATTGCAAGACCAAATTCAATTAGAACGTCGTCCGCTGTCTGCGGTAATTGGTGATGATCTTCAGCCAGTATATAAGCCAAAGATGATGCCAGAACGCGACCGTAAGAACGCTGAACGTATTGCAGTGAAAAACTTACGCTCTATGGATGAGATTGAGTAATTTTTTCTGATGAATGTTTGACATACCTGAAGGGTATGATCATCAGAAAATTTCACAGAATTTGTATTAAATAGGAAGCCAAGCCAATGGCTGAAACTGAAATTGCTATGCCAGAATCAACTCCAGTTGATTCCCGCCCAGCATTTGCGATTGTAGAAGATCTCAAAGCCAAATTTGGTGAGAACTTTTACGTGCAACCGACGTTTGAAGATTTTCCAACGGTCTGGGTTGAGCGCGCACGTGTACAAGAAGTTTTAATGTACCTGCGTACAGTGCCACGTCCTTATGTGATGCTGTTTGACTTATCTGCGGTAGATGAGCGTTTGCGTACTCACCGTGATGGTTTACCTGCATCAGACTTCACTGTGTTCTATCACTTGCTTTCATTGGAACGCAATAGTGATATTCGTATTAAAGTGGCGTTGAATGAGAATGATATTAACATTCCAACAGCAACCAACATTTGGCCGAATGCTAACTGGTACGAGCGTGAAGCATACGATATGTTTGGGATCAATTTCGAAGGGCATCCGATGCTCCGTCGTATTTTGTTGCCAACGTATTGGGAAGGTCATCCGTTACGTAAAGAATATTCTGCACGTGCGACGGAATATACGCCGTATATGCAAGACAAAGCCAAACAAGATTTCGAACAAGAACATCTTCGTTTTGTTCCAGAAGATTGGGGTCTAAAACGCGGTAACGCAGATGAAGACTTCATGTTCTTGAACTTGGGTCCAAACCATCCATCTGCTCATGGTGCATTCCGTGTTATTTTGCAGTTAGACGGTGAAGAAGTAAAAGACTGTGTGCCTGATATCGGTTATCACCACCGTGGTGTGGAAAAGATGGCTGAACGTCAAACTTGGCATTCATTCATTCCTTATACTGACCGTGTAGATTACCTGGGTGGTTGTGCGCAAAACATGCCTTATGTGATGGGTGTGGAGCAAATGGCTGGGATCACTGTTCCTGACCGTGCGCAATGTATCCGTGTCATGATGTCTGAATTATTCCGTATCAATAACCACTTGTTGTATATCGGTACTGCGATTCAGGATGCGGGTGGTATGACACCTGTATTCTATATGTTCGCGGACCGTCAAAAAATCTATGACGCAATTGAAGCGATCACAGGTTTCCGTATGCATCCAGCTTGGTTCCGTATTGGTGGTACAGCACATGATCTTCCAAACAACTGGCAGAAACTGATTCGCGAAATTCTCGAATGGATGCCAAAACGTTTGAAGGAATATCATACTGCGGCACTTAAAAACTCTGTCTTTGTTGGTCGTACCCGCAATGTTGCGCAATACGATGCAAAATCGGCATTGGCATGGGGTGTAACAGGTACTGGTTTACGTGCAACAGGTATTGACTTTGATGTGCGTAAATATCGTCCTTATAGTGGCTATGAAAATTACGATTTTGAAGTGCCATTAGAATACGAAGGCGATGCTTATGCACGTGTAATGGTTCACTATCGTGAAATTGAAGAATCATTGAAAATCGTCAAACAGTGTTTGGATAATATGCCTTCGGGTCCTTATAAAGCGGATCATCCATTGGCAGTTCCACCACCAAAAGATAAGACTTTACAAGATATTGAAACTTTGATTACGCACTTCTTGAGCGTGTCATGGGGTCCTGTAATGCCAGCAGGTGAAGCGTCTGTAATGGCAGAAGTGGTAAAAGGTGCGTCTAACTATTACTTGACTTCTGATAAGTCAACGATGAGCTATCGTACCCGTATTCGTACACCAACTTTCACCCACTTGCAGCAAATTCCTTCCGTGATTAACGGCAGTCTTGTATCTGACTTGATCATTTATTTAGCGACAATTGACGTCGTTATGGCTGACGTGGATCGCTAAGGGGTAAACGCATTATGATGATTTTGACTGATAAAAAGCCACGTGTGAATGTTGAAGGGATTCTGACCAGCGAAGAAATCCATGAAATTGAACATCACATGGGTCATTACCCATACCCACGCGCAGCGTCTTTGGATGCCTTAAAGTGTGTACAACGCCGTAACGGTTGGGTAGATGATGCGCAGTTACATGCAATTGCTCAATTATTGACAATTACAACTGCGGATTTGGAAGGTGTTGCAACATTCTATAACCGTATTTACCGTCAACCTGTGGGTCGCCACGTAATTTTATTATGTGATTCGATTGCATGTTTCTTGATGGGTGCGGAAACTTTAGCAGAAGCTTTCCAACGCGAACTGGGTATCCAATTTGGTCAAACGACAGCTGATGGTCGTTTTACTTTATTGCCGATCTGTTGTTTAGGGAACTGTGACAAAGGTCCAACCTTAATGATTGATGAAGATACTCACGGTTTGGTTGAAGTGACTTCTGTGAAACAGTTATTGGAGAAGTATGTATGAATACCGAACCAAGACCAATTTATGGCGACGGAAACCCTGAAACTCACCCATTAACATGGCGTTTGAGTAAACAGGAATTTGTTCGTAGTGCTGATGACTATGAAGCTTTAGAAGGCTATGCAGGCTTTAAAAAAGCGCTGTCTATGCCACCTAAAGATGTTCTTGAAGTCATCAAAGCAGCGACTGTAAAAGGTCGTGGTGGTGCAGGTTTCCCAGCAGGGATTAAATGGTCATTGATGGCACCGAATGATGGTGGTCCTCGTTACCTGATCTGTAATGCCGATGAGATGGAACCGGGTACATTCAAAGACCGTTTGTTGATGGAAAAACTTCCACATCAATTGATCGAAGGAATGTTGATTGCAGGTTATACCCTTGAAGCTACGCAAGGCTATATCTTCATTCGTGGTGAGTACATTGAAGCTGCTCAATACTTAAATGAAGCTTTAGAGCAAGTTCGTGCTAAAGGTTATTTGGGTGACAACATCTTAGGTACAGGTTGGAACTTTGATCTCCATGTACATACAGGTGCGGGTCGTTATATCTGCGGTGAAGAAACTGCATTGATTAACTCACTCGAAGGTCGCCGTGCCAATCCACGTACTAAACCTCCATTCCCGCAAGTTGCAGGCGCATGGGGTCGTCCTACGATTGTGAATAACGTAGAAACCTATAACAACTTGCCTGCAATTATGTTGCGTGGTCCTGAGTGGTATATCGGTTTGTCTGCGGGTAAATCTAAAGATCCAGGCACTAAAATCTATGGTGCATCAGGAAAAGTTACTTTCCCTGGGTTATGGGAATTACCATTCGGTACAACTGCACGTGAAGTGATTGAAGACTATGCTGGCGGTATGCGTGATGGTCTTAAGCTTAAAGCATGGTTGCCGGGTGGCGCATCAACGGATTTCTTGGCTGCTGAGCACATTGATCTTCCAATGGATTCAGAAAGCATTATGAAAGCAGGTTCTCGTCTAGGGACATGTTTGTTAATGGTGGTTGATGAAACCCAATGTATGGTTTCTGCGACCCGTAACTTAGAAGAATTCTTTGCACGTGAATCATGTGGTTTCTGTACACCATGCCGTGATGGTTTACCTTGGGCAGTGAAAGCACTTGTCGCTATTGAGAAGGGCGAAGGGAAGATGGAAGACATTCAACATCTTCAAGAACTGACTCGTAAGTTATGGATTGGTAAAACATTCTGTGCTCACGCACCAGGTGCGATGGAACCATTGATGGGTGCACTCAAATATTTCCGTAGCGAGTTTGAAGCTAAAGTGACAGATCGTCCTGTAGCCCAAGCCAGCCACGTAGAACAAGTTTAAGGAATTCGACTATGGCTACAATTCATGTCGATGGAAAATCGTACGAAGTCAATGGCTCGGAAAACCTGCTGCAAGCATGTTTGAGCCTTGGCATCGACATCCCATATTTTTGTTGGCATCCAGCTTTAGGTTCTGTCGGTTCTTGCCGTCAATGTGCTGTTACTCAATATGCGAATCCAGAAGATACTCGCGGTCGCTTAGTAATGTCATGTATGACCCCTGCATCTGACAATACCTATATTTCGATTGAAGACAAAGAAGCAAAAGATTTCCGTGAGTCTATCGTGGAATTCTTAATGACCAACCATCCACACGACTGTCCAGTCTGTGAAGAAGGTGGTCATTGTCATCTTCAAGATATGACTGTGATGACACAACACGACCGTCGTCGCTATCGCTTTACTAAACGTACACACCATAACCAAGAGTTAGGTTCTTTCATTGCACATGAAATGAACCGTTGTATCGCATGTTATCGTTGTGTTCGTTACTATAACGATTATGCAGGTGGTACAGATTTTGGTGTTTATGCCAATGCATCACGTGTTTACTTTGGTCGTCCAGAATCAGGAACTTTAGAGTCTGAATTCTCTGGTAACTTGACTGAAGTTTGTCCAACAGGTGTGTTTACCGATAAAACACATTCGGCACGCTATAACCGTAAATGGGACATGCAGTATGCGCCAAGCGTATGCCAAGGCTGTTCTTCAGGCTGTAACATTTCACCGGGTGAACGTTATGGTGAATTACGTCGTGTAGAAAACCGTTTCAATGGTGAAGTTAACCAATACTTCTTGTGTGACAAAGGTCGTTTTGGTACGGGTTATGTGAACCGTGAAGATCGTCCACGTCAGCCACAGTTCCGTAATGGTGCAGATGTTGAAATCGTTTCTGTAGATACAGCACTTGATACAGTGATCGCAAATGTTCAGGGCAAAAAAGTCTTGGGTATTGGTTCGCCACGTGCATCATTAGAATCAAACTACGCATTGCGTGAGTTGGTGGGTCAGCAAAACTACTCAACAGGGATGTCTCAAAAAGAGCAAAACTTGGTCGAGTTGGCTGCTTCAATCATGCAGGCTGAGGGTGTTTATAACCCAGGTATGCGTGAGATTGAAAGCTATGATGCTGTCTTGATCCTCGGTGAAGATCTTACTCAAACAGCACCGCGTATGGCATTGTCAGTTCGCCAAGCTGCTAAAAACAAAGCCAAACAAATGGCTGCAGACCGCCGTACTCAAGATTGGTTGGCTGAACCAGTAAAACGTATTGGTCAGGATGAAAATTCTCCGATTTATATCTTGGCTGCGACACAAACACGTTTAGCTGATGTGGCTGCGGGTGAAGTTGTTGCTTCTCCAAACGACATTGCACGTTTAGGTTTTGCTGTTGCTGCTGCTGTAAAAGGTGAGGCAATTCTTGGTTTAGATGACGATGCGAAAGCATTTGCTCAAACCGTTGCGGATACATTAAAAGCTGCGAAAAAGCCATTAATCATCTCTGGAACAAGCTTACAAGATGCTGCCATCATGGAAGCTGCTGCACAGGTTGCGCAGAATCTAGGTGAAAATGCAGGTCTAACATTGACGGTTCCTGAAGTGAACTCAATGGGCTTGGCACTGTTCGGTGGTTTAAGCTTAGAGCAAGCATTTGCACAAGATTATGATTCAATCATTATTGTTGAAAATGATCTATTCCGTCGCCTACCAGCAACTCAAGTAGAAGCTGCATTAGCCAAAGCGCAAAGTGTGATTGTGCTTGATCACTCTGAAACTGAAACTGTAAATGCTGCAGATGTGGTTCTTTCTGCTGCAAGCTTCGCTGAAGGCGATGGTACGGTAGTCAGTCAAGAGGGTCGTGCACAACGTTTCTACCAAGTTTATGATCCAAGTTACTACAAACCAGAGTATGCCATTAAAGAATCATGGCGCTGGTTGCATGCCATTGAAACAGGTGTGCAAGGTAAAGCGATTTCATGGACCTTGTTGGATGATGTGATTGAATCTGTTGTGAAAAATGTTCCAGCATTGGAAGCGATTCAAGATGTTGCACCTGATGCAGGCTATCGTGTTCATGGTTTGAAAATTGCCCGTGAACCACGTCGTTACTCAGGTCGTACTGCAATCCGTGCACCGTTGAACGTACATGAGCCGAAACAACCTGTCGATGTCGATACCGCATTAACATTCTCAATGGAAGGTTATGTTGGACCACAAAATGCATCGTCATTGGTACCATTTGCATGGGCACCGGGTTGGAACTCTCCACAAGCTTGGAATAAATACCAAGACGAAGTAGGGGGGCACCTGAAAGGTGGTGATTCTGGTGTTCGTTTATTTGATCGTTTAGTGAAACGTCCTGCTCGTAGCTATGTTGCGCCAAGTGCAGTTGTAAACAATCCAGACAGTTTCCGTCTTGTTCCAATGCATCATATTTTTGCTTCTGGTGAATTTACAGTAAAAACACCAGCGATGGAGTCACGTATTCCAGAAGCTGCTTTTGCTGTAGGTGAACAAGATGCAGCACGTTTGAATGTTCAAGATGGTCAACAACTGACCGTCCAAGCTGGTGAAACGACAATCAGCCTTCCTGTGCATGTGATTGAGTATTTACCAACAGGTTATATCGGTTATCCAGTTGGACAAGCTCCAACCGTTTCACTTGCTGAACCTGTATCTGTAACGGTAGGAGTGTAATCATGAATGAATCTTTACGCGCCCTACCGACTTGGGCACAAGATTGGCCGATTGCTTATTCGGTCATCCAAGCAATTGTGATTTTGTTGGTTGTGGTTTTGCTTGCGGCATTGATGTCTTTTATTGAGCGTCGTTTGCTTGGCTTGTGGCAAGACCGTTATGGTCCGAACCGTGTAGGTCCGGGCGGGATGTTCCAGATCGTTGCTGACATGCTTAAAATCATGTTTAAAGAAGACTGGACACCGAAGTTCGTTGATAAACTCACGTTCCGTTTAGCACCAGCAGTTGCGATGGCAACTGCGGTACTGTCATTTATGGTTATTCCTGTTTCACCTTATTTAGGTGTTGCAGATATGAGCATTGGCTTATTGTTCTTTATGGCAATGGCAGGTATCGCTGTTTATGCTGTGTTATTTGGTGGTTGGGCTTCAAACAACAAATATGCATTGCTTGGTGGTCTACGTTCAGCAGCACAAACCATTTCTTATGAAGTCTTCTTAGGGATTTCATTGATGGGTGTGGTTGCGATTGCTGGTTCATTCAATTTGCGTGAAATCGTAGAAGCACAACGTGATGTATGGTTTGTGGTTCCACAATTCATTGGTTTCATGATCTTTGTGGTTGCTGGTGTTGCAGTAACACATCGTCACCCATTTGACCAACCAGAAGCTGAGCAAGAGTTGGCAGAGGGTTACCACGTTGAGTATGGTGGTATGAAATGGGGGATGTTCTTCGTTGCTGAATACGTCAACATCATCCTGATTTCAGCACTGATCGTGACTTTATTCTTCGGCGGTTGGTTAGCACCATTTAATTTAAATATTCCATTCATTCCAGATGCGTTCTGGTTCATTGCGAAAACAGCATTCTTTGTAATGATGTTTGTCTTGGCTCGTGGTTCTTTAATGCGTCCACGTTATGACCAAGTAATGAATTTTGGTTGGAAAGTGTGTTTACCACTTGCATTGGTCAACCTTTTGGTGACTGGTGCTGTGATTCTGATGAATCAAGCCTAGGACAGCAGGGAGTACAAAATGTATAAAATTCTAGCTGGCGTAGGATCAATTGTTCGTTCGTTGTGGATGGTGTTTAGCCATGTCACACGCAAACGCGATACGATTTTATATCCAGAAGTTCCAGCCGAGCAAATCGTACCTCCACGTTACCGTGGTCGTATCGTACTAACACGTGACCCAGACGGTGAAGAACGTTGTGTTGCGTGTAACTTATGTGCGGTTGCATGTCCTGTTGGCTGTATTTCATTACAGAAAGCTGAAAAAGAAGATGGACGTTGGTATCCAGAATTCTTCCGTATTAACTTCTCACGCTGCATTTTCTGCGGTATGTGTGAAGAAGCATGTCCAACAACTGCAATTCAGTTAACACCAGACTTTGAGCTTGGTGAATATGTACGTCAAGATCTTGTGTATGAGAAAGAAAACTTACTCATTTCAGGTCCAGGAAAATATCCTGACTACAATTTCTACCGTGTGACTGGTATGACGATTGATGGTAAAGAAAAAGGTCAAGCGCAGCGTGAAAGCGCGCCTGTAGATGTACGGAGCTTATTACCATGATGTGGCCATTTTATTTAATGGCTCTTGTGGCCATTGTTTCTACGGTTCGTGTTGTGACTAACGCGAATCCTGTACATGCTTTATTAAGTTTGATCGTTTCATTACTTGCAGTTGCAGGTATGTTCTTGACGATTGGTGCACCATTTGCAGCTGCACTTGAAGTGATTGTTTATGCCGGTGCGATCATGGTGTTGTTCGTATTCGTTGTGATGATGCTCAATCTTGGTCAGCATACAGTTGACCAAGAACGTAAATGGTTGACTTCAGATGCTTGGGCTTATCCAGCACTCATGAGCTTTTTAATGGGCTTATGTTTAGTTTGGGTATTGGGTTCAGATCATGTACAGCAGGGTGCTGTACTTGGAACTCAAGTCATTGGTCCTAAAGTTGTTGGTCAAGCACTCTTTACCCACTATTTATTATTGGTTGAAGTTGCCGCGATGTTATTGCTTGCAGCCTTGGTTGCAGCATTCCACTTAGGCAAACGTGAACCAAGTGCAGAAGAGGATAAACAGTAATGGGCAACATTCCTTTAGAACATGGTTTGATCGTTGCATCTATTCTTTTTGCACTGGGTTTTTACGGTGTAATGGTGCGACGCAATTTATTATTTATGTTGATGAGCCTTGAGATCATGATGAATGCAGCCGCATTGGCATTCGTTGTGGCAGGAAGTGCATGGGCACAACCTGATGGTCAAATTATGTTTATTTTGATCCTTACTCTTGCTGCGGCAGAGGCGTGTATCGGTCTTGCGATCGTCCTTCAGTTCTACCATCGCTTCCATCATCTGGATGTAGATGCTGCTAGTGAGATGCGCGGATGAGCTATTTATATTTAACAATTTTATTTCCGCTCATTGGTTTTGTCCTTTTAGCGGCAGGGCGTAATAAACTTCCTGAAAATGTAGCAGCCATTATTGGTGCAGGTTCTGTTGGTCTTTCAGCATTATTTGCATTGCTTGCAGGCATGGACTTTGTAAAACAGGGTTCAGTTGCTCAAGCACAGCATTTGTGGACTTGGTTTAATGTGGGTGGTTTTGCGCCAGGCGTAAGTTTGCATCTTGATGGCTTATCATTATTGATGATGGGCATGATCACAGGTGTGGGTTTCTTGATCCATATCTTTGCAACTTGGTATATGCGTGGTGAAGAAGACTTTGCTCGTTTCTTCTCATATTTCAACTTATTCGTTGCCAGCATGTTGGTGTTGGTTTTGGGTGACAACTTAGCGTTGTTATTCTTAGGTTGGGAAGGCGTAGGTCTGTGTTCTTACCTGTTGATTGGTTATTACTATCAAAACCCTGCAAACGGTTTTGCTGCAATCAAAGCATTTACAGTGACTCGTGTGGGTGATGTATTCTTA
This sequence comes from Acinetobacter sp. Tol 5, assembly GCF_019702905.1. Lineage (NCBI taxonomy): Bacteria > Pseudomonadati > Pseudomonadota > Gammaproteobacteria > Moraxellales > Moraxellaceae > Acinetobacter > Acinetobacter sp. Tol 5. The sequence continues at coordinate 3,698,729 of NZ_AP024708.1, read as the reverse complement.
CTGATCGCATTGTTCTTGCTTTACCAACAATTTGGTACTTTGCATATTGGAACGATCGTTGCCAATGCTTCACAAGTTTTAGCACTTGATCACAACCTTGCACTTTGGACATCATTGATGTTGTTCTTGGGTGCTGCGGGTAAATCTGCACAAATCCCATTACAAACGTGGTTGGCAGATGCAATGGCTGGTCCTACACCAGTATCTGCATTGATCCATGCTGCAACAATGGTAACAGCAGGTGTTTACTTGTGCTGCCGTATGTTCTCTGTGTTTGAAATGACGCCAGAAGTAATGCAGTTCATTTCGATTACTGGTGCAGTGACATTGCTAGTTGCAGGTTTTGCTGCCTTGGTGCAAACGGACATCAAACGTATTTTGGCTTACTCTACAATGAGTCAGTTAGGTTATATGTTTATGGCTGTAGGTGCTGAAGCATACCAAGCTGGTCTGTTCCATATGCTTTCACACGCATTCTTTAAGGCATTATTATTCTTGTCTTCAGGTGCAGTGATTCTGGCTTACCATCACGAGCAAAACATCTTCAAGATGGGTGGCTTGTTCTACAAAAACAAATTCTTATTCGCTTGTTTTGCAATAGGTGGTGGTGCACTTGCTGCAATTCCATTTATTACGATCGGCTTCTTCTCTAAGGATGCAATCTTGGGTGCTGTTTGGGCGCAAGGTCAATCTGTAGCACTGTATGGCTCATTGTATTGGGTTGGTGTTGCTGGTGCATTCCTGACTTCGATTTATACTTTCCGTTTAATCTGGGTGGTATTCTTCGGTGAAGAAAAAACACATTATCACGAAATCAAAGGTGCGACATATTGGGCGCCTTTAGGTATCTTGGCTGTTCTTTCAACTGGTTTGGCTTATTTCTTAAAAGCGCCAGTCATGAATGTTTTAAATGCTGCTCATATTCCTGCATTTGAAGTATCAAAAGCAGTTGAAGAAGGTATGCATGGTGCAGAACACCTTGCTGTAGGTATCGCATTGGCTGGTTTAGCAGTAGGTGTTGTATTATTTGCATTTGCTTATAAAGCGGTTAAAGGCTTTGCAGCAACTTCATTTGGTGCTGGGCTTGCGAATATTTGCCGTAATGCATTTGGTTTCGATTCTTTATATAACCTTGTATTCGTTCAACCTTATTTGCTTATTGCGAAAATCTTAGGTCGTGATCCAATTGATGGCTTATGGCTTGTCTTACCTGCAATCGTAAAAGGTGGTAATAAATTTACAAGTACCCGTCAAACAGGTTCATTACGTGAATATGCATCAAGTATGTCACTCGGTGTAGTGGTATTGCTGATGATCTTGATCGTGATTCAGGTAGTGGGGAAATAAGATGGAAATCACAAACAATTGGATTTTACCCGCACTGATTCTTGTACCTTTTATTGCAGGTTTCGCGTGTTGGTTAGTCGATAAACTTGATAAACATTTGCCTCGTTATATCGCATTAGTGGGAATGCTCATTACTTTGGGCTTAACCGTTATTTTGTGGAAACAAGGTGGATTTGATTATGCTTTAGGCGGTCAAGCGCCGACTTGGGCAGCTGAGTTCTATGTCCCTTGGATTAAAACACTGGGTATTAACATTCACTTAGCGGTCGATGGTCTTTCGCTTCTTATGGTCGGTTTAACAGCATTACTGGGTGTACTTGCTGTTGGCTGTTCATGGGGCGAAATTCAAAAGAATGTTGGTTTCTTCCACTTAAACCTTTTATGGTCATTGGGTGGGGTAATCGGGGTTTTCCTTGCAATTGATATGTTCTTATTCTTCTTCTTCTGGGAGATGATGCTGGTTCCTATCTACTTCTTGATCGCACTTTGGGGTCATAAAGGTGCAGATGGTAAATCACGTGTTTACGCAGCAACCAAGTTCTTTATTTATACCCAAGTCGCGGGTCTCATCATGCTTGTTGGTATATTGGGGCTGGTGATCATTGGTTATAGCACGGATGGTCGAATTGGGTTTGGTTATACGCACTTGATGAGTGTTGCAAATGCATTAGACGCTAATCCTAGTACAGCTGGTTATGCTTATGCATTGATGATCTGTTTGTTTATTGGTTTTGCCGTAAAACTTCCAGTCTTCCCATTGCATGGCTGGTTACCGGATGCCCATGCGCAAGCGCCAACCGCAGGTTCTGTAGACTTAGCTGGTATTTTGATTAAAACTGCTGCATACGGTTTACTTCGTTTTGTAATGCCTTTCTTCCCAGCAGCATCTGCACAGTTTGCTGATATTGCAATTATTTTCGGTTTGATTGGTATTTTCTACGGTGCTTGGTGTGCTTTCCAGCAAACGGATATGAAACGTTTGTTGGCGTATACTTCTATTTCACACATGGGCTTCGTATTACTTGCACTTTATGCAGGTAATATCCTGACATTCCAAGGCTTAATGATCATGATGTTGGCACATGGCTTGTCATCTGCTGCATTATTCATTATGTGTGGTCAGGTCTATGAGCGCTTACATACACGTGATTTACGTTTGATGGGTGGTATTCGTGGTCAATTCCAGTATCTACCATTCTTCTTAATGTTCTTTGTATCAGCACTTGTGGGTATCCCAGGTCTAGGTAACTTTATCGGTGAATTCCTGATCCTTATGGGTTCATTTGCCAAGTTCCCAACATTTACAATTATTGCTGCGATTAGCTTAGTCTTTGCTGGTCTTTATGGTCTAATTCTGATTCATAAAGCATTATTTGGTACACCAAATGAAGCACAGAAGCCACATTATGAAAGCCCGTTAAAAGACTTAAATACACGTGAAACTGTGATTTTATTGGTCTGCGCACTTGGCTTACTTTGGTTAGGTGTACATCCACAAACATTCCTTGATATTTCAAACTCAAGTATGGCGTGGTTAGCAAATAGCTATATTCCAGTTCAAGAAATTGTCGATACAGCTCAACAAGTTGTATCTCAACAAAATGTGGAGATCCAATAGTCATGAACTTCACTATGTCATTTTCGGATCTCATGCCTTTAGCACCAGTTTTTATTGTTGCATTGACAGCGATTGTGGTGATGATTCTGATTGCGATTAAACGTAATCACAATTTGATTGCAACTGTTTCGGTGATTGGTTTAAACCTTGCTTTGGCAAATATATTACTTACTTTGTTTGGTAAGGCATTTGTCCCAGGACCGGTCATGAACATGTTTATGGTTGATCCATTTACATTGTTCTACCAAGTGATGATTTTAATTGCTGCATTGGCTTGCTGCACATTGTCACATGCATATATTGAAACTTATAAAGACAACCGTGAAGAATTGTATCTGCTTATGCTGATTTCAGTTTCAGGTGCAATGTTGATGGTTGCAAGTTCTCATTTTGCATCGTTCTTTATCAGCCTTGAATTGATGTCTATTCCTATATATGGCTTATTGGCATATACCTATCAACGTGGAAAATCGCTCGAAGCAGGTGTGAAGTATCTTGTACTTTCTGCGACAGCTTCTGCCATGTTGTTGATGGGAATGGCTTATGTCTATTCAGCAGTCGGTTCTCTGTCTTTTGCAGGTCAAATTGATGATTTGTTCTGGAAATTGAGTAAAACTCAAAATCCAGAACTGATCATGGCAATCCAATCGGCACTTGGGCAATATCACCAACTGATCGAAACACCAATGGTCATTATTGGTTTGGGTCTGATTATTGCAGCTGTGGCATTTAAACTTTCTCTTGCGCCATTCCATAAATGGACACCAGATGTTTATCAAGGTGCACCTGCACCGATTGCGACGTTCCTTGCAACAGTTTCAAAAATTGCAATGATCGGATTGTTGGTCCGTTATTTATTATCTTCAGGCGTGATTGGCATTGAATCAATTCAGACGGTTATCGTCGTTATTGCAGTTCTTTCAATCCTTGCAGGTAACTTACTTGCAGTGCGTCAAGTCAACTTGAAGCGTATTTTAGCGTATTCATCAATCGCTCATTTTGGTTATCTGCTTCTTGGTTTAGTGAGTGCTTCATTCCTTAGCCTGACATCTGTTGGTGTATATGTATTTACTTATGTCATCACAACCATCGGTGCTTTCGGTGTGGTTGCCTTGATGTCTAGTCCATACAATAATGTTGATGAAGCTGAGTCACTTGCGGATTATCGTGGTTTGTTCTGGCGTCGCCCTGTGCTTACTGCAACTTTAACAGTCATGATGTTATCTCTAGCAGGGATTCCATTGACTGCTGGTTTCATTGGTAAGTTCATGTTAGTGATGACCACTGTGTCTCAACAACACTGGTTCTATGCAGCAATGATCATCATTGGTAGTGGTATTGGTTTGTACTATTACTTACGTGTCATGATCGTTCTGTATATGACACCACCGGATACACCACGTATTGATGCAGATAAGCATTGGGGGCAAAAAGCAGGCGGTATCATGGTTCTTCTTGCTGCCTTATTGGTACTGGTATTTGGTGTTTACCCAGATCCGATTATCGCTTTGGCACATGGTGCTCAAATCGTTGCGCCTTTGCATATCATTTTGCAATAATCTGATGAAAGTAAGTTATTAACAAAAAAAGCCCTCATTTGTTGAGGGCTTTTCTTATCTCTTATATAAAAAACAATTATAATAGCGGAAATTTACTTTTATCCTTTTAGGTAATCTCCTGTGTCAATTCAAGAAATCCGTCATCCGCTTATCCGTCATAAACTTGGTCTATTACGCCGTGCTGATATAAGTACCAAGAACTTTCGTGAGCTTGCTCAAGAAGTGACTATGCTTTTGACTTATGAAGCGACTAAAGATTTACCAGTTTGTGATCACGAGATTGATGGCTGGAATGGCAAGGTGAGTGTAGATCGTATTGCTGGTAAAAAAATTACGGTTGTGCCGATTTTACGTGCGGGTATTGGGATGCTAGATGGTTTTTTAAATCTTATTCCAAGTGCTAAAGTTTCAGTATTAGGACTTGAGCGTGATGAAGAAACTTTGGAAGCGCGTACCTATTATAAAAAATTAGTTCCAGATGTTCAGAATCGTTTAGCCATGATTATTGATCCAATGCTGGCAACAGGTTCGTCTTTGGTTGCTGCAATTGATGTATTAAAAGCCAGTGGTTGTAAAGATATCCGTGTGATGGTGCTTGTTGCTGCACCAGAAGGGATTAAACGTGTTGAAGCTGCACATCCTGATGTAACGATTTTTACTGCCTCTATTGATCAAGGCTTAAACGAAAATGGCTATATCGTGCCGGGCTTAGGTGATGCAGGTGATAAAATTTTTGGTAGTGTGCAAAAAGATTAAAATTTAGTATGATCAAAGGAGGCGATAGGGGCCTCCTTTTTTTATTCTAATAAATGAGAAAAAAATGTTTCGTAAGGGGATAGTCATTTTTTATGATGAAAAATCTGCTAAGGGCTTAATAGAATTAAAAAACGATCATCAACAAGTTGTTTTTAAATTAGAAGATTTTTCAAACCAAACTGTTCTCCCACAACTTGGAGAGCGGATTAAGTGTGTTGTGCTGGAACAAAATGGAGAAGTTTTAGCTAAATTTATCGTACGTCTAGATCATAAAAACTATGTCACTGACCCAAATCGATCTTTACCTATTCAGCATTTATATGAAGAAAATGTCTATGAGAATGTAAGAAAAGCGCGAAAGGCACATAAGAAAAGAAGAGTGATTGAGGATGAGCAATTACCAGACAATGTTCAATCATTGACAAGACCTGCGTTGCAAGCCCAAACGATGCAAATGAGTGAAGACATAAAACTGGATGTTGTTGTACAAGACATATGTAGTCCAGAAAATAAGACTCAAGAACAGCCCAGTCAAGACAAACAACTACAAGATTACGCGCCAACACTATCGTATCAAGTCGAAGACAAATCATTATTGACAGATCCAAACCTTGTTAATGCAGGCAAAGATACAGCTGAAGCAATTTCTGCAATAGCACTATTCGATACGGTTCAAATCTCGAAAACTGAACCATCTTTAGCCCGAATTCAAATGGACAATCCTGCTACTCAAAAAAATATAAGCCTGCACTGCGAAAGTGAGGAAAGAGCGATCGTCCATGAAAAGCAACAGCACTTGGGAGATAGCAAGCGTGAAGCTGTTGTTGATCTTCAGACGCAAACTGTAGTTTTAACGCATCCAGTTGAACATAGAATTCTTGAAAAAAATATGCATTTGAATGTGTTACAGCAATTTTTTCAAAATATTAAAATTCAATTCTTTTATTCTAAACGTAAGCAGCCGAAGAAGAAAACAGCTTCTGAACCAGTTATACGGTTGAATCCTTGGATAGTCATTATTGGCATTATTTTATTTATCGGTGTAAATTGTGTTATGTATGCCATGGATCGTTATAAGCAGTACAAAATTGAAAGTGTAATGAAGTTACAACAATATCAACAGCAACAAAAAGATGCAATTAAACAGCAGAAACGCGAGGCATACTCGCGCTAAGTCTCTGAAATGAGTAAAATATATTGTGATTCATATGTATTTATAAGAGAAATGCTATGTTTTATTTGGGGCAAATCATTGAGTATCACGATGATAAAGGATATGGGCTTTTATTAGATCACCACTCTGCACAAACCGTGGCGTTTTATATTGCTGATTTTCCAAAAGAAGGGGGGCAGCCTAAAAAGGGTGAAACCATCAAATACGTTGTGATCAATGATAAAGGTACGTTTAAAGCACATCAAATGATCCGTTTAGATGTGGCGATGAGCAATGATCTTAAAAGTAAAAAGGTGGATATCGATAAACAAAGAAATATTTTAAGGGCAAGTCAAACGGATAGTCGTAAATTCGGTTTTATTTCTTTTGTAATTTTGGTGATGGTTTTTGGATTGGTTTATTTTAGTTTTGCGGCTTGGACCCAATATCAAAGTTATCAAAAAGATCAACTGGCAAAATTTGAATTGTTTGAACAACAGCAGAAACAAATTGTAGCGCAACAGCGAAAAGAAGTAGGTTATGTAAAACCTGTAAAATTTAGTGAAAAATCTGAAAATGCTTTAAATGGAAAAAATGAGGCGTTGCGTATACAAAATGCGCCTGCTGTAGCCATGACTGTGAATACACCTACAGTGGCTTCCACTCATACATCACCATATCGTTGTGATGGAAAAACCCATTGCAGTCAGATGAGTTCCTACGAAGAAGCATTGTTTTTTATTCGGAATTGTCCAAATACTCAAATGGACGGTGATCATGATGGTCAACCATGTGAACGCCAGTTTGGGCATTAACTCATTCAAAAAGCAAAAGAAAAGCTCCACGTGGAGCTTTAAATTTATTTACTTTCACAAAACTTCATGAAGGCTCTTAAGCCGGGACCTTGGTATTTCTGACGGTGTACCAACATAAACAATGGACGAGCCAGTTGCCAGAAAGGAGTATTTAGAATCACCAATTGTCCCTTATCCAGTAAGGGTTGAATAGCCAATTTAGAGATACATGACATACCTAAGCCACCAGCGACTATTTTTAAGATGGCTTCGTTATGACCCAATGTTAAGCGGATATTGGCATCTTGAAGGTCTTTAAGAATCGCATTATCAAATACTTCACGTGTTCCAGAGCCTTCCTCACGTAAAATCCATTCTACATGTTGGAAATCAGATTGTCTGAGTTCACGATGTAAGTTGGCAAGAGGATGACTAGGTGAACAGCACACGGCAAGCTCATCATCACGCCAATGTATACATTGCAATTGAGGTAAGAAACAAGAGCCTTCGATTAAAGCCAAATCAAGTTGAAACTGATTAACTGCTTCGATCATCTGGCGTGTATTACCGACTTGAAGCTGTAAATGAGCTTGGGGTTGAATTTGTAGGAAATCCGCCATTAAATCAGGCATTAAGTAATCACTAATGGTCAGTGTGGCACCAATGCGTAAGTCAATACTTTGCAATTCACCTTTGGCGGCTTGTTCAAAAGCTTCACAGCGACCTAAGATTTCTAAAGCTTGTGGCAATAGAAATCGTCCTAAATCATTTAATTGTAGTCGTTTCCCTAAACGGTCAAACAGAGGAGCACCCAAACCATCCTCTAAGTCTGCCAAAGCCATACTTGCTGCACTTTGAGTTAACCGAACTGCATCACTTGCTTTGGTTACGGTACCTTCCTGAGCGACAGCAACAAACACAGCCAGTTGGCGTAAAGTCATTCGCATAAGTAGAGCCTTAACATTTTAATATTCATACATTATATAGGCATGCTACCATGAGCACTATGTTTCATGCCACGAAGAAATTATGTCAATTGAAAAATTTAGCATAGAAAAGGTCTTATCTGTTCATCGTTGGACGAATACGCTTTTTAGTTTCACCATGACTCGACCCGCTCATTTTAAATTCACCGCAGGGCAATTCGCTCGAATCGGTTTAAAAGTCGGTGATGATTTGGTGGTAAGGGCTTATTCCGTGGTTTCCTCGCCTTTTGATGAAACACTGGAATTTTTTTCAATTGTCGTGCCCGATGGTGCATTCACGTCAAATTTACAACATCTTAACGTGGGTGATGAACTGTATTTGGAAAAAATTCCATACGGATTCTTAACTTTAGCACGTTATCAATTACCACTTCCGCAAGACTTGTGGTTACTGGCAACAGGTACGGGATTGGCGCCATTTATTTCGATGTTACAAGACTTTGAAACATGGTCAAAATACCAAAAAATCAATTTGGTATATAGCGTAAGAACCGCATCTGAATTGGCCTATGTGGATCGTATCCAAGAGATCGCAGAGCAATTTGGTGAAGGGCATACAGGATTTAAATTTATTCCTATTATTACACGAGACCCACACGCAGCCTTGCATGATCGCTTACCGATATTGATTGAAAATGGTGAGTTGGAAAAAGCTGCTGATTTACACTTTAATGTCGAAACCACACATGTCATGTTGTGCGGTAATCCACAGATGGTCGATGATACCAAAGCGGCGCTTAAAGCCCGTGGTTTAACCATGAACCGCCGTGGTGAAGGCAATATTGCTGTTGAAAATTATTGGTAAATGATCTCTTCAGATGAGAGAAAGATATCAACGATCTTTCTCTTCATAATCAGAAAATAGTTTCTGCAAAATTAAGAGACGACTCTTGATACAATATTTTGCTTCAACCGTTCGGTTGAATAGGCGTTGGCATCTACAAACGTTTCATGTTTTAGAATCAATTGTCTAAGCAGTTGAGCTGAGGCTGGTCCCATACATAAGCCATTACGATAATGTCCAAAGTTCGCCCATAAATTATTGAGCTCTGGCATTTTTCCAATATAAGGAATGCCTGTTGGCGAGCTTGGGCGCAAGCCAGCCCATTGCTTCACAATTGGAAAATTGGCCAATTCAGGCACCATTTCAATACACGCTTTATAAATGCTTTGTTGTACAGAGATACTAGGGCGATGATCAAAGCCAATATGATTCATACTCGAACCGCATACGATATGTCCATCTGTACGTGGAATGAGATACATGACGTTGTTCATACACATGGTTGGAAGCCAGTTTTCAGGAGTTTTAAACAACATCATCTGACCTTGAACAGGATTAACAGGAATCGTTAACTGCAACTGCTCACTCCAACAATTAGACCAAGCACCTGTTGCAATCACAAAATGATCAGCTGAAAAGTCTTGTCCATTTGCAGTTTGAACAGATTGAATCTGTTCATTTTGAATATTAAATTTCTCAATCCATGTGTTTTCACGGATATCAGCCAAAGGATGTTGTTTTAGATAGCTGATCAGTGATTTGAGTAGTCGAGGGTTGCGTACATTGGCTAACTGTGGAAAGTAGATCGCATGTTGAAATTGTTCAGAAATTTGTGGATTAACTTGTTTAAGTTTTTCTCTGGATAAATATTCACAATGTTGCATGGGTTCTTGGTATTGGTCTTTATAATTGAGTCCAATCTCAAAATCTGCTTCGTCGAAGATCAACATGCCAGTTTCATGAATTTCAAAGTCTATACCTGTTTTAGGGAATAGTTTTCGATTCCAATCTTGGTAAAGTTGCTTGCCATATTGAGCCAAATGGTTGACTTCTTGTGGATAGCGCCAAGGGTACATCGGAGACAGAATACCACCGCCTGCCCAAGAAGCGGCTTGTCCAGCATGTTGTTGATCGAATAGGGTGACTTTACAGCCTTGTTCAATAAGTTCAAGTGCACTGAGTAAGCCACTTACTCCAGCACCGATAATGGCAATATGCATGGTGTATTCTGTAAAAGTAAATAAATTTGAATGAACGAGAGTTCAACCTATATTTCTGTACGATGGCATCATCGTAAAATGATTCTGACCGCTCGATTAACTTTTGATTTGATCTACTGTGTTGACAACAGTAGATCAAATCAATTCAAAGCGGATTGCTCTTTATCGCTAAACATTTTTTGCGACCAATAAGGGAGTCCATCCATCGCAAAAAAATTTACATGTAAAATGTAGTCCTATTGGAGACAATAGGAGATGACATCCATAGGTATCGTTTATAGCAGCGTGAGAATTTACTTCATCTGTTTTAATTGACGTGCTGCATCTTCCGCATAATAGGTCCAGATACCATCTGCACCAGCACGACGGAAGCACATCAACGACTCCATAATCACACTCTCAGATAACCAACCATTTTGAATCGCAGCAGCAAGCATGGCATATTCACCACTGACTTGATAAACGAAGGTTGGCACACCGAACGTATCTTTGACTTCACGGACTACATCCAAATATGGCATACCAGGTTTAACGATCACCATATCAGCACCTTCTTGAATATCGAGCGCAATTTCATGCAATGCTTCTGCACGATTGCCGACATCCATTTGGTAATTGTACTTATTACCACCTTTGAGGTTGGATGATGAACCTACTGCATCACGAAATGGACCATAGAAACTTGAAGCATACTTTGCAGAATACGCCATGATATTGGTATAGATAAAATTATTACTTTCTAAAGCTTGGCGGATAGCTCCAATCCGTCCATCCATCATGTCGCTTGGTGCAATGACATCAGCACCTGCCTCAGCATGGCTTAAAGCTTGTTTAATGAGACATTGTACAGTTTCATCATTCAGCACATAACCTGTATCATCAATGATGCCATCCTGACCATGCGTGGTATATGGATCTAATGCACCATCAGTAATCAGTACCATTTCCGGAAGTTCTTTTTTCAAAAGACGTAAAGTATTTTGAACTAATCCGTCTTCATGCCATGCAGCTTCTGCTGTTAAACTTTTGTCTTGTTGTGGTGTAACTGGAAATAAGGCAAGTTTTGATACGCCAAGTTCTAGTAGTGTTTCAGCTTTTTTTAGCAATAAATCTGCGGATAAGCGCTGAACATTTGGCATACTGGGTACATCTTGGGTCTGGTTTTGCCCTGGAAGTACAAATACTGGGTAAATGAGATGGTCTGCCGTAAGTTGTGTTTCTCTCACCATCGCTCGAAGTTTGTCGTTTTTACGGATACGGCGCATACGAGTGGCTGGGAAAGCAGGACGATTGAACGTATAAGTCATAACAATCTCGATGTTCAGTATTAAACTAGGCACATATTGTAGCCCTTTCATATTTTTTTTGGGAAAAAGCTGAAGTTTTTTCTCATTATTGGTTTCGAAATGATGATGAGTGATTCTCCTAAAACTGATTCTGCGCAGAGCGAATCACAAAAGAAGTGGACTGGTAACTTACATTTAGGTGCAAAAGCAGATCTAAATGTCGTCCTTAACCAGTTGACCAAAGCGTTTAATGGTTCACCTTATTTTTCGCATAACAACATGCAAATGCGTGTGGTAAATGATGAAATTGAAGGGTATATCGAAATGAAGCCTTATCTGATTGGCAATGTTGCATTTCAAATCTTGCATGGCGGTGTTGCTGCGACACTGTTAGACAGTATTGGTGGGATTGTTGCAATGGGTGAGTTGTATAAACGAGCCGAACCAGACCAGCTCCCAGATACGCTCAAAAAAGTTTCTCGACTTGCAACTGTGGATATGCGTGTCGATTATCTCGCGCCTGGTCGTGGTGAATATTTTATCGCAAAAGCTGAAACCTTAAGAATGGGACGTAAGGGGTGTACGATGCGGATGACCATGGTCAACAATGAAGGTAAGGCGATCGCAACTGCAATCGCATCGTATGCCTATTGATCATGCTGACAAAGTGTACTAGGCAGTACACTTTTGTATTGTTTATGTCAATATAAGCCATCGGAAAGTATATTTTGATGGCTTATTTCTTTTTAAAAAAATATGAATATCAATAAGATCAATCTATTTTATAAAGATAAACTTTAGAGTAATATTTTTATTCTCATAATATGATTTTTGCCTGTAAAATTGAGCACCACAATTTTAAGAAGTTGACTTATTCAACCATCACGCAAACCCCCCAAAAAAAGTGATTAAGCTGATGTTCAGTTTATATCCTTAAAATGCACTGATGTTTTGACAAGTCCAAGTAAGCTAGGAATATGCGATGACTGAAGCGCAAACGACGAATGCCTCTCCAAACGATGAAAATGAAGCGCAAGCGGATTTGGAAGCCAAACAAAAACGTAAAAAAATGCTGAAGATTTTTGCCATTATTGTTGTCGCAGCAGCAATTCTATATGCAATTTGGGCTTTAGTGTTTAGCAATACTGTGGAAACAGACAATGCCTATGTTGGTGCTGAAACTGCTGAAATTACTTCAATGGTCAGTGGTCAGGTGGCTGAAGTTTTAGTGAGTGATACACAGCAAGTCAAGAAAGGCGATGTTTTGGCAATTATTGATAATCGTGATGCTAAAATTGCGGTTGCAGAAGCCGAAGCAGCCTTAACTAAGGCAAAGCGCCAATACACACAAAGTTCTGCAAATAGCAGTTCATTGTCCTCGCAAATTTTGGTGAGTACAGACGATATTAATAGTGCTAAAGCACAAGTAGCACAAGCCGAAGTCGCATATCAGCAAGCGCAACAAGAATTTGCTCGCCGTCAGCAATTAAGTGCAACAGGTGCAATATCGAAGGAAGAATTTAGCAAAGCACAAAGTGCTTTGAATAATGCTAAAGCTAGTGTTGATGTAGCAAAAGCGGCGCTTGCCCAAACTGAATCAAAACGAAAAGCAGCGCAAAGTAACTTAGATGCCAATGAAGCATTAATTCGAGGTACCTCGCAAAGTTCAACACCTGATGTATTGGTAGCTCAAGCAAAACTTGATCAAGCGCTTTTAGATTTACAACGGACTGAAATTAAAGCACCGCTAGACGGAATTGTTGCCCGTCGTAGCATTCAAATTGGGCAACGTGTGGCACCTGGTGCAAGTTTAATGAAAATCGTGCCAATAGCTGATCTGTATGTCGATGCAAACTTTAAAGAAAGCCAGTTAAAGAATGTCAAAGTCGGTCAAAAGGCAACTTTAACCTCTGATCTATATGGTAAGGATGTTGAATATCATGGTACCGTGATTGGCTTTTCTGGAGGCACAGGTTCTGCATTTGCTTTGATTCCTGCACAAAATGCGACAGGTAACTGGATTAAAGTGGTTCAGCGTTTACCAGTACGTATCAAACTTGATCCTAAAGAATTGGCTGAACATCCATTACGTGTGGGTTTGTCCATGAATGCTGAGGTCGATACCTCATCAGCGAAGTAATCGCTTATGAATACAGCAACATTTCAAAATGAGCTGAAAGGCGGACGTTTACTCCTCGCTGCATTCTTTTTAGCACTTGCCAATTTTATGGTCGTGTTGGACATGACCATTGCCAATGTTTCTGTACCACATATTACAGGAAGTTTAGCGGTTTCAAGTTCACAGGGAACTTGGGTCATTACTTCGTATGCTGTTGCGGAAGCCATCTGTGTGCCTTTAACGGGCTGGTTGGCAGGACGCTTTGGTGCTGTTCGGGTATTTACCATCAGTTTGATCGGTTTCACCACATTTTCCATTCTGTGTGGTTTATCCAATAGTTTGGCAATGCTGGTGATCTGTCGTATTGGGCAAGGCTTATTTGGTGGTCCAATCATGCCATTGAGCCAAACGCTGCTCATGCGTATTTTTCCGCCTGAAAAGCATTCGCAAGCAATGGGTATGTGGGCAATGACCACAGTGGTTGGTCCAATTTTAGGTCCAATTCTGGGTGGAACGATCAGTGATAATTGGTCTTGGCACTGGATTTTCTTTATCAATATTCCTGTAGGTGTAATCTGTGCTTTGGGTGTCATGCGTTTGATGAAAACAGCAGAAACCCCGATTGCAAAATTACCTATTGATACCATTGGCTTAACTTTGCTGATTATCTGGATTGGTGCATTGCAGCTCATGCTAGATTTAGGGCATGAACGGGACTGGTTCAATAATACCTTTATTTGTATTTTGGCTGTGATTTTGGTGGTTGGATTTATTGCCTTTTTCATTTGGGAATATTATGAAAAACATCCCATCGTCAACATACAGATTTTCCGATACCGTGGTTTTACCATTGCCACAATATCGCTGGCTTTCGCCTTTGCAGCATTCTTTGGCAGTATTGTATTGATTCCACAATGGTTACAGATCAACTTGGGCTATACCGCTTCTTGGGCAGGTTATCTCACTGCAACGATGGGCTTTGGTAGTTTGATGATGTCACCGATTGTGGCAAAAATGGCAACAAAATATGATCCAAGAGCATTGTCGAGTTTTGGTTTGATGATTTTGGGTGGTGTGACCTTGATGCGTTCATTTTGGACCACTGATGCAGATTTTATGGCATTGGCTTGGCCACAGATTATTCAAGGTTTTGCTGTGCCATTCTTCTTTATCCCATTGTCCAATATTGCCTTGGGTGTGGTTCGTCCAGATGAAGTTGCTTCTGCTGCGGGTTTAATGAACTTTATGCGAACGATGGCAGGGGCGATAGGTGCCTGTCTGGCTGTGACGATTTGGGATGATCATACCAAGTTGGCACGGAGTGAAATCGTTTCAACCATGCATGTAGAAGAAACCCAGCGTAATTTGGTCAATAGTGGTTTTAGCCCAGAAATGGCTTTGGGGACGATTTCCAACTTGGTGGATAAGGAAGCTTTAACACTTTCAGTCAATCATGTATTTTTGATTTTTGCGATGGTATTTATCTTTGCAGGGTTAATTATTTGGTTATGCCCTAAACCGAAAGGTAATGTGGGCGCAGGGCATGCCCATTAAATTTTAAGTGTTATTGAAAGCCTGCTGAAAAGCGGGCTTTTTTATGGATATTCTTTATGTTTAGTCGATAGATAGCCTGTATTTTATCTATTGATCAAGATCAGGGTATAATACACAGATTGTGTACTGCGATGAGGAATATGTATGAAGCCTGAATTCCAACAAGGAAAAATTAAACAATACGATGCTGAAAGAGGCTTTGGATTTATTGGTGGGCTTGAGCAGGATATTTTCTTCCATATTTCTGATTTTCCGCTTGCTGAGGGAGAACCAAAGCGTAACGAGCGAGTTAAATTTATCGTAGTTGAAAATAACGGTAAGTTGAAAGCCGCTAAAATCGAACGGGTAGAAGACCAGTCCGCCAAGGCTAAAAAGACGAGAGTTGTTGAGAACAATAAGTCGATTACCAATACTTTGTTGTCTAATTTTAGAAAGTAATCGCTGATTTTTAGTGACTCAACTCCTCCCTTTTAGTTGAAATCTTTTTAGATTGAGGGAGGATAGTTTAATCAAATGAATTAGAACAATGAAACCTTATAATAAAAATTTGAAGCAAGCTTCCCGTGATCTCCGAAACAATATGACTGATGCTGAAAAGTTTTTGTGGTCAAAAATCCGTAACAAGCAAATTTTAGGTGTACAGTTTTATCGGCAGAAACCGATTTTAAACTTTATCGTGGATTTTTACTGTCCTTCTGCAAATTTGGTGATTGAGTGTGATGGTAGTCAGCACTATACAGATGAGGGGCTAGAGGCTGATCGGATTCGTGATCACGCATTGGAACAGTTGGGATTGAAAGTGCTGAGATTTGATAATAGGCATGTGATGGGGGAGATTGATGCAGTGGTTCAGGTTGTTCTTGATATGATTTCTTTACAATTGGAATCCCCCTTTTGAAAAGGAGGACTTCGCACCGATTGGATTTAATCCCTCCCAACCTCCCTTTAAAAAAGGGAGGGGCTATCACGTAATTCATTAAATCACATGACATCCCCCTCTTTTTCAAAGAGGGGTTAGGGGAGATTTAAATAAACCTAAGAAACTGAATCATCCAAATTCGGAGCTAACCAACGTTTCGCTTCATCCAAAGTCCAGTTCTTACGCTTTGCATAATCCTCAAGCTGATCTAATGCAATCTTACCGACATTAAAGTATTCAGATTGAGGATTCGCATAATAGAAACCACTCACGCTTGATGGTGGCCACATTGCAAAACTGCTGGTCAATTGGGTACCAATCTTATCAGTCGTACCTAACCAATCAAACAAAGATGCTTTTTCAGAATGCTCAGGACAAGCAGGGTAGCCCGGTGCAGGACGAATACCAACATACTTTTCTTTGATTAATTCTTCATTCGACAGTTGCTCATCTGCCTGGTAGCCCCAGAACTCTTTACGAATACGTTCATGCAAATGTTCAGCAAATGCTTCCGCAAAACGGTCACCTAAGGACTGAGCAAGAATAGCAGAGTAATCATCACCTTTGGCTTTGTACTCATGTGCCATTTCTTCCGCACCAAAAATTGAAACCGTGAAGCCACCCAAGTAATCCTCACCTTGTGCTTGAGTCGCCACAAAATCTGCCAACGATAAATTAGGTTTCCCGGTCACTTTGTCAGACTGTTGACGGATATGATGGAAAGTATGGGTGACATTTGCACCAGACTCATCATAGACTTCAACTGAGTCCGCTGATGAACGATTGGCAGGATAAATTCCAAATACAGCACGAGCATCAAAGCGTTTATTTTCAATAATGTCTTTGAGCATCGCTTGGGCTTGATTATACAAATCAGTCGCAGCTTCACCGACCACTTCATCTTGTAAAATTTTCGGAAATTTGCCTGCCAAGCTCCATGAAATAAAGAACGGCGTCCAGTCAAAGTAATCGACTAATTTTTCAAGCGGGTAGTTGGTGATGGTTTGTAGACCGATAAAGTTTGGTTTTACTGGTGGATGAGTCGCAAAATCAATTTTTAACCCATTCTCTATTGATTCAGCATAAGACAACTTGGCAGCTTTGGGCTGTTTGTTGGCAATACGCTCACGTACTTTTTCATATTCAGCACGATGTTCTGCGACAAATGCAGGCTTCATTTCTTTGGATAATAATGTTGTCGCAACACCAACTGCACGAGAGGCATCGGCAACATAAATCACTGCATCATTTGAATATTGTGGATCAATTTTTACCGCAGTATGTGCTTTCGATGTTGTTGCACCACCAATCAGCAATGGAATCTTAAATCCCTTACGTTGCATTTCTTTAGCGACAAATACCATTTCATCTAAAGAAGGGGTAATTAAGCCAGATAAGCCGATAATATCAACTTTTTCATCAATTGCGGTTTGTAGAATTTTTTCGCAAGGAACCATGACACCAAGGTCAACAATGTCATAACCATTACAGCCAAGCACCACGCCCACAATATTTTTACCAATATCATGAACATCACCTTTAACTGTCGCCATCAACACTTTACCTTTAGATTGGCTTCCTGTTTTTTCAGCTTCAATGTACGGGTTTAGCCATGCCACAGCTTGTTTCATGACACGTGCAGATTTTACAACTTGCGGTAAGAACATCTTACCTGAACCAAATAAATCTCCAACAACGTTCATACCGTCCATCAATGGACCTTCGATCACGTCCAATGGGCGTTTTGATTTTAAACGAGCTTCTTCGGTATCTTCATCAATAAAAGTGGTGATACCTTTAACAAGGGCATATTCAAGGCGCTTTTCAACAGTTTCATTACGCCACTCAAGATTTTCAACTTGTTTTTGAGCAGCACTTTGACCACGGTATTGTTCTGCAACTTCGAGCAGTTTCTCAGTTGCATCTTGACCACTTGCTCCCTGATTTTGGTTGAGAATCACATCTTCAACCGCATCTTTTAATTCTTTAGGAATATCATCATAAATTGCCATTTGACCGGCATTTACGATTCCCATGGTCATGCCTTGTTGAATAGCATGATATAAGAATACAGAGTGAATGGCTTCACGCACAGGTTCATTGCCACGGAACGAGAATGAAACGTTTGAAACACCGCCAGAAATCATGGCATGAGGCAAGTTTTGTTTAATCCAACCGGTGGCTTCAATAAAGTCCACAGCATAGTTATTGTGTTCTTCAATCCCTGTTGCAACAGCAAATACATTCGGGTCAAAAATAATGTCTTCAGCAGGAAAGCCGACTTCATTGACCAATACATCATAAGAACGTTTACAGATTTCACGCTTACGTGCAGCTGTATCTGCCTGACCTGTTTCGTCAAATGCCATGACAATAATCGCAGCACCATATTGACGGCATAGGCGTGCTTTATGCACAAACTCGTCATAACCTTCTTTTAAAGAAATCGAGTTTACAACAGGCTTACCTTGAACACATTTTAATCCTGCTTCAATGATTTCCCATTTTGATGAGTCAATCATGATTGGAACTTTGGATATTTCAGGCTCGGATGCAACCAGATTTAAAAAATGCACCATTGCATTTTCCGAATCCAACATTCCTTCATCCATATTAATGTCAATGATTTGAGCGCCTGCAACCACTTGCTGTAAAGCAACATCGAGTGCCTCTGCAAAGTTTTCTTCACGAATTAAACGTAAGAATTTTTTAGAACCTGTGACGTTGGTACGTTCACCGACATTGACAAATAATGAGTCATCGTAAATGTTAAATGGCTCTAAACCACTTAAACGACAAGCAGGTTTGGTTTCCGGAACTTGACGAGGTTTGATGTCTTTTACGGCATGATAAATCGCACGAATATGATCTGGTGTGGTACCACAACAGCCGCCAGTAATATTAATCAAACCACTTTCAGCAAACTCTTTTAAAAATGCAGCAGTTTGTTCTGGCGTTTCATCATAACCACCGAAAGCATTGGGTAAACCTGCATTGGGATGCGCTGAGACAAAAACATCTGCAACATCTGAAACAGTTTTAACATGCGGACGCATGGCATCTGCACCCAAAGCACAGTTAAAGCCAATTGATAATAGGTCGCCGTGGCGCACAGAATTCCAAAAAGCTTCTGCTGTTTGTCCTGTAAGCGTACGACCTGAAGCATCAGTGATGGTTCCTGAAATCATCAATGGCAGTTCATGACCAAGTTGTTTAAATACCTCTTTCACTGCAAAAATTGCAGCCTTACAGTTCAAGGTATCAAATACAGTTTCGATCAAAATAATATCAGCACCGCCCTCAATAAGCGCATGTGTAGCTTCGATATAATTGTCTTTAAGCTCATCAAAGGTAATGTTACGAAATGCAGGATCATTCACATTCGGTGAGATTGAGCAGGTACGAGATGTAGGACCCAATACACCTGCCACAAACCGTGGTTTATCAGGTGTCGAGTATTTCAAACATGCTTCTTTAGCAATTCGGGCTGCTTCACGGTTGATCTCAGGAACCAAGTCTTCCATATGATAGTCAGACATGGATACACGTGTACCATTAAAGCTATTGGTTTCAATAATGTCTGCACCAGCATCCAAGTATGCTTCATGAATCCCTTGGATAATGTCAGGCTGTGTCAGCACCAAAAGGTCGTTATTGCCCTTGAGATCAGATGCCCAATCCGCAAAACGCTCACCACGATAATCTGCTTCTTCCAGTTTATGGCGTTGGATCATGGTTCCCATCGCGCCATCAATTATGAGAATACGTTGGGCAAGAAGCTCTTTTAACGTGGTAAGCGTAGACATTCAAACTCTCAATAAAATCGGATTTTAAAAATAGCGCTATGTTATCAGAATGTAGCGCGGCAAGGTATTCATCTTTGTCGATATGGATGATTTGAAAAATGAATGAATTTGATTAATTTTCAACCAAAAAACAAAGATCAATTTAGAAAGTAAATATAAAGCAAAATAATGATTTTAATCACATTGTTTTGATATAAATGTGATTTGTTTAAAATTTATTTTCGTGGCAAAAACTATAAACCTGCTTAATGAATCACAAAATAATAAATGTGTTATATCTAAAATATTATGGATGATAAATGACGATAATTTTCAAACCAAAATAATAAGAAGTTGATGATTATCAAACAAGCTTTGGAAAATGGAAAATTATAGCTGATCAAACAAAAGTCGGTTTTTTACTTTAAAAAGTGTACCAAAAAGTCAAATATTCATTCCAAAAAATCAATCATTTTCAGGTGTGACTGATTTTTTTGCATACGTTATAAAAAATATTGCAATGCGAATAAATAATGCTAACTATGTCTCAGAACTATTCTAAAAACTTACGGTAATTATCAATGAATAAAACATATAAAGTCGTTTGGAACGAATCATTAGGCACATGGTGTGCAATTTCTGAAACTTCTAAAGCTCGTGGTAAACGCTCTACTGGGAAAGCAATTGTTGCAAGTGCGGTGATTGTTGCTTCTACTATCTCAGGTATGACATTAGCCGCTGATAATTATGTCAGTGTCAATGATGGTGGTACGCAAAGCGGTAATTATAATAATGATGGTGCTATTGCGAGTGGATCAGTTGTCATTGGTCCAGACTCAAGTAGCATCGGTGCTTCAGGTGTAGCGATTGGAAACAATGCTGATGTGACTGGTTTGCAAGGTGTGGCAATAGGCAATAATGCGCAAGCAGGTTATCAAAGTATGGCTTTGGGTCATGACGCTATAGCAACTGCATTTAACAGTATGGCATTGGGTGGAAATTCGATTGCTTATACAGATGGTACCGCTTTAGGGCAGGGCACCTATGCCAATAAGTTAGCCACAGCAATGGGCAATGGCTCTTTAGCTGTTGGGTTGGAAAGTACAGCTTATGGCTATAGTGCGCTTGCTGGTACAGACTCGTTTAGTCAACCATCAGCAGGTACAGATCCAGATACGATTGGGAAAGCTTATGCCACTGCGATGGGTTCAAGAGCAAAAGCATCTGCTCAAGGTTCTACAGCATTGGGTGCAAGAAGTGGTGCAACAGGTATCTCATCCGTTGCAATTGGTGAGGGTTCTACAGCTTCAAATGATTTTAGTGTTGCGATTGGTAGTAGTAGCACAGCGACAATGAAAGGGGCGATCGCAATTGGTGATGGCGCTTTTAGTGGTGGCAAGGATGCAGGTGCTTCTATTGTCATTGGTGGTGCTATTGAAAAAAGTGACTATGCGCCTGCTTTAAATGGAGCAAGAAATGATGAAAGTGCGCAAGCTTCTATCGTGATTGGTTCTGGTGCAACCAATAAAGGAGCAATAGCGACTGTCATTGGTACGGGAGCAAGTGCGGGCGTAGAAGGTGGTAGTACCGTGATTGGAAGTTTTGCTTCCTCTACAACGAGCGGTACTGCATTAGGCGGTTCAGCAAAAGTAATAGGCAGAAATGGTACTGCTGTAGGGTTGGAAGCTGTTGCTTATAATGATGGCGTCGCTCTAGGAACATTATCTGTTGCAAATAGAAATGCGGGCACTTTAGGTTATGATCCAAGTAGTAAAAGTATAGCCGTTACAGGTTCTCATATTGCTTCACTCTCAGGGATAATGAGTGCTGTATCGATAGGAGATACTGACAAAAAAATCTATCGCCAAATCACCAATGTCGCTGCTGGCACAGTAGATACAGATGCAGTCAATGTTGCTCAGTTAAAAGCAGTTCAAGCAGCAACTGAAACCCATTATGTCAGTGTCAATGATGGGGGCGTACAAAGTAGTAACTATAATAATGATGGGGCAATTGGTTTAAATTCAATTGCTGTTGGTGCCAATGCTCAGGCTATTCAGGAAAATGCTGTTTCGGTAGGAGCTGGTGCACAAAGTGGTCTTAAAAGCGTATCTATTGGTAGTAATGTTGGTAGTTTAAAGGCAGAAGGTAGTATCGCTATTGGGAGTAGTGGTAATGGTTCTGTAGGAGGGAGTAGTGTAGGAACAGGTACTTCCAGTGAAGGTTACGACCATATCGCAATTGGTACCGAAAGTGGTATTGGTGTAAAAGGTAACAATAACCTTGCGTTGGGCGGGGAAATGGGTAACAACGTCATTGGTTCCAGAAATACTGCATTTGGTGGGGAATATTCTGGCAGTAATGTTGTAGGTGATGAAAATATTGTACTGGGTTCAAATGCAGGCAACAACATTACCGCAAATCGTACACTGAGTATAGGATCGACTTCTAAAGCCAGTGCAGATGATACAATTGCTATAGGAACTGGCGCTCAGGCAGCAGTCACTGGAAGTGTCGCATTGGGATCGGGTAGTCAAGCGATTCGTAATGTTGGTAATGAGACTGCCTATATACCAGTAGGTACAGCGATTGTCGGAGCGAATGCTGTCGGTGGTGAAGTCTCTGTAGGTGCGATTGGTCGTGAGCGCCGAATTACTAACGTTGCCGCAGCAAGTCAAGACACAGATGCGGTAAACCTTTCACAACTTAAAGCTGCTCAAGCAGCAGCGACTACCCATTACCTCAGTGTCAATGACGGTGGTGTGCAAAGTGGAAATTATAATAATGATGGTGCGACGGGCAAAAACTCGATTGCTATCGGGATTGGTTCAAAAGCTGAAAATGAGAATAGCGTTTCTATAGGAACGAATGCGACTTCAAATTATGGCAGTGTTGCGATTGGTAGTAGTACTATCGCGTCTAATGGTGGTTCAACTGCTATAGGTACCAATAACGTTGCTTTAGCTAACAACGCACATATTATTGGTAGAAATAACCGTTCTGAGCAACAAAATAGTAGCATTTTAGGGAATGAAAATCAGATATTAACCTCAAGTGGTACAAGCCTTGCCATTGGAAACAACAATATATTAACCAGTGGTGGTGCAGCAGCTTTAGGATTTGGTAACCAAGTTTCAGGCGCTAGCACGCTTGCGCTTGGTACTGGTAATAATGTGGCAAATATTAATACTACAGCGGTTGGACTCGGAAATCAGGTTTTAGGCAATGGAAGTACCGTACTAGGTACTGATAATACTGTTGGAAGTGATTCATCTGGGATTTTAGGTCGATATAACCAAGTCAATAACGGTAGTGTTGCCTATGTTCTTGGACAGGCAAATAATGTTAGTGGTAGATCTTCTGCTGTTGTGGGTGTTAGTAATACCGTAAAAAACAACAATACTTTTGTTTTAGGTAATAGTATCACCACAACTCAAGACAACAGTATTATTTTAGGAAATGAGTCCTCAGATCGTGCCGCAACCACAGTAGATAAAGTCACAATCAATGGCGAAGATTATACTGTTGCAGGTGCTGGCTCTGCGGCAAATGGTATCGTGAGTGTCGGTAAAGCAGGTGGTGAACGTCAAGTCATCAATGTAGCTGCAGGTGAAGTGAGTGCAACCAGTACAGATGCTGTCAATGGTTCACAATTGTTTGCTACCAATAAAGCCATTGCTGATAGTCAAACCCATTATGTCAGTGTTAGTGACGGTGGTGTTCCAGACACTAACTATAATAATGATGGTGCAGTAGGTTCATATGCAGTGGCTGTTGGAGTAGGTGCTAAGGCTCAAGGTACTTTTTCTTCAGCGATTGGTTTGGGTGCAACTACAGGTACTGCTAGTGTAGCTTTAGGGGAAAGAACGGGTAGTGCTAATACTGGTAATAGTATAGCTATAGGTAATGCTGGTGATGGTTCCGTCGCTGGCAGAAACTTTGGTACAGGCGCACTGAGTTCTGGGGTAGATCTTGTAGCCATTGGTACTGAAGCGGGTATGCGTGTCAATGGAAGTGATAATGTTGCGATTGGTGGTGAAGCAGGGAATGATGTACGTGGTGAAAGAAATCTAGGCTTAGGGACAGCGGCAGGTAGCAGAGCCAATGGTGTTGAAAATATTGCGCTAGGCTTTCGTGCCGGTAATGATATTCAAGCAAATCGTACACTGAGTATAGGATCGACTTCTAAAGCCAGTGCTGACGATGCAATAGCCATTGGGACTGGCGCTCAGAGTGAGAGCTATAAAGGATTAGCAATCGGCGTAGGCGCTACAGTTGCAGCAGGTGGTAATGATAGTATTGCAATTGGATCAGGTGCTCAAGCTGCGGCTGGAAGAGCAGTTGTCATCGGTCTAAATGCTGGTGTTGGTAATATCAATGATGGTGATGCCAATGTACTCATCGGTATGAATGCTGGGCAGAATAATGATGGTCGTTGGAATACCGCAGTGGGTTCTAATAGTGGCTATAACACAAAAGGTCAAAGAAATACCGCTTTAGGTGACTACTCAGGTCATGATGTAACAGGTAATGGAAACATTGGATTAGGTGGAAGTGCAGGAAACAGCGTTATTGGTGAAACCAATCTTGCTGTAGGAGCATCGGCAGGTGGTAGCGTGGTGGGAAGCCATAATACTGCATTGGGTAGAACTGCTGGTGTAAATGTAACCGGAGACTTAAATACTGCAACTGGACTTGATTCAGGTAGTACAGTTTTAGGAAATGATAATGTTGCTTATGGTCGTGGTTCAGGAAACCAAATTAAGGGAAGTAACAATAGTGCAGTTGGAGGCGGATCAGGCTATCAAGTTTCAGGTAATTACAACGCAACTCTCGCTTATGGCTCAGGTGCCTATGTAACAGGTAATGCGAATACTGCTATAGGTTTTGTTGCTGGAAATAAAGTTAATGGTGATTCAAACATTGCCATTGGAGGTGAAGCTGGAAGTCGGGTGAATGGTAGCCGAAATGTTGCGCTAGGCTTACAAGCAGGGCAAGATCTTGACAATGTAAACGATGCTACTAGCTTAGGGAGTGGTGCTAAGGCAGCAGTCAGTGGAAGTGTCGCATTGGGATCGGGGAGTCAAGCGATTCGTAATGTTGGCAATGAGACTGCCTATATACCAGTAGGCACAACGATTGCTGGAGCGAATGCTGCTGGTGGTGAAGTATCTGTAGGTACGATTGGTCGTGAGCGTCGTATTACTAACGTTGCTGCAGCAAGTCAAGACACAGATGCGGTAAACCTTTCACAACTCAAAGCAGCTCAGGCAGCAGCAACTACCCATTACCTCAGCGTCAATGACGATGGAACACAAGGCGGAAACTACAATAATGATGGGGCGCAAGGAAAAAATTCTTTAGCGTTGGGCGTGGGTGCTAAAGCAACGGGTGAAAATGCAATTGCGATTGGTAATGTGTCTACTGATGCAGCAAATAGTATTGCCATTGGGAATAATAATGTTTTAAGTAATACTGCAGGTGCAAGTACAGTCATTGGTAGCAATAACAATGTAACAGGCAATGAAGCCGTGGCTTTGGGTTCAAACAACACTGTAAAAGATTTCTCAGGTGTTGCGGTGGGTAGTTATAACCGTGCATTCGGTTATCGTTCTATTACGGTTGGTGCAGAAAACCAAACAGATGGTCAGTGGTCATCGGCAATTGGTCTTTGGAATATAGCTGGTGGGGAGCGTGCCACGGCTTTAGGTGCAAATAATAAGATTTTAGCTCGTCGTGCCTTGGGTGTCGGTGTTGTTAATGAAATCTCAAGTGCCAGTGAATATAGCTCAGCAATTGGTGCCTTTAATAAAATTACGGATAGCACAAAATCTTTAGCGGCTGGATTTAGTAATACTATCACTGGTGGTGATAACAACAATGTTTTAGGGAATGAAAATCAGCTCAATAACGCCAAAAATTCAACAGCAATTGGAAATAAAAATATCGTTGCTCAAGACAATACCCAAGTTCTTGGTAACAATGTTACAACGACTCAAGCCAATAGTGTTGTATTAGGCAATGAATCTACAGATCGAGCAGCGACTTCTGAGTCAAAAGTGACCATTCTTGGTCAAGATTATGTTTTTGCAGGCGTAGGCTCTGCTAGTAATGGTGTGGTCAGTATCGGTAAAGCAGGCGCTGAACGTCAGCTCATCAATGTGGCGGCAGGAAAAGTCAGCAGTGACAGTACCGATGCAGTGAATGGTTCACAACTTTATGCAACCAATCAAGCGATTACCGAAGTTGGAAAATCGGCAGCGGCAGCAAAAACTGAAGTTCTAGAAGGTGACAACATTGTTGTGACCGAAACCCAAGGTAAAAATGGTCAAAGTGTTTACAACGTTGCAACTGCGAAAGAAGTGAGTTTTAACAAGACTACAGTGGGTACGGTGATCACCGACAGCGCTACAGGTAAAATTACAGGTTTGACTGCGGGTGAAGTCAGTGCGACCAGTACAGATGCGATAAATGGTTCACAACTTTATGCGACTAATAAAGCCATCGCAGACAGTAAAACCCATTATGTCAGCGTCAATGATGATGGTGTACAAGCAGATAACTACAACAATGACGGTGCAACTGGTAAAAATGCACTGGCAGTCGGTGTAGGGAGTAAAGCAGCAGGTGAAAATGCTGTAGTGATTGGTTATAACAACAATGTTGCACAAGATAAAACGGTTGCTTTAGGTAGTTCGATCACTACGACTCAAGCCAATAGTGTTGTATTAGGCAATGAATCTACAGATCGAGCAGCGACTTCTGAGTCAAAAGTCAGCATAAATGGTCAAGATTATGCCTTTGCGGGTGTAGGATCAGCTAGTAATGGTGTGGTCAGTGTCGGTAAAGCAGGCGCTGAACGTCAAATCATCAATGTGGCGGCAGGAAAAGTCAGCAGTGACAGTACCGATGCAGTGAATGGTTCACAACTTTATGCAACCAATCAAGCGATTACCGAAGTTGGAAAATCAGCAGCGGCAGCAAAAACCGAAGTTGTAGAAGGTGACAACATTGTTGTGACCGAAACCCAAGGTAAAAATGGTCAAAGTATTTACAACGTTGCAACTGCGAAAGAAGTGAGTTTTAACAAGACTACAGTGGGTACGGTGATCACCGACAGCGCTACAGGTAAAATTACAGGTTTGACTGCGGGTGAAGTCAGTGCGACCAGCACAGATGCGATAAATGGTTCACAACTTTATGCGACTAATAAAGCCATCGCAGACAGTAAAACCCATTATGTCAGCGTCAATGATGATGGTGTGCAAGCAGATAACTACAACAATGACGGTGCAACTGGTAAAAATGCACTGGCAGTCGGTGTAGGGAGTAAAGCAGCAGGTGAAAATGCTGTAGTGATTGGTTATAACAACAATGTTGCACAAGATAAAACGGTTGCATTAGGTAGTTCGATCACCACCACTCAAGCCAATAGTGTGGTAATCGGAAATGAATCCGCAGATCGTGCGGCTACTTCCGAATCTAAAGTGACCATTCTTGGTCAGGACTATGCCTTTGCCGGTGTAGGCTCTGCTAGTAATGGTGTGGTCAGTGTCGGTAAAGTCGGCGGTGAACGTCAAATCATCAATGTTGCAGCGGGGCAACTCAGTGCAACCAGTACCGATGCAGTCAATGGTTCACAACTCTATGCGACCAATCAGGCAATTTCATCATTACAAGGTCAAGTGGGTGGCGCAAAAAGTACTGTAACTGAAGGCAAAAATACCACCATCACTAAAACCACCAATGCAGATGGTTCAACTGATTACCAAGTCGCAACCAAAGATGATGTGAGCTTTGATTCAGTCACCGTAGGTAACATCAAAGCTGATGCACAAAGCAATAAGATCAGTGGTTTGGCTGATGGTGAAGTGAGTGCAACATCCAATGAAGCTGTCAATGGTAGCCAACTCCATGGGACTGCTAAAAGTGTTGCCAATGTTTTGGGTGGCAATGCAAAAGTTAATGCAGATGGTACTGTCAGCACCAGTAATATTGGCAACACAGGTAAAGACAATGTGCATGATGCCATTGCTTCATTGCAAGGACAGGTTGCAGGTTCTAAGACCAGTGTCTCTGCGGGTAAAAATACTGTTGTGAACAGTAGTACCAATGCAGATGGATCAAATAATTATCAAGTGGCTTTGGCAGATGACATTAACTTGAACTCGGTGACTGCAAATCAAGTCACAGCCAATCAGGTAAAAGCAGACCATGTGATTGCCAATCAAGTCATGGCAAATCAGGTCAATGTCGGTAAAGTGACCATTGATGGGACCAGTAATAAAGTCAGTGGTTTAGCGAATGGTACGATTAGCAAAGACTCTACGGATGCAGTCAATGGTTCACAGTTGCATCAAACCAATAGCAATGTTGCACAGTACCTCGGCGGTGGCTCAACATTGAACCAAGATGGTTCAATCAAAGCGCCAACTTATAATGTAGCAGGTGGAAGCTATAATAATGTAGGGGATGCATTGGGTGCCGTCGATACACGTGTCAGCAACCTTGAACAAGCGTTCTACAACACCAACAAAAATGTAGATGATTTACGCAACGATACCTATGCAGGGATTGCAGGTGCAATGGCTGTGGGTAATTTACCGCAACCGACTGAAGCGGGTATGAGCATGATGAGTGCAGGTCTTTCAGGTTATCGCGGTGAAACAGCCGTCGCAGTAGGTATTAGTGCGATTAGCGACAGCAATAAAATCATCTGGAAAATGGGTGCTTCTGCAGACAGCCGTAGCAATATTGGCGGTGCTGTATCGGTAGGTTATCAATGGAAATAATCTAAACAAGAAGTTTTGATTTCAGCATTTTTCATGTGACTCTCTTAAAACTTAGTCCTTTCGGGGACTGAGTTTTTTATAGTTATATTTTTTGAGTCTAAGCGAAAGTTGGCTTTAAATTTGCAAGTTTGTATTTTTTATAGCGCTAAATTGTATTGTCGAAATTTAAGGAAAGCTTATTCAAAAATAGTGTTTGTTTTTTCATCAAATTGTCACAAATATCGCAGATACTGAGTGAAAATATTGGTCACCTGTCATATTTGACGGAAATATTACAAATATTATTTCAGGATGAAATGTAAAAATTTACTCAAATTAATTTTATTTAATTATTTTAAATCATTGAATAAAATAAATAAAAATATAAATTGAGTCGCAAGTATTGCGAAATACTGAAGTGAAAAAAGTAAAAAATTCACTTCATTGGGGAGCTATTTGTCATATAATTGTCACAATTTAATTGAACAATAAGCGCATTCTAATATTCGCTTACCTTCTGCATGAATTCGAATTTACCTCCCGTCTCAGATTCTGCATCATCGTCTCAAGCTGCTAAATCGACGAATGTGCATGTACCTACACCGAAGTTTTTTATGCCGGTGTTTCTGACGATTATTATTGCAACCTTGATTTATATCGGGGTGCAAGTTAGTGCAGATTTAGCACATGTTCCACCTTTAAGTCTTTATTCAGTCATTCTTTTAGCGACTGCTTTATTCATTGCTTTAGGCTTTGAGTTTGTAAATGGTTTTCACGATACTGCCAATGCTGTGGCTACCGTGATTTATACCAACGCCTTACCTGCACCAGTTGCAGTGATGTGGGCAGGTTTCTGTAATTTTCTTGGGGTCATGGTTGCAAGTGGTGCTGTTGCATACGGGATTATTGCATTACTTCCTGTTGAATTAATCATGAATGTGGGGAGTGGTGCTGGCTTTGCAATGGTTTTTGCAATGCTCATTGCTGCAATTCTCTGGAATCTAGGAACTTGGTTTTTAGGGATTCCTGCATCGAGTTCCCATACTTTGATTGGTTCAATTTTAGGTGTGGGAATCATGAACTACATTTTGCACGCATCCAGTGGTGCAAGCGGTGTAGATATGGATCAGGTCATTAAAGTTGGTAAAGCATTGTTGTTTTCTCCTTTAATTGGTTTTGCTTTTGCAGCTGTGGTCTTCCTGATTGTTAAAAAGTTGTTTAAAAAGCAACTTGAATTGTTCCAACCACCAGAAGGCAATAAACCACCACCACCTTTGATTCGTGCAATTCTTATTTTTACCTGTACAGGGGTAAGTTTTGCGCATGGTTCAAATGATGGTCAAAAAGGTATGGGACTGATCATGCTGATTTTGATTGGTATTGTGCCTTTGGCTTATTCTTTAAACCGTGGTTTGGACCAACAGCATTTACAGTCATTCTCACAATTGTCTGGTCAAACAGCGACAGCAATTTATGCAGAACACGCTGATATTCCAGATGAGCAAGCACGTGCAACGATCACGAAGTTTATTCAAACCAAAGAGTTAAACCCTGCGGTTGTTCCTGCTCTAGCAAGTTTGACCGATCATTTGGGTGAGCGTGTAGGTCAGTTTAGAAATCTTCAGGATATTCCAGAAGCTGAAGTATCATCTTTACGTAATGATATGTACTTAAGTACAACGGCATTTAAACGTTTAGATAAAGCCGATCAACTTCCAAAAATGGATGAAGCTCAAGCTAAAGTTGTAAAAGATTACCGTAAGAATCTCGATTCATTCTTACAATATATTCCAAACTGGGTAAAAGTTGCTGTTGCCTTGGCTTTAGGTCTAGGTACGATGGTGGGTTGGAAGCGTATTGTGGTGACTGTGGGTGAGCGTATTGGTAAGCATCATATGACATATGGTCAGGGCATGTCTGCTGAACTGGTAGCAATGTCAACCATTGCTGCTGCTGATGGTTTTGGTTTGCCTGTATCAACAACCCATGTCTTGAATAGTGCGGTTGCCGGAACGATGGTTGCCAATAAATCTGGCTTAAATTTTGCGACTGTCAAAACCATTCTTTCTGCTTGGATCTTTACTTTACCTGCAACCATTTGTTTATCAGGTGGATTGTTCTGGTTATTGTTAAAAGTCTTTAATTAAAAGCAGTCGTATTGATTTTTCTGAAAAGAATGTTGGCTGTCATGGCATTTAAAATATTTAAAAGTGTACTTCGGTACACTTTTTTTTCGAATGATGTATGCGTTTTTGCAATGCGAATAACACAATTTCACCATTGAAAAAAACTTTTAAAATAACTATGGTGTGGCAGTAAATCACACTTGAGAAAAATGAGCATGTATTTAAGAAAAGCACTGTATGCTGCTGTGTTATTTGGAATGTCTTTACCTGTTTTGGCTCAGGGAATTGTATTAAATAATCAAGATATCCGTACAGATTTAAACTGGTTAAATCAACAAGGTGTGATTCAAATCAGCACTTCAACTTGGCCAATGAGTGGTGATGAAATTCAACGTGCATTATCTCAAGC
This sequence comes from Acinetobacter sp. Tol 5, assembly GCF_019702905.1. Classification (NCBI taxonomy): domain Bacteria; kingdom Pseudomonadati; phylum Pseudomonadota; class Gammaproteobacteria; order Moraxellales; family Moraxellaceae; genus Acinetobacter; species Acinetobacter sp. Tol 5. The sequence goes on along the minus strand of NZ_AP024708.1, from coordinate 3,667,543 downwards.
GAAGATTTCGAACAACACACAACAAAAAGTTATTGATTCAATTCAAAATGCATTAAAAGCTGATAATCAAACAGCAAAACTGGGTTTATTTGCAGAAACAGATCAGAAAAATATTCCGCAAGCTTTTGGCGATCGTGAAAAAGCACAATATGTTGGGTCACTTGAGTTTAATGGTGGTGGTGAAAACTGGGATGCCAAGCTGCGTGTGAATGGCGAAAAAGATCCTCAGATTGACAATCGCCGTGATGTCAATGTTGAAGGCTCATACATTGCTGGAAAATTGTGGAATCAATGGGTGATTGCAGGTCAAATTCCAACTTATTGGGGACCTGGGCATGATGGAAGTTTGATTCGTGGTGATGCCAGCCGTCCAGTCTACGGTTTTACCGCGCAACGTGCTGAACAAAAAGCTTTTGAATCTAAATGGTTGTCTTGGATTGGACCTTGGCAATATCAAGCTTTTGCTGGACAGTTAGAAGATTATAAAGCCGTGCCTGATGCTAAACTTTTAGGTTTCCGTTTGACAGCTCAGCCTTTACCTTATTTAGAATTAGGAGCTTCGCGTATTTTGCAATGGGGCGGTGATGGACGTCCAGAAAGTTGGAGTTCACTTTGGAATGCAATCAAAGGGAATGATAACTTTGAAAACGGTGATGATGATAAATCCAATCAAATCGCGGGCTTTGATGCTCGTTTAAATCTTCAATCCTTATTAAATGTTCCAGTCAGTTTTTATGGGCAATATGTGGGTGAAGATGAAGCAGGATTATTGCCTTCTAAGAAAATGTATTTAGCAGGTGCGGACTACTCTACAAGCTTTAAAAATATGCCTGTTCAGTTTTATGCTGAATGGGCAGATACAACAACAAATGGTGATGTTAAAGCAATTTCTTATAATCATTATATTTATACAGATGGTTATTATCAGCAAGGTTTTCCACTTGGACATGCGATGGGTGGTGATGGAGAAATGATTTCCGTAGGTGGTAATATTCGCTTTGATGTGATGAACCGTTTATCTGGACGTGTGATCTATGCCAAAGTAAATCAATCTGCTGATTATTTTGGTGCTAAGCAAATTAATTTAGCCTTTCCTGAACAGGATAAGATCAAAGCTCTAGATTTAACATGGACGCATTATATTAAACCGACCATACCTTTAAAAATCAATGGTTGGGTCAGTGATTCGGATGTACACGGCAACGATGCTGGTGCTTCTGTAGGAATTGAAATTCCTTTAGATAAATCGTTATTGGGTCATTAAGTTATCTTGATTTGAACTGTATACCATTGGTTCTTGAGGTATACAGTTCAATAAGTTGAATAAACCCATAATCTGATCAAGCTAATGCTTTTTTATATTGAATAAACCCTGTTTTAGTCGCAATACGATCATATAAATATTGAGCAGTGATATTAGATGCTTGAGTTAGCCAATAGATGCGATCAAATTTTCCAGTACAGACCTGATAACAATGCTCAATTAATTGCTGGGCTAAACCTTGATTTCTAAATTGTTCTTTGATGAAAAGATCCTGTAAATAACAATAGGGTAAATTCGTCCACATACTTGGATGAGAAATCAAATGTACAAATCCAACCACTTGACCATTTACTTTGATGGCAAAGCCAAACATATCCGTTTGATCAGGATTTGTGATTCGCTTCCAAGATAATCTTATTTGTTCGTCGTTCATCTGTGCATTATAAAATCTTAAATAGCCTTGCCAAAGGGGGAGCCATTGCTCAAAGTGAACTTCTTCTAAGGCAATAATTTGTGTAGACATCGCGATCTCATATTTTTTTGCTTATGATGTTTTTATATATGAATATAAAAAAACAAGCAAAAGGGTTAGCGTGTAAATCACTATAATGAATATAAATTTTAATATGTGTAATAAGTACACGTTTTTGTGAGCTGGTGCTGTCAATGCCTATATCTGAGGAAAGACTTACTCATCTTAAACAGCTTGAAGCTGAGAGTATTCATATTATCCGTGAAGTTGCTGCTGAGTTTGAAAATCCAGTGATGCTTTACTCAATTGGTAAAGACTCAGCTGTCATGCTGCATCTTGCTTTAAAAGCATTCTATCCTGCAAAACTTCCTTTCCCACTGTTGCATGTCGATACAGGTTGGAAGTTTAAGGACATGATCAAATTCCGTGACAACATGGCAAAAGAACACGGTTTTGACCTGATTGTGCATCAAAACAAAGAAGGTAAAGATGCTGGCGTAAATCCATTTGATTATGGTAGTTCAAAATATACCGATATTATGAAAACCCAAGGTTTAAAGCAGGCTTTGGATAAATATCAGTTTGATGCGGCATTTGGTGGCGCGCGTCGTGATGAAGAAAAATCACGTGCAAAAGAACGTGTTTATTCTTTCCGTGATTCGAAACATCGTTGGGACCCTAAAAACCAACGTCCAGAACTTTGGAATCTTTATAACGGTAAAGTCAATAAAGGTGAAAGTATCCGTGTTTTCCCATTGTCAAACTGGACAGAGTTAGACATTTGGCAATATATCTATCAAGAAAGTATTCCTTTGGTGCCACTATATTTGGCTGCTGAACGTCCAGTGGTTGAACGTAGTGGTACGCTGATCATGGTGGATGATGAGCGTATGCGCTTAAAAGAAGGTGAAGTTCCACAAATGAAATCGGTACGCTTTCGTACTTTAGGCTGTTATCCATTAACAGGTGCAGTTGAATCAACTGCAACAACATTGCCTGAAATTATTCAAGAAATGCTTCTAGCGACGAGCTCAGAGCGTCAAGGTCGTATGATTGATCATGATGAGGCTGGTTCGATGGAGAAGAAAAAGCAAGAAGGCTATTTCTAAGTATTTTTATATGAATCTCCCCCTAACCCCTCTTTATAAAAGGGGGGGAACTCCAGCAAGAAAATGGAGGATTTGGGAGGATTTAAAAATATAGCAACCGATTTCAAAATATTGTGGAGCTTTGAGCAATGTCTCATCAATCAGAATTGATTAGCCAAGATATCTTGGCATATTTAAAACAGCATGAAAATAAAGACTTACTGCGCTTTTTAACATGCGGTAATGTGGATGATGGTAAATCAACGTTAATTGGTCGTTTGCTTTACGACTCAAAATTGATTTACGAAGATCAATTACAAGCCGTGACACGCGACTCTAAAAAAGTAGGCACAACAGGTGATGCACCAGACTTGGCATTGCTTGTTGACGGTCTACAAGCGGAACGTGAGCAGGGGATTACCATTGATGTGGCTTACCGTTATTTCTCAACGGAAAAACGTAAGTTCATCATTGCCGATACACCTGGGCATGAGCAATACACGCGTAACATGGCAACAGGTGCATCGACTGCTGACCTTGCGATCATTTTGATCGATGCTCGCTATGGTGTACAAACGCAAACTCGCCGTCATACTTTTATTGCAAGCCTTTTAGGGATTCGCAATATTGTGGTTGCAATTAACAAAATGGACTTGGTTGAGTTTTCTGAAGCACGTTTCAATGAAATTCAAGTTGAGTACAACAATTTTGTTAATCAATTGGGTGATCGTAAACCTGCCAATATCATCTTCTCGCCAATTTCAGCGTTGAACGGTGATAATGTTGTGAACAAATCACCGAATACACCGTGGTATCAAGGTCAAACTTTGATGGAAACGTTGGAAACGGTTGAAATTAGCCATGACGTTAGCAAACATGAGTTTCGTTTCCCTGTGCAATATGTCAATCGCCCTAATCTCGACTTCCGTGGTTTCTGCGGTACGATTGCATTAGGAGAAGTGAAAGTTGGCGATGAAATTGTAGCTTTACCTTCAGGCAAGAAATCAACAGTGAAAGAAATTGTCACTTTTGATGGTAATTTAACACATGCAATTGCTGGTCAAGCAGTGACTTTGACCTTGAATGATGAAATCGATATTTCTCGTGGTAATGTTTTGGTCAAAGCAGGCGAGCAACCGCTCATTTCACGTTCTGCTCGTGCGACGGTCGTATGGATGACTGACCAGCCTTTAGTTTTAGGCAAACTTTATAATGTGAAGTTCGGTACACAAACGATTCCTGCGAAAGTTGCAAAAATTAACTATCGTACCAATGTGAATACCTTGGAAAAAATTCAAGTTGAACAGCTTGATTTAAATGCGATTGCTGATGTAACGATTGAGTTTGATGCGCCTGTTGTATTTGATCGTTATCATGACAGTCGTTATACAGGTTCATTCATTTTTATTGATCGTTTAAGCAACGTCACTGTCGGTGCGGGTATGGTCGAAGCGGCAGTTGAGTGGACTGCACATAATGAGCCTGTGACTGCTGAAGCACGTGCTGCACGTTTAGGTCAAAAACCAGCGGTTGTTGCAGTATCTGCACAAGCACTTGAAAATGCACAAGCACTCGAAAGCTTGTTGATTCAGCAAGGTGTTGTTGCGATTGCAAAAGCAGGGCTATCAAGTGATCAAGTTAGTTTACTCCGTCAAACAGGTGTTGTGGTGGTGACTGATGTTGAACAGGGTGCTGATGTAGCATTTGCTCAAGAAGCAGTTGAAGAATTGGCTGAGAAAATTGTGGAATTGGTTCGCCTTTAATTCTTTAAATATATTTAAATAGACCCGCCTTATGGCGGGTCTATTTTGAAAGAAATGATAGAGGGTACGCTTAATACACAAAACAATCTTTATCTAGAATAGCTGTTCTTATACCAATCAATATTATTCACTTAATATCAATGAATGAGTTTTTGCTTTTTCATCAGCCAATTTTATCTTATGTCGTTATCACGGTTGGCGGCATGGATGTCGCCATCGCTCAAGGCTGATATGGATATCCCCTTTGACTTGAGCAAAAACAGAGCATTGATTCGATTAATTTAGAAATTGTATTTACTGTATAAGTTTTTAATAGATTGGTTATACTGATCATGTCATTGAACAAATAATATGATCATCATATAAGCACCTCTATGAAATCGAATAAAAACAGAGTAATTACAGTAAAAATTAAAAAATTTAGTTTTAATTTAGCTCAAGCTCTAAGTGGATAGAATGTAATGAAAGTATTTTTCCTTGTCATGATCGTTTCTGTATTAACAGCTTGTGCGTCAAATCAATCTAAAATATATGAACCGACCAAAGAGTGTCGTCATTATCATGCAATGATGACAGCACCGATGGAACCAATGGCGATGCAACGCTTAAAACAGGCATGTGATGATTCAGAAAAGCAGAGATAACAATGCGTTATATATGACGGTAATACAATACTTTGAAAAAAATAGCACTTAAAAAATGCTCTCGTCCAATGGACCTAGAGCATTTCAGTCTGTTTAAGGATGTTTTCCTTAAAATGCATAATTTGATTTAGCCAATAAATATGTCTTGATATCTTCAGGGCAATTTTCAATTAAAGCAACAAAGCTTTCTTGATTGTCTCGATACAAAGCTCGAGCGGCTTCCTCATAATTGGGGATATTGCTCGACATAGCAGACATAAAGCGATCTATGGCTTGTTTTACCATCATTTTATTACTTTCAGAATGCGGATTATTGAGTTCTTGATCAATCAATTTTCGAATAACTGCTGATGCACTCGAGTTTTGCTGATCTAACCAATTCCAATGTTTTTCTTGCAAGGTGATTTCACGAGAGATGACTCCCAACTTTGGTCGTCCCACTTTCTTGATCACTTCAGGCTCGCCATAACGTTGCTGGATATCAAGTTCAGAACCCATGATATTGACATCAATCTGCTGACCTGTCTGATCATTAAAAATCAGAACTGGTGTAGAGATATTGCCTTGTTGTTTGATCATCAGTGCGACATTAAGCAGTTGATCACTGATTAATTGCTGATGACCGATAAAGGCTGTGTAGGTTAGTTCAGTATTCATTTTAAAACCTATTGGTATTTTATCTGGGTAAAAATAATTTTCGATTGGATATTATCAGGGTAAAATACAAATAGCAATCAAAAAATAACCAAGTTTTGAGATGTCCCAAATTTAGACCATAAAAAAAGCATGTAAAACTTGAAGAATTACATGCTTGTTAAAATGAAATAGCTTAGAAGCGATAACCCATTTTTAAACCATAAGCGATCGCATTGTTGTCTTTAAATTCAGCCACATGTGCATCAGTACCGACTTGTGAAGAGGTTTGTGCTTTAGCATCGCCGAGCCAGAAGTATTTTACGCCGCCCGCGATAAAGGTGGCTGGTGTTGGACTGTATTGAAGACCCAGGCCAACATTCCAATAACCTTCAGTGGGTCCTAACGTGGTGACAGGGTTACCTGCTCCAGAGTCCCAACCCACTGAAACATTCCCAGCCCAATGATCATTGACTTTACGACCGACACCCACTGTTGCTGAGATTTGATCATCATAATAATCTGCTAAATTAAATCCATTTGGCTTTCCGACCAAAGGTCCTACTGCTTCCGAAACTGCACCAAACTTAACTGGGCGAATAACAAAATCTTTCCAGTTTACCCAACGTAGATTTGCAAAAGCCACCGTATTTGCCATGATTCCTGTTTGGAAGTCTAAGTTGACTGATTGAGGGGTGGTAATACGCGTTTTTCCACTGGCATTCTGAATTTTACTAATCGCAGCTTGTCCTCCTGGAAGTAAAGCCAACGCACCTAATGCTGAAATATTTTCTTGCACATTCGTATCATGATCAATTTCAGAGCGATAAGTGACAGATGCTTTTAATGCAATTTCAGGAATTTGGAAAGCGACACCTGCTAACCAACCTACACCGCTGGTTTCTTTAATTTTGTTGTCATAGCCATTAAATACACTATAAGCTTGACCACGAAGACTGACTGAACCTTTTACAGTTTGGTAAACACCACCCCCATAAATATTGAAGTTTTTATTGGGTTGAAAACCAAAAACCATCGATAAGTTTTGAGAATCCACTTCTACTTTGGTATTGCCTTTACCCAGACTGGCATTGGCTGCAGCAATACCCTGATCCACTTTATTGGTAATGCCATTTTGAACTGCGGCATCAACGCCGGCTTTAATTGTTGAGTTAGTATTGTATTGATTCACCATTGCAGCCAATTTAGCTTGCCCGGCAGGAGTGGAAAGATCTTCACCTTGACCTTGTAAAACAAGACCAACTCGTTGTTGTACAGACATACTGTTAAATGTGGAGTTAATTGTACTGGTTCGTAATGCGCTTAAACGTGCCTGTGGTAATACCGTATCATTTGGAGATGAAACAAAAACATTCTTACCACTATATTCTGCATCTGCTCCAAAAGGTTGGTCATATAACAAGCCAAATGAGACATTGTCTGTGACTTGTAACTTGATTGCTGCGGATGGAAAGTAATAGTCATCTCCCATGTCTGAAATATGTCGACGACTTTCTGATGTGTCCGCTTCACGCCCTTCTACAGTGGGGTCTAAAACAGAGATACCTGCTTCAAAATAATTACCTGGCTGTAAAAATGCTGACATAGATTGTCCTGATCTATCTAGAGCTGCTGCGTACAGTGCAGAGCTTGGAAGATAAATAGACATCATTGCGATGAGTACTTTATTGATTCGCATATTTATCGTCTCCTTGACAATATACTTTGAAATTATTTTTATAGCGCTTTATTGATTAATGCTTAATCATATTCATTATGATCAGTTTGAACATATCAAAATTAGAGTTTGAATCAAGTACTAAATGATAAATTTTTGATAAAAAGTTTTTTTATTTTTTCTTATGAATTTTAAGATGATTCTTTGTAGACCTTGGTGGAGAAATATTTGCAGATCTTTAGGTTTATGTTCAAATATCGAGAGCATTAAATTCACGAACTAGGAAAGGAAATATGTCATCGAATCGTATGAAACAAGTCATTATTACAGAGCCGGGCGGTGTAGAAAAACTCGCATATGAAGATGTGGCAGTTCCGCAACCTAAAGCAGATGAAGTCTTGGTAAAGGTTTATGCTTTTGGGATTAATCGCCCAGATATTTTGCAAAGACAAGGCTTATATCCAATGCCCAAAGGGGTTACACCAGTGCCAGGACTAGAAGTTGCTGGCGAGGTTGTTGCGATTGGAGAAGATGTAAGCTTATTTAAACTTGGAGATAAGGTCTGCGGACTGACCAATGGTGGTGGCTATGCAGAGTATTGTGTTGTACCAGAATCTCAAACCATTACGATTCCTGATACGGTGAGCTTTGTTCAAGCTGCGGCAATACCTGAGACCTTCTTTACCGTATGGGCGAATGTGTTTCAAATGGCACATGCCAAAGCAGGTGAAACACTTTTGGTACACGGTGGGGCAAGTGGTATTGGTACGACTGCCTTAATGTTAGCGCAATCTTTAGGTTTGAAAAGCTTTGCGACTGTTGGTTCTGATGAAAAAGTCGAAGCGATTGGGCATTTAACGGATGCGATCAACTATAAAACCGAAGATTTTGAAAAAGTGATTCTCGAAAAGACTGAAAATGCAGGAGTTGATATTGTTCTTGATATGGTCGGGGCACCCTATCTAGAGCAAAATTTAAACTTATTACGTCGAGATGGACGTTTGGTCTATATCGCTTTTCTCGGTGGTGCTAAAGCTAAAGAGGTCAAATTGGGACAAATCATGATGAAGCGTCTTACCATCACCGGTTCAACCATGCGTGCACGTAATACAGCTGAAAAAGCTGAAATTGCGCAAGGCTTAATGAAGCATGTTGCTCCACTTTGGCAAAAAGGTGAATGTTTGCCAATGATTTATAAAACATTTAAATTTGATCAAATTCAAGCTGCGCACGCTTCTATGGATACGGGCGAGCATATTGGTAAAGTTGTCGTAGAAGTCATTTAAAACTTTATGATGAGTATCATCATTTTAGTCTCTTTGATGATTTAAAAGTAGTTGATTAATATCGCTTAAATCCTTGCACATAGATTTAAGCGATCAATAAAAATCAGCGTGATTCAGAAAATCAAAAACCTTCCAAAACGATTTTACCAATGCTTTGTCCCGACTCAATCATCTTGTGTGCTTGAGTTACATGCTCTACATTGATTGTGCCCAAGTTTTGTCCCAACGTCGTTTTAATCCTATGGTCATCAATTAATTTAGAAATTTTATTGAGAATGTCACCTTGTCGTGTCATATCTTTGGTCTGAAATGTAGAACGAGTGAACATTGACTCCCAATGAATAGACACAGATTTGATTTTAAAAGGATTAATAACAAAGTTCTCAGGGTCATCAATCAAACCAAAATGCCCCTGTGGTGCAATTAAATTTGCAATTGCCTGTGTATAACGTCCAGTGCCATTGATTGAAAATACATAATGCGGTGAACCAATATTGAGGTCTAAAATTTGCTGTTCCAAGGGTTGACTGTGATCTACGATAAAATCCGCGCCAATTTCTTTTAGCCAAGCTTTGGTTTCTGGTCGAGATGCAGTGGCGATTACAGTAAATTCAGTTAATACTTTGAGCAGTTGAACGGTAATTGATCCGACACCGCCTGCTGCGCCAATCACTAAAATGATAGGATTTTCTTGTTTGGTATCTTGAATTTTTAAACGATCAAATAACATTTCATACGCGGTTAAAGACGTTAAAGGTAAAGCGGCAGCCTCAGCATTACTAATGGATTGAGGTTTTAAACCTACGATGCGTTCATCTACCAATTGATATTCTGCATAAGAACCCTGTCTTTGGTTAGAGCCTGCATAAAAGACTTCATCACCAACTTTAAAGTTTTGAACTTTGTCACCAGTTGCTTTAACAATCCCGACTGCGTCATGACCCAAAATTTTCCATGCTTCATTGTCCGGTGAGGTGCGTTGACGCATTTTGATATCGACAGGATTAATTGAAATCGCTTTGATTTCAATTAATAGGTCGTGACCAGTTGCGACTGGGGTATCAATCTCAATTTCGGAAAAAACATGGGTTTCAGTAATTGCTAAAGGTTTTTTATAGGCAACAGCTTTCATGAGGTTCACTATTTTTTATTGCGTTATCAAATCAATAGCAAAAAAAAACCGTAGAGGAAAGCATAAATTTGTGAGTAGATGATTATTCTTTAAATTTAAATGAGTATCTTTAACCTGAGTTCGATAAAAATACTTGATGAAAGATGATATAGCCAAACCGCCTGATTATTCATATAAGTGATTTAGATGATTCATTTATTTTGTACTTTTTGAATTATTGATGGTCTTGCGATCTTGAGGCGACATGGATGTCGCCATGTTGAGCGGGGGTAAAGGATGTACCCCTTGCTCAACGAAAGATTTTTGTCACTTTTCATCTCTGAAAAGTGAGGCATCGCCGACACAAAAGAATTTAAACTTTAGAAGTAAAGCGTGGCAGTGCAAGCTTTAGATCATCAAACAATCTATTGATCGCTTTCATTTTATTGATCAAGAGAAATGAAACGCTATTGATGGTTGCGCTTGCGGAGCTCCGCTCCTCATCCTAAAATTTGATGAAAACGCAGCAAGACTCCATAGAGATTTATTATTTTTCAATGAGTTGAATATTTAATTGCATCGAACTGACGTTATTTCTAATAAAAAATTCGACCATAAAAAATCAAAACTAGATTGAAGAAAATTCATGAACTGTAAAAGTAGGGTATAAAGCGAAGATATGATTAAAATTTTACCACCACTTTGTCATTACTTTTAATGGAATGGATATAAACAACAATGCTTGAGAGAATTGCGAAAAGTACACAGATGGTGGCTAAGCAAAACAATAGTAGAAGAGGTGTCTGGTTAAATATATGTTTATACAATGAAAAAATTGCAAATAGAGGCAGTTTAAGAATGATTGTGAGATGAATATTTTGAAGCCAATCTTCTATGGATCTGAAATTAAGATTAACTCTGATTTAATTTCAAAATTATGCGAAAATAGCGATTCTATTTATTTTTTGTTTTAGGACTCCCATGACAGATTCTTCTGCATCATTAAGTGATATTGAAATTTTAGACATTCTTCAGTCGATGAAATCGGATGAATTGAATGTTGATGCAAAAAAAATCATTCGTGAGGGTGGAAAAGCAGGGCGTCAAGAAGCACATAAACAGGCATTGGTTGCATTAAACCAGAGCTTTGAAGATAAATTTGTTGAAGCGGTTACATTGGCTCTAAATCTGAATGAAGCGCAAGCGAAGAAAATCCGTTACAAAAAAGACCGTGTTCGTATTTTAAAAGCCAAAGGCATTGATTATTTAGCGATTGATGGTGCTGAAACAGCGCAAGTATTGTCACAAGTCGCGCAGGCAATTGTTCGTGAAGATGCAATTGTGACACATGATTTGCACAATATTTTCCCATTCTGGAAAGAAGGTTGGCCAATGGTACAATTCGACAGTGCTTATAAAATTTTAGAAGATGATATTTCAATCCACTATCAAGCATTACTCGATGTCTTAATTCATCCTTGAATTATAAAAAGCGCTAATCAGCACAAGCAAAGGTTTTGTTGCTGATTAGAAAATATAAAAATAAAGAAAATCTTAACAATTGTTTAACAATTTATATTCGTCAATAATAATAATTGTTTTATACTGCTTATTTTAACAAAACTACATTTGAGAGATAAAAATAATGATGGGAATGTCAATTGGACATATTGCTTTATTTATAATCATTATCCTTGTTATTTTTGGTACTGCCAAATTAAAGAATCTTGGAAAAGATGTTGGTGGTGCAGTCAAAGATTTTAGAAAAGCAATCAAAGAAGATGACCAAGACTCTACACATTTGAAATAAATTGAGCGTGGTGGAGAATTATGTTCGATGTTGGTTTTAGTGAGCTAATTTTACTTATCATTGTTGCAATTATTGTTTTAGGACCAAATAAAGCATCTGAAGCAATAAATTATATTATTCAAGCAAGAAGAAAATTAAGTCATTTTAAAAGTGAATTTCATCAATCTATTCAAAAGCAATTAGATTTAAATGATTTAAAAAGTGAATTAACACATGAAATGGGTAATATAAAAAAATTAGAGGAAAAATTATATGAATATTTAAACTATATGGAAAATAAAGATAAGGAAGAAAATATAAAATATTATCCAATCGATCATTTTCAATTTAAAGCACCTTTTAATACAGTATTTGTTCTAGAGCATCTGATGTTGTGGAACTGTTTTAAGATTTAAAAAAGAGGAGAAGTTTTGAATAACGTTCTTACAGAAAAGCCAATCATAAAAGAAAAGGGGTTTTTACTCTATTTTATTGAAATAAGAAAAATTGTCATTCAACTGTCTATTCTTTTTTTAATGATTTTTTTAAGCTTAGCGCCATTTTCAGCGAAAATTTATAGTTTTCTAGCTTTACCTCTACAGTTAAAGTTGCCCCCTTCTGCACATATGATTGCCACCGATGTAACATCTACATTCTTATCACCCTTTAAGCTTGTTTTTTTTATTACGCTGATTTTATTAATGCCCTTTATTTTTTATAAGGTTTATTCATTTTTAAATACTGCACTTCATAAAAAGGAGCGATGGGTGTTGTCTTTGTTTTTTATGTCTAGCGTCATTTTATTTTATTTAGGAATATTGATTGGATATTACTTTATTTTACCTAAGGTGTTAAGTTTTTTTATGGGGATTGCTCCAGATGTTGTTCTTCCCATGACGGATATAAATCAGTATCTAATGTTTTCGATAAAGCTTTTTGTCGTTTTGGGTATTGTTTTCAATTACCACTCATTACTGTGCTTGCTGTATATTTTAATTTAATTGATTTAAACGTGTTAAAACAAAAAAGATCATTTATCTTTGTTTTTTGTTTCTTTATTGCCATGTTTATCACGCCGCCAGATATGCTTTCGATGGCAATTGCTGGTTGCTTTATGTATTTTTTATTTGAGCTTGGTTTATTGATTTCTTTTATTTTATTTCGTAACACAGAAACTGAATAAATCAGAAAATATCGTATTGTTTATATTTTTTTTGCGAATGAAAAATAATCGTGATAGATTAAGGTTTTCTTAATAATTTAAGATAACCATTTAACAATAAACTCAATAAAAGAGGGAAATCATATGATTTTAATTCAAGCAAAACAGTACCAAGTCCATTTGATATATGCGCTGTGGGGATTGAATTCATAACATTATGTTGAGCAAGTAAATTTTATGAACATAATTAAGCCCTTTTTTAGTTTTGAAAGGCGGAGGGTACTTCAAAATTTAAATATAGATTTCATTTGTTCTTGTACATTCTTCAACGTGATTAAAAACGTTGTTTGTAATTTATTTAATATTTATAAATATCATGTATTTATGATTTAAATTGCGCCTAGTGCGAACTTTTGATTTGGTCTGTAAATCTTCATATTTACAGCTGATTGATAAAAATAAACCTTGAAAAAGAGTGATGATGATGAATAAGAAAGTTGATTTCGATCCAGCAAAACGTGATTTTTTAAAAACAATGGGAAGCCTTGCTGCATTTGGTGCCGTGACTACATGGATGCCTGTTCAAAGTGCCAAGGCTTGGATATTTCAACACCATGATCGATTAAATAATTTTCCATCGAAAATACGTCTTCATAAGCAACGCTATGAAAATTGGTCGGGTGAATCAAAATATGAAAATGCATGGACTGCTGTACCCAAAAATCAACAAGAGATTTTAGCGGTGATCAATTGGGCTGCTGAAAATGGATATAAAGTTCGGGCAAAAGGTATGTCGCATAATTGGTCGCCTTTAATGCTAGATGACCACGATCAAGTCATGAAAGTGATTCTGATCGATATGCCGACTCATATCAATAGAATGTCTATTGAATCTGATGGGGTGGTCACTACTGAAGCGGGAATTCAAATGGAGGCACTCTTAAAGTTCATGGAGGACAATGGGCGTGGCTTTGTTTCAATACCAGCACCAGGTGATTTAACATTGGGTGGTGTTTTGGCAATTAATGGTCATGGTACGGGTGTTCCTGCCAAGGGAGAAACTTTAGTTGCAGGACAAACATTTGGTTCGATCAGTAATTTGGTCGTCTCAATGACAGTCGCTGTCTTTGATGCACAGCAGCAGAAATATGTCGCAAAAACTTTTTATCGGAACAATCCAGATATTCGGGCTTTCTTGGTGAATCTTGGTCGTGCATTTGTGTTATCTGTACAATTGCAAACAGGAGCAAATCAATATTTACGCTGTGAAAGTATTACCGATATTCACCAATTAGAGTTATTTTCACCCAATAAAGATGCTGGGCGTACTTTCGCTAAATTTCTTGATCAGTCTGGTCGAGTTGAAGCGATATGGTTTCCGTTTACCGATTATCCTTGGTTGAAAGTTTGGTCAGTGACTCCACGTAGACCACTGACATCTCGTATTGCATTCCATCCTTTTAATTTTTGGTTTTCAGATAATTTACCTAAACCACTTGCAGATTTGATTCAAAAAATTGTCATTCAGAAGAATCATTATTTAACGCCTGCATTTGGACAAATGCAGTTACAAATTGCGACATTGGGGCTGCAAGGGACAATTTTTTCAGGTATTACGACGATCCTTACGCATGGTTTAGCTGCAACACAAACATCTGATTTATGGGGTCCCTCTAAAAACACTTTACTCTATGTAAAACCAACAACTTTAAGGGTTACTGCAAATGGTTATGCTGTACTGACCAGTCGAGAGAATGTGCAACGTGTGATTGCTGATTTCTGTTCAGAATATCAAATCCGTTTAAAACAATATCAAAGAATAAATCGTTACCCAGTGAATGGACCTATTGAGATTCGTGTTACTGGATTGGATCATCCTGATGATTCAATACTTGCCAATGCACAAACTGCCGCTTTATCTGCGATAAAGCCATGTCCTGATCATCCAGAATGGGACTGTGCGGTTTGGTTTGATATATTAACTTTGCCAGGTACGCCTTTTGCAGCAAGGTTCTATGCTGAAATCGAATCATGGATGACTCAGCACTATCAAGGAGATTGTTTGGTTCGTCCTGAATGGTCAAAAGGATGGGCTTATACCTATGACAAGGCATGGGACAATGTAAATTACTTAGAAAATGAATTACCTAAAGTACATGCATTCGGT
This sequence comes from Acinetobacter sp. Tol 5, assembly GCF_019702905.1. Classification (NCBI taxonomy): domain Bacteria; kingdom Pseudomonadati; phylum Pseudomonadota; class Gammaproteobacteria; order Moraxellales; family Moraxellaceae; genus Acinetobacter; species Acinetobacter sp. Tol 5. The sequence goes on along the minus strand of NZ_AP024708.1, from coordinate 3,652,486 downwards.
CAAAGTAATGATTTAACGATTCAATCCGCAGGGCAGGTATTAAAACGATATGATCCAAAAGGATTATTTGTATCTCCTTTTCTTGAAAAAATTTTTAAATAGATTGAAATGATTTATCTTTTTTTAGTCTAAAAACATACAATTTTTCATGAATTTTAGGCGATTTTGTTTGATTCAAGTACTTCTATTTATGTAAATAGCGCCAGAAGTCAGGAATATTTTTAAGCTGGGTATGTGCTTATACCACTAAATGCACAAAAGCCGATATTAATATCAGCTTTTGTGCATTTTTAATTCATGTATGACGTTTAATGCATGGTTGAATATAACGGGAATACGCCAAGTAACATTGCTGCAACGAGCATGACTAAGCAGGTGAGAATCGCCCATTTAATGGTGAACTTTTGATGTTGCCCAAATTCAATCCCAGCCAATCCACATAATAAGTAAGTGGATGGAACCAGTGGTGAGAGTAAATGTACAGGCTGCCCCACAATTGAAGCACGTGCCATTTCTACGGGTGTAATTCCATAGTGACTTGCAGCTTCTGAAAGAATCGGCAGTACACCATAGTAGAACGCATCATTCGACATGAAGAAAGTCAACGGCATACTAATTACAGCGGTAATGGGTGCTAAAAATGGACCCATACTCTGTGGAATAATTGCCACCAATTCTTTAGACATGGCATCGACCATGCCTGTTCCTGTTAAGATCCCCGTAAAGATCCCTGCTGCGAAAATGATACCGACAACGTTTAGCGCACTCCCTGCATGATGAGCGACTAAAGATTTTTGCATATCTATATCTTTGTAGTTCACAACCAGTGCAATACAAAGTGCGATCATAAATAGAATGGGTAAAGGTAAAACACCTTTCACTAAACAGATCATTAATACAACGGTTAATAAACCATTGAACCATCTTAAATGTGCACGGTTTGCTTCAGGATTAGTTGAAATCTGAATGTCATCACCATGACTGACATCAAGTTCGATAATCCCTAAACGCTTACGTTCCATACGCCCATACATAAAACCAACGAAGTATAACCATAGAATGGCAATCAACATCGGTAAGACCATCGGAACAAAGATATCACTTGCTTCTACATGTAATGCACTGGCAGCACGAGCAGTTGGACCACCCCAAGGAGTTAGGTTCATAATTCCGCTGGCAAGCATCATTAAACATGCCATGATCAGTGGGCTCATACCCAATCGTTTATAGAGTGGTAACATTGCGGCTACACAGATCATGTAGGTGGTTGAGCCATCACCGTCTAAAGAAACAATTAAGGTTAAAGTAATTGTCCCAATGACGACTTTTAACGGGTCACCTTTAACCAGTCTTAAAATGAATTTGACTGAAGGATCAAACAGACCTGTATCGATCATGATGGCAAAGTAGAGAATGGCAAATAATAGCATCACGCCAGTAGGGGCAAGCTTTTTAACACCCTCTAACATCATTTCGCCAAGTTCTTTGATTTCAATATGCCCTAGACTGTCCACGTAGAAGCCAAGACCGTAAGCGATGAGTGCGAATAGAATTGGGATAAGTGTGAGCGCGGCAAGTGCAGTCATTCGTCTAGACATAATTAAATACATAAAGCATAAAATCATGCCTAAACCTAATACGGTTAGCATAGTTCAATCCTTGAATGAGACTTTTATTGCAGAAGTCTTTTAGTTTTTTAAGCAGAAGAATGCTAATAGTTATTTGATTAAATTTAAATATATTTGTAGAAATATTAAATGAGTGACTATTTTTTTAATAAATAGAGTATTTAAAACAGATATTTAAAAACGTCATTCATTTTTGCACCAAAATGGTTATAAAATTTAATGCATTGATTTATATATTTTTATTTTAATATTGTTTTTGAATAGGGGATTCATGGTAATTTTCATATTTCAAAATATTATGAATAAATGTGATAGGAATAACATAAAAGAGCAAAGCTTTTGTGATAAAGGGAATCTTTTATTGGTAAAAGCTCAGTAAGGAAACTGAGCTTTTCGTGTAAATAAACGGCTATGAAGGGTTTTCTTCAGATGGTGGTAGTTCTGGTCTTTCAAGTAAGCGGGTCACCAAAAGCTGATCAATTTTAAAATGATCGACATCGACTACTTCAAATTTATAGCCGCCAAAAATAACAGTATCTGCAGGTTTAGGAATTTTTCTTAATTGGTACATCATAAAACCTGCCAAAGTTTCATAGTTTTCTTCATCTGGCATTTCATCAATTTCTAGCGCATGCTTCAAGTCTTCAATGGGCGTACTTCCATCAATCAGCCACGAATTATTATCCCGTTTGATAATTTGTTGCTCTTCGTCCATTGGGGTTACCCAATCACCCATTACCGTGATCATGATATCCGATAGGGTAATCACGCCGACGACCAATGCATATTCATTAAACACGACAGCAAACTTTTCTTTACTTGATCGGAAACGGTCAAGCAATTCAGAAAGAGTCAGCGTGTCTGGAATACTCAACACAGTACGAATGGTCGATTCGTTTAATTGATTGATTTTTTGATTGTTGAGAATGCGAACTAAAATATCTTTAGCATCCACATAGCCAATCACTTGATCAATCGTTTCATTACAAACTAAAAATTTTGAATAGGGATATTCCGCTAACTTTTGACGAATGCTTTCCTCTGGCTCTTTTAATGTAAAAAACACCACATTTTCACGTGGTGTCATACTTGAGGGAACATTACGCTCTTCAAGTTCAAACACGTTCTCAATAAAATGGTGTTCTTGTTTTTGTAGCACGCCTGCTTGAGCACCAGCATCCATCACTGCTGAAATATCATCGAAAGTGATGTTGTCTTCGCGGGTGGTATTCACTTTGAACAGGCGGAACAATAGGTTTGCAACTGCATTGATAAACCAAGCCAAAGGTTTACAGATGACGATAAAAACTTGAATCGGATTAATGACTGCAACTGCAATTTTTTCAGGTGCAATCATTGCCATACGTTTTGGCATTAAGTCTGCAAAAAGAATAAATAGCGAGGTTACTAAAGTAAAGGACAGTGCAAAGCTGATGGTTTCAGCCCACGGACCTACATAAAAGCGAGAAACAAATTCAAAGAAATAAGGGCGGAATGCGCCTTCACCTAAAATACCACCTAGAATAGCGACTGCATTTAACCCGATTTGGGAGGCAGCAAAGAAATCGGCAGAGTTTTGCTGTAAGTCTAAGACTTTTTGTGCTCGCTCATCGCCAGATTCGGCAAGAATTTTGAGTTTAACTTTACGCGCACCGGCAAGTGCGATTTCAGTTAAAGATAAAAAACCAGCTCCTGCAATGAGTACTGCGATAATTAGGATATTCTGGAAGAGGCTCACGAATCCACCTGTGGATCATCATTATTATGAGAAGTTATGAATACATAATAAATTAACACATAAAAAGGGGCGGTAGTGAAGAAATCCACTACCGATTTGGAATGAGTATAAGCTTGAAATGATAAGAATTTAAGAAATTTATCTTAATATTGCGAAAAATGTGAATTATTTTGCATGAATTCACGGTTTTCTTCTTCAATCATTTGGCGTGCAACATAAAGAATCAGTTGACGTAACCAACGATGAGCAGGGTGATGATGTAGTAAAGGACACCATGCCATTTTTAACTCAAACTCAGGAATATAAAATGGAGGATCTTTGATTAATAAGTTCTGGCTTTTCGCTTGTAAGCGCGCAATACGCGTCGGCAAAGTGGCAATCAAATCTACATTCGATGCCAATAATGCTGGCATTTGATAATGGCGGGTAAACACAGAAATTTTACGTTTTTGACCAATACGTTCTAAGGCTTGATCAATCCAACCTAATCCAGCTTGTTTTTCAGGGTTTACTCCAAATCCTACACCCATTCCCGTTTTTGAAACCCAAATATGCTGTGCATCTAAATAGCTTTTAAGATTTAAGTTGCTTGAAGCAGGATGTTTGTTATTGAGTAGGCAAGAAAAGCTGTCACGCCACACTAAAACTTGGTGGAAGCTTTGTGGAATTTCATTGAAGCGGTTAATCGCTAAATCAACTTTACCTTGTTCCATATCTCGGTAAGACACGTCACTTGGCGTAAGAAAGTCAAGAACCACATTCGGGGCTTCTGAGCGTAGTGCTTTAACTAAACGAGGAACTAAAGTTGCCTCCGCATAGTCTGAAGTCATGATGCGAAAGACACGATTACTGGTATATGGTCGAAATTCAGTACGTGGTTCTAAAATCATCGATAAGTCAGAGAGTGCATCACGGATACGTGGTTGTAATTCCAGTGCACGTTCTGTTGGTGTCATACCTTCCGATGAGCGAATCAAAAGAGGATCATTAAATAAATTACGTAGACGACGTAAAATATTACTCATTGCTGGTTGCGTTACACCCAACTGTTCAGCTGCACGAGTCACATTTTTTTCACGTAAAAGAACGTCAAGGTAAATTAAAAGGTTAAGATCGACCCGCTCCAGATTCATAAAAAAAATACCGAAAATAAAATTTAGAAATCACATGGGATTATGCCATAAGGAAATGCTTTTGTGTAAAAAGTAGATGAAAAAACAACAACAGATATTACTTATTATGAGATTTTTAGGGGTGGTTCTATGCGTAATTGTATTTGATAGGTTAAACACTTTCAAAAATACAAATCATCAAGTTTGAGATTCTATATGAAAGTGTACTTTGCAATGAGCTATGCGCCTACCAAACAGCAAATATCCTACTCATTTAAAGCATAAGAAGTTCAGTGTTTGTATATTTTTACATCAAAAAAAATAGCGTCAAGTATATTTTTAACAACTTCAGACTTAAGTCTAATAAATATAAATTGGGCATTTTGGCGCATAATTAATCAAAGTTCTTTGATTGAGATAATTTAAAATTAAAGAAAAAATAAAGGCTTAAAAAATTCTTACATAATTATAATACGACTTTGATCTATATATTTTTTAAATAAATACTGAAAATTAACTCAAAATATTGGATTAATTCAGGCACTCAATCTAAGCTAACTTCATAACAACGAAGTGTTCTAAATCTGAACAATCAAATACCGAGTGGATTTGGCTCTTCGATTGATGAAATCCTAATATTATTACAGGAACATATCATGACTACATACCAAACAGCGATTGATGCAATCCGTGAATTAAAAGCAAAATTCGGAAGCACATGGCGCGATATTAGCCCAGAAGATGCTGCTCGTATGCAGATGCAAAACCAATTCAAAACTGGTTTAGATATCGCTAAATACACAGCTGCGATCATGCGTCGTGATATGGCTGAATATGATGCAGATTCTAGCAAATATACTCAATCATTAGGTTGCTGGCATGGTTTCATCGCGCAACAAAAAATGATCGCGAACAAAAAATATTTCGGTACAACAAGCAAACGTTACATCTACCTTTCTGGTTGGATGGTTGCTGCACTTCGTTCAGAATTCGGTCCTCTTCCTGACCAATCTATGCACGAAAAAACTTCTGTACCTGCATTGATCGAAGAAATCTATACATTCTTACGTCAAGCTGATGCGAAAGAATTAAACGATTTATTCCGTGCGCTTAAAAAAGCTCAAGAAGCAGGTGATACTGCAAAAGCTGCTGAAATTACTGCTCAAATCGATGGTTTCCAAACTCACGTTGTGCCAATTATTGCGGACATCGATGCTGGTTTCGGTAACGAAGAAGCAACTTATTTACTTGCGCGTAAAATGATTGAAGCTGGTGCTTGTGCCCTTCAAATCGAAAACCAAGTATCTGATGCGAAACAATGTGGTCACCAAGCTGGTAAAGTAACAGTTCCACACGAAGACTTCATCGCTAAAATCCATGCATTACGTTATGCATTCTTAGAAATGGGTCTTGATGATGGTATCATCGTTGCACGTACTGACTCTGAAGGCGCTGACTTGACTCAAAAAATCCCAGTGGTTAAAGAGCCAGGTGACATTGCTTCTCAATATATCAGCTACTTAGATACTCAAGAAATTGATATTGCTGATGCTCAAGAAGATGAAATCTTGATCAAACGTGATGGTAAATTACACCGTCCTAAGCGTTTAGCTTCTGGCTTATATCAATTCCGTGAAGGTACTCAAATTGACCGTGTTGTACTTGACTGTGTGTCTAGCTTACAAAATGGTGCTGACCTTCTTTGGATCGAAACTGCAACTCCAAACGTTGAAGAAATCGCTCACATGGTTAACCGTGTACGTGAAACAGTTCCAAATGCGAAGCTTGTTTATAACAACAGCCCATCATTCAACTGGACTTTAAACTTCCGTCAACAAGCTTACGATCGTTGGGTTGCTGAAGGTAAAGATGTTTCTGCTTACGACCGTGCTAAATTAATGAGCGCTGAGTACGATAACACTGAATTAGCTGCTGATGCTGATGCAAAAATCCGTACTTTCCAAGCAGATGCTTCTCGTGAAGCAGGTGTATTCCATCACTTGATCACACTTCCGACTTACCACACTGCTGCGCTTTCAACTCATGAGCTTGCACAAGGTTACTTCGGTTCTGAAGGTATGTTGGCTTATGTTGCTGGCGTACAGCGTAAAGAAATCCGCGGTGGTATTGCTTGTGTTAAACACCAAGCAATGGCTGGTTCAGACATCGGTGATGATCACAAAGAAATCTTCTCTGGTGACAATGCACTTAAAGCGCATGACGATGCTAAAAACACAATGAACCAATTCGCTGCTCACTAAGCACTGATTTGATTCGAAGAACCCAGCGTAAGCTGGGTTTTTTTTGGTTAATGATAAGTTATATCTTTCAAGGTGTATTTGTGAAGTAAACTGGTGATTATTTTGAATAACTCTATATTTTAACTTCAACAATGGATCTTCATGAGAGGGAGAATAAGGGCACAAAAAAGTCACCCAACATTTATAGCTAGTTAAATAAACTATGCTACATTTGATTAAACCCAATATCTAAAGCCTCAAGAATAGTTTTCTGTTGTTGGCTAACAATATGTCTGACTTTTCTTTTTAGTATAGACCAAGCTTTTTCAATTGGATTGAGGTCTGGACTATAAGCAGGCAAATACATCAGCCTAGCATTGTACTGGCGAGCCAATTCCTCAATTTTTCGACCTTTGTGAATAGAAGCATTATCTAAAATTAGTAAATATTTTTGAGGCTGACCATTTTTATCTCTTGTTAGATCTTTGAGTAAATATTCAAGCCAGCCAGTAAAAGTATTGCGATCACATGAGCCCTTAAAAATTAGGGGAGCAATGAATTTAAACGTTGCACTTGATCGAACAGCACTGATTATATTTAGTCTACTTCCATGCCCACCTGTTCTTAATGCACGACAACGTTTTCCTTTCTCAGACCAACCATATTCAGCAACCTCATTGGTATTTATACCTGATTCATCAATGTATAAAATATACTCTTCACCATATTGCTGTTTCCATTGTGGCAGGAACCATTGGAATACTGCTCGTCCTATTTTGCAGGCTTGTCTGTAGAGAAAACTCTTTTTTTATAACTCCATCCCAGCTTTTTTAAAGCAAATAAGATATTGGCATAGCTGACGGAATAACCAAATCTTTGCTCAAATAATGGCACCAGATCTTTAGCCTGTGAAAATGATGTTGTTTCAACAAAGATTTTGAAAGCCTTTAGGTCTTTAATTTTATAGGGTCGACCTGCTTTTTCGGGATGTGGTCTATTCGCATTTCCTTGGAGATGTTCGAGCTGAATCCAGAGATCTAAAGTCGTTCTTGCAATCTTAAAAACAGTACATGTTTTAGACTTATTCTGGCATTCTTTGTAGTAGTCTAGAGCTTTGTATCGAAGATCATTGGAGTATGGCTTAGGCATAACAGCAGTCAGTAAGGTTTTTTATAGTGTAGCAAACTTTATATATTTAGCTATATCCTGAAATCTTTAATGTTTGGTGATCGTCAATATTTATATCTAATACAAAAAATTAGTACACAATCATGTATTCGTTGCTTTAGCTTTGTTATTCAGAAAAAATAAAAAACGCCCAATGATATTCATCGAGCGTTTGTATCAAATAAGTCTAAACTTTTTAAAAGTTCGTCACTATTCCTTTTGAGTGTTTAAGCAAACTTTGCCAATACTTCTAAGAAACCTTCTTTTTGACGCGGGTATTCAGCAATCACGTCATGAATACGCTGACCTTCGGGATTGGTTGCATTAATGTCACGACCATCAGCGACAAACTTAGTCAATAAGCGTTCATAATCAAAAGGACGCATATGCTTAAAAGCATGATACAACACATGGAAATCTGTGTTGATTCCTTCAGGAGGAAGTTGATCTAAATAGGCAAATACACGCTCGTCTGACCATTCTTCATTGAACGTTGCTGGCTGTGAAAGTGCCATAACAGCATCTCCTCAAAAAATCTAAATCTAATTGTTTATCTTAGTTTGCAGCATTATATAAAAGCTATTGATATTTACGCTAATACGGATAAATACAATATTTAGCTGAATAAAATCTAAAATAAAAGGGCAAAATATCTAGCAAGAGTAAAAGCGATGCTTTTCTAACTCCGCGACATATTTTGCCCTGAATCAATTCACTTGACTAATCAATAATGAAATTATCGTTCTTCAGGTAAATTGATATTCATTTCCAACATTTCAATGTTGGCTTCTGAACGAACTTGCATTTGAATATGCTGTTCATCCACACCACGTACATAACGATTGACCACTTGCATGATTTCTTTTTTCATTTGATCAATCTTGTCTTGGCTCAGGCGTTTGCCCAAACCATTTTCAGAAGCAACAATAACTTTTAAGCGATCTTTAGCAGTTTGGGCGCTAGATGGTTTGTCATCGTTGCTAAAAAGTTTACTCCAAAATCCTGCCATTTCTACGCTCCAAATAATCGTGCTAACCAACCCTTAGGTTTCACTGTAATATGACGATAAGGACGTTCTTCACCCAAGAAACGAGCAACTAAATCATCATACGCTTGTCCAGCAGAAGCTTCTTGGTAAAGAATGACAGGTTTACCTTCATTCGATGCCTGAAGCACACTTGGACACTCTGGAATAACACCAAGAGTAGGCACACGTAAGATATCTTTAGAAATATCGTCAATGGTCAACATTTCTTGTTTATCGGCACGTTCAGGGTTAAAACGTGTGATACATAAATGTTTACGAACACGTCCTTCGTTGTTTTCAACTTTTTTCGTTTTGCTGTCGAGCATTCCAATAATACGGTCAGAATCTCGAACAGAAGAAATCTCAGGGTTGGTCACAATAATGGCTTCATCTGCATGATACATGGCTAAAATCGCACCACGTTCAATCCCAGCAGGTGAGTCACAAATAATGTAATCAAACTCTTGAGAAAGTTCATCAATTACACGTGCGACACCATCATCGCTTAAGGCATCTTTATCACGTGTTTGTGATGCAGGTAAAATATATAAATTTTCAATATCTTTATCACGAATCAAGGCTTGTTGTAAGCGCGCTTCGTTATTGATGACATTAACAAAATCATAAACAACACGACGTTCACAGCCCATAATCAAATCAAGATTACGCAACCCCACATCGAAATCAATCACAACAGTTTTATGACCACGTAGGGCTAATCCTGTTGCAAAAGATGCACTCGTCGTAGTTTTACCTACGCCACCTTTGCCTGATGTAACGACAACAATTTTGGCCACCGAATCCACTCCTGTTATGGTCATTTACTCGATTGAACGAGTTTTATATGGTGTTTAATTTATACCTTAAAATTGCAAAGCTTCAAATACTAGCTCTTGCTGATCATTCAAGTAAATTTGTACAGCTTTTTTTATGACATCTTGCGGAATATCATCTGCTACACAATATGTTCCTGCTATAGAAACCAATTCGGCTTCTAATGAATGACAAAAAATTCTTGCAGTGGTATTCCCACCTGCACCAGCGATGACTCTACCACGAACACTGCCATAGATATGTATATTTCCTGAAGCAATGACTTCTGAACCACTATTGATACCAGCATTTAGAATGACATCACCGTGGTCTTGAACAATACATTGCCCAGTTCTTAAAATTTCATCATGATATGAGGTTGCATGACTTAATGTTTTAGGCGTATTCACTGTTGTAGTTTTTGTTGGTTGATCAGGCTGTTTTACAGGTGTTTCAACCACTTGTTCTTTAGTGGGTTTAATCCGCTGTAAAGGACGATCGGCAGGCAAAACAGGGAATTGAATTGCTCTGGCTTGATCACCCAACAAACCATCAATCACAGCCATTGGCTGTAAATCTAAGCTGATAATCAATTGAATCAAGGCGATAAGCTCTTGTTCAACTGTGGTATCAATAATGACCAAAGCCCCTTGATAAGAGGTTTCACTCATCATTGAAGTTAATTGCTGGCGGATGGCATCATGATCATTAGTATCGAAGGTTAATCGGGTAAAATTAACCATTCTGCCTGTAATCCGTATATCAGCCATAATTGTTCCTTAAAAGGCTTGTGACCTAAATTTTTCTATCTAAAGTCAAATTGTAAATTAGGGCAAATGCTAGAACATATTCAATGATTTCTCTAGCAAAGATACAAATATTTTCAATGAATTGCTTATTCTTTGAATCACTCACTCTTTGACCTGATCATTTTTTTCTAATTCAATTTGCCATTGTTTTACTTTCACTTGCTTTCTCAATGATTCTAAACTTTCATAGACAACAGATTCAACTAATTCTTCAAGATGCTGATTTTCAATATTTATCTGACTTAGCTTGGTAGAAATAAGTTGATAAGTTGCGTTTGGATTTTGAACACTACCTTGGGTAAATGGTTGCACTAAGCCTTGAGTAATGTTTTCTCCCAGTTGTTGTCCAATATTTTGAATTTGATTTTCAATCATGCTACCTGCAATCGGAATCAATCTTAATAATTGAGTGAGTTGGGGGGTATCTTCAATGGCTTGACGAACGATTTGCCCGACATTGTGGGTAATTTGAGTGCTTTGTGCTTTTAATTCTACAGCCAAAGACTCCTGTAAAATTTCAGCCAGAGTCTGTGCAAAACGTTCTCGGTGGTGATCCACCAAGTCATGAATAATCTTTTTATGACTCGAACTGGTGTCAAGTTCATGTTTGATCCCATCAATCACAGTGATGACCACACGGTCAGAAAGTTCTTCCATCAATACACGATAATAAAAGACGATACGTCTCATGATACTGTCAGGAATGACCTTATAGCCTAACTCATGAAAATGATATGCAATGATGCCTGCCCGAATTAAACGTAAAAAACGTAGATAGGGGATAATGGCTAAAATTTCATACCAGTGAATAAAAGGGAAAAAGAACCAACGGGCATGATGTTTGTTGACAATAGCAATCAACCAACGGATGCCCAACTCAACAACCAAGAAAGTAATAAACCAACTTTCTGTTTTAATCACCCAGGGATGTAAATCCGTTTTGTAGTACTGTAATACTTGGGGAAGCTGAATTTCATTAAACAACCAATCGCCAAAATTGCTCATCAAAAAGGCATTGGCACATAAACAGAATAAGTTAAACACAATGATAAACATCATAAAGATGTCATAACCAAATGATATCCACCATCCTCGTGACATCTCTTGTTTGGGTTGTGCCTCTTGTTGAGGGGCGTTAACTTGCTCTGTCATGCCAATCCTTTACATTGAATTTACAAAAAAGCTGAGATTAGCTTTTATATTTTTCTTTCATGGTGCTGATCAACTGATCTTTTTCAGCCCATAACTGATCCACCCAATTTTGAAAACGTTGACGATATTCCGCATCGTCTTCATAGTTCCCGCCCGGTACCCAATCTGGAATTTCAATTTTACGCATATTTACAGCGATTCGGGGCACTTCACCCAACCAAAATTCACCGTAACCAGGTGCACCATCTGGATAAACAATGGTCATGTCCACCAAAGCATCAATTTGATCACCCAAGATACTTAAAGCAAGCGCTAATCCTCCTGCTTTCGGTTTAAGCAGATGGGTGAAAGGAGAGTGTTGTTGGTCATGCTTTTGTTGGGTAAATCGGGTACCTTCCAAATAGTTTAATAAGGTGAATGGCTGGCTGAGAAGCTGTTCACAGGCTTTTCGTGCTTCCTCCAAATCGCGATATTTGAGTTCTGGATTTTTTGCAATTTGCGCTTTACTATGTCGCTTCATCATTGGGAAGCCTAAAATTTTAAAGGCTTGCCCAACAAAGGGAATAAATATAAGTTCCCATTTGGTGAAAAAACGGGTCAAAGGCATACGAGTTAAGCCAAAGTATTGGTTGACCGTGGTATCTACCCAGCTTTGATGGTTACAGGTCATTAAATAACGTCCCTGCATATTCAGATCGAGATTGTCATCAACACTGATATCCCATTGTGTTTCTGGTAAAACATGGTCAATCAACCAGTTATTTATAGCTAGCCAGCTATTGGTGATATTAATGTTGGTTTCATCCACTTTCTTAGACTTTTTAAACAATTTAGTCAGACCTAAAGCAAGCACTGGCGGACCATGAAAAAAAGTACTCCCAGTGATCACTGTACCAACGGTTAGCCCTTTCGTAATTTTTTTTAAAATAGGTTGCTTCTGCTGCTGAGATGACATAGAACAGTCCTAGTGATTTATGGTGAATGTGTGCTCAAAGTACACAATATAGTCGTTACGATTTAATTTAAAAAGGTACATTTAATGACTATGTATAAATTATGATGATCAGTTTTGTTAATTTCGTTGTAAATATTACAAAATGTTAAAAAAAATGTGAATTTTAACAAAACGTCTATAGTGGCGCTTTGTTTTTTATACCAAAATTAGTCTAACAAAAAACACAACTTGGAGGCATGCAATGCGTGCACTATTAATTACAACACTTACAGCTGGGGCTCTTGTACTTTCTGGCTGTCAAACGACTGGTAATAACATCGGCGGTATGGAATACGACAAATCTGCTTTAGGTGGTTTGATCGGTGCGGCGGCAGGTTATGGTTTGTCTCGTGGTAACGCAAACAGTTCTGCACAAAACAACCGTGCAGCAGCAATTGGCGCACTTTTAGGTGCGGGTGCTGGTCTTTACCTTGACAATAAAGAGAAAAAATTACGTCAACAAATGCAGGGTACTGGTGTAGAAGTTAGCCGTAATCCAGATGGCTCTGTTGCATTGATTATGCCAGGTAGCATTACTTTTGATACCAACAAGGCAAACATCAAACCTAACTTCTACGGTACGTTGAACAAAGTTGTTCAAACATTGAAAGAAGACAACAAGAGTGTAATTCTTGTGACTGGTTATACTGATAATACTGGTAATGATTCAATCAATATCCCATTGTCACAAAACCGTGCTGCTTCTGTAGCAAACTATTTGAGAGGTCAAGGTGTTCAAAGCCGTATTGATACTCAAGGTTATGGTTCACAAAACCCAATCGCAGATAACTCAACTGCTGCTGGTCGTGAACAAAACCGTCGTGTAGAAATCAGCATTTACGCTGCAAGCTAAAAACGCTAAATACTTATTCTTTTGGTTTAAGTGTTTGAAAAGGAATCATAAATTTATGATTCCTTTTTTTTATTTTATGGTTGATATAGCAGATGATTGACTATTAAATGGTGATTTAATGCTAAAAAAGTGCTGATGTATCTAGCCTATATTTCACTCAAGCAAACTTTTTGGAAAATAATCGACGATGATTGTTTAAAGAATAGGGAGTGTCTTAAATGGCTGAGCAACCAACTGCAATTTAAAATGGGCATAATGATTGTATAAAAAAGTAGTGATTGAAACTCAACAAGCAAAATAGATCACCGAATACGCTATTTAAAGTAAACCATCTAAACGTGGTTTTTTTATGTCGGAAAAATTCAAATTAAGCATTTTGCAAGTCTACTTTAGATGACTATAATCGAGCTCGAAGTTTGATGAGGATGAACAATGTCGAAAGCAAGTCAACTAAATGACAAGCAACTTGAAGCCATGAAATATACTCAAGGACCCTTGTTAGTACTTGCAGGGGCGGGTTCAGGTAAAACTTCAGTAATTACAAGAAAAATTGCTTATCTTGTACAGCAATGTGGTATTCCTGCACACCGAATTACAGCAATGACCTTTACCAACAAAGCAGCGCGTGAAATGAAAGAGCGTGTTGGTAAATTATTGGGTAAAGAAGAAGGTAAAGGGCTCTCAGTCTCAACTTTCCATACCTTTGGTTTAAATCTATTACGTATAGAGCTTAAAAATACACCACTTAAAAATAATTTTTCAATTCTTGACTCGGATGACTGTAAACGAATCCTGATGGACTTAATGCATCGTGATAATTTGTCAGGTGCTGAAAGTAAAGATTTGATTGCCAAAGCCATGAAGAAGATCTCTGATTGGAAAAATGATCTGATTGTGCCTGAGCAAGCACATACCACCTGTGAAACACCCGAAGATGTCCAATTTGCCCATTTGTATCAGCTATATGAGCGAAACCTGCGTGCTTATAATGCAGTAGATTTTGATGATCTTATTGTGATGCCAACACGCCTGTTACAAGAGAATGCCGAAGTGCGTGATCGTTGGCAGAACCGTGTGCGTTATTTGTTGGTAGACGAATATCAGGATACCAATACAGCCCAATATATTTTGGTAAAATTATTGGTCGGGGTCATGGGGCAATTCACTGCTGTAGGCGACGATGACCAGTCCATTTATGCATGGCGTGGTGCCAAGCCTGAGAATATGGCGTTACTTAAAGAGGATTTCCGCAATTTAAAAGTCATCAAGCTTGAGCAAAACTACCGATCAACCAGTCGTATCTTAAAAGCAGCCAACCATGTAATCGAAAACAATCCGCATATTTTTGATAAAAAATTGTGGAGTGATAAAGGGCATGGTGAAGTGATTCGAGTGATTACTTGCCGTAATGATGATGATGAATCAGAACGTGTCGTTAAAGACTTGCTTACGCATAAATTAATGAATGGTAAGAATTGGAAGGATTATGCGGTGCTTTATCGTGGTAACTTCCAAGCTCGCGTACTGGAAACTCAACTTCGACAAATGCAGATTCCTTATAAGTTATCGGGCGGACAATCATTCTTTGGACGCGCTGAAATTAAGGATGTCATGAGCTATTTGCGTGTCATTATTAACCCTGAAGACGATAGTGCATTCCTACGCATCATCAATACGCCTAAACGTGCCATTGGTCCAGTGACATTGGAAAAATTGGGGCTATTTGCGCAGGAAAACCATTTATCTTTATTGGCAGCAGCCAGTGATCAGCGTTTGACAATGGTGATGCCGAAAAAGGCAACCACACAGTTGGCTGAGTTTGCAGGCTTTATCAATGATTTTACTCGTGAATTGTTGGATGACGATGAACCTGTTCCTAAAATTCGTCAGATGATGAATGAAGCTGGCTATATTGATTATCTTCGTGAAACTGCGGCGACGCCGGCACAAGAAAAAACCAAACTGGATAATGTCGAAATGCTTTATACCAGCATCCAGAGTTTAATCAATCGTGCAGAAGATGTGGATGAAAAGAACATTGAAAGTGTAATTCGTAAAATGGTCTTACTGGATATGTTAGAGCAGCAACAGGAAGATGAAGACACTGACAAAGTTAATCTTTTGACACTGCATGCATCCAAAGGTTTGGAATTTCCATTTGTTTATATTATGGGCTTGGAAGAAGAACTTTTACCACATAAGAACTCGATTGCCGCGGAAACCATTGAGGAAGAACGCCGTCTCATGTATGTGGGCATTACCCGTGCACAACAAGGTTTAACTTTAACTTTGGCTGAGCAGCGTAAAAACGGTGGGCAAATGAAGCAAATGACGCCGAGTCGCTTTTTAGATGAACTGCCACAGGATGAGCTGGATTGGTTGGGGCGTAAGAAAAAACTTGCTGAAAATGTTGATCCAAAACAACAGGCTCAACAGTATTTACAGAATCTAAAAGCGTTACTAAAGCGCTAATTTTGAAATATGCACTTTGCTTGTTCTGTAGCCTGACTGTTGATACACAGGCAACTTAGCAAGAGCGCAAAGTGCATTTAATTTTTTTTATTTAAGCAAGGATTTCAATATGAAAGTTCAAGTAAAGGTTCTTGATCGACGTTTAGGTCAAGCATGGCCAATGCCTACATATGCAACTACAGGTTCTGCAGGTTTGGATTTGCGCGCATGTGTTGATGAGGCGATTCAAATTGAACCAGGTCAAACCGTTTTAGTAAAAACAGGGATGGCGATTTATATCGAAGATCCTCAATTTGCAGGCTTAATTTTACCGCGTTCGGGCTTAGGTCATAAGCATGGTATCGTGTTGGGTAATTTAGTTGGATTGATTGATTCAGACTATCAAGGTGAATTGATGGTTTCTGTGTGGAATCGTGGTCAAACAACGTTTACTTTAGAACCTGGTGAGCGCTTGGCACAATATGTGTTGGTACCTGTAATTCAAGCGCAATTTGATATTGTGGATGAGTTTGAGGCGACAGAACGCGGTGCTGGTGGCTTTGGTCATACAGGCAAAAACTAATCGTTTAACACTTGTTTAAAAAGCCTGAGTTATCAGGCTTTTTAAAGTATTTTTTTGATATGTAACAAAAAGTATGTATAAAGCCAAGTAGAAAACTGAATATATTATGAAGAATTTGTTGATAAATTGCATTAAGCCCTAGAATAAATTCTCAAATAAATGAATTGTTTACTCATCATGATCAAAATGAAAGTTGAGTAATAGAGGGTTGGCAAATAGAAGTTTTTGCTTATGATGAAAATGAATGATTTTCCTTTTCAAATTTTCCGTGCATATGACATTCGTGGAAAAGTTGAAATGATGAAACCTGAGTTAATTCAGGGCATTGCTGATGCCTTGGCAAATCAACTCATTGAAAAGGGGCAATCACAAGTGGCTTTGGGCTATGATGCACGTTTAAGCAGCCCCGTTTTTGCTCAAATTATCAAACAAGTATTTCAACATAAAGACATCGATGTGACTGAAATAGGGTGTTGTTCCACACCGCAATTGTATTTTGCCGCACGTAATACGCTGGGAAATGGCATTATGGTGACTGCCAGCCATAACCCTAAAACGGATAACGGCATTAAATGGATTATTCAGTCTGAGCCACCATCTCCAGAAATGATCCAATATATTGGGGTTCAAGCCGCACAATATCTGCAAGATACCCAGTCTGTGGAGCGTATGCCTGTATCAGGGTTTAAAACAACATCGCATCACATTAAATCTGAGTTCTGTTTATCTTATCAATCTACACTACTAAACGATATTCAATTAACCAGACCTTTAAAAGTGGTGATTGATGGTTTAAATGGTTCGGCTGGGTTTTGTGCCAATCTTGTATTGAAGAAGCTCGGTTGCGAAGTAATTGCTTTGCGTTGTAATGCGGACGGTAATTTTCCAGATCATGCACCAGATCCATCACAAGCGACACATTTAGAATTGTTACGTCAGAATGTACTCAATCATCAAGCGGATATAGGAATTGCTTTAGATGGTGATGGAGATCGGGTTGTTTTACTGGATGAAAATGCGCATATCATTTCGGCTGATCGACTGTTGGCTCTATTTGCACAAATGTGTTTAAAAGATCATCCACAACATGAAATTGTTTTTGATGTGAAATGTTCTTCTATGGTGCGTCAGGTCGTTGAGCACTTAGGTGGACAAGCGAAAATGATCCGTACAGGCAGTAGTTTTTTACGTAAGTATATGTCGCAGTCGAAAGGGCATGCCGTGTTTGGTGGCGAGTATGCGGGTCATTATGTATTTAACGACGGGCGTGGGCTTGGCTATGACGATGGCTTATATGCTGCTTTGCGTGTGATGGAATACTTATGCCATTTTCCTCAAGCCACATTGTCAGAAATTTTAGCTTCTTATCCTGATCGTTTTTATACTGAAGATACTTATATCAGTACCCACCATACAGATCCAAAAATTGTGCTGAATGAAATTGAGCATCTCAGTCATCAGTATGGTGCTGAATTAAGTAAAATTGATGGGGTTCGACTTGATTTTGAACATGGGTTCGGCATTATTCGCGCATCCAATACGGGGGAGTATTTTACCGTTCGTTTTGATGCCGATTGTCAAAATCGTTTAGATGAGATTCGTCAGACATTTGCGTCTATGCTCCATGATCGTTATCCTATGATCGCCCAAGATATTTTACAGGCACATTGATTTTTTGCACGATCCATACTCATCGATCAAGCCGCTATAGCTCATTAAGGAGAGACGAATGCCACACCAGCACACTGGCATCGACAAAGCACAAATTTTGACAGAAGCTTTGCCGTATATTCAACGCTTTTCAGGTAAAACGCTAGTTGTGAAGTATGGTGGTAACGCAATGACTGATCCTGCATTGGAAAGTTCATTTGCGCGCGATATTGTCTTGCTGAAGACCGTCGGATTAAATCCAATTGTTGTACATGGTGGTGGTCCTCAAGTGGATTCATTATTAAAACAGTTAGGACGTGAGTCTGATCGTATTGATGGAATGCGTGTAACTGATCCAGCAACCATGGAAGTGGTTGAAATGGTTTTAGGTGGCAGCGTGAACAAATCAATCGTCAACTTGATCAATAAGCATGGTGGTCGCGCAATTGGTTTAACAGGTAAAGACGGTAATTTATTACGTGCCAAAAAGCTGTTGATGGAAAAAACTCAAGATGATGGTACAGTGACCCAGATTGACTTAGGTCTTGTGGGAGAAGTGACTGGTGTAAAGACCGATGTCTTAGAAATGTTTACACAAAGTGATTTTATCCCAGTGATCGCACCGCTTGGTGTGGATGAAGATGGTCAAACTTATAATATCAATGCAGATTTAGTGGCGGGTAAAGTTGCAGAAGCTTTAGGTGCTGAAAAACTGATCTTGTTGACCAATATTAGCGGTGTTTTAGATGAAAATAAAAATCTACTCACTGGGCTCAGTACACAAGAAGTTGATCGCCTGATCGAAACAGGGGTGATCTATGGTGGCATGATTCCAAAAGTAGGCTGTGCTTTAGATGCCGTAAAAGGTGGGGTGGTCAGTGCACATATTGTTGATGGTCGTGTACCTCATGCAACATTATTAGAAATCTTTACTGATCATGGTGTGGGTACTTTGATTACCAACCGCTCAAAGTCTAATCACGCATAAATCTATTTTGTCTGATCAAAGCCAGTGTTTTTACACTGGTTTTTTATTGGAGGAGGGATTTATCCCCTATCACCGTTTGTAGTGTGTTTTAAAATGGTCATTTTTTCGTCATATAAGTGTCATGTGGATTGCCTAGTGTAAGTAAAAGCTCAAGGAGTCTAAAAATATGTTCGCAAAATTAAATCAGTATCGTCAGAACTTCCAGAACTTCAATTTACCTTTGCCTAAACCTAAAAAAGCACAGTCACAATATAAATTTGAATGGGTTGAAGACCTTAAACAGCTTAAAGAAGTACAAAAATTCCGCGCAGTACAATTTGCAGATCAGTTTGGTATCCACTTTGAAAATGGTTTAGATCAAGATCTTTATGATCTTGATTGTGAACATGCTGTGCTACGAGATAAGTGGAGCAATGAAATTGTTGCTTATACCCGTTTAAAATTGATCCAAGGTCATGAGCTTGCGCGTAGTTATAGCGCGCAAGAATTTGATGTTTCACAGTTCTCAGACCTATCAAATATTGTTGAAATTGGGCGTACCTGTGTCCATCCTCGCTATCGTAATGGACGCGCGCTGTCGATGCTTTGGTTAAATCTAGTTCCTACAGTACTTTGGAAAATGAAAGCCAAACATCTGATGGGCTGTGTCAGCATTCGTTTGGGAGACAATAAAGCACGCGCTTACTATACTCACCAACATCTTAAAAAAATGACGGCTAAGCAATCAATTGATGTTAAGGCTAAACCCGCTTTTGAACCCAGCCATCCAGAATACAGTTTTCCACAAGATGAAAGAATTCCAAAACTATTTGATGTGTATTTGAAAATGAATGCTCGCTTATCAAAGCAGGCATATCATGATGAAGCATTCAATTGCTTGGATTATTTTGTATTTCTCGATGTCAATGAAGTCGCAAAAAAATTCGTACTCAATAAAATGGTTAATCGCTAAGTTTAAATGATCAAAGGGTACTGCCTAAGTTTTTATACTTGCCGATGAAGTATGAAAGCCTAAAGATATCCTTTTTTCTTTCAATCCCCAATTTCACTCCTTTGGTCTAATATCCGCTTGTATGCTGTTATTTTCAGTTATTGAGATTTGCAAGCGGAAGCGGAGTCATGCACAATATTCTTATAAATAAAACGCTGTATGAATACGCTATGTGCCAATTGCTTGGAATGAACTGTGCTGCACCCACCGATATTACATTTTCGTTTCGTGGGTTTTCTCAACGTGCAGGAATAACCTCTGATCATTCTGATGGGTTTGGTATTGCTTTTTTTGAAGATAAAGCTTGTCGCTTATTTGTGGATAATCAATCTGCAGTCGTATCGCCAATTGCTGAGTTGGTACGTAATTATCCGATTAAATCACGCAATGTGATTGCACATATTCGTAAGGCGACACAAGGTAAAATCACTTTAGAAAACTCACATCCTTTCATTCGTGAATTGTGGGGGAGACAATGGATTTTTGCACATAATGGCGACTTACTTAATTTTCATCCGCATTTGTCGGGGCGCTTTACGCCTGTAGGCAGTACAGACAGTGAATTGGCATTTTGCTATTTACTCGAACAGCTGGTTTTAAGATTTGGTTATTTTGAGCCAAGTCTAAATGATATTTTTGCTTTACTTGAAGAAATTTCTCCTAAAATTGCAGAATACGGGACTTTTAATTTCTGTCTTTCCAATGGACAAGCATTATTCAGTTATGCGACGACCAAACTGCATTGGATTGTTAGAGAGTATCCTTTTAAATATGCACGTTTAATTGATATTGATGTTGATATCGATTTTAGTCAATTTACCACCAAAGAAGATCGTGTAGCTGTAATAACAACAGAACCATTAACTCAAAATGAAGTATGGACAGCTTATAAACCAGGTGAAATGATTTTATTTAAAGAGGGGAAAGTGTTAAAAACTGCCACCACTCATGTAGAACGCCTAGCACGAGAAGCAGCAGACCCAAGTTTGGTGAGAATAACCAAAGCAGATCAGTATTAGTTTAATATTAATTGATGAGTTGAAATAACTATGTATCTAATCTAATGAATTAAACCTATAAATAGATAATTAAATCATCAATAAAATCATTTGAATTTTAATATTGGTTAAAAAATATCTTACTCTTTTAGTTTGATTAATAATATTTATTTAATATAAACAATAGCTTAAATAATAATACGGTTTTTTTAATGAATCCCGAGTAATACGGTTCATTTTTATTTGACTTGATTCTCGTTAATATGGATTTTAAAGGTCAAAACATTATTTTTTAAGGTGATCGTATGAAGATGAAATGGATTCCAGAATATAATACTGGTATCGATGTGATTGACGATCAACATAGAAGGATTTTGGATTACATCAATGAAATTGATGAAATTGGTATAGCAACGGATCGTGTTCGTATTAAACAAATACTCGATAATATTATCGACTATACGCAATCACATTTTACATTTGAAGAAAGTTTACAAGAAGAAGCAGGTTATAAATATCGTGTTCCTCATAAACGTGTCCATGATTTATTTATCAAGCGTATAGAAAGTTACCGTGAAAGTTTTGAGCAAGGTCATTCAATCGAAAAAGAATTACATGAAGTCTTGTCTAAATGGTTAATTAATCATATTCAGCACGATGACGCTGATTATGTTGGAGCTGTGAAATTAAATATGATGGGGATCATTAAAGAAAATGAAAAGAAAAAAGGCAAGAATTGGTTTGCACGATTTTTTTCATAACCTCATGCTGATTTCAGCCTAAGTTATGGAAATGACCAGCTCTCTAATTAAAAAAATTCAGAGGGGATAAAAAGAAATAAGAGCGATTATAAAAAAGTCTAGCGCAGCAAATCATCGAGGGGTGATTTGCTTTTTTCTTTTAAGCTTTGATTTTCAGCATCGACAAAGGCAAAATAGCAGAACTTTTTACGAAACACCTCATGCAGGATAATTCTATGTCACGATGGTTATCGCCGCTCATGGCATTTTGTTTATCATTCATGATTATCGCAGGCTTAGCACCAAGTCTGGGTATTCAAATTGATCGACAAATTGATTTTTGGATATTGTGGTTAGTGTCAATGCTGATTTTGGCATTGCCGATTACCTATTTAGAGGTTGCTTTAGCAAAACGCTCTAAAACAACCGCATTAAATGCCTTGTCTAGCTTAACTCGTGACGCAGATGCATCACAATCCTGGCGTATTGTAGGATGGTTGGCAGTCATTTTTATTCCATTCTTAGCGGGTGGCATACTTTCAAATATTAGTGCTAGTGCTGTACATATTGCTCAACTTCCAGTTGCGCCACATTTGATTTTTGTTGGTAGTGCTGTGGTTGCTTTTGCATTATCTTTTGTTCCGCGTCAGTTCTTGGTCGGTTTAACAACTGTTGGCGTACTGGTTTCATTGGCTTTGGCTCAGTTTTTTGGAACAGGTTTGCAGACTTGGCATGTGACACCTGTTGAGTTTAAAGAGTGGGGTAATGCCACAATTTTAGCTTTAGTTGCAACAGGGTTAGGTCTTGGGCTGTATTGGCAAACAAGCTTGCTCAATGTCCAACAGCGCAATGAGGCAAGCAAAACCGCTCTACCGATCTGGATTGCACAATTGATTGCAGTAATAGCATTTGGTTTCTTTGCTGTTTCATCACAAATTCCAGCTTATGCATTATTATTTACTGCGATCATTTCTGCTGCTCTATTATTACAATTGAGCAAAGAACAGTTAGTGCAACGCCAAGTGGCTGTGGTAATTCAATTTGCAGTGCTTTTGGTGGCATTATTTATTTGGGCGATTCCAAACATTTCGATGATATTTAATCCATTGTTAATGGTTTGGGGCTTACTTATTTGCTTGATTTATTCAGTATTTGTGGGTTGGATGATGAAAATCAGTCACTTACGAAAAGCAATTAATTTCAGTTCAGAAGGCTTTTATAATATTTGGCGTATTGCAGTGCGTATCATTTTACCTTTAGCCATTTTAATTGCATTGGTTGCGTATATCGGACAATTTATTTAAGGGTATTGGTGAATCAAGTGGATAAAATTTGGGTAGCATATGCTACCGAAAAGCAACAATTTCACATTGAGTTACAATTTTCTCCGGGCATGAGCGTTGCTGATGCAATTGCCCAAAGTGGTCTGGCGGAGCAAGTAGAATTGCCTGAAAATTTTAGTTTTGGCATCTTTGGTGTCAAGATTAAAGATCAAGCACATTTGTTAGAAGCTGGTGATCGTGTTGAAATTTATAGAGCTTTAACCATTAATCCCAAAGACATTCGTCGTAATCGCGCCAAAGCCAATCCTGTTGGGCGTTATTGCCGTGGAAATCGTTATCAGCAATTACTCTTCAAATCTTAAGCGATTATAGCTAATCGCTTTAAACAATTGAATGCATATGAAAAACCCCTCAAAGAGGGGTTTCTTTTTATGACAAAATGTCTATAGTGGGGGCGCATTCAATATTGCTTCTTTAGAAGCGGGTAAACCGGGTTGTGACTCAGGAATGGTTTCCAAACCTTCGATTTTGTTTACAATACCTGATTGATCAAAATAAACCTTTAAGTGTTGACCATGTGCTGCTGGAATTTTTGCTTTTTTTGCATAAGTTCCAGGGATATAGTTGTAAATGTAATCCCAACGTCCAGGATTCATTGGATCTGAAATTGTTGGGCTACCCAGTAAGAATCTCACTTGCTGGTAGGTCATACCGACTTGAATTTTTGAAGCTTGAGCTTGGGTTAATGGTGTTCCTTGAGGTATATCAACTTTGTATACTCCAAATACAGAGCAACCACCAAGTAAAGAAGCGACGAATAACGTCAGCATGATTTTTTGCATTTTGCTACACTATCCCAAATTAATTATGATGCAATTGATCCAAGGATAGATCATACTGCATCTCAACTCTGTTGCATATTCCAACTTAAAATTTGTTGAGAGACCTTTTTATATGCCTATTTCAAATCAAGATTTACGCAAAGCTGGACTTAAAGTTACCCTACCACGAATCAAGATTTTGGAATTATTAGAAAATTCAAGACAACACCACTTGAGCGCGGAAGACATTTATAAAACATTACTCGAACAAGGTGAAGATGTTGGTCTAGCGACCGTATATCGTGTGTTAACACAATTTGAGGCTGCTGGAATTATTCAGCGTCATCATTTTGAAAACAATCATTCTGTTTTCGAAATTATGCAAGAAGATCATCATGATCATTTGGTTTGCCAAAATTGTAATAAAGTCGTTGAATTTACTAATGATATCATTGAGCATGAACAACATACAGTTGCTGAGAAGCATGGTTTCCAGTTAACTGGTCATTCTCTAAATCTATATGGTTATTGTGATGAGCCTGAATGTCAGGAAGCTTATCGTAAGCGTTAAAATCACATAAATACAACAAATGAAAAGGGAGCTTTTAGAAGCTCCCTTTTCATTTTTAAAGATTTTGTGTTGCTTTATTGCCCATCAAAAGTCAATTTGCTGTTGGCATTCAACAACTGCGCGCCACCTTCTTCATCCAATTTGATTTGTAGACGTAAATCATTTGGTGAGTCTGCATGTTTCAACGCATCTTTGTAGGTAATCTGACCAGCTTTATAAAGGTCAAACAAGGCTTGGTCAAAAGTTTGCATACCCAATTCGCGTGAACGTTTCATCAAATCTTTGATTTCATGTACATCACCTTTACGGATGAGATCTGAAACGAGTGGTGAGTTGATCAGAATCTCAATCGCTGCACGACGCGAGTTACCATCTGGTGTTGGAATTAATTGCTGTGCGACCATAGCTTTAAGGTTAAGAGATAAGTCCATAAACAATTGGCTATGACGGTCAGATTCAAAGAAGTGAATAATGCGGTCAATTGCTTGGTTGGCATTGTTGGCATGTAGTGTCGCAAAGACCAGATGTCCAGTTTCTGCAAAGGCAATCGCATAATCCATTGTTTCACGGGAACGAATCTCACCAATCAGAATAACATCAGGTGCTTGACGCAAGGTGTTCTTCAAAGCAATTTCAAAAGAGTCAGTATCAATACCAACTTCACGTTGGGTGATGATACAGCCAGCATGTTCGTGAACAAATTCGATCGGATCTTCAATGGTGATGATATGGCCTTTTGAGTTCTGATTGCGATAGCCAATAATCGATGCAAGAGAAGTGGATTTACCGGTACCTGTCGCACCAACAAAGATAATGATGCCACGTTTTGTCATGGCAAGATCTTTGAGTATAGGTGGAAGTTTTAACTCTTCCATGGTTGGAATTTTAGTTTCGATACGACGCAAAACCATACCTGGCATATCACGTTGCTGAAAAGCGCTAACACGGAAACGGGCAGTTTTATCTCTGTTGGTAATGGCAAAGTTGCATTCGCGCGTATCTGCAAATTCTTTGCGTTGCTTTTCACTCATGATTGAGTTGAGCAATTGCATGATGATGTCGCCGTTTAACTTGGTTTTTACCACAGGGACGATTTGACCATTAATTTTCATTGATGGTTCTACATCTGCGGTAATAAACAAGTCGGATGCTTTCTGCTCAATCATCATATTGAGCAAGTCATTAAAGTCCATCTTTTAAGCCTCAATCGTCCATCTTATTTATAGAAATGATTCTGGTTGTTTTGCAACATTTCGCGCAACTTGAGGACTAATTACACCTTTGGCAACCAGCGCTTTTAAGCTTTGATCCAGTGTGGTCATACCATAGTTTGCGCCAGTCTGGATCGCTGAATACATCTGTGCAACTTTGTTTTCACGAATAAGGTTACGAATTGCAGGAATCCCGATCATGATTTCATGTGCAGCAACACGTCCACCGCCATTTTTCTTTAATAGCGTTTGAGAAATTACCGCCTGCAATGATTCAGAAAGCATGGCACGTACCATGTCTTTTTCTTCAGCAGGGAATACATCAATCACACGGTCAATGGTCTTCGCTGCGGAAGTGGTATGCAGTGTACCAAAGACCAAGTGACCTGTTTCTGCTGCGGTAAGTGCAAGGCGGATAGTTTCAAGGTCACGCATCTCACCGACAAGGATAATGTCTGGATCTTCACGCAGTGCAGAACGTAGCGCCTCGTTAAAGCCATGTGTATCACGATGCACTTCGCGCTGGTTGATCAAGCACTTTTTAGATTGGTGTACAAATTCGATTGGATCTTCGACAGTTAAAATATGGTCATAACGATTGTCATTGATGAAGTCAATCATCGAAGCCAAAGTGGTTGATTTACCAGAACCTGTTGGACCTGTAACCAAAATTAAACCGCGTGGTAAGTCACAAAGGTCTTTAAAGATTTGTCCTAAACCAAGATCCTCCATAGTCAGGACTTTGGATGGAATAGTACGGAATACCGCACCTGCACCACGGTTTTGGTTAAATGCGTTAACACGGAAACGGGCAACGCCTGGAACTTCAAAAGAGAAGTCAGTCTCTAATTGTTCTTCAAAATCTCGACGTTGTTTGTCATTCATGATGTCATAGACCAGTCTATGAACTTCTTTATGTTCCAATGCTGGTAAATTGATACGGCGGACTTCACCATCAACACGAATCATCGGTGGCATACCCGCTGAAAGGTGTAAGTCAGACGCACCATTTTTAACGGAAAACGCCAATAATTCTGTAATATCCATAATGTCCCCGAATAAAATCTCTTAGCCTAGGGTAAAGAGCGTTCATCTATGTTGCTGACGATCTCAGTGTTTTTGGTTCTTCTGCAGAAACTACGAAATGGCGTTATTCTAAATGATGAGAAACCATATTTCGCAAAGTAACGTTTTAGCAGTAAAAAAACACCTCGGTTTCTCGTTTTGTCATACATTAAGAACAAAGTAATGCTTTGTTCTTGCAATAGTTATGGCTAAAATTATTTCAAACTGCGTTATGAAATTTTAAAATAGTTTTGCTATTCTTTATATTTCACTCATGGTTTGTTTAATTTTTGCCTGCCACGTACAAGCCATTGATGAACAATCAACATACCCTGATTATTTTGTAGAATAATAAGGCTTTTCACTCAGCATAACCAACAATTTAATTGCTTGGAAGCTGAAATTTTTATGAAATGAGAACCCCGTCAATGAATGATCTAAATCAAGCTCGAAATCATGTATTAGCACAAATTCAGGATGCCTGCTTGGCTGCAAATCGAGATCTGGGACAGGTCCAGTTATTGGCGGTTTCTAAAACACATCCAAGTCTATTATTACGAGAAATGTACAGCACAGGGCAACGCTCGTTTGGGGAAAATTATTTACAAGAAGCCTTGGATAAAATTGAAGATTTAAAAGATTTGGATATTGAGTGGCATTTTATCGGTCATGTACAACGCAATAAAACCAAGCATCTTGCCGAAAAGTTTGCATGGGTGCATGGCGTAGATCGTTTTATAATTGCTGAACGTTTATCGAAACAAAGAGATGCAACTCAAAACCCTTTAAATATCTGTTTACAAGTGAATATTGATGCACAAGACAGCAAAGATGGCTGTCAGCCTGAAGAAGTTGTTGAATTGGTCAAGCAAATCAGCCTGTTGCCGAATTTAAGGTTAAGAGGACTGATGGTGATTCCTGCACCACATCACACTGAAGCATTTCAAGATGCCAAGCAGTTATTTGACCAAGTCAAAGTGTTCCATGTTCGTCCTGAAGATTGGGATACCCTGAGTATGGGAATGTCAGGAGATCTGGCAGAAGCAATTGCTGCAGGCTCAACCATGGTTCGGATTGGTACAGCATTATTTGGCGCACGAGATTATTCCAATAAAAACTAACAAGATATTTAGGGTCTGTTGACAATTCGTCTATTTTTGCGACTACGTGTGTTTTTTAGGCGATTCTAGGCACGAAATACGAAATTTAGTCATTCTAAATAAGTAGTTCGTAACAACGAATCGGCAAAAAACACACTAGTCCCGAAGGGTTGTGGCTAAAATTATCTCAGACTACGTTATGAAACTTGAAAATAGACTCGTTATTCTCTTCGTTTCATGCCTTACCTGCTCAATTTTAACCTACAACGCAAGCCATTTATGAAATGTCAACAGCCCCTAAGCTCTCATACTGAAATTGGCGTTCTGAATTTGTAATGGTTTAAGTTTATTTTAATTTAGTTTTAATGCTGTAAACGTATAAGGCAAACATCATTTTAAACCTGAGAGCATTGATGACTATTTTTCATGTGCTTATTCTTGCCATTATTCAAGGCTTGGCAGAGTTGCTTCCTGTATCCAGTTCTGCCCATGTCATTTTGGCTGAAAAATTAATGGGCTTTGATCCTTCTGCACCTGATATGACTTTTCTCTTGGTCATGCTACATACAGGTACAATGTTTGCGGTCATTGTTTATTTCTGGGCATCTTGGCGTAAGACATATTTTTCATCCATCACTAATTTTAAGAAACAAGCAGGTTTTATTATTCTTGCCACAGCCATTACCAGCATACTTGGATTAACCCTACAAGCCTTGATTAAACATGTGTTTTTTGCAGGAGCAAATCACTTTGAAATAGAACAGTTATTTAGTAATTCAAAATTAATGGCTGCTGCATTAGTCTCAGCAGGGATATTGATTATTTTATCTGCGCGATTAGATCGTGGACAAACTGGTGAAATCAGCTTGAAAAGTGCGGCATGGATTGGTGCGATACAAGCTTTATGTCTACCATTTCGAGGTTTTTCACGTTCTGGTGCCACCATTTCAACAGGATTATTTTTAGGTGTTGCACGCCAAAAAGCGGAAGAGTTTAGTTTTGCGTTGGCTGTAGTGCTTACACCTGCTGTGATTGTTAAAGAGTTTTATCGTCTTATGCATGCAGAGAACTTTCAAAATATGCATTTAACTCAACTCCTTTTTCCGAGTGTATTGGGAATGGTGTTTAGCTTTATTGCAGGTCTTGCTGCTTTAAAGTGGTTATCTAGCTGGCTAGAACATGGACGTTGGCAGCTGTTCGGTTTTTATTGTATTGGCTTTGCAGGTATCGTTTTGGCACTGGGCTAACAATAATCTGATCATGATAAAATAAAAAATAGGTTTTTTGTTTAGGATAACTATATCAATATATTTGTCCTAAACAATTGAATAGCTCGTTTAAAATATATTCTACAATTTTCGATGCACAGCACTGGTTAAGTTGACTATACTTAGTGAAATAAAATTTAGAAACTGGAAATAGAATATGAATAAATCCAAAATGTTATTGTGGTTGTGTCTTTGTGTTTTAATCAGCGCCTGCAGTACAACAAAGTATTCGCCATCAAACGATGCCATAAGTTTAGAGACAGAAGCTGTACCTTCAGCCAAACCAGCGTCTAGACCTGCAAGTACAACATCCAAACAAAACCAAGTGCGATCAGAAGAACGTTTGGGGACAAAATGGGGCGATGATCTAAATTCTTATGTGACCCAAGTAGATTTAAAACGCTTAAGCAATCGTCCAATTGATGAAACTCAAATTCGTTATGCCAATAAGCAATTTTCGGGACGTAATATTAACAGCATTTCTCTGGCAGCTGGCAAAGTGAGTTTTTCTGTTGTAGATGATCGTGGTCGAATTTTACCACTTTACCGTGATGGACAAAATTATTACCTTTCAGCCATAGATGGGCAAAGCTATCAACTTCGCTATTCAAATACCAGCAATCAAACATTTGAAATTGTCGCGAGTGTGGATGGTTTAGATGTTTTAGATGGCAGCCGAGCTTCACGTTCAAATAGTGGTTATGTGTTACGACCATACAGTTCATTTGCAATTGAAGGATTTAGAAAGAGTAATTCTTCAGTCGCTTCATTTACTTTTAGTCGCCCTAAAGACGCATATGCAGCTAATTCAGCAAATGGCTCTATTCAAAATACCGGTGTGATTGGAACAGTGGTGTATGAATTAAAAGCACCTCAATATCAGCCTGCTAAAAATTCAAAGGATGGCTATGCACCTGCTCCTAATGCTTTTCCAGCAGATTAAGTGATTGAGTTTAGGCAAACTATAGGTTTTTAACATCCTAGAATGCGCTAGGATGTTATAATGTTACACAATTGCAATAATTAAAAAATAGTACATCAAGCACTGCTCAGTTATGATGTGGCTGATAATAATCTAACTGAAACATCTTTCTAATTGTTCAATGTTATTGAATAAATACAAGACATTATAATGATTGGAACGTAACTTATTACTTTAAAATAGGTTTGATAATGAAAAATATAAATATATTTCTCTGCCTTTTGCTGTGTATTTTTCTTGCTGCTTGTGCGAAAAAAACAGATGAAAGTTCATCCAACTCATCGGCTGAAACGACCAGTACCGATGCTGCTGCTGAAGCTGCCAATAACCAAGTCTCCGCTGATGAAAAACTGGGTACGAAGTGGGGTGATGAAATTGATTCCAAAGTGACGGAAGTGCAGTTAAAACGTAAATCTGAAACGTCATTGGCTGAAACAATTGTGCAATATGCTGATAAAAATTATCAAGGAAAATCAGTGAATTCTATTTCAATGGCGGCAGGAAAAATTAGTTTTTCTGTGGTCGATGATCATGGTCAGTTCATTCCCATGTATCGTGTGGGGCAAAAATATTATTTGTCAGGGCGTGAAGGGCAAAGTTATCAATTACAGTATGAAAATAATACGGGTAAGACCTTTGAAATTGTTGCCAGTGTTGATGGTATTGATGTAATTAATGGCAGTGAAGCTTCTCGGAGCAATGCAGGTTATGTATTGCATGCGCATGACACCTTGAAAATCGAAGGTTTCCGTAAGAGTGATTCTGCTGTAGCTTCTTTTACGTTTAGTAAGCCTAAAGATGCTTATGCTGCTAATTCTGATCAAGGCTCTATTCAAAATACAGGAGTAATCGGTACTGTAGTGTATGACTTAGAAGCACCAGAAGAAAAGGCGAAACCTGTAAATAAATATGCGCCGCCACCCAATGCATTTCCAGCAGATCGATAAATTATCTTTTCAACAAGCATAGGGCATTTGTGAAAACAGCCTATGCTTTTAAACACTTAAATCCATTAATAATCAAAAGAGTCAATATATAATGAAATTAGTCAAAGTTTGTGTAATCACTTTACTGGGTATGGCTTCCATACAATCATTTGCCAATCCAATCGAAGATCAATATAAATCCCTTATTGCAACTCAACCGAGTTATGAAAAATTTCAAAAGAACTTTGATACGATTTTGGGAAAAATCGAAGAAATTACTGATCGTGCAACTCAAACACAGGATCGGAAGGAACTTTATCCAATGTGTGTCGCCATTCAAAGTTCAATCGCGGTATTAAAAAATAATCAAAAATATAAAGTACAGTATGACCGAGATTACAAACAGTTTGATACCACCTTTGATGAAACCCTCGAAACAGCGACCCAAGGCTTGAGTGA
The DNA here is from genome assembly GCF_019702905.1 of Acinetobacter sp. Tol 5. Classification (NCBI taxonomy): domain Bacteria; kingdom Pseudomonadati; phylum Pseudomonadota; class Gammaproteobacteria; order Moraxellales; family Moraxellaceae; genus Acinetobacter; species Acinetobacter sp. Tol 5. The sequence goes on along the minus strand of NZ_AP024708.1, from coordinate 3,620,866 downwards.
TAAAAAAGAAATTTGTGATCAAGCCAAAAAAGAATATTTAGCAAATCAATGAATACATTAAATCGAGTTTGAGGAGGGTTATTATCCTCCTTTTTTAACTGACTACTTCTATCGTACTGGCACCTGCACCTAAAGCTCGGACTTGAATTTGTACAGGAATACGTTCATGCATTTCCTGTATATGTGAAATTAGTACGACTTTACGCCCTTGATTTTGCAGTTGATCCAAAGCATTCATTACCATATGTAATGATGAAGCATCCAGTGTTCCAAAACCTTCATCAATAAATAAGGATTCAATTTTCATTGAACCTGAAGCCATATTGGCAATTGCTAGAGAGAGCGCCAGCGCTGTTAAGAAAGACTCGCCACCCGATAGTGAAGCAACAGATCGAGTTTCACCATCCATATCATGATCAATAATGGCGAGACTTAGAGAGTTTTCGAGACGCTTAAGCGTATAGCGTTGAGACAGCATCGCCAATTGCTGATTGGCATGTTCAAGTAAAATATCCAAATTATACTGTTGCGCATAATCTCTAAATTTTTTACCTGTTGCATCCCCCATCAAACCTGAAATTTTCCCCCAACGATGTTCTTCTTGCTGGACGTTGTGAATTTGATCTGCAAACTGTTTTTGCTTCATGACATTCTGCTGATGTAATTCGAGTTTGAGTTTGAGTTGATCTCGAATTTCAATTTGCGTGTTTAGCGCTTCACTATTTCTTATCATCAATTGTTGTAACTCATTGCTCACTATTTCTGGTTGAAGCGTTAGATGTTCTGAGAGTTGTTCCTGAATGGTTTTGAGTGCTGAATGGGCTTCATTCAATGTGCGTTCAGCTTGCTGTAATTGCTTTCGAATTTGCTGTTCTTGTGGTGGTGTAATTTGCGCCAAGTTGCTTAAATCTTCTAATTGAAAATCTGGATGTTCTGTTAACCATTGTTGGATTTCAAACTGCACTTGATTGAGATGATTTAGATTTTGGGTGAGCTGAGCTTTGAGCTGTTCAAGCTGGCTCTTTTCTTGTTCAAATTGATTACGCAATTGCTCAAAGTTTTGTTTGAGTTGCTGATAATGTTGTTGGCTTTGCTGGCGTTTCAGATCGTGCTGAGCTAACCATTCATTCGGCTTCACTTCATTTAATCCAGTCATGCTGTAAATCAATTGATTCGCAGTTTCTGTATTTTGTAATCCTTTAAGTTTAATCTCCGCTAAGCTTTGAGTAGTATCAGCAATTTGCTTGGAGATATTGTCTAGGTTGAGTTGAATACTGTGTTGTTGTTGGGCGTATAAATCTAATTGCTTACTGTGTTGTTCCTGTTGATCAAGTTGTTGCGCACGTTGTTTTAAACGGATACAAACATTTTCTGCGGTGGCGACTGTCTGTTGTTGCCACATGTGTTGTTCCTGCTCAGACAAGCATGAAACGATATGCTGAATTTGATGCTGAAGGTTTTTGGCTTGTTGTAATAAATGTGATGTGTGCTGAGTGCTCTGCAACAATTGTTGTTGGGTTTTTATCGTTTGAATCGATTGTTTGGACTGTTGGTCGATTTGCTCAATCTGCTGTTGAGATTGTTGGGTAAATTGACCTAACTCTAACATGATTTCAGCTTGTGTTTGAGTGAGATCAAGCTTAATTTTTGCAGACGCAATTTGTTCAGCACAAGTCTGTTGAGTGACTGCGATTCGTTCAACCAATCTTTTTTGCGAGGTTTTTAGTTGTTCTTGCTCTGCATTGAATTGGGTTAAATTCTGCTGACTAAGCTGCCAAATGTTAAAAGTATCTTGCTCTTGAAGCAGAGCTTGCTGTTCTTGTTGTTGTTGTAGTTCGAACAAGGCTTTGGAAACAATGGAATCATCCATTTTATAGGGATGGGTAGTACTTCCACAGACAATACATGGTTGATCTTCTTTAAGTGCTGCTCTTAAATTCTCGACATTTTCTGTATGTAATAAGCGTTGTTGTTGAAGTATATCCTGTAGCTTGGTTCGAGCCTGTTTTGCGTTGTGATAATCTTGTTCAGCTTGAACTGTGGCTTTTTCTAGTTGTTGAAATTGTGTATGACCTTGATGAATTTGAGCAATAAGTTGTTGAGACTCTGACTGTAATTCAAAAAATTGCTGTAATTTTTGTTGGATGATGTCAAATTGATTGAGTTGGTAAAGTGTCGTTTCACGTTGTTGGCGGGTTTGTTCAAGCCTTGTTTCTAGCTTCTCGATCGTACCTGATTGATCAATTAAAGCCTGTAATTGAGCGTTTTGCTGTCTGAGTTTATCTTCAGCTTGGCTTAAATTACCGAGTTGATTTTCGACGCTTGGATAGTGTTGAATAAATTGACTGAGTTGTTGTATATGCGCTGTCAAGCCTTTATCCAGACTTGAAAATTGTTGTGTCTCGACAAGTTTTTGACTTAAATTAAGCTGCTGTTGGCTAAGGCGTTGAATATGTTGTTCAACTTCCTGTTGCTGGCTTAGTAAGGGATGTTTTGATTGTTCCAATTCATTGAGTTTGGATTGAATTTTTTTAAATTCTGTACCAATAAAATCACGTTCTTGGATACATTTACGTACTTCTTTTAAAGCATCAAAATGTGCGTTTTCAAAACTTTGTATATCATTTAAAGCCGTTTCAGCTTGAGTGAAGTTTTGCTTTTGCTGCTCAAATTGTAGCTTTAACTGATCAAACAGTTGTTGTTGTTTTTGCAGTTGTGGTGTCAGTTGTTGTTCATTTTTATTCAGCTGTTGCTGTTGAAAAACACTTGAGCGAATACTCGAAAATTTTTCTAAACGAATTAAACGTTCACGTTCAGGTCGTAAGTCGTGTTGTACTTTGAGTTGGGCATCTAAAAATTGCTGTTTCAGAATAATTTCTTGATCTAATTTTTGTTTACGTTCAAACCAAAGCTGTTGTTTTTCAAGCTGGATTTTTTCTGATTGTAATTTTTGATAGGTGTTTTCAATATGTTGAAATTGAGTCGACAGTTCAGCCAAATCTTCATCAGATAACAGTTCAATATGACCCAGTAGGTTTTCAAGTTCCTTACGTTTTGAAGCCACCAACTTGGTTTTTTCATATGCCAATTGACCAATTTTTCCAAAAATTGCTGAATTGGTTAAATACTCGAGTAACTCACCACGTTCATTATCACGTGCTTTTAAAAATGCTGTGACTTCAGATTGTGCCAAAAGTACAGCACGGGTAAATTGTTCGAAACTCAATTGAGTAATTTTATAAATACTGTTGTCTACAGCTTTGGCTTTATCCGCTATCACTGTTCCATCGGTCAGACATTTTAAATAACGTTGTACACTTTGCAGTTTTCCATCTGCTTTTTCACGTGAACGTTTTAGCTCCCAACGAGCCAGATAATGTTTTTGATCTTGTGCAACAAAACAAAGCTCTGCAAAGCCATGCGCGGTACCTCGACGCAGCACAGTCAGTGGGGAGTTGGTTAAAAGTTCTGAACCATCCACATCTTGTAACTTACCATCACTGTCTTTTAAACGTGGGATTTTATTAAACAAGGCAAGACACATCGCATCCAAAATAGTGGACTTTCCAGCCCCGGTTTTCCCAACAATTGCGACTAAACCAGCTGAAGCCAATGGTTCAGATTCAAAATCAATAAAATGTTCACCAGACAACGAAGCTAGATTTTTGAGTCGTATCGATAAAATTTTCACAGCAAACTCCTATGCTTCAGGTTCATTTTCGAGTGACTTCTCAGCTTCTTGCAGCAAATTTAAAAAGTCTTTGAAAACAGCATCATCACTGGCATAACCATTTTTTTCCCAAAGCTGTTGAAAAAGTTTTTCTGGCGTAGGCGGTTCGAGATGGATTGTACTCGGTGTATCCCCATTTTTTTCTGTGCTTAAGTATTGTCTTGAAATACGAACCAAACGGTATCTATCTTTGGGTAAGGCTTCTTCAAATTGTTGGCGTAAATTGGGCGGAGGGGGAACATCCGTATGATATTCAATATCGACATATTCACGATGGTCAATATTGTCAATTTCTCCACTTGGCAAAGCATGTAACTGAGCAAAAACAACGCTCAATTCTCCTTTGATTTTATGGAGCTGTATACTCCGTGGAATATAGATACTTTCAAACTCAAAGCGGGATTCATCTGTTTTGGATGGATCAATTTTTACGTCTACAATTTGATGTTTGTAGTGGATTTCACTAAACGACAGTGGAATGGGCGAACCACTATAACGAATATGTGCTTGTGCAACTTTTTGTGGTTTGTGTAAATGTCCGAGTGCCACATAGTCAAGAATGTCTTCAAACAACGTCGTTGAAAGAGCTTCTTCATTCCCTACAATAATTGGGCGCTCCGAATCGGAAGTTTCCCCACCTTGCATATGCGCATGCGACATTAAAATCAGTGCTTGCTCAGCCGTTTTTCTCTTACGAGCTTCTGCAATCAACTGTTGATGTAAATAGGCAATTGCGTTTTGACTATTATGAGTCTGTTCATTAAATCCAGTAATTTCAGCAGGACGTAAAAAGGGCAAACATAGACACCAAGCAATAATATGACGTTGCGGATCATAGATAGGAATCAGTAAACGATCTAAGTCAATTTGACCTTCACTATTTTTATGAATCACCCCAACAGATTTGGCATGATATTTCTCAAGTAACGGTTCTACTTGTTCGATACGGTAACCTGAGTCATGATTTCCTGCAATCATCAGTGTTTGCATATGTGGTGCAATCTCATGGGCATCTGCAAGAAATTGATATAATTGTTTTTGAGCCGATGAAGCCGGGTTAATCACATCAAAAATATCACCTGCGATCAGTAAGGCATTTGGCTGTTTCTCTTGAATTTGCAGCAATAACCACGCTAAAAACTGTTCATGTTCATACTGGCGCGAGTGGTTATAAAAGAATTGTCCCAAATGCCAGTCTGAAGTATGAAGAAAGCGTACAGTCATGTGCGTGTGTGATCTTAATGCGTTGTAAAATAAGGTAGCATAAATTCACGGATGAATCAGATAAGAAGTTCTTTTGTGGTGATTGAATAGACTACTTTTTTTGATTGCTTCGGCTTAAAGTGAGTGATTGAGTAAAAGGTCATGATGGCTGAGTAAGCAGATAAAAAGCCAAACAGTATTTCACTCAATCACTCGTCTGGTTAAGCTTTTAAAAAACCAACACTCTAGAATATCAATTCTCTAAATTCATCACTTAAATCAATCTGAGTTTGATGGAGTTATTTGTTTCATTTCTTAAAATCATTGTGCATTTGGATCAACTTGAACCAAACCAAAGGTATTATGGTCTGCATCTAAAAAGTAGCCTTGCCAGCATTTGTTAGGGATGGCAAATTTTTCCATGGCGATGCGCCCACCTAAGGCTAAAATTTTTTCAGCCGTTTGATCAAAATCTTCAACTTCAAAAGAGCAGGTAAAGGCATTGGTTCCACACTGTGTCGGTGGTGTTTGCGCTGGTCTTTCTAATAAACCTCCATGTAATGTTACTGTCTCAATTTGAAAATATTGGATCGGTAAACCTTCGACTTTGTTAAACTTCCAACCAAAGACCTCATGATAAAACTTCATTTCACGTTCCGGGTTTGAAGACTGAATTTCAAAATAGCATAGGGTGTTCATTATTATTGTCCATCGATATTTAATTGTATAATTAACATAAGATAATTTAGGTAGTGACGATGTATAAATATTGAAAATGGAATCAGGAATAAATACAAGAGTACGTTATGAATAATGAAAAGCTCAAGATATTACGAGCAAAAATAAACGTTTCATTGACAGAAGCATTGTCATTATTAAAACAAAATAATGACGATATTGAACAATCGCTTACTCAGTTTCATCAAAATAATCTCAATAAAATTTGTTTAGCGACAGGATGTGACCAAACGCTTGCTCACACATATTATATAAATCCTGTTTATCAGCAGAGTATTGAAAAAATTATTGAAAAGATTGATCAATTTAATCAACGTCCAATCAAGTTGACGATAGCGGAAAATCCCAAATATGTTGATAAAGTCGGCTTTTTGATTTGGGCAGAAGATGAAAACTTAGAGCCAGTACAAGATAAAAACAATAGAACTTATTTTATTCCACAGAATGATTTTGCTTATGTGATTGAAATATTTAGGTCTTTATTTCCGTTGTCTAGCCCGCTGACAAATGAATTCGAGGATAGTTTTGATCCTTGTTCCGATAATTATTTTGATTACAATGCAGTAGAGAAAATTGTTTCAGACCTTAGGGATTTGTCTTTTGAAGATATAAAAATAATGAATTTTTTAGAGCATCTGGCATGCTGCTTAGAAGAAAAAATACAGATTGGAACCTATGTGATTGTTTTTGGTAACCAATAAATCAAACTTAAATTACGCATTTCATTTAAAGCGTGATTCCTCATATTTTTTGAGCTTGGTTAAAATTTGATGACCAATATAGTTTTTAAAATCAGGATAGCTTGACCGATAGTATTCATTCCAATAACTGACGATTCTGCTTTGTGTCGTTTGAAAATACTGACAATTTTCTAAGATAAAATCACTCCATTTGTTTTGATTATTTTCATTGAGATGTGGCTCAATGATTTTCAAAATTTCAGCCACATATTCACCTAGCAATTGAAAGATAAATGGCGTCATAAAATATTCAAGATTTTGCTGAAGTAGTTTTTCAAGTGCTTTTTGCCGAACAAAACCATCATGATGGCGCGTGAAAATACACCATAGAATTTGACGTTGTATCAATGGAAAGTTTTGAAACTCAACAGATTGTACAGCGTTGATATAGATTCTGGCAGGTATCTTGATCAAAGCTTGATGAATGATCACTTCACATTGGGTATTGTCATGAAGTTGGATTTTCTGATTTTCAAGATATTGAGCCACCAATATAACATCATCGAATAGTTCTTGAGGAAAAGCTTGAATTAATCTTATCTCAGTCATGACGGATTTAAGTCACGTGGATATTCCAAAATTCTTGGAAAATGGAAATCATAGCTCTCGAAAGCATATTTATACAGTTGCGCAGGACGTTTACCTGCAATTTTAGTTTGATTTGTTTCCTCAACTGCACCTGCTTCAATCATACGCCGTCTAAACGATTTCTTCTCCAAGCTCTGACCCAAAATAATTTCATAAATCTGCTGTAATTCAGTCAATGTAAATAGTTTTGGCATCAAACTAACGGGCAGAGCAGTATAGCGTGCTTTACGACTTAATCGATCAATTGCCATTTCTAAAAGCTGTAAATGATCAAATGCCAAATCTCGATTTTTTGCTTCCGAGATTGAAACCCATTCACTATGTTCAGTTTGTTCGGTAGCGACTTGCTGAAATTCTTTGAAATCAATGAGCGCAAAGTACAAGGCGGTGACTGCCCAGCCCCGAGGATCACGCGTTGCATTGCCCACAGTTGCCACTTGTTCCAAATGGGGAGATTGTAGCCCCGTTTTTTCAACCAATTTACGATGCGCAGAAGCCATTAAATCTGCATCTTGGGTTAAATCAACAAAACCACCCGGCAGTGCCCATTTATCTTTTTGTGGAAAATTGGAGCGCTTAATCAATAAAACTTGTAGCTGCCCAGCATCCACAGAAAAAATAGCCATATCGACTGTGAAAAGGGGAGCATCAAAGTCTTTTTTATTATAACTCGACAGAAATTCCTGTTCAGCATTCAAGGTCACAATAAGGCTCGCTTAATTTATTAAATTTAAAGATAGTTAGAATTATTACAGGGTAAAGGATATTAGCCAAGGAAAATTAATGTTATAAGATTGTTTATAAAAACTTAATAAATATCCTTATAAGGAATGGATAATGAAAAAAATCGTGATGTATTCGGCAGTGAGTTTATTATTGCTGTCAGGTTGTGGTGGAAGTGATAATTCTATTGGGACAGCGAATCATTCTAGCTATATAACAATTAAAGGTGAGGGAATTAACCAAACTTTAAACTTTGATGATTCCCAACTCACTTATAAAATTTCAGCGATAGGAAATCAACCAATTACATCTGCTAGTTTTGCGAATAAAAATGGTTCTGACTTTTCTGCTGTTGAACTGAATCACGGCAACAAGGCTAAACTCGCTATGCTGTTTAAAGACTTTGATACGCAAGATGTAAAATTTATTTTTTGTTTTCCACTTTATGATTGCTCTTCAAACACAAACTATTCAATTAAAGAATTGAACCAAAAAAAACACATCCAAGTTATATTTAAAGATGCGCCAAACCAATACTATCGTGGAGATGCTTCAGAATTAAAAGATTTTAATGGTTTTAAATCTGTTTTAATCACAGGAGAATTAAATTACTTTGCCCAAAGTAATTGGCCAATTTTTCAAACTAATCGCTTTCCGATTGTAAAAGTTCAAGGTAAAGTGATTTACGATAGTGAAGAATATAATATTGAAAGTTATGCAGAATTTGATACTCGCTTGGAGGGTAAGCTATATTGGACTGATAAGGAGTTAGTTTTAAAAAAAGACGATAAAACAATATTTTTATCAATAAGAAAGTATCTCAATACTTATTCTGAAAATGCAATTTCGATCAGAGTGTTAGATGGCACAGATACTTATACTATTTCAGACTTAGCAAATGAGATTTGGTCTAATTCTAACAAAGGATTCGAACTCAATTTAGACAATATTATTTTAAAAAGTGATGCAGAGAAAATTAAAATTTTAAGTTCAAATGTGTATGTGCCATTTGATCAATATAATTTAACCTTAAACCAGTCAATTCAATTAGTGCCAAGGTATAAGAGTACGTATGCTCAAACAATAAATGATCAAAAAATGTATCAAATTGAGTTTGAAAATTATGGAGAGCTTACAATTAATCAAGAGATAAAAGGACATCTAAGCTTAGTCTATACACAGGGTGAAGATACAGTTTTATGTGGGGACAGAAATACAAGTTGTAAAGGCTTGAGTGTAGATCACCTAAAGCAAAATTTTACCTTTAATAGTGTAAAAATAGGTTCAGATACCATTAATGGGAATTTCTATTTTGCTGGTGTTTTTCAATAGTTTAGTTTAAGCATTCAGTTTTATCCTAAACTGAATGCTTGGTTTTAATACTATAGGCTTGATATTAAACGCTCACGAATTTCATTCAATGCGCATTCTTGAATCAATTGACCATTCTCAAATACCGTGACTAACTCACCTTGTTGTTCTTGCTCAGGCGATTGTTGATCGAACAATACAAAGCCTGTTTCGGATCTTTCAACACGAAGTAGACCTTTAGCTGACTTTTTAATCCCAGAATCTGTCGCAGGATCTTTAAACAATTCACGTGGAACGCCATTTACTTGCCCCCAAGTCGCTTTTACTGCAAAGCCAAAAGTATCGCGAGTTAAATAGTTATACGTATAACTACCAATTCCAAACACAAGATTATTTGAAGCAAAGCCTTTGGCTTCTAATCCTTGCAGAATTTTTAAAGCGCGTTCTAAGGTGATCGAATCACCATAAATCAAGCCAACACGTTCATTGAGCACTTTATAACCTCGGTCTGTTTTAGTCCCCCCGAAGATTTCCCATAAACATTCCACAGCACCTTTATAGGCAGGGCTGCCAACTTGTGCTTCAGGATCACCACATATGATTTTTACAGGATCTCCAGAGTCAGGTCGGAAAACCAGTTTGGCAAGACCCAGAGCATTAGGCTGGCGAGCAAGAATTTCATCTTTTAACTCAACAGTGAATTCTGTAATGACTCGCCAAAAGTCCCAAGTATCTGACACAATACTGACTACGCCAGATGGATAAAGTTCAGTGATCAAACGTTTGAATGTTTCAATTTCATTATCTTCACTGCCCATACACATTACACTGTGTTCAGTAGCAGGAACTGAAACTCCCACAATACCGTCTGCATTGTAATATTCTTCGGCATAATCAATCGCTGAGACGGCATCTGTACCGATAAAACTGGTTAAGTGACCAACACCATTTTGTGTTGCATCATAGATTCCACTCATTCCACGACTGCTAAAATCATGTCCTTGAACTGGAACAAAATCTAAAGGTGCGCCAGTTTTGATCGCATACGCTGTAAGTAAACGTTTGTATTCAAATGCAATAGTTGCAGTGGTACAGCTTTTCCATAATTCTGCACTGAGTACAGTTTCCAAATAATTGGTTAACCAAAAGAACTCAGGTAAGGTATTTACAATAGTCAGTACAGGAACTTTCATGTTGACTCGGCTACCTTCTGCTAGGGCTTTGATCCGAATTGGTAAATAGCCTAAGTCATATAAGGCTTCAATGTGATCGACTGGAATCGCCCCTTCACCTAAGGCATTGTCCATTCGACGTTTATAAGCAGCGATCACTTTGTTTTTATCTTGTTGGAAAAAGCCTTCATTCCATGTTTCGATTAAAAAATGTTTGATAAAACCTTGTAAACCAAAGAACACGATTTTATCGTCAAAATCAGGTAGCATTTGAGCTAAACGCGAAGAACGTGGCGTAAAATTGGCATAAACATATTCTGTACCAGCAGGGTATTGACGTCTGTGATCTGCTTTATAAAAATCGATGGCATTTAGTGGATTAATTTTTAAGCTCATTGTTGTTCTCCTAGATAATTAAAATTAGGCAGTTAAAATTTGATAATTACAATGTACTGAAACGGCTGAATTTAATAACGTTAAGTTTTGGATTTTCGATTTGAGGGAAGCTGTCTGTAGTAAAAATCTGATCGACTAAACCATCGAATACTTGTAAGCCCTTACTAAAAATGCCGTGTGTAACGTATAAAATCACATGCTCACAATTTAATTTTTTTAACTCTTGTGCAATGCCGATAAACGTTGCACCGCCGTCACAGATATCGTCAGTAATGACTGCGGTTTTACCCGATAAATCTTTTGCATTGACCTGAGCATTTTGGATTTTTCCAGTGACAGGGTCGCGTCGTTTCTCACAAAAGACCAGATCAATTTCACGATCACGAAATATATTTACAGCACTGGCAATTGTCTTTGTACGCTGTTTTGCACCTGCATCTGGGCAGACTAAAACCGTTTTCTTTGCTGTTAAAAGCTTCGCTAACATTTCATTTTTTAAAATTATTTCACTAGGCTGGACATTTTCAATGTCAAAAAAGTGTGTATTTTCATGCAAAAGTTTTTCTGTCACACCACTATGAGCATCCCAGACTTTGATGGATTTACGTTGCTGCGGAAACTTTTCATTGTTGATATTTAATAGCTTTGTCATAACTTCTAATGAAAAAGCTTGTCCAGTTGCACAAATGCGATCTTGACGCGCATAAGGGAAATAAGGGATTTCTAAATCAATTTCTAAACCTTGATTGAGCAATACATTTTCGAGCAATAAGTAATCTATGAGCTCTTGGCTATTGGTAATTTTTGCTTGAATTTGCATTGTACCTTTCAAGGTATTCAAAATTTCTGCCGAAATTTGGATATGTCTTTCACCACCCGCAAATTGGATCGTCTGTACAGGAATCAGGTTCTGTTTTGAATCTTGAATTTGAATAGACATGAATTGACTCTCATAAAGTGGCTTATTGCCAATACATATATAGTGTCATAAAGACACTTTAATTAACAAGATCCACTTACAAAAGATTACAAAGCAAAATAAAAATGGATCATGATGATTTATATTGGATTAAAGTTCTGTTATTTATAATTTTTATCCTTTACGAAGTTTGCTAATAAATAGCGTTGTTCACACAACAACTGAATGAAGGCTTACTAAGCTAAAAGCACTATATTTTCTAAGTACAGAGAAGTGTTAGAGGGATGAGCAATGAGATTAAGGCAAAGTGATAACAATAAATTTTGATTGAAATGATTTTTATGATCAGCGAAACATTCTAAGGCTGTAAAAAGTAGCAAAGATATTAGGGGCTGTGGACAATTCGTCTATGTTTGCGACTAGGTGTGTTTTGTAGGCGATACTAGGCGCGAAATACGAAATTTAGTCATTCTAAATGATGAGAAACACTGTTTCGCAAGGGAACGACGAAGCGACACAAAACACGCTAGTCCCCGCTACGCCTTGCGCTGCAAACAAAGCAGTGCTTTGTTCTTGCTCAGGGTTGTGGTTAAAATTATCTCAGGCTACGTTATGAAATTTAAAAATAGTCTCGCTATTCTCTTCATTTCCTTGCGGAGTATACTCCTCATGCCTGCTCAATTTTAACCCACAACGCAAGCCATTTATGAAATGTCCGCAGACCCTAAGAGTGTTTGAAAGAATTTGTTATCGTTGAGCCCTCATTTAACAACACATTTCAAATAATCAAGCAAGACCTGTAATTATTGAATCCACAATTTGAACGTTATTGTCGCTATTAATTTTCCCTATAAAGCTTGGTTTTCCATCAATTAGACTATATACGATAGTCGTATATTGAGCGACTGACGTTTGTCAAGATTTCGCTAACCCCCCGATTATATAATAATTATAGAAATGTTAATCTGAAAAAAGAATTGAAATCAAAGTCTTATTCGGTAAAACTGATTTTAAATAAGGGGTTGAGTTAGGCTAGATTACAACAGTGTAATAATTATACACAAATTGTTACTTTTGGGTTTTAACTTAGTTTCAACGCTTTCATAATTTAATAGCAAGCATATATGTGCAATGTTTTTTTAATGTGGTGTTTGAGAGACTACTGAAGAAAACAAGAAAAATTGATTTTTTAGCAAAGTTCTGGGGTTAAAAGGTCAAATTGTACGGATGCACATCATAAATAAGGCTAGGAGTATTTCATGAGTCTATTCACAAACCGCAAGTCATTTATTATCAAAAGCTTAGCATTAACAGTCACTGCTTTGATGGTAAATACAGCTCAAGCTGCTACTGACAGCCAAGAGATTCAACAATTACGCAATGAAGTTCAAGAATTAAAAGCATTGCTTCAACAACAGCAACAGCAAGTTCGTCTGGTCGAGTCTAAAGTTGAATCTGCACCTGCATCAGCTTCTTCAGGTTTGAAATCAAAATCTGGCGCTGACATTAACATTTACGGTTTTGTACGTGGTGATGCGAACTATATCATCGAGGGTGCAGACGATGACTTCAACAAAGTGAATGCAACGACGGGTGAAGCGAAAGATAAATTACGTGCTACTGCGAAAACTACGCGTATCGGTTTAGACTTTAATACACCTGTAGGCGATGCAAAAGTAGGTGGTAAAGTTGAAGTTGACTTTGCGGGTAATGGTGTGAATGAAAACCTTCGTATTCGTCATGCTTACTTAACTTATAACAATTGGTTATTCGGTCAAACAACGTCTAACTTCTTGTCTAGCCATGCGCCAGAAATGATTGACTTTGCAACTAACTTAGGTGGTGGTACGACACGTATTCCGCAAGTTCGTTATGCATATAACCTAGCACCGACTACAAAATTATTGGTTGCTGCTGAAGAAGGTAATAGTGCTGGCATAACTGGTACTGCAATTAAATACAGTCTTCCTGTGTTAACTGGTAAAGTAACTCAATCATATGCGGGTGGTAACGGTAACGCTTCTGCACGTGTTTTGGTGGAGAATTATAAAGACAACAATATCCGTAAAGATAAAACAGGCTGGGGTATTGGTGTAGGTACAGACTTTAAAGTTGCAGATCCTTTAAAACTTTTTGCTGATGCTTCTTATGTTGTAGGTAACAGTAACTACTTATACGGTAGTAACAGTGCTTACTCTGTGGTAAATGGTGATATTGAACAGAATGAGTTCACTGCAGTTCAAGTGGGTGGTACTTATAAAATTTTACCTAACTTGCGTTCAACTTTAGCGTATGGTGCATTGTTTGCTGACAATGGCACTGATTTCGCAAAAGCGAACCAATCTGCAAATGAGAAAGTTCAACAAGCATGGTTAAACGTGATTTACTCACCAGCGAAACCAATTGATTTGGGTATCGAGTATATCAACGGTAAGCGTGAAACTTTTGCAGGTCAATCATATAAAGATAACCGTGTGGGCTTAATGGCTAAATATAATTTCTAATTTAGACATTAGTGATTGAAAAGCCGAGGATTTTTCCTCGGCTTTTCTATTTTAATGGCATCAATAAAGTCTGCCAAAGATAGTTTTTATAACAAAATTTTTTAAATGTTTAGTTAGACATTTGTCAAAAAAAATGCATAATTGACGCTCTTTTTTTTACATGTTGATGCTGTCGGATAGATAAATCACATGTTTTGGCCTGTTCTGTAGAGCGAACGACTTATCAGGACTGTATTTCTCATTGTTTGATGAAATGATCTTTTATCAATAATAGGAGTAACATCATGACCATTTTCTTTTCTAAATATTTGCAGCATTGTAATTCAGTCTATCTTTAGTTTATTTTTTCTAAAAATCTTTGGATTTTCAAGATTGAAAATCTGCCTTTTATTTTATTTTTTTGTTGTGTCTATCAGGTGATTTAGTAACCGCTAATCTTAAGTGATTACAAAGTTTAGTAGGATGAAATGGCATCACTTTACAGCAAAAAATATAGCCTAAGCATGGATAATTATTATGGAATTTTCTTTTAATGCCTTTTATACCTTGATTGCTGCAGTCATTGTATTGTTATTGGGGCGCTTCCTTGTTAATAAAATTGAGTTTTTGCGTAAATACAATATTCCTGAGCCTGTCGCAGGTGGTTTGGTTGCCGCAATTCTGTCATTGTTGGTACACAATATATGGGGTTATAGCATTACCACCAGCAGTGAATTACAAACCAGTTTTATGTTGGTATTTTTTGCATCAATAGGTTTAAGTGCCAATTTTGCTAAATTAAAAGAAGGTGGTTTGGGCTTAGTCATTTTTCTTGTCTGTGTTGCTTCATTTATCGTGGTTCAAGACTTTGTCGGAATGGGCTTAGCCACTGCACTCGGCTTAGACCCGCTTGTTGGTTTGATTGCAGGATCAATTACCCTTACGGGTGGTCATGGTACTGCGGGTGCTTGGGGTGAAATCCTTGAAACTCAGCATGGCATACAAGGTGCATTGGCATTGGGTATGGCAAGTGCGACATTTGGTTTGATTATTGGTGGTATTATCGGGGGTCCATTGGCAAAATTGCTAATCAACCGCTACCAATTGTCTAGTCCAAAGACACAAAAAGAAGTGGATGAAACCAATCAGCAAGCAGTGACTGAACTGGGTGAATATGTTCCATTCGAGTATCCGCATCAAGTTCGTTTGATCACAGCAGATAATGCAATTACGACTTTAGGTCTTTTTGCTGCATGTTTGGCTTTTGCTGAGTTTATGACAGGATATAGTAAAGGGCAGTGGTTTGAATTACCAACATTTGTATGGGCACTTGCTGGAGGGGTTATCCTTCGTAATGTACTAGAAGGTGTTCTACGCATTAAAATGTTCGATCGCGCGATTGATGTTTTTGGAAATGCCGCATTATCGCTTTATTTGGCAATGGCTTTATTATCATTAAAGCTTTGGCAATTGGCTGATTTAGCTGGTCCTTTAGTCGTTATTCTCTCTGCTCAGACATTAACAATGGCTTTGTATGCAGCATTTGTGACATTCCGAGTCATGGGGAAAAACTACGATGCAGCCGTATTAGCAGCAGGTCATTGTGGTTTTGGTATGGGCGCAACACCAACAGCGGTTGCCAATATGCAAGCAATTACCAATATGTACGGTCCTTCACATAAAGCATTCTTAATCGTTCCTTTATGCGGTGCTTTTTTTGTCGATTTAATTAATGCGACAGTGATTCAATTGATTCTTAAATTTATTGCTTAATCTGATTGTCTTATAATGTTGTATTGAGCCAGTGAATCACTGGCTTTTTTATGCCATCGTATTCCACATATAACGCAGTAATAAAATAATAGGCACACTGATAAAGATCGAAATGTTCAGTTTTAAACTACATAACATCAGCACAGTACTGAATATGTCTTGTAGATGATTCAAGTTCTTTTCTGCCATTGGCACAATGATCGAGAGGAGAAATCCAACCACAGCGGCATTGATTAAAGTGACTGAATTTTGAATGTGAACATTGCTGATGAGTTTTGACCAATAGGGCAATGCTGTAAAAATGAAGAAGAAGGAGGGTAGAAAAATTAACAAGGTTGCTATCAATGCATTGAAGAGTGGAAATGGGCTGAGTGGTAAAAATGAACCCATATAACTGGCAAAAGTAAATAGCGGACCTGGCATAAACTGAGCCAAGGTATAGCCAAATTCAAAATTTTGCTGACTAATCATTCCTGTATGCACAAAATCTTGATACAACATTGGAAGTACAACATGCCCTCCACCAAACACTAAAGCACCCGTTTTATAAAGGTTAAATGCAGTCATTGCTCCTGTAGATGTAAAGAAAAGGGTGCCTAACCACAGTCCGAAAAAAATTAAAATAAATATGACCAGCCAGCTTATACTGTGATGATGTAAAGCGAATACAGATCGGAAGAAGATATGTTCAGTCTCGTGTTCAACAACGGATTTTGAAGGCTGAATAGAGATTACTTTATGAATAAAGATACCCAGTACCGCACTGATAAAAATGATTGCAAATTGAATCCAAGCATTTGAAAAGATAAGAAGTAATATGGCGCTCAGGGACATCAACAGAAATTGTAATTTAGTTCTACAATAACTTTTGAACATTTGCCAAAACGCAAAAATAATGATGGCAAGAATGATCGACTGTATTGCAGAAAATAAGGCTGCTGAAATCTTATAATGTTGTTGAATAAAATATGCCAAAAAGAACATAAGCAGTGTTGAAGGCAAGGTAAATCCTAGCCAAGCGACAATTGCACCTAAGTGGCGTTGGTGTAAATATCCAATCGCCATGCCCATTTGACTGCTGCTCGGACCAGGTAATAATTGGGTGAGTGCGAGTAATTGGGCATATTGTTGCTCATTCAGCCAATGTTTCTTTTCAACAAAATGCTGCTTAAAAAAGATCAAATGTGCTGCAGGACCACCAAAACTTGTACAGCCTAATTTTAAGAAAATCCAAAAGATATCAATTAGTTTTGGCATTTTTCAATAGGGTTATTTTAAGCTCAAAGATTTTTATAATATAGCCAGAAATGATGACAGTTTAAATAAATACAACAGCAATATCATAAAAAGTATGCTTAGATACATGCACATTTGGATTATGCCCTGATCTGAGAATATATGTTATTGTTAAATAAAGTTTTAATTTCTTTGTTTTGTAGTCTTTCTTTAGCTGCATGTACGCACTCACCTATAAGAAATTCTCAGGCTACAGGGGCGTCAATTCATCCAGTTTCTGAAGCATCTTCTAGATTGGACAAAAGCTTTTATCAATACCAACAGTCCTCAAAGAAAAAACCGGTGATTGCACTCGTTTTAGGGAGTGGTGGCGCTCGTGGCTATGCACATATTGGCGTGATTGAGGTATTGGAACAGCACGGTATTAAACCTGACTTTATTGTGGGAACCAGTGCGGGCAGTATTGTCGGTTCAATTTATGCCAGTGGCAAATCAGCTGAACAATTACGTCAAATCGCTTTAGATATGAAAGTGGGGGATGTGCGTGACTTTAAGATCGGCATGAAAGGCTTTTTTGATGGGCAAAAAGTTGAAGATTATGTCAACAAACAAATCAATCAAATGCCTTTAGAAAAAATGAAAATCCCGATGTATGTGGTCGCAACAGAACTACAGCATGGCGAAAAGACCATTTTTAATTATGGCAACACAGGGCAAGCGGTGAGAGCTTCTGTTTCAATTCCAAGTATGTTTATTCCGACCATGATACACGGCAAAGAGTATGTGGATGGTGGCTTAGTCAGTCCTGTACCTGTCAATATTGCTAAAGAATTAGGTGCGGATGTGGTCATTGCTGTTGATATTTTGGCACAGCCTGCCAATACAGAAACAACCAATGTTTGGGGTTTGTTTAATCAAAATATTAATATTATGCAAAACAAATTGGCTGCTGAAGAGTTAAAAAATGCAGATATTGTGATTCAGCCTGATTTAAGAGAAAAAGCGCATATCTTTGATGTGAAAGGTCGTCAAGATACCATGCAAGCGGGTATTGATGCTGCCAATCAACGTATTCATGATTTAGAGGTTGTTATTGCCAGTAAGAAAAGTCCTGAAAATATTTCGCAGCATTATCAAGTACAGAATTAAAGTTTAATTTATACTTTTTCGTCATACTTAGATTGTGTAGAGATACAGTTAGATCGGATAGCGCCGTATTATTGTGTTTTGAATGGAGCAATCAAATGCTCAATTGCATGAGGTCACATCAGGTTTTCATTTAATTGCCCAATTCACCTAAGTAAATTCAAAATTTTTTGTCAGTTTGGCAATACTGTTTGAAACGGCTATTGCCTACAAGATGTCATCAATCTCAAAAATAGTTGATAAACCAATAAGCTATATTCCAAATAAATGAAGATGTTTTTAGTCATAAGTTGAGAGAATGGTCAATTGCCGAATTAAGCATGTTTTTTGGTAGAAAAGATATATAATAATAGTCACAAATCTCCTGCCTAAAATAGAGTCTAGAATACGATGTCTCCATTAGATCAATTGATCCCAGCTACAGATGACCAGTCAGAATTAACCATGTCCGTTTTGATGACCCCAGATATGGCAAACTTTTCAGGTAATGTACATGGTGGAACCATCCTCAAGTTGCTTGACCAAGTCGCTTATGCCTGTGCAAGCCGTTATTCTGGTAGTTATGTTGTTACGCTTTCTGTAGATAAAGTTAATTTTAAAGAACCGATCCATGTTGGTGAGATGGTCACCTTTCTAGCAAGTGTCAACCATGTTGGTCGTACTTCAATGGAAATTGGTATCCGAGTGGAAGCTCAAAATATTCAGAAAAGAACGGTTCGTCATACCAACAGTTGTTATTTCACCATGGTTGCGGTTGATGAAAATGGTAAACCAAAACAAATTCCTGCATTGAATTTGGATAATGATTGGAAACGTTGTCGTTTTGAGGCTGCGGAGCATCGTAAAGTTGCACGTTTGCAAGAAAACCATCATCCTTCTTGCAGTATTTATAAAAAGTCATCGCACAATTAATTGCTTACAACAAAAAACCTCTGATTACAGAGGTTTATTTTTGATTATCAATGTATTTAAAACAGCATCAGTACAAGATTTGCTGATCATATCAATCTGTTGATTAATTCACTTTGTTGAGTACGTGACCATCTACAGTCATTGTCCAAGATCCTTCAGCGGTTTGTTGAGGTGCTTGTGAAACTTTAAATTCTGTTGAGAGAGGTCCAACGCCAGCACTAAAGTTATTGCCTTCAAATTTAGAAATTGGAGCAGATACAGATGAGCTTGAATTCGGTTGTTTATTGCTATATTCAACGCGCCCTTCAGGAGTAATCATCAAATTGACACGACCATCCTCACTTTGCCAAGTACCCGAATAATTTTGCTTGTCTACAGGCAATGGTTTTCCACATGCTGTCAGTAATATGCTTAATAAGCCAAGACCTATAAATTTTTTTAACATAGAGTTTTCCTCTTTGATCTTTATTTCACAGATTTTATTTATAAATTTCCCAAATTGAATCGTGTCATTTGAGACCGAAGTATTATAGCCGAATTATCAGTGGATACTCGCCACAATAACAAACTGTAGCATTGAGCAATATTGAGACTAAAATATAACCGTGAGCGTCTCAACGAGTATAATTTTTTTGTTGTATTGATGAGTGACAGCCTTACAGCGCTTTTTTAAAATCAGAAATGTGGGCGGTTTAAATTTAATCTAAGTGCTCTATCCTCATGATCTGTTTTTTATGCATATAAACTAAGCGAATTTGGGTTATAGTGAATGCCTAATAAAAATTATTTAAAAACAGTGATTGAATCATACTGAGAATTATTTGGAGCACTTATGAGAACAGATTTAAAAGATCGCCATTATTTTGATGTGTATATTCAACTAAACTTGGATGATATTGCATTTATGAACAGTGTTTAAAATCAGCTGATCAGAAAGAACAACGTATACCTGCTATCAAACATCAAGTCTTCAATATATCTTTGCATATGGTGATTGCACAGTATTCAGCAGATTTTAGCTCTGAACAAATGAAAGATTCATTTTTAGATCTTATTCCACGATTTGAAGCAGGTTGGTGCAATACTGAAAACAATGATAATAAAATTTACTTTGATGGTTATATTCAGGCACTCTGGATGGTTTCTCTAGCAATTTTATTGGATGTTGCCGTGGGTGATTTTCAACGAATCGTAAATACTTTAGAGGGTAAAAACAGCCAAGATATGATTTTAGATGTATTGATTTCCACTCAATTGCCTAGACAAAAATCTGAGCAATTACTTTATCCACAAAAATTTGAATTTATAAAAAAGTTAATAGATACACAGAATATAGAGGGATTTAAAGATTATCTGGATCGCAAGTGGTATCCAAGTATGAAACAGACATATTGGTTTGATCTTGATAAAAATAAGAATGATGTTTTCTTTGGTTATTGGCGTTTTGAAAGTGCGGCAATTGTTAAGCTTTTAAAATTGGATGATACGATACTCAAGGGGCAACGATATTATCCTTTCGATTTGATTCATCAGCATTAAATCACGCCAATTAAATCACAAATAGTTAAATCATGAATCTTTAACGCTTGCTTTGTGATGAGCATGATATTCATTGATCTCAATATTTTATCCGGAATAATAGAAGCAAAATTGTTTAGAGCTGAGCAGATGGAGATCATGATCAGTGGCGTGAATGTTGGCTGAGCATTGTGCATCATAAGAAAAAATAAAAAGACTGAATCGCAGCATGACCCAGTCTTTTTATTCAAATTGTCTTTACAGACAATTCAATTGCTAACTCGGGAGGAGTTTAAATCTTATTGACCCGCTTGAGGAGCTGAAGTCGCTGGTGCTTCTGCAGCACTTTCAGTCGCTGGTTGAGCAGTTGGTTGTCCAGCAGCTTGAGCATCTTCAGTAGCAGCTGGTTGCTCTTGAGTTGATACGACAACTTTTTCTGCTTCTGTTGCAGCTGTATCTGTTGCAGCAAAAGTTGAGAAAGCAGTGAAAGCAAGCGTAGTCGCTAAAAGTGTTTTAACAAGTTTCATATTGGCATCCTTAATTCATAAAATTAATCGTAAAGCGACCTGTGAAAGCAGTCGTGTGTTAAATGCGTTGCAGTTCACAGGGAGTAGAGTCATGCTAAGTGCAGATGAAAAATTGGGCAACCTCAGCAACAAAGCATAACAAGGTGGATTACATATTTAAAACAAATCATTGTATTGTGTTGCTTTTTTGTGATTATTCTACTTTTTTTGCAATGCTAAAATGTATGTAAATATGAAAAAATGATTAAAAAATATACCAGTTGGTTACTGTAAATAACATTGATTATATGATCTTAATGAATGCTATATTGGACTTTTGGATTATTATTGTAATTTTAATTTAAAAAATAGATTTAAAATTTGAAACTATTGGCAAATTTTACGTAATAATGGAGAGAGTCGAGTATAGCCATTCATATGTTTATTTTATTAGGTTGGGTGATATTTTGAAGATTTTTACTGAAAAAGCAGTTAAAACTCACATTATTTCTGGCTTTTTGGGTGCAGGAAAAACAACCTTACTACAGCATTTGCTGCAACAAAAACCTGAGGGAGAAACTTGGGCGATTTTAATGAATGAGTTTGGGCAAATTGGTGTTGACCAGCAACTATTGCCTCAAGACTCTGGTTATGAAGTCAAAGAGTTATTGGGGGGGTGCTTATGCTGTGCTGGGCAACTTCCCATGCAAATTGCATTATCTCGCTTAATTTTTGATAAGCGTCCAGATCGGCTATTTATAGAACCTACAGGTTTAGGACATCCTGCACAACTTTTGGAACAATTGACAGAACCCCAGTGGCAAGCACAAATTGATATGCGAGCATTGGTTACTGTCATTGATGGTAGTCGATTAAATGACCAACAATGGATAAGTCAAGAACTCTATCAAGATCAATTAAAAGCTGCGCAATTGGTGGTAGTTTCTCATACAGATCTGATGTCTGAATCCGATTTCTTGGCTTTAGATGAATTCAAAAAGGACTATTTTGCTTATATTCAAACTTGGTTGCTTGCAGAGCAAGGACATTTGGATATTCAACAGTTAGATGTTGCTCATCAGGGAATCCAACGTAAAGTTCTGCCTTTGATTCAAGCACAAAAAAAATTAACTGCTGAATATGAACTGCCCGTGATAAAACAGTTGCCTTATCACTATGTAGAAACTTCAAATGGTTATACGGTGGTTGGTTGGAAATTTTCAAAACGTTGGCAATTCGATTTTTACCAATTATTAGATGTTTTGTGTGAGCAAACAGATTGGTTAAGAATTAAAGGTATTTTTAATACCGATCAAGGTTGGATGACTTTTAATTTTAACCCAGACCATATCAACTATAAATCAGGTGAGGAAAGTATAGATAATCGTATAGAGCTCATTACACAACATGATCGTGATTGGGAAAGCCTAGAAAATGCTTTACTGAATTGTAGGATAGACCTATTGGAAAAAACGCAGTAATCCAATGCAAAATCTTATAGACTGTGCGCCATATTGAAGAACTTTTGGAATTTTCATGGCATTAAAAGCAACAATTTATAAGGCTGACCTCAATATTGCCAATATGGATGTGCATCAATATGGTGATTATCAATTGACCATGGCTTTGCACCCGTCTGAAACGATTGAGCGTTTGATGGTCCGTGTATTGGCATTTGCTCGTTTTGCAGATGAACAACTGGAATTTACCAAAGATTTGTTTGAAACAGATGAGCCTGCATTATGGGAAAAAGATTTGACTGGTCAATTGGTCAAATGGATTGAGGTAGGTTTGCCTGACGAAGATAAAGTCAAAAAAGCTGCGGCACGTTGTAAGGACGTTGCTGTGGTGGCTTATGGAACATCTGTTGCAGAATGGTATAAAAGAAGTTCCAAGTTAAAAACATTGTCCAATGTTCAGGTTTGGCAATTGTCTGAAGCCAGTACAACTGCGGTCCAAGCTTTATGTCAACGTACGATGCAGTTGCAATTAAATGTGATGGATGGTGAATGGACTTTAATTGGAGATGATGCTCAAGCTGTGATTGAGTGGACTCAACTTCAATAATGCTCAAGATGAAATAAAATATACTGAGAAAAAGCAGGCGAATCGCTTGCTTTTTTTTGCTTAAATTTCGTATATCTAAAGTGATCGAACATCTACATGTTGAATGACATATGAACAACGACATCTACCATTTACTAATGGCATTGGCAATTGGCGCAATTATTGGTGCAGAGCGTGAGTATCGCAGTAAGTCGGCTGGGTTGAGAACGATGATCATGGTCAGCCTAGCATCCTGCTTATTCACTATTCTTTCCATTAAGATTGGTGTTGAAAACCCAGATCGTTTGGCTGCTAATATTTTGACAGGACTAGGCTTTTTAGGTGCAGGTGTTATTTTTAAAGATGATAATCGGATTTCAGGTATCACCACAGCAACGACCATCTGGATGGTAGCAGCGCTGGGAATGGCGGCAGGAGCAGGTTATGAATATTTAGCATTTATTGGAACAATATTGGTGCTGATTGTCTTAATATTTCTGGTGTATTTTCAAGATAAAATTGAAGCCATTCACCAATCTCGTAATTATCGGATCTTATGTGATTACCAACAAGAAACTTTAGATAAATATGAAGAATTATTTAAACAGTACAATATGAAAGTTCTTCGTGGAGTACAAAATAAGACAGAAAAGCAGATTATTGGTCGTTGGGTGGTTATCGGTTCTGCACAAAATCATAAGAAATTAACGCATTATTTATTGTTAGATCCAAACATTAAAGAGCTCAGCTTTTAACAGAAACACAATCTATTGTTGTTACAACGTCAGTATTTATTCATCCAAAATTCAGCTTAACAGCGTAGTTTAATTTTTATAAAAATATTGGAGTTAACAAATGCGTGATCCTTTTGAACGAGTTTGCAGTTTTAACCAACCACGAGATGCACAATTTACTGCGATTAAATATAAATTGATGACCAGCAGCGCATTTCGTTTTTTCCGAGGTTCATGTCATTTATATTATGAAGATTTAGCAACTCAACAGACTTGGACCGATCAAATGACCACATGGATCTGCGGTGATTTACATGTGGAAAATTTCGGGAGTTACCGCAGTCGTCATCAAGTGGTTTATTTTGATTTAAATGATTTTGATGAAGCCATATTGGCTCATCCAACTTGGGATGTTTCTCGATTTATTTGTAGTGTCTTTTTGGCAGGTAAAGCACTGAATATCAAAGATGATGATTTAAAAATAATCGCTGAACAGCTATTAGATGAATATTTAAAAGCACTTGCTTTTGGAAAAGCCTACGCGGTCGAAAAAGAAACCGTAGATGGGATGTTAAAGAAATATATTCAAACAGTTTCTGAACGAGATTTTTTTGAGTTTATTGAAACGCACTCATCTTTAGATAAAAAAACTCAGCAACGTTACTTAAACATAGACCAAAAGAAGTATTTTAAGGTTGATTCAAAACAACGCTATGTTGAATTGATGGCGATGTTTACTGGCTATTTAAATACCCATAATTTGCAGTCTCCCTCCCATTTTCAAGTATTAGATGTTGCGATACGTGTCGCTGGAACGGGGAGTATTGGTTTAGATCGTTATGTGTTTCTGGTCTATGATATTGAAAATAAAAAATATGCCTTGTTTGATGTGAAGCAAGCTAAAGCATCATCATTGAGTTTGTCGCCTTTTTTAAAAATTGAACAGCCTAAATGGGAAGATCAAGCACAACGTATTCAGTGTATTCAAACACTCATGCAGTATGAAACACCAGCTGAATTATCTAGGCTTGATTTTGATGGTCAAGCTTATATTGTCAAAGCTTTACAACCAGAACAGGATAAAATTGATTTTAAACAGTGTGTAGATAAACCCAAGAGGTTTACAGATGCCTGTTATAACATGGCACGCTTACTCGCCTATGCCCAATTACGCTCAGCAGGACGTAAAGGTTCTTCAAATGCAGATGAATTAATCAATTTTGCACAACATGCAGAACTTTGGAAAACGCAATTGTTGAAATACACGTATAATTATGCACAACAAGTTGGGCAAGATTATCAAAGCTTTTGTAAAAGTTATGCTGCTGCAATGGCGGACTCTGACAAGGCTCCCCAATAATCATCTAATCATGAATAGGAATAATGTATGTCAAATGAATTAGAAATCATTGATCTAAAAGTTGGTGAAGGTAAAGAAGCTGTAAAAGGGGCTTTGATTACCACACACTATACGGGTTGGTTGGAAGATGGTACCAAGTTTGATTCTTCAATTGATCGTGGCAATTATTTTGAAACTGTGATTGGAACAGGTCGTGTGATTAAAGGTTGGGATCAAGGAATCATGGGAATGAAAGTGGGCGGGAAGCGTAAGTTAATCGTGCCTTCACACTTGGCATATGGTGAACGTAAAATGGGTAAAATTATTCCTGCGAACTCTAATCTGATTTTTGAAATAGAGTTGTTTGATGTAAAAACACGTGACTAAGTAGATTAAATTTCCTTGATACAAGGATTTTAAAACAATCAATAGAGGTCAAAAGACCTCTATTTTTGTATCTTAAAAACACAATGAATGGACAGAAAAAAGAGTGAGATTAAATGCTAAATATTGCTCCATTTTTTCTTCATATTTCAATGCTATAAAAATATATTGTCAGTGCTATTTTAATCGCTTATAGATTTGTAATAGTGTGATTTTAAACACAATTTAAAGACATTGTTGTTTATTAATTGATCAATGTTTAACAATCCTCTACAATACTTTTGTCCTAAAAGTGTTTAAATGATGCAAATAAATAATTCTGCTCAGAGTTATTTTTTAAGATTCGTTTCAGTTTTATTCTTTTAAATCATCGCTGTAAAACGTCTGTTTTAATTCGCCTTAAAAAAGGATTTTAGTGTTTCAGAAATGAAGTGCTATAGGCGGGTTCAGATTTAAAACAATGATGATCGAGTATTTAAATATATGCTAAGCCGTTACTTTTCTCCTTCAGCGATGATATGCGTAACACTATTGTTTTCATCCTTTTATAATAGTGCTATGGCAGAAGTAGACCAAGTTGCTACTGAAACTCCTATTGAGCATGAACTACCTAAGATTGATTTAAATACGCTGACAATTATTGGTTATCATGAAATTACGCCAAATCATGATGCCGTCATTCCTGATTATGCAGTAACCACAAAGCAGTTTGAATTGCATTTAGACTGGTTACAGAAAAACGGCTATCACTTTGTCAATGTTGACCAAATTATTAAAGCCAATGAAGGTAAGTTTAAATTACCGACCAAACCCGTTTTATTGACTGTCGATGATGGTTATCAGTCTTTTTATCAATATGGCTTTCCAGTAATTAAACAACGCAAGATTCCAGTTGTATTGGCTGTTGTGGGTTCTTGGCTAGAACCAAAAGCCAATGAAATGGTTCAATTTGGTGATGATAAATTACCACGTAAGAAACTTTTGTCTTGGGATGAACTGAAAACCATGCAAAAGAGCGGTTATGTGGAAATTGGTAGCCATAGCTATAACTTACACCGGGGTATTTTAGGCAATCCTCAAGGGAATTCTGAGCCTGCTGCGGTAACACGTGAATATTATCCAAAAAGTAAAACCTATGAATCGGATAAAGTCTATGCAGATCGTATTTTTAATGATTTGAAAAAGAACAATAAAGTATTGCAATCACATGGTTTAAAAGCTCCACGCGTGATGGTGTGGCCATATGGTCGCTATAATATGGAAACAGTTGCATTGGCTAAAAAAGTAGGTATGCCAATAACAATTAGTTTGGATGATGGTCCTGATCATATTGAAAAATCATTAGGTCATTTAAACCGCATCTTGGTTGAAGGCAATATGACTACTGATGCTTTGGCGCAAGAAATCCAAAGTCGTCAAATGAATTTTACTGACAACAACCGTCCGCAAAAAGTGATGCATGTCGACCTTGATTATATTTATGATCCAGACGAAGCACAGCAAGAGAAGAATTTAGGACATTTATTAGATCGTATTCGTGAAATGAATGTGACCACAGTATTCTTACAAGCCTTTGCTGATCCAGATGCAAACGGTTCTGCTGACATGGTCTATTTCCCGAACCGTTATCTTCCAATGCGTGCAGATTTATTTAACCGTGTTGCTTGGCAAATTCAAACCCGGACGCATGTGAGTCGTTTATATGCTTGGATGCCGTTGTTGGCTTGGGATTTACCTGCATCAAATCCAGCCTCTAAAGATGTTGTGGTAACTCAACAAGCCAAAGACAGTGATCATCTCAACATGGGTTATCACCGTTTGAGCCCTTATTCTCCTGAAGCACGTAAAGTGATCGAAGGTATATATCAGGATTTAGCAAAGTCGACGACTTTTGATGGAATTTTATTCCATGATGATGCAACCTTATCCGATTATGAAGATGCAAGCCCTCAAGCGATCCAAGCCTATCAAAAAATTGGCTTACCTGCGGATTTAGAAGAAATTCGTAATGATGATGCGAAACTACAAAAATGGACTGATTTTAAAACCAAGACAATCGACAGTTTTGCAATGGATTTGGCGCAGAAAGCACGTTATTACCAACCATTTTTACTCACAGCTCGTAACTTGTATGCGCAGGTGGCACTGTCTGCATATTCTGAAAACTGGTATGCGCAGTCTTTAGAACAGTCACTTAAAAATTATGACTTCACTGCAATCATGGCAATGCCTTATATGGAGCAAGCCCCTGACGCAACTAAATTCTATAAAGATTTAGTGCAACGTGTGAAGAAGCAACCCAATGGGATCAAAAAGACAATTTTTGAGTTACAGGCAGTAAACTGGCGTAATAACCAGAAAATTCCGACTTCTGAAATTACTCAAACAATTCAGTCCTTGTACCAACAAGGGGTGATGCATGTGGGTTATTATCCAGATGATCCGATTGAAGATCATCCAAATACTGCCGAGATGCGTAAAGTATTTGATTCTAAACCACAACGATTGGTTCCTTAAGGTGTGATATGAGCGCAATCCAGCACCTGTGGCAGTCCTTATTAAATTTTATCTTCTATTATCCATTATTTATGTCATATCTATGGATGATTGGTGCTTTAATTTTCTATTGGAAAGAGCGTAAAGAGCCTCCATATACTCAGCCAGCAGCTTTAGAAGAATATCCTTTAGTTGCAGTGCTTGTTCCTTGTTTTAATGAGCAGGATAATGCTGACGAAACCATCAGCCATGCATTAAAGTTGAATTATCCCAATTTCGAAGTTATTGCAATCAATGATGGAAGCTCTGACAATACAGCCGAGATTCTCAATCAATTGGCATTGAAGTACGACAAACTGCGTGTTGTACATTTGGCCGAAAACCAAGGTAAAGCGATGGCTTTACAAGCGGGGAGTTTGCTTACTGAGGCTGAGTTCTTGATCGGGATTGATGGTGATGCTTTGCTTGATCCACATGCTGCACAATGGATGATTCGTCATTTCTTAAATAATCCAACCGTTGCAGCGGTTACAGGTAACCCTCGTATTCGTACACGTTCAACTTTGCTTGGGCGCATTCAAGTCGGTGAATTTTCTTCGATTGTCGGAATGATTAAGCGTGCGCAAAGAACCTTTGGACGTCTATTTACTGTATCAGGTGTGATCACGGCTTTTCGAAAAAGTGCTGTACATGAAGTAGGGTATTGGTCACCCAATATGCTGACTGAAGATATTGATGTCACTTGGAAGCTGCATCGTGCAGGTTGGGATGTCAAATTTGAACCTAATGCATTGGTGTGGATTTTGATGCCTGAAACCTTTAATGGTTTATGGAAACAACGTTTACGTTGGGCAATGGGTGGTGCGCAAGTTTTAATTAAGAATATAGATGTATTATTCAAACCGAAACTGAATTTTTTATGGCCTTTGATTATTGAGTTGATTCTAACACTGGTCTGGTCATATTTAATGTTGATTATGGTGATTTTCTGGATATTACATTTGGTTCTTCCTTATGCTGGATTCCCAGCGATGAGTTCTCCATTATTACCGATGGGAACAGGAATCTTACTCGGTATGACTTGTTTATTACAGTTTGCAATCAGCAAATGGATGGACAGTCGTTATGAATCAAGTTTGGCAAAAAACTATTATTGGATGATTTGGTATCCTTTTGTATTTTGGTTGATTACCGTAACGGCAAGTATTGTGGCATTTCCTAAAGTTCTTTTACGTGGTGACAGTAAACGAGCACGTTGGGTAAGTCCTGACCGTGGGATGCGACAAGATGACTAAAAGGTTAAATAACTTAAGCCAATATCGTGCTTTTGAGATATGAAAATGAAAACTGAGTCTTTGATTATTGATGTACGCAAGCAGTTACCTTGGCATCGTCGTTACTTTTCAACAACCATCACTGCAATGTTGTGGGCATTTTGGTTGTTGCTTTGGAGACCGATTGTTATTTTGATTGGATATCTTTCTTTAGAAAAGCCACAATTGGTACACTACTTTTTTAATGCTTTTGCAAAAGCTCTAGAAAGTGGTTTGTTTGCTTTAATTGCTTGTGCGATTTCTTTGTGGTTGTGGAGTAACTTTGTGCCTGCTAAAACTAAAAAGGAAGCAGAAGCAAAATCTACTCAGGAATATGCTGATTATTTTAATCTGAATGCTGATGCATTGGTGCAATCTCGTCAGCAAAAAGTGGCGACAGTACACCATGATGCAGATGGTCGTATTACTTACATTGACTAAGGGTTGAGTCAATAAAAGTCCCACTGGTTGGGGCTTTTGTTTTCATAGGGAATAATAGATGTCCGCAAAAATAAATTCGGCAGAAAGTATCCGAGGCTTAGCCTGTTTAGCTGTCGTATTTTCTCATCTTGCCATGAGTTTTTTTCCATATTTACATCACTTTGATCCTCATGAAACCACGGATCTTAAATGGGTGTATCACGTACATCATTCGCCGTTTGGTTTTTTTTACTCAGGCGATGCAGCTGTTTTTGTTTTTTTTGTATTGAGTGGCTATGTACTGAGCTATGCCATCTTAAAAAGCCCGCAGCAATTTCATTCTAAAATCAAGAATATGATGATTAAGCGTTATCCACGCTTAATGATTCCTGCACTCGCATCATGTTTGCTGATCTGGTCAGTCTTTAAAATCATTCATATCGATAGCCAGCATGTGGGGGCTTGGTTACAAGCATTTGCAGTACAAAATTACAGTTTTAGTCATGCACTTTATGAAGGCACGATAGGTGCTTTTCTATTTTCTGAAAGTGATATCAATTGGGTCTTGTGGACCATGACCATTGAGTTGATGGGTTCATTTGTCTTATTTTTTTTACTTTATCTTTATCAGTATAAAAAGATAGCATTTTGGTTCGCATCACTACTGATTCCCTGCCTTGCATTTATATGGCGCGGACAAGGGTTTAGCTTTGGTATTTCGAGTTTTATTATTGGAATCTATATTTATCTCTATGCGAAAACATTGCCCAATTTGATTGCGATTCTCATGTTGTTCACAGGTTTGTATTTTGCAGGAGCGCACAATACCAGTACAGCATATGCGGGTCTTTATCATATCTTAGGTGAAAACACCTATGATTATGGCAATTTTATTGCAGGAATCTTGATTGTTTATAGTGTATTGATGAGCCCATTATTATCGCGACATTTGGATCATCCTATTTTGGTGTGGCTCGGTAAATTATCTTTTTCCATTTACTTACTGCATTTGTTGATGTTGTATTTGGTGTGTATTCCACTGTTTAATTTGTTTTTAACTTGGCATTGGGCATATTCGTGGGCTGTTCTTGTTTCTGGTTTAAGTGCAATTGCTGTGACTTTAATCGTTGCAAATTTTTATAGCCGATATGTTGATCAATTTGCGATAGATAGCAGTAATCGTATTGCAAACAAAGTGCTTAAGCCCAGAAATAAGCCATAAGTTATAGTTGAAAAAGTTTTTTACAATTACAGCTGTATTTAGCTGTTTTTTAGACAGCTAAAGTTTGAAAAATATCAGGATTTGAGAAAATATAGCGGCTCTTTGTCAGCATGGATCGCTTATATGCGCCTGATCAAATCTATCGTTGTTTCGTTAATGGCAATGAGTATTCAATTTTCACAAGCTGCAACCTTAAATTCACAACAAGCATTGACTGAAGCCCCACCGATGAGTCTGTTTGAGCTGTGGAATGCACCGATTGAGCCTTTTAAAATTTTCAACCATGTTTATTATGTCGGTACTGAAAATCTTTCTTCAGTCTTATTTGATACAGGTGCAGGTTTGGTTCTCATTGATAGTGGAATTGATCAATCTGCGGTGCAGATCAAAACTAATATTGAGAAATTGGGTTTTAAAATCACCGATGTTAAATATCTGTTAAATAGTCATGCACGTTTGGATCAGGCAGGTGGTTTTGCCAAATTAAAACAATGGAGTGGGGCAAAACTGATTGCCAGTGCAGAGAATGCTGAGATGCTCGCCAATGGCGCCAGCACAGATTTTGCTTTGGGAAATCAATTGCCATTTCCTCCTGTAAAAGCGGATCTGATTTTTAAAGATGGCGAGCAGTTAAAGTTGGGGCAACAAGTCTTTACAGCTCATGCTACACCTGGGCATTTACCGGGAGCGACTTCATGGACAACCGAAGTGCAATATCACTTTAAACATTATCAAATTATTTATGCTGATAGTTTATTTACAGGGGGCTATCATTTATTAAATAACAAAAATTACCCTCATATCGTGACGGATATGCAAAAAACATTTCAAACGTTAAATGCGATTCATGCTGATATCTTTTTGGCAAATAAAGCTGATCGTTTCAATATGAAGCAGAAATTGATTAGACTGAAAGCAGGTGATCAAAATGCATTTATTGATCCAGATGGATTGCAAAATTATGTGGCAAAAGGTAAAGCAGAATTTGAGCAACAATTACAACAACAGCAAAGCTTGGCACAGTTAAAGACCTTACAATAATCATTTTTAAATGTTCTATACGTACGGATAGGGTGTTGTATCATTTAAATATTGATACAATGATGCTTGAATCGATCATTTCTTTGCTAAAGTATTGAAGTGATCATCCTTTATTCTAAAAATATAGAAAATCGACATGAAAATACGATCATTCCCATCCTTTTTATTGATCTGTGGTTTAGTGGCAACAGCACAAATCTATGCCAAACCATTTGAACAATTAGCCGTTCAAACGAAGCTTTCTAATGAATGCACACAAGATGACAGCGACATATTTACTGCACAAACTTACCAGTTAGGTTCAACAAAAGTCGGGTTAAAGAGCTATTCATGCCAAACCAAGAAGCAAAATAAAGAACAATATTATTCAGCGTATGGATTGCAGTTTAATGGCAAAAAATCAGTCTATTTTGTCGATCATATTGTTGATGCTATTGGTTATGTAGGCGGTAAATCTGAGAAGGTTGATGCAAATACTATCGTCTTTGACAATATGTACGAACGTGGAGGGGACCTGATTATTGTTTGGATGCAAGACTTACAACATATTCATCATCTAAAAGTTCATTATATGGCATCAGATGAAGGGGGAGTAAAACTCTATAGTCGAAACAATCAGATCTACATTCAAAAAATTGTTTTAAAAGAACTTGATGGTGACAAGCCAATTTATAAAAATGTAGGAAAACCCATTACTTTAAAGAAGATTCCAAACAAAGGGCTTGAATTTTCAGGTGGGAATTTAAAGCTATTTCAAACAACTGCTGATTAGGTATTGTAAAGAAAGAAATTGTTACGTTTAAAGCTGATCAGTTGATTTTGATCGTTATACAATTCAATCAGTATATCACTAAAAAAACAATCAAAATATCTAGCTTTAAACTTGGCAAATACGTCTGAACTAAGCTGTATTTTATGTTTGAGATGAGTCTATGTTGAAATTAATCATTGTTTTACTCATTTTGATTGCACTCTATGTGTTATGGCGTTTGTTCGCTAAACATAAAATTAATGCAGCCGTTGAACAGCAAAGGCAAGACCTTTCCAAATGGATAAAAAATCCACCCGAAGATCATGAATTGCCTGAAAAAACCAAGCTGATTAAACAGATGATTGATCAAGAACGGCAAAAAAACACCACAGAAATATCCTCAACACAAGATCCTATAGATCAAGTTGAACAGCAAGTTATGACCGAACCAGAAACTGCCAATGAGTTTCAGGTCACTGATGAAGATCAACGTTTATTTGATGCTGCAGCACAATTGTTTTTTCAGCAGGCGCTACAAACCAAAGATTTTTCTCAAGCGGGGCATATTCAGCATGATATGTTGAGTAAGATGCCAATGAATACACAAAGTCAAGTTGGCTCATTTGACTTTGGTGAATGGTCTATTTTTTGGAATTATCATGACCAATCGCTTGAATATTATGTTGGGCGTTATGGCGTGTTCTACGCCCATGTCGATCATCAGGGGGTAGAACATAAAGCCGAGTTCAAAGACCGTTATTGATTTTCCAATAAACTGGTTAATTCTTTGAGTCGAAATTGTGTCGCATTCATTTCACAGTCTAAATGTGCAAAGCCTGAAGCTAAGCCCATTGCACCATAATATAAGCTTCCCGTAAGTTCTGTACATTGCGCATCACGATAGCTCAGCCAAGCTTTTTGTGCTTTTTCCAGCAACGCTTTATTTTTAGCATCATATTGTTGGTAGATTCGTTGATAGATCTTATTCATTTTTACCTTATCTGTTTTGAGCTGCTGCTCCATACAGCTATAGGTCTGTAGTTGATCTGTCTGATTGCATTTGGCATATGCAATGCTACAGATACTGGTTGAAAGGAAGGCATAAAAAATTAAATTTGTTAAATATTTCATCATTTAAATCACTGAAGTTATGCATGGGTTAAAGTTGAATAAAATTATTTTATAGTAGTTGCAGCACACGTTTTTTGACTTGATCCAAATAGAATATATCTTGATAAAGTCGATACATTAAAATTGCTCCTTCATAATCTGCTACAGTTATTTTGGCTGCATTTTGAGCATCTTGCTCGTTGAGTGTTTGTTTAAAGAGTTGATATAAAACATGCTGCCAATCCTGAAAAATGGTGCGAATCTTTTGCAACACTGTGTAAGATATATCATTGGCTTCTAATGAAAGAATACCCATGAGACAGCCTTTTATTTCATAACTAAAAAAAAGTACTGCTTTTTCATGTATGGTTTGAAACTGGGTAGATGTATCAATGACAGTAAAGTCTTCAAGCTTAAACAAAGATTGATTTAGATATTGATGAGTATGTTCTAAAACTTGCATCAATAAAGCTTCTTTACTTGGGTAATAATAATAAAAAGAGGCTTTACTCAGTCCGCATGCTTTTGCCAACATATCCATACTTGTCCCAGCATAACCATGTGCTTTAAATTGTAAAGCACAGCTATTGAGCATCTGTTCAGTAGAAAGTTTTTGTGGACGCATAGCTTACCTAGAAAATCTACAAATTTATATTGCGCTGTATTTATGAACAAGATGGTATTAAACTCTCAAAAGTAGCTAACATTTTATCCCAAATCTGTTCCGAACCTTTTCGAAAATATCCCATATGTCCAATCTGTTGAAGTCCGAAATCTTCTGCTGAAATATTGATAAAATGCATAGGCGCATTTTTATAATGTTGCATAAATGCATAACGAGAGTTCGGTAAAGCCCAATCATCATCCAAAGCTGCGACAGCATAAATCGGCGTTTTGACTTGAGCATATTGGTCATGCAATGTCTGTTGTTCAGGATCAGCAAAAAAATAAGTTGGATTTTTACACCATTTACGCCACTGTTGATATACGCCTTTTGGAAGATCAGCCCCCATATTGAGTTTACTCCAAGGTAAATAACCCGTGATAGCGACCATCGGGGGAAACACGATATTCCAAATCACCTGGACTTTAAGTTTTTCTTTCAAAGGCATATAGCCGTGCCATCCAGCACCTGTACCGAAACAATACATTGCTGTGACTTTATCGTGATTGGGGGTTAGTCCAAGTGCCTGACCACCATAAGAATGTCCCACAACAAATAAAGCAGTGTCATCTTCAAAAAAGTAGTCAATCGCACCTGCAAGATCTAATTTGCCCCAGTCCAGATAAGACATTTTAAAGCCTTTTAGTTGCCGTGGTGCAGACTTGTCTACACCACGGTAATCAAAGCAAAGCACTTGATAGCCCATTTGCGAAGCATATTCAGAGAATCGTCGATAGAATGCCTGTGGTACACCTGTTGCACTGGAAACCAGTAAATTGGCTTTAAATGGATGGGTGGTTGGTGTATATCGAGTTCCAACGAGTGTATAACCATCCAAAGCTTGAAATGTGACCGATTCACATTTAAAACCATTTTCTTTCGAGGGTTGTATTTGTGCGAGGTGGTTTATATTTGACATCATCTTATCTCTAATTTTTTGGCATTGCTAAATCTTAAAATAATGATTTATTGACCCTTGAACTGTGGAGCACGACGTTCAATCATGGCTCTTACACCTTCCTGTGCATCTTCAGAGTTGAGCAACGGCGTCAATAAATTTTGCAAATTACCAAACGCAACTTCAGGGCTGTGTAAAAATGCTTGATGGGCAGAATGCAGCGCTGCTTTAACTGCAAGTGGTGCCGCACTTGCAATACGTTCAGCTAATTCCAATGCACGAATCAACTGATTATTGCCTTCAACGACTTCGGTAACCAAATTCATTTCATAGGCTGTTTGTGCATTGAACAAATCACCTGTGAGTACATATTTCATGGCTTTTGCCCAGCCTGCGGCTTGTACGAAACGTACTGTTGCGCCACCGAAAGGCAAGATACCACGTTGTACCTCGATCTGCGTAAACTGGGTATTTTGATTGGCAATGACAAGATCTGAATTCAACATCAGTTCAATCCCTGCGGTATAACAATAGCCTTGGACTGCTGTAATCAATGGTTTTGTTCTTTGGCGCCCTACAGTCCCCCAAGGATTAACCATGTCATCAGTAAAACTAAAAACGCCGTCAGCTAATTTGGGTTGTAACTCAACCAAATCTAAACCCGCGGTAAAATGTTCACCATGTGCAAAAACTACCGCACAGCGAAGCTCAGGATTGTTTTCATATTCCGTGAGCGCAAGTGATAGGTCATGGATCATATGGCTATCAAAAGCATTACGCTTATCTGCACGATCTAAGCCGATTAAGAAAATATGACCTCGGATTTCTCGGCTTACTTTTCCTTGTGAATTTAACATATTGTTGTTCTCGCTTTAGTTGTTTTATCTATTTTTAAACGATCGTTAGAAAACTGTCAATTGTATAAAAATGACGCGATCGTTTAACTGTGTATAACATATTTTTTTAAACATTCAATTGATCAAATTTATTCATCTTAAGTGAGTTTAAGTGGTAAATAACATGATGCTGTAATCAACACTTTGAACAGTTAAAGATTTTTATATTTAAAAGAAATGCCCATTTATCATAAATAAATGGGCATTACCTGATCAACTTTTTAAAGTTGAACAATTATTTTTTGGTTTTTCCTAAAATCTTCTGAATAGGAAGCTTATCCGTTGCAAAGCCATAAATCGCTGCAAAAGGAAGTGCTGTACGAGCAAGGTAGGCAACACGCCATAAACCACCATGATTCGCACCTTCCATCATCAACTCTAATGGATGTTCCATTTGTGTTGCTGGGTTGGCAACCGAGTTTGGGTTTTTGAGATCATGAATCCACAATGCCGCCATGATCGAATTGGTGGTTTCAGGGCTAAATGCTTCAACATCAAATAAACTTGCACCATTAAACGCAGCTTTAAGTAATGGATTTTTAGTGACAGAGTGGGTCGTGGTTGATGGGGCAATATTGATACTGACATGTTGCCCTTGATGTCTTGCTAAAGTCGCACGCCATTGTTGAATGCGTTTTGCTAAAGCATAGTTCGGACCTTGCTCAACTACTAAACAGTCAGCAATGCCATAAGCTTTGCCATTTTCAGAGTGTATTAGCTGCTGATTGTTATTTTTAAAAAATTGTTTTAAAGAGAGTGCTGAGATACTTTGGCTGAGTATTGTTTCAAATTTTGATCGTTGTTTAAACTTTTCTGTAGCACCTTCAATCACTTCTTTTGGCACTGCATAGACATCCGTTGGCGTACACATATACATCAATGATGAGTCAGTTTTTTGTTCACTGACATTGCTCATGATACTGTCCATTGCGATTGAAACACGCACATGCTTTTCACCATCTAGATATGCAATAGATGCCAAGTCTAGTTTGTGTGGGTTCTCGCATAACCATTGCGTAATTTCAGGAATTTGGGTGAGTAAATTTGCTCCAAGCTTGGTTTTTAGTTCATTCAAATCATTGCTGTCATTGATTTGTTGTAAGCTTGGTGCATAGAGGGTGGCATTACCATTTTGAATAGTCTCGAGAATTTTCCCCCAAACACGCTCATTGGGTAAATCCACTGCAACAATATTGGCTTTCCATTGAGCTAACCACGTCAAAGGACCTGCTTCTGAGGCTGCGCCGAATAAAACCAAAGTACGGTCAGATAAATCAAACCATTCTGGATGGGCAACCACTTCTCTTAAGGCATCCGCATGGCTGGTTTCAATAATGCCTGCTTCTTGCCATGTCTGAATTTGTTTGAGTAAGGCTTCACCTGAAAGTTTTTGTCCATGATAAGGAACAAACCATTCGGGTTGTGCATCCGATTGTCCTTTAATCGTGATGGTTTGAATTTTGTCTAAGAGGGGAACTGACATCACGTCTTTTAAGGAATAACGCTGCCCATCTCTGAAAAAGTCAAAGCTGTGTTGAGCTTTATGTAAGCCTTGTTTTGCAATCGTGATCGCGTTATGCGTAGTTTGAATGCCGTTTTCTACCAATGCTTTAAAATAAATGGGATAATTTTTACGCCAGTTTTTTTCATCCAACACCTTTTGAGCATTGATATTGTCAACCAATGACAGTGCCTCAGCAATAATTTCCTTACCCACTTGGGAGCTGCTGCTTTTTTGGGTTTCAGGATGAACCGTGAATTGTAAACCTTCATTTGAACTGGACATGCAAAATATCTCGTTTTACTTCATCATTAATATACAGATGTATACATTATCCATGCCAAATTCAGGAATCGAGTGGCATAATCTGACAAAATGCAGCTCAATTGGTTGTGCGATTGTAATGTCACATCAAACGAAATGTTGAGATGAGATTGGGTTGTTAAAAATACTTTAGCTGAGTCAGTGTATTTCACATATTTCAGTCATGTATTGCTTTGGAATTGATGGATTACACTTGATCTTACTGGTAAAAATTTAGCGATTGAAAAGCTTTTTTTTGATGTGAATGAGGATAATTTTTGTCTCGAATTTTGAATATCTTATGTTTTTACATCTTTTTAATTTAATTCCGACAATTTTAGTTGATTTTTGGTCATTCAGCCTCATCTTCAGTTAAAATACCGACTTCAGCTTGAGGATAGAGTTATGTCGACTGAGAACACCAATACTGCAGTTGCAGAAGAAATTCCAAATTTATTGATTACTCCAAATGCGCAGGAGTATTTAAAAGATCTTTTGGAGAAGCAAAATACTCCAGGAATTGGCGTTCGTGTATTTGTTGAAAATCCAGGGACTCCACGTGCAGAATGTTGTATGGCGTACAGTGCGCCTGATGAAGTTGCTCCAACAGATTACAAGCAAGATTATCCTGATTTTCCAGCATTTATTGATACACCATCTATTCCATATCTAAAAGATGCGGTAATTGACTACAATAAAGACCGTTTTGGTGGTCAATTAACATTTCGTGCGCCAAACTCGAAAGTACCACGTGTTGGTCCAGATGCGTCAATGGAAGAAAGAATTACCTATATTCTTCAAGCGGAAATTAATCCAGGACTTGCAGGGCATGGTGGTAACTGTGCTTTGGTTGAAGTTATTGAAGATGAAGAGCATGGTTTAACGGCTGTATTGAAATTTGGTGGTGGTTGTCAGGGTTGTTCAGCAATCGATGTCACATTGAAGCAAGGCGTTGAAACTACCTTAAAACAGCACATTCCAGAGTTAGGTCGTGTGGTAGATCAAACTGATCATAGTCAAGCCGAAGGTGCATACTTCAAATAATTTGTCTCATCAATATACTGATTCAAAGTGATTCAAAAAAGCCTTCGAAAATTCGGAGGTTTTTTTTGGCAATTTAATTTTGGTTTAATTTTTTGAATTTTATCAACCTTAAATGAAACTTAAAAAAATAGGAAAATCTTAAATATAAGCGCAAAAAACGTATAAAAAATAATCAAACAAATAATAAAAATGAGAATAATTCTTAATATTGTTTATAATGCTGTGGTGTTTTTATTACACATTGTATCTCAATCTTCATTGTCTATTCATTCTTAGCCTCTTTGGAATACCTTATGTTGACTCGCCGTATCATCCAATCTGCGTTATCTCTCTCCATTGTTACCGTTATGGTGGGCACTGCATATGCAGCTAACTCACAAGACACTTCAAATAAAGCAGAAAATCAGTCAACAGAAGCGACAAAACTAGACACAATAGTTGTGACTGCAAGTGGTTTTGAACAAGAAGTTAAACAAGCTGCTGCATCTATCTCAGTATTAAGCCAAGAAGATATTAATAAAAAAGCATATCGTGATATCACCGATGCATTAAAAGATGTGCCAGGTGTTGTGGTCACTGGTGGGGGAAGTTCAAGTGATATTAGTATCCGCGGTATGGGAAGTGCTTATACGGTTATCCTGATTGATGGTAAAAAAGTAAATACGCGTTCAGTTCGTCCGAATAGTGATAACTCAGGTATTGAGCAAGGGTGGATGCCGAGTATTGAAAGTATTGAACGTATTGAAGTCATTCGTGGTCCAATGTCTGGCTTATATGGTTCAGATGCTATGGGTGGCGTTATTAATATTATTACCAAAAAGGTTTCAGATACTTGGACCAGTTCGGTTAAATTAGACACGACACTCCAAGAAAATAGGGATTCTGGAGATATACATCAAGCAAACCTATATGTTTCTGGTCCATTGATTCGTAATTTATTAGGTCTAAAAGCCAATGGAACGTTTTCACAGCGTAATGAAGATGACATCATTGGCGGCTACAACAAGCAACGTATACGAGCAGGCGGTGCGACACTGAGTTTGACGCCAAATGCTGAACATACCATTGATTTAGAATATCAGCGATCGATTCAGAATCGTGATCAAACAGTGGGTAAAACTATTGCTAATGTGCCAGGACGAAATGGCAAGCTTCCGACCGATTCATATACAGATTACTACCGCACTGAGTATAGTTTGACTCACCGTGGTGAAATTGGTGATTTAAAAACCCATTCTTATGTTCAACGTGAAGAAAATGATAATCCTTCACGTAGCATGGAAGCCATCAATACAACTTTTAATACCTTGAACCAAATCAATTTAGGTTCCCATGCTTTAAGCTTTGGAGGAAGTTATTTAAAAGAAGAGCTTGAAGATTTTGGAAACCAATTGAGTGTTGGGGGAACAAAATTAACAAACCTAGATCGTTATAGTTGGGCTCTATTCGCTGAAGATGCATGGAATATTGTAGATCCATTCACGATCACTGCATCATTACGCTACGACAAAGATGAAAAGTTCGGTGATCATTTCAGTCCGAAAGTCTATGGTGTATGGACATTGAATGATAACTGGATTATCAAAGGCGGTGTGTCAACTGGTTATAAAACACCAGCATTACGTGCCACTGTTGCAGGATGGGGACAAGCCACAGGTGGTGGTCAGTCAAGTGGTATGATTGTAGGTAACCCTGACTTAAAACCAGAAACCAGCGTGAACTATGAAGCATCAATCAACTGGGACAATAATGA
The DNA here is from genome assembly GCF_019702905.1 of Acinetobacter sp. Tol 5. Lineage (NCBI taxonomy): Bacteria > Pseudomonadati > Pseudomonadota > Gammaproteobacteria > Moraxellales > Moraxellaceae > Acinetobacter > Acinetobacter sp. Tol 5. The sequence goes on along the minus strand of NZ_AP024708.1, from coordinate 3,579,857 downwards.
GGATTTAGATGCAGGCTTCACGGTATTCAATAGTGAATTCAAAGATAAAATTACAGAAATCCGTACTTGCCAAGGAGACTCTGGAAGTATGAATTGTCCTTGGTTGGGGCAAAATTTTGACTTTGTTAGTCAACGTATCAACGTAGATAAAGCAAATATGCGAGGTATTGAGGCAACTTTTGGTTGGGCAATTACCCCCGATGTTCGATGGGCTACAAACTATACCTTTACGGATACTGAACAGAAGAGTGGGGCATTCAAAGGGAAACCATTAAACGAAATGCCAAAACATATGTTCAATACCACTTTAGATTGGCAAACCAATGATCAAGTGGGAATGTGGAGCCGTTTAAACGTCAGAAGTAAAACATCTGAGTATTTAAGCCGTACATCAATGAGTAATGGTAAACCTGCCTATGCAATGGTAGATATTGGATTAAACTATAAACCTTCAAAAGTATTGCAGTTCAATGCAGGTATTTATAATTTATTTGATAAAACCATAGAAACTACGACTTATAATTACGTGTTGGATGGTCGCCGTTACAATTTAGGTTTAATTTATAAATTCTAATTTCTAAATTAAAGTGAGGAAGAAAAGGCGCTTTAAGCGCCTTTTTCTAATTTTAAAATATTTAAAGTTTTATCTGAATAATAGAACTGTTCTAAATAGATTCGTGCACGATTTTTTAAATGTGTAGATGAAATCATTCTTTGGATCACAGGTTCAAGTAAAGCCTGTAATTCATGTTGAATCAATGCTTCATCAATATTGATGTCAGATAAAATCAAATCAAACTGACGCTCTTGGTTTCGAGCATACCAAGTAAGTATGCCATCATGAACTTGTTTCTTTAAATAGTCTGTTTGACGGATATGTTCCCAAATCTCATGACCCATCCCTACTGTTTTTGGTAAGTCATTAATTTCTACATACTGACGAAGTACACCAATCGGGATTTTTTTAATTTTGTGCCATAGATTGGCTTGAAAATGATACAGCTTGTTGTCATCAAATTGTTGATTAATGACTTGTTCACTAAGTTGGCTGATTTTGATAATATTTTTTTGCAAATAATGCTTAACAGTATCATCCAAATTCGTGTCTGTGACAGATTCCAAGACGGATTTTCCCATCTTCATAAAACGTCCAACACCAGGAACTTTTTTATTCATGACTGAATTATCGATATAATCTTGAATAGAATGGTGAATCAGCTGAGTCAACATACTCGAAAATGCAGGATTATTAACATTACGTTTGATCAAAGCTTGGCGATGTCCTGATTTGCTTGCAACATATTGGGCGATTTTATCAATCGTCGTAACAGGGATAATATCTTCAATTAGGGTTTCATCATTGCTTGGATGAATTAAAGCAAAACGAGTATGTTCAGCAATCTGTTCAATCAGAAAATCACTCGCAGGCGTTGCTAAAACCTGCTTATATAATAAGTCATTAATTTGCGAAAATGACCAGATTTCTTTTAAAGGTTGTTTTCTAAACCAATGATAAAACTCTGTAAATTCAGCTTTAATAGTCTCAGGCTGAGAAAAAGTTTGATCTAAAAATACCAATTGAGCGTCGATTAATTGTTCAATGAGAGGATGTTTCATTTTTTGAACTCGATTTGTGTATGCCTAGGCTCAGACAATGGATTTTGCAGGGGTTGTACTTTATTTAAAAAACTTAAATAGTAATCCGCAACTCGTTCTGGTGCTTCTAATAATGGCATATGACCAACACGAGGTAAAAGCACAGGTGTTTCAGGTCGTTTTAATACGGATTTTAATTCATTGGCAACATCAGCATTGATGATCTGATCTTGTTGACCCCATAAAATTAATGTCGGCGCTTCAATGTTTTTTAACATGGTCGTGAATGTTGTAGGGGTGTACAGTCGATTGAGGGCGTCAATTTGATTGATGATTTTTGCTGTATCTTGTGATTTAGCGATAAATAATTTTTCCTGTTCTTCCTTAATTACACTGGCTGTAAATGGAGGATTGAACATAACTTTTTTCATGACAAAATCTAAATCACCTTTCTGAGTGATGAGCAACTGCCTCAAGTAGATTGGATTTTTTAAATAATTGGTATTGGTCGATTTAAAAATACCTCCAGTACTCATCAGAAATAAACTTTTGGTGTCAAATGGGTACTGAGAAGCATAAAACATAGCGATGGTTCCACCCAAAGAGTGTCCGGCTATGTTTAAATTATCTTGGATATGTGCCGCTTCAATAAAGCGCCGAAGTTGTTCCGTGACATTAGGTACAGATAAATCAAAATTTGCTGGAACCTGGGTACTTCCTGCAGATGGTAAATCAGGGATAATTACGTGATAGAAAGGTGTTAATGATCGCGCAGTCTCATTCCACGTATCACGACTACTGGCGAGACCATGAATCAATAAAACCGTCGGTTTATCTTTTGAGCCACCTTCGCTGTAAGACCAGACTACATCACCCACACGTAATGTTTTAGAACTTAGCCCTGCCCAAGCACGTTCTTCTTGCACGATTTTTAAATAGTCGACATATTCTGGTGTATTGGAAGCTGCATAAGTCTGGCTTGCCAAAAGAATGCTACTGACAGCTGTCAAACTTAATAACATGTTATTCAAAAAACGAAGAATTTTCTTTAGGGGCAGATCAAACATGCATAGAGTTCCTAACAAAAGACTTGGCATTATATAAAGTAAAAATATTATTCATGATCATAATTTTTTCAGCATTTGCTCGGAAAGTAATATTTGTCATTTTTTTGCCAAAAGAATAGACAAGAAATGAGCAAATTAAATAACTATTTTGTAATGTAGTTAAATAATTTAAATAAAATTGTGAATTATATCTATATATTTTTGTGATTCTAAGGGGAGTCTCATCAATAACAAAAATTGTAACAGAGTTTATTTTTAGTCAGTGACATTCAAATTTTACAGCATTAAAATAGTCCAAATCTCCGCACAATGGAACATAGGATATGCTAACTGCTCAAGAAGCTTTAGAACGATTAAAACAAGGTAATGAACGTTTTGCTCATGGTGAAACCAATCTGACTAAATTTTTGACGCATCAGCAACGATCTGAAATGGTAGATAGTCAGGAACCTTTTGCCATCATTCTAGGTTGTTCAGATTCACGTGTTCCAGCAGAAATGGTATTTGACCAAGGATTTGGTGATTTATTTGTGATTCGTGTGGCAGGGAACATCGTTGCGCCTTCACAAGTAGGTAGTGTTGAGTTTGCTGCAGATAGTTTTGGTTGCCCATTAGTTGTGGTTTTGGGACATAGTCATTGTGGTGCGATACACTCCACCATCGAGGCGCTCAAAAATCCAAATACGCCGCCATCTGCAAATCTCATGTCAATTGTCAATCGTGTACGCCCGTCCGTTGAAATTCTGATGCAAACAGAATTAAAAGATGATTTAGAAAAATTATCGATGCATGCTGTGAAATCAAATGTTTTTGCATCTGTAAATCAATTACGTCATGGTTCAGCCGTTTTAGAGAGTTTAATTGCGCAAGGTAAACTGAAAGTTGTCGGGGCTGAATATTCTTTAGAAACTGGTGAAGTTTCGTTTTATGATTTTTAGTCCTATCATTTTATAGAAGACATAAAAAAATCCCACGCTAGGTGGGATTTTTTATGTCTATAGATTGCTTAGAATCTATAACCCATTTTTAAACCATATGCGATTGCATTGTTGTCTTTAAATTCAGCAACATAATCATTACCGCCAGCTTGAGCACCAGTTTGTGCTTTAGCATCGCCTAACCAGAAGTATTTCACACCACCAGCAATAAATGTTGATGGAGTAGGGCTATACTGAACACCTAAACCAAGGTTCCAATAACCTTCAGTTGGACCAAGAGTTGTAATAGGGTTACCCGCACCTGAGTCCCAACCAACAGATACATTTCCAGCCCATTGTTCATTCAGTTTACGACCAACACCAACAGTTGCAGAGAATTGATCTTTAGAATATTCAACGAGGTTAAAGCCATTTGGACGTGCATTGTTCGGATTTGCTAAACCTAATAAGGGACCAACTGCAGTTGAAACATTACCAAACTTGTAAGGGCGGATAGAGAAGCTAGACCAATCTACCCAGCGCAAGTTTGCAAATGCAACTGTATTTTCCATGATCCCTGTTTGGAAGTCTAAATTTACAGATTGTGGTGTTGTAATTTTAGTTTTCCCAGACTCTTTGTTGGCAGCTAATGCTTTCAATAATGCTGGTGTCATTGCTGCACCAGTGTTGCCTAAGCTTGCAAGTAAGCCTTGTAATTGTGATGCAGGCATTGCACCTAATGCATCGGCAATAGCAATAGTTTCTGTAGCATCTGCATCATGATCAATTTCAGAGCGATAAGTTACAGATGCTTTTAAAGCGATATCTGGAATCTGGAATGCCGCACCCGCTAACCAACCTGCACCACTTGTTTCTTTAATTTTTGCATCATAGCCATTATATAAGCTATATGCTTTACCACGAAGACTTACATTACCTTTAACTGTTTGGTAAACACCACCACCATAGAAATTAAAGTTTTCATTTGGTTGGAAACCAAAAATCATTGAAATATTTTGCGTATCAACTTTTACTTTAGTGTTTCCAGTCACGCCACCAAGTTGAGTGGTCGTAATTGGCAAACCAGTCAATACTGGATCAGTTGGAGCCGCAACAAATTCATTGGTTCCATTGTAGGCTGCATCTGCACCAAATGGTTGATCATAGAGTAAACCAAATGAAAAATTATCTGTAAGTTGAAGCTTTAATGCAGCAGATGGGAAATAATAATCATCGCCCATATCATTAATGTTACGTCCACCCATTGCTGCAGTTTCTTTTCCTTCAACAGTTGGGTCTAGAACAGAAATTCCTGCTTCAAAATAATTGCCTGGCTGTAAAAAAGCAGAAATGGATTGACCTGAACGATCTAAGGCTGCGGCAAAAACGCCAGTTGCTGGCAAAGTTGCAACAATTAACGCGACCGATAGATTTTTTAATTTCATTTTAATTTTTCCCTAATATAATAAAATGAATACTTTGAATTACTTAAGTTTTGAGTGAGAAATAATTTTGATACCTAAATAACAACTCAAAGTTACTCCTAGTTACAAAATAACATATAAAAAATAAGAGTAAATACTCTAGGACACTAATTCTCGAAAAAAAAATGAACTATATAGTTTAATTAATAAACATAAAGTTTTGTGCTAAATTAAAAACCATTATTATTTAAATAGATATGTTTAGTTTTGTCATTAAAAGTTTTGGTTTTTCCCTATATTATTGATCGCGTAATTGTGTGAAATATGATCAGGTGAAAAAATGAGACTTTAGTTTGATTGAAAACCAATTATTAGAATAAGACCTGAAGAAATATCCATTATTGTCTATAAAGTCATGTTTTTATCAATAAGTTTATTTATGTGTCTTACGGGACTCGAACTGTTAGGTTATCTCATTGAATTTTAAATTGATAGTTTATGAAGCAAATTGATTTTACCGTAAAAAATAAAAGTACTCTGTTTATAATTGAGTATTGATCTGATAGCGGGTATTGCGCCCACCACCTTCCAACTTGATTATACACTCTTTTTCCAGCAAGTCAGATAAGTGCCGTGTAGCTGTTGCTTTACTCACTTTAGCAACCTTTTGATATTGTGAGGCACTGATACCATGTTCAAAGCCATTTTCACCACCATCTAATAGACGATTTAATACTTTACGTTGTCCTTCATGGAGATCTAAGTTTGAATACTTATGCCAAAACCTACTTTTAAACAATGTTCGATGAATTTGCTTTAACGTCGTTTCAAGGCTATCACTTAAGGTGTCTAAAAACCAAACAAGCCAATTTGTGATATTGGAATCACTTTTTTGGGTTTGTTCTAAAATTTCATAGTAACTTTTGCGTTTATTTAATATCACGGGGGACATCGCATACAAACGTATGCTCTGTTCATCCATTTGTGCTAATGCAAGGTCTGTGAGGGTACGTGTAATACGACCATTACCATCATCAAAAGGGTGGAGTGTGATAAACCATAAGTGTGTGATACCCGCACGGAGTAGGGGGTCAAGCAAAGCATTATTTAGACTATGATTAAACCAATTGATAAAGGCTTCTAAACGTTCTTCTAGTCCCTCTCTCGGAGGTGCTTCGAAGTGAACTGTTGGGTGATCCAATCGATCGGAGACAACCTGCATTGGTTCTGAACCTCTGAGTTGACCAATACGTAAGCGCTGCATTGTCCAATCAGGGTCATTAAAAAGCCATTGGTGCCATTGCATAAGACGTTTAACAGTAAGTGGTTGTTTTACGTTGTTAAGCGCATCCAGCATGATGTTGGCTAAGCCTTCAGATCGGTCTGAACTTGGGTAAGGTTGTTCAAGGGTAACACCTAAACGTCGGGCAAGAGAGGAGCGTAATGAATACACATTTAAGGTCTCATCTTCAATCGCTGACGATGCTACAAGATTGGCAAGTAGAATATCTAAGGTAAATTGTTCTTTGGCTAAATCATATTGACTTTGCCCAAGTAAAATTCCAATTTTTTGATGAATTTGTCTAGTTTTGGGTAAGATGGTTTCATCTTCCCATGTGAAGTTTATCCAGTTGTCACTTTGCCAAATCCAATCTTGCATTTTAATCTCCACCTTGAACCTTTCCAAGGTGAGCTAAATATAACATATATTTGGCTCAATAAATGAGCTGAATGTGATGCTTATTTGGTTCATTTATACTCATGTACTTCTATTATTGACTATGAGGTACATTATTGCTGAATCACTTTCTTTAATTAGATGTCTCATATTTCAACTTCATCAGACCTGTTATCGTTATAAAGCTCAATTAGATGGGCAAAATAAGACGATTGCAGCCTGGTTACTGGTGCTCACCACCGAGAATAAAACTTGAGGCTTTTCGCTTTACTTCTTGTATCTACGTAATGTCAAAGTCTACCTATGGCATCACAAATGTGTTTACCGAATTTATTGTGTTTAATTAATTATTGTATCAGTGACATGTGGGAGTGTTTGGGGTTAATGATTTGGTGCGCCCTGCGGGACTCGAACCCACGTCGGTCGCTTAGGAGGCAACTGCTCTATCCAGTTAAGCTAAGGGCGCGATAAGTCAATAATTTACCGTATATGCCTATGAAAAAAAAGCTATTATCGAGATAATAGCTTTATGTTCGTTCTATTTTTCTTCTGGTTTTATTTCATTCGGATTCAAAATATCAAATAAAATTAACATCAATGTGATCCATACCGGAATCATCAATACCGATTCTTTAAAACCTTGATCCCACATGATATATAAAACCACACCAATAAAGATAATCACCACAAAGTTACTCATTGGAGCCCATAGAGCAGGGTATTTACTGGTTTGATTGGTCAAGCGTAATGCACGTTTAAATTTTAAGTGGGTCAAAGTGATCATTAACCAGTTGAGTACTAAGGCGCCTACAACCACATACATCAAATGACTTAATGCGTCTTCTGGCAAATAGTAATTTAACGGCACACAACCTAAAATCAAGAACGCAGAAAGTAGGACTGATGGAATAGGTACGCCGTGTTTATTGGTTTTGGTAAAGATTTTAGGTGCATTTCCTTGCTTGGCTAAGCCATAAAGCATACGGCTATTGGCATACATACCACTGTTATATACAGAAAGTGCTGCGGTCAAGATAATGAAATTCACCAAGTGGGCTGCCCATGCGATCCCAATCATACTGAAAACCATGACGAATGGACTTTTGTCTAAACCACCAAAATTTAACTGATTCCAAGGCACCAATGATAAAAGAATAATCATTGAACCCAAATAAAAAATCAAAATACGAGGCACAACTTGATTGATTGCTTTTGGAATGGTTTTTTCAGGATCTTTTGCTTCAGCCGCAGCCATACCAACTAATTCGATTCCGCCAAATCCAAACATAAGGAAAGCCAGCATGAAGAATAACCCTTCAAATCCATTGGGGAAGAAACCACCATGCGACCATAGATTTGAAAAAGCGATACCGGATGTAACATCTGCGGTAAGTATCAGATAAATACCGAAAACAATCATGGCAATAATTGCAGTGACTTTAACAATAGATAACCAAAACTCTGATTCACCGTAGAATTTAACATTTCCTAAGTTGATGAGTGTAATCAGCACAAAGAAAAACAGTACCGAAATCCAATTGGGGATTTCAGGCCACCAATAGTTGATATATTTACCTACAGCCGTGAGTTCTGTCATTGCGACCAGAACATAAAGCATCCAGTAATTCCAGCCCGTCAAAAATCCTGGAAATTTCCCCCAGTATTTATTGGCAAAATGACTAAAAGAACCCGCAACAGGTTCATGAACAATCATTTCCCCCAGTTGACGCATAATTAAAAAAACGATCAAACCGCCAATTGCATAACCCAAAATAATGGATGGCCCAGCTTTTTCGATGACATGTGCTGAACCCAAAAACAGTCCTGTTCCAATAGCGCCACCCATGGCAATCAATTGAATATGACGATTTTTAAGTCCACGTTGTAACTGTGTAGACTCGTTGCTCAATGTATATAGCTCTATTTATACGAATTTAAATATTGTAATAGATTGGTTACTTTTAGCCTAGTATCGGATTGATTTATAAAGGAGAACTGCAAAGTCAAAAAACAGTATCTCCAAGTTTTTGTTTAATTTTCAATGCAATAAGTTTTATTTTAGCTTTTTAAATTTATATTTAAACTGGTGGATATTTATTCAATTTTCATTTTTTTATTTCATACTTAAGTCAATCAATCCGTGTTTTTTCAAAAAAAAAGGGTAATATAAAACTGAATAATGATTCATTATTTTAGACAACAAAGATAATTGAAAGGAATGCGATAAAATGAGTTTTGCACCGCAAATCAAAATCCCTGCAACCTATATGCGTGGGGGGACCAGTAAAGGCGTGTTCTTTAGGTTGGAGGACTTTCCGGAACGCGCGCAAACAGCTGGACAAGCACGTGATCAATTGTTACTTCGAGTGATCGGTAGTCCAGATCCTTATGGAAAGCAAATTGATGGCATGGGGGGTGCAACATCAAGTACCAGTAAAACGGTGATTTTGTCAAAGAGTTCACAACCTGAGCATGATGTAGATTATCTTTTTGGACAAGTTTCAATTGATAAAGCATTTGTGGATTGGAGCGGTAACTGCGGAAATCTCACTGCTGCGGTAGGTTCCTTTGCAATAAGTAATGGTTTGGTCGCAGCAGGTCGAATTCCTGAAAATGGTATTTGTACTGTTCGTATATGGCAGGCGAATATTCAAAAAACGATTATTGCACATGTTCCTGTAAGTCATGGTCAAGTTCAAGAAACCGGAGACTTTGAGCTAGATGGTGTAACCTTTCCTGCGGCAGAGGTACAAATTGAATTTTTAGATCCTGCGGACGATGGCGAAGATGGCGGAGCAATGTTTCCAACAGGCAATGTGGTTGATACTTTAGATGTGCCAGAAATTGGTACATTCCAAGCCACTTTAATCAATGCAGGAATTCCAACAATTTTCTTAAATGCAGAAGAGATTGGTTATACAGGCACAGAATTACAAGATGATATTAATGCTGATAGTGCCGCTTTAGCGCGTTTTGAAAAAATTCGTGCTTATGGTGCATTGAAAATGGGCTTAATTCAGGACATTAGTGAAGCTGCAAATCGTCAACATACTCCGAAAGTGGCATTTGTGTCTAAGCCTAAAAGTTATACTTCTTCAAGTGGTAAACAAGTGACACAATCAGATACAGATTTACTGGTTCGTGCACTGTCAATGGGTAAACTTCATCACGCAATGATGGGAACAGCAGCGGTGGCAATTGGTACGGCGGCAGCTATTCCACAAACCTTGGTGAATTTGGCTGCTGGAGGTGGTGAGCGCGAGGCAGTACGCTTTGGTCATCCGTCAGGAACGCTTCGAGTGGGTGCACAAGCTTTAAATGAAAATGGTCAATGGGTTGTAAAAAAAGCCATCATGAGTCGTAGTGCACGAGTGCTTATGGAAGGTTGGGTACGTATTCCTGCGGATAGTTTCTAATCTCTTTTCAGATTTAAAGCTTTATCGATTGGTCTAATTCATTTCGACAAAAAACCTTGCTTATGCAAGGTTTTGTTATTTTGTGACGTTTGTCGTCAATTGCATTATTTTTGAGTGGTGTATTGCATAATATTAATTATATTATATAGAAACTTATTTTATTGAATGCTTTTTCGACGTATTCAATCTTGTATTTAGAGGTGAATTCAACGCTGATTTCACTTTATTCAAAAATAAATCAGCTTTGAGGTGGTGTATGGAACAAGAGCTTATAAAACTACAAGCTAGCCTTGAAAGTTTGAAAGTTTTTGAATATTTACAAGATATAGATAAATTGCATTTGGTTTCGTTTATTTCGCAGATTCCTTTACCGATCGCTTTGCTTGATCAAGAGGCACGCTTTTTAGGTGTGAATCAAAAGTTTGCGGATATTTATGAAAGTGATGCACTGTATTTGTTTGATAAGTTGCTAAATACATTTTCTACAGTGGTTTTTGCCCATTTTAATGAAGCAATGCGCCATTTTGCAAAAAATCAAAATGATTTTGAGCAGGAATTTTATGTCAAAGGAAAATTCTATCTCTCTTATTTTAAAGCAATTCGTAATCAAGATAATGAAATTGAAAGGGTTGTGGTGGTTTGCTCTGATATCACGCGATTAAAACGACGTGAAAATGTTTTATTAAATAATAATCGAAAGTTACATAATCACCTTTATTTGGATTTGGTGACAGGCTTACAAAATGCTTTTGCTTTTGATCATTACCTAAGTGAAAAATGGAAAAAGAATCAGCAAACAACAATTTCGTTCATTAAAATTGATTTAGATGACTTTAAGCGTTTTAACCAACTCAACAGTTATACTGCTGGAGACGATATTTTAATTCGGTTGGGCGCTGTACTTAGCGAAGCCATCAGTCAAACTGAAGCACAGATTTTTCGTTTAAATTCAGCAAGTTTTGTCGTTGCGATAGCGCAGTTGACTGAGTGGGCAGTCATGACACTTGCTGAAAGATTTAGATTTGCCATTACCGAAGAAAAAATATTTTTTGGAAAAAACGATGAATATCTAACGGCATCTATTGGGATTGTGCATTTAGATCCAGAACATCAAAATGTAGAAGTTGATGTTAAAAAAGAACTCGATTTCGCTGTTCGTTACGCAAAGAAAAAAGGCAAAAACTCCTTATTTTTATTTAAAAATTTAGGTTTGGATTAAATAAAGCTTTAGTTCTGTATTTCGCATATATGTATGCCAATAAATGGGTGAGAATTATAATCACTCATAGTAGAATGTCTCTGACTCATCCAATATATCCATTTTTTTGAAACTTGATTTCTAGTTTTAAAAAATTGTGCAAAACGAGGCAGATGTGACTTCAATTCCCCATGTAAATGCAGAAATTTTACAACAGGCACAAGTGCAAATTCAGCAAGATTTACAAACAGCTTTAGATGCTTTTTCTTTGCCTGAACCATTAAAATCAGCTGTGCATCATACTGTGATGTTAGGGGGAAAACGGGTTAGACCTGCTTTAAGTTATGCAACATTTCAATTAAAAGCTGATAATCCAAACTTTGCAGCAGTGCGACGAGCAGCAGTGGCAATTGAATTTATACATTGCTATTCATTGGCACATGATGACTTACCTTGCATGGACAATGATTTATTACGTCGTGGACAACCGACATGTCACGTCGCTTTCGGTGAGGACACTGCATTATTGGCAGGTGATATATTGCAATCCATGGCATTCGAGGTTTTAGGAAGTCGGCTTTTCGATCAAGGACAAACAGTAGATCAAGCCATTATTCTCAAGCAAATGCAGATTTTGGCAACAGCCAGTTCAAAAATGGTGTGTGGGCAGGTTTTAGATTTACAGGCTGAAGGCAAACATGTTGATCAGAAACATCTGGAAAATATTCATCGTAATAAGACAGGTGCACTCATTCAAGCAGCAATTATGATGGCTGCTGTGACCATTTTTTCAGGAACGGATCAGGCGATTCCGCAACTGCGTCAGTATGGTCAAGCGATCGGTTTAGCCTTTCAAGTACAAGACGATATCTTAGACGTTATTTCGGATACTGAATCTTTAGGAAAAACGGCAGGCAAAGATGAGCAAGTGGATAAATCAACTTATCCTGCGTTAATGGGTTTGGAAAATGCTCAAATTTATGCGCAACAATTACATGATCAAGCATTTAAAGCACTCGCTTATTTTGGAGAAGATGCCAAAGAGCTCAACCAAATTTCACAATTCCTGCTGGCTCGAAAAAGCTAACGGAAATATTTAAAGAACAAGATCCATCAATACTATAGTCGTGATAATTCAGCGCATATAAAGCATTAAAATTCCCCCTTTATGAAAAGGGGGGGCAATAGGCTTAAACAGATTCTTTGTAAATTGCATCCGCTTTTTCAAAACGTTCAATCATATCTGTTGAAGGTGCTTTGCTGATCAAGCTAAATAAAATAATGGTGATAAAAGAACAAATAAAGCCTGGAATAATTTCATAAATACCAGTTGTTGCAAATACTGGAATATTTTTCCAAAGGATCACTACAAGCGCACCCACAATCATACCTGTAAGAGCGCCAGATAAAGTCATCCGTTTCCAGAAAACAGAAAGAATAATCAATGGACCAAATGCAGCACCAAAACCAGCCCAAGCATAAGCGACTAATCCTAAAACCTTCGCCTCAGGATTACTGGCAAGAACAATAGCAAGAACAGCAATCAGTAAAACCATTAAACGACCTACCCAGACCAGTTCTTTTTGAGATGCAGTCTTACGAATAAATGCTTTGTAAAAATCTTCTGTCAAAGTGCTTGAACACACCAATAACTGGCAACTCAGGGTACTCATGACAGCAGCAAGAATAGCCGCTAAAACGATACCTGCAATCCATGGGTTAAATAGAATTTTAGTTAATTCCATAAATACCGTTTCAGGATTGGCATTGACCGTTGCCGCTAATTCAGGATGCATTTGGAAGTAGGCAATCCCAAAGAAACCGGCAGCAACTGCACCGCCTAGACAAAGTGTCATCCAAGTCATACCAATACGACGTGCATTTGGGATTGATTTCACCGAATCTGCTGCCATAAAGCGAACCAAAATATGAGGTTGCCCAAAATAGCCTAAGCCCCATGCCAAAAGTGAGATGACAGCAATACCACTCAAATCTGCAAATAAACTATAGGCTTGAGGGCGTGCTGCATCTAATGCTGCATTTACTGTAGTCATGTCACCTAAACTGAGTATGGCGACAATCGGGGTCAGTAATAATGCAAAAATCATCAATCCTGCTTGAATGGTATCTGTCCAACTGACAGCAAGAAATCCGCCAATAAATACGTAACTGATTGTCGCAATGGCACTGATCCAAAGTGCCGTACTGTAAGACATGTTGAACATGCTTTCGAATAAACGCGCACCTGCCACCATGCCAGAAGCACAATAGATGGCAAAGAAAATAAGAATCACAACAGCAGACACAACCCTTAAAATCTTTTTATGATCATTAAAGCGATTTGAAAAATAATCGGGAAGTGTAAGTGAGTTATTTTGAATCTCAGTGTGGACACGCAAACGACCTGCAACCAGTAACCAGTTCAGCCAAGCGCCCATGATTAAACCAATGGCGATCCAGATTTCAGATAGACCTGATAAATAAATTGCACCAGGTAAACCCATTAGCAACCAACCGCTCATATCAGATGCACCTGCAGACAATGCAGTAACAAAACTGCCTAAACGACGTCCACCTAAAATATAATCATCAAAACTGGTTGTGGCGCGATAAGCGACTAAGCCAATGATGACCATTGCAACTATATAAAATAGAAAGGTAATTAACGTGGGGTTAAGGGAGCTCATACGATATCCATATACGTGGAAAGATTCAGATTCAAGGTGGAATCTAAAATAACGTGAAATTTAACCACAAATTACAAAAAAATGCTGATCATTTCTTATACGTTAAAACAGAGTGCTAAATTTCGAAGGCAAAAAAATAGGTAACCTTAAGATTACCTATTTTGACTTTGGGGGATGAGGGGGGTTAATTGTTTCTGCCCATAACACCACGAATGGTATTCATGATGTCGGCTGGCAACACAACTGTTTTAGCATTATTAGATTTCGCCATATCTTGCATCGCTTTTACATATTGCTCACCAAGTAGATAGGCAACAGGAACTTCTTTGTCACCAACGGCAGAGGTGACCATTTCAATCGCACGTTGAGATGATTCAGCAAGAACAACTTGTGCTTCTGCATCACGACGAGATGCTTCTAAACGACCATCTGCTTCTAAAATAGCAGCTTGTTTTTCACCATCTGCTTTAGTCACTGTTGCTCGACGTTGACGTTCAGCAGCAGCTTGAGCCTCCATGGCAGCTTGCATGGTATGAGAGGGTTGAATATCCTGAATTTCTACAGTTTTGAGGGTAATTCCCCAATCTGAAATATCATCTGAAATCGCTGCTTTTAATTTTGCTTTGATGTGATCACGCGAAGACAAAGCATCATCTAAATCCATTTCACCAACGATTGAACGGAGTGAAGTTTGTACAAGATTTTGAATTGCCCATGTATAGTTTTCAATACCATAGACTGCTTTCTCAGGTGTCGTCAGGTTGATATATGCAACAGCATTCATCACCAAAACAGCATTATCACGAGTAATAACTTCTTGTGATGGGATATCTAAAACGATATCTTTGGTTGTGACTTTATAAGCAACTTCATCGACATAAGGGATGACGAAGTTTAAGCCAGGGCTTAAAGTAGAATGATATTTACCTAAACGTTGTACAATCCATTTGTAACCTTGAGGGACAATACGAACCCCCTTAAAAATGGTTACAGCAACGAATACAAATAAGACTAAAACAACAATAGAACCAAAACCCATTTAATTTTCCTCTTTATTCTTCATTATTGAGATGATGAATGTAGCTGTACAACTAAATCATTACCTAAAATATCTGTCACACGTACACGGTCACCCACTTGTACAGGTGATAGGGTACGGCAGTTCCATTCATCAGAACCTAAAACAGGCATCGGAAAGCGCACGCGAATCTGATCATGACTGAGTCCAGTTTGAATGACCATACCGGTTTGTCCAATCGTTGCTTCACGCGGAAGCCCAGCTTTGGTTTTATCTATAGAAAGTGGTTTGACGAATTTAAACCAAGCGACAGTACAGATGATGGATAAGATAATCCAACACACGACTTGTAAGGCAAAGCTCATACTTGGAAACAG
Organism: Acinetobacter sp. Tol 5; assembly: GCF_019702905.1. Classification (NCBI taxonomy): domain Bacteria; kingdom Pseudomonadati; phylum Pseudomonadota; class Gammaproteobacteria; order Moraxellales; family Moraxellaceae; genus Acinetobacter; species Acinetobacter sp. Tol 5. The sequence goes on along the minus strand of NZ_AP024708.1, from coordinate 3,564,479 downwards.
CCAAAACAAAATACTGACCACAACTGCAGCGATACCAAACCACAAGGCAGCAAATGCAGGTAGAATAAGTTCAGATAAGATCAGCAATATGCCAAGTACAAACCAATGCCACGGTTCAAAAATAAAGTCCATAATCTACCCTGGTGATTATCATTGGTATAGATGACGAATCATCTCTACCAATGTAGCAGATCATTTTAATACTGCATATAAAAACGTATTTATTCTTATATTCAATTAGGATGAAGCGAAGTATTTCATGATCCAGTTAAAACTTTGCTCGTGGCGCAGGTTTTAAAGCAGCAGGGGATTTTTTAAAGTTTGAGATCGCATTCTGAATTGCAATAATTTTACCCTGTGCGGCTTTTTCACCTTCTAAAATTGCCTGATTACTTGATTTAAGGTCAAGTGTTCCTAAATGCCCAACTTTAGGTTGTATCACAATATTGGCTTGAGCCAATTCATTGTTGATACTTTGTTGCCCCATGATATTAATGGTTTGATCTAATAATCCCCACATATTCATTGGCTGACTACCACTCGGTCGAGCAGAAATATCAACAGCGATGACAATATCCGCGCCCATATCACGCGCAGTTTGTACTGGAATTGGACTTACTAAGCCCCCATCAACATATTTGGTGTTTCCAATTGTCGCTGGCACAAATACATTGGGAATACTACAAGAAGCACGGACAGCCTGACCTGCATTGCCCTTAATAAACTCTGCTTTCTTGCCGTTGTCTAAACGAGTTGCGACAGCTGCAAAACGAATCGGAAACTGTTCGATCGGTTTATTGGCGACATTGCGATTAACATAATCTTGTAGTTTTTGACCAAGCACGATGCCTTGGCTATTTAAAGTTAAATCACGTAAGTCAGATTCTTTTAATTGTTGGGCAATTTGTTGCATTTGATAAGGGGTTTTACCACTGGCATAGATGCTACCAACAAAGCTCCCTGCACTGGTGCCTGTTACAATTTTTGGCTTTATCCCATGAGATTCTAAAACCTTAAGTACACCAATATGAGCAAAACCTTTTGCACCGCCGCCGCCAAGTGCAATGGCAATAACAGGTTCACGAGCCTTAATTGCTGTGGTTTGGGTTGGAGTTTTTGCTGTCTTGTCACAGCCAACGAGGGCTAGACCCAATAAGCCTATAAAACCAAGTTGTTTAACACGCATGGGAATTACTTTTGTCAAAAATATATGCTGCACATCTGAACAGATTGCATCTTTTTTTTCTAGCCATTTTTCCATAGTTTTTGTAAAGGAAGTGATAATAAATGCGGACGTTTAGGTGAAAAGTTTCCTTTAAAACGCGCTAAAATATCATCTAAATCTTTGTCATAGTCACCTGTAGGTTGTAGTGTGCCTAAGCAATGAATACGTTTTTTCTCATAATCTAATGAAAAGACAGCAATTGGAATATCCGCACCCATGGCGATATGATAAAAACCGCTTTTAATCTTTTCTGCTCTTTTTCGGGTGCCCTCAGGCGCAATTGCAATCCAGATTTTTTCCTGTTGTTGAATCACTTTGATAATTTGCTGTGTCAGCCCATGTGGAGAGTCGCGATGAACGGGAATAACACCAATCCACTCAAAAAGAGATTTCAATGGTGTTTTAAACAGGCTGTCTTTGCCAAAAATGGTGACTTTAACACCAATCCCTAACATCGCAAGAAAGGCATATAAACCATCATAGTTTGATGTATGGGGAGCAATAAACACCACGGCTTTAGGTAAGTTCGGAAACTCACCCTCAAAACCCCAGCCTTGAACCAAGTAAAGGTTTTTAAATATATTGCGACTGGTGGCATTGCCACGCTGGGGCACTTGATCGGGTATATTGGGAAAATTCTGTGACATCGTATTTTTATGTGACTGCTCTTGTATTGGTATTCATTTTTTGCTTAATACAACATAGACATCCATCCATTGGATATCCGCAAAATGTAAATATTACAAAATTTGCAAATTAAAGCAATATATCAAATTTAAAGTGTTCAATCATTGCAGGTGAGTCAATGTTGATGATTCTTGAGTCGAGTTAGCATGCCATATCATTATTTATTGTTATTCTCTTTATACTGGGCTCAAGGTTTACCTGTGGGATTTATGACTCATGCGTTGCCAGTGATCTTACGTGCTCAAGGCGTGTCATTGGCTCATATTGGTGGTTTTGGACTGTTAATGGCACCATGGGCAATTAAAATTTTATGGGCACCTTTGGTGGATCGTTATGGACATCACCAAGCAGGGCATTATCGTAGTTGGATTATTCCCACCCAGATTTTAACCATTGTCATTCTGGTTATTTTATCTTTCTTACCGATTCAATCTTTAAATGAACCACGGTTTTTATTTCTGTTTTTTATTGCATTGCTGTGTATGAATAGCATCGGTGCAACTCAAGATATTGCTACTGACGGTTTGGCAGTAAGAATATTAAAAGAAGAACAGCAACATTTTGGTAATATGTTTCAGGTTATTGGTTCTCGCCTAGGGTTTATTGTAGGTGGTGGAGCAATTTTATGGGCAATGGATTGGCTCAGTTGGCAGATGACTTTTCTTATTTTGGCCGCTATCGTTGCTTGCAATACACTGCCAATTTGGTTTTATCAAGAACCTGAACATCTACGTATTGCCAGCAAAAAGACATCACATCAAACAAATATAGATCGCTTTGAATGGTTTAGAGATTATTTAAGGTATTTCTTTGAAAATAAAGAATTAACAGCATGGTTTTTTGTACTTTGCACAATCAAAGTTACAGATGGATTTGCAGGTCCAATCACTAAACCGTTATTGGTTGATTTGAAATTGAGCCTTTCTCAAATTGGTATTTACATTACAATGCTGGGCGCATTTTCTGCACTATGCGGCGCTGGGTTGGCAGGATTGTTTTTAAAGAAAATAAAACGTCATCAAGCCTTATTGTTATTTTCTGTCTTGAAATTAATCAGTTTAGCAGGTTTCGTTTGGTTGGCAGTTTTATATGAACAAGCCGTTCCTGTTGCGCCGTGGATAATTTATCTGATTAATGCTTTAGAAGACATGTTTGCTGCAATGTTATTGGTGGTGATTTTAACCTTGGTGATGCAGTATAGCCGAAGCGAATATGCTGGAACTGATTTTACTTTTCAAGTTTCAATCATGGCAAGCATCAGTGGAGTCCTATATACAGTAAGTGGAATGATTGGAGATCAACTGGGGTATTTAAAATTCTTAAGTTTAATTTTACTTGTAGGTATGTTTTGTTTAATTCCAATTATATATTGGATGAGAAATATGTATGAAAAGTAATATTATTTAGATAAACAGTATTATTCTCGATTAAGATATTGATTATTGTTTTAAATTTTCTTATTTTAAAATGAATTTAAATATCAACTTAAACAATAGCATTTTATTTATGATTTAGAGGTCATTATTTTACATTACATTTAGATAAGACAAAAATTACTTTTTTGTCAATTTTAAAAGTATAGAAATTAATTCCTGTATGATTTTTTTATTGGCTCATTCTTTTGACACCGAAGAATGAGCCAATCCAAATTGAATGGGCAGAATTGATTATCTATTAGGTTATAAAATAATATGTAACAACCATTATAAATATTTATTCTAGTTTGAATTTCTCAAATAATGAGAAATTTTAAGGGATTAAAATTTGAGATTAATGCTGTTAGGTACTCAAAGAATGCTTTTAAGTTCAATTTAAGCTTCATTTTTTAACTTAAGGTCATTGAAGAGAGTATTGCTACAGTAATGTCTAATTTAATACAACGTATCAAACAACGAGAAGTCTCCATTTCCCTCACGGCCTTTAATTTTATTGTTGCAGTCTGGTTAGGGCTATGCCTGAACTTTGGTTTTCTGGGCAAAGTTCAAGCGCTTACTCCTTATCAAGGTATAAAAGCCCAGCTCTTTTTGATTGCTACAGCTTTAGTATTGATTGCTTTATACAATCTATTACTACAGCTCTTAGATTGGAAATGGACCGCAAAATTCTTTGCAATCATTCTGGTATTTATTGGTGGTTTTAGTGCCTATTTTGTCAATTCATTGGGTGTGATAATTTCACCTGATCAAATTCAGAACATGGCACAAACTGATTCTGGTGAAGTTGCAGACTTGCTCTCTTTTCAATTTTTTGCATGGACCGTTAGCTTTGTTATTTTACCTATTCTTTTGATTTTATGGATCCGTATTAAACCAGAAAAAATAAGCAAGATTGTGCTTTTTAAAGGGCTTAATATTGTGGGTTCTTTAGCTGTTATTGGTGGATTATTATTTGTATTCTATGTCGATTATGCAGCTATTTTTCGTGAGCATCGTGATCTAAAAGGTATGATTTCACCTCAAAATACAGTGGCTTCAACGCTTTCATATTTCCATAAAAAAGCACCTAAAAAGAATTTGCCTTTGATTCGTTATGGTGAAGATGCACATATCGTTGAGGATATTGCTTTACAGCATAAACCCAAATTGATGGTTTTGGTGGTGGGTGAAACAGCACGCGCAGAAAGTTTCGCGTTAAACGGTTATGCTAAAAATACCAATCCCGAACTATCTAAGCAGGCGAATATTATTAATTTTTCTCAAGTTAGTTCATGTGGTACTGCAACAGCTGTATCAGTACCTTGTATGTTTTCAGGTATGCCACGTGTAAATTATGATGAGCAACTTGCGAGTCACCGAGAAGGATTATTGGATATTGCACAACGTGCAGGGTATAAGGTGACTTGGATTGATAATAATTCAGGCTGTAAAGGTACCTGTGATCGTGTTGAGAAGTTTGTTATTCCTCAAGAATTAGAAAAGAAATGGTGTCAAGGTGGTGAGTGTCTAGATGGTATTTTGGTTGATAGTTTAAATGTATATCTCAAGCAATTACCTAAAGATGACAAACAGCCTCATTTGATTGTTTTACACCAAATGGGCAGTCATGGACCAGCTTATTACAAGCGTGCGCCGAATGAATTTAAGAAATTTAAACCAACCTGTGAAAGCAATGCGATTCAAGGGTGCTCTTCAACTGAATTAATCAACACTTATGATAATTCGATTGTCTATACTGACCATATTTTGAATCAAGTGATTGAAAGCTTAAAGCAGCAAGACAACTATCGAACTGGTTTCTGGTATTTGTCTGATCATGGTGAGTCTACAGGTGAGCGTGGCATGTATTTGCATGGCGCACCTTATGCAATTGCGCCTACTCAACAGACTCATGTCCCGATGTTCATGTGGTTTTCAGAGAACTGGAAAGCTGCATCTGCAAAACAAATTAATTGTTTAACTCAACAAAAAGCAGCAAAATTGAGTCAAGATAATTTATTTCCAAGTCTTTTGAGTTTATTGAATATTCAAACTCAGGTGATTGATCAAAAGAACAATATGTTGCACCAATGTGCAGTGAACAGTTGATTGAAAGGACATAGAGCATGACCAAAATTTTAATGATAGAAGATGATTTTATGATCGCAGAATCATCGAAAACATTGTTGAAATACCAAGGCTTTGATGTTGAATGGGTCAATAATGGCTTAGATGGTTTAAAACTCATCTCAGAAAAACAATTTGATTTGGTTTTACTCGATTTAGGCTTACCAATGATGGACGGAATGCAAGTTTTAAAGCAAATTCGTCAACGTTCAGGTTTACCTGTACTGATTATTTCAGCACGTGATCAATTACAAAATCGTGTTGATGGTTTAAACCAAGGTGCAGATGATTACTTGATTAAACCTTATGAATTTGATGAGCTGGTAGCGCGTATTCATGCATTATTACGCCGTTCTGGAGATGCTACAAAAGAGGTGATGGGGCAGTCATCGAATCTGTTAAAGAATGGTGAGATTGTTTTAGATGTTGAACAACATATCGCAACATTGAAAGGTGAACCAGTTGAGCTGTCTAATCGAGAATGGGCAATTTTGATTCCACTGATGACGCATCCCAATAAAATATTTTCTAAAGCAAATTTAGAAGATAAATTGTATGCTTTTGATAGTGAAATCAACAGCAATACGATTGAAGTTTATGTTCATCACATCCGTTCAAAATTAGGTAAAGATATTATTCGTACAATTCGTGGTTTAGGCTATCGTTTGGGGCAAGCACATAAAGCAGAATAATATGGGAACTGCATTTTCTCTAAGAAAGCGTTTAATTCGTTATACCTCTATCTTTAGTATTTTATTGGGCTGCGTATTAATTTTTTCAGCTTATAAAATTTCTTTAGAAGAAATTAATGAAATTCTTGATGCACAAATGGTTTATTTGGCGGAGCGGGTTGAACTTAACCCTCGACCTATTCAAAGCCATTTTGATGAGCATAAGCGCTATCATGAGGAGGATCTATTTATAGATGTGTGGTCTTATGCAAACCCTCAACAGGTTCCAAACACCCCTCATCATGTGATTATTGAGCCTAAGCAGAAAGCTGGGTTTTATAGTCAAGAGACCGCAAATGGGACATGGATTACCTATATTTTACCGACAGCGAACTTTCAGATTCAAATTAGTCAACAGGAAAAAGTCAGAGAGCATTTGGCTTTAGAACTTGCAGGAAGCATGTTTTTGCCTTATTTGTTGATTATTCCATTTGCTTTATTGGGCTTGGTCTATATTATTCGCCGCAGCTTAAAGCCTTTAGAGGACTTTAAATCTGAATTGGCAAAGCGTGATTCTAACTCGTTGGTGGCGATTCAAAATGCACATTATCCAGAAGAATTATTGCCTACCATTCAGGAAATGAATCATTTATTTGAGCGGATTTCTGAAGCACAACAAGAGCAGCGGCAATTTGTAGCAGATGCTGCGCATGAACTGCGAACTCCCATAACAGCATTGAATTTACAAACTAAAATTTTAATGAGCCAATTTCCTGAAGAGGAAAATCTAAAAAACCTCAGTAAAGGTTTAGCACGTATGCAGCATTTAGTGACGCAGTTACTTGCTTTGGCGAAACAAGACGCTTCGCTGAATCATGAAGTGCAGGTCACACAATTTAAACTGAATGATGTTGCACTCAATTGCGTCGAGCAATTGATGAATCTAGCGATGGAAAAAGATATTGATTTGGGTTTTATACGTAATGAAACTGTTGTGTTAAAAAGTGTCGAACATAGCCTTCATTCAATTATTTTTAATTTAATTGATAATGCAATTAAATATACACCTGTCTCAGGAATGATTAATATTTCAGTCTTTGCTGATATCCATGATTTTGCTTATGTTTTAATTGAAGACAGTGGTCCAGGCATAGATACAGAGATGTATGATAAAGTGTTAAAACGTTTTTATCGTGTGCATCATCACTTAGAGGTGGGAAGTGGTTTAGGTTTGTCGATCGTAGATAAAGCCATACAGCATTTGGGTGGCGAGCTATTACTTTCTCGCAGCGAGGAATTAGGCGGTTTAAGTGTTTTGGTTAAAGTACCTGTTCAACTCAATATTAAACCTATCGAATAATCTCAAATTCCTCAATAAATGAACCATGTCCTTTTAAATCAAAGGAAGTGGTTCATTCTTTTTCATATACTGGAAAAATGTCAGGCATTTATGCATTCTTCGCCCATCACTCCCTAATTTTTCTAAACTAAAATTTGCAACCCAATTGAGTTTGTTCCCAATTCGACAGATTTCATTATATTTCGATTTGCATGGGTAGATTTCAGCAATAAAAATATCACACGCTTGTGCAATTTCATCATCATTGAAACGGAATGCTGTTGAAAAAATAAAACATAACCAATCACGAATTTGGCAAGTTTCTAGATCTAGCATTTCGCCTGGGTCTGTTTCAAAGTCGATAAAAGTAAATTCTTTGTGGTGATTGACTAAAATATTGCGCGCAAAAGCTTCGCTGAGATAACTTCCTTTCTGGTGAACTGCTTGAATTGCTGAAATTGCTTCACGAAAGAATTCTAATTTTTTCGCTGTATTGCCCTCCATTCTAATCAATGCTTGGTCAAGTTGCATGACCTGATCACCAGCGTCTTCAATCAATAGACCTTGAGAGCAATTCGCTAAAATCTGAGGTGTGGGAATACCTAATGACTGTAACTCAGTGAGACGATGAACTTCACAATAAATTGACTTACTTCCACCATAGTTAGGAATTGGAGTTAAAGCTTCAATATTAAGAATGTGTGCAACCCATTTTAATGGCATATAAATCCATGCAGAGTGTCGTTCTGAAGCTTTTTTAAGCCACACTTTGCTGTTATCCAATTGATAAGGTTGGATATTTGAGTCTTGAGCTTTAAGGGTATTACGGAGAAATTTAGAAAAATTACTCATATTTACACGCATAACATTACTAAATTGTTTTGAGTATAATCAAAATATATTAAATTGTAAAAATTAAGATTAGTTTAATAATTTAATATTTAAATTTTGTAAAATCTCAGCCTTTTGAATTATTCATTTGATCTCGTTCATTAATTAAAATGATCGTATCTAATGAACTTTATGGTTTTTATACAAATTACTAGAAACCTTAGGGAGTCTCTATTTTATATTGTTGAGTTATAGACGGTCTTTCTATAATGGTGATATAGATGTTGCTATGTTGAATAAGGAGCGTGAACAAAACAAAGTACTGTTTTGTTTGCAGCGCAAGAATGCCGTTGAACAAAAAATGGTTGAGAAAAGTGAAGCATCACCTACGCAAATTTATTTAAACTTTAGCTGTAAAGTGTGAAAATGAAAGTTTAAAATCTTTCAATAATATTTTTATCACATTGATTTTATTGATTAAGAAAAATTATATTTTACTCAATGCGTTTTAACAGATTGACTATAATGTATAAAGACTCAAATTTATGATGATTTAGAACAGCCAAAGAGTCATCCTGCGACCTTAAACCTATAACGAAAAGTTGTTATTGGATAGCGGTTCTATAGCTAAATATATAAAGTTTGCTACACTATAAAAAACCTTACTGACTGCTGTTATGCCTAAGCCATACTCCAATGATCTTCGATACAAAGCTCTAGACTACTACAAAGAATGCCAGAATAAGTCTAAAACATGTACTGTTTTTAAGATTGCAAGAACGACTTTAGATCTCTGGATTCAGCTCGAACATCTCCAAGGAAATGCGAATAGACCACATCCCGAAAAAGCAGGTCGACCCTATAAAATTAAAGACCTAAAGGCTTTCAAAATCTTTGTTGAAACAACATCATTTTCACAGGCTAAAGATCTGGTGCCATTATTTGAGCAAAGATTTGGTTATTCCGTCAGCTATGCCAATATCTTATTTGCTTTAAAAAAGCTGGGATGGAGTTATAAAAAAAGAGTTTTCTCTACAGACAAGCCTGCAAAATAGGACGAGCAGTATTCCAATGGTTCCTGCCACAATGGAAACAGCAATATGGTGAAGAGTATATTTTATACATTGATGAATCAGGTATAAATACCAATGAGGTTGCTGAATATGGTTGGTCTGAGAAAGGAAAACGTTGTCGTGCATTAAGAACAGGTGGGCATGGAAGTAGACTAAATATAATCAGTGCTGTTCGATCAAGTGCAACGTTTAAATTCATTGCTCCCCTAATTTTTAAGGGCTCATGTGATCGCAATACTTTTACTGGCTGGCTTGAATATTTACTCAAAGATCTAACAAGAGATAAAAATGGTCAGCCTCAAAAATATTTACTAATTTTAGATAATGCTTCTATTCACAAAGGTCGAAAAATTGAGGAATTGGCTCGCCAGTACAATGCTAGGCTGATGTATTTGCCTGCTTATAGTCCAGACCTCAATCCAATTGAAAAAGCTTGGTCTATACTAAAAAGAAAAGTCAGACATATTGTTAGCCAACAACAGAAAACTATTCTTGAGGCTTTAGATATTGGGTTTAATCAAATGTAGCATAGTTTATTTAACTAGCTATAAATTTATTATAGAAAATACGATAGACCAATAAATTAAACGTATAAATAATCCAACCTGTCCAAAGATTATGGCTAAGGAAATGTGCTCCACGCATCATTTGTCCCCAACCTGTAATAAAGCCAAGAACAAGCCCTAAACATAAGAAAAAATAGGCGATTTTAGGATTCGATTTTCTAAAAACAAAAAATCCTGTGAGTAGTGAAAAACCTGTACTTGCATGACCACCTGGAAAACAATGACCTTGGGTTGCAGAAAAATCCCAAACATAACCAAATGCAGTAGATTCAGTCATCGACCATGGACATGCATGTGCTGAGTGTGATTTTAATAATCCAATCAAAACAGTAGATAAAACACTGACCCAAAATAAATAACCAAGTTGCCATTTAAAGGCTTTGAGTTGATCAAACTTAAAAGAAGCAATCCATGAGAGTAGGATAATGACAAAAAAACCAATGACCAAATGTTTAATCAATTTGTGATTGATTTCTACTAAAAACCAGTTATTTTTTAATGGAAAATTTCCAGCAGAATCTATCCAAGGGTGGATTAACTGCATATCAATTGCACCACCAACTGGGAACATGAATAATAATATTAAAAATAGTATTCCCAATAATAAACTGTTTTTTAAAAAGAATTTATGCGACTCTAAAAAAGGCATGAAAAGGATCACTCAGTTGAATCATTTTAATCGTTTGCTATTAGAAAAAAATAAACTTAAATCAGACTTAATTAACCAACTCATTAAAAGAACTGACGAGTTTGATGTCTGTTCATAATAAAAATGATTCAACTTTAAGTGATTATCATTCTACTTATTATTTCAGTAAAAAGTCTCATAAAATAGCAATCCATCATAATGAAATATTGATGATAAATAATGGGCATGGAGATTAATTTATTGTCATTTAAATAAAATATAAAAAAGCGGCTGTGAAAGCCGCTAAAAATGAAAAATAGAATAAAATGTTAAATATTAAAACATCGCATCCTCAGAGTTTGCTGAAATTTTATGTATGGATAAATCTGCTCCACGAAATTCATCTTCTTGTGATAGGCGAATACCCATAGTGACTTTGAGTATACCATAGACAGCAAATCCACCTGCAAGCGCAAGCAAAATGGCAAGCAGTGTACCAATGATTTGTGAGATCATGGATACGCCTCCGATTCCTCCCAACCATTGTTGTCCGAATAGCCCAACAGCAATGCCACCAAAAGCACCGCATACCCCATGCAAAGGCCATACCCCTAAAACATCATCAACTTTAAGTTTGTTTTGTGTATAAGTGAACAATTTGACAAAAATAAAACCTGCACAGATACCAATGAGCAGCGCACCAATTGGATGAACGACATCTGAACCAGCACAGATTGCAACTAAGCCAGCCAATGGACCATTATGTAAAAAGCCAGGATCTTCTTTGCCAAAGAAATTTGCAGAAAGTGTACCGCCGACCATCGCCATCAGTGAATTAATCGCAACTAAACCTGAAATGGCATCAACACGTTGAGCACTCATCACGTTAAAGCCAAACCAACCAACAATTAAGATCCAAGAACCTAATGCTAGGAAGGGAATTGAAGATGGTGGGTGTGCACTGACACGTCCATCTTTTTTATAACGCCCATTGCGTGCACCGAGGAGTAAAACTGCTGCCAATGCAATCCATCCACCCATAGCATGAACAACCACTGAACCAGCAAAATCATGAAATCCTGCACCAAATGTATCTGCTAACCATTTTTGCAATCCAAGGTTGCCATTCCAAGCAATGCCTTCAAAGAAGGGATAAACCAAAGCGACAATAAAAAGCGTAGCAATGGCTTGAGAGCGCATTTTTGCACGCTCTGCAATACCACCTGAAACAATTGCAGGAATAGCAGCAGCAAAGGTTAGCAAGAAAAAACAACGCATCAAATTGTAGCCGTGTTCAGCGGATAGCGTGGTGCCTGTATGGAAAAAATGCTGCCCATAAGCAATATAATAGCCAATAAAAAAATAGGCGATTGCTGAGATTGAAAAGTCAGTAATGATTTTACTGAGTGCGTTGACTTGATTTTTATGACGAACTGTTCCCAATTCTAAAAAAGCAAATCCTGCATGCATAGCGAGTACAAGCACTGCGCCAAGCAAAAGAAAGAGAAGATCAACGTTTTGCATATACGATTCTTTTTGGTGCTATATGTCACAAATTGGTTCAAGTATAACCAAGCAAATCTATTCGTGAAGTATCTGACTGTATGAAAAAATAGATCAAAAAATTCAAAATATTATTAAGACTCGATATAAAGCAAAAGCCTGCACTAAATTGGAATTATTGCACTAAGTTGAAGCAATAACACAACATAGCTTAATTTTTAAGGCATTGATATCTATTAAGTTAATTTTTATGGTTGAATGTCGAGTGTTAAAAATAAAATTCGCACTTAAAAACAATCCGATCAGTTGTATCAATGAAATTCAAAAAAGAGTCTTACTTTTGCACTGTAGGGCTTGAACATGCTTTGTTTTTGTATTCCAAACGATCCTTTTCAAATTTTTGTCCGTTCCATTTATACACGTTAAAACATTTTGATCCATCATTGATGGCAATATCTGGCCAACCATGTCTGCCTAAAGTTGAAAGAAATTCAGGTTGACCGCGACTATTAAAAATTCGAACCCATTTCCGATCAGTTTGTTGAGTGACAATATAAAATCCAATCCCTGTATCGGCATAGCATCCAATACCACCATCTACCACAATTGCATCAGGGCGACCATCTTTATTCAGATCACCATAATATGAAATATTGCCTAAACTACAACGGCTTTCCCAACCTAGATTGGTTTTTTTAAATTTTGCACTTTTAAAAATCTCTATTTGGGTTTCTTCAGGTATTTTGGGAAGTGTGGCGTGACTCATTTGAGCCAACAATATGGACAGCATGCTTGAAATAAAAATTATGATATCTTTCATCGTTTTACCTAATTGTTTTGTGATTTGGTTATCATTATTTTTAAAATATGTATTTTAATCAAGCTTTTGTTATGTAATGACAGGATTAAGATAGGCTGAAAATAATTTCAACACTCAGTTTAATTTTTATCATTAATAATTTCATGTGCTTAGGAGGGTTTAGTGATATTTTTCAGAGTTGTAAGTAAATATTTGATATAGAATTAAAGAATGTTAATGATCAATATAAAAAGCATGATTTCTCATTTTTGTAGTTATTATTTTAAAACCATAACCTGTTGCTTTGTAATCAGCTTTTTATCTCATTCACTTTTTGCTCAAACTACCCAATATAAAACTTATCGTTCTAAAGTACTGAACTGTGGTGATGCCACATTTCAAGTCATTTCACAATGTGATGATTCAATAGATGGAGCAGAATCAGGAAGTGCGGGGCAGATACGGGACTCTTGTTCATCCAGTCAATTGCTGATCAACTGGAAAGAACAACAGAAAGTTTTGAACTTCCCAATCACCACGCCACAACAGAAAAACTTCTTAGAACATAAAGGTTATCATTTTAACTCTGTTATTCAATTTGGTGATTGGGCACCACAGAGCTTGGCATGTGGTCAAGCACAAGGTATTACAGGTTATTTTGTGATTGTGAATCAAGCTACGACCAATAATATCAATCAAGAGTATCGTGGCAAAGGTTCATTGAGTGAAGCCCCTATTGTATTAAACCTAAATGGAAGCTTCACCAGTGATTCAATCAAACAAAAAATCTATATTTTGCAAGAACAAAATAAACTTAAAATTTCTAAAGTAATTGGTGCAAATGCGATTTTTGCCGATGAAGAATAAAGAGGATTATCTTCCTATAAGGTTTAGGAAGCTACTATATAATTTGAATATGTTTATTTCCTAAGCTTTGAACCGTATCAACTATATCGGAGACAGTTTATTTTCTTACGTTCTGAATAAAGATAGGTTAAAGTCAAAACTTATCATAATTTTTGGTTGATATGTTGTTGATTCTATTTTAATTTATTAAAATAAACTTCCCCTAATAGATAAGAAATATTATAGTTCAAGTCGATTTTCCTATTTATATTGACCCATGAGCTTAAAATTAGATGTTCTTTTGAAACAGAATTCTGAGAATCTTTCTCCAAAGCAAAAAAAATTTAATCGTCTTATTAAAAAAGTCGAACAGCTTAAAGTGTTGCTAAGTGAATGGGAGCATGCACAAAATGATATACAAAAACGTGCCAGTGGTGAGATTCTCCCTAAATATGCTGAATTACACCAAATAATGTTCCAACAATTGGAAATATTGTGGAAACATAAACTAGAAACAAAATGGGCTAAAACCCAAGCTTTGAGATTAGATGATTTGATTGAGTCCGTTGCTAGTCAATTGATGATTGTGGATACACTTTCTGAAAAGCAATTTGAGTTGGTTGAAAAGATATTATCTAGCTATGAAATATCTGAAGATGAATTTTTTAAAGCGGATATAAAAGAACATCAGCTCGAGGAAATGAATATAGTAGACCAAGAAGAATTGACAGCCGAGCGGCTAGACGAAATTAATAAACGTGCTTTCATTGAAATGATGGCAAGCAAATTAGGTGTTGAGTCTGATTACTTTGATTTTGAATTTAATTTATATGATCATGATGATTTTATAGAAAAATTGCATGAAAAAATGGAAAAAGATCGTGAGCAAGAGTTTTTAAAGCAATTAAATAAAACGGATAGAGATGATTATGAAAGAAAATTGAAAAACGAAAAGGATAAGCAAAAGAAATTAGCTGAGAAAAGAGCATTGGCTAAACAAAAAGCTAACCAGTCATTTAAAAATATTTATTTGAAAATTGCGTCTTTGATTCATCCTGATCGCGAGCAGAATGAAGAGAGAAAAATTGAGAAAACGGAAATATTACAGCGTGTTAATCAAGCTTATGAAAACAAGGATCTATTTGCTTTACTCAAATATCAAATTGAGTTTACCGCAAGTGTAGAAAAAGTTAATAATTTAGCTAAAGAACAATTAGAGTTTTACAATATTAACTTGGAAGAACAAGCTGAAGAACTTCAGTCTAAAATTGATGATATTATTTACTCTTTCGATTGGAATGACCATATCGATATGCATTCACTAGGTAGGATTAAAGTAAAAGATTTATATAAAAAATTTGATAAAGATGTATTGATCATCAAAAAAAATCTTGAAAGAGCAGAGCGTGCTTTAGAAATTTTTAGTGATAGAGCGGAATTAAAATCCTTATTGCGGAAAAGATATTATTGACCAGTTGCTTTATCTTCTATTGACGTGGCAGGCTTTTCATGACACCCAACAAGAAAAAAGAGTAAAGTTCCAAGAAAAAATGATGATTCATGTGATTTAAGTAATTTATTTATTTTCGATACCTCATATTCTATCTTAAAAATTGCTTTTGTGAGGTCAAATGTCCTAAATTGAGCTTAGATTGTATGGTTGTTAATTCACATTTACTTAGCTTAGTTGAACAGGTCAGTGGAGAATATTTTGATTGTTTCAAATTCTGATCAAATTTTATCTATCGTGATTACCGGTGGAACTCGTGGAATTGGTTTAGGCTTAGCGGAAGCTTTTTTAAAGCTGGGCTGGTCAGTCATGATTTCAGCACGGAATAGTACTCAACTCAATCAAGTAGTTGCTGATTTAGGGGGACGTTATTCAGCTCAGCGAATTTGTGGCGTCTGTTGTGATGTGGCTCAGTATGAAGATCTCCAAAAATTATGGGATGAAACAATTTTAAAATTTGGTCAGGTCAATGTCTGGATCAATAATGCTGGTACGTGTAATGCAGCAAGAGCCTTTACAGACATTACTCATACTGACATAGAAAATGTGATTAAAACCAATATACTTGGTACGATGCTGGGTTCTCAAGTGGCGTTAAAAGGTATGACTCAACAAGGTTTTGGGCAAACTTTTAATATGGAAGGTTGGGGCAGCCGTGGCGAATGGAGCGCAGGAATGACGCCTTATGCAACCAGTAAGCGGGCAGTTGCCTATCTAAATCATGCATTAAATAAAGAAGCCAAACAAAGCAATATTTTGATTGGTACCTTAAGCCCTGGAATGGTGGCAACAGATTTGTTGATTTCTTCTTGGCAGCAAGGCGAAGTTAAAAACTGGCACAAAATGAAATGGCTATTTATGTTTGTGATCGACCCACCTGAGCAAGTGTGTGGTTATTTGGCAAAACGTATAAGCCAAAATAATAAGCGCAATGCACGTATTGTCTGGATGACACCGTGGCGTTTGTTGCTTCGTTTTTTTCAACCTTATTATTGGAAAAGAAATCCTGTGCAGGGGACAGCTTTGGATCAACTGAAAGAGTAGTGACTTTGCTGTGATACATTCTTGGAATGATATTGAAAGAGCATACTTCCACCCTCTCCTAAAAGGAGAGGGATCTCCATTGTGTATAGAATAATTATCTAATTAGCAATGAAATTATCCTCTCCCTGTGGGAGAGGGCTAGGAAGAGGGAAAATAAATTGAAGCTAAACCCAAAATTATTAGAATACGCTAAATCTATGCGACACGATGCCACAGATGCTGAACATCTCATGTGGCAAATTTTACGAGCTCAACGATTTATGAATTTAAAGTTTCGTCGTCAACATGTGATTGAGCCTTATATCGTCGATTTTTATTGTCATGAATTGAGCTTAGTGGTTGAGTTGGATGGTGGTCAGCATAATACCGATGTGGGAGTAGCTTGTGATAATGGAAGAACTCAGTTTTTAGAGGCTTTGGGACTTAAAGTTATTCGTTATTGGAATGATGATGTATTGAATCGGAGTGAGGTGATATTGGAGGATTTTTTGAATATCTGTATTGAATTGAAAGACACCTCTCCCTAACCCTCTCCTGAAAGGAGAGGGAACTCTATTGCGTATCAAATAAATATTAAATTCTTAAAGCGTGTTCTTTTCACATTTTGGGGAAGATTGAGGTGTTGGAATTTATGCAGATATTTTTTAGTTATTTCTCTTTAGCCCTCTCTTTGGAGGTGAGAGAAACCTGATCTTAGCCAGTATTGGGTATCAAATAACTATTCAATTAGTAATCAAAGTTCCCCTCTCCCTATGGGACAGGGCTAGGGTGAGGGTAATTCTTGAAAAAATTAGAGTGTATCAATTCGTTTTATTTTGCGAATTGATCTTTAAGTTAAATGGATATGAAATTGTTAAATTTTGGTTAAAAAAACATCATTGATCAAGTGTTGCTAAATCACTATTCATTATGAGTAAAATAAATTCTTCAAAATGATTACAAACCTTATTGTGCGTGTTACAGATTTCATAAATGCCTAATTCATTGCCATATTCATCTAATTTGACGGCATAAGTAGTTATCCAGAGTAAGAATTCTGAAAATACAAAACAATTGGCATGAGGAAAGTTTTCAAGACCTTTTAGGTCTTTTGTCGGTTTAAATTCAGTTAAAGAAAAGAACGAATAGCCCTCATCACCAAAATTGGCTTCACCTGTACCATTGAATAAAATATTCTTTAAAAATTTGTGGAAGTTTAACCTCGTATTTTTGTTCGAATTTTATTATTTTTAACAGTGTCGCCGGCTGATTGATACGTAAATTTTGATTGATGAAATGTTGTTTTAATTTTTGAATAACCATGATTATTCTACTCAAAAAAGAAGGAAGCTTAATTAAGCTTCCTTCTTCTAAGATAAAATTACAAGTTTAAATTAAAGCGCCGCAATTTGTTCCATATTGGCTTTGATTTTCACCAATTGATCAGCAAACTCAGTGAGTTTGGCTTTTTCACCTTCAACAACTGCTGCAGGCGCTTTCGCCACAAAACCTTCATTGGCAAGTTTAGATGCAATCTGATCATGTTGCTTTTGCACTTTATCCAAGTCTTTTTGCAAACGCCCAAGTTCAGCTTTAGGATCAATCAAACCTTTCATTGGAACAAATACAGAAATACGACCCACAACAGAGGACGATGACAATGGCGGTTGTTCAGCATCTGTTAGGAAAGTAATACTTTCAACTTTAGCCAATGCTTTAAACAATGGTTCAATACGTGCAATCTGCGCTTTTTCGGCATCTGTTGTGTTTTGCAACAATACTGGCAATAAACGGGCATTACCTAAGCCCATTTCACCACGGATATTACGTACCGCACCAATCAAACCTTGTAATCCAAGCATGTCTGCTTCAGCCTGTTCGTTGATAAGTTCAGGATTTGGTACAGGATATTGTGCCAACATGATGGTTTCGCCTTGGAGACCAATCATTGGTGCAAGTGTTTGCCAGATTTCTTCAGTCAAGAATGGCATGATTGGATGCGCAAGACGCAAAGATGCTTCCATTACCGAAAGAAGAACACGGCGAACTTCAGCTTTACGCTCAGTCGATACATTTTCATCATTCAGAACAGGCTTAGTCAGTTCTACATACCAGTCACAGTATTCATTCCAGATGAACTCATAAATCGCTTGTGCAGCCAAATCTAAACGATAGGTCGCAAATGCTTGTTGAACAGCAGCTTCTGCTTTTTGTAAACGGCTGACAATCCACTGTTCAGGAAGTTCCCAAAGATCTTGACGGACTTCCTGACCAATCGGCTGTTGTTCACAGTTCATCATCACGAAACGTGTTGCGTTCCAGATTTTGTTGGCAAAGTTACGGTAGCCCTCAACACGTTTCATATCGAACTTGATATCACGACCCGTATTGGCAAGTGCACAGAATGTGAAACGAACCGCATCTGTACCGTAAGCTTGGATACCTTCTGGGAATTCTTTACGAGTTGATTTTTCGATCTTGGCAGCTTGTTTAGGATTCATTAAACCTGTTGTACGTTTTTGTACTAAAGTTTCAAGATCTACACCATCAATCAAATCTAAAGGATCAAGTACGTTCCCCTTAGATTTAGACATTTTTTGACCTTCACCATCACGCACCAAACCGTGAACATACACAGTTTTAAATGGAACTTGTGGTGTACCATCTTCATTTTTCATGAAGTGCATGGTCATCATGATCATTCGGGCAACCCAGAAGAAAATGATGTCAAAACCTGTGACCAAAACATCTGTAGGATGGAACGTATTTAAGAAATAGTTTTCTTTATCTTTCGCTTCATCGCCGGTCCAGCCCAATGTTGAGAATGTCCAAAGACCTGAAGAGAACCATGTGTCGAGTACATCTTCATCTTGGTTTAATTCAACATCAGCCGCAATATTGTTTTTCGTACGAACTTCTTCTTCAGAACGACCAACATAGATGTTGCCTTCAGCATCATACCAAGCAGGAATACGGTGACCCCACCAGAGTTGACGCGAAATACACCAGTCCTGAATGTTGTTCATCCAAGCCATATACATGTTGCTGTATTGCTCTGGAACGAATTTGATTTCACCATCTTTTACTGCTTGGATTGCAGGTTCTGCCAAAGGTGCAATTTTTACATACCATTGGTCAGTTAAGAGAGGTTCAATGATTACGCCAGAACGATCACCACGAGGTGGCTTCAATGTATAAGGCTGAATTTGTTCTAACCAACCTTCCGCTTCAGCTTGCTCAACTAACTTTTTACGCGCAGCAAAACGTTCTAAACCAACATAGTCCGCTGGTGCAGGAATCGTTTTAGAAATCGCTTCACCTGCTTTGGCAATATATTCAAACTCAGCCAAAATTTCGGCATTTTTGTTGAAAATATTGATGATTGCGAGTTCACAGCGTTTACCCACTTCATAGTCATTGAAGTCGTGTGCAGGGGTGATTTTTACACAGCCTGTACCGAATTCTTTGTCCACATATTCATCTTTAACAATCGCAACCGCACGACCTGTGATCGGTAAAATGATATTTTTACCGACAAGATGCGCATAACGTTCATCATCTGGTGCAACAGCAACGGCAGTATCACCAAGTAAAGTTTCTGGACGTGTTGTTGCAACGACGATGTAATTTTTACCATCGTGAGTTCGTAGTGATTGATCTTCAAAGAAATATTTGAAGTGCCACAATGAACCTTGTTCTTCCTTATCAGATTCAACCTCTAAATCAGAAAGCGCAGTTTGTAGTTTTGGATCCCAGTTAACAAGGCGTTTTCCGCGATAAATCAAGCCTTGCTCATGCAGTTTTACAAATACTTCTTTAACTGCATTTGAAAGACCATCATCCATGGTAAAGCGTTCACGTGACCAGTCTACAGATGAACCAAGACGGCGAATTTGACGGGTAATTGTTCCGCCAGATTGTTCTTTCCATTCCCAGATTTTATCAATGAATTTCTCACGACCAAGGTCATGACGGCTGATGTCTTGGGCAGCCAATTGACGTTCAACCACCATCTGCGTCGCAATACCTGCATGGTCGGTACCTGGTTGCCAAAGGGTATTTTTACCAGACATACGGTTATAACGTGTCAAAGCATCCATGATGGCATTGTTAAAACCATGACCCATGTGCAAGCTACCTGTGACGTTCGGTGGCGGAATCATGATGCAGAATGAGTCGCCTTTACGAGAAGGTTGGAAATAACCTTTCTCTTCCCAAGTCTTGTACCATTTTTTCTCGATCTCGGTAGGATCGTAGGTCGTAGCAATGTTTTGCGCTGAATCAGTCATAGTAAAAACAGATCAAAAGTAAGTAAAAAATTGCATTCATTGTAGCAAATATTCTTCAGGAATGTTGAATCCTGTTGTGGAGTATTTACGTTGAATAAATTAAATATGAATAATCTTAGTTTTGATTGAATTTTTTGCTAAAAAATATGACAAATGTTGGAAAATAAAAGATTTTAACTTGGTCACATTTACAAATAGTTTTTTTAGATTATTGATTTATTGACATTATTTTATCGAGTTGCGATGTTGATGAGAGTATTTAAAGACAATGCAACATTTATATGGTTTTGTTAAGATCAAGTCTAGTCGGATAAAACAACAACAGGGCATAGTGCAATGCAATATAAAATTGATTTATTAATCAAACAACACACTTATCAAGAGTTGAAAAGTATTACTCAAAGTTTAAATAATGGGGAAAAGCGGGATTTGGCAAAACAATTGGGCAATGTGTTTACGGAGATGTCTTGCCAAGTATTAGATCAAGTTTTTGGAGCTTTACTCGAAGAACAGCGTAATAACCCAACATTAGATGCAACTGGTCAAAAAAAGCTGAAAGAGGCTGAACAAATTTTTTCTCAAATCGAAGGAGCTTTTAAAAAATATATGCCTTGGTCGATTTCCTTTTTTAGTAATGATCGTTTAAAACCAGTAGCAAATCATATTCTTAAAAAATTTGAGGATTCAGAGGCAAGTGAGGTGGTGATGTATTACCAATTAGATCGCCATCTTGGAGAAGAAGCGAGCAGTAACATCCAGAAAGTGATTGCTGGTGACACGCATGCTTTACCAGCAACCTTAAAAAATTTAGTTAAAATTATTGATCTGGGCGTATCTGAGTTTATCCGTGATCCTAAGACATTGTTAAAATTTAATTTTGTCGTTGATAAGACTTTAAATGGAGTAATCAATATGATCACCAGTACGGGGTATAAGCGCTTAGAAAAAGTGGGTGAGGAATATAATCCAAGTCACCCTGAAAAAGCTCAACATTATGCGAAACATTTTAGTAAGTTTTTAGTTGAGGCTTAAAGTCTAAATAAAGATGTCTGATTGATTTGACCTGCCTCGTGGTCTAATATTTATTTGTCCTATTCAAGAGCGTATTTACATGGAAAGTTTAGATGGAAAGGTGGTTTGGATTACGGGTGCATCATCAGGTATTGGTAAAGCTTTAGCTGCGGAATGTGCATTGCAGGGTGCGCAGGTGATCTTAAGTGCAAGACGTTTGGAAGAGCTGGAAAAAGTTCGTGTGAGTTTGCTTCACCCTGATCATCATCTTTCCGTAGCAATGGATATTACTGATGAAGCACAAGTTCGTCATGCCTATGAACAGGTCCTTGATCAAAAAGGGCGTATAGATTTGTTGATCAATAATGCCGGTTTAAGTCAAAGAGCATTGATTGCAGAAACCAGTATGCAGACCGAACGTGCAATCATGGAAATTGATTATTTTTCACAAGTTTTTTTGACTAAACTGGTATTACCTACATTTATTGCTCAAAAATCAGGACGAATTGCTTATATCTCAAGTGTTGCTGGGTTGTTAGGAACACAATATCGTGCAACATACTCCGCGGCAAAGGCGGCTATTCATATGTGGGCAAACAGTCTACGGGCTGAAGTGGCGCAGGATGGGGTAAAAGTTTCGGTGATTTTCCCTGGTTTTGTGAAAACCAACGTTTCATTTAATGCTTTAAATGGGGCAGGTAAGCCACAAGCACATCAAGATGAAGCAATTGAAAATGGCTTGGAAGCTGATGATTTTGCAAAGCAAACTGTTTCAGCGCTTTTAAATGGTCAAGAGTATATTGTAGTCGGTGGAGCTAAAGAAAAGTTGGGGGTGTGGGTATCACGTTTGTCTCCTACAACTTTGTATAAGATGATCCGCAAGATGAAAGTGAAGTAATTGAAGCTACTTTATTTAAATACATCTAGTAGCAATTGATCTATCTATAAATATCTGTCCATACACTTATGTTATATGAGATACGCATGCAAAAAATTATAAAAATTATATTTAAAATAAGTGGCTTATCTTTTGTTTTAAGTGGCGCTGCTTATGCTGGTCTGTGTGATGATCATCAAGTGGTCAACAAGGTCTTGAAACAAGCCAAAATTACGAAGGCTGAACAGTCATTGATTCACTGTAAATCTGACCCTGTTGATGATTCAACGATGATCATGGCTTATGCTCAGTGGATTTCTGTTAAAGATCGTCCAGAAGAAGGTGAATATTATTTGGATTTAATCAAGTTTAAGCCTGAAAACTTAAAGGTTATAGATCATTATCGTGTTACTGAACCTATGGTTTCTGATGCAATTAGTTTGGATTCAATTGAGTTGGATACAGCAAATTATAAAGTCACTGAATCAAATCGTGCATTGGGATTGAGATTGAATTATTCAGGGCATTCACAGCCCAATCCATTTTCCATGCAACTTTTAAATTTATATGATCTGAAAAATAAAAAGCAAATTTTGGACAGTTTGATTGTCACCCGAGATCGTGCAGAAACAGATATGGATTGTAATGCGGATGCAGAAGAGCGTACTTCTACGCTAGTGATGCAGAAAAATCAAACCAAAAAATATACCGATATTCTGGTCAATAGCAAAATTAAACGTTATCAGATGCAAATAGTCGCTGAGGAATGCCAAGAGGTGAATCATCAATTCAACCAACAACGTTTCACATTAAAATTTGATGGCAATCAATATCAAATTCCTCAAAGTTATAAAGATGAATATCAATATTAACAACAAGGTAGATCTTGGTTTATGGTCTGTAGTCTTGGTTAAGCGTTAAGGTGCTTTGATTAAAAATTTAGACATCAATTCCGCATTTTTCCCTCTCAACTGCCATGACATACACCGAACACCACCACCCATTTTGCAGACTTGAGCGGATTGAACAGGAATAACGGTTCGTTTGGTCAGTCGGCGAATCTGTTGCAGTGCAACAGCATCCTGTTTGATCCCAAATTGTGGAAAATAAATCCGTTCAGGAGTTACCAGCATATTGGTATATAAGCCACAAGCGGAACCAAATTTTTCATCGTAAATTTGGCTGCCATCATAAGGCGTCACAATCTCATGAATCTTGATATTGGGAATACCTCGTTGCAAATCTGCTTTGAGTTGTTTCGAATAGTCAAGATCTTCTGGATATGAGTTGATGACAACTGTTTCTTTTTCGATAAAGCTGACTACTCCATCTGCATGTTCTAAGCCACCTTGTTCATCTGCTTCAATAAATGCAATATGTTTTGCACCCGTCAGTTGAATTAGTTTTTGCCGTGCAGCAGTTTCAGATAAATGATTATCAGATAAAAATTTAGTGCTGATCACCACATTCCCATAACCATCTTCAACCCAATTACCGCCATCGTTCAGTAATGGAGTTTGGATAAATTGCAGTCCTGCTTTTTGACTATATGCTTTAAAGTCTGCTTGAACATCATCGGAAATGGCTTGAGCTTTTTTGCCTCCACCTTGTCCTGCTGCTGTATAACGAAAAAGAATAGATTGATTGGGATTAGCACTACTAAAATCACGCATCCAAATATCTTGCATTGGCGCTATAGCAACATGCTGTTTTCCCAAAGCTTTGACATAATCTGGATAAAGTTGTTGATCGGTTAAAATAACAACATTGTCACCATGTTGAATAATTTTTTTCGCATAATCGACATGAAAATCAAAAATGTCATCGATGACTTTTGAATAATATTTATCATGGCTTTGTGGTGAGGCAAGTACAATTAATTCTGCTTTTATGCTCAATGGAAGCATGGTGATCAATCCTATGCTAAGTTGCAGTGCTAAATTTTTCATTAAGCCAAGCCGATGTGCATTATTAAAAAGTTGTAGTTTTTTACGACCAAATCTAGGATATAACAGTTGAATCAATCCTGAGATTATCATGATCTGGCTGGCTGAAGTAAATCAAGATCATTCATTTTTGTACAGAACAAAACGAATGATCGATGTTTAAACACATACAATTATTTCGTTGCCGTACCATAAGCAAACACTTCAACCATGCCGCCTTGCATGCCGAGTTCGGTTGTACTTAAACGTAAGCCCATAATATGGGTTGATCCTACATTCTCAGCTTGTTGTTTTAAACGTACAATTGCTTCGCGCCGTGCACGATCAACTACAGTTTCATAAGTGGTTAAACGTCCGCCAAAAAAATTCTGAATTTGTGCAATGATGTATTTAAAGTAATCATGAGAAATGACCACATTACTACTGATCAATTGCCCTTGGCGTTCAGAAGTCTGAAACTTATTGGTATCAATACGAATATGCGCAAGGCGTTGTTCTTTTTCCGCCAATTCCTTTAGATGCTTTTGTTCAATGAATCGCCCGAAGCCCCATCCAATAAAAAATAGAACCAGTGTTAATCCGATTTTAAAAATTAAACCATCCATTTACGTTGCCTAATTTGAAAATGGGTCGGGAAGTTGTGTTTGCTTTGGCTCAACAATTACTGCTGTACCATAAACAAAAAGTTCTGATGCCCCTTGTGCAATATTTGAGGTGGAAAAACGAATCCCCACAATAGCATTGGCACCCAAAGCTTGTGCTTTTTCAATCATTCGATTCATGGCTTCTTGGCGCGATTCTTCTAATAATTCGGTATAGCCTTTCAATTCACCGCCCACAATATTCTTTAAACCAGCCATCAAATCACGACCGACATGCTTGCTTCGAACAGTACTTCCGTAAACCACATCAAGTTGTTGCTTAATATTGTGGGCAGGAACAGTTTCCAAATTGCTTAATTTCATTGTTTTTCAATATTCAATAATGATGATTTGTTTCCAACATAGAAAATTCTGCTCCAAAATGCAATAAAAAAAGCCCACCGAAGTGAGCTTTTATGATCAATTTGATTTTACTTACTTTTTATCGTTTGGATGATATTTCAATTCAGACGAAGAAGCAGGCTGTGCAATTTGATCTGAAGTATTGGCTTTCAGACCACCACCTAAGGTTTTATACACTTCAATTTGATTGTTTAAATTGGCTTGTTCTAAAAGTAACAAACCTTGTTCAGCAGAATATGAAGTACGTTGCGCATCTAATACCGATAAGAAACTGTCAATACCGGCACGGAAACGGGCATTTGAAAGTTTATAGGTCGTATTGGTCGCATCAACTAAACGTTTCTGTGCAGATAGACGATCACCAATATTTTGACGTGTCGCTAAAGCATCATTCACTTCACGGAAAGCAGATTGAACAGATTTTTCATAATCAGACAACGCAATTTGTTGATCTGTTTCTGAAATTTTAATGTTCGCTTTACGAGTACCCCAATCCCATAGTGGAATATCAAGGCTAGGACCTAAAGACCATACGAATGAGCCAGATTTAAACAAATCACTTAAATCTGTCGACGCATAACCCGCGGAACCCGTCAAGCTAATGGTTGGGAATAAACGTGCTTTAGCAGCACCAATATTCGCACCCGCAGCTGAAAGTTTATATTCTGCTGCTTTAACATCAGGACGGTTGTTCAACAAGTCACTTGGCAAGCCAGCAGCAAATGCTGAATTTGTGGTAATACGTGTTACACGTTGTTTAGGCAACAAATTATCAGGAACTGTTTGTCCAACAAGTAAGTTCAACAAGTTTTGAGCTTGAGCAATTTGTGTCTTATAGTTCGCAACATCATTTCGAGCAGTTTCAACGGAGATCTGTGCCTGACGAACAGGAACTTCACTGTCAATACCCACATCAAAACGTTTTTTGTTGAGGTTATAAGAATCGAGTTGAGCTTTGAGTGTTTGGTCAGCCAGTTTAAGTTGTGCTGTCGCAAAAGAATAATTTAACCAAGCCTGTGCGACTTGACCTATTAAGCTGATTTGCGTTGCATCACGTGCACTTGCAGTCGATAGATAAGTATCTAGTGCATTGTCTTTTAAACTTTTTACACGCCCCCAAAAGTCCAACTCATAAGAGGTTACACCTAGACCAACGTTATAACGTGTCTGAGCACCCATGCCTTGGTCTTGACGTAAAACACCGCCACTTGCACCAATCGTAGGTAACTGATTGTTTTCAGTGATTTGATAAGCTTGTTGTGCACGTTGAATATTCAATGTTGCTGTACGTAAATCACGGTTGTTGGCTAAAGCAAGATCGAGCACTTGAAGCAAGCGTTGATCTGCAAAAAACTCTTTATAGCCTTGTGAAGCAATGGACGTACCCGTGCCATTATCAATATAACTCGTAGGTATGTTCGCTTGAGCTACCGGTTCTGGGCCACGCATGCTTTGACAAGCTGTCAAAGCAAGCGCAAGTGCAGATACCGCAATGCTACGACCTGAAATAGACCATACGTTTTGCATCACGATTTATGCTCCTGAATATTTTGATTTTTAGGTTTGTACTTAAAGATACTACGAATCCATACGAAGAATACAGGAATAAAGAAGATACCTAAAAGTGTTGAACTAATCACACCACCCAATACACCATATCCGACTGAGTGTTGGCTACCAGCGCCTGCACCTGTTGACAGAGCAAGAGGGAGTACACCGAAACCAAACGCCAAAGTTGTCATAATGATTGGACGTAAACGCATTTTTGCAGCATGCAAGGTAGCTTCAAACAGCTCTTCGCCTTTTTCTTGCAACTCTTTCGCAAATTCTACAATCAAAATCGCATTCTTCGCAGACAAACCGATGACGGCAATGAGTGCCACTTGGAAGTAAATGTTATTGGAAAGATTTGGATCACCTTTAATGATCATACCGAAATATGTCAATAACACCGCACCCAATACACCTAATGGAACCACAAGTAATACTGAGAATGGAATCGACCAGCTTTCATAGAGTGCTGCAAGACACAAGAATACAATCAATAATGAAAGCGCATACAAGAATGGTGCTTGAGCGCCAGACTCACGTTCTTCTAATGATAAACCTGTCCATTCATAGTCATAACCTGACAAGCCCATAGATGGTAATTTGGCAATGATTTCTTCCATTGCTGCCATCGCATCACCAGAGCTGACGCCAGGGGCAGGCGTACCTTGAATGTTGACTGAAGCAACACCATTGTAACGTTCTAGACGAGGTGAACCATAAGTCCATTTGCCTGTTGCAAAGGCAGAGAATGGAACCATTTCACCTTTGCTATTACGTACATACCATTTGTTTAAGTCCTCAGGCATCATACGAGCATTCGCATCACCTTGGACATAAACTTTCTTCACACGACCACGGTCAACGAAGTCATTGATATAAGAACCACCCCAAGCCATGCTCATGGTTGAGTTGATATCAGCAATGCTTACACCCATCGCACCTGCTTGCGCTTGGTCGATTGTGATTTGATACTGAGGCGTATCTTCTTGACCATTTGGTCGTACACCGACAAGACGTTTGTCTTGTGACGCCATGCCTAAGATCGCATTACGAGCAGCAATCAGTTTGTCATGACCTTGACCACCTGGATCTTTTAACTGCAAGTTAAAACCAGCAGTTACACCTAATTCAGGCATTGCAGGCAATTGCAGTGGCATAACATATGATGCATCTTTGATGATCATGTTGAGTGCCATACCACGTTGAATGACTGCACCAATCTGTTGTTCAGGTGTTGTACGTTCTTCCCAATCTTTCAAACGAATGAAAGCAAGCCCCGCATTTTGACCGACCCCAGTGAAGGAGAAACCAGCCACACTAAATACAGATTTAACCGAATCTTTTTCTTTATTTAAGAAATAGTTGGTCATGGTATCAATGGTTTTACCAGTACGATCCAAGGTTGCATTTGGTGGTAATTGTACCAAGGTCATTACAATACCCTGATCTTCTTCAGGTAAGAATGAAGACGGCATTTTGATAAATACAGTGACCAATACACCAACGACAACAGCATAAATAATTCCTGAGAATATTTTATGGTGAGTCATGCGGTTTACACCATTTTGGTATTTTTCCGCAGTACGATCAAAAGCATTGTTAAACCAACGGAAGAAACGTGCAAAGATGTTATTGCTTTGTTCTTTGTTTGGATCATGCTGTTTCAAAATAGTCGCACACAGTGCAGGCGTAAATGTTAAAGCAACAATTAATGAAAGCACCATCGCAGTCACGAGCGTGATCGAGAATTGTCGATAAATTACACCTGTTGTACCCCCAAAGAATGCCATTGGAACGAATACAGCAGTCAATACTGAGGTAATACCTACCAATGCACCAGAAATCTGTTTCATTGAAAGTTCTGTGGCAGTGACTGGATCTAGATGATCTTCCTGCATGACCCGTTCAACGTTTTCGACCACAACGATGGCATCATCTACCAAGAGACCAATCGCCAGAACCATCGCAAACATGGTCAGTGTATTGATTGAGAATCCAAATAGATTGATGATAGCAAAGGTACCCAACACAACCACTGGAACAGCCATTGTTGGAATAATCGTTGCACGCCAGTTCTGTAAGAACAAGAACATGACAAAGAATACAAGAATAACCGCTTCGATTAAGGTATGAACCACACTTTCAATCGACAGTTGAATAAATGGCGTTGTATCAAATGCCAATTCATCTTTCATGCCAGCAGGGTAGTTCTTACGTAAATCAACCAAACGCGCTTCAACTGCTTTCGCTGTATCTAATGCATTGGCACCCGTCGCAAGTTTAATTGCAACACCGCCAGCAGGTTTACCATTGTACTTCGAGTCAAACTGATAGTTGTCCGCACCTAATTCAACACGAGCAACATCACCTAAACGTACTTGAGCACCGTCACTGGTATTTTTCAAGAAGATGTTTTTAAACTGTTCAGGTGTGGTCAACATGCTTTGCGCATTAACCGTTGCGTTCAGCACTTGCCCATCAACAGATGGCGCACCACCTAATTGACCTACAGCAACCTGTGAGTTTTGTGCACGAATTGCTGCTGCAACATCACTCGGTGTAAGCCCTAAACTGGTTAATTTTGCAGGATCAAGCCAAATACGCATCGCATATGAACCACCAAACACTTGCACTTCACCCACACCCGCCACACGGCTTAATGGTTCTGAAATGTTTGAGTTTACATAGTCCTTAATGTCATTTGCAGAAAGGCTGTCTTGTGTAGAATAGAATGCAAGTACCTGTAAGAAACTTGCGCCAGACTTGGTCACTTTCACACCTTGACGTTGTACATCTTCAGGCAAAAGCGCAGTTGCTGACTGTAATTTGTTTTGTACTTGAACTTGGGCGATATCTGGATCGACACCTTGTTCAAAGTTTAATTGGATTGACGCCTGACCGTTACCCGCACTGTTAGATGAGATGTAACGTAAGCCATCCAAGCCATTCATTTGTTGTTCGATAATCTGTGTAACTGTATTCTCAACAGTTTCAGCAGATGCACCTGGATATGTCGCAGAAATGGTGACAGTCGGTGGTGCAATCGTCGGATATTGTGCAATGGGCATTTTTGTCAGCGTGAGTACACCCGCTAACATAATGACTAATGCAATTACCCATGCAAAAATCGGACGATGAATAAAGAATTGAGCCATTCAGTCTACCCCTTAAGCATGTGAAGTAGATTTTTGTTCACTGTTTTTTTCTTGCTGAGCCGCAGGTTGAGCAGCTGTTGCTGGTTTAGGCGCAGCTTGTCCAGGTTGAGCTTCAGCTTGTGGTTGATAAGGTTTAGCAACCACTTCCTGTTCAGGTTTAACTTTCGCGATACCATCAACAATGACTTTATCACCTGTATTTAAACCTTGAGTGACGATCCAATCTTTGCCATGAACACCTGCAGTTGTGATTGGACGACTTTCAACAGCACCTTTTGCATTGACAATCATTGCAATGGCTTGACCTGTTGGCGTACGTGTAATCGCAGCTTGCGGAACCAAGTAAGCATTTGGAATCACACCCTGTACGATTTGCGCGTTGGCAAACATACCTGGCAATAACAAGTGATTCGGATTTGAGAACACAGCACGTAGGGTCACCGAACCTGTTTCTGGGTTTACACTTGCGTCAGAAAATGCCAGATTTCCTTCGACAGGGTAGTAACTACCATCTTCAAGTTTTAAGCGTACTTTTGTGTTGTTACTGCGATCAATGCTACCTTGACTCAACTGTTGACGTAGACGTAACAACTCAGCACTTGATTGGCTGATGTCTACGTAAATTGGATCAAGTTGTTGAATTGTCACTAAAGCATTCGCCTGATTGGCTGTGACTAAAGCACCAGCAGTAACAGATGAACGACCTGATTGACCAGAAATAGGCGAACGAACAGTTGAATAGCCTAGATCAATTTGTGCATTTTTAACAGTCGCATTTGAAGCAGCAATATCTGCTTCAGCAAGTTTTATTTGAGCAAGTAAGTCATCATATTCTTGTTTAGACACTGCGTTAATGCCAACAAGTTGGCGATAACGATTTGCTTTCACTTGTAATGAATTTAAATTCGCTTGCTGACGTACTAAAGCTGCTTTTGCATTGTCTAAGTTTGCACGGTTAACTCTCGAATCAATCTCGTAAAGAGGTTGACCTTCACGAACAAAACTACCTTCTGTAAACAAACGTTTTAAAATTACACCACTTGTTTGCGGACGAACTTCAGATATTTGATATGCTGAAGTACGACCAGAAAGTTCTACAGTTTGTTCAACGCTTTGTGGTTGAGCAACAATGACACCAACTTCAGTCGGCGGCATTTTTTGGGCAGCACCACCAGCTTCTTGTGCTGATTTAGGATCTTTGCTGCAACCTACAAGTGCAATACTTGTTGCGAGAGCACAAGCAGTAAGGGCAGGAGCCCAAAGCTTTGCCGACATCATTATTCCACCTCGTTTAGATTCTTATCTAAAAATAATTTGTTCTGACTTAACGTTTCTGGTGTCAATATGAACCATAAAATAGCAGCCCATATGAAACCTATACCCCATCCAGTGAGTACATCAGTTGGGAAATGTGCTCCCAGATAAATTCTAGAGACCCCCATGCTTAGAAACCATAAAAAGCCTCCCAAGCCAATCCATTTAACGTGGTGATGCTTTTGAAATATAAACATAATCGAACAATATACAATAGCAGCATAAATACTGTGAGCACTGGGAAATGAAGCACCATAGGTTTGCACCATCTGGTAGATTTCATCAGGTCGTGGGCGATTGACTAGATATTTAATTATCCAACCAATCGCTGAAGCACCAAGTAACCCAATACTGATCATCAGTATGTTTGCATACTGTTTTAGGCGTATGAAATATACATTACATAGCCCTGCAATCACGATCATTGACGGTAAGCCGCCTAGATAGGATAGGCTAAGCGCAATACCATTTAAAAAATCTAAACGGTGTGAACTCATCCATACAACACTTGATAAATCAAATAGTTGCACTTGGTTTATGGTTAAACCAATACTCCCAATAAGTAAACTTATACAGCCAATAAGGAGCAATACATAAGGCATAAAATGACCTAGAGTATAAAAACATGTACGTTAAGTTTATTTAATGCACTGAAGTGTACTCGCCAGTACACTTTTTTTCAAGTGAGTAAAATTAGGTAATTTATACTAATTTCTTTTTGTAAAATATTTGACATTTTGCACAAAAAATAACAAAAAGTTTAGTGATTTAGTTTGTTTTGTGGTGTTGCTTCGTCTTCAAGCTGTAACGGTTGTTTTGGTGGCCAGAAAAAATCAATTGGGCGCGTTGAAAAATGGGTAAATATCAGTTTTGCCAAAGGTTTCCATTGGGAAAAGCGCACTTGCCTTGCTCGGAGTGCAACGATAATTGTTAAAGTAAAACTTACAAATAAGTTGGTTAAACCGATACATAATACACCCAGAAAAGAAACGATAATCAAACCGATATCTGGAGAGCCATTAATCGTCATTAAACCTTGAATAAAGTTTGCAGATGCAAAAGCAATATGGCGAATATCTAAAGGTAAACCTAAGATAAAACCAATGGTTCCCATGCTTCCAAGCATGATACCAAAGAGGAAATTACCTGCCAGTGCACCCAAATTGCGTTCAACATAATTCGCAAATTTATTGAGTCGTTCCTGTCCTAAAAATTTCTTCCATTTGGTGTGAGCTTTCAGGCGTGGTCCGACCTTGCGATAAACCGACATATTGTCGAAATATCCAGCAATTAATCCTGATAAAAACAAACAAACACCGGCAATTGCTGCATGTGGAATGGCAAGTGAGGTAAACGGATTCAAGCTATGCAGTAAAGTCGTGGCTTTGGCATGTGTGAGCAAAGGTTCATCCATTGCCAATTGCCATAAATAGGTGATGAGTGCAGCTGTTGGTATTGCAATCGAAATATTGCCTAAAATCGCAATAAACTGAGTGCGAATAATATTAATAATCAGACCTGCAAGTTCTGCAATTTGTGCCGTTTTTGATCCTTTTTGATGCTGTACTGTCGAGGCAAGTGCTGCAGCAGTCATTGCTGGTTGTTTGGTGGCAACCGTAAAGTGTAAAACATGAATCAGAATAAAACCCAGTGAATAATTCATGCTATACAGAAAAGCATGCATAAAAGGTGCGAGCACTAAACGTGCAGAGAGGATTTTAAGGGTTGCCATTGTGGCAATGATCACACCAGCACCTGCTGCTGCTTGATACATACCCAAGAAGCCTTTTTTATCAGTACTTACGTAATGTTCACCTGTTTTGCTGGCATTTTCTGTAACTTGTAGAGCAATCAATTCACTATTGGTTTTGAGTAAATCACGAACACTCGTTTCACTATAATGCGCATCAACCAAGTCAGTCAGTAGTTCTCCACACAATGCATAACGAATCTGATCATCTTCTACCAACAGATTCAATAATAGTTCTATACGATCCAAACATTGTTCAAGCAGTGACAATAAATAGGTCAAACTTAGACTAACACCAATTCGCTTAATTGCTCGACGAACCTTGAACACCACATCACGACACTGTTCAATCATTACCAAGGCTTGATCTGCATCTGGTGGAACAGTGACAGCATATTGATCCTGATCGCGGTGTTGTTTTTTATAAGCTTCTATAAACTCAACGATTTCACGGTTTTGGACTAAAAATGGAGATTCATATTCCTGTAATTCAGGATAAGCATTGATAAACTCTGGATATAAACCAATACCACTAATACGGTAGGAGAGTACGGTAATCGCTTTAATAATATCGCGTTTAATACCAAGTTTATCATTGCTATAACGATGCCCTTGATTGAGAAGTTGAAATAACTGTTTCCAATGCGCTGAATCAATATTTTCAAGCCAATATTTATCACTGCGTTGATAAAAAACCTTACCGACTAAATCTTTTAGTTCTGTTTCATCAGGTAATAAAGGAAGAAAGTGAGCACCAATACGTTGTCCAAGCTGATTCCAGAAACCATCTAAGGATAATATGCCGCTGTCTGCATATAGCCCGGCTTGTTTGTAATGATTGACTAGCTTGAGTAAGTAACCTTGAAATGCAGAAGATGCATTAGGCGTAATGAGTAGAGATTGAATTAATGAATTGTATTTATTTTCAATTTCTTCTAGGTTACGTGTGTCATTGGGCCTGATCCGTTTGACTAGCTCGATTAAAATATCAGGATTTGGAACAACTTTGGGATCATCAAGTTGTTCCTGCATAAGGAGAAAAAGATCATTAAAATGTATATGCATAGGCCTTGTTAAATTCTATTGAATGCGATGTAAGGCAAGTTGCGCCAAGTTATACAATGCTTGACGGTATTTAGATTCAGGTAAATGACTCAGTGCTTGGATCGCAGCTTGTGTTTCTTCATTTGCACGGCGACTACAATAATCTAAAGCACCAGAAGTTTGAACGATTTGAATCACACGTTCTAAATCTGCTGTCCCGCCAGTTGCAATACTCTTACGAATAATTTCGTGTTCTTCGCCTTGTGTATTCGCTAAAGCAGAGATTAAAGGTAAAGTTGGTTTTCCTTCCATCAAATCATCACCAATATTTTTACCTAATGTTTCAGCGTCAGAGGTATAGTCTAAAATATCATCGATGATTTGGAAGGCATTGCCAAAATGTCCAGCAAAAAGACGGAGTGGCTCACGATATTGAGGTTGACCAGCAAGAATAGCAGCGCCTTCTGTTGCTAATTCAAATAAACGTGAAGTTTTACCGTGAATAATATCTAAATATGTTTGTTCTGTGGTTTCAGGTTGATGTTGTGCCTGAAGTTGTAAAACTTCACCTTCAGCAATTTCACAGGTTCCTGTCGAAAAATCTTTTAACAACACCATATTGTCCAGATCAACCAGCAAGTCAAATGCACGT
The DNA here is from genome assembly GCF_019702905.1 of Acinetobacter sp. Tol 5. Lineage (NCBI taxonomy): Bacteria > Pseudomonadati > Pseudomonadota > Gammaproteobacteria > Moraxellales > Moraxellaceae > Acinetobacter > Acinetobacter sp. Tol 5. The sequence goes on along the minus strand of NZ_AP024708.1, from coordinate 3,529,643 downwards.
GAAATCAGGAAGTCACCTACTAAAACTGCCGTTTGGTTATTCCATGTTGCGTTTGCAGTTGGACGACCACGACGCAAACCTGACTCATCAACGACATCATCGTGAACCAATGTTGCCGTGTGCAACATTTCAATAATGGCAGCCAGTTTACGGTAGGGCTCCATTTGCGTGTCTGTTGCACCGCAAGCTTTTGCTGCAAGTAAACACATAATGGGGCGCATACGTTTTCCGCCAGCTTCAACCACATGCTTACTGACCGCCATCACCAAAGCAACTTTTGAGGTAATCCCTTCATTAATAAACTTGTCCATCGCAGCAAAGTCTGTTGCAACAGGAGCGAGAATATCTTGCTTAAAGTCGATGGTCATCGGGTGGGAGCCTCATGCAAATGCGTTATAAGTCGTTAGTGTAACAATGAATATGTCTGAATGTTGCTTTTGGAAGCAGACATCGTGCCTGAATCTTAATGATTTGTTCTTTAATTGTCCAAAAAAACATAAAACATTAAATATTCTGCACGTTGTTGTTTTGAGCTACATAGTAGCGGATTTGTTTTAAAAATCTATTTCAATTTAATAAAAAAATTCACATATTCAAGGGTTAAACCTTAAAAAAAAGTGATTATTGCGATTAATTTGTAGGCAATGTTAATATTTCATGAAAATGACTTGTTGTTTAATTCATTATCACTTAAAATCTTTGCCCTTGTATAACCCCCAGTGGCGTTCGTTTTAAGATCGATATATTCCTTTATCGGCACGACGACACGGGCAAGTTGGAGTACGTTATGTACGCAGTAATCCAAAGCGGTGGTAAACAGCACCGTGTTGTTGAGGGTGAAACCCTTAAAGTTGAATTGTTGAAAGCTGAAACAGGCGCAACGATTACATTTGATGATGTATTAATGGTTGTGAATGGCGAAAGCATTCAAATCGGTGCTCCAGTTGTAGCTGGCGCAAAAGTAACTGCAGAAGTGGTTGGTCACGGTCGTCATGACAAAATCCGTATTATTAAAATGCGTCGTCGTAAGCACTACCGTAAGCAACAAGGTCACCGTCAATGGTTTACCGAGTTGAAAATTACTGCGATCGCAGGTTAATCACTAGGAGTATAGAGACATGGCAACTAAAAAAGCCGGTGGTTCGACTAAAAACGGTCGTGATTCGAACCCTAAAATGTTAGGTGTTAAAATGTACGGTGGTCAAGCTGTGACTGCTGGTAACATTATCGTTCGTCAACGTGGTACAGAATTCCACGCTGGTGCAAACGTAGGTATGGGTCGTGACCATACTTTATTTGCTACTGCTGACGGCGTAATCAAATTTGAAGTGAAAGGTCAATTTGGCCGTCGCTATGTATCTGTTGAAGTGTAAGCTTTAATGGTTCGAAAAAGCCCGCTTAATTGCGGGCTTTTTTATGTTCAATTGTTGCTTAAAATTAAATTTATTCTTCATCATGATGAATGGTTTTCTACATATTGCACTAATAACAATACAAAACTTCTTATTTTCTCAATTATTACTGACATGATTTAGTTTAAGATAGGTCATCTAAATAACATCCTGCATGCAGTTTTATATGCAGACATAGTAAAGGTGAACATATGAATATGCTTCGTAAAACGATGGGTGCAGTAGCCGTAGGTGCAGCTCTGCTTGCGCCAGTCATGAGCACAACAGTTTTTGCAGCGACTGCTGCGTCGGAGCAACAAGCGACAGCAAACCTTGTCAAACAGCTCAGTGGCGTAAAAAGCTTTACTGCTAATTTTGAACAAACCACCAAAGCAACACAAGCGGGTAAAGCTGTACAGAAAAAAGGCTTAACTGCCCAGCATATGAACCAGACCTTTAAAGGGGTGATGAAAGTCGAGCGCCCAGGAAAGTTCTATTGGGAAACAACAACGCCTGCAAAACAGACGATCGTGACTGCTGGACGTACTGTATGGATTTATGATCCTGATCTACAACAAGCCGTTAGACAGAGCTTAGATGAGCAAGTGGCAAATACGCCTGCATTGTTATTAAGTGGAAATACCCAGCAGATTCAAAAAGCGTATCGAATCACTCAGCCAGATGCAGGTAAAACCTATTACACGCTTTATCCGAAGCAAAAAGATGGGGCTTTCCAAAGCTTAACGATTAGTTTTGGGGCTAAAAATGCACCGACACTGATGATCTTACAAGATTCATTGGGGCAAACCACTACTGTACGTTTTAACAACGTCAATGTGAATGCTGCAATTCCTGCTTCAACTTTTAATTTTGTGCCTCCTAAGGGTACAGATATTATTGATCAATAAGCAATTTTTTTTGCAATAAAAAGCAACCTCTGGGTTGCTTTTTTATTTATTCATGCGTGAACAAAGTCAAAATAAATAAGCTGAGTACGATAAAAATCCTTGATGAAAGATGATACAGTCAAACCGCCTGATTATTCATACAAGTGACTTGGATGATTCATTTATTTTGTACTTTTTGAATCATTGATGGTCTTGCTATCGTGAGGCGACATGGATGTCGCCATGTTGAGCGGGGGTAAAGGATGTACCCCTCGCTCAACGAAAGATTTTTGTCACTTTTCATCTCTGAAAAGTTAGGCATCGCCTACGCAAAAGAATTTAAACTTTAGTACTAAAGCGTGGCAGTGCAAGCTTTAGATCATCAAACAATCTATTGATCGCCTTCATTTTATTGATCAGAGCAATGAAACTATATTGATGGTTGCGCTTACGGAGCTTCGCTCCTCATGCCAAAACAAGTATGGCGAACCGCAGGCTGATCCAAAATCGGATGAAAATCCAGAAAAAACCACATAGATTTATTATATTTCAATGAGTTGAAGATTTAATTGCATAGAATTCACGTTAAATAAGCTGTGATGCCCCTTGTAAAGTGAGACCTTAGAAATATATGACTTTTATCTAAGTTGGATTGAGATCAAAAAAATAAAGCGATTTTTCGAGTAAAATATGGGTCATTAACAATTATGAATATTAATTTGAAATTTCTAGTTTTATGATAAAAGAAATCTCTAATTATGCTTTATGACATGGTAACGCAAGTGAATTTAAAAACAGGATTGGTTGTATCAGCACTATTTTCAGTCGTACTGATCGCTACAGGTTGTCAAGAAAAGCCTGCACCTCAGGCAGAGCAAACTGGGACAAGCACTGCAAAATCGACGCAAATTCCATTGATCCAAGCAAAAGTTCAACGTGTTGATGGTATTAAAAAGCAGTTCTGTGATGAAGAGGGCTGTACTCAATACGATTTGCAGACTGTAAAAAGCAATGTACCTTGGATTGATGAGTATTTTCTAAATCGAATTAAAAAAGATGTACCTGGCGCGTTTGAGAAAGACCAAGGTCATGCTTCAGCCGAAAGCGAAGCGCAGACATCTCCAAAAGGGCTCAATCAAAATTCAATTTATGTTCGTTTTATCTCTCAACAAAATAATTTAGCCACTTTTGTGATTCAAACCTATACCTATGCAGCAGGAGCTGCGCATGGAATGTATCATAATGAATATGTGACCTTTGATTTAAGCACACAAAAGCGCTTGGCACTTACCGATATTTTAAAACCGAATGTCGAAGCCAAAGTTGCAGAGCAACTTTATGATGCTAACTCTAATTGGTTGATTCAAAAAGATATTACGCGTGATAAGTTGCAATTGAGCGATAATTATTATTACGGTGTAAATGGAATTGTCTTTGTTTATCCATTGTATGAATTAACCTCTTATGCAGAAGGCATGCCAGAGTTAAAACTACCATATCAAACGGCGAAAGATTTGATTAAACCCGAATACTTACCAAGTTTACCTCAGGTTGAAGCAGAGACAGATAAACCAGCAACATCATAAATATGTTGTAAAATCATACAATTCACAATGCTAACACGCTCTGTCACTGTATTTTTTGCAGTGAAGAGCTTACACTATAGCCAGTTTTTTTCTTAACTTTAGATTGACTATGATCGACCCAAAATTAATCCGAAATAATATCGAGGCAGTTAATTTAGCCTTGGCAAAACGTGGTGTGCAACTGAATGTTGAAGAATGGGCATCACTAGAAGCTCGCCGTAAAGAAATTCAGTCTAGAACTGAAAACTTACAAGCGGAACGTAATTCGGGTGCGAAACAAGTTGGTCAAATCAAAAAATCCGGCGGGGATGCTTCTGAAATCATGGCACGTATGGGTGCGATTGGTGATGAAATCAAAGCAGCTGAAGTAGAATTAAATGAACTTCAGGCTGAGCTTGAAGCAAAATTGATGTCTATTCCAAATTTACCACATGAGTCTGTACCAGAAGGTAAAGATGAAAGTGATAATGTCGAAATCCTGAAATGGGGAACGCCACGTCAATTTGATTTCGAGATTAAAGATCATACTGATCTTGGCGAAATGATGGGCGGCTTAGAGTTTGAAACTGCGACAAAACTGACAGGTACACGTTTTAGTGTGCTCAAAGGTCCTTTGGCGCGTTTACAACGTGCGTTAACCCAATTCATGTTGGATACTCATACGCTTAAAAATGGTTATACAGAAGCTTATGTCCCTTATCTTGTTAATGCTGATTCATTGCGTGGAACAGGGCAATTACCTAAATTTGAAGAAGACTTATTCAAATTACAAGGTGAGAAAGAATACTATTTGATTCCGACGGCTGAGGTTCCTGTAACCAACTTTGTTCGTAATGAAATTATTGATGCTGATCGTTTACCTCTGAAGTATGCAGCACATACACCATGTTTCCGTAGTGAAGCAGGTTCATATGGTCGTGATACTCGTGGTTTGATTCGTCAGCACCAATTTGACAAAGTTGAAATGGTTCAAATCGTTAAGCCTGAAGACTCAATGGATGCTTTGGAAGCGTTGACTGGACATGCCGAAGGTATTTTACAAGCATTGGGCTTACCGTATCGTAAAATCGTTTTATGTGGCGGAGATATGGGCTTTGGGGCATGTAAAACTTATGACTTAGAAGTTTGGGTACCAAGTCAAAACACTTACCGTGAGATCTCTTCTTGTTCAAATATGTGGGACTTCCAAGCACGTCGTATGATGGCTCGTTATCGTGCAGACCAAAAGAAAACTGAACTGGTGCATACCTTGAATGGTTCTGGTTTGGCTGTGGGTCGTACCTTGTTGGCGGTGATGGAAAATTATCAACGTGCGGATGGCTCTATCGAAGTACCAGAAGTATTACGTCCGTACATGGCTGGTGCAACATTCATCGATTAAGCAATGATTTGCTGATCAATGTGTGAGTTATGTGCATAAATATTGCTTAGTACAATCAGATTTGAACTTTTGAGGAACAGTGTGGAAATTTTCCCAATTTCATTAAAATTGCAAGGGCAACCTTGTCTGATTGTTGGTGGTGGGCATATTGCCTACCGCAAAGCGGTATTATTGGCTAAATCGGGTGCAGTTATTTATGTGATTGCCCCTGACATAGAAGCAGAGCTTTTAGCGCTCGTACATTCGACGCATGGGCAATATCATCCAGAAAAATTTAATGTACAACTCAGCCTAAGTCATTATCGCTTGGTGATTGCGGCAACCAATGATAAAGCTGTAAACCAAGCTGTTTTTGAGCATTGTGAAGATCTCAATATATTGGTCAATAGTGTAGATGATCCTCCGCATTGTCGTTTTATGGTGCCTGCCATTATTGATCGTTCACCGTTGGTTATTTCAATTGCGACCAATGGTGCTTCTCCGGTTCTTTCTAGACAAATTCGCACTCAACTTGAAGCTGCTATTCCACATGGGATGGGGAAGCTTGCTGATTTTTCTGGAAAATGGCGTAAAGCAGTGAAAGAACAGATCATCAATCCAGATGAGCGTCGTATTTTTTGGGAAGACTTATATGCCAGCCCTTTAAAAGAGCAGGTGTTTAATGACAACTTGATCGAGGCAGATCGCCTGATTGAGCAAGCCTTGGGTAAATGGCAAAAGCCAAAAGGTGAAGTGTATTTGGTCGGAGCAGGACCAGGTGATCCTGAGCTTTTAACATTAAAAGCATTGAGACTCATGCAACAAGCAGATGTGATTATTTACGACCGCTTGGTTTCACCGCCCATATTAGAGTTATGTCGCCGTGATGCTGAAAAGATATATGTCGGTAAAGCACGATCAAATCATTCAGTACCTCAAGATGGAATCAACGCTTTGCTGGTCAAATATGCTGCTGAAGGTAAGCGTGTATGCCGTTTGAAAGGTGGTGATCCATTTATTTTTGGGCGTGGTGGTGAAGAAATCCAAGAGCTTTTCGCTGCAAATATAGCCTTTCAGGTCGTACCTGGTGTAACAGCAGCATCGGGGTGTTCTGCTTATGCAGGAATTCCACTGACACACCGAGATTATGCACAGAGTGTGCGGTTTTTGACAGGGCATCTCAAAGAAGGTTCACCTGAGTTACCATGGCGTGAGTTGGTCTATGAAAATCAAACACTGGTTTTATATATGGGCTTGGTTGGATTGGAAAAAATTTGTGAAAATTTGATTGCACATGGTCAACGTCCAAATATGCCAGTGGCTTTAATTTCTAAAGGTACGACACCTGATCAAAAAGTCGTGGTGGGAACTTTGGCCGACATTGCATCAAAAGTTGAAGAAAATCATATACAAGCACCTACCTTAACCATTATTGGTGAGGTGGTGAGTTTGCGTGAACAGTTACAGTGGCAATAAAATCTTTCTAATCTTTTGTTGATGAAAGAGTTATTCTCTTTTTTAAGTATTTAGGTTGGATTTTGAAAAGTAGAGATCTCCCGTGATTCATGTTGTTTTATACGAACCTGAAATTCCTGCAAATACAGGGAATATCATTCGTTTATGTGCCAATACTGGTGCACAATTACATCTTGTCAAACCTTTGGGTTTTGAGCTAGATGATAAGAAGTTGCGTCGTGCTGGTTTGGATTATCATGAATGGGCACATATGAAAGTTTGGGAAAACTTTGCAGAATGTTTGGTACATTTAAAGGATCAAGGGATTGACCTTGATGCGATTTATCCTTTGACGACCAAAGGCACTGAGACACCACATACCTCGGATTTAAATCGTCCTGTTGCTTTGCTAATGGGACCAGAAACACGTGGTTTACCTGAAGATGTCAGATTGATGTTTCCTCAGCAACATTGGATTCGTTTACCTATGGCACCGAATTCACGCAGTTTAAATTTATCTAATGCAACTGCGGTGATTCTTTATGAAGCATGGCGTCAGCAAGATTTTAAAGAGCTGAAATAAATATTTTACCCATCGAGCCGATGGGTTTTTATTCATATTCATTTATGATTGCTTTTTTGGTCAGATCAAGGAAATCTGACTTGAATAAACGATTTCATCCGATTGGGATTTGCCTTTTTAGTCCCTAATTCGAATATTTAACCTGAGCTTGATGTATTTAAATCTTCAACTCATTGAAAAATAATAAATTTTTATGGGGCTGGCTGCGTTTTCATCAAATTTTAGGATGAGGAGCGGAGCTCCGCAAGCGCAACCATCAATAGCGTTTCATTTCTCTTGATCAATAAAATGAAAGCGATCAATAGATTGTTTGATGATCTAAAGCTTGCACTGCCACGCTTTACTTCTAAAGTTTAAATTGTTTTGCGTAGGCGATGTCTCACTTTTCAGAGATGAAAAGTGACAAAAATCTTTCGTTGAGCGAGGGGTACATCCTCATACCCCCGCTCAACATGGCGACATCCATGTCGCCTCACGATCGCAAGACCATCTATGATTCAAAAGTACAAAATAAATGAATCATCCAAATCACTTGTATGAAAATTAGGCGGTTTTGACTCTAGTCTTGATTGCTCTTTTTCGTATGCGTAATCCATTAAGTTTCTTGATTAAGGCTTTAACACGAGGCTAATTTCAGCTACTTTTTAGGCTCTAAATAAGTGATAGTTTCAGATTTAGACATTCCTTTGTAATCTGTGATTAAGATATTCAGTTTAATTTTCTCTCCCTTTTTAAGTTCTGAGCGATTTGGATAATTTGTTAAATTCTCTTCTATAACTTGACCAATATAGTGTTGGCAGCCTTGATCCGCACGCCCAGCTGCTTGCGCTTTTTTGACAACACCTTTGATATGCATTGATGTTTCCTCTATTTCACCAAGTCCATCTCTATTGATGTAAAGTGTACGCGTTGAAGTATTTTCTAAAAGTTTAACAATAAGATCACATGAGTTTTCATAAGATGCAAAAGTGAGATTGCTCATCGTGATCAAGATAGAGAAAAATATAATCTTCATTGTTGTTATTCCTTTCAGTCTGTAATTTTGGAATTATATTTAGGTCCTATGTTCCCGCGATGATGCAGCTTAGGGATATATTGGTGATATTTAAGTGCATCATGTCTGTTTTTGCAATACAAGTGACTTATATTATCGCTGGCTCAGTTTTTGCTTGAACTAAATCAAATTGCCTCTGCGCACGTATCACATGTTGCATATTTCCTTCAGCCCAGATTTTAAATGATAGTGCGGTTTGGGCAAATTCATGTCCCAGTGTTGTTAAAGCATATTCAACTCGAATAACATTATTTTCATGAATAGTACGAGAAATAAAGCCATCTCTTTCAAGAATTTTTAATTTCTGAGAAAGCACTTTGGGAGAGATGCCCATCAAGTTTTTTTTGAGTTCATTGAAGTGCTGTGAGTGCTGATCGAGTTGATAAATGATTAATAAAATCCATTTATCTGCAAATTTTTCAAAAAAAGATCGTGCCGGGCAATCAGGATGAAAAATATTAAAATTGAATGCATTAGTCATAAAATTAACCTCTCTATAGGCATTTTAGAACAAAAAATTGACCAGTTACCAAGTAGTAACTAATTGATACTAGATTTCAAAAGTATATCATAAATTTATCGAGTTGAAACAACGGATGACTAAGGCAGTTGTTTTTGACTGACCATAGGGTATGAATGGATATTGTTGCAATGAAAATTTCAGATGCAGTCATTTTTATAACAGGTGCAAATCGTGGTTTAGGTTTGGCATTGGCACAAGAAGCGGTACGACGTGGTGCTCAAAAGGTATATGCAGGAATACGTAATATTGCTGATTTTAATGAACAGGGCATTATTCCAGTTGTTGTGGATGTAACAGATCCTATTTCTATTCAAAATGCAGTAGCGCAATGTGGTGACGTGAATATTTTGGTGAATAATGCAGGTATTGCTCGTCTTAATCAAAGCCCTGTTGAAGCCAATATAGTGGCAACAACTCAAACTATTTTAGAGACCAATTTATATGGTGTGGTCAATACAACGCAGTATTTTTCTCCCATTTTAGAAAACAAATCTGAAAGTTATATCGTCAATATTCTTTCTGATGTGTCTTGGGAGCCAAGCACACTTTTGGCTAGTTATGCAATTTCTAAAGCTGCAGCTTGGTCATTTACCAATTCAACACGTCAATGGTTATCTAAGTTTAATGTGCATGTGATGGGCGTACATGTGGGATTCATTGATACAGACTTAACCCAAACACTCGATATTCCTAAAATTTCTCCATCAACTGTTGCACAACAGGTATTTGAGGGAATTGAAAACAATGCATTTGAAGTGTTGGTGGGAGCATCCACGCAAGCACTCAAAAAAGGTTTAACCGCAACATTACCCAGTTATATCAAATATTAGATTTTTAATTCAAAAGTGACGTATATACGAGGACTTAACATGTCAAAAATTGCTGTCGTTTATTATTCAGGTTATGGTCATACTAAAGTGATTGCAGAAACTTTCGCGGCTGAAATTGATGCAACATTGATTGAAATTGATCAAGAAGGAAACATCCAAGATCAAGATTGGGACACTTTAGATGCTGCTGATGCAATTGTATTTGGTGCACCCACTTATATGGCAAATGCGCCGTGGCAATTTAAAAAGTTTGCTGATGCATCTTCAAAGCGTTGGTTTACACGTGCTTGGACTGACAAGATCTTCGGTGGCTTTACCAACAGCGCAAGTTTAAATGGTGATAAGCAAGTGACCTTGATTTCATTGCAAACACTTGCATCTCAACATGGCGGTATATGGGTGAGCTTAGGTTTGTTGCCAGCAAATACCAAAGATGCAACACGTCAGGATGTGAATAATTTAGGTGGTTCTGTGGGCTTATTGGTTCAATCGCCATCTGATGCCAGTGTTGAGGAAATTCCAAGTGGCGATTTGGAAACAGCAAAAGCCTATGCAAAACGTATTCAAGCCATCACTGACAAATTTATTGCATAATTCATGATCCATGCTTTAAAAGCATTGCTTGAATCTATGAAAACAACAAAGGCGCATTCAGCGCCTTTGTTGTTTTAGAACTTTTCAAATCATAGATTATTCATGTTCATTATGTTGTGGAGCTGGATAGCGGAAACCGCGTGTTTTATAGGCTAAATAAGCAACACCGAGTACAGCCCATGCTAAACCAAGCTTTAATGCCATTTCATCAATTTCTAGCCACATTAAAAATACGCTGGCAAAACCAAGTGAAGGAATAACCACATAGTTGATGATTTCTTTTAGAGATTTCGTTCTGCCATCACGTAGTGCGTAGCGTGAAATCACGGAAAAATTCACAAAGCTAAATGCAGTCAAAGCACCAAAACTAATTAAGTTAACGATATGCTCAAGGTCTAGGAAACCAGCAGAGAGTGCAACAACACCAACAATCAAAATATTATAAGTCGGTGTATGTAGTTTCGGGCTGATATGACCAAATACTTTTTTGTTGATCACGCCATCACGTCCCATGACATACATCAAACGTGATACACCCGCATGCGCTGAAATCCCTGATGCAAGTACCGCAATCACCGCAAAATAAAGCACCAGCTTTTTAAACGCAATTCCCGTAATCGCGGTGAGAAGCGTTGCATTACCAAGCGCTTCCAACATTACAGGCTGAGACTCATCCAGTGGATTGAAATAAAGCGTTGCATTACTTGGGAAAAATAACTGAATAAAGTAAGTGCTTACAATAAAGATGATCCCTGCAATTAAAGCAGTTGAAAAAATTGCTTTTGGCAATGTTTTTTCAGCATCTTTAGTTTCTTCAGCTAGTGATGAAAGTGCATCAAAACCAGTGAATGAGAAACACAGAATCGTTGCACCACCAATTAATGCACCAATGGTTGTCATTTCACTCCAAAAAGGAGCAAGTGACCATAATTCTGCTTTGTCAGGATTTAATGTGCCATCTGCATAAACGCCTTGAGTCAGTAAAATATAAACCTCATAGACAAAATAGAAGATGATACCCAGTTGAACAACGACGATGGTGCTATTAAATCGTGCAACAAAACGTGAACCAAATAAGTTAATCACTGTCATAATAGCAGTCAACGCAATAACCCATATCCAGTTATTGACGTCTGGGAATAAAGCCCTTAGGTAGATATCCGCCAGAATAATATTGACTAGTGGTGATAATAAATAATCTAACCAAGATGACCAGCCGACCATAAAACCGACGTTGGGATGGATTGATTTTTGCGCATAAGTATAAGCAGAACCTGATGAAGGATAACGCTTAATCATATGACCATAGCTGATAGAGGTTAAAAGAATGGCAACAAGCGCAAAAATATATGAAGTTGGAACATGTCCGTGACTTCCGTCTGATACTAAACCAAAGGTATCAAATAAGGTAAGTGGCTGAATATACGCTAGACCAATAATGATAATATGCCACAACACAAGATTTTTTTTCAATTTGGCTGTGGATTGGGTCCCAGTGATATCTGTCAACGGCGTTATCCTCTTAATCGTTGATCAAGGATCAGTCATATTGAATAAGGATCGTTTGAGACGAACGATCCCCCCTAAGAATAAAACAAAAGTGCGCCAATCTACTCTAAAAAGGTCGCCTTTGTCAGTAACTTTGTTTGCTTTTTTAGCAGAAAACATGCCATCTTGATTAAAAAATAGCTGACTGACCATTCTACAAGATAAAAGCCCGATGTTTAGAAAAACATCAGGCCAGTTCATAAGCGTATATTGTCTTAATTTTAAACAATTACCAAGCTTTTTCTAAGATAGATTTTAAATCTTTAAATGTTGCTTCTTTCGGATTGAAAATAATTGATCCGTCATTTAAAGCTTTTTCAGCGATTTCATCGAACTGAGCTTGCGTGACTTTACCTGTTTCACTGAGCGTACGTGGCAATTTAGTCAGACTGTTAATGTGATCACGCATAGTCATTAACATTTCAATTGCTTTATCAGCACGTTGATTGGCAGGTGTTTGTGCATAAATATCTGCACCAGCAAGTGGCAATAATAAATCTGCAATTTTATTGCCATTTACGTCCTTGTTGTATTCCAATACATAAGGAAGGAACAAGTTCATACATAAACCATGTGGTAAGTGTGCGACTGCACCTAGAGCATGACCCAATGAGTGAACAATCCCGACCATAGAATTCGAAAATGCGATTCCAGCCATCGTAGATGCTTGTGCAAGTTCTAGGCGTCCATTGGCATCACTTGGATTGTCGAGCACATCAAATAAGCTCTTGCTGATTTTTTTGATTGCTGCAGTGGCATAAGCATCAGAAATCGGATTGGCGGCAATACATGTATATGCTTCAATCGCATGTGTCATTGCATCCATTGCCGTCATTGCTGTCAAATGCGGTGGTAAAGTTTGTGTCATTCTCGGATCAAGAATGGCAGCATGCGGCATTAAGTAGTTTGAGGCAAAAGCCAGTTTTACATTTTTTTGGTTATCTGAGACAACAGCTGCCAATGTTACCTCTGAACCCGTACCAGATGTCGTCGGAATCACAAAAAAAGGTTTAAGTGGGCGAGGCAGGTTATGCGCACCTGAGTATTTTAGTAAATCATCACCGCCTTCAGATACCAGAATATTGGCTGTCTTAGACGTGTCAATGACTGAACCACCACCAACTGCAATGATCGCATCACAATTATTTTCGCGATAAGCTTGAGCCGCTGCACGCACAGTTTCTAGGCTAGAGTCTGGCGGAACGTCATCAAAGATTACGCCAATTTCAATGTCAGTGGATTCAAATGCGGCTTCAATTGGTGCTAAAAGCTGATTGGCGCGAACACCTTTGTCAGTAATGATCATCGGGCGTTTAGCGCCTAATGTTGCCAGTTCAAATGGAATATGTTCGAGTGCAGCATGACCAGCAATCACTTTTACAGGACAGAAAAATTCGTAATATGGTTTAGCCATGGGTTAAGCACTCCCTTTTAAATATGATTGGGCAACTTTGAGATAAATATTCGCAGCACCAGCTAATTTTTCTTTTAAGGTTAACTCTGAAGGGTATTCCTTTACTGCAAGTTCCGCGACGAGTTTTGGTAAGATCAATGCTTCCATTTTGTTTAGGCAACGCACTAAACGAATCGCATAAGACACGTCACCATCTGCAATCATGCGATCATTGGCAAAAGCTTGTGCAGTACTTTCTTGGAATGAAAAGACCAAGAATGCGTGATGAACATGCTTAAAAATAATTGAAAGATCAGGTTTATGGTCTAATGACTTGACCAATTCAAGCTGTTGCTTTTGATTCACCTTGGCAATAAATGAAGCGCCATTTGGAAAAACTTTCATCGATAATGTAAAACCAACAGGGAGTACAGATACTTCATGTTTAATTTCATCATCAACTTGACTCGCCATCACTAAACCTCTGCCAATCACATCCATCATGAGTTTGACGTAGGCTTGTTCTAAAGCGGGTTTGATAGATTTACTTGAAATCACTCGCTTGTCCCTTTATGCAGTTGTATTTTGTTTTAGAGTAATTACTCTAATTTGTTTTTAGAGAAAAAGAAAGTGATTTATTTGCATGTGACTTGATCGTCATTTGAGTTTTTGTCAATGACCTCAATCTCACTAAAGTAATTGCTTTGTTGAAAATACTCAACCACATCTTGAGACAATTGGTTGTAATCTGGATAATTTTGGACTAAATCACAAACCCGTACCATTTCTAAACCTGAATATCCACAAGGGTTGATGGTGTGGAAACCCTCTAAATTACAGTCAATATTTAAAGCTAAACCGTGATAGCTACGACCTCTACGGATTTTAAAACCTAAAGAACCAATTTTACGTTCATTGACATATACCCCTGGCGCATCAGGTTTGGCATATGCTTCAACTTGATATTTCTTGAGTAAATCTATCATGAGATTTTCTGCATAAGTCACGAGTGTGCGGACATTCCATTTCAAGCGATTCAAGTCAAACATAAAATAAATCACCATTTGACCAGGACCATGCCAAGTGACTTGCCCTCCACGATCAGATTGCACCACTGGAATATCGGTATGCATTAAGATGTGTTCTGGTTTACCCGCTTGTCCCTGAGTGAGTACATCAGGATGTTGTAGAATCCAAAGCTGATCAGGTGAATGTTCATCACGTTGCTCAGTAAAAGATTTCATTTCTTGAAAACGATTTGAGTAGGATGTCAAATCTTGATATTGGCGAATAATCAGTTTGGGTTTTAGAACAGCATCACTCACTATCATGTGTCCTTGAAAATAGGGGAGTTGGTTAATTATAAGGAAATTGATGACTAAAGGTGAAAACAGTTGTTATCGGTTTAAAAATAACAGGGTAATTAAGATTGAGGTGGGGCTGAGCTGGCATAAAAAAACACGCCATATAGGCGTGTTCCTTATTTATTGCAAAATTACAATGCTGTACGAATATGTTCGCAAGCTGCAAGGTCAGCATATAATGCATGAACTTGTTCAAGCTCATCAAAACGCAATTGAGCAGTAATTGAATGATATTTACCTGTACGTGATGGTTGTACAACTAGCGTTGTTTCATCAAACTCTGGAAAATGTTTAACCAAAATTTCGACGACAGCACCACGTAATTCTTCACCCGCATTACCAATCAATTTGATTGGGTAATCCATTGGAAAAACCCAAAGATGTTCTTGTAATTCGCGAGATGGAGTGCGGTCTAACATTTTTTCACCTCTAATTTATCAACAATGCCTGCAACAGTGCAGGCATTGTGTTTCTCTTAAATACTTAATGAGGTTACTCGATTAATTTTCAAGTCCCAAAAGTATTCATAGATTAAGCATGGAAATTAGTCATTTTCAAGGAATGAACGCAAATGCTCAGAACGTGAAGGATGACGAAGTTTACGTAATGCTTTTGCTTCAATCTGACGGATACGTTCACGTGTCACATCAAATTGTTTACCAACTTCTTCCAAAGTATGGTCTGTTGGCATATCAATACCAAAACGCATTTTCAACACTTTGGCTTCACGTTCAGTCAAGTTTTCAAGCACTTCACGTGTTGCTTCTTTTAAGCCTTCTGAAGTTGCAGCATCAACAGGTGAGGTGATGTTGCTGTCTTCAATGAAATCTCCAAGATGCGAATCTTCATCATCACCAATCGGCGTTTCCATAGAAATCGGTTCTTTGGCGATTTTGAGCACTTTACGAACTTTAACTTCGTCCATCTCTAAACGTTCACCCAATTCTTCAGGTGTTGGTTCACGTCCCATTTCTTGAAGCAATTGACGAGATACGCGGTTGATCTTGTTAATTGTTTCGATCATGTGGACTGGAATACGAATTGTACGTGCTTGGTCAGCAATAGAACGGGTAATCGCCTGACGAATCCACCAAGTTGCATAGGTCGAGAATTTATAACCACGACGATATTCAAATTTGTCTACTGCTTTCATCAAGCCAATATTACCTTCTTGAATCAAGTCGAGGAATTGTAGACCACGGTTGGTATATTTTTTCGCAATCGAAATTACCAAACGTAAGTTTGCTTCCACCATTTCTTTTTTGGCACGACGAGCTTTCGCTTCACCAATCGCCATACGTTTAGAAATATCTTTAATTTCTTTCACGTTTAGATTAAGTTCTTTTTCGATGTCTGCAATTTTTTGTTGAAATGCCAATACATCTGGGCGAACTTTCTCTAAATAGCCTTTCATCTCCGCTGGTGCTTTAGCAATCTGCTCGTCCAACCATGCTGGATTTGATTCTTGACCTGGGAATGATGTACGGAATTGCGTACGGTCCATACGTCCACGACGAACTGCATAACGCATCACTTCACGTTCAGAAGTACGAATTTGCTCGTGTGTACCACGAATCATTTCAGAAATAATGTCAAACAAACGTGGAGTGAATTTGAACATCATAAATACAGTTGCAAGCGCTTCCATGGCTTCAACACCTTGAGCGCTGTTGCGACCATGTTGAGCAATCGTTTCTTTCGCTGCATTCCAAACCGCTTCTAATTCATCGAAACGAACTTTAGCGATTTCAGGATCTGGACCAGACTCACCTTCAGAATCATCATCACTTTCTGACTCTTCATCTTCGTCATCATCATCCAATTTAACGTCTTTGGCAGGTTTAGTTGATGAACTAGTTTCATCTTCATCTAAATCTTCTGATTCGTCTTCTAATACTTCAGGAATTGCTTCATCTGTTTCAGGGTCTAAATAACCTGAAAGAATATCAGCAAGGCGACGTTCACCAGCTTCATAATCTTTGTATTCTTGTAGTACAACTTCTACAGCATTTGGCCAGTAAGCGATTGAATGTAAAACGTCACGAATACCTTCTTCAATACGTTTAGCGATACTAATCTCGCCTTCACGTGTAAGAAGTTCAACAGTACCCATTTCACGCATATACATACGTACAGGGTCAGTGGTACGACCAGGTTCATTTTCTACAGAGGCAAGTACAGCAGCAGCTTCTTCTTCTGCAACTTCATCGCCAGCTTCGCTATTCCCATCAAACATTGCATCATCAGTTTCTGGTGCGCGTTCGTGTACAGGAATACCCACGTCTTGAAGCATTTGAATAATGTCTTCAATCTGTTCGCTTTCTGTGATTGAGTCTGGGAGATGATCGTTAACCTCAGCGTAGGTTAAGTAACCTTGTTCTTTGCCTCGGCTAATAAGAGCCGCTACTTGTGAAGTAGGGGAATGCATTTCGCTCATCTTTACTCTCTTCTCGTTGAATCTGTGGCAGTGAAAAACCGTGCATAATAGCACAATCTGTTAATTTATAGATGTGAATAGCTCAGCTATCCCATCAGAAAACCAGTTAAAACGGTCTGATAGAATATTTAGAATTCAAATTCAATCAATTAGGTGGGGCTGAAATTGTTATTTTCAAGATCATCCCGTGCGTTTTTTGTTCAAATTTATCGAAAAACAACAAGACGCAGGGTGGATTATATCATTACATAAAATAGGGCTTAAAAAAAGCCTAATTTGGTCTATAAATACAAAAAAAATAAAAAAAACTTGACAAGTTTTCTGAAGACAGATAAATAGCGCCTAGACCCATTCACTTTTTTTCATTATGAGGTAGTTTTAGTGTCTTCTACAGATTTTGAACTAGATGATAACTACGGTGATGATGATGTTAGTTTTGATGAGTCATCAAGCAAAATTAGCGCCAAAGAATCTTTAGAAAAGCGACGTTTGATCGATGATTTACTTGCACAGCGTCGTTTAGAGAAAGATTTAAAAGATTTTGATTATGACATTGATGACGACGATGATTTTGATGATGAAGATTAAAAATTCATTGGGCATAGCCTTGGAAAATGCTATGCTTAAAGCTGATCAAAGTTTATTGGAAACAAAATGAGTGCTTTAGATTTAGACCTACTGAGCGATTATCTAGATGGTGACCAAAATGAATTTGGTCTAGATTTCGCAGCGACTCATGGTTTCTTATGTGCAACTGCAGTTGGTCCTCGTTTTGATCAATGGCTAGATGAGTTGTTTGATAACAATCAAAAGAAAGTTCCTGCTGAAATTATTGCACAAATCAAAGCATGGCTTGAAGCGATTCGTCAGAACTTAGCCAACGAAGAAGGAATTGAGTTTCCTTTTGAAATTGAAGAAGCAGACGTAGAGTCTAGTTTAGGAGATTGGAGTGTTGGTTTCGTAGACGCAATGTTCCTGAATGAAGATGCTTGGTTTGCACCAGAATATGAAGAGCAAATTGTAGATCTAACACTGCCAATGATGGTGTTTAGTGGTGTAGATGATGAAGATCCTCAAATGGAATCATTCCGCCGTAATGGTCAATTGATGGATGAGATCGCCGAAGAAATTCCTGAAAATCTGAATGAAATTTACTTGATGTACCATACACCAAACTAATCGACTCAGATAAAAAGCCTGCTTTCTCCAGTGAAAGCAGGCTTTTTTTTGTTTTGCTATCTGCGATAACAACACCAATACCAAGAGGCTTGATCTTGATCATATAAATCTGAATAATATTTTCTTATTTACATCCTATTTTGATATTAAG
The DNA here is from genome assembly GCF_019702905.1 of Acinetobacter sp. Tol 5. Classification (NCBI taxonomy): domain Bacteria; kingdom Pseudomonadati; phylum Pseudomonadota; class Gammaproteobacteria; order Moraxellales; family Moraxellaceae; genus Acinetobacter; species Acinetobacter sp. Tol 5. Next base: position 3,511,308 of record NZ_AP024708.1, on the reverse strand, counting down.
GTTGGCGATCTGCAATTTTCTTTAAATTTTCATGAATTTTGAAAATCACAATCAGCAGTTCTGAGTAAACTCGAACAGCCAAGCCACCAAACACAATAATCAATATGGCAGAGAACAAGCGACTAAAGAATCCTGAGTATGCGCCATAACCAAACCCAAACAATGTGGTTAAAGCAGCAATCACGACACCGATTAATCCGAGCCAATATAAAACAGTGACAATTTTAGGGGTAAGCATGTCATTGAGTGTCAGTAAGTTATTCATGTATTAAGTACCTGTTATATTCTTCATTTAGTGATATATGTGCATGGGGTTGTAAGTGATTAAAATTTGCACTCAAAAATTTTAAATGAGATTTATTACATAATCAATCTTGAAGATAAAGCGTACTGGTCTAAAAGCCAATTCCGATCATCATTTTGAAAATTTTATTATCTATAAAATATGTATTTCTACAGACAATTCATGGTGATGAATAAGAAAGGCTTTATACAATTATCAATTTAGAATTTGGCAAATAACAGACCGCATCCTAGAATAAACAACAAGACTCCAATCACTCGATTAATGACGATTTCATGGTCTAAAATTTTATTGCGGATTGTGGGATGTGCGCAAAATAGTGCAATGAGTGCGAACCAAATAAAATGGCTGATTGAAATGAAAGCGCCGTATGACACTAATTTTAGTGTGGAATTCCCAGCTGTAGTAATCAATTGCGCAAATAAACTGACGACAAATAGGGTTGTTTTGGGGTTCAGACTATTGGTTAAAAAACCATGTCGAAATGCTTGCCAAGCAGTGATACCCACACCATTTTCATTTAACTGTACTTTGTTTTGGGTGAACGTTTTGTATCCCAAGTAAATCAAATAACCTGCGCCAACATATTGAATCGTTTGTAGGAGATAAGGCATATGGTTTTTTAAAAAACCGAGTCCAAGCAGACTATAAGCCACATGTATCCACACACCGCCTGCAATTCCCAATGCTGTACTGAGTCCAATTTGACGACCATATAGATAACTATTACGGGTCACAATGGCAAAGTCAGCACCTGGGCTAATGACAGCCAAACAAGTGATTAAGATGACAGCAATCATTTCATTCACTCATGCATTCCTTTTTTTAAAAATAAATTATTGTGTATATTTTTCATATATTTGATATAAAATAAATCGAGAATATTTTTTGGGTATACATGAGTTTTTGGAATATATTTAAGAGTGGTTGAATTTCTTCAAGTTTATTTACCAATTGCTAAATTTATCTTTGTTGTTGCTATAAATCTTGAGATCAAATGAGTAAATCATATGCATAAATATGATGAGACAGAGTGAAGTGCGGAAAATTTTTAGCAGGAAATATAGAAATTTTATTTTAACTTTGAATTCGACTGTTTTATGACATTCGATAATGAATAAAGGGGGGGATGAATTTTATTTTTAGTGGCTGTTGTATATTTTCAAAATTGAAAACTCGATGATCTCATGTAATTAAATGGACGGGAAGCAGCTTTGTGATCACCTATCCATCAGCTTTCAGCTTTAAAATTTTCAGGGGGATGCTTTTGATTACATTGACTTGGCTTTTTTGAATCTTCGATACACCCAATAAGCAATGAAAATAAAGACGATGAAAATAATGACATAGCTCACTTGACTGAAAATTTTTTGCATTAATGCAGTATTGTTTCCAAAGTAATAGCCGACTGCGGCAAGAAAGCTGGTCCAGATGACTGTTCCTAAGCTGCTATACAGCATAAATTTCCAAAAGGGCATATGACTCATTCCTGCTGGAATACTAATCAAAGAGCGTACAGCTGGAATCATTCGCCCAAAAAAGACCACATTGTGACCATATTTCTCAAACCAATCTAAAGCTTTTTTAACATCTTCTGTTTTGATAAAAAGATATTTTCCGTAGCGATCTACCCATTCAAAAATTTTTTGGTTGGGAATCTTACGCCCAACCCAGTACAACAATGCTGCTGCAACAAGTGAGCCTATACTTCCTGCAATAATTACACCCGATAACAGCAATTGTCCTTGAGATGCGGTAAAGCCTGCAGATGGCATAATAATTTCAGAGGGAATAGGGGGGAAAACATTGTCTAAAAACATGAGCAGAGCAATACCGAAGTAACCCAATTGCTCCATGATCGCAATAATCCAATCAGTCATTTTGTATATAAAAATAGGCAGTTATCAACATAGTATTGTGTACATTTTAGAAAATATAGTAGGGATTTGTTGTGCTTTAAAACGTTTTGATTGAATGACTAAACACTTTAGAAAAATTCTTTGTTTTATTAATTTTGAATCTGATATTGAGCATGCAATGGGTATTACAGTAAAAAGCCGTAGTGGATGAACTACGGCTTTTTATAGGATCTGTAGAATTAAAGGCGTTTGCGCTTTGCCGCAACAATTTGAGATTGGCGCATACGGAAACCTTCTTTTTGTTGCTCGGTTGTTTTATCAATACAATATTTACAAGAAACACCATGTTCATAACTTGGAAGAGCAACTTCTTCTGGAATCAATGGCCAACCGCAAGCGTGACATTTAATATTTTCACCTTCTTGCATGCCATGTGTGACCGCAGTACGTCCATCAAATACGAAGCATTCACCTTCCCACATGCTTTCATCAGCAGGGGTTTCTTCAAGATATTTTAAAATACCGCCTTTAAGATGATATACCTCGTTAAAACCTTCTTGTAAAAGTAAAGAAGTCGATTTTTCACAACGAATACCACCTGTACAGAACATCGCAATTTTTTTGTCTTTATGCTGTTCTAACTCTTTTTTTACATAGTCTGGAAACTCTCGGAAAGTCTCTGTCTTTGGATCTATGGCACCTTTGAATGTACCTGCTTTGTACTCGTAATCATTGCGTGTATCAATTAAGATGACGTCATCACGAGCAATCAGTTCGTTCCATTCTTTAGGGTCTAAATAGTGACCTACCAGATCACGTGGTTTGACTTCAACGCCGAGTGTTACAATTTCTTTTTTAAGTTTAATTTTCATTTTTCGGAACGGTTTTTCGGCACTATGAGATTCTTTGTATTCCATTGTGCTGAAGCCTTGATCTAACAAGAATTGATGAATCGTATCAATTGCTTGGCGATCACCTGCCACTGTTCCGTTGATTCCTTCATTCGCTACAATAAGAGTACCACAAAGGTTGATTGTTTTTACCAAGTCTAAGAGACGTTTTTGAAGATCAGCAGGATCTTGAACTTCTTTGAATTGATAAAGTGCGGCAACAACCCAACCAGAGGTCGCTTGCTGTTCTACAGGTGCAAGCTGTTCTACAGTAGCGTTCATGGAGTACTCCAAATATAAAATAGGACAAAATTAAAGGCGGCTATTTTAACGTGATTTGCAAGAATATGCGAGAAAACCCTAGTGTTTGTAGTGCTTTTTTATTCCATGAGAAAAATATGGTTTTTTATACTAAATCTAGTGCTTTAAAATAATTTATATACAATATATAGTATTGCGAAATGATATTTTATGCTAAAAATCCGTGTGGTTTTGTGGATGTAAGGAGTCTATTTTGAGTAATGAGCGTCGAATACCAACTTTAACACCATGCGCTGGTCGTTGCTCAACGGTATTTGGTGATTCTGTGTGTCGTGGCTGTCGCCGTTTTAATCACGAAGTCATTCAATGGAACACTTATAATTCAGATCAACGTTTGGCGGTTTGGAAACGCTTAGATGCGCAGTTAGATCAAATTTTGGTTCCAATGCTTCCACTTGCAGATTTAAGACATATAGAAGGCTTTATTCAAGGCAAGCGTATTCGTGTACTGGATTCGGCATCAAAAGGTCGCAAGCTTTATCATGCCTTAAAACTTTGTGAAAAAAATAAGCATTTGGCAGAAGAAAGTGGTTTGGGGATTCAGTCGAAACAAGTGAAACCTTTATGGGATGAGTTTGAGCGTCGTGTTTTGGCTTTGGCAACAGCAAGTTATGATTTTGCATGGTTACGCGCAGATGGTATTCGACAGAGTATTTTGCATTTGGAAGATGTTTAGATCTTAACAAAAATACATATTTTTAAAATAAATTAAAGCGACAAAAAATCCCAATTCAACCATTTGAATTGGGATTTTATTATGAAGCACCACAATCTAAATTGTGAACTAGATTTTTAAATATTGTGTTTGAGGCGGTACTGCACCAATTCTTCGATGGTAATGACGGTTAAATGGTGTGTCTGCGCATAAGCAAGCACTTGAATACCAGCTGCCATTGTTCCATCAGGATTGGTGATTTCACAAAGCACACCCGCTGGTTTTAAACCTGCCATACGAGCCAAATCAATTGAACCCTCTGTATGACCACGACGTGTTAATACGCCACCAGCACGACCACGTAATGGGAAAACATGACCAGGACGGTTTAAGTCACTTGCTACAGCACCAGTTTTAATAGCAGCATGAATCGTAGTGGTACGATCTTTTGCTGAAACGCCTGTTGTAACCCCTTGGGCAGCTTCAATGGTCACGGTAAATGCTGTTTTAAATTGACTCGAATTGTCTTGTACCATAGGCGGTAATTCAAGATGGTCAGCGAGTTCATCGGTAAGTGTCAAACAGACAATACCAGAACCATCACGAATCATACGCGCCATGGTTTCAACATTGAGTGTTTCCGCAGCAATAATTAGATCAGCTTCGTTTTCACGATCAAAATCGTCCATGACTAAAACAGGTTTGCCTTGGCGCATATCTTCTAAAGCTTGCTGGATACGTTGTTCTGCTGGAGATAATGCAGAAAAGAAAATTTCAGGTTGAATTAAACTAGACATTGAAACGCTCTCGTAAAAGTGAAAATACGGTTGAACATTTCAGGACATTTGAAATAGTGGCGTTACAAAACATTTTCCAATAACGAATATTGAAATTTTTAAGCTGTGACGTCGTCTTCTTTCATCCGGACTATACCGTCGGCTTTGGTATTTCACCAAATCTGCGAATCACTGATTTCAAGTGATAGGCTCGTGGGCTGTTGGTTCATGATTAAAAATCAGTCCAATTTACCACCGGTGGGGAATTACACCCCGCCCTGAAGCGATGTAAAGTCATTATAGCCAGTTTTTCTTGGAATGGATGCTTTTTTTTAGAATGATGAGTACTATGGTTAGAACAATATTTGCTATAGAAAATAATCAAATTTATACATTATTCAACAGTATCTATCTTCATAGTGATATTCATAAACAACAAACAATAAGTAGGGGGGAGTGCATTGATGAATATACAGCAAGATATATATTCATGGCGGAATGATCATTTCGTTCAACATTTGCAGGTTTTGGGGTTTACGCTCATTGCTGTCAGTATTTTGTATTTAACCGCAGCGAATTGGTTTATGTTGCCACAAGCTTTACAGTTGGCAATTCCGCAAGTCTTATTATTGTTGAGTGCATGCTCAAGTCTGTTCTTTGTTCGACATGATTATTTAGTGCAATGTTTACATGCGATTAGTGGCTTAATGATCGGTTTAAGTTTGGCGGTCATCGGTCAAATTTACCAAACGGGAGCGGACAGTTATTTACTGTTTTTGATCTGGTCTATTTTATTGCTTCCTTGGTTATATCGTCACAATATTGGTATTTTTACCTTACTGTGTATCACTAGCCAACTCACTTTATTTTTGTTTTTTAAACAAACATTTTGGGCTGATGAATATCCTGTCACATTCATATTTAGTTTAAATCTTCTTTTATTGTTTCAGTTTTATTTTTGTCTTCGTTATTATCAAAACTTACGTTATCTCTTTATCTTAGGGTTTAGCATTCTTTCGATTTGGCATATGGGTTTATTTTTATATGGTGATGGTGAGTTAGCATATGCCACAGCTATGATTTTTACCTTATTAAACGTCAAAATCGCCTATTTGATTTCGTCTTTTTTTCTGCTTTCTGTTGCATTTATTTATTTTTATCGAAAAAAAGATCAACTGTGTAGTGTACTTTCAGCCGTTGGTTTGGGGATTACTTTTACACTGGTGATTTTCAAGTGGATGAATGGCTTTTTTCGAGAATCAGAGGTGCTCGGTTTATTTTTAATCGCATTACTGGTTTTTGCATGGTTTGCACTGATTACTGTTTTATTGATTAAGTTTATTCCTCAAAACAGATTTAATAACATTCCGATCGCTGTAGGCGCATGGATTGCAGGTATTGTATTGGCATCATTGATGCTGACTTTTTGGGGTAATTTTTCCTTAATTATGGGAGCCGTTTTTGTGGTGCTGGCTGCCTTTATTTTAAAAAATAAACACGCTTTATTTTTAAGACAGTTTGCATATTGTATATGGATTGCGGGGCAAAATGCTGTAATTTTCCATAGCTTTGAATTAACAGATCAATTCTTTCCTATTTTCTTTATTCAGCTGGTTATGCTGTCTCTCAGTTATTTTATTCGCAGCCATTGGTTTTTTATTTTTATTCAAATTTTTGTTTTGTACTTATCTGGTATTGCACTGATCTGGGATTTAAGCACGCTATTTGGCGTACATCGTTTCATTGAAAATTTTTCATATTTGACCTTATTGAGTTATGGATTTTATTTGGCAATGATTTGGGTACAGCGTGTTCAACCTAGTCAATACCAACGAAGTTTAGCTTTGGCTAATTTACTGATTATTCTGTCATCTTTAGGCTTCTATACACTATTTGGGCAATATGAATTAGAAAAAATCAAATATCTTCCTATCCTGAATTTGGGCTTACCTATTTTATGGTTGGCTTTGTTTATGACGTTGCGGATTCGCAATCAATTTAGCGTGGTTGCTCAAGTCATATTGTTGGCTTTTGCTGCAGTATTGATATTTTATGGTTATTTTGAAATTTTTATCTGTATGGCGATACTTTCATGGGCAATGTCACAGCACGATAAGATCGTCTACGGATTAGCTTTGGTCACTTTGGCTTTGACCTTATGGTTTATTTACTACGCTTTAAATGTCAGCTTCCTGCTTAAAAGTCTAAGTATTTTTAGCTCAGGATTATTGTTGTTGACATTGACTTGGGTGTTACATAAGTTCCAATCAGTAGAGAGGGGAAATACATGAAAAAAATCATTCCTCTTTGTCTTGCTTTAATGAGCATAGTTCTCTTTCTGGGAATTATTTTTAAGAATGAACAGCATTTGAAGAATAGTCAGAGTATCTATGTTCGTTTACAGCCTGTAGATCCACGTTCCTTTATTCAAGGGGATTACATGGCACTTCGCTATCAGCTTTATTTAGTGCCTCAGGACACAAGACTTCATCCTACAAAACCTGCTAATGAAACTACTGAGACAGTCGGTCAGGTGTTTTCAGGGCATTATTATGATGAACGTATAAAAAATAACTCTTCGGTTTTGACCTTTGTAGAATTAGATCAACAGCGTCGAGTGATTCATACTTATTTTGATCCGCCGAAAAATGTAAAAACTACTCGGTTAATATTAAAAAACTCAGATAATCGATATACATCATTATATCCAGCATCAAAAAGTTTCTTGTTCGCTGAAGGTTTAGGACAATGTTATCAAGCTGCGCAGTATGCTGAATTTAAAGTTGATCAACAGGGTAATACAATCCTTGCATCTCTAAGAGGAGCGCAGTTACAAGATTTGGACTGCGAAAATAAACAACATTGGCGAGATGGATTTAGTTCAGCAAATAAAGCGTCATAAGTTGGTTGGGCAACAAAAACCCGCATCATTGTGCGGGTTCTTAATGCTCTGCTGTTGCTTAAGCAACTTGAACAGGAATACAGTTTGCTGTGTGATTCACCGTATTATCTGGGTTTGCATAAACAAGGCGAGGTTTATGCGCATCTGCTTCAGCGTTGGTAAAGTCACCAAAGGTTGCAATAATCATTAAATCACCCACATCAGCTTGAAGTGCAGCACCACCATTGACAGAAATAATGCCTGAGCCTTCTTCACCACGAATCGCATAAGTTGTAAAACGTTTACCATTGGTCACGTTCCACATATGAATTTCTTCATATTCACGAATACCAGCCAAATCCAAGAGAATACCGTCGATTGCACAAGAGCCTTCATAATGTAGTTCTGCTTGTGTTACAACACAACGATGGATTTTTGCTTTTAATAAACGAGATAGCATGATGCGCGTCTCCAGAGTTGCCCTTACGATTGTTATCTTGCGATGGATCAACAATTTTCAATAGGGGGGATACATTTGAAAGCGCATTTTGCTCTTAAAAATGAATCATAGCAAGAAAAATTGTTGAACAAGGAATGTAAAAATTGAGCTTCGAATTATGGTTTATAAGCATTGATTTGATTCATTGCTTGCTGTATCTCACCATTGACCAATAATTTCGTTCTCGCTAAAGCATGATGTATAGCATCGTCCATCAGAGTCTGTTCACTACTTGGTGCTTTGCCAAGTACATGTCCTGATACTTTTTCTTTTGCGCCAGGATGACCAATACCTATACGAAGACGATGAAAATTAGAACTGATATGTGGAACAATGTCACGTAGACCATTGTGACCACCATGTCCGCCGCCAGTTTTTAAACGAATTACACCTGGATCCATATCCAGTTCGTCGTGGGCGATGAGAATTTCTTCTGGTTTAATTTGATAGAATTTTGCGAAAGGAACAACGCTTTGACCAGAAAGGTTCATAAATGTTGTTGGCAGTAACAGACGAACATCTTGTCCTTCTATATTGCCGCGACCACTGATTCCTTTGTATTTTGAATCAGTTTTTAAAGTTATGCCATATTGCTCTGCAAGGCGTTCAACAAACCAGAAGCCTGCATTATGGCGGGTTTGGGCATATTCAGAACCTGGATTACCCAAACCAACAATCAGTGAAAGTTTACTCACTCATTTACACCATTAAACACTTATGCGCGTTTGAAGTCAGCGTGCATAGGAGTGTTTTTAGATGGGTGACGTTGTAACGCTTGGATTTTAACGCTTTCAACTTTACCATCGATGTTGATTTCAACAACTTCTTCAAAGAAAGCATTGTTTTCTAAAACTTTAACAAGCTCACGAAGTTCTAAAGTTACTGCTACAGGTTCAGCAGCACCACCGTAGATGATTGCTGGAACTTTGTTTTGAAGACGAAGGCGGCGGCTCGAACCTTTCCCTTGAACTGCTTCTTCACGTGCTACTGCATTTAATACGAAGTTTGCCATGATGACATTTCCTCATTGAGTTTAATTGACTGAACTTTCGACCAGTCCAGTGATAGAAAGCCCCACCTAAGGGCAGGGCTTTGAAAATTTTGCGCTATTATAGATAAGAATCAAACATTGCGCTAATAGATTCTTCGTTGTTAATACGACGAATTGTTTCAGCAACCATACTTGCTACTGAAACTTGGCGAATCTTACCAAGTTTTAATGCTTCTTCTGAAAGTGGAATTGTGTCAGTAACAACCAATTCATCAATCACAGATTTGCTTAAATTTTCAAGTGCTTTACCTGAAAGTACAGGGTGTGTTGCATAAGCAACCACTTTACGTGCACCAAAAGTTTTTAATGCATCGGCAGCTTTACACAATGTACCAGCTGTATCCACCATGTCATCCACGATAACACAGTCACGATCACGTACATCACCAATCAAATGCATCACTTGTGATTCATTGGCTTTTTGACGACGTTTATCGATGATTGCAAGATCAATATCACCCATTTGCTTTGCAACAGCACGTGCACGCACAACACCACCAACGTCAGGTGAAACCACCATCAGGTTATGATGCTGTTGTTGACGCAAGTCAGCAAGTAAAGCAGGTGTACCGTAGATGTTATCTACAGGAATATCGAAGAAGCCTTGGATTTGGTCAGCATGCAAATCGATCATGACAACACGGTCAATACCAACAGTCGTCAGCATATCTGCGACAACTTTTGCTGTAATTGGAACACGAGTTGAACGTGGACGACGGTCTTGACGAGCATAACCAAAGTAAGGAATTACAGCAGTAATACGACCAGCACTTGCACGACGCAATGCATCAGCCATTACCAGGATTTCCATAAGGTTATCATTGGTAGGGGCACAAGTGGGCTGTACGATAAATACGTCTTTACCACGCACATTTTCAGTAATTTCGACAGTGATTTCACCATCAGAAAATTTACCTACAGCAGCAGCTCCAAGAGGAATGTGCAGATGGCTAACGACTTTTTGGGCGAATTGTGGATGCGCAGTTCCACTAAAAACGACAAGATTGGGCATGAAGCACCCTTGGCGGTTGGCAGATTTGAAATTAGATGGCAGGGGCGGCTGGATTCGAACCAACGGATGCCGAGATCAAAACCCGGTGCCTTACCACTTGGCGACGCCCCTAATGCGGCAGAATTTTAGTGTTTTTGCATGTTTCTGTCAAGGTAAATCAACATTAAATGCAAATACCATGTTCTGTCTTTTTTGAGAAAATGGCAGGGGCGGCTGGATTCGAACCAACGGATGCCGAGATCAAAACCCGGTGCCTTACCACTTGGCGACGCCCCTAAAATACAACGATCTACAGGTGAAAAATGATGGCAGGGGCGGCTGGATTCGAACCAACGGATGCCGAGATCAAAACCCGGTGCCTTACCACTTGGCGACGCCCCTAAAATACAACGATCTACAGGTGAAAAATGATGGCAGGGGCGGCTGGATTCGAACCAACGGATGCCGAGATCAAAACCCGGTGCCTTACCACTTGGCGACGCCCCTATCATTACACTTTAAAATGAATGAGTGGTGATTCATTCAAACTGTTGACCAAAAAGGCTTTGCAGGGTGAATGATTTAAAATATCATCAATCTTCATTTGTTCAGTGACTTCAACAAAAACACAAGCACCTGTACCTGTAAGCTTTGCTGTACCGAACTGATCTAAATACTGCATTGCTTCATCAACTTCAGGGTATAAACTTCTTGCCAATGGCTCAAAGCTATTTCTGAAATCAGATGGCTTTAGCTGATAGGCGCAAAATTTAGTAGGCTTCGTATCTCTTGTCAATGTTTTTTGCGAAAAAAGTCGTTGAGTGCTGATAAAACAATCAGGTTTTAACACAATGTATTGTTTTTGATCTAAGTCTATGAATGTTAAGTGTTCACCAATACCTTCTGCCCAAGCATTACGACCATGCACAAAGATAGGAACATCTGCACCCAATTTAACGCCAAATGCTGCCAGTTGTTCAGTATTTAACCCACATTGCCACAATTGATTGACCACGATCAATGTAGTTGCCGCATTTGATGAGCCACCACCTAAGCCAGCACCCATTGGAATATTTTTTTCAATACGAATACTTAAGCCACTTGCGTGTTTCGCATAAGGAAGCAGCATTTGTGTAGCTTTGTAGATCAGATTGTGTTGCAGATCGACACTATCCAATCCCTCAATCACGATTTGATCGGAATCTGTTTGGCTAAATTCTAGCCAGTCATATAAATCAATGAGCTGAAAAATACTTTGCAACTCGTGATAACCATTTTCACGGCGACCAGTAATATGCAAAAACAGATTCAATTTTGCAGGTGAGGGAACACGAAGCATAGATTTGATTGCCTGATGTTGAGATTTAACGGTTTTGAATCACCATTGTAATACGGTTTTCCTGACCTGATTCAAGTTGTTGCTTTAAAATTAGTTTGTTGGGTAAAGTCGCCTGATGATTATAACTAAAATCTACTGTCCAACCATCTTCAACAATTTGAGTAATACGTTGTACTGAGTCATGCGCAACTTGTGCATTTTCAGTGGCAGGATAGCCCTGTACCCAGTCAACAATATGCGTGATGGGAGCGACCCAACCAGTGGCTTTTTCAAGCAGTTCTTCTGGGCTTTCAGCTGAAATTAACCCAGTCTTAGAACTGTTTAAAGTCACTTCACCTGATTTTCCTTCAATAATGGTTTTACCAATACCTAAGATACCATTGAGCTGAATATTGAAATCTTGTTGGTTTTGCGACCATGTATAGAAAGCACTGCCAGATTGTTTTGGAGTTTTTACCCCAATTTTTCCCTCTAAATTGAATTGATTTGATGGCTTTTGAGTTGAACCATCTGTAGGTACCTGTGTTGGTGTGGTTGGGGCAGGCTTAACGACTTGCTGACACCCAGTAAAAGCAAGCGTTGCTGTTGCAGTAAGGGCGAAGATGATCTGCTGAATGTGACGCATATAGGCGATTAACTCTTTTTAATATGTTGCGGTAATATTAGTGAATCTAATTGATTTAATTGAGGATCATTTGGATGATTTTGTTTGAGTTGTTGTAACACTTCATTAAATTGTGGCAATGCACCTTGCATATACAAAGACTTCGCATAACGAATCCCAATATTAATACTATGACTCAAACTATAAGCTTTAGAGAGAATATTAGAGGCTGCATCAAAATCATTCTGCAAAAAGGTAATATAGCCCAGAGTATCTAAGATAGATGCTTGATCGGGTGCATATTCTAAAGCATGTTCAGCATAGCGACGTGCTTCGTCTAGACGTCGATTTTGCAAAGCCAAAGTATAAGCATAAGCATTTAGATAAGCTGGATTATTGGGTTCTAAATTCAATAGCTGTTTAAGTGCTTTGTCCAGAATATCGCGATTTTCAAAAGGGTCTAGCAATAAAATTTCAGAGTATAAAATTTCGGGGTCGTCGGGCAGATTCTTGACAGCTTCATTAAGCAAACTTAAAGCTGCTTTTTTATTGCCCATACGTTTTAAAATTTCAGCTTGCGCTTGATATAAGAAACTTGCATGTTGCGGATAATTTACACGTTCCTGAGTTAAAAAGCGTAGCGCATCATTCATTTTATTTTGTCTTTCAAAAATCGAGACGAGATTACGACGTGAAACCGTATATAAATTTCCATCTACTAAACGATAATAGGCTTTTGCCGTTTCATCATTTTGCTTACGCTCAGCATTAACTGCTAAATAAAAATAAGCTTCATTTTGATAGCGCGAGGAATAACGTAATTCCACCAAATACTGTTCAGCTTGATCAAATTTTTTTAAATCAATTGCTGTTAAACCTGCAATAAACAAAGCTTCTTCAGCATCTGGCCATGTTTGAATGATGGTTTCTAATTTATCTAATGCCAGTTCAGATTGATGGGTTTTAATCAAATATTTAACTTCTGCCAATCGAATGTCATAGTTATATTTATTTTTGCGACTACTACGATTATACCATTTTAAGGTTTCTTCCTGATTGCCTAATGCCTCCAGTAGATTGGCTTTCATAAGAATAAAACCAGTCACTTTCGGGCGTTTTTTCAATGCCTTATTGACTGTTTTAAGGGCTTGTTCAATCTCGTCACTTTGCGCTTCTAAGCCAGCAATTAAGATTAACACGGAAGGGTTATTTTTTTCTTTGCTTGCTCTCAGTGTGCTGAGTAGATTTTGACGGTCAACTTCAGACTCAGGGGCAATTCCTTCTAGAATTTTTTCTAAATCCGCGTTTGGATCGATTGTAAGAATACTGTCGAGCGTTTCAGCAGCCAGTTCATACTCATGTGATTTGAGTGCAATATGTGCCAAATAAAATTTTGCAGGAACATCTTCAGGTTCTTGTACAACCCAATGTGTTGCAATATCTAATGCTGCTTTTAAATCATTTTGCTCAATAGCTACATTGAGCGCACGTTGTTTAATGGTGGTGGAATTACTGCGAATTGCCAACACCGTATAATTGTGCAAAGCAGTTGCTGTATCATTATATGCCAGTGAAAATTCAGCAATGATGCTTTGTTTTAATGCATTTGTATTATATTTTGCATGATAAAATTCTCCAGATGCTCTAATATGAGCACTAGAAGCCATGCTACCAACCAGTAAGAATGTGGTAGAATATTGCTTAATTGTCATGCCGCTTAAGCGGTTGTTTATTTGACGCAAGTTTTCCGAATCCAAGTATGCTTTTTATGACACCGTTATTGCACAATAGCATAAATTTAGCGAAATGATGATCTGATATGTCTTTCTTTGCATTGGGTGTCAACCATCAAACTGCCTCTGTTGAGCTTCGTGAGCAGATCGCTTTTAATCCAGAACGATTAAAAGATTTGCTGACGGAGCAAAGCCACTGCCAAAATTTGAATGATATGGTGGTGGTCTCAACATGTAACCGCACTGAAGTCTACGCCATGGCTGAAAATGCCGATATGGTATTAAATTGGCTCGCCCAAACCAATGGTATTGATGTAAAGCAATTGTCAAATCATGTATATCGTTATGAAAATACAGATGCTGTTTCACATTTGATGCGTGTTGCAAGTGGCTTAGATTCTCTTATGTTGGGTGAGCCTCAGATTCTTGGGCAGGTCAAATCCGCACTATCGATTGCTAAAAATGCAGAAATCGTTTCACAAAATCTCAATCAAATTTTTGAATATGCTTTTTATGCAGCAAAACGTGTTCGCTCTGAAACTGCTGTGGGAAGTCATGCCGTATCGATGGGTTATGCTGTTGCACAGCTTGCTTTACAGGTATTTAGCAAACCTGAAAAACTGACAGTGATGGTGGTTGCTGCAGGTGAAATGAATAGTTTGGTTGCTAAGCATTTGGCTGAAATGGGTGTGGCAAAAATTCTCATTTGTAATCGAAGTCGTGAACGTGCAGAAAAGTTAGCACAAGAAATTGCCCATCGTGTTGAAGTAGAAATCATCCCTTTTGATGAGCTTGCAACACAACTTTATCGTGCCGATGTGATTTCAAGTTGTACTGGGAGCTTACATCAAGTGATTGCTTATACTGATGTAAAAGCGGCATTAAAAAAACGACGTTATCAACAGATGCTTATGGTCGATTTAGCTGTTCCTCGTGATATAGATCCGAAAGTTGAAAGTTTGGATGGTGTGTATCTGTATGGTGTGGATGATTTACAGAGTGTGATTGATGAAAATCTCGCTCAACGTCGCCAAGCTGCGGTTGAAGCAGAGGTGATGGTCAATCAACTGGTCACTCAATTGGTTACACACCAGAAAGTCAAAGATGCTGGTAGTACGATTCAGCAATTCCGCGAGCATGGCGAAGAGCAACGTCAAGCAGAACTTGCATATGCACTAGAGCGTATTCAAGCAGGTGAAGATACCCAACATGTATTAGAAGATTTTGCCCACCGCTTAACCCAAAAACTGTTACATCCTGCCTCAATTCTACTGCGTCAAGCAGCTCAGGATGAAGATCCATCACATTTTGAATGGATGAAAGAAAATATTCAGGATATTTTTGAGCAAGAACGAAAACCTAAAGCAAAGTAATGATTTAAGAAAGTAATGTAGTGAAGCTTTTTGCTTCAACAAATATTGTTCATATACTCGTGTTATCAAATTAGAATACAGAAATTAAAATGCTTAAGACTTTATATTTATTCATATTATTGCTTATCTCAATTGAATGTTTCGCAAAGCCTGTAAAAGATAGTGACATGCTATTGAAACAAGCAATCCATGATCTACATAACATCTATACTCAGGGAGGAATTTTGGAGGTTATTGATTCTGTTGATCAATGTTATAAGGATCTTCAAAAACCTAAACTCTACTGTTTTTATTTAGACTATTCAGCACGAATATGGGATGCGCTTATGATCGAAAGTTTAAATTCACAAACAAATTCTCTGTATTCAACAAATGAGTTTTTTAGTGATGAAAACTTTCAAGAACGTATATATCTAAATGTTTATAAACCTTATGATTCCTCAATGGAAGAGGCGAACAGTCACATGAATTTTTTGTATTACAAAATAATTGATATGATCAATGAAGAGTTTATAAAACATTAACTATGAACTAACTTTAAACTAATTTGCTTGGTTAATTCATTGAGTTGTTTGCGTAAATTACGAGATTCACTTAATGAGGCTGGTGCTTTAAGTTTTTGCTTTAAGTACTTTTCTTGTAATGCAAGAGAGTAGTCCGATGCCAATTTATCCGCCATTTCTGGAGCTTCGGTTAAAGCTTGGATATTGGTTCGTTGCATAATTTCAGACAACTCTAAGTGATATGCACTGCAAGCACCTAAAATATAATAGGTCGCTAGTTCTTGATCATCGGGTAAATCATCAAAAATACGATCAAATACAGCGAGCACTTTTGCTAACAACTCATCTGGTTGAATAAATGCACGCAACACTTCAAAGTGAATATATAAAAATGGATGTTGCATTAAAATCGCCACTGCAAAATCCTCATCTTTGGTGCGAATATTAAATGAGAGTGATGCATCCAAGCTGACTTGTGGTTGCCATTTACGATTAAAACCTAACTTTTCTTTAAAAAACTGTCTTAACAGATAACGATATGAACCTTGTTTTGGCAATAATTCAGTCAATTGATTCAGTTCTGCCATGACCTGACTTTTACCCTCAGGGGTGGTGACATCATAATTTTGGCTTAATAGGGCAAAGACAAAGTCTGATAATAGCGGTGACTGTTGCCAGATCCGTTGAAAAGTCTCTAAGCCTTCTTTACGAATCAAAGAGTCAGGATCATGTTCTTTAGGAAGCACAAAAAATTTAAGTTCACGCCCATCATTCAATAAAGGCAAAGCAATTTCTAAAGTTCGTCGAGCAGCCTTTTGACCTGCGGCATCACCATCAAAGGCGATCGTAATTTGATTGTTCTGTTTAAATAAAATGCTTAAATGGTCTGCATTACTCGCCGTACCCAGTGTTGCAGTTGCTCCCGAGATCCCATTTTGCTGTAAAGCAATAACATCCATATAGCCTTCAACCATGAGCCAGTTTTGGGCACGATCTTTACGTCCTTCATATAACCCATACAGCAGTTGATTTTTATGGAAGACTTCAGAGTCAGGAGAGTTAATATATTTGGGTTTGATTTCGTCATTTAACGCACGACCACCAAAACCAACGACTCGACCTTTACTGTCTCGGATAGGAAATATTACTCGATCACGAAGTAAGTCAAAGTCACGTCCACTATCACTGGTACGAATCAGTCCTAATAATTTTAGACCTTCAATATCTTGAGGAAATGCTTTTTCAAGATGTTGCCAATCTTCAGGTGCATAACCCAAACGCCAATATTGAATCGTCTCGGTGCTTAAACCGCGATGTCTGAAGTAGTTCTGTGCAACTTTACTATGTGGTAACTGACGTTCATAAAATTGAGCAATATTTTCGAGCAGGTCGTAAAGATTCCCGTCTTGAGGTGGTTGTACAAATCCTGCTTGATCAAATTGTGTAGGATCAAAATGCTCTGGATCAGGATATTGGCTAAACGCTTCAAAAGGGTCAATCTCAAAAGAAGGAGTAGCTTCGGTATTTTGTTCCTGTGTTTTTGACGCTGTATTTTTATCCTCTTGCGTTTGGGCTTGAGGCTTAACTTGTGGTTTTACAGTTTCGCGTTTATAAGAAAGTTTTTTATTGTCTTGATTATCTTTAGGGAGTTCGATTCCAGCTTGGCTAGAAAGCTCTTTCATGACATCGATAAAGTTTCGATTATCAATATCCATAAGAAAACGAATGGCATTACCATTTGCCTGGCAACCGAAGCAATGATAGTACTGTTTATCACGATATACATGAAAAGAAGGAGACTTTTCCTGATGAAAAGGGCAGCAACCTGAATAGGTACGACCTGTTTTTTTCAATTTCACACGTTGACCAATCAGATCGACAATATCGGTACGATCTAAAATTTGATCTATTGTGTGCTGAGGAATAGCCATAAAATTTAAGTCATATATCGTTTGAAGTCATTTAAAGTTTAACGCAGTTTTAACCTTAAAAATATCCATGAATAAAAAAGACGGGTAAAAACCCGTCTTGAATTGTCGCGGTGAAGTCATATCAAAGATGATATTTCTTAACACACCTTATTTGCGTTGACCGTCATAAAGGCTTTCATCTGCACGAGCAGGTTCTTTTGAAACTTCACGATTTGGACGATCAAGCAAGCCAAAGCTAACTTTATTCAATAAGCTCGACTGCTGTTCTGAGTTTGAAGATGTTTCAGTATTTGTATCTTTTGATACTTCTGCTTTTTCACCACGACCTAAAATACCAAGGGTCGCACGGTTCCACCAACTGCCTTCTTTGCGTGCAGCACGAATATTCACTTCACCATTTGATTTAACAAGGTTTGGATAGTTCAGCTTAAGCACGTCTTTGTATTGTTGTGCAGTATCTTTGTCGCCCAGTTTGTCATAGCCATAAGCCATCGTTGCTAAAGCTTCAGGAATTTGTGGGGTTTGTGGATAATGTTCAATGACCCATTGCGAGCGTTCAATTGCAGCCAAATAAGCCTTACGTTTAAGATTGAAACGGGCAGTATTCATCTCACTTTCAGCCAATTCTTGACCGATATACTTCATACGTTGTGCAGCATCAACCGAATATTGGCTTGATGGATAACGACGAATCAAATCTACAAAGTTTTGATAAGCGATTTTTAAATAACCTACATCACGATGTGCTTGTTTCAACGAAGTATAACGAAGCAAACTGTCATAATTTTGCTCCATGTTTGCCACACCACGGACATAATAAGCGTAGTCTAAATTTGGGTGCTGAGGATTTAAGCGAATGAAACGATCTGCCAGTGCGATTGTACCTTCATAATCTTTTTGCTTAAACTTGGTATAAAGCAGTTCAAGTTGAGCTTGCTGTGCATATTGTCCCGTTGGGAAGTATGTATCCATAGCTTCCAACGCTTTTGCAGCATCACCGTATTGCCCGCGGTCTAGTGATTTTATCGCATTATTGTAATAAGTCTGCTCATTTGATTTTGGACCTGTATCGACAACCTCCTTCTTGGGATTGCTGCTACAACCTACAAATACAGTTGCTAAGCCTACAGTTAAAGCAAGCATTGTGACTTTATAACGTGGTAGCGACATAAAAATTCCTCTGTTGATACGGGCAATAGGCTACAATTGCGCTATTAAACCACTTTTGTCCGAATGAGCAAATGACTTCAGCACACTCTTCTAATTCTAATTTCTCAGAAAATGATTTCAATTTACTTGAAGATTCTGAGGATGCAGATAATCATAATTCTGCGCCAACTGCAACACGTTTATCGTTGCAATTTCAACTGGATGAAAGCTATTTAGGGCAACGTATCGACCAAGTTGCTGCACTTGTTTGGAGCGAGTTTTCTCGTGAAAAACTTAAGCAGTGGATGAAAGACGGTCATTTGTTGGTAAATGGTAACACGGTCAAGCCTAAGTATAAATGTGAAGGCAATGAACAGTTAAGTCTCAATGTTGAACTCGAAACTCAAACAACTGCGCAGCCTGAGAATATTGCTTTAAATATCGTTTATGAAGATGACGATATTATGGTGATCAATAAACCTGTGGGTATGGTTGTACATCCTGGCGCGGGTAATCCGAATGGTACATTGGTCAATGCTTTACTCTACCATTATCCTAAATCTTCGGAATTATCTCGCGCAGGTTTAGTACATCGTATCGATAAAGATACCAGTGGCTTATTGGTTGTTGCTAAAAACTTAGAAGCACAATTTTCGTTAAGTAAACAATTGGCTAAAAAATCAGTCTATCGTGTTTATGACTTAGTTTGTTATGGTCATATCATAGCAGGTGGAACCATTGATGAACCGATCAAACGACATCCTGTTGATCGTGTCAAAATGGCGATCTTACCTGGCGGTCGTGATGCTGTGACGCATTATAATGTTAAGGAACGTTTTCAGCATTTTACTCGTGTACAGGCGCAATTAGAGACGGGGCGTACACATCAGATTCGTATTCACTTTACTTATATTGGTTATCCATTGGTTGGTGATCCTGTTTATGTGAGTCGCGTTAAAGTACCTGCTGGGGCTTCGGAAAAGTTAAGTAGCACTTTGCGTAACTTTAAACGTCAAGCTCTACATGCATCTAAATTAGGGCTTATTCATCCACGTACTCAAGAGGAAATGATGTTTGAAGCGCCTTGGCCTGAAGATTTTACCAACTTGGTTGAAGTTTTGCGTTCTGAAAATAAAGCGTATTAATTTATTTAAAATAATTGATGGTTAATGGAGAGTCACATGCAATTTGTTCAGGGATTACCTCAAGGTGTCTATGTTGGTCAAACACATATACAACATCCAATGGCTTTACCATCTGTACAGCCAGAGTTGGGAGGTTTCAATTTAGCATTGCATGTGGATGATGATCCACGGCGTGTACAGCAACATCGGATGATTTTATTGGATGAGTTTGCTGTACATGGTGTCAATAAGATTACATGGATGACACAAACACATAGCACGATTTGTCACACCATCAATGAAGAAATTACATTTAATGCCTTAGTGGGGGATGGGTTGGTAACGCAAACACAAGGTCATGCCTTGATGATGATGACTGCGGATTGTTTACCTGTGGTTTTGGGAAATGCAGATGGTACTGAAGTTGCTAATTTACATGCAGGTTGGAGAGGTTTAGCAGGTGGAATTATTGAAAATACCATTTCAGAAATGACATCTCAACCTGCATGGGCATGGCTAGGGGCTGCAATTAGTCAATCTTGTTTTGAAATTGGTCAGGAAGTAAAAACTGCTTTTTGTACTCAATATGCTGAATTGGAAACAGCTTTTATTGCGGGTGAACAAGACGGTAAATACTATGCAGACTTGTATGCGATTGCACGTTATATCCTTAAACAGCAGGGTGTTAAAATTGTCACGGGTGGTGATCAGTGTACTTATCGTCAGTCCGAGGACTTTTACTCCTACCGCCGTCACCCTAAAACAGGTCGTATGGCAACTTTTGTATTTATGCAGAACTAAATCTATATTTTGAGATATTGCTCGAAATTTTATAGATTGAGTAAAAGTACTTTTAACACTTGACAAGAATTGTTTAAAAATGAATTGATGTTAAACTTGACTAAATTTGTTTGTTTTCAATTGATATGTCTTTATCTGCTAAATCTATCGCGATTGTTTATCATAGCCCTTTTGGTCATACTGCTAAAGTCGCGAGCTATATTGCGCAGGGCATCGAGAAGGTTGGAGTGACTGTCCATAAAATGGATATTGAGCATATAGATTGGGATATTTTGGACCAAGCCGATGCAATTGTATTTGGTTCACCTACTTATATGGGCAGTGTAACAGGTCCATTTAAAATGTTTATGGACTCAACCTCTAAGCGTTGGAAAAATCGTGATTGGCAAGGGAAGCTCGCTGCCGCATTTACTAACTCAGGTGGTTTAAGCGGAGATAAATTATCCGTATTACAGCAGATTAATATCTTTGCGATGCAACATGGCATGCTTTGGTCTGGTTTGCCTTTAATGCCAACAGGAATCAAGCCCACAGATTTAAACCGTATGGCGGGTTATTTGGGTTTAATGACGCAATCAGACAATGCACCTGTTGACTTAACACCGCCATCTGGTGATTTACAAACAGCCTTGTGGTTTGGTGAGTATCTTGCACTATTATTAAATAAATTTAGCTAATCTAACTAGAAAATTAGGTAAAACGTCTAATATTTATTTTTTGTTTAAATTAATGCGATCATTGTCGCAAAATGATAAGTAATTTGTCGTTGTAAGCTAATATTTTTATGCTTCATTGCACTATGTTTGATTAGAAAAATAAAAACATGTGTGGATGATATGGATATCAATGCTCAAAAAACAATTCAAAGGACAAGAATAGTTTTAATCTCAAGTGCAATAGTTTTATCAATGAATTGTTTTGCCGAAAATGAAAAAATCACATCTTTAATTCAGTTAAATGACTCAGAGTTGTCTGAGGTTCAAGGGCAGTCACTTATGAGTTTGAGCTATATTGCTCCGAATGACTCAATTAATAAGATGCGTGGACAAGGTGTAGGTTTTTATAAATTAGGGCTAGAAGCTGAACTTGAGCTGAATGCAAATATAAAAAAATTACAACTTGGCTGTGGTGGTGTGAATGGTGCAGGTGGTTGTGATATTGATATTGATAATCTCAGTCTTTCTGGAATTTCAGATACACGTTTGGGGCGAGTAGGATCTAGTGCGAAACTGACCAATCCATTTTTAGAATTTGCAATAAAGAATCCTAATACATCCTCAACCAGAGAAATTGTTGGTTTACGTCTTAGTGCTGAAAAAGTGTTGGGTCTATTAACTGCTGGTAATGAAAATTCAGACTTACCAAATGGTATTAATCGTCTGAGTGGAGCTTTGAAAATTAAAGCTACAACTGGAACAGGGATTACTGCTGCACGACCTATGACATTTAATGATACTGGAATGTTAATTAACGGTAAAATTCAACTTTTGGGTTCTTTAATCCAACCAAACTTTGATACAAATAGCTATAACCTACAATTACAATCCACTAGTGCAAATTTATTCATAAATAGTAAAACATTAACAGGAACACGCTTAACCTCTGCAAAGTTAACAGGAACTGCGATTATTGATAATTTAAATTTTGGTGGGAATATTGCTGCAAGCGTAAAACTTCCACTAATTTCATGGGTCCCTTTGAATATCAATGCTAATGGTTACATATCAGGTTTAAAA
Organism: Acinetobacter sp. Tol 5; assembly: GCF_019702905.1. Lineage (NCBI taxonomy): Bacteria > Pseudomonadati > Pseudomonadota > Gammaproteobacteria > Moraxellales > Moraxellaceae > Acinetobacter > Acinetobacter sp. Tol 5. The sequence goes on along the minus strand of NZ_AP024708.1, from coordinate 3,488,788 downwards.
GCTGACTTAGATATTGATGAAAATTTGGGATATATCCATAAACTACCATTAAATAATCCATTTTCATTATCACTACAATCAAGCCAAGTCCACTGGCCTGGTGCGGAATATGCTGCTAATCGAGGATGGTGGTTAGCCATAGAGGACGAAATTGATATTGGCAAAATTATTCCTAAAAATCCTATTAATGTAACAAATGATATTCTTAAACAAGTTGTTCCAAATATTAGTAATTATTTGACCAATAGACCACCTAGCTGTCCTTTAGGCTCATGTTTAATTGCTGGTTTAAATATTGGTGAGGTAAATTTATCATCATCAAGACCATTATTTTTTCCAATTAAGGACTTACCATTAGCAACTCAAAATTTCGCTCCTAACTGTTATGGCTCATTAAAATTCTGTTAAATTCCTTTTAACGACAAAATGCTATTTAAGAGACTTTGTTGCAAACTTAACCTCTTTTGATCTCCCAATAAAATTATTCATCATTCCACAACTAGGAAAGTTTTCATGTCAGGAATACAAACTCTGTAATGATTTTTTATAAAATACTTGATAGGTTGATAAAAAATTATCCAAAATAAAATATGTATTTCATTGTTATTTAAATAAATTAACAAAATAAATTTATATAAAAAATATTAAAAAACATTATCTTATTTAGGTGAAAAAGACTATTGTTAAATTAGACAAAATATTTGTCCTGATCGGCTATTTTGTTATTGATCATTTTCCTATATTTTTGACCAATAATAAAAATATGAGCAGGTGATATGGAAGTTATTGTAGTAAAGTTAATTAAAATCAGTAAGATGATTTTAATTTGTGGTGGATTTTTTATTTCGATTGATAGTTTTGCTAATTTGCCTCAATCGAAGGGTTTGGTCGAGTTAAATGATACTGAGCTTTCAAAAGTTCGAGGTCAAGCCTTGATGAGTTTAGGTTATATTGCTCCAACAGACAGTGCCAATAAAATGCAAGGGCAGGGCATAGGATTTTATAAGCTTGGGCTTGAAGCTGAACTTGAGCTCAATGCCAATATTAAAAAATTACAACTTGGTTGTGGTGGTATCAATGGTGCAGGTGGATGCGATATTGATATTGATAATCTTAGTCTTTCAGGCGTGGCAGATACCCGCGAAGGGAGAGCTGGCTCAAGTGCAAAATTAACCAATCCTTTTTTAGAGTTTGCAATTAAGAATCCAGACGCAGCATCAACTAGAGAAGTTGTAGGTCTACGTTTAAGTGCAGAAAAAGCTTTGGGATTATTAACATTAGGATCAGAAAACTCAGAAACACCAAATGGAATAAACAGTTTAAGTGGTTTTATGAAAATTAAAGATGCAACAGGTACGGCTTATACTGGTGCAAGAACAGGGGTAAATTATTCCAATTTAGGATTATCAATTATAGGTAAAGCGAAAAGCTCAACGGGTTTTATCACAGCAGACTTTACCTCAAATGATTATTCTTTAAATCTTGGGGAAGGAAGCGGGAAATTATATATCAAAGGTCAAACGATCAGCGGAAACAGGATGACCAGTGTAAATTTAACAGGTACAGCTGTGATTGATAATATTCCGCTCGGTGGAAAGATTAATGCAGAAGCAAAACTATGGGGAGCCTTACCTATCCCTTTGGGTGGTACTGTTAATGGAAATATCTCTAATTTAAATGTTAGTGTGAATGTTGATCAAAGTTTAGGCTTAATACATAAATTAAAATTAGATAATCCATTTTCACTTTCATTACAGTCCCAAAAGGTTTGGTGGCCAAATGCTGAGGTTGCTGCACAGAAAGGCTGGTGGATGGCTTTTGAAGACGCGATTGATATTGGTGATGTATCACCTAGTCAACGTGTAGAAGTCACTGATGCAGTGGTTAAGCAAGTTATTCCTTATGTCAGTAGCTATTTACAGAAAAAGCCCATTGAGTGTGGTTTTCTTGCGCTTTCTTGTCTTACAGGAACTTTTAACCTAAATGATGTACCTTTGCAGGATGCTAAAGTAAATATGGATTTAGCTAATTTGAAGTTAGTTAACCAAGATTTCGCACCTAACTGCTATGGTTCATTAAAGTTCTGTTGAGCATTCTTTCTAAAAGAAAAACCTCCATTCGGAGGTTATTCTTATTTGTGCATAATTCGAGCTTTATCTCGTTGCCAATCACGGTCTTTTTCCGTAGCACGTTTGTCATGTAACTGTTTACCTTTTACTAAAGCAATCTCTAGTTTTGCCAAGTGACCTTTCCAGTAACATGCCAATGGTACACACGTATAGCCCTTTTGATTGACTGCACCCATTAACTTTTCTAATTCACGGCGGGAGAGCAGTAGCTTGCGCGTACGTGTTGCTTCAGGTACTACATGTGTTGATGCAGATAACAAAGGTTGAATCTGAGCGCCGAACAGAAACGCTTCATTATTTTTAAAGGTAATATAGCTTTCTGTAATGGTCATACGTCCAGCACGTAATGACTTTACTTCCCAGCCTTGCAACGAAAGCCCAGCTTCAAATTTTTCTTCAATAAAATAATCGTGACGCGCACGTTTATTTTGTGCAATCGTCCCGCCATTATTTTTTTTTACGACAATATTTTTCGACATAATACAAATAATTCCAAGAATAGCCTTATTCTGCCTTAAACTTGGCTTGAGGTGAAGTCATTTCACAATTAAAGCAAAGGCTAAATGCGCAGAGGTTATTCGCTAAGATTTAAGTTTTTGTTAAACTATAGCTCTACATAACAAACTTGAGTACAAATGGATGTCTAAAACTCGTGTCATCTATCCAGGAACTTTTGATCCAATTACCAATGGCCATGTGGATTTGGTTGCCCGCGCTTCACGGATGTTTGATGAAGTCGTCGTTGCAATTGCGATTGGACATCATAAAAATCCAGTATTCAGTTTAGAAGAGCGTGTAGAGTTAGCGAAAATATCACTCAAACATCTACCTAATGTTGAGTTTGTTGGCTTTGATGGCTTATTGGTAAATTTTGCCCGTGAGCAAAATGCGACTGCTGTTTTACGTGGATTAAGAGCTGTGTCAGATTTTGAATATGAATTTCAGCTTGCCAATATGAATCGTCAATTGGATCATGATTTTGAAACAGTATTTTTAACACCTTCAGAGCAATTTTCATTTATTTCTTCAACGATGGTTCGGGAAATTGCGCGATTAAAAGGTGATGTCGCTAAATTTGTGCCACAATGTGTGGTCGAAGCTTTTCACCGTAAACATCAACAAGGTTGGTAATGTGTCTTTAATAATCACTGATGAATGCATCAATTGTGATGTATGTGAACCGGTATGCCCCAATGAAGCCATTTTTATGGGGGAGGAGATTTATGAAATCCATCCAAACCTCTGTACAGAATGTGTGGGGCATTTTGATGAGCCGCAGTGTGCACTTTTCTGTCCAGTAGATTGTATTCCTCTTGATCCAAATCATGTAGAAAGCCAAGAAGACTTGATGGAGAAGTATAAAAGTTTAATTGCTCAAAAAAGCGCAAGCAATTCCCAGTAAAATTTGTTAGCATACGCCCCGAAGTGAGCCAGACGATCGCTGCTGTGGAGATCTCCGTGATTGAAGCAGGGGAGGAAAGTCCGGGCTTCATCGGGCAAGGTGCCAGGTAACGCCTGGGCGGTGTAAACCGACGGAAAGTGCAGCAGAGAGTAGACCGCCTTCAATAACGTTTCTTTTCGGAGAAATGGAAGGTAAGGGTGAAAGGGTGCGGTAAGAGCGCACCGCATGACTGGTAACAGTTCATGGCATGGTAAACCCCACCGGAAGCAAGACCAAATAGGGATCCTATAGGCATGGCCCATGCTGGATCCGGGTAGGTCGCTTGAGCGTATGAGTGATTGTGCGCCTAGAGGAATGATCGTTCTAGACAGAACCCGGCTTATCGGCTCACTTCAATGAATTTTATTGCAATTATTACTTGACGTAACGTGAGTTACAGCAGATAATGCGCGCACAGTTTTAGGCTATGTAGCTCAGTTGGTTAGAGCACCGCACTCATAATGCGGGGGTCACAGGTTCAAGTCCCGTCATAGCCACCATTTTTATAGACCACGTTTCCAAAAACGTGGTCTTTTTTTTATCTTTCAATCATGCATCTTAAAACCATTTAAAAGCTCTTTTAAAAACCAAGCTTCACGGATGTATTCTCACCGATATGGGTGAGCTGAGTCGTTGTGGCAGTCTTTTTATAATCATAAATGGTTGCTTTTGATAATTTTGCTAAACCGAATTGATAGGAAAAATTAAATTGCACTTGATTGATTTTATATTGGGCTAAAATATTGCTGTCTTGTTGAAGCTTTTGAATTAATGTTTCAGCAGTATCAACCTGATCAAGATAAGCAGGTTGACTAACATTTAAAATGAGAACTTGATTTGTTGATTCAGTTTCGCCAATAAAAGAATAACGATTTTCGATCTGAATATTTTGAATATCATCAGGGATTGAAGTCAAATCATGAGTTGTTGAATTTTGATTTTGAACATAATGCCAGACATTGATTGAAAAAATGATCATTGTGATCAAAGTGAGAATGTAATAATGCACTTTCCATATTGCCTGATGAGACATATTGGATTGTGTATTTCTGAGAATTTGTGTACGTGTCAGTACATCATGAAGGGATTGTTGGCTGTTTCCATTAAAAACTGCCAAGTAGAAACATGCAAAAACAATACTTTGAAAAAAGGCGATGATTAAAATAAGTGTAAGGGGCGGATGTGCAAAGGATTGTAAATAACCGATAAAGCAAAATGGAATAATGAAAATGCTTGATCGAATTAAAGCGTGGGTTGGTGAAATTGAAGCACCTGTAAAGTCTTTTACACGAATTTTACAGAGTATTTTTCCAATCGTTTTACCATCTCCAATTGAACTGTTAAAAGCAGAGAAATAAAACAAACATAGCAAAGTGCCAAGACATTGAAAAATAAATGGAGAGTTTTCAAAATAGGGATATAGCACTTTCCCCATTACCAAACATGCAACACCGACAATCAAACAGTCGATGATAAATGCAAAAAGTCGAGGAAATATTGGAGCAATCGTTTTTACTGGATTTTGAATTTCAGTCATAGTTTTTAATTAAATTGAATTTATGAATGTATTAAGTAAATATCAATATCATCAAATATTTAAGTGAGATATTAAAAATGATGTATTTGATATTTTGAAATAGATGTTAATTTTAAATTTAATGATTTAAAGAGATTAAATTTTTGGCATAAAAAAACCAGCAGTTGCTGGGTTCTTTAATTGCACCATTTTAATATCAATTTAAAATGGTGCCCGAGGCCAGACTCGAACTGGCACGCTTTGTGGGCGGGGGATTTTAAATCCCCTGTGTCTACCGATTTCACCACTCGGGCATGTGCGCAATAATAAAGGACAGTTTTTCTCTTGGCAAGCGTATTTAGCACGATTTGCTTTCTTTTCAATCAACTCGGATGTTTATGGCTGAAAATAAAGCATTTTAAGCCAATATATTGATTTTATTGTCATGAATTTTTCATTAACTTGAGATTAAAGTGAAATATTTCCTGATTAAAGTGATGAGATAAAAAAACTTAGAGGAAATCGATTTCAATGCCAAGCTCAATTTCACGCCGTGAACTTATTCAAAAGTCATTAGCCAGTTTTGGGGCACTATCTATACCAGTTTCTTTGACAGCTTGTGGTAGCGACAATAATGATTCAACAACGTCAGCCACTAAAGTTGAATTTTTACATGGGGTGGCGAGTGGTGATCCGCTTAAGGACCGTGTGATTTTATGGACACGTGTAACTCCCCAAGATACTACTTTACGTATTGAAGTTGTTTGGGAAATTGCGACAGACGAAAAATTTGTACAAATCATCAACACAGGGAAAGTACAAACAACACAAGCACAAGATTTTACGGTTAAAGTTGATGCTGATAAGTTGAAGTCTGGGCAAACTTACTATTATCGTTTTAAATTCGGTTCAGTGATTTCACCCGTCGGTCGTACCAAAACATTACCAGAAACGACCAATGCTGTTCAATTTGCAGTATGTTCGTGTTCGAATTATCCAGCGGGATATTTCTATGTTTATCGAGAAATGGCAAAACAAGATGTCGATGCGATTATCCATCTTGGTGATTATATTTATGAATATGGCAAAGATGGCTATGCAACTGAAGATGCGGCTAAATTAGGACGTACGCTTCCTGCGGACAATGATAAAGAAATTATCAAATTGGACGACTATCGCAAACGTTATGCGCTTTATCATAAGGATACTGATTTACAAGCTGCACATGCACGTCATCCTTTTATTGTGATTTGGGATGACCATGAGTTAGCCAATGATGCATGGAAAGCGGGTGCTGAAAATCATCAAGCCAATGAAGGGAGCTTTTCTGATCGCAAGTTAGCGGCATTACAGGCGTATTTTGAATGGATGCCAATTCGACCTGTGAATCAAACAGATCATTTGAATATTTATCGTCAATTTGACTTTGGTTCATTGGTGCAATTGACGATGTTGGATACACGTATCTTGGCTCGTGATAAGCAATTGGATTATGCGGATTATATGACGGCTTCTGGGTTGGATATTGCCAAGTTTCAGTCAGATTTGATCAGTACTTCTCGTACGTTGATGGGGTATACACAACGAGACTGGTTACAGAAAAAACTGGCACAATCTACAGCGACATGGAATGTATTAGGTCAGCAAGTCTTGATGGCAAAAATGCTAATTCCAGCTGAATTACTGCTTTCATTGGCTGCAATTACCAGTGGTAATGTTACTCCAGAGACATTGGTAAAAATGAATCAACAGATTACTGAATTAGTGACCTTAAAACTTCGTTTAAAAGCGGGTGATCCATCTTTAACAGCTACAGAAAAAGCACGTGTGACGACGGTAGCTCCATATAATCTCGATGCGTGGGATGGATACTATGCTGAGCGTGAAATTTTATATGGAACACTAAAAGCACTGAATAAGAAAGTCGTTGTTTTGGCAGGGGATACACATAATGCTTGGTCTGCGGACTTGCATACACAAACAGGTGATTTTGTTGGGGTTGAATTGGCAACTAGCTCTGTGTCTTCACCAGGAATGGAAAAGTACCTCAGTATTCCTTTAGCGCAGTTACAGCAATTTGAAATGGCGTTTACCACACTGATTGATGAATTGAATTATACCAACTTAAATCAACGTGGTTATTTGAAAGTGAGTTTTACCGCGCAACAGGTTCAAGCAGATTGGATTTTTGTGAGTACCATTAAGGAAAATACATATACTGTGGATGCTACTCGTGGGCATCAAGTGGTGTTAAATAACAATTTGATTGATGTGAAAAGCATTCAAAAAAGCGCATAAATTTTCAAGTATAAAAAAACCGAGTTCATCATATTGACTCGGTTTTTTATGAAAATAAATTACATCATGCTGTCCATATAGGCATCTAAATCTTCATATTTATATGTTTTGCACATTTCATTTTCATACTTTAATAACTGTAAATGCAATTCTAAGTATTGGGTAAGTTGCTGCTGCTGAAACTGATATTGCTCCGAATTTTTATTATAAAATCTCATTTTAAATCTGGCTTTTTTGGCTTGCTTATAAGCCCAAAAGCAAGTTCTCCGAATTTGTTGTAATTGATAAAATTCAGTATCTTTGGTGCTGTCTCGAAATAGATTTTCTTTATAAAACTTCACAAAACCAAAGCTCATCGCAAAGAAAAATAGCAAACCTTGTAAAAGTGTACTTTCAATAAAATATAGGTTCAGTGCTTGTAGAATAATCAATGCGGCAAGTTTAAATGGCGTATTGTTAAGTTGCTGATAAAGATGGGTAGAGCTGTGTTTGATTTGGTTGATAATAATGGGAACAATCAACATAAAAAATAACATAACCGCCAAGGCTGCGATGGCATTGGTTTGAAAAGCATCAAATTGAACAAAATGAATTGAAATATAATGACCTAAGCTGAAGTAAATACTGCAAAAAATCATGATTGATAAAATCCAAGGAATAAACTCCTTGGCTTCATCTAAAAGCCCTTTGGTTTTAATTTGGCTATAAAATAAAAAATTGTATTTAAATGCTTTTGGATATTGTTGTTGTAACTGATTTAAATAGAAGGAAACTTGCTTGTTTTGAATCATATAGGCTTCACTTATTTAAACTGCAATTTAGAGATTAACATAAAAAGCTAATATAAAATTTTAGACATAAAAAAACCAGCTTATCGCTGGGTTTTTTATTACACCATTTTAATGTTGATTAAAATGGTGCCCGAGGCCAGACTCGAACTGGCACGCTTTGTGGGCGGGGGATTTTAAATCCCCTGTGTCTACCGATTTCACCACTCGGGCTTTACAAGATTGGAGGCGGAGGTCGGAATCGAACCGGCGTACACGGAGTTGCAGTCCGCTGCATGACCACTCTGCCACCCCGCCATGTCTTGGTGATGCACATATTAGCAACCTTTGAAAAAAAAACAATACTATATTTCATGCATATGCACATAAATTCAGCATACGAAAGAAAATTGTCTAAATAATCATGTATTATTTGCAAAATTGATTCATATCTACTTTGGAGATGTGCCGTGGCATTGGTATTGGATGGTCGCGCATTAGCGAAACAAATTGAAGCAGACTTGTTGACTCGTGTTGAAGCTTTAAAGGCAAAAACAGGTCGTACCCCAATTTTAGCGACTATTTTAGTGGGTGATGATGGCGCATCTGCGACTTATGTTCGTATGAAAGGAAATGCATGTCGTCGTGTAGGTATGGATTCTTTGAAAGTTGAGTTAGGCAAAGAAACCACGACTGAACAATTATTGGCTGAAATCGAAAAATTAAATGCCAATCCTGATGTACATGGTATTTTGTTGCAGCATCCTGTACCTGAACAGATTGACGAACGTGCTTGTTTTGATGCGATCTCTTTAGAAAAAGATGTTGATGGTGTGACGTGTCTTGGTTTTGGTCGTATGGCAATGGGTGAAGCAGCATATGGTTCTGCAACTCCTGCGGGCATCATGACCATTCTTAAAGAAAATAAGATTGAGATTGCCGGTAAGCATGCTGTAGTGGTTGGACGTTCAGCAATTTTAGGCAAGCCGATGGCAATGATGTTACTTCAAGCCAATGCTACAGTGACAATCTGTCATTCACGTACCCAAAACCTTGCTGAATTAATCAAACAAGCGGATATCGTTGTGGGTGCAGTAGGTAAAGCAGAGTTGATTCAAAAAGACTGGATCAAACAAGGTGCTGTTGTGGTAGATGCAGGTTTCCATCCTCGTGAAGGTGGTGGTGTTGGTGATATTCAATTGGTTGGAATTGAAGAAGTTGCTTCAGCATATACGCCAGTTCCAGGTGGTGTAGGACCTATGACGATTACTACATTGATTCGTCAAACTGTAGAAGCAGCAGAAAAAGCGTTAGCTTAATCAAATATTGAGAGTAAAGCCTTCACCATCGTTTATAGATGGTGAAGGCTTCTCGAAAATGTCATTTTTGTTTTGGTAAAAGTTGCTTTAATAATAGACTTTGTGACAATCATGTATTCAATATGATGCGATCTGCAATAACAGCAAATTATCGAAGTATATAAGCGTCAACAACCTTAGTGTATTTGCGAAGTATTAGAATAATCATTTTGGTTATACATTTATGAGTTGTACTTTACAATTTCCTAAAGCCCCATCACATTTACTCAAAGCCTTGCATGAGGTGATTCCTCAATGCCAGCTACTCGCTCAGCAGTTACCTGAGACTCCGATTTCATTGTGGTTGATTCCACCGGTTTTTCCGACTGATCGTTTAGATGATGAAGTGATTCGTCGTATTTGGAATGACACGCCTTATTGGATCTTTTGTTGGGCATCTGGTTTGGCGATGGCACAATGGTTATTGGCTGAGCCACATCATGTTAAAGATAAGGTGGTTCTCGATTTTGGCGCTGGGTCAGGTGTGGTCGCGATTGCTGCCAAATTAGCTGGTGCCAAGCGTGTGATTTGTTGTGACATTGACCAAGTGAGTTTAGATGCTTGTCGTGAAAATGCTGCACTAAACGAGGTAGAGCTGGAATATCTGGATGATTTATATAAAGCAGAACAGGTGGATGTATTGCTCGCCGCAGATGTTTTATATGATCAATCTAATCGCTTTTTCTTAGATGAATTTTTAAAGTTTGCCCCTGAAGTATGGGTGGCGGACAGTCGGGTCAAAAACTTTAGTCATCCGAATTATCAAAAATTGGATGAACGAAGTGCAACAACATGGCCTGATTTAGATGAAGCCAAAGAGTTTCGAAATGTGAGTTTTTATAAGACGCTATAAAAGCGTCTTATTTTTTGAAAATTTATTATGATTGGGTGTATTAAGAACAGGTATAACGTACAACATGCAAGGTGCTTGGACGAGTTTCAAGTGCTTGACGCGTTGCATAATCCTCACTGTTGTTTAGATTAGGAGTATTTGAAAGTCCAAAAGAGGTTCGACTATGCCCAAGTTGAACACCGGCTTGATTTTGTGCAGTTTGCGGGTTGATGATTTCATTGATACTAAGCACAGAAATTTTATAGGTTTTATTTGCACCTAAAACTTTTTGACATGCACGTTGTAATTTACTGGCATCTAAATCACGGTCAGCGCGACCAGAAAGTGTATATGCCAATGTTGCGCTATTGTTTGACTGACTTTCGATTTGGTAGCCTGTCATCCCATTATATTGACGCGGTGTTGTTTGGCACGCCGATAAAGCTAAAACCATTAATCCTAAACCTGCACAGGTGATTATTTTCATCTTTTAAAGTCCCAGCTTTTTGAATTATTTTTAGTATGCCATAGCTTTGTGATTTTCTCGATGATTGAATTGTTCAAATCAAAACAGCTTTCTAATTTTCATAAGAAAGCTGTTTTAACCCATCTAAGCTACTTTTGGATTTTGATTAATCATCTGTGATTAAGCTATTTTTCTTAGTATCTTTCATAAAGATATAAGTAATTAAAGATAGACCAATCATAAACGTGATGTAGTAGAAGAAATAGTTTTCGTGACCTGCATTTTTAAAACTTAATGCCACTAATTCAGCTGTACCACCAAAGATTGTATTTGCTAAAGCGTATGGTAACGCAACACCCAGAGCGCGAATGTGAGCAGGGAACAGTTCTGCTTTAACTACCGCATTAATTGCAGTATAGCCAGTTACAATCACCATGCCACTCATACATAAGAAAAATGCAGTTTTAGGGTCTGTGGTTGAACCAAGCCCATTGAAAATAGGGATGGTAAATAGAACACCTAAAACACCAAAGGTGATCATAATCGGTTTACGACCAATTTTATCTGAAAGTGCGCCAACAGCAGGTTGAATCAACATGAAGACAAAGATCGCTGCCGTGGTAATTTCTGTTGCTGTGGTCTTTTCAAAGCCAGAGGTATTGACCAAATATTTTTGCAAATAGGTGGTAAATGTGTTGAATGCTAGCGTTCCACCTGCGGTCAACATAATCACTGTGAATGCTTGTTTAGGGTATTTGGTAAATAAAGCCAAAGCCCCCGATTTTTCACCACCATTTTTGGCATGTTCTTGCGCTTGTTTAGCTGATTCTGTTTCAACTAAGCCACGACGAATCCAGAATACAACAATGGCTAACAAAGCGCCGATAAAGAATGGAATACGCCATCCCCATGCATGCAAGCCATCTTCTGAAAGTGTATGTTGGAGGATAATCAATACACAAAGTGCCAACAACTGCCCTGAAATCAAGGTGACATATTGGAAACTAGAGAAGAAACCGCGATGATTCTTTCCTGCCATTTCAGTTAAATATGTCGCACTTGAACCATATTCACCACCGACACTTAAGCCCTGTAAGAGACGAGCAAAGAGTAGAAGCGCTGGAGCAAGCATACCGACAGAATCATAAGACGGTGCACAAGCGATAATTAAAGAACCGACACACATCAAGGATACAGAAAGCGTTAAACCAGCTTTACGACCTTTACGATCGGCATAAATTCCCATAATCCAAGCGCCAATCGGGCGCATTAAAAAACCTAAAGCAAAAACAGCAGCAGCTTGGAGAAGCTTGACTGTTTCATTACCTTCTGGAAAGAACACTGGTGCAAAGTAGAGCGTAAATGCGGCATAGACATACCAGTCATACCATTCAACTAGGTTACCAGCTGAGCCACCAAGTATAGATTTGAAACGAGTTTTTCTATCAAGTTGCGAAGGAGCAACCTGAGGTGATGAATTGGACAAGGCAATTCTCCAAAAGAATATGCAAAACATAGCCTGTTTAGGGTTCATTTGGGGTGAAAATCTAAACAGAAAAATCAAAAAGAGAGAATTTCAATCAGTACTGCGGAGAGATACAAATCATTACACAGCTCGTTATACGCAAGAATGAAGGTTGCCCTTATTAGACTTTGGTCGTATGCCTTTTTTATGTTCAGGATCAATAATTATTTAAGAATGGCTAAAATAAAGAATAATTTTTTTAAAACAATTATTTAATTTTAAATAGTTTAATGGGTGGCTGTTTTTAGTACAGATAAAGTGTTGGGTGGAAATGAGTCAAATGTGTAAAAAGTACTCAAATAAAAAAACGATCAGTATTGAGAATTAAGATTCAAAGCTAGCTGAATAACAAGAACTTATGTTATGTATGTATTTAAATGTTCATTTTCGAAAATAAAACAATAAGGTTTGCATTTATGAACTTCATGATTCGACAACAGCAAATTTTGGAACTAGTTAAACAACGGGGATATATCAGTATTGAAGAAATTGCGCAGATATTTACAGTGACACCGCAAACTGTACGCAGAGATATTAATCAGTTGGCTGATGCTGGATTGTTGCGACGTTATCATGGCGGTGCTGCGATAGACTCAAGTGTGACCAATACTGAATACAGTACACGCATGAGCCATAACGCAGAGGCAAAACAGCGTATTGCAGTTGCTGTGGCAAAAGCTATTCCAGATTATGCTTCTTTATTTATCAATATCGGGACAACGACAGAAGCAATTGCTGTCGCTTTATTGCAACATCGAGGGCTTAAAATTATTACCAATAATCTAAATGTTGCCAAAATTCTAAGTGTAAAAGAAGATTTTGAAGTGCTTATTGCCAGTGGCAAAGTTCGCCCCGATGGCGGGGTCATTGGGCAGGCGACATCTGAATTTTTTAAACAATTCAAAGTGGATTATGCCGTGATTGGCATCAGTGGAATTGATGCAGACGGGACGTTATTGGATTTTGATTTCCAGGAAGTTTCAGTCTCTCAAGAAATTATTGCGGGTGCTCGACAGATTTTTTTAGCTGTAGATGATAGTAAATTTGGTCGTCATGCAATGATGCGCATGGGGCATCTTCGAGAAATTGATCGTCTTTTTACCAATCAACAGCCTGCTGAAGCTTATATTCAACAAATCAATGCGGCAGAAGTGAATTTGATTGTGGTTTAGGCTTTATTCAATGACGAGCTTAAATGTCAGTTGCAAATCTATTGATTATCGAATAGACATTGATCAAAAAAGTCTCTATTATTTTCTTAAATGAAAATAAACGAAAATATGTTAAAACTCTTCAATCAAAAGGTGATGTTATGATGCAAATGAACGAACCACAAACTTGTTATGACATCGTGGTGATTGGAGGTGGAATTAATGGTGTTGGAATTGCCAATGATGCAGTTGGGCGTGGTTTATCGGTCTTGCTTTGTGAAAAAGATGATTTGGCAAGTCATACCTCATCCGCCAGTAGTAAATTGATTCATGGTGGTTTACGTTATTTAGAACATAAGGAATTTCGCTTGGTTCGTGAAGCTTTGGCAGAGCGTGAAGTTTTACTGGCGAAAGCCCCACATATTATTCGTCCAATGCGTTTTATCATGCCTCATCAACCGCACCTTAGACCAGCTTGGCTAATCCGTACGGGTTTATTTTTTTATGATCATTTGGGCAAACGAGAAAAACTGCCAGGATCAAATTTAGTCCAATTCAACCCTGAAACCAGCCCATTAAATAAAGATATTACTCGTGGTTTTGAATACTCCGATTGTGCTGTTGATGATTCTCGTTTGGTGATTCTCAATGCAATGCAGGCACGGGAAAAGGGTGCAAAGATTGTTAGTCAAACACGTTGTATTGCTGCGCAACGTGAAAATGCTGTGTGGACAATCCAACTTGAAAATGAACAAGGGATATATCAAGTTCAAGCCAAAGTATTGGTCAATGCTGCAGGTCCTTGGGTGGCACAATTTATCCAACAGGATTTGAAATTAAAATCACCTTATGGCATTCGTTTGGTTCAAGGGAGCCATATCATTGTGCCAAAAATTTATGCAGGTGATAAAGCCTATATTATGCAAAATGACGATCAGCGAATCGTTTTTGCGATCCCTTATTTAAACCAATACACCATGATTGGAACCACAGATCGTGAATATCATGATGACCCTAATCAAGTTGAAATCACTCAACAAGAAATTGATTATCTTTTAAAAGTATCCAATGACCATTTTAAGACACAACTGAGCCAAAATGATATTGTCAGCACTTTTTCAGGTGTGCGCCCATTGTGTGATGATGAATCTGATAACCCAGCAGCAATCACGCGTGATTATACTTTAGCACTTTCTCAACAACATTCAGGTGAAGCACCTTTATTGTCGGTTTTTGGTGGCAAGTTGACGACATATCGCAAGCTTGCTGAATCAGCACTTGAGCAACTGAAAAAGTTTTTCCCTGAAATGCAACAATCTTGGACCGCACATGCTTTATTACCTGGTGCAGAAAACTTGGTCTCAGTAGAAGATTTAATCTTGGAGATCCAGACTAAAATCAAAGGCATTGATTTGGAAACAGCAAGTCGCTGGGCACATGCTTATGGCACTTATGTATGGAAGTTTTTAAATTATTCCTCCTCAGTGCATGAGCTTGGACAAAGTTTTGGACATGGGCTTTATGCGCAAGAAGTGGATTATTTAGTCGATCAGGAATGGGCAATCACGAGTCAGGATATATTGAGTCGCCGTAGCAAGTTATATCTTGAATTTAAACAGGATGACATTGATCTTTTGGATGCCTACTTGCTTGAGTTACATGAACGTCGATTGCAAAAAGATGTTGCATAATGCAATTTATAAAGCCAATGAATCAAGCATTGGCTTTATTGTATTTTGTAGATTCAATTTGAATATTGAGGTTTAAAAATTAAACTTTAAACCTCAAACCATAACCATCCAACTTCAAATACTGAATCCTTTCATCTTGAACATTGTGTTTTATGATTCATTTGGCTGCTGCAATGTAAGCGCATCTTTCATAAATGTTTGTGCACTCATATAAATGAATACGGCACTCAGTAATAAGGTGATTGGAATAATAATCATGGCTTTGTGTAAACCGATGGCACGGAATTGATCCGTAATCCCTGTTGCACCTGATACAGTCATTGCGGCATTTGCATAATGATCAGAAAGTGCACCAACCAGAAGTGGACCAAATGCGCCGCCTAATACATACATGATCGCAAGACATAAACCAAAAGCCATTGCTCTTTGATTGGGTTCAACAACTTCTTGAATAGCAGGGTAGACGGTTGTGTAATAGTTGTACATTGCAAGCCAACCGAGACAAGACAATACTGTAAATAAAACCACAGCTTGGCTTTTCAGCATTAGACTTAATCCAATCATAATCGCCGAGATCAATAAACACAGTGCTCCGAACAATAAACGACCCTTTTTAGATTTTTGATAAATCTTGTCTGCAATGACACCGCCAAGTGTTAAGCCGATTAAACCTGTTATCCCGATAATACATCCTGCAAGTAATGAGCCTTGGATTAAGGTTAAACCAAAATAACGTAGGAACAACGGCACTAGAAATGCGATGCCAGCAGCAATCGCAAGATTTTGCATAATGCCAGAAAGAATAATCCAACGTAGCGTTTTGATTTTTAAAAGGCTTCCTAAACTGTTTTGCTTTGAAGTTTTGGCTTGATAGTTTTCAGCTTCTGCTGCGCCTCGTGCAGGTTCTCGAATAAAGAAAAAACAGATGGCTAAGATCAGACCAGGTACAGCCGCAACGATAAAAGGTGCACGCCAACTGTTAAATGCTTGTGCAATCCCACCAACGGTGAAGAAAGCGAGTACCATTCCCACTGGTAAGCCGAGCATAAAAATACCTATTGCTTTGGCGCGATGCTGAGGTGGAAATAAATCTCCAATTAAAGAGTTCGCAGCAGGTGCATAACTTGCCTCACCGACACCAACACCTACACGAGCCATGAAAAAAGAGATATAACTCCATGCAAGTGCATTCATGGCGGTAAAGCCACTCCATGCGATTAAACCTATACCGATAATTTTTTTTCTTGAGTTGCGGTCTGCAAGTTTTCCAAAATATAAGCCAGCAATGGCATAGACTAAGGAAAATGCAGCAGCAAGCATTCCTAATTGTTTGTCATTTAGACTATATTCTAATCTGATTGATTCAATGACCACGGCTGGAATTGTACGATCAAAAAAATTCATCGTATTGGCTAGAAACAACAGAATCAAAATCTTCCATTTGTTGTGGATTAAGCTATTCACGGTAACAACTCCTTTGTTTATTTTTGGAAGATCAAGCGATCCGACTTGATCCGATTTAGAAGTATTGTTTTACGATTGATGGAATTTTTTTAACCATCACTTATTGTTCATATTGTTTAGAAAATCTATATAATATATTTATTAAATGCAAGTGAAATTAAATTGATTGTGGTTTTTTTAGATAAATAACCAAATAAAGAAAAGGATAGTTATTAGATTTATGATATTTGTATAGGAATTAAAACAAATAAATAAGTCTGTGTCTTATTTGGATATACGCATCATATGGCAGCAATATTTTTTAATACTATACATTTAAGTTTATGTATTTTTATTTATAACACTATCATTTATAAAAATATTAATGTGAAGTGAAAAAGCTTGTGATTACAAATGAAGCGGAAAACTCATGGTTTTTATTGTTCACTTTCCATTGAGGAAACCCAAAAAAACAATCCAACAAGTCAACGTTAAACTCTTTTACTTGCTGGATTGATTCACTATATTTTTTAATAAAAAAATCAATAACTTTTCCAGAGGGCGCCTAACTTGAAATCCCATTCACTTGGTGTAATCACCATCCGTCCTGCATTTGGTGTCAACGTGATTTCACTGAAAAAAACATCATCTCCAGCCAATAAAAAGTCGATACGACTATAACCATGTTTAAAGCAAAGGTCTTGAGAAAGTTGCAGCATTTTGCTTAAACTTTTCGGTTGAGCTAAGCCTAAGGGGCTATTATTCTTTAAGTCAACTGTAAAGGGTTGTAGGACCCAATCGGTATCATAAATATTTGAATAATCAATGCCTTGACTATCTTGAACATCGACTTCAATATATCTGGGTTGACCTTCGAAACAATGTACTCGACTGGTGGTAATCGTTAACTGGCTATTTGGATCTGTCCATAATTCAACAAACTCTTCAGCCAGAATCAACGGTGTAATATTTTTATAATGCCATTCTCTTTTTTTAAAATACATATTTTGTTTTAAATGATGCTTTAATTTTAGTTCTGCATTTTTAATATCAAATTGACTTTTATCATGGCACACGATTGCGCTACCGCTATCATGATTGCACTTTAAAACAAATTTAGATGGGAGTTTATTAAACTCAATTTCGCTAAAGCATTTGTATACACCAAGTAAAGGTACAAAATGTGAGCAACAAATTTTATCTGAAATAATTTCTCTCACTGTCAACTTGTCAGCCAGTTTTGTATGCAGAGGCGCTCTTTCATAGATCATGCGCGCAGTTACTTTTTCATTAAAACTTTCCGGTTTATCAAAGTCAGGTGTGTAACCTAATTTATTAATAAATCTTTTTGTAAGGTATTTCTTGTCAGAGACAAATTTAGTTCTAATGACTTTCGCTGTATAGATAATATTTTCAATCATGGGAAAGAATAAAAAAATAAAGAAATGAATTTTTTAATTATAGAGGAAATATGGATTTTTTGTATTGCAAAAATATCATATTGTGGATTTAACGCAAAATATTACATTTAGAATACAAATGCCTTTATTTTAATCGGTTATTCCGTTTAAATTGTTTTTGAGTTGCATGCGATAGTGACTCGAAATTAAAAGAGCATACTACTTGAATCCTTTAATCCATCACAATGATTATAGATTGAATGCAAAAAGACCGCTCGAAAGCGGTCTCTTGAATGCTTAATTTAAATTAAGCTGATTTTTTTACAGCCTCTAAAAGCTCGTTTTGACGATTTTTAAGTGCTGCAGGTAAACGGTCACCTAACTTGTTAAACAATTCAGTATGACTTTCAATCTCTTTGATCCATTGATCTTTATCTTGAGATGTTACAAGATCAAATTGCGCTTTAGTAAAGTCAGAACCTGTCCAGTTCAATTGCTCAAATGTTGGAACTAAGCCAATCGGTGTTTCAACTGCATCTGCACGACCTTCACAACGGTCAATGATCCACTCAAGCACACGCATGTTTTGACCGAAACCAGGCCATACAAAGTTGCCTTCAGCATCACGACGGAACCAGTTTACGTTGTAAATACCTGGTAATTTGTTGCCAGCAGCTTTTGCTTTTGCACCTACTTCTTCACCCAGTTCTAACCAATGAGCGAAGTAATCCGCCATGTTGTAACCAGCAAATGGCAACATCGCAAATGGATCACGGCGAACAACACCTTGTTGACCTACTGCCGCAGCAGTTGTTTCAGAACCCATTGTTGCTGCTTTATATACACCATCTACCCAGTCGAATGCTTCTGAGATTAAAGGTACTGTATCCGCACGACGTCCACCGAAGATGAATGCAGAGATTGGAACACCAGCTGGATTTTCCCAATCAGCATCAATAGAAGGGCATTGACCCGCTGCTACAGTGAAACGTGCATTTGGATGAGCTGCTTTTTCACCAGCAACATGTGGTTGACCTTTCCAGTTGGTTAAGTTTGCAGGTGCTTCTTTTGTTAAGCCTTCCCACCAAACTTCGCCATTGTCAGTCACCGCAACGTTGGTATAAATCACATCTTTGTGAAGTGTTGCCATACAGTTTGGATTGGTTTTGGTATTTGTTCCTGGTGCTACACCAAAGAAACCAGCTTCTGGGTTGATTGCATATAAGCGACCATCTTCACCTGGTTTAATCCAAGCAATATCATCACCTACAGTTTCAATCTTCCAACCTTCATAACCTGCTGGTGGAATAAGCATCGCAAAGTTGGTTTTACCACATGCAGAAGGGAACGCTGCTGCGATATAGTGTTTTTCACCTTGAGGATTTGTCACACCAAGGATAAGCATATGTTCAGCTAACCAACCTTGTTGACGACCCATAGAAGATGCGATACGTAAAGCAAGACATTTTTTACCTAATAATGCATTACCGCCGTAACCTGAACCATAAGACCAGATTTCACGTGTTTCTGGATAATGCACGATGTATTTTTCTGGGTTGCAAGGCCAAGCAACATCTTTTTGACCTTCTGCAAGAGGCGCACCTACTGTATGTACGCAAGGAATAAAGTCACCATCTGTGCCAAGTACGTCATAAACAGCTTTACCCATACGAGCCATTTTACGCATACTTACAGCAACATAAGGAGAATCAGTAATTTCAATACCGATGTGTGCAATGTGAGAACCTAATGGACCCATTGAGAATGGAACCACATACATTGTGCGGCCTTTCATTGCGCCATCAAACAAACCGTTAAGACGAGCACGCATTTCAGCAGGAGCTTCCCAGTTGTTAGTCGCACCAGCATCTTCTTGTTTTTCAGAACAGATGAATGTACGACCTTCAACACGAGCTACGTCAGACGGATCAGAATTCGCTAAATAAGAACCAGGATGTTTTTCTTGGTTCAATGCTTGCATAGTGCCGTTAGCGATCATCAAGTCGATATAACGTTGATTCTCTTCTTCGCTTCCGTCACACCATTCAATTTTTGCAGGTTTAGTCAATTTAGCAATTTCTTCAACCCAGGCAATGAGCTTAGGATGACGAACGAATTCTGGTGCGTTCACTTGGGTCATGGTGAGGCCTATCTAAAATATGTACAATTTTGTGTACAAATAACAACCTGAATGAAGTGGTACAACATTCAAATTTAAGTAAGAAAAAAAGTGGACGTATTAAAACATATATTCATAAAAAAAATAAGACTAAAGGCTTAAAAGATGCTTAACCCAAGGGGTGGTGTAAGTGATTGATTTTTAGTGTTTAAGCGGAATTATTGGTTGATATTTAACACTATTTAATAAAGCAATGAGTAATATTTTTATTGTAAATAATAATAATTAACAATAACTTGAAAATAAGAAGCTGTAAAAAATTATTATTGATTTAATAAATGGGTATAATTCGAATTTTACATAAAGGTGCTTTTATTTGCTTAGAAAATCGACGAAATTAGAGCAAATACTTCACAATAATCAAACTTATGGATACAGATTTAAAGCCTCTTTCGATGATTTACAATGAAAAATCAGGTTTTCATGCAAATCACAAAGATGAGGTTTACGAAAAACTCATGACCATCTGGACCACACATGGTTTTGAAATACAGGTTTTTGATATCAGTACAGAAGGCGATATTCAGACCTTAATGAAAAAAATCTATCAACGACATGCACAATATTCAAAACCCGGGGTTATTGTTGCGGCAGGTGGTGATGGTACGTTGAATGCTGTTGCATCGCAAATGCTTCATCAAAATATTCCGATGGGTATTTTGCCATTAGGCACATTTAATTATGTAGCACGTGCCTTGAATATTCCATTGAATCTGCTTGAGGCAGCTCATGTTATTGCGACAGGAGAACCACGTGCATCCCACATCGCATGTATCAATGATCAAATTTATTTAAACAATGCCAGTTTAGGTTTGTATCCGTTATTCATCAAAAAAAGAGAGGATTACAATCGGCGTTTTGGACGTTTTGCTTTAAATGCATATACTTCAGGCTTGGATGTACTGATTCGAGACCGCAAAGAACTCAAACTCGAAATTAAGGTGGATGGACAAAAATATCCAGTCAAAACGCCTTTAATCTTTTTTGGAAATAATCAACTACAACTTAAAGAATTAAATTTACGAATTTCCAAATGTGCTGAAGTAGGTGAGATCGCAGGGGTAGTGATCGCAAAAGGGGATAAGGTCACTTTATTTAAAACACTATTTCAGACCATTCGAGGAAAATTAGAAAAAGCATCAGATGTGTATAGCTTTGGTGCAGATAAAGTGATTGTGTATTCGAAAAAGCCTAAACTAACGGTTGCGATTGATGGAGAAATTGTGTCAATGGATACACCTTTGAACTTACATGTAGAGAAAAATGCTTTAAATATTATGGTACCTGCGCATGCTGCTACATCTATCTGATCTGCATTTTGGAACAGAGCGTCAAGCATGTATACAGGCGATTCAGCGGTTTTGTGCACAGCATCAACCAGAAGTTGTAGTGGTGAGTGGAGATCTGACTCAACGTGCTAAATTTAAAGAGTTTTATGCGTGTAAGCAATTTTTAGAATCTTTAAAAACACCATATTTTGTTGTCCCAGGTAATCATGATATTCCGCTTTATCATGTATGGAACAGGGCATTTCGACCTTTTGGTCTGTATCAATTATTTTTTGGCAGTTTAGAGCGGACATTGTTGACTCAGCATTTTTATTTGATTGGTATGAATAGTATTCGCCGTCGCTATCATACACGCGGGCATATCTCATTTGAACAGATAGAAAGTGTCAATCAATTGTTGATGGATGCGCCAGACAATAAATTAAAAATTATTGTCAGTCATCAACCTTTTTATACTTCGAATGAAGATCATCATTTAAAAGATTGTCCGGCTTTAGGACAATTTGCAATCAAGGAATGGGGGCAGCATCAGCTCTATGCTTTATTGCACGGTCATTTACATCTCGTTGCAGTCTATGATTTAAATCAAGCATTTACTTTAAATTTATCTCATCCTGTATATGAAGTGCATGCAGGTACTGCTGTGTCTCGTCGTTTGCATAAAAAAATCCCAAATAGTTTTAATGTGATTCATGAAAACGGTACATTTCAACACTATTTTTTTGATGAACAATTACAAGAATTTATTGCTCAATAATGAAAAAATCGGTTGAATTTTTTGACAATCTGACGTGAACGAATAAAAAAAATACAAATTAGATAAATTTTTTTTAATTTTCCCCTTGAAGCGTTTATTTCCATCCCCACAAATGTGACATACAAATATTTTGTCGATGACCTAGGAATAAGAAGTCATCTTCCCTGAGTAATCAATGACATTTAGACGATGTCTATGGAGTTTTATATGAGCAACATTCGTCCATTACATGATCGCGTAGTTATTCGTCGTGTTGAAGAGGAAACAAAAACTGCTGGCGGTATTTTACTTCCAGGTTCTGCAGCTGAAAAACCAGCACAAGGTGAAATCATTGCTGTAGGAAATGGTCAAATCACTGACAATGGTGTGCGTGCATTAGACGTTAAAGTTGGTGATAAAGTATTGTTCGGTACTTATGCAGGTACAACTGTAAAAGTAAGCGGTGAAGAACTTTTAATTATGAAAGAATCTGACATTTTAGCGGTACTTGAAGGTTAATTCAGACCGAGATGGTGTGTTGTTTTTGATCAATTAAAAACAATATGCCTCATCCACTTTTAAATTAGATGGTTAAAGAATAAAGATTATTGGAGTTAAGCATGTCAGCTAAAGACGTAAAATTTGGTGATTCAGCTCGTTCAAAAATGATTGCGGGCGTAAATGTACTTGCAGATGCAGTTAAAGTAACTTTAGGTCCTAAAGGTCGTAACGTTGTTATTGATCGTTCTTTTGGTTCACCACACATCACCAAAGATGGTGTAACTGTTGCAAAAGAAATTTCGTTGAAAGACAAATTCGAAAACATGGGTGCGCAATTGGTTCGTGAAGTTTCTTCAAAAACCAATGATATCGCGGGTGATGGTACTACAACAGCAACTGTACTTGCTCAAGCAATTTTAAATGAAGGGATCAAATCTGTAACTGCAGGTATGAACCCAATGGATTTAAAACGCGGTATTGATCTTGCTGTTAAAGCTGTTGTTGAAAATATCAAAGCAACGGCTAAACCAGCTTCTGATACCAAAGCGATTGAACAAGTTGGTTCGATTTCTGCAAACTCTGACGAAACTGTGGGTAAATTAATTGCACAGGCGATGGAGCGTGTTGGTAAAGAAGGCGTAATCACAGTTGAAGAAGGTTCAGGATTCGAAGACGCACTTGACGTTGTAGAAGGTATGCAATTTGACCGTGGTTATATCAGCCCGTATTTTGCAAACAAACAAGATACTTTGACAGCTGAACTCGAAAATCCATTCATCCTTCTTGTTGATAAAAAAATCAGCAACATCCGTGAATTGATTACAGTTTTAGAAGCTGTTGCGAAAACAGGTAAGCCACTTCTTATCATTGCTGAAGATGTTGAAGGTGAAGCACTTGCAACACTTGTTGTGAACAACATGCGTGGCATCATCAAAGTGTGTGCTGTTAAAGCACCTGGTTTTGGTGACCGTCGTAAAGCAATGCTTCAAGATATTGCGATCTTGACTGGCGCTACTGTAATTTCTGAAGAAGTGGGTATGTCGTTAGAGCAAGCTTCTCTTCAAGATTTAGGTACTGCGCACAAAATCACAGTATCTAAAGAAAATACAGTGATCGTAGACGGTGCTGGTGATGCAAATCAAATTGCTGAACGTGTTACTCAAATCCGTGCACAAATCGAAGAATCAACTTCTGAATACGATAAAGAGAAACTACAAGAGCGTGTTGCTAAATTAGCAGGCGGTGTTGCTGTAATCAAAATCGGTGCTGCAACAGAAGTTGAAATGAAAGAGAAAAAAGACCGTGTAGACGATGCACTTCATGCAACTCGTGCTGCGGTTGAAGAAGGTGTTGTTGCAGGTGGTGGTGTTGCGCTTGTCCGTGCTGCTAAAGCGCTAGACGGTGTTGTTGGTGCAAATGATGACCAAACTGTAGGTGTAAATATCCTTCGTCGTGCGATTGAAGCACCACTTCGTCAAATCGTTTCTAACGCAGGTGATGAGCCTTCGGTTGTGATCAATGCTGTGAAAAATGGTGAAGGTAACTTTGGTTACAATGCTGCGACTTCACAATATGGCGACATGTTAGAAATGGGTATCCTTGATCCTGCAAAAGTAACACGTTCTGCACTTGAACATGCTGCTTCTGTTGCTGGTTTAATGTTAACAACTGAATGTATGATCACAGATATTCCTGAAGATAAACCTGCTATGCCTGATATGGGCGGAATGGGTGGTATGGGCGGAATGATGTAAATCATTCTGATCTCAGATCATAAAAAAATCCCCGCCATTGTGCGGGGATTTTTTTATGATCAGGGTGAGGTTTTGAATGAGAATGAGGTTTGAATTTATTGGTGAAATAAAAATAGATACTGATGATTTATAAAAATAGTAGAGTTTAGTTGTCTGCTTAAATCAATAATGGTATTTGGGTGTTGATCAAACATACATATCGAGAATGCTTTATTTTTATATAAAGGTTTAAAAATTACCTAAAAAGAATAATCACCCAAGTAAAGAAAATAATGGATTGCGCTACAAATTGAGCCGCACTTCCCATGTCTTTTGCATTCTTGGAAAGCGGGTGGCGTTCTAAAGATACTCGGTCAACCACAGCTTCAAGTGCTGAATTAAACAATTCTACAATGATTGCCAGTAAACATACCCCAATCATCAAGGCTTGTTCAACTGAGCTCACATTAAGAAAAAACGTAATTGGGATTAATATTAGATTAATCCAAACGATCTGACGAAAAGCAGCTTCATTTTGATAAGCAGCTTTAAAACCCGCTAAAGAATAACCCGTAGCATTAAGAATGCGTTTAAAACCTGTTGTACCCTTAAATGGAGAATAATCACTCATAAATCAAAGCTGCTATATTTTTGAACAAGTGTATTATTTTAAACTTAAATGGGTATTAATTTTAAGCAAAAAATGCTCAGTTTAGAAAAAATAAAGCAAGCGATTGAAGCGATTGCTTTATTTTAGTTGAATCTTAAAGTGTTATTTTAGAATAGGATTTTCTTTCCTGTAGGCATCTAGTGCTTTACGTCCCAAACCAGGGTCATCTGTAAATAGTCCATCAACTCCAGCTTTAAAATACATTTCATATTCTTTGTTGGCACCTGTTTCACAACGTTTTGCAGCATCTGCTTCTGCGCTACTACATTTTAAATTTGCTGCCAAAAAGTTATTTTCAGGTCGGAAAGTATAAGGATGCACTTTTAAGTTAACTGCATGCGCATCTGCAACAAAAGAAGATGGTGCAGTATAGCTATCATTAAAGATATAAGGTTTCCATGGACCTACGCCATCGGCATAGGTTGAGACTGTTTTTAAACCTTGTGCTGTTGCCATATCGCCATAAGTTGTTTTCAGGCCTTGCGCAACATAATCTGCTGGGCTTGCTTTTTTGTCATCATAGAGCTGAATAATTTTGGCATGCTTTAATGTCTTGTAAAGTGTTAATTGTTCTTTAAAGTATTTGAGATTACTGACTTCAAAAGATTGTAAATAAATTGGGGCAATTTCGCGTGTGTATTGATATTTCGCTAAAGTTTTCAATACAGGATCTTCCATACTTAAATTGAGCTTTTGAAAATAAGTTGGATGTTTGGTTTCGATATACAAGCCAATAATTTTTCCTGTTTTTTTGTAGTTTTTTTCTGCAAGTTCGATAATCTGTTCAAGGGTAGGAATATTAAATTGATCATTATATTGCGTATTGTTTGGGCGTAATGCTGGAATTCTTTCACGTGCTTTAATCAAATTTAATTCACTTGCATTGAAGTCTTCAGTAAACCAACCTGTTAAAGAGACCCCATCAATAATTTTAGTTTTTTTGCGATCTGCAAATTGAGCCAAGGTGCTGACATTGGTGGTACCGCCAATTTCATTTTCATGACGTGCGACTAAAATACCATCTTTGGTTGAGACGAGATCAGGTTCAATAAAATCTGCACCATCGTCAATCGCTTTTTGATAACTTTCAAGTGTGTGTTCTGGACGTAAAGCACTTGCGCCGCGATGCCCAACAATAATAATCTTAGGCTCTTTATAATCAGGTGTTGTAACAATATTTGTTTTATCATCATTGCAAGCAGTTAAAAATATCATGCTGCTGCTGATCAGCCATACTTTTTTATTCATTTTTCACTCAAATTATTGTGTAGAAATCGATTACAGTTTATGTGGTTAAATTGACATAGTGATGAAATAAACAGGGGATTGAAGCAATTATTTATGGCGATGGACTGTATACGATTAGGTGATCTCCACAGTTTCTTCATATTCAAGCTGATCATTCGGATTTCTGTTATTTTTTCTTGAGTTTTCGATCTAAGTCACAGAATATCAATATAAACGGAATTTAATGTTCAGCACGATCTTAACCACAATCATTTGGCACTGAAGCAAAACTAATGCTCTCTAAATTTTTTATTAAACGTCCTATTTTTGCCTGTGTCCTTGCGATTATCGTTATGGCTTTAGGCGTTTTTTCGGTTCTTAATTTGCCGATTGAGCGTTATCCAGATATTGCTCCACCACGGATTACAGTGTCAACAACTTATACTGGTGCAGACGCTGAAACTGTTGAAGAAAGTGTCACACAGGTTTTAGAGCAGCAAATTAAAGGTATTGATCACCTTTTATATTTCAGTTCAAGCAGTGATTCGTCTGGACGTGCTCGAATCAGTATTAGCTTTGAAAATGGGACTGATCCAGATACTGCCCAGGTTCAAGTACAAAACAGTATTAATGGGGTGCTGAACAGATTACCAGATGTTGTGCAACGTCAAGGTGTAACAGTGAATAAATCACTGGGCGATACATTTATGGTGGTGGGTTTGTATGATGAAACTGGTAAAAGCAATAATATTGAATTAGGAGATTATCTTTCCACGCATATAGAACAAGAATTGTCTCGTATAGAAGGCGTTGGAGAAGTGGATGTATTCGGTTCGCAATACGCAATGCGAAACTGGCTTAATCCAAATTTACTGCGACAGTATCAGCTGATGCCAAGCGATATTCGTAGCGCAATTGAAGCTCAGAATACACAGGTTGCTGCAGGTGGTGTTGGCGATTTGCCCGTTGCTTCAGATCAATATTTAAATGCAAAAGTGACCGCAGGCTCCATTGCTGTCCCACAATTTTTCACAAGAGGAAGCTCATTTGAGCTTCCTCTTGTTTTATGGGTATTTTATCGGGTGAAAATAAAGCTTTTAAAGTTCTTCTTTCAAACAAATTCACTTGAATTATTCTGAGTAAACGTTGAACTGTCCAACCTGTTTTTCCTAAATGTCGAGCGAAACTCACCAATAAATAGGCGATCATCGCAATCCAGATTTGTGTCTGAATTGCGTTCCTGCTGCGGCCTAGAAACGCTTTTAATTTGAGATTCTGCTTAATCGCCTTAAAGAACAGCTCAACTTTCCAACGATCTTTATAAATCGCCGCAATGGTGGAGGCGGCTAAATGAAAGTTATTGCTGAGAAAGCTAAAGTGCTTGCCACTTTGCTGATCTCTATATTCAATTCTTCTTAACACTGGGGCTTTTCTTTTTAGGGCATGTGCGCTATTCAGCTGAATGGTTTCATCTTTTAGAATACCTTTGGATTCAAGCACTGGATGTTGCTGGATCACCTGATACACAGATTTAGGCCTAAAACGTGTGACAAATCCAATGTTTTGAGCAGTCAGATTTGCATACCATTGGTAATCGACATAGCCTTTATCAAAAACTACAATGCTGCCAGCAGGAAACTGGAATTTGCGGCCTTGTACCATGTCATTTTCTTTGCCATTTTCAACTGCAACAAACTCAGGAATATCATTGCTGTGATTCAATCCTATACTGAGTTTCATGCTGGCTTTTGAGTCGTGAACTTTGGCCCATTCACATAAAGAAAGCGACAGGTCAATATGACTGGCATCCAAGGAATACAAGGGATTCTTAAAGCGAAATTTATGAGCTACTTTTGAGTGTTCATAGTATTTAAGCAACTTGTAAAATAGCTGTTGATACAAGGCAGCAGGCTGCTGCTCATTGATTCGTGCCAGCGTGCTTCGGGGAATAGACTTTGCTCCGAGATGACTCAGCTTTTCCTGTTGGCACTCCAAATTGGATTGAATATCTCTCAGACTTTGCCTACAAGAGAATTGAGACATCAATATGGCAATAAACTGATCCCACCGGGAAGCCGCTCTAAATTTCTGTCCAACATGGTGTACTTTAGCAAGTTGTTCAAAATCCTGTCGCACAACAGGTTTAATTAGCTCATGAAATACGGTATTCTGATGTGACAAAACCTGAATCCTGGTCGTTAAAGTGTTTGTTTGCACTCATATTTTAACTGTTAGGACTCAGGTTTTTTTATTTAAAGCAAACTATGGGACAGCAGTGCCGCAGGCTCTCGTTTAAGAACTGTAGAAGAATTTAAAAATATTATTGTGAAATCCAATACTGATGGAAGCTATGTTTATTTGAAAGATGTTGCACGCGTTGAATTGGGTGCAGAAAACTATCAATCATTTAATACCATCAATGGCTATCCATCATCAGGGATGGGCATCTCTTTATCTTCGGGTGCCAACGCCTTAGCGACATCGGCATTGATTAAAGCAGAATTAGCCAAGATTTCTGAAAAGCTCCCACAAGGTTATAAGATTGTTTATCCACGAGATAACACACCGTTTGTTCAAGAGTCGATAAAAGAAGTTGTTAAAACATTGTTTGAAGCGATCGTTTTGGTTGTTTTGGTGATGTTTATTTTCCTACAAAGTTGGCGTGCCACACTCATTCCAACCATTACCGTACCGATCGTTATTTTAGGGACGTTTGCAGTACTGTTTGCACTGGGAATGAGTATTAATACACTGACCTTGTTTGCTTTAGTGTTGGCAATCGGCTTGCTGGTGGATGATGCCATCGTTGTCGTTGAAAATGTAGAGCGCTTGATGCATGAACAGGGCTTAACCGCAAAGCAAGCTTCTATTGAATCAATGCAAGAAATGACCGGTGCTTTGATTGGGATCACAGTCGTATTGACTGCTGTATTTATTCCAATGGCATTTTTTACTGGGTCGACTGGTGTAATTTACCGGCAGTTTTCAATCACATTGGTTGCAGCAATGGCATTGTCATTGGTGGTTGCATTGGTACTGACACCTGCATTATGTGCAATTATTTTAAAACCTAATCCTCAACCTATGCGTTGGGCAACTTGGTTTAACACCAAACTTGAAAACTTAAAACAGCGTTATATCAAACTTATTCAAAAAACTTTGAATTTAAAATGGGTGATTTTGACATTATTTTTCGGTTTAACTGTCGTTTTTGCACTTTTTTATCGCGCTTTACCCACCAGCTTTATTCCAAGTGAAGACCAAGGAATGCTCAGTGTACAGTTCCGTTTAGCAGATGGTGCACCGATGTCGAGTAGTCAGGTGGTTGGTGAAAATATACGCAAATACTTTTTGGAAAAAGAAAAGCAAAATGTCGATATTGTTCTGATTCGTTATGGTCGTAATTTCTCTGGTACAGGACAAAACCTAGGTACAGGTTTCGTTGCGCTCAAACATTGGGATGATCGTTCTGGTTCAGAAAATTCTGCACAAGCGATTCGTGAGCGTGCAGTAAAGTATTTTAACAAGAATCCAAATGCTCGGATTACAGTGAGTTTGCCTGCTTCTGTCAATGGTTTGGGTGATAGTGATAGTTTAGAGTTTTGGATTCAGGATGTGAATGGTCAAGGGCGGAAATACCTTGATCAGCAGTTTAATGTTTTACAAACTCAAGCGAAACAATTCCTAACTTTTGAAAATTTAGATAAGAAGTCAAATCCAGACAAATCCAAGTTAAAAATTCATATTGATCAAAAACGGGCATTGGCAAATGGTTTAAGTCAAACAGCGATTAATAGTACCTTGTCAGCTGCATGGGGTGGTTCTTATGTGAATGACTTTATAGATCGTGGTCGTATTAAACGTGTCATGATGCAGGGTGATGCTGAGTTCCGCTCAAAACCTGAAGATTTAGAGGTATGGACTGTTCGTAATGCACAAAATCAAATGATTCCATTCAGTAATTTTTCGACCATTGCTTGGGAAGGTGGACCTGATGTCGTGAACCGCTTCCAAGGCTATACAGCCTTGCAAATGGAAGCCAATACCGCGCCGCATACCAGTTCTGGTCAGGCAATGAATGATATTCAGAAGTTGATTAGCCAACAACAGGGTATTGATGTCGCTTGGAGTGGTTTATCATTTGAAGAACAGAAATCCAGTAGCCAAGCATGGTTACTGTACTTAATCTCAATTGGATTCATTTTTCTATGTTTGGCTGCATTATATGAAAGCTGGTCTATTCCAACGGCTGTGATTGCTGCGATTCCTTTAGGGATTGGAGGAAATATTATTTTTAGTCAATTGGCAGGGTTCCCTAATGACATTTACTTTCAGATCGCTTTGCTGACGACAATTGGTCTGTCGTGTAAAAATGCCATTCTCATCGTCGAATTTGCAGCATTGGCGCAAGAAAAAGGCAAAACAGCGGTTGCAGCAGCACTCGAAGGTGCAGGACTACGTTTACGTCCAATTTTGATGACTTCATTGGCATTTGGTGCTGGGGTAATCCCTTTAGTGCTTGCTTTCGGTGCAGGCGCTGCAAGCCGCCAAGAAATTGGCGTAAGTGTACTGGGTGGTGTGATCTTTGGAACAGTTTTGGTGTTGCTGTTTATCCCATTTATGTATGTGCTGATTCGAAGCATTTTTAAGTCTAAAGTATCAACTGAATCTTAAAAGCATGATTTTAAAATTGAGCTATGTTCTAGAACTCTGCGCTTGTAAATCAATGTATTCACGAGTATGCGCAGACGAGGTTAAACCAAGTCTGTGTATGATCTAGACGTCACTTGATAAATAGTCAAACTAAAATATATTTTGTTCAAACTAGAAAGTAATTTTAACAACAAAAAAGCGCTTTATTTTCCTAGCATTACAGTCCAGTATTTGTGCAAAAGCGTGATCAACTTTGGATTTTCTTATGCAATTTTCTTTAGAATTAATTTCAAAAATAGAAAAAGCTATTCAAAACCACCAATTTGATGTTATTGAACAACATTTTGATCAAATCAATGACGCTGATATAGCAAAATTGTTGAGTGATTTATCCTTAAGTGAGCAGGTGACATTGGTAGAGCATCTGCCCAATGCTGCTTATATTCTTGAATTTTTATCATTAGATCAACAGCTTAAAATTGCTGAACATTTGCCAAAGCAGAACCTGATTCAAGTTCTTTCGCAGATGCATTCAGATGATCAGACGGATTTATTTAAATATTTACCTTATTCATTACAACAGTCTATCTATACTGAACTTAGCCCTGAAATCCAGCAGCAGATTCAACATCTAGCCAAATATCCAGAAGAATCTGCTGGGGCAATCATGAGTTCAGATTATGTGGCAGTGTCACCAAAACTGAATATTACCCAAGCGATTGAACAAATCAGAAAGATCGCGAAAAATCGTGAAACAGTCTATCTCATCTATGTTGTAGATCCAGATCATAAACTTTTGGGTGTGGCTTCTTTACGTGAGATGATTTTGGCTGATCCTAATCAAAATATTACGGATGTTATGCGTACAGACTTGATCATGGGGGATGTAAACGAAGACCAAGAAAGTATTGCTGAAAAATTGCATTATTATGATTTTATTGCACTTCCTATTGTCGATCAGCAGCAACGTTTAGTGGGTATTGTGACCTATGATGATGCAATGGATATTGCGACTGAAGAGGCGACAGAAGACTTTTTAAAATCCAGTGCTGTCACTTCTTCTCCTAAAATGAGCATTAAAACAGCACCGATTCATTATCTTTATAAGAAACGTGTGTTTTGGTTGGTCATTTTGGTATTTGGCAGCTTATTGTCTGGCTTTGGTATCGCACATTTTGAAGATATCATTGCCAAGAATATTGTTTTGGTGTTCTTTTTGCCTTTGCTTGTCGGAAGTGGGGGAAATGCTGGCTCTCAATCTGCAACCTTGATGGTTCGAGCTTTGGCAACTGGGGATGTTCATTTAAAAGATTGGTTATATCTGATTGGACGAGAGAGTTTAGTTGGATTATGTTTGGGTGGAACAATGGCGATTGCAGTCTCCATCCTTGGCTATTTTAGAGGGGATGCAATGGTCGCTTTGGTCCTCGCACTGAGTATGATGGGCATTGTATTGATGGGATGCTTAATTGGTATGAGTTTACCGTTCATCTTGAATCGTTTAAAGCTAGATCCAGCAAGCGCCTCGGCACCTTTGGTGACCTCAATCTGTGATGCAACTGGAGTGATTGTTTATTTATGCATTGCTTCGATTATTTTATAAGTATTTTCCGAGTATTTTAATTGGCGATATCTTTTTTCAGTTCTCGGCTGCTTGGGATTTCGGTATAGCGAAATACTTGATAACCCGCTTGTATCAGCATGGCATCCCGTTGTGCATCAATATGTTCTTTACCAATATGACTCGGATCATCAAGTTCAATAATTGCAATCACTTCAAGTTGTGGATTAAGCAGTACAAAGTCAGTGACTTTACGATTGAATTTGGAACGTAACTTGAATTGATCACAGTCAATTAAGGCACTAAAAGCAACTTGTGCAAGTACATGGTATTGGGGAAAAGTCTCATTCAAGCGCAAAAACATTTTCTGTTCAAACGGTGTAATCACACGCTTTGCATAATAATGTTGGCGTTGAAATAAATAGCGACCAAAGCAGGCAATCAGCAAAGCAATTGTTGCAATACAGCCGATAAATAAAAATAAAGCCTGATAAGAATCAAATGACATAAATCAAACAGTATGCGATAGGCAAGAAAAAACCCACTCAAATCTGAGTGGGTTTTTAGAATTTGGCTCTCCAACCTGGGCTCGAACCAGGGACCTGCGGATTAACAGTCCGTCGCTCTACCGACTGAGCTATTGGAGAATCTGGAACGCATTTTAGGAAGGAAATGCAGATGGGTCAAGGAAAAATTGTTAAATTCATCATAAAAATGCATTATTTGCTAAATATTTGATCATTTTAAATAAAAATAAAGAAATTCATAGATTTGTTTAAAACTTTATTTGACTTCATTCGCGTCAGTGTTTGACTTCAACTGTAGATGAATCAAACCATCTTTGAGCAGGCTTGATTTTTTGCAATCTATTTGTCAGCACTGCTTTACGTTTTATTTATATGTAACCTGAGTTCGATGTAATTAAATCTTCAACTCATTGAAAAATAATAAATCTCTATGGATTTTTGCTACCTTTTCATCCAATTTTAGAATGAGGAGCGGAGCTCCGCAAGCGCAACCATCAATAGCGTTTCATTTCTCTTGATCAATAAAATGAAAGCGATCAATAGATTGTTTGATGATCTAAAGCTTGCACTGCCACGCTTTACTTCTAAAGTTTAAATTGTTTTGCGTAGGGATGCCTCACTTTTCAGAGATGAAAAGTGACAAAAATCTTTCGTTGAGCGAGGGGTACATCCTCATACCCCCGCTCAACATGGCGACATCCATGTCGCCTCACGATAGCAAGACCATCTATGATTGAAAAGTACAAAATAAATGAATCATCCAAATCACTTGTATGAATAATCAGGCGGTTTGGATGTATCATCTTTCATCAAGGATTTTTATCGAACTCAGGTTATATGTAGGATTTGTCTTTGAAGTAACATCTAATTTTAAGCATAAAAAAGCCCACTTCATCATGAGTGGGCTTTTTAGAATCTGGCTCTTCCACCTGGGCTCGAACCAGGGACCTGCGGATTAACAGTCCGTCGCTCTACCGACTGAGCTATGGAAGAATAGATGGCTCTCCAACCTGGGCTCGAACCAGGGACCTGCGGATTAACAGTCCGTCGCTCTACCGACTGAGCTATTGGAGAATCTGATGCGCATTTTATGGATGAAAGCCAAAGTGGTCAAGTGAAATTATACCAAAAGCATCTTAAATGTTTTTTTATTGTCCGAATTTAAATAATTTGTATATATATTGATTATTTTTAAAGTTTTCTAAATCTTTTTCAGAGATTAAGCTTTCGTATGCTTGGGGATGTTGTTGTAGCTGTAGAATACTTTCAATCCGTTTGGAAGCTTTCTTTCGAGCTAATGCACTAAAAATAATCGCAATTTCTAAGATTTGGTTATTTTTAAAAAGAAAGTTGGAAGACAAGAATAAGTTTTTGACAGGATAAGGTTTTTTTCTCAAAGCATGTTGCTGCATGATTTGATTACTCAAACTTAATTCAAGTTCATAACACATTCCAAAGGAAAAACCGCGATGTTCTTGCTGTATTTTACGCATGCTTAATACGGAAATTTTTTCATAGTCCACAGTTATGTTGATTGCAGGCATTTGAATTTGACAAAAATCACTGTGAAAACACAGCTGGGGTCTTCCATATTTGATCAGTAGATACAGTGCAACAAGTTCAAATAATAAAATAAACAGCCACAACAGCAGCACGAAAATAAAAGTAAAGGTGATATAGTCTGAATGCGCGATATATAGATAACAAGGAATCTGTAGCGTAGTCAGAATGACATAGCCAGCAATGATTTTTATTGGATCTGCTTTTATTGTGTATGTCGTATTAATCATGAAAATATAAAAATAGAATGACATAAAAAAGCCATTCTAATCAGAATGGCTTTTTGGCAAAATAAAATTATTCAATCTTATTTTTCAACACCAGCTGCTTGACCAGCATATTTTGCATTTGCATAGTCCCAGTTCACTAAGCTTTCTAAGAAAGTTGAAATGTATTTTGGACGAGCATTACGGAAGTCGATGTAATAAGCATGTTCCCAAACATCAATTGTTAATACCGCAACTTTGCCATGAGCAAGTGGAGTATCTGCATTTGAGGTTTTAAGAATAGAAAGCTCACCGTTTACTTTGTCAGCAACGAGCCATGCCCAACCTGAACCGAATTGAGTTGTTGCGGCAGCTGCAAACTCTTCAGCAAATTTTTCGTAAGAACCGAAAGCTTCATCAATTTTAGCTGCTAAAGCGCCTGTTGCTTTACCACCACCGTTTTTAGCCATACAGTTCCAGTAGAAAGTGTGGTTCCAAACTTGAGCAGCATTGTTGAATACACCTGCTTTAGATGCATCGCCAGCAACAGCAACAATGATCTCTTCTAAAGTTTTACCTTCAAGATCAGTACCCGCGATTAAGTTGTTTAAGTTGACAACATAAGTATTGTGGTGCTTGTCGTGATGGTATTCTAAAGTTTCTTTGCTGATGTGCGGCGCAAGATCTTCGTAGCCGTATGGTAGAGCAGGTAAAGTAATGGTTGTCATGTTTTAAATTCCTTGCATTGAGCTGGGTTTTAACATTTAAGTGGCTTTATTGTAATAGATTCTTCGCGCAATAGGGCATGATGTTAAATAACAATACACAATTTATTTCGATTTAATACGTATATAGACAATTAAAAAAGACAGTGAAGATTTTCTTGAAAAAGTATCAAGTCATTTTTAAAAAATAATGAAATGATACTTTTATTGAGGTTAAATTGGATTATTTAACTCAAAGTATTCAGATTCAATATTGAACTGTTCTGTAATCGCTTTGGCTAATTCTTGCACGCCATAACGTTCAGTTGCATGATGACCACATGCATAGTAGTGAACATTCAATTCTTTGGCTTCATAGAAAGTACGTTCACTGACTTCACCTGAGATATAGGCATCACAGTCCATCGCTGCGGCTTTTGCAATATAATCCTGCGCACCTCCAGTGCAAAAACCTACTTTTTGAATCTGGGTTTTTGCTGCATCAAGGTGAATCGTATCAAAACCTAATTTTGTCGTGAGAAGTTGTTTAAACGTTTCAGGTGAGAGCGGATTTTTTAAATAACCGATATTGCCAATCGGATTGCGTTCATGAGGGTCCAAAGCTTCAATATTGTCCAAACCTAATATTTGAGCAATCATCGCATTATTGCCCAATGTTGGATGTGAGTCTAAGGGCAAATGATAGCCGACAAGAGAAATATCATTTTGGATGAGACTTTTGATGCGTTTTCCTCGCATCCCTGTAATTGGGTAAGGTTCACCTTTCCAGAAATATCCATGATGGACCAATAACAGGTCCGCTTTTTTTTCAATGGCGGCATCAATTGCATCTTGTGAAGCTGTAACTGCACAAAGAATTTTCTTTACTTCAGATTTTCCTTCAATTTGTAAACCGTTAGGCGCGTAGTCTTTAAATTCATGTGACTTTAAGGTTTGATCACACCACAGAATAATATCTTTAAGTAAAGCCATGAATAACCTTTTATGAAAATAGAGTAATTGAAGAATATCAAAACACATTTTAAACTGTAACTAAAGCTGAACAAAACTCTTTGTATTTTTTATGTTTCTTTATTGAATTGCTTTACAATATACAAATTGCTTTTGCATCAACGAATTAAAAAATTCTTAGAGGAATAAAAACGTGCGGCGTTCATTTACTTGGCTCCCTTGGGTTTTACTAATACTGGTAATTATTTGTTTTGTCGTATGGCAGAAACTTCAACAACCCAAAGCACCGATTGCAGCGGATGGCGTAAAGATGCCAGCGGAGAAAGTAGAGCCGTTGGTTAATACGTCTAGAACAGGTGGTGTGGTGTCGTACAGCGCTGCTGTTAAAGTTGCAGCGCCTGCAGTAGTCAATATTTTTACCACTCAAAAAGTAAAACAGAATCATCCATTGCTTAATGATCCTGCATTTCGAGAGTTTTTTGGTAATCAGATTCCTGAACAGAATCAAAACCAGAATGAAAATAGCTTGGGGTCTGGGGTGATTGTCCGTCCGGATGGCTACATTTTGACGAATAACCATGTGATTGCGCAAGCAGATCAAATTGTTGTTGCCTTGCAAGATGGACGCCGTGCCGAAGCAACTGTGATTGGAACAGATCCAGATACAGATTTGGCAGTCATTAAAATTGGTTTAAAAGATTTACCTGTATTGCCGTTTAAATTGAGTGGTAATGAGGTGGGTGATGTTGTCTTGGCAATTGGTAATCCATTTGGGGTGGGGCAAACTGTGACTCAAGGGATTATCTCTGCAACGGGGCGTTCTGATCTTGGAATCAATACTTATGAAGATTTTATTCAAACAGATGCAGCGATTAATCCAGGTAACTCTGGTGGCGCATTGATTGATGTTGCAGGGAATTTGATTGGTGTAAATACTGCAATTTTCTCACAGTCAGGTGGATCTTTAGGCATTGGTTTTGCAATCCCTGCAAAAATTTGCCAGCAAATACTCAATTCGATTTTAAAAGATGGTCGAGTGATTCGTGGCTGGATGGGGATTAGTTTAGTTCCACCGACACAAGAAGATGTGTTACAACCTCGTCAACCTGGTGTAGTTGTTGCCGATGTATTGAAACGAGGTCCAGCGGCAGAAGCAGGAATTAAAGTCGGTGACCGTATTGTGAAAGTCAATAATGAAGACATTACATCGACTTCACATTTGATTAATTATGTCGCTTTACAAGCACCAAATACTGAAATTCAAGTGGAAGTTGTACGTGGCGATCAAAAAGTGAATTTAATAGTTAAAGTGGGTGAACGAAAAGTTGTGAATAATGACTCACAATTTATTCCACTTCCAAAACGTTAATTTTAATGCATAAAAGCTCTGATATTTCAGGGCTTTTTTTTATGTTCTCAAGGTGATCAAAATAGTGCAATAAAAACAAGTTTTTTCACTAAAGCCAATTTATGGCATGTTGATCACATTGAGCTTTACCAAAACTTCCATTTCGGCTTGTGAGGCCAATTGGCACAAGGATTTGGGAATAAGGTATAAATTTTGACAAATTCGTCTTCTGTAAGTTTTCCGTCATTGTTTTCATCTAGATATTTAAATAGTTTAGTGTTTTTATCTTTGCCTTGAAACTGTCGGTCATCTGGCCAAGGGTATGGGGCAAAGTCTGTAACTTTTAAAAACTCATTGAGTTCAAAGGTATTATTTTTATTTGAATCATAAGTTTTATAAAATCCCTCCCAATCCATGGAAGCAGGTTCACAACCAAAGCTTGCAGTGCTCAATGTACTGAGAGTCATGAGCGTTGCATATATTATTTTATTCATTGTTCTACTCTATTTACATGGTTATATGAAATATAAATATATCATTCAACTTTTCAAAGCAATTTAATAATCATGATTTTCTGATACTAATGGCTATGACAGAGATCATTGGCACTGGTTTGGGTCTCTTTTATTTGGCGAAGATAAACAAAAACCAGCGCCTAAGCGCTGGTTTTGATGAACTAAACATTACCGATTTGATTAGCTTTCTTGTTGGATACCTGCCACTAACCAATCTTGGTTAGAACCCGCAGGTTTTACAAAGTGCCATACTTCAGAGAATGGTGCAGGCAGACTATTTAAATCTTCACTGACTGTACCAGTAAAACGAACACTTACCACATATTGACCATTTTCAGTTGCACTATCGACCACCAATGCATTTAAGTTCGAAAACTCAGCAACATCTTGATCTTGGTTCGCCATGATATCGTTATACATAGACTGATAAAGATCAGGTGTTAAGTAGCGTTGAATTTCTGCAATGTTACTAACAGAGTTCATCGATTGAATATGATTAAAACGTTGGCGTGCTACACGTAAGAAAGCTGCAGGTTCAGTACCATCTGGAAGCTGATTGCCACTTTGCATTGATGCTGCACCAAAAGGCGCTTGAGGCGCAGCACCACCATTCACAGACTGACCAAAAATATTGGTATTGTCTGAATTACGTGCTGTGTTATTTTGACCAAATGGCGCAGATGTAGGACCTGACGTATTTGGTGCATAAGGATTATTGCCCGCTAATTTTTTTTTAGCGCCGAATTTACGGAACAAGAAGAATGCAGCACCCGCGATCAAGATCAACCAAATCCAGCTCGGGATTCCACCTTTTTTCTCTTCTTGCTGAGCTGCTTGTTGTTTGGCTAATTCAGCATCATTGGTCTGAGCTTGTGAATTCCCATTGTTGTTGTCAGCCATTGCATTGGCAGCAATTGCACCCACTGCCGCACCAGCCACACCAGCAGCAACCATTTTACCGACACCAGAGCCTGACTTTTGCTGACCCGCTTGAGCTGGCATTGGTTGTTGAGCAGGCGTAACTTGTCGAGGTTGAGAATAAGACTGACTTGAACTCGAAGAACGGCTCATGCCATGGCTTTTACCACCACCCGCACGTTTTGCTTCGGCTAAAGGTGCTACAGCCAAAGTTGCCATTAAAATACCTGCGATCAAGCCGCGCTGTCGAACTTCCATTGAATGTACCTATTTAAAAATATGTTTATGAGTATGAAAGCAAGATTATGAGGCTTTGCTTTTCATATCTGTATTTATGCAGTCTTTTGACTAGAATTTCAATGTTTTTGAGATTTATTTGTGCATATATTCACATAATCATAACGAATATATTGATGGTTTGATGGATTGGAACTTGTTTTTTCTAATGCATTGAAATAATTGAAAAGTCTTGATTTAAAGATGTTTTATCATATCGGTGGAATTGTTCAATTCAAAAGCATTCAGCCTGATCAATTCTGTATCTTGATTCTCATCGTGCAGTGAGTTTAACCGTGCAACTGATCGTTAAAACAAACAGCTGCACATTTTTTCTCAATCCAAGTATTTTTAGAGTCAACAGTCAGTGCCTTTGATATGCAACAATATCAACTGACTTAGCAACACAGCGTACTTGCCGATCTCAAGCGACTTCGTCACTCAATTGCATCGCCTCAGTAAGTGCCTCATGTAAACGAGCAACAGCAATCACCTGTACGCCTGCAATTGGTTTTTGTGGAGCATTGCCTCTTGGTACAATGATGTACTTGAAACCGTGTTTAATGGCTTCTTTAAGACGTTCTTGTCCATTGGGAACAGGGCGTATTTCTCCAGATAGCCCCACCTCGCCAAAAACAGCCAATTGTTGAGGCAATGCTTTAGAACGTAGACTGGATGCGCAAGCCAACAGGACCGCCAAATCTGAACCTGTTTCAGTAATCTTTAATCCACCCACAACATTGACGTAGACATCTTGCCCTGAAGTTTGCACACCACCATGACGATGCATAACGGCAAGTAGCATGTTTAAACGGTTTTGTTCTAGACCGAGTGCGACTCGACGCGGTTGTCCATGTGCATCATCAACCAATGCTTGAACTTCGACCAACAAGGGTCGTGTACCTTCACGACTGATCATGACCACAGAACCTGGGATGGCTTCATCATAACGGCTTAGAAAAATAGCAGATGGGTTTGCAACTTCTTTTAAGCCTTTATCTGTCATACCAAATACGCCCAATTCGTTAACCGCACCAAAACGGTTTTTCACTGCGCGAATCATACGGTAGCGAGAATCTGACTGTCCTTCAAAGTACAATACGCAGTCGACCATATGTTCGAGAACTCGCGGTCCGGCGAGTGAACCTTCTTTGGTGACATGACCAACAATGAATAGGGCGGTACCACTATTTTTTGCAAAACGAGTTAAAAGTGCAGCTGATTCACGAATTTGTGATACGCCACCGGGTGCAGACTGTAAGGTTTCGGTATATAAGGTTTGGATAGAATCTAGTATGGCAACAGCCGGACGCAATTGTGCCAAGGTGTCACAGATTCTTTCAACACAGGTTTCAGCCATGACCTGTAATTTATCTGTGGCTAAATCCAGACGGTTCGCACGTAAGGCGACTTGAGAAAGTGATTCTTCACCTGTGACATAAAGTGCAGAGCTGTTCGCTGCAGCCATGTGGGTTGCTGTTTGCAGAAGAATCGTTGATTTACCAATACCCGGATCACCACCGATCAATACCACAGAACCCGTAACCAACCCGCCACCGAGTACTCGATCAAATTCTCCAATTCCTGTTCCTAAACGCGTTTCATTGGAAACAGTGATTTGATTTAACAGTGTTACATTGGCTGCTTGTCCAGCATATCCCCCTCCCATCGGTTTTGCTCGATGTGATACCACAGGTTCAATACGGACTTCAGTCAGAGAATTCCATTCACCACAGTCTGAACATTGACCTGCCCATTTTGGATGGTCTGTACCACATTGTTCACAACGATAAACAGTTTTGACTTTGCCCATTTTGAGTGCATATACCTTTTCAATGATGTGCTGAATGTACCAATAGCGACATTGAAATACAATTTTTTGCACAACATCTCGCCAAAAACAATTTTGGCACGTAAACTGCAAAATGAAGGAACGGTAAAAATAAGAAAGGTAAGGAATAGTCTATTGACTATTTAATAAGCTAAAAGATGGAAAATCCTAGATAATTAGGCGTATCTATTGAAAAAGGCTTTTTTATTTTTTTTGTTTTAAGCTACTTTTGTAAAACAAATCTGAGAGAAGAATATAACAATGTCAAATGAAAACCTCAGTTCTTCTGCGGAAACAGGTGAACTATCTAGAAGTTTATCAAATCGCCATCTTCAATTAATTGCAATTGGTGGTGCGATTGGGACAGGATTATTCATGGGGTCAGGGAAGACAATTAGTCTTGCAGGACCTTCAATATTATTTATCTACATGATCATTGGTTTGATGGTGTTTTTCGTCATGCGTGCGCTGGGGGAATTGCTACTATCAAACTTGCAATACAAGTCATTTATCGACTTTTCAACAGATTTAATCGGTCCTTGGGCAGGTTATTTTGTAGGATGGACGTATTGGTTGTGTTGGATCACCATCGGTATCGCAGATTTATCTGCCATTATCTACTATTTACAGTTCTTTAATAACGGCGTGGCATTTACACCAACCGAAGGCGCGATGATCAGTGTTGCTGCCATTTTCTTTATTATGGGATTGAACCTCGTTACTGTAAAACTGTTTGGTGAACTCGAATTCTGGTTTGCGTTGATTAAGATCATTGCCATCGTGGTACTGATTTTAGTTGGACTCTGGATGATTTTTACGGGCTTTACTTCAGCTGCTACAGGTCAAGTCGCATCCTTTACTCATTTATGGGATCACGGAGGCATGTTCCCTAAAGGGTTTGAAGGCTTTTTAGCGGGTTTCCAGATTGCAATTTTTGCCTTTGTTGGGGTAGAGCTTGTAGGAACGACAGCTGCTGAAACTAAAGATCCTGAAAAGAATTTACCTAAAGCAGTCAACTCGATTCCAATTCGTATTATTTTCTTCTACGTCTTGGCTTTGGTTATCGTCATGTCTGTGACACCTTGGGATCAAATTGACCCTAAAGTCAGCCCATTTGTAAACTTATTTAGTCAAGCGGGTATTGCAGCAGCAGCGATCATCATGAACTTGGTGGTACTGTCATCAGTTATGTCTTCAATGAATAGTGGTGTGTTTTCAACCAGTCGTATGTTGTTTGGACTTTCTCGTGAAGATCAAGGTCCAAAAGCATTTGGTTTGCTCAATCGCCGTGCTGTTCCAGCCAACGCTTTATATTTCTCTGGTGTGTGTTTGCTGGGGGGTGCTGCATTACAGTATTTCGTACCAAATACAGTTGAAGCGTTCACTTTAGCAACGACACTTTCAACGATTTTATTCATTCTCGTATGGATTATTATCCTGTGGAGTTACTTGGTGTATTACAAAACACGTCCAGAACTTCATGCAAAATCCGTATTTAAATTGCCGGGTGGACCTCTGACTTGCTATGTGGTGATTATTTTCTTCATTGGAACAATTGGTATCCTCGCTTTAGAGCCAGATACTTTGAAATCATTGATGGTCAGCCCAATTTGGTTAATTATCCTTGCGATTGGCTATTTCTGTTTTTATAAGAAAAAACAGTAATTAGCTATTTCAAAGATACTCATAAGAAAACGCCAGTAATGTACTGGCGTTTTTTTTATTCTCATTTTAAGCTTGAGCGCCTGTTATTTTGGTCTATATTTTAGAATCAAGGTATACTGACAAAAATTTTGGAAATAGGTGAGCAGATGCGTTTAGCAATTTGTAGCATCGGTTTAGTTTTAAGTGGTGCCGTTTTAGTAGGCTGTGGTCAATCTGGTAATTTACAGTTAGCCAATAGCCCTGATTATGACAAGCGTGCCAAATACTTGTTGTATTCAAAGAATGACAGTAAATCTGTTCAGACTGAGAAAAAAGCAGTGGATCAGGCTGTTCCCGCAGATCAGTTTGTACCAGCATCACAAGTGACTTCAAATTAAACCTATTTAAACTTTCATTGAAAGGATACATTCATGAGTTTTTCCCGCATTGATGGGGTATTGCATGCAGAGCAATGTTCTTTAGATCAGCTTGCTATGCAATATGGCACACCACTTTATGTCTATTCAAAAGCGACATTTGAAAAGCATTATTTAGATATGGATAAAGCCTTTAGCTTTATCGATCATCAAATTTGTTTTGCGGTGAAGTCTAACTCTAATCTTGCAGTATTGAATGTATTGGCAAAACTGGGTTGTGGTTTTGATATTGTCACAGGTGGTGAACTTGCACGGGTACTTGCGGCAGGTGGTGATCCATCAAAAATCGTGTTTTCTGGTCTAGGCAAACAAGAAGAAGATATACAAAAAGCGTTGGAAGTGGGTATTGCATGTTTCAACGTGGAATCACATGCTGAACTTGATCGTATTCAAAATGTTGCGGCACGTTTAGGTCAAAAAGCACCTATTTCTCTACGAGTCAATCCAGATGTTGATGCCAAAACCCATCCTTATATTTCAACAGGGTTGAAAGAAAATAAATTTGGTATTCCTTCTGATGTGGTTTTTGAAACCTATCAATATGCAGCGTCTTTGCCAAATTTAGATGTGGTTGGAATTGATTGTCACATTGGTTCGCAATTGACTGAAACTCAGCCTTTTGTGGATGCGCTTGATCGTATTATGATGATGATCGAACAGCTTAAAACGCTCGGCATTCATTTACAGCATATCGATATCGGTGGCGGTTTAGGCGTGACTTATAAAGATGAAACGCCACCAAGTGTTGTTGAATATGCTGAGTCTATGCGTCCAGCTTTAGAAAAACTGGGTTTAAAAGTATATATGGAACCAGGGCGGAGTATTTCAGCAAATGCTGGCGTTTTACTGACTAAAGTTGATTTGCTTAA
The DNA here is from genome assembly GCF_019702905.1 of Acinetobacter sp. Tol 5. Classification (NCBI taxonomy): domain Bacteria; kingdom Pseudomonadati; phylum Pseudomonadota; class Gammaproteobacteria; order Moraxellales; family Moraxellaceae; genus Acinetobacter; species Acinetobacter sp. Tol 5. The sequence continues at coordinate 3,444,415 of NZ_AP024708.1, read as the reverse complement.
ACCAACTCAGCACCGTAACTTTGCAATTATCGATGCAGCCATGAATGATTTAATTCGCCCATCCCTGTATGAGGCTTGGATGGATATTCAGCCAGTTAAGTCACGCACTGATGTTGAAAACAAAACTTGGGATATTGTCGGCGCTATTTGTGAAACAGGTGATTTCTTAGGTAAAGCGCGTGAACTTGCGCTTAAAGAAAATGACCATCTTGCTGTTTTGGGTGCTGGTGCATACGGTTTTGTTATGAGTTCAAACTATAACAGTCGTGGTCGTGCTGCAGAAGTGATGGTGGATGGTGAGCAATCTCATGTGATTCGTAAACGAGAAAGTATTGAATCACTTTGGGAAAATGAACGTTTGTTGCCTTAAGGAGTAATTTTAGATGTTATTAGAATTTACCAAAATGCATGGTCTGGGCAATGACTTCATGGTGGTTGATTTGATTAGCCAACGTGCCTTTTTTGATGCGATGACGATCCGTCGTTTGGCTGATCGTCATTTTGGCATTGGTTTTGATCAACTTCTCATTGTTGAACCACCAGATTTTCCTAATGTTGACTTTAAATATCGTATTTTTAATGCAGATGGTTCTGAAGTAGAGCAGTGCGGTAATGGGGTGCGTTGCTTTGCTCGTTTTGTTTACGAGCGTCAATTGACCAATAAGAAGCGCTTTAAAGTGCAGACCAGTGCAGGCATTGTCGAACCAGAGTTGGGTGAAAATGGTTGGGTTCGTGTCAATATGGGCTATCCGAAATTTTTACCGCAAGAGATTCCATTTATTGCTGAAGAGCCAGATGCTTTGTATGACATCGCTTTGGCAGATAATCAGTCACTGACCATTGATGTGGTCAATATGGGTAATCCGCATGCAGTGACCATCGTTACTGATGTTTTAACTGCAGATGTTGCGCATATCGGTCCACAAGTAGAGTCTCATGAACGTTTTCCACAACGGGTCAATGCAGGTTTTATGCAAATTGTAGATGAGAAACATGCGCGCTTACGTGTCTTTGAACGTGGTGTAGGTGAAACCATGGCATGTGGGACAGGTGCATGTGCAGCAGCTGTGTCAGGTATGCGTCGTGGTTTGCTTGCCAACAATGTGGAAATTGAATTGGCAGGCGGTAAATTGCAAATTGAATGGAAAGAAGGTGATGTGGTGTGGATGACTGGTCCAACGGCTACTGTTTACGAAGGTCGTTTGGATTTACGCTATTTTCAAAGTTAAGCATATACCTTTAGCCCTGAATTGATGTCAGGGCTTTTTAAATTTGGTCAGCAGGTTTTCATCAATAACTACAGCGCTGATATTTATTAAAATTCAAAGCAAATAATCACAATCAAATAGGAAAATAAACCATGGCAATAGACCGGATAGATTGGCATGCTGAATCCGCTGAACAAGCTGGATTTCCCTACAAAAATGGTGGAACGCATATCGGCATGTATTTGGCATGGATGATCAATCATTATTTAGAAGGTGAGTTTCATCAAGAAGAAAGTGAAACTGAATTAGAACAAGTGCGTACTCGTCAAATGACTGGATTACAGTTTTTGACAGATATGTGTGATGAAAAATTCTGGGAAGAAGATTTGAATGAAGAAGGTTTTGAATTTACGCAAGTTTATTATGAAAGTCATCAATATTTTAAAGATTATGATGAAACCTTGGTTTATTCAAAAGGCTTAACAGAAACTTATGCAGTAGAAGACACTTGGGAAAACTATGATTTAATTGCTGCAGTAATCAGTCAGAAATATCAGCAATGGAAGCAAAACCGCCCATAAGTTTGCTAAAAGTGATCCATAAAAAAACACAGTCCGAAATGGGTAGGACTGTGTTTTAATGTTGATTTGTCTGGAGATCAAATCAACATTAAGCAACCACACTACAGCACGCATATTTGCTTAATGTATATATGAGGATGATTGGTTGTTTTTCAACCAATATAAGTGTAAATTCTAAAAGTTTCAATGTTCTAAAACTATTCAGTTAATTCATTGAATGAAATCCAAATATATTACCTTCGGTATCTACAGCTAAAACGATATGTCCATGCGGTCCGATTGACATTTTTGTTTGATGAATTTGTCCTCCCGCAGCTTCAACACGAGCTTCTTCGATCGCACAGTCTTCACTACTGAAATAGATAATCGTACTGTTTCCACCTGCACTCACACCTTGCATTTTTACCAAGGTTCCAGTGGAACCATACTGGTTCATGTCGGATGGAAAAGCCCACATTTGGGTATTTGCATCAGTCGGGTCGCTCAATAAACTGAGTTCTGTTCCCAATACAGTTTGATAAAATAATTTGGCTCGTTCCATATCATCAACATAGATTTCAAACCAACAGACTGGATTTGGCATGATGGTGTCCTTTTGTTTTACTGTTATATGTATTAGACCATTCGTTGGCAGTTTGCTTGAGTAGATAAACTTTAGCTCAGCCAGCAAATATTATTTTTAGACTTTATTGTGATTAGCTTATGACAAACTTGAATGTTGTACAGCTGTATTTTGTAAGCAGGTTTGTTTTTTATTCACAGCCATAAAAAAGAGAATGCCGAAGCATTCTCTTTTCTGAATTGTTGAACATCATTATATTAATGACGCGCAGCTTTTTTGCCTTCATCTACCGCTTTCACGATTGGTGCTTTGACCAATGGTGTTGGTTGTTCAACCAAAGCAAGTGGAAGGATCTCATCGATACTTTTCACTGCTTTAATCTCTAAACCATCTTTCACATTTTGAGGGATTTCAGCCAAGTCACGTACGTTTTCTTGTGGGATAAACACCAGTTTAACACCACCACGATGTGCCGCTAAAAGTTTCTCTTTTAAGCCACCAATACGCATTGCACGACCGCCTAAGCTGGTTTCACCCGTCATGGCAATATCAGGACGAATTGCAATACCTGTAAATGCTGAAACCAACGCAGTTGTTAAAGCTAAACCTGCAGAAGGACCATCTTTCGGTGTTGCACCTTCAGGCAAGTGAACGTGTACATCGGTTTCTTCAAAACGAGAAGCTTCAATACCTAATTCATCTGCACGTGTACGAACCACAGTCATTGCAGCTGTAATCGACTCTTTCATCACATCACCGAGTGAACCCGTCGTAATGAATTTACCTTTACCTTTGACTGCCGCAACCTCAATGGTTAACAACTCACCGCCAACAGAAGTCCAAGCCAAGCCATTTACACGACCAACTTGAGCTTCTTCTTCAGCCATGCCGTAATCAAACTTATGCACACCTAAATATTCAGGTAAGTTTTCAGCAGTGACATCGATATGCAAGTTCTTGGCTTTCTTGCTTACAGACTCTTTCACCACTTTACGCGCAATTTTTGAAACTTCACGCTCTAGGCTACGCACCCCAGCTTCACGTGTATAACGACGCACGATGTCTCGAATCGCTTCTTCATGAACAGTCAATTCTTTAGGACGTAATCCATTGTTCTTAATCGCTTTAGGAACAAGATAACGATCCGCAATATTGACTTTTTCGTCTTCGGTATAGCCCGGTAAACGAATCACTTCCATACGGTCTAATAACGCCTCAGGAATATTCATGCTGTTGGCAGTACAGATGAACATCACTTCTGACAAATCTAAGTCAAGATCTAGATAATGATCATTAAATTTGCTGTTCTGTGATGGATCAAGTACTTCAAGTAATGCAGATGCTGGATCACCACGATAATCCTGTGCCATTTTGTCAATCTCATCGAGTAAGAACAATGGGTTCTTAACACCGACTTTGGTTAAAGACTGCACAATTTTACCTGGCATCGCACCGATATAAGTACGACGATGACCACGAATTTCTGCTTCATCACGGACGCCACCAAGTGCCATACGAACGAATTCACGTCCAGTTGCTTTAGCAATGGATTCACCAAGAGAGGTTTTACCCACACCTGGAGGTCCGACTAAGCATAGGATTGGACCACGAAGTTTTTTCACGCGTGACTGAACAGCAAGGTATTCAACAATACGTTCTTTGACTTCATCCAAACCGTAGTGGTCTGTGTCCAAGATTTCCTGAGCTTTTGCCAAGTTAATGCTAACTTTGCTGGCTTTATTCCAAGGCGTATCTAAAATTGCCTCGATATAATTACGTACCACAGCAGCTTCGCTTGACGCAGGTTGCATCGCTTTGAGTTTACGGAACTCATTTTCAGCTTTTTTACGTACATGTTCAGGTAAATCAGCTTCTGCTAAACGTTTTTCAATTTCAGCAACATCATCTTCCGCACCGCCATTCATGTCGGAAAGTTCACGTTGAATGACCTTCATCTTTTCATTGAGGAAGTATTCACGTTGGTTTTTTTCCATTTGACGTTTTACAGAGTCATGCAAAGTTTGTTCAATCTGTTGTTCTTCAGACTGTTGTAACAAATAAGTCATGAGTTCTTGTAAATGTGCCTCAAACTCATCGTGTTCTAAGAATTTTTGTTTGACATCAATATTCAAAGGTACACGTGTTGCAACAAAGAATAATAGTTGCAGTAAATCGTCAATTTTGTTGGCTGCTGCAATCAACTCACGTGCATTACGTAATTTTGCTTCTGCATACTGTGAAAACAGTGCACGTAATTCATCCACACGTGTTGTTTGGGTAGCGTTGTCTATCGATACAGTCATTGGACTTAACGCATGTTCTGCCGATAAATATTCATCATTGTCGATGATCTCAACCAGCTTAGAACGGTGTAAACCTTCAATGAGCACTTTGATGCAGTTTTCATCATTTTCATGGTTTACAACTTGTACAATCTTAGCGACAGTACCATATTGATATAGGTTGTCGTGATCAATTTCTTCTGTAAGCGAATCTTTTTGCGCAACTACAAATACTAAATTGTCACTGTTACGAGCCACATCAACTGCATTGATCGATTTTTCACGACCCACAAATAGCGCAATTTGCATGTGTGGATAAACCACCACGTCACGCAACGCTAACAGCGGTAATACACTTGGAACCTGTGGCTCTAAGTTTTCTTGATTCATAATAATTTCAGACATGGGCACTCCTAATGAGTGACAACGGTGTTGCCATGTTTTTTATAGTGATGTGTATTTCAAAAATTACAAGGGCTTTACTTAATAAAAAAGTTAAAAAAACGCAAGTATTTGATTTTCAAACAAGCCTAAAGGAATTTATTGACCTATCTGACGTTTGAAATAGTAAGTTTTTATTGGTGTAATCAAGCTATCAAGGGATTGATCCCACGAATTTCTTGCTAATTCAGTATGTAGAAACTGAAAATCATGTGCTAAACCTAGTCGATGGGGCTGTTGAAAAGCGGAAGCAAGCGTTCGATCATAAAAACCACCTCCCATGCCCATTCGTGTTCCTTTTATATCACAAGCCAATAATGGCATGATCACAACATCTAGTGTCGAAACATGCTTTCCACGGCTTGCCATGGGTTCTAACATGCCTAAACGATGTAATGAAAAGCGTTTATTTTGATATTGCTGGTAGGAAATTTTGACCCAAACCAAGTGATTATTCATATTACAGATCATGGGTAAATAAACTTTTTTACCTTGAGCAAAGCAATATTCAATCAGACGTTTGGTTTTTACTTCTCCAAAAGCATCTAAATACAGTCCAATTTTCTGCGCGTTTAAAAATTTCGGATGCTTTAAACATTGCTTTAAGCAACGCAATTCGATCATTTTTTGTTGCTGTGAATTCAACTTGCGTCGTTGCTGACTGATGATTTTGCGCAGTTGTGAATTTTGATTCATGCTGTCAAGTTTAACTCCAAACTATAAACAGTATACAACGAATTGAATCACAACAGGATTGAGAAAATTACAGTTTCGATTGATCTTAGATTAAAAAATTGTCGTATTTTTTGTTTAAAATTGTTGTTGCTGATTATGACAAGCGCTATGACAAACGCTAGATGAGGAGATATTTTAACTCCTATCAAGTTTTTCGATAAATGGACAAATCGATCTAATCTTGCTAATTATCTGATAAACATCAACTTAAAATAGCCGTTTGGACAGAGATCAATAAACTATCTTTTTTGACAAATGTTGGATTTTGCACAGTCAATTGAAAAGTTTCAGACTTCTATTAGGCTGAATAAGAATTCACGTGAGTGATGATGGATCAACAAGAATATAAATAGGACAAAGTGATGCAAGATAACCTGAATACACATCGAAGAATGCCGTCACGACCATGGGTTAAGGCAACTATATTTGCATTGACCAGTAGTTTGTCTGTGCTGTCTTATGCTGCGCCACCTGTAGCACCTAAATTAAATCTGGAACTTTCAGCACATTCAAAAAATAAAATTAAAACCTTGATGAATGATCCTAAAGTTTGGCAACAAATTCCTAAAACCGTCACGCTCTGTGTATTTTCACCAGATGGAGCGAATAGTGAGGCTTTTGAACAAGCCACCAGTTATATCAGTGAACTACCACGAATTACCCAAATCGCCAAAGAATTTGGTGTGGATATGAAGATCACACGCCCAACCAAATTGTCGATGCATATTGACTTAAATTATCCAAAACTCAAGAAAACAGCATCCACAGATATTAATTTACGTGTCTATACCGATGAACGTGTATTAACTGAAGATTTTAGAAGTAAACGCTGTGATGGTGCAGGCATCAGTAATATTCGAGCGAGACAATTTAATCCTTTCGTCGGCAGTATTGATGCAATTGGTGCTGTGCAAAATTACAAGCAATTGACCACCGTGATTCAGTTACTTGCGCGACCTGAGTATGATGCAAAAATGGTCAATCGTGATTATGAGGTCGTCGGAATCGTGCCTTTGGGTGCTGCGTACATCATGGTCAATGACCGTCGTATTGATACTTTATCTAAGGCGGCAGGTAAAAAAGTTGCAGTCATGAATTTTGATGGAACGCAGAAAAAACTGGTACAAAATGTGGGTGCGCAACCTGTTTCAGTGGATTTATTAACAGTGGGGGGCAAGTTTAATAATAAAGAAGTTGATATTATGGCTGGTCCTGCATTGTTGTTTAAGCCTTTAGAGTTAAAAAAGGGCATGACTGATAAAAATGGGAATGTGGTCGGCGGTATTATCAAGTTTCCACTCATTCAAGTGACAGGAACATTGATCATGCATCGTAATAAATTCCCTGCTGGAATGGGACCAATTGCACGAGAAATGATTTCCAAGCAACTCAGCCCAGCGTTTGAGTTTGTTGATAAAATCGAAAGAGAAGTACCTGACAAATATTGGTTTGATATTCGTGAAGCAGACAAGCCAGGCTATATCAAGATTATGCGTGAAGCACGTATTCAGATGACCAAAGAAGGTTACTATGATCCTGCAATGATGAAAATTTTGAAAAAAGTCCGTTGTGGACAAACACCAAGTAGTTTTGAATGCGCATTGAATGATGAATAGAGCAGTGAGCTTCATCTATACATAGAGATAAAACCAGTGTTATAGATTAACAAAGGCAAAATAAGTATTTATTTTGCCTTTGTTTATTATTGGCTAGGATCATATGGATTTTGCAAAGCTAATTATCTTTGTTAAATTCACGACATGATGTTTTAAAAATAATATTGAAAAAGATGCAGTTAAATCGATTGAAATTTTTATGGCTATTGATCTTGTTTTATCCCATTTTTGGTTATACCACAACATATCAAACAAAGGATGTGATCTTTCATACCTCTAAATCAGCTCAAAGTCTTGTAATTCAGCAAGCTACACATTCACCATACAGCCATATGGGGATGATTGTGTTAAAAAATGGACAGACTTGGGTTTTGGAAGCGATTCAGCCTGTGAAGTATACACCACTCCAACAATGGATTAACCGTGGGGTAAATCAAAGCTATAGCGTCAAGCGTTATCGAACTCAACTTACGGTTGCGCAACAACAAAAACTAGTTCAGCAAGCAGAAACTTATTTAAACAAACCCTATGATGTTTATTTTGAGTGGTCAGACAATGCAATCTATTGTTCAGAGCTGGTCTGGAAAGCGTATAAAAAAGCTTTAGCAATAGAACTAGCACCATTGGACAAGCTAACCAGCTTTGATCTTAGTCATCCACGTGTCAAAGCCTTGATGAAACAAAGATATGGTCAACATATTCCATTGAATGAAATGGTAATTGCACCCAGTGCACTTTTTAATTCAAAGCAATTGATTGATGTTTGATAACATTGGGATGTTGGCAAAAATAAAGAGATATAAAAAGTCAGACAATAAAAAACCTGAGTCATGATGCTCAGGTTTTTTATGAGATGTTTTATTGCAAAAACAATCTCGAATATGGCGACCCTACGGGGATTCGAACCCCGGTTACCGCCGTGAAAGGGCGATGTCCTAGGCCTCTAGACGATAGGGTCAATAAATTGAGGCAGACCTTGAAACAAAACCATCAAATTAATGGCGACCCTACGGGGATTCGAACCCCGGTTACCGCCGTGAAAGGGCGATGTCCTAGGCCTCTAGACGATAGGGTCGTTTCAGAGGTGGGCGTATATTAGGGCGAATACAGAGATGTGTCAAACCTTTTTCTACAATAAAAGCGAAAACTTGATTTATATGTATAAAAACAAAGCAATAACACAAAAATCATGAAAAGTATCAATGAAATCGAGCCAAATGGGTTTAAAGGGCTTCTACAATATTTTTAATCACAGCAGGATGCTGTAAATAGCCTGCAATCTGGTGCGGGGAATGAATAAATGTTGAAATAGATGTATTCAAAATGGCAGGTTGAAAGTCAAAAGGGGCATTGACAAGAGGAAAAGCCGTGAGGAAATCATCAGGAGAGTAAAAATTATGCCAATCTCCATTTAAGCAAGTAGGGTTTTGGATTGGCGGTGTAAGTTTGGACTGAATGACTTTAAATGCTAGGGGAGAGCCTAAAGTAATGAAGCGTTGGATTTTATACTGAGGTGATAGTTGTTGCAAAAGGTTATACGCAATCACGGTGCCTAAGGAGTGCGCAACGATAACATGGCTTTGATCTGCTTCTAAACTTGCTAAAATCCTTTGGTGAACTTCATCCATGAATTGAGGATTGGCTAAGTATAAATAAGTTTCGATCAAAAACTTATGGATCAGACTTTCATGTAGTTTAGGAACGTTATTTAAAATGACAGAAAATTCTTTAAGTGCTTTGTCTTTGAATAACTGAGAAGCTAAATACAGCCGTTTTGACAGTTTTAGCTCATGCTCAGGCATAAAGCAAGGCAAGATTGGAATGGTTGGCGCTGTATTTAAAACTGTCGATGGCGCAGTTGCGCTATGTTTGTGCAAATGGAAATTAACCCATGACTTAGGTAAGAAAGCATCTAGATCAAAGCGATTGCTGAGTTGATGCTTAGTGATCAAATCACCATAAAAGGGGAGGCTGATATCAAGTTCTGTGGCTGAAATAGCAAGTTTAAGTTCGTTGATACCCTGTTGAAAAATATCAAGCCAATGTTGTTTCAAATTATCAGCATTATAATTTTGTTGATTCATGCCATGAATAAAAATAATTTTCATTGCTGTTGTGATCAAACATAAGATTTATAAATTTAATTTACGAGCTTAAACCTTTTTTGACTATGACCAAATGTACAAAAAGTGTAGCAATTGCCACACTTTTGATTTGAAAAACAGAAACGGTTTTTATTTAAGACTGCGAATCATGCTGAGATTTGTATAAGAATGCATAACTGATATAACAAATAGCAATAAAGATTAAGCAACAGATAAAACCGACCACCATTTCAGGATCAAACACCATACTAATACAGGTAATTAAGCAGAATACAAAACCTAAAATGGGTACGATCGGAAACAACGGTGCGGCAAAACCTAACTCCGCTTTACTATGACCCTGTTTATACCATTGGCGTCTAAAATTAAATTGGCTTAGACAAATACTCATCCACACCACAACCATTGTGAAAGCAGCAACACCCAATAGATTTTTAAAAATAGTTTCAGGTGCAAATTGTTCTGAAAGTAAGCCCGGCAGTGCGCCAAACATCGTTACAATCACTGCGATATAAGGGATACCACGCGCATTAACTCTTGAAAATATTGCTGGAAGTTGTTTTTTTGCTGACAGTGACCACATCATACGTGAGGCAGCAAATAGTCCTGAATTCGCCGCAGACAACAATGCAGTGATGATTACAAAGCGAATGATATCTTCTGCATAAGGAATACCGATATGATCAAATACGGTAACGAAAGGACTACTACTTACGCCCTCAGCGTGTAGTCCTGCCATTTGATGTGGCAATAATGCACTGATCACAATGATGGTACCGACAAAGAAAATCAACAAGCGCCAAATTGCCGTATTGATGGCTTTAGGTACATTCTTGGCAGGATCTTCAGTTTCTCCTGCAGCAACACCAATTAACTCTGTCCCAGAAAAGGCAAAGTTAACAATCAACATCGTGGTAAAGATCGGGAATAAGCCTTGTGGAAACCAACCCTCAGCGGTTAAATTGCTAAATAAGGGTGCTTCATGGTGTCCTTGATAATTGAGTAGACCAAAAATCGCCAGCAAACCAAAAAGAATGAATGCAATGACGGTAATCACTTTTACCAGTGATAGCCAAAACTCAGATTCGGCAAACCATTTGGTTGAGCTCATATTTAAGCCAAACACAATTGCTGCAAAAATCAGTGTCCATAACCACATCGAAATATGTGGAAACCATTCTTGCATCAATAAAGCGGCTGCGGTGAACTCTGTACCTAGAGTTGCTGACCATGTCAGCCAATATAACCACGTGACAGTATAACCAGTCCCTGGACCAATATAGCGTTGGGCATAAGTACCAAAAGAGCCAGACTCAGGCATATGTACAGCGAGTTCGCCTAAGCAAAGCATCACCATATATGCAATCACACCGCCCAAAATATAAGAGAGGATGGCACCAATCGGACCTGTTTGTGAAATGACTTCACCAGATCCCAAAAAAAGCCCTGTACCAATTGCACCACCAAGCGAAATCATCACCAAGTGACGAGTACTCATTGCTCGTTTGAGTGGCGAGGAATTAGATGATACTTGAGCATCATTTTGAATTGGTGATGACGGCATAAGCTTCTAATGGAAATAAAACAAGAAGCGCGCTATTTTAGTCCAATTGCGAAATAGTGCAATGACTGAGTGGTTTTAATCGGCAATAATCCAGAATATAAATTTTTATCATTTTAATTTTTTATTAATTTTTAGTTTAAATCAATTGTTTATATTTAATTTAATCTGTGTGAATTTAACGTTGAAAAGCTCAATTGTTCAACAAAACGCTAAAAAAGATAGCCAAGTTATTGCGGTGTTTTTGACCATTTAAACGATACAGATATAAAAAAACCTGAGTCATATTGCTCAGGCTTTTTTATGAGAAGTTTCATCTAAGAAACAGACTCGAATATGGCGACCCTACGGGGATTCGAACCCCGGTTACCGCCGTGAAAGGGCGATGTCCTAGGCCTCTAGACGATAGGGTCGTGATGAGGTGATGCGTATATTAATAATAAACAGTACTTTTGTCAAAACAGATTTATGGAAAAATATGCTAACTGGTGAATCCTTCAGCAATTATTATTCTTTCAGCATGCAATTTAATCAATAACGTATTGGATTGGTTTTGACGATTAAAATTGTGATGACGTTAAAATTAAAAAAAATCAAAATTCACGATTTATGGATAGACAATCATATGGATTGAATTCTGGGTGTAGCCATCATTGTTGAATCTCATAGATGGCATAATAATGCTGACTTTTAGCTTGATTTCAAGCACCTATTTAAGCATGGGTGCTTGATAAGCTCAGGAATGAATTAATTTTTCTGATGATACAGACCATAATAGGTCACATAACAGATCGCCATAAAGAGCAAGCATCCAATAAAGCCTGAAAGCATTTCAGGATCGGCTGCCATACTTAAGCCTGTTGCGGTACAGGTGATAAAACCTAAGATAGGTACAAGTGGATACCAAGGTGTCTTAAATTTCAAATCAGCTAAGGTCTTTCCACTAGCAAGCCATTTGCGACGGAAATTAAATTGACTCCAGCAAATACTCATCCATACGATGACCATGGTAAATGCAGCCACGCCTAATAAGTTTTTGAAAATCACATCAGCACCGAACTGTTCTGATAATAACCCGGGTAAGCCTCCAATCATGGTCACCAAAATGGCGATCACAGGCGTACCTGATTTGGTCAATTTAGAAAAAATACGTGGTAATTGTTTTTGAACTGAGAGAGCCCACATCATACGAGAAGCAGCGTAGAGTCCCGAGTTTGCCGTAGACAAGAGTGCCGTGATAATCACGAAACGCATGATGTCTTCTGCGTAAGGAATACCGATTAAATTAAATACCGATACAAATGGACTATTACTGATACCTTCACCATGTACGGCAAGTCCAGCATCTTGATAAGGTAATAATGAGCTAATCACAATAATGGTGCCGACAAAGAAAATCATCAAACGCCAGACGGCAGCATGAATTGCTTTCGGTACATTTTTTTCAGGATTTTCTGTTTCGCCTGCTGCGATACCGATCATTTCTGTGCCATTAAATGCAAAGTTAACGATCAGCATGGTGGCAAAAATTGGAAATAGTCCATTGGGCAGCCAACCATGCGAGGTTAAGTTACTGAATAAAGGTGCAGATTCATAGCCATGAAATGGAATTAAACCAAATATCGCTGCCAAGCCTAACAGAATGAAGACCAAAACCGTTGCCACTTTGACGAAGGACAACCAGAATTCAGACTCTGCAAAAAAACGAGTAGAAGTGAGGTTGGAAATCAGTACCGCGATAATGAAGATTAAGGTCCATAGCCAAATGGAGGTGGTTGGAAACCATTCCTGCATCAGCATCGCAGCGGCAGTAAACTCCGTACCTAATGTTGCAGACCAGCCTAACCAGTACATCCATGAGACCATATAACCTGTACCGGGACCAATATTTTTGGCAGCAAATGCACCAAAAGATCCTGTTACGGGTTGATTCACAGCCAACTCACCTAAACATAGCATGACCATGTATGCAATTAAGCCACCGATGATATAGGAAATCACAGCACCAATCGGACCTGCTTGAGCGATGACTTCGCCTGAACTTAAAAATAAACCTGTGCCGATAGCACCACCTAGAGACAACATAATCAGGTGTCGTTTGGTCATGGATCTTTTTAAGACAAAAGACTGTCCATCAGCATTGAGATGCTGATTCGATTGATCGGGAGATTGCATATTTGATGTAACTGAGAATGCTAAATCAATATTTTAGATTAAAATGTGAAAATTCACAAAATAAAATGAAATAACTAGGCGTAAAGTATAAGAAAATAAATTGAAATGACTAAAATTAAGTAATGGTATTGCGAAGGAGAGAAAATATGGCGACCCTACGGGGATTCGAACCCCGGTTACCGCCGTGAAAGGGCGATGTCCTAGGCCTCTAGACGATAGGGTCGTTTAGAAGATGGCGCTATCTTATTGATCCGCCATCAAAGTGTCAAGTAAGTGAGGAGCGAGTTTGTTCAAAATATAGCAGAACAGTTCAGCCGTCTTCTGTGTATCATACAATGCTGAATGTGCTTCTCGACCATCAAATTCAATTCCAGCTTGAATACATGATTTTGCTAAGACAGTTTGACCAAACATCACTGCACTCAATGTGACCGTATCAAAGACTGAAAAGCTATGAAATGGATTTTGATTTTTTGTTCCTGTACGAGCAATCGCCGCTTTTAAAAAACCTAAATCAAAATGAGCATTGTGTCCAACCAAGACTGCATGCGTGCAATTTTGTTGACGACGCACGTCATTCACTGCTTTAAAAATACGCTTAAGTGCTGTTTTCTCATCTTCAGCCATCGCCATACGCATAGGATTAAATGGATCAATACCAATGAAATCTAATGAACGACGATCTAAATTTGCACCTTCAAAGGGGTTGATATGTGCATGATGTGCTTCACCAGGAACAAATTTGCCTTCAGCATCATACACAATCGGGATGCATGCTATTTCTAGCAATGCATCAGTATCTGCATTAAAACCTGCTGTTTCTACATCAACAACGACGGGTAAAAAGCCACGAAATCGTTGTCCAATCACAGGTAATGTTTCAGTTGTCACACCTTTCTCCATTGGATGGTTTTTCCAGCATAAAGTGGAATAATCTGTTCACCATCCAAATAATCTAAACTTTCAGGGATTACCTGTTCTTCTTTGACAAGAGTAATCGTATTTGTATTGCGAGGCAAACCATAGAAGTCTGCACCAAAGACACTGGCAAAACCTTCAAGACGTTCGATTTTGTTCACTTGGTCAAAAGCTTGTGCATACAGTTCAATTGCAGTTGGAGCACTGTAACAACCTGCACAGCCACATGCATTTTCTTTGGCATTTTTAGAGTGTGGCGCACTGTCTGTACCCAAGAAAAACTTAGGATTTCCGCTAGTTGCAACTTCTAACAATGTCTGTTGATGCGTTTGACGTTTTAAAATCGGTAAGCAATAGAAATGCGGTTTAACCCCACCGACCAGCATGTCATTACGGTTAAATAATAAGTGTTGTGGGGTAATGGTTGCTGCAACATTACGATCTTGTTCGAGTACAAAATGTGCTGCTTCACTGGTGGTAATATGTTCTAAAACTAATTTTAATTTTGGAAATTGCTTTAATAAAGGTGAAAGCACTTCATCTAAAAAGCGTTTTTCACGATCAAAAATATCCACATGATGATGAGTCACTTCACCATGTAACAGTAAAGGAACTTGATGTTCTTCAAGTTGCTCGATCACTGCATAGACTTTGCGGATGTCGCTTACGCCATTATCCGAATTGGTGGTAGCACCAGCAGGATAAAGTTTAATGGCATTTACATATTGAGATTCTTTGATTTTACGAACTTCGTCTGGCGAAGTATGGTCAGTAAAATACAGTACCATACGTGGGTCAAAATTTAGACCTGCAGGTACATGTGCCATAATACGATCGCGATAAGCATTGGCTTCATCTACAGTTTTTACAGGTGGAACCAAGTTCGGCATACAAATCGCACGGGAAAATTGTTTGGCGAGATCTGGAACTGTACGCTTTAAAGCAAGACCATCACGGAGATGGGCATGCCAGTCATCGGGCTGAAGCAATGTGATCGTATTCAAGGCAATTCTGACTTACAAAATAAATGAGATGATAATCTATAACAGTTTAAAATGATAACAGCTATTTCTAATCAATAATTCAAATTAAATGATTAAAAACAAATCTAAAGTCTATATTTTGCACATCTTGGTCATAGACCTGTCATGATAAAATGCTAACCCTAATGAAATAAAATTGTACCTCAAAACTTTGTTAAAATTTTCAATTGGTTAATTTTAATTCTTTTTCAAAAAGAGGGTCTAAAAACTGAAATAGTCAGCCTGTGCTATTGCATATTTTACTTAAAAAACGATAATGAAGTCATACAAAGCTAAACTGATAATACACATTATTTGAACAGGGTTAATGAATATACGGTTGACTTTATAAAATAAGTTCTAAATTTTTGATGTGAAAATGATCAATAAGCTTTATTAAAATGAAATTTAGGGTATTCAATTAATATTCTTCATATATCTGATATTACATGGTTTATTAGAGAAATGAATGATAAAATTAAGTAGATAGCGAGTTTTATATGGGCAAGTTTCTGCCAAGTCTTATCTGTATACTATGTCTGAATGGTTTAAGTATTCAAAGCCAAACATTTGCCAAACAAAATGTGAAAAGCGAAAAAAACCAAGAAGCCATTAAAGCGGATTCAAAACAAGATTGGTCATTAAATAGTATCAATAATGCCACTTGGTCAACCAATCTGGGGCGAGGGCAGTTTCCTGCCTATGCGCGCGCGCAAGTGATGTTAAATAATCTGCATGCATCACCGGGACCGATTGATGCTAAGAGTGGTAAAAATTTCTTAAAAGCCATTGCTGCTTATCAACAAATTAAAGGGTTACCGATTAGTGGTGAACTGGATAAGCTAACGTGGGACAGTTTGTTAAAAAATCAAACAACTGCGGCATTTGGTACTTATCAAATTACCGCTCAAGACCTGAAAGGTCCTTATGCAAAATCGATTCCACGAAATTATGCTCTGCAAGCTAAGATGCCGGGGCTTTACTATACCCGTGTAACTGAAATGCTCGGTGAGAAATTTCATATTGATGAAGATTTCTTAAAGCAAATTAACCCACATGCTAACTTTAAGAAAGTTGGTGAAACGCTCAATGTTCCAATTGTTCGCAATGACTTACCTCAAGATGTTGCGCTGATTATTGCACATAAGCCGGCGCGCCAACTGTATTTATATAATCATTTAAATCAAATGATTGCTTCTTTCCCTGCCACGATTGGCGGGTCAGGGACACCGTCTCCCAAAGGAACGCATAAAGTGGTAAAAGTTGCACCAAATCCAGTGTATGGATATAACCCGAAAAACTTTGTACAAGGCAGCAATCGCCAGAAATTGGCTCTGCCACCTGGTCCAAATGGTCCCGTTGGTAATATGTGGATTGCCTTAAGCAAACCGACCTTTGGAATTCATGGAACTCCAAATCCATCATTAATCTCGAAGACGGCATCGCATGGCTGTATTCGTCTCACCAACTGGGATGCCAACGACTTGGGGCGTAAAGTTCAACCCGGAACTGTGGTGAAGTTTTTAGATTAAGATCCAAGATGTTGTTTAAAAGCGATCTATGCCGTGGGGTATAGGTCGCTTTTTTATCTAATTCTTAGCCATTTATTGCTGTATATCAAAAATATACACAACATCATGTATAGATTGGCTATGATGCAACAATTAACTATTGTTAGAAGAACGTCATCTTTATGGGTACAGAAAAAAAATTATCTACTCAAGAAGTCATTAAACTGGAACGTGATTTGGCGAAGTTTGCCAATATGATGGATTCAGTGGTGCGTATTCCCTTTACCAAACAAGGTGTGGGAGCTGATGCTGCATTAAGTACCATTCCAATCGCAGGTGATGTGGCGGGATTTATTTTAACCTGTTATGCGGTGTATAAAGCCAAGCAGATTGGTGTACCCCAAGCCAAGTTGAATGGTGTGTTAAAACTTGCAATCATGGATGGTATTGTCGGCTGTATCCCTATTGCGGGAACATTGTTTGATATTTTTATTCGCCCGAGTCGTAAAGCTTTAGATATCGTGCATGATCATATTCAAGCAGAGTATCAGATCCATTCAGATGACCATGTTGTTCATCCGTTTTTGCATGAAAAATTAGAACAAAAGCAGCAGCATTCCGCCTTTTGGCGCAACCCTGTTGTGGCATGGATTTGGATTCATATCCCTGATATTTTGGGCTTGGTGGTATTGATATTGATTGCAATTGCCATGTGGCTGGGTGTAAATATGTTGTGGGATTGGTATCAGAGCTATAAAACCTAACAGCACTGCTTAAACTGATTTGAACATTCATAGATGCACTGACAGAGGTGATCATGCAAGATTATATTTCGGCAAACCTTCCTGCGATTGATTTTGATCATACTCGTAAGTTTTATGCATTCTTGGGTTTTCAATGTGATTATCAGTCTGACCAGTGGATGATTTTAACCAAAGACAGTTTGATTTTAGAGTTCTTCCATCATCCTCAATTGGATCCAAAAGCATCCTGGTTCAGTGCTTGTTTAAGAACGCATGTTATGCAAGATTTATTTCATTTTTGGCACGCTTTGGATTGGACACAATATCCAGATGCACGGATGAGCGAGATTCAATATTTAGAAGAAATTGATATGTTTTGTGTGGTTGACCCAAATGGTAGCCTTATTCGCTGTATTCAATTGAGTTAGTGAACTATTTCTTATTTAATCTATTTATTCCAAATAATGATTTATTCAGAAACAACAAAGCCTCCAAATTGGAGGCTTTGTTGTTTAAGGGAGAATAAGAAAGTAAATATATTAATTTACCATTAAGGTAGATTTAATTGACGTAAAGCTGCAACACGTTGTTCGATACTTGGGTGAGTTTGGAATAAAGCGGCCAAACTAAAGCCTTGTTCCTTACCTTCCGTAATTGCAAATGCTTTCATTTCTTTTGGCATTTGATCTGGCATTTCAGATTCAGCTTGTAAACGTAATAATGCTGAAATCATGGCTTCCTTACCTGCAAGCTGAGCGCCTGCTTCGTCGGCACGGTATTCACGATAGCGTGAGAACCACATCACAATCGCCGATGCCAATATACCGAAGACAATATCCAGTACGATGGTAATGGCAAAATAAGCCAATCCAGGTGCTTCGCCATCTTCACGACCAAACACGTTACGGTCAATAAAGTCACCGACCACACGGGCAAAGAACATGACAAATGCGTTGACCACACCTTGAATCAGAGACAAAGTGGCCATGTCTCCATTGGCAACGTGACCAATTTCATGGGCAAGTACAGCGCGTAATTCATCTTTATTCATTCGTTCAAGCAAACCTGTTGAAACCGATACTAACGCATCGTTTTTGTTCCAACCCGTTGCAAAAGCATTTGATTGATAAGAATGGAAAATACCAACATCTGGCATTTTAATACCAGCACGTTGAGAAAGTTGAGCAACCTCTTGTAATAACCAAACTTCTGCTTGGTTACGAGGAGCATTCGGATCAATTAATTCAGTGCCTGTTGTTTTCAGCGCCATCCACTTTGACATAAAGAGGGAAATTAAAGATCCCACCATACCAAAGACAAAACAGATGACCATCAGGTTGCCTAATTTAAGACCGCCAGCGCCGTGGTAACTACCAACACCTAATAATGATAGGATAATGCCAGCTACAACCAGTACCGCGAGGTTGGTTAGCAAAAACAAACCAATCCGCATCATGGAGAGAATCCTCTTATAAATAATCGATAATACGATTTATGCGAATAAATCATGAATTCCAATATGAGGTTTAGGAGATTAAAATTCAAGAATCATTGAAAAAACCTATACGCTGAAAAAGTAAAAAATTTCAGATATAGGGATAGTCGATCAGAAATTTATCTAAAAAATTGAGTCAGATAAAAATAAATTCTCTATATAGGAGAAATCATAATAACTTTCAATGATTTGTTGAGAAAATGTAATTGTTCAATTTAACGACTTGATTTATACATTTGAGCCATAAATTTTACTAAATCATCTCGTCGCTCATGTACCAACAAACAGCACCGACTTAAGCAAACTAATTGCCTATGGTGATCCTTGCAGTTGCACTGGCATGTGCGGTTGAATAGGATCCAGCAGGTGCATCAGTATAAGTCCCATCTGAGGCAATGATAATGGGGCGAGTATTATACTTTACAGGTTGAATGCTCGATGCATTGTTGATCGTTGGTGCAGGATCAGGATTATTTAAATCATTTGCATTATTAGACTGAGCAATGATTTGTCCAGTGCTGACATTACCATTGGTTGAGAGGTTCAAACCGCCAGCATACAAGTTATTTAAACGACTGGTGACACGTTTTACATAGTCTTGTGTTTCACGAAATGGAGGGATGCCGCCATATTTGTCAACATTACCTTCTCCTGCATTATAGGCAGCCAAAGCTAATGTGGTATTACCATTAAATCGCTTCAGTAGCCAACTTAGATATTTAGCTCCGCCAAAAATATTCTGTTGTGGATCAAATGAGTTAGACACGTTAAAGCGACGTGCGGTTGCAGGCATGAGTTGCATCAGACCTTGCGCACCTACAGGAGAGCGTGCATTTGAATTAAATCCTGATTCAGTATGCATCACAGCTTTAATTAAACCTTCGGAGACGCCATGTGTTTGAGCGGCTTGACGAATAATGCTATCAAATGCATTACGGCTTTTACTGTAACTGGGCAATACTGAGGACTCTGAACTTCCCCAATTGCTATAACTGTGAATGTTACTGTCTTTATAATAGGTCACTTTAATTTTTTGTAAGGAACTATCATTATTTTTTCGGTTGGTGAGTAGGGTCGTGCCATTTTGATCTTTATAGAAGTAAATTTGACCTGCAAAAGTTTCAGGTGCCAATGAGAAGATACTCATACACCCTAAAACCGACAACACAGAACCTTTCATTCGTTTTTTCATTTGTAGTAATTAATATATTTCCCCAATTTCATTTTGGAGTTTATCAAAGTTATTGGACAAGAAAAACTATGAATTGAGTTTTAACAATACAATTAAAAAAATGCAAGTGCTATTTGTTGGCATATTAAGCAAAAAAAATTTTATATTTTTTTTGAAAAATAACTATTGACTAAGGTAATCTATTGAAAAATATATAAAAAATATAGTGGTTAAAAAATGATCAATTTAAGGAAAATGCCCATCATTGCGATAGGAATCTATGTCAAGCCCCAAAGAATCCACAATTTTATCCACAGGTTTTGTGGAAAACTGTGGAAAAGTCCAAAAGATAAGCACTTTGCATAAAAAATGAACTTTGCCGTCTATTTTAAATCGAAGAATAAGTCAGAAAGATGACCAAATAAAAATTGATGCAAAATAAAAAAATCTTTAGATGCGGTTAACGTTCAAATCAGATAAAATTGCCCAGTATTTTTTTATGGGTCAATCTCGTCTATGTTCTCGCCAGTTGAGTCCGAGCAAGGATTTAATTTCAAACCAGAACTTCCAACAAGTTCAGCTTATTATCGTCTGTTGAAAAAACTTCGCCGTCAGGTGGGTCATGCCATTCGTGACTATAAAATGATTGAGGAAGGCGATAAGGTAATGGTCTGTGTTTCTGGTGGGAAAGACAGTTACACCTTGTTGGATATTTTGTTGCAATTTAAACGCATTGCACCGATCAATTTTGATGTTGTCGCAGTCAATTTAGATCAGAAACAACCAGGTTTCCCCGAAGACGTATTACCGAAATATTTGGAAGAAAATAATATTCCTTATTATATTTTGGAAAAAGACACGTATAGCATCACTAAACGTTTAACGCCAGAAGGCAAAACCTATTGTGCTGTATGTTCACGTTTGCGTCGTGGTTCGCTTTATGGCTTTGCACAAGAAATTGGTGCAACCAAAGTAGCACTTGGACATCATCGTGATGACATCATTGCAACCTTCTTTTTGAATTTATTTCATGGTGGCAGCTTAAAAGCCATGCCTCCTAAATTATTGTCTTCAGACAAAAAGAATATTCTGATTCGTCCATTGGCATATGTTGAAGAAAAAGACATCATCAAATATGCAGAAATTCGTAAATTCCCGATTATTCCATGTAACTTGTGTGGTTCTCAGGAAAATTTACAACGTGCAATGCTGAATGACATGCTGCGTGAATGGGACAAACAATATCCAAAACGTTTACACAGTATTTTTGGTGCATTACAAAATGTTTCGCCTTCACAATTAGCAGACCGTGATTTGTTCGATTTTGAGAAATTGGATGAAGAGCGTGAATTTGATATGAAATGTGACACTGAAGACATGAAAAAACGCTTGGATGTGGTGAATTTGAGTTTTGCGGCAGACTGATCTTTTTTGCCAATTTTTTGAACAAATCGGGTACTCATATTGAAATGAGTGCCTGATTTTAAAAAATAAAACGATAAAACCAATAAAACATGAACAGTCCGTACAAAAAACTTTAGCCCAAATTGAAATTATCATGCTATAACATTGGGCAAGCAAAACTGCTTCACCCTGATGTTGTCTGGATAGATAGCACAATAAATTGAATAAATAATTTGAGGAATGAACATGCCTGCATTTTTAACTGATGATTGGTTTGCAAATGTTGAAAAATTAACTGCTGAAGCAGGTGATTTAAACTTGCCACCAGCGCTTTCTGGTTTAGCGATTAATTTGGTTGTTGCAGATGCAGATGGCAACACAGAGCTTGCTTTGGATGGTGGTAAAATCATTAAAGGTAGTTCTGCAAATGCCAAAACGACGCTCAATATGGATGCTGAGACGCTTCGTAAAGTGTTCCTAGAGTTTGATATGGCTGCTGCGATGCAAGCGTTCATGACAGGTAAAATCAAAGTTCAAGGTGATATGTCTCAATTAATGGCATTACAAACTGCTAAGCCAAGCCAAGAACAAAAAGATTTGTTTAAGAAAGTATTAGAGCAAACTGCTTAATTTTCTTGATACAAAAAAAGCTTACTCCATGAGTAAGCTTTTTTTTGTCTGATCATTTCAGTCGATTGAAAAACAATCTCAACGATAGTTAGATCAGATATTGATGTATTACAAAAGTTTTAAATATTAAACAGTAGCCAGCCCAGTGACGAACTGTATTAGATTTCAAGCAAACGCGGTGTCGTTTTGATGTGCTCTAAATATGCACGAATACGTGTGACATATTGCACTGCTTGTTTATAGCGACCATTACTGCTTTGGTGGCGTGTTAAATAATTGTAAAGGTTCATCCAATCATTCGGATCTTTACCTTGCGCTTTAATACGTTTTTGGATACTTTCAACAGCACCTGGTCCCATATTATAGGCAACCAATGCATACCAATGACGGTCAGGTGTACGGATGTAAGAATATCGATTCAACATCATATCAAAATACTTTGCGCCGCCTTGAATACTTTGTACTGGGTCGTTGCGGTTACTCACACCCATTGCTTTTGCAGTATTGTTGGTCAACATCATTAAACCGCGAACACCTGTGGGAGAAACAGAGTCTGGTTTTAAATATGATTCTTGATAACCAATAGCTGCAAGCAGATGCCAATCTAAACCATACTGTTGTGCAGAACGTTTAAAACTGGCTTTATAAATCGGTAAACGCGCACTTAGATCACGTTGAATGGTATTCCAATCATCTTTCTTAACTACATTGCGATTATAAAATGATGCCAATTGTTGGGTTGCACCATTTTGTTTACTTTGACAAATAAAACCGCTTGCCGTTGCTGTGAGTGGATCATCAGCTTGCTTAAAGACCCAATTGATATCGGTATTTAAGCCATTGCTTTTTAAACTATTGAAATCACCACATGTAGCTGAAAACGAAGTGAGATTTTGTGCTTCGATACTTTGCATCGTTGCAGTGGTAATCGCAAAGTTTGCTTTGCCTTGATTGATCATCTTGAGTGCAGTCGCATTATCTGCCACTGTTTTAAACTCTAGCTTCACGTTTAAGCTTTCAGCATAATTGTGGGCTAAGTCATAGCCGAAGCCATGTTTATACTGTCCATCCTTAAATACAATACTCGGATTGGAAACAGCGACTACAGTCAATTTACTTGAATTAACTACAGCATTGTATTGATTGTTCTTACTGGCATTAATACTGAAAGGAATTAACGCCGTGGATAAAACTAAACATTTAATTGGAAGAGCACGAAATAATGAGTTAAGGCAAAGCCTCGACCCAGAGGTTGAACTACTGTGCATGTTGTCTCCGCTACAAGTAATTTATTGCCCTAAAAAGTAATAAGCACAAAAGTACCTACAGACTTCTTACAGTTGGTAAATTCAATAAGGGTGGGCAGTCATGAACGTCATTCAAAAAATGACATGTGGGATTGAAAGATTTTGCAGAAAAACTACAAAATTAAAAAAGTAAGCTAATAAAACATGTGCGCATAATATCGGCAGTTTTTTTATCTGTCAAATTTTGTTTAAAAAATGATCAGAAAATAACATTTAAGTTATTGATTTAAATGTATTAATTTTTTTTGAATTTATGCTGAAATTGTTTTGAAATAAAAAATCAAAAAACTGTAAGCAAATATACCGAATGTAAGTTAAGTTAGACCGTCACTGATAAAAATTTAGTTAAGGATTTTATATGAGTTTTTTTTAATTTATGGATTCAAGCAAGGTAAAAATGTACAGCATATTTGTACTAAAAATCAGTTTCGATATTCAGAATTTTTATGGGTTGGCAGTAGACGAACCTCAATATTTTTTTAAAAATGTATCTCAATGCGGATCTATGGTAAATGGTTTTAAATCATGAAATCTAATTTAATCACCCGTTCGGGACATGATTTATTGGTTGCAGAACTGCAACAACTTTGGCGTGAGGAACGACCAGAAGTAACTAAAAAGGTAACATGGGCTGCCAGTCTAGGTGACCGATCTGAAAATGCGGATTATCAATACAATAAACAACTGCTGAGAAAGATTGATCGTCGTGTGCGCTACTTAGGTAAACGTTTAGAAGAATTACGTATCGTAGATTTTGCACCCGAGCAAGAAGGAAAAGTCTATTTTGGTGCATGGGTCGAGATAGAAAACGATGAAGGGGAATCGAAAACTTTGCGGATTGTCGGTGTTGATGAAATTTATGACCATCACCCCCAACATATTTCTATTGACTCACCGATGGCAAGAGCTTTGCTCTCTAAACAGGTAGATGATGAAGTTGAAGTGATGACACCTTTAGGAAAAAAGCTTTGGTATATCAACTCAATTCGTTATGAAAAGCATGAAATTTCAGCAAATTAACAGGATTTGATTTTATTTTGTACATTCGAGAGTGAAAATATAGAAAAATATTTGCCAAGACGTGTTTTTATTTATATGATAGCCGCCATTGGAAGCGTGGCAGAGCGGTTTAATGCACCGGTCTTGAAAACCGACGAGGGTGTGAGTCCTCCGTGAGTTCGAATCTCACCGCTTCCGCCAAATATTTAAAAAAGCCCTTGTGATTTCAAGGGCTTTTTTTATACATATAAATTTATTCAAAATAAATCCTAAAAAATAATTGGTAATCATGTGAATAAACGAATTATTCACATGAGTCTGGATAAAGTATTTACTCAGTGCAGTATCTTATTTAGCTCAGCATAATAAAGCGCTGAATGAATGTACGAGCAATACATAAACAGATTGTTCAGGCGCAGATATGCTCCTGACCCATCACTCCTAATCAATGCTCTAAAGTATTTGCAGATGAATGGCTGGCTAATGAACGTAAATCAGAACCAGAAGGTGCTTGATAAATTCTTAAGCCAAATTCAGGAATAATTGCCATCAAATGGTCAAAAATATCAGATTGAATTGCTTCATAGTCATTCCATACCGTTGTATTGGCAAATGCGTAGATTTCAAGCGGTATGCCTTCACTGGTTGGCTGCAACTGACGAATGATCAGCGATTGGTTTTTTGCAATACCTGAATGTTGTTTTAGATAAAACTCAACATAAGCCCGAAAGGTTCCGATATTGGTCAGGCGACGTTGATTATAGATCGACTGATTTTCAAACTGCTGATTAAAAGTCTCTAGCTCAGATTGTTTATTGTCCAGATATTGATCCAGCAATAAGAAAGCTTTTAATTTCTGTTGTTCTTCCTGAGTAATGAAGTGAATACTGGTTTGGTCAATAAAGATAGATCGCTTGATCCGTCTTGCACCCAATAACTTCATACCGCGCCAGTTTCTAAAAGTATCCGTCACCAATTTATTGGTCGGAATCGTAGTAAAGGTTTTATCAAAATTTTGCACAGTGATGGTATGTAGCGACATGTCAATCACATCACCATCAGCATTGAGTGAAGGCATTTCAATCCAGTCACCAATACGCACCATGTCATAAGAAGATATTTGTACGGATGCGACCAAAGAAAGAATGGTATTTTGGAAAACCAATAGCAATACTGCTGCCATAGCACCAAAACCTGCCAGCAGAGTAAATACGTCTTTCTTCAGGAATGTACCCAATACCAGTAAACCACAGACGATAAATACGATCAGTTTGACCAGCTGAAGATAACCTTTAATAGGTTTATTGAGTGACTTTGGATTACGTTGATAAAATAAGTTAAAAACGTTGAGAAGTTCACTGAGTGCAAGGGCAATCGTGAGGAAGATAAATGCTTGTGATGCCATTTGCACTAGACTGACAACTTTTACAGACAAATGCGGAACTGTGCTAATCCCATTTAAAATAACAATCGCTGGGACAATGTTTGCCACTCTTCGAATCACACTGTGTTCAGAGAAAATTTCACTATAGGCAAACTTCATCTTTGAAATGAGTTTACGTATACCCCGAACAACGACTTGTTTTGCAATAAAATTTGCTAAAAATGCGAAAAAAAGCAAAATGGACAATGATGTCAGCATTTCTAACCACGGATACTGATCAGACCATTCCTGAATATTTTTAAAAAAAGCAAAGTTATCCAAAAGTACAACCTCAAAATCTCGGATAGGTCATTGTATTGTTTGTGAATGACAATATTAGATAAAAATACTTTTTAGCTACATTTGGGCATCATTTATTTACTCAATTGAATGATCACATGATTTAGTATCAATGACCCATTGATTATAGATGTATGCTTACACTTTAATTTGACTGTATGAAGCATTTGTTTTTAGATAAGTTTTATTTTAAAACGCTTTATATATCTCATTTTTTTAATTCTCAGATGACAATAAGTTGAATGAATTAGTCTTATTGCTGCATATTTATTTTTAAGATTTATATCACGATTTTTTTCAATCATATTTTTATGATCATGTGATCTTCAACACAGATGTTTCTCATCATTTTCAGCTATATTATTTGCATTGGATAGGAGATGGTTTGTGATAAAAATTCTTGGAAGAGCTGATTCAATCAATGTCAGAAAATTACTTTGGCTGTGTGATGAACTCAATATTTCTTATGAGCGTGAAGATTGGGGGCGTGGCTTTCAATCCACTCAAGAAACCGCATTTTTAAAGCTGAATCCCAATGCGACCATTCCTGTTTTAATCGATGAGGATTTTGTGTTGTGGCAATCCAACTCGATCATTCGATATTTAGCCAATCAATATAATGGACAACACCTTTATCCTTTGGATGCCAAACAACGTGCTGAAGTGGATCAGTGGATTGATTGGCACGGGATTGAATTGAACAACAGCTGGACATATGCCCTGATGCATTTGGTTCGTCATTCACCTCTACATCAAGATTTAGAGCGGGTAGAGCAAAGTATTCAGGCTTGGAGCAAACATATGCAGATCCTTGATCAACAATTAGAAAAAACAGGGTCTTATGTCACAGGGCAAAACTTTTCTTTAGCGGACATTGTGATTGGCTTGTCTGTACAGCGTTGGTACTTAACACCATTTGAAAAAATAGATTTTCCGCATGTTCAAAATTATTATGAACGTTTAAGTCAGCGTGAAGCTTATTTAAAATGGGGCAATAATGGTCAAAACTAGTTTGCCAGCAGATTTTCTTATTGTGAATTAACTTGTTCGAAACAAGAGCAAAAGAGCTGAAAATGATTTCAGCTCTTTTTTTTGATCAAGAAGCTTGAAGCTCGCTTGTAATCAAGCTTACACCTGTCGCAGACTGAATTTGCTCTAAGCTGACATCTTTAGCCAGTTCAACCAATTTAACGCCTTGTGGCGTAATATCCATAACACCCAGATCAGTGATGATGCGGTTGACAACCAATCTGCCCGTAAGTGGCAGTGAGCACTCTGAGACAATTTTCGGGCTACCGTCTTTGGCACAGTGTTCCATCAAAACCACAACTTTTTGAACACCAGCAACCAAATCCATTGCACCTCCCATTCCTTTGACTTTCTTACCAGGAATCATCCAGTTAGCTAAATCACCTTTTTCAGAAACTTCCATTGAACCCAATATGGCAATATTCACTTTACCACCACGGATCATGGCAAAAGATTCAGCACTAGAGAAAAATGCAGCACCTTGACGTGCAGTGACGGTTTGTTTGCCTGCATTGATTAAATCCGCATCTACAGTTTCTTGAGTTGGAAATTCATCTATTCCCAATAAACCATTTTCAGATTGTAGCCAGACATCGATATGCTCAGGAATATAGTTTGCAACCAGTGTCGGCAATCCGATACCTAGGTTGACATAAAAACCATCTTCAAGTTCTTGAGCAGCACGCTCAGCCATTTCATTACGCGTCCAAGCCATGATTAAGCCTCCGTTTTCAATGTCAATTGTTCGATTCGTTTTTCAGGTTGTGCATTCAAGATGATACGACTGACATAGATGCCTGGCAGATGAATTGAATCAGGATCTAGTTCACCAATTTCAACAATTTCCTCAACCTCAACGATGGTCAATTTTCCTGCCATGGCGCATTCAGGATTAAAGTTGCGTGCTGTTTTACGGAAAATCAGATTACCCGCTTTATCTGCTTTGTAAGCTTTTATCAAGGCAATATCTGCAATCAAGGCATGTTCAAGGATATAGTCTTTGCCAGCAAAATTACGAACTTCTTTTCCTTCTGCAACCAGTGTACCTACACCTGTTTGGGTAAAAAATGCAGGAATGCCTGCACCGCCAGCACGTAATTTTTCCGCCAATGTCCCTTGAGGAGTCAGTTCAACTTCAAGTTCACCATTCAGATATTGACGTTCAAATTCTTTATTTTCACCCACATAGGATGAAATCATTTTTTTAATTTGTTTGGTTTGTAAAAGTTTGCCTAGACCAAAATCATCAACGCCAGCATTGTTTGAAATGCAGGTTAAACCTGTTACGCCCGTTTCTTTTAAGGCATCAATTAATGCTTCTGGGATTCCACATAATCCAAATCCGCCCACAGCAAAGGTCTGATTGTTTGCAACTACATCAGCTAAAGCTTCATGCGCACTCGCGACAACTTTGTTCATCGTTTTAACTCTATGTCCTTTAGAGCTTTTATTATTAGCACTGCATAAATGATTTTAGAAATTGATTCTTTCAAATGTTCAATGAGAAAAACTCATTAATTTTTCGTTAAAGACATTGAATTTTATTGATTTGCAGGAAGCTTTAAAACTGATATGCCAACAAGGTTTCGATAAATTGAGAGGAGATATTGGAGAGTTCAAAGTCTTTTTTATAAATCACGCCTACAGGAAGATTGACTTGTCCATCTTCAATTTCAATCAATAGGTTATTTTCTTTGTCGATATAATTTTGAAAATGCCGTGGAATTGCACTGACACCCATGCCAAAAGCCACAAAATGGGAAAGAGAACTGATTTGATGACACTCGATTTTTAAATCCAAAATTAAATCATTCTGAGCACATTTTTCTTCAACCACATGTCGAATGATTGAAGGTTTTTGTAGTGTTATAAAGGGATACGAACATAATTCTTGCCATGTTACTGATTGATGTTTGGCGAGTACATGGTCTTTAGGAAGCAATGCCAAAAAATCTTCATTGAAGAAGGGTTTAAAAATTAATTGATCATTGTGTTGAGGTTCAAAGCAAATACCAAGTTCAAAAATACCTTCTTGTACTTTTTCAATAATTTTTTCATTGGGAATATCATGGATTGAAAAATTGATATTGGGATGATGCTTGTTAAATTCGTTGAGTACTGCGGGTAAAATAGCATGTGTTGCGAAAGGCATAGAGGCAATATTGAGTGTCCCTCGATGCAGCTTAAAACGTTGTTTAACGTCTCTTTCCATGTCTTCCCAATTGGCTAAAAGCTTTTTGGCAAATGGGATTAAAGCATTTCCTTCCGCAGTAAGATCGACACGACGGGTATTGCGTTTAAACAGTTTTCCGCCAAGTTCATCTTCTAAGCTTTTGATACTTAAACTTAAAGCGGATTGACTCAAACAAAGCTCATTGGCAGCATTGGCATAGTTTAATGTGCGGGCAAGGACTAAAAATGCTTTTAATTGTTTGAGTGTCATAACTCTACCTCACTGATCTTTAGCACTATGATACGCTAAACTCAGAATCTTTGATCGTATAACCAATCATTTAAGCACTTAAATTATATTGTGTTTACTCAATCAGCTGAGTTCAATGGATTAATAAAATTTCAATTTTATTAATGGTTTAAGTTAATTTTTATGTGAGTAAATATTGATTGTGTATGGATAAACCAAGCTAATCTTGAATTTGTAAAAGAATGAATGGGCTACTTTTTCATGAATGATCTTGAAAATTAACACTTTGTTTTTTATATCAGTACCCATTAAGTCAACACAAAAATAAATCTGCTTCAATTTATGAGCTTTTCATATTAACTGATAAATATTTTCAAATAATATCCCTAAAAATTTGGATTATAGTTTTATTGATAATTTGGATATGGATATTCCAATTTATAAATCTGGATGATTTATAAATGCTCAATGTATTGATGGAAATTAATTTTTCTAACTATCCATTTTTATTTATTGAATAACTCATTCATATCAATGAATGGGACTGCCTTGTGATGATTTGAAATAAAAAACAAGGTGGATTTAGACATATATGCTTTAAGGACGGAGTAAAAGATATGTGGGAACTGGGTATAATTTTGCTTTCTCTCGGGCTGTTGATGTATACCGCCTACAGAGGATTTTCTGTGATTCTCATGGCACCGATTTGTGCCTTATTTGCCGTCTTACTGATCAATCCAGCCAACGTTTTACCATTTTATTCTGGTGTGTTTATGCCAAAAATGGTGGGCTTTATTAAAGATTATTTCCTGGTTTTTTTACTTGGGGCAATTTTCGGTAAAGTTGTTGAAATGTCTGGTATTGCAGAATCAATTGCCAAAACCATTGTCCAGCTCATTGGCTCCAAAAATGCCATGTTGACCGTTGTGCTTCTAGGCGCGATTCTCACCTATAGTGGTGTAAGTTTGTTTGTGGTGGTTTTTGCAGTCTATCCCTTTGCAAACCAATTGTTTAGACAAGCCAATATTCCAAAACGTTTGATTCCAGGCACAATTGCACTAGGTGCTTTCTCGTTTACGATGGATGCCTTACCGGGCACACCTCAGATTCAGAATGTTATTCCAACTACATTTTTCGGAACCAATATTTATGCCGCACCTTTTTTAGGAATTATTGGGGCAATTTTTGTTTTGGGTGTCGGTTTAAGTTATTTGGAATGGCGTCGCCGTGTTGCTGCACGCAATGGTGATGGATTTACTTCTGGTATTACATTGACTGAGGCTGAATTACAACAATTCGAAAGTCAATCTCAACAACAGGATAATGGTTCTGGACTACGCCAATTTATGGCATTTGTCCCATTGATTTTGGTGGCTGTGATGAATAAATATTTATCCACCGCGATTAAACAATGGTACCCGAACGGCTTTGATTTTAATGCAATTGGACTGGCGAACTATACTGTGGATGTCGCTAAAACATCGGCGATTTGGGCGGTCGGTTTAGCGTTAATCGTGGGTATTATGACCGCCATTATGTTTGATTACCGCCGTGTATCCACCAGTTTTAAAGAAGGGGTCAATGCAAGTATTGGTGGCTCTTTACTTGCGGTGATGAACACTGCATCTGAGTATGGTTTCGGTGCCATCATTGCAGCATTGCCAGGTTTTGCAGTGATTAGTCATGCTTTAGGACATACTTTTACCAATCCATTGGTCAATGGTGCAGTTACGACCACTGTTTTAGCAGGGATTACAGGTTCAGCCTCAGGCGGTATGAGTATTGCGTTGAGTGCAATGGCTGATCAGTACAATGCCGCAATCGCTGCAATGGGAATTCCTGCTGAGGTGATGCATCGTATCGTCGCAATGGCTTCAGGAGGTATGGACACCTTACCTCATAATGGCGCAGTCATTACTTTACTTGCCGTAACAGGGCTTACTCATAAACAATCGTATAAAGATATTTTTGCCATTACGATCATTAAAACCATTGCGGTGTTTGTTGCGATTGCAGCATTTACATGGTTTGGTATTGTCTAAGTTTATATTGAAGAAGCAACACAGGGAGTCAAACATGAGTCAACTTCTCAAAGATAAGGTTGCATTTATCACAGGTTCAGCAAGTGGTATTGGGCTTGAAATCGCTAAAAAGTTCGCACTTGAAGGTGCAAAAGTCGTCATTTCAGATATGAATGCGGATAAATGCAATGAAGCCGTTTTTGCTTTACAAAAGGATGGATATGACGCTTTATCTGCGCCTTGTGATGTTTCCAATGAAGATGCTTATGCTGCAGCGATTGAGTTAACGCAAAAGACCTATGGGCGTTTAGACATTCTGATTAACAATGCTGGTTTTCAGCATGTTGCTTCAATCGAAGAGTTCCCAACAGATATTTATCAAAAGTTGTTAAATGTAATGTTGGTGGGTTCTTTTATTGGAATTAAACATGTATTTCCAATCATGAAAGCACAAAAGTATGGTCGTATTATCAATATGGCTTCGATCAATGGTCTAATCGGCTTTGCTGGAAAAGCAGGTTATAACAGCGCGAAACATGGCGTGATTGGTTTAACGAAAGTGGCAGCTTTAGAGTCTGCACGAGATGGTATTACTGTCAATGCATTATGTCCGGGTTATGTAGATACACCCTTGGTCCGTGGTCAAATAAAAGATTTGGCAAAAACGCGTAATGTCAGTGAAACAAGCGCACTTGAGGACGTTATTTTAGCCATGGTGCCACAAAAACGCTTACTCAATGTTGAAGAAATCGCAGATTATGCAATTTTTCTAGCCAGTGAAAAAGCAGCAGGCGTCACGGGGCAAGCTGTGGTGATGGATGGCGGTTATACAGCGCAATAATGTCAATATTCATCCAATCATAATTATCCCTTCTAGCTGTTTATATCGCTGCGGAAAGATCTGCTTATTCATCATCATTATTTGTGGAGGATGAATTCCTCCACAAATTCGAGTGAGTCTTGCCGTTATAAAAGCATTATTTTTCACTATTAAATATCAAGATATTCCCCACATTTTTCAAGGATAAGAGGAAGTGTATATATGAAATCCGTCAATAAAGTTGCCATTATCGGTACGGGTGTAATTGGTGCAAGTTGGGCTGCTTTTTATCTGAGTAAAGGATTTCAGGTCAGTGCATTTGATCCAGCCGCCGATGCGGAACTCAATTTAACGACTCGAGTTCAAAGCTACTTACTTGATCTATTTGAATTAGAAGAACACAAACAGGGTGATTCGGAAAGTTATATTACAGGGCTTTTGAACAATTTAAGGTTTTATCAAAATATTGCAGAGGCAGTTAAAGATGCTGACTTTATCCAAGAAAATGGTCCAGAACGAATTGATCTAAAAAAACAACTATATGTGCAACTCACACAAAATTGTCCAGAAGATACCATAATCGCGTCCAGTTCATCGGGTTTAAAAATATCGGATATTCAACAAGATTGTGTTTATCCCGAACGAATAGTTTTGGGACATCCTTTTAACCCGCCCCATCTATTACCGCTTGTAGAGATTATTGGTGGCGAGAAAACACATACAAAGTATATACAGGATACTTTTGAGTTTTATCAATCATTGGGGAAAAAGCCGATTTTGATCCAAAAGGAAGTCAAAGGACATGTTGCGAACCGCTTACAGTCTGCGATTTGGAGAGAAGCATTTTATTTGGTTTCTGAAGGGGTGTGCAGTGCAGAAGATATTGATACTGCAATCACCAATGGACCTGGATTACGTTGGGCAATCTTTGGTCCATATCTCAATATGCAACTGGCAAACCAACAAGGATTTAAAGCGGCTATGCATCATTTAGGTGAGCCAATGTCAGAATGGTGGGCTGATATGAAACCCTATACATTAACTGAAGAAAAAATTGATATGCTGAATGATGCGACTCAGCACTTTGTGAATAGTCTCGGTAATAAAAATCTGCAATTGCTCCGTAATCAGGCATTGTTAAAAACTTTGAAAATGAGAGCTGAATTGGATTTGCCATAATCGTTATTGTTGAATAAATATACAATTTATCTTTAAAAGCTTTTGCCTCACTCCTGAATAGCGATGCTGATTTTGAAATGATTTTAGCTCGCTATTCAATCTGTTGAAAAATTCAATAGTAAAATATAATTTTTATTAATAATGAAATCAATGATATATATATTATTGACTGATGTTGCGCAGTAACTCTAAAATTAAATTTTGGAGCTAGAAGAATGTGGATACGCGAAAACGTCATCCGCAATTGCTTGAGGCAGGACTCCTTCTAATAAGTAAAGTTTCTGCGAAACTTTGAATATTTTGACGATAGTAAACGAGTTCTGCGGTGAGCAGCGATGTCGCTGCGCAAGATGGTTGCCCTTGCGGAGCTTTGCTCCTCATGCCAAAACAAAAGTACCTCGAGCCGAAGGCTATTCCATAAATTTAAACTTTGGATGTAAGACTCCATCGTGTAAATTTAGCTTTTTCTTTTTCACCTACTTAATTTAAATCAAGTGCGTAACATCAGTTATTGAGTGATATTCAACTTTAATTGTCTCGCCTCACATCTAAAGTTTAAATAGATGATCCTAGATCCAATTGAATAGAGCGTTATCCCTATCACCTCAAAATAGAAAGATGATCTAGGATTCAAAAGTGCAAAATCAATGCATCAGAAAAGCTGCTAAAATTTTGTATAAAAAGCATGAAGTTTATTAGGGATGAATGATTGACATTAAATCACTTGTATCAGTAAGCAGGGGGATGATGATATTTACAGATCAACAATTTTATGTGATTTATCAGATATTATTCCACTTTTTTAATCTTAATATTGAAGAATCTATTAAGCCTGTGAATACGATATGTTTGACTCAATGTCATTTGACCCTATTCGGTTTATCTTTATAGGAACAGCGCTATCATTTAAGGACAATCTCTGTTGATCAGGCATTCAACTGATTGACAGGTGAGAAGATGCTCACTATTTTAACTTTTAAGTTCTTTTTTGGAACTTGTTATTTTTAGATAAATCCTTGAGGTGAGTCATGTCTACATCAGCAGTGATAGAAAAATCAAAGCAAAAAATACCTGCATCATTTCCAGTACGCCGTATGGATTATGAGTTTCAGGATATACCTAAATATTGGTGTAATAATGAACCAACTTTTACGCATTACTTCACAGGTCTATCCACTTTGTTTCCAGAAGGTGAGTCTTATTTTGTTCGCTCAGTACGTGCATTAAGAGACAAGGTGAAAAGCAATCCAGAATTAGACCGTGATATTGGCGCATTTATTGGTCAAGAAGCCATGCATTCTAAAGAACATCACGCTTTTCATGTCAGCGCTCAACAATATGGTTTAGATCCTGAATCTTTAGAAAAGGTGACTGGGATAATACTCAAAGCGATAGAGCAGATTTTTCCGAAAAAATGGAATCTATTGGTTACGGTTGGTTTGGAACATTACACAGCAGTTCTTGTGGTAGAAATGATGAAAAATGTCAATGAGTTAATGACAGACACCACAATTCGTAACTTATGGCTTTGGCATAGTGTAGAAGAAACTGAACATAAGGCTGTGGCATATGATATGTACGAATATTTATATGGAAAAGGTTTAGATGCCTATATTCCTCGAGTCGCTATTTTCACCTTTAGTTTAGTGCTGATTACTGCTTTTTCAAATATCTATCAAATGGTATTGATGTCGAGAGACAAGCAATTATGGAATATTAAGTCTTGGGTAAAGTTTGCAGGTTTTGCAATGCAGTCCTATCGAAAGCTTATTCCTCAATTTTTCTCTTATTATCATTTTGACTTTCATCCGAATGATACAGACGAATCTGAAATTGTCGCGCAAAGCAAAGTAAAGATTGGCATTTCACCTGAACAATCTACATTTATTCAATAGCATGAGGGTTTAGCTTAATTTATTCATTCGGATAAATACATTGATACGCTCAATATGACTGGTCTAGAAATTATGCAAACATTTCTTTAAAGAACTCCAACTGGCTCATGCAATTGCGAAAACGATATGAATGAAAGAGGCTGGAGAGCTTGAATTTATTTGAGTTGTATTTATTGTAATTGGATAAATGCTCAAGTGCTTCGGGTAAATGAAGGAGTTGTTTAATCAATCTCAAAAATAATAAAGGGGGGATATCCGGTAATGAAATCATGGATCGAATATGCCCCACATTGTGTGCTCAAATCGAATGATAAAGAACGGTGGTACTATCCTTTATCGTTTAAAGCATGTGCCTCAGCCAAATACTTTTCCATCTCTTCTTCAGGAACCATACCTCCGCCAGTTCCCCAAATAATATGATTGGCATTTTTGAATTGTTTTTGACTAAGCTGATGGAGCGTTGCATAGTTTTGCTGTTGATGGATCAAAATTGGTCCAAGCATGCCTGCCAGTGCTGAAGGTTCCAATTTCAGTTGTTCAGAATCATTGAGCAGCCCTAACAAGAGATACATGCTTTCATCGCTCAATGTATAAAACCCATCCAGCAATCGTTGCATGGCACGTCCAACAAAACCCGATGCTCGTCCAACCGCAAGACCATCCGCGGCAGTGATATTATCAATGCCTAATGCTTGAACCGATATTTCATCATGCAACCCTGTCGCGACACCAAGCAACATGCATGGTGAATGGGTCGGCTCAGCAAAAAAACAGTGCACATGATCACCAAATGCCATTTTTAAACCAAATGCGATACCACCCGGACCTCCACCTACACCACAGGGTAAGTAGACAAATAACGGATGTTCTTGGTCGACAAGAATATTTTTTTCATTTAATTGTTTTTTAAAACGTTGTCCAGCAACCGAATAACCTAAGAAGAGTGTTTGTGAGTTTTCATCATCAATGAAAAAACAATTTGGATTATTCTGCGCTGATTTTCGACCTTCCTCGACGGCGACACCATAGTCTTCAGCATACTCAATTACCGTCACATTGTGCGCGCGTAATTTATCTTTTTTCCATTGGCGTGCATCTGCTGACATATGTACAGTCACATCGAAACCAAGTTGAGCACTCATGATTCCAATCGAAAGACCTAGATTTCCTGTGGAGCCGACAGCAATACTGTATTGGCTGAAAAAGGTTTTAAATGTTGGGCTAGCCAGTTTTGTATAGTCATCTTCATACGTCAATAACCCTGCTTGAATGGCAAGTTTTTCAGCATGATAAAGTACTTCATAAATCCCACCCCGTGCTTTAATCGAACCCGAGATCGGGAGATGGCTATCTTTCTTTAGCCAGAGTTGTCCTAGTATTGATTGCCCATAATGTTGTTCTAATCGTTGTTGCATATTTGCAATGCTTACCAGTTCTGATTCTATAATGCCTTTGGAGGGCTTTGTTTCTGGGAAGGCGTGCATCAAATATGGGGCAAAACGAGTTAAGCGGTCACTAGCATCATCTATATCTTTTTGAGTCAATCCAACATAAGGCAGACCCTCTGCAAGTGATGTAAAATTTGGATTGAACCATATCGTTTCTTTTAACGAAATGAGATCAGCAACAATAGGATATTGAGTGATCAATTGGTGAATATGTTGAGCATCCATAAAAATATTCCTGAGATCATCTGTGCAAGTCGCCATAGATCAGTCAATCGTTTTCAATTATCTTGCACTTACTTCGAAATCACTTCCGTAGCATGTGCTTGTGTGATCAAGTTTTGATGATTGGGCTATTGAAGTTAAATTTGAAAAATCTGTCAAACGAAGAAATTTGATCTATGCATTAAACTCATTCATGTGAACAGTGAACACAATGGGATGATGTTTTGTAATCAATTTGCTGAAAAACTCATAGAGCCAATATAATTTCTAGATCAATAAAATAGATGCGATAGATATTTTATTTGATGATATAAAGCTTGTAATGCCACGCTTTATAGCTAACCTTTAAATCGATTTACGTAGACGATACTTCACCTTGATCAATCCATTTTTCGTTGAATCGTATTCTTGCGCTGCAAACAAGGCAGTGCTTTGTTTTTGCTCATTTATCCCCGCTCTACATGGCGACATTCATGTCAGCTCACGATAGCAAGACCCTCTATGATTCAAAAGTGAAAAATATACGAATCATCCAAAGTTTCTAAAAATTCGTATAAACGATATAGAGCTCATTTGGAATAAATGATTAATATCAAATCACAGATATGAATAATCAGGAGGTTTGACTATATTTTAATTTTAAATCAATGATCTATGATCAATGTCGGTCACCAAACAGAATCAGCTATTGCATAAAAGTTTAATTCAAGGTCTAAAGGAAAATGCATGAACAACGCACATAAAAATCTAACGGGTTTTCAACTTTCCAAGCTTTATACATTCGAAGTTGCAGCGCGGCATGAATCTTTTGCTTTGGCAGCAGAAGAACTGTTTTTAACACCGAGTGCTGTGAGTCATCAAATAAACCAGTTAGAAAAAGAACTCGAGATCAAACTGTTTTTACGATTGCATCGTAAAGTGAAGCTTACACCTGAAGGAACACGGATTCTCGATGCTTTACAGTCTTCTCTAGATGTATTAAATAGTGAAATCAATGCATTAAAAAATCAGTCTTTGGTTGGTGCTTTGACCCTTTATGCAAGACCATCAATTGCACAGTGTTGGTTATTACCCCATTTGCCTGATTTTATTCAGCGTTATCCCCATATTCAACTTTCAATTTTGACAGGTAATGAAAATGTGAATTTTCAGCGTACTGGAATTGATCTTGCCTTGTATTTTGATCATCAACCTTCTACTCAACTGAATTATCAATATTTAATGGATGAATCAATTATTCCTGTATGCAGTCCTGAGTATGCTGAAAAGATTAAATTGAACAATAACTTAGAGAAGTTAAAAGATTGTACATTGTTGCATGATTGTCAGGCATGGAGTAATGGCACAGGAACAGAAGAATGGAATAGCTGGGCACAACATTTTCGCGTTCTTATAGAACATCTAGCTCAGTTAAGTTTTGATCGTTCTGACCTTGCATTGACTGCTGCAAAAAATCATTTAGGGATGGCAATGGGACGCAAAAAATTAATTGAAAATGACTTAAAAAATGGTGCACTGATTATGCCATTTCAAAACATGGAGTTGAAATGTGAACAGCATTATTATCTCGTTTCGTTAAAAAATAATGTATTGCCCAAAGTCAAAGTGTTCAGTGATTGGCTATTAGAGCTTGTGAAAAACAATCAACCCATTGAAGAACAGCGAGTAATAAAAGAACATTGAGCAGAAAATTCGAATTTGCGCCAAGCAATTTTATTGTGATTGCATACTAGATTCATCAGCGATACTGCCCAAATTCCGAAAAATATGCTGGTTTTACATCCTGTTGATGTTATTTTTAATGTTTAAATTATGGTGATTATATTTAAATTACTTTAAATAAAATGTTGTTTTGTTTAGTATTTATGAATGATTAAAGTGAAAAAATTGAGTGACTTATCTTTATTTTGAAGTTCAAACATAAAAAATGCATATTGTAAATAATAATCTAATTGATTATTATTCTCATTTATTAAGTTGTGTGTCTATTTGTAATTTGTATAACCTCAAGTTTTTACGATGAGCTAAAGCAAAAATACACATGGTTAATGATTATCAATATCATTTTAATAAAAGGCTTCTCCCGCATGAATGCAAATCCTTTTGAACTTTACCAAACCGCTCAGTCTCACCGTTTGGAGTTAAAACCGCGTTATTTATCATTATGTTTGTTTGCATTGATGGCAGCAGGTGCAAGTTCAGGCAGTTTTGCAGAAGAACATCGTTTAGAAAAATCCAAATCTGATAATCAATATAATTCTTTAGCTACGATTACAGTTTATGCACAGTATGAAAATGACGCACCTGTTAGTCGGACATCCATCAATCGAGAAAATATGGATCAAACGGGCGTCACAGACATGGCGGGTATCGTTAAATATTTACCCTTGGTAAATGCGCCATTTTCTGTTGGAGGGGGCGGAACATTTTTTGATGGAACTGGAACCAGTAGTTATAACATCCGTGGTATAGATGCGAACAGAATCGGTTTGGATGTCGATGGGGTTGATTTAGCAGATGCTACGGTGAGTACTTATGTACCACCAAAAAGTATGAGTAAACGTGGTGCTGGTCGAGATTATATTGAGCCAGAAATGTTCACCACAGTAGATATTGTTTCAGGCACAACTGATGTTTCCACAGATGGTATCGGTGGTCGAGTTTCATTTAAAAATAAATCACCAGAAGATTATTTGGTGAATGGTAAAACAGTCGCAGGGACAGTAAAAGCAGGTTATAGTTCTGCGGACCAAGCGTGGTTATCATCCGTCACTGGGGCTGTAGGTAATGATGATGTTAAAGCACTTGTTGCCTATGCACATCGTGAAGGGAATGAAACCAAGCCAAACTCAAAAACTCCAGCATTTCCATCAGATTGGACTTCAGATGCGGTGTTGACACGTTTATTGTGGAATTTATCCGACCAACATCAACTTAACTTTACCGCTGATTATTATAAGAAAAAAACTGACACAAAGGATATTGCTGCAAACTTATTCTCTAATTTTAAAAGTGATGCGAGACAACATCAAGATATTGATCGAACACAATTCAGTATTCTACATACCTATAAACCAAATGATTTCCAGCTTTTCGATCAGTTGAATAGCAAAATATGGTATCAGGAATCGAATAACGATACCGCGACAGCCTTTATGAACAGTGCAACAGTTGCACGTGATTTTTCAACAACTTATAAAGAGAAAAATACAGGCTTAAAAATAGATGCTAAAAAAGAGTTTAAAAATCAAAAGCTAAAATATGGTATTGCAGCAGATAAGAAAGAATATGCCAGTACTAAAGTTGACTTACGTAATGGTCAAACCATTTCAAGTATTTATCAAGGTGGTTATCTCTTAAACTCTGAATTGAAACGTTACTCTGCTTATGCATCAGATGAGTTTAGTCTAGATGTGCTGGGACGTGATTTAATTTTAACACCTGCTGTCCGTATAGAGCGCCAAGAATTTAGACCTGAGATCACGTCTTATAGCGATGTTCAGGCGAAAGACTATAACTATGTATCTCCGAGCTTTTCAACCAGCTATCAATTTACGCCAAGTAATTATAGCTATTTAAAATATTCGAGAGGCAATCGAATCCCATCTCCAACAGAAATTGGCGGGGTGTATCAAACCACACCTGGAAATCCGAGTTATATCGTCATTGGTAATTCGAACTTGAAAAAAGAAACCAGTGATGCATTTGAATTGGGTTTAAGAAATACATCAATTGATGGTATCAAATTTGATGTGACAGGGTTTTATACCAAATACAAAGATTTTATCGACTATTACAACTATGGAACGACTCCACAATATCCTTATGGTTACTACAGAGCTGAGAATTTAGCTGATGCACAGATTTGGGGAGGTGAACTGTCTACACGTATTGATTTAGGACAGTTTATTCCAAACTCTGATGGCTACAGCTTGGCATTGGTTGCGGGTAAAACCAAAGGCTCAGCAAAAAATAAAAATGGCGGCAAAAGTGGTGTGAATTCAGTTCAACCAGAAAAGGGAAGCTTGACGTTTGCTTATGATGATCCGAATAAAGTATTTGGATTAGGGATGACAGCTACAGCAGTTGGCGGAAGAATGGCAACTAAGGACGTCACGTCTTATCAGGATGATATTAAATATCAAAATGTAGCAGGTTACACCGTTTTTGATTTGTCCGCTTATTGGAACGTCAACAAATTCACCAAGTTGAATGTCGCCTTCAATAATATCTTTGATAAAACGTATTGGGACTATGCCGCAGTCGGTACGCTTACCGGCGCAAATCAGGCAAGTATCATTGACCGTGCTGCAGAACCTGGTCGTAATGTCGTTGCAAGTATTGAATTTAAATATTAATTTTTTTTAATCACCTGCTAGAAAGTTTTTTTTAATCCAGCAAATACGTATATTTAAGGATATAAACATGAAAAAATTGGCACTCTTGATTGCAACGATCACAGCAATGACCAGTTCCGTATCAACCATTGCTGAAACAGTAGAGCAAGCGGATGTTTACCAGCAGGCATATGCACTGTATATGCTTTATCACTCCAACAACAAAGACCAAACGACTCCAAGTTTGATTAAACAATATCCTCAAGATTATGTTGAATTGTTTAAGGGAAATAAAAAAGTTACGCAACAGCAGTTTGTTCAATTTGAGCAAGCACGCTTAGAGCCCTTGCTTAAACAGCGTCGTGAAATGTCTGAAAAACAGGCGCATGTACGTTTCGGTATTTTGGATAACAACAAAGATCAAAAATTGACCTTGAAAGAATTTCAAGAAACGGGTCTAAAAACCTTCAATCAGTTTGACAAAAATCAGGATGGTTTGATCAATTCTGAGGATGCAAAATTATCAGACAACACTAATGCAACTCATGATGGTTTTAGAGTGAAATTACCGATTTCGATGCCTATGCCAAGCAATACACAAGAATTCATTACACAGTATGGTCAAGGGAAAAACTATGTCACGCTTGGAGATTATTTGACTGCTCGAGATAAGCAATATTTTGCCACCGATGCTAACGGTGATCATATTGTGACTGAGAAAGAATATGTTGATGAGTTTATGCAACGCTTTGACCAAAACATAGCATCAGGAAAACTCAAAATGCAGGAAACCGCAGCGCAACAATTCCAAGCCATCAGTAAAGGTAAAACCACCATCCAACATGCTGATCTTCAACAGTTCGCTAAAAAACTGAATCAATCCATTCGTCAATAAGTCATTATTTTGCTCAGCCATTTTCGAATGGCTGAGCAATTTTGTATAAAATTTCAAGTCATTGATGAATATGGAAATTTTCCTGCTTTCTAATGCGTAGTAAAAAAAATCATTGAATATAAATCATTTATATCAAAATCGTTTGTATGAATAATTAGCCGGTTTGACTAGACCTCTTTTTGATGAGTCATTTATGCATATGTTTTCAGTTTTTCCTATCATTAAGTTTTTCTATTGATTCGGTATAAAAGGTTGTTTAAAGATGAGCTAAAATCAACAGGTGGTTTAGAGCAAAATAACAAATTCAAAGTTTTTGCAAACTTAAGCCTATCATTAAAATGCTTTACATAAAAAGGGCGGGAAAATCACAACAGGGGTCACTATTTTCTAATTTTTTTGTTAAGATATTAATAATAATTCTCATTCTCTTTTAAGTATGTCTGATCCTATCACTCAGCTGTATCGCCACCATCATTCTTGGTTGTATCAATGGTTAAAGCGTCGTTTGAATCACAGTGAAGATGCTGCTGATTTAGCCCATGATACTTTTGTGCGCATTTTAAAACGCAAAGATGAGTTATATTTTGATCAGCCTCGTGCAATTTTAACAACCGTCGCAAAGGGAATATTGATTAACTGGTATCAACGTAAATCAATTGAAAAAGCCTACTTAGAAGAGCTGTCTGCAAGTCCACACTTTGATGAGATTACACCTGAGCAAAAGTTGTCAGCTATAGAGTCTCTTTGCTTGATCAATCAATTACTTAATCAACTGCCTGAACGTCAACAACAGGTATTTGTATGGTCGCAATTAGACGGTCTCACCCAACAAGAAATTGCCACACGCTTAAACGTTTCAACACGTACAGTGATGCGAGATTTAGTCGCAGTATTGAGTCAGTGCTTAGCACTGATGGATGAATGCTGAGATGAAGCATCAGCAAATTTATCAAGAAGCTGCGGAATGGATCATCAAAATTCAACAAGCCACATTAAATGAAACGGAGCAAGCTGAATTTGAGCAATGGAAAATGCAAAGTTCAATGCATCAAGCTGCATGGTCTAAGGCAGAACGTTTGTTAAACAGCTTCAATACCTTTCCCGATGATGGACAAAGGCTGATTGTCCAAGCCAATAAAAAAGCTCAATTTAACATGAGCAAATTATTCATTGTTGTGGGTTTATTCGGGTTTGGCAGTATGTTGCTTTGGAATACAGACTATAAGTATCACTGGTGGGCAGATTATAGTAGCTCTGTTGGTCAACAGAAACAGGTTGAACTTGAAGATGGAACGCAACTTCAATTAAATACTCAAAGCGCAGTAGATGTGCGTTATACCGCACAACAACGAAGCTTGTATTTGCATTATGGTGAAATACAAGTCCACACTGCCCAAGAACAAAATGCTCACTATCGCCCATTCTTTGTTGAAACCGAATCAGCAAATTTACAGGCGCTGGGCACTGTATTTAATGTTCAATATTTAAAGAATAATGAAAATAATACCTGTTTGGGCGTCATTGAAAGTGCCGTCAAAGTCAGTTTAAACCGCTCTAAACAAACTAAAACAGTGCATGCTGGTGAGCAAATTTGTTTTGATGAACAGCATTTTAATACCGTGCAAAAGCTTGATCCAAACGTTTTGGCTTGGAAAAACCAAATGGTGATGGCTTTTGAAATGCCCCTGGAACAATTGCTGAAAGAAGTTGCTCGTTATCAGTACCAATATGTTGACATCGACCCAGATCTAAAATCTTTAAAGGTCTCGGGTTCATATCCTGTAAACGATTTTAGCACCTTAAAAACAGCACTTGAATTAAGTTATCCAGTCAAAGTTGAAGGGTATTTCAGTGATCATTTGCTGAGAATTCAAACGAATCGTGAAAAAACAAAAAAATAATCGAAAAACAATGTCAGTTTTTCAAAACATAACGGGTAATACAGTTAA
This sequence comes from Acinetobacter sp. Tol 5, assembly GCF_019702905.1. Taxonomy (NCBI): domain Bacteria; kingdom Pseudomonadati; phylum Pseudomonadota; class Gammaproteobacteria; order Moraxellales; family Moraxellaceae; genus Acinetobacter; species Acinetobacter sp. Tol 5. The sequence continues at coordinate 3,400,009 of NZ_AP024708.1, read as the reverse complement.
ATCACCGAAATTGGAGAAATTTTATGACCGCTTCATTCGCATTAAACAGTCTTGCACTCCGTTTAAAAAATGAAACCGCCAGCCAGCATGAATATATGCACCAACTGATGGAACAGGCACAGGTCTTCAAAGATGTTCAGCATTATGCTCAATTTACTTTGGCACAATACTATTTTCAAAAAAATGTGGAAAATGTATTCGACCTCGCTGAGATCGCTGCATTGATTTCTGATTTAGATATCCGTGGACGTTCACAGTCAGCTTTACTGGATTTGCAGGACTTAAACCAGCAAGTCGAGTCATTAAAATTAATGACGGAAGGTATTGGCTTTGCTGAAGCCTTAGGTTGGATCTATGTTTCAGAAGGTTCGACTTTAGGCGCAGCCTTTTTGTTTAAACAAGCACAACAACATTTGGGCTTTTCAGCTGAATTTGGTGCACGCAATTTGGCAGCTTATCCTGAGGGTAGAGCAAAAGTTTGGAAACATTTTATTGCTGAACTAGATCAAGCAGAACTTTCTCAACAACAACAAGATCAAGTTATTGAGGGTGCTCGACAGGCATTTAGAGGTGGATCAGGAAATTTGAACAACACTTATAAGTGATATTTTGCTCCCCAAATGATGTTATAAACATCAATATATGGAGTATTTTATGGCACGTAGACCAAGAAGAAATCATTCAAATGATTTTAAAGCTAAGGTAGCACTTGCTGCGATTAAAGCAGAAAAAACACTTGCTGAATTGAGTGCTGAATTTGATGTTCATCAAAACCAAATTATCGACTGGAAAAATCAACTGATTTCAGCTTCCTCGCAAGCTTTCGATCAATCAAAAGCTCCAACAGAACCACCCATCGATCTAAAAAAACTACATGCAAAAATCGGTGAGCAGGCATTAGAAATTGATTTTTTAGAAGGTGTGTTGAAGAAACTGGGCCGCTTCAACCACAAAAGTTAATCGATGACTCACTTCAGATTTCAGTATCTAAGCAAGCTCAGCTGCTGAAAGTCTCCCGTGGTTGTTATTACTATCGCCCAAAACCTGTGAGTGCATCAGATCTGAAGCTGATGCGGTGTATGGATGAGTTACATATGCAATACCCTTTTGCAGGTAGCCGTATGATGCGTGATTTGTTGAATCGTCAAGGACATCATATAGGACGACGTCATACACGTACTTTAATGAAGAAAATGGGCATTAATGCGTTATATTGCAAACCAAATTTAAGCCAGGCTAATCAAGCTCACCGCAAATATCCATATCTGCTCAAAGGATTGGCTATTCAGCGCAGTAATCAAGTGTGGTCTACGGATATAACGTATATCCCTATGGCAAAAGGCTTTGTTTATTTATGTGCTGTGATTGATTGGCATAGCCGCAAGGTACTTGCGCATAGAGTATCGATTAGTATGGAGGTTACATTTTGCATAGAAACATTAAATGAAGCTATTGAAAAATATGGTCGACCTGAAATATTTAATACAGACCAAGGCAGTCAGTTTACCAGTGATGCATTTATTGATGTATTGAAATCAAATGACATCCAAATCAGCATGGATGGTAAAGGTCGATGGGTTGATAATGTGATGGTTGAACGATTATGGCGGAGCGTTAAATATGAAGAGGTGTATCTCAAAGCCTACAGCAATGTTTTGGATGCGAAGAAGCAATTAAACGCATATTTTGAATTTTATAATTTGAAACGACCTCATTCGAGTCTGGACAAAATGACTCCAGATGAGTTTTACTATGACCAGCTACCACAACAAAATAAGGTAGCTTAACTAGAGCAGAGTATCACTTATAAATAAGCTTTTAGTTGTTCAAACATGTGGGACCACCTCTTTTGATTATTTCGGATTGTTATTAAAAAACATCCATTAAAGCAATGAAGAAAGATCTTTCGCTCTTTGATCAGCATTCGTCTAAACGCAAAAGCCGAGTTGAGTGTTTGGATGAGCCTCAAACTAAGCGGATACATTCATCTCATTTAGTCAGGATCATCTGTGTGATCTTGGCTGTTTTATGTATTTTTGCCGCGATTATCGGTGTGGTATTGCCTGGAATTCCAACTTTTGATTTTCTTTTTTTAGCTACTTTTTTTGCCTCAAGAGGCTCAACGAGATTACATCGTTGGCTTCATCAAAACAGTTATATGCGTCTTTTAATGGCGCAGTATCAGGGTGGTTTTAAGCACATTTCACGGTCACGCAAGTGGATGATGACCGTGAGCATGGTATTGGCTGTAACGATGTTGCTCCTGTCTTCATTACATTTACATCTGAAACTCAGCATATTGGCAGTGTTTAGCCTGTGTTTGTTTTGGATATGGACCCGATCAGAAAATAAATAATTTTTTTTGTCATATTTTTAAAAGTCACTGGGTAATGATTATTGAAAATGAAAATCATTCACAAGTAGGCGTTCATATGAAGTTTAAAAAACAAAGCTTGGCCGTTTTAATACAATGCTTATGTATTGGTGGTGTTTATGCACAACTGACTCCCAATGTCGCAGCATCAACAAAAACATCCTCTGAAAAATATTATCAAATTACAGGCAATCAGTTGGGTTATGTATTATCCACTTTTGCTGCTCAATCGGGCGTGGTGCTGAGTTATGATGCAAATATGCTCAAAGGATTAAAAAGTAAAGGAATTACAGGGTATTACAGTGTAAAGAATGGTTTTGATTATTTACTGGTAGAGCAACCTTATCAAGTTGAAAAACAGGGTGCGACTTATCATTTGATGCCTAAGTCTACGGCTGCAAAACGAGCTATAAATCATAGCCAAAGCATTAAAAATCAGCAGATGGCTTTAGATTCGTCTGATACTGATTATGTCAAGCTTGCACAAATCAAAGTCAATGCTGAACTTTATCAAGATAAGGTCAATACAACCCAACTCAATCGAGAGCAAATTAGCCGCTTTCGAGGAACGGGGAATGGAGATGTGTTTTCGGACATGGCTGGTGTTCAAAGCAATAGCTTACGTAATGAAGCAGGCGCAATTGATATTGGCATTCGAGGAATGCAAGGTGAGGGGCGTGTTCCTATTGTGATTGATGGAAGTTTACAATCGAGTCATACCTTTCGCGGGTATCAAGGAGAAAGTGACCGTACCTATATCGACATGGATTTAATCAGTCAAATTGAAGTCGAAAAAGGTGCTTCACGTGCCAAATTCAGTGTTGGTGGAATTGGGGGCATCGTTAAAATGCGTACGCTTAACGCTGATGATATCTTATTGCCTGATCGTCAATCAGGTGTGATGTTAAAAGGGAGTTTTTATAACAACAATAAAACGCCACATATCTCAGATAATGAACGTGAACAAATGTCTTATTTGCTACGCAATAAACTTTCTTCCAACAATTTTCAAAATGGCGCTGGAACAATTGCAGCAGCGTATCGCAATGAGATATTCGATTTGGTTGCAGCGTATAGTAAACGGGAAGTGGGCAATTACTTTGCAGGTAAACATGGCATTGAATACTATCTAGATCGAGATATTGTCGATGTGGGTCCGGGTCAAGAAGTGGTGAATACCAGTTATAAAAGTGATTCAGGCATCATTAAAGCAGGCATAAACATTACAGATGAACACCGGGTCGAAGTGAATATGCGTCGTCACATGCAAAAGGCGGGTGAGGTGATGGCTGTTTACTGGAACAGATCTCAAGTGATTGATCCTAACTCGCCACCGTGGGGCTATATAGATGGTGAATATGTACTGCCTCAATATATTGAAGGTGCTTATAAAATGCCACAATGGTCGCTGGGTACAGCAGCAATCAATGCTTTTAGTGGAAGTTATACTTATAAACCAAAGCACAACAATTGGATTGATTTAGAGTTAGGCATTTGGCATACCAACGCCAAGTACCGCCAACATAACGGTATGTTGGGTATGTTGAATGCAAGTTACGGTGATCAATACTGGGGAAGTTATCAAGATTATCGTAGCGGTATTAACTTAGAAAATACCAGTAAAATTGATGCTTTAACTTTGAACTATGGTCTGACCTACGATGAACAAAGAATGAAGCCACAAAACCTCATTGAGAGGGAAACTGCGCGAAATGGTTTACGTCAAGAGTCCTCTATTTTCCTCAACGGAGACTATCTTTTTAAGAACTATACATTGAGCTTAGGCAGTAAATGGCACAAGGCAAAAGTGAAAGATTATGGCGATCAGCATCGGGCAATGACCCCCGTCGCAAATTCAGACTTGACTGATAAAGGCTATGCGCTTCGTGAGTTTGACGGAAAAATAGATTGGATGGCACAACTAAACTATCAATTTATGAACGGTATTGATATTTATGGAAAGTTATCCAATACCTACCGTAGTCCAAGTTTATTCGAATCGACAGTATCCAATCAAACCTTTAGTTATGATCCTGACTTACCGATTCACTCAGAGAACGCACGCCTTGCTGAATTTGGCTTGATTGGAAAACGTGACAATCTTTGGGCTGAAAATGATCAGCTAAAATTCAACATTAATTATTTCCATAATCAAACCCGTGATTTTCTCACGCAAGGCGTACAAAAAAAGGATATTCCCAATCAGATTACTCCAGATTTTATTCTTCCCTACACAAGCTCTTATACATTCATCAATTATAAAGAAGTGGTCTTAAAAGGTTTGGAGTTTAATCTGGCTTATCAGCATCCAAGTTTCTTTACCAGTTTCAACGGCACATTATATCAAGCTCCTAAAGTCTGCCCAGCAAGCAAAAGTGATTGTAACGAAGTCGGGGATTCTTGGAGTTTAATCTCAACACGTTTACCACCACGTAAGATTTTTAATATCACCGTAGGTAAACACTTGTTGGAAGATAAACTGATCATTGGAGCGCGAGCGAAGTATCATTCTGAGAAGAAAAATCCGAAAGGCTGGTTGGCAGGTACGGGGGTGAGTGGTCGAGCCGTGACTGAGATTTCATCAGAAACCATCGTTGATCTTTTTGCGAGCTATAAGCTGAATCCAAATCTAAACCTTTCGTTTAATGTTGATAACTTAACCAACCGTTATAATTTTGATCCGGGTACAGTGATCGGTATGCCAATCCCAGGGCGAACCATCAAAGTCGGATTTGAAGCAAAATTCTAAATCAGTGTCGTGATCAAGCGCATTGTGGGCTTGATCACTATCATGAATTTGTTTTATCCATTCAAAACAGGTTGAGTCAGAAGATGGGTAATCTTTTTGACTCTATTTTTTTATCGTTGGAAATATTGTGTTTAAGGTGCACGTAAAACAGTTCTAAAGCCAACATGTGTCGCAGCCAAATCAAACTCCTGAGGGTAGCGACTGCTGTTGCGATAACGAGAACAAAAATTAGAAGCACATAAAAAAGAACCGCCTTTAATCACGTACTGAGTACCCGCAATACGCTGTTGACGAAGATCTGCATAATTCCCCATGTGTTGATCGTGTGCCCCTCGATAAATAGATGAGGTCCATTCCCAAACATTACCAATCATATCAAACAATTTAAAGGCATTTGCAGCATAACAGCCCACTGGAGCAACGCCTTCAAAGTGATCTGCTTGTGTGTTATTAAATGGAAATTCACCTTGCCAATAATTGGCTTGAGGGTGTTGATGTGCATCTTCTGGCGCTTGGTGTAATGGTGTATCTGTGGTCGATCCTGCTTTGGCAGCATATTCCCATTCTTGTTCTGTGGGTAAATCATGCCCCAACCAAACAGCATAATGTTCGGCATCATTTTGAGTGACATAGCGAACGGGTTCAGCAGGCAGCGGTGCTTGACCTTTAGCACCATTTGGACTTTTCCACGTATAGTCTGCTTTGAGTTGCCACCATTGTTGAGGCGTCTGCTTATTCGGAGAAAATACAGCAGCTTGATGCTGTTTTTCAGCATCTGTGATGTAGCCTGTTGCCTTTACAAAACTGGAGAATTGGGCAACGGTAACCTCCGTTTGGTCGATCCAGAAACTTTCAACCTGACGTTGCTTTTCTCCAAAATTGATTTCGTCTGGATAAGCTTGATTAGAACCGAGCTGAAATGAACCTTTGGGAATCCGTACCATTCCTGCGGTTGGGTTTTGCCCCCACGCCTCTGGTAAGCCTGAATATTGTTGGCATTGCTTTAATGTGCCAAGTTGAGCCAATTGAGTTTGTTGCTGTGGTGCAGGGCGATCAGGTTGTACCTTACTACAGCCTGCCATAAGTGACAGGCTACACAATAAAATGGGAACAGGCTGAAGCTTCATTGAATATTGTATTCCTTCACTCCATTTTGTTGGGTGTATTTGTTATATACCTCAATGAGTTCCTGTACTTTTGTTGGATTGTCCTGCGCCAAGTTTTTGGTTTCACCACGATCATTGTTTAAGTTATACAGTTCCCAAGTTCCTGTACCCAACTCAGCTTTGCCTTGTAAAGCAATTTTCCAGTCTCCTTGGCGAGCATATTTACTGCCATGCAGTTCATCCGCAAAACTAAATTGAGCTGGGCGAATCAATTGTGCTTTATTTTCTAGTACAGATTTCCACGAGTAACCACTTGGGGTATTAATTTGACGTCCTTTGTATTGACCTTGTGGAACAGCAATATTGGCATACTCCAACACAGTTGGGAAAACATCCAGTACGGAAGCAAAGCCATGATGAATTGCTTGAGCCTGAGTTTGGTTTGGAAGTTTTACAATGGCTGGCGCGGTGGTCGCCCCTTCACCTGCGGTGTCTTTCCATAAATGGAATGGCGCTGCACTGACTTCAGCCCAACGGGGACCAACATAGTGATAAGAGCTGGCTGTACCAACATTATTTAAGTTGTTGTCAAAGCCTGACTCTGCACCATAGTTACCTCGGATAAAACCTTCAGCGCCGTTATCAGAAACAAAGAAAATTAAGGTATTGTCATATAAATGATTACGTTTGAGATATTGAATGACACGACCGATATTGGCATCCAAGTTTTCCACCATGCCCGCATAAATTTCCATTCTGCGTGCTTCTAAAGCCTTTTGTTCAGCGGAAAGTTCATTCCATTTGCCATATTTTTGAGGGGCATTTTGTGTTGCAATCGGTTCAGCAGCCGTAAAATTGGCAGGAATCAGTCCAAGCTGTTTTTGTCGTGCAATACGGGCATTACGAATCGCATCATAACCAACATCATACACGCCACGATAACGATCGCGATATTCTGCTGGTGCTTGAATTGGCCAGTGTGGCGCTGTATAAGCCGCGTAAGCAAAGAAGGGTTTACCTGAGTTTTTACCAGACTCTAAATAACTGAGTAGCTTATCGGTGAAATAATTGGTCGAGAAGAAATCATCAGGCAGTGATGAGATTGCAACTTGTTTGCCATCTTCGGTATAGGTGGCATTACGTTTATAGGCCGTAGGGGCTTGTTTAAAATGTAAATCCAAGCCTTGTAACAAAGTGAATGAGTGATCAAAACCTTTGGCCTGTGCATTGGTTTCAGGGGTTAAACCCAAGTGCCATTTTCCACTAATATAGGTACGATAACCATTGTCTCTAAGCACCTCTGCGATTGAAAGGGAACGTTCATTTAAATAACCTTCATATCCAGGTTGTCCTTTTAAATGCGCAGGAGTAAGTTCAGCCATCGCTCCAATCCCTGCCAAGTGATGATCAGTGCCTGAGATCAATTGTGAACGCGTCGGTGAGCAGGTAGGTGCAGTATGATAATCGGTTAAAATACGACCTTCTTGGGTCAGTGCATCAAGGTTTGGGGTGTGGATTTCACCACCAAAAGCGCCTAAATCTGAATATCCGAGATCATCCGCCATGATAAATAAGATGTTCGGTTTTTTTTGAGTTCCCACACTGCCATTGGATTCATTTGAATCACTGTCATTACAGGCTGAAATAGAAAGGCTGAATAAAGCAATAGAAAGTGTTGTAAGAAGATTTTTACCAGACATACGTGTCGACTTGATTTTATAAAAATTGAGCTGAGTTTAGAGGGTTAATTTTTACGGTAAAAATAATTAAAATTTGATTGTTAATCTTAAAAAATGAAAAGACTCAAAGTTCAGTCTAAAAATAAAATTGAAGGCACTTTCTAAGATTCGTGATAAGGTGAAACTTTATTCTCTTTATCATGTTATGTAATTGAAACTTGAGAAAAACTCATCAATGTTATTGAGATAATGTAGACAGGTCTGTCTAGACTTTGACGCTATTTTTTAGTACACTACATCACAATCTAAAATCAAACAATAAACCATGTCTAACAATATTTATGTTGCTCTAGAGCAGTTGGGACTTACAGCGCAAAAGCGCGCCATACATTTGCAATTTTCAAATACCGCGCTCAATGATCAAGTTTTTCTTCAGCGCATTGAGGGCACACATCAGTTGAATGAGGGAATTCAACTGCAATTGATCTGTCTTTCGACAAATTCAGCAATACCTTTAAAGCAGTTTATTGGTGCTCAAGTCGCTGTTGATATCGTCAATGATCAATCCGAACTCAATCGAATTTCAGGAATTGTCACCCATGCAGATGCAGGCGCGAGTGATGGTTCTCTTTGCATCTATCGTCTTAAGGTTGAAGACCCAACCGCACTGTGGAAGCATCGTAGAAATTCCCGTGTGTTTATGGCGAAGTCGGCTGTTGAGGTAATTCAAACCGTATTTCAGGAATGGGTGCAACGTAGCCCACTGTTTGCTTCAAGCCTCACTTTAGACAAGAGCGGACTGACCAAAGACTATGATGTCCGTCCATTCCTCATGCAGCAATCTGAAAGTGATTTCGACTTTCTAACACGTTTGATGAGAGCTGAAGGAATTAATTGGCTAATTGATGAAGCTCAGCTGAAAGTGCCGAATACAACTGAACAAATTCAAGCACAAAAGTTAAGATTAATCGATGATAACGCTCAATTTAGTGCCTTGGAACGCCGTAACATTCGTTTTCATCGTAGCTCCGCTGTAGAAGCGAGCGATTCAATCATTCATTTTACAGGACAACGTTCACTTCAACCGACCTCAGTCCATATTCAACGCTGGCAAGCCGATGTATTAGATACAGATGAAGGTGCTGGTAGCGTTCAAAGTAAACACAACCATAGTGAAAATTATGACAATGCCAGCCTAGGTTTAGAACAAGCATGGCACTTTAGCCCTGCATGGATACAAGATATTAATGGAGAAGATGGTGCAACGCCATCGGGCAATAGTCAGGTTGAGCGCTTTAACCAAAACCTCAGCAATTACTATAATGTGCAAGCCAAACAATTTACTGCGATCTCGACAGTACGAGATGCGCAGGTTGGCTATCATTTCGAACTGAATGAACATCCAAGCATAAATCTAAAAGATGCTGCTGATCGGCAATTTCTAATCATATCCAAAACCTTTTATAACCAAAATAATTTACCGAAAGACTTAACCAACCAAGTCGAAACTTTGTTAAAACAAAGTGATTGGCAAATCACCAATATCACCACAAACAATAGTGAGGAACGCCAAGCCAATACACTGACGCTAATACGACGTAATATTGCGATTGTTCCTGAATATAATCCACTGCAACACCGTCCGATCGCATCACCACAACGCGCAATTGTTGTGGGTCCAAGTGGCGAAGAAATCCATGTCGATGAATGGGGGCGCATCAAAGTCCGCTTTCTGTTTACCCGTAATGAAGACAATACGCATGATGGTGGTGCAGGCTCGAATGACAATGATACCGACTCGGCTTGGGTCGATGTGCTGACCCCGTGGGCAGGTGAAGGCTATGGGGCAAGATTCTTACCGCGTATTGGAGAGGTTGTTGTTATCGATTTCTTTGCGGGGGATATTGACAGACCATTCATCGTTGGGCGCATCCATGAAGGATATCGTCATCCAACTCAATTTGATGGCAAAGGCAAACTGCCAGATACCAAAAAGTTATCAGGGATTAAAAGTAAGGAATATCAGGGCAGTGGCTACAATCAGCTACGCTTTGATGATACTAAAGGGCAACTTAGCAGTCAGCTACAGAGTAGTCATGGCGCGAGTCAACTGAATCTTGGAAAGCTCAGTCATCCAAAAGATCAAGCAGAAAGTGATGATCGTGGTGAGGGCTTTGAATTACGCACAGACCAATGGGGTGCATTACGCGCAGGGCAAGGCTTACTGATTTCGACCTATGCTCAAGATCAAGCCAAAGGTGATCATTTAGAGAGTGAGATTGCCCAAAAGCAACTTGAAAGCAGTCAGACCAATAGTAAAGCTTTAAGTGATATTGCTAAAAACCAAAAGACCGATGAAATTGAGTCGATTGAGCAACTGAAAGCTTTTGCTGAAGCAATTGAAAAAGATATTGCCAAGTATAAAAAAGCAATCATGCTGTTAAGTTCAGCTGATGGCATTGCCCTGAGTACGCCTGAAGATATTCACCTTTCAGCAACAGGCATTATCAATCATAGTGCAGGCGACAGTATTAACTTCAGTACCCAAAAAAATCTGTTGGGACATGCGTTAGGAAAAGTGAGTTTATTTGCGGCACAGGGCGGCATAAACTTTATTGCGGCACAGGGTAAATTTAATATTCATGCGCAGTCAAATGCTTTAGATGTATTTGCCAAGCTTGGAATCACCATTTCTTCGACTGAAGACCGAATAGAAATCAGTAGCCCGAAAGAAGTATTGATTACTGGTGGTTCATCGCAAATCGCATTGAATGGCTCAGGAATTTTCCCCAAAACAGGTGGAAAGTTCGAAGTCAATGCAGGGCAACATACCTTTAAGCCGGGTGCCAGTGTCAGTAAATCAGCACAACTTCCACCATCGAATCCAATGAAAGGGGCACTGGACTTACTGAAAAGTTATGGTGGAAAGGATTTCTTTAAGCAAACAGGCTTTAATGTCATTGATTCATTTGGCAAGCAAGTTTCTGGCAAATTGGATGGCAATGGTTTTGCAAAAGTGACAGGTATTGCACCTGGACCTGCCAAAGTTGAATTTGAAACCGATCCGCGTAGTGCTTGGAATCAAGGTAGTCATTTTAATCGTGATTATACATGGTCAGAAGAAGCAGTCGGTGGCGTCACTGGTTTTGCCCAAAATGCCTTAAAATCGATGGGACAAAATATGATGTCTCAACTTAAGGATAATTTGTTCTCACTGAATGGTGATTCCCAAAAAAACATGGGTAAAAATGCTCTAAAAGACCTTGGAACACAAAGTCTAGGGCAGTTTAAACAACAATTTACTCAAAGTGCATTAGGTTCAGTCTCTTCAGCAATGAATTTAAATCTGTCTCCATCTCAGATGATGAATGTTGGACAGATGATTGCCAATCCAAGCCAAACCTTACAAAACATCAAAGACCAAGGTATCGATTTCTTTAAAGATCAAGCTTCAGCTGCCTTCGCTCAAAAGAGCAGTGGTTTGTTATCCAACTTAACATCAGCAACAGGTTTCGGTTCGGGATTAGGACAAGGGTTTGTCGCAGAATCTTTTGGCTCAGGTCAAAACCTTGCAGATACGCCTGTAAAAGTGGTCGATGATTTTGTGAAAAAGGACGAGTATTTTTCTCGGTTCTTGACGTATAGCATTACCACGCGCAAAGGCGAAGCATCTTCATCACCGACCATAGCCCAGAGTATTCCTCAAACTGTAAGTCAGCCTTCACCCATCTTGACCCAAAACACTTCGCCTGTTTCACCCCCTCAAGAGGTGAAAAAACCGCAGTCGATTTATAATATGGATAAAGATGTGGTGCGTATGGATTTAGAAGAATCCCGTTATGTCACCAAACAAGTGACGGTACGCAAAACCACGCCTGAAGATCCAGATGTATATAGTGCACGCAATAAGTGATTGAGTATTTTTAGATTTTTCTTGATTGAAATTAAAAATTAAAACGTATTAAGGTTAAGCCCATGGCATTTATAGACAGTAAAAACCAGACCGCAGGGTCCAATACAACAGAAACATCTCGCACAAACAATACAAAGCCAGCAGTCGAATTGGCAGTATTTAACTTAGCCAGTGTGACGCATACAGAAGACCATAAATTTATTGCGCACCAAATTCAGAAATACCTACAAGCATGCGGAAATACCAGCCTCGAACAAATCAAAGCCAGTGCCAATATCCCGACAGTTGCCAATATTTTTGCATTGTCTGGTAGTGTGTTAGATCTGATTCTATTTGCCGCAGAACCCAAACAAGCTGATGCCGGTGTACAACAAGCAGCATTGTTGAGCATGAACTTAATCGGTTTATTTTTACAACCGAACACCGAAGCTCATGTGCGTATGGCATTACGTCCAATGTTGGGGTTAATGGCTGAGTGTCTATATCCAGCCAATGGCAAAATCAAAGAAGCCGACTTACGTCGTATGCAGTTGCACTTAAATGCACAGATGGCAGGGGATTTAGAAAAATTCCTACAAGAAACACAAGCCAAACTCACAGGCTTACTGTCCAGTGCAACAACACTGGGGTCTTCAATCTTGCAAGCCTTTACCACCAGTGTGGCAGGTGGATTGCCAACAGTGACTACAGGCACAACAGCTGAAAAGCGAGACCCCAACCTACAATTTAGCAATTGGGCGCAGCCATTGATTGATTTGTTGGGCGCACCCGCACAAGCAGACATGACTGCAAAGATTTCAGCGCCTCATTTAACTTTGCAAACGGAAGTTCAAAAAGCCGCCCCATTACTTGCTACAGCGATCCAACAACAAAGCAATGCGGGTACACGATATAGCCTAGCTTGGCTGATTCAAGAAACCCTAAACGCCATTCAAACACAGGGAAAAAAAGCCACAGCCAGCGTCCCCCTCAACCAAACAGGCGAACATGAACAGCATATCAATGGTGATATTTTAGAGTTTGTGACCTTACAGCCTGATGCGTTAAATGATCCGATTTGTGCAACATTGATTGAAGATCAAAGCTCCAAAACAGAGCACAGTATCAGCTATGCGATTGGTGCTGAACGGGTCAATCACGCAGACTTCTATTTACCTAAACTGGGTTTTGCCTTTAGCCGACAATATAACTCACAGATGAATGAGTTTGACTACAGTATGATCGGTGCACGATGGATGATGCCATTCTCCAATGTGATCATACACAACGCACAGGGCTACTTATTTATCGACAGCAATGGGCGCAAACACCAACTACCAGCCTCGATTGTCGATGAACGCTATCAAGTTCCCTTTGAAGGTTTTAGTGTCGCACCCTATGAACAGGGAGATTTATTACTCAACTTTGGTTCAGACTGGAACTTCCATTTTCATAGTTTTAATGCTGGAAAACATTACCATCTGGTCCAACAATTCAATGAACAGACCGATGAAAAAGTCGTACTGACCTATTTATTATACGAACAATTTGCCTACTTGCAGGGCATCGATTTCCAATTGAAACGTGCCAAACATTTACTTAAATTTGCTTTTAACGAACAAGCCAAAATCATTGCTGCATTTGTTGATGAACAAGCAGAACCCTTAGCACGCTATGAATACGATACACAAGGCAACCTGATTAAAGCCACGGATCAAAATGGGCATACGCGCAGTTATGAATATAACCAAGCCCATCAATTGACTCGCTATACCGATCGTACAGGGCGTGGACAAAACATTCGTTATGAATCGACCTCGCCCAAAGCCAAAGCGATTGCAGAATGGGCAGATGATGGCAGTTTTAAAACCCGCTTAGAATGGCATCCACGCTTACGTCAAGTTGCGGTCTATGATGCCTATGATGTGCCAACCCATTACTATTTCGACTTAGATGGCTTTACCTACCGTACCCGTTTAGCCGATGGTCGAGAAAAGTGGATTTCCCGTGATCGTCAAAAACGCATTACCCGACAAATTGACTTTACAGGGCTTGAAACCGAACAAGTGTACAATGACCAAGATCAACTGGTAAAAATAGTACAGCCGAATGGTGGCATCATCCTGTTTGCCTATGATGAAGCAGGCAACCTGACCGAAACCAAAGATCCTGAAGGCAATATCTGGAAGAAAGAATATGATGCTGATGGCAATGTCAGCAAAGACATTAACCCATTAGGGCAGACCACCCAATATAAATATAACAATGACAACCAATTGGTTGAAGTGATTGATGCCAAAGGTGGCTCAAAGAAAATCCAATATAACGACCTTGGGCAAATGATCTCCTATACCGACTGTTCAGGAAAAAGCAGTGCTTGGGAATATGATGAAGACGGAACACTGACAGCACAAGCTGCTGCGGATGCACAACAAGTCCAATATCTATATAGCACTCAAGGCAAAGACAAAGGACAGTTGCAAACCATCATTTATCCTGATGGATTAAAAGAACAATTTGAACACGATGAAGAAGGGCGTCTACTCAAACATACCGATAGCAAAGGCTTAATCACCCAATACCAATACAACCCAGTTGGGTTATTAGAACAACGCATTGATGCCAATAGACACCAAATCGGCTACCAATGGGACAAACAAGGTCGGATTCAAAAACTGATCAACCAAAACCATGCTGAATACTTATTTGACTACAACCGTTATGGGCAATTGATCCGTGAACAAGCCTTTGATGGAGAAGAAAAACACTTTAGTTATGATGAGAATGGATTCCTATCGCAAATCCGTCAACCGAATATTCTGACTGAATTTAGCTACCATCAGGGTGGAGCGATTGCATCAAAAACCTATACCCATTTGCAGACTCGACATCGTCAAGTTGAAGAATTTGAATACAACTTAAATAGCCAATTGAGCAAAGCCAGCAATGCAGAAAGCCAAATTGACTTTTATCGCAACCCACTTGGACAATTGGTACGAGAACACCAACACTACAAAGTCCCGAATCTGCCTGCACTGAGCGCAGTGCTACGTTACGAATACGATGAATTGGGCAATTTGACCCAAACCATCCGACCCGATGGACAAGTCCAAGCCAATCTCAGCTATGGCTCAGGGCATATTTATGGCATTGCTTTTAACCAACAAGACATGGTGGCATTTCAGCGAGATGATTTACACCGAGAAACCACACGCTTGCTTGCCAATGGTTTGGTGCAAAACAAAAACTATAATGATATGGGCTTACTCAGTTCACAAATCATTCGACATGAACAAGAAACACTCGATCAGTTACAACAACCCCAATTACAACAAGCAAAACATCAAGCAGAACGACATTACCACTACGATAACAACTACCTACTGACTCAGGTGGATGACAGCCGATTAGGTAAGTTAAGCTATCAATACGACCCAATTGGACGCTTAATTAAAGCGCAAAACCTGTATAGTTCTGAAAGCTTTAGTTTTGATCCTGCGGGGAACTTGATCGACCCGATTGCGACACAAACATCACAAGTCAAAAATAACCTGATCACCCAATATCAAGGCAAGCACTACAAATATGATGCGCAAGGCAATGTGATTGAAACCAGTCAATCAGGTCAGACCTTAAAACTGACTTGGGATAACCTTAATCGACTGATAAAAAGCGATCACAATGGTCAAATTACAAACTATGGTTATGATGTATTTGGACGTCGATTATTTAAGAAAAATGCCACTGAGGATAGTCTGACTTTATTTGGTTGGGATGGTGACTTGATGATTTGGGAGTCGCAACGATCAAACAAAGAAAAAGAAAACTACACCAAACACTATGTTTATGAACCAGATAGCTTTGTACCGTTATTACAAACAGGCTATACCCGTTTTATTCAACTGATAGAAACACCTGATTATCGTCAATTCCAAGATGTCCCTTATTCGATTTATAAAGACCCAGTGTGGAAAACAGACACCCGAAAGAACAAAGCTGAATTGGAACGTGTTGCGTTTTATCACTGTGATCAAGTGGGCACACCACAAACCTTAAGCAATGAGTTAGGCGAGTGTATTTGGGAAATTAAACAGGACACATGGGGTACAGCTTTAGAAATTAAGGCAATCGAACAAGACAACCCATTTGGACATAGTAATATTCGTTTTCAGGGGCAATATTACGATAAAGAAACAGGTTTACACTATAATCGTTATCGTTATTACGAGCCGTATAGTGCAAGGTATGTGAGTAAAGACCCGATTGGGTTGAATGGTGGGTTAAATAACTCGGTTTATGTTCTTAATACTTTGCGTTGGATTGATCCGATGGGTTTACAATTATGGGATGGAACAGAAGAGGTTTTATCTTTTGACCTTTTTAGTAAAGGTAAATACAATTTAAAGTCACAATGTATTGATAAGTATGAGGTTGAGGTCGAGGTTGATACTATAGCTTTAGGAACAGGTAAGGGGTTGGCACCAGGGGGACGCACAAAAGGTGGAATACAACTTTATGATAATAATGCAACAATTTATCCAGATGGATTAAAAGGAGCGTGGGGAGGAACTGCAGCCAATGCTTCCGCAGGAGGGAAAGGGGCTCAATATGGGGTAACGGCATTAGGCAGCGCTGTTACTAATATTCAATTTGATACTAATACTGCTACTACAAATGCTGGAGTAGGAATGTTTTTAGGAAAAGTAGTAAGGGTAAAAGAAACTTGGAAATATTGTGGTTTAAATGAACCTCCAAAATGTGGTCCTAATGGTTGTTTCGACAAAAGACGATCAAATAAACCTGCGAGTTCGCATTTTAATCCAGCTCCAATAGCTAGACCTACTGTTAAAGAAAAAACCCCTCCAGCATTAGATATGACTCCTCCGAGTAAAAATCATCCAATTAATATACAGTTTCCTTTTTAAGAGTGCTCTATGAAGTTAATCACTACTTTATTTTTTACATTTAACCTTTTGTTTTTATCTAGTTGCAGCGATGCAAGCCAGAAAACAGTTAATGCTAATGAAGAAACATTAAATATTAGCCAAAATGAAAATACTGATTATCAATATAATTTGGGAATGGACTATTTATATGGTGAAAATGGAAAGGAAAGAAATGATAAAAAAGCAATGTATTGGTTTAAGAAAGCAGCAGATTTAGGTGATGCTTCTGCTCAGAATAATTTAGCAATATTATATGCAGAGGGAAAGGGAGTGAGTAAAAATGAAAATGAAGCTGAGAGATATTTTGAAATGGCAGCAAAACAAAATCATCCAAATGCATTAGTTCAGACTGCAAGAAGAATATTAGAAAAAAATAGCATTGAAAAGGATAATAATAAAGAAGAAAAAGCTATAAAGTTGTTGGAAAAAGCAGCCGAACAACAAAATAATGATGCATATATATATTTGAGTAAATTATATTTAGATAAAGATAATTCCGCTGATAGAGGAAAAGGAATATTGTGGTTAGAAAAATCAGCTAATTTAGGTGATTCAGAATCAATGATGAAATTGTATGATTATTATAAGAGTAATAAAAAATATGAAGCTGAAAAATGGCTGAAAATGGCTTATCTATATAAAAATAAAGAAGCTATAAAAGTATTTGAATCTCGTGAGTAAATAGGAGTTTTATAATTGATAATAAAATTAATGAAGAAAAGTAGCGAAGAAAATAATGTGAGATAGAGTTGCGAACTTAATATTCGAAATTCGAGTAAATATCATAAAGATATAATTTTATTGTTTTTAATATTATATTTTTTATGTGGGATTATATTGTGTTAGGTTGGAAAAAATATATCTCAATAAAGTGGTTGGAGGAATCATGTTTTATGAAAGAATAAAATTTTACACTAGCCTTAATGAATTATTTAAAAATAGTTAAGAGTATTTGTAAAATTTCAGTTTTGAAGGTATGCTTAATTGAAAAATGTTTATTATGAAATTTTTGTATGTATAGTAGTTATCTCTATTCTACTATATAGAGGTGGTAATTGTTTAATAAATAATTATTGTGGCTTAACTAAGATAAGTAGATTAGTTGAAAATGGGTCTAGCGAATATATGTTTACAATAATATTTTGTGTTTTATTTATAGTTATTAGTATTGTATATTTATTTTTTATTATTAAGAGAAGACGGTTGTAATATATGAAGTATTTTTTAAAATTATCAGTATTTTTTTTGTTTTCTATATTTAGTGGTTTGATAAATGCTCAAAATTATAAGCCAATTATTAATGTCGATGACTTTCAAAAAAAAGATGAATGGTTTTTGGGCGGAGAGCATATACATACAGATGTTAAAAAAATAAAACTGAGAATTATAGGCAAGAATTTTATAGATAAAGAGATTTAGATTTGCATTATTTAATTTTTAATAAAACAGTTGTAGATTATGCTTATTATGAAATAAATAATATTAAAAATTATGAATATACGGAAATTTTTTTAAATTGTGATAATAAAAATAAAATAAAGCATCGTTCGATATTAAATAGTGATGGTAAATACTTGTCATCGAAAATTTATATTTTAAGCTTTGATGATGATAATTCAAAGGTAAATGAAATTGTTTGCAATGAAGATAAATAATAAAATTTATAATGTAAAGATTATTGATGCCTGTAGGAATTGTGATGCTTTATAAGTTTATAAAAAATGGAGGTGGTTGTTCTCTTTTAGTATTATATTTTATTTCTGAAATGCTTTTCACATGCTTTCATTATAAAGAATGTAGGGCAAGGAGAACACTAAATATATATTTTAATGAATCATTTAGTTATTATTTTTCATTGTTTGTTTTGTTTGTTGGTGTGATTTTTAGCATTCTTATGGTAATTAATTTTTTTATAAAAAGTCTTGATAGTAAGGATTCATAATTTGGGAATTATATTAAACCAACTCCAATGAATATCAATGGTTTGTAGAGTAAGTAATTATGAAAATTTTGATGATTTTAAGTATATTTTTAATTTTTAGTGGATGTGCAAATAGTGCTTCATATGAAAAAAGCTATGAATTAGAGTTAGCCAAGGCAGGCAATATTGATGCACAATATAATGTCGCAATGAATTATTTAAATGGAATAGATGGATTTCCTAAAGATGAAAAAGTTGCTAAAGAGTGGCTAGAAAAAGCAGCAAAAAAAGGTGATGCACCATCTCAAAATGGATTAGGTATTATGTATTTAAGAGGAATAGGTGGAGAAAAAAAATTAAATAAGTCAGAGTATTATTATAGATTGGCTGCTAATCAAAATCATGAAAATGCTCAAATTCAATTAGCACTAATATTACTAGACAAAGACAAAAACAAAAATATAAATGAAGCTGTAATCTGGTTAAAGAAATCTGGAATGCAAGGAAACATTGAAGCTCAACAAAAGTTAAAAGAACTTGGTGTGAAAATGTAAAAATCCTGTATATGAGTGCGGATAAAAAGGGATGTGCAATTATCAAGAACAAATTATTTGGGGTACTAAATTAGGTGCTAATTCTATAGCAGGTTATAAAATGAGGAGCAAGAGCAGAAGAAAAATAATCAGAAGGATAAAAGTATGAAATAGTGTAAAATTATAGGAAATTATGATGTTAGAATTTTTTATTACTATGCTGTCATCTTTTTTAAGAATTAAGAATAAACCCTATCTAACTTTCTTTTTAAGAACTATTATCATAAGTGTGA
This sequence comes from Acinetobacter sp. Tol 5, assembly GCF_019702905.1. Lineage (NCBI taxonomy): Bacteria > Pseudomonadati > Pseudomonadota > Gammaproteobacteria > Moraxellales > Moraxellaceae > Acinetobacter > Acinetobacter sp. Tol 5. The sequence goes on along the minus strand of NZ_AP024708.1, from coordinate 3,380,516 downwards.
TAACAGCAATGTTTTTAATTTTTTTCAAATCAAACGATCAAGATATAATGAAAAGTTTAAATTGGTTGGCTGGTTGTTCTCTATTTTTTGGATTAGTTATAAGCTTTATTGCAGGGATATGTGAAATTGGAAGAGAAAATGTTGAAAAATAAGCATCAGTATTTTTTATAAAAAATAAGAATCAGATCTTAAAATTTAAGGTAATTATTATGAGAAATTTTTTATTCTATTGCTTTGTGTTTAACTTTATGGGGTGTGGTGAGTTAACACAACAACCAACTGAAATTCAACAAGCACAGATTGATGGGAAAAATGAAGTGAGTAAATGGTTTAATGAGTATAGTCCTGATCTAAATTCAGAAATTATAACAACACGTTTTGTGAGTTATGTATTGACTTTAGATAAAAAGTATAACTCTGATATAAATAAAAAAATTTTGTCAGAATGGTTGAAAAATGGCTGGAGAACAGTTACAGATGATGAGGGTAAAAAATTTTTTTGTGATAAAAATGGAAATATTATGGAAGTAGTTACACCTTTTTCAATAAGCAATAAGAAGGTAAATGGAATTTTAGCTGCTCAGCAAGAAAGTGAATGGTTAGTTGGTTATCAGTATCGTATAGGTGGAAATTATGAGTGTAGAGAATAGATGCGTTTTGTTTTTTATTATAAAACATATTTTGTTAATTGAGCTATGAAATCAGTATCCTTATATTTTGTGATTTTTTGTTTAATGGGCTGTGGCGAAATAAATAAAGAGCCTAATAAAATTCAGGAAAATGAAATTAATGCAAAACATGAAATCAGTAAATGGTTTGAAAATTATCAACCCATTATGGCTTCAGAAATTATTACCACTCGTTATATACTTTATGTTTACACATTAAACAATAAATATAATCCTGATATAAATAAAAAAATCATTTCAGAATGGGAGAAAAGTGGTTGGCGTGCAGTCAAAGATGAAGATGGTAAGAAATTCTTTTGTGATAACAATGGGAATATTATAGAAACAATTGAACCTCTATCGATCAATAATAAAAAATTAAATGGAATTGTGGCAACTCAATTAGATGATATATGGCAAATAGGGTATTCGTACAGAACAGGTGGAAATGATGAATGTAAATAATTAGGGTGTATTGAAACTTTTACACTAAAAATAGCAAAGTAGTAAAATTAAATTGTCAAATAAAATTATTTCGGATCAGAAAGCGAAAGAGGCAAAGAAATAGAATGCTGACAATTATTGCTGAGGTAATTATTTCTTTTTTCATCTCTAATTATGAAAGTGAAAAATATCCATATTTAATTAGTTTTTTTAAAGGAATAGTTTTAGGCGTATCTGGTTTTATTTTAGGAATGCTAATTGATTTTTTTAATAAGGATTTAATGGATTTGCAGGGAGTATTATTATTTTTTCTAATATCAATAGGAATTGGCTTGTTATGCTCTTTGTTCTTTATGGGGTGTAAATGGTTAGATTTAAACTCAAAAAATTAGCTAAAAAAGAAGCGAAATTAATTATTCAAGTTGAAGTATTAAATATATCTATGAACTTAAATAATCCAGTAGGAATAACTACTTGGTCAAATTCGGCTTTAATAGGTGCTACCTCAGGGAGCATTGCTAAAGACATATTCAAATCTGATAAAAAGGAGAAGAAATAAATTATGATTACACTAATCGCAGAGGTTATAATTAGTATTTTTATTTCCAACTTTAAATCAAAAGATCATCCGTATCTGATAAATTTTTTTAAAGTGATAACAATAGATTTAATTGGATATGTTTTAGGAAATATAGTGGGGTATATCGAAAATCATAAAGTTATGGAATACAGTAAAAAATTATTTTTTTATTGTTACACAAATTATAGGCTTTTTTTATTTATTATCGAGGGTTGATTTTTTAAATGGAGAAAAAATAAAAGCTAAGAATTTTATGCGAATACTTTTAAATTTTATTTTGACTGTTTAGTAGCAAATTTAAAAACAGATTTTTATAAAGAACCAGAGGTATTGGATGAAACAAACCAAAAATATAGTGAATTTGTAATGCATTCAAAAAAACTTATCAATTGTGTATGAAGAAATGAAAAAGATTTTCAATATTTTATTTCTTCTTTTAGCTTTAATATATTTTTTATTTAAAATTTTAAGTTGTTATGTTTACTATTATTGTGGAGTGAATGGTAGGTTTTTCTTAGTAGAATCTTTCACTTATGATTACTATTGGACAATTATTTTAAATTCTATAATGCTGGCTATTGCTATAGGAATAATGATTTTTTCTTTAAAGAAATAGTCAGAAGTTATGATTTAAACATATTATTTAAGTTGTGATAATTCATCGTAAGCTAGAGAATTACCCGCTTGAGCAGACTCCTCAAACCAGGTTCTTGAAATTGATAGATTTTTATCAACACCCAAGCCATCTTTATAGATTTTACCTAAATGATATTGTGCGCCACTATCACCTTGATTTGCAGCTTTTAAAAACCATTGATATGCTTGTGAATAATCTTGTTTTATACCATCACCTAAAAAATACATAAGCCCTAAATTATATTGAGCATCAACCTCACCTTGTTCAGCAGCTTTTATATACCATTGAGATGCTTTTAGTTTATCTTGCGACACTCCATGACCATGTAGATACATATTACCTATATTATTTTCAGCAGCAGAATACCCAGCATTAGCTGCTTTTAAATAATATTCAGATGCTTGAGCGTAATTTTCTTGTACACCTATTCCATCTTTATAAAAATTACCAAGCTCATTTAATGATGGTACATCGCCTAAAGCAGCTGCATCTTCAAATAACTTTTTTGCTTGAGCATAATCATTTTTAATACCTGAATCACTACTTAGTAGAATAGCTAAATTATATTTCGCTTTTGCATATCCTTTATCAGCCGATAATTCATACCATTTAAATGCTTCTATAATATTGGGTTTTAGGTCTTTATAACCATCTGTGAACAAAACTCCCATATTATATTGAGCTTCAGGATCACCTTTTTCAGCTTTAGACTTAATCTCATTGATATCAATAGCGGAATTATTAGCGCTATATTGTTGATTATTGTTGTTGCTATCAGTTGATTTAGCGCACCCTGAATTTAAAACACTAAGTAAACAAATTGTTAGAAAAATTTTTCTTGTATAAAACATATTTTATCTCAAACTGAGTAACGTCAAAAAATTATTTTGATATCTATTAAATTTTAATAATAACATGAGCTGAAAATAATAAACAAACTTAAATCATATGATCAACTTTCCCACCTAAACCACTTGTCTCAAGTCGCGTGCTGTTTCCTGTAACAACGGCAAAATATGCGTAATTAAATAATCTTGAGTCGTACGGATCGTTGGAGACACAATATTTAAAGCTGCAACTACATCAGCATTGGCATCATAGATCGGTACAGCAACTGCATGTACACCTAACTCATGTTCTTCACACGAGTAGCACCAATCTTGTTCCTTAATCTCATGCAACAATGCCAAAAACACTTCACTGTCTGTATGGGTATATTTAGTCAATCGCTTCAAAGGATATTTTTCTAACCACTCTTTTTGCTCATCTTTATTTAGATGTGCCAACAAAATTTTGCCTGCGGATGTGGCATGAGCAGGGAGTCGGTTACCCAAATGCAAACCATAAGGATTAACACGGTCAGTTTGTTGATGCGCTGCACTGCGTGCAATGGTAATGGCTTCATAACCATCCAGCACCATGACTGAATAAATCAGTGATGTTTGATTGGTGAGTAAGTTTAATAAAGGCTGACAAATTTTAGGTAAGGGAGAACCATCCAGATACGCACCTGAGAACTTTAAAATTTTGGGGGTTAAATAATAATAATGACCATCAAAGTCTAAATATCCCAAGTATTCTAAAGTCAGTAAATGACGACGTGCAGCAGCACGGGTCATGCCTGTTTTCTCTGCGGCTGTACTCATATTTAAACGATGACGTTCAGGACCGAAGCAATCTAAAATCGCCAAGCCTTTGGCAATCCCTGCGATAAAGTCTTCATGTCGAATCACTTTCTTATTTTCACGGTGATGAATCAAGCGACGATTTTTATTTTTATCATTTTCCATAATTTAGAGCATTCCTACAAAATCCTTTGATGAATAATTATTCTAATCGAAACACGACTAATTTAGTTGGATAATGTTCGATGATCGAACATTAAAAATAATAATCGCACAAAATAGCTTTTAGAAGATAGAAGTCTGTTCAGAATTTATCAAGAATAAAGATAAGAAATCCGAACAAAACACTCAACTTAGTTTTATCGACTTTTAGGATGAAAAATTGAGTGCTACACAGTACAGGAAGTAGTCAGATGATTGATAAGCGTGCCGGCTCATTGACAGAGGTTTTGTCACAAATCAAGGATGGTTCAACCATTATGATTGGGGGCTTTGGAACCGCAGGACAACCCGCAGAGCTGATTGATGGATTGATTGAGCTTGGCGTCAAAGACTTGGTCATTGTCAACAACAATGCTGGCAATGGCGATTATGGTTTGGCAAAACTCCTCAAATCAGGGGCTGTACGTAAGATCATCTGTTCATTCCCACGCCAGTCTGATTCATGGGTATTTGATGAACTCTATCATGCAGGCAAGATTGAACTAGAACTTGTTCCTCAAGGAAACTTGGCATGTCGCATTCAAGCAGCGGGAATGGGTTTAGGGGCAGTATTCACACCAACAGGTTTTGGTACATTGCTTGCCGAAGGAAAAGAAACCCGTCATATCGACGGAAAAGACTATGTGCTTGAGTATCCGATCAAAGCTGATTTTGCTTTGATCAAAGCCCATCAAGGCGATCGTTGGGGCAATCTAATATATCGTAAATCTGCACGAAACTTTGGACCGATTATGGCGATGGCTGCGGATGTCACCATTGCACAGGTTTCTGAAATCGCAGAACTCGGTCAACTTGATCCTGAACATATCATTACACCAGGGATTTTTGTACAGCATGTAGTTGCTGTCAATGCGGCACAGGGAGAAGCACAATGAGTTACCAAAAACTAAGCCGTGACCAAATTGCAGAACGTGTTGCACAAGACATCCCCGATGGCGCTTATGTGAATTTAGGTATTGGTTTACCGACCAAAATCTCAAAATATCTTCCTTCAGATAAAGATGTATTCCTACATTCTGAAAATGGTTTGTTGGCGTTTGGTCCACCCCCTGCCAAAGGCGAAGAAGATCCTGAACTGATTAATGCAGGTAAAGAATTCGTTACCATGCTTACAGGCGGAAGCTTTTTCCATCACGGCGATTCTTTTGCCATGATGCGTGGTGGGCACTTGGATATTGCAGTATTGGGTGCCTTCCAAATTGCTGAAAATGGTGATCTTGCCAACTGGCATACAGGCGCACCTGATGCAATCCCTGCGGTGGGTGGTGCGATGGATTTGGCAGTCGGTGCCAAGAAAGTCTTTATCACCACTGACCATGTCACCAAACAAGGCGAACCCAAAATCGTGGCTGAGCTGACGTATCCTGTGACTGGCAAAAAATGTGTCGACCGTATCTATACCGATCTATGTGTGATTGATGTTACTCCAGACGGTTTAAAAGTGATTGAAAAAGTAGCGGGTCTCAGCTTTGAAGAATTGCAGTCGATGACGGGTGCTCAATTGCTTGATGCAACACAAGGATAATAAATCTCCTCTAACCCTTTTTTTAAAGGGTTAGAAGCACTGCTTCTTAAGAGAGATTATTTAAGGAAAAACACATGAAAAATGCTTATATCATTGATGCCATTCGAACTCCATTTGGTCGTTATGCTGGTGGACTTGCAGCTGTAAGAGCGGATGATTTAGGTGCAGTGCCAATTCAAGCCTTGATGCAACGCAACCCGACTGTGGATTGGCAAAAAGTCGACGATGTGATTTATGGCTGTGCCAATCAGGCAGGTGAAGACAACCGAAATGTGGGTCGTATGTCGGCATTATTGGCAGGGCTGCCTGTTGAAGTGCCTGCAACTACGGTCAATCGTTTATGTGGTTCGTCACTGGATGCGATTGCGATGGCAGCACGGGCGATTAAAGCCAATGAAGCCGATCTGATCATTGCTGGTGGTGTGGAATGCATGAGTCGAGCACCCTATGTGATGGGTAAATCCGAGAGTGCTTTTGGGCGTAGCCAAAAAATTGAAGACACCACCATGGGTTGGCGCTTTATCAATCCAAAGCTAAAAGACATGTATGGTGTAGAGACCATGCCACAAACGGCTGAAAATGTGGCTGAGCAATTCAAGATCAGCCGTGCTGATCAAGATCAGTTTGCATTGAACAGCCAGCAACGTACAGCAGCAGCACAGGCACAAGGATTCTTTAAACAAGAAATTGTTGCTGTGACCATTCCTCAGCGTAAAGGTGATGCTTTGCTGGTGGATCAAGATGAGCATCCACGGGCTTCAACCACATTGCAAGCCTTAAAAAATTAAAAGGTGTGGTGAAAGCAGAAGGTACGGTAACTGCGGGTAATGCTTCAGGAATTAATGATGGTGCAGCCGCTTTACTGATCGCATCAGATCAAGCCGCTACACAATATCAATTAAAACCACGTGCCAAAATCATTGCAGCAACAACCGTGGGTATAGAACCTCGAATCATGGGATTTGCACCTGCACCAGCGATCAAGAAATTACTTCAACAGGCAAATCTGAGTTTGGCGCAGATGGATGTGATTGAGCTGAATGAAGCATTTGCTGCCCAAGCTTTAGCGGTGACTCGTGATTTAGGCTTGGCAGATGATGATGCACGGGTCAATCCGAATGGTGGTGCGATTGCTTTGGGGCATCCATTGGGTGCATCAGGCGCTCGCTTGGTGACAACCGCCCTCAACCAACTCGAACAGATTCAAGGGCAATATGCCTTGTGTTCAATGTGCATCGGTGTGGGTCAAGGTATCGCCATGATTATTCAACGCGTCGAGTGAGGTCTGTGATGAGCCAGTTATACGCCAGCTTATTTTATCAACCTGATGTCACTGCGATCTTTAGTGATCAAGCTTTATTGGGTTATATGATTCAAGCCGAAGTCGCTTTGGCAAAAGCGCAGGCGCAGGTCAATGTGATTCCAGAATCAGCGGCTACCGTTATTGAACGTGTAGGGCAAGATGCTTTAATGCACATAGATATCGATGCATTGGCTGTTGCAGCTGGTTTGGCTGGAAATGTTGCGATTCCTTTTGTGAAGCAATTTACAGCCTTAGTTAAACAGCAAGATGAAGATGCCGCCCGTTATGTACATTGGGGTGCAACCAGTCAAGATATTATTGATACAGCAACCATTTTGCAGTGTCGAGATGCATTGATCTTGATTGAGCAACAATTGCAACAGACGTATCAGGTCTGCTTAAAGCAAGCACAACAATATCGTGATCAAGTCATGATTGGGCGTACATGGTTACAACAGGCTTTACCGATCACACTTGGACATAAGTTTGCACGTTGGGCGGCTGCTTTGCAACGTGATCTTGAACGTCTTAATCGTATGCAACAACGAGTTTTAACCGCCCAACTGGGAGGTGCTGTAGGTTCGTTGGCTTCTTTGCAAGATCAAGGTTCAGCTGTGGTTGCAGCTTATGCATACTTACTCAATTTAACTGCACCGACATGTACATGGCATGGTGAGCGAGATCGCATGGTTGAGATCGCCAGCGCCTTAGCTTTGATTGTCGGCAATGTCGGCAAAATGGCAAAAGATTGGTCATTGCTGATGCAGACTGAAATCGCCGAAGTCTTTGAACCCACTGCAAAAGGTCGCGGTGGTTCATCCACGATGCCTCATAAACGTAATCCTGTTGCAGCAGCTTCAATCCTTGCAGCAGCCAATCGTGTTCCTGCTTTGATGGCAAGCGTTTACCAAAGTATGGTGCAAGAGCATGAACGTGCTTTAGGGGCTTGGCATGCTGAATGGTTGGCAATTCCTGAAATTTTTCAGTTATGTGCAGGTGCTTTAGAACGGACACATGATGTATTGGCATATATGCAAGTAAATGCAGTCGCCATGCAGCGTAATCTTGAATGTACTCAAGGTTTAGTCATGGCAGAAGCAGTCATGATGGCACTTGCAGTAAAAATTGGGCGTTTAAATGCGCATCATTTGGTTGAACAAGCATGTCAACAAGCAGTAGCTGAACAGAAACATTTAAAAACGGTATTAGCCGAGATGGATCAAGTCAATACCTACTTCAATGAGCAGGCGTTGCAAGCATTGTTTAACCCGACATCTTACTTGGGCAATATTCAGGCTCAAATTGATGCAGTACTGCAAGCCGCACAAGAGGATCAAAGATCATGATGATCAATAACCGTCAAGGACACCAACTTGCTGTGCAAGTACAGGGTTTGAAAGATGCTCCCGTGATTATGTTTTCCAACTCTTTGGGAACTGATCATGGGATGTGGCAAGCACAGGTTGCTGTATTAGCAGCACATTTTCAAATTGTTACTTATGACACACGTGGTCATGGTGAGAGTGAGGTGGTTGCCCACACGACCTTGCAAAACTTAGCTGAAGATGCAGTGGATATCCTAGATGCTTTAAACATTGCCAAAGCACATTTCTGTGGTATTTCCATGGGTGGGATTACTGCACTTGCTTTGGCGATGAATCATGCTGAACGTTTTCATAGTATTACCGTAGCAAACTCAGCCGCAAAAATTGGCACTGCCGAAGCTTGGAACAGTCGAGCGGAGAGTGTGGAGCAACATGGTTTAGCTGAAATCGTGAAAACGACACATACCCGTTGGTTTAGTGAGCATTTTGATTATGCCCATGATGTATTGGCACAAAAAACCATTCAAAGTTTAGCAATGACACCATCACAAGGTTATGCCAATGCCTGTATAGCTTTGGCAGATGCAGATGTTCGCGACCAGTTAAATCAAATCCAAATACCCACATTGATTATTGCGGGGCAGTATGACCCTGTCACCACAGTTCAAGATGCAGAATTTATGCATCAACTTGTTCAAAACAGTCAGCTTGAAATCTTGGCAGCTTCCCATTTATCCAATATTGAACAGCCTCAAGTGTTCAATCAGGCGCTGTCTAAGTTTATTCAAAGCATATAACCGCAAGGGTTAGAAAGGAATTCGCCTACAAGGAGGCAACTATGGCACAGGAAATTGCTGCCCCAAACAAGAGTATGGATGCGCAGGCGCTGATCAATGATGCACCTGTCAGTAAATATCAGTGGATGATTGCGATTATTTGTTTTCTCATCGTATTTGTCGATGGCATCGATACTGCTGCAATGGGCTTTATTGCACCTGCTTTGGCACAAGATTGGGGCATTGATCGTTCCCAACTCGGACCCGTCATGAGTGCAGCACTGGGTGGAATGATCATCGGTGCATTGGTTTCAGGTCCTACAGCAGATCGCTTTGGTCGCAAAATTGTTTTGACTATTTCGATGCTGATTTTTGGTGGTTTTACACTGGCATCTGCTTATGCACAAGACTTAAACAGCCTTGTGATATTACGCTTTTTAACAGGTATTGGTTTAGGTGCGGCGATGCCAAATGCCACTACCTTGTTCTCAGAATATTGTCCACAACGCATTCGCTCATTGCTCGTGACCTGCATGTTCTGCGGTTATAACTTGGGGATGGCGATTGGTGGATTTATCAGTAGTTGGTTAATCCCGACCTTTGGTTGGCACAGTCTATTTTTACTGGGCGGAATCGCACCACTGATACTCATGGTATTGGTCATTTTCGTGTTGCCAGAATCTTATCGCTTCTTGATTGTCAAAGGACAATCAACAGAGAAGGTTCGCAAAATTTTAAACCATATTGCACCAGAGCAGGTAAAAACTGCGCAAACCTTTCATATTCCAGAAGAGCAGTCTGCGGTTGCAGAAAAGAAAAATGTATTCGGTATGTTGTTTTCAAAACAATATGCCAAAGGCACGCTTTTACTTTGGTCGACCTATTTTATGGGCTTGGTGGTGATTTATTTGCTGACCAGCTGGTTACCGACCTTGATGCGTGAAACGGGCGCGACCATGGAACGAGCTGCATTTATCGGTGGTTTATTCCAGTTCGGTGGTGTGATGAGTGCCTTATTTATTGGTTGGGCGATGGATCGCTTTAACCCAAATCGCATTATTTCTGCTTTCTATTTTATCGCAGGTTTGTTTGCAGTCGCTGTGGGGCAAAGCCTAAGCAATCCAACTTTATTGGCACTATTGGTGTTATGTGCCGGGATAGCCATCAATGGTGCGCAATCTTCTATGCCTGCTTTAAGTGCTCGTTTTTACCCAACGCAATGCCGTGCAACAGGGGTTGCTTGGATGACGGGTATTGGACGATTTGGTGCTGTGTTTGGTGCATGGATCGGGGCTGTTTTATTGGGCGATGATTGGTCTTTTACCGCTATTCTCAGTTTGCTCATGATTCCAGCAACCGCAGCAGCCATCGCTATTTTTGTTAAATCTTTGGTTGCTCATACCGATGCAACCTAATGCTCATTTTTCTAGATGAGGAATAACGTCAATGAATGATGATCAACGCTATCAACAAGGGCTTAAAGTCCGTACCGAAGTACTTGGTGAACAACATGTCGGCCGCTCTTTAGCGAACCTAAATGATTTTAATCAAGACTTCCAGAATTTTATCAGTCGATTTGCATGGGGTGAAGTATGGTCTCGTGAAGGTCTACCTCGTCATACACGTAGTTTAGTGACCATTGCCATTTTATTGGCATTGGGACGAGAGGATGAACTCAGAATGCATTTACGTGCTTGTTTTAACAATGGTGTGACCAAGGATGAACTTAAAGAATTGATTTTGCATAGTTCATTATATGCAGGTTTGCCAGCAGCAAATGCAGCAATGCATATGGCTGAAGACGTTTTTAAAGAGCTGGGTATCGAAGTGCAGCCTATTGCGACACCACTACAAGATTAAGGAGACCAGCATGTTAAGTCATACATTGGGTGCATATCCACAACGTAACACCGATGATCATCCGCCAGCATATACACCGGGCTATAAAACCAGTGTATTACGCTCGCCAAAAAATGCATTGATTTCGATTAATGAAACCTTGACAGAAGTGACCTCACCGCATTTTTCCCCCAATCTTTTTGGTGCGAAAGATAATGATTTGATTTTGAACTATGCCAAAGACGGTTTACCCGTCGGTGAACGTATTATTGTCCATGGTTATGTTCGTGATCAGTTTGGTCGTCCAGTCAAAAATGCCTTGTTAGAAGTTTGGCAAGCCAATGCTTCAGGGCGTTATCGTCATCCAAATGATAAGTTTATCGGCGCGATGGATCCAAACTTTGGTGGCTGTGGTCGTACTTTAACTGATGAAAATGGATTCTTCATTTTTCGTACCATTAAACCGGGTCCTTATCCGTGGCGTAACCGTATCAATGAATGGCGTCCAGCGCACATCCATTTTTCATTGATTGCAGATGGTTGGGCACAGCGCTTAATTTCGCAGTTCTATTTTGAAGGCGATACGCTGATTGATAGCTGCCCAATTTTAAAAACGATTCCTTCTGAAGATCAGCGTCGTGCCCTGATCGCACTCGAAGATAAAAACAACTTTATTGAAGCGGATAGCCGTTGTTACCGCTTTGATATTCATCTTCGTGGTCGTCGTGCGACTTATTTTGAAAATGATTTGACTTAAGGGTGTATACGATGAACGCATGGAATTTTCAAGAACTGAAAGAGACCCCATCTCAAACAGGTGGTCCTTATGTTCACATTGGCTTATTGCCTCAACAAGCCAATATTGAAGTGTTTGAACACAACTTTAATCACCAATTGACCAATGACAAAACTCAAGGGCAACGTATTCGCCTGGAAGGTCAAGTTTTTGACGGACTGGGTTTGCCATTAAGAGATGTGTTACTGGAAATCTGGCAAGCAGATAGCAATGGTGTTTATCCAAGTCAGGCAGATACCCAAGGCAAAACTGTAGATCCACATTTTCAAGGCTGGGGGCGTACAGGGGCGAATTTTGAAACAGGTTTTTGGCATTTTGAAACTGTAAAACCTGGTGCTGTAGCTGGACGTAAAGGTTCGATTCAAGCACCTCATATTGCCGTGGTGCTGTTTGCACGTGGCATCAACATTGGACTACATACCCGTATTTATTTTGAGGATGAAGTAGATGCCAATGCCAATGATCCAGTTTTAAACAGTATTGAATGGGCGACTCGTCGTCAGACTCTTATTGCCAAACGTACGGAAGTTGATGGCGAAATCGTCTATCGCTTTGATATTCGTATTCAAGGTGAAGATGAAACGGTATTTTTTGATATCTAAGTATTTTGTCAAATCTTACTTTGATCATCATGGAGTTTGATCAATTTATGATTTTCCTCCCCGTAAAAAGGGAGGATGAATGCGATTTAAGTACATTGGTTTAAAGCATAGGACATTAAAACAGTATCTATATTCGAATTATTTATTACAGATCATCTATTAAGGAAGATGGAAAATGAAATTAAAAAAAATTGCAGCAGTGATGCTGGCATTGAGCCCAATTTTTACATTGCAAATGACACAAGCACAAACACTTCCAGTACAGCGTGTTGAATTATCTGAACTGGCAAAACTTCCAGTGAAAACGATTGTACCGATTACTGCCAAAACTCAAGAACAAGCCTTGGCGCAAGCCAAAGTGATTGCAAGTAATCCCGATGCAGATTTAGCGGAATTCCGTATCGACTTGCTCGACTTTGCCAACAACACACAACAAGTGATTGCTTTGGGGCATCAACTTAAACAGATTTTAGGCACCAAGCCGATGATTGCTACCATTCGCACACACAATGAAGGTGGGCAGTTGACCATCACTGATGCGGATTATGCAAAAACTTATCAAACTTATTTAAAACAGCCATTTATGGACATGTTAGATGTGGAGATGTTCCGAGATCCACAAGCCGTAAACAATATCGTAAAACTGGCACATGCCAAAAAAGTATTGATTGTGATGTCGAATCACGATTTTAAAAAGACACCCAATGAAGATGAGATCATTCAACGTTTGCTTAAACAGGATGAGCTTGGTGCAGATATTTTAAAAATCGCAGTGATGCCACAAAGCAAACAAGATGTATTCACCTTAATGAATGCCACTTTAAAAGTGAGTCAACAATCCAAAAAGCCATTATTGACCATGTCGATGGGCAAGTTGGGCACTATTTCTCGAATTGCTACGGCAAATATGGGCGGCAGCTTTAGCTTCGGCATGATCGGTGAAGCTTCTGCACCTGGTCAAATTGATGTAACCCAATTGAAGCAGTTATTGAAAACTGTTCAACCTACACCATAATTTAAAAGGACTTTTAAGACATGAAATTGATTTCTTTACGTTTAAGCGCATTGGCGATAGGGCTTGCAGTTTCTGGTTTAACGATGGCGGAAAGCTATGTGGTAGACCGTTATCAGGATGACAGTGAAAAAGGTTCATTGCGCTGGGCAATTGAACAGACAAATGCCAAACCGACTGAGGCCAGTGAGATTTTGATTCAAGCGGTTGGGACAGCACCTTATACCATCAAGGTGAATAGTCCTTTACCTGAGATCAAAGCACCCGTAAAAATTACGGGAACCCAATGGGCGAAAACAGGTGAATTTATCGCCATTGATGGTTCAAATTATATTAAAGGGACAGGCGTTGAAGCTTGTCCGGGAGCGGTTGAAGGGCAGTTTGGTACCAATGTGCGTACCACAACTTTACCAGGCTTGGTTTTGCGTGATATCAACGGGGTCACCATTCAAGGTGTAGAAATTCGCCGTTTCTGTATTGGTATTTTAATGAATCGTGCCAGTAATAACCTGATTCAAAATAACCGTATTATGCATAACTATGGTGGTGCAGGCGTGATGTTGACAGGGGATGATGGCAAGGGCAATCCAACCGCAACCACCACCAATAACAATAAAGTGCTGAATAATTATTTCCAAGACAATGGTGATGGGCTTGAATTAACCCGTGGTGCAGCATTTAACTTGGTTGCAAATAATCACTTTATTTCAACATCTGCAAATCCAGAACCATCGCAAGGTATTGAGATTTTATGGGGCAATGACAATGCCGTGGTGGGCAATAAGTTTGAAAACTATTCAGATGGCTTGCAGATCAACTGGGGCAAGCGAAATTATATTGCCTACAATGAACTGACCAATAACTCGAATGGTTTTAACTTAACAGGTGATGGCAATATTTTTGACAGCAATAAAGTCCATGGAAACCGTGTTGGTATTGCGATTCGTTCTGAAAAAGATGCCAATGCACACATCACGCTTACCAAGAACCAAATTTGGAATAACGGTCAAGACATTAAGCGCTGTGAAGCGGGGGGGAGTTGTGTACCTAATCAACGTGTAGGTGCGATTATCTTTGATATTCCGGGATTGGAACATGCGCACTTTGTGGGTTCACGTGGTCATGGTGTCAAGATTGATCCTGCAAATTTACAGAAAACTTGTCAACAGCCGAATGAGCAAGGTTGTAATGCTCAACCAAATCAAGGCATTCAAGCACCTAAATTAAGCTATGCCAAAGGTCAAGTTACGGTTGAAGTCAAGGGGCAACCAAATCAACGTTATCAGATTGAGTTCTTTGGAAACACTTCAGCGAGCTCAAATGAAGCAGAATTTTATTTAGGTTCAGCTGTTGCTGCGACCAATGGACAAGGTCTAGCCAAGCTTTTATGGAAACCGACCAATAAAGTCGCATCTGTTACCGCAAATATTACAGATCGTTTGGGTGCAACTTCTGAACTCAGTTCAGCTGTGAAATTAAAATAACAATCAGGAGCTTGAGATGAATTCAAAAAGATTTTTGATCAAACTGAGTTGCTTGACTGTTGCGCTTTGTACTGTTCAACACAGCTTTGCGAATCAACCGTGGTCACAGGATCGTCAGTGGTTATTGGGTGATTGGAATGGTGAGCGTCAACAACTGGAAAAACAAGGTTATAAATTTACTGCTTCTATTATGAGTCAAGCAGCCACCAATTTAGATGGCGGTTATAACGATAGCAATACTTTTAAAAATGCAGCGCAACTGGCGTTAGGTGCAAATTTTGATCTAGAGAAAATAGCAGGTTGGGACAATACCACCGCCAATATTTTAATCACCAAGCGTGATGGCAATGCTTTGACTTTGGATCGTATTAAAGATCCTCGTTCGAGTGCATTGGGAAATTCACAAGAAATTTATGGTCGAGGTAAAATTTGGCGTCTGACTCAAGCATGGGTCAAAAAAGGATTTGCTGACAATACAGTTCAATTCAAGATTGGGCGTATGGGCATGTCTGACGACTTCAATGGTTCACAGTGTGAATTCCAGAATTTATTACTATGTGGCGGACAGCTTGGAAAATCTATTGGCTCCATTTGGTACAACTTACCTGTGGGGCTATGGGGAACCAATGTTAAATATCAATTTGCGCCAGATTGGACACTGGGTGTGGGTGTCTATGAAGTCAATCCAGACAATATTAAAACCGCCAAAAATAGCGATGGTTTTAATTTGGATATGAATAATGTCAAAGGTGCAACAATTCCTGTTGAACTGGCTTGGCGACCGAAACTCGCGACATTCGATGGTTTGCCAGGTGAATATAAAGTCGGTGCATTGTATTCGACAGCTGAAGCCAATGATATTGCAACCACGGGTAAAGTACATGACGGTAAACACAGTTTTTGGTTGAATGCACAACAACAATTGAGCCAAAAAGGCAATGATCCTAAACGTGGTCTATATGCCAGTGTGAATGTCGTGGTGAATGATAAAGCCACCACAGCAGTCCAAAGCACACAACAATTGGCGCTTTGGTACAAAGGACCATTTGATGGTCGTCCAAATGATTCTATTGGTTTTGGTATTGCCAATTATGTGGTGAATGATCGTTATAAAGACCGTCAAATTGCGCTGAATAATAGTCGTGGTTATGACGAATACGATGCATTTGCAGCAGACTATGTTCCTGTTCAACGTGATGAGTTAAATATTGAACTGAACTATACCTACCAATGGTCACCAGCGGTCATGCTCAGACCAAATCTACAATATATTCATCAACCCGCAGGTGTTAAAGAAGTGGATGATGCATGGGTTGCAGGTTTAAGCATGCGTGTAAATTTCTAATCTAGGAGTATGACGTATGTCTGAATCTTCGAACTCACATACTATACTGAAAATATGGTGTTTTATTTTAGCATTGGCTTTATTACTCACAGGACTGTTTTTTACAGTGGGTGGGATAAAACTGGTGACCTTGGGGGGATCATGGTATTTCGTGATCTCTGGCGTACTCACCTTAGCTTCTGCGATTTTCATTTTTAAGAAAAAAGTGATCGGTGTTGGCTTATTCAGTCTGGTTTTTATCGGTACATTGATTTGGGCTTTGATTGACGCAGGTTGGGAGTTTTGGCCTTTATTCTCAAGACTGATGTTTCCAGCAGGCTTATTTGCAGCATTGATGTTTAGTTTACCAGCCATTCGCCGTTATCAAGCTCAACCGAGCATGAGTCTACCTGCTTATGGCTTGGGTGTTGTGACTGTTGTTGGGATGCTGATTGGACTTTATCAGATGTTCCAACCACATCCAACGGTTGCTGCAACGGGGCAGGCATTGCCATTGGTTCCTGTTAAAACAGACATGAAACAAACCAACTGGCAACATTATGGGCAGGATGCAGGGGGAAGCCGTTTCGCTGCATTAGATCAAATCACTCGAGATAATGTACATCAGTTAAAAGAAGCATGGCGTTTCCGTACAGGTGATTTTACTACAGGTACAGGCAATGGTGCTGAAGATCAAATGACCCCATTGCAAGTCGGCAATAAGATCTACTTATGTACACCGCACAATAACATTTTTGCCTTAGAAGCAGATTCAGGAAAACAACTTTGGAAAGCTGAAGTGAATTCTAAGTCTGATGCGTGGGAACGTTGCCGTGGTGTGGCTTATTTTGATTCAACCCAAGCATTGGTTCAGCCAACTTTGGCAGGTGCTACGCCTGTTCAAGCTGTGGCAAACAATACCTCATGTTTGCGTCGTGTTTATACCAACACGCCTGATGGTCGCTTAATCGCAGTCAATGCGGATACAGGTGAACGCTGTAAAGATTTCGGGGTGGATGGTACTGTAGACTTACTCAAAGGTTTGGGTGAGGGAACCACTGCACCACGATTTGAAGTAACCTCAGCACCAACCATCGCAGGTACAGTGATTGTTGTGGGAAGTCGAATTGCGGATAACTTTGCAGCAGATATGCCCGGTGGTGTGATCCGCGCTTATGATGTGATTACAGGGCAATTGCGTTGGGCTTTTGATCCACGTAATCCAGATCCAAACCATGTGTTAAAAGAAGGTGAAACTTATAAACGCAGTTCAGCAAACTCATGGGCTGCGATGTCTTATGACCCGCAAATGAATACGGTATTCTTGCCGATGGGCAGTTCTTCTGTGGATGTTTGGGGTGGCAATCGCCAACCGTTGGACCATAAATACAATTCATCTGTCTTGGCTTTGGATGCGACTACGGGCAAGGAAAAGTGGGTTTATCAAACTGTTCATAATGACTTATGGGATTTTGATTTACCGATGCAACCGAGTTTGGTCGATTTCCCAATGAAAGATGGTTCGAATAAACCTGCTGTGGTGATTGGAACGAAATCCGGTCAGTTTTTTGTCTTGGATCGTTTGACGGGGCAACCTTTAACCAAGGTGATTGAGCAAGCTGTCAAGCCAGCAGATATTCAAGGTGAACAATATAGTCCGACACAACCTCGCTCTGTTGAAATGCCGCAGATTGGTAATCAAACCATTACTGAATCGGATATGTGGGGCGCTACACCATTTGATCAATTGATGTGTCGTATCAACTTTAAATCAATGCGTTATGAAGGCTTATATACTGCACCGGGTAAAGATAAATCGTTAAGCTTCCCAGGCTCTCTCGGTGGTATGAACTGGGGCAGTATTGCTTTCGATCCAAGTCATCAATATATGTTTGTCAATGACATGCGCTTAGGTTTATGGATTCAGTTGATTGAACAAACACCTGAAGATTTGGCTAAACAGGCAAATGGTGGTGAGAAGGTCAATACTGGGATGGGTGCAGTACCGATGAAAGGTACGCCGTATAAAGTCAATAAAGATCGTTTCTGGTCGAAGTTGAATATTCCATGCCAAAAACCGCCTTATGGCACCATGACTGCGATTGATATGAAAACTCGTCAAATTGCATGGCAAGTACCAATGGGAACAGTAGAAGATACTGGACCGATGGGGATTAAGATGGGGCTGAAAGCACCGATTGGAATGCCAACCATTGGTGGTCCAATGGCAACGCAAGGTGGTTTGGTATTCTTTGCTGCAACGCAAGATTACTACCTACGCGCTTTGGACTCATCTTCTGGTAAAGAGCTTTGGAAAGCACGGTTACCTGTGGGTAGCCAAGGCACACCGATCAGCTATGTATCTCCGAAAACAGGCAAACAATATGTCATGATCACAGCAGGTGGAGCGCGTCAATCACCTGATCATGGTGATTATGTGATTGCATATAGTTTGAAATAAGTCTTTATTTTAAACAGTAGCAAAAACTGCAATCGGGATCGATTGCAGTTTTTTTATGAGTTTTCCTAAATAGCTTGGATCATTAACAAATAATGAATAAGACTTTATTGTTTTTTAAAAAATTAATAAAATCATTATCTTGTATTTATTTTTTTGAATCGTGATGCTAGATCTATTTTAATCTAGAATGTGATTTAGGTTTTAATTTTTTCCTTAGATTTTAGTTAAACTTACTATTTGAATGATTACAGAAATGTCATTAAATTAAATAGATCAATAATTTATTTTTTTAATTGGTAATTAATTAAGGTAAAAGTAAATAATGGTTATATTAATAAAATTATAATATTTAGTTGTTTTTAAAATATAATTGTATTTTTAAATTTTTATTAATAATTTAGTTTAAGTTAAAATAAAAATAAATTAATTAGCTTAACTAAAATATTATAATCTCTTCATCATTCGTCAATTATAAAAATATTTTCTTGATTGCTTAAATTTAAATCAAATAGATTTTTTAAAAATTTAACAGCGGAAAGTTGTTTGTATTTTATTGTATTATATGAATAAAATAAATAAATGATAAAAAGTAATGTATTGGTATGACAATAAATCAATCATAAAAAATGTGACAGATGTATCATTTGAATCAGAGTGAAGTTCCTGATTTATTTTTGAACTATTGTTATTTTTTTATAACAAGGTAGTTTTAAATAAATAGTAACTAGATTCACAAATTTGGAATTATTAATTAAGTGAACCTTACTGTTAATAAATAAAGGTGAACAAAATAATAATTCAGTACTATTTTTTATTAAAATCCAATGAGGTTTATTGCATGAAAAGTTTATCTTTATCGACAGTAAGTGCGTTAGTTTTAGGTTTGGCATGTACACATACTTTTGCTGTAGACGGCACAATCACTGTCAATGGTGTAGTGACGGATAGCACATGTACATTAACTGGGTCAGGTCCAGGCACTGCTGGCTCTAAAAATATTATCGTGACTCTAGATACAGTTCCAACTTCTACTTTTACAACAGCAAACCAATCTGCTGCAACGAAAAGCTTTGACCTACAACTTAAAAATGGTGCAGGTACAGGTGGCTGTGATGCGGCAACAAATAAAGCACTTAAAGGTTTGTTTTTAGAAACAGCGGCGGCTGCGGATTATGATGCAACAGAAAAAACAGCTTTAGTAAACAAGTCAACAGATGCTTCATCTGCTAAGCCAGTATTTATTCAAATTTTAACTGATGCAGATACACCTGTAGATTACTCACAAGCTTGGGGTACACAAGCAAAAAGTGCGATCACAGGGCTTGCAGCAGATGGTACTGGCACTGCAACCATGACTTATAAAGCACACTACTTCACTAAAACTGGTTCTGTAGATGCGCAGAATGTGACAGCAACTGTAAATTATACATTGCAATATAACTAATCTGTGTTTGCTTAAATTGTGAAGGGGAATATTATGCGTTATCTACAAGCTGCTATATGTGTATTCTTAACCATGCCACTTGCTTATGCTGGGGTGTCTATAGAAGGTACACGTATAATTTTCCCTGCTCAGTCTAAAAGTGTAAATGTCCAACTCAGAAACATATATGACACACCTGCATTAGTACAAGCTTGGATTGATAATGGCGATCCAAAGAAAACCCCTCAGGCAGAAGAAGTCCCATTTGTACTTAATCCACCTTTAGTTCGCATTGAACCAAATAAAGGGCAAATTATTCGAATTATCCCCTTAGACACATCAAAATTGGCAAAAGATCGAGAGTCAATTTATTGGTTTAATATTTTAGATATTCCACCGAGTGACCCGAATTTAGCTGATAAAAATCATTTGTCATTTACGGTACGGACACGCGTTAAATTATTTTATCGTCCAACACAGTTGGCAATGAAAGCAGATCATGCACAAAAAAGCCTTCAATTTAAACTAGATCGTTCTATAAATAGTTTGACCATCAGTAATCCAACACCGTATTACATTACGGTCTTACAAGTGGAAAGTGGAAAAAATCATGCTTTTAACTCAGGCGAAGATGCCATCATGTTAGAGCCTTTTAGTAGCCGTAGTTTAAAAAATTTTATCCTCGATCTCACAACAAAAAAAATATCCTATGAAATTGTCAATGATCTAGGCGCAGTACAAACATTCGAAGCCGTCATGCAGTAATAAAACAGTAATAATGGATCGTTTAGCATGCTAAATTTTAAAAAAAGCGAGCTCTGCTTAATGCTGTTGTCTGCGATTGCTTTGCAGGTGTCAGCTGAAGAAAATCAACAAAATTTGCTCGCACAAGACAATCAACATTTGATTGCTCAAGACAATACACAATTGGTTGCACAAAATAATGCTTTAGTGACTTTCAATTCGGCGTCGTTATTTGGTAATGACCGTAATGTTTCCTTGAGTAATTTTGAAGTTAAAAACTTCGTTGCGCCTGGTAAATATCTAGTCGAGTTGTCGGTCAATAAGCAAGTGATCGGTAATCAGGAAGTCCGCTTTGATCATTTGGATGGGCAACGTTCGGCTGTGCTTTGTGTAGATACGAATTTATTAAATCAATTTGATTTAATACCAGCGTTTCGTAAAAGTTTAACTGAAATGCCATGTCGAACCATTAAACAAGTCAATGCTGATGCCTATTATGACTTTGATTTATCTCAATTAAAACTGAATGTTTCCATTCCTCAAGCAATACGAGTCGAACGTCCAGAAGGATATATTGATCCAGCATTATTTAATCAAGGGGTAAATTCAAGTTTTATTGGTTATGCATTTAACTATAACCGTGATGAAGATCGAGAAAGTAAATACTTGGGATTAAATGGGGGATTAAATATTGCGGGTTGGTACTACCGACATGCAGGTGCATTTGAGTCTGAAAACTCAGGTTTGGGGCACTATTATTCTGATCAAAACGTGTTATATCGCGATATGACCCGATTAAAATCACGTTTAAGTTTAGGTCAATTTAATACCACAACTTATCGTTTGGATAATTTACCCATTGTAGGTGCACAATTGGCGTCTGATCAGGAAATGTTACCGTGGTCAGCTCGGCAGTATGCCCCTGTAATTGAAAATTTTGCCAATACCAATGCATTGGTCAGAATTTATCAAAGTGGTCAAAAAATCTATGAGCGTACCGTACCTGCTGGTGCATTTCGTATTACTGATTTAAATACGGCAACTTCAGGAGATTTAACCGTTGAAATTACTGAAACAGGCGGTGAAAGAAGAAGCTTTAATGTTCCGATGCAAAGCAATTATGATTTAGTGCGTCAAGGTCGTTATAACTACAGTGTTGCGGGTGGTCGTTATCGTACGCGTCATGAAACAACCCATGATAAATTGTTTCAAGGCAGTTTTAATTACGGTATCAATAATGCCTTGACCATTGGTGCAGGTGCAAATTTTAGTGATGACTATGCCAGTGGCTTGCTGGCAATATCTACTAATACACTACTTGGTGGCGTAACTGCTTCTATAGAGCATACTGAATCTGAACTATATCGTAAGGATTATCGTGGGCAAAAATACAGTCTGAATTATCGTTATGATTGGCTAGCTCAAAATCTAAATTTTTATGCAGATTATTCGGCTTATGACCGTGAATATATGAGTATTTCCTCACATTTGTATCAGCGTAATTTGGCTGATTTAACTGATCGTGAGTATGATGACTTTTTGTATAATTATAATCTAAAACAAAATATGGGCATCAGTGTTTCCAAGTCATTCCCAAATACACGTCTCGGTAATTTTAATTTAGCAGTTCGTAAAAATAACTATTGGGAGGACAGCCAAGATTATTATCAATATAACCTGAGTTATGGCAATACATGGAACAGAATAAGTTATAACCTTGGCTTATCACGTACCGACTATTCAGATCATGCGCGTAAACGAGGCGATGCTATTTATTTTTCCATGACGGTTCCACTCGATTGGCGCAAGAAAAATATGTCACTCAATGCCAGTGTTCAGCATGACCAAGATTCAAATACCACTTCAAATGTCAGTCTATCAGGCATTTTGGGTGCGCATAATGAATTAAACTTTGGTGCAGGGGTGATTAATAATCAGCACGATACCTTATTTAATGGCAACATTAATTATTTATTGCCTGCCGTGAATCTAGGCGCAACCCTTTCGACCAATCAAAACAACACCCAGTATTCTTTATCCGCACAAGGTGCTGTTGTTGCCCATCGTTTTGGGATTACCCCAGTCAATACGTTGCCTGACACTTACACTATTGTGCATGCGGAAGAGGGGATGGGCGCGGTTGTTTCAAATGCTTGGGGGGTTAAAGTTGATCGCTTTGGAAATGCGATTTATCCATACAATACACCATACAGTAAAAATTTAATCACGCTTGACCCTGCTGATTTACCAGCAAATGTGACTTTGGAATCTAACCAAACTGAAGTGATTCCACGTAGATATAGTTCACAACTTACTGAATTTAAAGCCAATAAATCAAGTAATATTTTACTGCGTATTCGTTACGCTTTAGATTCACAAATTGCGATGGGCAGTCAATTAAAGGATGAACAGGGGAATGTATTGGGTATTGTGGGTGCATCTAGCCAAGTGATCGTAGATAAACAAGAGGCATTATTGCATGATACATCTGTAGTTTGGGGAGCTGAAGCCAATCAACAGTGTAAGATTGGACCGATATCTAAGTCATTGTTAACACAAAAAAATACAGAAAACTTCAATATTATCAATGTGGAGTGTAAATAGATCATGAAGAAGTTACTTTTAATATTTACGCCACTATGCTTTTTATCAATGCAATCAATATTTGCAGCGACAGCGACATGTACGACTTACCCGACAATAGAATTTAATCGCACTAGCGGTACGATTAATATATTTCCTTATACGCAAACATTTAATGATACAACAAATGGGGTGTTGTTTAATAATTGTCAACCGCGAGGAAATGTTGCCGCCTTGGCGACATTTAGAGCTACGACAGGCAATACTGATTTAGTCGGTGTAAGTCCTTATGCCGTAAATAATAATATTACAATAACGGGTTCAACTGCGAATCCGACAACTTTAGCAGCAGCTAAGATTTGGTTAATTAATAATATGCGAATAGCATTTACTTTAAGATCAAATAATAATGTGAATCCTATATCGCAAGATATATTAACCTTAAATACTGATTATAATATTATGCCTTTAACCAGTAATGGGTCTTCAGCGATTATTAATGGTGAAAGCTATTTTACAGGGCTTGGTAATAATGGAACACCAGATTCAGCAATGAGAAATAATCGATTTACCTTGAACCTGCTTTCCACCACAAAGCCGAGCATCGCTGTGATTGATGCACTCAATAATTCGACTGTACGAATTCATTTAGGCACTTTATCTTATAAATATGATGATTGGGGAAATGGTGGAACAAATCCTGCTCCAAGTGGTGTACCAAAAACGGGTACAACTGAGCTCTATGTAAATATCCAAATGAATTTTGTTTTACCTACATGTACGCTGGCAAACCAAATTGTGAATCTGGCACCCGTACCAACGGCAACATTGAACAGTAATCAAACAGCAAATGAACAACCTTTTAATGTCAATATTAATTGTACAGGAGCATTGCCCAATAAAGTTTTATTGGCAACAATTACTGATAGTTATACCCCAAGTAATATAAATAGCAATGGGATTTTAAAAAATTCACCAAGTTTAGCAAATCGAAGTAATGTCGATGTACAGTTAAGAGATAGTTCAGATGTGCCATTGGCGATTGGGACACAAAACCCTTTTTATTCAATTCCTGCTGGTTCGACTGCAACGACATTTATTAAAGCATTAAAAGCACGATATTACAGATCTTTAGCAACAGCAACACCAGGTTATGTTCAAACTCAGGCAACTGTTTCATTAGATTATCAATAATTAGAATATTATCAGTAAAGTGAATTCAATTTGATAAATCTATATTTGTTTAAAATAATTGTAGTGGAGTGTAAATAAATCATGAAGAAGTTACTTTGGTTATTTGCACCATTATGCCTTACGTCAACACAGATATTTGCAGCAAATTCGACTTGTGTAACCTATCCAATGATTGAGTTTAATCGCACAAGTGGCACAATTAATAGTTTTCCATATACACAAACATTTAATGATACAAATAACACCTTATTGCTAAATAATTGTACACCAGCGCCGTATACTGTTGCTGTAAGGGCAGTTTTTAAAGCGGCTTCTGGTAATACTGATTTAGTTGGCAGTAGTCCTTTTTCAGTTAGTAATGGTATTACTATTTCAGGTTCTAACGCTAATCCAATAACCTTAGCAGCAGCAAAGATTTGGTTGATGAATAATCTACGGATTGAATATAGATTAAGATCGAATAATGATATTAATCCTTTATCATTCGATATCCTGGCTTTAGATACGGATTATAGTGTAGTACCAGACACTAGTGCAGGACCGATTAAGATCATAAATGGTGAAGGCTATTATGCGGGATTAAATGGTAATGGTACAACCAATAGCGCAATCAGAAATAGCAGATTTAAACTGACTTTACTTTCTACAACTAAACCTTCAGCCGCTGTTATCGATGCTTTAAATAATTCAGTAGTTCGTATTCATTTAGGTACTTTTGCCTATAAATATGATGATTGGGGAGGGGCTTTAGGAAATGCACCACCCCCAAGTGGAAATCCTAAAGTTGGAACATCTGAAGTTTATGTGAACATCCAAATGAACTTTGCTCTTCCTACTTGCACCATGGCAAACCAAATAGTGAATTTAGCACCCGTACCGACAGCAACGTTGAACAGTAATCAAACCGCAAATGAGCAATCTTTTAATGTCAATATTTATTGTACTGCAGCAATGCCCAATAAAGTTTTATTGGCAACAATTACCGATAGCTATACCCCAAGTAATGTAAATACCAATGGCATATTAAAAAATTCACCAAGTTTAGCAAATCGTAGTAATGTCGATGTACAGTTAAGAGACAATGCTGATGTGCCATTGGCGATTGGGACACAAAGCCCTTTTTATTCGATTCCTGTTGGTTCAACTGCAACGACATTTATGAAAACATTAAAGGCACGTTATTATAGATCTTTAGCAACAGCTACTCCAGGTTATGTACAGACTCAGGCAACTGTTTCAATAGACTATCAATAAATCAATCAAAAGCTAAAAATATTCATTTTTAGCTTTTTGCGTATAAGAAACTAACTTCGATGTTTGATTTGTTAAAAAATGCATACCGTAAGATATTATTTCTATTGATTAATTACTTCAATACGATAAAAATAGTATTGCAAGATTTAAAGCGTGTATTGTCATGTTTTAGTTCTAAAGTTTAAATACGTTGGCTTAGGCGATATCTTACTTTTCAGAGATGAAAAGAGAGCAAAAATTTTTCTTTAACAGGGATCTTGCGCTGCAAACAAAGCAGTGCTTTGTTTTTGCTCATATCGCCCTTGACCGACGGCGGCATCCATGCCATCTCACGATAGAAAGAACATCGATGTAAATCACGTGTATAAATAATCAGACGGTTTTGACTCTATGTTTTATCACGCTTTAAAAATATGAAAATTCTACATCCTTATTTTTAAACTATGAAAAATATCTCTTGGCTTTGATTAAATTCATGGTATCTACATCCTGTAGATTTTCTAAGTTGCCTCTCCATCGGGGAAGAAAGTTGGAAAAGGGGATGTTGAAATACAACTATAAAAGCGGCTATAAAAATTTATGCGAGATCAACCGAATTCTTGATCACTATTGGCAAAGCCAAATTTATGCAGCAGGTTTTGTTGCGTTTGTTGCATTTCTTTGATCAACCAATCTCTAAAGATCACTTTTCTGTTGTCTTCTTCAATTGAAGAGGAAGCCAATAAATAATAGGCTGAATCATCAAAGTGGAGATACTTTTCAACTTGAAAGAAATCGTGATCAAGTTCATGTTCAATCATAAAGCCAGAAACAATTGTTTGTCCTAAACCGGATAAACATGCCTCAATACATAAATAAAAGTGATCAAGCTCAATGGTGTTTAATTTTGAGATTTCAGGATATTCTTTCGCTAGGTAATTTTTAAACTTTGGACGTGATGAACTGAGTAACAAATTTGAGGCATTTTGTTGATTGGAATTCACCATAAACATAAATTCATCAATGATTTTGGTACTGAAAATATGATCACCCCAAGCAAAATCATTTCTTCGAATGGCAAGATCGATATCTTGATTTTGAAAATCTAGAGGTCCACCACCCGTTAAAAGGGTGATTCCAAAACCAAGATTTAACTCATTGAAGCTCACCATACGAGGAATAAGCCATTTCATCGAAATCGTGGGTTCACAA
Source organism: Acinetobacter sp. Tol 5 (assembly GCF_019702905.1). Taxonomy (NCBI): domain Bacteria; kingdom Pseudomonadati; phylum Pseudomonadota; class Gammaproteobacteria; order Moraxellales; family Moraxellaceae; genus Acinetobacter; species Acinetobacter sp. Tol 5. Next base: position 3,353,504 of record NZ_AP024708.1, on the reverse strand, counting down.
GAAATAATTAAATTATTGCTTTTATATTTTTGCTGTTTAATGCTAATGACACAATGATCAAGTTGATTAAACACATGTTGGCAACAATCTAAAAGAACTTTACCTTCTGCAGTCAAAATTAAAGATTTATTCTTTCTTTCAAATAAAGCAACATTCAGTAGATCCTCTAAATTTTTAATTTGTCGACTTACTGCGCTTTGAGTAACATATAGGCGTTCAGCCGCAATGGTTACACTTCCCTCAATCGCCACATAATAAAAAAACTTTAATGAATTAAGCGATAATCTTTCTATCATGTTAAAGGCTCTTGTAATCCATACATTGAATTAATTGATGTACTGATTGATGTAATCAAGTATTAGTACTTTATTTTAATGGATATTATAATTTTTTGTAATGTATCGCAATGTATTTAGTCGTAAAGATTAGTAAAAATCATCTATTTTATTTAATTTTTATCATGTTTACAGGCACATTTTCCATACATATGATATAAGAAAAGTGCGGGTGAATCCGTTAAGTGCACCTCATTTTGATCAATAAAATAGGTTTGATTCTTGTTTTGGTCTAATACAGTTAAAAATTTATTTTGCCGATCAATTACAATGCCATGAGTTGTTCTTTTAATATACTCAAAGTTTTTATCAAGATGACCCGTATTAAAAAAAACGGAGTCACCAATTTTAATTCGCCATTTTGAAATATCTTTGAGTAGACCACAATGTTTACAGGTCCACTTTTTGGTTTTGAATGAAATGTTGGGTTTAAGCATTAATTTTCTCCTTTTGATTATTTTCTCATATCTTAAATTTTTATTTAATTGAATAAATTTTTATTATTTTAATGATTTTATTGAATAATTAGGGTCTTTAACTAATTTTTTTTTAAGATAAGAAAATTTTTCTAAATTCAATTGTGTTTTATTTATCTCTTCAATTAACCAGTTTTTGAAAACAACTTTTCGATAGTCCTCTTCTAAAGGAGATGCTGATAGTAAATAGTAGGAAGAGCCATCATGAAATGGCTCTGTTATCGGCTCTAAGTTGCCATTATTTAAGTCTTTTTCGATCATGTATCCAGATACTATTGTTGAGCCTAAACCAGATAAGCATGCTTCGATACAAAGATAAAAATGATCAAGCTCTTTATAATTCAGCTGTGTGATCTTATCTCTAATATGATTGATCTTTAATAAAGTCCCCCAGAACTTCTGTCTCGAAGATGATATTAAAATGTTATTATTATGTTTGGTTGAATTTTTAACAAAGAACATGGTTTCATCCATGAGTTTGATGCTGTAAATATGTTCTTTCCAATTAATATCATCCCTACGTATGGCGATATCAACATTGCTAAAATTTACAGTTTTATCATTTGTGGTAATTTTTAAATCAAAACCACTGTTTAATTCATTAAAATCTTTTAATCTGGGAATTAGCCATTTCATACATAATGTGGATTCACAAGAAATTACCAGTTCTTTGATATTTTCCTTTTTATTGTCAAGACGAATAAGACATTTATCAATTTCATGAAAAATGCCTTGACAACAATTCAGAAGTAATAAACCTTCATTGGTTAACTCTAAGGTTTTACCTTTTCTGATGAAAAGAACCGTATTTAGATCATCCTCTAAGTTTTTTATTTGTCGACTAACCGCACCCTGTGTAACAAAAAGCTTTTCTGAGGCAATTGTCACACTTTCATACATCGCTACATAATAAAAAAACTTAAATGAGTTTAATGAAATCCTTTTAACCATTTAAGACCTTGCTCTATATTTGTGGGTTTTGAGGTTATATTTATATGAATAAACAGGATTAGTTTATATAGTGAAGTTATTCTTAGCAATCTTATTGATTTGATGATTAATCAAGTGTATGATTGAGAAAATGTAATACATTTTTTTATAACGATAAAAATTGATTTTTATTATTTTGCTCTTAATTTTTCATTACAAAAAATCATGTTTTTTATTGAATATAAGTAATGTGATGTTTTTTTACTTAAGTTGTTTCATTAGATTTATTAATTAGTTTTCCGTTTTGTGTTGATTGTTTTGAAAATTCTATAGGGTAAATTATGAGTGTTGTTGGTGATTTTTGAAATAATTTTCTAATGTTGTTTGGTTTTATTTTTGTGCAATTTTTTTATTTAAAAGCCGAATTTTATTTAAAAAATTATTTACATTTTTTTGAATTTTTTATTTATACACAATGCATCATTAAAAGGATAAAGATGACTTAAATATGAACAATCCATAAAGATAAATAAATACGTTTAATTAAAGTCATTCATCCTGATTATTTTAAAATTACAATGATCGTTAAAGAAATGATTTCAAACACTTGACCTTACAATAATGGCAACTTTTATCATGAGTTTACGATTAATTAAGGAGCCAAATATGGAATTCCATGTTGAAAATATGACCTGTGGTGCGTGCGTGCGCCGTATAGCAAAAGCGATTCAAACATTAGACGAGGACGCAGAAATTATCGCGGATACACCGAACCGTCATTTGAAAGTCAGTACAATCGTGACTGAAGAAGATGTAAGAGGGATGCTTGTTGAAATTGGCTATCCGGCACGATAAAATCTGAGGCATAAAAAAGCTACTCTGGTCAGTAGCTTTTTTTATATTTATTCACATAAACTAAAAATAACGTGAATTCGGCTTAAAGGATTTTAATTTAAGAGGAGCTAAAATCTGTTGAATTTCTGAGTTATCGTCTTTTACAAGTAGTAAAGCGTACAACAGAGCTCTTGCGTTAGTCAAAATTTTAGCAGCTGTGATCTTTGTTATATAGTTAATCTGTTGAAAAATTCATACAGTAGAATATCATTTCTGTTGATCAATAAAATTAAAGCGATCAATATATTGTTTGATGATATACGCCTTGCACTGCCACGCTTTAGCTCTAGAGTTTAAATTGTTTTGCGTAGGCGATACTTTACTTTTCAGAGATGAAAAGTAACAAAAATCTTCCGTTGAGCGAGGGGTACATCCTAATACCCCCGCTCAACATGGCGTCATCCATGTCGCCTCGTGATAGCAAGACTGTTTATGATTCAAAAGTACAAAATAAATGAATCATCCAAATCACTTGTATGAATAATCAGGCGGTTTGACTATATAAGGTATTGCATATAGCTAAATGACCCAAAAACCTACTTTCGCAATAGGTCTAACGTTAAAGCTGAAAATATCGTGGTTAGCAGTCCTATTTTTGATCGATGTCGTGTATGTTCAAGATCAAATTGACTTTTCATTAAATTAAATGGTGATTCAATAATGCCTCGCTTTCTTAATACCGCACGATCAAGTGGGTCTAAAGCTTGTGGCTTCATATTTCTTTTAATTCGTGTGATTAGTTGAACACCCATCTCAGTAAGACGAACTTTCCAATTTTCGCCAATATAACCACGATCACCAAACATTTTCCCCTTTAGTTTTGATGACTGAACTAAATCAGGTAAAACTTTACGATCATCCACGTTACCTGTTGTAATACAATAAGAAACGAATTGTCCAACATGGTCACAAATTAAATGTAATTTAAAGCCATAAAACCAATCTACTGAACTTTTTCCTCGACTGGCACTATCAGTTAATACACGATGTTGATTTATTCTTTTGTTATGGCATACAGCAAGTTTAGTAGAGTCAATGAAGGCGATTCCAACGGATGATACTTTTGAGCGCTCAATTTGTGTTGCTATGAGTGAACATATATTGCTTAATATCATCGGAAATATCTGAACAAAAATCATCAATTAAGCAAAAAAGTGATATAAGCTGTATATCTATAGGCATTTGAGGATATTCAGTTTTTGTCGTGATTAAATTGTGACTCAAATGCCTATTCTTTAACAGTTTTCTTATCTCGGATTCGGGTTAAAAATAGATGAAGATTTAAGCTTTGGATGTGCCAAGAGGTGACAGGGATAAAGTATCGTTATGGTGATGCACATCACTTATTTCGAGATCTGTTGTCTGCAATCCATCAAGAATAGGGCAGTCTGGTCGATGGTCGCCAGCACAACAATTGATTAAATTCTGTAAAGTCTCCGTCATTTTCTGCAATTCAAAAATCCGCAATTCCAGTTTTTCAATATGAGATTGTGCTAATTTTTTCACATCTGCACTTTGTCTTTTTTTATCATTCCATAAATCGAGAAGATCGGTAATTTCACTGACTGAAAAACCCAATGTTCTTGATTTTCTAATAAATTTTAAGCGCTCTACATCTTGGGCACTGTATGAGCGATAACCTGAATTATTGCGTCCGACAGCGGGAATTAAACCAATTTGTTCATAGTAGCGAATCATTTTGGCAGATATACCGACAGCTTTAGACAGTTTTCCAATGTTCATCTGAGTCTCCTTGGATGTTATTGTGCAGTCAACGTCGGGTTAAACCGACGTAAACGTAAAGCATTTCCTAAAACGAATACACTTGATAATGCCATTGCACCTGCTGCAAATATGGGTGATAAAAGAATACCGTAAGCAGGATAAAGCAGCCCTGCCGCAACGGGGATTAACAGAACGTTGTAAGCAAATGCCCAGAATAGATTTTGATGAATATTACCAATGGTTGCTTTGGACAATGCAATCGCATTGGCAACACCCTGTAAGTTTCCAGACATCAATACGACATCTGCGGATTCGATCGCAACATCTGTTCCTGTACCAATTGCAAGACCAACATCTGCTTCCGCCAAAGCAGGTGCATCATTGATACCATCTCCAACAAAAGCGATGTTGCCATGTTGTGCTTTTAGCTGTTTTATCGCGTCTACTTTTCCTTCGGGTAGGACTTCTGCGATCACTTGATCAATACCTAATTTTCTCGCGATGGCTTGCGCTGTACGCGCGTTGTCACCTGTGATCATCGCGACTTCGAGACCCAATTGGTGTAAGGCTTTAATTGCACTTGGTGTGGTGGATTTAATTGGATCAGCAACGGCAATAATACCGGCTAACTCGTGATCAATCGCAACATAAAGTGGAGATTTTCCCTCATCTCCTAAACGTTGTGCGGTATTTGCAAATGGTGAAATATCCACATTTAACTGAAGCATGTAACGATCTGCACCGACATGAATCGTATGCCCATCGATCGTTGCTAAAACGCCCATACCAGTGACAGAGTCAAAACTATCCACACGAGAGAGTTTAAGATTTTGCCGTTTTGCTGCATCGACGATTGCTTGCGCGATCGGATGTTCGGAACGCGACTCTACAGCTGCGACCAAACTTAAAACATGTTCATATTTGAAATTTTGAGTGACCTCAAAATCCGTTAATACGGGACGACCTTCTGTTAAAGTTCCAGTTTTATCTACAGCAACAATTTTAGAGTCTTTAAGCAGTTGTAATGCTTCACCTTTGCGGAACAACACGCCTAATTCAGCACCGCGTCCTGTACCCACCATAATTGATGTTGGTGTTGCTAAACCCATGGCACAAGGGCATGCGATAATCAAGACAGCCACAGCATTGACCAAAGCAAAAGTTAAGGCTGGTGATGGACCAAAAATAAGCCAGATTAAAAAAGTGAGTGTCGCTGCCAACATTACGGCAGGAACAAACCATAATGTGACTTTATCAACCACAGCTTGAATCGGCATTTTAGAGCCTTGTGCTTGTTCAACTAAGCGAATAATTTGAGCAAGCATGGTTTCACCGCCAACAGCAACAGCAGTAAAGGTCAAAGTACCATTTTGATTAATAGTACCCCCGACAACATCACTTTCAACCTTTTTCTCAACAGGAATAGATTCTCCAGTAATCATGGATTCATCAACGAAACTTTGCCCATCCACCACCTTACCATCGACTGGAATTCGTTCACCTGGCTTCACAATGATAAAGTCACCTACAACTACTTCATCTATAGGAATATCGACGACTTGATTGTTACGCGATACATGTGCGATTTTTGCTTGTAAATTGACTAAGCGTTGTATGGCTTCGGAAGTTCTTCCTTTTGCTTTTGCTTCGAGAAAACGACCAAGTAAAATCAAGGCAACGATAACAGCTGCCGCTTCATAATAAACGTTGACGGTGCCAGCGGGTAAAATCTGCGGTGCAAATGTTGCAACAAGAGAAAAAAGATAGGCCGCTAATGTACCTACAGCCACCAGTGAATTCATGTCTGGCGCAAAGCGAAACAGAGCAGGAAAACCATGTGCATAAAATCTACGACCTGGGATAACCAGTACTAACGTGGTCAGAATAAATTGTAGGTACCAACTATTTTGTATACCGATGGTTTGTGCAATCCAGTGATGCAGACTAGGGAAGATATGCGAACCCATTTCTAGTATAAAAACTGGGAGAGCAAGAACTGTCGCCAGTATTAAATCCCTTTTTAATTCACTACGTTCTTTATCTTTTTTCTCAAGATGCTGAGTTTGATTAGGAGCTGAATTTTGGATTTGTTTGGCATCATAGCCGGCTCGATCTATGGCGGCAATGAGTGCATCGACGCTGGCATGACCACTGACAGTTGCGCGCTCAGTCGCTAAATTCACAACCGCTTCTTTTACGCCATCAACTGCTTTTAATGCTTTTTCAACACGACTTACGCAGGAAGCGCAGGTCATTCCATCGATGGAGAATTCAATTTTTTCATCGATAACATCATAACCAACTTGTTCAACAGCTTGAATGAGCTGTTGACGTTGTATTGGTTTATCGAGTGAAATATCTGCGCGCTCTGTTGCTAAGTTTACGACAGCATCTTTTACACCATCCACTTTTTTAAGCGCAGTTTCTACACGACCCACACAACTGGCACATGTCATCCCCTCGATTTGTAAGTTCATTTTTAAATCAGAATCAGTACTATATGGAGAATTTGCCATCATTTATACCTTACTATTTTCTTGAATGATTTAATCCTAAACTCTTCCATCATGGGAAGGTCAAGCGAAATATAATCAATCTGTAGTAAAACTCATATCGTAAAATAGAATTTCTCTTGATCAATAAAATGAATGAGATGAATCTATTGTTTAAAAATATTTAGCTTTCGTTGCCATGCTTTACATCTAAAGTTTGAATAACGTTGTATAGATGATGTCTCACTTTGCCTAAGTCATTTTTTTGTTTAACCGCATTCTTATGCTGCAAACAAATCAGAGTTTGTTTTTGCTCATACACTCCCACTCAACATGACGATATCCATCTCGCATCACGATAGAATGCCCATCCATGCTTGCAAAAATAAATGAATCACTGAAGCATCTAACAACTTGTATAAAAACAGAAAGTTTATTGAATATGCATGATCGAAATAAAATTACTTATGTGAATCATCAGACGATTTGACTATTGTGTAAGATGTATCCTTAAAAATATAAGCCAAACAAGCTGATACTTTATTTAATATTTGGATGGGCTTTGGAACGAAGCAAGACTAAAGATGAGGCAATACAGTCTAAGAACAGTAAGTCTTGCATTTTGAAAAAAGCTAAGCAAAAAGTATGACAGGGTCAGTCCGTATAGGTCACTCATTCAATCCCGACGACTGTTGTAATATATGCCGTGGTAAACAGAATCATTAACCCAATCGACATTTCAAACAAAATGGCATAACCCAGATATCGTCCAAATTGAGGTTTGTGCAGTTGCGGGGTAAAAAACCATTTGTTAAATGCAGCGAGAAGTAATATACAACCAACAAACAAGATTTTGAGTATAAATCCATAGCCATAAGGGGTGCTGGTCAAGGTATCAATATCTTTAAATAAAAGCACCGCAACACTTGCACCACAAACAATTAAGATGCCCACAATAAATCCAGCAATCTGCCCAAATAAATGTGTACGGTCTTTCAAAGCAAGTCCTTCCAATTGACGGGTAGCTTTGAATAATGGATATAAAGCACCCATCCAAACGGAAATGAATAGTACATGAACTGTCAGTAGAATTTGAGCAAAAAAAGGTAAGTTTGCTGCATGCCCAGTTTGAGAAAAACTATAGGCAAGCGGTAGCAAGAATAGCCCAAATAAAAATCGTTCAAACATAGACGTCTGTGTGGTTTTTTGAGTGAAATTGATGAACAATAAAAGCAGAAGAACGAGAAAAATAAGGATACGTCCAATCAACATTTGACCAGTAGCTGTATTCAAGAGGATCTGGATATACGTCGTATTGAATATTCCAGCAAACCCTGAATCTGCAAAACTACCGACCAGAATGAAAAAACCAGCAATGCTAGAGATCAGCCCTAAACCTGCTCCAAAGCACATATATTTAAGAATGCTTTTTTTCAGTGAGATGAAACGATTAAATAACAAGTAACAAAATGCGCCACCTGTAATAAATGCCATGCTTAAATACAAAGTGACTTTGCTCAGCCAAGTTAATCCAATCCAATATTCAGAAATCATGATTTTCCCAAATCAATACGGTGCTAGAAATCTGCTGGTGTTTCATTGACGATTCAAATATTTTATTGGAGCGTGAAACTATACTCACCACTCATGTTATGCCCATCTTTGCCCATGGTTGTCCATGTCACAGTGTATTTTCCTTTTTTAAGATTTGGAACTGGAACATTAAAGGATTTTTTAAGGTCATGATTCACTTTGTAGTTCAATGAAATATTTTTTTGTTGAGCATCTATTAACTTAATGTTCATCAACATGACCTCTTCTCCAAAATTGAGAGTGAGGTTTTTAGGTTGATCCGTCACAGTTGCATTCATGGCTGGAACTGCGCTGAGTAATTTTACATGAGCAAGTGCGCTGGTTGCTTTGAAAAGCAGCGTAATACCAAGAAATATGCTGGATACTGTCGAGATTTTCTTTTGAAAAAAGCGCATATGAAACTTCCTATTAATAAGATAATGGTTAAGCAACCGTATCACCTCAGTCTCTACGATTGCTTAACTATTCAATTATTCAATATCCAAACATACAATAGTATGACTTTAAAATTACATTTCTGTTGTTTAGTAAAATTAAATAATGCGCGATGATAAATTGTCGGCTTGAACACTATTGAAGCCAACAACGTGTAGAAAGGAACATCTGTCACAACAATCGAAGTATTAAATTAAAGAGCATGTGAAAAAAATCACGGAGAGAAATATGGAACACGAACAAAAAGTGCAAACTATAGAAAACTCTATGAAAGACCCTGTTTGTAATATGAATGTAGATATAAAAAATGCGCTTCAGCATGATTTTGAAGGGAAAACGTATTATTTCTGCAGTGAGAAATGCCAATCAAAATTTAGCGCAGCTCCACATTTATACACCTCCAGCAATAAGGAAATACAACATCCTGTAGGACATGAAAAGGCAAGTCATTCACACCATTCTGCTCAGCCAAGTGAGAAGGATCAATCTCTTCAAAACTCCGCGACAATTTATGTATGTCCGATGCATCCTGAGGTTCGACAAGATCATCCAGGAAATTGTCCTAAATGTGGTATGACCTTAGAACCAGAATTGCCCACTTTAGAAAATGAAGATCATTCTGAATTAGAGGATTTTCAAAAGCGTTTTTGGTGGACCTTACCAATCACGATTATTGTTGTTTTTCTTGCTATGTTTGGTCATCAAGTGAACTGGTTTAAGATGTCGACGCAAAGTTGGATTGAGTTGGTTTTAACTTTACCTATCGTGTTTTGGGCAGGTCGCCCATTTTTTATTCGTTGTTGGCAGTCCGTTGTAAACCGAAATCCAAATATGTGGACATTAATTGGTTTAGGAACAGGTGCTGCATTTGTCTATAGTGTAGTTGCAACAATAGCTCCTCAGGTTTTTCCTGACTCTTTCGTTTCCATGGGGCGTGTATCGGTCTATTTTGAGGCAACTGCCGCAATCATTACACTGACTTTATTAGGACAGGTTTTAGAATTAAAAGCCCGTTCCCAAACTTCAGCCGCGATTAAATCATTACTTGGTCTTGCCCCTAAAACAGCAAGAAAAATCAATGCTGATGGAACTGAAGAAGATGTTGAACTGAGTTCTGTACACGTTGGAGATGTATTAAGAGTTAGACCGGGTGAAAAAGTACCCGTTGATGGCGTTATTGTAGAGGGACAAAGCTCTATTGATGAATCTATGCTGACTGGTGAACCTTTACCTGTCAATAAAAAAATTGGAGATCAAGTGATTGGAGCGACTTTAAATACAAGTGGCTCATTGATTATACGTTCAGAAAAAGTGGGTTCTGCGACCATGCTTTCCCAAATTGTGCAGTTGGTTTCGCAAGCTCAGCGATCAAAGGCACCGATGCAACGTATGGCAGATCAAGTTGCAGGAAAATTTGTCATGGTTGTGATTGGCGTATCGATTGCTACTTTCATCGGATGGGGGATTTTCGGACCTGATCCAAGTTGGGTATATGGTTTAATCAATGCTGTTGCTGTTTTAATTATTGCTTGTCCATGTGCTCTGGGCTTGGCGACGCCCATGTCCATTATGGTATCGACTGGAAATGGGGCGACAAAAGGTGTGTTATTTCGCGATGCTGCTGCAATTGAAAATTTACGTAAAGTCGATACCTTAATTATTGATAAAACAGGGACGCTCACTGAAGGGAAGCCGAGATTTGATCGTGTTATTGCCACAGAAGGTGTTTCAAGTGATGATGTATTACGTTTGGCTGCAAGTTTAGATCAAGGAAGTGAGCATCCTTTAGCCGAAGCCATAGTACACGCTGCCCGTGAACGAAATATTGAATTAACTACACCTGAATCTTTTGACTCTGACTCTGGTATCGGGGTGATGGGCAAAGTAGAAGGTTTGAGCTTAGCGCTTGGTAATACTGCTTTAATGCAACAGTTGGATGTTTCTGTTGATGTTTTAGTGTCTCAAGCAGAGAAATTAAGATCTGAAGGCGCTAGTGTTATGTATTTGGCAGCTGATGGGTATCTAATGGGGTTACTGGCAGTTTCTGATCCCATAAAAAGCAGCACGCCGGAAGCGATCGAAATTTTAAAGAAAGATGGCGTGATGATCGTAATGGCAACAGGCGATGGTATGACCACAGCTCGTGCAGTGGGGGTAAAACTGGGAATAGACCAAGTTTATGGCGAAGTTAAACCCGCAGATAAACTTGATTTGGTCAGTAAATTACAAAGTGAGGGGCGCATTGTTGCAATGGCAGGAGATGGCATTAATGATGCACCAGCCTTAGCAAAAGCTGATGTTGGCATTGCGATGGGAACAGGTACTGATGTTGCAATGAATAGCGCTCAAGTCACTTTGATTAAGGGTGATCTTAGAGGAATTGGGACTGCACGCGCACTTTCTGAAGCAACTGTCCAAAATATGAAGCAAAATTTGATGTTTGCTTTTCTTTATAATGCTTTGGGAATACCTATTGCCGCAGGAGCGCTTTATTTCTTTACAGGTTGGTTGTTGTCTCCAATGATCGCTGCGCTTGCAATGAGTTTGAGTTCTGCTTCCGTGATCGCAAATGCATTACGTTTACGGCTAAGTGCATAAAAAGTTCATATTCTGAGAGGTTGTTAAAACGTGTGCTGTAAAAAACCGTACTTGGTTTTTTACCCTATTGAGCGAGGGGAACTTACACCCTCGCCCAACAGGGCGACATCCATGTCGCCTTAGGTTAGAAAGACCATCTATGATTGAAAAATAAATCTCTAAAAGCGTCTAATCATTTTTATATAAGCATAAAGTTTATTGAATATGAATAATTGAAATCGAATCACTTCTATGAAGAATCAAATGGATTGACGATCTTGACCTATTGATTCGCAATTGTGATTGAAATGCATAGTCAAAGTATTAATTCTTAAAAATAATCGAAAAAATCACCAGCCCATCTCTAGATTCTGCATAAATCAGTGCGTTGTGCATATCCAATATTGACTTGGTGATTGCCAAGCCAAGCCCTGTGCCATCTTCAACTCTTTGACGAGATGCATCAGTCCGATAAAAGCGGTCAAATACACGTGATAATTGTTCTGGAGAGAGGGCAGGACCTTCATTTTCTATCGAAAATAAAGTATTTTCTGTTTGTTGTTGAAATTTAACACGAATGACTGAATTTGCTTTTCCATATTTAATCGCATTGGAAAATAAATTGCTTAAAGCACGGCGTAACATGGTTGGATCAGCATTGACTTTACCTGAACCTGATTGTTCAAAACGGATATTTTTTTCCGCAGCGAGCGCATCATAAAACTCAAATAATGCTTCGATTTCTGTAGCTAAATCAATCTGTTCAACTTTGGCTAAAGTTAAACCATTTTCTGCTTTTGCTAAAAACAACATATCCGAGACGATTCTTGCCAGATGTTCAAACTCTTCTAAATTGGAAAATAAAACTTCTTTATAGGCATCTATATCACGGCTACGAGAAAGACAAACTTGTGTTTGTGTCATTAAGTTGTTGATCGGAGTACGGATTTCATGGGCTAAATCTGATGAAAAGTCTGAGAGCTTTTCCAGCGCAAATTCCAAACGATCGAGCATTTCATTAAATGCAATGGTCAAAGGTTTTAATTCCAAAGGAGTATTTTTAAGTTCTAAACGAACAGAAAGATGTTGTGCTGAAATACTTTCTGCGACTTTCGCCATTCTTTGCACAGGACGTAAGCCTCGCCATGCGGCGTACCAACCCAAAAACATCAAACACAGTGTACCAATTAAACCGATATAAAACAGTTGGCGCCTAAACTCGTTTAAAAAGATTAAATGCTCGGAGGTGTCGATACCCACTAGAATTTGGGTAGATTGAACAATATTATTGCTTTTAATATTTTTTTTATAAATAAATCCACGATAGGTTTTATCTTGTACTTTCCATTCAATCCACGGATAGTGCTGAGATTTGGTGTTTTTCTGTGTGGCAATAATGGCATTGGTTGAACTAAAAATAATCTTACCTGTTGGTCGTTCAACTTGAACAATCAGATTATCATGCCCAATGAGTGCATCATTTAATGAGATGGACAGCTCAAACGAGTCCGTGGGGTTTTGCGCTAATAGGCTATGAATGAGTTGGATTTTTCCATCAAGTAACTTTTGGTCTTCTTTCTCAAAGTGCCGTGTGACGCCTTTATGGATGACTAATCCCATTGTCATTAGAATAGTAATGGTAGAAAAAGAAAAAATAATGGCAATTCTAAAACTTAAAGCATTAAACAGCCGATTACTCATCTTCTACCTCAAGCACATAGCCCATTCCGCGAACATTTTGAATCAGTTTCGGCATAAAATCTTGATCGACTTTATTTCTCAAACGTTTAATTGCAACTTCAACCACATTGGTGTCACTGTCAAAGTTCATGTCCCAAACTTGCGATGCGATGAGTGCTCGAGGAAGAATTTCTCCGCGTCTGCGCATGAATAATTCCATCAGTGCAAATTCTTTTGCAGTGAGATCAATACGTTGTCCTGCGCGGGTAACACGACGTTTTCTTAAATCTAGCTCAAGATCTGCAATCCGAATTAAGTTACTGTCTTCTCTTTGTTGTCCACGACGAAGCAGACTTTTAATACGTGCTAATAATTCTGCAAAGGCAAAAGGTTTAACCAAATAATCATCTGCACCTAGATCCAGTCCTTTAACTCGGTCTTCAATTTGATCACGTGCGGTTAAAAACAAAATAGGCATGGTTTTTCCGCTTTTACGGACATCATGAATGATATGCCAACCATCTAGCTCTGGCAGCATGACATCTAAGATAATAAGGTCATATTCTTCGTAAAGCGCTTGATGTCTGCCCATGCGTCCATCTGTGACCCAATCAGTCATATAACCAGCTTCAGATAAACCTTGTTTGAGATAATCACCAGTTTTTTGTTCATCTTCGACCAATAAAATTCTCATTGTAATTTCCTCAAGTGCCTATCTCATTCGGTGTCATCATAACGTTATAAAAGCAAATATGCCCATGAATGACATAAATGTCATTTTCATGTCATCTTGAAGTTTGAGTCACTGTCTTATTGTAGAGCGAATCAAAGCCAACTTGGGTGACAAAATGCAAAAAATATTCAGTAAAAGTGTAATGGTATTCATGTGTATAGGTGCATTAATCGGCACTACACAAACTTGGGCACATGGTGATGAACATAAAACAGCTGACGGTAAAACTACAGTAAAAAAACAGGAGAAGTGTAAAGAGCCTTGTAAACCAACCAAGGAAAGTAAAACTCAAAAAAATGATCATTCACAACATCAGCATGGAAACTCGACTGATATGTCGAAAATGGATCATTCAAAAATGTCAAATAAAACTTCTAAATAATCCAATGAAAATCGGGATGCAATACTGAGACATGAGTAGGAGCTTACACGCTATGGTCTAGTTTTGAACAACATAATGTGTGGGCTTCATGGATGAATAGTTTTAACAACTTAGTCGAGTCTGATCCCTATTTTTAATTTTGGAGTTGAAAAAATGTCAAAAAATCAAAGTTTACAAGATCCCTTTTTGAATGCACTTCGAAAAGAGCATATCCCTGTTTATATTTTCTTAGTCAATGGAATTAAACTACAAGGGCATATTGAGTCCTTTGATCCTTATGTTGTTTTGCTAAAAAATACCATGGGGCAAATTCAGATTATATATAAACACTCGATTTCTACTGTATTTCCAACACGCAATCCACGTCCTAATATTGGCGTTTATTTGTCTCAATTTGGTGCTCGATATGGTTTTGGTCGTCCAGATGATTTGGAGGATGAAACTCAATATGAAGCGTTTTCACAAAATGAAATGAATGCTCATAGTCAGGAATAATGAGCGCGAATGACCTTATGCCTTATAGAATTTTCATGTTGACCATGTTCAATGATTTAAAGTGTTCAAGATATTTCTAAACTATTTAGGGAATTTAAACTTAAAAAAAAGACCCACAGTGAATGTGGGTCGATAGAGGTAGGGCAAAATCATAACAACCAGATCATAGCCAGTTCAAACGATTTAACTTTTTTATAAAAATACAATCAATAAAATAATACCCAATACAACACGATACCATGCAAAGACTCTTAATGTATGTTTTTCAACAAATTTTACCAAAGCTTTTACCACCAAAATAGCGGCAATAAATGCAGCAACAAAGCCTACTGAAATATTCATCAGATTATCAGACGTTAAAACATCAGCATTACGAATTAAATCATAGGTTGCAGCACCTAACATGGTTGGCATTGCCAAGAAAAATGAAAATTCAGTGGCTGCTTTTCGTGATAAGCCCGATAACATTCCGCCAATAATCGTTGCACCAGAACGTGAAGTTCCAGGGATCATGGCAACGCATTGTGCAAAACCCACCAAAATAGCTTGTTTCAAGGTGATGTCAGTGGCTTCTATGGTTTTTGGCTCAAACTTTCTGGCTTCAACGGCAAAAATAATCAAACCGCCAATAATTAAAGCAAAAGCAACAACTAGGGGGCTAAACAACACCTGTTTAATAAAGTCAACAGCAAGTACGCCAATCACCACAGCGGGTATAAAGGCAACCAAGACATTAATTGTAAAATGTCTGGCATGTACATCACCTGAGAAAAAGCCACGTACTAATTCGATGATTTTTTGACGGTATAACCAGCATACAGCCAAGATTGCCCCGAGTTGGATCACCACTTCAAATACTCGACCTGAATCTGAGTGGAAGTCGATCAAATGCCCAAATAGAATTAAGTGACCAGTACTGGAAATCGGTAAAAACTCGGTCAGACCCTCAATAAGCCCCAAAAACAAAGCTTTGAATAGTTCAAAATTTTCCATAAATGAAATAAGCAAGAATTTAAAAAATTGAACCTTTTTAATGTATTTAACGCTACTTATAAATGAAAAAAGACAAAATTTTACGAAATTTTTACGCAGTTGATCTGACCGTGAATAGAGAGTTTACGGGCTATTTTCCGATACTGAGAAATGGAATATCCCAGTGTTTAGGATGGAAAAGATGAGTGCTAAATATATAGCGCATCAACAAGTACAGCATCCAAAAATATGCTTACGACAAAAACTTAAAAAACATGCCCAAATTAATAGGATTGGCATGTCTCAGCTCAGTCTTTCAAACCAAGGAGCAAGGTCATGTTAGAGTTTATTTTGCTCTTGGTCATTGTGACTGCACTGGCTTATCCCTTAGGAAAGTATCTTGCATGGATTATGCAGAATCGCAAGATGAAAATTGACCCACTGTTCAATTGGATTGAAAAGCCGATTTATGCGCTATTGGGGACAGACCCTAATCAGGGGATGAATGTTAAAACCTATTCACTGAGTTTTGTGATCAGTTGTTTGGTGATTGGATTGATCACTTGGTTGTTGTTTATGTTCCAAGCCAGTCTGCCACTAAACCCAAATCATGCACCTAATATGTCATGGGATTTGGCACTGCATACGATGGTTTCATTCCTAACCAATACCAACCAACAGCATTACTCTGGTCAAAGCCAATTGTCATATTTGTCTCAGATGGTGGGGATCGTTGGTTTGCAAATCATCACTCCAATGATGGGGTTGGCGATGGTTGTTGCAACAGTCCGTGCTTTATTCTCTTTACCAACAAATGATTTTTCCACAGCAGATCATTCAATACCATTTAACAGTAAAGTTCAAAAAATAAATGTCGGGAACTATTGGGCAGATGTGATTCGCCCTACATTTCGTTTTTTGATTCCGTTGTGTATGGCGTGGTCATTGTTATTGAATAGCCAAGGCGTTCCAGCAACCTTTCAAGGTGGTCCAGACGTTCAAGTAGTAGATCAATCCACTGAATTAAAAACACAAAAAATTCCTTTAGGTCCTGTTGCACCGATGGTTGCCATTAAGCAACTGGGTAGTAATGGGGGAGGATGGTATGGACCAAACAGTAGTGTGCCATTAGAGAATCCAACACCACTTTCGAATTTTTTAGAAATGATTGCCATTTTACTGATTCCAGTCTCTGTTATTTTCATGTTGGGTTTTTTCACCAAACGCGCAAAATTTGCAGGCTTTGTCTTTGGTTCAATGCTGTTCATGTCCGTTCTTTCTGCGACCATTGCGATTTGGTCTGAAAGCCTTTCTTCTACGGCATCACAACTCTATGCAATGGAAGGAAAGGAACTACGTTTTGGTGAAGCATCTTCCGCACTTTGGGCAGCAGTGACCACACAAGTCAACAATGGATCAGTGGATATGATGCATGACTCGGCATCCCCTTTAACAGGTCTAGTGGCGCTCGCCAACATGCTGATAAATGCCATCTGGGGTGGGATTGGTTGTGGTTTACAGCAATTCATTATTTATCTGTTTTTGGCTGTCTTTATCGCAGGTTTAATGACAGGACGTACTCCTGAATTATTCGGACGTAAGATTGAAGCAGGCGAAATTAAATTATTGGCAGTGGTGATTTTGATTCAACCCATTGTGATTCTCACTTTAACTTCAATTGCTTTATTTTTCCCTGAATTGACGGGTAACAGTAATCCACAATATCACGCGGTTTCCCAAGTCCTGTACGAATATGTTTCTGCTTTTGCCAATAATGGTTCTGGTTTTGAAGGCTTGGCAGACAATACGGTGTGGTGGAATGTCACATGTGTCATTGCTTTACTACTTGGTCGCTTTCCGACTTTAATCATACCGCTCATTATTGCTGCACGTTTGGCTGCTAAACGTCAAGCGCCTGAAAGCAAAGGCAGTTTAAAAGTTGAGACCCCAACATTTGCTTTTACGCTGATTGCCATTGTGGTGATGTTGACCTTATTACAATTTATGCCAGTCCTAGTCTTAGGACCGATTGCTGATCATCTGTTATTGGTACAAGGTTAGGGTGAATCAAATGAATCCTTCAAAACAATTGAATACAAATAAATCTTCTACGCTTTTTCAAGCTGAAGCTTGGAAGAATGTATGGGTTAAATTACTCCCACAACATGCGATAAAAAATCGTGTTATGGCAATCGTATGGCTGGGTACGATCATTACTTTGATCAGTACAGTGATGGGCAAAGCAAATGTGTTATTTGGTCTATCAGTCACCTTGATTTTATTTATCACCGTACTTTTTGCCAACTATGCCGAAGCAATTGCGGAAGCGAAGGGGAGAGGTCAAGCCTCTTCGTTACGACAAGCTCGCCAAAATTTGACCGCACGACGACTCAAATCTAAAACAGATACAGAGGGTGAGCAGATTGCAGCAACCCAATTAAAAATGAATGATTTGATTGAAGTTCGTGCAGGTGAATTGATTCCAGCGGATGGAGAAATTATTGAGGGCTTTGCCACCATCAATGAAGCTGCGGTAACTGGGGAGTCTGCACCTGTGTTACGTGAAGCAGGAACAGACAAGTCTGGCGTGATCGGCGGAACTAAAGTTTTAACTGATCAGATCATTGTACAAGTTACAGCCGAATCTGGGCATAGTTTCCTTGATCGTATGATTGCATTGGTCGAAGGTTCCAATCGACAAAAAACACCGAATGAAATTGCATTGGGTATTTTACTGACCGTCATGACTGTAACTTTTATCGTGGTGGTGCTCAGTTTACCGTTTATTGGACATTTCTTAAAAATCGAAATCAATCCGATTGTATTAGTAGCATTGCTGGTGTGCTTAATTCCCACCACGATTGGCGGATTATTGCCAGCAATTGGAATTGCTGGGATGAACCGAGCATTAAAAGCCAATGTGATTGCGAAATCAGGTAAAGCCGTTGAAGTTGCAGGTGATGTGGATGTGTTGCTGTTGGATAAAACAGGAACGATTACTTATGGCGACCGTCAAGCAACAGCTTTTTATCCTTTAGTCGGTGTAACTGAATCAGAACTTCGTCAAGCTGCCATATTAACATCGCTTGCAGATCCTACGCCCGAAGGAAAGTCAGTGGTTGCCTTGGCAAAAGAGTTGGGGGAACGTGTGAGCGAACCTGAGCATGCTGCGTTTATTGCCTTTAGTGCATCAACACGCATCTCAGGCATAGATTTAAGTGATGGACATCAAATTCGTAAGGGAGCATTGGATGCAATTCTTCAATTTGCATCACAGCGTCTAGAAAATCATAGTGAGTTAAAAACCCGTGTAGAGCAGGTGGCATCCAAAGGTGCAACGCCACTGGTCGTTGCAAAAAACAAAAATATTCTTGGGGTCATTGAACTTTCTGATGTGATTAAGCAAGGAATCAAGGAAAAGTTTGCACGTTTGCGTGAAATGGGAATCAAAACTGTGATGGTTACAGGGGATAACCCACTGACTGCAGCTGCAATCGCAGCAGAAGCTGGGGTAGATGACTATATTGCAGAAGCCAAACCTGAAGATAAGTTAAACTGTATTCGTGCTGAGCAAAATAAAGGGCATTTGGTTGCTATGGTCGGGGATGGTACCAACGATGCGCCAGCATTGGCGCAAGCGGATATTGGTCTGGCAATGAATTCGGGAACACAGGCTGCCAAAGAAGCCGGAAATATGGTGGATTTGGATTCAGACCCAACCAAGCTTTTGTCTGTCGTTGAGATCGGTAAACAGCAACTGATTACCCGAGGTGCTTTGACCACATTTTCATTGGCGAATGATGTGTCCAAATACTTTGCTATTTTACCTGCATTATTTGTGGCAGCCATTCCTCAAATGAATAGTTTGAATGTCATGCATTTGGGCAGTTCTGAAAGTGCCATACTTTCAGCACTCATTTTTAATGCCATCATTATACCGTTATTGATTCCAATTGCTCTACGAGGGGTAAAGTTTAAACCTGCAACTTCTACCCAATTGTTACGCCGTAATATGCTGATTTATGGTGTTGGTGGTGTGCTTCTGCCCTTTATTGCAATTAAATTGATTGATTTGATGATCAGTCCATTGCTTGCACTGTAAACTGAGAGAGGAATATGCAAATGAATACTGAAACGCATCAAAATGTTGACTTATCATTATCCAGTTTAATTCGTGCTTCATTTGGTTTGACACTCGTCGCTTTGGGGCTATGCGGTTTTGTCTATAGTTCTGCGGCTACTGGGCTTGGGCAACTGATTTTCCCTGAACAAGCCAACGGAAGTCTGTTGATTGAAAAAAATCATGTATTGGGCTCTCGTCTAGTCGCACAGCCTTTTCAACAAGCGCAATATTTCCAAGCTCGACCATCGGCTGCACACTATGATCCCATGAACATGGCAGGGAGTAATATGGCAAGAACCAATCCTGACTTACATCATATTGTTGCGGAACGCTTGGATAAAATTGCTCAGCAAGAACATGTTGAAAAATCAAAAATTCCTGCGGATTTAGTGACTGCTTCGGGAAGTGGTATTGATCCTGAAATTAGTGTTCAGTCTGCAATGATTCAGGTTAAGCGAGTTGCCAAAGCACGTCATTTAACTGAAGAAAATGTAGTGCAATTTGTTGAGGAATATACCACTCAAGCTACTTTTGGAATTTTAGGGCAGCCACGAGTCAATGTTCTAGAATTAAATTTAGCGTTGGATCAGCTTGGAAAATAATCCACTAGATTGCCAAGTTTATTATTGGATCGGTTATTTTTAGAGGCTGTACAGGATGTGATAAAAATTTAATTGAGCATTTGATTTTTATCGCATTCTGCTTCAATGTTTTCTTGTATTCTAAACTTGAAAAGACAGCATAAAATAGATACCAATAGCATGATAAGTAAAGCAAACTGATTTAATCACATTTAAAAAGGATGGCATCACTGCCAATATTTGGAAGACACTAGCGCTATGGTAGATGATCGAAATAATAAAGCAGATGTCTTGTTACAACATACCCAACGCTATCAATCTGGACGACTCACCATCTTTTTGGGGGCTGCTCCGGGTGTTGGCAAAACCTTTGCCATGTTGGTGCGTGCGCATGAATTAGCCTTACAGGGCAACAATATTGTAATTGGTTATGTTGAAACACATGGTCGAGTCGAAACAGAAAACTTGCTTGCAGGCTTGAAAATTATTCCACGCAAAGTCATTGAATATCAAGGGCATCAGCTTGAAGAAATGGATTTGGATGCTGTTCTTGCAACCAAACCCAGTATTGCTTTAGTGGATGAGTTTGCCCATAGCAATATGCCAAATAGTCGCCATGAAAAGCGTTGGCAAGACATCAATGAATTGTTGGATGCAGGCATTGATGTTTTTACCACCATGAATATTCAGCATTTGGAAAGTTTAAATGATGTGGTATTTCAAATTACAGGGATTCGTGTGGCTGAAACAGTCCCAGATCGTGTATTTGAGCGTATTCGAGATATTCGTTTAATTGATTTACCTGTAAGTGAGTTACTTGAGCGTTTAAATCAAGGTAAAGTTTATGTCCCTGAACAAGCACAACAAGCATTACAGCGCTTTTTCAATCATTCCAATCTGACAGCTTTACGTGAATTGGCGATGCAAACCGTTGCCAGCCATGTCGATAGCGATGTTCGAGAAAATTTTTCGATACAGGGACTAGTTCCCATTCCATTGAAAAACCATATTCTGATTATGTTAGATGGTGGAGGACATGCAGAGGCTTTAGTTCGGGCAGGTTGTCGTATAGCTGAAAATCGTCAAGCACATTGGACTGTGGTGGCATTTTCAGAAGATTCTCAAATTCATCATAAATCTGAAAATTCTCAGCGTCGTGAGATCGAAAGCGCCTTAAATTTGACCCGTCAATTGGGCGGAATGACAGAAATTCTCTATGGTAAACAACATGCAAAAACGCTGTTTGATTATGTGATTGATCGGGGTATTTCGACATTGGTACTCACCCAACCTAAGGCAAAGAGCTTTCAATTCCATTTAAAATTTAAGCAGAATTTTGTAGATCAATTATTAAAATATCAACCGAGTTTTGAACTCAGTATGGTGCCGATTGTTGCAGAAAATAAACCATATTCTACGATTCTTGAACAAAGTCGGTTTTTAAATCTAAGAGAAATATTTTACGTTTTATCGACGACGGTGATGAGTATTTTCATTGCGAGTCTAGGTGAAAAATATTTAGGTATTGAAGAGCTGTCGGTGATTTTTATTACTGCGGTGGTTTTTGTTGCATCGAAAACACGCATGTTGGCGGCGGTTTTTTCAGCGATTCTATTTTTCTTGGCGTATAATTTTTTCTTTATTACACCAAAGTTTACTTTTCAGATTTCAGCACATCAAGGCGTGATTACTGTGGTCGCTTTTCTGGGTGCTGCTTTAATTTCCAGCCGTTTGGCTTCACGTTTAAAAGAACAAGTTGTCGCGTTAAAAGCGGCAAATAGTTATAACAGTATTATGCAGGATTTGGGACAAAAGCTTTCTGTCGCCGTAGATTTGAAGCAGGTTCAAGAGATTGCAGAAAATAGCCTAAGTAAAAATTTAAATGCTGAAATCTGGTTTTATTTTCCAGGTTTGTCTGCTGAAGTAAGTCCTTTATTGACCATCAGCGATAAAGAGAAAATTTCAGCAGATTGGACCTTTAAAAATCATCAACCTTCAGGACGATTTACTCAAACTCTAACTGAAAATGACTGGTGGTTTTTGCCCTTGTTGGCATCTAAACAATGTTTAGGCGTCGTTGGAATCAAGTTTCCCAAGCATTTATCCGTTTTAAATACTGAGCAAAAGCAATTAACCGAAACAATGATTGAATATATTGCTCAAGCAATTTCTCGAACTCAACTGAGCAAAGCATTGGAAATTGCCAATATTAATTCGGAAACTGAAAAACTGCGCTCAGCTTTGCTTTCATCGGTGTCACATGATTTACGCTCGCCATTAGCGTCTATGATTGGTGCAGCAGATACTTTGACCAATTACCGTCATTCTATGGATGAACAAGATCAGGACAGTTTATTGGAAGCCATCCGTTTAGAAGGTGAACGTTTAGACCGTTATATCCAAAATTTACTCGATATGACGCGTTTAGGACATGAGGGTCTTAGTCTTAAACGGGATTGGATTGGTGTAGATGAGTTAATTGGTTCAGCAGTGCGTCGTTTAAAACGCTATATGCCACACAGTCTCGTTGAAGTACATTTACCTGAGCAGAGCTTAAGTTTATATGTTCATGCCGCACTGATTGAACAGGCTATTTTCAATGTACTTGAAAATGCTGCTAAGTTTTCGCCAGAACATAAAGCAGTATGTATCGACGTTGTACAATGTAGTGAAAATGAAATTGAAATTGCAATCAGTGACCAAGGACAGGGTATTCCTGAAGATGAGCGTGAGCGAATTTTTGATATGTTCTACACCATGGAGCGTGGTGATCGAGGACAATATGGTACAGGGCTTGGATTAACAATTGTCAAAGCGATTATTGGCGCACATATGGGTAAAATTATGGCTTCTTCTGCGAAGCATAATCAAGGGACATGTATTCGTATGCAACTCCCGATCCAGCAAATTGGATAATCTTGCTTTTTGATTTAAGGAAATATCATGCCAGAGCAAAATGTATCAACAAGCTCGATGACCAATGTATTGATTATTGATGATGAAACACAGATTCGTAAATTTTTAGATATTGCACTTCGTGCTCAAGGCTATAAGACACTATTGGCTGAAAATGGTCAAAAGGGCTTGGAAATTTTAGCTTTGCATGGTGCAGATTTGGTGATTCTTGATCTTGGTTTACCTGATCTAGATGGTGCAGAAGTATTGGCAGAGTTAAGAGTCTGGTCACATGTGCCTGTCATTGTATTGTCTGTACGTTCAAGTGAAGAAGAAAAAGTGAAGTTATTGGATGCTGGAGCCAATGATTATGTGACAAAACCTTTTAGCGTACAGGAGCTGATGGCGCGAATACGGGTGCTGCTTCGCCAATATCAAAATGTGGCTGTGGAGTCTGCTTGTTTTGATGATGGGGTGCTAAAAATTGACTTTGCACATCGACAAGTATTTTTAAACCAACAATTGATTTCGTTGACCCGTAAGGAATATCAATTGTTGACCCTATTGGCCCAGCATAAAGGGCAATTGATTACTCAACCGCAAATTTTAAATGATTTGTGGGGACCTACTCATCAAGAAGACACACACTATTTAAGAATTTTAGTGGCAAAACTACGAGGCAAACTGAATGATAACGCTGTTCAACCCACATATATTGTCACCGAGCCAGGTGTAGGACTGAGGTTTTTAGGACAATAAGCACGATACTTTTTAAATAATTTTAATAAAATCAATATCTTGGTTTAGTTTGTTGTTTGGTTATATAAAACTTGCAAGGTCTTAATGGATATTGAAAGTTGATTCAGTAGGGGGGATAAAATTTAAGAGAAAACAGAACTAAAATAAGAATAGTTTACATTTCATTACATTTCTCATTAGGCTTTTTTCCATTCTCATTCGTCTATATAGATATAAGGCAGATTTTTTATGGGTCTGCTTTGATTTAGCTAAAGAGGAATGAGTATGGTAATTCAACATTACAGATCAAATAGCCAAGATATCCTGAGCAATTTATTTCAGGATGCTGTTTCCAATATTTCATCACTTCATCATTAAGTTCAATTGATGTCTGTAGTATTAACCAGTAGATATGATCGACAAACGTATATGACGTTGTGTGGGGTCATGCTGGGGCATGTCTTATTGATTTGGTCGATGACTTTTTTACAAACTGATCAATTCGTTGAAACGCATTCACCAGAAAATGCGATCAAAATTCGCTTTGTCCGTATGAATAAGACAGAAACGGTTCAAGAGAGCCGTACAGATACGGCAACCGATTCGACACAATCACAAATGCAAGCAGTAACACAGCAACAGAATGCTAAGACACCGATATCCAAGCAAAAACAAAGCAAAGTAATTCAGAGTAGCGAATCCAAGAAAGTGATCATGGATCAACCAAAACAAAATACTCAAAGAGCCACACTGACAAAAACAACAGATCAATCTTCAAATAACAGCACAGCGTCGAATCAACAACAATCCATGCAAACGCAAACCAAGACTGATTTAAATACTTCGAAACAACAGTCATCTTCTGGGCAATCAAATGAGCAGACTCAAAAATCTGGTGGCGAAGAAGGTCGAGAAAATAAAAAGGAGCAAAGTGCTGAATCTGCACCAAAACCGCAACAACCGATTATGGTCAGTAAGGTTGATGTATTGAGCTTTGGCAAGCTGAATTACGATGACCGTGAGTTACAGAATCAACAGCGTTTACTGGTTTTGACTATCAAGATTAATCCTCAAGGACAAGCGATTGATGTCAAAGTGAAACAAAGTACAGGATTAAGCAGTTTAGATGCACGAGGTGTTCAGGCTGCACAAAAAACCAAATTTAAACCACACATCTTAAACGGTGAAGCAGTTGCTATCGTGGTGGATTTTCCCATTCAGCTTAAGCTTGGTCGCAACCGCTGATTGGACTAACAGGTGTATACAACGTTTATTGAGGAATTTTTATGAACGCAGCGACAGAAAAAGCAATGACAGAAAGTTTAATGCAACGTTTAAAGCAAACGACTGCTGAAGAACATGATCGCATGGAAGTTTTGATGCAACAATCGGGTGCTTTTGCCAGCCAAGAAAATTATGCCCAATTCACACTTTCACAGTATTACTTTCAGAAAGATGTTGAGCATTTATATGAAGATTCAAAGGTGCAACAGTTGATTCCTGATTTAGATGTGCGTGGTCGTTCTGATGCAGCATTGCAGGATTTGGCTGATTTAGGTGTGCAGCCACAACAAAGCGATATTGCGACGCATACCGTGAGCTTTCCACAATCATTAGGCTGGATTTATGTCTCTGAAGGTTCGACATTAGGTGCAGCATTTTTACTCAAAGAAGCGCAAGCTAAATTTGGCTTTAATGCAGAGTTTGGTGCACGTAATTTGGCAGCATATCCAGAAGGTCGAGGCTTAGTATGGAAACGTTTCAAGCAAACGCTGGATGAGGCAAATTTTAGTTCAGAAGATCAACAACTAATTATTGAAGGAGCGATGCAAGGCTTTCAGCGTTTTGGTGAGCTTTTAGCACAATTGAAAACACTGAAATAAATGATGAATCGTTGAAAAGGGAATCAAACAATGAAGCAAACAGGAACTGAAACAGATATTAATACCAGTATGACATTGCCAGAACCGAAACTGGCGAAGTCATGGTTGGTACGTTGCGTGTGTATTGCACTCGCAGGTTTATGTTTGATTTTGGGTACCATTGGTTTAGTTGTACCAGGTTTGCCTACGTTTGATTTTTATTTTCTTGCAGCAATTTTTGCAGCCAAAGGCTCAAAACGAATGCATCACTGGATTGTAAACAATCGACTGATTGCACCAATTTTACAGCAGTGGCAGACCCAGCGCACATTACCTACAAAAGTGAAGTTATTTTCTTTGTTGAGTATGAGTGTAGCAGCTGGAATTTTAATTTTGACAGTGCCTCATCCGTGGGCAGTCGGTGCAATTATTATGATGATGATTTGCGTACAATTATGGATGTGGCTTAAGGCATGAATTTATGAGGATTATCTTTGGATGGAAATCTTTAACCCCTATAAAAATATTGAAGAATTAAAACATTTACTTCTACAAGCAAATTTAAAAGTGACGACAACAAGATTAACAGTACTGAATATTTTAAAAAATGCACGGCGTGAACTCACTGCCGCAGAAATTTTATACAATCCATCACCTCAGGTTAAAAAGCTGTCTTTTGCAGGCGTATATCAGACCTTGAGGCAGTTGGAAGAAGCTGGTGTGTTGGTGAAATTTAAACTTGGAAATGAACAGGCACTCTATTCATTTAAAAATTGCCAGACCAATATCCGAATATGCTGTAAAAAATGTGGTCAATTACAGTTGATTCATGATCAAGATTTGGAAGGTCATCTTCAAGCGTTGATGCTGGCACATGGTGCTAGCACTTATCATCTCACTTTGGAAAAGTCGGAGTGTTTCTATTGTGATGGTTAAAATGATGTCTCACTTATATTGATGACAATAAAATCTATATTTATTTGAAAATATTCATAAGGACAGGTATATAAATTTGGATACAAAAATGATGCGCTGTCATAGATTTTTTTAATAAGGTTTTATAGAAAAATAATTGTTATTTTTAATCCATATATCGCAACAATATACGATTGGTCGACAAAAATGTAATTTAAAATTCAGTGATTTTAGAGAAGAGCTGCTTGACATTTAAATGATAATTATTATCATTTGTGTGAGCTTAAACGAGTTGATTCTATTGTGAACAAAAATCCTGCATTTGTAGATCAATTGTATCGTGATCATCAGTCTTGGTTACATCAATGGCTGAGAAAAAAGATGGGTAGCAGTGAACATGCGGCTGATTTGGTTCAAGATACTTTTATCAAGATTTTACAGACGCGTGATGAGTTGTTTGGGATAAAAGAGCCGCGTGCTTATTTAGTCACGATCGCACGTAATTTAATGATTGATCAAGTCCGCCGCAAACGCATTGAGCAAGCGTATTTGGATGAATTAGGTCAAATGGAATATCTTTTAGATGTGATTCCTTCACCGGAAGACCAACTACAGATTATTCAAGCGATTGATCAAATTTGTCAGGCATTGGCATCTGTTTCTGAAAAAGCCCAACGTGCGTTTGTTTTACATTATTTTGAAGGTTTGACTCATAAAGAGATTGCCGAGCAGATTGGTGTTTCAACGAAAATGATTCAAAAATATCTCGCAACATGCTTGGTGCAATGTTATGTGTTAAAGCAAGAGAAGGATTTGTTTGTATAAATGATAGATGATCAGAAAAGCAAACAAAAATTAATTGAAGAAGCCGCAGAGTGGATTGTATTGCTCAGTGCTGATGATGATTCAACAAAAAAAGCGGCAAAAATGGATTTTGATGCTTGGAAAAGTATGAGTCCACAACGACAAAAAATTGCACAAGATATTGAACATTATCTGTATTCCATTCAAAAACTGGTACAGACCCCGCAACAGCAACAAATGACACAAACCGTACTGAAAGCAGGTTTGCAAAGTGCAAACAAACAAAAGAATTTACGTTATGGTAGCCTCTTTGCCATTACATTATGTTGTTTTGGCGGAATTTACACTTATCTCGCCTATCATCCAATCGCTTACCTCACGGCTGACCTCAAGTCTTCGGCAGGAGAATGGAAGACTCAAAGCTTAAACGATGGGTCAACGCTGAAATTTCGTGGTCAAAGTGCAGTCAATGTACATTTTTCTGCTAATCAACGTGTCGTTGAATTGGTCCAAGGCGAAATATTTGTAGATGTCGCTAAAGACCAAGCACGTCCATTTATTGTTCAAACACAACATGGTCAAATCGAAGCTTTAGGCACTGCATTTAGTGTTCGTTATCAGCCAGAACTTACAGAACTCAAGATGTTGCATTCTAAAGTGAAAGTACAAACTTCTCACTTCGTTAAAGAACCATCCAAGCCATCTTCCGTGATTGTATCCGCAGGGCAGGAAGTCACATTTAATGGATATGCTATACAACCCATTCATGATTTGAATATCCATAACGAACAACAAAAATGGATGCAAGGTCAGTTGATTGTTGAAAATATGCCTTTATCGAAAGTTTTGACGGAATTAGATCAAAATAGCCGAACGAAAATTATATTTAAAACGGATCAACTGGAAAAAATCCAAGTCAATGCAGTGTTGCCTTTAGATCAAACTGAAAATGCTTTGAAGTTGTTGAATAGTGTTTTTCCACAACTCAAGATTTATCAAATCACGCCGTATCTGACTGTGGTAACGACTCAATAAAATAAGTAGTTATATCTATGAGTCGGTTTACATCTCAATCAACCACATTGCTCTCACCACTCAACAATGAGTGATCTGAAACGCATTGATTAATGAGAACAGACGATTACATTTTATCAATAAAGTCCTGTCTCAGGAAATTGTGGCTGACTTTTTTTAAGTTTCATATTTTATCAAGAATTTTATCGAACTCAGGTTAAAGACAAAAGTTTCTTGCCTGATCAAGATCAATCAGATTTAGAAAGCTTCCCAAAGCTCCGTTTCGTCATAAGTCTTAGACCCGTTCAAGTTTCATTTAAAAAAATTTTTAATTCTAGGTTCCACTTTTTTATTTCTCGTGCGTCATATTAAGTAGAAGCAAAGATTAGGATTCATTTAATTATGTATGTTGAATGATTCTTATTTACATTTACTGGGGCGTAAAATGAGCAAAGCTGCTTGGGATAAAAAGCAAACAAAATCTTCTTTTCGAGTTTCATCATTGGCATTTGCTATTCATGTTGCTTGTGTGGGGATTGGTGCAATGGGGCTGGCGCAAAGCGTCTCTGCGCAAACTTTGGAATCACGTTCTTATCATATCCCAGCAGGTTCACTTGCCAGTGTTTTAAATACTTTTGCTGAACAAGCAGGTACCACGATTGCCATAGATGCCAATTTATTAAAAGGAAAATCCAGTTCTGGTTTGACTGGGCAATATGATGTGGAAAGTGGTTTCCAGCGTATTTTAGCACCCACTGAATTTGTTGCAGCAAAAGTGGGCAGTGGCTATATGCTCAAGCAAGTGACTCAAGCTGAACTCAAAACCGCAGCAGCAACCACTCAATCAACAGCCACCGAATATGAAAATGCGGTGCAACTTAGCCCAATGACTGTTTTTGGCACAGTTAGTCGAGATACAAAAGGGCAGAATGATGTTTATGACCAAGATATTTCTAGCGTCTACGCCAGCAAAGAGCAAATAGAACGATATAAAGGCGCTCAGCCAGCAGACTTATTTAAGGGAATGGTCGGAGTATACAGTGGGGATGCTCGAAATAGTGGTGCTTTAGATCCAAGCATACGTGGCGTTCAAGGACCGGGACGAGTGCCAGTGCTTATTGATGGGACAGAGCAAGCACTAACAGTATGGCGCGGTTATAACGGTGCAAATAACCGTAGTTATATCGATCCGAATTTAATCGGTGGGCTACAAGTCATCAAAGGACCTTCCATCACC
Organism: Acinetobacter sp. Tol 5; assembly: GCF_019702905.1. NCBI lineage: Bacteria > Pseudomonadati > Pseudomonadota > Gammaproteobacteria > Moraxellales > Moraxellaceae > Acinetobacter > Acinetobacter sp. Tol 5. Next base: position 3,323,616 of record NZ_AP024708.1, on the reverse strand, counting down.
CGCAATGTAAACACAGGTGTCGGCGGTGCTGTCGTTATTCATACTTTGGCTGTAGATGATGTTTTAAAAGAAGGTAAAAATTTTGGTGGAGAAATAAAAGTAGAAACCAGCAGTAATGCAGTGAAACCTAGAGAACCGCAATTACTCACAGGTCAAAGTATTTATGATAATCCCAACTATCCGCCAGTAGCAACGAACTGGCAAGGTAAGCCAATATTCGAACCTTATTATGATCCGTCTTTATTTAAGATGGCACGCCAGAATAAAGAGAACAATATATACTCAGGTGATGATGTTGCGACTCGTATCGCTTTGGCGGGGCGTACTGATAACTTTGAAGTATTGGCTGCTTATGCTTATCGGAATAAGGGCAATCATTTTGCCGGAAAAAATGGCAGTGAATATTATAATAAACCATCGCAGGAACGTTATAACTATGTTCCTTATCTTGCCAAAATTTATCCGGGAGGTACAGAAGTTCCGAATACATCTCTGGAAACAGAATCTTATTTGTTGAAAGCAACATGGAAGCCGACTGATGAACAGCGTTTAGAGTTCGGTTATCGGGACACTTCAATCACCAACGGAGAAATACTGCCCTCGAGAATTGCTTGGGAGGCATTGGTAAAAAACAAAACAGGCGTACCACAGTGGCCTTTAAGTCATATTGACTCCAAAGCCTATAATATGGAATACAAATATCAGCCTCAAAACAATAATTTGGTTGATTTTTACAGCAATATTTGGCGAACTGATACCAAAAGCAATACCTATAGTTCTGGTGGATTTCCCAATGATACCAATGAGAACTTGGGCATCTTTGTGAACAGTGCCGTCGCAAACTCAGACAATACTCGCCAAGGAATAACCTTGAGCAATAAGTTTAAATTACTGTCTAGTCTTGGCTTGACTGTTGGTGGAAGTTTTCAAAAAGAAAAGCTCAGTTCAGATGATATTTATAAAGACCCAAATATTAACGGAACGAATTCAGGTTATCGAATGGTACCGAGAGCAGGACGTCGAGAAGAAAAAGAGTTTAATTTTAACTTTGACTATCAGCCTGTATCATGGCTGACGCTAAATGCAGGTGCAAGATATCAAAACTATTGGGCCTTTGATGATTTTCTTAATGAACGGGTCAATGCAGGTGATCCCCAGTTTAACCTGATTAAAAAAGCCACTGCATTAAGCATGATTTATTTTACCAAAAAAGCAAATATGACCCCAGAACGAGAACAACAAATAAGAAATACATTAGATGCATCCGCTTTGGCTCAGGGCTGGACGGAAGAATATAAGCAAAAAGAATTAAAAAGGTATATATATACTCAACGTAATACGATTAACTATCAAAAGGATAGTCGTGGAAAATTAACCATTGCCAATAATCCCTTTTTAAATGGGACTTTAGTGGAGGGGCGGGATTATGGATATTATGCGAGCGGCACTCAAGGTGCTTATGAAGATATTGACTTAACCCAAACAGGTGTGCAAAAAAGCAAAGATAGTGGTTGGACACCGACGGCTTCAGCAACGGTTAACTTTAACTCGAATAGTCGAATGTATTTGCGCTATAGCGAAGCATATAGAATGCCAAGTATGTTTGAAAGTACGCTTGGTTTTTCTGGAACTTTAAGTGGTTATAAGTTAGAACCTGAACATGCATCGAACTATGAACTCGCCTATGTCCATAATCTTTCAGAGTTTTTTAAAAACAGCAGTTATGCCGATATTAAATTGGCTTATTACTATAACAAAACCAAGAATGCGATTGAGCGTAGTCCAACTTTGGCATTTAGTAATGTCGATAGTCTCACTACAGAAGGACTGGAACTACAAAGTCGCTTTGACAATGGACGTTTCTTTACGGATTTGAGTGCCAATTACCGTTTTAAGAATAAAGTATGTGATGAAAATTCAGCAATGATTTTGGGGGCAAATAAGCAGTTCTCAGTAAATCGCTGTGTCGATGATGGATTTGTAGGGGGATATTTGGTCAGTATGGCAATTCCCAAATATTCAGTAAATTTGACGCTTGGAGGACGTTTCTTTGATCAGAAATTGGAATTGGGTACACGAGCGAGTTATTACCAAAAATATGAAAATCCTGAAACGAAAAACTATAACGGGATAGAGATGAGTTATTACGCCAATACCCCTTTGGCTTGGAACTCAATGACCATTTTAGATGCTTATATCAATTATCGACTGAAGCAGGACACTTTATTTGAATTGGTGGGAACTAATCTCACTGACGAATTTTATATTGATCCTTTAACCCGTTCGGCAATCGCAGCACCTGGTCGAACATTTAAGCTAAGCATTACCCATAAGTTTTAAGGAACTTAAAGGTAATTAACCGAATTTATTGCACGTGGTGTGCAATAAATGTGTGGAAAATAAGACAGGTACTCCTTGATTTTACACTTAAATTGAAAAATTAAAATCAGTGCAGCACATGTTTTATTTTAAATGATAATCATTAAGTTTTTTATTTTTATTCTTAATGGTAAAACTTTAAACTCATAACGAGGAATTTAAAATGAAACTTCAATCTATCTCACTGGCTGTTTTACTATCTATTGGTTTAGTCGGTGCTGCTCAGGCAGCTATAGTCGGTGAGTCGAGTGATGTTAGTAAAATCGAGGTCGCAGCTACAGGTTCACTTGGACCAACTCATCCAAACTCGGGTGTAGGTTTCGGAATCAAAGACTTTTATAACGGCGCAGTTGTTGCATTCTCGGGTTTTAACGGTTATGCAGATGGCAATGGGGTAGTGCGTTTGAACCCGTATTTACCAGGTCTTCCGCCAACACATGCTGCTATCGGTTATGCCAACTATAAACAAGTGCCTACGCAAGACGTTTGGTTTGGTGAGTGGAATGCCGAAGCCAAAGATGCCAGTGGAAACCGTCTAGGTACAGTTGATCCAACAACACATACTGTTTATTACAATGGTAAAGATGCGGATACCAGCGTACCGTCTACAGGTACTGCAAATTATAGCGTTCAAGGTGTCAATAATTATAATGGCTCTAATTTGTTGTCAGGTACGTTTACTGCAAACTTTGCAACCAAACAGTTAACTGGTTCATTGAGCGATAGTTCACGTACCTTTAATTTAGGTACTGCAACAATTAATAATGACGCTACGATTAGTGGTTCAAATGCATCTTGGACAGGTGGACCTTCTGGTGGTGATGTTTCAGGTCAGTTTTATAATAGCCAAAGCAGCTTAGCAGGCATTGCAACATTTGTAGGTAACAATACATATGATGTTGCATTCGGCGGTAAGAAATAATGATTTGAATAAGAAAGGCTTGCTTCGGTAAGTCTTTCTTTTTTTTATTTTATAGGGTGATCAATGAAAAAAATAGTATTGCTTGGCGTTGTGGTACTGTGTGGAGAATCTGTCTATGCAGCAGATGATACCAGTATCAGGTTAAATCAGGAAATTAGTCAGCAGCAATATCAAAATGATAAGAAACTACTCAAATCAGATGATCCCAAAAAAGACCAAGCATTACCGAATCTGATCATACAAGGTCAGGAATATATGGTGAAGGATGAACCCGCAGAAGTTGCTTATGCGCTTTATTTGGCGGTGATGCAAAAACAATGGCAAGTCGCTGTACGTTATTTAGAAAAATATAAAAAATTTCCAAATTATGATCAGGCTTTGACTGAATTCGCTGAAGGCGTCATGGCACGAACACAGGGAAATTTAAGCTTGGCTGAAAGTAAACTACAACACAGTCTAAAGATTCAATCCAATAATTTAATGACACAGCTTGAGCTGGCACGTGTCTACACCGAACAACAAAAAAATCAGCAAGGACTACAGTTATTTCAGCAGATTCAATCTCAATTGAGCATGTCTACCGATCCTGCTGCTCAAGGTATTCTTCAAACTGTAGAGATGTATCTTAAAGGACTTAAACAACGTGATGCATGGCAAGGTTCCTTAGCTTTTGGTTCACGTTATGCCAGTAATATCAATAACGCTTCAAATAAATACGACATTGTGACCTATTACGGTATTGACCCAGAGACGAAGGAAGTCGTGCCTGTCGAACAATTAAAGCGAGGTACACCAGATGCGATCAGTGCGCAAGGTCTGGATTATGAAGCCACGTTAACCAAGCGTTGGTCACTTTCTGGACAGCATGGTATTGCTTTACGTGGATTATTCTATGGTCAAGTTTACCCAGAACAGACAGATTATAATGAATTAACTTTTAATTTAAATGCGGGTTATAGTTTTTATAATGAACGTAATCAAGTCTTGGTTGCTCCTGTATTTGAACATAAATACTATGCACATGATCCACTTTACAGTGCTTATGGGTTAAAAGGCGAGTGGATGCGTTTTATTTCCAACGATAAAGCCGTCAAGTTAGAAGCTGAAATGAATGATATGAACTATTCTCAGTATAAGGGGCAGAATGGCACGGAATATTCAGTCTATTCAACTTTTTGGAAAATTTTACCAAAAAACTGGACCTTATTTGGTGGACTGGATTTCGTTGACCATAATACCCAAGAGCAATATTTCACAGCATATCAACAACAAGGCATACGTTTAGGGCTGTCCAAAAATTTTACCGCAGGCTTTAACACCAATTTATTTAGTTCTTTTCGTTGGCGTCAATTTGATAAATTTACGCCTGCATTGGAGGCTAGGCGACATGATTTTGAACAAAACTATACCTTGATTTTAAGTGCGCCACGTTGGGCTTTTTACGGTTTAACACCGAATCTTACTTATCAATATAATCAAAATAACAGTAATGTAGAGTGGTTGTATTCCTATGATAAACATAATATCAGCTTAAAGTTAGAACATCGTTTTTAAACTTATATTTTAACTTAAGCTCATAAAAATCATCTTTAATTCATCAATATAAGTATCAGATCAATGATGCAGCATTTCAGAACAAAGAAATTTGTTCATAGATAGCATCAATTGTTTAAATTATTAAGTTAGATCAAAGGCTTATTCAAATTTTTTTATCACAATGCTGTTTGTTGGATAAATCATTAAGATTATTGTCGTTGAATAGTTAAATGTGATGTTATAACATAACAATAAATTACAATCTGGATATATCATCGTGCGTCGTCATAGTTTAGCCATTGCAATTTCTTTACCGATCTTTCCTGCCTATGCGGTGGATAATAAAGAGCTCAATGTTTTACCCATCATTCGAGTAGATGCAGAAAAAGACATTTTTAAACAAGATCTTGTGGTTGTAAAAAATAAAAATGCGGACAATAAAACTTTAGGAGATGCCTTAAAGCAAGTTTCAGGAGTGCAAAGTAGTGCTTTTGGTCCAAATGCTGGTGCACCAGTCATCCGTAGTTTAGGCGGCAATCGAGTACAGATTTTAGAAAATGGTCAATCGCTTTATGGAATGAATGCAATCAGTGGCAATATTAATATTCCATTTGATCCATTGTTTAGCCAATCAATTACGGTCAATAAATCCTCTGATACGGTGCGTTATGGCGGGAATGCTATTGGTGGGAGTGTGGACATTGATACAGGAATCATTGATCAAGTGCTTCCTGAAAAAAAAACTGAACTGGAACTTGTCGCTAAAAAGGGCTGGAATGATTTTGATGCAAAGGGCTTTAAATTAAATTTAAATAACCAAAAGAATTTTTCGACCAATTTCTTATTTTCGACGCAAGAGATTGCGGCATATAAAATTCCGGGTAACGGTAAAGCAAAAGTCTGTAATAGCGCACTATTTCCTGCAACAGGTGGAGTGAATACAGGTTTAGCTGATGCTTGCCAAAAAGAAGCACGAATTCAACAGGTGTATAACACGGCATCACAGCCATATATTGACCAATTCATGACAGAAAATCCAGATTGGGCAGATGGTACATTTTCTTTTTATACAGACAAGCCAACATCTGTATGGAGTGGGAAAACTTATACCAATCCTGTAAATCCAAATTATGTTCCGAATAGCAAACAGTTTACGGAAAATAAAATTAATAAGGACGTTACCCCGAACTATAGCGGTAAGCTTGGAAACAGTTACTTAGATAATCAGCATTTTGCTGTAGGCACAACATATTTTCTTGATCGAGGATATATCGGACTCAGTGCTGATTCGAAGAAAAGTGAATACGGTGTTCCGGGATTTTCTCTTGAAAATAAATCCTTTCAATCGACCAGTGAAAGCGTTCCAGTAGGGGTTAAAACGGATCAACGAAGATATTCACTTGCCAGTGAACTTAACTTTAGCCCATTGTTGCTCAATCAAATTCAGTTTAATGCCAGTAAAACAGTCAATACCTCTGCTGAGTATCTGGGTACTGGGATGGCCAATCGTTATCAATTTGATACACAACAAGCAGAATTATTACTTAAACATCGACCAACCGAATTTTGGAGTAGTTTTGTTGGTCTAAATCAAATAGATCGTAAAGTTGAAGGGCAAGGGAAATTACGCTATTTACCTCATGTTGATACTCGAACACAAGCTGTATTTATTAAGGAAAAATTAGACTTTGACTGGCTAGAATTAGATGCAGGTTACCGTAATGAAAAAGTAGAACACAAAATTCAAGCGAGTGATTTTAAAACAGCAAGAAACTCACCAAATACTAAGTTAAAGGATACTGAATTTGATTTAGACAGTTATAGCTTTGGGTCTTATTTCAAATATAATGATTTATTGGGCTTAAAATTACGCTATTCGGTTTCAGATCGAGCGCCTGAAATCAATGAGCTTTATGCGAGTAATGCGCACTACTCTACCATGATGCAAGAGGAAGGAAATCAAAAGCTCAAAGCAGAAAAGTCGAAAAATCTAGAATTGACAGGATTATTGAATTATCAAAATTTTAATTTAACTGCCACTGTTTATAAAATGAAATATGACAATTACTTATACTTAACCCATTCAGGTGTGCAGACTCAAAACCGTTTACCGCTTAAATATTGGACACAGACAGATGCTGAAATCACAGGGTTTGAAGTTGATTTAAAACAAAAAGTTGAATTAAATGCCTATGGCTCAGTTGTGGTATCCGCATTTGCCGATTTTGTTAAAAATAAGAACCTTCATCCGAATCAGTTTAGTCTGTTTAATGACGGAAACTATTTACCCAATATGCCAACCAACCGTTATGGCATGAGTGTTGAATGGGCACAAAATGATTGGTCTGCGAGATTATCCAGTATCTATTATGATAAGCCTCAATATTTGGGAAAAAGCGTGTCTGAAGAAGTACCATTGCCAGCATATAACATGATGGATTTTCAAATTCAAAAACACTTCAAACTACAAAAAACCAGTATGGACGTATTTTTAAATGGATCGAATTTATTGAATGAAGATGCAAGACCACAAAACTCGCCGTTAAAATATATTGCACCGCTTCCTGGACGTGGTTTTCAAGTCGGTGTAAATATAAAAATCTAATCGGCTTGATTAACCGGATTGAGAAGTATTGTTTTCGCTATCTTAATCATGCAGCATTTCAACAGAAATCAACTGATCATCTGCGCCTTGTTCTTTGAGAATAGGGCGCTTCCAATATGATTTATGATGCTTGATTTTTTAATTGATCAATGAGAGCAGGGCGTGGTTATAAGCTTCAATGATTTAAGTCATCGTTGAAGCTTTGAGAATTAAGTCGTGTATTGATTTGGCTTACAAAGGTTTAATATATAGCGCTTTAACATGCAACGGCAGCTTCTCGCTCAAAAATAGAATCAACCTGTTCAAAGGCAAGTGCTCTTGGACGATTTTGATATTGGCAAGCGTAACTGTTAACGGCATTTTCTAAGATTTGTAGGAAATCATTGTATTGTTCTTCAAAATCTAACAGATCAAGTAAGTCCAATTTACGGCTATGATGACAATTGTATTTTTTAATAAAATTCAACAATAAGTTTTGAATCGGCGTATTGGTAAAGTAGATTAAATAGGTGGCTGCAGAACCACAATGTAAACAACCTTTTTCAAGATAAATTTCTTCATTATTTAGCCAACAGCATTGTAGTGTGAAAAATGCTCGGATGGCTTCTGTTGCTAGAGTAGGCTGTTCCACAATATTCACCAAATTTTAAATAATGCAATTGATAATCATTATCAATTAATTTCTAGAAAAAGTCCATTCAATAAAGGACAAAAAGTTGTCGAATAGAGCATTTACAAAAGTCTTTATGTAAACGATAATTATTATTGTTTGTATTTGCGCACTACATTTTATGATTCAGACTCCCACAACTCAATCACGTCAGCAGTTACTGCAAGAAATGTATCTGGATCATCATGATTGGCTTCGTCAGTGGCTAAGCTTAAGGATCAAGTATCCATTTAGCGCAGCTGATTTGGTTCAAGATACTTTTGTAAAACTGTTGCAAACCAAACAGCTATTTTCCATTCAAGAACCTCGAGCCTATTTGGTCAATGTGGCTAAACATTTGCTTATTGATAAGCACCGTCGTTATATCTTAGAGCAAAATTATTTAGAGACCCTAAAGCAACACGTAGATGAACAAGAAAGCTTGCTGTCATCCAATCAAATCGAAGAAGCAGTGTTAATTTTAGACTTTTTGACGGTTGCGCTACAAAATACCACCTCACTGATGCGTAAGGCTTTTATCATGTATTACTTTGAAGGTTATAGTCAAAGTGAGGTTGCCTTAGAGATTGGTCGGTCATTGCGTAGTACGCAATTGTATTTAGCTGAATGTCTACAACTATGTTACGAAGCGAAAAATAATCTGCTTGAGCTGGAGCAAGATGAACGCTAAACAGTTGCGTAAAGATATGGCGCTGTGGATTGTTCGCTTAAATGCGGATGATCAAGAGGAGCGCCGTCAGGCTCAGATTGAATTTGATCTTTGGCGCAATCAATATCCTGAATATCAGGATCAATTAGATGAAATGCTGAGTTTTTCTGAAACGATGCAACAGCTTTCGATGACACATGGTATTTCCAGTCAGAATGTTCATCACTCTATGCAAATCAGTCAGCAGAGTAAAACGGAAATCCAGAAATTATTTACCAAAGTTTTTGTACTTTGTTTAAGTATAGGAAGCGCAACCTATTTTGCTTATCACTCAACAATATTCTCTTACTATACGGCTGATTTAAAAACAGATACAGGTGAAATGCAGTCATTCACTTTGGAGGATGGCTCAAAAGTATCTTTGGGGGCACGATCTGCAATTAAATTGGATTTCAAAGCAGATAAACGCCAAATTGACTTAGTTCAGGGTGACATTTATATCGATGTTGCCAAAGATCCAAATAGACCACTGATTATCCATACGCCACAAGCAGATTATAAGGCATTAGGAACTCGCTTTATTGTGAATCAATATCCAAAGCGCAGTGTATTGAATATGCTGCATTCTAAAGTCGAAGCGACGGCTTTGCAGGCAGCTCCTTTGTCTAAAGTGGTTCAGCAAGGTGAAAATATTACAGCGGATTCACAAGGTTTAAGCCAGATAACTAAAATAGATACTGCATCAACAGAATTCGTTTGGCAGAAACAGCAAATCTTGGCAAATGATTTACCACTGTCAGATTTACTCAGCCGTTTAGGGCGCTATCATCACCAATATTTATTATTTAACCAAGCAACTTTAGCGCAATACAAAGTGAGCGGTGTGATTAATACTCAACAAGATTTGGAACAGACGCTTGCACTCTTGGCAACACAGTATCCTTTAAAAATCAAAAAAATAGGGCAACATGTGATTGTAATAAGTGCAGAGTGATAAAACGTTTAAACAGTATGCTCTAAAAAAATGACCATTCATTGCGGTTTTTTTGGGTGGTCTTCGTCATATAAGTTAGAACACATATTTTTTTAACTGAATGAAGTGAATGATTATCATTTGACTTTAGGTGGCTTCAAAATGTCCCAGTCTTTATATCGAAATGCCATAAAACCGCTCGCATTGACCGCTGCCATAGCCTTGTCTATGGGAGTCGTCAGTACACAAATTTACGCAGAAACTGCTGTGCCCACGACTTTCTATCAAGTGCAGCGTGGTTCACTCACCCAAGCTTTAAACAGTTTGGCGCAACAAGCCAATGTCTCATTATTACTTGATTCCAACAAAACCAATCGTTATCAGGTTAAAAGTATCAAAGGTAAATATACCTTAGACCAGATATTTACAATGCTGGTTCAAAATACACCCTTTCAAATCCAAAAAACCTCAGCTGGCTATGTATTAACGGAAAAGTCCAGTGTTGAAAGTGCCCCTGTAATGAACCATGAAAAAGTGAGTTTAGACAAAAATCTGCCTTCAAATCAGAATGGGCAAAATCAAATTTATCAAATGACGCCGATTGTGGTAGAAGCCGTTCAAAAAGATACAATTAAGTTTGGACAAAGTGTTTTAAACCAAAAAGCAATTGATCGTTATCAGGCCAATAATGTGGCACAACTCTTAGATAACATGCCAAGTGTTGGGTCTGCTGGATCTCCTCGCCCCGGTGGTCAAACGATCAATATTCTGGGTATGGGTGGGGTAGCAGATGTTCCGATTACTTTAGATGATTCTGTAAAAAGTTTTGATAAATATCGTCAGGGATCGGTATTTATAGAACCTGAAATTTTAAAGAAAATCACTGTAGATAAAGGTCCGCATAATGTTGAAGTTGGAAATGGTGGTTTTGGTGGGAAGGTTACTTTAGAAACCAAAGATGCGACAGATTTGTTAGATAAAGATAAAAATGTAGGGGCATTTTTAAAGTATTCTCGATATTCAAATAATCGCCAAAATACCTACACAGGTGCGGTATATGGTAAAGCTGATAATGGCGTAGTAGATGGTCTGTTTTATTATACCAATCGGGACAGTGGTAATGTTAAACGTCCAGATGGCAGTACATTTTTATACTCTGCCCAAGAGCAAGAGACCTACTTAGCAAAACTTAATTTTTATCCTGCGGATGGACATAAAATCTCTCTCAATGCTATGCGCAGCGGACATGAGGGTTGGGAGCCATTTGCTGCCATGCGTGATCAGGATGCTGTGCCTACATAGGCAGATATTGCAAAATATGGCTATGATGAAGCATGGAAACGACGCTTGGTTTATCGTGATCAGGAAGATACCAGTTATTCAGCAAATTATGAGTTTAATCCAGCAGACAATCCATATTTGAATCTCAAAGGGGTTGTTTCATATTCAAAAACCTATCAGCATGACCAAAGACTACCAAGCGTAAATGGTTCAGCAGCACTTTTAGGCAATGAAAGTTGGGTAACCTATACCAATACAGCATTCAAACTCAGTAATATCAGTGATATAGAAACTAAATATGGTACTCATAAGTTAAAAGTCGGTACGCAATATCAAAAGATGGAACAAAATTCCCTGATTTTTGATAAAACCAATGTGACCAAGCCTGATTATAATTTTGGCTATTATGAACCCAATTATATGCCAGCAGGCGATCAGCAAATGTTGAGCGCATTTGTTGAAGATCAATATCAGTTCAATAATATCATTATCACACCATCGTTACGTTACGATCATATTGAAAACACAGGAAAACCCAATCGAGCATCACGCTATAATGATCCTAGCGCAGGACATGATTACTCAAGTAAAACCTATACAGGTTGGTCACCTCGTTTGGCAATGTCTTGGAAGCAAACAGACTACATGACATGGTTTGCCAATGTGAGTAAGACATGGCGTGCTCCTCGTGTTGATGAGCAGTATTATGTGCAATCAGCGGCAACCACTGTTCCATCGACCAGTCGTTATCTGCTTCCTGAAAAAATGCTGGCGATACGTATCGGTAATGAAATGAATTTTGATGATTTGTTCAGTACAGATGATCATCTGCAAGTACGATTGACCTATCATCGTAATCGTGGTGCTGACGAAATATTTAGAAACCGTTCAACCTTTTGCCAAGCCCAAGCAGAAAATAATGCAAGTACAGGTGAGGGCAGTGTTAAAGACTGCAATGGTAATTACAATCATGGTTTCTATCGAAACGTTACCGATTACACCATTAAAGCCTATGAAGCTGAAGTTTTCTACAATCAACCGACTTGGTTTGCTGGTTTAACTTATTCATATATTCGTGGGCAACGTGATAATTCACCTGTGAATCCATGGTTTGACCAAAAAACATGGATGGTTGATATCCCACCTAAAAAAGCCACAGCAACTTTAGGGGTAAATGTGCCTGAGCATCACTTAACCATGGGATGGAGAGGAATTTTTGTTGCGGCTCAAGACAGAAGTTTATCTGATAATGATAAATCAATTGCTGCATCTTCTTTTTCTTTACCTAAAACCAAAGGCTACTCGCTTCATGGCGTATATGCAGATTGGCAACCTGTGGGTGAGAAAGGACCAACACTTAATTTCTCTATAGATAATTTGTTTAATCGAGACTATAAAATGTATTTAGGTGAATATATGACGGGTACAGGGCGCGATTATAAGTTCAGTATTTCTCAAAAATTCTAAAGTTGAAGTCTGGATGTTGAACACTTAGTATCTCTCATGAGTAGCCCATAGGGTTTCATTGAAAATGGGCTACTTATATCTTGTTGGATCTAAACGTATTGAAAAGATGATGTGTTTTGGGTTACTGATAAGCTATTGGAATTACAAGCGATTGAAATAACAAAACTTTATTTTTACACGTAAACCAAGTATTAATCATCATTTTTTTAAATTACATTTTGGTTACTTAATGATCGTAAAAATTTACCAATGGGTAAAAAATAAACTTGAATTTTAAAGTTTTCTTTGCCATATTCAAATCATAGTGCTGAAGGTTGTGCTTCAACTATATACGCAGTTTTTATCGCCCACTTTACTCCATCAAGTGGGTATTTTTTTATTTGTCATTGATATTGTTTGAAATTAATTTTCTTATTACAAACATTAAAAAGTGGTAAATAATCACAATTTGATTCTAACAATTAGCCCAAGAACTAAATGACCAATTTTTACTTTATGATTTGATATATAAATGTAGTCTTCATTGATTAAATCATATCGAGCTATCGTTCCATCTTTCAATCTGAAAGCAGTAGTGATGGATTGCCCTAAAAGTTAGAAATGCGACTGCTTAAAACTAACTTATTGGGGGATTGGAATAAAAAATACTAATTCTGGATCATCCTCATCAAGATTTTCAATTTGACCACTTTCTATAAATCCAGAAGTGCGTAACAAACGTTGCATTGGCAAATTAGAACGATTGGTGGTGGTGAAAAGTTTTGGATGTAGGCATTTTGACTTCAAGCCATTCAGTAAGGCAAGTCCGATGCCATTACGTCGATAATGCTCTCCAACCATTAACATTTCAATAAAGCCACATCCAAAGAAATGGTAATTTAAAACACCATAACCCATGATTTCGCCATCCTTTTCGGCAAGAAAACATGTACTTTGAGCACACCAAGCGTGAATTTGTAATACCCGTTGTGCCTCATGTAAGGCAACACTATCAATCGCTATTAAATATTTGAGATCGGCTTCACTGGCGAGGCGAATTAACATTATATCCATCTACTCTTGTCATTCGGATAAATACTATAGCAATATTTCAGATGATTAGATTTGTCTATGCAGTATCAATATTCAAGAAATGTGTGAGTTTACTGGTTGCCCTTTTTGTGATTTTATAAAGATAAAATCAATGATTAAAAAAGACTTTTAATGACCTGTAGGGGCATGAGCCAAAATTCCTGTAAGAGACTATAAATGAGCACCTTAGAAACTATTTATTCAGATTTATACGAGATTGCCATGAAACTGGATAGTATTCCTAAAAGAATACAAGAAGTCCCTGATTTAGATCATAGAGAAAATATTTTATTTATAGCAAAGGCTTTAAGTCATATTTTTGAATTGCAGAATAATATTTACATGGTAAGACCAGATTTGAAGAAAAACCATAAAGAAAATTAATATTGATTCTTTATCTAATATTAGTGAAATATTTTGCTTTTTCTCAGTGTTATTGCTTATTTTAGATATAATAAACATGACTTTAATAACTGAATGAATATGACTTTAAATGCGCAATGCCACTGTGGGGCAGTGAAATTCACCGTAGAGTTGTCAGATAATTTTGAGACAATACGACGTTGTAATTGTTCATTTTGTCGTATGAGGGGAGCTGTAGCCGTGTCTGCTCCACTTTCAGGAATAAATGTTTATGAGGGTCATAATGAATTAACAGAGTATAGATTTAACACAAAACAAGCAGCACATTATTTTTGTTCAGTTTGTGGAATTTATACTTTTCATCAACGTCGCTCCAATCCTAAGCAGTTTGGAGTGAATGTTTCCTGTATCGTTGGAGTCTCACCGTTTGATTTTGAAAAAGTTCCAGTTATGGATGGTATCCAGCACCCGAAAGATGGGGGTGGTGGTGTAACAGGCTATCTTTGCTATGAAGCGCTAAATCATAAATAGACACAATCAAGCTTTAGCAAAATATCAAGTTTTTCAAGTCAAAATATGAAGTTGATCTGTGTTGTGTTTGAATGAACGTATTTATGAAGTATCAGGTCTTAAATTGAGAACCTAATGTGATGTTGAGTTATAAGTGTAAGGATTATGCGGATCATACAATTGAAATGACCATATAAATCAAAACATGAAAATTTTAAGAGGATACAGTATAAAGAGAATCGTCAGAGAACTAGAATGAATTTTAAACATTAAATTTTTATAATAAAAATAAGTACTCCGGTGATGCCGCTGCATGGTCGTTACCCTGAACCCGATGAGTTCAAGGTGGACGTGACGTACACTTACTGGGTTTCCCACTCGCGGTGGGCATACACTCAAAATATACAGAACACATCCATAAGTTTAAGTATCGGCAGGGGAATAGACGTACTGGCGAACACCCCAGAGTTGTATTAAGTATACATAATCTGACGTTTGTGGCAAATCATCAAAGGTCACAAATTATAAATATAGATAAAAAAATGAAATCAACTGCACGAAAAAAAAGCGGTTTAGCCCGCTTTTTCAACATCTTCGAGCATAGCTTCTAATAAACGTTCACATTGTGCGTATTCTTGTAACGTTTTATTCATGCTCAAAACTTCTTGCATTAACTCTAACGCCACCATAATCACCAACTTATTATGTTCAACGTTGGGTGCTTTGCGACGGAACTCTTGAAACTTATCATTTAATAGCTGACCAGCACGTTCTAACTCATGCCTTTTTTCTGTAGTCGTACCTAGACGGAAAGTCTGTTCGATTAAACGCAATTCTACGGTAACATGTTCAGACATAATTATACTTCCTCATTAGATTCTGAAGGATGAGCAAGTTGTTGAATCTCTTGCGCATGATGATCTTGTTCAGTCCCTAAAATAGAAAGACGTTGAATAATCGCTTCAACTTTGGTCTTTGCATGTTCATTTTTTTGGATTAAACGTTCACGCTCATCTTGCAGGTTTTTAATGTCC
Organism: Acinetobacter sp. Tol 5; assembly: GCF_019702905.1. Lineage (NCBI taxonomy): Bacteria > Pseudomonadati > Pseudomonadota > Gammaproteobacteria > Moraxellales > Moraxellaceae > Acinetobacter > Acinetobacter sp. Tol 5. The sequence goes on along the minus strand of NZ_AP024708.1, from coordinate 3,308,156 downwards.
TGCAAATGATGGCGCTGTTCATTTGCCATTTTCTCTTTAACCACGCGTAATTCATTGCGTTCGGCTAAAATTTCCTGAAAACGATTTTTTAAATCTGTACAGCTTTTTTCTAAACGGCTATAGCGTTCAGCTAAAGATGAGGCATCAGTGTTGAGCTGTTGAAATTGATTTTGCAACTGAGCAAGCTGTTCAGTGAGCGAATCAATTTCATCTTGTTTTTGGGTAATAATACTGTTTTTATGGCTGATTTGAGCGTGAGCTTGCTCTTCACTGTTATCTTTTTCTTTTAACAGCGATGCATTTTCTTTCTCAACAGTCTCGATTCGTGTTTTTAAAACACCAATATGCGTTTGTAGACGCTGTAATTGTTCTAACATAACGGGTCGCACAGATTTGCAATCAAAGGTAATATATACAGAAGTATAGAGATTGGATAAGCGAATGCAAGACGATATTTCAGGTTGGTCAGATTGGAACCAAAATTTTAAAGGGATTGAGGAAATTTCAAGCCCGAGTGAGTTACATGGCTTATTAACAGGTATAGTTTGTGTTACCGAAGTACCAACCCGAGATGAATGGTTACAAATTTTATCGACGTTGGATGTACCAAAATTAGACGATGAAGCATTGGCTGTACTCTCAGATGAAACCGAAGATGTGTCACATGCGCTTGCTGAAGATGATTTAGACTATCTTCCGATGCTTCCAGATGATGAACATACTTTATCGGAGCGTGTTCAAGCTTTGGCTGACTGGTGTGCTGGTGTAGTTTTAGGTTTTGGTTTGGCTTCAGGTCACATTCGTTCAGACGAACAAGAGTTAATTGAAAGTTTACAAGATGTGGCATCTGTTGAGTTTGATGAATCAGATGATGATGAAGAGGGTGAAGCAAGCTATGAAGAGTTATACGAGTTTGTTCGCTTGATTCCAGTATCCCTATCTGTAGGGCGCAAAAAAGTACCAGTTTCAGAAAGCCCTTTGTTGCAAAATTTCCATAGCAAAATGAAGCAAGCTATAGACTCATCTGAAAGTAACAATGTGGTCGAAATGTTTACACCACACCGTCCAAGTTAAATTTTTTGTTCAAGATGAAGCACTGCTAAGTTTTAATGAAATGGTTGATTGTATAAATCTCTAAAATTTAGAGACCACAATCAGCCATTTTTTTCATGATATGCGGATATATTTTGATCACCAAACCAAGTCATTTTAAGGATATTGATAAGGATCGATCAATCAATCTCATAGAATACTGCTGATTTTGTTTTTAAAATAAATGGATAAATATTGTTGTATTCGTATTTACATCTTACCCCATCAAACTGTAATTTAAACATTCACCAATTGATTTAATGAACTGAAAGACAAGCTGAATAGAGAATGAAATTAAGTCAAGCAGATTTTCAGGAACGTCGTGACCGCCTCGCTGAACAAATGGGTCCCAATAGTATTGCAATTATCGCCACTAGTCCGGAAGTCATGCGAAATAGAGATGCTGACTATAAATTTCGCGCAGACAGTAGTTTCTTTTATCTTACAGGTTTTGCCGAACCTCAAGCAGTAGCAGTGTTCGAAACAGATGAAACTGGTGAAACGTATATTTATAGTCTATTTTGCCGTGAGCGAAACCGTGAAATGGAAATTTGGAATGGTTATCGAGCAGGAATTGATGGAGCAATTGATGACTATGAAGCAGATGAAGCATATGCCATAGATCTGCTTGATGAAGAGATTATTGCCAAAATCCTCAATAAAGAAAAACTATTCTATCGGATTGGTCAACGAGCAGAGTTCGATGCCAAAATAACGCATTGGATTTCCAAAGCACAAGAATCCAGTCGTGGTTTCGGCGTGCCAACACAGCTTATGCAACTTGATCAGATTTTAGATGAAATGCGTTTGCATAAATCAGCTGAAGAAATTGAATTGATGCAAATCGCAGCAAATATTAGTGCGGATGCGCATACTCGTGCCATGCAAACAGTTCGTCCCGAAATGATGGAATATGCTTTAGAAGCTGAATTGAATTATATTTTCGGTCAGCATGGTTGTGTCCCTGCCTATAACAGCATTGTCGGTGGTGGTAAAAATGGCTGTATTTTACATTATGTAGAAAATAATCAGTCGCTAAAAAACGGTGATCTGGTGTTGATTGACGCGGCGTGTGAATATGAATGTTATGCTTCAGATATCACACGGACTTTTCCCGTGAATGGCAAATTTAGCCCTGAACAAAAAGCCTTGTATCAAATTATTTTAGATGCACAAATTGCAGCGATAGAAGCGATTCAAATTGGAAACTCCTATAAAGAACCGCATACGGTAGCAGTACGAATTCTGGTTGAAGGTTTGGTTGAACTTGGAATTATGCAAGGTGATGTTGATCAAATTATCGAATCTGAAAGTTATCGTCAGTTCTATATGCATGGAACTGGGCATTGGCTAGGTATGGATGTACATGATGTTGGTGCTTATAAAGATGACAATGGTCAATGGCGAACCTATGAGCAAGGCATGGTGGTTACAGTAGAGCCAGGTCTATATATTGCGCCAGATGATGAAACTGTTGAGGAAAAATGGCGTGGCATTGGTATCCGAATTGAAGACGATGTCGTGGCAACCGAACACGGTCCTTTGGTGTTGACCAAGAATGTTGTGAAAACGATTGAGGATATTGAAGCCTTGATGGCATTCCACAACTGAATATGTTAATTATTGATGTTCGACTGAGCCATTGCATTGAAATGGCTTCAACAAGCGCAATGTTTTGACATTATTGCGCTTTTTTCTAAATTTAAAACTCTTACAACGTCATTGTTAGCTCTTGATTAGATGTGATGTGTCTTTTTTAAAATAACGTATTGATTCAGTACAAATGATAGCAACAATTTCCTATTTCAATATAAAAATAATCGCGCTTGATGTAAGATAAAATTCATCAAGATCATAAGTATTCAGTAAGCTGAATCACGTATAGAAAGGATCAAAGCATGCAACAAGAAGTCATCATCGTTGGCGGTGGAATGGTTGGGCTGAGTTTGGCTCTCATGTTGGCGAAAGCGAATATTGCGGTAAAGCTCTTAGAAGCGGTGAAATACCCAAATTATGATGACAACAATGCTGTAGCTTATCATTCAAGTTTTGATGCTCGAAATACAGCACTTTCACGTCGTACTGTACAAATTTATCAAAAGCTCGGCTTGTGGAATGCTTTACAAGAGCATGCAACCCCAATTCTTGAAGTTCATATCACAGAGCAAGGCAGTTTCGGTAAAGCCCGTTTAAAAGCAGATCAAGAAAAAGTCGAAAGCTTTGGGCAAGTGATTGAAAATGCATGGCTTGGACGGGTACTTCTTACTCAGGTAAGACAACAACCTCTTATAGAGTTGATTGATGGTGTGCAAGTAAACTCTTTAAAACAAGACAATGACTTTGTTTATATAGAAGCAAGTCGTGGTGAAGAATATAGTCATTCAATCAAAGCTAAATTGGTGATTGCAGCAGATGGTCGAGACTCTTTTTGCCGTCAAGCCTTAGGCGTCGGTGTGGATGTACATGATTATGATCAAGTTGCAATTGTCACCACTGTACAAACGTCTAAACCGCATCAGCAAGTGGGTTTTGAACGCTTTAGCCACTTAGGTCCATTAGCATTATTACCTTTGCCTGGTGAATGCCGCCGTTCAGTTGTTTGGCCGGTAAAAAAAGGAACAGAGGGTGAGTGGCTAGGGGAAGAGAATGATCAACATTTTCTGGATGCCTTACAGCAAACCTATGGAGATCGTGCAGGTAAATTCCAAAAGACAGGCAAACGTTTTAGTTTCCCATTGTCACAAGTACTGGCAGATAAACAGACGGTTGGACGTGTGATCTTAATGGGAAATGCGGCACATACGATTCACCCTGTGGCAGGGCAAGGATTTAATCTATGCATGCGTGATGCTGATGTATTGCTACGTTATATCACAGCACAAATGGCTAAGTCTGAAGATATAGGTGAGCCTGAGATGTTAAAGGCATACGAACAGGCTCGCTTAACAGATCAACAACGGGTCATCAAATTTTGTGATTCGGTTGTACGAGGCTTTAGTAATCAGAATCCAGTTTTAAAATTATTACGTAATACAGGGTTGGTTGCATTTGATGTCATCCCTGGAATAAAACCCTTGGTTGCCAATTACGCAATGGGGTTAAAAGCATGATAGAACAAAATGTTTTAGATGTTATTGTTATTGGTGGCGGTCTGGTAGGCGGTTTAACCGCATTACTTTTGGCGCAAGGCGGTGTTCAAGCAACAGTATTAGACGCAGCACCCATTTTAGACGAGCAAAAAGTTTTAGCCCAAGCGAATCCACGAGTTTTGGCACTCAGTCAAGCAACCATTCATTTACTTAAAACTGTGAATGTTTGGGATAAAATTGCCCGAAAGATGCCTTATACAGGGATGCAAGTCTGGAATAAAAATGGTTATGGAGAAATTAATTTTGGTCAAGAATCCATAAATTTTCCGACGGATGAACATAGTTTAGGTTCAATGGTTGAACCCAGCTTATTAAATCTCGCCATTCAACAACAAATGCTGGAACAATTAAACGACTATCGTACCGAGGTGAAAGTCGTTCGTGTTGAACAAGGCGTTGGTTGTTGGATAATCCATCTTGCAGATGGCAGTCAGTTAAAGACAAAATTAGTCATTGGGGCAGATGGGGCAAACTCATTTGTGCGTGAGCAGGCTTTTATTGATTACGATATTCTTGATTATCAGCAAGCAGGTTTGACTTGTGCGATTCGTACCACACAACCGCACCGTTATGTGGCTCGTCAAATTTTCCATTCAACTGGTCCTTTGGCATTTTTACCGATGGCGAGTTTGAATCCTCAACAAGCTGAGCATTGGATTTCAATTGTCTGGACACTGCCTGATGATTATGCAGATGAATATGCCAGTTTGAATGATGTAGATTTTTGCCAGTTGCTCACCCGTGAAAGTCATCATATGTTGGGTGAAATAATTGAAGCAACACCACGTGCAGAATTTCCACTCAAAGCACGCGCAGCGCAGCGTTATGTCAAGGACGGGTTGGCATTGATTGGTGATGCAGCACATGTGATTCATCCTTTGGCTGGGCAAGGAGTGAATATAGGTTGTTTGGATGCGGCAGTGCTTTGTGATGTCTTATTGCAAGATAAAAAGCGTGGTGTATGGGCACACCAACAGACCTTAAAACGTTATGAACACACACGTAAAGGGCAAAATGATGCCATGATGCATAGCATGTCGATGATTGGTTTTTTGGAAACTGCTGAATTCTTTCCTATGATCTGGGCGCGTAATTTTGGACTGAAACAAGTGGAAAATACTCCGCTTTTAAAAGATCAATTTTTAACAAAAGCCAGTGGATTAGAAACGTTAAAAAGCACGCAATATGCCATTTCATGAGTTGACTGATACTTTTTAAACAATCATTTAAACAATATTACGAATTTGATGAAAAAAAACACGATTTTATGTATCTAGAGACTAGTCGAATTCGCAAGAGATTGGTACATTTCTCTGTAAAACATCACCATTTTTTGGATGGTAAATTGACGTCGTTGATGGGGAGTTCAAGATGACAGATACAAATGATTATGATGATAATTCAGAAGATCATGCAGTTGACGATGATGAAGCTAAAGCAGCGGAAAAAGGTGCTGCGGTAAGTGAATCAACGGTGTCTGATACAGATTTGGCTGAAGCAGAAACACTCACGGTGACCGCGAAAAAAAGACAACGTGAAGCATTAGAAGATGAAGTCGCTGCATTTTTAGCGCGTGGTGGGAAAATTACTGAAGTTCCCCCTGATGAATCTGCAAGAGATTGATTTTAAAAGCACCGTCAGGTGCTTTTTTAATGTCTTTAAAATTTGATTAGGGGCGATTGATTTGATTCAACGTTTAAGGTTGCATGATGATTTCGACACGTTGTTGTTCATTCCCAATTGCTTCAAAGTCATTACTGATTAAATCATAAGTAATTTTTGAACTTTTAATTTGTTGTCCAACATCACTTCTAATCATCGCATTACCTTCTAGAGTGATTATTGATTTTTTCGCATCGAAAATCATTTTATTTGCAGAAGCCTGAATGTTTTCTTTCGTTTTATAGATTCTCTTATTTAGTTTTAGAGGGGTGCCAAAAGCGATGATAGACACAAGTTGTTTATTTTTATCTTGATTGAGCTGTATTTCATTTCCTGTGATCTGCATACTTCCTTGTTTGGCGCTAAAGTTCCCTTTGTAATAGCCAGAGGAGTTATGGATATTAAATTGAGCAAAATCACCTGACAGTTGAAGTGGTTTATTAAAATCCGGATCTTGTGCAGCAAATAAAGATGATGTCATCAGCCATGACAATAAAAAGAGTCGTGGTTTTGATATTTTAAAAATTTGAATCTTTGGTTTATTGATCATAAGTTAAAATTTCTGATAAATAAAAAATAAATGTTCAATCATATTCTTACATACATTGAGGAACAGCCACTAAACATCCTATTCCTCAATGATGATCATTCTACTTTTGTTGTTATATCACGTGATTATTGATTGGTGAGTTCTAACGCTCGTTGGTAAGCAATTTTCTTTTTGATGCCCATCAAATCAGCTGCGAGTTGCGATGCAGCTTTAACAGATAAGTCCTGTAATAATCGTGTGAGTAGTTGATCTAACTTATCTTGTTCAACATCTTGATCTTTGGCATCAGGTAGACCACCGATGACTAAAACGATCTCACCTTTTTGTTGGTGGTGATCATTTTCAATAAAACTCACCAATTCACCTAGCGTCATTTTTTTAATAGTTTCAAAGGTCTTGGTGATCTCGCGAGCGAAACCGACGGGGCGTTGTTCACCAAAAACCTGAGCCATATCTTTGACACTATCTAAAATACGGTGGGGTGCTTCATAGATAATCATGGTTTGCGTTTCATATTTTAATTTTTCTAGTTGTATTAAGCGCTGAGATTGTTTTGAAGATAGAAAGCCTTCAAAACTAAAACGGTCACTAGGCAAGCCAACAGCACACAAAGCTGCAATTGCAGCGCAAGCGCCCGGTACAGGAATGACACGGATTCCATTGTCTTGTGCAGCACGAACCAATTTAAATCCAGGATCACTAATGAGTGGGGTTCCAGCATCACTGACCAGTGCAATATCTTGACCTTGCTTTAATTTTTCGATAAGTATATCAATTTTGTTACTTTCATTATGATCATGACACGCTGTAAGTGGAGTTGAGATATTATAATGTTTTAATAATTGAGCGGATTGGCGGGTATCTTCTGCCGCAATAATAGAAACCGACTTTAAAACTTCAATAGAACGGAAAGTCATATCATCTAAGTGCCCAATTGGGGTCGCTACGACAAATAATTGAGCACTCATAAAGGTCTCCATGAAAAATAAGATAGTGTTGAACAGTATTAAAAGACTGGTATGTTTGGGAATAATTGGATTTACAATCCAAGTTCACGCAGAAATTCTTGTTATCTTACCTGAAACAGGTCCCATGTCGCGAGCAGGTTTAAGTATCAAACAAGGAATATTGAATGCATCTCATGCATCCAAGAACCAAATTCCATTAAAATTTGTCGATTCTGATCAAAAACCCATCAAAACCATATTGAAGCAAAATGTGAATAAAAAGACCAAAATGATAATTGGTCCTTTGGCACGTCCAGATGTAGAAGCATTGATTAATTTAAAACCAAAAGTTCCAGTGCTTGCTTTGAATGAGGTGTATCCGACCCATAAAAATGTTTGGCAATATAGTCTGTCTAAAAATGACGATGCTTTAGCACTTCTGGATTATATTCAGCATGATAAAGTGAGCAAACTCTATGTTGTTCGTGAAAAGGGCACTGAGGCAGAATCAATCAGCTTTTTAAATGCACTTTTCGCAAATTATGCAGGAGAAGTTGACCCAGTAGATGCGATGCCAAATACGACCAAAGCAAGTGAAGGTATTTTATTGCTTGGGTCAAATCAATGGTTGGCAAATTTAAAGAAGTTAAAGAAAAAGAATATTTATACTCAAGCGATCGCCGTGAATGAAAGTAAAACATTACCGAAAGGCATGAAGTTCTGTGATGTGCCTGCTTTGTATATCAAAGAATGGGAAGATGTGGTGAAAGCCTATAAGGATCAACCAACGTCATTACCTTATCAACGTTTATATGCGTTTGGTGGTGATGCTTGGTACATTGCTGAACAATTTGTGTTAGATCCCAATGTCAAAAGTCTAACCTTTAATGGGCGGACAGGAAAAATTAAAATTGAAGGTAATCGCGTTGAGCGCATTCCACAATGTTTTGAGCGCTCTAAAAATAACTTAGTGCCCTTATAGTTGAATGATCGATGGCTAAAAATAATTTAGGGGAATGGGCAGAGCATGAGGCAGTAAAAATACTGCGGCAGTCTGGCTACACGATTGTCAAATTGAACTATTTTTCTCGCTTTGGCGAAATCGATATTATTGCTGAGGCACAGCAAGAATTAGTTTTTATTGAAGTGAAAGCCAGAACGTCAAGCTATAGGGGATATGCCTTTGAAGCTGTGAATTTGATTAAGCAACAAAAAATGATCAAAACGGCGTTTAGGTTTTTACAAGAATATCCGCAATATGAACAGTATTATAGTCGTTTTGATGTAATTGGGTTTGATTTACATCATAAAATTGCAAAAAACGTACAGCAAGACTTAAGTAAAATCTCTTATGATCAGTCTTGGATTGAAAATGCATTTACTTTGGATGCAGACTTGATTAATCTGTGATGAAGAATTGCCTCACAGTTTTTTATCAAAAAAAAGATATGTTCCAACATCTTAATGAGTAATCAGGATGTTGTGTTGTCAGTTAAAATCATTAGGAGTCTTGCTGAGTGTTAAAGCGTATTGTCATCACCATGATGTGTGTAGCAAGTTTGTCTGGTTGCGCTAGTTTTATCTCAGGTGGTACTGGTTCTTCACCAGTGGGAACAGAAAGCGGTGTCCGATCTTTAGGGCAGGTTTTTATTGATTCTTCTATTGAGCGTACTGCGAAAATTAATCTATATAAGCTGGATGCTCGATTTAAACAATCTCGTGTAAATATTAATAGTTTCCATAGTAATGTTTTACTGACTGGACAAGTGCCTGATGCACATTTAAAGCAGCTTGCCGAAGACAATTTACGTGCAATGAGTGACGTAAAAGCGGTACATAATTATTTAACTGTTGGCAATCAAATCGGCTATAGCACGATTATGCAAGACGCTTCTGTCACCGTAAATACGCGTGGCTTAATCATGAAAGCGCCTGTCGTTTCTGATAACAAAGTTTTGGTTCATACTGAAGATGGCGTACTGTATGTTTTGGGTCGTTTAAATAATGCTGAAATCGCAGATTTAAATGATGTTCTACAAAAGGTTGGAAATGTGACTAAAATTGTGACCTTGATTGACAATGTTGAGCAAGCAAATAATTCAGTTCAAACTTCATCGTTTACGGCACCTGTGGTAAACAATGCACAACAGCCAGATGTGCAAACCCCTGTTGCAATTGATCCAGATGCTTCAGGGCAAAACAATAATGTTATCCAACAATAGATTAGAATTGCTAAAAAATAAACTTGATAAGCAATTTCAACAGCTTAAAGTCAAGTTTAAAGCACATTATCAAGATTTTCGTTTATATGATTTAGGCAGCATAACGATCAATGGACTAACCCCTAAAAAGGGGTATTCCATAAAATCAAACATTGCTTATGGTTTAAAAGCTCGACAACGTTTAGATCTATATCTTTCCCATCAAACACAAAACAAAGCTTTAATTGTTTTTGTACATGGTGGTGCTTGGAATCATGGTGATAAAAGTGCCTATAAATTTGTAGGTGAAGCATTTAGTCGCTATGGCTATAACGTTGCGATTATGAATTATCATTTAGCACCTGAACATAAGTTTCCAAGCTATGTTGATGATTTAGCCGTTGCTTTGAATTATCTTGAACAACAGCAAACACGTTTAGGGATTACTACAGATAAAATTGCACTCATGGGGCATTCAGCTGGGGCATTTAATATTGCCTCATTGCTTTATCATCCCAAAAGTTATGCTTTGGCGCTAAAACCAAACATCAAAGCCATGATTGGAATTGCGGGACCTTATCATTTTGATTATAAAGGTGATGCTTTGGCTGAAGATGCATTTGATCAGGCGATTCCATATCAACAAGTGATGCCTTATTACTTTGTTGCCAAGAATGATGTAAAGCATTATTTATTTCTGGCTGAAAATGATCAAATCGTAAAGCCTCAGAACTCATTTGATTTCAAACAACAATTACATGAACAAGGTAATCATTGTGAAATCTTGACGATTCCTAAAACGGGACATATCTCGATTATGGGAAGTGTTTCGAGTTTATTCAGTCGTTTCTTTATGACACGATCGGAAATTATAAAAGTACTCGATGATGCAATGAACAAAGCCTAGCAATCGCTAGGCTTTTTATTAAGGATACGGATCAAATTAATCTTGGTGCATCGGTGTATTGTGAATCACATGTTCAATCATGGCATGTGCAATACTGCCTGTGAACGGCGTTTCAGGCAATTGATCAAATTTGAAAAATTGCGCATCACTGATCTCTTCTTCTTGCAATACGATTTCACCCGCCTCATATTCGGCTTTAAAGGCGAGCATCAAATTGCTTGGAAAAGGCCACGGTTGACTCGATAAATATTGTACATTCTTTACTTTTAAACCGACTTCTTCCAAAGTTTCACGTTTTACCGCTTCTTCAAGGGTTTCACCGACTTCAACAAAACCTGCAATCAGACCATACATATTAGTTTTATTCTTGGCATTTTTAGCCAATAAAATTTCATTGTCGCCGCGTGTGATCACCGTAATAATACATGGCTGTACGCGAGGGTATTGGTGATAACGACAGGCAGGGCAAACCATTGCATATTCAATCGGATGAACTTCTGTTTCATGTCCACAGTGACTACAAAATTTATGATTTCGACGCCATTCAAGTAGTTGCACTGCTCGACTGGCTTGTTCAAATTCAGATTTTGTCCATTGTGAGATGAGCTGTCGAATTGGAATCAGTTGATAACCTTGTGGAATTTCATCTTCGATAAAAAGATCTCGGGCAATGATTTGATCACCCGAGTTAAAACTGATATCACTTGCCAATTTCTCTACTTTCGGAAGTTGTAAGTTTTCATCTACTAAAAGTTGTTGGTGATGAAAGATATAAGCAACTGATAATTCTGACATTAGGCTACCGATTTTAAATTTTGACTACTTGCTAATGCTACATCAAACATCGTTTGCAAAACAGGTTGTTTGTTCTGTAGATTTTCAATCATCATATCTGCACTGGCTAACACATCCAGAAGTTTATTGATCTGTTGTTGGTTAAATATCTGTTCTTTGTTGAGTCCAGACTGAATAAATTCAGCAGACTGTGCCAATGCCTTTTGACCATCTTTGGCTGCAAGGAACAATAAAGCTCCTCCAATTTCATATAATTGAGAAGGTAGTAGTTCTAGACTTGTAGACTGCGGATCTTGTAAATATTGAACCAGTGTTTGTGAACTTAAATCGACCATTGCCTTAGTTTCAGTCAGTAAAGCGGTGTGAGCTTCATCAAGACGGTCTAAAGAAATATGTAGATTATTGACCTTTAATTGCAAGCGATTAGAAGTGTAATTGCGTTCAAGAATTCCAATAGAGTTCATCGCAGATAGAATACTATTCATCAATTGCTGTGCATAGTTTTCATCTCTCAGCATGTTTTCTTGAGACAACAGATCAGCTTGCTGTTTTAGTTCGCTATAGGCTTCATTTAAGTTAAGTACTTTAAATACATGTGCAAGGTCTGTGAGTTTACTCTTTAATTCTTGAGTTTTTTCATCACTCATATTTTGATAATTAAACTCGATATCATTACGGATTTGCGACATTTCATCTGTAATGAGCTGGCTGACACTATGAATCGTATCGAAATCTGGTCCGTACAAATGACGACTAAAAATCTGTAATTGAGTATCCGTTAAAATATCTTCGCCTACATTGATTTGCTCACGAATGTGTTGAGAAATTTCATCTTCCTGACTAATACAAATACTCAATACATTTGCAGTATCGGTTAAGGATGGAATAAATCCTGCAAGGTCTTTAAAGAATGATGAAATGTTGGTTTCGATGCTAATTAATGTTCTTAAACGTGTATCGTTGAGGATAATATTTTCAATCTGATTTAAAGCCACAGCAATCAGCGCCCAATATTGAGCACTCGGTTGTCCTTGAGCGATATTGGCTAAATAATTGCCAACCAGTTTTATCCCTTGCAGATCTAAATCTGTCTCTTGTTGATTTAAGAGTTTATGCAGACACAGCTTATAAAGCTTATGTACATGCACTGAATGTTCCAAGTCTGGAGTTTGTAAGAGATTAAAATTAGGCGTCACACAATCCAGTAGTGGCACAATAGCTTGACCTTCTGGCGTGAGTTCTAAACCTAAAGAAAGTTCCAAGCGGTTTAGTGTATCATGCAAAAATTGTGGCACTTTGACTTCACGTAGACAACTAAACTCGATGTAACGTTTGAGCATGGTTGTACCTTCGCTCAATGCAATCACATCTTGAGTATTGATTTCACGTGGGTTTTGCATGATTTTACGCATGACTTGTGCTGAAAGTTCGGCAATTTTGGAAACTTGAGGCATGTCAATCAGCATCAGTACATGACTACATTGTTCCAGTTGTAGCAATGCATCATCAATACCAAAGGGTAAAGTTTGATCTTCAACTAAGCTGCTGACAGCAGATTCAACTTGTAAAATTGAATTATCGACTTCTTTTTTAATAATCAGTAATGCCGTCGGATCAAAATGTATAGAGGTTTGGTAAGACATTGATCTGCACCTTTCCTGGGTATCTAAATGTTCTATTGCATAGCCTCAAAACGAGGCTAATTTTCTAAGTTTTAATATAGCTGAACAAGGGACTTTTTACAGAAAAAATCAGCCTAAATAGGAAATTTTATTTTGCAAAAATGCAGGCTTCCCCATGTTTTTCTTGATATTTATTGACCCAGTTCTCATGTGCTTCCAATTCTTCATCTGAAGCGTAAATTACTGGAACATCAATTTCAATTTTTTGCCGTGTTGTATTCCCCTGAGCTTGTTCAGTATGTGCAGAAATAGCATCCATGTCAAAGGATACTTGTCCGCCTGTCATTGCGAGATAAACATCGGCTAAAATTTCAGCATCGAGCAATGCGCCGTGGAAAGTACGATCACGTTGAACAATTTCGTAACGTCGAACAAGTGCATCTAAAGAGTTTTTTTGTCCGGGATGCTTACTTTTAGCCATCGCTAAAGTATCAGTCACTGTACACACTTCAGACAGGGCAGGAAGACCACTGCGTTTGAATTCCATATCCAAGAAGTTCATATCGAAGCTTGCATTATGTGCAATGATTTCACTGCCTTTTAAGTAGTCGAATAGGACTTCTGCAATTTCCTCATACTTGGGTTTGTCTTTTAAAAATTCATCAGTGATCCCGTGGATGGCTTCTGACTCACCTACAGGTTTTCCTGGATTAATGTAGATGTGAATCGAACTGCCTGTGAGTTTACGGTTGACCATTTCAATCGCACCAACTTCAACAATTCGATCACTGTCCTGATAATAAAAACCTGTGGTTTCGGTATCAAGAATAAACTGTTTAGGTCCATGCAGTTTTATGGTCGCAGGTGTAATCACAATTTGCGGGTGAATATTCATATCTTTCATTTGAGTACTTTGTTCAACCTGTTCAACTACATCTTCATGGCGCAAATTATTATTTGGTGTTTCAGAGCTTGTCACAGTTTGTTTGGGTGTTGGCAATTCAGTATCGATAGTTTCATCGGATTCCATCAGGTCAAATCCGAAGGGATCATCAAGCAACCAGTCTTTTTCATCTTTTTTTTTATCATTATTTTCTACACTCTGTTCGGTGGCTGATTGAGGCACCTTCGTGTTTTTTGCTGCCAATGTTTGTTCCGTACCTAAGTTTGCCAATTGATCAGCCATTTCATTGCCTGCATGACCTGCATGACCTTTAATCCAATTCCATTCGATTTCACGACCTCTACATACGCGATCCAGTTTTTGCCATAAATCAGGATTTTTGACATCTTTCCAATTTTTCTTTTTCCAACCTTCAATCCATTCGGTAATACCGCGCTTCACATAGTTGGAGTCGGTCCAAATAATCAGTTTCGCTTCTGTAGGGCAAAATGAAATGCCTTCAATAGCAGCACTCAGCTCCATACGATTATTGGTGGTATCCAGCTCACCACCACACAATTTATGCTCTTCAGTTTCAGTGATGATATAAGCACCCCAGCCACCAGGACCTGGGTTGCCTTTACAAGCACCGTCGACATAAAGTGTGATTGTTTGTGACATAGTAATAACCAATGAAAGTGAATTAAGAGTTGAACATCGTGGTTTAAGAATTTATTGTATACGCAAATCAGCGTTTTCTACGCATGAACTGAGATTTTTTTAATTTCTTGTAACATTTGTATGCAATTCGCATTCAAATTTTGCCTTGTATGCGCCCTAAGCTCTACTAAAATGGCAAAGATAAAATAATTTACTAAATGTTGTTCGGAACCCTTATGTTTAAACCTACCACAATGGTGTGGCAACCTACTGCATCTGTTTTCTTTAAACTATCACTATTAACATCTGCATTGGCGGCACTGGGTTTGACTGCTGGGTGTTCTTCGAACCCATCGACGTCAAAAACTCAAACATCAAAGTCGTCAGGGATGTTGGACGCGAACAGTTTGGATTCACTAGAGGATCTTCTGTCAGCAACTGATATGCGTGCGGTAGAAGGTGATCGTTTATTGATTTTAAAACATGGTGACGTTTGGAAGCGCATGTCTGTTGGTTTTAAAATGGATGAAAACCATTGGGACCCACGGATTGATGCGCAACGAAGCTGGTTCGTTTCTCGTCAACCTTATATAGATCGTTTGAGTGCCCGTGCATCACGTTATCTTTACCATACAGTAAAAGAAGCTGAACGTCGCGGTTTGCCAACTGAATTGGCATTATTACCAATCATTGAAAGTTCTTACGATCCTGCTGCAACCAGTAGTGCTGCGGCAGCGGGAATGTGGCAGTTTATCCCAAGCACAGGTAAAATTTACGGTTTAAGACAAACCAGTTTGTACGATGGGCGTCGTGATGTGGTTGAGTCCACTCGTGCAGCATATGAGTTTTTAGGTGGTTTGTATAATCAGTTTGGTTCATGGGAATTGGCATTGGCAGCATACAATGCTGGTCCAGGACGAATTCAACAGGCAATTAATCGAAACCAAGCAGCAGGGTTGCCAACAGACTATTGGTCATTGCGATTACCACAAGAAACGATGAACTATGTTCCGCGTTTTTTGGCGGTGGCACAAATCATTAAAAATCCATCTAAATATGGTGTAAGTTTACCGCCGATTGCCAATCGTCCGCATTTTAGAGAAGTCGCTGTTCCACCAGGTGCACAATTGAATCAAATTGCGTCCATCACAGGTTTAAGCCGTGCGGAATTGTACGCACTGAATCCGGGGCATCGTGGTGAAGTTGTTGATCCATCAAGTACTTTACGAATTTTGATTCCTGCTGATTTAAGCCCAACAATTGATTCCAAGTTAAGAGCTTTAAAATCAAGCTCTGATGGTGGATTTTGGGCAAGCAATAATAGCCCAACGACAGCAACCCAGACTTTAACACCTGCTGGTGTAACGTCTACAGTAACGCAATCGATTACGCCGACCCGTACTACGCCACCTGTATTGAGTTCAAATAAAGCAACCACTACGACAACCAGCACTGCAAATTCAGTAAATACTTTAAAGAATACGCCACAGGGCTCAGATGCTTTGGCGCGATTTGCCGCCAATGCAGATATTCCAAGTGCACCACGTATTCCTGTTGCCGTTACTACGGCTGCCAATGTTAAACCTGTAGCAGTGGAGCCACCGATTTCTGCACGAGAAAAGGCCCAGATTCTTGCCGCGGTGAAAGCCGAAGGTGAAAAAGAAACAGTTAAACAAGTGTTAGAACCTCAAGCAACACAAGCAGAAAAAGAAGAAGTTGTTAAAGAAATTAAAGCAATTGCGCCTCAAGGTACGGAAGTTTTAGACCCGTATGACGGCAAAATTAAACTGACTGCGATTCAGACCAGTCAATCAGTCGCAGAAGTGCAGGGTAGAGAAAATACCGTTGGATTTGCCTATCCTAAAGGCTTGGCTGATACTACACCTGCAAATTCTGAAGAAGCGAAACTGAATCAAGATAAGAACTTTAAGAAAACTGATACTGAAGTCGTGGTGGAACCTCCTAAAGGTAAACGCAGCACTTATACTGTTTTGCCAGGTGATACTTTAGCAACGATTGCTTTGAAAAATGGAGTCAATTGGCGTGACATTGCCAAATGGAACCAAGTGGATCCAAATGGAACTTTATTTGTTGGTGCAACATTGTATTTGTATGATGCTAAACCACAGATTGATGCGCCAACCACCTCACGGAAAGCAACAGAGTCAGCACCGACCACTTATGTGGTTAAACCGAATGACAGCTTAACTGGCGTAGCCAATCAATTTGATTTATCGGTTTCACAATTGGCAAGTTATAACAATTTGAATACCAACAGTAATTTATTTGTTGGTCAAAAATTAAAACTTAAAGATACTGCTGATGATAAATTATCAGAAATCAACAAAACTGTGGTTCGAGCAGATACATCTAAGCCAGTTGCCAAAGTAAGAACTAAATCTTATGTGGTCAAACGTGGTGAATATCTCAAAATCATCGCTGATCGTTATGCATTATCAGTACATGAACTTGCTGATTTAACTCCAGGATTAGATATTTCAAGCAGTTTGTTTGTCGGGCAAAAAATCAATGTGCCCCTTAATGAAGTGAATGAGCAAGAGAACAAGCTTGAGTCGAAAGTGGCTGAGCAAAGTAAGTTTAAAAATCTGAAATCTGAACCAAGCTATAAAACGGAAAACTATAAAGTTCAAAGTGGTGATAGTTTATCCAGTATTGCAGCACAGTCTAAATTATCTTTAACGGAGTTGGCTGAGTTGAATAAACTCTCTCCATCTCGAAACTTACTTGTAGGTCAGGTGATCAAAATTCCTGCTGGAAGTTCTACTCCAGAGACCTATACAGTTCAATCGGGCGATAGTTTGATTGCAGTTGCCAACAAATATAATTTACAAGTTAACCAAATTGCTGAGTTAAATGGTCTAACGACGACCTCAGGTTTGCTGGTTGGACAAAAGCTCAAATTAACAGGGACACCTGAAAGTAGTGCTAAAGACAGAGCACATAGCAAAAATGAAGCGAAATCTGAAGCTTCAAGCAAGGACATTCATGTCGTAAAATCAGGTGAGACGCTAGCAAGTATTGCCAAGAAATATAAATTACAGTTGAGCTATTTGAGCGACTTAAATGGTTTATCTCGTAATCAAGCACTTGATGTTGGACAACGTTTGAAAATTGACGGAGATTTACCCAGTAAAGCCTCGCTTTCTAAGGAAAAGGAAGACTTAAAAGCTTCAGCAAAGTCTTCATCTAAAGCAGCGAGTAAGAATACTGAAAGTTATGCTGTTAAGGCAGGTGAATCTTTAAATGTCATTGCAAGTCGTGTGGGTTTATCCGTACAAGAACTGGCTGAGATGAATGATTTAAGTCCACGTGCTGGTTTACAGCGCGGTCAATCCATTCGTATTCCTAAAACTGTCACTGAGTACAAAGTGAAAAGTGGCGACTCATTGATTCGTTTAGCCAGTAAGTTCGGTATCGATACTGGTGCATTAGCTGAGATGAATGATCTGAAACCAAATGCCGCTTTACGTATTGGTAGTATTATCAAAGTTCCAAATCTTTAATTGATTTGGGTGATAGATGGATTTACTGAGTGATTTAAATTTTCAAAATGATTTTTTGAATCAAGGAAAGTAGGGGAATGCACCTGAGTTTTACACATGTCAGTACATTCGTATTGGCATTGGGGGGAGGTATTGCAGTGGATGTAGCTGCTGCAATTCAGACTACACCTTATATTGCGGTTCATAATTCGCCATTATATGTCAAAGCTCAGGTCATGCCTTATGCCAATATCAATGCGCCAAAAGGCGGTTATATCAGTACGTCAAGTATCGGTACATTTGATAATTTAAACAGTTTGAATGGCAAAGGCAGTTCGACTGAAGGAATCAACTATGTATTTGATAGCTTGATGGATAGCTCGTTGGATGAACCAGGTGTGTTATATCCACTACTTGCTGAAAAAGTCAGTTATGATCCCGCTAAAACCAAATATGTCATTTTTCACCTGAATCCTCAAGCCCGTTTTAGTGATGGGTCACCAGTCACCGCTGAAGATATCAAATTTAGCTTTGATACGATTCAGACCAAAGCCAATCTTGGCTTTCAAATGTATTTATCTGATTTGGCAAAAACGGAAGTGTTGTCCAAGTATCAGGTAAAAATGACCTTTAAATCTGCCCATAATCCTGATATGCCTTATATTTTGGCAAAGATCGCAATTTACTCAAAAGCGGATTGGAAAAATAAAGACTATGGCAAAGTGACTTTGCAACCGATTTTAGGATCTGGTCCTTATTTAATTGAACGAATTGATTCTGGACGTAGTATTACTTATAGACGGAACCCACACTATTGGGCAAAAGACTTACCTGTCAATCGCGGACGTTATAACTTTGATCGAATCAAATATGTTTATTATCGCAGTCCTGAAGTTGCTTTTGAGGGCTTTAAGTCCGGACAGTATACATTTTACCAAGAGAAAAGCGCGCGCAATTGGGTGACTGCTTATCATTTTCCTGCGGTAAAAGCAGGACTAGTCAAAGCTTATACCGCTAAAATTCAAACACCGGCATTAACTCAAAGTTTGATATTTAATACCCGAAAAACACCTTTTAATGATCTGTATTTTCGACAGGCCTTAACCTATGCTTATGATTTTGAATGGATCAACAAAGCTTTGTTATATGGTCAAAATATTCGACTACAAAGCCATTTTCAAAACAGTGAGCTAGCTGCAACGGGGAAACCCAGTGTTCAAGAACTAGAGATTCTTAAACCTTATCTTAAACAACTTCCAACTTTACAACGAGAAGGTGTTTTAGCAGATTGGCAATATCCTGTTTCTGATGCCAGTGGTTTTAATCGGCAAAACCTGTTGATTGCACGTTCTATTTTATTAAAAGCAGGGTATCGTTTTTACCAAGGTCAATTGCTTGATCAGCAAGGGAAACCTATTCGCATTGAGTTTTTGATTCATCAGGATGGTGCGCAACGAACTTTGATGCCCTATATACGCAATTTAAAAAAACTCGGTATTCAAGCCACGATTCGCCAAGTGGATTTGCCGCAATATACTGAACGTATGCGCCGTTTGGATTTTCAGATGACGCCAATGGATATGCCACAATCTTTGACACCAGGTGCTGAACAGGCTCAAATGTGGGGTTCTAAAGCGGCAGATGAGATAGGCAATTATAACTATGCAGGAATTAAAAATCCTGTGATTGATCAATTGATCCAAAAGATGATTGCTTCCCCAAATCGTGAACAACTGGTATTACATACACGTGTACTCGATCGTGTGTTACGTGCTGGTTATTATCAAATTCTGACCTATGGCAATGATAAAAATTGGTATGCCTATTGGAACATGTATCATCAACCTGTAATTAAACCCAAACTATCACTCGGTTTAGAGTATTGGTGGGCTGATCCGATTGAAACTAAAAAAGTAGAGCAATATTTAAAAAGATAATCGATGAAAAAAATTGTCTAAAAGACAATAGTATGCAAAACATAAGTGACTCAAATTAAGTCGTAGTTAAATTGATTCATCCATCCTCATGAGGACATAAGGAACCTTGTTGCAATGGGCACATATATACTCAAAAGGCTATTACTGATCATTCCAACATTGTTCTTTGTTTTATTGATCAATTTTGTTGTGGTTCAAATTGCACCAGGCGGACCTGTTGAACAGGCGATTCAGCAAGCAGAAAACTTTCAACGAGATAATATCGGCACGGGTGGAATTTCTGCTTCGATCGACCGCCATGAGTATCGTGGTGCGCAAGGTCTGAGCCAAGAAATGGTTGAGCAAATCAAAAAGCAATATGGTTTTGATCAACCCGCGTATCGACGTTTTGGACTGATGCTGAGCAATTATTTGGCTTTTGATTTTGGCAGCAGTTTTTTTAAAGATAAACCTGTTACAGAACTCTTACTCGAAAAAATGCCAGTCACAATGTCTTTGGGTTTATGGAGCACTTTGCTGATTTACTTAATTTCCATTCCTTTGGGTATAAGGAAAGCCAAACAGAATGGTCTTTTTTTTGATCGAGCAACATCATTGCTACTTGCTGTAGGTTATGCCGTTCCTGCTTTTGTCTTTGCGATTTTGTTGATCGTATTTTTTGCTGGTGGTTCTTATTTTCAGTGGTTTCCATTACAGGGTTTTGTATCAGACAACTTTCACAGTTTGAACTTGTTTGAGCAGGTGATTGATTATTTTTGGCACATGGCTTTACCTTTGTTGGCAATGGTGCTGGGTGGTTTTGCCAGTTTAACCTATCTTACAAAATACACATTTATGGAAGAGTTAAATAAGCATTATGTACTCGCTGCACGTGCCAAAGGTTTGACCGAAAATACAGTGCTCTACAAACATGTATTCCGTAATGCCTTATTGGTGATTGTGGCAGGGTTACCCGAAGTGCTTGTGGTGGTGTTTTTTGTAGGTAACTTACTAATCGAAATAATTTTTAATTTAGATGGATTAGGCTTACTGGGTTTTGAAGCTGTACAACAGCGTGATTATCCTGTGATTTTTGGTACTTTATTCTTTTTGACCCTCTTTGGTCTGATTTTAAGATTGATTTGCGATGTGTTGTATCGGGTGATTGATCCTCGGATTGATTTTGAATCAAGAGGTGCGAAATAATGTCACCAATCATGCATGCCCGTTTAGAGAAATTTAAACAAAATCGATTGGGCTTTGGCTGTTTTATTCTATTTATGGCACTGTTTGTGATTTCTATTTCAGCTGAATTTATTGCCAATGATAAGCCAGTATTGGTCAAATACGATCAGCACTATTACATGCCTGTGTTTAAAGCCTATCCAGAAACAACCTTTGGTGGAGTTTTTGAAACTGAAGCTGATTATCGAGATCCTGTTGTTCAACAGCTGATTGATGAAAAAGGCTGGGCGATTTGGCCTATTCTACGCTTCTCCTATCAGACCCCTAATTTAGATTTAGCTGTCCCTGTACCATCACCACCTACAACGCAAAATTGGTTGGGAACAGATGACCAAGGACGTGATGTGTTGGTCAGAATCCTGTATGGATTACGTATATCCTTGTTATTTGGTTTTGCTCTTACGTTGTTTGCTGCTTTTCTTGGGGTCGTTGTGGGTGCGATTCAGGGCTATTATGGTGGATGGGTTGATTTGATTGGGCAGCGAATCCTCGAAGTTTGGGGAGGATTACCCACTTTATTTATGGTGATTATTTTAGTCAGTTTGTTTACGCCGAGTGTGTATTGGCTGTTTTTGATCATGTTGATTTTCGGTTGGACAGAGTTGGTGGGTATTGTGCGAGCGGAGTTCCTTCGTGCGCGTCACTTGGATTATGTGCAAGCAGCGCGTGCATTAGGTGTAAGTGATTTAGTGATTATTTTTAGGCATATTCTGCCAAATGTCATGAGTTCAAGCTTGTCACAATTACCTTTTATGTTGACTGCAAATATTACAGCACTTACGGCGTTGGATTTTCTAGGCTATGGCTTACCACCTGATGCCGCATCTTTGGGAGAGTTGCTGTTACAAGGTAAAAATAACCTAGATGCACCGTGGCTTGCACTTTCAGGTTTTTTTACATTGGCGTTGGTTTTGTCATTATTAATTTATATTGGGGAGGCGACACGCGATGCATTCGATCCAAGACGCCAAAAATAATGATGAATCTTTATTATTGTCTGTTAAGCATCTGCACATTGAAAATAAACAACAGAAAGTGCTGGTTGAGAATCTGAATTTTGATTTACATGTCGGTGAAACTGTAGCGATTGTCGGGGAGAGTGGGTCCGGGAAATCTATCAGCGGTTTGGCTTTACTGGGATTACTTCCCGATGATTTAAAAGCTTCAGGGCAAGCTGTCTATGATCAACACGACTTATTGGCACTCAATCAAAATGGTATATTAAATATTCGTGGTAAAAAAATTGCCATGATCTTTCAAGAACCGATGACCGCTTTAAATCCATTGCATAAAGTAGAACGGATTGTGGGTGAAACATTAATTTTAGAAGGGATGTCTAAAGAAAAAGCCAGAAAACGTGTCTATGATTTATTGTGTGATGTAGGGATGGATGATCCTGAGGATAAGTTACAACGTTATCCACATGAACTGTCGGGCGGGCAAAGACAACGTGTTTTAATCGCTTCAGTATTGGCACAAAAACCTGAAATTATTATTGCAGACGAGCCAACCACAGCATTGGATGTTACTTTACAATCCCAAGTCTTAAACTTATTACAATTGCTGATTTTGAATCATAAAATGGCGATGATCCTGATTAGCCATGACTTGAATTTGGTTCGTAAATATTCCAATCAAGTGATCGTGATGAATCAGGGACGGGTTGAAGAAAAGGGTTTAGTTCGAGATATTTTTCTAAAACCTAAAACAGTATATACCCAATATTTACTGGATCATAACTTTGGTGAAGCCAATCCAGTACCGAAGGACAGTCATTTGGTACTGTCTTTACATCGACTCGGGGTCAAATTTCCAATTCGGAAAGGGCTTTTCAATCGAATCCAAGATTATTTTATTGCGGTTGAGCCTTTAAATTTGCGTTTGAATCGTGCTGAATCCATTGGGATTGTCGGTGAGAGCGGTTCTGGTAAAACATCTTTAGCTTTGGCAATTGCAAGACTGATTGAAAGTACAGGTAATATTGTTTTATTAAATCAAGATATTAATCGTTTGAATCAACGCAAATTAAGACCGCTACGCTGCAATTTTCAGATTGTCTTTCAAGATCCATTAAGCAGTTTAAACCCAAGAATGAGGGTCGATCAGATTATTCGAGAGGGCTTGGCACTACAAAATTTAAAAGAATCAGAAATGATTATTCGGATCAATGAAATTTTGAATAAAGTTGAATTACCTGTTGTCGTGAAACAACTTTATCCGCATCAGCTTTCAGGAGGACAACGTCAACGTGTCGCTTTGGCACGTGCAGTGGTCCTGCGACCTAAATTACTGATTCTTGATGAGCCAACATCTGCACTTGACCGAACCACACAGCGTGCAATTGTGAAATTATTGCGTCAATTGCAACAAGACTATCAAATGAGCTATTTATTTATTAGTCATGACTTGCAAGTAGTCAAAGCACTTTGTCAGAAAGTATTGGTGCTGAAAGAGGCGAAGGTTATCGAGTTTCAAGATACCCAAGATTTATTTGACAAGCCGTTGAATAGTTACACAAAAAATTTAATTAAAGCGAGTCAATATTAAGCTGTAATGATTGAGTAATTTTAATCTCTTCAGTCACACTTACAAAATTGACAAATTAAATTGTCAGATTTACGCTTGAACTATGATAAATTTAAAATAGAGTAAAAACTCTAATCATTGAAGAGATTTGACCATGAGCCATCTTGCAGAATCATTAGAAATAAATAAGACCATTTTTAAAAACCGCATTATTAAAGGTGCGATGAGTGAGGCACTGGCAAACCATGCCGGACAACCCAATCAACTGCATTTGGGATTGTATGATGCATGGGGCAAAGGTGGTTTGGGTTGTGCGATCACCGGTAATGTGATGGTTGATTTCCGTGCTAAAAATGAGCCGGGTGTGGTTGTGGTTGAAACCGAGCGAGATCTTGCCAAATTGACTGAATGGGCAAATATCGGAAAAAAACACGGCATGGTGCAATTGATTCAATTGTCACATCCGGGACGTCAGTGTCCAAAAGGGTTAAATAAAGAAACAGTTGCGCCATCTGCCGTACCGTTTAGTCCATTATTGGCAACCACATTTGGGACTCCTCGAGCGCTAAGTGAAGCTGAAATCTTAGATATTATCCAGCGTTTTGCAGAATCAGCGCGGATTTGTGAAAAAGCGGGATTCGAAGGGGTGCAGCTCCACGGCGCACATGGTTATTTGATCAGTCAATTTCTCTCACCGTTGACCAATAAGCGTCAAGATCAGTGGGGCGGTTCGATTGAAAACCGTATGCGTTTCTTATTGGAAATTTATCAAGCAGTTCGTGCCAAAACCTCAGAAAAATTTATTGTATCGGTTAAGTTGAACTCTGCGGACTTTCAACGTGGTGGAATTACTGAAGAAGAAGTGGTGCAAGTATTCAAAGCGATTGATGCAGCTGGTATTGATATTATCGAAATTTCTGGTGGAACTTATGAAGCACCAGCAATGGCGGGAGCAAAGGCTGACAAGCGTAAACAAAGCACTATTGCACGTGAAGCATATTTCCTAGATTTTGCTGAAAAAATCCGTAAAGAGGTTAAATGTCATCTGATGGTGACAGGTGGTTTCCGCACAGCGCAAGGGATGAATGCAGCACTGGAGAGTGGCGCTTGCGAATTTATTGGTATTGCTCGTCCTTTGGCAGTAGAGCCTGATGTGAGTAATCATTTGATCGCAGGTCAAGATGTGCGTTATGCAGTAGAGCAAATCAAAACTGGTATTCCTTTTGTTGATAAAATGGCAATTATGGAAATCCTTTGGTATGCCGCACAATTTAAAGCAATCGGTGAAGGCAAAAAGCCAAATCCAAAACTTTCACCATTAAAAGTTTTCTTGAATTATGCCAAAAATAATGTCAAAGCTGTGATTCAAGGGCGAGTAAACTCACGCAAATCAGCTTAAGGTCATCTAAGATTGATCATTAAAGAGACCATTGTGAAATGGTCTTTTTAATGTCTAAACTTTTTTATTCAAAAAATAAAGACTGAATAGTGAATTTTAAAAAAGCTGCCATAAGCACGATTGTCTGGCAGCTTTTTTTTGAACGCTTTCGAATCAATCGCACTGAGATTCAGCTCAAACGTTTAAGTCGTCAAATTCAGTTCAAATTAGTGTGCACAAAAAGCCATATTAAAATATTCAAACAATTCAGGTGTGTTAAACCACATTAGGCTAGACAAGAGCAACAATAGAATAATGACACCCCAAACAGCAAATTTTAACCATATATCAGTATCAGTCAT
This sequence comes from Acinetobacter sp. Tol 5, assembly GCF_019702905.1. Lineage (NCBI taxonomy): Bacteria > Pseudomonadati > Pseudomonadota > Gammaproteobacteria > Moraxellales > Moraxellaceae > Acinetobacter > Acinetobacter sp. Tol 5. The sequence goes on along the minus strand of NZ_AP024708.1, from coordinate 3,282,758 downwards.
CGACAACCGCCTCCTCATTCACGAAGAAATGCACAATAACGCCAAACAGACTTAACGCAATTGAACAACCCCAGATGATGTTGTAGTTACCTGTTATATCATGGTTTAAGCCACCCAACCAGCCACCAAAAAATGAGCCGACTTGATGGGTGAAAAATACAATACCGCTGAGCATGGTTAAATATTTTACACCAAACATATTGGCAACAATGCCATTGGTTAAAGGAACCGTTGAAAGCCAAAGAATCCCCATAATGATGCCGAAAGCATATACCGTCCAGATGCTCAGTGGCAGCATCAAAAATGCAATAATGGTTACGCCTCGTAAGCCATAGAGACCCATTAACAAATGAGGTTTTGAATATTTATCGCCTAACCAGCCTGCGGCATAGGTTCCTACAATATTAAATAATCCAACCAGTGCAAGAAATACTGTACCTGTTGAAGCATCAAAACCATGATCAATCAGGTAGCCTGGAAGATGAATTCCTAAGAACACCACTTGGAATCCACATACCAAGAAACCAAAGGCCAACCACAGAAAAGGTTTGTGATGAAAGGCAATGTTTAAAATTTGCTTAAAGGTTAAGCTCGGTTTTAGCGCCTGCTTGACTGCATTTGGCGGGGTATACATTGGTGCTTTCAGCATCCATGCCAATGGGATAATCAATACAACCAAGACGGCTGTAATGACTAGTGCTGAAGACCATCCAAAGTTTTTAATCAGTAATAGAGTGGTGGGCAACATGATAAATTGCCCAAATGAACCTGCCGCACTTGCAATCCCCATAGCCATGCTGCGTTTGCTTGGATGAGCGGCACGCCCAACTGCTGAAAGCAGTACCGAAAAAGAAGTTGCAGAGAGAGCTAAGCCAATAATTAAACCGACACTAAGGTCAAGTAAAAGGGCATTTGAACTGACTGACATCAACAACAAGCCAATCGTATAAAGTACACCTCCAACTGCAACGACTTTTTTACTGCCGTATTTATCAGCAAGTGCGCCTGTAAAGGGTTGAACAGCACCCCAGAGTAAGTTTTGCATGGCAATCGCCAAGCTAAAAACTTGGTGGCTCCAGTTAAACTCATGGCTCATCGGGACTAAATAAAGTCCAAAACCATGACGCACACCCAAAGAAAGTGCCAGAATAAAAGCACTTCCGATGAGCATATAAATGAGAGGTTTAGAAAAGCGAGTGTCGTCCTGTAGTGCTGACATAAGTGGTCCATTGAATCATCATATGAGAATTGTAGAGGATTCAATGGGACTTAGCGATAGAATAAAATTTTATCGATCGATAAATTTTAGTGATCAATCTGCTCGGTTTAGGTCAATGATTTTAATTTATTGATTACATGATTTTTCAAGAAAATCATTTTAGTCTCAGAAATTAAAAACGGTAACCTACACCCACATAGGTAATCAGAGGATCGATATCAATTTTAGTCTTAGCCGTAACAAGATCTTTATTGGTATTTGAGTTTGAAATGGTAATTGTGGCATCGCTACTCATAGGAGCATAAGTTACTGAGCCTACGCCAAACCAACGCTCATTAAAGTCATAGGTTGCACCCAATGTTGCCATAGGCGCCCAAGCATCATCTGCTTTGACTTTGACTACAGGATTTGCTGAAGATAGTTTACCGTCAAGTGCAGCACCTGCTTGATTATCTAAGACATTTTGAATCATATGACCTGCTGCAATCAAATCATCTTTCACGCCATTATCGACTTTTAAATGGGTGAAATGTGCATACATCACACCGACACCAAGATAAGGTCGAAATTTATTTACACCAGATTTACCAAATTGATAATGTAACTCTGCTGCTGGTAACCATGCAGTTGCTGATGCTGCTTTAGCGTGCTTGGATAAATCGGTAATCGGAATATCTTTCTGTAAGTCAATACTCCCGAGAGGTGTTGAATCTTTGCCTGTCAAAGGGGCATAGATTTGACCTTTACCTTCAATCTCAACTTTAGGTGGAATACCCGCTTTAAACTCTAGAGAAATATTGTCAGTAAAGTAATAATTGCCCATCAAGCCAAAAGTATCAACATCTTTTGCTGTTAAGCCTGTACCTTCAGCAGTCCAACTCGATAAGCCATTGACCGTTGCTGTACCAGTTAAAGCACTGGGAATTGTGTCACCTAAAAGTCCGATTGCACCATATAGAAAAGGATTTGATTCCTTAACAGCTGCATCTAGTACAGCTTTTTTAGAAATATCTCCTACTTTTGATTGGGTTCCTTCAGCAACGGCGGTATTCACTTTGATCGGATTGCCATTGCCTTGTGGCATAGCGTGTAACCAACCTGCTGAGACAGAAAATCGTTTAAATCCATCACCATCTTTAAAACTAAAATAAGGTGAATCCGCATGTGCCATCATGGGTAAAGTCACACATGTGGTGATCATGCAAAGTAATGATTTCTTCATAGAATTGGACTCCATGTCCGCAATTGATACTAATTTTTATGTATTTTTATTATTAGGATTTTTTGCTGTGTTTGAATGTTGCTTTTGCAAGGTGTTTTTTTAAGTGAATGTTCTTTTTTTAATGTTTTATTTATCATCGGGTTGATAATCTTAGCATCTGTGTAATTGTGTTAACATTGCATTACATTGTAAAAATAGAAGATTTTGACGGTAAAAAATATTTTAAAACAATATCTTATTTATAGTGGAAAATTGCAGTAATAAAAAAAGGTCATATCAATATGACCTTTTCTTAAATGACTCAAGTCAGTTTAGTCAATGACTTATTTATTCCTGAAAGCGAGACAAGTCTTCTTCAGGGCGCGCGGTTAAAACTTCAACACCATTTTTAGTGACTAGCAGTGTATGTTCGTATTGCGCTGAAAGGCTATGATCTTTGGTTACGACAGTCCATTTATCGCCCATCAAGCGTGTTTGCCAAACGCCTGCATTGACCATAGGTTCAATGGTAAAGGTCATGCCTTCTTCTAAAACCATACCTGAGTTTGGTTGTCCATAATGTAAAACTTGGGGTTCGTCATGGAATACAGTGCCGATACCATGACCACAATATTCACGGACAACGCTAAAACGCTCTGACTCAACATACTTTTGGATTGCAGCACCAATATCGCCAATTGTAGAGCCTGGTTTAACGGTTGCCATACCACGGTACATTGCTTCTTGAGCAACTTTACATAAACGGTCTGCAATGATTGAAGTTTCTCCACCAACGACATACATCATATTGGTATCGCCGTGGTAACCATCTTTAATCACTGTGACATCAATATTCAGAATATCGCCTTTTTTCAGGATTTTACTTTCAGACGGAATGCCGTGACATACCACGTGGTTCACAGAAGTACAAATCACATGTTGGAAAGCAGGTCGACCGGGTGCAGCGCCATAACCCAAACATGCAGGTATAGCATTTTGTGTATTGACAATATAGTCATGACAAATCGTATCCAACTCCAGTGTACTGACACCTGGTTTGATATGCGGTTTGATCATATCCAAAACTTCTGCAGCCAATCGACCTGCAACACGCATCTTCTCAATTTCATCTGCGGTTTTGATTAATCGACGGGGCGCTTCGTAAGTACTGTTCATGATCTTTAAAAACTTTTGGAAATTTGTATGTGACTATGGTATAAATAGCCGCCCAATTTATCAAATGCTTTCTGTGACTTTCTTTATGAATCGTTTATGGAAATTTTGATAAGGGTAATTTTAAAAATCCGCACATATGTCGTCACATTACTCTGGGTGCCTGAAAGGGTGGAGAATGCGGACATATGGAGGCCTAACCCAAACTTTTAAGGTAAAGAAAATGGCAGATTACAACGTAAGCATGCGCGACCTTCTTCAAGCTGGTGCGCACTTTGGTCACCAAACTCGCTTCTGGAACCCAAAAATGCGTCAATACATTTTTGGTGCGCGTAACCGCATTCACATCATTAACCTTGAACACACTGTTCCTGCGTTAAATGATGCTTTGAATTTTGTTAACAATCTAGCAAGCAAAAAGAACAAAGTATTGTTCGTTGGTACAAAACGTGCTGCTTCTAACATCATTCGTGAGCAAGCTCAACGCGCTGGTCAACCTTATGTAGATCACCGTTGGTTGGGTGGTATGTTGACTAACTGGAAAACTCTTCGTCAGTCAATCAACCGTTTGAAAGATCTTCAAACTCAATCACAAGATGGTACTTTTGCTAAACTTACTAAACGTGAAGCATTAGAACGTACTCGTGAAATGGAAAAACTTGAACGCTCTTTAGGCGGTGTTAAGAACATGGGTGGTTTACCTGACGCATTGTTCATCATCGACGTTGATCACGAAGCAATCGCGATTAAAGAAGCTAAAAACCTTGGTATTCCAGTAATCGGTATCGTTGATACAAACTCTAACCCAGATAACGTAGATTTCGTTATTCCTGGTAACGACGATGCGATCCGTGCTGTTACACTTTATGCTTCTGCAATGGCTGATGCGATTCTTGCTGGTAAAGAATACGCTCAAACTCAAGCAAATGCTCAAGCTAAAGGCGAAGAAGCTGCGAAAGAAGCTCCTGAGGCTTAATGCGTTTTGACGCAAGCTTGTCATTTTTGTGAATTAAAATGATGACAAATTGAGCGTCGATAAAGCAAAACGGTCCAGAGAAACCTTTGGGCCGTTTTTGTTGAACAGATTCATATTCTACCGTATTTAGGAGAACAACATGACTGCAGTTACTGCGAGCATGGTAAAAGAATTACGTGACCGTACTGGTCTTGCAATGATGGAATGCAAAAAAGCATTAACAGAAGCAGACGGTGACATCGAATTAGCGATTGATAACCTTCGTAAATCAGGTCAAGCAAAAGCAGCTAAAAAAGCTGGTAATATTGCTGCTGATGGTGCAATCACGATTGCTCAAGAAGGTAACAAAGCAATTCTTTTAGAAGTAAACTGTCAAACTGACTTCGTTGCGAAAGACGAAAACTTTGCTGGTTTCTCTGCTAAAGTTGCTGCTGCTGCACTTGCTGCTGGCGTAACTGACGCTGCTCAAATTGCTGAATTGAAACTTGAAGACGGTTCAACTGTTGAAGAAGCTCGTATCGCGCTTGTTCAAAAAATCGGTGAAAACATTCAAGTTCGTCGTGCTGCAATTGTAGAAGGTGAAAACCTTGCAGTTTACAAACACGGTTTAAAAATTGGTGTTGTTGTTTCTTACACAGGTTCTGCTGAAACTGGTAAAGGTATTGCAATGCACGTTGCTGCGTTCAACCCAGTTGCTGTAACTGCTGAAGACGTTTCTGCTGATCTTATCGCTAAAGAGAAAGAAATTGCAGAAGCTAAAGCAATTGAATCTGGTAAACCAGCAAACATCGTTGAAAAAATGGTAACTGGTTCAGTTGAAAAATACTTGAACGAAGTTGTTCTTGAGCGTCAACAATACGTTATCGACAACGACAAAAAAGTTGCTGAAGTATTGAAAGCGACTGCGACAACTGTAGCTCAATTCGTTCGCTTCGAAGTAGGTGAAGGTATTGAGAAAAAAGCTGAAATGAGCTTTGCTGAAGAAGTTGCTGCTGCTCAGGCTGCTGCTAAATAATTTTACTTTTTAAGTATAATTATTGAAAACCCCTCATTTGAGGGGTTTTTTATTGCTGTTGATTTTATAGAAAAATAAATTCAAGAAGAATCAGTAAAATGATTTTATACAAATGATGGGCGTTATTCTTTTATAATCTCTATTATTCATATTGCTTAGACTAAAACTTAATGGCAAACAAAACGCAACTTGGTATTGGTGCTGCAATCGCTGTAATTGTTGCTGCTTATTTTGGTATTGACCTAAACCAACAAAACAAGGCATCAACTGAGCAAGCTCAAGTTAATTCCCAAGATCAAAACAATCGTGCTGCACAATTTGATTCTAAATCAAGTGATCAGCAAAATTTTCAAAACACGCAGTCAAACAATAGTCAAAATCAGCAAGGGTTAACGGTTATTCGTCAAGCTTTTGATGGAAAGTTGAGCAATGTTCAAGTTCAGTCGGAAGGACGAGTAAAAGCAATATTACGTGACGATAATCAAGGTTCCCGTCATCAAAAATTCATTCTTTCGTTGGATAACGGCTTAACTGTCTTTATCGCACATAATATTGATTTAGCGCCACGAATTGATCATTTACGTAAAGGCGATCGTGTTGAGTTTTTTGGCGAATATGAATACAGTAATCAAGGTGGTGTGATTCATTGGACACATCATGATCCAAGTCGCCGTCATAAAGATGGTTGGCTAAAGCATGATGGAAAAACCTATCAATAAATAGTGCATTGTTCATTCAGTTCTATAAAATTTAGTTGATTGTTATTCTATTCAGATTTCGACAGCAATTTTGTTCTATACCTTGTTTCTAATCGTGCTATTTTTAAGCCATCAGAAGGCGTTTGAATCGAAAACATGCAGGAGTGGGCAAACTATTTCCACCTTAAAGAATTAGGTGGATTGGAGTTGTTAAAAGCACAGTATCACCATAAGCAATTTTCAAAGCATGTGCATGAAGGTTATTGTATTGGTGTGATTGAAGATGGTGCGCAAAGTTTTTATCGAACAGGGCAGTTACATACAGCGCCGAAAGGTGACATTATTTTAGTCAATGCAGATGAAATTCACACGGGTTCATCTGCGGTTGAGTCGGGTTGGAAATACCGAGCAATTTATCCAACACCCGAAATGTTACTTGATGCAGGACAAGATTTTTTTAGTGTCAAAAATAGTGTGCCTTGGTTTCCTTATGCTGTTGTTCACGATGTTGGTTTGGCACAACAATTTACCTTATTGTTTGATCTGTTGGAACAAAAAGAAAATACGTTGCTCAAGGAAAGTCTGTATTTATCAACTTTGGCTCGTTTAATCAGTCGCTATGGTCGAGCAAAGTTAACGCCCGCAGAGCTTCCTGAAGCACAACGTAAAGTTGAAATTGTTAAAGATTTATTGAGTGCTTTTCCTGAGCGTGATTATTCATTGACTGATTTGGCTGCGACAGTGGGATTGAGTCCTTGGCACTTTTTGCGAGAATTTAAAAAGTATACAGGGTTGCCGCCACACAGTTGGTTGGTACAAGTCCGTTTGCATAAAGCACGGCAATTATTAAAACAAGGTTACACGATCGCAATGACAGCTCAAAATTGTGGCTTTTCAGATCAAAGCCATTTTAATCGACATTTTAAAAAGGCAATGGGCGTAACACCTTCCCAATATTTAAGCACTTTGAATATTTAGCCTAGTTCAACATCTTTTAAAAGTCATAAGAAATCCTTAGAACAGCAATAAAGCAGCAATTTCATGCAAGCCACGTCCACTGCTTTTGAAGATACTCATCCTATTCGTGGTTTTGGATTTAATTAATGAGTCATCAATTTGAACCTTGTTCTGCTGACATTCAATCGCAATCCGACTTGAATAAAAAAGCATTTTTACGCGGCGTTGTTGATATTTTGCCTCTATCAATCGCTGTATTGCCTTGGGGGATTCTAGCAGGTTCGATGGCAATCAACGCAGGATTGACCTTTGCTCAGGCTTTTTCGATGTCAGCTGTTGTATTTGCAGGTGCTGCTCAACTGGTGAGTTTGGGTTTGGTTATGGCGGGGGCTTCGGTTTGGACCATTTTTATTACGGTGTTTTTCTTAACCAGTCAACATTTGATTTATGCCTTGAACTTCCGTAAGGATGTAACTCAATTTTCTTTTAGACAGAGACTGGTGATCGGCTTTCTGCTAACCGATGAATTATTTGCAGTAGGAATAGGGGAAAATAAGCAACGAACCTTCGCTTATCTATTTGGCGCTGGCTTATGTTTTTATTTAGCATGGTGTTTATTTAGCTTATTTGGCATCTTGTTGGCAAAGTCGATACCTAATTTAGAAAGTTTACATCTCGATTTTTCGATTGTTGCAGTATTTATTCTCATCATTGTGCCGATGATTAAAAACAAGGCAACCTTGATTGGGGTGATCTTTACCTTAATTTTTGCCTGTATCTTTAAATATTTTCAATTCGAAGGTGGTATTGTATTGTCAGGAATTTTTGGCATGTTGAGTGCGATGTGTGCAGCAAAGTTAATAAGACTTAGAAGCTTAGGAGTTCAACAATGACATGGTTATTGCTACTAAGCTTGGCACTTATCGTATTTCTAAATCGTTATTTCTTTCTCGAACCCAAAGTTGCATTTAAGTTACCGCATTGGATTGAAAATATGTTGCAGTATTCTGCACCTTGTTTACTCACCGCCATTTGTGCACCGATTGTGTTCTTTAATGATCAACAATTGCGAGCTTTACCTTTAGATGCTTATTTTTTAACAGCGATCATATGTATTGTTTTAGCGCTGATTTCTAAAAAAATCTTAGTCAATCTTGGTCTAAGTCTACTGTGTTTCTATGGTTTATTTTACTTATTAAGTTGACTGTATCTGAAGGGAAAAGCTGATATAGAATTTCCCCTCAATGTATTTGCCTTAAAAAGCCAGTTTTTGGCGTGTTTTCCATTTTGGCAGTACTTTACTTAGATATGCATCCATGCACCATACAGGACCAATCAAGAGAAATTGAAGGTCTTTAAAAAATGAAGGTTTTTTACCCTCAATTTTATGCCCATAAAACTGTCCGATCCAAGCCAAAACAAACACGCCAATATAAAAACCAACGCCAACAGGAAGCAGATAGATCACCCATGCCATAACAGCAATCAATGCGGTCATGGCGACAGCAAGCACAATATCTAAGCGGGTGTAGAAAACCAGTGTAAGCACTAAAAGAAGGGCTGTAAGCAAGGCACTAAAATGTGCAAGGATTCCAATGATGGCAAATAAAATCGCAGGAACACAGGCCCAATGGATGGCTTTATTGGTTTTGTTTTGATGACTTTCACTATATTCATCAAACCATTCAGTAATGTTTTTCATTTGGCGCTCCATGCAGGTGGTTGGCTTTATTATTCATCTAGCTTTAATTTTCCTGAAAATAATATAATTCAGAATTGGCTTGAGGTCAAAATCCGACTGACCAAATCAATTCCGATTGCTTTAGTCGACCTATTTTAATGTGTGCTTTGATAGAAATTTAAGATATCACGTGCCCAAGTTTGGTGTTGCGGTTTGAGCGTGACTTTGATTTCTTGAAAGTTGGTGATGTCACTACCATCACTTTCATCAACATAATAGGCGATACCATGTGTATGTGCGTTGTGGTTGGGAATCTGATAACTAAAATAAACTTTGTTTTTGTTCACTCTGACGATCTTTAATAGATGATTTTTGTCCTCAATAGCACCAAACTCATTGGCTAGACTGAGTTTTCGAACATTTGGAAAATATAAACTGGCACTGTGCATGGCACAGCCAACACAAGCAGATGAATTGTAAATTGTGATCGCTTCATCTTTTTGAGGACTTGCGAGTACAGCATAAGCGACACCAGAAGGTCCTAAATCTGTACTGATGACCTGCCATGTTTTAGGGATGAGTACGGGACCAATACCAGGTAACAAGATAATTTTGAAATTTTTAGCCTGTGTTGTGGACAATTGATAATTAAATTGACACTTCACAGCTTGGGTTTTGTTGTTGTTACATACGGAATCGTCTTTATAAAAGCCAGTATCGTTAAATGGATTGGGAATGGCAGCAATATACGTGTCGACAAAAACATCATGATTAAGTCTGGTCGCTGGCAGCTTTTCGATGTGGTGTTGTTGATGTGGCGCTTTGTTATTTTTCAACGCTGGAAAAGTGGCTTTGAATATGGAAATATCGCCATAAGCAAAACCACTGAGCAGGAATAAAATCATGATTAAAATTTTTTGCTTGAGCATGACTTATCCTTTTTGATCTTTATTGAGGGCGTTGATAAATCAATCGACCTTCTTTATAGGTCGCTAATATTTTAATGTCTTTGATCTTTTGAGAAGGGACTTTTAAAGGGTCTTGATCTAAAAGTACAAGGTCCGCCAATTTTCCTTGCTCTAAAGTACCTTTATTTTTTTCTTCAAAGTACTGGTATGCAGCCCAATCAGTCACTGATTTTAAAGCAATATAGGGACTGACTTTTTGATCTTCACCTAAAACATCTCCAGAACGGGTCGTTCGATTCACAGTGGCATCAATCACCATCATATTCTTGGGTGGAATAACAGGCGCATCATGATGTTCAGTAAAAATCATATTCTTGCGTAAAGCAGATCCAGTTGGGGAAATTCGGTTAGCGCGTTCTGCGCCAAGCGTTTCATGTTTGTGCCAATCACCCCAATAGTAGGTGTGTAATGAAAAGAATGATGGAATCAGTCCAAGTTTTTTGGCTTGATCTAATTGATCTTCACGCATGGTTTGGGCATGAATAATGACATTACGGCGGTCTGCATATCCATATTGAGTATTTGCTTTTTCAATGGTTGTTAAATATTGATCAATTGCAGCATCTCCATTGGCATGTGCAAGAATTTGCCAGTGATTCTGATAAGCAAGATTAATTGCATCTTGAACTTGTTTGATATCAGGATAAGCTGGATAACCTCGATAATCTTTGCTTTTGCCTTCTGGTGGAACAAGATAAGGCTGAGTGAGCCATGCAGTTTTGCCTTGAGGAGAACCATCTAGGCTGATTTTTACCCCGCCAATTCTAAAATGATTTTGGTAATTTAGACTGCTGCCATTTTTAAGCATGTAGTCTTTTTCATTCATGATGTCGGGATAAACCACAACATCAATATCTAATTGGTTGATGGCGGCAAAACTTCGCCACAATTCAGCTGTGCCGTGATCAGCACGACCTTCTTGTACGGTGGTATAGCCATTTTTGATGTAGGTATTGAGCGCTGTTTTTGCCATATTTTGCATGATCTCAGGTGGCACTTGACTAAAAGCCGTTGCCATTGCTGAGAAAACGGCAGCTTCTTCAAGTACGCCATTGGGTTCTTGAGAATTTGCTTTACGGCGAATAATCCCTCCAGTTGGATTAGGTGTATTCTGATTGATGTTTAAAACCTCAAGCGCTTTATGATTGACTGAGGCTAAATGACCTGATTGGTGTAAGACAATAATAGGATGGTTGGTCGAAACCAAGTCTAAATCATCAGCGGTTGGGTGGCGTTTTTCATTCAGTTGCGCATCATCATAACCATTGCCAATAATCCATCCTGAGGTTGCCTTAATAAAATCAGGATTTTTTTGTTGCCACAAGGAAAGTTCATGAATCAGCGAGGGGATATCGGATACATTGCCATCTGGTGTTGGATAGAGGTTGGCAACAGTTTGCTGTAAACCCACACTGTTTAAATGGCTATGTGCATCGATAAACCCGGGGAGTAGAGTATGACGTTTTAAGTTAATTACTTGAGTATTCTTTTGTTTAAGTTTCTGTGCTTGGTTTAAATCACCTGCAAAGACAATTTTTCCATCTTTGACAAACAATGCTTCTACATAATGTGGTGACATCCCTTGCATGGTTAAAATCGAGCCACCATAAAAAAGTGTACTGGCTTGTGGAAGGGAAGTTGTTACAGTTTGAGATTTTGTGGGATCTGATTGAGCGATGTTGGTACAAGCACTGAGCAAGCCAAAACTACTGATGCAGATGATAGGAGCAATAAATCGAACAAGCTGGGATGGGTTAAGTTGCAACATAGTGAATCACCCTAGTTTTTGTATTGTTAGAATTGAATATACGTCGCTACAATTGAATTCAAAATAGCGTATAGAATAAGAATTAAATTAACAAAGATTTCATGCTAAGTATAGAAATGATGTTTACTTTTCACATATTTAAACTGGGCTATTTAGTCACTTTTATGAATGTAAGATTAGAATTGATACAGATTAAACCAGTCTTTTTCTAAAATAAAGGATGCCCAGCAAAGCAAATGCCAAACCAATAAACGATGGGGCATAACCAAAAGGCGTTGCAAGTAAGCCAACAATAACTGCACCTGCAACAGCACCGCCATAATTAAAAATATTAACTCGAGCAATAATTTCATCTCGTCGATTTTCATCTAAACGACCTGCGGCGGAAAAGGTCAGTGGGACCAATGCACCTACGGCGACACCAGCCAGCGCAAAACCAATGATTACGGTAACGAGTGAATGACTTATTCCAGATAATACACATCCAAATGCTCCGATCAGGATTGTGACTAATGCAACCCATGTGGCTGTTTTAAATCGCAGCAAATAATCAAGACTTAATCGCGTCAGTAAAATTCCAATTTGATAAGCTGCATAACCCAAAGGAGCAATCGTTGCTGAACTTGCTAAAACATCTTTGAGGTAAATGGAGCTCCAAGTACTGATTGCGGAGTCGACAGTAAATACAATTAGGATAATTAGCCCAAAAATAAGTAGTTGTTGATATGGGATGGCTGGCTTCTGCTTTGGATTTAATTCTGCACACTGTTTTTGCTGAAATAACCAGTTTCTAGACAAATGCGAGGTGATGCATGCAATCACCACAGCGATGCATAATGCTGTCGTTGCGCCAAGTGGGGTGGAAACAGTGGCTGACATCATCAATGCGCCTAGAAAAGCAGCCGCTGTATAGCAAGCAAAGAAACCGCCAAAAACACTTCTCCCAAGTCGTTGTTCCATCATGACGGCTTGCATATTAAGTGCTGCATCTAAGCAGCCTAGTCCAAGCCCATACACTAAGAAGCTCGCAATCATCAGCATCACATTTGGGCTAAATGCAGCAATTGCTATTCCAATGGCTTCCAAAATAAAACCAGTCACAATGGCAAGTCGTGACCCAAGTTTAACCGCTATACGATCGGCTAAAATTGAACCGAGTGCTGCAGCAATACAGACTCCTAGAATGATCATTGCTAACTGGTCTTCAGTTAACTTAAATCGGTCTTTTATCGTGGGGAGAGCAGTCATGACTGTGGCATAACCAAGTCCTTGTGTCGCAAACCCGAGCGCAATCACTTTGTGTGTTTTGCTGAGTATTCGATGATCTACACGGTGGATCTTATGGTTTGCTTCCATGCTGGACTCACTTGCCTAATTTTAGATTTTTGCTTTTTTTGGATATGTTCTCGAACACTTCCTGTGCTCATTGAATTTTAATTTTGATTGGAAATAATTTTAAAGAAAAGGGAAATAATTAAAAAAATAAGGGGGCAATTCGGACATGAGTATTTTTAAGTGATAATAAAAAAGCCACTGGAAAGTGGCTTTTGTTAAATGCATGCAGTGATTTACGAGTTTGGACCGTCTACGCGTTCAATATTAACGCGTGCCGTTCCTGAATTTGTAATACCTAAACGCTTCGCAGCGCCATAAGAGAGATCGAGTACACGATTACCATGGAATGGACCACGATCGTTAACTTTAACCACAACACTCTTGCCATTGTCTTTATTGGTTACACGAATAAAGCAGTTTAATGGCAGGCTACGATGAGCTGCTGTGAGATCATTCATATCGAATGTATCACCACTTGCAGTTTTACGACCGTGAAACTGACGACCGTACCAAGATGCAACACCAGTTTGGCTAAATTTGCGAACTGTATTAGAAGCAACTTCATTAAGTTTATCAATTACTGAAGGCTCATCTTCAGGAACTTGAATCTTTGCTGCAATAGTTTGACGACGGACTTGGTCGCCAGAACGTTCAGTAATTGACAAACTGTTTAGGTTTGAAAAATGAGAATTGAAATTTGTTGAATCTTTGCTAATCACACGAGAAGCTAGACTCGAACTATCCGAATCATTATTTAAATATGATGACTGAACCATTTCTGAGTTGACTTGCGTCATACTCAGACCCATGGTCAGGGCCATCACACATTTGAGTGAAGCATGCATCGTTTAACTCCTTGGAACCTCAATTTTAACTTTCTAAGTCGCTGAAAATTAACCATAGAGGTCTGTAAATTCACTTTTGCAACTGCATTTAACGGAAAGGATAATATTCAAGCTGCATTAAACGTGTCTAGCATTATTTAAGAAACCGTTACAAAAAGGACAAATTCTTACAGGTTTTGATTAAAAAAAAATCAATATTGTAACAATTTATTTAAAAAGTATATAATGTGATCAAATTAACAAAAAAATTTCTTGACTTATTCTATCTAAAGGAAATTGCAAGTCTTATCGACTTACAATTTCAGTGCCTAAAAGCCATAAAGCGGTGGCATACATGCGGCTTCTATTATATGTGGTAATCACTTGAAAATTAGGATAAGTAATATAATAAATAGGACCATTTGTGTCTTGTAACTGAATAATATTGACCAAGTCTAAATCATCAATTTTAACAATTGGGTTTAATGGAGAAATTCCTAAATTTTTCAGTGAACCATAAGGAACAGGTTGGGTTAAATCTTTGGCAATGATTGCATCAGGATTGTTTCCTGTATATCGCGCTAAAAATGCAATCGGTTGATCGCGTTGCCAACCATGCTGAGCAAGATAGTTCGCAATAGAACCAATTGCATCTACAGCAGAGTTTCGCAAGTCGACATGACCATTGCCATCATAATCCACACCAAACTTAGACACATTACTTGGCATAAATTGCGGATAGCCTACAGCACCTGCATAGGAACCAACAATCGAGTTGGTTGGAACACCATCTTTATATGACCATGCAATAAGGGCACCTAATTCATCCTGAAAATATTGAGCACGGCGAGGATAACCAAAACCCAGTGTAGCAAGTGCATCACGGGTGATAAATGAGCCCTTATTCGAGCCATATCCTGTTTCAACCCCTAGAATGCCCAAAATGATCGATTGAGGCACACCAAACTGCTGTTCTGCGCGATTTAGGGTATCTGCATATTGTTGTTTGAAACGCACGCCACGCTGAATAGTGCCTTCGGCTAAAAAGTTAGTCTTATACTGATACCAAGGCTTGCTTTCACCTGGGCGTTCCATGATATTGATGATATTCGGTAAATTGCGTGAACCATTCATTGCCCAATCAATCTGTTCTGCACTTAAGCCGTATGTTTGCATAGTTCTGGCTTTAAAATTATTGTATTCAGGGTTGCTGGCAAAATCATTGGCTTGACAAAAACTGGTCAGTGAAAATGCTGCCGCACAGAAAGTGATATTTTTAACCTTCTGTAAAAGCCCAAAAGTAAGCATAGGTTATATTTCCTAATTATTTATGATAAAAAATTAACGATGCGTATGGATCGACATCACAATGCCAAAAGTGGCCATTAAAGTAATAATTGCCGTGCCACCATAACTCATAAAGGGTAGTGGTACACCGACTACAGGTAAAATACCACTGACCATGCCTGCATTTACAAATACATAAACAAAAAATGACAAAGCAAAAGCACCGGCAACCAAACGTCCAAAATTATGAAAGCATTGTAGACTCATTTGAAAGGTTCTAAAGATGATACAAAAATAGATAGTGATGAGTAGTAGAATACCAATCAAACCAAATTCTTCAGAAAATGCAGCAATAATAAAGTCAGTGTGACCTTCTGGTAAAAAGTGTAAATGTGATTGAGTCCCTTCTAAGTAGCCTTTGCCCATAAATCCGCCTGAGCCAATCGCCGTTTTAGATTGAATGATGTTCCAGCCTGTGCCTAAGGCGTCAGCTTCAGGATTAAATAAGGTGAGAACACGCTGTCGTTGGTAATCATGCAGTAAAAACTCCCAAGCCACTGGAATAACCACAGCAGCTGCGCTAACCGCACCTAAAATCATTTTCCATGAAAGCCCACTGAGAAACAGCACAAAAATCCCACTGGCTAAGATCAACAGTGATGTCCCTAGATCAGGCTGTTCAGCGATTAGGATAAAAGGTATACCAATCATCAATAATGACAACACTACATTCTTAAAGCTTGGTGGAAGTGGATTACGTGATAAAAACCAAGCAATCATTAAGGGCATACCAATTTTTAAGAACTCACTGGGTTGTACACTACCGAAGCCTGGGATACCAATCCAACGCTGTGCGCCCATTCGCACTTCACCAAATAGCTTAACTGCAACCAGACAGACCAAACCAAAAAGATAAAAATATGGTGCGAACGCTTGATAAACTTTGGGTGGGACTTGGGCTAAACTGCACATCACTAAGAAACCGATCCCAAAACTCATTGCTTGTTTGGAAACCAACCCCATATCCTGTGCCGATGCGCTATAAAGCACGGTTAAGCCCAGTAATGCATTTAAAATGAGAAATAAACTCAACCAAGGGTCAATATGTAGTCTTTGCCAACGAGAAGGGAGCGTGGCGGTGCTTAAACCATCACGAGGAGAATGCCGTAAAAATTTATATTGAGCGCTTGGTGCCATTGGTCTATTTTGTACAAAAACATGTTTTGCGCATGCTATCACAATCCCCCCCGAAGGCAATGAATATCAATACTTCGCAACAAAATTATGTTTGAATATTTAGAGGGGGTTTTTATAGATGAAAGATGTTAAAGCTAAAGCTGAATCGCCAATTTACGCTGATATGTTGAGATTGATTCAACAATTTTCTGTACGCTCCAATAGTATATAATTATAACTATGAATAATTATTTGAATTTAAAAAGAAATTATATATTTTAAAACTGACGGATTGAGAGCATGAAAAAAAAATGCCCTGAATCAAAAGGGCATTTTTATATTTAAAAAATCAATTAAAATTTATTGATCAATTAAAAAATAAAGTGTCGTAATATTCTGCAACTGCTGCAATTTCATCCTTATTTAAATTAGGAATCAATTTATCAATTGCGATATGTACAGCTTTACCTACAGCCGCTGCACCAATATCTGCTGCTTTACGTTTAATCATCCCTAAATCTAGGGTTTTATTAAAGTCACGCATAAAGTGGTTGGTAGTTGCATCAGCAAACTGTTTAAATTGCTCTGCTAAAACGGCACGATTGACATCGCCATTGGCTTGAACTTCTGCAAAGCTATTTTTTAGGTTAATAACCAAATTAGGATCTAAGTTAACCCCAACCCGATATTGACCTTGCGGATCTTTAAATAGACTACGTTCTGAAAAATCTACAGACTGGCGAACCACATCATTGTCTGCCTTACTTAATAACTGTTTAAGCAATACAGCAACGGTTGATTTGACATAACCCGCGAGTTTTTCCGCAGTGTCTCGTTTGTCGCTTGCAGGGAAACGACGAACAAGTTCAATCAAAAGCGTATCAATAATTTCTTCATTAATGAGTAAGGCTGTTTGATCACGTAAAGGATAGAGTGGTTCGTTAGAGTTTTTTTTCTCGATACCTGTCTGAATATTCTTGAGTAGTTCTTCAGAAGGTACAAAACCAAAAAAAGGCATGTGTTCAACCTCAATGTTTATTGTCGCGCCAATCGAATTGGGCTTGGCATCCATGATTCATCAGATACACGACACGGATTAATATCTAAACCGCCACGGCGTGTATATGTTGCATAAACCATCAGCTTTTCTGGTTTTAAATTTTGCCAAATATCGGCAAAAATTTGTTCCACGCATTGTTCGTGAAAACCATTATGCTGACGATAGGAGATAATATAAGCTAAAATACTACGATAACAAGGTTTTTTACCTTGATAACGGATAAAAACAGTTCCCCAATCAGGTTGACCTGTCACAGGGCAGTTACTTCTTAATAAGTGTGAAAATAGTTGAATTTCAAAATTTTTATCTGTGTTTGAAGTGTTTTGATCGAATTCCAAAAGGCTAGCATCTGTATGATTGACCAGACGGTCAGGTTCTTGATCATCAATACAAATACCTGTCGGTTTGGTAATGTCTAAATCATCCACTTGAAACAAGGTTAAAGTGACAGGTGCTTGCGCTGCTTGAGACAAATCTTTTTCAACAGTATCGATAAAAGCTTGACGGGAATCAAACTGAGTAAAGTTCATGCTATTAAAATACAGCTTGAGAGATTTAGATTCGATCAAATTCGGTGATGTTGCTGGGAGTGCAATACGCCCAATCCCAACTTGAGGAATTCCCCTAGCATTTAGCCAAGAAATTTCGAAAACATGCCACCAATCTTGACCTTGATATATGCCTTCAACTTCAGCATATTGTTCACGTGCTTGTGCACGTGATATTGGGAAAAGAATTTCAGGCTGATAGGTAGTCGGGTAATTGGTTTCTTTACCCAATAAAGATTGTTCAACAGACATTATTCACGCATTCCTGAACCACGAGAAAGTAAATAGTAAGCAACACCATAGAGTAAGCCACAGCAAAGTGTCACTATGATTAAAGACAAAGTAACATTGACATCACTATGACCTAAAATTCCAAAACGGAAAGCATTAACCATATATACGATCGGGTTAACTAAAGAGAGATTTTGCCAAAATGGGCTTAAAGCACTGATCGAGTAAAATACTCCACCAAGATAAGTCAGTGGTGTTAATACAAAGGTTGGAATAATTGAAATATCATCGAAAGATTTTGCATATACAGCATTGATAAAACCACCCAAAGAGAACAATAGTGAGGTCACAATCACCGTATATATGGTCACGAAAATATTATGTATATAAAGGTCAGTGAAAAACATACTCATGGCAGTGACAATCGCACCGACAAGCACACCACGACACACCCCGCCAATCACATAACCACATAAAACCATGTGTAATGGAACTGGGCTCATGATAAGCTCTTCAATACTTTTTTGAAATTTGGCACTAAAAAAACTTGAAGAGACGTTGGCATAACTGTTGGTAATTACAGCCATCATAATCAGACCGGGTACGATGAATTGCATGTAGCTAAATCCACCCATTTGACCAATCCGAGAACCAACCAAATTACCAAAGATTACAAAGTACAAACTCATGGTAATGGCGGGTGGTAATAGTGTCTGTGGCCAGATTCGCATAAAGCGGCGAATTTCTTTTAAGACCAGTGTGTAAAGTGCAATTTGCAGTTGATTAAAATTCATTGTGCTGCTCCTTGCAGGTTTTTCTCCACCATTTTAACAAAGAGTTCTTCTAGACGATTCGATTTATTACGCATACTGCGTACACGAATACCTTGAGCTTCTAAAAGTTGGAATAAATCATTTAAAGCGTGTGCTTTGTCCATCGTGACTTCTAGTGTCATTGGATCAATTAAATTAAATTTAACCCCGATGATGTCAACAGTGATGGGCTCGATTGGATATTCCAAATCAAAAATAAATGATTCTTCACTGAGTTGATTTAAAAAGGCTTTCATTGAGGTGTCTTCTTTAATCACACCACGGTCAATAATCGCGATTTGGCGACAAAGCATTTCAGCTTCTTCCAAATAATGTGTGGTTAAAATAATTGAGGTGCCTTTTTCATTCATTTCAGTGAGAAAGTCCCACATTGAACGACGCAGCTCAATGTCTACCCCAGCAGTTGGCTCATCTAAAATTAAAAGTTTAGGTTCATGCATCATGGCACGGGCAATCATTAAGCGGCGTTTCATCCCACCAGATAGCATCCGACCTTGAGTATTACGTTTTTCCCATAATCCAAGTTTTTCTAAGTATTCTTCTGCACGTTTTTGTGCAATTTTTGGAGGAATACCGTAATAACCTGCTTGGGTCACTAAGATGTCAAAGATCTTTTCAAATTGACCAAAGTTAAACTCTTGAGGGACGACACCTAAACATTGTTTGGCATTTGATGGATGGGTATCTAGGTTGTGTCCAAAAATTTCCACGGTTCCTGAAGTTTTACGTGTCAAGGAACTGATAATACCGATTGTTGTAGATTTACCTGCACCATTCGGTCCTAAAAGTGCGTAAAACTCTCCTTCTGGAACAGTTAGATTGATTCCTTTGAGTGCTTGGAATCCATTTCTATAGGTTTTCGATAAATCTCTTAACGTCAAGGCATCAGTCATGAAATTCTCACATGGTTTCAGGAGTGTGTATTGTGAGCGATCTTTTTGAATAAACCAAGTAAGTTAGACGGAATTCTACATTGCAAATATAGAACATTGTTTAAAGCATGATCATCAATGAAAAGAGTTGTTTTATAAATGCTTTACCTCACGGTTTTTTTTGTTATGATGTGCCATCTCAATTTAAGCGCCCATAGCTTAACTGGATAGAGTACAGGTTTCCGAAGCCTGTGGAGTGGGTTCGAGTCCCGCTGGGCGTACCAAATTGGTTGCATAAACCTATAGAAAGATGCATTAAGTTGTTAATAAGTAAAAGAAAATATCTTAAAGTCTACTCAAACTAGCCCAAAGTAATTTATAGTTGTAACGCATGTTTTGCAGTACAGGTTGCGTTACAATATTCAAAACTCAAAATTTGTAACGCAAAAAGCCATGCCAAAGAAAGTAGTGCCGTTAACGGATTCGAAGATTAAAGCAACGCAAAAACAATTTAAAGCTAATATAAACAGTGGATTAGCCAAAGATTTACGTTTGTCTGATGGTGATGGATTAAATCTAATTTTCCGTACTTCTGGCGCTGTACTTTGGCGATTTGACTATACTCGTCCAATCTCTAAAAAGAGAAATACTTTAGCCATTGGTAATTATCCTGAAATTACTTTGGCTGAAGCTCGAGGAGTACGAGAAGAGTACAGAGCATTAATTTCAAAAAATATTGATCCTCAAACTTATCGAAATGACATTTTAGAAGAAGCTAAAATTAGCCACGAAAATACATTTAGAAAAATTGCTGAAGAATTTAAAACCAAACAAGTCTTAACGCCTGCCACAGCCGTTAGAAATGAACGGATCTATAACTATTTATATGAAGAATTCGGAGAGATGCCGATTTCTGAGATAAGAGCTAAGCATCTGGTTAAAGTCATTCGTAAAGCAGAAGCAAAAGGCACAATAGAAACAGCACATAGAATTCGATCAAAAGCCTCTCAAGTTTTCAGGTACGCCGTTTCATTAGGTTTTTGTGAGCGTGATGTTGCACATGATTTAATTGGGACGATTAAGCCTAGAGAAATTAAACATTATTCAGCTTTGGTTGAAGAAAAAGACTTTGGTCAACTATTAAAAGACATCGAGCAATATGAGGGTTATGTTCACACCAAATTCGCTTTAAAAATTCTGCCTCATGTTTTTGTGCGTACTGGTGAGTTACGTCATGCTAAATGGTCGGATATAAATTTTGAAGAACGTACTTGGTCCTATACACCACCTAAAACTATGAAAAAGACAGGTGTTGAACATATCGTTCCTTTATCCGATCAAGTTATTGAGTTGCTTAAAGAGTTAAAACCATTCTGTTATAAGTCTGATTTACTTTTTCCAAGTATCTCGAGTAAAACACGCCCAATGTCGGACATGACAATTAATATGGCTTTACGAAGAATGGGTTATGATCGTGACAAGATGACAGGGCATGGCTTTCGTGCAATCGCTCGAACATTATTAGAAGAAAAGTTAAAGTTCCCTGTAGAACGAATTGAACAACAGTTAGCCCATCAAGTACGTGATATGCATGGTCGTGCTTATAACCGAACCAAGTTCTTAGAAGATCGTGCTGAAATGATGCAGGCTTGGTCTAACTATATAGATAAATTAAAGGCTTCCTAAGAAGCCTTTTTACTAAAGAAGTTATTGATAGTGGAAAGTCGCCAGTAGCGGTATTTACTTTCAGGGTCTACATAATCAGGTTGTGGAAATAACCCTTTCTTTAATTTGCTGTCGATCGTATTTCGACTAAAAGTAAGCTTTGCGACTTCTGATGTTTTTAATAATGGATCGTCCATCAAGTTTTCTCTACGGTTCATAAATTCACTCGTTTTTTAATTTATCTTCGTCTTTAAAAATTTCAGTTTGAAACTTTATACTCAAGTTGCTTAATCAAATTGCCTATTAATGGATCCAAATCAACCCCATACGTTTTTTGTAAGTACGACGTTCATAAGAGGGGATATGTGATTTTTTTAAACCAATTGCTAAAGCCTTGCGCTTTTGGAAATTTCGCTCTTTTTCAAAACTAAGACTGATCCAGGGCTTTTCTAAATGTTCCGCAAATTCAATAAGAAATAGATAGCCGGATTTACTCACTCGATAAATCTCACCATTTTTTTGAATGTACTCAGAAGAATAGATACGCATACGGAATTCACCGTTTTCATTGCTGATGAATTCAGTTTTATTTGGAGTGGTAGAAATCATTATTTTGCCTCCACAAGTTTGTTACGCTCGATATAAGACACAATCATTTGATTGATGTTTCTGTGATCGTTGTAATCTGTGAAGTCATTCCAGCCTTTACCATTTACATCCGTGATTTCATCTATCGCGAGATTGGTAATTTCTACTGCTGTAAATTCTGTACCAGGAACACCGTCATTGTCTGGACGAGTATCAAAATCAAAACTTACTTTAACTAGAAAGCTATCTAATTTAATTACAGCTATACCAGAGGTGTCTGAGGTAAGTTTTAAGGCTTCAATGTTATATGTGGAAGATATGACGTTTGGAATGGTAACAGGTGGCGCGTATTGAGTCGCTGTTTGATCGTACGCCAGTGCAATTGCAACAACTGTCAATAAACCAGACACTATGGCAATTTTGAAGCGGTTAAGCGGCTGTACGCGATGTGTAAGAGTGGGATTGATGGAATGGGGTTTTGTGTTCATACTTATCTCGCAGTGATCTGTAAAGCACCCATGAGTTCGAAGGCAGGGGTGCTTTTTTGTCTGTGAGATAAATTCTACTTTAAGTAGAATAAAAGTCAATATATTGTAGGGTGATTTCTACTTTAAGTTTTTTTGTAATTAATCTTAAGAAAACTACCAAAAATTTAAAAAAATATCTTTATACGTAAAATATATTCATGAAACTGGGAAATATTACTTGAAAGAATTTCCTTCTCCTGGCACTCTTGCTTATGTTTTATTTGTTGTGTTTGTGGTATGAAGTCTCTACGTCCTAATTTTAATTTTTTAGACTTATTTGCTGGTGCTGGTGGTTTATCTGAGGGTTTTGTACAGGCTGGATTTGAACCTGTAGCTCATGTTGAATCAGATGCTGCAGCGTGTGCGACGCTGAGAACTAGGCAAGTATTCCACTGGTTGAAACAACAAAATAATATTCAATCTTATATAGACTATTTAAATGGTCAAACTTCTAGAAAGGATTTTTGGAGTGTTGCACCGAAGTCAGTTTTAGACTCTGTAATTAACGAATTTATTGAATCAAAAACTTTAGAAACAATTTTTGACAAAGTTGATAAAATTTTAAATGGTAAAGAACTGGATTTAATCGTTGGTGGTCCACCATGCCAAGCGTATTCTTTAATTGGGCGCGCGCGTGGGAACATGAAAGATGACCCACGGAATCATTTATATATTCAATATGCGGAGTTTTTAAAGCGCTATCAGCCTAAGTATTTTGTATTTGAAAATGTATTGGGACTATTGTCTGCTAGAGATCCTGATGGTGAGCTTTATTTCGATAAAATGAAGAGATTGTTTAAAGAAGTTGGTTATTCTATTGAATACAAAATCTTAAATGCAGTTGAGTTTGGAGTACTTCAAAACCGGAAGCGTATCATTCTGATTGGGAAAAGAGGGCAGAATCATGAAAACTTCTATCCTGAGTTTATAAAAGATATAGGGAATGCAACTGTTAAGGATGCGCTGATCGATCTTCCAAAAATTCAAGCTGGTGAAGGTTCTCACTTGCCATGTGAAATATCAAAAAATCAGAGCAAATGGCTTAAATTAGCAAATATAAGTACCAAACTTCCAGTTACTTGGCATCAGTCTAGACCGAATACAAAACAAGATTTAGAAATTTATAAGTCTGTGGTACAAGTATGGAATGACCATCAAAAAAGATTAAATTATAATGACTTGCCAGAAAGATTGAAAAGTCATAAAGTTACAACTTCATTTACTGATCGATTTAAAATCGTGGCGGCTGATTTACCAGCTTCGCATACTGTAGTTGCTCACATGTCAAAAGATGGACATCACTACATTCATCCTGATATTGAGCAAAACAGATCTTTAACGCCTAGAGAGGCAGCTAGACTACAAACTTTTCCTGATGACTATTTCTTTGAAAGTCAGAGTGGAAAAGCAAGTCGTACAAGTGCTTATAAACAGATAGGAAATGCTGTACCTGTCTTACTCGCAAACAAGATTGCTGAAAAAATTCTGGAGATTTTAGATGGGGAACAACGCTAATCAAAGAATAACCATTAGACCTGCTGGGCGACATATTCTGACTATTGGTCGTGAGTTAATTCAAGATCATGCTGCAGCAATTATAGAATTGGTGAAAAATGCATATGATGCTGACTCCCCGACTGTAGATATATTAATAAAAAAGAATAATGCGGAAAAAAAATACAGTGTCCTTATTACTGATACTGGACATGGAATGTCTCGTGATGATGTGTTGAAAAAATGGTTAGTTCCATCAACGGATGACAAGCTTAAAAGAAAGGAGTCTAGCAATGGCCGAATTATGCAGGGACGTAAAGGAGTTGGACGATATGCTGTTGCGTTACTAGGTGATCTACTAAATATTAAAACTGTTACAAAAGAAGGTGAATGTACTCAAGTTTCACTTCGCTGGAGTGATTTTGAAAAAGCTACTTATTTAGATCAAGTCGATGTCGAAGTGGATACAAAAACAGACACGACTCTAAAAAATGGCACTACCATTGAAATCGTAGGTGACGAAAGTTTCTATAAAGAATGGACTGATAAGCAAGTAAGCAAATTAATTTTTGAATTAAAAAAATTAATAGTTCCATTAGACATGAGTAAACAAAAAGTAGGAAATAAAAATCAAAAATTTAACATTTATTTAGAAGTAGAAAGTGATTTAGATTTAGAGGCTGTCCGTAGAGCTGAGATCAAACCATATCCAATAGTAGATCATTATGACTATAGGATTTTTGGCTCAGTTAATGCTGATGGAAGTGCAGAGTTAACGTACTCTTGCCAAAAAACAGAAAATATTAAAGATGATCCAATTAATTTTCAATTTAAGGTAGAAAAATTTATAGATAATCGGACTTTTTTAGTTGCTGCACCATTACGATGCGGGCAATTAATTTTTGATATTAGAGTTTACGACCGAGATCCTGAATCACTTGAAGCATTAATTAAAAGAGGGAATTTCATCAAAAATAGTATAGGAGATGAATCGAATAAAAAAAATCAAACTTTCACCAAGACAGATACAAAAAAACTTTTAGATGAATATAACGGTCTTGGCGTCTTTAGGAATGGATTTCGCTTAAGACCAATGGGTGATCCAGGCTATGATTGGCTTTTATTGGACAGTCGGCGCGTACAAAACCCATCATTAAGAATAGGTATTAATCAAGTCATTGGCTATGTCAAGATTCAATCAGAAGAGCATTCGAGTTTAGTTGAAAAAAGTGCAAGGGATGGTTTAAAGGATAATCTTGCTTACTCGGATCTAATATCTGTTACTCAACAAGTAATTGCTGAGCTTGAGACAAGACGCTTTAATTATAGAAAAATAAATGGTCTTTCACGTCCAGCATTAAAAATTGAGCAAGAATTTGAAAAACTCTTTACTTTTGATGATTTGAAATTTGATATCAAAAAGTCTTTAGATGATGAGGGGGTATCTGTAGAGACATCTGAAAAAATTCTTTATTCAATCGATAAAAAATCTGAAATTCAAAATAAAGCTGTTGAAGAAATTAGAAAAGCAGTTTCTGTTTATCAAACACAAGCTATGCTTGGTAAAATTATTAATCAAATATTACATGAAGGTCGCAGACCTCTTGGATATTTCAAAAACGAAATTCCAAATTTCGAATTTTTCCTACAAGAGTATTTAGAAACTAAGTCGCCAGATGATTTAGCTGAGGTTGAGAGTATTGTTCAGGGAACAGTGAAGAATGCAAAAGATTTTGTTGAACTGTTTGATAAAATTTCGCCTTTGGCTGCTGCAAAAAGAGGAAGTAAAAAGCATGAAAAAATATATGATTGTATACAGGATTCTATAAAATTATTTACAGGAAAAATAAGCTCATTAAATATATCCATAAAAATTAATGTAGATAAAGATGCAACAATACTCTCATGGCGACAAGATATTGGAATTATTTTTGCAAATCTAATAGAAAATAGTATCTATTGGTTGGAAAACCAAGATGGCAGTAGATGCATTACAATCGAGTTGAATTATGAGAACTCTAAACCAGTAATTAATTATTATGATAATGGACCTGGAATTGATTCTTCAAGTATTGCATCCGGCTCTATATTTGAACCTGGTTATACTAAGAAAGTAAATGGAACAGGCCTTGGTCTTTCAATTGCAGGTGAGGCGGCTGAACGAAATGGATTGGTGTTAAACGCCTTTGAATTTGATGATGGGGCACATTTTAAGGTGTCGGGGAAATAAATAATGAATGCTTTAAAAATCGCAATTATTGAAGATGAGCCTGAAGCTATTTCAACGTTTGAACGTTCATGCAAGGTTTATGCAAGAAAAAATACTGAATATAGTATTGAATTAATTAAATGCACTAATATTGCAGAATTTAAATCAAAACTTGAAGATGTTATTAATTGTGATGGAATTGTAATTGATATGAAGCTTTCTTCACTTGATGACGATGAAAGCGGTGTTACCATTATAGATTTTTTTGCAGAAAACAAGATAATTATACCCACCATAATCTTAACTGGTACTGCAGATGTCGCATTAGATAGCCATCCATTAATAGATATAAAAATTAAGGGTAAGATTGAAATATCTGAAATATTGGATAGTTTTATTCAGATTAAAAATACTGGAATTATTGATATTATTGGTGGTAAAGGGGTTATAAAAAATTATTTATATAATGTATTTCATAAAAATATTCACAAACAAAAGGATAGTTGGTTCAACCATTCTCAAAATGACTTCGAGAAAACTAGAAATGCTTTATTAAGACATACTATTAATCATCTAAATCAATATATTGATGAAGAAAGCAATGAGTACTATTTGCAAGAGATGTATATTTATCCGCCTATTGCTCAAAAAATTAAGCCGGGTAGTATTTTAAATAACTTAAAGGACAATAAAGATTATATTGTGCTGACTCCTGCGTGCGATTTAGCACAGGAAAAAGCACATTGTATTTTGTTATGTGAGATTATTTCACCAAAGCAATTAATTGCCACTAAAGTGAAAGGTGAGGGTAATAGCAGAGCAAGACAAAAAACATTAAAAACCTTTACAGCCAATGGAAATCCAAATTTTCATTTTCTACCTCCAATGTTTGATTTCTTGGGTGGGTTTATTGATTTTGCCTCAGTCATCAGTGTCTCACCAAAAGAGTGTAGTACCGGATTTTCTACTACGAAAATTCAAATATCAAACTCTTTTATTTCTGATATCGTTGCAAGATTCTCAATTTATTATTCTAGACAAGGTCAACCAGCACTTAAGCATAATGAAGAGTATTTTGCAGATATTCTTGAGGATACCATTTATACAGGAATTGATACGTCACTGACGAATTAAGTTTAAAATGAATGCTTTTGATGAATCAAAAGCATTCAGCAAGCTTAGACATCCCGATACAACCCAACAACCTTACCAACCAATTTACAGCCATCCTCTAAAGCTATCGCTTTCTCAATCCATTCTGGGTTTAATGGTTGCAAATACATATTGTCTGTTTCTACGATCAGCTTTTTAAACGTTGCTGCTTTATCACCCTCACAAGAAACAATAACAAGATCCCCTGTTTTTAAATCACTCACCTGAAAGTCAGGATTTACATAAATTTTATCACCAGGGCGGAAGTCAGGAAGCATGGATTCACCTGAAACTTCTAAACCATAGCCGTGCTTGCCACATTTAGGATTTGGCGGCAACCATTCTTCAAATTGTGTGCCGGCAGGGACGACCTCGACAGTAGTCCATGACCCAGCTTGTACCCATGAAATTACTGGAACGAGTCTGCCAGCAACAGGGAATGGTGCTGAGACATTAGTTTCTATGCCTGTACCGTGGTCCAAATAGCTAATATCAACATTAAACTTTTCAGCCAGAGTCTGCATTTTTTCTTCACGTGGTTTTGCAATCCCAAGCGTATACCTTCGCGCCATCTCATAAGTGACTTCAATAGCATCTTTCAACTGGTTGACAGTTGATATAGGAGATCCTTCTTTATTCATAAGGCTTTTAAGTCGAGATGCAAATTCTTGATATTTAGCTGTTTGCAATTTGGATTTCTTTCCATTTTCTACCACTGGTAGAAGTTTACCTCGTATTTTTAGTTGCACCAATTCTATTTTTGGTTGTATATTGTTTTCTACTTTAAGTAGTTTTAATTGGTGCATTATGTTATCTCCAAAAGATGCTTTAGAAAGAGCAGTAAAAATTGCAGGTAGTAAGTCAGCATTAGCTCGCAGTCTAGGAATTACACCGTGGGCATTAAGTAAATGGAATTTCGATAAAATTCCTAAAGGACGTTGTTTAGCGATTGAACAACTAACTCAATCAAATGTTAAGGCTGAGCAATTGCGTCCTGATATAAATTGGGAATTCATTCGTTCTACTAAAAATAGTAATTCTTCTGCTTTTTAACTAATTCAAATGAGGCAAAAATGAGCCTAGAAAAAGAAGATCTACGACTAAAGATGCTCCCTGACATGATGGAGCGTTTGAGATTGGTTGCAGACGTAAGGGGAAAAGACTATGCACATCAAGCGGTCATCCTATTAGAAAAAGCAATTATGGGTGAATTTCATGAAGTTAGCTTAATGCTTGAAAGAGCGAATAAAAATAGGAAGAAAAGGGAAAGCTTGGGACTGGTTGGGAACCCTAATCGAATTGAACCAAATCAAATTTTAGACATTAAAAAAGCCTGATGTTCGAGGTCAGGCTTCACATATCCATAACGAGATGAAATGAATATGAAATCAAATGTAGCACAACAAATAAACGAAAACAATCAATCCAATTTTTTACCTGGTGATGTAGTGGTTTTAAAGAACCTTAATCTTTTATCGATAAATGAACTTATTACGCTTAAAGAATTCGATGGTAAGCATTGGACAACGGATCACCGCATAGGTCGAGTAGCTGAAAGTGCTATTCGTACCGCAACAACGACTGAACTCATGATGAAGCGCCGTTTAAGTCCAATAGAGTTATCTCTTGCGGAGGTTTCATGACAACTAACAAGGTATTTAAAAAAGCTCCAGAGCATAAACAAAGGCAATGGACTCAATCCTGGTATGAGCCAGCACTAAAGTCTTTAGATACATTTCTTGAAATCCGAAAAGCAAATTTAAGAAAGATTAATCGTGATGAGAAAAATGCTGCAGTCACAAAACATGAATTTATGGAAATGCTGATCAATGAACACCGCTTAACGGTATATCAAGCCGGTGAGATTGTCGCAAGCTTACTCAAAGCTAATAAAATTTTAATGTATGGCAGTTTCATATATGAAATGCCTAAGGTCGGTGAAATATGAGCTTAGATGCAACCGTATGGGCATGGAAAGCTACAGTCTCAGGTGCAAGCGAAAGGCTTGTACTTTTAGCTCTTGCTGATCGAGCCGGTGATGATCATAAGTGCTTTCCAAGCATAAAGCGCTTAGAGAAAGACACTACGCTAAATCGCAAAACGATTATCAAAGTTTTAGATGAACTTGAACTCAAAAAATTGATCCAATTTACAGGTGAAATCAAAGGGAACGGGGTTAAGGTTTATCAATTAATTGGTGTATTTGGACGTGAAGATTATTCAGACACCAGTACCAAAAAGGGGACTAGTACCAAAAATGGTACAGGTGTCAATTTAGGTACTAGTTCCAAAAACGGTACTAGTACCAATAATGGAACTGGAACCAGTACCAATTTTGGTACCGAGACCAGTACCAATTTTGGGACACAGAATCTCCCAAGGAATCTCCCATTAGAATCTAAAAATAAAAAAGACTGGCTTTGTTTGAAAAAACTTCGTTGGGAATTAGATCAAGCTGATCCCACGGTAGTGCCAAAGTCGATTATCGAAGCAAGTTGGTTTGAACGCGAAAAAAGAGCTTTTGAACTTTTCAATGCCGACAAGGATCTTTGTGATGATCTTTTGATTTACCACTTTGCTGACACACTTTTGAGAAACCGTCACAAATACGACATAGCGCAAAATGGAAAATCCACTGGTGAATCTGATTCTGTATTTTTCTCATCACCTCAGCAGATTTATGTTTTTGCCAACAAATTGGCTCAACTTCCAGACGTTATCGATGAGTTCAGTATGCCAGGAGAATCCTTTGAAAAACTAACAAGCCGGATTGCTGCAAAACTCTCAGATCCGAATGAGCTACAGAACTGGAAATCACACCTGCAAGCAGTTGGATTTAAATCAAAACAAAATAGGAAAGTTGCATGAGTGCCATTGATAAATTTTCTTCATTTGAAAAAGTGATGATCGGTATCGATACAGGTGTAAATACTGGATTTGCAATGGCGATTGATCGCGGTGATGGTGGAGAACTGGTACAGGTCAATTGCTTAACGATTACTCAAGCTATGGCACGTGTTCAAGAGATTATTGAGCAATATGGAAATCCTAATGTTTGTCTTTACATCGAAGATGCTCGTTTAAGAACCTGGTTTACTGGTGGACGAGAAAAAGCTCAAGGCGTTGGATCTATCAAACGTGATGCACAAATATGGGAAACATGGTGCATTGAAAATAAAATCAATTATTTGATGATTCACCCGAAAGCAAATACGACAAAAGTTAAAGCAGCCACATTTCAAAAAATCACTAAATGGCTTGGTCGAACCAATGAGCATTCAAGGGATGCAGCAATGTTGGTTCACAAGCGTTTTGCAAAGTTTGGAGGTGTATCGCTTTGAGCCACGTGTTAATCCCAATATTCACTATTTTGCTTGCCTTGGTAACTGCAGCAATCCTCACTTTTGTTTTTTCTATTGGTGCTCCTAAAGGTTGGAATAGGCAACTAGTCTTTCAAGATAACTTTTTCTTATTTATCGCGCTTGCAGCTTCAACAATGGCATACAAGAATTATTCGTATAATCCAGATCCTATAGACGTGATGTGGATCTTAGGAGTGGTTTATTTAGTCGTATATCGTATGCCGAAATGGAAGATACTATGACCGAAAACATTAATGATTTGACTGGTGATATTCGTTCTATTGCTGAAATTATAGGAAAGCAACAAGCACTGTTTTTAGTGAGCCAATACCCAAGATATAAATCAAAGAAGCGAAATGGTGAAGGGCAATTACTTCTGTATGTACCGAAAGAATCTCGGTTAGGGTTTGATCATAAGTTGATTGATATTTTGGGCTATACCGATGCGTTGAAGTTATGCAAAGAGTTTGGTGGGGAGTTATTAACTCTTTCACTTTGTAAGCACATAATTCTAAAAAGAAGAAATGCAGGAATTACGGATATGTTGAAGCAAGGCTATAGCTTAGAGCAATTGGCAGTGTTTTTTAACTTATCGACAAGAGGTGTTTTGTTGGCAACTTCTGGTAAGTGAATGATATTATTCGTTGAAATTTTGCATTTGATAGATGTAAAATTTAAATTTAATTTATAAAAGTGTAACTCTTGACAATTAAAAAGTTGTGTGGATTGACGCATATCTTTAGTTAGAATATGATAAATGAGCGTACCTATGTTATTTACTAGAGTAATTTGTGTACAATCAAACGAGGGTTATCTAATGTTTTATGATCACAAAAAAAAGGATGAGGATAATAAAAAAACATCTTCATCTCAGGTGTTTACAGAGACATTAAATGCTTATGTTAATGCTTTAAATGAAGCTGCAAGTCAGTATAATGAATCAAGAAAAAAAGCTGAGGAGCATATTCAACGTGGAGCAAGAATCACAAAGCATAGAATCAATCTTTGATTTTATTTATCTTGATAATACTAAAATAAGATCTTTTTATGCGCAACTGACAGGTAATGGTGCTATTACTAGTCGCAAAAACACAAGTTCTACTAGTGATGATTCAACAGCAGAGTTTTCTGGAAGTATTCCAACGGTAGCAACTGCTAAGTCAACATTTAAAAATATCGCTGGTTTAGGAAGTGAAGATATTTTTGATGCTTCTGTAACTATGCCGAGAGAAATGATTGATAAGTTAGATGAACTAGGTTTTGTCAATCGGGTAATCGATCCAGATAATTTAGGAAATTTATTGTTGGTTGAAGGTCGTTTAAGTATTGTTGATGTATCAGTTATTAAAGGATTTGTTGAGCCAAGTATTGATTTCATGAAGTCTTCAATGCCGAACCTAACATCTGCACACAAAAAGAAGAAAGAAGAATTTAGTAAGATCACTCAACCTATGCTGCAATTCGTTAGAGAAGTACCTTATGCTTTAGAGGGTAAATTGTTAGTTGATACTGGCGGAAAAGATTCTAAAGGTATTCCTTTGTGTGATGAAATATGGATGACTTTAAGTCGTAGTGAGATGATTAATAATGCTCATGATATAAATTTTAAGCATGGAGAGTTTATGTCTGGTAAGTGGTATGTATTAGGTGTTTTAGATGCCATTCCATATGATGATGGTTTTACATATCACACTGAAAAAAATGAATTAAGAAATCTAATTTCACAAACTACGAATATGCTTAAAGAGCAATTTGGTCGTCCTAATAATGCATTTGGAATGACTCCTGTTGCTATATTTAGAGTTTTAAGGTCAAGTAAATCGTAATCAGTGAATTTTTAAAAATAATCTCCTACGGGAGATTATTTTTGCTTATGAAAAAGTGAATAATGAAATAAAACAACAAAAATTTAAAAATCATCTAATAAATAATTTTGAGAACTTAGTGTAATGAACTGGCATGAAGTTTATGAAGCAATTTTGAAGTTTTGGGACAATATTCAGTATTTCATCGCTGGTTTTTTAGGAGCTTCAGTAGTGACTAGATACCACAAAGACCGATTAAAGACATGGCATGATTACACTGTATTCATACTTTCAGGCGCTTTAACTGCTCATTATTTGACACAAGTCGTTATCTATTGGTTAGACCTTGAACCAGTGCATGCCGGTGGTATTGGATTCTTGTTAGGTGCGTTTGGCGGTATGGTTATTCAAGAGCTTACGTCCTGGATAAAAAATGGTGAATATAAGAATCAAAGCTTTTTCACTTATTTTGGTGAAATGATAAAGAGCTGGCTAAGTCGAGGTAAAAAGTAATGAGTAATTTTGATGAGCAAATGACTCGCTTATTACGTGCTGAAGAGGGTGAAGTTCTTTCAGAGTATAAAGATCATTTGGGATATTCAACGATTGGCGTTGGTCGTTTGATTGATCGCCGTAAGGGTGGGGGCATCACAGCTGAAGAGTCGGCTTACTTGCTTAATAACGATATTCAAAAATGCTTAGTCTTGCTTGAACAAAAACTACCATGGTTTAAATCATTAGATGATGCGCGCCGTGGCGTACTGCTATCTATGTCCTTCCAGATGGGTGTAGAGGGCTTGTTAGGTTTCAAGAATACACTTGAGATGATTCGCACCGGTCGCTATGAAAGTGCAGCAACAGGGATGCTTAACTCTCTTTGGGCAAAGCAGACACCTCAACGGGCTAAACGTCATGCAGAGCAGATGCGCACTGGTCAATGGGTAATCAAGGCAGGCTTCTGATGAACCAAGAAATTATTAGTGTAAAAAGATTCAACAACTTGCAACCCATAGAAAATATTATCATTAATAAGTCTTATTTAAATGAGAGTAATTATCATTATTGCAGGTACTTTCAGGGGGTGACCCCAAGCGGGGGCAAAGACCTCGCAGGATTTCATATCTGCGTGAATTTTTAAAATAAAACATACTACTACTTCTCAGCAAAATAAGGATTGGAAAAAGTGCTTTTATGGCAGTCTCAAGTAAAGGTCAAAACGTAAGTAGAAAGGGGCTTTCAGATGTTTTTGGAGTTGCTTTAACTACGGTTGATGCTTGGGTTAAAAGAGGTTGTCCAGTAGTAGTCCGAGGTCATGGAAAAGGGAGTGAATGGCAGTTTAACACCGCTCAGATCTCCCAGTGGCTTCAAGATCAAGCAGTGGATAATGCAACAGGTGGAATACCTGACAATAAAGAAGAATTAGAACTACGAAAACAAAAAGCAGAAACCGAATTGGCAGAATTAAAACTGGCAAAAGAAAAAGGTGAAGTGGCATTAATTTCAGAGTTTGAGCGTGCTCAATCCATTGCATTTAGTATTATTCGATCAAACATTCTAAACATCCCTCAACGTGCGGTTTTACAGTTATTAGGTGAAACAGATGAGCGCACATTTAAAGAAAAATTAAGAGCTGAATTAGTTTTAGCGCTTGAAACAGTAGCCGACTCAGATATTGAGGATGATGACGATGAGTGATTTATCAATCTTTAGTAATTTTGAGTCAGTCGTAAATTCTCTTAAACGCTCAATGTCTTTCTTGATGCCACCACCTGACATTAAGCCGAGTGAGTGGGCGGAGAGAAATATTAAAATTCCAGTGGGTAATGCCATACCTGGTCCCATAAATTTTGATAATGCACCTTATCAGCGAGGAATGCTGGATGCTATCAAAGAATATGGTGTACGCCGTGTCACATATATGACAGGTGCTCAGTTAGGCAAAACAACAATTCAGCAGTGTGCAACAGGCTACTTTATCGAACATGAGCCAAAGTCTCAGATATTTGTCCAACCTACACAAGGGGACGTGCAAACATTTTTAGAAACTAAACTTAGACCAATGATCGAGGCGAATAAATCAATTTCTAAAAAAATGGCAAAACCAAGAAGCCGCGAAGGTGTAAATAACAGCCGAATGATTTCATATATTGGTGGTTGGCTGATGTTTTCTTGGGCTGGTTCTCCTAAAACATTGCGTTCAAGATCTGCACCAGTGACACATGCAGATGAAATCGATGGCATGGAAGCTACAAGCGAAGGTGATCCAATTGAGTTACTTTCCCAACGTTCAGCAACATTTGGCGATCAAGCTTTAAGAACTGAATCCAGTACACCCACAGTTAAGGGGGCAAGTCGTGTAGAAACGGCATATTATAACGGTGACCGCCGTAGGTACTATGTTCCTTGTCCTCACTGTGGAGAAGCACAATTTTTAAAATGGGAAAATGTGACTTGGCAGGGGCGAAAATCTAAAAATATTCAAGATGCCCGAGAAGATTTAGAACAAACACATTTAGTAGAAACAGCGGGCTATAGGTGTGAATGTTGTAATGAGATTTGGACAGATGGGGAGCGTATTGCAGCCATCCGAAATGCAGAGAAAAACGGTTATGGCTGGAAAGCAGAATTACCCTTTAAAGGTCATATCAGTTTCCATGCCCCGGAGATGCTTTCAACATTCCGAAAAATGCGAGACATTGTCCAATCCTATTTAGATAAATTGGCTTTGGATGATTTACAGGTATTTGTAAATGTATCTTTGGGTGAAACCTATGAGGAAAATGCAGATAAGGTAGATCCTGATTCTTTGCAGGCACGAGCTGAGGAATATAAAGCGATCGTTCCGCTAAATGGTGTGTATCTCACTTGTGGTGTCGATATGCAAATGGACCGTTTAGAACTTGAAATTGTCGCATGGGGACTTGGCGAGGAAAGCTGGTCTGTAGATTATCGTGTGTTGTGGGGTGATCCGCTTGGTGAGGAAGTATGGGAGCAGTTAGACGATGTTCTTGCAGAATCTTATCTGCATGAGTCTGGCTCACAACTAACTATATCAGCAACTTGTCTGGATACCGGTGGTACTGCAGGATGTACACAAGCGGCTTATGAGTACGTTAAAAATCGCCGCAATAGAAAGCTTTTTGCAATCAAAGGTCGTGGTGGATGGGGCTTACCCATAGTACAAACACCACAGCGAAAGCAATCAGGGAAGGATAAACGTAAAATTGATTTGTGGCTTGTTGGTGTAGACGAAGCAAAATTAATGGTATCTCGTCGTTTGGAATCGGATCGAGTGGGACCGGGTTATTGCCATTTTCCTATTCAGCGAGAAACAGAGTGGTATAAGCAACTTACAGCGGAAAAATTGGTCATTAAATACATCAAAGGTCAACCAATTAGAGAGTGGCATAAACCAGACCGAGCACGGAATGAGGCGCTGGATTGTCGTGTTTATGCTTTGGCAGCATTAAAGATTATGAATCCTAATTTAAAACGTATTTCTGAACGTGTACTCACTGATGCAGCAGTCATCGAAAATGTAAAAACCGAAATGATTGAACCGAAAAAAACTCGAGTAAATACAGTTGTTAAAAAAAAGTCATCCACGGTAATAGTTAAAAAGAAAAGAGTATTCGGAAATAAAAAGTAAGACTTTTTAGTTTAATAGTTAGATAGATGAAAAAATGAATAATGAAAAAATTTTAATGATTATCGAAGATGGGCATAACAGCTCAGTTTCGGTAATCATTTTTTATGGTATTTCCACAAAAAATCACAGCAGGCTTAACACTCAAGCACAACATTAATTTAACAGCGTACCCAGCCTCCTTATGGGCTGTTAAAGCTTATTTGCGTGGACCATCAAGCATTGATATTAGTGCTGAGAAAGATGGAAATCTCCACGTTTTAAACGTATCTGCTGATGTCACAAAAAACTATAAATCAGGCTATTACGGTTTTTCTTTACGCGCTGTCAATGATTTTGGCGAAGTTGAAGAAATTGAAGCGGGTTCTGTTGAAGTTATTACAGATTTAGCTGCGGTAACTGGTCAAGTTGATACACGTTCACATGCCAAGAAAACACTTGAAGCATTAGAAGCTGTAATTGAGGGGCGAGCAACCTTAGACCAAGAACGCTATCGATTAAACAACAGGGAATTATTTAGAACACCCTTAGACACCCTTATAAAATTACGAAATCAATATCGTGCTGAAGTATCAAGAGAAATTGCCAAGTCAAGTGGCAAAAGTATTTTTGGTAAAGTCGTGCGCGTGAAGTTGGGGTAAATGCTCATGTTTGGATTGAAGCGAACCATACCTGAAACCCCTGATATTTCTGCATTACCAGAAGTTAAGATCAATAATGACTCAATAAAAAAAAGAGCTGGACGTGTATTTCAAACTGCTAGTCGAATGTTTAAAGCTGGGGTTACAGATCGGCTTACTTCAAAGTGGTCATCCTCGCCTTTACCCGCAGATTTAATCATTGAGCGCTATCAAAAAATTATTGTCGCGCGGAGTCGCGAGCAATGCGCCAATAATGATTATGGTAAACAATTTTTACGCCTCACCCATCAAAATATTGTAGGTCCACAAGGTGTCACACTTCAGGCACAAATCAAAAACAGTGCTGGAAAACTCGACAATAAAGTGAATGACTCTATTGAGCAGGCTTGGGAGCAATGGGGCAAGAAGTCTATTTGTGATATTCAAGGGAAGAAGTCTTGGCGCTCATTGCAAAGAGCTTGTGTCATATCTGCCGCCAAAGATGGAGAATTTTTTATAAGAATTATTCGAGGTCAAGAAGCTGGGCAGTATGGTTTTGCTTTGCAAATTTTAGATGCTCAACGTTGTCCAGTGCATTATTCAGATAAATTATCAAATGGTAATTTCATTCGCCAAGGGATTGAGTTTAATAAATTCGGTCGCCCGATTGCTTACTATTTTGATGCCTCTACCGAACAAAATGCTCAATATAAATATGGATCTGCAAATTACATTAAAGTGATGGCTGAAGATGTTATTCACGGTTTTTTAGATGACATTGTAGGGCAAAAGCGCGGATTACCTTGGACCGCAACCAGTTTATTTCGCATGAAGCAATTGGCAGAGTTTGAAGATTCAGCCATTGTCAATGCACGTGTTTCAGCTAACAAAATGGGATTCATTCAGTGGGATAAGGACGCAAGTGGTCCAGAGTTTGACCCTGAAGAAGATGAAATTGTTATTGAGTCTCAGGCTGGTGAATTTCCGATGTTACCTCAAGGTGCTCAATTAAAAGAATGGTCACCTAATTACCCCACTGGCGAATTTCTTCCATTCCATAAGGCAATGCTGCGCTCAATGGCAGCGGGCATGGGTGTGCTTTACAACAATCTCGCCTCTGATTTGGAAGGTGTGAATTTTTCAAGTATTCGACAGGGCACATTAGATGAGCGTGAACACTGGAAAGAATTACAGCAATGGCTGATCGAGTCATTAGTTGAACCCGTATATAACGCTTGGCTTGAATATTCTTTGCTTAAAGGTGTGATTAAAAAAGGCAATATTCCACTAAAAGCGCTTGATCTTGAACGTTATAAATCTGTGTCTTGGCAACCTCGCCGTTGGGCATGGATTGACCCATCTAGCGATGTGGCAGCAGCGGAAAAGTCTAAAAATAATATGTTGACTTCACCTGGTGCACTGATTAGAGAGCAAGGCAAAGACCCACAAACGGTATGGGCAGAAATCGCAAGGGATACCAGAGCAATGATTGATTTGTTGGTAGATCAAGGCATAACAAAAGAAGTGGCTGAAGAAATGGTTTTAACAAGTATGGGTAAAAAACAAGTTGGCGCAGTTGGGCGACCAAAAGAGGGTGTGTAATGAAAAAGTCTAAGTTATCGACTTCAATTGTGTGCGGGTTGCTTGCAGGTGCGTACTTTAAACGTGATGCATCTCAAACAAAGCCATTGCCTGATTTTAATAAAGATAAATTATTTCGTTCTTATGTCGTAGATGATTTTAAGGTTGATCTTGAAAAACGTACTGCAGAGCTTTCATTTTCAAGTGAGGCAGAGGTTGGGCGTTGGTTCGGTGTTGAGATTTTGGATCACTCTCAGGGTGCAATTGATTTCAGTCGTTTAAATGCTCGTGCGCCATTCTTACTGGATCATAATTCTCGTGATCAAGTCGGTGTTGTTGAAAGTGCATGGCTTGACCATTCTCAGCGTAAAGGGCGCGCTTTAGTACGATTAAGTAAGTCGTCCCGCGGAGAAGAAATTCTACAGGATATTGTAGATCTAATTCGTACCAATATCAGCGTGGGTTACATCATCAAAAAAGCAATTCTGAAGGAACAGCGTGAGCATGAAGATGTTTACCTGATTACAGAATGGCAACCCTATGAAATTTCTTCTGTTTCTATTCCAGCGGATACATCCGTGGGCGTAGGTCGTTCTAATGAAAAAGTGAATAATGAAAACAATTTACCCACTCAGCAAAATGAACCTATTGAAGTTAAAACTCAAGTCAATCAGCAAAGAGCGTTTTATATGAATTGGGATCATTTTACAGACAAAGACGGTAATTACTGTCGCCAACAGCTCAATGATAAAGGTGAGCGTTTTGGTGCAATTGAGATTCTTCGCAAGGCTGAAGATACAGCGACACGCGGAGCAGAACAAGAACATGCGCGAACACGTGAAATTTTAGAATTGGGTCAAAAATACAATATGCCTGAATTGGCAACTGAGTATATTGGTCAACGAAAATCACCAGCTGAATTTCAAACTGCAATTTTAGACAAAATGCATGAGCGCCAAGGCAAGCCAATTACTGAACAACCAAAATCCAATAATGCAAATATTGGTTTAACTGATGATGAAACACGCCAGTTTTCACTATTCAGAGCTATCCGAGCTTTACGCCCTAACGCAAGCGCCTCAGAACGTGAAGCTGCTGCATTTGAGTTTGAGTGTAGTGCAGCAGCAGAGCGAGCCTATGGGCGTACTGCTCAGGGTATTTTAGTACCTGCTGATGTATTAAGCCGTTCAATCCCTCAAAATCAACAACGTGCTTTTGATTTGGGTGGGGGCACTGGCGCAGGTGGAAGTCTGTTAGGGACTGATCATCGTGGAGATATGTTTATTGATTTATTGCGTAGTCGTACCACGATTATGCAACTTGGTCGTCATATGTCTGGCTTGGTGGGGAATGTTGAAATTCCAAAAGCAACCGGTGGAGCTACCGCCTATTGGGTTGGTGAAGGTGATAATGTTGCAGGCAGCAACCCGACTACAGGTCAAAAAGAGTTAAAACCAAAAACTGTAGGCGCGCTTGTTGATATTACACGTAGTTTGATGCAACAAAGTTCACCAGATGCAGAAAGTTTGGTATGGGATGATATTAACCAAGCTTTGGCTTTAACCATTGATAAAGCAGGTTATTACGGCACAGGAACGGACAAACAACCTTTAGGCATTAAAAATATGTCGGGTATTAATGCGGTTCCTTTTGCCGCGTTAAATCCGAGCTATAAAGAAATTGTCGACATGGAAAGTCAAATTGCTGCAGATAATGCCAACGTGGATCGCATGGCTTATGTCATGAACTCATTAATGCGCGGACATTGTAAAACTGCTCCTAAGTTCGGCACGGGTACTGAAAGTGTTATTTGGGAAACAGGTGGCACAGTCAACGGTTATCGCACAGAAATCACCAATCAGATTGAGGATGGAGATATTTTCTTTGGTAACTTTGCAGATTTAATTATTGGTCTTTGGGGTGGGCTGGATCTCACACTAGACCCTTATTCATTAAGTTCGAGCGGTGGATTACGAATTGTCGCTTTCCAAGATGTAGATTTTGTATTGCGTAATAGTGAGTCTATTTGCTACGGCAAAAAAACACCTTAATTCAAATTTCTAAAGCTATCGAAAGGTAGCTTTTTAGAATCAAATATCAGGATATTAAAATGAGTAAAGTATTGATTAAATTAACCGCAGCAGTCGTTATTGAGGGTGTTATTCGCCGTGCGGGTGAAGAAGTTGAGATCAATGAACAATTGGCAAAAGAATTGCTTTACCGAGGTCGTGGCACACTTGAAGAAACAGATTCCAATGAAGTTGATTTATCTAAGTTAACGATGCCCCAGCTGATTGAATTT
Source organism: Acinetobacter sp. Tol 5 (assembly GCF_019702905.1). Taxonomy (NCBI): domain Bacteria; kingdom Pseudomonadati; phylum Pseudomonadota; class Gammaproteobacteria; order Moraxellales; family Moraxellaceae; genus Acinetobacter; species Acinetobacter sp. Tol 5. Next base: position 3,241,985 of record NZ_AP024708.1, on the reverse strand, counting down.
GCTAAGTCTGAATATGATGTTGACTTAGATAAAAGTTTAAATAAAAAGCAAATGATTGAAGCTATTCAATCCGCTGCAGAGGAATAATCAATGCCTTCGCCAAGTTGGGAAAATTTAGACGTATTTCTACAAAAAGATGATAAGGGCGGTTTTGCCATAACCGTCACTATCGAATTTTTGGATTGTTCACCCAATCGAAATATTACGGGCATTTTTGATGAACCTTATCTAAATGCCCAACTCGGCGAATATGAAGTCGATGCAATTGAGCCACGCTTTACTTGTAAAGAAATTGATGTTTTCGATGTTAAGAAAATGGATCGTTTGATTTTGGATGATGGGCGTACCTTTAATATTATGACTTATCCGCAAAGGGATGGTACGGGGTTTTGTATCTTAAAGTTAGAAGAGCGAGATGATTCAATTTGATATTCGATCTGAAGGCATTGAGGCAATAGTTGCTGAACTTGAACCCTCGGAAAACCAAGCTAAAGTTGCTCTAAAACGTACTTTAAACAAGATGGCGAAATGGATGAGTACCCGAACAGTCAGAGGTTTAAGCAGTGAATTGGCTTTGACTCAAAAAATACTCAGACGCCGTTTAAAGAAAAGTACCATCGTTCAATCAGGTTCAGGATTTTCAATACGGTTGTTTTATGGATTGAATGATATTGCCTTGATTCACTTAAACCCAAGACAAACACAAAAAGGGGTAACAGCCAGTAAGCGAAAAGTGGATGAGGCTTTTATTTCTAAGCGTAAAAATCAAGTTTTTAAACGGATAGGTAAAGCACGTTTACCCATTGAAAAACAGGTTGAAATTATTAAGCCACAAGCTGATGCATATCTTGAAGGTGTTGAGTTTAATTCAGTGGAATTTCATGAACAGTTTTTTAAGACATTGGAGCATGAATTAAAATGGCAGATGAAATGGATGGGGTAGATTTATTCAATCTACACGCGACAATAGAAAAAAAACTTCGTGAACAATTTCCAAAGTTTAAATTGGTTGAATTTTATCGATCAGAAGAAGAACGCAAGCCGCCAACACTGAATGAACTCCCTGCATTATTTCTGGAAATGGATTTTGAAATAAATCTTGATGGGGATAGTGGATCTGAGCAACTTCCATTGATCGCAAGAGTTGAAGCCAGAGTGATTGACAGCTTTGAAAGACAAAACTCTAAAATCAATATTCGTTCTTTAGCGGCTCAAGTTGCTTATTATATTTTTAAAAATAAACGCTTCCATGCCTATAACGGATCTATTGCCGTTGGACCAGCTTCATTGGATGCTTTGACACAAGATCATTTTTACCCAAGCTTAAAAAGTTATGAAGTATGGCGTGTGGATTTCTCAATCCCAATTCTAGTTGGGGAAAATATTTGGAAGCAGATTGGTGAAACCCCGATCCCTGTTTATAGCTATACGCCTGATGTAGGTATAGGTCATGAGCAAGATTATCAGGAGGTAGAGCTTTGAGTTATGCCAATGCCAATATGGATCGAATGTTAGGTGATTTAATTCGCTATGGGCGCATTGAGTCTGTTGATTTTGAGACGATGACAGCAGCAGTGGATTTCGATGGTTTACTGGTGACAGGGCTTGAATGGGCTAAATCCCGTGCTGGTGATGATCGTTCAGGCAATGCACCCAGCGAAGGTGAGCAAGTCTGTGTACTTTCGCCCAGTGGTGATATTGCACAAGGGGTCATTGCATTTTCAATCACACAAGAGAAATTTCCGAACCCCAATAAAAACGCTAATCCTAAAACAATATATGTGGATGGCACTTATATTGAATATGACAAGCAATCACATACCTTGACTGTCGATGCATCTCAAGCAGGTGGAGAAGTCATTGTTAAATGTAGTCATGTTCAGATAGATGCACCAGAAACCACATGCACAGGCAATTTATCCGTTGGCGGTGCATTGGCAGTAAAAGGCAAATCCACAATGTCTGGCAATGTTAGTTTTACTGGTGGTTCAGTGACACACAATGGCAAAAATATTGGTGGCTCACATACTCATAATAAAGTTAAAAGCGGTGGTGATAATTCAGGCGAGGTCAACTAATGGGGATGAGTCGAATCCATGGTCGTGAGCTCACAGGTATTGAGCATTTAAGACAAAGCATTGTTGATATTTTGACTACGCCAATTGGCTCAAGAGTCATGCGCCGTGAATACGGATCTCGATTATTTGAATTGATCGATGCGCCGACAAATCGAGAAACATTAGTAGATATTTATGCGGCTGTGGCTGAAGCATTAAATCAGTGGGAAGACCGTTTGCAGTTAGAGCAAATTGATATTACCAGCGCAACCAAAGGGCAATTGGTTTTAACGCTGACAGGTAAATATCTGCTGGATGGTAAGGCAATTAAACTGGATGGGATTGTAATAAGGTAGGTGAAAAATGACAGGTATTAATTTTGAATATTTAACACCGCCAAAGTTAATCAAAGAACTGAATTTTGAAGAAATTCTTTCTAAACGAAAAGAGGGATTTATCGCGCTTTACAATCCTGAAGATCGTGAAGAAATTGAAAAAACCTTAAAACGTGAATCAGATCCAGTGACTAAATTATTGGAATATTGCGCTTATTTAGAATTGATATTCTGCCAGGAGCGTAACGAGGATGTTAAATCTTTATTGGTGATGTATTCAACAGGTTCGGATTTAGAGAATTTAGTTGCAGATCGAAATATAAAACGATTAGTCATTAGTCCAGCAGATAATACAGTTACGCCGCCAATGCCAGCAATTATGGAAACTGATGATGATCTACGTTATCGCTATATCTTGGCAATGAATAGTTTAAGCGTTGCTGGTCCAACATCTTCATATAAATTTTTTGCACATAGTGCCGATGGTCGTGTGGGGGATGTGTCCGTAGTTTCTCCACCAAATAAGCCGTATTTCTTGGATATTTACATTTTGCAAAATGATTCTGAGACTGGGGCGGCATCTCAAGAATTAATTGATATTGTTCAGCTCGCACTCAACGATGAAAGTGTCAGACCAGTTTGCGACCGTCCAACAGTGCATTCTATTGGTATTGTAAATTATGACATTCAAGCAAAAATCTATGTGGCTCAAACTGCTAAAAATAGTACCTTGTTGCAGCAAGCCAGAGAAAATTTAAACAGCTATATCAGAGATCAGCGCCGTATCGGTCGCTCTGTCCGCAAGTCTGCAATCTATTCAGTCTTACATATTTCTGGTGTGGAACATGTGGAAATAATTTCCCCGGTACAAGACATCATTATAGATTCGTCTCAAGCGAGTTATTGCACAAATATTGATATACAGGTTGAGGTTTATGAATGAAAAAATTATTGCCTTCCAACTCAACCGAACTTGAATACAATTTAGCAGAAACTCTAAGCAATACATTTAAAATTGAGCCTCGATTGAATGTATTGATTAATATTGATTCTGTACCAGATCAATTCCTAAATTTTCTAGCGATTCAATATTCAGTTGATTATTGGCGTGATGACTGGACGCCATCATTAAAGCGCGCAATTTTAAAGCAATCTTTCAATAGACATAAAATCAAAGGGACACGCAAGGCTATTTTAAATGCCTTAGAACCTTTCGGATATGAATCAAAAATTACAGAGTGGTGGCAAACCGTTCCGCAAGGGATACCAGGTACTTTCTATTTAGAGCTTGACCTTAATGGTCGTGAGCTAAGTGAAGAAGTGTATAAGGAAGTAGATCGGTTAATTTCAGAAAATAAACCAGCAAGCCGACCACTGACAAACCTAACAATCAATGTTCAACCTGTTTGTATTCCGCGTGTTGCGGTTGGTGTACATGGTGCGGAGACAGTCACAATTTATGTAGAGTAATCGATCAATGGCAACAGTGTATAAAGGCATATTAACAAACAACGGTAAGGCACTTATTGCAAATGCCACAGTCAATAATAAAGTTAATTATTCACATATTGCCCTTGGTGATGGTAACGGTTCAGTTCCTACACCTTCCGAAACACGCTCAGCACTTATAAATGAAAAGGCAAGAATTGCACTCAATGTCGTTGAAATTAGCAGTAGTAATGCCAATCAAATTGTATGTGAGGCAATCATCCCAAGCAATGTAGGCGGTTTTTACATCCGTGAGCTTGGGTTATATGCTGGCGCTACAATGGTCGTAAACTCAAACTACCCACCAACTTATAAGCCTTTAGCCGATGAAGGTGGTGCACGAGAAATAAACCTTAAACTTATTATTAATGTTCAAAATGCTGAAGTGATTGCACTTTATCTTGATGACTCGTTAATCTATGCAACTCGTGAATGGGTAAATACCAATTATATTCGTCGAAATGAAATTGTAGATAATCTAACGACAGATGATTCAAAAAAACCACTCTCGGCAAAACAAGGAAAATATTTAGAGGATAATAAACTCAATAAAGCAATTAATATTCCTGTAAATGCTGATTTAAATAATTATAAAACTCAAGGAAGCTTCTTTGTCGATCTAGACGTTTATGCTGCAACTATTAAAAACAGTCCAACATGGTTATCTTTCACTCTACAAGTGGATATTACCGCAGGCGTTGTTCAAAGGCTAACAACTTACAATGGTGGTGGTACAAAACAATATATTCGATCTTATTATCAAGAGTGGTCAGAATGGTATGAAATTTATAGTAAGCTAAATCCTCAACCGACTGTAGACGCAATTGATGATCTAAATTCAAGTGATGCAAAAAAACCCTTATCTGCAAATCAAGGCAAAAAATTAAACGAAAAAAAGGTTGAAGTTGGAAACTCTTTTTTTGATTCATTTGCAAAAGATGTTGATTATTATCAAGATCATCTCACTGAGCAAACTTTTAAGTCTTTTGATGATTTTCCACTTGGATCGCGTATTTTAGTTTCTAAAAATATAAATTTATTAAATGCACCCAATATTGCAGATGATTTTATTTATATTGAGACAAAAACAACTTACAAAAAAAATGCACCAGGGCGACTACAAATGGCTACTGGATATTCTTCTGGTGAAATCGCAGTACGTTCAGCACCTACAAATGCTAATTATGGTTCATGGAAAAATATAGCACATACCAATAGTAATGTTGCTTCAGCTACAAAATTGCAAACTGCCCGAAATATTACAATTGCAGGTGATGCAAATGGTACGACTTATTTTGATGGGACATCTAATGTTTCTATCAATATGGTTTTAGCAATGGCAAATACAAGTGCTGGTACTTATGGTGCGAACACATTACAAATTCCAGTATTTACAGTTGATAACAAAGGGAGAATTACAAGTGCTGGCAATAGAATGTTTCCTTCAGCTTCGACAACAGTACAAGGAGCAGTACAACTAAACAATACATTGACTAGTACTTCTGTAACTGAGGCGTTGACTGCAGCACAAGGAAAAACATTGTTTGATAGTAAACTGTCAAAATCAACAAAAATCTCCAGCGGTGATTTAAACCATTATCAGGAACCAGGACTGTATTGGTGTGATGCAGATGCTGAAGCTGCAACTATTCTAAATTTACCAACACCATTTGCTTTTTCACTCTTTGTAGAACGTCATGCAGGTGCAAAGCAAACATTTACTGAATACAACACAAATCGCACATTCATTAGACGGTTTTATAATGGGTCTTGGACATCTTGGAAAGAAATTGCATTTAGCGATAATCAGACTTTTACTGGATCTAATAAGTTTAATGGTGATGTAGAAGTTGCTGGTGCAATATATGCTCAAAAGTTCAGAGGTGAAAGTGATTTTTGGTTCACGTCTAATGATGGTGGAATAGCTAAAAAAGTTCTATCGGGTGGATTACTTGCTTCCTCAAATTATACGGATGTTTCCTATGTTCCTGAAAATGGTATTTACTCTAAAGGGAATATTTTAACTGCAGGTGGTTTCTTCACAGCACGTGCTGAAACAACAATCAGTAATAGTACAGGTAGATATTTATTTATCAACCAACAAAAGTGGGGGGCATTTGATCCAGCCACAGGCTATGTACCCTTATCAGTTGATTGTGGTGGAACAGGCAACGGGCAAGGTATTGCACCATCCGCAACTAAGTTACAAATTGCCAGAAATATCAATAATGTTCTATTTGATGGAACAGGTGATATTAATATTACAGCTCCTATGCGCTATCTAGGAAATGCAAATAATTCAACTTTAAACAGTTCTCTTGAAGATGGTTTTTATCTTGTTGCAGATAGTAATATCAGTGGATTCTATGGATATGGAATTTTAGAAGTTCGTAAAGCTGGAGCGACGATTCATCAAACTTATTACGCACATAATAAAAATGTAAATGGATCTGTGGCAGTCCGACAGTCTTGGAATGGCGGTCAAAACTTTACTGAATGGCGTTCATTAGATCCACAAGGTTCAGTGACGCTTTCAGGTCAACTTTCAGGAAGTGCAAGCTTTGATGATTCTGGGAATATAAATATTTCAGCTTCAGTTGTTCAAGGGCTTGGCATTAATCAAACGTGGCGCAATGTAACATCTCAACGTGCTGCCAATACAACATATACCAACAACAGATCCGTACCTATCAAAGTTGCTATTTATTTAGAAGCTGGTGGCAATAACGCTTATGCAAATATAAGTGTTGGAGGTGAGTTTCTATTTGCATTTTCAAATACTACAGCCTGGGGTACATCGAGGGGTGGTGAGATTACAGTGCCTCCATATACAACTTACCGTGTTGATGGAACATTCACTAAATGGTCGGAGCTAACATAATGAAATATTTCAAAAAAAATGGTGAAGTTTTTGCATTCGAGAGTGACGGTTCACAAGATGAATTAATCACTGAAGATTTTGTAAAAATGACAAAAAGCGAAATTGATCGTCATTTAAATCCTGAGAAATATTGGAATGATCAGCAAAAACGAGAAGCCTTTCTACTTACACTCACGGCTCTTACTCGTCGTCAATTCAAACTTGCTTTGCTAGAAAACAATTTACTTGAGAAAGTTGAATCAACGATCGACAACATTCCAGATCTGCAACTACGAAAACGTATGCAGATTGAATACTCAGAATCAGTTGAGTTTCATCGAGAATCAGAATCAGTGAATGCAATGTGTGAAATGCTTGAACTTAGTGAAGATCAAGTTGATCAACTTTGGCAACATGCGATGACCTTATAAAAAGAGTCTTTCTCAATTTCTGGCTTGTCATTTATCTGTGAAAAAGTGAATAAGGAAAAGAATCATAATTTATTCAAGAATGAATCCAAAATCTAAATATGATTATGGATTTATTCATGACAGACACTTTCATTCACGGTATTGAAAACGTCACTGTAGATGATGGCGTAAGACCAATTACCACAGTGCGAAGTTCAGTAATCGGATTAATCGGGACCGCACCCGATGCAGATGAGAAACTTTTTCCACTCAATACTCCAGTTTCAATCGCTGGATCTCGAATAGAAGCAGCAAAACTTGGATTAACTGGTACTTTGCCTGATGCTATAGATTCAATCTTTGATCAAATTGGCGCGCTTATTGTTGTCACTCGTGTTGCAAAGGGCGTGACTGAAGCTGAGACACTTGCCAATGTTTTGGGTGGAGTGGATGCGAACAACGGTACTTATGAAGGTGTTCATGCATTTCTTGCTTCTGAGAACATCTTAGGGTTTGTTCCAAAGATTTTAATCGCACCAGGTTTTACACATACACGCACAGAGGGTAATTCCAATGCTGTAGTCGCTGAATTGGTTGGTATTGCTGAACGACTAAAAGCGACCATTATTCCGGATGGTCCGAATACCAATGATTCAGATGCTCAAGCTTATGCGAAAGATTTTGGTTCAAAGCGTATTTATCTGGTAGATCCAAAATCCAAAAAAGTTGGTTCAGAAGGTACATTAATTGAATCATTCTCAAGTGCTCATGTTGCAGGTCTAATTGCAAAATCAGATAGTGAGCGCGGTTGGTGGTGGTCACCATCAAATCAGGAAATCAATGGTATTGTCGGCACAGTTCGCGCAATAGATTTTCAAATGGGTGACGCAAATTGTCGTGCGAATATCCTAAATGAAGCAAAAGTAAATACAATCATTCGCCAAAACGGTTATCGTTTGTGGGGAAATCGCACGTTATCAGCAGATTCTAAGTGGCAATTTTTATGCGTGGTGCGTACTGCGGATATGATCGACGAATCATTGAAAGCTGCCCATCTTTGGGCTGTAGACCGTGGTATTACTAAAAATTATGTGAGTGATGTGGTCGAGGGAGTAAATAGTTATTTGCGCTATTTAACAAACATTGGTGCAATTTTAGGCGGTAAATGTTGGGCAAATCCTGACTTAAATACCCCTGATCAAATTAAATCAGGAAAGATTTATTTTGATTTCGATTTCACACCAGTTTATCCAGCTGAACACATTATTTTCCGTTCTCATCTTGTAGATGATTACATCAAAGATATTTTTGCGTAAGGGGGTTGTATGACAGGTGTAGCAGCAGATATTCGCAAAAATTGGAATATCTTTATTGATGGTAAAGGCTATGCGGGTAAAGCCGATGAATACAATCCTCCTGAGTTGGAAGAAGAAAACGAAGATTATCGTGCTGCAGGGATGGACGCGGCAATAGATATTCGCACAGGTATGAAAAAGTTAACTTCTGACTTTACTCTTAACTCTCATAGCCGAGATACTTTGGCTTTGTTTGGAGTTAAACAAGGTAAATCTACAACCGTGATTGTTCGTGAAGCAATGGAGAGTTTCGACGGCACTGTCACCGCTATTGAACACACAATGCAAGGTAAGGTTGTAAAAATTAGCCAGGGTAAAGTTAAAGCCGGTGAATTACCTAAAGACAAATACGATATGTCCTTAACTTACTATAAACAGACCATTGGTGGAAAAGTCATTCACGAAATTGATGTGATTAACATGGTTCGTATCATTGATGGTGTGGATGTATTGGCTGATATTCGTAACGCAATTGGGATCTAAAAAAATGTCTAAACAAAATCAACTTCCAGAATATCTAAAAGAAACAGCTACAGGCGATTTCGAAATTACATTTGCCAAGTCACTTGATATTGATGGGGCGAAAGTGGGTGTAATTGTAATGCGTGAGCCTACAGTACAAGATTTGCTTGCTGCAGAAATGCAATCAAAGGGTCAATCTGATGCGGTTCAAGAGATCATGATGTTTTCAAATCTTTGTAGTGTTACACCGGATCAAATCAAGGCAGCGACATTAAAAGATTATCGCCGTATTCAAGAGGCATTTAAGCTTTTTACAACATGAGCACAGAGGTCGCAAGATCTTATGTGCTCGGTTTAGCTTCACACACTTCATGGTCAAAAGCTGAAATTTTGGAAATGAGAATTTCAGAAATAATTTGGTGGTGTGAGGGATTGCCTGAAGATGATCAATAACCGCTTTCGAGCGGTTTTTTAATGAAAAACTGAATAATGATAAATTTTCAAAACAAATAAAAAATAGTGAATCAGATTCTAAAATTGTTTTGCTATGTCAAATAAGAAACTCAATGCAGTCATTACGATTGGAGGAGCATTATCAGGTTCCTTTAAATCTGTAATGAATACCACAAAGGGCGAACTTAATAAAATTGGCTCGGAAGTCAATCGACTTAAAAAAACTCAAAACCAATTGGGCGACTCGATCAAAACTTTTGGTGGAATGGGTAAGAACGTTGATAATTTACGTTCACGTTATAGCGCCGTTACAGCCGAATTAAAAAAATTAGAATCGCAACAACGTAAGTTAAATTCGATTGAGAAAGCAAGACTAGAAAACAATGAAAAACTATCAAATCTAAAAGGGCAATTAGGATCTGTTATTGCTTCGACTGTAACTGTCGGTGTCCCGGTTAAATTGGCAATTGATTTTGAATCTGCAATGGCAGATGTAAAAAAGACCTTTAGCGGTACTGATCAAGAATTTAAAAAGATTAGTGATGATGCTTTGATGCTATCAACGCGCCTACCAATGGTCGCGACTGAAATATCTAAAATTATGGCTGCAGGTAGTCAGTCCGGTATTAAAGCCAATGAGCTTACTCGATTTGCTGAAGATGCAGTCAAAATGGGAGTGGCGTTTGATACCACAGCGGATATTGCAGGGCAATCTATGGCAGAGATGCGTACCGCATTTCGCATGAACCAAGATGAGGTTGTAGAGCTTGCCGATAAAATTAACTATTTAGGCAACAATACACCAGCTGCAGCCAAAGCCATTATGGATATTGTTCAACGTATTGGTCCATTGGGTGAAGTTGGGGGCTTCGCTTCGGGATCAATTGCTGCACTTGGTGCGACGTTACGTGGTATGGGGATTTCGGAGGAAATTGCAGCAACAGGTATTAAAAATACCATGTTGGCTTTGGTTGCTGGTGAGTCTGCCACTAAAAGCCAAAAGGCAGCCTATGCAGAATTAGGGCTTGATTACAAACGTATTTCAAAACAAATGCAAAATGATGCCAACGGCACAACATTGGAAGTTTTAAAGTCTGTATCAAAACTTGAAAAGCATAAACAAGCAGCGGTTTTATCTAATTTATTTGGTAAGGAGTCGTTGGGCGCAATTGCACCACTTTTAACCAATATTGAATCATTAGAAAAAAATCTAGGAATGGTTGCCGATAAAAGCAAATACGCTGGATCGATGGCAGCAGAGTATCAGGCTCGATCTGAAACAACCGCCAATTCAATTATTCTTTTTAAAAATAGTTTATCTGCATTAGGCACAATTATTGGAAGTGTGCTCTTACCCTATATTACGGCTGGTGTTGAGAAGCTTGGAACATTTGTAGTTAAAGTGATTGAGTGGACCAAAGCAAATCCAGAACTTACAAGCACAATTGTAAAGGTGGTTGTAGGTTTAACAGCTTTAAAAGTTGGGTTGATTGCTGTGCGCCTTGTGTCATTGCTTTTGAGATCCAGTATTTTAGGGCTTGCTGGTTCTTTTATCCGATTGCTTGGAAGCAGTAGCGGATTATCAAAAGTGTTCAAAAGTACAGGGCAAGCTATATTAGGTATGAAAAACCCACTTGGCATCGCAAGAGCTGCTTTTTCATCATTTGGACCTGTATTAAAACAAATTGGATTTGCTTTACTACGAACTCCGTGGGGCGCTGTTGCAGCAGTAGCAATTGGGGCTGGTATTGCGATTTACAAAAATTGGGATCGAATAAAAGCTTTCTTTGCAGGTTTTTGGCAAGGCTTAAAACAAGGTATGGAACCTTTCACAAGTGCTGTATCTGAGTTAATTGCTTCTGTACCAATTTTAGGTAAAGCGTGGGATCTGGTGAGCACTGCGGTTTCTAAAGCATGGAATTGGTTTAAAGAATTACTCACACCAGTTAAGGCGAGTAAAGAGGATATAGAAAAAGCGACCTCAGCTGGGCAAAGATTTGGTCAATTGGTGGGCGGTGCAATCAATGCTGTTTTGGCACCACTTCGCATGATGATTGATGGTTTTAAGCGGATCTTAGATTTTGGCGGTAAAGTTTTTGACTTAATTGGGAAAATTGTAGGTTTTGATCTAGGCTCAAAAGTTGCAGAGGTTAAATCTATTTCGCAAATACCGCTTGCCCAGCCAACACAGCCAAAAACTACAGCATTACCATTCCCAATGAAGGTCCCAAAAGTTGAAATGCCGAAAGCTTCATTTGTAGGTGAAGGATTTGCAAGAAAATCTAATTTTGAAGCCGATAACATTCCTGAAGCAATCAAACCATTTTCAAATAGTAAAACTTCTGACTCGAGTCAATCCGCTCGAATTAATCAATCAGATCGGCGCGATCAGGTAAACCACAATTCCTTTTCATTTACGATTCATGCCGCACCTAATCAAAATCCAAAGGAAATAGCTCAAGAGGTAATGCAAAAGCTGAAACAACAACAGGGCGTTCAAGAGCGTAATTCAATGATTGATTGGGGGTATGCACAATAATGTTAGTTTATGGATCTTTCATCACCATGATGCGCCTAGGTGATTTCAAATTTGGAATCTATACGGCAGCTTATCAGGAATTAAACAGAACAACTCAATATCAGTGGGGGGAACAGTCTGTTTTTGGGGATTGGGATAATCTGCAATATTTGGGACCTGGACAAGACACTATGACTTTAACTGGTGTGATTTTCCCTGAATGGAATGGTGGCACAAGACAGCTTGATAATTTACGAGTATTAGGCTCGCTGGGTAAGCCTCAATTATTGATTACTGGCTCAGGAAAGGTTTTAGGCAATTGGATTATTACAGAGGTTGCTGAGGGGCAGAGTAAACATGCCGCATTTGGTGTACCACGACGACAAGAATTTACGATTAACCTTAGGAAGCATAGTGATGTAATGGGAAGCTTAGGGCTTGCAAATATCATTCGCGGTGCAATTGGGAGATTATAAGCATGGCTCAATATCAAACTAAAGCGGGCGATACAGTAGATTATATTGCCTATAAATATTATGGGCACACAAAAAATAAAGTGGTGGAAAATATTTTTAATGCCAATCCACGATTATCCGCAATGTCACCAATATTGCCAGAAGGCGTATTGATTAAACTACCAGAACAAACAAACACTCAAATTTCAATGAATACAAGGATTAAACTATGGGATTAAAACCTAGTTTTAGTGTGGTCGCAAATGGTAATGATATAAGCAGTGTGATCTATCAATTATTTGAATCAATCAGTGTGACTGATAAAACCGGAATTGAGTCAGATTCATGCGAGATTAGTTTGATCGATGACCCTACAAACCCAATTGATATGCCTGTGAAGGGCGCAGAGTTAAAAGTTTCAATGGGCTATGATGGTGAGCTTCAGAGCATGGGCTTATTTATTGTTGATGAAGTTGAGTTATCAGGTCCACCAGACAAAATGATTATTCGTTGTAGGGCTGCAGTTCAAACGGAGAGTAAGACAGGTAAAACGTCATTACAGACCCAAAAGAGTAGAGTATGGGATAAGGACATTACTGTTGAGGGTGTTGTCCTTAAAATCGCAACTGAACATAATTTAGAACACTTAGTGAGTGATTCTTTAAAGTCAGTTAAGCTACCACAAATAACACAGTCTGAAGAATCAGATTTATCATTCTTGATGCGATTATCTAAACGCTATGACGCAGTATGTAAGCCAGCTGGTGGCAAGTTATTATTTGTAAAAAGAGGCGAAATTGATTTAGGTACAGTCGAGCTTACACGCTACCAAGTTTCAAACTGGTCAATGGTGAGTAGTTCAAGGGATAGTGCTGGTACTGTTATCACCTATTGGCATGAAAAAAACAAAGCAAAAAAGAATGAAGTGAAGTTGGGTGAGGGCGAACCAGTTAGAAGATTACGACATACTTATCTTGATGAAAAAAGTGCAAGAGCAGCTGCTCAATCTGCGCTTGATTCATCTAAGCGTAACGAAGATAAAGTTTCTATTGAGTTACCTGGTGATCCATTGCTTTCAGCTGAAGCAAAATTAAGTCTTTCAAGTTTTAGATCTGGAATTGATGGTGACTGGTTAATTGATTCAGTGATTCATGCAATTGATAAAACTACTGGTTTTATGAGTTCATTAGAGGCTGTGAAAAGTTTCAATACAGATAACTAAAAATTTTAACAAGTGTGCAAAATATTACTTTGGTCAAACCTTATACCAAACATGACCAAAGTTCTTAAATTATATAACTCATTGTTTTTATGCTTATTCAAGTTTGCTTTTGTGATGGATTTATACAGAATAAGGCTTAAATAGCTACAATTTTATTGTCAATATATCCAATAGGATAATGGCCTAAATAATATAACTCAGCAATAAACTCCCATTTTTGACCTAATTGTAAATATCTTTCAGTCATTAACTGTCTGAAACAGAAACAAATTGAATCACGAGCTGCAAGACTAAAATCATGTGGAGGTATTATGAACAACTCCTTATTCATGTCTCTTGTTGCATTTAAAATTTTATTATTAATACATTTTCTCAAGTTCAATAATTCTGAGGTATTCTTTTGTTTTTTGTAAAATGGATCTTCTTGGGAAATACTTGATGGTAACCATCTAAGTTTGTTATATTTTCCCTGAAAGTCCTCGTCTGAATGATTCAAAAAAGCTTTACCTAAATTTTCAATTAAAATAACTCTATCATCATTGATATTGTTAATTCCCATTTTAGAAAAAAAATTAGTATTTTCAATTTTTCTTAAATCATCATTGATATCAAACATGAACTTACCCAAACTTTTATAAGGCTCAAAGGAAAATTTTTAATCCTTTCTTGTATTCTAACCTTCCTAATGAGACTAGGCTACTATGTAGAATATTGTATTGATAAGTTGGAAAATCATGATTTTAAGGAATTTCCTCCCCGCCTTTTTATGATTCCTAAAGAAAGGGAGAAGTGAAGCTAAAGCACTATTAGCTAATGGACACGCAGCTGATGCAAAAAGATTGAGGGAGGTATGGCCCGATTAATCTTTTACATTTAATTACGTAAAATTGTATTGTTTAAATTTACAACTACATTCCTACGGCTAAGAGGTGCAAAAATTTTTTATAATAATTATTGTCATGCTCTGAAAGATTTTGATTCATATAATAACTAAGACATCTAATTGGAAAATGGACACTTTGCCCATTGTATTCAAACCCAATCCCAAAACTAGCTTCGTAAGTTATTGCGACAGAATGTTTGCTTGTTTGAAATTTTTCATCAACTTTATTCGATAAAGCTTTTAAAAAAACCATTTCTATTTCATTTTGAAGATACCTTCCAACTATATCTGAATAACCCTTATTAGCATTTATTATACTTTTAACATCTTTAAATTTACCATAATGAACTCCTTGATTGTTTAGAATTTCATGATGGTAAATAAATCTATCTAGAATACTTTTAGCAAAAGCAATTACATTTTCTCGGTCAAATAAATTTGATAAATCTATAGCAATGATCCCTTTTTTAGCCAATCCTGCCTCTATTCTTTTATCAATTTGATCAATTGCTTTTTCAATATTATCTGATATTCTATTTTCACTACGAATGTACTTGCATTCAACGGCAATTTCATTCTCTAAAATAATATCACAATCAGTATCTAAATTTATATCGGTTTCAGCATTTGTCATCTTTACAAATCTAACTGCTGTAGAGATCTCAAAAAATGGTCCGTTATACTCTTGATCTGAATCATTTGTGTTACTTTTTCCACAAATGATTTTTTTAATTTCATCTGGTTTAACTCTAACTCTTGGATTGGTTATATCCAAGAAATACTGCAGCTGTAGAAATTTTATCACCAAATAATAAAGATTTGCTTTTTGTTGATCATTACAATCAGAATTGGTATTTAAATCTTTTAAGGCTTTTAGGAAGCTTGCTAATTTTGTAATGTTGACATTAGTTTTAATTTTATAATGATCAAGAAATTTTTGAATATCATTTATTAAATTAGAGAATTTTTCAACCAAATCATCATGGTCATAAACTACTTTTTTAACTGTCATTTTCTTACTCAAAAATATGAATCGTGAGGTTTCAAGATGTATTCTAGAATTTTAACACAATTCAATTATAGTTCTACGAAACCATAATCTTAATTTTATTATTTAAAGTTAAATCAGTGACTACTCTTAAACCACAGCATTAAGTGTAAAAATTTTATTTGAAATTTACTTAAATCTAATCATCCCATTCTTCGTAAAGTAATTCTTAGACAACATATCTTGACTCATAGACCACTTTCTATATTTGAAATAACATAGACATACAGAGAAATTGGCTTAGCCAAAACAACTTTAGCGATTTTTATAAAGATGGTAGAATTCTTTAAGCAAAAGTATAAAAAAATAGAGTGATTTCAATCATTGCGTTACAGGTTGCGTTACAAATATTTTTATAAATAAATTAGTTTATATTTATCATTACATTGGGTGTTTATTTAGAAGAGCGCTGGGCGTACCATCTTGCTGTTCCTCCTTATTCCAATTTGTCTCAAAACCCTTTATATTAAAAGCACCTAGGCATTCTTATTGTCTCAGCTTGTCGCAGTTTGTTCCTCTGTATACCTTCATAATAAGGGTACATTTGGGGGCATGCTGTAAAATCGAATAAAAATGTACCGTAAAATGTTTAGTTTTTTAACGATCTACACTGCTCACTTTTTTAAGTGTTAGAGTAAAGAGTGGTGCGAAAGTTAATCATGCTGAGTTTAATAAAAGAAGAAATAGTTTAACTTTTAATCTTTGTAAAAATGGTTTAATCATATAGTATTGATCTGTATTATGATTTTAGGCATGAATAATGAAGGAAATACTTTTAATTATTGTAATCAGCCAATCACTTCTAGCTTGTGCAAGTCTCAGTACACAGCGCTATGAAACACTCAATGATCTAATGCAATCATGGGTTGGTTCGTCAGAAGAAAAACTAATTAAAAAATGGGGATTACCAGATAAAAGCTATACCTTAACAAATGGAGGAAAAATAATTTCTTATGAAACATTTGTTCATCCAGGGCGTTATTGTGAAGAAAAATTTATGCTTGAAAAGGGTATCATAGTGAAGTGGGGGCACTCTCGTTGTGATCTGAATTTGAATAATGCCAAGAAAATATCAAAAGACATTCCGATTCCACAACCTACTCTTTGATTATTTAAAATATAGATTCCTTATTTGAAGTAGATCAACAAAGAGGAGGTTCTTTATTTAAAATAACAATTCTGTAATTTTTACTCGAAATCAACTAATATTGATATGTTAAAAGAGTCTTGTATAACAGGATTGTCGTAGGGCGATGAGTCAAAATTTTTGTAAAAGGTGCAATAGACCCACAATGACTGAAAAAAATCATTGTCAATCATGTGATATAGGTAATAAAAGTGGTTTTTTTTCGTTGTCCATGTTTATTTTGTTGATGGTAACTTTTGCTTTTACCGCAACGAAACTATTACAAACGGAGCCTCAAGATGATGAAGCCGTTTCGATAACGACGAATGTTGATAGGACATCTCAGCGTTATTTTTAAGAATATTTGGTCATAAAAGGCACCCTCCAAATTAGGTTAAAAGTGTCCAACTTTCGGGTGCGGTTCAATTTAGCGAGTTTTTATTCAAACCAAACATCAACAATAAAAAATGAATACTCTATAATTCACTTGATAAAGTTCTAGTTGATTACTCAAAAGATTATGATGTGCTGTTTTTATGTTGTATGGAGGTTTGTTTCTGCTTCTGACTTGGCATATAGTCTGGTTCGCTAGACATCGCAAGATACAGAAAAGTAAAAAAGATAGACGTTAAAATACCAACAATAACAATGAATTTCCAACCTAATGCTGTTGATTCTAGATCATCAGATGATGGTGTATTTTTCATATAAAACCTCATAGAGGAAAAAAGATAAATGGGTATGCCTTATATCACAAAATTGATCAAAGTACTTTCCCAGCATATCAGCAAGGCGCTTTCACTCAATAAAAACTGTAATTTGGTTTTGTTAAGCATTGTTAAATATCAATTTTATAAAAAATATTTCGAAAATTTAATGTCTTAGATACATAGATAGGATTGTCTAAGACATATACCTCAAACAGAAAAATAATAAATGTTGACTCGAAATTTTAGTTTCGCAATGAATTATTTTAAGATTTAAAATGATTAAAATATCACCGATAAATTATAGACTTTTCACAAAATAATTCACAAACATGGATGTGCCAATCATGATGAAACAGCCTACTTTCGCAAGAGGTCTATTAATTATCTTAAATTAATTTAATGGGTAAATTTTTTATATCACTGAAAATATAATAAAATGTTGATGAAAAATAAATTGTTGTTGAAAATAAATTTAGAATATTTGATATAGAACTACACTTTAAAATCAATAAGCTAGCCTTTTAAAATTTTATAAAATCAATTATTTAAACGGTATATTCATAATTAATATCAAAAAACGGAAAAGAATAAGCATTCTGGTCATGATCTTATTGTACGACGAAATATTTTTAGATACTTTATACTTAATAATAAGTGTTTGAAGAATAATTTATCAAAATAGTTTTGTTATTTTGATATGAGGAGGTCAAGGAATGATCAATATAAATGCCGATACTATTATGATTCCAACAATAAGTGACTTGAAGTCTACAGAAAATAATGATGCTTGCACACAAGCAAGCTCAATATCAGAATGGAAGCAAGAATATTTCCAATTGAGTTCTGGAGTATTTAAAGGGACTACTAAAGAAATACATGTTGGTAATATTCAGATTTTTCAGGAAGCCATGAATCAAATTGTTTACCAAAAATCCACCAGCCAAAAAAATAGCTTTACGATAGCAATTCCTACAAAAATCTGTGGGGAGGGTAATTGGAATGGAAAACTTCTTAATAGAAATAACACTTCTATATTTAAGACCTAATTATGAGCATTTCTTTAAAACTCCAATTTTTTCAGATCTATATGGAATTACCTTAAATGTTGAGTTGTTAAATAAATATTTTGAAGATAGTGATATTTATTTATCAACTAATATTAAGGAGTTGAATTTGTTAGATAATAATTTTTATTTGGATATTGTTGGTCGAATGATTGGGATATTTAAAGTTATAGAAAAAAATAAAAAAGAAATGAAATACTTAAACTTATATAGTCATCTAGAAAGCGAGGTTTATGATTTATTATTTGATATTTTTAATTATATGCCAAAAATTAGAAATAAATATCCAAGTCAATATGTTGCTCGTTATTTGATTGATTGTACTAAAGAATTTATTTTCTTTAATAAATCAAAGAATCTTAATGTCTCTGATATTTGTAACGAGTTAAAGGTAAGTCGTAGGTCACTACACTATTCATTTAATAAAGTTCTAGGTATTAGTCCAGTGGTTTTTTTTACGTTATATAAGACTTAATGGTGCAAAACAGGAAATTATTATTAAGGATGGTAATGTATCAATAAATGATATTGCTTTAAAGTGGGGGTTTGGACATATGGGTATGTTTAGTTATTATTATAAACAACTATTTTCTGAATTACCTTCTCAAACAGTCAAAAGATATTTAATGAAATGAATTATATCAGTATTTAAGGAATGGAATAAGTTTATTTAGCTTAAGGAAATAAAATGAAAAAGTTACAGAATAAGGTGGCATTTATCACGGGTGCATCACAAGGTATGGGTAAATCGCACGCATCAATATATGCGAAATATGGTGCAGATTTAGTGCTTATTGATATTTCTGATACTGTCAAAATTGTTGCTGAAGAATTAAGGCAAAAATATGGCATACGAGTTCTTGCAGTAAAAGGCAATGTTACACAACCAGAAGAAATGAAAAAAATAGCGGATCAAGCTCAAGAATACTTTGGAAAGATTGATATTTTAGTATGTAACGCAGGTGTCTGCCGTTTTGCAAAGTTTCTAGAGTCTACAGATGCTGAACTAGATTTCCATATTGATGTCAATATTAAGGGAGCATGGCATACATCCAGAGCTGTAATTCCACATATGATTCAATCAGGAGGTGGATCTATTGTTGTAATGTCTTCAATCACGGGCGATTTGACATCTGATCCAGGAGAAGTTGCTTATGCTCTTTCAAAGGCTGCACTAATTGGTTTCACTAAATCTTTAGCTGTTGAAATGGCTAAATACCACATTCGTGTAAACGCAATTTGCCCTGGGTTTGTATTAACCCCTATGGCGCAACAAATCGCTGAACAAAGCAATCCAGCTAATCCAGAGCAAGTTTTAACGGATATGGCAGAGGCAATACCATTACAACGTCTAGCAAATCCAGATGAGATAGGCGAGTTATCCGCATTTTTGGCTTCTGAAGAATCTAGTTATATTACAGGAACCCAAATTGTTATTGATGGTGCATGTACGATTACTGAAACTGTTAGTGTTGGTATTTAATGAAAATATTAATGTACCAAGTATAAAATGGGATATTGAGATTAATGTTATTTAATCATTTTGATTAAGGTAAGGAAGCTCTTCTCCACTGTGAGAAATTTGCACTATTTTTTTAGATGCATATTCTAAAGTGCATAGTTTATTTTATATAGAAATAAACTATGCTTAGAGATCATAATATATTTCCAGTTTTATTAATTTAATGAATTTAACATGACTCAATAATAAATTAAGTAGTTATTAAAAGAGAAAAAATATGCTAAATTTGGGAAACTTTATCATATATTTGATTATGGTTGGAGCTGTCGTTGGTGCACTTTCAGCTATTATCAAGCCACATAGTGATCTTGGAAAAGAATTTGTAAATGGTATACATTCCATTGGACCTGTATTTATGGCACAAGCAGGTATCATGGTTTCGATTCCATTTTTATCACAAGGAATTACATATTTTCTTGGTCCTATATTTAATAGCTTAGGTTCTGATTCATCTATAGCAGCTTTATCTATTATAGCAGTAGACATAGGAGGATGCCAATTAGCCAATGCTATTGCAGAGACTAAAGAAATGTGGATTACAGCATCTATGGTTGGCTACACCTCTGGTGCGACGATAGTTTATCTCATTCCTGTTGGTTTAATGATGCTTAAGCAAGAAGATCATAAATATTTAGCACTAGGAGCAATGGCTGGATTAATAAGTATCCCTTTCGCTGTAATTTTTGGATTATTTATTATTACGATGTTTAACATACCTATTCGAGAAGTTATTACAACCTCAGGTCCTGCCTTGGTACATTTAAAAGGGAGCTTGTTTGAAATTTTTAAAGCGTTAATACCATTATTCATATTCTGTTTTAGTTTAGCGGCAGGTTTAAAGTTTAAGCCAAATGCAATTGTTGTAGGATTTCTTATTTTTGGCAGAATATTAGATGCTTTTATAAAAATGATTCTAGCTTTATCAATTGTTGAACATTTTACTGGCTTATTTAGTAAAACAATAGGTTGGGGTTTTAGCCCTATGTTTGCAGATTCGAAAGATTTATTTAGAGCAATTGAAGTCGCAGGATATATTGGAATTATGTTAGCAGGCACATTTCCAATATGCTATTTGTTTCAGAAATATTGCCAACCTTTTATGAAATTTGTGGGTAAAATATTTGGGCTCAGTTCTACTGGAGCAGTTGGATTTATTACTGTTTTGGCAAATATTATTGCTACCTATCATCTATTTAAAAATATGAACGCTAGAGATAAAGTAATTTGTGTGGCATTTGGTATTTGTGCACAAGCGACGATTGGTGATCATTTAGCTTTTACTGCGAATTTTCAACCAACGTTAATACTTCCAGTTGTATTGGCAAAGTTGTTCGGTGGCTTCATCGCAATTTTAATTGCAATTAAGTTTTGTGTGAAAATAGCTGAAAATTATGATAATTCTAAAATAACTTAGTGTTTTAAATGTTTGTTGATGATCAAATTTATTATAAATTTGATCTCTTGCGTTAGTCAAAATTTGAGCAGGAAAGACCTTTGATTTATAAGGTATTGCATAAAGTTCAAATGATTAAAAAAACACTTTCGCAAGAGGTCTATTCTATTCAGGTTTGAGTATTAATTGAAAATCCTGAAAGTTTTAATGATAAGTTTACTAACATTTGATACCTACGAGCATAAAGTTATTTTTTTCTACTTGCACCTTGATAAATCCTGAAAGTTTTTGATCAACCTCACAACATCCTGTATCTACAAAAAATTCATTATTTTCTAATGAAAGAATTTTATCCATAGTACAGATTACTTTAATATTTGCCTTACCAACTAAATCAATGACTTTAGCACTGATTTGTTGGTTACCACGACCAAACAAACACCCCGTACCTCCAATGACTCCTACAAATATTTTTGTAGGAACATCCTGAATTATATTCAAAATCTGTTGCTCATTAGCATCTTTTATGATGATTTTTCCTTCTTTGATAACATCAACACCTAATAAGGTTCCTTCGATATTTGCATAATCCATAAGTTTTTTCATGGTTGAACCAGGACCTACAATATTTACCACTTCTGATGAAAATAATAACTTCGAATTATCATAACAGATAGCATCTAAATGATCGGTTGGTTGGCTTTTTTTTGAGCCTTTAGATGATTGTATTCTTCGGTCTAGAAGGGTTTTTGCATAACCGTAGAGTTGAGTTGTGGGGCAATCTGCTCTTAAATAGTTTTCATTAATATCAAGAATTTCAGTTTCTTTGATATCATTTTTTTCATTATTGATAAAAGTATTGATTAATATACCAGCATGTCTTGGATTTAGTGCAAACACCCCAGAATACATTTTTACACCACAAGGTATTCCAATCATAGGAATACGATCTGTAATAATTGTTTGAATATCTCTGGCGGTACCATCACCTCCAGCAAATATAATTAGATCAACATTCAAGTCCAATAATTTCTGAGCAGTTTTTATACTGTCATTTGCACAAGTTTCTAGTTCTGATGATTGGTAAATAATATGATGATTTAATTTAAGTTCTTGACAAAGATTAGCTCCCATATTTGCTGATGCTGTATAAATAACTACATGGGAAGAACTTCTGATTTCTGAGAGCGCAAGATGGGTACGTGTTTCTGCCATTGCTACAGAGCCCAAAGATAAAGCTTCAAGAACAGTCTCTAAACCATCTGTACCTTTTAAGCCAACTTTTCCACCTAATCCTGCATATGGATTAATAATTAATCCTATTTTTTTTACGATCATTGTGAATACTCCTTTCGATCTTGTTAATTTACGCCATGTGTCAATTTGGTAAAGTCAAAAAAAGAACACATTTTCGACATGCATCCACACTCATTTTTTTACTGTGTTATAAGCTTTTATTTAATAAATAGGATAAATGGGCAGAAAGTCCATCACATTGTGCTTAGAATAAATCAAGGAATATAGATATGACAAAGACAGCTCATCCATTTATGGCAAACGCGACAGAGGCCATAAAACAAGAAATGCTTAAATCCATTGGGGTCAATCAAATAGAGGATCTATTTGTTGAAATTCCCAAAGAACATATTGCTACAGGTAATATTAGGTTAGCTGATCCATTAACCAGTGAAATCTCGTTAAAACGCCATATTTTGAATATTCTTAAAAAAAATATGCACTGTGAAGATACTATTAACTTTTTAGGTGCTGGTTGTTGGCAACATCATGTCCCTGCGATTTGTGATGAAATTGCAAATCGAAGTGAATTTCTCACGTCTATGTGGGGTATACCTTCAGCAGATCATGGTAGAAATCAAGCATGGTTTGAATATGCGAGTCAGTTAGGTGAGTTGGTTGATTTAGAGATTGTAAGTCTGCCTGTTTATAGTTGGGGCTGTGCTGCAGGTCATGCTATTCGTATGGCATCTCGATTGACCCATCGTTATAACGTTCTTATTCCAGAAATTATGTGCCCTGAACGCCTTTCAGTGATCAAAAACTATTGCCAACCAGAAAATACACGAAATCGTATTGAAATCACACAGATTAAATCTGATGAAAAAAATAGTTTACTAGATCTTTTGGATTTAGAAAAGCATTTATCTGCATCAGTATGTGCCATTTATATTGAAATACCTAATTTTTTGGGCGTCATTGAAACACAGATGAAAATGATAGCTGATTTAGCGACAAAATATGGTAGTGAATTGATCATTGGTGTTGATCCTACTTGTTTAGGTATTTTGGCATCACCTGCAAGTCTAGGAGCTGACATTGTTGTTGGCACTACGCAACCCCTTGGTATCCATATGAATTTTGGTGGAGGTTTGGGTGGTTTCATTGCTACACGAGATGAGGAGCGTTATGCCAGAGAATACAATGCATTGATGGTATCCATTGGAACTACATTAAAACCTGATGAATATGGTTTTGGTCGTCCACTAATGCATCAGTCTTCTTATGGATTGAGAGAACAAGGTAAGGATTGGACAGGCACGTCAGTATATTTATGGGCTGTGGTCAATGCTGTGTATATGTCAACATTAGGTCCACAGGGTTTTAAAGAACTTGGTGAAAATATTCTTCGTAATTCTATTTACGCTGCTCAGAAAATTTCTGAAATCCCAAATGTACAGATCAAATTTAAACATGGGTTCTTTAAGGAATTTGTGATTGATTTTACGGCAACTGGCAAAACTGTAGAACAAATTAATACTGGACTTTTAAGAAAAAGTATTTTTGGTGGGCTTGATCTCTCGACACATTTTCCAAATTATGGACAAACTGCACTTTGGGCTGTAACTGAAGTACATAGTCTAAAAGAAATAGATCAGGCTGTAAAAGCTTTACAGGAGGTACTTGAAAATGAATAAGGATATAAGAAATACAGGCTATCATGCAATTCGTTGGAATGAACCAGTGATTATGGAAATGAGTAAAGCAGGTCGTCGGGGTATATTATTTCCTCCCATATCTGAAATGCTATTCGCTCAACAAGGCCTTTTATCTGACCTGATCCCAGAAGGTATGCAACGTATTGGTGCTTTGGAGTTGCCTGAATTATCTGAACCGGATGTACTGCGTCATTATTTACATCTCTCTCAGGAAACGTTGGGGATGATGGGGGTTAATTTATTTGGTACATGTACCATGAAATACAATCCGAGATTGAATGAATTGTTGGTAGGGCGTCCAGAAGTTGCAGAGACTCACCCTCTACAGGATCAAAGTACGATACAGGGGACATTACAGATTATTTATGAATTTAATGAAATGTTATGTCAATTATCCGGGATGTCGCAATTTACTTTTCAACCTGCAGGCGGTGCAGATGCAGCATATACACATAATTGTGTCACTCGTGCTTGGCTACAGTCAAAGGGGGAGTTAGGTAAACGTGATGAAATTATTACGACTATTCAATCACATCCATGTAATCCCGCTACAGCAGCAACTGCGGGATTTAAAGTGATCACTTTACCACTCGGTCCTGATGGATATCCGACATTAGAAGCCTTAAAAGCTGCTGTTTCTGATCGGACTGCTGCTTTAATGTTAAATAATCCTGATGATATGGGAATATATAATCCCAACATTAAACAATGGATTGAAATTGTACATGATGCTGGTGGTTTATGCTTTTACGATCATGCAAACTTTAATGGTGTAATGGGACGAATTCGGGCACGAGAGCTTGGTTTTGATGCTTGTATGTTTATGTTACATAAAACTTTTGGTGTACCCAAAGGTGGGGGTGGTCCAGCATTAGGTGCCTATGGTTGTAGTGAAGAGCTGGCTCAATTTTTACCTAAACCACAAGTCACATTTGATGGTAAACACTATCATTTAAAACAAGATGCACCCTATGCTATTGAAAAAGTTCGTGAATTCTTAGGTAATATTCCAATCATTATAAAGGCTTATGCTTGGACTCTTGCAATGGGACTTGAGGGCATTAAAGAGGCAGCAGACCTTTCAGTTTTGGGCAATAACTATATGGAAAAACGTTTAATGACCCTAAAAGGCGTTAATCGTTCACACGAACATCTTAAAGTGCGCCGTTTGGAAATGACAAGGTTTAGTGTACAGAAACTATTTGAAGATACAGGGGTTACAACATTTGATATTCAAGCACGTATGACAGATTTTGGGATAGATGCTTATTGGCTCTCACATGAACCATGGCTAGTGCCTCAACCTTTCACACCTGAAGCAGGTGAAATGTGGTCAAAAGAAGATTTGGATAAGTGGGTTGATGTATTAGAAATTATTATTGACGAAGCATACAGCCATCCTGAAATTGTCAAAACTGCACCTCACTGTCAAGTTGTACATCGTGTTAATGAAGCTGAAATGGAAGATCCTGAAAAGTGGGCGATTACTTGGAGAGCCTATAAGCGAAAAATTCTTAAACAGCAGATATAAGTTTTAAAGATTTAGGAAGGTTGTCCTTATTGGAAACTTTTCTAAATCAGAATCATATGTATGTTGTTTATATATCTTTAAGAGATCAGTATTTTTAATATTGAAATAACTCAATAATAGCTTAATCATCAAATCTTGTTTGGTGGGATAAAATCTGTAATTCAACAGTTGGCTTAGGAATTTAGTATATATTGAATTCTGATAAAAATTAAAGCTATTAATATGATAAGTGAAAGCTGATGAATAAAATTTAATTATTTTGATTGTGGCAAGGAAACTCATTACTATCGCCTGAATTCACTATTTGTAAGATGCATTATTAAAGATATTCTTAATATCTATAAATGCATTAAAAATATCAATTAAAATATTAATTTTATCAGCTTTATTTACGGAGTTTAATGAGGTTTGTTATTGAAGCTGATAGATGGTTAATTTTAAGAGAAAATAATCAGACCTAGAATTAAAGAATATTTATCAAAGTCTCAATTTGAACCAAAATAAATGATTTGTTAAGGTGAATCTATGAAAAAAATAAAAAGTAATTTCGAAATTATCGAAGAGACACTAAAGAAAATGAGAGAATTTATTCATCATATATTTAGCATCACAACAGCTTTGATATTAAATATGTACTCTATATCATTATATGCTGAAGAAATATATGATAATAATGGACTAAAACTTAATTTAAATCTTGAAGCTATTAGTGCAGCCATGCATAGCCAAGAAAACTATAATGTAATGGGTAATAAACAGATTGGCAATTCTTCATGGCAAGAGGGGTATGCAAAATATGGTTTTACTCTTGATCAAAAATTAAAAAGTGATAGCCATCTTTATGGAACATTTGACTTGATCAGTTCTGCTACATGGGGGGATGGGGATGCTGCAGGAATAACCCGAGGTAGTGAACGTAAAACAAATATTGAAAATGCTAGTATTGGATGGAAGTCTGGTAATTTAATTCCAATTTTAGGACAAAATGGTCTAGGTTTATCTGTTGGGAAACAGTCTATAAGAATTGGAGAAGGTTTTCTGTTGTTGGGGGATATGTTTAATTATGGTAATGCAGATGTAGGCGTAGATATTTCCAGAGGTGGTGCATATTATTTAGCTGCAAGAAAATCGTTTGCTCAAACTGCAAAGATCTCCCTGGGGGGAGAGGAGGGTATAAGAAGTGATTTAATGTGGTTGAAATCAGACAATAAAGCCCAGGCTAAAACAGAATTAGCAGCGATGACTCTAGAAAATGTGAGTGATCAAAATGTCTTTGGTTTGACATGGATTCGAGGACTGAACCAAGATCAACTGCTAACAAAAACTCTTGGATTAAAAGATCGACGTAATATGGACACCGTAAGTTTGCGTTTTGTAAATAATGTTGGAACTGATTATTTGTTGCTTTCCGGTGAATATGCCTATCAAGATTCAATACAAAACAAGGAAGAAAGTGCCTGGTACCTACAAACCAATTTTAAACTTGATAAAGTCTTGGGAAGCCCGAACTTGATTTATAGATATAGTCAGTTTTCAGAACAATATGATCCACTTTTCTATGGCTCTAATGGTACCTATGGTACATGGTTCCAAGGTGAGGTTGCTGCGAATTATGGTGGGCCATTTAGTACTAATTTAAGAGTGCATTATTTAGGTGCAAGTATATTCCCTTTAGAAGGATTAGAGTTAGGGATATCTTATTTTAACTTTAATAGTATAAATAAGTCTACATATGATTATAGTGGGCGTGAAATAGACATATTTACAAAATGGATGATTAAAGAACACTATTTTATCAGTCCATTAATTGGATTTTTTAAACCGAAAAACAATGTTTCTGAGGGTGGGTTGCAACTTGGAAATTCTAATTTAAATGTTTATTCGCAAATTATTGTAGGTATATTTTTTTAGTATTTTAAGGTTTATAAGGTGCTATCTATTTTAAATGTTAAATTGGAAAATAGATCGCTTGAGTTGGTTTTAATTTGAAAAAAGACCTTTTATTTATAAGGTACTTTATAAAGTTCAAATGATTAAAAAAAGCCTGTAAATAAAACTGTGTAAATGTCCAAATCTTAGTACCCTGTAATAGGGATAGATGGAGACATCCACAATGGATCACAGTCAATTGATGGCACTGGCAAAAGAATTTGCCAAAAACCTAAAAACAGATTCTGACCTGAATGAATTCAGTAAAGCTCTAAAGAAACTTACCGTTGAAACAGCCCTAAATGCAGAACTCACTGAGCATTTAGGGCATGAGCGTCACCAGCCTAGTGCCAAAAGCAATGCACGTAATGGCTACAGTAAGAAGCAACTACTCACGGGTGATGGTGAGTTTGAGCTGAATACCCCACGTGATCGTGATGGTACATTTGAACCACAATTGGTGAAGAAACACCAAACCAGAATCACCAGCATGGATAGCCAAATCCTATCGCTGTATGCCAAAGGCATGACCACCCGTGAAATCGTCAGTACATTCAAAGAACTATACGATGCAGATGTATCTCCTAGTTTGATTTCCAAGGTGACAGATGCGGTTAAAGAGCAAGTGATTGAGTGGCAGAATCGCCCACTCGATAACATTTACCCCATCGTGTACCTTGATTGCATTGTGGTGAAGGTCAGACAGGACAACAGCGTTATTAACAAAGCTGTCTTTCTAGCATTGGGTGTTAACCTTGAGGGTCACAAAGAACTGCTGGGTATGTAGATCGCCGAGAATGAAGGTGCCAAATTCTGGCTGTCCGTTCTAACAGAACTAAAGAATCGTGGTGTACAAGACATTCTGATTGCCTGTGTAGATGGTTTGAAAGGCTTTCCTGATGCGATTACTACCGTCTACCCACAAACACGCATTCAACTATGTATTATCCACATGGTACGCAACAGTTTGAAATATGTGAGTTGGAAGGACTATAAAGCCGTCACCAGTGACTTGAGGCGTATTTATCAAGCTGCTACTGAAGAGTCTGCCTTGCAGGCATTAGAAGTCTTTGCGAGCACATGGGATGATAAATACCCGCAGATTAGCAAATCTTGGTACGGGCACTGGCAGAACCTAAATACCTTGTTTGCTTATCCAGCAGATATTCGTAAAGCGATTTACACCACCAATGCAATTGAATCACTAAATAGTGTGATTCGGCAGGCAATCAAGAAGCGTAAGCTCTTTCCAACCGATGACTCGGTCAGAAAGGTAATCTATTTGGCAATTGAAGCTGCATCAAAAAAGTGGAATATGCCAATTCGGGATTGGCGTGCTGCTATGAGTCGGTTTATGATCGAATTTGAAGGTCGTTTAGACGCTTTCATTTAAGCGACATTTACACAGAAGTTTTTACAGGCTCGAAGACACTGATGCAAGATACAAGTGCCTTCAATTGACAGATCAAGGACATAATACTGTCAAGAAAATAAACCACTACGCAGATCAACAAGTGATGAATGCGCTAAATCACCTCCTAATTTCTGAGCAAAAAACGATTGCTCAAGGACTTAAATTCTATGCAGAAGCATTGGTAGCTTGTCATAAAGAAAAAGTTGTTAATTTAAGTCAAAATATTGAAATTATATCAGGATATCGTGCGGGCATGATTGGACGTGTTACTGAAATGCATGGCACATATTATTCAAAAAATCATAACTTTGGGTGTTCTTTTGAAGCTAAAGTTGCCGCTTCAGTTGCTGAATTTTCTCAACGTATGAATAGTGATTGTAATAATATTTGGTTTGCGATTCATAATGATCAAATCATTGGTTCAGTTGCCATAGATGGAGAAGATCTAAACAATCATGAAGCTCATTTACGTTGGTTTATTCTTGATGAGGATTATCAAGGCTATGGCGTAGGAAGAAAGCTTTTAAATGAAGCAATCGGTTTTTGTGATCATCACGCATTTTCAGCAGTTCATTTATGGACATTTAGTGGGCTTGATGCTGCTCGTAAATTGTATGAATCATTGGGATTCGAGTTAGTAAAAGAATGGACAGGAGATCAATGGGGCAAAACTGTAATAGAACAGCAGTTTACTCGAAAAAAGGGCACACAATAAAATCAATTTATGCAGGTCGCAGGCATCATATAAATTTTTTCAAGTTTGACAAGATAATATGTGTTTCAAAAAAATCCAGCAAACCCAATAAAATGGACATCTTTAAATTTTGTTTGAACCAGTAAATATCATTGACATATTATATATTTTAAATTAAATTTAAATAGTTATTTTACTAAAAATAAATAACAAAAAACCTTAATCAGCGCAAAATTAAGGTAAGCCTCATAGAAATGTGAGGCTTTTTTATATAGCAAAATAATTTTAAATCTCATCATATTTTTTGCTCACAACTTGTTTTCTTCGCAGCCTTATAGATCGCTTAAAATCGAGAACGAAAAATAAGTAGATTTTCGAGTAGTTTCAATTTTGTATAGATCGCTTTAAAATAATTGCATAATGCTAGACCGTATTCAGCATCAATCAAATACAAATTTTTATTCAAATGTTATTTAAAAAACATGAAAATTACATCTATAACATAGATTTGTATAAAGAATTTGTTTCAATCTAATCAAGATCATGCTCAGCCTTGAAACGTTCTAAATTGCGCAGAGCTGTTTGATAACGAGATTGTACTTGGCTGCTATTGATACGGAGATCATATAATTTCTGTTTATAGCTATCGCGATCTTTATCAGAAAGGTTTTTATACTCCAATCTTTCAAGGTAATAATTCATACCATTTTGTGATTTATTAAAATCTGAATTTGCGGAAAAGTACTGACTTGCGACTTGATAATAACTACGAAGAGATTCACGCTTTTCTATAGGACAAATTCGATAATTACCATGACCTTCTAAGGCTTCATAGAAAATGTTTTCAGGTTGACAATAAGCATTCAAACCTTTTTGGTAGCCTTTTTCATATAAATTCTGATTTGGAATGATATTTGCTTTTTGGCAAGCAGAGTAGTATTGATCTAGATGTGGGTTGGAACCAGCTGAACCATCTTTTTCACCAACATTAAACCAGTTTGCAGTTTTGCATTGCTCAATACTCATTGCCGTACAGCCTGAAAGTAAAACAGTAAAAGTAGATAAAACTACTATAAATTTCATGAAATAATTTCCTAACGACGATTGAGCAACTTTCTAAAATATTTTATCATGACAATATCTTTTATTTGCTGATAAAATTTAAAAAGTACCATTAAAGTGTATTGATTTGGTTGAATAATCATTTTTTTGTAGAATTGGATTTTAGACCTTAAAGATTTTTAAAAATGATTCAATATATTAAAAATAACTTTCCAATTATTGTTCTGTTGATGATTGTTATTGGTGGCTTTGGCTATCCCTTTTATTCTGGAAAATGGATTGTTGCACCTAAATTGAATGAAATTGATGCGAAATGTTATGGAATTGATGTTCCAGATGATATCCAGTATGGACGATCTGAGCACTTTTGTTCATGTATGAGAATGGTGCATAATAAAAAAGACAATGATCACATTAATTACTGTAAGAATTTAATAAATAAGGAAAATTTTAATGAGTCTAAGTGATTTTATTCATAGTCTTTAAAATAAGGATAAATGAATGAAAAATTTGAAATGAATATATTATGATTGATTTGCTCAAGAAAAGTATGAAACGAATTTAATGTTTAATTCTTCATACTTATGGAACGGATCGCAGGTTGATACAAAGTAGTTATAAAAACATGTTTATGGTGAATGTAGAACAGGTTGACTGCATTCATTTAAAGTAGGAATAAAATTTTGGTGATAAATAATATGAATATTAATGAATTAGATGAAAAATATGAAGCGTTTAAGACAAGTCAGCATTTTCCTGAAAAAGATGATCATCAGAAATTCACAAAGAAAAATAGACAGTTAAATGATCTTAAATCAATCATGGATAATATACTTTATAATACCCTGTTTCTAAAATATTTTTTTATTCTTGCACGACCTGATGATGAGCGTTCACAGATGGCAAAAAATTATGTAATTTTAGTTGATGGGAAAGAAGTTGCTTTGAATGTAAACCAGTCTCCTCAATTTCATGACAAAGAAAATTATTTAAAATGGTTACACAGTGAAATCATGAAATGAACGTTCTATCAAGAGCTACAATAAAGTAAATGTATATTGGTGTTTATTGTTTTAATAAAATGAAAAATCAAGAAGATTGCTGATTGTTAGCCCGAATAGATATAACTATATAAATCTTTTTAATATAGGGTTTTTTTGAAAAGGTTTGTAAATTTTATGTCATTAGTGTATAAAAAAAGAACAACAATAAAATGAGGGTGATCACATGATATATAAATCAATAAACATCGCTTTTTTCATATTTATGTTTGTTGTTCTTACATTGTTAGTACATCTCTTTGGAAATATTCCATCAGGGATGTGGGTTTTAAAATAGTGTAATCTAAGTAAAGGGCTCATCTGAGGATGGGCTTTTTTATGGATTGTTTTTAGGGAAATGTTGATTAATTAATGATTCAATGAAAAATAGTCCAAAGTGTGACAGTTCTGTTAACAGTTTATAAATTAAATAAATTCTAACCAATTGAAAAATATTAAAATTAAAATGATTTTTGAAATCTAATGTTATAAAATTTCACATATTCTTTCACAACTAACATGTTGAAATACACAGGTTTTAATTTGATGTTATTCCTATTAGACCTTTTTTTATTCAGTACGAGGAATGTCATGTTTAAGACTGCAGCATTATTAGGCACTGGGATCGCAATTGGTTGTTATTATCAGTCACATAAAAATGGCGCTGATAAAACCAAGACAAAAAATCTGACCAAGACAAGCAAAAACGACAAGAATGATGACAAGGACATTCAACCTCAGTCGTAACTATCTATTCCAGCAGGTCTCTAATTTAAGGGGCTTGTTGGGTAATAAGAAGTAATTTTATAGCGTGATTTTAAACTTTTCACAATAAATTTAAAAATTTGTTTATCTCCATATTTTTTAATCTCAGATGTTTCGATGTGCACCTTTAATCTTTTAAGTATCGTCCATTAATTATTGAACATTTATAGTATTTAATTATTGTTTAGTATTTTTAATATTAAGTGTTGATTTAAAATAAAATTTTAAAAATTGTCATTTAATGCCAATGTTCTTGATTGTTTTTGTTTTAAAATTTGAGCCAGAAATTACTTTGTAGTTTCAAGCTTTACCTAATAGAAGCTTTTCATGTAGTTGCCCACATTATCCAATCATGTGGGCTTTTTTAAGGCATATTTTTATGATGTTGCGAATTAGACAATTGCTTTGTATTCATGTTTTTGAATATCCTAATATAAGCTGCATAAAAGAATGCCGTAAATGCGGAAAAATTAGCAATATCGATGTTAAGTGATGAAGCTACAACTTTTAAATTCAATGAAAATTTTTGTATTCTCCTAGGAAAATTGATGTTTTCTTTGCTTCTCCAAATCAGCATCGTGTTCATCGCAATCATTGCATTAATTTATTATTCAAATAAATCTTAATTTAAAATCTATGGCTAGTTAACATATAAATAGTTAAAAATAAAATATGAAATGTATAGTATTATAAATAATGTTTATGATTTCTGTACGGAACCAGTAGTGAATTCGCAATCGCTGGTTGGATGAGCTTCAAGTCCTGTGGTAGAACTTAAACTTCTTATTTCTACTGAGATTAATCATGAAAAAAATATTATTAATTTCCTCTATTTTAACTGCTGTTTTTTTAGTTGGATGTAATGCAAAAGACAAAGAAAAAACCAATGCCTCAACAGGAGAAGCAAGTAGTCCTGTTGCTCAGGTAGACAGCAATGAGTCGAACCAAAAAACAGTGAAATATGAAACTGAAGATAAAAAGCAATTCACACTTCAAACAACTGATAATTTTGCTACAGCAACTTTGACAGATAGTGAAGGGCATAACTATTCACTTAAAGAAGTTCCAGCTGGCAGTGGTATGCGTCTAGAAGGTGAAAATGGTGTGTCAATTCATTCCAAAGGTGAGGAAGCAACAATTGAACTTGCAAAAGATCAGTCTTTTTCGGTGAAAGAAGTTAAATAAGCTTGGATATAAATCGCCCCACCTTTTGGTGGGGTTTTTTATGATACCCCATAATTTTTTTCACTTTAAATATCTTAGATGATCTAAAATCATTGCTATAAAGTTTAAATATGAAATATATATTTGATTTTAAATGAAAAATATATTTTTATTGAATTGGGTTACTTCAAAAAGAGTAGATCAGGCGTACGATGCTTTTGGTTAGTTTATTCACATCAATCATCATTGATGTAAAGTATCCTTTACATTTAATTTGAAATTAATTATGCTTGTGTAAAGTTTACTTTACATGAGTGCGCTATGAATAAATTTAGACACCTTTTTGAATTGGTTTTATCTATCTTGCTGTATATTGTTGTGTTGGTTTTTTCTCTAAGATATTTAAAAAATAATCAACTTGATGATTCAACACAAATGATTGTAACTTTATTGCCCGTCATTCCTTGCGTATTCGTATGTTGGAGCGTGATTAGACAGTTATCGCAATTAGATGAAATGCAACATCGAATTCAACTACAAGCTTTTGCAATCGCCTTTGTTGGTACTGCGCTCATCACATTTAGCTATGGCTTTTTAGAAAATATTGGATTTCCTTTACTATCGATGTTTTTTGTTTGGCCATTAATGGCAACATTGTGGGGAATGGGGATCGCAATTGGAAGTTGGCGTTATCGATGAAAAATATTTTATCTGAATTAAGAATGAAGCAAGGTTGGTCGCAACAACAAATTGCGGAATTACTTGGTGTTTCACGTCAAACTATCAATGCTATCGAAAAAGAGCGTTATGATCCAAGTCTCCCTTTAGCCTTTAAAATAGCAAGACTCTTTGGTTTATCTATAGAAGCTATTTTTCAGGATGAAGAAACAATAAAAAATGAACGCTAAGCAAAGATAAGTAAGTGTTTGATAAACAAAGAGGAAAATATCCAAAACTGGCAAATTAGATAATAAAATAAGGGGGTGTGAGTATAAGGTGGTATTGGATTGCTCTAAGATTGTTGCTATTTAGAGATTTATCTTTGTTGGTAACTTTATTGACCAATGCAATATGTAGTGTAGAAGCATTCAGCACTACCAATTTTCCAGCTAAAATTATGCATATTGAGGCTGGATATTTTCCTGATTATATAAAGCTGAGCATTTGAAAACAACATTTGGATAAGGTCAGCAATCATCAGGATGAGTTAAGTCTATCTCCTAACCAATTCTCTTGTTTTCTTTACGTCGTGGTTATGTTCTCAGATCTAGGTATATTACGACGATGTATATTGGGCTTGCGTAACAGTGCATAAGTGTTGTTTATGTTTATATTTAAAATAGCGATACAGTACGGGGTTGTGCCACATCTACTTTTATTAAGATAAATCGCAATAAGAATATATTTTTAGTATGTGTGAGTTTAGTTAGATCACATTTTTGTTGGATAGTGGGATGATATATTTTTGATCATTTTAAATTTTGCATGAGTTTAATGTCAATCTGCATTTATCTAACAGGTTAGCTTTTATATTATATCAAGCACATGATTTTTCAATTTAATTATAAATTTCACCATATCTTGTATTTATCTGCATCAAATAAATAGTTATATTGTGATCGTTATCACAACCATAATATGTTGTTGGCGATTGATTTAGAAGCATCCTACACTTAGATCAGTCATAAACAAGCCAGTATAATAATAAAGGTTAAAATAAATAGGCAAACGATACCAGTTATATAAGAGATCGTTCTCCAAGGCTGTATTCCTACTAAATAGGTTATTGTATGAGCAATACGTGCAATGGTAAAAACACTAAACGTCCATGCTATCAATGTTGTGTTCAAATTCAAGGCGATACAAATGCCACCAAGTACCCAAAACACAGGAATATTTTCTAAATCGTTAGCCCAGGCTTGACTTGCTCTCACCACTTGCGGAAGTTCTTCGGGATGTGCATTCATGTTTAGGTATTGTGCATCTTCTTTATTTTTAAAAGCCTTATTTTTAATACGGAAATAACCTTGATAACATGATATCGCAAACATTTTAATGAAAAGTGCTGTAATACATAAAGCATATATGTGGAGCAAGTTATACATAAAACATCTACCCAAGTATGCTGCAAAGAAAATAATAAACACATAAGTTTTTATATTTAAATTATTTTTTGTCAATATTTTTATAAGAAAAATTAAATTTATTTTCCAAATCATCTTTATTTATATGAATCGTGTCGATTCACATGTGAATTTTAAAGTAAATCAGAAATGACTTCTGAAAAGAAATATTGTCTTTTTTTAATTAGACTAAAAAAAATCACATATTATTATCATAAAATAATATTTTATTATAATTTTATGATACTTTTAAACATGAGCCAGACTCCTCAGATGGTTCATACGGTTTTTACTTAATAAAAGGTATATATAAATGGCTAAAATTGACTTAACACCATTAGCAGATATTGACGGATTTACAGCTTCAGCACTTGTTGATTGTACAAGTGGTCTTTCATTGGCAGCACAAGGAACAGGCATTGATTTGGAGCTTGCAGCTGCGGGGAATACTGAGGTTTTACGTGCGAAAATGAAAACTGCTGATGCGTTGAACTTGAAAGATACTATTGATGATATTTTGATTACTTTAGGTAAACAGTATCATTTACTTAGACCGCTAGAGAAAAACAGTGATTTATTTTTATATTTAGTATTGGATCGTCAAAAATCTAATTTAGCAATGGCTAGACACGAACTTAGAATTTTTGAAAAAGAATTAGATTTCTCTTAAAAATAGAGACTTGGCTATTACTTCGCGTTGTTGTGATAGCCTTTTGTGTAAATTTTATAGCTAGTTAAATAAACTATGCTACATTTGATTAAACCCAATATCTAAAGCCTCAAGAATAGTTTTCTGTTGTTGGCTAACAATATGTCTGACTTTTCTTTTTAGTATAGACCAAGCTTTTTCAATTGGATTGAGGTCTGGACTATAAGCAGGCAAATACATCAGCCTAGCATTGTACTGGCGAGCCAATTCCTCAATTTTTCGACCTTTGTGAATAGAAGCATTATCTAAAATTAGTAAATATTTTTGAGGCTGACCATTTTTATCTCTTGTTAGATCTTTGAGTAAATATTCAAGCCAGCCAGTAAAAGTATTGCGATCACATGAGCCCTTAAAAATTAGGGGAGCAATGAATTTAAACGTTGCACTTGATCGAACAGCACTGATTATATTTAGTCTACTTCCATGCCCACCTGTTCTTAATGCACGACAACGTTTTCCTTTCTCAGACCAACCATATTCAGCAACCTCATTGGTATTTATACCTGATTCATCAATGTATAAAATATACTCTTCACCATATTGCTGTTTCCATTGTGGCAGGAACCATTGGAATACTGCTCGTCCTATTTTGCAGGCTTGTCTGTAGAGAAAACTCTTTTTTTATAACTCCATCCCAGCTTTTTTAAAGCAAATAAGATATTGGCATAGCTGACGGAATAACCAAATCTTTGCTCAAATAATGGCACCAGATCTTTAGCCTGTGAAAATGATGTTGTTTCAACAAAGATTTTGAAAGCCTTTAGGTCTTTAATTTTATAGGGTCGACCTGCTTTTTCGGGATGTGGTCTATTCGCATTTCCTTGGAGATGTTCGAGCTGAATCCAGAGATCTAAAGTCGTTCTTGCAATCTTAAAAACAGTACATGTTTTAGACTTATTCTGGCATTCTTTGTAGTAGTCTAGAGCTTTGTATCGAAGATCATTGGAGTATGGCTTAGGCATAACAGCAGTCAGTAAGGTTTTTTATAGTGTAGCAAACTTTATATATTTAGCTATAGCTTTAAAATTAAAATATTTGATAATATTCACAAAAAATTATGATCGATTTATCATTTAAATATTAAAATTATTAAAATAAAGTGTTATAAATCATATGTATATGTCTTATCTTGTAAGGTTGGCGAGATAAAAAATTATCATTGAAAATCTTCTAAATATTATTACAATTCTATTTCTAAGAAATTTAAGGAAATGGGGTATGGAAAATAAAACGGCAAGGTTAACAATTTTAATCGATCCAAATAAAAAAGAAGCATTTGAAGAATTATGTAACCGTCAAGACTTAAAACCTTCTCAAGTTGTTCGCCAATTAATTCGTGAATATTTAGAAAAACATGGGGTTGAATATGCCACTAAATCCTCTGTTGTAAAAAAATAATAAATCGTATGTTTTATGAGACGGTCGATGATGATTGAGCAGTACAGTCTTGTTGACAGATCTGCTTAATTTTTATTGAGTTATAAAAAGATGAAAATTCAGAATAATGAGAACTTATATAATATTGATAATTTTTGTGATGTTGATTGTATTTGGCGCAGTCGGATTAATACTTAAAGGAGAGTTTCCTTTATCACAAATGGGGCATATTGAATCTGAATGTTTGGGTGTAAATATTCCTGAAAAAATAAAATATACTCAGTCTAGAGCGTATTGTCAGTGTTTCAAGCACCAATTAAAT
Organism: Acinetobacter sp. Tol 5; assembly: GCF_019702905.1. Classification (NCBI taxonomy): domain Bacteria; kingdom Pseudomonadati; phylum Pseudomonadota; class Gammaproteobacteria; order Moraxellales; family Moraxellaceae; genus Acinetobacter; species Acinetobacter sp. Tol 5. The sequence goes on along the minus strand of NZ_AP024708.1, from coordinate 3,203,540 downwards.
TTTCGTAATGCAAAAGACTCAGAACATAATTGCACTATAAATGTAGCTGTACGATAACTTTAGGTAATATTGGTAAAATGTAAAGAAGTTCAAAGACAATGAATATAGTACATTATCGCCATAACTCAAATTTTCATCCGATAAAGAAAACATACTAAGTGATAATTGATCGTGTAAATTTCTGATCATTTATATTCAAACCGCATAATTTTTCATACAAATGATTTATTTTCAACAAATTTTATACTTTTTATCTGAATTTTTAATTCGGAAAAATGATCATTTTAAAGCACTCTCAAAGTTTAATTTCATTTTAGTGCTTAGCAGCCATTATTCTTTAAAGATTGAAAAATTGATCATCAATTTAGGCTTAACTATTATCTGCTGTTTTTAAAATAATTCAATTTTAAAATCGCTGTAATTAGGTTGAATAATGTTACTGCTTCTTGCAGATGGTCAAAGTTCTGCCTATATTATAACTACAGTAGATCGATAAGATGCTACGAAGTAGTTGGACAGATCAATGACGGCTTATTGAATTTGTGACTCCAGTTCAAATAAAAAATAAGCACTAGCTTTCCAACATCAAAAAGCTCACAGAAATGTGAGCTTTTTCATTTTGAAATTTGATGAAATAATTAAGATAGGCAGAATTTACATAAAATATTCAAAGTAATTGATTGTTTTATAACTGAAAAATATTCATAAGTTGCAATGCTTTAACATTGCCATAAAATCTAACAACTTCACAAGAAATTTTATTCAATGTCATGCTATAAGAAAAACAGTATATAAAAAAGAGGATAGGAAAATGTCTGAAATGATTACAGTCAAGGTGAAGGATCAATATAGCAACGAATTAAATGCAATGGCATGGTTAAACAAATTGCAAGAGCATGAAGATGCTGAAAATTTATCCTTGTTCCAAAAGATCGATCATATTGTGGTAGATGGCGAAAAGATATTGCCGAGTATTGAATTACTGTTCGAGAGTAAAGAAAGTGATAGTATTTATCGCATCATTGAACAGGTAAGTTAATTTTTAACTAGACCAAAGATGTGACAATTAAAAAAATGTGTTGGATGCATTTATCCAACACATTTATTATAGCTAAGCATTAAAAGGTCTAAAGCTGAACAGCAACAACCAAGTTTCTGCTAAAAAATCAAGCAGTTTTAAAATGATCAAGAACAACAGCAACTAAATGATAAAGGGCTAAGCGGTCTCGATTGGCTTGAACAACAGCGCGTTTTTCAATTCTTAAATCACCTTTGAGTGATCCAGATTGATAACTTTGTACCAACACATGTTGTGAGGACATTGGGTCATCTTTGATTCGTAAATCTCTTTTATGCTTAATATTAGAAACAGCCGTCAAACACTGTTCAAAAGTTGAATGAAAATTTGAAAGTGCTAATGCTGTTTGATTGGTCGATTTGGTAATATAAGTAGTCATAATTGTGTAATTATTTGAACAAGTTAGCTGAGTGTTTATTGTATAGCTTGATGTAAAAATAGACAATTTGATTTTGTAAAAAGATATAATAAGATATATGGATTTAAGTTAATTCATCATTAATATCAATGAGATATGCTGGTGATGTTAAGCGATATATGACATTTGATTTTAGACGTGGAATTGTTGTATTTCTAAACCATAATGTTGAAATTCAATGTGTAAGTGTTGAAGGAATTCTGTGAGCAAAGCAGATTTTAATTCTAAATTCAGCTTTTGTTCCGATAAATAATGATCATCTTCAAGGGCGATGATCTGCCAAATCTGATTATTATCCATCTTTTAAAAAATATTAATCTGTTTAGATTAAAAAACTTAGAATGACGTTAAAACACTTAATTGTGTCATTCTAAGGGGGGTTAAATCTAAATGCTAAGTCTCACGCTTGTAACATGCTTAAATTATGATGATTGTAGGTGTTGTAAAGAATAATTAATTTGTTGCATGGTTTGATTTAGCTCAACTGGTGAAATTCTGGACTCTTGTAATGCGGTAATCCATTGCATTTGGCAAAATTTAATATCACGGATAGATTTTGCCTGCTGGATCTGTATCACCAATTGTTTAGTCATGAGTCCACAATGAGTTTGTAATAGATGTGCCATTTTTTGTTTGATCTCATCAAAACTGATATGGACATGTTCGAGTTTATTTTCCTTCTGTGCTGGTGTTTCTAGTTGTGGTTTTAGATCATGGGGTAGCTCATTGGTGTGGAGATTGTCGGGTGAGGATACTTCTGTTAATTTTTCACTGATGCTAATTGAGGAAATGAGATCTTCTTTTGAAGATTGACTTTTTGTTGTTTGAGCCAAAGTTGGTTGTTGGTTTGTGTCTAATGCAATTGAAGTTGTCACTGCTGATAGGGCGGTATAATTTTTTTTATCCGCAGATGGTGCATTATCCTGAAAAATCAAACCAAGTTCTTCTAATTGTTGAATCAGTTCAGGAGTCGCCAAGCGTTGTTTGAGGGCACTATTTAAAATTTTAAAATCATCAGTACCGATCAGGAGTAATAACTGTCTTTGACGCGCATTCAGTTGAAATGACCGCTGTTTTAATGCCTGAATTCCCAAGTCAGTTTTAAAATATTGATCCATGAGTCAAGTTATTCCCCCAATAAATTGACCCAAGGATAAAGAATGAAAATTACACTAATATGACTTTCTTGTTACAAATCACAAGGTTAAAGTGTGATAAGGTTTGCATTTTCTAAGGCCTTACGTAAATAAGGGTCTAGGTCTTCCTGGCGTAATAACCATTGCACATAGTCTGAGGGTAATTCTGAAATTGCAGTACCGCGGTGTTTACCAAAGTTGATCGTTCTTGGTATACGTGCATCTTCAGAGGCTTCATAAAGTTCTTCTAAAGTCTGAATCTTTAAATGATGAATAATGTGCATTAAAATATTGGCTGTTAAAATAATATCTGCATCTGCGCGATGCGCACTTTTCAGCATTTCACGTGCTTTTTCACTGCCTTTACTGATCATATAAATCAGCGCAGAAATATTATGGGCTTCAGCATCTGGCCAAACTAAACGAGCCAGTGCCAGCGTACAAATAGCTTTGATTTTTGAAGTATCCACACCGCATTGTTCAATGGCACGAATATCATAATCAATATTATGACCAATGATATATGTGGTTTCTTTAGGAAGCTCGAAGTCCGAAAAGTTAGGTTGTCCTGCAATGTCCGCTTCTAAAATATGGTGAACTGCCATAGAGGCAAAAGAGATTTTTTCATTGCCAATGCTATAAAGCTGATCAAATATTTGCTTGCGATCTAAACTGAGTTTTCCTGCTTCAATCTGAATAGGTGCATAAGCAATTTCAATAGGTAGACCATTGAGTGTATGTGTTTCTGTATCTAAAATAATGGCTTGCATCTTTTGTTCCTTCACCAATTTGAACAGGAGCTTTTGAGTACCCTAGCTTTTTTAAGCATTGAATACAATTTAAAGTTATTTGAAAGTCAGTTTTGATTTGTTTTTGTTTAACTCTCAAGCAGTTCTGTCCTTGTATGGTGGTTGCATGATTAAAATATAAATTATATCTAGTTGATACTGGCTATCATCATTTATTTAATAATTTATAAGAATATCTTAAAGTTTGGGCGTGCTGGTATTTTTTTATTGTTGAGGTTGTAAATTCTACTGAATACAGTGAATCTCACCTCATTTTTTAGTTTAAAACCAACTTAATCTACTTTTTTTAAATATTTTCTAATAAATATCAAAATAATGGCTATCGAATATCGCTTGCAAATTTATTTTAATAAGATAATTATAGTGTAGATTATCTTAATTATTGGATTTAAGGTAATTTAAAAAGAATACCCCGCCAAAAGCTAGGTAATTGAATGATCAGTGCGGATAAATTGGAATTATGCACACTGAAGTATTAAAACAAGATAGGCAACAAGGATGAAAAAAATGAAAAGAAATACGCTTTGGATATTATTAGCAAGTTCAGTTGTATTTTTAACAGCATGTGGAGGAGATGACAATAATGATGGAGGTCCATCTACCACATCAAATGTAGACATCAATAATATTCAAAACCCTGTGGTGGGAACACCTGCTGCATATAAATATATTAAAGAAGATGCACCACCGAATGCCGCAGACAGTGTAATGATGACTTATAAAATGAAAGGCATCAAAGGAACTGAAACATTGGCTACCAGCTTGGTTTTTACCCCAAAAACAGCACCGCCTGCAGGGGGATGGCCAATCGTAGTATGGGCACATGGTACAACGGGTGTCGCAGATAGTTGTGCACCGAGTGTTAACAAATTGACGATACCAGGTTTGTTTGGTCCAGGTGATCCAACGATTAAAAACATGATCGATAGCTTTCTTAAAGAAGGTTATGTTGTTGTTGCACCTGACTATGAAGGTTTGGGAGAGCCTGGTGATAAAGAACTCCATCCTTTTCTAAATGTCAAAAGTGAGGCTTATTCAATTACGGATGCAGTGGTAGCAACCAAAAGTTGGTTACGTGATAAGGTCTCTAATAAATGGGCAGTAGTGGGGCATTCACAAGGCGGGCAAGCGGCATTGGGTGCTGCTCAATATGCAGCACGCGCCAATATGGACTACAAAGGGGCAGTGGCGGTTGCTCCTGCGTCTAATTTAAAAATGATTGATAGTTTAATTCAATTTAAGTTAGAAGGGTTGTCCGATAATATGCTGGATGAAAATGGAGATACAAATCCTGAATACGAACGTAAAGCCCTAGGTTATGTTGCTACGGATGGGTTTACCGCATTGATTGCTGCGAGTATTAAAACTACTTATGGGATGGATGGTGTATATAGTAAGGTCTTTAAGTCACCCACCGATAAAATTGCAGAACAAGCTGAGTCTTTATGTGTGCTTGAGTTAGGTTTTGAATTTGCGCGAGGAATAGGGGAATATGCTGAAGCAAATAATGGTAGTATAAAAGATTATCCACGAAGAGCTAAGGGCTATATGGATGATCCGATCGTCAAACAATTTTTGGAGAAAGATTCACAGCCTCTTCAAGTCTTGGTTAAAACACCAATCATTATTTATCAAGGTGGTGCAGATACATTGGTGTTGCCTCAGGCAACAGACGCATTGGTGGCGCAAGCACGAGCATTAACCACAAAAATTGATTATCGAACCGATCCAAAATGGGACCATGGTACCGCTTATAGTGTAAATGCTAAAAACGGAAACTTATTGGCGGATATTAAAACACTGCTATCAAACTAATCCTTGAATATTGATCATTATTGTTTTTAAATTTTGCCACTGTTCAATCAAACAGTGGCAACTTATGAATAACTCAACTTGCTTTATCCATTCAATGCAACATGATGAGTATCTTCATTCATCAATAACGTTGTTAGCATCCTCATTTGTCTAATATATGCAAAGGCAGGGGGAAATCCTCAGGTTTTTTAGCAATCACTTTTATAGTTTTCAATTTGTGAAATAGTTAGTTTGTGAAAAGATTGAGTCAATCTATCTCTCATTGTCCTGTAGTCAAATTTTTTTAAATATTTAAATCAATAGGGTATGCATTCAACATTTCTTGAGTATTCATACCAGTGATTTTTTATTTTAATCACTCATGTCGGATCAACTTTATGTTTTTTTACAAATTTTATAAAATTTTTGTGATTCATTTATTCTGTACTTTTACACCAAGAATGGTCTTGCTATCGCGAGGTGACATGGATGTTGCCATGTTGAGTGAGGTTATATGCGTATATGAGCAAAAAACAAAGCACTACCTTTTTTGCATCGCAAGAATATGGTTAAACAAAAAATGGGTTAAGCAAAGTGAAGCATCATCTAGGTAAATTTATTTAGGCTTTAGATGTACAGCATAACAGTTTGGTCAGGGAAACTTCACATCATTCAAAACGATCTTTATTGCATTGATTTTATTGATCAAGAGAAATTAACTTTTGCGGCATGCATTTTTCAACAGATTGGCGATATGCTGTTGAATCTTATTCTGTGAAAAAGCCAGCGTCGTTAAAATAAGATTGAAATTTTAAACGAATCTTTAAGCTACTTTGATATTAATTTTATAAACAATAAATAGCCATTTCTTGGCAGTTTAGATTTCTATATATTGTTCAATATGTTAACAATAAACATGATGCCTTGTGTGGTGTGATGCCATTATTGGTGATTTATTCAGTTGATTCATCCCTTAAAAATAATGACTAAAAGACTTGCCTAACATATTTTTTTGACGTATTCATGAAATACTTATGCGTAATAAGTGATATAAAATATTTAAAAAATTGTGTTTAAGGATAAATCACATGAAAAAGAATTTACTGACAGTTTTAATTATAAGTTCTGGGATCGCTTTAACAGCATGTAATAACGGTGATGGAGGGAGTTCATCTGGAGCTTCTCCAGATAATACAGATGTCAACACGATTGCCAATCCTGTTGTGGGAACACCAAGCGCATACACTGCAACTGACTTCTCCACTGTGGCAACGGATAGTGTCGTGATGACCTATAAAATGAAAGGTATTAATGGTACCGAAGTACAAGCAACCTCACTGGTCTTTACACCGAAAACTGTAGCACCAGCAGGTGGTTGGCCAATCGTGGTTTGGGCACATGGAACAACAGGCGTTGCAGATCAATGCGCACCAAGTCGTAATGTGATGAATGACCATATTAAAGGCATGATTTCTAAGTTTCTTGCAGCAGGCTACGTGGTGGTTGCACCTGATTACGAAGGCTTGGGCGAGCCTGGTGGTAAAGAATTACACCCATTTTTAAATTTAAAAAGTGAAGCTTATTCGATTACTGATGCGGTAGTGGCGACACGTAATTGGCTAGGCAGTAAAGCGTCTAATCAGTGGGTCACAGTTGGACATTCTCAAGGTGGTCAAGCAGCATTAGGCGCTGCGCAATATGCGGCGCGTGCAAACCTAGACTATAAAGGCACCGTCGCTGTTGCACCAGCTTCACAATTGAAATTAATTTTAAGTGTTGGAAATCTTTCAGTTGAAAATGCTACACCAACTCAGCAGATACCTGTTTATGCATCTTTAGATACCTTTACTGCATTAATTGCTGCGGGCTTACGCAATACAAACCCTACTTTAGACTATAGCCAAGTATTTAAAGTACCGACGGATGCAATTGCAAGAAATGCAGAATCAAGCTGTGATCTTGGAACTCAATTTGCAGGGGCTATGATGCAATATGTTGGTAGCAATGGTTCATTAAAGAATTATCCAAGAACAACTGACGGATTTATGACCCTAGCGCCTGTACAAAAATTTTTAAATGAAGACTCACAACCACTACAAGTTCAAGTCAAAACACCTGTAGTAATTTATCAGGGGGGGCGGATACTACTGTACCCAAAATTGCGACAGATACTTTATATGCTACCGCAAAAGCATTTGGTACACAGGTTCGCTATATCCCTGAACCTACTTGGGATCATAGTTCTGCGTATGTTTTAAATATTGATAATATTGTTGCAGATGTCAAAGCTATGTTTGCAGCAAAATAACGCTTTAAACTGCCATTATCAAAAAAATAGCTAATGTACGATACATTAGCTATTTTTATTTAAAACAGAGCAAACTTCATTCTGTTTAATTACAAACTTCATGCTACAATACGCGCAATCTTAGCACGGCTTAAAAGCCCTAATTCATAGGACCTCGCTAATGTTCGCCAATATCTCTATTTCTGAATTTGATCCAGAAATCGCTCAAGCAATTTCTCAAGAAGATGCCCGTCAAGAAGCACATATTGAGTTGATTGCATCTGAAAACTATTGCTCACCTGCAGTAATGGAAGCACAAGGATCAAAACTCACTAACAAATATGCCGAAGGTTATCCTGGTAAACGCTATTATGGCGGTTGTGAATATGTAGACGTGATCGAACAATTGGCGATCGATCGTGCTAAAGCATTATTTGGTGCTGACTACGCTAACGTACAACCTCATGCCGGTTCTCAAGCAAACTCAGCAGTCTATCTTGCACTTTTAAACCCAGGCGATACTGTTTTAGGAATGAGCTTAGCGCATGGCGGTCACTTGACCCACGGTGCAAAAGTAAGCTTCTCAGGTAAAACTTATAATGCAGTGCAATATGGTTTAAACCCTGAAACTGGTGAAATTGACTACGAAGAAGTTGAACGTTTGGCTGTAGAACACAAGCCTCGTATGATCGTTGCTGGTTTCTCTGCGTATAGCCAAATTGTTGATTGGCAACGTTTCCGTGATATCGCGGATAAAGTTGGTGCATATTTATTTGTTGATATGGCGCACGTTGCTGGTTTAGTGGCTGCTGGTGTATATCCAAGCCCAGTACAAATTGCGGATGTAACAACGACAACTACGCATAAAACTTTACGTGGTCCACGTTCTGGTTTGATCCTTGCTAAAGCAAATGAAGAGATTGAGAAAAAACTTCAATCAGCTGTATTCCCAGGTAACCAAGGTGGTCCTTTGGTTCATGCTGTTGCGGCAAAAGCAATTTGCTTTAAAGAAGCAATGACACCTGAATATAAAGAATATCAAAAACAAGTGGTTGTTAATGCTAAAGCGATGGCTGAAGTGTTGATTTCACGTGGTTATGATGTTGTTTCTGGTGGTACAGAAAACCATTTATTCTTGTTATCGTTGATTAAACAAGATGTGACAGGTAAAGATGCTGACGCATGGTTAGGCGCAGCGCATATTACAGTGAATAAAAATGCTGTACCAAATGATCCACGTTCTCCATTTGTTACTTCAGGTATCCGTATCGGTACACCTGCAGTAACCACTCGTGGTTTTGGTGAAGCGGAAGTGCGTGATTTGGCAGGTTGGATTGCTGATATCCTAGACGCTAAAGGTGATGAAGCGGTAATCAAAGCAGTACAAGCTAAAGTTGAAGCGGTATGTGCTAAATTCCCAGTTTATGCAAAATAAGCATTGACTTGAGAAAGCCTCCTCTCAAGGAGGCTTTTTTTATGGTTGAATAAAAAGCAGTAATATACGACTAAATATCTGTTATAAAAGAAATCGGTGATGAAAAGCTATGGATTTCAGTTTATATCTTGCTTTGTCAATTTAGTTGGCAAGCGAATTGATGTATAACTGTAAGATCGGCTTTATCAATACGCTTGTGGTAATGCAATAGTGCAAAGGAATTCGGTACATGACTAAACCCAATATTATTATTTCAGAACAGGATTTGCATCGTTTGGAAACGATGTTAGAACATCAGTCAAAGTTGACGATCACCATGCAACATTTAGAAGAAGAATTGGCACGTGCAGAAGTGGTTGCACCTGATGCCATTCCAGCAAATGTTGTGACCATGAATGCAAAGGTGCTGATCACGATTGCACCATCAACAGAAGCAACTGAAATTACACTGGTTTATCCACATGATTTCCGTGGTGATAAAGGGCAGGTCAATGTCATTGCTCCTGTTGGCGCCGCTATTTTAGGTTTGGCTGAAGGGCAAGAAATCGAGTGGCCGCAACCCGATGGACACTTAATGAAAGTTAAAATTGAAAAAGTATTGTATCAGCCTGAACGTGAGGGTGACTATCTTTAGTCTTTGCTGAATGAGCATGTTGCAAATCAAAGCCCAGTGATGACTGGGCTTCATTATTTATGGTAGAGAAGAGAATATTAAAAACCAGAGGTTCTACCTTTACTTGGATATTTAAATTGGTGTTGTACATCCAACTTATAACTTTGCTTTGGATTTAAATCCACTTGCCATAAGTTGATATTCGGTTGTCCATTCCATTGGGTCGCCGTTGGGGGAATGCTATAAGTTGAGTGAGTGGTCAGTTTTCCATTTTGACTTTGTGGCTCAGATTCAAAAATAGTGACTTGAATTGGATAGTTATGTAAGTTTTGCACAGAATATTGCTGTTTCTGTGTGGTTTCTGACTGTGTCCCTTTGACAGGGTTTTTCTTGTCTGACAAGTCAGTGACTTTGATTTGGATTTGATCATCGGTTCCAAAACTCATTTGTAAGTTTTCATCTACACTGTTGTTCCAAGCTCTTTGCCCGATATAGTCGCCGTCACGATAGAGTTTCACTGTACCTGAAGGCCAATTCTGATCCAGTTTTGCAATCTCAGCATTAATCGTTGCCTGGGTACTATTTTTAGGGATTGCCCATACGGAAAGCTTTGCTGCATATTGTTCTGTGCTTAAAGGTAAGAATATTTGCTGTTGGCTACTTGGAATAGAGGCTTTGGTTTCTGATCGAAATTCAGTACTAAAGTTTAGATCGGCTGCTTGGAATTGTGGAAACTGGGGCGCTTTTTTGGCACTTTTTTCTTTTCGGTCATAGCTCATTTCAGCCATTGGTGCAGGAGCAATAGCATAAATAGGGCGTACAACAGGTTCTGGCTCAAAATAATTTACCCACCATTGTTGTGGTTGGACTTGTTGAACATAGTTTTGCGGTGTTGCCGTAGACAGTGCCAGCTTCACATTATTCCAGTCTTCACCTGTTTTTTGAGCAATCATTGCCATACGTGTGAGCTTAATTTGCTTTGTCTGGGTATCCAATTCAGCTTTATAAATTGGTTGCCAACGTGCATAAGGCACCATATAACTGATTTTAATTTCACCCCGTTGTGGTGCATTGACATAAAATTTAAGGGTTCTTTGATTAAATTCACTGTCACCAATGGCGCTTAAATCTTGTTCCAACTCATCTAAACGTTGCTCAAGCTTTTCTTTTTCGATCTTGGCTTGATCAATGGCGATAAACGCTTCATAAGCTTGCTTACGAACTTTAGGTGCAGAACCTTCGGTCACATTGCCCAAGAATTTATTCTGAAGCTCAGCAGCTTGAATAATTGAATTTTGTTCTGAAATTTTCTTTTTAATCGCGTCGATATGGTCGCGTAACTGTGAAGATTCATTGCCAGCAGGCTTATCTAATGCACTGTCAGTGTGAGAAACTGCATTCACTTCGATATTACTACTTTGATATTGCAGTTGGTCGATATTGAAATTGGCAGCCAGTCCACTCAAGCTCACCAACTGTTCCCCAGCCTGCACAGGAATGGTTCGTTCGATTTTTGCCAATGTTGGGTATAGAGTAACTTGTTGGATTGGAGAACTGGATAAGTTGAGTGCAAAGCTATAAGTCGAGGGAAGACACAGTAAGCTAAATTTTAGCGCAGTTTTTATATTCATTTATGCTTGTCCTGAAATCATTACAATTGATTTTAATTTATAAAATGTAGCAGAAATCAAGGTAAATCAAAACGAAAATAGTTAAGTCGTACTAAAAAAGCCCAATGTTTGTGATGCTTTATCACTGATCAAGAGATTTATTGAAAATTAAGTTCTTTTCGAGTGGATTTAATTTTGATTGATTTTTCAACTAATTCTGAACATTTTAAAGATCAGCTCAAACAAAGTTAAAAATTTCAGTTAAACTGAGGCATCCAAAATATGGAAGGGGTGAACATTGAAACAATCATGCGCAATACGGGATCATAAATTTCCTCCTGAATTAAAAACATGGTTGTTTGCACAGGGTTCCCTGACCCAGCAATTGACAGATGCGGCAGGTGGTATTTTTAAAGTCCAGCCCATCCAAGAGCACTATCAAAGAATGACATTGTTAGACAGTCAATGGATGTCAATGCCTCACCAACATACCTCATGGGTGCGAGAAAGTTACTTATTTGGTTGTGATGCACAACCTTGGGTTAAAGCAAAAAGTATTTTTCCTATTTTAAGTATTCACAGCAAAGCACGCTTGTTTAAACATATCCGTACCAAACCAATTGGAAAGTTTTTGTTCCAAAGAACCAATCCTTTATGTGAAAGACGTGTTTTAAAATTAGCAGAAGGTTGGACACGCCAAAGTTGTTATACTTGGCATGGTTGTAAATTTATAGTTCAAGAAACTTTTTTACCTGCTTTTGAACAATTTTTACAACAACAGCATATTTCAAAATAGTGTACTGAAGGACTGTCATGGCAATAGCGCAACAAACCACATGGAAACAACGGTTAGAAGCATATTATTATCTATGTCGTTTTGATAAACCTATCGGAACAGAGTTGGTATTTTGGCCAACCATGTGGGCATTATGGATTGCTGCGGAAGGAATCCCGGATATTGTTACTTTGATTGCGATGGTCTTAGGGACAATTTTTATGCGTGCGGCAGGTTGTGCAATCAATGACTTTGCAGATCGTAAAGTCGATGCCCACGTTGAACGCACTAAAAACCGTCCTCTTGCAACGGGTGTAATTTCGGCAAAAGAAGCAGTTTGGGTTTTTATCGGGTTGGTGGCTGCAAGCGCCTGCACTTTATTTTTTTTACCGATTGCAACATTTTATTGTGCGTTAGCAGGTTTGCTTCTGGCATTTATTTATCCATTCATGAAGCGTTATACCCATTTACCCCAAGTGGTGTTGGGAATGGCATTTTCATGGGGAATTCCCATGTCTTTTACTGCAATGGGCAAACCTTTAGGTTGGACATGCTGGTTACTTTATTTTGGCAATCTCGCTTGGACCGTGGCCTATGATACGCAATATGCCATTACAGATCGAGAATATGATTTAAAAATTGGGGTGAAATCTACAGCTATCCTGTTTGGTCGCTATGATATAGAAATTATTTCATTATTGCAGTTGAGCAGTGTGGTATTGATTGGTGCAGCGCTGTATTTGGAAAATATTCTGATCCCAATAGGACTGATTGCATTGTTATTGGTTTCAGGGGACTTTATTTATCAGTGGAGTAAAACCAAAGATCGTGATCCACAAAGATGTTTCTGGGCATTTAGGCACAATCGTTGGGTTGGACTGATTATTTTTGCAGGCATTTTTATTGCTCTCATTTGATTTGGTTAAAGCTGATTGAGTTTGATTTAAAGTGTGATAAATCACATAAATTAAAATTAATTATTTGTATTTCTATATTATTTTACTCTTTGGTTAAAAGCATTCTAGCAAGATGCTTTTTTTTATGTTTAATTAGAGGGGAACACGGAGCTGTTCAAAAAAGAAAAATTTGAGGAAAGGGTAATGAAAGTATTATTTAAACGGACACTATTGGCTATTACTTGTGGTTCAGCATTATTTTTAAGCGCATGTAATGATGATGACAATTGGGATAATTGGAATAGTAATAAAAGTTATGTATCGGAAAGTTCATATAATTTAGATATTATGAGTGAAGCATCTTCAGTCAAAGTCATGACCTATAATATGCCGAATGTTTTAGGGGAAACTAAAAAAGCCACAGCCATGGTTTTTGTGCCTAAAACAACAAGACCTGCGGAAGGTTGGAAAGTTGTAGTATGGGAGCATGGGACGGTAGGTGTAGGTGATAGCTGTGCGCCAAGTAGGAATGGCTTTAAAACAGGTTTTAAAGCTATGGCACAAAGTTTATTAAAAGAAGGCTATGTGGTGGTTGCACCTGACTATGAGGGCTTAGGAACACCAGGTATGCATCCGTATTTAAAACTGAAGAGTGAAGCAAATTCAGCGATTTATGCGGTCAAAGCCTATAAAGATCATTATGGTAGTCAGATCAATGGTCAATGGATGTCCGTGGGGCAGTCTCAAGGTGGTCATGCTTCTTTAGGAACAGCAGAACTTTCCAATAGTGATACCAATTATAGAGGCGCAGTAGCAGGTGCACCTGCTTCAAGTTTAGGCTATATTATTTCTGAGGTAGCACCACAAGCGATTCGGAACCTTCTTCTCGCTGGTAAAGTTGAGACAGCAATTGATGTCTATGCTGAATTATTAGCCTATGCCGCTTATACCACAGTAGGTGTCACTGCCTATGAACCTCGATTTAATTATCGAGAAGTTTTCAAGGATCGTTCTAAGTTGATTGTAGAATTGGCAGAGGGCACAACGGGTGAAAATGGTTCATGTCTTGAAGATTTGAAGGGTAAATTTATTACAGATATTCGTGAATATTTGAACACGAATAGCGGTAAAACTGTTTTAGACTATCCAGGGCTTATTGATAACTTCCAAGAAAATTCAACAGTAAAAAAATTCTTAGTAGACAATCAGCCTGCAACCAAGAAAATTAATACACCTGTGATGATTATTCAGGGTAAATTAGATATGGCAGTACCTTATCAAGTGACTGAAAAATTACAGCAAGACTTAAAAAATATGGGTACAGATGTGACGTTCTTACTTGTAGATGATCAAAATCATACAGGAGCAATTGTTGCAAAGAATGCTGAATTGGTTGCTTTTATTAAAAAGCATATGCCAATCACAAAATAATCTTTTAATGATTAAATGTAGTTATTGATATAAAAACAGAGCTTCAATAGAAGCTCTGTTTTTATAAATTAATGTGTCACAGTTTGTACAGACTTTACTGGAGCTTTCACCGACCTTTTACCAAAGGACAGATGATTAAAGAAGATATTTAGCATGACTGCTGCGATACAGGTCGTGGTAATCCCCGAGTGAAATAAGGTTTGTAATACTTTGGGGAATGCATTGAAAAACTCTGGGCTAATCAACGGAATTAAACCCGCACAAATTGAAACTGCTACAATGATTAAATTGGACTGGATTTGATAATCGACTTTAGAAAGTGTACGAATCCCGCTTGCAGCAACACTACCAAATAAAACAATACCCGCTCCACCCAGAACAGGCATCGGAATCGCTGCGACAATACGACCAAAAATAGGCAATAAACCCAAAACCACTAAAATTGCTCCACCTGTTGCAACCACAAAACGACTTTTCACACCTGAGATAGCGACCAAGCCAACATTTTGTACAAAAGCACATTGCATAAATGAACCGAATAAGGGGGCAATCGCTGAAGAAAGCATATCGGCTCTTAAACCATTTGCGAGACGGGGACTGTCCATTTTTGTATCTACAATTTCACCAATCGCCAATAGGCTGGCAGTAGTTTCAGTCAGGATCACAATACTGACAATACACATGGTCAAGATGGCAGACATTTCAAAAGTAGGAAGACCAAAGGCGAACAAATGTGGCAAAGCAAACAGCTCACCTTGAGTTACTTTAGAAAAGTCGGCAACGCCTAAAAAGATGGTGAATATCGCACCGACGATAATCGCAATCAATACTGCCAGACGTGCCATGGTTGCTGTACCAAAACGGCTGACCAAAAGTAGGATCGTGAGTGTGAATGCTGCAATTCCAATATTTTCTAATGAACCCCATGAGGGTGCTTTGGGATTTCCACCCATAATCCAACGAATGGCAACGGGTAACAGTGAAATTCCAATAATTGTAATGATGGAACCTGTGACAATCGGTGGAAAGAAACGCACAATTTTTGAGAAAAATGGAGCAATCAACAAACCAAAAATAGAACTGACAATGACTGCACCAAAAATTGTTTGAATATTACCGCCTGTAGTACCAATCGCAATCATACTTGCCACGGCAGCAAATGAAGTGCCCTGTACTATGGGCAGTTTTGCACCAAACCATTTCACTCCTAATGTTTGTAACAACGTAGCTAAACCACCAACAAGAATCGAGGCAGTAATTAATAGTGCAATTTCGGCTGCATTTAAACCAATGGCTGTCCCTACTACCAATGGGGCAGCGATTAAACCACCATACATGGTGAGTACATGTTGTAGACCAAAAGTCAGGTTTTTTCCTAAACTTAAAACTTCATCTTCAGGTTTGATTTTGTTAATTTCAGCGCTCATATGAAACCTTCATGAATTTTTCATCAATGGTTTAGATGAGCAATTTGTATGCCAAACGGTAAAATATGAATAGGTTTGGTTCTGCATGCGCAGCGAATGGCTTAAACGTAGGATGATACGTTCAATATTAAGTCATCATCCTTCTAAAAATCGTATTTTATGCCTGCGATTTAAATTTCATTCGGGTATAGATAAAAAATTGTAGTGTACCTATCAACAGCACCCCTGAAGCGAGTATGAATTGTTGATAATATGAAACACCCCAGTGTTGCAATGCGCTAAAACATAAACCACCAATCAGTTGAGTAATGGCAAATCCTAGCGTTGCGATACTCCATAAATTTTTATAGGCTGTATGATAAAGATTGAGAATCGTATAGGAGGTTAAGAACACCACAGCTGGATTGAGAAGCCCTGTAAAAAATGAGGAAATATAAGTAAAGATCGGATGAATAGAAAAGACTGCGACCAAAATTGCAACGACATAGATACTATATAATATTTTTAAGGCAGTAAAATTTCCAAATTTTCGTGCCAATAAGTAAGCACTGATCGCCCCCAAAGCACTGCCTGAACCATAAAGAATCCAGTTGAAATTAATCAGGTAGAGGTTGAGGTGTAAAGTGTTTTTTAGATAATCAATCCAAAATAATGAGTGTGGCACATAAGCAAAAGCACTACATGCATATACGATTAACACACTCAGATAAATACCATCCATCGAGCTGATAGAATTGTTATGGGTACTTGTTTGGTGTAAATAATCTTTAAACCCGTGTAAAAGATAGGCATTTATTAGGCAAATCAGTGCTGAAAACCCAAACAAAATCATCCAAGCTGATTGGGTACTGATTTGATCTAGATAGGGTAAAAACAAGGTAGCTGAAAGTACACCAATCCCAATACCACTAAAACCAATAAAATTGATACTCAAGCGTTCATCAGCTCGACAACAATGCGCCACAATACTGGGTGCAAGAATCATGATTAAGCCTCCACTAATGCCTGAGATGATTCGCCAGAATACATACCATAGTTCAGAAAAACCTGAAAATGCACAACTGAGTAAGCTGATTGCACCTGCACAGGATGCAAGTACAAGATAACGAGGCATATTGGCTGTGTGTGGGAGTTTCATCGACCAAAAGGCACCGATGAGATAACCGAGTAAATTAGCACTCCCCAATATACTGGCAAAACTACTATCCCAGTGGTAGGCGAGTCGGGTAGTGGGCAATAATGCGGTATAGGAAAATCGCAATATACCAATCGCTAAACAGGTACTTAGACAAAGAAAGACACTCAATTGAAGTTTATTTGAAACAGTCCTGTTCACTTACATATCATCCATTTTTCACTCAATTCACCATAAGGCGAATTGAAAAAAATGACAATAAATAATCAATATTTAGTTTAAGAATAATCCATCAATTGGTAAAAAAGACAATACTGAGCCCAACTGAATGCCTTTAATACTCGAACTCTGGTTACAATAAAAATTAGGGTTGAATGAGGTTGGCATCGACAGGGTCACCAATGGTGTAATAATGCCCACCTGCAACATGATGCAAACTTTTCCACTCGGCATCTACTTCATGGTAATACCAGTGCCCATTGCGGAAAACTCGGTCGTCTGCATAAGCCGCGATTACCTTGCCAATAAATAAATCATGTTCCTGCTGATTGTGTGGTTCTGGGATCAATTCACAGATCAGCCAAGCCGCACAGCCTTCCACTGCAGGCAGATCAAAACCTTCAAACTTGAATAAGGGGGTCTCACAATGTGACAGTTTTTCTGGATCGTTGAATTGACTGATTGAACCCAGTTGTTGCACCAGTTTAAGTTGCTTTAAGGTGGGAACTTGTAAAATGAAATAACCTGATTTTTCAATTAATAATCGTGTTTTTGTGCTTTTGTCTAAAACAACAGTTACTTTTGCAGGTACGAGCTCCAATGCACATGCCCATGCAGCAGCCATGACATTCTGCTCATGTTCATACTGCGCAGACACCAGTACGGTTGGACCATGATTTAATAGACGATATGCTTTTGAAAGCTCAACAGCTTGGAGATGTTGATTCATATTACAACCTATATTGAGGGCTTATTCATTATTTGCACATGCTTATATGAAATTCATATGAAGCAAATAAGATGATGTTTTTATTGTTGATTATGAGCAACAAAAAAATATCAGTTAAATCGCTAAAAGTGCTAAAGGCTATTGGATATTTCACAATAAGTTTATAATAAAACGATCAAAACTATTGGAACTCGAATGAACTATACGCTCATTTTGAATATTGTCATATTCATTGCCTTAATCATACTGTTAATGCAAACCAGAAAGACCGATTGGAGTCTGGCTAAAAAAGTGTTTGCAGGTTTGTGTTTGGGTGTTGTATTTGGGCTTGGATTACATTGGGTTTATGGTACAAATTCAGCAATTTTAACTGAATCTATTCAATGGTTTAACATTGTTGGTAATGGTTATGTGAAACTGTTGCAGATGGTCGTAATGCCATTGGTTCTAGTTTCAATATTGAGTGCTGTGATCAAACTACATAACGCTTCATCACTGGGTAAAATTAGTCTTATCAGCATTGGTACATTGTTGATTACTACATTTATTGCAGCATTGGTTGGTGTTTTTGTCACCAATCTTTTTGGTTTAAGTGCGGCAGGTTTAGTACAAGGTACACAAGAAACAGCGCGACTTGAAGCAATTCAAACGGATTATATTGGTAAAGTCACTGACTTAAATGTGCCAGATTTCATTTTATCATTTTTGCCGACCAATCCATTTGCAGAATTGACGGGAGCTCACCCAACTTCAATTATTAGTGTGGTTATTTTTGCAACCTTATTGGGCTTGGCTGGTTTAAATCTCATTAGAGATGATGCTGAAAAAGGGCAACGTATTGTCAGTGCAATTGATACTTTACAAGCTTGGGTCATGAAACTGGTTCGCTTGGTCATGACGCTTACGCCTTATGGTGTATTTGCATTAATTACAAAAGTGGTGGCAAGCTCGAATGCAGCGGATATCGTCAATCTAGGTGGTTTCCTTGTTGCTTCTTATCTGGGCTTAGCCATCATGTTTGGGGTACATGCACTGATTTTATTATTCACTGGTGTTAACCCGATTCGTTTCTTTAAAAAGGTTTTACCTGTACTGACTTTTGCTTTTACCAGTCGTTCAAGTGCAGCCAGTATTCCTTTAAATATTGAAGCACAAACACGCCGTTTAGGGATACCTGAGTCAATTGCCAGTTTTTCAGCATCGTTTGGTACGACCATCGGTCAAAATGGCTGTGCAGGTTTATATCCAGCAATGCTTGCGGTCATGGTTGCACCGACTGTCGGGATTAACCCACTTGATCCTGTTTGGATTTTGACTTTGGTCTGCGTGGTAACACTCAGTTCAATTGGTGTTGCAGGTGTCGGTGGTGGTGCAACTTTTGCAGCGCTGATTGTATTACCCATTATGGGGCTACCCGTCACTTTAGTGGCGTTGTTAATCTCAATTGAACCTTTGATTGATATGGGACGTACGGCTTTAAATGTCGATGGCTCAATGACTGCTGGTGTGGTAACCAGTCAATTGATGGGGCAGACAGACCAATCTATTTTACTTTCAGATGAGCAAGAAGATTTGCAACATAGCTGATCATTTTTTCTCGATTGTCTGAGTTTTAAAAACACCTAAATTTTATTTAGGTGTTTTTTTATTTATTGATCCATCATTTCATATATTTTATTGATTTTAAGCATATATTTTTTAGTTAATCGACTTTTTGATAAATTTGCTTTAAGAATTTTATTGATCTGCTGATGCTTTCTCTCAGCAAGCTTTGCAAGCAAATCAAAGCCGAGTAAAGGATCTGCAGCAACAAATACACTGAGTACGTATTCCAAACTTTTCTTCAATGTTTTAAAGGCTTCTGATTGATCTATTGTTTGATGATCAGACGGAAAAATATCGTTAAAGATTTGTTCACATAGATTTAAACAATATACAGTGTTAGCTGCGGTTGTTAAGAGAGGAGGGTGAGCAAGAGTGACTAAAATTCCTCTTTTTTCTAGCAGACTAGAATCAGGATATATCTGTTCGAACCATTTTTTGATAGTTGAAAAATCTTGCTCCCCAATAATTTGGCACGCCATTGCTGCGGCTTCTCGAAGTCTCCAACGTGAATCATTCATCATGGTTTGATTTTGATTTAAAATGATTTTTTGATGAGTTGTGTCTTGAGAAAAATAACTCTGAGATAATCCGAGTAAAGCACTGAAAGGTAAAATTGTTTCGCGCGAATTACCGTCAGTTGATGTATTTAATAACTGCTCTAAAAATTCCCATAAGCTTTGAGATATTGAAATATTTGCAAAGCATCTGGCAAAGCTATAGCTCAGTTCTAAATTTGCGCGAGGTCCAGGTAAATTTGAGTGTGCTTTTAGATACACTTCGACTTGTTCGAATTTTGATTGATTCAAAAGTATGTTTAACTCATCTAAATAACGAGATTGCTTCATACATTTACCCCATATATCAAAGTTTAAATTTCTCAATACACTCAATGGATTCGATCAATTGCCTATACTGAAGAGGGATATACACATAAAATATAACTCCAATTTAATGCATTGATGCTTAGAAAGCAGTGATAAAGAATATGGAGTCATCGTCTCTTGTAAATTTATGGTGTTAATTTTAGAGTACGCTATCGCGATGCTTTATTACATTCTGCCAATTCTTTAGATTTTTTTGTCCAAATTTTACCCGCGCTATTTTTGTAAAAATTAATTTTTCCAATACGGGAGACCAAGCTTTGACATGAGTCAAGCGATAGTTGATTGCCCCATGGACCAGTCATTCGACAAACAGAACCATCACATTTCCAAACCACATTTGGACCGTTTTCGATGGGAACGGTAACTTTTCCTTTATGTGTTGTTCCTGCAATCCAAGTGGTATTGGATGCACTTGCCCAAGGAGAAAAGAGTAAGCAACAGGTGATTACGATGCTTTTACACATTGTTTGGGGATTCTTCATTTGATTATTCTTCATTATTATTGCCTATTTATTGGGATAAAAAAATTATTCACCTGAAATACTATAATGAAAATGCTCGTTTTGTGAATGAAAAGTTTCATGAATTAAATATCTATATTCTGTACCCATTTTTATGCTTAGATTGTATCTGTAATCATTTTTTTGCTTGACTTAGAATGTGTGAAAATAAGGAGTCTCTGTGATGAAAATGTACCAAGTTGATGCTTTTACACAACAATTATTTAAAGGAAATCCTGCGGCAGTTTTAGTTTTAGACGAATGGCTTGATCATGCCTTGATGCAGAATATTGCCTTAGAAAATAATTTGGCAGAAACGGCATTTGTAAAAAGAATCGACGATGAAAATTATCAGATTCGTTGGTTTACGCCAAAAGTTGAAGTGGACTTTTGTGGACATGCAACATTAGCATCAGCATTTGTTTTATTTAAAGACTATACGTCAGCCAAAACAATTCGTTTTCATGTGAAAGACTTAGGTATTTTTACCATTCAACAAGCCGATGATGGTAAGATTCAAATGAACTTTCCAATACGCAGACTGCAAAAAGTTACGGAATATCCTGAATTACTGAATCATGTGATTGATAAGCCTTTTAAAGAAGTTTATTTAAATGCTCAGGCTTATATTTTGGTCTGTGATTCGGCACAAGATGTGATTGATGCTCAAGCAAATTTGGTCAACATTACACGTATTGCAGAGGAATACAGTGTGAGTACAGCATTGACCGCAAGTTCGGGTGGTTTTGATGTGACCATCACTGCCGCTTCTGATCAATATGATTATGTTGCTCGCTATTTCGCTCCACACAAAGGAATCAATGAAGATCCTGTGACAGGGTCTATGCATACGGGTTTAGCGCCATTATGGGCTGAAAAATTAGCAAAAAATCAGTTAATTGGTTATCAGGCTTCTGAGCGTGGTGGAACATTATTTTGCACTCTTCAAGCAGATAATCGTATTGAAATTTCTGGTTATGCCCAGCTTTACATGCAAGCTGAGATCGTGATTTAAATAGACTGAATTGTATAGTCAATCTGTTGAAAAATTCATCCAGTTGAATATCATTTCTCTTGATCAATAAAATTAAAGCGATCAATATATTGTTTGATGATATAAAGCTTGCACTGCCACGCTTTAGCTCTAGAGTTTAAATTGTTTTGCGTAGGCGATACTTTACTTTTCAGAGATGAAAAGTAACAAAAATCTTCCGTTGAGCGAGGGGTACATCCTAATACCCCCGCTCAACATGGCGACATCCATGTCGCCTCGTGATAGCAAAACTGTTTATGATTCAAAAGTACAAAATAAATGAATCATCCAAATCACTTGTATGAATAATCAGGCGGTTTGACTATATTTATTCAGAAATGCTTACAAAAGCCGTTGAAATAAACGGCTATTTTTTCAAAACTTAACTATAAATTATGTTCAGAATTTTTTAAGATGTCTCACTTATAAATGTTTAAAATTTAAAAAATTCTGGATTCTTTTATGCTTATGCGGTTGAAAAAACTCACATTCTCTCTCTGTATTCTTGGTTTCAGTGCGTCGACATTGGCTCAAACTGTTCTGGTTAAATCTGATCATAATATTGAAGAATATAAGCTAGAGAATGGCTTTCGGGTTTTACTTGCGCCAAACGACAAAGAAAATAAAGTGTTTATGAACACCGTATATTTAACGGGTTCTTTAAATGATCCACAGGGTAAAGGTGGTTTGGCTCATTTACTTGAGCATTTGGCTTTTAAAGGCACGCAAGATGTGAAAGGTGAAGAGTTTCAACGCCGTTTAGATCAATACACGTTGATGACCAATGCCAGCACAGATTATTACTCAACCAAATATACCAATATTATTCGCCCAGACCAAAATATCTTAAATGAAGTGATCTACTTAGAATCACAGCGTATGGATAAATTGGTACTCCAAGAAAAATTTGTTCCATCTGAAATTAATATTGTCATGCGTGAACGTGAAGTGCGCATGGATCAGCCTTTTGCTGTATTAATGGATCAGATGTGGAAAGCAGCTTATGGTAATCAATCTTTAGGACGTTTACCTATTGGTGACTTATCTGAACTGCAATCGATTAAAATGAGTGAATTAAATAAATTCTATAAAGATTGGTATGCACCGAATAATGCGGTCATGGTGATTTCAGGTAAATTTGATAAGGCAGAAGTTTTAAAAGCGATTGATAAAAATTTCAGCCCGATTTCTGCACGTCAAACCCCGCAACAAGCTCAAGTGCCATTATTAGATTCTGCAAAAATTAAAAATCGTGATTTCACTGTGAAAAAAGGCAGCGATCTTGCCAAATTCAATATTTATATGAATGGTAAGAATGAGAAAATTCAACCAGCACTCGCACTTGCTCCTTATCTCTATACTTTGCAACCGAGCGGTCATCTCTACTCAAGTATGGTGGAAACAGGTATTGCGACCAACGTTCAGTCAACAACATGGTTAGATGATGATTTTAATTTGGTGTTTATGGGGGCAATTTATGCACCGAATCATGACGCTAAGAAAATTGATCAATCCTTGATTTCTGGTGTGGAGCAGAACCCAAGCTTTAATGATGTCGAATTAAAACGCGTTAAAAACTTAATTCAGAATGCACACGATAACCTAATGAGCAGTGCAACTGCTGTAGGAGGCATGTTAAGTGACTATGTGGTGACTTCTCATGGTGATTGGGCGCAATATTTTAAAGATCAACAACGCATTCAAAATTTGACAGTGAATGAAACCAATTCAACTTTAAAGTCGTTCTTCACCCAACAGCATCGTTTCCATGGTGATATTCAACCTACACCAGAAGATCAGAAAAAAGCTTTAGAACAAAAACAAGCAACTGAAAAACCGAAAACACTTGATCAGCAGGCAGCAGCAGTTGAACCATTGAAAGATGTCAGTGTTTACCAAGCTGAAGTTGCTCAGTACGTTCAACAGTCAAAACAGTACTTAGAGGCGACAGAGAAAAAGATTCAACGCGGAACATTGAAAAATGGAATGCAATATGCTTTGTTCCCAACCTCGACACGTGATGATAAAACCTATGCGACCATTGAGGTGAATTTTGGCACAGCAGAGGCTTTAAAAAATAAATCGCAAATTTTAGATTTTATGGCTTATTTATTGTTGCGCGCATCCGAGCAATATAGCTTACAGAATATTGCAGATAAAACCATTGAGGCAGGCGGTGATGCAACTGCAGCGGCCATCGATAATGGGATAACCATTCAAATTTCAGCGAAAAAAGAAAAATTTGAAGATTTCTTCAAATATATCGTTTCTGTAATGAAAAATCCTAAATTTGAACAATCACAATTTGATCTGATTAAATTACAGAGTCTTTCGAGTTTAGACCGTCCCTATACTGAGCCAGAAACGGTTTCCTCTTTAACAATAGCGCGTCTATTGGAAACCTATCAACCAGGAGATTTGCGTTATCATTTTGAACCTGAATTGGCAAAACAGCAGATTCAGGCAGCGACCAATCACCAGGTGATTGACCTGTATAAAAAGTATTTTGCAATGGATCACGGCTTCATTTCTGTGACAGGACAATATGATGCCAAAGCTATGCAAAAGTTACTTAATCAACAGTTTGGGAATTGGACGGGTAAACAACCATACCAACGCTTATCGACTGAATTTAATACTTACAAAGCACAAAAAGTGCATGCACTGTCAGAACAACGTGAATTTGGTAGTTATCAGGCATTACAGACTTTACCTGTAGGTGTAGACAATAAAGATGCAGCCGCATTAATTGTGTTTAGTTATATTCTTGGCGATTCCCAGTTATCTTCTCGTTTAGGACAGGAATTGCGTGAGAAGAATGCCTTGGTTTACGGTTTTGGCAGTCAACTTAACTTAGATTCTTTCAATGATGCTGGAGCTTTATCGATCGAAGCCAATTACACCGCAGGAAAATCTGCTGAAGTATCACAAGTGGTTCGTAAGGTATTGCAGGATTTACTCACTACTGGCGTGACTAGTCAAGAGTTGGAAGCGGCAAAAGCCAATATTATGAAGCAGCGTGTAACCTCATTGGAAGATGAGCGGATCATTCATCGTATGCTTAACAGCCAACTTGAACGCAATAAAAAAATGGATAGTCGTGGTTTACGTGATCAAGAATTTGCCAAGCTGACTAAGGCTGATGTTGATGCTGCGATTAAAAAATATATTAAACCAGAGCAATTGGTTGAAGTCATGGCTGATCAATATGGGCAAGCTCAGAAAGGTATAAATTGATCGCCTAAATTAAAAATTAGTTTGAGTAAAGTATAGGGTCTGTGAGCAGACCCTATACATATATGGTTTTTTGATTTATAAATTCGAAGAATAATGAAAAAAGAGTGAAAACAATGTCAATGATCGGCAATTTATTGAGTATTTCAACGCAACAATTAGAAGATTTTATTCAGTCACCAAATTTACTTGAAGCTTATGTTTATGGTGATCAAAAAGATCAACAATCACAAACTTTGGATTTGGATAAGACATGGCATGCCATTCATTTTATCTTAAATGGTGATGCTTATGGAGGACAAGGTCCTTTAGCAATGGTGTTTTTCGGTGGTAAAGAGATTGGTGAGGATTTAGGAATCGGTCCAGCCAGATATTTAACAGCGGAGCAAGTGAAGCAAGTTGCGAACGCAGTAGAGCAGGTCAGTGATCATCAGTTTTCAAAGCAATATGATATTGAAGCATTGGACCAAGCTGATATTTATCCAAATATGTGGGATGAAGACAGTGAGGAAGGGTTACAGTATATTTTGCCGTATTTTCAAGACTTAAAACAATTCTATCAAGAAGCGGCACTCAGAAATCAAGCTGTATTGATTTATATTCATTAATCATTAAAAAACCGAGGCGTTGACCTCGGTTTATCATTTTAATCTTTAACGATTAAAACTTATTTTTCAACAAATGCACGTTCGATCACGTAGTCGCCCAATACACCCATTTTTGGTGATTCTTTAAGACCATGTTGATCCAATAGTGCCACAACATCATCAAGAAATGCTGGGCTACCGCATAACATTGCACGGTCAGTTTCTGGATTAAAACGTGGTAAACCGATTTTTTCAAATAAAGCGCCCGTTTCAATTGCAGTCGTTACACGACCTTGTGTATGAAAGTCTTCACGCGTTACTGTTGGGTAGTAAACCAATTTATCTTTGATGCCTAATTCTTCAAAGAACTCATTGTTTGGAAGTTCATTGAGAATAAGATCTTGATATGCCAATTCAGAAATAAAACGTGTTCCGTGGACAACAATCACTTTTTCAAAGCGTTCGTAAGTTTCAGGGTCACGAATGGTTGATAAGAATGGTGCAAGTCCAGTCCCAGAAGAAAGAAGGTAAAGATTCTTACCTGGATTTAAATCGTCAAGGACTAAAGTTCCAGTCGGTTTTTTCGAAACCAAGATTTCATCGCCAACTTTTACTTTTTGTAAAATAGACGTCAAGGGACCATCAGGTACTTTGATTGAGAAAAACTCTAATTCTTCTTCGTAGTTAGCGCTAGCAATCGAATATGCGCGCATTAAAGGCTTACCATTGACTTCAAGACCAATCATCACAAATTGACCATTTTTAAAACGTAATGCAGTATCACGTGTGGTCTTAAAACTGAATAAAGTGTCATTCCAGTGGTGTACGTGAGTAATCTTTTCGACGTTGAAAGCAGCCATTAAAGGTCTCAATAAATTATCAAATTAGAACAGCTTGCTATTCTAATCTAAAATCATTCTCGATAAACTGAATATATTTAATTGAGCTTATCAGAAAAAATGATTATGACGGAGTTGAGTCTTCCAATTATTGGTATTATGCGTTCACCTTATGTGGAAAAATTTGGGATTCCTCGGCAACCGAATTTGGTTCAGGTCGAATCTTTTATTGAAATGCTCGCCCCTTATAATGTTATGGAGGCATTTGAAGGAATTGAAGCATTTAGTCATTTATGGCTGATCTGGCAGTTTCATGACAATAAAAATCAGCAACAACAGGATAAATTTCGACCCCAAGTCCGTCCGCCACGATTAGGTGGCAATAAGAAAATAGGGATATTTGCTACACGCAGTATGTATCGTCCAGCACCTGTTGGATTGTCGGTTGTTCAACTTAAACAGGTCAAAAAAGTGGGCAATACTGTGCGTGTTTATGTGACAGGAAGTGACTTATTAAATGGTACACCCATTTTAGATATCAAACCTTATATCCAGTATTCTGACGCTGTGTTGGATGCGCAAAGCGGTTATGCACAAGATCGACCTATTGTTAAACAAGTACGTTGGTCAGAACATGCATGTCAATCTAGAACAGGTTTATTACAACAGGCAAAAATTGATCAGCAATATATTGCTGAACTTGAGTCAGTATTGGCATTGGATCCACGTCCAGCCTATCAAGACGATGCGCAAAGAATTTATGGGATGCGTTTTGGACAGATGAATATTAAATTTAGCTGTAGTGATGAAGCAATTGTTATCCAAGAAATCATGCTCTATGAGCAGACTTAAACACTATCAATAGAGTAAAAAATGATGAGAGTTTTTAAGGTATTACTCGTCAAAAAGGAATTTCTCAATTTATGCTAGTACTCATTTAGTAATTGGTTTTACTGGGAGTGCCTTACTGTAATGTACTTATTTGAGCAAAGTCGAGTAAGTCTTGCTGAGATTGCTGTAAAACACGTTGTTTTTCTGCGGCAATCCACCCCAAAGCAAACCAAACTTGTGGTTGTGTATTGACCAGCTTTGTTAAAAGCTCTTCTGCTACAATAAAATCATTGTATAGACCTAAACTCTCTTGAGCCGGTTTTATTAATTTTAAGTATTTTTTTACAGTTTTTTTATCACATAAGGATGAAACAAATTCTAGGCTATAGCGCAAACGCTTTAAATTTTTACGTGTTTTATGCCGTGCTTCTATGTCTAGGTTTAAGTAGTTTTGAGCGTCTAATTGAATTTTTTGATGTAATTTACTGATTTTTTTTAATGCTAATTTGTGTGCTGAGGTTTTTGTTTTTTCAGTTGAATCTTGTTCGATGAATTGAATCAATGAAAGAACTAAATAGTTAAAATTAAATGACCTAAATAGTTTAGTTAATTTCTGTGTATCTGTAGTCTCTGATTCAGGCAACTTAAATTTTGGAGCACCTACCGCTTCAAGCTGAGGTAAGAGTTCTTCACGAATCACATCTAAATCTCGTGCTGAACCAAGCTGTCTAAACAATTCTGTTAATTGCGTTTGCCATGTTGGGTCAATATGCAAAGACCAACCAGAAAAGGTTTTAATTGCACTACGTAAACGGCGGATTGCGACACGTGCCTGATGAACATGTTTGGAGTTAAAGTTGCCAGAAGCGATCGCAGTGCTGTTAGGAAGTAGATGATTAAGACAATGATTAAAAATCTTTTTTAATGCTATTTCAGCTGTGTCTTTTGCATTTAGCTGTAAAGATGTTTGGAATTCTACCGGATTGTCTTGGATGCTTTGCGCCAATTGAAAACCTTGTTGTGCTTTGCTACGGACATCGAGCCATAAACCATAGCGTTTCACACGGGGCAATATAAAAGAAATCAGATCTTGTACTGTGCCTTGTTTAAGTTCAAATTCAAGTTCATGCAAAGTTAAACGATTATCTTGGGTAAAAATTTGTCCTTGATCATAGCTCACTTCAATTTGACTATTTTGAAAATGGAAAACGCTTAATCTTCTTTCAATGTCTGTTTGAAACTGAATTTCAAGCAAACTTTTATTTTGTTCTAATAATGCTTGAATACTTTTAGCAATCTGTTTGTTTTTTAAATAAACTTCAAGATTTAACTCAGTTTCATCTGTTGCTAAAACATGCTCAAACTCAGCACGTTTAAGCTTTTGTTCCGTTGGAAGTTTCAGAGTTTGCACCCATTGATCATTTTCAAGCCGTTGACGAAGCGAAATAGAATGTTTTGATAATATAAAAGATGGAGTGTCGTAATACTTTGCTTGTAGATGTAAGCTGCGATCATTTTTTCTTTGAAATGCTTTAATGAGAGCATCTTGCTTTTCTTGCGGAATCTGGAATTTTAATTCGATTTCAAACATCTTAATCTTCTCATTTTCGCTAGTATCAAAATGATTCTAATCTGATCAATCGTATTTTTGAGAATTTTTAAAAAATGATTACAAATCAAATGCTCAGTTGAAGATTTATACTGTGTTTTATTCTTGGTTGAAATATGTAAAGAGATGATTTTTAAAATAAAAATCATCTCTTTACAGTTATTATTTTAAGAATTTACGACTGACTAAGAATTGCTCCGTGGCTTCGAGTAATTTTTCAGCATATACCTCTTGCTTGGCAGTCAGCCATCCTAAAGCAAACCAATCGCTTGCGTCTAAGTCAGTTTGTTGTAAATAAGAAGAGGAGGATGCCAATACTTGATATTGCTC
Source organism: Acinetobacter sp. Tol 5 (assembly GCF_019702905.1). Taxonomy (NCBI): domain Bacteria; kingdom Pseudomonadati; phylum Pseudomonadota; class Gammaproteobacteria; order Moraxellales; family Moraxellaceae; genus Acinetobacter; species Acinetobacter sp. Tol 5. The sequence continues at coordinate 3,174,295 of NZ_AP024708.1, read as the reverse complement.
ACAGGCTTGTTGAGCATCGTTCAAAGATTTACCGTATTTCTGCAAATTTTTAACATCATAGATCTGGGTTAAAATTGGAAAACTAAACTTCAGTTCATTTAAATGCTGTGCCAAAGCTTCAAGACTTTCAAGATCCGAAAGATCAGCACCATTCAAACTCTCTTGGAGCTGTTTGTACTGATGTTGCAGAGTATTTTGTGCAAACCATTTCAAATCATGTGCTTGGGACTTTTCTGATTGCCCCAAACTAAACATTAATAATTCTAGGTAGTGTTGAACATTTTGAGTAGATTTGACGAGATTAATTAACTTTTCATTGGCATATAAAATGTCTTTATCTAGGCTCTCAGCCGTTTTTGGGTTTTGTAGTAAAGCCCCCAACGTGCGTTGCATATGTTCAAAATGTTGTAAATTTTTAAAATGACTCTCAAAAGCGGAAAGTTGGTGTGCCCATTTTTCTGTTTTGCTGTCTGTCCAATCTTTAAATAATGATAAGGTTAAATGGAGGTGGTGGAGGGCAGTTTGAGCTTGAAGAATATGTTCAGGTTCAGCGACTTGTGCGGAAATTGCGGCAATATTAGGTAGTAAATGTTGTAGTTGATTGGCAATCAGCCCACGTAAGTTTTTATCAGCAGTGTCTTTCTTATTTAAATGAGGCTCTTTTGCAAGTTTTGCAGAACTAACTTTTTGTCCAAGCAACAACAGGTTTCCAAACTCAGCTTTACTGCGGACATCTAACCAAAGTTGGTATTTTTTAACCCATTCAAAGCTAAAAGCTAAAAGTGATTGAATTGAACCGCTTTTTAATTCAAATTCAACTTCATAAATGTCTTGCTTTGCTGTTTCAGTTTTGACTTCACCGACATCTAAACTGATTTCAATTTCTGCATCTTCAAAAGTGATCACACGAGTAGTGCGTTGAATATCAGTTTCGAACTGTAATTGTAAGTCTTGAATTTTATCACCTAAAGCATTTTTAAGTATGGCGAATGCCTCAGGCTTATTTTCGTAAATTTTGAGATCTAAACTTGGTGTTTCTGTTTGCTCGCCTAAATCAATATTGTCTTCGAAGCGTTCTAAATGATTTTTTGTTGCCGCTTTTAAAGTCTGTATCCAGCGTGTGCCTTCTAAACGTTGGCGAAGTGCAGCGCCTTGTTGAGAAAGTTGACGTTCAGGCGTGTCATAGTACTTTGCTTGAAGGTGAATAATCTCAGATTTTTTAGGGTCTATTGCTTTAAGTATTGCATTGCGACGAGCTTCGGAAATTTGAAACTTTAATTCAACTTCAAGCATGTGAAAATCCTAAAAATGATCGTGTTGATTGAAGACTTAACTTTTTCTTCATGTTTAATTCGACATTGTAACGCAAAATTGCTGGTAAAATGCTGATGGAACGTATCCTTTCCACAAGAATGCACAATTAACACACTATATTTAATTTGGCTTTTAATGCAGCATAAAATAAACTAAGCTGACTAAAAATAAAACAGGATGATTGAACATGAATGCCCAAGTAGAGCCTAAATCGGAATTAGAGCAATACCCTAAATTTGAACTTCCAATTAAAAACTATTCGGAGTTTTATCGTTTTTATCTAACAGAACACCGCAACATTATGAGTCGCCGTTTACATGCAGCGGGAAGTAGCATTGGTATTTATTTCTTTACTCAAGCAATTCGCCAACGTAAAGCCAAATACGTGCTATATGGATTAGTTTCAGGTTATGCCTGTGCTTGGGTGGGACATTTCGTTTTCGAAAAAAATAAGCCTGCCAGCTTTAAGCAACCTTTATATAGCTTTATTTCAGATTGGCGTATGCTCTCCGATATTTTACGAGGCAATCTAAGTTTGAAAGATCGCCGTTTTGATAAAATTGACAGTTGATTCATGTCACTTCTTGAGCTTACTTTCATAAGAGTGCCAATATAGATTTTGTTAGATTCAAAAACTTTAGCGTAGATTAAACATACAATAAACTCAGATCTATGATGTGTAAACTGACCTGAAACAGTGACATAACATTGATCTGAGCATTTCATCGAAGAATAGCCAGCACAAGCCAGCTAAACTAAAAAAGAAATGGCAATGTTATTTTAGGCTGTTGTATTCAGCTTATTCGGTTAATTGTTTCAAAAAACATAAACACTTGTAAAACATCAGTATAGCTTCTGATCTTATTATTCATTAAAGTACAAATTGAAAAGTGTATTATGAATCGAGTAACTCATGCGCGGTCTTTATCTCATCACCAATGATGATCCAATTGAACTTTTATTAGCAAAATTAGAAGGTGCAATGGCAACCTATGAGGTTGCTGTTTTGCAATATCGTCGTAAGAAAGTGCCAAAACAAGATCAGGACTATGAAATTGAGTACATGAAATCCATGTGCGCACAATACAAAGTACCTTTTGTGATAAATGACGATCTAGACGCTGCGATAAAATATGGTGTGGGTGTACACTTAGGTCAAGGTGATGGTTCAATTGTTGAAGCAGTAGCTCGTTTACCGAAAGGGGTCCTCGTAGGGCGAAGCTGTAACAATTCGATCGAACTTGCCGAACAAGCAATTGCAGATGGTGCAAACTATGTTGCTTTTGGGGCAATCTACGCGACTGATACTAAACCAGAAGCTGGAAATATCGGTATTGATACCTTAAAACAAGCCAAAGCTAAATTTGAGGTACCAATCTGTGCGATAGGTGGTTTGACTGTTGAAAATTCAGCACCTGTGATCGAAGCCGGCGCCGACCTTTGTGCTGTAATTAGTGATATATTAGGACGCACTTTATCTGGTGTCACTGTACGTACCCAAGAATGGGCAGATTTATTTACTGCTCACAAAGCCTAAGCTTATCTTTGTAATTTGTTTTTTTAGTCGAGTAATCTCATGACGTTATCTGCCAAGCAAGAACAATTGTTTAAACAAGCCAGTAAACATATTCCGGGGGGTGTGAACTCTCCCGTACGTGCGTTTAATGGCGTCGGTGGTACGCCAATATTCATTGAAAAGGCCAAAGGGGCTTATTTGTATGATGTCGATGGTAAGCGTTATGTAGATTACGTTGGTTCTTGGGGTCCGATGATTTTGGGGCATGCACACCCTGATATTATCCAAGCTGTCCAAGAAGCAGCAGTTGATGGTTTAAGTTTTGGTGCACCCACTGTTCATGAAACCACGCTTGCAGATTTAATTTGTGAAATCATGCCATCCATTGAATTAGTTCGTATGACCAATTCTGGTACAGAAGCGACCATGACCGCTATTCGATTAGCACGTGGCTATACTGGGCGTGACATGATTGTTAAATTCGAAGGTTGCTATCACGGACATTCAGACTCGCTCTTGGTAAAAGCAGGTTCGGGGATGTTGACCATGGGTGAACCAACTTCAAAAGGAGTACCTGCTGACTTTGCCAAGCATACTGTCACTTTGCCGTATAACGATATTGAGGCAGTTAAAGCGTGTTTTGCGAAGTATGGTGATGAAATCGCAGGTGTGATCGTTGAACCTGTAGCAGGGAATATGAATCTGGTTAAGCCCGTAAAAGGCTTTTTAGAAACTATCCGCGAACAATGTGATCAATATCAATCTGTATTTATCATTGATGAAGTCATGACGGGTTTCCGTGTTGCGCTTGGTGGTGCTCAGGCGTATTACAATGTAAAACCAGACTTAACCACTTTGGGTAAAATTATTGGTGCTGGTTTACCTGTAGGTGCATTTGGTGGTAAACGTGAAATTATGGAATGTATTGCACCTTTAGGTGGTGTTTATCAAGCAGGTACTTTGTCGGGTAATCCATTGGCAATGCGCGCGGGCGTAAAAATGTTTGAAACACTTCGCCAAGCCAACTTCTATACGGATTTAACAGCAAAACTAGATAAATTACTGCAAGGCTTGCAAGCTGCTGCTGATGAAGCAGGGATTCCATTCTTTACCCAACAAGCAGGCGGATTATTTGGAATTTACTTTACAGATCAAACTGAAATCACCAGTTTTGATCATATTTTGAAATGTGATATTGATGCATTCCGTAAGTTTTTCCACGGCATGTTAAACCGAGGTGTAAATCTTGCACCTTCAGCATTTGAAGCTGGATTTATCTCTGCTGCACATAGTGATGAAGATATTGCCTTTACCCTACAAGCAGCCAAAGAAACCTTTGCTGAAATGAAGGTATAACTTAATTTTACCTCATGTAGATTACGGTAATAAATGAGCAGAATGAGCAGTCATTTTTCGTAAAGCTTCATTTAGAATAAAAGCCCATAGCCTTTGTACTATGGGCTTTTTTTTAAATTTTAAATACGATAATTACGGATGAAAATATGCAAACTAAACATTATTTAACGCTATCTGATGCAGAATTTTTATTGAACAAAGCACAACAATATGCTGTAGAACATCAGTTTAATGTCAGTATTGCTATTGTCGATGAAACAGGAAATTTATTGGCAATGAAGCGCATGGATGGTGCATCGGCAATGTCAGCAAATTTTTGTCAAGAAAAAGCCAAATGCTCAGCACTGAGTCGTAGACCTTCTAGCGCTTATGAAAACATGATCAAAAATGGTCAATTCGGATTTTTATCCATGAATGCAGGTTTAGGTATGCTAGAGGGCGGAGAACCGATTTTATATCAAGATCATGTGGTGGGTGCGGTAGGTATATCAGGAGTAAAATCATTTGAAGATGCTGAAATTGCTCGACATGCCATTCAAGCCTTTCTTGCACAATTTGATTGAAACTTGATGCCTGAGTGAATGATGAGATTAAAGTGGCATTTGGAAATACCACTTTAATCCTGTTCAATCATAAACGATAGAATTGTTTAGCATTATGATGAAAGACATTTTCAAGTGCACTTTCATCATATTGCATCACAATATCACTAAAAGCATCAATGATATTGACGAGGCTGGTATTCACTCGATCCATTGGAAAGTTGGAAGCAAACATGACTCGATATGTCCCAAAACTTTCTAAAGCATGCAGAATAAGTGGGGCAACAAGATCAATAATTTGCTGTTTCGATGCCAATTGTTTGTTTTTATAAAATTGATGCCCGAGGACAGGCATAAATAGCCCCGACATTTTTGTATAGACATTTGGAAGAGTAGATAATTCTGCAATATCTTCCTGCCATTGATAAAAGATGTTTTCCCGTGCTGTTTTAGACAATCCGGTATTTTGACCCACCTTGCCAAATAATCCTGCTGGTGTTCCCAAATGATCTAAAACGATGGAGGTTTCAGGAAAAATTTTTGCAAGTTCAATCACATCTGCAATTTGCTGAGAATATACCCACGCATCAAAACTAAGGTTATGTTGAGCCAGTTGTTCAAAGCCTTTTAAAAATTTCTTTTGGGTATACAAGTGTGGTGTGTCTGTCCAATTATGCACACCTTTATCTTCATGGAAGGCAGCCATACGCCGTATACCACGTAATCGTTTAGATGCTTTTTGATGCAGTTTTAAAATTTTCTTAAAATTGCTATCACAAGGGTCAGCGGTAGCAACAATACCACCCAGTTTCACTGTATCTTCATTAAATGGTAAGGACTCAATAAATTCTGTTTCACCAACTACACCTTTACCTTTATGTTTTGCCCAACTTGCTTCGATATGAACAACCTGTTCAACGGCATAGTGCTGTAGATCATTTTTATAATCCTGTGGCAAATAAGGGCGTGTAATATGCTCGGTCAACCCAACAGTCTCAATCAAATCTTTGGGTTTAACCAAACGAACCATTTTATCTAACAGAAAAGGGCGCTGACCTAAAAGCTTCACAGCAAAAGCAGCTGCATGAGGCGTGCTATACGGATCCCACTGATGAATATGTGGATCAATGAGTGGAAAATTAAGTGTATGCATATAACGTCCAAATTGTTATTTATTATGCACATACCATACAATATTTTTATAAAACATGAATATTATTTGTTCGTAAATATTGCATTAGAAATATAGATGATTAGCGATTTTGACGTATTAATTTTATCAAGAAGAAGGATTTAGCCTCTAATATACAGAGGCTAGCGTCATATTTTTCTGAAACAAGTGATCAACTAAAACCATCAATGCTGATGATCATGCCCATCGTGATCATGTTTGTGCGTATGAAAATCTTCATCTTTTCGGAAACGCAGATAGTTTTCAAATTGCTCACAATATTCATCATAATTGTCTTCAAGCATCATTTGAAATTGCTGTAATACATAAGACATAACTTGTTCTTTTGCATCACGCATTTCATTGCCATCTTTGAAATTATTGGCAGCAACCCAAGTGTTAAAACGAGCAGTCGCAAACAACATCGCAGCACTGACTTGACCACGAAGCTCTTCAGGCTTTGCTTGTTTTCCCTTGACTGGGCGACAGAATTCATTGGCTTGTTTGATAAACTCATCTGCACGCTCAAAAAAAACAGCATTTAAAGCTTCTTCTTCAGTGATATCAGTCGCGTTGATTTTTTGAGACATGGTTTTTCCACATTAGGTATTTCATTGGTGAGCTATTATAGGCAATCCAGTGTTCAAACGAAACGCTTTACTTCATCCGTATCAGATTGGGGAAAATAACTTTCGAAATTTTCCTGATACTCGTCAAGATGGTCTTCAAGCATCAATTTAAATTGTTCGGTGTAATAATCTAGGATCACTTGTCGATCAGCTTTAAAGTCTGGTGCATTTTGATAAGAGCAAGCTGCATGCCAAACACTATAGCGAGCATTAGCGTACATAAAAGAGGCACTGACACTGCCTGGATTTGCGCTGAGATGAGAGACTTGATGATCAGCATCAGCGAATTGATTGGCAAGTGCTATAAACTCATCAGCACGTTCGTAAAAACTTTCATCTGAGTCAACTTGTTCAGTTTCTTCAAAAAAATCATTATTTTCAGACATAAGCTTTCCTATTCACAAGCTTGTTTCATTGCGATAACTATAGCATACTCAAAATAGCCTAAGCATAATAAATACTTCAGGAGTAGGTCATGCAAGATGCGATTGCTGTACAAAGTTTAAAAAGTGATATTGCATTATTACGCCAAAATATTTGGCCGCCGACGGAGCTTGCACATGTTGAAGGATTACCAATTTATTATGCACCACAAACACAAGTAGAGCATTACTATAAACAATGGCTTGGATTGATTGAACGGGCACAAGCACTCTATCAACCCTTTATGGAAGATGAGGTTTTAGATGCGATTCATTTACCGAGTCATTTAAACTTACCCCTGTTCTTCTTTCATGTGGATCGAATTCGTATCAATAAAACTCGTGCTAAAGAGTCTAAAACCTTTCGTGGTATTGCTGCTTTGATTGAAAAATGCGGGCAATTTGAGCCAAGTCAAATCAGTAAAATGACCCAATGGCTGGACAGTGATGATACGGCTGCCTTAGTTGCGCATCGTGAGTTTATTGATTTGCGTACTTATATTTTTCAACATGGGCAAAGCGAATACACCAGAACTCGATTTTATGTGAATGGGTTGGTGCTTGGTACTGAGAAAGATTTTGAGTTGGTTGATGCCCGTGAAAAACCACGTAAACAACGCAATGACAGCTATGCCGATCCTTTGGCGGATAATCAAGTCTGGAAAGTTTTTGGAAAATATCGTTAATTAATGATAAGACGTTTCGATTTTTTAAATTAAGTAAAAATTAAGCCCTGACGAAATCATTGTTTAATCAGGACTATTCTTTTACAACTTTGTTTTATTTTACAGCATCAATTGCTTGGCTTGCTGTAGTATTAAACAAAGTACATTCAGATTTTAAACCATTGAGATAAGCTTGTTGTATTTGAGCATTGATACTGTATTTCCCAAACTGGTTCACAGCGTCTTGATAATCTTGCTCATACTGCTGAATTTTATCTGCAAGGACTTCATAGTCACCAGCAGTATAATAAGCGGCTTGATAATAGTCTGAGCCAATTTTAGCGACAGCAGCAATATGTGTGTTCGGTTGAATATCACGAGATAAATCTAAGCTAAAATTGCCCAGTTTTGCTTGAATATAACCATTTTGAAAATATTTTGACGGGTTATAGCCTATGATAGGATCATTAGAATAAAGATCAGCAAAAGCAGTATTGGTTGAAGAAGATATTGATCTTAAACACGTTGAACCTGTTGGAAAAGTTTTGCCTTGTAGCTTTTTGACGTAATAAGCAGGATATGGTCCCATTGCATCGCTTAATGCACTGTTTGAACCAGCAAAATGATCAAAACCATTGATATATGGGCTAATTAATTTACCCGTTAGATTAACAGTTTCAAATTTTTCAGTTAATTCCAATTGCTTGTAGTTACGTGTTGAATAGGGTGTAAATGTCCAAACAGTTGCTGATTTCGATTTAAGCGTGGCATTTTGATAGCCCAAATCCGTTTTACTCTTAGTTGCATCATACAATCCATCAGATGCTAAATATTGGCTTAAAAGATCGGATGCAGTGAACTGGGTTGAGCCATCTACCTTATATTCACCATCGATATACATTTGTTTATTTCTAAAGCTAAATTTTACTTTGTTAAACAGATAAGCATCGTCAAGCGAACCGCCAGTTTCATAGCTAAACCACTCCGAATCATTGTTGCTGATATAATCCCCAGCATCTGAATCTCCTCCACATGCAGTCAAAAATAATGAAGAAATAATGGCAAAAGAAAGTAATTTAATTTTCATGAATTATTCCAAATTATAAAATATTAAAAATTTATGTGTATAAAAGTTCACGTTATCATGATATTGAAACCTATTATTTTTTCAATACTTATTTTAAGCCCAGTATTTTCTCGGTCTTTTATCAATTTTAGTCGTGTCATTTTTTTAATCGATCATTTCAGTGTGTAGGTTTTTAGATGAATCAACATGACCATGATGTATGATTTATATTGATATTTAAAGTTATAACTTACTTTATAAGAGAAAAGAGAAAGGCGAGTTATTGATGTTGAATCATTATTTTAAAAAGGATTTATAAAAGCAGTCGAATGTTGAAGACCCCATATAAAAATCACAATAAAGATCAGCATGTGTAAAATTTGAATTGGAGCAAAAACAAGTGCGTAGCGCCCACCACCACTGATCAAAGCATTTATTGATTTCGCTACTGCATGTGCAGCTAAACCTAACAGGAATGCAAGTGATAACACAGCGTTACTTGGTTCACCTTGAATGACAATGGTTGCTAATGCACCATGAATTTCAAAAAGTGACGCAAGAAGTGTACCTGCAATAAGCCCTGCATCACCCAATAACAAGTTTAAACCATAAACACCTGCTTGAATTAAGGTTAAAGACCCTGCAATAATCGCAGCCTCTTTAAGACTAAACATGCGGCTATCAGTAGATTTGTTCGCTTCGATCGGTTGCGTATTACGCATGAGCCATAATGCAAAAATAACCAAAACGGTGATTGCAAGGAGGCTGGGTAAAACAATCACTTTAAACCAAGAAATACTTACACCAATGACAATAATCATTAATTGCAATAGTGTCGCTACACATGACATGAGTGCAGCACCAGCATTGGCTTTTGCATCAGCACGTCCGTTACGGACTTCTAATCCTAAACTGGCAACCGTTGCCGTACTGGATACAAAGCCCGATGCTAGAGAAGACAGAAGCAAAGCATTTTTTGTGGACAATAATCGTTTGGCAATATGTGCCAGTGCTTGCACAGCCAGAATTAAAGTAAGTAACTTTAAAATTACATAGGGATTAAGAACTGAACCCCACAATGGTTTATTCGGGGTAAGAGGAAGTGCAATCAGTAATAATGCCAGCAGAAAGATTCCATCTCTAAATTCAGATTCGGTGATCCATTTTCCTGCAATACCATGCATAGAATGTTTGGTCATCAATAAGATTGTCAAAATGACAGATAAACCTGCAGCAAATGGTATATTCCACAGACACATTCCACCAATAAAGTAGGTCAGAATAAAGGCGATTTCAGTCGTAACCCCAGGATCATCGGTCTGATTTTTAATTGAGTATGCTACAACTGCGCCTGTGATTAGTGCACCCACGATGCCAAAATAGGGACCAAATAAAAAGCATACAGCGCCAAAGATTGAACAAATCGCAAATGATCTTAAACCTGCAAAACTACGTTGATTTTCACGTTGTTTGCTGCGTTCACGTTCTAATCCGATCAATAAACCGCAACCTAAAGCAGCCGCAATAATCGTAAATAAATCATGATAAGAATTGAAATCGAATGACATTGTTGGAATTAAATTCATAGCGCTCCCCCTAGAACCATGAATAGATTGTCTAATTTCAATGTAGCGTAAAGTATTCCTAAATCAAAAGCTTATTTTTGGCTTATCTATAATATACCGGTCAATTGAAAAAATTCAGCAAATACAAAAGTTAATTTTGTTATAGTAAACTGTGTTTTGGGGATATAACAATGCAATTTAATTTCGAAATCGATACAGCTTGGTGTTTAGAACAATTATTAAAAGACGGTCGAATTACTGAACGTGAAAAATTATTGGTACAGACGACGCATCGGCAACGTGATCAATTAAAATGGCATCCCTTACAGTGGATCGCAAATTTTAAATTAGTTGATGCTCAAGACTCAGTAAAAAGACTGACACTAACTGTATTGACTGAATGGTTGGCTGAAAAGGCCCAATTGAATTTATTTACCATTGATCCGTTAAAAGCAGATGTCACGTCTTTGACCAGTGTCATGTCTCAAGAGTTTGCATTGAGAAATAAAATTTTGGCTGTAGAAGTCAATACAGATCGAATTTTGATTGGTACGGCACAGCCTTTTATGACCGATTGGGTTCATAATTTAGAACGCAGCCTCAGCCCAAAAAAAATTGAAAAAGTGGTGTTAAATCCAGAACAATTACAGCGTTATCTTACTGAGTATTACCAAGTCAGTAGAGCTGTGAGTAATTCACAAAAATCGAGTGCTTATGATAAGGAAAATAAAGGCGTAGAAGCACTGTTACAATTGGGAGATACGCAAAATCCGGATGCCAATGATCAACACATTGTTAAATTGGTAGATTGGGTTTTACAGTTTGCCTTTGAGCAAGGTGCCAGCGATATTCATTTGGAACCACGAAAGGAAAAGGGCAAAATTCGTTTTCGTATCGATGGTGTTTTACATACCATTTATAACATGCCTGCCAACACCTTAACCGCAGTTATTTCACGAATTAAAATCTTAGGGCGGATGAATGTCGCAGAAAAGCGAAAACCACAAGATGGTCGTCTAAAAACCCGTACCCCGAAAGGGCAAGAAACTGAATTACGTCTCTCTACATTACCCACTGCATTTGGTGAAAAGTTGGTGATGCGTATTTTTGATCCAGAAGTTTTGGTGCGTAGTTTTCAACAATTGGGATTTGATGAACATCTATTGGCACAATGGCAGGGTTTAACTCAACACAGTCACGGGATCATTTTGGTCACTGGACCCACAGGTTCGGGTAAAACAACCACACTGTATTCATCGTTAAAGCAATTGGCTACTGAAGAGGTCAATGTCTGTACCATTGAGGACCCGATCGAAATGTTAGAGCCGAGCTTTAACCAGATGCAAGTGAATCAAGGGATTGAATTAGGTTTTGCAGATGGTATTCGCGCGCTAATGCGACAAGACCCAGACATTATTATGGTCGGAGAAATTCGTGATCAAGACACTGCAAATATGGCAATTCAAGCTGCTTTGACTGGTCATTTGGTGCTTTCAACTTTGCATACCAATGATGCACCATCAAGTTTGACCCGTTTGCATGATCTAGGTGTACAACCATTCTTAACAGCCGCAACAATTCTGGGCGTGCTTGCTCAACGTTTGGTGCGAAAGCTCTGTCCACATTGTAAACAAGAAACTTTTATCAATGAGCAAGAATGGAAACATTTAACCTTTGGTTATCAAACCAAAACACCTGATTTTATTTTTAAAGCGGTTGGTTGTGAAGAATGTCGTCAAACGGGGTATAAAGGTCGTGTTGGTATTTATGAGTTTATGCCGATCAGCTTAGAGGCAAAACAGCGTATCAGTGCCAATGCAACCTTAGATGATCTTAGAATGCAAGCCAAGAAAGAAGGGATTGAACCCTTAAGAATAGCAGGCGCGCGTAAAGTTTTAGAGGGTGTAACGACTTTAGAGGAAGTGTTAAGAGTGGTACCTTTGAATTAATTCTTAGCTTTGCATCAAAAAATTGGAAATAAAGACATCCTAAGATTCACCTCATGTTGATTTGTTTTAATGGCTTTATTGAAACGATCAACATTGATGAGGTCAACGATGAAACTAATTTCTAAAACATTGCTTGCAATCAGCTTAATTGGTGCAACTTCTTTTGCTTCAGCAAATACAGCAGTGAATCAGTCTGCTTTAACACCCAATTTAACCACTGTGAAACATGCATTAACCTTAAAAGATGATACAAAAGTACAGTTACGTGGCAATGTGGTAAAAGCGATTGGTGATGAAAAATATCAATTCCGTGATAACACTGGAACCATTACGGTCGATATTGATGATGAATTATGGCAAGGTAAACCGATTGCCCCAAATACTACAGTTACTTTAATCGGTGAAGTTGATATCGACTACAAGCCAACCAAGCGAGTCGAAATTGATGTTGATGCAGTGAATTTTTAATGCTTTCGTTTAAAATCACTTATTTTTGATTCAAAATCGAACTTGCGACAAAGATGAGATGCATTGGCATCTCATCTTTGTGGTCCTTATATTGCCATCAACCCAATAGTGATGATTTTTAGATATGGATAAAAGAGGGTAGATAATGCGAATATTGCTTGCAGAAGATGACCGCTCACAAGCTGAAAGTATCCAATCTTGGTTAGAAATGGATGGCTATAATGTCGATTGGGTTGAGCGAGGTGATCACGCCATTTTAGCCATAGAACAGCATGAATATGATTGCATTTTGCTTGATCGAGGTTTACCAAAGGCGACAGGAGATGAGATTTTACAGCGATTAAAAAAGCAATATCCTGACACGCCGGTAATTTTTCTAACAGCACGAGATACTATTCAAGATCGTGTACAAGGTTTGGATTTAGGTGCAAATGATTATCTGGTCAAACCTTTTAGTCTTGAAGAGCTATCAGCGCGAGTACGTGCCCAGCTCAGACAAACACAAACCACAAATTTACATGAAATCAAATATGCCAATTTGATTTTAGACACTCAGGCAAAAACAGTTTTTCAAGACCAACAAGCCATTGCATTAACAGCAAAAGAATTTCAAATTTTATATAAACTGATGCAAAAGCCTGAACATATTGTGACTCGTGAACAATTAGAAGCTTCTTTATATGCATGGGGTGATGAAATTGAAAGCAATGCGATTGAAGTTTATATCTATCAGCTACGAAAAAAGATTGGAAATCATTTGATAAAAACCATACGAGGATTAGGTTATCGAATGAATACACCGCAAGAATAAGCAGTGTGTTGATCCATTTTAAATGATTTCAATAGGGTATCTATGAGCCAAGCCATCTCGCTACAGCATAAATTGATTAAAACATCCATGTTGAGTTCAATTGTGGCGGGTCTATTTGCTTTGCTATTACTCATCGCATTGTCTATTTACCACAACATGGATGTTCAAGATCAAATCATGGATGAAATTTCAGATATGCTGCTGATTTCAGATTTGAGTACTACATCGGGTTTTCAATTGGATGAGCTCAGTGATGAATTTGATATTCAATATCAATTGATTAATGGAGATAAACTTTTAACTCAATCCCCAGAGTTTGAGTTAGGCATAAGCAGTCAAGCCAAGATAACTGATCAAGACAGTGCTTATGATTTTATTTGGTCAAATCATCAACTTTGGCGAAGCTATCATGCAAAAAATCCCGATTCAGGGTTAAGTGTCTATGTGATCCAACCGTTGAGTGAGCGCTTTAAAGATCTGTCGCAAAGCTTAATCAGCTATTTTTTAATTTTACTGAGTTTATGGGCGATCCAATGGTTGATTTTACATTTTTCAGTCAAAAAACAATTTAGATCAATTCAATCGCTTTCAACAGAAATTGCTGAGAAAAATGTAAATGACTTAAGCTTGATTCAACAGCCTCAACCTGAATTTAAAGAACTACAACCGATGGTTAATCAGCTTAATCAGATGTTTATTCGACTGGAACAGGCATTAGTCGCAGAACAAAGGTTTACCGCAGATGCATCACATGAGCTGCGTTCACCATTATCAGCAATACATATGCGTTTACAGTTGCTACAACGTAAATATGCTGAAGTGCCTGAAATTCGTCATCAATTAAGCCTAATCCAAAATGATGTATTTCGAGGTACACAAGTACTTGAAAATTTATTGTTACTCGCCAGATTAGATCCTACAGATAAAAGTGATTTACCTAAAACTTGGGTCAGTTTGGAAAAGATGACTCATGGTGTTTTATCTGCCTTAGAGACATTTAAAGATGAGAAACAAGTCCAACTTCATATTCAAAGTGAAGATGCAAATGTCGATGTAAATGAAGAATTAATGTTTATTTGCATCCGCAATTTAATTGATAATGCAATTCGATACACACCTCAGCAGGGCAATATTTATATTGATCTTGGTCATTTTGAAGGTTGGAAATTATTTGAAATTCAAAATGATGGTGAGGGAGTTTCAGAAGAGGTTATTGCTCGTTTAGGGGAGCGTTTCTTTCGTGCTTTAGGAACTCAAACACAAGGTTCAGGTCTAGGCTTATCCATTTGTAAAACTGTAATCGATCTGCATCAGGGGAAAATTGATTTTAGTGCTTCCAAATACGGTGGCTTAAAAATTCGCTTATATTTACCTTAGATTCAGAAAGAAACGACAACAATATTGGACATAACAATATTAGATATGAAATTGAGTAGTGATAGAGAAATGATGAATGACATTATTTGCTCATCCAGTTGTGTATCAAATAACTCTATTTACATGATCTTTTATAATCTTTTATAAATTGTTCAGCCAAAACTTAAAAAGCAGTATGCGCTGATTCATACTGCTTGTTCCCACGTTTTTTGTTTTAAATCAGTTGTTTTTATCGTTATTTAGTCAAAATTAGACGATTATTACGGGTTAAGCGTAAACGATATTCTTCACCAGCATGCATAATGCGAATTTCGCGTCCTAATGCAAATAAGTTGTTTGAGTGTAACATTGGAAGAGATTGGTGAGCTTCGGTGTTACGTGTAAATAGGCTAAATGGTGCGTTCATTATTCTGACTCCGAGTGGGGTGTTGTCTAAGTGATTTAAATGATAATCATTATCGAATAGATCTGTCAACGATAATTTTTATCATTTATAAAAAATCTATATTTGCTTACAATTGATTAAAACTTGAGGGCTCTATTTCTATGTCTAAACCCAGTGTTCATGTGGCGATTGCTTTATTACTGTTTCGAGGGAAAGTCCTTGTAGGATGGCGCAATGCTGACCAACATCAAGGCAATAAATATGAGTTTCCAGGAGGGAAGATTGAAGCAGGGGAAACACCTGTTGAAGCATGTCGTCGAGAAATTTTTGAAGAAGTGGGGATTGGCATTCAGCAATGGCATGCTTTTGATGTGATTCATCATGAATATGATGATGTCGAAGTATTTTTGCACTTATTCCATGCCACTGTGAATGAGCAATATTTAGCAGATATTCAAAAACCATGGACATGGTACAGCCGTGATCAACTTTTAGGGCTGAATTTCCCTAAAGCCAATCATTCGATCATTCAGCGTTTATTTTGGAATCATCACATTAAAATTTCTGAGGATTTGAGCGAATTATGTCGAAACAAACAAAGTGTAGTGAATGCTAATGCGCTGAATGAAAGTAATCTGAATGAAGCTTCAGCACAACCACTGTTTTATTATCGCACTGAATTACTCACATCAGCAGTAGAACAAGTCCAGCAGTTAAACCTGCATGATCTGTCACGGTTGATCATCAATGTTGATATTTGGACACAATTGCCAGAATCTTTGCAGAAAGCTGTGGCTGCTGTGCATTATAAACAACAACAGGTGATGGATTTGCAAATGGGGCAATTGCCATTGGGTGTTCGTTGTATCGCAGCATGTCATGATTTAGTGTCTTTACAACGTGCGCACAGCTTGGGATTCGATGCGGTGATTCTTAGCCCTGTTCTACCAACTGCAACACACCCAGATGCACATACTTTGGGATGGGAACAGTTTGCGCAATATGCCAAAAGCAGTGATTTACCTGTATTCGCATTGGGAGGGTTAAGCCCTACTGATTTAAGCATTGCACAACAGTATGGTGCTTATGGTATTGCAGGGATTAGCCAGTTTTAACTTGAACTCATACCAAACATCAAAAGTAAGTTAAACCAATCCATACCATTATTGAGAGTTTGTATCGTATAAATAAGGCATTTTCATAGCCTCATATTTTGATAAAAGTTTTCATTGATTTGCGTAGTCGATGCCTGACTTTTTAGAGATGAAAAGTAACAAAAATCTTTCGTTGATCAAAGGGGATATTCATATCACCCTTGACCAACGGTGGCAACCATGCTCCCAGCTACAATAGAAATATGGGGTGAAATTGGCTCGTGAAAAAGCAAAATCTATTCTATTTTCAACCTGAATCTTATATAAAATTTTTGGTGAAATACGATACTCGGAAATCTCATCCCTAACTGTTTGAGGCAAGACTCCGCTAAGAACATTTTTTTTTAATAAGCTAAAGGTGTAGTTGCGTCGAACTCACATAAACTACACTTTTCAACTTTGAACTTAGAGGCTTTGCAGTTGCTTAGATGCTTCTGCAACAGTCTTTTGATTTTTCAACTGTTGTGCTGACTGTAAAATCGTATTCCAAAAGACTTTCTTTTGTGCAGTTGTTTGAGCATAACTTAAGCCACGGCGTGCTAAGGACTCAGCGTTTGCATATTGCTTTTTTTGTTGGGCGATTCTTGCCAAATAAGAAAAAACTTCTGCGGATTGTGGGGCTAAACGTTGTGCATTCAAGGCAAAGCGTTCTGCTTCATCCCATTGTTGTTTTTGATAAGCAGTTTGGGCTTGTTGCATCAATTGCTTAAAGGCGGGAATACTTTGCCCATCCTCAAATTTTTGAGTTTGGGCTTTTTGTTGAGGCACGATGACAGTAGGGACTTTTTCACGTTTGATTTCAGGTCGCTCATAAGGTGTAATCTTTACACCATCAGGCGTTGGAACATTATTTTTTTGCTGTGATGTATCTGGCTTTTCGACAGGTTTTGTTGGTGGCTTGGTGTGTTGTGGTGTTGTTTGACAACCAGCTAAAGCCAATATTCCCATTAAACTTATTAGATAAGTGGTCTTGGTCACATTACGATTCATCATTCATTCCTATTCAAAAAGCCATTCCATCTTTACCTACAAAGTGAGAGGATTTAGTTGTTGTAACTCCCACTTGAAATCATACGACCTCTTGAGTCCTGTTCCATACTGTCTTCACTCTCACGAATGTAGTTGTCAATACTATCACCAGACTGTGTTTGCGAAGCGTTTTGTTGTGTATCGGGTACGTATTGTGGGTCCACTTGGTAATGTGGCATACCGCATTCAGTCGCACGATTTGGCACAGTATGACGTAATAGTGGAATATACATTGCACCTTCACAGCCTTGGGCAGACAATTCGCCAGTACGTGAATCAATCCATTGCCATGCAATATCATCTGTTTGACGCAAATTCACAGGTTTTTGACGTAACTGTTTCATCACATTAATCCAGACAGGCAATGCGCCTGATGAACCTGTCAACCCATTGATTTTATTATTGTCTAATCCGAGCCACACGACAGCTAAGTTGTTACCCGAGTATCCTGCGAACCATGAATCACGAGTATCATTGGTTGTCCCTGATTTACCTGCAAGTTTAAGATCAGCTGGTAAGCTATTGTAAGCCGCTTTACCTGTACCCGATGACATGACTTGCTGTAAACCATAGTTCAATAAGAATGCGGCAGAAGGATCTATGGTTTGCTGAACATTTAAGCCGAAACGCTCTAGAAGACGACCATTTGAATCAACCACAGTACGAATGGCTTTAGTAGGATATTTAAATCCACCCGTTGCAAAGTTGCCATAAATACTCATCACTTCCATCGGTGACATATCAACTGCTCCGAGGAAAATCGATGGATAATTCGGGATTTTCGAGGTCACGCCAAATTTAGTCAGATTATTGCTAAATGTTGAGATACCAAATTCATTACCCAGACGAACAGCTGACAGGTTATATGAGTTAGCAAGTGCTTGTGCTAAAGGAACATAACCATGACCAGAACCACTATAGTTTTTCGGTGTCCACGATTGGTTGCCATTGACAGGTAAACTAATCGGCGCATCTTCGATTTGAGATGCCCAGTTGTATCGCCCTGACTCCAAAGCGCTTAAATAGATCACAGGTTTGAGCAAAGAACCTACTTGACGCTTGGCATCAACTGTACGGTTAAAACCAGTAAAGTCTTGTGTAGAACCTACAGCAGCAATCAATTCACCATTCTCAGGGCGCGTGACTAAAACAGCACCCTGTAAGTCTTTTAAACGTGATGGATTGGCATTGGCTAATCGAGTCACAGTATCTCTAAAGCTATTTTGAACTTTGGTTTGCGCAATTGGATCGAGTGTTGTGAAGATTCTCAAACCTTGATTGGTTAGGTCAGACTCTTGATATTCTGTTTTAAGTTGACGACGTACAATATCGAGAAAGTCTGGGAACTTCGCGGTTCCTAGCGTTGGTTTACGTACAACATTCAATGGGCGCGAAATTTCTTTTTCATATTGTGCTTGATCTAAGTAGCCCATCACCAACATATTGTTCAAGACAATATCTCGACGCTTTTTTGCCCCTTCAGGATTTTTCCAAGGATTAAATAGAGTAGGTCCTTGTACCAAACCAACTAAATAAGCCTGCTGTGAAATATTTAGTTCACTGAGTGGTAATCCAAAATAGAACTGTGAAGCTAAACCATAACCATTGACCGAATAATTCCCGCTTTGCCCCAAGTTTACTTCATTTAAATAGGCTTCAAGAATTTCATCTTTACTATAATGAAGCTCCAATAAAAGAGACATGAGTGCTTCATTGACTTTACGTTTCAAGGTTTTTTCAGGGGTTAAGAAAAAGTTCTTCACCAATTGTTGAGTGAGTGTTGAACCACCTTGACGCTTTCCGCCTGTCACGTTACTGACCAGCGCACGTGCGGTACCACGGAAAGATATCCCGTGATGACGATAAAAGTTACGATCTTCGGTTGCAATTAATGCTTCGATCAAAGGTTTTGGAACCTTGTTGAGTTTAATCAGTACACGGTCTTCATTATGTTGCGGATAGATTCCACCAATCAACATCGGTTCTAAACGTGCAATTCCTGTATTGGTTGGCTTGGTGGCTTTGACATCAGAAACAGTATCTCCAGCAAAGGTCACTTGTAAAACTTGTTCTGGGTCAACGCTGTCGCCAAAGTCGAAGCCTCGTGTATGAACATAGACAGAATTGGGTTGGCTGATATATGTTCCAGACTTGGTATAACTGTCACTGTTTTTATAACCCAACAGTTTAAGCTCTTGTTCAAATTCTGTTTGTGCAATAGGCGCAGTTGCATATATTTCTAATGGTCGCGCAAATACTTTCGCAGGAATGTCCCAGCGGTTTCCTTCGAACTTGTCCCGAATAACATTGTCGAGTCGAATTAAGTAGATACTAAATGCAAAAAATGCTGCAATGACCAATACACAAAAAATCAGTGCAATCAAGCCTATACCACGTTCGTTCTTCATATACAGATAATAAAACCCAATTTATTTTCGCTAATCATGCGAAGCTTTTCTTAAATTTGCAATAATAAATCTGTGAAATACACAAATTTAAAGCCTTTTTGGGTATTCTTGTTATTTTTCGTTGATGAATGATTTTATAAACATATTCTGAAAGTGCTATGATATCTCAGAATTTCAGTGGAGCTAAAGCACCTGTGCAGATTTCACCAAAGACCTTTCGTAACATTGGTTTGATTGGAAGACCAGATAAATCTTCTGTGGTTGATACGCTTTGCCTTATACACGATCATTTATTGAGTTTAGGTTTACATCCGGTTTTTGATACCGCAACAGCAGAACTTGTCCCCTATACCAATACTCAAACTGTCAGTAAGAATTTACTCGGTGAGGTTGTAGATTTAGTCATTGTTGTTGGTGGCGATGGCTCCTTATTACATGCAGCACGTGCATTGGTGAAATATAATATTCCCGTATTAGGTGTCAACCGTGGTCGACTGGGCTTTTTAACGGATATTAAACCAACTGAAGTGATTTTTAAGCTCGACCAAGTCTTAAAAGGTGAATTTCAACTTGATCGCCGTTTCTTACTTGAAATTGAAATTCGCAGTAAAAATGAAACGATTTATGATGCAATTGCATTGAATGATGTGGTGCTACATTCAGGTAAGTCTGTACATATGATCGATTTCGAACTGAATATTGATGGGCAATATGTTTATCGTCAGCACAGTGATGGTTTAATTGTATCTACGCCCACAGGTTCGACAGCATATGCATTATCGGGTGGGGGACCGATTCTCCATCCAAGTATGGATGCGATTGCTTTGGTTCCGATGCATCCACATACCTTGTCTTCGCGTCCAATCGTTGTGGGTGGGCAGAGTGAAATTAAGATACTGATCCGTGAAAACCGTGTATTGCCGATGGTGAGTGCCGATGGACAACACAGTGTTTCATTAAATGTTGGCGATAGTTTGCATATTCGCAAACATCCATTCAAACTAATACTTTTACATCCGCCAGGTTATGACTTCTATATGGCTTGTCGTACTAAACTTGGTTGGAATCAAGATTTTGATTCTTTTCAGCGGGATTGACCATGAATATTGAACAGATGCTTTCTATTTTAGATGCTGATATCGTTGAACGATTAAAAACAGCAGTAGAAATTGGGAAATGGCCAAATGGTGTGGCACTGACTGCTGAGCAGCGTCAAACTTGTATGCAAGCGGTAATCGCTTGGGAACATCAAAATGTTCCTGAAAAAGAACGTACGGGTTATATTGATAAAGGTCATAAAGAAGAGGGTGAGGAATGTGACTCACATGTTCCTGAACCAGAATTTAAACCAATTCGTTTTATCTAGCTGTGTAAAAAACCTTTGAACCATAAAGTAGCCTTACTTTATGGTTCAAATACTCAATAAAAAAACAATAATATTTTAGCTGCTGCAATGATGATGGTATAAAACGGTCTATATGTTAAAAATCAGAAATATGTAAAAAGGCGACAAAGATATTCAGGAAGATAAAAATTCTTAAAAATATAGAGGTTAAAGTGCTAAAGCTACTCAAAACAATAAAGCTTGTTCATCTCAGTCTAATCTTCATCACTGCAATTTCGACCAGCTCATTCGCTGAACGAACAAGAGGCGCAAGTCCTATTCAATGCTTATTAGATGTGACTGTGATTGCAAGTCAAAATTTCCAAACGCCAGTCATACAATATACATCAATTAAAAATGATGGTTATCCGATGCTATTAATTGGTATAAAAATTGATAATGCTTATACAGCTGACTCTTCAAAAAAAATAAAAACGCACCATTTATATTGTTCAAAGCTGATTGGTCAGCAAAAAGATGCATATTTATCTGGACCACATATACAGAATAAAAACGTGATCCAAATCGGTGATCAGTTGCAACTCCTCAATATTCATTCTTCAGGGAAAAGTTATCCTTATTGGTCTGATTTTTATTTTATACAAAAGCGTGATCATTGATCATCACACTTTAGTAGAAACTTCAATTTAGAAACGTGTGTTCCAAAGATGTTGAGCTTTACTCATGGCTTCAGGGTAGTTATTTACAATACCCATGGTATATAAAGCAATCCCCATCGTTTCGGTAACGGCAATCTCGCCATAGTCATGTGTTTGCTGACCTTCCCAAACAGCTTTAAACACAGACAGATCCAGTTGTTCTTCTATTGGACTACGATTATCCGTTAATTTTGGTAATTCATATTCATAGAGTTCACCATCTTGGATACCACAAATCAGCGTTTTTGCATCAGGGTTTCGCTCAAACTCGCCACCTTCACCTTTAATCACTGCGCTATTTTGATAACCCAGTTGAAAAGCTGCCTGTTGATGTGAGCTACGATAAGCAGGGTGAAAAATAGCTTGCATGGTGGCTTTGGCATTGAACGGGTTGATTAGGCGAGCAAGAGTATGTATTGGAGAGCGTAATCCCATGACATTTCTGAGATTGATCAAATCCGCTAAAATTGGTGAGATTACATCCAAAGGCAAATAAGCAAAATTTTGAGTCTCTAACTGTTGTTTGACTTCAGTTTCATTTTGGCAAATTGGAAATCCTAAATACGCTAAAACTTGTTCGGTATAAACACGATTCATGGTATGCCCAGCAGCGCCGTGCATGACGATCTTATAACCGTGTTTAGCCAGTGTCAGAGCTGCCAACAAAAACCATGGATAATGTTTGCGTTTCCCTGCATAAGATGACCAGTCTAAATCCACAGAAAGTGCTTGGAAGTTCAATTGGTCTTTGGTCGCTTGGACAAAGCCAGTGAGTTCATCTACAGATTCTTCTTTAACACGAAGTAGCATCAAGAATGCACCTAGTTGTACATCAAGCACTTCATTTTTTAAAATCATCGAAAAAGCTTGATAAGCTTCATCATAAGTTAATGATCGTGCACCATTTTTTCCTTTACCAATGATTCGCACAAACTGCGCAAAAGGATGTTCAAAGTCTTTATAAAGATTGCGTTTGGTATTCATATGGATGCAGTCATAAGCCGAAGAAACAGTGCAGTACACTATGCCATAAATGAATTGAAAGGGTATAGATCTAAGTGGTATTAGACTAAGGTCTAAGCAAAAAATGGACAGATGTTAGCCAAAATTCACATTTACATAGAGATTGATGCTCAAAAATTAATTAAAATAAGCTTGAATAGTGTTTTATTTTTCATCTCCTGTTCTACATTTATTCTGATTTGCATATGGGCAATACAGAGTAAATCTTAAACATCGTCATTTGTTGTCTTTGTTTTGGAAAACGGCTGTTTTCTGAACGGATTTTTATTTTCTAAAAATCTATTTTCTTGATGTTTTCATCAGAATTTTTGCCTGTGTCAGCAAATGGTCGCATTAATATTGGATATTTCTTCGAACAGAAATATAGAAAGAAGTAATTATCATGGCTAAGAAACCGCTGTATAAATCACTCTATTTTCAAGTGATTGTTGCCATTATTTTGGGTGTGATCGTCGGTCACTACTTCCCAAGTGGTACACAATTGATCAATGGTGTAGAAAAGAATATTCCAGGTTTGGGTGAGCAACTTAAACCCTTAGGTGATGCTTTTATTAAGCTCATTAAAATGATTATCGCACCTGTGATTTTCTGTACCGTGGTCAGTGGTATTGCTGGTATGGAAAGCATGAAATCGGTCGGTAAGACGGGTGGTATTGCGCTGTTGTATTTTGAGATTGTGTCCACGATTGCCTTAATCATTGGTTTGGTGGTGATCAATATTGCTAAACCTGGTGTAGGGATGAATATTGATCCTGCTACATTGGATACTTCTGGTATCAGCAAATATGTGGAATCGGGTGCATCACAATCCACCGTTGATTTCTTTATGCACATTATTCCTAATACGGTTGTCGGTGCATTTGCTGAAGGCGAAATTCTACAAGTTCTTTTATTTGCATTACTGTTTGGCTTTGCTTTACATAAGTTAGGAGATGCAGGTAAACCTGTTCTAAGATTGATTGATCAAATTTCGCATGTGTTCTTTAACATCGTGAATATGATTATGAAACTTGCGCCAATCGGTGCCTTTGGTGCGATGGCATTTACCATCGGTAAGTATGGTATTGGTAGCTTAGCGCAACTGGCACAACTTATTTTGTGCTTCTATATCACCTGTTTATTGTTCATTTTCATTATCTTGGGTTCAATCAGCCGGTTCTGCGGATTTAGTATTTTAAAAATGATCCGTATGATTCGTGAAGAGTTATTGATTGTATTGGGTACATCGTCTTCTGAATCCGTATTGCCTCGAATGTTGAAAAAGCTTGAAATTGCTGGCTGTGAAAAGTCTGTGGTTGGCTTGGTCATTCCAACAGGTTATTCATTTAATCTTGATGGTACCTCTATTTATTTGACTATGGCGGCAATCTTTATTGCACAAGCAACCAATACTCAACTGGATATTTGGCATGAAATTACCTTGCTTGCGGTCTTGTTGATTTCGTCGAAAGGTGCAGCAGGTGTAACTGGTTCAGGCTTTATTGTAATGGCAGCAACTTTGGCTGCTGTAGGCAATATCCCAGTCGCTGGTTTGGCTTTGATTTTAGGTATTGACCGTTTCATGTCTGAAGCACGTGCATTGACTAACTTGGTGGGTAACTCTTTGGCAACTATCGTCGTTGCAAAATGGGTGGATAAGCTTGATGTTGAAAAACTCAATGATGCATTGAACAATCCTGAAGAAGTTGATCGTAAGATGCTTGAGGAAAAAACTGAAGTACATGCTTAAGTTTTAAAAGTATTCAATGAAAGTATTAAAGGAAGCTGAGGCCATTGCTGTCCCACAATTTTTCACAAGAGGAAGCTCATTTGAGCTTCCTCTTGTTTTATGGGTATTTTATCGGGTGAAAATAAAGCTTTTAAAGTTCTTCTTTCAAACAAATTCACTTGAATTATTCTGAGTAAACGTTGAACTGTCCAACCTGTTTTTCCTAAATGTCGAGCGAAACTCACCAATAAATAGGCGATCATCGCAATCCAGATTTGTGTCTGAATTGCGTTCCTGCTGCGGCCTAGAAACGCTTTTAATTTGAGATTCTGCTTAATCGCCTTAAAGAACAGCTCAACTTTCCAACGATCTTTATAAATCGCCGCAATGGTGGAGGCGGCTAAATGAAAGTTATTGCTGAGAAAGCTAAAGTGCTTGCCACTTTGCTGATCTCTATATTCAATTCTTCTTAACACTGGGGCTTTTCTTTTTAGGGCATGTGCGCTATTCAGCTGAATGGTTTCATCTTTTAGAATACCTTTGGATTCAAGCACTGGATGTTGCTGGATCACCTGATACACAGATTTAGGCCTAAAACGTGTGACAAATCCAATGTTTTGAGCAGTCAGATTTGCATACCATTGGTAATCGACATAGCCTTTATCAAAAACTACAATGCTGCCAGCAGGAAACTGGAATTTGCGGCCTTGTACCATGTCATTTTCTTTGCCATTTTCAACTGCAACAAACTCAGGAATATCATTGCTGTGATTCAATCCTATACTGAGTTTCATGCTGGCTTTTGAGTCGTGAACTTTGGCCCATTCACATAAAGAAAGCGACAGGTCAATATGACTGGCATCCAAGGAATACAAGGGATTCTTAAAGCGAAATTTATGAGCTACTTTTGAGTGTTCATAGTATTTAAGCAACTTGTAAAATAGCTGTTGATACAAGGCAGCAGGCTGCTGCTCATTGATTCGTGCCAGCGTGCTTCGGGGAATAGACTTTGCTCCGAGATGACTCAGCTTTTCCTGTTGGCACTCCAAATTGGATTGAATATCTCTCAGACTTTGCCTACAAGAGAATTGAGACATCAATATGGCAATAAACTGATCCCACCGGGAAGCCGCTCTAAATTTCTGTCCAACATGGTGTACTTTAGCAAGTTGTTCAAAATCCTGTCGCACAACAGGTTTAATTAGCTCATGAAATACGGTATTCTGATGTGACAAAACCTGAATCCTGGTCGTTAAAGTGTTTGTTTGCACTCATATTTTAACTGTTAGGACTCAGGTTTTTTTATTTAAAGCAAACTATGGGACAGCAGTGAGCTGAGGCTTCCTTTTTTAATGTCTGTGTTGAAGCATCCTTCATTTCTTATAAAATTTAAATTCAAACTGATGTTAGACATTCACGCTACTCACATTTAACGACAACATGCGTATATCTGATTTATCTTTTAAAGCTTTTTACTGCATTACCTCGCTCAATCAACGTGTGTTGTAAATGTTGAGCGTGTTTCTGATGGGCTTGTTGGCTCTCCATCTGTTGTTGTAATTTGAGTGCAATTAACTCTTTTGCTAAACGCTTATTGGCATGTTGACTGCGTTCAGACATAACTTTAACGCTGATTCCTGTGGCAGTATGGGTTGCATGAATAGCGGAGTCAGTGGTGTTGACGTGTTGCCCGCCAGCACCAGATGCCCGACAGGCTTGGAAAACAATCGTATCATCCGCAGGAAGTTGCGTAGGGCTTTGAAATTGGCTAATACCTACAAACCAATTTTTACGTTTGTGATGTGGACGAATTGGACTGTGAAATGTCCATTGAATCGTTCCTAACCAAGAGTTCAGCCAATTTTGGTGGCTGTCATTAATATTACAGATCACGGATGAATAGCCGTGCGGAGTAGTATTACTTTCTATCACTTCGAATTGAATTTTTTGCTTTTGGGCTTCTTTTTGCATTTCTTGCAAAGTGTATTTAACTGCAAGTTCACATTCTGCGGGTCCAAGCGCAGCACTGATTTGGACAATTGACAATATAGAGCATCCTTTAGATCAAACATTTGATCAAAATAAAAAGTATTGATTTAAAAAAAGTAAATTTATAAATTTACGACTATGTTTTTTTGTTAGTGAGACATAGACATTTTTTAGCTTACCTATTATAAAAAAATATCTGACTGAAAAACAATCAAAATATCAGCAAAGGCAGTTTTATTGGATGAATTATAAAAAATGTTTAACAAAATTCATGCTCAGTTGAATAATACTATTCGAGAAATTTTTCAAAATATGGCAGAATATGCGGTTTTAAAGATTTTAGAGGATTGGCAGCATGCGCTTTGTTGATGAAGCAGTCATTACCGTAGAGGCTGGCGACGGTGGCAATGGCGTAGCCAGTTTTCGCCGTGAAAAATTTGTACCATTTGGTGGTCCAGATGGTGGGGATGGTGGTCGTGGTGGCAGCGTATATATTCAAGCTGACGACGATACCAGTACCTTAGTCGATTATCGTTATACCCGTAAATTTCGCGCTGAACGTGGTAAAAACGGTGCTGGCGCAAACTGTGCTGGTCGTGGTGGTGAATCAGTTGTTCTGAAAGTTCCTGTGGGAACCACCATTGTAGATACAGAGTCTGGCGATATTATTGGTGACCTTGTTGAAGATGGTCAAAAAGTTTTAGTTGCACACGGTGGTGATGGTGGTTTGGGCAATACCCATTTTAAATCATCGACCAACCGTTCTCCACGTAAATGTACACATGGGATCAAAGGTGAGTATCGTGAGATTCGCCTTGAGCTTAAAGTTCTCGCTGATGTCGGTTTATTGGGGATGCCGAATGCAGGTAAATCAACCTTTATTCGTGCTGTTTCCGCAGCAAAACCTAAAGTAGCGGATTACCCATTTACCACAATGGTTCCCAACTTAGGTGTGGTTGATGCGGATCGTCATCGTTCATTTGTTATGGCGGATATTCCTGGGCTGATTGAAGGCGCCGCTGAAGGTGCTGGTCTTGGTATTCGTTTCCTTAAACATTTGGCGCGAACGCGTATTCTTTTGCATATTGTTGATGTGCAACCGATTGACGGTTCAGATCCGGCATACAATGCCAAAGCCATTATGGAAGAATTGAAAAAATTCTCGCCAACTTTGGCTCAATTACCGATTGTGCTTGTTTTAAACAAACTTGATCAATTAAATGATGATACTCAAGAAGAATGGTGTAATCATATTCTTGAAGAATTACAATGGGATGGTCCTGTATTTAAAACTTCAGGCTTGCTTGAAGAGGGAACAAAACCTGTTGTGTATTACCTCATGGATCAAATCGAACAACAACGTGAGTTGGAAGAAGAAGATCCAGAGTATGCAGCGAAAATGAAAGTATTCCGTGATCAGCTTGAAGCTGAAACACGTGAACAAACGATTGCTGCAAAAGAAGCTTATCGTGAAATGCGCCGTCAACAACGTCTTGCTGGTATTTTGGGTGATGATGATGAAGACGACGATGGTGACGATGGCGAAATGGAAGTGTACTACGTACGCTAATTTCTAAAGATATCCAAATATTCGGGTATCCGCTTAGAAAAGAAAGACCGAGGATAAGATGATAGAAGTGGTAGATGGGCAACGTCAGCTCAAGGCTTTAAAACGTATCGTTGTTAAAATCGGATCATCTTTACTCACAGCAAATGGGCAAGGTTTAGATTTGGATGCAATTTCGCATTGGGCGAAACAAATTGCAGATCTACACAATGCCGGACATGAGATTATTCTGGTGTCTTCTGGTGCTGTGGCTGAAGGGATGGTTCGCATGAAGCTAGAGAATCGACCCACCGATCTACCCAGTCTACAAGCTTGTGCTGCCATTGGGCAAATGGGCTTAATCCATACTTGGTCAAGTGTATTAGAGAAACATTCGATTCAAACAGCACAAGTCTTGTTAACACACGATGATCTTGCAGATCGTCGCCGTTACTTAAACTCATGTGATGCCTTGCAGAATCTAATTGATTGGAAGGTAATTCCTGTCATTAATGAAAATGATACGGTATCCACCGACGAAATTCGTTTTGGTGACAATGACACGCTTGCTGCTATGGTTGCGGGTCAAGTGCATGCAGATTTACTGATTATTTTGACTGATCAGCAAGGTATGTTTGATTCAGACCCTCGTTCCAATCCCAATGCAAAATTGTTCCATACCGTTCGCGCAATGGATGAAACTTTATTTGATATGGCTGGCGGTGGCGGTAAGTTTGGTCGTGGTGGTATGTTGACCAAAGTTCGTGCTGCTCGTTTGGCCGCGAAGTCAGGCTGTCCAACGCTGATCGCAAGTGGTGAGAGCGACCATGTATTGGCGCGTTTAATGGCGGGTGAATTACTGGGTACACTGTTTATCACCGATGATGATCGTCTAACAGCTCATCAACAGTGGCTTGCTGCGCATTTACAAACAGCAGGGCGTTTGGTGCTGGATGATGGTGCTGTTAAAGCCATTAAAGAAAATCACCGTAGTTTATTGCCTGTTGGTGTAAAAGCAGTTGAAGGGCATTTTGAGCGTGGTGATGTGGTTGAGTGTGTCGATCAGCATGGTCATCGAGTTGCTGTTGGGCGAGTAAATTTCAGTTCTCGTTCTGCTGAAATTGTCAAAGGTCTGGCTTCTGACAAGGTTTACCAAGTATTAGGTGAAGCACGTTCGTTGGAAATGATACATCGTAACCATATGTCGATTTATTGATTTCTAAAGTTTTACAGATAAGACCTCGCTAAGGCGGGGTTTTTATTTGGGTATTAATGCTGGAGCTTTATCATTATAAAAAATCTGATTTAAATACTTTTTCCCCTACATACGATTTTAAATAATAATGCTGTTGGTGTAAGCGAGAACCACCTTGTATGCCTTGGGCAAAATTCTCATCTTGATTTAATTTGCGTTTAATCGCACTAAAAAAGCGTTTTATATTTTTATCAGGTGTTTTTGAAATCATTCTTAAGGTTATTTTTTCTAGAGCATTCTCAGTTTCTCTTCCACCTTGTCCTTCAATAGCGTAAATACAATATTCATCATCATAGATTTGGTGTTTATTGATTTTTTGTTCTTTATCTAAAAAATAGAAGCCCAGATTTTGATGATCATACTCCAAAAGTTGTGTTTTTAGACTTTCAGTTGTGATCACTTTGATTTGAATTTGCTGATTGGAATCAAAGTACTCCATCATCATTTCAATGTTATATTTTTCTAATTCAGGCTGAATGTAGCGATAGAATTGCGTCAATGATGTGATGACATAAATATACGACATAATGAGCTCACATTTAAAATATTAGCTTTCAAGCTAATTTCTTTTCATCTTCAATGTTTGGGAGCAACTGATCTTTACCAACCATATATTTAAAATCAGCTAAATTGAGCATGTCGAGATCCTCTTCACTATTTCCATAAGCAAAGACTTTTTGATAATGCGCTAAATTGTATTTTTCTAAAACTCTCAAACGTTTTTGTTCACAACTACAATCTGGTGTCGCATAATGACCTGTAAATTTTCCCTCAAGAATCTCAGTCTCAGTACAAATCAAATCAATTTTTAATAATTGGCAAATGACCTCTAAATAAATGTCGACAGAAGCAGAGACTAAAACGACATCATCACCATTATTTTGATGTTTGAGCAATTGTTGATAAAGGATAGGATCTAATTGTCCCATGAGACGATAAGCATATTCATCGGCGATATCTAAAATCTCATTGGCATCAGCATGTTTAAACATGGCGTTAAACAACTTTATACGCATTGCATGCGCTGGGTAGATATTTAAATAATAGGCTTGGATCCAAGGTAAGATTTTGATGCCTTGTTTGACAATATGCCTTTTGGATAGAGCATAGAAAATAAACCCTGTAAAACTGTCTTTTTTACACAGGGTTCCATCAAAATCAAATAAAGCTAAATTTTTATACGTTTTGCTCGGTGCATACATGTTTCATATCGTCCGTTTACGCGGCTCGCATACCAATTTGTGTTGTAGTCACGACTCAATTTTGGTCCAGAAATAATGACTTCAGGCATTATGGCATATATTGGTTCTTTGCCTGTTTGATTTTTATATAGTTTAGAAACAGCGATATAGGTTTGGGTTTTTTCAAAATCTTGTTCTTTCTCTTGCTTGAGGTCATTACGAAGCTGTCTTGGTGTCACTAGAATATTATTTTGAGCAAATAATGCAGTCAGTGCTTTTTCTGTATCTGTGATGGCAGGGCGAGGATCACCATTTTTATCATATGATAAGAGATCACCATCCAGTGCCAAGTCGGCTTTAGTCAACTTATCAATCATTTTTTGAAAGGCAGCATTACGACTAGAATACATCCCTGAGTTGTAGTCTGCAAAACGATAGATTGGCTTGTCATAGTTTGCAGGATACATCATCAAGCGATGAATCCCGTAATACAAACCACCAAATTCCGTGTAAAGATCGTCACGTAACTCATTAACATTCATGCTGCTGCGCTTGTGTGCTTTGGCATAATTGATATGTACTTGCATAGATCCCAGTGTAGTGATCGGGTTCATTTTTTCGGCAATATCTTGACCCACGAATTTGGCAGCACCGGTCAGGGCACTGACATGATAATGCTTTGCCATATAGTCAAATATTTCACGATAAAGCACATCCAAATCTTTTTCTGTACGCACACGGCTCATTTGTTTTAAATAGTTGTCATCAGGTGATGGTTGATTTTTTAAAACATTTTCAAAGTATGATGCGACTGTACCACCAATGGTTGAACCTAATTTATCTTCAAATTTTTCATTGAGTCGAGTGGTCACTTCTTTGACTGCTTTATCACCTAAACCTGGAACTACAGGGTTGGCGACAAAGTTGGACTCTTGATCGACGACAGCAATGATCGTACAGACATTTTCTTTGTTGGTCGGAATCTTTAATTCGTTTGAAATATCAAAAATATCTTTTGCCCAAGAGTCACGTTGACTAACACGATTTGGAAT
Source organism: Acinetobacter sp. Tol 5 (assembly GCF_019702905.1). Classification (NCBI taxonomy): domain Bacteria; kingdom Pseudomonadati; phylum Pseudomonadota; class Gammaproteobacteria; order Moraxellales; family Moraxellaceae; genus Acinetobacter; species Acinetobacter sp. Tol 5. The sequence continues at coordinate 3,142,671 of NZ_AP024708.1, read as the reverse complement.
CAGCTTTTTAATTTGTTCCTGTTTTAACTGCTCATCATCTTCATTGGCAAACCATGAACCTTTACCACAAGCAATTAGACTTAAAGAAAGAGCTAACACGCTGAAAGATTTAATAAAAGCGTGATGTCGAACTAATTTTTTCATATCGCAGAAAACATACTCAGAAAATGATGAGCCACTATGGCAGATGCAGTATACTATGAAGGTCTAAAAATGTATGAATATATATGTATATTGGTCCCTATCAACTGTCAAATAATTTAATTGTTGCCCCTATGGCAGGTGGGATAGATATATTATGAATTATTATAAATATTAAGTATTTATTGATTTTTGGATGGTGCAAGGTGCAAATAGGGTGCAACCATCCAATTAATTAATCAATAACTTAGCATTTTAACTATGCATTGCGCTCCAATCTTTTTTAGCCTCTTGTTGAGCTACTGTCAACCATATTGCAACATCATTTAAGTGAGCGCACCAGGGAGAATATTTTCCATCTGGTTTAAATACTGGAAAAGGCAGATCACATTTATTTGCTCGCTTGTTTGCCTGTAATAATGACAGGTGCGGAAGATACTCAGGAAGTAATTCTTCTAAAGTAACTACAGGTTTTCTAAACTTCATTTGAAGTAAGAAAAGAGTATCAAATGGATCTTCAATTTTTTTAGCTGCACCCATCAACCTTCCTCCTTTTCTTCTTTCATTACACCCCATTGATTACAATCACATTTAGTGCAAAATCCATATAACTTAACTGAGGGTTTATTTGTTTCAGACCAATGAAATTGACTTAATTCAGTTGAGCAAACTTCACATACAACTAAATCTTCATCATTGTTTTTCATGTAATTCAGATGATCATCTGGATTGCAGAATGGGCAGGGAATATCGCCACCACTTGTTAGATATTCACCATCCCCACTATCTAAGTCCCATAGATAGCCATCAATACATTGGGAGTCTTGATAGGTAGCACCAAAATAAGATACAGGCATTTGAACAGGGCAGTCTTGAGCCTTTAAAGGTGGTTTTTCAGTCATGACTTTTCTCCTGTGCTTCGACCATTGCTTTGTAATCACGCCACAATTCCCATTTTTTGCTTCGAATTCGCCCTTTATATGCATCTTCTGAAATTTTAATCCAAGTAGGATCAGTTTCAGTTACAGGTTTTTCAACACGCTCTAAAGCCATAGATTCAGCGATTTCTTCAGGCAATTCTTTACGCACCAAAACAAACCCTTCAGGGGTGGCTTGTTTTTTGGCTTGCCACATGTACCAAAACCAACACATTACGGGGTGGTTATAACCCTGCATTTCTTCATCCCACGTGTGTAGCCAAAAAGCTATATCGCTTTTAATTTTTGAGAATTCAGCCTCAAAAGCCTCTCTTTCTTTACTAATTTCCATCTCATCACCTATGTGCATTTATTTGCGCAAAATCCCATTTTTTTGATGATAATGCGCAGATTTTTGCTCGAATTATTTAATCTGTTTAGCAAACTTTATTTCTATGTCGCTTAATATCAGCAGCCATAGATTGTGTAGATTCGATAATTAACTTTTCTGCCTGAGCAACATCATCAAGACTGTTCATGTAACAAGCGATTCCATTACCAGCAATGCAATAACCAAATTCAACTGCTAACTCTGGATCTGTTTTGGCTAAGTGATTAAAGATAGGTCCAATCATTTGCTTGAATAATTGCTCTGCAATTTCATCAACAGAGCCTTCAATATCAAAACCTTTAATATCCATCACGCCACCTCATTAAAAGGGTCATATTTTTTAAATTCTTCAAACAGTTTGATGGCAGGTTTATTCATGCGACCGTTTGAAAAAATCATTACATTTCTTGGGAAATAGTTATTAGCTACAGAGCAATAAAACGAAATTCCTTCAACTCCTGAAACACCTCTATACCCAATTTTTGTGAGCCAAATTAAAAAGGCTTCACTCATTAATGGATGAGCTTTTATTCTTTTTTTCATTTTTGCTCTTCCCATGGATATTCATTGTTAAGAGTCAATTCAGTACGTCTTTGATTTGCATAACTGAATAAACGCTCATGTATAGCCGGGTCGCACTGGATTATTTCCTCTTCAAGCTTTGCAAGATCAATCAATGTCTTTGATTCTTGAATACGAACCATCAAAGATGATTGTGATTTTTCAGGTGGGTTGAATTCAGCTAAACGTTTATGGATGGCGCTCATAACTGGCTTACGCTCTTCCTCGGTCCAGTGAACTGTGTATTTATAGAGAGCATTAGCTTCTGTTGGAGTTTTGACGATTTTTAAACGTTCCATCAACTCATCTACTACTGATTGATGCGGATGTAATGTAGGTGAGTTATCTTCTGAAGTAATTGGATCTTCAGAGATGGATATATTTTCTTGAGACTCAATAGCTTTTGGTTGATTAAACTCAGCTATTTTTCTCTCCTTAGTCATCGTAATTTCAAGCATTTGTTCAGCTGAAAAACCCACTTTATCAACATTAAATAAAGTAGTTTCAATCTCAGCCAAAGTAGTGCAGGCACGCAAGCCATCTAAGTAGAGCTGTAATTCTGATTCTATTGATATAACTGGCTTTTTCTCAACTACTTGAGAAGATTCTTGCTCAACAGATTTCTTAGTATTTCTTGCTTTTTTGGGCTTTTCACTGTAACCGTCTTTAACTTCAATTTCCGTAATAATATAGCCAAAAGTTTTACCAAATGCCTGCAGCTGTAATTTCGCATTTTCTTCGTCCAACTGAGCAAATCCATTTGCTACACTCAAACATATATCACCATGCTCAGGATCGTATTTTGTACGCAAGATACAAGTTGGCATCACAATAAAAATTTCTTGCCCAAACTCTAAATCATGCGGTTGAACAGGCTTTGTAAATTTAATATCTGCCAATGTTAAAGTTTCACGTTTGATACAGAACTCATGATCATTTGTAAAAAATACAGTAGCAGGGAATTGATTTAGCTCATCAAAATCAAGCAATCCACCGATATGACGACATAAAACAGTTTTGCCTGATTGCAAAGCAGAAATTGCCTCAACACCATTAAAAGTATGCATTATTTTTGTCCTTTTAAAGCTTTAGTTAGGTATGGATCTAAATCGGGTTGTTTGAGAAGCCAAGCAATATATGAATCAGGAAGCTCATCAATTAGCTCACCTCTATGTTTACCAAAGTTAATGCGCTTGGGAATTCGGGCAATTTCAGACATTTGATAAAGTGAATTCATGTCTTTAATTGCAAGCTTTTCGACAATTACTTGTAGAATCACGCCAGTGAAATAAATATCCCAGCGCGCGTTATGTGCATTTCTCAAATGCTTACGAGCAGTTTCTAAATTTCCGCTCATCACGTGGTAATACAAAGCTGTAAGGTTATGAGTTTCTAATTCATCCCAAACCATACGCGCCAAAGCTAATGTGCAAATGCCTTTTACATTGATTGAAGAATCACACAATTTGATTGCTTGAATGTCGTAATCAATATTGTGGCCAATCAAATAAACAGTATTTTCAGGTAAGCGGAAAACCTCATAACTCGGCTTGTCCGCTATATCAGACTCAAGAATATGATGAGTTGCTAATGAACCAAGTTCGATAGGCTCAGGGCAAGAAAAATATTCATCAAAAGCTGATTTTTGATGAATTTCAAAAACTCCCTGCTCAAATGAGCAGGGTACATGAGCAATTTCAATTGGATAACCGTTTAAGCTGTTGGTTTCAGTGTCTAAAATCAATGCAATCATGCCGTAACACCTTTTTTAGCCAATTCATCTATTTCAGCTTTAACAGCATCAAGTTTGTTTGCCTCAATTTGCGTAAGTGCGTCAATTCCTAGATATTCACAAACTGTTTTAACATCAAGACCTCTTTCATCAATGAAAGCTTGCAAATCATCTCTTTGCTGATCACTAATCCCTTTAAAATCAGGCGGGTTATACCAACGCTTTGTATTTTCTTTATCAAAAGTGCATTTGAGTTCACGACCACGAATTTGAACTGCATGCCACATTTGAGTTTTGTATTTATGATCTGAATCTATCGACTCGGTTAATTGATTTAAGTCACCTGAATGATTAGCTTCTGTGCAACACTGTTGGAAATTCTCCAACTCACCAATTGCTTTTACTTCTGCTTGCTGTTCAGGTGTCATTGAGTTGATATAGTCTTTTGCTTCTTTAATTAATGAAGCTAGGAATAATCCATTAAATTCAAGATCTGGAACAAATACTTGCCCTGAGTTCTCAGTCATTCCATTTGGTTTTTGAGTTTTAACCCCAAGATAACCTGAATTTTTTGCATGATGTGTAGGGCTTGGATTGAAGTAAATAATTCGATCCATTTTACCTTCTGCATCTGTTGTGGCATGCATATAACCCATCATGTCAGCCATGCGGTAAAGCATGTTTCTGTTTTTACCACCTAAATCAGGTCGGAAAACCTTCAGTTTTTCCTTGCCTGATTCTTCTTCTGTAGCATGTGCAATAAACACAACATCTTTACCAAAGGAGATCCATTTATTTACGGTTTGCATAAATAAATTATTAGCCAAACCTTGAGCTTTTAGAGTCAGATTTCCGTCTCGTTGCAAGTTCTCCTTGTTATTACTTAAATGAGTTTTTATGCAGTCGAGCATTGCACCAACAGTGTCACAAATAATTGTATTAAAAGGGGCTAAATCCTTTTCATCCATAAAAGAGACATCAGACCACTGAGGAACAGGAACAATCGCACCTCTGCGTAATTTGGCATTTACACGGTGCTGACCTTTATCGAAATCAAACACAACAGGTTTATCAGCCGTATGAGCTATAGAGCTCTTACCTAAACCAGGATCTGTATATAAGTAAAAAATAATCGAAGAAACTGTTAAAGGTTGGTCTGGGAAAATAATATTTAGAGCCATGATGTAACCCCTTAATTATATTTCGTATTGTTGTAAGCAATACGTTGATTAGCGGAATACGGTGTGCGCTTAAAGCAAGGTTGGTTAAACAATTCTGCTTTAGCTTTACGCTTTTGGAATTTGCGTTCACGTTCGAAATTTTCACGAATCCAAGGTTTCGTTACGTGGGTTTCTTCTGAAACTAAAATCAAAACACCTGATCTATTCACCCAGTAAACATCAGATCCTTTTTGCACATAGATTGATTGACCAAGACGCATACGGAATAAACCGTTTTCACTGCCTTGAAATTCTGAGAAATTTTGAGTAGAAGTTTTCATTGAACTGCCTCCACCAATCGATTACGTTCGATATAACCAACAATCATCTGATTGATATTTCTGTGATCGTTGTAATCGGTGAAATCATTCCAATCGTTACCGTTCACATCTGTAATTTTTTCAACCGCCAAATTTGTAATATCAACGGCTGTAAATTCAGAACCTGGTACGCCGTAACTATCAGGATGTGTCTCAAAATCAAAGCTGACTAAAACTAGAAAGCTATCAAGTTTGATAACTGCTTTCCCTGAAGTTTCAGAAGTGAGCTTTAAAGCATCAACGGTGTAAGTAGAGGGTGTAACATTTGGGATGGGTACTGGTGGCTTGTATTCAGTCGTTTTCTGGTCGTACGCAAGACCAACAGCACCAACAGTGACTAAACCACTTATTGCAGCGACTTTAAGAAAACCCATAGGCTGTGTACGATGTGTAACAATGGGATTGATTGAATTTGGTTTTGTGTTCATAATTCACCTGTTGTATTGAAAAAGCGCATTTGATTTCGAGGTCGGTGCGCTTTTTTATTTGTGTATGAGGTAAAATATACCCACAAGGTAAAATAAAGTAAATACCTTGCAGGTAAAATATTTAAAACATTTTTATACTTTGTAGGTGTATTTTTTGTAATTATTATTTAATAGATAATAAAAAACCCACACGAGGTGGGTATTTTTTTAATAATTTGAATATGTTATTGTGTTTCAGCATACTTTTCTAAAAATTCATCTACCCATCCTTGTGCAACGTCAAGATTAGTAATATCAGTCAGCTTTAAGTTTGTTTCTTCAGCCTCATTAAAACCTTCAATAATCGCTTCAAAAATATTAGCTTCAGCAATCACTTCTCGCGCCATATCAGAAGGATCATAGCTTTGCTTGGCTTTTTTAAGTGAGACTATTTGTTTGTCAATTCCAGCACCTATTTTACCTAAAGCTAATTTAAACTCTTGACGATTAATTGTTAGCGCAGTTTTAGACTTATTTAGTGTTGCGATCATAGTATCCTCTTTTCATTACATGGAATCAGGGTGTTCCTGTTTATGTTGACTTGGTGGGATTATTTCAGTTATTGCAGTGATGCTTTCCACATCATCCATATCAAATGTAATTCTTTCTCCACCATTTACAGCAAGTAAATTTAGGACATTGTTATTAATACCAATCAATTCCTTAATCGTACAACGGCCATCTTTTAAGCAAACTTGAACAAATTCAGTTGGGGTTAATTCTGCATCTGGATCACAAACTACATACCACCCATTACGGATTGCAGGATACATAGAATCACCTGTGCCTTTTATTCCATATGATTTATCACTACCAGACCGAGTAGGGATGTAACCATCGCCACCATTACCCTCATAACCCATATCGGTGAAAAAGCCATCCATTCCCATCTTGCTATAAGCCTTAACTGGAACCCATCTTTTTCGGGTAGGAAGTAGCATTTCAGTAGTATTAGAAAATCTAACAGCATCAGCATTATCAGTAATGTTGTGTTGTTTTTTAAATGCTTCAATATCAAGTTTATTAAAGCTTCCTAAATTCTGTATGGATTCGCTATCTGATTGGTCGAGATACCCTTTAGGTTTATTAAAAGCCTTCTCAATCTTCTCAACAGTATCGTCACCAATATTCTTGGTTGGGTTTTTACCAACATATTGGCTTAACAAATTGTATGACATGTCAATTTTTTCAGCGAACTCAGTCCGATTTAGGCCAGATTCCTTCATTAGCTTTCTAGTATTACCAAGTCTAATTTCATGAATTGTCTTCAATTCAGTCATTTTAAAGTTCACCTTTATTCAGATGTTAGTAATTTACCTATCAGGTAGAAAAAATAAATACCCTGAGAGGTTGTTTTTTGTTTACCTTGTGGGTATATTTATATTTAATTTACCTTTCAGGTGTATTTATGGTGACCCTTTACGATTTCTGGCGTGGACTTGATAAAGATCAACGCATTCAATTTTGTGAAACCACAAAAATTTCCTATGGATACATGGAATCACATCTTATCCATGGCCGAAAAAAACCAAGTATGGAAACCATCCAAAAAATGGTTGATGCAAGTGAAAAAAAATTAACTCACAAAAGCATATTCGACTTCTTTCTTGGAAAGACTGAGACAGCTTAGGAAACAACATGAACAAAGTATCTATTTTTGTTCATAAAAATTAAACGTGAATGATTAAAAGGATTCACATATGGAAATCAATTTAAGCCGAGAAGCTCAAAACGCTATTTGGCAAATGATAAGTAAAACACCTGGTTTTACTCCTAAAGACATTGCCCAAGTAATAGGGGATTCGCATAACACAGTTTGCAATTACGCAAATATCAATATGCCGAATCACTTACCAAGCATCAAAAAATTAGAAGCAATTCTGTATTACACGCAAAACCCAGCATTGTTAAAAATTTGGGCGCATGAGCTTGGTTATGCATTGCTACCTGTTGAGTGTGATCGAAGTAAACATCATGAGCTTTCTATCTTTGAAGCAATGATGCAACACAACATCAAATCAGGAAAAGCAAACAAAGTTGTTTATGACGCCTATGAAGATGGTGTGGTAACACCTCAAGAATATGAAGAAATACACCAACTCACACAGAATTTAATTGAATTGGCGACTGCTGTAGACCAAGCGGCACTTAAGCAAATGAAAAAATTTACATCAGGTGCAGAAATAGAAAAAGCCTGATTTCGTGGATCAGGCTTTTTGTAATTCAAACACTTGCAAGGATTGAATATGAAAACGAATTTAGCACAGCAGAATCAAATAGACAACTTTGACTCAAATTATGAAATGGGTGACTTCATTGTAAAAAAATCAGGGGATGATGACACGCTCTATTGTTTTGCAATCTATAGCGAGTCAGTTTTTGGTTGTTGTTACATAGGGGAACCATATGCCGAAGATGGTGAGATGGTCGATGTTAATGAGATTCGCCCTGCAACAACAGCAGAAATCCAAGCCAAACGCCGCTTAACCGAAGCCGAACAAGCTCTCGCGGAGGTTTCATGACTACAAATCAATACTTCCAAAAGGCACCTGAGCATAAACAGATCCAGTGGACTCAATCATGGTATGAGCCTGCTTTGAAATCATTAAATGTGATTTTAGATGTTCGCCGTGCAAATTTACGCAAAATTAAGCGTGATGAATCAAATGCTGCAGTAACACGAGATGAGTTCATAGAAATTCTTACGACAGAGCACCGTATAACCATTTATCAGGCTGGTGAAATTATCTCGAGTTTATTGCTTGCTGGCAAAATTTTAATGTTTGGTCGTTTCATTCAGATGACTGACGAGGTGGGTGAAGCATGACGACTTCGTATAAAAATGTTGATGTGGAAATAGATATAGATTTGAACGATGTAACCGATTTTATTAGTGAAGCCACTAAATCAGAACTCGAATCAATTACTGAGGCATTAGCATCCAAAGGATTGAATGTCGCATTTTTACATCTTGATTCAGCAACAGTAGCTCATTTGATAAGTCGAGCTAATCAGTTTGGAATTAAAGACATGTTACTTGAATTAAAGCAGGCAGGTGAAAAAGTGGGTTCTTACTTAAACCTAAAGGCGGTGACTCATGAATGAAAATTATGAAATTTGCCAATATTGCCAAGAAGATTACGCAGTAGATTATTACAGCAAAATTAATCCTGAAGTGGTTCTTTGCAATACCTGTGCGGATTTAATTCTTAATGTTGTTCATAAGGCTCAGTATGGTCAATTTATTTCTTGGCCAGAAGCTCAAAAAACATTTGTAGGATACACCAAGAAAAAAATTGGCATAAAACTTCGACTGCAGGTTTATGAACGCGATGGGTTCAAATGCGTAACTTGCGGTTCACAAAAAAATCTAACTCTTGATCACATTAAACCTGAAATTAAGGGTGGAGATTCGAGTTTTGACAACCTTCAGACTATGTGTAAGTCCTGCAACTCGTCAAAAGGTACAAAATATGCACCTGAACGGGGGGATTTATGAGCCTAGATGCAACGATTTGGGCTTGGAAAATTGAGCTCAAAGAACGTAAAGGCGGGTGTAGAAAACCATTGAAGCGTCTCGTTTTACTTTCCCTTGCAGATCGCGCAGGTGAAGATCATGTGTGTTATCCAAGCATGAAACGCCTTGAAGTCGACACCCAAATTGAACGAAAAACAGTTTTAAAAATCATCGCTGAGTTGGTAGAGGATGGTTTGATCATCGATACAGGTGAGCGAAAAGGGGTAACAAAGCAGGTAAAAGTTTACCGTTTAAATGGAATTTATGGGCGTGAAACTGTACCAAAAACGGAACAGTTTAAGGGTGAAAATCCACCCGAAACAGTACCGTTAATGGAACAGTCCCAAAATTGGAACAGTTCCGTTAATGGCACACCTAACAGTGCCAATAATGGGATGCCTAACAGTGCCGTTAATGGGACACAGAATCTCCCAATAGAATCTCCCAATGAATCTAAAAATAAAAATGGGTGGCTGTGTTTTAATAAACTTCGTTTGGAATTAGATCAAGCTGATCCCTCTGTGATTCCGAAAGACATTATCGAAGCAAGTTGGTTTGAGCGCGAAAAGAAAACGTTCGAATTATTCAATGCTGGAAATAATCTTTGTGATGACTTGATGATTTACCACTTTGCAGACTGGCTTTTAAAAAATCGCCATAAATACGGAAATAAATCGAAGTCTGAGCAAATTAATTCAGATCCTGATTTCCTAGTTTTTTCATCCCCTAATCAGCTGTACATGTTCGCTAACAAACTTGCTCACCATCCTGAAGTTATGAGCAAGTACAGCTCTGCAGGTGAGTCATACGAAAATTTAGCGGGTCGCATTGCTGCAAAACTTTCAGATCCAACAGAACGTCAAAACTGGAAATCATACCTGGCTGACGTAGGTTTTAAACCTAAGGGTAAAGGGGCAGTTGTATGAATTTTAATTTACTACCCCATGAATTAATCGTTGATAACTTCGCAGGTGGTGGAGGTACTTCAACAGGGCTTGAGCAGGCATTTGGTAGACCTGTGGACATAGCGATTAATCACGATGAAAAAGCCCTTGCGATGCATCGAGCTAACCACCCTGAAACAAAGCATTATTGTGAATCGGTGTGGGATGTAGATCCAATTCAGGTTACTGGTAATCAACCAGTAGGCTTGGTTTGGTTAAGTCCGGATTGTAAACACTTTTCTAAAGCCAAAGGTGGGAAACCTGTTGAAAAGAAAATTAGAGGATTAGCTTGGGTGGCTTTACGTTGGGCAGCAAAAACACGTCCCAGAGTCATCATGCTTGAAAATGTTGAGGAATTTAAAACATGGGGGCGCGTCACTGAAGATGGAAAACCTTGTCCTAAGCATAAAGGTGAGACATTCAGAAGTTTTGTAAATGCCTTGCGTCATCAAGGATATGAGGTCCAGTGGCGTGAATTAAGAGCATGTGATTATGGAGCACCTACAATTCGGAAAAGGTTTTTCATGGTAGCTCGTCGAGATAGTTTACCAATTGTTTGGCCAAAACCTACACATGGAGATCCAAGCTCGGTTGCCGTAAAAAGTGGCAGATTAAAACCTTGGCGCTCTGCTGCGGAATGCATAGATTGGTCGATTCCTTGTCCAAGTATATTTGACCGAAAAAAATCTTTAGCAGACGCCACATGTCGCCGTGTAGCAACTGGCCTTGTACGTCATATTATTAATAATCCAGAGCCGTTTGTAATCTCAAGTTCTATGCAAATTGCACCGGTAATGACTGAGATTGCAAATACATCAACACCTCGATGTATGCCTGCAAATGAACCATTACGCACAATTTGCGCTCAAGTGAAAGGTGGACATCACGCTTTAGTCACTGCATTTTTGGCAAAGCATTACACGGGTGTAGTTGGAAATGAAATAACTGATCCAGTTAGTACCATTACAGCAAAAGACCATAACAGCTTAGTGACTGGAACCTTAGTCAAACTTAGAAATGGTTGTATTGGGCAAGATCCAAAAGAACCCTTACACACCATTACTTCAAGTGCAGGTCACTTTGCAGCAGTTCAAGCATTTCTGACAGCATTTTATGGCAATGAAAAAGATGGGAATAGTCTAAGTGATCCATTAAGAACAATAACGGCAAAAGAACGTTTTGGTTTAGTGATGATTAAAGGTGTATTGCACCAAATCATAGATATTGGTTTGAGAATGCTACAGCCAGTTGAATTATTTAAAGCGCAGGGTTTTCCAAGCACATACATTTTTAGTTATGGCATTGATGAGTTAGGACAAACCATTAAATTAACAAAGACTGAGCAAAACAGAATGGTTGGAAATTCAGTATCTCCTTATGTGGCAAAGGCTTTGGTTATTTCGAATTTTGCACATGAGAAAGTTCTAAGAGGTGCAGCATGAATCTTGAACCTATACCAGTATGCATGGACTGCTTTATTGCTAATGATGTTCGATATGAACCTGAGCATTTAGAGTTTTTATGCCCAAGCTGTGCTTATTTTAGAGATCAACAAGAAAATGAATCTGAACTTTATGATCAATATGAAGATTGGGAGGAGGATTGATTTTGTCAAGCATCTCTATTGCTGATTATTTGAAGAATTATGCGACAAAGCGAAGGAAACCTAAACGCCGTAATTTGATTAAAAAAGAACATGTTGTAAGTGAAGGAGAAGCAATATTAATTCAGCATTTCAAAGCTTATGGAATTGGATATGAACAAGAGTATCAGTTTAATGAAAATCGTAAATGGAGAGCTGATTTTCACATTACTGGTACCAAAATTTTAATTGAAGTTGAGGGAGGTATTTGGAGCAATGGCAGACATACAAGGGGTAAAGGCTACATAGCAGATATGGAAAAGTATAACTCAGCCACAGAGTTGGGTTATTCAGTGTTTAGATATAGCACTGAGCAGGTGAAAAGCGGTAAAGCGATTGAAGAAATTAGACGGTTAATAGGGTGAGTTTATGACTGCAACAGCAAAATTTGAGAAACATCGAAACGAGACTATAGTTCACGATTTACGCCGTTTATTATTTACTCCAAGTCGCTCAAAAGTCGATTTTACATTGCTCGACTTAGCACAAAAAACAATGGATGGATTTAAGGACGGTGTAGGTGGATCATCAACATTTGGAAGTAAGGCAAATAGTGCTGCTCTAATGATGCAGGATATGAGACCAGAAGTTTATTCAATGTTGTGGGCATTAGTTCGTTCAATCAATCCTACTGATCGTCACTTTGCATTACTTCATAATCTACTAACTTCTGAAATTCGCTTAAAGTTTAAAGAGGATGGTTTTAAAACCAAACAGATAACAACTAAAGAAGCTGCAAAAGGTGTTGCCCGTTCAGCACTTATTCAATTTTTATTTAAACGAGGTATGTGCACCAAATGTAATGGAAAAGGGTTTGTATTTTCAAAAACTGATAAAAAGCATGTTGAGTGCTGTAAATGCGAAGGGAAAAAAGAAAATGCTTACAATCAATCAGAGCGACATCGAATTTCATGTATGAGCATTGATCGAAAAGCTTATTTAAGAACATATGACAAATATGAAAAGGTAGCATTAGAAATATTAGGGGATTGGAGAATTGATCTGGATGCTCACTTAAGAGGATATTTTCACTATGTGTCTGAAGAATACAATTTATGATTGCATAGTCCCAAAATAAAGGGTATATTTTTCTATACTGGTCGTATTACGGTTTATCCGAGACCAAAATAGTTTTTGCATACCCACTGACTCCATCTAGTGGGTATTTTTTTTTGTTTAAAAAATAAACGAAAATATATGTTGTGGATAGCTGTGAAACTTGCTAATGTGAATTTATTGACTAGTTGGAAAGACTGGTACCGAACATTAGTTTTATATACCCCTAAGCATGAACGTTCCGGGGTATTTTTTTGCCTAAAATTTTTTGCTTTTATACCAATTGATATATTGCAGATAGATGACAAAAGGTTAAAATTTACATAGCGATTTCTGGGGGATAGCTATGTGGAATTTTATTAAAAGCTTTAACACAATGAATACTTATTTGATCTTATCTGTTGTTTTGCTTGTTGGGGTGCTAAGCCTATTTCTGGTTTAGATGACTAAAGTTAAAAGAGCGCTTGAACGTGCTTTATATATGCGCTATTAGTTCAGCCGAATAGTACACCTGATTTTAATTAATAAGTTTTTGGTATTACTTATTGTGATTTAACTTTGATAAAGTTCAAGGGGAGCGAATCCGATGTTTATTGTAAGTAAAATTTTATATGTTATTTGAATAATATAGACCCAAACTTAAATATTACCTAATTTCAGGTATTTTTTTTATGCTTTTTTAGTCTTATTTTTGAAACTTAGTAAAATTAATTAAGGGTATTAATCATGAAAAAAGCAATTTTCTCATTATTTGCAATTGGATTTTTGACTCCATTAACTTCATTTGCAGAGAATTGGCCAACACACTTATGTCCAGCTGATGAGGCTGCATGTCTAACAATTAATGCTGAAAATAAGCCACCATCTCCAGTAGACCTAAACAAAGGACGTATTGTATTTGCGTTCGGTACTGATGGTTGTTTAGCTTCATCACCTGTTTGGTTTGATTCAGACAAAAAGGAATTGAAGGCAAATCATGGCATAGGAACAGGAGGAGCTAAAAATGGCCATTGTGGTTATGCTAACCAATTAAGTAAGGCTTACATAGTTTATAACGAAGTTGTATCAAAGAATAAACCTGAATATAAGGCTCGTGTATTTGGATTGTACGCTGTTAAAGATGATGGGTATTTTGGAGGACATCGTCACGAATGGGAGCATGCGATAGTTTGGATGAAGAATGATAAACCAGAATTTGTTTCAACAACTGAACACAAAGGAGTAAACACACGTAAAGCAGGGGATACGGGGCATTTGGCAGGTAATGTAAATGCATTTGGTGTTAAGTATATTATTAAGAAAACAACACATTATTTAGATTTTGCTGGAAGTGATAAAAATAAGATTGTAACAAATAAGGATCCTAGTCCTGATAAATCATGGTTTGGAGCTAAAGATTATGAAGTTGTCGATTTTAAAACTGCTAATGCAAAATTTAAATCTATAATAAATAATTCTGCTAATTGGGGTGAAACGGTGCCTAGAGTAAATGATGCAGAATTTCTAAACAAACATAAACCTAAAGATTGGAAAGATGTAGTTTTTAATTAACTCTGTATTTATTAATTATAAAACCACCCTCTGGGTGGTTTTATAATGGTTAAAATTTATGAAAATTAACCAATACACCAGCCTAACCAAAAAGAAGCCACTTAAAACTAAATCAAGAATAAGACAATTACCTAAGGCATCACAAAAATATTCAGAAGCATTTGAAGACATTGAGCAATCGTTGATTGTATTCAATATTAAGTATGAAAAATTATTCCAATTTGAATCAACTAAACATTGGCGATTCGATTTCCATCTTATTGAACATAGAATTTTAGTTGAGATCTCAGGCGGACCGTGGTCGGGAGGTCGTAAAGGCAAGCTAAAAGATAAAGCTTGGAGTATGGAGCGTTACGATGTTGCTGCCGATATGGGTTACACCGTTGTGAGAATAGAGTCTGCGCCAAGATATAAAATTCAGGAAGATGGACCATTACAGATCGAAGCTAATTTTTCTAGTCAGTGGCTTAAAAATTTGAAAAGGCATATTTTCAATGGAACAGATCAGACCATTTCCACCAACAGACTTGATAGATCAAGCTGAGGAAGAGGAAGCGATTCGCTTGGCACCTGCAGCGGATCTAAAAGAATGGGTAGTAACCAACTTTCTAACGCTTGGCGGTACATTACATAATCCCGACCATGACCACATAGCAGAGCTATTACACGATGATGAAACATTTTTAGCATTCGCTTGGGCTTCATCTGCCGCCGTTGCTAAAAAGAGAATGGTATTAGGTCAATGTGAAAAGGTGATGTTTAACCAAGGCGGTTGGCGTAAAGCTCGGCAAGAGCAACAAATGCGTGACTGGTTTGGGTTTGTTCCTGTTTATCTAATTACAGTTGATGCAAGCTTTTGTGAACGTGCGAACGATCGTGAATTTTGTGCTTTGATTGAGCATGAGCTGTATCACATTGGTGTAGAGCGTGATGAGGAAGGGGAAATACTCTACAGCGATCATACAGGCTTACCTAAACATTACTTAGCAGGTCATGACGTTGAGGAATTTATAGGAGTGGTCAAACGTTGGGGAGCAAGTGAGGACGTTAAGCGCATGGTCGCAGTCGCTCAAAACCCGCCGTTTGTTTCAGACTTGGAAATAACAAAATGCTGCGGAACGTGTCTAATTAACTGAGCCTTGAGGCTCTTTTTTTTGGCTATTTTGCTATACGTAGCTATACGAAGGTGAGTTTATGGCAGCACTTAAAGAGCCTGTGAAAATCTTTATAGTTCAGTCTCTTGCTTGCTTTGAAACCCCTTTACAAGTAGTCGAAGCTGTAAAGCAAGATTTTAATATTGAGATAACCCGGCAACAGGTAGCAGTTTACGATCCAACCAAAGTGGCTGGACGTAATCTAAGCAAAAAATTAAAAGATTTGTTTGAGCGTACGCGGAAAGATTTTCGAGAAAATATTGAAGATATAGCGATCGCAAATAAAGCATTTCGTCTTAATGAACTTCAAAAGATGTACAACGAGTCAGGTAAAAACAAGAGATTAAAACAAAACTTGCTTAAACAAGCATTTCAGGAGACTGATGGTCGTGTCACACGTCAAGAACATACAGGCGCAAATGGCGGAGCAATAAAAACCGAGAATCAAAATGTTTCAGTTGAAGCGTTTAAGGAGGCTCGCAAGGAGATTCTAGATGAATACTGATGCGAGAGAATTGGCAATTCAAGTTGAAGCACAAGAGGACTTATATTTTTTTTCACGCTATATGTTCAAAGAGCGACGGAAATACAAGTGGATGCACAACTGGCATCATCGAGTTATCTGTGATGCTTTGATGAAGGTATTTCGTGGTGAAACAAAACGGCTGATTATAAATATTCCACCGCGTTACTCTAAGACCGAATTAGCCGTTATAAACTTCATGGCTTGGTGCTTTGGTAAAGTGCCAGATTGTGAGTTTATCCATATCAGTTATTCAGCAACTTTAGCAGCCAATAATGCTTTTCAGACTCGTAACTTGGTTCAGGAAACAGCATATAAAAAGATCTTTCCTGATTTTAAACTGCGTGATGATTCTAAAGCTAAAGATGATTGGCGTACTGTTGCTGGGGGTGTCTGCTATGCTCAGGGGACAGGCGGAACGATCACGGGCTTTGGTGCAGGTAAAATCAGAAAGGAGTTTGGTGGTGCAATCATTATTGATGATCCGCACAAAGCTAGTGAGGCTAGTTCAGATACTATTCGAAGTAACGTTATTGAGTGGTTTCAAAACACGCTTGAATCACGAACCAACTCACCTGATACGCCGATTATCGTAATTATGCAGCGTTTGCATGAATCTGATCTTGCAGGCTGGTTACTTGATGGTGGAAATGGTGAAGAGTGGGAACACTTGTGTTTACCTGCGATACAAAATGATGGTTCCGCATTGTGGCCTGCTAAGCATTCGATTGAACGTTTAAGAGTTATGGAAGATGCAGCACCTTATGTATTTTCTGGGCAGTATCGGCAATTACCATCACCACCTGCAGGTGGCTTTTTTAAACCTGACCGAATTGAGATTGTGGATGCTGTTCCTGCAGAATTTATAAAAGAAGTTCGTGCTTGGGATTTGGCTGCCTCAGAAAACGAGGGAGATTGGACAGCAGGTCCACGCATGTTAAAGACTAAAGAAAACATTATATATATTGTTGATATGGTTCGTGGTCGGTGGGGTCCCGATGGGGTTGAGAATACAATTAAGCAGACTGCTCAAATGGATGGTAAATCAGTGGCAATTCGTTTGCCTCAAGATCCTGGTCAAGCAGGTAAGTCTCAAGCAAAAAACTTTATCACAATGCTCAGCGGATTCAATGTAAAAGCTGAAACGGTTTCAGGGGATAAAATTACTCGTGCACAACCTTTTGCCGCTCAAGTCAATATTGGCAACGTGAAGATGTTAAAGGGTGAGTGGAACAAAGCCTTAATAGAAGAATTAAGGAATTTTCCTAATGGCACGCACGATGACCAAGTAGATGGCTGTAGTGATGGATTTACAGAGCTTAACGAGGCAAGGATTGGTAAAAAACCTGCAGGTGCAGGAAGTCGAACTTATTAAAGGTAAAATTATGGCAAAGTCTAAAAAGGGCAAAGATTCTAAGAAGGCTTTGTCCCATGGAAGTCTTTACACTCAAGAAGCCATTTCAAATTTTTTTACTCATTTTGGAAGAAGACCAGATAATGATGAGGTCTTGCGAAAGGCAGGTATTACACGTCACAGATTGAGTGTATTGCTTGATGATGATGAGATAGCTCAAGCCATTGAAACGCGAATAGATGCTTTGCTTGCAACGCCTTTCAGAATTGAACCTAGTGATACTCCAGAAGCTATCAAGCTAAAGGCAGAATTTGACGAATGGTATTTTGAAATTGCTTCAGGCGCATTAAATGCATTGTTCTTTGGATATTCAGTTCAAGAGGCAGTTTATGAGTTAAAAGCTGATGGCTATATAGGATTCAAGTGGGTGGGTGAAAAACCAATGCAATGGTTCGAGCCAAAAAATGATGGAAGATTGATATATCGCCAAGATGGTGGTGGTAATGAAAAGGAAGTCGATCAGGTATTTAAATTCTTCCTCACACGCCGTAAAGCAACTTATGAGCAGCCATTTGGAAAGGCGCTTTTATCAACGCTGTATTGGTTGTTTTTCTTTAAACAAAATGGATTCAAGTTTTGGGCTAAATTTCTTGAACGATTTGGAACACCGATCCTTTTAGGTAAATGTAAAGACACTGAAACAGAAGATATGAACCAAGCATTACTTAATGCTCATGCTCAAAGTGTTTTATCAATTGATTCTGAAGATGATGTTCAAGTTTTAGGTACTTCAGGCGCAAGCGGTACTGCTGGATCTGCATTTGAGATGTTTAACAAGACACTAGCTCAACAAATGCAAAAAGTGATTTTAGGGCAAACGTTGACCAGTGGAACAGATGGAAAAGGGAGTTATGCATTAGGGCAGGTTCATGAGAATGTCAGAGCTGATAAATTAAAATCTGATATTCGTTTGGTAACCCCAACATTACAAGCGGCAATGAATGCATTGTGTAATTTGAATGGATGGGAACAGCATAAAATCATGTTAGGTGAAAAACCTAAGGCTTTAAATAAAGATCAAGCTGAACGTGATACGAACTTAAAAAATGCTGGAGCAAATTTTACTCCTCAATATTTTCAACGTGAGTATGGTTTGCAAGATGGGGATATTGTTGAATCTCAACCGCTATCATCTGCTCAATTCAAAGCATTACCTAATCTACCTTTCAAGTTTAAAGCAGGTAAGCAAAATCTTTCTGCTGATCAGATGGAAGTTGAAGAGCTTACAACTTCTCAAGAGGTGATTAAATTACTCGATCAGAAACAAGTAAATGAGCTGATTCAAAGTAGTAAATCGCCTGAAGAGTTGGCTTTTAATTTAATGCAGTTAATACCAGGTGCAACACAATCAGAATTTACAGCGAATTTAGAACAGGCTTTGTTTACGGCTGGTGTTTTAGGTTGTGTAACTGCCAAGTGAGAGAGTCATGAAACCTGTTACTTTTCTTGAAGCATTAAAATTCGCTGAATCCCGAAAGATCGTATTACCTGATGAATTTTATTCAATAGACTTAAAGACCCGACAATTGGCAACAACGGTCGGGTTTTTATCGAGTATTGAACAAATTCAAACAGTGATTAAGGGAGTCAATAAAGCCATTGCAGATGGTACGACTTTTGAGGATTTTAAAAAGTACGTTGCTGATAATGACATTATTCTAAGTGAATCATATTTAAGTAATGTTTTTAGAACCAATATACAGACAGCTTACAGTCATGGGCGTTGGGAGCAACAACAGCGAAACAAAACTAAAAAGCCGTATTTGATGTACTCGGCTATTGATGATAGTCGGGTTAGACCAGAGCATTTGGCATTAAACAAAATCATACGCCACATAGATGACCCATTTTGGCTGTTGTATTACCCGCCGTGGGGTTTTATGTGCCGATGTACTGTAATTGCGCTTACAGAAGCTCAGGCGAAGAAATACGGTATTACATCGGATGAAGATCTGCCCGAAGTTGCTCAAGAAATGGGATGGTCTACAAGTCCTATGACTTATGGGGATATGTCGAAATTAGTAGACACTAAAATCAGCGAAACGATTTTAGATAAAGATTATCTCTTAGAGCAAAAGAAAGTAGTTCAAGCTGAATGGACTGCATCGTCAAGATTGGCTGATCTATTTGCACCGATGACAGATTCAAGCCGTGATTTATTCAAAGTGATTTCAGATACAGTCATTCCTTTAGATCCTGAAATTAGACCAAGCGCAATCAAGACTTTTATTGATTATGTGCAGGGAAATGATGACAGGCTTACAAGCTATCTTAATCAACCTTCAATCAATCTTGCAGAGGATGTGCTTAAACGATGGATCAAGGAGGATATGTCTAAGATTCAAGCAATATCAGCAAATACGAGTGAAGTCATTTCAGGATCTTCCAGTTTGACTCAAGTTGCATCAATGGAAGTGGGTAAAGTCATCACTTTAGACTCTCCTATGCTAATTGCAGGTGAATCTAACATCATGATTCAAATTGAGAATGCAAAAGGCTTGGGTATTGATCTAGCTAAATTGAATGCAGGTCAGGGCACATTATTGGGATTAGGTCTATCGTTTGAAGTTGTTTCAATTGAAGCAGCGAGCGGGGTAGTTATTTATAAACTTAAAGCATTGGTGAATTAAATGAAACTGATTTTGAAAAATGGAGCAACATTGCTATATAAGAATGGCATGAGCTTAACTGGATTAAACATAGATTCGGTTGTTGCTGAATCTAAAGAAGATCGTGCAAATCTACGAATGTTGTTAACTGACGCTTTAAAAGTGGATAACCAAGGTTGCTACGAATTAGGAGCTTACTTAGCCTCAAAATCCACTCTGAAGCAAGATTATTCGCTCAAAGATAAACTGCGAATCATCAATACATTATCAGTAGCTCTTAAAAGTCATGATTCGGTATTTTATAACCACACTAAAGAGCTTGAAGAGAAGCTTTTAACCTTAATTCAAAGTATTTAAATAATCTTAAACCTAAAAACCGCCTTTATTGGCGGTTTTTTAATGGAGCATGAAAAATGCCAGAAGCTGAAAAGCCTAATCAGTATTGTTTCCAGCTCGGGCAACTGAGTGTTGACAGTGCTGAGGATGGCAAAAAGAAAAGAACGTTTTCAGGAGTCGCTTATAGCGGTGAAGTTATTACTGACCATTGGTTTTGGGATCGAATCATCTTTGATCTTGATTCAATGCAGTTAAAAGGTCGTATTCCAGCATTACTGGAACATCGTTCAAGTCAAAGAGCGGGTGCAATCAACACACATTCCATAGATCATCAAACAGGATTAAAGGTTACTGGTGATTTGATGAGTAATGAGTTTGGTACTCAGGTTGCTCAAGACTCAGACGATGGTTTTCCATGGCAAATGTCTGTTCGTATCGAGCCATCTGCAATTGAGGATATTCAAGCAGGTGCATCGGTCACAGTAAATGGAAAGGTTCATCAAGGACCAATAACTGTTTTTCGTGGCGGTCGTATTCGTGAAGTATCGTTTTGTGCATTAGGTGCTGATGACAATACCAACGCTGTAGCAGCAAACCACAACCCAAAATCAAAAACTTTCAACAAAGAGGACACTAACGTGACTGAACTCGAACAGGCGAAAGCCGCTCAAAAGAAAGCTGAAGAAGAGCGCGATGCAGCACAAAATGAACTTAAAAAGTTCAAAGCTGATAAACGTGCTGATGATATTGCAGTTTTGGAAACATCTCTAAACAAGCAATTTAGCGCTGAAGAGAAGAAGTCCTATACAGATATGGATGACGTATCTTTTAACTTCTTAGCTCAGCAATTAAAGCAATTTTCAGCAGGTACACAACAACCCACTGAACAACCAAAAGTAAATAATATTCCAAATCAATTTGCTCATTTATTCAGTCATCAAGCGAATGGTGGGCAGGGTGGTGCATCTAATTCAGATCAACCTCACAAGTTTACATCTGGTGCTCAGGCATTCGCTGACCAGAAAAAAGGGGCTTAAGAAATGAGCAATAAAACCTACCTAGGAAGTGTGAATCGCGAGACACGACCTTTCAATTTAGATATTGAAAAACTACGCCGTGCAAATGCCAAAGTGACTGCGGCAACAGCCTACAAAGCAGGGGATCTATTGGTTTTATCTGATTCCAATGTGGTGACGCATGCCACAGATGAAAAAACTTGGAATGTTGTATGTGGTCAAGATGTTACCGCGCAACAAGCAACCCAAATGGCAGCAGATGGGATTGAAATCCCGATTTACTTTGGTGGTGTATTTAGCATCGAAGCTGTTCGAATTGCAGGGGAGTATTTAGAGGTATCTAAATATGACTCAGCCCGAGCCAAAGCTACTTTAAACAATATTGAATTTTCAAAAGTATAAGGATTTTTAAAATGCCTCAATCTTTTACAGTTAATGGCGCGCCACTTGAATTGCTTGATGTTGGTGAGCTTGCATTAATTCACAGCAACTACAAGCCAATGGACACATGGCTAATTGATAAATTATTTCCTAATCGTCCTTCATTTGATCGAGATGAAGTACCATTGTCAGAAATTAGCACAGTTCATGATTTAGCACCGCTGGTATCACCTCATCAACCTGGTAAACCATTCGATACTAAACGAGCAGCTAAAGTAGAATTCGTTCAACCTGCATATTACAAACCTAAAAACATGGTCACACCTGCGACAGCTTTTGATGAAGCATTAATTGAGCGCTTGCGTTCAGCAGGAATTATTTCAACTGGTAGTCAACAATTATCTGAACAGGAAAAAATGGTCATTGCTCAGATCGCTGTAATGAAGCGAAACCATGACGCAATTGATAATTCTGTATTGTTGATGGCAACAGAGTTATTGCTTAAAGGGAAGTATCTACTTCAATCAGATGATTATGAATATAACATGGTAGATTATGAACGAGATGCATCGCTAAATTTCACTCCATTAACTCCATGGAATCAGGCAGGTGCTAAACCTGTAACTGATATTGAATCAATTGAAAAACTTTTGCTTGATGCAAATGGTGGTCCTTCCAAACTCTATGTTATGTCAGGCAAAGTTTGGGCAGCATTATTCATTAATGAAGAATTTAAAGAACGTTTTGTTAAGCCTTATGCTGGTATTGCAGTGCCATATAAACCAAGCTTAAACGTTCAAGAAGGCGCTTCATTTAAAGGCTACTTGGATGAAAAAGAATTGTGGGTTTATGACGCAACTTATCGTTTAAAAGATGGTGTGAAGCGCTTTATTCCAGATGATTACTTTGGTGCTATCTCTGATACTCAAGGATCAATCGCACAATGTAAAATCAAAAATATGTTGGCTAATGGTGCGGTTGCCAAATATTTTGATCGTCAATGGTATAGCGAAGATCCAAGCGGTATCTTCTTGATGACTGAATCAGCCCCACTTGCAGTGCCATCGAATAAAAATGGTGTATGTGGTGGTACAGGCTTTATTGTTTAAGGGGAATTACATGCCAAAGTACATCGCAAAACAATCCATTGGTCATTATCGACCTGGTGACGAAATCAAAGGGCTTGAAGATACACAAATTCAAGCCCTTTTAGTTTCTGGTGCTATTGAAGAAGAGAAAGCAACAGAAAAAACTAAACAGGATGGCTCTGCACAACAATTGACTGAACTTGCTGCTGAAGTTGCAAAACTGAAAGCTAATGAGCTTTTGCTTATTGATGCCAAAGATAAAGCCGAGGCTGAAGTTGCAAAACTGAAAGAAGAAGTAGTTAAGTTGCAGGATGCTTTAAATGCTTCAAAACCAAAATCTGCAAAGGATAAAGAGCAGCCTCAATCTCAAACCGAAAAGGCTGCAACTGAATCCAAATAGGTGGCGATATGTATGCGACTGAAGAGGATATGATTAAGCGATTTGGTAATGAAGTTGAAAACTTAAAAGCGATGTTACCTGAGGGCGGGATTGCAGAAGCATTACAGGACGCTACAGAGGAAATTGATAGTTATGTGGCGGTAAAGTACAGCTTACCGCTTCCTAGCATTCCAAGCACTCTACAGCGAATAGCATGCAATATTGCAAGATACCGCCTTTACTTTCAGCAACCTACTGATGAAGTAGAGAATCGCTATAAAGCTGAAATTGATTATTTGAAGCGGATTGCTGATGGTAAAGCTGTGCTCAATATCCTAAACCAAGATAATGAAGTCACTGAAGAGAAGCCGAAAAACTCACCTGCAACCATGCCAATCGGTACAACTTATCGAGGTGGTGTTTTTGGAGATGATATTCTCAACAGGATGCCAAGCATCAAGGAAGGTTAAATGGCTATTGCAATAACAATCACTGCTGAGAGTTCGCCACTTGAAGCGATCTTTAAATCATTAGGGGCTTATGAGCATGAAGAATCAAAGCTTTTTAATGAACTTGGATCTGAGCTACTGGACCAAGTTCAATTAAGGTTTATAGAAGGTGTCGGTGTTGATGGAAACCCTTGGGTGCAATCCTGGCGTGCTGAAATGCAAGGAGGTCAAACATTAAGGGATAAAGGCATTTTGATGAATTCCTATACCTATAATGTTTTGCCGAATGGTGTTGAGGTTGGTACAAACGTTGAATATGCAGCGCCTCTTCATTTTGGTGCGCTTATTCTTCCTAAAAATGGCGCATACATCACTTTTAATGTCGGTGGGCAATATCGCAGAGTTAAACAAGTTGTTTTACCGCCACGTACTCAGCTAGGAATAAATCCTGAAAATGAAGAATCACTTTTGAACATTGTAGGAGATTTTATTAATGAGCTCATTCTTCGCAGTTCGTGATGAAATTGCAAATAAGCTAAAAGAAATTCCAAGTTTTAAGGAAATATACACCCCTCATAATTCAGCAAAAATCACAGAAATGATGCAGATAACGCCGTCAGCTCATGTGAACTTTGCCAGAATTGTAAAAAAGGCTGATGCAGGTGCGGGCAAAGTTAATCAACTTGGGCAGCAATGGGCGGTTTCTGTTGCGTGTCGAAATGCTCAATCTCAAATGACCAATGGCAATGCTGTAAATGATGAAGCGGGTGAACTCACTGAAGATGTGATTAAACTCTTATCTGGTTGGCAACCTCGTTCATCAACTCGACCTTTAACACTTATTGATGTTAAAGAGGGTTACAGTCCAACATGCACATACATCACAGTCATATTTGAATCACAGAAATTTATTTAGAGGTCATCATGACAAAACAATACATCGCCCGGCAAAAAGTCGGGCGTTTTAGTAAGGACGATATTGTGGGCGGTCTTACTGAAGCCCAAATAAAACAATTAGAGGCAGATAAGATCATTGAAGAGGTGAAGCCATCTGCTCAAACAAAACCAAGCAAAGAGGTCAAAACAGATGGCTAAGGAATATATTTCTTTACAGGGTAAGTTTTACTTATCCGAAATTGCAAATGGTGTGGCGGCTGAAATGCGTCATATCGGGAACGTACCTGAATTTGAGCTTGAAATCACGACTGATCAATTTGAGCATGAAGAAAGTACATCTGGTCAACGAACAACAGACTTTGTATTGACCAAAAAAACAGGTGTTAATTTCAAAGGTAAACTTGAAGAAGTGGACCAACCCAATTTGCAATACATCTTGTCAGGTATGAAATCTGAAATTGCAAGCAAGGTTGTTACTGATCAGGTATTAGGAACAGTTAAAGCTGGTCAAGAAATAAAACTTGATGGTTATGGTCTTACACAGGTTTCATTTAAAGCAGGCTCAACAGCAATTTCAGCCGATAAATATGTGCTTGATGCCGTGTTTGGAACTGTAATTTTTAATGAAGCAATTGCAGATCCTGTTACAGCAAGTTATACAACTGGTGTTGTTAGCCATACCACAATTGCAAGTGAATTTAATAAAGAATATGAATTATTCTTTAAAGGAATTAATACTGCTACAGGTAAAAATATGGCAGTGCGTTTGTGGCGCACTAAAAAATCACCAGAAACAACTTTTCCACTCATTCACGAAGAGCTTGGCCAATATGAAATTTCAGGACAAGCATTATCAGAAAGTGAAAAAGGTTTAGATCCTACACTTGGCTTATATGGTCATGTGGTCACGATTCCAGCAGCATAATTTAAACTGCAGGCACAGAGGGCGCAAAAGCGTCTTTTTTTTGTGCCTGTATTTAGGAATTTAAAATGAATGACTTCTTTCTCGCCTTAAACAGCACATCAAAATATGAAGAAATTGAAGTTAGGCAAGTCCAGGTGAGTGAGCTGGACCAATGGGCTCAATTTGCTGAGCCTGTACGCTTAAAACTCAATTTAGATTTTAGCAGTGAGAATTTATTAGAAGTATTTAAGGATTTCAAATTTCAAATAATAATGATTTGTTCTTTAACATCTGATGTTACTTTAGTAAAACCAGATATATTGTTAAATAATAAAAATGAACTTATTGAATTATTTAAAGTCGTTATTGATGTGAACTATGCATATTTTATTCAAGAAATTAACAATAAGAATGCTTCATCTAAAAATCATACATGGTTTGATTCATTTCAGTATTTGATCAGTAAAGGGCATAGACATTCAGATATTTTAAATTACAGTTTCGGGGCATTCGTAGAATATTTAAAAGCCGCGCAACGAAATGAAAGGAACTCATTATTAACTATGGGTAATGCTATGCGAGTTTCATATCATGCAGATAAAAACGCCTATAGTAAGTATGTGGACAACATGAAGAAAGCTTAAATTTCACATTGCACAACATTAGTTCAATGGATATTCTGTCAAAATAATGAGGGGAATATCATGAAAAAAATATTTTTAGCTTTTATGCTTTTTGCTTCAAGTGGTGCGTTTGCAGGAACAGAGGTTAGATCCATTAGAACATCTTATGATTTTATCGAAATAGGAAGTTCAGAAGGGGATGTAAGAAGTAAACTCGGAAACCCACAATCTGTATATCATTATGTTTTGAGGGATGCTAATAATCGTCCACGTGCTGCCACAGATTTGAGATACACAGTCGATAATGAAAAATATACTGTGATTATTGTTAATGGTGTGGTCTATAAAATTGTTTGGGAGCGTTGATTGTGGGGGTGAAAATATGTAAATCCTGTAAAAAGCCAATGAAATCTACTGATACGCATTGCAGGACATGTGGAGCTGAATTTAAAAACAATCCATTAATTTTAATCGTAATATTGGTGATTATTGTTGGTGCAATTTCATTTATGGCTTATTCTCTACTGAGCAAAAAAGATAATGATTTAGTAAAAGATAATCCTAAAATTAGTAATGATGTTCAAAAACCAATTGTAAGTAATTGGAAGATGAAGAATGAAACAGACAAGATGACTGATAAAGAGAATTACTATTTATCAAATCAGGCTTTGAATGTTGAGACAGGAAAATCTGTTGATGCGGGAATTACAATTGGTTGTTCGTATCACGGTGGTTTAAATGGTGTTTTTACCTCTGATACGCCTATAAAAATTAAAGACATAAGCAAAGACGGTGCGATCGGTGAGTATGAGATTCGATTTGATAATGATCCACTGCAATATGGAAGTTCTGATTTAACTTCAATTAATAGGGTTTTAGTCTTAAATCAATCACATTTGCAACAAATAGAAAAAAGTAATCGCATTCTTATACGAATTACAACTGGTGTCGATAGTTATAGAACATTTGAAATGAATTCTGCAGGTGGCTCTGAGCTTTTTTCTAGAATGAAAGAATTCTGTGCGTCAAAAGCAAAAGAAAATAAAGCATCATGAATAAATTTTAATTCATAGATTAATTAATCAATCATATATAACCACCCCAAGGGTGGTTTTTTGTTGCCTGAGGAAAAGTTATGGCTGGTCAAAACTTATCATTTAAACTTGTTCTAGATGGTGATAACAAAGGTCTAGTAAGTGCAGTTAAACAGTCTGAAGAAACTGTGAGTTCTATATTTAAAACTATTAAAGATGAAGCAGATAAACTTAAAAATACTTCAGAACTAACTGGCGAAGATGTAGGTAAAATAGTTCCTGATGATCTTAAGCCTAAAGCTGAATCAGCGAAGAGTGCTGTCTCAGAAGTAACCAAGGCAACTAGTGATTTAGATAAACAAGCAAGTGAAACCACAACAAAAGTTTCTGACCTTGCTGATGAATTAAAACAGACTGGAAAAGAAGCAAGTACAGTCTCTAAAGATATGATCGAGATCGTACCAAAAAGTACGATCGAGATGGCAGATGCTCTAACCAGTAATTTAAACAAAGCTACTACTACAATTAAAGATGCAGGGAGTAATGCTAAAATCACAGCAGATAATTTTGCAGGTTTTGGTAAAGTATCTGAAAAAGCTTTAGGGGTTTTAAAAACTGATTTAGATCAAGCAAAGCAAAAACTTCAAACACTTTCTTCTACAAATGCCACACCTCAAGATATTTTAAAAGCTCAATCAGAAGTTGATAAGCTTGAAAAGGAAGTTGATCAAGCTGAGAAAGCATTTAAAGAGTTTAAGGAAGCTTCAGTAAAGGCAAATCAAGAATTAGCCAATACACAATCTGCTTCTGAAAAAGCAAAACTCGGATTTGCTAACTTGAAATCTGCGGTTGGGGTTTTAGCAGGTGGTTTAGCGGCTTTAGGATTGGGTTTAACAGCAAAGGAGTTTATTCAAACTTCTGATGCTACCCAGCAGATGGCTGCTCGTTTGAAAAATGCTACGGCAAGCACAGAGGAATATAATCTAGTACAAGCAAGATTACTTGAGCTTGCGAATGCGACCTATCGACCGTTATCCGAAGCTCAAGAAGTGTATTTAGCAACTGCTGGAACAATGAAATCACTGGGCTATAACACCGAAGAGATTTTATCGGCAACAGAAAGCTTATCTCTATCTTTTACTCATAATGCCACGCGTGCTGATCAGGCTCAATCTGCACAAGATGCCTTAGCTCAATCAATGGCTAAAGGATCAGTAGATGCTGATGCTTGGATGTCGATTATTACTGGTGCTGATAATGTTGTATCGGATATGGCCAAAAGCACTGGCAAGTCTGAAGCTGAAATTCGAAAATTAGGTGCAAGTGGTAAAGCTTCATTAAGTGATTTAGTGAACGCATTGATTCAATCCAGAGATCATAATCTTGAACTGGCAAATGCAATGGAAAACTCCACTGCTGATGCAATGCAAAAAGTGAGAAATAACTTAACTGCATTAATTGGTTCAATGAATGAACAGTACAACATATCAAGTCGCTTGGCTGAGATGATTGGAAATCTTGGTAATAACTTAGATTGGATTGCTGTGCTGTTTGATGACGTTATGAGTGCTGTAGAAGCGGTTTCAGCGCAATTTGATGAGTTAGATCCGAGCACAATTAATAGTTTTAAAGATGCTATTGAGTCGGCTTATAGCGCAGTTAAAGAGCTTGCCCAAGGTGGAATGGATTTAGCTAAAGTCATTTGGGATATTCTAAGTACATCGATTAATAATACGCTCTCAGTTTTTTCATCGTTTACAGGCGAGGTTTCTGAGGCAGGAGAACAAGTAAGTTTTCTGACTCGAGTTGGTCAAGGTTTAAGTATTACATTTGGTTTTTTACAAGATGGCATTGCTGCAATTCGAATTGTTCTTAATTTACTTGCAGGTAATTTTTATGCTGTTGCAAGCGCAGCAAATTCAGTTTTAGCCGCTATAACTTGGGGGGATGTAAGTAAGCAGTTTTCAGTCAATGCTGATGCAATGCTCAAAAAATCAAAAGAGTATTATGCTCAAGCTGATAAAGATGCGATGGATTTCCAGTCTCAAGGCTTGAAGCAAATGGATGAGGCTGCCAAAACCCAAGCTCAACGAGATCAAGATAAGGTTAATTCTGCAAAAGAATCCTTAGATAGAATTAATATTTTAGAAAAGGAAGCAGCTACTCAGAGCAGATTAAATGCTGAACAAAGAAATCAACTTCAATCTGATCTTGCGATTGCCCGTACAAATAATGAAGTTAATGAAATTCGCAGAATTACTGAAGAACTCAGTAAACTTGATGAGTCTGATAAAGCAATTGCTGTTAATCGTGTCCAATATGATAAGGAACGTATCAATTCAGCTCAAATTTGGGCTGAAGGTTTGATACAAGCAAATAATGGTGTTTTATCTGAACAAATCAAAAATGAAGTGGCTGCCAAAGGTTTTGGCATTGCTATGGATGAATCAGGAAAAATTACTGTTACAGCATTAGGAGATGCACGAAAAGCTGTAGAAGATAATGCAAAAGCTACTGAGTTGGCAAAAGAAAGAGCAAAGCAAGCTGAAAAAGACTATCAAGATTTTGTTAGTCAAAATGCTGCTAAAAAAATCCAGTTAGAACAACAGATTGCTCAATCGAAAGTCAATGGCGATTTGACTGCTCTAAAATCTGCTCAAGATTCTCTTACGCAAATCAATGCTAAAGAAGAAGAATTAAATCTTGAGCGTCAAAAACGTAGCTTGGGTTTAAAACAAAATCTTGACGAAGAAAGTGGGGCAACAAAAAGAGCTTATACAGAAGCTTCAGAAGTAGCTACCAGACTTGGAATTAACCTAGATAAAGTAACTGGGCGTATATCTGAATCTTTCTCATCTTCTGGAAGGGATGTGGACGGATTTGGTAAAAAACTTGAGCTTGCTGGTATCACAGGAACCAATGCAACAAATGCAATATATTTAGCGTGGAAAGAATGGTTAGAAACAGCTAAATCGCAAGTTGAAATAGACTTTGCAATGTCTAAGTTAAAGGAGTTTGAAGCACAAGGCGTATTTTCAACGAAACAGGTTGAAATGGGTACTCAGGCGATTCGTCAAGTGATGCAAAAGCTTCCTGATGATATTAGTCCTGTAGAGCAAGCATTTGAAAGTTTAGGCATTAAAACCAAAGAACAATTAAAACTTGCTGCTCAATCAGCTTTAGCTAACTTCAATACTATTCAAAGCAGTGGACAAGCAACAGCAGAAGGTTTACGACAAGCATATGAGCGAACTATTCAGGCTGCGGTTGCTTCTGGTGATCAAGCTGTTATCGCTCAAACAAAAGCCAAAGCTGCATCATTGGGATTGTCTGTTCAAATTGAAGATACTGGAAAGGCAACGGTTCAATCCTACGAGGAAATGGATCGAGCGGCTCATTCTCATGCTTCCACTGTTTCGAGCAGTGTTACAAGTGCTTATCGTGAAATGGGAGCTGTAGCAAGAGAAGAGGCTCAAAATTCTATTGATGCATGGAATCAAGCTTTAGAGGCTAAATCGACAGCTGAAAGTAAAGAACGTTCTGAACGTAATAAAACATCTCAAGCCACCACAAGTACACATTACACAAAAAGTAATGTACGTGATGAGCTTAAAAATATGGGCTATGACGATGCGCAAGCCGAAAAAATTGCTCAAGGTATTTTTGGTTCTGCATTGGCTAGAGACCAGACAGCAATGCAAAAAAATATGGGGGCAGGTGGCTTAACCAATGTAACCAATATGCTTTATGCAGAGCTGAGAAAGAAAGGTCTTACTGGTTATGACGGTTCTCGTTATATCGAACAAGCTTTACAACAGTTTAGAGATGGATCAGCTCAAGCAACTTTGAATACGATTAAACCTAAAGTTTATGCAGATTCAAGTAATGAGACTTCTAAAGCTTTGGCGAGTGGTTCAGGTACAGGGAAAACCGTCCAATACAATCTTAATTTTAATGGTAAAACGCTGAGTTTGTCAGGAGATGCTAGTCAAGAGGCGATGTTTAATGATCTCTTGAGACAACTTGAAACCATCAATAAGAGTAGTTAATTGATGAAATTAATACGCAAAGCGACCAATCAAACCGTTCTTTTAGAGAACGGTTTTTTGTGGTCTGACGAATTTGACTGGAAGCCGATTGAACAGAAACAAGATAGAGCCATTGATGGTGCGCTTATTGTTCAAGAGGGTAAGAAAAAAGCAGGGCGTCTAATCACATTAATACCCTCTGAATCCAGTATGGGATGGGTGAAACGCCGTGAACTCAGCAAAATAATGGACTGGTCAGCACTTCAAGAGCATTTTTATCTTGAGTTTGATTACCCACATGACAAGCGAAAATTCAAAGTTATGTTTAATCATGAAGCAGGGGCAATTGAAGCCAAGCCAGTAAAGGGAATTCCTACGGTTTCTGAAGATGATTATTACAACGTCACAATGCGATTTTTGGAGCTAAACGATGATTGAAACCAAAGACATTGTAATTTATAAGTCGGAACGTTTGACCGATACAGACAATGGGGGCGGAAAATACTCTGGTCAAGTTATTATTGATGGCCAAAGTAATAACCTCTTCAATGATGTATCTGAATTGGACCGTACCCTTGGTGACGTCTCGATGCGCAAAGTTTTTCCAGCAGTATCGACCAATGATACTGATCTATTGATGGGCTCTACAGTTTTTATTTCTGAAACACCCAAAGATCCTGCAGTGTCGGCTTTGCTATTTAGTACAGGAAGCTATACGGATGAGCGTAAATCAGCACAAAACCGAGTCGAATCCTATCTTGCTAAAGGTGGACAAATAGCAGGTACACCACTCGATACACTTTGGCAGGGCATGAAACAGATTCAAGTCTGTATGTTTACGACTGAAACTGAAAGTAATGTCGGTGATGCGATTGTATTAGTTTCAAATGAGGGCAAAGTAAATAGTCATGAGCAATATGTTCGTATCTTAAAAGTTGAAACTCGTATTTCAAAAATTGTCATTGAGTTAAAGGAAATCGAATATAAGATTGCGACTTATAGTATTAGCGATCCGCTTGAAACTGACTTTGTGGGCTTGTCTGCAAAAAGTTGGTATGGCGGTGAAAAACCCACAACGATTATACGTGAGACATTGGTAGCTGATACTGGTAAATACTATTCTTCGACCAAAGCCACTGAAAAAATTCAAGTGGGTGAGTTTACAGTCAATGTTCAGGATGTATTCACTCAGATTATCCCAAGCGCTCAAAGTGAAACTGCAATCATCGATGTAAATGCTGCAGGTGAAAAAGTTGCTTTGGTACCTGGTAATGATGGGGTGGTCACAGCGAGTTATCCAACTTATGTCGCTGAAGCTCAAAATCTTTATTTGGGCTCAAGTATTATGCCTTCAAGTGTAAGCTTCACTTTATTTAATCTTCAAGTGAATGATATAGGTGGCTTACTTAAAACGACCTCAGGCACACAAGTCGGCACAATTGATTATCAAAAAGGTTTAATTCAATGGACCAGTGCTGCAGGTACAGGATCATTGAATTTAAATGTATCTTTTAAACCTGCTTCTGCACCCACGCAAAATACACAGAGCCAATCGATTAAAGTCACACAAGCAAATCAAGGTTCAAACTGGACAGGGGTTTTAGTTCCCCCACCTGCACCGGGTAGCGTTTCCGTGTCTTTCATGGTGAAAGGTAAGTTTTATGAACTTAAAGATGATGGCTCTGGTCAGCTTAAGGCAGGTGCCACATCTATTGGATCTGGCTCAATCAATTATGAAACAGGTTCGTGGCTTCTGACTACGGGTGAACTTGCAGATGTCGGGAGCAATATTCTGGTGTTGTGGTGCACACCAATTTCAACCTTTGTACGCTCAAATTTAACCCTTGAGAGTCCAAGCTTTGAGCTTCAACTCGGTGAGGCGGTGGCGGCAAATAGTGTAATGGTGAAGTGGAAACTTGAGGATGTTGAAAAAGTTGCGACGAGTAATGCACAAGGCAAGTTTACAGGCGATGCGACTGGACAGATCAATTATGCAACTGGTGTGGGCAGATTCATTCCAAATCAATTACCGCAAAAAGGCACAGTTTTCACTATCAATTACAATAGTGGTTTCCCTCTAAATCAAAACTTAATTACAACGCCTTCAACGGACCAAGAGTTAAGTTTTAATGTGGGTACTGGCAATGCGCTTCAGGCAGGCAGTATCGAGTTAAAAATGGAATTACAAGACCAACTTAATCAACGTTGGGGGGAATTGGTTTTAACTGATTCAAAAATTGATGATACAAAGGGAAATTTAAACGATAAGTTAGGCAACACCCACGGGACCATCAACTATATAACTGGCGCTGTAGTGATTAAGCCATTTTTAGAAGTATTGGTTTATCAAAAAACCTATCAAGTCTTTGAGTCATGGAGTAAATAATGGGCTACTATTCTCCACAAACAGAATCCATTCAATCGGAAAAAATGGTATTAAAATCATATTATCCGACCAATATCAACATTAAATATCGAGATACACCAGAGTTAAGCCCCAATGAAAAGCAGGTTGTAGCGGATAAGCTGAAAATTGATTTAACACCACAGTATAGCGAACAGGTATTGACCAACTCAGTGCGTTTTAAATTGGGTAATGATGTTTATGTAGATCGAAATGGCGTGATGTTTAGAAACATAAACAGCACTACAAATATTGGTATCAGTTCGGGATCTGTGAATTATGGTACCGGTGAAGTTGAAATTGATTCTTGGACGCCATCTAGCGGTAACGCTATTTCATTACAGTCATTGACCACGACTACTGATGCGATTGAATTAAACCATATCAGTTTTAGAATTCCAGTCATTCCGATTCGCCCTTCGTCAGTGACAGTGGTATTGAGTACGGTTGAATTTGGCGCTTTAACTATCCAGTTTGATGAATTGGGCAAAGTGGATACAGCGAAAGCACATGGTTCAGTGAATTATGAAACTGGTTTTGTAGATATTGATTTTTATACCAAGACAGAAATTACTGAAGCAAATAGACCACAAATTGAAGAAAAAGACTGGTACAACGTACTTTTAGAATACGAAGAGCTGAACAAGAAGTATATCAATGTACCTGTGTGGGTTGTTCCTGACTCAGTGAAATACAATGCCGTGGCTTATACCTATATTCCGCTTGATGCTTCGATTTTAGGTCTATCTGCAACACGTTTACCCCCGAATGGTCGTGTACCGATCTTCCGTGTGGGTGATATTGGTATTGTCAGCGCTGCTAAATCTATGGTGATGCCTGATCATATTGCGGGTAAAACCTATATTTTAGATGATAAGCGTATTTCCTGGTGTGAGCTTCAAGACAGTAAAGGCGTGAAAGTTCCTTTCGATATGTATGTTGTGGACTACGATTATGGGGAAGTCACGCTTAATGGAGATTTCGCAATCAATGCTTTAACTCCACCTTTGAGCATTGAATATCGTTATCAGGATATGGGGTTAATTCGTGATGTTCAAATCAGTGGACAAGTCACGTTTACCAAACCTTTGACACACAATTATGAAGCTGAAAATACAATTGTGGGATCGGCATTGGTTGTGGGTGATATGTATGCACGATATTCAAATATGTTCTCACAAGGTACGTGGAGCAATGTGTGGGTTGATGAGCCTACAGGCGCAACAATTTCAGCACGCTATAACGATGCGCTATATCCAATTGTGATGACCAATAAGGGCGCAATTCAAGAACGTTGGGCACTTGTTTTCACCGATAATACAAACTTTAGAATTATTGGTCAGTATTCAGGTCAAATCGGAACAGGCAACATCAACAGTGACAATGCACCGATTAACCCGGTTACAGGTGTACCTTACTTCAAGATTAAAAAAGAAGGTTGGGGAACTGGTTGGGTGAATGGCAATGTAATCTTTTTTGATACCCATGCAGCCATGCATCCAGTTTGGGTAATTCGCACAGTTAAACAATCTGAACCCACGGAGCTTACAGATCAATTTCAAATCATGCTACGCGGTGATATAGACCGAATTCTATAAATCCTATTAATTATTGATAACCGCCTAAGGCGGTTTTTTTATGAGTAAAAGAAATGTCGAATACAGATATTAAGTGGTTTAGTTTTGGAAATACAAATGCGCCTCAACTCTCAAACTCATGGGGGTGTATGATTGATGTGCTCGATGCTTGTCTGGTCACAGGCATGGGCTCTCAATTGGTTTCAACACTGGTGGTAAAAGATGGAGTAGCAACGGCAACTTTTGGAACAAGTCATAACCTGCAGCAATTCCAAGTTGTTGAGATTTCCAATGCAGATCAACAGATTTTTAACGGTGAGCATAAAGTTTTAGGTGTGACCTCTAACACGATTGAATTTGTTGTTAATTCACCCGATACGATTGCTACAGGTACGATCTCTTGCAAATTAGCATCTTTGGGATGGACAAAGGCATTTTCAGGCACACAAAAAGCGGTCTACAGTGCTAAAGATAGAACAGCAAACCCTTATTTTTTAAGAGTGGATAACAGTCTAGATCCTGTATATAACACCAATTATTCAAAATATGCCAAAGTTGGGATTTTAGATTCTTGCTCAGGCATTGATGATTTGACTGGAAATCAGGCGCCATTCGATCCAACAAAACCCAGTCGAAACTGGGTAGGTGAAGGAAGTAGTAATGGATGGTATAAATGGCGTTATGCAGCCATTGATAGTGTAGCTGTTACTACCTATGTAATGGACAATCAACCACCACAAAATGGCAATCGACCTTGGGTGCTGATAGGAACAAAGGACAGTTTTTATTTAATTAACAGTTTAACTATGGGGCAAATTTATGAATCCCCATATTGTTTTGGTGTGGTACAACATAAGGGATTGGCTAAACCTTTTCTCTGTGCTTCCAATCATGCGGCAACATTTAATGATTACATCGGTATTGGAACACCTCTATCTAATACTGGCAGGACTGAAGTTGCAGCAATGACAGGATATTCAGGCGCTCTGATAAACACTCGTTACAGCCGTTTGATTAGCGGTTTTGGTAATGTTATTTCTGGTGCAGCTGCCAACTCAATCAAATCAGATCCAACTGAAGGCTATATACTCTCTCCAATATATTTTGCTGATCCAGATGGTTACATTATGGATGCATTACCCTTGGTACAAGCTTGTGTGAATGATGCGACTGCAACAGCAAATTACGCAATTTTCTCTGAACCAAACAAAGCATATATCGGTTGCCGAATGCGTTCAGACACTGGTGGAACTCTAGGGATGTTATTTTTCACGATCTACGATGGAGAATAAAGCATGAAAATCCTGTTTGGAGAAAGTGAGTTTAGCCAAGTCGGGTCTAGACCAGCTTTTAAAATTTTGAATGGTGAGTTTTCACCTAAAGCATTGGCGCATAAGGCGAACATTTTAATTAAAGGGATAACCACGAAATTAAACGTTCCAATTGCTTGTCCAGTACGTGCTTATAATCGAATTACGGGTGAGTTGTTAAGTCGAGCGCATTCTAAAAGTGACGGTACTTATTTGCTCTTTGGTCAAAGTGATTCTAAAAGTTATGTCTTGGCTGTAGATCCAGCAGGCGAATATAACATTGCAGTACAGGATAAGGTGAGCTGATGATTATCCCATCTATAGCAGCGAGTCTTGCACAATTGCAAGCATTGGCAACTTACATTGATCAAGGTAGCGCAAATGCTACCTTTGTTTTTTATAGTAGTGCAAAACCTGAATCTTTAGAGATTGCTGCGGATAATACAACTCGTTTGGTGATCCTCACTTTGCCTAAGCCTTGCTTTAAGAAAATGAATGCAGACAGCATTGAGCTTCATCAAACTGATGCTTCAGTGGTCGTTAAAAATGGCACAGCAATCTGGGCACGTTTATTTAATGGGGCAGGGAAAGCGGTTGCTGATTTTGAAGTGGGATCAGATATTAGCTTGAATAATCCGGGACTAATACAGGGTAGCACATTAATGTTGAACTCGATTGTGTTTAAGCCGAACGTTTAAGAGGTGAGCATGTGTCTAACTATACACCTCCCAAGATTCACCATGTCGACCTGAAATTTAAAGATATTGCGACAGGATCTACAGCATTAAATTTCGGGGCTGAGAATGCAGAAACAGCATCATTAGATGCCGTTATAAACACAGCTTTCATTGCCAAAATGCAAGCTCAGACCTATGACTATAATGCGCTATCTTCAGTTATATCGACACGCTTTGAAAGTTATATAACAGGTGTGGTGGGTAATGCTTCAACAATTGATAGTAATGTAAACACTGCATTCAATGCTGCAATTAACGCGGTCGTCATTGATCGCTTTTGCAGTCTAGAAAGCACCATCCAAACCAATTTTAAATCTGAATCAAATGCACGTTTTGATATTAATTTTAATCGAGGCGTATTTGGTGAGAGCCTATATCCATTTCAGAGCCGGGCAAGGGTCTTAAGCAATTCAATTGGTTTAGTCTGGTCAGATCCTTATATACGCGCCCATCAAAATGGGCTTCAGTTTGAATTTGGTACAACTCGAAGTATTCAGCCGTTCAATCGTTTTGACAAAGGCTTGAATCTACATAGAGCTGTAAGTGCTGTACATGAACAGGCTGTGACTTTAAGAGGTATTACAGGCTTTATTTGGCAAGAAAATAAATTAGCTTTCATTACTCAAAATATAGTTTTTGAAGAATCCAAAAAACTCAAGATCCATGCAATTTTTGATTGGGTTGAATTGGTTCGAAAGAACAAGATTATTCGATACTCACATGAAGTCGCTCATGTATTTGAAAAGCGTTATCAATTCATTGCTGATCAAGCCTTGGAGTTCATAACAAAAGACGCAATTCCTTGGGAAAAAGCGAAATCAATTCATTATCGAAAACATGCAATTCAGCCATGGCCAAAACCTGAAGAAATTACACCAGAGGGATGGAATAAGAAAAGTATAAGGCTCAATTTCTGTTGCACCACTGATGAAGTTGATCGCTTAAACGCTCATTTAAATTTTGAAACTGATAAATGTTTACCTGATCCTCAGAAACCCAAAATTCCTGAAATCAGCAATAAGAATTGGTGGTATATCGTGAATGAATTATCTGTAACACGGTTGGATAATGGTGAAAATATCAATGTACTGGATGGCAATTATAGTAGCGATCGCAGTCGATGGTGTTGGTCGTATAGTTTGACCGTTCCAAATAGTGAAATCAGTAAACTTGAGCCAATCAATGCACAACCTGTGATTTTAAAAATTATGGTGAATGGTCATGAGCATCACATGCTACTTGAAAACCGCAGTAGATCTCAAAAGTTTGGATATATCACCTATACCCTATCCGGGCGTAGTCAATCCGCATTACTTGATGCGCCATACGCCCCCACAAGAACTTATTTACAGGAGAATGAAAGAACCTCGGTACAGTTAGCACAAGCTGAGTTAGATCGTGTGAATAATCAAGCCGAATTGAATTGGAAACTGATTGATGCGTTGGGCTGGATTGTTCCAATCAACAGCTTAAGCTATTCCAATCAAACCCCGATCGCCGTCATTAAAATGTTGGCAGAGAGTGCAGGCGGTTTTGTTTACAGTGAGAAAGCCGGTAATAAGCTCACAATCAAACCGAAGTACAAAAAAACTTTTTGGGATAACGTGATTTTAAATGATTACGATCGCTTAATTCCCGAAAGTATTGTCACGGATTTATCGACTGACTATGAGCTCTATCCAGACTATAACGGTATCACATTAAGTAATGATCGAAATGGTAACACTGGTCAAGTTAAACGTTCAGGTACCGCAGCAGATATTTTGCTTGAAACAGTGAATAACCCATTGTTTACAGTGGATAGCATGGGGGCATTTGGTAAAGCTGAGTTAGCAAAAGCAGGTATGGTTGAAACACATAGTATTGCGATGCCAAATAGTGCCGAAATTGGTGAATGTTCACCAGGTGAATTGATTGGTTTTAATGGCAGTTGGTGGGGCATTGTTGATGCTGTTTCTGTCTCATTCACTCATGCAGTTACAAATCAAGCAATTAAGGTGGAAAGGGTGAATCGAGATGAGTAATGCATTAAAACGTTTACTAAATTTACTACCTAAATCACCAGAATTTATTGGGACCATCACACATGAAGTTCATCCCAAGTACAAAGTTTTAGTGATCGATGGCAGTGGTTTAGTT
Source organism: Acinetobacter sp. Tol 5 (assembly GCF_019702905.1). Classification (NCBI taxonomy): domain Bacteria; kingdom Pseudomonadati; phylum Pseudomonadota; class Gammaproteobacteria; order Moraxellales; family Moraxellaceae; genus Acinetobacter; species Acinetobacter sp. Tol 5. Next base: position 3,103,210 of record NZ_AP024708.1, on the reverse strand, counting down.
CTGTGCACGAGTAATACACGTTACACAGTCGGCACAAAGGTTTTTATCTCAAATAATGAAATCAAAAGATCTGCACCGCAGGGCACTGTGGTTCAGATAGAAGTATGAAATTAACCAAATACAGGCACCCAATTGGGTGCTTTTTTATTGCCAAATATCGGGGGTATCAATGGCAGATAATCAACAAATTGTAGAAGCTTCAACAGGTGTTGTTGCTGGAAAAGTTATTACATATAGCGGCAGTGCAGGCGGTGCTTTGGCTTGGTTCGCTTCATTGGATATAGCATTTTGGTTCAGTATTTTGATTGCGATTGCAGGCTTAATCATGAACTGGTATTACGCGCGTAAGAAAGACAAACGTGATGAACTTGAACATAAAGCATATTTGGAAAGCTTAAAGGATAAATGCAATGTCAAACAAGATTAAATATATAGCAATTGGTTTAGCAGCTTCGGCTGCTTTTTTTACGTCATTGATTAAGTATGAGGGCTATGAGCCAAAGCCTTATTTAGATAGTGCAAAAGTAGCAACAATCGGTATAGGTTCAACTCAGTACGAAAACGGCACAAAAGTCAAAATGACAGACAAACCGATTACCAAAGAACGAGCTGTGCAAATTGCCAAAGCTCATATCGCTAAAGATGAAGTAGCTTTTCGTAAATCATTGCAGGGTGTGAAGATTACTCAGGCAGAATATGATGTCTATTTGGACTTTGTATACAACTTTGGCCAATCCAACTGGAACGGCTCATCGATGCTCAGAAATCTTAAAGCAGGGCAATACAAACAAGCTTGTGCTTCATTACTGAAATACAAATACGTTGCAAAGCGTGATTGCTCGATCCGATCTAATGGTTGCTATGGTGTTTGGACAAGGCAACTTGAAAGATACAACAAGTGTATGGGGGTGCAGTAATGCAAGCATTCTTATCGAAATTCTATGAAACCGTCATCATTGTTATGGCGGTTTTTTTATTGTTAGCCATAACAACTGCAGGTGTTCAATCATGGCGTGTAAATCACTTTAAAAGTGAATACACGTTATTGAATGCGAAATACAAAACAGAAGTTGCTGAAGCTAAAGCACTTGCTGAACAAGCCAAAGCTTCAGCGGCACTTAAAGAAAAACAATGGTCTGAACAACAGTTAAAAGCGGAGCAAAACTACAATGCCAAAATTAAGCAAATTGAGTCTGATGTTGATCTTGCTCAGTCCAATGCTAACAGCATGTCAAAGCAACTCAAAATTGCAAGCAGTCGCTTGTCCAGTGCCTCCAAAGAAACCGTTATTGAGTACACCAATACCAGTGGTGACATACTCGAAAGCTGCATCATTGAATATAGAGCAGTGGCAGAAAAAGCTGATGGACACGCAGCTGATGCAGAAAAATTGAGTGAGTCATGGCCTGATAATTAATGTAATAAATACATTCTTTTGTAAGGTGAATTTGTTTTAAATTTTACTAAATTTCTAGAAAATAAAACCAACCCAAGCTAACTTAGGTTGGTTAAAAAATTATTTATTTTTAGTGATGTAGATCTTGAACGGCTTAACTTTAGCTACAATACGACGACCATTTTTAGTGATTGCCCATCGTAAAATAAACGTGCCTTTTTCATCTGAGTACATAGTGCACCTCATAAAAATAAGGGTGGCTATCACTTCAGCGAGTGTGGACAACGTAATCCAACTTACTATAGAATTAACTTGTTAAGAGTAAGATTCTATTTAGTTGTTCATATGTGAATAGCGGATAGAGGACTATTCAATATAAAGTATTGGTAGTACTTTATATTCCTAATGGTTTGGTTTAGTTGGTAGCTAATCCAAACCATTTTCATATAGAAGTCTTATTCTCAGTATCAGCTGATATAGGATTAGTCGCGTTCTTTCTTTCCTCAACGTCTTCCTCAAAATCTAAAGGTATATTGATTGGCTCTTCTGATGAATTAATACTGTTCCAGTGGTCAGCATCTAAAGATAACTGCAAAGCATCACCAATAATCCCATCTCTTCGTTTTATAAGAGATTTTTGCATTAATGGTCTAGGTGCTTCATCAATATCAATCCATAAAGATTGTTGTGAGCCAAGTTTAGGCACAGCATGATTTGCACGATAAGGGCGTCCAGTTGCTTTGTCAGTCCTAGTTTCTTCTCTAGCTGCCACAGCAATTTTCTTTGCTAATAAATCGAACGGATCAACTGGTTCTGGAAGCTTTATCCCTAAATTAGTAACTGCAAATTTTGCAACTTCTTTTAGGTCTACTTCAGTTACTCCTGTTTTCTTCTTATAAAGCCGTATAGCTTCTTGGAAGGCTTGATTTTGATTCACTTGGTTTTACCTCTCTAGTTTTCAAGTGGATATACATCACCCCAACCATCTTTAGTTGCGTAAGGGAGAATTATTGAGCGAATAGGAACCAGATGCTTTCTGAATAAATTGAATTTTTGAGTATGATGTTGTAGTTTTCCTGCGATGATACCTGGATGTACTTTAACTGTATTAGCTAAACCTATGATATCTAGTTCGCTAAAAAATGGATGTTTTCTAGCGATAAAACTTTTCATCTTTTGTTCAGATATCGCGAAATACGCTGCCGCTTCATTAGCAATTGTTTCTTCAATGTCTGCATCAGGTTCATCTTTTAAATCAACATCAATCTTAGGAGAATCTTTACCGTGACCTTGCAACACGTGTTCAAGTTCATGACGCAATACAAACCAAAAGTTATCAATGCGATCAAATCTCAAAGACATACCAATAACTGGGGATAAACCATCATTAATCCAAAAACAAACACCATCCATTTTTGAACCTTTTAATGATTCAACAATGACTAATCGAATACCGTGTTCAGCAAGAATACCTGGTACTTTTCTTATTTCTTCTGGTGAGAAAAGTAACGTTTTAAGTTTTTCAACTGCAGCCTCACCTTTTTTCTGAGTATAAGTAGGCACAATCATTTCTAAAGCAATACGCTGGACATGATTAATCCATGCTGATTGAACGGGTGTGGTCTGATCATATTCAGAAGATTTTTTTGCACTATGGGTTACAGGCTTTAGGATCTCTTCTAGAGATGAAGCTTTGAAAAGTTTTAATAATTCAGCTTCAATTTTGGTGAAGTCTTTTTTGTTTTCCACATCCAACCATGATCTATTAATCATTTCTGCAATAGGTAGGCTACCAAAAAGCTTAGCTCTGTATTCTCGTTGAGGGTCAGGGACTTGTTTAATACGTGCTTTTGCAATTTCATATTTGGATTGTAATATTAAAAACTCCTCAGCAGGAACTTTAAAAATATCTTCAAGCGTAAGAGCTAAATCAGGTGAAATCGCTTTTTTATCCTGTAATAAGCGATTAACACCAGATTCATCAATCTGTAAAATTCCAGATAAAACCCTTCCATTCCACCCCTTTTCATTCAAAAGTGCAGAAATAGCTTGTCCAGGCGTACGATAAGTATCAATGAGTGTATTCATAATATGCAAAATACATCAGTTTGCACAATTTCGCAAGTTATGAAATACTTTTATTGGGTTTATTTTATCTTTGTTTGAGTTGATACCTTGCCCCAAACTCTTAAAACTTGAGTCAGGGCAGGGCAAAGAAATCACGCTATGGATCATTGATACAGTTGCAAAATACAATGAGTGTAGCGCTTTGAATGATGCATTAATAAGGTCATTCAAATAAAAACCTTAGTAGATATATGACAATTGTTCGCAAGATCTCTTTAAAAAGGAATTTAAAGAATTTTCTAGATAAATTTTTAGCTTGAGTGGTTTCTTTTCTCATTAGAAAAAGCTCCAATAACAAATTAATGTTGTTGAAACTTAGGGAATTGCCTGAAACCGTAAGAACTGATTAGCACAATTATACTATTTAAACACATTTCTTTGATGAGTAATTTGGGCTAAACAAAAAAGAAAACTTGAATTGTGTAGTGCTAATCATTTGTTTTAAATTAAATATATAAAAAAATTAAAGAAAGTCAATATTTATGATGAATTTATTTTTCGCTTTGAATGATGGGAAAAGTAAAGCCCTCTCAGTGAGGGCTTAACAAAATTTAATTATCCAACTTTAAGATATTTAATTATTTTTTCATCAAGTTTATTAATTTCCTTAATACATGATTCTATCATTTCTGATAAATCATCATATTTAATTAAATTATCGTTTGTTTTACCTAAGTTTTTAATATCTTTATAAAAACCAACTGCTCTACTTGTACTTTTTACAATATTATTAAGATCTTCTTCTGAATTGGTTTCATAGAATTTTTTATAATTTTGAAGAATTATTTTGAAATGAATATTTATAAAAGTGTAATGAGTATCAATGTTTGTAAAAATATTATAAATTTCATCAACCTCAGTGTGTTTAATATTTGAAATTACTTCAAAAATTTCCGATCTGAAATCGTTCATATTTAAGTTAAAATATGCTTCACTACGGTACATTGAATCATCAACTTTTTTAATAAAGTTAAATATATCGAATTTCTGAGACAGGTCGAACCTGAGTTTAGCTAAAAGTTTTTTGACTGGTTCTACTTGTTCTTTATCTGTCTGATATTTTGCAGGTTCTTTCCAGTCATTAAATAATAGGATTGCAACTAAAGCTGCAAAAACAGTCCCAAGCACACCCATAAATGAGACTGATATGGTTAGTGCTTCTTTCACAGAATCTGTAGGATTCTGAAAGTGAATTAAAATCCAAGAAAAAAAGGTAAATAATATTGCTATTAAAATATTAGCAATTAATATTTGAAAAATTACTATTCTAAATTTCATAAGTCGATTTCAGTATGATTTTATATATTTTGTTTTGCTAATCACCCACAGTCAACAACCCATCCACACTCAACATCATTTAACTTTTATCATCCCACTCTTTGTAAAATAATTCTTAGATAGCATATCCCGACTCATGGACCACTTGCGATCTTTGAAATAACATGGACCTACAGATATCTTAGCCTTACCAAACTTAGTTTGTATTTCTTCATAGACCTGCATCAAGCTTTCATTCTTAATACTAGTTTGATGGTCTGAAAGCAAGTCAGAGATATGATTTGATTTCAGAATTAACTCTGAATAAAACACACCGCATTTCTTATACTTGATACCAGGCTTATAAATTCTCTCTAATAACAAGTAAGCGACTTCAACCAGATCTAAAACACAATCAGTAGGTTCTGCAAATTTGTATGTTTGAGCTTTGCTGTAATAGGGCACAGAAGCGTCAAAAGGGTTTGATTGAACAAAAGCAGTAATCACACCGCACAATAGTTTTTCTTTTCTCAAACGTCCAACAGCATCTTGCACATACTTGGACATCGCTTCTTTTAAGTCCTGCAGCTCAGTGATTTTTACACCAAAAGAACGACTGGCAACTATTTGCTGTTTAGGCTTCGGTTGGTCATCAATAGGCATACATGAAATGCCTTGCAGTTCTAACACTGTTCTCTGCATGCAGACAGTGAACATTTTACCCATGATTGGGGGATTAGATTTCGATAGATCTAGAACAGTTTTAATCCCCATATCATTGAGCTTTTTATTTTGCTTTCTGCCCACACCCCATACTTCACCGACCTCTACTAATGACCAGAAGTAGTCTCTGTGTTTCGGGTCCATGGTTGCAAGATTGCACACCCCATTAAATCTTTTTCCATTCTTAGCCATGTGATTAGCGATTTTTGCTTCAGTCTTACTGCGACCGATTCCAATAGAAACAGGCAAACCGATCCACTCCTGAATACGTTCGCGCATACCTTGGCAATATTCCACCAAATCATAGTTGTGTTTAAAGCTTGTCAGGTCCAGAAAGCATTCATCAATTGAATAGATTTCCTGCTCATGCGGAGCAACATACCCAGCTAAGATTGAGTGAAATCGGCGTGACATTTCCGCATATATCGCGTAATTGCTTGAAAGCACTTGAACATGGTTTTTCTCTACGACATCTTTGATCTGAAAAAGAGGAACCCCCATCTTAATACCCATTTGCTTGGCTTCATTGCTTCGGGCAACAGCGCAACCGTCATTGTTTGAAAGCACGATAACTGGGACATTATTCAGTTTTGGATTAAAGAAACGTTCACATGAGACATAGCAATTATTAATATCAATAAGTGCAAATATCTTTTCTTCATGCTTCATTTGAAGTTCTTAATAACTTTGGTGACAACGCCCCAAATTACAAGTTCTTGTTCTGATCTGGGGAGGATTGGTTGATACTCAATGTTTTCAGGTTTTAACCAGACTGCTGGTAAATCTTTAAAATCATATTGCTTCTGAAAAATATCAAGCAATTCTTGATGAGACATTCGTTGCGTAATCATCATTCTTTTGACAGTAAATTCATTATCAATGAATGCAACAACAACATCATAATGTTGAGAGCGAATGCTTCTATCAACAATTAAGTAATCGTTAACTTCAATTCCTACATCTTTCATTGATAACGATTCGACTTGAACAATAAAAGTAGCATCTCTGTTAGAGATCAGAAGATCATTCATATCGACAGTTTTGTCTATATAGTCCTCTGCAGGAGAAGGGAAACCAGCAGCAATTTTATTTAAAACTAGTGGAATCGAAACATTAGTTATTGCTTGAAACGAGGAAACTCTAGATATATCAGATAAACATTTACGTTTAAGAGAATGTTGTCTGATATTAATAACTTTAGAGTTCTTCAAGTGGGCTAGACTTGCTTCATTTAGCTTTAACAACTTAGCTTTTGATGAGCTATCATCCAATTTAATATTCATAGAAACACCACTTGATTACGTTACATATTCAAGATTTTAGTTTGTATGTTTTAAAATTTCAAATTTAAAAGTTGTGGATAATCATAGCCGATTTAAAAAAGATCACTTTGTTTTGCCTCATCCGATGAATGGTCACGTGAAAATGTCACATATTCGTCTGTGAGTTCAAAGAAATATTCATGAGCATGTTCGTGATCAGCATTAAGCCAGTCATTACGATATTTTTCAGGTACTACAATGATTGATCTTTTCTCGTCGGTTGGTGCGTGAAACTGTTTCATAAAAGGGTGATCATCGGCATTAATTGTAAGCATTGAAAACGATCTGACTTTTGAGTCTTTAATTACAGCATCATCATAAATTGCTGCGACGGTAAATGGCTGATCATCTTCGCGCTTGATTGTGTACCAGTGTGCTTTGCCATCTATGTACTTAGGTTCATAAAATTCTTGGACGGGTACCAAGCAAAATTTACTGTACTTCCAAGCGTGGCGAAAGCTAGGTTTCTCTGCAACCGTTTCAGTTCTTGCATTATAAGTATGTGAGCTGAATTTAAAGTCTTTTGCCCAAGCAGGCAAAAGCCCAAACTTGCCGAAATCTAAATCAAAGTTTTTTATAATGATAGGCGCATGGTAACCGGGATAAATATGCGTATTTAATTCAAGATCTAACTGATCAGCTTCGACATCAAGTAGGCTGAGAGCTTGTCGGGTGGGAATTTCATAGTTTGAGCACATTTATCAATATCCTATAGCTCGTTGATAATTTCATTGAACTCAACAGATAATTCATAATCCTCTTGGAAAATAATACTAATAACTATTTTATTTGAATTATTATCTATAATATATATTTTGTTTGAGCCAAAAATAGTTTTTAGGTTGCTAAATTCATGACCTTTAGTAAACCAGTTAATGTGATTGTTGTATCTTCCAAAAGAATCAGGATTGAAATTTAAATCTAAAAGTAATCCAACTGGAACATCAGATTTATCTAATTTTAATGAACAAAAATAACCCTCAATTTTTGGATTATTAGAGATTACTGTGTGTGGTAGTTTTCTACTGGTACTTATATTCGTAAAAAGATTATTTAATAATCCCTTTTTGGTTGTGATATTATGTTTAACAATATATTTTCTATATGTGTTAGATAATTCTAATTCTTTTAAAAATATACTTTTATCGAATGCTTCACTTTTATACAATAGGGATGCATGAATCAGTATTAGAATATAATTGTTATCTTTTTTAAAAGAAGTATGTTCAAAAAAGTTGGATTCCTCAATTAAAATTTTAAAACCTTCAAAACTCTCATTTAAGCAGTTAATCATAAGCAATTGCATAGCCTCTTCTGATACTGAAGCTCTAAGAATATTATTATACATTTTTATCAAATTTTTCTTATTTTCCTTAGGGATATTTTTATTTTCATTTAGCCTATTGTCAACTATTTTAAGTATCTGATATAAAAACATAAAGTATCTTGAAATATTTCGCTGCAAAAGAATTTTTTTATTCACATTTTCAATTGAACTGTCACTAATTGTATCTGTATCAAATACTTCATCATGGAATGATCTTAAGATTGATTTATTATTATTACCTTTGTTTTCGAGCTCAAGTAAAACAGTATTTAAATCTTTTAACATTGCAAAGAAAATACTATCAAACTGTTGTAAACTTTGTGTTAAAAGTTGTTCACTCATCACTCTTTTACTATCATTAAGAGTGATGTTAGTGTTATGCAATTCTCTTGTTGATACATCAAGTTGTTTATTTTGTAGGATGATAGTTATAAGTAAAGCTAAAAAACTACAAAAAGTTAAAATTGGGTTTAATGTTCCACCAATATAATCACCAAATTGCCCCCAAGCTTCTGCACTTTCAACCCAGTTGTAAATGCGATAATGCATATAGAAAATAGATATAACTATGAGGATTATAAAAATTAACAAGCCAACTAAAATTTTTATAAATTGTTTAAGTTCCATGAATATGTCCTGAATATAAATATTATTCAATAAGCTTAATTGCAGTAGAAAGAAATAATGGTTTTAGTTTTTTATCTATTTTTCTATATGATAGTGCTCATCAAAATAATAGTTATTCGAAACATCTAACCAAGCGTTTAATTCAAAATCGAATTCTAAGACACGATTTTTAAACAGTCTGATAACACGATTATTTTTAAAGCTGAAATGTGATGCTTCATTTGGTAATTCATCCCAATTAACTTTCCCATATTCTGCAAACCAATCTTCCCATGCAATTTGAATTTCAGAAATGAAGAACTCCTGCTTTTCTTTATTCCAAGAAAAAGGATGCTGAGTCTGTAATTTCTTCACGTGTTTTCGGATGAAATACTTGCTTTGTTTATGATGCTCTATAAACTCAATTAATTGATTATGAATGAACTCAAAATTTACTTCAATTTCACTATTCTGGCTTAAGTCATGCGCTTCGAAAGTATCCATTTCAGCAATGTTGCGCTGTTTTTTATTCCATTCTTTAAAGTGATTATTGTAGTCTGACTCTGCGTTGCTTATAGCTTCAGCATAATCTAAGCGATGCTCACCACGTTTTTTAAAATTTACATATCTCTTTAATGTATTCCATGATTCATGCAATGTAATAGTTTGAAGCTTAGGAATTGAAAAACCCTCTTCAGCATACCTTGTGGCAGCTTCATGACGCATATCATGAAAACGCAAATCTTCGATACCCAAATGTGAGCAAGCTCGAGTAAAGTAAGTGGATACAGTTGCAGAATTCATAGGAATTAATAAAAGCTCATTACCGCCTAGTTCAAGCATCCTAGTGCGTGTATCTTTATCTAAAAATTTATTAACAAGTTCAATTGCCTTGGGTTCTAAATGTGCATACTTATGGTTTCCCTCAGATCCGTCAGGATGCTTGGCATCTCTTACTAGCCACTGAGTATTATGACGGTCATAATCAGAAAGTCTTAAAGAACAAATTTCATCTTCTCGACGTCCTGAATAAATTGCAAACCACATAATTAAATGCATTGGTACAGATCTTCGCTTTCGCTTCCAATTTCTATAAAAATGAGTGGTAAGAGCTTGAAGCTCGTCACTTGTAGGCAAACGATCACGAGTTTTTGATTTAGTGACAATCCTTGATTTTCGAAGTCCTATTAAAGCTTTATCAAATTCAGAAATGACATTTTCAAGTGGTTCGCCCCACACATATTCCGCATGCACTAAAACAGCTTTAATATGGCTTAGATCTTTTAAGGCTGTTGCTGGTGCAACTCCATCGATTCCTTTTAATGGATCTCCTTTACGCCGTGAAATTGCATGTTCTGAAAAATCTTGCCGTGTTAATGAATAGATATTTTTCTCAGAAATCTCTAAACTAGCAATGTGGTTAAGTGCTCCAGTCTTGGTCCTCGCAAAACTATCTGCTTCCTCTAAATATTTTAGAATTAAATCTGCTAAGGTTTTCTGCTTCAACTCTTCTTTAGGATTGAGCATTTTATCTGGGTTTAATTCAATTTCAGCTTCAGTTCTTTTTATCCATTCATCTGCTAAAGATTTTTTGCTGAATGTTTTTGATGCTGCATAGGTAGGATAATTTTCACGTTGAACACGAACTTGAGCGCGGTAGCGAAAAGTGCCATCTTTTAATTGACGTTTAGTGACCGTACCCATGTAATTTGCACCATGATTTTTATAAGGTGCAAATAGGGTGCAACAAAAGGTTGCTAGAAGTCAATAAGAGGCGATTCAAAGAAGTTTAAAGAGGTTATAAGAATTGAGTCAAAACAACGTCATTAAAGAATTGTTTGATAAATCAATAGATAAGAAACTTTGGGTCGCCCCTATGGCAGGGGTGACTGATCGTCCGTTTAGAACACTATGTAAGTACTTTGGTGCCGGGCATGCGGTCAGCGAAATGATGACATCTGATCAGACTTTAAGGATGACCAAAAAAAGTTTATATCGTGCTAATTTTGATGGGGAATTAGCACCCATTTCCGCCCAAATTGCAGGTTCTGAACCTGAACAATTGGCTGAAGCTGCACGTTACCAAGTTTCAAATGGCGCTCAGATTGTCGATATCAATATGGGCTGTCCTGCGAAAAAAGTCTGCAATAAGTTAGCAGGCTCAGCACTGTTACAAGATGAAGATTTAGTTGCCCGAATTTTAGATGCAGTGGTCAATGCTGTGGATGTTCCTGTCACTTTAAAGACCCGTTTGGGCTATTTAAATGGTCAAGAGAATATCCTCCGTGTGGCAAAACGTGCTGAAGAAGCAGGGATAGCTGCCTTAGCCTTGCATGGTCGTACCCGTGAAGATATGTATTTAAATACCGCACGATATCACTTGATCAAAGAAGTTAAACAGTTGATTTCAATACCCGTGATTGCCAATGGTGATATTGATAGCCCTGAAAAAGCCAAATATGTGTTGGACTATACCAGTGCGGATGCGGTGATGATTGGTCGTGCGGCACAGGGAAGACCTTGGATTTTTCGTGAAATTGCCCATTACTTAAAAACGGGTGAACATTTGCCTGCTCCCAATATCCAAGAAGTGAAAGATGTTTTACTTGGTCACTTGTCTGAGCTTTATCAGTTTTATGGGGAATATTCAGGTTGCCGTATCGCACGAAAACATATTGCTTGGTACACCAAAGGCTTACATTCAAGCAATGAGTTTCGTCAAAATATGTATAAGGTGGAAAGTACACTTGAGCAAGCCAAAGTTGTAGAACAGTATTTTGACCACTTATTGGATCAAGGCAACCTGATGAGTGATGTACAAGTGGAGTCCGTTAATTTATTGGATGTATAAGTTAACGGCTTTACAATAAAAGCCTTAATTTAAGACCAAGGCATTCCAAACAAAATTTACTTTTTCTGAGTAAATCAAATGGCTACGGACGATATACACATCCTGAAAGAAGCTATAACCCTCCAAAACCTTTAACTTATTGTCATTCAACTCTTCTTCAATCAATAATCTTGGCAGCCATGCGACACCTAAGCCTTGTAAAGCCAAAGCTTTTAAGTCACTGGCGTTGTCTGTTTCATACAAGGTACGGTAATTTAATTTACCTTCGATCACTTTATCGACACATTTACCCAAATAGGCTTTTTTGCTGTAAGCCAAAAGAGGGAAGTTTTGGCTAAATGAATACTTGGGTTGGTGATTGATTGTTGCTGTGACAGGTAAGACTTCCATTTTGACAATTTTATGATATTTAAAAATACTGGGGTCCAACTGTTGTAAAGTGATTTGATCACAATAACAAATTAAAAAGTCACAAGAGCCTTCTTTTAATAAATAAAGCCCTTGCTGTAAATTGGAGGCGATAATTTCTAATTTTAAATCATCATAATTGCTATATAGTTTTTGAATAAACTTAGGGAAAAATTGAGTAATGAGTGAGTGGGATACTGCAAACTTAATCGATAACTCATTGTCTTTAATATTTTTTTCTAAATAGTTGATGGTGGTATTCATTTGATTTTTAATGTTTTTAGATGTTGAGAGTAAAACTTGCCCTGCATCGGTGAAATCAATGCTTTTGCTATAGCGTTTTAAAATCTGAAAGCCAAGCGCTTCTTCAATATTCTGTATTCTGCGTGTGAAAGCGGATTGGGTAACATGACGTAGCGCAGCAGCTTTAGAGATTGATTTTTCTTGATCTAAAGCCAAAAGATCTTCTATCCATCGAATTTCTAGGGTCATATTGATTAGCCGTTCTACATTGCACTCTCAGCATTATAACAAGTGATATGCAAAAAATGCATACATAAATATTTTTTTACATTAGCCAATTTTCAAAGCATTTCCTAAGATAAATTTATTCTTATATTGAGCTGTAATGCACATGAACATTGAAATTAAAACGCGAGTTGAGAAGGATTTATTAGGACTTAAAGAAGTGCCATTTCATTGTTATTATGGCGTACAAACCCTAAGAGCATTAGAAAACTTTAACTTAAGTTCAACTAAATTAAGTCACTTTCCTGTTTTTATTAAAGCACTTGCAATGGTTAAGGCTGCGTGTGCAGATGCCAATTTCAAACTCAATAAGCTCGAAGAAAATAAATATAATGCAATTCAGCATGCTTGCCAGCAACTGAACAATGACCTGTATCATGAACAGTTTCCGATTGATATGATTCAAGGCGGTGCGGGTACATCAACCAATATGAATGTCAATGAAGTGGTCGCGAACATTGGATTAGAGTATTTAGGGCATGCAAAAGGGGAATATCAATATTTGCATCCAAATAATGATGTAAATATGTCTCAATCAACCAATGATGTTTACCCTAGTGCAATAAAAATCGGTTTATTGTTTGCTTTAGACCAACTTAATCTGCCTTTCCAAAGTTTAATTCAATGCTTTGAAAATAAATCAAATGAGTTTTCTCATATTTTAAAAATGGGACGTACTCAGTTACAAGATGCAGTACCGATGACTTTAGGTCAAGAATTTGCAGCATTTGCGCATACTTTGCAAAATGATTTGAAAAAAATCAATCAAATTATGCCAGACGCTTTAAGTGTGGTGAATCTTGGCGGAACTGCGATTGGTACTGGTATTAATACTGAAGTTGAGTACCGTATTCTTGCTATTCAAGCTTTATCTAAAATTACCAATAAAACCATTTCAAGTGCGCCTGATTTAATTGAAGCGACTTCGGATATGGGCGATTTTGTTCTGTTATCAAGCTTATTAAAACGTACCGCTACGAAACTTTCAAAAATCTCAAATGATTTGCGTTTGTTGTCGAGTGGTCCACGTGCTGGTTTAAATGAAATTCATTTAGAGCCACGTCAACCGGGCAGTTCAATTATGCCAGGTAAAGTGAACCCTGTAATACCAGAAGCAATGAATCTTGCTTGTTATCAAATTATGGCAAATGATTTGGCAATTACACTCGCTGCTGAAGCAGGTCAATTGCAGCTCAATGCGATGGAACCTTTGATTGCTTTCAAATTGTTTGAATCAATTGATTTGTTAGGCAGAGCAATGCGTATGTTTGAGCAGAAATGTATTCAAAATATTCGTGCAAATGCAGAACATTGCCAAGCTTTGGTAGACAACTCGATTGGTATTATTACGGTGTTGAATCCTTACTTAGGTTATGAAACGACAACGCGTATCGCTAAGCAAGCCAATGAAACTGGGGCAAGTATTTTAGAGTTGATTCGAGCAGAACAATTGCTTTCTGATGAAGTTTTAGCTTCTGTGCTTGCTGTGCAAAATATGGTTCACCCAAAGCAGAAAGATGCAGCTTAATTGCCTTGTAAATTTAGTTGATTCTCAGGGAAATACGTTCCGTTTCTTTTCTGATTAAAATAACACAGCCTCCAAATGGAGGCTGTGTTATTTGTAGATAGTTAGATTATTTCTAGGTTTGGGTTATTTGAGACATCACTCATTAAGTTCTAAGCGTAATCGAACCTTAAAAAATTAAAACACCCATTCAATTAGGCAATCCGCAAATGTTGTTTTAGCAGATCATTTCAAGGGTAGATCCGCTCTTTTCGAAAATAATTTTTCAGCATATTTATACTCTCCTGAGCATCAAAATTGTGGCATTTTGATGAGTAGCAAGTGTTGGGTCAGTATGAGTGCTTTATTGCAATCAATATTCCCAAAAAATCACGCTGTATACAGATCGCTAAAATATGATTTTGATTGGGTTTGCTTGCCCAATGACTACGCCCCATCAACCATAAAAAAGACGGTTTGATCCATGTCATTCTTTGAAAAGAGAAGGGGAGACAAACTTTTGATGTTGTATAGCGAGCTGTGCAATATGTGGGTTATAAGCTTTATAAACCGTAATGCTGTCACGGTCATATACAGCATGGATTTGGTGATATGCATGCATGATAAATCTCACTTGTATTTTTGAATAAGTAAAAGAAAAGAAAACTTATCTAAACAAGTGGAAAATGATCGACCGATTGGCAACAAAGTGATTGATCATGATAAAAGCAATTTATATTGATTTTGTTGTCATTTTATTCAAAATAGAATTTTTATTAAGCTGATTAAGTTGATCACTGTACACGCTATGCATAGGTCGTTGAGTAAATGAATAAGGATAATTTAAGACGATTTGCTCAATATAATATTTGGGCGACACAACATCTTTGTGAATGTTTAAAAGCCGTATCTGATGCAGATTTTAATCAAGATATTGGACTGTATTTTAAGAGTATTGCAGGAACGCTTAACCATTTACTGCTGGGCGAACATTATCTCTGGTATTCACGTTTTAAAGAAAATCACTCTCCAACTATGGCATTAAACACCATCATTCATCAGGATAAAACTCAGCTTTTGAATGAATTAAGCCATAAGAGCCTAAATTGGTTGAGCTTTATTGATGATTTAGATGAAATACTTTTAACGGGAAATTTGAACTATTTTAGATCGAATGGGGAAGCGCAAAGCTTGCCTTATGCAGATACGCTGATTCACGTTTTTAATCATGGTACACATCATCGAGGGCAAGTAACTGCTGCTATGACGATATTGGGTTATCAATGCCCTGAGCTTGATTGGGTATATATGTTGGTTGAAGAAAATTTACAAGATTGACCAGAATAAATTACAGAAATGACACATCGTCACTTCTGTAATTGCTTTTAAATCAAGCGTGATTCATTTCTACAACCAATTGATTCAGTAGATCTTGAGCCTCGAGTTCACGAATTTGAGCAACATTACTACCTGCCCAAAATGCACCAAAGCCAACATCGCCATTTTGTATTGCCACTGCATTGAGCTGTTTTGCCAAATCATATGCGTATGGATAGGCTGCAACATCTGGACGATCAGCTTGATCAATTCGAGTTTGCCAATGATTGATGATGCCACGTGCTGGGCGACCTGAAATACTTGAGGTAATTTGGGTCAAAGGATGATCAAATAAAGCTTTGCGGTAAGCAGTATTGGCATTTGACGATTTACATTGTACAAAGGCGGTTCCCATTTGCACTGCATCTGCACCGAGATTGAGCATGGCTTTTGCCTGTTGACCATTCATAATTCCTCCAGCTGCAACCACAGGGAGTGAACAGTGTTTTTTGATCAGTTGAACAAGGTCGGAGGTTTTAATTGCACCATCGATCTGTGCATTAAAAATACCACGATGTCCACCTGCTTCAATTCCTTGAGCAATGATAATATCAATCCCTGCTGCTTCGATCGCAAGGGCTTCAGTCAGATTGGTTGCTGAAACAAGCGTTAAAATACCAGCATCTTTTAGTTTTTGGATTTGATATTCATGTGGAATACCAAAGTGAAAACTCACCGCTTTGGGCTGTGTTTCTAAGCATAGATCTAAAAAATCATCGTTGTCTTTAAAGCTTGGATAAATACATTTTAATTCAGTGGGTGGAACTGCACCAAATTTTTCAAATTCAGTGGCTAAATGTGCTATCCAAAGCGTATTGGAATCTATATTTGTGCTTGATGATTCATGACAAAAAAAGTTAAGTTGAAAAGGATATGGTGTTAAGTTTTGCGTTTCTTTGATTTGTTGACGTGCAGTTTCAACAGTATTTGCCCCAAGCCCCAATGACCCAAGAGCACCTTGATTAGATACTTCAGCTGCTAATAGGGGAGTTGAAACTCCTGCCATAGGTGCAAGCAATATTGGAAGTTTTATTCCTAACTGTTCTAATAAAGACATTTCCTAGCTCCTCAATTTTCATTTACTTTGCCCAAGCTGAGGGCAATAAGCAAATTATGTTCAGTATTTATTTTAAAAATATAATTTAAATACATGTTTATGTGGAGCTGAGGTGAAACATGTTGATATTAAATCGGAGCGACATGGAAAAGAGAGCCAATCCAACTGGAGAAAGCCATCGCGATAATGCCCCAAATGGCAACTCGAAGGCTGCCTTTAAGCATAGAGGTTCCGGCAAAATAGCTTGATAACGCACCTAAAATGACCAAAGATAAAATACCGACCACCAAAACCACTTTTTCTAAATAAATTTCAGGGCTGAATAGAATTGATAGCGTAGGCAATAACGCCCCGATCGAGAAAGATAACGCAGAAGAACCAGCAGCTTGAATCGGTTTGGCAGCAGTTATGTCATTGATTCCAATTTCATCACGGGCATGGGCTTCCAATGCATCTTTTTCAGTCAGTTGAATAGCAACCTGATGGGCTAGCTCAGGGTCTAGTCCACGCTGTATATAAATATGTGTTAGTTCTTTAAGTTCTAAATGCGGATTTTTTTCTAATTCGCGTGCTTCAACTTTTAAATCCGCCTCTTCTATATCCGATTGTGATTTGACAGAAATATATTCACCTGCTGCCATTGAAGTTGCACCTGAAATTAAGCCAGCAATACAGGTAATAAGTAGTGTGTGACTCGATGCTCCACTTGCTGCCATCCCCATCACTAAACTGGTCACTGAAATAATACCGTCATTGGCACCCAGAACAGCTGCTCTTAACCAGCCTGTACGTTGTATAAAATGTTGTTCTGGGTGATGTGAATGAGACATAAAGGTGACTCCATATTCAGGAAAGTTAAATCACTTATAATTTAAGTATATGACAAATATAAAAAAGCTCCTATGTCAGGAGCTTTTATTTCAATTCAAATTATTGTTGAGCTTTTTCTTTGACATCGGCTGCACCTTTTTCAACGGCGCCCGCTGCAGTTGCGGTTGCATTTTTAGCCGCATCTACAGTTGCGTCAGCGGCATGAGCGGTTGCATCAGCGGCATGATCTACAGCTGTAGCCGTTGCATTGGCAGCATGATCAGCTGCTTGTGCTGTTGCACTCGCAGCATCTTTAGTGGCATTTTCTACATCATGTTTAGCTTGATCAACAGCATTTTCAACATGTTCACCCGTAGTCGCTCCTGTCTCAGGTGCTTTATCCTTATTACAGCCTACGAGTGCAATCGTAGCAATCAGACCCAAAGCGAGTAAAATTTTATTCATCTTGTATACCTTTTTTAAATTAATATTTGGCATCCAGCAGCTGGATGAAATAAATATAAACACAAAAAAAAACCAAATCAAAAAATAAAATGTAACGTTTTTATAAGCCTTATGCTTTGAATTAACAACTCGAATCCTTCAAACAAAATTATTTTCATCAAATCTTAATATATTATTCATAAAATAGTATATGTGTGGTCTTTTTTTATTCAAAAATTATAAGCAACAAGAAAATATAGTCGTGCAACAACATAGTGGAGATGTAAAGTAAAATGTAATGTGCAAAATGGGTATTTTGTGCCGATGCACCATATATGAGCAAGAATGACATTATTGAGGGAAATCTGACATTTATATGTTTAGAATACTATTTAAACAGTTCTTAAAATAAAACTGAGTTAAAGTAAAAAAACATATTTACAAGCAAATAAAAAAAGATAGAATTAAGAAGAAAGTGTGAAATATATCAAATAATTCACTCGCCCCAAAAAGCCCCAAAATGGTGCTTTAAACGCGGGTAAAATGGAAATTTATGGGGTTTTCTTAAATATGTTGGATTTAAACAAATCTCGAAAAGTGCCAGATGATTTTGTGGAATATGCTGAAAAACAAATAAGGCATTTACTGAACGCTGTGAGTGGTGTTGAGTTTGTGATGTTATGTACTTCAGATGGTTTTGAAATTGCGCTGGTCAATAAGAAAAACATTAATAATTCAGGAAAAATTGCTGCTGTAAGTAGCTCAATTTTAGCGATGGTGACTGCTTTTGTATCAGAGATTAATCTTGTTGGATGTCAAACAATTACTTTAGATGCAGAGAATGGAAAGGCATTGCTTACAGCAATTCCGCATCCGACGCATCCTTTAGTTTTGGTTGCCATGACCAATAAAGATATTTTGTTAGGTCAAATGCTATATGAGCTAAAGTCGACTACAGAATTGCTGATGAAAAATATCTAAGGTCGCTCATGAAAATTGTTAAGCGGCTTATATTTTTTATATAAAACGAGATGTTTATCAATAACTGAAATAATCTATTGATAATTGTTGAAAGTTGTAGCAAGTTTTAAATGATTAAAAGCCTAATTTATTTTTTAAATTACGCTTGAATAATTAATATTTTTTATGCTATTAAAATAAGCATAGGAAATAATTAATTAAAATTGATTATCGAATAAAATTAAAATAGGTATTCAAGAAGAATACTAATTTTATCCATGTTAGCTAGGGGTATTAATCTTTAGTTAAATAGTAAAGTGTTTTAGTAAAGCAAAATAAAAATTGAATTACTAAAGCAAACAACAATGTCAAATAGAAACGGGGATGCTCATGGCTCGTATCACACTAGATCAATTAACAGATATCGATGGTTTCGTCTGCGCTGCTTTAGTAGACAGCGAAAGCGGTCTTTCATTAGCGACAGCAGGCGCAGGTTTGGACTTGGAATTGGCAGCAGCAGGTAATACTGAAGTTGTTCGTGCTAAGCGTAAAGTTGCCAAAGCATTAAAACTTGATGATGTAATTGAAGATATTTTGATTACTTTAGGTAAGCAATATCATTTGATCCGTCCATTAGATTCAAATGAAAATTTATTCCTTTATCTTGTTTTAGATCGCTCTAAATCAAACTTGGCTATGGCTCGTCACGAGTTAAAAGCATTTGAAAAAGGTTTAGACTTTTCTTGATTTATCATTGAAAAGTAAATAAAAGCTCGTCTTCGGACGAGTTTTTTACATTAAGATCATGTATAACATAATAATCGTATTGGTGGTTTTATACTTATGTTGAAAGTCGGAATTTATAAACATTATAAAGGTAATTTGTATCAAGTTTTACATATTGCAACGCATAGTGAAACACGAGAAAAATTGGTGGTCTATCAATGTTTATATGGTGATTATTCAATTTGGGTTCGCCCATATGAAATGTTTATAGAACATGTCAGTTTGGAAGATGGTCAATCACGAGCAAGATTTGAGTTTTTACACACCATCTAATTTAGCCTACTCATTGATTTACAGTGTATGGCTAAACATGATTTGTATGATAAGAATTTGTGCTACAAAGCTGATAGATTGTCATTGGAATGACGTAAATAATTGAAATAATAACAATGATAGTAAAGAGGAAGTGCTGAATATGAGTTTAAGTCACCCATTTTTGCAACGATTGAATGAACTATATCAGTCTTTTATCAAGTTTGATGCGACACAATGTGATCGAATCAAACGATATCGTAACATCGAACCTGAATCCGCATTATTTCTGGCTATGCAAGTAAGAATTCAGCAGGCAAAAACGATTTTGGAAATTGGAACCTCTACGGGCTATTCCACTTTATGGCTGGCTGATGCCGCCCAAGTCACCGGTGCGCGGGTTACAACACTTGAGATTGATGAACAGCGAACACTACAAGCAAAGCATTATGCCAAAGAGTTGCAACTGGATCATGTTATTGATTTTTGGGTAGGTGATGCACAACATTATTTAGAAAAATGTCATGAAAAATACGATTTTATATTACTTGATGCAGAGCGTGATGCCTATTTGAATTACTGGGTTTTCTTACAAAATATGATTGAGAATCAAGGGGGGGTATTGGTGGTTGATAATGTGATTTCGCATGCTGCTGAGGTTAAAAGTTTTACTGATGAAGTCAAGCGAGATACTCGATTTATGACAACGACACTATCTGTGGGCGCTGGGCTTTTTATTGTGACATTCAAAAATTAATTTTCAGTGTTGTATCAGGGAGATTTCTCCCTGACTTTGTGCTGAGAAGGAAGTTTTGTAAATTATAAAATTGAAAGTCGTTTAAAATGTACGTCATATTCTAAATACTTGTGCACAAAAGCCGTTTTATCACTACATCGCAATAAATTATCATATATAAATTCTGGTACAGGATGATAAAGTTCTCCAGAACCATTGTTATAAAAAATTTTTAAATACCGTGAAGAAGCATTGTACTTCCAAGAAGTCACGGTAATCATTGATCCCATAAGCAACCCCTTAAACTTCTGATTGTTCTACAGAAAAAAGTGTTCTGTATGATTTGAAATTAGTCCATTCATCTTTAGAAAAGTATTGTGGTTTTGTAAAAATGCTGAGGATTTTTCTGATAAGCTTATACCACATATGAAAATCTAAAATTTTAAAACAGAGCAAATATCATGAATAAAAGACTCAAAAAGAATGTTTGTTTTATCTTGGAAACAAAGGGGATGCAATGATACTTGCGATAGATGTTGCCTATAGTGGGACGAGTGCGCAAGTTGCTGGAGGCATATTTGATGCGTGGGAAGCAACTGATTTATTCAAGCAATACAGGATTTCTCTAGATCACATCATGGACTATGAATCTGGGCAATTTTATAAGCGTGAATTGCCTTGTATTCAGGCTTTATTGGCACAAATTACAGAACATATCGATATGATTATTATCGATGGCTATGTGCATCTTGGGAATGAGCAGAAAGCGGGTTTGGGACAGTATTTGTATGAAGCGTTAATGCTTAAAGTTCCTGTGATTGGGGTGGCGAAAAATCAGTTTACAGGCACACCAAAAGATTGCGAAATTTTGCGAGGACAAAGCCTCCAACCGCTTTATATTTCTGCGGTCGGTATTGAGCTTGAGCTTGCCAAGCAATATGTGAAAAGAATGTATGGGAAATATCGAATCCCTAAGTTGTTAAAAGATGTTGATCGTTTAAGCAAAATGCCGTAGCAATAATTGAATTATTTTATAAATCATTACAGCTTTATTTGTAGAATTTTGACATAAAGTTAGATGTAGTATGATGAAAAAACAGGAGAAATAAAAATGAACCAGCCATCAGGTGAGCAAAAAATTGCAATTAATTATATTGAATTTAATGTCAAGGATATTCAGCAATCCAAAGCATTTTATCAACATTTGGGTTGGACTTTTACTGACTTTGGTCCAGCTTATTGTGAATTTGATTCTGGCTTGATTAAAGGTGGTTTTGCCCAAGCTGACCACGTTCAAAGTGCAGGTGGCGCGTTGATTATTTTGTACAGTGATAATCTTGAACAGAGTTTGCAGCGTGTAACAGATGCAGGTGCGACCATCGTACAAGAGATTTTTAGTTTTCCAGGCGGGCGCCGTTTTCACTTTAGAGATTTAGATGGCTATGAACTCGCCATATGGTCGCATTAGAAAATAAATAAAAAACCACGCTAATAAAGCGTGGTTTTTAAAATCTAATCTAATTTGATATTAGATTTTACCCACTAAGTCGATAGAAGGAGCAAGTGTTGCATCACCTTCTTTCCATTTAGCAGGGCAAACTTCGCCAGGATGACCGTGAACATATTGAGCTGCTTTAACTTTACGAAGAAGTTCAGAAGCATCACGACCAATACCACCCGCATTGATTTCGATGATTTGGATTTTACCTTCAGGATCGATAACGAAAGTACCACGGTCAGCAAGACCAGCAGATTCGATTAAAACTTCAAAGTTTTTAGCAAGTACCCAAGTTGGGTCGCCAACCATTACATATTCAATTTTTTTGATTTCTTCAGAAGAATCGTGCCAAGCTTTGTGTGTGAAGTGAGTGTCTGTAGACACAGAATAGATTTCAACACCTAATTTTTTGAATTCAGCATAGTTATCAGCAAGATCACCAAGTTCAGTTGGGCAAACAAAAGTGAAGTCAGCTGGATAGAAGAAAACTACAGACCATTTACCTTTAAGATCAGCTTCTGTAACTTCGATGAATTGACCGTTTTGGAAAGCTTGTGCTTTAAAAGGTTTAACTTCAGTATTAATTAAGCTCATCATTATCTCCATGATTGAGGTGTTTATCTAATATATAACTAGAATAATGAATTTTAGGTTATTGGTGAAATAGTATTTTTTTATAGCTAAGATCGGAAAATCAAATTAGCAAGCTCCAGATACTTTTCACCAAAGGCAAGTGTCCGTCATTGTTGCATCAACTAAAGCAAATAAAGATGATGTTTGAATGACAAAACCATCCTTTTTAAATCTGTAACAAACATGATGCTTCTGAGCTTATATTTCAAGGGTGAATTTTTAAAAAAGATATAAAAAATATTTCAATGTATAGAAATTGTTCTGCTAATATCCTTTGAAGCTTAAATACGTCACATTTTTAATTCAATATTTTTTATTTTCAGTCTGATTTAGATCAGACAATTATGATTTCATTTTCAAGACACTATCTCTGTTGCGCTTTACAGCGTAAAATATTTTGTTCAATTTTAAATATTAGGATAAAGCATCTGTGCCAAATCAGTTAAATGTCGATCAATGGGTTATGGTACGCGATCGCCATCGTTTAAGCCGACTGAAAAAAGGAAAAGATGCCGATCCAGAAAAATTTAAAGAACTTTTTGAAAAATCGAATCAGCAAGTAAAAAAAAGATTTGCCAGTCTACCCACGATTAAACTTAATCAAGACTTACCTGTCACTCAATATGCTGATCAATTGATAGATGCGATTCAAAAACATCAGGTGATTATTGTTGCGGGGGAAACGGGTTCTGGTAAGACTACTCAGTTACCACAAATAGCAATGCTTGCAGGTCGTGGTTTAACAGGGATGATTGGTCATACCCAGCCTCGACGTCTTGCAGCACGAAGTGTATCTCAACGTATTGCAGAAGAAGTCGGCGAAAAACTGGGTGAGTCCATCAGCTTTAAAGTCCGTTTTAATGAACAAGGTTCCAATGATTCCATTGTTCGTTTGATGACGGATGGTATTTTGCTGGCTGAACTGTCAAATGATCGTTACTTAAATAAATATGACACGATCATTATCGATGAAGCGCACGAGCGTTCATTGAATATTGATTTCATCATGGGTTATTTAAAACAGTTGGTGAAAAAGCGCCCTGATTTAAAAATCATCATTACTTCGGCAACTTTAGACGTTAATCGATTTAGTGACTACTTCAATGGCGCGCCTATCTTTGAAGTAGAAGGGCGTAGCTTCCCTGTAGAATTACGTTATCGTCCGATTTCAGAAATGACGATTGGCGGTAGTGATGACGATGATTTTGATGATTTCGAAGAAAACTTACCACGTGCGGTTGTACAAGCTGTTGAAGAGTGTTTAAAAGATGCTGAAGCTAAAGGGCATCCAGAACATGCTGATATTCTGATTTTTTCCAGTACTGAACAAGAGATTCGTGAACTACAGGAAACCTTGCAAAAGTTTGGTCCAAAAC
This sequence comes from Acinetobacter sp. Tol 5, assembly GCF_019702905.1. Lineage (NCBI taxonomy): Bacteria > Pseudomonadati > Pseudomonadota > Gammaproteobacteria > Moraxellales > Moraxellaceae > Acinetobacter > Acinetobacter sp. Tol 5. The sequence goes on along the minus strand of NZ_AP024708.1, from coordinate 3,079,232 downwards.
ATACGCAAATTTTACCGTTATATGCTCGACTCGCTTTAGCCGAACAGCAGAAAATCTATAATCCATCGGGTGGCGGACGAAGAATTATTATTGCGACCAATGTGGCGGAAACGGCTTTGACGGTTCCAAATATCCGTTATGTGATTGATAGTGGTTTTGCACGTATTTCACGGTATAACTATCGTTCTCGGGTACAACGCTTACCGATTGAAGCGATTTCACAAGCAGCTGCAAATCAGCGAAAAGGGCGTTGTGGTCGTATCGCGCCCGGTGTGTGTATTCGTCTTTATAGTGAAGATGATTTTCAAAGTCGCCCTGAATTTACAGAACCTGAGATCAAGCGAACAAATTTAGCCTCGGTTATTTTGCAGATGCAAAGTTTGGGCTTGGGGGCTGTTGAAGATTTTGATTTTATTGAGCCACCCGATCATCGTTTGGTCAATGATGGTCGAAAGCTATTGATTGAATTAGGTGCTATTCAAGAACAGCAAAATTCATCAATGAGCGCGAAGCAAGCTGGTAATTCTGCTCGCAGTGAGCTGACCAAAATTGGTCTGCAAATGGCGAAAATGCCGATTGATCCACGTTTGGCGAGAATGATTTTGGGTGGGGCTCACTTTGGTGTACTTCGTGAAGTGTTAATCATCGTTGCAGCTCTTGCTGTACAAGACCCTCGTGAACGTCCTGCGGATAAACAGATGCAAGCCGATCAAAAGCATGCATTGTTTAAAGAAGCTGATTCAGACTTTTTATTTTATCTGAAATTATGGAATACCTTGAGTGAAAATCGTGAGACTTTAAGCGAGAACAAACGTCGTAATTTTGCCAAGCAGCATTTTCTCAGTTGGTTGCGTTTGCGTGAGTGGAAAAAAACCCATGAACAATTGCTCGATTTGGCGCAAGGCTTAAAGCTGTCTTTTAATGAGAAAAAAGCCAGTTATGAGAATTTGCACCGTGCGCTATTAACAGGTTTATTGTCCTTTATTGCCAATAAAACAGATGAGCGCAATACATTCATGGCAGTACGTCAGCAAAAAGCTCGAATTTTTCCTGCATCGACATTGCATAAAACCAATACACCTTGGGTGATGGCATTTGAAATGGTGGAAACCTCTCAAGTTTATCTGCGAACTTTGGCAAAAATTGAGCCTGAATGGATTCTTTTGGCAGCGCCAAATTTATTAAAACATCATTATTTCGAGCCACATTGGGCGAAAAAACCAGGTGTGGTCAATGCCTATGATCAGATTTCATTATTTGGTTTGATCATCGAACCGAAGCGTGCAACCAATTACGAAAAGGTGGATCAGCCTGCTGCGCATGAAATCTTTTTGAGAGATGCACTGACAACAGGAAACTTGGGGATTACGCCACCATTTTTAAAACACAACCTATTAAAACTTGAGGAAGTTGAACGAGTTGAAGATAAGTTGCGTCGTCGTGATTTGGTGGTGGACGAAGAAACAATTTATCAGTTTTATGCAGCCAAAGTCCCTGCTGAAATTGCAAGTCGCCGTAGTTTCGAAGATTGGCGAGCAACTGTAGAGCCTAAAAACCCACGTTATCTATTTGTAGATGACGATGATTTATGGATGACAGATCGTCCAACCACTCAGCAATTCCCAGATTATTTACACAATGGGCAATTGCGATTGGCGGCGAGTTATCGCTTTGATCCAAGCCATGATCAAGATGGTGCTACCGTTAAAATTCCAGTGCAGGCTTTAGCGCAAGTCGATGAAAATATGTGGTCGTGGGGAATCCCTGGCTGGCGCTTAGAGTTGATTGAAGCATTACTTAAAGCACTACCCAAAGATAAACGTCGTAATTTGGTACCGATTCCTGACACAGCGCAAAAGTTGATGAAAGCTGTGGATGCCCAACATTTGCATGGACATATATTCGATTTCTTGGCATTTCAGTTAAGAGGCGAACAAATTAGCGCGAAAGATTTTTCTTTTGAACGTGTTGAACCTTATCTGATTCCATTTATTAAGGTTATGGATGAAAAAGGTCGTGTGTTGGAACAAGGGCGAGATCTTGCTGAACTCAAAGCACGTTGTCGTACCGAAACACATAGTCCTGTGAAACAGTTAAAAGGTGAATTTACGGTTTTCCCTGAAAATTTTGTTTTTGAGGCATCGCAAAAAGTCACAGGTGTTGTTGTTAAACAATATCAAGCCTTGGTGCCGACGAAAGACTTTGCCCAATTAGACACCAAAGATGAATCTGGAATTGTGATCCAGACCTTTAATGACCAAAATGAAGCCATTAAGCAGCATCGTGAAGGTGTAATTCGGTTGATTCATATGCAGTTAGGTGACTCAATCCGCCAACTGAAAAAGCAAATTTCAAAACCATTAGCTTTGGCTTATTCACCATTGGGAGATAAAGCTCAGCTGGAACAAATGTTGGTTTATGCAACTTTGCAAATCGCAATTCAAGACTTACCGATCAATGCTGAGGAGTTTGCTCAATTAACTGCCGAGGTCAAGAAAAGCTTTTTAATGCATGGTCAGGAAGCATTAAAACTGATCAGTGAAATCTATATTCAATGGCAAGAAATTCGTCAAAATTTACTGATGTTGGATCAAGATGTATTTGGAAAAAATATAGATGATATTGAAGACCAACTGGATTTAATGAATCTTTCCAATTTTGTTTATTCAAAATCTTCCGATATTTGGCAGGAATATCCACGTTATTTAAAAGCATTGTTATTGCGTTTAGATCGTTTGCCGAATAATCTAAATCGAGATGATGCTGCAATAAAAGAAGTTGATCCTTGGATGGATAAACTGTTTAAGTTTAAATCCGATGTTCGTGTAAAAGAAGTGTATTTCATGGTTGAGGAACTACGGATCTCATTATTCTCACAACCGATGAAAACCAAAATGCCGATATCTTCGACTCGAATACAAAAGGTATGGGAAAAGCTAGGAATCGGTTAGAATAGAAATAATTTGAAATATTTGTGAATTGAGAAAAGGAGTTTTACATGGGCATCCGTATTACTGGTACAGGTTTGTACCATCCTGAAGAAGTGATTACCAATGAAGAGTTGGTGGACTGTTTAAATGCTTATGTGGAACAATTTAACACTGAAAATGCTGAAAAAATTGAAGCTGGTGAAGTTGTTGCGCGTCGTGGTTCAAGTGCAGATTTTATTGAAAAAGCATCAGGTGTGAAGCGCCGCTATGTGATTGAGAAATCAGGTGTATTGGACATTAACCGTTTAAGACCACGTCTTGAAGAGCGTTCTGATGAAGAGCTTTCTATTCAGGCAGAGTGGGGCGTAATCGCAGCAAAACAAGCGATGGAAAATGCTGGTGTTACAGCAGAAGATATTGATGTTGTGATTCTTGCTTGTTCAAATTTACAGCGTGCTTACCCTGCTGTTGCGATTGAAATTCAAACTGCACTTGGTATTCAAGGCTATGCCTATGATATGAATGTAGCATGTTCAGCGGCGACTTTCGGTTTAAAACAAGCTTATGATGCTGTGAAAACGGGTGCTCGCCGTGTGTTATTGGTCAATGTTGAAATTACCTCTGGGCACACGGATTACCGTTCACGTGACTGTCATTTTATTTTTGGTGATGTGGCTACAGCTTCGATTATCGAAGAAACTGAAACCAAAACAGGTTTTGAAATCGTAGATATCCATTTATTTACCCAGTTCTCGAATAATATTCGTAATAACTTTGGATTTTTAAATGGCTCTGAATTAACGTCTCGCGACGATAAACAATTTCGTCAGGATGGTCGTAAAGTTTTTAAAGAAGTTTGCCCATTGGTTGCAAAAATCATTTCTACGCAATTGGAAAAAAACAGTATTCAACCTGAAAACGTTAAACGTTTCTGGTTGCATCAAGCCAATGCCAATATGAATGAATTAATTCTAAAACTGATTGTCGGGCGTGAGGTTGCAGAAGCTGATCCAGAATTAGTACCCATTATTTTGGACGAGTTTGCCAATACCTCTTCTGCGGGTGTGATTATCGCATTGCATCGTACTGCTGATCAGGTCAATGATGGTGAGTATGGCGTACTTTGTTCATTTGGGGCTGGCTATTCTGTTGGTTCAATCCTTGTACAAAAGCATGTTGCTTAAATCAACCTCGTAAAATAGCTGTTCACTCCGTCTTTAATAAAGGGGGAGTGATTGCCTGAAGTCTAAAGCAATTTATTGTTAATCTTCCATAAAAAGCTTCTAAATTGAATAATGGGCAGATTAAAAATGTTGAAAATCAGTTTGTAGAGATACAACATGACCGATAAAACTTTAAAAATACGACACAATGCTAAACTGATCCGATTGATCAGTAGTTTACAACGCTTTTATTTTCGTCCAACATTTTTAGGCACAGAAAACCTTGTACCCCATAAACCAGCCATGTATGTTGGGAATCACACTATTTATGGCGTACTTGATTCTCCGATTTTGATCGACTATTTATTTACTGAACATAAGATTGCTGTGGTGAGTCTAGCTGATCATATGCACTTTCATATCCCAGTTTGGAAAGAGGTGGTAAAGCGTGTTGGGGGCATCGATGGTGTTCAAGAATATGCTAAAGCAGCAATGCGTCAGGGCTATTCAATTCTGGTTTTTCCAGGCGGTGGGCGAGAGGTCATTAAACGCAAAGGTGAAGCTTATCAATTGATTTGGAAACAGCGTTTCGGTTTTTTAAAGTTGGCACAAGAGTTTGACTATGAAATTGCACCTTTTGTGGCTTTAGGCGGAGATGAGGTTTTTGATTTAGCATTTGATGTCAATGTCTTACTTCAACAGAAATGGTTTAACAAAATATTATCCAATCCCAAAATTGACCGTTTTCTTCGACATGGTGAAGTAATTCCTTCAATTCCAAAACATATTATCCCGAAACGCATTCCTTTTTATTTTAAATTTATGCCACGTTTAGCGATTGATCAGATTGAAACCATGGATGATATGATTCTATTTAGAGATCAATTACAACAGCTTATTTATACAGAAATCGAAGCATTAAAGTCGTATCGGGCACAAGATGCCAGCTTGAAAGATACAAACTCTAAATATTCAGGTTGAGTTTGCCCTATGTTTGAACTTCAAAATAATTTAGATGATATTTTTAAACACTTGAACCCTTGTCGGCAAATAATTTCAGAGGTCAGTTCTTTTCCTCAAGATCTAAACTATGTCGAATTTCTAAAAACATGTGCTGATACTGAAATCACAGCGGATATTCATCTGTTTGGATATGAAAAAGCACTCAAGGAAAATCAATACTTAGCACAAAATTTTCCAATACTTTCAAGACAAGTATGGATGATTGGAAGAACTGGACAAGGTGATGAATGGTTTATGGATCGGCAAAGTTTTGAGATACTCTTTTATGATCATGATTTAGGCTTTACGGATGCTTTAAATTTCCATTCACTTCAGTCAATGCAGATTAATTTTTTTCAATTTTTACAATTTGCTTTGTTGTTGCAAGAATGTGAAGAATATATCGATAGATCAATCACTGATAATGAATTTGCTCAATTTGAGCAATCAGTTAAGCAAATAGATAGTGCACTTTTTTCAAACTATCCATTTAATTACCAATAAATAATACAAACATTCATCAAGGAAAAAAATATGTATACAGCTTCATGTTTATGTGGCGGCATTCAATTTAAAATCCGTAGTGAAATTGCCGAAATATTTGTTTGTCATTGTCAACAATGTCAGAAAGCACAAGGCTCTGCATTTGTTGCAATTACTCCAATTTACAGTAAGGACTTGGACATTGTTCAAGGCAAAGAATTATTGGGGGAGTATTATGCAACGACTAATAAAAAAAGAGTTTTCTGTAAACACTGTGCTTCGCCCTTATTCAGTGCGCGTTTAGATTTACCCGATGTGGTTCGATTACGTGTTGGAATCATTAATGAAGCTGTTAAGGCAAAAATTATGTCACATGCATTTACTGAGAATAAAGCAGCATGGTATGAAATTTTGGATGATGCACCCCAATTTGCACAAGCTGTATGTTAAGTTCAGTTTGACATTTTATTAAAAAATAATCATCCACTGGATTTAATATCAAGTTATTTTATTGAACGTTAAAATTTATTTTTTAAGCAAATGAATTCTATCTACTTATCATTTATTTATCAGAGCACTATAAATGGTTGAGTAGTGATTAAAATGCATTGGTGTCTATATAGGGTTTCTGTATAATTTCAAAAAAATAAACTTTAAATGAATTGAGGATATAAATGACAAGAATAGTCGTTGCCGCGAAACAAGATCAAACTTTATTGCAAGACACTCAATCCAAATCGGTAATTTTAGATCGACCCTCAATTATTCAAATTGGGGTAACACAACAAGATGTTAAAACGCTAGAACAATCTGGTGATAAGCTCATTGTGACATTGAAAAATGGTGAACAGATTGTTTTAGAGGGTTTTTTCCAGACCCATACAACCACAGTGCACTCTTTGGCATTTCCAAAGGCGGATGGAACTTTTAGCCTTGCACAATTTGATGAGACGGGAAAATTCACTCATTACACGGGTCTGCAAAAATTAGATTCACTATTATACGAAGGTGCAAATACTGTTCCTGCGCAACAACTGAGTGCTTATGAGTCAACTTCCGTATCATCTTCAGATTTTTCAATCTCTGAACTTTTTTCCTCAAGTGCTGCTAAAGCAGGTTTAGGGGTCCTTTCTGCAATCGGATTAGGCTTGGCACTGATTGACAATGGGGATAAAAAATCGAGTTCACCACCAGACATCACTGCGCCGAAAACACCAACTGCAACAATCAATGCAGAGGGGACGAAAATCAGTGGTACAGCTGAAGCGGGCGCCACAATTTATGTGGTAGACAAAAATGAAAAAGTTATTGTCACGGTCAAAGTGGATAAAGATGGTCAGTATTCAGTAACATTGCCAGAAGCATTGGTCAATAATAATAGTTACTACGTTAAAGCCAAAGATGATGCTGGAAATTCATCGGGCTATACGCAAGTCACTGGAACAAAGGACACCATTGCACCTGTAGAACCTCAGGCGCAATTAAATGATCAAGGAAACATTGTCACAGGTAAGTCTGAGGCCAATGCAATCATCAATGTTTATGATGCATCAGGTAAACTGATTGGAACAGCAAAAGCCAATACTGAAGGCGTGTTTTCAGTTGCAATTTCACCTGCTTTAACCGCAGGTCAAATAGGATCTGTTGAAGCGGTTGATGCAGCAGGGAATAAATCCGAACAGCACAAAATAGAATTGGGCAAAGATACGATTGCGCCAGATCAACCGAAATATGAACTCAATAAAGAGGGAACGAGCATACTCGGTACTGCAGAAGCCAATGCCAAAGTCATCATTCAAGATTCAACAGGTGTTGTAATTGCAACAGGTACAGTCAATGCACAGGGGAAATTCAATATCACAATTTCGCCTGCTTTGGGAACCAACCAAACAGGTAAAATTATCATTGAGGATGCAGCCGGAAATCAATCTAAAGCCATTGAAATTAAACCTGGGCAAGACCTCTTAGCCCCTGAAAAACCTGTAGCCAGTTTAAATGCTGAAGGCACTATCATTACAGGAACAGCAGAAGCGAATTCTAAAATTACCGTCTATGACAGTGCGAATAAACTGCTGGGTACGGCAACGACAGATGCCAATGGAAATTATACGGTCACGCTTTCAAGCGCTTTGACTGAGGCAAAAGTAGGGAGTGTTTATGCAACAGATGCAGCTGGAAATCAATCAGCAGTTACATCTGTAACAGGAACTAAAGATGTCACGCCACCAGCAAAACCTTTAATCACAAAAGTAGAAGACGATGTTGGTGAAAGCAAAGGTTCAATTGCTGACAATGGCAACACCGATGATAAACGCCCAGTGATTTCGGGGACGGGTGAAGCAGGTGCAACATTGATTATTTATGACAATAACAAAGCTGTTGGAAAAGTTACGGTTGGCGCAGACAGTAAATGGTCATTCAGTTTCGATTATGATTTAAGTCTGGGAGTACATAGCATTACCAGCGTACAAACGGATAAGGCTGGAAATACCAGTTTGATGAGTGATGCGCGCTCATTTACGGTAGTTGAAGTGGGCGTGAAGGTAGCGCTGGCAGAAGAAATGTTTGTAAATGATCAACCATTGACAGACGTCGATTCAACCTTGAGCAGTAAGATGGTCAACTCCGAGCTTAATTCCAATGCGAATAATGACAGAGTGCCGCAGAATACTGCGCATGTAGAAACGAATAGCACTGCTTTGACTAGTGAGCATATTGCAAAGCTTTTGCAAACAGCTTCTGAAACTGATGGTTCTATTCAAACTCATTCAGACACTGATCATAGGACCTCTGTAAATGATTTATTTTTGGATGCTTCTGTTTTAGAGCCTAAAGAGCAACAGATTGAGGATGTGATTGAAAGTGCAATGAAGCACAGTGCTACGACAAGTGAAAATATAATGAATTCAACCTCGGAAACTGTTGATCAATACATGAATAATTTACCAAATACGACCATATTCCCTATAGATGCGATTGCTGAGTTATTAAATTCACAGCAAGTTTTGTTTTAATTGAAATATACGCAACAAGCACCTACGGGTGCTTTTTTATTGAGATAGATTTAGTATAGAGTAAGGCACTAAGTTCATAATCAAAAAAATTCTAGGATTACAATTTTCATGTCAGATGTTGTGGAATACGATCAATTTCAAATTTCTCTCGATGCGACTTCAAGCTTAAATTTTACTTTTCAGCAAAACGCAATTCCTTTAATTCGTCATATTTCTTTAACTGGAAGTAAGCAGCTTTCTGAAAGTAAGCTTATTATTGAATCTCATCCTGCATTTTTTCAACCCACTGAGATTCGAATCGGTAAAAGTGATAAAGATCAAAACATCTACCTCAGTAATCCTAAACTTAATTTTGATCTCAATTTTTTACTACATCTGAATGAAAATATAAAAGGTTATCTAAATTTAAAATGGTTGGATTCAGATGATCAGCTGTTAGCAGTGAAACAGCAAGATATTGAAGTGCTTACAGTTGATACATGGGGTGGAGAAAAACAGCCACTTGAACTTTTAGCCTGTTTCTCACAACCAAATGCAGCTTCTTTAGCGCCTATTCTTAAACGTGCTAGCGAATACTTAGTGCAAAAGAATTTAGGCAGTCTAAATGGTTACTCGGATAAAAGCCCTGAACAAGTTTTAAATCAGCTGAATGCAATCTGGCAGGCATTAAATGAACAGAATTTACATTATATTGTGAATCCTGCGAGTTATATCCAACATGGACAGCGTATTCGTTTTGCCAAACAAATTTTAGATGAAAAAATGGCATGTTGTTTGGATAGCACCATGTTGATGAGCTCTTTAATTGAGCAAATTGGGCTTGATCCCATCGTGATGATTGTCCAAGGTCACAGTTTTATCGGGGTATGGTTACATGAAACCCCTGTTGTTGATGTTTTAATTGATGATCTTCAAAACTTGCGTAAGTATATGGAGCTTGGTGCAATTACTTTTATTGAAACCACCTTATTAACATCACAAGCAAGTTTGAAACAAGCCATAACTTCAGCACAACAATATTTACATGATGCTGAAAAAATCGAACAGTTTTATGTTGCTGTGGATATTCGCCAAAGTCGTTTACGTGGTGTACGTCCTATTTCAACACAGCTAGATGTCGTGCAAAATTTAGATCAGGATGAGATGACATGGACAGCAGCTTCTTTACCTGAATATGCGGTTATGGATGCAAATGAAAATGTTGCAACGCGTGTTCAGCGATGGTTAAGACGTTTACTGGATTTAAGTTTAAGAAATAAGTTATTAAATTTTAAAGATAACCGTTTAAGTATTCCCTTACAGTGTTCTGAGAAAACTTTAGCTTCTTTAGAAGATGCTTTGGCTGAGAATAAAGGGTTTTTCTTTCAAAGTGTGGATTATATTTCTCTTAAAGAAGTCACTCGTGAAAATGAAGCCCAACACGTCCAAAACTATATTGATGAAAACCTACATCGCCAATTGTTATTTAGTGGTTTAGACAGCGACACATTAAATAAGCGTTTGGTGGAAGTATATCGCGCTTCACGCACAGCTTTGGAAGAAGGTGGGGCAAATACTTTATTCTTGGCAGTTGGTTTTCTAGAGTGGAAAGAGTCAGAGAAAGCTCAGAAAACGTTTAAAGCACCACTTTTGTTAATTCCCGTAAGGATGACACGAGAGTCGGCAAAGTCTGGTTATCGTTTATGGATGTATGATGATGAGCCGCGTTTTAATTCAACCCTGTTGCAATTGTTAAGACAGGACTTTGAAATTGAAATCAGTGGATTGGACCCGCTACCGACAGATGGATCAGGGGTAGATGTTAATGCCGTCTTGCAAATTGTTCGCCGAGCTGTGGTCAATATGCGAGGCTGGGAGGTGACTGCTGAAGCCGCGATTGGTCAGTTTTCATTTTCAAAATACTTAATGTGGCGAGATCTTTCTTTACGTATACAGCAGTTAAAAGAACAAGCTGTGGTTCATCATTTGATTGAAACGCCACGCGAGCCATTTAAAAAACAAGATGCTTTTCCACATCCAGCTGAACTTGATCAAAAATATCAACCCAAGCAGCTATTTACACCATTGTCATCGGATTCTTCACAGCTTGCAGCCGTAATGTCTGCGGCTTTAGGGCGAACATTTGTACTTTCTGGACCGCCAGGAACAGGAAAGTCACAAACCATTACCAATATGGTAGCGCAATGCTTGGCAGATGGTAAATCCGTACTATTTGTCTCTGAAAAGATGGCAGCATTGGATGTGGTGTATCGACGACTGAATCAAATTGGATTAGGACATCTGTGTTTACAGCTTCATTCTGCCAAAGCACAAAAAATAGAAGTGCTTGATCAGCTTCGTGAACGTGCAGAAAATAACAATAATCCCTACGCAATCGCCCAAAAAGAAACCCAACAAGAGTGGCAGGTACTTTCACAACATTTGGTCGAAAGCCGTGATGTGCTCAATCAGCATGTACAGATCTTGCATCAACAACATTCAATAGGATGGAGTTTATTTGATGCCATGAGTGAAGAGTTGTTACATAGAGAGATCGAAACATTGCGTTTTGATCTCAATATTCAACAATTGACCCATCAAGCACGTTCACACTTGAAAGATTTGGCTGTCAAAGCATGGTTGCAGTATCAGCAAATTTCGAGCAACGCACGAGATACTCTGAATGGATTTGCTGAAGGAAGTTCTCCGAATTTCTGGAATCTGTTGTGGCAAGATCAGTATCAGCACAACCAACAACGTATAGCAGAATTAATTCCTCAAATACATCGTTCGTTACAAGTTTGGCAAGATGCTTGCCAATTCAAACAAGCAGAAAATTTACAGCAGCTTCAAGCTGATGTAGAGATCTACCAAAAAATATTTGCGTTCAGTCAACAATATGATTTGAAACTGCTGAAAATTATTGATGGTTTAGACATACGTCAAATTTCTGAAGCCAAAGCGGTAACAACAGAAATCGTACAAAGCCAGACACGCTTAATTTTTAAATATGATTTATCGATTTACCAAGCTGAATTAAAACAGATAGATTTTAAATGGCGAGAAGCTTCTGCTAAGTTTTGGCCATGGTCTTGGTTTGGTAAGTATCAGTTAAGAAACTTGATGCGTAGTTATCACACTGATAAACAGCGTCCTTCTGCTATGGTGGTAGAAAATGATTTGCCACTGTTAATCAATATTCAAAATCATCAGCAACAGTTTAAAGCGCTTGAAAATAGTTTAGGTGCAAAACTGCAGACATATTGGCAAGGTGAAAAAACAGATTGGGCACAGTTTGAAAATATGGTACAGGCTTGGACACAATTAAAAAACCAACTTGCAGATCGTATTTCAAGTCCAGTGGTATTATTACAAGCATTGGATTTCGCAAGTCAACAGAAGCACTTTGAAGCTGAACAACATATTGAAGAATTACAGCAATGCTATGCACTGTTATTGCCAGATCAGCAAATTCAGACAGAAAATTTAAACGCATATCCTCAAATTGCATTTACAGAATTACTGTTACGTCAACAAAACTTGCAACATTTGATCAATGAATGGCGTCATTGGTTAAATTGGCAAGGTTTAAAAACACAACTTCAACAACAAGGTTTGGCTCGTTTTAGCGCATACTTACAACAACATTGCTTAGCTCAAACTTCTTCGTCTTTTGATGCAAAACTAGTCCAAGATCATGTGGCGTTATTGGTGGATATCAATCTTGCACGTCAATGGATTGTTCAACAGTTTAGTAAACATCCTGAACTCAACCAATTTAATGGTGAGTTACATCAACAAAAAATTCTTAAATTTTCCCAACAGGATCGTGAACATCAACAATTTGCCAGTGAGGAAATTACCCGACGTTGGCATAAAATTTTTGAGAACCCTGATGAGTTTAAAAAGCAATGGGCATTACTCAACAAAGAGTTGGGCAAAAAGCGTCGACATATTCCAGTACGAGAACTTATCAAACAGATTCCAGATGTGATGACTGGACTCAAGCCATGTATGTTAATGAGTCCATTGTCGGTTGCCCAATATCTTGATCCTGAATCTAAATTTGATGTGGTGATTTTTGATGAAGCTTCGCAAATCCCTGTTTGGGATGCCATTGGTGCACTTGCACGAGGAGAACAATCGATTGTTGTTGGTGACAATAAACAAATGCCGCCCACCAGTTTCTTTGGAAAAGGAGATACCGAAGAAGTCGATGAAGACGTTACCGAAGATTTGGAAAGTATTTTAGATGAGTGTTTAGCTGCACAATTACCAGAACTGGTATTGAATTGGCATTATCGTAGTCGATATGAAAGCCTAATTCAGTTTAGTAATCAAAAATATTATAAAGGTGAGTTGCTGACATTTCCTGCACCTGTTGCAAAAGATAAGGCAATTCAATTGCACGCTGTTGAAGGTGTATATGACAAGGGTGATACACGAACCAACAAAGCTGAGGCTCAGGCAATCGTACAGTTTATTCTACAACATTTAACGAACCAACTGACCGCAGAGGTTAAACTAACGCTTGGTGTGGTGACATTCAATATTACTCAACAAAAACTAATTGAAGATTTGCTTGATAACGAATTGGCGCAACGTCCTGAATTAGAGCAACTTAGCCGAGATGGCTTTGAGCCATTATTTGTGAAAAATTTGGAAAATGTTCAAGGTGATGAACGAGATATTATTATCTTCTCCATCACTTATGCGCCCGATCAACAGGGTAAATTACTGATGAATTTTGGTGCATTGAATCGTCAGGGCGGACAACGCCGTTTAAATGTTGCGATTACACGTGCACGTCAAGGACTACATGTTTTCTCTACACTGCGTCCAGACCAGATTGATTTGTCTCGAACCAATAGTGAAGGGGTGCGAGATTTAAAAGATTTCTTGAGTTTTGCACAAACCGGGCAAATGGCGTATTACTCGCAAACACTTGAAAAAGAAAAGGCTAAAGATGAACTCATGCTGTATTTACAAGCTCAATTAGAGCATTTAGGTTGGAAAGTTGACTTGGCTGTAGGCAGTGGAGATAGCCGTATAGATATTGCTATCCAAAACCCTTATGTTGCTGGTCAGTATTTAACAGGTATTTTGGTAGACGGGGATGATTATGCCAAAGCCGCAACTGCACGAGATCGAGATCAGTTGCGTCCTTCTGTGTTAACCGGGCTAGGTTGGACCGTGATTCAATTGTGGACAGTGGAATGGTGGCTTGATCCAAAAGCAAATCTAGAAAAATTACACAATCAATTAAATGAATGTGTCAATTTAACTCAGCAAACTTCATAGAATAAATTTTTTTATTGTGATTTTTATAAAAACGAGACTTAATTTATGTATTGTGATTTTACAGTAAATTAAGTCTTATTTTGTGTAAATTTATTTAAATAAACTATGTAGTTTTTATTAAAAAATCTTTAAAAATCACTGATTTCAGGTATATCTAGTTATGTAAAGTTATGTTTAGATGATTAATATTTAATCTATTACATTTGGGCATATCATGAATAAAATTTACAAAGTCATCTGGAATGCACAACTTGGATGTTGGCAAGCCGTTTCAGAACTTGCCAAGAATCATCGTCCTTCACAAAGTACAGTCACTGATCAAAATAAGACAATGGGGATTGTTGAAAAAGTATCCGCTTTGATTTTATTTGGATTAGCACTGTTGCCTTTATCTGTACAGGCTGCGATTTCAAATATCGAGTTACCGACAGGCGCTCAAATTAATTCTGGTTCGGCAACGATTTCTCAAAATGGGCATACCCTGAATATTAATCAAAGCAGTCAAACACTGAGCACCAATTGGAACAGCTTTAACATTGGTCAAGATGCGACAGTCAATTTTAACCAAAATAATGCATCTTCAGTCGCAATTAACCATGTATTAGACAGTAATGCTTCGCAAATCATGGGGCGTTTAAATGCCAATGGTCAGGTGTTTCTGCTCAATCCGAATGGTGTGGTTTTCTCTAAAACCGCTCAAGTGAATGTTGGGGGATTGGTTGCTTCAACGTTAGCACTTACGGACCATGATATTCAAAATGGTCAATTCACTTTAAAAGGCGATGCCAATAGTCATGCAAGTATAGAAAATTATGGCACTATTCAAACTTTAAAAGGTGGAACAGTGGCGCTGATTGCGCCGAATGTTAAAAATACAGGTTCTATTACCACACCAAATGGAACTACGCATTTAACATCCGCTAGTCAAGTCACGCTTGCTTTACAGGATGGTTCACTGACCCAGTACCAAGTGGAGCAAGGGGTTCTTAAAGGTTTGGTGGATAATGGAGGAGCAATTCTTGCTGATAATGGCGCAGTCTATTTAACTGCAAAAGCCAAAGACAGTTTAAGTAAAGCCGTTGTGAATCATTCAGGCATTATCGAAGCCAACCGTTTAAGTCAAAATGCCAAAGGCGAAATTATTCTACTGGGTGATATGCAAACTGGTACAACCACTTTGAGTGGCGTACTGAAAGCTGAAGGAAAAAATGGTCAGGATGGTGGATTTATTGAAACCTCGGCAGCTGATGTTAAGATCGATCAAACTACGGCTGTGTCCACTCGATCAGACAGTGGAAAAACAGGAACTTGGTTAATCGACCCTACAGATTTCAGTATTAATTCGGGTAATGCATCAGCAAGTAGTAGTGGCATTGGTGCAACCACTTTAGCAAGCAGTCTTGCAACCAGTAATGTCATATTACTAACCAGCACTACGGGTAATCAAAAGGGTGATATCAATGTTAATGCTGATGTGACTTGGGGGAGTGCGACTAGCCTGACTTTAAATGCACAAAATAACATTAATATTAATGCCAACATTACAGCGACCAATAATAGTGGCAAACTTAATTTGATTTATGGGCAAAATACAGCCAATACCAGCGCAAATTATTATATTAACAATGGCGCAAAAATAAACTTAAAGGCAGGGCAGAACTTTAGTACCCAAAAAGGAACGGCAGCCACCATTAACTATCAAGTCATTACGGCTTTGGGTGCACAAGGTTCAACTACAAGTCAAGATTTACAAGGTATTAACGGCAACCTAAGTGGTAATTATGTGTTGGGTGCAGACATAGATGCCAGCAGTACGGAGCTATGGAATGGTTATACAGGATTCGACCCAATTGGCTTTTATAATGCAAATTTAAGCCCAATGGATCTATCACAACAGGCTTTTCGTGGACGTTTTGATGGATTAGGTCATGCGATTAATGGGCTCAGTATTGAATCTATGTATCAGGGGATCGGCTTGTTTGCGATTACGCATCAGGATGCATTGATACAAAATGTTGGGCTGACTAATATTGGTATTTCGGGTTATGGAAAAACTGGTGGTTTGGTTGGGCTTAATCTGGGCACAATTAATAATGCCTATGTCAATACAGGGCTGGTCACAGGAAATACTGAACAGTATGGTGGATTGGTTGGCTGGAATTTTAATTATGGCAATATTTTAAACTCATATGCCAATGTGACTGTAAAAGGGAAATATTCAAATAATAACTATATTGGCGGTCTGGTTGGTTATAGCGATGGGCTAATCAGTTCTTCTTTTGCAACAGGTCCAGTGACAGGAAATAATTATGTTGGTGGATTAGTTGGAGGAACTTCAGGACCAGTCAATAATTCTTATGCCACAGGCACAGTGATTGGAAATCAATATGTTGGTGGATTAGTTGGTTTTAATGGAGGAAATGTTGATAAGACTTATTCTTCAGGTAATGTCATTGGAAATCAGTATGTTGGTGGTCTTGTTGGTGGCGGTAATGGTATAACCACAAATAGTTTCTGGAACACCAGTACTTCTGGAAGAACAAGCAGTGCTGGTGGTGTAGGAAAAACCACAACAGAACTTCAACAAATTTCAACTTTTGCAAATTGGGATGTTGATGATGCCGGAGGCACTGGTAAAATTTGGCGTATTTATGAAGGTAGATCTGCTCCCTTACTACGTCATTTCCTAAAACCTTTGGTCACAGAAGTCGTCGCTAATTTTGCTAACAAAACTTATGATGGGGTGATTGCTTCAGGAACGCTAGCTTCAGGACTAAATTATAAAACAACCGGTAAAAATGCAGGTGTTTATAGTTTAAATGATGGTTCAATCTTGATCAGTGGCGTTCCTACAGGGGCAAATACAACACAATTTGGTAATGATGTTATATATAAAGACAATGGTGGATCAGGAACACTGACAATAGCAACAAAGAGTTTAAATATCGGTGGTTTAAGTGCAGTAAACAAAGTTTATAACGCATCAAAATCTGCGTCATTAACAGGAAATGCAAGTATTGTAGGTGGAATATCGGGTGATTCTATTTCGTTGTCTGGAACTGGAATTGGATTATTTTCTGACAAAAATGTCGGTAATGATAAAAATGTCACTGTTTCAGGTTTTACGTTGTCGGGAACAGATGCTTTAAATTACACATTGCTACAGCCGACAAATCTTAAAGCTAATATAACGCCTGCAGTTTTAACCATTAATGGAATAAGTATTGCAGATAAAACCTATGATGGTTTGTCCAATGCAACCATAAATGGCACTGCTTCAATCAATCCAATTGCAGGAGATTTTGTTGGATTGAGTGGTAGTGGTATAGGAACATTTACAGATAAGAATGCAGGAATTAGGTCTGTGATCGTAACAGGCTATAACTTAACAGGTCTGGATGCTGCAAATTATATTTTTAGTCAGCCTATAGGTTTAAGTGCCACAATTCACAAAGCGCAAGCCATTGTAAAGGCAAATAGTTTAAATACGACCTATAACGGTAAAAACCAAACAGCATCAGGCTTTAGCGCTACTGGCTTGGTCAATGGAGAAGATAGCTCGGTATTGACAGGTGTCACAGCATCCGTAACCGCTAAAGACGCAGGCAGTTATGCGAATAAAGCCAATGGTGTTGATAAAAACTATGATCTGACCTTTGTCGATGGTGCATTGGATATTGTCAAAGCCAAAGCTACGGTGACAGCGAATAGTTTAAATACGACCTATAACGGTCAAAACCAAACAGCTGCTGGCTTTAGTGCTACTGGTTTGGTGAATGGTGAAGATAGTTCGGTATTGTCAGGTGTGACAGCATCCATAACGGCTAAAGACGCAGGCAGTTATACCAATAAAGCCAATGGTGTTGATAAAAACTATGATCTGACCTTTGTCGATGGTGCATTGGATATTGCCAAAGCCAAAGCGACTGTAACGGCGAATAGTTTAAATACCACCTATAACGGCAAAAACCAAACAGCATCAGGCTTTAGCGTTACTGGTTTGGTCAATGGCGAAGATAGTTCGGTATTGACAGGTGTGACAGCATCTGTAACGGCTAAAGATGCAGGTAGTTATACCAATAAAGCCAATGGCGTTGATAAAAATTACGATCTAACCTTTGTCGATGGGGCTTTAGATATTGCTAAAGCCAAAGCGACTGTAACGGCGAATAGCGTATCAACTGTTTATAATGGGCAAAATCAAACAGCTACTGGCTTTAGTGCAACAGGTTTGGTCAATGGTGAAGATAGCTCAGTATTGACAGGTGTCACAGCCTCTGTAACGGCTAAAGACGCAGGCAGTTATACAAACAAAGCCAGTGGTGTTGATAAAAACTACGATTTGAGCTTTGTCGATGGGGCTTTGGATATTGCCAAAGCTAAAGCGACTGTAACGGCGAATAGTTTAAATACGACCTATAACGGTAAAGATCAAACTGCATCAGGCTTTAGCGCTACTGGATTGGTGAATAGTGAAGATAGTTCGGTATTGACGGGTGTCACAGCATCTGTTACCGCTAAAGATGCAGGCAGTTATTCGAATAAAGTCAATGGCGTTGATAAAAACTATGATCTGACCTTTGTCGATGGTGCATTGAATATCGCCAAAGCCAAAGCGACTGTAACGGCGAATAGTTTAAATACGACCTATAACGGTAAGAATCAAACAGCGTCAGGCTTTAGTGCAACAGGGTTAGTCAATGGCGAAGATAGTTCAGTATTGACAGGTGTCACAGCCTCTGTAACGGCTAAAGATGCAGGTAGTTATACCAATAAAGCCAATGGCGTTGATAAAAACTATGATCTCACCTTTGTCGATGGTGCATTGAATATCGCCAAAGCCAAAGCGACTGTAACGGCGAATAGTTTAAATACGACCTATAACGGTAAGAATCAAACAGCATCAGGATTTAGTGCAACAGGTTTGGTCAATGGTGAAACTGAATCCGTACTTTCTGGTGTCACAGCATCTGTAACCGCTAAAGATGCAGGCAGTTATACGAACAAAGCCAATGGTGTTGATAAAAACTACGATCTAACCTTTGTCGATGGTGCATTGGATATTGCCAAAGCCAAAGCGACTGTAACGGCGAATAGCGTATCAACTGTTTATAATGGACAAAACCAAACAGCATCAGGCTTTAGTGCTACTGGTTTGGTGAATGATGAAACTGAATCAGTCTTATCTGGTGTAACAGCATCCATAACCGCTAAAGACGCAGGCAGTTATACGAACAAAGCCAATGGCGTTGATAAAAACTATGATCTGACCTTTGTCGATGGGGCTTTAGATATTGCCAAAGCCAAAGCGACTGTAACGGCAAATAGCGTATCAACTGTTTATAACGGCAAAAATCAAACAGTATCAGGCTTTAGTGCAACAGGTTTGGTCAATGGTGAAACTGAATCTGTACTTTCTGGTGTGACAGCATCCGTAACGGCTAAAGATGCAGGTAGTTATGCGAATAAAGCCAATGGTGTTGATAAAAACTATGATCTCACCTTTGTTGATGGAGCATTGGATATTGCCAAAGCCAAAGCTACGGTGAAAGCGAATAGTTTAAATACGACCTATAACGGTAAGAATCAAACAGCGTCAGGCTTTAGTGCAACAGGTTTGGTCAATGGCGAAGATAGTTCTGTATTGACAGGTGTGACAGCATCCATAACCGCTAAAGATGCAGGCAGTTATACGAATAAAGCCAATGGTGTCGATAAAAACTATGATCTGACCTTTGTTGATGGTGCATTGGATATTGCCAAAGCTAAAGCGACTGTAACGGCGAATAGCGTATCATCTGTTTATAATGGACAAAATCAAACAGCTACTGGCTTTAGTGCAACAGGTTTGGTCAATGGCGAAGATAGCTCGGTATTGACAGGTGTCACAGCATCCGTAACGGCTAAAGATGCAGGCAGTTATTCGAATAAAGCCAATGGCGTTGATAAAAACTATGATCTGACCTTTGTCGATGGTGCATTGAATATCGCCAAAGCCAAAGCGACTGTAACGGCGAATAGTTTAAATACGACCTATAACGGTAAGAATCAAACAGCGTCAGGCTTTAGTGTTACTGGTTTGGTGAATGGTGAAGATAGTTCGGTATTGACAGGTGTCACAGCATCCATAACGGCTAAAGATGCAGGTAGTTATACGAATAAAGCCAATGGTGTTGATAAAAACTACGATCTCACCTTTGTTGATGGAGCATTGGATATTGCCAAAGCCAAAGCGACTGTAATGGCGAATAGTTTAAATACGACCTATAACGGCAAAAACCAAACAACATCAGGCTTTAGTGCAACAGGTTTGGTCAATGGCGAAGATAGTTCTGTATTGACAGGTGTCACAGCATCCGTAACCGCTAAAGATGCAGGCAGTTATTCGAACAAAGCCAATGGTGTTGATAAAAACTACGATCTGAGCTTTGTCGATGGTGCATTGGATATTGCCAAAGCCGAAGCGACTGTAACGGCGAATAGCGTATCAACTGTTTATAATGGACAAAATCAAACAGTGTCAGGCTTTAGTGCAACAGGGTTAGTCAATGGCGAAGATAGTTCTGTATTGACAGGTGTGACAGCCTCTGTAACGGCTAAAGATGCAGGTAGTTATGCGAACAAAGCCAATGGTGTTGATAAAAACTACGATCTCACCTTTGTCGATGGTGCATTGGATATTGCCAAAGCCAAAGCGACTGTAACGGCGAATAGCGTATCAACTGTTTATAATGGGCAAAATCAAACAGCATCAGGTTTTAGTGCAACAGGTTTGGTCAATGGTGAAACTGAATCTGTACTTACTGGTGTGACAGCATCTGTAACGGCTAAAGATGCAGGTAGTTATGCGAATAAAGCCAATGGCGTTGATAAAAACTACGATTTGACCTTTGTCGATGGGGCTTTAGATATTGCCAAAGCCAAAGCGACGGTGACAGCGGATAGCTTAAATACCACCTATAACGGCAAAAACCAAACAGCATCAGGCTTTAGTGCAACAGGTTTGGTCAATGGTGAAGATAGTTCAGTATTGACAGGTGTCACTGCCTCTGTAACGGCTAAAGACGCAGGTCGTTATACGAACAAAGCCAATGGTGTCGATAAAAACTATGATCTGAGCTTTGTCGATGGTGCATTGGATATTGCTAAAGCCAAAATTAACCAAGTCACAGGAATCACAGCAAATAATCATGTTTATGATGCCAGTACACAAGCAACGTTGAATACAGCAGCAGCACAATTTACAGGTCAGATCGCAGGTGATGAACTGAAAGTCCTATTAGCAACAGGACAATTCAGTGATAAAAATGTGGGTAATGCCAAACAAGTAAGCATTCAAGGAATTAGCCTAAGTGGTGCAGATGCACATAACTATGAGTTAGTGAATAACACTGCACAAACTACAGCTGATATTAGTCAAGCTAAGATTCAATATATTACAGGCATTCGCGCAAATAATCGCACCTATAATGGATTAACAATTGCTGATTTAGATCTTAGTCATGCCGAGTTCAGTGGCATCTATGCAGGGGATAATCTCAATGTAGCAACAGCAACAGGTCAATTTGACAATGCGACCACAGGGCAAAGCAAAAATGTATTGATTACAGGTTTAAGTCTTGGTGGTTTAGATGCCCAAAATTACACATTGTTAGATACGACCGCGAAAACTACAGCAGATATCTATATGTTGACACCGACGGCTTACTTACAGGCCATTCAATTCAAACGACCGCACTATTTGCCTGAAACACAAAATGCATTAAATACCGTCAATCTTGACGTACGTCAAGGTGGTGTGAACACCACAGGCATTCAAATCTTGGCAGGGGAGCACTAAAAAATGAAATCACAACAACATATATTGGCAGCATCTGTAGGTGCTTGTTTCATGCTCTTCAGCAACACAAACCATGCAGCACCTACCCCGAATGCTGGACAGCTGTTACAACAACAGCAACAAGGGCAAACTCTTGAGCCACAACCTGCAGTGCAGATTGAAAATACCGCAAATCCAATAGCTCCTACGGCAACAGATGTACAAATTCCTGTACGAAAAATTGAAATTATCGGGAATAGCCGTTTTAGCACCCAACAACTCCATCAACTGGTTGTTGATGCCGAAGGTCAGCAACTGACACTAAATCAACTTTGGCAGGTTGCACAAAAGATTAGCACTTACTATCAACAACATGGTTATGGTTATAGTCGTGCTTATCTTCCACAACAAAACTTAAGTCAAGGTATTGTACGAATCAATGTACTTGAAGCGTATTACGATAAAACTCAAATTGACAATCAAAGCCGAACTCAAAACTGGCTTATTGAGCAAACAGTCGCACCCTTGAAACAAGGCGAGCGAATCAACAGCGATCAAATGCAGCAACAGCTTAAATTGCTCAATCGATTAAAAGGAGTGAACACCCGCAATGTCCTAAGTCCAGGAACTACAGTGGGCAGTAGCCAACTCAATGTAGAAGTACAAAATGCATCCTTAATCAATGGTTATATCAGTGCAGATAACTTTGGCAATAAATACACCAGTCGAGTACGAGGTACCGCCGGCGTCTCCGTCAATAATTTAGCTGGTTTAGGGGATGAACTGAGCTTAGATATGATGACTGCTGGAAAACGGATGAACTACGGACGTATCGGATACGCATTTACCTTTACAGGAATGGGGACACGTGCAGGCGCAAGCTATTCCTATCTTGATTACGAACTGGGTAAAGATTTAAAAAGTATTGGGGCAGAAGGAAGTGCAGCACAAAGCAGTGTATTTATTAGCCAACCTGCTTTACTGACCAATACAGCAGAAGTATTACTGAGCTTACAATATGACCATAAACAACTGAAAGATGATATTCAACTGAACCAATACGATAAACATCGCAATATTGATGTGGTGACTGCCCGATTGGATGGCTCTCAGTTTGATCAATTCATGGGGGGAGGTTTAACCCAATATGGTGCTTCAACGAGTTATGGTCGTGTGAAATTTAAAAATGATGATGCTGCTGCCTTAGATAGCCAAACAGCAAAAACAGCAGGAGATTACTACACTGCAACACTCAATCTTTCACGTCTACAAAATCTGGGTGGCAAGGGTACACAAGGTTATTTGGGGATTTATGGTCAATATAGCCCTTATAATCTAGATAGTGCAGAACAATATTTAGGAGGCGGTCCATTTAATGTTCGCGGTTATGAATCTAGCCAATTCGCAGGTTCGACTGGATATTTAGCCACAGCAGAACTGCGACAAAGCTTATTTGCAAATGCCAAACATCAACTTACCGGTAAAGTTTTTGTAGATACAGCAGAAGTAACTTTAAATGCGCAACGTTGGGCAGGAGTCACAGGCGACAATCAAGTACAAATCAGCAGTGCTGGATTAGGCTTAAACTGGAGCAGTTTATGGAATATCCAAGCCAATGCCGAAGTTGCATTTCCAATAGGAAGCACACCTGAACAACTCAAGGATCGAGATAATCAACAATATTGGCTGAGTTTCAGAAAGACTTTTTAATTTGACTGGATAAATAAGGAGGCAAAAGCCTCCTTTGCCGATAAAGCTTGAATACCACACGATACATTTAAAGTTTGGACCTCTTTTCATAGAAGATGCCTCACTCTGGCATTGCAAACAAAGCAATGCTTTGTTTTTTGCTCATGTACCTCTGTAGCCCCTCATTGGACGACATCCATGTTGCCACGCGATAGCAATGACATGTAAAAATCATAATCTTCATTTAGACATAGATATTTTTATCATAATTATTTGTATAGGCTTGTATATACAAACAAGGTTGTGACCATATACAATGATTTAATATATTTTGTATGAGTTTTAGTCAATGTCAAGAGTGTCAAAGCACAAGGATTTAGACTTATCACTAGAAGAAGATAGTCCTGTTCCATTGTATTTGCGTGTGAAACAAATGATTTCACAAAAAATTTATGAAGGAACATGGACAGTCAATAAAAAAATTCCTTCTGAAAGTGAATTGGTCAATTTACTCGGTTGTAGCCGTATGACTGTGAACCGTGCCTTGCGTGAACTCACCAGCGAAGGTTTATTGGTACGTATACAAGGTGTTGGATCTTTTGTTGCTGAAGGTCAGGGGCGTACTGCTTTATTTCATGTCAATAATATCGCCGAAGAAATTATTGCAAGAAATCATAAACACCATGCGGAAGTCTTGGTACTCGAACAAATACACGCCAATGTAGAACAAAGTCGCTTGATGCAGATTCGAGAAGGGCAAAAGTTATTCCACTCTATCATTGTACATTATGAAAATGACATACCTGTGCAAATTGAAGATCGTTTGGTTGATCCTATTCTGATTCCTGATTATCTTGCACAAGACTTCAAAGCGATTACCCCGAATGCGTATTTAATGTCAAAAGCACCTGTTACAGAAGGTGAGCATGTGGTAACTGCGATTTTGGCATCTGCACAAGAATGTAAGTGGTTGAAAATCAATAAAACAGAACCATGTTTACTGATTCGTCGTAGAACATGGTCAAATAAACAGTTGATTTCAAGTGCCCGTTTAATCTATCCGGGAAGCCGTTATTATCTTGAGGGTAAATTTACTCAATGATCGAGCTGTTAGAAATACCGCACTATAAAAAAATGCGTTGGAAAAACGGTCAAGGTTATACGCTTGAAATTGCCCGTAGTTTAGGAGAAAGCTTGGATGAGTTTGAGTGGCGCATTTCGATGGCAGATATCAAAAGCGCTGGAAGCTTCTCTAAATTCAATGGAATGCAGCGGTTTTTAACAGTATTGGAAGGTCAAGGAATTTCACTGAATATTGATAGTGAACTCAAATATTTGCATACGCTTCAAAGTGTTTCGTTTAATGGTGAAAGTGAGGTGTATTGTGAATTATTGGCGGGTCAAATTCGAGATTTTAATTTGATCTACGATCCCCAAAAAATATCGGCACAATATCAATGGATTTTTACTCAAGAACGATTGGAAATTCCCATTTTTTCAGATTTTATATTTGTTTTTAATCAGTCAATCAAACCATTAGAAGTCACGATAGATGAAAAGATTTTTTATTTACAGCATCAGAATTGTCTAAAAATACAAAATGAAAATTTAGCAAAAATAATGATTTTGAATCCACAGTTTTCGCCTCAAACTTGTCTAATACAACTCACAAAAATTTAAATTTTATTGATGTTGTTTTAACGCATTCAACTTGAAGTTGTATGCGTTTTTATTTTTATTAAAAAATAATTTTTAATAAATTCAGTCAATTAAATCTTTTTTTGCAAAATATTTTAAAAATCATCTTTTCAAGTTTAGAGATTTGTGTAGTATATAGATGTATATACAAGTTGATACATTGCTATACAGTGAAAGTGATTTCATTCACTGTTTTAAACTCAAAGGAAGGAGTCCTATTGTGACAACAACGACAACAAAATTTCGTGATGTAGAGATTCGCGCACCTCGTGGTACAAAGCTCAATACAAAAAGCTGGTTGACTGAAGCTCCACTTCGAATGTTGATGAACAATCTTGATCCTGATGTCGCAGAGAACCCGAAAGAATTGGTTGTGTATGGTGGTATTGGTCGTGCCGCGCGCAACTGGGAATGTTTTGACAAGATTGTTGAAACACTTAAAAATTTAGAAATTGATGAAACACTATTGGTACAGTCAGGTAAACCCGTTGGTGTATTTAAAACTCATCAAGATGCACCACGTGTATTGATTGCAAACTCAAACCTAGTTCCTCATTGGGCAAATTGGAAGCATTTCAATGAAATGGATGCCAAAGGCTTAGCAATGTATGGGCAAATGACGGCTGGTTCTTGGATTTATATTGGTAGTCAAGGCATTGTACAAGGTACATATGAGACTTTTGTTGAAGCTGGACGCCAACATTACAACGGCGATTTGAAAGGGCGTTGGGTACTGACTGCAGGTTTAGGCGGTATGGGCGGCGCACAACCTTTAGCTGCAACATTGGCAGGAGCGTGTTCACTGAATATCGAATGTCAACAAGCCAGCATCGATTTTCGTTTGCGCACACGTTATGTTGATGAGCAAGCGACCGACTTGGACGACGCTTTAGCTCGTATCCAAAAATACACGCAAGAAGGTAAAGCAATTTCAATTGCATTACATGGTAATGCTGCTGAAATTTTACCTGAATTGGTTCGTCGTGGTGTGCATCCTGACATGGTGACAGATCAAACCAGCGCTCATGATCCATTAAATGGTTATTTACCGATTGGTTGGACATGGGAAGAGTATCGTCAACGTGCTCAGACTGAACCAGAGTTTGTCGTAAAAGCGGCAAAACAATCGATGGCGAAGCATGTGCAAGCAATGTTGGATTTCCAAAAAATGGGCGTTCCTACATTTGATTATGGCAACAATATTCGTCAAATGGCGCAAGATGAAGGTGTAGAAAATGCCTTCGATTTCCCTGGGTTTGTTCCAGCATATATCCGTCCGCTATTCTGTCGTGGTATTGGTCCTTTCCGCTGGGCTGCACTTTCAGGTGATCCAGAAGATATCTATAAAACAGATGCCAAAGTCAAAGAATTGATTCCAGATGATGAGCATTTACATCGTTGGTTAGATATGGCTCGTGAACGTATTAGCTTCCAAGGTTTGCCTGCACGTATTTGTTGGGTAGGTTTGGGCTTACGTGCAAAATTGGGTTTAGCATTTAACGAAATGGTTCGCAGTGGAGAACTTTCTGCACCGATCGTGATCGGTCGTGATCACTTAGACTCAGGTTCAGTGTCTAGTCCTAACCGTGAAACTGAAGCCATGAAAGATGGTTCAGATGCGGTATCTGATTGGCCATTACTCAACGCATTGTTAAACACTGCGGGTGGCGCAACTTGGGTGTCATTGCATCATGGTGGTGGTGTGGGTATGGGGTTCTCTCAACATTCAGGTGTGGTGATTGTGTGTGACGGTACGGATGAAGCAGCAGCACGTATTGCTCGTGTACTGACCAATGACCCTGCAACAGGAGTGATGCGTCATGCAGATGCCGGTTATGACATTGCAATTGATTGTGCGAAAGAGCAAGGTTTGAACTTGCCAATGATTACGCAATAAAAAATACAAGGATACTGATTACGATGCTTTTTGCAATTGAGCAAAAGGCATTGTAAGCGAACAATATAGTGCAAAACAGGACGTCAATAATGGAACTTTTAATTCAACCTGGCAAACTTACGCTTGCAGATCTCCGTCAAGCTTATTTAAATCCAATCAAAGTTAAACTCGATGACAGTGCTTATGAAGGCATCAATGCGAGCGTTGCTTGTGTCGAAAAAATTGTCAATGAAGGGCGTACAGCTTACGGTATCAATACAGGTTTTGGCTTACTTGCTTCAACAAAAATTGCGCCTGAAGACTTAGAACAATTACAGCGTTCTTTAGTACTTTCTCATGCCGCTGGTGTTGGCGAAGCTTTAGATGATGCGATGGTACGTTTAATCATGCTGTTGAAAGCCAATAGCTTGGCACGTGGTTTTTCAGGTATTCGTCCTAAGGTGATCGATGCAATTCTGGCTTTGATCAATGCTGAAGTATATCCACATATTCCGTTAAAAGGTTCGGTTGGCGCTTCAGGTGACTTGGCACCATTGGCACACATGTCTTTGGTTTTACTTGGTGAAAGTAAGGCACGTTACCAAGGAGAGTGGTTACCTGCGGTTGAAGCACTGAAAAAAGCAGGCTTAGAACCGATTTCTTTAGCAGCCAAAGAAGGTTTGGCGTTGTTAAATGGCACACAAGTTTCGACTGCTTATGCATTAAGAGGCTTATTTGAAGCAGAAGATCTATTTGCAGCAGCGACTGTATGTGGTGGTTTAAGTGTCGAAGCAATGTTGGGTTCACGGGCACCATTTGATGCGCGCATCCATGAAGTCCGTGGTCAACGTGGTCAAATTGATGTTGCCGCAGCTTATCGTGACTTATTAACTGATTCGAGTGAAATTGCCCATTCACATGAAGATTGTAGCAAGGTTCAAGACCCGTATTCATTACGTTGCCAACCGCAAGTTATGGGGGCTTGTTTAACTCAAATACGTCAAGCCGCAGAAGTACTCGAGATCGAAGCAAATGCTGTATCTGATAATCCTTTGGTATTTGCCGCAGAAGGTGATGTGATTTCGGGAGGCAATTTCCACGCTGAACCCGTTGCAATGGCGGCTGATAATTTAGCCCTTGCAATAGCTGAAATTGGTTCATTGTCTGAACGCCGCATTTCAATGATGATGGATCGTCATATGTCTCAACTACCACCATTTTTAGTTGCCAATGGTGGTGTTAACTCTGGCTTTATGATTGCACAAGTGACTGCCGCGGCATTGGCAAGTGACAACAAAGCACTTGCACATCCTGCAAGTGTTGATAGCTTACCGACCTCTGCCAATCAGGAAGACCATGTATCTATGGCACCAAATGCTGGTAAACGCTTGTGGTATATGGCGGACAATGTTCGCGGTATCTTAGCAGTTGAATGGTTAGGTGCATGTCAAGGACTTGATTTCCGTGAAGGATTAAAAAGTTCACCAAAACTTGAGCAAGCACGCAAAGTGCTACGTGATCAAGTGCCTTACTACAGTGAAGATCGTTTCTTTGCTCCAGATATCGAACAAGCGAGTGAATTGCTTGCCAGTGGTTGCTTAAACGAATTAATCATTCCAAAGCTATTACCGAGTTTGTCTAAAGTGTGATCAATAAAACGGCCACATGGAGTGGCCGCATCTATCTAAATTTCCTCAAGGATTGGAGATTATAATGTCACAGCACTCCACATTACAGCGGGGGTTAAACACCCGTCATATCCGTTTTTTAGCATTAGGTTCAGCCATTGGAACTGGATTGTTCTACGGGTCTGCAACAGCCATTAAAATGGCTGGTCCATCAGTACTGCTTGCATATATGGTTGCCGGGATTGCGATCTATATCGTGATGCGAGCATTGGGTGAGATGGCAGTACATAATCCAGTATCTGGTTCATTTAGTGAATATGCATCTAATTATATTGGTCCGCTTGCAGGATTTACCACAGGTTGGACCTATGTCTTTGAGATGATCATTGTTGCTTTGGCAGATGTCACTGCATTTGGCATCTATATGGGATTTTGGTATCCCGATGTACCACGTTGGATCTGGATTCTGTCACTGATCATGTTTTTAGGTGCAATTAATCTGATACATGTCAAAGTTTTTGGTGAGCTTGAGTTTTGGTTATCCATCGTTAAAGTCAGTGCAATTGTTGCCATGATTCTTGGTGGTTTTGGTCTGATGTTCTATGGTTTTCATGCTGAACATAGCGGTTTTACCACAGGTATCCAAAATCTATGGATTCATGAGGGGTTTATGCCTAATGGCATCGCAGGATTAATCGCCTGTTTATCTGTAGTGGTGTTTGCATTTGGTGGTATTGAAATCATTGGAATTACGGCGGGTGAATCTGAAGATCCTAAAAAATCGATTCCACGTGCAATCAATGCTGTCCCAGTACGTATCTTATTATTTTATGTTTTAACTATTTTTGTATTGATGTCAATTTTTCCATGGAATCAAATTGGCAGCAAAGGCAGCCCATTTGTCCAAATCTTTGAAAATCTAGGGATTCAATCAGCAGCAACGATTTTAAATATAGTGGTGATTACTGCTGCGATTTCTGCAATCAACAGTGATGTGTTTGGTGCAGGTCGTATGCTGTTTGGCATGTCAAATCGGGGTCAAGCACCTCAGGTTTTTCAAAAAATTTCCAAAAATGGTGTGCCTTGGATGACGGTTGTGGTGATGGCAGGGGTATTGCTGGTTGGTGTGGTACTGAACTATATGATTCCCGAAAATGTCTTCATCATCATTGCGTCGATTGCAACCTTTGCAACGGTTTGGGTGTGGTTGATGATCTTACTTTCTCAAGTTGCAATGCGTCGCAAGTTATCTAAAGCAGAAATTAAAGCTCTAGATTTTCCAGTGATTGGTTGGCCATATGCACCTGCATTTGCGATTGTATTCATGGTCTTCATTTTACTGATGATGGGGTATTTTCCAGACTCCAGACCCGCGATCTATGTCGGTGCAAGTTGGCTGTTGATTCTTTGGGTTGCTTACACGATCTGGGTAAAGCCAAAGCGAAATAATGCCAAAGAAAAATCAAACTTAGCACAAAACATTGAAATGGAAAGCTAATACTGGAACTGCCTATACATGGCATTGCATAGGCAGTATGAGGAAATGTGAATGAAAAAACTTTGGACGAACTGTCATATCGCTACCATGCAAAATGGGCATTATTCCATAATTGAAAATGCTGCAATCGTGACTTTAGGACCACATATCTACTGGATTGGTCCTCAAAAGAATCTTCCTGCAGATGATTATGCTGAGACAATTGATCTCAATGCTGCATGGGTAACCCCTGGTCTGATTGACTGCCATACACATAGTGTCTTTGGGGGGAATCGCAGCGTTGAGTTTGAAAAACGTTTGCAAGGGATAAGTTATGCAGAAATAGCCGCCAGCGGTGGTGGAATTGCCAGTACGGTTCGTGCCACGCGGGAAGCAAGTGAAGCACAGCTTTTAAATACAGCCTTGAAACGAGTTCAGTGTTTGCTCAAAGATGGCGTAACCACGATTGAAATTAAATCAGGTTATGGTCTGGACTATCAAAATGAACGAAAAATGCTTCGCGTTATTCGTCAAATCGCGGATGCTTTGCCAATGACAGTACGTAGTACTTGTTTGGCTGCGCATGCCTTAGCTCCAGAGTATCAGGGGCGAAGTGATGCTTATATTGAGTACATTTGCAATGAGATGTTGCCGAAATTAGCGCAGGAAGGTTTGGTTGATGCCGTCGATGCCTTTTGTGAGCATTTGGCATTTTCACCTGCTCAAGTTGAGCGTGTTTTTAAAACTGCACAGCAGTTAAATCTTCCTGTGAAATTACATGCTGAACAGCTTTCATCTTTGGGTGGTTCAAGCCTTGCTGCACGTTACCACGCACTTTCTGCTGATCATTTGGAGTTTATGACCGAAGATGATGCCAAAGCGATGGCCGCTTCGGGAACTGTTGCAGTGCTCTTGCCTGGCGCATTTTATTTTCTGAGAGAAACCCAGTATCCACCATTAGATAGCTTGCATAAACATGGTGTGCGTATTGCACTATCGAGTGATTTAAATCCAGGAACTTCTCCAACACTGTCCCTACGTTTAATGGTGAATATGGGCAGTACTTTATTTCGATTGACACCTGAACAAACTTTGGCGGCTGTCACCATCAATGCTGCTTTTGCACTCGGTTTGCAAGATACACACGGCAGTTTAGAGCAAGGTAAGTTCGCCGATTTTATAGCTTGGGATATTGAGCATCCCTCTGAAATTGTTTACTGGCTGGGTGGTGATTTATCTAAGCGGATTATTCGACATGGCACAGAAGTTTCATTTTAGCCCTAAGCACACTTTCACAGAGTTGTATTTATTATGAAGCATTCATTTATATGGCAAGGACGCAACGATGGTGAGGGTGAAGCACATTTGCGTATCCATCAAGTGATCAATACTCAAGCTGATGCATCTTATGCCTTGATTGGCTTTGGTTCAGATGAAGGTGTGAAGCGCAATAAAGGTCGTTTGGGTGCGGCAGATGCGCCTGATGCAATACGTGCCCAATTGGCAAATTTACCCGTACATCAAGCGCTTTCAATCGCGGATTTAGGCACAGTAATGTGTGTAGATGGTGATCTTGAAAAGGCACAGGCGGAATTGGCTGATCAGGTTGAAGTTTGTCTTTCCTCTGGAAGCCAACCCATCGTTTTAGGTGGTGGGCATGAAGTGGCATTTGGAAGTTTTTCTGGATTATTTCAATATGTACAGAAGCATCAACCCAATCAAACAATTGGCATTATCAACTTTGATGCACATTTTGATTTGCGTGAAGCTGAACATGTAAGCTCGGGAACACCTTTTTTAAATGCTGCCCATTTATTAGCACAATATCAGCAAGAATTTCATTATTTATGTATTGGTGTTGCCAAACATGCAAATACTCAAGTGTTGTTTGAAACAGCAGATCGTTTGAATTGTCGCTATATTTATGATCAAGCATTACGAGAAAGCAATTTGGATGCAATCACACTGAAAATAAATCAATTTATTGAAAAGGTTGATGTGCTTTATGTCACGGTTGATTTAGATGTCTTTAGTGCCAGTATCGCACCAGGTGTGAGTGCTCCTGCGGTGAAAGGAATTGATTTATCAGTATTTGATCCTTTATTTCAAGCCATTAAAAATTCTAGAAAAATTAAAGTTTTTGATGTGGCTGAGTGTAATCCAAAATTTGATTTGGACAACAGAACTGCCAAATTAGCGGCTTATATTATTTTTAATTATCTTTTTGATTGATGCCTGAACACAACGCATTAAAAGGACAAAACAATACATGTCGAATTTATCTTATATTGCTCAAAATCATGGTCCATGGTCGACTTATCTTGAACAAATCGAACGGGTGACGCCTTATTTAGAACATCTCAAGGGCTATATTGATACATTAAAACGTCCCAAACGCGCGTTGATTGTTGATGTACCAATCGTGATGGATGATGGAACGATTCAGCATTTTGAGGGGTACCGTGTACAACATAATTTGTCACGTGGACCGGGAAAAGGGGGGATTCGCTATCATCCAGATGTCGACTTAAATGAAGTTATGGCACTTTCAGCATGGATGACCATTAAAACTGCGGTGTTAAATCTACCTTTTGGTGGTGCTAAAGGTGGTGTTCGAGTCGACCCACGCCAACTTTCTCCGCGTGAGTTAGAACGTTTAACTCGACGTTATACCAGTGAGATCAGTCATATTATTGGTCCACAAAAAGATATTCCAGCACCTGATGTAGGTACTAACCCCAATGTAATGGGCTGGATTATGGATACCTATTCATCTGGACAGGGACATACTGTCACAGGCGTTGTGACAGGTAAGCCGATTCATTTGGGCGGATCTTTAGGTCGTATTAAAGCTACAGGTCGTGGTGTCTTTGTCACTGGTCGAGAGGTCGCTGAAAAAATTAAGCTGCCACTCAAAGGTGCAAAAGTTGCAGTACAAGGCTTTGGTAATGTGGGTAGTGAAGCAGCTTATCTTTTTGCAGAATCACAATCACTTATCGTGGCAATCCAAGATCATACTGGAACCATTTTTAACCCAGAAGGTATTGATTTAGAAAGTTTAAAAAAACATTTGGAAACTCACCAAGGGGTCGCAGATTTTACCGATAGCCAGTTAATTGCAGATGAGGACTTTTGGGATGTCGAGATGGATATTTTAATTCCTGCTGCATTGGAAGGACAAATCACAGTTGAGCGAGCACAGAAATTAACAGCAAAATTAGTTTTAGAAGGTGCAAATGGTCCAACTTATCCAGAAGCAGATGATATTTTAATTCAGCGTGGTGTGACGGTTGTACCTGATGTGATTTGTAATGCTGGTGGTGTCACCGTCAGTTATTTCGAATGGGTACAAGATATGTCGAGCTATTTTTGGTCTGAGGAAGAAATTAACCAACGTTTGGATAAGTTAATGGTTCAGGCGATTAATGATGTATGGCATACCTCAAATGAAAAAATATGTAGTTTAAGAACGGCAGCATTTATTTTGGGTTGTGAACGGATCTTAAAAGCACGTATGGAACGTGGTATTTTCCCTGGCTAATCATGTTCACAATCAAAAAGAACTTTTATGTATTTACATGGAAGTTCTTTTTTTGAAGAAGATAAAGCCAGCAGGAATAGTCTTAATGCCCCTAAATTATTGAACTGATGGGTTAGACACAACGCATTTTTGAGGCTGCAAATTATCCAAATCATCGCAAAAAATATTGAGCTAAGATTCAATTTTTTTAATTTTATTGAATGCCGATTCCCTTAATTATAGTTTAAATTTCACATGAATTAAAATTTAGCGTATAAATAAACCAATCTATGAACAATACATTTAAATGTCTTCAATAAAATTTTTAGATCAATGAGTGAATTGTATGAACAATATCTTTTCAAAATGGCTATATATTTGGGGATTTGTGAGTTTATCTAGTGTTGCAACTGCGTTATCGGCTAGACCGACATTACAATACTCAAAAACATATGATGAATGTACGTATGCTGCTAAATCAGCAACCAACAAGCAAAAATGTATCAGTGCAGAGTACCAACGTCAGAATCAAAGGTTAAAAAATGCTGAGCAAAAACTGTCGGTAACACTTACAGCCAATGAACAAAAAAGATTGTTAGATGCACAAAAAGAGTGGCAAGCAATTCATACCTTTAAAGATAATCAGTGTAATCAGACTGCATTTGATGATGAAAATGCGCCAACGACATCTAGTAAAAAAATGACTGGTTTAGACTGTGATCAGCAATTTCTTGAACGAGTGACTGAACGAGCGATTGAATTAGAGCAAGGTAAGGTGAGAGCTGAATATTATTTAGATCCATAAAATTGAGCTTCTGACTTTTAAATTTTATCTAAAAACGAAGCAATATTTTGTGAAAATCCATTGGATGATCTTGAATACAGATCAATAAAGTAAAATCAAAAGCGAATAAAAGGAAATTCTTATGT
The DNA here is from genome assembly GCF_019702905.1 of Acinetobacter sp. Tol 5. NCBI lineage: Bacteria > Pseudomonadati > Pseudomonadota > Gammaproteobacteria > Moraxellales > Moraxellaceae > Acinetobacter > Acinetobacter sp. Tol 5. The sequence continues at coordinate 3,044,723 of NZ_AP024708.1, read as the reverse complement.
GGATAAAACAACAAACGCTAAACCATGTTCCTCAACAGTTACTGAGTCGATTGAAACCCAATCTGATCGGTCTTTTGGCTGCATTGACATTGGGGTTGTCACTCAGTGGTTGTGTAACTACACCGAATCCAGTAAAACAAGCTGCTGATAAATTGGTTGGGCAACATGTAAACAAAGCGATTGATATTTTTGGTTCACCGACTTACCGAGTTCCTGCCAGCAAATTAGGCGGTTCAGCAATGTGGGAAAATTCTATAGTTTCTCAACATGTGGTACAACAGTTTGTGCAAACTGGCTCTGAATATGCAGGTCAGCGAGTTGTTGGACAAACTGGAGGGCAAGGTGTTGTGGGTGCGATTTATGAAAACCAATATCGACCTACTGGATACTATCAAAACGCTGTACAAGAGCGTGCACAATATTTATGCAATATTACGGCATTAACTGGTCCAGGTGACATCATTACCAATATTATGGTGATTGGCTGTAAACAGACTAAAGATGGTTTATGAGCTTCAAATACTGACTGAGGACAGTGATCTGACAGCAACATTCAATGATGGCGCGCTGTCAGACTTGTTTCAAGCAATGTCTAAATTGGACATATTTTTTAATATTGCTATTCAGGACGTCTTAGCAACACCTCCGATAATTAAATCAATAATTGAATTTCCATAATTTTCTAAACCAATTAAGTCATCAGGATTGGCTAAAAAGCGTAAGGCACCATTCATGATCATACCGATGATGTTATGTCCTGTATTTTCACAATCTAAATTTTCTCTAAAAAAGCCCTGTTCCACACCATGTTCAAGATAATCAGCTGTAAGCATGCCAGCCATGTGCATTAAATTTTGAATAAACTGTGTCATTTCAGCATCAATCGATGTTGCTTCGAGCAATACTAGTTTTAAGGTGAGTGGGTTTTCTTGAGCAAAAGCCCTTAAACGTTCAGAAATACGCTGACACTGTTCCCGATATTCCTCAATATTTTTTACAGCTTGAGGCGCATTCTCACCAGTCAACAACGCCATGATTTTTTGCATCGTGTCTGAAATGACATGCTGGAGAATATCGCGCTTATTTTCAAAATGACGATAAAAGGTCCCATGTCCAATACCGAGCCGTTTAGCAATGTCTGAAATGGCTGTTTGATGATAGCCGCGTTCAGAAAATTCTAAAAAAGCAGCTTCTAAAATTTCTGCTTGTAACTGTAATCGTTGCCGTTCAGCACGGCTTAAACTGAATTGTTCACGCATAGGCAAAAACTACCAAATAATCTTTTAAATTGTTAAACAATAGAAATTGACAAGCCATTCCGTTTTTGACATTTTATTCCAGTCGATCACATTCTAAGCGATTTTTAATATGGAACAAAAGAAAAATAATGCAAAGGATCAAATCTTTTATCGAGTGATTATCGTCGGTGGTGGTTTTGCGGGTCTGGGTGCAGCGATCAAATTGAAAGAAGCGGGCATTGAAGATTTTATCTTGTTGGAAAAAGCGGCAGAAATGGGCGGTGTATGGCGAGAAAACACTTATCCAGGCTGTGCTTGTGATGTTCCTTCGGCATTGTATTCTTATTCGTTTGAACAAAACCCTGCTTGGTCTCGAGTTTTTGCTCAACAAAAGGAAATTAAACAGTATTTGTTTGATGTCGTAGATAAATACAAGATCATGCCTCATGTACACTTAAATCGTGAGGCACTTGAAGCACAATGGTCGGATGCAGAAGATTGTTGGATCATCCAAACCAATCAAGGTGAATTGAGATCACAATTTGCTATTCTTGCTTGTGGTCCTATGCATGAACCTGTATTACCAAATGTCAAAGGGATTGAACATTTTAAAGGCGAGATTTTCCATTCTTCACAGTGGCGTCACGATATTGATTTAACAGGAAAACGAGTTGCTGTAATTGGAACAGGGGCATCTGCACTACAGTTTGTACCGCAAATACAGCCGATGGTGCAACAATTAACGGTGTTTCAACGAACTGCACAATGGGTATTGCCAAAATCTGATATGCCTTTACTGGCTCCAGTACGTGCCATGTTTAAGTTATTGCCGATGACGCAACAACTCATGCGTGGATCTGTGTATGGAATTTTTGAAACCATTAATGGTGGAATTCAAAGTCCAGCAGCCATGAAGCAATTTCAAAAACTAGCACGATGGCATTTGAACTATCATATTAAAAATCCGCAATTACGCCAGAAGCTCACTCCTGATTTTATCATTGGCTGTAAGCGTATTTTACAATCCAACAATTGGTATCCAGCATTGGCACAAGACAATGTAGAGGTCATTGCCAGTGGTTTAACTAAAATTAAAGGCAATACTTTAATTGCTTCAAATGGTGAAAGTTGTGAAGCAGATGTAATCATTCTTGGAACAGGCTTTGAAATTGCTGAACCACCGATTGCCAAACGGGTATATAACCGTTTTGGACAACGGATGTCGGATGTTTGGCAAGGTAGTCCGGAAGGTTATATGGGAACAATGGTAGAAAACTGCCCGAATGGTTTTTTAATGTTTGGACCGAATATCGCGGTGAGTTCTTCTGCTTTTATCATTATTGAAGCGCAATTGGGCTATATCATAGATGCTTTAAAGCAGGCGATCCGTTTGGGGATTCAAACCATCGAGCCTCATCCAGAAAAGACCAAAATGTTCAATGAGGAAGTTCAAGCTGCATTACAAACCACAGTCTGGAATAAAGGTGGATGTCAAAGCTATTTCATTGATCGAAATGGTCGTAACAGTACAGTCTGGCCATGGACCACATTTAAGCTGCGTGAAAAAATGAAACGTTTTAATCTCCGAGAATATCGTGTTGATTATAAACCAGAGACAAAATCAGCATCATGATTTTTTACAAGATCAAGATATAGCGTGCTAATTCACTAAAATAAGCAACTTAAGTTGCTGATAAGATAAAGGACAAATCCATGTTTAAAAAACAACAATTAAAAGGCAAAGTGATTGCGATTACAGGTGCAGCACGTGGTATAGGTTTGGCTACAGCAGAAGCTTTGATCGCACTGGGTGCAAAAGTCAGTATTGGTGATCTTGATTTGGCACTTGCTGAAAAAGAGGCAAAACGTATTGGTGCTAAAGCTTTTCAAGTTGATGTACGAGATCGCACATCATTTGCCCAATTCATTGACAACACGATTCAACATTACGGCAGTTTATATTCATTGGTGAATAATGCGGGCATTATGCCAATGGGGGCATTTATTGATGAAGATCCAGCAATGGCAGATGCGCAAATTGATATTAATTTTCGTGGTGTAGTCATTGGAATGCAATTGGCACTGCCTGAACTGATCAAACAACAACAAGGTCATATTGTTAATATTGCGTCACTTGCAGGGCGTTTTGCCTTACCGGGTTCAGCTATTTATTCTGGAACCAAATTTGCGGTGATTGGTTTGACTGAAGCAGTTGCAGGCGAGTTTCGTGATTCAGATATTCAATTTACTGCAATTCTTCCCAGTAAGGTGCTGACTGAACTAACCTTGGGAACTGAAAATGCGGCAAAAACGATCCCAGCCGTGAGCCCACAGCAAGTTGCCAATGCTGTCGTAAGTGCTTTAATTAAGCCACGTTTATTCATTGCAGTTCCTGATTATTTACAAACTGTGCATGGCGCTTATGGTTTATTGCCCCAATGGTTACAAAGAGGGGCACGCCGTGTTTTAGGTGATGATGGAATACTGACTAAACTTGACCATTCTGCACATTCGAGTTATGCCAAACGAATTCATAAGTTAGCCAAATAAGTGTTTTAACTTAAGTGATTCATTTATTTTTGCAGTTTTGAATCATTGGTGGTCTTTGTATCTTGAGTTGACATGGATGTCGCCATCTTGAGCGTGAGTGTATGAGCCAAAACAAAACACTAATTTGTTTGTAGCGTAAGAGTGCGCTTAAATAAAACAGTGCTTGTACAAAGTGAGGTATTACTTACGCAAATCTATTTAAACTTTAGGTATAAAGTGTGTCAATGAAAGCTTTATATCATTAAGCAATAGCTTCATCGCATTGTATTTATTTGATCAAGAAAAATTATATTCTACCTTATAAGTTTTCAATAGCTTGACTCTAGTATCTTGTGACTATTTAACAGTTTTACTTTTTTGAACTCAGGATGATTTGTGTGGCTAAGCCAAAAAACACAGTTCCCATAAACCATTTCTGTGCTTTTAACCAAAGTACATGGCGATTTAGAAATTGTGTAAATGAACTGGCTGAGAAAATAAAAAAGGCATTGGTGAGTAAGCTTACAGTAATCTGTACAAAACCTAATTTCAAGGTCTGTACAAGTACAGCACCTTCATGCGGTTGGATAAATTGAGGAAGTAAAGCCAAATACATCATGGCAATTTTAGGATTCAGTATATTGGTCAGAAAACCCATTAAAAACAGTTTTGAATTGGAATAAGACTGCACATGGTGCATTTCAAAGGGCGATTGTGGTGAGCTGATGGCTTTCCAACCCAAATAGACCAGATAAATTGCGCCTACTATTTTTAATACGTCATAGGCAAGTGGAATCGTCATCAACAGGGCAGTAATTCCAAACGCTGCACAAAACATATAGAACACAAAACCAAGGGCAGTACCTGCTAAGGAAACCAAACCTGCTGTACGACCCTGACACAATGATCTTGAAATAAGATAAATCATATTTGGACCTGGCGTGAGTGCCATACCCAAAGCAATGAGTGAAAACGCAAATAATGAGGTATCCATATTCAAATCTCGATTTTAAAGATTAATCACTGGATGAAATCGTATTTTGTTGAATACATTCAGCAAGTTTGACTTTATCTTGCGGATGTAAGGTAATGAAATAAGCACCTACACGATACTGTTCATTTTCAACGGTTTCCGAATATGCAATTTGTGCTGTGGCAGCAATATGAAAGAAATTTTCAGGGTGACTTAAGGTCACATGAATATAACTGCCCTGTTTAAGATATTGCTGACTAATAAAACTAAAGCCACTTTCTGAAAAATTCACGTTTTGTGGCGTTGGTAACATGGTTTGTACAATAGAATCGTAAAGAGACCCTGTAATAAGGTTTAACTTTTGGTTGAATAAGGATAAGATTCGAGCAATTTGTTGATCTTTTTCATTTAATTGTTCTAATTCGTAGTGAAGTGCATGATCAAATTGATCTAATTCTGCAAGTAGTAGAAAATAGCGCGGTAATACAAAATTAGGATCATATGGATCGTTCAGCGCAACTTCTTCAGAAATGATTTGATAGTTGATTCTCAATGCAGCATCAATTCGAGACATGACACGACGTTCAATCATTTCATTTTGCTGCTGTAACGCTTCCATAAAACACCTCGGACTAGATGGTATGTTTAAACCAATCTCGCTGTATATAGGGTTGAGATACACTCGCGCGCGGCGTAGTAATCACTTTATTTCTTTTATCGCTCTGGTTTCCATGATCGGTCTAACCCTAGGGGTTGCTGTACTGATTACAGTTTTATCTGTTATGAATGGTTTTGACCGAGAGCTTAAGAACCGTGTCTTAGGTATGATACCTCAAGCTACTGTTTCTTCAACACAAATTTTAACAGACTGGCCAGTTCTTGCGAAAAAAATTGAAAAACATCAACACGTGACTGGTGTTGCGCCATTTACCCAATTACAAGGCATGCTCACTGCTCAGGGGCAAGTTGCAGGCATCATGGTGACTGGGATTGAACCACAGTATGAGAAAAAGGTTTCAATTATTCAAAATCATATGGTGGAAGGCAGCATAGATCAACTGAAAAAAGGTGAATATGGCATTGTTTTAGGTAAACAAATGACAGATGCACTTGGTTTAAGTCTGAATGACAATGTCACCTTGGTTTTACCTGAAGCAACACCCTCTCCAGCAGGCGTTGTTCCGCGTTTTAAGCGTTTTAAAATTGTAGGAATTTTTAGTATTGGTGCAGAGGTTGATTCTAGCTTGGGTTACATCGCATTAAATGATGCTTCGACTTTGCTACGTCTTCCAGATGGTGCGCAAGGGATTCGAATGAAGCTTGATGATATTTTCCAAGCACCTCAAGTTGCCAATGAAATTGTGCGTGATTTGCCAAGTGGTTTTTATGCTTCTGACTGGACGTATACACATGGGAATTTGTTTAGTGCAATTCAAATGGAAAAGGCAATGGTCAGTTTATTGCTCTTTCTGATTGTCTTGGTGGCTGCATTCAATATCGTTTCTTCATTGGTGATGGTGGTGACTGATAAGAAATCTGATATTGCGATTCTTAGAACACTGGGGGCTTCACCAGCAACTATTACTCGAATTTTTATGGTTCAGGGAACAGTGATTGGTGTTGTTGGTACAGTTACTGGCGCAATTTTAGGGGTAATCTCAGCTTTAGGTATTAGTAATTTTATCGGTTGGCTTAATACAGCATTTGGCTTACATCTTTTTGATGCTTACTTCATTAACTATTTACCATCATATTTAAGATGGCAAGATGTTGTGATTATTGTGACGCTATCACTGGGTCTAAGCTTTATTGCCACTATTTATCCAGCATTGCGTGCTGCCAAAATTCAACCTGCGGAGGCGCTTCGTTATGAATAGTGCAGTACAACCCGTGGTACTCGAAGCGGAAAATATTTATAGATCGTTTACAGATGGGAAATCACATGTAGATGTGATTAAAGACTTGTCCCTACAGGTCCATCAAGGTGAATTTGTTTCTATCGTTGGTTCAAGTGGTTCTGGTAAAAGTACCTTATTGCATATTTTAGGGGGCTTAGATCGTCCAACTCAGGGCATGGTCAACCTCAATGGCAAACGTTTTGACAACTTAGGTGAAGCCGAGCGTGGTTTTCTGCGCAACGAAAACTTAGGTTTTGTTTATCAATTTCATCATTTATTGCCAGAATTTACTGCGCTTGAAAATGTTGCGATGCCGTTGATGTTAAGAAAGGATGCCGAGTTTAAACAGGTCAAAGCTCGCGCTGAGTATTTGCTTGAAAGGGTTGGGCTATCACACCGATTAACGCATCAACCTGGGGAGCTATCCGGTGGTGAACGTCAACGTGTGGCTTTGGCGCGTGCCTTGGTGACCCAGCCGAAGTTGATGCTTGCGGACGAGCCAACAGGTAATCTTGATCGAAAAACAGCAAAATCTATTTTTGAGTTACTGCGTGATTTACGTGAGGAATTCAATATGGCAATGTTAATCGTGACCCATGATGAGCAATTGGCAAAATCTGCAGATCGTATTTTGCATATGCAAGATGGTATCTGGGTAGGTGAATAAAGCTTTTAGTCATTTTCATGATTGAATCTTAAGTGTATATTGATCATCCATGATTAAGTTCAAAAATTGGGCTTAATCAACACCAACATACTGAAAACAATAAAATCGAACAATTATATGTCTCTATATTGCCTCTTGATCGGATGGATATTGGGTGTTTCATTGATGGGATATCCGTTGCCGCAACATATTAATCTGTTACTTTGTTTAGGTATCGGAGCAAATCTTCTGCTGATTGTAAGTCATTATTTCAACTATAAAATCATTACCTCTGTATATTTTAAGCTTCTTCAAACAGCTTTAATCACTTTAGTCAGTGGTTTACTCGGCTGGCATTATGCAGATAGCGCATTGTCGCAGCGACTGACGTTAAGAGATACACCACACCATCAAATTGATCAAATTATCTATATTGCTCATATCAATAAAGTTAGACAGAAAACGTCGACATCTAGCGAAAAATTTTCAAATACTGCTACGATTCAACAAAAAGTTCAGCTTTTAGCACCTAAACAGACCACACAACTCATACTATATGCCAATCCATCCCAAGCAGAGCTTTTACAACTAGGGCAGTACTATCGGGTGACTGGACAAATTAAGCCCATCCACGGCTATGCAGTAGACGGCACATTCGATAAAGAAAAATGGAGTATTCAAGAAAATATTTTGGGTATATTGCAACCCAAGTCAATTGATCTCATTGATTCTGATGAGGTTAAACAGATGGGGTATGCTGCATTTGTTGACCATCAACACACATGGTGGAAACAAGCACAATTGAAAATCGAAAAATTAAGATTTGATTTTAGGAACTTAATTGCTCATTCGTCTTTACAGCATCAAGGATTATTACTAGCACTATTAACAGGTGATGAAAGTTTATTACCCAGTGCGACCCAAGATTTATTTAAAAAAATGGGAATTTCCCATCTATTGGCAATCTCGGGTCCTCATGTATTGATTTTTGCGACACTTTTTTGCTTTTTATTCAATGTGGTCATCAAGCAACTTTTCCCTGCTATCTTTTTAAAAGTGCCACGACCGTATTTACTGGTTTACCCATTTTTAATCTGTGTGGTGTTTTATACCGCTTTTGTCGGTTTTGAAATTCCAGCACTTCGAACCATGTTGACGATCATCATTTTAAGTTTGATCATTTTGTTAAAACAAAAAATTCAACCGCTTAAACATCTATTGTTGGCTGCCAGCATTTTATTATTGTTTGATCCTTTTAGCATTCTTTCAGCAGCATTTGTCTTGTCTTTTGGAACATGTTTTATTTTGATTCGAATTTATCAAACGATTCAGCAACAAGATCAACAACAGATTGATACATGGAAAACACAAAGCAAACGTTTTATTTATCTCTTGATCGAATCCCAATGGAAAATTTTTATTGCACTCATGCCATTGGTTTTATGGGTCTTTCAACAATTCTCTTGGCTTGCACCTCTGAGTAATTTGATTGCAATTCCAATGATGGCGTTGATTGTACCTGTTGAAATAATCGCAGCCTCTTTGAGTTTTTTTTCTGAGTCTCTTGGATTATGGATATTTCAGTTTTCTGATCTGCTTCTTTCGATTTTGGTCACAGTATTAGAACTATTCGATCAATCTTTAGGGGGAGAGTTGAGCTGGTGGGCATTGAGCCAACTCGAGATTTTATGTATCGCATTTGCCATCTTTATTGTGTTTCTTCCTCAAGGAACAGTTCCTAAATTTTGGGCTTTGTTATGCTTAAGCCCATTATTTTTACCTCAACAAAGCGCTTCAATTTTTCAGTTGAATGTTCTAGATGTTGGACAGGGACAGGCCGTGCTTATCAGATTACCCCAACATAACATGCTGATTGATACTGGCGGTTCATGGGATGAAACTCAATTGAGCATCGGGCAACAGGTGATGTTACCTTATCTGATGGGACAAGGGGTTAGCCAGCTTGATCAAGTGATTTTAACGCATCTAGATCGAGATCATAGTGGGGCATTTACACAGATTGCAAAGCAGATCAAGATTGATAAAGTTTTTTCCAATGAACAGCATGAAGGTTTTAAACCGTACTCATTTGAATATTGTCAGCAAGGACAAGTCTTGCAATATGGTGAGATTCGTATTTCGATATTATCACCTGCCCAGAATAAACTCAGTCAGGTGGCATATAATAAAAATGAACAGTCCTGTGTGGTCTATATTCAAGTACCACAATCAAAGTCCTTTAAAAACTTTTTGCTGATGGGTGATGCAGGTTGGGAAACTGAATTTAATTTATTACAACAATATCCTGAGTTAAACGTAGATGTGCTTGTATTGGGACATCATGGTAGTCAGAACAGTTCCTCTTATGCCTTTTTAAAACAACTACAGCCTAAGCTTGCTATCGTATCGGCAGGATACAACAATCGTTATGGTCACCCTCATCCGATCGTATTAAAACGTCTGGCTCATTTGAATATTCCACTAAAATCTACTAGTCAACAGGGCACTATTCAAATTGATCTTGATCGCCATGGAGAAATGAAAATAAACAGTTTTCGTGACAGACTAAAATGGCTGGGCAGGGCTGAAAGTTGAGCCATTGCGGATGAGCTTTGTCATTTCCATTGCTTCTTTATTTGGAACATTATAAATCTGTTTAAGCAGTGGATGGGCCTTAAAGCGTTTATAACTCCAATGATAATGTTCGGGATATCGGCAAATAAGCTGTTCCAATAATTGATAAATCATTCGTGTGCCTTGGTTGGCATCGACTTGATAGATTTCTTCATCAATAGGTTGAATGACCATGTCAAAACCTTGATTGTCATTTCTGATGGCATATAAGAACAGTGCTTCGGCTTTGGTTTTTTGAATCAATTTAGCACTTAAATTGCTTGAAGAAAGAGGAATACCAAAGTACTCAATCAGTTCACCTCCCTGATGAGGGGTATGATCAGGCAGAATTACGGTTGTTCCACCTTGTTTCAAGGCTCTAAAAATTTGACGCACACCTGATTCATCCGTGGGTACAAGGGTAGCATTTTCACGACTTCGTGCAGCACGTACAAAATTATCGGCACTGACATCTTTGATCGGTTCATACATGATGGTCATTTGAGTGTATTGTGCAAACCAAGCATTCATAACTTCCCAAGTTCCAAAATGCGGCACGATTAGCACTAAGCCTTTACCTGCTGCAATGGCATCATGAAAATAATGTTCACCTTGTATATGATGAATACGATCAATATTTTTTTGATTTGATCCACCCCAAACGGTAAAAAACTCCATATAAGACTGTAATTCATTGCGAATGGCGTGTTCTGTAATTCTTTCGCGTTGCGCTTTGTCTAATTCTGGAAAGCATATTTCGACATTGAGACGAATAATTTCAGATGTCTTGGTGATACGTAACAAATTCACTAATCCAGCTAAAATTCGGGCAATAAAACGAGCCACAGGAATAGGAAGCTGGCTGAAGAAATTGAGCAATCGCGTGGTTATGGTTTTATGTTTATCAGTCATCTGGATCAAGAATTTATTACTGAGGTGAATAGGGTAAACTTGGTTTTAGCAGGCTTTTGCAAGCCACTACACTATATCAATAAGCCCTAATTTTAAGATTTAGCGAAATATTATAAGTTAAATCGTAATGATTAAATAGATTATACGGATTCCGTGTATATAATGAAGCATGAATAATTAATTTGGATGGTATAAATGTCCGATTGGCCACCTAAACCTCAAAATGACAATACAAATTTAAACTCGAATGTAGGTCAGCAACCTACAGGGCAGGAATGGAAGATCTTAGAAAAAGCAGTTCTTGCCTCTGTAGAGGAACAGCGCCGTAGTCGACGTTGGGGAATTTTCTTCAAAATTCTGACTTTTCTTTACATTCTCTTTGTTTTGGTTGCATTAGTAAAAAGTTGTTCTTTATCCAGTGCGGATGATGCTTCAATGACCTCTGAAAATCATTTAGGCGTGGTCAATATTGTGGGCACAATTGACTCAAGTAGTCAGGGTGTTAATAGTACTGATACGATCAAATCGTTAAAGAAAGCATTTGAAGCAAAATCAGCAAAAGCTGTGGTATTGAATGTGAACTCACCTGGTGGTTCTCCTGTTCAATCTGATGATATTTGGCAGGAAATTCAGTATCTTAAAAAGCAGAATCCTGATAAAAAAGTCTATGCCGTGATTGGTGATATGGGGGCTTCAGGTGCTTACTATATTGCTTCTGCTGCTGATGAAATTTGGGTAAATCCATCAAGTTTGGTTGGCTCTATTGGTGTCATTATGCCTAACTATGGGGTCAGTGGTTTAGCGCAGAAGTTAGGCGTTGAAGATCGTACGATGACGTCTGGTAATAATAAAGACATTCTGAGTATGACCAAGCCAATTAATCCTGAACAACGTGCACATATTCAAGCATTATTAGACAATGTCCATGATCATTTTATTGATGCTGTGAAACAAGGTCGTGGTGCTAAGTTAAAGTCGCAAGACCCTGCAATTTTTTCTGGCTTATTCTGGACAGGTGAGCAAGCAATCAAACTCGGCATCGCCGATAAAGCCGGCAATATTGAAAGTTTAAAACGTGAGTTAAAAGTCAAAAAAACAGTGAATTACACAGTTGAACGGAGTCCATTTGATTCGATTATCGGACGTATGGGTTCAGAAATGGGGCATGGTCTCGGTGAGGCAATCAACCAAAAACTGGGTACCAACCAAGATGTTAAAATGCAATAGTTTTAAACACTTGATATGTAAAGCGTGATCTGTGATTGATCACGCTTTACAGCATGAAAACCATACTATAAAAAGCCAATTTTTCGTGTTTATACAAATTTAATGCGATCAGAGAAAAACCAACTATGTTTGATCAATAGTTAAAAATATACAAATATTGAATAGACCCTCAATAATCAACACCACCAGTTAATGAAAGAAAATTAAGCAAAATCAAAGTTCTCCTATCTTTATTTATTATCAGTAGATTCAAACTGAATTCAAAAGAATAATCTAAGCAGTCTAAAAAAGTGTTTAACGCAAGCCAAGTTATCCTATACAGTGTTTTCAATTGCCTAGATTTTTGAATGTAAAAGGAACACATGACTCGCTTATCTCAGATGAAACCTGTTATTCACTTTGCTCATGCCAACGGTGTACCTTCAAAGGTATATACAAAACTGTTTGATTTGTTAAAAGATCAATATGATGTCATTTATGTCTCTTTACTGGGAACTGATCAACGTTATCCGATCGATAACAATTGGTCTAACTTTGCTGATCAAGTGATTGATAGCATTGTGCAACAATCCAATGGTCGTAAAGTCATTGGGCTAGGGCATTCTTTAGGCTCTGTTGCGACATTTTTAGCTTCGTTTAAGCGCCCAGATTTATTTGAGCAAGCGATTTTGCTAGATCCCCCTTTAATTATGGGGAAAGCCTCTTTATTTTTTAATCTTGCAAAAACTTTTTTTCCAAAAAAAGTCGATCAAATTACCCCAGCGCATTTAAGCTTACGTCGACGAGATCATTGGGAATCACGTCAACAAGCAGCAGAGCTACTGAGACCCAAAGGTTTTTATCAGCATTTTGATGGAGATTGTTTTCAAGCATATATTGATCATGCCTTAACGGAAGATCATGTACGAGGTGGAGTCACTTTAACCATTCCTAAAGATGTGGAAGTTGCAATTTTTAGAAGTGGTCCATCTTATTGGTGGTTGCCGCATCCACAACCGCAAATACCTGTAGATTTGGTGATTGGTTCAGAGAGTCCATTTTTAAAACGTAAATTTCCTCAAATCGTGAAAAAGAAATTTAATATTCCTTTTACAGTCACATCAGGGGGACATATGTTTCCTTTGGAGCATCCAGTTGAAACAGTTGAACTCGTCAAGCAATTGATACGAAAAAAATAATTGCTTTAAGGGGATATAGATTTTTCTGTAGACAGACGATTACATGCGTATTGAATTTGTTTTGGAAATTTATAATTTTGAATTGAATGATGTTGAGCAATAAAAAATGCATCCTAAGATGCATTTTTGGAGCATATTTCAACCTAAAAGTTGTTTAAAACTGACAGAACTGAATTGGTTTTTCAAGCATTTGCCCTTTATATAACACTTGACCATTATCCAAATGTTGAAGGGTGCCATTACAGATCCACTCAACGGCTTGAGGATAAATTAAATGTTCAAGAACATGTACACGTGCTGCAAGAGATTGTACATTGTCATGCAAATCAACTTTTAAAATGCCTTGTGTTAACGCCTGACCTGCATCCAATTCAGCGGTGACATAATGCACAGTACAACCATGCCACACATCCCCAGTTTTTAAAACACGTTCATGGGTATGCATACCTTTATAGTTTGGTAAGAGAGAAGGGTGGATATTCACCATTTTACCTTGCCAAGCATTTACAAATGGAGCACTCAAAATGCGCATAAAACCCGCGAGAATGACCAAATCAACATCCCAATCTTTTAATTGCTGATGCATAACATCATCAAATGTTTCACGATTAGGATAATTTTTATGTTCAATTACACGAGTCGCAATACCTGCTTTTGTCGCGCGCTCTAAAGCATATGCTTCAGGTTTATTGGAAATTACCCCGACAATTTGCCCTGAAAGATTGGCATCAATCAAGGCTTGTAGATTACTTCCACTGCCTGAAACAAGTACAGCAATTTTAATCATGCGAAAACTTAGGCAAAAATGACACGAATTTTTTCGTCAGCGCCTTCAACAGAAGCTGGATTTTCCTGAATATGACCAATTTTCCAAGCTTTTTCGCCTTGAGCGGTCAACACTTCAATGGTTTTATCTGCATCATTCGCATCAACGGCAATCACCATGCCCACGCCACAGTTGAAAGTGCGGTACATCTCAAATTGTTCAACACCACCTTCACGTTGTAAAAGTTTGAACAGTTCAGGCCATTCCCATGAAGACTCATTGATTACAGCCTGAGCACCGTTTGGAAGTACACGTGGTAAGTTACCCGGTAAGCCACCACCGGTAATATGAGCCATGGCATGTACATCAACTTGCTTGCAAAGTTCAAGAACTGGCTTAACATAAATACGCGTTGGTTCCATTGCAACATCTGCAAGTGGGCGACCATCAATGATTTGTGTTAAATCAACGTTTTTCACATCCAGAATTTTACGAAGCAAAGAGTAACCATTTGAGTGCGCACCAGAAGATGCTAAACCAATCAAAACGTCACCCGCTTTAACTTTAGAGCCATCAATAATTTTGCTTGCTTCAACAACACCTACAGAAAAACCTGCAAGATCATAGTCTTCGCCTTCATACATTCCTGGCATTTCAGCAGTTTCACCGCCGACTAAAGCACAGCCTGCAAGTTCACAGCCTTGACCAATACCAGTCACTACATTTGCAGCAACATCAACATTGAGATGACCTGTTGCATAATAATCAAGGAAGAATAAAGGTTCTGCACCACACACTAAAAGGTCGTTTACACACATTGCAACCAAGTCTTGACCAATTGTGTCATGACGGTTTAAGTTTAATGCTAAACGTAGTTTTGTACCGACACCATCTGTACCTGATACAAGAACTGGTTCTTCATAACCTTTAGGAATTTTGCAAAGTGCACCGAAGCCGCCTAAACCACCCATTACTTCAGGGCGTGTTGTGCGTTTAGCGACTGATTTGATTCGATCGACAAGTGCGTCGCCCGCTTCAATATCGACACCAGCGTCTTTATAGCTTAAACCAGTGTTTGGGGTAGAAGTTGAGTTGCTCATAATTGAAGTCTCCGCATTCGCGCGAGGATTATACCTGAATATACGAAACTCTTATGTTATTTATGCGCCAAAATGTTATCTTTATTAAAATATTTTACTCTCAATAATGATTAAATTTGAAAAAGGCGTGATTCGATGCATGATCGGACTTTAAAACGAATTTTTATTCTTGCTGCAATCGCTTTTGTTCTATGGATTTTGTACTTACTGAAACCAGTCGTGATTCCATTTGTCGCTGCATTTCTGGTCGCTTATCTGTTTAGCCCAGTAGTTGAAAAGCTGACTAAATTTTTACCACGCTGGCTGTCTATTTCAGTGGTATTTATCGGAATAGGTGTATTGCTGACTTGGGCAATTTGGTTTGTGGTGCCTTTGGTTTGGAAACAATTAATCTATGCGCGCGACAGTATTCCTGCTGGAATTCATTGGGTGAATGCGACTTTTTTACCGTGGTTATCCAATAATTTTAATGTAGAGCACATGGAGCTTGATACAGACCAGATTTCTAAAGTGGTCATGGACTATGTACAAACCAACTATAGTGCAGACAGTATTCAATCGATGGCGTTAAAAATCGCGCAGTCTGGATTAAGTTTTATTTCGATTGGCGGTACGATTGTTTTAATTCCAATTATCGCATTTTATTTCTTGCTCGATTGGAACCGCATGTTAGAAAGCATGAAGGGATTTATTCCGCGCCAATATGAAAACAGCGTTCTAAACATCGTTGCTGAATGTCATAGTGTTTTGGGAGCTTTTGTCAAAGGTCAATTTTTAGTCATGGTCTTGTTGGGCATCGTATATGCCGTTGGCTTACAGTTGGTTGGATTGGAAGTCGGATTGATTATTGGGATGATTGCAGGTCTATGCAGCATTATTCCGTATTTGGGTTTTGGTGTAGGTATTATTGCCGCCATTATTGCCTGTTTCTTCCAATTTGGTCTTGATGTAAAACATTTATTGATGGTTTTAGCGGTATTTGGTGTTGGGCAATTGATCGAAGGATACATTCTGCAACCTTTCCTTCTTGGAGATAAAATTGGTTTATCACCAGTCGCTGTGGTTTTTGCGGTACTTGCTGGTGCGCAATTAGGCGGCTTTGTTGGGATGTTGATTGCGCTTCCTGTTGCTGCGGTGATCGTCGTTTTACTGAAACATCTCAAAGAGTTATATCAACGCAGTCAATTCTATAAGTCAGAAAGTACACTGGTCACCATACAAAATACTGGAAGTTCTGAGACAATTTCCGTTGAAAGCGATCAAGTTGATCTTGATATTGAAGTAAAAAACACGCAAGATACTGATGAATCGATTAAAACTGATCAAAATCCACTTTAGGAATGATTTGAATATATGCGTCAATTACAGTTGGATATAGAACCACAACTGGATGCCAGAATTAGTGATTTTTCTGGACCGGGTTGGGGACCTGTAATTGATGCTGTGCGTCAGCTTCATGCGGGCTTGATGAATCGTTTCTATATCTATGGTGGTGCTGGAACTGGAAAAAGCCATTTACTCTCTGCAATTTGTGATTCTTATTTAGAAATTGGTAAGTCTGCAATAAAAGTATCTTTACTGGAGTTGTTGGACGCTCCCATAGAAGCAATTACTTCCCTTGAAAGTTATGATCTGGTTGCCTTAGATGATATTGAGGCGATCAGTGGTGTGCCACATTGGCAAAAAGCAGTTTTCCATTTAATCAATAATAATAATGAAGATGGCGGGCAGTTGGTATTCTCATCGAGATTTGCGCCGATTGAATTAAAGCTCGAACTTCCTGATTTACAATCACGTTTAACCCAAGCAGTAAGTGTAAAAGTACCGAGTGGGCAGTCTTATGCAGATCGTCATGCATTATTACATTCTGTTCTGGAACGTCGGGGTGTACATTTTGACCCGCAAATAACGGAATATTTGCTATTACATGGACCACATCAAACGAGTACACTACTGCAATCTGTTGATCAACTAGAAAAATTATTGAAGGGTGAGAAAACTAAATTATCTCATGCGACACTAAGACAACTCTATGCATTGATTGATGAGTATAGACAATAATTATTTGTATTTTATAGTGATTTTTGATCTATATTTAATCTGATATGTGATCGACAGCGTATAAATAAAAATTCTTGAGAATTTTTATTAGCTGTGACAAAGTACGCAAAAAGGACTGATAGCAAAGCATTATGCTGGCTAATAAGAAATAATTAAAAGAAATCAAGGAGACTATAATGCTCAAACGGGGCATAGGCTTAGGATTATTATGTATTACTGGTCATGCATTCAGTGCAAATATTACTGTCACTACAACAGATGATATTGTAAAAGCAGACGATCAGTGTTCATTAAGGGAAGCAGTTGAATACGTCAATCAGGGCATGCCTGAAGTTGGCTATAACGGATGTGGTGGTAAAGATGCAACAGCAAAAATCATGTTGCAGGCAAATAAAGAATATTCACTGAATAGCCAAATACGTATTTTAAAAGATGTGGCATTTGGCTCCGATTATCAAACCAATGTTAATGATACTGAGTCTATTGTTGGACGAAGAAATGCCATCATTAAAATGGTAGGTAAAGACCGTTTATTTCGAATTGAAAAAGCAATTGATCCAAACGCAACCACTCCTCCTGCAATGCTTAGTGTTGCTTTTGATGAGATCACTTTAAAAGGATGCGGGCAGTCGAATTGTGCGGATCAAGGTGGTTTGATTTATAACAAAGAATCGTTGGGTATCAGTAACGGTCAGCTTTTAGATGGTTCTGCCCGACAAGGTGGCGCAATTTATAATGCGGGTATATATAGCGCAAATACCGCGCTCAGTTCTGTGGTATTGTCAAAAACTTTAATTAAAGGCAATAAGGCAGCAGAGGGAGGCGTCATTTATACTGAACTGCCATCATTTGTTATTTCTCAATCATTGATTCGAGACAATGAAACAAGCAACAGTAGCAGTTCAAATTTTGAAACACAAAATCAATTTTCAGAAGATGCATTAAAAGCGATAGGTGCTTCTGTTTTGTTTGGAGTCGTAAACAGCACGATTTTTAACAATAAAGGCTATGTGATTAAAATTTATGATGCGATGCAAGTTAATAACATCACCATGATTTTAAATAGTATGGGGTTGATTGTGAATGCACCGCAGAAGAAGGGTTATGTTGCCAATAGTATTATTGCGCAAAATGGTGCACAAGATTGTACTGTGGTGGCTGGTGGAGAAGCTGAGCAAATCAGTAATAACCTCTACTCATCAGGCTGCGCTGGATTTAAATCGACTGCAATGGGTAATGCTCAACTGATTGCAGGCGCAACAACTGAAGGTAAATGTGACTATAGTAGCAATGGTATTTTGTGTCCTTTTGCAGAGTCTCCTACGATTGCCTTAGGATATTTTTTACCAAGAATTTTACCGAGCTATAATTCAGCAGAAGACTCGTTGATTATTAATCATGGACCTGCAGCACAAGATAAAATATTGTCATGCTCAGCAACTGACCAGCGTGGCAAGAATAGAGACATAAATGCTGAATTGTGTGATCGTGGTTCAGTTGAATTGGTGATTGACACGAGTAATATCTCTCTCGTTGGACAAGACATTCTGTATGGTGAAAAAGCTAAATTTTCCATTGCTGATCATTTGCAAGATGGGGAGTTGGTGAGCCCTGAAAAATGTAAACAGATCTTCAATCGAGATGTGGATGACAATGGTAAACCATGGCAAATCGGTTGTCTTAAAACAGTGCAAACCAATACACCTTCTAAGGGTAGCTTAGTGATTGATCAAGCGGGTGATCTGGTTTATACCCCGAATGGGAATTGGCAAGGTTCAGATGAATTTAAAATTAGTATAGTGACATCGACAACAAGTTTTAATAAATCAGATAACCCTTATATCACGATACCTGCACGAGTTGTACAAAGAAAACCTGATGATTTTAAAGATTATAAAGTCAAAACATCTGGCGGAAGTTTAGGGTTTTTCTCTATCGTAGGTCTTATTGGATTAGCTGGTTATAGACGTTTAAAAAATAAGTAAGGGATTAACGATGAAAAACTATAAAAAAGGATTTCTGACACTTGTTATATTGTCGACCATGTCATTAATGGCGGCAGAAGATAAAACGATTTATGTCACGACTTTTGATGATGAAGATGGGACAAATCCTGACAAGTGTTCTTTGAGAGAAGCATTACACGCTGCTGCCATACACAAAGCTTATGGTGGCTGTAGTGCTGGGCAAATATATTCAACAGTGCCGAACGTGATTCAGTTAGAAGCAGGTGAGTATAAGTTAAACAAAGAGTTAAGACCAAATTCTGATGTCTCTATCGTTGGAAAAGAACCAGGAGACTACAGTCGCCCTGATGTACTCACCAACCAATTTCCTGCGGCAACGCCAATCAAAACCACAATTTCTGGTCAAGGCAATTCACGTATTTTTAATACCATCTATGAAAATAAGCCAGGCTTAGTGCTCAATGATTTAATTTTAAAGGATGGTTCAAGTTTAGGTGACAGTAATTACAGTGTTGGTGGGGCAATTTATGCAGGTGGAGCACTGACTTTAAATAATGTCAATATCCTGAATTCCAAGGCAAAAGTAGGTGGTGCGATTTATTTAAATGATGTGACCAGTTCACTCAATATAAATTATGGTGTTATTGATGGGAATAGTGCGGATCAAGGCAGTGTACTTGGGATGACGTGCTCAGATAATTTGGGATTTACGACACGTACCATTGGAATTAACTATGCAAGTTTTCTGAGAAATGGATCCGAAAATAGCCTAAGTATGTTTAGCTTTTGTGGACAACCTGCTATTACACTCACCGCAAATACCATTACTGATAATATAGCAAATTCAAATCAAGGCAGCATTATTCAATTTACGCAGAAGACGCCTCAAGGTAATGTGAGTTTAGGTAACTACGCAACATTGTCTTTAACCAGCAATACGATTGTCAAAAACACAGCTTGGTCAACATTGTTATATGGTTTTAATGGTGTAAAAGCATTAAGTAATAATATTTTGGCCTACAATACTGGCAAGTCTTGTCGTTATGCAGATGGTGATGTCAGCAAGGTTGAAAAAACAAGTGTTGTATTGAACTATAATGCTTTGACAATGTCTGCTGGAAATGATCAATGCGAAGTTGCAGAAGAAGTTAGGAAAGATGGCAAAGACAATACCTTTGACGTCAGCAATATTAACTTCTCAACACTTTTAAATGAACTTGAGCCACCTACTGAATCTACTGGTTTTATGCCGATGTATTTTCCTAAAAACTTGGGGACAGACAAAGATTTGGTGGATATCGGTTATACAGGCTGTAGTGGTAAAGATCAGCGTGGTGTAACTCGTGTCATTGCAGAAAATTCGAATGGCATAAATGATGTTGCCAACTCTTGTGATATCGGCTCAACTGAGGTTTTACGCTTAACAGCGAATAATCTTAGCGCAACTAATAGTTCTGTCGTACAAATGTTGAACTCGTATCAAACTGTACTGGATAATTATAATAAGTTATTGGAAGATCCAGCGACCAATAAAGATTATATACCTTTCTATAAAATACAAGTTGAAACCTATAGTAATTTAATCAAATACACCAAATCTGATCAGAAATATCGGACAATATTTGTGGATCCTTTTGCCGCGAATCTTCCTGCTGAGATTGTAACGAAAAATGCAACTGGTCAAGATACACGTGTAGTAAAACATTTAAATACGGATAACTATACAGTAACTGTAAAAGCGCTTGGTGTAGGCACATTGAATGATAAAAAGGTATTTGTAGGCAAAGAAGATCCAAACTTTAAATGTGAATGGAATCCAAATCTGAAGAGAATCATGTTATGGCGTATCAATGATAATGTTACACCATCAGGTGATAATGAGTTCTGTAGTTATCAGTTGCAATTAATTGCAGATCCAAGCATAAAATCTTCAGCGTATATCATTGGAAGTTTCACCAATATTGCACCGATTACAAAAGATGTGACTTTGAATATTGAATATGGTTCAACCAAACCATTAGATGTTGATTTACTGCAATATGCCAATGATGACGGTGATGGAAATGTTGCAGCCTTAACAGCAAAACCGAATAAACCAAAATTCTATGTCAATCCAGAAGGGATTGAGCTACCTATTCGAATTGCAAATACCATTGACCCTGTGGTGATTACAGCAGATCGTAGTGGACCATGTCCTGGCGATGACGGTAAATATACCTGCTATGGTGGTAAGATTCATATTCAGCTCAGGAGCACACTTGACCCATTCAGTTATAAATTTACTTACTATGTGTATGATGCTGATGGAAAAATTTCTAATTCAGCAACGGCTGATACGAGTGGTAACAGTGCATCAACTGTTATTTTGCAAAACTCTGGAACAGCACCAGGCAGTCCACGTGTCAGTGGTGGTGGGGCGTTTGGATGGGTGAGTTTATTTGGTTTGTTTGGATTGGTCGGGTATCGTCGCTATCAGATGCATAAACAAGCGAAATAACGATTGAGGTTTATAAAACCAGCTTTTCGAAGCTGGTTTTTTTATATCTGTATATTTTTTGCTATTTAGTTAGGCTTTAAGCTGAATTTGTATTATAAGTTTTAATTAGACAGGGTGAGTCTGATGATTGCCCTTAAATCATTGAAAAATTATTCATTTTGAACTGATATGAAACAATTTACTGTACTGACTCCACTTGAACAGATTTCTTGTAATGCTGATGAATTGCTTTCAATTAAACGTAATGACCTTGTTCCATTGTTGGATAATCAAACCCGACTCAATTTGTATGCGGATCAATTAATCCAAGCACAGTCGGTACTGTTAAAAGGTATTGATCCGAATTTGACACAAAAGTTAAGTCAAATTATTGCGCAAATTATTGAACAGTTATCAGCATCAAAGAAAAAGTTGAACCAAAGAAAATTCAACGCCATACAAAAATGGTTGGGCTTAGATTTAGAGTTTAGTGTTGGTCAAGTAAAGTATTTAAGAGATTTAGAGAGCTCAATTGATGAAGCCAAACAATTAAGCCAACGATTGCAAGTTGAAATTCAAAAGTCAGAATCTCGTTTTCAACAAGCCAATGGTCTAAGAGAGCAAATGGCAAAATATATTCGTGCAGCACAGGAATTTTTAGATGAATATCCTGTGTTTGTGCAACAACGTCATCCTTTGGATAATTTTTCCGAGCGTTTGTCAAAAAAGATCAACACTTTGCAGACTTTACAAGCCAGTAATGATATTGCATTGGCACAGATGCAGTTAACGCAACAACTTTCCTTAACATTATTGGATCGTTTTAATGAAGCGCAACACGTCTTAATTCCTGCATGGCAGTATCATGTGAAACAGAGCAGTGCACAGAATTCTTTGGTGACGACTGAAGAACTTGATAAAAGTCGTGATAAATTAATTCAATCTTTAAAGAAATCATTAGAAAATAAATAGGGTAGATCTATGAGCGATTCGAATCAGCAACCATTAACAACACAAGCAGATTCTATGACAGCAAAAACAACAGAATCAAATTCTCCACTAGAAATCCAAAAATTTGAACAATTGAATCTCAAAGAGATTGGTTTAAATACAGAGGATTTTAATGAGGTTGTTAATGCCCATAAAGACTTGGCAAATATTAACCATGCAGCAGTTGCTGAGTATGGAAAAAATATTGCAAGCAAGACCTCCTCTTATACTGATGAATTATTGAATCTGGTTAAAAATAAAGACCTCGATGTGACTGGGCAAAAGTTGAATGAAGTGGTACAAGTTGCACAACAGCTCAACACATCGAGTATTTTGAACCAATCAAAAAGTTCAGGATTTATTGGCAGTCTTTTAAATAAGTTTAAAGGCGCAAAACAAAGTTTTGACCAACATTTTAATACCACCAAAGAACAAATTGATTCACTGGTTAAAGAAATTGAAACTTCGCAAACGGGTTTAAAAGCACGTGTAGATACCTTGGACCGTATGTTTAACGGTGTACAGGAAGAATATCGTCAATTGGGGATTTACATTGCCGCTGGGCGGATTAAGCAACAAGAGGTACAACAAGAGATTGCCTCTTTATCTGCTCAAGAACAAGATCAAAAAACCAATCAACGTGTTTATGACCTCAATCATTTAGCCAATAATTTAGAAAAAAGAGTCAGTGATTTGCAAGTTTTGCAACAATCTGCGATGCAAACTTTGCCAATGATTCGAATCATTCAGTCAAATAATATGATGTTGGTTGATAAATTCTATGCCATTAAAAACATCACATTACCAGCATGGAAAAACCAAATTAGTTTAGCGATTTCTTTAAATGAACAACGCAACAGCGTACAACTTGCCAATACGATTGATGACGCGACCAATGAGCTGTTAAAACGCAATGCCGATTTGCTCCATCAAAATTCAGTAGATACAGCCAAAGCCAATCAACGTTCAGTGATTGATATTGAAACACTTGAACATGTTCAAAATACCCTCATTAAAACAGTGAATGATGTGATTCAGATCCAAAAAGAGGGCATGCAAAAGCGTGAAGAGGCTTCAACCCGAATCAAAGCTTTGCAGTCGAACTTACAGCAGTTGGTCTTGGACAATACTGCGCAGCAATCTTGAAATCAATCTTAAATGTGCTCATTGATGTCTTGAATAAAGGTGTAATACTTGACTGAAAAAAATCAACATGCTGTAGATATTCAGCAAATAGAACATGGATTAAAAATGTTGCAACGCCGTAAGTGGAATCTCACGGCAGCAGCAGTGGTACTGTCCGCTGTTGGTGTAGCAAGTTTGATTTCTTTATTTTTTCAGCAGGAATGGGTCTTTAACATGTTTGGGGTGGCTCAACATGTGCATCAATTGCATCTGCCTTATATGGTGGATCAGCAATTAAGAGACGCAATTTATCAACCTGATTATTTGATGAACGCTTTTTCATGGTTGGGTTGGTTAATTTTAAAATTGATCGTTTCTTTTATTGGGGCATTTTTTGTTATTAAATTACTTAAAAAGTTACGATTTTTCTTGGTTCGTTTTCAGTCATTTATACTCAAATTTGTTGCATGGCTCATCGCTTTTATTGTCATATGGTCAGGTTTGACCTATGTACAATATGATCTAAAAGATGAGGGCGATAAAGAACTCAAAGCTTTTGTTCGTTATGATCAAAATATTCAACACAGTAATATTTATCAATATCTCAGTAAATCTGAATTGCCAGAGCCTGTGCAAAATTATTTATTGGCACAGACCGCATTAATGCACAAACCTGTAGATCAAGTGGTTGCAACAGTCTATGCAGAAAAGCTCATCAAAGCAGAGCAAGGCGATCCTCAATTCTTAGAATATGGATTTAAGCCAGAACAGTTATGGACGATTCAACATCAAGTATTTGATCAAGCGGTTTCACCACTTGCCAAAGGCGTTGAAGTTCAAATAAATCGTGCAAATTTTTGGTCTAATATTGTCGAAAAGATATTATGGGGAATTGGGGCAATTGGCTTAGTGTTAGGGTTATTCTTCTATTTGATTGCTTATCGGATGAGCAAACGTTTACAGCGGATCGGTCATCGGATGAGTTAATGTTGTAACTGTGATAGCCCGGATTTCAAGCGAATAAAAAGCACTTTTCACTTTGATGAAAAAGTGCTTTTTATGGTGTGATTGGAATTAACTAAGCTACATCTTTTGCTCGTTGGGTAATGAGTTCCTTGAGTTCAAGTGTATCGAAAGTTTTATCCCAAATTTCACCATCAACTAAATAGTAAGGGGTTGGGTGCTTACCAAAGCTCTGTACATAATGGGTAATTTCAGCCTGTTTATCCGCAACTTCTTTATGCTGAATTGAACGTAGTACCTTATTGCCATCCAGCCCCATACCTTCAATGACTTGTTTCAACACTTCAGGATTAGCAATGTCTTTACCATGCGCAAATATAGCGTGAAATAAAGCTTGGGTTAAAGCGAATTGATCAAAGACATTATCTAAAGCTAAAATTGCCTGATGCGCCAAGCGACTATTGGGCATACGTTTCATATGCTCAATATCAACGGTTAAGTCTTGACTATATGCAGCAAATTTTGCCATATCGAGTTTACGATTTGCCTCTTTAGTTCCGTATTTTTCAGTCAAATATTGGTAAATATCGAGGCCTTGTTCCGGAATTTCTGGTAAAACTTGCACAGGTAATAATTCGATTTTTTTCGCCGTAGGCTGATTCCAATGCTGTTTAAGTTTTTCAAACGCAACATAGCTCATTGGATAGACGATATCGAATACGAACTCTATTTTCATTGTTTTACCTCATCACTGATGTATTTAGAAATTGTGATTAAGTACACGTTGTTGTACTTAATAGGAGAAACGACAACATCAATTTAGCTTAAAACTTTGTGCAATCGTCGCGCACGTTTTTTTGTAGAAAGATGGTCGAAGAAATATTATTTTTATTGAAAATTAATTTAATTTTAAGTTTCGAGGTTGCAATGATTTCGATTGATTTTATCGACAATGCCCCGATATAGAAAAGGAATTTAAAA
Source organism: Acinetobacter sp. Tol 5 (assembly GCF_019702905.1). Classification (NCBI taxonomy): domain Bacteria; kingdom Pseudomonadati; phylum Pseudomonadota; class Gammaproteobacteria; order Moraxellales; family Moraxellaceae; genus Acinetobacter; species Acinetobacter sp. Tol 5. Next base: position 3,019,080 of record NZ_AP024708.1, on the reverse strand, counting down.
ATTTAAGTATGATAAGGGGGGAAGCAATGATGCATATTAAACAGATAAAGGTTAAACTAAAAAACCGATTGATTTAATGAAAACAAACTGTTTTATCTATTTTTTAAATAGACGTAATATATATTCAACGAAAGAAATTTACTCCCTTGGAGATTGTTAGCATGTTAGATACAAATACTTCTGCTCAATTAAAAACTTTGTTAGAGCGTCTTGAAAGCCCAATTGAAATTGTTGCTTCTTTAAATGGTTCTGAGAAATCAGATAAAATTAAAGAGTTGGTAACAGAAATTGCGGCACTTTCAGATCAAGTCACAGCACGTTTTGATGGTCAAAATGAGCGTAAACCTAGCTTTGGTATCGCAAAAGTAGGTGAGCAACCACGTGTATTCTTCGCTGGTTTGCCAATGGGACATGAGTTCACTTCACTGATCTTGGCTTTGTTACAAGTTTCTGGTTATGCACCAAAAGTTTCTGATGAAGTTTTGGCGCAAGTGAAAGGCTTGAACCTTACAGCAAACTTTGATGTGTTTGTTTCTTTAAGTTGCCATAACTGTCCAGATGTTGTTCAAGCATTGAACTTAATCGCGATTAATAACCCTGGTACGACTGCAACCATGATTGATGGTGCATTCTTCCAAGATGAAGTTGAAGAACGCAAAATTTTAGCTGTCCCGATGGTTTTCCAAAATGGCGAACATATTGGTCAAGGTCGTATGACTTTGGAAGAAATCGTTGCGAAATTAGACAGCGGTGCTGCGGCTAAAGATGCTGAAAAGCTGAATGCTAAAGACGCGTTTGATGTATTGGTGATTGGTGGTGGACCTGCTGGTGCAACATCTGCGGTATATGCCGCACGTAAAGGGATTCGTACAGGTATTGTTTCTGAGCGCTTTGGTGGTCAGGTTATGGATACGATGGATATTGAGAACTTTATCTCTGTACAGAAAACTCAAGGTCCAAAGTTTGGTTCTGATATGGAAGCACATGTACGTGAGTACGGTGTGGACATTATGAACTTACAAAAAGTAAAAAACATTGTAGGTGCGGATCAAACAACCAATGGTTTGGTTGAAGTTGAACTGGAAAATGGTGCAAAACTTGAATCAAAAACAGTCATCTTGTCAACAGGTGCACGTTGGAGAGAAATGAATGTACCTGGCGAGAAAGAGTATAAAACACGTGGTGTTGCATACTGCCCACATTGTGATGGTCCATTATTCAAAGGTAAAAAAGTTGCTGTGATTGGTGGTGGTAACTCTGGTGTGGAAGCAGCGATTGACCTTGCGGGTATTGTTGAGCATGTTACCTTGATCGAGTTTGATACTAAACTACGTGCTGACCAAGTACTTCAAGATAAGCTCAATAGCTTGCCAAATACTACAGTGATCATGAATGCACTTTCTACGGAGGTGATTGGTGATGGTTCTGTCGTGACAGGCTTGAAATATAAAGATCGTGCCACTGATGAACTTCATACCCTTGAACTTGCAGGAATCTTCGTACAAATTGGCTTATTACCAAATACAGATTTCCTAAAAGAAACTGCTGTAGAACTTTCTAATCGAAATGAAATTGTGGTGAATGATCGCAATGAAACCAATGTGAAAGGTGTCTTTGCTGCAGGTGACTGTACAACCGTACCTTATAAACAAATCATCATTGCCGCTGGTGAAGGTGCAAAAGCTTCTTTATCTGCATTTGATTATATTATTCGTTCAGGTCAATAATGACTTGAACAATTTTGAAGTGTAAAGTCAGCATAGTCTCGATGATACTGACTTTAGCACTGTTAAACTGATGGCTTTACCCTTGATAGGAATTGAGTTGCTAACAGCTCAATTCCTTTTTTTGTCATAAATGTTGAATGACTTTATGGGTTGTTTTTGTCTGTAGATTTTTAACGAGTGTTCGGGTTTTTTCTTCAGCAGCAAGTATAGAGTTTTCTAGCAACGTGCCGCCAGTTTCCTGATGTTCAATGGCGATTTCATGAATTTTTTTGATCCCGATAAAATTAAATGCTGTTTTTATAGCAGGCTCTACATGGTTGGCAAAAGGCGCATCAGCTGAATCAAAATCATGTCCACCACGAGCAGAAAGAAGTACCAGATTTTTTTGATCATCGATCAGACCTGAATATGGCTGTGCTTGGGTGATATCAAAAGAATAGGTTTTATTCATACGCACAAGATGATCAATATAGGCTTTTAGATGAGCAGGAGGTCCAAAGTTATACATGGGTACGCCCAGTACAATTACATCCGCCCATTGTATTTCTTCAATCAGTTCATCACTGAGTTTTAAACGTTGTTGTGCTTTTTCTTCGGATTCTGCATAGCCGAATTCAGAAATGATCCATTCTTCATCAATATAAGGTATGGGATCTTGTCCTAAATCACGATACTTAACATCAATAGATGAATCATTTTCACGCCATTGTTGAATAAATAATTCCGTCAAACGTCTGCTTAAAGAACCATGTGGGTGTGTTCCAGAAATACCAGTTCTTAAACTGGTGTCTATTTTAAGTATATTCGTCATATTAATACGCTGTTGTTGATGTATTCATTATGATTTTTATTTAATTTGAAAAAAACGACAAACGATAAAAATACATGTTATAAATGAATTTAATTCATCCATGTGTGTGATTTCATGGCTTTACACAATACACTCGAACAATTGTTGGCTTTTCAATATGTCGCAGAAGAACTGAGCTTTAAGAAAGCAGCAGATCAGCTCTTTTTAACGCCAACGGCTTTAAGCCATCGCATCAAAAAGCTAGAACAGCAATTGAATTTACAATTGTTTGAACGACGCACAAGATCAATTACGCTGACACCTGAAGGGGCTTATTTGTTGAAGCATGTGCGGTCTGGATTTGAACAGATTCAATTTGCTCTACATCAACTTGAACAGCATAAGCAACGACTTTTCACCATCACAACGACACCATCTTTTGCAAGTGAGTGGATCATTCCGCATTTGCCTGAATTGCAACAGCGTTTCCCCAATATTATGTTTCGGGTGCATGCAAGTTATGATTTGGTCAATATGGCTTCTGGTTTATATGATTTAGCGATTCGTTATGGTTCTGGAGGCTATCAACATGTCAATGCTGAATTTCTTGCAACGGATGAATATGTTGCTGTTGGATATGCTTCTTTAGATATAGAATCAATGGATTGGTCAAGCGTACCATTGATTCACTTCACTTGGGGAGATGAATATTGCCCCAATCGTGTTAATTGGCAAAAGTGGTTTGAAAAACAAGGTTTACATATACATGCAGGACAACCACAAGTGTTTTATACGCAGGAAAGCCATGCAATTCAGGCGGTATTGTCAGGGCAGGGTGTGGCATTATTAAGTCGTACCGCAATTGCCAATGACTTAAAGCACGGACGTATGAAAATTGTTTCTGAACATATTGAAACAGCATGGAACTATTATTTATTGACATTGCCTAACGCAGATTTTGTTGTTGAAGAGGTCAAAAGATGGTGCAGAGAGAAATTTTCACAGGATTATTTGGACTAATTCAATAAGAAAAAGCCAAAGTGTTCCCCAAATACACTTTGGCTTCTCCTTAATTTTATTGTTTTACCCTGTTAATGAGCTGCGCTGCCACTGCCCAATTCCATGTTGTTTATTGTTTTTGTTATTTGCTGATATATTAATAAAGCAAAATACGTTCCAAGATCAGCACTTGTTAAAAAAACTTTCTATCCAAAGAAACTTAGATAATGAAAACGATTTAACAATTGCGCTTGGCTTTCAATGTGCTCAGGATTTTGAACGATGCATTCAATAGGACAAACATCTACACAAGTTTGGCGATCATAAAATCCAACGCATTCTGTACAACGTTCGCTATCGATTTCATAAATATCCTGACCCTCAAAAATTGCTTGATTGGGGCATTCTGCAACGCACATATCACAATTGATGCATTTATCAGTAATCATTAAAGCCATTTTGATATCCTATACTGCTTGGTAAGCCAATGATGACGCTGAAATATCAGCAGTTGAATTAGGTAAGTTTCTAATTAATAAAGCATATTGCATATCAACATCCGCAGGGATTGGGATTTCGACAATATGCCCAGATCCTTTTGCATCCACAATAGGCTGTCTCTTTTTGTCCAATATCTGATTAAGCGTAAAGGTGATATTGCCCGATGTTGTCATCAGCTCCAGCGAGTCTCCGACTACAAAGCGATTTTTTACATCAATTTTGATGTAATCCTCATTTCTTTCTAGCACTTCGCCTACAAATTGTTGATGGTCAAAACGAGATGAGCCCGTTTCATAATTTTGATATTCAGCATGCACATGTCTGCGTAAAAAACCTTCGGTATAACCACGATTTGCTAAACCTTCGAGTTGTGTCATCAACGCCCAGTCAAACGGTTTACCCAGTTGTGCATCATCAATCGCTTTACGGTAGATTTGCGCCGTTCTTGCGCAATAAAAGTAAGATTTGGTGCGTCCTTCAATTTTTAAAGAATGGATGCCCATCTTGGTTAAGCGATCTACATGTTGAACGGCACGTAAGTCTTTAGAATTCATGAAGTAGGTGCCATGCTGATCTTCTTCAGCAGCAAACATATCTTCTTCATGACGTTGTAATAAAACCGGCTCGCCAAATTGATGTTGTTGTATGGCGTGTTGCTCGTCGGCATCTTTATTGTTGCAACATACGGATGCTGTCTCCAGTGATTGGACTGGAATGACATCCCCAGATGCATCTTCTGCTGCTTCGTGAATATTGTACTCCCAGCGACATGCATTGGTGCAAGCGCCTTGATTTGCATCACGTTTATTCATATAGCCTGAAAGTAAGCAACGACCGGAATAAGCCATACAGAGTGCACCATGTACGAAAACTTCAATTTCCATATCGGGTACATTCTGCTTAATTTCCTCAATTTCTTCGATAGATAACTCACGTGACAAAATCACACGAGTGAGTCCCATATTTTTCCAAAACTTCACTGTTGCCCAATTGACTGCATTTGCTTGTACAGATAGATGAATCGGCATCTGTGGAAAGTTCTCTCGAACCATCATAATCAAGCCTGGATCCGACATGATGAGCGCGTCAGGTTGCATTTCAATGACAGGTGTAAGGTCGCGAATGAAGTTTTTTAATTTAGCATTATGCGGTTGGATATTGACCACAACATAAAATTTTTTACCCAACGCATGTGCTTCGGAAATTCCAATTTTTAAATTGGCATGATCAAATTCATTATTACGAACTCTTAAACTATAGCGAGGTTGACCTGCATATACAGCATCTGCACCATAGGCAAATGCATAACGCATATTTTTCAGTGAACCTGCTGGAGAGAGAAGTTCTGTAATGTGAGAGATGCGCATAAAAATCTAAAGGCATACTAAAAATATGGTTTTATTGTAAGGGTTTAAAAATAAGATTCAACCTAGTAAAACACTCAGGATTATTAGGTTGATTTGCAGTTAAAAATAAATTAATTCAATCATTTATGTTTAATTTATATTTCTTTTATGCAGGTCGATAAGAATTATTTCACTCTTTTTAATGCTTGATTGATAATAATTTCACCATCTTCTTTAGAAAATGGATGTAATTGTGGGGCAGATAATATATCTAAAACCATTTCAGAAGGACGGCATAAACGAACACCTAATTCAGTGACGACGAAAGGACGATTAATCAGAATAGGGTGTTGCAGCATGAGCTCGATGAGCTGATCATCATTGTATTGTTGTCGTTCTAAATTTAAAACTGTGTAAACTTCAACATTTTTACGTAGTACATCTTTGATAGATAAACCCGATCGTTGGATGAGCTGAATCAACTGTTGTTTGCTGGGTGGATGATTTAAATACTCAATGATTTCTGGCTCTATTCCCGCATTGCGAATCAGTGCAAGAGTATTGCGGGAAGTCCCACAGTCAGGATTGTGATAAATTTTAATTTGAGATGACATAGATTTTAAAGCGCCATAGTGATTTGTGATCTTGTATTTATATATGGATATGCGTATATTCGCAATATTGAATATGGTGAATGAATAAATTGAGCAATCGTTATGCATCAAACAGATTTCTTTAAATGTTTATCTGACCCGACACGTCTAGATATTTTAAAAATGTTGGTGGCAAAAGACAGTGTTTGTGTATGTGAAATCACAGAGGTTTTGAATTTAAGTCAACCTAAGATTTCAAGACACTTGGCTTTGTTGAGAAATCTATCAATTGTATTGGATCAACGAAAAGGGCAATGGGTATATTACCGATTGAATCCTGAACTTCCTGATTGGGCGAATCAAATATTAAATATTATCACCTTGGCAAATCACAACCTGATAGAAAAACATTCAGGTCTGATGAATATTAATCATTGCTGTGAGTAAATCATGATGCGTTTCTCCCAGCAGACTTCGAAAATGTCTTTTCTTGATCGACATCTGACATTATGGATTTTTATGGCTATGGCATTCGGAATTGCTATTGGCATATTTTTCCCGCGGGTATCGACAAATTTAAATCATTTAAGTTTAGATTCAGTCAATATTCCGATTGCGATGGGTCTCATTTTAATGATGTACCCACCACTTGCCAAAGTGGATTATAAAACGCTACCACAGGTATTTAAGGACAAGCGAACACTGCTTTTATCTTTATTGCAAAATTGGTTGATTGCACCGTGTTTGATGTTTGTTTTAGCCATTATTTTTTTACATCAGTATCCTGAATATATGACGGGTTTGATCCTGATTGGACTGGCGCGCTGTATTGCCATGGTGTTGGTATGGAATAATTTGGCTGGCGGTGACAATCAGTACGTTGCGGCTTTGGTTGCTTTCAATAGCATTTTTCAAATTCTCTTTTTTAGTAGCTATGCTTGGTTGTTTCTAGGTATTTTACCTCCGTATTTTGGTGTAGAAGCTAAATTCATTGACGTCGGTTTTTGGACCATTACTCATGCTGTTTTAGTCTATTTGGGCATTCCATTTCTTTTGGGTTTTTTGAGCCGTGTGATACTGGTCAAAATGAAGGGGGTAGATTGGTATACAAATATTTTCATCCCTAAAATCAGCCCAATCAGTTTACTGGCATTATTGTTTACCATTGTGGCAATGTTCAGCTTAAAAGGGGCTGATGTGATTAGTCTTCCTTTAGATGTATTGCGGATTGCGATTCCATTGGTTCTGTATTTTGTACTGATGTTTTTCCTAAGCTTTTTTATGAGTAAATGGATAGGAAATGATTATGCCAAAACAACGGCTATTTCATTTACGGCTGCAGGCAATAATTTTGAATTAGCGCTAGCGGTTGCGATTGCCACCTTTGGTTTGGCATCGCCTGTTGCCTTTACAACGATCATTGGTCCATTGGTAGAAGTTCCAGTTCTGATTTTATTGGTGGGGGTATCGTTGAAATTACATAAAACAGTATTTCAAAAAATTCAATAAACCAGAACTCAATAAATCAGAACTCAATGAAACATAGGACTGAGCGAATAATCGCAGTAAATCAATTATTCAGAGGCTTCGAGTTTTTTGATGATTTGACAGTGATCAATGGTGGTATTTAATGAACAGGACTGACGTAATTGTTGTAATTGAGATTTAAAATTTTGCAATTCATGAATACGCGTTTCGACATGTTGAATATGTTCTTCGATCAACTGATCGATCACTTTACAATCCTGTTCAGGATGCTGAATTTGTTCTAAAAGTTGGGTAATTTCATGTAAGGTCATGTCCAATGAACGACAGCGTTTGATAAAAATCAGTCGTTTTAAGCAATCTTCATCATAGTATTTATAATTGTTTTCTGCGCGATAGCTGGACTGAATGAGCTGTTTTTTTTCATAAAAACGTACAGTATCAGTTGAAAGCTGAGTTTTTTTTGCAAGATCACTGATTAAATACTGCTGCATGATTATTCCTCTATTTTTTGCTTGACCTTGGACTTACTCCATAGTTTTAAATAGCAGTATAGCTTAATTTGATTATTGTCTATACCGCTCTTGCAATTGCATTAAAAAAAAGATCATGAGGTTGCTTGTGCAAAGACAAATCAACAACTGATATTTCACTCAGGAGATATGTCATGGCATGTACATGTAGTCATGAACCTGCACCACAAAAACCGAATAGTAAGTTTAGAACGGCTTTGTGGATTGCTTTATTTATTAATCTTGCCATGTTTTTTGTCGAGCTTATAGGCGGTGCTTATGCACACTCTTCAGCACTATGGGCTGATTCACTCGACTTCTTTGGTGATGCTGTCAATTATGCAGTTTCTTTAGCTGTTTTAGGGGCAAGTTTGTATTGGCGGGCAACGGTTGCATTATTTAAAGGCGCAATCATGGCAATTTTTGGATTTGTGGTAATTGCAAAAACTGTTTATGCATATATACAGGGGATTCCGCCCGAAGCAATCACAATGGGCGTTATTGGTGTCCTTGCTCTTATTGCCAATGTGATTTCAGCTGTTGTACTTTATGCCTTTAGGGATGGGGACTCGAACATGCAATCTGTTTGGTTGTGTAGCCGCAATGATGCGATTGGGAATGTCGCGGTAATTTTTGCTGCAATCGGTGTATTTGGTACGGGAAGTATGTTCCCTGATTTGATTGTCGCAGTGATTATGGCAACTTTAGGGTTAACGGGTGGATATCAGGTGATTAAAAAAGCGAATCAAGAACGTAAACAACATACTGCCTCACAACCAGCTTTAGAGTCGCGTTAAATTAAAGTATAGGGGGATGGGGGATATAAGACCTTCGACTCGGATATGTATGAAAAGCGCATCTTGATTGAGAAACGTGGATCGAAGTGAAAAATATTGATGATTTTTGTTTTTGGTTGAGTTCGTATCCAGAGGGAATATCGACTGAGAAATTCTCACTCAATCGTAATAGTGCAAGTTTTGCTAATAAAGCTTCACTTTGATTTTACTGCTGTCGTTTTAAAGAAATATCCTGCTCACCCTTAATATCGTTGGTATTCATGGCGCCATACCGCAAAATATGATCGCAGTGCCAGCAAATGATGCCAACTAAACATGTTAGATAAAATTTGGCTGATGAAAAAACATTAAATTGTTGCAGTACAAATTTTCATTTTGCTCCAAAAATTATTCCACAGAGCTAAATATTCAGACTGAATTTGCTGTAGATGTTGTTGATTTTCTGATGAGTAGCATTGTGCAAGCAATGTCCAAATATCATCTTGATGATTGTCATCATTGGCGAGTGTTGAAGCCTCCTGGTCAGCCAGACCATGACATGCATAGTAGCCCTCGATATAGATGCTATTATAAATCGCCATATTGTTTCGCAATGCTTCACTAAATTTGATCACCTGTAGTTCTGTGCACGCCAAAATCAGCAGAAGGTCAGCATAAGAGGACAAATGTTTTTGTATATACTCGGCGAGTGCATATGCTTCGATTTGAGTTTTACTTTGATCTAATGGTTCTAGGTCTAACTGCTGCATTAATTTTAAGAAATACACCAGATGAGATTTAGCAGCTGAACTTTGTTCAAGTTGATGGGTATTGAAACCCAATTCATCAATTAAGTTGAGCGACAGCAAGTAACGTGCATAAATTTTTGATGCGATTCTATTTTCTTCTAAGATATTTGAGTTTTGTTCCAACTTGTACGCTTGGTAGATTACCATGCTCAAAGCATCAGTAAAATTTTTAACGATAGCAGTAAAATAATTGATATGGATAAATTTTAATTGATCCAAACTAAATTGGCATTGATGAAGTTGCTCTAATATTGGATGTTTAAATAGAGGATGTTGTTGTGTCAGTCGCTTGAGATGATTTACAGCTTGAGTATTTTGTTGCCATATTTCAGGTTTTAAAGAATTTTGGATGAACTGCAGCAACTCAAGACGAGTATGTTCTGATTGCGTAAAAGAGAATATGTTCATATGCTGCATTGAAATTTTAATTTTACCGTTTTTATCATAGTCAAAAATAAATTAATTTGCTAGCATTAACTCAATTTTAATATTTTATATTTCAGACACTTGTCCTTTGTTCAAGATTGTTTTGTGCAAAAAATCTATGTTGTTGCAAATTTAAGATATAATTCCTATCATATCGTGAAGTAACGCCTATATATGTGCTGCTCTTATAAGCTAATGCCTTAATTTTAATCTTAAATTTTTATACGTTGGGTAAAAATAAATGTCAAAAAAAGAGGACATCATTAATACAGCGCTGAAACTCTTTAATTCTTATAGCTATAATTCTATTGGTATAGACCGGATTATTAGTGAGTCTGGCGTTGCAAAAATGACGTTTTATAAGTATTTCCCATCTAAAGCGAAATTGATTGAAGAGTGTTTAGTGACTAGAAATCATAATTTGCAACAATCACTAGGTGCTGCAATAGCCGAGTGTGATCCTGACGATTATTTATCTCATATTAGAGCTATTTTTGTGTGGTACAACGCTTGGTTTCATTCAGCAGATTTTAATGGTTGTATGTTCCAAAAAGCAGTTGAAGAAATTTCAAAAATATATCCTTCATCATTGCAACCAGCAATTGATTATAAGGAATGGTTAAAAGGGCATTTGAGTCATGCTCTACGTCATTTAGGCATCAAACAAGATGTTCAAATGGCAGGTTTTTTGTCGAGTATCCTTGATGGAATGACGATTCAAGCTCAAATTGATCCCAAGCAAGTGAGTTTAGATGATTATTGGAAAAGAGTAGAAACTTTGATCCAAATGGAATTGGCAGTCGCTTCTTAATATTGAATATTCGCAGGGCAGTTTATGTCGAATTGAAGCTTATGCATAAATTTATGTTCAAGCTTCACTGTCGAATATTAAAATAAAAAAGCGCGATAACTTTATGCTATCGCGCTTTGCTGATAAGTTTCTTATGTACTTAACGCTTATTGCATTCACAATCAACGTTAAGATGATGAGATGCTTAAGCGTCTTCTTATATTTATTTCTTTTACCCTCTGAATGCACATGTCATTCGATTTTATTTCAGCTAAATAGACAGACTTGTCTGTTTGAGTGAATTATAAAGAATCTGTTGTTTTTTACAACAGGTACTTTGTGAATTTGTTTAAACTTTTACCAAATGACTCAGGTTTGGTGAAAATATATCCGATTTCAATCAGTTTTGTCTCTGATTTTATGCTTCTTCAAAAATTATTTACTGACTTTAATCCATATTGAAACAAATATTTATCTTTAATGGATAGAAACGTATTTAATTTTTTGCCAAAGCAAAGTATCCAAAGCGTTGTAATTAATTGTTGCAAATAGCATGAATCCAAATTTTCAATAAAACTGAGATGAGTTGCCGTTGTTATCTAGATTTCATCATTCAATCTAGATGGCTAGATGGCTAGATGGATAGTCAGATAGTTAATCTGTTAAGAAATTCATAGGGTAAAATATATTTCTCTTAATCAATAGAATCAATGCGATGAATTTATTGTTTAATCATATAAAAACTTTCATTGCCACCGTTTACATCTAAAGTTTAAATCGTTTTACGTAGGCGATACGATGCGATGCTTTACTTTGCTCAAGCAATTTTTGTTTAACGGTAGTCTTGCGCTGCAACCAAAGCGGTGCTTGGTTTTTGCTCATATACACCCGCTTAACATGACAACATCCATTTCATCTCATGATAGAAAGATCATCGATTATTCAAAAGTGAAAAATAAATGAATCTCTAAAAGCTTCTAATAATTTGTATAAAAGTATAAAGCGCATCGGTTATGTATGATTGAAATCGAATCATGTGTATGAATAATCAGGCGGTTTGACTATAAATATAGTCAATCTTTAACTGATACTTTGTTTTTAGCAAAAGTTAAGTGTTTACATGATGACGTTATTGCGCTTTCGCCTGTTTACTCAACTGATATAAGTTTTCGATCATTTCTTCAATATTGTGCTGATTTTCAATAAAGCTATTCTCCTTGATATATTGTTTGAGATGATCCAAGGTGTTTTTTCCATATTCGAGCAATTGTATTTGTTGGTGAATCAAAGCTTGTTTTTCATCAATGAGTTGGTTGGAAAGTATATTGCAGTTTTCAGATGCAGGCTGTTGACTTAACTCAAGGATATTTTTGATTTCTATTAAGCTAAAACCAATGCTTTTTAGCGCAATAATAGATTTGATCTGCTGTTCGTGATGCGCTTGATAGTTTCTATAACCATTTTTCAATCGATCTGGGACAAGTATTTTTAATTCCTCGTAAAAGCGTAGCGTATCCGGAGATACGCCATGCTTTTTTGAAAATTGACTAATATTCATTTTATTTTTTCTCGTTAACAGTGTCGGAACATGGATTTGAATCTAAGTTATAAGTTTCAACATAAGTCTTAAATGATACATTCATTTTTCTGAAATTGAGTAATGTTGGTTGAATGACCGCTCGATTTAAAAATGGAATAAGAAGCCCTTTGAAATCTTCAGCTTGAATAAGTTCAGTTGTATTCTCATCCAATGACTGAAAAATGAATTGATGACGACCATTAAACAATCCATTGACATACAATTTTCCTTCCCATTCAAGATGATAGTTTTCTAAGCTGAGCACAACGGGTTGCATTTGAATTTTTACTTTTCCATTCTCATCGTATAAATCAACCTTGATCTGTTGTCCAACTTGTGTTGGGAATTTTTCTATATTGAATAAAGTATTCCATTTTGAATAAGCATCAACACATTTAAATTGTGCCCACACCTGTTCAATGGGCTTATTGATCACGATTTTGGTTTCTATACGAACATGTTTAGTGGGCATGATGGAAGTCGTGATTAACAGCGCCAATAAAATAAAACTTATGCTTAATAACATGTACCCTTTGCTATATAGAATCTGCATAAAACAACCTCTTTGTTGATTGAGTTAAATTTGATTCTAAGATTGGAGTTGACTCGAAGCTCAAGTGTTAAATTGGTTTATTTGAGCCAGCCACGTTTTGAAAAATATATTAAATTGGGGGGGAGTGCATCTGGATTGCTATGTGTAAAGCTCAAATTTTAGTGGGGTTTTTATAGAATTTTGCCAGCCACAAAAAACTAAATTTTCACTGAGAACGAAAATTTAGTTTTTTATCAGACCTATCACTTACAAGAACACGATCAAAGTTATGGTTTATGATAAAGTTCAATCAAAAATTTTATGTATCGCTTGGAACGGTAAAGTGACGACATCAAAAGCGACTGCGAATGGGAAAAGCACCAATTTATCTGCTGTTTTACTTCCTGCTTTTGAGTAATCTGTTACCTGTTCAGTTGTATAAATACTGACTTGATAGGGTTTGCTTAATGCTTTTAGGGATGCAATGTTTGAAGCAGGTGGATAAATACGACCTGACAAGGCAATATTAAAGCAGAAACGTTGTGCTTTTAATCGTTGGTCACTTGAGGTTGTACATTCTTCCGCACCATTTTCAATGAAAAACTCACGGTCTTGCTTGGTCACATCTTCAGAAAGTTTGATATAGCGCAACGGAAGCGTTCCTGCAAACTCACCATCATTCTTTGCTGAATAAAAGGTAAGTTCTCTATCAATTTGGATCAGTTTTGGGTCAAGCCCTGTAATGACTTTGGCAAATCGTGTACCACCTTGAGTTAATACATAATTATTTTTTTGCCCAGCAATGACGATACTGTCAGCAGGGAGATCTGAAAGACCAGAAACGGGTTTACCAAAGGCGACTACATTGTCCGAAGTTAAAACATGTTTGACACTGTGCGTCCGAACTCCATTATCTTTTTTTAGAAGGGTAGAGGTCGCACAACCTGTCATTACAAATGCAGAAAATAGGCAAATTGACAATGTAAACTTATTATTGAATTTATTCATACTTTACTCTTTTCTAACGATGCTTCTGTTTATAGCATTTAAGAAAATCAGTGTTAAGATTTTAAGCTACCAAAAAATAAGCTAAAAATTATTTTTTTAATGATTTTACTGTATTTGAGACAAATAGATTGGCAAAAAGTATCTTGACGCATGATTGCTTTAAAGAATTTCAGATGATTTTTGCATAATTGTACGATTTATTATTGTTTCTTTAGAATAATCGAATAAATCAGATAATTTTGATTGTATTTTTAGTCCAAGATTCTTAGAATTGCCTGCTTGTTTGCGTGATCATTGGAACTGAACTTTGAGTAATTTTCTAACCGAACACCTGATACATCGTGATGATGATTTTATGGTGATTGATAAGCCAGCAGGCATACTCACTGTTCCTGGAAAAACAGCAGATTTACAAGATTGTGTGATCAGTAGATTATTAAAAATCGAAGCCAAGACTTTACTCATTCATCGTTTAGATCGCGATACCTCTGGTATTTTAGTTTTTGGGTTAAGCAAATGGGGACAGAAAACCATTTCGCGGCAGTTTCAAGAGCGCCAAACCGCTAAAATTTATCAAGCCGTTGTTGCAGGAACCTTAGATGGTGAGGGTACTGTAGATATGCCTGTGGTGTATGATCCCGAACATCCTCCTTTACATATTGTAGATCCTGCACATAACAAGCCAGCTTTAACACACTGGAAAGCAATCGAGCATTTTCATATTCAAGAACAGGCTGTAACTCGGGTGCAATTAACACCGATTACAGGACGGTCACATCAGTTACGTGTACATATGCAATATTTAGGTCATCCCATTATTGGTGATACTTTATATGCAACCGTAGAACAGCAGCAGCTTATGCCAAGATTATGTCTACATGCACAACAACTCAGTTTTCATCATCCTAAAACAGAGGAGCTTGTACAATTTGATTGTCCAGTTCCGTTTTAGTCAAAATTTTTAAGTTGAAATTAAGTCGCTCAAAATTTAATGAGCTTTATGTCAAAAAGTATTGCGTAATGGGTGTAAACTTTGTTCAAATATTCTCCTGATTTGAGCAACCATGTTTCAGCCCTAACATGAGATAAAGGTGGAAAAATTGCAACAATTTGCTATAGGTCAACGTTGGTTATCGGACACAGAAACTGAGTTAGGTTTAGGTGTATTGATTGATGTCGATGAACGTTCAATCAGTATTCTTTTTCCGAAAAGTGACGAAACTCGTGTCTATGCACGTAATAATGCACCTCTATCTCGTATTGTTTTCAATGTTAATGATGAAGTTCAAGATCAAGAAGGGATTAAATGGATTGTCGAATCCTCTGATGACCGCAATGGTGTGATTCGTTATAACGTGATTCGTACCTTGGACAATGGTGAGCAAGAGAAAAAGGCATTGAATGAAACGCGTATTGGTGCGCAAATTCAATTGTCTAAGCCTTTAGAACGTTTATTGGCGAGCCAAATTGATTATAAAGAATGGTATGACTTGCGTATTGAGGCAATGCAGATGCAAGCCAATATGCAAACCTCTCCTTTACGTGGCTTGGTTGGCGCACGAGTTGGGTTGATTCCTCACCAACTCTATATTGCACATGAAGTGGGTAAACGCTTTGCCCCACGTGTGTTATTGGCTGATGAAGTTGGTCTAGGAAAAACCATTGAAGCGGGATTGATCATTCATCAACAGCTTAAAACAGGTCGTTCTGAACGTATTTTGATTTTGGTGCCAGATTCACTGCAATATCAGTGGATGATTGAGATGCGTCGCCGTTTCAATTTAAATTTCTCACTGTTTGATTTGACTCGTACAGCTTCGATCAAAGAACACGATCCTGAACTCAATCCATTCTTGACTGAACAATGTATTATTGCTTCTGTAGACTTGATGATCGACCATGATGACTTGCGTGAACAAGCGATTGAAGCAGGTTTTGATTTGCTGGTTGTCGATGAAGCTCATCACTTGATGTGGAGTGAGGAAGAGGGTGGCAACGATCGTTACGATTTGGTTGAAGAGCTTGCTGAAAAGACAGAAGGTGTATTGCTTCTTACTGCAACACCTGAGCAGTTGGGTGTAGAAAGCCATTTTGCGCGTTTACGTTTACTTGATCCACAACGTTTTAGTTCACTTGATCGCTTCTTGGATGAAGAAGAGCAATATCATCATACTGCGAAAATCGCTGAAGTATTGATGTCGGATTTACCTCTTGAAGCCGAGCATTTGGCAGCAGTTGAAAAACTATTGGGTCATCCAATTGAAGATCAACCTGAACACCGTTTCCGTGCCATTCATGAACTTTTAGATCGTCATGGTACAGGTCGTATTTTATTCCGTAATACACGAGAAGCGATTCAAGGTTTCCCTGGACGTGATTGCCAGCCAGCAGCTTTGCCAGCACCTGAGAACTGGTCTAAAGATGGTAAATTACGTGAGCAAATGTGGCCGGAAGAAGGACAGCTTGATGGCGCATGGATGGAAACTGATCCACGTGTAACATGGCTCATGGAGCGTTTGCGTTCAGATTTAAAGCATAAAAAAGTGTTGTTGATTGCACGTAGTGGTCCAGTCGTTGAAGCGCTTGAAAATGCGTTACGTATCCATGCAGGGATTCGTACAGCAATGTTCCATGAAGGTATGAGCTTGTTGGAACGTGACCAAGCTGCGGCTTACTTTGCTGAAGATTCTTATGGTGCACAGATTTTACTGTGTTCTGAAATTGGTTCGGAAGGACGTAATTTCCAGTTTGCTTCGGATCTGATACTTTTCGACTTGCCTGCAAATCCTGATGTATTAGAGCAGCGTATTGGACGTTTGGATCGTATTGGACAAGAAAATCGTATTCAGATTCATGTACCTTATCTGATTGGTACTGCACAAGAGCGTATGTTCCGTTGGTATAATGAAGCACTCAATATTTTCAGTAATATTTCGCCAACAGCGCAAACGCTGCAAGAAAACTTTATTGTTGATTTAAAAGAATGTTTATTGGCAGATAAAGGACAGGCTTTCGAAGACTTGCTTGAAGCGGTCAATGTACAGCGTCAAGCGCTTGAAGCAGAGTTGCAAGATGGTCGTGACCGTCTGTTAGAGTACAATTCATGCCGTCCGATCGTGGCGCAGGAGATTGTCACTGCATTAGAAGACTATGATGACAACACTTTATTGCCGATGTTCATGAAGCGTTTTATGGCATCGACCAATATTGATTTCGATGAGCAAAGTAACGGTACTGTCATCATTAAACCGACAGACCAGATGCAAGTGCAAGGTTTGGATATTGATGAAGAAGGCATGACTGCGACATTCTATCGTGATCAGGCACAGATTCGTGAAGATGCGCAATATTTAACACTGGAGCATCCTTTCACTGAAAGTGTGATGGAAATCATTCGTACTCAATCTTTTGGCAGTACCAATGTTGCAATTCTTAAAACCAATGCGCTTAAACAAGGGACGATCTTGTTAGAGGTTTGGTTTAAAGTAGATGTGATTGCACCAAAAGCTTTGAATCTTCCATCAAGTTTACCGACGCAATTGATTCGTGTTCTATTGACTGAAACAGGTCAGGACATTACCGCGAAGCTTGATCCAGAAATCATTAAGCCGTATTTGCATCATTTAGATAGTAATAGCTGTCGCCAAGTGGTTAAAGCTCGTCGTGAAGTGATTGAGCAGCGTTATGCTCAAGCGCTTGATATTGCAAAAGGTGCATTACCACAACTTAAAGAACAAGCGAAAGAGATTTACGGTAGTAAATGGCAATATGAAATTGATCGTTTGAGCTATTTAAAACAATTTAATCCAAGTATTCGTACTGATGAAATTCAACGTTTACAGAAATTTCAGAAAGAAGGTTTAGCTTTATTGGACGGTTTATCTGTAACACCAGAAGCCATTCAAGTATTGGTCGTGGTTAAACCTTAATTCGATTTCTAATTGTTGTATTAAAAAAGCTCCTTCGGGAGCTTTTTTGTATCTATTCATGGAGATTTATAGGATCAATGCATTGATGAATTGTTTCCTGGTGAATAAGTTTTAAGTAAATACATTCTGTTTTTCTTTTGAGTGATACCATTAAAGAAAACTTGCATAATATAGCGAGTCTATTAAAAAATCATACAGTAAATATAATTTTTAGACCGATAAAATCAATATATTGCTTGATGATATAAAGTTTGCAATGCCACGCTTTACATCTAAAGTTTAAATTGATTCGCGTAGGCGATACTTTACTTTTCAGAGATGAAAAGTAACAAAAATCTTTCGTCAGTCAAAGGGGATATCCATATCGCCAACCGCGATAGCGACGATAAGTAAAATTGGCTGATAGAAAAAGCAAAGCTTATTTGATTTATATTAAGTGAATCATATTGATTGGTATGATTGTGACCAAAAATTAAAACACAATGTGCTAGCTTAATTGTAGCACTTGATATTTTATCAGTGAGATATCATGTTTGAGTAAGGGGCTATCATTGAGCCAGTATCAACCGTAAATAATTAGCGAATTTATATATACATCTCAATTCATTTTATGCTATTAAAATAAAGTGCTTTCCGTTTCAAGGATTGAATATGGATTGAAGTTTGTTTGTACATTGTCACTTTTTCATCCAATATTTTTTTCACATATTCATCAATTAGATTTAAAGCTGAAAGCCTCTACCAGAGATAAAAATTTACAATAAATGGAAGAAACGATATGGAAAACAAGGATTTTGTTGAGTTTCATGATACCCATGTGCATTATTTACTTCACTGGGAAAAACATCTACCGCAAAAACAGGCATTTGTTCAGCCGCTTGCCAATGGGGAGGTGGTGTCTTATACATGGTCTGAAGTTGCATCACAAGTTCGACGAATGGCTGCTTACCTGCAATCCTTGGGATTACCTGAACAAAGTGCGATTGCGATTTATGGAAAAAATAGCGCAAACTGGATCATGGCAGATTTAGCGATTTGGATGGCTGGCTATGTCTCTGTACCACTTTATCCGACATTAAATGCTGAAGGTGCGACCTATGTACTTAATCACAGCGAAGCAAAATTATTGTTTATTGGAAAGCTTGACGGCAAAGCAGACAGTTGGAATGAAGTCAAACCCGTCATTCCACAAGGTTTGCTATGTATCACGCTAAATTTATCACCTGAGTATAGTGCACCCTCATGGAATGAGATTGTTCAGACGACTGAACCGCTGCAAGACCCAGCTTTACCAGATAAAAATACATTGGCAACCATCGTCTATACCTCGGGAAGTACCGGTGCACCCAAGGGGGTAATGCAAAGCTTTGGAACGATTTTGGCAGGTGCACGGGAACTTAAAACCATCTATCAAGTCAATGAGAATGACCGAGCATTATCTTATTTACCACTGGCTCATGTGGCTGAACGTATTTTTATTGAAACCTCGCTGATGGTGTGTGGATTCACTGTTTATTTTGCAAATTCGCTAGAAACGTTTATAGAAGATTTAAATCGTGCTAAACCTACCTTATTCTTTTCAGTTCCACGGCTTTGGACAAAATTTTATTTAGGAATTAATGAAAAAATTCCTCTACATGTCCAAAAAGTTTTGTTCAAAATTCCGCTAGTAGGCAATTTACTCAAAAAGAAATTATTAACTAAATTGGGATTAAATCATGTGCGTTATGCTTTTACAGCAGCAGCACCTTTACCGATTGATATCTTAATGTGGTACAGGAATTTAGGCTTGGAATTGCTCGAAGTCTATGGAATGACTGAAAACTGTGGCTATTCGCATGTCACACGAGTAGGACAGTTTGCCATGGGCTATGTTGGGCATGTGCAACCGAAGGTAGAATGTAAAATCGATGAAAATGGCGAAATTTTAGTAAAAAGCCCAGGAACCATGTTGGGGTATTATAAAAATCCAGAAAAGACAGCAGAAGATATCACTGCAGATGGATTTTTACGTACGGGAGATTTGGGCGAAATTGATCAACAAGGGCGTTTAAAAATCACAGGGCGGATTAAAGACATTTTTAAAACCTCTAAAGGAAAATATGTCATGCCTGTTCCGACAGAACAGAAATTGGGTAACAATGCTTTAATTGAGTCTGTATGTGTGGGTGGTTCGAGCCAACCACAGCCTGTTGCTTTTATCATGTTGGCAGAGGATATAAGGCTTCATTTAAAGGAGAATGGACAAAAAGATGATATTGAAAATACGCTAAAAACTTTAAGGACGACAATCAACGAAGAGCTTGAGCCACATGAAAAGCTGAGTTTCTTTGTGATTGTCAATGAGCCATGGACTATGGAAAATGATTTGCTCACACCGACAATGAAGATTAAACGTAATAAGATTGAAAGCCGTTATGCACCATTTCTGGATAATTGGGCGCAACAAAAGCAAGAGATTGTTTGGGAATAGTTGCTTGAAAACGACTAAATCAAACCTGAAAAAAAGACGCTTTAAAGCGTCTTTTGAATGAATAAGGTTTTACTTTGCATTCCACTTAAATCATTTCAGCTTGTTTAAGCTCAAGTTTGAGATAAGCATAGAAAACAGGTGCAATAATTAAGCCTGCAAGTCCGAAAAGAGATTCAAAAACCAGCATTGCCAATAATACTTCCCACGATGCTGCATGGATTTTGGTTCCAATAATTTTTGCATTGATAAAATATTCAAGTTTATGAATAAAGATCAAATAGAGCAGTGCAATACCGGCTGTAGACACTGAAATGGTCAAGCCTGCAATCACAATAATCGTATTGGAGAGTAAATTCCCAACGATTGGAATAAGCCCAAAAATAAATGTCAGAATCACTAAGGTATTGGCAAAGGGCAACTGTACACCAAAAGCAGGGAGCAGTAGGTGTGAGAACAGCAAAAATAAGAAAGTATTAATCAATGAGATTTTAAATTGAGCAAAAACTACATTCTTAAAAGAGCTGGAAAGATTTTCAATCCGAGTGATCATGGCTCGTTTAAATGCAGGTTGGTCAGGTTGCGGATGTAGGCGATTTAATGAAACCAGTATTCCGACAATCATCCCGATGAGCATCGTGGCTAAGTTATGTAAAAAACCAGTTCCAGTATTTTTTAAAGTTGATAAATTATCTTTAATTAGATCAAAGGTTTGATCTTTTAATTCAGTTAAAGAATAGGGAATAAAACTTGGGAAATACTGGGCAACTTCAAGTTGCAGTTTTTGTAGTGTTTGATCTACTTGATCGCTAATGGCATGGATTCCAGCACCTTGCAAATCATGTTGCACAAAACTGATAAGACCGGTGATGCTCAATACAATCAGAGAAATAATAATGATCGCGAGTACAATACTGATGGTCAGTCGTGCTCGTTGACCATCAATATATTTTTCCGTGACCGTACCTAGACTGTTAATGATTTCAAAAACAACAAATCCTGCAAAAAAAGATGCGAGTAAATGTAGTGGAATGAGTAAAGACAAAAAGATCAGCATAAGCAAATAACTTGCAATAATGCTTTGACGATCATTTAACATTTTCATGTGAATTTGGCTCAATTATACAATTGATGTATGGGTCATAAAAACCGCAACTAAATTTAAACCGCTCTAGCTTTGGACGACAACAACTATTTTTATATATGAATCTTAATTCTATGTGAAATATTTTGCATCAATATTGAATGAAATATATTCTTTCACTATTGCTAAGTAATTAAAGTTATTCCGGCATAAAGATTTAAATGGCTTGAGTTCTCAATGAAAGCTCTAGATGGAAATTAAAAGTGAGTTGGCATTGAAATGCTAATCTGGATGAAAATTGATGACATCTTTCATATCATATAAACCAGATGGTTGAGTCATGCTCCACACTGCTGCGCGAACAGCACCCGTAGCAAAATTCATGCGATTGGATGCAATATGTTTGATTTCAACTTGCTCACCATGACCAAAAAAAATCGTGCTGTGTTCACCCACGATATCTCCTCCCCGAATTGCTTGTAATCCAATACTTTGAGGATCTCGTTCAGCTTGATTGCCAAAGCGTTGATAAACGGCTAAATCAGAGAGAGATGTCTGCCTTACTTCGGAAATTGCATCAGCGTACATCAAGGCTGTCCCTGATGGGGCATCTATTTTATGACGGTGGTGGGCTTCAATAATCTCAGCTTCAAAACCATTCCCGAGTAATTGTGCTGCTACACGTACCAAGTCGACTGATAAATTGACGCCTATGGAATAATTACCTGAATGTACAACAGTGATCGTTTGAGCTGCTTCTACAATACGCTGATTCAATGCTTCAGATAGACCTGTAATACCAATAATGATTGGTTTGTTTGCTTGTTGACAGGTTTCAAGGTGATGATACAAAGCTTCAGCTGTGGTGAAATCAATCACCACATCACAATTTTGAATAACTGCTGCTAAGTCTTCAGTAATGATGACATCTAAGGAGTCTCTATTGAAATATGTACCGAGTTCTTGACCAATACATGGACTTCCGGCTCTGCCTGTCGCAACCGTAATGTGTAATCCAGCTTGAATAGATGCTTGAACAAGCATTTGTCCCATTCTACCTGTCACACCAAGTATACCTACGCGGATATTTTGTTGATTTTTGCTCATTATTGGATGCTTATAATGGTATGAGGTCGTTGAAGTAAAGGGATTATTTAATTTGTGCTTCATCCAGATGACGAGAGCCTTCAAGTAACATCCGAATCATAATCATGGTTTGCTCCGCAACTTCCTTGCGTTCAGCGGCTGGCAAATCAATCACATTCGCACCCATATTAAAGACCAACTGTGTAATGGCTTTAGCCACTAAATCAGGATGAGTCAGTTTACTGTGATTAATTCGCTCAATTCGAATCAAGTCTTCCTGTAATTCTTGTTGAAAGTAATTTAACTGTTTTTCAACAGCCAATTTATATTGTTTTGATCCAGTATAGCCTTCACGCAGTAATAAGCTTAGATTACCTTCATCGGCATCTAATTGTTCAATAAAAACTTCTACAGAACTACGAATAATGCTGCTTTGTCTTACGGCCTTGATGCGTGCTTCATGCAAAATTTGACGCAATACCACACCTGAACGATCAATTAATTCAATCGCCAATTCATCGATGTCTTTAAAGTGTCGATAAAAGCTATTCGGCGCAATCCCGGCTTCACGAGCAACTTCTCTTAAGCTCAGTGAAGAAATACTTTTTTGTGGACCAATTAAATTTAATGCTGCTTGGAATAATTCTTCTTTGGTAATGGTTGCTTTGCGTCCAACGGTACGTACAGAAACTTTTTCAAGCTCATGAATTTGATCTTGAACAGAAGAGGCGTTCTGAGGTAATGCTGACGTTGGATTCATAAATTATCAAATCTTTAAAATATTTTTCATTATAGCGGTTGCGATTACATAAGTGAAATGTCTAGATACAATACGGTTATATATACAAATATATATACATGTGTATAATAATTAAAATTCACTCAGATGGTGAGCTCAACATGCACGCTATTGAAAAGCAAAAATCTCCTGTAACGTCTATATTTGATATGG
The DNA here is from genome assembly GCF_019702905.1 of Acinetobacter sp. Tol 5. Lineage (NCBI taxonomy): Bacteria > Pseudomonadati > Pseudomonadota > Gammaproteobacteria > Moraxellales > Moraxellaceae > Acinetobacter > Acinetobacter sp. Tol 5. The sequence continues at coordinate 2,995,686 of NZ_AP024708.1, read as the reverse complement.
TATTGGGGAATGATACTGCCAATTTTTGGCTACAAAAAATTAATCCTTTGTGGTCTGTTCAACAAGCTTTAGGGGAAATTGTTGAAAAGAAACAATCAGCTGCAGACACTGTAAGTCTAAAAATTAAAACGAATCGTCATTTTAAAATGGGGCAGGCAGGTCAACATCATCCAGTCGTGGTTGAAGTCAACGGTCGACGCTATGAGCGTACATATAGTCTGACACAACTGGATCAACAACATGTCTTGCTTACTGTAAAAAAAGTTGAAAAAGGTGTTGTTAGTCAATGGTTGATTGATCATATCCAAATCGGTGACATCATTGAGTTTGGTCAACCTTATGGCGATATGCTGCTTCCTGAAACGGTACATCCACTGATTTTATTGGCAGCGGGTAGTGGCATCACACCGATGTACAGTTTGATTCAGGCTTTATTATCCAAACATCAAATGGATCAACAGCCTGTACATCTACTGTATTGGGTTAAAAAGCAAAGTGATGTGGTGTTTCAGCAATATTTTGAACAATTGTCACAGCAATATCCGCAATTTAAATTCGATGTATTTTATACACAAGAAGCACCAGCGGATACACGTTTGAATACAGAGTATCTCTACCTGATTAAAAACTTAGAACTGAGTACAGTCTATGCCTGTGGACCATCAGGTTTTGTCGCAACAGCAGAACAGTTGTTTGAAAATGCCAAACAATTTAGAAGTGAGGCATTTAGTTTGAGCCCTGTAAAATCAGATGATATAGGCTTTGTAAATGTTACTTTAACTAAATCCAATAAAGTGATAGCAATTCCAAAAGGGCAGGCAATTTTAGTCGGTCTAGAACAGCAAAATGTTAAACCAGAACATGGCTGTCGAATGGGAATCTGCAATAAATGTGCATGTAACAAAGTGCAGGGCGCAACGCAAAACTTGGTAAATGGTCAAGAGAATGCGGAACCAAATAATTTACTGAGAATCTGTGTAAATACAGCTCAGACTGATTTAGTCATTGATATTTAAGCGAGTTTTACCATGAATATGCCAGTTAAAATTCAATATTTTAAAAATACCAAAAATCGTGAACTGAGTCAGACTGAGTTGGATGAACTTGCACGAGAGTTGGATGCGATTAAGCAAGAAGTGCTGGATGATATTGGCGAGAAAGATGCCAAATACATCAAAAAAGTATATGCCGCTATTCGCTATAGCAGTATTTTAGGACGTGCCTGTTTGTTTGCAGGTTGGTTTCCACCCGCGTGGTTATTAGGGACAGGTTTACTCAGCTTTGCAAAGATCATGGAAAATATGGAACTTGGTCATAATGTCATGCATGGGCAATATGATTGGATGAATGATCCACGTTTTAAAGGAACAACTTACGAATGGGATATTGTGGGGACGTCTGACAATTGGCGTCAAACCCATAACTATAAACATCATACCTATACCAATATTAAAGGCATGGATGATGACATTGGTTATGGCTTGCTACGCCTTTTTCCAGAACAACGTTGGAAGCCGGGTTTTCTGCTTCAGCCTTTATACGCAATTCCTTTCTGTTTATTGTTTCAATGGGGGGTTGCGATCCAAAACCTTGAAATCGGAAGATTAATCTATAAGCGAAAAACATGGGCGCAATTTAAAGAAGAATGGAAACCAACACAGAAAAAAATCGGTAAGCAGTTTTTTAAAGATTATCTTTTTTTTCCTTTGATTGCTGGTCCAGCTGCTTTGCCAGTATTTACTGGTAATTTAGTGGCAAATGGTGTTCGTAATATTTGGACATTTAGTATCATTTTTTGTGGTCACTTTACCAAAGATGTTGAAGTTTTTCCTAAGACTGTTTTACAGGATGAAAGCCGTGGTCATTGGTATATGCGTCAGATTCGGGGTTCTTCAAATCTCACAGGGTCTGAAGCATTCCATATTTTAACAGGGCATTTGAGCCATCAGATTGAGCATCATTTATTTCCAGAAGTACCTGCGCGCCGTTATCGTAAAATGGCACCTAAAGTGGAAGCCGTATGTAAAAAATATGGTTTGAACTACAACAATGCCAGTTTGTTTAAGCAGTATGGTCAGGTACTCGGACGTATCGTGAAATATGCTTTTCCATTTAAAAAATAATGAATGCTTTAATATGAAGCCACTTTTGAGTGGCTTTTTTATTGTCATTGTTTGATTTTTTTGAGTAAACTCTAGTCAAAGGTTATTTCCGCGAATAATGAAAATGATTCACAAACAATTAGAAGATATACAAAGCTGGTTAGAACAGCATGCGCTACAAATTGCCAAGCAATCATTGAATCCTGCGGCAAACAGTGTCGAGATTGAAGGCTTTGAACATCAGATTTCAAGAACATTGCCAGAAGATTTTAAAGCACTCTACCGTTGGCATAATGGTATGAATGAAGAAGAGAACCTTGGAAGTTTGTTTTATGGTATGGCGTTTTTATCTCTTTCCACAATTGAAAATAGACGACTAGAGCTTGCAGACCTAGTGGATGAGCTTTTTGTGTTAGCACATGCCGATCCGCAAATTAACCCAAGTAATGCTTATCATCGAGATTGGATTCAGTTTGCACATGACGGTGGAAGAACTGGTTTATATTTGGACTTAGCACCGACAGCTTTAGGTGTCAGTGGGCAGGTCATTTTTATTGATCATGATTATAACGTGGGGATTTTGGTTGCCAATTCGATTGATGACTTACTCCAACAGTTTTGTCAGGATTTACAAGCTGACTTATATCAGTTGAATGAAGAGGCATTAGAAGATGAAAATGAATTTCTAGAAACTGATCCAACGATTGATATCATTAATTGGCATATGAGTGAACGATGGGCACGCCCTGATTTTGAGTAAGTTTTAATTGTGTTGTAAGCACTGTGTGAGAGGTGAATGATTAAATTTCCTAAACTTCAAGATTTTCAGTATGTCTCTGAATTCCAGCACTGGTTTGCCAGCATTGAAAATCAATGGGTTGATGTATTGATTCCAAATGAATATGCCGAGATATTTCCTGAGCAACAGTTTGACTTTTTAAAACTTGCTGAACCTTTGGTTACAGATTTGGTGCAATTTGGAGAACAGTATATTCAGCAATTTTCTGCCTTGGATTTAAGCAATGGTGAATTAAACTCAATCCGATATCATGCATTTAATCATATCTCTTGTATTGAGCTTTGTTATATCTTTGAACAAGATCCAAATTTTTTATGGAGTGTCGCCTTTGAGCAAAACCCTCAAAAGGGGTATAGGCTTGATGTCGGGTGTTCAAGTTTAGATTATGGCTATAACGCTATTATTTTACATCGGGAACCGATCTAAACGCAGATCTGAATGGTTGGTTTGGATTAGAAAAATAAATCATATCCCATCCGTCCAATTAGAAAGATCAAAAGAATCAGAAAGAAAATTCGAATAAAACCACTCCCATATTTAAAGGCGAGGGCGGTTCCTGCGAGAGAGCCGAGTACATTACATACGGCTAAAATAATTCCTGCCATCCATAAAATATGCCCTGCGGGAATAAAGAAAAACATTGCGGAAATATTGGTGGCAACATTGACCAATTTTGCAGAAGCTGAGGCATTTAGAAAATCAAAAGCAAATACTTTAACAAACAAAAACAGCAAGAAGCTACCTGTACCTGGTCCAAAAATTCCATCATAAAAACCAATCAATGCACCAAAAAATAGACCAAGTGCAATTTCTTTTTTTCCAGTTTGTAAAACTGTGTGTATCTTACCTAAATCTTTTTTGGCAAAAGTGTAGATTGCAATCAAGATAAGCAAAAAGAATACGATATAGCGCATCAATTCTTTTGGAATTAAGGAAACAGACATCGCACCGAAGAATGAAAATATAAATGCTGCCAACATGGTCGGCAAGATAAGTTTCCAATTGATCGTAACTTTCTTAAAGTAAGCAAATGCAGATGACACTGTACCTGCCATAGCAATAATTTTATTGGTTCCAAAAACAGTGGCTAAACTTCGCGTTGGAAAAGCATGCATTAACGCAGGTAGGAGTACTAATCCACCACCACCCACGGCAGCATCAATTAAACCCGCGCAAAACGCAAAGAACCCCAAACTCAGCAGTATTGTTTCGTATTCCATTATAGAAGTTCTAACTTATTTTAAGAAAACAATCATAAAAGATATTCGAATAAAAGTAATTAAAAAAGCACAAATCTCATGTTTTGAGATTTGTGCTTAAATTAAAAACAATTTGAAATTCTAAACTGATTTGCCAACCTGATTAGAAATTAACTGAAGTTTGCAAATAGAAAGTGCGTGGTTGCCCTACATACTTTCCACCTGTTGAATCAGAGGAACGAGTAAAATATTCTTTATCAAATACATTTTTAATACCAGCTGCGATTTTTAAACCATAAAAATCTTCACCAAAATCATAGCCTGTACGCACAGCAAAAGTCGAATATCCAGGTATATCCCCGATACGACCATCTGCACTTTCTACAGTTTGATAAATATTGCCTGAGCCAGGTGCATGTTGTTTAGATTGAGCAAACATATCAGCATTGACCGACCATTTGTCAAATGTATAGCCTAGTCCTAAATTCCCTACATGACGGGAATAGTAAGGGAGATCTTTGCCTTCAAATTTTCCAGCCTCTGAGACAGCTTTGGTAAAGGTATAATTACTATAGACTTTCAGACCTTCAAGCATGTCATAGAGATGCCCAAAATCGTAATTTAAGCCCAACTCTATACCTTTATGACTGGTTGCACCTAGATTGGTCCAGATCCCTGTACCAATATTATCAGGACGTTCTAATATCAGTTCTTTGTCAAAGTCCAAGTAGAATACAGTGAGTTCTGCGTTTAAACCATTGCCAAGGTATTTGGTACCAATTTCATAGTTATTAGATTTTTCAGGGTGTAATCCATCTAGTGTCGTAACGGCTTGTCCTGCATCAACTTTTGCTAACTGATTATATTGTTGAGGACCAAAGGAAACAGCAGCATTGGCAAAGATATTCCATTGATCATTGAAATTGTATTGCAATGCTAAGCTTGGTAGAAATTCATCCGATTTAATTTTTGGATGTACTGTATTGATGAATTTTCCACTTTGATAAGCGCTATAATTATTATGTGTTTTAATCGATTCAAAACGTACACCTGGGGTAATGGTGAACGCGCCTAATCCAAAACGGTTATCTATATAGAGCGCATGGGCTTTGGTTCCACCATCACTGATTGTATTGGCTAAACGTTCGCCTGGTATACCTGTTGCCGTGTTATATGGTGTTGTACGGCCTGAAAATTCAGAACTGTCTTCTTGTAAATAACGATAGCCTACAGTCACCTCATTATTCATATTACCCAAGCTATAGGCACGTGAATAACGTGGTTCAACTCCAAAGTATTTATAATCACGTGGAGAGTTGCTGATTCGACTATTTGCAGTACCTTCAATGGCAGACTCTAGATCACTGGTACGGAAAGAATCGACATAGTAGCCTAAGATTTCAAAATTATTCAGTTCGTCTTTATGGCTATATTTCACAGAAACATCAGAACGTCGACCTGCAAAATAATTTCGAAATTGATTGGATTGGTAAGGATTTTTTGCATAGTCAGCGGTGGTTAAACCCTCAGGCATTTCACCGCGACCTTCATAATGATGCAGATTGACCGCCAAAGCATCTTGGTCATTAAACTGATATGAAGATTTCAACATCACATCATCAATATCAATGTCATTATTGGCTTCACGATAACCATTCCCTTTGGTTCCAGAATAGAGTAAGGCAAGCCCTAAACCATTCTCCATTGTTCCGCCAACAAATAGGTTTGGGCTGTACTTCAGTTGGTCTGTTCCTGTAGCAAACTCAGTTGTTAAGCCAACAGAACCTGATAATTTTTCAGGAATTGCACGTGTATTGAAGTTGATGATGCCTCCGACATTTTGAGGTCCGAAGCGAACTGTACCTGCACCACGAACAACATCAATAGATTCAATATTACCCATTGACACAGGTGCCATAGATAATTGTGGTTGTCCATAAGGTGCAAAAGATAATGGAACACCATCCATCAAAACTGTAGAGCGTGGCGAGAGACGAGAGGTGAGACCGCGTACACCTAAATTGAGTGATACATCACTACCACCAGTACCATTAATGTCTTGAACTTGTACACCAGGAACTTGCTTGAGTGCATCACGAATGGAGGTCACCGCAGATTCATCCATTTTTTTACGATCAACGATGCTACGAGCGCCAGCATGTTTATGCACTTTTTCAGCATTGGCCTCTTCAAGCCAATTTCCTTCGGCTTGAACAGTAATTGTTTTAAGTGCTTTTGGCGTATCTTCTTGGATATCCTCTGCATAAGATGCTACGGATATAAAACTGAATGAAACTGCAATCGCAAGACTCAGAGGGCTTGGTTTGAACGCTGAGTGACAGCGTGTGTTGTGAATCGAAATATTCATATGCGCTTAAAAATTTGGAATTGTGCGTATCTTAATCTGTTCAATGTTATTTTTAAATCATGATGATTATCATTTAAAACTATGGTTTGGTTAAAATAAGTGGAATTTGTAATAAACAATCAAATTGTTAGGCATAAAGACTTAAAAACCGTGCCTAAGCACGGTTTCTATAAATCTGATTTTTCTATGAATCTGATTTAAAGTTAAATCAACGAGATTATTTAAACTGGATAGAACCATTGGCATTTACTGTGATCTTCGACTCACCAGCAGCCATATTTTGTCCACCAGCATCGGCAGCTTCAAACTTAGCCATAGATGCACGTGCGGCATAAATCGGTTGTGGATAAGAGTTGCTGGTATTGATGTTGATATTCACCAAGTTATAAGACGATTTGTTCCATGCTTGCGTTAAAATTTGTGCACGTTGCTGGAAGTTTTTCGAAGCTTCAACCATTAATTCATTTTCAACTTTTTTACGTTGTTCATCAGACACTGTGAAATTAATTGACTGGGTTTGGAAGCTGTTTTGCAATTCATTGATTAGTTGGCTTGCTGCTTTAAAGTCTTTACTTTCGATTTGGATTTCAGCACGACCACGCCAATCTTTTAACTTTTGATTGTCATTGTCATATACAGGATAGGTGGTTTGTGAACCTGTTTCGACTTTAACTTGTGGATATTTTTTAGAGATCGCAATGGCTTGATTCATTAATTGAGTGATTTGTGCGGAAAGCTCGGCAGGCTGTTTGTTGGTCTTTTCAATAAACAGTACGGCATGCATTTCATCATTAGACACTTGACGTGTCGCATCTGCTTGAACATTTACGATGTTGTAGTTTAGCGGATCATTATCAGCTGCCATTGTCATTGTGCTCAGTGTAGTTCCCAGAAGTAAAGTGGTTAAAGCTAAGTAACGCATAAGTTATCCTTAAAAATTGTTTGATTAAATTTTATGACCAAAAGATATATTGTATAAATTGAATCTGTTTTTGATGATAATGGTAGTTTGTGGAAAAACTATGGCGGATTTTGTGGTGCATTTGTAATAATTTACATAGAAATTGCAATAATGTTTTATTTAAAAATTTTTTAAAATGAATTATTTACGCACTTATAGACTATTGGATTTGTATAAGATCGTGTCTTATAGGTAAAGTGATTTTAATTGTCTACTTTTCTTTGCTTTGTCACATAGTATGATAATAATACTTGAACTGGATTGAGCTAAATGTTTTTTTCGATAAATGGAGAGTAGATAAGTACATAAAAGTTATTTATTTTCTTGTAAAAAACTGTATTATCGCGCTCCTAGTTATGAATATTAAAAGCTCTCTAACTAGATTTCTATAAAGCACCGAGTCAAAGGACCACAAGTCACCCGACTTATTTCTTTCAACCCATATCAGAGATGGTAATTCGATATGAGCGTTACTTCTGTAAATCCTGCTGCCACTTCCACAAACGAATACTACTTGACTCGCCAAAGTCAGATGGAATCGAATGTTCGTAGTTATCCACGTAAATTACCGTTAGCGATAGCGGAAGCACATGGTTGTTGGGTTACCGATGTTGAAGGTACAAAGTACCTCGATTGTTTAGCTGGGGCAGGAACATTGGCTTTAGGCCATAACCATCCTGCGGTGATTAAAAGTATTCAAGACACTTTAGCAAGTGGTTTACCTTTACATACTTTAGATTTAACAACGCCTTTAAAAGATGCTTTTACTGAAGCACTACTTGAACAACTCCCAGGTGGAAAAGAAGAGTATTGTCTACAGTTCTGTGGTCCATCTGGTGCAGATGGTACAGAAGCAGCGATTAAGTTGGCAAAAACATATACTGGTCGTAGTACTGTGATCAGTTTCTCTGGTGGTTACCATGGTATGACACATGGTGCACTAGCGATGACAGGTAACTTATCTGCTAAAAATGCGGTGAATGGCTTAATGCCAGGCGTACAATTTATGCCATATCCGCATGAATACCGTTGTCCACTAGGGATCGGCGGTGAAGCAGGTGTAGATGCCCTTACCTATTATTTCGAGAACTTCATTGAAGATGTCGAAAGCGGTGTGACCAAACCTGCTGCTGTAATCCTTGAAGCGATTCAAGGTGAAGGTGGTGTTGTGTCTGCACCTGCAAAATGGTTGCAAAAAATCCGTGAAGTGACTGAACGTCATAATATCGTATTGATTTTAGACGAAGTTCAAGCAGGCTTTGCACGTTCAGGTAAAATGTTTGCCTTTGAACATGCAGGTATTGAACCTGATGTTGTGGTGATGTCAAAAGCAGTCGGTGGTAGCCTACCATTGGCTGTATTAGGGATTAAACGTAAGTTTGATGCTTGGCAGCCAGCAGGTCACACGGGGACTTTCCGTGGTAACCAACTTGCTATGGGTACTGGTCTTGCAACGATTAAAACAATCAAAGAGCAAAATCTGGCGAAAAATGCACAAGAACGTGGTGATTTCTTACAAGCTGAATTGAAAAAATTAGCCCAAGAATTCCCATGTATTGGTAATGTTCGTGGTCGCGGTTTGATGATCGGTGTTGAAATTGTGGATGAGCGTAAGCAAGCAGATCATATGGGTTCGCTTCCTGCTGATTCACAATTGGCAGCTGCAATTCAAACAGCATGTTTTAATAATAAGCTATTGTTAGAAAAAGGCGGTCGCAGTGGTACGGTGATTCGTCTACTTTGTCCGTTGATCATTACTCAAGAAGAGTGTGAAGATGCAATTGCGCGCTTTAAGAAAGCTGTTGCAGAAGCTCTTGTTGCAGTTCGAGGCGCTTGATTTATGGTAGATTTTGCAGAACATCGTAAAGCGTTACTCTGCAATGATGCTCAATCTATTGCTGACTATGAGTCAGCAATGGCTGAGGCGACTAAAGCAGTCGCAGCATGGTTGCAAAACGATAAAATGTACACAGGCGGAAGTATCAAAGAACTTCGTGAAGCGATTTCTTTTGCACCGTCTAAACAAGGTTTAGGACTTCACCAGTCGCTTGAGCGTATGGTTGAACTTTTCCTTAATAAAAGTTTAAAAGTACATCACCCACATTCTTTAGCACATTTGCACTGTCCAACGATGGTGACCAGTCAAATTGCTGAAGTGCTGATTAATGCCACAAACCAGTCAATGGACTCTTGGGATCAAAGCCCGGCAGGCTCATTGATGGAAGTTCAATTAATCGATTGGTTGCGTCAAAAAGTAGGTTATGGTGCAGGTCAAGCAGGGGTGTTCACTTCTGGCGGTACACAGTCTAATTTGATGGGTGTACTGTTGGCGCGTGACTGGTGCATTGCCAAGAATTGGAAAGATGAGGATGGTCGTCCTTGGTCTGTTCAACGTGACGGTGTTCCAAACGAAGCGATGCGTAATGTCAAAGTGATTTGCTCTGAAAATGCACATTTCTCTGTCCAAAAGAACATGGCGATGATGGGCATGGGCTTTCAGTCAGTTGTGACTGTACCTGTCAATGAAAATGCACAGATGGATGTCGATGCGCTAGAAAAAACTATGGCGCATTTGCAGGCTGAAGGCAAAATTGTTGCTTGTGTTGTTGCGACTGCTGGGACAACCGACGCTGGTGCGATTGATCCATTGAAAAAAATCCGTGAAATCACTAATAAATATGGCGCGTGGATGCATATCGATGCAGCATGGGGTGGTGCACTGATCTTATCAAATGACTATCGATCAATGCTTGATGGTATTGAATTGTCTGATTCAATCACCTTGGATTTCCATAAGCACTATTTCCAAAGCATTTCATGTGGCGCGTTCTTGTTGAAAGATGAAGCGAACTATCGTTTCATGCATTATGAAGCTGAATATTTAAATTCGGCTTATGATGAAGAACATGGCGTACCAAACCTTGTTTCGAAGTCTCTACAAACAACGCGTCGTTTCGATGCGTTAAAATTGTGGATGACCATCGAAAACCTAGGTGAAGAGCTTTATGGTTCAATGATTGATCATGGCGTTAAACTTACTCGCGAAGTGGCAGATTACATCAATGCTACTGCTGGTTTGGAAATGCTGGTTGATCCACAATTTGCATCGGTGTTGTTCCGTGTCGTTCCAGAGAATTACCCTGTGGAATTACTGGATACATTGAATCAAAACGTTGCAGATGAATTATTTGCACGTGGTGAAGCCAATATTGGTGTGACTAAAGTGGGGCAGGTTCAATCTTTGAAAATGACCACTTTAAGCCCAGTTGCAACTTTAGATAACGTGAAGAATCTTCTTGCTTTGGTATTGGAAGAAGCAGATCGTATCAAAGCAGCAATCGCTGATGGTACATATACGCCTGCAATTGACTAGGTTTAAACTATGTTGATTGAAATGAAATAGACTTTGTTTATTTCAAAAAACGCCCGATGAATTTCATTGGGCGTTTTTATTTAAAGGTGTTTTGGTCTAAAATATAGTCAACCTGTCAAAAACTCAGACGCAAGAATATAATCTCTTTTAATTAAATCAATTCCCTGTAAGAATAAATTATTTGCTTGTAAAGAAGCTTGCAATGCCACAGCTTGCATTCAAAGTTTAAATACCTCCACCCAACGGCGACATCCATGTCACCCCACGGTAGGGTAACCATCTAGAACCTAAAAGCACAAAAACGAATTGATCACCTAGTTTTTAAAGTTCATACAGAAACATAAGCTTCATTTATGATCAAATACTTGGTCATAAAAAAAGAGATCTTATCGATCTCTTTTAAATTGAATCTTGACTTAAAAATTACACATTGAGCTATTACGGGTCAAGTCAGGTCCCCAAGTCCGATAACCTTGAGTATCAATATGGATTTGTCCTGAAGCATATAGACCTAAGCCCATGTTTAAGTTCTGACCATACTGTGCCCAAAATTGACACAGTTTAAACTTGGTGTGTTCAATATAAGCATAATCTTCAGGTTGAGGGTTTTCAGGACCTATACGAAAATCGATGGCTGAATTAAATAAATGACGTGAAGAACCAGCGCCACCCGCACATTGATTCAATGGTAGGTCACGATAAACTGAAGTAACTGTAAAGTCTGTTAAAACTTTGGATGCAACCAGATATTTGAACACTTTCAATGTCGGTAATTGATTATTCCATAGCTCTCGACTTGGAATCATATATTCTGATTTACCGCATTTTTCCCAATCCCGTGCAGTTTTAAATAATTCAAAACTTGGAATAATATTTCCTGCATTGTTTTGTTCAAGAAAACGTTCATAACCACGCGCACGAGACTGGTTGTCACCATACATTAACCATTGACGATAAGAGGCGGGCATGGTTTTTTGTGGGATGGGTCGTTCAATCGTAATTTTTTCTTCAGGAATATAAATACGTTGACCATGTGGTGTGCTAATTGTTGGATTCTTTTGAGGGGAAGATGTACATCCGGCCAGAATCATTGTAGTAACACCGACAGCAAGTAGACCTTTCAAAATAAATTTCATTCTCAATATTAGCTAAAGCAAGTAACGGAGTATTCTAGTCTAGTTTAGGTTGGGTATTATGAATAAATTGCAAATAAATGTATAAATTACATATTTAAATGCAAAAAAGATCAGCCTAAGCTGATCTTTTAGAACAATACTTATTTTTCTAAATACTGTAATTTGTCTGGCTTACCATTCCATTCTTCACGATCTTCGGGTTGATCGCCAATTTGGGTAATGTTCGGCCATTTTTGTGAAAGTTCAGCGTTTAATTCAATAAAGACTTCTTGACCTTCAGGTAATTCATCTTCTGAGAAAATTGCATTTGCAGGGCACTCAGGTTCACATAATGCACAGTCAATACATTCGTCTGGGCTAATCACAAGGAAATTCGGACCTTCATAAAAACAGTCTACTGGACATACTTCTACGCAGTCTTGATATTTACACTTAATACAATTTTCAGTGACAACAAAGGTCATGGCGTCAGCTACCTAAAAATATGGTTCTAATTAATAATGGTGTATTTTAGGGAAAACGCGACAAAGTAACAATTGCTTTTATTGATATTTAATATAGAAGAACCTGCTGAATCAATTTTTTTTATAGTAAGAAGGTTTATTTTGTGATGTATTTCTCATTTATGTGAGTATGAGTAATAATTATAGAGAAAGTATAGTTAAAAAAATGCTAAGCATATTAAAAATAGGGCATAACTGTAATATTGAAAAAACACAAAAATTATTTTATTGCTTGAAAAATAAACCGAACCTGCTGTCTGTTTAGACTGAATGATCGTTGACTATATTTCTCTATATGGACTATTCGCTGAGATTGTAGATTAAATGGATATCCTCAGGTTCCAAAGACCAGAGTTGATGATCAGGCTTTTCTAAAAGCTTTGCGCCTTGCTTGAGATAAAAATCGACTGTGCGTTGAGTGGGGGTTGCTGAAATATAGAGTTGTTTTGCACCTAATTTTTTTGCTGATGTGATGGCTGTTTGCATTAACTGACTGCCAATGCCATGACTTTGATGATGGGCATCTACATAAAAATATTGCAGTAGCTTCGCTTGAGGATAATCAGTAATTTTTTGATTTGATACGACCTGAACTGCGATGAGTTGGTTTGACGGAGTAAAGCCACCTATGCAAATTGCACCTTGTTGGCAAAGATGTTTGATCAAAGGTGGGTCATTTTCTAGATGATACTGATCCCAACACTGAACATCATAAAAGCAGTCAATACGCTGAAGTTGTTGGCTGTGTTGTAGATACATATGTGTGATTAACTCTTTTCGATCAATCTGTTGCCAAATTAAATCAATCTCAGCGTATTGTAATGGTCTAAAGGAAATCTTAATTTTACAGCCCTCAAATCGGTTTTAATGACTTTTTATACATCAAAACTTTATGTTTTTGAATTTAGATAATCGGTTTACTTGTAATACATTTTTCCAGAACCCGCTTAAACAATAAACAGGTCCTGGGATATTGGTCTATGACTTTAACGCAGCTTTCAGTGCATACAATTGTTCAAGTGCTTGGCGAGGAGTTAAATCATCTAGGTCGATATTTGCCAAAGTATCGAGCACTGGAGAAGGTTTAATAATTTCAATGACTTTTTCAATTTCAATAATCTGCTCCTGTGTTTCAGGTTCAGGTTGGTCAACATTGGCAAATAGATCATTTTGTACAACGGATTGCAATTGTTGCTGTTGTTGCTTCTCTAAAATTTTTAAGCGTTTTTGTGCTTCTTTAATCACTCCAGCAGGAATCCCTGCAAGTTTTGCAACTTGTAAACCATGGCTTTGACTGGCAGGACCTTGCTGTACTTTATGCAATAAAATCAAATTACCATTCAATTCTTTAGCAGTGACGTGATAATTATCAATTGCGACTTCTTTTGATAATTCGGTTAATTCAAAATAATGGGTTGCGAATAAACATAAGCATTTGATGCGTTTAGTTAAGTCGAGTACACATGCCCAAGCCAGTGACAAACCATCATAAGTACTTGTACCCCGACCAACCTCATCCATCAGCACTAAAGACTGATTGGTGGCATGGTGCAAAATTTGAGAGGTCTCAGTCATTTCAACCATGAAGGTAGATTTACCTGTAGACAAATCATCTGCAGAACCAATACGGGTAAAGATACGATCTATAGGACCTAGTTTTGCAGCTTTTGCAGGAACGAAACTACCGCAATAGGCAAGTAGACTGATCAATGCGGTTTGACGCATAAAGGTCGATTTACCTCCCATATTTGGTCCAGTAATGATTGCCATACGATGATTAAAATCGAGTTGAGTATCGTTCGGTGTAAATGGCGTTTTACTTAATGATTCAACCACGGGATGACGACCAGCAGTAATTTTAATGCCGATCTCGGGGCTATATTCTGGTCGATTCCAATTGTTTAAACGTGCTTGATGCGCAAAGTTAGCCAATAGGTCAATATGTGCAATGGATGCACTCATCATTTGCAAATTGGCAATGTCTGCTCTTAATTCATCTAACAACATTTCAAAGAGTAGCTTTTCTCTAGCCAATGCTCGAGATTCACTGGAAAGCACTTTGTCTTCAAAGGATTTTAACTCTGGCGTAATGTAACGCTCAGCATTTTTCAAGGTTTGGCGACGTATATAATGTTCAGGTGCTTGTTCTGCCTGAGCACGGGTGAGTTCAATATAGTAGCCACTCACACGGTTATAGCCAATTTTTAAGGTGTTGATTCCTGTTGTTTCACGTTCTTTAATTTCCAGATCAATTAAAAATTGCCCTGCATGATCACGGATTTTACGAAGTTCATCTAATTCAGTATCAAAGCCTTCTGCAATGACATTGCCATCACGCAATAAAACAGGTGGATGTTCAACAATGGCTGACATTAAACGTTGGTGCAATCCATTAAAATCACCCAATTCTTCATTTAATTGTCCAATTAATTTAGATTGTTGAGTATTGAGAATGGGTTGCAGGGCATGCCTTAAAAATGGGATTTGGGCGCATGCCTGACGCAGTTGTACCAAATCACGTGGACGAGCACTTCCAAGAGCGACTCGACTTAAAACACGCTCAATATCTCCAATTTCTTTAAGCACTAAACGTACAGGCGCTTCATGATAACCTTTGAGCAATGTATCTGTGGCGTCTAGACGCTCATCGAGTATTTGTGTATCGCGTATGGGTTGCATCAGCGTACGTGCAAGCAATCGGCTGCCCATTGCAGTTTGGCAATCATTGATCAAACTAAATAATGATGTTCCATGTTCAAAGAGTGGATCAATAATTTCTAAATTACGACGTGTGACAGGATCGAGCGCAATGAAATCAGAACTTTGTTCTAACTTAATTGAACGAATATGCGGTAAAGCTGTTTTTTGAGTTTCTTTCGCATAATGAAGTAAGGCAGCAGCTGCGGCTTTAGCCAGCGGTAAATGATCAATCCCAAAGCCAGAAAGTGTGGAAACGGCAAACTGATCACATAAGGTTTTTTGTGCATTATTTAAATTAAAATCAACATTAGGGCGTTTGGTGATTGGACACTCAATTTGTTTTTTTATTTGCTCAATAATATTCGGGTCGACAATGTCTTCATCGATTAGAATTTCACTTGGCATTAATCGTGCCAGTTCAATCGCTAAATTTTCAGATTTAAAATCTTGCTGCTGTACTTTAAAAATACCTGCACTTAGGTCAAGTAAGGCGATACCGATTTGATTTTGCTGAAAGCATAAGGCAACAAGATTGGAGGATTGTGTTGCCGTCAATAAGGCATCATCAGTTAGCGTTCCTGGTGTAATGATTCTGACTACGCCGCGTTCAACAGGTCCTTTTCCTGTGACTTCACCAATTTGCTCACAGATCACCACCGCTTCGCCTTTTTTGACTAGACGAGCCAAGTAGCCTTCAGCTGCATGATAAGGTACACCCGCCATTGGAATAGGTTCACCGTTGGCTTTCCCACGGTGCGTAAGCGTGATTCCAAGCAGTTTGGCAGCTTTTTTTGCATCATCAAAGAACAGTTCGTAAAAGTCGCCCATGCGATAGAACATTAATGAATGTGGATGCTGCATTTTTACTTTTAAATATTGCTGCATCATTGGCGTGTGAGAAGATAAGTCAGCCGTTATTTCTGTGTTATTCATGTACATGAAATCCCTGAATTTAAGCAAAAAATATAAATCTAAAAAAGCCTGGCCGTCTAACCGAATCCAATTTTTCTGAGTGAATGTGAACTAATCAAAGCGGAAGTATACCTTGAAGTGTACTTGTGATTGTTGAAATTAAATCAACAAAGGGGAGACGATTAGCTCAATTTCTCTAAGCTCCATCTTAGCAAATTGAGGAGGATTAATAAAAAATAATCCTGAGATGAGTGAGGAAATAAACAGCAAAAAGAAAGATGGCGCTATCTGCACGGGTCATTAATAAAATGAGAAAGAAGATGCTGTAAACAAGGGGGAAGAATATTAGTCAAGTTAAAAAGTTGGCTATTTTTGGTAATTTGTAATCTAAATTTGAAAGAACTCAAAAGGGCTTATTTGAGTTGGCATCCATTTTGCTTTTCTTAATTTAGTCCTATCATTGAGCTAATTTATGAAATTAATTAGAAATTCTTTATTTACCCAAGTCATTATTGCTTTATTTTTGGGATGTTTATTTGGGTTTTTTTCTCCAGAAATTGCTAAGAATTTCCAAGTTTTAGGTACAGGATTTGTCAAATTAGTTAAAATGCTTATTGCTCCACTTATATTTTGCGTGATTGTTTTAGGTATATATGGTGCTGGCGATTTAAAGAAAGCAGGTAAGGTTGGTGCAAAGACTTTAATTTATTTCGAGGTCATGACCTCAATTGCACTTGTACTAGGGCTCATTGTTGCATATATCTTTAAACCTGGTCATGGAATGAATGTAGATTTATCAACATTAGATGCATCACAGTTGGAAAAATATAATGAGAATATTCATGCTGTTACTGGAGTATCAGATTTTTTCTTAAACATTATTCCTCAAACTGCTGTAGGAGCATTTACAGGGAATGATGTTCTCCAAGTTGTTGTTTTCGCTATTCTGTTTGGTGTTGCATTATCAATGCTTCCTAAAGATACTAAGGATCCAGTGGCATCTTTGATCGATAAGATTTCTCAAGTTATTTTTAAAATAATGGCGCTTATTGTGAAATTGGCACCTATAGGCGTTTTTGGTGCAATCGCTTTTACTGTAGCTCAATTCGGAATTGCAACGCTTGTTAATCTAGGCTATTTGATACTCATTTACTATATGACCGTTATTTTCTTTGTCGTTGTTATACTTGGACTCATATTAAAATTATTAGGGTATAACATTTTTAAATTCATAAGATACTTTAAAGAAGAAATTTTGATTGTCTGTGGGACATCATCATCTGATTCGGTGTTACCACAAGTCATGTATAAATTAAAAAAACTCGGTATTAAAGACACAACTGTAAGTCTTGTTATTCCATCTGGATACTCTTTTAATCTTGATGGATTTTCAATCTACCTGACACTTGCTGTTGTTTTTATTGCTCAGGCTACTGGCGTTCATCTATCAATTTCAGACTTACTCATCATTTTGCTTATAACTTTGTTTACTTCAAAAGGTGCGCATGGTATTCCTGCATCAGCAATTGTTGTTTTAGCTGCTACGTTATCCAGCTTTCCAATTATACCTGCAATTGGTTTAGTGCTGATTCTTTCAATAGATTGGGTGATCGGAATTATTCGAGCAGTCAGTAATTTAATTGGCAACTGTGTTGCTACTTTAGTCATTGGCTCTTGGGAAAAAGATGTAGATGTTCAACAGGTACAACGTATGCTAAATGATCCTAATTGGGCTAAGTCTGAGCTAGTTCAAACACCACCCCAATTAAAACCTATTGATGAAAAATCCATAATATATTGATGATTCGATGAAAAGAATGCCAATAAAGTTGATTGGCATTCTTGAAATAGCAAATTACTTTAGGTAAAAGCCATTTCCTGATCATTTCTTATTTTTTC
This sequence comes from Acinetobacter sp. Tol 5, assembly GCF_019702905.1. NCBI lineage: Bacteria > Pseudomonadati > Pseudomonadota > Gammaproteobacteria > Moraxellales > Moraxellaceae > Acinetobacter > Acinetobacter sp. Tol 5. Next base: position 2,977,734 of record NZ_AP024708.1, on the reverse strand, counting down.
TGAATATTTATTCAAAATTATCTTTCTATGTTTGATTTCACTCACCCAATTTAATTGAACCTTAACTTTGACGTTGGTTGACCTTAACGATCTGTTTAGCACATAAATCGATTATTTTGAGGGGAGATTACCTTTGACTTTAGTGATGAGAATCAGACAATACATTTTTAAATACTTTATATAAGCCAAGTATGGGCATGGCAACGTTATGTGCAAACTAATTAAGATATTGCTATAACAATAGAATGAAAATAAATGGAGTTATTGACCGATATAGTCATCTACATTAACGTTTTAGTGTCATGAAAAAAAATATTTACTTCACATAAATTTCATTTCGGGTTGATTAAACTTCTTTATATAAAATCCAATGATTAGAAAATTAGGATACCTCTATGTTGAATCGTGTTAGGCAGTGGATAGACAGTTGGTCCCGTCCGATTCAGGTACAGACCAGTTCTTCAGAAAGCAAGAAAATTCAATGGGTACGCATTATTCCTTTTATCATTCTACATGTTGCCTGTCTCGGTATATTTTACGTCGGGGTATCTTGGTTTGCTGTCACTTTCATGTTGCTATTTTATCTGATAAGAATGTTTTCAATTACTGCATTTTTCCATCGATATTTGTCACATAAAACGTTCCAAACCTCACGAATAGTTCAATTTGTTTTTGTGTTGATTGGAACGATGAGTGCTCAACGTGGACCTTTGTGGTGGGCTGCGCATCATCGTTATCATCATCGGTTTACGGATACAGAACATGATCCACATTCATCGACCTATGGTTTTTGGTATAGCCATTTAGGCTGGTTTTTAAATGATTATAATTTTGCCACGCGTAAAGAAGTGGTCAAAGATTGGCTGAAATATCCTGAACTGGTGTGGTTAGATCGTTTTAGCTTGATCATTGTGCTGCTAACCGCAGTGTCAATTTATGCTTTAGGTGAGTGGCTTGCCGTTGTCTATCCATCACTTGCCACATCAGGTCTACAACTATTGGTCTGGGGCTTTGTTGTTTCAACTGTTTTATTAATTCATGCCACTTTATGTATTAATTCACTCGCACATTTATATGGCAGTCGAGATTTTGAAACAGAAGATCAAAGTCGAAACAACTTATTTTTATCGATCATTACTTTAGGTGAGGGATGGCATAACAACCATCATTATTATGCTGGGAGCGCTAGGCAAGGTTTTTATTGGTGGCAAATTGATATCACTTACTATCTTTTAAAAATGATGTCTTGGATCGGTTTAGTCTGGGGACTGAAACCAATACCAGCACGAGTCTATGAATTCAGTAAAATTGCTCAATCAGCAACTAAAGTAAATATCTTCATTAAAACAAACACCAATAAAAGTTCAACTGGGGAATCTTCATGAAAATTGCGATTATTGGGTCAGGAATTTCTGGACTGTATGCTGCATGGAAACTTTCAAAACATCATCAGGTCACTATATTTGAGAAAAATACGTATTTTGGTGGGCATACTGATACACATGATTTGATTATTGATGAGCAAAAACTCGCTATTGATAGTGGTTTTATCGTATTCAATCATTATAATTATCCATTATTTAGCCAGATGATCGCTGAGTTAGGTGTAAAAGCACAAAACAGTGATATGAGCTTTTCGGTCAATAATCTAATTACGGGTTTACAATATAACCCTTCAAAAAAAATTTCTTTACTAAGTAGGCCACAAAATTTTTTTAAATCAAAATTTAGAGCCATGCTTTCTGATCTTTTTAAATTTTATTCAGCAAATAAAACTGTCGTGGTGAATGATCTTGAGATCAATTTAAGTATTGAAGATTATCTAAATCAAAATGGATATTCCGAGGCTTTTCGCCAAGAGCATTTATATCCAATGTGTGGCGCATTATGGTCATGTCCGATTGATCAAGTAGGAAAAATTCCTTATAAATTTGTGGTGAGTTTTTTTCAACACCATCGAATGCTTCAGCTTAAAGATCGCCCTCAATGGCAAACTATAATTGGTGGTTCAGCTCGTTATGTCGAAGCCATTCAACAGCAGTCTGCAAATATTGAGTTTAAAAAACAAGCAGTAATCAGTGTATCTCGTTTGACGGATCAAGTGATTGTTCAAACAAAGTATGAGACACAAAAATTTGATTGGGTGGTTTTTGCAAGTCATGCGGATGACAGTCTAAAGTTGTTAAATGATCCATCTGAATTAGAGCAGGAGGTGTTGTCCAAATTTTCCTATCAAGACAATAAAATGGTGGTACATCATGATCTGACAATTATGCCCAAGTCGAAATCTCAATGGGCGAGTTGGCATGTACATATTACTCAAGATCAATCAAATTTTGATACGCAAAATATCAAGCCAAGAGTTCATTACACATTTAGCTACTGGATGAACAAACTACAGAACTTGTCCTGCCAAACACAAATTTTCGCTACATTGAATCCAAATTTTGACATTAAACCAGAGCTGATTTTAGTTGAGCGCGAGTATCGTCATCCTGTATTTGATGTATCAGCCATAGGAGCGCAAGGACGCTGGTCTGAGATTAATGGACAAAATCGAACATCATTTTGTGGTGCCTATTGGGGATGGGGGTTTCACGAGGATGGTGTACGTAGTGCAGCTGAAGTTGTGAAGCATATAGAAAAGCTAATCTAGGAGTTCTCATGTTGCTGACTGAATTAGCTATAGCTCCAGCCTCGATCCGGCATCGACGCTATTTACCCAAGTCCCATCAATTTGAAGCAAAGTTAAATTATTTATGGTTTGACCCAGATCAAATCCACTATTTTACCGAGCAATCTTATTTATGGTCATCACAACGTTGGAATTTACTCAAACTTGATCCGAATGATTTTTTAATAGAAGAATATGGAACAATTCGGCAAAAAATTGAAAAAATATTATTAAAACAAGCCAATAGTCTACTAGGTTTAGATACACAAATTCGAGTTTTAGCCTTGCCGAGAACTTTAGGTTATCGATTTAACTCAGTGGTATTCTTTTTCATTTTTGATGCCAGTGAAAAGCCGCTATTTATTCTAAGTGAAATCACCAACACGCCATGGGAAGAACGTAAAGTATATGTACACGACTGTCGTGACAAAGCTGTACAACATTCTCAATTTAACAGCTATAAATTCGAGTTTAAAAAATCATTTCATGTTTCTCCTTTTATGCCAATGGACATCAATTACAAATGGAGTTTTAATTTCTCTGCGCAACAAAATGTGATTCATATGCAGCTTTTTCAAAAAGATATACTGCAATTTGATGCAACTATGCGATTTTCACTAACCCCCATCACAGTTTCTTCACAACAGCATCGATATGCTATTCATAGTGTCTTTGAACCTTTCAAAATGATGGCGGGAATTTATCTAAATGCTGTTCGTTTATGGAAGAAAAAGGTCCCATTTTATCGGCATCCGAATAAACAAAAAGGAAAAACAAAGCGATGAAAGCACTTATTTCCAGTGAACAAGATTCTCTACCTTTGATTTTACAAAGTTTGTTAAAACTCCGTCATGGTCAAATTATATTTAGCGGGGTGTGGAATGGTTTTGTCGGTGACAGTATTGAGTTAGTAGCAGTAGTTCAGGTTCATGATAAAAAATTGGTGGACTTGATCTTCAAGTATGGTGTGCTAGGCGCAGCTGAAGGCTATATTCGTGGTTATTGGAGTACCAATCATTTGGTTGAATTGATCCAAATTTTGGCACGTAATCGTGATCTTTTGGATCAATTAAATCAAAATATTATTGCTCAAGCGAGCCAATTTTTTTTAAAAGCTTGGTATAAAAAGCGTAAAAACTCGATCAAGGGGAGTCGTAAAAATATCGCAGATCATTATGACCTGAGTAATGATTTCTTTAAATTATTTCTTGATCCATCAATGATGTATTCGAGTGCCGTGTTTAAAGATGCTGAAATGACTTTGGAGCAAGCCTCAGAGTATAAAAAAGATTTGATCTGCCAAAAACTACAACTCAAACCCATGGATCATTTGGTCGAAATTGGAAGTGGATGGGGCGGTTTTGCACTTTATGCTGCACAAAATTATGGCTGTAAGGTAACAACGATTACGATTTCACAAGCACAATATGATGAAGCCGTGACCCGTATTGAAGCAGCAGGCTTATCACATCGGGTAGAGGTGCAACTAAAAGATTATCGCTTGCTTGACGGTAAATTCGACAAATTGGTTTCAATTGAAATGATTGAAGCGGTAGGTGAACAATATTTATCTACTTATTTTAAACAATGTCGTAATTTATTGAAACCAAAAGGATTGGGATTAATTCAAGCCATTACCATTGAAGACGCACGCTATAAAAAAGCGTTAAAAACTGTTGATTATATTAAACGGTATATTTTCCCTGGTAGTTTTATTCCATGTATCAGCGTATTAACGCAAACGGCATCCGAACAAAAATTACGTTTAAAACATTTGGAAGATATTGGTCAAAGTTATGCACAAACATTGCATCTTTGGCGGAAAAATTTTTTAGCTGCTCGTGAACAAGTTCTTGAACTTGGATTTGATGAAAATTTTATTCGAATGTGGGACTTCTATTTATGTTATTGCGAAGGAGGATTCAAAGAGGGCGTAATCAGTGATGTACATATGTTGTTTGAAGCAAATATTTATTAACTTCTAAGCATTCATTGATATATCAAGGAGTAAGCAAAATGTTTTTGAAATTGTTTTTACTTGATGTTGTAATTATGCTGCTCTGTTGGCTCATCGTAAGCTATAACAATCGTGCGGGTTTAGTCGATGTAGCATGGAGTTTCTGTATTGCATTGAATGTGATGTTAGCGGCTTTTTTGCTGGATACAGCACCTCTAAGTGTGCGTATCTTTATTGGACTTTCAAGCAGCATTTGGTTTTTACGCCTGACGTGGCATTTATTTCGCCGTTACTGGCATGAAACAGAAGAAGACCGTCGTTATGCCAATATGCGCCGTGCTATGGGGCAATTCAAACATTTGGGATTCTTGGCTTTTTTTATGTTTCAAGCAGGACTCGCGCTTTTGTTTTCTTATCCCATGCTATCGTTACTCAGTTCCCCAAAAACACAGTGGAATGAATGGATCTATTGGGCACAGATTGCAGCCGCACTGGTGATGTTACTGGCTTTTATTGGTGAAAGCACTGCCGATCAGCAGCTATATCGTTTTAAACAGAATCCAAATAATCAAGGTCAAACCATGGATCAAGGATTATGGAAATATTCGCGTCATCCGAATTATTTTTTTGAATGGTTACATTGGTTTGCCTATCCTATTCTAGGATTAGCGGCTGGGCTTTATCTGCTATGGATTTATCCATTACTGATGTGGGTATTTTTATATTACATCACGGGTATTCCGTTTAGCGAACAGCAAGCATTACGTCATCGTGGTCAAAATTATCGGGATTATCAAAAACGAACCTCAATGTTTATTCCGTGGCAACCTAAAGAGTAGATCAAAATATGGATTATATTATTCAACAATCTTTAAAGCTGGTCGAAAGTGGGCTGATCCCAGATCAAGCTATACGTGCGGTGATCCGAAGTTTAAGTAAAAAGCGTTTAATTCAAGAAGGACGTTATGATCCTGAATTGGGTAGTCAGCGTTACATGGATGTTGTGAACATGCTTAAACGTAGTGAAATTGCGATTGAAACTGACAAAGCTAACGAGCAGCATTATGAACTTCCTACTGCATTTTTTCAGTCTGTACTAGGAAAGCACTTAAAATATAGTGCGAGTCTATTTACAGATGCACAAACCAGTCTAGACGAAGCTGAAGCGTTGGCTTTAGCATGTTATTGCGAGCGAGCAAAATTAAAAGATGGCCAACACATTTTGGAAATCGGTTGTGGTTGGGGATCCTTAAGTTTATGGATGGCTGAGCATTATCCGAATGCCTCCATTACGGTGGTGTCAAACTCAGCAACGCAACGTGAATATATTCAGGAACAAGCTAAATTACGGCAGTACAATCATTTAAAAGTGATCACCTGTGATGTCAATGTATTAGAACTTGAATCCAGTGCATATGATCGTGTGGTATCGGTGGAAATGTTTGAGCATGTGCGTAATTACCAAAAGTTATTTGAAAAAATAAATCTCTGGCTTAAACCTGATGGATTATTGTGGTGTCACATTTTTTGTCATCGGTTTTTACATTATCCATTTGAAATTAAAAATGAATATGATTGGATGTCGAAATACTTTTTTAGTGGTGGACTTATGCCATCTGCATCGACTTTCTTACATTTTCAAGATCACTTACAATTAGAACAGCATTGGCAATGGTCAGGTAAACAATATGAAAGAACAGCAAATGCTTGGCTTGAAAATATGGACCGACAACATCAAAGTTTAAAACCATTATTTGAACAAACCTATGGTAAAGATGCAGCAATATGGTGGCAACGTTGGCGAATCTTTTTTATGGCTTGTGCTGAACTTTTTGGTTTTGAACAGGGACAAGAATGGGTTATTGGTCATTTTTTGTTTTGCAAGAAAGTCTTATAATCTGAATTGAATGTGTTGTTTATTGCGGCACACAAGGGAGCATATTTATGCTGAGACTATTTAAGGGCAAGCGTGCCCATCCCTTGGGTGAAGTCTTTAATCGATATTACTGGTTACAAATCGGATTGATTGCTTTATCGATCGTGATTGGTATTACATGTAGTGCGTGGGTGATTAAAGGCACTTTGTTGAAAACTGCACTAGAACAGGAAATGGAACATTATTGGATGCGTGTAGAGCGTAATCCAAATGCAGATTTGCCTGATACTAAAAATTTATATGGATATCGCTGGACTAAGGCAGCGCCAAATAGTTTTCAGAACATGCATTTAACACCAGGCGTTGGCCGTCATTTTGTGGATGGCAAGGAGCGTATGACTGTTTATGGTGAGCGTAATGGACAGCATGTGCTTTTAGTTTTTGGTGAAAGTAATGTCAATAAACTGATTTGGTTGTTTGGATTGGCACCTCTCATGTTAAGTTTGTTTGTGCTTTATAGCGTACTTTGGTGGTGGAACCGTCGTGCACGTCGTTATTTTTCTCCAATCACTAGACTTGCCAATGCTTTAGAAAATATTGACTGGGATCACCAGAACAAAGGGGCATCACCATTTAAGGATATTAGTACTGATGCAAATATGGAAGCAGAATATTTAAAACAAGCGTTAGAGAAATACCATCAAGTTTTGAGTGAATTTATTCATCGTGAGCGTGAATTTAGTCGTGATGTTAGTCATGAACTACGAACACCTTTAACTGTCCTTAAAGGTAATGTTCAGCTTTGCCAAGCTCGTTATGGAGATAATAAAGTCTTTGTTCGTTTGAGCAATACCATAGAGGATATGCAGTTACTGGTTGATACTTTATTGGCAATTGCTCGTAATACGACAAACACACTTATACCAGAACACAGCTCAATATTTAAAATCTTACAAGAATTACAAACTGATCTTGAAAGTGTGGGGCAAGTGAAAGGAATACAAATTAATCTTCATCAGGGGATAGCAGAACAGACACGACAGTTGTATCCCTCTATGACAAAAATGGTTTTCGGCAATATTTTACGGAATGCCTTAAATTATTCCCAAGGATCAGAAATCGATATCATCATACAAAAAAACAAAGTTCTGATTGCTGATAACGGTATAGGTATTCATTTACTCAATGATAATAAAGTACAGGATTTATCTAGCCCTCAATTAAGGTTGCAAACTAAAGGACACGGTATTGGACTCCAACTGGTGCAAAAGCTGTGTAAACAATTAGGCTGGCGTGTAGAGTTATTTGATCGCCTCTATTATTTGAGTATTCACAATGATATAGCGTTAATACCATCGACAGGACTGGTCGTTGTGGTTTATCTTAATTAAATGAATCAGGTTCAAGAGAAATTTTTAAGCCAACACCTGACACGGTATGAATTAATTTTTGATTAAAGGGCTTATCCACCATTTTTCGTAAGTTATAAATATGGCTACGTAGAGAGGTGGATCAGGAAATTTGAACAACACTTATAAGTGATATTTTGCTCCCCAAATGATGTTATAAACATCAATATATGGAGTATTTTATGGCACGTAGACCAAGAAGAAATCATTCAAATGATTTTAAAGCTAAGGTAGCACTTGCTGCGATTAAAGCAGAAAAAACACTTGCTGAATTGAGTGCTGAATTTGATGTTCATCAAAACCAAATTATCGACTGGAAAAATCAACTGATTTCAGCTTCCTCGCAAGCTTTCGATCAATCAAAAGCTCCAACAGAACCACCCATCGATCTAAAAAAACTACATGCAAAAATCGGTGAGCAGGCATTAGAAATTGATTTTTTAGAAGGTGTGTTGAAGAAACTGGGCCGCTTCAACCACAAAAGTTAATCGATGACTCACTTCAGATTTCAGTATCTAAGCAAGCTCAGCTGCTGAAAGTCTCCCGTGGTTGTTATTACTATCGCCCAAAACCTGTGAGTGCATCAGATCTGAAGCTGATGCGGTGTATGGATGAGTTACATATGCAATACCCTTTTGCAGGTAGCCGTATGATGCGTGATTTGTTGAATCGTCAAGGACATCATATAGGACGACGTCATACACGTACTTTAATGAAGAAAATGGGCATTAATGCGTTATATTGCAAACCAAATTTAAGCCAGGCTAATCAAGCTCACCGCAAATATCCATATCTGCTCAAAGGATTGGCTATTCAGCGCAGTAATCAAGTGTGGTCTACGGATATAACGTATATCCCTATGGCAAAAGGCTTTGTTTATTTATGTGCTGTGATTGATTGGCATAGCCGCAAGGTACTTGCGCATAGAGTATCGATTAGTATGGAGGTTACATTTTGCATAGAAACATTAAATGAAGCTATTGAAAAATATGGTCGACCTGAAATATTTAATACAGACCAAGGCAGTCAGTTTACCAGTGATGCATTTATTGATGTATTGAAATCAAATGACATCCAAATCAGCATGGATGGTAAAGGTCGATGGGTTGATAATGTGATGGTTGAACGATTATGGCGGAGCGTTAAATATGAAGAGGTGTATCTCAAAGCCTACAGCAATGTTTTGGATGCGAAGAAGCAATTAAACGCATATTTTGAATTTTATAATTTGAAACGACCTCATTCGAGTCTGGACAAAATGACTCCAGATGAGTTTTACTATGACCAGCTACCACAACAAAATAAGGTAGCTTAACTAGAGCAGAGTATCACTTATAAATAAGCTTTTAGTTGTTCAAACATGTGGGACCACCTCTGTAGTGCATCACTTTCAGGTTCTTCATCTCCCCAAAGTTCTATGATAATTTCTTGTTTGGTCATAACTTTGGGTGAATTCCTCATCAATAATTTTAATAATTTAAATTGAATAGGTGGAAGTTCTATATTTTTTCCGGCACGGTGAATTGTCTGTTGTGAACTATCTAAGATCAGATCATGAATTTGTAATTTGCTATTCGAGACCTCTCCTATAGATCTTTTGATCAATGCTCGAACACGCATAACCAACTCATTAAAGTCGAAAGGCTTAATCAAGTAATCATCGGTTCCTGAAGAAAAACCTTTAATTTTGTCATCCAATGTGTCACGTGCTGTTAGCATAAGCACAGGGATATCTAGACCTTGTTCAGTCCTTAACCAGTGGCAAAGATCGAAACCACAACCATCAGGTAAATTGATATCCAATAAAAGAATATGATAAGGATGATTTTTCAATAAATTACGTGCTGTATCTAAGTTACGTGCATGATCAATGACAAAATCATGTGCTTCTAAAAATTCACAGAGTGTAGAGGCTAATTCGTAATGGTCTTCCACCATAAGGATAAAATATTTTGTCATTACAATAACTTTATGTTGTTAATTTAAGAGTTGTTGCTTCAATTTAGCATTAAATGGCGCTGAACCTAACCAAATTTTAAAATATTGATTGGCTTGATCATTTTGGATATGACCTAATATTTTTCCATTCATTGAAAGCGTTAATATGCGGGATGAATGGACGTAACTTAAGCTATATAAATCCCCATTTTTAACTGGTTTATAAAGCTGTGTAATTTGGTTTAAAGCCGATGTTTCTTTAAAATCAGGAATATTTTTCTTTAAAAAATGAGTGGCTGCACGTTTGAAAGCCCATTCAGGAATATTCTGGTTGTATAAAAAATTCATTTGAATACTTTGATTTTCCCAAGTCTGTTTACAAGATTCTGCAAAGTAGCTTGCCTGACCAATCTGTTTTGTACCAACTAAAATCGCACCATTTCCACACTGTTTAAATGTTGCTGCTTGTACATTTGAAATACTGATGGATAAACTTGCTACAGATATAATCATTACGGTGATTTTTTGAATGTTAATACCCATGAATATAAGCCTCCGAAATAAGGTAACTGGCGAAACAAACCATTTGCTGGATCCCAAAAGTCTTGTTGGAAAATAATTTGTTGATCTTTATTGACTTTGATTTCGCTGATGCCATAAGACGCCATCGTTTTATTCACACCAAAAATTTTGAAATCATAAGCCATAAACCAATGAATATATGCAGAATCTCGGTGATAGGTCGTGTTTAATAATTTGACTGTAACATTGCTAACTCGTTTATTCATGCCTTTAAAATGTTCAATCAAATTTTGTCGCGATGAAAATTGAGAAAGAGTGTCATTGATATAGAGTTGATCTGCGTATAACGAACTTGCCTTATCGATGAATTCAGTTGTACCTAAGGTATTGAAGGTGGATGTAAAGCGGGTGCCAATATCTAATGCTTGAGTATCGGTTAATGGAATACCAACTACATTATTTCTAGCTTTACCATAATCTGCGGAGTAACTAGGAATACTTTTGCATCCAGATACACAAAGAAGTGTGAATATGGAGGCAAATATTTTTTTTGAGTTTTTCACGTTCATTATCCATTTGGAGTCTTATCTAATACTGTAGATAAGTAGTTGTGAACGAGATGTGAAGTCAGATAGGAAAAATATCATGTCATCTTTGACTTTGTTACTGGGTCTTGATCGCCTTAATTATGAACTTAGGATTTTATTAAAATAGAAAAAGACCATATATTTTCTTTTCGGCATTTTAGCTCCAAATTTGATTTAGCAACCTACCCAGTCAGAATATCAAGATGTTCGCTCAAAATAATTGAGCTCAAGTTTAGAAAATAGAAAAATTTTTTAAAAATATCTAAGTGTTAAATTAATAACAAATTCTGATTAAATTTTCACACGATTTAAAAAAAAGAAAATTTTTGATGGAATGGTCTAATCATTAAGATATATGAATAAAAACGAAACTTTACAATAGTTTATAAAAATTACAGTGCTATACAGTTGAATTGCTTTTTACTAACAAATTTCAACAACATTTTTTTAAACCATTAAGAATAATTGATATTAATTATTGGAAAAGGATAGTGAATGATGAATGCTAAAGTAAATAATAATATTTTTGATGAATTGAGAAGAAGTCATGATAAGCAAAGAAAATACGCTGAACAACTCATTCAAACCTCAGGGGATACTGAAGAAAGAAGAAATTTATTTGATGCACTGAAAAATGAACTTTTTGCTCATGCTGTTGCTGAAGATCGATATTTTTATATTCCTTTAATGATGACAGATCCTGGTTTGAATATCACCAGACATGCACTTTCTGAACATCATGAAATGGATGAATTGTTAGAGCAACTTACTGAAACAAAATTTAGTCATCCAAGTTGGTTAACAACTGCAAAAAAACTATCAGAAATTGTTCACCATCATTTAAAAGAGGAAGAACATAGTTTTTTCCAACAAGCAGGTAAAATATTAGGTGAAAAAGAGAAAAAAGATTTGGCTAAACAATATGCAACTGAATATCAAAAGTACTTAAACAAAGATAAAGATAGCCTTGTGTAAAAGGCTATCTTTTATTTAGTTTTTAAGGGGAAAATTTTTTTTGAAAGCTTTTTAGCTATGGTTAATGATCAATTTACTGATGGATTAATAGTATATCGGTGTTTTTAGGTTTGCAATCGTATAACAATAGAAGTAACAGAATGATTGTTCTGAGTTTTACTTTTTACTCCTGATTTGAAAAAAATTAAGTCTCAATAGTCTAAAAAAACATTATTTTAATCATTGATGTTATCTTGCCTGAATTGAATGTTAATTTGTTTAAAAATTGTGTAGTTAAGAGAAACAATGATTGAGATGTTAAAAATAAAATGTATAAGATAGATGAACTGTTCTTCTAAATGAAAGAATCAATCGAACGGATGTCAGCTTATGGCGAATAAAAATAATCAGCCTTTAGCATCGGCGCAACCTCTTCACTTAAATGAGTTGGTCGGTTGTGAAGAATGTGATGCGATTTATCGTAAAGTTGACTTATTACCGAATGAGCGTGCTTATTGCACCTGTTGTGGTGCAGAGTTATATCGACGTAGCCGACCTTTTTCATCATTGCTTGCTTTAGTCATTGCAGCACTGATTGTATTTGTTATTGCCAATAGCTTCCCTATCGTGATTGTGGAGTTACAAGGGAATACCTCACAAACCACGCTGATTGGAGCTGCGTGGACCATGTTTCATATTGAGCGTCCTTTTGTCGGGGCACTGATTCTTATGACTACATTTATTGTTCCATTGATTGAGTTGTTATTGTTGAGTTATGTCTTAAGTTGTGTTGGTTTGTTTAAATACCGACCTCACTATCTCAGATTGGCACTGAAAACTTTATTTTTATTTAGAACATGGGGGATGGTGGAAGTCTTTTTAATTGGTGTATTGGTCACCTTAGTTAAATTGGTTGGAATGGTGACGGTAATTCCGGGTGTGGCACTTTGGGCGTTTACGATCCTAAGTATTCTTTTGGTTTATATTGCTTCGGTGAAGATCAAAGATCTTTGGGATGAAGTCGATCGGAGCTTAACATGACACAAAAGAATCATCATGATGATGAGATTAGTTCACTGCTAGAGAATCTTTCTGATGTTGATTTACAAGTCAAAAGCGATGTGCGCGCAAAGGATGTTGGATTAATACAATGCCATTGTTGTGGCTTACTGAATTCTGTTGGCTCAAGCATAGACGAACATTCTGAGCTAAAGTGTTCAAGGTGCAAAAGTGCATTACACTCGCGTAAACCGCAAAGTTTAAATCGAACTTTTGCTTTAGTCATTGCCGCAGCAATTTTATATATTCCAGCCAATGTAATGCCGATGACAGTAACGGATTCTTTATTGGGACGTCAGCAAGATACCATTATCAGTGGGGTGATCTACTTTTGGCAAAATGGAGATTATCTAGTGTCTGTGGTCATATTCATGGCAAGTATTTTCATTCCAATTTTAAAATTATTAATTTTGATTTTTTTATTGGTCGCCGTGTATATGCAATCATCTTCAAGATGGCATTTTTCACCTGAACATTGTGCACTGTTATATCGAATTGTTGAATTTATTGGGCGCTGGTCGATGATTGATGTTTTTGTGGTGGCTTTATTGACAGCTCTTATTCAAATCCAATCCTTAGCGACCATCTTGGCTGGACCTGGAGCTGTGGCTTTTGGTGCAGTCGTTGTTTTAACCATGTTTGCTTCATTGAGCTTTGATCCAAGACTGATCTGGGATAATTATTTCAAAGCGCACAAGGCGAATTCTCAACAACCCCAACAGATGAACACAGTTGTTATTCATCAACTGAAAAGTTAAAACGAAACCAAATCCTCATAATTAAATGCTAAAGAATGATCACTATGCCAGACAATACGCCAAACAACCAAGATTCTACACCAAGCCCAAGTGAGACTACGGAGAATGGTGTATTTCTTGCTGAACCTGAAAAGAAGAAGGCGCGTTGGCGACCTGCGCTGATTTGGCTAGTTCCATTCATCGCACTTTTGATCGCATTGTCACTTGCTGCTAAAGCCATACTGGATACAGGTCCAACGATTGAAGTGTCATTTCGTACTGCAGAAGGTTTGGTCGCAGGCAAAACCACAGTACGTTATAAACAGGTTGATATCGGTTTAGTCCGTCAAATTGATCTTTCTGATGATCGTTCACACGTGATTGCCAAAATTGAATTACGTAAAGATGCCAGTAATTTTGCTGCTAAGGATTCACGCTTTTGGGTGGTTAGACCTCGTGTAGGGACAGGGGGCATTTCTGGAATTGATACATTATTGTCTGGCGCTTACATTGAAGTGGATGGTGGCAAGGCGGAACAAAAGCAGGAGACTTTCACTGGGCTTGAAGTTCCACCTGTTGTAGCCTCTGATATTCCCGGCAAAGTTTTTTTCTTAAAGGCGCAAGATCTCGGCTCGCTTGATATTGGCGCACCGATTTATTATCGCAAAATAAATGTGGGGCAGATTACGGCTTATAAATTGGCAAATGATGGGAAAAGTGTCGAATTACAAACTTTTATACAATCACCTTATGATAAGTTCGTAACTACAGATGCACGCTTTTGGCAAGCTAGTGGGGTAGATGTTTCTTTAAATGCTTCAGGCTTTAATTTAGATACACAATCCCTTGCCAGTATTGTTGCTGGAGGGATTGCCTTTGGTTATCCAGAAAATTCAGCGGGCAGTATCGCACCGAATCATAGTTATTTTACTTTATCAGACTCTCGTAAAGAGGCAATGAAAGAACCTGATGGTAAGCCACGTCCAATTATTATGTACTTTGATCATTCATTACGAGGTCTAACCGCAGGTGCACCTATTGATTTTATGGGTATCGAAATTGGCAATGTTAAAGCCATTAATGTTGAGTTTGATCCATCTTATACCCAGTTGCGTATGCGTGTAGATGCAACCATTTACCCATCTCGCTTGGCGCATGGTAAAGAGCTTGATCCTGATGGTGAAATTTTCAAAAACTTTATCGCAAATGGTTGGCGTGCACAGATGCGTACAGGCAACTTGCTAACTGGTCAAAATTATATTGCCTTTGATAAGTTTCCAAAAGCCAAAGCCGCAACTTTGAAAATGCGTGTAGATGGGCGAGCTGAGGTTCCAACCACTGCGACGGAATTAAGTGGTTTACAAGCTCAAGTGTCACAAATTGCGGATAAGTTGAGTAAGTTCCCACTCGATGAAATTGGACAAGATGTACGAAAAACATTCAGCAATATGAATAAGACCATTGAATCTACAGATAAACTGGTTAAACAGTTGGATGATAAAGTTGCACCAAACTTACAAGCAACATTGAATGATGTACGTAAGACAATGCAATCTAGTGAATCGATTTTATCCAGTGATGCGCCAATGCAGCAGGATGTACGTAAAGCTTTGCAACAAATGACCCGAGCTGCTGCTTCATTACAATTAATGGCTGATTATATTGAACAACACCCAGAATCATTAATCCGTGGTAAAAAAGCAGAGGCTAATAAATGAAAAAAATAGATAAAAAATTATTCGATGCTGCTTTGACTATGAGATACGCTGGTGCTTTATCTACAGCGATATTGTTATCTGCATGTTCAAGCTCGCCAGTACCGAACTACTATAGTTTAACGACTCAAGTATCTCCTTTAGCCAACTCAAAGGTTACTGTCATTGAGGTATTGCCTGTAGGATTGCCTGATCGTATCAATCGTGCTCCTATCGTGATTCAGGATATTACGGGTAAATCTCAAATTTTAGACAATGAGCGGTGGACTTCAACTTTAGGAGCGGAACTTCGCGATAATTTATCTGCAGGTTTGCAACAAAAACTGGAGGCAGTGGATCGTTATAATAGCGGGATGGTGGGTGGAAAAATTTCTTATCGGATTGCCACTGATTTTTCACGTTTCGATATTGTTCATTCGACAAATCAAACGAATGAAAAAATAGAGGTGTCTGTAGCTTGGATTGTGAAGCGTAATGATCCCACGATTACTTTGGATCAAAACTCTACCCAAAATCAGCAATTGGCATGCCGTATGAGTTTTGCTCAAGACGTAACAGGCAATCATAAACAAATGCAAGATATCGTCACTACAGCCAACACTGCTTTAAACCGAGTCGTAGATGCTGTGGCACTTTCGATCGTATCTTTAGATTCAAAAAAAATAGCGCGTGTTGATGGTGTGACTTGTACTTAATCTCACTGCACAAATGCAAATAGCTGTCATTGTGCTATTTAAGTTTATGGATTGATCTATATCCGATAGGCTGCGTTCGTACGGCTTTTTTTAAACTTTAAATCAATATAAAATCCCCGCACCTTGCCTTCTTCATCATGGAGAAGGCACTTTAAATATTCATATATTTAACTGAATTCTTGCGTTGCAAACAAAGGAGTGCTTTGTTTTAACTCATATAGCTCTACTCAACATGGAGACATCCATGTCGCCTCGCGATCGCAAGACTATTTGGGAATCAAAAATACAAAAAACTGATTAAGCAAAACTTTTTAACATTTATATAAAAAGCATAAAATTGATTGAAGATGAATCGCTTGTATGAAAAATTAGGCGGTTTGACTATATCGGCTTTGCATTGATTTAGACAGTTTAACATTGGATGCGGCAAAGAATCGGTCCACATTCATAGTCTTGAAACGATGTTGAGTATGAAAAAAATACATTAAATTTCATTTAAAAAGCTGATAAATTGGTTATTTATGATCAATCGATTTGAAGGCATTCTATGGAAATTTCACATTTAGATCATTTGGTTTTAACAGTTGCGGATATTGAGAGAACTTGTGTTTTTTATCATCACGTCTTAAATTTTGAAATTATTACATTTGGAAATAATAGAAAAGCGTTAAAGTTTGCTCAGCAAAAAATAAATCTGCATCAAGCAGGTAAGGAGTTTGAGCCAAAAGCGAAACATCCAACTCCGGGCTCTGCTGATTTATGCTTTATCACCGCTACACCCTTGAATGAGGTGATCACACATTTAGCGCATCAACAGGTAGAAATTCAAGAAGGTCCAGTTCGGCGTACAGGCGCTGTCGGAAATATCATGTCAGTATATATTCGTGACCCAGATGAAAATTTAATAGAAATTTCAAATTATATAACCGAATAAATGTGACACAAAAATAGCGGTGTAAGCATGATCACCATTGACATTTTTTAATACGGCAATCGCTTGTTTTGAGCAAGAGATATTTTCAATTAAAGCAATTGGAATAGATATGCAAACAATAATAACCACCGCAAGACAAAGCTTTGTACTTCGTAAAGCAAAGGCTCAAGATTTACCTGAGGTGTTAGATATCTTTGATGGCGTTGTTGCGTGGCTCGTCTCCATTGGAAATGCCCAACAATGGGGAGAAGTGCCGTGGTCCACTTCAGCCAGACAGATTGATCGTGTCTCAGAAGCACTTGCTTTGCCTGATGCTTGGGTTGTTGAAACACAAGATGGTGGTGTTTGTGCTGCTATTGTTATGGGGGATGCTATGCCTTATGTTCCGCTTGCAGCTCAGCCAGAATGTTATGTACGTTTACTTATCGTAAAACGGGGGCAGCAGTATAAGGGAATAGGGCGTCAATTATTGGCTTTTGCTGATCAGCAAGCTAAGGAGAAGGGAATCCATCATCTACGGCTTGATTGTTATGCGGGCGGTAATGGAAATTTAGTCAAGTTTTATCAATCCTGCGGTTATCGATCTACATTGAGTTTTAATGATGAAGGGTGGTCAGGGCAAGTGTTAGAGCGTAACTTAGGATAAAAGCTATGGATCATATGAATCATCCGCTTAGACATCTCCAAGATCTTTGGTCAAAAGCAAAGCAAAGTGGTGTTCTACCACATTGAAATGCGATTTGTGTTTCGACCATTGATGATCAGGGTTTTCCTCACTCTCGATTCGTAGACTTAAAAGAAATTAATCAAGAAGGGTTAGGGTCTGTGGACATTTCATAAATGGCTTGCGTTGTAGGTTAAAATTGAGCAGGTATGAGGAGTATACTCCGCAAGGAAATGAAGAGAATAGCGAGACTATTTTTAAGTTTCATAACGTAGCCTGAGATAATTTTAGCCACAACCCTTCGGGACTAGCGTGTTTTTTGTCACTTCGTCGTTACGAACTACTCATTTAGAATGACTAAATTTCGTATTTCGCGCCTAGAATCGCCTAAAAAATACACCTAGTCGCAAACATAGACGAATTGTCCACAGACCCTCATATTTTGTACAGAATTGAAGTCAAATAAAGCAAAAGAGATTTTGAATAATCCCAAAGTCAGTCTAACGATTTGGTGGGAGCATGTGGCACATCAAATCAGAATACAGGGATTCTGTTCGCTAATTGATTCTCAACTTGCAGATTCCTATTGGGAAAAACGGGTTCATGACGCTCAAGTGGTGTCTTATATTTTTCATCAAAGCCAAGAAATTGAACACTCGAAGCCATGCAACAAAAATTTCTTGATGAAAAAAGTAAATATGATCATCATAATCTGATTCGTCCTGAGACATGGGGGGATTTATCATAAAACCCATACAGATCGAATTTTTAGAGTTTAAAGAAACACGTCTACATTTAAGGACACAATATTCACTCAATTCGACAGATCAATTATGGGTGAAAAATTTTTTACAACCATAAGGCATTTGGAATAGCTTAAAGGCGTACAATATTTTAATATTCATAAAACGCAATCAAGTAATCTATATGATTGATTATTTTATAAAAAATTAAACACAATCTTTAATATCAAAGCGCGCAAAACTCTCATTTCAAAAAGGGTAAATGAACTTTTAAGATTGAATACATCCATCAGACTTGAGTGTACTGTCGTTTTGGATTTGTGTAAAAAGGTCTAAATTAAATCAACAGATATAACAAATCTTACAACAATGCATTTCAACAATTAACAAGAAGGTGTTTAAACAAGTACATCCGAAAGCCAATTTTTTGTTAGCTTAAAAACATACATACATATTGGTGGAGTAAGAAATGTCAAAAAAAGTATTATTTATCACTTCAAACTCTGGTGTAGAGCATGATGAACTCAAAAAGCCATTAGACTTTTTAACAAGTAAAGGAATTGAGTGCATTCATGCCGCAGTTGAATTAAAAGATGTACAGACCGTTCTTCATGATGATGAAAAATCTGCATCCTATTCACCAAATGCAACTTTAGAAAAATTAGACCCAAATGACTACGATCTACTGGTCATTCCAGGTGGAACAGTGAATGCAGATCAATTAAGAATTGATGAAAATGCACTAAAAATTATCCAATCATTCACAGACAATAAAAAACCCATTGCGGCTATATGTCATGGTCCTTGGGCTTTCATTAATGCTGAGCGAATTAGAGACAAAAATTTAACTTCATATAAAAGTATACGTTTAGATTTAGAGAATGCAGGTGCAAACTGGGTTGACGAGCAAGTACATCGTTGTAACACTCATGGATGGGTTTTGATCACTTCACGTAATCCCGATGATATCCCTGCTTTTAATCAAGCTATATTAAACGAGCTTGAATAATTTTTTGATTTTGAACGATTTAGAAATAAACTGAGTGCTTTGTCTTACTTTTACCAAGATCGGGTACTCAGTTTTTTAAATATATATGATTGTTATGGTTTTTTTAATCGCTGTGTGATCTTAATCTGTGATGCTTTAGCTATTTTGTCAAAGCTACTGAGTAATCAGAGTTTTTAAACTAAACTTACATATTCGGCTTCTTTTATAACTCCTTTTTAATACTACAAATCAACATAAGTTCCGACCTTTATCCTATTGGCGGCACAACTTTCAATACCTCTTTAATTCGATAAAAATGATCATTTTAAGATTTATGAAAGATAACTATTAAAAAATAAAATAAAAAATATTAATTGAAAAAATAAATTACATAATTTTAATAAATAAAAATATTAAGCTGAATCTGATTTAGGTTATAGTTTGAATTATTTTAAATTTAGAGAATATGCCATTGTGTATTTATGAAATTGTACTTCAAGATGAGAAATTTCAGTTACACAAACTTGTTAAGGTTAAGGACACTATTTACAATCCCATTCATAAAAACGAATCATTCATGTGGTTTTGGATTTATTCGGATACATCTGAATTTTTTTATTTTGATTTGTGGAATGAATTGGATCATGCGGAAATAGGTCAATATATTAGATATAAAAAAAATATTTTTAAAGTTGTGAGTATTAATAATAACAAAAAGATAAATTATTCATAAATCATGATCTTTAACTATCATGATTAAACATTTAATAAACATAAAGGAACTGTTTTGTTTTGCCGGTTGGTAGATATTTAAGATTCAAGTTTATAAAGGGAATAGCAACGTGGAAAATTTAAATCAAGATTATGAACAGATTAATGCATTAATAAAAGATATTCGATTTGTGATGGTCACATTTATCACTGAAGAAGGGCATTTACATTCAGTGCCTATGACCACACAAAATACTGATTTTAATGGTGTCGTGTGGTTTATTGGCGCTAAAAACTCAGAATTAGTTAAAAATATAGCAACTCGTCAGCAGGTTAATCTCGGGTATAGTCATATTTCAAATAATGATTACGTGTCAATTAACGCTATTGCAGAGTGTGTGCATGATCCAGAGATTCTTGAGCAATTATGGTCGCCAGCCTATGAAGCATTTTTTGAGCAAGGGAAAAATGATCCTAATATCCAATTGATTCGTGTCGTTTGTAATGGGGCACAATATTGGAAAGGCAATGGGAAGTTGGTGACCTTATTCAAACTCGCCAAAGCATCTATCACCGGTGAAACTGAGCAACTGGGTAGCAGCCAATCTGTGAAGCTTTAAATGCTTGGTAGATTAGACGAACGAATGTTCGTCTAATCTAAGTTTATAGAAAAGTTGATACGCCGCGTTGATTTAGCCCCACCTTTTTACGCATACGAGTTTGCTTTTCGCTCAGAAGTTCTTTTAAGAATATATCTAAATTATCTTCATTGAGCGCAGTTGGCGTGAATAATTCATATCCCATTTGATTGAAGAATATATCAATTTTCGAACACTTCTGAACATATTTCATTGACCAGTTCTTAAAGTAAACTTTGTCAATTTGCTTGATTTTGAACTCAACAATATCGTGATGTCTTAGGTCATTCTTTATCTGCTGAAATAAAGTTTGAACGATCGCTTTATCACCTTCAAGACACTGAAAGAAGTAATTATTGGCATAATATAAAACACCAAAAATCTGATTGTTGCTATTAAACTCTCTAGCAGTGTTTAAGATATCATTCAGATCTTCAAGTAAATCAGAAGTCAATTGATTGCGAGAACTCGCATAACACAATCGAATCAACATATGCGTTTTCTCAAGTCATTTTGAGAAGAAAACACTGGATCACTGATTGACATCAAAGTTATAAGGTTCAACATCATACTCTCCAGCTAAAAGATCAATAAAAGAAGGAATCGTCTCGCTTGAGAGAAGAAAGGGATTAAAATCATCCCGGTGATTTTCTATAAAAAAGTCTCCAAGCCTTTTGTTGACTGGAGCAAATTTCATATTCCAATGTTTAAATAATCCAATGTCACATTTTTCATAGTATAAAATTTCACAATTTTGATGACGTTGGTCTTTCAAAATTTGATTGTAAAAAAGATCATCTACTTTACTTTTACGTCCTTCTAAACATTGAACAAAATATCCATGCCCATAGTAAAGAACGCCTGTAATTTCATTACGAGAATTAAAATCCACAGCTGAATTCAAAATCTCTATGAGATCATTTTTGACATCAGGATGAATACTCGTAGCTTTACTTGCATATAAAACTCTCACAAATTCCATTGGTAGTCTTCCATCATAAAATTTACTCCGAACTCGGTGCTAACGCTTTAATTTTATTAATAAGCTTTATGTTTTCACATAGGAAGATTAGTACTGATGATTACCATACAGGGTTTCTAAATTGAAAGCGAACATATTGGAAGAATTTATTAAAAAATATGAAATGTAACGTTTTTTTATTGCTGTTTGAGTGATTTGTTAAGTTAAATTGATGGACATTTATTTTGTTAAAAATAAAATTTTGAAAATAAAAGAAAAATTATAATTTTTATTAAAATAAATTGATTAAAAAGTATACAAATGTAAGATATTTCTCACAATCATGTAAGCTATGGATTATACCGCCTGTTTTTCATTTATTTATACTGCCTACATACACCACAAGTGTTCATTATTATAAAGCTGAATAATTATTTAAGTTGTTTGTCGCTAACACTTAAATTAAAAAAGCATTTATTAAATTAATGAACATAATAAAAATTGTTGTGTATTGGGGTAGCCCTCCTCCTTAGACGGTTTACTAAGGAGGAGGGGTTTTTCTAAGCTATAAAATATGAGGGAATGAAATGTTAATTTTAAAAAATTTATTTATTTTTGTTGTCTCAATATTCGCTATTTCCTTGCTTATTATTATTTTTGATAGATTGGGAATGAACAAGTATGTAAATTTATTTACAGCAGCGCTAATTTATGGGGCGTTCATTACCATTTATTTTCAAAAAATATTTTTAAGTCTATCTTTCTTTTTTGGGTTTTATACCCTGTTATTCATGATTAGTTATTCGATTGATGTGTTAATCATGCTATTCATTTCATGTGCTGTATTGTTTTCAATTAAATTTGTTATGCCTAAATTGAAGAATGCAGAGATTGATCACATTTTTAGTTTTAATAAGTTATATAAAAAATGATTCTTTGAAAATTATTTTTTATATAAAAGTATTGAAGCGTTAAATGCCGATATAAACATGTATTGGTATCAAGTTCTTTAAATATTAATGTGAAAGTAAAAGATTAATTTATGGAGTAATACATATGTTTCGTTGGGCAATCATTTTTGCAGTCATTGCACTTGTGGCAAGTTTACTTGGATTTGGCGGTGTAGCTGGGCTTTCTAAAGACTTTGCAGTTATTCTTTTAGTTGTAGCGGTCATACTGACCATTATTGGTTTTATTTCTAGAGGAAAAATGTAAGTGCTTTCTTCAATTTCAATAGAGTCTTGCTGGCTCTATTGACGATTGGTGGGAATGCTAAAAAATTATCGAATACATTGAATATTAAACATTGGATCAATTATGAAAAATATAAACTATTCATATGTTTTAGAACAGATTTATAACTTTCTGTTGCTTACACCTGATTTCAAAAGTAAGACTAATTTTGAAAAAGTTGTTGAATATTTCAAAGTGCTTAATCAAGGTGTAGATGATGATTTTATTTTCGAAATTCCTGATAAAGTTGTTGGTCAATTTGGAAATAAAAAAATGATCAATATCATCAATGCGCCTGAGATTGATCATAAGAATAAATTTTTGGATTGGGTGGATCAGCAAATCAATACATAGCGTTCTATAAGATTGCAGAAGGGGAATTGTTCCTTAAAGGTTTTAATCTAATTTGCTAGTCAACTGATTGTCGAGTTAACCGTATGCCCCCATTCCTACCAACTCAAAAAGTTAACCTAAAACACTCATTTTATGGACATGATGTTTAAACAAATAAGTACGATAAAATCAGATTGATACAATAGACTCATCATCGACGCACTGAGTATAAATAACGGATTATACATAGATATGAATTTCATAAAATGCTCGTGCTCAAGATCATTATTTTTATAAATTTTAGTTATGAAGAAATGTTGAAATCAAAGTTAAATTTTATTAATATCGTAGTTGCGATAGATTCTCATCTATCCTTTCGCGAAAAAAGTTGGCAGCCCGGAAAGACGGGCACTATTTTTACCTGTAAGTTTTTATGCCGATTTACAAAATGAGGTTAAATCATCTTTAAACTTAATTTTGATTTGATATCGGCTAAAGAACTCATCAAAAGACCAGTATCAAAAAGAAGTCTCATAAAATATAACGATTTGAATTGATTTTATTTTTCTAAAATTATATAAACTTTTGTCATTTGACTGTATCAATAGGTAGGCTTGGGTTGGATTTGCTTTACATGCTATCATTCAACGATTCGCAATAAAGGTTTTTGTTTTCGTGACTGCTATCAAAATTCAAAAAGCTGCCTTGGAACGTTTTGCAAAGCAAGGGTTTAGTGCAACTTCGATGAACGAAATTGCAACGGATGTCGGTATAAAAAAGCCATCAATTTATGCGCATTTTAAAAATAAAGATGATTTGTATTTAAGTTTAATTCCCATCATGGTTGAGCATGAACTGAATTATGCAAAACAAATATTGATCGGTGGCGAGGAAGTATTTCAACAATTCAATCTGTATTTGCGTAGTATTGATCAGCGATTTGATCAATCATTTGATGTGCAATTTTGGGTCAATGCTTTGTTGAATCCACCAAAACATATTTATGCTGAAGTAATCGAACCCATGCACTTATTTATGGAACATTTAGAGCAAATTTTTATGCAGGCTCTGAAAGATCTACCTGAAAATCAGTTAGATCATGTGACTTTGGCTCGAATGTATATGAGCTTTGTGGATGCCCTGCAGAGTGAATTAATTTATGGTGGTAAACAAAAATACCAACTTCGTTTAACCGCAATACTCAATGTATTGGATGTATTGAAAAACACCTGCAAATAAATGAGTGTTTTTCAATAGTTCAATCAAGTGGTTTTTTCATATTTACTCATTTTGTTTGCATAAAGGCTAAGTGCGAACATCAACAAACCGCAGAGCAGGAGTGTAAGAGGTAAAACTGAAATGTGCTCAGGCATCAGACTGGCAAGGAATCCAATCATTGCCCCTAAGGCATATTGTATTAGTCCCATAAATGATGATGCGACTCCAGTTAAATGGCGCTCTGCTTGTTGCATTGCCAAAGCGGTCAAATTTCCAAATAAGAAGCCTGTTGACCAAATCGCTAAGCCTAAGGTCAAAATATATTCTATTAATGTCGGCTGCCCAAACAAGCTACTGAGGCATAACCCTATACTGGCAAGTGAAAAAATACCCAAACCTAATTTTAATATTTTATAAGCAGACCAAAACTGATTCAGCAGCCAAATTGAAATTTGCCCTGTAATGATAAAACAAAAGGCGTTAAATGCGAAAAGATAGCTGAAATGACTGCTATTGAGCTGATAATGCTGAAGAAAAATATAGGGCGAGTTGCTAATGTAAAAGAAGAATCCGCCAAATAAAAAGCCACTTGCAAGGGTAAAGTATAAATAAGCGTGATTGCTACAGAGCGAACGATAATTGTTGAATATATTTTTAAAATCCAATGCTTGTCTTTTTTCAGGAGCGCAAGTTTCAGGCAATGATCGGATACTCCAAAGCAGTAGAATCGTGCCTAGACCGGCTAAAGTATAAAATATGATGTGCCATGAGTTATGCTGAATTAAATAGCTGCCGACAATGGGTGCAACGATAGGTGCCACCATCATGACTTGCATTAAAATTGAAAAATTCTTTGCGGCTTCCTGTTCATTACAAAGATCACTGATAATCGCACGTGGTGTAACCAAACCTGCTGCAGCACCTAGCGCTTGTAAAAAACGTGCTGTCAACAAAAGTTCCAGTGAGCTTGCAAAACTTGCAATCAATGAACCGATGATAAAGATCAATACGCCAATGATTAATGGTAATTTACGTCCAAAACGCTCTAATAAGGGACCATAAATACCTTGTCCAATAGCTAAACCAATTAAAAATATGGATAAAGTTTGCTGCATTTCATTCAGATTGACACTGAGACTTTTGGCAATTTCAGGAAATGCAGGTAAATAAATATCGATCGCTAACGCATCGAGTGCAGTCAACATCGCAAGCAGCACAATAAGAGCAAAACCAATTTTTTGATGGCGTATATTTAGATTCATAATGATTGATCTGTGAGATTACCTAACGTTAGGTAGGTTAATTAATTTGTTTTAACTTTACAAGCTGAAGTTTGCTATTTATTCATTGAAATAATGCCATTTTAGTTGTGTGGAAACAGGGGATAGTGGTGAAATTTTCTATTATCATAATGATATTGCTGATTTTTTGAATGACTGAATTATCAATATTATCAATGTCTATTCCATTATTTGCGTCATTGTCTGTGGAGTAGAATGACACTTATTGTTTTTATACCATCGTTTGAATGTGATTACTCTTAAGTTGATGAAGATCCTAATTTATTCAGGATCTTATCAGTTGAAAATGCGGATTCTGATTTAAGAACGAGCAGACAAACTTATCTCATTAAGTCAGTAAAATACTGAATAGGACCAAAGTTAACAAGACAATATAACCGCGTTCATGGGCTGTATTGGATAATTTACTTGACAAACCAAGGGTGAGTTTCATCCCTATAAAGCCTCCAAGGATTAAACATATTAATGCTGGATAATAGAAATATCCCCAAAAATGTATCCCTAAGTGAGGTGGTTGTACCCATTGAGTTATGATTAAGGTTAAGCAACCCGCAAGTGCAACAGGCATACTGAGAGGATTAGCCAGAGCGACAGCGCTAGACATATCTAAGCCACAACGGCGAAATAAAGGAACGGTCATCACACTTCCGCCAACACCGAGTGCAGCTGCAATACCACCTATGAATATGCCACCCAGACGCTGTTCTTTGGCGTTTAAGACACGTGTAGAAATTTGCTGAAATTGCTGTGATTTGAGTTGTCGTGAGAGACAGTCCAGAATTGTCATTGATAAATAGGCTACAAATGCCCATTTTAAATAAATAGGGGCTATATAAATTGATAAAAAAGTCCCGATTACTGCACCTATTCCTATCCAGTAGGCAATCGGGAAAAGATATTTTCGCTGTATATTGCCTCGTTTGAACTGTTGATATGAGGCAAGCCCAGAGTTGATGATCATCAATAATAAGGAAGTTGCAACAGCACTCTTGAACGCCATCGTATACGCCAATGAATCAGATACTTCATGCAGGCGAATGGTGGAATAGACCAATGGAACGACGACGAAACCGCCTGCAAAACCAAATAAAATGGTAAGTATACCGCTAAGAATGCCTGCACCCAGTAGAATAAAATAGAGTTCCATAATCAAAATCTTAAAAAATAATTCAGATTTTAGAGCTTTATAAAATAGGCAAGTTTGTTATATTCAGCTTTCAATTACTTAATTCAGACATGTGTATGAAGCAAATTTCTATTCATAGCATTGAGCATCTAGAGCATAAAATCATTGCCATTGAAACCCAATATGCTGAATTTTATAGACTTGCACAACATAGTCATCAACGTGCCCAACTGCTGTATGGCGCAGAAGGTGTGATGCATGTTGAAACACCTCAAGGCAATTGGATTATTCCGCCTGAAAGAGCAGTATGGATTCCCCCAGAAGTTCCACATCAGCTGACTTTGTTTAATGTGAAAACATGTAGTATCTATATACGTCCTGAATATTTACCTCGTCCTTCAACACAATGTGAAGTCTTGGCAATTTCTCCTCTACTGAGACAGCTACTTTTAAAAGCGCCCCAACTTAATCCACCTTTCTGCAAACGTGATGAATTGATTTTTGATTTGATTTTAAGTGAGCTTGAATTGTCTGAAGTGATCGATTTACATTTAGCCTTACCTGAAAACCCAACGATGCTGAAGATTTGTAGAGCATTTATTCAGCGTCCAAATATCCACTTTTCTCCTGAAGACTTTGCTGCACAACTTTGTGTCAGTGAACGTCATTTTAGTCGACTGTTCAAAACTGAAACGGGGATGTCCTTTTCTAAATGGCGACAACATGCGTGTGTATTGTTAAGTTTAGAAAGGCTGATTCGGCAACATTCAATTCAACAGATTGCTTATGATTTTGGTTTTAAAAATCCTGCTGCATTTAGCACTATGTTTCATCGTGTTTTGGGAATGAGCCCAAGTCGATATATTCAGCATAATGATTTTGCAGATTAGGATGTAATAATATTTCAAAAAATGACGTTGAGAAAATTGAATGTACTATGAAACTGGCTACTTTAAAATATTTGAATAGACAGTTTCATAGTACATTGAGTATCTTATGTGCCACTCTACGAAAGTGTTTTGCGTTACAAATTAATTCCTAAACTAATCTATATCAGGATGTTGTTTTGCAAGATGATCACGCTTTTCTTGTAACTCCTCGATTTTTTCATCAATTTTTTCGATTTTTTGCTCAATATTGTCATGATACTGTTCCAACAGTTCTTCAGCCTCTTCTATATCCACTGCCATTGGTTTTGCACCTTTTAGTGGTAAGTTTGCAGTTTCTTTAAGATAAATTGCAGTAATCACACCAAAACAACCGCAAACCACAAGATAATAAGCTGGGATCATAATATTCTGTGTAGTTTCCACCAAGGTCGCCGTAATCGTTGGCGTTAAACCGGCAATGACCACCGAAATATTAAAAGCAATTGCAAGTGCGCTATAACGAATCTCTGTCGGGAAAAGTGCAGGCAGGGTTGAAGCCATGATACCAATCAGCATATTCAATGAAAGTGCCAACATCAATAAACCCAAGAAGATCAAATAAACGTTGTTGGTTGCAAGCAATAAGAAGGCAGGGTATGACAAGACAATCAGTGCAATACTACCTGCGAAAACAAAGGGGCGACGACCTATTTTATCACTGAGCATACCAACAAAGGGTTGTACAAACAGCATCCCAACCATGACTGCGATAATAATCAGAACACCATGATTTTCTGAATAGCCTAAGTTGTGTGAAAAATAACTGGGCAAATAGGTCAAAAGCATGTAGTAAGTGACGTTGGTACACAGCACTAATCCCACACAGACCAATAAACTACGTTGGTGATCTCGTAAAATTTGTTTAAAACCGACTTTTTGTGGTTTCTTGAGCTGTGATTGCGCTTCGGAATGTGCTTGAAAGGTCGGTGTTTCATCTAAGGAGTGACGTAGATATAAGCCAATCAATCCTAAAGGAAGTGCTAAGTAGAAGGGAATTCGCCAGCCCCAATCGACAAAGGCTGCTTCACCTACGGCAAAACTGATCATTGAGACTACACCAGCCCCAACGACAAAACCTAAAATAGACCCAAAATCAAGCCAACTACCCATAAAGCCACGTTTTCTGTCAGGTGAATATTCGGCAACAAAGATTGCTGCACCCGCATATTCTCCACCGACTGAAAAGCCTTGTGCAATTTTTACTATCAGTAATAAGATCGGTGCCCAAATTCCAATACTCTCATATGATGGAATTAATCCAATACCAAAAGTACTGACCGACATGATAATAATGGTAATTGCCAGAATTTTTTGACGACCATATTTATCCCCTAAAAAACCAAAGAACAATCCACCCAAAGGGCGAAATATAAAGGGAATTGAAAAGGTCGCTAAAGCAGCGATCATTTGTATACTGGGTGAGGAATTAGGAAAAAAAACCTTACCTAATACATAAGCCACATATCCATAAACACCAAAATCAAACCATTCAATCGCATTTCCTAAAGCTGCTGCTTTAATGGCTTTTTTTGTCTTATCATAATCAATAATTTCGACATCATCGATTTCAAGGGGTTTGATTTTTCTTTTATACATATATGCTTAATCCTGATTTATGACTCTGTTTTACAGTTTTCACTAAAAAACATAATCAAAAGATAAAATATGGAGAGGTACGATTAAAACATCGTTCATAAACACATCTAGATCACTGGATGCTTAGAAAATTAATAAATATCAATTGATTATAATTTTAGGTTTTTTGTTGAGTTTATGTGTTGGCTAATCATGAATAAAGTGTATAAAAAATGCTGTCATTGTGTAATAAATTTAATGTTTAAAAAATAGTCTAAAAATGTATAGAAGTAATACTGACCAGCAGAAGAGGGAAGTGAATTTGTCAGTTTAAAACTAAAAATTAAATAAATATCATGTAATTAGTTATGAATTAACTATTTGTACCGATTAAAAATTGCAATACTACACCACAAATAAATCCACTAGACGACTGGTCTATTACTGGTTATAGTGTAGCCATGAAAAGATCAGATAAAAGTGAAGCAACTCGACAACATATTCTCAACACCAGTTATAAATTAGTGTTACATAATGGTTTTGTTGGAGTGGGCTTACAGGAAATTTTAAAGACTTGTGACGTTCCGAAAGGATCGTTTTATCATTATTTTGCCTCCAAAGAGGCATTTGGATGCGAGCTTTTAAAGCAATATCTCGCTAATTATAAAGTCAAAATAGATGAGCTTATGCAGATAGAACAGGGCAATGCATATGCGCGTTTAGTGGCACTTTGGCAAGCATGGATTGATGACCCAAGCCATGATGATGGTGGTTGGGCTGAAAACTGTTTAATTGTAAAACTTGCAGCTGAGGTCTCAGATTTATCTGAAGATATGCGTCAAATTTTAAATTTTGGCGTAAGCAAGCTGACACAACGCATTACGAATTTACTTCGAGAAGGGCAACAAGATGGTTCAATTCCAATACATATTGAACCTGAAAAAATGGCACAAACCATGTATCAGCTCTGGTTGGGTGCAGCCTTATTGGCAAGACTCGCACAAGATAAACAACCGCTTTATCTTGCATTGGAAACAACACAGCAATTACTAAAACCATTAAAGGATTGAACAAATGCAAAGTATTATCCACCGTAATTTTGGCGAACCAGTTGATGTATTAGAGTCAGCGGAAATGCCTAAACCTGAACCGAAAGCAGGTGAAGTTCGTATTAAAATGATTTTATCACCCATCCATAATCATGATGTATGGACGGTAAGAGGTAATTATGGCTACAAGCCTACACTTCCAGCAATTGGAGGAAGTGAAGGTGTCGGCGTCATTGATGCTTTGGGTGAGGGGGTAGAACAACTATCGTTAGGACAACGTGTTGCTGTTGCAGCTGTGCATGGCAGTTGGGCAGAGTATTTTATTGCACCCGCACATGGTGTGGTTCCATTAGTAGATACAATTGACGATGAAACAGCGGCTCAATTGATTGGTATGCCAATCAGCGCATTGATGTTGCTAGATTTTATAGATCTTCAAAAAGATCATTGGTTGATTCAAAATACTGCCAATGGTGCTGTAGGCAAAACAGTTGCCATGATTGCACAGGCTCGTGGTCAAAAAGTCATTCACTTGGTTCGCCGTAGGGAAGCTATTGCAGAAATGAATGCTTTGGGTATTGAAAACGTTGTTGCTACAGATCAGGCAGATTGGAAACAACAAGTCAAAGCAATCCATGCAGATCAGCCTTTGATGGCTGGGGTAGATTCAATTGGTGGTAAAGCCAGTGGTGAAATGTTGGCTCTACTCAGTGAAAATAGTGTCTTGGTTTCTTTCGGAAGCATGACTGGGGAGCTGATGCAGATCTCTTCGGGTGATTTGATTTTTAAACAAGCTGTAGTGAAAGGTTTTTGGGCAAGTGTAGTGAACAAGCAGTTGTCTAAAGAACGTAAAAAAGCTTTGATTGTTGAATTATTGACGCTTGCCGCTCAGAAAAAATTAGTACTCCCAGTTGAAGGCATATTTAGTTTTGATCAAATTAAACAAGCTGCGTCAAAAGCCACTCAAGGCGCGCGTCAAGGTAAAGTACTGTTAAAGCCATAATCGTATCTGACATAGATCGGCAGTAGTGCTGATCTATTACCATATTTAAAAATAAGGAAAAAACATGGTTGGACAAATTTTAGTCGGTTTAATTGCACTGTTGCATGTGTATATTCTGGTGTTGGAAATGTTTTTATGGGATAAAGCTTATGGGTTAAAAGCATTTGGCAACACTTTAGAGAAAGCACAACTGACCAAAGTGATGGCGCAAAATCAAGGTCTGTATAATGGTTTTCTTGCTGCTGGTTTATTTTGGTCTTTATGTGCACCTGAAATCTATGCAACTGCGTTGGCGAATTTCTTTCTCGCTTGTGTATTGGTAGCAGGTATTTATGGTGGACTGACTGCCAGTAAAAAAATTATTTATATACAAGCAATCCCAGCGCTATTGGCATTGCTTGCGGTAAATTTAAATTTTTAAAGTAAGGATAGTGTGTACAGTTTTGTAGGTTTGAGAATAATTCGAGCTAAGCTATTTATCTCGTTAAGTTTATTGAATCTATGCTTTAGCCAAAATCAATCCCCAAAATCTGCATATTCCTTCGAGATGAATTTGCCATATTGAGTCCATGGTGGCGTAATATTCACTTGTTGGATGTGGGTTTTGGTCAAGCTGTAACTTTGCCCATTTAAGCTGCGAATATCGATGATCAGCGCTAAATTATTTTTATTGTCCCATTTTACTTTAATCTTATTTTTTGCATTTTGGCTCTCATACCATGTATAGCCATTACCTTGTTGAGTGATTTTCATTTTTTTCACTGATCTGGAATCAAAAATGGAAAAGACACAAGTCCAGCAGTTGGTCAAACCCAGCATTTCAATATCTACAGTTTGTAAATGAATGACAGTTTTATCCTCAGGCAAAACCAAATTGAGTCGTGTTGATTTTTTATTGTCGAGAAAATAATGTTGTGCCGTTTCAGATAAATCTAGGTGTTTATGGCTGGGTTTATTTTTAGCATTGGTTGAATGTTGATGATGTTTTGGAAGCACTCGCTCAAGCCAAACATTATTTTGATCACGATACATGTGTTCTTGAAATACTGAAGTGTGGGTAACACCATCATTGCCAATCACTTGAGACTCTCGGCTAATGGTCGCTTTAAGCACTGGTGCGGCTTGAACAGTGTGGATGAAGAAGATAAGTAAAACAGTGATAATGAAACGCATAAATAACCCTGTATAAGCAAGAAAACCTCAGCTAGATACACCTCGCTGAGGTTTTAAATAGATCAAAATTTAGAACCCAAAAGCTTCTTTTAATTTGCTAAAGACCCAAGTGTTATCACGTGTTCCTTTAAATATCGATGAACCTGCACCCTCTGCATATAGCATGACATCACCACCACCATGGGTTTCAGAACCAGGTGCACCCATGCGAATCCCAACTTCTTGTAGATAATCATCAGAAGCAGCATCTTGTTCAGAAATGTTGACACGAGAAGTCGGACGAGGACCACCACCATTACCAAATACCAGTACTGATCCATTATTGCCATTTACATCAAGGGCAGGAGCATGTGGTTTTCCATCCGCCAAAATGCGATTTGGTGCGGCAGCTGTGTTGGCAACAGCATATAAATAACTTAAGCCTAAAATCCCCGGATTAGTCGTTGTAGTTTTTCCTGTACGGGCGTTGTAGCCATTAAAGGTTAGGGTATGGTCATGGTCTGCTGTGACCACGATTAAGGTGTTTTTGAGATCAGGATCAGTTTGTTTCACTTTGTCTAAAGCGGCTTTGATCGCATTATCAAAGGCGATAGTGTCTTGTAGTGAACGTTTGGCATTAGTGCCATGCAGGGCATGGTCAATACGACCGCCTTCGACCATCAAAAAATAACCCTTGTCGCCACTTTGTGCCTGTAGCATCTCAAGTGATTTTACGGTCATTTCTGCAAGACTAGGTTGATCTGGTGCCTTACCATTCAAACGATCCAGATCATAGGCAAGGTGAGAGGTTGCCGTATAAAGTCCAATATATTTTTTGTTGAGTGGCGCAGATTGCATTTCGGCTTTGTTTGCAGCAACGGTATAACCTTTTGCCGACAGTTCACTTAATAAATTACGTCCATCAATACGCCCTCTGCTATTGCTAGGGCTGTATGGGGTAAAGTGATTACGACCACCGCCCATCAATACATCCACACCATCAAGTAGTTTGCTGTTGTAGCCAGCTCCACCAGGAATAATTTGACGGGCAATTTCAAACTGGGCATTTCGATTACATACATGTGCAAAAGTTGCAGCAGGGGTTGCATGGGTCAGTTCAGTTGTGGTAATTGCTCCAACTTTTTTGCCTTTGGCTTTTGCCAATTCAAGAATTGTCATTGCAGCTGTACCTGCCGCAGTGCTTGAACCAGGTTCTGGACAACGATTTACAGCATTCCGAACGCTTGTCCCATCAGGTGCTTTACCTGCTGCTGGTTCAACGGCTACGGTACCAGGACTCATCCCAATCACTTCATTACGGGTTTTCTGTCCTGTCATGTAGGCTGCCATTGAAGGTGCGCTATCCGTCGTTTGTCCATCTTCAGAAAAGGTTTTGATACGCACAGCACGGCTAAATGTATCCATGGTGAGTTTACCTGATTCACCATAAGCATATATTCGACTGGCAGTGACCACGGTTGGTCCCATACCATCACCTAGAAAGAAAATCACATTTTTGGCTTCACCCGCAGCTTGAACAGACATACTACTCAGTAATAATGTGGTAGCAATGATGGACGACCCAAGGTTAATTTTGTCTCGTTTTATATTTTTTGACATGGTTATATTCCTTGTTTATAGACCAATGGCTTTTCGAATACGTTGAAACACTTCAGTATTTTCAAGGCTGCCGTAAAAGTTTTCAGATCCAGCTCCTATTGCACCTAAAAATACATCTGTTCCTCCATGTGTTTCGTCATCAGCGAAACCTGTTTGAACGACGGCTTCTTGTTGAAAGTCATCTGAGGCAACCCCTGTACACCAGCCAACAGTACTGATGTCTGTACCGAGACTGTCTTTATAGTTTCCAATAGGTCCTTTGACTGGATTACAAATATCGTTGTCGACGAGCACACCACGTGGTTCTTTACGATCAAAATCAAGGCGTTTTTTACCTGTACCAAATCCGATAATGGCATACGGATTTCCGTTAATATCTTTTGCTACACCTTCACCGTTATAGTTTTTAACCAGTCCAAGAACACTGGTTTCGCCACCTTTAACATATTTCCCTGTACGCTTTGCATAGCCATTCAGAACCATTGTATGGTCATGGTCAGCAGTGACGACGATCAATGTATTCTTGAGTTCAGGGTCTGTTTTTTTCATTTTTTCAATTGCAGTTTTAATTGCATTATCAAATGCCACAGTGTCTTGAAGTCCTCGTTTTGCATTGGTGTCATGCAGTGCATGGTCAATACGTCCACCTTCTACCATCAAGAAAAAGCTTTTATTTTTAGCTTGTAGTACATCAATCGCTTTGCTGGTAAGGTCGGCAAGACTTGGTTCATCAATTTTTTTATTCACTCGATCAAGGTCATAATTGAGATGGCTGGAATTAAATAAGCCTAAAAGTTTTTGAGTTTTGCTTGGATCGACTTTTGCAAAATCAGTTCCATTTGCAACAAAGTTATAACCTTGCTTTTGCATTTCCTGAATAAGATCACGACCATCGGCACGTCTTCCACCCGCAGTGGTAGGTTTAAATTGTCTTAAACCACCACCGAGAATGACATCAACACCATCTTTGAGCTTAGTGTTATATGCTGCATAACCTGTGCCTTTGCCCCCTGGAACCAGTTGTGCTGCAATATCGTTTTCTGCATCACGGTGACAAACATGAGCATATGTGGTTGCAGGCGTAGCATGAGTAACACGTGTTGTGGTAACAATGCCTGTTCCCATTCCTTTTGACTTGGCAAGTTCAAGTAGGGTTTCTGCTGGTTTTTTATCTTTATTGTCGGCAGCACTGTCGCAGTTACTTGTTCCATTGCTATTGGGTGGTGTCGCAACAGTACCTGTCTGCATTGAAATGACTTCATTTTTCATTTTTACGCCTGTCATATAGGCAGCCATAGATGGTGCACTATCTGTAACTTGACCATCTTCAGAAAAGGTCCGTACAAAAGCTGATTCTGGTAAGCGATCAATGGTTAAATCGCCATCTTCTCCCACTGAATAGATGCGTGCAGCGGTTAAGGTGGTGATGCCCATCCCATCACCTAAGAAGAAAATGACATTCTTCGTCGTTGGTTTTACTGGTGTAACCACTTGCGGATTATCTTTGTCATTGTCCGAGCAAGCTGTAATGGTTGTACCGCCGAGGATTGCTAACAAGCTGAATGCGAGAAGTTTTTTCCTCTTGGTCATTTTTAGAAAGAACATAGATCAAATACCCTTTGAATAATAATAGTGGCTTTTTTTTGTTCAATTTGAGTCTAGTCACGGATCATGACATTTTTATTTCTATGTTTAGAATTTCTTAAAAATGACTAATTTGTAATTTAACTATGATGTCTTCATATGGTGTCTTCAAAATTAAAAAATGAACGATGATGATGACGTAATAAATGAAGTTGTTTCGTCACTCAAATGATGATTGTAGGGAGGAAATGGATTCAAACTAAAATCTTTTCACTTTCATTATTATTGAATACCAATACGCATTGATCTTGAATAATGCTTTTGAGGTGGATTCATGTAAGTTACTAAATCCTCAATAGAATCAATCTTGTTTGAAATGATTATGTATGACCTTTCTGGGTTTTATCTTTCAGCATGACCTTATATAAGATTTATTATAAGTATTAGATATTTATGAATAATTTTAAGTGTTGTTTAATTTTTCCGATTTGCTACATAAAAAATATATGAGTCGAGTAAATTTCTTATATTTTCTGTCCTTTTTATTATCTTTTGCATTGTCGACGCATTGTATGATTTGAAAAAGTGGAGATTATACAAAGTGTCGACACAACTTGAATAGTTTAACAATCACATTAAGTTGAGGGGCGCAGAGGTTTTTTATGGACAAGAAAATACGTTTAGCCGAAACACTAAAACGCCGAATCATTAGCATGGAATTAGCGCCAGGTGCTGTTGTCGATGAAGTGGCGCTAAGTGAAGAGTTTGGTCTGTCTCGTTCGCCGGTCAGAGAACTTTTAAGGCAAATGGCTGCTGAAGGATACTTAGAACTTGAGGCAAATCGTGCAACACGTGTGTCTTCAATGAGCCATCAGTCGCTTCGAAATTTTTTCTTGGCTGCGCCCTTAATTTATATTTCGACCACACAATTAGCAGCCATCAATGCGACACAAATTGAAATTCAGCAACTGAAACAGATTCAGCAGTGCTTTCGAGAAGCGATTGATCAAGGCAATATAGAAGGGCGAGTTTACTATAACAATCAATTTCATTTGGAAATTGGCAGGATTGCAAATAACACATATTTATTACCAAGTTTGGAACGTTTACTGATTGATCATGCTCGTTTAGGCAAAATCTTTTATCGCTCGCCAACTACAGAGGATATGCAAGAAGATTTGAATACGGCGGTTTTACAACATGAGCAAATCATTGAAGCAATTGAAGCTCACAATGCAGGTGAAGCAGGTGAGATCATTAGATTGCATATGGATTTGTCTCGCCGTCGAATGACTGAATATGTTGTGCCTGTGGGCATAGAAGTACCCGTTTCATATTGATCAACGAAAGATTTAAACATATCTGCTCACTTCACAGTGGAATATGAAGTGAATATATCAATGGAGTTTGATAAAGATGACAAAAGTCACCGCCTTACCCGCAGATGATCAGCAATGCGCTTGGTATCATTTGAGCCATCAAAGGCAAGTTAAAGCACGCCATACAGGCAAAAGTACTGCGAGATGGGCTGTGATTGGTGCGGGATATACTGGACTGGCAGCAGCAAGACGTTTGGCTGAACATTTTCCTCATGATGAAGTGATTTTAATTGAAGCACAGGAAGTCGGATATGGTACAGCAGGACGCAATGCAGGCTTTGCGATAGATCTGCCTCACGATATTGGCGCAGAAGATTATATCGGTGATATCGAAATTGCCAAAACAACCTTAAAGCTCAATGTACTGGGTCAATCACTACTTCAAACACAGGTAAAAACGCATGGCATTGATTGTCATATGCGCAGTAGTGGTAAATATCAAGGTGCAGTTGAAAACCGCGGTATAGCAGTACTCGAGGCATACCAGCGTGGCTTAGATAAGCTCGGGCAAGATTATCAAGTGATCAGTGAACAGGATTTGCCGAATCACATTGGAACCTCATTTTATAAAAAGGCATTGTTTACCCCAGGAACGATTTTATTACAGCCATCGGCATTGGTAAAAGGTTTGGCGGACAGTCTGCCTTCCAATGTCACTCTGTATGAGAATACAGCAATTACTGAAGTTGAATATGGGGATAAAGTTGTTCTAAAACATGAAAATGGACTAATCATTGTTGACAAGCTAATCCTTGCCAATAATGCTTTTGGGCAACGATTTGGTTTTTCACAGATTCAACGCACCATGTTGCCGGTTTTTCTCTATGCCAGCATGACACGACCTTTGACAGAAACTGAACAAGCTCAACTGGGTGGTAAAGATTTCTGGGGCGTGATTCCTTCTGATCCTTTTGGGAGTACTGTACGCCGTACTCATGATCATCGTATTTTGATGCGAAACAGTTTTAGTTTTAATCCCAACGGTCAACCTAAGCCACATTGCTTAAAACGTTTTCTACAACGCCATGAACAGTCTTTTAAGAACAGATTCCCCATGTTACCTGCGGTGGATTTTGAATATACATGGAGTGGTTCACTGGCGCTTTCACAAAATCATAAAGGCTTTTTTGGGCAGTTAGCGCCAAATGTCTTTGGTGCACTATGTTGCAATGGACTGGGCATTACACGTGGTACGGTGACAGGAACATTGTTGGCAGATTGGCTTGCAGGTGAACGGAGTGAATTAATTGACTTTTTACTGGCAACGTCTGGACCGAATAAAGTTCCACCAGAACCCTTTTTATCCATAGGTGTAAATGCAACCCTATGGTGGGGGCAAATGAAAGCTGGATTGGAGAGTTAATATGTCAACATCATGAAAGCTTATTTTTAACTTTTGAATTTAAACGATTTAAATTAATTCAGTCCTCCTAAATACAGAAGCATTTCATCGCAGCGAAATTGTTGATTCGATTTTGCAGGCTTTGTTCAGCCTTATTTTGGGAAATGTGTAGGAAGCACACCCTTTCAATATTGGAGGGATCGGAGACAGAGATGACAACTAATAATGTTTCTATAGAAGATGTACCTTTAAATAGGTTTCATCAACTGTTAACCATCCGTACTGGTGGTGGATGGCTATTAGATGGCTATGTACTGAGTATTGTCGGTGTGGCAATGGTACAACTATCTTCAGTATTACAATTGACAAGCTTTTGGCAGGGAATGATTGCAGCCTCGGCTTTGATCGGAATCTTTTTTGGTAGTTTCCTCGGTGGTTGGCTTGGCGGATTAATCGGACGACAAAAACTTTATTTTGTTGCACCGATCTTATTTACCTTGTGTTCTCTAACTCAATATTGGGTCGAGTCAGCAATGATGTTGTTCCTCTGCCGTTTCGTGATTGGTATCGGTGTAGGATTTGAATACACCATTGCAGGGTCATTACTTGCTGAGTTTTTGCCACAACAGTCGCGAGGACCTCGTCTGGCCGTTTTGACCATTTTATGGTTTGTGGGTGCTGCACTGGCTTATATCGTTGGAAACTTGATTTTAAATAGTCACTTTGAAGGTGCTTGGCGTTTGGTACTGGCGAGTCCAGCCGTGATTGGTATCTTACTGATCATTCTGCGGTTAGGTACACCTGAGTCTCCGCGTTGGTTATTGAGCAAAGGGCGTACTGCTGAAGCAGATGCAATTATTAAAAAAGTCTATGGACCTACTTTTTCACTGAATAATCTGCAATCACAAATTTTAGAAAAGAAAATCTCCTTTAGTAGCTTCTTAACTTCTGGTTATGGAACACGGGTGTTTTTTGTTTCTATGTTCTGGGCATGTTCAGTCATTCCTGTCTTTGCCGTGTATGCCTTTGCCCCAAAAGTTCTGGATGCCTTGCATTTAAAAGGTGACTGGGCGGCTTATGGATCAGTAGCGATCACCCTATTGTTTGTCGTGGGTTGTGTGCTTGCGACTCGCCTAATCAATCATATGGGGCGTCGCAGTATGGTCATTCAAAGTTTCCTGTGGTCTGGGTTGGCTTTACTGGGTTTGGGCTTTTTCTCAGAAGCTTCACCCATTCTTATTTTAGTTTTATTTGGACTTTACGCACTGTTCATAGGCGGTGCACAAGTCTTGCAATTTGTTTATCCAAATGAACTGTTTCCTACACAAATACGTCCCATTGGCGTAGGAATCGGCGCTGCTTTCTCTCGGATTGGGGCAGCAATAGGAACATGGTTAGTGCCAATGTCGCTAGATTCAATTGGCATTGGAAACACAATGTATGTGGCAGCGGGTGTCACGCTGTTGGGACTGGTTGTCTCTCTGGCATTTGCACCTGAAACACGTGGAATGAGTTTGGAACAATCCACAACCTTAAATTAGTTCAGAAAACCTTGCCATGATTTGGAACTGAGCACTGGCAAGCATATAACACCTCAAATGGAGAAAAGAACATGAATTTTGACGGCATTTACACACCTGTAATTACCCCATTGACAGCAGATGGCGCAATAGACAAAGCAGCTTTTGCAGATGTTTTAGAATATTTAATCGAGGCAAAAGTACATGGGGTCATTGTTGCTGCAACCACAGGTGAATATTACGCCCATACTGCGCAAGAACGTTATGACTTGGCAAAGTATGCCAAAGAAGTGATTGGTTCACGCGTTCCATTGATGGTGGGAACAGGGGCTATTCGTACCGAAGATTCAATAGAGTTTGCAAAAGTTGCCAAGCAAATTCAAGCCGACAGTATTTTGGTGACGATCCCACCTTATGCATTACCGACTGAAAAAGAAGTCGCTGTTCATGCTTTAAGCATAGACCAAGCAGCAGACTTACCCGTGATGTTTTATAACTACCCAGCACGTATGGGTGTGAGTATGGGGAAAGAATTTTTTGACACAGTTTTTGCTGAATCTAAAAATTTTGTCGGACTGAAAGAGAGTTCTGGTGAGATGAATCAACTACATATGTTGGCACGTCACTATCCAGAGTTGGAAATTTCATGTGGTTGGGATGACCAAGCACTTGAGTTCTTTGCATGGGGAGCACGCAGTTGGACTTGTGCAGGTTCAAATTTTATTCCACGTGAACATATTGCCTTATATGAAGCATGTGTCATTGAAAAAGACTTTGATAAAGGTCGCCGAATTATGGCAGCCATGATGCCGTTGATGGATTTCCTCGAAACAGGTCATTTTATTCAATGTATTAAATACGGTTGTGAATCAAATGGCTTACGTACAGGAAGTGTGCGTGCGCCATTGCAAGATATGGACGCTGAGAAAAAGCAGACCTTCCAAACTATTGTCGCAGAGCTTAAACGTGATGTTGCAGCGATTACAGGAGGTGCGTAATGGCTGAGTTGTTAAGTGCAGCAGAATATCGTGATATTGCACAAAAATTAAAATTGCCAACAATGGCTTTTATCAATCACAAATTTCAAGCTTCTGTTTCAGGAAAAACCTTTAGAACCACCAATCC
This sequence comes from Acinetobacter sp. Tol 5, assembly GCF_019702905.1. Taxonomy (NCBI): domain Bacteria; kingdom Pseudomonadati; phylum Pseudomonadota; class Gammaproteobacteria; order Moraxellales; family Moraxellaceae; genus Acinetobacter; species Acinetobacter sp. Tol 5. Next base: position 2,936,483 of record NZ_AP024708.1, on the reverse strand, counting down.
TGCCACAGGTGAAGTGCTCGCTGAAATTACTGCCTGTAATGAACAGGACGTCAATATTGCTGTTGAGCATGCCAAAGCAGCATTTGAAGATGGACGTTGGAGTAAGCTTTCACCAAATCAGCGCAAACATATTCTCTTCAAATTTGCCGATTTACTTGAAGTGCATACCATTGAACTTGCAGTCATGGAAAGTTTGGATAGTGGTAAACCAATTCGTGAATGTCAGCTCACTGATATTCCTGAAATGATTCATACCATCCGTTGGCATGCTGAATTGATTGATAAAATTTATGATAACACTGCGCCTGTGGGAGCAGATACTCTATCTATTGTTGAGCGTGAGGCAATTGGTGTCGTGGGTTTGGTTTTACCATGGAATTTTCCACTGTTAATGTTGGCTTGGAAAATTGGTCCTGCTTTAGCGGCAGGCTGTTCTGTGGTGGTGAAACCTGCAAAAGAAACAACATTAACGGCATTACGTGTTGCTGAATTGTCTGTTGAATCAGGTCTTCCTGCGGGCGTGTTCAACGTGCTGCCGGGTGGGGGACGCGAAGTTGGTGAACCTATAGGCAGGCATATGGATGTCAGCATGGTCAGCTTCACGGGTTCTACTGAAACAGGTCGCTTATTTCTCCAATATGCATCTGAATCAAATTTAAAACGTGTCGTACTCGAGTGCGGCGGTAAAAATCCTGCTGTGGTGATGAACGATGTTGAAGATTTAGATCAGGTTGCTCAACATATTGTTAATGGGGCTTTCTGGAATATGGGAGAGAACTGTTCAGCCTCGTCACGCCTGATTGTACATCACGATGTCAAAGATGAATTATTAGCTTTGATCGGCGTCCATCTAACGGATTGGAAAATGGGCGATCCGCTTGATCCAGAACATAAATTGGGTGCATTGATTAGCCAGTCCCATTTTGAAAAAGTTAAATCCTATATCGAGCAAGCCAAAGCAGAGAAACTCAAGATTCTACATGGTGGTCAGACTGAAAAAGGAATTTTCGTTGAACCGACCGTGGTAGACGGTGTGAAAGCCACGGATACTTTATTTCAAGAAGAAGTGTTTGGACCTGTGCTTGCCGTGACCACTTTCAACACCATTGAAGAAGCGATTGCTTTGGCAAATAACACAATCTATGGGCTTGCTGGCTCGGTTTATACCAGTAATTTACGTCATGCCATCAAATTGGCGCGAGCGATTCAAGCCGGTGTAGTCACAGTCAATTGTTTTGGTGAAGGGGATATCACCACACCGTTTGGGGGCTATAAGGCGTCTGGCTTTGGTGGACGTGACAAATCCATTTGGGCACATGACCAATACACAGAACTGAAAACAATCTGGATTGATGTTTCAGAAGCTTAATCGGATGACCAACGAGGAATGATGAGTGCTACAACCTTTAATCGTTCCTCATCTTTGATCTGTGGACCAGACAAAAGTATCAACATTTGCATCAGATGCGTTCAAGAATTTTAAAACCATGCTGTTGCGATAAATCATGGAAAGAAAGGAATTAAAAATGCTTAAAACAACAAATACAAGAGCAAGCACAATAGGCTTGGGATTACTGACCTTGGGGATGTCTTTTCCCGTTATGGCAGGGATTACGTTTGGCTCAGCAGAAAGTGAAACAGGTGCATTAACGCTATCTGGTACATTACGCGTCAATTATCAAGACAAAGATTATGGAGAAGTTGCTGCAGATCAGAAGGTAAAACTTGATGCTGCAATTCTTAGACTGGCATATGACGCTCCTGATTGGTTTGGAAAAGCCGAGTATCGTTGCTATCAATATGACACTTTATGTGATTTTTCAGCGCTAATTTATGGCTATGCAGGCTATCGTTTCAATTCAACTGACTATCTTACTGTAGGTTTACAGCCTATACCGTTTGGTCCAAGTCGTTTTTGGGACAGCAGTTTCTATGCCAGTATCAACAATACGCTGGGTCTGCAAGATATACATAATTTAGGTGTGAATTATCATTTTGAAATGCCGTCAGCAACCAAAGTGGATTTGGCTTACTTTGCTACAGATGGAGGCAATTATCATGGTGAGAGTCGAGACTCAGCTCGTTACAGTGCAAATATGGTGACATCCTCTGACCCTTTAAAAATCAACTTGCAAGAAAAGAACATGTGGATGGCACGTGTAGATCAAGATTTAAAATTTTTAAGCCCCTTTTTTAATCATGATGATCTTAAGCTTTCGGCAGGTGCAAGTTATTGGTATTCACAGATTGAGAACCGTAAAACCTCAGAAAATGGCTCAAGAAATACATGGGCACTGTTTAATCGGATTGGTTATAAAAATCTAAATATTGTCATGACGGGTGGAAAACAATCGATCAACAACAAAGATCATCTCAGACCCGACAGCTCTGGTTTTGGTTCTTTTGATAGTGAATATGATATTGCCAATCAAGGTTATTTCTACACAATTGACAGCAGTTATCACTTCGATCATGTGCGTGGCGCTTTGAATTTAATACCATATTGGGTACTCAGTGGGTTTGATAAAAAGCACAAAGAATTTGAAAACTCACAACGAAATATTGTTGGACTGGCTTGGGAGTATAAGAATGCAACGCTATACACCGAATATCTGATCAGTAAGAATGATCCGTTTGTTGGTGGAACAGTCAACTCTTTGGTAAAAGGCGACGATGGTAAATGGAATAAGCTGCTGAATCTGATGTTGGTATACAACTTTTAAATGATTCTAGGGCTGTAAGAATGGCACTTCGGTCAAACAAAAGACCGAGTGTCACAACCTAAACAAGTGATGAAGATGATTGTAAATAGAAGAAATGCAACATTCATAGGACTCATTGCAGTCTTGCTATGGAGTGCAATTGTTGGGCTGATTCGTAGCGTCAGTGAGAGTATGGGAGCAACAGGAGGTGCAGCAATGATATATAGCGTTGCTTCAGTGTTCTTGTTCTTAAGTATTAGATTTCCCAAACTACGAGAATTCCCACGAGCGTACCTAATGTGGGGAAGCCTACTGTTTGTATCTTATGAACTGTGTTTGGCACTGTCGATAGGCTATGCAAATACCAGTCAACAGGCAATCGAGGTCGGAATGGTCAACTATTTATGGCCAGCCTTGACCATGGTTTGTGCCATTTTATTCAATCATCAAAAGTCAAATTTACTGGTTATACCCGGTTTTATCATCGCAATTTTAGGCATTTGTTGGGTTTTAGGTGGAGAGCAGGGACTTGATTTGGTCAGTATCGGGCGAAATATTCAAGATAATCCCTTGAGCTATGGACTGGCATTTATAGGTGCTTTGATTTGGGCTGCCTATTGCACCGTTACAGCAAGAATTGCCAATGGCAAAAATGGAGTCACACTCTTTTTTATGCTTACGGCTGCGGTGTTATGGATTAAATATCTCGCTATGGGTGCAGTACCGATGCACTTTGATTTACATGCGCTGATTTATCTTGTACTTGCTGCGGGGGCAATGGGTTTTGGTTATGCAGCTTGGAATATTGGTATTTTGCATGGCAATGTCACACTTTTGGCTGGTGCTTCTTATTTTATTCCTGTGTTTTCAGCTGCACTTGCGGCAATCGTTTTACAAACGCCGCTTTCACTCTCTTTCTGGCAAGGAGCTGGCATGGTGTGTTTAGGTTCAATTTTATGTTGGTTTGCCACACGCCAGAAGTAACGACTCTTGATTTAAATGAGGTCATAGATCAGAGAAATATTATAACAACTCGTTTTTAAATGGAAAAAAGCTGAATTCCCTAATCTCAGGGATAAAATATAAACTTTGAAATATTTTTATTTCAATTGTTTAGTGGGTTCGGCTTACTTTTAATTAAGGAAGTAACAATGAATAATTCTAACATTTCAGTTGAAGATGTCCCGTTAAATGGATTTCATCAGAGACTTACAGTCTCTGTTGGCGGCGCTTCATTAATGGATGGCTATATACTCAGTATCATTGGTATTGCGTTGGTACAGATGACAGCCAATCTACAACTTACCAACTTTTGGCAAGGGATGATTGCAACTTCGGCACTCCTTGGAATTTTTGCTGGTGGGTTATTTAGTGGTTGGCTCACCGATAAGTTTGGTCGCCGAAAAGTTATATTTGTGGCACCTATTATTTTTTTGATTTGTTCAGTTTTACAATTTTGGACAGACTCACCCATCATGATTTTTATGTTGCGGTTTTTAATCGGGATCGCGATTGCGATTGATTATTCTGCTGCAACCAGTCTGTTTGTAGAGTTTGTTCCCAAAAAATACCGAGGTTCACGTTTAGCCAGCTTTACCATTCTATGGTTTGCAGGTGCAGCAATGGCTTATATTTTTGGCGATATTATTGTTCGTGTCATGGGCAATGAAGGCTGGCGTTGGGCACTTTCTAGCTCAGTTGTCATTGGTGTGATTTTACTTTTATCTCGTCTAGGTACTGTCGAATCAGCGCGTTGGCTGATTACCAAAAATAGAAGTCCTGATGCGGAAGATGTCATCAAAAAGGTATATGGCAATCAATTTTCATTGGCGAATTTACCTAAAGAACCGACTTCTTCAAAACTCTCATTGGCCGATATGTTGCGTATGGGCTATGGCAAGCGTCTCATGTTTGTCATTATATTTTGGACATGCGCCATCATTCCTGTTTTTGCTGTGTATGCTTTTGCTCCAAAAGTGCTTGCAGCGCTGAAGTTAGAAGGAGATTGGGCAGCCTATGGTTCGGTTGCCATCACACTGTTATTTGTCATTGGCTGTATTGTGGGAACCAAGCTGATTGATGTGTTGGGGCGTCGTAAAATGCTGATCCACAGTTTTTTGTGGTCAGGTTTGGCTTTGTTGTTACTGGGTGCATTCTCTGATTCTTCAGAAATGGTGGTATTGGTCTTTTTTGGCGCTTATGCCTTATTGATTGGTGGTGCGCAAGTTTTGGAACTTGTATATCCGAATGAGATTTTTCCGACCGAGTTACGTCCTTATGCAATGGGATGGGCGGTCTCAGCGACACGGATTGGTGCGGCAATAGGAACCTTTCTTGTTCCGATGTCCCTTGAAACCATCGGGATTGGAAATACCATGTATGTTGCTGCGGCGGTAACTTTGGTTGGGCTAATTGTTTCAGTTGCTTGGGCGCCAGAAACCAAATCAAAAGATCTTTCTGAGGCAGCCGCATTGGAATGATATAGAGTGAAGGCTATTGGTAACATGAGCAGGATACAAAATCTTGTATCTTGCTCAGATCAAGGACAATGTTTTATAAATTAAGGTTTGAGCAAAATAAGCTTTTAAAAACAAGCTTTGACTTCAATAGGTTCTTAATTTTTTTAATAAAGGTTTGATTGCAATCCAGTTGCTCGAAATCCAGCAAATAAAGGAGCCCAGTGTCACTAAGCTGGTCCCTTGCCAAAAAGTGATTGGTAATTGAGTATCTAATACAAACATCGCCAAGACTGATGAGACAATCGGTGTAAAGTAGGATGCAACAACAAGAATAGTAATATTGCCGTGAATAATGCCAATATTCCAAGCTGCATAACCTAAACCAACGGCAGCAGCAGCGAATAATAGATATAAGGACAATCCAAGATCAAAATCGGGCATGACCAATTGATCAGTGACTATTAATTTTAACCAGAGGGTGAGTGCAACACCGATAAAGAAAAGTGAGATTGGGTTTTGACCGTTGCTCATTTTTCGGGTGACCACACAGTAAAATGCCCAAATCACTGCGCCTGAAAGTGCTAAAAGATAACTGAGTGGATTATCTTTTAGGTTTGTGACAACACTTTGGACACTAAAAGATCCACTACCTGCTTGAATATAAATAATGCCACTAATTGAAATAAATAAGCCAATTAATATCAAAACATTAAATTTTAATTCTTTAAAGATGACAAAAGCCACAATGGTCAGACTTGGCCATAAATAATTTACAATACTCACTTCAATGGCTTGTTGTGATGTCTTTGAATAGGCGATTGCAAATGAAAAGCACAACTCATAAACAATGAACAGAAATGTAGCAAGAATTAAGTATTTTTTTGAAATCAGTTTAAAGTTGGGAAACCTAAAAATAAGCAGGACGATCAGCGCACTTAAACTATAAATCAGGGTAATACCCATCGCAGGGTCGACAGCAGTACTGATATATTTGACCAAGCCGACCATGGATGCCCACATGAGAATTGCACTTAGGCCGATCAATGTTGCTAAATTTTTAGACATAAAGATTTCAAAAATTGGGTGACGGTAGGCGTAGAGAAGGTAAATATAAATGTAGCCCTACAGAATAGAAAAAAATGACCAAGTAAAATAGAAAGATTAAGACATTATCTAGAATATTTTTACATGAGCGAAGTTTGGAAAATAAAATATTGTAAGTGATTTAAGCGTGTAATCATCTTATAGACAGTCATATTTCATTTCAGTTTGTCTACTCCATGACGGCGTTTTCGATAGGCAAACGGGGTTTCACCATATTGCTTTTTAAACCATAGGATAAAGTGAGAACCGTCGGAAAAGCCACATTCGACTGCAATATTGGTGATATACGCACTGGTGTTTGCAAGTAGTTTTCGAGCGTGTTCTAAGCGCAGTCTGCGCCAGTAATTGGCAGGTGCTTCATTGGTATTTGCTAAAAAGACTCGATTTAACTGTCTCGGGTTGGTATTTACGTGTTCAGCAACTTCTTTTAAGGTCACATGGGCACTTAAATTTTCACTCATAAACGCGATTGCTTTAGACACCATATTATTTTCATAAGTGCTCGGATTGTCTAAAGTGGTTTTTTCTTTGTCTTGTGAATGAAGTGGTTTCTGCTGAATCAGCAAATAATCCAAGGTTTTTTGTGCACGGATTTCACCACAATGGACTCGAATTAAATCAGCCGCTAAATCAATTGCTGTTCCACCCGGACAAGTGAATATGCCATGATCTTCAATATAGGTTTGTTCAATGAGCGTAATGGCTTTGGGAAAAAGCCCGACAAATTCATCTCGGGTCGTAAAATGGATGGCACATTTACGACCGTCAAGTAAGCCGGCATTGCCCAAAACAAAACAACCTGAACACAAAGCAATAATCGGAATCTTGGCAGCATGTATCTCTTTTAAAGCTTCCAGTAAGTATTCTGGAGGTTTGCGAGTTTCACTGAGCAATCCACCTGCAATAACAATATAATCATAGTTTTGTTTGAGCTGTTGGATATCCATTTCTTTGCTTGGGTTGACCGACAAGCCGCAACTGGCATTCACAGGAAGGTTGTTATAGGTCATCCAATCCCATTTACAATAGATTTGCAAACTACGGAAAGATTGATCAGCAGCAAATCTTAAAGATTCGACAAAACCTGAAACGGGCGCCAAAGTGAATTTATCCATGAGGATAAAGCCAACTCGGAGATCAGGCTTAATTTTTGAAAGGTTTTCTGGGGTAGGAGAAACCTCATCATAAGCATTGGAAGATACTTGTTGCATCGTGTTCACCGTCAAATCCATAAGAGCAGTGTGAAGCCAAGATGATTTATTTTATTGATGCTTTGGCTGAAATTAGTTTTTATTTTAACAGGTATAACTGAGAAGCGCTTATAAAAAGATTAAATATAAGTCGTCTATAAGGCGGTTGATGTCTATCTTTGGAATTATTGATAAAACCTCAATTATTATTTATCAGATACAATCTGTTATGATAAACAAAGTGCAGAACATAGACTGACCAGATTGAATTGTTGGGAACATCAGAATGAATAAAAAAGGTTCATCAATTACACGCGTTTTAGACATTATTGAAGCCATATCAACAGCAAAACATCCACCAACACCCCTCGATCTTTCCGTTGAACTGGATATACCAAAACCCAGTATTCATCGCTTACTACAGACACTGGAACAAGAAAAATTCGTTAAAACGGATATGTATGGTGGATATATCTTGGGTGATCGAACCTATAAATTGCTGCTAAGTTCTTGGGAGCAAGAGCCGCGAAAAATGGAACGATTGGCGATATTACAAAAACTCTCAGACCAAATTAATGAGACTTGTGGCATTGCCATCCTAAATAATAATCAAATGTTATATACCGACCGAGTACAAGCCAATTGGCCATTGCAGGTGTATTTACCTGTCGGTTCAACTGTTCCTTTATGGTGTAGTTCAAGTGGAAAACTTTTTTTAAGTTTTCAACCCAGTCAACGTAGAAAAAGTATTTTAGAGCATTTACCGATTACGCAACTCACTCGAAATACCATTACTGACCCAGTATTACTTGAAGAAAATTTAGACCAGATTTATTTAAATAAAATTGGAACAGACAATGAGGAATTTATTTCGGGAATGGTGGCATGTTCAGTACCGATTCAGCGTGGTGATACGATTATTGCCTGTTTATATGTACATGCACCAACCATCCGAAAATCGCTTGAAGATCTGTTGCAGTTTGAACCTTTACTACGTCAAGCAGCGCATGATTTAAATAAATTAATTGAAGTTGCATAAAAAAGCAGGCGATAAAGCCTGCTTTTGTTCAAACAAAGTTAATAGCTGATGTTACGCAGTAACTCTAAAATTAAATTTTGGAGCTAGAAGAATATGGATACGCGAAAACGTCATCCGCAATTGCTTGAGGCAGGACTCCTTCTAATAAGTAAAGTTTCTGCGAAACTTTGAATATTTTGACGATAGTGAACGAGTTCTGCGGATGACAATGGTTTTGGGTACTTTTGACAAAACAAAAGTACCTCGAGCCGAAGGCTATTCCATAAATTTAAACTTTGGATGTAAGACTCCGTCGTGTAAATTTAGCTTTTTCTTTTTCACCTACTTAATTTAAATCAAGTGCGTAACATCAGTTAATAGGATTAATTTAATGTCGGCATCGCAAACTGTGCGCCTTCACGGACATTGGTACTTGGCCAACGTTGAGTAATGGTTTTTCTGCGTGTGTAGAAGCGAGCACCATCTGGACCATATGCATTTAAATCACCAAATAATGAACGTTTCCATCCGCCAAAACTATGATAAGCCACAGGAACTGGAAGCGGAATATTAATACCCACCATACCGACTTTGATGTGATCACTAAAATAGCGGGCAGCTTCACCATCACGAGTATAGATACACGTTCCGTTGCCATACTCATGATCATCAATCAGATTCATGGCTTCTTGCATGGTTTTTACACGAATGACTTGCAGTACTGGACCAAAGATCTCTTCTTTATAACTGGTCATATTGGGCTGAACTTGGTCGATTAATGTTGCACCAACATAAAAACCATTTTCATAGCCAACTGGTGCTGCATTTCGACCATCAACAACAATTTTTGCACCTTGCTGTTCTGCGCTACTGATATAACCCTCAACCTTTGCTTTATGTTGTGCAGTAATGACGGGACCAAAGTCATTGTTTTTGTCGGAGTATGGACCATATTTCAATGTACCGATTTCATTAGAGAGCTTTGAAATCATTTGATCTGCAATCTCATCTCCTACAGCAACCGCTACAGATAATGCCATACAGCGTTCACCTGATGAACCAAAAGCCGCACCAAGTAATGAGTTTACTACATTATCAATATCTGCATCTGGCATAACGATGGCATGGTTTTTGGCGCCGCCCAATGCTTGGCAACGTTTACCTGCCGCTGTTGCGGTTTTATAAATATATTCTGCAATTGGTGTTGAGCCCACAAAACTCACAGCTTGGATACGTGTATCATGCAGTAAAGTATCCACTGCTTCTTTGTCACCATTGACCACATTGAGTACACCATCAGGTAGTCCAGCTTCTTTGAGTAATTGTGCAATATATAAGGTCGAAGATGGGTCACGTTCAGACGGTTTTAAGACAAAGGTATTTCCGCAGACAATCGCCATCGGGAACATCCACAAAGGCACCATCACAGGAAAGTTAAAAGGCGTAATCCCTGCAACCACACCTAAAGGTTGAAATTCGCTCCATGAATCAATTGAAGGTCCTACATTTTTACTAAATTCACCTTTTAAAAACTCTGGTGCGCTACAGGCATACTCGACATTTTCAATGCCACGCTGTAATTCTCCTGCTGCATCGTGCACAATTTTTCCGTGCTCTTCACCAATCAATTGGCAAATTTTTTCAGCATTTTGTTCAAGCAACTCTTTGAATTTGAACATGACACGGGCACGTTTGATCACAGGGGTGTTACGCCATTCAGGAAATGCAGCTTCAGCAGCAGTAATTGCCTCTTCAACTGTTGCTTTGGTCGCTAATGCGACTTCTTTTGTTTGTGTACCAAGTGATGGATTGAAAACAGCTTGAGTTCTGCTGTGTTCAGTATTTAAAGCACCGTTAATAAAATGTCCGATTAATTCCATGTGGGGATATCCTCATTGTGATAAAAAATAGTAAAAGGGCGTTCAATCATGACCAAAGTTTTTGGTAGAGCGAGACCATTTGTTCAACTGTAGGAACAATAGGGTTGTTGGATGGTGAACCAGATGCCAGCGCTTGCTCTGCCATGGTTTGCACTACCTCATCGAAATATTGTTTGTCTACACCAAACTCCGCCAAAGTCGGCACTTTGAGATCGCGATTGATTTCGATTAAAGTATTAATTAGTTTTTGATTTGCCACGTCATTTGAATCATCAAGATGTGCGCAGCCCATTGCTTTAGCGCATTCTGCATAGCGTTCAGGTGCAGCTTGTATTGAAAATTCAGTGATCATCGGCAGCAACATGGCATTGGATAAGCCATGTGGAACATGGAAAAATGCACCAATTGGACGACTCATTCCATGCACTAAAGCGACTGAAGCATTGGAAAAGGCAATGCCTGCAAAAGTAGAGCCCAGCATCATTTTTTCACGAGCTTGTTCGTGATCAGGCTGATGATAAACAACTTGCAAGTTTGGTCCGATGAGTTTCATCGCTGCAATTGCTTGAGCATCACTATATGGTCCGGCTTTCTTACTGACATAGGCTTCAATCGCATGCGTTAATGCATCAATACCAGTATCTGCCGTGGTACGAGCAGGTAAGGACATGGTGAGTTCATAGTCAATGATGGCGGCAACAGGGAGAAATCCTAAACCTGCACAGAGCATTTTTTCACTGGTGAGATCGTTGGTAATGATGGTAAAACGGGTACATTCCGAACCTGTCCCTGCTGTTGTGGGAATGGCAATAATTGGAAGTCCCATTTCATTGACTTGACGAGGAAATTTATAATCCGAAATTTTGCCACCATGTTTGCTCAAAATACTGATCGCTTTTGCACTGTCAATCGGGCTACCACCACCGATCGCAATAATCGCATCGTATTGATGAGTTTGCACATGATGAACGCCAGCTTCGATTGAGCCTGAAGTCGGTTCAGGAATCGTTTCATCAAAATAGTCACTCTCAATTCCGGCTGCCTCAAGAATGTTTTGAATCTGTTGAATATAACCCAACGTAACCATCATTTTATCGGTAATGATCAGTGGCTTTTTTGCACCTAAACTTTCAAGAATCGCCGGGAGCTTCGCTCTGGCATTTTTTCCAACTTCCATAATCCTTGGAAGGTTAATTGAATGAGACATTTTTAATTCCTTTCGTAATGGATGATGTTTTTTTAAAATGAACCGAATAATGTTCCCAATGTGATTACACCGCACAGCGCAATCAGTGGAATAATGACCGCAACCACAAACATGTCGTAATAAGATTGTTTGTGCGTCAAGCCACATAAGGTAATAATGGTAATTACAGCGCCATTATGAGGCAGAGAATCAAGTGCCCCAGAAGCCATAGAAGCGACACGGTGCATAAGTTCTTGAGAAATACCGTGCTCAATCGCAAGGTTTTTATAGGTTTCACCCATGGTATTGAGTGCAATACTTAATCCCCCAGATGCCGAACCTGTGATGCCTGCCAATACGTTGATCACAATGGCTTCCGAGATCAGCGGATTGTTTGGCGCAATGCCGACCAAAAAGTCACGTAAGATAATAAAACCAGCCAATGATGCGATGACCGAACCATAGCCAACTTCCGAGGCAGTATTGAATATGGGTAAAAAGGAAGAGGAAACCCCTTGTTGAATGGAATCTTTAATATCCACAATGGCTTTCCAGTTGAGAACAATAATACTCACACACGCCAAGACTAAGGCACAGATAATTGCCCATAATCCAATCACTGAATTCAATGAAGTATTACCAAACTTATCTGTTGCTAAATAGGCAGTGTCCAGCGAAGGTAAAATCAATTTAGTCAGCACTAAGTTGGTGATAATCACAATTAAAATTGGGGCAAATGCAATGATCAGACTTGGGTTTGATTTCACCAACTTTGTTTCAACATGCATTTCAACATGGTTGCCATAGCCTTCTTTATTGAGGTCTGCTTGTGCAAGACGCTTGTTTAACCACCACATGCCTGTCAGCAAAATAAAAATTGACGCTAAAGTGCCCAGACCCGGTGCGGCATATAGATCGGTATTAAAGAAAGGCATTGGAATCGCATTCTGAATCGCAGGAGTGCCAGGCAGAGCAGTCATGGTAAAGGTGAGCGCACCTAGCATTATCGCTGCTGGAATCAAGCGTTTCGGGATACCAAGTTCTTTAAACAGTGCTGAGGCAATTGGAAATACAGCAAAACCAACTACAAAAAGCGAAACACCGCCATAGGTCAAAATAGCGCAGGACAGCACAATAGATAACATTGCACGACGATGTCCTAATTTATCAACAAAAAAGTTGGCAATGGTTTGGGCTGAACCAGAGTCATCCATTAATTTTCCAAATACTGCACCCAATAAAAACAGTGGAAAATATTTGATGATATAACCGCCTAAACCTGTCATGAACACTTGCGAGTAAAAACCAAGCAACTCATTACTTAATCCACTCCAAGCCACTGCAAATAAAGCGAGTAGTGGAGCAAGTACAATAACGCTAAATCCTTTATAGGCTAAATACATCAGCAACATTAAGGATATGACTATTCCAATTAGTCCGATCATTTTTAAACATCCCATTTATCATTCTATCTATAATGATACGATTCGTATCGTTATTAATGTATATAATTTAATCTTGATGATGTCAACAGAAAATTAAAAACGATTTTTTTCTTATACTGCCGAGATGAGAGAATCAGATTTGAGTACATTTTAAAAATGTTAGATTGTTTTGATGGGTGTGTTATTGCTTGATTTTATGAACAATTTAAAATTTCATATGCAATATAGACATTAAAATGATGTGATTTTTTAATGATCAGTTGTCGTTGAGATCGGAAGTATTGAGAAAAAAACTAAATAAAGAGAGGGTTTTACCATGAGAGGAAATAAATTTATTTTTATGGAGGGTTGAATGCATCGAAGATTGTTTTTTTAAGGGATAAAAAGACAAATACATTTTAAGCCGCAACAACTTTAAATGGCAGTAAAAGAGGAATATCACAAAATAGAGTATGCCCCATATACATTTAGCAGATCAATTAGATACAGGGCATGATTTATTGATGATGGTTATGTTTAAGATAAGAAGGTTTCTTGTAAATAACTCCAGCGCATTTTTCCTTCAATTTCCTCAATCAGTGCACATGAACGGCGAATCAGTACACCCGAAGATTTGGTGTGTTTCTCAGTATAGCTAAGTACGATGGTATCTGAGCTCTGTGTCAGAATTTGCTCATCATAAATTTCAATTTGAAGATCGGGCATCTTTCCTTGATTATTTGCAAACAGCCCTTTGACTTCTTGGAGTTTAATTCGTTTTCCTGCCGCACCGACCATTTCAAAATGATCCGCAAAATAATCAATCAGAAGGGGAAGATCTTGTTCTGAATGTTGTCCAGTAAAAATCTTTTCGATCAATACATGCATTGTATGTATACTTTCGATTGCGTGTTCTTTTAAAAGTGCCATATCCATTTCCGTTGAAAGCTTTTCTCTCTTTTTATTTTATTGCAAAAATAAATGTAAAATTCAATATAAATTTAAAAAATATATTTTGGTCAGAAAATTATTTAAGCAATAAAATATCATAAAACCAAATATATCATATGTTTATAAATTATTTTTTAATTATTTATCATACTGAGGAAAATCGGGAATAGCCAAAATAGCAAAAAAGGTATAACTTTATACCTGAACTATTATGGAAAATTCCATGTAAAAATAATAATTATATGGCAGGATGATTTACCTTATTGAAGATTGACTGGAAAAGGAGATGTGTTCTGGTCGCAAGATTTTTCAATAAGTAGACCCATTAGAAAAATGGCATGGACAAGGAAGAAAGATGGATACTCATACAACTGAGCCAACAAGGGCTCAATCCAATATATATGCATGGTATGTCGTTTTACTATGTATGTTGGCATATATATTTTCATTTATTGATCGACAGATATTGGCACTGATGATTGAACCGATTAAAGCCGATCTTGGTCTATCAGATACTCAGTTTAGCTTATTACATGGTTTAGCATTTTCATTGTTTTATGCTTTTATGGGCTTACCTTTGGCCTATTTGGCAGACCGATTTTCACGACCAAAAATTATTGCAATCGGTGTGGTCTTTTGGAGTATTGCAACAGCATTTTGTGGGCTCAGTAAAAACTTTATTCAACTTTTTTTAAGTCGTATGGGCGTAGGTGTAGGTGAGGCGGCCTTATCCCCAGCAGCCTATTCGATGTTTAGTGATATGTTTAGTAAGGATAAATTGGGACGAGCGGTAGCAGTTTATTCCATCGGTTCTTTTGTCGGAGGTGGTATTGCCTTTCTGGTCGGTGGGTACGTGATTGGTTTGCTCAAAAATATGGATACGATCTTGATTCCTGTATTTGGAGCCTTAAAAGCATGGCAGGCGGCATTTATTATTGTCGGTTTACCAGGGGTATTTATTGGATTATTGGTTCTACTCACCGTCAAAGAACCAAAACGTAAGGGACAACGTTTAAATGCACAAGGCGAAGTGGAAAAAACCAGCATGGCTGATGCTTTCAAATTCATCAAAAAACATGCACAAACATTTAAATGTCATTATTTAGGTTTTACATTTTATGCGATGGCGTTGTACTGCTTAATCAGTTGGTCACCTGCATTTTATATGCGTAAATTTGGACTGACTCCAACAGAAGCTGGCTATATGCTTGGAAGTGTTTTATTGGTGGCAAATATTTTAGGGGTATTCTGTGCAGGCTGGTTAAATGACTGGTTTATTCAAAAAGGTCGTAAAGATGCACCGATGATTACCGGTGTCATTGGAATTGTCGGTTTAATTTTACCGATGATGATATTTACCCACGTCGATCAATTATGGCTCTCAGTTGTTTTACTTGTACCTGCTATGTTTTTTGCATCTTTTCCGATGCCAATTTCAACCACAGCGATGCAAATGTTGGCACCAAACCAACTCCGTGCTCAAATTTCTGCCATCTTTTTACTCATCAGTAATCTGGTTGCCGTTGGAATAGGTACAACTTTGGTGGCATTAATTAGCGATAAAGTTTTTGAAAACCCACTGATGGCCGGAACTTCATTGAGTATTGTGGGAACAATTTCATGCATATTGGCATTTATTTTATTGAAAAAAGGCTGTCAGGCATTTAGTGACAGTATGCAAAGGGAACATGCTTCATGATTTAGTCATGTTTGATGACCAACCAGCGCCCATTCTTTAGTGATGGGCGTTGTTGTTGATTTGATCAATCCATAACAAGGGAGTGTAATGATGGAAATATCTGTCAAACTGAATCACCTTCATTATCTGGATGAATTTTTATTATTGAAGTCTGATGACTATCAGACCATCAAAGAACAAATTAGCCATTACTTATGTCCGCATCATTTTGATGTTGCTTTAAGAGAACCTTTGAATACACGATTAAATGGTTTTAGTTTTGGAAATAATGCGCTCTACGATTTGAAATATAGTGCGCCTGTGATGATTACGATTGATGAGCGATTTAACTTTTATTTATTTCGACTTACGCTTGAAGGACAATGCAAAGTCAGTCTAGCAAATCAACATGTGCTGCAATCCGCTGGAATCATGTCCGTCACACATCCTTATACACGGCAACAGATTATCACCAACCAAGATTGTCGCAATATTATTCTAAAATTGTCACAGCACGATGTAGAAGCACAGTTATGTAAGATGTTGGGACATTCTGCTCATAAACCACTTCAGTTTGATACTTCGCCGTCTTGTACGAATGAGCGCATAGATGCTGTGATCGAAACGCTCAATTATCTGTGTCATGCTTATTATCATATTCACAACTGGCAATTTATTTCGAGTAGCTTTAGCCAGTATCTGATTGAATTGATTTTACTCAAAATTCCAAACAACTATAGCGAGCAGTTGCGTATCCAAGGTCATCAGCTTTTACCACGGTATCTGAAAAAAGCCCAACAGTATATTCAAGATCAATTACAACAACCGATTTCATTGTCAAACTTGAGTCAACACTGTGATGTGTCGATCCGTACATTGCAAAAAGGCTTTGGGCAATATTTACAGCAAACCCCAGTGGAATATATCCGTGAGCAACGATTGAAGCATGTGCATCAGGCTTTACAAGCGACACAAATCAATGAAACGGTAACTGATATTTTATTGCGTTACGGTATCCAAAGTTTTGGACATTTTTCGACAATTTATAAAAAGCGCTATGGATGTTTGCCTTCTCAGACCTTAAAAATGAATACTCAGCTCAACTAAAAAATGCCTGCGTGAATTGAATAAGCCATGCGCATTTGGATAAGCCAGATGATTGTGGCTCACCTATGATCAATTGAAAATGAATCATCAGGAGAGATCATGAAAATTACAGTACTCGGCGGTGGGCATGGATGCTATGCAGCTGCAGCAGAAATGGCAGAAAAAGGACATGACGTGGTGTTATGGCGTCGTGATTCAGCAGCCTTAAAACAATTCGCCATGACAGGGCAATTGAAGGTTAAGGATTATCAAGGAGATCGAACCCTAACAGTGGGATTTGAACAGAGTCAGATCAACTTGACTGATGATTTGCAAGCGGCGATCCAACATGCCGAATTGATCATTATTCCTTTGCCAGCGACCACACATGAAGATTTAGCCCAACAAGCGGCAAAATTTTTCAAAGCAGGGCAAGTGGTGTTTTTACCTCCAGCAACATTTGGTAGTTTTATTTTCGCCAAAGCCATGCGAGATGCTGATAACCATGCCGAAGTGGCTTTTGCAGAAACGGGGACTTTACCGTATTTAGTGCGCAAACATGGAGTCAATCAAATTGTAATTAGTGGTTATGCTACAAGATTGCCGACGGGTGTGTTTCCCAGCGCATTGTCAGAACATGCTTTTCAGCAGCTTAAGCAGGCTTATCCAAGTGTAGAGCCGATTGAAGATAGTTTAAGCGGAGCATTGATGAATGCTGGTCCAATTATTCATCCTCCTTTGATCCTCATGAATGCTGGTCCGCTAGAGCATTTTGAAGCTTGGGATATTCACAATGAAGGTACGCAACCTTCAATTCGCCGTGTGACCAATCAGCTCGATGTTGAGCGAATGCAAGTACGTGAGGCACTAGGTTATGCTGCACCTCATTTCCCTTTGGCGGATCACTATAACAAAGCCGATGAGGGAGATGAATGGATGTATGGTCGAGGTGCGCATGGCAAATTAACTGATAGTGGAGATTGGCGAGAAGATATTGATCTACAGTCACATCGTTATATGTTGGAAGACACGCGTTTAGGATTATCCTTTTTAGTTTCGGTGGGACGTTGGGCGGGTGTCGCAACACCTGTGGCAGAGGGTTTGCTGAATATTGCCTCTGCAATTACTGGAAAAGATTTATATCTGGAAGGTCGGACCTTTGAAAATTTAGGTCTAGCCCATCACAGTAAAGCTGAACTGCAAGCGATCTTATTGCAAGGAGTTTAAAATGAGGAAAATTTCAAAGATTGCAATATTGGGTGCGGGTCGAATGGGCAAAGCAATGGCGATTGCTTTTGCCTACGCAGGGCTTAAGGTCGCGTTAATTGATGCTAGGCAACGAAGTGAAATAGAATTCCAAGATTATCACAATCAAATCCAGAGCGATTTGCAAAAAGAGCTTCGATTGCTTGAAACAATAAAATTTATCAATGCTGAACAGCATATATTCATAGATAAGCAAATTAGTATTTTAAGCCGAGATGCATCAATCGAGATCTTATCCAATTGTGATTTATTACTTGAAGCTATTCCAGAAGTAAAACCACTCAAACAGGAAATTTTTGCTTGGCTAGACCCCTATATTTTAGCCAATTGTATTGTTGCTTCGACAACCTCTACCTTTTTGGTCACGGATATTGCGCAAATGATTTCTCATCCTGAGAGAGTGATCAATGCACACTGGTTGAATCCTGCTTATTTGATTCCCTTGGTGGAATTAAGCCGTTCTGAAGAAACTTCAGATGAGGTGGTGGCTGACTTAAAACACTTTTTGCATGACATCGGCAAAGTTCCTGTTGTATGTAATGCTAAAGCTGGGTATATCGTGCCGCGGATTCAAGCATTGGCAATGAATGAGGCAGCAAGAATGGTCGAAGAAGGCGTAGCCTCTGTTGAAGATATTGATATTGCTATTCGTACAGGATTTGGTTTGCGCTTTTCTGTTTTGGGATTATTAGAATTCATTGATTGGGGTGGTGGTGATATTTTGTATTATGCCTCACAATATTTGCAGAGGGAGCTAGGAGATCGCTATCAAGCACCTGAAATCATTGCTGACAATATGCGTCAACAACGCAATGGCTTACGTGAAAAACAAGGCTTTTATAATTATGATCAGGTTGATATTGCTGATTACAAACAGCAAGTGTTACATCAATTTGCAGATCGAATCACCAGCCAGCAGTTAAAACCACTGTTTAATATCTTACAAAATGATGCCGTTTAAACTTTGCTACTTAGCTCATCTCGATAGAGATGAGCTTTTACGATCAAATTTAACTCGAAGGCATGAGATTAAACAGTTTTTTGAGTTGGGCATTTAACTGATGAAGTTCTTCATCTTCAAAGGCATTTAGAATCCCAGACAAAGTCACCTGACTGATCTGATTAATTTGTTCAACCAGTTCTTTACCTTTATCAGTCAGTTTGACCATCGAGATTCGTTCGTCAGCCTCTGATGAAAAAACTTGCACAATATCATCTTCAACTAAACGATAAATCGCTTTGGTTGCCGTGGTTAATTTGAGCGTAGAAAGATTGGCAATCTCTGTAATACTGGCTTGTTCTAAAGCATTAGTACTCAAGATAATTTTACGGCGCGTGTTATCTATACCTAATTTTTTAATCGATTTTTCAATAAGCTGGGTATATTTTCCGTTAACTTGCGAGATCCAGAAAAAAGGGTAGCTTTGTAAACTGCTTGGTTCATTGTTAGGTAGAAATTGTTCTAAATGAGTCAGCATAGCCAAGTAATAACTTTATAAAAATGGATATTTCCCATTATACAAAAATTAAATTTATTTTTCTTTGTTGTTTATCAATAAAAATATCTTGACAATTACATTACTTTTTCCGATATTTATATTAACTATAAAAATACATGGAAAAGTGAATGAATGTCGTTGTACAAGAGGTACAAAAAGGCACAGGTGCTTTGAAAGTGATGGTGAAAGATTCCATCGACATTCAAGGTATGAAAACGATGGCAGGCAGCCAAGCGTTAATGAATACATCTGCTGCGACTCAAAATGCAGAAGTTGTGGATCGTATTTTGGCAGCTGACTGTCAAATTACTGGGAAAACCAATTTGCATGAACTTGCCTTTGGCATTACAGGCATTAACCATCATTTTGGTACGGCAATTAATCCTAAATATCCTGAGTTGATCCCCGGTGGTTCCTCAAGTGGTTCTGCGGCAGCCGTAGCAGCAGGTTTGGCTGATTTTACATTAGGTACTGATACAGGCGGTTCAATCCGTATGCCTGCTGCATGCTGTGGTGTATATGGCTTAAAACCAACGTTTGATCGAGTCAGTCGTCAAGGCGTGCATCCAGCGGTAAGTTCTTTGGACTGTGTTGGACCATTTGCAATGTCAGTCAACATGATTGAAACCGCAATGCAGATTATTGATCCAAGCTTTCACCCTTTAACGGACTTAGCGCAGGCACCAAAACTCGCTTGGCTTGATGTCAGTGCTGATGCTGTAGTGATTGAATCCATTCAGAATTATCTTGCCAACGCTAATTTGACACTGACTAAGGTGAAATCAAAATGGTTTGATCCAGCATTTGAAGCAGGTATGCAGATTATCAATTATGAAAACTGGCAGGCATATGCAGCTTTAACCGAAACAGGACTGGTTGGAGCAGATGTCAACGGTCGATTACTCAAAGCTGCACAAACAACAATGGATCAAGTCCAACAAGCAGAACAAATCAAAGCCAATTTTAAGGCTGAAATTGATGCTTTACTGGCGCAATTCGATGCCTTGATTTTACCAACCTTGCCACAGATTCCACCCAAAGTGAGTGAGGCTGAAAATACAGTGGCGTTTTTGAATTTAACCAGTTTGGTTCGTCCTTTTAATTTGTCAGGACACCCAGCAATTTCAATACCCCTACAAACAGCATCAGGCTTTCCGATCGGTTTACAAATCGTGGCAAAACAAAATGCAGATGAATATCTCTGTGCAATTGCGAAATATATCGTTCAGGCAGGGCAATAAATTACAAGGAAGCAGGTAATGAATCAGTTAGCGACAAAGGATTTTGTAATGGACACAAAAACAGCAGAATTAGACGCTTTATGTCAGGAAATACGCGAGCGTGCTTGTACAGGTGAGTTTGACAATCAAGCTTATGTTAGTCAGGACATTATCGAGAAACTCAAAAAAATTGGTGTATATCGTGCTTTGGTTCCGAAACGATTTGGTGGCAATGAATGGTCACCAAAACAGTTTTGTGAATTGATTGAGCAACTGTCTAAAGCGGATGGCTCAGTAGGTTGGGTTGCAAGCTTTGGGATGAGCCCTGCATATTTAGGCAGTTTACCTGAAGCAACGCTTGAGCAGTTATACCAAGACAGTCCCGATATCGTTTTTGCAGGAGGTATTTTCCCACCACAACCTGCGGAAATTACTGAAGAAGGCGTTGTGGTCAGTGGGCGCTGGAAATTTTCTAGTGGTTGCATGGGGGCTGATATCGTAGGAGTCGGGATTTCACCACAAAAAAATAATGAAACTCAAGGTTTGCCACGTATGGCAGTTATGCCTGCTCAACAGGCACAAATTGAAATGACTTGGGATACAGTGGGACTTAAAGGAACAGGTAGTCATGATTTGGTGGTGAAAGATGTTCTGGTCGCAAAAGAATGGACTTTTGTTCGTGGCGAACCATCGAAGTTATCCGAACCATTTTTTAAATATCCCTCACTGTCACTGGCAACACAGGTTTTAACTGTGGTCGGGATTGGTGTAGCGGCAGCAGCACTTGAAGAGTTTCAAAAGTTGGCACCGGGTAAATCTTCAATTACAGGTGGGGCTGAAATTGCCAATCGTCCGGTGACCCAATATGAATTTGCACAGGCTGAAGCGGAGTTTAAAGCAGCACGTGTTTGGTTCTATGACACCATGCAAATCGTTTGGAATGAAGTGCTTGCTGACCGTACACCAACAGCGGAACAGATTAGTGACATGCGTTTGTCATGTACCCATGTAGCAAGAGTCTGCGCACAAGTAACACGTAAAATCCAAATGCTGGCAGGTATGACCGCAATCTATACCCACAATCCATTTAGCCGTTTTGTGAATGATACCAATGTGGTGACACAGCATGCCTTTATGGGAGATGCCACCTTACAAAATGCGGCATTGGTCAGTTTTGGCATGAAGCCAACACCTGGTTATCTATAGTTTGATAAACAACATTAAAAAATAGTACAGGGATGAAGCAAAGATGAATGATCAAGTCGTTTTACAGCATCTTTTACAGCGGATACAACAACTTGAAGCACAAAATGCGATTCGTAATTGTATCAACCGCTATATGGAAATTTGTGATGGCTTAAATGCCGATACTGATCTAGATGAACTCATGGATTTATTTGATCCAGACAGTATATGGGAAGGGATTGGGGAAAAATATGCCCAATCTTTTGGACGTTATGATTCTTGGCACGCCATTTTTAATATGTTTAAAAGCTATACCCAGAAAGAATCACATTTTGTGATGAATGCGCACTTCGTCAGTTCAGAACAAATTGAAATAAATGATGAACAGGCAAACGCAAGTTGGTTGATGTTGCAAACCTCAACCTTTGCTAATGATCAAAGCCATTTAAACGCCGCAAAACTTACAGTGAAGTTTAAACAGCAAGCCAATGGGCGTTGGAAAATTAAACATTTCCAGACTGAAAATATTTTTAGTCGCCCCGTATCCCACTGGAACAGTACAGCGAAATTGCCAGTACCGTCTCAGCAATAACCTATGGATAGATTGAAAAGGATAATTGATATGAACAGTATTATTCCAATGCAGAACATTGAAGTTGATTACAGTGATTTGGTTCAAAGTGATCGTGTACATACCTCTTTATATAAAGATGAACATATCTTCGAACAAGAGATGGAAAAAATTTATTACAGCACTTGGGTCTGGGTGGCACATGCCAGTGAAATTCCTGAAGGCGGAAGTTATAAAACGATCAATATAGGTCAACAACCTGTTGTTGTGGTTAGAGATCGTAAGAAGAAAGTTCATGTTTTGTTAAACCGTTGCCGTCATCGTGCAGCAACACTATGCGAACATAAAAAGGGCAAGACCAATAGTTTTGTCTGTCCTTATCATGGTTGGAGTTATGCGCTTGATGGCTCATTACGTGGTGTACCTTCACCCGAAAGTTATGGCGACTGTCTCGACAAGTCTGAATTTCCGTTGGTGAGCTTACGGGTTGAAGAATACAATGGAATGATTTTTGCCACCTTTAAACAGGATATCGAACCCTTAGAAGATTTTTTGGGGGCTGCTAAAAAATGGATTGATCTGTTTATGAAGCAAGGTGCAGGGTATCCAATCAAAGTATTGGGTGAGCATCGTTTTCGTTTCCCAGGTAACTGGAAAATTCAGTTAGAAAATACCACGGATGCCTATCATTTCCCTTTAGTACATAAGTCTTTCTTAAGCTCAGTTGATGAGAAAACAGAAGAACTGTTCAATTTTGAAAATCAACCCGGTTTTGTCGAAGACTTAGGCAATGGTCACAGTGTCATGGTGATGATTCCTGAACTGGTCGATCTAGATGAAGAGTTAATGGAGCGACCAATCCAAGAGCGCTTTGAGGACTTGGCTCAGGCTTTACGTGATGAAGGTCATGAAGAATTGGAAGTCCGTCGCATCGTACGTGCTGTTGGCGGATCTGGTTTTAACTTGAATTTGTTTCCTAACATCGCTTGCTCAATGGCTTTCTTCCGAGTTATGCAACCTATTTCAGCCAAAGAAACCGAAATTCACCACTCTGTCATTACCATGGATGGTGGACCACAAATCGCCAATCAATATCGTTTACGTCTACATGAACATTTCCAAGGACCATTTGGTTTTGGAACTCCAGACGATTCTGAGGCATGGGAACGTGTACAACATGGTGCAAACGCAGGCAATGATTTATGGATCATGTTAAATCGCGGTCTACCGGGTGAAGTGAAAACTGATGATGGTTTAAAGAGTGATGTCAGTGCTGAAACAGGCATGCGTGCTGCTTATCAGCAGTGGAAAAAGTTGATGACGGCTTAAGGAGATTGCCATGAAAATTGATTTAGATTTGCTCAATGAAATTACAGCTTTTATTTGGGCTGAGGCAGATATGTTGGACCACTCTGAGCATGATAACTGGTTAGATTTATGGAATGAGAAGGGCGTCTATATTATTCCAATTGATCCCAAACTGACAGATTATGAAAATAATTTGAACTATGCCTATGACGATCATCATATGCGTAAGTTACGTGTGCAACGCTTACAAAATGGTGAGGCAATTTCAACTGCACCAAAAGCCAATACTGTACGTAGTGTCTCACGTGTTCGCATTGTAAAAAATCAAGATGGAGAAATTATTTTACGTTGCGCACAAAACTTACGTGAGTTTCGTAAGGAAAGTCTAAAACATTATACCGCTGATGTGACATTTCATTTGGTTCGTGACTCAGAGCATGGATTTAAAATCAACAGAAAAATTATTAATTTAGTTAACTCGACCGATACCTTGGCGGGTATCAGTTATATCCTCTAGGAGCAGAAAAATGAAACAGGTGGTTTTAGTAACAGGTGCTGCTTCTGGATTGGGTAATGTCATTGCCGAATATTTTGCGGCTCAAGGACATCAAGTCATTATTTCAGCAAGTAGCTTAGAAAAGGCAGAGAATGCCAAAGCACGCAGTCAATATGCTGAAAATATGTTTGCCTTAAAACTCGATATTTCAGTAGAGGCTGACTTTCATGCAGCAGTGCAGTGGATTCAAGAGAAATTCTCAAAACTGGATGTATTGGTTAACAATGCAACTGTGACCAAGGCAACGCCTGTTTTAGAGATTACTGCTGCGGATTTTGACTGGGTGACACAGGTGAACCAACGTGGCACTTTCCAAGCTTGCCAGATTATTGGCAAATACATGGCTGATCAGGGTTATGGGCGTATCGTGAATATGGCTTCTTTGGCTGGTCAAAATGGTGGAACTGCTACAGGCGCACACTATGCAGCGAGCAAAGGCGCAATCGTTACCCTAACTAAAATTTTTGCTAAAGAATTTGCAGCCAAAGGGGTGACTGTGAATGCGATTGCTCCCGGACCGATGGAGTCTCCGATTGTACATAGCGTAGTATCCGACGAAAAAATGACGCAATTTATTGAAAATATCCCTGTTAAGGCATTAGGCAGTATGACGTTTATCGCTGAGACCTGTGCATTACTGGCAAGCCCAAGTGCTGCATTTGTGACTGGTGCAACGTGGGATATTAACGGTGGATTATTTATGCGCTAAGCCTAGCGCTCAGCACATAATAAGGAGATAAATCATGACGATACTCTATAATGTGGTTGTCAGAAACCGTCACGTTGAAGGTGGAAATGTTGCAGTCATGGAGTTTGAGTCTGCAAATTCAACGGCATTACCAAAAATTGAAGCAGGTGCTCATATTGATGTGCATTTGCCGAATGGCATGGTACGTCAGTATTCACTTTGCCAAAATCCAAATGCGATTGGTACCTTTCGATTAGGAATTTTACGTGATCCTGAATCACGTGGTGGGTCAGTATCTGCATTTGATGACTTAAAAGATGGCATGCAGATTCAGGTCAGTGAACCTAAAAATCTATTTCCATTGGTTAAGGCTAAACATTCGGTATTAGTAGGAGGGGGTATTGGAATCACACCCTTGATTACGATGGCTTATCAACTTGCACAAGAAGGCGCTTCCTTTGAGCTGCATTATTGTGGAGCAAGCCCAGAGCAGTGTGCTTTTGTCGATGAAATTAAAAATGGTGTGCTGGCACCGTTTAGCACCTTTCATTTTAAATCGGAAGGTGCCAACCATCGTGAGTTTTTCCAATCCGCCCTTCAAGACATCGAAAAGGATAGCCATATTTATACGTGTGGTCCCAATGGCTTTATGGATTGGGTAATTAACTTAGCCCTTAGTCAAAATTTTCCCGAACAGCAAATTCATAAAGAGTATTTTCAGGTTGAGGTAGAAACTGGCGGAGATGCTTTTGAAGTCGTGGCTGAACGTAGTGGCAAGATCATTATGGTCAATGCTGAAGAAACGATTTTGCAAGCTTTGGCACGTGAAGGCATAGATATCGAGATGTCATGCGAACAAGGGGTGTGTGGTACCTGTATGTGCGATGTGATTGAAGGCGAACCAGACCATCGTGATGTGTACTTTACAGATGAAGAAAAGTCTAGCAATGAACAAATATTGGTGTGTTGTTCTCGATCTAAGTCAGCACGGTTGGTCCTTGATATTTAATCAGTTGGATTAAACCACGATATCGAGATGACAAAGATAGGACATCGAATAGGATAAAAATTCAGGAGAGAATAATGAATTCACGACAATCAATGGATGAAATCGCAATAGATCCGATGCAGTTTAGACGTGCATTAGGAAATTTTGCAACTGGCGTCACCATCGTCACCGCACAAAATGATCAAGGTGAAAAAGTCGGTGTGACTGCAAATAGCTTTAACTCTGTGTCTTTGGACCCGCCTTTGATTTTATGGAGTATTGATAAGAACTCATCTAGTTTTTCTGTATTTGAACAAGCCACTCATTTTGCTGTGAATATTTTATCGGGTTCTCAAATTGAGTTATCCAACAAATTTTCACGCCGTAATATCGACAAATATGAGGGAACAAGCTATCAGACTGGTGCCGGCAAAGCGCCAGTTTTAGACCATTGTTCGGCTGTGTTTGAATGTGAGCGACATGAAATTATTGAAGGTGGAGATCATTGGATCATTATTGGAAAAGTGGTGAAGTTTCATGATCAAGGACGTAGTCCTTTGGTGTACCATCAAGGGGCTTATTCTGGGGTAATTCCACACCCTTTGCTTCAGTTGAAAGATACTGTTCAAGCTGAACCAGAGGATTTAGGGCAACTTCATCAAGGACATTTATACAGTAATGTGTGTTATCTGATGAGTCGGGCGTTTAAATTCTATCAAACCGATTATATTCCTAAACAGCTTGTGACAGGGTTCCGTACCAGTGAGGCTCGCTTATTATTGGTATTGGGAAGTGGAACAGCTTCCAATAAAGCGGATTTACCTCGAGATATTGCCATGCCGATGCGCGAGGTTGAACAGGCTGCAACAATTCTTAAAAAAGATGGCTTAATGGTTGAAAGTGATGGTTTTTTCAAATTGACCGAAAAGGGTAAGAAAACAGCACATTATTTATTTGATATTGCAGACAGTCATCAAAATGAAGTTTTTGAAAAATACCCTGAACAAGAAAAGGAAGTATTTATAAAAATCTTAAAGGATATTGCAGGAATTGCATAAGATTATAAAAGCCAGTAACTGATTAAGTTCAGTTATTGGCTTTTTGTCGTATAGGATGAGAGAAGACAAAATCATTGTCATCACAAATCAACTTCACTAAAAAAATCTGAATCCAGCTCAGTTTCAGGAATTGCATTTAAGGCAACTAAAGCAATCGCATTTTCTTCAATAATTTTTTTCATACGACCAGATTCTTCAAAAATATTTTCATCAAAAATCAAGATACTTCCTTGATTGAGATCATTTAAAACATCTATTTTTTTATATAAGTGGGGAATGGAATTTTCACTTATGATTTGTGGAACATAGCATATTGCTGAAACAGGATGTCTGTGTTCGAAAACAACAATATCTCTAAAAAAGTCATCATAAATAAAAATATATTTAAAATTTAAATGAGTAAGCATTATTTGGAATAGCTTTTTTAAAATTTCCGTATTTAATTGATTTTCAAGTCCAAAACTCAATCCGCTATTACTGAATGTAATACTTATATATTCAGCGCTGTCATTTTTTCCATTCCATAAAAGTGCTGAATCAAAAGGGTCTTTTTTTCTAGCATTATATAAATATTTAAAAGCTTCTTGACTTGGAAATGAATAACCCAAAGGTTTAGAAGGATTAATCGCATTATTAATATAAAGATTTGAAAAAATAGGATGTAATTTCTGAGCTTCAAGAACGATACTCTCTAAAGCTTTTAATTGTTGTTGAATCTCTTGATCAGAGTTCGATAAGGCTTTGTAAAATAAAGCGTGTAAATTATATTCCATATCAAAAAGCCTTATCATCAATAGTCAAAATCACAAATCAACTTCACTAAAAAAATCTGAATCCAGCTCAGTTTCAGGAATTGCATTTAAGGCAACTAAAGCAATCGCATTTTCTTCAATAATTTTTTTCATACGACCAGATTCTTCAAAAATATTTTCATCAAAAATCAAGATACTTCCTTGATTGAGATCATTTAAAACATCTATTTTTTTATATAAGTGGGGAATGGAATTTTCACTTATGATTTGTGGAACATAGCATATTGCTGAAACAGGATGCCTGTGTTCGAAAACAACAATATCTCTAAAAAAGTCATCATAAATAAAAATATATTTAAAATTTAAATGAGTAAGCATTATTTGGAATAGCTTTTTTAAAATTTCCGTATTTAATTGATTTTCAAGTCCAAATCTCAATCCGATGTTACTTAACGCAACACTGATATATTCAGTGGTTTTATCATCTCCATTACATAAAAGCACTGATTCAAAAGGATCTTTTTTTCTAGTATTATATAAATAATTAAAAGCTTCTTGACCTGGAAATGAATAACCCAAAGGTTTAGATGGGTTAATCGCATTATTAATATAAAGATTTGAAAAAATAGGATGTAATTTTTGAGCTTCAAGAACGATACTCTCTAAAGCTTTTAATTGTTGCTGAATCTCTTGATCAGAATTCGATAAGGCTTTATAAAATAAAGCATGTAAATTATATTCCATTTTTTATCTCTATTTACAGGGGCTCATATACGGTTGTAACTAATCTACCACTAACATCATCAAAATGCTTTTTTGCATCTTCTTCTATAAAATACCAAATTAATTTAGTAGTTTTATATCTTAAATTGATTGTTTTCTGCCTGCCTGCTTCTTTGATAAGACCTTGATATATAAATTCTCGGATTTTTCTTTTTGATTCTGCTAAAAACTGCGCATAATTTCCTTTAGCCTCAACCAGTGTACATGGTATTGGCCATAAGCCATCAAAAGAGACATCATTTAAAAGCCATTCTTCAATCAGGGTCGAAGGTTTTGTTTTTCCCTCTGAAACTGAAGGCGTGCCTGCTCTAAACTTTAATGGATCACTTAACATATTGGATATTTTAAATTGATATTTGGCATTATCGGGATCACCAAATGAAATTTTCTTGCGATGTTTTTTGCCAAACGTAAAAGCTTCACATTTTTTACATTTGGTTTGTTTTTCCTTATCGATTTCTTTATTTTTGATTTTTTCTTGTGTTTCTTTGGCAGTTTTCTTTAAATCTTCTAAAGCTTCAGGAGATAACGGAATTTCTCTAGTATTTGGAATTCCAGCGAAAATGACAGCTCCTGTTCCCACACCTATGGGCTTACCACCTATGCTAGGTGACGTAGGAGTAGGTTGTCCAATTTGAGGCTTTGGTGTTGTTTTTGTAGGATTCGGTTGATCACCAACACCAGCCCAACCGAGTACCAAAGTAGAGAGGTTATCCATTTTATGTCCTTAATTCATTTCGTACTCTAAGACTGATAATAAATCTTTGGCTTTAACATTCGATGCAAAGATAAATTTTTGAATATTTTCATCAAATAAAAATTTTTTTCTAAGAATTACATTCCAAATGATGAGCTCAATCATGACACCGTTATCTGTAATTAATTGAGTGACGAGTAAATCAAAACTGTTATAAATTTCTGTTTTAAGATGTTGTATTTCATGATCATAAATCGAAAGTAATAACGAGTTTTCTAAAATTTCGTTGTAAATACTTTCACATATTTCATCTCTATCTTTTAATGATTCTAGGCTGAGTATCTGATTTTGATTAAGTTTCATTATTGTTGATCTCATACCCCAAGTCATTGAGTTTAAAATAATATGCATCAATTCCGTTCATAAACTCTTTTTTTTGTTCTGGCGTTAAGATTTGGTGAAGTCTATTTAAAATTCGTGGGTCATAGAATCTCAAAATACCGATTCCTCCATCTTCTAATTCAAGATAAAGTTTTTCACGTAATATATTTTTCAATTGTTTTATGTTGAGTGCGCTTTTGAAAAAAATCATCGCATTATGTTGATTCATCAACTTGATAATATTCTCGAATTGTAAAGATTGAATAAACGGTAAATGAATTAAAATCCGCCAAATAAATAAGCTTCTTCTTCAAAGGTATCCTTAAATAGATAATCACATGAGCCAAAGGTATGTTCAATATGCGTAATTTGTTTATGGTCGATCTGAGCACCATCGATTAGACAATAGAATCCTAGATTTTTTTGGTTATTCTCAATGAATTGATCAAAATCTTTTATTGTTATAATCATCGCCTGATAATTCCCAAACCTCGGTTAGCCGCATCCATTAAACATTCTACACAGATGGGTTGTTGTAAAGGGAAAATTGGCATAGATATTCTTTCACCAGTTTTAAATTGGTGTTGACCTGCATGAACTTTGAATTCTCGTGGTGTAATAAAGGTTATTCCATCTTTACCAATGATTAACTGAGAGTCTGCTGCCATATACTCCTCTTTTTATAATAGATGTTGTTAAATTTGTATTTAATTTATATTAATATACCTATTAAGTAAACTACAAAGTTAATTACAAAAATGACATTTATCCTTGCGATTCAACTTAAAGACAGTGCCATCGTGGCTTCTGATCATCAATCTGCCATTTTACATGAGGATGGTTTTTTAGATTTCTCAGAAGAAAAAATTAGAAAAATGCACTATTGGGAAGAGGGCATGATTACGGGGAGTGGCGAGTATCATGTGGTGCAAAGAGCTTTTGAAATTTTTAGTTTAATTGCGTGCTCAAACATACAAAAGTTGCCTGAATGTCTTGAGATTTCAAGAAGAGCTAAAGAGTTAGAAGTGGGTACAGATTATTCTCAGATACAAAGGACAAAATTGCTATGTTCTCGTTTTACAGAACAAGGTGCACAGCTGTATACAGTAGCTCGTTTGGATCATCGAGATAATTATACGATGACAGCAATAGAACCAATGAAAATATCACTTTGGATGTTTAATCCAGATGTATCGGCTGTAATTACAGACTTACAGTATTTATTCGATCATTTAAGAAACTATTCATCTTTTAAAAGTTTAAATGACTGGTTTGAATATTATATTCCCCAAATCGCTAGAATCTATAAAAAGCAAAGTAAACATGATGCTTTTATGAGTGAAAGTTTTGATATTTATTTTCAAAATAAAGAAAATTATTACTCAGATCCTGTCCCTAACAGAAGTGAAAAAATCGCGAAGATATCAATATTATAAAATTATTCTAAGAAGTTGTATAACAAATAATAAAGTTATTGAGTTCAATAGGCTTCTTCAACGAAGATTTGTTTGAACAATTCTTTTATACAGAGAACCTTCACCCTAAGTGAATAGGAAAAGGAACCTTTAAAATCAATTATAACGCATATTATTTTTTTTGCAAAATTAATAATTTAACGTGATACTTTGTTGGGTATTTTGATCAATTTGCTTTTGACTGACCGCATCATTTTTACAAGTGTAATTTTCAAACAATGAAAGCTGATCGGCAAAGTGTGGATCAAGTTGACCATTTCGATGAATAAAGCCACTTTGACCTGGGGCAAGAATAGAACACATTGTCACTTGGCTAGGATCTAATACCACACGGAAAGTCGCACTTCCAGTATTGCCATAAGTGTTGAGTTGTTGTTGATTTGCCTGATCAGCCCAAGGAATACCGACAGAATTTTTGTTTGAAAAACCCATAGTCGCGACAGGTATTTTCCAGTCACTCGGTTCTTTCGAGTTATATTGGCTAGTTAATTCGAGCAATGTTTTTTCAAGTGCGATCAAAACCACATCTTCAGGCAATTGACCATTCAAGAAATCAACGGTTTGAGGAACCGTGGCTTGTTTCCCCTGTAATGCATTCCAGATGAGTTTCGATGCGCTGGCTGGCTGAGTACTTCTCGGATCATTGTTGACTGGATAAAGTGTATCTGTGTAACGTGTATAAATATTTTCAGATAAATGAGGTTTAAGCACAAGTTCTATCATGTGATTGAGCCATGTTCGCATAATCGCTGGAGCTGCACCTTGATAAAATTTTCCTTCACTGTCAGGGCGTAATTTAAAATCCCAACTTGCTAATAATGGTGCGACTTTTTTGGCTAAAGACGAAGATTTACGACTTTGAGCCGCTTTGACCATATCAGGAATAAAATAGCGTGCATTCAGGTCTGACCAAGCCCCCAGTTTATTGATGTCCCAAATATCCTGCTGGCTTAATTTTTGTTTGCTCGTCAAAGGTTCTATTAGTTCATTGACTCGATCGACATAGGAAAAGTTGGATGAGTCTGAACGTAAGCCAGCATAAGCCTTATTGTTCCAACTACTGATATAGTCTTTTTCTGGGTTATAAGCTTTGGGATTATGCGAAAAATCATAAAAACCTTGCCATTCCATTGAGCCATCACCCTGAGCTGGCAACTGAATATGTTGATTTTCAGGGCGGATCGGTAAACGCCCCAATGCAGCAACACCGATATTATTTTCTGTATCGGCATAAAACCAAGTAATAGATGCTGCAACACGCTTGGCTTGATCAAGAAACTCATTCCAGTTATTTGCCTTAGCTGCATTTGCCCAACCTAATAAGGTTTCAATTTCTAGACCTTCCCAACTCCGTTTTTGAGCATATGCGGTATGGTTTTTTTCATCCCATGTACTGACAAAGCCCTGTTTGCTTTTATAAACATCTAAAACATGGTCTGCTTGATTACGTACTTTAATACTCATTTGACGATGTTCTAAAGGAATATATTGTCCTTGATAGAGATATTGCTTTGAATTATTCGGATTTAATTTGAGTTGATAAATATCGTTAGTATCAAGAGAGCCGACTGTCGAACCCCAAGCAATTTTACCATTGGTACCAAATAAAATTGCAGGTAATCCAACTGGTGTAATCCCTGTCAGATTATAACCAGCACCATGTAATCCTATGGAGTAAGTAATTGCAGGAGTGTACCAGCCTTGCTGTGGACCATTATATAAAACCGTTTGACCTTCAACCGTTTTATCTGCTTTGACAACCCATGCATTACTTGCAGTAGGAACACCATCGACCACATTCTTACCCATTGCGACTCGGGCTTGAGCGAGATATTGCTGAGCGGCTTGATCTGAGATCGGTGAAATATTTTTTACTTGCGCTTTTTGATGCACTGAGATTTGTGCTTTTTGATCACTTTCAATGATCGTTGGAGCGCTTGGATCATCCAGCCAACGCAATTGTTGATAGAGTTTTAAACCTGTAACTTGACCTTTTTCTTTCTGAAGTTGTGTCAGTAAATCTAAATTTGAGACCTCTGAACTGGCAGAAAAGAATCGATTCAGAATTAAACCAACCCAAACCATTGCAATATCTTCTGATGCCCATAGCGATGGTTGAAAATCATAATCAATAAACTCTTTTGGCATCAGTTCAGGATTTGCCAATACTTCTTCGATGCGTTTATTGAAACCCGCGGCATAGCCATCAAAAATGGCACGATCTTCAGGGGAAAGTTGCGCAATTTGCCGTTTAATTTCATCTGGGTTAAAGCGGCTATGTGTTGCGATATCATATTGAAGGTATTCTGACCCAAGTACTTCCGCAACAGTGCCTAAGCCCGTGCGTTTAGACATTTCCATCTGAAATAAACGATCTGTTGCTACCGCATAACCATAACCATAAAAAAGCCCATATGTATCATCTGCATAGATATGAGGTGTCCCATAATTATCTCGTTTAATGCTGACTTGCTTTTGTGGTTGATTTGACTCTAGATGTGAAGAGGAACTACAGCCTGCTAGAAAGAAACAACTTAAAACACTAGCTTTGAGCAAATCGACTAAACGGAGTGGCTGAGGGTTATATATGCTTAGTTTCAATTGAAATATCCTTTTCATTATTATGAGAAAACAATACTTTCAGTGGCATCGGTCTAAAAATAGTGAGCTTAAAGACGTACGGGCTTGCATTGTTGATAAAATTATTGTTATTTTTATATGTAATTTTCTAGTATTTGTAAGGTATATCTTTATACTTTTTCCAAAATGCATTTTTAAAAGTCTATTTTAAAATGATGAATATTTATTAAGAATATGATTTATATATTTATTTTATATGATCTTGAATTGGTTCTTTTACTTTAATCAAATGTTTATAAATCAGACTCTCAAATATTTTTTATTCATTGGAGACTAGAAAAAGATCAAATTTATAGATCTGTATTTTAAAGCTGTTGTTTTTAAATATTAAAGATGGAGCGTTCTATAAGTTAAGCGAGTTTTGAGTGGGATTGTTCAGTTTTGGTGTGATTAAAGTTGAGATGTTGTGACTTTATTAATGTTCCATGAAGGATGATTGGATCATGCTTAAACACCAAGCTGATTACTCAATATATTTTATATTTGTGACTGTTGGGTTTGTATCTTATGGAAATTCAACAAAGCAGGGCAATTAAATGGAATTAAGACATCTTCGTTATTTTGTCACGGTCGTTGAAGAGCAGAGTATTACCAAAGCTGCGGAAAAGTTATGTATAGCTCAGCCACCTTTAAGTAGACAAATTCAGAAGTTAGAAGAAGAACTGGGTATTTTGTTATTTGAACGGGGTTCTCGACCCGTAAGAACAACAGATGCAGGTCAATTTTTTTATCAACATGCTGTGCAAATTCTTACACATACTGCACAAGCAACATCTATGGCAAAGCGTATCAGTTCAATCAATATGATTATACGGATCGGCTATGTCAGTTCTTTACTGTATGCTTTGTTGCCACAAATTATTTACTTATTTCGTCAAAATAATCCTGATATTCAGGTTGAGTTGCTCGAATACGGAACCAAAGATCAAATTGAAGCTTTGAAGCTTGGAAAAATTGATTTGGGTTTTGGACGTTTGAGAATCAGTGATCCTGCAATCAAACGAATTTTACTGCGCAAAGAAAAATTAAAATTAGCAATTCATAAAAATCATTATCTGACTGAGTATGTCCATAAAGGGATTTATTTATCTCAAATTATTGATGAATCGATATTTTCTTATCCGGCAACACAAAAACCTAATTTTTCTACGTTGATTCAATCTATTTTCACTGAATTAGGTTTAGTGCCAAAAAACATGATAGAAGTTCGTGAAATCCATATGGCATTAGGTTTGGTTTCATCGGGTGAAGGGGTATGTATTATTCCTGAAAGTGCCAGTGATATTGGAATGAAAAATCTAGTTTATATCCCAATATTAGATATGGAAGCATATAGTCCGATTTCTTTAGCGGTAAGAAATATGGATCAAAGTCCTTATTTATCCAAAGTGTTAGAGTGCGTTAAACAGGTATTTGAAGAAGAAGGAATTCCCTTGCAATTCGAAGGGTACTAGGTCAAATACAGCGAGTAGGAGCTTTGTTGTATTTTAGCTTTAATCGCTGAGTGATGTATGTTGTGCCTGTCAAAATGGATGATGAGATGGGGATTTAGCAAAAGGTATGACAATATACTTTTAATGATATGGAAAATTACATTAATAATTCCAATACTTAAGCTTAAGCCAAAACACTTAAAGATTATATAGCACTGATTTTTATTTAATTTATTAAAGTGAACTGGATTGAGATAACAACGGGGTAAAGGTCCCATCGTTGCAATAAACAAAAACTTAAGCTTTCAGGAAAGGATTTCCTATGTTGAGATTAAATGTATTTTATAAAGTGCAAAAAATCGCACTTTATACCGCTTTAGCTTACTTAAATGTTCATGCTGCTCATGCAGACTTTTTAGAAAATAGTGAAAAAAGTATTTATTTACGTAATTTCTATATGGAACGGGACATTGAAGGTACAAATAAAGATATTGGGAGTTGGTCACAAGCTGTGATGGGACGTTTTGAGTCTGGCTATACAAATACACCCGTACAGTTTGGATTAGATTTAGGTGTGCAGTATGCATTGCGTCTGAGGGATCGTTATGACGAACGATCAGATACCATTTTTAAATATGATCAATCTGAAGGGCGTCAGGCACGAGATTATTTAAAACTGGGTGCGACTTTAAAATTAAAATATCAGGATACCGAACTCAAAATTGGTGAGCTTTTTCCAAAAACGCCCGTATTATTCATGGATGACTCTCGCCAACTGATCACAACTTTTGCTGGTGTAATGTTGGAAAGCAAAGACATTGAAAATTTAAAGTTATCTGCCGGTAGATTTACGCATGTCAATGCACGTGATGATGACGAGTTTAGGAAATTTACTTTAGGAGCATCGACAGATCCTCGTAAACGCAGTGATGGATTAAATTTCATTGGTTTGGACTATAAGCTGACACCGCATTGGAATGGTGCTTATTGGTTTGGACAACTTGAAGATATTTATCAACAACACTATGTCAGTGCAGCATATTCAAATCAAATAGGCGCAACAAAATTTAAAGTTGAAACTCGCTATTTCAATTACAAAGAGGATGGTGATGCTTATTTTGGAAAGATTGATGCTCAATCCAAGAGTTTGCAAAGTACTATGCAAAATGGTGCAAATACATTGTCTTTAGGCATACAGAAAAATTCAGGAGAAGATAATATTCCTTTGTTAAATGGCTTTGTTCCACAAGGCTATTTACAAACGTGGTCATCGGTTGCTTTCTATAAAGCCAAAGAATTCACTTGGCATGCTTTATATAGTTATGATTTTAAAGACAACGGAATTCCAGGTTTGAAACTGACATTACGTTATTTAAATGGAAGTGGTATTTATCGAGCAGGATTAAAGGACAATAAAGAAACTGAAAAAAATCTGATTGTTAGTTACATCGTTCCACAAGGAAAATTTAAAGGTCTAGGTGCTGAGTGGCGGCATATTCGTGCTGATATTAAATACGGAGCAGGAAATACTCCAGGCGCAGATTTTATAGAAAACCGTATTTTAGGAACATATACATTCAAATTTTGATTGGATGGAAAACTCAATATTTTTTCATTGGGCTTCGTAACAATCAAAAACTATCATTGATTGAATATGGATAAAATTATTATCCATATTCAATTTTTGCCATGAAAAGATCAGCATTTTTTCTTACTTTAAATGAATAAGCCCATTAATTTTTCTAAATTTAATAACTGATGTTACGCACTTGATTTAAATTAAGTAGGTGAAAAAGAAAAAGCTAAATTTACACGACGGAGTCTTACATCCAAAGTTTAAATTTATGGAATAGCCTTCGGCTCGATGTACTTTTGTTTTGGCATGAGGAGCAAAGCTCCGCAAGGGCAACTATCTTGCGCAGCGACATCGCTGCTCACCGCAGAACTCGTTCACTATCGTCAAAATATTCAAAGTTTCGCAGAAACTTTACTTATTAGAAGGAGTCCTGCCTCAAGCAATTGCGGATGACGTTTTCGCGTATCCATATTCTTCTAGCTCCAAAATTTAATTTTAGAGTTACTGCGTAACATCAGTTAATAAAAGAAATACATCAAGAAAATGTGTAGATTCCTCATTCAAAAAATATGATTAAATGATAATGATATTTATTTGCATTTATGTTGCATTAGGCTTAGCATGATGTCTAACTTTTCATGATGTTGATCAATGAAATAAAACAGTGTGTCGGGGGGGAGACTTGGTTTTTGTGAATTTTTCCCTTTTGAACGTGAGCATCAATCAGTTCAAAAAAGATATTTAATTTTATAAGGAAAGCACAATGAATAAGATTGCCTTGAATTTACAAGATGAAATTGCTGATACTTTATTGATTACATTGTATGCAAAGTCCGTAGAAACACGAAAACAAGTTCCTCTGATCAACGATCAAACGGCTTGTGAATTGGTCGAAAAAATTGATTATGATTTTTCAAAATACAAAAATAAAACCGCAAGTTCAGTTGGGGTTGCAATTCGCTCTAATCATTTTGATCAGAAGGTGAAGCAATTTATTCAATGCCATCAAAACCCAATAGTTGTTTTTGTTGGGTGCGGATTAGACACACGCCTTCAACGTATTGGTGAAAGTGCTCAGCAAGCACAATTTTATCAACTCGATCTCGATGAAGTGATAGAACAACGAAAGAAACTGTTATCACCACAAGAAAATGAACATTTAATTGCCAGTTCCATGCTCACAACAACATGGATGGATCAATTGAAACAAGATCACCCTCAAGGAGACTTTATGTTCGTCATAGAAGGGGTGTTAATGTATTTTAATGAAGCACAAAATAAACAAGTTCTTATCGGTTTGGCAGAACGTTTTTCAGGGGCAGAAGTACATTTTGATATGCTGAATCAATGGATGAGCACCAAATCATCATTACATGACACTGTGAGTAAAACCAAAGCAACTTTTAAGTTTGGTCTAGATGACGACAAAGCGATTGAAGCTTGGCATCCTAAACTCAAATATGGGCAGACTTATTTATTTAATCAGTTTAAAGGTTGGCGTCGAATGGGCATTATTTTAACTACTTTAATGTCAATTATTCCGCAAATGAAAACATCTTCACGGATTTTAATGTATCGAATTAAATGACGCTTTTAAAAATGCCAAGAGTTTATTTTAGAGCCTTTTATCGAGATAGATGGTGACTTTTAAACCTTGTGGTTGGTTGTGACTAAATTGAATGGAGTAACCGTAGCGTTCAAGGATCAATTTAACCAAAGATAAGCCCAATCCATGCCCATTATTTTGCGACGATTTACGCCAAAATCTTTGTGTTAATAAAGTTAGTTCATTGTCAGCGAGTCCGATACCATGATCAATGATCATCAATTTACCTTTTATTAATTGAATTTCAATTGTTTGCTGAGAATTTGAATGAATATATGCATTTTCAATCAAATTTTTTAAGATGATATTCAACTCAGTTTCAGGAATTTGAATAGTTTGCTCAACCGCTATAGTCAGGTTTAAATTGTTTCTGATTTCAGGGTAGTTCGACTCAAGTTCAAGCATAACTTGCTTTAAACTTTGACCAATATCTGTAGAGACAGGCTGAAATGCTTGTAAAGTCATAGCCTCCATCTGACTGAGCAATAACAGTTGTTTTAATAGTTGTTCATAGCGATTAATACTATGTTCTGCTTGTTCAAGGTTTTTAAATGCCGCATGATCTGTCATTTGAGACTGAGCTAACATGAGTTTACTCAGTTGAACGTGTGTTTTGATTGCGGTCAATGGACTACGCAACTCATGTGCAGCGAATGCGGTAAAACTCTTTTCATTTTCAAGACTTTTATGAAGTTGTTGAATTAAATCAAATAAATTGTCCACAAATGGCTGGATTTCTTTGGGAGTATTTTGTGACTTCAATTCAATCAAATAGAGGGCGGATTCCGATAAATTCTGTTTTTTCTTAATCAAGGTATTGGAAATATTTTGTAGCGGACGAAATTCCACTCGCATAATCCATAAAATCAACAGAATACATAAAAAGAGTGTAGCGATCAGTGGGATCAAAACGGATTGTAAAATTTGTTTGAGCAATGAGTGGCGTAGTTGTAGTTTTTCAGCAGTTACCACCTGAATATTGCCTTTTTGAATGACATAACTGCGCCATTCTGTATTCTGATAACGCCATGTACTAAAACCAGTTTTTTGTGTCTGTAGATTTTCTGGCGCACCACGAGTTCGAGCCACGATTTTTTGTTCAACGGCAATATTTGAGCTAAAAACCGAGACCTCACAGGCGATCAGATTTGGATGATTAATATCCTGAGTTTCATGTTGGAGTGCTGAATGAATGTCTTGTAGAGGGAGCTGTTGGACTAAACGGATCACCATATGTGCTGAGGCTGATAAACGTTCATCTAAGGTGTTTTGTAAACGTTTGGCTAAATCAAAATAAAGCCAAAAGAAAACAAATGACCACAGTAATACAAAGATAACAGTAATACTGACCACGAGCCTCCATTTGAGACTGTATCCTTTCACTTGCTTTGCTCCGGATTTTTTAAGATATAGCCGACCCCTCGAACGGTTTGAATAATATTGCTATGAATTTTCTGTCTTAGATGATGGATATGAACTGAGATTGCGTTACTTTCTATAGAATCTTGAAAGCCGTAAATTTTATCAATCAGTTGTTCATTTTTTAAAATTTGATTTGGATAGAGCATAAAGATTTCAAGCAAACTGTATTCACGTCGAGACAAGCTTAATAATTGATTTTGATAAAAAACTTCTTGTGTCTCACAGTTAATTTTGAGCTCACCCATCTGTAATATATTGGAAGAATAGCCAGCATAGCGGCGTGACAATGCCAATATTCGCGCAATAAGCTCATTTAAATCAAAAGGCTTAGTGAGGTAATCATCGGCACCAGCATTTAATGTCTCAATGCATTGTTGAGTTCGATTGCGTGCGGTTAAGACTAGAACAGGGATATGAATTTGATCTTTTCGCCATGATGCAAGTAATTCTAAGCCATCTTGGTCTGGAAGCCCCAAATCCAATAAACACAGGTCTACTGAACTTTGACGGATAAAATAATCAGCTTCACGAGCTGTTCGTGCATGTTCAACTGAAATGTTTAAATAATCTAGTGCAGCCAATATGCTTTGAGCAATGTAGGGATCATCTTCAACTAATACGACAAACATGAGATTTCCTCGGTAGATGACTGCATTCTACAAATAAATTCGCTTGTTAATACTTTCTTAATGATTGTTTTTAATTGATCAACAACATTGGTTAAAAATAAGATAAGAATGGTTTAGCTATAAATTAATAATCAATACATTATCGTGACTTGAGGGATAAATC
Organism: Acinetobacter sp. Tol 5; assembly: GCF_019702905.1. Taxonomy (NCBI): domain Bacteria; kingdom Pseudomonadati; phylum Pseudomonadota; class Gammaproteobacteria; order Moraxellales; family Moraxellaceae; genus Acinetobacter; species Acinetobacter sp. Tol 5. Next base: position 2,895,909 of record NZ_AP024708.1, on the reverse strand, counting down.
AAATGACAAACTTGTCGTTGATTTATCCGAGCGTTGAATTGAAATATGGTCTGAATAGACAGAGAATATCTTGACTCAAAAATAATCAAGCGATATGAAAAACTTGAGCCAAGAGCAATAACTTATTTAATAATAAAAAAGCCGTTTAGTTGATTAAAATTAAACGGCTTTTTGATGAATCAAATGGGGATCAGCCCTGAGTATTTAGACCATTGCAGGATCACTTATAGAATCTTCGCCAGTTTCCACTCGCCCTGCAAAACGGCGATAAAACTTGGCATCTTGACTACAGGTCACAGCAAAATCATACCATTGCCAAGCATCTTTTAATTCCCAGTGTTGAGTTGAAGTTTGACCTGCTTTTACCGTGATTTTTAAAGGCGAATCAGTTCGATAAACCACTGGGGTAATCACAAACTCAGTATCTTTAGCACCCGTATTGTTCAGATCGACATAAACATTGCCATTAGCAATATCATAACAAACACGGATTTCAGGATTGATCTGCAAATCTTGATTTCGATTCAAATCACCTTTGAAATGACGGTGAAAACCATTTGGCCCCATGACCCAAAGATCATAGAGACCTTGATTGTCCTTTTTGACATTCCAGACATCATCCAAAGTTTTACCTGCTTCGATGATATAGCGACGTGGAATACGGCTTAGATTTAATTTGTCATACACATGAAAAACTGCACCTTGGGTTCCTGTGTTTGTAAACAAAAGTTTTACTGTTCCATCACTTTGACAACGTGCACTGGTATGTAATTCATAAGGCAAAGCTTTTGAACGACGAATACCACTGGCTTGAATTGGAAGTTGTAAATTGGTTGGGATTGGCACATTGGGTAATTTTTGTTGTGCTGATCGTAATTGATCTGCTTGTTCACGAGTTTGTTTACCATTTAATTCAGGCAATACATCTTCATTAGGTGTTTTAAAGTTAAATGCTGTGGTCAAATCCCCACAGATCGCACGACGGTATGGGCTAATATTGGTTTCTTTGACCCCAAAACGTTTTTCTAAAAACATCAATACCGAAGTATGGTCGAAGACTTGTGAGTTAACAATGCCACCACGGCTCCACGGAGAAATCACAAACAAAGGTACTCGAGGTCCAGGTCCATAAACGCCATTGTCTTTTTTAGGCTGACCACTACTACCGAGAGGTGCATCATGAACATAGTATTCATACTGCATATCGGTTTGGCTAAGTGTAGATTTACCTGCATAGGTGTTATCTGTAAGTAATGCTGGAGCAGATGGCGATGGTACATGGTCAAAATAACCATCATTTTCATCAAAATTGATCAGAAAGACGGTCTTACTCCAAACCTCTGGTACCGCAGTCAAAGCATCTAATATTTCTTGAATAAACCATGAACCTTGTACTGGGCTTGATGGTCCAGGGTGCTCGCAATAAATTGAAGGGGCATTGATCCATGAAACTTGGGGTAATTTTCCTGTTTTAATGTCATTTTTAAATGCATCTAAAAACTCTTCAGGTTTATTGCCAGGTAATGTGTTAGCGATCCCTTTATACAGTGGATTTTTCGCATTGTCCTTACTGGCATCATAGGCTTTATATGGTAGTTTCTGTGCTGCGGCATTGTATGGGCTATTAGGTGCACCACCACTTGAAACAGGATAACCAGAATCAATATTGGCTTTTTTAAAGGTACGGAATGCACCTAACATGTTATCTCCCCATTCATCTGGCATGTTTTGATAACAAATCCAATTGACTCCAGCCTCTTCTAAGCGTTCAGCATAAGTTTTCCATGTATAACCAATATCCACATTTTTCGGATCACCATCAATCCAATCCCATTCGTTATTTACGAAGGCAGTGCTGGTCGGTACTGCGCCGTTGGTTCCAGTTAAATGAAATGAGCGATTGGCATCTGTACCCGTATGCATGGAGCAATGATAAGCATCACAAATGGTAAAGGCATTTGCCAAGGCAAACTGATATGGAATTTCTTGTTCTTTGAAATAACCCATCGCATAATCAGTTTTGTAGGTTGGCCAGTTGGACATACGCCCATTGTCCCATGCCTTTTGACTATCCACCCATGTGTGGTTTGTTCCCGGTGCACGTTGAGCATTATTACTTGAACCATCCAAGTGGAACGGGGTAAGTAGTGCACCATTACTTCGTTGTTGCTGCCAAACGCTACGCCCATTTTGTACAGGTATAGTGATACGGTCTGCAAAGCCCCGAACGCCTTTAAGTGTCCCAAAATAATGGTCAAATGAACGGTTTTCCTGCATCAGGATGACGACATGTTCAACGTCTTGAATAGTTCCGGTTTTATTGTTGGCGGGAATAGCGAGTGCTTTTTGAATACTGGCTGGAAAGGCTGATAAAGTTGCTGCCCCAAAACCTGTTTTAAGGGTATTTGCTAAAAACTGACGACGATCAATCACAATATTTCTCCTAATTAAATGTTTATATTTAAGACTTATGGTGCACAACGCATAACAGGTTTTTTGGAACCATCAGGTTGAGCCGTAGAATGATCATCATTGGAATCGTTACAAGCAGTAAGCAGCAGTAGAATGGGAAAAATATAAAAATACGCGCGCAATTGCTTTGAGTTTTTTAGCATCTGGTTCATCCATAATTAAAGATGCCCACACCATAAACAGCGCTTGTGACAACTGAGTGTCATCTTTATGACGGCTCATTGACATGATGAAACAGACGAATAAGTCTGAAAAATTGAGTTTAAAATATGATGCTAAAATGCTTGAAAATTATCATGAAATGAAATGACTCAATTTAAATGCAGCAACAGGTGATCTATGGCTATAAGTCTTACTTTACTTTTTTAATCAATCTCAAGCTATTTTTTCTTTTTCATTAAAATTTTAAACCTGATCAAGATTTTATTCAGTCTTATTTAAACGATAAATTTAGAAGTTTTTTGACATTTTTGATGCAGGTGTGGGCAGTTGATTTGAAGATATAGCAATCGATCAATCTTAGTAAAAATCACATAAATAAAAAATTATCTCAAATGATGTCTGAATAAAACGGTTTGAATCTATTGCTCTAGACTGATATAAATTGAATTGTTTGTATGTAAAAAATAGTTTTGCATATAAAACAAATTAAAACTAAAGCACGATAAACATCAGCCAGCAAACTAGGGAAATATGAGATGAAAAGGAAATATAAACGTGTAGGGGAAATAATGATTTTTCTGAATTATCAAACATTGAAAAGCAAGATAATGGTGATCGGAGGTCTATTGACATCATCATTGTTACTCGGTGCTTGTATGAATACGGACAGCAGTCAAAATGCGACTACAGGAAAATTAATATCTGTTCAGCAAGATATAGATATTTCTACATTACCAGACGCCGCAAAACGTGTGCAGATTTCATATACAACAAGCTCATTTAATGGCAAAGCGACAACAGTGAATGGTCTCATGACATTGCCGAAAACACCTGTTCCTCAAGGGGGCTATCCTGTGGTGAGTTGGGGCAGTGGCACAACCGGATTTGCTGCGCAATGTATGCCTTCTCAAGCCGTAAATGCAACACGTGATGCATATCTCAATGAATGGTTAAAACGTGGTTATGTCGTCTTGCAAACAGATTATGAAGGTTGGGGTGGTTCTGTAGGGCATCGTCCATTATTGGATGGAAAAAGCAATGCTGCTGCTTTGACGGATATAGTGACCGCTGCACATCGGTATTCTAATCAACTCAGCAATGAATGGATTGTCGTAGGACACAGTGAAGGCGGTGGTGCGGCTTTGTGGGTTGCCGGGCTCACTCAACAAGCGGGTGGGAAATATCCCTTGAAAGGTGCGATCGCAATTGCACCTGTAGGACCAGGGATTCTAAAATTCATGGACAATGCTGTGAATGGTGGCGTAGTTCATGCCCAACCATTTTTATCAGTCACAGTGCTTGGTGCAAATATTGTAGATCCAAGTATAGATTTGGATAAGTTGCTGAAAGCACCCATGAAACCACAAGTTGAAGCAGCAAAGACACAATGTCTTGCACCTTTGTTTAAATTAAAACAGTTGCAAGCTGGGCAATATTTAAACGCGGGTGCTGATTATGACAAAGTTACTGATTTTTTGAAAACAGCTCAAGATCCATCACGATTGACCATGAAAGTCCCTGTAACCATTATTCAGGGCACACAGGATGAAACCACAGTCACGCCACCGACAACTAAAGCGATGATTTCGAGTTTTTGCTCTCGTGGCGCAACAGTTGAATATCACGAGTATTCAGGAGAAACACATCGTTCAGTCATTCCTGCATCTCAAGAAGATGCCTTTAGTTTTGCAAAAAAAGTTTTTTCCAATCAGCCAACTAAGAATGTTTGTAAAAGGGATTGAATTTAAATCGTGCTTGGTATGTCGCCATTATCGTGACTGTCTTGGTGATAGGTCATACGAATTCTGTCTGAATGCCAAAACCATTCAATAATAAGATTCTAAGTAAGCATAACAATTGTCATTTTACCATTAGGGCATTCCTATTCTTATCCAATAGAATGCCCAGATCGCATTTAACAATAATGTTCGTTGACACTTTCAGCTCATTTAATCCACACAATGAATTACACACCACGACATAAAATGGATGTGGTTGAGTAAAGATAACTGCTATTGCATATAAATGAACTTTGAAATTTTATCTGCATAGTCCACGACATCTTGAGAGATTTCATTTTTAAATACATCTTCTGAATAGGTGCTGAGTGGGCAACTGACTGAAAGCACGGCAGCGATTTCTTGTGTGGCTTGATTATAAATCGGTGCAGCGCTGGCGGCCATATCGGTATTAAAGTGTCCCCAACTAATCATAAAGCTTTGACTGCGAACGTATTTTAAACGCTCTAATAGTGCTGCCAAATTTTGAGGCGTTCGATCAGAGTAGACTTTCCAATCGTTAAAATGTTCATAACGTTTGATCACTTCAGACTCAGGCAAACGAGAAAGTAATAATTGTCCAATGACCGTGGCATGCGCATGCCAACGGGTTCCGATATGGACATTACTGGTAAATGAACCGATCGATTGAACATTGCTGGTAAACACAATATCAGTACCTTCTAAAATTGATAGATGTACCGCTATTTTAATTTTATCGCGCAACTCTCGCATAATAGGTGCAGCAATATCGGTGAGTGAGGATTTTGAGAGGCTATTAAAACCCAACTCCATCACATTGCTATTTAAGGCATACGTTTTTTGCGACATTTTTCTTAAATAACCACAAAACTCAAGTGTGTGAATTAAACGAAAAGCACTTGAACGATTGACATCTAATTTCTCTGCAATTTCAGAAATGGTCATTTCCTGATGGTGCTGATCAAATAATTTTAATATGGCTAATCCACGTACCAAACCGGGTACTAAATAGCGCTCATCGGTATTGGATTCCGTGTTTTGCTCTAAAAGAACATCTGTCGTTGTTGAATTCATTGTTAAGTTAACCTGTGTTCATCATGAAATTCCTCTAAAAGGAACTGTTGTATTTTAATCAGCAAATTTTTTATCTCAATGTTTATATATAAAACATTTTTTTCATTAAAAAACTTACAAAAATGTGATTTTTTATTAATCCATTGATAATTAACAAAATATAAAAATTGACAATTAAAATGATCAAAGCTTATGCTATTTATTATGTTTTAAATGCTAAATTAAGTTTTATATATAAAACAAATTAAGGATGCAAAAATGAGTTGGATCTCAGTTTGTCAGCAAGATGACATTACCGAAGATGAGCCTAAAGCCATTGATGTCGACGGTAAAAAAATTGGTGTGTTTTTCATCGATGATCAATATTTTGCAATCGAAAATGTTTGTCCGCATGCCTTCGCTTTATTAACAGAAGGTTTTATTGAAGATCAGACTGTGGAATGTCCATTGCATGAGGCGATTTTTGATATACCCACTGGTGAGTTAAAAAGTGGTCCGGGATGTCGTGATTTATGCACTTATCCCGTGCGGATTGAAGGGCAGGATGTCCAAATTCAACTATAAGTTTCATTAAGAAGGATGGAATCTCATGAATACATTTAATGAGAAGCTCGCGAACTGGATTCATGCCACGCCAGCAACTGAAGCAGGAATAAACAATATTCAAATCCCAGGGCAACCTGAATTATTGGTGTGGCAAACCCGTTATAAAGCGCCCACGGTCTATGAACAGGATTTTGTTCAATACTTAATTCAAGCTTTTTCATCAGGGATCACTGAGCTAGATGAGCTTGTCCAATCTTTAAATCAGCAAGGTTTTCGCTGTGAATCTGGTGAAGCATGGACGTCTGAAACATTCTCAGACGAAATGCAACGTTTAGGTTATTGATTCAAGGAAGAAAAGAGATGAATGCAGCAGTATCAGTAACACCAAGTGTGGAAGAGTATTTAGATTTAGGTCTACGTGATCAATGGCATCCTGTTTTAGCCAGTTGGGAAGTTGCAGCTAATCCTGTTGGAATTACACGCTTGGGCGAAAACATTGTGGTGTGGCGTGATGATCAGGGCCAAGTACATGCCTTAGAGGATCGCTGTCCACATCGTGGCGCTCGCCTCTCTTTGGGCTGGAATTTGGGCAATCGTGTGGCTTGTTGGTATCACGGTGTCGAAGTCCGCCATGATGGTGTTGTTGAAGATGTACCCGCAGTGCATGAATGTCCAATGAAAGGCACCAGTTGCGTCAAAAGCTATCCAGTGATTGAACAGCATGGTGCGATTTTTATGTGGTTTGGTATTGATGCCAAAGAACCAGCAAAGCCACTTGAATTTCCAGAACAATTGGCCAGTGAGGCATGGAGTTCATTTTTGTGTCAGGCAGATTGGAAAGTCAATCATCAATATGCCATCGATAACGTGATGGACCCTATGCATGGCAGTTATTTACATTGTACTTCGCATTCAATGGCTGAAGGCGACCGCACTGCGGAAATGAAACACCGTTCAACAGAACATGGCTTTGTTTTTGAAAAAGAAGGTCAAGTCGGTGTGAACTTTGATTGGGTTGAATATGCCAATACTGGAGCAAGCTGGTTGCGCTTGTCGATACCTTATCGTAAAGACTTTGGACCCGGCGGAGAGTTTTGGATTGTTGGCTATGCTACGCCAATCGATGCCGACAACACTCGTGTGTTTTTTTGGCGTTGTCGTAAAGTGAGTGGTTGGCAGCGTAATGTTTGGCGTTTCTTATACCGCAACCATTTAGAAAAATTGCATTGGGATGTGCTTGAGCAAGATCGCATTATTTTAGAAAACCTTGCGCCACACGCACGTCAGCAGGAATTTCTTTATCAGCATGATGTTGGGCTATCTCGTCTGCGTCGTTTAATGAAAAAAGAAGCGGAAAAGCAATTAAAGAAAATTGCCAATTTAAAAAGTGCAAATCGTATTGAGTTGCAGGAAGAAGCGCATGGTTAACATGGCATTGCTGCAAGGTAAAAAAGTCCTTGTCACAGGCGCAGCCAGAGGTTTGGGGCGAGACTTTGCCCAAGCTATTGCGGAAGCAGGTGCCCAAGTGGTTATGGCAGATATTTTGACAGACCTGCTTGCTGAAGAGGCGAAGGCATTAAAAGCCAAAGGGCTTGATGTGGATGCTGTCACGATTGACTTGGCAGATAACATTTCAATTCAACAAGCTGTTGAACAAGCTGTTGCCCGATTATCTGGACTCGATGGTTTGGTTAATTGTGCTGCACTTGCAACCAATGTTGGTGGGAAGGACATGATGGATTATGACATGGAGCTTTGGGATCGAGTCATGAACATCAATGTTAAAGGCACTTGGTTGGTAACTAAGGCGTGTGTGCCATATCTCAAACAGTCAGCCACTGGCAAAGTGATCCATGTTGCTTCAGACACCGCTTTATGGGGTGCGCCAAATTTGATGGCTTATGTGGCGAGCAAAGGCGCATTAATTGCGATGACCCGTTCTATGGCAAGGGAACTCGGGCAGTTCAATATCTGTGTCAATACCTTGTCTCCAGGTCTAACCTTGGTTGAGGCCACAGCATATGTCCCACAACAACGCCACGATTTATATGTCAATGGTCGAGCAATACAACGACAGCAGTTACCACAAGATTTAAATGGAACAGCACTATATTTACTGTCTGATTTGTCCTCATTTGTGACTGGGCAAAATATTCCAGTCAATGGTGGCTTTGTCTTTAATTGAAGAGGTATCCGATGATTACAGGGATTGAAATTTTAAAATTTGGTGTAGAAGACAGAGTTGCTTCGAATAAGTTTTTGGCAGACTTTGGTCTCCAAAAAATCGAGTCGGATATCGATGGAACCGATCTTTATCAAACCCAAAATGCGAGCAAGATTTATCTATTTGACTGCGATGATTTACGTTTGCCACAGGCGATTGAAACTGGTTCAACCTTGCGAGAAGTGACTTGGGGAGTTGAGAACCCCCAGGATTTATCTGATTTATCGCTGCGTCTAAAAGATGTAGAAGGCTATCAAGAGTCTGCTGGTATGCTGCAATGTCTTGATCCAAATGGCATGACCATTCGCTTTCAGCAAAGTTTTACTCATGACTTACCGGCATTAAAAACAGAAGGAATTAACCAATACGGCAGTATCAATCGAGTAAATGCAGCAAGTCCTGTATATCAAAAAGGACAGCCTGTTGCGATTGGTCACGTGGTGTTTTTTACTCCTGACTTAGAAAAAACAGAGTCCTTCTATATCGAAAAGATCGGTTTTTTCTTATCAGATGCCTATCGCAATCGTGGAGCCTTTCTACGTTGTCGCGGTCAAGGTTATCACCATGATTTGTTCTTGCTATCAGTACCGAATAAACCTGCTGGGCTTAATCATGTCGCATTTGTCGTACGTGATATTCATGAAGTGATCGGTGGTGGCTTAAACATGAACCGTTCTGAATGGTCAACTTTTATTGGTCCGGGTCGTCATCCAATTTCTTCGGCTTATTTTTGGTACGTCAACTCACCTTTGGGTGGAGCATTTGAATATTACACCAATGATGATTATTTGACGGAAGAATGGCAGCCACGCGTGGAAGAGCATCGCCTAGAACTGTTCACCGAATGGGCCATTGAAGGTGGTTTGGATGATCAGACCCGTAGACAAGTTAAACCTGTGTAAAACACGCCTGAATTGAGAGCATAAGCTATGCAAAGAGTGGTGATCGTGGGTGCAGGACAAGCCGCAGGTTGGGCTGTCAGTACACTGCGTCAAAATGGATATTCAGGTGAGATTCATGTGGTTTCAAATGAAGACCGTGTATTTTACGAACGTCCACCCCTGTCAAAACAGGTGTTATCAAGACAAGCCAGCTATGAAAGCCTGCATCTATTTTCTCCTGAACAGGTTCAGGACTTTAATATTCAATGGCATAAGCCTGCGATTGCGACACATGTGGATCGCCAGCAGAAAAATGTAGTTTTAGATAGTGGTGAAATTTTACCCTATGACAAATTATTGATTGCTACAGGAAGTCGAGCTCGCGTTCCTGTCAATTCATGGCAATTTATTCCTAATGTGGTGACTTTACGCAATGTCCAAGATTGTGAACGATTATCAGGCATTTTAGATCAGACACAAAAATTAGCTGTGATTGGCGGAGGTTGGATTGGCTTAGAGATCGCAGCGACTGCTCGTCAACAAGGTAAAGAAGTACATATCTTTGAATATGGTGATCGCCTTTGCGCACGTAGTGTGAGTCCAAAAGTATCACAATTTCTAAAAAACTTACATGAACAGCAAGGCACTCAGATTCACTTAAACAGCCAAAATCTACATTTGGTTGAAGCAGGACTAAAGCAAGTCGAAGTGCTAAATCATCCACATGGCAGTGAACTGTTTGATTGCGTCGTGGTGGGTGCTGGTGCAGAGATTGCAAAAGAGCTGGGTGTGAGTGCGGGTTTGGACGTTAAAGATGGCATCGTGGTGAACGGTTTCGGTCAAACCTCAGATCAGGATATTTACGCTGCGGGTGATGTCGCGATCCATCCAAGCTTGGGATATTGCATTCAGTCTTGGGCAAATGCTCAAAACCAAGCGATTGCAGCAGCGAAATCAATGTTGGGCATTGAAACGGAATATACCGATATCCCATGGTTATGGTCAGATCAGTACCACTTCAATATTCAGGTTTTAGGGACTTATCAGCCAGAGAGCCCTCAGCATATTGTATTGCGACAGAGTTCAGCTGAACAGTGCAGTTATTTGTATCTTGATCAACAACATCGTTTATTGAATATGGTCGCAGTCAACGATGCAAAATTGGTCAAATTGGCAAAGCGCTGGATGCAATCTGGAACTGTATTAGACCCAAAATTATTAGCAGACCCTGAATTTAATGTCATGAAATTAAAACCATAGGCATTAAGTACGGTTCATGACTCAATCGAAGGAATGAAATATGAGTAATGAAGAGAAAAATGGATTAAAGCATTGGGTTCCTGCTTTTGTCCTGATGGTATGTGTCGTTCTGGCATTCTTCGACAAAATTAGTATCGCGGTGTTATTTGCTGACCCTCACTTTCAAGGTGCAATGGGGATTGCTGAAGATAAAGCAAAACTGGGATGGCTCATGACCAGTTTTTTGCTGGCTTATGGATTTTCATCTGTATTTTTAAGTTTTTTGGGCGATATTTTTAATCCCAAGAAAATGTTGTTTTGGAGTGTTGCATCTTGGGGTTTGCTGATGTTCTGTATGGGCTTTACCACCAACTATACAGGCATGTTGATTTTACGTGTTTTGTTGGGTTTGGCAGAAGGTCCATTGTTTGCACTTGCTTATACGATCGTAAAACAAACTTATACAGATCATCAGCAAGCTCGTGCATCGACCATGTTTTTACTGGGTACGCCCATTGGAGCATTCTTAGGTTTCCCAATTACTGCGGCTGTGCTTGCACATGATGATTGGCATACAACATTCTTTGTCATGGCAGGATTAACTGTAATTGCATTACTGGCCATTGTATTTGGGCTGCGTAATTTACAACTGAAGAAAACCATTGAGTTGGAGTCAACCAATAAACGTATCAACTTTAAAGGACATATTCAAAACACCAAGTCGTTGTTGCAGAACAGTTCATTTTGGTTGGTGTGTATTTTCAATATTGCATTGATGACTTATTTGTGGGGCTTAAACAGTTGGGTACCGTCTTATTTGATTCAAGACAAGGGCTTTAATCTTAAAGAGTTTGGGGTTTATTCCAGCTTCCCATTTATTGCCATGTTACTGGGCGAAGTGATTGGTGCATTTCTTTCCGACAAGCTAGGACGCCGTGCTATCCAAGTCTTTAGTGGCTTACTGGTCGCGGGAATCTTTATGTATGTCATGGTCATTATGACCAATCCAATTTTAGTCATCGCAGCGATGTCTTTAAGTGCCATGGCGTGGGGCTTTGGTGTCGCTGCAGTATTTGCATTACTCGCTCGAGTGACTACAGCGGATGTGGGCGCAACAGCAGGTGGGATTTTCAATGGTCTAGGTAATTTTGCCAGTGCAATCGCACCTGTTTTGATTGGCTACATTGTAATGCAAACCCATAGTTTTAATTTAGGAATTACCTTTTTAGCAGCAGTTGCCGTGATTGGATCATTCTTCTTGCTTCCTTTATTGAAACGTTATTAATCAAAGATATTCAGGAGTTAAAAATGACTACTCAACAATTTGAAACATGGACTCAACCGAACGGTACAAGTTTAGAAGATTGGTTAAATACACGAATTGCCCGTTTTGAAACACGCAAATATGATTTTGATGCTTTGAAGTTTCAAGCTGACTATGACCCGAAATATCGTCGCGCGCAAATGCGCTATATGGGGACAGGGGCAACAGGAGTTGCCAATGACAATAATACTGTTCCAGCCGAAAACTTTACGTTTTCTACCATGGTGCTCCCGCCTCAGTGTGAAGGCCCTTTGCACATTCATCATGATGTGGAGGAAGTGTTTTTCATGCTACGTGGTGAGATTGATCTGTTCATTGAGCATAACGGTGAGAAATTCCAAACCAAGTTGAAAGAGCGTGATCTAATTTCAATTCCACCGGGAATCTATCGTGGTTTATTTAATCCTGGTGAAGAAGATGCCTTGATGTGCGTCATGTTAGGTACTGGAAAACCGACGATTCCAAACTATCCACCTGAGCATCCATTGTCTCAAATCAAACGTTAATCGTTTGATCGGATACCGATATAAGGAATGAAATGATGACACTGATTGATGTATTAGCCAAATATCCAGTTAAAACCGTAATCGTCAAGGATGATGTGCAAGCTTACCGCGAGGCGGGACAAGGGCAGTACTTGGTTTTACTACATGGCATTAGCTCAGGTTCAGCATCTTGGATCAATCAGCTTGATGTACTCAGTCGTTATTTTCATGTGATTGCTTGGGATGCGCCAGGTTATGGTCAATCAGCGGGTTTAAATACGTCTCAACCGAATGCAACAGATTATGCGCAACGTTTATTTGGCTTGTTGGACGCTTTAAATATTTCTAAGGCAATTTTGATTGGTCACTCCCTTGGCGCTTTACAGGCCAGTGCTTTTGTTCATCTTTATCCTGAGCGGGTGAGTGCCTTGATTCTGGCTAATCCAGCGCAAGGCTATCAACGTTCGAGTGAAGATGTGAAAACTCAAGTTTATCAAAAACGTCCGAATATGTTGAAAACATTGGGTAATGCAGGTATGGCGGCATGTCGTGGACCGTATTTGATTTATAAACAAGATGATCAGGCTTTAGCTTTGGTGAATGAAGTGATGAGCCATCTCAGTTTAGATGGTTTCACTCGAGCCTCTTATTTGCTTGCTTATGATGAAATCAGAAATTATTTAACAGCAATAAATGTTCCTTGTGCAGTGATTGCCGGTGATAAAGATGAAATAACTCCTGCAAAAGCAATCAAAGAACTCAACCTAGAGATGCAATTGGGTAGTTACCATCTCATTACAGATGCAGGTCATCTGAGTTATGTCGATCAACCTGAACAGTTCAACAATATTGTTTTATCAGTCAATTAAGATTTAAACGAGAGATATGGATATGAGCTTCCACATAAAAGGAAAAGTAGCAGTTGTCACAGGTGGCTCGTCAGGGATTGGTTTGGCTGCAGTCGAAATTTTAGTTGCTGAAGGCGCCAAAGTGGCATGGTGTGGTCGAGACCAACAACGTTTGACAGCTTCGCAAAATTCTATTTTAGAAAAATACCCAGATGCTGAAGTTTTTACCAAAATCTGTAATGTTCTAGACAAAAATGATGTTCAACAATTTGCTCAACAGGTCAATCAGCAACTCGGCAATGTTGATATGTTGATCAATAATGCGGGTCAAGGGCGTGTTTCAACTTTTGAGAATACTCAAGATGAAGATTGGATGAAAGAAATTGAATTGAAATATTTCAGTGTATTACATCCAGTTCGCGCATTTTTAAATGATTTAAAACAGTCGCAATGTGGTTCGATTACCAATGTCAATTCCTTATTGGCGTTACAACCAGAACCTCACATGATTGCAACCTCATCTGCACGTGCAGCTTTACTAAATCTAACACATTCTTTAGCTCATGAATTCAGTCAATACGGCATTCGTGTCAATTCGATTCTGTTGGGCATGGTGGAATCTGCGCAATGGAAACGCCGTTTCGAAAACCGTTCGGATGCAAACGCAACGTGGGAACAATGGACAGGCGATATTGCAAAAAACCGAGGTATTCCCATGCAGCGCTTAGGTAAGCCAGAAGAACCTGCACATGCTTTGGTATTTCTGGCATCACCTTTGGCGTCTTATACCACAGGTGCAGCTTTGGATGTATCAGGTGGTTTTAACAAACATTTATAAGGTATTTCCATGAAACAGTTGATGATGATTGGTTTTGGCGCAATGGCCGCAGAAGTGTATGCCCATCTACCTCAAGAATTACAACTCAAGTGGATTGTTGTACCTGTACGGAGTGTTGAAAAAGTTCAGGCACTTGTTTCAAGCAATGTACAGGTGATCAGTTCAGTTGATCAGTGTCATGGCACACCAGATTATGTGATCGAAGTGGCAGGGCAAGCAGCAGTGAAAGAGCATGCACAAAAAGTACTTGAAAAAGGTTGGACCATTGGTTTGATTTCGGTGGGAACTTTGGCAGATAACGAGTTTTTGACTCAACTCAAACTTACGGCTGAGCAGCATCATGCACATCTGCATTTACTAGCAGGCGCAATTGCAGGAATTGATGGAATTTCAGCAGCCAAAGAAGGCGGGCTGGAAAAGGTCACCTATAAGGGCTGTAAGAGTCCAAACAGTTGGCGTGGTAGCTATGCAGAACAGTTGGTTGACCTTGAACATGTAAATCAAGCAACTGTGTTTTTCAAAGGCACAGCCAGAGAGGCGGCGTTGAAGTTTCCAGCCAATGCCAATGTTGCAGCTACGATTGCGCTTGCAGGCTTAGGAATGGATCAAACTATGGTTGAGTTAAGTGTTGATCCGCATATCAACAAGAACAAACACACCATTGTAGCGGAAGGCATGTTTGGTGAAATGACCATTGAATTGATGGGTGTGCCGTTGGCAAGTAATCCAAAAACTTCAACATTGGCTGCATTGAGTGTGATTCGTGCATGTCGTAACAGCGTTGAAGCAATTCAGATATAAAAGGATTTGATCATGGTAAAGCAAATTTATATCGCAGGTGAATGGCGATTAGGCAAAGGCAATATTATCCAAAGTGTGTTTCCAGCTGATCAATCTGTAAATGCAGAAATTTCGACTGCAAGTTTGGATGATGTTGATGAAGCAATCAAAAAAGCAGATTTAGCATGGCGACAACCAAGTTGGCGCAACAGTATGCCGCATGAACGTGCACGAATTTTATATAAAGTGGCTGAGATCATTGAAGCACGTGTCGAAGAACTAGCCCAATTACAAACCCGTGACAATGGTAAACCTTTAACTGAAACGCGTGCTTTGGTCATGAGTGCAGCTGCAACAGCACGTTATGTGGCGGCGGCTTGTGAAACGTTAAATGATGAATTAACAACACAACGTGCAGCAGATTTCATGACCATGAGTGTGCATGAACCTGTGGGTGTTGTTGCAGCGATCACACCGTGGAATTCGCCGATCGCCAGTGAGGTGCAAAAACTTGCCCCTGCAATAGCGGCTGGAAATGCAGTCATTCTTAAACCCGCAGAGGCAACCTCTTTAATCGCTTTGGAACTTGCCAAAATCTTTGAACAAGCTGGCTTACCCAAAGGCTTATTAAGCGTTTTGGTGGGGCGTGGTTCTGTGATTGGTGATGCAATCGTAAAACATCCATTGGTACGTAAAATTTCATTTACTGGGGGGACAACAACGGGTCGTCATTTGGCACATCTTGCTGCGGAGAAATTAATCACCACTTCTTTAGAACTTGGTGGCAAATCACCGACCATTGTATTGCCAGATGCAGATATTGAATTGGCTGCTAAGGGGGTGGCTTACGGTATTTTTAGTTCGGCAGGACAGGCGTGTATTGCAGGTTCACGGTTATTTGTTCATCGCAGTATCTATGATCAGTTTCTCAATCGCTTGATTGAAATTACCAAAGCTTTACGTGTAGGGCATCCTGAGACTGCAGATGTGCATCTCGGTTCTTTAATTAATCAAAAGCATTTGGCATCTGTGGATGCATATGTCCAATTGGCCAAGCAAGAAGGTGGTCAAGTCGTAGTAGGTGGTCAAGCGTTGACGGATGGTGAGTTGGCAAAAGGCAGTTATTACTTACCGACCATTATTACGGGTTTGGATAATGCTGCACAAACCTGTCAGGAAGAGATTTTTGGTCCCGTGTTAGTCGTCATCAAGTACGACGATGAGGCTGATTTGATTACCCAAGCCAATGCAAGTTGTTTTGGATTGGCCGCAGGTATTTGGACTGAAAATTATCGTAAAGCGTGGCAAATTGCTCGTGCTTTAGAGGTGGGGACAGTTTGGATCAATACTTATAAAAAATTCTCGATTTCGGCACCGTTTGGCGGATTTAAAGACAGTGGTATAGGTCGTGAAAAAGGTCGTTTAGGCATTTTGTCTTATATGCAACAAAAAAGTATTTATATGGGATTAAGCGAACAGCCAAATCCTTGGTGTGATTGATCTATTCATGGAATGAAAAAATTTTTGAGGAACAAATAATGACAGAACGTGTAAATGTAGGTGAAGCAATCGCGCGAGTTTTAGAGGCGCATCAAGTCGAGAGTATTTACGGTGTTATCTCGATTCACAACTTACCGATCGCTGATGCAGTTGGACGCCGTGAAAAAATTCGTTTTGTCGCTGCTCGTGGCGAAGCAGGTGCGGTGACAATGGCAGATGGACATGCTCGCTTTAAAGGTTTAGGGGTTGCCTTAACCAGTACAGGCGCAGGGGCAGGAAATGCAGTAGGATCATTGATCGAAGCAATGAATGCAGGTAGTCCAGTTTTACATCTTACTGGGCAAGTGGAACGTGAATATCTTGATCGTGATGCCAGTTTTATTCATGAAACTAAAGATCAGCTGACTTTTTTACGAGCATCCAGTAAAGCTGCATTCCGCATTACCAGTCCAGATAATGCTGTAGGGGTAATTCGTGAAGCAATTCGTGTCGCAACAACTGTACCTATGGGTCCTGTCAGCGTTGAACTGCCTATAGATGTACAAGCGGCTGAAATCGATTTACCACTGAACTTAGGTCCAGTAAAAGCCCTGGAATTACCACAGGCTGAACAAGTTGAGGTCGATTTGATTGTTCAGGAAGTTAAACAAGCCAAACGTCCGATATTTTGGATTGGTGGTGGGACATTGAAAAGTGTGGAAGAAGTTAAAGCCATTGCTGATTTGGGAATACCTATTGTGTCGTCTACCCATGCACGTGGTGTATTGGCAGATGATCATCCTCGTAGTTTGGGAGCATTTCATAATTCAGCAGCAGTTGAACAACTGTTAAAAGACGCTGATTTATTGGTTGTGGTCGGTTCGCGTTTACGCAGTAATGAAACGAAAACTTATTCAGTACAGTTTCCAGACAATATTATCCAAATCGATGCTAATCCAGTCGCACAACAGCGTAATTACACTGTACGTCACTTTGTCTGTGCTGATGCTAAACATGTGTTGCAAGGCGTAGTGGCTGGCTTAGCAGATGTATCAAAAGTAGATGCAGAATACGATAAAGCCATTGTTCAGGCAAAACAGGCAGCAATAGATGCTTTACGTACTCAGTTAGATCAATATGCCCTGATTTGTGATTACTTACGTGCCGCATTACCTCAAGATGGTATTTTTGTCCGAGATATCACCATGTCGGGCAGTACTTGGGGCAGCCGTTTATTTCCAGTACAAGCACCAAATCTCAATATTCACTCTTTAGCAGGAGCCATTGGTCTCGGTCTAGCAACTGCGATAGGTGCTTCAATTGCCAATCCAGACAAGAAAGTGATTGGTCTAGTCGGTGATGGCGGCTTGATGTTGGGTATCGGTGAGATTGCCACCATGGCACAAGAAAATACCAATATGGTGCTGATGATCATGAATGATGGTGGTTATGGCGTGATGCGAGGTATCCAAAATAATTACTTTGGTGGACGCCAATATTTTAATGAATTACATACCCCTGACTATCAAGCTTTAGGAGAAGCAATGGGAGTCAAAAGCTGGAAAGTCGGCAGTGCTGATGAATTTAACACAGTCATTCAGCAAGCCGTTGATTTTCAAGGTCCAAGTGTGATTGAACTGGATATGAAGTCGATTGGACCACTGAACTTTGCAGGACCACCACAAAAGAAATTGTATTAATTTTTAGATGAACATCTGAAAAAGCTATCACAAGAGATTCAGATGTTCATTGATTTCACAAGGAGGATTATTTTTTTTGCATAAAAATCAATAAAAACTATGTTTTACAGGTAAAACAAGAAAACCAACAGGATCGTTGGTAAAAAATTGAAGGAATCAGCTATGAAAAATGCATCTATAGTCACGTTATCTGCCGTATTATCTTTAGGTTATATGTCTCACACTTTTGCCCAAAACACAGCGCTTGAGTGGAAAAGCGAAGATCAAAGTGAAACCTTAAAGCTAGATGGTGTGATACGTTTTAATCATCGTTATGAAAGTTGGGATGGTCCCAATGTTGGTTTTGGTAAGCTCTATTTCGACATTTTTAAAATTACACTTACGGGTAAATTTGATGATGCTTATCTCAATGCATCTTATATCTTTCAAGATCAAGAGAAACGATCGATTGAGAAAGCTTATGTTGGGTATAACTTTGATGAAAATAAGAGTTTAGAGGCAGGTTTTGTCTATAAACCTTTTACCATTTATCCTTATACTCAAAATGGTTGGCTCAACCATATCCCTTTCTTTTTAGGTTATGGCAATAACAGTGCGCCAGGGATGAATTGGAATTTTCATAACACAGATTGGGATATTAAATTGGGATATTATCCTGAAATGTTGGCAACTAATTTGCGTTATTCACCAGAGAGTGCCACATATGATGATCTCGCCGATAATGCTTTCCCTACACAAAAAAATTATCAAAATGAAAAGCGTCATCAATTTAATACGCGTATTGTTCGCAAGCTAAAAACAGCATTTGGTCAGCAAGAGTTTGGCGTTTCAGGTGCATTCGCGCAATTGCACAATAAATTGACGGATAAAAATGGTCAGTATTATGCGTTGGGTGTGCATACTGATAACAATTACAAACGCTTTAATTTACAAAGCTCAGTGATTCATTATCAATATGATGCTGAAAATCCTGATGGTGTGAATAATGATATGACTTTGATGGGAGGAAATGGTTTAACTCCCGCTTATTTCATTGCTTCAGAAGGAACCGTTGCAAGTTTAAACCTTGCCTATGTTTTGCCCATTCAAAATTTTGGACAATTAAAAGCAATCCGCTTCTATAACGACTATAGTTATTTTGATAAAAAGCGGAGTGATTGGGCTTCATCACAGATGAATACTACGGGAATGATGTTTATTGCTTCACCATTTTTGGTTTGGACGGATTACTTATGGGGTAAAAATGCCAATGTTGTTGGTGGCGCAGGTAATGCAACTGGCTGGACTTCTGCCTCATCAGATAAAAGCGATCAATGGAGTTATCGGATCAATTTAAATATTGGTTATAGCTTTTAAATAAGGAGTGAATTTAAACATAAAGTGCGAAAGATTTAAAAGTCTGATGATAATCAAATAATTGAGTTTATTATTTTTATTAGACTTGTTGCGAAAGTAGGTTTTTTAGTCATTTAGGTTTTATTTAATACCTTATAAATCAAAAATCATATCTGCTTAAATTTTGACTAGTGCAAGAGGTCTATTATTTAAAATTTAAGTGGCTGTACTAGATTAGCACATTGCTAATCTAGTACAGCCCCTTAATTCAAAATTAAAGACGTTTCGGATATTGTCTGAGTGGTATAGAAATAGGTGTAAACGCTTTGGTTTAAGAATGAATTTGATAGCCGGATTAATCAATTGGATGATTAAAAAATGATTTTCGCAAAAGATCTACTGATTAAAAAGCTTTGTTAGCTTTGAAAAATATACTCTAATGTGAGTTCGACGCAAACATACCTTTAACTTATTGAAAAAAATAAGTCTCAGCGGAGTCTTGCTGAGTGTTCATCCAATTTTTAGATCAGCCTGTGGCTAGCCATACGTTGTTTTGGCATGAGGAGCGAAGCTCCGCAAGGCAACCATCTTGCGCAGCGACATCGCTGCTCACCGCAAAACTCGTCAACCAATAGTAATACATTTAATCTGTCGCAGAAACAATATCTTATAAAAGTAGTCCTGCCTCGAACAGTTGCGGATGACGTTTCCGAGTATCATATTTCATCAAGGATTTTTATCGAACTCAGGTTACTCTAAATGAGATCAAGCAAAACCGTGCTCTTAATGCATTTCAAGTTTAAAAATATGATTATGGTTTTGGTGAAAAAATAACATCAACAGATGAGCGACCACTTTTTTCATATACATAAGGTCCAATAAAGCTTTTGTTTGGATTTTTAGCAAAACTTCGATGCCACGCTCTTAATTTATTTTCAGACAACCATTCTAACTCTAAAGCATTATTGGGATGCCCAAAGTCGATGGTATTCACTGAAAACTGGTTAATCGACTGAATAAAAGCTCTACATCTTTCAGTTTCACCCTTTTTTAGTACCGATACTTGAACTTGTGTTGCACCACCAAACATCGCATCATTTGCGCGGCATTGAAGTACCTGAACATGATAATGACCTTGAGGTGAGGGGAGGTCTTTGACAACTTTATTGACACTGCTCGATTGACATGCAGATAAAAGTAGCATCAATGTGGTTATTCCAAGAATTTGTTTTATATTGATTTTATCTAATTGCATCGTATAAGCCTTTTGCATATTGATAGATGAATCTTTGTTATAATCCCAGAAAGTTTAAGCAAAATAGCATCAAATAATTTGATTTTTGCACAACAGACTAGTGTCAGTATTGCATAATATTTCAATAAATATGAAATAAAGTTTTTGATCAATAATTCTATTTTTTTAAATTATTTTTCATGTGTTTATTTTTTTAATTATGTCACATATGTTTGGCAATATGAGAAATACCAAAATCAGATTTACAAAAAAATGATATAAATAAAAGCGTACTTGCTGAAAAATAAGCAGAAGTTTTAAGCTAAGTTTGAACCTTGGATAAAATATAGATATTTATTTCAACAGAAAAAGGATCAAGTATTCGCTGTATATAGAAAATTTTTTATGTAAAACGCATTCAATTTTTTAAGTTATGTATTTAACAGTTTCACATAATTTTAAAGATTAGATGCTCAATAATCTCAACATGATGAGTTTTGTTCGGATTTATACATTTAGATGATTGGATTTGGGCTGAATGATTCAGAAAACATCGCATCAAAAAAAATGGAACAATGCTTTAGATAATTTCATGATAGATCAGCTACTTGTGCTGAAAATAAATCACTTGTTCAAGGACAACAGGATGAAAATCAAAAAAATTTTACTGGCAGCTATTTTAAGCTTTCCGCTGATCGCACACGCAGAAGGTCTAAAGTTAAAGAATAGTACAGGTGAGTTTGATCAATACACAGGACAAATCACGGTCAGTGGCGAATATTCATATTATTTTGAAGATGAAGTTTTAGGGGATGTGGTTTGTTTTCATCCTTATGCACCTTCGGATAAATTGATTCCACGGACTTCGAACGATCAGCGTTCACGATGGTTCTGTTTTACCCAGTCTAGTCAAGCCATCAATGCGTTTAAAATTAATAAAAAGTCTAAACAAGGTTATGAGGGTTACACGGGGCATGCCACGGTGACTGTTGGTGATTATGCCGTATATAGGGGTGAGAGTGAGGGGTTTGATACTGCAAAACTGATCTCTGTCAAGAAAGCAGAAGCACCAAAACTTGTGAAAAAGTCAGGTTATTAAACAATACAATCTAGATAAAGGATCAATGATGAAAACGATTAAATTTTTAATTGCAGGCATGTTAACTATCCCACTATTTGCTGAGGCAAAAACCTTACAACAATGGGAACAATGTGCGGATAAGGCTGGTCGCAGTGTCAATGTGCAGGAAGTTGGCAATATTGGTTATGAAGCTGAAATCAAAAGACAGTGTGGTACACGCCCAGTCGCCACTGCCGGTATGGCGAAACCAGATGGAAAACTACCTTATGATGTGATTCAGGCAGAACCTTGGAAAAAGAAGTTTCAACAACTGACAGGCAAAGAATACAGCAAAGTTAAAACATCGTTGGTGGTATCAAGCGCAATGAAACGTGAGGGTGATTGGCTAATTGGTAGCGGTTATGATCCTAAAGGGGCAGGCGCGAGCAAAGCTGTGATCGCCGTCAATACCAAAACAGGAAAAGTTATGGCTTTGATGAGCTCTTATGATGGTGTGCAATATTTTGGTTTTGATGAAAACACAAAAAATATACCTCGCAAATTACAGCAATGGATTAGCGAAGAAGTGGCGGCAGGGTAAATGTTGTATCTTGTTATTTTCACAGATTATTTGATGCCGTGTTAAGCACAAAGTCATTATAACTATGTGTAAATGCATGACGATTTGATTTTAAAAACGGGACTATATAGACATATAGTCCCATTGTCTGCTAATGGGGGTTTTGGATTTTTTTGATTTGAAACCATTTGCTAAAACTGATCGTCAATATAAGCAGTTATTCTCTCCACTTATGATTAAGTTAATTGTACTGGCGTTTCATGTAGATATACCCAATAGCATTGATCATCTTCAATTTTGATACACACTGTGGAAATCCTTAATGTATGTAATTGATCAAACTGTTGATGTTCTTGGTATTGAATCCAGTAATGATTTTCAAATTCAAATAATGGGGTAATATTTAAGGGTGTGGTTTTTAAAGACGGTTTTTTCCCTACATTTTCGTTAAATAATGCAGTGATTTCAGTTAAATTAACACAATGTCCCTGAGTCGTAATCATTTTAAAATTTTGATCAAAACTTGCTAACAGCTTTTTTAAGCTTTCTTGAGCATTGGGATTACTAAAAACGTCTTCAATCCAGATATGCAAGTCAATCACATTTTGGATCGCATCGTTCATTGTTTTAAACATGAGTTTTCTCCTTAAAAATTGAAATTAAAGACAGTGCGCACAAAAGTGCTGCGATGAGAAAAGTATATTGGTAATGCAATAAACGATTTGAGATGGGCAAGACACTAAAGATAGAAAGAAGAACTACAGTCCCTATGCTAAAAGCCACTTGGCGATTGATGTTCCACAGCACACTTCCTTGTAATAAATCTTGACCAGTAAAATCTTCAAGTGAACTGATTTGGGCGATATTGGCACTTAGTCCACCCCCCATACCCATCAGCAAATATGCAAAAAATAATAGAATTAAATCAGTCGCATGGCTTACCCAAAATAACAGTCCTATGCCTAAGCTATGCAGGGTGATTCCGATGACAAACAACGTTTTTTTACCAAAGCGATGATAGAGAAACCCACCACTTGTCATGCAGACGAGTGCACCTGTTGCATAGAGCAACATAAACAATCCTGTTTGTTTGGCATTAAAACCAAGATTAAATTGTAAATTAAAAATATTGAGTAAATTCACGCCAGTAAAAATGCCAGGTACTGCATAATAGACAATAAATGCTGTCCGTAAATTACAATTCTTTAATAATTGCAGATTGAGAATGGGAGCATGACAGTGCGCTGAATGCCGCAAATAAACAATAAGCATCAAGACTGAAATTGCGAAGCTTGTGATCGCAAAGAAAATATGATGTAGATCTGTATAGAATGAAAATGACAACAATAGACATAAAAGTCCGATATTGATGAGAATCACGCCTTTAAAATCAGGGTGTTGATCGGACTGATGTTGCTCATCACTTACCCAGTACCAAGCTAGGCATGCGGTCAGTAATGAAAATGGGAGGTTTGAAAAAAATACCCAGCGCCAAGAGAACGTATCTACAATGATTCCCCCTAGTGTTGGGGAAAACGCAGGAGCAATTAAAGCAATCGCCATAATCAGGGTTGAGATACGTTGCCGTTCATGATTAGGGAATAAGCCAAATACCAATGCCTGCCCAACAGGAATCAATAATCCACCTGAAACTCCTTGGATGAAACGCCAAAAAATTAAACTGTAAATGGAAGTGCTAAAACCAATGAAGCAAATACTGAACGAAAACAATAACATTGAAAAACAGAGTAGTTTTCGGTATCCCATTAGGCTTGAAAGCCACAAACTGATTGGCATGATCAAGACTAAACCAAGAATATAGGCATTGCTTACCCATGCAGTCATGGACGGAGTGACTGAAAATATTGTTGCTATACTGGGTAGCGCAATTGCTGACATAAAAATATTGATGCAATCAATAAAAAACCCAAGTAAAAATACTGTTGCTATTTTATAACGATAAGACATAGCGACCTCCAAGACGATGGAGCGTACGATGCCAACCTTTTAATGTCGATGCATACACAGTAAAATCATTGTTTAATAATCTCAAACAATGATTGATTCCATGCAGAAGAATCTCAAACAAATTACCAGCTTTTTACAGGTGGTAGATTCTGGTTCATTTACCAAGGCTGCTGAAATTTTGGGGCTTAGTCGATCAATGGTCAGTATTGATATCAAACATTTGGAGCGGTCGTTAGATGCAAGTTTGTTAATCCGAAATACTCGCAATATTGCTTTGACTGAAATAGGTAAAAATTTTTATGATGATTTCAAACAAATTCAATTACAGATTAATGAAGCTTTTGAACGTAGCCAAAATTTAGCAACCAATGTAGCAGGTGTTTTGAGATTTTCTTCGACCAACGAGTTTGGGCAAAAATATATTTTGCCGCTATTGGGAAAGTTTTGCCAACAGTATCCTAAGCTGCAACTACAATATACTTTTAACTCATCATTGGATGATTTAGTGACTGAAAAATTGGATTTAGTCATTCGGCTTGGAAACTTAAAAGATTCATCGTTAAAAACCCGAAAAATTGGTGAATACTCAATTTATTTAGTTGCTACTGCTGAGTTTCTAGCAAATCATCCAGTCAATCAGATTGCAGATTTAGCTCATGTGCCTTGGATTGGACACAGTTTATTAAACTGGCAGGATACCCAATATGTTTTACAAAACCGTGGTGGTGAACAGTACGCTTTACCCTCTGTGAGGTACCAATACGAATCTAATTCAGCTGAAGCGATTCATCAAATGGCTTTGGCTTCTATGGGCGTTGCAATTTGCCCAGCGTGGTTGGTTGAAGATGATTTGCAACAAAAGCGATTGATTCGTTTATTGCCTGATTTTGATTTGCCTGTACAAAATATTCAATTGCTCTATTCAAATACCCGTTCTTTACCCGCTAAAACACGTGTTTTTCTGGATTTTTTAATTGAACATTTGTCGCTGTGATCAGCAAAGTAAACCAATATTTTATAGCATGCCGATTGTAAGTTTGGAACTAAGTTAGCCTTAGTTTTGATAAGTATGAAAAAATGCAAAGAAGCAACTTGAGTTTTATGATGAAAGGGTAGTTTTTTAGAAAAGATCAGTAAAGACATTGCTTTACTGATCATGAGATTTACTTTATTTCTGTTGTGTATTTGGCAGTAAAGCAGTCATAAATCCTAATAAAGGAAGAAATGAGCATAATTTATAGACCCAGACAATTCCATGTGTGTCTGCTAAATGACCCAGTCCCGCAGCACCTACACCACCAATTCCGAACATCAAACCAAACATTAAACCTGCAATCATGCCGACACGCCCTGGAACGGCTTCCTGTGCATATACCACCAAAGCCGAAAAAGCAGAGGACATCACCAAGCCAATAATTACGGTGAGTACCGCTGTTCCTGTTAAACCCACATAAGGAAGCATGAGCGCAAATGGGGCAACACCTAAAAATGAAACCCAGACCACAGATTTTCTTCCGATTCGATCACCAACAGGACCTCCAACAAATGTTCCAAGTGCGACCGCACCGAGAAAAATAAATAAATACAGTTGAGAGGTTTGAATGGAAACATTAAAGCGTTCGATCAAATAGAAAGTAAAATAATTGGTAATGGCTGCAATATAAATAAATTTGGCAAACATCAAAATACAAATCACCGACATCGCTTGAATGACTTGGTGGCGGGTGAGTTTGGAGGTTTTTTGTTGACTTGCAACACCTTGTACTGGTGCTTGTTGCAGCAACCATTTAGTCACACGTAACAACACAAAGATCGCTAAAGCAGCAACAACAACAAAAAGCCCAATGGCTCCTTGACCATTGGGGATGATCACGGCTGCTGCCACTAATGGACCTAATGCTGATCCTGTGTTGCCCCCTACTTGAAACATCGATTGTGCTGTACCAAAACGACCACCTGAAGCAGTACGAGCAATACGTGAGGCTTCAGGGTGAAATGTTGATGAACCAACACCAATCAGCGCTGCTGCGATCAATAAGCTTTGAAAGTTGCTGGCGATAGCAATTAAACCGATTCCGACTAAGGTGACTCCCATACCTGCTGGCAATAAATACGGTTTTGGATGTTTGTCAGTATATAAGCCAACCCAAGGTTGTAATAATGATGCAGTAATTTGATAAACCAAAGCAATCCAGCCGATTTGCGCAAAACTGAGCGAAAACTCTGCCTTTAACATCGGGTAGCTTGCTGTAACGACGGCTTGAATAGAATCATTCAATAAATGGGCAATCGCGATGGCACCGACAATGCGCAATACAAACTTTTGCGGATAATCATCTGACGGAATTTTTTCTTGGGTAAATGGAGTTTCGACAACGGTATTGCTATGACTTGGCATGATTTCTCCGACAAGCTCTATATGCTTGCAGCATTCGATAAAAGGCTTTGTTTCTGAGTGTTTTTATCCTAAACTGAAGCTTCATTGACCCACAATCATATTTGGGACATAAACTATCGAGTTCGGGTCATTTTTAAGAGAAAAATCATGCGAAATATTCGGGTGCGTGATGCTGAAGATACAGCGCGTATTGTTATGGCAACAGGGAATGATTACCCAGACGGTACAATATTACCCAGTCATAGCCATAAAAGAGGGCAATGCTTATATGCAATTACGGGGGTACTAACGGTCAATACAGATCTTGGAAGTTGGGTTGTTCCTCCCCGTCGTGCATTATGGATTCCCAATGGTATACAGCACGAAGTCCATATGCGTGGCATCACCAAAACTCGCAGTGCCTATATTGTTCCAGAAGTGGCTAAGAAAGCAGGGTTGTTAGAATACTGTGCGGTCATTAATGTTTCTCCCTTACTGCATGAACTTTTATCTGCGGCAATAGATATTCCTGTGGAATATGAACTGGATGGCAGAGATGATTATTTAATGCAATTAATGATTAAAGAAATTGCGATCATGCCTGAATTACCGCTCAATGCACCTTTGCCTCAAGAAGCAAGGTTGAGCGCATTATGTTTAGAGATTTTAAAAGCACCCAGTTTAGATAAAGATCTTGATCAAATTGCAAAACAAGTCGGGATGAGTCGACGCCATTTCACTCGAATCTTTAGACTACAAACAGGAATGAGTTTTAGCCATTGGCGACAACAGGCATGTTTATTGAATGCATTAATGCGTATGGAGTTGGGTCAACCCATTACCCATGTTGCAATGGAGTTAGGCTATAGCAGCAGTAGTGCTTTTACCGCCGCATTTAAACGCTCATTAGGTCTTGCTCCCAGCTTTTATTTACAGGGAAAAAATTCTGAGTAAATCAAAGCACGACAGCATATTCATATCGGTTGAGTTGAGACTAGATTTCCATCATTTAATATATCATCAAACCACCTGATTACTCATACATACGCTTTGATATCAAACATTTATATGCAATGAACTTTATGCTTTTTATACAAGTTTTTAAAGACTTGGATGATTTCATTTGTTTTGCACTTTTGAATCATAGATCACCTTTCTATCCTGAGACGACATGGAAGTCGCCATGCTGAGCGGGGGATATAAGCAAAAACAAAGCACTGCTTTATTTGCAGCGTGAGAACATCTCATGGTCGAAAAAAACTTGATTCTTTTTAGTCATCAACCAAAACTTAATTGATAAAAACGCTATTTTGATATTTTTAAAGTTTTAATTTCGAATTAGAAAAAATAATAGGTGTTAATTTTTAAAATTTTGCAGCATTTTTTTCTTTATTATTTATCCTTATCTAATCATTAAATATAGCTAAATAATCCTATTGACTTTCCAGTAATGGGAAGCTTTAACCTGACCGCTATCGCTACAACAACGTTTTGAATACACCGTAGCATCTCAGGAAATGGGGCATAATATGAAAGCTAAAATGATCGTAGTCTCTATTGCAGTCGCTGCTGTGATCTCAGGGGGGCTCATTTATAATGCACAAAACCAACAAAGTAAAACTCAAGCACAGGCAGCAACCGCAGCACCAGCACCTACAGTTCCAGTCGCAGAAGTGATTACACATGAACTTAGACCCACTGCTGAATATACGGGGTATTTGTCTGCTCCCCAAAGCGTTGAGTTACGTTCTCGTATCGGTGGTGTAATTGAAAGGGTCAGTGTGCCAGAAGGAAGTTATGTCCAAAAAGGTCAGACACTTTTTAAAATTGATCCTGAACCTTTTCAATTGGCATTGGACATTGCTCAAGCACGATTAAAGGCGATTGATGTCCAATATAAACAAGCCATTGCAGACTTTAATCGTGCCAATCAATTGCTTGCCAGTGGCGCGGTTTCTAAAAAAATATACGATGACGCTCTAGCCACAAAAAACAATCGTCAGGCTCAAGTGCAAGAAGCACATACGGCTGTAGATGAAGCAAAACTTAACTTGTCTTATACCAATATCAAAGCGCCCATATCAGGGCGTGTTGATCGCGTTTTAGTGACTGCTGGTAATTTAATCACGGGTGGCAATACCAGTAATACGACTTTGTTGACCAGCATTGTTTCCGTAAACCCTTTGTACGTATATTTTGATTTGGATGAAGCCACCTTATTAAAGTTAAAAGAGCAGAACAAACAGGGATTGCTTAATTTACCCATCGCTATGGGATTAGCCAATACCGAAAATCATCCTTATCTCGGTCAATTAAATTTTATCAGTAACCAAGTAGACCAGCGCACAGGAACAATTCGTGTCAGAGCTTCAGTAGAAAACAAACAAGGTGAATTAAGCTCTGGAATGTTTGCACGTATTCAGTTAACAACAGGTGCAAATTATCCAGCGATTTTAATAGATGATCAGGCAGTCGGTTCAGATCAGGATAAAAATTATGTCTTGATACTCGGTGCTGGAAATAAAGTTGAGTATCGACCTGTCAAATTGGGTGCAATGTTTAATGGGCTTCGCATTATCGATCAAGGTTTGAAATCTGGTGAAAAAATCATTCTCAAAGGTTTGGTTGGACCTGGAATGCAAGTAAACCCCAATATCGTTCCTATGCAAGACAATACACAACAAGCTAAAGTTGCGAATCAGGGAGAAAAATAATGAAAAATTTCCCTCACTTTTTTGTAGATAGACCAATATTTGCAATCGTCATTTCTGTATTGATGTTGATCGTCGGAACTTTAGCATTATTTAAACTTCCGCTCAGTGAATATCCTCCGGTTACGCCGCCTACAGTCCAAGTTTCAACGAGTTTTCCAGGTGCAAATCCACAAGTGATTGCAGAAACTGTTTCTTCACCATTGGAACAGGAAATTAATGGTGTTGAGAACATGCTGTATATGAATTCTCAAACCGCTACAGATGGTCGAATGGTGCTGACCGTAACATTCAAGCAAGGAACTGATCCCAATCTGGCAGAAATTCAGGTACAAAATAGGGTATCAAGAGCCTTACCTCGACTACCTCCTGAAGTGCAACGAATTGGAGTAATCACGCAAAAGGTTTCTCCTGATATCTTGATGGTGGTCCATCTTCAATCGAAAAATAAATATCATGACTACCTCTATGTTTCAAATTACGCAAATTTAAATGTACGTGATGAGCTTTCACGTTTGCCTGGCGTGGGAAGTGTCGTGGCTTGGGGGGGAGAATATGCAATGCGGGTTTGGATTGACCCTAAAAAAATTGCATATCGTGGTTTAACAGCAAATGATGTGGTCAAAACGATTCGGGAACAAAACGTTCAGGTGGCAGCCGGTTCTGTCGGGCAGCAACCGCATGCTTCAGCAGCATTTCAGCTTACCGTGAATACCTTGGGGCGTTTGACAACACCCGAGCAGTTTGGCGAGATTATCCTAAAAACAGGTGAGAATGGTCAGGTTACTTATCTAAAAGATGTCGCACGCATTGAAATGGGTGCAGATGCATATTCTTTACGAAGCCTATTAGATGGCAAACCTGCGGTGGCTTTACAGATCTTTCAAAGCCCAGGGGCAAACGCCTTGGATGTATCCACTGCGGTTCATCGCAGTATGGAAAAAATGCAAAAGAATTTTCCACAAGGCATGGAATATAAAATTGCCTATGATCCAACAATTTTTGTCCGTGCATCTCTAAAATCTGTAATCATCACGCTTTTAGAAGCGATTGCATTAGTTGTAATCGTGGTCATCGTGTTCCTACAAACATGGCGTGCTTCAATCATTCCATTGGTAGCAGTCCCTGTCTCACTGGTAGGTACTTTCGCATTAATGCATTATTTTGGCTTTACATTGAACACACTCACCCTATTTGGTTTGGTGTTGTCCATCGGTATTGTGGTCGATGATGCGATTGTGGTTGTGGAAAATGTAGAACGGCATATTGTCGGGGGCGAAGCACCTAAAGAAGCTGCCCGCAAGGCAATGACTGAAGTCACGGGACCGATTTTGGCAATTACTGCAGTTTTATCAGCAGTGTTTATTCCTTCTGCATTTTTAACAGGCTTACAAGGTGAGTTTTATCGACAATTTGCCTTAACGATTGCAATTTCAACCATTTTATCTGCGATTAACTCGTTGACGCTTTCTCCAGCGTTGGCAGGAATACTGCTCAAACCTCATGGTGATACAACAAAACGCGATCGTTTATCACGATTGATCGAGTTTTTATTTGGATGGTTCTTTAAGCGATTTAACCGTTTCTTTGATAAAGCATCAGATGGCTATGTTTGGTCTGTACGCAAGGGTGTGCGTATGAGTGCAATTATTCTGTTTCTTTATGCAGGATTTTTAGCGCTAACTTGGCTAGGTTTTAATAAGGTTCCAAACGGTTTTGTCCCTGCGCAAGATAAATATTACTTGGTCGGGATTGCACAGCTTCCAACAGGGGCGTCACTTGATCGAACTGAAGCTGTGGTGAAAAAAATGACCCAGATTGCTTTAGATGAACCTGGTGTTGAAAGTGTCGTTGCATTCCCCGGATTATCGGTGAATGGACCTGTCAATATTCCCAATTCAGCGCTCATGTTTGCCATGTTAGACCCGTTTGAACAACGACAAGATCCTTCTTTGTCTGCCAATGCCATTGCAGGCAAATTAATGGGTAAATTTAGCCAAATTCCTGACGGGTTTGTTGGTATATTCCCACCACCACCTGTACCAGGTTTAGGTTCTACAGGCGGATTTAAGTTACAAATTGAAGATCGATCAGGACATGGTTTTAATGCATTGGCTCAGGTTCAAGCACAAATTATGGCAAAAGCTGCGCAAGCACCTGAATTGGTAGGCATGTTGGCAAGTTTCCAAGCAAATGCTCCACAACTTGAAGTCGATATTGATCGAGTCAAAGCCAAGTCACAAGGTGTGGCTTTAAATGAAATCTTTGAAACTTTACAAGTCAATATGGGGTCGATCTATGTCAATGATTTCAATCGCTTTGGGCGCACTTATAAAGTGATTGTACAGGCAGATGCACCATTCCGTATGCAATCTCAAGATCTTGAACAGCTTAAAGTCAGAAATAGTGCTGGTGAGATGATTCCGCTTTCAACTTTTGTCAATATTACCCGAAGCTCAGGACCAGACCGTGTGATGCACTATAACAGTTTTCGCTCTGCAGACATTAGTGGTAGCCCTGCGCCAGGATATTCTTCAGGTCAGGCAGCAGATGCAATTGAAAAAATTGTTAAGGAAACACTTCCGCAAGGCATGACATATGAGTGGACAGATTTGACCTATCAAGAAAAAATGGCAGGCAATACGGCGCTCTACATTTTCCCTCTAACCGTGATTTTAGCCTTTTTGATCTTGGCGGCTCAGTACAATAGTTGGTCTATGCCGTTTGCAGTACTTCTTATTGCACCTATGGCGCTATTGTCTGCAATAGTTGGTGTGTGGTTGTCTGGCAGTGACAATAATATTTTTACGCAAATTGGCTTCGTTGTGTTGGTAGGATTGGCTGCAAAAAATGCGATCTTGATTGTTGAGTTTGCCCGAACCAAAGAAGAGGAGGGATTAGATCCACTCGACGCTGTTTTGGAAGCGGCACGCTTACGATTACGTCCTATTTTAATGACCTCGATTGCCTTTATCGCGGGCGTTATCCCACTTGTTTTAGCCACAGGTGCAGGTGCGGAAATGCGTCATGCAATGGGAATCGCCGTATTTTCTGGAATGCTTGGGGTCACTATATTCGGTTTATTATTTACCCCAGTGTTTTATGTCGTCATTCGGAAATTTATTTTAGCGCGTGAACAAAAGGCACGTTTAGCGAATGAGGAGAAATTGTAATGAGCAAGTTTCATATACAACAGCAATATTTACGTTATCGATTTATACCTCATCAGCAGTTGGTTGTTACTTTTTTAATCGTGCTGATTTCTGGTTGTTCTTTTGCTCCTAAATATGAACGTCCAAATGTGGATATTGCGTTGCAATATCCACAAGGAGATGCGTATCCAAAAACATATACACATCCGAAGAATGCTGAGAATGTTCTAGATATCGGCTGGCGGGCTTTTTTTAAGGATCCATTACTACAGCAACTGATTGAACATGCATTGGCGAACAATCATGATCTGAAGATAGCTGCGCTAAATGTTGCTGCACTTGAAGCACAATATCGTATTCGACGTGCAGACTTGTTTCCACATTTAAGCACCAATGCTGATGCAACAGTTCAAAAGCTTCCGTCAGATATTGCCTATAATCGTCGTATATATCAATTGGGGTTAAGTTCAGTGGCATGGGAACTTGATCTGTGGGGACGATTAAGAAATTTAAATGAACAGGCATTACAAAATTATCTAGCCTCAGACGAAACACGAACTGCGGTACACATGAGTTTAGTTTCGGCAGTTGCACGTGCATATATGACCTTACAGGCAAACCATGAACAGTTGAGTTTGACACGTGCAACAGTTCAGGCACAGCAACAATCCTATGAGCTGACTAAGGCTTTGGTTAAAAATGGTCAAGCCACACAATTTGATTTAAGTTTGGCTGAAATGTCCTTACGTGCGGCACAATTTGACCAGTCAAAAATGGTGAGATTGGTTGCACAAGATCGCAATGCTTTAATTTTATTGATGGGCACGCCTTTGTCTCAATCAATAGCGTTAGAACTTGACCAAGCTAAAGATTTATCAGACCGCAAATTGCTTTCGCAAATCTCCGCAGGCTTACCTTCTGATTTATTGATGAGACGTCCAGATATTAGAGCGGCTGAACATATGCTTTTAGGTGCCAATGCCAATATTGGCGTGGCACGTGCTGCATTTTTCCCTTCTATTCAGTTAACTGGTTCAGTCGGTATTGCGAGTTCAAGTTTAAGTGATCTGTTTGATTCAGGAACAGGTATGTGGAATTTTATTCCTAAGATTAGCTTACCTATTTTTCATGCTGGTGCGAATAGAGCTAATTTAAATCATGCTCAAGTGTTAAAAAGAATCGAAATAGTGAATTATAACAAAGCTATTCAAACTGCATTTCGCGAAGTCTCGGATCACCTCGCAGGACAAGCCACACTGGATGAGCAAATTAAAACACAGCAGCAAAGTGTGAATGCCAGTGAGAAAGCATATCAATTGGCAAAGCTGAGATTTAAAGCAGGTCAAGATAATTACTTTGTCGTTTTAGATTTAGAGCGTACCTTATATGCTGCCCAGCAGCAGTTAATCCAAACGCGTTTGGAACAATTGAACAATGAAATCCAGCTATATAAAGCGCTTGGCGGGGGATGGATTAGATAGTAAGGAAAAGTAACGCTGCATACTTCAGCAATTTGACTCAACATCATGATTATTCAAGAAGTATGCAGCCCGCTTTGTATGTCGCAATTGTAATTTTCATGACCATTCTTTGTATAACTTCAATCTTTAGAATGAATATTGAATTATCACAGGAGAATTACATGAAAACTTTGATCAAATTTGTTTTTATTGGTCTATGTGGTGTTGCAAGTTCTAGTTTTGCATCACAACATCATGAGCAAAATATGAAAATTGATCACTTTGGTACAGGTAATGATGGTGATAATAGCTCAGGTCTTTTGCTGAAACAGCCGATGAAACTCGTTCCGGCATCAAAGCAACAAAGAACCAAAGAACCGCGTATTGAACATTATGGTACAGGTAACGATGGTGACAATACTTCAGGTTTATTATTGGTTGACCATGAAAAAGTTTATGCTTTATCAAATACCTATACACCACAACCTGATCAAAGACGAATTGAACATTACGGTACAGGTAACGATGGTGATAATACGACAGGACTACTGCTTCAGGAATAATCTTTATTCGCGTTAATGGATCAACAAGGTATTTGCAACAGATAGAGCAATAGACAAAAAAATGGGTGTATCAATACACCCATTTTTACATCAAATCACAGTGATAATAGCCGACTATTGCGCTGCTTTTTCGGCTTCGATAGAAGCAATTGCAGCATCAATACCTTCAATTGAATCAGCAGCTTTTTTGATACGTGCAAGCGCATCTACTAGAACTTCATCAGCAGTTGCGTATGAAATACGCATATACCCGCCTAAACCAAAAGCATCGCCAGGTACAACAGCAACACCAGTTTCTTCAAGTAACCATGCAGAGAATTCAGTGCAAGATTTTAGACCCTTAGCACGAATCAAAGGACGAATGTTTGCATAGGCATAGAATGCGCCGTCAGCAGGTAAACATGTGATGCCGTGAATGTCGTTTAGACCTTGAACAACAAGATCATGACGACGTTTGAATGCTTCAATCATTGGCTCAAGAACATCTTGAGGACCATTTAATGCAGCCTCGGCAGCTACTTGTGAAATCGATGTTGGGTTAGATGTTGATTGTGATTGAATCTTCTTCATCGCACCGATTAATTTTGCTGGACCAGCAGCATAACCAATACGCCATCCAGTCATTGCATAAGCTTTAGATACACCATTCAACACGATGACACGGTCATAAAGATCAGGTGCAACTGTTGCAATATTATAGAACTCATCATCCCAACGGATTGGTTCATACATATCATCTGATGCTACAAAAACTTCAGGGTATTTGCGTAAAACTTCAGCCAAAGCTTCAAGTTCAGCTTTAGTATAGATCATCCCTGTAGGGTTTGAAGGACTGTTTAAAACCACCAAACGTGTTTTATCAGTAATCGCTGCTTCTAATTGAGCAGGGGTGATCTTGAAGCGCTGTTCTTCACCACACTTCACGATGACAGGAACACCCTCTGCAATAATCACCATGTCAGGATAGCTAACCCAATATGGTGCAGGGATAATCACTTCATCACCTTTATTTAACAAAGCCAGCGCCAAGTTAAAGAAAGACTGTTTACCACCGCACGAAACCAAAATTTGGTTTGCTGCATAATCAAGATTATTATCACGTTTTAATTTAGCAATAATCGCTTTTTTAAGGCCTGGGGTACCATCAACAGCGGTGTATTTGGTAAAACCGTTGTTAATTGCTGTAATTGCAGCATCTTTGATGTGTTGTGGGGTGTCAAAATCTGGTTCGCCTGCGCCCAATCCGATTACATTTTTACCAGCAGCCTTTAATTCAGCAGCTTTATTGGTAACAGCAAGCGTTGGAGACGGTTTGATGGCATTTACACGATCAGAGAGACGTACGTCCACGGCATTATTCCTTCTTATAGGGATTAAAAAATAAAAAGCACATTATCATAGCCTAAATTTTAAGGTTTGGTCGTTTAATATTTATGCAAATTGACCAAATATTCACGAAAAACAAAAAATTAATGTATCAAGAGAATACAAATAAATAAGCGCAATGGAGATCACTCGCATCAAGGGCAAAATTTACGTACAATATAGCCAGTTAAAATTGAGTGAATCACATGAGCACCCAAAATACTCCCAAAAAAAAGCCATTGGTGAATTTACCTTTTCCAATGCCATCAGCTATTGAAAATGTAGATGATGTTGCCCACAATCAAGTGCGCCCAAAACCTGAGCAATATGCAGACCGTACATGGATGCCTCCACGTGGTACACGTCGTTCGATGGGTAAACGTTAAAGTTTGAATAGAAAAGGTAGGTGCATAAAGCACCTATTTTTATGCATTATTTTTAGGGTCTATGGACATTTCATAAATGGCTTGCGTTGTAGGTTAAAATTGAGCAGGCAAGGCATGAAATGAAGAGAATAGCGAGACTATTTTTAAGTTTCATAACGTAGCCTGAGATAATTTTAGCCACAACCCTTCGGGACTAGCGTGTTTTTTGGCACTTCGTCGTTACGAACTACTCACTTAGAATGACTAAATTTCGTATTTCGCGCCTAGAATCGCCTATAAAACACACCTAGTCGCAAACATAGACGAATTGTCCACAGACCCTAGATATATCAAGCTGGTGTTGAGGGGTTCGGCTAAGCTTTCCCGTTTTATATTAAGTTTTGTTCATTGAGCATTTCAGTGACGTATTCATAATAATTTTTCTTTTTTTGATACATCAATAAATCCGCACGCTTCAACATATTATCAATACTTTCATTTTCATTGGTTGTGGCATAACCAATTGCAATGCTGATCGGCTGTGAAGAGTAGTACTGATTATCAATATTCAGTAATTCCTCTATGGTCATAATCATAGATTCAACCATTTGCTCATTGGCTGCAGGCATGAGCAGTACAAATTCATCTCCGCCAATCCTGGATGCGGTATAACTGGTATTGGCAATCGTACGACTGAGAATATTGCCCATTCGGCGTAACAAACCATCCCCAATATCATGACCGAATTGATCATTAATGGCTTTTAACCCATTCATATCGATGAAAACTGCAGAGGTCGGACGCAATATATTGCGTTCTAAACGATTAATTTCTTCTGTATAGAATGAACGGTTAAATAATTTGGTCAATACATCATGTTTACCTAGGTATTCCAAATAACTTTCTGCTTTTTTACGCGCCGTAATATCGGTGAGTGCGACTTGAACTAAACTCCAGTCTTCCTCATAACCAGGGAAAACAGTAAATTGCAACAATACATTCCGTACCGAGCCATCTAAAGCGTAATTGATCGCTTCACGTTGATGGTGAATTTTACCATTCCACAATTCAATCAACTGCTCTCGGAATGTTTGGTAAATTTCTTTGGCAAAGACTTTGTTTAAGTTTTTAAATAAGGTTTCTTTATCTGGAGCCTTAAATAAGTCCAGTGTTGCTTGATTGACATCCAGTAAAATAATATCTTCAATACATTGGTTCACAAAGTCTGTATGTACATCCAAAAAGGTTCTAAAATCATCAATACCGATTTGGCGTAACTGATCTAAACGCATTTTGACCCGACTAAAATCCTCTACCCATAATGAAGCAGGTGAATAGATAAAGCGAGATTCTGCAAGTTGTCGATTTTTTTCTTCTAGACGACGGGCATTTTGATAGTCTGTAATATCTTCTGTGGTAATAAGAACTTGATTTAAACTCTCTTCTGAACCAGGCATCACCGCGCCACGTAGTTTGATGTCCAGCTTTTTTCCTGAAATCGTATAATTTACAGTGGTGCTGGAAAACTCTGTCTGACCTTCCCAAAGTGCAACCAACTCTTTGATATGTGAATCAAACATTTCTTTTTGGAAAATAACATTTAAATTTTGACAGAGATGTTTTTGATTTTTTGCTTCAAAAAGCTGTAAAGTTTTTTGATTCACTTTAACAATTTTAATTTTATGTGCGCATTGAGTCACTTGTTCTGGATGTGCTTCTAAAAAGCTTTGAAGATTTGTAATCCCTTGATCTTTCCACTGATTAAATTGTTCTTTTATTGCACTATAATCTTCTAACCACATAGGTGTGGGGGATATATCAAAAATAGAAGAATCGGAAAATGCCATTACAAGATTCTCGTTTGCTATAAAAGTCATTTAATTGTTTTGGAATATATCCTAAAATTTAAGGATGTAAAATAATAAGCAAAAATAAAATGTAATTTATTTATTATCTCTAAAAAATAGTGATAACTGACTCACTTTGTCCATCTACTGACAATTAGTGTAAAAGTGTATTTTTAATATTTAAAATCATGCTGACGACTGACCTGATTTAAATAAAAATATTGTTTATCCTTATACATCATTTGATCGGCTTTTTTTAATAAATCCGCGATATCACCTTGCTGATTTATACTTGCATAACCAAATGCAACACGAATTGGATGGTGTGGAAACGCTAATTGATCAGCCAATAATTTTTGTTGAATTATGGTTATGAGATTATCTATATCACGTTGATTTGCTTCAGGCATTAAAATCACAAACTCATCTCCGCCTATACGAGATACTGAATAATTGGTTTTTATGGTTGATGTTTTTAAAAGTTCTGCAAATCTTTGGATTAATAAGTCTCCAATATGATGACCTTGAACATCATTGATTTTTTTTAATCCATTAATATCCAAATAAATGCAGGAAAGTGAATGAAATGCTGTGGATTGTAAACGTTGGATTTCTTCACTAAAAAACGTACGGTTATATAATTGGGTCAATTGATCATGTTGATTGGCATAGTGTAAATAATCTTCTAATTTTTTTCGTTCAGTTAAATCGGTAAATGCAATTTGCACGGTATCCCAATTATGTTGTGAGTCAGGGAAAATGACGAAGTGTTCTTGAACATGAATTAAATCACCATGCACCGACTGATATTCACATTCTCGTTTAATTTGATGCTGTCCATTCCATAAATATAATAGTTGTTGAGAAAAATTTTGAAGATGATCTTTAAAAATACGATGTAGATGCAGACAAAACTGTTGTTTATTATAGGCACAAAAGAGATCAAGCAAAGCTTGATTGACACCTACAGTTTGGATGTTTTTAAAACAAAAAAATAAAAAATCAGGATTTTTTTCGATATAGCGTTTTAAATCTGTAAGATGATTGGCTTTGAGTTGATCGAATATTGTTTTGATCTTGCTATAGTCTTTTACCCAAAGTGCGGTTGGAGAATGTAAAAATAAAGATTCAGCAAAACGTCGCGCATTTTGTGATTGCGAAATATCCTCAGTGGTCAATAGCACTCGATCCCAACAATCCTTGTCATCGGACAAAATGTTGGCTCTCAACTGGACATCGATTCTTTTACCTTGACAAGTATAGTTGATGACTGGAATAGAGCAATTTTTTTGTTTGTTCCACAATGCTGAAAAAAATTCAATATGCATCATCTCAGTGTCTTGAGTATGCATTTCTGGAAATTTTTCTATAATTTCTTCTAAATTATGGGCTTCATACAAATTGAGTGTACTTTGATTGACATTAATGGTTTTAATTGCAGCTAGACAGGGGACTAAACGTTGAGGATCTTCGATTAAATAGTGCTGTATATCAGATATACCTTCAGCAGCCCAGGCATCAAAAATCTTTTTGATGCCACTAAAATCCTGTAGCCACATCGCAATGGGAGACAAATTAAAAATCGTTAAATCGATTTGCTCCATTCTTATTCCATTTTATTATTTATAAATTTAGCTTAAATATAATACGGTAAAATGGCAATACCTAAATATATTGTGAAGTGAAGAAAAAGTGATCCTATGCACTATACTTGACTTACTTCTTGGCATGATGTTCTGCTTTAGGCGCTGCAATCACGCGTTGACCTGTCCATACATCAATAAAATCTGTTTCATTTAAATGATAAAGCTCTAATAATGCCAAAATCGCACCACCAATAATCATTGAACCTTCAGAGTTCGGTTGGAATTCAATTATTTTGCCATGCAGATTGTGAAGAATGTCTTGTATTTCAAAAATCCGATCACGTCCATTACTGTCATTTGGGTACATGGGCGTGTTTAAAATAATCGTGGCTAGGCTTTTTTCTGCATCTGTTAAATCTAAATTTTTTATTGCTTGCTCAGGATCAGCACTAAAAATGACCTGATCTGTAATAAAACTATGCAACAATTTTTGCGTCAGCTTGGGTAATGTCTTTTCAACGAAAGGGCGGAATGAGACTGGAAAAATCACATTACGCGCGATTCCCTTAAACATGGGCGCGATTTCTTCAACTTTATAACCTGCAACACCACATCCCACAGACGTAATGAAATACTTCATTTTTGGATGATTCTTAGCATATATTTTAAAATCATCAATATAGTGTTGAATTTGTGAAAGCGGCATTTGTTGTAAATGTTCATTCATGGTTGGAATTGCAAAACTCTGACCTGCCCAACCACGTCCCACACCTTTGGTTGCCCCGAAAAATAAATGCGCTGTTTTTGCAGCACCACCTTGATGTGTTCCTGCCAAATTACTTCCGAAAACAAATACAGTGTCTTCAGGTAAAGTTTTGATAATGCTTTCATCATGGTAGTGATATGTCATGTTTTTCAATCCTTTAATCGGCTTAATTCCATGTTGCTATCGAAATAAAAAAGGGTCAAGGTATTTGTTGAATATTGTGTAAAAAACCCCATTAAGCTTAAGGTAAATCTTTTGCTCAAGTCGGTTTCTGTTAAACTGCACGAGCTTCTTTCTTCTTGGTTAAAAGAGTGAATTATTGTGAATGATCATCAACCTTTTGAACTTGTTACAAACTACCAGCCTGCTGGTGATCAACCGCAGGCGATCGAAAAATTAGTTGCAGGGATAAATCAAGGTTTTCATGATCAGCTTTTATTGGGTGTGACTGGTTCTGGTAAAACGTATACCATGGCAAATGTGATTGCTCAGACGCAAAGACCAACCATTATCATGGCGCACAATAAGACCCTTGCAGCCCAGCTTTACGGTGAATTTAAAGCATTTTTTCCCAATAATGCTGTCGAATATTTCGTCAGTTATTATGATTATTATCAACCCGAAGCTTATGTGCCTTCTTCTGACACATTTATTGAAAAAGATTCAGCGATTAATGATCATATTGATCAAATGCGTCTTTCAGCAACACGTGCACTGTTAGAGCGACGGGATGCCATTATTGTGGCTTCAGTTTCAGCCATCTATGGTTTGGGTGATCCCAATGCTTATATGAGTATGTTGTTGCATATTGTACAAGGAGACAGAATCAGTCGTGATGACATTATTCGCCGTCTTGTCGAAATGCAATATACACGCAATGAGCTGGAGTTTTTACGAGGTACTTACCGTATTCGTGGTGAAATTATTGATATTTTCCCTGCCGAATCGGACCAACATGCCATCCGTGTTGAACTGTTTGACGATGAAGTCGATTCGATTCGTTGGTTTGATCCAATTACCGGGAAAATGGTACGTAAAGCCCCTCGTGTGACGATTTATCCAAAAAGCCACTATGTCACTCCAAAAGATAATCTTGAACGTGCTATTGGAACGATACGAGATGAACTTGCAGAACGTTTGGTTTTCTTTAAAGAGCATGAAAAGTTGTTAGAAGCACAACGGATCGAACAACGTACGCGTTATGACTTGGAAATGATGCAACAACTCGGCTATACCAATGGGATTGAAAATTATTCAAGACATTTGTCTGGTCGTCCGGCAGGTGAAGCACCACCAACATTGTTTGATTATATTCCAGATGATGCTTTACTGATTATTGATGAGTCACATGTGACAGTTCCTCAAATTGGTGCGATGTACAAAGGTGACCGTTCTCGAAAAGAAAACTTGGTTAATTATGGTTTTCGCTTACCAAGCGCCTTGGATAATCGTCCAATGAAGTTTGAGGAATGGGAGCGTATTGTTCCGACGACCATTTATGTTAGCGCAACACCTGCAAAATATGAACTGGAAAAATCAGTCCAAGTTGCCGAGCAGGTGGTTCGTCCAACAGGTTTAGTCGATCCAGAAATTGAGATACGTCCAGTTTTAACTCAAGTCGATGATGTACTCTCCGAAATCAATATTCGTAAAGAGCTGAATGAGCGAGTGTTGGTGACAACACTGACCAAACGTATGGCAGAAGATTTGACCTCATATCTAAAAGAATATGGCGTAAAAGTAGCGTATTTGCATTCTGATATTGATACGGTTGAGCGAGTGAAAATTATCCATGAATTACGTACAGGCATACATGATGTGATCGTGGGGATCAACTTGCTACGTGAAGGTTTGGACATGCCAGAAGTTTCTTTGGTGGCGATTTTAGATGCAGATAAGGAAGGTTTTTTACGTTCTGAACGTTCACTGATCCAAACCATTGGGCGTGCAGCAAGACATGTCAAAGGTAAAGCGATCTTGTATGCAGATCGTGTGACGGACTCTATGCAGAAAGCCATAGATGAAACTGAACGTCGTAGAGCTAAACAAATTCAATTTAATGAGAAACACGGCATTATTCCACGCAGTGCAGTTCGTCAAGCAATCAAAGAAATCGATACCGGCGAGGTGCTCACTGACGATCAAATTGATGATGCGATTGTTGAGCAACAACATGCTTTAACTGCGGACGAACGTCATATTTTGTCTGACCCTAAACTGTTCACTAAACATATCACTAAACTTGAGAAAGAGATGTTAAAAGCATCAAAAGAGTTGCAATTTGAACAAGCAGCACGCTTACGAGACGAAATTGTGCGTTTAAAAGCGCGAATGTTAAAGTGATTTCGTTTGAGACGTGATTGCTGTATTTGACTTAGATTGTTGCTTTAATATGGACATAGGATACATAAAGCTACAATCTAAGTTTACATTTCTGATTATTTTATAATAAATAGTAAAAATCCACGATTGAGGGTATAAAGTGCAATTATTCAAAATATTACCCAAATCCTATACGCTAAAAAACATGATCATTGGGTTCAGCATTATTTCTGCTACTCTTTTTTATCCTAAAGTGTATGCGGATTATTCGACATTGGCAGCTGTTCCAAAATTAGAGCTAGGTCAGTATCTCGGGTTATGGTATGAAATTGCACGTAAACCCATGTATTTTCAAAAAGCCTGTAAGTCTGATGTCACTGCACGTTATACCGTCAATGAGTTTGGCAATGTTGCAGTAGATAATCGCTGTATTGATCAAAATGGCGAAGAATTGCGTGCGTTGGGTGAAGCTTTTATCAGTAATGAACCCTTTAACTCTAAGTTTAAAGTCAGTTTTATTCCTGAGGCAATTCGCTGGATGCCCGTGGGAAGAGGGGATTATTGGGTGCTTAAAATAGACCCAGAATATCAAATGGCTTTGGTCGGAGAGCCTAAACGTAAATATTTATGGTTATTGTCACGTGATCCACATCCTGATGAAACCAAAGTAACTGAATTTCTACGATATGCACAAACGGTTGGTTTTAATTTAAAAGATATTATTCGAACCAAGCAGAACGTTTCACAATAATTCCATAAGCTGGCAATTTGTCTGTTGATATTTGATTATTTCAAATCTTCATTTGAGAAAATATTGCAATATTCAAAATAATTTTGAAAGAAAAAAAGTTTATACTATTGAAAGATTTATTTGAGAATTTTCGAGAGGCGATAGATGTTTAAGGGCGTAGCATTGTCTATATTGGCATCTGTCACCTTTGGAGTATTGTATTTTTATACCAAATTATTAGGCGATTTAGATAGCCAACAAACATTTGGTTGGCGAATCATTGCAACCTTACCTTTTCTAACCTTATTTATGTTTTTCAGTGGTGATTTTGCCCACGTCAGAAATATTTATCAGCGTATGATGAAGCAACCTGCGTTATTGATCTTACTGCTGATCACTTCTGCGTTGACTTGTTTCCAACTTTGGTTGTTTCTATGGGGACCGATGAATGGACGAGGATTACAAGTTTCATTGGGATACTTTCTTTTGCCTCTAGTCTTGGTTCTCGCGGGTAGTATTTTTTATAAAGAAAAGTTATCAAAATTTCAAATGGTTGCCGTGGCATTTGCTGTGTTAGGGGTAGGTCATGAATTGTGGCGTTTGGGCAGTATTGCATGGGAAACCATCAGTGTTGCTTTGGGTTATTCACTGTATTTTCTGATCCGAAAAGCAATCAAAACGGATAATCTTGGTGGGTTTTGGTGGGACATCCTGATTTGCATACCTGTTGCCATCTATTTTACTCAAATGGGAGTGAATGCTTATGGACAGTTTATTGAAATGCCCAGTTTATTTTTGGTGGTTGCTGGGCTAGGTGCATTAAGTGCTATTGGTCTGGGGAGTTATATTTTAGCCAGTCGTTATTTGGCTA
This sequence comes from Acinetobacter sp. Tol 5, assembly GCF_019702905.1. Lineage (NCBI taxonomy): Bacteria > Pseudomonadati > Pseudomonadota > Gammaproteobacteria > Moraxellales > Moraxellaceae > Acinetobacter > Acinetobacter sp. Tol 5. The sequence continues at coordinate 2,851,805 of NZ_AP024708.1, read as the reverse complement.
TGGTGCTGTTTGGTTTACTGAGTTATTTAGAACCCGTTTTATTGGCATTGGCTTCATTGGCTTTAGGAGAGTCTATTTCCGCAGATGAATGGTTGACTTATATCCCGATTTGGTGCGCTGTAGGTGTTTTGGTTTTAGAAGGCAGTTGGCATATTTATCAACAAGGAAAGAAACGAAAAAATTTGGAATTGAATATTAAAAAATTTGATAAAAGAAAGAAGTAACAGGTATTCTTTAAATATAAAAACGATAATCCTTGAACTTAAATTAAAATAAATGTTAAATATATCTCAATATTGGTGCTTTAAACATGTTTAAAAAGAAAAGAATATTGATTGATGATGAATATAACAATGATTCCCTATCAAATACGGGCAACCCTTTTGCAACTTGAGCCGAGTACAGATTTGAACTGGGCAAAGGTGTTGTACGAAATTTTTGATGAAGCTAATATTGAAGTACGCGAAGAAATTGATCGTCAAATCTTAAAGCCTAAAGAGATACAATGGAATAGAACTGAAAATACCTTTGAATTTAAAATTACAAACTCATTGGAAACGTTAAAGCATCGTTTAGACAATGAGCGCATGCGTTCGATTGCCAATAAATTAAGTAACTCACTCCATTGGTTAGAACAAATTACTGATTGTGTACAGATTGCAGATTACCTTGAAAATACTTTACATCAGATTGATCTAATTCCAGTCGATGACCATCTTGGCTTGCAACGTGAAAAATTATTAATACGCCGAGTTTTTTTGCAAGATGTGGCGAAGCTGGTACGAAATCTCAATATTCACATTCATCCGAATGTACGTGATTTAACGGTAAATCAAATCAAATGCTTTATTATCGAAGTGTTTATCAAGCAACAATTATTAGGATATTGGTTTAAACCTTTACTGACCAAATCATCAAATTTATTTGCTCATCCCTTCTTTAAATATTTTATTGTCAGCGAACAGAAAATTCGTAAATTCGATATTGTGAATACTTCTGAATTTATTTATTTGATAGCACCAATACAACATTTTGAGCAAAACCCATATTCAATTCGTCGATTTTTGTTTGAAGAACATATTGAATATAACAATCAAATCTATTTAACAGGATTAGTGATTGATCCAAAACAGATCAGTGAGAATGCATATCGCGTGCAAACAGATCAGTTGATACAAAAAATGGTGACGATCCAACATCAAGTTCATCGAGATGTCATTGAGATTGTACAAGAGTTTGAAAGTTTTACTGAAACCAAGCTATTGCCATTTTTAATGCAACCGCTGGGAATGGTCGGTAAAAACAGTGATCTCGTGGCACAAAATCATATTAAAACCATTGAACAAATGTTGATTGCCAATGTGTTGATGCCGTTAAGAAATGCAGTGAAGAATGATTTATCGCATTTAGAAGAATTTGAATATTTGTTTATGAGTGTTCATCGTATTTTATCTGAGATTTTGTCTCATTATCGTGATTTTAAAGAGCAACCAGCATTATTTTTTAATGCACATGTGCAGTTATTTGAATATCGTTTACTGGCATATTTGAAGCTTTTGGAAAAACGTAAGGACGAAATCTTTATTCCGATGAGTAAACAGGAATGGCAAGTCATGCATGAACGTTCACAACAACCGATAAAAAAGCTTCAAGAGATTATGTTTGATCAAGCCAAAGACTACAACGAATTACAACTCTACATCCAACAGTTAAAATATGAACAGAATCAAGTGAAAGGCTCTTTGCTCAAGAAAATTGTAAAAGGCGGAAAAGTAGAAAAAGACATTCTGCAAGCTAAACATGCCGCACTGCTGATTAAGAAGCAGACATACTTAGATGTATTGAGCGTTCCAAAAGGTTTATCGAAATATAGTGTATTTATTGAATTTGAAAGCTTAACTTCTTTAAGTGAATTAGAACGACATTATGCTTTTCCTTCAGGGGACAATGGTATTATCCGTTTCCCTTTTTTAATGAAAATTCCTGAGAATCTAGCAGATTTTGATTTTGACGCTTTTCATGCATCCATGTATATGGATTAATTTTATACTTGAGCGCTGTTTATCCAACCATCATATCGACTGAATATAGGCTGTTGATCTGTCAATGCTCGATAAGGAAAGCAGTTAAAACTGTGCTTAATCGTGTTTGAAATGAAGCAGCTGGATGTTTTTCATTCGTGTTATGAAATGCATGTAACACTATGTTAAAGATCTATAAACAAAGAAATCTCAATTATAGTTTAGATATCAATATTTAATTTTTATAAAAATATCTAACATGACAAAATATTATAAAAATCTACCATGAATTGATTTCAACTAAATGAGAATTCCATTACAATCGTGGGGTTTAAAAATCCATGTCTAGATATACATAAATAGAGGACGTATCTGTGAGCAAAGACACTATCATCGCCCTACATGCAGAGCACCAAGGTCGCTGGAAAAACCGTGAAGAAATCGCGGAACGTATGATTGCATTAATCGGTCAATTATACCGTGAAAAAAATATTGTGACTTCTGTTTACGGTCGTTCTTTAGTGAACCGTTCAGTAATTCAAATTCTTAAAGCTCACCGTCGTACGCGTATGATGGATGTTGAACTTTCAGTTGTACATACGTTTCCTATTTTAGAAGCTTTAGCAAAATTAGATAATATTGGTTCAGCAGAAGTTGATTTAGGTAAACTTGCTGTTGAATACAAAGAAAAGGGTGGCGATGTTGATGCATTTGTTGCTCAAGCTGTTCGCTCTTTAGAAGGTCGTCCGGCACAAGTTGAACCGAAAGATGTTGTGCTTTACGGTTTTGGTCGTATCGGTCGTATTTTAGCGCGTTTGATCATCAGCCAATCTGGTCTTGGTCGTGGTTTAAGCTTGAAAGCAATCGTCGTACGTAAATCATCTGATGGTGATTTAGAAAAACGTGCTTCATTGTTACGCCGTGACTCAATTCATGGTCCATTTGCAGGAACAATTTCTGTAGATGAAGAAAATGAAGCAATCATTGCCAACGGTAACTTCATTAAAGTGATCTATGCATCTAGCCCTGCTGAAGTAGATTACACTGCTTATGGTATAGATAATGCACTTGTGATTGACAACACAGGTAAATGGCGTGATATCGATGGTTTATCACAACATCTTAAATGTCCAGGCGTAGGTCGTGTTGTACTTACTGCTCCAGGTAAAGGTGATATGAAAAACGTTGTATTTGGTGTGAACCAAAATGACATTATCGATTCAGATAAAATCATTTCAGCGGCAAGCTGTACCACCAACGCAATTACACCTGTCTTGAAAGTATTAGAAGACAAATACAAAGTGATCAATGGTCATGTTGAAACAGTTCACTCATTCACTAATGACCAGAACTTGATTGATAACTACCATAAAGCAGATCGTCGTGGTCGTGCTGCAACATTAAATATGGTGATCACTGAAACTGGTGCTGCAAAAGCTGTTGCAAAAGCATTACCTCAGTTGCAAGGTAAATTAACAGGCAATTCAGTACGTGTACCTACACCAAACGTTTCGTTGGCTATTCTTAACTTAACACTTGAGAAAGAAGTAGATCGTGAAGAAGTAAACGAATATATTCGTCAAATCTCGATCAACTCAAGCCTTCAAGGTCAAATTGGCTATACAAACTCTACTGAAGTCGTATCTTCTGACTTTATTGGTTCTCGTACTGCTGGTGTATTTGATGCACAAGCGACGATTACATCAGGTAACCGTTTAACAGCTTATGTTTGGTACGATAACGAAGTGGGTTATAGCTGCCAAGTATTACGTATTGCTGAACAAATGTGTGGTGTAAGCTATCCAAAAGCACCTGCTGAAACAAATGCATAATTTGTAATATTCAGTAAAAAGGAGCTTCATCTGAAGCTCCTTTTTTTATATTCTAAATTTATCTTGGTTTAAATCTAATAAACGATTTTAACCGAAATTTAGAGCATATTAAAAATGAATAAAAATTTACCAATTTTCGCTTTGGTTTTGCTGAATTTATCAACAATAATCCATGCAACCCCGCAAACAAGCCTTGATTTAACCCCAATATTGCAAGATCGTTTTGAACAAAATTGTGAGGTTCGCCAGCAATTTGATTATTATGTTCGCGATGATGAAATTCTGCCAATATTAATGAATCAGGTGGCTAAAGATGAAGTTGATGAACAAAACGCCTATATGAGTAGAATCCTTACTTTAAAAAATACGACTTATCGGGGACTGATTGTCACAAAAATTGAGTTTGTATGGGGGCGGGGATTGACTTTAATGGAGTATTTACATTTCGATCTCCCAACTGCTTCAGCACAGCAACAATTTAATGAAATTAAAAAGAAAAAACAGCAAAATGCTAAAGCTGCAAATTTTGTAATGGTTGGAGAAGGCAAAAATAAGGGTATCGCGATTTGCACTTGGGCAGATAAAAATACAGCTGAATAAAAGCGATTTCATAGTCAGTCATTTACATTAAAGGAAAATAATATGAAAAAGCTGATATTACTCAGCATGATATTGCTGTTAACTGAGGTGACTTATGCTAAGCCTTTAGAATTACGCCCCTTATTACAAGATCGCTTTGAGAAAAATTGCGCAATCCGACAACAATATGATTTTCATAATGATGATAATGAATTGACTGAACCCTTAAAGCGTCATACTACAAAATCAAGCTATGTCGATAAAAATGTTTATGATTCCAGTGTATATCAAGTCAAAAATGTCAATTATGCTGGTATACCGATACGCAAAATGGAATTTAGTTTTGGGCGGCTAGCGCAGCAATTTAATGAATATTTATATTTTGATCTCAGTTCAGAATCGGCTAAAAAGAAATTTAAAACACTCAAATTTAAACAAAATCATCAGAAAAGTCAGGTCAGCGTTGAATATAAGAAAAATCTTGCGATTGTTCAATGTTATTGGTTGCTTGAGCTAAACTAAGCATAAGAGAGGCAGATAAAAATGATTGTTTGTTTATTAAACGAACAAATTACTTCGACTTTTATACATAAAAAAGCATATTTATTCACATAAATATTTAAAATAAACCCTAGGGTCTGTGGACAATTCGTCTATGTTTGCGACGAGGTGTGTTTTTTAGGCGATTCTAGGCGCGAAATACGAAATTTAGTCATTCTAAATGAGTAGTTCGTAACGACGAAGCGACAAAAAACACGCTAGTCCCGACGGGTTGTGGTTAAAATTATCTCAGGCTACGTTATGAAACTTAAAAATAGTCTCGCTATTCTCTTCATTTCATGCCTTGCCTGCTCAATTTTAACCTACAACGCAAGCCATTTATGAAATGTTCACAGCCCCTAACTATTAGATAAAAAATTAAGGAATGGATTTTGCAGTTGAAGCAAATTATGGCAGGAATCGCCTTTATCTGTGTGGCTACACTTTGTGGAGTTATGCTTGCTATTTGGGTGTTTAAGTATTTTAGTATTTATATTCCTTTAGAAAATCAGGCTGTCCGTATTGATTTAAAAGAACCGCTACAAGCTAAAGTACAAATTCATGATGCCCTGAATGTTGATGTTAAAGGGAAAGTGAATGCTGAAATTCCAATCCATGAAAAATTGAATTTACCGATCACTCAGACTTTAACGCCCCATGTTTACTTTGATAATCAAGTACCAATCGAAACCAGTATTCCTGTGAATGAAGTGATTAAAATCAATCAGGATATGCCGATTGATACCAAAGTGAAAGTCACGGTTCTTGGAAAAGATATTACTTTACCTCTGAAAGGTACCATCCCGGTGAAGATGGATGTGCCCATTAACTTACAAGTTCCGTTGAATCAAAGCATACATTTAAAATTTGATGCACCTGTTAAAGTTTTACTTAAAGAAAATTTGCATATTCCATTAGACGCAACGCTTAAAACCAATATTCCGATTCAAGGTCACCTCAATGTACCAATCAAATCTGCATTGCAAGCCACGGTGGATGTTCAAAATACTTTGCCAGTAAAAATTGAGAAAGGGCAATTAAAAATACCGCTAAACAGTATAAAACTTTCACGTCAGACCGCTGGACAAGCTGAGCGTGAACATACTCAATCTGAAGCATTGAATTAGGTTGATCTGGAATATGTGGTTATTTAAATCGCTTAAAACGTTATTATTCAGTTTCCTCATTGTCGTATTATGTGTTGCAATCGGTGTCTGGTTATATTTAAACATTCAGACCTCAATGCAAGTTTCTGCTCAGCAGGCACAAATTCAATTGTCTGAATCTTTACCTACAAAAATTCATGTGGGTAACTATTTAGAAACTCATGCCAAAGGAGCTTTAGATACAACACTAGATATCAATCGCGAATTAACTTTACCTTTAAATGGCAAATATTTAGCCAATTTAAGTTTTGTGGTCACCACACCGATTGAGGTTGATTTAGACTATTCGACTCAAATCCAAATCGAAACAGTGATGCCATTAGAAACAACCACTGATTTGGTTTATCAAAATAAACTGCTACCTGAATTTCCTTTAAAACTGGACATTCCAATTAAACTTTCTGTACCTTTCAACATCAAGCGACATTATCAAGTACCGATCAAAATCATGTTTGATGGTCCAGTTTATTTGGAATTTAATGAGCTGATTAGTTTATATGTCAAACATCAGCTAAAACCGATGCTCAATATTAATGATCCGATGACCATGCAAAAAATTGCGACATTTGATGCAACTATGTACAACACCAAAAGACAATCATTCGCAGATTTACAGATGAATATTGATCTACCTGTACGTAATATTCATCCATAGCATTGTTTTGCCACGATATTTATTTACTTCAATATCGTGGCATTGGTTGTCTCGTGTTCAGGAGGTGCGAATAGATCGCAAACGCATAGATGCTAAAAAAGTGATTTCACTTGAGACTGAATATCGGTGGTTTTGCGACCAATCAATTGTTCTAAATCTTCACGAGTACTGAACATAGCACCATGTGCAGTTTGGACATCCGCATCGACAATTACACTGACTAATTCGCTTGGTAAGCCAGCCGTAGTGAGTGCTTGTGTATAGTCCTCAGCACTGATATTTTGGTATTGAACAGATTTGCCAGACGCTTGACCAATATAAGATGCCAAGTCGGAAAGTGTAAAACTGGTTGAGCCAGCAAGTTCATAGGTTTTGTTTTCATGACCTGTTGAACTCAGTACTTTAGCTGCTGCTTCAGCATAATCGAGTCGAGACGCTGAACTAATTTTGCCGTCTTGAGCGCTGCCATAAAGTGTGCCTGTTTCTGCGGTATGTTGCACATTGGCTAAGTAATTTTCGTTATACCAGTTGTTGCGTAACAGGGTATAGCTCAAACCGCTTGCTAAAATAAGCGCTTCAGTTTCACGATGTTCTTCTGCTAAACCCAATGGGCTATGCGTTGCATTGAGTAAGCTGGTATAGGCAATATATGGGACTTTGGCAATCACTGCTGCATCAATCACAGCTTTGTGCTGCGGTGTACGGCGTCCAATTTCATTGGCTGAAATGAGTAATAGTTTATCAATGCCCTGTAATGCAGGAACCAATGTGTCTGGTTGGTCATAATCAAATTGGCGAAGTTCGATACCGATTTGTTGAAGTGCTTGTGCTTTATCTAAGTTACGGACTAAAGCCACGATATTTTCTGCCGGGATGCGTTTCACTAAACTCTGAATGACCAATTGCCCAAGTTGACCTGTAGCACCTGTAATTGCGATTTTCATAAAGTTCACCTTTTGATTGATTTGGGTTGGATGTTTTTTAAACTTGATGCTATTATCATAGTTACTAAACTTACCAAATGTAAGTACATACCGAAAAGTAAGCTAATTACTGTGTGGAGAGAATTCATGAGCATCTATGCTTCAAGTCATTTAATTGGTCAAGTTTTATCCAGTGAATGTCCATCTAGAGAAATATTGGAGCATTTAACCAGTAAGTGGTCTGTGTTAGTTCTGCGGTGTTTAAGTGATGGTGTGCAACGATTTAGTGAGTTGCGCAACCGTATTGAAGGTATTAGTGAAAAAATGCTGGCACAAACTTTACGGGTATTGGAACAAGATGGATTTATTTTACGTACGGTTTATCCAGAAGTTCCGCCAAAGGTTGAGTATCAATTGACGATTTTAGGTGCACAAGCCGCTGAAAAAATAAGTTATGTGATTGGTTGGATCGAGAGAAGCTTGCCAGATATTTTGGCAAATAAAGAAAATCTAAATAAATCTTAGATTAACTGATATTCACCAAACCGTTAACATTTGGTGAATATATGCAGTCTTAAAAGTGATCTTAATTTTGTTTGTTGGTTTTTAGACTTAGCAATCCTGTAATAATTGCACCGATTGTTGCTAAGAACATGTCTTTATGTGCATCCCAAACATCGCCTTGTTGCCCATTATAGTTTTCAGCTTCTTCTGGGGATAAACCAATTGCCAACCACCATTCAATCCATTCATAAAATAAGCTGGTTGCCATGACAAATTGAATCACCAGAATGAATAAAACGCTTGGTTTTAAATTTGGTAGCCAGACTTGGAAAAGGCGATAGAAAAATGGGTAGAGAAACAAGCCATAAAAAAAATGTACAAAGCGATCAAACATATTGCGTGACCATCCCATGGCTTGGTTAAGGTCAAAGTGTAAATATTGGATTGACCAATCATTATACGGTACATAGGAATACAGATAATGAGCAGCGATGACATGAATGATCAGAAATAAGATATAGAGTAGAAATGAGGAAAAACTCAGTCCAATTTTCTTTAAACAGAAGAATAAAGCAACCAACATCAGCACCGTACCAATTTGATGCAACATGTAGGACGGATATTCTAATGGATTGATACTTGCCAAAATAATGGCAATTGCTAGAACTGCCAGTACTAGCCAATGTTTTGGGGTTAAAGAGTGGTAGATCATTATATTGTTTTCTAAAAATTATTAATGCGCATTGTAATCAAAATGCAAAAAAATGCGAAGCTTTAGCTTCGCATTTTTATGACTAAAAAAAGGATTACAAATCTTAGATTTTAGCGATGAGATCTTTAATTTGCTTCGCTTGATCAGCAGCATTACCAGTATAAGTTGCTGGGGTCATTTCAGCTAAACGCGCACGGTCAGCAGCAGGTACAGCTTCAAGCTCATTACCATTGACAAAGTTGACCATCATATCGCGTGTCATTGCTTGACCACGCGTCAATGCTTTTAATTTTTCATAAGGTTTTTCAACTGCATAACGACGCATAACTGTTTGAATTGGTTCAGCCAATACTTCTTGAGCATGATCAAGATCTTCATTTAAACGAGCAGCATTTAATTCAAGTTTACCAATACCTTTTAAGCATGCTTCAAATGCGATTAAGCTTTGTGCTAAACCAACACCCATGTTACGCAGCACTGTAGAGTCAGTAAGGTCACGCTGCCAGCGAGAAATAGGAAGTTTTTCACCCAAATGCGCCAATACCGCATTTGCAATGCCTAAGTTACCTTCAGAGTTTTCAAAATCAATCGGGTTTACTTTGTGTGGCATAGTCGAAGAACCAACTTCACCTTCTTTCAAACGTTGTTTGAAGAAACCGAGTGAGATATAACCCCATACGTCACGGTTAAAGTCGATCAAAATTGTGTTGAAGCGACGTAAAGCATCAAATAATTCAGCAATATAATCGTGAGGTTCGATTTGGGTTGTATATGGGTTGAATGTTAAGCCTAATGACTCAACAAAAGTTTGAGCATGTGCAGGCCAGTTGATTTCAGGATATGCAGAGTAATGTGCATTGTAGTTACCTACAGCACCGTTAATTTTACCGAGCAATTCAACTTGATTAAATTGTTTGATCTGACGCGCTAAACGATATGCGACATTCGCCATTTCTTTACCCAAAGTTGTTGGGCTGGCTGTTTGACCATGGGTACGCGACAACATCGGTTGTTCAGCGTGTTTCTCAGCCAAATCTACGATTGAATCAACAATTTGTTGCATTGAAGCCACTAAAACATCACGACCATTTTTTAGCATTAATGCATGAGAAAGGTTGTTGATGTCTTCTGATGTACATGCAAAGTGAATGAATTCGCCCGCATTTTTAAGTTCATCAATATGTGCAATTTTTTCTTTAAGGAAGTATTCAACTGCTTTTACATCATGGTTGGTTGTGCGCTCGATTTCTTTAATGCGATTTGCATCTTGTTCAGAAAATTGTGCCACAATTGCGTCTAAAGCATTGTTTGTTTCAGTTGAGAAAGCAGGCACTTCGGTGATTTCAGGACGGTTTGCAAGCGCTTGCAACCAACGCACTTCAACAGTCACACGAGCATGGATTAAACCAAACTCAGAGAGGAAAGGGCGCAAAGCATCACATTTACTTGCATAGCGTCCATCTAATGGAGAAAGTGCGGTTAAAGCGTTCATAAAGATTCCTTAAACTTTGGAATATAGGTCATATTTATATTTTACAAATACTCAATGTTAAAACCATCTATAAAATATCAACATGACCCTGTGTAAAACCGAAACTCGATCAATATCAAATTACACAACCTGATATTGTAATCGAGCAAGATCCTGAATATCTTGAAGAAGTTTACGTTTGCTAAAGATCATATTCCATGAACTACCACCTAATTGACGCCATAGGTGAGCCATCTGTAAACCTGTAAATAAACTTGCGCGAATACGATTGGTGTGTGCAGTATCTTTAAATGCTTCTGCATTACCCCGCACCAAAATTCTTGGATTAATTTGACCAGCAGTGTCGACATATGCTTGTGCTAAGTTGGCAATAATACTCGGGTGTAAGTAGTTATTATCGAAGAAGGACAACTGTTTTAAAATTTTTTGCTGAGATTGATGAATAATTTCTACGAATTTTGGGTTGCTATAGACTTTTTTTTCTAATGCTAACAATGACATTGCATATGACATTGGCAGTTTTGCACTGGCTAACTTGGGAATTCTGGATTTGGGTGAGGTGGAAAAGGGCTGAGTGATGCTGCTTTCTAATGCCTTTAAACCTAAAGAGATATCAGCCAATTGATTAAAAAAATCTAAGGTTTGACCAGACTGATTGTCTGAAGGGCGTATATTGAGACTGGCTTTAATTAATTGTTCAAAATAAAAATTGCCACTTTCCCCGATGCTTTGACGACCAGTCATAGCCGTCATATGGGTCAGCTGTGTTGCTTGAAACACAGCCGCTAACGCCAAAGCTCGATTTTGGCGTTGATTCAAAGTCTGAGGCTGTTGAAAGGGCAACTCAACCATGCCTAAATTCCTTTAAATAATGTTTAATCATGACTCGATAAAGTCTGGTTTTGGTGCATTGGTATGATGAATCACCCCACCACCTAGACAAACTTCATCAACATAAAAAACAACACTTTGTCCCGGGGTAACGGCACGTTGTGGTTCATCAAATTCGACACGTACACCACTTGGTGTATTGCTGTCTTTATAAATTGTACATGCTTGATCTGGTTGACGGTATCGAGTTTTTGCCGTGCATCGGAAACCTAATTCAGAAATCTCTTGCTCACCAGCAACCCAGTCAATCGCTTCTGACCATAAAATCGTGCTTTGCATCAATGGATGTTCATGACCTTGACCAACCACCAAACGATTGCCTTCAAGGTCCTTATGTAGAACAAACCAAGCGCCTTCTTCGGCACCTTTTAATCCACCAAGACCAATACCGCCTCGTTGACCGAGCGTATAGTACATTAAGCCGTGATGATCACCAACCTCTTTTCCAGAATCTAAAACAATTTTTCCCGGTTGTGCAGGTAAATATTGTTTTAAGAAGTCATTAAAACGACGTTCACCAATGAAACAAATACCTGTTGAATCTTTTTTCTTTGCAGTTGCCAAACCAAGTTCTTCAGCAATCTTGCGGACTTGAGGCTTTTCAATCTCACCCACAGGGAACAATGTTTTATTGATTTCACGACCATGAACAGCATGCAGGAAATAAGTTTGGTCTTTATTATTATCTACACCACGGAGTAAAGGTGCATATTGATCGCCTTTACTGTTGGTCGCTGTTTCTCCACGACGACAATAATGTCCAGTCGCAATAAAATCAGCGCCTAAGCTTACAGCGTGGTCGAGGAAGGCACGAAATTTAATTTCTTTATTGCATAAAATATCTGGATTCGGGGTACGACCAGCAGCATATTCCGCTAAAAAGTGTTCAAAAACACGATCCCAATATTCCATGGCAAAGTTGGCAGTATGTAATTTGATGCCAATTTTGTCACAGACCGCTTGTGCATCAGCAAGATCTTCCATAGCTGTGCAGTATTCCGTACCATCATCTTCTTCCCAATTTTTCATGAAAAGACCTTCAACTTGATATCCTTGTTGAAGTAAAAGCGCAGCAGAAACAGATGAATCTACACCACCAGACATACCGACGATGACACGTTGTTGCATAGGATTAGGCATCCAAGTTTGAAATTAAAGGAGAGTTTTGGTGCTCATAGATGAGCGAAAGTGGGTATTTTTGCCCAGATAATGCGTCTTGTACAGCTTTAATCACAAGAGGGCTTCTGGCACGTGCAGAATCAAGTAATTCTTCAAGGCTCATCCATTGCGGACCAACAATTCCAGTATCAAGTTGAGCATCAGGGAAGTATTCTGTGACATGAGCTAAGAAGCAGAATCTAAAATAAGTACGATCTGGAAACATGGGCGGAGTGTAGGTATAGATGCCAACTAGAGAATCAACTTCAATCGCATATCCTGTTTCTTCCATTGTTTCACGTATAGCAGCTTGAATAATGGTTTCATCGCGCTCTACATGTCCAGCAGGCTGGTTAAAAACAGTATGACTAACACCTTCTGTATGTTCTTCTACAAACAGGAATTTTCCATCGTTTTCAACAACAGTTGCGACAGTTACATGTGGAGACCAAGAGCTCATAATCAGCACCATGGGAGATAAAGCATTATTCTACAAAATTTTCAGCTTGGTGGCTATGTTCAAGGCTTTTTCTTTGAGCAATGGGATAAAGTATATCACCCCAATTGGACGAATCAATTGATGGGTAATGTATGACTTTTTTCAATATAAGCACCGAGATGAGCTGAACATTGAATGTCATCAAGAGTATTGTTTAATTTTATAAATTCACTGTAAAAATTAATTAAAAAGTTATTTTATTTTTAGGGAGTTATAGTTGGTAAAAAATATTTTTCATGAGTTTTTTATTGTAAGTCGTTAATTTATATTTTTATTTTAAAGTATTGTCAGTGGGAATAAACTAAATTTTATTCGATTATTTATTTTTTAATACTTAATTCCCTTGATTTTTTATGTGATTAAGGTTCATATTTAAGCGCAATGCTTATTAAAACACATGATAAAAAATATCTATAAAGAGGGTATTGATGAAAACAAACAAATACTTATTTTTTTTGATCGGTTTGCTTTTAAATCAAGCAACACTCGCTGACACTTTCTCAGATACATTTCAAGGACCTGTAAAACTTAATCTTAATCTCTATGTATTTACTGCTGATGTGGATGGGAATATCCAAAAGGGTAAAATAAAATACGATATCGATCAGCCATTTAAAGAAACAGTCAAGGCGCTTGATCAATCCTTTATGGGACATGTGGATTTGAGTAAAGGCAACTGGGGGCTTTATGCAGATCATCAGTATGTTAAAACATCTCAGGAAAAAAGCGCAATCAATATCCCCATCGCATTGAGCACTAAGCTCAATCAAAGTAGTTATGAGGTGTATTATCAAGCCTATGTCTCAACCGAAACAACATCGCAGCAACAGGCAAAGTTTATTGTAGAACCTACACTTGGTTTACATCGAACTCAGGCTGAAGCAACACTTGGAGCGTTTAATCAAACACTGGCAGCAGATGCAAAGTGGACAGAGTTTTTTTGGGGATCACGATTTAAATACAATTTTGACTCGCCTTGGAATTTAGCAGCAGAATTCACAGTTGGCACTGAAAACACCACTGTTGCACATGCATATCTAGGTTATCGGATTCCTGTTTTTCATCGAAATTTCAATTTACGCGCAGGCTATCGTTACTTTGAACAAGATCATAAATCGAATAATTTTCACTGGGATGTTCGTCAGCAAGGTCCTGTAATAGGGATCAATCTACCAATTTTCTAAGAGGGTTTAATCATGAATAAGGCAATAAAAAAAGTGTTGTTTGCAGCAGGGCTTTTGGTCGCTGTTGAGGTGGCAACTGCATGTACTCGTGTTGTGTATCTTGGCAATAATGATGTGATGACAGCACGTTCGATGGATTGGAAAAGCGATGTTGGAACAAATCTATGGATTTTACCGAATAATGTTAAACGCACAGGAATGGCTGGACCAAAGTCAATTCAGTGGACATCGAAATATGGCAGTGTTGTGGCTACTGGGTATGATATTTCTACAACTGATGGCGTTAATGAAAAAGGGTTGGTGGCAAATTTGCTGTGGTTGGTGGAGTCGGAATATCCAGATGTAAAAAACAATAAAAAACCACCGCTCAGTATTTCACTATGGGCGCAGTATGTATTGGATAACTACGCAACAGTTAATGAAGCGATACAAGCCTTAGAAAAAGAGCCATTCATGATTGTCACAGATCAAGTGCCAGGAGAGAAACGTTTAGCAACGCTACATTTATCTATTTCTGATTCGACTGGTGACAGCGCCATTATAGAATATATTGGCGGTAAGCAAGTCATTCATCATAATCGTCAATATCAAGTCATGACGAACTCTCCTACCTTTGATCAACAGCTTGCATTGAATACTTACTGGAAACAGATTGGTGGAACAACGATGTTACCAGGGACAAATCGTGCTGCAGATCGATTTGCAAGAGCATCGTTTTATATCAATGCCATCCCTAAAAATGCCTCTCCGGAACATTCATTAGCCAGCGTATTTAGTGTGATCCGTAATACCTCAGTTCCTTTTGGACTCAATACTGAAGAGGAGCCGAATATTTCGTCTACACGCTGGCGAACCGTTGTAGATCATAAACGAGGACTATATTTCTTTGAATCTGCTGTATCACCTAATGTTTTTTGGGTAGACTTAAAGGAGATTGATTTTAAAGATGGTCAAACCAGAAAGCTTGAGTTGGGTGCTGACCAAGCGAAAGTGTATGCAGGTAAGGCTAATTCTTCTTTTAAGGTCGCTCAACCATTCCAATTTCTGGGCATCCAATAGGATATAAAAAACATGATGAAGAAACTTTGGTACATTCCTTTGAGTGCATTGCTTATCGCAGGATGTGCTTCAAATCCTAATAATGCGAATTCAAATGTGGGTACTCAAGGCTTATTAATCTGTCAGCCAAGTGAAATTTGCCCGATTGTGACAGTGGCATGGAACGAAGCACATAAAGACATTCTAAAAGTTAAACTGAGTTTAAACAGCGCATACACCAAATATAATATTGAAAAAGTTGTATTTAGTGATGGGGTGAAAAGTCATTCATTTAATGTGATTGGACCTACTGAAATTGATTTTGCATTTAAAGCCAATCGTTCACGTAACAGTGTTTTAGTTCCTGTGAATATGATGGTTGATTTCAGAGGCTCAGGAAATGTCTTTATGGAAATTCATACAGATCAGGGTGTAATTAAACGTTATATCGTGAAAGATAATGTGAAAGCGCCTGTGTTTGAAGAGTTAAGTAAATACTATAAAGTGAATGAATAAGCACTTTATATTGATCAAATTGGGTTTTAATTTCACTTGATTTAGCTGAAATTAAAACCCATTTAGTTTGATCTTTACAAATTTGAAACTTGTAATAAATTAAAATTTTTTAAAACCGATTATGAGTTGGTGGAAATGCTTTTTCACATAAAAATATCAAAGAATTTCCTGCTTTTGGAAAAATGAAATATCTAAAGTATTGGCTTGGTGAATTGGAAAACGAAGTATTTTTAGCGCAAGTAGAGCTTATAGTTAGGGCAAAATAAGGTATTTTACACATACAAACACAAACTATGATTGGCTTTTTAGAGAATCAACTTAGCTTAAAACAAAGCGCTTTAAGGGATATGGATAATCTTTTTAAAGATGCTGGGATTTATTTATCTGAACATCAGATTTGGGATGATTTAAATCTTGAACAAATTGAAGTCACAGATGAATAGTATGATCTTATTTCGAATAAGATTTCTATCTTTCTCATTTTTAGTTCTCGGTCTCTAAGCGATTTTTGTCCAGTAATAGAGGTCATTGATGGGCACTTTAGCCAAGTGTTTTCAGGAACTTAAAAGAGCATTTAGAAAATAGAACTTATTTATACTCAACTTAACATTACTGTGATCATTGTGATAACCCATCCAACTGTGAATATTATTTTCATTTTGAAATCTTTTAAATAGACGCCTAGAGCAATCATACTCACTCAATTAAATTTCAAATTTTGCTTTATTAAAAATATAAATCTTTTAATAAAGCATGAGGCTTGGTTTAGTTTTGATTCAATTCATCAATATAATTGTTCGCTACTTTCACATAATGCCTTGCAGAATAAGGTAAAAATTCTTTTTCTTTGTCTGTTAATGGGCGCACTTTTTGTACAGGACTGCCTACATATAAATAGCCGCTTTCTAAGCGTTTACGTGGTGGAACCAATGAGCCTGCACCAATCATTACGTCATCTTCGATGATCACATCATCCAGCACAATACTGTTGATTCCAACAAGAACTCGATTGCCTATTTGACAGCCATGTAAGGTTACATGATGTCCAATAGTGACATCTTCACCAATGATCAATGGAGAGCCATTTGGTTTTGCATCATTTTTATGGCTGACGTGTAGCATGCAATGGTCTTGCACATTGGAATTTCGACCAATTTTAATGCGGTTAACATCACCACGAATTACAGCAAAAGGCCATACCGAAACATTTTCAGCTAAACTGACTTCACCGATTATCACAGATAAATCATCAATGTAGCAGGTCGAGTCAATTTTAGGATGATGTTGTAAATACGTACGAATATTCTTTTTCATGTTGGCGTCCTTATCAAAGCTTAAAACTTAAAAACCGTCATCACAGTATAAAATAAAAAGGCATCCTAATCTTCGATCAGGATGCCTGTGCTTTAGTCTAATCAGTAAAGTTGAATTAGACTTTCACAAATAAATTAAAATAAGTTGCTAAAGAACATTTTGATGTGATCAATCAATCGAGAGAAGAAACCTGCTTCTTCCACTGCTTTTAATGCTACTAAAGGTTTTTCAGCAATAACTTTGCCATCCAATGTTGCCGTAAGTTTACCGACAACCTGACCTTGTTTTAATGGTGCATTCAAGTTTGGTTGAACTGTGACTTGTGTTTTGATCGCATTTGCCTGACCTTTTGGCATAGTCACATTGAAGTTTTCAGCTAAACCAATTTGTACATCATTTTCTTTACCAAAATAAACTTTAGCTTTAGCAAGAACTTGATTTGCAGGATGAACACTCACAGTTTCAAAGTTTGAATATCCCCAAGAAAGCAGTGAGCGTGTTTGATTGGCACGCTCATTCATTGATGGGGCACCAAAAATAACAGAAATCAAACGCATTGGACCACGTTTAGAAGAAGTGGTTAAACAGAAACCAGCTTCATTGGTGTGACCTGTTTTTAAACCATCCACACTTGGGTCGGTATAAAGTAAGGCATTGCGGTTACCTTGTTTGATACCATTAAAGGTAAATTCTTTTTCAGAATAAATTGGGTAGTATTTTGAGCTGTCATGAATGATATGTTTGGCTAAAACAGCCATATCTTTTGCAGTGGAGTAATGACCGTCAGCAGGCATACCTGTTGCATTGATGAAGTGAGTATTGGTCATGCCGACACGTTTAGCTTCTTGGTTCATGACATAAGCAAATGAACCTTCATTGCCAGAAATGTGTTCAGCCATCGCTTTGGAAGCATCATTACCCGATTGGATAATAATACCGCGTAACATTTCTAAAACTGTTGCAGTACCATTGAGCGGAACATACATACAAGATTCAGTGCTACTTCCTCGACACCAAGCGGACTCATTCATGCGAACTTTTTCATTTTCAGTCAGTTCACCTTTGAGGAGTTTTTGCTCAATGATGTAACTGGTCATCATTTTGGTCATCGAAGCAGGTGCTAGTTTTTCATTTTCATTCTTCGAAGCAAGAATTTGACCTGTCTCATAGTCCATTAAGACGTAAGATTTATTATTTAATTCTGGCGGAGTTGTTAAGACGGTTGCTGCATAAGAAAATGAAGGTAAAAGTAATAATGCAGCAATGGCGCTTTTTGGGGTCATTCTAGGTCGTTCCAATCGTTATATGAGCACAAACAGGCTAGCATTTTAGGACAAAGCAAAGCCGACTTCTATACAGAAAGTCGGCTTATTTCTTACTTATTGTAACTATTTCATTATTTGTCTAATAAATTGCACCACGATTATGCACCGTAGCGACTAATGTCGTTACAAATCGCAGTATTTTCAGTATCTCCAGCTTTCTTGGCATCAGCTTTGGCTTCTTTCAAAGCACGTTGAAAATCCTTTTGTTTGGCTAAAGTTTTTAAAGTTTCTTTCGGGTTCTTGTCATTTGGCATGTAATCTTTCAATAAGTGATTGAAACCTTTTTCAAATGCAGCATCAGTTTTAATCAAGCTCGGGCAAATATCAGAAAGTACATAAATTGCGGCAAGTTCTTCTTTAGAGACTTGTTGTTGTGTGACTTCAATATTCTGTTCATGCGAAGCTGCGTCTTTAGGTGCTGCAAAAGCATGAGTCATAAATAAACCACTGGCTGAAACAAGGCTTAATGTAAGCATTTTTAAAGTCATACGCATGATGGACCTAATCAATTATTTCTCTTAACAAGAGGCATAGAGTAAACGTAAAAACAGTCAAAAATATAGATAAAATGTATTGATGTTGTAGATTTATTTGAATTTTTCGCAAAAGAATATTTTAAAAAGATGTTAAAAAAATGCTTTTAACATCTCTTATCCTCATTTTTATTTTTAGTGCTTGAGTTCAAGTACATCATTACAGACAGCTTTGTGTTCGGCTTGGTCTACTTCTTTGGCATTTGCTTGTGCTTCTTTAAAAACTGATTGATATTCAGGATCTTGTTTAAGTTGATCTAAAGTCGTTGTTTTAGATAAATCTTTCAATAAAGTTTGAGTTAATGTATCAATCTTACTTTGGAATGTAGCATTATTTCCAATCAGTGACGGGCAGACTTCAGCAAGTACCTGTGTAGCTGCAATATCTTCTTTGGCTAAGAGATCAGCCTCTTGAGTGGTTAAGCCTTCTGCAAATGCAGTGTGTGTGCAAAGTGTGATGAATGCAATAGAAATTGTACGAGTAAGAGAACGTGTAATCATCTTTTTAGTCACAAATTTAATTTAAAGTTGAGTGATTAACTATATATAATTGCTGAATAAATTTGTATTAAATTACTCAACAGTCATGACATAATTTATGTGAAATAGGGTGGTAATTGATTAAAGGGTATCAAGATAACCTTTAGAAGATGTATATGAATAAGTTGATAACCTGAATGTGGCGAGACTTGATATTTTTAAAATGAACTGATTGAGAAATTAATTGCTTTAAGTGAGAGCGTCAAATGACTTGGTCTATAATTTCAAGAAGGATTTCTTTTTAACAACAGATTTGTAGGAATGGAGACTTTAAGTCATAAGCATTGAGTGTTATACAATTTAGTGTATGTTTTAAAATGAATTGATACATTGTTAGATAAAGAAATCATGAATCAATACTGTTATTAAGAGAAGTTTTTGAGTGAATATTTTAATTGCCAATGACGATGGTGTATTTGCACCAGGTATCCAAGCTTTAGCAAAAGCATTAAGACCGCTAGGACGTGTTGTAATTGTTGCACCTGAAAGTGAACGTAGCGGTTATTCTAGCGCCTTAACCTTAGATCGACCATTACGTCCGATCCAAGTTGCTCCAGATATGTGGGCAGTCAATGGCACTCCTGCTGATTGTGTTTATTTATCAATGAATGGTTTATTTGATTTTGAGTTTGATTTGGTGGTCAGTGGTATCAACAGCGGAGCGAATCTAGGAGATGACGTACTTTATTCTGGAACAGTAGGTGCTGCATTTGAGGGGCGTTTGATGACGTTACCTGCAATCGCGGTGTCATTAGCAGGTAGCAATGTTCGGGCTTATGAGCGTGCTGATGATTATGCACAAGCAGCACAGTGGGTTTACACATTTATTGCTCAAGGACTACCACAGCTACCACCGCGACATATTTTAAATATTAATATCCCAGATGTTGCTGAAATTCAGGGCGCTCAGATTACCTATCAAGGGCGACGGGTACAGTCAAAACCAATCACCAGTCAGGTTGATCCGCGTGGTCGTCAAGTGTATTGGATTGGGTTGGCAGGCGAGGCGGTTACAGACCCTAAAAAGAACTTACAGCATATCCAGTCAGATTTTTTTGCTATCGCCAATGGTTTTGTCAGTATCACACCGATTCAAATGGATGCGACCAACTATGGAATCTTGGAAACTTTACAATCTCAGCTCTCACATAGTCATTTTGATGTGTGAGTGTTATAAGTTTGTGAAAAAGCACTGCGAAACAGTGAAATAAGTGTGTTTTTTGCTAATCTTAAGCAAATATTTTTAAATTTAAGATTGTAGAGAGGGAAATCAATGCTTTTGGCTCGATCAAAGCTTTATATTCAAATGCCTAAGCGATGGGTAAAAATCATTTTATCCTCAGTTGCCATTACTTCTACAATACTTGTTACTGGTTGTGCATCGAAGCCACAGATTAATAAT
Organism: Acinetobacter sp. Tol 5; assembly: GCF_019702905.1. NCBI lineage: Bacteria > Pseudomonadati > Pseudomonadota > Gammaproteobacteria > Moraxellales > Moraxellaceae > Acinetobacter > Acinetobacter sp. Tol 5. Next base: position 2,830,981 of record NZ_AP024708.1, on the reverse strand, counting down.
CCAACACGTTATGCAGTTGCACCAGACTATTATACTGTACGTTCGGGTGATACGCTTAGCGGCATCGCTATGCGTTACGGTTTGAGTTATTTAAGTGTGGCTGAAATGAATGATATTGCTGCGCCATATCGAATTTATGTTGGACAGTCATTGCGTTTGAAAAAGGGTGGGGCGAATGCTAACCGTTCAACAACCAAAGCTTTGACAAACAATGAGCCACAAATTCAACGCCAAACCATTAAGTTGCCGACGCAGCAAACGACAACATCACCGTCTGTAACAACAAAAGTACCGTCTGTCACAACAGTGCCAGCTCAAACAACAACGACAGTACAATCTACTCGTTTAAGATGGGTTAAACCGTCTACAGGACCTGTGATTGCAAGTTATAATCTTGCGAATAATATTAAGGGATTGCGTTTTGGTGGAAATCAAGGCGATCCTATCTTTGCTGCAGCAGATGGACAGGTAGTTTATGCTGCAGATGGATTGAAAGAATATGGTAACCTTGTCTTGGTGAAACATATTGATGGTTACATTACTGCATATGCACATAATAGTAAAATGTTGGTAAAAAGTGGTCAAAATGTGACCGCAGGACAGAAGATTGCAGAGATGGGATCTTCTGGTGCGACAAGCACAATGCTGGAATTCCAAGTGCGTTTGGACGGAAAACCTATCAATCCTGCAAATATTTTACCAATAAATTAAATATTTTAATGCAAAATGTAATTTTCTTCGTATAATACAATGAGTTGCTTTAAATAAAAAATGTGAAGCAGCTCATAATTTCAGAGGGAAATTTATGTTAGATCAACTTCGAGCAATGGGTGTCTTTGCTTGTGTTGTTGAAAAAAGCTCTTTTAGTGGTGCCGCGCGTGATCTTGGCATTACAACTAGTGCGGTTAGTCAGCAAATTAGATCTTTAGAACAAGAGATGGAAGTTACACTTCTACATCGTTCTACACGAAAGCTGAGTCTAACTGAAGCTGGTCAAGCTTTTTTCCACAGCTGTCAAGAAATGCTCGCTGCGGCTGAGCGTGGAAAAATCCGTATTAATGAGTTGCGAGACGATTTAGTCGGTGATTTGCGCATAGCGACCACCCCGGAAATAGGTGCCACACATGTTGTGCCTGCATTATCACATTGGATGTCTGCGCATCGTGGTTTGATGGTTCATTTTGAAGCGGATAACCAATATATCGATTTAATCGAGGAACGCATAGATATTGCAATTCGTATGTCTTCTAAAATGGAAGATGCGAATAATTTAAGTTGTACGCCACTTGCGAGAGTAGATCAAATCTTAGTCGCATCGCCAAGCTACTTAAATCAGACTGTGCCCATTTCACGACCTGAAGATTTACAGAATCATGATTTGATTCCTGTGAATATTATGAAAAATTATCAACATTTTTCATTTCAGCATAGTGCAACAGGTGAAGTTGTAAATTTAGAAATGAAGCATCGTCTTCAAACAAATAACGTATTTGTTGCAAAATCATTGTGCCAACACGGACATGGGATTGCACGTATTCTTTATTTAGATGTACAAAAAGAATTGATGAACGGTACTTTGGTTGAAGTGCTTCCTGAATGGAAACTACCAACTTTCACGCTAAGTGCAGTTACTTTAAAGCGTGAACAGCAACCGATGAAAATTCACCGCTGTTTGGATGCTTTAAAACAATATTTTAGCCAGTTACCTGGTGGCAGAATTTTCCAAGAAGCTTCTTAAAAGCCCAAGTTCTAATAAGTTTGAATAAAAAAGCCGCTTTAAAGCGGCTTTTCTATATTTGAAATTTGGATTTAAGGAGATCATAAACTTAATCTCCTTAAATGATATTTAAAAACAGTCTTATCCAAGAAATTTCTGAATTGCAGGAACTAAGCGTTGTAGGAGGTCATCAGCTTGTTGGCGATTCATATTTAATGCAGGTAATAAGCGAACTACATTGCCAGAAGTCACATTGATAATTAAATGATGTTCATCACGGGCAATATTCACCAATTCACCACAGTCTTTTGGAAGTTCAATCCCAATCATCATACCGAAACCACGGACAATCACATTTTGTGCTGCAAGCTGAATGCGGAACTGATCCACCAAATAAGTGCCAATTTCATTCACATTGGACATGATATTTTCTTTTTGGATTAAATCAATCACGGTATACACAATACGTGAACCTAAATGTGTACCACTATAAGTCGAACCATGATTTCCAGCAGTCAAAACACCAACCCCACGACCTTGAGTCATTACTGCACCAATCGGGAAGCCATTGCCTAGACCTTTTGCCGTAGTTAAAACATCAGGAACAATATTGGTGTGTTGATAAGCAAAATATTGACCAGTACGACCATTACCAGTCTGCACTTCATCTAACATCATTAACCAATTGTGTTGGTTACAAATAGCACGAATATCTTCAAGATAACTAAAGCCTTGAGGGGCAGTATTTACACCACCTTCGCCTTGAATCGGTTCAACCAGAATTGCCACAATATCAGGATGATTAATTGCTGCTTCTTCAATCGCTTCTACATCTCCAAAAGGTACACGAATGAAACCATCAACCAAAGGTGCAAAACCTTCTTGTACTTTCTTATTGCCTGTTGCAGAGAGTGTGGCAAGTGTACGACCATGGAATGAATGATCTGCTACAATAATTTTAGGATTGGCGATGCCTTGTAAGTGACCAAATTTGCGCGCAATTTTAATTGCACCTTCATTGGATTCAGCACCACTATTTGAGAAAAAGATTTCTTCCATACCTGAAACTTCAGCCAGCTTTTGTGCAGCTGCTGTTTGCCAAGGGACTTCATAAATATTACTGGTATGGATAAGTGTTGCAGCTTGTTCAGCGATTGCCTCAGCCAATACAGGATGTGCATGACCAAGACCACAGACAGCGATACCTGTTAATGCATCAAGATATTCAGTTCCATCCTCAGTATAAAGATAAGAACCTCGCCCTCGAACAAAGCTGATCGGTTGACGGCTGAATACAGGCATCAAATGTGAAGGTTGATCAGTTTGTACCGGAGCAAGGGTAATGTTGTTCATGACTAACTCTTATCTGTTAGGAGGGAAAAGAAAGGATTATCTAACCAAAATATGCGGAAGATTTAAAGCCTAAATGTAAATAAAATTGGAAATAATCGTCTAGACATACTCTTTATTGTGGATTTAGGTATAATGCAGGCAGATGAGTTGAGGATTTAATCAATGACTGAACAAGCGCGTGATACAGAAGCGTTAATTCGCGACCAAATTGCTAAACATGCTGTACTTCTTTATATGAAAGGTACACCACAATTCCCACAATGTGGTTTCTCTGCTCGTGCAGTAGAGGCACTTAGCCAAATTGGTCGTCCATTTGCTTATGTAAATATCTTGGAAAATCCAGATATTCGTGCAACTTTGCCACAAATTGCAAATTGGCCTACATTCCCACAATTGTGGATCAATGGTGAGTTGATTGGCGGTAGCGATATCATGCTAGAAATGTTCCAAAATGGTGAATTAAAACCATTGATTGAACAATATAGCCCAGCACCAGAAGCAAAATAAGCCACTGATGCAAAGAAAGCACCGTAAGGTGCTTTTTTATTGCCTAATGTTGCAAGATAATAGATGAAGCCCCAATTTAGGGGGTTCATCAAGCTTAGCTTGTATGGGTTTTACTTGCATTTATTTTGCTGAGTTACAAGGTCTGCGGCATCATCAGTTAATAATGCAGGATCAATCTCAATTTTCTTGGCTTTTTTATCCTTCTTTTTTTTCTTTTTCTTTGGTTTTTCTTCGATTTCAACACCATCCTCAAGTGCTTGCCAATATTCAAGTTGAGCCATCACAGCAGCATAGATAGAACCTTTGGTATAGCGTCCCTTTTTATCCAAACTGCCGACTGGACGAGCCATTAAAATTTCCAATGCCTGATCAATCGTGTCTATGGCATGAATATGGAATTGATTTTGATTTACTGCATCTATAACGTCTTGACGTAGCATTAAATGTTGCATATTTTGACGTGGAATAATGACGCCTTGCTTTCCAGTCAAACCTTGCAGTTTACATGCATCAAAGAAACCTTCGATTTTTGCGTTAACCCCACCGATAGGTTGTACTTGACCCAATTGGTTCATTGAACCTGTAATTGCCCAAGATTGATCAATTGGCAATTGGCAAATTGCAGAGATTAAAGCTGACAACTCAGCAACCGTAGCGCTATCACCATCGACTTGTCCATAACTTTGCTCAAAGGCAAGTGCCGCAGAGAAGTGAAGGATTTGTTCACGTCCAAAGTGCGCTTTAAGGAAGCTGGACATGAGCAAAACGCCTTTTGCATGTAAAGAGCCGCCTAACTCAACACTACGCTCAATATCAAGAATATCACCACCACCTTGGTATACTGAAGCAGTTAAACGTGATGGTAAGCCAAATTCAACATCCGCATATTGGATCACAGATAAGGCATTGATTTGACCTAAACGATGTCCACGCGTTTCAATCAGCTGTGTGCCACGGGAAAGGTCTTGCCAATATAGTTCTCTTAAATAACCTAAGCGATACTGACGATGTTTGAGTGCCGTGTTGATGTGATGTGAGGTTACGAGCTTTTCATCCGATTGTGCAGCGTGATGGTGTGACTCACGGATCAAATCTCCTAAAGTCAATGCATGTAATGACAGAGAACTTTGGTCTTCTGCTTGACGGCTAGAGTCTGTAAGTAAAGCAGCCAAAGCTGAGCGATCAAAAGGTAATAACTTGTCTTGTTGAACATAGTCTGCAATCAACTGCATGTAGGCTTGTTCATTGTCATCATTTCGTTGCAAGGTATCAGTAAAATCTGCACGAATCTTAAAGACACTGCCTAACTCAGGTTCTACTTCTAAAATTTCATAATATATTTCTGGTTCAGCGAGTAAAACTACTTTAAGGTTGAGTGGAATTGAAGCAGGTTCTATAGAAATACTTCCTGTCAAAGTCAGCATATGTTCTAAAGATGACAGTTTGAGCTGACCTGATTTTAAAGCACGTTTTAATCCTTGCCATGCATATGGCTGTTCTAAGAGTTGTTCAGCTTCCAAGATTAAGAAACCACCATTGGCTTGGTGCAATGAACCTGGACGAATCAGCGTGAAATCTGTGGTAATGGTTCCGTTTTGTGTGAGTTGCTCCACATGCCCAAGTAAATTGTAATGGGTAGGGAAGTCTTCAAAAATTACAGGTGCACCAGAGTTTGGTTTGTTGCTCACCACAACATTGGCTTGGTATCTGGAAGGGACGCGATTAAAGAGCGATGGAGAAAATTCTTCGCCTTCTTGATCTAAAATTGTTTCAACATTGTCAATAATATCAGCCGCAAAAAGCTTTAAATATTGCTCTAATCCATGCACTGTTTTGAATTTATTGAGAATCTGTTCGATACGAGGAAGCACCACTTGCTTGGCAATATCACGATTGAGTTCAGAAACTTGATCACGTGCGTCATCTTCAAGATCACCTAATTGCAGACCGAGGCGTTCCAGCTTTTTATCCATATAACGCATATTGGAGTTAATTTCTGCACGTTGTTTGCTATCAAGTGCATTAATGTCTTCTTGTGACATTTCCAATACTTTGTCATCTTTGACATGGATGGGTACAAAAATATGTTCGTCGTTTCGATTGACTAGCTTTAAGTCGAGATCTTCACCTTCTTTGGTCAGTTCAACTAATGCAAGCTGTTGCTCATTGCCTGTAATCTGGCGAATGCGTTCGATACGGTTATGATAGGTTTCTGCACTAAAACGACGTTCAAGCTGCTTAAGGATGGTTTGCCAAGTTTGATGTAGCAGTGTTTGGAATTTGTTGGCTTGCCCAGCTTGAAAGCGTAATGCAATAGGTTGGCGTGCATTTTTAAAATTATAGACATATACCCAATCATCTGGTGTTTGCATCGCTTTGGCATGTTGCTGAAGCAAACGTTTAATCATGGTACGTTTGCCTAGTCCTGCTGTACCTACAGCAAAAATATTATAGCCAGAATAAGGTAGGGCAATACCTGCCTCAACAGAGGCTTTAGCACGATCTTGACCCAAAAAATTGTTTAAGGGTTTGATTCTTCTGGTTGAAGAAGGAATCTTGGAGAGATCTGGGATATGCGTCAGTTGTTCAGGTTTTAGGGCTGTGAGTGTCAAGGTATTTTGAATTTCCGTTTGATCAAAAGCAGATGGAAAATGGGTTTCAGTTTTTTGTATTAGGCTTGCAGTGTGAGTATTTGAAACAGCGGTAGAGCTTAATTGATCGTGTCTTTGGGTCACAGGTGAAATCCAAAACTTATATGGGTTGAAAGCTTTAAGGTATACAGGATTGGGGGTAAAGATCAAGCATCTATAGCGGAAATATCTGTAAAAGGCGACCTTAGTTGCATAAAAGTGATTGAAACTCTAAGCATTAAAAGGTTGAATAGCATTATTTCATTTTTCAGAAAATAACAACGCAATGACAACGCAACTATCTCAGCAATCGTCTGAGCAGAATTCAACCGCGAAAAATGGATGGAAATCTGCTTTTGCTGCATTTTTAGACCGCCGCGCTGCAATCATGCTATTTCTTGGTTTTTCAGCAGGTATTCCGATTTTATTGATTTTTTCGAGTTTATCTCTATGGCTGGGAGAGGCTGGAATTGAAAAAAGTGCTGTTACTTTTTTTAGTTGGGCAGCTTTGGGCTATTCTTTTAAATTCGTTTGGGCGCCATTGATTGATGAACTGCCAGTACCTGTTTTAACGAAAAAATTGGGTCGTCGACGAGCTTGGCTGTTGATCGCACAATTACTGATTATTTGTGCAATTTGTATTATGGCATTTTCAGATCCAGCATTGGGTCAAAGTTATATTTACCAAATGGCTGTGGGTGCTGTATTGCTAGGCTTCTCCGCTGCAACCCAAGATATTGTTATCGATGCCTATCGAATTGAGTTAGCTGAAACTGAAATGCAAACTGTACTGGCATCCACCTATAATGCGGGTTACCGTTTGGGGATGATTGTTGCAGGTGCTGGTGCACTGTTTTTAGCTGCGTCATTAGGAACAGCAAAAGGCAATTATATTTATGAGGCATGGAAATATACATATTTAACGATGGCTGTTGTCATGGTTGTAGGGTTAGTTACCACACTTTTGATCCGTGAACCACAGGTTAACCGTGTTGATAAGCACTATAAGAATATTGATTATTATCGTCTGGTTCTTGTATTTGTTTTAGCGGTTGCAAGCTTTGTATGTTTTTATATTTATTCAGATGACCTCATTCAATACCTGCAATCAATTTGGAAAATTGAAGATAGTTTTCTTAAATTTTTAATGGAAGCTGTGCGGTTTTTGGGATCAGGTGCTGGGGCTGTGTTTGTTGCATCTGTGTTGATTCGATTGGGGGTTGTCAATCAACAGATGGCTTATGAAACATGGGTGAATCCGATCGCAGACTTTTTTAAACGTTATGGTTTAAAGTTGGCATTGGTTTTATTGTTGCTTATTGGTTTTTATCGAATTTCAGACATTATTGCAGGCGTTATTTCAAACGTTTTTTATCAAGATCTCAACTTTACCAAAGAACAAATTGCTGAAGCTGTTAAAATATATGGTGTAATTTTTAGCTTACTGGGTGGTTTTCTTGGTGGATTACTTGCACAACGTATGAACATTATGAAATTAATGTTTGTTGGAGCGGTTCTGGCAAGTTCAACTAACTTGATTTTTATTGGTTTGGTGAAGTCTGGCGCGCCGATGCAAGCGGTTCAAATCCATGTTGCTGATAAAACTTTTCAAGCAACGCCTGATGAGGTGGGGTACTGGAAAGTCACAATACCAAGCCAAGATTTGGTTCAAACTAAAACATTACGTATCGATGCCGCTCTAGCAGATCAAACAGTAGCTCAGCAATATACAGTGCCTTATTTAATTGACAATGGTACTACCCAAATCAAATTATTTCCGGTCACTAGCGATAATAGCTTAACTGCTGCCGAGTCCAAGCAAAGTATTGTGATTAAAGGTCAAACAGTTGGGTTGAAACTTACTGATCTTCAAGAAGATAAACCGATTACTTTAAAACTGGATGCTAAAACTTATCCTGCTAAACTGGACAAAGATGGTTTGTTTAGTGGGACGATCGATGGAAAAGATTTACAAGCATCAGCATCTAAAACGATCATTGCAGTCGTCAATTATAAAAATCCAAAAACATCGCTTTACACTGATCAGCGCTATCAATTGACTGAGAAAAAAGTAGATATTGACGTTGATATTCAACCTGTTCCTGTGGTGAAAGCAGATACCAATACATCTGTTGAAATTAAAGGTAAGGTGATTGAGCAATATAGCTCAGGATGGTTGTATTTTGCGATTGTGGTGGATAATTTAGCTTCAGGGTTAGCAGGTGCTGCCTTTATTGCATTCTTGTCTAGTTTAACGAGTGTGTCATTCACTGCTGTTCAATATGCAATTTTTAGTTCGTTAATGACCTTAACGCCTAAAATATTAGGTGGATATTCTGGAACCATTGTCACCAATATCGGCTATCCAAAATTTTTCTTAATGACCACCTTAATTGGTATCCCAATTTTATTGTTGGTATTGTGGGTGGCAAAGTTATTAAGAGAACATCAATTAAGAGAGACGCAAGATTAAAACGACTTATTCCTATTGCTCAATTTGATGGAATGTTTTGGAAAATGACCTATTTTATCGTGAAGATAAAATAGGTTTTTTTATTGAGATTGACAAATCGAAAGTGAAAGGCAATTTATACCGTATGGAAGTTTAAATTAAGGGGCAAAGCAAAACTTCATTTGAGGCTGGACTCAGTAAAAAAGTCAGTTTGTGGTCAAACTTCATTCATCTGATATGTGCTTTAATCTTGCTAAATTGGTAAAAATTGAAAAATCGAACAGTATTGCCTATATTGACAGGCAATATCTGATTTAATAGGACAATCAATCATGCGCATGCTACATACCATGTTACGCGTAGGCAATTTGGAACAGTCTTTGGCGTTCTATACTGAAGTTCTCGGTATGACATTACTTCGTAAACGTGACTATGAAGAAGGGCGTTTTACCCTTGCTTTTGTCGGCTATGGTGATGAAGAGCATAATACTGTATTGGAACTCACCCATAACTGGGACACTGCAAGCTATGAGTTAGGCAATGCTTATGGACATATTGCGATTGGTGTTGAAGATGCATATAAAGCATGTGAAGAGATTAAGGCACGTGGTGGAAATGTTGTGCGTGAGGCTGGACCAATGAAAGGTGGAGTAACTGTAATAGCCTTTGTTGAAGATCCAGATGGCTATAAAATTGAATTAATCCAACAAGATCAAAATGCAAGAAACAATTAATCACCTAACAGTGTGTTAAATTAAGTTGATATGTGTCGTAAATAAATAGTGAACATTTAGCCAAATTAGTAGCTTTATTTTTGGAGCTCAGTAAGATTGAATTTTACCTCAAAGTAAAATTAAACTACTGAGCTTTTTCATATTTTAAATACAGGAAGTTGCTTATGAAAATGTTGAAACTATTGGCATTAGATCGCTTTACGATACTGTTGGTAGCAATGGTGCTTTTAGCTTCATTTTTACCCATTTCAGGTCAAGCAGCCGCTATTTTTGGTAAAGTTACCACAATCGCAATTGCAGTTTTGTTTTTTTTACATGGGGCAAAGCTATCTCGTGAAGCTGTGGTTGAAGGTATTCTGCACTGGAAATTACATGCTTTGGTCTTTGCGATCACATTTATTGTATTTCCTGTATTGGGGTTGATGGTTAAACCCGTACTTGAACCTATATTGGGTCAACAATTGTATTGGGGCTTTCTGTTCATGTGCTTTTTACCATCCACGGTGCAATCATCCATTGCATTTACTTCGGTGGCAAAAGGTAATGTGGCGGCAGCAGTATGTAGTGCATCATTTTCAAATTTAATCGGGATGTTTATTACTCCAATTTTAGTCAGCTTGTTTATATTTGGACAATCGAAGCACAATTACGATCCAACTTCATCGATCATTGAAATTACCTTATTGCTGTTGGTGCCTTTTATTCTTGGACAGGTTTTGCGTCCTTATGTATTTCCTTTAATGCAAAAAATGCCAAAAATTGTCAAAGTTTTTGACCAAGGTTCTATTTTAATGGTGGTGTACGGCGCATTTAGTGGGGCAGTTGTTGCGGGGCTATGGCATCAAGTCAGCTTAACCACATTAATCTATTTGGTATTGGCTTGCTCGGTTTTATTGACTGCGATTATGCTATTAGCCTTATACATTCCAAAGTGGTTGGGCTTTAGTCAGGCAGATCAAATCTCTATTTTCTTCTGTGGTTCGAAGAAAACTCTCGCCAGTGGTGTACCGATGGCACAAATTTTATTTATTGGTCAACCCTTAGGTATGATCGTATTGCCGATCATGATTTTTCATCAGATTCAGTTAATGGTCTGTGGAGTCATTGCAAACTATTGGTCTAAACAGCAACATTCAGGCGAGTAAATTTAATCAAATTGTTGAAAATAGATCGCAATCGAAATATTTATCACGTATAATGTTGCCCACTTGTTGTGCTTAGCTCTGACACTTATAGTCTCGGTGGGCCAAAAGAAATGGTCTGTTGTGGTGTTAACCTGCTGAAGATGTTCAGCCTTCCTCAAAGCTTTTTTAGATGTTTGAGAGTGGTTAATTGCGATGACAGCTAAACCTTTCTTAACTTAGGAGAATCGACCATGCGTGCCGATATTCACCCAAAATACGAAAAATTAGTTGCTACTTGTTCATGTGGTAACGTTATCGAAACCCGTTCTGCTTTAGGTAAAGAAACGATTTACCTAGACGTATGTTCAGCTTGCCATCCATTCTATACTGGTAAACAGAAGAATGTTGATACTGGCGGTCGTATCGATAAGTTCAAACAACGTTTTGCTGGTATGTCACGCTCTGTTAAGCGTTAATACGACAAAACATAAAAAAACGGGCTTTTGCCCGTTTTTTTGTGTCTATGATCAATGAAAGATTGATGTATAAAAGATTGAGTATTGAACCCCTATACTCAATCTTAAATAAACATTATTTATTGATCTTGAACATCGGTTAGATGATCGAGTTTTTTCTGGAAATATTCACCTTGTAAGAATCGAACATCAACATTCCAAGCATTTGCGAATAAACTCATATCATTTAGGTTTTTAAGCAGCATTTCCACAGGTTTAATGGTTTGATACTTTTCAAGTGTCTGCTGAAATTGAGCCATGGTCGTATCACTATTTAGCTTCTGCGTGAATTTCTCATCCAGCGTTAATAGACTGACATCTAACTGTTTTAATATCGTTTCGCTGGAAATGCTTGAGCCAAAGCGACGGATTGAAATCTCAGCACCGTGGTCGCGTAGAATTGCAAATTGCTTTTGTGTCTCGAGAATACTTTTTGCAATATCTTCTTCGTCAAACTGTAGAATCAATGGATGTGATTGACGGCTGCCAACAATGGTTAGGAGTTTAGAAATAAGCTCTGGAAATTGCTTATCGTGGAATAATACATGTCGATTCAAATTAACAATTAATTTTGCTTGTGGATATTGAGTAATAAAGTTATGAAGTTGCTTGCAGGCTTCCACTAAAATCCAGCGATCAAGTTTAATTGACAGTTCAATATCGTCATCGAGTTCAATTAAATTGCTAACTTTTTTCCATTGATTTTCAAAAATAAAACCACTTGTGACTTCATAAGTATTAAGACTACTATCATGCTTATCATAAAGCTGTTGATATTTAAGCTGAATTTCACCTTTGTCGAGAGATTGCATGATCTGTTCTAGGATCGGTGCATTTTTGAAAATTGGTTTGGCTTGTATATCTTGGGCAGCAGTATCTTGATGTGTTGGTGCAGGATCTGGTTGCGGCTTTGGCTCTAATTGAAGTGAGTTGCGTTCAAGTTGAAGTGGTTCTACAGGAGTTGAAGCAGGTTCAACTAAAGACAATTCAATTTTAGTATCTTGTAATGTTGCTGTTAATTGTTGTTCAGAAACAGAGCCTTTTTTGCTTAGACGATGATCATAGGCTTGTTCTAAAACATCACTAAAGTTGCTTTCATTAAAGCTATTTTGTTGAATGTTGGTATAACCAATTTTGATGCTTAATGGATAAGTCGTTCCATCAATTTCAAGTAATTGAGGTTTTTCTAAAGCTTGTAGACCATGAATACGTGACTCTAAAATGGCATCTGATTCTGCTTGTAAAATCACCGCATATAGCAACATGTCAATTTGATAGACTGTTGTATTGGTCTGTTCTTTAATAAAACTTTTAAAGCCATCTAAATACTGAATCGCAGTTTTCCAATTGGATAACAAAATATGATCAGGACAAGCTGCAAAACTAAATAATACCAGCGCATTGGCATTGGCGGGTTGATTAATCAGCGCATATTGGATTTGTTGCAAACTGTTGACGACAGGGCTAATCGCTTTTTTGCTCGATTCGCTGGATTGAGTAGATGTTTTTTGAGAGACAGAATGCGTTTCAATGGTAATTTGAATACAATCTTCTTCATTGGAAGGAAGAAATTCAATCTTCAAAGGATTTTCAGATTTGGCATTTTTATTGAGTGTATCGATTTCAAAACGTGCTAAATCAAATTGTCCTTGGGAAATCTTTTTAAAACGTTGTTTGAAATCGTTGATATTTTGAGGTTGTAAAATATCCAATAAAGGTAAGCCAATGATTTCATTCTCATCTTTTAGACCGAATAATTTTAGATATTCATCATTGGCTTGAGTGTGAATACCTTCTTGAATCAGTGCGACAGCTTTATGTTGTTCTTCAACCAAAGCTTGTGCCTGATTTTTTGCACTTTCAAGATCTGTCAATAAATGTTGCTTGCTTTGTAGTGTGCGGCTATAGGAGAGTGCTCTAATTAAACTGATATAAAAACGTTCAGTATATTCTAGGTTTACAACATCATAGATACCTTTTTGTATATATGATTGATATTGGCTATGTTGATAATCTTCAGGTTTTAGCAATAAAACAGGGATATCAATTTCCGCAGAAGCCTGAATAAGGGTGACCGCTTGCTCAATCTTAATATCGTAAGCGCGACCAAAAATAATTAAATCCCACGATGTATTAAGTTGTTTTTCAAAGCTTTTTAACTCATCAAGTAAAATCGCCTGTACTTGATGATTTTTGCTTTGAAATAAATTGATAATTTCATTATAGCGAATTTGATTGTCATCAATAATAAGTAATCTAGTTTCCGAGAGTTTTAATTTTTTCGATAATAATAAATTTCTCACTTTAAAGCTTCCCATACATCTTGATTATTCAAATTGGTTGATTGGAGTTGAATGAATTGTTCAATACGATGATTTTCTTCATCATTGATCAACTCAAATTCAAACTGAACAAAACTTTGGGTAATTAACAATGTTTTCGTTAAATACACCTTAATTTCATCAGTATCTAAACGCAGATAAATTGCTTGCTGTTCTTTAAAAAAAGGTAAGTTTGGCAAAATAATTGAAGTATTTGATTCATTTAGATTTGGTACCTGTACCATGAGACATGGATGATAATTAATCGTTGAGCGATCAGCAGGAACCTTTACTGCACAAGGGTAGATGTCCTGTGCTAAAACCTCTAAACCGACTTCATAGGTTTTCTGGATCGATTGTTTAATCCAGCGGATGATTGCACCTTTCCATTTATTGTTTAGGCTTTCATTGATCAAGATAAATTCCCCCGTTCTTAGATTTCGAGGGGCTTCATTTGACCAGCGAATACGATAACCGTTGACACTAATATCGAGTACTTGTGCTTGATAAATTTGTTTGGCTTCTCGGTCCAAACTTTTAATCTGACTTAAATTAGATCCCGTACTTGAACCTGTCGAAATAGAGGAATGAATATTTGATTCCGACTGAAAAGCATAATTGTTATTGAGGTTGAGGGTTTCATAGAAATTTTTAGCTTTAGATAGATAAAAATGTGCTGTTTGTAAACTAAAGCAGATTTGCAGTTGAGCTGAGTATTCATAACGTTCATGACGACGCTCAATGGTTGTTCCTAATACATTTTGTACATGAAACTTTAAGGCAGCTGATAAATAAATCTGCTCATTCTTCGATAAATATTCAGTTTCTTTATGAATAGTTAAATTAATATGTTCAAGTAAATTTTGCGTGGAAATATATAAGGATGTATGAAAGTTTGCATGTTGTTTGCGGTTATAGATCGGTGGTATATCTTTAGAACCATCAACAATATAACGAGAAAGACTGGTTTCTCTTGGTAAGATTTGGACCAATTTCACCCAGTCAAATGTACATTGATATAATGCCTGAGTTTCAGATGGGCGAATTTGATGCGTATTGAAAATATCCAACAGTAAAACTTGTGCATAGGCTTGTTGGATATTATGAATAGTAAAATGTGTACCTTGTAGCTGATTGATATTTATGCTGAATTCTTGGTTTTTAACAGCGAGCTCATATAAATGGTGTGTAGTAAGCCATTGATGGGTTAAAGGACCGCTATAAATCATTTGTTGCTGAACAAGCAACAAACCCAATTGTTCTAATGCATAAAATGTTGCCAAAGTCCGAGCAGTTTGCAAATTTCTCTTTTGTTTAAAATTAAAAAATGAGAATTTACTCGATGTTAATGTTTGATGGCTTCTTTGCACGATGTTGATGTAAACATTGGCAAAATAGGTACGAATTCTGGAAGATAAATCAATGATATGCTCAATTCGATCTGTTTGAGAAAGCCCTTGATTCAGAATGCTTTTTTCTAAACTGGATAGAATGCTTTCCGTAATCGGGTGCAACACCTGAATAAGGTCAAAACGGAGCATTTCACTACAGTTTAGCTCTGCAATTTCACAAATCGCATTTAAAACAGACTCAGAAGTGTCGCCCAATTGCATGATTGAGAGCGTTGCCACCCATGCGCTCACAGAATCTACAGAGGGATTTGCAAAACTTAAACTTTCTCGTTGTAGAACCGTGATATTTTGAAAAATTTCAGAAATTTCTTTATTTATCATGAGCGTTTCAACTCTTAAAAGGTTGTGACTCCAAACAGCGGTGTTTTATTATTTTCTCCCGCAACTTCTCGAACCAGTTTTGGGACTAGATATCCAGGTAAGCTGGCTAATACATCCTTGTAGATCTGATCAATTTTTTCTGCCCCCAAATCAAAATGATATGCACCTTTGACCTTATCTAAAACGTGTAAATAGTAAGGTAAAACTTGTGCTTCAAAAAGTCGCTGACTTAAATCAACGATTGTTTGTGCAGAATCGTTCACACCTTTAAGTAAAACGGCTTGATTCAACACAAGAATATTTTGTTTTGCCAAGTGAGCAAGTTTTGAACATGTCAAATTATCGAGTTCAGCTGGATGATTTGAGTGTACCACTAGAATCACACGTAGCCTACTGTTTTTCAATAAAGAAACCAGCTCTTCATCGATTCTTTCAGGAATAACAATAGGAACTCGTGAATGAATTCTCAGGATTTTAATTTGACTTAGAGATGCTAGACGTTCTAACCAGAGTGCCAGTTTGCGATTTGATAAGGTTAGGGGATCCCCCCCACTTAAAATCACTTCATTAATTTCTGGATGTTGCTCTAAATAGTTTTTAATATTCAGCCAATCATCGTTTTTAGGTAGATTTTCTTGATATGGAAAATGTCTACGGAAGCAATAACGGCAGTGAACTGCACAAGCACCTGTTAAGGTCAATAAAAAACGTGATCTATATTTATGTAAAACACCTGGAATTTGATTTGCCTGTTCCTCACCCAATGGATCCGTTACAAAACCTTCATGTTCTTCAAGTTCAAGATGATGGGGGAGTACCTGTAAAAGAAGGGGGTCTAACGGATTGCCTTTTTCCATTTTTGCAACAAACGCTCGAGGTACACGTAATTTAAATTGAGCAGTTGCAAGAATTGCACCAGACAATAATTGTTCTTTCGACAATGTGAGAAGTTCAAGTAATTCGAGTGGATCAGTCACTAAATCACTGAGTTGAGATTGCCAATTTTGCTCTTGATATAAATAATTTAACATGCCACGTGTGATAAATAGTCAATGGAGGAGAAAAGGGTTCAAATGTCTATTCAGATTAAATCTGTCAGATTGGACATAATAACATTGTGAGCTGTATCTAAACCTATACAGCTGATTCATTACATCGGACCGAAAGGAGAGTCAATCAGTGCAAAAAAACAATGAATCGGAGATTTTACCCTCAATCTGACAGAACATGGGTAATTTTTCATTGCTTCACGACGTATTGCTCATTTAGAATACGAAAAATGTATAATACATTCTTTATTGTTGAGAGTGATCATTCTGGGTGTGTTGGCAATTCAGCGATTTTGAAGTGTTAAATAGACCCGATTACAAATCAGATGATTTGTTGATCGCATGACATTAGAGATTTAAATTAGTAAGTTTGGAGTGTGCCTTTCATGGCCTATTATTCTACAAATGATTTCAAAGCTGGCCTAAAGGTTATGCTTGATGGTAACCCATGTTCAATCATGGAAAACGAATATGTAAAACCAGGTAAAGGTCAAGCGTTCAACCGTGTAAAATTACGTAACCTTAAATCTGGTAAAGTATTAGAAAAAACTTTCAAATCAGGTGATTCATTAGAAGCTGCTGACATCGTTGAAGTTGAAATGGATTACCTTTACAACGATGGTGAAATGTGGAACTTCATGGATCCTGTATCTTTCGAGCAAATTGCTGCTGATAAAGTTGCGATGGGTGATGCTGCGAAATGGTTAAAAGATGATTCAAATGAAAAATGTACCATTATGCTGTTTAATGGTGTGCCATTAACAGTAAGCCCG
Organism: Acinetobacter sp. Tol 5; assembly: GCF_019702905.1. Classification (NCBI taxonomy): domain Bacteria; kingdom Pseudomonadati; phylum Pseudomonadota; class Gammaproteobacteria; order Moraxellales; family Moraxellaceae; genus Acinetobacter; species Acinetobacter sp. Tol 5. The sequence goes on along the minus strand of NZ_AP024708.1, from coordinate 2,814,073 downwards.
CCTAACTTTGTGGTGTTGAAAATCGTTGAAACTGATCCAGGTGTACGTGGTGATACTTCTGGTGGTGGCGGTAAACCAGCGAAGCTTGAAACTGGTGCTGTGGTACGTGTTCCATTATTCGTACAGCAAGAAGAAAGCGTTCGTGTAGATACCCGTACAGGTGACTACTTAGAGCGTGCTTAATCATTTTTCAATGATGATGCGAGGGATGATGAAAATCATCCCTTTTTTTGTTTTTAATTTGAGTTGAGCTAGGGGCGTTGACAGTAGCGAGTTATGGATAAATTTCCGACTAAAGTCGTAGATCGACTGAGAATAATTAATAGTAGAGTCGAATAGTCGGAATATGACAAGAATGATAAAAATAACATTGTAATAGTTTAAGTCATTGTGATGTCATGCTAATAGTACATATTCAAACCAGTTTTACATCCAAAGTCTTAGATGAAAACAAAAAATGAGGAGTAGAGTCACCAGGGAAAGAGTCACACGGAAATGCATTACGCTTTATAAAAACAATGGAACTGCTTTTTGTAATCAAGATGTGAGGTTTTAATGGAAAATATTCAGACAAAGTCATCGCCCTTATCAAAGTTGGTCTGGGTGATTGTCGCCATAATTGGTGCAGTATCTTTTGGAATACTCGCAGTCAGTAAAGGTGAGCATGTCAATGCTGTTTGGTTGGTGCTTGCTGCAGTGTGTGTGTATAGCATTGCATATCGTTTTTATAGTTTATTTATCGCCAATAAAGTTTTTGAGCTCAATCCGAGACGGTTAACCCCTGCACATCGTTTAGCTGATGGTCTGGATTATGTGCCAACCAATAAGTATGTGCTTTTTGGTCACCATTTTGCAGCAATCGCAGGCGCAGGTCCATTAGTTGGACCTATTCTTGCCGCTCAAATGGGCTACCTACCTGGAACAATTTGGCTTTTAGTCGGAGTGGTCTTAGCGGGTGCTGTTCAGGATTTCTTGGTGCTATTTATCTCAACACGTCGCGATGGACGTTCATTGGGGGAGCTGGCAAAGCAAGAACTTGGCTCATTTGCTGGTGTTGTGGTGATGCTGGGTGCATTGGGGGTGATGATCATTATCCTTGCTGTACTGGCATTGGTTGTGGTTAAAGCGCTTGCACACAGTCCGTGGGGCGTATTCAGTATTGCCGCAACCATACCAATTGCCTTGTTCATGGGGATATATATGCGTTATATCCGCCCTGGACGAATTGCAGAAGTGTCGATTATTGGCTTTGTTTTGATGATGGCTGCAATTGTGTATGGTGGTAATGTTGCTGCTGACCCTTATTGGGGACCATTCTTTACTTTAACTGGGACTCAACTGACTTGGGCACTGATCATTTACGGATTTGTAGCTTCAGTATTACCTGTGTGGTTGCTATTGGCGCCACGTGATTACTTATCAACTTTCTTAAAAATTGGTGTAATTGCAGGTTTGGCAGTGGGTATCATTGTTGCCATGCCGATGTTAAAAATGCCTTCTGTAACGCATTTTGTTGATGGTACTGGTCCTGTTTTTGCTGGATCAATGTTCCCATTCTTATTTATTACCATTGCCTGTGGTGCGATTTCAGGCTTTCATGCCTTAGTTTCTTCAGGGACTACACCTAAACTGGTAGATAACGAAGTCAATATTCGTGTTATTGGTTATGGCGGCATGCTCATGGAATCATTTGTCGCGATTATGGCAATGATTTGTGCAACTGTACTTGAGCCTGGTGTTTACTTTGCGATTAATGCGCCTGCAGCAGTATTGGGTACAACTGTAGAAAGTGCCGCAGAAGCAGTACGTAATCTTGGTTTCGTAGTGACGCCAGAAACATTAAGTCTACTGGCTAAAGAAGTAGGCGAAAGTACCATTCTTTCTCGTACTGGTGGTGCACCAACATTTGCAATTGGTATGGCACATATCATCACGGATATTTTTAATAATCGTTCGATGATGGCGTTCTGGTATCATTTTGCGATTTTATTTGAAGCATTGTTCATTTTGACTGCGGTTGATGCGGGTACGCGTGCTTGTCGTTTTATGGTTCAGGATACCGTGGGTATAGTTGTTCCTGCACTTAAAAATTCACATAACTTCTTTGGAAACATGATTGGTACAGCGGTGGCGGTTGCTGGCTGGGGCTTCTTTGTGTATCAGGGTGTTGTTGATCCGCTGGGTGGTATCAATAGCTTGTGGCCTTTATTTGGTATTGGTAACCAAATGCTCGCTGCTATGGCGCTTATTCTTGGTACGGTCATTCTATTTAAAATGAAAAAAGAAAAGTATGTGTGGGTCACGATTGTACCTACAGTTTTCTTATTCATTACTTGTATGACAGCGGGTTGGCAAAAAATATTCCATTCAAATCCAAAGATTGGTTTCTTGGCACAAGCAGATAAATTCTCAGCGGCAATTGCTCAGGGTGAAATTTTAAAACCTGCAAAAACACTTGAAGAGATGCAAACGATTGTTTTATCGAATCAGATCAATGCAGCATTGTGTGCATTCTTTATGATTGTTGCGGTCGTAATGCTGGTTGCCGCTATTGGGGTAATTCGCCGTGCATTGGCAAGTCCAACACCAACAGTTAATGAAGCGCCTGCAGTATATGCTGACCCTGAAGAAACTGTTGTCACGTCTGCAAAGCATTAATTGACTTATAAGTGAGGTGAGTAAGATGAATCTTAAATTCGCCAAAGGTGGTAAGACGGTAATTTATAAAATCATCAAAATGACCATCATGTCGCAAAAGGATCTAATTTTTAATCCTAAGAATTGGTCAAGAATTGCAACATTGTGGACACGCTTACAGCAGAGTTTTCGTTTGATGGTTGGTGTACCAGATTATCAAAACTATTTGGAACATATGAAAAAGCATCATCCTGATATGGATGCAATGGATGAGAAAACTTTTCATCGTTACTGTGTAGATGCTCGTTATCCGAGTGCTGGTGGTACGATGAAAAAGTGTCCATGTTGAGATGAGTGTGTAATCACATGGAACAGTACTTTGATGCTGTTTTGAATGGTAGTTAAAACGGTACTTCGGTGCCGTTTTTCATTGGATAGTGATTTAGTTAAGGTATAGTCAATCTGATGAAAAATTCATACAGTAAAATATCATTTCTCTTAATTATTAAAATTAAAGCGCTCAATAAATTGTTTGATGAGCCAAAGCTTGCACTGTCACGCTTTACTTCTAAAGTTTAAATTGTTTTGCGTAGGCGACACTTTACTTTTCAGAGATGAAAAGTAACGAAAATCTTTCGTTTAACAGGGATCTTGTGCTGCAAACAAAGCAGTGCTTTGTTTTTGCTCACATACCCTCGCTCAACATGGCGACTCACGATAGCAAGTGCTTCTATGATTCAAAAGGGCGAAGTAAATGAATGATCAAAATCTTCTAGTGGGTGTAAATGTTATTAAATATTAATTATTTACAGTGATATATTTGTATGAATTATTAGGCGGTTTAACTATATTCGCTATCATTTTTATTCCGTGGACTTAGGTAAATTGTGATTGCAAAGCGTTATTGCAAATTGCCATGAAATAAACATTATGAATTGTCGGATAGCGGACAGTTCATTTCAATTATCTCAGATAAAATGTTGAATCAGAAAAATGATAGAAATATATTTGTTAAAGGGATGTTGAGATGAAGATTTGTATTTATGGCGCGGGAAGTATTGGGTGTTATATTGGTGGTCGATTGGCTGCATCAGGTGTAGACGTTACATTTATGACCCGTCCACGCATGTATGATGAATTATCCAAATCTGGTTTGAAACTTACGGATTATTTAGGGAATAACTTATCTATACCTGCAAATGAACTAAAATTATCACAAGATCCGAGTATTGCTTTAGATGCTGATATTATTTTTGTCTGTGTTAAATCAGCGGCAACTGAACAAGTCGCCAAAGCGCTTCAGAAAATATTCGTTCAAAGTAATGCTGATCTTAAGCACAGACCTTATATCCTGAGTTTTCAAAATGGATTAAGTAATGTTGCTGAACTTAAACAGTTTTTACCAGATATGACAATCTTAGCGGGGATGGTTCCTTTTAATGTGGCTGCCTTGGGATCTGGACATTTTCATCAAGGTACATCAGGGGCAATTCATGTCAAAAAATTTTCCAAACAACAAGATTTAGCCCAACTTTTTCAGAAATCGCAATTAGATATTGTATTTGATCAGGACATGCTTGCTGTGCAGTGGGCAAAAATTTTACTTAACTTAAATAATTCTATTAATGCCTTATCAAAATTACCTTTAAAAGCACAATTATCGAATCAGCAATATCGTCAATGTCTCGCAATGGCGCAACAAGAAGCACTTGATTTACTGGATTTGGCGCAGATCAAGCCTGCAAAGTTGACTGCAATTTCTGCACATTTGCTTCCTAAAATCATGAGTCTGCCGAATATTTTATTTAAAATATTAAGTCGTAAAATGCTGAAAATTGATCCGTTGGCTCGTTCGTCTATGCAAGATGATTTGATTGCAGGGCGAAGCACTGAAGTTGATTGGATTAACGGTGAGGTGGTGAAGTTAGCACATCGACTCAACACCCAAGCACCTATTAATCAATTGCTCATTGAATTGATTAAGCAAGCTGAGGTTTCAGATATTGAATTTTCAATAAGTGCAGATGATTTAAAATCAAGATTAAACCATGCTCAAAATAGATTTGTATGAACACATAATTTAGCCCCTAAATTAATCTTTAAAGAATGATAAGAATCGGTTTTTAGTCGAAATGAACCAAGTGGTGAAATTCATGAATTGTTGCACTTTGAGTATCCCTTAAAAACGTGTATGTTAATCAAATTACTTAAAAAATTACGATTGGGGAAAATAAGGTGATTTGGGGAACAACACAAGGAAATACACTGCAACAGAATTCCGAATTAAGTGATTTAGACTTATCACGTTATTATCCGAAGGTTGATGAGTTCTTACTGCAAATTAACCAAATCATTTTAGATAAACAGCAACAAACAAAACTTGCCTTGTGTAGTTTATTGGCTGGAGGGCATTTGCTCTTTGAAGATTTGCCAGGCTTAGGTAAAACGACTTTAGCCAGCAGTTTGTCTCGTTTAGCAGGGCTTGATTTTCAACGAATTCAATTTACCAATGATATGCTGGCCAGTGATGTGATTGGGATTAATATGTTTAATCAAAAAGAACATCAATTTGAATTTAAGTATGGACCTATTTTCACTCAAATATTACTTGCGGATGAAATCAATCGTTGTAGTCCAAAAACCCAAAGTGCATTGTTGGAAGCAATGGAAGAGGGTAATGTCACAGTGGATGGTGTCCGTTATACACTGCCACAGCCATTTTGGGTGATTGCAACACAAAACCCACTTTTTCAAAGTGGTACGTATAGCCTACCTGAATCTCAGTTAGACCGCTTTCTAATGCGATTATCCCTAGGTTATCCATCACGTTCAGCAGAAAAATTACTTTTACAACAACATTCTCGTCATGACTTAATCGAAAATTTACAATCCATTTTTAAACAAGAAGAGATTCTGCAATTACAATGTATAGTCAATAACATTGCAATTAATGATTTGGTTTTTGATTATATACTTGATTTAGCAGAAGAAACCAGAAAGGGACGTCATGGGTTGTCTACGCGTGGTGTATTGGCATTGAAAAAGGCTGCTCAAGCGCATGCATTTATTGAAAAAAGATCATTTGTAATTGCAGATGATGTACAAGCCGTATTTGTTGCAGTTACTTCGCATCGTATAGGATTGGGTGAGTCTGAAACTTTAGCTTTGATGCAAAAAGTTCCTGTTCAAGGTTAATTGGGATTTGACCATGTTTGCTAAAAGATTCGTGCAATGGTTGCATCAAAGATTTCGTTATACAGGTATACGCACACTCAAACAAAATGAAGTCTTAGTCTTTATATACCAACAAGGCTTCCTCTATCTTGTGCTTATTTTGATCACATTTATTGCTGGAATTAACTATTCAAATAACTTAATTTTAGGTTTTTGCTTTTTAATAAGTGCCATCTTGTGTATTAGTTTTTATTTGAGTTTTAAACAATTGCATGGTGTGACAATAGAAGTCATTGTGGATGAAGTTGGCAAGGTTAATGAAGCTTTTAAAGTCACCGTGATTTTGCAACAACATCGTGCAAGCCCGAAGTTTTTAAATTTTAAATTCGATGATCAATTACAGCCTTTTTTATTTCAGGATAAACAACAGCGTGTTGAATTAAATTTTATACCGCAAAAGCGTGGCAAATTTTCAATTCCTCCAATTCAGATTTATTCAACTTATCCACTAGGCTTAGTCCGAGCATGGACTTACATTTATCTGACCCATGATTATTGGATAGCCCCTGAAGCAAAGTCTGGTGTGCAAAATTCACATATTCAGGCGAATACTGGTCAACCTGATTTGGACGAGTTTAAAGAGTTAAGAAATTTTAAAATTGGTGATTCATTACAAAGTATTTCATGGAAGCAGGCTGCTCGAGGACAAGGACTTTTTGTGAAGCAGTTTGAAGATTTACTCGATACCCATGCCATGCAAATTGAATATGCAAAAATGCCCAGTGCAGAACATGAAGAAAAACTCAGTTTAATGATGGAATTGGTTGATCGTTGTGAACAAGTACAATCACCTTATTGTATTATTTTACCGCATGCTCAGACTGAAAATGGTGTAGGGGAGCAGCATTATATTCATATCAAAACTTTGTTGGCGCAAGCTTGAGGAGTGGGTATGAATAGATCAATTCAAGTTTCAATTTTAGTTGCCTTAAGTTTGATTTGGTTGGCACAGCTTGCTTATATGCCAATTGCCTTGTCGATATTGTTCTTGGTGAATATCCTCGGTTTAGGGGGGTATTATCATAAAATAAATACTCATCAAACACTCAATGTTCCTCGTTTTTTGTTGCAAGCGCCGAAGCTATTATTTGCATTTTTTGCCTTATTAATTATCTATCTGCACACTCAAACATTTTTAGGCGTAGAAGCTGGAACTGCCGTACTTTCTACATTCTTATTTGCCAAAGCATTTGAAACCAAGTCTAAACGTGACTTTATTATCCTGTTTAATTTTGCTTTGTTTGTGAGTGCAAGTTTATTTTTACACAGCCAATCTTTTTTAATGGCTGTTTTAGTATTGTGCTGCTTAATCAGTTGCTTGGTTGGATTGTACCGCGTACAGACAGCCAATTTTGAAATTAAACAGCCTGTTTTACAATCTCTTAAAAATGACTCATTCCATATCGTTAAGTTTATTGGTTTGGCTTCACCCTTTTTTATTTTACTATTTTTGTTTTTTCCACGCCTGCCTCCACTTTGGCAAATTCCGATTCCCAATAATCAAGCGGTGACAGGATTGAGTGATCGAATGTCCCCAGGTGATATTGCATCATTGTCGCAATCGAGTACCTTGGCTTTTCGAATTATTGGAGACATGAAACAGTTTCCAAGCCGCAATGAGTTGTATTGGCGAGCGATGGTATTGGATCGTTATGATGGCACAACTTGGACAAGTGATTTAACCAATAAGCAGAGCAAATCCTATTCCAAAATAGCAGGTCAAGTGGATGGATTTCATTATCAGTATTTAGCCAGTGATCCAAGTCAGCAGTGGATCACAGGCTTGGAAAAATCGATACCGATAGAACAACGTTTTGAACTACATCAAGACTGGTCTATTACACCGAAACGGCTTGTACAACGGGTGCAACCTATCGAATTGCAATGGATTGGTCAGCGTATACAGGATGTTCAAGCACCGGTGTTTGAACAATTGATGCTTAAAAATAATCTAAAATATCCTAAAAATCGTGATCTACAAGCGCAGAAGTTTGCAGTGAGTATGTTTCATCAAAGCCAAGAAAACCCTGATATCTATATTCAAAATATTTTAAACTGGTATAAAAAAGAGAATTTTGTTTACACGCTGGCTCCGGGGAAATTGGGGAATCACCGAATTGATGAGTTTTTATTTCAATCAAAACAGGGTTTTTGTGAACACTATGCTTCAAGCTTTGTTTTGCTTATGCGTTATGTCGGAATACCTGCTAGGGTTGTCACAGGTTATCAGGGCGGAGAACTTGCACCTGACGGAAAAAGTTGGGAAGTACGTCAGTTAGATGCTCATGCATGGACAGAAGTGTATCAACAAGGACAATGGCGTCGAATTGATCCTACAGCCATCATTGCGCCGATGCGAATAGATCAGGGAATGCAAACGACCATAGATGGCAATGCTGCGATTTTTGGGGATGCAGCTTATTCAAATTTACGTTTTCAGCATTCATCCGTATTGAGAACATTAAGAGTCTGGAGTGACTACGCAAGTTTTCAATGGCAAAGCAAAGTCGTGGGTTATGATGCGGAAAAGCAAAGTGGGTGGATGAAAAAACTGGGGCTAACTTCAGTCTATAGTTATGGACTAGTTTTAATTTTTGGAATCATTGGATTGTTACTGATTTACTGGGGAGTGATAAAACTTTTTCGAGTGCGTCAGATGTCTGAACTTGAGCGCTTGATTTTTAAATTTAATCAGCAGTTACCTGAGCTAAATCAAAAAGCACAATTTGAAACTTTTCAACAATGGATGTCTCGTTTAGCAAGTCAGGTTGAAGAAAAAAGTTCCTTTGAACAGGCAAATCAAGTTTTTCAAAAAATCACGTATTTAGCTAATGAAAATCAACAAGATATTCAAAAAATTAAGAAATTGCTTAAAGAGTGTTCGAATGCGTTAAAAGCTAAAAAATAAGTCTTGTCATATTGCTGAAAAATGAATAATATTCTCAGCACTTCAGGTGTATAGCTCAGTTGGTTAGAGCGCTACGTTGACATCGTAGAGGTCTCCAGTTCGAGTCTGGATATACCTACCAAGATTTTTAAAGGGTTTACAAGTATTTTCAAAGACTTGTAAGCCTTTTTTTTATGGTTAGAATTTTGTTGTTTTGACTAGATTTATCAAAAAATCATAGAAATAATTACTAGACTTCACCAAGAATGCACCAAGATGAGGATGAATGAAGTTACCAAAACCGATTAAACGTGGTGAAGTTTGTTTTACTAAGAAAATAATGAAATGTAAGATTTCTTCATTTTCTAATGATAAATTAAATGAGTGGCATTAAAAACATGTGTGAATATTGGAAAATCTTTTAGTGATAAGATAAAAGTAGCTGATTTAGAGTATATAGGCTTAATTAATCAAACAAATATTCTAAAATTTTACCCCAATATTTTTTAACTCTTTAACAACTGAATAAAATCAATAAGTTATAATTGTAAGTAAAAACTTAGGTCATTTGATGATTTTTAGGTTTAACTTACTGTTATTATTTTATTTTTTGTTTTAAAATTATAGTTCACTACCGTATAGGTAGCTTAGAAAAAAACTTGTTATATTTGTGATGTTTTTAATGCGTTCACTACCGTATAGGTAGCTTAGAAATGACTCAGTGAAATACAATGCCGTGGCTTATAGTTCACTACCGTATAGGTAGCTTAGAAAATTAAAACTTTTACAAGGTCATAATGTTTTTGGTTCACTACCGTATAGGTAGCTTAGAAATCAAGCAACAAGCAATTACGCACCTACAAGCCGTTCACTACCGTATAGGTAGCTTAGAAATCCAGATTGCTTGAACGCCTCTTTTTCAAACTGTTCACTACCGTATAGGTAGCTTAGAAAATTACGGTGTTGATATTGTCGAATATACCGTCGTTCACTACCGCATAGGTAGCTTAGAAAAGTTTGCAACCATCTCAGCATTTCTGCGATTCGTTCACTACCGCATAGGTAGCTTAGAAATTCTCAAATTCAATCCATTTGTTATTTAGGGCGTTCACTACCGCATAGGTAGCTTAGAAAATATCGGGAACGTACCTGAATTTGAGCTTGAAGTTCACTACCGCATAGGTAGCTTAGAAAAACTCCCCAAACTTCGCTAACATCAATATTTTGTTCACTACCGCATAGGTAGCTTAGAAACTGAGTTATACCGTCACGGAGATGGCGCAGTCGTTCACTACCGCATAGGTAGCTTAGAAATTTTCTCTGTGCTTCCAATCATGTGGCAACATGTTCACTACCGCATAGCTTAGAAAACAAGATGGGCATATTTATGTGATTCGTAGTGGTTCACTACCGCATAGGTAGCTTAGAAAACAGAAAAATCCTTTAATAGCTTTATCAATTAGTTCACTACCGCATAGGTAGCTTAGAAAAGTGAGTTCGCCTGCTGTTACTGAATGGGAAAGTTCACTACCGCATAGGTAGCTTAGAAAAATTGAGTTGATTTATCTACAACCTTACTAACGTTCACTACCGCATAGGTAGCTTAGAAACCAAACCAAAAATTATGAAAAATACTTTTAAAAGTTCACTACCGCATAGGTAGCTTAGAAAAGTAAAACTATTGGTAATTGAACTGGACAGCGGTTCACTACCGCATAGGTAGCTTAGAAATAACTTGAAATCAGAATTGCTTGCAAAGTAGTGTTCACTACCGCATAGGTAGCTTAGAAAACATTCTGAGCCATCGTAGCCACATTAACGATGTTCACTACCGCATAGGTAGCTTAGAAATGCAGAAGACTATATAGACAAAACTGTCGATAGTTCACTACCGCATAGGTAGCTTAGAAATTGCTAACGTTTTGAATTGCCGAAAAGTCTGAGTTCACTACCGTATAAATCCCTTAAAAATATAAACGCCTTAACATCTTCGCTAAATTTAGGAAAGTACAAACGATATGGAATAATTTTTATAGTAAATAAAAGATGATAATTTAAATGATAATTATTTGCATTATTAATTGCATTTGAATATTTGGTAAAATACAATGTGCAACAATTCTTACACAATCCCTCCGTAATTTGAGTTGCGTATTAACATGAATAAACAATTAACACTTCAAGCACTATCTCTCTCCATACTCTCAGCAATGTCAATTTCAACATATGCAAACGAGACTTCAGAAGACTCTTCCAAGCTTAAAACGATCGTCGTTACAGCAAGTAGTCAGGCGGTCGATGTTAAAGAAGCACCAGCCAGTATTAGTGTGATTACCAGTGAAGATATAGAAAAACAACCGGTGGGTAGTCTTGGCGAGTTATTAAGTAAAGTACCTGGGGTTACTGGTGGAATTAGTCCTAGCAAAGAAGGCTCTAAAATTAAACTACGCGGTTTACCTGACAATTACACACTGATTCTCGTGGATGGTAAACGTATCGGTTCTTCCCGTGATGTCAGTTATCGTCCAGATTTAGGACGTCAGGATTTAAACTGGATAACTCCAGATATGATTGAAAGAATTGAAGTTGTACGAGGACCAATGTCTTCATTGTATGGCTCAGATGCAATGGGTGGTGTCATTAATATCATCACCAAAAAAATCCCAAGTGTTTGGGGTGGCAATGTCACACTAAATTATACTCAACCTACAACGTCTTCAGATTTAGGTACGACTTTACAAACAGGTGTGATGGCTGTTGGTCCATTGACGGATACACTGGGGTTACGACTAACCGCAGGAATGACTGAACGAGAAGCAGATAAAAAATATAAAGCGGGTGATGGTACAACAGGTTCTAAAGATCAAAACTATAATGCAATGTTGCACTATCAGCCAACAGACAAACAGTCATTTAGTTTTGAAGCAGGACACAGCATTCAAAAGAATGAGAAAGGTTCGCAAATCAATCAAACTACGGGAGCTGAACAAACCACAAGTTGGGGTGCTGCAGAATTAGAACACAATACATTCAGCATTTCGCATCAGGGTGACTGGGCGATTGGTCAATCTAAATTAAGTGCCTATTACAATGATTATGATTCGAGTGTAGGTGAACTTACGACTAAATCAAACGAAATGATTGTTGAAGGTAGTTTAACCATGCCATTTGAAGCGGTGTTTAAGCAGGCTTTAACTGTTGGGGGGCAATGGAAACGTCAAGAATTGACCAATTCAGATACCATAGGGACATTACCAGGTGGAAGTTGGGATGGAAAAGGTTATAGTGACCCCAAAGTAGAAAATAAGAACTGGGCATTATTCTTTGAAGATAATATTTCACTGCTAGACAATTTGACTTTCACTGTCGGTAACCGTTTAGATCATGATGATAAATATGGAACTCATCATAGTCCACGTGGATATTTAGTTTATAGTCCAACTGATGACCTTGTTATTAAAGGCGGTGTAGCAAAAGGTTTCCGTGCACCCACGGTAAAAGAGTCTTCTCCAGGTGGTGCGACTCAATCAGGAGGGAATGGTTGTAATGGATTGAAAGGTCAAGTTTGGTATGACGAAAAGGGAGCGCCTCACACTTATGTAAGTGGGGGCTGTTATATGACAGGTAATCCAAACTTAAAGCCTGAAGAAAGTACAAACTATGAGATTGGTGTGAACTATACTGGCTTTGGAACAGACTTGGGGTTGACGTTCTTCCATACAGATTTTAAAAATAAAATCGCTTATTCTCCACTCGGTTATTTTTATGGAAATTGGTTTACGCGTAATGAAAACATACAAAGCGCAGTAACGCGTGGTATCGAGATGGTGGCAAATTTTCCAGTCCTTGATAATTTAAAATGGAATAATAATGCCACCTATTTCTTAAAAGCAAAAAATGAAGACACAGGTGCAAATCTAATCAATACATCAAAATTAACAATAAACTCAGCATTGAATTGGCAAGCATTAGATCCACTGAATGTTGAATTGTCTGCACAATATTTAGGTAAGCAATATTTAAGTGATAAGACAGTAAAGCCGACAATGCAAAAACCACACACCATTGTAAATTTAGCCAGTAATTATAGCGTAAATGATAAATTAACGCTTCGTGGCGGTTTTACTAACTTATTAGATAAGAAGTTATCGAATGGTTCAGACGTTTATTTGGTTGAGCGTCAAAAAATATTTTTGGGTGCAACCTATAAGTTCTAGTCGACACATCGACTTGTTAAGCTAAGTACACTCTTTCTAGAAATGAATGAATAAAACCACCCACCGGTGGTTTTTAAATAGGTGCTTAAAAGGGATGAATAAGTAGTCAAAATGCTATTGTATAAATTTAAATGATCAATTTAATAAGGCGATAACTTTTGTGAAAAAAAGTGACGTATCTTCTAAATACTGGCTGGGAAAAATCTCAATTGGCTATGGCATTGGGTATTTTGAAGGGAATGTTGGTGACAACGATTTACATCGACACCATGCGCACCAATTAAGTTTTGCAAAAAATGCAGGAGAATGTATTCAGGTCAGTGGTGAGGAACAATGCATATTTAGCAGTGGCGTATATATTACAGCAAATACATTGCACCATTTAAAGTCAGGAACATATTGTTCAATTTATATTGATCAAACACATTTTCTTGCGTCGATCATCCATCAATACTTACAACCCAACTCTGCAATGACTGTGTTACCTGAAGATTTGGTGATTGTACTTCGTAAATATTTTATCCAGCAGCGTCATCACGATAAAGCTTTTCAAATGCTGCTAAATTACTGTGGAATTAATCATTTTAAACAACCCACGATAAGAAAACAGCATCTTTCCAATTTTCTTAGTTCGAGTAAACAGCAAGATTTAACCCTTAAACAAATCGCTGAACAATTTAATCTCTCAGAAAGTCGTTTTAGTCACTGGTTTAGTGAAAGCTTTGGTATTTCTTATAGAAGTTATCGTAAATGGTTACGACTACTTCAAACGATTCAATCAACTAGTCAGCAAACTACCCTGACAAATGCGGCATATCAATCCCACTTTTCTGATCAAGCTCATTTCAGTAGAACGTGCAAACAGATGTTTGGTATTCAACCTTCACTGTTAAAATTCATTCCATCGATCGAACAGATTCCGATGTGGCAACCATCTGATCCTATACTTGAATAGTAATCTAGCTGTTTCATTCAATTCTTTTCTCTTTCTAATCTACATACTGAAATGACATTTTAAACGGAAAAGGAGTGATGAATTGAATACCTTGTTAAAGATGTCATTCAGGTATTTATTTTACCCAGTTTGGATGGCTTTGACTGTTTGGGTTATGCTTTTGATTTTATCGGGGCAGATTACATATTGGTCAAGTTCGATCTTATTTATTGTGCTGAGTGGTTTGATGATTGCTTTGGCTGAATATCATTCGCCCTATCAGCCGAATTGGTTAGAGTCACATCAAGATGGATTGACCGATATTTTACATGCTATTTTTAATTTAGTTTTGATTGTTTCTGTATCTAAAATAATTGAAATATTGGATATATTTAGATTTTTCCCACGTCTCTGGCCAGAGCAATGGTCATGGTTTTGGCAACTTATGCTTGTCGCCTTGGTGATCGACTTTGGATTGTGGTTGATGCATCGTTTCAGTCATCGTTATAAGTTTCTATGGAAATTACATGCAATTCACCATCATTCTAGTCGGCTATACTGGTTGAATGCTGAAAAAAGGCATCCATTGAGTGCCTTAATACTTGCAGGACCAAGCCTTATGATTCTTGCAATCTTAGGTGCTCCAAGTATATTGATTGGTTGTTGGATGATGTACATGGCGGTACACTTATTTTTTCAACATGCCAATGTGGACAATCGAGTCGGCGCTTTAAAATATATTTTTGCTGTTGCTGAAGTACATCGCATTCATCATAAACACGGGCATGGTCGGAAAAATTTTGGTGAGGTGTTTATCTTTTGGGATATTATTTTTGGAAGCTTCTATTATGAAAAGCAAAAGATTAAACCAGATCAAGTAGGTGTACGTAGCCCAATTCCAAATGAATATTTGGCGCAATTAAAATGGCCATTTCAAAAGTAGTCAGACAGATGTCTAGTCTAGAGCAAATTAAACTCATTGTATTTCTGGTAGTCAAATTTAGTACTGACTAAAAGGACTGTTATTTTATAAGCATAAAGTGGTCATCACGACCACTTTATCGTTTTATTTTAAAACTCAAACACATTACTAGATTGAATTTATTTAAGCTCGGATTTAATCATAAATTTAAAAACAGAATTACCAACTGTAGCGAACACCTACATTAAAGTTTGTGGGTGCACCATAATAACTATTGGTGGTCGCTAAATGATATTTTTCATTGAATAGATTATTCACATTGAGATTGACCAACAAATTTTCATTGATTTTATAACGTGCCATCAAATCAACGATTGTATAACTGTCTTGAGTAAAGCGTGTATTTATAGGGCGAGTCACATCCGAATAAATATCGCTTTGCCAACGTAGACTGCCACCTACTGTCAGTGCTTTATCGAAATAAGGCAGGGTGTAAGTGGTAAATATTTTTGCTGTATTGTTGGGGATATTGGTATTTATGGCGTTGTCTTTATTATCCTTTGATAGATTACGAGTGAAACTTCCTGAAACCTGCCATAACTCTGTCAGTTTTCCAGTTGCTTCTAGTTCAAAACCTCTACTTTCTGTACCTGATTCAGCGCGATAAGCTTGCGAGCCATCTGGAGCAAAAACTCCATCGACAGCAATGGCTTTATTGTCTTCTTTGGTTTGATAAATGGCAGCACCAATATTTAATTGATTGTCGAAGAACTCACCTTTAATTCCAAGCTCAGTGCTATTTCCAATAAGCGGATCTAAATAGTCACCACTCACAGTTTTTCTGTCTTGTGGAGAAAAGATACTGGTATAACTGGCATAAGTGGTCCACTGCTCAGTCAAATCGTAAGTCAACCCAATATAAGGAATCACTTCACCTGTTTCTTTGCGTGATGTTGTTTCGGTAGTGTTTGTGGCATTGTCATGATTTTTGGTCACACGCTTCCAATCTTCAACGCGTGTCCCCAAGATAATTGCAGCTTTGTCTGAAGGCTTTAATCGAACAGCGCCGAATATAGAGCGACTACTGTCATCACCACTGTACCAGCCATCAATCATTGTTTCTGGACGAGTTGGATTATGTCCATCCCAAGTGAAAATATTACCTAGATTACCATCCCAAGACATTCCATTATTCCAACCGGAATATGTTGGGCGTTGATTGTCACTTTTTGTATAGGTTGTCCCTACGACGACATCATGAGTTTGGTTAAACAGATTAAAGGAACCATTTAAGGTTAAATTAAATAGATTCTGTGTAGGTTCATAATCCCAACGTGTGGCATAAATTAATGCGCCAGCACCTGTTTGTTTATCAATTCCTGAACTATATGCATAGCCGACTACCTCATCAGAAGAGGTTTCAGTTCGAGAAATCGTTCCCTTGAGTTTCCAATTATCATTAAATTTATGTTCAATATCTGCAAAATAACCTGTTGTTGAACGGTCTGAATAGGTCCAGTCAGCTGCCGCTGAATCAGAACGTGACCAATTGATCAGTGATCCATCTTTATAGTATGAAGGTAAGCCCCCACGTGCGATGCCTGTAATATCAATTTGTTGGTGGCTGATACCGAAACTTGCTTTGGTTCGATCAGTCAAATCAGCTTCAAGTACACCATAAGCAACTTTACGTTCTTCAGCATAACGATCGATATAAGAGTCGCCATCTTGATAAGCCAATACGGCACGACCACGAAGACTTCCTGATTGGTTTAATGGTGATGAAACATCAATATCGGTACGATATGTGTCCCATGAGCCAGCACTTGCACTCACTGAAGCTTTAAAATTCTGTAATGGTTTTTTCCTAACCATGTTGATACTGGCACTTGCTGAACCGGCACCAGTCATTAAACCATTAGCACCACGTACAATTTCAATACGGTCAAAAAGCGCAGTATCTTGGCTTTGAAAGATACTTGAATAAGAGTTTAGGAGTTTTACACCATCCAATAAGTAATTGTCTACGCTTTGACCACGCGCATAAATTGGTGTGTTATCGGAGCCGATATTTCCGCCTTGATTGATGGTTAAACCCGCAGCTTGAGTGACCACATCTGTTAACTGGGTGAGATTTTGATCTTCCATTTGCTGGCGAGTAATCACACTTACCAGTTGCGGTGTTTCTTTTAAACTGAGGGCTAATCCAGTGGATGCAGTGGTTGCTTTCGCCGTATAAAGACCTGTTTCTTCTGTTGTTAATGTATCACTGTTGGCAGCAGTGACCGTAATGGTAGGGAGTTGTTCGGAATTTTGTTGCAGATTCTCAGTATTATCTGATGCTGCAAATAATGATCCATTGACCAAAATAGATCCACCCCAAAGTACAGTTCGAATAGCCACAGTCAGAGCATGCTTAGCTTGATGTTCCTTCATAAGATTCTCATACGAGTTATATTTATCTATTAGTCGTTTAATGTGAAAAAAAAGCTCAAATTTTTCTAAATTTTTTACTTTTAGACAATTTGGAAATAAAAATATTAAAAAGAAATATTTGTTATTTTATATAAATCAATGGCTTGAATTTTAATTTGTAAAGCCTTTATATCATCGAGAAAATTTTAATCTGATCACGATATATCTAGTTCAAGGTATTGTTATAGGTTTTAGAACAAGCGCTGAATGCCTGCTTCATATCTCTTTTTACTGTGGCCTGTGAAATATTGAGTTGCTGACCAATGGCGCGATAAGTCATTCCTTCTAACTGAGATAATAAAAAAACCTGAGCAACTCGATTGGGAAGGTTTTCAAGGGTTTGTTGGACCTGATTCAAAGTTTCGCGCATGCAGATTTGATGTTCAGTCGAAGGATAATCATCTTGAGTGATTGAAGGGAGTGTCTCTAAATAACCTCGTTCAATTTGCTGATGTCGCCAATGATCAATGATGACATGTTTGGCTATGCCCAATAGCCATGCTTTAGGTTCTTTGATTTCTTCAAAACGATAGTTGCTTTTTAATGCACGATAAAAAACTTCTTGACTCAAGTCTTCTGAAGAATGGTGATTATGCAGCTTATGCTTAAACCACAAAACCAAACTACTTTGATAGTCTTGATAAATATGGTTGAACCATTGCTGTTTTTCTACGTTCAAATTCATTGAAGTTGCCTGTTGAATCAGCGAATAGAACAAAGTTTTGCTGGGTAGATATAAGTATTGAAAATAATGATAGTGATAATGATTATTAAATGTAATAATAAACATTACAAAAAGCAACATGTAGTATTGAACTGATTTAAATCAAGTTTCATCAAGCGAATGGATGAAATGAGCACTGATTTTTAGTGAATTATCACTTTATTAGGTTTGATCTTTGTAAATATCGCGAATTCTGCGACTGTCTGAATAAGAGTTTTTATGAGTAATCCATTAGTCAATATAAGCCCCAAAAAGAGTTCACTTCAGCAGAAGTTTAAATATTTAATTGGATTAATCATTCTCATTGGCTTGGCGCTGGCAGGTTTTTATTGGAAAAAATCGACGTCTAAACCTGTAGAGGAATACAGTCAGTGGAGTAAACCTGTTCCTGTAAGAACAGTATCCGTACAGCAGCAAAATTTACAACTTGAGATCAAAGCTATAGGAACGGTAATTCCTGCACATACCGTCAATGTTCAAAGTCAAGTTTCTGGTGTGCTACAACAAATTTATTTTAAAGAAGGTCAATGGGTTAAAAAAGGCGAGCTACTTGCACAATTAGATCCTGCACCGTTTCAAGTTGCATTGGCACAGGCGCAGGGCACCCAGCAGCAAAATTTAGCACAACTGCAAAATGCAGAAACAGAGTTAAAACGTTATCAATTACTGTTTAAGCAAGACTCGATTGCCAAACAGCAAGTCGAACAACAACAAGCATTGGTGAATCAGCTTAAAGGGCAAATACAATCAAACAAAGCCCAAGTTGATGCGGCTAAATTACAGCTATCGTATACACGAATTTATTCACCGATTGCAGGGCGAGTAGGCTTTAGACAAAAAGATGCCGGTAATTTGATTCAGGCCAATGAAACAACAGGCTTGGTCACAATTACTCAAGTCCATCCTATTTATGTGCAATTTGCAGTTGCCGAAAATTATTTGATGGGGCTACGTGATACTTTGAAAAAAGGACAGCAAATTGAAGTGAGTGCATGGGACAAAAGCGAGCAAAATAAGTTAGCGATGGGACATGTGCAATCACTGGATAATCAGATTGATGTCAGTACCGGAACATTAAAGCTAAAAGCAGTATTTAACAATCAAGACGATGCTTTATTTCCTAATCAATTTGTCAATGTTCGCTTGAATACACAGACGATTCAGAATGCCATCACGATTCCAAATGATGCTGTGCAACATGGCGCCAAAGGAACCTATGTTTATAT
The DNA here is from genome assembly GCF_019702905.1 of Acinetobacter sp. Tol 5. Classification (NCBI taxonomy): domain Bacteria; kingdom Pseudomonadati; phylum Pseudomonadota; class Gammaproteobacteria; order Moraxellales; family Moraxellaceae; genus Acinetobacter; species Acinetobacter sp. Tol 5. Next base: position 2,794,817 of record NZ_AP024708.1, on the reverse strand, counting down.
TGTTAATCCACAACATAAAGCTGAAATTCGCATGTTAAAACTGGGCATGACTTCAAACGGTCAAATTGAAGTGATAGAGGGTTTAACAGCAAAAGAGCAGGTGGTTTTAGAAGGGATTGATCGACTATCAGAAGGAAAAGAAGTTCAAATCGTTTCAGATCAGCGCCAACAAACTTCAAACGTGGACGCAACTCAGAGATAAATCATGAATATTTCACGATTCTTTATTTTACGTCCAGTCGCTACGACGCTGTTAATGCTTGCCTTGTTATTCAGTGGTTTCTTAGTTTGGCGTTTGCTCCCTGTATCTGCTTTGCCACAAGTCGATTATCCGATTATTCAGGTATATACCTTTCAACCCGGTGCAAATCCCGATACGGTGCAAAGAACCATTACCGCGCCACTTGAACGTGAAATGGGGAAAATTGCAGGGTTGAAACAGATGTCGTCCAGTAGTTCTGTTGGTGCGTCGGTAATTACTTTACAGTTCGAACTCAGTGCGGAATTGGGTGTAGTTGAGCAAGAAGTGCAGTCCGCACTCAGTACAGCCAGCAATAAGTTACCCGATGATCTGCCCACACCACCTGTGTATCGCAAGGTTAATCCTGCCGATGTTCCAGTGATTACTTTGGCCATTAGTTCTGATACTTTGCCTTTAACTACAGTCTATGACATGGTTGATACACGTGTTGCTCAGAAACTTTCACAACTGACTGGTGTGGGCATGGTCAGTCTTGCAGGTGGGCAAAGACCTGCAATACGGGTACAAATGAATCCAGCCGCGCTTGCTTCTTACAAAATGAGTGCAGAGCAAGTACGAACAGCGATTCAGTCAGCCAATGCCAATCAACCGAAAGGCAGTTTTGATGGTCCTTTTCGAACCACAATGTTGGATGCCAATGACCAGATTCGCTCAATTCACGATTATGAAAATTTAATTTTGCGATGGAATAACGGCGCACCGATACGTTTAAAAGATGTGGCAAAGATCATAGAAGGCAGTGAAGACCGTTATATGGCGGCTTGGGCAGACAGCCAGTCAGCGATTTTGGTGAATATTCAACGCCAACCGAATGCCAATGTGATTCAGGTTGCTGATCAAATTAAGCAGGTATTGCCTGAATTACAAAAGAATTTACCTGAAAACGTTAAAATTCGGGTTTTAACAGATCGTACGGAAAGTATTCGAAGCTCAATTCGAGATGTACAAAAAGAATTGGTTTTTGCTGTTTGTCTTGTGGTCATGGTGACCTTTCTGTTTTTAAAGAATTTATCTGCAACCATCATTCCAAGTATTGCTGTACCGCTTTCAATTATTGGTACTTTTGTGGTGATGTATTTTCTAGGTTTCTCTGTTAATAATCTGACCTTAATGGCACTGACGATTGCGACGGGTTTTGTGGTCGATGATGCGATTGTGATGCTGGAAAATATTGCACGGCACCGAGAGTCTGGAGAAAATTTATTACAAGCAGCATTGAAAGGTGCTCGAGAAATTGGCTTTACTCTTATATCTTTGACAGTCTCATTGATCGCAGTACTGATTCCATTACTGTTTATGGGCGACGTCGTTGGGCGCTTATTCCATGAGTTCGCAGTCACTTTGGCAGCAGCAATCGCAATTTCTTTGGGGGTGTCTTTAACATTGACACCGATGATGTGCGCCTATTTACTCAAAAAAACTCAGCATGCAACTTCAAAAAAGTCTTGGAGCTTAGATCAAGTTATTGATTATTATGCTAAAGGGTTGACGTGGGTTTTTCGCCATCAACCCCTGACCTTAGTCGTAATGTTGAGTACAGTATTGCTGGCAGGATTCTTATATTGGGCGATTCCCAAAGGATTTTTCCCAGTGCAGGACAGTGGGGTGATTCAAGTCGTAACTGAAGCACCAGATGATATTTCATTCCAAGCCATGAGTGAACGTCAGCAAAAACTTGCCAGTCAAATTCTCAAAGATCCTGCGGTTGAAAGTTTATCTTCATTTATTGGAGTAGATGCCAATAATCCGAAACTGAGCAATGGGCGTATTTTAATTAACCTAAAGCCACATGCTGAGCGTGATGATGCTGATCTAGTGATGTCCCGTTTGCGTAAACAAATGAGTCAAGTTCAAGGTATTTATGGATGGATGCAACCGGTACAGGAGTTGAGTATTGAAGACAAAATTAGTCGGACTCAATATCAACTCAGTTTAAGTGCAACACAAGCTTCAGACTTAGAAAAATGGACGCCTCTATTGGTAGATGCATTGGCACAACGTTCTGAATTTGCAGATGTCACCAGTGAGGGGAGTGGACAAGGTTTACAGGCATTTATTGAGGTCAATCGAGATGCTGCATCTCGTTTAGGTTTAAGCGTTGAAGATATTAGTTTGGCTTTACAGAATTTATTTGCCCAACGTCAGATTGCGACACTGTATACCCAATCAAATCAGTATCGTATTGTCTTAGAGCTCAATCCTGATTTGACACAAGGTTTGGATCATTTAGGGCAAACTTATATTCATAATGGTAATGGTGAACCCATATTACTCAGTACTGTTGCTACAATTGTTCAAAAAAGAGTGCCGATTATTTTACAACAACAAGCACAATTTCCTGCCAGTGGTGTGTCTTTTAATCTTGCTTCAGGTGTGGCATTGGGAGATGCAATTAAAACCATTCATGAAGTGGAACGACAGCTCAATTTGCCTATCGATGTGAAGTTGAAATTACAAGGTGCGGCGGCAGCATTTGAAAATGCCCAGCAACATACATTTTGGCTGGTCATTGCCGCGATTGTCACGATGTATATTGTTTTGGGGATTTTATATGAAAGTTTTATTCATCCTATTACCATTCTTTCAACATTACCCTCTGCTGCAATCGGTGCTTTAGTGGCCTTGTTTTTGGTACAACGACCGTTGGATATGATTGCATTGATCGGAATCATCCTATTAATTGGTCTGGTCAAGAAAAACGGTATCATGATGGTCGATTTTGCTTTGGCTGCGCAAAGGAATGAAGGTTTGACACCGCAGCAGGCGATTTATCAAGCAGCACTAATGCGCTTTCGTCCGATTTTAATGACCACACTTGCAGCATTGGTCGGAGCGATTCCACTCATGTTGGCTTCGGGCGCTGGTGCAGAATTACGCCAACCACTCGGCATCGTGATGGTCGGTGGTTTGATTGTCAGTCAGTTACTCACCTTATTTACAACACCCGTGGTTTATTTATTCTTTGATCGATTGCAACAATCTTTTTCGAACTCTAATTCATCAACAATAACGGCAAATGAAGTAGGGAGGGAGTCTTGAAGGTGCTCTCAAACTTTATTCATCGACCCGTTGCCAGCATATTGTTGGGTATAGCAATTGTATTGTTGGGCATATTGGCTTATTTCCGCTTGCCAGTGGCAGCTCTACCGCAAGCTGATATCCCCACAATTGTTGTACGAGCCAGTTTACCTGGAGCAAGTCCAGAAAGTATGTCTGCGACAGTGGCAACCCCTTTGGAACGAGCCATGATGGGGGTGTCAGGGGTTAAAGCCATTAACTCTTCAAGTAGTCAAGGTTCAAGTCAAGTGGTTTTGCATTTTGCTTTGGATACGGACATTAATGAAGCTGCTCGAGAAGTACAAGCAGCGATTAATGCGGCAATGTCACAGCTTCCTTCTGGTATGCCTAGCCCACCTGAATATTTTAAAATTAATCCAAGTCAAAGCCCGATTCTTTATTTGGCATTGAGTTCAAAGCATTTATCTGCTGGAAAACTCTATGAGATTGCTGCGAATCAATTACAACCGAATCTTGCTCAAGTCAGTGGTGTTGGTGAAGTTGCCATTGATGGTGCTTCTATGCCTGCGGTGAGAGTGACACTTAACCCGAATGCTTTGATTGCTCAAGGTATCTCTTTGGAGCAAGTTCGTGAAGCGATTGTTCAGGCAAATCGAACACAGGCATTGGGTGTCATAGAGACTGAAAAATTACGATGGCAGGTCGCACTTTCAAATGACTTAAAAACTGCACGAGACTTTGCTGATTTGGTGGTTTATCGAAATGCGCAGACATTGGTTCATTTAAAAGACGTTGCAGAGGTACAAGACTCCGTTGAAAATCGTTATGTCAGTGGTTTTCATAATGGTCAACCTGCTGTGATTATTAAAATCAGCCGTCAGCCCAATGCCAATACTGTTGCGACCATTGAAAAAATAAAAGAAAAGATACCTGAATTAAATGCCTTGATTGCTGCGGACGCTCAACTCATCACCGTGATGGATGGATCAGAGATTATTCGAGCAAGTCTTGATGAAGCACGTGATACTTTATTATTTTCCATGTTCTTGGTGATCGTCGTCGTCGCATTGATGTTGGGACGTTTACAAAGTGCAATTGTGCCCAGTATTGCCTTGGTCGTGACTTTGATTGGCGCATGTAGCTTGATTTATCTCGCAGGTTTTTCACTGAATAATTTGTCGATCATGGCTGTGATTGTGGCAATCGGATTGGTTGTGGACGATGCCATTGTCGTCTTAGAAAATATTGAGCGTCATATTGAACAAGGTGAACAGCCTGTTCAAGCTGCAATTAAAGGTATCAGCGAAGTTGGGGCGACTTTGGTGGCAATGAACTTAGCTTTGGTGATGATTTTTATTTCCGTACTATTTATGGGCGGAGTGATTGAACGATTGTTTAGAGAGTTCTCTTTAACTTTAGTGTTTATTGTCATTTTATCTGTATTGGTATCATTGGTTCTGACCCCCAGTTTGTCTGCACGGACACTTAAACCCCTTAAAAGTTATCAGCATCAAGCTTTGTACCAGTTTAGCCATCGTACAACACAATATTTAACTCAGCTCTATTTGCGCTCCCTGAAATGGATGATTGGACATGCCTATATTGCAATTCTATTGTGGATTGGGGCAATTGGGGCATCCGCATATCTTTACCAGAATTTATCGAAACGGGTGCTACCTGAGCAAGATACAGGTCGTGTAGATGCCTTTATACGTGGTGATGATGGGTTCTCTTTTCAGATTATGCAGCCGAAAATTGCCAGTTTCAGTCAAAGTGTTTTAAAAGACCCAGCCGTAAAAGATGTCATTGGGACTTCAGGCGGAGCAGGAGGAACCACGAACTCTTTTCTCATGGTGAGTTTAAAACCTAAAGCCGAGCGTGGTGGAAAATCTTCACATGAAATTGTTGAGAGACTTAAGCAAAATGCACCTTGGCAAGCTGGGGCAATTTTCTCGGCACGTGTCAAGCAAGAGTTAGAACTAGATGATCCATTTTCAAGCGGGAGTGGTCAAGATTATATGTTGCTTCTGCAATCTGACAATGTTGCCTTATTACGCCAATGGGTGCCCAAAGTTGCGCAGGCCATGCAGAAACTTCCAGAAATTGAAGAAGTTGAAAGCATGGGAGATGAAGGCGCTCAGCATGTTACATTAGATATAGATCGTGAAGCTGCCCGTCGTTTGGGTGTAGAGATTGAAAATATATCGAGTGTATTGAATAACTCATTTTCACAACGTCAGATTTCAACCATTTATGCTCAAAATCAACAATTTCATGTGGTGATGGAAGTCGATAAGCATTTTACTGAGCATCCAGAAGCTTTGGCGAATGTGCATATACCGAATCAACAGGGCGCATCTGTACCATTGAGTAACTTTGCCAAATGGTCCTATGGGATTAGCAACGATCGAGTATATCGCCGTAATCAGTTTGCAGCGATGGGGATCGGTTATGTGGTGAAACAAGGTTACAGTTATGAACAGGCCGATGCTGCGATACGATCTGTTTTGCCTGAAGTGATGTTGCCCAATGAAATATTTATGACCACGGATAAAGATGTGGAAGCAGAAAGTTTACAAGGTGGCTTAAGCACAGCATGGTTAATTTTGGTGGTGATACTACTGATTTATATTCTATTAGGGATTACTTATGAGAGTGTGGTTCATCCCTTAACTATTTTATCTACCATCCCTGCTGTGGCGTTGGGAGCGCTATTTACCCTATGGTTATTTGATTTTCAATTTACCCTTATTGCACTTTTAGGCATGTTTTTGTTGATTGGTATCGTGGTGAAAAATGCCATCCTTTTAATTGATTTTACTTTGCTTGAACGGCGTCAAGGTAAGTCCGCATACCAAGCCGTGTTGTCTGCTGCAAGCTTGCGTTTTCGTCCGATTTTAATGACCAATAGCGCAGCACTACTTGGCGCGATTCCATTGGCACTTAGCTGGGCTGAAGGGGCTGAGTTACGCCAACCTTTAGGTGTAGTCATTGTGGGGGGATTAGCACTGGGTCAGTTATTCACCTTATATAGCACACCTGTCTTATATTTAGCTTTGGAAAAGTGTGCAGAATTTTGCGCAAGATTGAAGCGTAGCCATACCGTTCAGTCAAGTCAGTAGGAACTATAACATGCAAAATTTAATCAAAAAAAATGTGATCAGTCTAAGTTGTGTGTTGTTTTTGACAGCATGTCAATCAACCAAAGTTTGGCATCCACCACAATATCAAGTGCCAATTATTCAAGCAGATCAGCACTATAAATATTCAACTTTAAACTGGAAACAAACCAAAAATTTAAAAGTACACTCAAATGCATGGTGGGAGATTTATCATGATTCAACCTTGAATCAATTGATGCAACAACTCAATCTCGAAAATTTGGATTTAAAACAGGCTGAAGCACGATATCTGCAAGCTGCTGCATTGCTCAATCAACAGTATGCGCAACGTTCAGCAAAGTTAACCGTAGAGGGTGGGGTAAATCGTCAAGCAAGCAAGCAAAGCTCAGCAAAAAATCAATGGTCTACGGGTATTCAAGCCAGTTGGATCCCAGATTTGTGGGGCAGAGTTGCAAAAGCGATTGAAGGACAAAATGCAAATCTAGCCGCTTCTCAAGCAGACTTAGATACTGTAAGACTCAATCAGCAATTATTAGCAACAGAGGCTTATTGGAATATACGGATATTGGATGCGCAGTTAGCGGTATTACGGCAAACCCAAAAAAGTTATTCACGATCTGTCGAGATTCTGAATAACCAATATCTTGCTGGAATGATCGCACGTGCAGATGTGATTCAAGCAGAAACACAGCGCAAACAAGTTGAAATTCAGCAGATTGAAGTACAACGTGATCGTGATTTACAAGAAAATATTTTGGCTGTACTACAGGGCAAAACGGTTTCACAATTTCACATGGCTCGGCAGCAACAAACCTTTCAAATACCTGTTTTACCCACACAAATTCCTAGCCGTTTATTAATTCAGCGTCCAGATGTTCGACGTGCTGAACGAGAACTCGCAGCCACACATGCAGAACTTGGATTAGCGCAAACGGCTTGGCTACCTGATCTTAGTATCGGTATAAATGGCTCAGTCAATGCTCAAACTTTGAGTCAATTATTCCAAGCGCCACAATACTTATGGTCAACAGGTTTGCAAGCGACATCAATGATTTTTGATGGAGGTAAACGTAAAGCTGAAATTGAGCTTGCACAAGCACGTTATGCTGAAAAAACGGCAAATTATAAACACATTGTTTTAAGAGGATGGAAGGAAGTTGAAGATGCACTTCTACAATCTGCCAGTTTTAGGCAACAACAAAATGAACAAGGTCGTTTATTTGAATTAGCAAGAGAAAATGAACAAGTGGTCACTCGCCGTTATCAAGCAGGTATGGTGAGTTATTTAGAAGTGGTTACGGCACAAAATTTGCGCTTACAAGCAGAACAAGCAACTTTGGAATTAAAACAACGACAGTTAAACAATACAGCACAATTGATTGCAGCATCAGGCGGACAGATTAATTAAAAGCATTCATCAATGTTGATTATTGAATAATGCTTTATGGTTTTTTTTCTCGTATTGAGTCTTTAGATTCTGCTATGCCGTGTATCATCAAGGAAGATGTACACCTCCTTGATAGGCGATGTGTAGGTTAATTTAAGCAAGTCTCAAACTTAACGCCCTAAACCGAATTTTGCTTTAATTGTTGTCATTTTAGGGTGTTTGGTCCATAAAAATGCACTGTTCAAGTGCGATATTTTAATAAATGCATCTTGATTCATTTTTTTAGATAAAAGTGTTATGCAAGTCACAAAATATATGTATAATCGCCGAAATTTATCACTTGACATGATTTAAAAATGGTAAAGCTCATAACTTTGACAGTCTTCGCTGGGATTTTATTTCTTGGTTATTTTACCTATGTGGATACGCAACAGAAAAAACAGCAAGAAATGCTGAATATCATTAAAGAAGCAAATTTAACCATTAAAAATGTTGAAGCAAACCCAAATAATCAGAGCATTTTAAAGGGCAATCATTCATCCATATAATCTCAAGAGTGGCTAAGCTGATGTTCAAAAATTATCAGATCCGATGAAATGAACGGGGGAGGACGTTCAGTTTGATAAAATTATATAAACAGTATGATATAATTTGCGAAATGTAACCGATCAAGTCCGTTTATACATTCTAGAATACTAAAGCTGCGCATTCGCAGCTTTTTTAATTCAAGTTTTTTATCGGAAATGTCATTTTGGTATGTTTATTGAATGCTTAACTACGGCTAAATTGATGCCATGTATCATTTACTCAATCAACTCGATTTTATCAACGAATAGCTCAAACTTAACAGGGGCTCAACAATGACGAATCCAAATCCTTCAGCGGGTTTGCTCGAACGCTTATTTAAATTAAGTGAAAACAAAACAACGTTTAGAACCGAAATACTTGCAGGTTTAACAACGTTTTTAACGATGTGTTATATCATCATTGTTAACCCATTGATTCTATCTGAGACAGGTATGGATCATGGTGCAGTATTTGTCGCAACATGTTTGGCAGCTGCAATTGGTTGTTTGGTTATGGGGGTGGTAGCGAACTATCCAATTGCGCTTGCACCAGGTATGGGGTTGAATGCGTATTTTACTTATTCAGTCTGCTTGGGAATGGGGGTTGAGTGGCAAACAGCATTGGCTGCTGTATTTGTTTCTGGATTGGTATTCATTGCAATTAGTATGTTTAAGATCCGAGAAGCCATTGTAAATGCCATTCCAATGTCATTGAAGTTTGCAATAGGGGGAGGGATTGGTTTATTCCTTGCGCTGGTTGCATTGAAAAACTCAGGCATTATTGTTGCGAATCAAGCAACGCTGGTTGGTTTAGGTGATCTAAAACAACCGACTGTTTTATTGACTTTGTTAGGCTTTTTCCTCACAGTCATTATGCATCACTATAAAGTTCGTGGTGCAATTATTATCAGCATTTTAGCAGTAACAGGAATTGCAACAGCGCTCGGCTTAAACGAGTTTAAGGGTGTTGTGGGTACAATTCCTTCAATTGCACCAACGTTCATGCAAATGAATTTTGAAAATTTATTTTCAGCAAGTTTGGTCGGCGTTATCTTTGTATTCTTCTTGGTTGATCTTTTTGACTCAACAGGCACATTGGTTGGTGTTTCACATCGTGCAGGTTTGTTAAAAGATGGTAAATTGCCACGTTTGAAAAAAGCATTGTTTGCAGACTCTACTGCAATTGTTGCAGGTGCTGCCTTAGGAACATCTTCAACGACACCTTATATTGAATCATCCGCAGGTGTTGCTGCTGGTGGTCGTACAGGTTTAACTGCTGTTGTTGTAGGTTTATTATTCCTTGCATGTTTATTCCTAGCACCGCTTGCACAATCTGTTCCTGGTTTTGCAACAGCACCAGCATTATTATTTGTTGGTGTATTGATGATCCAAGGGATCACCAACATTGAATGGGATGACATTACCGAAGCTGTTCCTGCATTTTTGACCATCGTATTTATGCCGTTTGCCTACTCAATTGCAGATGGTATTGCAATGGGATTCATTAGCTATGCTTTGGTTAAACTGTTTACAGGTAAAGCTAAAACTGTACCTTATATGGTGTGGATCATTGCTGTGCTTTGGGTGATTAAATTCGTTGCATTTGGTGGCTAATATCCAGAAATGCGTAGAGGGTGTAAACTCATGTTTGCACCCTTTTTTATTTAATGTGTAGATATAAATCCAAGTGATTTGGATATTTTGATTTAATTTAAGAAATTTGAGGATATATCGTGAATAGGTTAGAACTCATCCGTGCTTTGCCAAAGGCGGAACTCCATGTACATATTGAAGGCACGTTCGAGCCAGAACTCATGTTTGCGATTGCTCAACGTAATCAGATTGATATTCCTTATAAATCTGTAGAGGAAGTCAAACAGGCATATAACTTCCATAATCTTCAATCATTTCTTGATATTTATTATGCAGGCGCGAATGTACTGGTTAAGGAACAGGATTTCTATGATTTGGCTTGGGCGTATTTTGAGAAATGCGCAGAAGATCATGTGGTACATACCGAAATGTTCTTTGATCCACAAACACATACAGACCGTGGTGTAGCATTTGCAACGGTGATCAACGGTTTACAACGTGCGTGTGATGATGCAAAAGCTAAGCTTGGGATTAGTTCACATTTGATTATGTGTTTCTTGCGTCATCTAAGTGAAGAAGCTGCTTTTGATACCTTGGAACAAGCACTGCCATATAAAGATCAAATCATTGGTGTTGGTTTAGATTCAAGTGAAGTAGGGCATCCACCTGCTAAATTCGAACGTGTTTTTGCTAAAGCACGTCAAGCTGGATTTTTGGTTGTTGCACATGCTGGTGAAGAAGGTCCAGCTGAATATGTATGGGAAGCTTTAGATCTCCTCAAAGTCAATCGTATAGATCATGGGGTTCGTTCAGAAGAAGATCCTGTACTTATGCAACGTTTAATTGCTGAAAAAATGCCTTTAACGGTTTGCCCACTCAGTAATCTTAAACTATGTGTCGTCAATGATATGGCGCAGCATAATATCCAGCGCTTATTAGAGCAGGGTGTTCATGTGACTGTAAATTCAGATGATCCATCTTATTTTGGTGGATATATGAATGATAACTTTATATCAATTGCAGAAGCTTTGGATTTATCGACACAAGAATTAAAACAATTGGCAAAAAACTCATTTGATGCTGCTTTTATTTCTGCTGAAGAAAAGCAAAATTGGAATCATCAAATAGATGCATTAAGCTAAGTCAAGGTATATCCTAACCATATTAAAAACAGTGTGTGAGCACTGTTTTTTTTCATGAGGAAAATGATTTGAAACTTTTAATCGCATTGATGTTGATTTTACCCATCACTGTTGCTTGTGCGGATTCCAATAAAAGCATGACGCAAAAAATGTTTAAGCCTTTGATAGAATTGCAATGTGCCAATGAATTAAAATCTTCAAAAATTTGGCAAGCTTCGGCTTTTCTATGGTCGAGCACCCAGCAAAACCAAGCGCAGGAGAAAATCTGTGCTTGCGTCAGTGATAATGCTTTAAATGATATTCCTGCTACAGAATTGCTTAAGGCGACCGTGAGCGAGTCGGCTAAAGACAGTTTGGTTCAAAAGGCGGTTATGAACAGCTTGAAAGGTTGTGCAAAAGAAGCTTTAAATTATAGATGATATAGTCAATCTGTTGAAAAATTCATACAGCAGAATATCATTTCTGTTGATCAATAAAATTAAAGCGATCAATATATTGTTTGATGATATACGCCTTGCACTGCCACGCTTTAGCTCTAGAGTTTAAATTGTTTTGCGTAGGCGATACTTTACTTTTCAGAGATGAAAAGTAACAAAAATCTTCCGTTGAGCGAGGGGTACATCCTAATACCCCCGCTCAACATGGCGACATCCATGTCGCCTCGTGATAGCAATACTGTTTATGATTCAAAAGTATAAAATAAATGAATCATCCAAATCACTTGTATGAATAATCAGGCGGTTTGACTATATGTCCTGTCCTAAAATAAATTTAAAAAAAGCACATCATTTAGATGTGCTTTTAAGTGCAAACAATTTTAATCTCAAATCGTTGTATCTTGAGATTTAGCCCTGACGAGTCATGCTTTTTAAAACATTATCTTTATCAATAAAATGGTGTTTAAGCGCTGCAAGAATATGTCCGACCAGTAATAACCCGGCTGCCCATGAAATATAAATATGCAGTGGTTTTACAATCGCAGTTAAATCAGGATTGTCTTGAACCAGTCTTGGAATCTCAAACAGATATAATACAGGAACAGGATGACCAGCACTCCAGCTAAATAAACAGCCTGTGATCGGTAAAGCCAAAAGCATGAAATAAAGACCGAGATGTCCCAAGTGAGCCAAAGTTTTCATCAAGGGAGACATGGTTGCTGGGAGTTCTGGCACTGGGTGTGTATAACGCCAAAAAATTCGAATAATCACCAAAAAGATAATCACTGAAGCGATATTTTTGTGCAAGGTGATAACATCGCCTTTGAATGGACCATCGACATCATAGCTTAAAAAATTACCACTATAAAAACCAATGACCCACGCCGTGATAAAAATGACTGCCATGACCCAATGTAACCACTGTGCCGTCCTTGTATAGTATTGTGATTTTTGTTGCATGTTACATATTCCAATTTAATTTGATGCTTATGATATGAGTTTTTATCATGGAAATCAGTCTCAAAAAATCAACGGATTGTTTTAAATTTGCAACGCTTAATGCAGAAAATGAGAAATAATTATCCATTTAATGGCAGAGCACAAGATTATTAGAATTTTTAGTTTAATCTCACTATAAGTTTAGGCAAAATATATTCTTTATTCGATAAACTGGAAAAATTGTGAAAAAAACTGCTGCCTTTATTGCACCTTTGATCTTGGCTTTGACTGCTTGTGCAACAACGGATTCAATGGATCCTACTGTAGCAGGGTCAACGACACAGCAATTAGGTGCTGTAGCGATGAAAATTGCGATTAATGCAAAATGCACGACAGAATTAGAAAACTTACCTGCATGGAAAGTGGCAACACGAGTGATGACTACTGAACAAAAAAGCAATGTTCAAAGCCAAATTTGTGGTTGTGTGAGTGAAAAAGCACCACAAAGTGTCTCTGCTGTAGACTTAGCAACAGCGGCACTAGATCCTCAGGCACGTGCAACGATTGTTTCCAATGCAGTAACAAAAACAATTAATGCCTGTGTTGCTGAAGCAATGAAATAATTACCTAGAATTGTTTAAGGCTTTAATAATTTAGCTATGGATTTGATAGGAAAGACGATGTTAGTTGCTGGAGTTGATGAAGCAGGCAGAGGTCCATTGGTTGGATCAGTTGTTGCTGCAGCTGTTATTTTAGATCCAAATAATCCGATAGAAGGATTAAATGATTCAAAAAAACTGACTGAAAAGAAACGTGAAAAGTTGTTTATTGAGATTAAAGAAAAAGCACTTGCTTGGGCGATAGCTGAAGCAACACATCAAGAAATTGATGAGTTAAACATCTTGCAAGCTTCATTGTTGGCAATGCGACGTGCTGTAGAAGCATTAAAGCTTGTTCCTGAGCATGTATTGGTTGATGGGAACAAAGTTCCGAAAGGCTTAAACATGAGCTGTGACGCTGTGGTAGGAGGTGATGCGTTACATGCTGAAATCAGTGCTGCCAGTATTTTGGCAAAAGTGACCCGTGATCATGAAATGGTAGATTTAGACAAGCAATATCCACAATTTGGTTTTGCAAAGCATAAAGGCTATCCAACAAAGGCACATTTTGATGCTATTGCAGAACACGGGGTTATTGATCAACACCGACGTAGTTATTCACCCGTAAAAAAAGCTTTAGGTCTTGAATAAGCACAAAGTTTTTTACCAGTGGTTCAAATAAATTTAAAGCGGCTATATAAGCCGCTTTATATTTCAAAACATTTATAATCTTAACGATTATATGTGTTTTGCGAATTATCATCTTCAAAAGAAGGTTGATAATCTTGATCAATATGTTGCAAATGTTCGTGCATAGCACGTTCATGTTGAATACGTTGATAAATTTCTTCGCGATGTACAGAAACTTCTTTTGGTGCATTCACACCAATACGAACTTGATTGCCTTTAACACCAAGCACAGTAACACTGACTTGATCCCCAATCATCAAAGTTTCTCCGACACGACGGGTCAGAATCAGCATGTTTATCTCCTTGCTTAAACGCTAAACCTGCGATGAATTTCTAAAAAAATAGAAAACACAACTTTAAATAGCACCGATAATTTTAACAGAATAATGTGACAAGTTTTTCACTTTCTCACCCCTCCGTTGAAATTTTTTAAAACCTCAAAAACTAATATAACAGAGCCACTATAGAAAACACTATAGTGGCTCTGATTTTTTCTTGGTCAAAACAGCGAATAAGTTGCTATATTTGATCAAAAATTACGCACGCGCACTCGATTCGCCATGTTCACGGTCTAAACCGAACGCTGTGTGAAGAGAACGTACCGCAAGTTCTAAATAATTTTCTTCAATAATCACAGAAATTTTAATTTCAGATGTTGAGATCATTAAAATATTGATCCCTTCATCTGCAAGTGCTGTAAACATTTTACTCGCAACACCTGCGTGTGAACGCATACCCACGCCAACGATAGAAACCTTGACGATATCGTCACGTGTTGCAACTTCACGTGCGCCAATTGCTGTTGCAGTTTCTTCTAAAATTGCTTTGGCTTTTTTAAGTTCACCACGATTTACTGTAAATGTGAAATCAGTCGTACCGTCTTCTTCAACGTTTTGGATAATCATATCCACTTCAACGTTTGCAGCACCAACAGGCGATAAAATTTTTGAAGCAATACCTGGTTCATCAGGTACACCTAAAATTGTTAATTTAGCTTCGTCACGGTTAAATGCGATACCAGAAATAATTGGCTGTTCCATACTGTCTTCCGCTTCAGTGGTGATTAGTGTTCCGACATTCTTTTTAAAGTCTTCGTCGAATGCGCCATCATTGTCATTATCAAAGCTTGATAACACGCGTAAAGGCACTTGGTATTTACCTGCAAATTCAACTGAGCGAATTTGTAGAACTTTAGAACCAAGAGATGCCATTTCAAGCATTTCTTCAAATGAAATGCGATCAACTTTTTTGGCTTTAGGTGCAACACGTGGGTCAGTGGTATATACACCATCAACATCAGTATAAATTTGACACTCATCTGCTTTCAAGGCAGCAGCCAATGCAACGCCAGATGTATCTGAACCACCACGACCTAAAGTTGTTGTATTACCATCAGCATCAAAACCTTGGAAGCCAGCAACAACAATGACACGACCTGCATCTAAGTGACCGGTCATTACATCAGTATCAATCGCTTCAATACGTGCTTTGGTAAATGCGCTGTCGGTTTTAATCCCAACTTGGCGACCTGTAAGTGACTTAGCTTCAACACCAATTGAATTGAGCGCCATTGCTAACATTGAAATCGTTACCTGTTCACCCGTTGACACCATTTGGTCTAATTCACGAGGATCAGGGGTTTCGGTAATGGCTTTCGCTAAAGCTAATAAGCGGTTGGTTTCACCACTCATTGCTGATACAACCACTACAACCTTGTGGCCGTGGTCATGCCAACGCTTTACACGACGAGCAACATTTAAAATGCGCTCGGGAGTACCCATAGAAGTACCGCCATATTTTTGAACGATTAATGCCATAGTTGTTCCATATAAGCCATGACTCTAATTGGCATTAGAGTCAGTTACACAAAAGGTGAAGTTTTATTTTTGAGCAAGCCATGCAGTTAAATCTGTCATCACTTGTTCAAACTTCTCGTTTAGTGGCGCGCCACCTTGTGCTAAGTCAGGTTTACCACCACCTTTACCACCAAGCTCAGTTGCTAAGTGTTTGATGATGTCACCTGCTTTTAGATTTGCAGTGAAATCTTTTGCTACAGATGCGATCAGGCTCACTTTGTCGCCTTCAACACCTGCAAGCACGATTACTGCATTCTCTAATTTAGATTTGACACTGTCATGAAGATGGCGAACTGACTTCGCATCTTGTCCTTGAACTGTGGCAATAAGTGTTTGACGACCAGCAATTTCTGTCACTTGATTGATCAAGTCAGAAGCTTGGAAGTTCGCCAATTTTTGATTCAATTGTTCGATTTGTTTTTGCAGTTGATGCGCATTTTCAACCGCTGCTTCAACTTTCTCAACAGTTTGGTCTTTTTGGGCTTTCAGTAGATCATTGATATGTAAAATATCGGCATCTACTTTTTGTACTACTTCCAGTGCTTTCGTGCCTGTAACAGCTTCAATACGACGTACACCCGCAGCAAC
This sequence comes from Acinetobacter sp. Tol 5, assembly GCF_019702905.1. Lineage (NCBI taxonomy): Bacteria > Pseudomonadati > Pseudomonadota > Gammaproteobacteria > Moraxellales > Moraxellaceae > Acinetobacter > Acinetobacter sp. Tol 5. The sequence continues at coordinate 2,778,618 of NZ_AP024708.1, read as the reverse complement.
ACCACCTTCAGAAGTGATTTTGAATAAACCAATATCACCTGTACGTTTTACATGGATACCACCACACAGCTCGATCGAGAAATTTTTATCATCTTTCAGTGAGCCCATAGACAGTACACGAACTTCATCGCCATACTTTTCACCAAACAACATCATTGCGCCTTTATCTTTGGCTGCTTCGATGCCGAGAAGTTCTGTAGATACAGCAGTATTGGCAATAATTTCAAGGTTCACTAAACGTTCAACTTGTTGCAGTTGTTCGAAGCTCACAGGTTGGTCATTGGCAAAGTCAAAACGTAAAAGATCAGAGGCAACCAATGAACCTTTTTGCTGAACATGTTCACCTAAAATTTGACGCAATGCAGCATGTAAAAGGTGAGTGGCAGAGTGGTTACGTGCAGTCGCGTCACGGATGTCAGCTTTCACAATAGCTTCAACGCTCTGTGTTGCTTTTAGATTGCCTACAGTGACAATACCTTGATGAACAAATGCATTACCTGATTTTTTGGTATCTTGAACTTCAAAAATACCGGTTTCATTTTTGAAGATACCTGTGTCACCAATTTGACCACCGCTTTCTGCATAGAATGGTGTTTGGTTCAGCACGATCAATGCTTCATCACCTTCAACGACTTCGTCAACTTGAACACCATCTTTATAGATCGCAACAATTTGTCCCTGACCCTGAGTTGCGTCATAGCCGTCAAACTGAGTTTCGCTATCTACTTTTACAATGCTGTTGTAATCAACTGCAAATTTGCCTGCTTCACGTGCACGTTGACGCTGTGCAGCCATTTCAACTTCAAAACCTGCTTCATCAATTTCGAGTTCACGTTCACGTGCAATATCTGCAGTTAAGTCAGTTGGGAAGCCATAAGTATCGTAAAGTTTAAAGACAGTCTCACCTGGGATAATTTTACCTTTCAGGTTTGCTAATTCACCTTCAAGTAATTTCAAACCTTGTTCAAGTGTTTTTGCAAACAACTCTTCTTCACGAATCAAAGCATTTTCAATGACTTGACGACGCTCAACCAATTCAGGATAAGCTTCACCCATCACATCAATGAGTGGTTGCAACATTTTGTAGAAGAAAGTACCTGTTGCGCCCATTTTATTACCATGGCGTACAGCACGACGAATAATACGACGCAACACATAACCGCGTCCTTCATTGGATGGATTTACACCATCAGCAATCAAGAAACAGCATGAACGTGCATGATCTGCAACAACTTTAAGCGAAGCTGGGTATTCAATTGGTTTATTTTGAGTCTGAGCCTCAGCTTGAGCTTGGCTCATATCTACGCCGATGATTTCAGCTGCAGATTTCAATAAGTTTTGGAACAAGTCAATTTCGTAGTTTGAATTGACATGTTGTAAAACAGCAGAAATACGCTCTAAGCCCATACCTGTATCGACAGATGGCGCAGGAAGATTGTGCAAGACGCCATCAGCAGTACGGTTAAACTGCATAAAGACGTTATTCCAAATTTCGATAAAACGGTCACCGTCTTCTTCAGGTGTGCCAGGTAAGCCACCCCAGATATGATCGCCATGATCAAAGAAAATTTCAGAGCAAGGACCACAAGGACCTGTATCACCCATCGCCCAGAAGTTATCAGATGCGTATTTCTCGCCTTTATTGTCACCAATACGGATGATACGGCTAGCATCTAGACCGATTTCTTTGTTCCAAATATCAAAAGCTTCGTCATCTGTATGATAAACAGTGGCATAGAGTTTGTCTTTTGGAAGGGCTAACCATTCTTCACCTGTTAGGAAATCCCAAGCAAAACGAATAGCATCATGCTTAAAGTAATCACCAAAAGAAAAGTTACCTAACATTTCAAAGAAAGTGTGGTGACGTGCTGTATAACCCACATTATCCAAGTCGTTATGCTTACCACCTGCACGTACACATTTTTGTGAAGTTGTTGCACGAACATAGTCGCGTTTTTCTAGACCAAGGAAACAATCCTTAAACTGATTCATGCCGGCATTGGTAAACAGCAGAGTAGGGTCATTGGCGGGTACAAGTGAGCTCGACGCGACACGTGTATGTCCTTGCGATTCAAAGTAACGCAAAAATGCTTCACGTATTTCAGCAGTAGTCATAAAACGAGTACTCACAACCAAGTCACTCCTCAATTTTCATATTGGCTAAAAGTGTGTCACTGAGTCTAATTTTATTGCTCAGTCTGCACACAGGCTTAATTTTTAAAAACGCCAAAGTATAACGGAAAATACACGCTCCACCAATGATTTTAAGGTGAATTATTGGTTTTTCTATACAATTGCGACTTTGGTCCAAATAGGTTTTAAATTCTACAAAATTTAAAATACCCCTACATTGTCATTACAACATTTAACGCAAATTAAAAAGGATCAATACTTAAAAAGTTATGATGTTGAAATTTATATACTTGACCATTAAATTTAAGCGTTTGTTGTTGCTTATATTGTTTTTTCACCGAAGTGCAGGTTTTGTAGTTGGTTTTGGTCTGATTTTTGGTTTCTTTTAAAATGATGTCCTGTAAGCCATGTGTAATCTTATTTGATAAAATAAGGATGCGTCTGACTTCTGAATTACTGTTTTCTGAACAGTTTCCAATTCGTTCATAGCCGCTTTCATTCATGCTGATACCGCCAATTTCTTTAATGGGGTGTTTAGGATTAACTTTAAATAAAGTTAAATTACTGTGGCTATAAGTGAAACCACCTTGATGCGACGATGAGGTTTCAACACCCACGACATCAATATCATTTAATGTTGAAAAACGGGTGGTATGTAGTTGTGCACCATCATAATGATCGGCATCTGAGTAAAAGGTTTCTGGTGCTTTATACTTTTGCAGAATTTTATGCTGTGAAGAATCAATTAGATATAAATTCAGATCATGTTCCATGTCATCATAAGATTTATAATCAATTGGCTGGCTAATGGCGATCAAGTGAATTCTTTGTGCATTGTCCAAATTGATACAGCTTTGATATGTTTCAGCATCTGTATTGGCAAAACGCTGATTGACCAATTTAAATTGGTCAATCAATTGTTGTTGCTGTTGTTCTGAGCAACGTTGATAGGGGGCTGCAAATAAGTTTCCTGAAATGTAAACCAATGCCATGCCAAGGTAAATCTGTAATATTTTCATACGCTCATCTTTAAAAGTTCAAAATCTAATTAAATTCCAAAGTCTAAAAATTTAAGATGTTTAAAACGATATTCTTTACCATCAAATTTCATGATATGACGTTGCTTTTTGACAATACGATGGGTACTACAATTTTTTTCGTCAAGTGTTATGCGCTCTGTTTTTTCAGTGAGTTGAATATCTGCTAAACCGTGACTGTTTTGTTTTAATGGGTGGAGTAATATTTGAGTCTCGATTTGTTGATTATTTTCACACATAGACGGTCTTTCGCTACCTGAGTAATTCGTCATAAATTTATCTAAAACCAATTGCAGTTGGTGATTGTTGATTTTGAATAACTTTATTTCACGTATTGTTTTGTCGATCCTGCCTAAATGCTTGTAGGTTAAAGCCAGACCAATAACGGGTGTGGCATAGTCTGTAGAAAAGTGATGAATATCAAATTGTAAGTTTTCATACTGACCGATATCTGAAGTAATCGTCATCGGATAATGATAGTGATTTAGAATTTTTTCAGATGTATTGTCAATTAAGTAAAGATTTAAGTCGTAATCTGGATACCCAGACGACAGAGGAAGTGGTTGACTAACTGCGATCAATTGCAGATTTTGATCCAGCTCGATACAGGTCTCAAATGTTGGATAGCGTGTATCGCTGTGTTGTGATGAAATTAGGTTAAGTTGATCAAGCAATTGCTGAGTCTGTGTTTCGCTGCATCGTGAATAAGTATTTTGAATATTCATTTGTTGGGCATAACTGAAAGGAATCAATATAAAAATACATATCGCAATACAGCAAAAATAAAATAGATGCCGCATAAAAGTCATGGTGAGCAAAGATGAATACATTTTTTTATCCAATGATGTTTTAAATTCTATTGTTTTCGAAATTTTTCTTGCTAAAGTCAGCTATATATTAACAGTAGTGACCATAAATCTTATACCATATAACTGATTATGGTAGTTTGGCTGTAAAAGGACATCTGATGCAACGTGTGGCAATAAACGGATTCGGGCGGATTGGGCGAAATGTATTAAGAGCTTGGTTTGAAAATCCGAAGAACTTTCATTTTGAAATTGTTGCCATCAATGATATCGCAGACGTTGAAACATTGGTTCATTTATTTAAATATGATACCACTCACGGACGTTTCGATGGTGCAGTCAATATTGTTGAAGAAAATGGACAGCTTTATATGTCTATTGATGCTCGTCAGATAAAACTTAAAGTTCTGATTTTAAGACAAGAAAATCCAGCACTGTTGCCTTGGAAAGAATTGGATATTAATGTTGTTTTAGAATGTACGGGTCTATTTCGTTCTAGAGCGGCTGCAACACAGCATTTAATTGCTGGGGCTAAGCGTGTCATTGTTGGTGCTGCACCATTTGATACTGTTGATGCTGCAATCGTATATGGTGTTAATCACCATGAAGTCAAAGCCTCTGACCAAATCATTTCCAGTGTGTCTTGTACCACACAGGCGTTGGTGCCATTGGTCAAAATTATTGATGATGCTTTTGGTATAGAAAGTGCCTTGATGACAGAAATTCACGCGGTTACAGCGGATCAATCGGTATTGGATCATGCTCATCGTGATTTGCGTCGTGCAAGAGCTTCAGGTCAAAACATAATTCCTACCACATCTTCAGCGCTGGGTGCATTGAAGCAAGTCATGCCAAAAATGGAAAATCGAATTGATGGTTTTTCAATTCGGGTACCGACCATTAATGTGGCTGCAATTGATTTAAGCTTTGTTGCAAAGTCAGCGATGACGACGCATTTGATTAATCAAACTTTGGTTCAAGCTGCAAAATATGATTATGCGGAAATTATGTCCGTGACAGATGAACTATTGGTTTCAAGTGATTTTAATCATTCACCTTATTCATTGATTGTTGATCTCACCCAAACACTTGTTGTAGGACAGCAGGCTAAGGTTTTTGCTTGGTATGATAATGAATGGGGCTATGCGAATCGCTTGCTTGATCTGTGTGAATCATTCTATTGAACATTCACTGATGCGTGTGTGATAACAATGCATGCAACACGATGAGAATTCATCACTTTTAACGTGCTGAAATAAAGATAAAATAATGATAGATCACATCTTATAATTGGGGAATGATGATGTTTTTTATGTATATCACTTTGGTGATTGTCTATTTGGCAATTATTTTTATGGTTTGGCAAATGGGGAAGTTGAATAAGCAAAATATCACCTTAATTGAGCGAACCAATCACCAAGAACATTTGATTCAATCACAGGAGAATCATCTTAAACAAACATTACAAATTATGCAGGATTTAGCAAAAAAGATGCATGTACAACAAGAGGTCTTGGACAATACCTCTAATCGTTTGACTCAAGTTGAGTTTCAAAATGCTGAACTGATTAAAATACTTCAACAAAGTAAACAGCCTTAATTTGCTCAAGAAAGTAGAGATGGATGGGTAAATCATGCTCGCAAACAGTTGAGATACTTTATGCGATCAAGTATCTCAACATCGCTGTGGCGACAATACTGATCATTACAGTAGGAAGTAAAGACAAATAACAAGCAGCCAGTATGGTTACGGCAATTGCAACTAAATTCGCTGGATGATCAGAAACAAAATATGGTGCGATGACAGAAACAAGTACGCAACCTGGAATGACTTGCAAAATCCGTGTGGTTCTTTTACTGAGCTGTCGATTTTTTAACAACAAATAGCCTAAAACTCTGGTTGAATATGTGGTCAATCCAACACATAGAATCGCGATAAAGGTGGTCATATGAATCATTCGTCATCTCCAATAAACAAGAAGGCAGCAATAATTCCTGAAATAGAACCCACCAAAACGTACCATCCTTTGGGTAAAAAGTAATAAGCCAAAGTGGCAGCGATGAGGCTAACCAACCAAGGTAATGCGGGTTTAAAGCCTTTCCACATTCCACGTAAAAGCACTAAGCATACAGCCGGAAAAGCCATGTCAAAACCAAATTTGGTAACATCTCCAAGAAAAGAGCCAATACCAACACCAAGCGTGGTGAAGCTAACCCACATAACATAAAGTGCAAAGCAGAGTCCGATATAAAAGAAAACACTAAAGCCTGCATAGGGATTTCGTGGATTTTGTTTGTGGGCATCGGTAATGCTTAAAGCCCAACTTTCATCACACATAAAAAATAACAAAGGCAAAGCTTTACGGTTGGGCAAATGTCGAATATAAGGTGCTAAACTAGCGCCCATTAAAATATGGCGACTATTCACCAAAAACGTGATTAAGATCAGAAAAAGAAGTTGTGGTGGTTGGGTCCATACTTCAATAATGGCAAATTCTGAACCACCGGCAAAATTAAGTCCTGTAAGAAGAGGGACTTCTAAAGCAGAGAAACCTTTTTGAGCAGCTTGAGTTCCCAGTACCAAGGCAAAAGGGATAATCCCTAATAACATCGGAATGGATGTTTTAAGACCGCGTAAAAATTCTCTGAAATCAATAGAATCATTCAGTTCTGCTGCGGCGTTTTTAAAACTTAACATGAGAAGCTCAAAGTCGAAAATACGGTGTTTGTTTATTTTATGCCACTTGATAGGCTATTTTTCTCTAAATTTTCTGCTTGTAAAATTTATTTTGCAATAATATTGCTGAAATATGTTATTTTTTAAATTTATATACTAAGGCTGGTTTTATGAAATTAGACCAAACAGATCGTCGTATTTTGCGCGCTTTACAGCAAAACGGTAAGTTGCAGAATAATGAGTTAGCCGAGCAGATCGGATTATCCGCTTCCCCATGTTTAAGACGAGTAAAACAACTTGAAGATGAAGGGATCATTGACCGATATGTGGCTTTGGTAAACCCGCAAAAAGTCAATCTCAGTTTGACGGTGTTTGCTCGAATTTGGTTGAAAAGTCAGGATGAGCAAACCGTAAACCGTTTTATCGATTCGATTATGAATATTCCTCAGATCGTAGAGTGCCAATTGATGGCAGGCGATTGTGATTTTTTCTTACGTATCGTTGTTTCTGATTTAGAAGCTTATCGAAAGTTTCAAATCAATCATCTTAATAAAATATCAGGAATTCAGAATGTAAAAACTGAAATCCCTTTGCAAAAAATCAAACTAACCACGAGTTTGCCATTGGATTAATGGTTAGTCGGAGTGTACGAATTGGCGTAAATATTTTACAGGAACATGTTCAGTGAGCCAAACGCCATTTTCTGCTTGATAAAAATGATAGCCATCTTGATGCATTTGTTGAGTATCAATCTGAAAAATAAACACTTTGCCATGCCGTTTGCCAACTTGAGCCGCAGTAATTTGATCGGCGGACAAATGCACATGATGTCGTTCACCAGACATTAAACCTTGATCTAAAATACTGTCGACAAAGCGTGTTGCCGTACCATGAAAAAGTGTATTGGGTGGTGTGATAGCGATATAATCACGTTTAACTTGCGTACTAGAATGACCTTGTACTGCACGGATTTTGCAGTGATCATTTGAAAGCTGAAAACGTTTTTTATCACTGCTTTCAACAATTTGAATAAGTGCATCTAATTTAAGAGGGTGGTGATGTTTAATCAATTGCTGTAAAAGTATCTGTACATCAGTCCAACCTTCGGAGTCTAGTTGGATTCCAATGGTTTCTGGTTGATGTCTAAGTACTAAGCTGAGAAACTTACTGTGTTGTTGCTGATTTTTTTCTTGAGATTTCATTGGTTTATTCTTACATAATTTTAGTAAAAAACAGTTAAATTTATGGTTCTATTGTTTTTACCACACTATCAACCGAATATTGTCCCCATTCGGACAGTTGTTCGATAAAGTGATTGATTGCTTGACTGTCAAAGTGAGCCACTAACATATAGCAAGCAGAACCGCAGACTTTATAACAACTTTCGATCGCTTCAAACTGCATAACAAATGCTTCAAACTTTTCAAAATCATTATTTTGCATCATTACTCGGATAAACTGAGTCGTTGGATGATTTAAAGCAATGGTGTATTTTTGAATTGTACCTTCGTCTTGCATTCGGGCGATACGACTACCAACGGCTTGCCCTGTACGGTGAACCAATTGTCCAATGTCTTTATTACTGAGTCTAGAGTCAGTTTTTAGAATCTTTAAAATTTTTAGATCGATTGGGTCATTTGGCAACATGGGCAATTAAACTTTTTTCAGTTTGAAAGTAGTCAGACATTTATTCTTTCACGAGAGTCTGCAAACTGCTAGATATTTTGCTTAATCTTATAAAAACTTCAACAGAACAGTGAGAATGAAAATGAGTCGTACTGCTTTATTGGTGATTGATGTTCAAAATGATTATTTTCCACAAGGCAAGATGGCGTTGTTTGGTGCAGAACAAGCTTTAACAAATATCAATCGATTGGAAGCTGATTTTATCAAAAATGCTCAACCGATTATTTATATTCAACATATTGCCAAACAAGCGCAAGCAACTTTTTTTCAAGAGGGAACAGAGGGTGCTGAATTGCATGCTGGCTTGCAGATCAATCAAAACCCAATCATCATTGAAAAGCACTATCCTAACAGTTTCTTTCAAACGAACTTAAAGCAAGTGCTTGATCAGCTTAAAGTAGAGCGTTTGGTTATTAGCGGAATGATGACGCATATGTGTGTCGATGCGACATCTCGCGTAGCAGCGGAATTGGGTTATCAACCTGTAATCATTGCAGAAGCAACAGCGACACGCCAACTCAGTTATGCTGGTAAAACAGTACAAGCTGAAGATGTGCAAACGGCATGTTTATCTGCATTTCAGATGTTTTCACAAGTCATCAGTATCGATGATTATTTAAAATAACCAAAATAAAAGGAAGTGCAAAAGGATAGCGCTTTTGCATTTCCCATTTTAAATCAAAATAGCTTCTATTCTTGATTTAAAAAACCTTCTTTAATTTTTTCAGGCAATCCTGCATGCCACCATGTATAGATTGAGGATTTAATTTCCTCATCTTCTTCTGGGTCGTTAAATGGTTCGTCGTCTTCACGAATTAATTCATCTTCTTCGAATTTAAACCAGAATTCCCACGGGTCATCATCACCGCATCCCCACGCACGTACATCAATCTCATCAAGTAGAGATTTTAAGAAAAGCACAATTGCTTCAACAAATTCGTCACCTGAAGAACCATGTACAAAATGGGCAATTGAATAACCATCTATCCTACTTATTGACTCAGGACCTAAGTCAAACTCAACATTGTCCACAGTATTTAAAAGATCTTCAGCCAGTTCATGTCCCATCTCTGGGTTGATCTCAACCGCAGAAGTCATAAATCTATCCTGATCCCCTTGATGTGCTTTAAATAATTCATCCAGTTTTAGCATAAGGTTTGGATTTGGGTGTTTGTAATAAATGTTGCTATGAAGTTCCATGCGTTCCCCGATTTTAATATTTAAGTGATGTTGATGTTGATGTTGATGTTGATGTTGATGTTGATGTTGATGTTGATGTTGGTGATGCTTTTCTATGCAAATGAATTATATTTTGAACAGTGCAAAAAGCAATCGGCTTTAAAATGAAAATTTAAATAAATACAAACTATTGTGTTTAGTTTAAGCTGCAGTTTCTAACTTTGCTGTAAGTTGTATACTTGTTAGCAATTTATTAATCAAAAGTTATTTTATTAATGCATGGTGCGGATGATCGTGCTAAAATAAGAGAAATCGGGTGTGTTCCCGATTTTTTTATGCGGATTACTTCCGCGCTGACAGGATTTAGGTTTACAACATGCCCATTTCAGAGACATGGTTATTACCTGATGGTGTAGCTGATGTATTACCAGAGCAAGCGCAAGTAATTGAACAATTGCGCCGTAAAGCTTTAGATTTCCTCGCATCCCGAGGTTATCAGCTGGTGTATACGCCATTCATCGAATACATCGAATCACTTTCTTCTCTTTCCGAATCGAATCAAGATTTAGACCTAGCCACTTTTAAAGTCATCGACCAACTTTCTGGTCGTTTGCTTGGTGTGCGTGCCGATATGACACCACAAGTGGCTCGTATCGATGCCCATGTACATCAAGTACAAGGTGTGGCGCGTTACTGCTATGCAGGAACAGTACTTCATACTAAACCACAAGGTTTTAATACCACGAGAGCACCTTTACAACTTGGTGCGGAATTATTTGGTTCAGATAGTATTGATGCTGATGTTGAAATGATCGACGTCATGCTTAATCTGATTAAAACAGCGGGTATGGTGGATGGTATCCATCTTGATTTAGGGCATGTTGGGCTATTTAGAAGTTTGGTCAAGCTTGCAGGTTTAAATAAGTCAACAGAACGTCAGTTGTCAGACTTATATCAACGTAAAGCGTTACCAGAACTTGCTGAGTTTACGCAAGAATTAAAATATGGCGCTGATTTTTATGCTTTAGGTCGTTATGCAAGTGACTTAGATGCTTTGCAAACGCATATTAGTACAGAAATTTTTGCGGACGAAGCATTCAAACATGCTTTTGATGTACTTAAAACAACATATACCGAAATTCAAGCACGTTGGCCAAATCTCAACATCGGGATTGATGTGGTAGAACTTCGTTCATACCATTATCACACTGGTTTAATGTATGCCGTATATGCACCAAACCGTGCAGCACCATTGGCACAAGGTGGTCGTTATGATGGTATTGGTGAACATTTTGGACGAGCGCGCCCAGCAACAGGTTTCTCTTGTGACTTATATGTTTTAAGTGCCGGGCAACATCAACAGATTGAAAAAGTGGTTGCGCCGAAGGGAACAGCTCCTGATTTGCTTGATGCGATTGAGACGGCTCGTAAACAAGGTTTAAGTGTAATTCAGTTATTGGGTAACGACGATTTAAACTCAGTTCCTAATGCAACACACCAATTGGTGAATGTTGCAGGTGAGTGGAAAGTCGAAACAATTTAATGATCGAATTGAGTGTTCATGTCACTTTATTTGGTTTTCTATTTTAACAGCATGATGTAATGAGGCTATTATGGGCAAAAGTGTTGTGGTACTCGGTACCCAATGGGGCGACGAAGGTAAAGGTAAAATCGTTGACCTGCTCACAGATCAAGCAGCTGCGGTAGTACGTTATCAAGGCGGGCATAACGCGGGTCATACACTCGTCGTTGGTGGTAAGAAAACAGTTCTTCACCTCATTCCATCAGGTATTTTACGTGAAAACGTACTTTGCTTAATTGGCAATGGTGTTGTGCTTTCACCTGAAGCTTTGATCAAAGAGATGGATATTTTAGAGAAAGAGGGCGTACCTGTTCGTGAACGTCTACGTATTTCTCCAAACTGCCCATTGATCCTTCCGCACCATATTGCACTTGATCAAGCACGTGAGAAAAAACGTGGAAATGCTAAGATTGGTACAACTGGTCGTGGTATTGGTCCAGCGTATGAAGATAAGGTTGCTCGTCGTGCAATCCGTGTTGCGGATTTGGTACGTGGTGGTGATCATCTTAAAGCGCAGCTTGAAGAACTTCTTGAGTACCATAACTTCCAGTTAACCCAATTCTTTGGTGTTGAAGCAGTTAAAGTAGAAGATGTACTTGCTCTTTGCGACCAATGGCGTGAAGTGATTAAACCATTAGTATTGGACGTGATCACGACTTTGCATGACTATCGTAAAGATGGTGCAAATATTATGTTTGAAGGTGCTCAAGGTTCATTATTGGATGTTGATCACGGTACATATCCATATGTAACTTCTTCAAATACAACAGCAGGTGGTGTGAGCTCAGGTTCAGGTCTAGGTCCATTACACCTTGATTATGTTCTTGGGATTACCAAAGCATATACAACTCGTGTAGGTGCGGGTCCGTTCCCTACCGAACTTGTTTATGATGCTGCCAATGATGTTGGTGATGCGATTGGTAAACACTTAGGTACTGTAGGTTCTGAGTTTGGTGCTTCTACTGGTCGTCAACGTCGTTGTGGTTGGTTTGATGCAGAAATTTTACGCCGCTCAGTTGATGTAAACTCATTATCTGGTATTTGCTTAACTAAGCTTGATGTTTTAGATGGCTTAGAAGAAGTGAAAATCTGTGTAGGCTATGAAGCTGCGGATTCTGGTTGTGTTGGTTCTACAGATGCGCTTGCATTTGAAACATTAAAACCAATCTATGAAACCATGCCAGGTTGGTCTGAATCGACTTTCGGTGCGAAATCACTAGATCAATTGCCACAAAATGCAATTAATTATGTGAAGCGTATTGAGCAGTTGATTGAATGTCCGATTGACATCATTTCTACTGGTCCAGATCGTGATGAAACGATTGTGATGCGTCACCCATTTGATGCTTGATATATAGATATTTTAAAAGCTCCCTCGGGAGCTTTTTTTATAAAGCTATTTTATAAGGTTTAAATAAAATGTGATTTACTTTGATTTTTTTTACAAAATACAACATAATTTGGGCGCTAAACGTTGAACTCCGTGTTGGAGTTTACATAAAGACTAATGAGCTTTGGTGAAAATAATGATTAACAAGAATGTATTACTTGGATTAGGGTTAGTGGTTGGTTTGTCTGGTTGCACCACGGTTGCTGAGTTAACGGGTAATGACTCTGCAACATTAAACCTCAATGCGGCAGCAGATTATAAGTTATTGGTTGAAGATGCAAAGGCACAAAAAGCACTGGATACGACATCTTCTACTTATAAACGTGTGAATGCTGTTTTTGTAAAAATGAAGCCTTTTGCGGATCAAGCAAATAAAACAGGGCAACAGTTTGACTGGCAGTTAAGTGTGTTGAGATCTGATGAACTCAATGCATTTGTCATGCCGGGCGGAAAAGTGGTGTTCTTCACAGGTATCGTCAATCAGCTTAAATTAACAGATGCTGAAATCGCTGCAATCATGGGTCATGAGATGACGCATGCTTTAGAAGAACACTCTAAACGCGATGCAGGTGCTACTGCAATCACTGATTTTGCTGTGAAGATGGGTAAAACTTATGCAGGTGATAAGTTAGGCTCAATGGGTACTCAAGCACTCGATATTGGTAGTAAATACGGCGTCGGTCTACCTTACTCACGTAGTTTAGAGTCTTCTGCGGATCGTGGTGGTTTGATGCTTATGGCTAAAGCAGGATATAACCCAGAAGCCGCAATCACAGTATGGCAAAAAATGAATAAAATTGATGGTGGCAGTACCAATGGTGTTCAAAAGTTTACTTCTACGCATCCATCGAATAATGACCGTATCTCAGATTTAAATAAGAGTATGGTTGAAGCCAAGCAAGTTTATAAAGCTGCAATCAAAAAATAATTGAAATGTAGAAGAGATCTAAGCCTGAAGTTATTCAGGCTTTTTCTTGGAAGTAAAAGACTAAAGTCGAAAATGATTTAAGTTAGGTTTTTATATTCAGCTTGTTAGAATATATCTTTCGATACACATTGAGTTTGAACCATGCAAAAGAATATATCCTCAACGATGTTTTATTCTCTGATTTTTGCAATGGGCGGTGCACCAACAATCGCTATGCTCATTATTCAGGCTCAAACCACTGATCCAGCTATTGTTTCTCAAGCTTTGCTTGGGCTGAGTGTAATGATTGCTTGTATACTGGTTCCTATTGTTCTGATTCAAAATGCATTTCTATTTTTTAAACGAAATAATCAGCAGTTGGAACAGAAAATTATTCCTTTAAAAAATATCTATTTGGCTTTGAATGTGCTGTGTTTGGTGTACTGGTTGATGGTACAGTTTTTGTAGGTTTTTTACTTACATAATTAATATGATTTAATGAAAATTATTGATTTATCCTTATGTAACATTTGCATATAATTCACAACGTTTTTATTTGTTCTCTATGGAGTTGATTATAATGAACAATAAATTAATACTTAGTCTTTGCGCTGCGACTGCGATTTCAATTTCTGGATGTACAACCATTGCGGATATGGCAGGTGCAGACTCTGCAACATTGAATTCAAATGCGACGCTGGGTTTTAACAAAACTGTGCAAGAAGCACGTGCAAATAAAACTTTAGACACAACTTCTGCAACATATAAAAAGGTAAATGCGGCATTTATTCGCTTAAAACCTTATGCAGATCAGATGAACCAAACAGGACAACGATTTGATTGGCAGTTGGCTGTGCTTAAGTCAGATCAGATCAATGCTTATGTTGCACCAGGTGGAAAAGTTGTTTTCTATACGGGCATTGTTAACCGACTCAATTTATCTGAGGCTGAAGTGGCTGCTGTTATGGGACATGAAATGACCCATGCTTTAGAAGAGCATTCAAAACAGAAGTTAGGAGCGCAAGCCTTAACCAATCTTGCCGTAAATATTGGTAAATCTTATGCAGGTAGCCAAATTGGTGAACTAGGCAATGCTGCAATTGATTTGGGCAGTCAAGTGGGTGTAGGTTTGCCTTATTCACGTAGCTTGGAAAGCCGTGCGGATGAAGGCGGTTTAATGATGATGGCAAAGGCAGGCTATAACCCTCAAGCAGCAATTACTTTATGGGAAAAAATGGCCAAACAAGGTGGTGCTCAAGGTTCTGCTTTGCTTTCTACACACCCATCTGATGCAAACCGTATCAATGCGATGAAAAAGAATCTTGCAGCTGCGATGGCAGTATACAACGCACGCGGTGGAAAATAAGCGTTTGGGACTACAACAGTATATAAGTGAAAAGGATGCCTAGGCATCCTTTTTTAGTTTCTGAATCAGTAATGTTATTGGAGTGGCTATGTACATTAAAGCCTGAACCACACTAAGGTGCTGGATTAGGTTGTTGTTTATGGATATCTTCGATTTCCGTTAAGATTTCTTCAGACAGATGAAGCTCGAAAGCATGAATATTTTCTTTGAGCTGTGAAAGTTGTGTTGCACCAATAATGGTGCTGCTCACAAAGAATTGCTGTTTAATAAATGCCAATGCCAATTGGGTTAGACTTAAACCGTGTTTTTCAGCAAGTCGCGCATATTGTTCTGTTGCCCAATCACTTTGAGGATTGGTATAACGGCTAAAACGCGAAAATAAACTAATACGACCATCTGCAGGTCGTGCACCATGACGATATTTTCCTGTCAGGTAGCCAAATGCAAGTGGTGAATAAGCCAGTAAACCAACACTTTCAAACTGTGCAATTTCAGACATACCGACTTCATAGGTGCGATTTAACAAGCTATATGGGTTTTGTACACTGACAATTTTTTCTAATCCCAATTGCTCTGCGAGATGTAAAAATTTTAAGGTGCCCCATGGCGTTTCATTGGACAAGCCAATATGGCGAATACGTCCTTTTTTAACTTCATTTGAAAGCGCTTCTAATGTTTCTGCAAGTGGGGTAATGTTTTGAGTCAATGCCGCTTGTTGGTTGCCATAGCCTAAGGTACCGAAGAAGTTTGCAGGTCGCTGTGGCCAATGTAGTTGGTAGAGGTCAATATAATCGGTTTGTAAGCGTTTTAATGAACCATCAATTGCTGAACTAATTTCTGAAGCAATAAATTTTGTATGCCCATCACGGATTTGACTACCGCCTTGCTGTGGTCCAGCGATTTTTGTAGCAATGATGAGTTTGTCGCGTTGACCATTTTGAGCAATCCAATTGCCTATAATGGTTTCTGTTGAACCTTGAGTTTCAGGTTTTGGGGGAACAGGATACATTTCTGCTGTGTCCCAAAAATGAATATTTTGATCAAGTGCATAGGCGAGTTGTTCAAATGCTTCATTCTGAGTATTTTGTTCACCAAAAGTCATGGTTCCTAAACAAATTTCAGGTACCACCAAATCAGAATGACCTAAGCGATTTGATTTCATGTCAGATCCTTTAATGAGAGTTCAATATCTAATGAGAATAATAACGTAAATAAAATTTGATAAGCTGTTGAAATTATTTTTCTAATGACCAAAAGAAGATGAATTTATCTAAAAAATTTATAAGAAAGTATTTATCTTTATCCAATTCACTATTTAAACAGCACAAAGGGGATATGGACAAAAACTGTAGAGTTTAGACTTAAAAAGCAAACTCGAAAGTTTGCTTTTAAACAATATAAAGATGGTGTTATTTTGAGAATTTTGATATTTATCAAAGCCAAAGAATTGGTGATGTTTACTTCTCAAATCAACTTTTAAATTTTATTCATCATCATTGTTATATTCATCTTCAGAGAATTTAGACTCTTCTAAAGACGCATCAAAAATTAAAATTGCCTTACCATCAGTCTCGATCATACCTTGCTCTTCAAGCGTTTTTAATACACGCCCTACCATTTCACGTGAGCAACCTACGATGCGACCAATTTCTTGACGAGTAATACGAATCTGACGACCATTTGGTAAAATCATCGCTTCAGGTTGCGCAGAAAGATCAATCAAGCAACGTGCAATACGACCAGAGACATCAATAAATGCAAGGTCAGTCACTTTACGTGTTGTATTCTTTAAGCGACGAACAAGTTGTGCAAATACTGCATAACTTAAGTCAGGGTATTGTTTACTGATTTCGTGGAAATTGTCATATGAAATCTCTGCGATTTCACATACGTCACGAGTTCTGACCTCGGCTGTACGTTGTGGGTTTTGCTCAAATAAACCCATTTCTCCGAAAAAATCCCCAGGGTTCAAATAGGCAACAACGATTTCACGCTCATCATCTTCGCGTAAAATAATTGAAACTGAACCTTTTAAAATTAAATACAGTGATTTTGACTCTGAACCTGCATCAATGATTGTTGAGCGTTTAGGAAAACGATTGATGTGGGCTCTCTTGAGCAAAGCTTTGACTGACTCAGGTAATTGACCAGGTGACAAAGCATCTGTAC
Organism: Acinetobacter sp. Tol 5; assembly: GCF_019702905.1. Taxonomy (NCBI): domain Bacteria; kingdom Pseudomonadati; phylum Pseudomonadota; class Gammaproteobacteria; order Moraxellales; family Moraxellaceae; genus Acinetobacter; species Acinetobacter sp. Tol 5. Next base: position 2,761,686 of record NZ_AP024708.1, on the reverse strand, counting down.
TAAGTTGTGCAAAATTAGAAGACATGCTTAAAAATTCCGAATTGGATAATAACTAGATCTTTTGATCTAAATTGAACTCGTCACGTAGAAGCAGTAGAGATGAAATTCCTTATCAACTCATTTTATGCTAGTGTACAGGTACCCTGTAAATTTATAGCTTTTTTTAGGTAGTTGCAATGCAAACTAGCGTTCATTGGTTAGAGAATGTTGCTTTTCAAGCAAATTCAGAAAGTGGTCACCAAATTATTATGGATGGTTCTGCTGAATACGGTGGTGAAAACCGTGGACCACGTCCTATGGAATTGATATTAATGGGACTTGGTGGGTGTGCTTCATTTGATATTGTGACCATTTTAAAGAAATCGAGACAAAATGTAACGGATGTTGTTTGTCAGCTCAAGGCTGAACGTGCAGATACCATTCCAGCAGTATTTACTAAAATACATCTACATTTTGTCGTGACAGGGCATGATGTAAAAGATAAGCAAGTTGCCAAAGCTGTTGAATTATCAGCTGAAAAATATTGTTCGGCGAGTAAAATGTTGTCTGATGGCGGTGTTGAAATCACCCACGATTATGAAATTATCGCTGCTGAATAGCAAAATAAATCTAAAAAAAGCCAATAGTTTTATTGGCTTTTTTTTATTTTTTAGTATTTATAAAACGTGACTAGTGGAGTCAAAATTAAATAAAATAAATTATTACAAAATGTGTATTTTCTCCAAAAAAGCTATTTTTAGTGAGGAAATGGCTTAATTTCGCGATCTATTTGAGCAAATTAGTGGGTTAGAAAAAGCTGTGGATCAACACGTGCATTGTTGAGACTCATTCCCCAATGTAAATGTGGTCCTGTTACTCGTCCTGTTTTACCCACCAAACCGAGCAAATCACCTTGTCGTAATATTTGTCCTTTCTCAACATTTATTTTACTTAGATGACAGAACATACTAATTAAACCTTGTCCATGATCAATCATGACAGTATTGCCATTAAAGAAATAGTTGCCTGTTGCAACCACTTTTCCTGCCGCGGGTGCAATAACTTTTTGTCCAATTGGAGCAGGTATATCTAATCCAGAATGGGGTGCGCGTTCTTCGCCATTGAAAAAACGTTTGCGACCGAATGAATTGCTAAATTTACCTGCAGTTGGTCGGATGAAATTTGGGAAATCTTTCCATTGGGCTGGGCTAAATGTGCTATAGACGTCATTTTGCTCTTTGGCTTCTTGGCTATATCGATCAAGCTGTTGTTGATTTGGATTAACGTAATCCTGGTTTTTTACATTAAGCCGTTGCTCAGCATACTTATAGGGTTGCACCTCAATATTGATTGGACCATTTGAGCTTTGCAGTTCTAGGTTGCCAACCTGAGCAGAAAGTGGAATACCAAACACAATATGATTCACCGAATTGGTCCCATCAACAACCAATACGGGCTTGCCTTGATAACTCACATTCAACACTGTTTTGGGCACAGTAATCACCGCAATACCACCAGCTCGACGTGAGTCTTGAGGTAACGCAAAGCTTTGAGTTGTGATCATTAGGCTGGTTAAAATGAGGATTTTTTTGATTGAAAACATAATGCTGATACAAGATTTAATTTTTAGACAGTATCTGAGATTGTCCTAGCAAGCTCAAGCCCATGATTGTTAAATTATCAGCACTCCTGTTGATCGTTTAAACGCTTAGCATTTGTACTTGTGAGCATTTAAATCGACCAACTTTTAAATTGATCAAGCGCTTTCGAGTACAGTTTATAGGTTGAATTGGAGGGAGAATGAATTTGATATATTTTTACGATCACATGCTAATGATCTAGCATGTGATTCATTAAAAGAACTGCTTGGATATTCATTGATTTGCAAATGCAGACCGATAAGGTTTAGCTCGTCTTAATTGGTGCAATACTGAAACCAATACATCTATTTCTTCAGTGGTGTTATAGAACGCAAGTGAAGGGCGCACCGTCCGTTCGACACCAAAACGGCGTAAAATTGGTTGTGCGCAATGATGTCCCGTTCGTACAGCAACTCCATGCTGATTTAAAACTTTCCCTACCTCTTCAGTTTCATAACCTGCAAGGGTAAAAGACATCACACTGGCTTTATTTAAGGCTGTACCAATTAAACGTAAACCAGAAACACTTTGAAGTGCATGTTGACCGTACTCCAGTAAATCATGCTCATAGCGTGCGATGTTGTGGATGCCGATTCTTTCTATATATTCCAAAGCAGCGCCCAAGCCAACAGCATCAGCAATGTTTCCAGTACCAGCTTCGAATTTATTTGGAGCAGGTTGATAGATCACATGTTCAAAGGTGACATCCTGAATCATATTACCGCCACCTTCCCAAACGGGCATGCTGTCGAGTAATTCTGATTTGGCATAAACAGCGCCGATCCCTGTAGGTCCAAAAACTTTGTGCCCAGAGAACACAAAGAAGTCAGCGTCTAAGCTACTCACATTGGTTGGAACATGAGAAACCGATTGCGCGCCATCAATTAAGACCCGTACACCAGCAGCATGTGCTAAAGCGATAATTTCTTGAGTCGGTGTCACCGTACCAAGTGCATTGGATACTTGAGTGATTGAAACAAGCTTAGTCTTTGGATTGAGAAGTTTGATAAATTCATCAATCTGAATCTGACCTGTATCATCGACAGGGATTACCCGCAGCTTAGCGCCAGTTTCTTGAGTCAGTTGGTACCAGGGGACAATATTGGCATGATGTTCCAAATGCGAGACAATGATTTCATCTCCCGCTTGAATATTTTGTTTTCCCCATGATTTTGCAATTAAATTAATGCCTTCGGTTGTGCCTCGGACAAAAACAATATTTTTAGCAGAAGCTGCACCGATAAAGCGAGCAACCACATCACGTGCATGTTCATAGGCATCACTGGCGCGTGCTGCGAGTTCGTGTGCAGCACGGTGAATATTCGAATTTTCATGCTGGTAAAAATAAGAAATTCGATCAATAACTGCCTGTGGTTTATGGGTGGTTGCTGCATTATCCAACCAGATCAAAGGCTGACCATTGACACGCTCTTGCAAGATTGGAAAGTCTTTTCGAATTTGCAGAATATCCAATGGCTGATAATTTTGACTCTGAGTGGGTATTTGCTTATCTGAATGTGGACGAACAGACTCAATTGTGGGGGATTGAAGAAAGTAATAGCCTGATTCAGTCGTCGCAGGTTTGTCATTACGATCTTCTATCGTGCTTTTTAGATGATGGTCATTTGTCACATGATAATCATCAAAGGCATAGGGATTTTTAACTCCTTTTGTTTGGCTGATGTTGTGTTGTAGATTTTCAGCATCAACACTTTCATTTTGAGCGAAATCCAAAAAATAAAAAGCGGATTGTGATGGTGTTGCGGATGTTGCTGGCGGAGTAGAGGGGAGTGCAGACGTTGAATTTAAGGCTAAATTCCAATCAGGTGTGACCGTGAATGGGTCTGGCGTATTCGCTCCTCCAATAATTGGCGCCGAAGATAGAATGCGACGTTCAGGATGATCTGTCGTAGGTTCTACATAATGTTGCGTAGATTTCGGATTTAAATGAGCTTGTTGCACAATAGCAGGGATACGACCTGATAAAGCTGCTATTGGATCTTTTGGCTGTGGTGTATGGCTTTGCCCGAGCACTTGATCAGGCAGCTCAAAATTCAAAGCTTGTTTTTTTTGCTGTGGTAATGCCGCAAACAATTCATTTGCTAACTGGGTAATCACAGATTCATGGATTGGTGCATCTTGTGTTGCAGCAGATGAATTATTTGTAGGTTGTTGGATAGTCATGGTATTTATCTACCTCCACATCTTCAAGTACAGCAAGCGCATCATCTGTAAGCACAGCAAGTGAGCAATATAACGAAATCAAATATGAAGCAATGGCATTGCGATTGATGCCCATAAAGCGGACTGAAAGTCCTGGTGCTTGTTCACCCGCAAGACCAGGTTGGAATAGTCCGACGACACCTTGACGTTTTTCTCCGACACGTAACAGGATGATTTTGGTTTTGCCGTCTTCCACTGGGATTTTATTGGAAGGAATTAACGGAATACCACGCCATGTAATGAATTGAGAACCAAACAAGCTGACAGTCGGTGGTGGTACGCCACGGCGAGTACATTCACGACCAAATGCAGCAATTGCATCAGGATGCGCCAAGAAAAAACCGGGTTCTTTCCAAACCTTGCGTAATAGGTCATCCAAATCATCGGGTGTTGGGGCGCCTGTCAAGGTTGAAAGGCGTTGTTCATCTGCAACACTCGCTAATAGCCCGTATTCAGGGTTATTGATCAATTCACTTTCTTGGCGCTCTTTAATCGTTTCTATAGTCAGGCGTAATTGTTCTTTGATTTGATCGTGAGGGCTACTGTATAAGTCTGAAACACGGGTATGAATATCGAGTACGGTTGAAACCCCATTTAAAAAATATTCACGTGGATTAAGCTCATAATCCACAAAGGTTTGCGGAAGTGTCGCTTCATCACGTTGGGTGCAGGCAACTTGAATATCATCTGTATTGCTGACTTTGTTGACTCGGTAAATACCGGCTTCTACAGGTGTCCATTGTAATAAATGCGTCAGCCATCGTGGCGTAATTGTTGAAAGTTGAGGAACGGTTTTGGTTGCATTTGCCAGTTGGCGAGCAGCCTGATCATTGAGTGCTTGGCGTGTGACTTCTTGGTTCTTAGCCATGTTTTAATCCTTGGTGATATGAATTGATGGTTGATTACAATTTGTTTAAGGTGTCTATTGTTATCATCTCCAGTAAAATCAGAGTGCTGTTATGAATGCTTCATATTTTGAATTTTTTAAAATATGTATAAGGAATAACTTCGAAAGCTATTCTTGGCGCCAAGGCAATCCATGAAAGCGCCAACCGTTGAATACCCCGCGATGATTGTTTTCATCCAAGTCACCTTCAAAGCCTTGTTCAATGTTATAAATATTTTCAAAACCAGCATTGAAAGCGACATTGGCTGCCGCTGCGGAACGTTTACCACTACGGCACAGTAAAAGAATGATTTTATCTTTGCCCACTTTGCTTTCGAGTTCTTTGGCAAAACGCGGATTACGGTTTAATGCAGTTCCAGTAGCCCAAGGGATGTGAATGGTACCTTCAACAAAACCGACAAATTTCCGTTCTTCATTGGTACGAACATCAACAATTTCGACATGACCAGCTTGATACAATGCCCAAGCTTCGTGCGGTAAAATCGTACCTGTAAACTCTAAATAATGGTCTTCAACACGTTGTTGCGCTTGTTCAAAAATCTTTTCAATTTGTGCTTGAGTTAATTCGTTAAAATGTTGTTGGTTTAAACTGGTCATTTCAATTGCCTTTCTTCTGACTTAAATTTGTATTTAAGCTTTGATGTATCAGATGTATTGATAACAACTATAAACATTTTGTATATTCTATAAATTAATAAAAAATGGATTGCTTATTCTTATTTTGAAATAAAGATTGAATTATTTTTTACAGATATACTTATATGAATTATGTTTATCTACCATATTGTGAATAAAATAGTATTTAGATGAATAATAAAATTTCATGTGAGGTTTTTTAGATCATGGAACGTCTTTTAGGTAGGTAAACATATGACCCAATGGAATATCCAAAATATTGTGGATGAGTTACAAGAAGCTCGGAATGAATGGCGTACCCAACGTAAAAGTCTCAAAGACTTTGGAGGGAGGGAATTACCGTCAAAAGACGAAATTAAGAAGATTATGAATGACCTATGTGGCATTTTATTCCCTATGCGTTTGGGTCCACATGATTTACGACAACAAAGTGAAAATTTTTATATTGCACATACACTTGAAAAAACTTTGCATTCCTTACTTGAGCAAGTCAAACTCAATTTAACCTATGATTATAAATATAAAAAACATAATGAAAATGCAGACGTCATTGACGTGTTGGCGCAAAGTATTGTCAGTGAATTTGCGCAAAAACTGCCTGATATACGCCGTATTTTGGATACAGATGTGATAGCTGCTTATGATGGTGATCCTGCGGCACGTAGTGTGGATGAGGTGTTGTTATGTTATCCGGGAATTTTGGCAATCATTTATCATCGTGTTGCCCACGAATTTTATAAAAAAGATTTATCTCTATTGGCACGTTTAATCGCTGAAATTGCGCATTCAAAAACAGGAATTGACATTCATCCAGGCGCACAAATTGAACAAGGTTTCTTCATCGATCATGGTACAGGTGTGGTGATTGGAGAAACGTGTATTATTGGAAAAAATGTCCGAATTTATCAAGCGGTCACTTTGGGTGCTAAGCGTTTTGAAGTCGATGATAGTGGACGTTTGCAGAAAGAATATGCCCGTCACCCAATTGTTGAAGACAATGTGGTGATTTATGCAGGTGCGACCATTCTTGGACGTATCACGATCGGTCAAGGCGCTGTGATTGGTGGTAACGTGTGGATTACTCAAAGTGTTGCTGCAAATAGTGCGGTTTCGCAGAGTTCGGCAACCAAGACAGAAGTATAGCCAATCTCATCATATTCATGATGATCTTGATTGAGATTCTATAGTTCAACCCTGATTATCGATACAAGTGATTCGATTTAAATCATTCATATTCAATAAGCTTGATGCTTTTATACAAATTATTAGTTATTACAAACTTTTGGAGAATGACTTTTTGCATTTTTGAATCACCGATGTTCTTTCTATTGTGGGGCGACATGGATGTTGCCATGTTGAGCGAGTGTATATGAGTAAAAACAAAGCACTGCTTTGTTTGCAGCGCAAGAATGCTATTCAATAAAGAATGGATAAGCAAAGAGAAGCATTGATTTTATTGATCATAAGAAATTATATTTTTACTGTATGCGCTTTTTAAGCAGATTGACTATATTTGCTAAGACAAAGGAATAATGTAATAAGTTTGAGCATTGATCACGATGAGATCATTGCTAACGCGATAGATCTGTGCTGCTTCAAGCGGTAGTTTAAACTGTATTGTTTTGCCATGTTGCTGAATTTCAAATACATCATAGCCAATCGGTGTAAACCAAAAAATATAGTGATTTCCTGAGCCTTGGACATCATCAATACTTTGATATTTTAGGTATTTATCGTTTGAAATTATTGGTTTAGGGGCTGTCTTACATTCAGGTAGCTCAATCGAATGTTCTAATTTTGGAAGAAATCTGGAAAAATCTTGACTAAAAATATAGTTTTTTGAGGTTTTTATGAGCTGTGTTTCTTCATCAATCACTTGATAACACTCGGCTTGCTGCTGTTGTAAGTATTGTTTTAACTTTGCAATCATCGCTAAATTAAATGGTTCTGCAGGTTGAACTCGATAATTATTGGGTGAAAAGTTACGTTGTGGTTGTTCAGGCTGAGTTCTAAAAATATCTATTATATTTTGAATAAAAGATTGTTCCTGCTGTTTTTGTTCTTGTTTGACTTTCTCGGCTTCTTTTTCTGAGACATATTGAGGGTCGAAATAAACGATGATGTCATGTTCTGAAACTTTTTTTTGATAAGTTTTTTCCTGTACCATTTGCTCCAATAGTGCATAAGCAAATTGATCATAAGAAAAAGTACTTAGTTGAGTAAAAGTTTGGGTCTGCGCATTGAAAAGATAAGCTTGAGTGGACGACTGATAATCGGCTTGAAAAATTCTTATAGTCACTAGAAATTGATTTTGACCTAAATATTCAATTTGTTGGATCAACTGCCGGGGTGAAGACGAGACAAAATATGCCGGAAGCTGTTGATGGGTACGTAAATCATAACTACAAATTTTTAAATCCCGTTTGGGTTGATTGGCTCTTTCAAATATCGAACAATCATAAACAATAAAATTTTCATTCAAAACTTTTAAGATCGTGTCAGCAGGCGATTTAAACCATTTAAATTCTAGATCTGATGTTTCAGGTGTTAATTCTTGAATATGTTTATGTGGAAATTTATCGCTGTTCGGCGATTGATAGCCACAAGCATTTAACATGCTTATAGTGAATAGTACCGACAATAATTTACTGAAATTCAACATTGTTGTTATTCTAAAAAAGTTCAATACTGCTTACTCTAAAGCATATCGTTGAAAATACAAACGCTTAAAGGTCATACGTAATATTTTTGCTTAAATTGACTTGAAAAAGATGAATTTAGCACAAATATTAATACTGAAATATATCCTGATTATTTTAGTAAGCTTTTGAAAAATATATAAATTAATTTTTAAATATAGTTGAAATCTACAAAACCGTTCCCATCTATTATTCAAGTACAAATTTGTTGTGAGGAATAACAAGAATGCGATTTGAAAAATTTACGAACCGCTTACAGCAAGCATTATCAGATGCACAATCTAAGGCAATGGGTAATGACAATACCGCCATTGAAGGTATTCATATTCTTTCAGTGTTATTGGATGAACCTTCAAACCTGAGTCTGTTACAACAGGCGGGTGCAAATATCCCTGAGTTAAAAGCAAAGTTGCAGAAAGCGTTGGCGGATGCACCAAAAATTGGAACACCGACTGGAGATATCAACCTCAATCCTGAGGCTGTTCGAGCATTGAATTTAGCAGACAGCTTTGCCCAAAAAGCAGGCGATGAGTTCTTATCTACAGATTGGGTCATCTTGGCATTGGCTGAAACAGGTGCAACCAAAACATTATTAACTGGCGTAGGTGTGACCACTGAAAAACTACGCAAAGCGATTGAAAATATTCGAGGGGGTGAACAAGTGATGGCAAATAACCATGAGGATCAACGAGATTCACTTAATAAATATACCATTGATCTAACTGCTCGTGCTGCAGAAGGAAAACTTGACCCTGTGATTGGTCGTGATGAGGAAATTCGTCGTACCATTCAAGTATTGTCACGTCGTACCAAAAATAATCCAGTACTTATTGGTGAGCCGGGTGTCGGTAAAACTGCGATTGTCGAAGGTTTGGCGCAACGTATTATCAATGGTGAAGTACCAGAAGGTTTAAAAGGCAAACGTGTTTTGTCCTTAGACCTGGGTTCATTATTGGCTGGTGCGAAATATCGTGGGGAATTCGAAGAACGCTTAAAAGCTGTTTTAAAAGATCTCGCGAAATTTGATGGTGAAATCATCTTGTTCATCGATGAGTTACATACGCTCGTGGGTGCGGGTAAAGGTGATGGCGCAATGGACGCAGGGAATATGCTAAAACCTGCGTTAGCACGTGGTGAGTTACGTTGCGTAGGTGCAACAACTTTGGATGAGTACCGTCAATTTATTGAAAAAGATGCTGCGCTTGAACGTCGTTTCCAAAAAGTATTGGTAGATGAACCAAGTGTGGAAGATACCATCGCAATCTTACGTGGTTTAAAAGATAAATATGCGACCCATCATGGAGTGCAAATTCTTGACTCCGCGATTATTGCTGCAGCGAAAATGTCGCATCGCTATATTACGGATCGTCAATTGCCAGACAAAGCGATTGATTTGATTGATGAAGCGGCATCGCGTATTAAAATGGAAATTGACTCTAAGCCAGAAGCATTAGATCGTTTAGACCGTCGTTTAATCCAGTTGAAGATGCAATTGGAAGCGGTTAAGAAGGATGCGGATTCAGTCAGTAAGGCTGAAGTTGAGCATTTGGAAAAACAAATTGCTGAAGTTCAGAAAGAATACAGTGATTTGGAAGAAGTTTGGATTGCAGAAAAACGTTTGGTTGATGGCACTAATCAGGCACAAATTGAACTTGATAAAGCTCGCACAGCGTTTGAAAAAGCGCAACGTGAAGGTGACTTGGCTGAAGCAAGCCGTTTGCAATATGGTGTGATTCCAGAGTTGCAAAAACGCTTGAATGAAGAAGAAGTTGCGGAAGTGAATGAAGAGCCAAAACTGATTCGTACCAAAGTGACTGAAAACGAAATTGCAGAAGTTGTCAGTGCTGCAACAGGTATACCAGTGTCCAAAATGCTACAAGGTGAACGTGAGAAACTGCTTCATATGGAAGACTTCTTGCATAACCGTGTCGTTGGTCAGGATGAGGCTGTTGTGGCAGTCGCAAATGCGGTGCGCCGTTCACGCGCAGGTCTTTCCGATCCGAATCGCCCAAGTGGGTCATTCTTGTTCCTTGGACCGACAGGTGTGGGTAAAACCGAGCTTACCAAAGCTTTAGGCAACTTTTTATTTGACAGTGATGATGCGATCATTCGAATTGACATGTCAGAATTTATGGAAAAGCATTCGGTCAGTCGTTTAGTTGGTGCGCCTCCAGGCTATGTCGGATACGAAGAAGGCGGTGTATTGACTGAAGCTGTACGTCGTAAGCCATATAGCGTGGTGTTGTTTGATGAGGTGGAAAAAGCACATCCAGATGTATTTAACATCTTATTGCAGGTGCTTGATGATGGGCGTTTGACAGATTCTCAAGGTCGTGTGATCGACTTTAAGAATACGGTTATCGTGATGACGTCTAACTTAGGTTCAAGTGATGTTCGTGAGTTGGGTGAAGGTGCAAGCGATGAAGATGTTCGAGCAACAGTGATGAATGCCGTTTCTCAGCATTTCCGTCCAGAGTTCATCAACCGTATAGATGAATTGGTGGTGTTCCACTCATTGAAAAAATCGCAGATTCGAGGCATTGCGGATATTCAATTAGATCGTTTACGCGCACGTTTAGCTGAACGTGATATTCGTTTAAATGTTGATGATCAAGCGTTTGACATTCTGATTGATGCTGGTTTTGATCCTGTATATGGTGCGCGTCCACTCAAACGTGCAATCCAACAGCAGGTTGAGAATCCATTGGCGCAAAAAATCTTGTCAGGTGCATTTACAGCGGGTGATACCATCTTGATCAGTGCTGAAAATGGTGAGCTTGATTTTGGGAAATTAAAACTCAGCTAATCGAGTCATGTACCAATGATAAAAAACCAATCGTTATAAGACGGTTGGTTTTTTTATGTTATAAGAAATCTATATATCAACGGCGAATATTCAATGAATAAAAAAATTTATATCCTATTATTTTCAATTTTATGTTTTAACCCTTTGGCACAAGCCTTACCTGAAAGAACATTTGAAGAAATGATCAAACGATCAGAACAGGGGGATCCAGAAGCAATGTATCAATATGCTGACTTTTTATTACATCGCGAAGATGAGGCATCCCAAAAAAACGGGGCAGCATTGATGCTAAAGTCGGCTCAAGGAGGGTTTTGGCTAGCATTTTCAGTTGTTGGTGATTTCTTTAAATATGGTTTTACGGTCAAGCAAGATCCTTCCAAAGCTGTAGAGTGGTATAAAAAATCAGCAGAACAGGATGATCCAGCAGGACAGAATAATTTAGGGCTTGCTTACTATACTGGTGAGGGCATATCGCAAAATAAAGCCTTGGCTGCAAAATGGTATCAGAAATCTGCTGAACAAGGCGATGCCAATGCACAACGTAATCTTGCCCTCATGAATCTATATGGGGATGGAATAACAAAAAATGAAAAGCAAGCATTTCAATGGATGTTGAAATCTGCTGAGCAGGGCGATGAGGATGCTCAAAACAGTGTTGGGCAGATGTATCTGGAAGGTAAGGGTGTTGCTGCAAACGTAACGTTGGCAGTGCAATGGTTGAAGCGTTCTGAAGCACAAGGTAACCGTTATGCACACCAGCAGTTATGGGAAATGTGTAATGCAGGCAGAATTACAGCGGAATGTGTTGATTAGTTCTGTTTGAACATATTTCAGCCAGTAAGCGGGCTTATTTAACAGATAAACCTAACCTGTTTTACCTATTATCGGGTTTTCTGATCGTTTGATTGCAACATTTGTTAAAAATTGATAATTTTTAGACAGGAATAATAAGAAAGGGAAGTTGATCATGACGATCAAAATAAAGGAAAAATCTGATTATTTAAAGCTACTGACGATGTTGTTAATGGCACTGGGTTCGGCTGAGATATTGGCAAATCAATTGGATGACCAAGATCTTGCAGAACAGTCTGTAGGTGTAGTAAAGCTTTCGCCGATTATTATTCAAGCCGTTAAACAGGATGCTCAACAATCTGTAGATGAGCAAAAAGATTTACATCATAAGATCGCGCAACAACAAGCAGATGCAGCAAAAAAGGATGAAATATATTCTACTGTATTGACTGATTTTGAGTGGCAAAAAAAAGACCCTGATCCGAATAAACCGGGGGATAAATATATTACCCCTTTAGAAAAATATAAAATTATCGATATTGGATTTAACCCTTATCAACGCCACGATGTTCGTATCACAACACAAGATCGGGTGACCTTGTACATTGGTCATGAAGTTGACCCCGTGGCGTATAAATAGCGAGAAAAAAATTAAACAGGGAAGTGTTTAATTTTCCAAGCTCTGTGGATTTTTTGATTACGTTTAAAATCTAAACCAATGGTTTCATTGCTGATTTCTTGCACATCAAACATAGCCTCAATTTCTTCATCCATCTCAAAACCACGATAGTTATTTGAGAAATATAAAGTCCCTTCGGTCGTTAAGCGGTTCATTGCTCGTTTAAGTAATGAGATATGATCACGTTGAACATCGAATGTACCGTAGAATTTTTTTGAGTTAGAGAAAGTTGGAGGATCAATAAAGATCAAGTCATATTGTTCATGACCCTCTTTGAGCCATTCGAAACAATCGCTTGAGAAAAATTGGTGTTGTTCATCAGCATGATCTACGGTCAGACCATTCAATACAAAGTTTTCTTTAGACCAGTTTAAGTAAGTATTGGATAAGTCCACACTGGTTGTACTGGCAGCACCCCCTAAAGCGGCATGCAAACTTGCAGTTGAGGTGTAGCTGTATAGGTTAAGGAAGTGTTTGCCTTTGGCTTCTGCTGCGATGCGTAAGCGCATTTGACGATGGTCTAAGAATAATCCTGTATCTAAATAATCAGTTAAATTGACCAGAATTTTAGCTTTACCTTCCTGAACGATAAAGCGTTTAGACGCAGTACTTTGTTTGGTGTACTGCGCTTTACCTTCTTGACGCGCACGGGTTTTGATAAAAATTGCATCACGACCTAAACCTGTTACCGCACGGATCGAGGCTAAAGCAAGATTAAAACGCTTTTTGGCTTTTTCAGGATCAATTGATTTCGGCGGCGCATATTCTTGGACATGCAAACGATCACCATAAAGGTCAACTGCAACATTAAAATCAGGTAGATCCGCATCGTAAAGTCTTAAGCAATAAATATTTTCTTTGACTGCCCATTTCTTTAAAGCTTGCATGTTTTTTTGCAAACGGTTGGTAAAGTCTTCAGCACCTTCAATCTTTTCAAATTGTTGAGGTTGCCAATCTGCAAGGAAGGGCTTACTGACTGTTGCTGGTTTAATATCACCAAAACGAACATAAATCGGTAATTTACCATTCATCAAACGTAAAATTTGTGGATTGTTGAAAGCCAATACATCCGCTTGTTCAACTGCTGCAGCTATAACAGCTGCATATTGATTTGGGAAATTCTTTTGTAAAAGCGCAGATAGACCTAAATATAATGCTCGGTTTGAAGCTTTATCTCCCAAACGCTCACCATAAGGAGGGTTGGTGACAACAAAGGATGTTTTACCTTCAGCATGGAAGTCTGGCCAATCTGCTAATGTACGTTCTTCGATTTGAATTTGATCGAGTTGCTGTTCAAAACCTGCCGCAATAATATTTTGTTTGGTGGCTTTTACAGCTTCCCAATCTGCATCATAAGCATAGAATTTTGGTAAAGGTTGTTGTAATGCGGCTTGATGACGGTCTGCGGCTTCAGCTTTGATCGACATCCAGAGTTCATGGTCATGCCCATTCCAACCATTGAAACCAAAACGACGGACTAAACCTGGCGCACGGTCAGTCAGAATCATTAGTGATTCAATGATAAACGTACCTGAACCACACATTGGGTCAAGTATGATTTCTGGGTGACGTTCTTTCAATTTTGCTTTTTGTAAAATGGCAGCGGCTAAATTTTCTTTAATCGGTGCATCGGTCATGTAACGGCGATAGCCACGCTTATGTAGAGAATCGCCAGATAAGTCTAGGCAGTAGGTATGTTCAGTTTTGCCTGCAAGTACATATAAGGTAATTTCAGGTTGCTTAATATCAATGCTTGGGCGTTTACCCACTGCTTCCATGAAAGAATCAACCACGCCATCTTTGACACGTAAGGTCGCGAATTGAGTATTGACCTTGATATCACGTTCAACGTGTAGGCGAATGGCAAAAGTACTTTGTGGTGCAAAAATTAACGACCAATCAAAGTTGATCGCACCTTCATAAAGTTCTTCAGCAACGTCACGTGCATCATGCGTAAATTCAAGTTCATGTGTATGAATAGGCGTGAGCACACGTGAAGCAAGGCGTGACCACATACAAATACGGTAAGCATCTTCAAGTTTACCCTTAAAGACCAAACGTCCAGGAAATTTTTCAATATTTTGAATCCCTAAACCTTGAATTTCTTCTTGCAGTAAGGTTTCTAGTCCATCTGCACAGGTAACCCAATATGTAGAAAGACGCGGTTTCGAATTCATGAATATTTCCAAAGACATTAAAGCAATCGCATATTTTAGCGTATTTTGATGACGAAAACTTGTGGATTGTGCCAAGAAGATCGAATTTTTCCAAAAACCTTAAAATTCTTTCAAAGATAGTGGTGATTTGCTTGAAATATATTCAAATATCCATATCTAACCAAGATCAAATCAAGAAATTTAAAAAAATGCTGAGTCTTATTCTTTCAATGTTCATTTTTTCACTTTCAATGTCCATATCGCCAGGACCTGTAAATTTAACTATTTTAACCAGCAGTATGAATTATGGCGCTAATCGCAGCTTTGGTTTTATTTCAGGGGCAACAATTGGCTTTACTTTGCTATTGGCATCAGTCTGTTTTGGTCTATATCAAATTATCGTGGTTTATCCTTTGCTACTGGATATTATTACTGTATTGGGTACAGTTTTACTGTTATGGATTGGGCTAAATATTCTGCGCGCAGAAGGCACAACGATTTCTACCCAAAGCCATGCTCAAACTAAAATTCCCACCTTTATGCAAGGTGCATTGATGCAGTGGCTTAATCCAAAAGCATGGATTGCGGCTGTAGCAGGTACGGGTTTGTTTTCAACAGGTCAAATCGAAAATGCTTTGCTGATTTTTGTGCTGATTTATTTTGTGGTGTGTTATTTATCCTTATTCTTGTGGGGAGTTGTGGGGGAAAAATTAGCAAACTTTTTAAACACAGGAAATCGCGCACGAATTTTTAATGTAGTGATGGGATTGGTACTTATTTTTATCTCAATAGAAATGTGTTGGACATATTTTTATCATTCACCTGCTTTATAAGATCATTATCTAGAGAGCTTTGACATGTCAGCGGAATTTTATGTCACCTTTCAGCCTGAAGATTGGTATCGAATAAATTGTCAATCGGTGATTCAAATCGCTCAGCAATTGCAGAGTTATCAATTCCTCCAGTCAAATATTAGGGGCTGTGGGCATTTCATAAATGACTTGCGTTGTAGGTTAAAATTGAGCAGGCAAGGCATGAAATGAAGAGAATAGCGAGACTATTTTCAATTTTCATAACGTAGCCTGAGATAATTTTAGCCACAACCCTTCGGGACTAGTGTGTTTTTTGTCGCTTAGTCGCTCCCTTGTGAAACAGCGTTTCTCATCATTTAGAATGACTAAATTTCGTATCTCGCGTCTAGAATCGCCTAAAAAACACACCTAGTCGCAAACATAGACGAATTGTCCACAGACCCTATTTATTTAAAAGCAACGACAGTGACAGGAAATGCATGGGAATATGATGTTCGTTTGATTTTTGAAGCATCCCAGATTCTATTGGAAATATCTGCGATAAATGATCAACTCGGACAAGAAATAAAAGCTTTTTTAGCTTTATTCGGTCAATATGTTCAGGTTGATGTGATCGATGACGATGGAGAGCAAACAACGTGGTAACTTGGAGTTCATCAGCGAACAAAATAATTAACCAGTCATGGTAAAACAAAAGCAAGTCTTTGAAGTGTTGATTGATTGGTATACACCTGAGAGTGGTGGACGTCAGCATATTCCACAAAATGGTGTTTATTACTGTACAACAGAGATTTTGCACAAGCATAAGATCAATACTTGGAGTATTGCGCTTAAAATGAATGCAATGTCTCCGAATGAAGCAGAAATGTGGTTTTTGTTTGATCATGATGAACGTCATATACACATTGGGCAATTATTCAATTTATTGGAAGGACCTAGATGTGTCGGTGAAATCATGATTCAACGACTTAAAGATTCGGATTGATTGAACTTTTTAAAAGATGACAGCTGTTAGAATTTAAAATTGGTATATAAATTGCTTAGTTATTCATCGTATTGGTCAGTGTGCTGATGTTAAAAATTTAAATGAATACGGGGGATTTTTATGCAACCAGTCAATAACAATCGATTTATTGCACATGCAGATGCATTTTCAATTGGGGCACTCATTTTAACCAGACTTAGACGTGTAACAGGGCGAGTCATAGATGTGATGTATTTGGTTGACAATAAAAGCTATGCGCAGTATGTCATTGACATGTCTTTAGCAACCCAAGATGCTGAGCTCAATCGACATGCTTTACGTTTACAGCATTTAATTGATCAAGAACAACCAGATTTAGATACAACCGTTGATCGGATAGAACAGGGTTCAGCATCTGAAGAAGGCTATGTTTCTGGTGCAACGGAAGAAGAAATATATCGTGCACAAGTTTCTCATCACTATATTGGTGCATTGAGATAATACAAAATTAAAAGCTTTAAGTATAAAGATGGTAGGGCTTGAAGCTTTTTACGCATTTGAAACAGTAAATATCCCATTCAACTTATAAGCTGATAAAAATCATAATGATCATAGCGTATAGACTTTGAGTTATAGTAAGTTTAATACGGAAATCAGCAAATATTTAAAAAGACATCAAATGATTTATTCAGGTACAGCAGATGAATCATTCGCTCAAACAGCGCGACGTTTGGCAGATTATAAACTGGCAAAAGATGCAGTTTTTCGACAATGGTTGGACAATAAAAAGTTTAAAGAATTGATTTCGTGCGCACATGGTCGTTGGTATCCTTGTGAGGAATTTACATTACCACTAGCACAGTATTTTGCAGAGCAACATGATTTAGCCCATTTAAAAGTTTTGTGTAAACATGAAATCCGTTTTCGACTAGAAGATATGCTGAATTGTCTAAAAAGAGTCAAAGAATGTGATACGGCATTAACAAATAGTCAAATATTGGAATATGATCTACCCCATGTAGATCCTGAAAAATATCATCCGATTCAGGAGCTGTTTAAATGGCGAGATTAGGCACTGAATAGATTAGACAGCTATCTTGAACTTTTAAAAGATCAATCCGACAAAGACTATATTGAACTGATCAGACAATTAAAACAAAAGCTATTGCAAATGAATGTGAAGCAGTCTGATTTGAAATTGATCAAATTTAAAATTTGATCAATATTTTTAGCGTTATTTGCCCAAAACTTCGTCTGCCAAAGAAAAGGAAAATCTGTATAATACGTTAACTTAACCTCTAAGGAATCTCTCATGCACTTGGCGGCATTGCATACACCGAGCCAGATTCAACTCAATAATGATGGAAACTTAAAGCATTTCCTGACCATCGAAGGTCTTTCTAAAGATACCCTCACTAAAATTCTAGATACAGCCCATTCTTTTATAAATGATCAAAATCAACTGATAACGACACCGCTTTTAGAAGGTCGTACAGTGATGAATCTGTTTTTTGAAAACTCAACTCGTACCCGTACCACTTTTGAAGCTGCTGCAAAGCGCTTGTCAGCCAATGTACTGAATATTGATATTGCACGTTCAAGTACTTCAAAAGGTGAAACATTACGTGACACACTTTGGAATTTAGAAGCAATGGCAGCCGATATTTTCGTGGTGCGTCATTCTTCTTCAGGTGCTGCTCACTTTATCGCAGAAACTGTATGTCCTCATGTTGCTATTATCAATGCAGGTGATGGACGTCATGCACATCCAACTCAAGCAATGTTGGATATGTTGACTATTCGCCGTGAAACTAAAAAGAATTTTGAAGATATTAGCCTCGCAATTATTGGCGATATTAAACATTCTCGTGTCGCTCGTTCAGACATTGCTGCTTTACAAACGCTCGGCTGTAAAGATATCCGTGTTATTGCCCCAAACACATTATTGCCTCATGGTTTTGATGAATATGGTGAAGGTGTACGTCTATTCAATAAAATGGATGAAGGGGTTAAAGATTGCGATGTGATCATTACCTTACGTATTCAAAATGAACGTATTGATTCACCCGCGTTGTCTTCACAAGCTGAGTTTTACAAAATGTATGGTTTGAACAAAGAACGCCTTGCTTTGGCAAAACCAGATTGTATCGTGATGCATCCTGGACCTATGAATCGTGGTGTAGAAATTGATTCTAGCATTGCGGATGGGGATCAATCGGTGATTCTTCATCAAGTGACCAACGGTATTGCAGTTCGTATGGCTGTTTTGGCACTGGCAATGCAAGGTCAGTTGCAGGAAAAAGGTTTATTAGACGCGATTGCAGTTTAAGGTAGAGGATAAAGTCATGAGTATTGTAAAAATTGAAAATGTACGTGTCTTAGACCCCATCAATAAAACTGACCGCGTACAAACTGTTTATCTGAAAGATGGAAAACTTGTAGAGTCCTCGAATGACGTTGTCGAAAGCATTGATGGGCAAGGGAAGTGGTTGATGCCGACTATGGTGGATCTTTGCGCGCGTTTACGTGAGCCAGGTCAACAACAGCATGGAACACTAAAGTCAGAAGGTAAAG
This sequence comes from Acinetobacter sp. Tol 5, assembly GCF_019702905.1. Classification (NCBI taxonomy): domain Bacteria; kingdom Pseudomonadati; phylum Pseudomonadota; class Gammaproteobacteria; order Moraxellales; family Moraxellaceae; genus Acinetobacter; species Acinetobacter sp. Tol 5. The sequence continues at coordinate 2,742,819 of NZ_AP024708.1, read as the reverse complement.
CTGCTCGTGAAAATGGCATTTTACATGTGTTCACGCCACCTGACTCTCAACCGATTGTGCAAGATAACGGCGCTTTAATTCATGGTTTGGTTGAAAAAGCCATGTTGGATGGCGGTATCCACTTACAGGTGATTGGCGCACAAACACAAGGTTTAAACGGAAAACAGCCTGCCAATATGGCGGGGTTGAAAAAGGGTGGCTGTACAGCTGTTTCAAATGCCTATGCGACCTTTGAAAATGATGATGTGGTACTTCGTACACTGGAGTATGCCGCGGGTTTGGATATGACCGTTGTGTTCTATCCTGAAGAGCATCAAATTGCCAAAGACGGATGTGTACACGAAGGTTTTGTTGCCTCACGTCAAGGTTTGCCAATGATTCCTGCGCTTGCAGAGACAATCGCTATTGCAAAATATTTATTAATGATTGAAGCCACAGGCGTTAAAGCGCATTTTGGCTTACTTTCGAGTGGCGCATCTGTCGATTTGATCAAAATCGCAAAGCAGAAAGGTTTGCCAGTCACAGCGGATGTTGCCATGCACCAACTGCATTTAACTGATCAATTGATTGATGGTTTTAATTCGCTTGCGCATGTACGCCCACCTTTACGTGCTGAACAAGATAAGGAATTACTTCGTAAGGGAGTAAAAGAGGGCATTATTGATGCGATTTGTACGCATCATGAACCTTTAAGTGGCTCGGCTAAATTAGCACCATTTGCTGAAACTTTACCCGGTATCAGTGCATTTGATACCTATGTGTCTTTTGGTGTTCAATTGGTTCGTGAAGGTTTATTTGAACCTTTAGAATGGGTTGAAAAAGTGACAGCTGCACCTGCAAAAGTTGCCAACATGACTGAACGTTGGGTGAAAGAATCAGGTTGGGCATTGGTTGATCCAGACATGGAATGGACAGTGGGCAAAGACAGCATTTATTCAAATGGGAAAAATACACCACTAATTAATCAAAAAATGTTGGGTAAAGTTGTAGCGACGTTTATCGCTTAATATAGGAAAGTGTTCACTTCTATTGAGTTTAAAAAGCCAGCATAAGCTGGCTTTTTTTATAGATATAAAACATTTATTGCTACAAAAAGATATTATAAATATCAAAAATTAACCACTAGAATAAAAAACGATCAATAAGTGATTCTAATGCGACAAACACAACAATGATATAGGAGTGTCCAGAATTATGAATATTATTGAGCTTTTAAAACAACAAGTGACAACAAAAGTTTTACAACATGATCAACAGTTTCAAGATGAAAAAATCGGTGCGTTAAGCGCTTTTTTTCCCATCCTTCTTACTATTTTTAAATCCAAACCTGAACTGATTAGTACACTTCAGCAAAATCTGAATCCACGGCTCGCTGACATTTTTAGTTATCGTCCAGAAACGGTAAGCCAATTTCTTGATCTGGTTCGGGGGGATGCACCGGCACAAGACATTGAAAACACATTAAATCATGCTATTTCTCCCACATTATCTTTGCTTGCAGATCAGGCAGGCTCAGACAATAAACATGAAATTTTCGATTTGATTAAGTCGCAGTGGGGGAATATTCAGGCTGCGTTGCCTGCATGGGCTGGGGGCTTATTTACAGCACTTGGGCTTAGCGTTGGAGGCTTAGGTTTCGCTTCCAATGCAGAAGCTGTGCCTGTTGCGGAAACGGTCATACCACCTGTTGAGCCTGTTGCTCCTGCACCCGTTGAAATTGTCACGCCTACACCTGTTCCACCGCTTAACTCAAACCCAGTTCAAGATGAGCCAAAGAAATCAAATTGGCTGTTGCCCATCATTGCTTTATTGGTGATTGCAGGTTTAGCTGCATTATTGTTCAAGCAATGTAGCAGTAAACCTGCTGTAGTTGGCGAATCTACAACAGGAAGCTCAGCTTCACAGGCTGTTGTAGATTTACAAGCTGCTGAATTTCAGCTTTCTACTGATGCTCAGGGTAAGCTGGCAAATTGCCAAGCACAATCCAGTAGCCAAACTTTGTTGGATCAATTAAAAGGTGCTGTTGCCTCTGTGTTTGGTCAAGCAGATCAGTGTCAAATTACAGCCAATACAGCTTATGCAGGTGACTTGCCAGATCAAAATGCAATCAATCAAGTTTTAACAAAAATTAAAGGAATTCCGAATATTTCATTGGCATGGATGGGGGATCAATTTACCATTCAAGCCCCAGATTTGGCTCAAGCACAAAAATTGGCTGATGAATTAAAAGGTATTATTCCAAATGTAAATATTACAGCAAACCAATCAACTGCGAATCTCGCTACATCGGATGCGACAACAAATGTCGATACAAGTAATTCACAAGCTGATCAAGCATTGTCAAATATTCAAGTAGACTCTGCGAATGTCAATGATATTGCCGCAGCTTTAAACCTTCAGGTGATTAACTTTGCAACTGGTTCTACAGGTATTCCTGATGCCAATAAAGCCATTTTGGATAAAGCAGCGAGTTTGTTAAAACAACTGCCTGATGCAAAACTTGTGGTCAAAGGTTTTACTGATAATGTCGGGAATGCAGCCTCAAATAAAACCTTATCAGAAAAACGAGCGAAATCCGTTGTCGCTTATTTGGTTGAAAAGGGAGTTCATAGTTCTCAGCTTACTGCGGAAGGGCATGGTCAGGATAACCCGATTGCAGATAATTCGACGAAAGAAGGGCAATTTAAAAATCGTCGCATTGAGTTTGAAGTGGTGGGTGCAACCACACCTTAAGATTCTCATTATAATGAAATGAATAAAAAAGCTTCTGGACAAAGAAGCTTTTTTATTTTTTGCTCGAAAATCGCATCAAATTTTGTTTAAATGGCGCAGATAAAAAGATGATTGGATAAACAATGAATAAATCCTTTAGCCCTTTACTTATAATTACAGCCCTTTCAAGTTCTTTGCTATTGTCAGGATGTGATTATTTTAAAAAGAAAAAAGATGAGAACAATACCGCACTTGCTGAGTGGAGTTGTACCAACCAAAGCAATATTGATCAAATTCAGAAATTTTTAAAAGATGAATATTTACGTCAAGTTTCAGACAATATTGCCAATTCAGGTTATGAAGCAGACCAAGCATTATTGCAAAAAATCAATAATGGTCTGAAATTTGAAGTCAAAAATGTACGCACTCTTAGTAATGATTCTACCAAAACCAATCAGTTAGAGTGCGAAAGTCAGCTGGTTGTACAATTTCCTAAAGGCTTACAACAGCGTGCTGAAAATGCCTATGCTGAATATGGTCAAGATTGCCGTAGCGAAGAATGTGAAGGTGAAGGTTATCGTACACTTCGAGAATATATTGAAGCAGGCGAGTCTAAACTGGTGCTCGGTAATGATCAGCTAAAAGGCAAATTTAATTATAATGTGGTTAAAACAGATCAAGATGGTTTAACGCTGGATGTGTTAAATCAAGATGCAATTATTCAAGGTGTCAGTTTTGTGTCTGTCAAAGCTGTGCAATATGCTGCTTATATTAAAGAAAATAAAGATATACGTGAACGTCAGCAAGAAAATCAGATCGAAAATGCGGCACAGACTGAGCTTGCACAGAAAGCCATGGATATCCGTAAAAAAGAGCTTGATGAAGAAAAAGCCAAACAAGTTGATCGTTTAAATCAAACTTGGGACAGTTTAACGGAAGAAGCGAAGGCACAACTCAAGCAAGATCAAGCAGAGTGGTTTGAAAAGCGTGATGTAGACTGTAAAGTGATTTCACAAAAAAGTTATAGTGAACTGCCTGAAAGTGAAGTTGAAACCTATCAGCAACAACGCCAATATTGGGATGATGCGATGTCTCAACAAAATAAAGAAATGCAATATACCAAATGTTTTAATAAGCGAACTGCTGAACGTATTATTTATCTCAATAACGCGTTAAATTAAACTAAATATATTCAGATCATTTTTCTGAAATATAAAGAAAGGGATGAATTGATTCATCCCTTTTTTATTGGCATGCTGTAAGCCAATTTAAATTTAAGATGTTGCTATGCGTATTAGTTTCATTGGTTCAGGTCGTGTTGCGACTCATTTAGCACGAAAATTGTCAGAACAACATGATATTGTACAGATTTATAGTCGTGATTTAATCCACGCAGAAACATTAGCATCTCAAGTAAATGCACAAGCGATAGAACGGCTAGTGCATATTGATCCTAAAATTGATCTATTGGTGATTGCTGTCAGTGATCAAGCCATTTCACAAGTGATTCAATCTGTTCATTCTCAGCTGACTGAAGTTCTGATTGTACATACTTCTGGTAGTACCAATTTGAAAGTTTTGACCGAGTTTCATCAAAAATCAGGGGTTTTTTATCCCTTACAAACATTTAGTTTTGATCGTAATGTTGAGTGGAAAACGACACCTTTATTCATTGAAACTGAATTATCTGAGGATTTGGCAATACTGACAGGGTTAGCCAATAGCCTAAGTGAGCGTATCTATCACTATACTTCAGCACAACGTTTGAGTTTACATTTGGCAGCCGTATTTGCATGTAACTTTAGTAATTATTGTTATGACATGGCAAAACAAGTGGTTGATGCGCAACATGTTGATTTTAACTTGTTGTATCCGCTGATTTTAGAAACCGCACATAAAGCGACCCAGAATGATCCCGTAGCCATGCAAACAGGACCTGCAATGCGGGGTGATAGGAACGTTTTAAAAATGCATCAAAATATGTTGGAACAACAAGGACGTCTGGATCTAAGCTGTGTCTATAGCTTACTTAGTCAACAAATACAAAAAAAACACTCACTGGAGTAAAGTGAGTGTTTGCTGTAACTTGATTACTAAAATGGCTCATCATTTAATGATAGCAGCGTGATCTGCACCAATGGTGACGATGACTCCGATGCAAAATAGGCTACAGTAGATAAAAAACCAGATAATCATTCGTTTAAAGGCTTTGTCCGAAATAGAACTATCCGCATATTGTGGTTTTTTAGGGCTTTTGTCATCATTCATCGCAAAATCTCTTTCTGCTTAATATGATTGAATTATGACGACATAACTTGATATCGCGTAGATACAAAAAATTAGAAAAAAAATATAACAGATGAGCTGCGAAACTTTTCATCTGTTATAAAAATTAGTCTTTTAGTGCTGCTTCAATGATCGTAATTAAATGATTAAGTGCTTGAATAAATGTTTCATTTAATTCAAAAGAGCAATTGATTCGAATAAAATTATTTTGTTGGTTTGTGATATTAAATAAATTACTCGGTGTAATACTGACGCCTTTCTCCAACATTTGATGATAGACATCATTGCTATTGACTCGTGCGGGTAGTTCAATCCATAAAAAATACCCTGAAGGATAATAGTTCACATGACATTGTGCAGGTAAATGGGCTTTGAGATAATTAAAGTATTGCTTTTTATAACGTTGTAAAGTTGAGCGTAAAGTTTTTAGATGTTTTTCATAATGGCGATGAGATAAATATTCGACCAAGGCATTTTGAATAAATGAATTGACTGAAAGTGTACTCATTAATTGAGTGTGTTGAATATGTTCAGAAAATTTTCCTGCATAGACCCAACCTATTCTAAAACCTGCCCCCAAAGTTTTAGAGAAAGACGAGCAGTGTAGAACCCAGTTTTGCTGATCAAAATATTTCATTGGGAGCGGTTTTTTTTGACCATAGTAGAGTTCTTCATAGACATCATCTTCAATGAGATAAATTTGATGAGTATGCAGAAGTTTGGCGAGCTTGAGTTTAATCTCATCACTTACAGTGAAACCAATGGGGTTTTGACTATTCAACATCATCATACAAACTTTGATGGGATATTTAAGAATAGCTTGTTCAAAAGCCTCCAAATCAATACCATGCTCAGCATGTTCAGGAATGGTAATCACTTTTAAACCGAGACGTTCAGCTGCTTGCCATGCGCCATAAAACATGGTTTCTTGCAATAAAATGTAATCTCCAGCATGCGTTAGCGCTTGTAATGAAAGATTTAAGGCATCTAATCCACCAGAAGTCATCACAATATCCGAGGGATCAGTTGGGATACCTTGCATGGCATATTTTTGTGCAATAGTTTTACGCAGTTGATAATTTCCTGGCGGTAAACTGGGTGTTTGTTCATAACTGCGCCGTTGCTTTGCAAGTTGTCCTAGTGATTGAATAAGCTTGGCTGAATATAACAATTGGCTATTTGGAAATGCGGAACCCAATGGGATGATATTTTCAGATTGTATCGATTTTAAATATTTAAATACCACTGAGTTGATTTCTATCGTTTCATTGACGACATGTACTGGTAGGTTGTGTTGAGAAGTTTGCTCAACGACAAAATAACCAGACTTTTCTTTTGAATAAATCAAACCCTGCGCTTCAAGTTCTTGATAAGCATTCATGACGGTAATTAGGCTGAGTCCAGATTGTTCAACTTGCTGTCGAAGTGAAGGGAGTTTTTCATGTGCTTTCCATGTCCCATTTTCAATCAATACTTTAAGACTATGTGCCAGTTGTTCGGATTTATACATGACATTATTCAAGACAAGTTGTGAAATAACTATAACAGATCACATCGTTTCAGCTCTATCTGTTATATATTTTTTATAAATATTTGTGGCTATATTTATTTATGATTTGTTTTCAGAATACTGTTACTTGAGGTGGTAGAGAGTGAGTTAGAGAAATGTTTATGACAGCTCAGTTGAATGTGCTTACGCAGTTTTTATCTGATCATGCTTGTTCAACGACGGTGATCAATCATTTAAATCAGAAATTTGTTAACTTTGAAGCAACATTATTACGTGCCAAAGTTTTGCGTGAGTTTTCTGAAAAAAGACATATATTGATTATCCAATCTGAAATGACCACCAAACAAACAGATTTTGCCTATTTGTTTGCGCCGTTTATTTTGGCAAATTTAAATCAAACCGTTTTGTACACCTCGCCACTAACAGACCAACTTCAAAGTCTACTCAAGCCTTATTATCAAATTGAAAAAACCATAAATTTAACTGAAAAAGATGAAACTGTCCTAGAAAGCTTAAAGTTACGTCTTGATTTTCAGGATCAAGCATTAATCGAGCAGGACTTTATTTGTTTTGAGATGTTCAACGCGCTGACATTGTCTGAAATACAGACCATTTTTTTAATTACAGATTATCCAATCGACATCCAGGGACTATATGAAATTGAGCGTTATTTCAGAATTAGAATTTTTCTGATTCGCCCACAGGATCATCAACTACAGAGCTCATTTCAATACCAAGCAGATGACTTAAATATGCAACAACTGCTTTTTAAATATAAAGATACTACGCATATGGCATTATGCCGAGAATTCTCTGAAATGAATGCGAGGATTTTAACTTTATTAGGGCTTTATGATAATTATCGAGCGCAAAATTTAGTTGAAGATATGTTTTATTCTGAGCACATTTATGAAAAATTGTCTGTATATGCTGAATACATGCAAACAAAACTACAGAACAATGTGTTGAGCCCGAAATTCAAGTCCGTATCGAGCTTGACGATGTAAAAAGACGTAAAAAAAGCTGTAACGATTGTTACAGCTTTTTTGATGGCGAAGAAATTCTGATTTAGTTGATTTTTTTGAAAATAAAGTCATTGATTTTATGACCTGATTCAATTCCACGGCGTTCAAACTTAGTTTGTGGGCGCCATTCTGGACGAGGATAACTGTTGCCTTTCCCCGCAAGATTTTCTAGGCGGGGGCGATTATCCAAGACATCAAGCATCCATTCAGCATACGGTTCCCAGTCTGTTGCAGCATGAAAAGTACCACCAATTTCAAGTTTTTCTTCCACCAATGGCATACGATCATGTGACACAAAACGACGTTTGAAATGACGTTTTTTCTGCCATGGATCTGGAAAATAAAGCTGAACAGTATTGATACTATTATCAGGCATTTCACGAAGCACTTGAATTGCATCTGCATCTAAAACACGAAGATTTTTGACTTCTGCCATGCCTGCTTCATAAACGCACTGCGCAATACCGGGAACATGAACTTCAATTCCAACGAAGTTACGCTCAGGATTGGCTTTTGCCATCAACACTAAAGAACGCCCCATACCAAAACCAATTTCTACAGTCAGTGGGCGTTCCGGATGTTCAAAATGCTGTCGCAAGTCGCCAACAGGGTATTCCAAAATTAACTCACGATGTTGCTCAAGTGCAGTACGTTGTGAAGTATTGAGCGGCGACGATCTGCGCATAAACGTCACAATTTCGCGGTGTTCTTGCAAATTGTCTAAGTCAACAATTTGTGCTTCGATTTGATCGTTTGACATGATTTTGGTAATACTGGAAATCTAAAAGGCGTATTGTAAGTCCTGAGCATGCCAAGTCAAATTTTTTATGGTCAGACTGATTGTATTCAAGCAAAAAATCGAGTCTGATGCTGAATGAATAAAAATTCGATGCTTGAAATTTTGTTCATTCGCCGTTTTAACAAGCATGCCTTTATAAATTTTCCAAGTCTTTACTATTTTTGCTTGGTGTAAATTAAATCTTTTAAGTCATAGCCTAAGTGTTGTGCATAATTTAAATATTCTTCAACAACTACAGGATCTAGTTTTTGAGAACGGCTGAGTAACCAAAGATACTTTTTGTTAGGTGTTCCGACTAAAGCCACTTGATAGTCTTCATCAATTTTTAGAATCCAATAATCACCGCGTCCTACAGGTAACCAACGTAAAGCTTTCGGTAAAAATGTAACTTTTAATTTTGAATTTACAGGTGCATTTTGTACTTTAGCGACCCCAATCGATTGCTGAAGTTTTCCATCTTGACTATAACAAGTATTATCCACTCTAATGCTTCCATTTTCATTTAATGAATAATGAGCAGTTACGTTATAATCACATTTTTTCTGAAAATAGAGGGGTTTGCGAGCGATTTCATGCCATTGCCCCAAGTATTTATTTAGATTGATATCTTTAGCTGTTGGGATTTTTTCATGCTCTGAATGAGCGAGTGCAGCAACACTAAGTAACGCAATTCCACTGACTAAGGTAAATACCCTTAATTTATTATTCATAACAAAGCCTTATCTGTTTTGATCATTCAATCAATATACCTAATGATGGATAAATGTGGATTATGTATTGTAAATTTACTTACAAGTCATGTAATTGAAGGATGAAATTTAGAAACTTCTCAACTTTATTTAAAGCTATATTTGATCGTTAAATTTAAGCATTATGGCAGCTATCCTGATCTAAACTTTGTCTGATCAATTCGATCAGTTCTCGAGTAGCTTTAGGGAGTGCTTTATCTTTTAGCCAAATCAAATAAATCGGGACAGAAAGTTGGTTATAAGTATTTTTAAAATTAATTTGAATTAAACGCCCCTCCTCAATATATGGTTTGACCAGTGAATATGGAAAGTTTCCCCATCCTAAACCTGCTTCAACCATATCAATAGCTGTTTGTAGATTATTGGTCCTCCAGTAAGATGCACCAATTACTGGTCTTAAGTCAGTAATATCTAAATCGGTACTCGCCACAATAATTTGACGAATATTGATCAGATCTTCGATATAAATAGGGTGGTTGTAGTGAGTGATTAAATCATGTTGAGCAGAAATAGTTGCAACGACGGTTTCCAAACTAACCAATTGCAAATGTTCTTGTATTTTAATATTTTGCCCAGAACCTGCCAAACAGATACTGATTTGCTCAGAGTACAATAAATGTAAAATATCATCTTGGGGCGCAGTAATGATTTCAATATTTAATAAAGGATATTTGCAGGCGAGTTGATCAATTGCACGCAAAAGCTTCTGATTATTTACATCCGATACCACACCTATTTTTAATATGCTTTCTAGACCTAAAGAAAGTTCATAAGCATGTTTACTGAGTTGTTTTAATTGTTCAGAAATTATGCGAGCTTGTGGAGCTAATGCCAGTGCAGTTGCTGTTGGAATGACTTTTCTTGGTGTTCTTTCAAAGAGTTGTAAGCCTAATTCAGCCTCAATATTGGCGATTCCCATGCTTACTGCTGATGGAACCCTATTTAGGGCACGAGCGGCAGCTGAAAAAGAACCTGTATCAATGACTTTGACAAACAATTCAATATTTTCACTGGTGAAATTCATAGTTTGGTATCAGCTCAACTGAAAGCTATTATCTTTATCTATTATTATAACTGAAATTAAAATAGCCTTTCTTCAAAAATTGAGATTGATATATGCAAGGGTTTAAACGTCGAGTGATTTATGTGAGTAGTTATGAAATCATCGGATTGACAATTTCATCTTTAGGTCTTGCATTACTTTCAGGGACTCAATTGAGTCATACGGGTCCATTGGCGATTTTTATTACGACCATTGCTGTGAGTTGGAATTTTATTTATAACCTTATTTTTGAGGCTTGGGAAAAACGTCAGCTTTCACGTCAACGTACGGTAAAACGTCGTATTGTTCATGCTATTGGCTTCCAACTGACCTTAATTGTATTTTTAATCCCCTTGATTGCGTGGTGGATGAAAATCAGTTTTCTTGATGCATTCCTGTTGGATGCAGCATTGATTGTCATTATTCCTATTTATACATTTATTTTTAACTGGTCATTTGATCGAATCTTCGGACTGCCACTTTCAGCACAAGCTTAGAAGAACATTGACTTTACTATTGAGGCTTGCCCATCAACATGAATGGGCAATGTTTAAATGTTTTAAATTCATCGTATATTTCTAGTTTTCATTTAGAAGTTTTACTTGATAATTTACTGTAAAAATAATGGATTATAATTTATACGTCAGCTCATGTCGTGATGATCATTGGATCAATATTTTACAGCCTTAAGAGTTTATATAATGACTAAAATTCATTGGTAAAATTGAGTTTAAGTCATGACAGAACGTATCAGAGAAAAATTGCAAATTTTGGCAGATGCTGCAAAGTATGATGTGTCATGCTCGTCCAGTGGAAGTCAACGTAAAAACAAAGATAAAGGGCTTGGAAATACTGGTTCTGGTATTTGTCATAGCTATACCGAAGACGGGCGATGTGTTTCCTTACTTAAAATCTTATTTTCCAATGTATGTATTTTTGACTGCTCTTATTGTGTTTCTAGGCGCTCAAATGATGTCAAAAGAGCGGCATTTACTGTGCAAGAAGTCGTGGATTTAACCATTAATTTTTACCGAAGAAATTATATTGAAGGGCTATTTTTAAGTTCAGGAATTTTTAAATCTGCTGATTACACCATGGAACGTATGTTGCAGGTGGTGAAAAAACTACGCCTAGAAGAAAATTTTAATGGCTATATTCACCTTAAAACCATTCCAGGTGCGTCACAAGAAATCATTCATGAAGCTGGGCTTTATGTTGATCGTATGAGTATTAACTTGGAAATGCCGACCGAAGAAGGGCTAAAAAAGTTTGCACCAGAAAAAACGCATGATGAGGTACAAAAAGATTTAGGCATTGTACGAGATCGATTAATTCAGTTTAAAGATGAGAGAAAAATTATAAAGTCTGTGCCTAAGTTTGTGCCGGCAGGGCAAACCACACAGATGGTTGTGGGAGCACACAATGAAACAGACCAAGATATCATTCTCATGGCAGATCATCACTATAAAGAATTTAAACTTAAACGGGTCTATTTTTCAGGATATATTCCAATCAATGATCAAGAAAAAGCATTGCCTGTTGTTGGTTCTGCACCGCCACTATTACGTGAGAATCGTCTGTATCAGTCCGATTGGTTAATGCGCTTCTATGGTTTTGAGGCAACAGAAATTGTCAATGAAAAACATCCGAATTTAGATTTGGATATCGACCCCAAACTGAGTTGGGCATTACGACATCCTGAGCAATTTCCTGTAGACATCAATCGTGCTGAGTATCGTATGATATTGCGCGTACCTGGTATCGGTGTACGTTCAGCCAAAAAAATTATTCAGGCTCGACGTTTTGGGAAGATTCATATCGATCAAATTAAGAAAATGGGTATTGCATATAATCGTGCTGTCCATTTTATCCGTTGTGCTGATACGCCTGCCTTTGTAAAGGATCAATTACCGAGTCAGATTCGTCACCAAATATTACAAACTGGTCAATCAAAATATACGCAACAACTTTCACCACAGTTGGACCTTTTATTTTAAATGGCAAAGTATATTTTTGATGGAACGATGACTGGCTTATTATGCTGTGTGTTTCGTGCATTTCAGTTTAAAGAGCTGGATGTCTTGATAGCCAGCCAAAATAGTCTTCAATCCAGTTTATTGGATGAAACGATTTTTGTTGAGTCTAATGAAATTCACGCTGATCGCGTGTGGAAGGCATTTAAGCAAAAGGTTTCATCTAATACATTGCGTAATTTTTATTATACTTTTTTATCTGAGCAGGAAAGTGCATTTCAACATTTATTTAATTTGAGTATCTACGTGTTTTCATCACATCGACGTGTCGATGCTGATTATGGTCATGCAGATGTGCTTGCAGTTTCTAAATGGGCGAAACAAGTGGGGCGTGAGAAGCACCGTATGGAGGCTTTTGTCCGTTTCAAAAAGTGTAAAGATGAATTATTTTTAAGTTTGGTACGTCCTGATTTCAATGTTCTTCCATTGATTGAAAGGCACTTCAAAGCAAGATATCAAGATCAACGTTGGCTCATTTATGATGAGTTGCGGAATTTTGGCATTTATTATGACTTAAAAAATATTCATCAAGTCAGTATGAATGTATTTGAGATTGATCAAAATATTGCTAAGGGGACCAGTCAGGATTTTAGTATTGAACTGGATGACGATGAAATTCTTTATGACCAACTTTGGAAAGACTATTTTAATAGTGTCAATATTTCGGCACGTAAAAATATCAAACTTCATATTCAATATGTTCCCAAACGTTATTGGCGCTATATGAATGAGAAACTGATTTGAGCATTGTATTTTTACATAAAATCCGTCGCTTTGCTGTGCTATGATAAAGTTGGACTGATTTGAATATCTAGATTTATTGTCTTCATTTAAGATTTTGAATTATTTAAAAATTAACAATATTTTTTAATATAACCTGAAAATAGAGCGTTCATCATGAAAAACCTTTTTCTAGCAGCTTCTTTTGCGGATGTTTATTTGGATTTTGCACAGCATATTGATCAGCCTCTAATCGGTAAGTCTGTTACATTTATTCCGACTGCAAGTAAGCCTGAATCAATTACATTTTATGTCGAAGATGATAAAAAAGCCTTTGAAAAGCTAGGCATTCAGGTTGACGTTTTACATATAGATGAGCAAGACATTCAGTCAATTGAAGCGACGCTAAATCGGAATGACTTTATCTTTGTTTCAGGAGGGAATCCCTTTTATCTCTTACAAGAATTAAAACGATCTCAGGCTGACAAAGTTATTTCAAAGTTGATCAATCAGGGAAAGCCTTATATAGGCAGTTCCGCTGGCTCTATCGTATTGGGACAAGATTTAGACTATGTCAGAACAATGGACGATGCTTCAAAAGCACCTTATTTACAGGATATTCAAGGATTGGGGTTGATCAATTTTTCAATTTTACCGCATTTTAAAGATGAACCATTTTCAGAAATTACCACACAGATATTCAATGAGTTTTATGCTAAACAGGTTTTAGTTCCACTCACCAACCAGCAATTTATTTATATCAACTGATTATTTTTTAGGTCATCGATGAAATATTGTGGTTTGATTATAATTTTAAGTTCTTGTTTGATTGTACAGGGATGTAAAAAGAAATATATCCAAGATTTTAAATATGAACGCGTGAATCAAAATATATGTGCGCTGAAGCCCCAAGCCATATTCAATTCTGACGATTTCTCAAGGCTTGATATTGTGTTTTTATATGCAAACGGAAATGTAAACGATGTGTTGACAAGCAAAGTTTATCAATCAAGTTTGCACAACTTAGAGAATCATCAGCAAAAATATATGTTTTGTTTGAATCAGCTAGATTTTTTCAAAGATTATTTAGAAACCCAGATTCGGATTGAGCTCATACAGGACAAAATGATTAAGGAATACGAGTTTCGTAATTATTCTTGTGTGTTACTGCATCATACACAATTAAATTTATCAAAGAATAAAGCCATGAAATATTGTGATTAAGACTTGAACATATTAAAAGCGTAATTGGAAGATTGATTGTGATACTTTTTATTTTATTAGGTCGGAGCTTTTTATAAGCCTGCTCGCTCAACGAAAGATTTTTGTTATTCAACAAGATTTTCATTACATCGCTTTTATTGATCAAGGTAAGTCATATTTTACGGTATGAGTTTTTAATAAATTGGCTCTATCATTAAATATGAAATAATGATTAATTTGTACTTTTTTGAATGAGGAAATTACTTGAAATGTTGAAATGATTCACAATCACAAACCAGTCTCATTTTTTGATTTATGCCAGATGCCTATTCACCGATATTTTAATTTACACTGAATGATTAAAGTCTCTACACAGAGAACGAGCATAGAGACTTTTGTTTGAACTTCAATCAGTTGCACTGTAATAAATCAATTGAGATATTGGACTCACAACATTATTTCAATCATCAACAACTTTAGAAAATCGCTCACTGTCTGCTTTACCAATTTGCCAATATGAGCATGCATAACAATCTTCTTTCCCCCAGTCACTTTGTTTTCTGAGAATATTCCGACAAGCACGTACAGCTTGTAATTCAGCGGTGATGTGTGCATAACGACTCGGCGGTAGATTGATCAGCTCTGGATGTTTCGCTAACTCATCTGCCAATAAGCTTTGCTTCAAGGGCGTAGGGTTATATAACCATATTTGTTCTAAATCAGCTTGTGTTTTTAATTCGATTCGATCTGCGATAGTTGGTACTTCTGCAATCACATAAGCTTTGCTACTTGTAGGTAATGTTTTTAAAATTGCTTGTGTAACAGCTAAACCTGTACTATCCGTAATAATCAGATAATGTTGAAGCCCAGTGGGAATCAAGTCTCGTGTCGCAGTAGACATGGTGACACCAATTTGATCACCTCGTTGCGCACGATCAGCCCAATGACAAGCAACCGTATCTGTACCATGCATTGCGAACTCAATGGTTAAAGTTTTATTGATTAGATCAATATCACGATGGGTATATGTGCGAATTTCTGGCATAAGGGTAGGATTGTTGACGATCCATTTACGTTGATCAAAATCAAAATCTGGAAGCTCTATTTCACTTTGGTCAGGTCTTGGAATAAAGACTTTATTGTTATCGCCAATACTTGTATGTTTGAATTTATCCGTATCTACACAGTCAAAAATGATACGAATATAGTTGGGACCTAAATATATTTTTTCCTTCACTTGAATAAAAGTACGATGTGCATTCAAAGCCATGATTCATATTGCTCAAGTAATAACAATTATCATTATCGTATATGTTTTTGAATAGAAGTGCCACTATTACAGTAATAATTCCAAAGTTTAAAAAGTCAGTAGGCTGAATAAATTTGTGTCTTATCTTCGTGATTAAATGAATAAATCCAAAATTAATTATTAAAAACAATAGCATAAGATTTAATTTGTTTTAAAAATAACCAAACTCATATTCACTATCGATATTGAATGTTTTAGACTTTAGTCTTGGTTAAGCAACGAGCTTAAAATTTTAACAGTGCGCAAAAGGATTGCAGCGTGTTTATGACCTTATTTATTGTGATGATCTTTGTCCTTATGCTGATTTGTTTATGGAGCGGGTTGGAAGTTTATTTAGATAAACGTAAAGATCATCACTAGTCATTTTGGTGTAATCGATATTGCAAAGTACAGTTGCTTTGTCATAATTCGCTGAATTCGCTCTCTAATGTTCAAAAAACATGCATTAAATCTAAGTTGTTGTTAAAGTTCTTGTAATTCAATTTTATTTTCGCTAGTATTCTTTCTCGAAAATACTCTATCGTCAGTATTTATAGGGCCTGTAGCTCAGTTGGTTAGAGCAGCGGACTCATAATCCGTTGGTCCCGTGTTCAAGTCACGGTGGGCCCACCATATAAAACAACCACTTAGGTGTACTAATCCTAGGTGGTTTTTTTGTTTTTAGATTCTGGTAAGCAAATGGTAAGCAGATGAAATCAACTTAAACAAACAGTTTTTTGTATAGTTCTACTAGGTTTGGATCTGTGCTTGGAATGAAGTCTTGAAGTTTCGGGTGAATGCGGAAATCTGCTTCGGCTTGTGTAGATATCTCTTTAACTTCATTAGACCAGTTTTTCCTTCTGTATTCTCGCCAATTTAATTTAATTTTGAGTGGTCGACTGTATCCTTTTAATTCCATAAGGAATATCTGATCACATAATTCATCAAATAAAAAGACATGTGAACGATGGAAGTGAGGATTTCTTTTTAGTAATAACTCTAATGAATTTATGAGAAGTGAACAGCAATCATTAGAAAGAGCGGTACTATTAATGGTTACTCCCCAGTGATGCAATAAATACAATGTACATAGGCTGTCGAGTGAGCCATAGCTTGCTATATGTTCTAAGCAACTCTTATCAAAGTCTTTAATACGTCCATTGGATGAAATGAACTCTAAGATATAGTGAGGTAAAGTAGCTAATTCTAATAATATAAGATCTTCATCAAATATTTGATATTTCAAAATTTTCCACAGGGGATGGTTGATAATTTGAGATGAACCAATACATTTAGATTCAACATTAATTATCTGGTATTTTTGTGGTGTGGATAATCCAAATTTATACTTTTTAAATAAGCTCTGTACCTTGTGATCTTTTTGGTATCCATAAAAAAATTTTTCCATATCATAATCATTTTTATATCTACCAAAGCTTACTAACTGATTATAAAAAAAGTCATACCAACTTATTGTTTTTGCAAAATCTATCCTAGTTCTTAGCGGGCGGCCCATGTATCACTCTGATTCACTCAAGTACAACTCATCTTAACTGAAAATTTGGCAAGAAAAACATATTTTTGCAAAGTATTATTCCAAATTGATTTGTGGTGTTATGACTCTAAATCAACAAGGACACAAAAAAATGTCATTTAAGCATAAACATAAGCCGATTACAGATGATCGGCTTTTATTGACCACTAGAGAGACAGCTAGGCTTTTAGGGTATGCAGAACAGACTTTACGTAAGTGGGCTTTATATGAAAATGGCCCAATTAATCCTATTAGACATGGACGTACTCTTCGTTGGAGTAAGGCGGAAGTCTACAAATTTGCTTGCTTAAAAGAAGACTGATTTTGAAGATGGTATGGACTAATTGCTCATACCTATTTACTAGGTTTCAACATGCAAAAAAAATCATTTGAAGTTCTGATCAAACTCAGAGCAGTTTTGATATTAGATTTACCAGACTTTATTCGAGGTTTTATCTTGAATCTTAAAAACAAGCTGGATGCTTACATCAAAAGAACTCTTAACACGGGGGCGAAATCGAATAAAGCCGTTGATGAATTTGAGGTCCTAAAATGGTTAATCCATAAAATTCCTCTAGATCTGCAACAGGTCGACAAGCACAAACAGAAACATGTGCATGCTGTGCTGTTTACCTGTTTTTTTACTCAATTATCCGAAGCCTTAGGTCTGCGGTTATCACAGCATATGCGATCGGATCCAAATCTGCAGCGTCATGTTCAATTGAGTGCCAGCACCTATAAAAAATACTTCAAGTTGCATAAAGACTTGAACCTCAAGTTAGAGCAAAACCTAATTTTCAATTTTTACCCTAAAAAATTATGGTGATTTTATGAGTCAAAATGATAAATCGTCAGAGTTAGACGAAGAAACCAAATTATTGGAAGCATGGATAAATCAGTCCCTGAGCGACAAAAAACAAATTTTGAATCAGCTCTTGGCGCAAGATAAGCAGGTACTGGAATTGTATGTTGCTGCTCACG
Source organism: Acinetobacter sp. Tol 5 (assembly GCF_019702905.1). NCBI lineage: Bacteria > Pseudomonadati > Pseudomonadota > Gammaproteobacteria > Moraxellales > Moraxellaceae > Acinetobacter > Acinetobacter sp. Tol 5. The sequence goes on along the minus strand of NZ_AP024708.1, from coordinate 2,724,937 downwards.
ATATCCATGTGGTGATTAAAGACAATCGGATGGTGACACAAAAGAAATTATTGGCAGGCTTAACTCAATGGGCTAAAAGTGCATCTATAGGAGAACTAAACGACCAACAAAAAGCAGCATTCATCTATTCCTATCTTTTGACTGCAGTCTTGTGCGAAATGCTGAAGGGAATCATCTTGTTAGAGCCTCAGGCTGAAGAGAAAGAAAGACGAGTTATTTTACATAAGTGTGAAAAGAACAATAAAATCAATACAGTATTTTATGATTTAAAACTGTTGTTGCAAAAGCAGTTTTCTCACGCTGAGGAAAATAAACAACTGTATGCAGACATCACGCAAAAACTCCAGGGGATGGATGAATTTAATGCCAATGAGTTAAAAACTCTTTTAGAGCGCAAAACAATAAAAAACGATTTTGAACAGCTTAATCTCGGCCGCCATATTCAACAATTCATTATTGTTTGTAATGAACTCATCAATAGTAAGTTAAATTCATCGTCAATCAATGTTCAGGCTTTAATCGACAACATTCAAAAGCGCATGACCCGCACATCTCATTCTGGCATATCTTCGTTTGATGTGGAGAATGATGATAAGGAACAGGATACAGAGGCCAATGTTGTCGATCCTGAACAGGATGAGATCGCCAAGCGGGTGAAGGGGAGTTTCTCTGACGACAAACAGAAACAGCTTGAAAAGCAAGCTAAGCGAATTCAGCGACGTGACTTAGCCTGTAAAACTAATCCGCTTTATCTGAAACCCAGTTTATTAACTGAGGTATATCAGCGATTGCACGAGTGTTATCAAGAAAATACGAGAAATGATGCATATCAATCGGCTCTAGCTGTGTGTGGTCTGATGTGTCTCTTGACCGGTCTGAGTCCAACGGTCTTTCAAAAGATCAAGTATTTGATTGGTATTGGTAGAATTAAAAAAAAATCAGTCAAAAAAGTCATCCATTATTATTGGGTGATCGATCCTAAGTTGAATGCCAATCATTCCGGTGCCATGCAAGATAAAGCACAGCGTTATAATCGGGCCTTAACCCTAGAATGGCGCATACCAGCACCCTGGATCACCAGTTTAGAGGCTTTAGAGGAACCTGAATTTTGTGTGATTGAGTACAATAATTTTTTGCGGGAAGTCTTTAAAGAGCATCAGATTGGTGAAATCACCTGCGGGATTTTAGAGCTGCAAATCTATTTCTATCTGGATATGGAGACTGGTGATAACCTAGTCGCACACTTGTTGGCTAATCGAGATACTCATCATATCGTGCAATGGAACTATGAAGGGCGTCAGATCGATCAAATCGACCAGCATTTTCAAGGCTATATTAATGTTCTATTAGACCGTAGAAAAGGTGATCCATGGATTGAGAATGAACACCCTGGCCATATTTTTCATCGTGAGGAACGTATTGGTAGTCAGCGATGCTGGACTGTAGAGGCCGCGAGTGAATTTTTTAATCAGCTTTATCATTTTGTCAAAAACACATTAGCCAATACTCAAGCGAATCTGATCGAGAAGCTGAATGCTTACAGCATTTGGATGTGGCATCTTTCCTTAATCTGCCTGACGGTACGTCCAATAGTCGGCATGCCGGGGTTACTCAAACATTACGATCCTAAGGCACAACTGCTTTATGTGCATGATAAAAAAACTGATTCACGAAAAGTAGGACGTCCTGTTCCTGTTACAGGCTACTGGCAGGATCATTTCAATGCATATCGAAAATATCTGACGCAAACCATCGAGACACTCGGGATAACTAGTTTTAAAGTGAAATTGGAAAACGATGGTTTTATGCTCTATGTCATCTCACATCCTCGGATCAAGTCCCAAAAAGGTCAGGTGAATCTTGCGGAAGTCGTGGAGCATTTGGAGTTACAGCCCATGTCTGCTGATTTTGTCACGAATTACCTTAAAGAGACCGTGCAGATTTATAAAAACTGGCCAAGGCATTTCACTAAAAATCATCTCGCCTTGAGTGGTGACATTCACAATACGCTATATACCCATGATAAGCAAAGCATGGGATTCAGTCACATTTCTGGATTAAGCCCTTATCTCTACAAACACGACATTCAGCAGCAAGTTAAAAGCTTGCTCAACAAACTAGAAATCGCAAAGCTTGAAGTGCTTTAAAGGACCATCTTGTGCTTGATACATCACTCGTTACGCAATTAGAAAATGCCATTAAAAGAGAAATCGCCGACATTTTTAAGGAAATTTCTCAGCTGATCACTGCTACATACACAGATGTAAATTCTGACCTTGCTCAAATTGATTTTAAGTGGCTTGATCAGCAAATTCTGGACAAGTTCAATATCCATAGAGCAGTTTTAGAGCAGCTCTGCCAAATATCCAAATTTAAGGACAATGCTGCAGATTACCTTCAATTCTGTTTTAAACAAGTGAAACGGATTTGTAACGAGAAAAACCAGCAGTGGCAAAAGGATTACCCTTCCTATGCCGAGAGCTATGAGATTAAGTTGCCCGATTGGATAGTCTACACATCTAAACGTCTAGACAACGTTTTTTCAGGACGAAAGTTACAGCAGGGTACTATGCTCGTCGAGGTAAAAGAAAAACTGTATGTGAATTGGGCGGATTATCTCAAACAACAAACTCAAGGTATCCTCTTATACTCTACGGCTAAAGAGCAACAAAAATTAGTGAATACCTTGTTTGAATGTCTGTGTATTTCATTAATTTTTGATCAGGGATGCATGCAACCTGAACGACTGATAGCCATTCATGATGCGATTTTTCATATGAACCTGGATAGTGGCTTGCTTCCGATCTATTCAGGTGACGAAAAGGTTCAAAAAGCTTATGTCTTTTCATACACGTTGCCCTCGACAAAGTATGGCAACATCTATCGTCAGGATGGCGAAGAAGAGGCGGAGTTATGGCAAACCCAAAACATTTATTTCAATGCCTTTGCGATGCTATGTTATCGACGGATTCAGGAGCTAATTAATAGATCGCAAGGGCATGAATTACAAAGCACTTCGCCATTGCTGTGCTGGGAAAAAGAACAGAGTGAAATTGAAACGGGGAATCAGCCTGAAGCCTTACTGCTAGAAAAACTTAAAATCCATTTAAACATTGTACTGAATATGGCGGAGGAGGGGGACTCTAGAAAAGGACGTGAGGATCAGCCATTTGCACAGCTTAATCACGTGAAGCTATTTTTAAAAGGCTTGGAAAAGACCGGTTTTGCCATTTTTAAGCATATGGATTATGTCTTGTGGCAAGAGATTCCTAATCTGGATGTGTTAAGTACCAGTGTACTGAACAATCAGATCATCACTTCGCCTTTAATCTATGAGCAGTATACACAGCTCTATGATCAACTCGATAACTGGAAAACCATTCAGACCAGAATTAGAAACCTTGGCAAAAATAACCAATTTTTAGAATTGGAGATGCCTACAGTTACAGTCAAAACATTTCATGATCGACGAACCGGTCAACGCCATGAGCTGAAATCCTGGCTTTTATCTTTTCATTGGGATATCAAACCCAAACAGCTTGCGGATCAACTCCAAGAAAAAATATATAAATCTGAGGACTATAAATCTGCGTATGAGGCTGGAAATGGCGAGTACCTGGATTATGTAGTGGCTATTGCACATTTACGTGTGTGTCAGTGGTTAAAAAACGAATTTGCTTATCAGGAGGGGAAAGGAGCGATTAAAGTCTCCACGATCAAGCGTTACTATAGTAGTTTCGTGCTTGACTTACTTTGTTATGTTCTAGAGAAACAGATCAATCTAGATACAGCCACTGAAGAGCAGTTTGAGGAAATGTATCGCACGATTGTTGAAGAAAAACTGCTGAATGATCAGAAAAATCATAAAACGACCGCCCAAACCAACAACAATAAAAAATACAATACCTCGGGTTATGCCTTTGATCGGCTGAAAGCCTTTCACCAATACTTAGTCAAGAATCATCGTGCACCGATTGTGCAATATTTATATGAACGTCAAAGTGACGGTTTATTTTTAAAAACCAGACTCATTAGTCCGCAGATGTTTCAATTGATGATACGGATTCTTAGAGAATACCCAGAAGCTTTGGGGCTGACTGAGCAGGATGCAACCTGTCTAGAATGGGTCTATACATTGGCATTTAGACTGGGCTTGCGTATTGATGAAGCTGCCGGGATCTGTATCGATGATTTTGTATCTCCGCAGTTACGAAAACATCCTGACAATCGACAGTTCTATTATGTGTTTGAATCCGCTTTAGATCAGCAGAAAGACGATCGATCTGACCATAAAATGAGAAAAACAATGGGTGATATTGATGATCTCACCCTTAGGATTCGTCTAAATTCTGAGCGTGATCTGAAAAGTGATAATGCCACGCGTCAGTTTGATTTAGTTCATTTTTTAGCACCGGACGAGTTCACAGGATTTTGTCGCTTTTATCAAAACCAGTTACCTGGCTCTAAAGCGACTGCAGCAGTCTGCAATAGAAAAATCAAACAGCTCTTTATGCTGGGTGAACAACCTTTATCCAGTACAAATTTATCAAAAATTACCCAGTTGCTGTTTAATACTGTATTAGGGACAAACGATCATCAATATACCTTTCATGCTTTCAGGCATAGTACCGCTTCACATTTGGCTATCCTTTTAAAAGGCAGCATAGCACTGGTACGTTGTTTTACTGACTATGATTCCGAGTTTGGGCGTAAGCTTAAAAAGCACATTTTACCCAATATGAAGGATGCTTCATCGCGTAGTGCACAAGCCTGGTCTCGACTTGCGCATCTGATGGGGCATGAAGACATTCGGATCACTGCAAGACATTATCTGCATCATCTGAGTATCCTGATTGCTGACATGTTTTATCAAGCAAACCGTGAATATTCACCTCAATTGATCAAGGCATTATTAGGCGATAGTCAGTTGATGCATCGCGATTTCAAAGTTGAATTTCAGTCGAATGAAAGAGATATTTTAAAATTGATGAAGAAGATTCATTCACACACAGAAAATAATTCTCAAACTTCTGCATTAAAGAGCAAGAAAAAGCAGAAGCAGCCTCAACAGCAGGAAGTGTTTTTATACCGTGAAACATTTTTAGATGAATACCAGAAGTGGTCGGAAAAAAAAGAACAAGCAACGATCGATCCTGAAGTATTGAAGTTCATTCAATCGATCAGCCAGCCGTTTTCTCTCTATACAAATCACTTCAAAAATGATGCTAATCATGAGGATATTATCGGTTTTACTTGGAGTAAAATGGTGACATGGTCTACTCTCTATGAGATTGAGCAACCTTTTAACTTAAATGAAAATGTAAACCAGAAAGATCTTAAACATTTTTTTGATTGTTTAGAAAATAAAATTTCACTTGAAAAAGATCGTCCTATTTTGAACTTTAAGGCATCATCTAAAAATGACTTGATTGACTATCAAAGATTCTTAGATTTTATCAATAAAATTTATTCAAAAGATTCAGATAATTTTGAATCGGATAAATATGATCCGAGTGAATTTAATAATGTAAAAATCGGAGAGGAGAAAATAAAAAAATATAAAATATGGAATAAAAAAGATAATAATTTTATTCAAAAGATGCTGTTGCAAAGCGTCTTTTACAAGATGAAAGAGTGCTGAGAGTATCAAAAAAGAGTGCTGAGAGGTTCTATCAGAGGTTTAGCATATGAACGGAAATTTATCAAAAAAAATACATTGAAAACATATGGATATTGTTTTTAACTTTGCAACTTGGTTTTTCTTAGTATTTCTTTGCAGATAATCTGGTTTTTTGCGCTCAAAAATGGGGAAGTTTAGGGGGGGATTTCACCCCCATTTTTAGCATTTTTGAGTGGTTTTAGACAGAAATGCAAATCTTTTTGAGAAATTTTTTAATATTTAATCTTTGTTAAAGTTAATAGAGGTATCTCGAAATTATTGTTCATTTAAATAAAGTATTTTATTGGTTTTAATGTGATCAATTGGATTAAGTGTTAATTTATAGTAAATGGAGTTTTTATGGTTGTGAAAATCTATTTTAGGGGGTTGATTTTAATTGATTGAAAATTTTTGGTATTTTTAAAAGGATGATTCTAGCTTTTAATTTATTTAGTAGGATGCTGTTTAAAACCTAAGTGCTGTGGTTACATAAAGAATAGAAAGATGGAATTACTCTAAAAAATATAAATTAGAGATATAACTCTTTCAATAATTTGATGCAACCCAACTTGGTTTCCATCAGACTTTTGCGATGATCACCTGACTACTTTTTCCAGAATGTTCTTCCTAGAAGTTTGAATGTTTTTAAGAATTCATTTACTTATAAAGATCTCTATTTTTTATCTTTCCATGATTCTATGTTTTTTTAGCAGAGTACAAGTATGTGCCAGTCGATCTAAAATGACTTGTCTGTAGCATTTCGTATCATAGACTCCCCATCGGTATATAAGGATTCAATGTGCTCCTCAGATGAAATGTGATTTAGTAAATCACCAGGGGGAGTACCTGATATTATTTGTTGTGAGCAGTGCCTTTTAGGAAGGTTGTAGCAATATTCTAATGTGGAGCTTGCGCCATGGATATTGATATTCAGGTTGATGTTTATAACGTTTCCACTCAACTTACGTATTTTGAAATTTTGAATCAATCAATTTTTTGAATTTTTTAGGTAGTATACAAGAGTTGTCAAATGGTGTGATGCAATTGAAATAGTAATCTCAGCGTTAAATAATTTAACAGATTTAGAAATCCCATTAATTGAAAAATGGAGGCGAACTAAATGAAGGATACGTATATAGAGGCAGATCATTGTATTCAAGAAGCTTTGCAAGGGAGTATTGTCCACTTAAACGATAATTTATATTTAGTAAGTGCTGAAAAAGCCTTACAGCAAGTCCTTATACCTGAGCATGTTTGCTGTACAGCACCATACTGGATCATTGGATATGAGTTGCCTAAGCCGATTCAAAATAAACAGGAGTTAGAGTCATTATTTGCATGGCATAACTTTTTTATTGAATTTGCCAGCAATGCTGATGAATTTAAAGATTTCAATCCTAGAGATGAGTGATTAACCCTTATAGTGTCTTATCCATTCTAATTTTTAAATTTATTAGTGTGAGTACACGATAACTTCAGTCTGAACTGGATATAAAAGGATGATTTGTGACTAGAAGTGTAAAGAAGCAACTCAGTTTCTTTTTAATCGTACTTTTCGGAGTGATTAGCTATAATTATGTAGCTACTCGCCCAGTAGAAAATACAGCGGTGAATTCCAACGTTCGAGAGCGTGAGCGAGCATTTATACAAAAACGCGCTGAATACATAAAAAGTCACGGCGAGACAAGTATAGCTGAGCAAGAAATTAATAAAGAATTGGCACTCAGAAGAGGGTATTCTTTAATTTTAATGAGTAGTTCATCTTCGTTTCAGAGTGTTGAAGAGCCAGACATTGGGCAACCTGTAAAGTGAGGTGAATATTAGGTGAGATTGTATTGCTTCTAAAGAGAGAGCAAACATAACCGCTGAATCCTCAGTGAAAAAGCATCAAGATGAAGTAATAAAAGATAATTATCTCAGGTTGATACTAAATGCAATTCATTATCTTCCTATGAAAGTCATTAGAACTGATCGAAATATAATTTAGTTTCTAGAGGATTGATTTTAAATACAATGATCAAACTTTATTTCATCGCTGTGATTTTAAAGGGGGGATTATCGGATAGCTAGATCATACCTAATTTCAATTTATGTCGTAATTTGTTAGTCTTAATTTCAAATAAACAGCAAGGAGATAACTGTTGTCTAGAAAAATAATAATGACTACAAATGAAAGGCGTCTACATGCTCTAAATCAAATGCGTGCTAGCTACCGTGGCGAACAGCTTCTAAAACAAGATAGAATTAACCACATTCAACATGGTGTAGTCGTTCAGTCTCATGAAATTTCTCTCAATGATAGAGATCATACTCTGTGTGATGATTTATCAATAGAAATAGATGAATGTGACATCTTAAAACAAACGTCTGAGACTATGTATGCAACTACAGGCGATACAATTTGGTTAAGTTTTTAAATTTACATTAAAAGTTATGATGCGATCTTAATGAGAGAAGTTCAGAGTGTCTTTAGGAAGTGCTCAATGGATATTTCTTGTTCCACGCAAAAGACACCATAGTGTTTATCCATTTTTATATCTCCTAAGTTAACTTTATGTTAGCTTTAGAGCGAATCGTTGCCCATTGTTTTGGCTAGGATCAGATGACGTTACATTTGACCATGATTTTAAGCATAGCTTAGTGATTTCTATATAGACTTTATAACTGAGTAGGGATATAAAATGTCAGAAGATAATTCAGATTTGATTACTCTAGAAATAGATTTGACTACGATGCAACTCGCTAAAAATGCGGCTTCTGCTTTAGGTTATGAATCCGTAGAGAAGTATTTAATTATGTTGATCAAAGAGCATTCACCCCAAATATTAAATAAAGGCTCAAATTAAATTATTTAATTTTTTTATCACTGAAAGAGTTTTTGATAAAGTTATGTGATTGTATTTTTAAGCATATTGGTTTGAACAAATTAATTTCTGTACATAAGATGAAATTGTTGCAGCAAAACTTATGACCATGCGTAGGGAACCTGAATTCTCATAGGTAAGAAGTTATTGTTATAAAGTGCTGAAATTTCTTATAGGCTTTATTTTGCCCATTTTATGGTGGGTTACATAAGAGGTTTTTAAGCCGATCATCAATATGAATGCTTTTCCTAAACCTATTTAGCTCGTCACCATTTTGCCCTAGGAAAGCGAAATGAATAGCTAAAAATATTTGGTGAAAAATGAGTCAGCCTATTATAAATACTTCTTCCAGTTTTCCTTTACGAGGTGTGCAACTTTTAAGGCAAGATAAAATTTAACTGATTCAACATGCTGTAGTCATTCAGTCGCATGAAATTTCTATTAAAGATAGTGATCATACTCTGTGTGATGATTTATCAATAGAAATTGATGAGTGTGACATCTTAAAACAAACGTCTGAGACTATGTATGCAACTACAGGTGATACAATTTGGTTAAGTTTTTAAATTAACATTAAAAGTTATGATGTGATCTTAGTGAGAGAAGCTCAGAGTGTCTTTAGGAACTGCTCAATAGATATTTCTTGTTCCACGTAAAAGACACCATTTTGATCTGCTTTCATTTTTTTAATTGAATTACCTTGAAGTTTATTGATCTCGAGTAGATCTTTAAGCATTTGTTCTGAAAGTTTATTCCTTCTATCATTTTCTGAATCTAAATGAATTGACATGAGTTTCTCCTAATTCATGGCGAAGAATCTAAATCATCAGTTCTACAGGAATTTTGATATTAGAGTTGATTTAGATTGGTTCAACTCAAGTATGACAACTTAAACTTCGATGATCAAATTTTCTCTAAATCCATTTTTTCCCTGCTCCTGTGGATAACCTAAAGGATTGATTACTAATCTACATCCGTCGACTATAGTATCCACTGATGTGTGGGTATGTCCAGAAATCCAAAGTTTGAAGCCTTTTACATCTAGGTCATTAATAAAATAGGGATTGAGGGCTGATGCAACAGGATGCGTACCCCAATATGGATCAAGACAAGCTAAATGAGGCGGGAAGTGCGTAATGACAATCACATTATCTTTATCCTTAAATTGCATAATATTTTGATGATATTTTTTAAATAGTTCAATGTAGTCATTAGCAGTTATCGTTCGATGCTCACTGCCAATCATGATTTGATCAAAATCATAAATCGATTGTTCAGCATCTTTTTGAGACTGTAAAAGTACGCTAGGAGATGTAAGTGGGGAATTGGAGCGGAAGTTCGTAAATAATGTGCCGCCAACAAATATTTTATCTCGTATTTTGATATGGTTATCATCAAGTAGTGAATTTTTAGGGTAATTTTCTTTCAAGAAATCTACGATTGAATTGTAGTTAGAGCTGTAGTAATCATGATTACCTAAAACAAAGATAAATTTTTTATTCAGAGATTTACATTTTTCGGCAAACTCAATTGCACCACTTAAGCGATTAGAAAAATCTCCAGCATGAATAATGACATCAGCTTGCTCTGATATTGAATATTTAGAATTGTGAGTATCCGATAAAATTTGCAGTTTCAATCTACTTCCCTTATTAAAATACGCCGTTCAAATATATACATCTTCATTCGAATAAGTTTACATCAACTAAATATTAGAAATTATAAGATACTCATCTGTATTCTTAAGCCTCTAAAAATATAGGTAATTATTTTTGAATCAATTGATCAAATATTAATCATAAAATTTGACCAATTGAATTTATGCACATAAGATAAAGATGTTACAGCAAAATCTGTGACCAGGCGTGGAAACCTGAATTTACTACAGAAGCAGTAAACCGCTTTGGCGGTTTTTTGCGTTAACTATGTTTAGTCTATCGTAATGGTAGGCCAAGCAGGGCAGTCTATGACTGGCCGTCTTCTGTAGTACGGTATTTCCACCCCTGTTTGGCTTGCCTCCATCTCGTGGAAAAGTTGGAAGCTTGTTTGTAATTAATTACTACAGGAACTAGACATGAACACTTTCTATAATATCCTTTATTTTCTCCAAGCTATTTCTTCTGTTCTTAAAGAATAAAATTTTCGAAATAAATTTTCGTCATGTTTAATTAATTTTACTTTTATAAATTTCGTAATCTTACGAGATATAGAGAAGTATTGCCTAGAGAAAATAAAATGGCCCGTACTAAGCTTTTAACCAATATTATTCAAAGAAAAATGATGGTGCTTGACGAAATGTCGCACTCAAATCTGCACCATAACTTTGAAATATCACTTTATGACTTCGCCAACCATGAGATTCTAGAAAAACTATATAAAGCAGACAATCAACGCTCCACAGAGTGTTGGAGCCCTGCTGAAATTCAGGAGTTTATTCTAAACTGTTTGAATGATCGTAATGTCAATTTATGCGTTCGCTATTGGAAAGATGCTGCTGGTAATATTTATATCATCGATGGTGGGCACAGGATTTCAATTATCTATGCTTGGATCAAAAGATACTTTATTGATGAGCAAGTAATAGGAGCCCCGAAATTCACGGCACCACAAAAACGAGATATTCGTCAGATTCGTAATCGATTAGGTGGATTAGCTGATTTTCAAGAGTTATGTAGCGATTCTGAGTTTCAGCAAAAATTAAAATCAACCAAAATTAATTTTATTGAAGTCATTGGGACACCTGAGGAAGCTCGAAAAGCCTTTTGTTCAATCAATTCGGATACGAAACGATTAGATCCAGATGAAGAATATCATTTACAAAATAGGGGGAGTGATGCTTTTTATGTGATTTATGCGTGTTGTTATATAAACGATAATAAATCCAACTTGGCTGAACTGAATTACGAGCGGATAAATGAAGTGATCACTTTGGGTGAGCAAATTCATGATCATCTTTTTAAGATAATACTTTTAGAGCCGGATTTAACACACGGTAAAAAAATCGGCTTGGTCAATGAACTCCTGAATATCATGTTTGGTGATACTAGTCAGAATACTGTGAATATAGACCAAGGTCAGCGTGTAGAAAATTTAATGCTAAAACTTAGAGTTGTGCTGTGTCGTATCGCTACACCACCAATTAGTATTCGGATTCCAAGTTTGGGCTTACACCCAAAACTATATTTTTATAAAGATAATCGTTTTCAAGTGACATCCTTTTTGGCTTGGTTCTCTATAGTCTTTGAAATTGAAGAAGATTGTTTTGAAATACAGAATAAGAAGTTAGATTTTATTGGTTTTACCCGAGCACGCCGTGGTGTTGAAAGTTTAATTGAAAAAATTCCTGTAGCGATCAAAGAAACTGTCGGTAAGTTTGGTAGCGGGATCAGATCATATGAGCGATTGAAGAACGTGTATCAAGCCTTTATCTGTATTGGACTCAATATGGATTTAGATTTTGAAGATGAAGTTTGTTTGAACACCGTCATTCTTTCAATGAGTCAATCATTTGATTATATTAATTTTAATGCTTTTTACCTTGATCGTTTTGGTGGTGATTATGATGAGAGCATTGTGGATGATGTTGTGAGCTTTGTGAAATCAGTAAGACTAACAAAGAAGAAAAAACCTCTAAATTTTTCACTCGCGACCAAAAGAAATCTTTATCAAAGTGAGGAAAGGAAAACATGGAGCTATTGTGAAGTATGTGATAGTGCTCTATACCTTGAGTCGACTGAGGTAGATCATCGAGAATCGAAAGCAGAAGGTGGTTATGGTGTTTTAGAAAATGGAGCAATTATTCACCCGATATGTAATCGTTTTAAGTCAGATCGTGCTTTGGAAGAAGTAAGAGCAGATTTATTTGACTAAAAAGATAAGGGAGCAAATGCTCCCTTATCTTTTTGTTTTTTAGTAGACTGAGTTTAGTTTTTAGCCTAAGCAACCAATATGAAAACAATAGACTATTACAACCAATACGCAGATCAATTTTTACAAGCCACGTTGTATGTGGATATGGAAAGCCTATACCAACCATTTTTAGCTGAGTTGCCAGATTCAGCACGCATCCTGGATTTAGGCTGTGGCTCAGGACGTGACAGTTTGGCTTTTAAAAATAAAGGCTATCAAGTTGATGCTATCGACTATTCTGAAGTATTGGTCGAACGAGCGAGCCAACTGACTGGTATCGCTGTTCAGCAGCAAAGTTTTTATGAGCTTGATATGCACGATGTTTATGATGGGGTATGGGCATGTGCCTCTTTACTACATTGTGCTCGTAATAGACTCCCTGATGTTTTAAAACGTATTCATGCTGCATTACGCCGTGGCGGTGTGTGCTATATGTCTTTTAAATATGGAACAGCAGATAGAGAAAAAGGCGGTAGGGCGTTTACTGACTTAAATGAAGAGCAGGCTCAGGAATTGTTAGACCAGTTGAATGGGGTTAGGGTATTAAAACAGTGGATTACAGTAGATCAGCGACATGATCGACAAGAAAAATGGCTGAATATACTTTGGGAAAAACATGCCTGATTTTATTCTTACAGCTCAAAAAAATTGAAATTCTTAAAAAATATCCAACTGGTTCTATAGTCGGAGAGTTTTAGTGGTCATTATAAATTTGCACTATTGATTATTCTCAAACGATTAGCTATTGAAAAATGGCAGGACACAAGGACTACATAACTGATTGGGTGTGGCATTCGAATCATGAAAGACCACAACAAGCTAACAAAGGAAGATCACCTTTAATGGCTGCTTAACCTCTACTTATAACTTCGGTTATTTATAGGCTACCGAGGATTCCATGGTTTTTAATCCGCGTCTGTTTATGAAGTCATTTTACTGTACAAGTTTCCAAGTTATATAGAAAATTATGGTTATCAATATGATTTAATTACTCCCATAATATCAAGATATGTGTGGCGATTTAAGAAATCTCTAAATAACTTATATTTACATTCTTAATTAAAAAAAATATGATCAAAGTTCAGACAGAGGATTTTGATATTTAATAAATATAAAAAGACCTCTTAGTGCCAACTTTATCATGGAAAAACTTAATGCAATTAAATAACAATGGTTCTAGTACAGAACTAAGTACACTCGCACCTAAAATAATTCTTTCCCCTTTATTAAAAGCCATGGTGGGGACTCTTAAAAACCATCAATCAGATCATTTCTTCAATTATTATGGGCCTTCTCATAATTTGCATTTTGATGCCACCGCTTTTGTGTCTGCAGTATTTAAGCAGATCGGGACTAAAAACGATTCAAAGCCAATTTATAACATCATCAAAGATATTCAATTATTACCTGAAGATTCAAAACTCAGAATAAGCACTTTATTTGATAAGGAATCTGAAGCTAAAACTGCCCAGACCTATCGTGATTTAGACCAAGTGATGTCTGAAATTGTTCAGCAAGTACTTCAAAATGCTCCGACAGGTATGGCACTGAATTTTCTCAACCAATTCTTAGGCGATCTCAAATATTCTGATCCAGTGATTGCCAAAAATTCTCAGTATCCTATGCAAGTCAAAGGACAATCTAAAGTAGCTTCTTTGCAATATACAAACGACTTAAAAGCAAAAGATGGCGAATTGCGACTGTTTACTGTAACGGAAGAACTCAGCAAACCTAAATGGGTGAAAGAAGTTCGTGATGCTATTAAAGCCATCGTGAAACAGTCCTACTCAGCTGGCGAAAAGATGCCATTAGAGGTTGCTGAACGTATGGAGGAAATTCTTGATGCTGAATGTTCAGTTGAAAATAACGACATCCAAAATTTACTTCATTTTGTAGAAACTAAAGCACTACCACGAGCACGTATCCGAAATTGCTTTAAAATAATGGAGATCATTGCTGATCACATTGAGCAGAATGAACGAAATGAATTTAAACGTGAAGCTGCTGTTTCTTATATCCGTAAAGCAGTCGCTTTTTTTGAGATTTTCGGTGATCGAATTGCACCTTGGAATGATGAAACGACTGAAGCCATTAAAGACTATGGCATTGATTTTGGTGCTATCTACGGCGCTGTAGGTAAAGTTGATTTTAATGCATTACTAGCTTATGTAAATGCAACAGACGCATTACCAATTTGGGTAAAACCAAAAATTGAAATAAATGATAGTCGTCATGAGGATAAGGAAGGGCTCTCTCTAAAACGTGAAGTCACTTATGCCTTTCGGGTGAATGGTGAGTTTGTTAAAGAGGAAAAGGTAAGTTCCTTTAACTCTAAGTTGCGGATCAATTATAAGACAGGCAAAGGATATCGTTCGGACACGGATACCATGCTGACTGCATATGAAGCTCGTCTGCATACTATCAATAAAGCATTGCTGCTGAAGGATATTGTGGATGATAAAGGTCAGCCGATTTCTGAAGAACGATTAAGCAAAGAGTGCTCAGATCGTGTTGCTCAAGTAGAGATGTTCCAGCTCATTATGATGTACTTCGTCCTATCTGGGGCAGACATGAAGATTTCAGATTTTGAAGGGGCATTCAATAAACTGGTTGATGCATTCAAGAATCCTCAAAAAATCCGACTTAACCTTACTCGTATCTTAGACGAAAAGCTCAATACCGAAAAAATGCATGAGCGAATGGAGGCGATCACGTCTACGATCACTACGGCGCTAAAAGCGAATCTGGATTCCATCATTAGTGAGATGGAAAAGGATAGTAGTCTTAAAACCGTACTCTACATCCTTCCAAGTATTGTGAATCTAGATGTATTCAAGAGTTCAATTGGTGAAGATTCGGAACAGTTCTTTAGTATATTTAAGGGTAAAGAATCGAACTTTTACAGCTACATCTCGATGGTGGATGCTAGCCGTAAAAAATTGGCGAAAATGAGCCAAGACGAAATCATTCGAAAGAATGATTATGCTCGTAAAGCCCTAAGCGAGATTGAGTTTAATTCCACACTGAAAATTCGAACGTTGGTACCGATTGAGAATCCTAATACCGACCTAGATCAATTTGATGTCGCTCGTAATCTGAATATTCCTTGTTTACCAGTATTGATGGTGCCGACCAACAAGAAGGTCAGCGACAATGGGCTGCCACATTTTTATCATCCTGATAGCTTAAGTTATGACAACTTGTTATCTAAATACAAGGTCATGATTCATTATTCATCTAAGCTATTTCGATTGAGTGACCTAAAAGGCGGCCATGCTCAATTATGTTTGGATGAAAAAGAAAATGCTTTGATCATCAGTACGTCATGTTTTTCGATTGCGATTCATCTATTCCTTAAACATCTGATTAAAGAAGTAAAAAATCAACTGGGTATTGAAGAGCGCTTATATGTACCTGTAATGCGAATTGACTCAGTTGATGAACATGAGAATGAAGAAAAAGCCCAATTTCAAAGGAAATCAAAAAAGATCCAAAAAGGTGGGTTTAATCCTGAGTGTAAACGAGCGTATGCAACCGCTTATACCCTTGAGAAGTTGCTGAACAATGATAATGCTATTGTGAAGGTACAGGGCCTTAAGTATCAACCAGATCCTATGCCTTATGGTAATCAAAATGGTGAGCGAGTTTGTGCCCCGGTGAACCTCGCAATGGATAAAACAGTGACTTACCGTATTCAGGCTGCAATTGAAGCACTGTCAGGATATTCAGAAATCATCATCCCATTTGAGGGCACTAAGGATAAAATTGCCTGTATTAGCTATAACTCTCGACCTGAGAATGATGTGGAATTTAAGTATCAGCATCAGAAGGATTTGCTACTTCTTAAACCAGATTATGGCTACATCTGCTACGTCTATACACTTGAGCGTATCAACGATAAACAAGGTCGCTTATCACTACAGAAGGTCAGTCATGCCCCAGTTGCTGAAGATAATCTGAGAACAAGTAAGGCGATGCACCGTATCATCGAAAAACTGCAGTCAGATGGTTTTGAAGATGTTGTATTGCTTTCACACCATTTTGCGCAGCGTAAGATCGGTAAGACTGAAACCAGCAACTTGATTCATGAAAGTGAAAGTGCTTTGGATCAACTTGATCAGTTGTTCCCGAATATGAATTTCTATCCATTCCAGTCTGATACGATCCCAGCACTGAGCTTAAAAACCAGTGATAACAGTCGTGTCTATGAGGTACCGCACCATCAGTACCATACGGCGATTATCAATCAAAAAGAATATAAACAATCCTTGTCCGTATATAGCTTTGCGACTAAACGTACTGTGGGTGTTCGTACTCAGAATGGTATATGTTCGTATTTCTATATGCTAACCAGTCAGGAGCATTCGATTCATAACGATAAGCGAATCAGATTGCACAGTAAAATTATTGATGTGAATGATTCCAATGAAATGAAATCAATTCGCTCTGTATTGCGTGGTCTGCATTACTTTGAGTCTGAACGTCCTACAGCTGGCAAAAACTTCACTCCGGTACTTGAGCCTTCCCATATTCGTGGCACCACTGGCATTCAAGAGCTTGGTGAAGTCATCGTGTCGAGTCGTCTAAATAAAGGCGAAGTCGTCATGAGTCTGCCAGCCTTAATCGGCAAGCTCGAAGAATACGTTATTCTGAAGAATGAAGACTTGATTGATCCAATCGAGCCGATTCCAGAGGGAGCTGAAGAAATTTTAGCGACTGATGTGGAGTAAGCGCCGTGGTGAACAATGAAGCCAAAGTTTGGGGCGAGGTTTATGAGATCGCTGTTAAACGTGGTTCGATTATGGCTTTGCTTGATGCAAAGCTATTATCAGCCAGCCATCCTGTAGTAGCAGAATGGAATAGTAAACAGATTGCTGATGTCTTTCAGGAAATGAAGGAAGCGCTATATAGCGATGTCATTAATGCCGCTATCCATGAAAATATCGAAAGCTATTTTCAGCAATTGATAAAAACTGGATTCGGGCATGGTTATACCAATACTCGTGAGTTTCTAAGAAAGATCAAGCCAAAAGGTATTTCAAGGGCTAAAACGGCGAATGCAAGACCAAATTGGAGCTTATCTGGCATCTGGTGTCCGCTGACAATGCCGAACGATATAACCCAGACCATTGTAGATGACTACACAACTGAGGAAGAACATATTGCTATTAAAGCCTTCAAGGAGAAGGCGTTGGAAACATGGAATCAACAATTCAGTCTTACCCACGCTAAAATGTTTGGTAAGGGTATGTTTGGTCGTGCTGATTTCTTGGCGGTAATCAAAGTCAAATCCAACTATCATGTGCTGGTTCAGGAATATTCATTATTTTACGTTTTAGGTGAACCAGAACAATTCAACGCCAAGGATTCTTGTACATATTTGCAAGAGTACAAGCGTTACATCAAACATTCTGAATCCCAAAGTGTTTTCTCATACGTGAATGCAGAAGCTCAAGAGATCCCATTTAAGTTCTCAAAAAAACTACGTGAATACTTGAGAGCCTATGTCCGTAAGGAAAAAGTCCTATTTAAGATGGCGCAAGGCTGTTCGTATGCAACCACTTTTGTTGATTCTTTTAAATGGCAGTTTGAACAAGATGACATGCCAAATATTCGTCTGAGTGTGATGGCGATCACCAGCCGGGGAAGTGAGTACATCTCTGCTGAATTTGCGGATAAAGATAAATCACCAGAGCTGGAAATTATGTATCAGCTGGGCAAGGAGTATCAGGATAACGTTCTGAGTCTGGACGATATGGATGAACGCACGAAACTGCAAGTTGAGATTCTGAATTATCTGGTGAATGAACCTGTCAAAAACATCTCGGAAATCGTGTCCAAAAATATTAGCGATATTTCCTACGGTCAGGATCTTACTTTCACTATTACTGAAAGGCTTAAGGATTTTGTGAATCCTAACCAGCCACTGGCTTTAGAGTGGGTTTTTGACTTGATAGATCGGCAAGTCGATGACGAAGACCATAACCAAAAACTTAAAGAGATGGTGCAGGCTGAGTTTAAAACAATTCGTAAGGGAAAAATTGAGAATAAAACTTCATTCACCTTACGTGATTTGCATAAATGCGCCGTAGTACTGGCACTGAAGGAAAGTAAACAAGGTCGGGTGAATTTCATCTGTTTGACTGGTACGCCGGGGATTGGGAAAACATCGAGCGTTAAGACCTTGTTGGTAGATTTGGAAGGGTTTTTCTTCTTCTACGCCAGTCCACGAGTGTTGATTAACGATGATGTGGTCAGTGATTTATCTAAAATATCAGCTACGATTACCAGTAACAGTGATGTGGTGACACAGGCACAGCAAATCTATTCGAAGATTCACAATACGGATTGTAAGGTGAATGCTCGTGGTGCCGCTATTGTGGGTGGTGTTGAAGATATGAAGATAGATCATGGCTCAAGTGTTCTATTGTTCAAACAAGATGAATACCGGAAGATCAAAGACCTGGAACAGAATGCAAATGCCAATAGACGCTATGCCAATACCTCAGAATCTAAAATTACGGCAACCAATAAGAAGTTTGCCAGAGTGTTTGATTCATTAGGGGAAGCGACCCAGCAATTGCTTGGGTTCCATCCAGAGCTCAATAAACTGACGATGACTGTAGCAAGTCAGGCATTCATGCCATATAACACCACACCAGCTGGACCACGAAACCCAAGGGAAAACCAAAATAAAACTGTGGCAGCTTCCAGTTTGGATGGGCTGGAAAAAATGTTCCAATACAAAATCGATAAGAAGCCGACAGAGGCCAAAATCGAACGGAGAGAGTTTGCCAAAAAGTTCCCTAACATTGTGGTGATGTTTGATGAAATTACAGGGGATTCAGGCACACGTACTTTTATCAATGAGATGCTGAAATTCCTTTCCAAAAACTTCATTGAACCGTTTCAAGGTAATTCACCATTTACGGTGACTGTGATTCTTGCTGATGCATCCCTCAGTAATGTGAATGCAATCCAGAACTATATGAAGAAACAGGATCAGTTACCAGCAAAAATGTTCATCTCTCCATCTTTGGGTAATTTCCCATTCAAGATGCAGACTGCAGATCTGGATGATGGTAACTCTGTTCGTTCTAGTATCCATATCATGGCGAACTGTTACCCGGCAAGTGATCTTAAAATCCAATATATGCTCAAGCAATACGCCGTAGTCCCTGAAACAGATGATTTTGGATTGGATAAGAACCTGACTCATCTATTTCGCCAGAAAGCTGGGGAAAGGACTCAACAGACTGCTATCGAGCTTATTCAAAAGAATCTTGAAGATGGTAAAAAGCAAGTTATCTACTTTGCTCAGGATAAAAATGCATTGGCTGCACTCAGAGATGCATTAGTCGATGAAGGAGTGGTTGAACGCTCTAAGATCGGCATTTTTGATAGCCAATTAATGGGATACCACCGTTCAGAATTGCTTGAGCGCAAAGATACATTGCAAGTCGTACTGATTACTTCGACTGCAGCTAGGGGTATTTCGTTCCCGAACTGTGATTCAATCATTGCTGCCATGCCTCGTTTCGCAATTGAAGCCTCTTTAATGGAAATCGCCCAGCTTGTTTACCGGGGACGTGGTGGATATTTGGATAAAGAGAAAAATGAGTGGGTCAACGGCGATGAACGTGATCGTCTGCTGACGATTCTGGTAGAAGATTTCTACTTGGTATCTAATGATGAAACTCAGACAGAGCTTGAATATAAAGTTAAGAGCTCATTGGATATGCTCTCAATTTTCATGCTTATTCGTGGGACTTTATACACTCGTATCACTGGGGATGCTGGCTTCAAAAAAACTCAGATTGCCATGATCCCAATTGGTGAGGTGAAGGATAAAGCCAGTGATAAACCGGGTTTAGCTTCTTTGATTAGGGATTTTATGAAGGACGTGAATAGTGTTCTTTATAAAATTGTTGCAACTGAAGGTGAGTTGGTAGGTAGGCTTAAGGCTGTGGTAGAGAAGGCCCAAACGGTTTACTCAGCAAATAAGCTCAGTTCCACCTATAGCACTAAGACCAACAAATACCGAAGTTTTTACACACCTACATTAACACCTGAGTTAAAAGAACTTCAGTTCTACGAGAAATGGTGCCGGGACAATCATTCGCTTAAGTCCAGATTACTCACTATTAGCGATCAGGAAGATGCTTTGACCATTCCTGAAAATATCTATATCTGTGGGCCTATGATCATGGAAGATCGCTCGAACTTTGGTAATAAGGAGTCTTTCGATATTGCCAATGATAATCTCTCACAAGATTCTTTAAGGAAATTCCGAAATGAGTTAATCGCCCTGCAGAGAAGATTCCCACAGTTGAATGTTTACAAGAACATTCAAAAGCACATTCGGGAAATTACGAATATGATTTCTTCTGTTCTTGAGTCAGAAACGGATAGCTATACAAAGGAAGTTGAGCAACAGGGAATGATGCGTAAGCTCTGGGTGACCTACCCGGTAGCGGCAAACGAGCTGGTTAAACTTAAAGATAAGAGCTTTGATAAAGACTGGTTTGATGCATTGAGCTTTGAGCTGAGAGTGAGGAATGCAGAGTTTCCGGTAATGCCAGAATATCGGGATCATCCATTTCGTGGTACTCAGCAATTATCAGGGCATCCAGTGTTTGAAAGGTTGTTCGAGCAGACAAATTTCATGCTTTGTCGTGAATTAAACTTGGTGAATACTTTGACTATGTTTAATGAATGATTCAAATTATATTATCTATTTAGTAGAGGATTAATGTGCATATACCTACTGCACAAGAACAACTTAAATTTCTAAAAAATATTCAGCTGATTTTACAGTCGGGTAGTTTTAGTAGCACCTATAAATTTGCGTTGCTGATTAGCCTAAGCCGATTAGCTATTGAAAAAGGTGAAGATTCAGGTGAGATTCTATCACTCGAATATACGGATATCGCTGAGAAGTTTATCGAGCTGTATTGGAAGCAAGCAGTACCCTATACCTTTAATGATGAAGGGCAGCTGATTTTAAATCAGAACAATGGTAAACAAGCTGCCATTGTGAATCGCATTATACAGCTTCGGCAAAGCTACTCTTCTTTGGGGTTATTAAGACGAGATTCATTGGTGTGGTTGAAGCTAGTTAAAGATGTCGCTCGCACTGTAAAAGACATGCCAGTCCGCTACTTGCAAAACATCAATGGTGAAAATTTTGAGTTTTTATATCAGCTTGATCGGTGTGGAAAGCAGCTTACCCTTTTGCCTCAAGTCATGTTTTGCTTACGACAGTTTAGTGAAATCATCGAAGAGCTTTGCCAGAAACGTTGGATTGACTATATCCGTAAGAACAGCAGCAATGCAGCCATCTTGAATCAATTACCTAATCTTGAACAATTCATGTTTGAGCCGAGTAGAAACCAGTTGAATGCGGTAGCAAATGTATTGGTCGATCTACAGGACTGTAAATGCTTCTACTGCAATAAACCGATGCGCAATGGCAATTACGCCGTTGATCATTTCATTCCATGGTCTATGTATCCATCAGATACAGGTCATAATTTTGTGTTGGCGGACTCAAACTGTAATTCTAAGAAAAGTAATTTGTTGGCATCAAATGAGTTTTTGCATAAGTGGCAAGAACGTAACGAAGAACAGGATTTGATTATTGTGGATCGAATTTCTGTACTTGGTTTTTTAACAGATAAAGAGCGGTCACATAGGGTGGCAGAGTGGGCATATGCTCAAGGGAAAGAAAATAATTATTTACTGTGGACGGGGTAAATAATAAATAAGTCATGAATCTCCTAAGATTAGACTAAAAAAATTAAATTATTTTTGAAAATACCGTAAAAAATGTTTACTGTACATTTGCTGTGGGGTAGTCTTAGAAATCTTATTTATTGACTGATTGGTATATGGCGACAGATAAGCATGAAGTGCTTCTTAGAATGCGGGCGATCGAGCTCCTTGCATACTGGGAAGGTCGTTTGGTTACCAATCGTTTGATGAGCTGGTTTGGGCTCAGTCGACAGCAGGCTTCTGCGGATATCAAGCGTTACAATACGCTGTATAACTCCGATGCCTTGATTCATGACCCCTCAGTCAAGGGTTATGTGCCTAAAGCCAGTTTCCAGCCTGTACTGACTACAGCGCATATCAATGAATATCTCAATATGTTGTCAGGTTTGGTTAGTGAATCGCATGCCCTGATTGCGATGCCAGAACCGAATCTTGCAGCAGTTCAATTACCTGATCGCAGTGTACGTCCTGAAGTGATTCGGGAAGTTTTGCGTGCCTGCCGCAACCAAAGTACTTTAAAAATGATTTATGCCTCCATGCAGAATCCGCAGTGGCATGAACGCATGATTTCCCCACATACCCTGGTGTATACCGGTTTTCGCTGGCATGTCCGTGCCTATTGCCATCAGAGCAAGCAGTTTAAGGACTTTTTACTCTCCAGAATTGATCGCACACCTGTTGTGGTAGCGATTGAGTCAGTAGACCCTGCTCAGGATCAGCAATGGCATGAAGAAATTGTACTGACGCTGATCCCTAATCCAAAATTGAATGAAGCTCAAAAAGCGCTGGTCGAAAAAGACTTCGGCATGCCTGATGGCAGATTACAGATTCCGGTGAAAAAAGCCCTGGCTCACTATACCTTGCAGCGCTATCAGGCCGCGATCACGCTGGCTGAGGCGGATGATGCCTTGAAATATCCCTTGGTACTACAACGCTCAGATATCGAAAAGCTGTCGTCTTACCTGTTTGATCAGGCCTCATAGGAGATTGGCCATGTTAGAACAATTTCATTATGACAGTGACCTGATTGGTGGCTCCCTGATGGTGCGTGAAAGCCGGCTGATCGCGGATCTGTTATTACGAGAAGCGACTCCAGAAATATGGCATCAGGCCATTCAGGTTGACAATATTCTGCAAAAAAGAACGCCTGCTTCAGCCCAACGTAACGCCACTGCCATTCGTAAGCGTCTTGAACGCTTAGAGCCTGATTTCTGGAAAGCTTTGCGTGATGGGGATGATGAGCTGGCGACCCAGGTGGCTTTTTGTGGGGCACTGGAACGCAACCTGTTGCTGCTTGAGTTTATGGAAACGGTGATGAGGGATGCCTATATCTCCCAGGCGCAATACTTGGACAGTTATATCTGGTCAGACTTTCTGGATGAGCGCTCACAACGCGATCCGGATATCTGCGAATGGAAAGAGTCCAGCAAGAAAAAAATGGGGCAGGTGGTGTTTCGCATGCTGGCAGAAGCCGGTTACTTAAAAAGTACCCGTAAGCTGGAGTTACAGCGCGTGATCGTCAGAGCAGAGCTGCGTAGCCTGTTGGAAGAACATTATAAACAACGCATTAAAAGATCTATAGAAGTGTCGCTATGGACGCGGTAGTTGTAGAGGGGCAGCAATGAGTCAAACAATACATGAGCGTCTGAACCAGATTCCAGAGCGAATTCTTTCCACCGAGTTTCTCACCGGGCAAGGACTGGGCAATGAAATTGGCTTCTGGATTTTTGATTATGCACCTGAAGATGAGTTGAAAGTGCGCGAATATCTGCATTTTCTAGACGGGATGCTGGAGAAAAAACACAGTCAGCTGAAGGTGGTGAATATCAACCTGCTGCAAGCCGTGGTGGATTATCTGGCTGAGCGTAACTTCATCGATAAAGCCATTCAAATGCAAAAAGCAAAAGGCGATGAAGCGCTGCTCAAAGCCTTAAAGGGCCCACTGCATATGGATAAGTTCGCGCCTTATCTGGTGAGTAAATATGCTACCAATGCGCAAGATATTGTGTTGATGACTGGGGTAGGGTCGGTTTGGCCACTGTTACGTGCCCATCACTTATTGAATAGTTTGCATTCGTTACTGGGGCATAAGCCAGTGGTGCTGTTTTACCCAGGCTATTACGACGGTCAAGCGATGAGTTTATTTGGAAAAATTCCAAGTAACAATTACTACAGAGCATTCAGATTAGTGCCTTAAACACGGCAAATAGAAATAAGAATTCGGGGGAATGGATTGAGATGAACATTAAAGAACTTTTTTACAAGCCATTAGATCGTGCGATAAACGGGGTGGTCAAGGCAGACCAGAATGACAATACCACGGTTTATCAGGAACTCGATGAGTATGTGGTCACCAATGAACTGGAAAAGCATTTTCGTGACTTTTTCCAGTCTTATGGTACAGACCTGAGCGATCCTTCGATTGCCAACCGGGTCGGCGTATGGATTTCAGGCTTCTTTGGTTCAGGTAAATCACATTTCCTGAAAACCTTGTCGTATATTCTGGCCAATAAAGTGGCACGTGATGCGCAAGGTAACGAACGCAGTGCTGCAGAATTCTTTGATGAAACTAAAATCCGCGATGCATTTATCCGTGCCGATATTGGCAAGGCCGTCAGCCATCATGCCGATGTCATCCTGTTTAACATCGACAGTAAAGCCAGCTCCAATGATGATGGCAATCCTATCCTGAATGTGTTTTTACGGGTGTTTAATGAGTATCAGGGTTTTAGTGCTGACCATCCACATATTGCCCATATGGAACGTCATCTGAGCCAGAAAGGCGTCTATGAACGCTTTAAACAGGCTTTTGAAGAATCCAGCGGCATGTCTTGGCTAGAAGAACGTGACGGATATCAGTTCTATCAGGATGATGTCGAAACTGCGATTTCTCAGGCACTCAACCTATCAGCAGAAGCAGCGCATAAATGGTTTGAGGATTCTGAGCAGACCTTTAGTGTTTCGGTTGAAAACTTCTGTCAGTGGGTGAAAGAATACCTAGACAGCAAAGGACCACAGCAACGGATGTTGTTTCTGGTGGATGAAGTGGGGCAGTTTATTGGCAGCGATACCCGTTTGATGCTGACCCTGCAAACCATTACTGAAAACCTGGGTACGATCTGTAAAGGCCGGGCCTGGATTATCGTCACCTCACAGGCAGACATCGATGCTGTTTTAGGTGAGATGTCTTCTTCCAAAGCCAATGATTTCTCCAAGATTGCTGGACGTTTTAAAACCCGTTTATCGCTGTCCAGTTCAAATACCGATGAAGTCATCCAGAAACGTTTATTACGTAAAACCCCAGAAGCTGAAGCATTGCTCAGATCGGTGTTTGAGCAAAAGGGTGATATTCTCAAAAACCAGATTACCTTTGACCGTTCAGGCCCAACCCTCAAGAACTATGAGGGTCCAGACAGCTTTATCCATAACTATCCTTTTGCGCCGTACCATTTCCAGCTGGTGCAAAAAGTATTTGAAGAAATCCGTAAGGTCGGTGCGACCGGTGCACACCTGGCCTATGGTGAACGGTCCATGTTGGATGCGTTCCAGATGGCCGCCAATGCGATTGCTACAGATGAAGTCGGTGCTCTGGTTCCTTTCCACCGTTTCTATACTTCAGTGGAAGGATTTCTGGATACAGCAGTGAAGCGTACCATCGACCAGGCAGGGCAGAATAAGACCCTGGATGGTTTTGACGTACAGATGCTGCGTACCCTGTTCATGATCCGCTATGTCGATATCATCAAAGGTACCTTGGATAACCTGGTGACTTTGTCGATTGAGAAAATTGATGAAGATAAGCTGGCATTACGCAAGCGGATTGAAGAAAGCCTAATGCGTCTGGAAAAAGAGAGCCTGATTACGAGGAATGGTGATGAGTTCCTGTTCCTGACCAATGAAGAACGCGATATTACCCGCAAAATTAAAGCCACTGACTTAGCAGCTTCAGAAGAAAATAAAGCATTAGCCGAGTTTGTTTTTAAAGATTTACTGCGGGATCAGAACAAATACCGCCATCAGGCCAATAAGATGGACTATCAGATTGGACGTTTCCTGGATAGTCATAGCCTGGATGGCAAGTATGAGAGCGATTTAAAAGTTGAGATCATTTCTCCACTGGATACTGAATATAACCTCTATACCGAAGCTTTCTGTATTGGTAAAAGCGCCGAGGCCGAAGGGCAAGTGCTGTTTAAACTGGCAGACGATAAACAGTTTTTTAATGAGCTGCGCACCTGGCTGAAAACCAATAAATTTATTCGTTGGAATGATGATGGCACCCAATCGGATATCAGCCGTATCTTGGCAGACCGTGGCCGTGAGAACCAAGAGCGTAAAAAACGCCTGCGTGCCCGGGTCGAAGAAATGTTGCTGGACGCGGAAAGTTATGCACTGGGTCAACACCTACAACTTTCATCATCAAGTCCAACCACCAAGCTGGATGAGGCTTGTCGTTATTTGCTGGAAAATACCTATACCAAACTGAGCTATCTGCAAGTCTATCAGCAGGATGCCTGGCGTGAACTGAACGCCGTGCTGAGTGTAGATGATATGGCACAGCTCGGATTGTCTCTGAATGGAGGGCAGAGTAATCCAAAAGCCATGCAGGATGTCGAACAGTACATCTCACTGCGTGCAACTGGTACCGAACGTATTCTGGTGTCGGATGTGGTGGATCGTTTTGCTAAACGCCCTTATGGCTGGCCGGATGCCGAGATTTTACTGCTGGTAGGTCAACTGGCTGTGATGGGGCGGATTTCACTGCAGTTAAATGGTGGCAGCTTACAGTTAAAAGATGCCTTTGAGCCTTTACAAAACAGCCGCCGTCGCCGTGATGTGTCGATCATTAAAAAACGCCAGACTGATGATCAGGTGTTGAGACAGGCACGCCAACTGACCCAAGATCTATTCTCGGCTATGGGACCAGCGACAGAGAAAGAGCTATTTGAATTTTATATCCAAAACTTTAAAACTTGGTTAGCCAACTTTAAGTCGTATAAGAGTAAAACTGATGTCGGGCAGTTCCCGGGCAAGAAAGTGATTGAAAAATCGATTCTGACTTTGGAGCGTTTGCTAGCCAATAGCGACAGCTTTGATTTCTTTAAGGCCGTGGTCGAGAACAAGGACGACTATCTGGATCTGGAAGAAGACTATCGTGACATTCATGAATTCTTTAGTAATCAGATGCCAAGCTGGCAGCAACTGCAACAGGCCTTACGTCATTTTGAGAAAAACAAACAGGCGCTGGGCAGTGATGATGTGGCAAAAAAAGCCCTCTCCGAATTACATCGCATTTCGACCACTGAATCTCCTTACGGCCTGTTAAATAAAGTGGCTGATTTAGTTCGCACCGTGGAAAGCGTCAATGAGCAATTGTTGACAGAAAAGCGCAGTCAGGCGATAGAACACATTGATGACAAAATCAAGCAGCTGGAAGCCGAGATTAAAAACAGTGGCATCGCTACTGCTGAGCTGAGTAACAAGCTACTACGTCCGCTGCAATTGCTGAAAGCGGATATTGAAGTGGAAACTAGCCTATCTACCATCTATATGCTGCAAACCCAAACCAGCGTCGAGCGTTTTGATGAAGCCTTGTATGAGCTGGAAAGCGAAGTTCAGGCGGAAATCCAGCGTCAGGCCAAAGCGGCACAACTGGCTCAGAGCAAAGCCGATAGTGTAACCAACACTGCAATCACCTCCAGCCCAGCTACATCAACACCTGCTGCGAGTCCGGTACAGACTGTGACAGCCGTAGTGCCACCGAAACCAGTGGTAGAAGTTGATGTTGCTAGCATTTACAGCAAAACCTCCAGCAGTGTCTATCTGGAAACAGAAGAATCAGTGGATCAGTTTGTAGACACACTCAAAGCTGAACTGAAAAAAATCGTGAGTGACAAAAAGCGTGTGCGTATCCGCTAACAGGGCTTAGGGATATCGGCATCAGTCATTAATTAAAGGTTTAAAGATGAATACCAGTAATATTAAAAAATACGCACCGCAAGCACGTAACGATTTTATCGCAGCGATGCGCAAGCAGGCGGTCAAATATGGCATCACCGCAGACCGCATTTTACCGGCTGAACAGAAAGGCGACTTGCTGCTGATTGGCGATCAGGTTTTTCCGCTATCCGTCATGAAACCTCGTGACAAGCTGATCAAACGCATTCAAACCAGCAGTTTTGAGCAGACGATTGATTATATCGCTTACAGCTGGTTTAACCGTCTCTGTGCGATTCGCTACATGGAATGCAAAGGCTTACTGGATCATGGCCGCCGTGTATTGAGTAGTGCCGATGGTAGTGCAGGCTTGCCACAGATTTTGGAAGAATGTCTGGATATTGACCTACCAGGTTTAGATGCCAGCCGTGTGGCTGAACTGAAGCTGGATGGCAATAAAGACGAAGAGCTGTATCGGGAACTGTTACTGGCTCAGTGTCATGCGTTGAATCAGGTCATGCCACTCCTGTTCGAACAGGTGTCTGATGAATCTGAATTGCTATTACCGGATAACCTGACCAAAACCGACTCCTTGATTCGTGATCTGGTCAGCAGCATTCCAGAAGAAGACTGGTCGGATGTGCAAATTATTGGCTGGCTGTATCAGTTCTATATTTCTGAAAAGAAAGATCAGGTGATTGGTAAAGTCGTCAAGAGTGAAGACATTCCTGCAGCGACACAGCTATTCACCCCAAACTGGATTGTAAAATACCTGGTACAGAACAGTGTCGGTCGTTTATGGCTGATGGCGCATCCAGAAAGTACGCTGGCCAGTGAGTGGGAATACTATATTCAACCAGCGGAACAAAGTGATGAAGTTAATGCACAACTGAAACAGCTGATAGATGTACGCATTAGTGAAGATGGCGATACCTTAAACCCTGAAAGCTTAACTGTGCTGGATCCTGCCTGTGGTTCGGGGCATATTTTGGTGGAAGCCTATGATTGCTTAAAAGCAATTTACTTAGAGCGTGGCTACCGTAGCCGAGATATTCCACGTTTGATTCTTGAAAATAACCTGTACGGCATTGATATTGATACCCGTGCGGCACAGCTCTCAAGCTTTGCGCTATTGATGAAAGCACGTGAGGATGACCGCCGTTTATTTAGCAATCCACCGAAGCTGAATATCATTGCGTTGCAGGACAGTCAGCCTGAACGTTTAGAAGCATTCAGTCAGGATTTGGCAAACACTGGTATTGCGCAGGCGGATTTAAAAGAACTGCTGGACTTGTTTGAACATGCTTCGACCTTTGGTTCTTTGATTCAAATCCCTGAAGCATTCGCTAAAAAGCTGCCTGATTTAGAAACCAAGCTAAATACGGCATTAAATTTAGGCGATATCTTTAGTCAGCAGTCAGCACAAGAACTGTTACCTTTAGTCCAGCAGGCTAAATTACTCGCTAAACAATATGATGCTGTGATTGCCAATCCACCTTATATGGGCAGCAAAGGCATGAATACAGCACTTAAAGATTTTGCTAAGAAAAAGTTCCCAGATAGTAAATCTGATTTATTCAGCATGTTTATTGAGCGTGGTTTTGCATGGTGTAAGAACAGTGGCTTTAATAGCATGGTCACTATGCAAAGCTGGATGTTCTTATCGTCATATGAAGTGATGCGTGAAAAGCTGTTACAAGATAGAACTTTGTCTTGTATGGTGCATATGGGCAATGGAGTAATGGGAATTGCCTTTGGTACGGCTGCTACTGTCATGCTAAATAACCATGTTAATAATTATGAAGGTAGTTTTTCTTATTGTGAAAATGATGATGTAAATGAATTTGGCATCCCCAAACAATTCCCTGTACAAAATGAACGACTAAAAACAGCAAAACCAGATGATTTTAAGAAAATTCCAGGGAAGCCAGTAGCTTACTGGGTAAGTGATAATTTTCGCTTTGCTTTTTCTAATAATAAACCTCTTAATAAGTTTGCAATAACTAAACAAGGTATGGCTACGGGAGATAATAATACTTTCCTTCGTTCTTGGTTTGAAGTTAATAGTTTAATGGTGAATTTCAAGTGTATAACAAGAGATGAAGCTTTAAAAACTAAACAAAAGTGGTTTGGTTACAATAAAGGGGGAGCTTTTCAAAAATGGTACGGGAATAACGACATTGTCGTTGACTGGTATAATGACGGAGAAAATATTGAATCTGATAAAGCTAGAAGACTAGAATCTGGTTTGATTGAAAAGAAAAATAGTGAATGTTGGAATAAAGAATACTATTTTAGGGAATCTATTAGTTGGTCAAAAGTCTCTAGTGGTAATATTGCAGTACGATATTTCCCATCGGGTTTTATTTTCGATGTAGCTGGTTGTTCAGTATTTGCAGAAAAAAAATCTCTAATTATTTTACTTGGTATACTCAACTCTAATTTATCAAGAAAGTTTTTGGAGGCAATTTCTCCAACATTAAACTATGAAAAAGGTCAAATAGAGCAGCTCCCTATAATTTTAGAAGAAAATGCCGAATCAATAGTTAATAAATTGATAGAAAATACAAAAAATAATTGGGACACCTATGAAACCTCATGGGACTTTACTCAAAACCCAATTATCCGTACGGGGCAGCCAAATCTAGAACAAGCCTTTAATACATGGCAACAGCAAAATGCTGAAGCTGTGGCTGAGATGAAACGTCTGGAAGAAGAAAACAACAAGCTGTTTATTGAAGCCTATGGCTTACAGGATGAGCTCACTCCAGATGTACCAGATGCGCAAATCACGCTGACCCGTGCCGACCGTGAAAAAGACAGCCAGCGCTTAGTTTCTTATGCACTTGGTTGCATGATGGGGCGTTATAGTTTGGACGAACCAGGTTTGATCTATGCTCATGCAGGCAATCAAGACTTTGATGCCAGTCGTTATCAAAAATTCCCAGCCGATGCTGACGGTATTATTCCACTCACCGAAATGCACTGGTTTGAAGACGATGCCACCCATCGTATCCAAGAGTTCTTAACTGCTGTTTGGGGCAAAGAAACGCTGGATGCCAATATGCAGTGGCTGGCAGAAAGCTTGGATAAAAAAGCCAACGAAACCGCTGAAGACACCATTCGCCGTTACCTCGCCAGCAAGTTCTATAAAGACCACATGCAAACCTATAAAAAGCGCCCGATCTACTGGTTATTCAGTAGTGGTAAACAGGGGGCTTTCCAGGCGTTGGTGTACTTGCACCGCTATAACGAGAGTACTTTGGCACGTATGCGTACCGAATACGTGATGCCACTGATTTCAAAAATGGCAGCCTATGCTAACTCTCTAGAAACTGCCAAAGAAAACAGTGACTCGGCGGCTGAAATCAAACGTATAGAGAAAAAACTGCAAGACTTGCATAAGCAACAGGCAGAACTGAGTAGCTTTGAGGAAAAACTACGTCACTATGCCGATCAGCGTATTACTTTAGATCTGGATGATGGGGTGAAAGTCAATTATGGCAAGTTTGGGGACTTGTTAGCTGAAGTGAAAGCAGTGACGGGGGAAAAATAATGCAATTAAGAAGCCTAAATGAAATTTTTGAAAATCGACTGATTCGGATCCCTGACTATCAAAGGGGATATGCATGGCGTAAACAACAACTTAAAGATTTCTGGGAAGACTTAACCTTACTTGAAGCAGATCGTGTTCATTATACGGGGGTTATTACCTTAGAAGCAGTAGACCTTAAAACTTGGTCGAAGTGGGAAGACGATGAATGGCTGATTGATGATCTTGATTATAAGCCCTACTTTGTCGTAGATGGTCAGCAGCGATTAACGACAGCGATTATTTTAATACAGGCGATTATTGAAACTGTTCCTGAAGGAAAAAGTATCGCAAATCAGTTTGTTTCTGATTTAAAAGCCAAATTTGTTCAAAGAAAACCAACTGATGGGATTCGTGAAAGCTATATCTTTGGCTATGAAAAAGATAATCCAAGTGATGAGTTTTTAAGAACTAAAATTTTTGGTTTGCAGTCTCATACTAATCAATTGCAGGAAACGCTGTATACACGCAATTTATTCAATGCAAAGAAATTCTTTAAAGAAAAATTAGCGGAACTGAGCTTTGAAGAAATCACGGTTTTATATAAAAAATTGACGCAAAAACTGCGTTTTAACTTGTATGAAATTGATGATGAGATCGATGTATTTGTTACTTTTGAAACCATGAATAATCGTGGCAAATCCTTAACCAATTTGGAATTGCTGAAAAACCGATTGATTTATCTGTCGACATTATATCGTGACAATCAGGGGCGTTCTAAGCTTCGAAAAAATATTAATGATGCGTGGAAAACCATTTATGAGTATCTAGGTAAAAATCCTGAAAAACCTTTGCCAGATGATGAGTTCTTAAAGAACCATTGGATTATGTATTTCAAGTATAGTCGGGAAAAAGGGGATGATTATAAAAAATTCCTGTTGGATGAAAAATTTAATGCCCGTTGTATCACGCATCCAAAAAATGCCCAGGACGCTTTGAAAATTGAAGAGATTCAGGACTATGTAGCAAGTCTTCAACAGTCGGTTATGAACTGGTTCTATTTACATAACCCTTATTTTCCTGTAGGGAATAGTCTTTCTGATGATGAGCAATTATGGCTAGATCGTCTAGGACGTTTGGGTTTTAATGCATTTAGACCTCTAATCTTAGCTGCTTATAATACCAATACTCCTGCAACCAAGATCGCTGAGTTGCTGAAAGTTGCAGAGCGGTTTGCTTTTACTTTATTTAGTTTGAGTCAACGACGTGCCAATACAGGAGACTCAGCAATTTATGGTTTAGCACGTGAGCTTTTAACGGGGAGAAACTCAATCGATGCAACGATTAATTCAATAGAGGGATTAATCACACGATTCTTTGATCCACATAACTATTTCACTTATATCGAAGACAAATATAAGTTTAGGGATGGATTCTACTCATGGAAAGGTATTCGTTATTTCCTTTATGAATATGAACATTATCTCAAAGAGAAAGGAAAGAATCCTACAACCAAATTGATGTGGAATGAGTTTACTGAAAGCTTGGAGGGTTATGTAACTTTAGAGCATATCTATCCACAAAAAGATACAGATCCATACTGGGTTAGTAAATTTGGCCATCTTGATGGGCAACAACGAAAATGGCTTACACATTCTTTAGGTAACTTATTGCCATTGTCTCGTGCAAAAAATAGTAAATTGCTCAATCATGCATTTGACTTAAAGGTCAATGATGGAAACGGATGTGGCTATTTTAATGGTTCCTATAGTGAAATTGAAATTAGTCAGCCTCCAGTGGTGTGGGACCCAGATCAGATTAAGCAACGCGGTCTAAATCTACTGAATTTTTTAGAAAAACGTTGGAATATTCAATTAGGTGATGACAGCATCAAACTTAAGTTGTTGCATGTTGACTTTCTTACTTTCAATGTATTGGAAGAAAGTGCATGAATCTAGGTCAACTACAACAAGGTCTGGAACAAGCCTTTTATACTGAACAACACCGAATCGTCTTTTGGTACGATGCGGAACAGTCCTTTAGCGAAGAAGTAAAAGCTTTAAATCTGGGGGATGTCCAGATTCTGAATATGGCAGAAGAATCTAGTCTCGCGATTAAGCTTAAACTGGAACTTGAGGATCAGCAGGGCAAATACTTGCTGTATTTCCCAAGTGCTGAGCCTGAAACTGAAAAAGACTGGTTACTGGACATCAAGCTGTATTCACGCAGCTTCTATGCCGATCGTTTCTCGATTATTTTCAATGAGCTGGGTTTACAGCAGCAGAGTCTAAGAGAACAGCTGGCCAAACGTGAAGAATTCCTTAAAGCTAAAGCTCGTCTGAGTACATTGAAACGCTATATCCAGCCTGATGCAGATGTACAGGATCTGGATATGGCCATGATTGCGGCAGTGGTCAAGGCTGACAGTGCCGAGCTGATGCATATCGTTCTGGCACTGGCAGATGAAATGGTACAGCAGAATCTGGATCTGGAAGTGAATCCAGACTCCTTTGCTGAACTGGAAAAATTCCAACTTATGCCAGCTTTAGTCACAGCATTACAGGCGGAAATTGGTTATCCAGCATCGGTTGAAGAATTGAATGGGGAAGCATCATTTAAGCTCGGTACGTTCTTTATCCGTTTGATGACTACAGGTTTCTGTGAAAGCCTAGGTGATATACCGCTATGGGCTCAAGAACTGGTGATGTCATCTGTCAGCTCCCGTGCAACAGCCAGAGCCTTTTTGTCGCGCTGGAGAGACAGTTCTAAATACTACCCAACCTTCGATACGCTTTCCCAGACCGTGGCGAATGCACTGCGGATTCAGGAGAAGGTCGGGGCCTTTGATCTGGGACAGCTGCTGGATGTCATGACCTTTGAAGTGATTGAACAAAAGATCATTGTTGATTTGGCCAGTCATATCCCTGCAGCAACCAAAGCTGAACTGGAACATTTCAGAACGATTATTTCTACCCGTCTGGATGGTTATTGGGCTTCCAAACATAAGGATGATGCAACCCGCCGTCGATATCGTACCGTCTATACCGCTTTACAGGCGGCTATAGACCTGTTCAGTTTACGACTACAGTTTGATGCCGGTTTCTATTTCGACTCTAGCGAAGCCTTGTATAAAGCCTACGAGCTGGAGCTGTATCGTTTTGATATGGCCTATCGCCATTACAGTGCAGCCTCTCAGCGAGCTCATGTTGATATCCTGAAAAAACTCGATGAAGAAATCGAAAATTGCTATGCCTACTGGTTTATTGACCACTTGGCACGAAACTGGGGAGAGCGGATTGAAGCTGAACAACGCTTGAATGTCTGGAAAATGGCAGATATCCCAAATCAGCAGAACTTCTATGATATCCATGTCAGACCCTTACTGGGTTCTGCAACGAAACGCCGTATTGTAGTGATCATCAGTGATGCTTTCCGCTATGAAGCTGCAGTAGAGCTGCGTGATCGTATCAATGAAAAGCGTTATTCTGAAGCGACCTTGTCTTCACAGCTGGGCGTTGTGCCAAGTTACACCACACTCGGCATGGCCTCGTTATTGCCGCACCAGACTTTGGAGTACAAAGAGGCTGCAGGTGATGATGTATGGGTGGATGGGCAATCTAGCAAAGGGACTGCAGCACGATCCAAAATTCTGGCTGCCTATAATGGATTGGCGGTTACCGCTGAAACGGTAAAAGGCTGGTCGCGTGATGAAGGCCGTGAAGCACTTAAAGACCATGAGCTGATTTACGTTTATCACAACGTGATCGATGCACGCGGTGACAGCGCCTCGACAGAATCAGAAACCTTTATGGCGGTGGAACATGCCATTGAAGAACTGACCGAACTTAGCCGCAAAATTTTAATGCACTTTAATATTTCCACCCTATTGATTACAGCCGACCATGGCTTCTTGTTCCAGCAAAGTAAACTGGAATCTGCGGATCGTTCAAGCTTGACTGAAAAACCTGCCAATACATTGAAAAGCAAAAAACGCTATGTGATTGGGCATGGTTTACCAGAGAGCAAGGAAGCATGGAAAGGCTCAACCCAAGCCACGGCAGGCACACTATCTGCGACTGATTTCTGGATTCCAAAAGGGGCGAACCGTTTCCATTTTGTAGGAGGCTCACGTTTCGTGCATGGCGGCATCATGCCTCAGGAAATCGTAGTGCCTGTACTAACGGTAAAACAGCTGCGTGGTGAAAAGGCTGGACAGCGGACCAAGCGTAAAGTTGAGGTCATTTCTACCAAATCCACGCTGAAGATGGTCAATAACATCCAGAAGTTTGATTTGATGCAAACTGAAGCTGTCAGTGAGCTGGTCATCCCAGTGACTTTATCCATCGCCATTTATGATGGGGATCTCAAAGTATCTAGTGAAGAAACCTTAACCTTTGATAGCAGCACCGACTCTGTTGCGGAACGGGTAAAACAGGTCAGACTGTCATTGTCCGGTACTGATTTTGACCGTAAGAAAGATTACTTCCTGGTACTGAAGGACAAAGACCTAAATATCGAAGTGCAGCGCTATAAGGTCACCATTGATTTGGCATTTACCGATGACTTCTTCTAATAACGAATTAACGATAGAGCGTAGCCTACATGGAATCTGCTAACGATAAAGAACTGGATCAGCTGCTGAATGAACACTTTGCTGGGCGGGTGGTACGTAAGGATCTGACTAAACTGATCAAAGAAGGGGCCAATGTCCCAGTCTATGTACTTGAATACCTGCTGGGAATGTACTGTGCCTCGGATGATCCAGAGATCATTGAACAGGGACTACGTAACGTAAAGACCGTGCTGGCAGAGAACTATGTACGACCTGATGAAGCTGAGAAGGTGAAATCCCTGGTTCGTGAACGTGGCAGTTATAAGGTTATTGATCGGGTGACCGTAAAGCTGAATGAGCGTAAGGACAAATACGAAGCATCATTTAGTAACCTGGGCATCAAAGATGCCGAAATCTCGGCAGGCATCGTCAAAGAGTATGAAAAATTACTGGTGGGTGGTATCTGGGTCATTGCTACGCTCAGTTATTATTTTGAAGAAGGACAAACCAATTCTCCATTTGGGGTGAGCTTACTCAAGCCGATTCAAATGCCGAATATGAATATGGATGAACTCTTCAGTGGCAGAGCAGCATTAAGCACTGATCAGTGGCGCGAGAGTTTAATCCGTTCGATCGGCATGGAACCGGCTTCGTTAAAAGAGGACGTGCAATGGCACCTATTAGCGCGTATGGTTCCGTTCGTTGAAAATAACTATAACGTCTGTGAACTTGGACCACGCGGTACCGGGAAAAGCCATATTTACAAAGAGTGTTCACCGAATAGTATTCTAGTTTCAGGTGGGCAAACCACTGTCGCCAATCTGTTCTATAACATGAGTAGCCGCCGTATTGGTCTGGTGGGGTTGTGGGATGTGGTGGCCTTTGATGAAGTTGCCGGTATTTCCTTTAAGGACAAAGATGGCGTTCAGATCATGAAAGACTATATGGCCTCAGGATCTTTTGCCCGTGGTCGTGAACAGATGGAAGCCTCAGCTTCGATGGTTTTTGTGGGTAATATCAACCAAAGTGTGGAATCTCTGGTTAAAACCAGCCATCTCTTGGCGCCGTTCCCTGAAGCAATGATCGATTCAGCATTCTTTGATCGCTTTCATGCCTATATCCCAGGTTGGGAAATTCCAAAAATGCGTCCGGAATTCTTTACCAACCGTTATGGTCTAATCGTTGATTATCTGGCTGAATTCTTCCGGGAAATGCGTAAGCGTAGTTTTGCGGATGCCATTGAGAAGTACTTCAAGCTAGGGAATAACCTGAATCAGCGTGATGTGATCGCCGTTCGCAAGACGGTTTCTGGATTGATGAAGCTGCTCTACCCACATGGTCAATTTAACAAAGAAGATGTACGGCAATGCCTGGAATATGCACTGCAGGTGCGCCGTCGGGTCAAAGAACAGCTGAAGAAAATTGGTGGTATGGAATTCTATGATGTTCATTTCAGCTACATCGATAATGATACCTTAGAAGAACATTTTGTCTCAGTCAAAGAGCAGGGTGGTGGCGGACTGATTCCCGAAGGTCCAGCCAAGCCAGGTTTTCTGTATACCATTGGCCTCAGTAATAAGGGCATGCCAGGCTTATACCGCTTAGAACTTCAAGTCACTAAAGGTTCAGGAAAGTTGGCGACATCTGGCTTATGGAATTCAAGCAGTGCCAAGGAGCAGGTCAAGATCGCATTTGACTACTTCAAGGCCAATGCATCCAGAATATCGGGTGGCAGTAAGGTGTTGGAACATGACTTCCACTTACATGTGGTTGAATTACAGAATACCGGACCGCTCAGCCATCTTGCCTTACCAAGTTTAGTGGCTTTCGCTTCTGGCCTGTTAGGACGATCGGTACAAAGTCAGATGGTGGTACTAGGTGATATGAGTCTAGGTGGCTCTGTGACACCAGTGGAAAGTATTGCTGAATGCCTTCAAGTAGCTTTTGATGCTGGTGCCAAGAAGGTTGCCTTACCAATGAGTAGTGCGGCAGATATCCCTACGATTCCTGTGGAACTGTTTACCAAGTTTCAGACCAGCTTCTATGCAGATCCGGTAGATGCTGTGTTTAAAGCTTTGGGTGTGGATTAATTGTTTTATATAAAATTATACTCTGTTTTGATGAGAGAAAATAAATGGCGAAAGAAGCAAAATTTATTGAAGACCCTGATTTAGCATTTCTACAATATTTAGACTATAAAGATCTAAAATTGTTAGCAGATACATTAATTAAAGATGTGGAAGGTACAGAGCAATGGACTGGAAGCTTAAAAAAAACGTTATTGGCAAATATGAAAATGTATGAGACAGAAGAACTGCTCTACAAAAATAGCTGGAAAGCAATTGTTGCAGAAATTCAGCTCTTTGGCGGGGATACTTTCGTAAACTTGGTCAGAAGGAAAGGGGTAGTATACAAAGAAATTCTGGGAGATGTTGCTGATAAAATAGATGTGGATTTTCATAAACAAACCACATCTATTGAACAGCTTGAAGAAAGAATTCATCGCAAGTTATTTGGTAAAGTGATGTCACTCAATGATATTGAAAAAATGAATAATATCTTAAAAGAAAAAGGATATTTAGGTTTAACTTCTTTGAAAGCTAGGCCATTAAATACTATAAAAAAGAATACAAGTATTGGGTGGAATAATGGTGATATAGGTGGCAAGTTACGTAAAGGGTTAAATGCGGCAGCACTTATTGCGACAAGGGCTAATCCATTAGCAGCAGTTGCTAGTGTGCCATTGACTGCAAAGGAGATATCAGCACCGGCATATAGGGTAACTATTCCTGTGGTGTGTATTATTGCAATGCTACGTATCAAGTATCAGCAAAATAAACAACAACACGACGAGTTTTGAAAGGAAATCATAAGATGTCAGATATGCTAGGGAAAACGTTTACTTATGACTTTGATAAGTTTTCGCCTGAACTTTTTGAAGCTTGGCGTAATAATCAAGTCGTATTTAGAGACGGTGTTGCTTATTGGAAGAAAGGCTTGGAGAAAGTTGGGATCATCCAGCATATTCCATTAAAGGAAGTCAGTTCTGTGAGTATGGAGAGCTTTGTTCAAGGGCTAGGCTCACTCCAGTCAACCTTACAAAGTACAATTGCTATAGCACAGACCATTTCTACAGCGTCATTGATGGTTGCAATGGTAATACAAACCCAAATTTTAGCTAAAAAAATTGATGCCGTTCAGCAGAGCGTATTAGCGGTGTCGAATCAAATCAAAGAGCAAAATATCCTTTTTTACACTGAAAAGACGACTGAATATCTTGGCCTGTTAAGAACTTTTAAATTGTTGTTAAACAATAATATCGAACTTAAAGATGTAAATGAGCTAGCAAATAATACCTTGGCAAGTTCTATTCTGCTCAGAAATCACTTGGTTTGTTTTATGGAAAATCTATTTTTCCAAGTGCAGCACAAAAAAATTAGTTCGCCTGAGCATGTCGGTCAGATATTGCAATTTATTCAACAAATGATGGAGTTATTGCCAGTAGGTATGCACTTAGAGTTCATTCTTTCACATAGATTAGATCAGAAAGAATTTTCTCAAGTGTTAATTGAGGAATGTCATACTCAATATTCAAATTTACAACTTAATTACCGTGGTTATCTGAATGAAATAAACAATGGTTTAAGAGAGTACCGAATTAAAAATACGGAAGTTCCTTTTTTTGAACAAATCAAAATACCTGCTAAACAATTGCTAGAAAGTAGCCTTTACAGTGAATTGTTGAAAAAGCCTTCTATGGAAAAGTTATCCTATAGCCACTAGTTGATGAAAAAATTGAATATCAATAACTGAATGGATTTCAGTTATTGCTATTAGAAAGATTAGGTGCCGTTGGTTATCATTCATGTCAAATAGTCGTTGAAATACAATTTCGGAAAATGACAACCAATATTTTTAAGATTGGCTTAGGTCTAAAGCAATAACGTTGGCCTCTAACATAGGGTGACGCGATAAAGGTAATATA
Source organism: Acinetobacter sp. Tol 5 (assembly GCF_019702905.1). Taxonomy (NCBI): domain Bacteria; kingdom Pseudomonadati; phylum Pseudomonadota; class Gammaproteobacteria; order Moraxellales; family Moraxellaceae; genus Acinetobacter; species Acinetobacter sp. Tol 5. The sequence continues at coordinate 2,684,725 of NZ_AP024708.1, read as the reverse complement.
GATGGAATTGGATACTAAAGATTACAGTAGTAATCTTTAGTTCCTGAAATTTACTTGGGTGAAAAATGGGTTAAACATCTTTATTTTTATCAAAATAAAGATGAAGTTAACATTGATTTCAACTTCCACCACCTATGATTAATAATAGACTTCTTGCGTTAGTCAAATTTTAAGCAGCCAAAAGCTATATTTTATGAGGTTTTAGCCAATTCAAAAATTAGATAAAACTATACTTTCGCAAGAGGTCTAATAATTTCAACACTAAAAGTGGATGTTTAAAAATATTTTAAACTTATGACACCTCCTGTCATTTTCATGCTTTATCTTTCAATTGATTCGTCGCATTAATTAATCAAACTTGAAAAGCTATTTGAAAGGAGATTTACATGAAAATTAGTCCTAATATATTTACCAATAAGCATAAGATGAAGGCATTAAAGCGTATTTTCAGAGCCTTTCTTTTTGGAAAAATAAATAAATTTGATTTGAAAAAGTACTATCTAGCCATGTTGCATTTGGAGCGTTATTTAGATCGACTAAACTCTATTTAAAGAAAAACAGGACTTATTTTTCTGTGAATTGGTGTAACTTTTTGTATTTTTAATGTGATATATTTACAATATAAATTAAATGTAACTTTGATATCACTTTTAAATAATTAGAGATAATTCATGCAACGTAATGATTCTATTCATGAGCGTTTAGCTGACAGATTGGCCAATATTTTAACGAAATTAAATATGGGATATCAGTTAAGTATAAAAGAACTCGCTGGAGAGTTTGGGGTAAGTACTCGTACGATTTCGAGAGATTTTGATCGTCTCAATACTTATTTGCCGTTGCTGCAGGATGCTGAAAATAAAAGATATTACTTGGAGCCAAATTATTTAGGAAAAATTGCTCCGGAAGATATACGTAATTTTGCTCAGCTCTCAGGAATTAGTCATTTGTACCCATCATTGGACATGTCTTTTCTGCGTGAACTTTTAGATAGTCGAGCACAACAGATTTATTGTGCTAAAGGTTACTCTTTTGAAGATGCAAGTCAGTTTAAAGAGTTATTTAAGATTGTGGGAAAAGCGATTCAAGAACATAGGCAAATTGGTTTTGTATATAAAGGGGAATCTAGGCTGGTTCAGCCTTATCGTCTAATCCATCATCATGGCAGTTGGTATTTGGCCGCAGTACGAAAAGACCAATTGCGTACTTACCGGATTTCCCATATTCGGCTTATGGACTCTTCACATGAGTACCCTCAATTTGTCCCTGATACAAATATTGTAAAACTTTTGGAAGATGATGACAGCATTTGGTTTGGTCAGGACAAGCAGGAAATAATTTTGTCTATTGATAGTCAGGTTTCTTTTTATTTTAAGCAACGTCCGATACTGCCCGAGCAGCAAATTGTCAAAGAGTTACATGATGGTGGATTGCTGGTTTCTTCTAAAATTAATCATGACATGCAGTTGTTACCGTTAATACGATTTTGGATTCCAAATGTGGCGATTATTAGTCCAGCGCATTTACAAAATGAGTTAGAAGTGGGATTGAAAGAATATTTAGAGCGGTAAGGAATAAAATAATTATGTGGAAGCCTAAGCCAATGAGCGTGCAATGCTCTCAATGTAAAAAAGATTTTTTACACCTAAAAGTGATGTGATTTTAGGTTTTTCAAGATGTAAAAAATGTGGAACCATCATGCAAGTCGTGGGAGAAGTCACATTATTAAATTGGGTAATCCACCCTAAAAATTGGTTTAAATAAGTAGCGTATTAGGAGATAAAATGTCAGCTTCATATTTATTAAAAGAAAGCCAAGATTTAAGGAAATATAGTCAAGATTTTCTCAATCAATCTTTGCGAAGTGAAAAGCCTGTGATTGTGACTTGGGGATTGATGAATGCCGGTAAAAGTTCATTATTAAATATGTTGACTCAACATATTGAACAAGAATTTTTTAAAACCAATGATTTTCGTGAGACCACAGAAGTCAGTGCTTATGAAGGGGATCAATATATTTACTTAGATACACCAGGATTAGATGCAAATACAGCAGATAATTTAGAGGCACTAAAAGGTATTAAAAAGGCAGATATTGTACTTTTTGTACATCAGCTTCAGGGTGAATTAGAAGCGAATGAGGTTGAATTTTTAAAAGATGTTCGTACGTCTTTTGGTCAATATGCAGAGAAAAATATTATTCTGATCTTGAGTAAAGTGGATAAGGAAGATCGATCTAAGGTTGATCAAATTCAAAAAAGAGTATTAGAGCAATGTGAGCAATATTTAGGTTTTCAACCACAGTGCTTTCAAATTTCAAATAAACTTTATCAACAAGGAATACAAAAGCATAAAGATGGTTTAGTTCGTCATAGTCATATTGAAGATTTAAAGCAATGCATTAATAGTATCGTCTCGAATACGCAAGTCGTTCGTCAAGAGCGATTAAATCAAGAGAAGGCACTACTGTTAAAAAAATTGACTGAACAAAAAACTAAGATTGAAGCGGAACATCAGGCACAACGATCATTATTAATGGATGGTTTTGTCTCATTTCAAAGAAGTTTAAAAAGTTTAAAACAATTTGTTGAGACAAAAGCTCAACAGTACAAAAATATTTAGGAGAATAATCATGCCATTACCTTGGTTAATAGGAGCAGCAGTGGTTGCTGCAGGGGCTGCGGTAGTTGCGGCATTATCAGAAGATGATAAGCCGTCAAACAACAATAATGATGATGAAGATCGCCGTCGCCGAGCCGCTGAACGTGAACGTCAAGAACGTGAGCGTAATGAAAGAAAAATATCGATTAAACAAGAGTTCGATCACGGTGTCCAACGGACATATCAAGAGATTATTGCCTCATTACCCAATTTGGTGACAGTGCATGGAACGAAGATCAATAATCTAACCTTGTCGAGTAATGGTTCTAATTTTTCACAACTGGAATCGAGTTCGGTAAAAACTGCAAAATATCAGTTTATTAAAGATATTTCTTTGTTTGAGCAAATTTATGGAATTAATGTTAAACCTACTGAACAAATGAAAAGTACGCTGAAACAGATAGATTTACTTCAAGATGAATTGAACCAATTAACATCAGTAATTAAAGCATTATCTTAAATTTTTATGTGTAATTCCTTAATAAAAGGAATTGCACATTTTTTGACTTAAATTAAGTTTGGATTATTTTATGGAATCAGCGACTTTGTCAATTTCTCGCCCAGAACTCTTAAATATTTTTAAAGAGTTGCAACAAAAATTTAATTTTTCCCAAGAACAAGATCAAGTTTTTAAAAGCTACTGCCATCAATTTCAGCAAAATATGGCAAGTTATTTAAAAGCATCTGAGCATAATATTTCTAAAAATAATCCATTATCTCAACAAATTGGAAAATTTAGGAGTATTCTCGAAGAAACTAATCAAAATTGGCAAAAGAAAATAACCACACAAGATACAGGGGTGCATTTTCGAGCAGGATTTAATGATTCTTTATTGGTTTTTGTGTATGGCAAAGTAAAGTCGGGTAAAAGTTCTTTGGGTAATTATATGGCTTGGGGGCATACTGATCCAACAGAGCAACAAAAAAGTGAAATTCAAAAAGAGTTACAGCCTGTTTATTTTTCAGGTCAAAAAACAGAAGTAAAAGGTGGTGATGTTGCCAAAGAAGCTGAAATAAAAAAAGAATTTCGGGTAGGAGCAACTGAAGCAACCAGCTCGATTCAGGGCTTTAGTCTTGATGGATTAACTTGGATTGACTCACCTGGGTTGCATTCTATTAATCAAGAAAATGGTGATTTGGCAAAAGATTATGTGGAACATGCTGATTTAATTTTATACACAATGAAATCAGATTCACCTGGGCGAGAAAGTGATTTAAATGAAATTCTAAACCTTTATCGTGCAGATAAGAAGATTATCTTACTTTTAACTGGAAGTGATGATGTTGCACATGATTGGGATGATGAAAAAGATGAAATGATTTCTACTATCGTTATGAAAGATCGACAACGTCGTTTAGATCAACAAAAATATGTTCGTTCAGCATTGGAAAAAATTCCAGAGTTGGCAGGAAAAACGAATAATATTGAAATTTTATCTTTCTCTGCGCGTTATGCACAAGAGAACGAAGGTCAGGTTGATAATTTTGCTGATAGCGGCATGGGACAGTTGTTTGCGGCGCTCGGGAAAATTGCGAGAGAAGATGGTGTGAAATTGAAACATCGAACCCCAATGTTGAATTTTAAAAACTTTCTAACTGATTTTATGAGTGATTTGGAAAACTATGCGCAACTTATTGTGGATTTTCAGCAGCCAATTGAAAGAATACAAAAAAGTATTCCAATTCAAATTAACGAACACAAACGTTTGATTCAGCAACAGTTGAGCCAAAAGGTGGATGCTGAATTTGAAAGTTTGACTCCATATCGTGATGATCCGATACAAATGAAGCAGGCGATTAAGAAAATAGCAGATACTTTGGCACAGCAGCAAAATGAAGCCATGATTACGTCGCAACAAACGATTTTACAACAAGTGATGAGTGAATTCGGAAGTCAGTTAACGAATGTTATACAGCATAATGCTTTATTGGATTTACCGGAATTTAAAATTGAGCAACGTACGGAACAGGTTGCAGATAGTGTAACTTCTGGGACACGTAGACGTAATGGTGGTCTTGGAGCTTTAGGTGGTGGAATACTTGGTGGGGCGATTGGAATATTAGGAGGACCTGCGGGTGTTGCGACAGGCGCAAGTATTGGTTCTACTCTCGGAGGCTGGTTGGGGGGGAAGACAGGTGATGATGCCAGTGTAAATTATCGTGAGATTACTTTAAATGTTGGAGATAATTTAATACACATTCAAAAGCAGTTTTCTGAACGATTACAAAAATCAATTCAAGTACAAATGACTGAATTTCAGAAAACCTTACTGGAAATGGCATTAAATAGTGCTGAGCATTTAGTAACACAATTAAAAAATGAAATAAATAGTTTTCAAAAGCAATTAAATAGCATGATTTTAGAAACCGAAACTAAATTGAATGGATAATGAACACCAAAATGAATATTCAAATTAAGCAATTGTTTGCAACGTATGAACAGAGCAAAGTGTTGGTGGCTGAGCATACTTATATGCAACAAAGTTTTGCTACAGTTCAAAATATGTTTGAGGATAAGAGAAATAAACCCGATGCCAATATTATGGTGTATGGGGTTTATAATGCAGGAAAAAGCACGTTGATTAATGCCTTAGTTGGGAAAGAAGTCGCAGCCACGGGCGATATTCCATTAACCGACAAAGTCACGGAATATCCATGTCGAAATTATATGATTTTGGATACCCCAGGAATTGATGCGCCGAAAGAACATGAAAATGTGACGAAAGAGCAACTAGAAAAGGCCGATGCGGTAATTTTTGTGGTGAATCCTTTAGGTGTTGTGGAAGAAGCCAAAACCTTAGCGACTTTAATGGATCTCTTCGAAAATAGAAAAAAGGTTTTTCTGGTATTTAATGAAAAAAATCAGCTTAACGAAACAGATTTTATTCAACTTAAAAACCAAACACGTGCAAGACTACAAGAATTAGCCGATGAACGCCATTTAAAAAATATTTTGAAAGATATTCCAATTATTAAAATCAATGCTCAAATGGCATTGATGGGAAAATTAAAAGATAAAGAAAAATTGGTAGAGATGAGTGGGTATTTTGAATTTGAGAAACAATTAGATAAATTCATTGAAGGAATTTCTCAAGAAGATATTTATACTCGACTAGAAAATAATTTAAATTTATTTTTAACAGAAAACATCAAGCGAATTGAAGCGCAATCTAAAGATGAGATTGTGAAGCAATATGATCAGCTTGTTGCTAGTTTATTTAAAGATAAATTAGATACTCGACAAGTTTTGATAAAACGTATTGATGGAAATAAAAAAGAATTATATGTAAATATAAAATCATGGATTTATAATGAAGTAGAAAATATAGAAAATAATATTGAAAACTGGATACTAGATAAATCTAAATTAATTGAAACTGAATTAAATGATTGTTTAACCTCATCTAGCATAAAGATTCAGAATGAGATTGAGCAGTTACAAGCAAATATACCTGCGTTTTGTCTAGATGGATTGCCTAATGATCTTAAGAAGGTGCAAGTTGATACATTTAGTCAAGAAACTTATGTACATACTGCCTCTGAGAATGATCAAGGGATTAACATTAGTAAAGAACAATTAGGGCAATTTGCAGCATCGATGAGTAAAAATATTAAGACAGAGCATGTCGTTGCTGGACTTAATTTGGTGAAGCAGTATTTACCTAATTTGATGAAAGGTATAGGGCAAAAAACTATCGAAAAATGGGCTGGGCAAATAGTTGGCAAGGCGGTACCTATTGCAGGGGCGGCACTGACGCTAGGGTTAGCTTTGCATGATATATTCAGTGATGACCCCGAGACAGAACAACTTAAACGTCATCAGGAAATTGAACAAAAGGCAAGAGAACGTAGAGATGAGCAAATTGAAGATTCGGCACTACAAATTTCGGATCAGTTTGCGAGTAGTTTAGCTATCGCAATCAATTCTGTTATCGATGATTTTTTTAATCAAATAATTAATGATGTTAAGCAAATCAGTTTAGAGTTTGGAGCTCAAGATCAAGTTAATCGTAAAATTTTAGACCAGCTATTAAATCTTCAACAAGAGTTATCTTGATCAAATGAGTAAACAGCAAGAGATAAAGTTTCCTTGTAAAGCTTGCGGCAAGTGTTGCCGCAAGGTTAATCTAAGTATTCAGACGCAATTTTTAGATAGAGGTGATTCAGTATGTCGTTATTTGAATGAGCAAACTAATTTATGTAGCATCTATGAAAATAGACCCATTGTTTGTCGTATTGAAGATTACTATAAAGCCTATCTATCAGATCAAATTGAATGGATTGATTTTATTGAGATTAATCAGATTATTTGTAATGAACTATAAGTTGAATAGTTATCATTAAATTGCTATTTTAACATAATGGCGAATATTAGACCTCCTGCGAAAGTATAGTTTTATCTAATTTTTGAATTGGCTAAAACCTCATAAAATATAGCTTTTGGCTGCTTAAAATTTGACTAACGCAAGAAGTCTATTATTTTCAAATCCCTAATACAACCTGATATGGTTTAAATCCCTCTAGTTGTGTGATTCATAGACATCATTTCAATTTAATGCTCTACATGGCTTTCTTGCACAAATACCTAACACTATAATTTTATTATGTTTATTTTTATTGAAATTTAATAAACACATTAACAATCAGTAACTTCCAAAATATTTATGCAATAAAGCCTAAGGAAGTTACCATACTTTTTTATATGCTTAACTTTCTAAGCCCCTTATTTAATTATTTTATGTTGTTCGGACAAGTTTACGTGAAGTGATGTATGATTGAATTTTTTTCCCTAATAAATGCACCATCAAACCCAGCATAACAATACAAGAACCCAGCCACTGCAAAGTATTTAATTGTTCATCTAAAAATAAAGAGGCAAAAATCATACTTATAACAGGTACCCAAAGTGACAATGGGCTAATTTTAGCAGCAGGATAACGTGTCAGTAGGTAGATCCATAAGCCATATCCGATAATCGTGGCGAAATAGGCGAGAAATGCGGCGGCGCCGAATCCTTTCCAAGTCAGTGCATGCCAATCCGTAACCACACCTTGCCAGCCAATATTCTGTACCGCTAAAAGTAAAAACCATAAAGGGGTAAGAACATTGCCCCATACGACTAAACCAATTGGGTGAACAGGCCCCATTTTTTTGACTACGATATTACCGCAGGCCCATGAAATTGCTGAGCATAATACCAATACCAAACCCATTAATGGAACATGACTATGTTGTTGACCAAAGGCAATCAGCATTAAGCCCATAAAGGCAATCGCGATAGCCAGCCACTGGTTCCAAAAGGCTTGTTCGCGTAAAAAAAATGCTGCAATCATGACAGTAAAAAAGGCTTGGGATTGCACAACTAAAGCGACTAAACCTGTAGGCATTCCTGTCGCAATTGCACTGAACATAAAAGCAAATTGAGAAAAGTTACTAATAAAGCCATAGAGTAATAACCATTTCCACCCGACACTTGGAATACGGATGAAAAATAGGGCAGGTAATAAAACCAGTAGATAGCGTAAACATCCTAGGAGCATAGGGTGTATCTCACTGACCCCAACTTTCATAAAATAAAAGTTAATACCCCAGATGAACACGACTGCGAAGGCAGCAAGTTTATCTTTTAAAAGCATATGTAATTTCCTAAAGACGTGGATGACCTGTACTTGGTACAGGTCATTGTGTTTGAGGATTAAATTTTGGTTTCTTTGGCAGGGATGAGCGTACTCAGTTGTGTACTTTGATGACGTAATCTAATCAGCTCTATGTAATCACGAATAATGAAGATACTGAACAGGATGCCTGCACTTGCGATACCGAACCAGAACGCTTTTTGAAGACTAGGAATAAAAGCCATGGCAGCAAAGATGGAAAGCATGCCGATGATTGCAAAATAACTGAGGTATGGGAAACACCACATACGAACTTTTAAACGTTCGGGTGCTACACGCTCTAAGTGGCGACGCAAACGGATTTGCGAGAATGCAATCACGATATAGACAAATAAGGCTACAGTTCCATAAGATTCGACCAAGAAAGGGAAAACAGCATCTGGTGAGAAGTATGAAGCTAGAATTGATAGATAACCAAACAATGTGCTGAATAGGATGGCACGAATTGGAACGCCATTTTTTGAAAGTTTAGTTAAGCTACGAGGTGCATCACCATTTTGGGTTAACGCAAACAACATACGGCTCGCAGCATAAACACCAGAATTTAAGCAACTAAGCACCGCTACGAGAATTACGACATTCATAATGTCTGCAACAAACGGAATATTAAGAACTTTTAATGCACTTACATAAGGCGTCGCAATTTCTGGACTATTCCAAGGGACGATACATACCACTAATAAAATTGAGCAAACATAGAAAATAAGTACACGTGAAATTACAGATTGAGTTGCTTTGGCAACAGATTTTTCAGGGTCTTTGGTTTCTGCAGCAGCAATCGTAACGATCTCAGCACCAAAGTAAAATCCAGTTGCGGCAACAGCCCCAGATAAAACTGGTCCCCAACCATTTGGCATAAAACCACCATGATTTAACAATTCACCAAATCCAGCAGCTTGATGGTTTGGCCAAAGTCCGAACATATATAAAGTGCAAAGGAAAATGAAAAGACCAATCGCAGCAACTTTAATAGATGAGAACCAAAACTCGAATTCACCAAAGGATTTGACTGAGAATAAGTTCGTTGCTGTTAATAGGGCGAGTAAAACCAGACTGACGATCCATTGTGGTGTATCAGGTAACCAATAAGCAAATAGTTTTGCACCGACAATCGCTTCTAATGCAATCACGATAACCCAGAAATACCAATACATCCATCCTGTCATGAAGCCTGCGAGTCTAGATAAATAAGGCGAATCTTGGAAAGCATGGCGTGCATATGCATAGAAGGAGCCTGATACAGGAGAGGCGGTTGCAAGTTCACCAAGCATTCGCATCACTAAAATAATCAACACACCCGTAATCAGAAAGGACAAAATTGCGGCTGGACCTGCAGCTTGAATCACTACTGAACTACCTACAAATAGCCCCATTCCAATAACACCGCCAAGTGCCATCATTTGGACATGACGAGGTTTTAAAGCACTTTTTAAACTTTGATTTGAATCTGAATCATACATGATGGATTCCCTCTTATATTTTTATAACCGAATCATTACAGATGACTGAATGTGTGCTTAAAGCACTTCATCTCTTAAGTGGTACCAGCGATATAACAATGCTTGCCCGAGTCGACGGAATGGTCGAAACAGATGTGAAGGCAAAGGGGATTGATAAATCGGAAGCTCAAATTGAGGGCGGTGTATTCCCATCACTCGTTCCGCGAGACGGAGTCCTGCCATCGCGGAGAAAGACACACCATTACCACCATAACCAATAGCGTAATAAATGCTTTCCTCAGGGTTGGGTTGTACGATACGAGGCATCATGTCATGACTCACATCGACCCAACCCCACCAAGAATAAGCAATAGGTATGCCACGTAGACTTGGAAATTTGCGGTAAAGCCCTTCTTTTAACCGTTCGAGATGGACTGGATTATCTGCATCTGCACCGGTTAAGGAACTTCTACTGCCACATTGCATGGATCCATCAGGGAGTAGGCGATAATAGTGACGTAAAGTTCGAGTATCGGTAATAAATGTGGTGCTGTGTAAGCCCGCCTCAGCACGTTCCGCTTCTGTTAAAGGGCGCGTCACAATAGAGTTGGATAAAATCGGCATGATTTTTCCAGAAAGATGCGGGTGTAAGCCATTTGGGGTATAACCACCTGTTGCAACCGCCACACGTTTTGCTTTGACAATACCATTTGGGGTACGTAAATAATGGATGCCATTGTGCGTTTCCCATCCAAGTACCGGACTTGAAGTGTGTACTTTGGCACCAGCAGCACGGGCACGTTTTAAATAGCCAAAAGCTAATTTTAATGGGTGTACGCCAACTCCATCGGGTTCCAACAAAGCACCTGCAGCTTCCTGATCCGCAACATATTCCTCATGTAGTTGTTCACGGCTCAACATACGAGTTTGATAGCCAAACACTTCTTTCATGACTCGGCCTTCATTTTCGAGGAAAGCCATTTTTTTTGCGCGATGAGCAATATAAAGATGTCCACCATTTTGAGCATCACATTCAATGCCGCTCACAAGGTCTTTGAAGTAATCAAAACCTTCCCGAATTTCAGCATCAAGACGTTTGGCGGTGTCTAATCCCCATTTTTCAATCCATTGGGATCGGTACAGACGACCTGAGGCATTTTGACCTTGCCCACCGTTACGGCTAGTACAGCCCCACGCTGTACGGTTTGCTTCAAGCACAAGAGGTGCGGCACCAAATTGTTCAGCCAGTGTTAATGCTGTCGATAGCCCAGTGAAGCCTCCACCAATAATGACAATGTCCGCTACGGTGTCACCCATTAATGGCCCATCATCTTCGGGTGGCGTACCTGCTGTGCCGACCCAATAAGTTGGCGCATAATTTTCATTTCCCTGTAGGACAGGAGAGGTTAATGGGTCAAACTGTGCGTTGTAACTTTTAAAACTATGTGGCGGTATAGATTTATGCAGTTCTAAGTGTTCGCGAAATGAACTTGCATGTTGAACAGATTGATTCATTGAATGACTCCTTACGCGATTGCTTGAACAGGTCTATTTTTACGGAATGCATTTTTGACGAGAATTTTTCCATCTTTAAATGTAAAGACATCAACCATATTGGCTTCAATCCAGCCACCATCAGTAGTTGTCGCAGTAAAGGTTGTTTCTGAAATACCAAATTCAGCGTTATCACTGATCCAGTGTTTACCGTTACGCCACTGAGCATCTGGAAAACTTTGAAAGGTATTACTAAATGCTTGACGAACTGCATCTAAGCCCTCAATTCTGGTTCCAAAAACATCATCTCCAGCCACAGTTTCAAAACGACATTCTGGATGCATGCATGCCATGAGTTGTTCAATATCATGTTGATTCCAAGCTGTTGAAAAATCGGTAAGAAGTTGGATTAATTGTGCTTGCTGCATTTGTATTGCTCCAAAATTAGGTTTTATAAACTGATGAAATGAATGTACGGAAATACTGAAATATGGCGTAGTACCAGATTTAGAGTTTTGATGGAGCCAGTAATTAATATTATTAAGCTGTTGTTTTTAAATAAATAGTTTAAATTGATAGTAGTGGAATGCCTTTTGCTTTATATCAAGTAAGTCCAGTTTTAGCTTAAAGATGGACTGAAACCATGAGCTTTGCACCAGTTTGAGTAGGCAAGCATCAAAATGGATCGCAGCAATGCATAGATATAAGGATTAATTAGTGAGTTCAGCAATTTCAGCTACAGTTTGGCAGGCATTATTTTCTAATACGGCACAGAGTGGTTTGAATTTACAAGGCAGAATCTGCCGTATGATGTTTTCTGCTTTAGTACAAGGTTATTTAAAACCAGGTATGGCGGTACCTTCTAGCCGAGATTTAGCTGAACAACTGGGTGTCGGTAGAAATACGGTCACCATTGCGTATCAACAATTGGTTGCTGAGCGAATTTTGGAATCTAAACAGCGGAGTGGACATTTTGTCTGTTTAAATTTCCAGATTGATAGTAGTGAGGGTAAAACCATTCGGACTACATCAAAAGCGACGACCTGGGGTGCTCGCTTTTGTATACGACCTTCAGCACAAAGGCACTTAACTAAACCAAGTGATTGGATGAATTATTCCTATCCTTTTATTTATGGTCAGCCAGATGCGGAAAGCTTTCCTGCTTCAGCTTGGAGGGAATGTGCATTACGTGCCTTATCTGCAAAAGATGCCTCAATATGGTCACAAGATATTACTCAACAGAGGGACGACGCTTATCTCATAAATGCAATCCGTCAGCATATTTTGCCCACGCGAGGCATCATGGCTCAAGAGAACGAAATCTTGTTAACCGTAGGGAGTCAGCATGGATTATATATGTTGGCGACGTTATTAATGCGGCAGAATCATGTGATTGGTGTCGAAGAACCTAGTTATCCAGATGCACGTAATATATTTTTGCTACAGACACAGCATATTGTGCCTTTAGCCGTTGATCATGATGGGGTGACTTTAACTCGGGCAAATGAGTGTGATTATTTATTTGTTACACCAGGGCGACAATGTCCAACAGGAGTAACCATGTCTCCACAACGCCGACAAAATTTATTGCAGTTAGCAGAACAAAACGACAGCATTATTATTGAAGATGAATATGATGCTCAAGTGTTAGTGCAAAATACGACGATCCCCGCGCTAAAAAGTTTAGATCGACATGGACGAGTCATTTATCTTGGAAGTCTATCTAAGCCATTGGCACCTGGGTTACGTCTGGGATATATCGTTGCCGCACCTGAATTAATACAAGAACTTCGACATTTACGCCGTCTGATGTTACGACATCCAAATGTGTTCAATCAACGTGTCTTTGCTTTGTTTATCGATCAAGGCTATTACCATAGCATGTTACGCCGTCAGCACCAATTACACCGACAACGGGGTGAAATACTCAATAAGGCATTAAAACAATATCTTCCAACATGGAAACCTTATGCTTTGAATGGCGGTTCAGCATGTTGGATTGATACCTCAGCAGAAATTGATACTGCAGTTTTGTCTCATTATGCAGCAAATTTAGGGGTATTCATTGAATCAGGGCAGTCTTTCTTTTTAGATGATAACAAACACAAACATTTCATTCGTTTAGGGTTTGGGTCAATCAGTGCAGATAAAATTGATGAGGGGATAAGGAGGCTGGCTCAAGCCACTGAAGAATATTGTTTATATAATTGGGCAGATTAGGGTGTTTAGATTAAAAAATATATGTAAATATATGTTTTTTGTGATAAATATCGTAATATTAAAAAATAAATGATAAATAGCTTTGTGTGAAGCTAATTTTAAATAATTGAGAGGGGGGAAATTAAAATGGCAATGCAGCAATTTGCAGTGGCAACAGCACGACCTTTACCAGTCATTATTTTGGCTGATGTCAGCGGTAGTATGTTAGAAAATAATAACATTGGAGCACTTAATGCCGCTTTAAAAGATTTTCTGAGTACATTATCTCAAGAAAGTCGTTTAAATGCCGAAATCCATGTATCTATTATTACTTTTGGTGGTTCAAAAGCTGAAGTGCATGTTCCTTTGACTCCTGCATGGAAAATTAATCAAACCAATGATTTAGTTGCTTCAGGTGGGACCCCTATGGGAGGGGCGTTTGAGTTGGCTGTGGAGATGATTGAGAATAAAGAAATCATTCCTAGTCGTGCATACAAACCAACAATTGTTCTTATTTCTGATGGTATTCCTACAGACAATTGGGAAGCCTCTTTTGATAAGTTGAAAAATTCTGATAGAGCACAAAAAGCATCGCGTATGGCAATGGCGATAGGCACGGGTGCTGATAAAAATATGTTAAAAGCATTTGTAAATGATTTGGAAGCATCGGAAGTATTTGAAGCACACAATGCGAAAGAAATACATCGCTTCTTTAGAGCGGTAAGTATGAGCGTGAGTAGTCGTTCACAGAGTAATACACCTAATCAACTTCCAACGGTAGATTTTTCGAAACTTCCAGATGATGAATTGGACCTAAGTGATTTTTAATCGTGTATCTATCACTTTGTTCAGTTTCTGTGATTGGTCCACGCAATTTACGTGAAAAAAAATCTAATCAAGATGCTGTGATACACCGGTTTTGGAAGAAAAACTGGTGTATTGCTGTGTGTGATGGAATGGGATCTAAACCATTGTCTCACATTGGATCAGCTCTTGCCTGTCAGTCAGTATGTGATGTTTTAAAGCAGTTGGATTTTTCTTTAGATGAAAAAGAAGTTGCGAAGAACATATATTTACATTGGTTAAGACTTTTGAAGGAAAAGAATATCTTTCCAGCGGATGCAGCGACAACTTGTCTCTTTGCATGGGGGAATGGAGAGGGTGAGGTAAGACTATTTCAGTTGGGGGATGGTGCTATCTATTATCAAACAGAAAGTTTTGGTCAAGTGAGTTTGAAATCCGATGATTTATTTAGCAATCAGACCAATGCTTTGGGTTATTCAAAGAAATGGGATGATTGGGCTTATAAAAAAATTCATTTAACTAATAAGAAACACGGCATTCTGTTACTCACAGACGGAATCAGTGATGATTTATTGAATGAGCAATTATTTACTTCAATGTTAATTCAAAAAGCGACCTTGCAAAGTGTAAGACGAATAAAAAAGTATATAGAACATGAGTTAAACGATTGGCCTACACCTCAACACAGTGATGATAAAAGTATTGGAATAGTTTTTTGGAAAAAATAAAGATGACGAATGAAAAGCAAAAATTAATCGTGAAAGACCTCCATGGAGGTACATATACACTAATAGAAAAAATTGGAGAAGGTGGTCAAGGCACTGTTTTAAAAACAGATCAAGCGAATTTAGTAGTAAAAATTACAAATGTAATGCCAGAAGTTCAATTAAAAGAGGTATGTAAACAGTTTAAACATGTGATGCGTCTACCACTACGAGATTTAAAAATAGCTTTGCCATTAAGTTTGTTAACTTTAAAGAGTCGTGCGGGTTACGTCATGGAGCTTATGGATGGTCTAGAACCTCTTTCCGCACAAATAGAACGTATATACAGCTTAGATGGTCAGCTTGATATCATTAAGTATAGAGATACAGGCGGTTTTGCACGTCGTTTATTAATTTTAAAAGAGCTAGCGGAAACCTTGGCGAAATTGCATGGTACAGGCTTAGCATTTGGTGATTTATCACCAAATAATATTTTTGTATCAACTTCAATTGAACATCATCAAGTCTGGTTAATTGATGCTGACAATATTCATTATGCTGAGCAGAGTGATCAACATCATTTTTTTACTAAAGGTTATGCAGCACCTGAACTCATTCGTAATGAAACAGGCACAAATACACAAACAGATGCTTGGTCATTTGCTGTTATCGCCTTGCAGTTATTAACACATACAGAGGTGGTCCCACATGTTTGAACAACTAAAAGCTTATTTATAAGTGATACTCTGCTCTAGTTAAGCTACCTTATTTTGTTGTGGTAGCTGGTCATAGTAAAACTCATCTGGAGTCATTTTGTCCAGACTCGAATGAGGTCGTTTCAAATTATAAAATTCAAAATATGCGTTTAATTGCTTCTTCGCATCCAAAACATTGCTGTAGGCTTTGAGATACACCTCTTCATATTTAACGCTCCGCCATAATCGTTCAACCATCACATTATCAACCCATCGACCTTTACCATCCATGCTGATTTGGATGTCATTTGATTTCAATACATCAATAAATGCATCACTGGTAAACTGACTGCCTTGGTCTGTATTAAATATTTCAGGTCGACCATATTTTTCAATAGCTTCATTTAATGTTTCTATGCAAAATGTAACCTCCATACTAATCGATACTCTATGCGCAAGTACCTTGCGGCTATGCCAATCAATCACAGCACATAAATAAACAAAGCCTTTTGCCATAGGGATATACGTTATATCCGTAGACCACACTTGATTACTGCGCTGAATAGCCAATCCTTTGAGCAGATATGGATATTTGCGGTGAGCTTGATTAGCCTGGCTTAAATTTGGTTTGCAATATAACGCATTAATGCCCATTTTCTTCATTAAAGTACGTGTATGACGTCGTCCTATATGATGTCCTTGACGATTCAACAAATCACGCATCATACGGCTACCTGCAAAAGGGTATTGCATATGTAACTCATCCATACACCGCATCAGCTTCAGATCTGATGCACTCACAGGTTTTGGGCGATAGTAATAACAACCACGGGAGACTTTCAGCAGCTGAGCTTGCTTAGATACTGAAATCTGAAGTGAGTCATCGATTAACTTTTGTGGTTGAAGCGGCCCAGTTTCTTCAACACACCTTCTAAAAAATCAATTTCTAATGCCTGCTCACCGATTTTTGCATGTAGTTTTTTTAGATCGATGGGTGGTTCTGTTGGAGCTTTTGATTGATCGAAAGCTTGCGAGGAAGCTGAAATCAGTTGATTTTTCCAGTCGATAATTTGGTTTTGATGAACATCAAATTCAGCACTCAATTCAGCAAGTGTTTTTTCTGCTTTAATCGCAGCAAGTGCTACCTTAGCTTTAAAATCATTTGAATGATTTCTTCTTGGTCTACGTGCCATAAAATACTCCATATATTGATGTTTATAACATCATTTGGGGAGCAAAATATCACTTATAAGTGTTGTTCAAATTTCCTGATCCACCTCTTACGCATCCATTTAATCATGGTATTGCTGTTATGGATGAAGATCCAGATATTGCAGAAGAAAGAGCTGCAAGAGGCGACTTTCCTTGGGTTTTTGATGTTGATGATGATTCCAATGAAATAGCTGTACAAGGTTTTCCAGTATTTGAAATGTTGAATAAACGCCTATTTAAATTATTTCAACGTTGCTTTGGATCAAGTCGTTTAGCGGAGAAAATACATGAACGCCCAACTATGGTTGAGTGGCATTATGAATTAAACAGAACTTTATCTTTACTTCTAACATGTCAGCAAGAAGATTGTCGCAGTAGCTTTATCGTCAATCAGCGTCTAACTTGTCCATTTTGTAATATCCCACACGGAAAAACTGAATATATACACTTAAGATATTGGGGCTATGATCAGGATCCGTTAATGGCGGAACAACCTTGGTTTACGACTTCTGAGCAAGTGTTTTTAAGTTTAGGTCAAGAGAAAGCTATTTACCATGAGCCTCATAGTTATTTTGACAATGAACTGCTTAAACCTTGGTTTAGGGTTGTTCTAACTGAAGAAGGTTTAAAAATTATGCCTGAACCAGATGATCACGTTATCTTACAAAATGCAGATGGATCAAAATCTTATACTTTGCTTAAGGTGCAGACATTAAAAAATCATCAAAAAGGTAATAAAGATCTTTTCATTACACATTCTGCTTTACAAATGAATAGTGAAAAAATGCATTCTTTCTTTTGGCGATTCACTTGGTAGTATTATGAAATTACATGAGTTTAAGCTTGCTCAGCTACAAGTGATTCAAGCTGAGTGTTTGGAAAAATTAGATATTCCTGAAAACTATCAAGTTCAGTTGTTTTTAGAAGATGAACAGTGTTATTTAGAATTTGAAAATCACATTTATCCTATAGAGTTGAACTCCACCAATTCTATTACGGCATCATCGGCAAAAGAATTAATTAAACAAAGCGGAGTGTGGTTTTTTTCCAAAAAACACAACTGGACGCTATATTTATCAGGTTTTATTCCAGATGCACATACTTTTTTAGATCTAGATATTGCTGTCGATGAAGCGATTACTCATGTACTCGCAGATGATGGAAAAATTGCACTGAATGATATTCAGCTTGCTATAGATTGGTTTAAAGAAGAGTTTGTAGTGGATCTTGATAATTCCAAATCTATGGTTTTCTCGATTTTTTATACGAATCAAAATGAGCGTAAAATTTTATTGATCGGTCAAAATTATCAATTAGAAATTAATGAAATCCATGGTTATTGGCAAGTAGACAAAATTAGTAAAAAACGCCCGAGAGGTAATTATCGTTTAGTTGCATTACAGGGTAATTTGCAATTCAAAGACCGTTCAATCGCAAAGAGAATGGATAATTTTGCCCATGAATTTGCTTTAAAAGAACATACCGCTCAACATGGTGACTATATTGAGGTTTGGAAGCAATATAGTAATGCTCAATGGGAAGATGCAGTTCATCGGGCTAATCAAATCAACTACTTGAAATATTATGCTTATGAAGCTGGCAATAAATCAGGTTATTGGTATATTTATATTGATGATCGTGAAAAATTAATAGATTTTGAAAAAAAATGGGATCGATTAGATCGAAAAAAAGATGAGCAAGTACAATTAAGTTTGAATATTGCTGATTGGTTAGATAATCAGTTAGAGGTCCAAGCAACTGGTTTAGATATTGAAAAAAACTCTTGGCGTGGAGAAATTATTCAGATTGATCCACAAAATAACCGTATTTTGCTGAAATTTTCAGAAAAAAGGGATCGACGTCCTCCGTTAGATCAAGATAATAAGCGAGGCTTTTTATACTTGTCTATCTTTGCGGTAGAAATTCAACGTAAGCGACAACAAGCAGCGTTGGATTTAATTAGTAGTCGTCGTAATCCTATGCCAAGTTTGCACGCTCTCTTGCAAGGTATAGAAGTTGAAACACCTACTAGATCGCTACGAAAAGAGAGATGGAAAAGTGCTAAAACCAAATCACTTTTCAAAGGCGGGCGTCCGACTACTAAACAACAAGAAGCCATAGAATTAGCATTAAACAGTTCAGATTTGACAATTATTATTGGTCCACCAGGTACTGGTAAAACCCAAGTCATTACTGCATTACAGCAACGTATTAGTGAGTTATCTCACGAATCAATTCAACGTAGCATTTTACTTACAAGTTATCAGCATGATGCTGTTGATAATGTGGTAGATCGCAGTAATGTGATGGGTATTGCTGGTTTACGAGTCGGTGGGAAAATTAGAAATGATGACGATGATCCTACAGGTGTGGATACAATTGAGAAATGGGCGACACCCATCCAAAAAGATATAAATGAGTTAATTCTAAGCAATGACTTCATCACTTTATATCATGCTTTAGAAGAACATCTTCTTAAACTGCGTTTTGGTTATAAAGATCAGAAGCAAAAAAGTATTGTAGAAATACAAATAATTTTGGATCAGCTATCTGAAAAATACAAAATTTATCTCTCTCATGATTTAAAACAATGGTGGGAAGAATTTAAACAACCCAAACAGTCGATATCTGTTGCAACAAAAATGATGGAGCTTTATCCACTCATTTATTCGTTAAGAACAAAAATCTCAAGTTTTATCGATGATGGAATCAAGCGTTGTCGTTTAGTATTGGCATCTCTACAAATTTTGCAACAGCAAAATGAAAATCAAACAATATTATTGGCTGAGGAACAAAAAGTTTTAGAGCATTTTATCCGTTTAGATTTAAATAGTAATGAAGAAATTGATTTTACAGCATTAACCGTATTAAAAAATAAACTAATAGATCGGTGTTTACCTGATTTTAGGCCAAAGCATTTACAGCGTTTATTAGATGAAGATATCTGTCTAAAATTAGACAGCATACTCAACGATATTAATGATAAAGCCAAAAAATCTAAGACATTGGCACATTTAATGATTTTAGATAAATACCGTTATCGCTTAATGACGTCCACAGGTGATATTAAGGAAACGATTGCTCACTACACTGCTGTTCTTGCGGCAACCTGTCAGCAAGCAGCTGGTAATGCAATGCAAGATTTAAAACTGTTGGATAACAAGATCGTTTTTGAAAACGTGATTGTTGATGAAGCAGCAAGAGCAACACCTTTAGACTTAATGATTCCGATGGCAATGGCTAAACGTCGATTAATCTTGGTAGGGGACCATCGCCAATTACCACATATGTTAGATGATAAAATTGAAAAAGAATTATCACAACAAGAGGATTGGAAAACGGTACAAAGTGAAATGCTAGAGCAGAGTTTGTTTCAGCGTTTAGTTGAAAATATGCAACGTTTAGAAGAAGAAAGACAACAGCCTCAGCGGGTAATTATGCTAGACACCCAATTCCGTATGCATCCTATTCTAGGCGATTTTATTAGTAAAAATTTTTACGAAAATCATAAATTACCGCCGATTAAGTCTGGCAGACCAGAGACAGATTTTGTCCATGCAATTAGTGGTTATGAAAATCTCGTTTGTGGCTTCAAATGTATTCAGGATCAAAAGCAACAACGCCTAGGCACTAGTTGGCATCGTCTGAGTGAAGCAGAATGGATCGCTCACGAAGCAAAAAGAATTTTGGATGAAAAACCTGAATTAAGTGTCGGTGTAATTAGTTTTTATAGTGGGCAAATTCAGTCTATCTTTAAAGCGATGGAGAATTCTAAAGTTGGATTAACTGTTGGTAATAATATAGCTGAAAACTATCGAATTATTTCGACTGGTAAAAATATTGGAGACGAACGTTTACGGATTGGAACAGTCGATGCCTTCCAAGGTAAAGAGTTTGATGTTGTTTTTGTTTCATTGGTGCGTACTTTACCAAAAAATTTTAATGTCGATGGTTTAGATGATCGAGAAAAAGATGAAACACTGACACGTGCATATGGATTTCTGCGAGTAGATAACCGTTTGAACGTTGCACTTAGTCGTCAACGTTCATTATTGATTGTTACAGGGGATAAGGAACTCGTTGAACATTCTGCAACTCAGGAAGCAGTGCCTGCATTACCTGCACTTTTAAAATTATGTAGAGGTCAGCATGGCAAAATTTTCTAACCAATTTTTATCTTATTATGATGCTTTGCCAAAAGGTAATACTGAAAAAAATATGGTTTTTTTGCCAATATGGATTTGGAGAATTTGGGCACCTGTTGCCAGCAAAACAACAGATATTAATGTCTTTCAAAAGACTCTTTTAGAATTTTTGCATATTGGTCGGCATGATCGTCAAGAGCTAGCACATTGGATTGGTGTAGACCTAGAACTTGTTAACCTAATTATAGATACAGAATTGGAACCTCGTGGCTTAATTCAGATGGATCTAAAAGATAAAAAAATTACGCTTACTCCTAAGGGTGTGCAGACATTAGATGATGAAATTGAGCGTACTGAAGATTTGCAAGTATATTATTTAGTACAAGATGCTATTACAGGAGAATTATGGCATCGTCTAATTCCAAATGATCTTGCATTGATCGATGTACAAGAGATTAATTCTAAGACTTACATCCAAGGAAGCCGAGATTCAGGTAAATCCATTAATGTTTTTTTAGTTGAGCCTAGAGAAAACAAGGAACCCCAAGCACCGACACCTTATAAAATTAATCAAACGATTAAAAATCATAATATGGCTTTGCGGGGAACTTTAATACGTGATGATGATCCTAAAGGTAAATATTTAGATGGACAGAATCTTAAAAACTTCGAGTTTTATCCTCAAAAACCTGAAGCATTTTTCATATTATCGCATTTAGATGAAAGTTTAGATTCCTCGCATGTTTGCAAGCTTCAAGATCCATGTCATGTATCTAAATATGATGAATGGATACAAAGCTTGCATTTCGATTTAGCAACTAAACATCAGGGTTTTGCTAAAAAAATTAAAAAATATTTAAAACAGGATATCGATAGTGAAGAGACAATTGAGGAGTTTGAAACTCGCTTGTTAGAAGAAATCTCTTTTGAACTCTCTATAGATTTCCCATTTTCTGAACGTATTGAAAATCTGTCACAGCATTTAAATAGGCTACTCACGCGAAAGAAAAATTTGGAAGAAAAGGGTAATTATTACGATATTGATGATCTCTTGAACCAATGTCAAAAAGCATTAGAAGCATGCTTTAAACATATGTTATGTAATTGGAAACATAAACATGCAAATACAACGCCTAAACAGTTAAACCGTGATCAACTGAATACAGTTTTAAGGTTACAAGTGGGTGAATATTTTTCTGAAGATCTCTTGGAAAAAATAAAAACCGTTAACTCATCACATGTCTTTAG
This sequence comes from Acinetobacter sp. Tol 5, assembly GCF_019702905.1. Taxonomy (NCBI): domain Bacteria; kingdom Pseudomonadati; phylum Pseudomonadota; class Gammaproteobacteria; order Moraxellales; family Moraxellaceae; genus Acinetobacter; species Acinetobacter sp. Tol 5. Next base: position 2,662,450 of record NZ_AP024708.1, on the reverse strand, counting down.
TGCAAACGGATATTCTGCTGGGAAATTCCCTCACGTTAATGTGTCTTTAAAACCGCTCATTGTTTCAAGTTTATTGTGTGTCGTAGAACATCAACAGCATCCATTAACACTTCGAACTCAATATCAGCAAGATCTACAACGGCTCATAGAAATATGTGAGTTGCGTAATCAAGGCAGTCATGATTCAGGCGAAGAAGTAGATATAACAACAGCATTAAATCTATCTGAATTTACTTTAGATTGGATTTCATTTTATACAGCAATTGAGGCGTAATATTTAAATGGCAAAAGCATCAAAAAAAGCAAATCGTTTTCAAAGTAATGGCATACCATCGAGTCAAGTTGAGACGAAAGAAAAAGTTACTATTTCACCTTTATTTCAGCAAATTACAGGTGTAATTGTTGATAAAGAAAAAGAGGATGCCTTGTTACGTGATGAAGTTTTACGTCATGAGGTGCAGGGTGCTTTGCAAAAATTAGAAGCTGCTTTAGATGAAACACACAAAACTAAAATCGATTACGATGAAAAAGTAAAATTACTTGCTGATGAAGATGAGCGATTAATGTCACAAGAAATTCGTCTACAAAAACAAGAGCAAGAACTTAAAATTTCAGAGCAAGAAATCAATTTCAAAAAAGCTGAATTGATAGAAGAGAATAAAAAAGTTGCTTTAGAAAGATCGAATCTAAAATCCGCACAATTGAAATTACAAGAGCAGTTGGTGGAGTTAGGGGAACTGAAAGCAAATGCTGAATTAGGTTTTGCGATTGAAAAACAAAAAGCTTTAGAAGAAAAGAGAGAGGAATTAGATCGGCTCCAAGCGGAGGCATTAGATAAATTATCAGTTAATGCACAACGCATAGCAGAAAAAGAAAAAATATTGCTTGAACGTGAAGAAAATCTCCGCCTGAAAGAGGCCGCAGCACTTGCTGGTTTTGTGAATCAGAGACAGGAAATACTTGAGCAACAACAAAGTGAAATTGAAGCCTTAGAAAATGAATGGATTCAAGATAGAGAGCAACAAAAGCAAGAATTAGGGCGAGTACAGCATCAGCTTGTTGTTAAACAGGTTGAAATCGAACAAGCGCAACAAAAACTGCAAAATGATAAAAATCAATATGATGCAACTATTGAAGCGATGAAAAATAGTATTCAACGCGAATTTAGTGTGCAGATCACCAAATTAAAATCATCTCATGAAAGTTTGGAACATAGCCATAATCAAGCTTTAGATGAAATTGATGCCTTAACCGCAAAATTACAACAATATGCAGACTTGGAAAGACAACTTGAAGGATTAGGAGTACTTGAAATTCAAGAAGAATTGACGACTTTGCGTGAAAAAAACCGTGAATTAAGAATCAAATTAAGCGAGCGATCTGAAGAAGGCTTGGAAGAAGAAAATGAACGCCTTGAAGAATTATGTGATGATCTAGAATCACAAGTTTTCGATTTGCGTCAAAAAAATAATAAATTGGAAAGTGAACTGAATAATTCACGTCTGAGTGTAATGGCCAAACATTATTTACAACAAGAAAAACGAGTTTTAGAAGAGCATAAGCGAGTTCTGGATACGAGTATTAATCAGTTACGAACACAGATTGATGATTTAGTCGAAAAACAGCAAGGTGAATTGCCATTTAAAAGCCTTAGTGAAATGGATCAAATCTTTAGAAGTGACGCGAGAGGACTGCAAGTTGTACCAGAGCTTCAACGATTTGTTTCAATCATGCAGTCGAATATTGCTAAACAAAAATTTTATTACAGTCTAAAAGATATTCGTTTATTCATTGCTGGTTTAGCGATGAGTAAGCTCCATCTACTACAAGGTATTTCTGGTACAGGTAAAACCAGCTTAGCACGAGCATTTGCGAAAGCGATTAACAATGCTATCGGTGAAGATCAGGAAAAATTATACTGCGAGATTGTTCGAGTACAGGCAGGATGGCGTGACCGTGAAGATTTATTAGGTCACTTTAATGCATTTGAAAAACGTTTTTATACCAAGGAGGCGTTACAAGCATTATACCGTGCTCAACAGCCAAAATTTAAAGATACACTACAGATTATTCTGTTAGATGAAATGAATTTATCTCAACCTGAACAATATTTTGCAGATTTCCTATCGTTAATGGAAACGCCAGATCGTGCAGAAATTAATTTATTAGATAGTGCCAATGAAAAAGCACCAGAACTATTTGTTAATAAACGCGCCATTAAAATTCCACAAAATGTCTGGTTTATTGGTACAGCCAATCATGATGAAACGACAAAAGAGTTTGCAGACAAAACCTACGATCGTGCTCATGTCATGGAAGTTAAACGTAGTGAAGAAGAAATTGATATTACAAATGCCAATACTGAACAGTACTCGTTTACATCATTGATGCAGAGCTTTGAACAGGCCCAAAACAAGCATAAAGCTGTGGTGAAAAACATCTTTGTACAATTGCAAAATAGTTTGCTTGAAGAAGCTTTAAAAGCGGTCAGTGTAAGTTGGGGGAATCGTTTAGAACGTCAAGCATATAGCTTTATTCCTGTATATATCGAGATGGGTGGCTCAATATCAGAAGCACTTGATCATCTCTTTGCGACTAAACTGTTCCGCAAAGGTAAGGTTACAGGTCGATATGATACTCGAGCGGAGAAAATTGAAGACATTATTTCGTGTTTACAAGACGTTTGGTCTGATCTAGGTTTTACTGGTGAACAGCCTGTGATGAGCTTAGAGTTACTGAATCAAGATGTTGAGCGTTTAAAAGGTAATCTATGAAACTTATAGATCGACTTACGCAACAATCTTTACAAGCAGAGGAACTATTGCATCTTGATGCAATAGTTCCAGAACGATATGTTCTAGAGCAAGATGAGCAAATTCAATCTGTAATGATACCAAAATTCAGTTTTTTGTTTGCTGATGGCGGTACAATTCGACTGAATTCAAGTAAAACACTACATACGTATATACCTGATATAACACTGACTATTACTGAATCGATCAAATATATTAGTGAACTTGTTAAAGCCTGCTGTCTTGAAGCATCTTTCCAAAGTTTACCAAACCCACTTGTACCAAACAGTGTTTTTAATGCTGAAACAAAACCAAAGCCTTTAGAGAAAATGCTTCAAGATGTGATCGAAAAAGGTCATTTGCATCATATTGCTTACAATCCTCGTATGGATATGCGTTATGACGAAGAACTTGTCGATGTTAGCCGTGCGAAAAAAATTTCAAATAATGCACATCGTTATTTGGCAGGGCATTCAGAGACTTGGCAACAACGTAGTCTGGTAGGGATTCGGCCGAAAAAAGTGTTGGCCAAAGTGAGTGATGATGAGCTGCTGATCTATGAAAATAAGGTGTTTGCGCAGTTATTGGATAAATTAAGATTCTATGTTGCATCACGTTTAAATGATTTATTACAACAGCAAGCTAATTTACAAGCAGCTTTAAATTTAGGGGATTCTTCAGATACCTACTATAAACTACGTAATCAGCTATGTGAGATTTGGGCAGAAAATCTGACTGCAGATGAAACGGAAAGTATTTTGTCTCAACTCGATGAAACGATTCTTTATAATCAGCAACTATTGTCAACGATAAAGATCCTTCAATCCTCAGGTTTGTATGTACAGATTCCACCACCACATCGTAAAGTAGCGGATCAACTCCATAAAACCAATATATTGAATTATGATCAACACTATCGACATTTAAATCGTTTGTGGTCAACGCTGTACGAACAAAAAAATAAAACACCAAGTTTTAAGGAAAAAATAGAAAGCTTTTGGAAATTTCAGCATGATTATGTTGAAGAGTATAGTTTACTCATTATTCTTAAAGCATTTTCTGACTTAGGTTTCCAGATTCATAAACTAGAATATCAAAGTTCTAGCTATACATTACGAAGAGGAAGTTTAATTTTTAGATTATACTTAGAGATCGATCTTAAAATTTGGAAAATAAGTTCGCAACGAGATGTTTTAAACATTGTCCCAATAGCGAATGAGATTGATGAACATAGTTTAGAAGAATTAGAACATCATCCAAATCTTGTCATTTTTGCATTAGGTACAGAAGAAGCATCTAATCAATCCGATAGATTCGTTTGGGTGAATCCATTCAATTTTGAGGCCATTGAAAAATTTATTGTTATTGTATTGGAGTGGATCTATAAACCGATATTGCAATCCTATTCAAAAGTATTACAACTTGGCAGAATTCCTCAACCGGTCAAAAATGAACTTAGTTTACATACTTATATTGTGAATGAGGATGAGCAAATACAATTGGTTAATGCCCTTAGTCCTCAACAATTAAGTGCTTTAGAGTCAGTATGTATCTCATCCAACACTGAGCATATTTATCAAGCGATCAAAAAGCAGCATGATGATTACCTTCATATTACGCACTGTCCAATTTGCTTATCTCAGGCAGATTTTAAACCTCGACCATCAAACCAAACGTTTATTGCTGAATGTACCAATTTGGAATGTGGGGTGAATTACAAATTGGTGAGTAATGCTCACCAAGATAAAGCGTTTTATTTACAGGCATCTGGTGATTGGAAGAAGGGTGGACGATGGCATTTACGTTTTAAAGTGTAATGATGATGGAAATAGATAGATCTAAACTTTGACTGGTTCACTGAGCTGTTGTTATCTGAATAGCCACTAATTTTGTAGACACCTTTTATTTAGATAAAATGGCTAATTAACAAGGGTAGTTATGCAATCTGAAAAATTTGAGTTATTAAGAGAAAAATTTCCACTTTTATCTGACTTAGGGGCACTTGCGGAAGCTGTGATTTATACAGATCCTGGAAGTGCTACGACACGGTTGCGATCTTTTGCAGAAGAAGTGGTTGAAATTTACTTGTGTAATAATGGGTTTCACATTTTCAGGGGGGATTTCGATTAATGCCATTTTGTACTTGTTGTAAAATCCAATCCTCATATTCTTGTAGCGTTTCTCGTAGCATATCCATAGGTCGTACGATATAGTGTCTTTCAACTAATGCACTTGGTTTATGACCTGATATCTGTGCTAAAGATCCTTCATTGATATGAGCCCAAATAGCTAATGTTCTATATGATCTTCTCAATCCATGGGGCGTAAGTACAATATTTAGTTTTTTACATATTTTCTCTAAGCTATCGTAAGGATTAACAATATGGCCACACTCAGCGCCCTTACTGCTAAATATGAATTTAGAATCAGAATTTTTCTTTAGTTCTAATAATAAGCTTTCAACATATGCAGTTAGAGGGATTAGGCGACCTTCATCTTCAATTTTATCTCTGACTTTTGCTGTTTTCCAACGAAAATCGACATCTGTCCATTTTAATGAAAGCAGCTCATTTTTTCTGCAACCAGTGATTAAACTACATATCAAAAAAATCGCTATTTTTCTACTAGTTAACTTATTTACCTCTTCAAACCATGGTTTTAGATGCTGTTTCATCAAACAATCATTCTTGGCTTTTGGGGAAGGGACTTTATCTTTAACTTTTTTTGAGTTGTATGATTTTGGAGGCACTAAGTTTTCATAATCCTCGTGTTCCTCACACCAATTCAGGAAAGCTCGTGTAAGTCTGTATGCTTTAGCTGATGTTGTTGGACGGAAGTCATTGTGATCAAGCCAATCGCAAAATACATCTGCAGTTAATTCAGAAAGTTTGTACTCAAACAGTTGAAAAATGGGTTGACTGGTATAAACACTATTTTTTTCAGAATCGTAACCACCTCTAGATAATTCGATATGGTCCTGATAACTTCTTGGTCGCCAATCAGATTGTCTTGCTTTTAAATATTCCAACCATACATCTTTAAATTTAATCGTCTTGCGTTTCTCTTGTTTTAGCAGTTCTTTATTATCAGCTAAAGCTTTCTTACGCTCGATCAATGGGTCAATCCCTTTGTGACACATAATCGCTAATTCTTGTGCATACTTACGAGCATCATCTAATTTCCATATATCAACGTCACCAATTTTGATACGACGGTTTTGAAGACCAATACGACCTTGGAAAATGTAGCTTTTATTATTTTTAGGTGTAACTTTAACACCAAATCCAGGTGTTTTCTCATCCCAAAAGAAAGTTGGTTTAGTTTGGTTTGAGCAATCAATTTTATCAATTGTGGGTTTTGTTAGTTTCATTCTAGTAAGCGTCTGGTAAGCAAGTAGTAAGCAAAATCAATATATATTAATCAACAAAAAGAGTGAATAGTAAACTTTGTAAGTTAAATAAGTATATGATATTATTAATTTAATAGTTATATCTTTTTGATTTTTAATCTTTATGTTAACGGACTCATAATCCGTTGGTCCCCAGTTCAAGTCTGGGCGGGCCCACCATATAAAACAACCGCTTAGGTGTATTTATCCTAAGTGGTTTTTTAATGTTTAAAATCATGTAAATAATAAAAATATGGTGATATGATGTCTTAGCATAAGCATATCTTATGAACTAACAAAATTTATTCTTATTTAAGAATTTTTAATTGAACGCAAGTGAATATTAATTTTTTATTCTTACCTGCTGCATCACTATAATGAATTAGAAAGTTTTTTAATTTTTATTCGTGCAACTCAGCTGAGATAGTCTGTTTTATTTACTTGTTGATCATAAAATTTTAAGTATCAAAGATGTAGAACACCCACAAAATTACAATTTATTATATTAAGGTTAAGCCCATGGCATTTATAGACAGTAAAAACCAGACCGCAGGGTCCAATACAACAGAAACATCTCGCACAAACAATACAAAGCCAGCAGTTGAATTGGCAGTATTTAACTTAGCCAGTGTGACGCATACAGAAGACCATAAATTTATTGCGCATCAAATTCAGAAATATCTACAAGCATGCGGAAATACCAGTCTCGAACAAATTAAAGCCAGTGCCAATGTCCCGACAGTAGCCAATATTTTTGCATTGTCTGGTAGTGTTTTAGATCTGATTCTATTTGCCGCAGAACCCAAACAAGCTGATGCCGGTGTACAACAAGCAGCATTGTTGAGCATGAACTTAATCGGTTTATTTTTACAACCGAACACCGAAGCTCATGTGCGTATGGCATTACGTCCAATGTTGGGGTTAATGGCTGAGTGTTTATATCCAGCCAATGGCAAAATCAAAGAAGCTGACTTACGCCGTATGCAGTTGCACTTAAATGCACAGATGGCAGGTGATTTAGAAAAATTCCTACAAGAAACACAAGCCAAACTCACAGGCTTACTGTCCAGTGCAACAACACTGGGGTCTTCAATCTTGCAAGCCTTTACCACCAGTGTGGCAGGTGGATTGCCAAGCATCGCTTCAGCAGGTGCAACAGCTGAAAAGCGAGACCCCAACCTACAATTTAGCAATTGGGCGCAGCCATTGATTGATTTGTTGGGCGCACCCGCACAAGCAGACATGACTGCAAAGATTTCAGCGCCTCATTTAACTTTGCAAACGGAAGTTCAAAAAGCCGCCCCATTACTTGCTACAGCGATCCAACAACAAAGCAATGCGGGTACACGATATAGCCTAGCTTGGCTGATTCAAGAAACCCTAAACGCCATTCAAACACAGGGAAAAAAAGCCACAGCCAGCGTCCCCCTCAACCAAACAGGCGAACATGAACAGCATATCAATGGTGATATTTTAGAGTTTGTGACCTTACAGCCTGATGCGTTAAATGATCCGATTTGTGCAACATTGATTGAAGATCAAAGCTCCAAAACAGAGCACAGTATCAGCTATGCGATTGGTGCTGAACGGGTCAATCACGCAGACTTCTATTTACCTAAACTGGGTTTTGCCTTTAGCCGACAATATAACTCACAGATGAATGAGTTTGACTACAGTATGATCGGTGCACGATGGATGATGCCATTCTCCAATGTGATCATACACAACGCACAGGGCTACTTATTTATCGACAGCAATGGGCGCAAACACCAACTACCAGCCTCGATTGTCGATGAACGCTATCAAGTTCCCTTTGAAGGTTTTAGTGTCGCACCCTATGAACAGGGAGATTTATTACTCAACTTTGGTTCAGACTGGAACTTCCATTTTCATAGTTTTAATGCTGGAAAACATTACCATCTGGTCCAACAATTCAATGAACAGACCGATGAAAAAGTCGTACTGACCTATTTATTATACGAACAATTTGCCTACTTGCAGGGCATCGATTTCCAATTGAAACGTGCCAAACATTTACTTAAATTTGCTTTTAACGAACAAGCCAAAATCATTGCTGCATTTGTCGATGAACAAGCGGAACCCTTAGCACGCTATGAATACGATACACAGGGCAACTTGATTAAAGCCACGGATCAAAATGGGCATACGCGCAGTTATGAATATAACCAAGCCCATCAATTGACCCGTTATACCGATCGTACAGGGCGTGGACAAAACATCCGTTATGAATCGACCTCGCCCAAAGCCAAAGCGATTGCAGAGTGGGCAGATGATGGCAGCTTTAAAACCCGCTTAGAATGGCATCCACGCCTACGCCAAGTTGCGGTCTATGATGCCTATGATGTACCAACCCATTACTATTTCGACTTAGATGGTTTTACCTACCGTACCCGTTTAGCCGATGGTCGAGAAAAGTGGATTTCCCGTGATCGTCAAAAACGCATTACCCGACAAATTGACTTTACAGGGCTTGAAACCGAACAAGTGTACAATGACCAAGATCAATTGGTAAAAATAGTACAGCCGAATGGTGGCATCATCCTGTTTGCCTATGATGAAGCAGGCAACCTGACCGAAACCAAAGATCCTGAAGGCAATATCTGGAAGAAAGAATATGATGCAGATGGCAATATCAGCAAAGACATTAACCCATTAGGGCAGACCACCCAATATAAATATAACAATGACAACCAATTGGTTGAAGTGATTAGAGGTGGTCCCACATGTTTGAACAACTAAAAGCTTATTTATAAGTGATACTCTGCTCTAGTTAAGCTACCTTATTTTGTTGTGGTAGCTGGTCATAGTAAAACTCATCTGGAGTCATTTTGTCCAGACTCGAATGAGGTCGTTTCAAATTATAAAATTCAAAATATGCGTTTAATTGCTTCTTCGCATCCAAAACATTGCTGTAGGCTTTGAGATACACCTCTTCATATTTAACGCTCCGCCATAATCGTTCAACCATCACATTATCAACCCATCGACCTTTACCATCCATGCTGATTTGGATGTCATTTGATTTCAATACATCAATAAATGCATCACTGGTAAACTGACTGCCTTGGTCTGTATTAAATATTTCAGGTCGACCATATTTTTCAATAGCTTCATTTAATGTTTCTATGCAAAATGTAACCTCCATACTAATCGATACTCTATGCGCAAGTACCTTGCGGCTATGCCAATCAATCACAGCACATAAATAAACAAAGCCTTTTGCCATAGGGATATACGTTATATCCGTAGACCACACTTGATTACTGCGCTGAATAGCCAATCCTTTGAGCAGATATGGATATTTGCGGTGAGCTTGATTAGCCTGGCTTAAATTTGGTTTGCAATATAACGCATTAATGCCCATTTTCTTCATTAAAGTACGTGTATGACGTCGTCCTATATGATGTCCTTGACGATTCAACAAATCACGCATCATACGGCTACCTGCAAAAGGGTATTGCATATGTAACTCATCCATACACCGCATCAGCTTCAGATCTGATGCACTCACAGGTTTTGGGCGATAGTAATAACAACCACGGGAGACTTTCAGCAGCTGAGCTTGCTTAGATACTGAAATCTGAAGTGAGTCATCGATTAACTTTTGTGGTTGAAGCGGCCCAGTTTCTTCAACACACCTTCTAAAAAATCAATTTCTAATGCCTGCTCACCGATTTTTGCATGTAGTTTTTTTAGATCGATGGGTGGTTCTGTTGGAGCTTTTGATTGATCGAAAGCTTGCGAGGAAGCTGAAATCAGTTGATTTTTCCAGTCGATAATTTGGTTTTGATGAACATCAAATTCAGCACTCAATTCAGCAAGTGTTTTTTCTGCTTTAATCGCAGCAAGTGCTACCTTAGCTTTAAAATCATTTGAATGATTTCTTCTTGGTCTACGTGCCATAAAATACTCCATATATTGATGTTTATAACATCATTTGGGGAGCAAAATATCACTTATAAGTGTTGTTCAAATTTCCTGATCCACCTCTATTGATGCCAAAGGTGGCTCAAAGAAAATCCAATATAACGACCTTGGGCAAATGATCTCCTATACCGACTGTTCAGGAAAAAGCAGTGCTTGGGAATATGATGAAGACGGAACACTGACAGCACAAGCTGCTGCGGATGCACAACAAGTCCAATATCTATATAGCACTCAAGGCAAAGACAAAGGACAGCTGCAAACCATCATTTATCCTGATGGATTAAAAGAACAATTTGAACACGATGAAGAAGGGCGTCTACTCAAACATATCGATAGCAAAGGCTTAATCACCCAATACCAATACAACCCAGTTGGGTTATTAGAACAACGCATTGATGCCAATAGACACCAAATCGGCTACCAATGGGACAAACAAGGTCGGATTCAAAAACTGATCAACCAAAACCATGCTGAATACTTATTTGACTACAACCGTTATGGGCAATTGATCCGTGAACAAGCCTTTGATGGAGAAGAAAAACACTTTAGTTATGATGAGAATGGATTCCTATCGCAAATCCGCCAACCGAATATTCTGACTGAATTTAGCTACCATCAGGGTGGAGCGATTGCATCAAAAACCTATACCCATCTGCAAACTCGACATCGTCAAGTTGAAGAATTTGAATACAACTTAAATAGCCAATTGAGCAAAGCCAGCAATGCAGAAAGCCAAATTGACTTTTATCGCAATCCACTTGGGCAATTGGTACGAGAACACCAACACTACAAAGTCCCGAATCTGCCTGCACTGAGCGCAGTGCTACGTTACGAATACGATGAATTGGGCAATTTGACCCAAACCATTCGACCTGATGGACAAGTCCAAGCCAATCTCAGCTATGGTTCAGGACACATCTATGGCATTGCTTTTAACCAACAAGACATGGTGGCATTCCAGCGAGATGATTTACACCGAGAAACCACACGCTTGCTTGCCAATGGTTTGGTGCAAAACAAAAACTATAATGATATGGGCTTACTCAGTTCACAAATCATTCGACATGAACACGAAACACTCGATCAGTTACAACAACTCCAATTACAACAAGCAAAACATCAAGCAGAACGACATTACCACTATGATAACAACTACCTACTGACTCAGGTGGATGACAGCCGATTAGGTAAATTAAGCTATCAATACGACCCAATTGGGCGCTTAATTAAAGCACAAAATCCGTATAGTTCTGAAAGCTTTAGTTTTGATCCTGCGGGGAACTTAATCGACCCGATTGCGACACAAACATCACAAGTCAAAAATAACCTGATCACCCAATATCAAGGCAAGCACTACAAATATGATGCGCAAGGCAATGTGATTGAAACCAGTCAATCAGGTCAGACCTTAAAACTGACTTGGGATAACCTCAATCGACTGATACAAAGCGATCACAATGGTCAAATTACAAGCTATGGTTATGATGTATTTGGTCGTCGATTATACAAACACAGCCTCAATGACGCCAAAACAGCACATAGCTCAGAACTTACTTTATTTGGTTGGGATGGTGACTTGATGATCTGGGAGTCATACAAAACTAACTCCAATCAACTCAACAAACAAAACTACACCAAACACTATGTTTATGAACCAGATAGCTTTGTACCGTTATTACAAACAGGCTATACCCGTTTTATTCAACTGATAGAAACACCTGATTATCGTCAATTCCAAGATGTCCCTTATTCGATTTATAAAGATCCAGTGTGGAAAACAGATACCCAAAAGAACAAAGCTGAATTGGAACGTGTTGCGTTTTATCACTGTGATCAAGTCGGTACTCCGCAAACTTTAAGCAACGAGTTAGGCGAGTGTATTTGGGAAATCAAACAGGACACATGGGGTACGGCTTTAGAAATTAAGGCAATCGAACAAGACAATCCATTTGGACATAGTAATATCCGTTTTCAGGGTCAATATTACGATAAAGAAACAGGTTTACACTATAACCGTTATCGTTATTACGAGCCGTATAGTGCAAGGTATGTGAGTAAAGACCCGATTGGGTTGTTTGGTGGGTTAAATAATTCTGCTTATGTAAGTGATCCAAATCAGTGGATTGATCCGATGGGGTTGATGGCTCAAGGTGATAAGGATAAGTTAGAAAAAAATAACGCTTCAGTTTTAAAGAATCAAGAAAATCGAACACAAGAAGCTAAAAGTAAATGGGGGGTAACAAAAGTATCTGACTATTGGTCTGAGCAACAAAAAATTTACAATCAACCTTTACCTAAGAATATAAAGGAACCTTATTCTGGTGGTTTATTAGGGGGGTATAAAATACCTTCGAAATATAAGGAAATGAAATCAAAGTGTCCAAGTGGAAAATGTAATATTGAAATTGACTATTTAATTTGTGCTGGCAGTTACTATGTAGGCAGTGGAAGTGTTGGGTTGAATGTGCACAATGGTAACATTTATGGTGGGATTGGGCTTACTAAGGCAAGCTATGATAAATTATCTGGTAAATCAACTATTGGCGCAGGTTGTTTAGGTTTTTCTTTAGGACAGTTGGATTCGAAATTAAATAGATCAGCTTTGACAGATTCGGCAATGAGTGGGGAATCATTTGGTGTATCATACGGTGGACCTTTTGGTTTGGCAGCAGGTGCTGATATGCCTATAGCAAAAGGGGGTAAAATTGCGGTTAATCCAGGAGGCGGAATTTCAACCCCTGGTGCAACATACTTTGATTTTTCTCATAGTAAACATATTGGTAATACTAAAGATACTGAACCCTATGCAATAGGGCTAATGCGTTCATTTGGGGGATTATAATGAAAAAATTTATTGTATTATCAATTATCTCAATAATATTATTTGGTTGTAAAAAAGAAAAATTTGAACATGGGCAAAGCTTGGAACAACTTGAAACTAAAGTAGATGTAAATAAAGCTAAGTATTTAAAGGAAATACAATATATTTTCTCAAATTATGATTTGGTCTTATATGATACTCAATCAGTTAGATCATCAGATTTTTTCTACTTTGTAGAAAGAGTGGGTTTTTTCGATAATAAAACTTATTTACAAGAGGTAAAACCGAGGCTTGCTCAAAAGGGGTGGGTATTGGTTGATAAGAATAATTTTAGTGAACTTTACTGTAAAAAAAATCAAGCAATTGGTGTGACTTTCCCCACTGATAAACAAGAATTAGATGGAGTCAATGCAGGTTATTTCACTTATCAATTTTATAAAAAAGTTTCAATAACTTTAAATTATACAGTTGCCAAAAATAATATAAGCTGTGTGGTAAAAGATTAATAATGATAGATTAGATTAAGTTTGATCTATCAAAAGTTCTAAGTATACCTTATTCGATTTATAAAGACCCAGTGTGGAAAACAGACACCCGAAAGAACAAAGCTGAATTGGAACGTGTTGCGTTTTATCACTGTGACCAAGTGGGCACGCCACAAACCTTAAGCAATGAGTTAGGCGAGTGTATTTGGGAAATTAAACAGGACACATGGGGCACGGCTTTAGAATTTAAGACAACCGAACACGACAATCCACTTGAGCAAAGTAACCTAAGATTCCAAGGGCATGAGCAAAGATCGAGCATTGCTCGGTCTGATGCGCAAGGATCAAGAAACAGGTTTACACTATAATCGTTATCGTTATTACGAGCCGTATAGTGCAAGGTATGTGAGTAAAGACCCATTCGGACTAATTGGCGGTCTAAATAATTCTGTTTATGTAAATGACCCAAATCAGTGGGTAGATCCACTAGGTTTGATGGCTAGTAAAAGTGATCAGCAAAGAAATCAAGAAATATTAGAGCGAATTAAGCAACAAAGAAAAGCAATAGATGATGAAAATAAAAAATATAATGATTGGGCAAAATCATCGAATGAGCAAAATCGAAATAATTATGAGCAACAAAAACTACAAATAGAAAAGCAAAAGCAAAAAGCTGAATTAAAGCGTATTATGGAGGGCGATGAATTTTATCGTGATGTGATTTGTGACAATATTCCAAGTGCAAGACAGCCTGGCGGTATTCGTTCACAAGCAGTATTAGGCAAGAATGCCTATAGACATCTTTGTCCTGCTGTAAATTCTCAGTTTATTGACTATTTAGTATGTAGTAGTAGTATAGGTGCCGTAGGAAAAACGGAAGTTATAAATCTACATAATGGACAAATATGGTCATCACTAACAATGGATCCTATTGAAGCTGCAAAAAGCATAAATAAGGCTCAATCTTATAAAAATAAATTATCATTGAATGATGTTGGGAAGAAATCAATTAATAACAAATACAAGCTGGGAGGTGGAACCCTAGGTCAAGTTTCAAAAATTGTTAAAGAGATGGGAGGAGCAAGTTGTATGGCAGGGCATATTGTTGGTAAAAACCAGTTCGATCCGATAGCTGAACAAACAGATAATTTCTTAGGGGGATGGGCTGTAAGCGTTTCTAGTGGGAAATTAGTAAAAGTTGGCGTAACAATTCCTTTGAATTCAAGTACATTATCATCTAGTGGAACTTTTGGGATTGAGGGTGGAGTTGGATTTGGTTCCAATGGTGTTAGTTTTTCATACGGTGAAAAGAGTGAAAATTTCAGCCTATTTGATTTTGTTGATCAAATTAGAAAATAAAATTAAATAATCTATAGGGTAATAAATTATGGCTAGACTTATTTTTTTAATATTTTTAATTTTATTTTTACAAGCATGTAATGGAATAAATAAAGATAATTCAAAAAAAAATGAAATTAACGTTGAGAAAGAGGTTTCTTATTTGTTTAATGGCTATAATTATGATTTAAAGAAGGGCATGCAACGAGGTTTTGCGAATTACTATAATGTTTTTATTCCTAAGTCTGATTTATCCTTATCTGATTTTGAAATAGTAAAAAGGAAAATTCAGAAAAAATGGAAGTTGGTTTATACATCTGATGATCAATATGTTTTTTGTTATGATCGATATAATCAAATGACAATTATTTATCCTAGAAAAATGGAGTATTATGATAAATTTGGTCAAAAATTATATATGAAATCTAGTTCTCTCGATAAGTGGGGGGTAAGCATAAAGTATATAAAAGAAGGAACATCATATTGTAAAGATGTTGTGTTTTGAGTGAATTTTATTAAATCTCTTCCTGGTACAGATTTTTAAATTATTTGGATTTTATATGGTGTCATATAAATCAAAGATTTTTTCTGCTTAAGTCTTGATTAATGTAAGATATATATAATTATATATGAAATCTATCTTGTTGGATCAATGGAATATAGGTATTATTTATAAGGAGAAGGGACATTATATTGTAGGAGTGCTTATTTTTGAATGTTTCTTATTGAGAAAAAACTAAATATTTTGAAATAAACCAACTTTAGATAATAGTTGATGGAAATTTATGGATGTGAAATGTATAAAACATTATTTTCTATACTAGGATTATCCTTTTTTTTAGTATCTTGTGTAAATAATAATTCACTCAAAAATAAGGTCGATATTCAGGAATTCTCTAAATTGGTTTTCAATGGTTATCAATATGAATATAAACCAGGAATAGTAAAATCCAGTGCTGAAATGTCAAACATTGTCATATCTAAGTCTACTATGAGTAAGTCTGATTTTATTAATGTAGAGAAAAAAATAATACAAAATGGGTGGGTTAAGAAATATGATTATCAAGGGTTTAATGTGTATTGTTATGGTGTTTATAATAAATTAGGCGTTTTATACCCAGAAAAAATGGAATATTTTGATAAAGATGGTGGCGCTATTAAGATTAGTAATTTTAATAATTGGCTGATTTATTATGCGTATAGTAATTCGGGTGTGGATGGTTGTGATTGAGTTGAAATTTTTGATGTTGTGAAGATTGATTAGAATATCATTGTGAATAAAATTATATTTTTAACTATTTTACAAGGATGTGGGTGCTAGGAAAATTATGATAGATTTAAGTAAAATAACGAAAGAAATTTTTTCTCGTAAAGAGAAAGAAAATAATAGTAAATTTTTTTCTAATATGGTTCGTGAAATTGAATACTCTATTCTATTAGATAAAGAATTTCCTAATGAAATATTTGATTTGTATGAGAAAATATTTATGGATGGTGATTTAATGTCTAGCAGAGGAGCATATAATTTTATGTTTCATCTTTATAATGATTATGACAAATTGACAAAAAATCAGATCGAAAAATTAAAAGAAATTATAGTAATTTTTTCAAAAAATATGGAAGAAGAAACTTTAAAATATGTGGTTTTAGATATTCTTTTAAATAAAATGACTCCACAAGATATTTTTGACATGAAGGAATTGGCTGAAAAAAATAGATTAGATGAAAGTAGTGAAGTAATTTATGGAATTAATGAAATGGCTAGAAGATATTTTTAAATTACAGATTTTTAATAATTAATTGTTTTTAGTGTAATATGACAGTATCTAAGTGTGCAAAAAGAATTATTTTAATTGTATAAAGTGGAGAATGAATTTATGAATGTTGAAATTATACCCACTATTTCTGATTGGGGGGAGATAGATCCCATAGACTATGATGCACAATATACTTTTGATAAGTATATGGATAAAAGTCTTAATGACATGATGGAAATGCTTCATTCATCTTTAATGGAGAGAGCCTTCGAATTACAATATATGCCTGATAAAGTGTTTAATTACTATATCTTAGGATTAAAAAAATATATTGAAGTAACAGCTTTAAATGATGATACTTCAAGTGCTGTCAGTATTTTTTTTAATTTGATTGAAGAAAGAGTAAGAAAAGAACCAAATGTAATTAAAGATGTATATCCTGAGCTTAAACCTATTTTGTATCATATAGCTAATAATCAAGAGAAATTTGATGCAGATGTAGATATATATGGGAAATTTATGGATAAATATAATTTTATTGAGAGTAAAATGTCAAAATTATAAATAGAAGTAAAATATAAAGTTTATCCGAGAACATCAATATTACAAAGTTCCCAAATCTACTGGAACAACCTTAAAAGCTGTAGATATAATGAGTTTTTCAAAGTGCTATGCATATTTTTACAATTCCTCAATGTAAGGATAGCTCTTTATCAAGTAAATATCTTTGTGTTATGGAGGCAGAAACTTTAGGGGTGAGCTATGAACAATATTGTGATCCATATGGTTTGGAAACCATATATTAGGTGAAGACATGAATGATGATTATATTTGGGTTATACAAAGTAGTGAAAATTTAAATATTATTGGATGTTTTATTCAAAAGAATGAAGCTGAAAAATATATTTTTGAAAATAAACTAAAATGTATCCTTACTAAATACCCTGTGAATATTACAGTTTATGATTGGGTAATTCAAAAAGAATTTTGGCAACCAAAAAATAATTTACAGAAAAATAGTAAATTTAGAGCTAGATTTAGTAGTGCATATTTAAAGCACGAACATTATTTTCAAGAGTTGTAGTTTATGAAAATAAAATTATAAGGTATTTGACTGTGAAGAAACTCATAGTCAAATATATTTTTTATAAAAAGTCTTGGTGGCAAGGATTCATTATCTAGAAGTCATACAAAATCAACTCAATACACAAGACTACACAAAACACTATGTATATGAACCAGATAGCTTTGTACCGTTATTATAAACAGGCTATACCCGTTTTATTCAACTGATGCTTAAACACTAAAGTTATTGAGCCTCCGTTACCAGGTACTTATGATATGAAAAGAGTCGATAAATATGGTGGGTCTTGGTGCTTTGATGAAGGGGTAATAAACCGAAGGTTAAGAAATAGAGGAGAGTTTTATTTACATGAGGGAAGTATCTCACATGGGGGTATTACAGTGAATAAAATGAATGACTCAGGTACATCTAAGTTCTTTAAATTGAAACGATTATTTGACGGTACAAGCCCTAAAATGATAATTGAAAAGTGAGTGATCAAATGAATATAAAGTATAGAGCGATATTTTTTATCTTTATGTTATTTATTATATCAATAATAGTGTTTTTTTTAATTAAGGATTATCAGTATAAGCATAGAAAGATAGAAGAAAAACCTTACACTGATTTTGTATCCTTAGTTAAATCAGGAGATTACTTAGAGGCATACAAAAACTTGTATCCTCTTGTTTTAAAAAATGATCCTAAAGCTATGAAATTAATAGGGGATGCATACCATGAGGAGTATGGCATTAAAAGAGATCTAATAAAGGCAAAAATATGGTATCAAAAAAGTGAAAACATGGGGAGAGATGGAGGGGGCGTTGAATATAGTCAGGCTATGGGCTTTTTAAAAATAAAAGATTACGGAATGGCTTCAGAGTTTTTACAAAAATCAGCTAAACTAGGAAATCGTGATGCCATTGAGAAAATTAAAAACGAAGAATTTGTTAAATTAAATAAACTGAATATAGATCCTAATTGGAAAGATTATTGGAAGAGATTTGATTATGACGATTTATATCCTTATAGTAAAGAAATAGAAAATAAAAAATAAATTGTATTGAGAGTAAAAGATTTTATTATATAAAACTTTCATTGGTGATCAGGAAGCTATATCAAGCAACTTTCAATAAACCAAATTTAATGTGAATAGTAAAACTTTTGTGATCATATTAATGAGGTTGAAGTTTATTATTGCTGGTAAATTATCGAGAGAATAAAATGAATAAAAATAGATTGTGTATTTGTATATTGAGTTTCTTTTTACTAAGTTGCACTAACCCGAAGGAAAAAGACTATGATATTTCTCAATCAAAAAAAAATCAGTATTTTTCAAGCCAAGCCGAGCTAATTTTTGGCATTGTTTTAAGAGATAAAATGAGTTTTTCATCTTATAGTGCTGATGATGTATCTTATTCTATTAATGAAAATAATTTTAATTATAATATTTTCATTAAAGATAAAGAGCTTGTTTTGAAAAAAAATGGGTGGGTATTTTTAAAGAAATATAAGCAAAGTTATATATTTTGTAATAAAAATGATCAATTGGAAATAATTACTCCTAGAAAAATTGCTAAAAATGATGTCTTAACAAAGGGGGCTATTGGTATGCAGTTAGAGGAAAGCTGGAATATTTTATTTTCGCATCCTAAAAATAGCACACAGTTTGAGTGTAATAATTTAATATAATTTTTTAGTTAAATATAATGGATCTCTTACGGAAGTAGATTTTCAATCATTTTGAGGGGGGATTACCAATGATGCCAACAAAAATAACCACACTTGTTAAATTAGTTTATTTACTCCAACTTTCAATGGCAGTAACTTTTTGCTATGCAAATGATTGGCAGAAGCAAATTATCTCGGATAACTTTAAAGCGATTGATAGTTTGAGGCTTTACAGTGACTCTGGTCATGAGGCAATTCGGCTATACCAAAAAGAAGGTAATTTTGCGAAAGCACTGGGTTATCCTGAAAAAGCAGTTTTTTTAACTCTTTCCGTCGCATTGACTGATGATTCAGGAGTAAGTAAAACTGCTCGATTTATTGATTCCAATAAGCCGATATATATCAGCATGGGTAATGGTATTAATCAGAAACTGCAATCAACAGACTTTGCGGATGAGGGATTAAAAGCAATACAAATTTTATTTGTTGCGACTGATCCGCAGGAATCCTGTGGACTGATGGGAGAGTTAATCCATTCTAAAAAATTTACAATAAGTTACCATCAGTTTGATTCTCCAGAAAAAGTTAAAATTGATTTTACAATGCCAGAAAAAAATGAACTGATCTATGAGCTGTTTAAATTGGATCAGGAGACAGACTGCTTAAAAGCAAAAAAATGACCAAGAAAAACTTGAGCGTGGTTTATTTTAGATATTTGAATCTATAGATTTTTTAAATAGTAATACTGAGAAATGAACTTCAATTTAAATGATTTTGAAGTTCACCAGTTTTGTAAAATGGAATGTTAGCTGTCTAAAAGCGCTTTAAAAAAACCATCATTCAATGCAAAAAAGCTTTATCTTAACTATTGCTCTAAGGAAGAATGATTTTAAGCTGACGATTGTTCATGATGTCTTAAACGATAATTTCCAAATAGTGCAAGGATGAATATGATTGCACCCGCACCCAAGGCGATCAAGAATCCATATTCTAAACCATAGCGATCAAGCATTTGCCCTGCACTTGCTGCGCCTAGTGCTACACCAATATTTAAACCAGCCAATAACCATGTCATTGCTTCAGTTAAGCGGTGTTTCGGGACAAGACGTTCTACCAGTGACATTGCCACGATCATCGTCGGTGCGAAAAATATTCCAGCCACAAATACAACACAAGTCAGAATAGCGATACTGTTAATCCAAGCTAAGGGAATGGTTGCGATGGCTGTAGCTACACCGCCACATAATAAAAGTCGATGTAAGGGCATTGACAGCTTAAGTGCACCAAACCACAGACCCGATATACATGATCCTAGAGCATAAGCAGAGAGGACTAGACTCGCAGCAGCGGGTTGAGAAACTGCTTCAGCAAAGGCGACACTCACGATGTCTACTGTACCGACAATAACGCCCATACTCAGCATAAGTAAAGTCAGTAAACGTATATTTGCAAGCTGGATAATCGACCCAGAATTCGGCAGATGGGTATTTAAATCGTCCAATTGGGGTTCGGTTGCACGTTGAAGAACCAATATAATAACGCCAATAATCAGTAATAAGATTGCAACGATTAAGCTGGCTTGAGGGAATAAAATGATAGATAAGCCTACAGATAAGGGAGGTCCAATAATAAATGACACTTCATCAAGTACTGTTTCTAAGGAATAAGCCGACTGTAATCTGGGGTGATCACGATAAAGTTCTGTCCAACGGGCTCTCACCATTGCCGATATGCTTGGCATAAAACCTGCTAAAAATGCTCCAATAAATAAGCACCAATTGCCAGTTTGCTTCCAAGCACTATAAATTAAGATAACAAAGCCAACTGTGCAGATGATCGTTACGATTGGAAGTATATCTCTTTGTCCATAGCGATCAACAAGCCTTGATACTTGTGGTGAAATAAGCGCATAAGTTAGGACAAATGTAGCCGACACTAAACCTGCAAGGGCATAACTATCATACAACTGTGAAATCATAAGGATGATTCCAATACTGCTCATCGGCAAAGCAATACGGGCAATTAAACCAGCCATCGTGAATGTGGTCGTATGGGGTTTTAAAAATAATTCTCGATATGCATCAATCATTCGGTCTTCCTAAAAATGATTTCTTGTAAAGATACAAGGATTTTGTAAAATACATACGCTGCGTATGAATAAAGCATACATTCATACGAGGTGTATGTAAATATTCATACGAAATGTATGTAAGGAGTTTTTTATGGTTCGTCGCACCCGTGCTGAAATGGAAGAAACCCGTGCAGCTTTGATTGCAATGGCACGTATAGTATTTAGTGAAAAGGGTTATGCAGAGACCTCAATGGATGACCTGACTGCTCAAGCAGGCTTTACTCGTGGAGCGCTCTATCATCATTTCGGAGATAAGAAAGGACTATTAGCAGCGGTTGTGAAGCAAATTGATAGTGAGATGGATCATCAGCTACAGTTTATTTCTGATCATGCTGAAAATGCTTGGCTTGGTTTTAGTCAACGTTGTCATCGTTATTTAGATATGGCTTTAGAACCAGAATTCCAACGTATTGTCCTTCGTGATGCCCGCGCTGTTTTAGGAGGAAGCTCATTAGAGTCACAAAAAGACTGTATTGATTCGATGCAAGAACTCATTGAAAAACTTCTCCAAGAGAATGTGATTGAACCCGTTGACCCACAAGCAATTGCTTCTTTAATTTATGGCAGTCTAACAGAAGCTGCATTTTGGATTGCTGAAGGGGGAGATAATGTACAAAGATCAATACATGCACGAGCAGCTTTAGATTTATTATTACGGGGATTGTTGATCAAGTAAAATTATGATGTGTTTTAAATCTTGTGCAATATCTAAGTTTTTTATAAAACACGAGTTTAAATTTGATACTGAAGCAGCATGTCTATTATGCTTGCTATCGCTACTTTTAAATTCGTCATTATTTATAAGATGAATAAAATAAATTGACTGAGCGAAATTTACCTAAAAAATTTTATTTAAGTAATTATTGGTGTTTTGAATCGCTAACTCATATCAAACGATCAGTATGATGAATGATGTATATCGTTTTTATTTTACTTTGTGATTTAAGAAAGAAGGATATTTATCCTTCTTTCTTATTGTTAACTTAGAAGTTATATTTTAATTGAAGATTCACACCATTAAAGCCATCAAAAGCGCTAATGTATGTGTATGCTAATTCAGCTGCAATATTCTTGGTAAAGTTATAACCGCCACCAGCTTGAATAATCACACCTGAATCATCTTCACTTTCAGATACTTTATAACCTAAAAATTGAGCATCTACATCAAGATCAACACGTGTATATCCAATCATACCTTTAGCATAAAAATTGTTTTCTAAAGGATATTTACCCGTTAAAGCAACACCATAATATTGAACATCTGCATCAGTTCTTACGCCTAGCTCTTCAAAGTCTTCATCAAATTTGATGTCATTTACTGATTTGTTCCAAAATGCTTCAGCACCAATATATTGGTTGAATTGAACACCAGCATTAAGTCCCAAAAAGTGAATATCAACATCATTATCTAAATATGTATAACCTGCACCCACATAAGGTTGAATTTCAGTATTCGCTGCATGGCTAGTTACTGATAGAGCACCCAAAATTGATACTAAAAGTAATTTTTTCATCTTTTTCCCAAAGTTTAGTTAAGTATAGTTAAAATTTTTAATGATCAATATCTGTTTAAAAATTTTGCATATAATGAAAGTATTGTCACGAAATTGCAACAAATTTAGAAAAATGATTGTTCTTAATATTTTTATTTGCTTGATAAGTAGTCGAGTTTTATTGATTTAAATAGTTTTGTTTAAGCCGAATTTCACCTATTATCTTGTTTTTTGTTGTTCTATTTAATTTTACTATTCAAGTATTTTAATAAAACCTAAAAATTATTTGTTATGCGCAATTTTGCTTTATTTACGCTGTATGAAGATGAATACGATAGCCAATGCGTTTGACCTACAGGTTTTTAGCGAATAAATGCAAATTCATTTTCGAGTCCAATTTTTTAAATCCTAATTGAAGTCATTCCTTTATCGAATATAAAAAATGACTTCAATTTTTATTACTTTATATGTTAAAAATTAGAAACGATAACCAACACCAACGTATGAGATCAGTGGATCAATCTCGATTTTAGTTTTCGCTTGGATTAATTTTGCATTGTTATTGGTATTCACCACACTGATTGTCGCTGTATTATCTAATTTAGCATATGAAATAGATGCCGTAGCAAACCAGTTTGGTTTAAAGTCATAGGTAAATCCAGCCGTGACGATAGGTGCAAGTGCATCTGTAGCATCGACCTTAACTTTCATATTGCCACTTGATGGTTTGCCTTCAAGTGAAGCACCTGCCTGACCATCATGAATATTTTGGATCATATGCCCCGCATTGACCAAATCATTTTTAATTCCTGAATTGATTTTAATATCATTGAAATAGGCATACATAACACCTGCGCCAACAAAAGGTCTAAATTTATTGACACCAGATTTTCCAAAATAATACTGTGCTTGAATTGCGGGTGTCCAAGCTCTGGCAGAAGCAGCAGTGTTATAGCGATCTAAATCTGTAATCAAAAGATTGTTCTTTAAGTATAGATCACCAACCAAGCCTTGAAGAGGTTGAGATGTTGCGGTGAAGGGTGCATAAACAGCACCTTTGCCTTTTAAATCAACTTTAGGTGGGACACCGCCAATCAGCTGAACAGCAACATTGTCTGTAACATTATAGGTAAACATCAAACCGAGTGTATCAACATCTTCAACTTCTAAACCTGCATTTGATGTCCAATTGGCAATGCCATTGATTTCAGCAATTCCTGTTAATTGATCAATCAAAGTGGGGTCATCAGCCATGATAACTTCGAGTAAATCATCAAATAAATATCGACCTTCTGTACTACTGGGCGTATTAAGTAACTCGATGAGTGTTGGGTCCATCGCATCAATACGAGATTGATCCACATTATCCAAAATTGTTTGCCCTGAAATTACACCCACCGCTGCTTTTGTATTCGCACCAACCGAAGTATTGATTCTAAATGGCTGCGCTTTTCCCATAGACGTCATATGTAGCCAGCCTGTAGAAACTGAAAAGCGTTTAAAATCTTCAGCTTGGCTAACCCCTGTAAGACACAATAGAGAAGTTGTAACGATGGCTTTTTGAAACATCTTTTTTGTTTTCATTAGATTCATCCTTTAAAGATCATCATTGTCTTCTTGACAATGAGTTATTTAAAATTACACAAAACAATCAACAAGTAGAGTAAAAACTCAAATTTAAAAGTGCAATTAAGACTAAAAAGTAATGAAAAATAAAGTATTAATATTATATCTAAATGAAAATCAGAAATTTATTTAAAAAAATTATATTTTTTAGTTTATTTTTTATACAAATAAAATATTGCAAAATAATGACGTAGTTTTACTTTTTGATAAATTGAATTATTTTTTGATTGTGTTAAAAAAGCATAAAACAAATTAGTATCGCTAAATTAATTTTTAAGTTATATTATTTTTTAGGTGAATTTTATAATTAATTGAGTGAGTTAATGCAATATTCAAAAATACTAAAATAAAAGGGGGAGTGGATTAAATATAAGCGTTTCTTAAAAAAAAGCTGATATGTCATGGTTTATTTTAAAATCGATACTCATTTCTCTATTTGAAAAACGATTAGGATGTAGAACAATGTATTATGAAGAATAAGGAGATGAGCACGGATATAACAGTGTTTGTTTTTAAACTTTAGATTTATATTTTATAAGCGATCAGTTTTATTTGACATTTTTTAGGTCGATCAATGGTTTATATTAGACCTCTTGCGTTAGTCAAAATTTGAGCAGCTGTGATGATCTTTGTTATATAGTCAATCTGTTGAAAAATTCATACAGTAGAATATCATTTCTCTTGATCAATAAAATTAAAGCGATCAATATATTGTTTGATGAAATAAAGCTTGCACTGCCATGCTTTAGCTCTAAAGTTTAAATTGTTTTGCGTAGGCGATACTCTACTTTTCAGAGATGAAAAGTAACAAAAATCTTCCGTTGAGCGAGGGGTACATCCTCATACCCCCGCTCAACATGGCGACATCCATGTCGCGTCGTGATAGCAAGACTGTTTATGATTCAAAAGTACAAAATAAAAGAATCATCCAAATCCCTTGTATGAATAATCAGGCGGTTTGACTATATAAAGGTATTGCATATAGCTAAATGACCCAAAAACCTACTTTCGCAAGAGGTCTATTAATTTAAAATCTACTGCATTTTTAAATTTATTGCGTTGTGATGTCGTGTATCGGCTTATGATCAGGATATAAGTCTGATACTTTTCAAATTTGTATAAATAAATCCATTGATGTTTTGGTTGCTTTAAGAAAAGACGATTGTTCTAAGATAAAATATACAAGTGTAGAAAAATAAGCGTAATAGTGATTGTTTTTTTTTGCTTTTGCTCAGACAATCCTCGAATCAAATTTTTAAGGCATACATGTTATATGAAAAAGTTTTTGGGAAAACTTACCTTTAAGCTCTCGGGTTGGTCTTATGACGTGGATCAAAGTGTACTTGAAAAAAAACAAGTGATTATTGGCTTTGAGCATACGTCTATGATGGATGCTGTGCTTTCACTTGCTATATTTCAAATTCATAACATTAAAATTCATACTTTAATCAAGAAAGAATTATTTAAAGGACCCATGAAACCAATTTTAGAAAAAATTGGTGGGATTCCTGTTGACCGTAAATCAAATAAAGATATTGTTTCACAGATGGTTGAATTGTTTCAAAGTCAGGATGAATTCAATTTGGTGATCGCGCCTGAAGCTACCCGTGCTGAACGCGGAGAAGCACGTAAACCGATTCGTACAGGTTTTTGGCATATAGCCAAAGCTGCAGGTGTACCGATTGTTTTAATGTATGCCAACTCAAAAACCAAGCAAGGTGGAATTTTTGGAAAAATTTATCCAAATGATTTAGATCAGGATCTCGCAGAAATTAAACGGTTATATAAAGAGCACACAGGATTGGATATTGTAATTCCTGAGCCAAAAAACTCTTAATTTGCATCAAAACTAAAAAATAAGCACTTTCTCATAAAAAAGTGCTTATGGTAGAATTGCTGCAATTTGATATGGCATAAGGCCAATCTACAGGAGCATATTTCGCATGGCGGGTCATTCCAAGTGGGCCAATATTAAGCATCGTAAAGCAAAACAAGATGCAAGTCGCGGTAAAGTATTTACCAAATATATTCGTGAATTAACCACAGCAGCAAGACTTGGCGGTCCTGATGTGGGAAGTAACCCTCGTCTACGTGCTGTTGTTGAAAAAGCACTTTCAGTGAATATGACACGTGACACCATTAATCGTGCTATTCAGCGTGGTGCTGGTGGTGAAGATAACGATGATTTAAAAGAAGTCACTTATGAAGGTTATGGTGTTGGTGGTGTAGCAGTTATTGTTGAAACGATGACTGATAACCTCAATCGTACAGTACCAGACGTTCGTCATTGTTTCTCTAAAACCAACGGTAACTTGGGTACAGCAGGTTCGGTCGCTTACTTATTTACCAAGCGTGGTGAAATTACTTTTGAAGATGTTTCTTTAGAAGACAAGATCATGGACATTGCTTTAGAGGCAGGTGCTGAAGATATCGAAGTCGATGAAGACGAAATCTTGGTAATTACTACACCAGAAACGTTTGGTGATGTACAAGATGCTTTAACTGCAGCAGGCTTGAAATCTGACAATGCTGAAGTGGTGATGAGTCCATCAACCAAAGCACTCATTTCTGATGTGGATCAAGCAAAACTCATCGTGAAGATGATTGATATGTTTGAAGATTTGGACGATGTTCAAAACGTATATACCAATGTTGAGTTTACCGACGAAGTTTTAGCTGAATTAGAAAATTAATTCTAATTTGTGTAAAAGAAACGTACTCTCGAGTGCGTTTTTTTATGCTGGTTTTTATTTGTTAAATGCTGCCGTAACTGAGTTATCACCACTCTATAAAATCAATAGCTTTTCGCCACGTTTGAAGTTGTTTAAAAGATCAAGGACATGGTAATAATGAGAACAGTAAATAGCTAAAATATCGTTTTACTGAGTAAATCATCATGTTTAAACAACTGATCAATTGTCTTTTTAAAGGCAGATAAATTTAGCTTATTATTTTATATATTTAACATTTACTTAAAAATATTTGACTTGTGTCTCGTTTTTGATTAATTTTAAATGATCGGTTGATCAGTAAAATTGGTTCATTCTTAAGGATAAAAAGTGTTTGTAAAATATAGAGATAAATACATTAATTCAGCAAACATCAAGTTTATGGAAGTTGAGACGATACAAGGAAACATTCATCAAGCAAAAATTTTTTTTATCGACGGTAGCAATATTGATTTAAAGTTTCTTGATAAAGTGCAGTTTGATTCATTTCTACTTAAATTAACAAACAACAATTAAGATCATTTCAATTAAAAAAATTGATTTTTGTCTAAATAAGGGAAGGAGAGATCCCTTATTTGTCTTATAGAACGTCAGCACACGAATCAGCAACTAAATACGATTGAGTAAGCCAGTACAGTTAAATACTCGATTATATTCTTTGATCACAAAGCTTGAGTGTAGCGCGACCACATGATCAATTTTACCAATACGTTTAAGTAAAATTTCACTGTAGTTTTCCATATCTTTAGCAATCACTTCAACCAAGAAATCTGCGGTTTGCCCCGTGACTAAAAAGGCATTGATTACTTCTGGAATATTTTCTAGTTCTTCTAAAAATTTTGCAAAAGTATCAGTGTCATGTTTACTGAGTGAAATCTGTAAAATCACATGTAGCTTAAAGCCTAATTTTTCGAAGTTAATATCACGTTTTAGATTGGTCATGATATCTGTTTCAATCAAATGCTTGATGCGACGGTGTACTGAACTCACAGATAGATTAATGCGTTCTGACAATTCATTTAAGTTGATATCTTCATGGGTTAATATTTCTATTATTTGTTTGTCGTAACGGTCAAGTTCCATAGCCATACTCAGTGTGAAATTTTTTTCTAAGCTAATGTAGAATGAAATTTATAAATTTTCAATATTAAAATAATACTTGAAAAATATTTGCGATAAATAAAATAATTTAGCAACTTTCTACTTTGGATAGGTCATTGAGCAAATACTATTGTTCAAGCACTTATTTCAGATTCATTTTTACAATGTTCTACGTGATAAACCTTGAAAATGTTATATTGCAGATGGGAACAGCGGAATTATTTTTAGTACATGATGGATATGGATTTAGAACTGAACGAATCTGAAATGCACCTCTATTCGCGCCAGATTTTATTAGATGGTTGGGATTTAGAGGCACAGGAAAAATTAAAGCTTGCCAATATCCTGATTGTAGGCTGCGGTGGGATTGGCTGTACCACCGCTGAGCTATTGGCACGCGCAGGTGTGGGTAAAATTAGCCTGATTGATGCAGATATTATAGAAATAAGTAACTTACAAAGACAGATTGCCTATGTAGAGCCAGATATTGGTTTCTATAAAGCAGAAATATTAGCCAAACGATTGCAACAGATTAATCCCTTTATTCAAATAGAACATTATACCAGCCGGCTTGATCAACAAAATGCACAAATGCTGATCTCACAACAAGACTTGGTGCTTGATGGTTGTGATAACTTTGCTACACGTTATCTTGTCAATCAAACCTGTACACATGCTCAAACTCCTTTGATTAGTGCTTCCGCAATTGGTTTTCAAGGTCAGCTGTTTATGGTTGAAGGGGATTCAGCTTGTTATGAGTGCCTATTTCCCAAAGGGCAGCAGCAAAATGAAAGCTTACGTTGTGCGGACTCTGGCGTATTGGCGACAACTCCAAATGTCATCGCCAGTTTACAGGCACATCATGCACTTTTATACCTCGGTCTGGGAAGGACACCGCTCAAGCAAAAATTATTGCTGTGGGATGGTTTAACAATGAAACAACGAATTTTATCCTTTGAAAAAGATCAAGATTGTACAAACTGTCAGCTTAGCCATACTGCAAACACTGATTAATTTGTTAAACTCCAACAAACTCAATTTAATGTTGACATTATGAAAAATAATATCTTTCTCGATGGTCTGCGTTCAGTCGCCCGCGTTGGGGAAACGGCTGTAATTGCAGCGAAAGCAGGCATTAAATATGCCACAGAAAAGCCCAGTAATGCCAAGTTGATGCGTGAAACCTTTGAATCATTAGGTTCAACGTATATTAAATTAGGTCAATTTATTGCCAGTACACCCTCATTATTTCCTCGTGAATATGTTGAAGAGTTTCAAGGTTGTTTGGATCAGACCCCTTATTTACCATTTAGTTATGTACAAGGTGTGTTGCAACAAGAGTTTGCAGGGCGTGATTTGTCAGAAATATTTGCTTCTATTGATGAAAAGCCATTAGCTTCAGCATCCATTGCACAAGTGCATGCTGCACGTTTAGTCACTGGCGAAGATGTTGTAATCAAAGTTCAAAAGCCTGGTGTAGAAACCATTCTTTATACTGATTTAAACGTTCTACATTGGGCAACCAAGGTTTTGGAAAAAGCAATACCTAAAGTTAAATTTGCTTCTTTGGCTGACATTGTTGAAGAAATCAAAACACGTATGGTTCGTGAAGTTGATTTTATTGAAGAAGCTAAAAATTTAGATGATTTTGTCAATTATTTGAATGTCTCTCGAAATACTGCTGCAACAGCTCCTAAGGTTTATCATCAATTTTCTACTCGTCGTGTTCTTACAATGCAACGTTTATATGGTGTACCGCTGACAGATTTTGAAGTAGTCAAAAAAGTTGCTAAAGACCCTTCGCAGGTACTGATTACAGCAATGAATACTTGGTTTGGTAGTTTAATGCTGTGCCAATCTTTCCATGCAGATTTACATGCAGGCAACCTAATGTTGTTAGAAGATGGACGAATTGGCTTTATCGACTTTGGGATTGTGGGGCAGTTAAAACCTGAAGTTTGGCAAGCATGTATGGCATTTATGGATGCATTGCAAAAGACCGATTACAAACTGATGGCTGAAAATATGTTGCAAATGGGTATGACCAGTACTCAAATTGACACTCACGTTTTAGCAGACGATTTGGAACGTTTATTTAGTGGTGTATTGCTTGCTGATCCTCAGCAAATCATGACTTCAAATCCATCTGATCTTAACGATATCATGATGGATATGGTTGCTGTCGGGGAGCGTCATGGTATACGTTTCCCACGTGATTTTGCTTTATTGTTTAAGCAAATGCTGTATTTTGATCGTTTTATGCGAGTACTTGCACCCTATACAGATATCTATGCTGACCAACGTTTGCAGATGATTCAAAATATCGACCCAGCATCATTATTAAAGCATTAATATGAAGCGCCCCTTGTGAAAAGTATTTGAAAGATTGACGACAAGTCTTGATAAATACATTTTCGCAAGGGTTTTTCATTGAATAAGAGAAATTTTAAAATCATGGATGCAATTATTATTGAAGGTTTGAAAGTCGATACTGTTGTTGGCTGTTTTAACTGGGAACGTCAAATTATCCAGCCTTTAATGCTTGATTTGCATATTCAAACCAGTTTAGAGCAAGCTTCAAATTCTGATGAACTTGAACATACGTTAAATTATGCTGAGATTTGTGACATTTCAGCCAAAGTGATTCAAGATGCTGCCCCAAAATTGATCGAACATGCGGCGAAATTGGTGTTAAATGCGCTTTTCTCTACCTTTCCTGCGATTGAATCGATTATGATTACCATCCGTAAGCCTGCTATTATCCCGCAAGCAAATTCTGTAGGAATTCGTCTTGAACGCCACCGAAACGATATTCGCTCTAGCGCTAGCCAGTAATAATCAACCACAACATCATTTTCAAAAATCATGGACTCAAATTAAAAAACTGGGGGAAGCTGTTTTTTCTCCAATTTATTTAATTCCTTGTCGTGATGGAATTGGTGCAGATTATTGGAATGCTGCCTGTTTATTAAAAAGCCATTTATCAGTCGATCAGATGATCTGTCAATTAAAACAGATGGAAGCAGAGTCAGGACGTACCCGACCATCTCATCATATTTCTTTGGATATTGATTTAATTGCTTGGGGAGCGGAGTTAAATACAATGCATTTTAATCCCAAAAAACTTCCACTGGCTTTGGACGTTAAAATCCCAATGTTTGATCTTTGGCAAGATGTACGATTCAGCTATCCACTTCATCAATTTCCTGTGATTGATCTACCCGCATAAGGTGAGTACATATGAATATTCGATCTATGATTTTAATGAGTGCTGCATTTTTGTTAAGTGCTTGTACAACAAGTCATGAAAAACCACAAAAGCAACCTGCTAAATCGACAAGTTCGTTATCATTGCAACAGCGTGAGATACACTTGAAACAGCAAGTAGAAAGTTATACTCAGGGTCAGCCTACATTTAATGTTGCATTTAATGACCTGAATCAAGATGGAGTGGAGGATGCGATTGTCCTTCTAAGCGGACAGGATTGGTGTGGCTCTGGGGGCTGTACTATGTTGGTCTTTAAAGGTGGAGCAAATCAGCAGTTTGAGTTTTTAAGCAAAACTACTTTGGTAGACACACCTGTATATGTGACCAGTTATATGCACAACGGCTGGAAGCAACTGTTTGTATATACACATCAGCATGGGCAAGTGATGTTAAAATTTGATGGGAAAGAATATCCCTTAAATCCATCTTTATTACCAGTACAAACAGCAAAATTGGCGCCTGATAGTGCCCAGTTGATATTTGGTCAAGAGTGATATTTAATCAGAATAAAGATGTGGTTTTGTTTAGCAGCTAAATATTTAGAACAGTTAAAATTTTCAAAAATAAAGTTAAAAAATAAGCCCAATTCAAGGGCTTATTTTTTTAGATACTGCCATTAAATATAATAACTGGTTTTGGTCATCAGTTTTGAAATGGCAGTCATGGTAATTTTAACAGGGATTGGAAGTTCTACACCACCAGCAGTTAATGCTGTATCACGATGATGTAATTCATCTTCATTCATTTGTACCAAGATCTTACGCGAGCGTTCATCTTGAGCAGGGAGTTGACTGATATGGTGTTGCAAGTGAAGGCTCACTTGGCGTTCAGTTTCAGCCACAAAGCCTAAACTGTATTTATCGCCCGCGATACCAGCAAGTGCCCCCATACCAAATGAAAGTCCATACCATACGGGATTGAGTAAACTGGTATGACTGTCCAACTCTTTTAAACGATCTTCACACCATGCCAAATGGTCTTGTTCTTCAATGGCAGCAAACTCCATTTCACGACGCACATTGGGAAGTTTTGCAGTCAGTGCTTGTCCATGATAAAGCGCTTGTGCACAGACTTCGCCACTGTGGTTGACCCGCATTAAACCTGCTACATGGCGTGCTTCACTAACAGCGAGTTGAGTTTCAGTCTCAGTGGATGGATTGGCTCTTTGTGCAGATGTCGCTCCAGGAACTAAGCTTCTTAACGCTTGATCAAAAGAATGAATCAATTTATCAATGCCCGTATATTGACGCATATTAGTCCTCCAAAGAAACTTGAGTGGTTGCGATTAATGGCTTTAAACGAATTAATAACCATGTGCTAAACAATGCGCTTAACACAGCAGTAATACAAAATAGAATTTTAATATCTATTTTTAAGATACTTAAGATGATAATAGAAAAAATCGCCGATGAAACCATGAATATCGCATTAAAGATATTATTTGCAGCAACAACGCGTGCTCGATGTGATTTTGGTGCATATGCTTGCATCATGGCATATAGGGGAACGATATAAAAACCCCCACTAATCCCCAGTAAAGTCACTGCCAACATCACGTGATAGTAAGGGGCACCAGAACTAAACATATCTGTAACGGAAATCAAATCACCTGTACGTTCAGGAACAAAAGCCAGACTGCCTGCAAGGTAAATTGCAAATAAAGTTAAACCAATTGCACCCAATGGCACCATTTTGATATTCACTTCAGTACCACCAATTTTGCGGCATAATAATGAACCAACACCGATTCCCACAGAGAAAAATGTCAGGAGTAAACTCACCACGTTTTCATTGCCATGCAGGTTTTGTTGGGTCAATTGAGGAATTTGCGTCAGGTAGGTCGCGCCGTAGAACCAATACCAAGAATTACCTAAAAGAACCATAAAGATTAAAGGCAAACTTTTTGCATAGCGAATGGTTTCGAAACTGGTTCTAAAGAAATTCCAGTCAATTTTTAAATCAGTGTTGGAGGTTGATTGTTTGAGAATAAAGCGGCTCGCTATATAGCCCACTACAGCGATTGAGACAATGGTTAGACAAATCCAAATCATGTGCCCTTGAGAGAGTGATATAACCGCGCCACCCAAAATCATCCCGATCAAAATAGCAATGGATGTTCCTGACTGAAATAAAGCATTTCCTGACATTAACTCGTTTGGTTTTAAAATTTCAGGCAAAATCGCATATTTGATTGGACCAAAGAAGGTGCTGTGAGTACCCATTAAAAACAAAGCAAACAGTAAAATCCACAAATTACCCAATAAAAAACCTGCCGAAGCAATCAGCATAATAATGATTTCAAGAATTTTAATATTTCTAACTAAAAATGAACGTTCATACTTATCCGCAATTTGACCCGCTGTCGCAGAAAAGATGAAATAGGGTAAAATAAATAGAAGTGCGGCAAGGTTATTTAAGGTACTTACACTTGCTGATTGTTGCTGAATCCATCCATAGGTAATGACGAGCAATAAGGACTGTTTATACACATTGTCGTTTAAAGCGCCAAAAAATTGGGTGAGGAACATCGGTAAAAAACGTCGGGTCCCTAAAATATGCTCATTTTTTTCCATTGTAGAAGACTTCATTTAGTTATATATAAGAAATGTGTTGAAATGGTAACTATCTCTCAAAATCATGTATCATGTTTTTACCTTAAATCATGTGTAAAACCAATTGGTTTGAGTATTTGAAAGATTTTTAATCATGGATCTTTCTACAAATAAATTTAGGTCATTCGAGCGTGGTATGCCAGCAAAAATTAATTTTAAAAAATCTGTGCTTTCACATAGTGTTCATTTACACTTTGATCGTTATCATATCAATAAACTGATATGTTCAAGTGTTTTTTTAAGTATTTTTGCAGTACCCGTGAGTTACGCAGAGCAAGCACAGAATAGTCAGAACATAAACTCAAGTACTGTAAATATTACACATGATCAAGAACAATTAGAGTCGGCAGCAAGACAAGAAGGCTTATCGAACGAGAAAATTGATCAACTCGATGAGAAAGTAAAACAGGCTCAACAGCAGCCCGAACAATTTGATAGTGCAAAGATGCTTGAACAGCAACAGCAGAATATTGGTGTTCAGGATGATTTCAAACCCATTGAATTTGAGGACTTGGAAGATTTACCCGCGGTCAGTGTTGACCAGTCTATGGCAAACGAAATTTACAGTGTGGCAGAGCAGGCTAAAACCGAAGCACAAAATTTTCGTAATGGCATGAGCAAAACGCCTGAGGTTGAAGTCAGTAACGCCACACAACAAGAGTTAACCGAGATCACTCAAGCCCCAGTCAATGTTGATCAATTGATACAAACCATTCGTGCAGATAACCAAATTTCTGTTCAGGAAAATGAAGCTGGGAAAACCCTGGTTGATCATAACGCGAATCTTCCAGAGGAAGAGCAACCTAAAAAAGGTTTCTTTAGAAATCTTGTCAATAAAATTCGAGGACCACAGGACAACGGCGCACCGATTGCAAAAATCAGTGTCTCTGTTTCAGGTGCACCTCCTGTTTTGGCAAACAACTTAAAAGCCAAACTCGGAACGTTTACTCAAGAAGCTTATTCTGATTTTAATGGTTCAGTGCCACAATTGCGAACACTTGCAGTTCAGGCTGCACAAGCTGTGGGTTATTACAATGCCCAATTTAGATTTAATAAAATTGATGAGAGTCATTTAGGTGTAAAAGTTACTCCAAATGATCCTGTAAAAGTTACTGAACAAAACATCGAGTTCACAGGTCCTGGTGCAAATCTTGCTCAGTTCCAAGTGATTGGTGTATTACCTGACTTGGATGAAGGTGATATTCTGAATCATGGTTTATATGAAACCACCAAAACCAGAATAGCAGATGCAGCTTCCAATAATGGATTTTTTGATAGTTATTGGCGTTTGCATGATGTCAAAGTAGAGCAACCACAAAATAAAGCGCAGATTAATTTAAAGTACGAAACAGGCGAACGTTATAAATTAGAAGATGTTGAGTTTAGAATGAGTGATCCTTCTAAACCGTTACCGATTGATTTAAAAATCTTAAAAACTTTAGCACCGTGGAATGATGGTGCAGATTATACTGCTTGGCGTGTTAACGGTCTGGCAAATAATCTCACTAACTCACGATATTTTAATTACACGCTTGTAGATGCGATTAAACCTGATGCGATTGTAAAACCACTGGAGTTGCCAGCAGATTTACAAGCTTTGGTTGATCAGGAGCATGTTGCTGAATCAACTTTTGCAGCACAAACAGATGCTGATAAGGCACATCTGTCAGATAAAGAAGTTACCCAGAATGTAGTTAATGAAAATCAATTTGCCGGGACTCAGGGCGAAGAAGCCAACCCAAATTTAAAACAGCTGCAAGCACAGCAAAAAGAAAAAGAGTCTGATGAGGATCAGCTCAAGGATAAAGCGCGCGAA
The DNA here is from genome assembly GCF_019702905.1 of Acinetobacter sp. Tol 5. Lineage (NCBI taxonomy): Bacteria > Pseudomonadati > Pseudomonadota > Gammaproteobacteria > Moraxellales > Moraxellaceae > Acinetobacter > Acinetobacter sp. Tol 5. The sequence continues at coordinate 2,626,411 of NZ_AP024708.1, read as the reverse complement.
ACCAAAAAAATCCCAGTGATTGTGACTTTAAATGCTGATCGTTTAAATAGTCTGGAAACAGGTATTGGTTATGGAACAGATACAGGCGTTCGTTTGCGTGGTCAGTATAGACGCGCCATTGTCAATCACTTAGGTCATTCCTTTGATGCAAACATGGAGCTGTCACAGATTCGTCAATCAATTGATGCACGTTATAACATTCCTTATAAACATCCTTTAAATGATTATTTCAGTTTAGTTGCCGGTTATGAACGCGAAACTCGCGATGGCATTGGTAATGACATGGACTTGGTCATTGAATCTGCTGTAGCTGGGGTTGACCGCATCATTAAAGGATCACGTAAAGAGTGGCAGCATATTCTGGGTGTGCGTTATCGTTTAGATCGAGTCACTCAAAATGGACCTGTCGATATAGCCAATATTCCTGACGCATTTTTGATTCCAGGCTCTGATCAAGAGCAAGAATCACTATTGTTAGGTTATGAAGCAACCAAAACGATCAGTGATAATCGTGTCAATCCAACACGTGGCTATAAACAAAGTTATAAAATCCAATTGGGTAGTCAGTCATTACTCTCTGATACGGATATGGCAATTACCAGTGCTGAATGGAAAGGTTTGTATTCTTTTGGCGAAAATGATAACCATCAAATTGTGGGTGGTCTGAATGTGGGCTATATTTTTGCCAAAGACTTCGAAAAAGTACCTTATAACTTAAGATACTTTGCTGGTGGAGATCAAAGTCTTAGAGGTTTTGATTATAAAAGTTTATCACCTGTTGAGTATGGGTATAAAGTAGGTGGACAAGGTTTAGCTGTAGGCTCGTTAGAATACAATTATCAATTTAAAGATGGTTGGCGTGGTGCAGTATTTAGTGACTTTGGTAATGCTTATGACAAGTCATTTAGTAATGATACTGAATATAGCGTAGGTGTGGGTCTACGTTGGAAGTCACCAATTGGTCCGATTCGAATTGATGTTGCATCTGGAATATCTGATCCAGCAAAACCAATTCGTTTGCACTTCTTTATTGGTTCGCAACTTTAATTAACTAAAAATATAAGAGAATTACTGGAAATATTATGGCTGATGAAGAACATCAAGATGTTCAAAATGAACAGCAAAATGATCAACCCAAGCAAGAAATGACCCCGAAGAAGCGTAATTTATTACGTAATATTCTGATGTCTTTACTTTTGGTCATTATTTTATTAATTGCTGCTTTGGCTGTAATGTTCAGTACTGATAAAGGCAGTAAGTTTTTATTAGATCGCGTTGCTGCAAGTCAAAAAATCATTACTTATCAATATGACAGTGGGAATTTGCTGCAAGGAATCATTCTTAAAAATGTCTTGGTTACCTTGACTGCTGTGGATGTTAAAATTGATCGTGCAGATATTTCTTTGGGATGGCGCGCAATTTTAGAAAAAGAAATTCATCTGAGTCATGCGGATGTCAATAATTTAAGAATTATCAGCAAAAGTCCGCCAAGTGATGAACCTTTTAAATTCAGTGAAATCAAATTGCCATTTGTTTTGCGTTTAGACAAAGCAGATGTGGATCATTTGCAATTTCAGACCAGTTCCTCAAAAGTAGATATCAATGATATTCATTTGGAAAATGCATTGTGGTCAGGTACTGCTCTGAAGTTTGAAAATTCAAAAATGGACATGGGCTATTTGTCGGTCAAAGATGCCACAGGAAACATGGATTTTAAGCAAGGGGATTACCCACTCAATGCCAAAGCTATTCTTCGTCTACCTTCGTTAAAAAGTTTAAATGTTGAAGATATTTACGTCCATGCCCGTGGTTCATTAGCCACTATTAAAGCCGGTGTTGCGACTAAAACCCCAGATTTGTTGACGGGGTGGGCAGTCATTCATCCAATGCAACATGATGTACCTATGAATGGTGCTTTGATATTTAAAGATTATCATTGGCCATTGATGCTAGACCAAGAACTTTTATCTAAAAATGGTTTAGCTAAATTTCAAGGGGATGTAAAAGGTCTAAATCTCGAACTCAACACAGATATTAGTGGTAAAAATATTCCACAAGGTCAATATACGGCTTTGGCACATACTGATTTGGTTAATCAGCTCAATATCAATAACTTAAATGGTCAGCTCATGGGTGGGGCGGTCAACCTTACCGGTTTAGTCGGCTGGCATGATGTTGTACATTGGGATATACAAGGGCGTTTAGATCGACTCAATCCAAAAGATAAAGTGATACCTCAGGCGATTCAGGATTTTCTGCCAGTTTCATTGGATGCAAAAATTGCTTCAGTTGGTGAGTTAAAGCAAGGTATGCATTTAACAGCCAATTTGGACTTTGATAAATACGAATCGTGGAAAGTTAAACTTGATCAAGCAGAACAAAAGGGCAAAAAACCTGAACCGATGTTGCTGGGTGTAAATTGGAGTAACATTGATCGCGCTGTGCCTTATGTAGGTTGGTTGAGCAGTGAACAGGGACAAGTCAATGTCGCACTTGTAGAGGGGCAACAGAATATTCATGTTGCAACTGTAGTACGTCAGCATGAAAAAGGTAGTTTGCCAGCAGGTAAATATAATGCTCAGGTCGACCTAAAAGGCAATGATTTACATATTCCAGCCTTTGAATATATGGCAACAAAAGGCAGCTTGTCTGGAAATGCTGTGGTTGAATTACCGACTGAAAAACGTCAATTGAAGTGGAATGCATTGTTGAATGCAAAAGATTTTAATCCACAGAGCGTGGTTGCAACTGCACCAGTAGATTTGTTAAATGGGCAAATCAAAGCCAATGGCTATGCGAAACCAAACCAACAGTTGATTAATTTGGATGCGATTAACTTAACGGGACGTATTGCTGATCAGGCTAAAGCTGAAACCATTCAATTGACGGGTAAAAGCACAGCTGCAATTATTTTCAATGATGCTAAAGCTGGAGGCGCATTTAAAGGTTTTGCTGTGAATTATGATGGTGCTTTAAATGCATCGCAAATGAAGCAAGGCAGTGGTTTACTCAAAATTCGTGTTGCAGGAACACCTGAGCTGATCAAAATTTCTGAACTTCAACATGATGGTGTTGCAGGAAAAATTTTAGCTAATGGTTTGGTGCATATCAGCAATGGTATTGGTTGGGACATCAATGCTTCTTTAGTCCGTTTTAAACCACAATACTTTGTTTCATCAGTTCGTGGAGAAGTTTCAGGCAATGTCAAAACACAAGGTAACTGGTCAGATCGTTTAAAGAAAATTAATATTCAACAATTGAATATTGCAGGGATGATTAACAATAAACCGTTGCGAGGGCGCGGTAATTTAGCAGTCGTGCTGAACTCTGACCTTAAAGGTTTGATGCCTCAACAGTTTGAAGCAAATAATCTATTTTTGTCTTATGCAAGCAATCAGGTTCAAGCATCAGGTAATGCGCAGAATTTAAGATTAAAATTGAATGCCCCTGCATTATATGAACTTTACCCAGGGTTGCGTGGTACAGCACATGGTTATTTAAACTTACAGGCACAGCCTCGCTTAAGTGCGACAGCCAATCTCGCGGTGGATGATTTTAGATTCAATGACAGTTTAAGCATCAAGAAATTGAGCTTAAAAGGTGAGTTACCGACTTCAGAAACTGTGCCTTCTAAAATGGTTGCGCAATTGGAAACTTTGCGTAGTGGTAATCGTGAGATTCAACACGCAGGTATTACACTTTCAGGAACACGTAAAGCTCATCTACTACAATTACAAGCATGGAACTATTATTCAAAGTTCTATGTGCAATTTGCGGGTGGGTTTAATGCCCAAAATGATTGGCTGGGTCAAGTGCAAAAAGGTGAATTTGACTCTGTGCGTGCACATTTATTGCAACAACAACATGCACCTATTATTTTCAGTTCAGCTAAATCAGAACTGTATGTCGGACAACATTGTTGGCTAAGTCAACAAAGCCAATTATGTTTTGACCAGCCAGTTCGTGCGAGTCAGAAGCATGGTAATGTTTCATTTGTCACTAAAAATTTAGACTTAAATGACTTCGCTGCATTTATGCCAGAAGGTTTAGCGCTTACAGGTAAGCTAAATGGTTATGCAAAAGCATCATGGGTGCAAGGGCAACAGCCTAAATTGGATGCCAAATTGGTGACACGCAATGGGCAAATTGGTATTGCAGCAGAAGATCCAAATGATCCGTCAACATCCATGAATTATGATGAAGCAAGTATTATTGCGAAAAGTATCAAAGATGGTTTGTTATTGCGTACTGATTTGAAAGCGCCGAATGTGGGAACGGGATATGCAAGCGTTGTAATCAACCCTTATGTCGATGCTAAACCGATGCGTGGAGAGGTTGCTTTTAATGAAGTTCAACTGAAAATATTAAAACCATTTATTGCGGATGTGCGTAAATTAGATGGAACTTTGTCATTGGCAGGTAAGATCAATGGAACGCTGACAAAGCCGTTATTTGATGGCGAAATGCGTTTGAAAAATGGTGAAATCAGTATGATTTCACTGCCAGTAAACTTAAACAATATTCAGCTTTATACTTCAATTCGCCAAGATGTTGCCACAATCAATGGAGCTTTCAACAGTGGTCGTGGTGTAGGTAAAATTAGTGGAAGTGTCGACTGGAAAAATGATCCACATGTACAAATGCGTTTGACAGGTGATAAATTATTGATTCGCCAAGCACCTTTAATCACTGCAATTGTTGATACGGATATGGAGCTTGATGCATTACCATTAAGTAAGAAGTTAACGGTGAAAGGCAAGGTTGATGTCCCTCAGGCACTTATTTCAATGCCTGAATCAAGTGCGACAGTGGTCAATGTTTCACCAGATGTACGTATTGTGAAAGAAGGACAAAATCAGCTTGCTTTACTTAAGGCTGCACAGCCATGGTCGATTCGTGCAGATGTTTCAGTAAATTTGGGTAATAAGGTTATTTTCCAAGGTTTTAACAGTCGTATTCCTTTAGTCGGACGTTTATATCTTTCACAACGTGGTTTGGAAACAGCAATGCGTGCCAATGGTGCGATTGGCGTCAGTCAAAAAGTGACTGTGGAAGCTTATGGTCAACGTTTGGATCTAAACCGAGCGATTGCACGTTTTAACGGACCTTTGTCAAATCCGACATTAGATGTGGATACCAATAAGAGTATTTCGGGAAGTACAGTCGGATTACGTGTGACTGGAACAGCTTCGAGTCCAAATATTCAGGTTTATAACGATGCAGGATTGTCAGACCAAGAAGCCATGAATGCGTTGATTACAGGTCGTATCAATGAAGGTTCAAGCGGATTAAGCAATGCTGAAGGATTTAAGTCTGATGTGAACAATACCATTGCCGCAGCAGGGATCAGTTTAGGCTTAGGCGGGACGCGCGCGTTTACCAATCAGATTGGGCGAACATTTGGTCTAAGTGGTTTATCTTTTGATGCGCAAGGGACAGGTGATGATACTCAAGTGAGTTTAACGGGCTATATTACACCTGACTTATATATTCGTTATGGTGTTGGTGTATTTACCCCAGTCAATAAATTGACTTTACGTTATCAAATGAATAAACGTTTGTACTTAGAAGCAAGTCAGTCATTGGAAAAAGCCATCGACTTGTTCTACCACTGGCGTTTCTAATTTAATCTTAGCTGTTGTTTTAAAAGGACTCGGATTTTTTAGAAATTTAATCTGATAACTTTAAAAGCCCAAATATCCGATATTTGGGCTTTTTATTGGAATAAATTGATCAACTGTGTCAAAGCGATGATTATTTTATGTATTTTTACTATGGATTGAGGAGGATAAGCCGATGCTGGTTTTTATGGAGTAGGTTTGGCTGTCTCTCGTGCAATACCTTCTTTTCTTGCAGCCGCGATTTTGTAGGCGCAAGCCCTGAGTCTGTATAATGCAATTGTACATTGATTACTTAGACTAAACGGATAAGTGTGGAATTTGCTTGTATTTAGCTCATCGGCAAGTCGATTATAATGCAAAGCGATTTGATTTAGTTCACCAGTAGTAACTAACGTACCTTGTTTGTTGTTGCTGTATCTTTCCTCCCATGGGCGTGCAATTGCCAACGCAATAGATTGCTCAGTATTATTTCCTTTTTCATCAAAACATCGGATTGCGCTGCTCGCATGACGAAAATTTCTTATCGCGTCTTGTTCATCCTGACAGTCAACTTGCGAGGTCCATTGATTACTTCCATGCTGTATTTTTGAAAGTTGAACATTGGCTGCTTTTTCTGATTGTGCATTTGTATATTGAGTCATAACGAGTGTGGAGACGGCTATAAAGATACTTTTTCTGATTATCATTTTACCCACCTCTTTTTTTTTGTCCTTTAATTATACAGCATTCTGATGAGTTGTTTGGCTTATCTGTCATTGCAGTTTTTATTCTCTATTTTAACAGTGGAAATGATAAAAAATAACATTAGCAGCTTTGTTGTGGATGGCTAAAAGTTTATGTTTAAAATGTGTAGGTGATATGAGTCCTGATGCAAGATTTCATATTTTTCCGATCATGTCTAGGTTTACATAAACTCCTTGATGTGAATTGGGTATATAGGATTCAAAATAATGATGATATTTCAAAATAACAAACTACAATCATGCCAATCTAACTTTTGTATAAATAGAGCCTATAGGGGAGATTAAAGTCTAGAGAAATGAAGTATCTCAATCGTGTTAAGATTTGAGTGTTGAATTTTTTTACTTATATTTGCCATTACAAGAGCAAGTAAGTATTAGAATTTAATGTCTGAGTTTTCGATTAAATCAATTGAAACAAAATTGGGTCATTGATATAAAAGAATCTAATCATGAAAAGAATATATGGACAATAACAATGTACAGCCAAGAAACGATTGCTCGGCTTGAGCAAGAATTACGAGAAAATCCCAAAGCGTATCACCGTAAAGTAAAAATACTGGCATGGCTGGGAAATTTATATATAGCATTTGGTGTCATGGTTTTGGTGATTTTATTGATTTTAGCCTGTCTATCTATTTTGGTCTTAAAGGCTTTTGCCATTAAGATCATTATTCCAGTTGCGATATTTCTATATGTCATTGTGAAATCACTTTGGATTAGTGTAGAAAAACCTCAAGGGATCGCTATTCAAGAAAAAGATGCGCCTGAGTTATTTAAAATCATTAATAACTTAAGTCTAAAATTAAATTCACCTTCATTTCATCATGTACTCATTACAGATGATTTTAATGCTGCCGTCGTTCAAACACCTCGACTTGGGATTTTTGGATGGTATGAAAATTATTTGATTATTGGTTTACCATTAATGCAATCTTTATCGGTGCAGCAATTAACTTCAGTACTCGCACATGAGTTTGGGCATTTGTCTAAAAATCATGCTAAAACAGCGAATTGGATTTATCGCCAAAGGATTCGTTGGGCTCAGCTTTATCAACTTGTAGAGCAAAATGCCAGTCGAATAGATATTATTTTTAGACCCTTCTTTAAAAAGTTTGTGCCATATTTTGCTTCTTTTTCTTTCCCTGTTGCACGGGCAAATGAATATAGCTAGTTAAATAAACTATGCTACATTTGATTAAACCCAATATCTAAAGCCTCAAGAATAGTTTTCTGTTGTTGGCTAACAATATGTCTGACTTTTCTTTTTAGTATAGACCAAGCTTTTTCAATTGGATTGAGGTCTGGACTATAAGCAGGCAAATACATCAGCCTAGCATTGTACTGGCGAGCCAATTCCTCAATTTTTCGACCTTTGTGAATAGAAGCATTATCTAAAATTAGTAAATATTTTTGAGGCTGACCATTTTTATCTCTTGTTAGATCTTTGAGTAAATATTCAAGCCAGCCAGTAAAAGTATTGCGATCACATGAGCCCTTAAAAATTAGGGGAGCAATGAATTTAAACGTTGCACTTGATCGAACAGCACTGATTATATTTAGTCTACTTCCATGCCCACCTGTTCTTAATGCACGACAACGTTTTCCTTTCTCAGACCAACCATATTCAGCAACCTCATTGGTATTTATACCTGATTCATCAATGTATAAAATATACTCTTCACCATATTGCTGTTTCCATTGTGGCAGGAACCATTGGAATACTGCTCGTCCTATTTTGCAGGCTTGTCTGTAGAGAAAACTCTTTTTTTATAACTCCATCCCAGCTTTTTTAAAGCAAATAAGATATTGGCATAGCTGACGGAATAACCAAATCTTTGCTCAAATAATGGCACCAGATCTTTAGCCTGTGAAAATGATGTTGTTTCAACAAAGATTTTGAAAGCCTTTAGGTCTTTAATTTTATAGGGTCGACCTGCTTTTTCGGGATGTGGTCTATTCGCATTTCCTTGGAGATGTTCGAGCTGAATCCAGAGATCTAAAGTCGTTCTTGCAATCTTAAAAACAGTACATGTTTTAGACTTATTCTGGCATTCTTTGTAGTAGTCTAGAGCTTTGTATCGAAGATCATTGGAGTATGGCTTAGGCATAACAGCAGTCAGTAAGGTTTTTTATAGTGTAGCAAACTTTATATATTTAGCTATATGAAGCTGATAAAATTTCCGTGGAATTGACATCTGCTGAAACTGTGGCACAGACCTTAACTACGGTAAATGTAGTAGGATGTTATTTAAGCGAGGAATTTTGGCCAACCATCTTTAAGCATGCCGAAAATATGCCCAAACCCACAATTTCCCCATATCTTGGATACGTTAATCAGTTGAGTGAATTTTCTGAACCGCATAAAACCAAGAAATGGTTGGATCAGTCTCTAAAATTACAAACCAATTTGGAAGATACCCATCCATCCTTAATGGATCGTTTAGAATCAATTGGTCAAACAGCACAGTTGATATTTGCTGAAAAAGGGCATACAGCCGATTTACTTTTGGGAGATCAGCTTGCAAAAATCACTACCACTTTTGATCATCAATGGCAAAATAACGTTTTGGATGTTTGGCAACAACACCATCAGCATATTCAACAACAAAAAGAATATTTAAAACAATTGAATGAAAAGTTAGAGCAAGGTGAAGCGCTCTCTACGGATGAAAAATTTGCACAAGTAGAACTTACTGATACAGTTTTGCATCAACCAGATATTGCATTTGATTTGATGAAAAAACTATACGAGGAAGATCTAGAAAATGCTTTGGCTAATTATATCTATGGTCGTCTTTTGTTGGAGCGCAAAGATCAAAATGGTTGTGCTATTTTAGAAAGATCAGCTCAATTGAATGAGTTTTATCAAGTAACAGTTTATGAAATGCTTTACCAATTTTATCAAGAGCAAGGCATAGCTGCTGAAGCTGAAAAGTATCAACAACTTATGTTTGATCGTATCGCACTTGAACAGTTGGCAATGAGCGAACGACAAGAGGTGAGCTTCAGAGATCATTTCATGCCTCATGGATTGACCCAAGAAGCATTAGAAGATTTATTACAACAACTTAGAAAGTATACGGGTATTCAACAGGTTTGGCTGGTACAAAAGCAGGTGCAACATCTTAAACATATACCTTGCTATATTTTAGGTTTTAGTCTGCAGAAAGGCTTCGGCAAAGTGGATATTGAGGCAATCATACAAACCACAAAAGTATTACATGAAAATGTGATCTTTCCTGGTGAGACATTTCTACTATGTTTTGATATTGATGAAAATCAAAAGATAAAAAAGAACATTAAACAAGTACAATCCGCTCAAATCATTTAACTTTATTGATCTAAAAAGTTTTCAAAATTTCGATAAAAATAAACAGCCCATCTGATGATGGGCTGCTTTAAGTTGAGTTAATGCTTTAAATCGGCATGATGTTTGAGTTAATCTGTTAATAACACATCGCCATATTGTTCACGTAAATCACGTTTCAACATTTTACCCGTGCCAGTTAATGGAATAGATTCTACGAATACCACTTTGTCTGGGATTTGCCATTTGGCGATTTTATCTGAGTAATAATCAAGCAAATCTTGCTCTGAGATTTGTGCACCTTGATGTTTGATCGCAATCACTACTGGACGCTCATCCCATTTTGGGTGATTGGCAGCAATTACAGCAGCCATCGCAATCTCAGGATGGTTCATGGCAATATTTTCAAGTTCAACCGAAGAAATCCATTCACCTCCAGATTTGATTAAGTCTTTGGCGCGGTCACTCAAGATGAGATAGCCATCCTCATTGATTGTCGCAATATCTCCTGTGTCGAACCAGCCATCTGCACTCAATGCGTTTTCGGATTTTCCATAATAAGATTCAATGATCCAATGTCCCTTTACTTGCAAGTTGCCCGTCGTATGCCCATCACGAGCAACTTCATGAGTACCATTTTCCTCATTGGTAATCCGTAAATCTACACCAAAAGGTGGGCGACCTTGAGACAAGCGGATTTTAAATTGCTCTTCAGCACTTAGATTTTGGTGTTTGGCTTTGAGCTGATTGCCAGTGCCAAGAGGGCTCATTTCTGTCATTCCCCAGGCATGAATTGTTTCACACTGATAATTATCTCTAAAAGCTTTCATCATGGCAGGAGGACATGCTGAACCGCCTACAACATTTCGTTTAAGGCTTTCTAGTGTGCTTCCTGATTGTTTTGCAGCAGCAAGTAAACCTTGCCAAATGGTAGGCACACCCAATGCAATGCTCACTTTATAATCATCTATCATCTGGACCAAACTTGCACCATCTAAACCAGGACCCGGCAAAATCAAGGTACAACCGACCATTGCTGCTGCATACGGTGTTCCCCAAGCATTGACATGGAACATTGGTACGACAGGTAACATAATGTCTTTGGCTGATAAATTCAAAGAATCAGGTAGCGAGATTGCATAAGTATGCAAAATCGTTGAACGATGGCTATACAACGCACCTTTAGGATTACCTGTCGTACCAGAGGTATAGCATAATGAACTTGCAGTATTTTCCTCCAAGCTTGGCCACTCATAATCTCCCGCATTTTCCGCGATGAGTACATCATAAAATTTAGCATCAGGAAGCGCATCCGCTACATCTTGATCAAAAGCACCAAGATAAACAAAGTGTTCAACATTTGGCGTGTGTGCTTTAACAGCTTTTATAAGGGGAAGAAAGGTTTTATCAAATAACACCACTTTATCTTGGGCATCATTGATAATAAAAATCAGTTGCTCAGGAAAAAGTCGAGGGTTGATGGTATGGCAGACTAATCCGCTGCCTGAAATTGCGTACCATGATTCTAGATGACGATGATTGTTCCATGCAATTGTTGCCACTCGATCTCCTGAATGAAGCCCAAGATTTTTAAGTGCGTTGGCAAATCGTTTTGCGTTTTCAGTGACATGGGTCCAATCTGTTTTTGTGATTGTACCATCGGTATTTTTAGAAATTATTGCGGTATCACCATGATAACGTGCAGCATGTTCGATCAAACTGCTGATTAACAATGGTTGTTGCATCATACGTCCTTGCATGAAAAATTCCTTTATAGTCTTGTTGATCGGCTTAAATTTTGATTTTCTCAAAAGCTTTCTAAATTAAAAGTAAAGACAAATAGAAGAAGCTATGATTTCATCCTATATAAAAGTCAGATTAAATCAAGCTTAAAAATCATCTTTTTTTAAACTATTTTTTATTTTTTAAAGCAATATAAAACAATGATTTAGATAAATTATCATGATTTGAAAATTTAAACAGAAAAATAATGGTCTTCGACTAAAGGCGAATAAAAAATTATTACGCATAGACTTTTAAATATGATAAACATATCACATGTCTTTCTAAGACAGTGATGTTTCAGGATGAAACTTTAAATGATGTGAGATTTCTAAAAGGAGTTTGATGATGTTGCAAAAAATCAGAAAATTATTGTGTATCCACAGTTTTGAATATGAAATTGGTCATAATATTGTGGTTAAAGAGTGTCGTAAATGCGGTGCTCATCATTAGTTTTCTTTAAACTTTAGCAAAATATCACCATATGATGATTTTATGGAATCAGTATGGTGATATTAAAAAATAAGTGTAACGATAGTACCAACAATTCGTACATTTTTTTGTCACGTGCAAAGATGCGCTGTCTCTGATTTCCTCCATTGATTATATTTATGTTATATGCGTTACAATAGGATCAACTCCCTACTTTCAATTTGATTATGTCTAAAGATTTCTTGGCTGAAAGCTATATTGTTGATGAGCATCTTGCAGATACCTTATATTGGCTTTGTCAGCATCAAGATTGTTATGATGCTTTTCAATTTGATGTTGTTACTCAGGAGCTAAAAGTTCATCACGCCAATGGCACTGACATCATCCGTCAAGGGATGTACCTGACAGCAAAATACGGCATTCTCGTCACTTCACTGTAGTGGATGGATGTGATTGAGTGTTTTAGCTGGACGTGTAGTGTTTCTGTTCTTGAAGTCTAATTTATCCGCTATTTTGTGTCGATTGTTGCGACAAAAAAAACAAACATCGCTAGAATATAGCCTGTATGGAAAATATTGAATCTATAATGAATGTGATTGTATCAGAACATCAACGTAGCATTTTGGCTACGATGGGAGTAGACCTGTGGATTAATAAGGTCGATGTACAAACACGCCATTATCAAAGTGCTTTATATCGAGATATTGAACAATCACATCCTGTAATACATCAACCGTTTGAGCCTAAAAATTTATCTACGCAAATCGATGCTGAGCGCACTCAAAAGCCATCGAATATAACAGCTGAAAAGACTCAAGTTGCCGAAGTCACATTACTTGAACGTAATCCAGAAACACAGCTGACTGAAGAAGTTTCAACATCACAACATATTCAGCAACATACCCATTTTGGGACAGAATCCGCACTAGAGTTGTCTGCATTTGAAATTCAAGCCTATGCGATTGAACATTGCCTATTATTGGTTGAAACAACTGACTTGAATGCTGAACAATTGACTTTATGGAGCAATATTCAACGTGCAGTCAACGGACATACTCATGAATTGAAATGGCCGTTTCCCTTGCCACAGTATCAAGATGGTCGAGGAGCAAACCTTTATATTCAAGGTTTTATTGATGCATTGAGCGTAGAACGTAAGGTAATTAGTCTTGGGCAAATCACTCATCTTGGGCAACAGGATATTTTGGAGTTGCCGAGTTTAGATGAAATGCTGAAAGAACCACTGCTAAAGCGTAGATTGTGGCAAATGATGCAAAAATAAATATCGAAAACTTATTGAATGATCGTGTTGGAAGGGAGTTTGATCTAAATGAAACAAAAAGTTGTTGTTTTTAGCCAAATCGATTCAGAAATTCTGTCACGTTTAAATCATCAATTTAAGGTGGTGGTTTTAGATCCGAAACAAGGTGATATTAATCAACAGATTCGTACTGCGGTGGTTGATGCTGATGCAATGATTGGTGCAGGTCGTCTACTGAACGAAACAAATTTAGCAACGGCAGAGCAGTTAAAAATTATATCTTCTGTCAGTGTCGGTTATGATAATTATGATCTTGCCTACTTAAATCAAAAGAAAATATGGCTTGCAAATACCCCTCATGTACTGACAGAAACAACCGCAGATTTAGCTTTCACATTATTAATGAGCGCAGCACGAAAGGTCCCAAGTTTAGACCAGTGGACCAAGCAAGGTGAATGGAAACGTACCATCAGTCCAGCTCAATTTGGTCAAGACATTTTTGGTAAGACTCTAGGGATCATTGGCTTAGGTCATATTGGTGCCGCCATTGCCCGTCGAGGTTTTTACGGTTTTAATATGAATATTTTATATCATAACCGCCGTGAGAAAATAGAAGTCGCTCAGCAGTTCAATGCACAGTACAAAAGTCTTGAAGATTTACTTGAGCAATCTGATTTTGTAGTGACTGCAGTGGATTTAAATCAGCAATCTCAAGCGCTAATCGGTGCAGCTGAACTAAAACTTATGCAGAAGCATGCGATATTTATCAATATTTCTCGGGGATCTGTGGTTGATGAACAAGCACTGATCGACGCTTTGACCAATCAACAGATTTTTGCTGCAGGATTGGATGTTTATCAAAAAGAACCTTTGGCTGAATCACCACTATTTCAGCTTGAAAATGTGGTGACATTACCACATATTGGTTCAGCAACTGCAGAAACCCGTAAAAAAATGGCGGAATTGGCTTATCAAAATTTGATTGATGCGTTAGCAGGTCATATGCCAAGATATTTGGTGAATCAAGACTTTAATTAAGATGTAAAGTAAAGTTAAAACAATATAACACTTCATTGCAAATTTGTTCTAAATTCAATGTTATATTGAAAATACAAAGATTATTGAGCCGATCTATTGAACAAGACCTTACTCAGCTTATGTTTATGTTTGACCATTTCAATCAGCTCAGCAGCGACATTTACCCAGCATCAAAATGGGGGGCAATTTGATGTTCCTGAAATTGGTGGTGGGGTAGGGTTTATTGATCAACAAAAAGAAAAAACCATTGGTGAAAAAGTCTATCGTCAAGTTCAACAGCAGATGCCTGTACTCCATGACCCATGGTTAGAAGACCAGTTTATGATGGTTTTCTCCAGAATCCTAAGCCAGACCCAACTTGGACAACCTGTCGGCTTGGTGCTCATCAAGGATTCACAAATTAATGCTTTTGCTGTTCCGGGTGGTTTATTTGCGCTCAATACAGGGATGGTCACAGCATCAAACAATATCGATGAAGTAGCCAGTGTGATGGGGCATGAAATCGCCCATGTTACCCAGCGTCATTACAGTCGCTCGCAAGAAGCATTTAAAGGGCAAGGCTTATTGGCACTCGCAGGTATTATTGTCGGTGCTGCATTGGCTTCCAAGGCAGATGGTGATGTTGGCGGTGCTGTGATGATGGGTACACAAGCTGCACTCATGGACAAACAACTGAGTTATAGCCGTAACCAAGAGCGCGAAGCTGATCGTATTGGTATGCAATTTATGTATGGTGCGGGTTATGATCCAGAAAGTATGGCTGACTTCTTTGAAATTATGCATCGAGCAACCAGTCAGCTTAGTTTTTTACCTGATTTTTGGCTTACGCACCCGCTAACAACAGAGCGGATGAGTGAGGCGAGGTTAAGGGCAAATCAATTTCCAAAAGTCACTACACATAGCTCACAGCAAGAATTTGATATCATCAAATGGTATACTTTGGTGGTTTCTGGGCAAGCCAATGATCGTCAGTTAATGGCTTTTGCGCGAAAAAATAATTTTCCCGGTTTGTTGGCATTAAGTGAGTTTTATTTACTCCAAGGTGATTATGACAATGCTCAATCTCAGCTTAATTTAGCTAAACAAATCAATCCAGATCATACTTTGGTAAGCCTAATTCAAACCAATATTTATTTGGGTAGAAACAAAATCGATGATGCTTACCAAACCATTATCACAAAACAGCGCATTACGCCTGAAAATCGGGCATTAAGCTATAAATTGGCTGAAGTGTATTTAAGACAAAATAAGCCGAAAGAAGCCGAACAATTGGTTAATCGATTTGTCAGTAAAAACAATAAAGATATTATTGGTTGGCAATTGTTGCAACAGGCTGCGAATTTAGACAAACAAAATCCGATGCGTACTGTAAATGTTCTAAGAAATAGAGCGGAAGCTCAGTATTGGACAGGTGATGAAGAAAATGCCATTAAATCACTTTTACATGCCAAGCGTCTTGCTAAAGAAAATAATGCAATGAGCGCGCGAATCGAAACAAGGCTTAAAGTAATGCAAGACGAACGAAAAATGAAAATTTAATCGTATTCTTTGTTTTAAATAAACAGATTAAAGAAAATTTACTTTCTATTCTGCTATGAACAGGTTAATCTTAAATGACTGAGAATGTATAATAAAGTATTTGATTCACATGAAGAAAATTCTAATTTTTTTAAGCGTTTTACTATTTACATATAGTTTATCTGCTGCGGTGCCAGAACAATATGTTCGTGAAGTAGAGCGTATCTCTGCTCAATATAATGCTGATATGAAGTTTTTTTTGCGTAGTTTAGACCCTAAATTGACTCAATTTAATGAACAACAAAAAGCACAATTTTGTTCAATTGTTCAGAAATATGTGAATGATATGTATAAAACAACTGATGAAAGTCGCCAGTATTTACCTTTGTCAGTTCAGTCGATGACTAAGCAAAATGTGATTGATAAAGTAATGTTTTCTCCTGAAATGCAGTTACTTCATAAATATAATATTCAATGTGATTTGAAATAGTCTTTGCCTTGATCAGAGGGTATCTAGGAAACATTGAGTTATGGATATGATACAATTTAAAATTGAAAATAATCAAACATGCTCTAAAAATTATTCAACCCTCTGATGCACATGGTTTATTTTCTACAATACAAGATACGCTAACTGTGTTGAGGAGTTTCCTGAAAACCTTGCATAGGCATTGGATGAACCAAATTTGTAGGTGTTAAAGGCTTTTTGTCAATCACGTTTGATCGCATTGTAAAACCAAAAAATTTATTATTTGTTTAAATGCTTAAAATGGGTTTTAAGGTGTTATGGGTATTCATAATATTGATGGGTAGCTCAATACTGTATCGATTAGTTTTGGGGAAATGCAAAATTCAAGCAAAAAGGTGATATAACTTAAGCATCAAAGTTATTTATCCATACCTTATTTTCTAAATGGAACTTTCTTGTTTTTAAACGCTGATGTTGAAAATGTACTGGCACGAAAGTTGTCTGAAAAGGACGGTTTTTTAATGAAAATCTTGAATATCAATCTGTAAAGATTCAGTTGATGGTAGTTTGAGAGACATTTGTCATTATCAGATTAAATGTAGAATTGAAATGCTTTTTGATATGATTGTTTGGACTATTTAACGGTGTATTATTTCATTGCAAAATAAATGGATTAAATAGACCAAATCAAACAGAAATGTAGATTAATGACTGGGGCTTAGCCAAGTTTTGCTTTAATTTTGGCAGAAACTTGTGCAGGATCGGCACGTCCGGCTATGATCGGACGTAGAGAATTCATCACCTTACCCATATCTTTCATGCTAGTTGCACCTTGCGCTTCGATTGTTTGCGCAATGAGAGAATCAAGCTCGTCCTCTGACATAGCTTCAGGTAGAAATTGAGATAAAACTTCAATTTCGGCTTGTTCTTTACTAGCTAAATCTTCACGGCCTGCGCCTTCAAAGGCTTTGACCGATTCTTTACGTTGTTTGATTTGCTTTTCAATGACCGCAAGAACTTGATTATCGTCAAGCTCTATGCGCTCATCGACTTCGATTTGCTTGATTGCTGCCTGTAGACCACGTATTACCGTTAACTTATCCATTTCTTTAGCACGCATTGTTGCTTTCAAAACATCAGTTATTTGGTTTTTTAAAGTCGTCATTATGTTGTCCAGGTTGAGTCAATCAATCACAAATTAATCTTAGTAAAGGCGAGTTGTACGTACTGATTCACGCGCCAATTTCTTTTGGTAGCGTTTAACAGCAGCAGCTTTTTTACGTTTACGTTCTTGAGTTGGTTTCTCGTAGAATTCACGTTTACGAACGTCAGCTAAAACACCCGCTTTTTCGCATGAACGTTTGAAACGACGAATAGCTACGTCAACTGGTTCGCCTTCTTTCAATTTAACTTGTGGCATGAAGAATCCTCATTAAGTTATGGATAAGATCAGGGTCGAATTACCCTAGATCACAAGTGAAGGTCAGTATTTTACTCATTTACATCTCATATCACAAGTCTATAATAGCTTTGGCAATATTTTGAAATAGGTAAAAGGCAATTTAATGATCGTTCTTGGCTTAGAAACTTCGTGTGATGAAACAGGTTTGGCACTTTATGACAGTGAAGTCGGCTTAAGAGGACAAGTGCTATATAGTCAAATTAAATTGCATGCAGAGTATGGTGGTGTGGTTCCAGAGTTAGCCTCACGAGATCATGTAAGAAAGCTAATTCCTTTGATTAATCAATTGCTTGAGCAGAGTGGTGTTAACAAGTCTGAAATTGATGCAGTAGCATATACACGTGGACCAGGCTTAATGGGTGCATTGATGACAGGCGCTTTGTTTGGTCGAACTTTGGCTTTTGCTTTAAATAAATCTGCGATTGGTGTGCATCATATGGAAGGGCATATGTTGGCACCATTATTATCAGAAACTCCTCCAAAATTTCCATTTGTTGCTTTATTGGTCTCAGGTGGACATACCCAATTGATGGCTGCGCATGGAATAGGTCAGTATGAAATTCTAGGTGAGTCGATTGACGACGCTGCAGGTGAGGCATTTGATAAAGTTGCGAAAATGTTGAAATTACCTTATCCCGGCGGACCAAATATTTCAAAATTAGCTGAACAAGGCAGTAAAGAAGCATTTGAATTTCCGCGTCCTATGTTGCATCAAGGCTTGGATTTTTCATTTAGTGGTTTAAAAACTGCGGTTTCAGTACAACTGAAAAAACTTGAAACTGAACATGCCAATACTGAAAACTATCATGCTGACATTGCAGCTTCATTCCAAGAAGCTTTGGTGGATACTTTAGTAAAGAAATCAGTAAAAGCACTAAAACAAACGGGTCTAAAAAGTTTAGTGATCGCAGGTGGCGTAAGTGCAAATAAACGATTAAGAGAACGTTTAGAGTTAGACTTAGCTAAAATTAAAGCAACAGTTTATTATGCTGAACCTGCTTTATGTACCGATAATGGTGCCATGATTGCATTTGCTGGTTATCAGCGTCTAAAAGCGGGGCAGCAGGATGGATTAGCTGTGACCACAACGCCGCGGTGGCCAATGACAGAATTAACACAACCTGCTTAATTAAATTGAATGATTTGATCTAATGAAAAGAGGCAGAAGCCTCTTTTTTATGGTGACAATATTGCTGTTGTTTTGAGCATTGAGACTTAATATATAACGTGAGTTCGATGCAATTAAATATTCAACTCATTGAAAAATAATAAATCTATGCAGATATTTGCTGGATTTTCATCCAATTTGAGGATGAGGAGCGGAGCTCCGTAAGCACAACCATCAATAGCGTTTCATTTCTCTTGATCAATAAAATGAAAGCGATCAATAGATTGTTTGATGATCTAAAGCTTGCACTGCCATGCTTTACTTCTAAAGTTTAAATTCTTTTGCGTCGGCGATGCCTCACTTTTCAGAGATGAAAAGTGACAAAAATCTTTCGTTGAGCGAGGGGTACATCCTTTACCCCCGCTCAACATGGCGACATCCATGTCGCCTCACGATAGCAACAACATCAATGATTCAAAAAGTACAAAATAAATGAATCATCTAAATCACTTATATGAATAATCAGGCAGTTTGACTGTATCATCTTTCATCAAGGATTTTTATCGAACTCAGGTTATATAAAGTTAATAGATCAATCATTAAAACTATTCTGGTCGACCATATCAATATATTCAATATAGCCACGTCCTTCAACCGCAGTTTCTAAATATTGCCCTGCAAAATTATAGGCACTGGCATAACCACGACCATGCCCATAGCGATAAGGGCTATCAATTTCAGCGGTAATATCTAATATAAGTTCATGGGTATCATTATGAACTGTCCAACTAAATAAACGTGGTAAACGCATCTTATGTCCGTCTGGTGCAACATAATCATCAACGTCATGTGCGATTACTTTAAATTCTACTTGTGTATAGACTTCCGCAGGACGATCAGTATGTCGTATATGTAAGGTGTACGCAGCAGGTTTTCCAAGCACATCAACTTTGGTCAACAATAATTGCGTTGCACTATCCAAATTAATGATTTGGTAGGTAAAGAATGTTAAAGGAATTTTATTGTGCTCCTCAAGTAATGTCTTTGAAAGATTATAAGGACCAACTGCACGTGCATATTCATACGTACATAAGCCTTCAGTAAGCGTATATTCACCTTGATATTCTAATTTTCCTTTAAAGTGACTTAACAGACTAAAATGATCATAAATTGGTGATTTTACAAACCATGATGCATGATCGGAAACATTTAAATCAAATTCAAAATCTAATCCACAATAATGTCCTTTCAAATGAATGTAAGGCAATTGACCAGAAATTGAGACTTCTTCACCTAACGTTATCAGATGATCTGAATCCGAAATATGCGTTTCTTGTGGAATCATATAGGCTTTGAGTAAATGATCTTCTACGGCTGCGGTACTGGAAAAGAATGTAGCAGATTGTCGAGGATCTCCGTGGGTAATTGCGTCATGATCAAAAGCCAAGACACCTGGAGTACCAATAAAAATCATAATATTTAAGTAGCGATGTGGTTCAGGCAATAGCGGAAAGAAAATTCCATAATGCGTCCACGAATAAAATTTATCATCCACTCGTGGGTGAATGATGTCGGCAGCTGAAAATGGCAAAGTTGAATATTTAACAGCTTGATCAAGCAAAGCTTGTCCTAAAAGTAAACTCCTTCCGGAAAACTTGCTCAAAAATGAAAATTTAGGGAGTATTTTGTTCATTGTATTTCACTAAAATTCTGTCATTTTTTATCCTAGGAGGAATAACATAGGCTCAGAATTGGAGTTTAGGACAAGTTCTATGCTTTACAGGACATCACCGATTTATTTTGTCTGACAATTTAAAATGACAACAAAATCAAAAAAGAACAAAGACAATATAAAAAGATGATAAAAACCAAACTAATCAAAACTAACGCTTAATTAGGAACATATAATGTGGAGCTATTGAGTCAAAAAACCCAAGAACTTGTAATAGAAATACTTGATCTTGGCGAATTGTATGAATTGGACAAAGCAACGTATAGCGCGTGTTAAATTACTCAGCAGAGCGGATTAATCTGGATAAGGAATCCATGTCTTTTTTTTATCATCATATTGATATTGAACTTTGTCGGTATAGGTAGAATCAAAAGATGTAAATGAGCGTTCTTTTTTGATGCTAAAACAGTTTCGAATATTGCTATAGGTTTCATGCGTACCAGGATGATCACCATCAAACTGCGAGCCCATCAAACATAATTTTGGATCATTTAAGGAAAATGTATAGGATGGTTTCTTTTTAATATTGCCTTGGTTATCTTCCCAGCCCGTAAATTGATAATTGAGTGGGTAGGCAATACCAGTTTGGGTATCTAATGCAATCATTTCTAATGAGTCAGAAGTTCCAGTATTTAATAGAATATATTTTTTATCAAAATTAGCCTTCATGTTTTTAAGTGCTGTTTTATATTTTGCGATATTGGCTTTAGCGCAATAATCGCCATTAAAATAATCACTATCACACTCAGATACTTTTTTAAAAGGGACATTGGCAGAAGCGCTAGAAAGGCAACAACCTGAAAGTATGAGGAGTGTTATCAGCTGTATTTTCATTATTTGCACCAAAATGATGTTGTGGTTTTTGCTCAATATTTATTTTTAACGACCATCATAAAAAATGCCACATATTATCGATACAGTTCAATATGTGGCAAGTGTTTACCCTAAAGCATTAATATTCCCAGAACATACGCTGGATTTCTTTAGGATCTTTGGTTTTTGTGAGCGCTAATGCTGCTAGAAGTTTGGCTTTTTGTGGGTTTAAATCATGTGCTACAACCCAACCGTATTTATCATCAGGTTGCTCAGCATTACGCAAGATAAAGCCTTGTGGAACACGTGACGAACGAATGATTTGTACGCCTTGTTGTTGAAGTTGATTCAATGTCGGCACAATATAATTCGCAACAGAACCATTTCCTGTTCCCGCATGAATAATTGCTTTAGCGCCAGCTTTTGCATAAGCCAAATATGCATCTGGAAGCATATTGCCAGAACCATAAACGATCTGTACAAGTGGGAGTGTATCACCTTGAATATTTTCAATATTAAATTCAGAACTATTGTTAAAACGCTTAGCAACATTTCTGAACCAATATGGCTTTCCTTCAACCAGTGTGCCTAAAGCACCCCATTGGCTTGCAAATGCATCAGTATGGATATTGATGGCTTTAGTGACATCGCGTGCTGCAAAAATATCATCATTCATCAGCACAAAGACGCCTTTTCCTTTGGCAGTGTCTGAAGCAGCCAATGCGACAGCACTATAAAGGTTCAAAGGTCCATCAGCAGAAAGTGCTGAAGGTGGACGCATAGAACCAACCACGACAATCGGCTTATCTGTATGAACTGTGAGACTAAGAAAATAAGCTGTTTCTTCTAATGTATCTGTACCATGTGTAATGACCACACCATTCACATCAGGTTTTTTAACCAATTCATTGACTTTACGCGCAATAGTTAACAGCTCTTTGTCGGTTATACTTTCAGAAGCGACCTGCAAAGCTTGTACACCAGTCACATTGGCAAGGTTTTGGATCTGTGGAACAGCATTGAGTAAATCATCCACAGGAACCTTTGCCGCAGTATAGGTTGCACTGTTGGTCGAGCTTGCACCTGCTCCAGCGATTGTTCCACCTGTTGCAACAACAACGACATTGTTTTTTGCATAGCTACTAAAGGGCAAAATCATGCCAATTGCAAGCGCAAGCGCAGTAACCGTCTTTTTCATAAGTCTTCCTTTTCAGTCTTTGTTCTGGTCTTAAGCATTTTTTATGCCAGTTTTAAATCTATATAAATACTGGAGTGTTGCCCATACTTATTTAAAAATGCAAGTTTCTAAATAATCATTCAAATTTATAGTTACATACTCTTAAAATGAGATAAAGTCACGATCAGGATGATTTTTCAGCATTCGATGAATATATTGTGCAATATACCGTCAATAGTGTTGTTTGAGGGCATACTGAAGGTTGAGAAGTAAAAAAGGCATTCAAAAATGAATGCCTTTCGGTATGCTTGGGATCGGTGAAAATTAACGCATTTTTGCCAAGAAACGGCTTAAACGGTTCATTGCTTCACGAAGCTCATTTTCAGCTGGCAGGAAAACTACGCGGAAATGATCAGGCGTAGGCCAGTTAAAACCTGTGCCTTGTACCAATAAAACTTTTTCAGCTTTTAAGAAATCTAACATGAATTTTTCATCATCTTCGATAGGATAAATTTCTGGATCAAGTTTAGGGAAGCAGTACATTGCGCCTTCAGGTTTAACACAAGATACCCCTGGAATGTCGTTCAACATTTCCCATGCGATATTACGTTGTTCGTACAAACGACCACCAGGACGAATCAAGTCATTAATCGACTGATAACCTCCTAACGCTGTTTGAATCGCATATTGTGCTTGATGGTTGGCACACAAACGCATTGACGCAAGCATGTCTAAACCTTCAATATAATCTGCAGCACGTGATTTATCACCGGTAATCGCCATCCAACCTGAACGGTAACCTGCGATACGGTATGCTTTAGACAGACCATTGAAAGAAATACATAACTGATTACCTGCAAGTGCAGCTACAGAAACGTGTTCGATACCGTCATAGACGATTTTGTCGTAAATCTCGTCTGCAAATAAAATCAGATCATATTTTTTAGCCAGTGCAACAATCTGTTCTAAAACATGACGTGGATACACCGAGCCTGTTGGATTATTAGGGTTAATGACCACAATACCACGAGTATTTGGTGTGATTTTACTTTCCATGTCGGCAATGTCTGGGTACCAATAGTTTTGATCATCACACTTATAATGAATCGCAGTACCGCCCGAAAGATTTACCGCAGCAGTCCATAATGGATAATCAGGCATAGGAACCAGCATTTCGTCGCCATCATCCAATAAGCCTTGCATTGCCATAACAATCAGTTCAGATACGCCATTTCCGATATACACATCTTTAACATGTAAATCCAAAATTCCTTTTTGCTGGTAATACTGACAAATTGCCTTACGTGCCGGGAAAATACCTTTGGAATCTGTATAGCCGACTGCATTCGGTAAATTCAAAGCCACATCATTGATAATTTCTTGAGGGGCTTCAAAGCCAAACGGGGCGGGATTCCCAATATTGAGCTTAATAATTTTATGACCAGCTTCTTCCATCTCATTGGCCGCTCGTAACACTGGTCCACGAATGTCGTAGCAAACATGCTCTAACTTTGACGATTTTTTGATTTCGCGTGGGGTTGTGTTACCTAAAACGGACATAATCTTATCCAATTATTTTGAGTTAAAAATATAGATTACTGAAATATCACAATCTATGTTGAAATTTAGCTAGAAATTTTCCAAGCTCTAGCGTAAATATGGAAGTACTGAAGCATGACATTGAATGTCAAAGATTTAAAGGAGTTTAATGATGGGAAAACTCAATAAAACAGACCGAGAATGGCAAAGAGAGTTATCACCAGAGGAATTTAAAATTACCCGACAAAAGGGCACAGAGGCTCCTTTTACAGGTAAATATTGGAATACTAAACAGCATGGAACCTATGTTTGTCGATGCTGTGGTACAGAATTATTCACCTCTGACACCAAATATGACAGTGGTTGCGGATGGCCGAGTTTTTTTAAACCGATTAATAATAGTGTTATAGAAGAACAAGATGATCACTCTCATGGGATGGATCGTGTCGAAATTATATGCCATCATTGCGACGCACATTTGGGACATGTGTTTGAAGATGGACCACAACCGACGGGCTTACGCTATTGCGTGAATTCCGCTTCTTTAGAACTAAAATCACAAGAAAAAGGCGACGAGGAAACGTATCCATGACCAACATTTATCAGTTCGAGGCTGAGTTGTTAGAGGGTGAAAATAAATCTTTTTCAGATTACCAAGGAAAAGTTTTATTGATTGTCAATACTGCGAGTAAATGTGGTTTCACTCCACAGTTTGCAGGATTAGAAAAACTTTATGAAAAATATAAAGATCAAGGACTTGAGGTTCTAGGGTTTCCTTGCAACCAATTTGGTGGACAAGATCCGGGTACCAATGAACAAATTGGCAGCTACTGCCAGCGTAACTACGGTGTTTCATTTCCTATGTTTGCCAAAGTCAATGTCAAAGGACCAGAAGCACATGTGATTTTCCGTTATTTAACCAATAACAGTAAAGGTATTTTGGGGAATGGCATTAAATGGAATTTTACGAAATTCTTGATCAACAAAAAAGGAGAAGTGATCAACCGTTACGCGCCTACAACCAAACCTGAAGATATTGAGCAAGACATTGAAAAAGCCTTGGCTGAATAATCATACATGTGTATCTCAGTCAAATTGCTAAGATGATGTACTCAGATACAACTGTTGAATTTTGGAGTGATCCACAAATGCCCTATGTTGAAACACGTAGGGCATGTCAGAGTCGAATTTGTTATAAATCCCATAGTCATCCGACATTTTCAATTGGTGCTGTGGATTGTGGTATCAGTCGATTTAGCAGTTACTTTGCTCAGGATCAACAAATACAAGCAGGTAGCTTGGTCATTATTCCTGCAGAAATTGAGCACTCCTGTAACCCACTGGAAAATGAGGTTTGGAGTTATCAAATGATGCATTTGGATGCACATTGGGTTGTTCAACTCTTTTCAGAATTGGTTGAGGATATTGAGCAACTTTATCCTCAGCATGTTCCGGTATTAAAACCTCAGATTATCCATCATTCAGATGCCTATCAGTCGTTCACTCAACTCAATGAGGTATTGTTTGATTCATCTTCATCCATTTCATTCAAGCAACAAAAGTTAGTTGAAGTCTTGTCTGAAATTTTACTGTCACATTTTGAGTTGGATCTTTTAAAGCAATCCGATTATTTTCAAAAGTATTTGAGTAGAATGATTGCTTTAATTGAACGAAGTCAGCACATTCTTTCTTTGGATGAATTAAGTCAAGCGGTGGGAATCAGCCGTTATGCGATTATTCGCTTATTTAAAAATAATTTTGGTCTTACACCACATGCTTACCAACTTAATCAGAAAATAAATACTGCCAGACATCTTTTAAAGTCGGGTCAAACAATCGTTCAGACTGCGCATGCCTTGGGCTTTAACGATCAAAGCCATTTTCACCATGTTTTTAAATCCCATACAGGTATAACACCTAAACAGTTTCAGACCCAATTTTTGAGTGCATAATTGCGCAATTTTTTACAAGATTAGCGGGTCCAAAAATATCTAAGCTGATTTAAATATTTTTTGGAATCGGCTAATGGACCTGTTTTTAATTGTTGCAGTCACACATTTTATTGCTTTACTTTCTCCCGGACCTGATTTTTTTCTGATTTTAACCACATTATTTAGAGAAGGGCGACACGCGGCAAAATGTGTATGTCTTGGTATTGTCGTTGGTAATATCATGGTGATCGGCTTTGTGTTTATTTCACTGTTTATACTGGGACAACTTCATCATGCTATTTTAGATGTGGTGAAATGGGGTGGGATAATTTATTTAAGCTATTTATCCTATCGCTGCTTTACATATGCATGGCATGCTGATTTTACTCATGATACTCAAGTAAGTAGTAGTGTGCAGAAAGTCCCTAAAAAACTAAAATCATTGTTTTATGGCATTCACTCCAGTGTTTTAAATCCTAAAAATATTCTATTTTACGGCACAATCATTTTAGTGATCTATCGACCCTATACAACATGGCAATTATGCTTGGTGAGTTTATGGATGGTCTGTGTCGTATTATTTTGGAATTTATGGTTGATTCATCTGATGAGCCAAAAAAAGGCGTTGGATTGGTTTCAATCGAAAATAAAAGCGATATATTATTTGTCGGGGTTAAGTTTTGCCGTATTTGCTGGGATGTTGTTGTTTAGCTGATTGAAATGCCGATCTAAATTTTGCTTTAGATCGGCATTATTTTTTGATTTACCCGTTTTTCCTAATATTTAGCCTTCACTGTGAAAGTGGAGCTTCTGATGGTTTAGTGGTTTTATTGCGTCTAAACAATATATTGTGAATGTCATCAATAAAGGTATATACCACAGGAATAACCAGTAAGGAGAGGAAAGTACTGGTGATCAGCCCCCCAATCACAGAAATTGCCATTGGCGCTCTAAAGCTTGGATCAGTACCAATACCCAATGCAATTGGCAACATTCCTGCACCCATTGCTAAAGTCGTCATAATAATAGGTCGCGCACGTTTATGACAGGCATCGAGCAGTGCATTGATACGGGAATATTGTCGTTCACTCCGTGCGATAATGGCATAATCCACCAACAAGATTGAGTTCTTACTGGCAATACCCATCAACATAATCAAGCCGATCAGACTTGGCATGGAAAAACTGCTCTTTGCCAAAAGCAGCAATACAAATGCACCCCCCAGAGATAAAGGTAAAGCAACCAAAATGGTGATGGGTTGTAAGAAGTCTTTAAACAATAATACCAACACCACGTAGATACAGAGTACACCCGTCAACATGGCGAGACCAAAGCTCTCAAATAGCTGTTGCATCACATCCGCATCACCAAGGTTGGTACGCTTTACTGAAGGTGGCAAGTTTTTAATGGTTGGAAGTTGATCTACTGCATTGGCAACATCACCTAAAGGTTGATCATTGAGTTCGATATTAAAATTGATATTGCGCAATCGATTAAAGCGGTCGATTTGTGAAGGACCACTTTCAATATTAACCTGAGCAATCGTACCTAACATCACAGGACCTTTACTGCCTGTAATCATCAAGCGCTTAATCAAGTCTTGATCTTGGCGTGCAGATAAAGGCAGTTTGATCACAATGGGAATTTGCCGTTGTGACAGATTTAATTTTGCCAAGTTCTGATCAAAATCACCCGCAGTGGCAATACGAACAGTTTCAGCAATATTTTGAGTGGTGATGCCTAAATCAGCAGCTTTTGCAAAATCAGGACGAATCACTAATTCTGGACGAACTAATGCAGCACTTGACGTAATACTGCCAATATTAGGTATGGTGCGAATCTCACGTTCGACTTGACGTGCTGTGCTGATGAGAACATCAGGATCATCCCCTGAAAGTGCAATTTGATATTGACTGTTATTACCTGCAATACCGACTTGAATACGTGCGCCTGGAAGTGGTGCCAAGCGTTGGCGTATATCATTTTCAATTTTTTGTAAGCTGACAGAGCGGTCTGAGCGGTCGGTGACTTGAATGGTTAAGGTGGCTTTTCTCGGTTCACTGGAAGCGCCACCAGCAAATGGATCGGTTCCTGAAGATCCACCACCAATTGTGGTGTATACACTTTTAATTTCAGGATGATCTTTGATTAAATTGCGTGCATATTCAGCTGCTTTCAAACTATCAGGAAACTGAGAGCCAGGTGGTAACTCTACTCGTACTTGGGTTTGTCCAGTATCTGGCGGTGGCACAAAACCCGTTGGTAAGAGTGGAATCAGCATAATTGAGCCGACAAAAAATAAAATAGCGCTGCCCAATGTGATCCAACGGTGGTTTAAACACCATGTGACCATTCGCATATACGCTCGCATGACACGACCATCTTTTGCACGATCATGTGCTAACTCAAGATCCCCATGATCATTGGGATGTTGTATTTGATTTTCTTGTACCTGTGGCGTTTCTATTTTACCGATCCACGGTTTGAGAATATACGCTGACATCATTGGTGTGAGCAAGCGCGCCACTAAAAGTGAGGCAAAAATTGCTAATGAAGCAGTCCAACCAAATTGAACAAAGAATTTACCTGCAATACCACTCATAAATGCTGTCGGTAAAAATACTGCAATCAGAGTAAATGTTGTGGCAATGACGGCTAAACCAATTTCATCTGCTGCCTCCATTGCAGCTTCATAGGGTGTTTTACCCATCCTGAGATGCCGGATGATATTTTCAATTTCAACAATAGCATCATCGACCAAAATACCGACGACCAATGACATTGCTAAAAGCGTGACAGTATTTAAGGTGAAACCGAGATAGTACATCCCGATCAAAGCAGGTAAGATCGATAAGGGCAGTGCTGTTGCGGCAATGATGGTTGCTCGCCAATCCCGTAAAAACAGCCAGACCACTAAAATGGCGAGAATTGCACCCTCATACAAGAGCGACATCGAGCCTTTATAGTTATCGACCACAGGATTTACAAAGTTAAATGCTTCGGTGATTTTGATATCTGGATGAGCTTTTTTTAATTGATCCAATGCTACTTTGACGCCTGTTTCAACCTCAACCTCGCTTGCACCTTTACTCCGTGTAATTTCGAATCCAATAACAGGGTGACCATTTAATAAAGCTGCAGAACGTCGTTCAGCAATGCCATCACGTACAGTAGCAACCTGATCAAGACGGATATGTCTGCCATCGCTCAGTGCGATATCCATAGTACCAATTTCAGCAGCAGTTTTAACGGTTGCAATGGTACGGATGGACTGTTCACTGCCTCCGATTTTGGTTTGACCACCTGAAGCTTCTTGCTGAATCAGTCTTAATTGACGGGTAATGTCTGTTGCTGTCGCGTTAAGTGCTAAAAGTTTTTCAGGGTCGAGTTCAACTTCGACTTGACGAGTAACCCCTCCAACCCGAGAAACAGCGCCAACCCCTTTGACTTTTAACATGGCACGGGCAATATCGTAATCGACAAACCAAGATAGTGTTTCTTCATCCATTCGAGGAGATTGAATGGTGTAGGTCAGGATCGGTGAGCCAGATAAATTGATTTTGCTGACAATGGGGTCACGTAAATCCGCTGGTAAGTCTGAACGCACTTGCGAAACGGCATTGCGGACATCATCGACAGCTTCTTGCAACGGTTTTTCTAGCTGAAACTCGGCAGTAATAACCACCACACCATCTTGAATATTGGTATATTGATTTTTAAGCCCTTGTAGAGTAGCAATTGAATTTTCAATTTTACGTGCTACTTCTGTTTCAAGTTGAGGTGGGGCAGCGCCGGGTAGAGCCGCCGTAACAGTGACCATCGGCAACTCAATATCAGGGAATTGTTGTATTTTCATCCAATGAAAACACATTAAACCCGCCAATCCGAGCATAATGAAAAGTAAAATGCCAGGAATTGGATTTTTAATTGACCAAGCGGAGAAATTCATATTATTTCTCCTGTGGAGCCACAAGTTGTTTTGTTAACGGGGTATCTGGAATGGTTTGACCCAGTTTGACCAAATCCCCATCTGCCAAGAAACCTGTTCCTGAGGCTACAATTCGAGTATTGGCAGGTAAATCAAGAATTTCTACTCGATCATTCAAACGTCTACCAATGCTGACTTTTTGTTGAGAGACACGATTATCTTTATTCACTATGAATACATAAGAGAAACCATCACGTAACAAGACTGCGGTTTGTGGTACAGTTAAAGCGGGTTTTTGACCTAAATCAAATTCGCCCTTAACAAACATGCCCATACGAACTGCATCAGTGGTTGGAATATCGACATAAACCAAACCATAGCGTGTTTGTGGGTCGATCACTGGTGCAATCATTCTTACTGTCCCTTGAACAGCAGATCGAGAAGGATCAGGCGAAGTAATTTGGGCTGTCATACCTTTCGCTAGTTTATATAAATCAGTGGAGGTAACTTCAGCGCGCCATTCCAAACGATTATCACGAATTAAGCGAAACAACTCTTGACCAGTTTGTGCTAAAGAACCCACAGTCGCAGTACGTGCAGAAATTACGCCGTGATCAGGAGCAATGACTTGGGTTTGTGTTAAGCGGAGTTGATTGCTATCAATTTGTGCCTTCGCAGCATCCAGACGAGCTTGAGCTGTATTCCGTGAAGTCAGATATTGAGTAGCTTCCTGTTGAGAGATTGCGCCAGTATTTTTAAGTTGTTGGATACGTTGATTATTGAGAATTGCATCTGCAAGTACGGCTTTTGCTTCAGCATAATTGGCTTTTGCTGTAGCTAGTTCAGCACGAATACTTTCGCTATTGATTTCAGCAAGTACTTGCCCACGTTGAACTGAATCACCAACATTGACATTGACTTTGGTTATGCGCTGTCCAGACAGTTCACTACCGATGACGACTTCTTGCCAAGCAGCAATATTTCCATTGGCGGTAAAGTTTTGTTTCCAATTTTGAAGCTCAGGCTGTACCACTGTAACGGTGAGAGAGGGTTTGGTATTCGACGAGGGTGTATCTACATTTTGTGAAGAAACTTGTTTTTTATTTGAAGATTTCCATGCAAAGAAAATCACCACTAAAACAATAACAATCACTGCAACAACGATCCAGATTTTTGAATTTATGCGTTTTATTTGCATTGGGTCATGCGATTTCATTTTAGTTTTTTAAATAGGTAAAGATAGTGCAGTATCTCTAAACGATCTAGGTTTGGTCAAGCTTTGAGTGGGTTGTATCTGTGATATTTTTCAAATTTAAATGTGTATTTTTTTATCTTGAACATACTCGGGATTAGGATATTTAAAGTTTGATAAAAGAACGTGAAGCTGCATTTTACTATGTTGAAATTATTTCTATGTTTTTAGGGTGTGTTGACACTTTTAGATTAAAAAATAGCGAAGTAGTAAAATCAAATTGCCCATGAAAGTAGCACTTTGAATGATACGAAGAATAAGGCTCTTAGATGAGTGCTAATTTATGTAAGATCCATTACATTAAAGGGTGACTGATTTATGTAGTCTGTATCTTATAAAACGTTTACCACTTATGATAATTTCTCTATCAATCACAAAGCCTAGTAAAAAAATTCCTTTCAACTTTGTCCTTGTTGGAGGTAATAGAATTGTGATTGACTCAAAACCCATTTCAGTAAAAGCTCTTTTAATAATTTCATTAAAAATTTGTTTACCTAATCCCCAATACTGAGGATGTAGTACTAAAGCTAAGTCTGCATCGCCGTCTTCATACTGCATACCGCCCCAACCAGCAAATTTTCCATCTACAATAAAAGCCCATGGACCATAACCATATTCAATCCATTGCTGTTCTTTTTCTTTAACCCAAGCAATACATTTTTCTTCATCAAAAATAACCCCATTTGCTAAAGGCATCTGTTTGAGTACACGTTCATTTGTATTCAGCTCAATAATATCTTGGTTGCTAATATTTTTTAAACGATCAAACTTAATATTCAATTTATTTTCCTTTATTGAGAGTGTGGGTATATACATGAAAGCCCTTTAGAAAGCTTTTAAAACCAAACTATAATTAAATTTACGGAGAAGTATCAGAATTGACTTTCGCATGGCACCCCATCTCCATCACCGTCCATTTTTGTTCCTGAGCAATTATTTATAAAAAATACTGCTTCGTCATATGATTTCATCTCACTACAGTAAACACGTCCATCACAACGATATTGTGGAACTGAATTAGTTGCGGTAGATGAAATTTTTTCAACAGGAACAACAGCTTGTCTTTTTAAAGACTCTCTTTTATATATCCCTGATAAAAATGGAATTAAGACAGCTAGAAATACCAAGAATATAAATACACCAATAAAAAATTCAAGTAAATTGAGGCTCTTTTCCTGTGGTTTTCTCTTCTTATATTGCGACCGAATTTGGCGCTTACTATAACTTGGACTTTGTTTATCTTCGATCTTAAAATCTAAACGAATAATATTTTCAGCTTTTATTCTTCCGTTTTCACTCACAATTCGAAATTTTAATTTTTCTCCGATTCTTGGAGGGAATTGCTTATAAGGAAAATCACTGATATGAAAAAATAAATCTTTCTCATGATCTTCACGTTGGATGAAGCCATAACCTTTATTTTCATTGTAAACCTTAATTTGTCCCTCTTTAAACATATGATTCTGCAACATTGATTTTTAGGTAAATATGGTGAGCAAAGATATCATTTTTAAATGAAAAATTGAATGTCTGAGTTTATAATCGAAATAAAATAAGCCTCATATAAACTTTTAAATTCAACTATATCGAAAGTTTAATTAAGATAAGTACTGTTTTAATCAACACTTTTATACAACTTAATTAACCCTTTGATTTAAATGAAGAGTACCTAATTAGAGGAGCACTTTATATGTAAAGAGGTTTTTTACTTAGTAATTTAAGAAAATCAAACTATCTTACAGTGGCGTTTATTGCTTGATTTTATAAAAGCCAAGAAATATTATATCTGGCTAGATGCTTAAGCTAACTATTTTAATGAATTCTAAAATCTAAATTCTGTAAAACACTCATTATTTTCAATAGCTCAGCTTTTAGTATAAAGTTCGTTTTTTGAAGGGTGATATAAAAGATTTTATGTTAAATATGGTATTTCCTATCTCTATTAAAAATTTGAATTTAGAGATTGGGGTGAGGTTTGGTAATTTAAAATGACGTGGACAACTTTATTAGTTTTTATTCCAGCATGTTTTGCTTTAAATATGATCCCAGGCTCTAACAATATGTTATCAGTTCATAATGCTGTTCATTATGGGTTTAGCTCTTCCTTCGTCGGAGGAATCGGTCGTTTATTTGCATTCGTGATAATGATATTTTTAGCATCTGCAGGCTTGGCGACAATTATTACAACATCAAAGATCTTATTTCTTTTTATTAAAGTATTAGGTGCATTGTACTTAATATATTTAGCTATCCAATTGTGGCGTATTGAACCTGAAGAACAGGTTATACATGGTGAAAAATCTTTAGTGAAAAAGCCTAGTAAGCTTTCACTTATGCGACATGAGTTTATTGTTGCTGGTGGTAATCCAAAGGCAATTTTAATTTTTACAGCATTTTTACCTCAATTTGTATCTTCTAGTGAGCCTGTTGGTGAACAGTTTTTAATACTTGGAGTTGTTTTTATTATTTTAGAAATAGTAGCGATAAGTATTTATGCATTTTTAGGATTAAATCTCCAAAAGTTACTTTCAACCAGGACTGCAAAAAAAATGTTTAATAAAATTTGTAGTGGGATGCTTGGAATAGCAGGATTTGCACTTTTATTGAGTAAAAAAAATGCATAGCCGTCAAATCTTTTTTTTAACAATATTGAATGAATAAGCTAAATGTAGCTTAGGATCTGTTGATATTTAGTATTGATAACTTAACCTACAAGAGCCATCAATATACAGGCGAATACAACAGAAATTTTATAGTTCCGTTTAAACTTCTCATATCGAGTGGCTATTCCTCTATATTGCTTTAATCTACAAACATATTTTCTACAAAGTGCTTGATTTTATATAAATACCAGTAGGTGATTGGACAACGCTTGATCTTGGTGCAACATATAAAACTAAACTGAGTCAAACTCCGACTACGTTTAACTTCCGTGTGAATAATGTGTTTGATAAAAATGATTGGTC
Source organism: Acinetobacter sp. Tol 5 (assembly GCF_019702905.1). Classification (NCBI taxonomy): domain Bacteria; kingdom Pseudomonadati; phylum Pseudomonadota; class Gammaproteobacteria; order Moraxellales; family Moraxellaceae; genus Acinetobacter; species Acinetobacter sp. Tol 5. The sequence goes on along the minus strand of NZ_AP024708.1, from coordinate 2,592,332 downwards.
ATCTGTTGGCTTATATGACAACATCAAGAGTACGTCAAATACCAACAATGGATATTTGGTTGCAGGGCAACCTCGAACATTCATGCTAAGTGCTGCTTTTGATTTCTAATAGCAGTCATAAAAATGCCCCTTGATTGGGGCATTTTTATTGTGGTTTACAAAATTGCTTTTAGACGTTGTATCACTTGTTCACATTGTGCAATATCTGCAACCAGTGCCATACGGACATGACCTTCACCCGGATTACCTTGTGCAGTATCACGCGAGAGGTAGCGACCAGGTAAAACTTTAATATTGGCTTTTTCCATGAGCATCTTGGCAAAGTTTTCATCATGATCGACTTTTAACCAGTAATAAAAACCAGCGTCTGGTTTTTGTAAAGGTAAAAGATGACCTAATTCATTTTGAAACAACTCAAATTTTGCCCGATATAACTGACGGTTTTCTTCAACATGTGACTCATCGTTCCAAGCAACAATCGAAGCCAATTGATGTTGAACAGGCATCGCAGCGCCGTGATAAGTACGGAATTTTAAATAAGGTTTGAGTAATGCCGCATCGCCAGCCACAAAGCCTGAACGCATACCCGGTAAATTAGAACGCTTAGAGAGCGAATGGAATACAATACAGTTTTTATAATCATCGCGTCCTAATTCTGCACAGACTTCGAGTAAGCCAGTAGGAGCTTGATCAAACCACAACTCTGAATAACATTCATCAGAGGCAATCACAAAACCATATTGATCAGAAAGCGCAATCAGCTTTTTAAGTTGCTCTTTTGAAAGGACTGCACCAGTAGGATTGCCGGGTGTGCAAACAAACAAGAGTGCGGTTTTTTCCCAAACTTCAGCAGGGACAGCATCGAAATCACCGAGATAACCATTTTCTTCGGTACAGTTGATAAAGTAGGGCTGAGCACCTGCTAAAAGTGTTGCACCTTCATAAATTTGATAAAACGGATTCGGCATCACCACATAAGGTGCATCATCACGATTAATCAATGCTTGGACAAAGGAAAAAATCCCTTCACGGGTGCCTGTTACAGGAATTACATGATCTTCAGCACTGATACTGTTGAGATGAAAGCGACGACTCAACCATTGTGCAATACTTTCACGTAGTTCAACTAAACCTTTACTATTGGGATAAGTTGAAAGATGCTGAAAATTATCAATGATCGCTTGCTTCACAAACTCAGGTGCAGGATGCTTCGGCTCACCAATAGAAAGTGGAATCAAAGGTAAATCTGCGGGTTTTACATCCTGAAAAAGTTGCGCTAACTTTTCAAATGGATAGGGATGTAATAAAGACAAACTAGCGTTCATGAAACAATTACCACAATAGAATTAAAGATTAATGTTGCCCACAGATTTGATTTGATGCTTCATCCAGTGCCGCTTTTAATTTTGCGGTAAAGACTTCTGCTTCTGTTTCTGTAAGAGGAGTGCCATCTTTTTTAGTGACGAAGAAAATATCTTCTGCTTTTTCGCCAAGTGTAGCAATTCGAGCTGAATGGATATCTAAACCTTGCATCATAAATAAACCACCAACACGTGCAAGTAAACCGGGTTGGTCGAGAGTTGAAATTTCAACCATGTTTTGCTGTAACGCTTCATTGAGTGTTACATCAACCGTATTTTCAATATCAAAATGACGAAGTTGGCGTGGAATGCGACGCTGCATTAGACCAGGGTATTTATCTGATTCAGATAAGGCTTTAATTAAAGCCTGTTTGACCGTGTTTTCACGTTCTGGATCAGTTAATAAAGTACCAAAACGATCTAGAACGACATATGTATCTAAACTAAATGCTTTGGTTGCAGTGATAATACGCGCATCTTGAACGTCAAGATTCATACGATCTAAAATAGCAACAGTGGTTGCAAACAAGTTAGGTTGATCTTGAGTGTAAATAAAGATCTGAACAGCATCCTGTGCTGCTTTTCGATGCGCACGCATGAGCACTAATGGTGCAGGGTTGTCGCCGTGCTGCAAAATGGCGCGGGTATGCCATGCAATTTCATCTGCTGATTCTTTGAGAAAGTACTCGTCTCCCAACTCTTGCCAAACTTTTTCCACTTGATCGAGTGGGAATTCATCTACCAATACTTCACTTGCTGAAAATTTAGTATCCTCAATCAGCATTTGGTAGTCCACTGGACGACCTAAGCCTGAACGAATCACATCACGTGCATGTGTATACAGTTGACGCATTAAAGAAGAGCGCCAAGTGTTCCAAAGTTTTGGATTGGTTGCATTGATATCTGCAACAGTCAGTGTGTATAGATAATCTAAATGCTCCATATCCCCGAGTTTTTCTGCAAACTCTTTAACTACATCGGGGTCAGAGATATCTTTTTTCTGTGCAGTCATCGACATCAATAAATGATTTTGGATCAGCCAAGCCACCAAATTACATTCACGCTCGGTAAATCCATGTGCCAAACAGAATTCAATCGCATCTTCAGCACCCAGTTCACTGTGGTCACCGCCACGTCCTTTGGCAATATCATGGAATATTGCAGCAAGGAAAACGATATCACGGCGGACTAAACGCTGAAAAACTGAACTTACAACAGGGTAATCTTTGGCAAACTCTGGCTCTTTAAAGCGATTTAAATTGCGGATTAACAGTAACGTATGTGCATCGACGGTATAGATATGGAATAAGTCATATTGCATTAGCCCCATAATTTGCCCAAATGCAGGAATATAGTTGCCCAATACTCCATAACGTTTCATCGCGACCATCGTTTCATATAAACGATACGGTGAGCGAATAATTGCCATGAACAAAGCTTGATGATTTGGATTATCTCGGAAAGCCTGATCAATTCGTTTTGCGGCTAAAGTCAACAGACGTAAAGTACGTGCACGAATGCCTTCAATTTCAGGACGATTTGCCAAGATATAGAAAATTTCTAAAATAGCACTTGGATTTTCTGAGAATGTTTTGTGTTGTTGGACCGCAAGTTTGCCATCCACCAGCTTGAAGTGTTCGTTAATATTTTCAATTTTACGCTCATAGTCTGGTAAGCGTGGTGTAATTACTGACTCATTGAAATATGCCAATAACATTTCATTTAACGTGGAAACCTGTTGAGCTGTCCGATAGTAACGTTTCATGAACTGTTCAATCGGATAGTTTGGATGATGGGCATCCTCTCGTGTATAGCCAAATTTAGCCGCAATATCACGCTGATAATCAAACAATAAACGGTTTTCATCACGCTTGGTTAAACGGTGCAAGTGGTGGCGAATTTCCCATAGAAAATTTTCAGCCTCTTCAAGTACGCCTAACTCAAATTCAGAAATAAAACCTAAATGAACCAAATCGTAAATACGATTTACGCGAAAATGACGTTTTGCAATCCACCCAATTTGATTGATGTCTCGAATACCACCCGGCGCATTTTTGATATCGGGTTCTAAGTTACTTTCTGTGTTGTTGTGCTGTGCATAGCGGTGCGCTTGTTCAGCCATTTTTGCATCAAAGAACGTTTTGTCAGTCCAAGTCTGAGAAACAACTCGACGTGGCCATCTTGCTAAATGCTGATTACCAATAATTAAGCGCGCTTCAATAAGAGAAGTGGCTACAGTCAGATCAGTCGTGGCTTGTTCAAAGCAACTGCGGATGGTACGTACACTGATACCTGGTTTGAAATTGCCCACATCCCATAATGTTGAAATAAACTGTGTGACGATCTGCTCTTGTTCAGGGGAAAGGTCTTCCTCCGACAAAATCATGATGTCTACATCAGAGTAGGGCAACATCTCACGTCGACCATATCCACCTACAGCAAACAAACCTAAATCTGTTTGATCTAAACCCGAATGTTTCCATAAAAACATCAGGGCTTCATCTACGACATTTGAACGAGCACGAACGATTTCACGTATGGTTGTTCCATGATCATAAGCCTCATTTAACTGTTGTTCGACATCACTACGCCATTGATTGATTGCTTTAATGTCGTTGTTGTCGCTTACATATTCCAACAGAGGAGAGGTGTTGATCATGGATATTTTGTCCGCAAATTTATAGGCTATTTGTTTAAATGAACAGTCACTTTTGATGCTGCTTCTTGTGCAAGTTCACGTGCTTGGTCTGTCGTTTCGGCACGGGCAGTTGCAACGCCCATACGACGACGTTTAAATCCTTCAGGTTTACCAAAAAGACGTAGATCTGTAGCAGGGTTTTGCAAAGCAAGATTTAAGCCAGAGAATGAAAGATTATTCGCATCGGTACCTGCATAGATCACAGCACTTGCGGCAACACTATGGCGTTCGGTATTGACAGGCAAACCTAAAATAGCACGAGCATGCAATTCAAATTCACTTTGGAATTGAGATGCAAGTGTAACTAAACCAGTATCGTGTGGGCGAGGTGACACCTCACTAAACCATACTTTATCGCCTTTTACAAACAGTTCTACCCCAAAAATACCACAACCGCCTAAGGCTACAGTGACTTTATTGGCAATACGTTTTGCTTCATTTAAAGCGGCTTCAGTCATGATTTGAGGTTGCCAGCTTTCTACATAGTCTCCTGCATCTTGACGATGCCCAATCGGGTCGCAAAAGGAGGTCTCAATTTCACCCGTTTCAGGGTTTTTCGCACGTACAGTAAGTAAAGTAATTTCAAAATCAAAGTCAATTTGAGATTCGACAATCACTGTGCCCTGGTTTACACGACCACCTGTTTGTGCATATTCCCAAGCAGCATCGACTTCAGCATATTCTTTTACTCGAGATTGTCCTTTACCAGAAGAAGACATCACTGGTTTTACAAAGTTCGGATAACCAATATCATCACAAGCAGAACGGAAACTTTCTAAAGTATTTGCAAAACGATAAGCAGAAGTAGGTAAGCCTAATTCTTCCGCAGCCAAACGTCGAATTCCTTCACGATTCATGGTCAGATTTACTGCTTGAGCAGAAGGAATGACAGTGGCAATATTTTGTTGTTCAATTTCCACCAAGACTTGCGTGGCAATCGCTTCAATTTCTGGAACAATCAGATGAGGTTTAACTTTTTCGATTAAAGCTTTAAGTTCATTTGCATCTGCCATATTTAAGGCATAAGAAAAATGAGCAACTTGCATGGCAGGTGCATTTTCGTAGCGGTCTGCCGCATGGACTTCTACACCAAGTCGTTGTAATGAAATCACCACCTCTTTACCCAGTTCACCTGAACCCAACAATAAAACTTTATACGCAGATGATTGAAGTGGGGTACCAATAGTCACGCTCATGCGATTCTTCCATGCTTGTCTTATGGATTGTTAGCATAGCAGAAGTCAGGCATCTGTTCAGGGTTGATTCACATAAAATAATGATATTGTCTAACAGATTTTTTTATATAAGTTAAGCCGCTACTTTTTTAAGTGTTCCAAGGCTTCGCATAAAAAAAATGGCTAAATTGATTTTTTTAATTTTTTCCTTTTTTGAATAAAAAGTATCAATGCAATGATACAAATGAGAATTTCAACAAAAAAAGACCAATGAAAAATAAAGTTGAGCCACCACGGTTGATAACGTGCGCTAACTTCAAAGAAGACGTAGGGCTGGTCAATAAAAGGGGCAAATAGCCAAACATCACCGACAAAAGTATCTAAGAAAATATGTAATAGTGCGGCAGATGCAAAAAGGCTGAACATCCATGCGATTTTAGAGTTGTATTTTGTTTTCACTAAATAAATTAAAGCAATAACAAAAATTGGAATCCAAAAAGAAAACCAATGTAAAAAATATTTGTGGTGATGCACAGAACGGTGGTCAAACAAATAAAAATAAAATAGATCTATATCTGGGAAGATAGCGCCAAGCATAATGATGCTAAAGAATGCTTTGTGGCTGATTTTAGTTTGTTTGAATTTTTGATGAAGAAGTCGGGCAAGAATATAACCCGAAGGTAAGTGTGCAATGAACATAATAGAAATCTTGCGAAATAAGCTTTAGGATGATTTTTTAAATGTGGTTAAGTTTTATCAATCATGAAACATTTAGCATAACATAGAAATGATATGTACAAAGATCAAGTTTGCAATGCCACGCTTAACATCTTAAGTTTAAATTATTTGTTTTACTGAGGCGATGCTTCACTTTGCTCACCTCATTTTTTAACCGTATTCTTACACTGAAAATAACGTAGTTCCTTGTTTTTGTTCATATCCTCCATTCGACAATCGCAACATCCATCTCGTGTTACCGTATAAAGACCACATTTATATTTTATCAATATTTAAAAGTATTGAATGCTCATTTTTTGACTACAGCAGGAAGCCTAATGTGTTTTTATAATGTGCTTTAAACAATGTGATGAAAATTAAGAATTCCCAAATTGTTGGTCAAAAAGATTCTTTATTTTAAAAACACCTCTCCATTCAATGAAATGATTTCATCATTTAAATGGTGATTTTTGAAGGAGGTTTAGCATGATGAATGTTAAACATAGGTATAGACCAAACCATAGGCGAGTGCTGCAATAAGCGTCGCTAAAACGATTCGTTTAAATTTAAAGTACAACCCTGTCAGTACCACAAAACCGACGAACATCGCAAAACTCTTATTGGGCGTTTCAATTAACGGGGGAAGAGTTGCAACAATCAACATTGAGCTGATCGCTGCAATACCAATACTGCCCAATGCTATTTTTAGCCATGTTGAGCCACGTGACTGTTGGTGTTGCTGGCTTTTTTGCAATAAATAAAAGGGACCAAAGCGAGAGGCAAAGTTTGCAATACCCACCAAAATACCGACCAGAATAATATGTAAGTCCATGTTAAATGCTCACTTCATCTTTTTGTTTTAAAATGTAATATTTAAATAATCCCGCCAAAATACCTGATGCAATACCGATAAAAATTGCTGCTGACATATTGATAAAATAACACGCCATAGCCGAAACGACTAAAGAGACAAAAACCACAAAAGTATGCTTTCTTTCAAAAGCGGCTAATAAAAAGCTCAAGAACAAAGCAGGAAGTAGGAAATCTAATGCCGCTTGTAAGAACTGAGGCAAATGCGTGACTTGATCAGCAAATAATCCACCTAAAAATGAACCAAGTGCCCATGACATCCAGCTAAATAGGCTGAGTCCTAACATCCATGATTCTGACCACTCTTGACGACGTTGCGACAGTTTGATCATACCTGCGGCAAATACTTCATCCGTTAGTCCCCAAGCCCAAACTGCGGTCTTTTTTAAGTTTAAACGATCTTGAATGAGGTTTTGTAAGGCTGGACCATAAAGCACATGACGAATATCTAAGGCAATTACGGTGAGTGCGGTCATCCATATGGATGTACCACTCCCTAATAATGCCACCACCAGAAACTGACTTGCACCAGCATACATGGAGCATGACAAAAAGAGTGCTTCCCACGCACTAAACCCGAATTGAGTTGCCGATACGCCAAAGGCAAAAGAAACAGGAAGGTAGGTAAAAATAATGGCTTGGCTATCTTTCGCGCCTTGCCAAAAGCCAGCGATTTGGACTGGAGGATTGTGCTCGGACACAGGACACCTAAAAACCAGAGTAAAACAAAAGGTAAAATCAAGATTGAGTATTCTACCTGAATTTACTAGCATAGGAGTGAAATGTTTATTTAGGCGTGACTTTATGTTCGCAAATCAGTCGAAATTATTATTGAGTATGACCTTGATTTTAGGTGTTTTAGGTTTACAAGCATGTGGTAATTCATCTTCTGAACCTCAGCAAAAGGTCGAAATCAAAGCTGCGCCAAAACTTACCAATGACGCAACCACATATGCTCATGCAGCTTGGGCGTTAATTAACCAAGTTGAACCTTATGTTTATCGAAAACAATTAAATCTAATAGAAGACAATGTGCGAAAACCGATTCGTAAGTTGAGTACGGATTGGCGAATCAATGTCAAAATGACTGACTCTGTGACTGAAGGAAAATATGCTTTATGTCGTAAAGCCATGAACAGCTTAGACAATTGGGCGCGTTCGACGCTTGAGAAAGATGGTGAAATGCAGAAAAATCAGGCGCAATATGAGCGTGATAAAGCACAGTGTAAAGATGCAATTGATAACCCTAGTTTAGGAAATACTAAGGCGAATAATAATATTTTCTAATCAAGTATGTAAAAATGGCGCAGATGAAGCGCCATTTTTATGGTTTAACTTGATTGTGTTGCGACAATCAAGGTTTTAAAGGATTGGTTGACGCTGTTTTAACCGCTTTGTCTTTAGTCATTGCCGCTTTTGCAGCTGTATCAGTTTTTGCCTTCGCTGCTGCATCAGTCTTCACTTTTGTAGCAGTTTCTGCTTTTGCCTTGGTTGCAGCAGTTTCAGTTTTTACCACAGCTTTGGCATCTTTTGGTTTTGCTTCAACTGCTTTGGTGGTATCTGCTTTTGCTTTCGTTGCAGTAGTCGATGCTTTAGATGCTGTTTGCGCCGCAGGATTGGCAGCTACACATTTTCCGCCTTTATGATTCGGACCAGTCCCACCGACTAATGTTGTACCTTTAGGACATGCAAAAGCAGAAGCACTAAGCACTGTGAATAGACCCGCCGTGAGAAGAGTTGTGATTTTTTTCATTTATTTCAACTTTTATTGAGATGGCATTAGCGCCTGAATAAAATATAAATCTATTTTTTCATAAGTAGAATACACAAATTGTATATTTTATTTATAAAATGATTATATATTCCAGCTATTTAAGCTTGTTTTAATCTTAACTGAAAAATACCGCGCAGTTATTTTAATGTGAAGATTCATTGATTGAATGGGCAATAGCGTGTAACTGATTGATATCTAAAATTTCTATTTTTTTAAAAGCAATTTTTAGAATACCTTGTTGTTCCAGTAAGTGTAATTCTTGATTGATGGTTTGTCTTGAACATTTCAACATGAGAGCCAATTGATCTTGAGACAAATGAATGGTGTTCTTTTCAATGTATGCATGGTTTCCATAACCATTCAAAATAAACATTAAGCGTTGCGCTAAACGCTGTTGTATATGCTGTGTTTGAATCGAAATCAGTTCTAAGAAAGCAAAACGAAGTTTTTGACTGGTGAGTTGCGCGATATGGAACCAGTATTGGGGATGTTGAGCTAGAAAGTCGTTCATAATCAAGCTAGGGATATGCAAAATCACACATTTACCAACAGCAATTGCATCATGCGAACGTGGCTGCTGGTCTACTAAAGATATTTCTCCAAACCACATGATTGGTTCTACGATTGCAGCAACAGATTCATTGCCTTCAATATCGATATAACCTAAGCGCACCCGACCATCTAAAACAGCATAAATACCATTAAACGTATCACCAGATCTAAAAATTGCCTGATCTCGTTCAAATGTTTGATAATTTGAATGTTGTTGGATAAATTGCTGGAATGGTGCAGGTAATTGAGCGTACCAGATATTTTTATTTAATAATTCAAGATCTGTTAAGTTCAGCACAAAAGTTCCTTTTTTTATTCTGCTACGCGTTTATATGATATTTCAGTTGTATCACACCATATTGGACCAATCATCACAGTTTTAGTGATCAAGTCAGTCATATCGTGCATCATGGTCATTGCTATGACTCAATCACATGATTTTGCATATATCAGCATCGTAAAAATTCCAATCCATTTGCTCTGTTCTAGATGGAGATATTAAATCGCAACGCTTACGCATCGTTGTTTTGCCATCATACTAAAAAATATTCATTTGTCAGCTAGCCGACAACTTTTATTTGCAAGATTTTATATAGTGGATAAAAGTAATAAACAAGGACGCTGAAAATGACTCGATTAGAACAATTGCTTAGCCAATATGCAGCCTATCATTTGGATCAAAAAAATGTGTTAACTCATTTTATTGGTATTCCAATGATCGTATTTTCCATCATGTGTTTAACTGCAAGAGCAGGTGTGATGTTATCTGGTTTTGAAATCACATTGGCTTTAGTGCTGTTGATCTTAAGTGTGATCTATTATTTAAGGCTAGATAAGTCTTTGGGCTTTTTGATGTTACTGATTTACGCGATTGCCTATCCATTTGCCTATAAAATTGCTCAATTGAATATGAGTACATGGCTTGTGATTAGTATTGGTAGCTTTGTGGTGGGATGGGTGTTCCAGTTCATCGGGCATTTTTATGAAAAGAAAAAACCAGCTTTTGTGGATGATCTTGTAGGTTTAGCGACTGGTCCATTATTTGTACTTGCTGAATTTGTGTTTTTGCTTGGTTTTCGTAAAGACCTGCAAACCAAAATATTGGCAGAAGCGAGAAAACAACGGAGTGCAATGGATCAAAAATCATTACAGACACTTCATGCAAAATAAACTCAGCATGTGAGTTAAATCAACCCTCTTTGAGTGAGTGATTCACTGAAAGAGGGAAGTAGATAAATTTTTATACAAGATAATCTTTGATTAAGATCACCAAACCAAAAAAAAGTATGGCGCAGCCAATATAGAATTTTATTTTTTTAATTACTGAATTATGAGGCATTGGCATGAGCATTGGATCTATATAATATTTCATTTAATCGCTTCTAAATAACGACGATTCACTTCTTCCCAATTGACGACATTGAAAAATGCTGCAATATATTCAGGACGCCGATTCTGGTATTTTAAATAGTAGGCATGCTCCCACACATCAAGCCCTAACACTGGAATATTGCCATTCATCAGTGGAGAGTCTTGGTTCGCACTGCTTTCAACAATCACTTTTTTTTCAGGCGTGACGCTTAACCATGCCCAACCACTACCAAATCGTGTTAACGCTGCTTTGGTAAATGCTTCTTTGAATTTTTCAAAACCACCAATATCTTTTTCAATCGCCTCAGCAATTTCTTTGATCGGTTCACCACCACCTTGTGGGCTCATCACTGTCCAGAATAATGAATGATTGGCATGACCACCTGCATTATTAATGACATTGTTTTTTAACTCAGCAGGAACTTCATTTACTTTTGAAACCAATACTTCAACAGATAACTTTTCCCATTCTGTGCCTTCGATCGCTGCATTAATATTATTGATATAGGTTTGATGATGCTTGGTATGGTGGATTTCCATTGTTTGAGTATCAATATTGGGTTCAAGTGCATCATAAGCGTAAGGCAGTTGTGGAAGAGAGTAAGCCATGAAACAATCCTGTTTAGTTAAATATAATGCGAATGTTAATAATTATCATTATTATATAGGATTTAAAAAAGTGCAACCAGCAATACTCGATTATTGCGGGCTTATTTTCAAAATACGAACAAAGCAATAGGCGAAAAATTCAAAAAGTGGAATGGGGAGTTATAATCATGAAAAGTGTGAAAGTTGCTACAAGTTTAAATTTTTTTTAAATAAAAGGCTTTTATTGTTAAGTAAATATTGATAAAAGAGTGATTAAATCCATATTGTAACGATAGCAGAGATGGCTAAAAAGTATAAACTTTATCCAATAAAAACCATAAAAGATTGGGAAAATGAAGATTGGGATGTGTATGAAGAGCGGAAGTCTCTTTCAGGTATTATGATTTACCGAGGCTGGCCATACTCGTTGACACCTAGAGATGGCATTGGTGGTGTGTTTTCACATATTCTAAGCCCTGAAATTGCAGAATTTCTTAAAGTACATTCGATTACGGAGAGTGAACAGCAACTTGGTTTAAATAACGGTATTGTTGCTAAATTCAGAAGAAAGCTTGCTATTCAAAACAAGTTTATATATCGAAATGATCAATGGATCCTTGAGCATAAAGATGAGCTTTTATATGACAGTCATCAAACACTCAAAGAGAAGTATGGTTTAAATCGGAATCAAGTTTACCAACATAAAGAATGGTTGTCAGAGTTAATTGATATACCTAAAAACAAAAAAATGAGAAAAACTTCAGCAGATGATCTGCAAGAACAATGGTTCCAAAAGCATAAAGCGCAAATGACAGAAATGGATATAGAAGAGATAACTTTAAAGTTTAATGTTAGTCCTTTTATCGCAACAAAAACCTATAATCGTATTCGTCAAGAACTTGGAGAGTTAACTTTTTCAGCACAATTTCAGCAAAACAAGAAGGATAAATATCAATGGTTGTTAGATCACCAAGACGAATTATTAAATTCGGGCAAAACAGTTGCAGAACTGGCTGAGCAATTTCAAAAGACCAATGGGCAAATTTTAAGAGCGAAAGCCAGACTAAGAGAAATTTTAAAAATACAAAAAGTACAAGATCAAAATCGAGAATGGTTGCTGGCAAATCAAGAGATTTTATTTCATTCAAAACTAAGCAAAGAAGAAACTGCAAAAAGATTAAGCATCGAAACTAGTCAGGTTTATAGAAGAAGAGGAAAGCTGAAAAAACTGCTCAATATCCCACATCATAACGATCTAGTTCAGGCTTGGCGTTTAGAGAATCAAGAGGTATTACTTTCTTTGCATTTGTCGATTTCTGAAATTGCTAAAATACTGAATCGGAAAGAAGGATATATTGTCAGAAATAGAGAGATTCTTCGAAAATGTCTCAATATTTCACTCAAGGATCAAATAAAAGCATGGGTGCTAGAGCACCAAAATGATTTAGAAAATTTAACGGTGGATCAACTTCAAAAAAAATATGGCATTGGGAAACATAGAATTCAAAAGTATCGAAAACTTTTAATCGAACTAAAATAAAATGAGAGACAATTAGGGGCTTAGTCAAACAACGCTAGGGCTTGTACCACAAATGATTTCCAATTTTTGATAGATCGTTTTTATATTCTCTAAAGTGGCTGCAAAGCAGCGACCACTATGTACTTAATTATAATAATTAAGTACATATGTTTAAAACATAAAATTTTGTTTTTTGTGGTTTTTTATTATTTAAATCAATAGCTTAAAAGGGTATGTTTGTGCGCCAACAACGATAATCAATAATAACTATCATTATTATTTGAGTATATTTAAATTTTGTGTTAAGTTTTTCTACATTAAAAATAAGGTCATAATAATGTTGAATAATATTTTTACTATTCTAGATAAAATGGGATATGGGACACAAAAACGCGCAATTAGTGTTCAATTTTCAAACTTGGAACTCAGTGCACAAGTGATGTTACAACGAATTGATGGTTTTCATGCCATCAATGAAGGATTGTCAGCAGAACTGATTTGCCTGTCTCTCAATCCATTTATTGAACTTAAAGCGTTTATCGGTTGCCAAGTCTCTGTAGATCAAGTCACAGATTCAGGCAAGCTTTTTAGAACTACAGGGATGATTACTGGGGCGAGTCAGGGACAATCAGATGGGGCTTTTACGCTTTATCGTTTGACCCTGCAAGACGCAACAAGCTTATGGCATAAGCGTCATAATAGTCGGGTGTTTTTAGATAAAAGTGTTCCTGAAATTTGTGAAATAATTTTCAATGAATGGAGAGCCAAAAGCGCTTTATTTGCATCCAGTTTAAAACTGGACCTGAGTGGTCTCAGCAAGAGCTATGATGTACGACCGTTTTCTATGCAACTTAACGAATCTGATCACACATATTTGACTCGGATTTTACGTGAGGAATCAATCAATTGGCTGATTGATGAATCTGATTTTATTGCTTTAAACAACAATCAAAGTATTGAACCACAAAAACTTAGATTAATTGATCACAATGATCAGTTTAAGGCACTTGAACGTCGCAACATTCGCTATCATCGATCAAATGCGACTGAAGCTTATGACAGTATCACCAGTTTGATTGCTGAACGCAATTTACAATCAACAGCAATCCATGTACAACGTTGGCAAGCAGACAGTTTAGCGCAGGAAGATGGCAGTGGTTCTATTCTGAGTGCACATAAACACAGTGCAAATAGAGACAATGAAAGTTTAAGTTTAGAACAAGCGTGGAGTATATCTCCTGCTTGGATTCGTGATCTTAAAGGTCAAGATCAAGCCACAACATCAGGCAATCATCAACTAGAGAAGTTGAGTACCCAACTAAATCAATACCAAGCTTTGCAAGCCAAATATTTTAAGGCACAGAGTAGTGTGCGTGATATACAGGTCGGCTATTGGTTTAAGTTAACAGGTCATCCAGAGCTGGATAGAAATCATATCGAAAACAATGAGATGTTGATATTAAGTAAGCATTTTTATAATCAGAACAATTTTCCCAAAGACATTCAAGATCAAATTGAAAAACTCCTCAGCCTGAGTCATTGGCAAACGACTAAAGACCTTCAACAAGAGCGTCAAGGCAACGAATTAACTTTGGTACGACGGCATGTAAGTGTTGTACCTGAATATCATCCATTAACACATCGCCCCACCGCATATGTTCTACGTGCCATTGTGGTGGGGGATGGTGAAGAAATCTATGTCGATGAATGGGGACGAATAAAAATTCGTTTCTTGTTTACCCGAACAGAAGACCATGCCCATGATGGCGGTGCAGGAGCTAATGATAATGACACGGACTCTGCATGGGTGGATGTGCTTACCCCTTGGGCGGGTGAAGGTTATGGCGCAAGATTTCTCCCGCGTGTCGGAGAGATTGTCGCGGTAGATTTCTTTGAGGGAAACCTTGATCGACCGTTTATTACTGGACGGATTCATGAAGGACCTCGAAATCCAACCCAGTTCGATATCAAAGGCAAACTACCTGACACCAAAAAGCTCAGTGGTATTCGTTCAAAAGAGGTCGCTGGGGAGGGCTTTGGGCAACTCAGGTTTGATGATACGACTACACAAATAAGCACACAATTACAATCGAGTCATGGCGCGAGTCAACTGAATTTAGGTAATTTAAGTCACCCTAAAGAAAGCGCAGAAAGTGAAGGTCGTGGAGAGGGTTTTGAGTTAAGGACAGATCAGTGGGGTGCGATTAGAGCAGCTCAAGGTATATTGCTCACATCTGAATCATCTCATCAAGCACAAGGTGCTCAATTGTCACGCACTAAACTATTGGAAAATATAAAGTATCATGTCGATAGTAATCAATATTTTAAAGAACTTGCAACAGCACATCAAGTCGATGAGCCAGATTTAGCGTCACAACAATCTCTAAATGATAAGCTCGAAACATGGGATGAAAGTCAGGATGCTCTGCTAACTTTACACAGTCAATCAGGAATGCTTTTAGACAGTAAAGCCAATATGCATCTTGAATCAAAAGATAATATTGATATCAGTACACCTCGAAATTTGCAATTTTTTACGGGGAAAAGCTGGATTGCCCAAGCCTTAGATAAAATCACGATTTTTGCAAAACATTCAGGTATTAAAATTAAATCAGGCGAAGGTGATATAGATGTCTCTGCGCAAAAAGGCAAAATGACTTTATCCTCAAAACAACAAATGCAAATTTATTCACTCAATGATTTTGTCAGGGTGGAAAGTGGTAAAGGCATATTGATTACTACAGGTGGTGCTTATATCAAAATGCAAGATGGAAATATTGAAATTACCTGCCCGGGATTACTTGAGTTTAAAGCAGGTCAGATTAAGACCAATAGTGGTGCAACACTTTCTATGCAACTCCCTGCAATGCCTGAATTAAAAGCACAGTATGATGAACATTTTATTTTGCATTATCCTGATGGTGAACCTGCAAAAAATTTAAAATATAAAATTACTACTGAAAATGGTCAAATATTTCAAGGTACTTCAGATGAAAATGGAAAAACAAAAATGTACAACTCGGACTCAATGAAAAATTTAAAAATTGAAATATTTACAGAAGAATGAGATTTCGAATGAAAAAAACCAAGATTTTACTGCTGCTGTCTTTAACGTTACTTGGAATATCTTGTTCAAAATTTCAAGGTGAAGATGAAAAAAATAACATGATTAATTTCAAAGATACAAAAAATATTTGTTTGGGTCGTATTGAATTTACCGTCCCGAAAGAAACTGATGTTAAATTCGGTACATTTTCATTTGATGGAAGTGATTTTGAAATTGTCGAAGATGTAACAACCCTTGATCAGTATGATCAATTTATCAAAGATAAAATTGAAAACTTAAAGAAACAACAGCATGAAACTGAAGGAAGCTTGCTTAAGTTTGAAAAAATGGGCAGTTTAAAGCTTAATCAAAGATCAATTAGCCATATTATTGTTTATAGACCTACTGAGTACACTGATGTTTTATTTAATATAGATGCGTATATTTATTTAAATCGAAAATTAATTAAAATCAAAAGTCAGGCGGGAAATAAGAAGTTAGATGATGGCTTGATAAGTGCTGAAAACATCATTAAAAACTTTAAATTAAAACCATCCAAAGGTCCAAATCAGGCAGGCTTATGCTGGAAAGATTACTTTATTGCAGATGATATGACTGAAAATCGCTTCTTTTTAAGCGAAGCTTTTTTATTTTTTCCTTCTTATCCAGAAGTGATGATGAATATTGAAAACAGGGCAAGAGATGAGTCTGACACACCAATTATACAAATGATTCAGAAAAATAGGGAACAAATACCAGAAGAACTTAAAAGAGTATTTAAAGTCAGTGATATTCGATCTGGATCCAGAGAAATTAATGGACTAAAAGGTGAAGAAGTTCTTACTCATTATCAGCCAAGTTTAAGCTTTGGTCGAGGCTTTGAATCTGGTGTATGGCAATATTTAGGAACTTTAGATAATCCTAAAGATTCTTATATTTATGTCGGATTAAAAGGAGTGAGGGACTCTATCGATAAAGAAAACTCATCAATAAGCCAGAAACAAATCCTTCAACTGAATGATTTTGTTTTAAATAACATAAAAATTTCGCCATTTAATCAAGGAAAATCAGATGATTGAAAAAAACAATAACATTCTGGCGACTTCAGCAACCAGTCCAAGTAGCAATAAAACAGGAACATTGGTAGAAATTCCCAAGCTAGATACCATTCCTATTATCTTTATTCCAGGAATTATGGGGTCAAATTTAAGAAATAAAAAAAGCAAAGAGCCTGTTTGGCGTATAGGTAATTATGCTGGTGCAGCGAAAACAGTCTATAACCAATCTCAAAAGCTTCCAGCCCAATTGCAAAGAGAATTGGATGCAGAAGAAACCGAAGTGGATCCAACAGGTGATTTATATATCGACCCAAGAGCAAAAGTCACCACTGAAGAAGCGAAAAAGAGACTATGGGGAACAGTACATTGGGAAAGTTATGGACCTACCTTGATGTTTTTTGAAGGGGCGCTTGCCAATATACGTTTTGAGGCAACTGAAAAAAATTGGCTGGAAAGTCGACGTGCTTACCAACTAGTGACTCAAGATGATAAATACACGCCTGATTGGTTGAGTTTATTAGGTGCAAATGAGAAACAGACATGGCACCCGCAAACTAGATTTGAAAGTATAGATAAGACTGATATTGAAAAGCTCAAAAAATTTAATTTTCCTGTTTATGCACTGGGCTACAATTGGCTTCAGTCCAATGCACTGTCAGCAGATGACCTTGTAAAGACAATGAAAAGTATAAAAGCCAAATATGGTAAGAATTTTCATAAATTTATTGTCATCACCCATTCGATGGGCGGTTTAGTAGGGCGAAGCTTATCCACAAAAATGGGGGAAGATATTGCAGGGATTATCCATGGGGTGATGCCTAGTGTGGGTGCACCTGCTGTTTATCGTCGCTTGGTTGCAGGTTCGATTGAAGGAAGTGGCGTAAAAGATGTCTTAGCAGGATTGGTTTTAGGGAAAAATACAGAACATGTAACTGCTGTTTTATCGAACTCTCAAGGTGGCTTAGAGCTTTTACCCAGTAAAGACTATCGTATTATCAAAAAAGACAAAACAACAACGCCATTTTGGTTGAGTTTACGGGGTACCGATGAAAAAGGCACCATCCATGTTGTCAATTTGCCCAAAGCTGATCCTTATAAAGAAATCTATAAAGCCCACAATGTCTGGTGGGAAATGGTCAAAGATGAACTGATTAATCCACTTGATAGAAAATATCCTAGGAAAACAGCGAGAGAGAATTTTGAATTCTTAATTGATGGAGTACAAAAATTTCATAAATCTATTGCAACACATTACCATCCCCATACCTATGTGCATTTTGGTGCTGACCCCAAAAACTTGACTTACGGTACACTACACTGGAGTCTAGATCGACCTTTAACAGGTTTAAACCAAAGCCAACTACAAACCTTACCACGTGTGAATGGTCAGGAAATTGAAAATAAAAATAACCAAGTGCTTGCACAGATGAAGCAGATCAAAGACAAAAAGGAAAGGAAAGAGTACTTAGATAAAAATTTTATTCCAAACAATGGGTTTAGATATATTCGCTTAGCCAGTGGAAAATATGGAAAATTTACGATTTCCAATAAGAATTTATATGGGGATGGAACGGTTCCATTTTTTTCAGGTGTTGCTCCAATATCACCAACTAAACACAATGGGATCAAACAAGTATTTCAAATGGAAGGCTTTGATCATCAAGGTAGTTATGGTGACCTCCATGTGAGAAGAAGTGTCTTATATTCAATTGTTAAGATTATTAAAGACAACAATATTCAACCTAGAAATCGATGAATATTCTTATAGGTCTGAATCACGATAAAGAAAGATTGAATATCTTTATATGCATTTTGAAATGATCATCACAGAACTTGATGAAAGTTGAAGCAATAAAAAACAGGTTGAAGATAGCTTCAACCTGTTTGATGAAGGTATTAAAGTGTTTTAAACATTAAAACGGAAGTGCAATACATCGCCATCTTGAACGATGTATGTTTTACCTTCTAGACGCCATTTACCTGCTTCTTTTGCACCATTTTCACCATTGAATTGAATGAAGTCATCATAAGCAATACATTCTGCACGGATGAAGCCTTTTTCAAAGTCAGTGTGAATTACACCAGCAGCTTGAGGAGCAGTTGCACCCACTTTTACAGTCCAAGCACGAACTTCTTGTACACCAGCGGTGAAGTAAGTTTGTAAGCCCAATAAGCTATAACCTGCACGGATCACCACGTTAAGACCTGGTTCTTCCATGCCTAAGGCTTCAAGAAACTCTGCACGATCTTCATCATCTAAAAGTGAAATTTCAGCTTCGATTTGGTTGCAAAGTGGAACAACAATTGCATTTTCTTCAGCAGCTAACTTTTTCACAGCTTCAAGATGTGGATTGTTTTCAAACCCATCTTCTGCAACGTTTGCAATATACATGGTTGGTTTTAAAGTCATTAAACCAAAACCACGAACAAGCTTACGCTCATCATCATCTAAATCAGCAGCACGTGCAGGTTTACCTTCATCAAGCAATGGTAAGATTTTGTCGAGCACCGCTTTAGTTGCAACGGCTTCTTTGTCGCCACCTTTTGCTGATTTTGCTAAACGAGTAACTGCTTTAGTGACGGTTTCCAAGTCAGCAAGAGCAAGTTCAGTATTGATCGTTGCAATATCATCTAATGGATCAATTTTACCATTTACATGGATGACGTTTTCATCTTCAAAACAACGAACAACGTGTGCAATCGCATCAGTTTCACGGATGTTTGCAAGAAATTGGTTACCTAAACCTTCACCCTTAGATGCACCTGCAACCAAGCCTGCAATATCAACGAATTCCATTGTTGTTGGAATGACACGTTGCGGTTTTACAATCGCAGTTAATTTGTCTAAACGTGGATCTGGTACTGGAACAATACCTGTATTCGGTTCAATCGTACAAAATGGGAAGTTTTCCGCAGCAATAGCAGCTTTAGTCAATGCATTGAAAAGAGTAGATTTACCCACGTTCGGCAAGCCGACAATACCGCAATTAAAACCCATGAAAAGACTCACAAAGTGTAATATAAAAATTGCCAGTGATTTTACATGAAAGCCATGACAAAGTCAGGTCTACGCGCTATAAGTTTTTAAACAGATCATGTCTATTTATAGCTGTGGTCGTTTTTTAATTATAAATCGAGTTTTTATTGAGCAAAACAATCAGCTTATCAACGTATAGATGCAATGAATTTATGTTCAATCGAATCAGAGGTACAGTTGTACCTCTACACGCCATATACAACCAGCATAGTTTCAAAAATGATCAATCATTCGTTTAAATTTTCCGTTTATCCAATTGATTTGCCAGACTGTCACCAAATGCCTGAACAAGCATCACCAAGGCAACTAAAACCACGATCACAGCAAACATCATTTGCATATCAAAACGCTGATAACCATAGCGGTATGCAATATCACCCAAACCACCTGCACCAATTGCACCTGCAATGGCTGACGAGTTAATCATGGTGACAATCGTAACCGTAAAGCCTGCTACGATTCCAGGTAATGCTTCAGGTAAAAGCACATGCCAAACGATCTGTTTACGATTACAACCCATGGCTTGTGCTGCTTCGATTAAGCCTTGATCGACTTCACGTAAACTTACTTCAGCGATACGGGCAAAAAATGGAGTTGCCGCTAACGTCAATGGAACAACAGCAGCCCATACCCCATAACTTGTTCCAACAATCCAACGGGTTAAAGGAATAAGTGCAACCATCAAAATAAGAAAGGGAACAGATCGAGTAATATTGATCACTGTGCCTAAAGCATGGTTGATCTTTTTAGAGGGATAAATCCCTTGCTCCGATGTATTGACTAACACAACTGCGAGAGGCAATCCAATTAAAAAGGCAATAAAAGCAGAAACACCCACCATTAGTAGGGTGTCAATTGTCCCTGTGATCAATAAATCAATGAGTTGGTCTTGCATAGCCCAGTACCTCTATTTGTGCAATATGAAGTTTTAGTTTTTCTTGCAATGCGGCAAGGTCTAGATCGATTTGCGCAGTACCTACAATCAATGTACCAATCAAGCGATTTTGGATACTGTCAATATGGCTTTGATATAAATGAACAGACGCTTCAAATGCTTGAAAAACCTGTACTAGATCTGGAGAGTTTTTAGGATCTGTTTCGTAGCGTAGTTTTAAAATACTATGTGTTGAATCGGATTGAGGTTCATCAACAAGACCAAAAGGTAAATCAAGTTGCTCTAAGTTTAACAATTCTTGGGTAATTTTTTGCTCAGGCTTAGAGAACACAGACCAGACTTGACCTGATTCAACGATTTCTCCATGTTCAATTACCACCACTTGATCGCAAATTTCACGAATCACTTGCATTTCATGGGTAATTAAAACAATGGTGATACCCAATTCACGATTGATTTTTTTCAATAAAGACAGCACAACTGAAGTGCTTTCAGGGTCAAGTGCGGATGTTGCTTCATCACAAAGTAAAATTTCAGGATGATGCACCAATGCACGAGCGATACCAACACGTTGTTTTTGACCACCAGATAATTGTGAAGGGTAGTTATAGGCTTTATTGCTTAATCCAACCAGCGCTAAAACTTCGTTGACGCGTGTTTCGATTTCGGCTTTATTAACTTGGGCGATTTTCAAGGGCAATGCCACATTGTCCCAAACAGTCTTCGCGGACATTAAATTAAAATGTTGAAAGATCATGCCAATTCTTTGACGTGTTTGAATCAATTCTGCATGGCTCAATTCAGCCAAATTCTGTTGATGGATATGGATGCTTCCTTCAGAAATACTTTCCAGACCATTCAATGTTCGAAGTAAAGAAGACTTACCTGCACCACTTTTGCCGATGATGCCGAAAATTTTGCCTTGAGGAATATCTAGATTGATATTTTTCAGTGCATGAATTTTTTGGTCTTGCCCTGCATAAAACTTATTTAAATCACGGATTTTGATATGAGGGACTGAAAAGTCAACCTGTGAACCGAAACTCACCATTTCTATGCTCCTTATTTCCAGCCTGCAAACCACATATCTTTGCCGAAATCTTTATCTAAAATATTTCGAACCTGTTGTGAGTTTTGAAAAGCTTGAATAAATTTCTCTAACTTTTGGTTTTTATCTTGATAGTCACGACGTGTGACAAAAAGGATGGCGTATTTTTTATCAATCGGATCTAAAAACAGTGCGCTATGTGGGTCTGCTTTTTTTGCCATATTGAGGTAATGGGGAAAACCAAAGATGAGGTCCGCATCATCGTATGCTAACGCCGTTTGAGGACCTTCAACTTCTATAAACTTCAATTGCTTAGGGTTTGAAACAATATCCTGTAAAGTTGAAAGTTCGTTATTGATATCTTTGATCTGAATCAGCCCAGCACGATGGAGCAGAATTAAGGCACGTGCAGAATTTACGGGATCACTAGGAATCACTACACGCGCATGCTGTGGCAAGGCATCTAAAGACTTGTACTGTTTCGAGTACAGACCAACATGACTCCCGCTTCCAGTACCAAAAGCATGTAAGTCATAGTTGGTTTGTTTAATCGCATTTTTTAAAAAGACGCTTTGCTGAAAAAAGTTAGCATCAATGTCACGGTTTTGAACCGCAACATTGGGCGCTTGCCAATCTGAGAATTCAACCAGTTTGACATGAATGCCATCTTTCGCGACCTCATTGGCAACTGTTTGGAGTAGTTCTGCATAGGGAGGACTGATACCAATGGTTAAAACATTTTCTTTTTGCTGATTTTGTACATATCGATAGCCAAATAGCCCGAATATAATGACCACAACAGCAAGACCAATCCATAGATTTTTATGACTAAGTTTGGAAATTTGAGACATGAACGTTTCCTTATTTCCAACCTGCGAACCATAAGTTTTCACCAATATCATCGTTTAAAGCTTGTTTGACTTTGTCAGAAGTTTGATAAATCTTAATGAATTCTTTGAGTTGTTTTGCCTTGTCAGGATGTTGTTGTTCATAGTCATCTTTGACCACAAACAAAATCGCATAACGAGTATTGGTATTATCATCAAGTAATAATGCTTTATTGGGATCGATGGTTTTTGCCAAACGTAAATAGAGCGGATAACTAAATACCAAATCTGCATCATCTACCGCACGCGCAGTTTGCGGTCCTTCAACTTCAATAAATTTAAAATTCTTTGGATTCGCCGTAATGTCCTGTAAGTTGGATAAATGATTATTTGGATCTTTTAAGCTAATCAGCTTGGCTTGTTGTAAAAGTAATAGGGCACGACCTTGGTTTACAGGGTCATTGGGGATAACCACACGTGCATTGTTAGGTACTGCCGCCAAGGAATCATATTTTTTAGAATATAAACCAACATGCGTTGCCACACCTGTTGCAATCGGCTTGAGTTTAAAGCCTGTTTCTTTTAACGCATTGCTTAGAAATGGCTGATGCTGGAAGTAGTTTGCATCTATATCACCATGATTCAAGGTAATATTGGGTGTATTCCAGTCAGAAAATTCAACCAGCTTAATGCGAATACCTTGTTTCTTTGCTTCTTCTGCTGCAACGAGCAAGGGCTTAGCGAATGGTGGACTAATACCGATCGTGATTTCTGCTGAACCTGTTTTTTTATGTTGGTTCCAATAAAAAAGTCCTGCAATCACCGCAATAACAATCACGCCGAGTAAAATAAATTTATTCTTGGTCGTGTTTCTTGGAGATGGATTGCCATTGGTTGGCAAGTTTGTTTGTGTCATGTGACACCCCTTAAAGTCAATAATTTAAATCAATGGTGTTTAGACAGTTTGTGCTTGTAGGCTGTCTGTTTCGATGCTGTTGTTTTGTTTAGAGTTTTGACATCGAAAAGCAGAAGCAGGGTGTTGTTGATTTAAATAATCACCCTGTTTAAAGATTTTGTTGCGTAAAGTGCCATTCTCATATTGTGTTTTAAACCGACCACGTTGTTGTAGTTGTGGAATGACCCATTTGATAAAGTCTTGATGGGATTCTGGTGCAACAGTACGGGTGAGATTAAAACCATCAATTCCTGTTTCATCTAGGAGTTGAATCAGTTTTTCTGCAATGGTTTCGCCACTTCCGACAATCAATGGATAACGTCCACCCAATTGGTGTTGTGCTTTAAGATCATTTGGTGTGATCTTATTTTCTTTAAACTTATTGTTGACTGAAGCAATACTGTTGGTTTGACGATAAGGAATGGCTTCATCATCTGCATATTGTGAAAGGTCAAGGCCGACTGAGCTGGAGTAATGTGCTAGACCTGCTTCGGGGCTTGCATAACTGGCATATTCAGCTAACTTTTGTTGTGCCAGTTGATCTGTCTCCGCAGTGACAACAGTTATGCCGACAAAGATTTTAATGTCTTGCGGATCACGCCCTTGTTGTATTGCCAATTCACGAATTTTATCCACTTGCTGTTTGATCTTTGCAGGTTGATCACCACCAATAAATACACATTCAGCATGTCGAGTCGAGAACGCTAGCCCACGCGGAGAAGCACCCGCTTGGAACAGGACAGGAGTACGTTGTGGAGAAGGTGAAACTTGAAATACGCCCTGACTTTGATAAAAGCGACCATGATGATTGATCTGATGTACTTTTTGGGGATCGGTAAAAATACGCTTTTGCCTGTCTTTCTGTATGGCATCATTTTCCCAAGAGCCTTCCCAAAACTTATAGCACAGCTCTAAAAACTCTTCAGCTTGTTCATAACGTAAGTCATGATCTTTTAGACCTTTTTGCCCAATTAAACGCTCAGCACTGTCTAAATAACCGGTCACAATATTCCAGCCAATACGACCTTGTGTGAGATGATCTAAACTCGCGAAACGCCGTGCAAATTGGTAAGGCGTTTCATAACTTAAATTCACGGTGACGCCAAAACCTAGATTTTGAGTCACTGCTGCCATTGCAGAAATCAGGGTAGAGGGATCATGACTTGGCAATTGGATAGATTCTTTTAAGGTTAAATCTATTCCATTCTGATACACATCATAGACCCCTGTAATATCAGCAATAAATAAGCCATCAAATAAACCTTGTTCTAATGTTTTGGCTAGGTCTGTCCAGTAATTCAGCTCATTAAAACGATGTGATTCATCACGAGGATGCGTCCACAATCCATGATTAATATGACCAACACTGTTCATATCGAAGGCATTCAGTAAGATTTTCTTTTTATTGGCTGCTTTTTGAGATGTATTTGTCATTACAATGTCCCTCTGCGTGGTGGAAGGATGTTGTTGAGTACATAGTTTCCAATAAAGAAATATTTCCAACGTGATGCATCATGTAAAGTGTGTACGCGTGCATTGCGCCAGTATCGATCTAAACCATCTGCACGTTGGCTTCCACGACTTCCTGCAAGTTCAATTAATTTTGAGGATGCTTTTAAAGCGGTTTCAGTACTATGTGCTCGGACTTTTGCAACATCAATCGATGCTTTGGCAATGTTTTCTTCTGTGGGATGAGGCTTGGCTTGGTCAATTGATTGAGCAGCTTGTTTCAATAAAACTTCACTTGCACGTACATCAGCAGCTATACGTCCTAATTCGAAAATCGTTAGAGGATCTTGATCGGCACGTTCTACATTGGCATCAATCCACGCACGTGCTTTTTTTATACGCTCAATGGTTTCTTCAAATGCTGCACGAGCAATCCCAGTCTCTATCGCTGCATGCATGATTTGCGCAAATGGACCAACTAAGGTTGGTTCTGAGAAGGCAGTGTCAAAACTAATAACATTTTCAGATTCAACAAAAACTTGATTAAATTTGACCGTACCACTGCCCGTTGTTTTTTGCCCAAAACCAGACCAATCATTGATTCGTTGTAAACCTTGAGCATCTGCTGAAATAAATGCCAGATATTCTCGATCCTCAGCATCTCTTACCAATGTCGGGATACGATGTGCAAAAAGGCTACCAGTGCAATAAAATTTTTCACCATTGACCACATAGCCATGTTCAGTTTGACTGATTTGGGTATGCTTTTGTGCTGCCGTTTTGGTTTTAAATTCTGCCAAAGCATTACCAAAGCGAGCACCTTCAAGCACTTCCTGATAAAGCTTTTGTTGTTGTTGTGCTGTACCTGTATTGCGTAATACTTCTAAAGCATAAAAATGGTTTTGTGGAATTTGACCGATAGAGCCATCCACACCACTGAACAAAGCAATGACTTTGGCAACAGTATGGCTGGATACCTCAGCACCCCCATATTGTTTTGGCACAGTGATTGCCCACAATCCTGACTGACTGAAAGCCTCAATTTCTTCAAAAGGTAAGAGGCGTTCAGCGTCACGTAAAATCGCATCTTGCTTAAATTGTTGGCTTAGTTTTTCTGCAATCTCTAAGGCTTCTGCATCACTTTTAATGATATGTGCTTTGGCGAATGAGTGATTTGGATGATCTAATGTTTTACTGATATTTTGATAAGTGCTCATATATTTCCCCTGAATGAATGTTTTGAATTACCACTTAAATCCAAGCATGCCGTTGATCTTGTGTGCCATTTAAGTAGTAGTTGCCGATGGCATGTAATTTCCAACGAACAGGGTCATGTAAGGTATGTACACGAGCATTTCGCCAATGTTGATCAAGGTTATGAATAGATAAACTAGAACGGCTACCGCCCAATTCAAGAAGTTTTTCAGAAATCTGTAATGCAGCATCATTGGCATATACTTTTGC
Source organism: Acinetobacter sp. Tol 5 (assembly GCF_019702905.1). Lineage (NCBI taxonomy): Bacteria > Pseudomonadati > Pseudomonadota > Gammaproteobacteria > Moraxellales > Moraxellaceae > Acinetobacter > Acinetobacter sp. Tol 5. The sequence continues at coordinate 2,565,928 of NZ_AP024708.1, read as the reverse complement.
CTCAGCCACAATAATGGATGCTTTACTGGCTTGTTCTGGTGTGACGATGTCTTGGGCATCTAACTGATCTAAATATTCGGCAGCTTCGTCTAAGAGTAAAATGGCCGCATCCAGTAAAATATTGAGCTTGCCGACTTCTTGTAATGTATAAGTTTCAAAACTGGCTTTTTCGACATTTGCATCTACGATTGGACGAGCTTTATGGATTGCAGACAATGTATCGGCAAAAGCTGCTTCAGCAATTCCCACATCTATGGCGACTTGAATCAGTTGAGAGTAAGCACCACGATACTTTGAGGCATCCGCAAGTGGCTTTTCGTCCATGATTAGTTCAGGGCTGACCACCACATTTTTTAAACGGACAGTACCACTGGCAGTGGTGCGTTGACCAAAACCATCCCAATCATTTGCTATTTCGACACCTTGAGCTTGGGCATTGATAATGGTGAGAACAGTATGTCCCAATGGATGGATTGCACGTATTGCGAGCCAATCTGCAAATGATGAACCTGTTGAATAAAATTTCTCGCCATTCAAAATATATTGACCATTTACCTGATCTAAGCGCGTTTCTATCGTTTTGGTATCTTTGCTGTTGCGTTCAGGACCACCGTTGGCAAGACGTTTACCTTTTAAAATCTCAGCATAAATAAATTGTTTTTGTGATTCACTGGCAATGTTTTCGATAGCATTTAACAAACCAAATTGGTTCTGGGGAATCTGACCAACACTGGCATCTGCCTTAGATAAAATGCGGAAAACATGTGCCAGCGTTTTATTGGAAACTTGAGCACCACCGTATTTTTTTGCAATACGGATACCACCTAATCCTTTGTGGCTTAATTCTTGGATGACATCAACAGGTAAAATTCGTTGTTGATCACGTATATTTCGTTCTACCAAAGCAAAATCAGCAACTTGGTAAGCTGCATTAATCGCCTGTTGATCATTTTGGATCACTGTGGCTGAGGTAGAAGAATTCAAACTAGACATATCGGCACCTTTCTATAGATACCAAAACGCTAAGCAATATTGTGAGAAAAATTAAACGAAGTATTCTGCTTAATTTATGAAAAATTATCTTAAATAGAAAAATAGCATAGTATTTTAAAAAATAAGATAATATAAGTCATTGAAATAGAAAATTTAATCTGTGATTTGTAAGATTGTTTTTTAATCTATTCCTGTGTCTTTATTCAAAAGCTGAATAAAGACTAAAGAAACAGATATAACCGTTGAATAAGCATTGGGTCAGATGACGAGCGATTGATGTAAAAAGTACATTGTAATTCAAGCAATGAGTGTCTAAAGTACAGAGAATTACTCAGGATTAAATCCTATTGTTTTAGGTTGGCTAAGCCTTTAATTAAAAAAATAATTTGGAGATTACATGCGTACGTTGTACCAATTCCCACTCTCACATTACTGTGAAAAAGCACGTTGGTTGCTCGATCATAAAGAATTGGATTTTGTTGCGCAGAATTTAATACCAGGCGTACATCGTGCTTTTGCACAGTTAAAAACCGGACAAAATAAATTACCCATTTTAAAAGATGGTGAACAGTTTATTGCTGGCTCTACGCAAATCGCCTTGTATCTTGATGAAATGTACCCTGAACATCGCTTAATTCGTATTGACCCTAAATGGCGGGCTGAAACACTTGAAATTGATCAAATTGCCAATGAATTGGGTATACACGTGCGCCGTTGGGGATTGGCTCATGCATTGGCAGAAGGTGATGAGCCTTTAGAAATTATGATTGGAGAAAAAGGCTACTTACGTCAGTTTGAAAAGATTTCTAAACCTATACTCAAAACCTTGGTATCTAAAAGTTATCAACTTGATCAAGAAAAGGTTGAAGAGTCTAAATATAATCTTGACTTGACCATAGCCAGTTTAAATAAAACTTTGATTGAAAATGGTTGTCGCTATTTTGTTGGTGACCGTTTTAGTTTGGCAGATATTTCAGTATGTGCCATGTTAGCACCGTTATTAGAGCTCGATTCAACACCATGGGAAAAGGAGTATGCTGAGCATATTTCTCAAGAGTTTGTAGAATTTAGCCAATATTTACTTGAATTACCGCTTGGGCAGTATGTGAAAAGAATTTATGCCACTGAACGCAATGCACGTGTAGATTGGCGTGGAATGTAATTTCAAATGAATAAAGCCTCCAATTTATTGAAAAATTCAGTATCATAGTCATGAATTGGAGATTTTTTAATGCAGAAATTCATAATTTTGGGTGCGCTAAGCACTGTTTTATTGATGGTCGGTTGTGCTGAAAAAAAACCTGCAACGCCTGAAGAAATTTGGAAAGGTTATTGCACCAGTATTGGTAATGCAGCACGTTCAATTACTTTAGATCGTCAAAATGGTATCACCAAGAAAGAAGCACTTGAATATGCCAATAAAGTGACTGATCCAACCACGAAAGGTTTTGTACTAGAGTATTTGGAAAAAGTTTATGCATTGCCTGATGCTGAATTAAAAGCAGATAAAGATGCAATCCAAGCAAAATTTAAAAATGAAGCGTATGAACAATGTGTCAATACACCACATGACCCGAAAAAAATGCCAGATTATAAACCGTTCTAAGGAACGGTTTTTTATCATTTAAATTACATCCTTTCTAATAATTATAGTCAATGAACACTGAGTTTAATCATGTCTAATAAACGATCTATATCAAAAATTTCTTTACTTTCATTTTTCTTGGCTTTTTCAGTCATGAGTCAAGCTGAAGAAAGCAAAACCGTGACAAAACAAGTTCAAGCAATCAAGCCTGATATTGCACAACTAAAAACGCAAGCAGACAAGGGGCAAGCCAAGGCGCAATACCAACTTTTTTTGTTTTATAAAAACCAAGATCCAGCCCTAGCACTACGCTATCTCAATCAAGCTGTTCAACAGGATTATCCTTTGGCTTTGAATGCGATGGGCTGGTTATATTACAAAGGTGATGGTGTAACTCAAGACAACCAAAAAGCAGTAGCGTTTTTAAATAAAGCTAAGGATAAAGGTGAAATATTTGCTTATGTCAATCTTGCTACATTATATGCGCGTGGTGATGCTGTTGCTAAAGATGAGAAGAAAGCTGCAGAATTATTGACTTATGCTGCTGACCATGGTGACACTACTGGTGCTTTTAATTTAGCTTCAGCCTATGCACAAGGTATAGGGGTACAACAAGATACAGATAAGGCAATCGTGTATTTAAAAAAATCTGCGGAAGGTGGATTGGCGATTGCCCAACAAATGTACGGAGAAATGCTATATAAGGGAGATGTTGTTCCACAAAATATTAAAGCAGGTATTAATTTTCTGACACTTTCCGCAGAACAGGGCAATGTTAAAGCACAAGCTATTCTTGGTGGTTTATATGGCTCCGAGAATGAATATGTTGAACAAAACCCTGAATTGGCTTTTAAATGGACTGAGCGAGCTGCACAACGTAACGATGTGGACGCATTGGGTAATCTTGGTTGGATGTATTATCAAGCTGTAGGTACTAAAAGAGACGTTCAAAAGGGTATCCAAATGTTGGATCAAGCAAGTGAACGTGGTAGCGTGCAGTCGGCGATTAATTTGGGACTGATTTATGCTAAAGGCGAATATGTCAAAAAAGATGCTAAAAAAGCCTTTGATTATTTTTCCAAAGCTGAACAAGCTGGAGATATGAGCGCTAATTTATTTTTGGGCGATGCTTACTATCGTGGTAAAGGTGTAAAAAGAGATGAAAACAAAGCATTAGAAGCGATGCTCAAAGCTCAAAAAGCGGGTTATATGCTGGATCTAGATACCATGAAAGAATATGACTTGTGTAAATTAGAATCACGGATGGTGAATGGTCAATATATGCATGCTTTTGAGTGTCCTATATCTTAATTTAGCCAGACTTTATATAGACCGTCTAATGACGGTCTTTTTTAGCTTGAGTTATCAGAAATATGGTTGTATTTCACACAGCTCGTCACAAAAAATGATTAGCATAAAAATTGAAAAGCATATATAAAATATAGAAATAGAAAACAAAAAAAGTCGAGGAGTGTGCCATGGAAGTTGTTGCATATTTACATAATGCCGATTTGCTCTTAGAAGACGAACAGGGTGTGGCGGTGATTAGTGGAAGCCATTATGTACTGAGTTTAGGCGATCAAGTTTTTTTCCAAGACCTTATCGATGAACAAGCAAAACTATATCAAGTCAAAATTTCTTTTGCTTGTGCTGATCATGTCATGTTGCATGAGGATGAGGTTCAGATGAAATTCGAAGGCTGTCGAACAGAATTTCAAAAATATACAAACAGTACAACAGTCCACTAAGGTGGAATGTACTTAAGCTGCAAAAAAAGGCAACATCAGTTGCCTTTTTTATGTATGAAACAAGCTCAAGTGAATGTAAAAGACTTTTTCAAGTCAGTATTTTACAAAATTATTTTTTTATGATTTTTTGTGCCTGTTCTATAAAATAGAGTTAAATACAAAATCGATGCGAATACAGACTCAACTGCGCAGAAAAGTGATGAGTATTTATTTATAAAATAATGGGCATCACGAATTAATACGCTCTTTGCATTAACTTTTGGCTTGATTTTTAGTAAAATTTGACAGTCCATATTGCCTGTGAAGCTTTTATAAGCAGGAATTCACAGGTAAATTTTTAAAAAGAGGAATAACACCGTGCTAGAAGCTTACCGCCAACACGTTGCAGAACGTGCCGCACTCGGAGTCCCACCGAAGCCACTTGACGATGCTCAAACTGCTGACTTGGTTGAATTATTAAAAAATCCACCAGCAGGCGAAGAAGCATTTTTAGTAGATTTGCTTGAAAACCGTGTTCCAGCAGGTGTTGACCAAGCAGCCTATGTAAAAGCAGCATTCTTAACTGCTGTGGCTAAAGGTGAAACGACTTCTCCATTAGTTTCTAAAGAACGCGCGGTTTACTTACTAGGTACTATGCTTGGTGGTTACAACGTAGCTCCTTTGGTTGAATTGCTTGATGATGCAGCACTTGCTGAATTAGCTGCAGAAGCATTGAAGAAAACACTTCTTGTATTTGATGCATTCCATGATGTTGCTGATAAAGCGAAAGCGGGTAACGTAAATGCGAAAGCAGTGATGCAATCTTGGGCTGATGCTGAGTGGTTCACTAGCCGTAAAGATGTTCCTGAAGAAATCAAACTGACTGTTTTCAAAGTTACTGGCGAAACAAATACTGATGATTTGTCTCCAGCGCAAGATGCTTGGAGCCGTCCAGATATTCCATTACATGCCAATGCAATGTTGAAAAACGTTCGTGATGGTATTAACCCAGAAGTTCCAGGTGAAGTTGGTCCACTCAACCAAATTAAAGAACTTATTGCGAAAGGCAATCAAGTTGCTTATGTTGGTGATGTTGTCGGTACAGGTTCTTCTCGTAAGTCTGCTACAAACTCTGTGCTTTGGTTCTTTGGTGATGAGATTGCTCACATCCCGAACAAAAAAGACGGTGGTTACTGCTTAGGTTCTAAAATTGCACCAATTTTCTTCAACACTATGGAAGATGCTGGTGCATTACCTGTAGAAATTGATGTTGCTAACATGAACATGGGCGATGAAATCGTTCTTAAGATTGATCATGCTGCTGCAAAAGTTACTGCGTTCAAAGCGGGTGAGCAAATTGCTGAATCTGAGTTGAAAACGCCAGTTCTTCTAGACGAAGTACGTGCTGGTGGTCGTATCAACTTGATCGTGGGTCGTGGTTTGACTGCGAAAGCACGTGAAGCTCTCGGTCTTGCTCCTTCAACTTTATTCCGTGCTCCAGTTCAACCTGAGAATACGGGTAAAGGCTTTACTCAAGCGCAAAAAATGGTTGGTCGCGCTTGTGGTCTTCCTGAAGGTCAAGGTGTTCGTCCAGGTACTTACTGTGAACCTAAGATGACTACTGTTGGTTCTCAAGATACAACAGGTCCGATGACACGTGACGAATTGAAAGACTTGGCTTGCCTAGGTTTCTCTGCTGACCTCGTAATGCAATCTTTCTGTCACACTGCGGCATATCCAAAACCAGTTGACGTTCAAATGCAACACACGCTTCCTGATTTCATCATGAACCGTGGTGGTGTTTCTTTACGTCCAGGTGACGGTATTATTCACTCTTGGTTAAACCGTATGCTTCTTCCAGATACTGTTGGTACTGGTGGTGACTCACATACTCGTTTCCCAATCGGTATTTCTTTCCCTGCAGGTTCTGGTCTAGTCGCTTTCGCTGCTGCAACGGGTGTTATGCCACTTGATATGCCTGAATCAGTGCTTGTTAAGTTCAAAGGTAAAATGCAACCTGGTATCACGCTACGTGACCTTGTACATGCGATTCCTTACTATGCAATCCAAGCTGGTGACTTAACTGTAGAGAAAAAAGGTAAGAAAAACATTTTCTCTGGTCGTATCTTAGAAATCGACTTAACAGAAATGGAAACTGACTTAACTGTAGAACAAGCATTCGAACTTTCTGATGCTTCTGCTGAACGTTCTGCTGCTGGTTGTTCAATCACGCTTTCTGAAGCGAAAGTTGCTGAATACTTGAACTCTAACATCACAATGTTGAAGTGGATGATTTCTCAAGGTTATGGCGATGCACGTACTATGGCGCGCCGTGTTGAGAACATGGAAAAATGGTTAGCGAATCCATCACTTCTTAAAGCTGATGCCGATGCTGAATATACGAAAGTGTATGAAATTGATCTTGCTGACATTAAAGAACCTGTTCTTTGCTGCCCGAACGATCCAGATGACGCTAAACTTCTTTCTGACGTTCAAGGCGTTAAGATTGACGAAGTATTCGTTGGTTCGTGTATGACTAATATTGGTCACTTCCGTGCTGCTGGTAAATTACTTGATAAAGTACCTGGTGGTTCATTGTCTACTCGTTTATGGTTGGCTCCACCAACACGTATGGACGAGCATCAATTGATGGAAGAAGGTTTCTATAACATCTATGGTAAAGCTGGCGCGCGTACTGAAATGCCTGGCTGTTCATTATGTATGGGTAACCAAGCACGTGTAGCTCCGAACACGACTTGTGTATCGACTTCTACACGTAACTTCCCGAACCGTTTAGGTCAAGGTGCAAATGTTTACTTAGCTTCTGCTGAGCTTGCATCTGTTGCTGCGGTATTGGGTAAATTACCTTCTCCAGAAGAGTATCAACAATATGCTGCTCAAATCGACAGCATGTCTGCTGACATCTATCAATACTTGAACTTCGATAAGATGGGCGAGTATACAGATGCTGCTAAAGACATTGATACTAAGAAAATTGCTGCTGCTCAATTAAGCTAATCTATTGAAAAATAAATTAAATTGAGTTAAAACTAAGGGCTGATTAATCAGCCCTTAGTTTATATAAGCGCTTATAGATATGATTGACTTAAATAGAATGAGAAGAACAGTTTAGACAATGAGATTAAAAAAATTGCATAAATCTTGTATAAAAAGGTGAAAAATGGCTCTAGTTCACGATTTTGTTGTTTCAAATAAAGAAATATATACATATCAAGATTATATGAATGTAATAAATAAAGTACCTTATGATGTTTCAATTCATGATGATCTTATTCTGTATTTTTATGATTTTTTACAATGGATACCTGCTTATAATCCATCGATGGAAATAAGACATATGGGATTAAATCTTTATGGTGTAACTATTATTGACATTGATGGGGCTCAACAAGCATATGATTTATTTGTACATATCGTGGATATTCTTAAACTCTCACCAGAAACTTTAAAACTAAATGGTGGTTATTCTTATCAACTTGCAGATGATGAAGATCCGTTTAGTGAAAGTAAGGAATGTCGAATTGTCAGAAATAGTTTAAAACAAGAAAAATTAACCTATCAACGAGATGATATTATCGATCAATTTAAAAAAATAGCTGAATGTTTTAAAAAAGTCATTGATTCAAATGGACAATTATATGTTTTACATTTTGGGTATAAAATTTTTTTAAAATATTAAGTGTAAAATGTACCTTATTATAATTAATCTATAACTATTTGAGATATCAAATATTCTATTTCAAATATGAAATAATCAGTTTCATCGATTCGAATGAAAATCGTTAACTATACTTTTTTATAATATTCATCATCATCTTTTTAAAATTCAAAATAACAATAATCGAATTAATATTCAGTGGGTTAAAATCCGTATTGATAGAGTCAAAAAATGCTAATAGCATAGGGTAGATCTGTTGATCATCTATAAATAAGGTTGTATTTTGATTAAAATATTGAGAATAATAATCAATCTTAATATCTGCATATTCTGGATTTTCAAATTGAGTTAATACAAATTGCTTATTCGTATCACTGATACTATTTGAACAAATGGTAAATAATAATGCTGTACAAAAATAATCAAGCTCTTCTTTATTCACTACTTTTATACTTAAATCAATTAAATAATTTTCAAGTGCTGTTTGAATGATAATAATAACATCGGCTAAATCTGTAGAAATATTTTTAACAATATTTGAATGCTTCATCATTTTTCTAAATTTTAGTGAATGAGTGGGTATTGTATTGCAAAACTCTTGTTTTGTAAAACAATACTTTTGATGCACAATATATTGCATTGCAATACGTTTAGGATACTTTGTTAAGCTAATATCAAGGAATGGATATAGGTCATGCAATACGTTATTTGCGAAAACGGAAGGGCTGGACTCAACAGCAATTAGCCGATTTTTCCAATACTTCAAAAAGTAACATTTCCAATCTTGAGAATGGCAATCAAGGGTACAGTCCTGCAATACTCCAATACCTTGCGGAAGCTTTTAATTGTTCTGTCGCACAACTATTCTTATTGGCTGAAAGTTTAGATGAGCAAGAGAATGTCTCAGAAAATTGGGATAAGATGCCTATCGATGCTTTATTTATACAATTACCCAAAGATATTCAAGATAACTTAAAACAACTGATATATAGTTTGATTCAAAATAAATCATCGTAATCTATTTTTATAAGTAAATTATTACATTCAAATTTTTATTATTCTAAAATTATAATGATCTGTTTTAAATCAATTTGATTCAGTGAAAATAAATAAAGTTTTTGCTCATCTTTTATAAATTAATCAATTGGGTAAAGCTTAATTTTCTTTAATAACCATTTGCTTAATCAGAAAGTTTTTTGAGTAGGCATTAAAAAGCCCCTTATTCAGGGGCTCCTCGTATAGCTCACGCTATACTCATATAAGGCTCATCTCATACTATATATATTAAAGCACAAAATCAGTCATTCAGCCATAAAAAAAGATGAGCCTAAGCTCATCTTTTAAATCAACGCAAATTAATGTGCATTTGCAACAGCAGGAGTTGCTGTGGTCGCATCATTAGCAGCTTTACGTGTAGGTGTATAATTTAAACCCAAAGTAGCGCTGGTATAAGTACGTACTTGATCCAGTAGAGCAGGGTTGCTGTTTAAATCCTGTTGATAAGATTTTACAATCTCATGCAACTTAGGATTCCATTTACCTTTTACTTGCTCAGGGAAAGCTTTTTCCATCAAACTCAACATAATATATGGTGAAGTTGATGCACCTGGAGAAGCACCAAGTAACGCAGTGATTGAACCATCTTTAGAGCTAAAGATTTCAGTACCAAACTGAAGGGTAGCTGGTTTGCCCGGTGCTTTTTTGATGATTTGAACACGTTGACCTGCTTGGCTTAGGTTCCAATCTTCAATTTTTGCATCAGGGTAATACTTTTTCAATTCATTGAACTGATCTTGCTTAGACATCGCAACTTGACTCACCAAGTACTTCACTAAGTCTAGATTTTCAATACCAATGGTTGCCATTGGAATGACATTGTTTTTGTTGGTCGCATCAATCAAATCAAACTGAGAACCATTTTTAAGGAACTTGTTTGAATATGTGGCAAATGGACCAAACAACACATATTTTTTACCATCAACATAACGAGTATCAATGTGTGGAACAGACATTGGCGGTGCACCTAACTCAGGCTTACCATATACTTTTGCAGTATGTTGTGCAGTAACAGCAGGATTATCTGTCATTAAGAAGATACCACCGATCGGGAAGCCAGCATATTGCTTGGTTTCTTCAAGACCTGTCATCTGCAATAATCTGATTGCAGCACCACCCGCACCAATAAATACATGGCGAGTTTTAACATGGCTTGCTTGATTGGTTTTTAGGTTCTTAAACGATACAGTCCAAGTCTTGTCTTCATTTTGACTGATGCCAGTTACTTCAGTTGATGTTTCAAGCTTGAAGTTTGGTTGCTTCTTCAAATGATCAACTAATTGTGTGGTAATTGAACCATAGTTGACATCTGAACCCACATCCATACGTGTCGCTGCAACTTTTTGATTTGCATCACGACCTTGCATGACTAAGGGCGCCCATTGTTTGATTTCATCAGGATTCTCAGTATATTTTAATCCTTCAAACATTGGACTTTGACGCATTGCATCGTAGCGCTTCTTCATGTAGTTCACGCTATCGCCCCAAACAAAGGCAATATGAGGAACAGGATTAATGAAGCTAGATGGTTGACCCAAGACACCATTTTTGACTTGATATGACCAGAATTGCTTACTTACTTCAAATTGTGATGCAGTATCAATGGCTTTTTTAATGTCAACTTTACCGTCTTTTTCAGGGGTATAGTTCATTTCCATAAAGCCTGAGTGTCCAGTACCTGCATTATTAAATCCTGCAGAACTTTCTTGACCCACTTGATCCAATCTTTCATACATTTGGACTGTCCAATCAGGTTCAACTTCATTGAGGTATGTCCCCAATGTCGCACTCATAATACCGCCACCGACAAGTACCACATCAACAACAGGTTCATCAGCTGCTGTAGTCACTTTTTTAGAGCTAATTGGTCTGAATAAAAAGATCAGTCCAATAACAAATACAACTCCGATGACAATCAGTAGGTATTTAAAAAATCTCTTCATATATTTCCTGTTTCATCAAGTTTTAATAATATTGTAATGTAGAAAAGTTACATAAATGTTAGTTTGTGTAATGTTTTTTTGCGTAAACGATTTAAATATATGAAATAATTTGCTTTTAAATTTGTAAAGATGTGAGTAAAAAATAAACAGATTAAATTTTGAATAGTAAATTTGTGTGATATTTATACGAAAAATCCTTAGACTAAAGTATTATTTTTTGTAGGTGTTAGTCTTTTTATTCATTAAAATAGTGTGAAAAATAAGCGAACAAAGAAGAGTTTTTGATCGCTCATTTTTTAAAACTCTTCTTTAAAATTTCGCTATTCAATCAGCATCAGGTCTGCTTTATTTTCTAATTTTAATGGACGTAAAGCAAAAATAGATCGGGTATGACGAATGCCTTTCATTGAGTATAAATTTTTACGTAAAAAACGTTCGTAATGTTCGGCATTCTTGACCGCGACTTTGACCAAATAATCATAATCTCCTGTCACCAAATGTGCTTCAACCACTTCTGGCATTTGACTGAGCGCATCACTAAATTGTTCTAAAATTTCATCATCATGACGTTCTAAGGTGATTTCGATAAAAAAGAGTTCGTTAATCCCAATTGCCTTGGCATTGATTGTTGCAGTATAGCCTTCAATCACATTTAAAGACTCAAGACGTTTAACGCGTGTCCAACATGGAGAAGAGGAAAGTCCTACAAGTTCGGACAGTTGAGCGATAGTTAAACGCCCATCTTGACGAAGTGCCGATAAAATTTTGCGATCAATTCGGTCTAAGGTGTATTGGCTATCATTCATAAGCTGTACCACAGAAAATATTTTCGAAAAAATAAAGATATTTGAAAAATCATTCCGAAAAAATTAAAGATTTATATAAAATACGGAAAACATTCTATTCAACATAGCGCTAAAATAAACTTATTAAATCAAAGACATTTGGGAGACTGGCTTTGATTTGGCGGATAGTATCTTTAGAGGAAGGGTGCCTTTAACGATACTGTCCGCTGCTTATTTGTCAGCTTAAAAAAGACTTTATAGACTTCTCAAAGATTATATATTTATGTCGCTATATTGAATCTAGTGCGTCAATTTCTGTGATTATATAATAAAAATTTATGAAATAATGAAAATATATTTATGTCTTTAATAAAGCTTTATTGCTGAGTTCAAGCTGTAAATTTGTAAAGCTCAGGGCATGATGATGTGCAATTCAGCCAATCCGTATTAAAATGAGTCATCTTTAAAATAAAGAACAATTGATGCGCTTCACAGCTTGGTACACCCTCAGAAAATTTGTTTATGACAATCTACACAATGAAGATTATGAAACATGGTTTAGTCGTGCGATCAATTTTTCGCTCATTTTTCTGATTATTGGAAATGTGATTGCTGTACTTTTAGAGTCCATTAACGATGTGTATAAAGCGTACCAACTTTATTTTGATACTTTTGAAGATATATCCATAGTGGTTTTTACGGTTGAATATGTTTTACGTTTTTGGAGTATTGCCGAAAAAGAACCTTTTGAATCTGAATGGAAAGCTCGCTGGAATTACGTAACAAGTGGGGCCGCAATTATTGATTTGCTGGCAATCTTGCCTGCATATATCAATTTCTTTGTACATATCGACTTGAGATTCCTGCGGATTTTACGTTTATTGCGTTTGTTAAAACTCACTCGTTATTTTATTTCACTACAAATTCTGTTGCGTGTAATTGAACGTGAAAAAGGCTCTTTTCAAGCCGTCATTTTTATTTTAGTGATCATGATCGTGATGGCGGCAGCAGGCATCTATGTTGTGGAAGGACGAGCACAGCCAGAAGTATTTAGTTCTATTCCTGCCTCAATGTGGTGGGCAGTCGTAACATTAACAACAGTGGGTTATGGTGATGTCACACCTATTACGCCACTGGGACGTTTTTTGGGCGCAATGATCACGATTCTTGGCGTTGGTTTAGCGGCTTTACCAGCAGGTATTTTGGCAAATGGTTTAGCCAATGAACTTGAGTTAAGAAAACAGCAATTAGAATTAAAATTCAGAGATTTATTGCAAAGTTGTGAGATTGATATTATCCATGATGAAGAAAAAATAGACAATATTCGCCGAGAAGTTGGTCTATCTATTGATCAAACCCGTGACATTGTTTTACAACTCATTCGTGAAAGAAAAGAAGAAGAGGCGGAAAGAGAAAAGAATAAATACTGTTTTTGCCCACATTGCGGACATAAGTTACCTGAGTAATGTTGAGTCAAGCTGTTGTAAAATATGATTTATATCGGTAAAATTTTTATACTTGATTCTTATTAATTTTACCAATGATTAAAAAAATTTTATTAGCTGCACTTGCTGTGGTCCATTTTAATAGTTCTGTTTATGCAGATGTAACTGAACAAGATTATAAAAAACTTGGAAAAATGACCATTATTCGTGGTGATAGTTATAGTGAAGCATTGGCTATTAAAGAAGAAATAATGTTGTTGCTTGCGAAAAAAGACTTTAAAGCGCTTGATCGTCTTATTTCCAAAGAATTAAAGTCGGAAGCAATTTTTTTAAATGGTAAGAATAGACATACCATATATTTAGAGAAACTTGCTGAAATAACAGAAAGATATAGAACACGGGATGAGTCAGTTTGGGAACAACAACAGCAACTTGCTGATGAGTGGCTAAAGGCAACGCCTAAATCACCAGTACCATATCTGTTTAAAGCCTATCTATTGGGTGCGAAATCATGGGTCTATAGAGGTGGAAATTATATCCATGAAGTCTCTCAAGATGACCTTGAAATTTTTATAAAATTACAAATGCAACGAATCTCTTTTTTACAAGAACATAAAGAGATTGCCTCCAAAGATCCTTTTTATTATGTTGCTTTATTAAAATCATACCAAAATTTTGATGCAGCCAAAGAGGCTTATGCAACATATAAAGAAGGTATTGCAAAATTTCCTTCATATCGTCCGATTTATAATACCTATATCGCGATTAATGATCAGAAATGGCTCGGTGGCTATCCTGGAATGATTAATGAGGTGATCGGTGACATCCAGCGTTTAAATTCTGGTCCAAATCAGGATATGTATTATTATCTAATCGTTTTTACGGCTATTGATCGAGGAAACCCATTTAATCTAGAGCGTAACAGCATTGACTGGGATCGAGTTGAACGTGGTTCAATACTTGCGTTAGAACGTTATCCTTCATTTAGCCGAATCACTCAGGTTGCTGAGCTAATGTGCTCTTTTAAGGGCAATCGAGCGCGTATAAACCGCCTATATAGTGCATTTGGAATTGAACAAATACCTGAATCCTTAAAGAATACAATGGTGAACAGCTGTCCTGAGTAATAGGATTCAAGCTTATTCATTGACGATATGACGCTTCAACCTCTGGAGCTGTAGAAGCAAAATCAAATAATGGTATGTGGGAAACATAAAATAGTTTGATAGACACTTAACAATCTCAGATTGCACTATTTCAACCAGAAAGATAAAGGGATCAACAGAACGAGATACAATGCAAATTTTTGATTCAAAGATTGTTTTTAACTTGTTTTATTGAATTGATAAGTGTCGGCTTTGAGGGACTTTTTTATAAAATGATCAGAGACAGTTCATATTGCAGTGGATTGCGGCGATATCTATCGTTGTGCTTATAGTATGAATGTTTGTAAAACTGCACTTTGGGAAAAAGGCAATTCATAGTATTTGAATATCGCTTATTTTTGTTTAACATATTTTACTCTTACATAGAGATGCGTTTGTACGAGTGGAAATAAGAAAATTTATATATATTTCGATTTTAAAACTGATGTTATTGAGCAATGTTGTATATTCAGCTGATCTTGAAATCAATGTGACAGAGATACAACAGAAAGCGGCATTGAACCAAAAACAAGCACTTTTTGATTTGGGATATTTAACGCAGACTGGTCAAGGTGTTGAACAGGACCTACCAAAGGCAATAGAACTATATAAAAAGGCTTCAGCCTTGGGTCATCGTTCGGCGAACCATAATTTAGGTTTAATTTATTTTTATGGAAAAGGTGTCAAACAAGATTATCTTGAATCCGCAAAATGGTTCAAAATTGCTGCCGAAAGAGATGTTACTGACGCTCAAAGAAATCTACTCAAGTTGTATTATCGTCATCTTATTCCGCGCGATGAAAAATATATCGAGCAGTTACTCAAGCAACTTGCCAATAAGGGAAATGATGAAGATATTTATGCATTAGCGCAATATTACTATTTCGAACGAGAAGATATTGCTTCTGCAGAACCTTATTATTTAATACTCGCAGAAAAAGGAAATACAAAGGTTTTCAATCGGCTGGGTTCTATTTACTTCAAAGGTGATGGTGATAAGCGCAATTATGCAGAAGCTTATAAATGGTTCAAAAAAAGTGCAGAGAATGGTGATAGAGATGGACAATATTTAACTGGCATGATGCTTATGGGGAATTTCGGAATTTCTGAAGATAAACAGACAGCAATTTACTGGCTTAAAGCGGCAGCAAAGCAAGGTCAAACTAAAGCCTCAGAATATCTCGATTTAATGTACAAGCAATAGCTCAATGCTTTGGATGATGATGGCATCCTCTTGCTCAATCATTTTGTTTATTATTCTTTGAATATTTAAAACTTATTTCATCTTAAAAGAAATTTGACGGTTTATCCTGAATGATCTGGCACAGATTGAGTATTTATTGGTGCTTTTGATTAAAAAGTATTCAGATGATATTAAGGAAATCACATTATTTTAAATTATACGTTGATGTAACGGATGATTGCCAATCAAACGCTGACACAGCTCAATAGCACAGGTTAAATTGAGTATTTCATCATGAATTTAGTGAGCATAGTAATATACTTTAAATATGAATCATCATAAGATGTGTTTCGAAGTTTTAATGCATCTTCATTGTATTTCGTTCATATTTTACAGTTAATCAAAAATGAAAAATATGATTGATGAAGTATTGCGATCACTGTGTATTTCTTCTTGTATTGTATAACTCGTCTAGGATGATGTATGTCTAAAACGAAACAACCAACAGCCAAGCAATTGCTTTCAGTCATTCAAACACAGACGGCAATTGCTAAATTGGGTTTAGACATCAATGCAGTAATGACATTGGTGGCTGAACAAGTTCAACTGATTACTCAAGCCAAAGGGGCAATTGTAGAACTCGCTGAGCATGGGGATATGGTTTACCGTGCTGTATCGAATGGTGCAACTGCATTTCTGGGTCTACGTTTAAAAATGGATTCTAGCCTTTCTGGGTTGTGTATAGCTCAAAATCGCACACTTTATTGTAAAGACAGTGAAGTAGATGAGCGTGTTGATCGAGAGGCATGTAGACGAGTTGGTTTACGTTCAATGGCTGTCGTTCCATTGATTCATTCTGATGAACCGATAGGTGTTTTAAAAATCTATTCAGAACGTGTAAATGCATTTAAAGACGCCGATATCAATTTATTGACACTGATGTCGGAGTTGATTGCCGCGGCAATGTATCATGCTTCGAAATTTGGGGCGCAAGAATTATATAAATTAGCAACGCAAGATACTTTAACTGGGTTGGCTAATCGTGCTTTGTTTCTGGACTGTTTAAGACAAGGGGTAGAAAAAGCAAAACGTACTCAAAAACTTTTGGGAATATTGATGATTGATATGGATGGATTAAAGCCAATCAATGATCAATATGGTCATCGTTTAGGTGATGAAGCGTTAAAGGAAATAGGGAAGCGTATTGTAAGTATTACTCGGCAAGATGATTTAGTGGCACGTTTAGGTGGTGATGAATTTGCGGTAATCTTAAGTAGCTTAGGTGATCAAGATTTAGCAAAGAAAGTGATGAATCGTATTGTAGAGGCATGTGGACTACCGTTTGTATTTGAAAATGTTAGACTGAATATGGGGGCAAGCGTCGGATTAGCATTTTTTCCTGAAGATGCATTGGAACTGAATAAGTTGATCGAGTTCGCTGATCTTAAAATGTACGAACATAAACGTGCTCGTAAAGTGATCAATTTGAATGTATAAATGTAAATCCCTATTTTAATCTCTGAGGGTTTCCATGAGATTATTGATAGTGACTACTCAAAATATCTTTATAGGCTTGGGAATGATGTAACCAAGGTAAATGACCAGAATTTACAACATTAAAGACAGTTGCTGTCGGGTAACGATCAATTACAAAATGTTTGCTGTTGGTGTATATGTCCTGATCACCATATAGGATGGTAATTTTAAAATCAACTTGGGTTAAGCCTTTAAGCAGTGGGTATTTAATAATTTCAGCTCTGGTTTTATTGATGGCTTTTGCTTTTAATAAAGAAAAATCTTCGGTCTGTTCAATATTTTCTGTGGAGATAAATTCTGCATGATAGTTTTTCATGACTTGTCTAAAGAGATGTTGATAAGCTTTATCAAAACCGAGCATTCCTAAAAAACTATATATTCCCATTTTTGTCCATTGCCAAGAACTGACCTTGGATTTATTGAATTGAATCACTTCGTTTTCAGTTTGCTGCCACTGTGTGTTTGTTCCAGATCCCGGGTTACATAAAAACAGACTGAGTAAATGATCGGGATATTTTTCTGTATAGACTTGAGCGTAAAGTCCACCCCAAGAATGTCCCCATAAGTGAAACTTATCAATTTTATAAAATTTACGTACCGTTTCAATATCATTGAGATATGCCTCTAATGAGTAATCTCCGCTTATACACGGGGATTTTTTTGTACCTCTTTGATGAAATACAATGATTTGAAACTGGTGCTTGAAATATTCTATAACTTCTGTAAGGTCACTTGGAAAACCCGGTCCGCCATGCAATAAGATAATGCTTTCTTTTCCAAGTAGGGGATAGATACGGCTAAATAAAGTATCACCACGATAATCAAGGATACTTGATTCTAAATACTTATGTATTTTTACAATCTGGGTATTTGAAGGTTGTTCTAAGGTTTCTTTTGTAATTTTTGTCATGTTCAATACAGCCCTGCCTTGAGTTTAAATTACTTAAAAATTTTTTAAGGTAAAAGAATCTCGTTATTTAAGAATAATTTTTCCGCTCTAAATAGGTTTAGCTAGAGAGATCGATAATTTATTTAATATTACCGAATAAAAAGCATGATTTGGTGGAAGAAAATTCAACGATTAGAATGAATTTTTGTACTGTTGATAATGTATGATATTTGATTATGTTATTAATTTTATTTAATATTTTTATTATTTTTTGCGGTTTGTTAGATTTTATTTTTATGATTTATCCAAGTAAAATCAGAGGGTCATTATTTTATTAATGAAGTAAAAGTTAAAACTTGACCAATTGAACATGCTTTGTAGCAAAAAATCAGTTCTATTGATTACTCTACATTACACAGTTACCCATCAGCATGATTTTTAAGCTATATCTGGCAATGATGGGATGTGCTTAAATTTTTCAGAATTTTTTGTTTGAAGATTTTTAAGATTTACCAATCAATAACGATAAGATGCCAGCTGCAATCAGTGGACCCACAGGAACACCTCTCAGTAATGCTACTCCAGCTACTGTACCGATCAATAAACCTGCTACGACATTGGGTTGGCTGGTCATTAAGGAAACTCCGCGACCACCTAACCATGCGACCAATAGTCCAATTGCAATTGCAGTCAGAGATTTCCAGTGCATAAATGATTTTAGGATGACATCGCCTGGAATTTTTCCACTGGCAATCGGGGTAAGAACACCAATTGTTAAAATGATAATTCCGACCTCCAGACCGTGAGTTTGTAATAAAGGAAAAAACTCACTTAATGGTGTGATTCGAAAGACAATTAATACGCCAGCAGCGATCGTCACTGCTGTATTGTGACTGAAAATACCACAAGCCAATAAAACAAGAAGCACGATTAAATTTAGATCTAGACTAGAAAGGCTCATTAATATTCATCATTTACAATTCATTCCAGCGGCGCATTATACTAAAAACAACACAGGTAGGGCGTGAAGAGATCTATTTATTCGAATTAAAATTCTCAATAAAAGCAAATCAGTGCGCTGAAATATTGAAAGGTTTATTCTCCAATAAGTTCCATTGGTACTCAAAATCTTGCGCAAGTTTTGCTAAATTTGTAGATTTAAGTTGCTGTATTAAAATGTTTTGCGCTTCTAGCATTGCTTGATTTAAAGCAGTGTTTACCACACGTTCAACAAGACAGTTGGGCGTTTCTTGCTCATTCCCCATGGCAAAAATGGTGGGTTCGCCGACAGCCTGATAAATATCATATAACGAAATTTCATTTAAATTTTGGATTAATGTCCAACCACCGCCGGGTCCTTTATCTGCATGTACAAATCCCGCTTTTTTTAAACCCGACATAGTACGTCTAATCACAACAGGATTGGTGTCGAGCATTACTGCAATCTGTTCGGATGTGAATGGTTTTTTTTCACGTGCCATATGTAATAGCACATGCAACATCCGGGAAAGTTTACTGTCTTTGCGCATGATATACACACTCCTTAATTTAGTATTAATTGTAACATCAAAAGTTGCAATTTTAAAAATAAGGCAATATAGTAACTTTAAAAGTTACATATATGGGTTTAAAAATGAAATATGACGTGATGATCATTGGTGGAAGTTTTGCAGGTTTATCTGCGGCTTTACCTTTAGCAAGAGCTAGAAAAAAAGTATTGGTGGTAGATGCGGGTTTACGTAGAAATCGGTTTGCGGCGCATTCGCATAATTTTCTGACCCGAGATGGACAGGAGCCTTCAGCAATCATTGCGGAAGCAAAGCAACAGTTAGAAAAATATTCAAGCATTACTTGGTTGAATGCATCTGTGATCGACGTACAGGCAATGAATGATGATTATGAGGTTTTTACAGAAGATGAAAATAATAAGCGCGACATGATTCAAGCTGAAAAATTGATTATTGCAGCAGGTGTGAAAGATGATTTACCTGAAATAGAAGGCTTGACTGAGCGTTGGGGAAAGAGTGTATTCCATTGTCCATACTGTGACGGCTATGAATTAAA
Organism: Acinetobacter sp. Tol 5; assembly: GCF_019702905.1. Classification (NCBI taxonomy): domain Bacteria; kingdom Pseudomonadati; phylum Pseudomonadota; class Gammaproteobacteria; order Moraxellales; family Moraxellaceae; genus Acinetobacter; species Acinetobacter sp. Tol 5. Next base: position 2,545,898 of record NZ_AP024708.1, on the reverse strand, counting down.
TCTTGGTCAACTCGGGATGTTATATTCTGGTTCGCATTCTCTTCATATGGCTTTAATGCTACCTGATTGGGGCAATACAACATTATTCCTCAATGCTGCAGTTTCAATTGATATAATCGAGCCTGCAATTTTGGAGCAATTAAATCAACGCCATGTGAAGTTAGATACTCGTAAAATCGCCAAGATCGAAAATCACTGTGATTTGAAATTTGAAAATGGTGACCAAACTCAATTGAATGGATTATTTGTCTCTACTTTTATGCGAATTAATTCACCTTGGATTAGAAAACTAGGTTTGGATATAGATCGTAATGAATATAGTGAAGCAATTTTAACCAATGCTACAAAGCAGACCAATTTAAAAAACATTTACGCATGTGGGGACATCACACGTTCAGGTGGTTCTGTTGCATTCTCTGTTGCTGATGGTGCAATGGCTGGGGTAGCAGTACATAAATCATTTGTATTTGGTGGCTAGTGTCTATGCATGATGAAGTGATCATGCTGATAAAATACGAATCTCGATTGGGTTTCGATTCACGATACTTTAAACTGTGTCGTGAATTTTTAAGGTATTAATTTATGTTTTTGGAAAAAATGTTGCAATCACAAGGTTTTGGTTCTAGAAAGCATTGCCAGCAATTAATCAAGAATGGTGCAATTCAAATTCAAAACGAGGTTATTACTGATCCAAAGTTTAAACTTGATTTAGATCATTTAGAATTTTCGGTGTATCAGCAAACATTTCAATATCGAGAACACGTTTATATCGCTTTAAATAAACCGCAGAATTATGAATGTTCACATCAATCTACTCATCATTTCAGTGTTTTTGATCTGTTTGATGATGTATTGATGAATCGTGGTCTACAAAGTGTAGGGCGCTTAGATCAGGATACCACAGGTTTATTACTATTCACTGATGATGGTCAGTTTTTACAAGCCTTGACGCATCCTAAAAAGCATGTGCCTAAAGTTTATCAAATACAAACTGTTGATCCGATCACGGATGAGCAAATTCAACAACTTGAACAAGGCGTTGAACTGCGTAATGAAAAAGGGCTTTTTGCAGCAACAGATGTACAACGTCTTGCTGAACATGCGTTAAAAATAACTGTACATCAAGGTGTTTATCATCAAGTGAAACGAATGCTTGCTGCGGTAGGCAACAAAGTTGAGCGTTTACATCGTGCCCAAGTAGGACAATTGGTACTGAATGATTTGCCTGAAGGAGAATGGCTATATCTAAATGAAGCTCAAGTGGTGGCTGCAAAAAATAAATCAGAGGATTTATCTGAAGTTTAATCATAGTTAGCAAAGTCTGAGGCTTCACTGATGATTAGTTTTAGATAGACTATGGTCAAACCGCCTGATTATTCATACAAGTGACTGGATTTTAATCATGCATACCTAATGAACTTTATGATTTTTATATAATTTACTAGAAAATTTGGTGATTCATTTATTTTGCACTTTTGAATCATCAATATTCTGTGTATCGTGAGGCGACATGGATGTCGCCATGTTGAGCGGGGTATATGAGCATAAACAAAGCACTGCTTTATTTACAGCATAAGAGTACAGTATTGCCTAAACAAATCTATTTAAACTTTTGAGATATAAACTGTGGCAATGAAAGCTTTATTGCACTTCATCTGACAATCTAACAGCATTAATAATCCAAAATTCACCTTTTAGTGTTAAAACTAAAACGCCTGCAAGAAATAGAATTACTTCAAGAAACAATGATAGGTTTGAAACTCGTTATCTTTGACAAAACCCATTTGTTCGTACAATTGATGGGAATGGTAATTGTTTTTTTGTGTTTCTAAACTAATACGCTGTGCATCTTCATGTCTTGCAAATAGAATGGCTGTATCAATCAGCTGTTTGGCAGAACCTTGTCTGCGATAAACCGGAGTGACATATACATCATCTAAAATATAGTATTTAGAACAGGATACAGATGTAAAACCCTGATAAAGTAGAACAAAACCTGTAAAAACATCATCTTTTACATGAATAAAGATAACACTTTCCTTATTCTCAAAACGTTGTTTAAGAAAATCAAGAGATTGTTTAAGATTGGAAGATGCACCATAAAATTGGCGATATTCATCAAATAAAACAGCAAGTTGATCTAAATCTTCTTTGGTCGCGCGTCTCACGATCATTTATATACTCCTTGCAATGATTTTTTATCTTTGCAAAAGAGCATAACTAAAAAATAGAAAATTAAAGTAAATGAATTGTTTAAAATTGCGACACTGTTAATTTTTGTCACTTTCCCCCAAGATCGCATTTAACTCTGCAAACAAATCTTCGTCATCATCACTTAAGTCAACAGCAGTACTTGTTTGTCCATTCTGTTGTTCTTGCTTGAGTTTTCTTAATTTTAATATCTGGTCCATATTGATATTTTGGTTTTCAATTGCAAATGGAATAGATTTGGTGATTACGACTTGTTTAAAAAAAAGTCGAACTGCTTGAGCAGGGGTGATGCCTAATTGTTTAAAAACGGCAAAAGCAAGTTTTTTTTCTTGTGAATCAAGGCGTACTTGATAAACTTCGGTTTTTCTCATGAATGTTAACCAAACAAAATTTAAGTTTGAATGCCTATTTTAATCAAAGCTTGCGTAATTTCAATCTCTAATCATCAAAAAGTCCTATATTTGTCATTACGTCAACATTACAGTGTCAATTCATAGGCAGAACAAAAACATAACGCTTGCATTGTAATCGGATCAATAAACTCAATTTTCTGGGCTAAAAGTTGTAAAGGTTGTGAGAAATCATGAGGATCTTTATGCAATACAGTTGGATAAAATGGATCATTTTTGATGGGCAAATTCAGCCAATTGAGATGTACACGTAGTTGGTGCTGCTTTCCTGTAATTGGTTTTAATAAATATTTAGCCCATACCTGATCATGTTCAATAAGATGAATTTCAGTTTGTGAGTTGGTTATGCCTTCGGTTACTTTCATGGTATAGAAAGGTTCACCTTTCTCCATTCTTAATGCAACCTGACATGGGAAGCTGAGGTTTGGGTTATAAGCGGCAATGGCATGGTAGGTCTTTTTTACCTGACGATCAGCAAACATTTGCTGGTAAATACCACGAGTTTGTGGACGCTTGGAGAATAACACGACTCCAGCTGTTTCACGGTCTAAACGATGTATAGGTGTCAAGTCTGCATTATTGGTGGTTTTTTTTAAGCGAACTAAAAGGGTCTCTTGAATATATTGTCCTGATGGGCTAATGGTTAGAAAGTGGGGTTTATCAACCACCAGTAGATCATCATTTTCATAAAGAATTTTTTCCTGAAATGGCACCTGAATTTCGTGGTTGAGAAAACGATAATAATAAATATGAGTATGTTCGATATAAGGGTGCTCTATACTGAGGGTTTGACCTTGCATATCCAAAATTAAATGATCATCAAAACGCTGCCTCCATGCATTGGCAGTAATATGTGGAAAGTGCTCGCACAAAAATACAAATAGACTTTGCGGGGATTTTTCTAATTGAGGTAAATATACTTTAGATGCTGTTACACCATCCCTCATTGGTGGTTGAAAGTCAGAAAGAGAAGTATATTGTTTCATGGTGATACTGGATGTCATTAAGATTGCAATTGCTATTGAAGTCAGCTTGAATAGGTCAAAACATGATTTCTCAACAATGCAACATAGGTTTTAAAGTCGTGCAATGCTATCATATTGTCTGGTTTGAATCATGTTGTGAGCGTTATGCAGTATTCCTCTAAATTAAGTCTAAGCAATGAACAAGACACTCAAAAGTTAGCGCAAAAACTGGCGCAACATATTGCAAAAGGCGTAATTTATCTCATCGGTGATCTTGGCGCGGGTAAAACAACATTAACGCGCTATTGGTTGCAAAGCTTAGGGCATCAAGGTGCAGTTAAAAGTCCAACCTATACATTGGTGGAGCCTTATAGCATTCAAGCTAAGGATGTATTTCATTTTGACTTGTATCGTTTAAATGATCCTTATGAATTAGAATTAATGGGAATACGTGATTATTTAGACCAAACAGATGCATTATTCTTATTTGAGTGGCCTTCGAAAGGCGGAGATGAAATTCCAAAAGCTGATCATGTCATTACGATCTTAAAAGGAGCAGATGAAACTGTGCGTGAAGTGAGCATAGAAAGTACATCTTCTCAGTTAGTTCAAGAATTAATGCACTTTTAATTCAGTTAAATTCTAACTATAAAAAATTTCGTTTTTAGATTCATTTAATGATCAGGTGAATTGAATGCAACATGAAGATATCAGTTTAAGACGTATCCAAACTTTAAATCCAGCATTGGCGAACCAAATTGCAGCAGGCGAGGTAATCGAACGCCCATCTTCTGTGGTTAAAGAGTTAGTTGAAAACTCAATTGATGCCGGTGCGACTGAATTGATTGTTCGTGTTGCTAATGGAGGGAGTACGCTCATTGAAATTATTGACAATGGGCGAGGCATTCATCCTGAGGATTTGGCGCTTTCCGTAACACGACACGCAACCAGTAAAATTCAGTCTGCTGAAGATTTACACGCAATAGTAAGTTTAGGTTTTCGTGGTGAAGCGCTGGCATCGATTGCTGCTGTTTCTCGGTTAACCTTAACCAGCAGCCAAGATGATTCAGGTGTTGGCTATCAGCTTGAAGTAAATGGTACGGCGTTTGATCATCAGGATATACAGGCAGTTGCAGCGCAACAAGGCACACATATTCGTATTCAGGATTTATTTTTTAATGTACCGGCACGCCGCAAATTCTTAAAAAAGCCAGGAACTGAATTTGGACATATCGAAGAAATTGTCCGCCGTATGGCATTGACTCATTTTGATATACGTTTTGTGTTGGAACATAACGATAATATTCGTTTGAATTTACCTATTGCTGACAGTGGCGAGTTACGATTCCAACGTGTACAGCAATTATTGGGGCGTCAATTTACTGAAAATGCTTATTGGATTGATGCTGATAGTATTAGTATGCGTTTATCAGGTTGGTTGGGACATCCATCAGATGCTCGTGCCCAAGCGGATTTGCAATATGTTTATGTGAATGGACGCATTGTTAAAGATAAAACCATTTCACACGCGTTACGCATGGCATACGATGGTATTCTCCACGGACATCAACATGCTGCATATTTGCTTTTTTTAGAAGTTGACCCTGAAAATATCGATGTCAATGTCCATCCTACGAAACATGAAATTCGTTTTTTAAATCAGCGTGAAGTGCACGAGTTTGTACGCCATTTTGCTAAAGAAACCCTGTCAAAATTTCAAACAGCGACAGCAGAATTAGCTTCGGCAATGAAACAAGAGGAATCTCAACAAAATCATTGGCAACAACCTCAACCGCGTTATCAAGAGCAGTTTCAACTTCATCGTGATCGCTCAGTATCAGAGAATGTCAATCAACAGCAAGAGCATGAAAATAGCCTAAGCAATAGCCATGCTCAGGTCATGTACAATGATGGTTTAACAGATTTTAGCCATACACAACCGCAAACTGTACATTATGCTGCAAATCAGCCCCAACAGCAGTATCATGGGTCACAGCAGCTCAATAATGCCTTAAAGAGCTATTTGGCACCGCTCCGTGAAAATAGTGATATTGCCGAATTGGATCAACCACTCACAGATCAAGCCTCTTATGATCAGTCTGTACAGCAAATTGTCAATAAGTCTAATCAACCACAGGTTGATGAATATCCTTTAGGTATTGCTATTGCACAATTGCACGGTATTTATATCCTTGCGCAAAATACTGAAGGATTGATTATTGTGGATATGCATGCTGCGCATGAACGTATTCTTTTACAACAGATGAAATCTGCATGGGACAAACCTGAGTTTTGGACTTCTCAACAATTGCTTATTCCTAAAGTGATCTCAATTACACGTATGCAGGCCACACGTGTTGATGATTTAAAACCTCAACTTGAGCGTTTAGGTTTGGAAATAGATCAGTATGGGGATGATCAGGTCATTGTCCGTGGCGTACCTGCAATTTTACATAAAGCTGACTTTGGTGCTTTAGTTCCTGAATTGCTGAATGATCTTGACCCGAACGATGAAGCACAAGCACTTCAACAAAAGCGAGATCAAATTTTGGCAGGTATGGCTTGTCATGGTGCAGTAAGAGCACACCGCATGCTAAGCCTGTCTGAAATGAATGCTTTATTGCGTCAGATGGAACAAACAGAATTTGCCAGCCAATGTAATCATGGTCGACCAACATGGCGTGCATTTCCACTTTCACAACTGGATAAATTATTTGCTCGAGGAGAGTAGTTTTACATGTCGAATCAATTGCCCGTCATCAATTTAATGGGACCAACTGCAAGTGGAAAAACCGCTTTGGCATGTGAATTATATGAACAGGGGAATTATGAGTTAATTTCTGTGGATTCTGCACTGGTTTATCAAGAGATGGATATTGGAACAGCTAAGCCAACAAAAGCGGAACAGGAGCGTTATCCGCATCATTTAATTGATATTATTACACCATTAGAAGTTTATTCTGCGGCAGAGTTTGTTGAAGATGCAAGTCGTTTGATTGATGATATTCATGCAAAAGGAAAAACACCCATCTTGGTGGGCGGAACAATGCTTTACTTCAAGGCATTGCTTGAAGGTCTTTCCAATAACCTACCGAGTGCTGATTATGAGATTCGCGCTGCGATTGAGTTAAAAGGCGAAACTGAGGGCTGGCAGGCAGTCTATGATGAATTAAAATCAGTAGATACGCTGGCAGGTGAAAAGTTTAAGGTCAGTGATAAACAACGAATTATTCGTGCTTTAGAAGTTTACAAAATCACAGGTCGTCCAATTACACAATTACAGGCAGAACAGCCTAAAAAGCAACCTTATCGTTACAATTTTCATAATTATGCTTTAGTCCCTGACAGAGTAGAATTACATAAACGGATCGAGTTGCGATTGGAAAAAATGTGGGAAATCGGTTTTTTGAATGAAGTCGAATACCTTATGAAAAAATACGATCTCGATGAAAATTTACCCTCAGCACGCTCGGTTGGTTACCGTCAAGCGATAGATTTTTTAAAAAACAGTGATTTGAGTCAAGAAAAAATGCAAGAAATGAAGGATAAAGCGCTATTTGCGACACGACAATTAGCCAAACGTCAATACACTTGGTTACGTTCTTTGCAAGAATTACACTCTTTTCAAACTTATTTCACGATAAAGCAAGCTCAAGAAGACTTGCGAAACTTATACGGATAAAGCAAAATTTAACAACTGCCTTTTTTATAAATTTTAATTGAAAAATAAAGGCAGTTTTTGCGCTGATTTTAAATTTTTTTTTGGAGTATAAAATGTCTAAAGGTCAAACTTTACAAGATCCGTTCTTAAATTCTCTCCGTAAAGAACGTATTCCGGTTTCTATCTTTCTTGTAAACGGTATCAAATTACAAGGTCACATTGAATCTTTTGACCAGTATGTTGTTTTGTTGAAAAACACTGTAAGCCAAATGGTTTATAAGCATGCGATTTCTACTGTTGTACCTGCACGTAATCCACGTCCTGCTGGTGCTCCTGCTGGTGCTCAAGGCGCTGCTGGTGGCTTCGGTGGTCAAGCTGGTGGCTTCGGTGGTCAAGCTGGTGGTTTTGGTAGCCAAGGTGGCTTCGGTGGTCAAGGTGGCTTCGGTGGTCAAGGTGGCTTCGGCGGTCAAGGTGGCTTCGGCGGTCAAGGTGGCTTCGGTGGTCAACAAGGTGGCTTCGGTGGTCAAGGTGGCTTCGGCGGTCAAGGTGGCTTCGGTGGTCAAGGTTCTGACTTTGGTGGCGAAGGTAAATTTGAAGATTCACAAGAAGATGAAAACAATCGTTAATTTCTAAATGTAGAAATTGATTGTGAAAAAGAGACTGTTTTAACAGTCTCTTGATGCATTAAAAAAACCGCAATATGATTGAATATTAATCATTTTGCGGTTTTTTATTTAGCGATTACTATTAGGGGCCGTAAATTAAATTTTGGCTCATGATTGTACTAAAATGTAGATTTTAATAATCATTTCATCATAATAAATTTAGAAATAGTTAAATATTCTGATCCTTAATAGCCTATGAACTTTATATTTTTTATATAAAGTATTAGAAGATTTTGGTCATTTATTTATTTGCACTTTTAAATGATTGATCATCTTTTTTATCGTGAAGCGGCATGAAAGTCATCATGTTGAGCGAAGATATATGAGTAAAAATAAAGTGTTGCTTTATTTGCTGTGAAAGAATGCAGTTTAATTACTTTCAAGTGTACTATTCTTATAAACTTATAAAAAAACCTGAAACACAAGGTGATATAGAAAATTATTTAGATAAAATTAAATATGGACAAAATATGATCTTTTTTGTAGAGTATGTTTAATTTAGAACAACTACACAATAACTCATGTTTAATAATATTTATTTTGCTTTGGAAAAATTGGGTCTTACTGCTCAAAAGCGTGCTATCCATGTGTCTTTTTCAAATACTGATCTTCATCAACGGGTATTTTTACAACGTGTTGATGGGATACATGCCATCAATGATGGGATGAACTTACAACTGATTTGTCTATCTACGCTGAACGATATTGCATTAAAACGCTTTATTGGCTGTCGTGTAGCCATTGATGTGGTCAATGATCGCTCCGAAATCAATCGTATTTCAGGAATTGTCTCCAAAGCTGAGGTGGGTGCCTCAGATGGTGCTTTGACGATTTATCGCCTCACGGTTGAAGATCCAACCGCACTATGGAAACAGCGTAGAAACTCGCGCGTATTTATGAATATGTCTGCTTTACAGGTAGTCGAAGTTATATTTAATGAATGGCGAGACAGATCTCCACTGTTTGCCTCTAGTTTGACTTTGGATAAAAGCGGTCTAACTAAAGATTACGATATTCGACCCTTCATTATGCAGAATAATGAACGAGATATAGACCTTATTCAAAGGCTTCTAGCATCGGAAGGTGTGACGAGTTTAATTGATGAAGCACAGCTTAAAGTGTCTCATTTTAATGAACCCATCCAGCCTCAAAAGCTTCGATTGATTGATGACAATACTCAATATAAAAGTTTAGAACGACGCACGATCCGCTTTCATCGAAGTTCGGCTGTAGAGACTCGCGATTCGATTATCAATTTTACAGGACAACGTTCACTTCAACCGACATCGGTACATATCCACCGTTGGCAAGCAGATATTCTTGAAACCGAAGAAGGTGCAGGCAATGTACAAAGCAAATATCAGCACAGTGACCAGTACGATAACGCCAGTCTAGGCTTAGAACAAGTATGGCACTTTAGCCCTGCATGGACTCAAGATTTAAATGGAGAAGATGGCGCAACGCCATCAAGCAACAGTCAGATCGAACGCTTTAACCAAAACCTCAGCAACTACTACGATGCCCAAGCCAAACAATTCACGGCAATATCGACCGTACGAGATGCGCAGGTGGGTTATCACTTTGAGCTAAAAGGGCATCCTCAAATCGATCAAAAAGATTCTGCCGATCGGCAATTTCTGATTTTATCCAAAACCTTTTATCACCAAAATAATTTACCCAAAGATCTGAGCAATCAAGTCGACACTTTGTTAAAACAAAGCCATTGGCAAATCAGCAATATCACCACAAACAATAGCGAAGAACGCCAAGCCAATCAGCTCATTCTACAACGGCGTAATATTACGGTTGTTCCTGAGTATAATCCCTTAACCCAAAGACCCGCAGCCCATCCAATGCGAGCGAGAGTGGTTGGTCCAAGTGGAGAAGAAATCCATGTGGATGAATGGGGACGTATCAAGGTTCGCTTCCTCTTTACCCGCAATGAAGACCACAGCCATGATGGTGGTGCAGGCGCGAACGACAATGATACCGACTCAGCTTGGGTCGATGTACTCACGCCGTGGGCAGGTGAAGACTATGGAGCACGCTTCTTACCGCGTATTGGAGAGTTGGTCGTAGTTGACTTCTTTGCGGGGGATATTGATAGACCTTTTGTGGTGGGACGTATTCATGAAGGATACCTTTATCCAACCAAGTTTGATGACAAAGGCAAGTTACCCGATACCAAGAAGTTGGCAGGGATTAAAAGTCGAGAATACCAAGGCAATGGCTATAACCAACTGAGATTTGACGACACTACCAACCAGATCAGTAGTCAGTTACACAGCAGTCATGGAGCAACTCAACTCAATCTTGGCAACCTCAGTCACCCAAAAGAGACAGATAGCAGCGAAGGTCGAGGAGAAGGCTTTGAGCTAAGAACGGATCAATGGGGTGCGGTACGCGCAGGACAAGGCTTACTGCTGTGTACCCATGCACAAGATGAGGCATTAGGTAATCATCTAGATACAAGCGAAGCCAAAAGTCAGTTAGAAAATAGTCTCAATAATTCCAAAGCTTTAAGTGAAGTTGCTAAGCATCAACAAACTGATCCTTTGGAAGTTTTAAATAATTTAAAATACTTCCTTAATCAAATAGAAAAAGGTGAAAAAGACAAAGCAGATGCATTTAAACAAGCTTTAATGCTACTGGCTTCACCAAACTCTATAGCAATGTCGACCAATAGCGACCTTCATCTTTCAGCAGATGGGCAAATTAGCCAGAGCGCAGGCAACAGTATAAATCTGAGTAGCCAAAAGAATCTTATAGCACATGCAAAAAACAAGATCAGTTTATTTGCTGCGCAAGAAGGTGCAAGACTTTATGCTGCAAAAGGCAAGGTTGAAATAAAAGCGCATAGTGATGGTGCAGATTTGATTGCGCGTAAAGGTATTCAAATTATTTCGACTGAAGATACGATTTATATCATTAGTCCTAAAGAAATTAAATTGATCAGTGATGGCACGGAATTAAAACTCAATGGTTCGGGGGTGTTTGCAACCACAGGTGGTTTGTTTGAAGTAAAGTCTGGGCAGCATAAGTTTACTAGTGGCGCTAAAGTTAAAGCAAATACACCAAACTTGCCATCTGAACCAAAAGTAACAACAAAAAAGAAATTTTCTTGAGATTAAAAATGATTATTAGTCCTCCTATTTTAAAACCTAATACGAATCAATCTGATGAAGATTGGATAAACTCGATAATGCCCGTAGAATCATCTGCAAATGAGTATCCAGTTCTGGATACTTTGGCTTGGCATGGTGGCTATCATCAAATAGCAAATGGTAATAATAATGTTGCCAGAGCCATCGCAGATGGAAAAGTGATTTATGCTAGAAAGGATACTGATCTGGTTGATTATGATGGGGCTAAATCAAATAAAGGCTGTGTTGTTATAGAACATGAAACTGAGATTGGGAACAATGTTAAAGTAAAATATTTTTCGATTTATATGCACCTAAGGCAGATTGAAGTTAGCCTAGATAAAGGAAGAAAAATATATCGGAAACAAAAAATTGGTTTAGTTGGGCAACACCAAAATGAAAATAAAATGCATTTTGAGATTGTTTGTGATCAATCCAATTTAGAAAAAATAATAGGGCGAAGCACTCCTGAATTAAATATAAGTTCTGATGGTCGCAAGGATGTAGTTTATGGAGATATACATTTTTATTTACCGTCAGGTACTAAATTTTACAAAGAAGCTAATGCAATAAATGAAGTTTATACGTCAAATATGGCTTTATTTATGTGTTTAAGTTTTAGAAATGGTAAAGCTTATACGCAAACTTATAAGGAGCTTGGAAATGGGATTTTTCAAAAACAAAGAACACAACCATTGTTGGTAAAGTACAAACTAACTGATAAGGATAAAAATGAACGTGAAGAGTATGAATATGATTTATATAAATATTCCAAAAATTTTGTGACAACTACTACATCTCATAGTGCAATTTTTGAATTATTTAGATTTGGTCGTATATTGGATATAGCAATTGAGCCAAGTAACGTATCGTCTATAGCACATTGGCATAGAATTCCTTTACCTGATAATAAAGAAGGTTATGTTAATTTAAATACATCAGCAATTAAAAAGTTTAGTGATGGTGACTTTCCTCATTGGGTTGGATGGCGTTTATTTAACGATGACCCTACTCCCGATAGCCAATGTAATTCGGAAAAATTAAAAAGTTGGCTTGATGATAATCATGATAGGATAAATACAAACGCTGAATTAAAATCAATGCTTGGAAATGGAGAAGTCAAAGCTCGACTTAGTAAGGCTATTTGTCAATTTCCTACGGAGTGGAGCGAGTCACTTGTAGATAGTCAATATAGTTGGGTAACTACAAAAAGTGCTGAAAACACAAATCCACTCACTCAAGATGATTTCATAAAGTTTAAGCAATATGTAAAAGCTTTAAGTTTTTGGGATCAGGTTCCTGAGTTACCAGCAAAAGATAAAGTTTGGCATTTTCATCCTAGAGAGTTTATTAAGCATTTTAGAAAATGTACTTTTTTATCAAATGAAGAGTTTGCTAGATGTATTCCTCGAAAAACACAATCCAAGGGTAATATTTCATTTAACGAAGCAATTAATAGAGTAAAAAAATATTACATCTTTTATAACCATTTTATTAATAAATACTCATGTGGGTCACATAAAAGATATGCACATAATTTAACTCAAACTTTTATTGAAATTGATTTGTTTCAAACCCTAACTGAATATGGTAAAGGGCGTGCTAATGTTTATGGGGCATTTTATGGTCGAGGCTTTCATCAATTAACTTGGGCTTTTCCAAATTATAGTGGGTATGGTAAATTTAAAGCACTTCCACTGCATAATGGAAATTATCATGATAGCAGAATAACCAAAACTTCTGTACATAAAAATGCTGATACTGGAGAAAGTGAAAAATGGTTTCCTAGATTTGACCCTAATATTATAGAAACTGATTTTAATCATGCATCTGAAGCTAGTGGATATTTTTGGGTGTCAAAAACATTTAGAGGTACTTCCAACATGAATCGAGTTGCAGATTGCGATTATGATGAAATATCTATTGGATTTAATTGTTGGCTATTAAATGGTGGTAGCAATGGTTATAAGGAAAGACAAGAATACGCCAAATATTTAAAAAATATATTATTAGATGATGAGCTAAAAACAGGTGAAGAAAATTATAAATATCCTGCCATGAGTGCTGAACTCAAACGTTGGCCTCTAAATACTTCTATAAAATTAACAATGAGTGGAAAAGTTAACTATGATTTTATTTAGATATTTATTATGCTTTTTATTATTATTTTCATTTGCAAACGCACATGCAGATGAAAATAAATGTTTTAAAAATATTAATATATATTTGACACATAAATTTGGTGATAACTTTAATGAAGATGAAAATATTTTAGTAAAAAGTACTAAAAATTCAAACCTAATATTTATTAAAGATAAAACAGCAAATAATTCACCAGAGCATTTTATTGTGGAAAAAAGAAGCAGTCTGTATTGTGAAATATTAGACGCTCCATTATCTTTTAGTATGAATTTTAGTGAAAAAAATAGAAAGTTACCAAATACAATAATTACAAAATCACTAGGTAATCCAAAAAAAATATTGGAATATAAATTAAATAGGAATGGTTATTATGAACTTGTAAAGTGTAAAGCAGAATTTGATAGTGAAAAAGCAAAAGAAATAAATTGCGACAATCTATATGATTAATATTTTTTCATAAAGTAGCATCTATTCAATGTAAAATTAGAATGTTTGCTAATGAATTTTTAATTTTCATTAAAACTTTATCAGGAGATCTCTATAGTGAAATTTTATGCTTGAAAATAATTTCATTACTCATGGAAAAAATACTTGGCTATGATAAATTTTTTAAAAAAAGATACAATGGTAGTAAATATTATAAAATTCTTATGATACGAAAATGAAAAAAGCGTATGACGTATTTAAAAATAACCCTGCTAAACTGCCATAGGATATTTATTAAATGAGAAAAACTACTGTTTGTCCTTTTAATAATAGCTTTTACTTCCATACAATTTAGCTTTGCTAATGTAAAGTACGTTCATGAAAAAGATAAAAGACAATGTTCATTTATAGACAATAATCAAAAAACTCTGTTAGCTGGAGTTGAGGAAAAAACATATTTTTTCTTTCCATGTAACAAAATTATATCAACTTATGATGTTAAATTTTCACAAGGAACTTATTTGATATCAGAATTATTGTTATCTGCCACTCCTCAAACTGATCAAAGATATATTAGAACCATTAAAAATATTAATAATAAATTTTATGATGATAAAAAACTTTCATATTTATTATCTACTTGTGTGCCATTAACTAAAAATAGTAATCAAAATTTAGTTAAATATCTTGTTAACAAAAAAATGTCTTGGAAAGAATATGCAATATTGATGATGGCTTTATATCAATTAATCAAAAGGTTTTTTATATGATAAATTAGGGAATGATTTTAAAATGAGAACGTCTTATTTAGTTAAAAATGATCGAGTTAAGGTTATTGATTATTCGTTTAAAAAAAATGAATTATGGCTTTTCATTAACTACAAAAACTCTGTGAAAAAATGGATTTCGAGTAAGTCTATAAATTTATAAAGCTTTTTTATATAGAAGTGATTTTAAAAATGTATCAACCATGTGAAAAAGCTTCTGCTCAATAATAAAGCCAAGACCAGACAAAGAGAAAATGAAATTAAAGCCAACTGCGACAAATAAACAAGTGGTATTAGATACGGCAAAAAGTTATTTTAGACATCCAAGCCGTTGTAATTGGATGGATGAAAGTGTTAAGCAATGGGCAAGACAAAATAAGGACAAAGTCAATCAGGCTAGTGATGGCACGCTGCAAAAAGGTTGGGATACGACCCGACAGGGTGCGTATAAAGGTGCTAAAGCGGCGCAAGAAAAAATTGATGAAGCAGCAGAATCGGTCCAAAAAGGTTTAGATATGATGAAGGGTGGAAAAAAATAATGCATATATTTCAAAAAAAACTAGCGTTATTTCTGCCCCTTTTACTGTGTATTAGTTGTAGTAATGGTCAGTCTACCACAAAGCAAGATACTGAAACAGAAGGTTTTATAAAGAAAATAAATCCACAACATCAGTTTAAGGTCCACGGCTGTGCGATTAATTATAATGGTACAGATTTATATATGAATTCAGCTGTTGAACCTTGGCTTAAAGCGTTAGGGAAAAACTATCGGGTTGTCGAAACTGTAGATCCAATTAATCGAATTAATATTTATATATATGATGATATCGGTGTTCGTTTAGTTGAACGGAAAAACGATAAAAAAATAGACAGCTTTAGATTTCGTTTAGAGCGCCCTATACATGATATCCGTAAAGAAACAGATGCAGAAATCGAAGAAGAGTTAAAAAAACCAGATACTGAGCAAGTTAGAAGTATATTTAAAGATGCCATCGAGGTGGATGGTGTACTCGTGGGTGCTTATCCAATGCATGATGAGATCAGGGATAAGTTTCGTGCAGAAACAGGGGTGAGTTATAACTTTACAGCGGACTGTAATGACAACCAACAAGGTAAATATTTTTATATTGAGTTAAGTACCAGTTTTAATGATCCTGAAGTGATTGATCATATATATTTTTATAATTATTTTGACATAATTAGTGATGAAGAAAAAGAAAGACAGCGGAAAGAGTTTTGTGAAGGTCCGGATAGAGATGATCCTATTATTGGGGGAGGATGTGAAAATTATCCTTTAAAAAAATAATGCATATATTTCAAAAAAAACTTGCGCTATTTCTACCTCTTTTACTGTGTATCAGTTGTAGTAATGGTCAGTCTACGACAAAGCAAGACACTGAAACAGAAGGTTTTATAAAGAAAATAAATCCACAACGTCAGTTTAAGGTTCATGGTTGTGCGATTAATTATAATGGTACGGATTTATATATGAGTTCAGGCGTTGATCCATGGCTTAAAGCATTAGGGAAAAATTATCGTAAAGTTGAAAGTGTAGATGGTGTCAATCGAATTAATATTTATATATATGATGATATCGGTGTTCGTTTGGTTGAAAGAATAGCGGATAAAAAAATCGATAGTTTTAGATTTCGTTTAGAGCGTCCTGCACATGATATTCGTAAAGAAACAGATGCAGAAATCGAAGAAGAGTTAAAAAAACCAGATACAAAACAAGTGAGAACGATATTTAGAGACGCGATTGAGGTGGATAGTGTACTCGTGGGTGCTTATCCAATGCATGATGAGGTCAGGGATAAGTTTCGTGCAGGAACAAGCGTGAGTTATAACTATACAGCGTACTGTAATGACAACCAAAAAGGCGAGTCTTTTGGCATTGAATTAAGTACAAGTTTTAATGAACCAGAAGTGATTGATCATATGTATTTTTATAATCATTTAGACATCATGACTGAAGAACAAAAGAAAAAGTTATACCGTAGAACGGATGAAAATGGACGAGAAATTTGTGATGAATATTTTGACATACCAAAAATGAAAATTGTTCCGAGATATTGTACGCAAGAAGAATTAGACGATGAAAAGAAACAACAGACAAAATAAAGGAAAAGAAGCCGCTATTTAAGGCGTTCACATTGGCATTTATATGGGTATGGTACGATAGAAAAAATCAGCGCTATGATTTCAAGATTTTACCTTTAACCATGATTGGTGGTTATCCAAAGAATTAGATTTCATGATTCAGTAACGGGTTTGTTTTAGCCACTATTGTCAAGCCTCAGTTCAAAATATTGATTTTTCTTAGGGCATAAAAAAACCAGTGCAAAGCACTGGTTTTTATTTGATACTTAATTTTGATTTTTCTTTGGATCTAAACTTGGATCTTTAATTTCAATATAAGTATTGGCACGCAACTCTCTTAACCAACTGTCATATTCTGATTCAAATTGGCGTTCCCCTAAAATTTGACGAGCCATACGTTTTTGATATTCAGAAGTCATATCTTGTTGACGTTTGCCAGTGACTTGCAGGATATGCCAACCAAATTGGGTTTCGAATGGCTTGCTGATTTCGTTGACTGTCGCACTTTGCATCATTTTATCAAATTCAGGAACCATCATGCCTGGGCTGACCCATCCTAAGCTACCACCATCACGTGCTGAACCGGGGTCATTCGAATATGTTGATGCAAGTGTTGCAAAATCTTCACCCGCTTTGAGACGGTTATAGATACTCTCAATCATTTGTTTAGCGTTTTCAGGGCTAACTACTTCGGAAGTTTTAATGAGAATATGACGAGTTTCAAACTGTGGAACAAGTGCTTTTTGCTCATTTGATTTCTTTTCAAGTAGTTTTAAAACATGAATACCATCTTTCGCTTGGACCAACTCAGTGGTTTGTCCTGGTTCAAGAGAGCTTACTCGGGCAGCAAGTTCAGTTGGGATTTCTGAAAGTGGACGAAAGCCCATGTCCGCACCATCTACTTTGATTTGAGCAGTGCTGAATTTTTTCTCTAAACTTTTTACATCATCTGTGCCTTTTAAATCAGTACGAACAGATTTGGCAACTGCCTCCAGTTCATCCGCAGGGGCATTACCTGATATACGCATATGTAGGACATGTGCTTGGCTTCCAACAGCAGCTTGACCTTCAGGTGATTTTAAAAAGTTTTCAACATCAAGATCGGTAATTTTAATACGAGACATGACTTGTTGTTGACTGAGACGCTGAATCAATAAATCTTCGGAAACACGATCACGTAATAATTCATATGTTCCGGGCGCAACGCTATCTAGCTTTTGTTGGAAAGCTTCTAAAGAATTAGAACCAGACTGCTGAGCGACTTTAAGAACAGCTTCATTTAAGCTTTTTTCATCAGCTTTTAAACCATATTTTTTCACTTGCTCAAGTTGTGCGTCATGGGTGATGAGCTGATTGAGCACTTGCTGTTGCAAAATAATTTGCGGCGGGAGTTCTTTTTTTTGTGCTTGGAACTTATGTGCAGCTTCAGCAACGCCTTGGTCTAAATCGCTTTTTAAAATTGCTGTAGAACCAACAATGGCAATGATTTGATCTTTAGGTGCTGCATAAACCGATAACGATGTAGAGATGAGTAAAGCTAAGGTTGATGCTTTAAATAGTTCTTTAAATTTTTGCGTCTTCATTAATGAGTCCAAGATTGATTAGCTTTATCAAAACCTAAAATACGATTTTGAAGTAATGAACTTAACTTGTTGTTCAAACCACCTAGTCCTTTGAGTGTGATTTCAGCCATAACTGCGCGTTTTGGCTTGGTATCTGGGAGAGAAACATCATCTAGATCATTGAAGTAAGAACGACCATAGACCGAAATTCCCCAACAACAAGATTCATAATTCACACCTAATAGATATTCGCGTGCAACATGGTTGTCAAGGTCATATTGAACATGACCCATAATACGCCAGTTATCTTTTACTGGTTGTATAAATGATGCAACTGCTTGATCGTATTCTCGTTGGCGATCAGGAAGGTTGTTTCTATAAAAATATCCAACGTTGTATAAATTTCCTTTTTCACCTGTGTAATACATTTGGAAGTCATGTTGTGCGCTATCGCCATTGGACATCCAAGCTGAATTGGTGCTTACAGTAAATTTTTGCGAAAGCTGACTCGAAATGCTGATCACAGGACCAGTGTGTTTTTCTTTATCCAACTCATCTGTATTGTTGAGTAAAGTAACTTTACGATCATCAAAATAATAACTTTGTCCAATACTGGCTCTTAAGCGTTCTAAACCAACCGTATCAAATAGACTATAACTTACCCCGAGTGACAAGAAGTTGTTATCTTCTAGGCGGTCATGACCGTAAAAACGGTAAGGGCTAAACAATTGATCATAACTGATTGATGCACTAGTCGAATCAAAGTTTGGATAACCCGTTTGATTTTTATACGGTGCATAAGCATAGAATGCGCGAGGAGTAATGGTTTGAAGGAACTTACCATCTTTTTCAAAGGTTAGCCCAGTGTCCAAAGTAAACTGAGGAACAACCACAGATTTATTTTTTGAATCTTGACTTTGGTTGTTGAGATTCAATTGATCCACTGTGGTTTGGTCATAGAATGTATTTAAACTACGGACAGAAACTTCTGGAATGACGAATGACCACGGATTACGGAAGTTATAACGTGTCGCAAACTGATTATACAAACGTGTACCGCTAGGTTGGTTGCTGTAATCAGCATCATTAATATCTTTTTTGAAATATGCAGTATCGTTGTTAAATTCGTATTCCCAGCCTTGATAATCGCCACCTACATAATTGAGTAGAAACTGCGGTAGACGAGCATAAGGTCTGTCTACATCTTTGACTGTTTTATCTAAGGTTTGGAAATCTTCAACTTTTAATTGAGCTTTTAAACCAGGAATACCGTGGTTGTAGTTGAGTTCCCAAGCGCGTCGTTGATTCAGTTCGGTACGCGAGTTTGGATTGCTGTCTAAGTCCGAAAAGAAGTCTTTATCAGACACATAGTTATATTCTAGATTGGTCGACCATTGTTTATCGATATTCCATCTATGTAGAAAATGTAAGTCCTTACGATCTTCATCATCGTAGCCACGATCTGAAGGCAAGTAACTCCCCCAAATACTACCCGCACCAAAATTCTCGGTTAAATAACGGAATTCGCCTTGAGCCATTAGACCACGGTCTGTAATGAGTCGAGGAGTGATGGTCGCATCATAATTCGGCGCTAAGTTTAAATAAACTGGAACCGCAAGTTCAAAGCCACCGTCGTTGGTAAACCCGAAGTTTGGACTAATGATCCCCGTGGTACGACGATCATCAATTGGGAAATTGAAGTAAGGAACAGCAAGTACAGGAACATCTTTTACATATAATTTGGTACCACGCGTTACACCGCGCCCAGTTTCTTGATCGAGCTCAATCTTATTGGCTTGGATTTTCCAAGTTGGTTTCTGGTCAGGTGGGCATGTACTATAACTGGCATTTTCTAGTACGATATTTGTTGGTGATGTTCTTTCAATTTTTGCTGCATGACCATGCGCATGTGTTATTTCAGCAATATAAAAACTATTGTTTAATTGCCCAGTTTCATCTTTTAGGTTGTAATCAATCTGATCGCTTTGCGCAATGATACCGCCTTGCGCCATTTGTACATTGCCTTTTGCTTTTGCAAAAGTTTGTGTTTTATCAATGGTTACTTCATCTGCGCGAATCATTCGCCCAGATTGATCAATCATGACATCTCCAGACAACACAGAGTCGCCATTTGGATTGTAGTAGGCTTGATCAGCAGTAATGACAGATGAAGCTTCTTGAGGGTCAACTGTTTTTGCCTGAGTGCTAAATGGAGTAACCCAAACCCCTTCACAGTAGCGATTACTTGCATTGTTTTCATCACGTACTTGGGCTTCAGGCGCGTTTTTGTCTACATAGTATTGTTCAAAAAAGTTTTGACCAGGGTAACTCTCTTTAATCGTAGCATTTAATTGCTTGTTATTCACTTTGGAGACAACTGCTTCAGAAACAGAGGTTGTCGATTCAGCATAGCTGGATACTGAACTTCCACAAAGAAGTGTCAAAATAGCAGTCGCTAAAGGATTAAATTTAAACTGATGCTTCATTTGTCTCATTAACCAAATATGCTAATCGCAATTAATTATTGTCGCATCATAGAGAAAAAGTTGATAAGTAGCTACACTTAGCACTTCAAAAATTCAGCCTGAATTAGATTAAATTGCAAATGAATACACAACGTGAACACTTGATACAAACATGGATAACATCTGTACTCAGTTCAGATCAATTTGAAATCAATTTTTTAGCAGGCGATGCGAGTTTCCGTCGTTATGCACGAATTACTTTGAATAATAAAACATTTATGCTGATGGATGCACCTCCTGAGAAGGAAGATTGTCGTCCTTTTGTTGCGATTGATGAATTCTTTGACTCAAATGGTGTCAGAGTTCCGCATATTGTTGCAAAAGATCTACAACAAGGTCTGTTATTGCTTGAAGATTTTGGTGATGTTCTGCTGTCTACACAATTAAATGAACAAACAGTAGACGCACATTATGCGCAAAGTTTTAAACAGTTGGTGCAATTGCAATCAATTGAAGGTAAAGCGCATCTACCCGCATATGCATATGAAAAGTTAATTTCAGAAATGGAGTTGTTAACGGACTGGTTATTGCCTGCTTTAAACATTCAAGTGAGTCAAGAAGAGCAAGCTTTAATCAAACGAACTTTTGCAATATTGGCAAATGCTGCTTTGGCACAGCCACAAGTGATCGTTCACCGAGACTTTCATAGTCGCAACTTGATGATTCTTGAAGGTGAAGTTGAACAGGGTATCATCGATTTTCAAGATGCTGTGATTGGTGCGGATACCTATGATTTGATTTCAATTACCCGTGATGCTTATGTGCAATGGAATCCTGAACGTGTGTATTCATGGTTTAAAATGTTCTATGCGCTTTTACCTGAATCAGCGAAACATGAGCGTAGTTTTGAGCAGTTTAAACAAGATGCCGATTTGATGGCAATTCAGCGTCATATCAAAATTTTAGGTATTTTTGTGCGTTTATTTGAGCGTGATGGAAAATCAGGTTATCTCAAAGATTTACCACGCGTAATGTGGTATTTACTGGAAGAGTCTAAACCGTATGCGGAATTGCAACCGTTTATGAACTTTATACATACAAGAGTTTTGCCTAAATTTGAAGACAAATATGGCAAATATGAGGTGGTTGCAGCATGAAAGCAATGATTTTAGCTGCAGGGTTAGGCAATAGAATGCGTCCTTTAACCTTATATAAGCCAAAACCTTTATTGGAGGTAGGAGGCAAAGCACTTATTGTTTGGCATATTGAAAAATTAAAAAAAATAGGTGTGACTGAAATTATCATTAACTCTGCATGGTTGGCAGATATTTTGATTGGTACATTAGGAGATGGTGCTCAGTTTGGTGTGACAATTCGCTGGACCAGAGAGGATGAGGGTTTGGAAACCGCAGGAGGCATTATCAATGCTTTGCCTTTGTTGGGCGACGAGCCTTTTATTTTAATCAATGGTGATGTTTGGACCACATTTGATTTCTCTGCCTTACTTGATGTGAAACTTGATAAAGATTTAGCACATTTGGTTTTTGTTACAAATCCTGAACAGCATCCTGAGGGTGATTTCACTTTGTTAAATGGTCGAGCTTATACTTTTGATCAAGAACAGCTTGGTGAAAATTTAACCTATAGTGGTGTCGCTATCATCAATCCTAAAATGTTTGATGGTTTGGAACATGGTAAACGATCATTGGCTCCATTGCTCAAACAAGGCATGTTGGATGGCAAGATTTCTGCAGAAAAGATGCAAGCGGCATGGGTTGATGTAGGGACTCCTGAGCGTTTAACCGCCTTAGATTTGCAAATTAGACAGGGTGTATATGCTTAACTGCATATTAACTCATCGTTAACTACTGTTCCACGGGCTAGAAATCGGTATACTTTCAGCTAATTTTTTAGAGATGTTATTCGATTATGCATCCATTTTTTCAAGAGTTAAAGCAAGGTAGCTTAAAGCTTGGCTTAGAACTGACTGATGAAGCTTTAGAATTGTTGTTGCGTTATCAAGATGCACTCGTCCTGTGGAACAAAGCATATAACTTAACCGCAATTCGTGATCCCAAAGAAATGTTGGTTAAACACTTGTTGGATAGTTTAAGTATTTTAAATGATTTACCTCAAGGTCGTTTGTTAGATATCGGAACAGGTGGCGGCATGCCTGGGATGATTATTGCATTGTGTCAGCCAGCGCGTCAGTGCGTGTTGCTTGATTCGAATGGTAAGAAAATTCGTTTTCTGAAACAGTTTATTGCAGATTTAAAATTAAAAAATGTTGTTGCGGTGCAGACGCGCGTAGAAAATGAAGACAGTATCAATGACCTTGGGCAGTTTGATGTGATTACCAGTCGTGCATTTGCTTCATTGACTGATTTTGTCGCTGCCTCAAAACCTTATATGCATGAGAAAAGCATTATTGCTTCAATGAAAGGATTAGTGCCTACAGAAGAAGTGGATGCACTGAAAGATCATTGGCAATGTGATATTGTAGAACTGCATGTGCCGCGACTGGATGAACAACGTCATTTACTTTTATTAAAACAGATCTAAAACAGACAAAGGATTGGGGTTACCATGGCTCAAATTATTGCTATCGCAAACCAAAAAGGTGGCGTCGGTAAAACCACAACAGCCGTAAATTTGGCTGCCTCTTTGGCAGTATTGAAAAAGCGTGTTTTATTGGTCGATATGGACTCTCAAGGCAATGCCACAATGGGGTCTGGAATTCAAAAAAATGATTTATTGTATTCAGTTACTGATGTGTTGCTGAGTGAAGTTCCAATTGAAACAGCGATTACTAAAGCTGAAGTCGGTTATAAAGTTTTAGGTTCAAATCGTGATTTGGCTGGTGTAGAGCTGGCAATTGCAGAACAAGAAGGGCGTGAATTTATTTTACGTAATGCTTTGCAACAGATTGAAAAAGACTTTGATTACATTATTGTCGATTGCGCTCCAAGTCTCAGTTTGATTACAGTAAATGCACTGGCTGCAGTTGATGCTGTCATTATTCCAATGCAATGTGAGTATTATGCACTGGAAGGTCTTGCAGATTTGACACAAACCATCGATAAAATTCAACAAGCGCTGAACCCTGAGTTGGAAATTATTGGGGTGCTTCGAACCATGTATGATGCACGTAATGCATTGACTCGTGATGTTTCTGCCGAACTTGAACAGTATTTTGGCAAAAAACTTTATGATACAGTGATCCCGCGTAATGTGCGTTTGGCTGAAGCGCCAGCACATGGTTTGCCGATTATTTATTTTGAGAAAAGCTCTAAAGGTGCAATTGCATATTTAAATTTAGCAGCTGAAATGTTGAAAAAGAGTAAAGTGAAAAAAGGAAATAAAGCATGACCGTTAAAAAAAGAGGCTTGGCTAAAGGTCGTGGCTTAGATGCATTATTAGGTTCAATCCAAAAAGAAAAATTACAGCTTGAAGTTCAAGCTTTGGATCATGGTCAGTTAAAACAGATTGATGTCAATCAATTAAAACGTGGTGCATATCAGCCGCGTCGCTTTATTGATGAGCAAGACCTGCAAGAGCTTGCAGCTTCGATTAAAAAACACGGTGTTATGCAGCCGATAGTGATTCGTCCAATTGAGAGTGCTGAAACACCTTACGAAATTATTGCGGGTGAGCGACGTTGGCGAGCTGCACAGTTAGCGGGTTTAACAGAAATCCCCGCAATTGTTCGTGATTTGACTGATCAAGTTGCGATTGCATTGGCATTGATCGAAAACATTCAACGTCAAGATCTTAATCCTGTAGATCAAGCTTTGGCTTTACAGCGTTTCCATGATGAATTTGGTCTAAGCCATCAAGAAATTGCGGATACAGTAGGTAAGGCACGTACAACCGTGAGTAATTTATTACGCCTATTAAGTCTCGATGATGAAATTAAAAATCTGATGCAACAAGGCTTATTGGATATGGGGCATGCGCGTGCCATATTGACCTTGAAAGCCAAAGATCAATTACAAATTGCCAAAATGGTAATTGATCGCAACTTATCAGTTCGTCAAACTGAACAGCTGGTACGTGATTGGAATACGCCTAAACAGGAAAAATCTAAAGACCCACTTGCACCTGATGTGCAACAATTGACGCAAAAGCTTTCGGAACGTTTCAGCGCCAGTGTAAAATTAGATTATAACAAGCAAGGCAAAGGGAAGTTGGTCATCAGTTATAACTCGCTTGATGAGTTGGATGGTATTTTAAATATCTGTTTAGCAGAACAATAATTTTTTCATGATTGATTAATTTGGGGAACTAAAGATGTGGGAACTTGTTAAAGCCGGCGGTTGGTTAATGCTGCCATTGGTTTTATGTTCGATTTTTACAGTTGCAATTTCGATCGAGAGATTTATACGACTAAAACGATCTTTAGTTCTGCCTAAATCATTGATGCTGTATAAAGGACGAGATATTGATGAGGTTCTAGATGTTTTGGAACAGGATCAATCTGCGCGCCAATCAGCATTGGGGTATATTTTTAAAGATGCCGTGGATGCTTATTCGCAAGGTGAAGAATACGCGCGCGCGCAAATGGAAGTTACAGCTTCACGTGAAATCGGATATTTAGAAAAAAACATCAATTTCTTGGGGACTTTAAGTGCTGTTGCACCTTTGTT
Organism: Acinetobacter sp. Tol 5; assembly: GCF_019702905.1. Classification (NCBI taxonomy): domain Bacteria; kingdom Pseudomonadati; phylum Pseudomonadota; class Gammaproteobacteria; order Moraxellales; family Moraxellaceae; genus Acinetobacter; species Acinetobacter sp. Tol 5. The sequence continues at coordinate 2,520,735 of NZ_AP024708.1, read as the reverse complement.
GGGTTTGTTAGGTACAGTAATTGGGATTATCGAGTCATTTTTAGTGATTGATTTGGGTTCAACTGCAAATCCAACCATGATGATTCCAGGTATATCAAAAGCGTTGATCACAACAGCCGCTGGGATGTTGATCGCAATTCCTGCTCTATTTGCTTATCGTTATTTTCAGCGTTTGGTGCAGGAATATGTGGCTGAATTAGAGCAACAATCAACATTATTTCATGCAGCATTATTTTTTCAAAAACACCTTGAAAGTCCACAACGAAAAGCAGGTTAAGGCTGAGCTGGAGGTGTTTTATGAAATTTAAACGAAGAACGGTTGAAGATATTCATATCAACCTTACCCCATTGATCGATTGTTTGTTGTTTATCTTGGTGATTTTGTTATTGACTACCACGTTTAATCAACAGAGTCGTATCAATCTGTCCTTACCTGATGCGCAAGGTGTTCTGCCAAAAGAATACAAAAACAAGATTGAAGTCATGGTAGACTCGACAGGTCATTATGCGGTAAACGGTCAGGCACTTTCCAGTAAAGAGTCTGCTGATTTAAGTACTGCGATCAAACAGGCAGCCAATGATAAACGTGATTTAATGTTTGTCATTGCCGCTGATGCGAAAGCCACTCATCAAGATGTTATTCGAGTAATGGATGTCGCAGGACAACTGGGTTTCGTCAATATCAATATCAGTACTAAAGTTCCATCTCGAGGTTATTAATTCGTGAATCAAGATTTTAAGGTTTATATTCGCCTATTGGCATATTTGAAGCCATATTGGGGGGCAGCCTTACTCGTTATTGTCGGATTTGGAATAAATGCAGCCACTGAAGTCTCAGTTGCTAAGTTACTCAAATATATTATTGATGCGATTCAAAGCGGTAGCCGTAGTGATCTCGATTGGTTTCCTGCATTAATTATTTTGCTTATTTTCTTTCGCGGTTTAGGTTTATTCATGGGTGGGTATTTCACCGCTGTGATTTCCAGAAGTTTGGTGTTTAGTATACGCCAAGAAATTTATGCCAAACTGCTCAAACTGCCTGCACAATATTATCTTGATAACTCATCAGGTCATATTACTGCAAAGATTATGTATAACGTTGAGCAGTTAACGGCAGCTTCATCAGAATCACTGAAAACATTGGTTCGAGACGGTACGATTACACTCGGTTTATTGGGCTATTTACTTTATACCAATTGGCGTTTAACACTGTGTATTTTTATCTTTATGCCGATTATTGGTCTGCTGGTACGTAAAGCATCTAAGCGTATGCGTAAACTATCGATTCAAGTGCAAAATACCATGGGTGATGTTAACCATATTGTGCACGAAACAGTAAGCGGTAATGCTGTTGTTAAAAGCTTTGCTGGTGAGGATAGTGAACAAGCTCGTTTTTACAAGTCATCCCAAGAGAATTTAAGACGCGGCTTGAAAATGGTCGTGGTGCAGAATTTAAATAGCCCACTTGTGCAATTGGTGATGTCGTTTGCATTGGGGATTATTATTTGGTTGGCATTACGTCCGCAAATTTTGGGTGATACTTCAGCGGGCGAGTTTGTCGCTTATATCACTGCAGCAGGTTTGTTGGCAAAACCAATTAAAAACTTAACAGATATCAATGAGAAATTACAGCGAGGTATGGCTGCTGCATATTCAGTGTTTGAAGTTTTAGATTTACCACAAGAAGAAAACACGGGTACAAAGACTCCTGAGCTACAAGGCAATATTAAATTTGAGCATGTCGATTTAACTTATAAAAATAATGTCAAAGCAATTGATAATTTATCATTAGATATACAATCAGGACAAACTGTCGCACTGGTTGGTCGTTCTGGGGCTGGAAAATCATCACTTGTTAATATGTTGGTGCGTTTCCAAGAAAAAAGCGCAGGTGAAATCTATTTAGATGATTTACCGATTTGTGATATTGAATTGACATGTTTACGTTCGCAAGTTGCGATGGTCAACCAACAAGTGGTTTTGTTTGATCGAACTGTTCGTGAAAATATTGCCTATGGTCAGTTGGAAGCAGCCACAGAAGAGCAAGTGATTGCTGCTGCAAAAGCGGCTTATGCACATGATTTTATCATGGCATTGCCAAAAGGCTATGATACGCCATTGGGTGCGCAGGGGCTTAGCCTATCAGGTGGGCAACGTCAACGAATTGCGATTGCACGTGCACTTCTTAAGAATGCGCCTATTCTTATTCTGGATGAAGCGACCAGTGCTTTAGACAATGAATCTGAGCATTTCATTCAGAAAGCCTTTGATGAAGCAATTTTAGATAAAAATCGAACAACGATTGTAATTGCGCACCGTCTTTCGACTATTGAAAATGCAGATAAGATTGTGGTTATGGATAAAGGGCGTATTATAGAACAAGGTAGCCATGCTGAATTGTTGGCAAAACACGGCGCTTACTATCAGTTACATGAACGCAATTTTGAGGAATAACGGATGTCTCTCGCGCAAATCATTCAAGATGCTTGGAATAAACAATCCAAGTGGTTGATTGTACTGCGTCCGTTGTCATGGCTATATCAATCTGGTTTTGTTCTCAATAAACAGTTGTATCAATTTGGACTCAAAGAAACGTATAAAGCTCCAGTCCCGGTGATGATCATTGGAAACATCACTGTAGGTGGAAGTGGGAAAACTCCACTTTTGATTCAGTTGGTCAAATATTTACAACTTAATCAGGTTCGTGTTGGTGTAATTAGTCGTGGTTATGGGGGTAAGGGTCCATTTCCTGCACTGGTAACATTAGATTCCTTACCTGAAGTGGTCGGTGATGAGCCTTGTTTGATTGTGCAATCGACTGATGTGCCTATGGTGGTTGGCGCAAATCGCCGTGCAAGCATTGAGCTCTTGCTTCAGCGTTATGATTTGGATTTGATTATTAGTGATGATGGTTTGCAGCATTGGGCATTGCAACGACAGATTGAATGGATTGTTTTAGATAATAATCGAGGCTTAGGGAATAAAAAAATGCTTCCCGAAGGTTATCTGCGAGAACCAATCAGTCGTTTAAAGCAAAGTACAGTGATTGAGCATGCGCAACAGCCGCATTCACCATTAAACATGCATTTAGAGGTTGCCGAACCTTATCTGTTAAATCCTTTTTTTGATCAAGCTGAAGCTTTTGACCCTACGCTCGATTATTATGCGGTGGTGGGTATTGGGTTCCCACAGCGATTCTACAATACTCTGGAAAGTATTGGTGTGAGCCAATTTCAATGTCATGAGTTCCCAGACCATCATGATTATGAAATTGATGATTTACAATTTGAAGATGCAAATCCAATGATTACGACTGAAAAAGATGCGGTGAAATTACTGGCTTTATTAAAAGATCATCCTGAATTTAATCGCGAAATTTGGGTGGTTCCTGTCGGTGCAGTACTCTCAGAAGAATGTTATTTGCTCCTTAATCAACAACTCTCTCAGCTTGGTATTGATCTAATACAAGGTTAATTTGATGAAACATATTGTTATTCCTGCACGTTTTTCGAGTACACGTTTACCTGGAAAGCCACTTTTAGAAATTCATGGTCGTGCAATGATTCTGCGTGTCGTTGATCAAGCAAAAAAAGTTCAGGGGTTTGATGATCTGTGTGTAGCAACAGATGATCCACGTATTGCCGAGATTTGTCGTCAGGAGGGTGTGGATGTGGTGATTACAGATCCTAATCATCCATCGGGTACTGATCGTCTGAGTGAGGTTGCTCGAATCAAAGGTTGGGATGCAGATGATATCATTGTCAATGTGCAAGGCGATGAACCTTTACTCCCTGCACCATTGGTCATTCAAGTCGCAACACTGCTTGCCGAAAATCCACAATGTTCAATGTCAACACTATGCGAACCCATTCATCAGCTTGAAGAGTTCCAGCGTGAAAGTATTGTTAAAGTGGTCATGTCAAAGTTTAACGAAGCGCTTTATTTCAGTCGTTCACCGATTCCGTATGAACGTAAAACTGAACAACTGAATGATCAAACATTACATCAATCTGCATATCGACATTTAGGTTTGTATGCGTATCGGGTGAAATTGTTACAAGAATATGTGACTTGGGATATGGGCACTTTGGAGCGTTTAGAGAGCCTTGAACAATTACGTGTTTTAGAGAATGGACATCGTATTGCCATAGATATTGCACAAGTCAATTTACCGCCAGGTGTGGATACACAAGCAGATTTAGATCGTTTAAATGCCTTAGATGTTTCTGTTTTTAAATAATTTATATTTAAGCTATTTATTTTTAGGTCTTTAATTTATGGATGCATCAAGTTCTCAGGTTTACCCTTGGCAACAACAAACATGGGATACACTGACTACACGTTTTCCCAAATTAGGACACGGTCTGCTATTTTATGGTAAAAAGGGCTGTGGCAAAGATGCTTTTGCACAGCATTTTTTGTCATGGGTTTTATGTTTAAATAAGACACCACAAGGTGCTTGTGGTGAGTGTAGCAGTTGTCAGTGGTTAAAATCGGATACCCATCCTAATTATGTCAATATCACGACCGATGAAGAGAATAAGAAACAAAACGCGAAAATTAAGATCGAGAAGATCCGTGATTTACTACCATTTGTGCAACAGACAGTAGATGGTTGGCGCGTTATTGTGATTGAACCCGCTGAAGCATTAAATATTGCTTCAGCAAATGCATTATTAAAAACACTCGAAGAGCCTGGTGAACGGGTTTTGATTATTTTGTTGGCGGATCATTATCTAAAGCTTCCAGCAACAATTCGTAGTCGATTACAGCATTTTGCGATGGATCGAATTACTCCTATACAAACAGAGCAGTATTTACAGCAACAACTTCCTGTAGAAAAACATGCTCAAATTCAGTTGTTGATGAACTTATCTAACAATATGCCTTTACAAGCACAGTCCCTTGCAGAATTGGATTGGCTGAATCGGCGTGGGGAATTTTTGCAAGATTGGTTCAAACTGGTCAGTCAAAAAAGCATGCCAATGCAGTTTGCTTCAAAATGGAATAAAGAACTGAGTTTTTATGATCTGATTCAAATGTTTGAATACTTGTTGTCGGATATAATTTGTGTCAAGCTGAATCAAGTTGTCAAAAATTCAGATTTAGTGTTTTCAGAGATTGCGACACAATATGATTTACAAACACTGTTCTCGATTTATGAAAACTTACAACAAGCGAAACTCAAAGTTGATCAAAATGTACAAACAAATCTAATTATTGATCAACTCACCATTCAGTTAATGAATGTGACATAAAATTTGAATATTTAAGGGGAATAATCATGCAACCACGTATGGGCGGTTTGATTCAAGTGAACATCGCTGATCGAGCAACTTTGCAGGCAAGCTATATGCCATATATTTTAGGTGGTGGTTTGTTTGTACCTTCAAAAACCCCAGTCAAAATGGGTGATGAAGTTTTTGTACTTGCGGGCTTACCGGATCAATCACAAAAAATTCCTTTAACGGGTAAGGTGATTTGGATCACGCAAAAACAAAATGGTATGAAGCCTCAAGGTTTTGCAATTCAGTTAACTGGTGAAAAAGGCGTCTATTACAAAATGGAAGCAGAAAAACTACTCGCCGGGAGTATGTCTTTGGATCGTCCAAGCTTTACAATGTAAGCCAATTTAGAATATTTAGGAAAGCCTGTGTTTGTTGATACGCATTGTCATTTAACCATGTTAAATCTTGAACCTTATGCAGGCGATTTGGATCTAGCATTACAGCAGGCACGGGATGCAGGGGTCTCTAAATTTATGGGGATTTCTGTTGATTTAGATGACCATATTGTGCTTGCTGATATCGCCGCACGTCATGCCGATGTTGGTTATAGTGTTGGGGTGCATCCTTGTGAAGATCCAGAGATGATGCAGCGCGCAACTGTAGAAAAACTTGTAGAACTTTCACAAACTGAAAAAGTTTGGGCACTGGGTGAAACAGGGTTAGATTACTTTCACAGCACCGAATTTATAGAAGAACAAAAACAATGTTTCGCACGACATATCCATGCATCGCAAATCGTCAACAAACCCGTAGTGGTACATACCCGTTCTGCAAAGCATGAAACTGTCGATATTATACGCGCTGAAAAGTCAACGCATGGTATTTTGCACTGTTTTACTGAGGACTGGGAAACTGCTAAAGCTGTTTTGGATTGTGGCTATTACATTTCATTTTCTGGGATTGTATCCTTTAAAAATGCACAGGATTTAAGAGATGTGGCTAAACAAGTACCACTTGATCGTGTTCTAATTGAAACAGATAGTCCTTATTTAGCGCCGATGCCTTATAGAGGAAAGTCTAACGAACCTAAATACGTTCCCTATGTAGCCAAAGCCTTAAGTGATGTATATGATAAAACACTTGAGGAGATGGCTTTCATTACCACACAAAATTTTGAAAATCTTCTTCGACAAAAGTAAAGCGCCACTGATTGATAAAATCATGACTAGAAGTGCGTCAATTTATTAACGGATAGAATTAACAAGAGAGTTTATCGGGTGAAGATGGATCGACAGGCTCAATTTAGAGCAAGAGAAGCTTTAATTTTTCAGGTTGCTGAACAATTGCTTTTAGAAAACGGTGAAGCGGGGATGACATTAGATGCACTCGCTGCGGAACTAGATCTAGCGAAGGGAACACTTTATAAACATTTTCAGAGTAAAGATGAACTTTACATGCTGCTGATTATTCGTAATGAACGCATGTTATTAGAGATGGTGCGAGACACTGAAAAAGCTTTTCCTGAGCATTTGGCTTTTTTTATGCTGCACCATTTACATCATCCTGAAAGAGCGGTGTTATTTCATCAAATTGAAGAACGTTTATCGACTACAGGACAAGGGATTTATCACTTGTTTAATGAGCTTTATCAGGTTCGCAAACAACGCCTTCGTCTGATTATTCGGATGACGGAAAGTTATTTGGAGTCCATACATAGTTTGATGTCAGTACGTGATTATTTGGCTTCGATTTGGTCAATAACACATGGCGGTGCTGCAATACTGAATTCAAGTTTTTATCAACGTTATTTGGGTTGTCGAGATACTTTGCGTGTGGCTTTGATTGATCAAGCATTAGCGATTCCCAAACACCCACAAGCTTCAGAACAAGTGGCTTAACGGTTATGAAGCGTATGCCTACATCTCTCAACAATAAAGGTTTTACCTTGATTGAGGTGATGGTTGTCATTGTGATTATCAGCATTATCGCTTCATTGATTGTTTTAAATATTGACGGTGTTGATCAGCGTAAGGCGATGCAAGCACGTGAGATGCTATTGCTTGATTTAAAGCAAATCAATCGTGAAGCCAATGATCAATCCCGTATTTATGCTTTGGATTTTCATGCTGCAACCGATGTCGCTACCGCACAATATGGATTGGTCGAATATATTCCCATGCAGCAAGATCCAGTACAGCGTGTACGTGTGATTGATAACAAACCTTGGAAAGATGTTACAGATTTTACCCGCCGAAATTTGCCAGATCAGGTTTCATTTTCAATTCAGCCTCAAGAGCATCAGTTTCGAGATGCCAATAATGCGGATTTACTGGGAAATAATGCACCTAAATTGATTTGGTTTGGCAATGGAGAAGCAAAACCTGTCATGATTCAAATGTATTATCAACAAAAACCTGTAGGTGGTGTGATTCGCGTAGACTATTTAGGTAAAGTCGATGAAGAAAAATAAAGGCTTTACCCTTATCGAAGTGGTCGTGGCATTGGCGATCTTTGCTGTTGCAGCAATAGCTTTGACTAAAGTTGCGATGCAATATACCCAATCTACAGCCAATGCCATTTTACGGACCAAAGCACAATTTGTTGCACAAAATGAAATTTCAATGATGATGATTAACCGAGAGTGGTTAACTGGAACAGCTTCAAAACAGATCACGGCTCAAGGTGAAACATGGCAAGTGGATAAAAAAGCAGAGTCTACACTGAGTCCTGATGTGCAAAAAATCGATGTGCAGGTCAGTTTATTTAATACTGATACAGGTAAAGTGGAAGCAGGAATCACCAATATGGTGTTTTATAATTATCCAATCAAAGAAAAATAGTCATGAACGTCGTCCAAAATAAAAACAATAATACTGTCAAAATGCAGAAGAGATCAGGTTTTACTTTGATTGAGTTACTTGTCGCAATTGCTATTTTTGCGGTGCTTTCTGCCTTGGGTTGGAAGATATTTGATTATTTGATTAAGGTCAAAGATCGTAATGTGATGCACGAAGAGAATTTAGGGCAACTCCAAGGTGCATATCAACAAATTCAGCGTGATACATTGCAAATCGTGCCAATTTCAGCCCGAAGTGGTGAACAAGTTGAACCTGCATTGCGCTTAGATCGACAAAAACTATCATTTAGTAAAGCTGGTGTTACAGATCCTTTAAAGCAAGGTCTCTCACCTTATGAGCGAATAGAATACGGTTATGACCAGCAAGAGAAGAAACTATATCGATTAAAGTATTCCAATCTGAATAGAAATAGCTCGGAACAACCATTGTCGAGTGTCATGCTGACGGATGTAGATGCCTATCAAATTGAAATACTCAATCCAAATGAGTCAGATCGTTGGCCAAATGACTTAACTAAAAATGATAGCCAATTACCGCGTGGAATTAAAATGAAAATCACGATTCATGAAGTAGAATATGAGTGGATTTTTAGTTTATTGAATACTGATTTTTTGATAAAGAATAATCAAAATGGATAAATCATTTATACAATTCAAACCACAGCAAGGGATTGCCTTAATTACTATTTTAGTAATGGTGGCTTTGGCAACTATTATTGCTGCATCAATTGCAAAACATCAAAGCTATACCAATGAAAGCACAGGCTTTTTAAAACGTCAAAGCCAAGCCTTGTTCTATGCCAAAAGTGCAGAAGCTTTTTATTCTGAGATATTGGTTCAGGATAGTGAGAATGGGAAAGAGGCTGACTACCTTCAAGAAACATGGGCAAAACCCATGCCAGCCTTTCCAGTGGAAGATGGTTATGTCTCAGGTGTTTTGGAAGATGAATCGGGTAAATTCAATCTCAATAGTTTATTAAACACTGAAGCTAAGCCGAATGAGGCAGCACAGAAATATTTCTCTAAATTGTTGGTGCGTGTTGGTTTACCCGCGGATAACGTTCAGGCGGTTATTGATTGGCAAGATCCTGATAATGAAACGATCGGCGCAATGGGAGCAGAAACAAGCTACTATCAAGGTCTCCCTAAACCTTATTCTGCTGCAAATCGTAAATTTGCCAGTATTGAAGAGTTAAAGTTGGTGCGTGGTTTTGAAGGTACCAAATATGATTTGATTGCGCCTTACATATCAGCTTTACCAGACATCAATACGCGAATTAATGTCAATACAGCACCTGCCATGGTTTTGGCAGCAATCAATGAAAAATTAGATGTCAATAGCATACAAACTGCATTAAATGCACGCCAAGAAAAACTTGAGTATTTTGCCAATGTGGGTGATTTGATGAAAATATCACCCTTTGATAGTTTGGATGCAACGGAAAAAACAGAAGCAGACAAAATTTTTGGCGTGAGATCGAATTATTTTAAAGCAAAAATCGAAGTCTTATTAAGCAACCGTAAGCGTCAATTTACCAGTCATTTGTTACGAAATGATCAGTCGCAAGTGTTTGTATACTCACGAAGTTTGGCACCTTTTTAATTAAAAGATTAAAAGAATTATCTGTAAGTTTATTATTCTAAAAGGATTTTTAAGGTTGTAAAAAGGTTGGTTGAGATATTTTATTGAATTGGATAAGCTCAATCCAAGCCAAAAAAGGGGATTATCCTTTTAGCTAATTGTAATGAACGAGAAAATTAATGCTCAGGGTTCGAGTTTTGCTTTATAATCGAGTTTCTTAACCGCTTTGTTTATAAAATTTGGCTCATGTTAATTCGTAAGTTATTTAAGTTTGAAAATGCACATATTGTGCGTAATTGCACATCAGATCGTTGTAAGCGATCTATACATGGGCATAGCTATAAAGTTGAGTTATTACTGAAAGCTTCAAAACTTGATCATGGTCAAATGGTATATGATTTTGGATTGCTGAAAGGAATAATCAAAGAAATTTTTGATAGCTTTGATCATGCGATTTGTTTTTGGCAAGAAGATAGTCCTGAGTATATTCAAGCGTGTAAAACATTTAGTGCGCGTTGGGTGGCATTACCTGTTTCACCTTCAGCTGAGCAGTTTTCACGTGTATTTTTCTTTCTTGCGCAACAGGTTCTAAAATCAACCATTACCCAGAATGGTGAAGGTGATGTTGAGGTTTATTCTGTTATCGTGCATGAAACAGATACAGGATATGCGCAAAGCTTTCAGGAAGATATTGAAAACACACAAATGGGACTGCTAAGTTTGGATAAAATTATTTTTTCTGAACAAGTTCAAGTTGAGTGGACAGACCCTGAAATGTATGAAAAATTGAAACAAGGTGTTCAATTTCAAAACCCTGAAGTGGATTTACAGGTTAAAATATAAATTGCGGTTTCAATCAAGAAATCCATTGAGATATAGATACGTTTTTAGGAAATTAAAATTTAGGATGAAAGTTGATGCAATTGTCTGAACTCGAACAAACAAAACTAAATCAAGTTCGGTTAGATCAAAGTTGGAAAGAAGGCTTGGCTGATTTCCTATTAAGTCAGCAAATGGATGATTTGCGTTCTTTTTTAGTGGCTGAAAAAAATGCAAACAAAACCATTTATCCACCAAGCTCGCTCATTTTCAATGCCTTAGACACGACGCCTCTTCCAAATGTAAAAGTGGTGATTCTTGGACAAGACCCTTATCATGGTCCTGATCAAGCGCATGGCTTGAGTTTTTCTGTACAAAAAGGGGTCGCATTACCTCCGTCTTTACGCAATATTTTTCATGAACTGAATACCGATTTAGGTGTTCCAGTCTCACGACATGGTGATTTGAGTAAATGGGCGCAACAAGGCGTATTACTGCTTAATAGTGTATTGACCGTAGAGGCTGGGCAACCTACATCACATCAGAAACGTGGTTGGGAAAATTTTACCGATCATGTCATTGATGTACTCAATGAGCGAAGAGAGCATATTGTGTTTATCCTATGGGGTGCATATGCTCAGAAAAAAGGACAACGTATCGATCAGAACAAACACCTCGTATTAAAGGCTGCTCATCCATCTCCATTGGCAGCAAATCGTGGTGGTTTTTTTGGTTGTAAGGTTTTCTCTAAAACAAATAATTACCTGAAACAACATGGCATTGAGCCAATCGACTGGCAGCTGGACGCATGACAAATTCTCCCGAAATAAATAACTATCACCCTGATTTGATTATCGAAGAAGCGCAAAATGGTTGGCGCATTATTCGGTTAAATCGCCCTAAATCGCTTCATGCGCTGGATGAATCCATCGTTGCAGCACTATTGAAGCTGTTTGAAGATTTTCATGATGATGATGCAGTCAAGGCAATTTGGTTAGATTCAACTACACCTAAGGCATTTTGTGCCGGTGGTGATGTGCGTAAGCTTCGTCAATTGGTGATTAACAATGAAGTCGAAACTGCCAATCAATTCTTTGAAACTGAATACGCTTTAGATTTATTGCTACATAACTATGCCAAACCTATTGTTGTTTGGGGTGAAGGTTATGTTATGGGTGGTGGTTTAGGCTTATTTATGGCTGCACCATTCCGTTTGGTGACGCCTTACTCTCGTTTGGCGATGCCAGAAGTGAATATTGGACTTTATCCAGATGTTGGTGCGACGCGATTCTTGGCAGATCGTGGTCCTATCGGATTATTTACTGGTTTAACAGGATCCATCATGACTGCTGCAGGTGGTTATGGAATCGGTTGGGCAACCCACATTTGTGATGCGCAACGTGATGTAGTGTTGCAAAAACTACTCGATATTGATTGGGATCATTATCCTGCTGGTGATTTCCGTGCTTTGGATGACACGCTAAATAGTTTACATCGCCCGGTTTCACCGGGTCCTCTACAAAACTCATTGGATGTAATCCATAGTGTTTGTCGTGGTGTAAACTTTGAACAAGATTATGAAGCGATCATTGGTTTAAGCGATGCACGCAGTGACTGGTTGCGCCAAGCCAGTGAGAACTTACAAAAAGGTTCTCCAAGTACTGCTGCAATTACATGGTTATCATGGCAATGGGGACGCCAAGTTCATTCTTGGGCTGAAGTATTTGAATTGGAAAAGCAAATTTCTGACTGGAAAATTCGTCATCCAGATTTTGTTGAAGGTGTACGTGCGCGTTTAGTTGACAAAGATCTGTCTCCAGAGTGGGAAAAGGTTGAATCAAGAACGTTAAAAGGCATTCTTGGACACAATCCGCCGAAAACGACTATTGAAAGTTGGAATGTACTATTGACTCAATATGGCATTATCTAGTCTAAAATGACTGAATTGCCGCAGCAAAATGTTGATGAAAAATGGATGCAACTTGCTTTAGAGCAAGCTGCATTCGCAGCTTCCCTTGGTGAAATACCTGTAGGTGCAGTCTTGGTGAGTCAAGGTCAATTAATTGGCATGGGCTTTAACCAACCGATTGCACAACATGATCCTACTGCACATGCCGAGATTCAAGCACTCCGGCATGCTTGTCTCAATATTCAAAACTACCGACTTCCTGAAGATACCACTTTATATGTAACACTTGAACCTTGCACAATGTGTGTAGGTGCGTTAATACATGCTAGGGTACATCGGGTTGTATTTGGTGCAGAAGAACCCAAAGCTGGTTCACTCATCAGTAGCCGAAGGTTGTTGGAGACGGGTTACTACAATCATATATTTGAATATCAAGGTGGATGTTTGCAGCAACAATGTTCACTTCAATTGTCTAATTTTTTTAAAATGCGTCGTGAACAAAAAAAACAATTAAAGCAACAACAAAAGACCTTAAATGACACATTAAAATGATCTAGAATACGGGTGTTTTTAATGACAATTGATATTGTCAAAAATAAGTGCGACAAAATATATGACCAGCATAAAAGGGTACAATAATGAATTCTATTCAAGTAAAACAAGAGTTTGATGCACCAGTTGAACAGGTATTTGACTTACTGTCGAAACATGCAACCTACAATGTGGCATTTGCGCCTGTACAAGTGGTACGTGTAAAAGATGCGGCTGATCCTGAACGTCCAGATGGATTAGGGTCGATTCGTCGTATGGGATTTGGTCCGATTAAACCAATTCAAGAGCAAATCACGTATCTAGATGTCAATAAACGTATCGAATATAAGTTGATTAAGAATCCACTCATCAAACACCATATTGGAATTATTGAGTTTGAAGAGCTTTCACCAAATAAAACCCGTGTTAACTATACGATCGAATTACAAGCACGTGCACCTTTTGTGAGTAAATTAATACTTGCACAGCTTAAACTAGCGATTACACTTGGCTTTAAGAAACTTGCAAAGTCTGTAGCTTAATTGGAAATACAATGACAATTCAAATTATCACGATTGATGGACCGAGTGGTTCTGGTAAGGGAACACTGGCAGCAAAACTCGCAGATCATTATCAATTTCATCTCTTGGATTCTGGAGCGCTCTATCGTTTGCTTGGGTTGTCGTTACATCAAAAAGCATTGTTGGATACTTTGGATGATGTGGATACACTTCAACAAAGCGTTACAATTGCAATGCATTTGGATATTGTGTTTAAGACGACTGAAACGGGTACAACTATTTTACTCGACGGGGAAGATGTGACCCAAACCATCCGTACTGAACGGGTGGGGGAATTTGCTTCAAAAGTTGCTGCAATTCCAGCGCTTAGGGCGGCTTTGGTTGAACGTCAGCATGCATTTGCTCAAATGCCTGGTTTGGTTGCAGATGGTCGAGATATGGCGACTTCGATCTTTCCACAAGCGCAAGCTAAAATATATCTCACCGCATCGGCTGAGTCCCGTGCAGCACGTCGTGTAAAACAGTTGCAGGGAATGGGGCTGGATGTTAAAATAAGCGACATTTTAGCTAATATACAAGCTCGAGATAAGCGAGATATGGAACGCGCAGTCGCTCCACTCAAGCCAGCAGTAGATGCTTATATCATCGATAGTTCGGAATTGAACATTGATGAAGTATTTAAACTGATGACTGATTATGTCGATACTCATTTAGCTAAGTAACGAATATTTAATTAAATATTAGCAAAAGCATAGCTTGATCAGTTTCATATGGACTATGTAGATGCTTAACTAAACCGGCCTTGTCTGATCCAAGACCGCTGACTTTTCTAGGTATATCATGACCGAATCTTTTGCAGCCCTCTTTGAAGAAAGCGAATCAACTCTTAATATCGACAAAGGTGCCGTTATTAAAGGTATCGTTGTTAGCATCGACTCTGACTGGGTTACTGTTGACACTGGCCTTAAATCTGAAGGTGTTGTTGCACGCTCAGAATTCTTAAACGAACAACGTGAACTTGAAGTTCAAGTTGGCGACGAAGTTGATGTTGTTGTTGAAGCGCTTGACAACGGTATGGGTCAAACAGTTTTATCACGTGAAAAAGCGAAACGTGCTGAAACTTGGACTAAACTTGAAAAAATCTTTGAAGACGGCGAAATCGTTACTGGTGTTATCTCTGGTAAGGTTAAAGGCGGTTTCACTGTTGACATCGGTCCAGTTCGTGCATTCTTACCTGGTTCATTGGTAGACACTCGTCCTATCCGTGACACAACTCACCTTGAAGGTAAAGAGTTAGAATTCAAAGTAATCAAACTTGATGCTAAACGTAACAACGTTGTTGTATCTCGTCGTGCTGTTATGGAAGCTGAATCTTCAGCTGACCGTGAAGCGCTTCTTTCTCAATTGGAAGAAGGTCAAACAGTTACAGGTACAATCAAAAACCTTACTGATTACGGTGCATTCGTTGACCTTGGTGGTATTGATGGTCTTCTTCATATCACAGATATGGCTTGGAAACGTATCAAACACCCTTCAGAAGTTGTTGAAGTGGGTCAAGAAGTTACTGTTAAAGTACTTAAATTTGACAAAGAACGTAACCGTGTATCTTTAGGTCTTAAGCAATTAGGCGAAGATCCTTGGTTAGCGATCATGAACCGTTATCCTAAAGGTTCTATCGTTAAAGCGCGTGTAACGAACTTAACTGATTACGGTTGTTTCGCTGAAATCGCTGAAGGCGTTGAAGGTTTAGTTCACGTTTCTGAAATGGATCACACCAACAAAAACATCCACCCATCTAAAGTTGTTCAGATTGGTGATGAAGTTGATGTTATGGTTCTTGAAGTTGATGAAGAGCGTCGTCGCATTTCATTGGGTATCAAGCAAACTCGTGCGAACCCATGGGAAGAATTCTCTAAGTCACACGACAAAGGTGAAAAAGTTTCAGGTACGATCAAGTCAATCACTGACTTCGGTATCTTCATCGGTTTACCAGGCGGTATCGATGGTCTAGTTCACTTGTCTGATATTTCTTGGAACGAACAAGGCGAAGATGCCATCCGTCGTTACAAGAAAGGTGATACAGTTGAAGCTGTTATCTTGTCTGTAGATGCAGAAGGTAACCGTATCAGCCTTGGTATCAAGCAAATGAACAGCGATCCGTTCAATGACTTCTTAGCTGCTAACGAACGCGGTGCGTTGGTTAAAGGTACAGTAACTGCAGTTGACGCTAAAGGCGCTACTGTTAAGTTAGCTGACGAAGTTGAAGCTTCTTTGAAAGCATCTGAAATCAACCGCGATCGCGTTGAAGATGCAACTAAATTCTTAGAAGTTGGTCAAGAAGTTGAAGCTAAAATCATCAATGTAGATCGTAAATCACGTTCTATCAACTTGTCGATTAAAGCGAAAGACGAAGCTGAAGAGAAAGAAGCAGTAGCTAACTTGAAGACAGCTGCAAATGGTCAAGACAATGGTCCTAAGACTATTGGTGATTTGATCAAAGCGCAAATGAACCACTAAGTTATTGTTAAGAAGTATTATTTAATGTAATTAATTAATATTTTTTATTCAAATACTGTAAAAGGTAGCGTAGTATATGATGACTGCGCTACCTTTTTGTATTTAAAAAGGATATTATCTAGTGTATGTCAAATAGCATTAAAATTAATGAGGTCTTAAATGACAACTGAAGCACTTAATAAGTCTGACTTAATAGAAAGAATTGCTCTCAAGAACCCACATTTGGCAGAGCCATTGGTTGAAGAAGCAGTAAAAATTATGATTGATCAAATGATTGCATCATTGTCTTCAGATGATCGTATTGAAATTCGTGGTTTTGGTAGCTTTGCACTGCACCACCGTGAGCCGCGTGTAGGTCGTAATCCTAAAACAGGTAAGTCTGTAGAAGTTGCAGCGAAAGCAGTGCCGCACTTTAAGCCTGGTAAAGCATTGCGTGATGCAGTAAACGAATCTGCTAACTAATAAAATTCGAATGGGGTGATTATGCGCTATTTCTTAGTTGCATTACTGTTGGTGGTATTTGGTTATGCTTTAGCATTAGTCCTACAAAACCCTGCTGAGCTACCAGTAGACTTGTTGTTTACACAGGTTCCAGCAATGCGTTTAGGGCTATTACTATTATTGACTTTAGTCCTCGGAATTGTTCTTGGATTGTTGCTTGGTGTACAGGTTTTCCGTGTATTCCAAAATGCTTGGGAAGTTAAGCGTCTTCGTAAAGATATTGATCATCTCAGAAAGGAACAAATTCAGACTGCGCAATTGGCTGCTGCTGAAGCTGCTGCAAATGCTCGTCATGAAAAGACGGTATTAGATATTCAACCTGAAAACAAGAATTCTAATCCTCTTTAATCATTATGCTAAAAAAGCGCTTTATTTCACCGGTAAAGCGCTTTTTGCTTTCTCATTGATTCCATTTGTTTTAGTTAAAATCGCACTACTTGATCAAGCGAAACACAGTAGTAATAAGCGTAGATACGAGAATAATACTGATCAGCGAATAATTTTTCCAAATTAAATACAAACCGACAGCGACACCGATAATTTTAGCAAAATCAGTCGATTCGTTGCCTTCAAAAAAAGTACTCAAGATTGCAATCGAAAAAAGTAACGTGGTTGCTGCATCATTAAACAATTGTTCTTGCTGTTTACTGATCAAAAAATAATGATTAAATGCCAAGCCTGAGTAGCGAATTAGGTATGTGCCACCTGCAAGAATCATAATACCAATTAAAATAATCATTTGTTGATTCATGTTATTTTCTTCCTGCAATTAGACCCAACAAGGACATGAGTATTGGGATTCCAGTTGGAAGAAAAGGAACTGTTGCTAAACTTATTATTGCACCTGTGATTGCGGATTTTCGTGTTGATTTTCGCTTTAATGCCTTGAATGTAAGTGCAAACAGCACTACAGGAAAAATTGTATCGATTCCTAAAAGTTTTGTATACTCTAGGTGGCTTCCCATAAGATAACCTATCAATACGCCTAAGGGCCAAGTCAGCAAAATTCCCATCCCACAAAGCCAATATGCACTACGTTTTAGAGTGTCTGATGATTGTGTAAGCCCGAATAATACACTCTCATCATTCATGATATGGCTTGCAAAAAACTTAAACTTATTATTTTCAATAAAATGGTGTACAGCTAAACCAAATGGGAGGTGGCGAAGATTGATTAAAAGCCCAGCAATTGCAGCAGTAATTGGACTGCTCCCAGAAGCGATCATGCCAATAAATGTAAATTCAGCAGCGCCTGCCAGTACGCAACTTGATAGAAGCAATGGAATCCAGATTGGCAGGTGATAGTTGACGGCAAGTGAGCCTAAGGAAACACCAATTAATCCTGTGGCTATACAAATAATCACAATAGATTTGACAAGAGGTTTAGGTAAGCTTTTAATTTCTTTATACTTCATCAGAGTCAGCCTGAATTTAGAGTGTAGGATTGTTCGATATAATGAACAGTCATTTGTTATAATAGTTTGATTGTAATTGTTCGTCAAATCGAACGATCGTATTTTTTGAGTGAAATAATGACGATACCTATTGAAATCATTGCAACCAATTTACAAAGAGAACGAAAAAGTGCAGCCTTGTCCTTAGGAGAGGTTGCAAGACGTGCAGGCATCGCGAAATCTACACTCTCTCAGCTTGAGTCTGGGCAGGGTAATCCTAGTCTGGAAACATTATGGGCATTATGTGTGGCTTTAAATATTCCTTTTGCTAAACTGGTAGAAGTACAAACACAATCATCGCAAGTTATTCGCTATGGAGAAGGTGCTTCTGTAACTTCTGAAATATCGAATTATCAAGCAGTCTTGTTAGCAACATGTCCACCGAATGCAAGACGGGATGTATATATTTTAACGACTCAACCAGGAGAACCTCGTTGTAGTCAACCGCATCCTGTGGGGAGTGTGGAGCATATTATTATCATGCAAGGATCAGCGAAAGTAGGTTTGGTCAATGCTTATGAAGTTCTAAAAGCTGGTGATTATATGTCTTATCCAGCAGATCAAGCGCATATCTTTGAAGCACTCGAGCAAGATACACGCGCAATTCTAATTTCTGAACAGAGATAGTGCATTTTGCAATGTTAAAACTGGGTTTTTTAGTGAAGTCGGTTTTCTGCTTCTCCTAATCACTTTATAATGTGCCAAATTTTATGTGATGGAATGAAGATCCGTGAGTATTATTGTTGCCTTAGATGCAAAAAGCCAATATGACGCCCTAAAAATTGCTGATCAGCTCGATCCATCACTATGCCGTTTAAAAGTGGGTAAAGAACTATTTACTCATGAAGGTCCAAGTGTCGTTAAAGCATTGCATGATAAAGGCTTTGAAGTATTTTTGGACTTGAAATTTCATGATATTCCAAACACGACTGCCCAGGCAGTATGTGCTGCGGCTGACTTAGGGGTATGGATGGTGAATGTGCACGCTTCTGGTGGTCGTAAGATGATGGAGACCTGTGTAGAGCGTTTAAAAGCAGGCAATTATTCTACACAACTGATCGCTGTAACTGTTTTGACCTCAATGGGGCGTGAAGATCTACGAGATATTGGTTTAGATATCGAACCTTTTGAGCAAGTGAAGCGTCTTGCCAAACTCACTCAAAACAGTGGTTTGAATGGTGTAGTCTGTTCTGCACAAGAAGCAAAAATGTTACGCCAAGATCTAGGTGCAGAATTTGCGCTTGTTACACCTGGGATTCGCCCAGCAGGTGCAAATGCAGACGATCAAAAACGTATCGTTACACCTAAACAAGCGATGCTTGATGGTTCGACACATTTAGTCATTGGTCGACCGATTACTCAATCGGAAAATCCAAGCCAAACACTTCAAGATATTCTCTCAACGCTTTAAAAAGTAAACCCTCTTTCAATATTGAAAAGAGGGTTATTTTTGGTTGCATTATAAAGAACATTTTAATCTAACGATGTATGAAAAACATTCGAAATTATAAATCGTTTAAAGTGCTGCCAATATGCTGACCGCAATTGGGGCAAGTACAGACAGGACAAAACCACTGACCATCGCATGTGGAATAAAATCATTGCCGCAGGCTTGTTTTACCATGGGTAATGTGACATCCATTGCTGTTGCACCAGCTGAAGAAATTGCAGATCGTGGGTAACGCCATCCAATCAGATACATAAATAAAATTGCAAATATTTCTCTAAATAAATCATTCATTAAAACCACACTACCTAAGTGAGCGTTCTTTAATTCTGTTACTACAATCCCCGTCATAGAATAGAAACCATAACCTTGCGATAACATGATTAAATCTCTCATACTGATGCCTTGTATCAAGAAAAATGAAGCAATTGCACCAAAGAGTGAACCGATTACACATGCCAAAGGAACCAGCATGATTTTCCAATTTAACCAAGAACGATCCAGTGGTGAATAAGCTAGATCCAAACCGATCAATAGCATATAAACTAAAAGTAGGTTCCATGTACTGATATGTAAAGGTAAATCAGCAGCATGTGCAAATTCAGCCAGTGCATAACCGATTGCCAAAGCGATAAAGGCATAACTAATATTTAATAACGAACCGAGCAATAATTCAGCAGAGACTTTACCTTGGGCGGGTTTAAATCCAATCGCTTTAAACACGATGTAGCAACAGATAAAAGCACCCAATGATGTGGTTAATGCGATCGTCAGGGCGCTGGTTAATATTTGTGCAGGACTGGCAATATTGTGAATGGTCTGAGAAAATTCGATGGCAATCGCAATCAGTAAAATATAAGTGAAATAAGGTAATATCTTGAACGCGATTTTTTCAATAATTTGAGGAATTCTTCGAGCGAGAATAAATCCTAAAAACAAGCAAAATAATAGTTGAAAAATTAACCAAAGCGATTGCATAAAAAATAGATAGGCAGTGAAAACCTATCTATTATAGCGAAGCTTTTAAAAGCTGCTTGCAATATTATGTCCTGATTATCAAAAAATTATGCGGCTTGAGATTTGGCTTGAAGTTTTTGTTTGTTTCCTAACAGTCTAAAATCACTCGGATTAAGCTTGCGTGTTTCTAACCAAAACTTCCAGGTATATGTAGGCCAAAGCGCAAAGTTTTTACCGCCATCCTGTTGATACCAACTCACACAACCTGACTGCCAAACGGTACCTTCAAGTTGCTTTTGAACTTTTTCATTAAATTGATCTTGAATTTCTGCTTTAACGACAACAGCTTGCGTTTGGGTTTTTTGCACCATTTGAATCAATTGTAAAATATAATTGACTTGGGATTCGATCATGAAAATAACAGAGTTATGCCCTAATACAGTATTCGGTCCAAGTAATTGGAATAGATTTGGAAAGCCTTTGGTAATGACACCATAGTAGCTTTCTGCGCCATCTTTCCAAGCTTGTTTTAATTCAAGACCATTTTCCCCATAACAATCAAAAGATTTTAAGTAAATGCGTGGATCAGTAATAAAACCAGTACCATAGATTAAACAATCAATTTGGCGTGCTTTACCATCTTTCGTGATGATGCTGTCTTCCGTTATTTCTTGAATAGCATCAGTAATCAGTTCAACATTGTCACGATTGAAAGTTGGAAAATATTTATTTGAAATAAGGATGCGTTTACAGCCCATAACATAATCAGGAATGAGTTTTTTCGCTGTTTGTTGATCTTTGACTTGGAATTTAATGAAGGCTTCAGCAAGTTTTTGACCGTATTTCATGATTTGTGGTTTAACAATAGGTACTACACGCGACTCATTCGACCAATATAAACGGGCACGATGTAGTTTTCTAAACCATTCAAAGCGCTGAAATAGCTTTTTATCAAGCGTATTGTAGGCACGCTCATCACGTGGGATTACCCAAGCAGGTGTCCGTTGTAATACATAGAGATTTTTGACTTTGGCAGCGATTTCAGGAATGTACTGAATTGCACTTCCTCCAGTCCCAATGGAGGCAACATTCTTTTGATTCAGATTATATTTATGGTTCCATTGAGAGGAGTGAAACACTTCACCTTTAAATTTTTCAATGCCTTTAATCTGTGGAATTTGTGGAACATGCAGAGGACCAGATGCAAAAATAACAAATTGTGCATCAATTTGCTGACCATTTTTTAATGCTAAATGCCAATTAAACTGATCTTCGTCATATTGTGCAGAAATCACTTCTTGGTTAAATTGAATATATTTTTTTAAATCATATTCTTGAATCAAATCTTGGATATAATCAAAAATCTCAGGTGCTTCCGCATAACGTTTTGACCAATCAGTTTTGGGGGCGAATGAAAGTGAGTACATGTGCGATTGAACATCACAAGCAGCACCAGGGTACTGGTTTTCACGCCAAGTACCGCCCACATCATTGGCTTTTTCAAGGATAATGAAGTCATGGCAATTGGCTTGTATTAAGCGAATTGCCATGGCTAATCCCCCAAAACCTGCTCCAATAATTGCAACTTGTGTTGATTTTGCTTTAACCGCAGATGTTGTACTCATTTTTCTTTACTCTGAGTTTTCCAGTTTTGCATAGAATATAGAAATTGTAGAATTTGAAATATGATTGCACTGACATGAAAATTGATATATTCGGCAATTTCCAAAAAGTTGACTTTGTAGTAAAAAGTTTGGGTGAAAATGAAATGATGATGAAATGAAGCGATCGATTCTCGGTTTAATGTATTTAATTCACGGTATGCGTAATGCGGGAATTGATGTTGACTCACGTCTTGCAAGTGTCGGGATTAAAGCTGATGCACTTGATCCGAGTTCAATTATTCATCCCAGTTTAGAGTGGGATATTCAGAAAATTATCGGTCAAGGTGTACAGCCTGAAACAGGTTTATTCATTGGTCAGCATTATTCTCTAGCAGGATATGGTCCTTTATTGATGCTATTGGTGACTTGCAGTAATGTCGGTGATGCAATTCAAAATGGGATTCGTTATCAAGGTTTGACCTATCTGTATGGAGTACTTGGGCTTGAAAAAGGTCATCATCAAATTGCACTGACTTATCAACCAGTGGATTTGGAAACCGAAATGGGTTTACTTCGGGCGCAATGTGAAATTTCAGGGACCTATAAATTTCTTGACGATATTTATAAAATGATGGGATTAACTGCACCAAGTGTCAGAATTGAATTACCGTTTCAGCAACCTCAAGATCCCAGTATTTTAAAACAATACCATGATTATTATGGTTCAGATTTACACTTTAATTGTGATAACGCTGCATTTTGGATTAATGAAGATGTGATGCAATTGCCCATACCTTCAGCTGATCCCATTACCCATCGGGTGTATGAGGCAAAATGTATTGCTGAAATTGAGCGTTTAAATGCTGAGGAACAGAAAGTTGCTCCGCTGATTCAACGTGTCAATGATTATTTGGAATTACAACAAGGTGTTATTCCATCGATGGCTGAGGTTGCACAGGCTTTAAATGTTCCTGAGCGTACCTTGCGCCATCAGTTGCAACAATTGAATACCAGCTATAAACAGATTCGAGAGCAGTTAATTAAACATAAAGCTTTACGTTTGATTGAATATAAAGAGTATTCGATTGAAGTGATTGCCGAATTGTTAGGCTATTCAGAACCCGCGGCATTTAATCATGCGTTTAAGCGTTGGTTTGGACAAAGCCCGCGACAGTACGGTAAATAAACAGGTGGTGTTAAAATGAAATACAGTATCGAAATTATGCCAAAGTTTTATTTATCAAAAATGAATCTTCGATATACTTCCTTTAGCCTTTAAAAGTAACAATACGATATGTTATTAGATCAGAATAGAACTTCCTCAACAGCATTTACTCCCGTTTCACCTGCTGAGCGTTATGCTAAAGCATTATCCTCTGGGCAATTTTTACCAGATGACGCTCAAGCACAAGCAGTACATGAGCTGGAACGTGTATGGCAAGAGCTGATTAATCGTTATAAAGCTTCAAAAAAGGCTTTTCGTCGTTTCCGTCGCCAAACAGCGCCAAAAGGGGTTTACATGTGGGGTGGCGTTGGACGAGGAAAAACATGGTTAATGGATCAATTCTACGATTCCATCCCATTTCGTCGTAAAACACGCATGCATTTTCATCACTTTATGCAATTTGTTCATAAAGAACTTAATAAATTATCTGGGCAGCGTAATCCTTTGGATATTGTGGCAGATCAGATTTACAAAGAAGCGGTTGTTATTTGCTTTGATGAATTTTTTGTGTCCAATGTGACTGATGCAATGATTTTGAGTGACTTGTTCCAGAAATTGTTCACTCGTGGCATTACTTTAGTAGCAACCTCAAATATTGCGCCAGATGGCTTATACAAAAATGGTATCCATCGAGATCGTTTTATCCCAACCATTGAAATGGTGAAAACCCATTGCGTCGTTTTAAATGTAGATGCTGGGGTAGATTATCGTTTACGGGTATTGAAACAAGCACAATTGTTTAAAGCGCCGCTGACCGATGATCATAAAGTGTGGATGGCAAAACGTTTTAGTGCTTTGACAGCTTCACAGACGGTGTCGGAAGAACCTATTACGATTAATAATCGTATTGTTGAAACTCTGGGACATACTGAAGATGTATTATGGTGTGATTTCAGAGAGCTATGTATGAAGCCGCGTAGCCCATCTGACTTTATTGAAATTGCAAATATTTATAATACTGTTCTTGTGAGTAATGTACCGCATTTGACTGATTTGCTTTCAGAAGGAACACGTCGTTTTATTTATTTGGTCGATGAGTTTTATGATCGTGGAGTAAAATTATTATTAACTTCTGAAGATTCAATTATTGAAATTTATCAAGGTGAAAAGCTTGCCTTTGAAATTGAGCGTACACGTTCGCGTTTGCTAGAAATGCAGTCTGATGAATATTTACAGTCTGAACATCGTCTGATTAAAGGCAACAGTGAATTAGAAGTTGAATAATTGATTTATGTATGTAAAAAGCGATCTTGGTCAACAAGATCGCTTTTTTATGCAAGCTATAGTCAAACCGCCTGATTATTCATACAAGTGATTTGGATGATTCGTTTATTTTGTACTTTTGAATCATAAACAGTATTGCTATCACGAGGCGACATGGATGTCGCCATGTTGAGCGGGGGTATTAGGATGTACCCCTCGCTCAACGGAAGATTTTTATTACTTTTCATCTCTGAAAAGTAAAGTATCGCCTACGCAAAACAATTTAAACTTTAGAGCTAAAGCGTGGCAGTGTTAGCTTGATATCATTAAACAATATATTGATCGTTTTAATTTTATTGATCAAGAGAAATGATATTCTACTGTATGAATTTTTCAACAGATTGACTATATAAATAAAACTTCAAGCTCAATACATTCCCATCCGCATAAGCTGATGGGAATGTATTGAATGATTCTTTAGACACTTCGTCTGCAAAGATAGAAGTTAGCCCACTTGAATTTCTGTAGTAGGGTGGCGCACACGACTTTTATTCGGGGTTGCAATCAAATAAGCTAATGTAAGAGGACCTAGACGTCCAGCAAACATGAGACAAATTAAGGCAATTTGACTGCCTGCATGCAGATTTTCAGTTATTCCTCGCGATAAACCAACAGTGCATGCTGCGGAGACCGCTTCAAATAGTAAATCTAAAAACTTTTTATCTGGTTCAAGGATCAATAAAGTAAAAAAACCAATCAAAATCAAAAGAGAAGTGATGGCTATGACTGCAAGGGCTTTAAATGTAGCTTGATGAGAAACAGAATGACCAAAAACTGTAATTTCATCTGAACGTTTTAAAAAAGTGATGACACTTAAAATCATAATGATAAATGTACCCACTTTAATCCCACCCGCAGTACTGAGCGACCCACCACCAATAAACATTAGCACCATGGTGATTAAGGTAGAAGCATTGCTCATACTGCTGACTTCCAAACTGTTAAAGCCTGATGAACGAGGAACAGTTGCATGAAACCATGCGTTAAGTGCTTGGTCACCAAAAGACATAGGTGCAAGTGTGAGTGGATTAGATGCTTCAATCGCCCAAATCACGATAAACGCAAACAGATTGAGCCCAGCAATGGTCGACAAAATTAGTTTGCTGTTGGTTGAAAGTTTCTTCCAGCGTTTGGCTTTCTTAATGTCCATCAATACAACAAAACCAATACCACCAATGATATATAACATACTGATGGTAAAGGTCACCATGTACTGATCTGAGAAACTCATTAAGCTGTTGGGGAATAGTGAGAATCCACCATTGTTAAAAGCAGAAATACTATAAAATAGTGCATAGAAGAAAGCGTGTTCTAAGTCGTAATGATGCGACCATGCCATGGTCAGAATACCCGTACCAATCGCTTCAAAAAATAATGAATAGAGAAAAACACCTTTAACAGTAAAAGTTGCTCTTGCTAAACTGGTTTGCCCAATGGTTTCTTGCGCCATAATTTGCTGTTTGAGCCCAATCTTGGACGATAGACTTAGTGCAGCGAGGATTGCGAAGGTCATAAATCCCAGACCACCACATTGAATCAAGATCATAACCACCACTTGACCGAAAGTGGTCAGTGATTCACCGATATTCACGACTGACAGCCCTGTGATCGTTACTGCGGATGTCGCAGTAAAGAGGGCATCCACCCAAGTCAAATCACCTTGATGGGCAAAAGGAAGTTTGAGCAACACTGTTCCAATAATAATAAAACTCAGAAAACCTAAAGCGAGTAAGCTTGGAGGGCTGAGATTGATACTGTTGTGTTGCTTATTGATCAGTTCTTTTTTAGATAAACGCATAGTTATAACTATAAGAAGCGAATCGAAAATTGTCTGAGCATTTCTACAGGTCCTTCAAGAATTAAAATGTCTTTTTCCTGTAAAATTGTGCCAGGTGCAATATCATAGAGAACATGAGATCCACGTTGTAACAATAAAGTGGTGAGTTCTGGGGTATTTTCCATGACAGTTTGAAACTGAGCGCCTTGTAAGTTCGCACCAATTTCAATTTTTACGATATAACGATCATTATTGAGCGCCATATAGCGTCTGACCATCGGATAACTTAAAGACTGGGCAACACGGATTCCCATATCTTCTTCAGGGTGAATGATTTTACTGATTCCCAAATGCGATAAAATCATGTGGTGGGATTTAGATTTGGCTTTGACAAAAATCTTTTCAATACCCAGGTTTTTGAGATGGAGCACGCACAAAATACTGGCTTCAATATCTTCTCCAATTGCAACTACAACAGCATCGCAATTTTTGATATTGAGTTCATCTAAAACATGTTCATCTGTTGCATCTGCAATGACGGCATGACTGATTTTATCTGCAATGTTTTCTACATTTTTCTTTAATGTATCAATACCAATCACATCATGGTTTAAGTTGGTGAGTTCAAGCGCAACAGCTTCACCAAAACTACCTAAACCGATAACAGCGAACTGCGCCATTCTACAAAATCCTTATCTCAGCACTGAAATTGTGTGAGCATTATCATCTTCAATTTTTATATATTTTATATTTAAAGTATTCAATCGCCAATCTCGAAACCTTGAATATAAACTGATATATGTAAATAAAACCTGAATTATGTCATAAAACCTTCAAATGAGTTAGCTATGCTCAGTCAAGGTATACAAAATTGATCTTCATCAAGATTTAGTTCTTTAAGTAAGTATAAGAAAATGGACGATAAAAAAATTTATAAAATACTCCAACATTGGTTCCCTGAATTGAAGCAAAGGGATATACCAAAAAAGAAGTATCGTAAAAGTTTTGAAGAGTTTCTGAATTGGATGGCTGCTGAAAAATTCGGCGGTCGTTTTCGTGCGTATTTGATGAAAATAGATCGCATGGAATTTCATGAAAATCAGATTGAGCGAAGTGCGGTATTTCATGAATATGCCGTTGATGGTCTAGGTATTCAAAGTACCATTCGTCAAAGAGCTCAACCTTTATTTGATCATTATGAATTGCATAAAGATGTTATTGGACGTTATTATAATGTGCAAGATCAAGTCTATGATATTGTATTTGAAGAAATATTAACCGAAGCAAAACAACATCAGCATGAGTTGCTTCTGATCTACGCTGAAGATTATTATTGGTTAATTGTTCCCAACCATGAGCATAAAATTGAAAAATTCTGTAAACATTTTAATAAACAATTTCATGATGAAGATGTCAGTATAGAGCACTATGCATTATTTGATTGTTCTAGATCGACTTGAGGTTTAAATTTGCTTTTCACTACGCTAACAATAATATGATGAGAGATTATAATGCCACATAAAATATACCCACTTCTTCAAGCAACTGTTGCTGAATTAAAGACACAACCCATTCCTGTAGACAATGAATTCGATTCTTTTGATGAATGGATCAATGAACAGCATGATTTCCTACATTATTTTGAATTAAAAGATTATTATGATAATGGAATTGAAGATAACTTTTATTTTAAAAAGCATAATGTTGACACTGAACAATTGCAAAATGAAATTGAAAGTGCCGTTGGGGAACTCTTTGAACAATTTGAAGATGCTGATGATGTTTCATTTGAAGACCAAATGGATGTGATGGAACGTACAGAGGAAATTATTTTTGATGCGATTAAAAAAGTAGCCAACCAACACCAGTTATCATTATTAGTGGTTTATCGAGAGAATCCATATTGGATGTTGCTACCTACGCAAGATGAACATCAATTAATTCAAATTGCAGATGCTTTTAATGAGGCATTTAATGATGATGGTGATTTAAATATGGTCGTATATTGAGTATAGGTCGCTTTATTGTATGATTGTTTTAAATATTTGATCTATACGTTTTAACTTCTTAAAACCCTTTCGACTATTAAAAAGTGAACTGCGTGAAATTATAGCGATATTGATAGTTCTATCTTGCATTGCAAAAGAAGGAGATTGAGTAACTATTTTTGCTGAATGACGGTTCGGGAAAGAGTGATGAATCAAGCAAGTCTATTATTTTTATAAAATGGATATAAATAGCCCGTAAAGTATTACGGGCTATTTATAGGTTTCATTAAATTTATTTCAAGAAACGTTGATAACCGAGATTATTGGTAATTTCTTGGTATGGATAATTGATATTTTCCAAAGTCTCAATTAAACCATCTGGGTTTTGTACGGCATCTTCTGCATCCAAGCCAACCAGAACACGACCTTCAGCTGCACCATGATTACGATAATGGAATAAGCTGATGTTATGTGTAGGACCCAAACGTTCAAGGAAAGTCAATAATGCGCCTGGGCGTTCAGGGAATTCAACTCGGAATAAACGTTCATTGGCAATATCTGCATGACCACCAATCAAATAACGAATATGCAGTTTTGCGACTTCATCATCAGATAGATCATCAACATCATAATGAACTTTCAATGCTTCATAGATGTCATGGCGTTCTTTTTCACCAAATTTCAAACTAATACCGACAAAAACCTGAGCTGCTGAAGCATCACTTGCGCGATAGTTAAATTCAGTGATATTACGACCTTGTAAAGCACGACAGAAGTTAAGGAAAGAACCTTTTTCTTCAGGGATCGTAACTGCAAAAATCGCTTCTTTACGTTCACCTAATTCAGTTCTTTCAGCAATATAGCGTAAGCGGTCAAAGTTCATGTTTGCACCACAAACAATTGACACCATGTTCTTACCTTCAAGCCCATGCATTTCTACATATTTTTTGATACCTGCCAAAGCCATTGCACCAGAAGGTTCTACGATACTGCGACATTCGTCATAAGTATCTTTAATCGCTGTACAGATTTCATCGGTGTTGACTAAAACAACCTCTGGCTCAACAATTGGTCCTGAAAGATCAGATTTTTGTAATTGAATCACTTCAAATGGTTTCTCACCAATTTGAGCCACAGCTGTGCCATCAGCGAATAAACCAACAGAAGGTAAAATCACGCGTTCTTTAGCTTCTAAAGCGGCTTTTAGACAGGCAGATTCATCATATTCTACAGGGATGACTTTGACATGTGGTGCGACATCTCCCAGATACGCTGCTACACCTGCAATAAGACCACCACCACCAACCGCAACGAATACATATTCAACATCGCGCCATTGACGTAAAATTTCATTGGCTATCGTTCCTTGCCCAGCCATCACCAGTTCATCATCATAAGGTGGAATAAAGGTCATTCCTTCATCTGCTGCACGTTGAATTGCATATTTATTGGCAACATCAAAAGAATCGCCGTGGAGAACCACTTCACCACCCAAACGTTTAACGGCTTGTACTTTAATATCGGGTGTGGTTTTGGGCATCACAATAATGGCGCGAATACCTAACTTTTGACCAGATAAAGCCACGCCTTGTGCATGGTTACCCGCAGAAGCAGTAATAACGCCACGTTCCAACTGAGATTTCGGTAATTGGCTGATACGGTTATAAGCACCGCGCAGCTTGAAAGAAAAGACAGGTTGTAAGTCTTCGCGTTTGAAGCGAATGTTATTGTTTAGTTTTTCACTAATTCGTGGCGCTGCTTCGAGTGGGGTTTCGATTGCAACGTCATAGACCGTTGCCTGTAATATTTGTCGAACCAAACGAGACAGCATGTTAATTTTCCATCTAACAGTTTAAAATGAGCATCCATTGTAACAAACCGTTGCACCTTTGCGTTTTAAAATTATGCAAAATGTGCAGGAAATTGAAATTTAATTGAGAGATGTCATGAGCCTTTATGCAACCCAGGATGAGAAAAAACAAGCTGCAGCCCAAGCCGCTTTAAAACACTTACCAAAAGGGGGCATTTTGGGTGTGGGAACTGGAAGTACAGTCAATTTTTTGATTGAGCTTTTGCCTCAACTTCAACTTGAAGCTGCGGTAGCAAGTTCTGAGGCGACTGCGCAACGCCTTAAAAAGTTAGGAATTGAGGTGGTTGATATGAACCATGTCGGTGGTTTAGATGCCTATGTGGATGGTGCGGATGAAATTGATCGTCATATGCATATGATCAAAGGTGGTGGTGCTGCACTGACACGCGAGAAAATTGTTGCTTCAATTGCAAAAAAGTTTGTATGTATTGTCGATGATTCAAAATGGGTTGAGCAATTAGGACGTGAATTTCCGTTACCAATTGAAGTGATTCCTATGGCACGCTCAGCAGTTGCACGCAAAATCGTCTCTTTAGGGGGTGATCCGACTTATCGTGAGGGTGTTGTTACTGATAACGGTAATGTGATTTTAGATGTTTTTAATTTGAATATTTTAAATGCGCTTGAATTGGAAAAGACCATCAACGATATTCCAGGTGTTGTATGCAACGGGATTTTTGCAATCAATAAAGCTGATGTTGCCATCGTTGCAACCAATAATGGTATTGAAGAGCGTACAGCGATCTAAATATTAGTTCTATTCCTGTTAAACCCTTCTTGGAGAAGGGTTTTCTTTCTTCTAGGGCATTGGGGTAAATTAAATTTAGAGTTATATGACAGCCACACTTCCTGAAATTAAAATTACTCATCATGCACGTGCCACACGTTTACGTTTACGTGTTGAACCATCTCAAATTCGATTAACTGTGCCCAAGTTTTGTACTCAACGTCAAATTGATGATTTTTTAAAACAGTCAGAACAATGGGTGATCGAAACATGGCAAAAACAGCAACAACATATTTCGCTTGTTGACCGAAGTTTACCATCTACATTGAAACTATTTAATCTGCAACAACCACTCAAGATTATTTATCAAAAGCAAAGGCAAGCCTATGTTTTTGATGAGCAATCACTTACCATTTTGATCAGTGATCATCAAGCTGAAGTTTATTTAAAAAAATTTGTAATTCATTATGCTCAACAGCATTTGCCCAAGTACTTACAACAAATCAGTGAACAAACAGGTTTAAAGTATAAACAGTGTACAATTAGACAACCTAAAACCCGTTGGGGAAGTTGTACTTCTCGACATGACATTATGTTGAATAGCGCATTGGTATTGTGTGATTTACAGATCACACGCTATGTATGCATACACGAATTAGCGCATACTCGATATTTTGATCACAGCCCTACATTTTGGTCAGAAGTTTCGAAATATGATCCGAATTATAAGCAACATCGTCAAATTTTAAAAAATGGAACTTTACCTTGGTGGTGGAGCTGATCCAATCGTAAAATAAAGTGTAAATTTTAAAAAAATAGCGTTGGAAAATAACATGGCAATAAAAAGAATCGTCAGTAATATTCAGGCTTTTGACCTGACCTTGGCACAAACATTTTATGCTGACTTTCTAGGCATGGATTTAGTCATGGATCATGGGTGGATCAAAACCTATGCCAATTATGAAATGATGCACCCTCAAATTAGCATTGCATCACAAGGTGGAAACTCAACAGTTGTACCTGATTTTTCAATCGAGGTAGATAATGTCGATGAACTGTATCAGCAGGCAGTGGAGTTGAATTTGATCATCACGTACGCGTTGACTCAGGAAGAATGGGGCGTAAAGCGTTTTTATGTCAAAGACCCATTTGGAAAAATCATCAATATATTGCAACATATTGAATCTTAGATTTATAAAATGATAATAGGATAGGTGTTCAATGCAATGGAACAAATTGGTCCCAGAACTAATCGTAAAAGATTTGCATAAAAGTTATCAGTTTTGGGTGGAACTTTTGGGCTTTACTGTTATGTATCAGCGAAAAGAAGAACAATTTATCTATCTTGATCTGGATGGTGTACAGTTTATGCTGGAACAACAACAGGAAGGGCAATGGCTTACAGCACAGTTAGATTATCCATTGGGACGAGGGATAAACTTTCAAATCGAAGTTGAACAGCTTGATGAGATTTTAAGTCGTTTAACTTTGGCTCAATGGTCACTGTTCAGTGAGTTGGAAGAATGCTGGTATCGTGCAGATGATGTAGAGCATGGTCAAAAACAATTTTTAGTCCAAGATCCAGATGGCTATTTATTACGTATTGTTGAGGTGCTTGGGGAAAGACCAATTTAACTTGATAAAGAGTGAAATGCCATAAAAAAGATGCTTGGAACGATGATGAAGATCCGATATTTTCAACCACAAGATATGCTGCCATTGAGTGAACTTTTTTTAGAGAGTCGAAAGAAGAGTTGGTCATGGCTGGATTCTTCGAAATGGCAACTTGGAGATTTTGAGGTATCTACGCAAAATGAAATAGTTCTCGTTGCTGAAAATAATCAACAATATTTGGGCTTTGCTTCTATTTATCTTCAAGATAATTTTTTACACCATCTCTTTGTTGCTCCAAGTGTACAAAATCAAGGCGTAGGCAGCACTTTGTTAGCGTCGGCAGAAAAACTGTTTAATGACACAGGCTATCTCAAATGTTTATCTGAGAATAAAACTGCGCTGGCTTTTTATAAACACCATGATTGGAAAGTAGTCAGTACAGGTGAAAGTGATGATGGCGCTTATGTATTGATGTCTAAAGAAAAAATTATAAAGTAGTCCTATTCACCCATTGTTTAATTTTATTGACTATTTGTTCGGGTTGCTTAATCCAAGCACTATGTTGATTTCCCTTGATGGTTTGGGTGAGATCTAAAGTTTCGACAATTGGCTGTTTGAAATAATGACTTAAACCCAACATCGATGACATTGGTGCAAAGTCATCATCCTTTAGAGCAATAAATAAGGCTGCATTTTCAACAATCTTTTGCTGAGTGATGATGTGTTTATAATTTCCTGTAAAGACAACTTTTGACCAATCTCGCATTAAAGATTTGGCTTCTCGATTGCCAAAGGCAATTTTATACCCAGCAAAATAACCATCTTTTAAAATCATGGCATTGATAACACTAACCGCTTTTAAAATATTGATTTTGCCTTTTAAGTCCCAGTTTTTTAGCCCGATATTGCCTGTTGCTATACCAATAACTGTATTGTCATGGCTTTGGGCATACAATGTCGCCAAATGCCCACCTAAACTATGACCCAATAAAATAGGTGATTGAAGATTTGCGTCTAAGGCAACCTGTTCAAGTTGTGGAATAAAATCACGAATAAGATCGGCATAACCATAGTCAATTTGAGCAGATACATGAGGTGTGTTGCGTCCACAATATGGATAATCTGCAACAACGAGATTAAAACCATGATTTGTGAGCAAAGAAATTAACTTTTCGTATTTATTTATAGCTACGCCTAAAGCAGCCAATATAATAATGGTGTGTTTATTTTGTGGGTGAAAATAAAGCTCAACAAGGATAGGATGTTGTTGAAAATATATCGTTTTTTTTGTTAAGGTGTTATTCAACATTTGATTATTCCTTAAAAATATTGAGCTGAATCATATAGGGCAATCCTAATCTAGAAACCAAAGCTGTGCGGGATTGAGGATGATTAAGCGATTCCTTATGTAAAAGTTTTTTGAAATGCGAATTAAATTGAGTTCGAGGATGCTGTATCAACACATCTTCAGCATATGTTTTTGAGAATCGTGCATAATCAGTGCCAATCACATCGCATGAAGTCGCTTGTTGTAGCAAGAGAGCCTCTATCGGTAAATCTTGATTAGATTCATCTAAATACCCATTCATATGTAGACAAATAGCTTCAGAAATAATCTTTGTTCTTGATGCATCATACTGATGTTTTAGACATAAATTTTCCGAACGTAAGGCGCTTTGATAAGTAAAGCAGTTACATGAATATTGATCCAAATGCTCAACTAAACCTAAATCGTGCATTAAGCAGGCAATGACAAAACTCTCTTGGTCAAAATGCCAGTCTTTGCTATGTGCTATACCGACTCCCCAAAAAAAGCTACGCCAGGAATGGTGGAAAATTACTCGATCTTGTGTGTTTTCTAGCTCAGCCATTGCCTCTTTAACCATAGGTGTATCAGGGATTTGAACATCGTGTAATGCAAAATGAGTATGATTAACATGAGACTGTATAAAGGTTTTGGCGTACTTATACGTGGTTGGAAGTAAAGTCTGTTTGAGCAGGTTGATTTTTTCTTTAAAGCTTAGACTTCCTTGGTTGATTTCCATCCATTTTCGGGATCCGATCATAACAAGTTATTCCTATTGTTAATAATTAGAGTAATTGCTCTAATTTATTCTCTCTGAATTTATTGAGGAATACAAGAAGCTTTAAATCAATAGTGAGTGAAGCTGAGCTTTGTTCCTCGCGTGGATAAGCAACTTCTAATGGTTTTTGAATATAGCTGATGATATAAAATAGATGAGTTGTCTGATTAGAATAGGATAGGATTGAATCAAAGGCGCGATAAAAAGAGTATAAAATTTAGGTTTTCATCACATGAAGTAAATGAAACTCTTAAAAACAAATCAAATTACAAAATAATATGACTATTTTTAAGCATTAATTGGGCGTGTATAAAAAAATACTCTAAACTTGTCGACTTTCCGATATTTCCTATTTCTTATCATAAAGATATCAGACGTGAATTTTGCAGATACTCATTACTTTATTTTAATTGTACCCATCTGCCTGATATTAATGGGTAGTTTACTTCTGATTTGCCACTTCTTTTTTAAAGCGCCTACATATTTATTTTGGTTGGGGATTGGTTATATTGTGCCGTCATTTTCTTTGGCTTCACAAAGTTTTATGACCAACCAACAGTTGACATTAACAGCACCACTTTTAGGCTGTTTCTATTTACTCGGAGCTTGGGCAAGTGCTTATGCCATGGCATTACGCAAAGATGGAAACGCTCACAATCTATTGGCATTTGCTTTAATTGCTTTAACACTGCCGTTCATGATTTACTTTTCATATGTTGATGAACAGCTTTGGATTAGAATGCTGATTTTAAATCTAGCCATTGCGACGATTGAGTCTTTGGTTTTGCCCTCACTTTTTAAAGATTATCAGCATCGTGACTGGCTTAATAAATTAGTAGATTATTCTTATCTTTTCATTGTTTTATATACTTTTTCCCGTAGCGTTATTGTTTACTTTTGTCTGCGTAATATTCAATCGAATATGCTTGTAGATTCTGCTTGGTGGCTCATGATGTTAGCTGCAAGTATTCTGTTGAGCTTATGGTTTGCGATTATTGTTGTTGGAACACTGGTTCGGGATATCATTTTAAAATTGAATGATGATCGTTCAAGAGATCCACTGACACATTTGCTTAATCGCCGTGGGTTCTATGATGCTGCAAAAACAAGCTTAATTGATTTATCTCAAACACAATATTTTGTATTGATGTGTGATGTTGATCATTTTAAAAAAATTAATGACACCCATGGGCATTTGATTGGTGATCAAATTTTACAGAGAGTCAGTGATTTGGTCAGTCAAAATGTTGGAGAAGAAGACTTGGTCGGGCGTTTTGGAGGAGAAGAATTCATTGTTCTATTACAGGCTGCCGATACTGAACTTGCCTATAAAATTGCTGAGAAAATACGTATAAGTATTGAAAAGGAGGTTTTTTCTTCTAAAAATATCTTATTAACAGCCAGTTTCGGGCTGGTTCAGTTACAGTATCGAAATTTAGCACTCGGTATAGAATCTGCAGATAAATGCTTATATGCCGCCAAACGTGCTGGTCGTAATTGTATTATCCAGGGCTAATGAATGCACGGATAATTAGAAATTAAGATTTGCAATGATATTAAAAATGATAAAAACCAAGTAAAACAGTTTAGAAAGCATAAACTTCCTGTCATACTACTGTCCAACAGAATGGATACTTTTAAATCGAGGTAAAAAACGTGATTTCAGTGGGTATTGTCGGTGGAACGGGTTATACAGGCGTTGAATTGTTGCGTCTTTTACTGCGACATCCAAATGTTCAAGTGAATGTACTGACATCGCGTACTGAAGATGGTCGTCGAGTAGATGATATGTTTCCTAGTTTACGTGGACATACGACACTTCACTATTCAGATTTAAAAATTGATGAACTAAAAAAATGTGATGTAGTATTTTTCGCGACACCGCATGGTGTTGCAATGCAACATGCCAAAGAGTTATTAGCATCAAACACCAAAGTTATTGATTTAGCAGCTGATTTTCGTTTGCAGAATTTAGCTCAATTTGAAAAATGGTACGGTATGCAGCATGCTTGCCCCGACATTTTAAAAGATTCAGTATACGGTTTGTCTGAGCTTAATCGTGAACAAATTAAACAAGCCAAGGTGGTTGGGAATCCGGGTTGTTATCCTACAACTGTACAACTGGGTTTAGCGCCTTTGTTCAAACAAGCTGCAACATTGGTTAAACCTGAAAGTATTATTATTGATGCAAAATCGGGTGTTTCTGGTGCGGGACGTAAAGCCAGTCTAGGCATGATCTATTCTGAAAATGCCGATAACTTCAAGGCTTATGGGGTTGCAGGACATCGACATCATCCGGAGATTGTCGAAGCACTTGAAAATATTTCAGGTCAACAAGGTGTATTTGATCACATCCTCTTTGTACCTCATCTGGTGCCGATGATTCGTGGTATGCTCAGTACAATTTATATTGATCTGACTGATGAAGGTGAGCAGGCTGATTTACAAACACTTTATGAGCAGTTTTATGCTGATGAAGCCTTTGTAGATGTAATGCCAGCCAACAGTTCACCAGAAACACGTTCAGTACGTGGTGCAAACCAATTAAGAATTGCGTTGTACAAACCTCAACCGAAAAAGTTGATTGTATTATCGGTGCAAGATAATTTAGTTAAAGGGGCTGCAGGTCAGGCAGTACAAAATATGAATTTAATGTTTGGTTTTGCTGAAGATGCTGGTTTACAAGGTATCGGATTATTACCATAAAAAACGCTTTATAACTTCACACACATTTAACTTTGCGGTTAAATGTGTGTTTTGATGCGATCAATACTTTAGAGATGACGATGCAGAACACAGAAACAAATACCGCGTCACAACCAGCTCAAACACCAAAAAAAGCTTTTCTAAAAGGCAATATGCCGTTGGTGATCGGGGGTGTCGTATTATGTGCGGGTAGTGTACTTTTAGGCTATACAGTTGGACACCGCCAAGGACTGACGGTTGTTGGTTTTGATGCAGACGCAGAACAATTGGTAGAAGTGGTTAAACAACAAAAAACGACACTGGCTACGTTAAATAAAAACTTAAATGCGACTGTACAAGAACGTGATGTGGCTGTTTCTAATGCCAATGATTTATTAGAAGCATTGAATAAAGCCAATGCAGAAAAATCACAAGTCGACGTGATGAGTGCAATTTACCGTGAAGTGTTAAAACAACGCGGTGGTTTAAGTTTAACGATTCAAAATCTTGCGGTTAAACCTTTGCCTGAAAATGCTTATGAATATCAACTTGATTTGATTCAAGTGAGTCCAAGACGTGCAACAGGTACAGTGGAAATTCGCTTAATTAGTGGTACAGAAGTGTTGACTGTGCCAATGAGTGATGCGAACTACAATTTTACGGATTATGAGCGTTTAACAGGTCGCTGGACGATGCCGAAAGGTTTCAACCCACAATTTATCGAAGTGCGTTTAAATGGTGCTACGCCAGTCATTAAGCGATTCAGTTGGTCACGCGGAAAGGCTGTGGACAGTGCAGCCGCATTTGCTGCTGAGGTACCTCAAGCAGAAGCCAATTCTCAATAAATCATAAGTATTTTGGAAAATATGCGAACTAATAAGCGTCAAATGAGTTTAAATGAAGTGAAATCATCGTTCCGTGATTCAGGATATGTAGATTGGCATTTGAATATTCGTGCAAGCCAATCTGAAGATCCTCATCACGAACAGGGGGATGTTGCTGTCCAAACAGCGCCCCCTGAAGTAAAAAGACCACCGATGTATTCAGTCGTTTTACTAAACGATGACTATACGCCAATGGACTTTGTTATTGAAATTTTACAACAATACTTTGCTTTGAATCTTGACCAAGCCACTCAAGTAATGTTAACAGTACATTATGAAGGCAAAGGTGAAGCTGGCGTATATCCGAGAGATATTGCGGAAACAAAAGCCAACCAAGTAAATAACTACGCTCGATCTCAAGGTCATCCATTACTTTGTCAGATTGAGCCAAAAGAATAAGGGGGTTTCATGCTCAGTCGTCAATTAGAAGTTTCACTCCGTTTGGCTGTTAGCATGGCTCGTCAAAAGAGACATGAGTTTCTTACGGTTGAACATTTATTATTAGCTTTACTCGATAACGACTCAGCGGTAAATGCTTTGAAAGCATGTGGTGCTGAAATTATCAGTTTGCGTAAAGAATTAGAGGAGTATGTTGAGCAACATACGCCTAAACTCGGAGAAAACAACGACCAAGCCCCTCATCCAACTGAAAGTTTTGATCGTATATTGCAACGTGCAATTTTCCATGTTCAATCGAGTGGTGGTGATCGTACTGTAGAAGGTGCGGATGTTTTGGTTGCAATGTACTCTGAACGTGACTCTTTTGCTGTGTATTTGCTCAAACGTCATCAAATCAATCGTTTAACGCTGACTCAATATTTATCGCATGGTGCGCGTAAAGAAGAGATTCAGGTTGAAGAAGAATCTGATGATCTTGAAGGTGAATCAAGCGCTTCAGCAAATGCTGGTCCACTTGAGCTATATACCTTAAATTTGAATATTGAAGCGCAAAAAGGTAAAACTGATCCTTTAATTGGTCGTGAAAAAGAAATTGAGCGTGCTGCTCAAATCCTTTGCCGTCGTCGGAAAAATAACCCTTTATTGGTCGGTGACCCTGGTGTGGGTAAAACTTCAATTGCTGAAGGTCTTGCTTGGTTAATCGTGAATGGTAAAGCGCCTAAACCACTTGCCAATGCTGAAGTGTTTAGTCTAGACATAGGGGCTTTAGTTGCAGGTACTAAATATCGTGGTGACTTTGAGAAACGTTTAAAACAACTACTGAACGCTTTGAAAAAGAAACCCGATGCGATTTTGTTTATTGACGAAATACATATGATTATTGGCGCTGGCTCAAGTATGGGCAGCACGATGGATGCATCCAATTTGATCAAACCTGCATTGGCAAATGGGACTTTACGTTGCATTGGTTCAACGACTTTCCAAGAATATCGTCAAGTTTTTGAAAAAGATCATGCTTTATCACGTCGTTTCCAAAAAATTGATGTGAATGAGCCTTCTATCTCAGAGACAATCGATATTCTACGTGGGTTGAAAAGCAAATTTGAAGATTTTCATCATGTCAAATATGAAGATTCAGCTTTAGTGTCAGCGGTTGAGCTTTCTGCTAAATTTATCAATGATCGTTTCTTACCTGACAAAGCGATTGATGTGATTGATGAAGCAGGTGCGCAACGCCGTTTGAAAGCAGAACAAGATGATACATTGATCACGGTTGAAAATATCGAAGATATTATTTCTAAGATTGCACGTATCCCGCCTAAAACTGTTTCTAAAGATGATAAATCTGTATTGGAATATTTGGAGCGTGATCTTAAGCGTGTTGTATTTGGTCAAGATGAAGCGATTAGTGCATTAGCATCTGCGATTAAATTGTCACGTGCTGGTTTAAAAGCACCAGATAAACCAGTCGGTAGTTTTGTGTTTGCTGGTCCTACAGGTGTGGGTAAAACCGAAGTCACCAAACAATTGGCAAAATTACTCGGTGTTGAACTTGTGCGTTTCGACATGTCTGAATATATGGAACGTCATGCGGTATCTCGATTGATCGGTGCGCCTCCTGGTTATGTGGGTTATGACCAAGGTGGTTTGCTGACGGATGCCATCCATAAAAATCCGCATTGCGTATTGTTATTGGATGAAATTGAAAAAGCGCATCCAGATGTATTCAATTTGTTATTACAAGTCATGGATCATGGGGCCTTAACTGATAATAATGGGCGTAAGTCTGATTTCCGCAATGTGATTATTGTGCTTACCACCAATATTGGAGCCGAAAGTATTTCTCGTACCAGTATTGGATTTACAGAGCAAGACAACAGTAATGACAATCAGGAAGCAATGAAGCGTGCATTTGCTCCAGAATTCCGAAATCGTTTAGATGGCGTGATTCAGTTTAAAGCTTTACCAACAACCGTGATTGAATCTGTAGTAGATAAGTTCTTAACTGAGCTTCAAGCACAGCTTGATGACAAGAAAGTTGTACTTGAAGTTGATCAATCTGCGCGTGATTGGATGGCTGAAAATGGTTATGACCGTTTGATGGGCGCTCGTCCGATGCAACGTTTAATTCAAGAACATCTGAAGAAACCGCTTGCTGAAATGATCCTCTTCGGTGAGCTAGCAGATCATGGCGGTAATGTCGCAGTGTCTGTGAAAAAAGAGAATGGCAAAGCTGTTGGCTTAACACTTGAGGTTTTTGAAGACCAAACTGCTGAACCAGCATAATGATAGATGATGTTTATCGTTATTGATCTAGAAGATAACCCGCATTGATTGCGGGTTATTTTTTATTTGAATAATCAGTTTCTACAATATTCATATTTTTCAGCCATGTTAAGAATAATGTTGGCCATTGCGTTGTTTCTGTCTTTGCCTTTCCTAAACCCCAGCCATGTCCACCATTTTTAAATAAATGTAATTCATAAGGGATTTTGTTTTTATCTAAAGCCATTTGCATATCTAAACTATGTTGAACAGGTGCAATGCGATCATCAAGCGCATGTGCTAAAAATATTGGAGGAGTATGTTGAT
Organism: Acinetobacter sp. Tol 5; assembly: GCF_019702905.1. Lineage (NCBI taxonomy): Bacteria > Pseudomonadati > Pseudomonadota > Gammaproteobacteria > Moraxellales > Moraxellaceae > Acinetobacter > Acinetobacter sp. Tol 5. The sequence goes on along the minus strand of NZ_AP024708.1, from coordinate 2,479,700 downwards.
TCACCTGTAAATTGACTGAAAAAAATGCTTGTTTCACTGAATCATGATTTTTACCCATTAAACTTTTATAAGCATGCGTATGATCTAAGGGGGCTTGCATACTAATCACAGGATAAAGTAATGCGACAAAGTTGGGTTGAGTTGAGACTTGATCGATTGAATCATGGAGTGTTGAAAATTGATGTGACGATTGGGTAGCAAGCATACCTGCTAAATGCCCGCCAGCAGAAAACCCCAATACACCAATTTTTTCAGGATCAATATGGAATTGTTCTGCTTGTGAACGAATTATTTGAATGGCTCTTTGTCCATCTTGAAATGGTACAAGCGCATCGTTGTTATCTTGATTGGGCAATCGATAAACCAATTCAAAAACAGTAAAACCGTGTTGTTGTAGATACTCTGATGTAGGTGTACTTTCTTTGGCAAGTTCTTCTCGGGCATATCCACCACCGCTGATCGTCATAACTGCAACATGGTTATTATATTTTGGTGTATATACGTTGAGATAGGGGGAGTCAATGTGGCTGACTGCACCATGTTTAATAACTGTATTTGGATTTTGTGTTGTGATGGATGTGTTTGTCCAAAGCGGAAGCTTAAATGTTGCTGCTTTAGTTTGTTGGTTGAAAAACAAGATCAGTAAGAAACCACATAACGTATAGTGGATGTTCATTTAAGACGCCAAGATTTTAGAGATTATTATTTTATCGTATTTGTTAGCGTATAAAATAATCGATGGATGCTTTAATGTAAGATTTTCTTTTTTTTGTTCAACATAGGCAATAGTTGAATACTAAAAATTGAATCAGTCATCAAGGAAAATAAATTTATTGCAGATATTCTGTGAAAATCACCTATACTTTTACAATATCAATTACGCTTGAGTAGAAATGGATATTGCATTTAATAAACTGTTCACCACGATTTTATTATTTTTAGTCACGGCAGTTGCTGAAATTCTAGGTTGTTATTTTCCTTATCTCATTTTAAATCAAAACAAAAGCCATTGGTTATGGATACCTACTGCCTTAAGCTTAGCCGTATTTGTTTGGCTTTTAACTTTACATCCAGCAGCATCTGGGCGGATTTATGCAGCATATGGCGGAATCTATATTTTTTCGGCCTTAATGTGGCTGAGATTTGTTGATCAAGTTAGTCTCAGCCGTTGGGATTTACTTGGAGGATGTATCGTCATCATCGGAGCTTTGGTGATTATTTTACAGCCACAAGGGTTGATTCGTTAAAGACGTCCCGAATAGTTTCAATTTAAGATTTAGATTTTAGATTAATGCGAACCCAATATTTCTAACTGAGTTATTTTACAAACTTCAGGTAATGCTTTCCGGTATTCTTGATAATCTTGAGTATATTTTTTAAACCATTTTTGATATTCAGGGTTCAATCTTAAATTTGCTAGATTGGGCTCATCTTCAAAAGAAGAAGGTTCAGTGCTGTTCTCATCTGAAAATTCTAATTGCTTTAAATACGAGAGTGCTTTTGCGGGTTGATTCAATAAGGCATAAAATTCAGCTAAAAATTCATTTTCACGCTGAGTATGCTTACAATTTTTATTGACCACTGTTTCAATTTTTTGTTGATTATCCCTTAACCATCTTTCAGCTGCTTTGGGGTTCTCTCTATTCAAGCCTTGGTAGTATTGCTGCGCAAGAATGATAAAGTTTCCAGAGTCAAAGGCTTGTTCAGGATTGGATAGATACTCAAATAAAGGCTTTTTGAGGATGTTCACTAAACGTTTCTGTTCTTCTATATCTCGATGATACTTGTATAGCAACATTAATTTATCACTTAATACAGCATAATAGTTCCTTTGATATTCTTCATCGTCAGGTTCAATTTGAATCAAGGTTTCAAACAATTGCTCCGCTTTAAGTAAATAAGTTAAACGAGGAGTTGGATCACTATTTTTTCGATAATATACAGACATTTGTGCATAGAAAAGTCCAAAATTATTCAATGCAATGGCATCTTTCGGGTCACGTTTCTTTAATGCAAGATAGGCTTGTTCTGTGAGTTCTTGAATAGGATGAGACTGTTCTGTGCAATGTTGATCAAGTAAATATTCAGCATAGCCAGAAGTAATGATCGCATAATTGTGTAAATAGACTGAATCGTTATAATTAATCTCTTCAGCTTTGAATAATTGTTGCACAGTGGGCTGTGATTTTTTGATTTGAGCTTTGATCTGAGGTTCTAGTTTGGCTAGTTTTTTATTTCCCAAAACCTGATCACTTAAATTTTCAATGGTTTCAATATCATTGTCACTGATCTCAGCGTAGGCGATTGTGCAACTCAATGATAATAATAATAAGAGATTTTTTATTTTCAAGATGAATTCTTCACGTTTATATTATTACAAATAATTGTATAGAAGCTCAGTTAAAACAGCAAAATTTGTTGTATTTGAATTAAAAAAGCATCCAGTAAACTGAATGCTTTTTATCGGTCATCCATGACTATTGAATAGGTGGATGCTGTAATTGGTTTAACTCTTTTTTACTGAAACCTCTTGAGATCAGTACTTTCTTAATTCCAGTAATCACATCTTGATCTGTAGTGTTCATCAACGCGGATAAGAGTTGATCATTGGATTTACAAGAGCAATCATTTTCAACACATGCAATCTGATTTTTATGTTCATTTTGCACAGTATCTTTAGCCATAAACAGCTTTTGCCAAAAACTCATAGAGCCTTCATACGCAACCTAACATAGTTCGAAATATAGACGTTTTTTTATAAAATTCAAGATGGCTGCTAAGGTAAATGGTCGAGTTATAGACTAAATTTGCCAATCATTGAAAATTTTCTAAGTTGCTTTTTTGAATTTAAATATAAGGAAATATGATATGTTATTGATATAAATAAATATTATTAAGAAATAAAAATGCCATGAAATCTGTCATGGCATGTCATGGTTGTAATAAATTGTTTAAATCTTTTTAAGCAAAACCCCAGATTCAACATGATGGGTGTAGGGGAATTGATCAAACATTGCAAATTTAACAATTTTATGGGTCTTTGTGAGGGTTTCCAGATTGCTGTAAAGTGTATCTGGATTACATGAGATATAAAGAATCGTCTCGAAACCTTGCAATAATTTTAGCGTGTCGTCATCAATCCCTGCACGAGGCGGATCGACAAAAACCGTATCAAATTGATAGCTTTGCACATCAATTTCTGCTTCTTGCAAACGACGGAATTCACGTTCACCATTATAAGCTTGGGTAAATTCTTCAGCAGATAGTCGTGCTACTTGAATATTATCAATCTTGTTTTGCTCAATATTCCATTGCGCTGCATAAACAGAAGACTTCGCTAACTCAGTTGCCAAAACACGATTAAAATTTAATGACAATGGAAGGGTGAAGTTACCATTACCACAATAGAGTTCAAGCAAGTCTTGATTGTCGCCATTCACTGCTTGGCAAGCCCACTGCAACATTTTTTGGCAAACTTGCGCATTAGGTTGAGTAAAACTACTTTCGATTTGTTTATACTGAAATTTTCTTTCAAATACCTGCAATTCTTCAACAACAAACTCATCGCTCAATACTAATTTTTGACCGCGGCTACGTCCAATAATTTTAATATTGAGTTTCTCAGCCAATTGTTTTGCTAAAACTTCCCATTCTTCATTCAAAGGTGCACGATAAATTAATGAGACCAGCATTTCGCCTTTCAGTGTTGCAAGAAAGTGCACTTCGAAAAGACGTTTGGATAAGATCGGATTGGCTTTTAGTTCAGCCAATAAAATTGGCATAAGTTGATTGATACTAAGATCTGCTATAGGAAATTCATCAATACGTGCAACTGTTTTTTGTTGATTTTCATCCCGTTCAAACATGGCATAGAACATATCGTCTTCTGTATGCCAAATACGAAATTCTGCACGCATACGAAAGTTTTGTTCCGGTGAAGCAAAAACTTCAAGTGATGGTGGATTAAATTCAGCAAACTGCGTTTGAATACGTTCAATTTTGGCATCAAGTTGTTGTTGATAAGATGAAGTCATATAAATCAGAAAAACGTTGGAATTAAGCAGTGATGATGGTATCAAAAATAGCTATAGATGGACACCAAATAACAGCCCATCTTACTTAATTTATTCTGCCTATTAGATCAGACCCCGTGGATCATTTATTTCCAACACAGGAGTGAAATGCGAACTAACGATTGCTAAGGTGTTCAACCAAATAGTCAATAAACACCCTTACAGCAGGGAGTAAACCACGGCGTGAAGGATAAACTGCGTGAAAAATACCATGAGGTGCTTTCCAATCTGGCAATACACGGACCAATTCACCTGATGCAACAAAATCATTGGCAATCGTATCTGGAAGAAGTGCAATCCCACAGTTTTGACTGGCTAATTTTGCCAGCATCATCAAATCTGATCCCATAAGAACAGGATTGACTTTAATTTTTTTCTGTTGGTTCTGACCATCATGCAAAATCATTTGCTGATCCAAATGTTCATCGACCATACTTAAAATACGATGTTCAGTTAAATCTTCTGGTTTTTTTAGCATCCCAAATTCATTTAAGTAGGCTTGGCTTGCAAGAAGATGTTGCTCAATATTACCAAATTTTCTTAATACTAAACTTGGGTCATCATCTAAATTTGCACGTACGCGCAAAGCAAGATCAAAGCCTTCATTGATAATATCGACGCGGCGGTTACTGACCAACAGTTGAACTTTAATTTCAGGGTAGGCTTTTAAGAAAGCAGGTAAAATTTTGGATAATTCACTTTGGGCAACAGTAACGGGTACACTGACTTTAATCAGTCCTCGTGGTTGTTCGCTGAGATGATCGACCAAATCATGTGCAGATTGAGCTGCATTGATCATAACTTGCGCGTGGCGATATATGTTCATACCAATATCAGTCACAGCAAAATGACGAGAACTACGCTGAATCAGACGAACGCCTAATTTTTCTTCAAGATTATAGACTCGACGACTCAGCTTAGACTTTGGAATATCGGTCGCACGTTCAGCAGCGCTAAACCCGCCATGTTCAACCACCAAACCAAAACAGTAAAAATCATCCAAATCAGTCAGCATGTGCCATTCCATTAATACAACAATCTGGCATTTTTAACCTTAATTGTTGCATTGAGTCAATTGTGAAAAACAAAGAGTTTAAGCTGTACCCGCCATCAGAATAAATTGAACCTGTTTATATTCTTCCAATCTTAAAAGATCTTTGGTCGTTGGATGCGGAATACGAGAAAGATCCATATTGTCTGCCACATCAGCTAATTTGACAATTCTTGCAATTGGATTTTTTACAGCACGATAAGCCGCTTCGATACGTGATTCATTTTCTTTTTTGGTCAAGGCAAGGATGGCATCAACAATTTCTTGACTAAAACCAAGGGAAATTAAATCGACCACAGTTGTATCAGTGTCTTCTAAAATATCATGCAATACAGCCACAATCTGCTGTTCAGAAGTTTTAACTTTAAACATTAATCTCAATGGATGGAAAATGTAGGGTTGTTGTCCTTTATCTTTTTGACCTGCGTGTTTACGAGCTGCTAAAGCAATCGCTTTTTCAATCGTTGACATAGTATCCTTATCTATCTTTTCTGTATTTATAAAAGGTTTTACCCCACAATTTTGAACCTGCGATAGCATCGTCTAAATTCAGTGTTTAATTTTGCTAACTGGTTTAAAATACAATTTTATTTTGTTCTAAAGCGTATGCCATTTCAACTGATCACTCTAGAAAATTCTCAAGAAAATGTTACATGCCCCCATTGCAGACATCCAGTTATTGATTGGAATGAAGAGCAATATCTTCAACCTTGTGAACATACTTTGTTTATTGCGATGGATTTAGGTTTTGAATATATCTCAGATGCGTTTGAACAGACAATGCAACGCAGTGTGGATGAAATTCATCAACATGATGATCAAGGGCTTAACATCTTCAATGAATTGAGTCAAAGTACCTATGCAGATTATATCATTTTCAAAACCAGCCTAGGTGCCGTCGGTGCTCAAGAAATTTATCGCTATATCGGCTTTAGGGCTTAATCTAAACTATAAATGCTTGATGTAGATCCAGATGAGCTGATTATTTCATAAATGTATGTTGAGAGATTTCTACTTCATCAAGCAGCCACTCAACAAATTTTGCAATCAGTGGCGATTGTTGTTGTTCTGCATAGACGAAATAATAGGCACGTGAGCCTTTGAGTTTAATATCAGAGGCGATCACTAAATCACCCGAACGCAGTTCATTTTCGAGCAGTTTCTGAGGAATGAGTGCTACCCCCATATGATGCGTGGCTGCTACAGCAAGCATTGAAAACAATTCATGTCTTTGTCCTTCTAAGGCAAAGGGATGTTCATAGCCATTCACTTCAAACCATTCTTTCCAAATATAAGGGCGTGTGGTTTGTTGTAGTAACGGTAAAGTTGCTATTTCTTCTGCAGTCAAGCTACGATTTAAATGTCCTGAAGTTGCTTTTAATTCGGGAAAATACTTAAAAATTAAATCAGCTGAACAGACAGGTACCACATCTTCATTCATTAAAAAATGAATTTTTGCACCAGGCCAATTTTCGATTTGTTCGGGTGTTCCCGTATAAATGGCGGCATCAAAAATATGTTCACTGAATAAAAAGGGTTTGGTGCTGGTTTCAAGGTGAATGGTGATTTCTGGATAGACTGCATTGAACTTATATAGTCGGGGCAACAACCAACGTGTAGCAAATGTCGGAACCACACCAAGCTTTAATGTACCGCCTAAACCTTTATGACTGATTAAATCAAGCGTACTTTGTTCAATACCCAATAAATGAGATTTTATATTTTTATAATAGTGTTCACCTGCTTGGGTCAGTTCAACGCCATGTCGAGTTCGATTGAATAAATGTAGACCCAAAAAATCTTCTAATTGCTGGACTTGACGAGAGATTGCACTTTGTGTGAGATGCAATTCTTGTGCAGCAAAAGTATAACTTAAATGTTTCGCAGCTGCTTCAAAACAAATTAAAGATTGTAATGAGGGAATCATTCTACGCATATTCTTTCCTTGAATATCTTGGTTTATTTCGAAGTCACACTGAACATCTGCGGATGTCGTTTTTAGCAAAAATAATTCATCAACAATAGTTCCATAATTCTTAATATTTCTAAAAACCCTATGAAAATACAGCAAGATGATCAGTTATTGAGTTTTATCTACAAAAAATATGAGCCGACACTGAATTTATAAAAACATAAGATATGCATAAATGGAATATCTGAGTGAGAATTTATCGTTTGAAAGAATGATTTTTCACACATAACATCAAGGACAAGAACACAAAATACATCAAGCAGAGGATGCGATGAATCAAATGGTCAATTCAGCAAAAAAACCACGTGTACAGTTTAATTGGCAAGATCCCTTTTTATTAGAACAGCAACTCACCGAAGAAGAACGTATGATTCGTGATGCTGCCTATGCCTATTCACAAGATAAATTGATGCCTAGAGTGCTTGAACAGTTCCGTCACGAACAGACAGATATTTCAATTTTTCGTGAAATGGGGGAATTGGGGTTATTAGGACCTACAATTCCTGAGCAATATGGCGGTGCAGGGCTTAATTATGTGAGTTATGGGTTGATTGCACGTGAAATCGAGCGTGTGGATTCAGGCTATCGTTCAATGGCGAGTGTACAAAGTTCATTGGTAATGGTACCTATTAATGAATTTGGCTCAGAACAACAGAAGCAGAAATATTTACCAAAACTGGCATCAGGTGAGTTTATTGGCTGTTTTGGTTTAACCGAACCTGATCATGGATCTGACCCAGGAAGTATGATTACACGGGCAAAAAAAGTTGCAGGTGGTTATCGTCTGACGGGTGCGAAAATGTGGATTACCAATAGTCCAATTGCAGATATATTTGTGGTTTGGGCAAAGGAAGTTTCAGCGGAAGGTCATGTCGGTGAGATTCGGGGCTTTATTTTAGAAAAAGGTTGGGAAGGACTTTCAGCACCTGCAATTCATGGCAAGGTGGGTTTGCGTGCCTCGATTACTGGTGAAATTGTCATGGACAATGTTTTTGTTCCTGAAGAAAATGCATTTCCTGAAATTCGTGGTTTAAGAGGTCCTTTTACTTGCTTAAACAGCGCTCGTTATGGAATAGCATGGGGTGCAATGGGCGCTGCTGAGTTCTGTTGGCATACTGCTCATCAATATACAATGGATCGCAAACAGTTTGGTCGTCCTTTGGCAGCAAACCAATTGGTGCAAAAGAAGTTGGCAGATATGCAAACCGAAATTGCACTAGGTTTACAAATTGCTTTGCGCTTTGGGCGTATGAAAGATGAGGGAATTGCTTCGGTGGAAGGAACTTCCTTAATTAAACGTAATAACTGCGGTAAAGCCTTAGATATTGCTCGTGTCGCTCGAGACATGATGGGGGGAAATGGTATCAGTGATGAATTTGGGGTTGCTCGCCATCTGGTCAATCTTGAAGTGGTTAACACCTATGAAGGTACACATGATGTCCACGCCTTGATTCTTGGACGCGCCCAAACGGGTATCGCTGCTTTTTCTAATTAATTTATAAGTTTTAAAACAGGGATGTTGAATCAGCATCCCTTGAGGCTTTTTACCTTAAATTTCACAAAAATAAGGTAAACATATAAACGATAGAAGGATTCATCGTGAAAATATCTCATTATCTTTAACTATTCTACTTAAATACCCTAACTTCACTCCTAGATGGTACTCAATAAAAATAATAAAGAAAGCAGTAGAGTAAAGATGAAAGATAAGCGATGACTCATTTGGGAAAATGAGGTAAAGGAAAAATGAACAATGAGGTTCAATCTGTTGCAATTACAGCAAAAGGCACAATGCCTTCGAATATTGGGACTTATGAAAAAATAGGACCCAACACATGGAAATGGGCATTGTTATTTGCATATTTTGCCATGGTGGTTGATGGCGTAGATATTATGTTGTTGTCCTATAGTTTAACCAGTTTAAAGGGTGAGTTTGCATTATCTACTTTTCAAGCGGGTGCTCTAGGGAGTGCATCATTAGCAGGAATGGGGATTGGTGGAATCTTGGGAGGGTGGTCTTGTGATAAGTTTGGTCGGGTGCGCACCATTGCAAATTCGGTGACCTTCTTTTCCGTAGCAACATGTCTGTTAGGTTTTACGCAAAGCTTTGAGCAATTTATGGCATTGCGTTTTATTGGTGCATTAGGAATCGGTGCGTTATATATGGCATGTAATACCTTAATGGCTGAGTATGTGCCTACTACTTATCGCACAACTGTATTGGGTACATTACAGACTGGGCAAACAGTAGGATACATTGTAGCAACACTTTTGGCGGGTGCGATTATTCCTGAACATGGTTGGCGGGTATTATTTTTCATTACGGTCATTCCTGCGTTTATCAATATTTTCTTACAACGATTTGTTCCAGAACCAAAATCTTGGCAGTTGACCAAAATTGATCAAATGCAAACGAAAAAGACGCCTGAAGTTGTAATTCGAGAAAAACCAAAAAGTGGCAGCATCTACAAGCAGATTTTTGCCAACTTTAAACATCGTAAAATGTTTTTACTATGGATGACGACGGCATTCTTTTTACAATTCGGTTATTACGGTATCAATAACTGGATGCCAAGCTATCTTGAAACTGAAGTGCATATGAATTTTAAAAATCTAACCAGCTATATGGTAGGTTCATATACAGCGATGATTCTAGGCAAAATATTGGCAGGTTATCTCGCAGATAAATTTAATCGTCGAGCAGTATTTGTATTTGGTACGCTTGCCAGTGCGATTTTCCTTCCAGTCATTATTTTCTTTAATACACCAGACAACATTTTGTATTTATTGGTCACGTTTGGCTTCTTGTATGGAATTCCTTACGGTGTGAATGCAACCTATATGGCAGAATCATTCTCGACTGACGTTCGTGGTACAGCAATTGGTGGTGCATATAACATTGGACGTGTTGGTGCTGCAATTGCGCCAGCAACCATCGGATTTTTAGCCTCAGGAGGGACTTTTATGACTGCCTTTATTGTTATGGGGGCTGCATATTTTGTCGCAGGCGTACTTCCTGGATTATTTATTAAAGATCGTCAATATGATCCACAACAACAATAGTTATTGATCTAAGCATATTAAGCGCTTATGGCATATCGTAAATATAACGAATTGTTTGTAAGTCCGATTCAATCATGAGTTTGAGGGAGTGTTCATCACTCCTCGAATAGAGGCAAAATAAATGAGTGCATTAAAAGGAATTCGAGTTTTAGATCTCAGTAGAGTACTTGCAGGTCCGTGGTGTGGGCAAGTGTTGGCAGACTTAGGTGCAGAAGTCATTAAAATCGAACGCCCTAAAGTGGGAGATGATACCCGTATGTGGGGACCACCTTGGATGCTGAATCAACATGGTCAAACTACTCGGGAGTCAGGTTATTACCAATCTGCAAATCGTAATAAATCTTCTGTTGCCATTGATATTGCAACTGTAGAAGGTCAAAAACTGGTACAACATATTGCTCAAACCGCGGATGTGGTCATCGAAAATTTTAAAGCCGGATCATTAAAAAAATATGGTTTGGATTACGCAACCTTGAGCCAGATTAATCCAAAGCTAATTTACTGCTCAATTACAGGCTTTGGTCAAGATGGACCACGTGCTGAAGAGCCAGGCTATGATTTTATCATCCAAGGCATGTCAGGATTGATGAGTATCACGGGAGAACAAGAAGGTGAGTTGGGCGCAAGTTCACAAAAAGTCGGTGTAGCGGTTGTGGATATTCAAACGGGTTTATATGCAACCATTGCGATTCAAGCTGCGATTATTGCTCGCCAGCAAACAGGAGTAGGTCAGTACATTGATTTATCACTACTCGATGTACAGGTTGCTGGTTTAGCAAATCAAGGAATGAATTATTTAAGTTCAGGTTGTACACCTAAACGGATGGGCAATAGTCATCCTAATATCGTGCCATATCAAACTTTTAAAGCGCGAGACAAAGAATTTATTATTGCCTGTGGAAATGACAAGCAATTTAAAGATTTGTGTATTGCGATAGGTAAACCTGAATTATTGGATAATTCAAATTACCTTCGTAATCAAGATCGGGTGAAATATCGGCATGAATTAATAGCGATTTTGTCTGAATATTTCTTGACGCATGATGCTAGACATTGGGTGGATGCCATTCATGCTGTCAAAGTGCCTGTAGGTGTAATTAATTCTGTTGCGGATGCTTTACAAGAGCCGCAAATCCAATCTCGTAACATGGTTATCAATATTCCACATGTGGATAATACTGACTTTAAAATGATTGGTTCACCGATCAAAATGTCAGGAACACCGATTCAATATCGCAATGCACCTCCACGTTTGGGAGAGCATACAAAAGAGATTCTAGCGCAACTCTATACTGATAATGAATTACAAGCATTTAAACAACAGGGCATTATTGATGGAATCGGTCTTTAAACACAGTTAAAAATACACAAATATTGAATGCACTTTGTGGTACATGATCAGCACTTCATCTGAGTTAATCAAAATAGCCTTTCTTCTAAAAGATAAAAGAAAGGCTGGAGAATACATATGATTTTGCTAAGTGATGTAATTGTTATTTAAGCTGTGGTTGGAAGTGTACGTTGTTGCATTAACACTTGTTGTGCAATATGTACTTCTTCTGCAGCTTTTGGGTTTATTGCATGCCATTGATCATTTGCATCTAATTCCCAAGCGCGAATATTGTCTTTTAGATAACTGAGTAAACCATAGTCAATGATTTGCTTTTTAAGCTTTTTATCTTCGATTGGGAAGCAGGTTTCAACACGTGAAAACAGATTTCTGCCCATCCAGTCTGCACTGGCACAATACAACTCATCCTGACCATCGTTATAGAAATAATAAACTCGGGTGTGTTCCAGGTAGCGTCCTACAATCGAACGCACGCGAATATTTTCGGAAAGCCCTTGTATTTGCGGTCTTAAACAGCAGATTGAACGTATGATCAAATCAATTTTTACACCAGCTTGAGAGGCTGTATACAATGCTGAGATGAGTTTTGGTTCAGTTAAAGCATTTACTTTAATGATAATTCTGGCTTTTTTACCTGCTTTGGCATGTGCTGTTTCTTGTTCAATCAAATGTAAAAGCTGTGCATGTAATGTGAAGGGTGCATGAAATAATTTTTTCAGCTTTAACAGTTTCCCCATACCAGTTAGTTCTTGGAAGATTTTATGAACGTCCTCACAGATTTCTTCATGTGTCGTGAGTAAACCGTAATCGGTGTACATACGCGCATTTCCAGCATGATAGTTTCCCGTGCCAAGATGAACATAACGTTTTAGTTTTCCAGCTTCTCGCCGTACAATTAAAATCATTTTGGCGTGGGTTTTGTAGCCAACAATTCCATAAACCACAACTGCACCAGCTTCTTGCAAAATATTAGCCACTGTAATATTGGATTCTTCATCAAAGCGTGCACGCAATTCAATGATTGCCGTAACTTCTTTGCCATTGCGAGCAGCTTCTGCCAACACTTGTACAATTTCTGAATCAGGTCCACTACGATACAAGGTTTGCTTGATGGCAAGTACGTTTGGATCTTGTGCTGATTCACGCAATAAGTTAATGACGGGTTTAAATGAATCAAACGGATGGTGTAAAAGTACATCTTGCTTAGTCAGTACTTCAAAGATTTTATTCGAATTTCGAAGTGCTTTAGGAATAACAGCTTGATAAGGTTTAAAACGTAATTCAGGAATATCAAAGTTGGTGATTAATCGGGTCAAATTAACAGGACCATTCACTTGATATAGGTGTTGTGGATCAAGATCAAACTGTTCTAAAAGATAATGATTGATTGAATGAGGACAATTGTCAGCAATTTCTAATCGAACCGCACGACCAAAACGCCGTGAGGATAACTCGTCTTTTAAAGCAACAGCGAGGTCATCAACATCTTCTGCGAGTGTCAAGTCAGCATTTCGTGTCACGCGAAATTGGTAACAGCCCGTTGCAGTCATTCCTGGGAATAAATCGCTGATATGTTGTTGGATGATTGCAGACAACAAAATATAGTGTTCTTCGCCACCCGTCAGTTCATCAGGTAGACGCACCACACGTGGTAATGAACGTGGAGCAGGAACAATTGCCAATTCAATTTGTCGACCAAATGCGTCTTTTCCTTCTAAGGTGACAATAAAATTTAAGCTTTTATTGACCAGTCGAGGAAATGGATGTGCTGGATCCAAGCTGATAGGGGTAACAACAGGCTGAACTTGTTTAAAGAAGTAGTGCTTAATCCAATCCAGATGTTTTTCTAAGATATTGTGATATTGGATGAATTTAACGCCATAGTTTTCAAGTTCTGGTAACAGTATGTGGTTTAGAGTGTCATATTGCTCTTGAATCGCAAGGTGAGCACTTGCTGAGATTTGTTCAATGATCACTTCATTGGGAATACCATCAGGTGCACTAGTAATGGTTTTGAAGTCAATTTGCTTCATGAGTCCAGCTACACGAATTTCAAAAAATTCATCCAAATTACGTGAAAAAATAATTAAGAAATTTAAACGTTCAAGTAAGGGATGATTTTTATCTTTGGCTTGTGCCAATACGCGTTTATGAAATTCTAGCAATGAAATTTCACGATTGATGTAGCTACTTGAACTGTGTTGAAATTCAGTTGAGGATAAATTTTTTGAAGCGGGCATGATCTGCGTCATTTGAAACTGTCTTAACGACCTTGATGGGCATAGTAAGTATTCTACATGACAAAATTGTTACAGTTAGCTAAAATATTGAAAATTATTTCAATTTTAACATATTTGTAAATTATTTTTTTAAACATAGATAAACAGGGGTTCTTGGGGATATCGCTTCAACATCTTGTTCTATCAAACTGTTGAAGCGTGGAAATGTCAATTTTAAAATTGACATTGATCATTTTTAAGTTTTAGCTCATATACTTTTTCTGCTGAACTTAGTTTCATTTTCACATAATAGGGATTTCGTCTTTGGAATTCATTTTCAAAAATTAAACCACAGTTTTCAAGCATACCTTGCATGAGAAATTGCTGGGTTTTTTCTTTACCCATGCTGTCAGAAAATTGTTTGAAATTTTCGGATGTAATAATTCCTTCGAGATCAATGTGATCATGATACAAACGTATTTTTTCGATCACAGTATTTTGGTCAATTTGAACGGGTAATACACGTGAATCCTCATCACTTAAGGCATTTAAAACATCATCTAAATTTTTTGAATCCTTAATTTTGTAATTTTGTTCAATAAGTTGATTTTGAATTAAATAGTCATCCAATTCAGTTGCATAACTCTGGATGGATAAGCTCAGTAAAAGGGTTGTTATTGATGAAGATATTATTTTGAAATTCATTTGAATAATACACTTATAAAGAATATGGATTTATTATACTCAATCAAACAATATGTACCAGTGTTGTGACTTACTTTTATCAAAAGCTTACATCATTCACCTATGTTAAGGTGTTGGGAAAAAATGCAGAACTCGATTTGCTTCTTTTTCAAAATGCTTTAAAGCGTGTTGATCAGGTGGTTGTATATTGCAAAAACCAATATTTGAATTGTTTTCTATATTGCATGTATTCCGCCATCCTCCATATTGAAATGGTTGGGCACTTGAAGATTTATGTACTTGATAATCATATACTTCACCATGCTCATTCCAAATCGCTGTGGTATAGCGAGTTTCACATGTCCTCATGTCAGCGAGAGTTGTACTGTAATAGCTGAGCTGTCCATCAATAAAAAATAACGTGTATTTGTAATCCCCAAAAGTACTTTTACATTTGAGATCCTTTTTTTGCTTGGCACTTATGTCTACAGCAGTAAATTGATGACCGTCTAGCTGAGCATCAAAGCGCTTTGCTGAGTAGATTTTTTCCAAATTTGCAATTTCCGCTGGATAAGGTGATTTTAGATCACTCGAAATATAGTTTGGAATTGCTCTAATATTTTGGTTGGTAAAATACCCTAAATATGGATGTGTTTTAAAAAACTGGTAGGGCGGCGTCTGATTTGGATCTATCGCGCCTGCAACAGTATCAAGAGTTGAAAATCCAGATTGACTAAAACGGAGCGTTCCCTTTAAACCTTCAAAGCCATTACCTATAGAGACAGGTTGAATCAGCCGATGATGCTCAGATCCGCTTGCACGAATAACAAGTCCATCAGATGAACTTATATTATGTTTAAATGGAATTATCACAGTAAAACTTTCTAATTTATATAAAGTACCAGTAGAAAGTGGAACCTGAAAGGTCAGCGTATTTGTTGCTAAGTTTTTGACTGCATTAATTTGAATTTGCTTGGATTTCTTTTTAAAACAGGGAAAGCTTAAAAAACCACATTTTTTTATGCTACCAGTGACACCCACAATACTATGTCGAGGTAGATAAAATGCTTCACCTACAATTGGACGATTAAATAAGTTGTTTTTTTGTTCTTGATTCATTGTGCCGTAACTTTCATACAGATCAAGTGTAATGGTCAAGTTCTTAGCGTTTAAAGGAAAAGCGACACTAACCAACAAACTACACAATATTAATTTTTTCATGGCGATGTTGTTATCCTTATGATCATATAATTTACATCTATCGTATTGGAAAAATAAAATCTAGTTAATTTCTTTTCAATCAGGCATTTCTAGGTGTATTCAAGCGATTAGTGAATAATAAAATTTGAAGCTTATTGATTAGCATCGATAGATAAAAAATAAGCACCGATTGAGGTGCTTATTTTATGGATATGACTTGATCTTAACTTTAGAAAACTAATCTTTTTTTAAGTTTTCATTGATCAAGAATTCAACCAATGCTTTTTGTGCATGTAAGCGATTTTCTGCTTCATCCCACACCACTGCATTTTTATGATCCAACATATTTTCAGAAACTTCCTCACCACGATGTGCAGGAAGACAATGCATAAATAAACAATCAGGATGTGCTAAATCCATCAATTTTTCATTGACCTGATAAGCAGCGAAAGCTTTTTCACGAATTTTTTGTTCTTCCTCTTGTCCCATACTTGCCCAAACATCGGTGACTATGAGGTCTGCATTTACAGCAGCATCTTCAGCAGATTCAAACAGTTCAACACAATGGGCAAACTCAGAAAGAAATTCTGGTTTTGGTTCATAACCTTTTGGCGAAGCAATTTTTAATTTAAAACCCCACATATGTGCTGCTTCAATATAGGAGTTACACATATTATTGCCATCCCCAATCCAAGCCACTGTCTTTCCTTCAATTGAACCACGATGTTCAACAAAGGTCTGTATATCAGCCAATAACTGGCATGGGTGATGGTCATCGGTCAATGCATTGATCACGGGCACAGAAGAATATTCAGCAAAACGTTCGACAATATCATGACCAAAAGTACGAATCATGACGATATCAAGCATACTAGAAATGACTCGAGCTGAATCTTCAATCGGCTCACCACGTCCAAGTTGTGTATCACGAGATGATAGAAAAATTGCACTGCCACCAAACTGGCTCATACCAGCTTCAAAGGAGACACGAGTACGGGTGCTCGACTTTTCAAAAATCATCCCCATGACTTTTCCAACAAAAGGTTGGAATACTTCGTTATTGTGCTGTTTTCGCTTTAACTCTATAGCGCGTTCGATGATGCGATTCAGTTCAGCAGTGGATAAGTCACGTAAAGTAAGAAAATGTCGTAGAGCCATGGTTACTCCACAATAATTGTCTAGTCAAAGCCAATAGCGAATTGACCAACAATTCATTGTTGGTTGATGAAAATAAAAAGGAGAATCATCTAATATACTATATGAATATGAAAACGCAAAAAAATTAGACCTTTTGATGCCCTTGTAGGAAGCGATCTACGCAATAACTGATGCAATCGAGTATTTCTTGATCAGAATCTTTAATTTCAATCCCCATCAAGATTCGCCATTCTAAATTTCTAAGGATGCCAAAATAGAATTGTGCTGAATAAAGTGGATTTTCACAGACCAGTTTTTGGTTTTCTGCATAACGTTCTAAAGCACTAGCAATCGAAAGTTGGACTTGTTTGGGACCCTTTTCATGAATATAGAGTGCCAATTGTGGATCTTTTTGTGAGCGTTCAAAGATCAGACGTATAAATGCAATGTTATCGGGCATGATCATATGCTTATAGAAGGTGATTAAGGTGGTAATTAGATAAGCACGAAGATCATTACATGATGGGTTGAACGGTCGGCAGATATCTTTAAAAAAAAGATCACGGCGATAGTCGCAAATTGCGGTAAATAGACCTTCTTTATTGCCGAAATACTTATAAATCGACGCTTTTGAACCACCCGCATGATTGACAATGTCATCGAGTGACACCGCATCATAACCATGTTCCAAAAAAAGTTGATTTGCACTAATCAATAATGCCAAACGACGTTCATGACCACGTTTTGTTTGTGGGAAATCACATCCAGAGGCTTCAATATGTGCTAAATCTTGGTTCATAAATTGCGGATAAAAAGTACGTTGTAATTATTATAACAAAAATGTCAATAAATTTCTTTGTCAGTATTGATTTGTCTTGGTTGGTTAATAAATGCGCATTAAATTGAAAAAATGAATCAAAATTCATTTTTCTTTGACTAAAGTTTTAGAGTAATATACCTAAATGGTCATATGCGATTTACAAATTATGGCTATACTCAAAACTCAATAAACAAGTGACCACTGTGGAAGGGAATATGACACAACAAACGTCTGCAGGCTTAAGATTTAGACAAGCACTAGAAGTGGAAAAACCATTACAAATCATTGGTACAGTCAATGCCTATGCCGCAATGATGGCGAAACAAGTAGGTTATAAAGCAATCTATGTTTCAGGTGCTGGGGTAGCCAATTATTCATATGGTTTACCAGATTTAGGGATGACGAGCTTAGACAATGTATTGGAAGATGTTCGCCGTATTACAGAACGTGTAGACACACCATTATTGGTCGATATTGATACAGGTTGGGGCGGTGCCTTTAATATTGCACGTACAATAAAACAAATGATCAGTGCAGGTGCTGCTGCTGTTCATATCGAAGATCAAGTGGCGCAAAAGCGTTGCGGGCACCGTCCAAATAAAGAAATCGTTTCTCAGCAAGAAATGGTCGATCGTATTAAAGCAGCAGTCGATGCTAAAACTGATTCAAACTTTGTCGTAATGGCACGTACAGATGCCTTACAAAAAGAAGGCTTGCAAGCGGTTATTGACCGTGCATGTGCCTGTGTTGAAGCGGGTGCTGACGCAATATTTGCTGAAGCCATGACGGACATCACTATGTATAAAACCGTATGTGATGCAGTAGGTGTACCTGTACTTGCCAATATTACCGAATTTGGTGATACCCCGTATTACACCACTGAAGAGTTAGGTGAGCAGGGCATTAGCATGGTGCTATATCCATTATCTGCAACACGTGCAATGCAAAAAGCTGCACTCGAAGTTTTTCGATCTATTCGTGAAAATGGTACTCAAGTCAATGTATTGGATACCATGCAACAACGTAAAGAGCTTTACGAATTCCTTGATTATCACACTTTTGAAAATACTCTAGACAAGCTGTTCACGCAGGAGAAATAATAAAATGGCTGAAGGAAAAGTACTCACAGGCGCAGGACTGCGCGGTCAAGTTGCTGGTAAAACAGCACTTTCTACTGTAGGTAAAAGTGGCGCAGGTTTAACCTATCGTGGTTACGATGTGCAAGACCTTGCAGAAAATTGCCAATTTGAAGAAGTTGCTTATCTGATTTTCTTTGGTGAATTACCGACCGCAGAACAATTGGCTGCATATAAGGCAAAATTAAAATCTTTGCGTCAATTACCACAAGCGTTAAAAGAAGTCTTGGAACGTATTCCTGCTGACTCACACCCAATGGATGTGATGCGTACAGGCGTTTCAATGTTAGGTAATCTTGAAACAGAAAAGTCATTTGAACAACAGCAAGATGTTGCAGATCGCATTCTAGCGACTTTGCCAGCAATCATTTGTTATTGGTATCGTTTTAGCCATGATGGCGTGCGTATTGAAGAAAATACCGATGATGATTCAATTGGCGCTCAATTCCTGCATTTACTTCGTGGTGAGAAACCGAATGAATTGCATGAACAAGTGATGAATGTTTCGTTAATTCTTTATGCTGAGCATGAGTTTAATGCATCTACATTCACTGCGCGTGTTTGTGCATCAACCTTGTCTGATATGCATTCATGTATTACAGGTGCAATTGGTTCACTTCGTGGTCCATTGCATGGTGGTGCAAATGAAGCGGCTATGGAAATGATTGAAAACTGGACCTCTCCTGAAGAAGCTGAGCGTGAAATGCTGGGCAAGCTTGAGCGTAAAGAAAAAATCATGGGCTTTGGTCATGCGATCTATAAAGACAATGATCCTCGTAACGGCATTATCAAAATTTGGTCTGAGCGTTTAGCAAAAGATGTAGGTGATACAGTACTTTATCCAGTATCTGTTCGTTGTGAAGAAGTGATGTGGCGTGAGAAGAAATTGTTCTGTAATGCAGACTTCTTCCATGCATCTGCTTATCACTTTATGGATATTGCGACTAAATTGTTTACTCCAATTTTTGTGATGTCTCGTGTTACCGGTTGGGCTGCACATGTCATGGAACAACGTGCAGACAATCGTATTATTCGTCCAAGTGCGGATTATACAGGACCAGAACTTCGTAAAGTTGTTCCAATCGCTGAACGTTCAGCTGCCTAATTTTCAATTATTCGCATGTTTATAGATAAAGCCTGAATTCAGGCTTTATCTATGTATTGTTCAACGAAAAAACGATAATCTTTTTATCACCTCATGTGTTGATGCAATTTCTGCAATACAGAGTGAAAGGCTTGTTAGAGTCGCTTTTTGAACCGCTTGTGCACTCATTGCTCCAGCACCCAGATCGGGATGATCCATAGTGGCTGTACCATCAGATACAAAAATCACTTTATAATTTCTAAAATGTGCATCACGGGCAGTCGATTCATAACACATATTTGTTACTGTTCCTGTAATAATAAGCGTCTCAATTCCTAATTTTTTTAGATACTGATCTAAATCGGTGTTGTAGAAAGCACTGTAACGATTTTTTTTAATAACAAGCTCATCTTTTTGCGGTGCAAGATCAGGGTAAATTTCAACACCTTCGGTGTCATCTACCAAAGCTGATTGTTGATCTATCGGAGACCAAAAATCTGACATCAGCCCCATATCGCTTCGGTCTTTTTGATGTACATGAGTTGTATAGATTATTGTTAACCCTTTTTCTCTGCTTATGGTAACTAAACTTTTTATATTGGGAACAATTTCTGTTGCCATTGGGACCCACATGGATGCATCAGGTTTAACAAAATCGTTTTCCATGTCTATGATCAACAGTGCAGTTTTTTTAGGATTGTCGATTTCAAATTTCATAACTTTTCCTTAATTTATAAAGTGATTACGTTTTTACATCATTGGATCGAGAACAGATAAAAAGCATATAAAACGTTTATTTTTTATTTAAACTTAATTATTAGATCATGATTTTTAAAGGTAAATGATACTTTGTTAGTATAATTTTATACTTGATAACGTTCATCTAGGGGCGAGATGTAATGAGTTTTAAATATGAATTTTAGAAAATTAAAAGCATATTCCTTGAGTAATCATGAGGATTCAATCCTTAACAACTTACAGGAAAGAAAGATGGATATTGATTTATTGTATGTTAAGAATGTTTTAATGACGCCAAATAAAATTGATGGATGATGATATGTTTATTTTATAGTAGAGCCTCCTAGGAGGCTTTACTTATTGAGGAAGCTGACCATTAGGGAAAAGAATGACCGCTTCTTCACGTGTATACCCCTCATCAAACGGTAAGCTCAGAGATTCAAAAGTAATCAGAGCACCTTTATTTTTTGGTAATTCAAATGCTTGTTTAAGTTTAATGTTCGGGCTGTAACTGGTTAAGTTCATTGCTTTACTTTGATTTTGGGTATTCTGTACTGTGAATACTGAACTATATACGCTACTCAATGGTATCGAATCTTGAGACGTTGATGCATTTTGTTCAAGTAAATTAAGCTTAAAATCACGTACATCTAATGCTTTAAGTGGCTTAAGTTGGGTATGAATCTTGACTAATGCTTGATTAAATGTGGCTTGGTCTTTAATTGCAGAGAATCTTTCATCATATTTTGGCAAATCATACTTTTTCTCGTTTAGGGGATAATAATAAACTTTAGGAACGGAATAACTTTTTGAATTTTCAACAACAAATACATGTTTAGTCTTTGAATCATAACCGAGAACTAGCAGCGTAATATTGCTGTAATCATTTGCGAAAGCTGCACAACTGAACATCAGTAAAATGCTTGATGCGATTATTTTTGACATTTTTGCCTCATCATTTTTTAGGTAATAATAAAACAGGATCTTCAATATCATAACCTGTTTCTTCAGGAATACCGTAATATTTGACAATAACTAACATCTTATTCTGATTGGGTATGACATAATTTTGTGTGATTTTTATTGTTTTAGCATACTGTAGTGCTTGTTGATTGCTGCTTTTTAACGTAGCAGTGCTAACCCTATATAATGTTTTATACTGAGGAATCTTTTCTGATGGATCATGCCAAGCAGAAACGTATTGTGTTTGACTTTTCATGATCTGAATTTTTGCCGTATTGGCATTGCCAGTGAGCAGAGGTATCAATCGCTTTTTTATTTTCGCGAGGTCTTTTTCAAATTGAGTACCATCTTGATCATAATCAATTTGGTGAGTTTTAGGATGAACGTAGAGGGATTTAACTTCAATCAAACGATCTGGTGATTTGCTATTTAACTGGTAATAATATAATTGTGCTAGGCGTCCACGTTCATCTTCAAAATGTCTGAGTAAATAAAGTTTTTGTTCTTTTGTTTCATAGCCGAGTACTTCAATATGTTGACCACCTCCCACAGTAGCATAACAATGTAATGACATTGTAAGAGTCATGCCGATGGATAAGTATTTTAAAAAGTGCATGAGTTGATATTCTTTTGATACGTGTTTGTTATTTTGCATAATTTTCACCCAATTAAACGTAGTCTTTAAGTAATTCATGTGTTGTGTAACTACAGACTTTATTTGTTCACTTTTTTCAACATCTGATTAAATTTAAAATTCGTTCTTTCTCTGATTTTTTATAGAGTGAGGAATCTGTGAAAATATCGATATTTTTTAACCATTTATCCTCCTGTTTGGATGATGAAATGTGATAGGTGAGCATTTACTGGTAGATGTAAAATGACCAGGTACTGATGTTTTAAACTAAAATGTAATGTGTAGAAAAATGATGATTTAAAACTTTATTTTGTTATCAGTATCCATCAATATTCGGGTTATAATCAATTGCTGTTTTTAATATGAAAAAGATATGGTTAAACAATATCTTTAGATAGAATTTAAGCTTATAAGAAATGATGCATATAGATAATCTTGCTGAAGAAAGTGGAAATATTAGTTTTGTAGAATATACAGCAACAGGGATATTCATCTTAAAAATTGAAAAAAGAAAATATCGTGGGACGAAAATACAATCACAAGTTTTTGAATTACACGATGATGTCCAGGTAATTTTTAATTCTTTGGATAAGGATATATATGCGGTATTCAATAAAACCAAGCAAATACTTTATTTGAATGATCAAATTCAATCAGTTGATCACTTTGATGCAGTATTGAATTTGCGTAAATCATTCAGTTTTAGCATGGCCGTTTTGTTATTTGCTCTCGTTGTCTATCCTTTTTATCAATATTTTATGGATGGAACTATTTATTATTTTGATACGTTTATGCATTTGGCAATACTGACTTTGATCAGTTGCTTTGTTTACTTTATTTTTGAATGTCTAAAATTAAATCGACAAAAAACCAGCAATATTGAAGCTTTGTTTCATATGTTAAAGCTACCTGTCTTGAGTAAAAGAACTTTAAACAGTTTAAAACTCACGAATTCATATTTCTATGAGTTCGATCAATTGTATGATTTAAGCTTAATCAATCAGTTGAGGCATGGTCGAAATGATAGAGAATTAAAAACTCAATTAGCGCAGTACACTCAAAAATTGGTCCAGTTTGGTTTAACTCAACATGAACTTGCCAAATTTAAAGTGGAATCCATTTCTGAAAGATTGGATCAATATATAATAGAAAAGAGGGAATCAACCACTGCATATCCTGATGCTTTAACTGAAGTGAGATTTAATCTGCAAGGAACAAATTTCTATAGCTATTTGGATGACTTTCACTTTGTTCAAGATACTGATGTAAAGATGATCATTTCACAACAAGGTGATTCAATAGGTCAATATGCTTGGTTGATTTATGATTATCATCAGTATTTAACCATAGATGAGGAGTTGCTACAGGCACTGCAAAGACCGAAATTCCCGCTACGTGACCACGAAAAATATATAGAAACTTTAAGATTAATATTAGGTTTTATTGTTTTAGTTAGCTTTATCTTATTTGATATTTTTGCAGCCTGTGTTGCATTTATTATCAGTATAGCAGGCTATTATTATTTTCAATTTTGTTATGCTGTTTTCTTAAAATTTTCATTCAGCAAAGATATTTATGCTTATTTGGGATATCAATCCGTTGAATTATTTCAAATGGTAAATCTTAAAGAATTGAAGCAAGGCAATTTTAAACCCGTACATCTAGCTGCAATTGCACGACCAAGTCGTACAGGATTTAACATCGAAAAAAGGAGATCATGATGATCTCCTTAATCAGATGGTTAGTTCTGGTTGTTTAAAAGCGTTCAGCGCTTGCTAAATTCCACATTCTAAAATAGAAATTTTCTTCATCTTTGTCTTCACAACACAATAACTCACCCTCTTTCATCCAAAAGTGCAATTGAGCATAATTCTTGATTTCACGGTCATTAATACGTTGCGCAAGATGATGTGCTTTGATTTCAGCTGGATGTTGTAAGCCTGCTGCAGCAATCATTTCAGCCAGTGCTTTTAAGGTATTTTTTTGAAAGTTGAATACACGATCTGCTTTTGATGGAACATCAAGTGCTTTTTGGCGTTCTTTATTTTGTGTTGCGACACCTACTGGGCATTGGTTGGTATGGCAGCTTTGAGCTTGGATACAGCCAACCGCAAACATAAAGCCTCGTGCTGAATTGACCCAATCTGCACCCATTGCCATCGTACTTGCAATATCAAAGGCGCTGATAATCTTGCCGCTTGCTCCGATTTTAACTTGGGAGCGTAAACCTGCGCCGACGAGGGTATTGTGAACAAACAGTAAACCTTCACGCAAAGGTGTTCCCATATGATCAATTAACTCAATTGGAGCTGCACCTGTACCACCTTCTGAACCATCCACAACGATAAAGTCAGGTACAATTTTGGTTTGTAACATTGCTTTGACAATACTCATAAACTGCCAAGGCTGACCGATACATAGTTTAAATCCGACAGGCTTACCATTCGATAATTCACGTAATTGCTGAATAAAGTACATCATTTCAATCGGTGTACTAAATGCTGAATGCGACGCTGGTGAAACACAGTCAACATCCATTGAAACACCACGTATTTCAGCGATTTCTTTAGTAATTTTATCTTTTGGCAGGATTCCACCGTGACCAGGTTTTGCACCCTGTGACAGTTTAATCTCAATCATTTTGATTTGAGGTAAAGCCGCTTGTTGCTTGAATTTTTCAGGATCAAATTTGCCATCTAAAGTCCGGCAGCCAAAGTAACCACTGGCAATTTCCCAAACAATATCACCACCTGGTTTGAGATGATAAGGGCTTAGACTTCCTTCACCAGTATCATGATAAAAGTTGCCTTTTTTCGCACCTGTATTCAAAGCTAAAATAGCGTTAGCACTTAAACTACCAAAGCTCATTGCAGAGATATTCATGATCGATGCGCTATAAGGTTGCGTACATTGATCATTACCAATACTGATTCGAAAAGTATTAAAGTCGGCTGGAGTTTTTGGCGTCATAGAGTGGGTTAAAAAGCGATAATCTTCTTGATATACATCAATAATTGAGCCAAATGGTTTGTCTGCATTTTCATTTTTGGCACGTTGATAAACAAGACTTCGTTGTGCACGTGAAAAGGGTAAAGCATCATTATCAGATTCAATAAAATATTGACGGATTTCAGGGCGTATATCTTCAAAGAAAAAGCGAAAATGTCCCATCAAAGGGTAATTTCTTAGAATAGAATGTTGTGTTTGAATAATGTCGGCAAAACCTATCGCAGCAAGGATCGAGAAAACAACCCATGCTAAATTCAGAACGGTGTCTGAAAAGAAATAATAGATATAATGACCTTCATTAAAAAAAATAATCCAAGTTAAAAATAACGAGAGAAAAATACAAATAAACCAAACGGAATAACGGGAGAAAAATGTATTTAAAAGTTGATGTCGAATTGCTTGCGCAGGGCTTGCCATGTTGGAATATCTCTTTCATTATCTGGTGTTAAGTTGCCTAAATTTACAAAAGAGCTCAAGTAACGATTTGTTAGACTTGAGAATGGTTCTAGATTAATACAGGAATGATTTCTTTTTTTGAAGATTTGAGGTACTTTGCCTATATTGTGTGTCGAATAATGTATCGAAAATAAAAAGGAATCGAAAATGTTTGAAGAGTTTCTGACAAAATTGTTAAACCCTAGTATCAGTTTTTTAGCCATTTATGTTTCTGTGATTGTTGTTATTGCTTATATCGGGCTATTGTTGCAGTTTTTTAAAATAAAGAACCTAAAGCAGGAAAACGAGACATTAAAGCATCAGTTAAGTTCTCAAGCTCACTCAAAAATCAGCTTAAGCAAACATGAGGGAATTATTTCTTAAAATTATGCTGAAAGTAAATTGATAGAAATAAAGCCTGAATTTTCAGGCTTTATTTAAGCGTTGCATTGTTAGAGCTAGATTGCGAATTTTATTCGTCAGTGGGAACAAGCATCAAGATAGATTCATTCAATAAACCCGCAATATCTTCTAAAATTTCTTGTTCAGATAATTGAGGATTTAATGCTACAGCGTGACCATCTGCAATCTGTTTTAAATATGGTGCAAATTCAATAGAGATACAGATGGATTCACCATTAGCCCAGAACAATAGTTCATTGTTTTGTTCAAGATAGATCAATCTTGATGCAGGTTCGATTTGGAGTAAGTAACCTTGCTCAAGCACTTCTTCCAAATCGCCCGTCCCAATCGCTTCAGCATCTGGAATATTTTCTGGATATTTAGGTTCAGCCATTAAACTCATAATCGCGTCTTCTAATACATCAGATTGATTTAATTGCGCTAATAATTCTGCTTTTAAATAATCCAGTTCAGCTTGAGTCACTTGCCCAATTGGATTTGACTTATGCCTTAACACATCTAATAGTGGATTACGTAAACGTTGGTCTTCTACAAATTTATCACTTACACGATCCATCATGTCGGCAATATTTGGCATACGGAAACCAAAAGAGTAGGTGAGGCATTCGTCCTCTGCAACACCATAATGTGCTAAGCCTGGAGGTACGTAAAGCAAATCTCCGGGTGCTAAAACTTCATCAAAATTGATCTCTATATTGGGGAGCAACTTTAATGGTTGTCCTACGACAAACTCAGACTCGGCATCACACATTTGTCCCAACTGCCAACGTCGATGTCCAAAGCCTTGTACGAGAAAAACATCATAAAAGTCAAAATGCTGACCGACTGAACCACCTTTAGGTGCGTAAGAGACCATGATGTCATCACGGCGCCATTGAGGAATAAAAGGAAATTTCTTCCAAAGTTCTGCCAAGTCGAAAGAGTAGTGATCAACTGCTTGAACCAATAAGGTCCAAAGTTTAGGCATTTTTTGAAAATCACCTTTGATGAGAGGGGATGTTTTTACTGACCATTGATTTGGGTCTTTGTCTTTTTGTTTGATTAGACGTGCAGTGATGTTTTCATCAAGTGCAAGCTCCATCACGTCATCAGGTACTAAAATCTCAGCAATTTCAGGAAGTGCGTTGCGGACCAATAATGGTTTTTTTTGCCAATATTCTGTGAGAAATTGTTCAGCAGTAATTCCACCAAGAACATCTAAAGGAAGTGACATGAAAATAGCCTAAGCAAATTTGAATCTATAATGTGCTATTGTCTTATGAGATGAAAGTCGGCGCAAGTATTTGTAATTTTATTCAAAATATATGGATATAAAATGAGAGCTATCCATACTTTCCTAAAGTAAAAAGTCTGTTATCAGCTATGATAAAAAAAACTACAATATCTTTGAAAAGTCTTTCGATTTAAAAGAAAGTTTTCAATTGGATTGATGGATATGGATTTGTTCTGATTTCTTATTATTTTGATCCCAAAAAAGCAATAGCGCACAAACCGTTTTCAGTATTATACGCATATCGGCAACTCATTATCATAGGCAAGCATGTGTCTTTGCCAGCTTGAGTAGTCTATGAAACACAAGTGAATGACCTAAGCGAAGCTGAATTAAATCAAAAGATAGTAATAATTTCATCACAGCATTAATTAAGGTAATGCTAGTCCCAACTTTCTTAAAATCCTACATAGCTGAATCATGGGCATACCCATCAAGGTTGTTTGGTCTTGCCCAATCATTTGTTCAAACAAACTGATGCCTAGACTTTCACATTTAAAACTACCAGCACAATTTAAAGGTTGGTCGATTTCAATATACCGCTCAATTTCTGCAAGCGTTAAATCACGAAATTTCACATGATAATGTTCGACCAAAGTATGTTCAAAGCCTGTAGCTAAGTGCTGAACACTTAAAGCAGTACTAAAAAAGACATTTTTACCAGAATTTGCTTGAAGTTGTTGAATTGCCTTATCTATGGCTAAGGGTTTTCCAATAAAATTCTGAGGTGCATCTTCACGCCATGCGACTTGATCTGAGCCGATCACAATTGCATTGGGATGAGCCTTTGCAATGATTCTAGCTTTTTCAAAAGCCAAGCGTTTCGCCAGATCATCTGCATGAGATTCATTTTTTGGAGACTCGTCAATATCAGGTGAAATACAACGATACTCCAAGCCTAAACGATTCATTAAATCTTTACGGGTTTGACTGGAAGATGCCAAAATAATTTCAGAATGAGTCATGTTTCGTCTTATCAGCCTAGTTATACTGCGTATTCCATTAAAAGATCTAAAGGCACATACGCCAGAACAGCTTGATGGCATGCTTGTAGTTTCACCCGAGGCGCCATGTCGTTTTGGTAAGCTTCAACCCAACGAGTCACACATAAGCACCAGAAATCTCCAGGTTGAAGTCCAGGAAAGCCGTGTTCAGGAAGAGGTGTAATTAAATCATTCCCCACTTTTTGAGAAAAATTGAGAAATTCAGAGGTCATTTCAGCACATACGGTATGTTGACCTAAATCCGTTGTGGCTGTATGACAAAAACCATTACGAAAATAACCAGTGATGGGTGAAAAGCAACAACTTGCTAAAGGCTCACCTAAAACATTTAAACCATTGATTTTAGGATCTGGATGAAAAGACATAAGCGTATAAAATTAAAAAGTTTGTCCTATAATAATCAAATCTCAACATTTCTACAGCTTTTCTACAAAAGTATCTAACCTTTTTTTGTGTAATCATTTAGAATCTACGCGATTTTTAATATCTATAAGAGAGCTATACATGAATTTTCAGCGTATGACTGACCTCGATTTAACAGGCAAGCGTGTACTTATTCGTGAAGACTTAAACGTACCTGTTAAAAATGGTGTGATTACCAGTGATGCACGTTTACGCGCTGCGTTACCAACTATTAAATTAGCCCTTGAGAAAGGGGCTGCGGTAATGGTTTATTCTCACCTTGGTCGTCCAGTTGAAGGTGAACCAAAAGAAGAACAATCATTGGCTCCTGTAGCAGCTTATTTGACAGAGGCATTGGGTCAGGAAGTTAAATTATTTACAGAATATTTAGATGGTGTTGAAGTTGCAGCTGGTCAAGTTGTTTTACTTGAAAACTGTCGTTTCAATGTCGGTGAAAAGAAAAATAATGCTGATCTTGCAGCAAAATATGCGGCACTTTGCGATGTATTTGTCATGGATGCATTTGGAACTGCGCACCGTGCGGAAGCTTCAACTGAAGGTGTTGCTCGTTTAGCAAAAGTTGCAGCAGCAGGTCCATTGCTTGCAGCAGAATTAGATGCTTTAGGTCGTGCGCTTCAAACACCTGAAAAGCCAATGGTTGCAATTGTTGCAGGTTCAAAAGTTTCAACCAAGCTTGATGTTTTAACATCACTTTCAGACATTTGCGATCAATTGATTGTGGGTGGTGGGATTGCCAATACTTTCTTAGCCGCAGCAGGTTTCAATGTCGGCAAGTCATTATGCGAAAATGATTTAATTGATACCGCTAAAGCAATCGCTGCTAAAGTATCCGTTCCACTTCCTACAGATGTTGTGGTTGCGGATGCTGCAGAAATCGATTTTGCAGACTTCTTAGGTTCATTGGCAAAAGCGAAAGCAGTGGTTAAAAAGGTTGAAGATGTTGCTGACAATGACATGATTTTAGATGTTGGTCCAGAAACAGCGCAAATGTTTGCAGAGATTTTAAAGACGTCGAAAACAATTCTTTGGAATGGTCCAGTTGGCGTATTTGAAGTTGATCAATTTGGTGAAGGTACAAAGACACTTTCATTGGCAATTGCTGAATCGGCAGGATTCTCGATTGCAGGTGGTGGTGATACTTTAGCTGCAATTGATAAATATGAAGTTGCTGACAAAATTGGTTATATTTCAACAGGTGGTGGTGCATTCCTTGAGTTTGTTGAAGGAAAAACCCTTCCAGCAGTTGCAGTTTTGCTTGAGCGTGCATAATTGATATTTAAGCAATGATGACGTTTTTATGAAGGGCTGACCATGTGTCAGCCTTTTTTCATAAAGTTGATTCACTTTAAAGTAATAAAAATGAAATATAACTGCAATAAACTAAGATAAATCCAATCACCAACACTGGGAAATGTGATGAAATTAAAATTTGCACTTGTCGCTCTTATTCTTGCTCCTTTGGCACTTACAGCATGTTCTAAAAAAGAACAAGCGCCAGCTTCGGAACAAACTTCTACTTCTGAAGCTGTTGCAACTGAATCAGCAAATACGACTCCAGAACAACAAGCTGCGATTGATGCAATTGATCAACCTGTTTTGGATGAAAAAAATACTGATGTTCCTGCTGAGAAAGCCAACGCACCTGCTGATGCAGCAACTCCAGCGACAGAAGAAGAAGCGCCTAAAGCTCAATAATCTTTTTAAATGTTGTTATTTGTTAAAAGTCCTCGCAAACGCGGGGATTTTTTATGAAATAGTCAATATTGTTGCTGAATTGAAATAAATCAGCATGTAGAATATGGGGCATTACTTGGGAGGATATTATGGCTCTTATTTCATTGCGCCAACTCTTGGATCATGCCGGTGAGCATAGCTACGGTGTTCCAGCGTTTAATGTAAACAACTTAGAACAAATGCGCGCAATTATGTTAGCCGCTGACGAAACAAATTCGCCTGTAATCGTGCAAGCTTCTGCTGGTGCGCGTAAGTATGCAGGTGCACCGTTTTTACGTCATCTAATTCTAGCTGCGATCGAAGAGTGGCCGCATATTCCAGTGGTGATGCACCAAGATCATGGTACAAGCCCAGACGTTTGCCAACGCTCAATCCAACTAGGCTTTTCATCAGTGATGATGGATGGTTCATTGGGTGCTGATGGTAAAACACCAACCTCTTATGAATATAATGTCGATGTAACTCGCCGTACTGTTGAAATGGCACATGCTTGTGGTGTTTCAGTAGAAGGTGAAATTGGTTGTTTAGGTAGCCTTGAAACAGGTATGGCTGGCGAAGAAGATGGCGTGGGTGCTGAAGGCGTTCTTGATCATTCTCAATTACTAACTTCTGTTGAAGAAGCTCGTCAATTTGTCTCTGATACTAATGTTGATGCTTTAGCTATTGCTGTTGGTACTTCGCATGGTGCTTACAAATTTACACGTCCACCTACAGGCGACATCTTAGCAATTGACCGTATTAAAGAAATTCATGCGGCACTACCAAATACTCACCTTGTTATGCATGGTTCAAGCTCTGTACCACAAGAGTGGTTGGCTGTGATTAACCAATATGGCGGCGACATCAAAGAAACTTATGGTGTTCCTGTTGAGCAATTGGTTGAAGCCATCAAACATGGTGTACGTAAAATCAATATTGATACAGATTTACGTTTAGCTTCTACAGGTGCAATGCGTCGTATGATGGCTGAAAAACCAAGTGAATTTGATCCACGTAAATTCTTTGGTGAAACTGTCGAAGCAATGAAACAAATTTGTGTAGATCGTTACACAGCATTTGGTACTGCGGGTAATGCAGACAAAATTCGCCCAATTTCTTTAGAAAAAATGGTTGATCGTTATAAATAATCTTTAAAGATGATTGAACATAGAAAGCCCACTCTAGTGTAGTGGGCTTTTTGCTGGCTAAATGTTAGACAACGTTATTCTGGGATAAATTTTTCGAAAATTTCTCCAACAAACTGATCGGATGAAACTCAATTATGGAACTCATATTTTCAGCAGCTTTATGTAGTGTGTTGGTCTCAATGCTTTTAAAATTTACCAAACAAAAAGGCTTTGATGCATTACAGATGATTGCTTGGAATTATGCGATTGCAAGTTTATTGAGTTATCTTTGGTTTAAGCCAGATTTGGTGCATATTTCAATTTCAAATACACCTTGGTGGTTGATTGTTGGGCTTGGGGTTGTATTACCGAGTATTTTCTTTTGTTTGTCTAAATCATTACAAAGTGCAGGAATACTGAGAACTGAAATCGCTCAGCGTTTATCGGTTGTTTTATCACTTTTGGCTGCATATTTTTTATTTCAAGAACAGTTCAACCAATTAAAAATAATCGGTATTGGTTTAGGGATTTTTGCAGTTTTATGTATTGTACTTTCACATTCGGATGCATCAAATCAATCTATTAATAAAAAGGGCATGCTGTACTTACTCAGTGTATGGGGAGGCTATGCCTTAGTTGATATTTTATTGAAATATACAACCAGTTTGGGGCTTCAATTTCCAGTCACACTCACCCTGATGTTTATCTGTTCTTTTGTCTTATCAATAGGCTATTTAGTACTTCAAAAGACACAATGGAAAATCCAAAATTTATGTGCAGGACTGGTGTTAGGCGTTTTAAATTTTGCCAATATTGCATTGTATGTCAAAGCTCATCTTTTACTCAAAGATTCTCCTGCAGTTGTTTTTGCTGGAATGAATATTTTGGTGGTCTTAATGGGGGTGATGGCAGGTTTGGTAATTTTTAAAGAAAAACTCAAAGTTGTTACAGCTTTAGGTTTAGTTTTGGGTTTACTCGGTGTGATTTGCCTAGCGTTGGCGATTTAGATTCTAAAATTAACCTGTGGCTTTAGCGTTTTAAATTTTCAAATTTTTAACGAATTGCGTTGTGGAATCATGGTCTAAAAAATAATCTCTTGCCTTCGTTTGAAAAGTTGTCATGAGAACTTCATATTTTGATCATAAAAGATTCAAAAATATAGCGGACAATAGGGGAGCTTCCTCTACATCGGTGTAACTGCTATGAATCAAGATATTTTTTCACCGCTTTATGCAGCCTTGCAAACACCGCATGTACAGCTGTTGCCATTGCAGGTTGAGCACGAAAAGGCGCTAATCGAGGTATGTAAAGATGGAAAACTATGGCAGCTAGAATATACTTCGGTGCCACATTACACGCAGATTCAGACTTATATCGCTAAAGCGCTTGAGCAAAAGTCACAAGGTTTACGTGTTCCATTTGTAGTTTTAGATCAACATACACATCGTATCGTCGGTACAACCAGTTTTAGAGATTTTGTTTGGGATGTACGTCGGGTTGAGATTGGTTATACCTGGTATGCCCAATCTGCTCAACGTAGCCACATTAATACCAGTTGTAAATTTTTACTTCTTCAATATGCTTTTGAGACTTTACACGCCAATTCAGTTGCGTTACGTACAGATATACGCAATGTAAAGAGTCAAAAAGCAATTGAACGATTGGGTGCTCAACGGGATGGTATTCTACGTCAAGATGCCCTAAGAAAAGATGGCTCTGTTCGAGATACGGTGATGTATAGTATTTTGAAAGAAGAATGGCTAGAGATTAAACAGCATTTGATTCAATTATTATCTCGCTAGGCGATTGATAAAATTACTATTTATTGAGCCACAAGTATGCTGTTTTATTTCTCTTTTTAACTACAATCGATATGTAAGCGATGTTGTTGGCAATGAAGGCATTGAAACAGATAACCTGTTAAATCACCATCGATCCTGAGGTGATCCTGGATAAGCTCTACTGGATAACCATTTTCTTCGATATCGGCTTGGACTTCTTCCCAAATCGGTTTAAGCATTTCACTATCTGCATAAGCGATAAACTGGCATGGCTCATTGCAGTGTACCAACCAAACTTCTTGTTGCCAACTATGATAACTTGGTGTTCGGGTACAGATTTCATTTAAAAATTCAGGATCGATTTTCGGGGATGCATCATCAGGGTTTGAAGAAACGCCTTCAATGCCACAGTAATCATTGTATTCACCATCATATTTTTGTGCTGCTGCACCATTGGCAATACACCACGGACAGATATAATCGGGTTCATCTACGCTATAGAAAGAACATACGTACTTTAAATCACGTTGTTCATTGCAAATCGAACAAATACCATTTTCTTTTTCAAACAGATTCAGTTTGTATGCATTGGGATGATATTTAAACTGGGGATAATTCATATTTTAATTCTTCTCGATCAATGTTTTAAGTAACGAGGCTAACAATAAAATTCTACACGAAAACTTTCGATAAGTTCAGGTGGGACTCGTGTTGTTTGTCCATTGGTTCGCATAAATAATTCACCTTTATAGTATAAAGGGCGATCGGACTTATTACATTTGAACACCAATATAGTTTTTCCTTGAATCTGTATTTCTTCCAAAGTCGTGTAAATATTTGAGATTTTATTGCTTTCATGGGCAAGTTTATCAATCAAACTTCTTTTCATTAAATCAAGTGAGTCATTAAAATGTTCAGCAAGTTCCTGTTCAACCCCCACGATTTTTAGATCATCAGCTACCCCAATAAACACATAACCATTTCTTGTATTCATAAAGGCAAAACAGGCTTTCACCCATTTGTCAGATTTACGATTGGTGAGTAAATCTGTAGTGCGCTCTTTAAATTCGACCCTTTGATTTTCACCCAGTTGTATCAGATTCAAATAGAAGTCAGAGTGAGCAATCTGTTGATAATTTTTTAAAGTATTTTTAATTTTTTCTAATGATTTATAAGCCGTTACGGTTTCTAAATTATGAATATCTTGCCATTGATAAATCAGTTTGGTTTTTAGCTCATTTGCAACTTTGGGGTCTGCAATATATTCAAAGCTCGCGCTAAGTTGCTGCAAAATGTCTCTATAAATGTCATGGCTTAAAACAGGAATGGAAATTTTATTGAAGGTATCTCTGATTTTTTCTAATTTTTTATGAACCTCAAAAGGATCCTGATAAAAACTCAAGTATTTTAATTCATTTAAAATGTGTTCATAAGGGCGATGAAATGAGCTTGGAAAAAGTTGTTTCGGCGGGGTATTAATATATTTTTCAATTAGTTGGAAATAATGTCTAAGTGTTGGATATTTTAAAGCTTGGTAAATGTTGATTTCAAATTTATCAGAAAATGGGGTGGTGGTGTAAGCTTGAAAAAAAAGTAAAGTTTGAATCTCTTTGTATTTATTGGGGTAGTCGTGCCAATGAGTTTCTAGAAACTCATTGAAATTCTTAAACTTATTGGTGATATACATGTTCAAATCCATAGCAACACCTTTTATCCTCTATCATTTGGTGTTCGGTATTTACAACAAATATGTCATCAGACTATTTATATATACTTATATATAAGTGAAATGGGGCGGGAAATAAAGTGTAATGATTTAAATCGTATATTTAAAGTTGTTAGAAAATATAACAAATATTTCAATTTGATGAATAAACACTGAGTTTGAATTTAGAGATTCATTGGGTGATTTGCGGAATAGCCAAACTTGGGTCTTGAAGGAAAGCTTCTAAACGGGCTTTCAAGGATGTTGCACGCTCAGGGACAGAGGGAAGTGCAACTTCTGCTAAATCTTTTACCAGTTCCAAATCACCTGCAGCAGCAGAGACATAGCATAAAGTACGCATTTCACTTGGATGTAAAGGTTCTTTGATTGCCTGTGTTGCCTTTTTGATGAAATCTTCTGGCCATTGTGCCATTTCTCCAAAAAAAAGCTGACTTTGGCGATCCCATTCAGAAACTAAAAATTCAACCATTTGAATCGCATCTTGCTCTGATTGGGTATATGACCAATCATTATCATAGTCATTCACTAAACCAGAAATAATTGAACCACGCCATGCGCAGTCATAATCACGCATTTTTTCAAACTCTAAGCGTCTCCCCGTACAACCCATTACATATTCACCTAATGGAATAAGATGTATGCCTAGATTAATTTGAAAACAGTGTCTTTTTTTGAAATGCTGAATATCAACAATTCGAATCACTTCACCATCCACTTGCCAGAATACATCAGCTTTTTTAGTAAAGCCTTGTGCTTTTAAAAGTGGATAGAATTGATTACGTAATAGTAGCGAAATAAATTTTTTATCCATGTTAAATATCGCCCAAGTTTGGTTGAATATGTTAGAAAAAACTAAGTTTGGACAACATAACCAAACAACCCTATTAAGCTCCCATTGGCTGTTAAACCTAAGGCAAGCCTTGGTAATACACAACCCGTAATCACTGTTCCTTTGGGATAGTTTTTATCATCAATTTGCTCTAATAATGTTGCATCACCGATACGGATAAAGGCGGAGTCAATAAAATCTTGTTGTTGAGTAAACCAAGCTCGCATATTTTGCCAAGGTTCAAAATAACTTTCAGGTGATCCTTCACCATCTTGTTCAACTTCATTCCACCATATTGTATTCGTAGTGAATGGTTCTACCGTAATTGTTGCAAGCGGAAAAATCGTATTGGCAAATGCGTGTTGAATGAGCTCAGCGCTAATTGTCTTATTGCTTAAACCATTTGCATAGGCGATATAAAATGCTTGAAAATAATCACCAGAATTCGATCCCATGCCAACTTCTACATTTGCCATAATCTTGGCAATTTGAGTACTGAGCTTTTGGCACAACGCTAATTCGTTCTCATCAATTATGTGATTTAGACGTGTTGGATGTTTTGTAATCGTTCCATCATTATAGACTTGGGTAAAACGTGAAAGAATATTATTCGGCCATTCATCTTGGTCTAAACCCACATCATAGCTTTGTATGCATTTTGATAATATCGCTAATTTTTCTGGATCAAGCTCAAGTTTTATATTCATTATTTTCTCCTGATCGTGTTTTAATTGCTAATCATAAAGGCGATAGATACCACTAAAACGTTCACAACCTTTTTGTTGTGTGGAAACAGATAAAATCGCTTTTTGGAAGTTTAATGTGTATTTACAGTCGTGTTCGTTGTCTAAGATTTCATTCTTTTTTTCAGGGGTCGTATATGCCAGCAATGAAACGGTTTGAGCTTCTTTGCGATTATTGGGATTGCGGTATGCAATCCCTTCAACTTTAATGCGATCCTTACTTAATTGGTGTATTTGCAAATGAATCGGTTGTTTTGCAATTTTTCCATGTTCATATTTAATAAAGTGCTGTGTAAGGCTTTGATTCATTGATGTGTAAAAGTTTAAATCTTCAAGGCGAATATCAAACTGTTGTTTGAGGCAATCTGAAGTTTTACATTGGCTTAAACGGTTAAGCCATAATTGATGGGTATCATTGACTAAGCGTACAGGCGCATCAGTGACCAGATAGGTGGTGAGGTAACTTTCATTAAGCTGACCACGAAGTTCTTTGTAGGATGTACTACACAGTTTCTTTAATAAAGCAGAGTCTTCATGTTTGCAGTCAATCGGGAGTGCATAAACAGCAGACGTGCTGATACAGCTCAAAATGAGACCAGATAAAAGTGTTTTAATTTGATTAAATTCTGTATTCAACAGCATGATCGCTTATACTTTCACAATGTTTGCATACGTACTATAGCGAAAGAGAAAGTACGAATACAAGATTTTTACAACTTAAAAACTGCATAAAGGGAGTTGAAAATGACCATACCGATTCGTATAGGGCAAGGAATGGATGTACACGCATTTGAAGAGGGTGATTTTGTCACTTTAGCTGGTATCCAGATTCCCCATACACACGGTTTAAAAGCGCACTCAGACGGTGATGTGGTACTTCATGCATTGTGTGATGCCTTGTTAGGCGCATTGGCACTTGGTGATATTGGGCAGCATTTTCCTGATACGGATGCAGAATTTAAGGGTGCAGATAGCCGAAAATTATTAAAACACGTTTATCAATTGGTTTTGGATCGTGGCTATGTGTTGAATAATGCCGATATTACGGTTGCTTGTGAGCGTCCAAAATTAGCCAAGCACAATTTGGAAATGCGTCAAAGTATCGCTGATGTGTTAGATGTCGAAGTAACTCAAATTAGTGTGAAAGCAACAACCACAGAAAAATTAGGTTTTACAGGGCGTCAGGAAGGAATATTGTCAACAGCGACAGTTTTGATTTCACATCATGTTAAGGCGTGAGTAGAAATAATAATTGCCTTTTTTTAAAGAGAATGTGATAGCTCTCAGAGATAGAAAAGCTAATAAGCTTTAATTTAGATAAATGGCTTATAAGGTGGGGGCTTGAGTTTTGCAGGAGGAAATATGTCAAAGTTCACTGCAAAGCAACAAGCATTTATTGAAGAACATTTAATTGACCTAAATGCTATATAAGTAGATAGTCAATACATGATCTCAAAAAAATAAAGTGCATTTGATTTATTCGAAAATATTGTAGATACCTTGTGTAAGTTATTGAGTTTTAGGTACAAAAAAAGCCCTGTAAAGGGCTTTTTTTACATGCATAAATTAGTTAGCTAAAGCTTTAACTTGTGCATTTAAACGGCTCTTATGACGAGCAGCTTTGTTTTTATGGATGATACCTTTATCAGCCATACGGTCAATTACTGGAACCGCAGCTTTATAAGCTTCAGTTGCAGCAGCATATTCACCAGTAGCGATTGCAGCGATTGTGCGTTTGATATAAGTACGTACCATAGAACGCAAG
The DNA here is from genome assembly GCF_019702905.1 of Acinetobacter sp. Tol 5. Taxonomy (NCBI): domain Bacteria; kingdom Pseudomonadati; phylum Pseudomonadota; class Gammaproteobacteria; order Moraxellales; family Moraxellaceae; genus Acinetobacter; species Acinetobacter sp. Tol 5. The sequence continues at coordinate 2,441,327 of NZ_AP024708.1, read as the reverse complement.
CTTGCGTTGTGTTTACGTGCTTTAACGTTTTGACGAGCACGTTTTTTTGCTTGAGCAGAGTTTGCCACTCGTGCACTCCTTGATTAGATTGGTCTGGGCGGGCTGAAATCACATCTGAAAACCAACATCAGAGGATTATCACCAGCCCGTAAACAAGTGCCATATTGTGATTAAAGAGGTCGGCAAAGTCAAGTCTTGACATGCTTTGACAACATTTTTGTTGAAGAAAAATTTGAAATAAAACGTTAGATTAGTAGTAAATCTAGGAGATTGTTTAAAAAATGACTAATTCGATAAAAAATGCGATTGTGATTGGAGCAACAGGTTTAGTCGGTCAATGTTTAATTGAGCAACTTAATTCGCTTGCAGAATGTGAAAAAATTACCGTAATTGTTCGTCGTCAAATTGCTGAATTTAACCCATACAAAAAAGTTGAGCAATTCGTCTTAGAGGATTTTCTGTTATTAAATGATCAAGATGTGAATGGCTATAGTCATGCCTTTAGTTGCTTAGGGTCTACCATCAAAAAAGCAGGCTCTAAAGAAGCTTTTTACAATATTGATTTTGAAATTAATGCGCACTTTGCAGATTTATTTGAAACAACAGAAACACATTTAATTTTAGTCAGTGCTATGGGCGCAAATGCGGGTTCACCAATTTTTTATAACAGGGTTAAGGGTGAACTTGAGACCTATATTCAGAAACTAGATTTATATCGCTTTTCAATTATTCGACCATCTTTATTGTTGGGTGAAAGAAATGAAAAAAGATTTTTTGAGGATGTGTCACAAAAGCTTTATAGACGATTTTCACACTGGGTACCTAATTCTTTTAAATATAAGCCAGTGACAGCACAGCAAGTGGCTCATACTATGGTCGAGGCTGCACAAACGCAAACTCAGAAAATTGAAATTTATGATAATTTACACATACAAAATGCCTAATTAGGGAGAACTAACGTGACAACAGTACCTTTTGTAACTTGTGATTTACTTGATGACAATCCAGATAAAGAAATTCAAACGCTGATCCCTTCATTAGATGGCAAGTTCTTTAAAAGTTATGGGGCACGCAAAACGTTTGGCGGTCAAATCGTAACAGTGAAATGCTTTGAAGATAATTCTCGTGTAAAAGAGTTATTGGCGACAGAGGGCGCTGGTAAAGTCTTGGTTGTGGATGGCGGTGCATCCATGCGTTGTGCATTAATGGGCGATATGATTGCTGAATCTGCGGTAAAACATCACTGGAATGGCGTCATTATTTATGGCTGTGTTCGTGATGTAGATGCCCTTGCTGAGCTTGATTTGGGGGTGCATGCATTGGCTTCAATTCCGCAAAAAAGTCATCGTAAGGGCATAGGCGAAGTTGATCTTCCACTATATTTTGGCAGTGTAAGCTTTAATTCTGGTGATTATGTTTATGCAGACAACAACGGAATTGTGGTTTCAAAAGAAAAACTATTGGATTTATAGGCGCTCTATAAAAAATATAGAGTGACTGCTCGAGGGTAGCAAAATGGTGCATCATCAAATTAAAGTTGTACAAGCATTAGCTTCAACGCTGACTGCTGGAGGACGCGGAGTGACTGGAACAGCATTTCCGAATCAACCTCAAAAAGCCTTAAAGCTCTATGAGTTTGAAGGTTCTCCATTTTGCCGCCGTGTGCGAGAAGTTCTAACTTTGCTGAACTTGGACTATGAAGTTTATCCATGTCCTAAAGGTGGAAATAAATACCGTAAGATTGTCAAAGAAAATGGTGGCAAGTTACGTTTTCCTTATTTTGTGGATGAAAATACTGGAACAGCCATGTATGAATCAGTGGCTATTATTGATTACTTATTCAAACATTATGGTAAAAGTGGTAAAACTCCAAAGAAATACGCACATTATCCGAAATATCCAGTGGTTGCTTTGGTGGGAACCGTTATTAATGGCGCACGTGGTGTATGGGTAAATCCAAAAATTATTGATCGTGCTGCGCCTGAAAAATTACTCGACTTGTGGGGTTTTGAAGCAAGCCCATACACGCGTATCGTGCGGGGGGTATTAACAGAACTGGAAATTCCATTTGTATTCCACAATGTTGCAAAAGAATGTTGGCAAGACCAAGGTCCAGCAGCTTTACGTTTAAAACCAGGTAAATATGTACCACTAAAGGGTGGAAAGCGTGAAAAAATTGTTCCTGTTATGGGCAGAGTTAAGCAGGACATTCAGGTACCTTATTTGGAAGATCCAAATACAGGCGCAAAATTGTTTGAATCTGAGTCAATTGTGAATTATTTGCAAAAGCAATATGGCGAGTTAACATAACTAAAGCACCTGATTTAAGGTGCTTTGTGTAAAGAGTGTAATGTGGGTATCCCTGAAAATTATATCGAATATCAGTATCATATAGATGCATTGAAAAATGATTCTAATTATAAAAAGCAGGTTTTGAAGATCCGAGAAATTGTACAGCAGCGACAGTTGGCATCCTATATGAGTGATTCAAAATGGATCAGACTTCTAGATGCCATCAATCGCTTGGATTTTCCACCTGCTTTTATGACGAAACTGCTCAAAGATCCAATTGATCAAAATACGGAAACACAATTCTTAAATACAGTCCCGTGGTACTTTGGGGATTGGCAACCATTTTATCAAGAAGGCATGCCTATTTTTAACAGTATTGAATATCTGATTGTAAAACCGATGTTAAGTGAACATCAAGGACATTTAATTGCTGACAAAATTTTAGATCAGACTGATCAATTTCGAAATATTTTGAAAAGTTTGAATGTGATGTATCAGGAATACGAACACAACGGTAGTTTTAAGATTTATGCATACCAATAGCAAAAGGATTGAAAACACCATTCATCAGCATCTTATGTGATTAGCGAGTTGTTTTTGTTTTTTAAATATGTGAACTATGCTTTTTTGTTGTTGTCTAAACCATCAATTCCATAGAAAAATATCATGATTACACGGATAAAACTTAAGCTTAAAATCAGTCTATGATAGATTGTCACTAATAAAATATACTTGAGAACTGGAATGACTTTAACTCGAATTCAACCTGTGATAAATCGCCCAGGAGAAAATGCTTTATTTATTGTATTGGGTTTAAAACAAGGGGCTGAGGTTGTCGATACGGTGATTGATTTCGCAGCTAACTTTTCTGCATTAACACGTAGTTTAAGCAACCGTTATCCTGATGAACAATTTAGTGCTGTATTAGGATTTGGTGCACGTGCTTGGGATTGTTTATTTCCAAATCACCCTAAGCCACAAGAATTAGAGACGTTTAAAGAAATACAAGGACCTAAATACACTGCGGTATCTACTGATGGAGACTTATTCTTTCATATCCGTGCAAATCGCCAAGCATTATGTTTTGAACTGGCGGATATCATCAATACGCAATTAAAAGAGGTGAGTTATCCGATTGATGAGGTGAATGGTTTTCGATATTTTGATGGTCGTGCGATTATTGGCTTTGTGGATGGTACTGAAAATCCTGAAACGGAAATTGCCGCAGAATACGCTTTAGTGGGTAATGAAGATCCATTATTTAAAGGTGGCAGTTATGCCTTCATTCAAAAATATATGCACGATATGGATAAGTGGCGAGAGCTAAGTGATGAAGAACAAGAAAAAGTGATTGGACGGAAAAAGTTTAACGATGTTGAGTTGGGGGATGATGTCAAACCCAAAACAGCACACAATGTGGTCAGTAAGGCGCATGATGAACAAGGCAATGAATTAAAAATCATGCGTGCAAATATGCCTTTTTCCAATCCATCTAAGAACGAATATGGTACTTTCTTTATTGGTTATGCCCGAAAATTTAGCGTCACTCGACAAATGTTGGAGCATATGTTTCAAGGGGATGATGAAGGAAATTTAGATCGTCTGCTTGATTTTAGTACGGCTGTAACAGGAACACTTTTCTTTGTACCTACCGTAGATTTCTTAGATGACTTGGGAGATGAATAAATCATTAATTGGTATGAGCAAAGAAGGGCGTGAAAACGTCCTTCTTACAGCGATTTCTAGCTGAATTTGTTAAGATACTGGTTTGTATTGTTTATGGGTTGAGTTTTAAACATGTTAACGAAGATAGCAGCTTTATTTAAAAACAATAGAAACTCAGCGGAACAAGCTTTTTTACAACAACATCATATTCAAATTGATGCTGAAAATGGTTTTGTTGTTGATGGTATAGTTTTAAATACAGAATTGGCGGAACGACTTGAATACTTTTCTAATCGTAAACTGAATAATTTTGATGATTTGCAGGCACTGTTTTATAAAGCAATCTTGATCAATGAAAAGATTGATTTAGAAATTGCCTCTGGTCGTTATGTCGCTCGATTAGGCAATACTGAAGAAAATCTAAAGCAGTTTAAAGAAATTGTTCGGAAACTAAATGATTACTATAAAGAATTTAAAAGAGAAAAATAAATCATTATATAAATGTTAGGCTCCATGACGATTATTAACTTTTCGCAAAATGTATATTCATAGATATAGATAAATGATTTGAAATATGTGCGGAAAGTTTTTTAATGATGACAAGAACCAGAAAAGGTAGATAATGTTAATTGCAAATAATTGGGTTGAAGTTGTTGAGCTAGCTGGAGAATTTATTCAATTTCTAGAGGGTGATAATTTTTTTAGTCAACCTTATACATCGAATAAAGATTATTTTATTACTTCAGACATCAGCTTAGCGATGGATTTTGCAACGGACAATAGTTGGGAGAAATTTACAGATTGGGAAACAGTCATTGACTCACAGTTTCCAGAAGATTTTGATTGGAAATTGAATTCAAGAATTGATTATCAATTACAGCAAAATAACTATTACGATTTGTTCACAAAAAATTTGAATGGATTACTTGAAAAGTGGACAACATTTGATGGAATAGGAATAGCTCACGAATTAATCATGCATGATATCGGTTATATTTTTAATTGTTATGCAAATGGCTATTTTCCACCGATTTGGCAAGAGATTTTACAGGTTTATTATGCAGGCGGTCTGCCTTGTGGTTGGCGTGGGTTTTATCCTGATGGGAAATTAGTCGTATTTAGTCATCAGCCAAATAAATTGAACAAAGAAAATCACTGAACTCAACAAAGTCATCATGTTAAACTATGACTTATGTCTTTTAGACCCGATACAAATATGTTTAAACAAGAAATCTCTGACCTTAATTTAAAACAATTGAAAGCAGGCGAAAAGCGCTGGATTGGTACAATGCTTGGTTCTTCTGCTGCCTTACTTTTTAAGGAAATAACGGAGAAGTCTGAGCAACTGTTTGTGCTGGTCGCGCGTAATAATCAGCACTTAACACAACTTGAAAGTGAACTTGAATTTTATGGTGTTAAACCGACAATTTTTCCGGATTGGGAAATATTGCCATATGATCGTTTATCACCTCATCAAGATATTGTGTCTGAACGGCTGTCTATTCTTGCCAATATGCCCCAAAAAGGTATTTTATTGGTGTCTGCTACAACTTTGGCACAGCGTGTTGCACCCACATCATGGATTTTAGGGGAACATTTCGATATTAAGGTTGGTCAGAAGTTTGATTTAGAACAACAAAAATTAAAACTAGTTCAAGCAGGTTACCATTTGGTCGATACGGTTTATGATCACGGTGAGTTTGCGGTACGCGGTAGCATCATGGATATCTATGCATCTGGGCAAAGTGCACCGATTCGTATAGATCTGTTTGATGATGAAATCGACAGTTTAAAATTTTTTGATCCTGAGACCCAAAGAACCACAACAAAACTTGAGCATTTCACTGTATTACCCGCAAAAGAATTTCCTTTAAAAGAAGCACGCTCTATATTTAGAGATCGCTATGCGGAAAGCTTTCCAACAGCAAATCCTAAGAAAAATCCAATTTATCAAGATGTATTAGAGGGAATTGCATCGCCAGGATTAGACTTTTATTTTCCATTATTTTTTACCCAAACTGCAATGCAGACACAAAGTTGTTTGACATCGTACTTACCAAGCAATGCAATTGTCATTACAGATAAGTATATTGAGGACGGTTTAATTCAGTTTTGGGCAGATGTCATGCGTCGTTATGAAGATAGACGGCACAATATTGATCAGCCATTGCTGCCACCTGAAGAAATTTTTATACAACCCAATCAGCTGTTTGAACAGTTGAATCAATTTGCAAGAATTATTGCGTCTACAGAGCAGATTGAATTAAAAGCAGGCTGTATTAATTTATCTGTTGAAATACCGCCAAAATTACCTGTTGATCCGAAGCAAGAGCAACCTTTTAAGGTCGTCAAGCAATATGTCGATGATGCCAATCATCCTGTGTTATTGGTGGCCGAAAGTGCTGGACGTCGTGAAACCTTAAAAGATGCGTTAAGAGCAAGTTTAGGGGAAATTCCTGTTGTAGAGAATTTCCAAATTTTTCAGCAATCAAATTTTTCCGTTGCGATCACTAACGCGCCTTTAGACCGTGGTCTAGTGATTAGTGATGAGTTGTCGGTAATTTCTGAAAATCAGCTTTATGAACATCGCGTTGTACAGCGCCGTCGTAAGCGTCAACAGGAAGTTTCAGAAGAGTTTTTGATTCGAAGTTTGACTGAACTGAATATTGGGGCACCTGTGGTTCATATCGATCATGGTGTTGGTCGTTATGCGGGTTTGGTTACACTGAATATCGATGATCAGGATTATGAGTTTTTGCAACTCAACTATGCAGATGATGCAAAAGTTTATGTGCCTGTGACAAATCTACATCTTATTAGTCGTTTTAGTGGTGGTGATCCAGACTTAGCGCCTTTGCATAAGCTTGGAACTGATGCATGGAACAAAGCGAAACGAAAAGCCCTCGAACAAATTCACGATGTCGCTGCTGAATTATTACATATTCAAGCGCGACGCCAGTCAAAACCGGGTATCAGTTTTGAATTGGATCAAAGTGCATATATGCAGTTTTCCAGTGGCTTTGCCTATGAAGAAACGCTAGATCAAGCCAATGCAATTGAAGCAACATTGTATGATATGCAACAAGCCAAACCGATGGATCGCTTGGTCTGTGGTGATGTGGGATTTGGTAAAACAGAAGTTGCGATGCGAGCAGCCTTTGTTGCCGTTCAGAACAATCGACAAGTGGCGGTTCTTGTTCCAACCACATTGTTGGCACAACAACATTATGAATCCTTTAAAGACCGATTTGCTGATTGGCCCATCCGTGTTGAAGTACTTTCACGTTTTGGTACCAGTAAAAGTCATGTCAAAACAATTGAGGATTTGGTCGAGGGAAAAGTTGATATTGTCATTGGAACCCACAAAATTCTTCAGGAAAATGTGCAATTCAAAAACTTAGGTTTGATGATTGTGGATGAAGAGCATCGTTTTGGTGTGCGAGATAAAGAGCGCATTAAAGCCATGCGTGCTGATGTCGATATGCTGACATTGACAGCTACACCGATTCCGCGGACGCTGAATATGGCATTTGGGGGAATGCGTGATCTTTCGATCATTGCAACGCCACCGGCACGCCGTTTAGCTGTGAAAACTTTTGTCAATGAGCAAACCAATGAAACCATGAAGGAAGCAATTTTGCGTGAATTGCTTCGTGGCGGTCAGGTCTACATCTTACATAATGAAGTAGATACCATTGAACGTGCTGCAGAGAATATTCGTCAATTGGTTCCTGAGGCACGTGTCGCTGTTGCACATGGTCAAATGCGTGAGCGTGAATTAGAACAAGTCATGCAGCAGTTTTATCATAAAGAATATAATGTCTTGGTGTGTTCGACCATTATTGAAACCGGAATTGATGTCCCGAATGCCAATACGATTATCATTGAACGTGCTGACAAGCTAGGGCTTGCGCAATTACATCAGCTACGTGGTCGTGTAGGGCGCTCACATCATCAAGCGTATGCATATTTGATGGTACCTTCGCTTAAAGGTCTAAAAGGTGATGCAGAAAAACGTTTAGACGCAATTTCAAGAGCATCAAATCTTGGTGCTGGTTTTATGTTAGCGACAGAGGATTTAGAAATACGTGGCGCTGGTGAGTTACTGGGTGAACAACAAAGTGGTTCAATGAATGCTATCGGTTATAGTTTATACATGGAAATGTTGGCCAAAGCGACGAAAGCAATTCAACAAGGTAAAACGCCTAATTTTGATACACCACTTTCGCTCACCTCTGAAATTACTTTACACATGCCAGCATTAATACCTGATGAATACTTAGGTGATGTACATCAACGACTGATGTTCTACAAACGGATCAGTAATACAGATACAGCCGACAAATTAGACAATATTCGGATGGAGCTGATAGACCGTTTCGGTGTGCCACCACAGCCCGTCAAGCAGTTATTTAGTGTGCATCAAATCCGTATCAAGGCAGAGCAGTTAGAAATCACCAAAATTGATATCGGGGCACATGGTGGGGTGATTGAATTTTCACCTGATACACCCGTGCAAGCAATCAGTATCATTCAAATGATGCAAAAACATCCGACCTGGTTCCGTATGGAAGGTGGTCAACGTCTGAAAGTGATGGTGATGTTGGAAGAATATGAGAAGCGCATTCAGTTTGTGCAAGATTTATTGAATAACTTGCTTGCTGAATTAAAGCGTTAATTTATCAATATGTTGAAGATGAATAATCTTTATTCAGAACTGAGAAAAAATCATGAAATTTTTTCAGAGATGATCTTGAAAAAAAACAATGATTCTATAAAGTGTAATTGTGATCAGGTTCAAAGCAAACTGTGTTTATTTGTACCGAAACACGAGATAATCAATATTCACACGAAAACCGATGTGTTAGTATTAGCCATCCTTTTAATTTTGCGTCATTTATAAAGATATGTTTAGTTTGCATCCACAACTTGCTCAAGATACTTTTTTTGTAGGCGACTTTCCGCTTTCAACATGTCGTTTAATGAATGATATGCAATTTCCGTGGTTAATTCTTATTCCACGTGTACCTGGTATCACTGAATTATATGAATTGAGTCAAGCTGATCAAGAACAATTTTTGCGTGAGTCGAGCTGGTTATCTAGTCAACTGTCACGTGTTTTCCGCGCTGACAAGATGAATGTGGCTGCATTGGGTAATATGGTCCCACAATTGCATTTTCATCATGTCGTGCGTTATCAAAATGATGTAGCTTGGCCTAAGCCTGTATTTGGTTTACAAGCTGTTCCATATACCAATGAAGTGTTGGCACATATGCGTCAGACATTAATGTTGGCATTGCGTGGTCAAGGTGATATGCCGTTTGATTGGCGTATGGACTAAGTTTTTAAAACAGCACAAGGGAAGTGTTTAATAAAATGACATTCGAGGTAAAATATTTTGCCATTTGAACGTATGTTAGATAAAGAGCCTAAGCAATTTGAAATATTCCAGCGCTTTATGGGATATTTGATTATTGCACTGCTTGTTATCATTTATTATTTTACTTCTCCTGTTGCTAACTATCAGTTCTATGTTCCCTTTTTTATTGGTTTTATTTTCTTAGCCAGTCCCAAATTTTCTCGATGGCTGGAATATTCATACGGCTCAAAAATCCGTAAAAATATCTATTTTTTGGTGGATGTTATTGTTGTTTCGACAGCATTAGCAGCAGTACATTTAAGTCTAGTTGTTTCTTTTGTACTTTTATTTGCGCTGATCTATACCGCCATCAACAGTAAAATTTCTTTCATGATGGCTTCTTTGGCTATCTTGATTGCTTTCATTGTTTTCTATACCAATATTATTTTCATTTTTGGCTTTTACGATTATTTCCAACAAACCAGCCCTGAACTTTCTGTGCTGTCTTTTATTGGAATTATTTTGTTTGTTAATATCGGTAATTATTATCAAAATCGTCGTATTAAAAGTGTAGAAATCAAAAAAAATACCTATTTTAATGAAATGAATCGCTACATTGAGTTGTCAAATCAACTCAGTCGCTATGCTCCATTGCAGCTTTGGCAAGCGATCATGCGTGGCGATACCGAAGCGAAAATTGAATATAAACGTAAAAAGATCACTGTTTTCTTTTCAGATATTCAGGGCTTTACTGAGTTATCAGAAACATTAATTCCTGATGATTTGGCATTTGTACTCAATGATTATCTCAGTCATATGACTGAAATTGCCAAGCAATATGGTGCGACAATTGATAAATTCATGGGCGATGCGATTCTGATTTTCTTTGGTGATCCAGATTCACAAGGTGTGGAACAGGATGCTAAAAACTGCATCGATATGGCAATTGCCATGCGACAGCAAATGAAGTTTCTACGTGAACGTTGGGTGAAAATGGGCTATGCGCCATTGCATATCCGTATGGGGGTAAGTACAGGCTATTGTCACGTTGGAAATTACGGTGCTGTACATCGTATGGCTTATACAATTGTTGGTCGCGATGCAAATTTGGCAGCGCGTTTACAGTACGCTGCGGATATTGATGAAATTCTTGTTTCAGATGAAACCTATAAATTGATTAAAAATGATTATCTCTGTGCGCCAAAATCACCAATTGAATTAAAAGGTATTCAAGGTAAAGTGAGAACTTGGCAGGTCATGGAGAAATACTCAGCCAGTAAAAATGAAAATCAGCAATGGTTTGACTATGAATATAAAGGTTTTCATTTGGTGCTTAATTTAGAAGAAGTGCAAAACTTTGAGTATCCAGAGCTGGTTGAAGTACTTGAAAAAATGGTCGATCGTATTAAAGTTCAGCAGCGACTGACCAATGCGCAAGGTGTTGCAAGACTAAATGCTGAAGATGAAATTCGCTAGGCAGGTTTAAAATTTTACATTGAACATTTAAGTCTGTTGTTATCACTTAAAGACTGAGCAATAAGTAAAAGCAAATAAAAACCACTCATGTTGAGTGGTTTTTATTTGCTTTTTATTCAGCACTTTTAAAAATTATTTAGTGGTTTTCAGAAGCATGGTTAATGGTGTATTTAGGAATTTCAACTTCCATATCTTCATCCGTGATTTTAACTTGGCAAGAAAGTCGTGAGTCAGGTTCTAAGCCCCAAGCACGATCAAGTAAATCCGCTTCAATATCATCCATTTCTTCAAGTGCATCAAAACCTTTGCGTACAATGACATGACATGTTGTACATGCCTTAGACATATCGCAGGCATGTTCAATTTTAATACCATTGCTTAATAAGCTTTGGCAAAGATTGGCATTTGGTTCAACTTCAAACTCAGCACCATTTGGACAAATTGTTGCATGAGGTAGTACTTTAATACGTGGCATAGTCTTTACCTTAAAAATTAGTTTGAGTTTGACCAGTCATCAAGTTTAGTGCCTTTGAGCGCTTGATCGATATGCTGATTCATTCGTTCTGCAGCAAAAGCATCACTATGAATTTTTAATTGCTCAACAGCATGTTCGATAGATTTGATATCGTCTGTTTCAAGCTGTACTTTTAAATGTTCGGCTGCAAGATTTAATCCTTGCAATTGTTCTGGATCGAGTAATTTGCTGTCCACTTTCAATGCTTGTTCTAATGCCTCGAGTTCACGACGAGCCTCAACCTTTGTTTCATTCAAGTGACGTAAATGCTTGTCTTCTTCAGCGAACTTATAACCATCAATTAAAAGGCGTTCGGTATCTGCTTCTGAAAGACCGTAAGAAGGTTTGATGTCAATCTTGGCATGAACACCAGAAGTGGTTTCTTTTGCAGACACAGAAAGTAAACCATCGGCATCAACTTGGAATGTCACTTCTATACGCGCCTGACCAGCGGTCATAGGTGGAATGCCATGTAATACAAAGCGCCCTAAGCTACGACAGTGCTCGACCAAATCACGTTCACCTTGAACAACATGAATCAACATGGCAGTTTGACCATCTTGATAGGTCGTGAATTCTTGACGGCGTGCTACAGGGATTGCCGTATTGCGAGAAATTAGACGCTCAACCAGCCCACCCATGGTTTCAAGACCCAGTGAAAGAGGGGTTACATCGAGCAGTAATGAACCATCTTTTGAATTACCAATCAGTTGATTCGCTGTGATAGACGCTCCAATGGCAACGACTTCATCAGGATTAATTGTACACAGTGGTTCTTGGTTAAATACTTCACGAACGGCTTTTTGAACAGCATAAGAACGAGTAGAGCCACCTACAAGTACCACATTTTGAATATCATCAAGTGTAAGCTTTGCATCGCGCATTACGCGTTTACATACACTTATTGTTTTATCAAGTGCTACTTGGATAATTTGTTCAAAGGTTGCGCGATCTAGTGTAAGATGGTGTGTCAGTACTTTTATATCAACAGATTCTGCATCACTCAAGCCTTCTTTGGCTTTGCGTGCAGAAACTATGAAATGTGCATATTCTGCATCATCCAAGGTCTCAATATTAAGTTGTTTTTTTGCCCATTTCACAATTAAACGATCTAAATCATCGCCGCCGAGTGCAGTATGACCGCCTGTGGCTAAAACTTCAAAAACGCCTTGCGAGAAACGTAGGATAGAAACGTCAAAAGTACCGCCACCTAAATCGTAGATGACGTAATTACGATCTGTTGCAAGGTTGGTGTCTTGATCTAAACCATAGGCTACGGCTGCCGCAGTAGGTTCGTTTAATAAGCGTAATACATTCAGCCCCGCCAATTCTGCTGCATCACGTGTTGCTTGGCGCTGAGCTTCATCGAAATATGCAGGAACTGTAATGACAGCACCATTTACAGGATTACTTAGACTCTTTTCAGCACGATCTTTTAATTGCTTTAAAATTTCAGCTGAGATTTCTACAGGTGTTTTTCGACCTTGTGTGGTTTCAAAAGTCGGCATTTCATTATCCGCGCCTGTTAAAGTATGCGGATGTTGAAATTTAATATCAGCTTTTGAACGCCCCATAAAACGTTTTACAGAAACGATCGTATTTTTAGGATCAGTTGTGATGAATGGTTTTGCTGCATCACCGTATTCTGTTGAGTTTTTAGAGTAATGCACAATAGAGGGAAGTAACACACGACCTTGTTCATCATTCAGTACTTTGGCTTTGCCTGAAAGTACTGTAGCAACCAACGAATGCGTTGTACCCAAGTCTATTCCAATGGCAATACGGTGTTCGTGTGGCGCACTTGATTGTCCTGGTTCAGCAATTTGCAAGAGTGCCATTTGTTACATCCTTAAAATAAAAGCTAAAAAACAAAGTCATGTTCAACATGTAGTTAAAATTAAAAGTTACAAATCATCATCTAAGCTAAAATCTTCATCATCAAGAAGTTGATCTTCGGCTTTATCAATATCATTCATGACTTTTTGGAAAAAACGCAATTTTCGTACAGTATCACGTGCTTCAGCCCAGTCTTCTTCATCAAAATCAATTTTGAATTCCCGGACTAAGCCCTCGATCCATTGTTGCACTTCTTTTTTTAGAGAATGCAACTGTTCTGTATCGGTTGCTTCATCGAGTTGTTCACGAATTTCGAGGGCAGACTGCAAAAATTCAAAATCATTAATGGATTGATCTAAGTGATGATCTTGCTTTTTGAGTGAAAGTAAATATGCTGCACGGCTATCTACATGAGATAGGGCTTTATACGCTTGATTAATCTCACTCGATTTAATTAAAGCTTTGTCTTTATCATCCGATTTATCAGGATGATATTGCTGTTGCAAGTTTAAGAAATTAGCTTTTAATGTTGCTAAATCAATATCGAGTGCTTCAGGGAGATCGAACAACTCAAAATGACTCATGGGAGATACTCATCCACGATGTTTTACAAGAAAACAGGGTAATTAAATATGATTAAAACAGTGCAAGACACTGTTTTAACATGAAAAAAGTGCAGGGTGATTATACAGTGAAAGATTCACCACAACCACATTCACCTTTTTTATTGGGGTTATTGAACTCGAAACCTTCATTGAGACCATTTTTTACATAGTCCATTTCCATGCCATCGAGATACACCAAGCTTTTAGGGTCTACAAAAACTTTAACACCAAACTGTTCAAAAATTTGATCATGTTCATCGATATCATCAACAAACTCAAGTACATATGCCAAACCAGAACAGCCTGAAGTTTTCACACCAAGACGAATACCTTCACCCTTACCGCGATTCTTTAAGTAATTGCTGATATGAGTTGCAGCATTTTCAGTTAAATTGATCATGAAAACTCCATTAAAAAATTATCTGTAAAAACTTAAGCAACAGATATTAAGCTTTAGTTTTCTTGCTACGGTAATCTTCAACAGCAGCTTTGATTGCATCTTCTGCAAGTACAGAACAGTGCACTTTTACAGGAGGAAGAGCAAGTTCAGTTGCGATATCAATATTTTTAATCGCTTGTGCTTCGTCTAAAGTTTTACCTTTTAACCATTCGGTGACTAATGAGCTGGATGCAATTGCAGAGCCACAACCATAAGTCTTAAAGCGTGCTTCTTCGATCACACCATTGTCATTTACTTGGATCTGTAAACGCATCACATCGCCACATGCAGGTGCACCCACCATACCTGTACCAACATTTTCTGCATTTTTATCCAAAACACCAACATTACGAGGGTTTTCGTAATGATCAATTACTTTTTCACTATAAGCCATGATGCTTCTCCAAACCTCGGGGTCAGCGTTGATAATATGTATTGCTACAGTCTAATATGGTGGCATTTCACTGATTTTCAATAAAATGCCGTGTTTGATTTTAGAAACTTAGTGTTCAGCCCATTCAACTGAATTTAAGTCGATACCTTCTTTGTACATATCCCAAAGCGGAGAAAGTTCACGTAATTTCTCTACAGCAGCTTTAGAAATTTTAATCACATGGTCAATGTCTTCTTCAGTTGTATAATGACCGAAGCTGAAACGAATTGAGCTATGCGCTAATTCATCAGAAAGACCAAGTGCGCGAAGCACATAAGATGGTTCAAGTGTTGCAGATGTACATGCTGAACCTGATGAAACCGCAACATCTTTCAATGCCATCATCAATGATTCGCCTTCAACAAAGTTGAAACTTACATTTAAGTAGTTTGCAACGTTATATTCAGGATGACCATTTAAGAACACTTGTTCTAAATCTTGTAAACCATTCCAAAGCTTGTCACGAAGTACACGTAAGCGCGCTTGTTCTGCATGTAAGTTTTTACCTGCAAGTTCAAATGCTTCACCCATACCCACAATCTGGTGAGTAGCAAGTGTGCCTGAACGCATACCACGTTCATGACCACCACCGTGAATTTGTGCTTTAAGACGTACGCGAGGGCTACGACGTACAAATAATGCACCGATACCTTTAGGTCCATAAACTTTATGACCAGAGAAGCTCATCAAGTCTACTTTCATGGTTGAAAGATCAATTTCAACTTTACCAGCAGCTTGCGCAGCATCTACATGGAAGTAAGTTTTGTTGGCGCGAGTAAGTTCACCAATCGCAGCAACATCAGTTACTGTACCGATTTCATTATTCACCATCATTAATGAAACAAGAATGGTGTCTGGACGAAGTGCAGCTTGAACCATTTCTGGCGTAATTAAACCTGTTCTAGGTTCTGGTTCAAGATAAGTAATCTCAAAACCTTCTTCTTCCAATTCACGGCAGGTATCTAAAATTGCTTTATGTTCAATTTTACTGGTGATGATATGTTTGCCTTTCGAACCATAAAATTGAGCAATACCTTTTAGCGCAAGGTTATCAGATTCAGTAGCACCTGATGTCCATACGATTTCTCGTGGATCAGCTTTAACTAAATTTGCGACTTGTTCACGTGCATATTCAACTTTTTCTTCAGCTTGCCATCCATAAGCATGAGAGCGAGAAGCTGCATTTCCGAAGGTACCATCAAAGGTTAAACACTCCATCATGCGTTCTGCTACTTGAGGATCAACAGGCGTAGTTGCTGCATAGTCAAGATAAATCGGACGTTTCATGTCAAATACCTGTAACCGATAAAAGGGCTGAATCATGTGGTGCTGAATTTTGGCGAACCGCAACGGTTTGTACATTGTCGCGTGCGACTAAATCGGCAAGGGTGATTTTAGCTAAATAATCGGCAATATGGAGAGAGAGTTCTTGCCATAAATCGTGAGTTAAACACATCGCACCATTTTGGCAATTGCCTTTATGATCACAACGAGTTGCATCCACAGTTTCATTTACAGCTTCAATAATTTCTAAGACAGTAATTTCTTCAGCATGACGCGCTAAGTGATAGCCACCATTCGCGCCACGAACACTTGAAACTAAGCCATGACGCTTTAATTTAGCGAACAATTGTTCAAGATAAGCGACAGAGATCGTTTGGCGGGCTGCAATTTCTGCAAGCGTAATCGTTTGTTCAGTAGGCTGCAATGCTAGGTCGAGTAGTGCAGTCACTGCATAGCGACCGCGAGTAGTTAGGCGCATGATTCGATACACATGTTTTAGACTAGATGTATGAATTTTATGAATCCTGACTAAATTAGTCAAGTATTTTTAAGATTAATTCTGACTAAATTAGTTAGAATTAATTATTATTGTTATAAGAATGAAATCTAATAAAATATTTTACATGAATATTTGCCATAAATTATACATGATTAGTGCAACAAATAGAAAGCCTATTACACCTAAAGCCGTATATAAACGCTGTTGATTTTGCTGCAGACGTCGAACTCGATTTTGATATTGCTTTACCTCTACCTGAAGGGTGTTGATCTTTGAACGTTGTTGATCAATTTTTTCAAGTAAGGGTGCAATACGTTTTTTTGATGCACGTGTCTGACTGTCATCATCAGGATGAGTTAACCACTGTTTCCAATCGGACAAGAGTTTGGGTGCAGTTAAATGAATGACCAGATCACGAAATTGATCTTTCACCATATCACTGCCTTCCAAACGCATTTTTTTCATACTACGGCGATTGGCAAAAACAAAAATCTGAATTAAATCAATTAATGTGCTACTCACAGAAAGATCGACAGGTTTTTCTGGCGCTTGCAAGTCAAACAAAATGCCACGGTCTGTAAATTGAATATAGAAATCAAAATAAGGAATGTAACTATTTATCTTGATGGTCATTTGCTGTTCGACAAATTTTTTAGCTTGTAAGCGAACAACACGATCATGTTTTAATACAAAAGAATAAATGGTTTCCAAGATAATCATGACAATGTTTAGCAACAAACGAGAGTGACCTTGCTTTTGTTGCGATTCATTCATAAAACATTCCTATAACAAATTGAGAATCCAATCTCTAAAATAACTTTGAAACAATTTCATCCGTGATATGAAACACATTATTTCAACAATCATATAAAAAAAATAATTGAATGACCATTGTTGAATTGGCAAGTGTTCCTTAACATTAAACAATTACTTTGCTTTTGTAGAACAGTTTAGCAAAAGGTTCAATAGTTTTATTTGATATTATAGATATATTTTCTACATAATTTGGTCATATAGGTCATTAAAAGCTGGAGTTTTGGGCAAATGGAGCAGGATATGAAAAAGAGCAATAAAGAACAATTGGGTCTTCAGGAAGACCAAAATGAACAGCATGTATCACATACAAAACCTAGACATCATAAAAAATCAGCATTGGATTTTAGAAAATATACCAAACAAATTTGGTTGGCCGGGTTGGGGGCTTTTTCGCGCGCAGAAGAAGAAGGCAATAAATTATTTGACTCTTTAGTCAAAGTCGGAGAAGAGCTTGAATCAAAAACGGTTGAAGTTACTGATCAAACAGTGAACAAAGTGTCGGAGAAAACTAAAGAGTCTGTCACAGAAACTAAGGACAAGGTAGAAAAGCTTCTCGATCATGGCGTAAATCATTCGCTTAATCGAATTGGTTTGGTCACTGCAAAGGATCTTCAGCACCTAGAGAACTTAATAATGCAATTACACCACAAGGTGGATGCCTTAGTAGAAGAGAACCAAAACTTACGCGAGCAGTTGCTCAAAAAATGAAATAATTGGGGTGAATCAAAAAAAAAACTCATTTTTAGTCGTAATTTTTGAGAAAAGCGTGTTTGGAGTCTTGCGTTTCCCCCCAAAGCATTGCTATAAAGTCGTCATGGCCTTTGATCTACAGCCTTGGAACTTAAACAAACGAAATAAGAGGACGTAATCTTCATGAATAAATCAGAATTAATCGATGCGATTGCAGAAAAAGGGGGATTGTCAAAGTCTGATGCAGGTAAAGCATTAGATGCGACTATTGCTTCAATTGGTGAAGCGCTTAAAAAAGGCGACACAGTGACTTTAGTAGGCTTTGGTACTTTTAGTGTTAAAGACCGCGCTGCACGTACTGGTCGTAACCCTAAAACTGGTGAAGAGCTTCAGATTAAAGCAAGCAAAGTACCTAGCTTTAAAGCTGGTAAAGGCTTAAAAGACTCAGTAGCTTAATCTGAGCTTATCGAAAGCGCGCCCTCGTGGCGCGTTTTTTATGAAATAAAATTAAATTATCAGTGATTGCTCGTTCATTCATTTCACAATTTCAGTTAGAATCCTTACGAAATATAATATTGGAATACTCATGGAATCGTTTCGCACTCTCATAAGGGGCTGGTTTGGTAAAGTTCTCCTTGTGTTATTTTTAGCGCCATTTGCCGTGGTCGGTATTGAAGGTTATTTCAGTGGTGGGCAAAAAGCAGATGTCGCTAAAACTGTTAATGGTCAAGATATTTCTAAAAAAGAGTTAGAAACGGTCACCAAAAGCTATACGGATCAATTATTGGCAAATCCTAGTGTGCATGGGGACGAGTCACTGTTGAATAAAGAATTTATTGCAAATAAAGCACTTGATTATCTGATCAGTCAAAGCCTTTTAAGACAACAGGCAGATAAATTAGGTGTGACATTAAGCGACACTCAAATTGAACAGAAAATTGCACAGATTCCTGCTTTTCAGGAAAATGGTAAATTTTCGAATAATCTATATGCGAATTATTTACGTTCACAAGGCTTAACCAGTCAGGCATTTATTCAGAATATTCGTCAAGATTTTGCATTGAGTATTCTGAGTTCAACGATTTCAGATAATGCTTTGATTAGTAAATCTGATATTCAACAAATTGCTAATCTTCAATCTGAACAACGTGAATTATTTTTATCGAGTGTGAAGCTGGATGATTATAAAGCGAATGTTAAAGTGACGAATCAAGAAATTGCGGATTATTACAACAAACATCTCAATAAATTTAAACAGGTTGCGGCTGTAGATGTTGATTATGTTGTGCTTAGTCCTGCGACATTGACTCAACCAAATGCTGCGGTGTCTGATGCGGAGTTAAATCAAGCCTATGCGCAATTTGTAGAAAAATATAAGCAAAATTTAAAGCATGATGTAAAACACATCCTGATTACAACGGATTCACGTAGTCCTGAGCAAGCTGCAACTTTGGCGAATGAGGTTTATGCAAAAATTCAGGCAGGTATGACTTTTGCTCAAGCGGCTGCACAATATTCTGAAGATCCAGATTCTAAAGCAAAAGGTGGTGCACTTGCAGCCTATGCTCCAGGTGTGTTTGGTGCTGATTTTGATAAAGCTGTTGCTTCAACTGCGAATGGTCAAGTGGCGAAACCAGTAAAAACAGAGTTCGGCTATCATATTATTGAAGTCAATACACCCACTGGAACAATTCCATCATTGGAAAGCAAAAAAGCAGAATTAACAGCCGAAGTGCTGAAAAACAAATCTGCAAATTACTTCTCTGATACTGTGAATAGTTTAAATGACCAGGTTGTGAATAGCGATTCGCTTGATGTTGTGGCACAAGCAGTGAAAACAGTACAGGTCCAATCAGCGAAGAATGTGAATTTAGCGACAACCAATCCAGTTTTAGCAGATCCTGCGGTTAAAACGAAATTATTTGCTGAAGATATTAAAAACGGCAATACAACAGCGTCAGGTAATATACAAACTGCCAATGGTGATGTGGTATGGATAAAAGTTCGTAAATACTACCCAGCCGGCACTCAACCTCTGGCTCAGGCAACAGCGCGTGTAAAAGCACAGTTGATTGAACAAAAAGCATTTGATGCAGCACATGCAAAATTAAATGCAATGATTGAAGATTTTAAAAAGTTACCTGCACAAGCAGTGACAGCGAAATACCAATCTAATTTTGTACATGCAGGAACATTTACGCGTTCACAGGGGCTTAAACGCGAAATTGAGCGTGCTGCATTTAGTCAGCCTGTACCAAAAGCAGGTATGTGGTCTGTGACTACTGCGAAGTTACCTGATGAATTGGTTGTTGTAGCGGTTGCCAATGTGAAAAAAGTAGATATTGCCCAAATGAATCCTGCTGAAGTTCAACAGTTGACTCAAATGTACCAAAAATTCCGTGGGGAACAATTGCTTGATGATTATTCTCGTTATTTAAAATCTCAAGCTAAGATTAAATAATTGAGAAAATATCCAATAAAAAAGCGCTTCGGCGCTTTTTTATTGGATTATGTATTCTGGAACTGTCTCGTAAAGTTTTAGAGTTGATTGCGGTATTGACTCGGGCTAAGCTCAAATTGTTTTTTGAATGCTTGACTGAATGCGGTTTCAGAAGAATAGCCCACTTGGTGGGCAATTTGTTGAATAGAGAGTTGACCTTGTTTAAGCAGTTGACTGGCAAGACGTAAACGATGTTGTTGTAAATAAGCCAATGGTGTCTCGCCAATAATTTGGTTAAACAGGCTGGCAAATTTTGAGCGGGACATACAACAGGTTTCAGCTAAACTTTCAACAGTCCAGTTATGTTGGGGTTGGCTATGGATGGCTGCCAAGGCATTTGATAGTTCAGGATGAATCAAAGCATTCAACCAGTTATTATGATCTTGCATTTGCTCAATGTAATCTCGTACAGACTCAATCATTAAAATGCTGACCACATGATCCATGATCTTATTCTTGCCTGCGACAGTTCTACGCGTTTCAGCGGATACAAAATAAAGTCCAATTTTAAGCCACTCAGGTGCTTCATCACTCAGCGCATTTTGAATGTGTAGAAAGGGAGGGAGTGCATTAATTAATGGGCGTGCCATAATGGCATTCATATGGCATCGGACAGTAAGTATTAAAGTTTTTTCCGAGCTTCCCTGACCAAATTCAATGGCATCCTGTCTAAGTCCATCAAACAGAGATTCAATATTTAAGTTTTCGACCAGTTGTGTATTGGGCTGATTTTTTACGGTGTGGGCTAAACCTGCAGGAATTAAAAACATATCACCTGTGTGTAAGGTGACATGCATTGATGGAGAAAACTCTAAATAAGCGTGACCATATAAGACAATATGTGCAATAACAGCTTCTTGTTTAGGGCTTTGAAATGACCAATCCCCTTGCGCTTGAAGATAAATATATTCTGAATGGTTGAGATGAATATCATCAAAAATTTTACTTAAAGCATCCATAAGTATGGTTTAAATTTCCTATTTTCAAATAATAAAAAGGTTTGATGTCATTAAAACATGTGCGTAAAGGACAATCTCTATGTTGAAGATGCCAAAGACTTTTTCATAGGTTTTATGGACGCTTACAACTGTCTTTCAAGTGATCT
The DNA here is from genome assembly GCF_019702905.1 of Acinetobacter sp. Tol 5. Taxonomy (NCBI): domain Bacteria; kingdom Pseudomonadati; phylum Pseudomonadota; class Gammaproteobacteria; order Moraxellales; family Moraxellaceae; genus Acinetobacter; species Acinetobacter sp. Tol 5. Next base: position 2,419,813 of record NZ_AP024708.1, on the reverse strand, counting down.
TTATTTAAATATATAGATAAGTAGAAAGATAGGGAAGATACAGCCATGAATGCACCAGTTCAACTGACTGAACAGCAATTGCTGGACATAAAACCAAAGTCAGGTTTGGCACTTGATAAGAAGCGTTACCTTTGGATGATTAGTCCATCTTTGCCAGTGATTGGTTTAGGGATTTTAGCGGGCTATCATGTTGCACCTAAGCCACTTAAAAAAGTGTTTGCACTGGGTGGTCCGATTGTCTTGCATGTGATTATTCCAGCCATTGATTCCTTGATTGGTAAAGATCAAAACAATCCAACTGCTGAAGATGTAAAATTACTTGAACAAGACCCTTATTATTCTCGATTAGTTAAATCTTTTATTCCGATTCAATATGCAGCAAATGTGTATGCATGCTATTTGGTTGGCCGTAAGCAGACTTCATTGCTTGATAAGATACTCTTGGGTATTTCGATGGGGGCGATTAATGGTATCGCCATCAATACAGCGCATGAACTCAGTCATAAGCATGATCGTGTAGATCATATTTTGTCGCACTTGGCATTAGTTCCATCTGGCTATAATCATTTCCGGATTGAGCATCCATATGGACACCATAAGCGTGCAGCAACTCCAGAAGACCCTGCATCTTCACAAATGGGTGAAACTTTTTATGAGTTTTTACCACGAACAGTCATTGGATCATTTAAGTCCGCAATTGAAATCGAAACCAACCGCCTTAAACGAAAAGGGCTTGGATTTTGGTGTAAAGACAATGAGTTGTTGCAAGGTTGGGGCATGACTGCGGCATTCCATTCGTCAATGGTGGGGGTATTTGGTAAAGGAATTTTGCCATACTTGGCTACGCAATCTGCATATAGTATTGGTCTGTTTGAGATTATTAACTACATCGAACACTATGGTTTATTGCGTCAAAAGGATGAAAAAGGTAAATATGAACGTACCATGCCTGAACACAGTTGGAATAATAATAATATTGTGACGAATTTGTTCCTGTATCAGTTGCAGCGTCATTCAGATCATCATGCTTATCCTACACGTCCATTCCAGGCATTACGTCATTTTGATGAAGCACCTGAGTTACCAAGTGGTTATGCAAGTATGTTATTGCCAGCCTTGATCCCTGCTTGGTGGTTCAAGATCATGGATAAACGTGTATTTGACCACTATAAAGGTGATTTGAATAAAGCCAATATTTATCCAAAACGTCGTGCCAGTATTTTTAAGAAATTTGGTGTAATCGACAAATTGCTCAATAAGTAAACATGAAACATGCAATAAAAGCCCAATATTGGGCTTTTATTGCATTTAATTCTTTGAGGTATCCTGCGATTTTAATATTGAATAACATGTATTGTTTTTATTCACTCATCATTGAGCTGCATCATCATCGATAGGCAATTGATCATTTAATTATATTGATTGTATGCTTCATAACGTAATGGGGGGAGGATAAAAATTTTGCTCATTAAAATTAACTCAAAGAAAAAAATTCTCTTTAAATATACTATCTTTATTATCAGGTTTCTTTCATAGTATACATAAAGTAATTTTAGATGCTAATAGCTTATCTGGACGTTTGTATGAAGTGGGAAGAAATAGGCAATCAACCATGTTCAATTGCGCGCACATTGTCAGTTTTGGGCGATCGTTGGACGATGCTTATTCTTCGTAATGCATTTATGGGAATGCGTCGTTTTGATGATTTTCAAGCAAATTTAGGTGTAACCCGACATGTGCTTGCTGAACGTTTAAAGCGTTTGGTTGAACATGGCATACTTACCAAAGTTCCATATGTTGAACGACAAGAGCGTTTTGAATATCGTTTAACTGAGAAAGGCTTAGAGCTTTATCCAATTTTATTAACGATGGTGACATGGGCAGATAAGTGGATGGATGAAGGCTTAGGTGCACCAATGGCATTTGAACATACAACATGTGGGCATCAATTTACTGCGATTTTGGTCTGTTCCGAATGTCAGCAAGCGATTACTGCACGTCAAGTAAAGCCAATAGTTACACCTGCATTTTTTAAATATTTGGAGAAAAGTAAACAGGCATGATTTGATTGTATCAATCAAGCATGAATTGAATATGAATGATCAAAACGTTAAAAACAGTTCAGAACAGAAACAAAAAATTGAATATCTTTGAACAAGCTTGATTGTATTACACGCTATTTAAATAAAGGCATTTATACATGCGTTTCGATATTAAGATGAATGTTGGGAAAACATCTAACCTTGATTACTATTTTAATAAATTGATTTTTGTTAAAGTGTGTGAAATTTATACCATGTGTTACTAAAAAATATATAATTCAAACTTAAATAAAAAATTTGCGTTTAAAGCTGAACAATAAATTTTTTTCTAAAACTCATATTGAGATCATTAACAATCAATAACCATTTTTTTAATAGAAAGGCATAAGTGTTTGGCAAATGATAATTATTTAAATTTAAAAATTCAATAACTTAGAAATATGTAATACGGAGCGATGATATGGCAATTGGATCAAGCCCAACAGTTGGAAAAACAACTCAAACCTGCCTTCAAGAATTTACAATTCATTTTAGACGTGCGGAGGATAGAGTGTTTGATGGTCGTTATGGTTTTGATTGGTACAGACCTGAATTTTTTAAAAAAATGACCTATTACCAACCCTTAACATCTAGCGAAGAAAGGATTAAAGTTGCTTTAGTGACGGGCGATATAAATACACTCAAAAGCACTTATACACATGGACAAAAAACAAAAATTTTGCCTTATGGGAAAGAATACATACCTGCATGGTTGGCGATTTATTCAACAGAGTGGCTTAATGTTCATCGTTCGGGTCAAGGTGAGAACTATAGTGTAGCACTAGATTTAGAGCTAAATCTAATTGAAGACAAGAATGATGGTGAATTAAATCCAATTGATAATAATAAAGAATTTGAGTTAAAAAATAATGGAACTATTCTTAAGTTTGAAGCATCAAACCCAAATATTGTGATTGACCCTTCAGAAATGAATATTAATCGATTTCTTAGTACTTTTGGAAATAACAAAAAATTATCAAATCAAGAAAATGATCAGAAATATTTAGTTTCAAATGCAGTTAATATCTCATGTAAAAGTGCATTGGAAAACCATGAGGAAATTTTAGTCTATGCAGAAAAAAATGGTTGTAAAGAAGTTGTCGGTCAGCTCATGCTATACCATAATGCTGTGATTCCGACTTTAAAAGTTATTTTTGTAGATGTGATTACGAATGAAGAAAAACCGAGACGTTCATATGATTATGAGGATTTTTTACAAAATAGATCATTTAACCAAGCCTTAATTAATGTAGAAATAATAAATGCTCCACCATTCGATTTTAGAAAGTATCATAAAAATGATGTTGATGTAAATATTTCTTTAAATAAACTTAATATAAATAATACCAGCTATTTTTTAGATGATTTAAGTAAATTTTATAAAAAATACCAAGATAAAAGCTTGGCAGCTAAAAACTATGTTTTTGTAACAAATGTTTTTAAAGAAGAAGGCGTTGGTAGTGGTGGGGATAGTGTTACCTTATTCAAATGCCCTGAAGATATATTTAATCAAGTCGTTGTACATGAGTTGGGACATCGTTTTGGATTGATTCATTTGTTTGACTCCCAAAAAATTAATCCCCAAGGCAAGTCTTTTCAGTTTTTACCGGGTTTGACAGGTAATTTTTTAGATTATGATCATAGAAAAATTGATGAGAAAGAAAAAAATGGTAAGACTAAGTCAAGGGCTATACGCAATCCCACTTTTTCGTTGAGCTATTTTTTCAAGTACCAATGGGATTTACTTAGAAAAAGAGTGAAATAATCTATTTATCTAAGCCATAATCTACAGGGATTCGTTCACGTTAATACATATGCGAACGAATCAATTTATATAAATAGGTCATAAACAATTTGCGGGTTTAGGAATACCTGCCAAACGACTCAAATGTCGAGCAACCAGTCCAGTATTAAATTTTTGTTGCAACACTGCATTATCAATCTCAGGGCTTACGCTTTTCATTAAAAATTTAATCAATGGGCGAGTCGCAGGAGAGTGTCCAAATTGAGTATAGAATTGACGAACTGCATATAAAACTTCGAAATGCCAAGGTGTAAGCTCGAGTTCTAAACTCTGTGCCAGCTCTTGAGCAACCTGTTCATTCCAAACCGTATAATCAACTAAGTGACCGTCTTGGTCTAATTCTAAACTCATAAAACAACCTAAATGATGTAACTCGATTGAAAAAGCAATTAAATTACTTGGGAGATAACAAAGGGTAAAATAGCGGTTTATTTTAAACTGATACAACGTGTGAAGTCTAAAATCAGTTCTGCGAATTGCGCATAATTGATCAATTTAAAATGCTCAGGAACTTTTTCGGCAAGTATTTCTGTATCATTTTCCAAGATATACAGATTTTTTTTCTTTTCTAAACGGCGATCAGATGCATATAGCACTGCATCTCCCATTAAAAGAATATGATCATCTACTGAGTATATTTGATCCAGTTGGGTTAAAACTTGATCTGTATGTGAAAAGCATGATTGAATTAAGTAAAGTGTTTTATCTGACATTTAAATCTACCTTGCCCATCTTACCAATATAAAACACGGTCAAAAGATTGAATAAATTCACTATTCAAATCGATGAACTCAATCTCTTGTTGTGATTGAGTAACAAAAGCAGAGCTTTTATTCATATTCTCTACTAAAACTGGTGTTAAATCATAAAATTCAAAGCTATCCACCATGTTTGACGCGAGTTTAAATGCTTGTTTTAAACCATCAAACGCCAGTTCGGATTTTAACAAACTTAGTCCAGCACCCTTGAGTAACACTTTGACTTTACAACCAAAAGTAGCTAAAACCATAGTGGCAGACAAGCTTTCATAAACTTGTAGATTGGTTAAGTTTGCTTGGGTTATAACCACGAGTACAGTATTCACACAAATCACCTTTTAAATGCAACACTCTAATGGGAAGATCAACTTAGAATTGAATGAGACGATCTGTAGATTGGACTGCATCTGCAAGTTCTCCAAGTCCAACGAGATTAAAACCTTTTGCAAGATTATGTGTTTGAATTTGATGGCGTTTAGCATTTTCTTGATCTGTTATTCCACGCGCTAAAGCGGCACTCACACAGACAGGAAGTCGAATTGCGAGTTTTTGCCACTCTACAGATAAATTACGTTGATCATCAGGAATCCATTGCAAGTTGTTGGCAACTTGTACACCATCTTGATAGAAGAACACACGAAATTCTTGATCTTTTGCTTTTAAAGCCTGAGCTAACCCCAATGCATGCCATGCATGAATTGAACTTGGAGCAGCAGTGATTAGTAATAAAGTACTCATTTGATGGCGATTCACTTGGAGAATGGACAGTTTGCAACATTCAAACTTGATAATGATAGGTAGTATACAATGATTTTAGGTGACATTTTTATGATATTCTCAATTTTTAAAAAAATAAATCAATAAAATATATTAATAAACAAACACTTACTTAATTTTTTCGGATTCCAAAGTCACTATAGATCTTATTTAATCTGCACTAAATTCCCTATATTTTCTTCCTTTTTTCCATAAAATAGCTAAAATAAATCTAAATCTACACCAAATCTGCACCAAGAATGAAGCTTCCAAAACCAATACAACGTGGATCAAGTTGGCGTATTACTGTAACTTTTGATAATAAGAGATATTCAGCGACCAGAGATACTGCAAAAGAATGTGAACAATGGGCATCACTTAAGCTACTTGAACTTAAAACTGGTAAAGCTGATCTTGAACAAGGTATAAAACCTGCTTATCCATTTCGACAATTATGTAATAAATATTATGAAGAACATGGTCGACATATGCGATCGGCACGTACCATCAACTTTAAAATAAAAAACTTAGACCGTATCGCTCCAAACCTGGCTGAAAAGTCAATTTATGATTTTAAGCCTGCAGATATTGCAGAATGGCGCAATAATAGAAAAAAAGAAGTTAAAGTAGCTACATTAAGAAATGAACATGCAATTTATTCTGCAGTGTTTACCTATGCAATGAAAGAGTTGTTTTTGATTGAGTCTAACGTTTGGCACTCAGTAACAATGCCAAATAAAGAAAAATCACGGGATCAAAGAATTTCACCAGAACAGCAAGAAACTCTATTAAAAGTGTTGCAGTGGGACGGTACAACAACACCTGTCAGTTCTAGACAATATGTCGCGTGGGCTTTTTTGTTTGCTCTGGAAACAGCAATGAGGCAGGGTGAGATATTATCTATGCGTAGAGCAGATTTACGTGATGGTTTTATTCATTTGCCAATGACTAAAAATGGTGAGTCTCGTAACGTACCACTTTCAAAAGAAGCCAAACGCTTGCTCTCATTGATACCTGCAGAAAATGACAAATTGTTGCCAATTGATAAGAATATATTTTGTGCAATGTGGATGAGGGTTAAGAAAAAAGCAAAACTGCCTGAAATCAATTTTCATGATACTCGACATGAAGCCATCACAAGGATGGTTAAGGTTCGTAAATTACCGGTTGAGGTTTTAGCAAAAATTACGGGACATAAGACAATTGGGATATTAATTAACACTTATTACAATCCAGATGCGCAGGATTTAGTTGAGATGTTTAATGACAGTGAGAGCTAATTAGCTCTCGGTCTGCCTCTTTTTTTATTTTTAGTGCTAAGTAAATCATGGGCTAAGCGAGGGTTGTATAATGCCTTGCCAGGTGTACCTTGATCTATTGATGAGAGACGTTCTCTAATTGTCGTGGTGGATAGACTATATTTTTCGGCGAGCTGTGCTGCAGAAACTAATTCAACTTCCACTTCCTTCAATTCTTTAACAATTCCACCACCAATATTTTGACCGAGCATTACTTGTGGAGGACTATCGCTTTCGACAGTGATAATATATTTAAGAACACCCATCAATCTTCCTCCATTTATTCAGCTCATCCCAAATTAAATATGTCGTACCTATTAGAGGGTGAATTTTTAGAATAACTTTCATGCATTCACCTTTTTATATAATTGATGTTTAACATTTTTAATCTTTGCCATTAACAAACAAGATTCATTGTTTTGAGGTGTTGCAAGTTTGTAAAAACTTTGGCTATACCGAACCATTTCAGCTTTGCTCATTAGAATCAAATTCTCTATTCGACAATCTGTTTTATCCTGGTTTTTAAATGCAATTACTTGTCCTTCTGGAATTGGTCCATTAACTTTTTCCCAAACAATTCTATGCTTTAATCCAAATTTACCTGGTTCACCTATTTTTACTAAAACATATCCATCTTTAGAGCATATCCGCTCATAACCTAGAGGTTTAGCATTCCATGTAGGACGTCCTTTCTTGAAGCTAGTCTTATTCGCTGAAGTAAGCCCTTTGGTGCCAGTATTCCATGGAACAGATCCTTTCTGAAAACAACCTGTTCGACCAGTATTCCATTTATTACGAGTGCATAATGACTTAATCTGATCAACACTAAATTGTTCATTAAATTTGGTGTTTACTATTTCCGTTAATTCTTTTCGCCCCAATGAGCAGTTTGATTTAATGAAATCTAATTGCTCTAGGGTATATTTTATTGCTGATCCCTTTGCCATAAATCACCCAATTAAATTTTGCGGAATTTCAACTGAATCGGCATTTTTTAAGCCTCTGTATTCAGCAACTAATTTTGCAGCACTTAAACGCATGTTGTTATTTTTAATAACCTGTTCACTTATTTTTTCAATAGCGTCTGCCTTTTGAAGTTCTGCCTGAAGCTCTTCACCTTTGAGATCTGTTGCGCTTAATCGTTCAAGCTGTGCAAATAAAACAGAATTTAAATCTAATGGTGTATTCATTATTTTGTCTCCCAAGGAGTGTCAGTCGCCATTGTTAAATCAGTACGTCTCTGATTTACATAACTCAATAAACGTTCATGAATAGCTGGGTCGCACTGAGTTATTTCCTCTTCAAGCTTTGCAAGATCAATCAATGTCTTTGCTTCTTGAATACGAACCATCAAAGAGGATTGAGATTTTTCAGGTGGGCTCAGTTCAGCTAATCTTTTATGAATCGCTAAAACCAACGGTTTACGCTGATTTTCAGACCAACTCGTCGTATACTTATACAAGGCATTTGCTTCTGCAGGTGAATTGGCTTTTCCTGCGCGCTCAAGAAGTTCTGTAAGCAATTTATTATATTGTTTTTCCTCAATATTCATTAATGCATTCGTTTGAAACTCAGCAAGTTTAGAATTTTTTGCAAGGGTAATTTCTGAAATTTGTTCTGCGCTAAAACCCTGATCATTCAAATCATGAAGGGTGGTGTTAATTTCTTCCTCAGAAATACAAGCATTAATACCATCGATATAAATTTGATGATCAGCATTGATTACTTTTGGCGAATATTGTTCAGGATCTAACTCGAGTAACTTATCTTCAGTTAATTTACATAAATGTTGAGTGTGCTCACGCTGTAAATTTCCGTTAGCAAAAAACACCGGGCGTAATGAAAGTACAGCTTCTGTAGTCGTACAGCTTGCAATCTGCGCAGCAAATTTTTCAATTATTAAAGTTGGATCTGATTCAATTTCAGCAACTTCATCTACTGTAAAAGCAGGGCGTATTTTAGGCGCTGTTTCAGTAATGTTTTCCTGATCATTTTTATGAGCATTTACCTCAGACGTTGAATTTTCAGTCTGAGGATCATTGGATTTTTTACGTGTAGTTTTTTTGGATTTTGCTGCAGGTTTCATGAACTCATGAAAATCTACAACTTTTAAGACCAAATCATTATTTATACCAAGTAAGCTTTGCATAGCTTTCGCTTGATTTTGAGCACTTTCAAAGTTGCGTTGAACTGAACCATTTTTTACAGCTAATACCAGTTCTTCATATTCAGGAATAAATTGTCCTTTGACAATGCTGCCAGTATTACCAAGTAAAAACACATCTTGCCCTTCAGAAAGTTCTTCTAAAGAATATGGTTTTAAAAACGTATATCCATTGATAGTGATTTCATCAATCTTTACGCAGAACTCATAATCAGGCATTGCGAATACTGTGGCAGGAAATTGATCGAGATCATCAAATTCAATCAACCCACCTGCAGCACGACACATAATATTTTTACCAGCCATTAACGCCGCAAATGCTTCATTTCCATTCAAAATATTCATTTTTTATTTTCCTCAGTGCTGCATTTGATTTTGTTGTTGAACTTGGTTAATCGGTGGTGCTGTATTCCATCCCATTTGATCAGCTCGTGCACGACAGGCATTCGAAATACCAATCTCATATTGAGTACCTTTGAATGTATTAATTGCTTTGTCTAACGTCTGAGGCTTCTTCGCATCTTTTATAGCTAAAAGTGCATCGTTAAAACGCTGAGCCAATGGTTTTTGTTGCTGACCATTAGCTTGGTTGTTTTGATTGTGATTAGGTTGTTGAGCCTGTCTAGGGTTTTGCTGTTGAGAGAGCTGTTGTTTTTGTTCATCGTAATGAGCTGCAGCCATTTCCTGATATTTCCAGTCATCCCAAACGCCTGAGAAAATATCGCCGGCAAACCCAATAAAACTAAGCGCTTTCACCATTGCGTCTGTGACTGATTTTTTAGGGGCATCCTCGTCGTATATCATTTTGCCTGCATTGGTTTTATACATGGCCATTGTTCCGCCCATGTGTTCTACTGAACACTTTTTACCGTCTTGCATATACCAAACACGGACTGTCGCATAATGCATCATTGTTTCGGCATTACATTGCTGAAAACCTTGTTGAACTATTTCAATTCCCCAACCTTGACCACAAGGACCAAAAGTTTCTGTAGCACGTTGAACTAACCAATAGGGTTGAGGTGATGAGCCTTTATAAGATTTACCTGTAATCGGCTTAACTTTCTTTGGATCTGTTATGCATAAAGAATTCCAAAGGTCCATATTTGTATTATTCGAATTTGTCATGATTATGCTCCAACCCAGCCCATACGTTTTTTAAACGCACGACGTTCATAAGAGGGGATATTTGAATTTTGAAGTCCAATAGCCAATGCTTTACGCTTTTGAAATTTACGTTCACGTTCAAAGCTAATGCGAATCCAAGGCTTTTCTAAGTGCTCAGCAAATTCGATAAGAAACAAATAGCCAGATTTACTCACTCGATAAATTTCGCCATCTTTTTGGATGTATTCGTATGAATAGATACGCATGCGGAATTCGCCGTTTTCATTGCTGATAAATTCAGTTTTCTTTTGAGGAATAGAGGTCATTAGTTTGCCTCCACTAAACGATTACGTTCGATATAACCAACAATCATCTGATTGATATTTCTGTGATCGTTGTAATCGGTGAAATCATTCCAATCGTTACCGTTCATATCTGTAATTTGTTCAACCGCCAAATTAGTAATATCTACTGCTGTAAATTCAGAACCAGGTACGCCGTAGTTATCTGGATGAGATTCAAAATCAAAGCCGACTAAAACTAGAAAACTATCAAGTTTGATAACCGCTTTCCCTGAAGTTTCAGAAGTGAGCTTTAGAGCACTAACGCTATAGGTTGATGGTGTTACATTAGGAGCAGTGATAGGTGCTTTGTACTCAGCAGTTTTCTGGTCGTATGTAAGACCAACAGCACCAACTGTGACTAAACCACTTATTGCAGCGACTTTGAGAAAACCCATAGACTGTGTACGATGTGTAACAATGGGATTGATTGAATTTGGTTTTGTGTTCATACTTATCTCACTCTATGAGTAAAAGCACATTTGATTTCGAGGTCGGATGTGCTTTTTTGTTAGCTGACGAAATTAATATCGCATTTCCGATATTATTAGTCAATAGGCAATCCGATATTTTTATTTTTATTCCGATATTTTTAGAATTTTTAAACTTTAATAGACAAAAGAAAACCCTGCATATAGCAGGGCGAGATAGGTCAAACTTAGTCATTACAGGTTATCCTTCAGTAACCTTGGTGGTAATAATAAGATTTCGGTGTTACAGGTAAATGAAATCAAACAACTCTTGAGGTGATGTACAATAAAATCAATCTATATGGATCATGCTTATGTCACCATTCTTAATAATTTTTGGTTTTTTACTATCATTTGTGGGAATTGTATTTGGTCCACATTATTTTCATAAGCATGTAAATAGTGTCCATGATGCCAAAGCTGTTGGTCTTCTATGCATGATACCAGGTGTATTTTTGCTTTGTCTTGGATTTTATTTAAGGTAAAAGAAAACCCACACAGGAGGGGTTTCTTTTTTAAAATATTGCATTAGCAATCAATATTGTATCTAGCTTTATATGAATCTATTGTTTTTTGAAGATCTTTACTTGTATTGAGATCTTTTGGATCAGCCAGCTTTAAATAAATAGGAAGGTATTCTTGTTCGTAGGTAACAGGGAAATCCTCGCAAATAACTTTTTTGCGTTCTTCCAATGGGGTAGAGGGACCTGCTAGCGTTGCAAGATACATAGTCATTTTTAAATCAACTTCTTGAAATTTTTCAATAAGGTGTTGGCGTTCAGGTGATATTTGTTCTGAATTATCGCAACCAAATATAGAAAGAGTTAACAAACATATAAATGATACGGTTTCCATAATATAGGTTCTTCATAGGTTTTTTAAGGAAAAGGAATCTCACGCTAATTGTGATGTGAAGTTTACTAAATTGATTGAATCTTAATTTTTGATCATGCGTTTATTTTCATACATTTTTTCATCAGCTTCCTGGACCGCTTCTAATAAACTATAAGAAGGATTTCGAATCGCGAAGCCAACAGCAATGCTGATATTAGCATTTGCAAAAATTTCTTGAATTCTATCAAATAAAATTTCTGCTCCCTCTTTTGTATTTTCAATGCTGAGGATTCCAAATTCATCACCACCTATCCGAGCCACAATATCATTATTACGGACGCAAATTTTTAATAGATTTGCTGTCTTTTTTATTAATTCGTCTCCGATTAAATGTCCAAATTGATCATTTACAATTTTTAAATTATTTAGATCAATCATAAAAATAGCAGCAGGATGACCGTAACTTTTACATCTGGCTTCTTCTTGTGCGAGAAGTTGATCCCATCCTCTGCGATTAAATAACCCTGTTAAAGAATCACTTAAGGCTACGGCTTCAAAAAACTCTTTTTGACGTTTTTGTTCATTTTCCCTTAATTCAACTTGCAAAATATAGCTTAAAATTTTACCAAAAAGATTAATTAATTCCTCTTCTTGTAGTAGTGATTCGGATTGAGGGTTGGGGTCAATAGCACAAAGAGTACCAAATAAAGTTCCATCTTCTTTTATAAGGGGTTGACCTATATACGCTTTAATATCAATTTTTTTTGCTATTGGGGCATTTAAATATAAGGGGATTTCTTCTGAACGAGGAGCTATTTTAGGAGCTTTTCCTAAAACCATGTGGGAGCAAAATGAATCCGCCCATGAAAAAACTTGTCCAGGAATAACATTATAGCCCTTATCTTCACATTGAAGAACGATCCAATTATCTCCTTCAGTACGAGTGATCATCCATAAATTAAATCCAAATTTCTGAGATAAAAATTTTAAAACAGTTTGTCCAGCCTCTTCAAAGTTTTTAAAAATTATATCTTTCATTATATGGGCCTATTTTATTGTTTAGATTGAAATTTGCTTATAGAACTTATACTTTTGAATAATTTTCTAAAAATTCATCTATCCACTCTTGAGCAGCATCGATATTGGTTATGTCCGTAAGTTTTAAATTGGTTTCCTCAGCTTCGTTAAACCCTTCAATAATCATTTCAAAGATATTAGCTTCATCTATCACTTCTTGAGCAATATCAGCAGGATCATAACTTTGCTTGGCTTTTTTTAGTGAGGCGATTTGTTTATCAATACCTGCACCAATTTTAGATAAAGCCAATTTAAAATCTTGGCGATTAATTGTTAGCGCAGTTTTAGATTTATTCAGTGTTGCGATCATAGTGTTCTCTTTTCTTTAAATTATACAAAATTAACTTTTCTCATTCGTTTTGGGCGAGAACCACCAAGCGGTCTAAATGCATCAATCACCAAACCTACCAACACCATTCCATCTTCAAATTCAATAATATTAGGGTGGAAGTTTGGATTAAGAGCCTGTAAATACTTACGCTCATCACTCTCAATGACAAGTTTTTTAAAAGTTGCATCAGTGTTATTTCTTACAACTATCAAATCTCCAGAAATCAAATCGCATACCTGAAATTTTGGATTTACTAAAATACAGTCACCCTCTATGTAAGTGGGTGAATTACTAATACCAACTACTTTTAGATAAAAACAACCATCAGGATCATCAGCGCTTAAAGGTGGTAACCACTCAGAAATATCTAATGGATTTATTTCCTCTATAGATGTCATTGATCCAGCTTGAACCCATGACAAAACAGGGATTAATCTCGAAGTAATGGGTACAACGTTATTGTCAAATTCACTAACTACACCTTTTTTAAGCTCTTCAGCAGTAATGCCTAATGCGCTAGCTAGCTCAAGAATTGAACCTGTTGATTTAGCAGTGCCAGTTTCTAGTTCAGAAATTACCGATTGTTTAACTCCAGACTTTTGCGCTAATTCCTTCTGGGTCATTTTTTTTGCCTTACGCAATTTCTTTAAATTTTCACCCAAAGTACTCATAGATAAATCTCAACTTGCTTTATCGGAATTCTGATACATATTTCAATCGGTTTGGCTATTGTATAAATATCGGAAAACCTATATATTTAATAAAAATATCGGAGGCTCACATGAATCAATGGCAAAAAATGATTTCTGATCTTAAAGACCAGGGATTAACACAGGCAAAGATCGCCACTGAAATTGGTTGTTCGCAAAACTATGTAAGTGACTTAGAGCGAGGAGCTTGCGGAAAACGTCTTTCATATGATCTAGGTAGAAATCTAGAGGCTTTATGGAATCAGCATAAACAATCTACAAATGTCGCTTAGGAACCACCATGAGCAAAGTATCGATTTTTGTTCTTAAAAATTAAACGTGAATGATTAAAAGGATTCACATATGGAAATTAATTTAAGCCGAGAAGCTCAAAACGCTATTTGGCAAATGATAAGTAAAACACCTGGTTTTACTCCTAAAGACATTGCCCAAGTACTAGGGGATTCGCATAACACAGTTTGCAATTACGCAAATATCAATATGCCAAATCACTTACCAAGCATAAAAAAATTGGAAGCAATTCTGTATTACACGCAAAACCCAGCTTTATTAAAAATTTGGGCGCATGAGCTTGGTTATGCATTGCTGCCTGTTGAGTGTGATCGAAGTAAACATCATGAGCTTTCAATCTTTGAAGCAATGATGCAGCACAACATCAAATCAGGAAAAGCTAACAAAGTTGTTTATGACGCTTATGAAGATGGTGTTGTAACACCTCAAGAATATGAAGAGATACACCAACTCACACAGAATTTAATTGAATTGGCGACTGCTGTAGACCAAGCGGCACTTAAGCAAATGAAAAAATATAAGGCAGGTTTTGAAATTGAAAAAGCCTGATGTTCGAGGTCAGGCTTCCCGTAGTTCACACGGTATCAATTACTCAATGGTTTCAAGGAGTATCGAATGACATCGAATCTATCACATGAAAATTATATAAGCAAATTCATGAAAGGTGATGTGGTTGTATTTATGAATCACATCAAAATTAATAGTTTACAGACTATAAAAGTTTATCAACCGAACGATCTATATCTATTGGAAAATGGGCAATTGGCTAAAGAAAATGAGATACGATCTGCCACTTTGCCTGAGCTTTTTCATAAACGCCGTTTAGATGAAATTGAGCAATCGATTGCGGAGGTTTCATGAATAGTCATTTTCAAACTAAACCTGAACATAAACAGACTCAAGAAATCCAATCTTTTTATGAACCAACGTTGCTTTTGTTGAATCACATTCATGATATCAAAAAAGACAATTTAAGAATGCGTGGTTACAACCAAGAAAATGCAGCTGTAACCAAAGAAGAATTGGCTCAAAAAATGGCTTATCGATTCAAGATTACGATTTGGTTAGCACACCAGGTTATTACGAGTTTGATCAAAGCTGAACAGGTTATTTCATTTGGTGGATATGTAAAGCCAAAGGTCGGTGAATTATGAGCTTAGATGCGACCGTATGGGCTTGGAAAGCTACAGTCTCATGTGCAAGTGAAAGGCTTGTGCTTTTAGCTCTTGCTGATCGAGCCGGAGATGATCATAAGTGCTTCCCAAGTTTAAAGCGCTTAGAGAAAGACACTACGCTAAATCGCAAAACGATTATCAAAGTTTTAGATGAACTTGAACTCAAAAAATTGATCCAATTTACAGGTGAAATCAAAGGGAACGGGGTTAAGGTTTATCAATTGATTGGTGTATTTGGACGTGAAGATTATTCAGACACCAGTACCAAAAAGGGGACTAGTACCAAAAATGGTACAGGTGTCAATTTAGGTACTAGTTCCAAAAACGGTACTAGTACCAATAATGGAACTGGAACCAGTACCAATTTTGGTACCGAGACCAGTACCAATTTTGGGACACAGAATCTCCCAAGGAATCTCCCATTAGAATCTAAAAATAAAAAAGACTGGCTTTGTTTGAAAAAACTTCGTTGGGAATTAGATCAAGCTGATCCAATGGTAGTGCCAAAGTCGATTATTGAAGCAAGTTGGTTTGAACGCGAAAAACGAGCTTTCGAACTTTTCAATGCCGACAAGGATCTTTGTGATGATCTTTTGATTTACCACTTTGCTGACACACTTTTGAGAAACCGTCACAAATACGACAAAGCGCAAAATGGAAAATCCACTGGTGAATCTGATTCTGTATTTTTCTCATCACCTCAGCAGATTTATGTTTTTGCCAACAAATTGGCTCAAATTCCAGACGTCATAAATCAATTCAGTGTGCCTGGTGAATCTTTTGAAAAACTGGCAAGCCGGATTGCTGCAAAACTTTCAGATCCAAATGAACTCCAAAACTGGAAATCACACCTGCAGACAGTTGGATTTAAATCAAAGAGCAGAGGTGTGGCTTAGGTGGAGAGCATCTCAATTTCTGAATATCAAAAACTTTATGGTACGAGTACGAGGAAGAAATCAAAGCACAAAAGCAGTACTCGAGTTCAAACTCATCGTGGTGAAAGTATCGGTGAATCATTGTTGACCAACCAGTTGCGAGTTTTAAATATTTGCTTTGAACAGGAATATAAATTTCATCCTAAACGTAAATGGCGTGCAGATTTTCTCATTGTAGGCAAGAAGATATTGGTTGAGGTTGAAGGCGGTGTTTGGAGTAACGGACGTCACACTCGAGGAAAGGGATATATCGGTGATATGGAGAAGTACAACGCTGCTGTGTTAATGGGATATCAGGTATTACGGTTTAGTACAGAGCAAGTCAAATCAGGTTTAGCGGTTCAACATATAGAGACGATGGTAGGGGATTTATAAAGATGGGCACAGCAGTCGCAACACAACATATTTTACAAACAGTTGATTGGTCGCGTTTTGACTTAGAAGGCTGGTTATATCAATTTGGTGCTTGGTTATATACCAATACAGGACCTACAGGAAAAAGTGTAAATCCAATCGCTATAGCTATGGATAATGCTGTAAAAGAGAAGAAATATAAAAAATTGAGCCCTGAACAAAGATTAAAAATTATTACTGGTTATCTTATGGAAGATCTTGGACAAGCAAAGCCAAGAAAGACTCGTCTAACATGTGAAATAAATGATAACGAGGCGAGAGCTGTACAGCGTTTAATTTTAGATCTGCAAGGGCAATCTGAAATATTGGATGATTGGATGGATGCAGTGATTAGTCGATACTTTTATGGTTGTTCCTGGCCAGAGATGATAACAGATGAGCGTAGTCAGATGAATGCACGTTCTGATGTGAAGTGTGGTTTAGCAGCATTGCATTGTCGGTATGGTTATATAAAATATATTGCATCTTAATATTCAATATGTTAATTAATCATTTGAAAGTTAACATAAAAGAGCTAATGATGACATTTAATGAAGAACAAAAGAATTTTTTAAAAGAGATGTCCATTAAAGAAAGCGAATTTATAAAATTAAATCGTGATGTCCAAATACTAATTGAAATAGCAAATGATTACGAGTTGCATAAAAATGATTTGCTTGATGAGGCGGGTTACATAGCTAATAAAATGCAAAGATGTTCAGGTGTGCATTCAGTTCGTTCTAGAGTAAAAGATACAAGTCATTTGATAGAAAAAATTATTCGTAAATGGTCTGAAGAATCAGTATCTTCAAAATATCATGAAATTAGCAAAGATAATTATAAAAGTACTATCACTGATTTAATTGGAGTCAGAGCAATATATTTATTCAAAAGTGATTGGAAGATTGTACATGACCATATATTGTCTAAATGGGAGCCAATGGAGGAGGTAATTATTTATTACAGAGAAGGAGATGATCTATTACTGTATGCAGAAAATAAAAATTGTAAAAATGAAGTGCATTTTTCTGGATATCGATCGATCCACTACATAATTCCAGCGACTAAAATTAATGGAGAGCAAATTTGTTGTGAAGTCCAAACAAGGACCATTTTTGAAGAAGGGTGGAGTGAAATTGACCATAAAGTTAGATATCCAAGTTTTTCTAAAGATCCATATTTAAAAGAATATTTAAATATTTTTAATAGGATTTCTGGTAGCGCGGATGAAATGGGAAGTTTCGTAAACTCATTAAGAGAGTTGGTAGAAAATCAAAAATTGTTAGAAGAAAGTAAAAAACAAATTATTGAGAAAAATGAGATAGAAATTCAAGAACTCCAATGCACAATAGAAAAGCTTTTTAAAGATAAGGCTGAGTTGGAGGAAATACAGAAAGCGTATAATAAATTGAAATTAGCTCAAGAAAATAAGGAGAAGATAACTGGAAATTTTTTAAGCCTTACAAGTGCAGAAGATTTCAAAAACGAAATTGAAAGAATAAGGAAAAATATTTCACAAATTGTGATTGATGGGGAAATGCATATAATAAAAAGATAAATTAATTTAGACTTAAGTAAATAATGGAAAATTAATTAAAATATTCCATTATTTACTTTTAATGAATACTAAAAAACTATATTTTTCTATAAAAAAGATCTTTATTATTTTCTCCATCAGCTAATTTAGAAGGATTAACTACTTCTAACCATGTAATATGTTTTAATTTAATATTATCATTTAATTTTTTTTCATATTCTGATAAAAAATCATTTGAAATTTTAATGTTTTCATCTATCAAACCTTTAATTGTATATATTTGACTTGAATCAAGTGCTTCTAATTTTTCCTTTATGTAGTTTTCAAAATCATCATAGTCAGCTAAATACTTTTTAAAGTTTGTATTTGCTAAATCTTTAGGCATTATGTAAATTTTATCAATTAAATTATCTACTATTTTAAATGCAACTGTAAGCTCACTTTTAGTTGATTTGTTTAATTCATGTACTGCATCATTACCGATAAAACGAAGACTATGAAGCATTTCAATATCGACTTTTGAGAGATTGCCAAATTTTTTTAAGTTGGTGATTTTATTTTCTAAATTTCTTCCTTCAATTTTATTATCATTACAAATACACTCGATTATTGAACGAATCCCAATAGCTGTAAAAATATCTAAATTCTGGATATATGCATTTTTAGTTTCTGAATAAATCTCAAATAATTTCTCAGGAAGAATTTTTTCTAATTTACGGAATACATCCTTAGTATCTGGATAAAAATTTGTAAAACCTTTATCGTAATCATATCTATAGTCATAACCTTCAGAAGTCCATATTTCTTCAACTGGGTAGCTAATTTCATAATCATGGTAGATTTGTAAAAAAGAAACATGATCACATCCTAAACATTGAACAATCGAATATTCTTTACCGTAACGATAACGATGCTCTTTAAAATGATACATTTTTGTTGCAACGATTAGATGGTTAGTTTCTCTTTTACAATCAATACATTGTGTCTTAATTTTGGAATTTTCTGTCATAATTTATATTTTTCCTCTATAAGAATTGAAAATTTTTACAATCAATTGAATGCAACTTATTAAAATTTCAGTAATAGTCTATAAGTATACTAAAAACATAAATTATCTAAAGGTTTAATTTTTAAGGTATTGACCCTGTACAGGGAATATGGCATATTTCTGCTATAGTGGACGAAGTTATGGTAATCCACACTGTTTAAAGATTTTATATACCCACTTTTACTCTGAATGAAGTGGGTATTTTTTTTGCATAAATAATAATGAGGCTTACATGGAAAATCGTTGGCATTCTGATCAAGCAAATAATATGCGTCCAGATGTAAAAGCAGATCCATGTCCGTGGTGTGGAAGTAGTTCAATCGTTGTTGATTCTAAAATTATAGATTTCGAAGTTTGTGGAGAAAAACAAACTCAATGGAGTGCTCAAGCAAGCTGCCATGAATGTGGTGCAACTTCTCCAAGTTGCGATATTGGTCCATGGTCACATCCACTGGAAGATGAATACAATCAATTAGATTGGGAAAATGAGCGTGAAGTTGTAAATTTTGCTGTTTTGGTTTGGAATTGTAGAAAGTGAGCACGCTTCAGTTAGATTTGTGATGATTAGTCGATTTATGAATAAATATAATTTTAATAAAGTTTGCTTTCCTAAGGTTTAAGGCGTATAAAGGCACTTCGTTGATGCGGGATGGAGCAGTCTGGTAGCTCGTCGGGCTCATAACCCGAAGGTCGTTGGTTCAAATCCAGCTCCCGCTACCACGAAAAGTTTTAGTGTTTATAGCCTAGATTGCTTAATGCTTTTTAGGTTTTTTTTAATAATTTTGATAGTAAAATATTTAATATTGCTAGTTGTTTCTTCGCGAGAAGTTTTAAAATAACTCTTATAATTAAATGGTTAATGTCTTAAATGAGTTGATGAATTAGTCAACTTCACTAATTTTTTTTAAATATGCTGATGTAAAATTTTAGAGAATTTACTTCTAAGTAGAAGTTATTCCAATTCTGAATGTTAATCGTAATTAGATTTCACACATTTTACTGAAGCTCAAATGATTGAGTATATTGTGAATTTATTAAATGGATGGATGTTTGCTAAAGCAAACAATGGCGAAGAGATTGAAGTTAAGGTTATCCCTCTCAAGCGTAAACAAAATAATGTGAATGGTGTCACTTTTGTGGAAGTTGGAAAAAAAATTCAACTAACATCGGGACAAGAGTGCTTATTAAACATTGATGGAAAATCTTTTTATACAGGGTTGAATCAACTCTATAAATTGATTTTTTAACCACCTAGCTATTCGACAGTAGTTAATGTATATTCTTCGTAATAGATTATTTTTTTAATGAATACTTTTTATCTTATATATGAAAAATGTTTGTTTTATAAAGAATTATTCTATCATTTAAATTATTGAGAATTATATATGTCAGATATTAGTACTGGTACCGTTAAGTGGTTTAATGAAACTAAAGGTTTTGGATTTATCGCAACAGATAATGGTCAAGATGTTTTTGCTCATTACAGTGAGATTCAAAGCAATGGTTTTAAAGTTCTTCTTGAAGGTCAGCGTGTTCAATTTACTGTATCTAATGGGAAAAAAGGACTACAAGCTAGCGGTATTACTGTTATCTAATAGAGTTAACTAGCTTTAAAGCTCATCGAAAGGTGGGCTTTTTACATTTTAGACAAATCAAAAGTGCTACACTCCCATCGATAAACAGGAAAGCACATGAATATTTGTATCGGTGGTGAACTTCAAGGGCAAATCATTGAGAATGACGGCTATAAGTTCAAAGTTGACCCAAACAGTGACAAAAGCCCTTATTATTTTAGGCAGTCCATTGTTTTAGAAGATCAATATTTAAGGTTTTGGTTTTCCAGCACTGTAAAGTTTGAGGATGCTTTGAAGTCAGCAGAAGGTTTTGCGAGGCAGCAAGTTAAAGATACAAAGGGCGCTTAGGCGTCTTTTTTACGTCTGAGATTTTATAAAGGTGCTTGTGACGTGCACAAGTAATTTATTGAGGATCGTCTCATGAAAAATCGTTAGCTCAAGAATCAACTTGGATTTGTGACGCTGTGCAATCCGTTTAGCTTCACAACATGTTATACTGATCTGCCTTTTAAGTAATCTATTCTATGCCTGAAATCTTTAAATACCGTTACACACAAATTAGTGTATTTGGGTCTTTACCAACATATAAGGTTTTTACCAACATAAAAGGTGATAAGGCTAAATGGGTATTTGCTGATAATACGTTTATTTACGGGTGTTTATCAGAATGGGCTTTGATGCATTCAGGTTTAGACTCAGGTAAATCAACTTGGTCTGAAGAACCTAAAATATTTTTAGAAACTGAAAAAAGAAAATTGATTATATATAAATCAGCTCATCCTGAATTTATAACAGAAGTTTTTTAGGTATATAGATTAATCTATTCACAATGTATAATCTGATTTATAAAATTAAATCAATATTGATTTTTATATAAAGAAAAACTTATCGTATCTCGATAAGTTCTTTTGTTAAATTGACAACATTATTTAGGATGGTTTTGAGCATCTTCTTTAATTTCATTAGGTCCTTTATTGGGGTTAGGTGGGGTTACACCTGGTGTTGCTTGAGGTGTATTTTCCTTGTCTTTTTCGAGATCACCAGGCTTAGTACCTGATTTTGTTTGATCTGAATTTTGTGACAAACTCTTAAATGACATTTTAATCTTCTTAAAGTATTGAGTGGAGATTTCATGCTAAGCTTTAATTGTGCTTACACTACGGTCTTTGTAAGATTGGTTTGTAGATAATTGTTCTTTAATAATCTTTATATCAACAAGATATATCTGAATTTAACAATTAAAAAGAAATAATGTTAATAAACAATCCTGTTCAAGAAATATTAAAATTTTCTTGTTAACATAGGATCAACAAATGGATTTAATGAGTATTGATTTCTGAATTTTTATTATTTTAAAATATTTAAATAAATTGTTTAATTTTTCTTAGATAATTTTATATTATAGTGTTATATTTCTTGTGATCGAATCCGTATGCGAAACGGTAGTGTTTAAGTTGTTATAGGAATAGCGCATTCCCTTCAAAAGTTTTAAAACTTAAACAGTTAACGCTGAGCATGAGTTCGCGACATGCCGATCTACGAAGCCCACTTCTATTTGTGGGCTTTTTTATTGGAGATTCCTTGATGGAAATTAACCAATACACCAGCCTTACAAAAAAGAAGCCAATTAAAACAAAACCAAGAACAAGACCATTACCCAAGGCAAAAGAAGCATACTTAGAAGCTTTTAAAGACTTTGAGCAATCGTTGATTGTATTCAATATTAAGTATGAAAAATTATTCCAATTTGAATCAACTAAACATTGGCGATTCGATTTTCATCTTATTGAACATAGAATTTTAGTTGAAATTTCTGGTGGACCTTGGTCGGGTGGTCGCAAAGGTAAGCTTAAAGATAAAGCTTGGAGTATGGAGCGTTACGATGTTGCTGCCGATATGGGTTACACAGTGATCAGAATAGAGTCAGCACCCAGATATAAAATTCAGGAAGATGGACCATTACAAGTCGAAGCTAATTTGTCTAGTCAGTGGCTTAAGAATTTGAAGAGGCATATTTTCAATGGAACAGATCAGACCATTTCCACCAACAGACTTGATAGATCAAGCTGAGGAAGAGGAAGCGATTCGCTTGGCACCTGCAGCGGATCTAAAAGAATGGGTAGTGAAAAACTTCTTAACCCTTGGTGGTGAACTTCATAATCCCGACCATGACCACATAGCTGAATTACTTCATGACGATGAAACATTCTTAGCATTCGCTTGGGCTTCATCTGCCGCCGTTGCTAAAAAGAGGATGGTATTAGGTCAATGTGAAAAAGTGATGTTTAACCAAGGTGGTTGGCGTAAAGCTCGACAAGAGCAACAAATGCGTGATTGGTTTGGGTTTGTTCCTGTTTATCTAATTACAATCGATGCAAGCTTTTGTGAACGTGCGAACGATCGTGAATTTTGTGCTTTGATTGAGCATGAGCTTTATCACATCGGTGTTGAACGTTATGAAGATGGCGAAATAGTTTATAGCGATCATACAGGCTTACCTAAGCATTATTTAGCAGGTCATGACGTTGAGGAATTTATAGGAGTGGTCAAGCGCTGGGGAGCAAGTGAGGACGTTAAGCGCATGGTCGCAGTCGCACAAAACCCGCCGTTTGTTTCAGATTTGGAAATAACAAAATGCTGCGGAACATGTCTAATTAACTGAGCCTTAGGGCTCTTTTTTTTGCCAGTTTTGTTTTACGTAGTCTTACAAAGGGGCATTTATGGCAACACTTAAAGAGCCTGTAAAAATCTTTATAGTTCAGTCTCTTGCTTGCTTTGAAACCCCTCAACAAGTGGCTGATGCTGTAAAACAAAATTTTGACATTGAAATAGAGCGCCAACAGGTAGCTTCATATGATCCAACAAAGCCAACAGGTAAAAACTTAAGTAAGAAACTAAAGGATCTATTTCATCAAACTAGAAATGATTTTAGGACGAATGTTTTCGATATCCCTTTAGCAAATAAAGCAGTACGTCTCAAGGAATTACAGAATATATATAACGATCCAAAGGTTAATAGAATTCTAAAAACCAAGCTGATCAAACAATTCAAAGATGAGATGCATGGTTATGAGATTCAGCTCCTAGATATTCAATTAAAGCAACTTGAAATTGAACGAATCAAAACAGGTGATGGAGATGGTGCAGATGATCCGACGCCAGTGAAAGTCACCATTCAAGTTGTAGATGCGAGTAAACAAGATGCCGAATATCAACCCAACGCTGAATGTGCCTCAGGCGAATTTTCTACAACTTCCGAATAAATTTCGTGCCTTTGTTGCAGGGTTTGGTAGTGGCAAGACTTGGGTAGGCTGCTCAAGTCTCTGTGATAAGTCTTGGGAATTTCCAAAGGTACCTTTAGGTTATTTTGCCCCAACATATCCGCAGATCAGAGATATTTTTTTCCCGACCATAGACGAAGTTGCATTTGACTGGGGCTTGAAGACAAAGATATATGAATCGAATAAAGAGGTTGATCTCTAATATGGCCGCCAGTATCGCAGTACTGTTATTTGCAGATCAATGGAGAAACCGCAAACGATCGTAGGTTTTAAGGTTGGTCACTCTCTAATTGATGAACTCGATGTCATGAATAAGGACAAGGCTCAACAGGCATGGCGTAAAATTATTGCGCGTATGCGTGTGAAACATCCTGGTCTAACGAATGGTATCGATGTTGCGACCACGCCTGAGGGTTTTAAGTTTACTTATGAGCAATTCGTAAAAGAGGCAAACTCAACGCCAGCAAAACGAAAGCTATATGGCATGATCCAAGCTTCAACTTATGACAATAGAGGTGGTCCCACATGTTTGAACAACTAAAAGCTTATTTATAAGTGATACTCTGCTCTAGTTAAGCTACCTTATTTTGTTGTGGTAGCTGGTCATAGTAAAACTCATCTGGAGTCATTTTGTCCAGACTCGAATGAGGTCGTTTCAAATTATAAAATTCAAAATATGCGTTTAATTGCTTCTTCGCATCCAAAACATTGCTGTAGGCTTTGAGATACACCTCTTCATATTTAACGCTCCGCCATAATCGTTCAACCATCACATTATCAACCCATCGACCTTTACCATCCATGCTGATTTGGATGTCATTTGATTTCAATACATCAATAAATGCATCACTGGTAAACTGACTGCCTTGGTCTGTATTAAATATTTCAGGTCGACCATATTTTTCAATAGCTTCATTTAATGTTTCTATGCAAAATGTAACCTCCATACTAATCGATACTCTATGCGCAAGTACCTTGCGGCTATGCCAATCAATCACAGCACATAAATAAACAAAGCCTTTTGCCATAGGGATATACGTTATATCCGTAGACCACACTTGATTACTGCGCTGAATAGCCAATCCTTTGAGCAGATATGGATATTTGCGGTGAGCTTGATTAGCCTGGCTTAAATTTGGTTTGCAATATAACGCATTAATGCCCATTTTCTTCATTAAAGTACGTGTATGACGTCGTCCTATATGATGTCCTTGACGATTCAACAAATCACGCATCATACGGCTACCTGCAAAAGGGTATTGCATATGTAACTCATCCATACACCGCATCAGCTTCAGATCTGATGCACTCACAGGTTTTGGGCGATAGTAATAACAACCACGGGAGACTTTCAGCAGCTGAGCTTGCTTAGATACTGAAATCTGAAGTGAGTCATCGATTAACTTTTGTGGTTGAAGCGGCCCAGTTTCTTCAACACACCTTCTAAAAAATCAATTTCTAATGCCTGCTCACCGATTTTTGCATGTAGTTTTTTTAGATCGATGGGTGGTTCTGTTGGAGCTTTTGATTGATCGAAAGCTTGCGAGGAAGCTGAAATCAGTTGATTTTTCCAGTCGATAATTTGGTTTTGATGAACATCAAATTCAGCACTCAATTCAGCAAGTGTTTTTTCTGCTTTAATCGCAGCAAGTGCTACCTTAGCTTTAAAATCATTTGAATGATTTCTTCTTGGTCTACGTGCCATAAAATACTCCATATATTGATGTTTATAACATCATTTGGGGAGCAAAATATCACTTATAAGTGTTGTTCAAATTTCCTGATCCACCTCTAATGAAAATAATTTACCAGATGATTATATTTCATCTTTGTTTGAATCATATCCGCCACAATTAATCTCAGCGTATCTAAAAGGTCAGTTTGTGAACTTGACCAGTGGTGCGGTTTATCCTGATTTTGATCGAAAGCTCAATCATACAGATGAAGAGATTCAACCTAGAGAGCATTTGATCATTGGTATGGACTTTAACGTTTTAAAAATGGCTGCAGTTGTTTATGTCATACGTGATGGTAAGCCGCTTGCCTTGGATGAAATAGTTGGGGTGAGAGATACACCAACCATGGCAACATTACTCATTGAGCGTTTTCCATTTCATGATATGACAGTAATTCCTGATGCAGCTGGTCAAGCCACATCTTCAAAAAATAGCAGTGAATCAGATCACCAAATTTTGCGAGACAAGGGTTTTAGGGTTGAGGTTGATGGAACTAACCCCGCGATTAAAGATCGTATTAATGCAGTGAATGCATTAATTCTAAATGGCGATGGTGAGCGTACGTTGAAAGTTAATACAAATAAATGTCCTCGTTTCACTGAAACTCTAGAACAGCAAGTTTATGACAAGTTCGGGATGCCTGATAAAACTGCAGGATTAGACCATGTAGGCGATGCGGGTGGTTATCCATTGGCTAAACGCTTCCCAATCATTAAGCCAGTGACACGACTGGATTTCCCTATTTTTGGACGACGATAGAAAATGGCTGGAATTACAACTAAACACACAGACTATGACTTAAACATCGCGCTCTGGAAGAAAGTAGATGATGTGTGCAAAGGTCAGAAAACGATTAAGGAAGCGGGAAAAACCTATTTACCGGTTCCTGAAACATTCGGCAAAGGTGATGCTGAAAGATATCAAGACTATCTAGGGCGCGCCGTGTTTTATGGCATTACTGGTCGCACATTGGGTAGTTATGTCGGTACAGCTTTCAATAAACTTCCTGATTTTACTCGACCTGATGAGTTGGAGTATTTAGAGCGTAATGCTGATGGGTCAGGACGATCAATCTTCCAGTGTTCACAACGAATGTTAAGATCGATCTTAAAACAGTACCGTTGTGGTGTGTACGTAGATTACCCAACAGTAGCAGCAAGTAAAAATAAAGCAGAGGATAAGCTTAAAGGTGCTTATCCAATGATTCATATTTTAGAAGCTTCTGTGATTGAGGATTGGGATCATATCGTAGTCGGTAATCAGCGAAAACTTAGCTTTGTGAAAATCCGTGAATTTATATCAGAGCGTGAGCCTGATGGTTTCAGCAAGAAAACACGAGACCAGTATCGTGTTTTGCGTTTAGAACAGTCAACACAGGGCTTTGTTTATACTGTTCAGGTTTATATCTTGGATAAGGACAAGAACTGGGTAGCACAAGATAAGATTATACCAACTGACTACAGTGGTGTAACTTGGGAATATATTCCCTTTACTTTCTGCGGAGCAGTAGATAACACGGACGAAATCAATAATGCACCGTTACTGGATCTAGCTGATCTTAACTTAGCGCATTATCGGAATTCTGCTGATGTTGAAGAATCAGGTTTTATTATTGGACAGCCTACTGTGTCATTACCAGATGTGACAGAGTGGCAATACAACATCATTAAGAAAGATAAATTAGCTATTGGTGCACGCTCTGGTTTTCCAACTAAAGTTGAGATTGTTCAGGCTAAAGAAAACAATCTGGCAAAGCAGCTCATGAATGAAAAAATGACTGCAATGAAAGAGCTTGGTGCACGTTTAATTGAGGTTGGATCTGCCAATAAGACTGCGACTCAAGCAGACAATGAGGATTCGATTCAGCATTCGGTAGTTTCACTTGCAGTCTCAAATATTAGTGAAGCACTTACTCTGGCTTTACGTTGGTGTGCAAAATTTGCCATGGATGGTCATGAGTTTGGTCCTAATGAACTGAGTTACTCAATTTCTCAGGATTTTAATAAACCTAAATTCAGTGAAGAACGTGCTAAACGTCTATACGATGCTGCTATTTCAGAACATCTACCTTGGTCAGTTTGGTACAAGTACGAACAAACGGGCACTTTTAGCGAGCTTTCTTTTGAAGAAATGCGGTTGAAACTAGATCAAGAGAAAGCAGGTGAATTTGATGAATGATCCAATCATTGATGCATTGACTAAGCACAATAGCTTTTTACAGCGTTTATCAAGTTCAGCTATCATTGAAATTATCCAAAGCTTTAATGGTATCTCTAATCAGTACATCTCAAACTTACGCGATCTACTCGATGAACTAAGTGATGCTGAACTAAAGGCACTTGCTTCAGCTGCTTATACAACTCCCGTACTGAAAGAGATTCAGGATCTATTTAAAGAGTGGCAACAATCGATCGCCTTGACATTGCCCGAGGTCTTTACAGCTTCTGCAGTTGCATTGGCGGTTCATGAAGCTGGCTACATCTACCGAATGGCCAGTAAGAAAACGCCTAAGGTTGATGGTGAAAAGCTACTTAAGAAAGTCAGTAGGCAGCCCTTTGCTGGTGGTCAACTCATTGACCTCATTTTTCCTGATGTGGCTGAGTCTATGCGCAAGAAAGCTGAATACATTATTCGTGATGGCGTTTCTAATGGGCAATCTAATCAGCAGATTATTCAGCGGATCAAAGGCACTAAAAAGCTTGAATATAAAGATGGCTTATTAGAACAAACGCGTAATTCTATCGATGCAGAAGTTCGCACAGCAAGGGCGCACATCAGTAATGAAACTTATTTAAATACATGGAAAGATCTTGGGGCTAAATACACCAAGGATATAGCGACACTTGATAGCCGTACCTCTAAGCTCTGTGCCGTGCGGGATGGTCGTGTACAAAAGATTGATGAGAATCATGAAAGACCACCTTACCATCGTCGATGTCGAACCATTCAAGTTGCTTGCAATGCTGATGGTGATATTGATGGCGTACGTCCTTATGTTGTTGATAAGGAAAAGGGTAAAGACTGGGGTATTGGTCAAGTTGATGCGAATACGACGTATAAGCAGTGGTTTGCCACACAAGATGAAACCTTTCAGCGTAATTGGTTAGGTAAGACTCGCTTTGAGCTTTATAAGTCAGGTAAGTATCCATTGGATAAATTCATTGATCCACTCAGCGGTAAGCCTTTTACCATTGCTGAGCTTAGAAAGATGGATGAAGACACATTTAAGGAGCTAGGGCTGTGAAAAAAGAACCAAAGAAAACAGGACTAAAACGCACTGTATGGTTATTTGAGCGTGAGATTTTAGAAAAATTCGAAAAAACCAATTTAAAAGATCATCACAAAGTTCTTAAGCTCAATATTTTCGCTATGCAATATGAGTTAAGACCTAAATTTAATAATGGTCGAGCTGATGCCATTGTAATGCGCGATACGGCAAATCATTGGTTGAAGATGTGGTTTATAGCATTCCAAACATGCTCTGGCGAACATCTAAAAGCTAAAGCTTAAAGCATACAAATTATTTAGCACCTTTCGAGGTGCTTTTTTATTGCCTAACGTTCGGATGAACAAGGCGCAACGAGCGGATGCTCATTTAGATATAGGGTCGGATGACTTATGAAACTTAAGACAGTAACCATTGAAAATAAAACATATGCAGAAGTGAATGAAAACGGTCTACCGATTTACATTCACGATGATGGTAAAGAAGTCGCACATGATGCACCTCAAACAGTAGCGACAATCACGCGATTAAATGGGGAGGCAAAGACAAATCGTGAGCGTTATGAAAAAGCAGAAAACTCTTTGAAAGCTTTTGAGGGTATTGACGATCCTGTGGCGGCCAAAAAGGCTTTAGATACATTAAAAAATTTCGATGATAAAAAACTGGTGGATGCCGGTGAGGTCGAGAAAATCAAATCTGAAGCAATTAAAGCTGTTGAAGAAAAATATGCTCCGATCGTTCAAGAGCGTGATTCTTATCAATCTCAATTGCATAACGAACTTATTGGAGGCGGTTTTGCTCGTTCTAAGTTTATTCACGACAAAGTTTCTGTACCTGTTGACATGATCCAAGCCCAATTCGGAAAGAATTTCAAAATCGAAGATGGCAAGGTTGTAGCTTACGGTGCAGATGGTCAAAAAATCTTTTCACGTTCTCGTCCTGGTGAAGTTGCTGATTTTGATGAAGCCTTGGAATCTTTGATTGGTGGTTACCAATACAAAGACCAAATTTTAAAAGGTGGTCAAGGTTCTGGTGGAGGCTTCCAAAACAATGGTGGAGCAAATACTGGTTTAAAACGCAGCCAAATGGATGCAAAGGCAAAAGCTGAATACATCCATACACATGGTCAAGAATCATATTTAAAACTTGATAAATAAGGAGTCGTAATGACTACAACCGTAAATAGCGACATGATTATCTATAATCAATTGGCGCAAACAGCATATTTAGAGCGCCTCCAAGACAATTTAAACGTCTTTAACCAAGCATCTAACGGGGCGATTCGCTATGTAAATGAGATCATTCAAGGTGATTTCAATCAACAATCTTTCTATCGTGTTGGTGGCAGCATTGAACACCGTGATGTGAACTCAACTGCTAAAGTGACTAATAAAAAAATTGGTGCAGGGGAATCTGTTGGTGTAAAAGTACCATTTAAATACGGTCCTTACGCTTCAACTGAAGAGGCATTTAAACGCCGTGCACGTTCTCCCGAAGAATTCGCTGAAATTATTGGCTATGACTTAGCGGATGCATTGGTACATGGTCGTTTGCAATATAGCTTGGCATCATTAAAAGCAGCCATTAGCAGTAATCCAGATATGATTGCTAAAGGTAGTATCGCTACAGATGGTCGCAAAGCTTTAACTAAAGGCATGCGCAAGTTCGGTGATAAATTTGGCCGTATCTCACTTTGGGTGATGAACTCAGATACATATTTCGACATTGTAGATGAAGCATTAACAAATCAAATTTACGGTGAATCAGAAATTGTTATTTATGGCGGTTTACCTGGAACATTAGGCAAACCCGTTTTGGTCACAGATTTAATTGAAGATGATGATGCTTTTGGTTTGCAGGCTGGTGCAGTGACAGTCACTGAATCGCAAGCACCTGGCTTCCGTGCATACGATATTAACGATGAAGAAAACTTAGCAATGGGTATGCGTGCTGAAGGTGCATTCAACCTTGACTTGCTCGGTTACTCTTGGGATACCTCAAAAGGTGCCAACCCAACACTTGCACAATTAGGTGCGGATGCAAATTGGAAGAAGCATGCAACAAGCAACAAGATGACTGCAGGTACATTGCTTGATCTATCAGGTACACCATAAAAGAGGGCATTTCGCCCTCTTTCTTTTTGGGAGAAAGAATTGAAAATAATCTATGCGAAAAAGAGCTCAGGAATTGATGAGCAAGGATCTTTTCAAAACCCTAGTTACTATGACAAGCCTAATAAAGATGCTGAATCAGTTGTGATTTATGGTGACTATCCGCAAATTAAAGCTGATTATGAAGCGCTTGAAATACCTGTAAATGTTCGAGAACTATCACTAGCCAAGCCATTAACTATTGATGTCAAAGTCGGTATCACACCTGAGCTTCAAGCCGTCGTTGATGAGGCAAAAGCTGAATGTGAAAAAGTTGTTGCTGAAAACGATGAGCTAAAACAGCAATTGGAAGCGTTAAAGGCTGGGCTTGTGCCTGGTGAACCTGTTGATTTGACCGGTTTGGTACCAACTGAGCAATTTGATGCAGTTGCACTGGATCTAACGAATACCAAAGAGCAATTAGCCACCGCACAGCGTGAATTTATTGCTTTTAAAAACGATGCCGCAGCAATGCAAGCCCGTATCGCTGAACTTCAATCAGTGGATTATTCAAAACTTAAAGTGGATGAACTAAAAGATGTTCTGAAATTGAAAGGAATTGAATTCCCATCTGATGCCAAAAAAGATGATTTGCTGGCTTTGCTACTAAAGGAATAACCCATGAGCTTTATTACCCAAGAACAAGCTGAGCAAATAATAGGAGCGGATTTTGCACCAGCTGGTGATAAAGCTCGCCTCATTAAATTAGCAAACACTTGGATGAAGAATGAAATAGGTTTTGTTCCTGATCCAATTGATCCTTTATTGCAAGATGCAGCATGTGAAATTATCAAGGGCATTTTAGCTGGTGATATTTACTCAGGCGTAGAGCGTCAAACTACAAGGGAAATGGTTGATGCTGATGGGGTTAAGGTTGATGAAACCTTTGCTGCAGGTAGTGTGGCTATTTCTAAGCATGAGCAAGTAGCTAAAGCCTATATTGCATCACTTGATTTAACACCTAAAGGCTTTGCATTTGGAGTATATCGGGGATGATTAAAAACAAGGTTCAATCCAAGTTAGCCAAAGCATTCAACACAAAGCTTACTGATGCGGTGTATCCATTCACTTGCACTAAAATTATTAATTCAGGTGAAATGGATTTTCAAACTGAAACTTATCCTGAGTCTGAAACTGTAGTTTACACGGGTCGTGGTGTGTTGTTTGGTTCATATGCCAAAGACATGGTTAAGCCTGAGAATTATCAAGTCGAAGACTGCAAAGCAACTGTGCTGCAAAATGAAGTTACTGCCGTACCGCAAATTGATGACGAATGGAAAACTGAAAAAGGTATTTTTCGTATTGTTAATATTGGTACTGATCCGACTGGAAGTATTTGGAAAGTTCAGTTAAGAAAGGTGAGTGAATGAGCAGATGGTCCATCAAGCCAACCGACTTTATTGACACAATTAAAGAAGATGCAAATCAACATTGTAAGAACATTATTGCAGATGCTTTACAGCATGTTGCAGTACGCTCACCAGTTGATAAAGGTTCTTATAGATTCTCGCACATTGTATCGATAAATACAGAAGATTACTCAACCAAGCAGGGCAATGGCGATCCAGTACAAGCAGCTGTTGGGACAATTGCTTCTTTTAAATTAGGTGATAAAGCATATATCCAAAATAATACTCCTTACGGTGATGTGATCGAGTACGGTGGTTATCCTGATCCTGTTAAAAAAGGAAGTTGGGTAAAAGGTAAAGGGTACATTAAAAAATCTGCAGGTGGCTTTTCACGGCAAGCACCTAATGGTGTTTACACATTGGCTTTTCAATATATTGCGAGTAAGTATAAATGAGAGATATTGATGCGAAACGTGAGATTCGAAAACTGATTGAAACCTTTACAAGTAAGGCTATAAAAAAAGAACACTTTCAATTTCAAAACCAACCACTTGAAGGCGGTAAGCCCTTCACACCACCACACAATGAAATATGGGCTCAAGTAAGTTTTGGTGGTGGTGACAAGCGTATTGTAGGATTAGCCGATAAGCCGTGCACACGGACTACAGGAATGCTGTTCATTCAGTTATTCGCTCCACGCAATACAGGAACAGACTCAGCTCTTATTGTTGCTGAAAAACTAGCGGAACACGTACAGTTTTATAGAATTGGCGGTTTAGAGCTTCAAGCATCAAGTGTGATTGAAGTACCCAATAATCCGGACTTTTATCAAGTGAATGTGCATACGCCTTACACTGTAAATTAATTAACTATTTCCAATCCACCTCCTTATAGGAGGTTTTTTATGCCCAAATTAAGGAGAATTTTATGAGTTCTGGAGCTAAACAGCTAACCCGAGTTGGTTTTGAAGCATCACCCGGTGTAATTGCAACAACTTGGAATACATTTGCATTCACCACCAATGGTTTGGATGCATCGGCACAAACCACAGAATCACAAACAATCAAAGATTCACGAATTGCAGCTGGTACTTTAGTGACTGGTGTTGAAGTACAAGGTGATATTGAATCTGAATGGGCTTATGGCATTCAAGATGGTGTCTTAGAGCTTGTTGCCTTCAATGCTTGGAATAGTAACGTCTTAACATTTGGTGGCACTAGTCGAAAAACACTTTCGATTATTCGCGGTTTTACTGATATCGATAACTTTCAAGTTTTCACAGGCTGCCATATCAATCAATGGACCTTAAGCATCCCAGATAGTGGCATTGTGACTTCTAAATTCTCAATTATGGCAATGAAACGTACTGCATATGAGGTTGCACCTACTGGTACCGTAACACCTGCAGGAGATGCAATTCCATTTACAAGTCTTTCAACCGGCGACATCTTGATTGAAGGTGAAAAGAAAGCAGGGATGTGCGTCACTCAGATTGAATTGACCATTGATAATACAATGCAGATTCAAAAGTGTTTGGATTATGAAAACAATATTTCTGGAGTTTTGGAAACCATCATGAAAGGCAGCGGTAACTTCACAGTTGCATGGTCTAAAAACACTGCTGAATTATATGAAAAACAGTTCTTGAATGAACCGATCAGTCTTGAATATAGCCTGAAAGATAAAGACGGGAATAAATACACATTGTCACTTCCAAATGTGTTAGTTTCAGCACCTCTACCGAGTGGTGGAGCGGGCGACATTCTTAACACTCAATTTTCATTCACTGTGGCAGATGCTGCACCTACTCTTAAACGTATTCCTATCGTGGCAGGTCCATAAGCATGAAAATTAAAATCGAAGAACAAGAACAAACCAAAATTCCAAGCAAGCTGATTGATTACAAAGATGGTGCTAAATTTCTTATTGCAGGAATAGATAAGCCATCATTCAAGCATTGCATGGAGTTGCGTGGCACTCGTATTGAGCAAGAGATTCAAGGTGTTCGAGACATTACAGACGAAAGCTCTCGTGAAATTGCCCAATCATTCAGTAAGGCGGTTTCACATTTAGTCTTGAACTGGCAAGGCTTAGAAGATGAAGAAGGGAATATTTTTGAATATTCAAAGCAAAATGCTGAGCTTCTTTGCACAAGTACCAATGAGTCAATCGAGCTTATTGTGTGGATCCTTGCAGAAGCTCAAAAAATTCAAGTTGAAGCCAACGAAGAAAAGGCTGAAACATTGGGAAAGTCATCCAGCTCTACAAGTACCAAACAGCGAAGTGGGACATCGAAAAAGCAAGAGAAGTCTATCAAAAGCTAGGTCAGCCACTGCCTGATTACTATCTACCGCCTGCATATTCATACACAGCTCACTCAATTCTCTCAGCTTATTACGTGATTGCTCGTTCTAGACAGTATGAGCAATGCATTCCTATGGCTTTAAGTCTTGGGGCTGTGAATGATTACTGTGAGCAGTATGAATCACCAGTACCAAGATGGATTTTTAATGATTGTATCTTTGCTTTAGACAACCTGTTTTTGGAAGAGGCGAGTAAGAAGAAGTGATCTTTCGATAGAGCTATACGTATGAGAGAACTATATTCGTATGGTTTTCTATAGTCCAAAACAAAACCCCGAGAGTTCACAGCTCTTGGGGTTTCTATTTCCAACCCACAACACGCACTTGAGGATTAGAACATATATGAATTTTAACATCGGGGACTGGATTGTGAAAGCACTAGAACTCATTGAGCAATATAAATCTGTAAAAACATTTTGCTACTGGATTTTGTTTGTAATCGCATTGTTTGCAATACCTCAAATTCTTTTAGCTGTAACAAAGCTTATTGAAGCAATCAACTAGAAATTATTTAAATTTTTGCCCGCCTTTCCTGCGGGCTTTTTTTCACCCGTAGGAAAGCGAAATGACAGAACAAACAAGCCGTTTAGTAATTGAAATCAGCTCTGAGCAGGCTAAAAAGAATGCTGAAGATTTGAGTAAAGAGTTGGTCAAAATCTTTACTGGTGGTGAAAAGGCGAGTGATTCAACGTCGAAGCTTGGTAAAACCATTCAAGTCACAAGCAACATTACTCAAAACTTCAATACTACTGTGAATAATACGACTAAGGCTGTTGAAAAACAGACTCAGGAGTTAGCGAAGCAAGAGAAACAAGTTGATAAGACGGGTGTTGCGATCAAAACATTGGCTGGTCATTTGGCAGCTTTTATTACGATCAATAGCACTATCGACAAAATGGATTCTTATACGGGGCTACAGAACCGTTTAAAACTTGTCACCAACTCTCAAACTGAATTAAATCGTGCTATGAACGATACATTTGCTATCGCTCAAAACACGCGCCAAAGTTGGGAAAGTGCAGCTCAGGTTTATCAAGGTTTTGCTAATAATGCCAAAGCACATGGTTTATCAATGTCTGATACAGCAAGATTGACTGAAACAGTATCAAAAGCTGTAGCTATATCTGGTTCAAGTGCTCAAGCATCTGAGGCAGCTTTAATACAGTTTAATCAGGCTTTAAGTTCTGGAACTCTCAGAGGTGAAGAGCTTAATTCTGTTATGGAGCAAACACCTGGTTTAGCTAAAGCAATCGCTGAAGGAATGGGGATTACTGTTGGCCAACTACGTTCAGTTGCTGCAACTGGATCTATTACCTCTGCTGAATTAGTAAAAGCATTAACAAAGGCTAAAGCTTCAGTTGATAATCTCTTTTCTAAAACAGACATAACAATCGGACAATCCATAACTCTTTTAAACAATGAGTTAGGTAAGTTTGTTGGTGAAGCAGGTCAAAGCTCAGGTGCTGCGAAAACTTTAGCGGATGCAATTCAGCTTTTATCACAAAACTTAGGACCATTAGCAGATGGTGCAATGGTTGTTGGGATTGGTTATTTAACTAAATCATTTTTGGATAAAGCCGTTGCTACTCGAACTGCGATAGCGGCAAGTGTGCAACATCAAACCAGTATGCTTGCTGAACAAGCAGCTACGGTTGAGTTAACTGGTGTTGAAGCGCTTCGTGCAAGACAGAATGTTGTTTTAGCTGCTCAAGAGGTTAGATCGGCTGAACTGGCTTTAGTGAATGCAAAAAGTAAAGATGCTCAAGCTTTAGCTACACAACGTTTAGCAGCAGCAGAAGTGGCGCATAACGTTGCTTTAAAAGAATCTACTATCGCAACTGCTCAATACACAATTGCTCAAGATGCTTTGAATAAAAGTAAGGCTCTCGGTTCTAAACTCCTAACTGCAATTGGTGGACCGATCGGAGCTTTAACTCTAGCTGCGATGGGTTTGGCTGCTGGTTATACCTATCTGCAAAAGCGTACTGATGATGCAAATAAGAAATTAGCTGAACAAACTGAAGTTGCTAACAAGACCAAAGAGGAATTATTAGCACTTCAAGGTGTGCAGAAAAATGGAGCTAAATCTGATTTAGAAGATGCTTTTAGGGGTCAGAATAAGGAATTAAAAGAGCTAAATAGTCTTTTTAATGCCCACGTAATTGATCTTCAAAATGCTTATAAAGGTAATGTTGAGATCGTTGAGATTTCCAATAAAGTTCGACAAGGGGTATTAAGCCAAGAGGATGCAATCAAAGCCCTTAATAAACTTGATTTTATTTCGCCTGAACAGTTAAAGCAGTTACAGAAAGATAATGACCTTTATCGTGAAAAGTTACCTGTAGTTCAAAAGGTTCAAGAAGCTTTAAAAGTGTTTGGAATTGATGCTGAACTCGCAGGAAATAAAGCATCAAACTCTGCAAAAGGCTTTAATGATATTACAAAAGAAGCAATCCTAACTTCAGATAAAGTTAAAAATTTAAGTGCTGAAATTCAGAAATTTATTAGTAGTTCTTTGACTTCATCAATGCAGAATGAGGAGAGGTTAAAGCTTTACAACCAAGGTCTTTCTAAAGAATCTGCAGATATTATTTTAAAGGCGCGTGAAGCGGCAGGAATATTAGGAACAGACAAGCAATTACCACTTGGCACACTTGCTCTTTTGGGTAGAGAACTTTTGACCACAACTGAAATTAAAAAAGTTGAAGAAGAACGTTCTAAATCTGAAAAAGATCGTACTAAAGAGCTTGAGAAGCAACTCAAAACGCAACAGCGATTAATTGGAATATCAGGTAATTCAGGTATTGGTACAGGCGCACATCTAGATGTTCGCTATGGTGGCTCTCGTGATGGGCAGAAAGTATCACCTGAGCATATAGCTTGGCTTCAAGCTGGTGGGAAATCTCTTTCAAGCTATCGTGTTTCTTCTGATTATGGTCAAAGAAAAGCTCCGACTGCTGGAGCCTCAAGTTTCCATAAAGGTATTGATTTTGCAATGCCTGTAGGTACTCCAATCACAACTAAAGTTGCGGTTAAAGATGTAAAGACTGACTATGATTCAAAAGGTGGCGGCTATTACAGCACAATCACTTTTGAAGACGGTGTTGTGCTTAAACTTCTTCATCAATCACCAAGTATGCAAAGCAAGGTGAAAGGTGGGGCTAGTACTGGCACTTATGGATCTTATTTAGCTCAAGACAAGGCTGAAGCAAAAACAGAAAAGGAGATCGAAACTTTAAAAGCTAACTATTACTCGCTAGGTGAGAAAGACGAAGCTGACCATATTAAGCGTGTAAAGGATTTACGCAAGAATGGCTTACACAGTCTGATTGCTGATGAAAATACTCGCTTTGAGAAAACAAAACAACTTAGACAATTTGAATTCACAATGGAGATTGATGGTTGGCGTTGGGTTGGTGAGGAAAAAATCAAAAATGATTCTTATGTTAAAAAACTTAGAGTTGAAGCCAGTGCTGACTTCAATAAAAAGCAAAAGACTGAATCCATTAAATCCATTGACGAACAGCGTGAATATGAACTTGAACAGTTTCGTTTAACGAAAAAGCAGCAATTACTCCAAACAAAAGCGTTTTATATGTCAGAGCTTCAATTAGCTAAGGCTAAATATGACATAGAAAAAAGGCTTATTGCTCAGGGTAATGAGGACCCTGTTGAAAAAGCCTTTAAAACACAGATGCTTGAATTACAGAATCAAGTAGACATGAATCGTCGCCTAAAGGATGCGTCCATGGGATGGGATTCGGTCCGTTCTCAAATGGATGGTTC
Organism: Acinetobacter sp. Tol 5; assembly: GCF_019702905.1. NCBI lineage: Bacteria > Pseudomonadati > Pseudomonadota > Gammaproteobacteria > Moraxellales > Moraxellaceae > Acinetobacter > Acinetobacter sp. Tol 5. Next base: position 2,381,238 of record NZ_AP024708.1, on the reverse strand, counting down.
TTCTGCACGATACCAAGTTGGTCAAGAGCGTTTTAATAGAATGGATGTGTCACAGAATCTTTTTGACATACAAATTACTGATGTTGAGAGACAAGAGCAAGAACCAGGTGCTGATCTGGAAAAATTGGCAGAGGTTCGTGAGCAAATTTGGGCTGCACATAATCAGCGAATGATTGATATCGAAAATCAGTATCAAAGGGATTCCTTGAATTTGCAGTTAACCCAAGCTCAGCAATTAACTGGTTCGTTTGCAAATATGTTTAGGGGGATTTTGGGTGAAAGCTCAGGAGCTTACAAAACAATGTTTGCAATGCAACAGGGATTTGCACTCACTCAAGCTGGCATGAATTTATGGTCCTCTGTTTCAGATGCTTATGCTAAAGAACCAGGTACTGTGTGGCAGAAAGTAGCAGCAGGTGCTAAGGCTGCTTTGGATCAAGGAACATTCTTGGCGATGATCCAAGCAATTACACCTCAAGGTTTCGCTACTGGTGGGCACATCACAGGCAAAGGCACTGGAACAAGTGATGATATTCCGATCATGGCATCCAATGGTGAGTTTATGATTCGCCAAGCAGCAGTATCAAAGCTTGGTTTAGTTGCATTGAATTACATGAATAAGACAGGTGAACTGCCTTTTCAGAGTGAGTATAATGCAGCTAAGTATCAGTTCTCCTTGCCCAACAAACAATCCGCAGAAAAGTTTAGAGATGGTGGCTTGATTGGTGTTTCTCGAATGAGTAATGCTGATGTTGAAAGAAAGCAGTTTGAATCTATTCAGCGCAGCAATAGCATATCAGCCCAACCAAAAGTCACCATTATTAATCAAACTTCTCAGCCTGTAGAAGCAACATCTCAATGGGATGGGAATGAATTACATGTGGTTTTAAGGGAGATGCAAAAGAAAAATGAGGCGATGATGGATGCTAAGATAGAGAAACGCTTTATGATGTCAAAACGTCAAGGCTGGTAGTTATTGATCAGAGAAAGCCACTTCGGTGGCTTTTTGAAGATAATTTGGTAAATTCTTAGGTTTAACTTCGTCAAAATTTTAAAATCATTTAGAAGATGTTTGTTCAATTGAATGTGATGCTGATACATTCTTCTGTTGATTTTCTAATTTTTGTTTATGACTAGGCATATAGTCTGGTTCGCTAGACATAGCCAAATATAAAAAAGTGAAAAATATTGTGGTTAAAACAGCAACTATAGCTATAAATTTCCAGCCTAAAGCAGTAGATTCTGAATCATCAATTGTTCGGTTATTTTTCATATAAAACTCAAAAGAAAAAGGTAAAAAGTGCAGCATTTATATCATAAAAATTATCAATCTATTTCTTTTAGTTGGGTCTGTTAATTAATAAAAATTCCTAATAATGTTCTTTTTAGAGTATATTGTTTGCATTCAATGAACAGTACAAAATTTCATAATCATTGAATTTTTATACAGCTTTGGCTGTTTTTAATTTTTCTTAAGGTATTTTTTATGAATAAACTTGAACTCAATGTAAAGGATCAATTCGGATCGCTCTATACAGTTGAAGCAACTTTAGATGAAATTGTGGTATATGAAGCCAAATCTCATGATCGAATCAAATACATTACTTTCGAAGGTGAAATGCTCCGGCCTAATTTTGAAATGCTTTTTGAAAGTTTCAATACAGGTAAAATTTTAAAAATTGTGAAATCCTAATTTGCTTATTTTAGAAAAGCCTCCATAGGGAGGCTTTTCATGTACCTTGAATGTAAAATAAATTTATATAAAAATATGATACAATTTGATAATGATACTTATTATTAATTAACACCATTATGAAGAAACTTGTTTTCCTACTTTTTTTACTTCTACCTTTATCATCATTTGCTAAAACAGATCCAGATTTTGCAAAACCATTAGAGCTTTCTGGTGATTTCTTAAGCGTTAATTTGAATTCTAAAGAAGGTGAATATAAAGGAAACTTTTTAGCAAAACAGGGATCAATGAAAATTGAAGGAAATAAAATCAAAATAAAACAGAAGCAAAATAAACAACTTGAGAGTATTGTGGCATCTGGTCAGCCTGTTCGATTTTCCAAGATGAACTATCAAAGTAATGAAATGGTAAATGGTAGTGCTTTAAAAATTACTTATGATGCGAATAAGCTTTTGATAACACTAGAAGGTAATGCTGAAATCTTGAGTGGTAGTGGAAATAGTTTTTGAAGTCATATTATTACTTATGGGTTAACTAATGGGGAGATCAAAGCTGTTGGAAATTCTCAAAGGAGAGTACAAATTGTAATTCCTCCAAGTGGCTCAAGAGAAAGCACACCCTTGGTGAAATAACCTATTGATTTAAAAATTAACTTAATATCACATATGCATTCCAAGAGCTTTATTTTTAGGATAAACATTAGTATCTTGGACTAAATATATAAGAGATATATCATGAAAAGCTTATTTATAATTTTCAGTTTATTGGTTTCCAGTTTTTGTTTTGGAGCAGATTCTCAAGTTCAAGTTGAGCCAAGAACTGTAGATGAAAATATGATTATAAAATGGGTGAAAAAGCCGATATTTAGAATCAATAATGATGAGTTGAAAGGTTATGATAGACATCTTGTGGTGAGGATTGAGACGGATGTTAATGGTTTTGTTAAGGTTGCTGAAATTAATAAAAGCAGTGGACTTCAGGATCTAGACAACAAGATAATTGAGGTCTTTAAAAAAGCAAAAATATTTGCAAAATATCCAAGTGATAAAATCGAAAATTTTCCTGTACGCTTAACTCAACCAGTTGAATTGAGCGTATCAAGAGTTCCAAAATATGCTGAGTATCCAGAATTTAATTTTAAAAATACCGACTTAAAAGGAAGTAATAGAACTATAACATTGAGTGTAGAGGCTAATGAAAAAGGCAAATTAACCAAAGTCAAAGTTTCTAAAAGCACTGGAATCCCTGCTTTAGATGAATATGTTTTAAGTGAGTTTTTCAAAAAAACAAGTTTTAAGCCTTTGGTCATCAATGGAAAGCCTCAGCGTATATCAACAACTGCAGATTTTAGGTTTAATTTAAGATCAGCAAGTGATTAATAGTTAGATACTTATTAAGCATTAAACTTAAAACCCACTCAATCGAGTGGGTTTTTTATTGGAATCGATTTATGAGCAATGAAAAATTTACATTCCCTTGTGATTTGGATGGAAACTCAAGCAAACAAAACTTCAATATTTTGACTTCGAAATTTGGTGATGGCTACGAACAAAATATCTCAGTAGGCATCAACAATAGAAAGGGAGAGTGGGCATACAAACGCACATCAACAAAAGATGAGATTCTTCAAATCAAAGCTTTTTTTGATCGACATAAAGGTTCTGATTCATTTCTCTGGAATGCTCCTTTAGATGGTGAAGTGAGAGTTAAAACAGATACAAGCTATTCACCTAGTCAGGTGGGTGGAATGATTTGGACTATCTCAACCACATTCACCCAAGTCTTTTACCCCTAAAACCACTTAACTTCATGCCCCACTCGTTGGGGCTTTTTACTTGAAGGAACATTAAAAATGTCAAAGCAATTTACACGAATCGAAGCAAGTTTTACTGCAGCACTCATGGCTAAAATTGATGCTTCTGCTTATGAATTTGGATCAAAAATAGATTACCTATCGATTGATTATAACAAGGCGACAGATGATGTATTAATCGGCTTAAAAAAGGATAAAGAGCCTGATTTAAGCCGTATCTCATTAAAAGAAGCACAATTTATCAGTTGGTTAATTCCCCATATTGTTTCTATGCAGAATCGTTCAGGGATTTCAATCCAATCCATCCAGGCTATTTATGATGATGAGGGTTTAAACCTCGATATTGTGGTGAATGAAGATGTTAAACAGTGATTTTCAGAAGCTTTATGTCGATGGCTTAATTACCTTATTTGAATTAGATGCCAGCGCTTTAGGTGCTGGCATTTTACGTTTCCACGGACATATTTCATTCCAGGATTGGGAAAAGGTTTATAGCTCGATTGGTTCTGATGGTCCGATGGTTACTGATACTGGTGATAAAAAAGTTTGGCATCGTAACATCATCTTTGATGGTCAAACATTTGAACCCATGGCATTACAAGTCAGTGGTTTAGAAATGCGAAGTGATGGTAAGGCTTCCGCACCTACTTTAAGTATGGCCAACAATATTAATGGTATTCAAGGTGCAGTCACTGCATATTGTTTACAATTTGGAGATTTTGCCGGTGCAAAGCTTAAAGTCATCACCACTTTAGCCAAATATCTGGATGCGGAAAACTTTAGTACTGGGAATACCAGTGCGAACTCAAGCGAGAAACGTGAGCAGATTTGGTTTATTGAACAAAAGACTTCTGAAAATGCTCAGCAGGTAACCTTTGAGCTTTCCAATCCAGTGGATTTTGAAGGGTTAAAGATTCCTACACGACAAATCTCAAATTACTGCAACTGGGAATATCGAAGTGAAGAATGTGGCTACATTGGTGCAGCAATGTTTACCGAAAAAGACGAATCGACAGACAATCCTGCTTTAGATCGATGTAACTATCGAACATCAGGTTGCCGTTGTCGTGAGAATGAACTTCATTTTGGTGGATTCCCTGCATCTTCAATGGTGTAAAGATGAAATTAAATAAAAAACTCAAAGCAGTGATTCTATCTCATGCTAAACAATGTTTCCCCGCAGAATCTTGCGGGGTGATTGTTTCTGGTTGTTATATCGCGTGTCGCAATGTTGCTGAACACGGTCAATTTCAAATCCACCATGAAGATTTGGCGAATGCCGAAGATCAAGGTGAGATTCAAGCCTATGTCCACTCACATCCAAATGCGACAGCACGCGCGTCTGATTTAGACTTATTGCAAATTGAACTTCATGAAAAGCCATGGGTGATTTGTGCATATCCTGAAGTTGAGTTTCAGGTCTATGAACCCTGTGGTTATAAAGCACCACTCATTGGTCGTGACTATCATCATGGCTACCAAGACTGCTATTCAATTGTTCGTGATTTTTATCGTCGTGAGTTAAATATTAAACTCATTGATTTTGAGCGTTTGGATAATTGGTGGAGTGATAAAAATCATAAATCGCTTTATTTAGAAAACCTAGATGCAGCGGGATTTTATGAAGTCAGTCAACCGCAGTATGGCGATATGTTGGTGTGTAATGTTGGACGTACAGAACACCCGAACCATGCTGTGATCTGGTTGGGCGATCAATGGCAACTCAAATCAGAAGAAAGCACTGCATGTTTTGGTGGACCATTAATCCTACATCATCCTTATGGTCGAAAGTCCGTGCGTGAAATCTTTGGGCAACAATGGCAAGAACGTGTTGTCAAAATAGTGAGGCACAAAGATGCTTAAAACGATCAAACTCTATGGCGTATTGGGAAAGAAATTTGGTAAGGAGTTTAAGCTTGCTGTTGAAAGTACCCGTGAAGCAGTCAAAGCCTTATCCGTTCAAGTACCAGGCTTTGAACAATTCATGCTGAATGCGCATGAACAAGGTTTAGCTTTTGCCATTTTTCAAGATGATGAAAACATCAGTGAAGATCAGATCGATTTTGATACTGGTGCCAAAGTTATCAAGATTGTGCCAAAAGTTATGGGAGCTGGTGGTAATGGTGGTGTTTTACAGCTTGTGCTTGGTGCTGTGTTGATTGTTGCAGGGTTTTGGACAGGTGGAGTAACGTCAAATTTAGGAGTTGCTTTAATAGGTGCAGGCGCAGGAATGGTTGTTGGCGGAATTGCACAAATGCTTACTCCTAAAGCGGATGCACAAGATCAAAACCAAGACGGAAACAGGGCTAATAAAAGCTTTGGTGGAGCTGTGACCACAATTGCACAAGGTAATCCAGTTCCAATTCTGTATGGTCAGCGCGAAGTCGGTGGATTCATTGTAAATGCGGGTCAGTTTGCAGTCGATACCTTTAGTTCTGCTGATGCTGGTTATACAGGCGGTGGCAGCAGTGGTGGTAAGAAATAATTTTAAGAAGAATATAAGCGCGTAAAGCGCTTTTTTATTGCGTGGTGAAAAGTATGCTTGAAACAGTTAAAGGTGCGAAAGGTGGTAGTCAAAGCCAAAGACAACCTAAGGTTGCTAACGATACAACGGCATCTAAAACTTATGCACGTTTACAATATGGCATGAGTGAAGGGGAAGTTGAAGGTTTAGCCAATGGCTACAAGTCTATCTATTTAGATGACACACCCGTTGAAAACGACAGTGGTGCAAGAAACTTTCAAGATGTCACTCTTGATTTTCGATCAGGGACCAATGACCAAACCTACATGGAAGGCTTTGAAAGCATTGCATCTGAAACTGCGGTAGGTGTTGAACTTAAAAGTGATACGCCTTGGGTGAAAGGTGTGACTAATCTTACACTTGATGCTGTGATTGTACGTGTTAGATTTGGTGCTTTAAAACAACAAGATCCTAAAAATGGTGATGTCTCGGGTATTGTGATTGATTACACCATTGAAGTACAAACCGATGGCGGATCGTGGGAGTTAATGCTTGATACTCAGATGTCAGGTAAAACTTCAGCAAATTATGAACGTACCCATCGTATCGGCTTACCAAAAGCCAATAATAATTGGTTGATTCGCGTTACTCGTAAAACACCAAATTCAAGCTCAGAATATGTCAGTGATAAGATGTATATTCAAGCCATTACTGAGGTAGTGGATCTTAAGCTTGCTTACCCAAATACTGCCTTGATTGGCGTGCAATATGATGCTGAAACATTCTCGAATATTGCCAAAATTGCTGTTGATCTAAAGGGTGTAAAGATCAAGGTACCAAGCAACTATGATCCTGTAAGCCGTACTTACATCGGGATATGGGATGGTCTATTTAAGCGTGCATACAGCAATAATCCTGCTTGGATTTACTATGATTTATGTACCAATAAGCGATATGCACTGGGTAACCGTTTAACCGAGCAAATGATTGATAAATGGTCATTGTATCGCTTGGCTCAATATTGTGATCAGTTGGTACCAGATGGCAAAGGTGGGCAAGAGCCACGGTTCACTTGCAATGTATACATTCAAAGTGCTGAATCTGCTTTCGATATTTTAAGCAAACTTGCAGGTTTATTTCGTGCAATCAGTTATTGGGATGGTGCATCGATCGTATGTGAGGCTGATTTACCACAAGATACGATGTTCACCTATACATCCGCCAATATTATTGATGGTGCTATGGGGATTAATTATACCGGTACACGTGCTCGTGATCGGCATAATGCAGTTAAAGTTGCTTGGGATAATCCGCAAAATCGCTATAAGACAGAATATGTTTTTGTACGTGATGAAAAGTCAATTGCAGAAGCGAGAACTGTTCGTTTATTAGAGCTAGAGGCATGGGGCTGTACATCAGAAGGTCAAGCACAACGTACTGGTCAATGGGCTTTAAAAACTGAACAACTTGAAACTCGAACTGTCACCTTTAAAGTGAGGTTGGATGGCTATATTCCATTACCTGGTAAAGTGATTGAACTTGCTGATGAGTTGTTGGCTGGTCGTGCAAATGGTGGGCGTATTTCATCAGTCAGTGCTGATTTAAAGCAAATCACCTTAGATCGTGATGATGTTGTATGCCGAGCTGGTGACCGTCTAGTTGTTAATGGTGAAGATGGCAAGGCACAGGCGAGAGTTGTATCAAGTATTGCCGGTCGAATCGTCACTGTTGTATCAGCATTTGATAGTGTTGCCCCACAAAATGTTTGGGTGATTGATGCGCAAGATTTAGCGACGATGAAATTTCGTGTAGTTTCGATCTCACAAGATGAACAGCACCAATTTACCATTACTGCAATTCAGCACAATGAGTCTAAGTTTGATGCAATTGATCATGGTGCGTATATAGATGATCGCCCAATTTCAATTATTAACCCTACAACTCAAGATCCTGTTGAATCAGTCAGCATTTCCAGTGAACAAATGGTTCAGCAAGGAATGTCTGTTGAAACTATGGTCATCAGCTGGCCACAAGCCAAAGGTGCAACCAAGTATCAAGTTGAATGGCGTAAAGATAATGGTACCTGGCTAAAACTACCTTTAACTGGAAATAACTCGGCAGAGATAGCCGGTATCTACGCTGGTAAATATGAAGCGCGAGTTATTGCGATGAGTGCTTTTGATATTTCATCTTTACCCACCTATTCAATTTTAACTGAATTAACAGGGAAGCAAGGCAAACCACCAAAAGTGGCGTTTATCCAGGCGACTGGCATTTTATTTGGTATGAAACTGGATTGGAGTTATACAGCAAATGCTTTGGATACGGCTTATGTAGAGATCCAAGTCTCACCAGATAGTACATCCAACATTGCGACTCTAGGTTCTTTTGCATATCCAACCACAACCACAGTCATCCAAGGATTACAGCCTAATCTGACTCAATTCTATCGAGCACGTTTGATTGATCGAATTGGTAATATCGGAGACTGGTCTGACTGGACAAACGGTACAACCACATCTGATGCCAAAGATGTACTTGAATTACTTGATGGTCAGATTACCGATAGTCAGCTAAATCAAGATTTGATCAGTCGTATTGAAATCGGTTCTGAAGCAAGAGATCTAGTTGTAGAAGTCAATAAAATTGCAACGGCTGCTCATTCTCAAGCACAGATATTAACAAATGCGCTTGCAACTGAAACAGCAGAACGTAGAGACGAGATCAAAGCGCTTAACGAAGGTTTAACTCAGGAAGTCACACGCAGTAAAGATGCTGATAGGTCACAGACTGAAACATTGGACAACTACAAAGCATCTATAGATGGAACGTTGTCAAATGTTCAAACTCGTGTAAACACGATTGCTACAGAGACTGAAGCAAACACTTCTAAGTTGATCTCTTTAGACTCGGTGATTGAAGGTAAAGCTGATGCATCGGTGGTACAGAATCTAAAAAATGATGTATTGGTTATTGGTGATCAGGTTAATTCTCAAAGCAGTATTATTTCTGGTTTGCAAAATTATCTTGAGGGTAAGGCTGATGCTTCTGCATTAACAGCGCTTGACTCGAAAGTTGCAACTCTTGATGGCAATGTTGTTTCACAAGGTCAGGCGATTACAGCTCTTGAGAACTCGATTGCTGGCAAGGCAGATTCCTCTGCATTGAACTCGCTGAAGTCAACTGTGGAGGAACAGGGCAATACGATTACTTCACAAGGTCAGGCGATTACTAGTGTAAAAGCTAATCTTGATAATATTTCTGTAGGTGCTAAGAACTTGTTGATAGATTCTGAGTTCTGGTCTGGTGGTGTCGCTCATGCAGAAAATATCGAGACTGGATACAGTGCTGATCTGAGAGTACTTACAATCAAAGCTCAGTCACCTAACAATAATTGGGTTACAGGGTTTTTATGGGCACAGGCTTCCCAAGTTGATAATAGGTTGAATGCTGATGATGACTGTATTTTTTCTGTAGAGATGATGTATGAAGATGGAAGTTTCCCATACGCACCGCAGTTGTATTGGAAAGATTCTATGACGTACATGAATCTGACATTGGCTAAAGGTCAAGTGCAAAAAGTTGGCGTTTGGCAAAGGTACTACCATACACGTAAATACGTTAAAGGTGGGTTTGCTTTCCATTTCGGAGTAGGTCACATGGGTGGTACATATCACTTCCGAAGACCTGTTATAGAGAAAGGCAACATTCCATCTGATTGGAGCTTATCTGAACAAGATTTCGCTTCAGCAACAGCTGTAAACAAGTTGGATGCGACTACAACTAGGCATGACGATGAGATTAAAGCGAATGCTTCTGCTGTTACAGGACTTCAAAGTGCAATCGAGGGCAAGGCTGATGCCAATGCTCTTAATTCATTGAAGACTACTGTTGATCAACAAGGCAATACAATTTCTTCTCAAGGGCAGGCTTTGACACAAGTAGAGGCTAAAGCAGAATTGGCATTAAATGGGAGAAAATTCCCATTAGACCTTTCAAGCCTTGATCCTAACTTGTATTACCCGGTCTTAATTCCTTTGATGGGTAATGGTATTGGGGAGTTAGCATTCGAGATGCCACTTGGAAAATTCGCTGCTCCTTGGTCAAGTCATGGCGGTGGAACTTTTGCACTTTCATTACATTGGAAAGCAAGAGCATCTGGTTGGGGCGCACAAGATATTGAAAGACAAGTCGTAAATTTCAGTTATCTTTGGACACAGAGCAATCAGTCGCCAGCAATGTTTTTAGGGCAATTGACTCACTCCAGTCAAGAGTTTGTATTCCTGCGTGGTGGTACATGGTATGAGTTGACTTGTAACCAGTTTACTGGAGAACCAAAACTTGTAACTACAGGAAGGTGGGAAGGTGATGAGTACATTGAACCTAGAGGTTATGATGCGAGTCTAGTGCCACTTTCAATCAACAATAAGTTGAATGCGACAGCTACGGCAACCACTAATCTGGATGCTGCAGTGACTCAAATTAACGGAAGGGTTGAAGCAAACTCACAGGCTATTACACAGGTGGGTACAACTGTTGCTGGTATACCAACTGGGTCAGGTAACTTACTTATTAACCCTGACTTCTCTATGGGGAATACAAATGGTTGGCAAAACTCTAGTTATATTTATGGCTATGACATTAACCTTGTAAAAGAGGGGAATGTGAACTATCCAAATTATGAAGCTTGGTATAAGCCTAGTATGAATAGTTCTATGCACGTAGCTGGAGATCAAACAGGTGTTGTTGGATACACAGAACTCTATCAAAGTATTCCAGTCACAGGAGGTAAGTTTTATCAGATTAGTGGCTATGTTCAGAATCATAGATGTAAGACAGTCTTATTTGCATATTTCTATGACAAGAATGGTGCATATATAACAGATTCTTATACAGCACAACCTGATAAATCTATTCTTGTAAGCTCTGGTGGAAATACAGCACAGATGCTAAGTGACATGCATCGGCTTTACCAAAATGTCCAAGCTCCCTCAAACGCAATGACTATGGCTGTGGTATTTAGGCAACAGGAATGTGGTTGGGAAGCGTATCAGTTCATGTCAAGAGCGCAAGCTTGTGAAGTACAGCGTAATAATGGAGATGCAGCACCTGTTCCTTGGCAAGATAACACAACAGCTAACACTGCATTAGTTCAACAATCGTTGCAGTCTATTAACGGTATCAAAGCTCAATACACTGTGAAAACAGATGTGAATGGTTATGTTGCTGGTATTGGATTGATTAACGAGGGTTCTGGAAAGAGTCAATTTATTATTCGCGCTGATCAGTTTGCAATTGCGGCACCAGCATCGGTAGGTAATGAAGCCAAGTATGCATTTAATTACCAAGCAGGACCGGTGACATTACCGAATGGAACCGTGGTTCCAGCCGGTCTTTATCTTGATAACGCTAACATTGGTTATATTTCTGCGAGTAAGATTTATGCAGATAGTTTGAGTGCGATTAGTGCTGATCTGGGTACGATTCAAGTTGGTAGTGCAAATATTGAGAACGGTGCAATTACGTCGCTAAAAATTCAAGATAATGCGGTTACAGTGCCGATCGGAGTTACTGGTCCTAACATTACTAAATCTGGTGCTGCATACATGCCGACTAGTAATGACTACGACACTCAGGTATCTGAATGGGAGGCTTACATTGGTGATTTAACGAGCATTACGCTTAATCGACAGGGAGGGAAAGTACGTGTAGATGCATCAGTATGTTTTTCGCAAAATCAGCCGAATGTATTTAGTGCATTTAATGGTAACCAAACATTGTCTGAGCAAGATCGTTATAGGCTTCGAATGGTTTTATCAGTATACAGAGGCATAACTCTTGTGGGGCGATCCCATTCACCGCCTGCACGTATTGATGGACAGCTTGGTATAACATTCGCAGGTACTGTACCTATGTGTGCTGTCATTGATGAATCGACAGTCACTGGGGATCAAACATATACATTGAAGTTTGGTTTTGCTGCTGATGGCATAAGTGGTAAGTTGCAGAAAAATATTTCAGCATCATTTACTTTAAGTCAGATCCGAATGTCTGTACTGGAACTTAGAAAGTAAAACTTGTAAAAAGCTTAAGGCACCCAATCGGGTGCTTTTTAATTGCCAAAAATTAGGGGGAATCATGCAGGAGCATGAGAAAAATTTTCTACTCATTCTTGTAGTAGGGCTGTGTATTGGATTTGCTAAGTTGCTTGTCTCTGATGAAAAACTGACGTGGCGTTTAGCGATAGGTCGAACAATTTTAGGAGGTGCAACATCAACAATCGCGGGAGCAATTGTTTTACAGATTCCTGACATCAATCCTCTTGCATTGATTGCAATAGCATCGGCATTAGGGATTTTAGGAAGCACATTTATTGAGTCTTGGCTAAAACGTCAAGCAAACACGTGGAGTATCAAATGAAATTAATCGATAACTGGAAACAGGCTTGGAAACTCAAGTCAGTACAAGTAGGCGCAATAAGCGCCATTTTTTTTGCCTTAAGCTTATTCTCTGAGCACTTTTTAATGATTTGGAATCTGATTCCTCAGGAAATTAAAAACTCAATTCCTGAAAATTGGAAAGAATACGTCGGCGCTTTTGTTGGTGTTGCTATGATTTTAGCACGTTTGAAAAAACAGCCTGAGTTGCATGAACCACAGTTGAATTTAACAGGTGTCAATACACTGATCTCGGCAGCAGTATCCACTACAAATGATTTAGCTTGGATGATTGAAGCCAAGAAGCATTTAGGCTTAAAAGAAAACACAAGCAAAACAGCTCATAACCCAACAATCCTAAAATGGCTAAAATCGCTTGGTGCTTGGTGGCAAGAAGATGAAACACCTTGGTGTGGTACTTTTGTGGCTTGGTGTCTGAAGACTGCAGGTATTGCATATCCAAAGCACTGGTACCGTGCATTAGATTATGTCAATTATGGCTCTAAACTATTAAAACCTGCTTATGGTTGCGTAGCGATTAAAACTCGTAGCGGTGGTGGTCATGTATGCTTTGTTGCTGGTCGAGATATCAAAACTGGTAAGCTGGTTTGTATTGGCGGCAATCAGTCAAATATGGTTTGTTATGCACTATATAATGAGTCAGATTTTCAGGAATTCCGCTGGTATGGTAAAACCAATAGACCAGCCGAGTCGCGGTATAAGTTGCCAGTGTTGAGTGGGGTAACTTCTACCAAAGTGAATGAAGCCTAAAGCATTATTTGCAAAATATTACTTTGGCCAAACCTCATACCACACATGGCCAAAGTTCTAAAATTATATAATTCATTGTTTTTATGCTTATTCAAGTTTGCCTTTGTGATGGATTTATAAAGAATAAGGCTTAAATAGCTACAATTTTATTGTCAATATATCCAATAGGATAATGGCCTAAATAATATAACTCAGCAATAAACTCCCATTTTTGACCTAATTGTAAATATCTTTCAGTCATTAACTGTCTGAAACAGAAACAAATTGAATCACGAGCTGCAAGACTAAAATCATGTGGAGGTATTATGAACAACTCCTTATTCATGTCTCTTGTTGCATTTAAAATTTTCTTATTAATACATTTTCTCAAGTTCAATAATTCTGAGGTATTCTTTTGTTTTTTGTAAAATGGGTCTTCTTGGGAAATACTTGATGGTAACCATCTAAGTTTGTTATATTTTCCCTGAAAGTCCTCGTCTGAATGACTTAAAAAAGCTTTACCTAAATTTTCTATTAAAATAACTCTATCATCATCGATATTGTTAATTCCCATTTTAGAAAAAAAATTAGTATTTTCAATTTTTCTTAAATCATCATTGATATCAAACATGAACTCACTCAAACTTTTATAAGGCTCTAAGGAAATTTTTAATCCTTTCTTGTATTCTAACCTTCCTAATGAGACTAGGCTACTATGTGGAATATTGTATTGATAAGTTGAAAAATCATGATTTTAAGGAATTTCCTCCCCGCGTTTTTATGATTCCTAAAGAAAGGGAGAAGTTAAGCTAAAGCACTATCAACTGATGGACACGCAGCTGATGCAGAAAGATTAATAGAGTCGTGGCCCTCTGAGTGAGGGTTATCTCAAAAATGGTTATTAATTTGAATTAGGTTTAATTATAGTTTCTAAAAATTTTGATAAGTATTTTATGCTAAAGTTAAAGCATGTTAATTTTCTAATATATAAGTACATGTTAAATATTGAAGTTAAAATTTTAAGTAAAAATGAGCTTGAAGACTTTAGAGCTATTAGATTATCGGCTTTAGAAAAAGCACCAGAGATGTTCGGATCCACGTACTTAGCTGAGGTGGATAAACCTTTAATTTTTTTTGAAGCTTGTTTAACAAATTCAACAGTATTTGGTGTATTTCATAAAAATAAAATAATAGGTTTAGCCACATTAACTCAAGAAATTAGTTCAAAACTTTCTCACAAGGCATACTTATCAAGTGTTTTTATTGAGCCTGATTTTCATAAAAAAGGTATTGCAAGTCAGCTGCTTACTGCAATTGTGGACTATAGTAAAAATCATATTGAACAAATTTTACTCACTGTTGCGGATAATAACAAACCAGCAATTCAACTCTATAAAAAATTTGGTTTTGAAACTTATGGAATTGAAAAAAAAGCATTGAAAGATAATGGAAAATATATTGATGAAATTATGATGAAGCTTTTTGTATTGTAGAATATTATATTATATCAGTAACTTCATGATCCATTACCCTAAACTCTTAAAACTAGAGTCAGGGCAGGGCAAAGAAATCACACTATGGATCATTGATACTTTAGCTAAATAAAATGAGTGTAGCGCTTTAAATGTTGCGAAGAATAAAGCCCTCTCTGTGAGGGTTTTCTTTAATTAAAACATTAAAAATAATTGAAGGTTAAGGATTACATATTTCAAAAACAGTTCTTAAAAGTTGCTTTACTAAGACATATGATGTTTTAATTATTAAAAAACAATTGGTAATTTTTAATAAATTATCAAAAAATTCATTATGAATTATATTGGACAGTATAATTGATGGAAATAAATAATATTAAAAAGTAGAATTTACTAATGAGGTTTTTATTGCGTGTAAAAATAATTAAATCTAAAATTTTATTTTATAACAAGCCTATTAAAAAATAATATTAGATTTTAGGGGATAAAAAACATATAATTTTCAATGTGTAAGTTTAAAAACAATCCAATTCTATAAGTAAAATTAAAATAATTATAAAAGAAAACTTGATTATTGTTATTTTTCATATATAATTTACTTAACTAGAAAAAGTTATGTTTGGTAAATCTTCTCTAAGTACCGCAGTATTAGTCATAATCCTTCGTTTTTTTCAGATTTTAAGCTCCATTCTTTATTATTTCGATGTTACCGATAGTCAATAAAATGACTAAAATTTTAAAATAAATAGGATTTATTATGTCTAATTCAAATATCATGAAAGGTACTGTTAAGTGGTTTAACGAAACTAAAGGTTTCGGTTTTATTCAACCAGAATCTGGTCCAGATGTTTTCGCTCATTTTAGTGAAATCTCTAGCTCAGGTTTCAAAACGCTATCTGAAGGTCAATCTGTTGAATTCAGTATTGCACAAGGTCAAAAAGGCCCAACTGCTGTAAATATTGTTGCTCTATAAGTAGTTAAAAGCAGTACTAAATAAAAGCACTAATTAGTGCTTTTTATTTTCTCTTAAAAATTATTATTAGTAATTTTAAGATTGTCGATAATTTTAAATTTAGGATGTAAATTGTTAAAAATAAATGATTTAATTGCAAAATCTAAAAATGGTACAGAAATTCTTGTGTCTTTAATTCCTTTAAATAAAATACAAAGCACACGTGAAGGTTTTAAAACGGTTGAAGTTGGCAAAAGAGTTCTTCTTTCCTCTGGAATTGAAGTTGATTTAAATTTAGATGGACGTACCTTCTATACATCTATAAATCAATTATTTAAATTAAATCATAGAGTTGTTTAAATAAAACACGATTATTTTTTGAATACTTAGGCAGATCAATTATTTCTACCATAATTTTATTAGGATATCGCTATGCATAAACAAAATATAAGTGTTAAAGATCAGTTTGGAATTAAATATCTCATTCAAGCAACGGTAGATAATTATTTTGCTAATACTCAATGTTTTTCTAATGTAAAATATATTACAGTTGAAGGTGAAGACATACGACCTAGCTTTGAAATGTTTTTTCAAAGTACATTAAGTGGTAAAATTTTTAAGATTGTTAAAATTTCTTAAAGATTATTAAATCTTTTCAGATGAATTTTTTTAAGTCATTATAGATATTTTCTTTAAGAAATAATCTAATATTAAGTCTGGTAACAGGCTTTTTTAATGGGTTGTTCATATGAGTACAAAAACTTTGAGTTTAAAGCTTTGAAGGGTATAAAGATTAGGTAATTAAATAAGGCTTTGTTCTTAGTAATAGTTTTGGAATTTAAACTATTAAAAAAACAAAACAAGCGAAAGGAAAAATTTCTGAAATTTTAAACTCTAAGCCATTGAAATTTATCACTAATAATAAATTAATATAATTAAGCTGTATTAAATATTTAAAATGTGTATATTGTATTTTGAATCTATAAGGCAGTATCTTTTGAATATATATCAATTAGTTCTACAGGATGCGGAATTTAAATTACATAAAATTGTTAAGAAAAAAGATATAATCTTCAATTCTTTTACAAAGGAGAAAAATGAATTTTCGGTTTGGATCTACTCAGAAACATCTGAGTTTTTTTTCATTGAGTTGTGGGATGAGCTTGAAAAGGTCTCAATCAATCAAAAAATAAAATTTAAAGAATTTGTGTTTACAGTGATAAGTATCAACGATAATGATAAAATTTATTATTCTTAGATACAGCATAACATTGGTTGATAAAATAAAGTGTGAAAAATTCAAAATTAATTTTTTATATTCAATAACCTATGTAAACTAATTTCATTCAGAATCAATTTTTCTCAACTCATACTCCGAGTTAGATATTCAAAAAACATAGCCCTTTAAGTGAGGGCTTTATATGTCAAATCTTATTCAGAATAATCATTTATATCTATTTCTGGTTCGCCAGCTAATAACGAAACGAAATCTACAGTAGTCTCAGCAGTTAAAAGATATGGATTGAATTCATCTAGATGATTAGTCATAAAAAATTCTGTAATTTTCTTATTAACAGGTAAAAATTTCATACTCCATTGACTGAAAAAGTTAATATCACATTGAATATAATAAAGTATCTCACAATTTACATGGCGACTATCTTTTAAAATCTTATTGTAAAACAATTTATCAATAACTGATTTTTTACCTTCCAAACATTGAACAAAGTATCCATGACCATAGTATAAAACACCTTTAACTTCGTGCTTGTAATTGAAATCAATAGCCTCGTTAAGAATACTCATTAAGGTATTTTTTATGTTGGAA
The DNA here is from genome assembly GCF_019702905.1 of Acinetobacter sp. Tol 5. Taxonomy (NCBI): domain Bacteria; kingdom Pseudomonadati; phylum Pseudomonadota; class Gammaproteobacteria; order Moraxellales; family Moraxellaceae; genus Acinetobacter; species Acinetobacter sp. Tol 5. Next base: position 2,363,829 of record NZ_AP024708.1, on the reverse strand, counting down.
TCTTGATTAACTAATTTACTTACATACAACAATCTTACAGATTCCATTAGGAAGTTCAGCTTAAGTGAAGGAATTTCTTTATACAGGTAATTTAAACTATTGTATATAACTAAAATTATTAAAAAAAATGCCTGTAGGATACAGGCAAATCTTGTATTTCTTTATTGTAATTGACCACTCTCTCCAATGGTCAAATTCAGTATATCCTGTTTAAATTTGATTAAAAACGCAGCGAAATGGTTGGGTTATATGCTAATCATTGTATTGCTACAATCATCTATCCTAATTGGGACATAATGCCTTTGTCAGAAGTGAGTGCTTTGAATGATACGAACACGAAAGTCATGATCATACCCCTAAATTGTTATCTTTAAAGTCAATCTTTAAATTCTCAGATTGTAAAACATAAAAAGTAATTACAATTAAAACCTATTGATGGAAAATCAGTAATATACTGATAATTAGATGAAAAAAATGCCAATCAAAATGATTGGCATTTCTGAAATAGCAAATTACCTAAGTTGAAACCTATAATGTTTGCCATTCATTTCTTGCTTCTTCCGAATTTTTATTCAAAATGACATTACCGTCTTTAACTTCACTTACCCAACTTAATGGAATTAAGTGATGCTCATTATGTTCATCATCACTACGAGTCAATTTGATTGAATCTTGTCCTTGAAGATGATCAACTTTTCCGATCTCTGTACCACATGAAGCAATCACTGAAGCATGTTCTTTAATATCATTTGCATTAACGTTAGTCATAATGTTTGCCTGTTTATTGTTTAAGTTGAGATGTCAGTCTATGAGACAAATAAAATTAATGATGTAATTATTTTCAATGTTTTAAGTTGTATTAGGTTAAGAATGTAAGATTAAAAGATTTTTTAATTTGTAAGAATTAAACAAGTGTTAATATGAATTTGTATATTGAAATTTTTTTTAATGTGAATTTGGTCTCGATAAAAATTTTTTCTTAAATAATTTTTCTGCTTTATTTGTGATGTAGATCTAATTTAAATGTTTTAATGATAATTAAATTATTACTCAATTTTTGTGTAATTTATATCTAATTGTTAGTAATTAACACTTTAAGTACATGTTTTATTGTGATTTGTGTTTGATTGATGAAGAATGATGTTTAAATTTGTTGTATTGTAATTTTATATTATTTATGAAATTTTTAGATAATTGTCGTCAATCAATGGATATAAGGGTTTTAAAAATTTTTAATTTTTAATAGAACTATTATTTTAAACAAACCTATCTAAAGAATATAACAAATATTAATATTTATAATAAATATTTACTCTACGATTGTCTTCGTTGAATGATTAGTTGGATTTAAAAACTTTAACAAAATAGAGGATTAAATATGTCAAATTCTAATATTGATAATGAAGTTGTTCAGAATATGACTAAAGAGCAACGTAAGCAATTAAATGCCGATCCTATTTCTGGTGAACCAGGTGCACACCCGGTTGGTACTGGTGTAGGAGCAACAGGTGGTGCGGTTAGTGGAGTTGCTATTGGAGCTGTTGGTGGACCAGTAGGTGCTGCAGTCGGTGGAGTAGTAGGCGCAGTTGTTGGAGGATTAGCTGGAAAAAGCATTTCTGAAGCTGTAAATCCAACAGATGAAGACGTTTATTGGCGCGAAACCTATAACACTCGACCTTACTACAAAGATACTATTAACTTATATGATGATGTTGACTACGATCGTGATTATCGTGATGCATATCAATTAGGGTACATCTCTAGAAGCAATTACCCTTATGAAACAAAGTTTGAAGAAGTCGAAGCAGATTTAAAACTTCAATGGGAAAAAACCAAAAGAGAGTCTCGTTTGAAATGGGAAGAAGCAAAACATGCGGTTAAAGATGCTTGGGATAGAGTAACTCGATAACCATGAACAAAAATAGCCCTATAAGGGCTATTTTTGCTAATAAATTTAAATAAATTTTTTAATGCTACTTAACTTTAATTAATCCGTTTTTTGTAAAATAGTTTTTTGAAAGCATATCTCGACTCATAGACCATTTTCTATCTTTAAAATAGCATGGACCAACTGAAATTTTGGTTTTGCCAAACTTTGTTTGTATTTCTTCATAAGCTTTCATTAAGCTTTCATTCGTAATTCTAGTTTGATGATCTGAAAGAAGGTCGGGGATATGATTTGATTTCAGAATTAACTCTGAATAAAAAACACCACATTTCTTATACTTGATGCCAGGCTTATAAATTTTCTCTAATAACAAGTAAGCGACTTCAACCAGATCTAAAACACAATCAGTAGGTTCTGAAAATTTGTATGTTTGAGCTTTGCTGTAATACGGCACAGAAGCATCAAAAGGATTAGATTGAACAAAAGCTGTGATCACACCACATAATAATTTTTCCTTTCTCAATCGACCTACGGCATCTTGAACATATTTCGACATTGCTTCTTTCAAGTCCTGCAGCTCTGTGATTTTGACGCCAAATGATCTGCTTGCAACAATCTGTTGTTTAGGCTTGGGTTGATCATCAATTTGCATACATGAGATGCCTTGAAGCTCCAGTACAGTTCTTTGCATGCAGACAGTGAACATTTTCCCCATAACTGGCGGATTAGCTTTCGATAGATCTAAAACAGTTTTAATCCCCATATCATTTAATTTCTTATTTTGCTTTCTACCCACACCCCAAACTTCGCCCACATCAACCAGTGACCAAAAATAGTCACGGTGCCTTGGGTTCATAGTTGCAAGATCACACACTCCATCAAAGCGTTTACCTTTCTTAGCCATATGGTTGCCGATTTTAGCCTCAGTTTTACTGCGGCCAATTCCAATTGAGACTGGTAAGCCAATCCATTCCTGAATGCGAGAGCGCATTCCCTGGCAATACTCCACAAGATCATAGTTATGTTTAAAGCTTGTAAGATCTAGAAAGCATTCATCTATGCTATAAATTTCTTGTTCGTGTGGAGCCACATAACTTGCAAGTATCGAATGAAATCGGCGTGACATTTCCGCATATATTGCATAGTTGCTCGAAAGTACTTGAACATGATTTTTCTGTACAACATCTTTAATCTGGAATAAAGGAACCCCCATCTTAATTCCCATTTGCTTGGCTTCATTGCTTCGGGCAACTGCACACCCATCGTTATTAGATAAAACTATGACTGGGACATTGTTTAACTTTGGATTAAAGAAACGTTCACACGAGACATAGCAATTATTGATATCAATAAGTGCAAATATCTTTTCTTCATGTTTCATTTGAAGTTCTTAATAACTTTGGTGACAACACCCCAAATTACCAATTCTTGTTCTGATCGAGGAAGTATTGGCTGATACTCAATGTTTTCAGGTTTGAGCCAAACGGCTGGTAAATCTTTAAAATCATATTGCTTCTGAAAAATATCAAACAATTCATGATGTGACATTTGTTGTGTAATCATCAATCTTTTAACAGTAAATTCATTATCAATGAATGCAACGACAACATCATAATGTTGAGAGCGAATGCTTCTATCAACAATTAAGTAATCGTTAACTTCAATTCCCACATCTTTCATTGAAAGAGACTCAACCTGGACAATAAAAGTTGCATCTTTGTTTGAGATCAATAGATCATTCATATCGACAGTTTTATCAATATAATCTTCGGCTGGGGAGGGAAAACCGGCAGCAATTTTGTTTAAAACTAAGGGGATTGAAGCATTAGTTATTGCTTGAAATGATGAGATTTTTGATATGTCAGGAATATGCTGAGATTTTAAAAAATGCTCTTTAATATCAATGACTTTAGAACCTTTCAAGGGTGCTAGACTTGCTTCATTTAACTTTAACAACTTAGCTTTTGATAAGCTGTTATATAGGTTAATGTTCATAAATTACACCACTTGAATATGTTACATAATCAAGATTTTAAAATGTAATAAATGAAATTTCAAATTTAAATGCTGTGGATAATCAATACTAAATTAGAAGAGGTCATTTTGTTTGACTGATTCAGATGAATGGTCACGTGAAAATGTTACATATTCATCTGTAAGCTCAAAGAAATATTCGTGAGCATGTTCATTGTCGGCATTGAGCCAGTCTTTGCGATATTTTTCTGGGATGACAATGATTGAACGCTTCTCATCTGTCGGAGCGTGAAATTGCTTCATGAATGGGTGATGATCTGCATTGATCGTAAGCATCGAAAACGATCTGACTTTTGAGTCTTTAATTACAGCATCATCATAAATAGCAGCAACTGTAAAAGGCTGATTATCTTCACGCTTTATTGTGTACCAGTGTGCTTTGCCATCTATATACTTAGGTTCATAAAATTCTTGGACGGGTACCAAGCAAAATTTACTGTATTTCCATGCGTGTCTAAAACTTGGCTTTTCGGCTACAGTTTCAGTTCTTGCATTATAAGTATAAGAACTGAATTTAAAATCTTTAGCCCAAGCGGGCAAAAGCCCAAACTTACCGAAATCCAAATCAAAATCTTTCATGATAATTGGTGCATGATACCCTGGGTAAACATGCGGTTTTAATTCCAAATCTAACGGACCAACCTCGACATTAAGTCGGGTGAGGGCACTTCGTTTGGGAAATTCATAATTAGAGCACATTTTTTATTCTCGATATGAAAAACGGAATGCTATGTATAAATACAATATCTCTTATATCTATAGAATTCACTGGGGATTTGTTTAATTTGCAAAATATTACTTTGGTCAAACTTGATATCAAGTTTAACTAAACTTATTAAAAATTAATAAAATTTTGTTTTTATTGGTTTTTTTATTTAACCTAAAGGGCGAACTATTACAAAAATAAAAGTATTGGTCTAGGGCTATTTTTCCAATAATAAGGTATTTTTTGTAAAAGTGGATGAAATGTGGATTTTATATTTCCAACCATAACTGAACTGCAACACACACTATATTTGTAAGGCGGTAAGATTAAATTAATGATCATGTAGGTTAATAAGTTAAGGATATTTAAGTTGGTTTTAGTTTTTCTGGCTAGTGGATAAATTAATGAACGCACCAAATAAACACCGAAATTATGCAAGTAATTGATTTTTAAAAGGAGTATCTATACAATGATTTTAGTGACTGGTGGTTTAGGCTTTATAGGCTCGCATGTGGTTTTAAGTTTGCTAGCTCAAAGGCAAGAGGTCGTCATTGTTGATAATCTAGCCAATGCAAATCTGCAGTGTTTAGAGCGTTTAGAATTTATTACAGGAATGTATATCCCATTTGTCAAAATTGATATTCGTAATACTCCTGCACTAAATAAAGTATTTGAACAATATTCAATAGATACCGTTGTACATTGTGCAGGGTTCAAATCCATTGAAGAATCTAATCTGAAACCTCTTGAATATTATAATGACAATGTCAGTTGTATTATGAGTTTATTGCGAGCAATGCAACGCACAGGGGTCAGAAGTCTGGTTCATCTTTCTAGCCTTATGGTTTATGCACAATCGAGTTTAGATTTAAACGAAGAAATTGCTTTTAATTATTCTTATCCGAATCCTTATATTAAATCTCAACAGATGATTGAAGAAATCATCAAGGACACCTTTAGAACGGATCAGGAATGGAAAATTGCAACGCTTAGGGTATCCAACGTGGTTGGTGCTTTTGAACATGGTGTATTGGGGGAGTTTGTTACTCCACTACCGAAAAATATTGTGCCATTAGCATTGCAGGTCGCTGCACAACAGCGAGATTTGATTGAAGTTCACCGTCACGCCAATACCCAAGATAAAACCACTGAGCGTAGTTTTGTACATGTACTTGATGTTTGTGATGCGATCCAGTCCAGTATCTATTGGCTACAAGAGCAGAACAATGTCTGTGAAAGTTTTGATATTTCAGGGACTGTAAGTTCGATTCAAGATTTAATCAATACGATCGAGGATGTAACTGCACAGCAAATTCATCAAATTGATGCGGTTTACCAAATACATGAACTTGATCAAGTGGCTTCGAATAGCCATAAAGCGTTAGATGTTTTAAAGTGGGAGGCAAAGCGCTCACTTAAACAAATGATTCAAGATGAATGGCGTTTTTACCAAAATACCTTGAATAATTGTTGATGTGTAGAAAATGCATAGTTGTAAATAATTATCATTTACATTGATTGCCTATTTGTTTAGCATAGGATTTCGCTGGGGTAATGGCTTGTATTCATTGCATAAAGATGATCACATTATAAGCTGTCACTTGAAAATTAAATTCGGACGATTAAGAGGTTGAAAATGCAGACACGTATTGAGCACGACACAATGGGTGAAGTTGAAGTTCCTAGTGAGGCGATGTGGGGAGCACAAACTCAACGCAGTGTAGAAAACTTTAAGATCGGCACCGAACATATGCCTCGTCCTATGATTAAAGCAATGGGACTTGTTAAAAAAGCTGCAGCGATTACCAATGCGAGCCTCAATCAAATTCCGCAAGAATTATCCCAATATATCGTAGAAGCAGCTGACGAAGTGATTGCTGGAAATTGGGATAGTCAATTTCCTTTAGTGGTTTGGCAAACGGGTTCTGGTACACAAAGCAATATGAACTGTAATGAGGTGATTGCCAATATTGCCAATCAAAAACTCGGTAATCCTTTAGGTTCACAAAAACCTGTTCATCCTAACGATCATGTCAATCGTGCCCAATCTACCAATGATTCATTTCCAACAGCGATCCACGTGGCTGCTGCATTACAAATCAATGAATTACTCATTCCAGCAGTCAAACGTTTACGTGACACATTACATCGTAAATCTGAAGAATTTAATGATATTGTCAAAATCGGTCGTACACACTTACAAGATGCTACACCACTGACACTTGGGCAGGAGTTCAGTGGTTATGTGTCGCAACTGGATCATGGACTAAAGCGCTTACAGCAAGCTTTGATTTGGTTGTATGAGTTACCTTTAGGTGGTACTGCCGTGGGAACAGGTTTAAATGCTCATCCTGACTATGCCGAAAAAGCTGCTGAAGAATTAGCTAAATTAACTGGTCTTCCATTTATTACCAACCCTAATAAGTTTGAAGCACTTGCAGGGCGTGATGCAGCTGTATTCGCGTCAGGCGCATTAAAAACTTTAGCTGCGAGTCTTAATAAAATTGCCAATGATATCCGCTGGTTGGCGAGTGGTCCTCGTTGTGGTTTAGGTGAGCTGCGTATTCCTGAAAATGAACCAGGCTCAAGTATCATGCCAGGCAAAGTGAATCCTACGCAGTGTGAAGCAATGACGATGGTGGTTGCACAAGTGATGGGGAATGATACAACGATCAATTTTGCAGGTGCGGCAGGTAATTTTGAGTTAAATGTGTATATGCCTGTTATTGCATATAATCTTGTTCAATCTGTGCAGTTGCTTGGTGATGCTTGTAATAGTTTTGATGAGCATTGTGCAGTAGGCATTGAACCAAATCGTGAAAAAATTGATTATTTTTTACATAACTCGTTGATGTTGGTGACTGCACTGAATCCTGTAATAGGTTATGAAAATGCAGCAAAAGTAGCGAAAACTGCTTATAAAGAAGATAAAACCTTAAAAGAAGTCGCTGTAGAGCTAGGCTTTGTCACTCCAGAACAATTTGACGAAGTGGTTCAACCTGAAAAAATGGTACATCCAAACGTTAAGTAGCTGAAAAATTTAAAAAAGGGCTAAAAATTTTTAGCCCTTTTTTTATACAATAAATATCAATGTTGAATAGCGTATGACTATGTTGAGTTGCTCGTTTAGAAATTTAAAAACAATGCTTATCCGCTTAACCTCGCCATGTAGAGAGCATATAGACAATAATTGCGATTAAAAATAATGCAACTATAAATAAAATATATTTCGGAATACGACGCTTTTCTTGTGCTTTCTCAATTCTTTCTTCAGTTGGAGAATGATTGTTATCGATTGACATATTCATTAACCTCAAATTAATTAAGTGCTTATTTTTTATCATGAAGCATTATTCTATTTGTTGTGTGAAAAAATGTAGTTGAAGCGTGAGGCACGTAAGTATATGAAACTTTACGTAGCAAGTTAAATTTAAAGAAAATTTTGAGAAATCCTACGCCGTACATCTATAGAGCTTGTAAAAGTCCTTAAATATTTTATACTTATAATTTATATGATAATGAGATGTATTCTTAATTATGTTTGATAAAATGTTTAAAGGAAAAAGTTTCGATAATTTTTTAAAATTAAGCTTTTTTATGTTTATGGTTCTAACTTTTTTATCTCTAGGTCAAAGTATTTATGACAGGGTAACGGGTGAAGCAGAACAAATTGTTTTAAAACCTGCTTTAACCTTTATGTTTTTTGCTTTTTTTGCCAAATATCAATATGCCTTCCAATATTGGGCAAAGCGTCTTGAACGAATTAATGAAGAGGAAAGACAGCGGCAACTTCGAATAGATCAAAAGAAAACAATTTAAGTTCAGTCTGAAAAACCACCTCTATGATTAAAAATCATGTGGTGGTTCTGTTACAAAGGAGGCTTATGCAACAAACTCGTTGACATGATATTCAGGTTCACAAGCCAAAATAGATATAAATTTTTCTGTTGTTTCGTCAGTGAGTAAGTAAGGATTGAACGCTTCTAAATGATACTGCATAAAAAATTCTGAAATATTTTTATTGATTGGGGAAAATTTCATCGTCCATTGTGAAAATAAGCATGTCTGATTTTCTGCATAATATAAGATTTCACAATTGATATGCCGTTCATCTTTGACAATTCGATTATAAAATAAATCATCAATGATGTTTTTATTTCCCTCTAAACATTGGACGAAATATCCATGTCCATAATAGAGCACACCAGTAACTCCATTACGATAATTAAAATCAATTGCTTCGTCTAAGATATTGATTAAATTTTGCTTTAAACCTGAATCTACTCTAGCAATTTTACTAACATATAAAAGTCGAACAGACTCCATCTTTGATTCTCTTTTTAAGGAGTGAGCTTTGATTGTTACACAAAACACGCTTAATCATATATTTTTATGTAAATATCAAGGAATTTTCAGATGAAATTAATGTTAATTTTCTTGTAAATGGAAAAAATAGACCTGCTTCCTGCAGGTCAGTATCCACTTTCTTTATTGTCGTGTTGACCACTCTCTTCAATGGTCAGGGATACTATACAGATGTTCTTTAATAAAAAAAACGCAGTAAATTAGTTGGAATAGTGGGCTAAGACTGAGCCAAAATTCATGATGGCGGTTTGATACAAATAGATTCATCATTTCTTTAGCATGTGTTATAAATATTCTATAGATGAACTCTATATGAATAGAATAATGGTTTAAACAACGACTTAAATAATGAGAACAAACAATGCGTTATTTATTTTTCTTACTCAGCCTATCAATATGTGCTGAATTAAATGCTCAAAGCCCATTAGACCAACCTTTTTTGCAAAGTGGGGCAGTAGATGAGCAATTTAATATCATTGATCTCAATGTTTACAACATGTTGGTCAAAGCAATTAATCACAATTTTAAGAACATTGCCACGGATCAATCAGAACGCGACTTTGTTGTTTCTCGAATTATGCTGATTAGCGATGGATTGTGGATTGAATCTGATATGAAAGATATTAAGTCTACAGAGGATTTAACAAAAAAATTTGATGATCAAAAATATCAGCGTTTGATTAAGCAAAATATGTGTAAAAAAGATGACTTACTTGAGTCAGAAGTTTTTAAAAAAACGACGCGTGGCAATTTTATTTATCAACTCAACAATGCCGATGGTGATTTTTTAAAAAGATTTACAATAAATTATAGAGAGTGTTTTTAAATTACTGATATTTAATGTGAATAATTTAATCGCAGTGATTCATTTAGCGATTTAGCATCCATGAGATTTTATGATTTAAGCATTAGTTTGATGTATTAAAACGATCAAATCAAAAACTGCTTGGTTTAATTTGTACTGATGATGAATGGACTGAATACTCGATTTGTTAATTCAGCTTTTTTTTTCATCATAGATCTAATCACATTGTTCATTCTCATTTAGTGATTCTCATTTAATGACTGATTTATCATTACTGTCATAATCAGACTGATACGTTCGAATCATTTCCATGTTTTCTACAGTCCAATCATATAAGGCATTAAAAGGCGCTTTCAGCGATTGACCAAGCGGTGTCAGAGCATACCCCATGCAAAAAATTTCAATCGGGTGGATTAAAAAATCATCATACTCAGTGGTTTTTTAATCATCCAAAATGCCTAAAAGAGTTTTTAATACTTAAATTAGAATTGAATATACTGTTATAATTGTGAGATTGCATTTTTTGCTGTTCTTTACTTATTTGTATTTTATATTTTATGAATAAATCATTTGAAACAGTGTCTTAACTAAGGATTTTTTAATGTTGTCTATTTATTTAACAGATGCCCAGAAACATGTTCAGTTTAAAGATTATCCTGGTGAACATCCTGTTAAATTTATTTTAAATTTCAAAAAGATTTTTCCTAGTGTGATGGAAATTTTACTTCCTGTACTCCCAGAAGATGAAGATCTAGAAAAAATGACATGGGAATCGACCAGTGAAGACTTTGAAACCTTTAAAAAACTATTGACAGGTTGGGGCGTGATCGAACTACGATTACAGGCAATCAGTCAATATAAAACCAAGGATTTTGCTGATCAACTGCTTAAACAAGCACAAGCCAAGCGTAAAGAATTTGCCAAACAACAGCAGCAATTGTCTACGGTTGAGCTAGATTATTTATTTATGCATGAAACACATGCCTTGATTGATGCTGAGTTGGTTGATCTTGGTGAAAAATTTTATTTGCCGACATTACGTGAGCTTTGGAAAAACACTGTATCTGCAAAGGTATTAAATGCACATTTTTAATTAAATCTCGAAAGTACATCATCGTTCACAAGGGCAGTCATTACTGTTCTTGTTGAACTTATAACGGTGTCATTTTAGGGGCTGATTATATTAAGTGGCTATAATGAATAGATAATAAAAAATAGAATAAAGATTGAACTGAGTAGACCCATTAAATTTAAGACTTTCATTTATAACTCATTGATTTTTTAAAGCAGTATAAAAGCTTAGAACTTTTGATTGCAGAAGATTATAAGGACGCTATTCAAAAATAAGATACTTATGTGTAATAAAGATGAAAAATTGTATAAATAGCAAACATGTTGTTCTGATAAAAATCAAATGGATCCATTAAGAAAACATTGGTGTGTGATCGAAGAGTAGTTAATGTTGATGATTTGTTTTTATTCAAAGTTTATATTGAAATCAGATATTCATAAGTCACTTATTTATGTTGTAATACTTCAGATTTTATCAATTCATTGAAATTAATGATTTTTTAAAATATCTTCACAATATTTTTAGTGCTATCGGATTTTCCCGAGGATATATCCAAGGATTTTAATTCATGTCGAATGTTTTTTTAGATTTAATTCATAAACGCCGTACCATTTATGCGATTGGACGTCATGTCAATCAATCTCCAGAATATCTTTCTGATCTCATTCAACAAGCAATCAAACAAAGTCCATCGTCTTTTAACTCGCAATCTTCTCGAGCGGTGATTTTGTTTAATGCTGAACATGAAAAATTTTGGAATTTTGTCAAAGCCCAACTCAAAACTTATGCTAAAGATGAAGCAAGTGCATTAAAAACCGAAGCAAAAATGGATAGTTTTATTGCAGGGTTTGGAACAGTATTATTCTTTGAAGACCAAGATGTCGTGAAAGATTTGCAAGCGCAATTTCCTTCTTATGCCGATAACTTTCCAGTATGGGCAGAACATTCTACCGCGATTGCACAGTTTGCAACATGGACCGCTTTAAATAGTGATGGCTTAGGTGCTTCTTTACAACATTATAATCCTATTGTAGATGAGCAAGTTCATGCTGAATGGGATATTCCTAAAAATTGGAAACTTCGTGCGCAGTTGGTGTTTGGTTCAATTGAAGCTGATGCGTCAGAAAAAACATATATGGATGATGCTGTGCGTTTTAAAGTGTTTAAATAACTTAAATACCTATTAAAAAAGCACCTTAACTTTGCAGTTAAGGTGCTTTCATTGAACTGTTTTGAATTTAAAACCACTCATTTTGCATCATTGAACATGTCTCATCGAAGCTGATTAGAAGTTTGGCTTGATGTTCAATTTCAGGAAGTTCCCACATTATAAAATAACGTGCTGCTTGAATTTTTCCAGCTAAAAAATCTATATCCTCTTGATGCGTTGATTCTTTAAACGCTTTTACTGCTTTATTGACCATCTCAAGCCATAACCAAGCAACCAGTAACTTTCCAAACATATCGAGATAGAGTGCTGAGTTGGCAAGGGCTTGTTTGGTTTTGCCTTGTCTAAGTGCAGCGCCGAGTATATTGGTGGTTTTTTCAATCGTGGCTAAATGCTTACAGAATATAGTAGCAATTTCGCGGGTAGCATCATCACTGACTTCATCAAGCGTTTGATGAATACGTTGCAACAGTAATTTTAAGCCTTGTTGATCATGTTGCCATAGTTTACGCCCCAATAAGTCCAAGGACTGAATGCCATAGGTACCTTCATGAATCGGATTGAGGCGATTATCACGGTAGCATTGCTCGACAGGATAGTCTTTTGTATATCCAGCACCGCCAAGCACTTGTATTGCTAAATCATTGGCTTTTGGACCATAGGCGGAGGAGAATGACTTCACGACTGGTGTAATCAAGTCTAAAAGAATCGCACTGTCTGTATTGTCCGCTGCCTGATGTTCATCAATCAAACGTGCAGCAAATAAGCATAAAGCCAATCCTCCTTCTACATAAGATTTTTGTGCCAATAACATTCGTTTTACATCACTATGCTCAATAATATTGACAGGTTTGCTGGATGGGTCCTTTTCCTCAGCCAATCGACCTTGAGGTCGATTTTTTGCATAGTTCAAAGATTCTAAATAGCCACGATAACCAATCATCGCTGCACCCAGACCTACACCAACGCGTGCTTCATTCATCATTTTGAACATGTATTTTAAGCCATCACCAGCTTGTCCAATAAGATAACCTTGGCATTGATCATTTTCACCAAAGCTAAGCACAGTCGAAGTTGTCCCTCTATAGCCCATTTTATGTAATAAACCACTCAAATGGACATCATTCGATTCTGCTACAGAACCATCTAAATGTGTTTTAAACTTTGGCACAATAAACAGTGAAATTCCTTTAACGCCTTGCGGCGCACCTTGAATTCTTGCTAAAACCAAATGAACAATATTTTCAGTAATATCTTGATCACCACCAGAAATAAACATTTTCTGACCTTTGATCAGATAGTTACCATCTGCTTGCGGAATCGCTTTGGTGGTCAAATCACCCAATGAAGAACCGACATTTGGTTCCGTGAGTGCCATTGTTCCAGCAAATCGACCATCAAACATTGCGGGTAAAAAGATTTGTTTGTGTTGAGGTGCAGCAAAGGCTTGAATCAGGTTTGCTGCGGCAGCAGTGAGAAATGGATATGCTGCTGTAGAAGGGTTGGCGGACATAAAAAATGAATGACATGCCATATGTATTAGAGTGGGAAGTTGCATCCCACCATGCTCATAATCATGCTGCGCGGACAATAAACCTGAAGCAGCATATTGTTGCCATGCAATTTTAACTTCAGGAATTGTTTTGACATTCGCGCCATCAAAAATAGGCTCATTTTGATCGGCTTTGGCATTATGCGGGACAAAATAGTCTGTTGCGATACCTTGTGCGGTATTTAATATGCTGTCAAAGGTGGTTTTATCATGTTCTTTGTAGCGGTTTAATTCAGTTAACTGTTCTGCTTCGAAAACTTGATAGAGCAAAAAGTTGAGATCTTTAGCATGAATCAATGACGACATAAAAATTCCTTTTTAAATACTTTTATTTTGAAACGAGCTTAATCAAAAAATATCAACATAAGACTTGTCAAAAATGACATCATCAGTGCTATAAATGACATTATTATTCTTACAGTATTTTTAGTCATGATTAAAATCACCGTGGTTGGGTTTGATGGTGCTTTGGCTTCAGCTTTGACCTGTATTGTTGATTTATTTTCAATGACTGGAGCCAGTTGGAATCGTATTCAGAACCAAGATGTTCAGAGACTCTTTCAAGTCCAAATTGCCAGTTTAAACGGAGATGCTATTCAATGTATAAACGGTATACAGATTCAGACTGACATCGCCTTTCATGCGGTTCAAGCTACGGATGTCATCGTTGTTCCGACGATAGGGGCTTCTATTGAACAGATTGTTAGCCAACAGCAAGGAGTAATAGACTTTATTCGATATGCAAACCAACAACAGTGGATGATTGTCGGTATGTGTACGGGTAATTTCTTTTTAGCAGAGGCTGGGATTTTAGATCAACGTCTAGCTACAACACATTGGGGGTTTAAAGATTTATTTGATCGCCGTTATCCAAATGTTAATTTAAAGACTGAGCAATTAATTACTCGCTCTGAACATATTTATTGTGCTGGTGGAGGATTGGCATGGTTTGATATGGGCTTGCATTTGATTGAACATTTTTATGGTTTTGAAATTGCGATTCAAACAGCGAAGTCTTTTGTGATTGATTATCGTCGTAGTAGTCAACTGTCTTATTCAATTCTACAAATTTCTAATCTTCATCATGATGAATTGGTGCAGCGTATACAACAATGGATAGAAGTTAATTTTGCAGAGCCGATCAGCATCGCTTTTTTAGCACAGCAGTTTAATGTGACTTTGAGGACTTTGATTCGCCGTTTTAAAACAGCTTTAGGTGTACCACCGAATAGTTATATTCAGGCGATTCGTATTGAAGCCGCGCAAAAGCGTTTAGAGGAAACAGAACAATCCATTGACATGATTATGCAAAGTGTTGGTTATCTTGATCCAAGTTCCTTTAGACGATTATTTAGAAAGAAGACAGGATTGACACCACTGGAGTATCGCCGTCGTTTTAGCCGTTGCTAAAATCCGCTTTATAGAAAGACTGACTATCATTTATCTTATGTAGTTTATAAATTAATCAATGTATCTATTCGAGTGATGATTTATATAGAAAATCTAAATGAAAAAAAGTGCAAAGTATTGCTAAAATAGTGCTAAAGAAGCTTTGAATAACAAAATAAATGTACTATAGTAATATAAGAAAAGTTGAGTAATGTGCTTGGTTTTTATTCAGTCATTATTGACCACAGATTAAGAATGACTGCATCAAGTGACATTTTCCTTTTTCGTATCTCTGTCAATATGAGCAATCAATTGTGTTAAGACGCAGTGGTTTGTTGCTAGCATTTGCAACAGTATTTTTACAGCTTGCGGTTTTTTTACAGCCGCTCTTGCCTGAACAATATCAAATTGCTCCGGTCTGTGAAGACATCACTCAATCTTTGTTACGTCCAACACATGCACATAGTCATCATGAGCAAGAATCTAGCTTTATTCATCACTATTTACACTTAGATCAGACACAACAGGCAACATCTTCAGGTCATGATCATCATGATATGAACCATCAATGCCAGTATTGCGTGGTCTATGGTAATTTGGTGATGCCACCTGAAATTGGCGTAAAAGAAATATTGGTGCGTATACAAATACGCTTATTGGCTTATGTTGAAGCCTTCCAACATGTCTATTTTGAATTACAGCGTTTATTTCTTATTCCTCAAGGGCGAGCCCCACCGATACGCTATACATAAACATATTCATCCATCCATTGCTTTGAAATGTTTAATTTTAAGCATGTAAAACAATCGGATGCTATTTCGAATTTATGATGTAGAGAATCACCATGATGTATTCAATTTTCCTCAAATGGCAGGAAATGATCCCTTGCATGCAATTTTTAGGGTTAATCGTTCAGAATGAAAACATAAAGCAACAGACTATGGCTAAATTTCAGGCGTATGCTGATCTGGCAAAACAAAAAATATTGCGAGAAGCATTCAATACTCAACCTTTATCTATGCATAAGGTGATGTCATGAATTTAGGATTAACAGCTTTAGAATTGGCACGTATACAGTTTGCCTTTACAGTGTCTTTTCATATTATTTTCCCTGCAATTTCAATCGGATTGGCAAGTTTCTTGGCAGTTTTAGAATGGCGCTGGCTCAAGACAAAAAATCCTGTATATCAAGATTTATTTAAATTTTGGGTGAAAATTTTCGCTGTAGCTTTTGGGATGGGCGTCGTATCAGGCGTTGTCATGAGCTATCAGTTTGGAACCAACTGGAGTGAGTTTTCCCGTGTTGCAGGTTCTGTCACAGGTCCTTTATTGGCTTATGAGGTACTCAGTGCATTTTTCCTTGAAGCTGGCTTTCTTGGAATCATGTTGTTTGGTTGGGGACGTGTAGGTCCACGGGCGCATTTTTTTGCAACTGCAATGGTTGCGGTGGGTACCTGTATTTCAATGTTTTGGATTTTATCCTCAAACAGTTGGATGCAAACGCCACAAGGTTTCACGATTGAAAATGGCATTATCGTTCCACAAGATTGGTTCGCCATTGTCTTTAATCCTTCATTTCCATATCGCTTAGCACATATGGCTGCTGCCGCATTCCTAGTTTCAGCATTGTTGGTTGCAGCGACCGCAGCATGGCATTTACTCAAAGGTCGCCGTGATGCTTTGGTCAAAACCTCATTTTCTATGGCAATGTGGATGATTTTAATCCTTGCGCCATTGCAAGTTTTAATCGGTGATAACCATGGTCTAAATACCCTGAAGCATCAACCTGCTAAACTTGCGGCGATTGAAGGACATTGGGAAACCAATAAAGGTGAAGGTATGCCTTTATATTTATTCGGGATTCCTGATATGCAGGCTGAAGAAACTAAATATGCAGTCGGTATTCCAAATTTGGGTAGTCTGATCATGACCCATACGATGGATGGTGAAGTCAAAGGCTTAAAAGAATTCGCACCTGAAGATCGTCCTAATTCGACCATCGTGTTTTGGAGCTTCCGAATCATGGTTGGGCTAGGGATGCTGATGATTTTACTTGCAGCATTTGCTTTGTTCTTACGCAAGGGCGGTAAGCTATACGAAAACAAATGGTTACATCGTTTTGCTTTTGTGATGGGACCATCGGGTTTTATTGCCTTGCTTGCAGGTTGGTTCACCACTGAAGTTGGTCGTCAGCCGTGGGTTGTGTATGGCGTGATGCGCACGAAAGATGCTTTATCACCTGTATCTGCTGAACAAGTCGGTCTAACACTGATTATTTTTGTAGTGGTTTACTGTGTTGTTTTTGGAATTGGCATCTACTATATGTTGAAACTGATGCATAAAGGTCCGCAATTTATTTATTCAACACCTGAAGGTCAAGCACATAGTGAAGAAGCTGTGATTCTTGCATCGAAACGACCACTGACCAGTGTAGATGAAAGTGTTGATTCAAACGAACAGGAGCCTAAATAATGATTGATTTATCTCTGATTTGGATTGTCATTATTGCCATTGGTGTATTTATTTATGTGGTTCTGGATGGTTTTGATTTGGGAATCGGAATTCTGTTCCCATTTTTCAAGGATCAACAAGAACGTGATGTGATGATGAATACGGTTGCCCCTGTCTGGGATGGTAATGAAACATGGATGGTTTTGGGTGGGGCGGGTTTATATGCTGCATTCCCGATGGTCTATGCCACAGTATTATCCGCACTTTATATGCCAATTATCTTGATGGTGGTGGCTTTAATTTTCCGTGGCGTGGCTTTCGAATTTCGTTTCAAAGCCAATAGAACCAAACATTTATGGGACAAGGCTTTCATTGGTGGCTCAATTCTTGCCAGTTTTTTCCAAGGTATGATTTTAGGTGCCTATATTCAAGGGATTAAAGTTGAAAATCATATGTATGCAGGTGGTGGATTAGATTGGTTGACGCCGTTCACGATTTTTACTGGGTTTGGTGTGGTTGTACTGTATGCTGCTTTGGGTTGCGCATGGTTGATTTTTAAAACTGAGCTTGATTTGCAACATCGTATGTATCAACTCATGCCGAAGTTAGTGATTGCATTATTACTCATTTTTGGCGCTGTCAGTATTTATACACCAATGGCACATCCTGAAATTGCCGCACGTTGGTTTAGTCAGCCTCAATTGATGTATTTCAGCCCTGTACCAATTTTGGTGGTGATCTTTACTGTTCTGATTTTACGTGCATGTAAACAACATAATGAACTCAGTCCTTTTATCTATACCTTAGCTTTGGTATTCCTTGCTTATACTGGATTTATCATCAGTCTATGGCCCTATGTTATTCCTCCATCTATCACGATTTGGGATGCTGCAGCGCCACAAAGCAGTCAATTGTTTGCCTTAATTGGTGCTTTAATCTTAATCCCCATTATTTTGATCTATACCGGGCTTTCATATTGGGTGTTTAGAGACAAAGTGCGTATTGGGGATGAGGGTTATCACTGATTCATGCAATAAACCTTTTAGAAGATAGAAAACTCAGCGATTTAAATTGATCGTTGGGTTGATTGAAACCAGATACATTGTCAGTAGCGAGGTCGTGAATTTTGAAACTTTCTCAAACACAGTGGTTTATTTTGTTATGGCTTGGTGGTTTTTTAACGTTAGCCATCATTGCAGGTTTTTTTAGAATGTTGATTCAATGGGCATATTAAATTTTAATTTTTAGAACAAATGAAAATGAGGAATTTATTCCTCATTTTTTATTTAAATCAATAGATCTTTTTCATATATTCAATCCGTTGGAAAACTCATAGCGTAAATTATAATTTCTCTTGATCAATAAAATCTATGCGGTCAAGCTATTGTTGAATAATATAAAGCTTCCATTGCCACGCTTTATATCTAAAGTTTAAATAGATTTGCGTAGGTGATGTATCACTCATGCGCTACAAACCAATCAATGCTTTGTTCTTTTTGTTTAGATAAAAGATGACAAATTTTTTCGTTGAGTAAGACGCCGTGAAAATCAAGCTAAATTTTCTTTAATTAGGGTCTGTTGACATTTAGGGTTCATAATTTAACCTACAAGGGGAGCCATAAAAATATACAAGCTAATGCAACAGAACTTTCATAGTTCCGTTTTAACTTGTCGTATCGAGTGGCTATCCCTCTAAATTGCTTTAACCTACAAAACATATTTTCTACTAAGTGACTGATTTTATATAAATACCAATCCATATGGTCATTGTTTGATTGGCTATTGGATTTTTTAGGTATATTCGCTTTTGTTCCAGTTGCTCTAATCTGCTGTCTTAATGGCTCTGAATCGTAGCCTTTATCTGCACATACAATCTCTGCCTCATTTAAATTGAGTTTTGAAATTAAATCAGGTGCGACCTTAACATCATGTGTCGTTCCATCAGTAATAATGAAATCAATAGGATTCCCATTTGAATCTACAACTAAATGTATTTTGGAGGAGTTTCCTCCAGCACTTTTAGAGATTGCCTGATCAGCGATACCCGCTGAATGTTGATGAGCGCGAATATGAGAACCATCGATGAACAGCCATTCCATATCTGTATTCAGCGATAATAATTTAAATATAGTGAGTAACTTACCACTGCTAGACCAACGATTAAAACGTTTAAAAATAGAGTTGGGTTGTCCAAAGCAAGTGGGGATATCACGCCAAGGGCACCCAGTTCTAATCCTATAAAGAATCGCTTCAATAAAATTTCTTAAATTTGAGTTGAGATGAATGGATAAATTACGCAAAATAGCTTTCAACTTTTGCCAGTGTTGATCTGTTAACATGGTACGAGGCATAGCGAATAGTAGAATTGGGTTTGGCGATTTAATTTTACTACTTCGCTATTTTTTAATCTAAAAGTGTCAACACACCCTAACCAATCTGAAAAATTGAAATAATGATTATGATTGCTCAATAAAAAAGAGGTCTTGATTAGACCTCTTTTAAATACTTAGGAAGCATTATCTTTGATTGACTTCTTGTGTGTTGGAATGAGTATCTTCATTTTCAGTTTGATTTGCTGCTTCAGTGCTTTGTTCAGAATCATGTGCTGATTGTTCGATCTCATCACTTGTTTGTTCGAGCTCTTGAGCTGCTTGCGCAAGTTCTTGTTCTAAGTTAGACGTATCATGCTCAGTCATTTCCATACTATCCATGCTTTGTGGCATGCTGCCTTGCATTGAAATCATCCATACTGCAATCGAACCATATGCCACAATAAAAATAGCTAAGAAAACAGCATATAAGCTACCGAGTAACTTTTCTGTTTGTTCGGTTTGTCGTTGCGGACCATAGTTATTATTGCCCTCAGTACCTTTGGCGCACATCACATATATACCAAAGAAAATATTCACAAGAGGAATTAAAAATAACAACCATAGCCAGCCGCTTTTATTTAAGTCATGGATACGTCGGATCGCGATACAAATATTGACTACGGTAAAAGCAATAACCACAACAACAGCGAGGAAAATAACAAAATAGCCTAAGCCAGATTGCAATAAAGCAGCTGGATTCTGACTTCCTGTTTGCATGAGCGCGACAACAGCAATACCAGCAATAATAAACAGTACACATGTATAGAGCATACTGATAATAAATAACCAAGCAAGATAAGACAGGCGACCAAAACGCCCTTTAGGTGAAAATGGGTTATCTTTATTGGGGGTAAACGAAGCAGGGTGGGGTTGAGACATTGAAGTCTGAGTTTCAAGAGGATTCATAAGTTTCCTATACGTTGTTTTTATTAAGAATGTTTAAATTTTCGGCGCTATTTTAGTCAAAAACAAAAATATAAACAAGGGTAAATAAGCAATGCTAGTCATGTTGATCTAAATAGCCTAAGCATTTTAGATATAATATTAATCGTATTAAACTGGATAAGCGACTAAAAATACTTAGTTTTTAATCTGGCGAATTCAAATTAATTAAAGATGCACATTCTCAACAATAAATTTTGATGTGAGCAAACAACTCAACATCCGTAAATGATTTAAATTTTAAATTTATGTTAAGGACCAAAAATAATGGAATAACTAAAATGAACGAGATCATGACTTAATGAGGTATGAGTTAAGTCTTAATGATGTTTATATAAAATTTTCATTACTAAAATAGCCTAAGCAAAAATTTTAAAAATTTCATCTCTTAAAAAAGTATGTCTAGAATTTTCACATAAGGCTTGATGCCAATAGATGCCCATATTTAAAACAGGTAAATCAACTGGAATATCAAAAACATGAATACAATCTTCAATATTCAGATGCGACAAAATCTGTTTTGGAATTGTTAAAATCGCTTCAGGATATTGTGCTAAAACTTGCAGCGCAGTTGAGTAATGCTGACAGCGTAAAAAAATTTGTCGATTATACTGTTCTTTATTCAAATATATATCTTCCAAGAGCACACCTGTACGGCGTGAAGACACTCCAATATGCGGTGATGAAAAATAAAGCTTACGATTCATTTGCTTATGTTGGCTACACATCACAAACTGATCTTGAACTAAGTTTTGATAATTAATTTTTTCACCATAGTTTTGTTCTAAATCAATCACAAAATCCACTTGCTGTGTAGCCAAATCTACAACAACATTTTTACGATCTAATTTCGTGCTTAAAAATTGGATGTTCAAGTTCAATTTCTGAAAATGTTGAATTAAGCGGGGGAAAATTATCGGTTCAATTTCATCATGTACAGCAACCCTCAGTGTTTGTATTGAATTAGGATCAAATATTTGTTTTTGTTTAGAAATATCTTGAAAAGAAAATAATGCATTCTGCACAGTGGGATAGATCTGTTCAGCAAAAGGTGTAGGTAACATTTTACTGCCTACGCGTACAAATAGATCATCTTGCAAATGTTGTCGTAATCTTTGTAAGGCATGACTTGCAGCGGATTGTGTAATAAACAAGACTTTTGCCGCTTTAGAAATACTTTTCTGCTCATAGATGGCGATAAAAAGGGGATATAAATTAATATCAACATGATTGAAAATTGATAGGTCTAGATGCGTATTATTATGAATCATATTCATAGTCTGATATTGAATTAAATCATTTGGTTCATAATAAATTTTCAGCTAATGTAAAGTAAAGGTCGTTATCCAAATATTGATCAAAAGATTTTTACAGGAAGATAAAAAATGTTTGAGCTTTCAGCACGTGCAAAAGAATATGTCGAACGGACCAAAGCGTTTATTGAAAATGAAATTGAACCTGTAGAAACAGAATTTTGGAATGAAGTTCATCACCTTAACCAAGGCAGTGACTGGACAACGTGGCAATGGCCAGCACAATTAGAAGTTCTTAAAAATAAAGCAAAAAAAGCAGGGCTTTGGAACATGTTTCTGCCACATCCAGAACTAGGGGCAGGCTTGTCAGTGCAGGAATATGCCCATATTGCTGAACTGTCTGGACGTAGTTTACTAGCACCAACAGTATTTAATTGTAATGCTCCAGATAGTGGCAACATGGAAGTGCTTTGGCGCTATGGTTCAGAGCAGCAAAAACAACAATGGCTTCAACCTCTATTAGAAGGCAAAATTCGTTCAGTATTTTGTATGACAGAACCTGCTGTTGCTTCCTCTGATGCAACCAATATGCAGGCAACAGCTGTGGTGGATGGTGACGAAATTGTCTTAAATGGTCGTAAATGGTGGTCTTCAGGTTTAGGCGATCCCAATGCCAAAATTATTATCTTTATGGCGCATACGCCTGATGTAAATAAAGACCGTCATCATCAACACTCAATGGTTCTGGTCCCAGTAGATACACAAGGTGTGAAGATAGAACGTATGTTACCTGTATTTGGTGACTATGATGCACCACATGGTCACGGTGAAATTAGTTTCAATAATGTCCGTGTGCCTGTCAGTCATTTTATTGGCGGAGCGGGACAAGGTTTCGAAATTGCACAAGGTCGTTTAGGTCCTGGTCGTATTCATCATTGTATGCGTTGTATTGGCGCTGCAGAAAAATCCCTTGAATTGATGATTGATCGAGGTATGAGCCGCAGTGCTTTTGGTAAAGAAATTTTGAAACTGGGTGGAAATTTAGAACGTGTTGCAGAAGCGCGAGTAGCGATTGATCAAGCTCGACTATTAACATTGTACGCAGCCTACAAAATGGATACTCAAGGTAATATGGCAGCACTTACTGAAATTTCTGCAATTAAAGTGGTTGCTCCCTCAGTCCTTGAAAAAGTGGTGGACATGGCGATCCAAATTCATGGGGGAATGGGCGTTTCTCGCGATACCCCTTTAACTGGCTTTTTTGCACAAGCACGAAGCTTACGTTTAGCAGATGGACCTGATGAAGTTCATAAAGGAATGATTGCAAAATTAGAATTAAAAAAACGAGGATATGCTTCAAAGAAAAAGTAACAGTTTAATGATTGAATGCTGACTGTTTTATCTTAAAGATGTTATACATAAAACGGTCAGTATATAAAATCAAACTTAGCTTACGGTTCAAAGTTTTTTTGATTTAAAACAGAAAAAATTCAGGGAAAAAGCATGTCAGTTATTGATGTTGGTGGAAAAGTACGTGAAGGTGAAGAACTTGACATTCGTGCAGTTGGCAATTGGTTGATCGAGAATGGCTCTGAAATTATCGGTCCAGTAGAAGTTACGCAGTATTCTGGTGGTGCTTCGAATTGGACCTATCGCTTAAAATATAGCAATGCAGATTTAATTTTGCGTCGTCCACCTAAAGGAACAAAAGCGAAATCTGCACATGATATGGCACGTGAGTATCATGTACAGAAATGGCTCGCAGCTTATTACCCAGTCTTGCCTGAAATGGTTGCACTTTGCCAAGATGAATCAGTAATTGGATGCGATTTCTATGTGATGAAACGCATTGAAGGAATCATTCCTCGTGCCAAACTTCCGCCTGAACTTGATTTTAATGAACAACAGGTTCGAGAGCTATGTGTCAATGTTCTTGATAAGTTGATTGAATTACATCAAGTTCCTTTTAAAGGTACTGAGTTGGAAAAGCTGGGGAAAGGTGATGGTTACTGTCGTCGTCAGGTTGAAGGGTGGGATGGACGTTATGAAAAAGCACATACCATCAATGTACCAAGCTTTAAATTTGTTCGTAAGTGGTTAAATGAAAATATCCCTGCTGATTCGACCAGTTGTGTGATTCATAATGATTGGCGTTTTGATAATGTCATTCTTGACCCTCAGCATCCGACACAGGTGATTGGTGTACTGGATTGGGAAATGGCTACCATTGGCGATCCTCTTATGGACTTAGGTTCTGCATTGGCATATTGGGTTGAAGATACAGACAATCAAATCTTTAAGTCTACTCGCAGACAGCCCACTCACCTTAAAGGTATGTTTAGCCGAAAGGAAGTGGTTGAATATTATTTAGAAAAAACAGGTCTAAAACCCGAAAATTGGGCTTTCTATGAAGTCTTTGGTATTTTCCGTTTAGCAGTCATTGCACAGCAAATTTACTATCGTTATTACCATAAGCAAACGGATAATCCAGCATTTAAAGATTTTTGGATTGTGATCCATGCTTTACATATTCGTGCTCTAAAGTTGATTGGTATGCAGAAAATTGAAGCCAATGAAGTTGCTCAGAAATACATTGAAAAGTTTAAGGAAATTTTAGGGAAATGACCACAATCTATTTGGTACGTCATGGGCAAGCATCATTTGGCGCTGAAAGTTACGATAAGCTCTCTCCAAATGGTGAATTACAGGCAAAGGTATTGGGTCAATATTTCGATAAAATTTTGAAAGAAGCGCCTTATGTGATTGCAGGCTCCATGCAAAGGCATCAACAAACAGCGCATTTTGCTTTAGCTGAAAGTTTTCCAGATGTTGCCGTTGTCACTGATCACAATTGGAATGAGTTTAATCATCAACAGGTTTTTGCTCAATATGACCCACGTTTTAATGAACCTCATTTGCTTAAACAAGATGTGGCTAAAGAAAAAAGTCCTCGTGCTTATTTAGCCAAGATTTTTGAAGGGGCAATCAATCGTTGGACGGGTGGTGAATATCATCATGAATATGACGAATCCTGGCCAGATTTTAAGAATCGAGTCGAAGGTGCATTGCAAAATCTATGTGATGATTTAGCCAAAACCAAACCTCGTTATGCAATCGTATTTACCTCTGGTGGAGTAATATCAGTTGTTGCAGGTAAACTTTTGGAATTGAATCCAAACAAAACATTCGCACTGAATTGGGCAATTGCCAATACCAGCCTGACGACATTACGTTTGGTGGGTAATGAACCGCAATTGCTCAGTTTAAATGAACATCATTTTATTAAGGTTGAAGATCCACAGTTATTGACATGGATTTAAGACCACACTGAGAAATATAAAAATTATTCAAGGAATTTATCATGGCAAAAACGATTTTAATTACTGGCGCAAGTTCAGGAATCGGTGCAGGAATGGCACGGGAATTTGCACAAAAAGGCTATAATTTAGCAATCTGCGCACGGCGTTTAGAAAGACTTGACAGTTTAAAACAGGAATTGGAATCTAAATATGGCGTCAAAGTCATCACGAAAGTCTTGGACGTGACCAATTATGAACAGGTATTCCAAGTCTTTCGTGAGTTTAAACAAGACTTTGGAAGCTTAGACCGAATCATTGTCAATGCAGGTGTTGGTGAAGGTCGACGTATTGGAAATGGCAAGTTTGAAATTAACCGAGCGACTGTTGAAACCAATTTTATTTCAGCTTTGGCACAGTGTGAGGCAGCAGTCGAGATTTTTCGTGAACAGAAATTCGGGCATTTGGTGGTGATTTCTTCAATGAGTGCTCTCCGCGGTATGCCTAAACACTTGACCGCTTATGGTGCCAGCAAAGCAGGAGTGGCTGCCTTGGCAGAAGGAATTCGTGCTGAATTAATTGATACCCAAATCAAAGTCTCTACGATTTTTCCAGGTTATATTCGTACTGAAATCAACGAAGGTGCAAAAAAACTACCTTTTGAAGTTGATGTTGAAACAGGCTCACATTTACTGGTTAAAGCGATTGAGAAACAACCTGTTAAAGCTTATGTTCCACAATGGCCGTGGTTACCAATAGGACTTGCAATGAAAGTGTTGCCATTAAAATTGGTGAATAAATTAGGTTGATTCATTTTACTTTTAAACTGTGATTAGCATTCATTACTCAAAAGACCCTAACGGGTCTTTTGAGTTTATCGTTAAAAGAAAACAAGTGTTCATAAGAACTGGATTACTTTAATTTACTTTTAAACCTATGCAAGAACTAGGACAGTATAAATTGCCTTTGGCGATGATGGATATTCAATCTATTGAATTTTATGGGTATTGTTATGTTTTTGAAATTTTCAACATTTGTACTGGTGCCTGCTTTACTTATTCAGGGTTATCGAGTCAAGAAAAACACACCAAGATTACCTGAAGCTCAAGGGCTGCGAAGTGGCGTTTTGGGTACTGGTCAAGCTTTATCGATTTTGATTTTAGGCGATTCTGCCGCAGCAGGTGTTGGTGTTGAAAATCAGCAACAAGCATTATTGGGTTTAATTTTAAAGGAAGTTTGTACAGATTTCGAAGTGACTTATCGACTTGAAGCAAAAACAGGGGATACCACTTTACAAGTTTTGCAGAGAACCAAGCAGTTAGCAAACCAACAATTTGATGTTGTGATTACATCTGTTGGCGTCAATGATGTGACAAAACTACGTTCCCCGAAAAAATGGATACAACAGCAAAAACAGTTTTATGCCACCATTGAGTCCAAATTTAAACCACAATTGATTTTGGTCACTGG
The DNA here is from genome assembly GCF_019702905.1 of Acinetobacter sp. Tol 5. NCBI lineage: Bacteria > Pseudomonadati > Pseudomonadota > Gammaproteobacteria > Moraxellales > Moraxellaceae > Acinetobacter > Acinetobacter sp. Tol 5. The sequence continues at coordinate 2,337,066 of NZ_AP024708.1, read as the reverse complement.
TGTACCACCAATGAATTTATTTCCAGTTTTGCCAAATCCATTAGCATGGTTGTTTGGAAAATACTCAAGCAAGATGAATGAAAAATTAGCTCAATTTATTGAAAATAATAAAAATTACCAGTTAATTCATTTTGATTTAGCCCATTTTAAAGCCTTAAATTTGCAAATGGCGAGTGATGGATTTCATCCAAGTCAAGACATCTATCAACTTTGGGCAAAAGAGATTTCACAGTATATTTTTGACAAATTCTTGTGATAAAATGATTGAAATTCAAAAAGAATATAAGATATGAATTATTACTCAAGAACTCTCTATTAGGTTTTAACTACCTAATGAGAGAAATATGGATAAACTGAAACGGCTTAAACAACAATATGTAAAAGTTGTTAAAAAAGGTTTAACTGGTGATTATGATGATGAAATTTATCCACATCGCCGAGATACTTATTATCGCCACTACAGCGTTAAGCAAGAAAAAAGTAGTTTTTTCTTACACGAAATTGAGTATAGATCTTATTTTCTTAAACTAAGAAAAAAACGCGGTAGAGCATTAATGTGTTCCTGGACCACTGAGCATACACCTGCTTTTTGCTATGGTGGAAAAAACTGGAAACATAACTCAAAAAGGAAACATCAATACTATCGTGAAAAGAACTAAAGAATAGGGAGCCAAAAGCTCCCTATTTTGTATTCCAAACGTTGAATATTTAACATTTTTATACCAAATTATTTCAAAAAAACTCAATCACGATAAATCACGATGGTGTATTTTTGCATTCGATATTTTCTTTTTCCTTGTAATAACTCAAAGCGATGTTCAAATCGGATAGCAGTTTGGCTTCTGTGTAATTTTCTGGATTCAATTTGAGTAAACTCGGCATGTAATTTGTTTTGTATTCCTTAGGATAATCTACACATACGATTCTTTTTTTATCATCTAATGTAGTATTTGGATCATCCAACTGATCAAGATATTTACTAATCATTTCATCTGATTGTTCAAATTGTGCAGTCACCGTAGGGCGATCTGTTTGCTTAGACATATTTTGATCAGGCTCTTTGCTACAAGCGGAAAGAACGAAGATCATCAATAATGTGGTAACGAATTTACTGTTCATAATAGATTGATTTTTAATGTGAATAAGAAATTATTGATAAATATTCAGTTAACTAGTCTTTCGACAATTCTTTAAAAACTTAACTATTAAATAATTTATCAATTTGTGCAATGATTTTTATTACCATAACTTGAATTTGTTACAAATTCAAGTTTTTTGACTATATTATTGGAAGTTTCATATTATGAGGACATGACGAGCTAAATTGATTTGATTTATTTGAGGTTAAATTTCACTCAGAAGCATCATTCGTGAAGAAATTTCTAAGCAAAAGTTTATTTTTGTGTTAATTGTGCGTATCGTATTCCCCAAAAGATTAAGGGGGATATTTCATGAAAAAATTATTAATGATCGCTATAACAACTTTAGCATCAAGTGTTTCTTTTGCAGAAAATTTACAATGCGAAAAAAGCTATGAAATTTTTAAGCAGCAAGGTGATAAAGAAATTGAAATCTTAAAAAATGGCACACTTGATGACATCATTCATTATTATGATCAGATTGAATATGATCGTAAACTAAAGCCTAATCATCAAGGACAAACCTTTTCATCTGGTGAGTGGATCAGTGATGCTAAATATAGAGAAGATGTAAAAATTCAACAGGATTTAGCTAAAGATGATTCTTATAAAAATATTGATTTTTCATTGCTAAAACCAAAGTTAAACTATATCTCTAGCGTTGGGGAAGTTTGTGTGGTTCCAATTCGATCGCAAGATGAAATGTTTAAAAAAAATATGCAGACCCAAGCAGATGTTATCTTTGTTCGTGATCTTAAAACTAATGATTGGAGAAGATTTATTTATCTAGGGATTGAAGATAAAAAGGATTTTAATGAATTTTTTCCAGATTTCCCAAAGAATATAAAATTATCTAAGACATTGATCAATAATCAAGATTTTGCTGAAAGTGCTTCTGAATTTGCATTGTTAATGTTAGAAGAAATGGGGGCTGAAATTACGCCTGAACTAAAAGAAGCAGTAGAAGCTCAATCAGAGCCTTTCAAAGTTAAGTTAAAAGCGAATGGTTATTGAGCTTTATTGTATATTTTGTATTTAAACCACCTACGGGTGGTTTTATTGGATAAGTATAACAATTGATAAAGTTGTTTTATTAAACAAAGATAGATACATATGAGATTGTTTTTACTCCTAATTGCACTACTGTTAAGTGTAAATGTTTATGCTGGCACCGATGGTTCAAAAACGGAATTTGAGTCAATAGAGGCTCTTGAAGCTTTATTATTAAATGCGGGTATTATCAACCAAGATTATAAAATTGTAGATAATCAGGCTTTTGATGACTATCTGCTTCAAGTATTTTTAAAACAAGCCAATCAAGGTCTACCTTATAGGATCAATAAATATGTTGAATTAAAGAAGATTCGAATAGAAGGGCGAAATTTGATTACTTATATTGAAATTGATGATGAATCAATACAGTTTATCCCTAGGTTTTACTCTGATGAAATCCAATCTACGCTTAAATGGGGTGCCTGTAACGATGACATAGGTTCAAGTCGCGTTTTTAAACAGGCTGAAGGATTCAAAAAAATTCAAATTTTGGGGAGTAAGCAGGATCCTGAATTGTTTAAATTCGAGATGTTTTTAAAGCAGTGTGATGACATATATAATTAGGGGCTGAGCAAGTAATAATGTTAAGATCACAGCAGAATCCTTAAATTATTTCTTATTTATAAATGTCTGAATTAACAATAGAAACCCATCCACTTAAACCTTTTCTACCTTCAAACGCAAAGCTATTGATGCTTGGTAGCTTTCCACCGCCAAAAGAACGTTGGAAAATGGATTTTTACTATCCGAACTATCAAAATGATATGTGGCGGATTTTTGGTTTGATTTTCTTTGAGAATAAAGATCACTTTTTAGATTTACCCAACAAAAACTTTAAAGAAGCTGTGATCCGCAGTTTTTTAATGGAAAAAGGCATTGCAATTTTTGATACGGCTTATCAAGTTATTCGTTTAAAAGGCAATGCTTCGGATAAGTTCCTACAAATTGAAACACCAACAGATTTATCTCACCTTTTGGAAGATATTCCTGAATGTAAAAGTATTATGACCACTGGCGATAAAGCAACAGATACTTTGATGTTATCAATGCCTGAAGGAACTGAAAAACCTCAGATCGGACAATCTTCAAAAGCACGATACTTAGAAAGAGAATTAAATTTATACCGAATGCCGTCTTCATCAAGAGCTTATCCTTTAGCGTTGGACAAAAAAGCCGAAGCATATAAAAGCTTATTTAAAGAAATAGGCTTACTTTAAGAAAGTATTGAGAAGTTAATTTTAAAATCAATATTTAGAGGATGGATTATTCTGCAAGGCTTATAAACAATCTAATTCTTAAATGGAATTGATCAAAACGCTTATCAATTACCCATGATAAACATAAGCTTTAAGTCGATTGAGGAAAATCAACCGACTTAAACACTGATAAAAAAAATAAAATAGTTATGCGAATTTTTTTGCCATCGCTACACACAATACTACAGCAAAACAAACCAAAACCATTGCCAAGCTTACATGTTCACCCAATAAAATGAACCGTACCGGGTTTGTCGGAGACCAACTTTCTTGAGAGAATGTCCCAATGACAAAACCAAAATATACCCCTGAAATCAGAGAAAGAGCGATTCAATTATTGATTGAATCTGAAAAAGATTATCCATCGAATTGGGCTGCAATCACAGCAATTGCACCTAAGATTGGCTGTACTCCTGAAACACTACGTTCCTGGCATCAGAAGTATTTGAATCAACAGAATCCAATCAAAGTACAGCAGCTTTCAGACCAAGAACGTATCAAACAACTCGAACGCGAAAATAAAGAACTGCAACGCGCCAATGAGATTCTACGCAAAGCAGCCGCTTTTTTCGCCCAGGCGGAGCTCGACCGCCCACACAAATAATGGTGGATTTTATCCATAATAATAAAGAGCTGTACGGAGTCGAGGCGATTTGTAGAATTTTACCGATTGCAGCTTCGACCTATTATCGGGCTTTAGATCTCGTTGATAACCCAGAACATCGAGCGAAACGTGCTCTGCATGATTTGCATCATGCAGAGCAAATCAAACGTATTTGGAAAGAAAGTTCAGGTCGATATGGTGTACGTAAAGTTTGGCAAAAATTGAAACGTGAGGGTTATGTTATTGCACGTTGTACAGTTGCTCGATTGATGCAAAAGCTAGGTATACAAGGTGTTTGGCGTGGTAAGAACAAACAAACCACCCGTAGCCGAGATGACCAAAAACGAGCAGATGATTTAGTGAAACGTAATTTTACTGCTGATCATCCTGACCAACTGTGGGTGAGTGACTTTACGTATATTCAAACAAATTCAGGCTGGGTTTATACTGCATTTATTATTGATGTGTTCTCACGAGCAATTGTTGGATGGAAAGTATCTACACGAATGAATACAGATATGGTGCTCGATGCATTAGAGCAAGCATTGCATGATCGAGGCATGCCAAAGAATGTGATTCATCATTCCGACAGAGGTGTGCAATATCTTTCCATTCGCTATACCAATCGTTTAGAAGCAGCAAATTTACGAGCATCAGTCGGTACGACTGGTGATTCATACGATAATGCTTTGGCTGAAACGGTGAATGGCTTATACAAAACAGAGGTGATTGAATATCTAAAAGCAGATTGGCAAGGTTTAGCAGATGTACAACTTGCGACACTAAATTGGGTAGATTGGTTCAATAAAGAGCGTGTACATAGTGCACTAGGTTATGTATCACCTTTTGATTTTGAAGCAATGTACTATGATAAGATTAACCCGTTAGGTCAGGTGGCCTAACTTAAATAAAAAACTCTCCGACAAACCCGGTACGGTTCAAAAAAGGCTGAGAGTATTAGTCCAATAAATGGTTGTACCAGTTGAATCTGACCCACTGATGCAATTCCACCAAGTGCCAAGCCTTTGTACCAAAATATAAAGCCAATCAGCATACTGAATAGTGAAACATAGATTAATCCAAGTGTTTCTGACCAATGAATATTCTCAAAACTTTGTGGCAAATAATAAAAGCTTCCAATGAGCATTAATGGTAAAGATACCACCAAAGCCCAGCATATGACTTGCCATCCTCCCAGTTCTCTAGAGAGTTTTCCACCTTCAGCATAGCCCAATCCACATACAATAATGGATGCAAGCATATATAGATCACCTAAACTGAAGCTTAGATTGCGATTCTCATAAAACATAAAGCCAATCACAATGGCACTTCCCAACAGCGCAAATAGCCAGAATTGTAATGCAGGTTTTTCATTGCCTCGTAATACTGCAAATATTGCGGTCGATAGGGGGAGTAATCCAACAAAAACGATGGCATGTGCTGAAGATACGGTTTGTAATGCCAGTGCTGTAAATAATGGAAATCCAATCACTACCCCGCAAGCAACAATCATTAAAGATTTAAATTGAGCAAAATTGGGTTTGGTTTGACGTAAAAGTAACAGACAGAGCAAGCCAATTATTCCTGCAATCGCTGCACGGGCTGTGGTAAGAAATTCTGGGCTAAATCCCATCACTGCGACTCGTGTTGCAGGTAGCGAACCTGCAAATATTGCAACGCCAATAAAACCATTAATCCAACCGAGATTTGTTTTATCCATGATAAATCACTCAATAAATTTATACTGATTAAATGCCGATTTATTGAATAAACACATATACAGTCCAATACAATTTTAAATAACTGTTATGGAAGTAAAACCAGTACAATGAGGAATATTTAGCTTTGAGTGTTGATGGGTTAGGGGAAAATTTTTGTGAAAAAAACTAAAATAGAACAAACGATTCAACTCATTAACAACCAAATTTCAAATAAAAGTTTAATTGTAGGTTCCCGTTTGCCTTCAGTAAGGCAACTTGCCAAACAATTACACTGTTCGGTTTCCACCATCGTGGAAGCGTATGCAAGACTGATTGCGGAAGGTGTTATAGAATCACGAGTCGGTTCTGGTTATTACGTACGAGGTAAATCAGAGCCAATGCCTGTTATTGAGACTGACATACATTATCAGCGTGAAATTGACCCTCTATGGATTTCAAGGCAATCACTTGAAGCAAAAAATGAGGTGCTTAAACCGGGATGTGGCTGGTTGCCAACCAGTTGGATGCCAGAGCAAACCATACGTAAAGCTTTAAAAACAGCTGCAAAATCAGAAGCTGTAATGCTCATTGATTATGCAACACCCCATGGTCATATTGAATTGCGAAAACTGATTGCGCGAAAGAAAGAGCAATATCAAATAAAATTTCAACTTAATCAAATTCTTATTACTGACTCAGCTACACAGTCAATTGATCTAATTTTTCGACACTTACTGGTCGCAGGGGATGTGATTTTAATTGATGATCCTTGTTATTTTAATTTTCGTGCACTCATTAAGGCACATCACCTTCAAGCTATTTCAATTCCTTTTACCGAAAATGGACCAGATCTAGCAAAATTTGAGCAAGCGCTAAGCTTAAAACCAAAAATTTATCTGACAAATTCTGGAATCCACAACCCAACAGGTGCGACAATTTCATTACAAACTGTTTATCAAATTTCAAAACTGGTTGAACAAACAGACTTAATGATTATTGAAGACGAAATTTTTGCTGATTTTGAATATATTCCAGCACCCCGTTATGCATCTTTAGCAGGTTTTCAGCATGTCATTCAAATAGGAAGTTTTACTAAAACACTTTCAGCAGCCGTTCGTTGTGGTTATATCATCGCTGATCCTAAACTTATAGATGATTTGATTGATCTAAGAATCGCGACAAATTTCAGTCCTAGCCATTTAAATGCTGAAATCATTTATCAAGCATTGATGGATAGTAGTTATCCTCGACACCTAGATTGGTTAAAGAAACAATTACTAAAATTGAGCAATGAAACAATTCAAAAGTTAAAGGCATTGGGAATAAAACCATGGGTTATTCCAACAGCAGGAATTTTTTTATGGTGTACTTTACCTCATGGTGTGCAAGCTGCCGAATTGAGTAAACTGTGTTTAAAGCATGGTCTAATTTTGGCACCCGGAAATTCCTTTAGCCAAGCAGAACAAAGTGAACAATTCATGCGGTTTAATGTGGCACAATGTATTGATAAAAAGGTTTTTGATATTTTACAGACGGCTATTCAACAGCTACAAAACAGTTCAATAGAGAATTCTTGATACAATATACGATGTAATGAATATGTTGAATTTATAGCAATCAAAAAAGTAGTTTTGCAGTAAAACGATATATTCTAGAAATCATCAAAAATATTTTTTAGATAAGAACAATTACAAACTTTTATCGAATCATTTTCCCTATTGTTTAAAAATATGCCTAAATAACACGCAATTGCTGATTGTTTTTAAGGAAAAAGGACAATGAATACTCAGGATGTACCTAGTCCAATTGATTTAAGAAATCCACAAGATGCGTTGCAATGGGCTGAAGAAGTGAATCAGAAACGACCATGGCGATATGAGTTTTTTGATTATTATGTCAATCTTATTCAGAACTTATACAAAGATAAGCAATTTAAAGATCAAGATGAGTCAAGCTTTTGTGTGCTGGAAATTGGTTCAGGTCCGGGTTTCTTTGCAAAGCATTTGCTGAGTCAGTGTCCAGATATTTTCTATACCGCTTTAGACTTTTCAGAACCTATGCATGAGCTTTCTAAAAGTAAGTTATCCTCAGATGAGTTAGCTAGAGCTGAATTTGTGATTCAGGATTTTAAGCAAGATGATTGGAACAATTCATTGGATAAATTCGATGCGGTGATTATCCATCAAGCTTTACATGAATTACGCCATAAAGAATATGCAAGTCAGTTTCATCAACAAATTAAAAAACTATTAAAGCATGATGCAATTTATCTCGTTTGTGATCACATTTTTGCCGATGAGGCAATGCATAACAATGAGCTGTATATGTCTAAGCATGAGCATTTTCAATGTATAAAACAGGCTGGATATACAGATATTGAACTAGTCAAAGAGATTAAAGGGCTTTGTTTATTTGAATGCTATTTGTAAAATCCACGATGATAGATATCTTGATTGGTACTGAATATGTCATTACATTAAACTTACATCATCCACTCAAGAGGAAGGTAGGATACACTGTACATCATAAATCTTTGGAATCTTGTCGTTTCAGGGTCCACATGATGTTCGATTACTTTACCATCGGCTTGGTAGTCCAGCCAAATCAGTTCCCCTTGAGAATTTAATTGGAGCTCATAGGCAACAGTCAGCAAGGTTCGATCTAATAAATCAGAAATTTGTTCTTGTAAAGGATCTGATTTGAGTACAAGACCAACCTCAGTGTTGATGTTGAATGATCGAGGGTCTAAGTTAAAAGAACCAATAAAGACTTTGTCGTCAATATTGATAAATTTCGCATGTAGACTGGACTTATTCTTACCCTTTTTAGGAATAATATTGCCTGTAACCACCTCATACCATGTACGGCGTTTCCGCTCTATATAAGGTTTAAATTCATAGAGTTTGGCGCCATTTTTTAATAGATCAACACGATATTTTTGATAAAAAGCGTGCACCAAAGCCACATCATTTGCGACAAAAGAATTGGTTAAAATTCTGACATTGACATTTTGCTTTGGAAATTGACTGATAAAATCTGTTCCATTTTGCGTCGGAACAAAATATGCAGCAATCAAATCCATTTCTTGTTTTGGATCACCCAAATGTTGATGAATTTGATGAGAAATCAATTCATTGCCTTGTGCTTTTCCAAGGCTTTTCTTTGGTGAATCTGCTAGGAAATCAGCATAAGCCCAATTGATTTTGTTTTGATTCAGCTCATTGGCAAGTTCTTTCTGCTCTAAATTTACTTTTTCATCTGTAGAGTGCTCAGCTTGTTCAAGTTTTTCAAAACTTTTTCTTAAATCAATTAAATCCTGTGTGGAGCCTTTTGAAATAAATTGCTCAATTGGATAGCTCAGCTCAAAATTCCAAAATTCAGTAAAGACTTCGTTGGCACGATTAACGGATTGACCAAAAAACAACACATCCATATCTGTAAATTGAAAAGATTCACTAGCATCAAAATATTCACTGCTGATATTTCGTCCGCCAGTCACGGCAATAGCACCATCAGCAATAATCAATTTATTGTGCATACGATGATTAATTCGTTGCGCTCTAAATATATAGTCCATCACGCGGAAATGTCTGAACTTATAGGGATTGTAGAGTTTGATTGAGATATTGGGATGAGTCAGTAGTGCGCTCAATTGTTGATCTATTTTGGTACCATTTTGATCATCAATCAATAATCGGACTTTTACACCACGATCAGCTGCCTTGAGTAATTCATGGAGCATGAGATTACCAATAAAATCATCAGCCCAAATATAGTATTGTAAATCAAGTGTATATTTTGCTTTTCGAATTAAATGTATGCGCGAAGCAATGCTTTGAAAGGCATCATTCATCGCAAGATATGCAGTCAAACCTTGCGTTAGCATGTTTTTTGCTTGTGGTTCTGTGATCCAATGATCTTGATATACCTGACTCTGTTGTTCTTGTTGTGATTGATTCATAGGAAGATGACATCCAGTAATTGAAAAAGCCAGCATAATGAAGACGAAGAAGGTCTTTGAATTATTCATTTTTACAATGAGTATTTAGATTTTACTAAATCATATCATCAAGTTAATGGTTGAATCTGTAAAGTAAAAAAGGTTACTGTAGTCCAACTGTTAAAAAACCAAACCAAAAGGAAATTTAGCGATGAAATCACGTGCTGCGGTTGCATTTGGTCCAGGGCAACCTTTAAAAATAGTGGAAATAGATGTCGCTCCACCACAAAAAGGCGAAGTCTTGGTGAAAATCACGCATACTGGCGTATGTCATACAGATGCTTTTACTTTATCTGGTGATGATCCAGAAGGTATTTTTCCAGCTGTTTTAGGGCATGAAGGCGCAGGGATTGTGATTGAAGTTGGTGAAGATGTGACTTCGGTAAAACCGGGCGATCACGTGATTCCACTATATACTGCAGAATGTGGTGAATGCTTATTCTGTAAATCTGGTAAAACTAACTTATGTACATCGGTTCGTGCGACTCAAGGTAAAGGTGTGATGCCTGATGGAACGACACGTTTTTCATATAATGGCGAGCCGATTTATCATTATATGGGATGCTCAACTTTCAGTGAATATACGGTAGTTGCAGAAGTGTCCTTAGCTAAAATCAACCCAGAGGCAAATCCTGAACAGGTTTGTTTATTGGGCTGTGGTGTAACAACAGGCATTGGCGCAGTACACAACACTGCAAAAGTGCAGCCAGGTGATTCCGTTGCTGTGTTTGGTTTAGGTGGTATTGGTCTTGCTGTTGTTCAAGGCGCTCGTCAAGCAAAAGCTGGGCGTATTATCGTGGTGGATACCAACCCTGAAAAATTCAAACTGGCTGAAGAGTTTGGTGCAACAGACTTTGTTAATCCTAAAGATTATGACAGACCTATCCAAGAGGTGATTGTTGAAATGACTGGATGGGGAGTAGACCACTCTTTTGAATGTATTGGCAATGTCAATGTTATGCGTTCTGCACTTGAGTGTGCACATCGTGGTTGGGGACAATCTGTAATTATTGGTGTTGCGGGCGCAGGTCAAGAAATTTCTACTCGTCCTTTCCAATTGGTGACTGGGCGTACATGGAAAGGTACTGCGTTTGGTGGCGTTAAAGGGCGTAGCCAATTGCCAGGTATGGTTGAAGATGCAATGAAAGGTGATATTCAACTTGCACCATTTGTCACACATACAATGGGCTTGGAAAATATCAATGAAGCATTTGATTTAATGCATGAAGGAAAATCAATTCGCACCGTAATTAACTTCTAAAACCCCAATACTGGTTTAGAATTTAAACAACCAGTAATGCATCATGTATTACTGGTTTTTATTTGCATGATAAATGTATGAGTTTTATATAAAAATATTCTAAGCTTATCATTTTTTGTTATGTTATGGCTTTAATTCAAAAAATTCAGAGTGGGTCACTTTATGAAAAATGTTGCTATTATCGGTTTGGGTATTGCAAGTTTAGCAATTTCTGCATGCTCTTCAATTCAAACCAATGCTGCGCAAGACCAATCAGCACAAAATATGCAAAGCACTTGTATTGCTGAACGTGCGACGCAATTGATTGGTCAAAATGATATGTCTGAAGCTAAAATTAAACAACTTACACAAGCCACGATAGTTCGTAAAGTTGCTCCAAATCAAGGTGTAACAATGGATTATCGTGTAGAACGCGTGACGGTTACTGTTGACCCAGTGACTAAAAAAATTACCCAAGCAAGTTGTGGTTAATTTATACCTTTAAATCATTAAGTTCCGGTAAAGATTGAATAAATGTTGATTTATTCGATCTTTATTTATGTGTAAAATAATAGATCTCTTTCATAGAAAAATGATCAATAGGTTCATTTTATCTATAGCTGATCATTCTCTTTTTCATGTTTAATTGTATGAAAAGGATTTAAAACAATTCATTTAAAACCGCAAACCAAACTTGATCAACTTTATTACAAGCGATTTGGAATTTAAATCAAAAAATTACTTTTCTATGTCACCAGACTCAAATTTTTGTAACATCGAATGAGTTAGATCGAGGTGTTCTAACCCACTTAAAAACATTAAATTTCGATAAAAATAATAAAATAATTGGCATATTTAGTGGAGGTTCTGGCATACGACTACTTGTTCAAGCGCTTGATGCGACAGGCGCATTTCAAAATAGTGAGAATTTGTCAACACACCCTAAAATTGTCTCTCAAAATTTATCATAGTTGATACTGTTCCTGAATGGAAATATTATGAAATTCAAGAACTAAACATGATGGAAATAATATTTCACTGATGACCAAAAATCAGTTATTTAGATATGATGAACAAAATAGCCAAAATATGATTGGTTTAGAAATTCCCATTAAAAAGCTGATATATCCGATAAATACCTATCATTTTATGTCTGAAATACTACAACATATTTTTATTCATTGTGCATCATTTATATCTCGCTTTAATAAATAGCATAGATTTAATCTATAATTTAAAATTAATATCATGTTATAGAATAAGTGAATAATATATAAATAAAAATACTATTTATTAAAGATGTTAAGATAGAATAAAAAATATTTTATAAATGCATTTATCATACTTGATTGAAAAATTATCTTTGCTATAGTTTAATTGCATCCGTGCTGTAAAAAATTATCTTTCCTCATTCACAATTATTATTACCCATTATGAAAAGACTGATTTTAATCTTATTATTAATTATGGCTTCAACCTCAGTATTTGCACAAAATGAAAACTATAAAATGGTCATGAACAAGCTTATAAGCAACTTTAATGCCGATCAGTATGAGAAAATTTTTAATGATTTCTCTGCTGAAATGCAACAAGCGCTGCCGCTTGAAAAAACAAAACAATTTTTTTCAGGATTAAAAAACAAGGCAGGAAAAATTGAAAGTACAGTGTTTTTGAATGAGCAGCAAGGTGACTATGCACTTTATAAAACCAAGTCTGAAAAAATGGAGTTCACTGTGAAAATTTCGCTCGATCATCAGAATCACATCAGTGGACTTCTTTTTAAACCGAATGAACAACAAAAAGAGACAAAAAGCGATACTGTTAATGCACTGAACACGTATCCTAAAGAGATTTCAGACATCATCTTTACCAATGCGCAAAATTTTCCGAATAATACTCAGCTTTCGATTGGAATCCTTGATAAGGATAAAGTCAAATATTATGGTGTAATTAAAACCAATAACAAGCTTCAAGAGATTGAAAATCAAAATAAAGTATTTGAAATAGGATCAATTACAAAAGTCTTTACCTCAACTGTTTTAGCTGCTCTGGTTGATGAAGGTCAAATTAAATTAACGGATGAAATCAATTCGTTTTATCCAGCTTTAAAATTTAAAAATGATATTCAACTGAAATTTAAAGACTTAGCCAACCATACTTCTGGCTTACCACGCTTACCTGATAATCTAGATTTATCTAATCAAAGCAATCCTTATAAAGATTATGGTAAAAGTCAGATTGAACATTATCTTCAAGATTCATTAGCAATTGAAAATACAGTACAAAAAAAATATGTTTATTCAAATTTAGGTGCAGGATTACTCGGTTATACACTTGGACAATCACAAGGAGCTAGTTTTCAAACACTTTTACAGCAGAAAATTTTTGATCAATATCAAATGAAAAATTCATTTGTAAACTCAAATAATCTCGCTGATCAGTTGGTCAAAGGACAGAATGCTGAGGGTCAAATAATCCCGAATTGGGACTTTGACGTTTTGTTTGGTGCAGGTGGAATGCTCTCAACCACAGAAGATTTAGCAAAGTTTGCTCGTGCACATTTTGACGCCAAGAATACGGCGTTAGCTTTAACACGTACACCGACTTTTGAGATCAATAAAGATTTAAAAATTGGTTTAGCTTGGCACTTATTAAAAACACCTAATGGCAAGGATGTAATTTGGCATAATGGCGGAACAGGTGGATATTCATCATCTATGGTTATCAATGTGAAAGATCAGACTGCTGTGATTGTTTTATCCAGCCTTTCAGCGTTTCATGCAAAAAACAAAAATATTGATCAATTATCTTTTGAGCTCATCAATGAAAAGGACAAATGATAACATCAGATGACGTATGTACTGGATTGTGAAAATAAATGTTTAGAAATAATCAAACACTCAAATTGTCCTATACTTGATGCACATCTGTAAGGCAGTTTAGTATTTAATATAAGTTGTCATCCAAGTTGTATTTTAGTGAACTGAATTGAACTTATGAAACTAGAGCTTATTCAAAAAGATATCTTTGTCGGTCCTATTCTTTCTGCAATTTGTATAGATGAATATACATCTGCATTCTTGTCGTATAGTGAAGATCACAAATATCAAATCGTCTATGTGTCTAAAGATAAATATAAAACAATAGATCTAGGCTACAGTGAGAAATATTATCAACTTGAAAACTCACCCGTTTTGTTTTGTATAAATCATCAACTCGGCATCATTAAAGACAAAAATGAGCTGTTATTATATTCACATGAAAAAAACAGATTCGCGCCGATTAAGATAGACAAAACTGAAACGCTCCCTCAACGATTTAACTTGTATTGGAAAAACTCAATAAGTGATTGTTCTGTTTTCCCCATTTGCTTTAACAGTGATGGCATGGGGCACGATACAAGATATTTAGCACTACTGGATTTAGATGTTATAAATCATCAAGCTTATTGGAAGAGTTGGATTACATTAGAGGCACAGACATTCTCATCTCACAAAGATAAGCAGTACCCACCTAAAATTGATACAGTCATGTTACAAGATAATGAATTATATATATTTAGCGCGGGTGGGCAATTGGTATCCATAAACAAGTGGGGAATGGATTATTATGCTTTTATCAAAACTGACTTAATGGGAAAGGTTGTTGAAACTTTGATTGATAGTGGAGATCTGCATTCAATTGATCAGAAAAAGCGTGGTGTAAATGGCTTATTGAGTAGTTCACAAAAGTATTTAATGCTTACACCTGTTTTCCAAAATGACGAATGGAAAGGTAAACAAAAGATTTTTTCACTCGCCACAAACGAAATTTTAGACATCACTTTTCCTCGTGGTTTGGGCAAATATCCGCAAATTATCCAGCATTCAGGTGATATTTTTTGGGTATATTTACGCGAAGCTCAAAGTCTTGCAATGTGTAAAGAAAAGACGCCATTATGACGCAGTAATTTTTTATTGGATTTAGATGAACAGAAATAATGAAAGAAAAAGCTGAAAATTTAATAGATGATTTTAAACAACAGGGTTGGAAGACCCCAAATCTTTATGAAAGGCTTTTTGAGCTGCTTGATGATCACCAAGCAGCTTCTACTTTTTGTCTTTTATTTATGACAAATTTTGAGAAAGGAGCAACAATATTTAATGATTCGCTTAGTTATATTGAAAAAGCAGATTTTTCTAAATTGATCGTTTCATCACTTGATCGATTAAAACAGCAGCACAATGAAAATGCGGAGGCAGTCATTGAATATGCCAGTTTACAGTTTCCAGAATTACTGCATCCATATTTAGACCTCATTTTTGAGTTAAAACCGAATGAATCTGCTTTTTATGCTGAATATCCTTGGAGAAATCTAGCTGCAGACGATATAAAACCTTTTATTGAGAAAATAAAAAGTCATTCCACAGCACTGTTGGATCAGCAAAAACTCTATCGGTGTTTGATGGAAACACGGAACTTAGACACGCTTAATTTTGCTTATCAATTTGCAGTTAAAAATAATATTTTTGCAAGAGAGGATATAGAGGACTATTTAATTGATGATCTAGAATCTGTTGGATTTACATTTAGGCATGGAAAAATTGAAAGCTATTGTCCAAACCTAACATTTCATTTTAAATTTCCTGAACATTATTTTCATGATGATCGTACTATCCATATCAATAAAAAACAACATCCGACTTGGCGTTTGACATCCGACGATAAACACTTTGCATTTGGCGGATTGATTCATGAGGATAGTCATAATCCATTTATCCATCTCATCACATTTGAGGAGATCCCAAAAGGTTTAAATATTAAAAGTTTAGAACGGCTTAAACTCGGCATGCATATTAGAGAATTAAATGAATATAGTGAAATATTCTATCAACATGACCAGTTTGGAGAGCCGACTAAAATTGGTGATACAACAGTTGTCGAGAGTTATCCTGATTTAGCGATTAAACATACTCAAATTTGCTTTTCAGAAACTCCATCTAGATGGCTATATCAAAGTTGGGGCAGTTCAAATGGTAGAGAAAACTTGTTTAGATTAGGCGGTGAACCTACATGGATTCAAAGTCCCCAAGTTTTAACTTGCCCAGTGTGCAATGAGAAAATGGATTTTCTGATGCAACTTGATACTGATCTTCCAGATATGGAAAACGGTGAAGTTTATTTTGGAAGTGGTGGAATATGTTATGTATTTTGGTGTGATCAATCACAAATAAGCGGCTATTTAGTTCAATGTACCTAACAATAGACCTCTTGCGAAAGTAAGTTTATGGGTCATTTAGCTATATGCAATACCTTATATAGTCAAACCGCCTGATTATTCATACAAGTGATTTGGATGATTCATTTATTTTGTACTTATGAATTATAAACAGTCTTGCTATCACGAGGCGACATGGATGTCGCCATGTTGAGCGGGGGTATGAGGATGTACCCCTCGCTCAACGGAAGATTTTTGTTACTTTTCATCTCTGAAAAGTAAAGTATCGCCTACGCAAAACAATTTAAACTTTAGAGCTAAAGCGTGGCAATGCAAGCTTTAGATTATCAAAGAATATATTGATCGCTTTAATTTTATTGATCAAGAGAAATGATATTCTACTGTATGAATTTTTCAACAGATTGACTATATAACAAAGCTCACAGCTGCTCAAATTTTGACTAACGCAAGAGATCTAATGAAAACCACAATTTATACAGTCGCCTTTCCTTTGAAGTGTGAAACTTAGTTTGTTCATTCTCTATGATTATCAAACTTTAGCGGAGTATTGAATTGAAATATCGGGAAATTGAAGCAAAAGGTTTTTTAGAAAATTTTATAAAGTGCTTTTGGTATTATGAAACGGAAGAAATCGACACCCAGCATACTATTTTGCCTGATGGTTATTTCGACTTAATTGCTGAGTTTAGTCACAGGAAATTAACGCTTGTTAAACTTACAGGAATATGGACCACACCAAAAGAGATAAGAATTTCAAAAAACACTCAGATTTTTGCGGTTAGATTTAAACTCCCGGCAATCGAATATGTTTTCAAAGATCAATTAAAGTCGATTTTAGACACATCCGTTAACTTAGCTTTAAACTTTTGGCAGCTTGATCAATATCATTCAGATGAATTTGAACATTTTGTTGTTCAAATATCAAAAGATTTAGAAATCTTATTTAATGATTTAAATCAAATAGACCATAGAAAATTGAAATTATTTCGCATGGTCTATGATCAAGAAGTGAAAACTGTAGCTGAAATTTCTAACCATGTTTTCTGGAGCAGTCGACAAATCAACAGATATTTTCAGACAACATTTGGGATCACGCTAAAAGAATTTTTGAACATTGTACGCTGCCATACAGCATATAGGAAAATAACCAGCGATCATCTCAATCCGAATTGTGAATATTATGATCAAGCACATTTTATTAAACAAATAAAAAAATACACAGGGACTACACCGAAAGAATTAAGTAAAAACAAAAATGACCGATTTATACAATTATTTAAGGTGACATCACAATCATAATTGATCATCTTAATTTGCAGGTGCAATCAATATGAATATTCATAAAATCTCTCCAAACTTTGAAGTGTCTGATATACAAAAAACTGTGGCTTTTTATGTCGATCACTTGGGTTTTAAATTAATCATGGCAGTTGCAGAATCTCAAGATGGAATAGATACTCGTTTTATGGACAACAAAGCTTATGTTTATGCTTTGGTACAAAGAGATCAAATTGAATTTATGTTTCAGCGTTCAGACACTTTTAAAAATGATGTTATATTTTCCAAAGGGTTGAATATAGGCGCATCAGTATCATTTTATATGGAAATTGAAGGCATAGAGGCATTTTATTTAGCGCTTAAAAGCAAAAATCTTGAGCTTACTGAATTAAAAACAGCATGGTATGGAATGCGAGAGTTTTATTTAAAAGATCCAAATGGTTATATTCTCGGGTTCGCTGAAGCAGTTCAAAAACAATAAATGTGCAACATCGGCATGATGACAAATTCTCACCAAGTCGAAACGAATACATTTCAATTCATTGCTAGAGAGTTTGTCATTTCCTGCTATAGAGCGATAAACACTTTAATGTTGCTTTGTAATATTCATTTGCAGTATGCAGTACTACTGAAGTAGATATGCCTCATTTATTCCGCATTCTTCAACAAAGAATGCATCATGCGAAACTAAAATGACGGCACCTTTAAATTGCTCAATGGCTTGTGCAAGTAGCATTCTAGATTCAATGTCTAAGTGATTTTCAGGTTCATCCAATAAAAGTAAATCAACACCATTGGCTGCTTGACTGATGGCTAATAATGCGACTTTCAGCTTTTCCCCACCACTTAATTGCCCCAACTTGAACAAGGCTTTCTCGCGACGGATACGTAATTGTCCCAAAAGTTTTCGCCACTCAACTTCAGCAATTTGAGGGTTAAACATGGCTAAATTTTCAATCACCGTGAGATCATTATTTAACAGACTAAAGTTTTGATCCAGATATAGACAAGCACCATTAAAAAAGATTTCCTGAGTCTGATGATGAGCAATCATTTTTAACAACGTTGATTTTCCAATACCGTTGGCACCTTTAAGCTGAATTTTTTCACCAGCACGCAATGAAAATTTGATTTTTTGTGTCGATGCATAGGGCAATCTTAAATCATTGATTCTCAATATTTCACCTTGACGCGCGCTATGCAGTTGAAATTCAAACCTTTGCGGCTTAATTTTCTCTAGTTTGCTTTGTTTATCTTGTAAATCATGTTGTGAATCATCCATTTGACGAAGTTGTTGCGTGCGTAATTTTCCAAAACTTTGTCCAGCTTGCTCCTTTTTAAAGTCGAGTAGAATTTTAGCTTGAGAGTTTGAGTCTCTTAGCTGTGCTCCTTTACGTTGCCGTTTTTGGGCTTTCATTAAGCTTTCATGTTGTTGTTGCTTTAACTGTTTTAATTCACGTTTATCTTGTTGAATCGACTGAGTTAAAGCATTGATCTGTTGCTGATGTTGTAGAATGTAGTCTGTATAATTTCCACGGATGTGCTGCAATCCCAATTCGGTTAATGCATAAATATGTTGAACCTGATCAAGCAATTGACGGTCATGACTGATCAGACATACACCAGCAGGGTGAGCCAAAATAGACTCCATAAGCCATTGTCTAGATTGAATATCTAAATGATTACTCGGTTCATCTAACAGCAAATAATGATCTTGCTTTAAGAATAAACGACACAAAGCTAATTTGGTTTTTTGTCCTTCACTCAGTTGTTGTATTGGATAATTTAAATCCATCGGTAACTGTGCGTTATGTAAAATCTGTTGCCATTTTTGTGGCAGATCCCAAGCATTCTCAACCAAGTCATAATCTTCAAAATTGGCAGTATTTTCCTCAATCCGTTGAAATGCACGATGTAAGTGTTCAACCTCCAATCCTTGAGCAATGGTTTGTGCTTCTAAGCGTTGCAATTGTGCTAAATAGTCATGCTGGATATGCCACGTTATTTGACCGCTATACGCGAGATTTGAATATTGTTGCAAATGCAAAATCTGAAAAAGTAATGATTTACCTAAACCATTTCGTCCAATCAAAGCTGAACTTTGCCCTGAATAAAGCACCAAATTCAATTGATTAAACATATCTTGAGTGGGGAATGCCAAACTCAAATTAGAAATAATACATGCCTGTTGCATGGGAGAACCCTCATATAGAGGATGCACAAAATAGGATGAAATAAAGCTATAAATAACAGGATTATTCTATTTATCGTTAGTGTGGTATCAGAACCAAAAGATAAGTTTTGCCTTGAGTAAAATCTATTTTGCACATCAAAAGTTAAAAATAATGATGAGAAAATGACTTACTTCATTGGCGTTACTCTTTAAAAGATGAGATGAGAATATCTATTTTATAAAATTCAAACCAGATGTCAATCCATGTTTATGGATGATATTGGATAACTTAAAAAATCCCTAGCTTTTAACAACCAGGGATTTTTTTAGATTCAAACCACTCTTTATTAAATCAAGAGGTTGCTTTAATGACTTCTGCAACAGAGCTTGCCACATAGTCAATATTTTTCAAGTTTAAACCAGCAGCGCACATACGACCGCTACGAACCAAGTAAATGGCATATTGATCTTTCAAAATATCCACTTGTTCAGCAGTTAAACCTGTATAACTAAACATACCTTGTTGGGCAGTCAGATAATCAAAGTTGCGATCAGGCAGAGCAGTAGATAATTTTGCTTTTAACAGTTCGCGCATTTGAATAATACGTTCACGCATTTCTTTTAGTTCTGCATGCCATTGTTCAGTCAGCGTTGCGTCGTTCAATACATTATCGACCACTAACGCACCAGTTGTAGGTGGGCTTGAGTAAATACGACGTACAGTTGCTTTTAACTGACCTAAAACTTTTTGTGCTGTTGCTTGATCATCACATATGAATGTCAAACCACCAACACGCTCACCGTACAGTGAGAAAATTTTAGAGAATGAATTGCTGACAATAAAATTTAAACCAGATTGATCTAAAGCACGAATAGCATAAGCATCTTCTTCTAAGCCTTGCCCAAAACCTTGATAAGCAATATCAAGGAAGGGGATTAGATCACGTGCTTTTAAGACTTCAATAACACGATCCCATTCAGCAGGTGTTAAATCTGCTCCAGTTGGGTTATGGCAACATGGATGCAGTAGAACGATACCTTTGGCTGGAATTTGTTTTAAATCTTCCAACATGCCCTCAATATCAACACCATTGCTTGCAGCATCAAAGTAGCGATAGAAATGCGAATTGATTCCTGCGCCATTGAAAATTGCAATATGGTTTTCCCAAGTCGGTTGGCTGACCCAAACATCAGATTCAGGGAAATATTTTTTGAGAAAATCAGCCCCCACTTTGAGCGCACCAGAACCGCCAAGTGTCTGAATAGTCACAGCACGACCATCTTTACGCGCTTGACTGTTTTCGCCTAACACTAATTTTTGGGTCGCTTCGTTATAAGACTTTGAACCATCCATTGGTAAATAAAGCTTTACCTTATCATTGCTTGGTTCAATATTCTTCAACGCTGCTTTTACAGCATTTAACTGAGGAACAATCGTGTCCTCATTATAATAAAGACCAATACTTAAATTTACTTTATGTGTCCGTTCATCCTTACCAAAGGCTTCCATTAAAGAAAGAATTGGATCACCTGCATAAGGATCTACATGTTGAAACATGGTCTCAAGTCCTAAATCAAACGAAGATATTCGTGTTTGATAATATAGGTAATTCGAAGTCCGACTCAACAGCAGAATGAAGTTTATTTTTTATTATTTATTCAACTTTAGATGAAGTTCAGTCTTATTTGTCTATATTTACGACTGAATTTACGATTAAAGCAGAAGCTAAGAAGAAAATAAGTAATATATGGTGGTTAATGCTAGGCACAAAATATTTTAAAATATGGCTTGCCTTTAAGTCTCATTATTGTGACCTGAATGATAAAACTATTGTCCTAGATTTAGCTTCTTGTCATCATAGCGTGAAAGCAATTTTAATTTTGGAAGATTCTTAATGTTACTCAATTATCAATACGATCAAGCCCAATCTACATCGGAAAATCAACAAACACTTGTTTTGATCCATGGCTTATTTGGTAGTTTAAGTAATTTAGGGATTATTGCACGCGCATTTCAAGAAAAATTTAATATATTGCAACTCGATGTGCGTAACCACGGGCATTCTGAACACTCTGTTGAAATGAATTATACGCTCATGGCATCTGATGTTTTGGAAACACTGGACCATCTCAAGATTGAAACTTTTGTTGTTGTTGGGCACTCCATGGGCGGTAAAATTGCAATGAAACTGGCGGATCTTGCACAGGATCGTATGTTGAAGATGGTGGTGCTAGATATGACGCCTTATGCATATCAAGAAAATCACCATGATCAAATTTTTAAAGCTTTATTTGCTGTTGAAAATGCGCAATTGGAGTCTCGAAAAGAAGCCACTGAGCTTATGCGCCAATATTTAAAAGAAGAAATGGTCATTCAATTTTTATTGAAATCTTTTAATAAAGGGAAGTGGCTATTCAATGTACACGCATTATTTAACCATTATGCTTATATTTTGGACTGGCAAAATCAGTCGGTAAATACAGTTCCAGCATTATTTATCAAAGGTGGGAATTCTCCCTATATTTCAAAACCAGAGCATTTTGATGCAATTGAATCACAATTTAGCCACAGCCAAGTTGAAATCATTCAACAGGTTGGTCACTGGTTGCATGCCGAAAAACCCGCTGAAGTAAATCAATTGATTTCTACCTTTATAGAGAAATAATCAGATAAAATTTCGAATTTCCGCAGCACTTCATAAATCAATATTTTTGAATTATTGTGCTTATTGCTATGAGTAAATGCTCATTATGTCATGATGTATTATTAGTTCTAATATTTAAAAAATACATATTTTGAACTGAACATTGCACATGAACACAAAAAGAATCGTCTGGGCGGATTTTACAATTTATTTGAAACTGACCTGTGTAGCGATGCTATGGGGTGGAACTTTTATTGCAGGGCGTGTGATTGCCTTTGAAATGCCTGCCCAAATCGCAGCGTTGATGCGTTTTATCGTTGCCTCTATTTTACTGATGATAATTTTGATAAAAGTCGAAGGGTCATTTAAAACAATAAACTTTAAACAGCATTTACTTACTGCATGTATGGGACTCACTGGGGTATTTGCCTATAATATTTTTTTCTTTGGTGCGTTATCACATATGCAAGCAGGGCGAACAGCTTTATTTGTTAGTCTCTCACCGATATTGACCATAATTGCAGCACGAATTTTTTTTAAAGAAGAACTCTCGAAATTTAACTATTTTGGCGTGGTTCTCGCATTTTTTGGAACTTTACTGGTTGTGACCAAAGGTCATCTTTTTTCTCAGTTAAACACTTCTTTTGGAACGGGTGAATTAATGATGAGTTGTGCTGTACTCAGTTGGGTTGCATATACATTGCTTTGTAAAAAAATTGCGGGTTTATCACCACTGATCATTACAACCTATTCAACACTTTGGGGGCTATTTTTCTTATCTATGAGCTTTATACCGTATCTTCGACAATGGCAAAGTTTTACGTTCCATGCCAGTATTTATTTGAGTGTCCTTTATTTAGGCGCTTTAGGTACAGTGTTGGCATTTGTATGGTATGCACAAGGCATTGCAAAAATAGGTACATCCAGAACAATTATTTTTAACAATTTAGTGCCTTTATTTGCAGTACTACTGGCATTTTTACTTCTTAATGAACCAATAACAGTAGTAATGTTGGTCGGCGGCGCAATGAGTTTTATTGGTGTTTTAATGACCAATAAAAAAACCTTTAAATTGGCACGACACAGGCTATTCGACGGACAAATCAGCGAATCGAAATAGAATAGGATTTAATTGATATTTTCCAAATCAAAAGATATCGAATCATTGTCGGAAAAGAAGTTTTAAAAATGATTTGGTTTCTTCAATAGAACAGCCCTCAAAAGAGGGCTGTTCTATAATCATTAGATTCAGTTTAAATTAAAATAAAACGGGTATAGATTTTTTACTAAACCTCTATCTTTACTAAACCTCTATCCAAGTATCTTTTACTTCTTGAGAGTCTTTGGTCAGAATAACTTTTTGATCTTGGATTTGTCCCACCCATGAGGTTGGGATCAGATGATGGTGTCCATCTCCATGTTTGGTCAGCTTAATTTGATCTGTACCTACCAGATGATCTACCTCACCAACTTTAGTTCCGCACGCAGCGATAACATCAGCATGATTTTTAATACTCTCAACATTGATAGAAGTCATTTGATTCTTTCCTATTGAAATGTGATTTGAGTATTCACCATAGCCTAAAGATCCCAGAGAGTCTTGGAATGAAAAGGAAACAATACAAGACCATCTAAACATTTACTTAAGCCTTTAAGATTGCTACATGGTAATGTCTTGAAATAAAAAACATTGCTGTATTTAATTCTTGATAGTAAATTGTTTTTATTGACTATTTTTTTGATTTTTAACACTTCTATTGAAGTTTTGACAAAACTAAACTTCATTTTCATTGAATGATTAAAATGGGCTTCTGCTGTGAGTAAGAAAATAAATTGATAAAATAAAGTACTGATACACGAATAAAACGACAACAAACGAAAAAACGACAGGCTAAGCAGGGGGCTAATTTTTTAATCTTCATAACTAAATCAATTAGATACGAGTTTAAATGTCATCACATGAACTTATAAACTTCACTTAAAAGGTTGAACATTTGGATGATACTGGTAGATAATCAATAAAATGACTAAACTACCAGTCATAAAATAATAAACTTATCAATTCTATTGAGTATTCAATAGTTTGTACTAAATGGATTTTTTAACTCTATTAAGACGATTTTTTAAATAGTTTGGAAGGTGTGAATAGATGTTTCTTAATTTGATCTGCTTGAATTTTTCTAAAAATTGTTTGATAAGTATTAAATCTTGAAACACGTTTATCATCTGTATTTGAATAATCCATAACATTGTCTGTAAAACCTTGATGAAATCTCATTTCATTATCGTGAAATGTATGTAATAAGCCTAAGGTATGACTTAATTCATGTGCTATCACATCCATGTAGGGTGGGGCATCGGCAAATATAACGACAGATTTCCCCCATTCTGCATCTTTATTTTTATATACAGGATATAAGTCTGGTTCTCGTTTAAAAAGTCGAGTATCAGCCTCAAAACTCGCAGAACCTTCAATGACTGATCCTAGTTTAACTATTCTCATAACATTTTTCTTTAGAACAGGATCATAAACCATCTGATAAATAGGCTCATATCTCATTGCGATCGGTGCAAAAAAGACATATCTATGAGATTCATACAATGAATCTATGGGGAATAATTTAAAGTTTTTTCTCTCATATAACTTCAATAATTCTGCTTTAAATTTCTCACTATTATCCTCAACTAAATAAGTGACTTCTCCCTCTGCTGTATCTGTTTTATGATATTCATTCACTGGAACGTATAGCTGGTTTGGATCTCCAATTTTAGTTTCATCTTCAATTTTGATTTTATCTGACCACCATTTTTGTACAAATGCTTGAACTTCTGAATCATTTTTAGCAAGGAGATCTAAATCAAATACTTCTTTTCTATCCACATCTGAGATCATTAAACACTGGTTAAATATTCTATTTTTTAATTCCCACTCATAATTTTTCGGCTTTTCTAAAATTTTTCCATTTACTTTGACATCGACCATAACTAATTTAATCACATAGACTTTTTTATTCTTAGCGACTAAAAGCATACCCACATTTTGTATTTTTCCAGACTTTTTTGCTTGTACCAGAATATATTCATTTTGGCTCAATGTGTCTCCTGAACAAATAATATTAATGGCTTTTTTCTTTTTATAAGAAAAACGTCTTTGTGTTGCTAACTGTTCTGCAATTCGACCAGAGTTGATAAAATTTGCCAGTGGTTCTTCAACCATTTGAGCTTGTTGATTTCTTCCAAAGGTTGAAATTTTTAGACATGGATTTGAAGATTTAAAAATTAGGATAGTGCCATCATCGGTTAAAGGACTTTTATCATCATCTGGACTTTGATGAATCTCTAAATCAAGATTGGCGCCTTGACTATTGATTTGATCGCTGCCTAATGTTCCAGGACAGTTTGTTGCAAAAATGGATAGCCAAGCGGGTAGATAAAGACCTTTATTAATAAATACGCCCCTACCACCATCAAATTGATGGTTAAGCATACGTCGCACAACATTATCATAATCTTTAATTACGGTATCTTTTTTATTTTCATCAGTATCGATAATTGTTAATGGATATATGTATTCATCACGAACCCAATCAAAACCAAATTCACCATTATAATCTGCTGCAACAGGCTCCCCAATTTTATAAGGACGTCTAAAGTGTACAAAGAAATTTCTTAAGCACGTTTGGCATACACTACCTTTTTCTGGGCTTGATTCGATGCGCATCATTTTTATTATGACTCCGATGATGTAAGGCTTTTTATATTCATGTTAAACAAGATAGTAATTTAAAAAAAATTAAGTGAATAAGGTGTAAAAATTGTTTGTCATTTTGTTTTTAAGACAAACTTTAATGACCGCATTGATTCATATTTTATTCTGATATTCTCAATGGCATGGGCATTTGCTATTCTTCCAGTTTTTTATTCTATTATGGATGTTCTCATACATACATTGAACTTTAAGCTAGGTGATAAAAGGTGAGAGAATGTTCATTAAACATCTGACTTAGGAGAATCGGCGGTTGAGAATAACGATCTACAAAAAGAATCGAATAAACTTAATTTGCCAAAACCTTATCATGCTAAGATATTGAAAATACATAGTAATCTAAGCTTATGCGCGCTTTTCCTATCCAATACAGACTGAGTGGATTCTACTTTTGGTATTATTCAATCGTCGGGACTTTTTTACCGTATTGGAGTTTATATCTTCAAGATCAAGGGTTTAACTATAAAGAGATAGGCTTACTATCTTCCATTGCGATATTAACACGAATATTTGCGCCTTTTATCTGGGGATTTATTGCAGATAAAACAGGGAAGCGAATGCTTCTAGTCCGCATTGCAACATGGATGGAAGCGACAATTTGGTTTCTGATTTTTATTATTCCCAATAATATGCAATCAATTGCGTTGCTTATACTGATCTTTAGCTTTTTTCAAAATGCAATTCTGGCACAATTCGAAGGAGTGACTTTATTTTGGCTTGGAAATAAACATACAGCAGAATATGGGAAAATAAGAAAGTGGGGGTCTATTGGATTTATTGTAGGTGTATTTAGTATAGGGGCAATACTTGACGTTATTGATGTTAAATATTTACCTATCATGCTGTTATGTATCGCATTTAGTGCTTTTATTTGGTCATTTTCAATTAAAGAACCGAGTTCTGCTCCAAGTGCCCAAAAAATACTAGAACCTTTATTGCCGATCATTAAAAGACCTGTTGTGCTCGCATTCTTTACAATTGAATTTATTATGCTTTTTGCACAAGCACCATTTTACAGCTTCTATAGTAATTACTTAAAACTCGCTGGATTTAATACCACACAAATTGGCTTTTTGTGGGCTGTTGGCGTCATTGCTGAAATTATGATGTTTAATTACGCCAATTTTTTTCTTAGTCGCTTTTCATGGCGAAGTTTAGTGGCTTTATGTTTGGTCATGACCAGTATTCGTTTTATATTAGCTGGTCTATTTTCCGAAAGTTTCTTGCTTCAATTCATTTCGCAGAGCTTTCATGCTTTCAGCTTTGGGCTATTTCATATCATTGCAATGCGAGTCATTCTACAAAACTTTGCTGCACAGCAACAAGGCAGAGGGCAAGCTTTATATAGCACAATGTGGGGACTTGGTGTTGCTTCAGGAAGTATTCTGGCTGGGCATTATTGGGAACAATTAACAGGAGCATATATTTTTATTATTGCAGGGCTGTCAGCCTTGTTTGGAATATTGTTGATTCAATTCTTACCTAAAACTTTGCAAGCGGCATCAAAGTGAATGAATCTCTTTTATAATAAAGAGAAACATTCACTTAAACTGTTAGCCAAGTAAATGCACAATGATGTGAGCCATAAAAGGTCCAACCAATACCATAAAAATACCTGCTAAAACCATAGTTAAACTTGCGATAACACCTTCATCTTTGTGACGCATATATGCTTTACTGGCACCAAATCCATGCGCTGCATTGCCTAAAGAAGCGCCTTGAGCGAAACTTGATTTAAGCTTTAAGCAACCTAAAACCAAATCTCCAATCAGCATACCTGTAACCCCAGTGATCATGGTAAATAAAATCACCAGTTCAACTGAACCTCCGATATGAGTACTCAGTTCCATGGCAAATGGTGTGGAAATTGACCGCGCCATTAAACTATAGGTGGTCGTTTGATCGAAGTTAAATAACTTGGCTAGATAAAAAGCACTGATCATTCCTGCAAGCATGCCTATGACAACACCCATCGAAATCGAAATGAGATGTGCCTTGATAATCTGGCGATATTCAAAAATTGGAATCGCAAAAGCCACCGTTGCAGGTCCAAGCATCCAGATAATCCATTGACTATCCAGCATATAGGCATCATAAGAAATATGAGTAGTCAGTAAAATTGCAATTAAAACAGTAGG
The DNA here is from genome assembly GCF_019702905.1 of Acinetobacter sp. Tol 5. Lineage (NCBI taxonomy): Bacteria > Pseudomonadati > Pseudomonadota > Gammaproteobacteria > Moraxellales > Moraxellaceae > Acinetobacter > Acinetobacter sp. Tol 5. The sequence continues at coordinate 2,308,856 of NZ_AP024708.1, read as the reverse complement.
AGCAAGAATTGCGGGTGATAAAACAAGATATGGAAACTTTTGATAAAGCCTTTTAACCAATATATAAGCAACCAATGTTAGTACAACACAAAAAATTGAAATAATGGACATTATTTATCTCCATGAACCAGTTGTGTTGTTTTAACTGTGGCTCGCTGACTGAGTTTTTTCTCTAACTTAAAGCCAAGATGAACACTATATGCAGTGAAGATCATCACGCAAATTGTGCCTAATACAACGACGACAATAAGTTGCCATCCTTCAGTCATAAACAAGTCTTTGTATCGCATCAAACCGATAAAACATGGGATAAAAAATAGGACCAATTCACCTAATATAAAATCTGAACCTGATTTGATCCAATTCAATTTAAATATACCTGTCATTAATCCAAATAAAACCATAAACAAACCAATAACAGCCGCAGAGATTGGCAAATTAAATTGTTTTTGAATTATTGAACCCATCCACCAAATCAAGATTAAAAGCCCAATTTGTAAGATGACTTTGTAAATTGATGAGAATGAATGGTGTTGAGTATGTGTAGACATTTACAGGCAGATATTTTCAAGAGATGTGTTATTTTAGTTGCAAATATTGCAGCATATTATGAATAATTAAACCATAATTATGCGTATTTGGAATAATTAATGGATATCAAAAACCTTAAAATTTTTGTGGAAATCGTTCATTGTGAAAGCTTTACGCTTGCTGCTGACCGACTGTTTATGACTCAACCAACAATTAGTAAATCAATCAAACATTTAGAAGAAGAACTTGGAACGGCATTATTTAAAAAGGGAGAGGCTGGAAGAAAAAGGGAAGTCGTACTCACCTATATTGGAGAATTAATCTATCAACATGCTTTAAATATTTTAAATGAACAAAAAATGATCTTTAATAATATTGATCAGGTTCAAGATTTAAAAAAAGGTAAATTAACCATAGGCTTGCCACCATTAGGTTCAGTTTTACTCAGTCCATTGATTGCCTTGTTTCATCAAAATTATCCAGATATTCAACTGAAATTTCTTGAGGTTGGAGCTAATGCAATTGAAGAAGCAATTGCAGCAAAAAGCATTGATGTAGGCATTTTATTGGGAAATTTAAGACCAAGTTTTGCTGCAATTCCTGTGATAGATTCGCCAATGTGTCTTTTGGCTAAGAAAAATTCACATTGGAATCAAAAAATTACTGTGAATCTAAATGAACTTAAAGAAGAAAAATTTTTACTTTATGCTGATTCATTTACTTTAAACAAAATGATTATTCAGGCTGCGAACTCCGTAGGTTTTGAACCCAAAGTTGTTTGTAAAAGCAGTCAATGGGACTTTATTACCAAAATGGTAGAATTCAATATGGGGATTGCAATTTTACCTAAAATTTACTGTGACCAGTTAGATCCGCAAAAGTTTTGCTCAGCCATACTCAATGAACCTAAATTACATTGGACACTGAGTATGGCTTGGAATATTACAGTAGCGATGAGTCCTGCAACCAAAGCATGGTTGAATATCGTTGAAATGAACCGGGAGAAAATTCATTTTTAATGGGGCATATTTTACGTTAGGTTATACGACGTATTGATTTTCAATGGTTCAAACAAATTTTAGGTGTGGTATGCAATTTACATTAAAAGAATTAAATCAAATTTATTTATTTTTACTTAATCGTCCTGAAGATTCGGCTGTTAAGTTGATGAAGAAGATCGAGTCCAAATATAAGTTTTGTTGGATGTGTAAGGAGTTGGTGTTGCCAGAAAAATTTGAAGCTCATGAACAAGCACATTTAAAGCGTTTTAGTAAATAAATAAGAACCATGTATATCAAATCTTTAATACATGTAATTTCGCATAATGTATATTATGTTAAATAAGATATCCAAGACAGCACCCTACATATTGTTGTAGTACCGCAACCAATCGTTGGTGCTGCACTGGATTGCTCGGTAATAAATTACCTCACCGTCAAGTGTACTTTAAGTAACATAATATAAGTTATGCAGAAATCAGAACGCTACTCGATTTGCGTACCGACAAGTCTACGCAAATCTGTGTGGCTATGACCACCTGTTAAAGCTATAGCTTCTACGTGATGGTAAACTGATGTGTTGTTCTAGTTTTTGAATCAGCAATTTAACATCATTAATCTGTTCATTTGTGACCTGCTCATCCTGTTGAATGAAAGAACGACAGTTATGGCTGACCAATCTAATCAGAAAATAGATTTTGAGAAGATCACAACAAAGCAACCTACTGATCTTAATGAAAAATGTTTAAATAATGATTATAAAGGAAATGACTGCCAACAATTAAACCAGTACCAAAAAGAGCAAAGAGAGAAAGGTCAAAAGCTGCTGAACAATTACTTAAGCATTCACATTAAGTCCCAAATTTAAGACTAGAATCCACCATTAGATAACGTGGACTCTTTTGATTACAGCTTTTTTGATAGATTAATTAATTGCTTTACTTCTTTATTCTTCAACAAGTTATATTTTTTTAAATACTTTAAATAATTATTTAAAAGACTTGATTTTTTGGGACCAGATAAAATTTCCTTAAGGTTTTTTTGATCAGTTTTTTGAAAATCGTAACCATAATTATTTAAAAAAAGAATGATTGTCAAATGTAAAAAATGAATTCTATCCCAACGTACTCTATTTTCTGTTGGAGTTATCCCATCAAAATAAATATATAGTTTTTCTAGGCTAATTTTTAGATTGGGGAGATCCTCAATATATTTTTCAAAAGATTTAGGGGTACCGTTATCTAAAATAAAATCAGGAAATGATTCAAAAATATTTCTAAAAAAATGATCATCTTCACTATTTTGATCAGCACTGGGACCAATAATATAGTCCAAATCACACATTATATTTGGGAATATTTTTAAAAAAGTTATGAACTCTAAGTCTTCTTTGGAAGCAATAGTTGTATCTAAATAAAATATTTCTTTTTGCGCTTTTTTGATCCAGAAATAAAGACAAAGAAAACGATAAATTGTTGAATGGAAATAGTACTTCTCTTTATCTTTATAATTTCTATCAAGTTTTAGCCAACTATGACTATAATGTTCTCTTAGATTTAAAAAACGGTGATTCACATCCTCACACGTATTTAATAAGTGTGTTTTATATTTTGATATCTCTGCTTTAATTTTTTTTCGCTCTTCAAACACATGTTGTGCATTTATTTTTAAATTCTGCCCATAATTTTCTATATAAACTTTTAATAATGAACAAAAAAGACAGAATTAATAAAATTATAACAGAGAGGTGGATCAGGAAATTTGAACAACACTTATAAGTGATATTTTGCTCCCCAAATGATGTTATAAACATCAATATATGGAGTATTTTATGGCACGTAGACCAAGAAGAAATCATTCAAATGATTTTAAAGCTAAGGTAGCACTTGCTGCGATTAAAGCAGAAAAAACACTTGCTGAATTGAGTGCTGAATTTGATGTTCATCAAAACCAAATTATCGACTGGAAAAATCAACTGATTTCAGCTTCCTCGCAAGCTTTCGATCAATCAAAAGCTCCAACAGAACCACCCATCGATCTAAAAAAACTACATGCAAAAATCGGTGAGCAGGCATTAGAAATTGATTTTTTAGAAGGTGTGTTGAAGAAACTGGGCCGCTTCAACCACAAAAGTTAATCGATGACTCACTTCAGATTTCAGTATCTAAGCAAGCTCAGCTGCTGAAAGTCTCCCGTGGTTGTTATTACTATCGCCCAAAACCTGTGAGTGCATCAGATCTGAAGCTGATGCGGTGTATGGATGAGTTACATATGCAATACCCTTTTGCAGGTAGCCGTATGATGCGTGATTTGTTGAATCGTCAAGGACATCATATAGGACGACGTCATACACGTACTTTAATGAAGAAAATGGGCATTAATGCGTTATATTGCAAACCAAATTTAAGCCAGGCTAATCAAGCTCACCGCAAATATCCATATCTGCTCAAAGGATTGGCTATTCAGCGCAGTAATCAAGTGTGGTCTACGGATATAACGTATATCCCTATGGCAAAAGGCTTTGTTTATTTATGTGCTGTGATTGATTGGCATAGCCGCAAGGTACTTGCGCATAGAGTATCGATTAGTATGGAGGTTACATTTTGCATAGAAACATTAAATGAAGCTATTGAAAAATATGGTCGACCTGAAATATTTAATACAGACCAAGGCAGTCAGTTTACCAGTGATGCATTTATTGATGTATTGAAATCAAATGACATCCAAATCAGCATGGATGGTAAAGGTCGATGGGTTGATAATGTGATGGTTGAACGATTATGGCGGAGCGTTAAATATGAAGAGGTGTATCTCAAAGCCTACAGCAATGTTTTGGATGCGAAGAAGCAATTAAACGCATATTTTGAATTTTATAATTTGAAACGACCTCATTCGAGTCTGGACAAAATGACTCCAGATGAGTTTTACTATGACCAGCTACCACAACAAAATAAGGTAGCTTAACTAGAGCAGAGTATCACTTATAAATAAGCTTTTAGTTGTTCAAACATGTGGGACCACCTCTACAGAAACCTGAAAATTAGTTAGATCATAACTGTTCAGGATAATTTTTACTTGTTCAATCATAGTAAATATTAGTTCATTCTGAAGTCGCATAACTTCATTTTATGTTAAATAAGATATCCAACACTGTGGCACAATGCTGTTGTTTTTTAGGTAATCAACATAACATAGTCTAAGACTACATCCCATGCAACCTTGATGATTCAAAAAAAGAAATTCTTTTTACTAACATTTTTTATAAAGATAAGATTTGATCATTTCATTTGCTTGTATGTCTAATAATTCATCAGCCACCCAAAATACAAAAGACTGATCTTGGACAAACACTTTTTTCTTTATATATGTTGTCACCAAGTTAGATGAAGCATTCTTCACTTTAAAAGATTTTTTATAATTTACTTTTCCAAGCAGCTTACTGCCATTCCAAGGTCCACCGATACAAAAGTTCATAGTATTTTTTATCAATTATTCACGTAATAAAAGTAATGTATTTTGTTTAATTTTTAACTAATACTTTGGTCTAAGCATCCAATAAACCTCTGAAAAGAGGTTTATTTACTTCATATTTTAAGGAATAGAAAATTTTAGCGGCTGATCTTTTTGCTGTAAAGGTATATTATTTTGCTTTAAAATTTGCTGTTGGTAGTCTTGCTCTGAAATCACTCCCCTATTTCTTGCCTGTTGAATAGATTTTAATTGTTGCTCATAAGTATGTGCGTTCAAAGCCTGAGTATCATTGTTTTTAAGTAGATATTGAGATCTTTCAAATGGACTCATATTTGAAGTATTGGCGCGATTTTCATTTATTCGGAGTACATTTGCATCACGTTGATTGATCTGATCTTTTTCTTGCTGTCTTGAAAGCTCAAAAAAATCAACTTGGTTATCATTGTTATTTTCATGTTGCGTTTCATTTTGCAGAAACACATAAGACTGAGGCTTCTTAAAGATATCTTCAGCACTATACACTGAACATGCAATTATTGATGTTATTAAGGTAGTTAAGAGTTTGTTCATCATAAATGTAAAATTTCAAATAAAAAAAGCAATTTTTATATTTTATAATGGCATTATCATATTTTCAAAGCTTAAAAAAATTAACTTGAATAACAATTATTTGTCTAAATTTATCACAGATTTAGACTGCATAAAAACTCACACTGAGTGAGTTTTTATTTGTTGAATTTTCATTAATCATATAAAATTACCACAGATACTGATTAAAAATAATCTAAAGCTAACACCAAAAATAATAGAATAATGGATAAAATTAAATATGTATTGATGTTATGAAAGCTCTTAAGATAGTCTAACATTCGTTATCTCCCATAAGAATTTAATAAAATGCTACACGGGTGATCATTTTTTAAAAGTTCAGGAAAACAAAACTAGACAAAAAAATACTCAATGAAATTCACTAATCGACTGATGAAACATTCATATAGATGTGATTGATAACTATGCTAACTTACAGCACTTTATTTTTACTGAAAAAACAACAACTTGATCAAATGTTTATTCTAGAGTGCATTAACTAATCACCATTAAACGATAAATTTAAATTCAAATTTTCCTTGATAATCAATTTGATCCAAATAATCTTTAATTTCATGAGCGATATTTCTAAATACTTCTAAAACATCGCTGGGTGGATCTATTAGTACTTCAATCTTAAAATTTTCATCATCTTTTTTTGTATGGTGTATATAAGTACCATCACAACTCATTTTTAACGTCAGATAATTTTCAATTGTGTCAGTAAACTGTTGTGTGACTAACTCAATTTTTGAAAACTTGTGCATTTGTGTTCTTTCCTCAATCTTATTTCGCGATCTGATAAAGAATCTCGTCTAGAGTCCTTTTGGGTTATAAGATCGATCTGTTATAGAGACGATGGCGCTTAAGCTACGAGTCTCTATATCGTATTTTTTAGATATATTAATTTAAAATTAGCTAAATAATCAAATTAAAATTTTAAAAGAATTATATCAATTTGAGATTTTGTATGACTTAATCAGCATTTTGTTCGTTTTTTTTCTATTTAATTCTTATTTTTAATCTATATTGATGAAACCAAATTAACTGATTGAAAGCTGTAATTATTATTAAATTTAACCATCTGAGTAACAATCAAGTATTCGATGATTTAAAAATTTTTTCAACAATATGCTCATGCGTAGGGATGAGCCCAGCTTTTAATCCAAGGGGTTTAAACACTTTATCAACAACAGATTGAGTAAGTTTTCCTTTATCTTGCTCGATATCGCTCAGTGTACGTCGACTAATACCGACCAGTGTTGCATATTGTTCTTGTGACATACTTAATAGATTTTTCCGAAGATAAGCCAACAATTGCCCCATGCTTATTTCATTCATTAAGTACTTTGTATACAAATCAATCAGAACTTGCTGGCGATCTTGTGGTTGTTTTTTAATATTCATAAAAGTTCCCATCGCTTTAATTTAGCTTCAATGTAGTCGAATGAGAGTACAGGCATTTCAATGATCTGTTTGGGTATGCCCTTGTCTATTAATCTTTGTTTGAGTCCAAGCAATTTATTCGCCAATGATTTCAGCGTCTCTAAAGATATATCAGGATCACACCACGGCGCCAATTTCTGTGAAATTTGAATCCATTGGTATTCACCACCTTCTTCATAAGGACTTCCCCATGTTGTTGACCTAATCACATGCTCTGGGTCTGCTTTCATAGGAGCAAAATCATAAATCGGAGAAAGAAAAACATTTCCAGTCTTTTTTAAAAATGAAGTATTACGCCCATGATTATCTGAATTACCAAAAATGATATTAAGTAAATCTCGTTGTAGCCATTCGCAAACAAATTGAGTCGAATTAAACTTAGTATCTATGGTTTTAAGTAAAATACAAAGACTGTCAATCACTTCAAAATGATTAAGATGACTCCCTGCTGACTTATTTAAAATTGAATACACTGATTCAAGTCCATATCGATGCCATCGTTGATCACACCATTCGGTATCAAATCTTGGCAACCACAATGAAGGATACCTTTCACCTTCAATAAGCCGCATATTGGCGGTATCAATTGTACTAAAACCCAGTTCATTCAATTCACGGTAATAATAATATTCAGCTCTTAGAATGTTACAGTCAATTTCACTGCGATTATTTCTCGGAAATTTAACCAAGTAATGCTGATCAGGAGTATCAAAGCTTTGTTGATAAGTATCAATCCAGACTTTTTGATCCGCTGTGTAACGCACAAGCAGTTTTGGTGCTTCACCACCTGTACCGGTTGCTCCCCCGCTGATAGCTCCCATTTGCTGTGCATACTCTAAAAAATCTGCATTACGATCAGCAACATCTGCCGTACTAAATTTGCGTAAATGTAAAGTAGACTCAGGATTTATGGGAGGAATTGATTCTTTAATTCGTAAATTTCCAACAGGTGCAATCACTCCTTTTTCTAATAAAATACTGTCTTGTTCTGCATGTGAGAATTTTTGTAAGTTGAGATAGTTAATCCAATAACGTCGTGCAGCACCTGAAGGAATAATATCATCTAAAAAGCCAAACCATGTTTTGGCTTCATGTTTAATAATCAGTTGCACTGGAAGCGATAAACTACAAACATGTTCATCCCTTTTGTCTAAATATGAAATGGCGTATTCAATTTGGTACTCTAGTTCACAGGGACTCGCCGATCCCTTTTCAGGATCTAATATTTTAAGTTCTGCTATATCTAACCAGTGCGTATCAAATAATGCCTGTATTGTAAATTTCTTCATAAATAGAAATGAGCAGTAATTTGCTCAAAATTAGCATGAAAAATAATAAATGTGAATATATTTGCTCATTTCTGCGAATTTAAAATATTTTTGTGCAAATTTTTGCTCAATTATTTCAATAACGACAACCAACGTTCTCTGAACTTCTATACCAAAATTTCAAACTAATTTTCTGGGTTAACGACATCCAAAGACACTTTAACCCGATCTAATACAATCATTGTTGTGAAATAGATTACTTCACACCATCTAATATTCGTATATTCAGAACTACCTTCTGGAACATTCATATTAAAGTATTTTTAAGTTGATTTAAGGTCGTATCAAGATGACAATAATCACAAGATTGTTCATTTCGTAAATCATCTGATCTATACTTTAGAGTAATTGAAAAAGTTGTTGTAGTGTTTGGATAAACCAAGTTCGTGCATCCAAATCATCTCGATGATTGTACCAATTTACGCTGACATTAAAGGGTTTGACTGAAAATGGTAATTCAAAAATATTTACATCACTATTTCGCTCATACACTTTTGCAGCACGAGAAGGCAAGGTCACCAATAATTCAGAACTGTTCACCACATCTTGCAATACACTAAAATGAGGGAGTTCTAGCATAATTTTTCTTTTTAACCCCATTTCTTTAAGCTTCTGATCAATTTCAATATGCCCTGTCGAAGATTTAATAGCCGCATGTTTTTCTTGTAAATACTGCTCTAAACTCAGTTGCTCCCTAATCCGTGGATGGTTTTTGTCAGCAATGCACATATAGCGTTCTTCAAATAAGTTGCGAGATTCTATTTTTGGCATGACGGTATAGCTGCTATTAAATACAGCCGCATCTAAAAAACCCTCAACTAGCCATTCCTCGACTTTATCAGACTGAATTTCTTCAATTTCTATTTTAATAAATGGTGCTTCTTGTGCCAGATGTTGAATCAATGATGGTAAAAGGCAAAATTCTCCTAAGTCTGATAATCCTAAACGAAAGACTCGCATGGATGTTTTGGGATCAAATCGTTGTGAAGCGATAATTGCCATTTCAATATCAGAAATCGCCTGCCTAAAACTGGGATATAAACTTTGCGCAAGTTTGGTGGGTTTTACGCCAAATTTATCTCGCTCAAAGAGTGGATCATTTAAAGATTTGCGTAAACGGTTCAAATTATAGGTGACGGAAGGCTGACTCAAATTCAGTCGTTCAGCCGCATGACTGATATTTTTAGTTTCAAAAATAATGACAAACACTTTGATAAGACTTAGATCAATCAATTTTAATCTCTCGATTCAATGAGGAAGGTTTTGCCTTCCTCAATCTAGCTTTAGACTTGTACTGTTTTAACCGCTAATTTTGTGTTTTTCAAACGCAGATGAATCATTGAAATACTCAGCACAGCAATCATACATGGGATTGATAGAGCGATGAAATTATAATGAATCGGTAAATTTAAGCTTAATAACCAACCACATAAGATGGGTCCTAAAATTGCCCCCAAACGTCCTACACCCAATGCCATTCCTAAGCCCGTTGCCCGGATATTTGATGAATAAAATTGTGACATATAAGCCAATAATAATATTTGCCCACCAATGGAAGCCGCACCAGCAACAGCAATACAAAAATAAAGAATAATCGTTGGTAAGTTAAAACTGAGTAATATAAATGCAGCAGCCCCACTTAAAAATAGCGTACATAATACTTTGACCAAATTGAACCGATCCGCTAAATAGCCTCCGCAAATTGCACCAAGCATTCCGCCGATGTTCAAGGCGAGCAGAAAAACCAAACTGGTCGACAGATCATAGCCTGCTTCTAACATTAATTTCGGTAACCAGTTGCCTAAGGCATAGACCAAGACCAATGCCATAAATACACTTAACCAAAATAAAAGTGTAATCATTGCTCTATTGTCTGCAAATAAATCCTTGATTGGAGATTGAGAGGAAGATTGATTGTTTTGATCGAGACAAATTTTTGTTTGAGCTGTGTAATTAATATTGCTATTAATTTGTTTAAGAATGTCTGCTGCTTTTTCAGTTTTGTTTCTACGAACCAAATAATCAATTGACTCAGGTAATAACAGCCAAATGATAGGTATCAATAACAGCGGTATCCCCCCAAGAATAAACATAATTTTCCAGCCAAATTGTGGAACTAACCACATTCCCAATAAAGCTGAACACATTCCACCAACTGCATAACCACTAAACATGAGCGATACTAAAGTTGAGCGTAATTTTTTTGGTGCATATTCGGTCATGAGTGCAATGATGTTTGGCATCACACCACCCAAGCCCAAACCTGCCAAAAATCGAAAGATTCCAAAACTTTGCGGATCACTTGCATAGCCACAAAGTAAAGTAAAACCACTGAATAAACAGATGCATAAAATGATTAATTTTTTACGGCTAAAGCCATAGCGCTCTAATTTATCACTCAAACTTCCAAAAAGAATCGCTCCAAACATCATGCCAAATAAGGCAACACTTCCTAAAAATCCTGCTGTGATACTGTCAATTTTCCATTCTGCCATTAGTTTAGGCAGCGCCACTCCATAAATCACTAAATCATAGCCATCAAAAATAATGATCAGTGCGCTAAGTAAAATCACACGCCAATGAATCGCCTTCAATTTGGCATGATCAATGACTTCATTTGCATTTATGGTTTGCATAATAGACCTCCCTGGTCACATTATTTTGTTTTATTTCATTTTTTTATTTAGCTATATATTTCACTTTGTTGTAATTGATTGGACAATGCAGCTTGGGCTTGCTGAATATCTTGCTCAAGAGAATGCTGCCATAACCAATCAAAACGATGTGTTAAATGCTGTCCGATAGATTCAAAATCTGAATATTTCGATGAATACAATTCGTATATTTCACCTGATTCACGTGATGTGTTTTGAACTTTGACTGCACGTTCTAAGCGTATTTGCTGATATATTTCAGAAACAAACTGAATGGATTCATGTGTTAGTTCAGGGTTTTCTAATAATTTTGCAAGGATTAAAGCATCTTCAAGACCTTGCCCAGCTCCTGCACCTTGATGTGGCAACATCGCATGCGCAGCATCACCTATCAAAATCACATTATTGGTACTGTTTTTATAAGTCTCTAAAGGCTGAATTTCATGTAAAGCCCAGATTGTTGGCGAGTCAATCAGTACCAATAAGGCTTTACAGCTCTCACTCCAGTCTGAAAAATCAGCCAACATTTGTTGTTTTGAAGCAGCCATTGTCCAAGGTATATTTTCAGCCAATACCGTTTGTGTACGATCTGACTTAAATGCCACAATATTGATTTCCTCCCCCTGTCGAATTGGGAAGGTCAAAATGTGTTTATCTTTACCTAAAAACATTTGCGGAACATCTGCGATTTCCACATCGCGCCCTAATTTTTCAATCGCTTGTTTATAGTCTTGATACTTAATGATCCCCCGATATGCCCAAGTTCCAGAAAATTGAGGTTCACTGCGCGGCAATTGATGTGAATCCAGCACATGATTTCGGACAACGGAACGAATACCATCACAACCAATTACATAATCAAAGGTTGCATCTTGTCCATCAATGAAGCACACCGTCACTTGATCTTCATCTGCTTCAATATTTTGTACACGTTTGTTGAAGTGTACATTTGATAACGGAACTAAAGGAATTAAGCTATCAAGAAAATCTGCACGATGTACTGAAGACTGTCCAACAGATGGAGCAAGAGATGCTGATAGATATTCGTCAGTATAGCCATTCCGCCATTGGAACCAAATATCGGTATAGGGCGCTTTGACCTGATCTGCAATAGATTGATATTCTTGGCTTAAACCTAACAATTGGATTGCTTTTACCGCATTTGCACCAAAAGAGATTCCTGCACCAATTTCTGAAAATTCAGCAGCAGACTCAAATAAATGTACATCTAAGTTTGTATTTTTAACCAATTGGGTCATGAGTGCTAGTCCAGCAATACCTCCACCAATGACTGCAACTCTAATTTTTTTGTCCATTTTAGCATTCCTTACTAAATTACTTAGAATTCTATAATTGGTTATTTTTTAAGATAAATCCAATTTATATTTTTTGGTTTATACTATCTATTTTTTTGATATTTAGTTCATGCTCTGCTTTTAAATCTGCTTTTGTTTTTTATTAATTGTTAATAAAATCAACTTTCTAATAAACTTCATTGGATCGTGATGAAAGGCTAATAATTTTGAAAAATTGCCGAATAACTTAATTTATGCGCTTAACGTAAAGCAATGAGATTTTGCATTTCTGACATGTATCACTCATTTTGAGTGATACATGTCAATCTGATGATCAGTTTAAATAAATACAAATTAGGAAAATAGGCATACTAGAAACTTACAGTCCAAGCAAGTTGCGCTGTCCGTGGTGCGCCAAGAAATAAATAATCATCGCCTAAGAAATTTCCGGCATCTCTCCAATACTGTTTATTGAACAGATTGTCGATATTGAATCGAAGTGTATTGTCATAGCCATAAGCTCTGAAATTATAAGCTGTGCCTAGATTAAATACAGTATAACTCGGCACTTTGACTGTACCCGTTTTATTGGCATATTTACTGCTGCTGTATTGCATACCTGCCAATAAGCGTAACCCCTCTATTTGTGCCACTTGATAAGAGAGATAGTTTGCAAAACGAACTGATGGTATATTTTGGGTCTGATGCCCTTGATATTCAGTAACTTGGATGTCCTTTAAGCGTGAACGTGTTAATGCCAAAGTCGAAACCAAATCCAGGTTTTGTCCTAAACGCCCTTGCACACCTAACTCTAATCCAAGGTTATGCTGTTGACCTTCAGCAATAAAATCTCGTTCAGTATTGGTATATTGATTGTCCTGTTTTAAATCAAACACTGCTGCCGTAAACAGCAAATCTTGCCACTGTTGTTTAACACCTAACTCATACTGAGTTGAATGTACAGGAGCTAAAGTTAGACTTGGATTGTTGGCAAACCACGGAGCTTGTCCACCATCACTTAAGCCTTTGGCATAAGAAGCATAAATGTTGGTATGTTCCCAAGGTTGATACATCAGCGCAAATTGGGGTAAGAAACGATTAAAATTGGTGTCTCGAATCTTATTTGACTCGACATTGTAGGCTCCCTCATTGAGATGAATCAGTTTGCCACCCAAAGAGACTGACCATTCTGGATTAAAAGCAATTAAATCAATGATATTCAATGCTGTTTGTTGACTATCTAATGATTTATAGTGTTTACCCAAATGTTTGTCTGTAGGGATATAACTTTGCGGGTCCTCACCTATATTTCCTGTAGACTCAGCCCCTTCAACTACAGGTAAATTAATTGCATCATATTGTGTATGACGTTTAGCAGTTTGAGATAATTCTAAACTTAACTGATGCTGCAAAAAACCAGTGCTGAATGCCCCATTCAATCCGATTTTAAATTGGTTGGTTAAGTAGCTATCATCTGGACTGCGAAAATCATAAATATCGTAGTTGCCATTTTGATCAAAGCTATTCCCTAAGCCCGTCGTTTGACAAATACTGCTATAACATCCCCAAGGAAATGCAGCGTAATCATCTATCACCACACGACTTTGTGATGCTGTAAAATTTGCCTTCCAGTGATCATTGAACTGAAATAAATATTTTAAACTGGCATTTAAACTGTCGTTGGTTACAGGTTTACTCCAGCTTTGATAAGCAAGTAAACGATCCCATTTCACATTTTGGGGAAGTGTCGTTCCATCCAGTAACTGATATCCAGCCACTGAACGTTGACGTTGTCGCTGTGATTCTAGATCAAATTCTAACTTTGAACGTTCAGAAATATCCCAATCTAGCGCCATAGAACCAAACAAGCGCTTACCATCGGCATGTTCAACGTAGGAATGAATATCTTCTGTCGCAAGATTGATGCGATAACCAAACTGTTGCGTGTCTCCAAACAATCCACCTAAATCCGTTGCTACGCGAAAACCACCATAACGGTCGGTTTCTAATGTCATTGAACGAATATCTTCAGGTCGTTTGGTGACATAATTGATTACACCACCTGGTGTTGACATTCCACTTTGAACGGCACTGATGCCCTTTAAAATCTCGACTTGAGCTTTATTCTCAAGTGCAATATTTTGTTCGCCACGGACTAAGTTGCCATTCAGTAAATAGCTTGATCCAAGATTTAGCCCAAAACCACGCATCATAAAGTTAGAATAATAACCAATAGGTGCATAACCATCGCCAATAGCTGCATCATTCTTAACCACATCAGAAAGTGTTTTAGCATGCTGATCTGCTAAACGATCAGCAGTGATGGTATGGATTGAAGCCGGAATTTCAGCAATATTAGACTGACTAAAACCTGATAAATTGACCTTGGGTTGATAAGCTGCTTCGGTTTGAACGTCGACTTTAATGGTTTTAAGCTGTTGTGTATTTTTTTCCGTTTCTGCATGTAGCAGTACTGGACTCAGTGCCAAACATGAAAATGAACCAACTGCCAGCAACGCTTTTTGTAAACGAGAAAATGGATACCTTTTCACTGTAATTGCCTAACCCCAAGATAATTTTACAAGCTAAATTTTAGCGCACGAGTATTCACAATTTTTTCTCAATGAACAAGCATTTTTATGCCATATTTAAGAATAATTCATGCTTTTATTGTGCAAGAAATCCATAATTTATTTATGTATATTACGATAAGCCATCTTTCTGTTTGCGTTATTTTTCAGCAGTTTTTTATTAAGTACTTTAGACCTTTTACGAAAGTCATTTTAGAAATAAGGGACATGTCACTAAGCGACTAAACGCTTGAAGTCAATATCATTGAATTTTGGGTGGTGTTTCAAAAAGTATGCTGACATTAAATGAAGCCATTATTGATGTAAAAAAAGGTTAAGTCGAAAGCTTTAAAATGGTTTTCAATCTTTTTTGAAAAATTACAACTCCTTCTAAAACCACGCCTAATTCGATGCCTTATTTTGCAATTATTACCTTCAATACCTACAGTAAAAAATTTACCAATACTTTGCTTGCAGTTTTTAAAAGCAGTTATGAAACTGTCCCAATGATCACTTGCAATTCGGGTGTAGTGAATACCTAATTGTTTAAGCTTTGTCTTCAATCGTTGAACTGTAGCTAAGTCTCTTTTACCCCAAACATAAGCAACAATCTCACCTGTTTCTCGATGGTAGGCGTAAATAAGCCATTGTTTATTATTTTTATTTCCCACAAAAGTCCAAAACTCATCAACTTCAAGAGACTCATAATGACTTTGTTTAGGCTGAATTTGGTAGGTCGATTCGGTTAAAGTACGTAAAACTTTACCGATACTGATTCGCTCAACTTCAGCGATATCTCGTATACCACTACCTCTGACCATCAACTGTAATATTTTTCGAGTAATGCCTGAATTACATCCTAGATAGCTCAGAGCATGGTCACCAATAAACTGACGTTTACAGTCTTTGCACTGATAGTTTTGTTTCCCATCTACTTTGATGCCATTTTTCTTTATACTGTCACCGAGGCAGGTTGGACATTTGATTTCTAGAGTTATTCGCATTTCTCTATTTTATCAAAATTCAACCTGCTTTGTTTCAGCATACTTTTTGAAACACCACCGAATTTTGTTATTTTTTATATTTCATAAAACTATTAGAGCTCTTGCGTTAGTCAAAATTTGAGCAGTTGTGATCTTTCTTATATAGTCAATCTGTTGAAAAATTCATACAGTAGAATATCATTTCTCTTGATCAATAAAATTAAAGCGATCAATATATTGTTTGATGATATAAAGCTTGCATTGCCACGCTTTAGCTCTAAAGTTTAAATGGTTTTGTGTAGGCGATACTCTACTTTTCAGAGATGAAAAGTAACAAAAATCTTCCGTTGAGCGAGGGGTACATCCTAATACCCCCGCTCAACATGGCGACATCCATGTCGCCTCGTGATAGCAAGACTGTTTATGATTCAAAAGTACAAAATAAATGAATCATCCAAATCCGTTGTATGAATAATCAGGTGGTTTGGCTATATAAGGTATTGTATATAGCTAAATGACCCAAAAACCTACTTTCGCAAGAGGTCTATTATAAAATAGTTTATACTTTCGCAAGAAATATAGTGTTTTTAATTTGATTTTAATTTATGTTAAACAGCAATTAAATTTATATTTTTAGAGTAAATTAATGATAAACTATATTCGAACGTTTTATATTGAGTCTAAAATTAAAAAAACAGTAGATTTGGAGCTAAACAAATACAATTACTTTAATTTAATAAAAAAATTTAAAAATGAAAATTTTATTAGCGCAAAAGAATTACTAAGATTAGATGTTTTATTGGATTCATATACATATTCAGTAAAATTAAGACCTCTAGATGGCAATCTTACAAACAGTAGAACAGAACTAGAAAAATATCTGAAACTTCTTATAAAAAAAGATGTTGAAAGAAAATATATTAATTTAAGAGATGTCGGTTCTTTATCATGCTCACGAGATGAAGATCTTTTTTCAGATTATACTAATATTTCTAGTTGGTGGCTTGCAACATTGTTTAAAGGAAAGAAAAGCTTATCAAATGAAAAACGCGAAAAATATCTAAAATTTAATCAAGAACAGATATCAGAAACTATTATAGACAAGGAAAACCCATCACCTGATAGTTTTACAGATAATCATCAGGATTTTTATAAATTTCAATGGCATAATAAGATTATGGCTAATAATGGTGGTGGCTCTCACCGTTTAGGACGCGTTATAACGCTATGTAATGAGTTTGATCATAATGAATTTTATGAGACTAATCTTCATAGCTTTTATATAGATAATTTAATTTTAGATACATTATTTGAAAAATATTGCCTTTTTATAGTTTTTAAAGATGAATCAATTATTCATTTTATAAACTTTATTTACTCAAAAAAAATTGAAGCATATACGCTTGATTTAGAAAATTTTCAAATTTTAATAATTAAAAAGAATAATACTTCTTCAAGCATATGTTCGATTTTAAATAATCAGCAGAATATTAAAGAATTTCTGGAGGAATTTATGATCTGAATAGTCATTAAAAAAAGCGAGATATACCTAATTTTTTATTTAAGCTGATTGATGCAAAAGTTTGTGTAATCACTTCATTATGGATTTTCGAATTTCTCGTGGTGTCATTCCAAATAAAACTTTGAATTGTTCTGTAAATCTTGATTGGGATTGATAACCACATTGATTAGCAATGTGACCAATATTCAATTGAGTCGTTTGCAACAAATGTAATCCATGACTTAAACGTGTTCTACTCCGAATATCTTGAATATTCTCACCTTCATTTTTTAATTTACGTCTCAAGGTCGAACTACTCATAAAAAGATCTGCTGCAATTAACTCAGCAGTCCAATCCAAAGTTAGATTGTTTGCAATCATGCGATGTATTTTTTCACTGAACCGATGGGTTTGATTGATATTGGAAACATCGCGATATCCAAGATAATAAAGAATGCTCAACAGTTCTTTTTTTCTATATTTTATCACTCCTACTGAGGACATTATTGCGAGTTGCATATATTGTAAAAGTGCAGTTTTAAGGATTGTATTGATATCCCCCTGTAGATATTCAACAGGCGGCTGAGGGTTCATTGGCAAGTCAGTAAAATCCTCTTGCTCAAAATCGATCAGCACAGCAAAATATTCCTCTTGATGAGGTATATTTCTCATATCTATACGTGAGCTATTCGATAAAAATACAAAAGTTCCTGATTGGCATGTGACCAATTCCGATGTACCTAATTGTTTCTCACCATTTAAAATAAAGATAAGCAATGGCTTTATAATTGGTACGTTACTAATTATTTGTTCTTTATGGGAACAATAAATTGAAAAGGGTAAATATTGCTGTTGATTGATCGCTGTTTTAGCTATAGCAATGAGGTCATTCATGATTGAATATTTGGAATGTAATCATGATTTTAATTACATTCCACTCCTTTCAAATTAGATTATTTAATAGCCCCTATCTTTGATAAAGAGCTTCGATTGTACTTGATGCAAGACTATGCGCTTTAACCATGTAGCCTGTTAATGCACCAGATGCACCTTTGGGTAGATCTAGCTTCTCAGAAAGTGCGTAGACCGTAAATTGATAACGATGAATCCCATGACCTTTTGGTGGGCAAGCTCCGCCAAATCCAGTTTGTCCAAAATCATTTGTTAAATTTATGACTCCTTTAGATTCTAATTTTCCATGACCTGATGGAATCGAAGTGACTTCGGTGGGTATATTGACTGCTTGCCAATGCCACCATCCGCTGCCTGAGGGAGCATCTGGATCATAAACCATAATCGCATAAGCTTTGGTTGCTTTAGGCGCCCCACTCCAAGACAGCTGTGGAGATTTGTTTTCACCTGAACACCCAAAGCCTTGGTATTCATGTTTCTTTTTCATGATTTCTCCCTGCGTAATGTCTGTACTTTTGAGCTTGAACTCATCCGCATAGGTAAAGCCTGAAAAAATACTGAGCAACGGAAATATAAATTTCACAATGTTTTTATTCATTAAGTTTATCCTGTCTAAATACAGCATCTTAATGTTTTTAATAAAATTTAATTCTCTCTAAGTTGCCATTTTTTCGCCTAAATCAATCATTCTTAATTATATTGGAAAATATATTGAAAAATATGTCGATAAATAGCTGATATGACATGATTACAATCAAAAATGTACTCATCGATGATGCTCTAAATGACTGCTAATCTAGTAATACTATAGAACCCATCTTCATACTGATATTATGATGGATTCTAAAAATCAAACTAAAACTTTGTTTTAAAAAAATTTATTTTAATACCAGATATTGATTTAAATTTTGTAAGGTAAAATTAGTGACGGATAAGTTGCCGCAACTATTTTTGCGTGTGAATATGACCCAGTCAGGGATGATGCTGAGCGTTATGCCGAAAGATTAAAAAATGCAGGTATTGATGTGAAATTACATCTGTTAACTGGAATGATTCATGGAGCAATTCATATGACCGCAATCACCTCAGAAGCCCGAAAAATTTATCAAAAAATTGAGTGAGCTATAGACTAAGGCTGAACCAATACGACAAGACTTAAGCAAGTTCAAAAGGTCAGTCTCTCAATATTTTTGTTTTAAATGTTTTATACAACCCAAACAGCCTGTTATTCATCGAACAGGCTGTTTTGAACGATATAGCTATATCAATTTAAGGTGTTGTTGCTTTACTTGCGTCTTCAGCAAACTCTCTAAAATCAGCTTTTCGAATTTTAGCGTGAATACCTTTGGTTTTATCGACGACTTGAGACACTTCAAAATCAGTTGCAGCACTTAAGTAAGCATAAGCAATTGCTTCATCAATGCCATATTCTTTATTTAAGAAACGAATTGCTTCTCGTGTAGATTTTTTCATCGCTTCGTCAAGGTCAGGGTCTAAACCGGGTGTGATCCAAAACTCAGCATTTTCTGCTAAGGGTTGTACAATCTCTTGCCCCGGAATCTTATCTTTACCCGCTTTTAACAAAGTAAACTTTAAGGTCGCACGAGCAGAAGCCTCTAATGCAGTTAAAGCGACTTCACCATCACCTTGTGCAAAATGACTATCGCCTGTGTAAAACAAAGCCCCTGCAACTTGAACAGGATAGTAAGCTGTAGACCCAGCGCCTAATTCATTAATATCAATATTACCACCATACATTGCAGGTGGGACTGAATGAACGGGCTCTGAAGTATTCGGTGCTACACCCATGATGCCCATGAACGGGCTCAACGGGAATCGAATCGACTTACCTGATTCCGTTTTTAATACGCCTTCATATTCACCTTTGGCATTTTTTTCGATGGGGGTAAATACTGAAACATTGCCATAGCGTTCAGGATGTTCGGCTGAAGCATCCGCCTGTTGTGGTTTTTTAGGAAACTCGCCAACCAAAGCACCTTTGCCATGACGATTCGAAATCACCCCATAAGGCACACGAGGTTCAACTTTAATCACTTCGACTTTTAAAATATCGCCGGGTTGTGCACCTTGAATTGCAATTGGACCAGTCACGATGTGTGGTCCGTCTTTATGAAAATCATGCTTTAAATGCGATTTGGTAATAGTTTTTGCTTCATCTAAAATATATTCATCTTGAACACCCTTAGACTTAAAGAATTTTTCTGCATCTCGTCCTTGATCTTCAAGCAAGCCTTCATGTGAAACCGTATCGAATGTCACGGTACTTCCAGATGGCACTGAAAGTACAGGTTTAGCATCTTTATTTGGTAGGTATCCCCACGTTATCGTATTCAAGGTCGAAGGAACGTAATAGTTACCTTTATATTCACCTTCTTTAAGCTGAACGGGTTTAGTGGAAAGCTGTTTAAGAACATTAAAATTATCTGCTTGAGCGACTGAAGAACCGAGAGTGGCAAAAATAAATAAAGACAAAACCGTGTGCTTAAACATATAACAGCCCCTTAATCATTGAAAAATAAAAATATTGTGCATGTGAAGTACAGCAAGTTTCATGCCATAGCAAAAAATCACAGGATTTAGAGGTTTTCAATTGAAAATGTGCTGTTTAAAGCCATAGTGATGAACCAATAACGGGCATTTTTTAATTATTGGTAAAAAAAAACAGCAACATGAATTTAGCATAAGCTGCCCATGTTGCTGAGGATTTTAAATTTTATGAGGATTTAATTTCTTTTTGTGCAAAAGACTTTGCTTTGTTTGGAAATACATCAGGCTTTAAGAATGATGATGCAATGATGGCAATCACAGCAAAACTGACGATATAAGTGATGACCAAATGTGTGCTACCACCACCGATACTTAAAAGTTTTGTCGCAATCAAAGGAGCTAAACCTCCACCTAATACACCCGCAAACTGTACAGAGATCGAAATACCACTATAACGAATTTCAGCAGGGAATTGACGCGCAAAAAGCTGAGATTGTGGTGCATACATAATTGGGAATACAACGCCAATTGCCAATACAATCGCAGTCCACACCAGCACAGGATCTTTGGTATTCAACATGGCAAAGAATGGATAGCTATACAGTGCTAAGACGCATAGACCAAACCTAAACATATTCCGTTGACCGACCTTGTCTGATAAATGTCCACACAGTGGGGTCATGACCATAATTACCCCTGCACCACAAATCGTCGCAAATAATATTTCTTGTCGTACGATACCTAATTGTGTCGTGGTGTATGCCAAGGTAAAAGTTGAAGCAAGATAGAACCACGCATTTTCAGCCGCACGTGACAATATAATAGTCAGTAATTCCTTAGGATGATTTTTAAATACTTGCAATGCAGGGACTTTAATTTCTTCAGCCTGTTGTTTAACTTGCTCGAAATCTGGAGACTCTGGAACTTTAACTCGGATATACCAACCTACGCCCAATAACACAATACTGGCTAAAAACGGTATTCTCCAACCCCAGCTAAATAGTGCTTCTTCGGGTAACATTGAAACTAGCCCTAAAGCAATTGAAGCCAGCATTAGACCACCACCAGTACTGGCTTGTGGTAAGCTCCCCCAAAAACCTTTATTACCTTCAGGTGCATGCTCGACAGCCATCAGCACTGCTCCGCCCCATTCTCCACCCATTGCCATACCTTGGATAAAGCGCAAGATAATTAAGCAAATGGTTGCCCAATATCCAATCGACTCGAATGTAGGTAACAACCCAATCATGACGGTAGGAATACCCATTAACATTAAGGTCACCAACAACATTGATTTACGACCAATTTTGTCACCAAAATGCCCAAATACGATCCCACCCAATGGTCGTCCAATAAAACCAACAGCGTAGGTTGCAAATGCCGCAAGAACACCTGTCAAAGGGTCTAAGTTGGGAAAGAATAACTTATTAAAAATCAGTGCTGCTGCTGCACCATAGATAAAAAAGTCATACCATTCAATGGTCGTCCCCACCATACTTGAAATACCTGCTAAGCGGTGTGATGACTTTTTATTATTCGGATTTGTTCCTTGTACATCCTTCATTGCTCTATTCCTTCTTAACCGTTTTTTACATCCATTGAGATATATTCCATATATCTTGTATGATCCTTGGATTCACTTAAAAAATTTCTCTGATTCTCCCTTCATTTATTTGAATGAACATATTGTTTTAGCATCAGTGTGCTTTATGGCTAACCCAGTTCAGCCAATATTTTTTCTAAAATAGGATTGCTTTTTTGCCACTTTGGTTGTTTATCTTTATCGATGATTAGGGCACGAACGCCTTCTAAAATATCACCATGCTCAAACCAAATATCCTGCAAATCTCGTTCAAGTTGCATGCATTGCTGTAAAGAAAGCCCTCGACCTAAATATTGCAGTCTTAAACTGGTCTGCTTGGCCAA
The DNA here is from genome assembly GCF_019702905.1 of Acinetobacter sp. Tol 5. Taxonomy (NCBI): domain Bacteria; kingdom Pseudomonadati; phylum Pseudomonadota; class Gammaproteobacteria; order Moraxellales; family Moraxellaceae; genus Acinetobacter; species Acinetobacter sp. Tol 5. Next base: position 2,286,145 of record NZ_AP024708.1, on the reverse strand, counting down.
TAAAGAACGTTGCTGCAAAGTATTTAAAACTTGAGTTGCCCATGCTTGATGTTGCTGATCTGACTCATTGGCAAGGCTTTGTTCAATTTCATCTAAGTTCTCAAAACCAAAATGTTTACGAATATTGTCCACCCATCCACTGAGTTCACTTTCTACAGGTCGAGTGATAAATTTTGAAATGATCTGATCAATATGATCTTTGCTTAAATGATCTGTTTGGCTTAAAGCTTCTTCTAGTTTAGGAAACTGTTGACTAGGTACATGATAATCTATCAAATCTAAATATAAGGCATCGCTACTCGTGATCTGGTCACCTGTAGTCGCCAGATACACCCCAATATCATCCAAACGTGATAAGAAATGTGTGGCTGCGACATCTGGAAAGAAACCAATTGCTGTTTCGGGCATCGCAAAACGTGATTTTTCACTGCTGACAATAATATGGCATGCCTGAGCCAAGCCAAAACCGCCCCCCAAAACATAGCCATCAAGTAATACCACAACCGTTTTTTGTGAGGCACGTATACAGTTCAGCATGGCATATTCAGCAATGAAGTACCCCTTATGACCCGCTGTGCCATTTTTAAAGTGATCATAGAGGTAACGAATATCACCACCTGCACAAAAAGCTTTTGGACTGTTGGATTTAATCAATATCGCCTGAATAGTTGTATCATCTTGCCAAGTTTCGATTTGCTGATGAATACCATTGATCATATCCAAGGTCAGCGCATTCAGACTCGATACACGATTTAATATAATGATGCCTAGAGCACCTTTTTGTTCAATGATTAAATGATTTTCGTGGTCCATGATTTAATCCTTTTATTATTGATTTTTAAATTGCGCTTGGCGCTTTTCTACAAAGGCTTGCATACCTTCTTTTTGATCCAAAGTCGCAAATATTGAATGGAAACTACGACGCTCAAAACGTAAACCTTCGGCTAAACTTACTTCAAAAGCACGGTTAATCGACTCTTTGATCATCATTGTCGCCACTAAAGATTTTTCAGCGATCTTTTCAGCTGCTTGTAAGGTTTCAGCTAAAAGTTGATCTTTAGGGAAAATACGGGCGACTAAACCACTGTGTTCAGCTTCAATTGCCTCCATTTGTCGAGCAGTCAAACACATTTCCATCGCTTTGGCTTTACCTACCGCCAAAGTCAAGCGCTGTGTTCCGCCTATACCGGGAATAACCCCAAGCGTTACTTCGGGTAAACCAAACTTGGCATTGTCAGCACAGTAGATAAAATCACACATCAATGCCAATTCACATCCACCACCTAGTGCGTAGCCACTGACTGCGGCAATTAAAGGTTTACGGCGCTGAGCAATTCGATCGGCAAGGTTAAAGAAATCATCAAAATAGATATTAGGAAAGTTTAATCCTGCCATTTCTTTAATATCTGCACCTGCTGCAAAGGCTTTTTCTGAGCCAGCCAGCACCATACAGCCAATATTTTGATCTTTTTCTAAATCGTCCAAAGCTAAATTCAATTCATCAATCAACATAGAATTCAATGCATTTAATGCCTTGGGACGGTTAAGCGTAATCAAACCTACGCCGTTTTGCTTTTCCAATAAAATCGTCTCAAATTGCATATTTCAATTCCTAATCTGTAGCTACGCAGTGTCTTGTGGTACAACTTATAAACTACGTGCAATGACTAAACGTTGGATGTCACTGGTGCCTTCATAAATTTGACAAATACGAGCATCACGATAAATACGCTCAATAGGAAAGTCTTTTAAATAACCATAACCACCAAATACTTGTAGCGCTGAAGAACAAACACGTTCAGCCATTTCTGACGAAAACAGTTTTGCCATAGATGCTTCGTTCAAACAGGGTTTACCAGCCTCTTTCAACCGTGCAGCATGGTGAACCAACTGTCGTGCAGCTTCGATTTCTGTCGCCATACTGGCTAAACGAAATGCAATCGCTTGATGTTCAAAAATAGCTTTCCCAAAGGTAATACGTTCTTTGGCATACTTGCTCGCTTCTTCTAACGCTGCACGGGCTAAACCTACTGCTTGGGCTGCGATCCCAATACGTCCGCCTTCAAGATTAGACAAGGCAATCTTTAAGCCTTCGCCCTCTTTACCCAACATCAAGCTTTGGTGTACACGAACATCTGTCAATGCAATTTGGCAAGTATCTGAGGCATGTAAACCCAGTTTTTCTTCTGTACGAATGACTTCATAGCCGGGTGTTTCACGCGGTACAATAAAGGCACTGATCCCTTTTTTACCTGCTTGAGGATCAGTTACTGCAAAGACAATAATGACACCTGCATTATGTCCAGACGTAATGAACTGTTTAGCACCGTTAATTACCCAATCATCACCATCTTTCACTGCGCGTGTTTTCAGTGCTGCGGCATCAGACCCAGTATGCGGTTCAGTCAAAGCAAATGCGCCAATCATTTCCCCTTGCGCTAAGGACATTAAGTATTTTTGTTTTTGTTCATTCGTACCAAATTTAGCGATTGGCACACAACCCACAGAATTATGTACACTCATGATGGTTGAAGTTGCACCATCTGCTGCTGCGATTTCTTCTAATGCAAGCACATAAGCCAAATTTCCTGTATCAGAACCACCCCATTGTTCAGAAATTAACATCCCCATAAAACCCAATTGTCCCATTTGAGACAATGCTGTTTTTGGAAATACACTGTGTTTATCCCATTCTGCTGCATGCGGTTTAATTTGTTCTTGAGCGAAATTTTTCGCCATATCCTGAATCAATAATTGTTCTTCAGTAAATTGCATTTTTCATTCCTTGATCTGTTACATCACCTGCATAAAGCCTGCTCAGCTTATGCAGGATTTATACTAACCTGCATTCTTTTCTAATTGTTGTTTGGCAATCTCTTGATTACGCAATAAAAACCGTTGGATTTTGCCACTAGGTGTTTTTGGAAGCTCTGTTACAAACTCCACTTGTCTTGGATAAGCATGTGCCGATAAGCGCTTTTTAACAAATTGCCCCAGTTGTTCTGCCAAACTGTCAGAAGCAATTTGATGCTCTGCTAAAATCACAAAAGCTTTGACGATTTCAGTTCTTTCCACATCAGGAACACCGATCACAGCTGCTTCAATGACCGCATCGTGTTCAAGCAAAGCACTTTCTACATCAAAAGGACCAATTCGATAGCCTGAGGTGGTAATCACATCATCACTACGCCCAACAAAACTCATGCTGCCATCTGCATGCAGTTCAGCAGTATCACCGGTTAAATAGTAATGTTTTACAAAAGGTGATTTACGGCTTTCTTGATAGCCACCGAACCACATCATCGGTGATTGCTGGATATCCACTGCTAAAATTCCAGGTGTATCTGCTGGAAGCTCGTTGCCTTGTTCATCAAGCACAGCAACACGGTATCCTGGACTTGCAAAACCAGCAGCACCAGCACGCACCTCATGCTCCAAACCATGATGGTTACACACCACCATGCCAACCTCAGTTTGTCCATAATGATCGAAAATAGGTGCATCGAGTGCCTGTTTAAACCAGCGGAAAACTTCAGGATTTAGAGGTTCACCGGCACTACTGACTACACGAAATTTACCTTTCAGTTGCGCCATTTGGGAAGGATCTGCAGCCATCATCATACGATAAGCGGTCGGTGCGCCTGCCAAATTGGTAATTTTATAATCCTCAATAATTTGACATAAACTTTCGATGCTAAAACCGCCTTCATAAAATAAAGTTGCATGCCCCAACAACAATGGTCCCGTAATGCCATAGTACAAACCATATGCCCAACCTGGGTCAGCAATATTCCAAAAGTTATCTTCTTCACGTAAGCCAATGGCATCTTTCATGTAATTACCGAAAGCAATTAAGGCTTTCAGTGGTACTTCTAAGGGTTTCGCAGGTCCAGTGGTTCCCGAAGTAAACATCAACAAAAATGGAGCTTGAATATTTTGCATGACCAAATCACAGTGTTCAGACTGTTGTTCGACCTTTTGCCAAAAATCTAAATCGCCATCCATAACACCATGACCATGCTGATCAGCAACCGTCATTATTTGTGGACATTGTGCGATTTCATCCAATTTGCTTCGATTCGCTGTATCAGTTACGACCAATTTACTTTTTGCCAATTGAAGACGATGTTCAATGGCTTTGGGACCAAATGCAGTAAAAAGTGGCTGATAAACTGCACCAATTCGCCAAGCCCCCAAAATCACAACCAGCAATTCTGGTGTTCTTGGTAATAAACCCGAAATACGATCGCCTGTTTGGACACCTTGTGATTTTAAAAAGTTAGCAAACTGACTCGACCACTTTTTCAGTTGACTAAACGTATACTGTTGTTTGCGTCCATCTTTGCCTTGCCAATATAAGGCAATTTTTTCGCTATCAGCATCTGCATGTCGATCGCAGCATTCATAACATGCGTTCAGTTGCTCGACTGAACCCGATAACATTGCTTTTACTGCACCGTCTAAATTAAATGAATTAGCAACTTGATGATAATTCGACATATTATTTACTCCAGTCTGGATTTATTGTTATTCATGACACGAGTGAATCTATAGCTTTCACCATCCTTTGATGGTGAAATGGCTGATATTTGGATTAAGCTTCTTTCGCTAAGTATTGTTGGATAATGCTAGAAAAATCGAGCTGGGCATTTCCTTGCATACACAGTTGCTGATACAACTGCTGAACCAAACCGCCTAAAAGAACAGGTTGTTTGACTTGCCCTGCTGCTTCAATGGCTAGACCAAGATCTTTCAGCATCAATTGCGTGGCAAAACCATCACTATAACCACGCCCAGCAGGTGCATTTGCAGAAATACCCGGCCAAGGGTTACAGACTTCAGAACTCCAGCAACGACCACTAGAGCTATTGATCACCCCTGCTAAAGCTTGTGGATCAATACCGAGTTTTGCGCCAAGTGCCATGCCTTCAGCAACGGCTGCCATCGAAATGCCTAAAATAAGATTATTGCAAATTTTCGCAATTTGACCTGCACCCACTCCGCCACAGTGCACGATATTTTTGCCCATTGGTTTGAGTACAGATTGAACTTGTTCAAAGGTATTTAAGTCTGTACCGACCATAAATGTCAGTGTTCCTGCTTGTGCACCAATCGTACCGCCTGATACAGGTGCATCGCATACTTGAATCCCTTGCTCTGCGCCTACGACTGCAATGTCTTTGATTGTTTGTGGATCAATGGTACTGCTGTCTATGCATAAACTACCTTTTTTGAGTACTGCAAGTACGCCATTTTCACCCAAATAAACCTCTTTGACATGTTTTGCGGCTGGGAGCATAGTAATCACCACATCGGCTTGTTCAGCAGCAGCTTGTGGGTTGGCATGTGCAATGCCTCCTGCTTCAGTAAAATGAGCAATGGCAACTTCACTCAAATCAAAGCCATGTACCTTTAAACCAGCTTTGAGGAGATTATGAGCCATCTTACCGCCCATATTACCTAGACCAATAAATGCAATATTCATCCTTGAACTCCTCGATTAACGCAAGCTAATGGTGGTATTCACTTCACCTTTTTCTTGTGTATCTTCAAACCAACGGCTCGTGATGGTTTTGGTTTGCGTATAGAACTGTACGGCTTGTTTGCCATAAGGTCCTAAGTCTCCGAGTTTTGAACCTCGTGAACCTGTAAAGCTAAAGAACGGAACAGGTACAGGAATTGGAATATTAATGCCGACTTGTCCTATATCAATGTTGTTTTGGAAAGTGCGAGCAATCGCACCGCTTTGAGTGAACAAACCTACGCCATTTCCAAATGGATTTGCATTGACCAACTCCATAGCTTGTTCAAGCGTATCAACATGAATAATGGCAAGCACAGGTCCAAAAATTTCTTCTGTATAAATGCGCATATCGGTTGTGACTTGGTTGAAAATAGTTGCTCCCACAAAATTACCATGTTCATAGCCAGCCACTTTTACATCGCGACCATCAAGCAATAATTGAGCGCCTTGTTCAACACCACTATTGATTAAATCTATAACACGGGCTTTGGCACGTGGAGAAATAACAGGACCAATATCGGTTTGAGGTTCATGCCCTGCATTGACTTTTAAGGTCTGGGCTTTTTCGACTAATTCATCCACCCAGTTTTTGGTTTCACCCACCATCACCGCAACAGAAAGCGCCATGCATCGTTGCCCAGCAGCACCAAAAGCAGCACCGACCAAGGCATTTAAGGTTTGTTCTTTATTGGCATCTGGCATTACCACAACATGGTTTTTTGCCCCCATCATAGATTGTACACGTTTAGCATGTTGACCTGCTAAGTTATAGACATGTGTGCCCACAGCAGTTGAACCGACAAAAGAAATTGCTTTAATATCTTGATGTGTACATAGACGATCAACCACTTCTTTACCGCCATGAACAACATTCAATACACCTGCTGGAACGCCTGCTTGTACAGCCAACTCAACCAACATCATGGTCGATAATGGATCTTGCTCAGAAGGTTTAAGAACAAAGGTGTTACCGCACACGATTGCCATTGGAAACATCCATAAAGGAATCATGGCAGGAAAGTTGAATGGAGTGATACCTGCACATACGCCCAGTGGTTGTTGCAAGGTATAGGTATCTACACCACGTGCCACACCTTCGATATATTCGCCCATTTGTAAAGTGCCAATTGAACAAGCATGTTCAACCACTTCTAAACCACGTTGAATATCACCTTCTGCGTCTGCCAAAGTTTTGCCTTGTTCAGCAGTCAACACATGGGCAATATCTTTCATGTTGTCACGGATTAAATCCTGTAACTTGAGCATAATGCGCATGCGTGCTTGGATTGGTGTTAAACGCCAAGTTTTAAAAGCTTCCTGTGCAGCCGCAATTGCAGCATCCACTTCATCCAAAGTCGCCATAGGTACACGACCCAGAACTTCCTGTGTTGCAGGATTTAAAATATCTTGCCATTCGGTTGTATTGGATTCGGTAAATTTTCCATTAATTAATAATTTAGCCGTCGTCGAATGAATATTTGACATCGTGTTCATAACCTCTCCATAGGCACTATTTTTTGTTGTTACTTTCTTAGAAAATAGCCAAAAGCAGTATTTTCATCAGCTCTGTTTCAATTCAAACTAACAAAGAAAATATAGATGACCAATAGAAATTAACGCACAATGAATGTGCAAATATGCACAAGGACGTCATGAACAATGAAAGTAGATTGGGATCACTTACAGTTTTTTTTGGTGCTGGCTCGCGCAAAAACGCTTACCAATACTGCACGGATCATTGGGGTTGAACACAGCACAGTATCTCGACGAATACAGGCTTTAGAGCTTGCTTTAGGTACACCATTATTTAGACGAGAAGCAACGGGCTATGAACTTACACAGGAAGGTTTAGCACTTGTACCTCGTGTCGAACAGATGGAACAAGCCTTTTTGCAAATTGAAAAACCGAACTTACCTTTGCAGGGACATGTGCGAATTGGCACACCAGAGGGCTTTGGTACTGCTTTTTTAGCTCAGTTATTGGCAGAATTATCCAAACAATATCCACTGCTCACTATTGATCTCATTCCTGTGCCTAAGATGATTAAACTTTCGCATCGTGAAGCAGATATTGTAATTTCAATTGATCGTCCTAAATCTGGTCCTTATATTATTACCCGCTTAACAGATTATTGCCTTAAAATTTATGGCAGTAAAACCTATTTAGAATGCACCCAACCCATTAAAAAACTTGAAGATTTAAAAAATCATAAATTTGTGAATTATATTGATGATTTAATTTACAGCCCTGAACTGTATTGTTTAGAACGTTTACCTTTGCAACTGAATGCTAATTTTCGAAGTAGTAGTATTTTAGCCCAACAGATCGCCGTCAGTGCTGGTGCTGGATTGGCAATTTTGCCCAAATTTTTAGCGGACAATAAACCTGAACTTGAACAGGTTTTAGCAGAAGAAGTTCGCTTTATTCATACCTTTTGGATGCTGACTTTGGTTGATTTACAGCACGAACCCCGTATTAAATTGGTCTGGGATTTTTTAAGAGCACAGGCGGACAAATATCAGAATTTATTGATGGATTGATCAATCTTTCTAAATGACAAAGCTTTATTTGAACGGTGTATGACCAGCAAAGTTATTTGGTGGTCATACTTTTCAAGAACACATTGTTATTTTACTAGACCCACCGCTTTAGCACGTGCCTTATGCAATTTTTTATAACTGTCAATCAAACGTAAATGACGGTCTAAACCCTCTAGCTTCATGCTGGTTTCTGTTAAACCATAAAAACGAATGCTTCCCTCTAGAGAGCCAATCACTGCATCCATACGCTCATCACCAAACATACGGCGGAAATTCGCTTCATAGTCATCCAGATCCATCTCGTCATCCAGTTCGACTTCGAGCATGACATTCATACACTGATAGAACAAACCACGTTCAACGGTATTGGTGTTGTATTGAAGGAACTGTTCCACCAAATCTTTGGCTTCTTCAAACTGCTGTAAAGCAAGATAAATTAACAGTTTTAACTCAAGAATAGTGAGTTGTCCCCATACCGTATTATCATCGAATTCAATACCAATTAACGTCACGATATCGGTATAGTCATCAACCTCAACTTCTTCAAGACGCTCAACCAAAGCTTCAAGCTGTTCATCATCCAAACGATGTAAATTTAAAATATCTTCACGGAACAACAAGGCTTTATTGGTATTGTCCCAAATTAAGTCTTCAACCAAATAAATTTCAGAATAATCTGGCACGATAATACGGCATGCAGTTGCACCTAAATGCTCATAGACCGCCATATAAACTTCTTTACCCATTTGTTCAAGAATGCCCATCATGGTTGCAACTTCATCAGCATTGGCATTTTCACCTGTACTGCTAAAATCCCACTCGACAAAGTCATGGTCAGCTTGGGCACTAAAGAAACGCCAAGATACCACACCACTTGAATCAATAAAATGTTCAACAAAGTTATTCGGTTCAGTCACGGCATTACTACTAAAGGTCGGCTTAGGTAAATCATTTAAACCTTCAAAGCTTCGACCTTGTAATAACTCAGTCAAGCTACGCTCCAAAGCCACTTCAAGCTTAGGATGCGCACCAAACGATGCAAATACGCCGCCTGTACGCGGATTCATTAAGGTGACACACATCACTGGAAATTCACCACCCAACGATGCATCTTTAACCAAGACTGGGAAGCCCTGTTCTTCTAGACCTTTAATACCCTCAACAATACGTGGATACTTGGCTAAAACATCTTCAGGTACATCAGGAAGAGTAATTTCACCTTCCAGAATTTCTCGTTTAACTGCACGTTCAAAAATCTCAGATAAACATTGGACTTGCGCTTCGGCTAAAGTATTTCCAGCACTCATACCATTACTTAAATATAAGTTTTCAATCAAATTAGAAGGAAAATAAACCACTTCCTGATCAGACTGACGTACAAAAGGCAACGAGCAAATCCCGCGTGCTGTATTGCCTGAGTTGGTGTCATAGAGATGCGTTCCCAACAATTCATTGTCTGGGTTATAAATCTCTAAAGTATATTCATCTAGAATTTCTTTAGGGAGTTCACCATTTGGACCTGGTTGAAACCATTTTTCATTTGGATAATGCACAAACTCAGCATTGGCAATCTCTTCCCCCCAAAACTGATCGTTGTAGAAGAAATTACAGTTTAAACGTTCAATAAATTCGCCCAAAGCAGATGCCAAAGCGCTTTCTTTGGTTGCACCTTTACCATTGGTAAAACACATAGGTGACTGTGCATCTCGAATGTGTAATGACCACACATTGGGAACAATATTTCGCCAAGAGGAAATTTCTATTTTCATACCCAAACCTGCCAGAATCTCTGACATATTGGCAATGGTTTCCTCTAAAGGTAAATCTTTACCTTCAATATAAGTTGAACTTTCTTTTGCTAAGTTTGGCATCAGCAAAGCTTGCGCATCAGCATCAATGCTTTCAACTTCTTCAATGACAAATTCAGGACCTGTTTGAATGACTTTTTTAACTGTACAACGGTCAATCGAACGTAAAATCCCTTGGCGATCTTTGTCTGAAATATCAGCAGGAAGTTCGACTTGGATTTTAAAAATTTGTTTATAACGATTTTCTGGATCAACGATATTGTTTTGAGATAAACGAATGTTATCAGTCGGGATATTTCGTGCAGCACAATAAACTTTAACAAAATAAGCTGCACATAACGCAGATGATGCCAGAAAATAATCAAAAGGACCCGGTGCAGAACCATCACCCTTATAGCGAATTGGCTGATCAGCAATAACGGTAAAATCATCGAACTTCGCTTCTTGTCGAAGATTATCGAGATAATTAACCTTGATTTCCATGTGGGCACCTAAAGAATCTTATGTGTGAACACGGACACATAAATTTAAATATTGAAAATAAGTCAAATAACACACAACAAATTGACTTAAAAAGAAACTAACATCAACGAATATTAGTCAGAATGGGCGCTATTATAGAATTATTTTATTAAATTGATAATGCTTGTCTGGCGTTAATCGAAAATCTATCTAAATCACCCTGTGTGAGCATCAAATGTTTATCTGCTCAATACTGCATAGATCAGTTGAATTTTTTATTGAATAAGAAACCAATAAGTGATTTTTTCCAAAAATATTTTTTGTAATTTCCATCTGAAAGCTAGACCTAGTGTGCCTTTTCATCGAATGTTTAAGTTATAATTACTTACATTATTTTACCTTTCATAAAATTCTGTATCAATAAGGGTCTGTTGAGTAATCGTCTATGTTTGTGACTACGCCTGTTGTTTAGGTGATATTCACACTGAATACGGAATCTAGTCATGCTATATGCTGAGGTGCATTGTTTAGCAAGCTAACAACGTTGTGACAAAAATACCACTCTCCCCGCTGTGGCTTGCGTTGTAAATAAACAACGAAAGCCTTTTATGAAAAATCAACAGCCCCTAAAATCTGAAGTTTGCTATGTCAAAAAATCTCGCTACACTGATTGGTTTCAGTGCAATTTTGCAGTGGTCATCCATCGTAGGTTTACTGAAAAAAATCAGTTTTAGTATGGGCGCAGATTTAGCAGTACTACTTATGTATAGCTTAAGCACATGTATTTTATTGCTCTTCTTTAAAATTCCAAATTTAAAACTTATTTCAAAGAAATATTTAATCTTTTCAACTTTGCTCTTTGTGATTTATGAGTTGTGTTTTTCTTATGCAATCGCTCTAGCACAAACGGCTCAACAAGCGATCGAAGTCAGTTTAGTAAATTATCTTTGGCCTGGCTTAACGGTTGCCATGTTGATTCTATTTAAAGAAATCAAATTTAATATTTTTGTTGTGGTTGGTTTAGCTATTAGTTTAAGTGGCATTGTCATGATTCAAGCTGGACAAGGCGCTTTAAACTGGACAAATATTTTATCCAATATTCAAGCCAATCCAACCAGCTATATTCTTGCTTTCCTTGGTGCATCGTTGTGGGCGTTATATTGTGTTATTACCAAAAAATACAGTGATGGACACAATCCGATTTCATTCTTTTTTGTGGCGATCAGTTGTGTACTATGGGCAAAATATTTATGGTCACATGAATTTAGCTTTAATGTAATCCAGCATTTTGAACTGTCTACCTTTGCGCTGTTAGCGATGGTGTCTTTTGTGATGGCAATGGGTTATGCTGCATGGAATATTGGAATTATCAAAGGCAATATTACCATTTTGGTGACCTTGTCTTATTTTAGTCCAGTCATTTCAACCGTGATTTCCATGACGATTTTACAAACCCGTTTACCTACAGAATTTTGGTATGGTGTGATTTTAGTGACAGCAGGTTCGCTGGTATGCTGGGTTTCAACCAACTGGCAACAACTTAAAGATAAATTCCTCGCAGTCCTTAATTAAAATATTTTTAAATTTTTTGATTTAATAATGCATACCAATTTAGCAGAACCAAATGGTTTATAAGATTATTTCTATAATTGGAAGAAAGTTTAATAAACTGACACCTAAGCTGAAAGATTTTATAAAAGATACTTAAAAGATTATAAGGCATTAAAAAAGCACCCGAAGGTGCAAAGCACAAAACATTAATAATTAAATAATATAGCGTTTACTTAAGCCCCACTCAGCGAGAATCCGACGGTACATGGTAGAAGAGCGGTCTGCTTCAAAGTGGGCTTCCATTGAAATATCTAATGGAAGTTCTTCAGGTTTTTGACTTTCGATCATGTCCTGATCTTCTGCAAAAATCTGAGCGTTGAAATCATAAACCGCCTGTAAATCTCCTGTTGTGTCGAAGTTACGTATGAGTGGGACAAATAAACGGGTTTTGTTAGATGAAACAGGACAACATGCATTTAAAATTTTTAATACACCTTGTCGTGGAAATTCAACTTTTAACACCGCCGAAAATGGTGGATAAACATCAAAAATACGTTTCCACAAAAATCCTTCTGGTGCTAAATGTTGTAAGCCATGTGGATAATTACTCACACCGCTGACATATTCAGTGTGTAAACCATAATATGTTCGTTCAGTGGTGTATTTAGGAACGATCGGATTATTTGCATCTGCAAAAGATTGGTGATGCACCCATGCAAAATGTGCAACATCAATAAAACCTTCCAGTTGACGACCACTAGAGCCTGCAATATCAACAAATGGAGGCAATATTGCCTGATGCTCTGGATCATCCCATGTATCTAAAACAGGAAAATTTGCTAGCTGTTCATCACGGCTAAATAAACTGGTCCAGACCAAACCATACTTTAAAACCACAGGAAATTTTGTCAGGCTAAAACGCTCAGAAATTTTACTGAGTTCGGGCTGTGCTGGAATCTTGGTACATTGTCCTTTGGTGTTGTAATGCAAGCCATGATATGGGCAAATAATCTCCTCACCCTCTACCCAGCCTTTGGTTAACGGTACGCCACGGTGCGGACAAATATCTCGAACCAATTGAATTGCACCACTTTCTGTTTGGTAGAGTGCCATTTTCACATCTAACAACTGCACTTGTTGAGGTTGCATTGAGACATCTTGAATACGTGCCACTGGATACCAGTGTTGAGCAAGTATCTCCCAGTCTTTAGGTTCAAATGTACTACATTGCGGTTGGCTAAATAGTTGAAGAACTGGAATGGCGTTCATACTAAACTCACAAATTTTATATTTAACTTCATTAACCTATGCCATGATGCAGTACTGAATTTCAGTTAAGTGCTTAAGGCATACTTTAAAATTACAAATTTAGTTAAATTCTGTCTATTAGAAAGTTTAATGTCGATCATTCTAAAAATTAGAACACATTGAAAGAATATTATTTTTATTTTAGAACGAAAAATTGGCATAGAAATCGCTTAGCTTTTCACTGACCTTGTTATTTGCTTAACTGAAAGAATGAGCAAAATGTCATCCGTATCACCATGGACAGCGTTATATGCCAATAAATATGACTTTTTCTCGATTCTCTGATTATTTTATCGCTGTTGCAAAAACAGGGAGTTTAAGAAAAGCTGCGGATCAGCTGTATATTTCTGTTTCTGCAATACACCGTCAAATTGCTTTAGCTGAAGAAGAATTTGGAATCGATCTATTTGAACGCTTACCCAATGGCTTAAAGCTCACCCTTGCTGGAGAATTACTCTATGCAGATTTAATCAAATGGCAGAAAGAATTCCAACTTACCCGTAATCGTTTTGATGAAATACAAGGGCTTTCACGCGGAACCATTGACTGTGGGCTGATTACTGCGCTCAGTGATGGTTTTGTTCTCGATTCTATTCAATATATGTATGAGAACTATCCTTGGATCAATTTTAACTTTCATATTCAAGACAGTGAAAAAGTTTCAAATATGATTATGGACGCTGAGATTGATTTTGGCATTTTGTTGAATCCTAAAGGACATCACCAACTTGAGGTTTTAGCATTTGTTGAAATTCCAATCGGGTTTGTTTTACCTAAAGATCATCCACTCACTAAAACTGAAAAAATCCATTTATCAGATACCTTAAATGATCAACATTTAATTCCAAGTGCACCATTAATCATTCAGGATTATGTGCAAACACTGTATAAACATTATCAACTTGTACCGCAACACCAGTTAGAATGTAATGACATCCGAATGATAATGTCATTAATTCAGAAAAATTTAGGTATAGGTTTACTTTCTTATATCGATGCCTATCCTTATTTAGAACGAGATGAACTTTGCTTTAAACCAATTCGTGAAAAAGGTTTGTACCCACTAACACTAGCCTTATGTGTTGCACCAAAGCGACAGCTTTCTCGTGTTTCACAAGTCATGATTAAGCATTTGATTGAACAAATAGAGCGATTTAAGCTCAAATTGATTGATTATCAATAAGCGCTGTAGGGGATGAATCTGATATACATTTTCTTATAAGATACGCAGCAGTCTGAAGCACATCTTGTCGCATATTGAAGTTAACGTCCTTGTCAGCACTCAATAAAAGTTGATAAACATCTAAGATGTCATTAATCCAAATCAACTTTGAATTAAACCGATATAACCATATATCAATCCAAAGGATTACCGACAATATTATTAATAATGCCACGCATGATATGAGGACCTTGTTCGCGACGCAAATCTGCATACCATTCTTTGGTTACAGTCTCATCTTTCATATGCGTGACATCACAACGTTTTCGCGCGCGCAATACCAATTCATTGGCACGCTCATTGCGTTTATTTTGATAACGTTTTAATGCATCTTCTAAACCTAAAGTATTGATCTGCAATGCTCTTGCCAAATAGATCGCATCCTCCATGGCTTGACAACCTCCTTGACCAATATCAGGAGTGGTACTGTGTGCAGCATCGCCCATGATCACTACACGCCCTTTATAAAATTGGGTAAAAGGTTCAATATCATGAATTTCTACACGATTGGTGGTTTCTACATCTATTGCCTCAATTAGGTTTTGTACAGGGGCACACCAATGCTGAAAATATTGCTTAAATAAAGTTTTATATTGGCTTTTGTTATTGTCTAAACCTACAGGCAATGGAACATCAAAGAAAAAGTAAAAGCGATTTTCAGCAATCGGCATCAACGAAACTCGTTTTCCATCACCAACAAATGTTGTCCATTGATCTGCTTGTGCCAATTGATCAGAAATTTCAACCAAACCATTCCAGTTGACATATCCCGCATAGCGTCGTTCAACCTGCTCACCCAAAACATACTGGCGTGTCAAGGAATGTGTGCCATCAGCACCAATCACCAATGCTGTAGTAATTTCAGTTCCATCTGCAAATGTAACCTGAACATGTTGATCGATTTGTTTTAACGCCACCATTTTTTTTCCAAGGTGAATATCGTCTCGACCAAATTCATCCATCAACATATTTTGTAAATCTGCACGCGAGACTGGATACGGACGTTGTCCAACCTCTTCAATTAATGGCAATAAACTAAATTGCGTCATTTTATCGCCAGTTAAACCATCGAAATAGGCCAAATGATCCATTTGACCACCAAGTTTGGCAATTTGTTCCGTTAAGCCCAAGTAATTTAAGCACTTCACACCATTTGACCATAACGAAATTGCTGCACCTACAGCCCTGATCTGCTCAGTTTGTTCGTAGATGGTGACCGTATGACCGAATTTTTTTAGTGCAATACCAGCGGTTAGTCCTCCCATACCTGCACCAATAATTGTAATCTCCATCTATTTCTCCTCTGATTGTTTTCTCGCACTGTTGCCTAAAATGCTAAAAACGTGCCATTTATATAAAAATCCATACATTTTCAGAGAAGAATTGGCATAGGCTGTGCATGATAAGTGCCATAAGATATTGTTTTTATGAGTGCTTATAAAATATTTGTCACTGATAACAACGCTTTGATTAATGTGAATAGTAATATGAATGGTAAATAAATATGGCAACTTTACTTGCACCAAATTTTGAACTTCCTGCACATTTACAGCGATATACAAATTTGGCAGATCCCCGAATTGGGGCAAAAGTACTTGAATGTTCAGATGATTTTTTTGCTGAGGCTTCACGAATGTTGCAATTCGATGCGCCTATTTTTGTCGAAGATAAATTTGATGACCACGGTAAGTGGATGGATGGTTGGGAAACCCGCCGTAAGCGTCATTCAGGTTATGATTGGGCAATTATTGAATTGGGAGTTGCAGGTAAAATCAGTGCCTTTGACATAGATACTACTTTTTTTACCGGCAACTACCCTGCATCGGCTGCTATAGAGGCATGTTATGCACCAAATGGGAACCTGAATGATGCACTGTGGCACCCCATTTTAGCCAACTCTATACTTGGACCTAGCCAACATCATCTCTTCAATGTGAAAAGTGAAGATATTTTTACACATGTTCGATTAAATATTTTCCCAGATGGCGGCATTGCACGTTTTAGAGTTTATGGTGAAGTGAGTATTCAGATTCAAGACCAAACACAAACTTTAGATTTATTGGCATTGGAAAATGGTGGGCGGGTAATAGCTTATAGTGATGCCCATTTTGGACATCCTCGTAATTTGATCAATCCAGGACGCGGAATTAATATGGGAGATGGCTGGGAAACAAAACGCCGTCGAACCCCTGGCTTTGATTGGTGTGTTTTAGCACTCGGCAAAAATGGTTTGATTGAAAAAATTGAAATCGATACTGCACATTTTAAAGGCAATTACCCTGCTCAAGTCTCCATTCAAGCCACTTATATTGAAAATGCGACAGACCCGCAATTAATTCCACAAAGTATGTTTTGGACGTATTTATTACATCCCAAAGATATGCAAATGGATCATATCCATCTATACATCGATGAAATTTTAAAACATGAAAAAATTTCTCATATCCGCGTCAACATGATTCCAGATGGGGGCATCAGTCGGATTCGTCTATGGGGGAAAATCATTGACTGATCTCATGAACTATATCCAAATTCAGCCACTCAGCAAAGATGCTTTTGCACCTTTTGGTGACGTGATTTCCTGTGAAGGCAATGATTTTTTTCCGATCAATAATGCGCTAACCGAACGTTATCATGCCTTAGCTTTAGCACAAACCAATACAGGACAAGTCGGTTTAAGTATTTTTCGGAATATTCAAAAAACAACTGTTCCCTGTACAATCAAAATGCTTGAACGCCATCCTCAAGGTTCACAAGCCTTTATTCCGATGCATGGTCAATCTTTTTTAATTGTCGTTGCAGCACAACTTGACCAAAATACGCCTGATCTAGCACACATTTATGCATTTATCAGTAATGGAAAACAAGCCATTAATTATCACAAAGGAACTTGGCATCATCCATTATTGACGCTCGAAGCACCGAGTGATTTTGTCGTGGTCGATCGTATTGGAGAGGGTCATAATTGTGATATCTTTCCATTCGAAGAAAATATTGTGTTAACTTTTTAATCATCGGCTTATTGCTAAACCATTGGGTTCAGTAATAAGCCAAAGTAACATAGATTTATGCGACACAAACGCTATAAAACCATAATTTAATTATCATAAAGACCAGTATCCTCGATTCCTTTTCTCAGGCTTCAATGCATTTAAATCATTAAAAATGATACTTAATCAATGCACTGACATTATTTTCATCTTTTCCTGAGATACCATATTTATTATTCCAAACCGAATATTCAACACCTAAATATAATTTAGTATTGGGTGAAATATGTTTGCCCGCATTCCATTTCCATTGTGTGGTCCAGTTTAACTCACTGGCATGGTCATCTTCAGCAGTTGACCAATCCAGAAAACCATCGATCAAGAAATCTTCAGATGCAACTGTAAATGGCACACCAAAGACGAAAGTCAATTGATAGTCATCATCTGTATTTTTATAATTGTCTGCTTTATAAAAATTTAATTGGGCATATTGAAAATATGGAATCGCCAAATCCACACCGATCCCATATAAGTAATTATTAAAACCTTCTCCACCTTCCCAAGTAGTTGCAATCAAAACATCTTTAATTGGACCAGCCTCTAACTTTCGCCCTGAAATCGCCCCTAAGCTCAAGCGTGGTGAAACTTCAAAATAGGTTTCATTACCAGAAACGTCATTATTGGTGCGGTCAGCAAATGCAAAAAAATCACCATATTTCAATTTTGCCGCGTACTCAAAAGTAATTGTAGACTGATCATCTTCTCGAGCAATTAGTTCATAGTTTTTACCGTATAACCCTGTAATACTAAAATCTTGCCAGATTGGAGCAGCTTGTGTGCCAAAAGCAGTACATAGCAAAGTTGTGAACGCAGCAAACTGTGTCAATTTCATTTTATAAATTCCCCACAAGAAACAAAGATAAACACCGCAATAGATAAGCAAAAACAAAGCCAATATTTTTATAATTGGTAAAAAATATATAAAAAAAGCTCAAATAAATGAGCTTTAAGTCCTTGATAAAATGTATTTTATACTTTAGCTTCCCCGATAAGTGGAGTACGCAAAAGGACTGATTAATAAAGGAATATGATAATGCTGGTTAATGTCATTTACAGAAAAGTAAATCACGACTTTAGGAAAAAAAGTATCTAAATCAAAGCGATTAAAATAATCAGCAGTATAAAATACTAAATGATATTGCCCCGTTTGTATCTCACTTAAATTAAAATCTGCAACACGCCCGTCATTGTTCGTTTTAGACTCAGCAATCAACTGCTCCTGTGCATCAAATAATTTGATCACAACATCTGTTGCAGGTTTTCCCAAATGTGTATCTAAAATATGGCTACTAATCATCGGATTTCCTTTATGACTCAAATTCTAATGTTCAGACAATGCCTGCGTTAAACGTAAAATTGTAATTTCACTCAACTGTTGTTTCACGATACGTTGTTCTGTTTCAACATCATTCAATAAACGATATTTCAATGCCTGTAAGATTTCAGTGTGATCCAAACCTAATGCACGAATCAAAAACAGAAATCCAAACTTTTTTTCATAGGACAAATTGCCTTTTAATAAAGCATCTTCTATTTCGCTGCTTTGTTTTATTGCAGATTGTTCACGATTGGAAAATTCACGTTCTTGTTCAGTCAGATTCGCTTTAGCCTTTTTTTCACCAATTCGAGGATGATTGTTTAACGCTGTTAAAATCTCATCCCAAGTCCAAGTTAATGCCTGTTTTTTGGCATAACCCAAAAGGTCGTCTAAACTTGTAAATGGACGCATAGAGACAATATCTTGCGTCCAACGTGGAATCTGTACACAATGATTAAGAATTGCTTGAGCTTGTTGTTCTGAAATTTGATTAAATTCATTTAAATTCACAAGTTATACCTATCATTCAAAATGACTAAAGATTGAAGCGCTTTTTTAAAGCTTTTCTGCTCATTTTTAACATTGCTTTGATGCTTATTGCGCTGGATGATATTTAAACCAATGTTCTGCAATATCTCCACGCCGACATACCCAAACATTGTCATGTGACTGAACATAATCCAAAAAACGTTGTAGTGCTTTAAAACGTCCCGGGCGCCCTAATATACGACAGTGCATGCCAATCGAAAGCATTTTTGGCGCTGTTTCACCTTCCGTATAAAGCACATCAAAAGCATCTTTAAGATATTGATAAAACTGTTCTCCGCTATTAAAACCTGCTGGTGCACAGAATTTCATATCATTACTTTCTAAGGTATAAGGAATAATTAAATGAGGTCGGCTTTCACCATGTGCATTGGTTAAATTTGTCCAAAATGGCAAATCATCACCATAGTAATCACAATCATATTTAATCTGAGGAAATTCTGCCAATAATTGCCGTGTGTTGGGGCTATCTCGACCTGTATACCAACCGATTGGGGCTTGTCCAAATAATGCTTCAAGCACACTGATCGCTTGATCCATATGTTGACGTTCTGTGTCTATATCGACATTTTGGTAGTTGAGCCATCGTTGACCATGTGAAACCACATCATAATTAGCATTTTTAATTGCATTGACGATATAGGGATTGCGCGCCAATGCCATCCCGACTCCAAATATGGTCATGGGTAACTTTCGTTTTTGAAATTCATGATGAATGCGCCAAAAACCTGCCCGAGAACCATACTCGTACATTGAATCCATAGACATATGTTTATCTGGAAAGCTTGCAACACCGACAATATCGGATAAAAATTGCTCAGAACCAATATCACCGTGTTCAATATGGTTTTCAGCTCCTTCTTCGTAGTTCAATACAAACTGTACTGCCAGTCGAGCTTGGTTGGGCCATTCCACTTTAGGAACTGAACCGTGATAACCAATCAAATCCCGTGAATAAGAAGCATTTTGAATTTGATCAATAAGTGCTTGACCACGTAAATAAGTTTTATTCACTGCAACTGCCTTAAACTTTTTCAATCATCATTTTTTAGTGTGAATGAATAAGCAGTTTTTATGCCAATTTCCGTGATGCGCTATTGCATGGGTTGAGAACTTAACTGCAAATGCTTTTTATCTCCACTAAAAATATATTGGTGTTTCCCAATTTGAAAACTGTAATTGCTCTGCTGATTTTCAGCCAATTGATTCGGTACAATTTTTGAGTTATTTTCAGTGAATTCTTTGACTAAAAATTGATAAGTTTTCTCAGTCATTTGTGGATCTAATAATTTATTCACGATTCTATTTTGAAGATATTGATCTAAGCGCTGAGTAAAAATTTCAATTAAATCTTTATCACCTGAATTAAAAATAGTTTTAAATTCATTCAATGTAGCAACATGCTTATCGAGTATTTTTAATCCTGTTGTTTGTATGGTATTCACTTCAAATTGATCTGTACGCTCAAAAACTGCATTTAGGCTTTTTTTAGCATCTGTAAAATTTGGATCCTGATCAGAATATTGCCGATAAATCTCATCGAAAAGGTGCTGATATTTATATGAAATCGAAGCATAATCAGACAATCTAAAATATTGCTTTTGATTTAAATACACTAAATTATCTGAACATTTCTTTCCACATTGTGCTTTCTGTTGTTTGCTTATTGCACTTGTTTGAAGATACTGCTTATAAAGATGATCGGCATCATCGAGGTATTGTGGATTGTGCGTCCATTTGTATTTCACCAAACTTGCTTCGCCTGCGGCAAGATAAGTTTCATATCTCACCACTTTTCTATCCTTAGCTAAGTTTTTCTCCCATAAATCACGATATTGGTTCAAGATCTTAACGCCAGCAATGGTAAAGTCAGAAGCAGCTAAGGCACAATTTTTATTGTCTAGATAACCTAAAAAATCAGAAACAAAAATAACATCCATCTGATAAACATCTATTTTTTCTGAGTTATCACTTTTTAAAAATTCACCCAACACTTTAAGAGGCAAATAATCAATTCCCTTACATTGTGTTTGCAGTGGTTGGGCAAGTTGAGTTAAATCCGCCTTTAAGGTCACAATATCTGCATATGTAGATAGCGATATACCACCCAGTAATCCCAATAAAGCTATTTTTCTCATCATCGGTTTCATGATGTTCTTCTCATATTTTATTTGTAAATAAAAAACTCGGCATTGCCTAATTGATTATTGAGTAAATCATAGCGAAATTCACGCATCAATGTTGAGCTCAATGCTTGCTTCTGTGCCATCATGATTTTTAACAGTTGTAGAAACTGACCGTGACTAAAGACCAGCAAATGTTGATCGGTGTAATGCGATTTAAGTGCATCTAAATGTTGCATAAAATCTGTCACGCGGTGATAAAAATTGGCAAAAGATTCAGCATCATCACTTGTGATTAGATTAACATCGGCACGACTCCAATAGTCATCTACCCATGGTTTACGTTCTTCTAAAGTGGTGTTTCTACAACGTCGATCTGATAAATATGAAAATTCTTGAATATTCAAAACTTCAGGCGTAATTTGATCCCGAAGTAAAACAGGTTCGGCAGTCAGTCGTGTTCGCAAAAAAGGTGAAATATAGATTTGCTTGGCTTTTGGTAGAGTATTCGCCAGATTTTGAGCCTGTTGATGTCCATATTCTGTCAAAGGAATACTGGCATGCAATTCTACTCTTCCATTAACGTTTCCTAAGCTTTGCGCATGGCGAATTAAATAAATACTCATTTAAACTTTGCTCTACTTTGTAAAAAATAACTTTAGTCAATAATATAACTACCCATATTTCAAAAATCTTTTAAAAAATTGATTAACCTGAAGTTTATTTAGAAAAATTTATCGGTTCCATAATTAGTTTTAACTTATTATCTGCAATTATAAAAGTATAAATGTGTTGACCTAATTGATAACTTATTACTTTTTTTCTTTTAGTTTCATATGTACCTAGATACTCAATCTTTGTGTACAAGTATGTACTTTCTTTGCTTAAAATCTCAGATATATTTTTTATCATTCGATCATCAAGAAGATTATTTTCTATACGATATTTGATATAATCATCTAGTTTCTCGTAAAAAAAATTTTTAATGTTTTGATCATCAATTTTAAAAATGAATTTAAAGTTTTCAATTGTTGCAACTTCGAATGGGAAAGAATGCAAACCTGTTTTTTTTATATATTTGATTTCATTTTCATTAGTTAAATCAAATATTTTTTCAAGTTGTGTAATTTGTCCCTCTGTTTTTTTAAAATTTTTGTAGTGGTGTTGAAATAGGTCATGATATGCCATCAAGATCCCCACATAATGAAGAGGAAGATAGAATCCATCATCTTGTTTTAGATATACATAATCTTTACACAACTTTCCACATCGGCTTTTATCATTTTTTGAAATAATATTTCTATTTAAATAACTATTAAAATTTTCTTGAGCTTGTTGTAATTTTTGATTATCCATAGTCCAAGAATACTCTATTAAATTAGCATATCCTGCTTGCATATAAACTTCATTATCCAACGTTCTGTCTGTTTCATATTTATTTTTTAAATATTTTTCTTTAATTGAAATACCATTAGTTGAAAATTTACTTGCTGCCAAAGCACAATTTTTATCTGTAATAAAAAGTAAATAATCTGAATTAAATATAATCATTAGATCAAATACACTAATATTAGTTTCTTTTGACTCATTTATAAAATCATTTAAGTGCTTTAATGGTCGATAATCAACTTCATTTTTACAAGATATTAATAAATCCTTACTTATCCATTTTAATTCGGATTTTAAATCTGCATATGAACATTTACTAATTCCCAAAAAAATAACGAAAACAAAAAATTGCAGTATATTATTGATAAGTCTAATCATTGTATTTCTCTTTTTATATTTTGAAATAAAAAATTAACTTAAAAACAAATCTTTCTCGACCGCTCTACGGTTGACTAAACCTTGTACAGTTTTTCCACCTGCTTTAATCCATACATCGAATTGCTGAGCTGCAGCAATATAATCCAATGTATTTAGTCGCTTCAATAAGGTCGAATTTTGAAAAGCATTGATTCCAATGTTATACGCCAATGAAACCAGTGCATCAAACTGATTTTGACTTAATGGTACTTGTACAGCACGACTCACGGCTTGTTCAAAACGTTTCAGGTCAAATTGCATATAGCTTTTAGCTTGTTCAATGGTACATTGATCACCATATTGAACAGCTTTTCCATTCGGATAGCGGGTTGTGCCATAACCAATTGTAATTACACCGACTCCATCATCATAAGCTTTCAACTTTAAGCCCTCAAAGCTACAAATCAGATCAACACCTTTGGAACTTATCCGAGTGATTTTATCTTGGGCAAAACCAATCACATTGGTATCAGAATCAAAAGCAATACCGATATTTGAATTAGAGTAATCGGGCTTAGTTTTATTCGATTTATGCTGTGCTTTGTTAAATAAGACTTGAAACCATTTGGACCAAAAGTGAGACATGGAGAAGACTCTGAAAATTGATGAGACATAGCTTTGATCAATATTCTATACAGAGCTTTGTGCTGAAATATAGTGGTGTTTGGTTGTCATGTTTTTTTAAAACTCCTTTTTGACTAAAAAGGAGTTTTAAGCTTTTTACCCATAATGATTAAAACAGAAAATAACGCTGTGCCATCGGTAAAACTTCCGCAGGCTCACAAGTCAAATGAACTCCGTCTGCACGAACTTCATAAGTTTCAGGGTGTACATCCATGACAGGACAATAACAATTATGTTTCATGTCATTTTTACTGATATTTCGGGTATTTTTACAGGGCGAAATCAGCTTTTTTAGTTGCAACTTTTCTGCAACACCCTGATCAATCGCAACCTGAGATAGGAAAGTAATACAGGTATTATGAACCCCTCTTGGATATGCGCCAAACATCGGACGATAATGAACGGGCTGTGGCGTAGGAATTGAAGCATTAATATCGCCCATTGGTGCAGCAGCAATCATTCCACCTTTAATAATCATGGATGGTTTGACCCCAAAAAATGCAGGTTTCCATAACACCAAATCTGCCAACTTTCCTTCTTCAACTGAACCTACCTCATGGCTTAAACCATGAGTAATCGCAGGGTTGATGGTATATTTTGCAATATAACGCTTTACACGATTGTTATCGTGATATTGATTATCACCCTCCAATGGTCCACGTTGTACTTTCATTTTATGCGCGGTTTGCCATGTTCTTAAAATCACTTCCCCCACACGTCCCATCGCCTGTGAATCCGATGACATCATCGAAATAGCACCGAGATCTTGCAAAATATCTTCAGCGGCAATTGTTTCCCGACGAATACGGCTTTCTGCAAAAGCGACATCTTCAGCAATTGCTGGATCTAAATGATGACAGACCATCAGCATATCTAAATGCTCATCAATGGTATTGATCGTATAAGGTCGTGTTGGGTTAGTCGAAGATGGCAAAACATTCGCTTGCCCAATGGCTTTTAAAATATCAGGAGCATGTCCACCACCTGCACCTTCTGTATGATACGTGTGGATTGTACGATTTTTAAAAGCGGCTAATGTTTCTTCAAGAAAACCACCTTCATTTAAAGTATCGGTATGAATCGCAACTTGTACATCATACTCGTCTGCGACAGTCAGGCAATTATCAATTGCAGCTGGTGTAGAACCCCAGTCTTCATGAAGTTTCAGCCCAACCACACCAGCTTGAATCTGTTCTGCAATGGGTGCAGGCTGGCTCAAATTCCCCTTGCCCAATAAACCGATATTCATAGGTAAGTCATCTATCGCTTGTAACATCGTCGCAATATGCCACGGACCTGGGGTTACAGTTGTGGCTGAAGTTCCTGCTGCGGGACCTGTACCACCGCCAATCATTGTAGTCGTTCCTGACATCAATGCTGTTTCGACTTGCTGCGGGCAAATCCAATGGATATGTGTGTCTATTCCCCCTGCTGTTAATATTTGCCCTTCACCTGCAATAACTTCAGTTGCCGCACCTAGTGGAATGGTAATATCTGGCTGAATATCAGGATTACCTGCTTTGCCTATCTTCCAGATTCGACCATTTTTTAAGCCAACATCTGCTTTGATAATTCCCCACCAATCGACAATCAAAGCATTGGTAATCACCGTATCAGCAACCTGATCTGCCAACAGTTGTGACTGCCCCATACCATCACGAATGACTTTACCACCACCAAATTTAACCTCTTCACCATAGGTGGTTAGGTCCTGTTCAACTTCAATAAATAGCTCAGTATCTGCTAATCGAACACGATCTCCTAGTGTAGGACCAAACATTTCAGCATATGCGCGACGTGACATTTTCATTATTCATTATCCTGTTGGTCTAATTTGCCCATGATGCGACCTGCAAAGCCATATACTTCACGTTTACCTGCAAGTGCAACGATTTCAACATCACGACTTTGCCCCGGTTCAAAGCGTACTGCCGTGCCTGCGGCAATATTCAAACGAAAGCCTTTGGCACGCTCTCGATCAAATTGCAAAGCATCATTGGCTTCATAAAAATGAAAATGCGAACCGATTTGAATCGGGCGATCGCCTAGATTTGCTACACTTATTTTTAAGACTTCTCGTCCAACATTCATTTCAATATCACTATCAGGCGTGATCATTTCACCGGGTATCATCGTCTTGCTCCCAAATTTAGAATTTTATTTTATTCAATCGGTTGATGAACGGTGACTAACTTTGAACCATCTGGAAAAGTTGCCTCAACCTGTACTTCAGCAATCATCTCTGCCACACCATCCATCACGTCTTCACGACTGAGTAATGTCGTACCATAGTGCATCAGTTCGCTGACCGTCATGCCATCACGTGCCCCTTCAAGCAATGCTGCGGAAATAAAAGCAATTGATTCTGGGTAGTTCAGTTTTAATCCACGGGCTTTACGTCTTTCTGCAACTAAACCAGCGGTAAAAATCAGAAGTTTGTCTTTTTCTGTAGGGTTGAGTTCCATGATTTATTCCTAACTGAGTTATATGGTTTACAAGCAAGATTCATGCAAAAAATTATTTTTTCTTCATCGTATTGAGAATATATTGCTTTAATTCTATGGATTGAATACATGCAGGATGATCTTGAGCAAGTTGACAGCTTTTATTCAATATCTTCAGCGCTTTTTGATAATCAATTTGAGGTTCTATTCCGCTGATAAGTTTTGATGCATACATGGTACACCCCCAAGGATCATTCATATCACAGGTTTGCTTGAAAGCTTTAGTAATACATTGATTTTGTTGGATAGGAAGTGCTTGCTGTGCGTAAAATTCAATTCCTGATGCACGATTGGTACATGCAGTTGGTACACCCGCTTCACAGCCTTTTTGAAATAATTTCTCAGCATCTATTTTGTAATTCGCACTTTGCAACTCTAAAGCGGTAAAATAACAAGCATAGCCGTCTTTATCTAAACATTTTGCATAACAACTTTTAATATTATTTTGACAACTTTGCTGTTTTTTAAAATAAGTTTTTGTTGTTTTTATTCCATCACTCAGTTTTTGATCGGCTGGGCATTGATCTAATGTGTTTTTAAAAACAGGATTACTGTGTATTTTCGCTTGAATCTTTTCAAGATCTAGATTATTTACTTCAGCATAAGCCATCAAAGGTAAAAAGCTAAGCAATAGAATCAAGTTTTTCATTTATATTTCTCTCTTAAGGCACAGTTATTCTTGATAAAAACAATGCGTTTTAAATCAATTTATTGATTATAATAGACTGGCATAAAATTCTTTTCCCTATTTCGATTTTTTCATAATTTCACGTTCGCCAAATTCTTGGAAATTCTTCATCTAAATTAAACCAAAAACGTCTTAATTTGGCACGAATTGCAGCAAAAGCATCATGACAATGTCGAACATCATCACCGAGATAACGAGCACAGACCACATCACCCAGTAAGGTTAAAGTGACGGGCAGATTCATTCTCATGATCAATTCTCGGATTAAGTCGATATGTTGCTCCAAGAAAAAACTCGAACGAAACTTTTCAGGGGCTACCGCCCAAAAACTCCCCATCACTGCATAATGATTCATTCCTAGACTAGAACTTAACCAACGATCATCGCCTCTAAAATGCAATGTATCTGCGACCAATAATTGTTCATTGCGTTTCAGTTTAAATTGATTTTTATAAGCACCTGTTTGAAATTTTTCTTCACGTGCCTGTCGCCCAATCACCAACATATCCCAACCAATGAAACTCGCCCGTGAATCAAGTTGAATAATGGTTTCTGAGCGCGCATTCGCACCATCAAACAACATGGTTTCTTGTGGCAACCATTCAAAAACTGCATCATTTTCTACGTGGATAAAAATATGCTGGAATGCCTGTTTGGCATTGGTTCGGTACCATTTTCCTGCGCCCGGCGTAGTGACCAATGCATGTGCGGAAGCACCCACATGAATATCAAAGGTTAAATGATCTCCGCCTGCAATACCCGCAGGCGGATGAACAATAATGGCATGACAAATTCCTGTTCTTTCTGGCCAAAGCATTTTTTGAACACGTACAGGACCATAATGCTTGCGATGACTCAGTACGGTTCGATCAGCCTGTACCTTAAAGCCCAATTCTAATTTGGCATACCACAAAGAATCATGGCATGGTTGGGTAATTAAATTTGTCATGACCATTTATACATTTTATACATCAAAGGCTTTTAAAGGTTTATTGAACATCAAGCCAATCCAATCACAGCGACTAATGCTGCCAATGTGCCAATGATCTGCTTGCCATAAGGTACATATTTTTTAATCAATGCACCAATGCCTAATCCACCTGCATAAATCAGTGCCATTGCTGTGACCATACCCAAAACTAAAAGACTGGCATGACCAGATTGACCTAATTCTGTGCCATGTGCGACTCCGTGAAAACTTGCCAATAACACAGCTACAATAGGCAAGGCTTGATTGGATTTGGTCCACAATGCGATCGCCAATAAAACCAAAGAAGCGATAATGCCATATTCAGCAACTGATGACGGAATTAGATCTTGACTGCCAATCATAAAGCCTGCGACCATTGCGATGGCAAGACCAATCAAACCAAATAATTTCCAACGCTGGTTCGCTGTCCACATCAACACGCCAAAAGCGATTGCCATCATCAAATGATCCAAACCTGTAAATGGGTGAATAAAACCAGCCCAAAAGCCTGTGTGATGATCATGCCCAGGATGAGCCAAAGCCAAAACAGGGATATATGCGATCAGTGTAATCGAACTTTTCTGAATTAAACGCATGTTAATTCTCCTTCAATTTTTATTAACTTTTTACAATATTTAATCTATGAATTAAGCTTTAAATAAGCCCTGTTTTTCAATAAAATCAATGATTTGATTTAAACCATCTTGCGTTTTCATATTCGAAAACAAGAATGGTTTTTCACCCCGCATACGCTTTGCATCTTGATCCATGACGTCAAGATTTGCCCCAACCATCGGTGCTAAATCTGTTTTATTAATAATCAATAAGTCTGATTTGGTTATTCCTGGTCCGCCTTTGCGCGGAATCTTCTCACCGCCTGCAACATCAATTACATACAAGGTTAAATCTGATAATTCTGGGCTAAATGTAGCTGCTAAATTATCACCACCACTTTCAATAATAATCAGCTCCAGTCCATCAAACTTTTCACATAGATCATCGATTGCAGCAAGATTAATGGAAGCATCTTCACGGATTGCAGTATGTGGGCAGCCCCCAGTTTCAACACCTACGATTCGGTCAGGCGACATAGCTTCATGACGTGTTAAAAAGTTGGAATCTTCTTTGGTGTAGATATCATTGGTCACCACAGCCATATTGTATTTGTTACGCAATGCTAAACAGAGATTTAAAGTTAAGGCTGTTTTTCCCGAGCCTACAGGTCCACCTATTCCGACACGCAAAGGGCTACGTTCTGTCATGATTTTTCCTTTTTTTGTGCATGATACTGAGTTATCAAAAAGATACTTTAATCAGTATGTGTTTAACTATGATCTAAATAATCGTGAATATTGCGTTTCATGCGACATACTTAACATCGCATAGTTAGGTAAAGCACTGCTCAATTCATCATCTTCAAGTTGTAATGCTCGTTCTATTGCTTGAGGAATTAAACTGTGTAGATGCCATAAAATTCTTTGTCCACTCATTTGTCCAAGTGGAACAGTCTTTACCGTTGCAAGAACTTGGTTTTCTAAAACAGTGAAGGTGTAAGCGGTCAGTACATCATGCAAATTCAGTTTTAGACTGCCACATAAATGTGCATAGACAGGGACAAAACCAAATTGCTTTTTCACTTCAACTTTTTGCAAAAGCACATCTCGAATCCATGCATTTAAGGAAAATGCCAATTGCTGTGATTCAGCCAACAATTCTTTGGATTCACGGCTGGCTCGATAAAAATTCGCCCAGACTAAAAACTGTTCATCATTCGAATAGTGTTGCATCAAGCGTTTTAAAATCGGCAATTCAAAACGCACCAACAACATCTCTAACACTTCATTAAAATAAGCAATACTTGACACTTCATCATGAATTAAGCCTTGCTCAATTGCACTTTCTACACCTTGCGAATAGCAATAGGTACCAATAGGCAAAGCTGTAGATGACAGCGTGAGTAAGCTGAGTAATTGTGATGCATTAGTGATGGACATGATGCAAAGCCTTAATTGGGCTTAAACGATGATCATGCTGATGTTGTGCATAAGCCCCACTTTCAGGCTCAAACGGATGTTCAACTTCATTCACTGTTAGACCAAGCCCTAAAATCATCTCAGCAAGCACATGATCTGGTTCGAAATAAAGTGCCGTTGGAGTCAGCATCAAAGGCACATGGCGATTGCCTAAATGATAAGCCGCTTTTAATAAATCAAAACTATTTGACGCAATGACTTGCATCAACTTTTCAGGTTTTGCATCTATTCTCAGCACTTCTCCTTGTTCAGTTGCGATATAAGAGCCGCTACGCAAAATACCTGTTCTTGGTAAATCTGCACCAATATCGTGCCCATTATTCAAAGTTGCACGAAAACGGCTCTTTTGCCGAGTATCAAAAGTGAGCGCTACACTTTCTACTGTCTTATCTGGGTGTATGCTTTCTAAACGTAGTGTATAAATTTTCATGCTCATCCACTTTGATTAGACATCACATTTAAAATGTTCCAAATTGATGCCAAAAATTTATTCATTCATATTGCTTTGCATTAAATTAATGCATTTATCATGCCAATTTTTGTTTTGTTTAGATCAATGACAGCATATTTAAAACTTTAACGATAAAATGAAATTCATATTTTTTATAAAATTATCCAGTATTTTGAAATGAAAAGTTAAGATTACAAAATAAAACCATAAAAAAAATATGTGTATTTCACAAAATATTGAAATAACAGATATTTAATCAAATTTAAATGCAATTATCGAATTGCGACAATGGCTACAATGTGTTATCAATGAATCAAGAATCAGATAAAAAGGAGACACTTATAATGGCTTATCAACATATCCTTCTTGCTGTAGATGACTCTCCTATTTCTTATGCTGCAGTTGAACATGCTGAGAAACTTGCACTTGCTTTTAACTGTAAAATTACCGTAACCAGCGTGATTGCTGTTGACCCATTTAAGGGAGTCGACTTCTATAAAGTTGCGCCTGCGGTGACACAATATTTACTCGAAGCTGAGAAAAATGCGCTTGCACGTTTAAAAGATATTCAAGAAACATTACTGCACCATGGCGTGAGTGCTGTAGATACCAAAGTTGTTCGTGAAGTTCCTCCAGCAACCGGTATTTTGAACGCTGCTGATGAATTGAATGTAGATCTTATTGTTATGGGATCACACGGGCGTACAGGTTTCAAAAAATTCTTTTTAGGTAGCGTTGCTCAAGAAGTTTTATCGATTTGTCCACTGCCTGTACTGATTATTAAATCGACACTCAGTAAAGATTAGTATTTTCAAGCTCAATAATTAAAAGGTGAAATTATGTCTTATCAAAATATTCTTGTTCCAGTTGACGGTTCAGACATTTCTTTCTCAGCAATCAAGCATGCTGCATCTATTGCCAAAGCATTTGGCAGTAAACTTACTGCGATCAGTGTTGTTGCAGATGATCCATTTGCAGCAGCGGACTTCTATTATTCTCCAGATATGCTGAAAGAATATATTCAAGAAGCAATCAAAAATGCTGAGGAAGCTTTAAGCAAAGCGAGACAGCTGGCAGAACAACAAGGTGCACAAATCGAAACTCAAGTGGTGAGAAATTCGGTGTCTGCAGAAACCTTCATTAAGACAGCGGAGTCATTGAACACTGATCTGATTGTTATGGGATCACATGGACGAAAAGGCTTCCAAAAGTTTTTATTGGGAAGCTTCGCTCAAGACGTACTTGGACAAACTCAGTTGCCAGTATTAATCATTAAACAATAAATTTAATTTGTTCAATATTAAAGCCTACGATATCGTGGGCTTTAATAATTAAAACGAATAGAAAATTATGTGATTGCAATCACTTTGACTAAAATGGTTTGCGACTCTTCGAAATCATCAAAAATTTGTTTTCGATTTAGCTCTTTTGACTTGACCTTGAATTCGTGATTTTGATAATGAATTACATCGGGTATTTGATCAAAATAATCACCTTCAGCTTCAATACTTTCTTCAAATAGAGGTGTGCCAAGCTGATATTCTCTGCTCTTTAAGACAACATATTTAACTGTTGTTTTCATTATTCACACTCCTTTTTCATATGCACTTTATTTTTATTTATATCACTTTTTTAGCTGTTTGAAAGATAAAATTTGATAATATTGAATAGTAATTCTCCAAATGGCATAAAAAGGAAAACCCACTGATTAAAAGTGGGTCGGCTGTAGATACAGACGTTTACGCTAATTATATTTTTAACTGATTTTGTAATTATCTTTTGTTTTTATTTTTTCTGAACACAGTATCGCAAAGAAATATGACAGTGTTATTTCAAAATCACGGAGGCACATTCAGACTGATTGTTTTTTACTCACAATAGTACACTATTCAGCAGGTTGATAAATTTTGCTATTATTTCTGCATTCAACTGATTGAATACAATATAATTCATCAAGAGTTCAGAACCAATGTCTTTAGTACAGTGTTGTAACCTTCTCGAACAAAAAGGTTTAAAAGTCGCCTTTATTGAAAGTGCCAGTTCTGGCTATTTGTGTAGTCAATTTTCAATTTATAAACATAGTGGTGCTGATATTTTATTAGGTGGATTAGTCAGCTATGATCCGTCTATTAAAGTTTCTGTGCTGAAAATCGCTCCTTCTCTTATCGAACAGTATACAGCTGAATCAGCTCAAGTAACTGAGGCAATGGCGGTTCATGGCAAGCAACTGTTTCCTTCGGCAGATATCATGGTGAGTTGTACTGGTTTGCTTAAACCAGGAGGTAGTGCAACGGCTGAAAAACCGGAAGGTACATTTTTTATTAGTATCCTTTATCAGCAACGAAAATACAGTTACCAATATTTCATCGATGCAACGCCTGTTGCCCGCTTGGAGCAATTAACCGCCAATGTTGCCAGAGAAATTTTGAATATTTTAACAACTGATTAACATAACTGCTTCAAATATAGGCGCTGTACAATTTACTGAAATATTTTAATTCACTTTTTTACTAAAAAGCGGTAAATTTTATATACATTATGAACAATCAATAACACGAATGAACTTATTAGGAAGCGTTATGAAACTTCAATTTGCTTTAATTTCTTCTTTAGCATGTTTAACTTTGGCAGGTTGTGCTGGTTCTTATCCAGAAAGAGTCGTGACCAAAGGACCTTTAATCTGTGAAGCAAATGAAGTTTGCCCTGAGCTTTCGATGCGTTGGAAAGATGAAATCCGTGATGGTTTTAAGATTACTGCAGAAATCGATAATCCAACTAAATATGATATTACTCAGTTCGTTTTCCTTGTTGATGGTCAACCTTATACATACTCAACCATCAATAGCACACAATACGCTGGTACAGTGTCTTCAAACTCAATCAATGTTCCAGTAAGTTTCCTAAACTCGTTCCGTAACGGTAAAGAAATTTCGCTTAAACTGGTTACTAATCAAGGTGATGTAGAACGTTCAATTTTAAAAGCTGATGGACAACAGTCTTCTGCTTATTTGACTTTCTTAAAAGGTTATACAGGTCAGATCGTTGAAAAATAATTAAATTTTCAATGCTTTGAATAAAAAAACCAGACATCAAGTCTGGTTTTTTATGTATAGAAGTTACCATTTTTATGCAACTTCTCATACTTTTCAAAATCATAAGGGATATTTTTAATTAAAAATACCCCCGAATATTGAAATCATTTAGGCTCAATTGGCGTAAAAGGTGCAACAACATCCGCATTCTGTGCGCGATGACGCATAAAGTGATCCATCAACACGATTGCCAACATTGCTTCAGCAATAGGCGTTGCACGTACCCCCACACAAGGATCATGGCGACCTTTGGTTAATACATCCGTATCTTCACGATTCAAATTAATGGTTTTGCCAGGAGTCGTAATACTTGCAGTAGGTTTGAGTGCAATCGCGACACGAATGGTCTGACCAGAAGAAATTCCACCCAATATGCCGCCTGCATGATTGGCAAGAAAGCCATCTGTGGTCAACTCATCACGCGTTTCATGACCAAACTGTTCTGCAACAGCAAAACCATCACCAATTTCTACGCCTTTGACTGCATTGATTGACATCATCGCATGTGCAATATCTGCATCTAAACGATCAAATACAGGTTCACCCCAACCTACAGGCACTTTTTCTGCCAAAATCTCAAGTTTTGCCCCACAACTTGTGCCTTGTTCTCTTAAAGAAGTCACTAAGGCTTCAAAACGAGGCACTGCATTGATGTCACCACAAAAGAAAGGATTATTAGGTACTTCATTCCAATCCAATGTTTCTGTTTTTTCAGTGCCGATCTGCGTCACATGCCCACGAATCACAATACCAAACTTTTCAGCAAGGAATTTTTTAGCGATTGCACCTGCTGCAACACGCATTGCTGTTTCACGTGCGCTTGAGCGCCCCCCACCTCGGTAATCACGGAAACCATACTTTTGGGTATAGGTATAATCTGCATGTCCTGGGCGGAAGGTTTGTGCGATATTGCCATAATCTTTGGATTTTTGATCTGTATTGCGAATCAATAGACCAATCGAGGTACCTGTCGTTTTACCTTCAAAAACACCTGAGATGATTTCTACTTCATCTGGTTCTTTACGTTGTGTAGAAAACTTGGAAGTCCCCGGTTTACGTCGATCCAGATCAATTTGTAAATCTTCGGCAGATAATTCCAATCCGGGTGGTACGCCATCCACAATTGCCATCAATCCTACGCCATGAGATTCACCACAAGTCGTTACACGGAAGAGCTGTCCAATACTATTACCTGCCATGCTTACAACTCCTTATGCTTGAATCGATTGAATAAATAAATCACGGAAATTGCGACACTGTTGAGCAGTAAGCGCAAATATGCCTGAACCACCTTTTTGGAACTGTAACCAATAGAAATCAATTGTATTAAAATTCTGTTTCATTGCCCATTCAGAATTACCCACCTCAATGACAATCAAACCATCTTCAGTTAAATAGTCAGCGGCTTGAGCCAGCATTTTACGGACTAAATCGAGACCATCTTGACCTGCCGCCAATGCTAATTCTGGCTCATGATGGAATTCTTCTGGTAAGTCAGCCATATCTTCAGCATCCACATACGGTGGATTAGAAACGATTAAATCATATTGATTTTCAGCAGGAATTTTTGCAAACAAATCTGATTCAAGTAATGCAACTTGATACTGCTTGTTATGATGTTCGGTATTGATAGAAGCAACTTCTAAAGCCTCTTTAGAAATATCAGTGGCATCAACCTCTGAATCTGGGAATGCATATGCCAATGCAATCGCGATACAGCCCGAACCTGTGCACATATCTAAAATGCGTTGAGGCGTTTTTGGATTTGGATTTTCTGGCAAATTATTTTTAGCTTCAAGAAGCTGTCCATTTTCATCCAAACAATAGGGTGCAAAACGATTTTCAATCAATTCAGCAATCGGTGAACGTGGAATCAATACACGTTCATCGACATAAAAAGGTTTACCAAAGAAATAAGACAAGTTTAATAAATAAGAGGTCGGAATTTTTTCATTGATACGACGTTCTAATAAACTCAAAAACTCTGCTTTTTCACTAGGTAATAATTTTGAATCTAAAATTTCAGCATCAGCATTCCACTCTAGAGATAGTGTTTGTAAGACCAGTGCAGAGCTTTCAGCAAAATAATCTTCTGTACCTTGACCTAAATGTGCATCGTATTGACGTAAAGCTGTAACCCCAAAACGAATAAAATCACGAATTGTTGAAAGGTTTTCAGCAGCTTCCTGTAAATGTTCAGGGCTAATAGTCGGTCGATCCACTTAGGGTTTCTCCAAGGTCATAATTTCAAACGCCTTATGATACCTTGTTTTCAACCAGATTTATAATCCTTTACTACAATTTACTTGCCAATTATTTATCCACTTTGTCAAAATTTACAGGCGATAAGTGAGTTTTTCTAGACTATTCGCGCGGTTTACAGTTTGTTTCAGGGCGCAATTGTAATATTTCATTTTATAATCGTCTGAAACAGATTTTTGAGCTTTATCACACTGTTGACTACGTTGTTTTAACCATTGTTTTTGATATTTTTTTTGCGCTTTCTTTTCTTTATCCGAATACAGATCAAGGGTCTGTTTAAAAAGTGATTTTAAACGATCATCTTGTTTGCTAAATTCACTTTGCATACAATTTGCTAGGCTTGCAGAATGTGTACCAGCAGCATTCATACAACTTATATAATTTGTACTATAACCCATTGCCTGTGCCTGAATCGGCAACGCCAAAACCAATCCCAATGCCCAATATTTTAAATACATCAAATTCCCCATAAACAAGTTATTCTAATTTAAGTGCTTAAAATAGCAGTTTAAAAGATTTCAAATAAAATACAATCTCCTCATGTTTGTCTAGATTTTCAGTATTGAAATCGTTAAGCAATCGACTGCAAGTAAGGCTTCGCTTGAAATTATATGGATTCGCCTTTATATATAGAAATGCCCTCAAATTTATTCTGAATTTAGTTAATTTATGAGTTACAAGCACAACAATCTCATGGCCATGCGGCAATCTTGGTGGAATGATGAATCTACAGCAACTGTAAAAGCTGAAAAGCAATTTTTTCAACAAACACTCAGTGAAAAAGGTGTTTATGAAACCCCTTCACTTGAAGATGTAAAATATTTTTTCTTTAGTCTGCCGAG
Organism: Acinetobacter sp. Tol 5; assembly: GCF_019702905.1. Lineage (NCBI taxonomy): Bacteria > Pseudomonadati > Pseudomonadota > Gammaproteobacteria > Moraxellales > Moraxellaceae > Acinetobacter > Acinetobacter sp. Tol 5. The sequence continues at coordinate 2,249,420 of NZ_AP024708.1, read as the reverse complement.
TATCATTATTGTCAAAGGTTATGCACTTGGGTTTACCAATCAACAAGTCAAAGACATGATCAGCCAACATATTGAAGTCAATAGACAAACTTTATCTGCACGAAATGAGATTAAAATTCAGTTCAGAATGTAATCATTTATTTTGCTGATGGTCTGTTGAATCAATTTAATTCCCCCATTCAGCGAATTGAACTATTTAAATACAGCCATTCCATGTAATATTCCTTACACTTAGTTCTTATTTATCTTTTCGAATCGCTTATAAAGGATTTTATCTTCATGTCAGATCAGAACGAAAAGCTCAAACAGTTAAAAACCTCGTCAATGGATCGCCGTTTATCAATTGCAAAAGCATCCTTATTGGCTGGTACACGCTGGGCAGCTTCAAGTGCGAGTTCAATCTTTTCAAGTGAAGAAGAAAAAGAGAAAAAACGTAAACAAGCGATGAAAGAACAAGCCAATTATCTGGTTCAGGAAATTGGCAAGTTAAAAGGCTCGATCGTCAAAATTGGTCAAATGATGGCACTCTATGGCGAACACTTTTTACCTGAAGAAATTACTCAAGCACTGAATACATTAAACAATCAAACCGTTGCACTTGCTTGGCCAGCAATTAAACAACAATTGGTCAGCCAGTTAGGCTCCAAACTGAATGATTTAACCATCGACCACGAACCCATCGGCACAGCTTCCCTTGCCCAAGTTCACCGTGCAACGCGTAAATCTGATGGTTTAGAACTGGTTTTAAAAATTCAATATCCAGGCGTTGCAGATGCCATCGACTCAGACATGAGCCTATTTAAAAATATGCTCAAGTTAACGCGTATGGTTCCGCAAACACGTGAATTTGATCAATGGTTTGATGAAGTTCGCGAAATGATGCATCGTGAAGTAAATTACGAGGTCGAAGCGGCAACAACTCGACGTTTCGCACAACGACTCAAAGAAGATCCTCGCTATGGCGTTCCACAAATTATAGATGATTATTGTACCAATCAAGTGTTGTGTATGACATTTGAACGTGGTGTGCCGATTAACAGCCCTGTTATGCTGTCATTACCTCAAGAAAGACGTAATCTTTTGGGTGAAGCTTCACTCGAAATTGCAGTGCGTGAACTCTTTGAATGGGGTGAAATGCAGACAGACCCGAACTTTGGTAATTATTTGGTTCGTTTAGGCAATGGAGAAGACATCAAAGATAAAATCATCTTGTTAGATTTTGGCGCGATTCGTCAGTTTGATAACCAACTTCTTAAAGTTGCTTGTAATTTGATTAAAGCAGGTTATCACCATGATGCTGAAGCGATGGTCAATGCAATGTCTGGCTATGAGTTTTTTGATGCAATGCCGCTCAGTATTAAACCTGATATGGCAAAAGTTTTCTTATTGGCAACAGAAGCATTCAGCACACCACTAAATAACCCAGATCTACCTGCTGGTGTGATGGATCAACATAACCGTTATGACTGGAAAAAAAGCCAATTACATAGTCGTGTGATGCAGCGTGCTTCCAAATCAATGGCATCACGTTATTTCAGTGTGCCACCGAAAGAGTTTATGTTTATTAGCCGTAAATTTATTGGTGCCTATACCTTTATGACTGTAATTGAAGCCAAAACCAATGTACGTAAAATGATTACTCCGTTTCTGTAGGTCAATCTTAAAGTTCTTTAAAGTGACTTTGCAAAAATGTCACTTTTACCAATACCCAACATTTGTTGGGTATTTTTATTTAAAAATAATTAAATAAATACAACATATTAAATCTGATAAATCAACTTTAACAACCATTCATCTACGGTCAATCAGTTTGTCATCTATGACATAGTTTTTTCTTTTTTTGCATGTCAGGATGATCGCATACCAACACTAGAATACAGGGTATTTCGGAATGACCAATATGGTAAATAAAGCTCAGGGGTTGGGCTTAAATCTAATTACAAAAATTGCAGGCAGCGATTTACTTGATCAATTTAAATTGCGCAAATTTATTGAAAGATCACTTTATCAAGGATCAAAAGCAGGTTTTAAAACGCTCAGTGCCACGCAAAAAGCCTTCAAATCAGATACAAATGTGTCTAAACAAAGACTGCCCAACCAACAAAAATCGCTTTTTGATCTAAGCTTGACAGAAGAACAGCAAATGACTGTTGATGCAATGGATCAATTTGCCGCAGAAGTACTTTATCCATTGGCGCATCAAGCCGACCATCATGAAAAATTTCCTGTAGAACTCTGGCAGCACAGCATCGACTTAGGTTTGAATTACTATGCGTTGCCTGAAGCCTTAGGTGGAGTTGCTTCTGAGAAGAATATTGTCAGTAATATTTTGATTGCCGAGCGCTTAGCAAAAGGTGACTTTTCTCTTGCAGCGGGATTGCTCTCAACATTTAGTGTGATTAATGCAATTACGCAATGGGGTTCTGAGAAATCACAATCGCTTTATTTACCTAGTTTTGCCAATGATACTGAAATTCAAGCCACTTTTGCGGTACAAGAAGCAACCCCTGCCTTTAATCCTATGCGTTTAAAAACCAAAGCAACATCACAACATGGTCAGTTTAGCTTAACGGGTGAAAAAACGTTGGTTTTGCTTGGTGAAACGGCTGATCTAATATTGGTTAGTGCTGAGTTTAATGGCAAACCTGATGTGTTTATTGTCAATCGTGACTCCAGTATTACGGTGAGAAAAACACCGGCAATGGGTCTAAAAGCGACGGAAACAGTGACCCTTAAGTTTGATCAAACGCCTGCACAACGATTGGGTGACGAGGACTTTAACTACCCTGCCTTTTTAGATTTAGGTAATTTAATGTGGTGTGCGCTGGCTGTAGGAACTTGTGAAGCGGTCAAAGAATACAGTATCAAATATGCCAATGAACGCACTGCATTTGGTGAACCTATTTCACATCGTCAAAGTGTAGCTTTTATGATTGCCGATATGGCAATAGAAATTGATGCAATGCGTATGCTGATCCTCAACGCTGCAAGTTTGGCAGAATCAGGGCAACCTTTCCATCGTGAAGCATATTTGGCACGCTTACTTTGTGCTGAAAAGTCGATGAAAATCGCCACAGATGGCGTACAAATTTTAGGTGGGCATGGTTTTACCAAAGAACATCCTGCTGAACGTTGGTACCGTGATCTGCGTGCTACAGCTGTTTTACATTCTGGTTTACATGCTTAAAACGAATAAAAAAGGATATTACTCATGAATTTACAAAATCCCAAAAAATTCAAAATGCTTTTAGACCAAGCACATGAAACAGCTGTTAATGTATTACGTCCAATTTCACGTAAATACGATAAAGCAGAACATGCCTACCCAAAAGAGTTGGATATGCTTGCCTCTTTACTCGATGGTATGAACGATGGTGGTGATGGCTTAAATGCTGGTGCTGCAATCAACAAACGTGGTGACCATGACAACAGCAATAAAAATGGGACCAATATGTCAACCGCCTTAGGCATTATCGAAATGTGCTATGGCGATACTGGTTTACTTCTGTCTATGCCACGTCAAGGTTTAGGAAACTCTGCAATTGCTGCGGTTGCCAATGATGAACAACTAGAACGATTTAAAGGTACATGGGCAGCAATGGCGATTACTGAACCGGGATGTGGTTCTGACTCCGCCGCTATTCGTACCACGGCGACACAAGACGGTGACGAATATATTCTCAATGGCGAGAAAATCTTTGTAACTTCAGGTGAGCGTGCAGATTCTGTGGTGGTCTGGGCAACATTAGATAAAAAATTGGGTCGAGCTGCGATCAAATCTTTTGTTGTGCCTAAAGGTACACCGGGCATGAAAGTTGAACGTTTAGAACATAAACTTGGCATTAAAGCATCGGATACAGCTGCGATCAGTTTTATTGATTGTCGTGTACCTGCCGCAAATTTACTAGGCAATGCTGAAATTGATGTCGCAAAAGGCTTTGCAGGGGTAATGGAAACCTTTGATAATACTCGCCCTCTGGTTGCAGCAATGGCTGTAGGTTGTGCCAAAGCATCTTTAGAGCGAATCAAGGAAATTTTTAAAGATGAACTTGATGCTGACTATTCCACACCATATTTACAGAGCTCCAATTTAGCAGCGCAAATTTATCGAATGGAAGCGGAATGGGAAGCTGCTCGTTTACTCACCATTAAAGCCACTTGGATGGCGGATAATAAAAAACCCAACTCACGCGAAGCCTCAATTGCCAAAGCTAAAGCTGGACGTATTGGCAATGAAATTACATTGAAATGTGTAGAACTCGCCGCAAGTGTGGGCTATAACGAAGATGAACTGCTTGAAAAATGGGCACGTGACTCAAAAATTCTCGACATTTTTGAAGGTACACAACAAATTCAACAGTTGATTATTGCCCGACGTGAATTAGGAAAATCATCCAGTGAACTGAAATAGTTTCAAATGGTTGATCAAACCTCAACTGCTATAGTTTTGATCAATTAAATTATCAACTGATCACAAAAGGTAGAATTTTTGCTATAAAAATTCTACCTTTTTATTTTCATATTCTTATGTATCAAATTCGAACTATACAAATACAAGATAATGCTGCGATTGCACAAGTCATTCGGGAGGTATCTAAAGAATTTGGTCTTGCACCTGAGTCTGGCTTTGCTGTTGCCGACCCTATTCTGGATGATTTATATCACGTATACGCACAAGACAATGCACAATATTGGGTGATTGAGGATGGTAATGGTCGAATCGTTGGCGGTGGCGGTGGCGGTATTTCACCATTACAGGGAGATTCCTCTATTTTAGAAATTCAAAAAATGTATTTTTTACCCGAACTTCGTGGTCTGGGATTTGCAAAAAAGATCCTTGAACAATGTTTTGAGTTTGCTCAACATCATGGTTTTCAAGCCTGTTATTTAGAAACCACTAAAAACCTGTGGCAAGCGGTAAAACTCTATGAAAAATTAGGCTTTGAGCATTTGCCCACGCCTAAAGGCAACACATGTCATAGTCATGCTTGTGAAGTTTGGATGCTTAAAACATTTGGACCTAGCACTTAATTCACTTTAGTCGTATTTTCATTGCTTTAAAGTCATTGGACAATGCCAAGATTAGAATCGTTTAAAAACTGAAATGTATTTTTTAATGCGACTTAAAAAAATGAATCCTTGGCAAAACAGTCATTGAAATTGCATAACGGTAATTTACAATGAAAATGTTTAGATAATTTAATTTTTATACTTAGAAATTCATGATTTATAAGTATCTTGTGAAATTAAGGGAATGTATAAACAATGTTGTATTTGGAAGATTTAAACGTAGGTGATCATTTTAAAAGTCGTGAATACGAAATGACTTTGGATGAAGTTTTAGAGTTTGCACATAAGTATGATCCGCAAGTGTTCCATACCGATGCAGAAAAAGCCAAAGATCATCCTATTTTTAAAGGATTAGCAGCAAGTGGCTGGCATACATCGGCGGTCACCATGCGACTCTGGACTGAATGCTTCCCTGTTGCATATGGACTGATTGGTTCAGAGTCCAGCTTACGATGGCCCAGACCTACACGAGTTGGCGATCGAATTCATGTCGATGTTGAAATTGTTTCGATTACCCCTTCTAAAACTAAAAATGATCGTGCTATTGTGACCTATATCACACAAGCTAAAAACCAAAATGATGATGTATTACTTATTTCAACCACCAAAATCGTGGTATTTAAACGTAATTTTGATGCGCATTAATCCTCAATTTGTCTTACAATATTTAAGGGTTTTTCCATATCATGACAATATGATGAAACAAGTAAAAGCAATGTTCAGAGCAATGGAAAGCACATGAAAACAGTCTCAGCTCGCCAAGATCAGGGAATTCCTGGTGTTTATGGACTATTATTATTAGATATCGTTTCGCGTTGGGGATATAGTGCGGAAACATTATTTGCACCGTTTAACTTTACCAGTGAACAGCTCGCAGAACCAGAATGTCGAATACCTACACCACTTGCCAATGAGCTCATTAAACATGCGCTGAAACTGACAGGCGAAAGCACATTAGGCTTTCACCTCGGAACACAGATGCGAATTTCGATTCATGGCTTTATTGGCTATGCCATCATGACTGCCAATGACATTACTGATGCATTGGTACTGGCAAACCGATTTATTCAATTGCGTATGCCCTTTTTGCAATTGTACTTCTCTACATTCGGTGAAAAAGCCACTTTACAGTTGCAATGTGATATTGAAATCGAACCTTTGCGTACTGAAATTGTGATGGGTCTGACTTTTGGGATCATGACCATGGCAAAGGCATTAACTGGAATTAATGACCTGCATGGTGATATTGATTTTGACTTTCCAAAGCCAGAAGGTTTTGACAAATACATTGAAAAACTGTCAAAGCAATATACTATGCGTTTCGAACAGCCACACTTAATTGCCAGTTTTGACAAAGCCTATTTGGGTTTAAAGATGGTCAATGCCGACCCAATTGCCAGTCAAATTGCCATTAACCAATGTGAAGCAGAGCTTTCCGCTTTAGGTGAAAGACGCCGTTTGGCAATGCGTGTGCGTGATATTTTAACTCATTCAGAACAGCATTATCTGAGTATCGAAAATGTTGCAGATCGCCTACATATGTCCGATCGTACCTTAAAACGTCAATTGGCGGCTGAAGGAACTTCTTTTTCAACATTGGTTGACGAAGTTCGTTACCGTCATGCAACCTCGTTACTTTCACGTACCGACTATACCCTTGAGCAAATTGCTGATGAACTTGGCTATAGTGATGTAGCAAATTTTAGTCGTGCATTCAAACGCTGGAGTGGTCGTAGCCCTAGCAGTTGGCGTAAAGATCCTTACTTATAATATGCTTTACACTGATTATTGATTTATATGAATAAGTTTATCAGTATCTCTGCTTTTTGTTTTGTTTAAAAAAACGGTATAACTCGTGGCAAAAATAAATGGATTAATGGAGTCATTATGAATCATCCTTCTGATTTGAAGTATGCAGCAACACATGAATGGGTAAAAATTGAGGGGGATCTCGTGATTACCGGTATTTCAGACCATGCTCAAGATGCTTTGGGGGACCTTGTTTATGTTGAAGCTCCAGAAGTAGGTCGCCGTGTAACTGCTGGTGCTCAGGCTGGTGTCGTTGAATCAGTGAAAACTGCTTCTGATATTCATGCTCCTGTCTCAGGTGAAGTGGTCGAAGTAAATACCGCGCTTGAAGATGATCCAGATTTTGTCAATGATGACCCATATGGCAAAGGTTGGATTTATAAGATTAAACCAGACAATATTGCTGATGTTGAAAAGTTACTCAGTAACACTGAATATGAAGCAGGGCTTTAATTTTCAAATTTTAACCGTAGCAATAAAAGACCAGAATATTCTGGTCTTTTTAATTTCATATCGAAAATTAGTACAGTTCTACAACTTATTAAGCCAAACACGCCAAAGTCTTTTCAGAAAGTTGTTCAGCCACATCTAAAAGCAACTGCTCAGTTTTGCTCCAACCTAAACAGCCATCCGTAACAGATTGACCATAGGTCATATCACAAGAAATTTTTTGATTGCCATCAACCAAATGACTTTCCAACATCACACCACGAACATGAGTTAAATGTCTTTCTTCAATAATTTGCTGTAAAACCAACGGTTGCTTTAAAGGATCTTTACTGCTGTTACCATGACTACAGTCAATCACCAGCGCAGGCAATTTTCCTTGATGTTGATGGCGAATCTGCTGAATCGATGCAGCATCATAATTGGTTCCTTTGTTAGAACCACGCAAGATGATATGCGCCAAAGGATTGCCCTGACTATGTACAATACACGGTGTACCTTTTTGGCTCATGGCAAGAAATTGATGAGCATGGCTTGCAGATTGGATTGCATCTAAAGCAATTTGAATCGAACCATCTGTACCATTTTTGAAGCCGATACTGAAAGGCATGTAACTTGAAATTTCACGGTGAATTTGTGACTCACTGGTACGAGCACCAATCGCACCCCAAGCCAACAAATCATCAAAATAAGCTGTTGCCATCGGGCTTAAAATTTCGCTGGCAATCGGTAAACCTTTTTCAATAATTTGTAAATAAAGTTGGCGTGACTTCTCTAAACCCAGTTGCATATTGGCAGACCCGTCTAAATTTGGGTCGTATAAAAAACCTTTCCAGCCCACTGTTGTACGTGGCTTTTCAATATATGCACGCATCACTAAAAAAATATGATCTGAAACTTTTTCTTGGAGTTGAATTAAACGATCTGCATATTCAAGTGCAGATTTTTCATCATGAATTGAGCATGGACCTGTGATCACAAGTAAACGATGATCTAAACCATTGAGAATGTTTTGAATTGTTTGACGTTGTTCAGCAACTTGAAAAGCAAGTTTATGTTGTAATGGGAATTTTTCTTTTAACTCATAAGGCAAAGCTAACTGAGTTTCTATCGTTTGATTTTGTTGTAAAGCGATATTTAGAGCATTCATAATGTATTCCTTTGGACTCTCACTCAGTCCTAACTTTTATTTGAGCGTATGGGATCTATTCAAATGGGCAATCAAATTGTTCATTTGACCAAAGTAAAACCAATAAAAGTTGCTAAAATATACAGCGTTAAATTTCATCATGACATTCTCCAAAACTTTAAATTCAATCAATCTATCTTAAAAGGTTAATATATAAGCATAAAAAAACCTGATCAGGGTTGCCGATCAGGTATTAACTTTGATGGGCAACCATTTCAGTGCCCGAACGACTTCAGGCAACTATCTAAAGAATTGCCAAAAATAATAAGAAGTAGCGATTACAGGTTGCTTTAACATCTTTATGTCGTTCATAAAAATCTATCTTGAATTCACAATACTCGCTGTGCCATGACTTTTCAAGCTCTTTTTAAAAATATTTTGATTTTATATAAATGCGCTGAATAAACTAAATTAAATATGCATTTAATGATATATGTCTGGCGAAACGAGAATCTGTTTGCCTAACATTTTTTGTACTTGATCTGCGTTGATCGCTTGGCTAAATAAGAAACCTTGACCGAATTTGCACCCTATCGCGATTAAACTGTCCAATTGTTGTGTGGTTTCAATTCCTTCAGCGACAATATCTAAAGATAAAATTGGACCAAGCTTGGCAATTCCTTCGACGATCGCCTTGATTGAATCCTCCTCATGCATACGATTGACAAAATTATAGTCGATCTTGAGGCTATCTACTGGATAATCTCGGATATGTGACATTGAGGAATGCCCTGTCCCAAAATCATCTAAAGCAATACGAACCCCTGCATGTTTAAGTTTTTTTAATGCCCGAACCACATATTCATAACCACGATCTGCAAGTACATGCTCCGTTATTTCAATTTCAATCAAATGTGCCGGAATTGCATAGTTCGTCAGTCGTTTTAATAAAGTTTCGGCATAATTATCTCGCATAAACTCTACAGGCGATGCATTAATCGAAATGGGAACAACCTTTAAATCTAGGTTCATCCAATGCGACATATCGGTAAAAATACGATCATGCATAATTTCACTGATTTTGGTGGCCAATTCAAAATCATTAAACGCCTCTGCTACGGTAGAGGGGGAATAGACCTCTCCTTCTACATCTCGCCACCGCAATAATGCTTCAAAGCCAATAATTGAACAATCATCAAGTTTTACTTTAGGCTGGTAAAATGCCTCAACCTGATTACTTCGTATCATGTATCGTGCAGTATGTAATTGTTTAGCTTTACGTTGTGCAGTCTCCAACATATCAGCCCCAAACATACGCACACCACCACGCCCACGCTCTTTTAAGTCATTCAATGCTGTATCGGCACATTTTAAAAGACCCGATCCATCTTTAGCATCATCAGGGTAAATTGCTCCACCAATACTCATACCGCCGTTTAATAACTTACCAGTATAAGTAATTGGCGCTTCTAATTGTTTTAATAATTTTTTTGAGACTGTTTCAATTTTTTGATTGTTTTCTACATTTTCAACCACTACAGCAAACTCATCCCCACCCAGTCTCGCAATATAGGCATGTTCATCAAGACAATTGGCTAGTCGTTTCGATAAAACTTTGAGTAAATGATCCCCTGCTGAATGCCCTAAAGTATCATTAATGTGCTTAAAATGATCGAGGTCAAGTAACAATAATCCAATTTTTCCACGGGAATCTCGGGCTTTACTGATCGAAGATTTTAGCCTTTTTTTGAATACACGACGGTTCATCAAACTCGTCATTTCATCAAATTCACTGTTTAATCGTAGCTTTTCTTCAGCAATGCGTTGTTTCGTAATATCTCTTGATACACACAAAATACTGGTCGTTTGCCCTTGTGCATTGACAATAGGCGTCAATATATTGTCCCAATACATGGTGACATTATTTAAAATACTCTTTCCAGCAAATCGGGCATTTTTTCCTTTAGCCGCTTCTTTGATTGCTTTTTTACCTTGCTCACGCACTTCAGGGGGCAACAATCCCAACCATTCCATACCAAAACTTGTGACTTTTTCTTGTCCGAGTAGTGCGAGACTGCCCGATTTATTCATGTGTAAAACATAACCATCTGGGCTAATGATTTTGATACAGTCAACACTCGCATCGAGCATGTCAGTATTGGCTTTTAATAATTGTTGAGTTTCCTGTAATTTTGAAAGGCGTTCATGAATATTGCTACATGTGATTGTCCAATCAAAATATTGCTTTTGATATAACGCACTTTGTGCGTTCAATAAAAACCATTGATATTTACCATCATGGCGTCGGATACGGCATTCTTGTTCAAAACGTTGACCTGTTTTGTATGCTTTCATCCAAATGTTTTGCATCAGCGCTCTATCTTCTGGATGTAAAAACTCCATCCATTGATGAGCGTCAATCTCATTATGATCAATTCCGAAATATTGTTTTAAAGCAGTATTACAATAGCCTTCACCAAATTTAGTCATCCAAATTAAATGTGGAACTTGGTCTAAGGCAAACTTAACTTCATTTGAAATTTGCACACACTGCGGCTTTATAGAATTCCGAGACGAACCCACCTGATTTATATTTCGATCATAAGGTAAATGTGCGCCAGCCATAGATTAATCCTATAATATCAGTGCAAATTCAATATAAACTCTTTTTCTAGATGATATATTTTAGCCACATGTTTATTTTGCAATCATTAACAGAAATGTTAACCCTTTCATTTATCAGAAAATAAATTGAATCAAGTCACATTTATAATAAAAGAGTGCAAAATTATAGACAAATTTATCAATAAAATCTATGTTTAAATTATTGTCTACTATTTTTCTAATTTATCTTCATCAGATTAACACTGACATGTTTATTCACAATAATCAATTGAAGTTTGTCGGATAATATTTGGGACAATTGACTATTGTTTAAAATCACTTTTTTATTATTTAAAATAATTTAGCGGCAACTTCAAGTATCGAACCCCGTTACTTTCAGCTTCAGGAAATTTCCCTGCATCCATATTGATTTGGATCGCAGGAAGAATCAATTTAGGCATGGATAAGCTAGCATCACGCTGTTCACGCATATGAATAAATGCCAGTTTTGTGACACCACTATGGATATGAATATTTTCTTGGCGTTGAGTTTTAAGATCCGTTTGGCAAGCATAGTCTGTACGTGACTCAGAAAGATAGTCATGGCATAAAAAAATGCGAGTATCATCAACTAATTTAAAAATCTGCATGACAGAATCATAAAGTTGTGCCGCACTACCTTTTGGAAAGTCACAACGAGCAGTACCATAATCTGGCATAAACAATGTATCACCAACAAATGCCGCATCTCCGATCACATAGGTTAAACATGCAGGAGTATGACCAGGTGTCGGAATATTATAAGCCTCTAATTGACCTATTTTAAAAACTTCATGATCTTTAAATAAATGATCAAATGACTGATGAGCGTTTAATGCCTTTATATCGAGATGATAAATTTGGCTAAAAGTATCCTGTACGATAGCAATCTTTTCACTCATTGCAATTCGTCCACCAAGCTTTTGCTTTAAGTATTGTGAAGCCGTTAAATGATCAGCATGTACATGTGTTTCCAAAATCCACTCAACACAAAGTTGATGTTGTTGAATATATTCAATGATTTGATCTGCATGCGTGGTGCTGGTGGTCGCTGATGCTGCATCATAATCCAATACACTGTCAATAATTGCACAACATTTGCTTATTGGATCAGTCACAACATAACTGAACGTATTGCTGTTTTCATCAAAAAAATCTTGAACAATTGGATTCATCACCCACTACACTCCTACAACCTTACGGTGAATAAGGACACCAGCCAACATTGCGATAATAAAGTACAGTGCGGGATAAACACCTGCGCCGATCAAAGTAAATGCAGGAGCTGGACATATACCTGCGATTCCCCATCCTATTCCAAAAAGCACAGCGCCGAGGATCAACTTTGTATCGATTTTCGTATTGATCGGTAAGTCAATTTTTTCATTAAATAAAGTGACTGGCTGACGTTTCACCTTCTGAAATGGTAAAAATGCGACCATGATCGCGCCGATCATGACAAAAGCCAAACTTGGGTCCCAATGACCAAATATATCTAAAAAACCAATCACTTTTGCAGGATTCGACATGCCTGAAAGCATGAGACCAATTGCAAATAAACCACCAAAAACAAAAGCAAATATATTTTTCATGTTCATGCTCCCAACACATGACGCATCACATAAACAGTCATGAATCCTGCCAGCATAAAAGTACAGGTTGCAACGAATGAGCGTTTAGATAAGCGACTAATCCCACAAATACCGTGTCCACTGGTACAGCCTGAACCCAGTCGCGTACCAAATCCAACCAAAAGACCTGCAATGATCAATAAAATTGGATCTGTAGTCATCATTTCAATTTGTGGATGAACCATAGAATTATAAAAAAATGGCGTAATCAACAAACCTAATAAAAACCATAATGCAGGCGTTTTTAACAGGGTTTTAGGGTCTAATACTTGTGCAACTAAACCACTAATACCCGCAATACGACCATTCACCAATAAATAGCCGACAACAGCCAGCCCAAGTAAAGTGCCACCAATGAAAGCAAGGATAAAGTCATGCATCATTTTAAACCCAAACAATATATGTTTTTATAATATATGTTTTGCTAATTTATTCAATATCATTGTTGTATATCGATATAAAATTTTCTGCAAACCCATGAATAATATAAATTTTAAAAATTAAGCGCTATGAGTTTGACTAGACCAACTCATAACTCGCTGATACATTGACAGATCTTTGAATGAAAAATTGAATACAGAATCATTCTTCCTTAAATTCATTCAATACTTTATCAACAAACCATTTGGGAAAATAATGGACAGCTGGATTTAATTTTAATACTTCGGCATTCTCAATTTCAGCAATAAAAGAAGCTTTTTCACCATCACTTGAATTATCAAAAATATATGCGCGATCAGAAACCTCAATAGCAGGCATCAATAAATCTAAACTGCGATAGTATCGTTCATAGATCTTGTGTTCTGGAACATCATGTCCACCGGCATAAACACGATACTTCACCCGTGCAATATTTATTTTAGGATCTACTGTCGCAACATAATATAAATATGTTTTGAACCCTTGACGTTTTGCTTCACCTAAGAATTCGACTTTACTGGCATGTGACATCACTGTTTCAAATGTAAAGCTTATTTTGAGCTTTAAAAACTCCATTCGAATAAAATCAATGATGCGCGCACAAAGATATGAATCTATTTCATCTAATTCAAAAACAATCACTTGATCATGTATGATTTTAGGTTGAGTGAATAATAGAGGTACTAATGTTTCATTTCTTTTACGTTTATTTTGTTTTAAAAACGTCAATAAGGCTGGAGCTGATAAAGCTGCATGGTAATCACTTAAACAGAGTTGCTGAGTAGCAAGCAACTGTTTTTCCAGTTCATCTGCATTTAAATACGCTCCAATTTGATTCGGAGCTAAATAGTCTTTGATGGTACTTTTACCTGATCCATTCGGACCAGCAAACATTCTTATTCGTGGTGGTCGCATGTAAAAATTATGCCAAGACCTCTTGTTTCTTTTTACGCTTTAAAACACTACGTTTTAATTTAGGTAATATATATGCTGTAGATAAATCTTGAATAACGGTGACTTCACCATGCAATTGTTGAACAAGTTGTCGATCTTTAACATAGGTGACACCCGCATCAGACAAACTTGCCTGCCTAAATGCATCATGAAATGCATCAATAGCAAGCATTGGAATAGTTGCTTCTTCACGTAATGAAGTTTTCATGACTGTAAATTGACTCATGGAAAAATCCCCAGTCTATTTGCGTTGTTTTCGTTATCATAACATAAGACGTTTTTTTGTCTATTTATTCAACATCTTTCATACATGTCAAAATGCGGCTAAATATTGTATAAATATCAACATGTATATATTTATAAAATTGATTTAGAAATTCACGAAAAAACATATGTTCGAACCCATGCGACATGCTTGGACACAGTTATACTAAGCCAAACCATGATGGAACCGTTTTATGCCCAATGATCTTAAAATTGATGTTATGCGTGACTCTGCCTCATCAGTTGTTACAATCCTAAAATCTTTGGCTAATACTGATCGTTTACTCATTTTGTGTCATTTGGCTCAACAAGAGTTGAATGTTTCACAAATTGAAGAACATACTCAAATTAATCAACCAACACTCTCACAACAATTAATGATGTTACGTAAAAGTGATGTGGTTGCGACACGTAGAGATGGAAAACAGATTTATTATTCGATTAAAGATGACAAACTCACCACTGTTTTAAAAATGCTGTATGACCTTTACTGTCCTAAAATTTAAACTTTTTCTATAATTTTAAAAATAAAAACAGAAACTTATCTCTTAAGCACTTATTGTCGCTATTTTTCTTAGCATTTTTTCTGCATAATATATATGAAAATGTGATATTAAAAATCCAATGGCTACTCCTAGATTGCAATTTAGTAAAATGCTTCCTGCTTGGCAATGGTTACAAGACTATACTGTTCCTAATTTTCGAGCCGATTTACTCGCCGCTTTAATCGTTATTGCCATGCTAGTTCCACAAGGAATGGCATATGCAATGGTTGCAGGCTTGCCTCCAGTCACGGGGTTATATGCCAGTATTTTACCGATGATCATCTACGCCATCGTTGGCGGAAGCCCAACTTTGTCCATTGGTCCTGTTGCACTGATTTCGATGATGACCTTTGCAACACTTGAACCTTTGTATGAGGTTGGATCACCTGTTTATATTCAAGCCGCATGCTTATTGGCAATTTTAGTCGGCATACTTTCGACATTACTTGGCATTTTTAGGTTTGGTTTTTTAATTCGTTTAATCAGCCATCCTGTAATTAAAAGTTTTATTATCGCCTCTGCTGTGTTGATTGCACTTAGCCAAGTGAAGTTTATGTTGGATATTCCACTAAAATCAGGAAATATTGTTGAGTTTATCCAAAGTGCTTGGCAATATCTTCGATTTACCAGTATTGAAACTTTAGTTTTTGGTATCGCTGCAACACTGTTTTTGCTCTATATGCCAAACCTTTTGAAGTCAAAAATCTGCCATACCTTTTCAACTTCTGTACAATTTTGGATCAAGGCACTCCCTCTTATATTGGTTTTTATTTCAATTGCATTGATTCATTTTTTACATATAGATCAATATGGAATTAAAACTGTCGGTGAAATTCCTTCAGGATTTCCACCGTTTGCCATGCCTTACTGGAACTGGGATTTAGTGATTCAGCTTCTGCCTGGTGCAGCCATGATTACAATGGTCAGTTTTGTAGAATCTATATCCATAGCTCAGACAACTGCCTTTCAACAACGTAGTGAATTAAATAGCAATCAAGAGCTTATAGCCTTAGGTCTTGCCAATTTTAGTGCTGGTGTTACCTCGGCATTTCCTGTGACGGGTAGCTTATCCCGTACTGTAGTCAATGCAGATGCTGGTGCAAAAACACCGATGGCTGGAGTTTTATCATCTATTTTTATTGTTATTGTCAGTTTATATCTTACAGGATTATTTAAAGAGTTGCCTCTGGCAATTCTTGCAGCAACCATTATGGTTTCAATTTGGAAGTTAGTCGATTTTAAGCCGTTTATTGAAACTTGGCGCTATTCAAAAGCAGATGGTCTTGCAATGTGGGTGACCTTTTTTGGCGTGTTGTGTATCGACATTTCTACAGGTCTAATCATCGGCATTATTTCGACATTTATTTTGTTATTGTGGCGAATCAGTCGCCCACATATCGCTGTGATTGGTCTAGTTGAAGGTACTCAACACTTTCGTAATATTTCCCGCCATGAAGTGCTGACCAGTACCAATATTGTCTCAATCCGTATAGATGAGAATTTAACTTTTTTAAATGCTAATACTTTAAAAGAATTTGTGATTTTTGAAGTCAGTCAACATCCTGAACTGCATCATGTTGTGATTAATTGTTCAAGTATCAGCAATATTGATGCAAGTGCTTTAGAAACACTGGAAGAAATCAATAATGAATTAAAGAATTTAAAAATTCAGATGCATTTTACTGAGATTAAAGGTCCAGTTATGGATCGTTTAAAACAGTCGAATTTAATCAATGAACTGAGTGGGACAGTCTATTTGACGCATTACCAAGCAATGCATGCCTTAGATGCTCAAACTTTCAGATAAAAAATCATTTAATTTATCAACAATTTTTAATATGATTGCTGAAAAAGCTATATATTTTTTAATATCTTAATTTTTATGGTGAAAATGTGGTATTTAAGTTTTCGCGTTTAGGTATAGAATAGCCGGCTTGTTCATTGATTTTAGACCAGTTTAGGCAAAAAGGTTCAATATGTTTGCTGCCCTAGCACGTTTAAGTTTAGTTACACGTATTCTTATTGCCATCATTCTTGGTTTTTTAGTTGCGTATTTATTTCCAAATTCAGCCGGATATTTCAATATTTTAGGCGAGCTTTTTATTAAAGCATTAAAATCTATTGCACCGATTCTGGTATTTGTATTGGTTCTCGCTTCAATTGCTAATTTTAAAGTGGGTGGCGGTGCAAGCAATTTAAGACCTATTCTGATTTTATATGCCATCGGAATGTTATTGGCTGCGATCAGCGCAATAATTATTAGTACCTTATTCCCAAGTACACTCATTTTCACGCATGCCAGTGAAGCAGCTTTACAACCACCAGGAAGTGTGGCTGAAGTATTAAAAAATTTACTGCTGAGTTTTATTACCAACCCAATCACAGCACTACATGAAGCCAATTTTATTGGTATTCTCGCTTGGGCTGTTGGTCTAGGTGCTGCACTTCGTCATGGTTCGGAAACCACAAAACAAGTGATTACAGATGTAGCAGATGCAGTTAACAGTATTATTCGTATTGTGATTTCATTTGCGCCAGTCGGTATTTTTGGTTTAGTGGTCGCTACTTTTGCACAAGCTGGTTTGGAAACGCTAAAAAACTATGCACATTTGATTGCAGTCCTTGTGGGAACAATGCTGTTTGTTGCGTTAGTGATCAATCCATTGATCGTGGGTATTGTGATGCGTAAAAACCCATACCCATTGGTACTCAAATGCTTAAGAGAAAGTGGAATTACTGCATTCTTTACCCGTAGTTCTGCTGCCAATATTCCAGTCAATCTTGATTTGGCGAAACGTTTGGGTGTAAATGATACCACTGCCAACGTTGCGATTCCTTTAGGTGCGACAATCAACATGGCTGGCGCAGCAGTAACGATTACGGTACTCTCTCTTGCAGCAGTACATACCCTTAATATTCATGTTGATATTGTCACCATGGTTATCTTATGTATTGTATCTGTTTTATCTGCATGTGGTGCTTCAGGTGTTGCCAGTGGTTCTTTGCTACTGATTCCAATTGCATGTGGTTTGTTTGGGATTCCTTCAGAAATCGCGATGCAAGTGGTGGCGATTGGGATGGTCATCAGTGTATTGCAAGATTCAACAGAAACTGCATTAAATTCATCTACTGACGTTATATTTACCGCAGCAATTGACCTCTCAAAAAGGTAATTTGCCAAAAGTATGAAGAAAAGAAGGAATTATGCCTCTTCAATATTTACCAGCCTGGATTCAGCTTGGTGCTTTTATGCTTGCAGTCAATGCAGGCATAATTAATGTATTGGGCTTAATCACGGTTCTACACCAATCGATCTCTCATATGACAGGTAATGCCAGTTTGTTTGCTCAAGCACTGGTACATCAGCAATATAGTCATGTTGTTTATCTGCTGTTGATTATCATCAGTTATGTGCTGGGTTCAAGCTATAGTGGCTATATTTTAGGTAATAGTCATTTTCAACTTGGTCGCAGATATGGCATACCGCTGAGTCTAGTCAGTATTTTTATTTTTTTATGTTGGGGATTTATTCCCTATCATCCGCAATACGCCTTACTTTGGGCAAGTGCCGCCATGGGTATACAAAATGCCATGGTGAGCCATTACAAAGGTACAATTATTCGTACCACGCATCTTTCAGGTGTATTAACAGATTTAGGATTAGCATTAGGCTATTTTTTCAGAGGGCTTGTGGTTGAAAAACGCCGCATAACTTTGCATTTATTGATTCTTTTTGGATTTATTCTGGGTGGAATCATTGCCAGTATTGTCCATCCTTATTTACAATTGAATGCATTCCTTATTCCTGCTGGATTAAGTTTAGTATTAAGCTTAGTGTATTGGTTTATTTATTTTCGGCATGGCTCGAAACACAGTTAATCGTTGGTTATTATTATGGTTAAAAACGCATTACAAGCGCAATTACTCAAAGCTGGCTTAGTTGATAATAAAAAAGCAAAGAAGCTTTCTAAGCAAGCACAACATGAACAGCGTACTGGTCAAAGTAATGAGGCTGAACTCAAAGCAAAAATTGAACAAGACAAACAAGAAAAAGTCTCTAAAGACCAGGCACTGAATCAAGAAAAACAAAGAATTTTAGATGAAAAAGCATTGAAAGCATCAATCATCCAAATGATCAAGCAACATAAAATCAAAGATACAGATGGTGATGTTACCTATCAGTTTATTGATGGTTCAATTAAGAAAATTTATCTTAATCAACAAGTCTACAATGCTCTGGTTGCAGGTAGCTTAGTGATTGCACATGATCATGATGCTTATGCCATTTTACCTAAAGCTTTAGCAGATCGTATCAATGAGAAAATGACTGGCTTTATTATTGTCAATAATTCTGAAAAGAATGAACAGGTCACAGATGAAGAAGATCCTTATGCAGCTTACGTCATTCCAGATGATTTAATGTGGTAATTTTGGGTTAGATCTGAACCAGTACAGATTAAAAATATCTGTCTTAACTTACAAAATGGATTGTGTTCTAAAATGCATTTCTTAGGCACAATCAACAATCGATATAAACACACCAGTGCAATATAAAGATATTTTGCCTGAAATTGCGATCATAAGTTACAACGCACTTTTTGAGTTAGACAGAAAAATAAGAATTCAACTTTGATTTACTTAAGAATTCAACTTTGATTTACTTTTGCAAAATCAAATAAATATATAAGTGCGCAATACTATTTAGCGCTGTTGAATATACTTCTTGCTTAAACTGCTGCACAACTTTTGCAATATCATAATGTCCGTAGCTGACTTGCCAAATCCAGCTAAATTGCTCCACACAATACTGAGCCTTATAACCACGAATAAAATCAACCATTATTTGTGTGGGCAGTCTAACTCCTCCTGCGCAACAAAAGTAGCAGCTTTAGGAAGAGTTTCATTAACGCGTTGTAGCGCTTTGTTTTCAATTTATTATGCCAAGCACGCAAAGTTTCAGAGGTACAACCGATTTTAGATGTAATTGCTGTAATTACAGTCCAAGTAGAAGTATAGTCTTTTTTAGAGTCAGACACTAAGCTTACTGCCCGTTATTTGATTTTTGGGGTGTATTTTAATTTTGTCATTATAATACTCTCTTAATAAAGTTTGTCTCCAACAATCTCGGTACCGTTCAGCTTTGGTATTAACCTTGCCATTACTGGAAAGTAAAGCGTAAAATATTTAAAGTTTTTTGATAGGAATGTTGAGATTGAAGCCGAAATGAATTTAAAAAGTGATCAAATCGAATTAACTCAAGAAGAAGTTCATAAACTTGCAGATACTTTTAAGTTATTAGGCGATGCATCCCGACTCAAAATACTTTTGTTTTGTATGCGTGGACCGAGTTCTGTTGGAGAGATTTCTACAGCTCTTGATCTTTCACAATCATTGGTCAGTCATAACCTTAGACTTTTACGTTCAGCACGTTTAGTAAAGGGCAACCGACAGGCAAAACAAGTTATTTATCAAATAGCAGATACTCATGTGAGTCATGTAATTTCTGATATGGCTATACATATTGTTGAAGAGGCATGTGAAGACTTTTAATACAATTACGACAGCTAATTAAAAGCACAACCAATATATCCAATAGGGCAAATATGACGTATATAGATGCCAATATTAACTAAATTGGATGTGCTTATAACATTTTACAAGCATCATAAGATTTTTAAAATGTTATGAGTTTGAACAACAAGCATCTTTTTCAAATGCACTCAGGCGACAAAAGCATGATGCTTCAATTGGAATATCTGCTGAAGCAACAGCAATATCACGTTGTAAGGAAATTTCTTCAGCTTCCTTATCTCTCCCTAGTTTAGTTAAGCATTCATATAATCCATGCAAACTCCATACATTATTCGGACGGATGCGACGCCTACCTAACTTTTTATCCAAGCCTAATTCGATCCGATACTCTGTAGCAGCCACTTCATAATTGCCTTGTTCCATATTAAGTGCACAATATGCATGACGTACAGGTTGTAACCAAGCAGGAGGATCACTGTATGGAAGAGCATCTTCCAACTCAATACCTTCTCTTAATATCATAAATGCTTTTTCAATATTTCCTTTACGATATTCAAGCTCACCATGAATCATTTTTGTGGCAATATTAAGTGCATATATTTCTTTAACAGGAATTGAATTATATCGTTCTTCAGGCACAGCTGCTGCTGCTGCTTCGAATTCAATATGCGCTTGTTCAGCTTCAGGAATCCGTCTGAGTGCAGAGAACGCAATCCCACGAGCATAACTGATCATTGCTACAGTCGAACTATACAACTCTTTATCTTCAGGAAGTTCGAGTTCTAAAATTTCTTCCCATAGACCGAAACGGATCATTACATGGGGTAAAGTTGTACAATAACTCTCACATAAATTAGCCATAGGCGGTGAAGAAATACTAAGTACTTCAGGTGTGAGGATTTTGTTAATGCGATGAGCCATATCTAAAGCTTCTCGAGATTTACCTGCCATCATCGCACCATATGCTCCAACTATTAAATTGTGTGCCCTATAGGCGACGTACCAAGCATCTGGATTCATTTCTTTCGCAAAATATTTGTCATCTGCTCTAGCCGCATCTAAATTCGAGTAAACAACTCGTCGCCAATCTCCACAAGCGTTATCTATATGAGTAGACATATGCGCCAAATGTGAACCATCGGGAGATAAGCTACGAAGATTATCAGCAGCAGTCAAAGCAACCTCTGGGTAAGGTGACATTTCCATTAGGTGAATATATAAGTGGTTTAATACGGGGTGACGATTACTACCAGAGCGTGATAATGCATCTTCAAGAACTTTTCGCGCTTCCAATGTACCTGAACCAATAGCTTCCCCAGTATCTATATCCCAAAGTTGACGTGGACTAAGACACATTAGTGAGTCAGCGAATAGTGCAGCAGCATCAAGATCATCCGAATATTTTTGATAAAATGGTCTCATTGATTCAGCATAAGCTAGATTGAGCTTTTTAAAGTCATCTTCGTTAGTCGTCATAATTTTAGGAAATCGAGATGCTAAAGCATTAATCAGATCTTTTTCAAAAGAAGTCGCATTTTTAACAGCGTTTTCTTTTGCCTTTTCCATAACTCTTTGAATAAATGGAATCTTAATTTCAAGATCTCCTTTATCAAATAATCGCCATGCTTTGTTGTAATTTGGACCTGACGCAAATGCAATTCCCCAGTATGCCATAGCGCAGTCGGGATCATATTCTGTAGCTTTTTTAAAACAATTGACAGCTTCTCCAGGGTTGAAACAATAGGTCCATTGTAAACCACGGTCAAACCATATTTGGGCATCAGATGATGTTGTTGTAATTTTACGGTGATAATCACCGAGATCATAATAAGTATCAGTCATTCTTGACTCCTTAATTCAAAATCCTTTAACAAAAGAATTTAATGGTTATGACCAGTATAAGGATTAGTTTTTATAGCTTTCTCAAGCCTACAAATACGATCTCCTAACCAGTCAATGGCAACAGTTAAATCCATAAATATGATTATCTATACATATGAATATATATTCATATGTATAGGATGTCAAATCAATATAATTTCATATCAATCCACTGAAAAACTCATACAGTAAAATAGAATTTGTCTTGACCAATAAAATTAATGTAATGAATGTATTGTTAAATGATTTAAAGCTTTTATTGCCACGCTTTATATCAAAAGTTTAAATAGATCTGCGTAGGTAATGCTTCACTCTTGCGCTGCAAACAAAGCAATGCTTTGTTTTTTCTCAGATGAAAGATGACAAAAATCTTTCGTTGAGCGAGTGGGTATATCCTACTCCCCACTCAACATAACGACATCCATGTCGCCTTACGATATAAAGACCATCTATAATTTAAAAATGCAAAAATAAATAAATCTGTAAAAACTTCTAATAATTTGTATAGAAGCATAAAGTCTATTGGATATGAATGATTGAAATTGAATCACTTGTATGAATAATCAGGCGGTTTAGGTATAGATATAAGGCATAGCTTTTGCTTTTAAGTCACTTTAGTCAGAAGATATCTTGATCATTTTTTACTATAGGCTTGACTCAAAATACTCACAGATAATAGCCCAAAATCACAAAACTGAGTAAACAGACTGTCTCAGCGATCTCTATACTCGCACCAATCGTGTCTCCTGTAATGCCATCAATTCTTTGAATAAATTTATGTCGGAGATAAATAAGCGTTAAAATAAAAATGATTGCTGTCGCTAATCCAACCCAAACAAAGTATCCGACAGCCAATAGACTGATACTAAAAATGATGATCGACCATGTTTTAGGGATGTATTGTGCAATGGTAGAACCTAAACCTCTTTCACGAACATATTCTGTGGTCAGAAATAAAAAAAGTGGCGTTAAACGTCCAAAAACCGGAAATAACACCAAAGCAGTGTAAAGTTGTTCTTGAAGTAAAACATACAATGCAGACCATTTAATGATACAAACAATGATCAGACTTAATACGCCGATTGGTCCACAGGCAGGGTCTTTCATTATTCTAAGGGTATTTTCTTTATCGCCAAAACCACCTACCCATGCATCGGCAGTATCTGCCAAACCATCCAGATGAAGTCCACCTGTTAACCAAATCCAGATCACCAGAATAAAAGTGCTTAATAAAACAACAGGTAAAACATGCAATAGGCTGGCTACTGCATAAAGCACTAAGCCAATTAATAAACCAACCACTGGATAAAATAATAATGAACAGCCATTCTGCTGCGGTGAAGGCATTTTTCTTAAATGAACAGGAACAATCGTTAGAAACTGCAATGCAATAAAAAATGGAGTCATCTACCATCCTCCAAAAGTTCCAGTTGCATGGTTTCACTGTCTAAAATAAAGCGATTTAATTGCCCTAAATCAGCAGTCATTTTTAAAATATCATCTAAGGATTGTTGCAGCGCCATACATTTTAATAACTTAATTACGCCGCCATGTGTGACCACTAAAGCAGTTTGACTGTTTGATGCCAGCATATGTTGTTGAATCGAATACAATGCCTGATTGATTCGAGATTGAAAATCTAAATATTTTTCAGCATTGGGTGGGGTAAAACGAGTTGGGTACTGCCAAAAATTTGCCAAAAGCTCAGGAGAATCTGTATAAATCTGTTGAACAGAAATACCCTCCCAGTCCCCAAAATGTATTTCTTGAAGCCGTTGATCCTGCATCAACGGAATCTGAACTTGCTCAGACAGTGATTTAGCAAAGTGTACACAACGTTTCAAAGGAGAGCTGAACACATAATCCCACTGTGTTTGAACTGAGTTTTGATCTAAGAATATGCTCTGGTGCATTTGCTGCCAGCCCAATTCTGTTAAATCGTCATCAGTTGAGCCGCGCAAAGTATGACTTAGCGTGGTTTCGCCGTGACGTAATAGATCAACCCTCAGTTTCATTTATCTGCTCTTGTTTTGAATATTTTAAACTTTTTCACCAATCACAGCAGCTTCAGCAAATGTTGCCATATTGTTATGTAAGCTACATGCGAGTTTAATGACCCCTAGTGAAGCTCCTGCTCCACTTCCTTCCCCCAAACGCAAATTCAATTTTAATAATGGATCAGCATTGAGTTCTTGTAATATACGCAAGTGACCATATTCAGCAGATTGGTGCCCAAACAACATCCACTGACGAACTGCAGGATTCAACTGAACTGCTACCAAAGCTGCAACAGAACTGATAAATCCATCCACAATCACAGCTAAACCGACTTGAGCACAACGAATATATGCACCCGTCATTGCTGCAATTTCTAAGCCACCGACTGCACAAAGCGCCTTAAATACATCACTTTTAACATAATTTTTATGCATTTCAACAGCATTTTTAATTATATTTTTCTTATGTATCAATTGCTCTTCTCGAATCCCTGTACCTACACCTGTTAATTGCTCTGCTGGTTCATTTAATAAAAAGCTTGCAACGGCTGAAGCAGCACAGGTATTTCCTATTCCCATTTCTCCAGCAATATAAATCGAAGCATGATTGGCAAAGGCTTTTTCAACACTTTTACGTCCTAAATCCATAGCTTGAGCACATTGTTCTTCAGTCATCGCCACTTGTTTTGCAAAGTTTGCTGTTCCTGGTGCAATACAGTGACGTTCAACACCTTGATATTCGTAAGCGTCTCCGACCGTACCACAATCAATCACTTGCAATGTCGCTGCATATTCTTTGGCAATCACACTGATACATGCGCCGCCAGTTGCAAAATTTTGCAGCATTTGTCGTGTTACCGCTTGCGGATAGGCTGACACATTTTCTGCCATTACCCCATGATCACCTGCAAATATTGTAATCCAAGGATGTTCAAGCTGTGGTTTAGGATTATTTTGTAGACTTGCCAATTGCACAGCGACATTTTCTAGAGCAGCAAGTGAACCCGTCGGCTTGGTCAATTGCGATTGACGTTCTTCAGCCTGTTGTTTCATCTCTGCACTTGGAACTTTGCATGCTTCTAACCACCAACTCATTGTTTTTCTCCATATCAATCATTTTTAAACATATAAATATCAATTCGATCTATGATTTCGACCACTAGAAATCATAGAGCTTCGTTTTTTAAAACCATTGGAAAACCAGCAACACAAAATACAACTTTATCAGCAATTTGCCCCAACTGCTGATGCAAGCGCCCAGACTCATCAACGAATTTACGAGTGATTTCTCCCATAGGAACAACACCAAGTCCAGTTTCATTACTCACCAAGATCACTTGAGACTCTAATTTAGGCAGGATTTGCAGTAGTTTTTGACATTCCTGAATCTGTAGATTTTTATCATCATGTATTAATAAATTACTCATCCACAAAGTTAAACAATCGACTAGAATCAAATGCCCTTTTTGATCATTTTTTTCCAATATATCCGCAAGATAATGTGTTTCTTCAATCAATTCCCATTCACTTGGGCGTTGCGACTGATGGTGGGCTATGCGTACTAGCATTTCCTGATCCCAAGCTTGGGCAGTCGCAATATAGATCACTTTTAAATCTGAATCTTTTGCAATCTGTTCTGCAAGTTTACTTTTTCCAGAACGTGCGCCCCCCAAAATTAGTTGCAGCATGGATTCTGCTCCAAAGATACTTTTTTAGTATTTGAGTTGAGTGAATAGTATTCTAAATCAAATAATTTGCCTTGTAGATCGTTTGCTTTATAAAAACCAAAATGCAGTTGATCTATCGTTATTTCAAACTGTTGTTGCTGTGTCATTTCAATTTCTTCTAAAATTTGTTGTGATGGAAACTCTGCTTTATAAAGTCCTAAGGTAATATGTGGGTAATAACAGGTTGGAGCAATTTCTTGTGTTGATTTAGCCAATGTAGTTCTAATCTTGCTTAGGCTATTTTGATCATCATGAATATCAACAAAAAGAGCACTGCTAAAACTGTTTATCTTACCCGTCTTGAGTTTAAAAGGTTGAACATTACTTTTCTTTAAATCTTGCAATTGCTGTTGTAATTTTTTGAATTGGAAATCATCATCGAATTGTGGAGATAAATCTGTTAAAAACCCACAAATATATATCGTGATATGAAATTGTCGTGTGTTGGGATGAAATAAAAAATTTGAAAACTTTTGTCTCAATTGATTTAGATAAGCGCCTAAGGCTGGATGCTTAATTTCAATGTACCATAAAGCGTAGTTTTCCCTCCCTTTGTGCCACTCAGGATAATCATATGCTTGTGTTGCTACAGTGGTACTTTGGGAATGTAAAAACATGTTAAAATTCACATTCGTTTGAATGACTCTATTAAAGCATGGAATCCACTGATTTAATTGCTAAATTGCATGAGTGTTGTTCAATCAAAAGAGAATTTTATTCAATTTAATTGTTCAAGCTTACTTTTAAAATCTTTCATTGACTCAAAATAACCATCTGCCATGTCCAACATGCACTGATTTGGCGCTTTAATATCTCGAATCAAAATAGCTACACCACTTGCATCATGTGCTGAACGAAGTCCATTTTCTGAATCTTCAATCATAAAGCAGTTTTTTGGTGCTAAATTGAATTTTTCACACGCAGTTTTAAAAATTTCTGGATGAGGTTTTCCTTGTAATACCTCATCACCACACACTAAAAATTTAAAATAATGCTCAATATTAGCGATTTGAAGATATTTCTCCGCAATCTCCCGCGCACTTGATGTAGCGACTGCCATGGGAATCTGACGTGAATACAAATACTTCAATGTTTCGAGTACACCCTCTTTTAATGGCACGCCATTTGACTCAATCATTGCCAATTCAATTTGAGCTGCACGTTTACGAATCTGCTGATAAGGAATATTTGCGCCATAAAATTGCTGTGCTAAAAGTTCAGAGCTTGACTCATTAAGCCCTAAGCATTGCATTAAATAATCCAGTGAGAATTCAAGCTGCATAATGTCTAAAGAGGATTGTTGTAAAGCTTTAAATCTAAGCCGTTCTGTATCCAGTAAAGTGCCATCCATGTCAAAGATCGCAGCTTGAATAATATGTTGATGAAACTTCACACTTGACCTATAGAAAATAAATAAAAGGGAGACGTATATCTCCCACACATTAAAATAGCAAACTATTGAATATTATAGCATTGCTTAAGCTTTAAATAATCATAATAATAACTCTTAGTTTTATAACGCGCATAATCACAGTCTTGTTTAAAATTGATTTCTTTTTCGTTATACAACATTTTCAACAAAGTTTGACCTTGTGAATTTTGATAAATATCCCACTGCACATTTGCAGCCATTGGGGAGATATCTTCACCACGCCATGTGCTGTTGTTGTAATTAAAAGTCTGTGAAAAAGGCACAGATTGCATCATGCCTTTCAGTTCCAAACTGGTGGCTAAAGGAATAATGATTTCAGCGTGGGCAAAACGAAGTACAGCAATATTCTTTTGACGCTTATTGATCACATCATCTACTTGTTTAAATAAATCTTGCTTGAGCGACTGCGCAATTTCAGTTGTGATGGCTTTGCCCGCATCAAAACTCGGTCCTTTACTATAGAAATCATTGGCATCGTTATATTGTGCATAAAACTTGGCAGCATCGATTGGCATATATTTGCTAAAATCTGTAGCGCCTAGTTCGTCTTGCATTCCCCCTGTAATAGAATATAACTCATATAAATACGCCGCCGCATCTACTGCACTTGTAATGGTATTTTTACCTTTGCCTTTTTCAGTAATTTGTTCACCTTGAGGACTGGTGACAGTAAACGATCCTGTATTACTAAAGGTATAGCCAGCTTGCCCCAGTTTTTGAATAAAAGTTGCTTTAAAAATAGGTGTTAACACCGCTGTTGCGATTTTTTGTGCATTATTGTCTGCGCTTAATTCTTTAAGCTTTTGTTTTAAACTTAAATCATTTTCTTCATAATTTTGGTATTTCAGGCTTGCATCATAGACTTGCTTTTCTAAATCCGTTTTGATGTTGGCAAGATCATCCTGTGCATTCAAACTGTGAAAATATAAGTTAAAGCGACTTACACCACCATCTGCGATACTCGGTACAGATCCACTGTTTAAACTTTGATAACTCGCAGGTGTAATCGAACTCTTTAAATTCGGTTGCTGTTTTAACAATTCATTGCTAAAGAATTTTGCACTGTCTACGGCGCGATCTACGCCCGAACTTACGATTTGAATGGTTTTGCCCTGCTGACTGGCTTGATTAAATAAGTCAGGTAAACGCTGCAACAGTCGATCTGCAATTCCACGATGTTCTTTAATCCCGATCGATGATTCATTGCCATAACCATATTGGCGGATGCCTTCTACACCATAACCCAATAGAATATTGGCTTTCATCATTGCTTCTAGATCAGCACCAAGTTTTTCGCCTAATGGCGTTAAAGCATTTTCTTGTTTGGCTTTTAGCCACATGTTGTAAAGTGCTAAATCATATTTAATACTCGATAAACCACGTGAGCCATGTCGTGCAACAAGTTCAGTAAAAACTGCCTGATAGCCAGCAGGTTGAGCTTCATAAGTGCTTAATTTCTGTTGCGGTAGATAAGGTTGTTTGGTCTGCAAATATAAAGATGTAGTTGTCTGTGGTGCCGTTGCAGTTGAGTTCCTATTATCCGTATCATCATTACAGGCAGTAAGAAATAAACCAGAGCTTAAACACATAAATAAAGAATGTTTAAATTTTAAATTTTTCATCAGCAAAGTGTCATATTGGACTAAATGCCGAAGAAACTAGTCCAATAATATGACACTGATATGACTTTATCGATATTATTTGTCTCTATTCCATTTAAAAACAATGAAATAAACATAAAATACAGCAAAAATACCAATCAATAAATAATATGGAAAAATTATGTTGAATTGATACAGTGCTGTACTCAACAAAGGTGCAAACACTAAGCTGAGCGCTTGCACCATTGTACATAAGGCTGCTATTTTCGTTTGATCATGGATAGAGACCGACTGTGATGCACCTGTGGTAAATGCAGGCATTAAACACGCCACAGCGATCCCATAAAAAATATAAGCGAGCTGAAAGATGATAATCTGTTCGGTATATATCGACATCAACAACCCTATCAGCATTGCCGATAATCCAACCACCAATAAGGTTTGCAATGACCATTTTAACCATTTTGAAATTGCCACTTGCATAGCAACCAATGCAATACCAACAATTAATGAACATTGCGAAAAATACAATGCACTTTGTTCAATACTGAACTTAAATTTATCTTGGATATAAAAGCCAGCCGTTAAATTCAGGGTAACAATGGCGATGTACAAACTGAATCCTAAGATTAGCCAGATAAAAGCTTTGTTTAACGTATGTTTATTTTGATTCTTTGCTTGATACTGCTCATCAATATCTAGTGGTTGATTGGCTAAATCTGTAGGGTTTTGATGCAAATTTTCTGGAAATTCGACCGAATTTTGATTATTTTTTTGGTAAAAGCTTACGATCAATATACTCAAGGTTGCGAGAATCACCACAGCCAACCACATGGGAATTAAGATCCCATAAACGATCAATAATGTCGTTAGAAATGGTCCTAAAATTAATCCTAAACTGTTGAATGCACCAAACTTTGCCATCATTTGGCTACGTTGTTTTTCTTCTTCATAGCGTGTCATCACATAACTTTGTAAAGCAATCTGCGGCATTGCTATAAAAATACCTGTACTGCTGCGACTTAATAACAGTAAAGCAAATAACAGCCCTGCTGGTACACTATAATGCAATCCATAACTGAGTACACCTGAGAACAGTCCCCATGTGATGGTCATACCAATAAAACCTAAACTGAGTAAATAATATTGATTTTGTAATTTAGTTTTTTTTGAAATCCACATTGCCGTTAAACTCATCAACAAAGCACTTGCAGAAACCAATAAGCCTGCTTGAAGTTCTGACATTTTAAGCTGCCGAATCAAGGGGGCAAGCAAAGGCAAAATCATGGAAAAACTCATTCCATTTGCTAGACTTGCAGCTAATAAAATCGTATTGTTTTTATTCATTTAGACCTTATTGAAATATCAGAGTGAGCAGATAATCAAATACATTATGCAATTGAGACGCATTTCCATATTGATCAAATTAAAAAGCCCCTTTTACGTGATTGATTGGCAAAAGAGGCTGAAGGTTTAATTAATATTTCACGCTATAGCTTAGACCATAGGTACGACCTTGTGCAGGTAAGCTTGAGATTGCACCATAAACAGTTGAAACAGCTTGGCTATATACTGATTTATAATCTGTATTCCAGACATTATACACACCAAATCCAATCGTCCCAGGTCCAACTTTGGCATTAGTAATCACATCCATCGTTGTAAATCCTTTAATCTCAGCGGGTGGACGAGTTGAGCCACTGTCGATCGCATCTTGACGCGCTTTGTCTGTCCCACCTATGGCTAAGGCTTGTACTCTCACACCAATGCCATCATCAAACTGCCAATCTGAATAAACCGTTCCTTTTAATGGTGCGATTCGGATTGCATCCAATTCTTGCCATTTACCTTGAGTATTCTTATATTGCCCAGTGGTATATGCTGCTGTTCCACCGATAGTCCAATTCGATGAAATTGGATAAGAGAGATTGGCTTCTGCACCATACACACGTTCATCCGTGTCAATAACCTCTATAGCATAATTCGGTGGTCCAAATTTCAGACTTTTGTCTGAATCATTATAAAATGCAGTAATACCTGCATTTAAACCTTTGGCACCTTGAATTCTCCAACCCAATTCATAGTTATTAACTTTAATTGGATCAATCGTTTGACTACTTACTACAAAGTTTGCAGGTACATCACGCAGCATACGTTGTATGTCTGGTAAATTTGAACCTTGTGAGAAATTGGCAAAAACTTGTTGTGCATCGGTCAGATGATAGACAGCACCGATATTAAATAAAGTTGCATCATGTTTAACCGTTCCACCATTTAAGGTTTTTGCTTGATAAGTTGGCACTATATCAGCGACGACTGCTTCTGTATAAGGTGTTGACGAATCAACATCACTTTCAACGCGCTCATATCTTATGCCCGCTTGTAAATCAATACGGTCGGTAATATCCAATTGGCTTTGCGCAAAAAAACCGAGCTTACTGGTTTCTACATCTGGACCGAATTGATAGCGCTTAAGCGGTTTAAAGGCTAAACCATTACTTCCCATAAATGTGGCTAAATCATAACGTTGCATATCCTGACGGTCTTGCTCATTTTCATAATCTACCCCATAGGTCAGACCTAACTTACGACCTTGTAAATTAAAATCTTTTTGTAAAGCAAGTCGAGCACCCCAAACATCAATATCTGTATCAGATTGATAGACTAAATAAGTGCTACCTGGCGTTGGCAATGCATTATGAGCAATTGGATTCGCTGCTGGATACCAACGAGCTTGCTCATTACGATAATAGGCTTCAGCATTTAAAATCTGCGTAAAGAAGTCATCATTTTGGTATTGGGTATTAAAACTATAGCGTTTGGTTCTTGGCTGATCATCAAGCTGTAATCCTTTAACGGCTTTTTGGCTCGGTTGTGCGCCAAATAAGACCGCAAGTCCTGGACCATAGTCTGGTCCATAATCACTGTCTTGTTCATCGTTGTAATATTGACCACCAAAACTGAGACTTTGACCATCGGCAATTTTCCAAGTCAAACGTCCATTCACATCGATGGTTTCAGTATCTTGACGATCCGTCTGCGCAACTTCAGGTCCGACTCGATCGCCATGACTGTCTTGGATTTCACCACGTTTAGCATAGCCAATACCCAGTGTTCCTTTTAGAGCGTCCTGATTGAATGAAATGCTTTGTGATGCTTCATAAGCCATTGCATCACTTTTAAAATTGTTGCCAGACGTGACACCGACTTTAGTTTCAAAACTTAAAGGTTCTTCGCCACCATTTTTTGTGATGATATTGATGATTCCACCTGTTGCGCCAGAGCCATAAATACTACTTGCGCCAGAAACCACCTCAATTCGCTCAATCATAGATGGGCTAATGCTATTGAGTTGTCGTGAACCATCGCGATAACCTGTTTGAGGTACACCATCAATCATGTATTGGACCACACGCCCACGCATCGTCATACCATAGTTTGATGTTGTACCCGTATTCGGCGTTAAAGACGGTACCAACAAGCCTAAAATATCCGCGGTACTTTTACCCGCATTGGCTTGCTTTTCGATTTCAGCATGATTAATGCTATACACTGTTCCAGCGATTTCGGAAATACTTTTTGCAGAGCGTGTAGCAGTTACAACGATGGGTGCCAAGCTTTTCACTTCTGATACGGTATTGTCATTATTATTCGCAGGCTCTTGCGCATAAAGTTGAGTACATACAGCTAAACTTAAACAGGTCAGTTGTATATGTATTGATTTTTTTCTCATGAGTTATCCTTCCATAATCTTTGACTTTGGATTTATTTGCGATTTTGAAATAATGAGATGCGATAAAATTACACTCACTACAGATGCTACGGCCAGTACAATATAAAAATTGCCATAACCTAATGATTTGGCCAGAAAACCTGAGCCTGCCCCACCAATGAAATAGACCAACAATTCAAAACACACCAGAATTGTAAAATCAGTTCCTGCTTGTTCTTTTGAGCTATTTTGCATGAAGTATGCATAGAGCGAAGTCATTGCAATATAACGGATTGCCAAAAATGCAATGACAAAAATTCCCAGTAATAAATGCCACTGGTTTAACCAACCGAGCAAAATAGCAAGTCCCAATAATCCGTAGATTAAGGTTCGTAGCCAGCCCGCCCAAACCAGCAACTGTGTTGCCTTTATTTTTTTCAGTAAGAGTGCTGCTGAAACCGCAGCTAACAACCCCACACCTGCACCCACTACAGACATCAATACCCCAATCTGTGACAGTGACCAGTGTTGATCAATGAGCATTGGGTTAAGCATTGCCATTGCAGGTGCTTCGACAAAACGATAGCAAACAATTAACAATAAAGCCCAACGAATTTCTGGTCGTTTAAATGCACGAATCAGGCTTGGAGGATTTTGCGCAATATGTTGTTCTTTGGGTTTTTCTTTGATTTGAAACACAGCCAGCATGGTTAAAGCTGTCATCACTGCTAAACACGTTAATGCTGTTTGCCAACCATAATATTGATAGAGCCACAATGTCGCCGCACCACCAATCATACTCCCGATGGCAACACCAATACTCTGCGCCATACTGCCAAAACGATAATCTTGTTCAGAGAAAGCTTCAACAGTATAGCCGTCTATGGCAATATCTTGCGTTGCTGCAAATGTTGAAATCCATAGTCCAATCACGACAAACACAGCCAAACCATATGAAAACTGGGTAAATGCCAGTGCCAATACGCCCAGTACCAAAGCAATTTGCGTAAACAGCAACCAGGTTTTTCGTTTTCCTAATTTTTTAACATATATTCGATCAATCAACGGCGCCCAAAAAAACTTAAACGCCCATGGAATATATAACAGTGACAACATTCCAATCCAGCGTAAATCAACCCCTTGATGCCTTAAAATTGCAGGCAGTGCCACATTGTAAAAATACAAAGGCAAAGCATGTGCTAAATACAGAACAATCACAACACTCAAGCTTAATATTGAAATCTGCTGTGTCATTGATGTATTTTTTGAATTATCTATGTTCTGCATATCCACCTCTGCACCGCCCACTGCAGTGCATCACAACGATCCAACGTGACGTAATAAGGAACACGCCAAGCCACATGTAAAGCTGGTGAATTCAGGCGTTGTTGATCTGCATCATCAAGCGCAATCCGCACCAATCCCACACAATATTTAAAAAATTTGACTTTATTTTTTTTATACCAAGCGGCTTGAACTTGGCGATATTCCTCTGGGAAAGTCGTACCATCTAGACTTTGCATCACCAGTGCAAAATTTTGTTGATGATGCAAAAAGTTTTCAACTTCTGCGAGCCACTGCTCAAATTCAGCAATTGATACATCTTTTGAAAACGTCATATCCATAATTTGAATATGTGTAGACTGGTAACTCATATGGAGGGTTCAACTCGCTCTGTTTGGTTGGGAAATTTCTTTTGCGCAAGATATTGCTGGGACTGCGTAAGAAAATCACCAAATTTTTGATAAAAGGTCTCTCTAAAACAATAATACAGCATGGCATCTTTTTCAGGCATTGGAATTATACCCTGAGCTTCATAGCACATGTCTTCTACCACTGCTGCATAAGGTTTGACTTTAGAGTCAGGTTCACCCACGATTTTCAGAGATGCTGCATTTTCAAAAATATAAAAGCTTAATAAACGCATGACCGCTCTTAAATAACCTTTACCAAATGCTGATTTTTCACCAAAAAGTAGATGCCAACCTAAATCTAATTCATGTCCCGAATAATATAGCCCCAATCTATCACGTTTTCCTTCATATATTTCGGTATAACCCACATCTTGTCCGTCTACGCCAACAATTAACAAACGATGGTGGTCGTCAGCCAATTGTTTTTCAAAATATACTTTGAGTTCGACTTCAGACTTATTCAATTGCCACTGCGGAATTACATGCGGTTCATGCATCCACTTATGTAACAGTGCCATATCATCAGGATATTTCACTTGGCGCAGATAAAATTGTGTACCATTCTCATAGTATTCATAAAAATCAGGTAATTGGCTTGATAGTGTTTTCATTAATGTCACCTTGATAAAATTCATTAATTCAATATTTAAGATTCATTTTCAATGCTATACAGACAGACTTGCTGAATGCTTTTGTGTTAAATGCTGTCGTTGCGATTGTTGCTCTGCCCACTGTTGTAATGTGGTTGGACTGACAGGATTGGCAATTAAATCTAAAAAGACAGGAACAGGACGCTCAGCTTCATCGTTATAACTGGTGGTAAATAAACGCACCCGATTTAAGCAGATCTTGTCATATTGGCTTCTAAACATTGCAAATTTTTCAATACGTGCTGAAAGCTCAGGGTGCTGTTGATGAAATTCAGCAATCACATCCGAAATTGTTTGCCAGAACTCTACTTCGTTATGTGTTGGAAAGTCCTGTAGAAATACATTACAGATATAACGGTAATGCACCATGAATAAACCTGTAAAAATAAAGTGACTGAGCTCCAAAGCCGAATGGCGAAGTAAAATTTTTCCTTCTTCTGGAAGTTCTGAAAGCTCAGGGAAGTCTTCATCTACCAGATTAATATCATCAATAAAGTCTTTCAGTACCATGGCTTTGGGTACACCATTTTCGTGAATTAGCATGGTATTTTCACCATGTGGAGAAAATGCAAGACCATATTTATACAAGCAGATCAGTAAGGGTTTTAAACTGACTGTTGCGAATTGTTTTAACCATGCCAAAGGTGTTAGACCTGATGCTTGAACAAGCACGTCTAGAACAGATCTGCCTTGAATATCACGATGTAATAACGCAGCTTGGGAGAGTACTTGCTGATGATCTGCGACATAAGGATCGATACTTTCACGCCACAAACAGCCAAATAACTCCTTGAATTGATAAGGCGCACCTTCGATTTGGTCATAACAAGGCTGCTGAATGGTTAGCGTCGCAACTTCACCTAGAAAAACCACGCCAGATTTTTGTAAATCTGCATCTTGTTTGAGTAAATTTTTTAGCCAAGCCGTCACAGCTGGCGCAGCTAAATTTCGTTTTGATGGTAATCCTCGATAAACTGCTGTATTAAAAATACTTACTGGTAGTTTAATGTAATGACGTTGTGTGTTTGATGTATTGCATAATGTACGAATAGATTGCATTGGTACATAATCATCTTGACCAATATCAAGCTCTACAATTCGCTGATGGACAATTTCGTTGCTATAAGTCGGTACAATCCATTGGTGCCATTGCCAAGCATGTACAGGGATTAAATAATAATCCTCTGCATTCAAAGCATGGCTTTGCATTGTTTCACGAAATTTATTCAGTTCCTCAGCATTAAATTCATGCAGATAAAGGTCACCTGCTTGCCATTCAGGTGTTGAACGAAATTCAGCCAAATCACGATGTACAGCTAGCCAGAGTAATTTGACTTTAGGTGAGATTTCGGGTGCAGCACTGAGGTAGTCGTCATAACCAAATCCCATACGCCCCTTGCTCATAATAAGCCATGGATGTCCACGTAACATCCCTTCAATCTTATGGTGTGATTCTGTGAGCACAGCTGTACTATTTAAGCGATTTTCATCAAAGACATGCGCTTCTGCCAACCACGTATTATTCATTTCTTTGATCAAATAAGCTTTGGTAAAGGGCTTTACTTCGGCTTGATTAGAAAATGCTGCAATAAATTGATGCAGATTCCAAGCCACTTGGGTGGAATCTGCATTCAAATCACGTACTGAGCCTTCTTCAATCAACCAATGTCCTAACAAATATTGTTTGGCATTAAACTGATAACGGCGGTCATCCAGCGTCAACTGAAATAAATCACCGCCTAAGTTTTCAGCCTGAATAATTTCCTCATATAAAAATTCAGCAATTGCCATTTCGATTAGGCGTTGTCCTGCACTCCGCCACTGCTTTTGATTAATTTGTAACTGTGCAAAACTCATATGCTTTTCTCAATACTTGAATATCTTTGTGGGTTTTGTTTATGCTGAGAACTTTGTGGCAAAGTTGCTGATGTCATTTTCAGATTTTTTGCCGAATGCTCAATCTCATTAGACGGTCTATATGACTGTACTGCTGGATTTTTCTGAATCGCTTGTACTTGTGGATTTTGCAAAGGATCAAAATGCTGGAAACATTGCGACTGTTCAGGTAGGTCATATAAGGCATAACCCAATAACTGATTAGCAATCGTTGCCGCACGATATGCACCCAAGCCCAAATCAGGTGTGCCTACACCATGACTGTGCATTTCCATATTTTGTACATAGATTTCGCCAATACCTGTATATGCAGTACGATAATCAACTGTAATATCCCAATGTCCCTGTGCATTGGTTTGAATATATGGTTTAACATGCTTGAGAAATTCAAACTCTGGACTTATATAGCCTGTCGCGCAGACAACATAATCACTGTCAATACTGAACTGATTTAAGCTGACACGATCCTGAAAAATCAGTTTGATTTTCCCTTTATCTGTCAGCGCAGCATCAATTAAATTCGATTGACTATGCAAATGTGTCGCAAGTTGTTGATTGGCAATATTTCGATGGTACAACTTTTTATAAATTTCTCGAATGGTCTGAGCACTAATACCTTTATAAAGATAGGCTTGCTTCGCTAACTGCACATCCTTACTTAAATCATCAAATTTATAAAAATGCTGAATATAATCTGGACTAAAGTGTTCCAATCCTAAAGGCGTATATTCCATCGGGAAAAAACCATTGGCACGTGTCAACCAGTTTAAGTTAAACTGTGGTTGAGACACTTGATCAAATTGATACTGTCGATCAAATAAATCTAAAAAGATTTCAGCTGCTGACTGACCCGAGCCTAAAACCACCACATTGCCTTGCAAATCTTGCGTTGAATGTTTCAGATAGTCTGCTGAATGCTTGCAACGTTCAGGATACGCTTGCATAAACTTACGCACACATTGTGGTACATAAGGAACATTCCCAGCACCCAATACAAGATTTCGACAATTGTAGCGTTGCTGAATACCATCTTGGTGCACAGACACTTCAAAACCATAGCTTTTCGGGATGATATCCGTCACTGTAGACAGATACTGAATACATTCAAGCTGATCAGCAACCCATTGACAATAATGGTTATATTCCTTACGCGGAATATGTGGCTGCTCAAGAAAATAAAACTTATATAACCTTTGCTGATCTTTTAAATAATTGAGAAAACTAAACGGACTGGTTGGATCTACCATAGAGACCAAATCTGCCATAAATGGAACTTGCAATAAGGTATTCGGCAACTGCATACCTGCATGCCAATCAAACTGTTCCTTTTTTTCAAAAAAGAGATATTGCAAATCAGATTTTTTGTGTAACAGACTGGCTAAACTTAAATTAAATGGACCTAAACCAACTGCAATAAAATCAAGCATAGATCGCATCCTTCTGTTTAAGAAACAAAGGATTCGGCAATTGAACATAAACTGATTGCTGTTCAACAGGTGCAATCAACTCATCTAATTCATATAAACGCGTCAGCAAGTTACCTTTATACGGCAACGTAGGCTGATATAACAAAGCATGTAATAAAGTGCTTTGAGGATACTGTTGCAGCAAATCAGATAACTTATCCTGCAAGACATGTATGAGTCTTTGCTCTGAAATACTGCCAGTCGCGCCAATTGCATTAATAATGCCGAAAATAGTATTGCCAAAGAAATAGTAGCTAAATCTTTCATCTACAAAAGATTTAGGTCCAACAGCATGTGCTTTTTCATCAAGTTCAGGAAACTCTTTTAATATTTCAGTTGCATATTCTTCGATATAGTAAAAACCTTGATTATCCCTCAACCATAAATTTTTAGGATAGGCATTTTCTAACTCAACCAAGACATTCTGTTGATGGGATTCAAATGCCATGCCGTAACGATGATAGAGATACATCATCGGCACTAAACTGATTTCCAAGAATTGCTTAAACCAATTCAAAGCGATCTGTTCAATATTGTGCTGTGATTCAGCTTGGGCAATGTTTTCAAATAAATGATCAAAACGATTTAAATCCTTCTCAGGATGATCCTGACACAAGGATGCAATACAGGTAACCTGCTGCTTTTTATCAAAAGGTTGATCTCTAAAAATACAAATGGTTTCATTGACAATATTGCCATCTAGCTTTAAAGCAGTCCAAGCGGGATCATTTACGGCTTTGAGTGTAGGACAATGTTGAACAATTGACTGCCCCATCTGCCCATGCCACAAACGATGCGTCATTTCACCACGATGACATTCTTTGGCTAAATTAATTCGAATTGAGTTGGTGATCATCACCGATAATGAAGGCTTAACCATCCACGGCGCAGCATAACTTGCTAAGGTTCTTACTGAAGTGGTTGCTGAAAATTGCCAAGCTTTTTCGCCAAAATCGATTAACTTATGTTTAGCTTTTAATTCTTTATACCAGTCTTTACTTTGTAAATATCGTGCTTGCCAAGGATGCAAAGGCAATAACTTATAATTTGAATAGGTATTTAGCAAAGTGATTTCAGCTTCATTTAAATACCAATGTATCTCTTGCCTAAGTTGTGAAGTGATATCCTCTGCACACGAAGCATTACTCTCAGCGACATATTCTGGTGCAACCAACCAGTAATACAACTGAGTTTTACCTTGATGTTCAGGAGAAAATTTCAACCAGTCTTCATGGATAAATCCCAACCTACTTTTTGGCGCAGGATGCATACTATGTCCAAGAATTAATGCTTGTTCTGATTGAATGAAATCCTGTTTTGCCTGAATTAAACGATCAAAATCAGGCTGTCGATGTGTTAAAAACTGAAGCAATGCATCACGACTTTGAATCCATTTTTCGACCAGTGATGCGCAATCCAGTGTTTGTGAAGCATTTTGTACCAACTCTTCTAACAGCAAGCTGACCATCGCAATTGCACTAAACTGTTGTATTTGTCCTTTAGTAAAAACTTGTGGAAGTCTGGCAATTCTGTGTCTGCCAACAAAACTACTATATGACAATGGAACAAATAATTGAGACTGAATTGATTCCAAAGGAATTATTAACAACGTCAAGCCTTGGCTAAACGTGAGTTGAGTAGAATTTTGTTGATATTTTTCAAGTAAAATTCCACTGCCTGTTTCTTGTGAGTATGCATTGATTAGGTGCTGCATCGCCAATCGGCTGGCAAGCTCTTTCATCTGACCATATCCTCTGTACAAGACTTTTTACTGCACTAAAAAGTTCTAAATTTAATTTATGTTTTTTCTTGGATCATGCTGTCATGCTCAGCACAAATCGATCTTAATGTTAATAATTCTCATTTAAGAATGCAATTTTGTATTTTTCATGTATTAGGATAGTTAATTTGATGATTTTATGAATTTTTATCATACATCGTATTTTTTTCGATCATTAATATCTTAAAATTTTCAATTGTAATAAATGATAATATTCTCATTTAGGATTGAGAGATTTCATGAAAATTTTCATTAAATTGCATTATTTGTATAGTTTCTTGTTCAATATCAAAAATTAATTTAAAAAGTAGAAAGAAGAAATGAATCGAAATGGAAAATGTGTATTGGGTTTAAAATTATAAGTCATCTTGGCTTTTTTTGCGGCACTCAATATTTCTTCAGTTTTAAAATCAGCTAGATTGGCATTCAAGATTTGAGCATCAATAACATCACCTTTCTCATTGACCCAAAATTCAAGCTCCACAAAATAATTTGTTTGTTTCGCTGTTTGGTGAACATATTCAGCATCCTCAGGACTAAATTGAGGGCTGACAGGTACAATCCATTCGGGCTGAATTCTCGGAGTAAAGAATTCATCTTTATCTACGACCATACCATTTTTCCCCATAATGAGTCGATTGATGAAGTTATATGCATAAGCGGACTGTAAGGACAAAATTACCGTAAAAAAAACCAAAACTGTTATTTTATTTTCCATAAGATTGACCTTGTATTTTTATTTGGAAATCATACAGTTAATGATTAATATTATCTGAACTATCTTTCACGGAAATGATGATATAAAAATATGGACCATTTTGAAAAAGATATGATTGATTAAAATTTAAAGAAAACCTGATTTCACAAAATCCTATAACTTCATCTATCATTTTGTTCAATCTTAGCGATATCATTTACAAGCTACATCCAGAATAAATAATACGGCAGGATTGTTGGTTAGCTAAAGAACAAAACATTAGTGCAGCTTCTTTCGCCTTATCCTCTGAAACATTATATTTAATTTCAGATTTTTGACCGCCATTGATTGGATCAGCCACAGCAACACAACCATTTTTATAAGTATGGGATACCTCACACTTCTGTACAGCATGTTGCCGACATGCTGTTAATGCATCAGCTTGTGCTGCATCTTTCGATGTATGGTTTTTTGAGAAACCAACTGAACGTCCCTTTAATTCTCTGCCTTTTTCTTCTGCAATCGCTCCCCATAAGTTTTCAGCCATAGGATACAATGTTGGATTTTGATTATAATTTCCACCACCTCCGTTAGGAATCGGCGCGCAACCTTGAACACCTTGTCCACCGATTGGATAATATCCTGATGGACAATTGCCTTCCGCATAAACATTGGTAATTGCTAAAAAAATAATAAGACCAGCAAAAATAGGAAATTTAAAAATCTGATGATTGGTTATGATCACTTTATCTATTCCTTTATGAAAAATAATCTCTAGTAAAAAATTATTCATCTTTAATTTTATCAATTTGTCATTGATTCATCATAAATCAAAAAAAATATTAGCAGCACATCAAGCTATAAGAATCATGTAATTTTTTATATTTATTCATGTTAGTTCTAGGGGCTGTGGACATTTCATAAATGGCTTGCGTTGTAGGTTAAAATTGAGCAGGCATGAGGAGTATACTCCGCAAGGAAATGAAGAGAATAGCGAGACTATTTTTAAATTTCATAACGTAGCCTGAGATAATTTTAGCCACAACCCTGAGCAAGAACAAAGCACTGCTTTGTTTGCAGCGCAAGGCGTAGCGGGGACTAGTGTGTTTTTTGTCGCTTCGTCATTCCCTTGCGAAACAGTGTTTCTCATCATTTAGAATGACTAAATTTCGTATTTCGCGCCTAGAATCGCCTAAAAAACACACCTAGTCGCAAACATAGACGAATTTTCCACAGACCCTATTTAACGATGAATATAAATCGACCTAAAAAACTTGCTTTTCCTTTAGATAGAAGAAAGTTTGAACTAAAGGCTATTCTGCTTGTTCAAAAAGGAGGTTTCAGAAAATAATTAAAAATATCATAAATAACATTTTTTTAATTCTTCGCTAAAGAAAGCTTAGATATCCAAAATATCTACAAAATTTGCACCCAAAACCTGTGCCAAATCTTGTGGCTTCACGCCAATATCCAGACCTCGTTTTCCACCACTGACATAAATTTTTACTAATGACGCTGCACTTGCATCTATGACGGTTTTTAAACGTTTTTTCTGACCAACTGGACTAATGCCACCAACTAAATAGCCAGTTAACCGCTCAGCATCCTTAGGATCTGCCATATGCAATTTTTTACAGCCAAAAGCACTCGCCACTTTCTTCAAATTCAGTTGATGATTCACTGGAACAACAGCGACAAAATAATTTTTATCATCAGTCACCATTAGTGTTTTAAACACTTCTTCAACGTTTAAGCCTAGTTTTTCCGCTGCTTCTAAGCCAAAACTCTTGGCGTTCACATCATGTTCATACTCATGGATAGAAAATTCAATTTTATTTGATTTTAAAACTTTACAAGCAGGTGTCATATGATCAACAAGATATGGAAATTAAAAAGATATTGAAATTATAGGACGATTGTTAAAATTTTTAAATTCGTTTTCAACATTCGTCGCTTAAAATTATCGCTTGTAAAATCTTGAACAACCTGATTAAAATTACCACAAAGACTTTATTTTAATAGAACAATGCCATCTATCTATCAATTAAAACCAGCCTTTCAAAACTTACTCCGCCCCTTAGTACAATGGCTTTTTAAGCGAGGTGTAACTGCCAATCAAGTGACACTTTTTGCGATGTTTATTTCATTGGCTTTAAGCATTTTTTTATACTTATATTATTTGAATCATCCTGTGAATTGGTGGTTGTTATTGTTTCCGTTGTGGATGCTGATTCGAATGGCTTTTAATGCAATTGATGGCATGTTGGCACGAGAATTTAATCAACAATCCAATTTAGGTGCTTTTTACAATGAATTAAGTGATGTCATTGCAGATACAGCACTCTATGTCTGTCTAATTGCTTTTGCTTTTATCCATGCAAAATTACTGTTATTGGTGGCTTTCCTTGCTATTTTAAGTGAGTATACAGGTGTCATGGCACCTCTGATCGGTCAACAACGTCGTTATGATGGTCCCATGGGGAAAAGTGACCGTGCATTTTGGTTTAGCTTAATGACTGTGGTCATTGTATTTTTTCCACTGTTTAATACAAATTTACAACTA
Source organism: Acinetobacter sp. Tol 5 (assembly GCF_019702905.1). Classification (NCBI taxonomy): domain Bacteria; kingdom Pseudomonadati; phylum Pseudomonadota; class Gammaproteobacteria; order Moraxellales; family Moraxellaceae; genus Acinetobacter; species Acinetobacter sp. Tol 5. The sequence goes on along the minus strand of NZ_AP024708.1, from coordinate 2,205,880 downwards.
CTCAGTTTAATCTGTAATGGCATACTCAGCCTTGTGGGTGTGTTACTGGCTTTAACAATCTATAACCGAATTAAAAATAGTTTAAAAACAGCTTCATAAAATAGTTTCATCTTTCAGGGTAAATTGCTATGTATAACAATAGTCACCACACCTTCACCAGTCACGATGGCACAGCATTGTTCTATCAACACTGGGCGACACAATCACCATCGGAAACAAAAAAAGCCATTATCTTATTTCATCGTGGTCATGAACATTCTGGACGTATGGCACATTTAGTTGAGGAACTTAATCTTCCAGATTTTGATTTCTTTGCATGGGATGCCCGAGGTCATGGTGACTCTCCAGGCGAACGTGGAGATGCCCCAAGCTTTTCTGCTTGTGTTAAAGATATTCAATACTTTGTTCAGCATATTCAGCAAAACTATGCCATTGACCCAGAGAATATTGCAGTTGTTGCACAAAGTGTGGGCGCGGTACTTGCAGCTACATGGGTGCACGACTATGCTCCTAAAATTCGTGCCTTGTGCTTAGCTTCGCCAGCATTTGACATTAAGCTTTATGTTCCTTTTGCTGAACCGAGTTTAAGAGTCATGGCAAAGCTACGTGGTAACTTCTTTATTCAAAGTTATGTCAAAGCCAAAATGCTGACTCATGATGAAGATCGAGCGCAAAGCTACGATACTGACCCGAAGATTGCCAAAGCGATTTCGGTAAGAATGTTACTCGGGCTTTACGATGCCTCAAAACGCATTGTTGCTGACTCACAAAATATTTTTGTACCAACACAAGTATTATGCTCAGGCTCAGATTTTGTCGTTTTCCAAAAACCACAACGTGAGTTTTATCAAAAGCTTCCGCATCCGAAAAAAGAATTACACATTTTAGATGGTTTCTTTCACGATACATTAGGTGAAAAAGACCGACATATTGCAACGGAGAAAATACGTCGTTTTATTCAACAATGTTTTGCGACTGCTTATCAGGCACCTGATGTTTTAAATGCCGATAAAATTGGTCCAAGCTGCGCAATTGCAGAAGATCTCAGCTCACCATTACCGGCTAAATCAATCAAAAATGCATTTTGGGAAGTCACCAAAAAGAACTTAAAAATAGGTAGTCATTTATCTCAAGGTTTAAAAATTGGTGAAGATACGGGTTATGACTCAGGCAGTACTTTAGATTTTGTTTATCGTAATCAAACCGAAAGTAGCAACCCGATTGGTAAAATTATTGATCGTCAATATCTCAATGCAATTGGTTGGCGTGGTATCCGAGTACGCAAACAAAATATCGAATCTTTACTGCAAAAGTACGCTGATATTCTGATTAAAAAGCGTAAACCTCTTCGAATTATGGATATTGCATCAGGTCATGGGCGCTATATTTTAGATGCGGTTGCTCAATTACCTAAACAGCCTGAGTCAATTCTGCTCCGTGACTATAGTGACATTAATGTAGCTGCTGGACAGAAAATGATTGCTGAACGTGGCTTAACTGATATTGCAGAATTTGTTCAAGCAGATGCTTTTGATACTCAATCTCTGGCATCGGTAAAACCAAAACCATCACTCGCTGTGGTATCTGGTTTATATGAGTTATTTAGTAATAATGATTTATTGCGTCAGTCACTCGATGGGTTAAGCAAAGCTGTTCTAAAAGATGGTTACTTGATTTACACAGGTCAAATCTGGCACCCACAACAAGAGTTTATTGCTCGTGCGCTCACTTCACATCGTCAAGGTGATGCATGGGTGATGCGTTTACGTTCACAAGCTGAAATGGATGCACTTGTTGAAGCTGCTGGCTTTAAAAAAGTCGATCAGTGCATTGATGAGTTTGGAATATTTACCGTTTCAGTGGCGCAAAAGCTATAAAAAACTGTCATTAAAATTCATGGCTGGATATTAATTTTATTCAGCCATCACGAATAAAATAATAATGGATGTTATATGCCAACACTCATCAAAGAAACAGGAACATGGAAATGGGGCTTACTCTGCTTGGTTTTCCTGGCACCATTCTTTTTTCTGACCTATGGTTTTGCGAATCAGTATGCTTCTGGACTCGCCTATGTTCCAAGTATTGTATTTGACTGGGAAAAGCATATTCCACTTTGGGCTTGGACTATTATGCCTTACTGGTCAATTGACCTGTTTTATGGTCTGTCTCTGTTACTGTGCTGGAACAAATTTGAACTGAAACAACAGGCGCTCAGATTGTTTTTAGCACAAGTGATTTCGATCAGTTGCTTTTTATTTTTCCCGTTAAAATTTAGTTTTGAACGCCCTGCCTTAGATGGTTTTTTTGGACTATGGTTTGATGTGCTGATGGGTTTTGACAAGCCTTTTAACCAAGCACCTTCTTTGCATATTGTTCTTTTAGTGATTCTTTGGGATTTTTATCGTAGACATGTACAAGGTTCATGGAAATACTTGGTGGACTTTTGGAGTGCGTTGATCGGACTGTCCATCCTTACGACATGGCAACATCACTTTATTGACCTTCCTACAGGAATTTTAGTCGGTGCTTTGTGTTTGTGGTTATTCCCAATAACCGTTAAATCACCATTTAGAAAAGATGGCTTACAACAGTTAACAGCAAAACATTTAAAACTAGGCAGTTACTACCTGTGTGGTGCTGTAATTTTTTTGATCTTAGCCTATGAGTTAAACCCTTGGGGATTATGGCTAATCTACCCAGCGGTCAGCTTATTTATCGTTGCACATAGTTATAGTTTTGTACGTCCTCATTTTTTCCAAAAGCAAACCAATGGAAAGATGACCATCGCTGCACAGATTCTACTTGCACCATACCTTATTTTTGCGTGGCTCAATAGCCGAATTTGGACTAAAAAACATCCTGAAGATTCATTGGTCATTGATTCAGAGTATAGAAAAATCTTTATTGGGCGTATCCCCACTCAAAAAGACAGCGAAAAATATACCGCAGTATTTGACTGTGTTGCAGAATTACCCTTAAACAGTGGATCTGAATATCAACAGTATCCAAGTCTTGATTTGATTCCTTTGCAAGCCAATCAACTTGAGTATGCGGTAAATCAATTCAATCTCTTGCTCACGAAAATTGATGGCACGCCATCGCAAAACATTCTCATCTGTTGTGCCCTTGGATATTCAAGAAGCAGCGCACTACTCAGTGCTTGGTTAATGCAACAAAATCAAAACAGCACTGTTGAAGAAGTCGTTGAAATCATCCGCAAGGCACGTCCGTGGGTAGTATTAAAAGCACCACAAATTGAAGAGCTTGAAATTTATCAACTCAAATTAAAAGGCTTGGCGCCATGAAAATGAAATTTTTCATTGTTGCCAAGCTTTTATCTGCAACTGGTGGTTTGCTACTTTCTGGCTATGTTGCTTTTGCTTTATCTATTTTTGCGATTTTATTTAAAGGTTGGCAAACGATAGAGCTTTGGATATTCATTGTCATTACATTATTGCTCATGGCTGTTCATCATTACCTTTCATTCCGTGTCAAATTTGATGCGGAATTGATTGAAATGCTGGCGATCCAATCTAGAGCTGATAGCATTGAACATCTTACTCAGCAATTCGATCAAAGCTTACTTGAAATGAAGCTTCTTCCGCAAAATAAAGTCGGTCGAGATTGGACACTGCGTTTTGCTGGCTGTTTTCGCTTAATCAAGCTGCAAATTGCCTTAGTATTGATACAGTATCTGGTTTTAATTATTTTAATTTATCGAATCATTTAAGTGAGCATTTGAGTCAGAATATAGACGGTAGTTAGGTTTTCTTTCTTTAACTTCGACCAAAGCAAAGCCATGAAAATCGCTGTATTTGAAGGACTAAGATAATGAAATTGCTTCAAGTTAGGCTATGATTTAAAAAGTAAAAATGATAAATTAATATTGTGATATAAATGATTTTTACTATTTATTCAAAAGCGTTAATTTAAAATCGATCATGTGGGGCTGTTGAATTCAATATTATTCTGCTCTTTTTTAAAGCAGAAATTTAAGTTTTCATCATTTCAATATCATATGAACAGTACAAAAAAGATTAAATATCAATTGGCTTAAACAATGAATCAGTTACCCGAACAGCGTCCTGAACAAGATCAAAAAATAGAAAATAATATGCCTGCACTCAACAAAATGCAGAGCTTAGAGACACCTCGCGGAAATTTTGCTTCAAGCTCAGTTGCTCGTTTTATTGCATTTCTGACCCGACGTGGCGCACGACTGATCACAGGCGCACGTAGTTTGTGGATTGGTTGTCAGCCTGAAATGAAACAAAGAATCTACTACGCCAATCATAACAGTCATATCGACTTTATTTTATTGTGGTCTTCACTGCCAAAATTAATGCGTCGCAAGACCAAACCCGTTGCAGCATCAGATTATTGGCTGAAAGATGGTTTTCGCCAATTTTTGATTAAAGATACTTTTAATGGGGTCACCATTCAACGTAACCGTGAGGATGGTTCTGATCCATTACAGCCTGTAAAAGATGCACTTGCACAAGGATACTCGATTATCTTCTTTCCTGAAGGCACACGTAATTTAGATGATGATGTTGAGTTACTGCCATTTAAAAGTGGTCTTTATAACCTGCATAAGCAATTTCCAGAAATCGAAATCGTTCCAGTTTGGATTTCAAACTTAAGACGTGTCATGCCTAAAGGTTCATTTATTCCTTTACCTTTGTTATCTACAGTATGTTTTGGTTGCCCTTTAGAACAACATTTAGAGATGGATAAAACGACTTTTATCGACTATGCCCAAAAACAACTATTGCAATTAAAAGAGGTTGAAAATCAATGATTGTTGATAATCTACATAAAACCTATCTTTTATTTGGTATTTTTGCTGGTATTTTGGTTTTTGCATCCTCAGTCGGATTTATTCTTAAACAAAAAGCTGGACACCAGCCTGCGCCAGTCATTGATAATTTAAATGCACGAATCAATGCTTGGTGGGTGATGTTAATTGTCATTGGTGCAGCAATTCTGCTTGGTCAAACTGCATTTATTATCTTATTTGGCATTATTTCACTTTTTGCATTGCGTGAATTCACCAGTTTGTTGCCGACACGGCGTGGTGATTACTTTCCGCTGTTGATTGCGTTTTATTTTGTAATTCCATATCAATACTATTTAATCGCTATCGACTGGTATGGCTTATATTCTATTTTTATTCCATTGTATGTGTTTTTACTGATTCCGATTGCCAGTTTAAAACAAGAAGATACCAAACATTTTCTTGAACGTAGTTCAAAAATTCAATGGGGTTTGATGGTCTGTGTTTTCTGTATTTCTCATGTTCCTGCACTACTCAATTTAAAATTACACGGTTTTAAGGGTGAACCGATTTGGCTGGCAATCTGGTTAATTATGGTTGTGCAGGCTTCAGATGTTTTGCAATATGTGTGCGGAAAGCTTTTTGGCAAACACAAGGTTGCCCCTGTTTTATCTCCGTCTAAAACTGTCGAGGGTTTACTTGGTGGTATCGTCCTAGCCACGGCTTTAGGTGTTGCTATGGCATGGTTAACTCCGTTTAGTTATTTACAGGCAGCATTTATTGGTCTTGTGGTGTGTATTTTTGGTTTCTTTGGCGGTTTGGTTATGTCTGCAATCAAACGTGATCGTGGTGTTAAAGATTGGGGACAATTGATTCACGGTCATGGTGGTATGCTAGATCGTATTGATTCTATTTGTTTCTCAGCACCGATCTTTTTCCATATTTTAAGATATTGGTGGAGTTAATCTGCCATTATCGGCTAATCTGTAACAAGTGAAGAGTAAAAGTTCAAATATTTTATATTAGGTCTTTTGCGAAAGTAGGTTTTTGCTCATTTGTGCTTGATGCGACAGCTTCTAAATCAAAAGCCATCCCTATCCCTGTTCGAATCTCAAACAATGCCCGAGGTCTATTACATTTAAAATATTTGATCAAAAACTCCGAATCTGCTCTGGTTTGATATATATTTTATAAGTGTATTGGAAAAATCATCAAATGAATCAAAGATGACATCAACTTCTTCATATTCAGGTTCATAACCATACACAACCTTATTTTTATTTTTGCCTTCTAAACAAATTGCCAAATATGAGTAACCATTTTTAACTGACATCAAAAAGCAAAAATGATGATCCCAAAAATTATTAATTCTGTTAATTTCTACATCATTCATTGCTGCATCTAAGCTTTGTTGTCTAAGTTCTTCCCAATCGAACTCAGATTCTGTTTCACCTGTAATTTCGGCAACTGTAAAAAACCAAGCAACATCACTTGGATTGCTTATTGTTTTATAATTCATAAGAATTTCTTGTAACTCAATAGGTAAATAATCAAAACCTGTTATATTGGCATCTCCTTTGTAAGGTCTCTCTTCAATATTCCAGTTATTTTTAGTCAATACTTCTATTAATTTAATTCTCAAGACTAAATCCTTTTTTATCTAAGACACTGTAACTACTACTCTTTGTATCTTTTAAATTGAGTTAAATTTTTACAAACTTCTAGTTGGTTTAAAGTGGATTGGCTTATTTCTGGGAAGTCACTTTGTTCTCCCGTCTTTAAATTAATTTCAGTATTCGTAGTTGCTGAATTTAAAATTGCTTTATCTTCAGTTTTATAAAAATCAACATTGAATATAGCATCACTTGTCTTAACAACTTTCTGCTTTTTATTATACAAATTATAAAAAACAACTTCATTATTTTGAGGGGAACTATTTTTGAATTTCTTAGGAATTCCCCAAACTACTAAATAACTATTATTACAATTAGTTTTGTATCCGTTAATTTCACCTAAATTTCTTTTTTTATGTTCTTATCTTTCCGTACAATCAATGTGCTTGTATTTTCCAGTTTTACATTCAAACTTGTAGAAGCATAAGATACACAACTATAAAGGCATAGGCAGAATGTAGAAATATATTTAATCATCATATTAGCTTCATCTTTTTTATAATTTCATTTTTTCCCATATTTTTCTTCATCATATTGTTTTGCTAGGTCTAAACGATAAGTATATTGCTCCCAACGATCAGGATATTCATTCATTTTTATCTTATTCTTTCTATTAACTGAAAAAACTGAGAAATCATTTAAACTTGCCATACTGGGTTTATTAAAATCCAATTTTTTTAATATTGCTTCTAATTCTATACTTTGAACATCAAAACTAACTCCTATACGCCAACCAATAAATAAGCAAATAAACATTACAACTAAAATATTTATTTGAATACCTGATTTAGCATTTAACATTTCACCTATTGAATGAAAGTTAAAGTAATTAAGTATAAATTGCACAATTAATATAAATAAATAAGTTCCACCCAGTATTTTCATTCCATAAACTCTATGTCTTAGTCGCCCTTTAACTACTTCTTGCCCTGTCCACATATAATTATTTTTATGATCTATTATTGTATTAACCCGTGCATACTTTTTCTCACCATGTAGTTCTTCTGCAATAACTTTCACTGTATCTCCTGTTTTAAATATTACTTCAGGAAAACACCCAACGAAGTAATACTGTTGGTTATTTTTGTCTGTGAGTTCTAAAGCAAAATCACTATCCTCAATATATTCATCACTCGTAGCAAAACTGACTAATGTAGCTGTACCGATCTGTCTGATAAGTGCAGAATCGACAGTTGTTACACCTGTAGCCGTTTGCATATTGGCATTTAAGTTTTGCATGGTTTCACTGGTTAACAAATCGGTTATTTCACCTTCAACGATAAAAAGTCGATCTGCCAATTCATCAATCATTCGGTCTGTTTTTTTAAACTCATTTTTTCCCATATTTTTCTTCATCATATTGTTTTGCTAAGTCTAAACAATAAGTATATTGCTCCCAACGATCAGGATACTCATCCATTTTTACTTTATTCTTTCTATTGACTGATGAAACTGAAAAATCATTTAAACTTGCCATACTTGGTTTATTAAAATCCAAATTTTTTAATATTGCCTCTAACTCAACACTTTGTTCATCAAAGCTTGCACCCACTTTCCATCCAATAAATAAACAAATAAATAAACAAACAAAAAAAGAGATAAGTATAGGTTGGCTTAAAAGAAATGATATACCATTATCCTCAAATAGAGAAAATAAAATAAAAATCATCATGACAAATATCCCTGCACCACCTATTAATTTTATCCCAAATATCCTATATCTTATTCTCCCTTTTATAATTTGTTGACTTGTCCATATATATTGATTTTTTGGTTCAATAACTGCTTTTACTATTGAATATTTTGTTGTAAAAGGCTCAGCCATAACTTTAACATTGTCACCAATTCTAAAATTAACTTCAGGAAAACACCCTTTAAAATAATGCTTTTGATTATTTTTATCTGTGATTTCTAAAGCAAAATCACTAACCTCAATACCTTCATCACTGGCTGCAAAACTGGCTAAGGCAGCACTCCCAATTTGACCGACTAATGCTGAACCCACCGCTATTGCGCCTGTAGCTGTTTGCTTACTGGAATTTAAGTTTTGCATGGTTTCGCTGGTCAATAATTCTGTCACTTCACCCTCAACAATAAACAGCCTTTCTGCCAATTCATCAATGATTTGGTCTGTTTTTTTTAAAATCATTTTTTTCCATATTTTTCTTCATCATATTGTTTGGCTAAATCAATACGGTAGGTATAATCTTTCCAACGCTCATGGATAAAATCTTTATCTTTATTTTTCCAACTCAAATCACTCAATGCAAAATTTTGTAAATCTATTCTGCTGGGTTTATTAAATCCTAATTTTTTTAATATTGCTTCTAATTCTATACTTTGACCATCAAAGCTAGCACCTACTCGCCAACCAATAAATAGTGATATAATCATTATAACTAAAATATTTATTTGAATACCTAATTTAGCATTCGCCATTTCACTTATCGAATTAGACATAAAGTAATCAATTATAAATTGCACAATTAATATAAATAAAAATGCCCCTCCCGCCATCTTCATTCCAAATACTCTATATCGAAACCGCCCTTTAACCACTTCTTGACCAGTCCATGTATAACTGCTGTTTTGATCAATAATAGTTGCTGCACGAGCATATTTATTTTGACCCGAAAGCGGTTCTGCAATCACTTTAACCATATCTTGCTTTTTAAACATCACCACAGGAAAACAGCCCGTAAAGTAATGTTTTTGAGCATTTTTATCAGTAACTTCGATGGCAAAATCACTGACTTCAATCCCTTCATCACTGGCAGCGAAACTGGCTAAAGCGACACTCCCAATTTGTCCGACTAATGCTGAACCCACCGCTATTGCACCTGTTGTCGTTTGCATATTGGCATTTAAGTTTTGCATAGTTTCGCTGGTCAATAAGTCTGTGACTTCACCTTCAACGATAAAAAGCCGATCTGCCAATTCATCAATGATTTTGTCTGTTTTTTTTAAACTCATTTTTTCCCATATTTTTCTTCGTCATATTGTTTTGCTAAGTCTAAACGATAAGTATATTGCTCCCAACGATCAGGATATTCGTCCCTTTTTATTTTGTTCTTTATGTTCATTGAGAAAACTGAGAAATCATTTAAATTTGCCATACTGGGTTTATTAAATCCGAGTTTTTTTAATATTGCCTCTAACTCAATACTTTGTTCATCAAAACTTCCTCCAACAACCCAACCACCAATGAAACAAATAATTAAATAAATAAATAAAATGAGCCTAGTAACTTGATGTTTTAATGTAGCTATTCCATCTCCTATTAACATTAACAAAGGTATGAATATAAAAAGACCTATGATACCTATACTCAAAAATAATTTTATAGTAGAAAATCTGTACCCTAATCTCCCTTTAACGACTTCTTGACTTGTCCGTATATAATTGTTTTGTTGATCAATAACAGCTACTGCACGAGTATATTTATTTTGACCCGACAGTCGTTCAGCAATCACTTTAACCATATTTCCCTTTTTAAATATGACCACTGGGAAACATCCTTTAAAGTAATGCTTTTGATTATTTTGATCTGTGATTTCTACAGCAAAATCACTCACTTCTATCCCTTCATCACTGGCAGCAAAACTGGCTAAAGCAGCATTCCCTATTTGCCCAACCAGGGCTGAACCCACTGCTATTGCACCTGTAGCCGTTTGCATATTGGCATTTAAGTTTTGCATAGTTTCACTGGTCAATAAGTCTGTGACTTCTCCTTCAACGATAAAAAGCCTATCTGCCAATTCATCAATCATTTTATCTGTTTTTTTTAAACTCATTTTTTCCCATATTTTTCTTCATCATATTGTTTGGCTAAATCGATACGATAGGTATAATCTTTCCAACGCTCATGGATAAAATCTTTTTCTTTATTTTTCCAACTTAAATCACTCAATGCAAAATTTTGTAAATCTATTCTGCTGGGTCTATTAAATCCTAATTTTTTTAGTATTGCTTCTAATTCTATACTTTGTTCATCAAAACTTGCGCCTACTCGCCATCCTATCAAGATAAACACACACATACATACACATAAAGTAATAAATATAGGAGGATAAAAAATCAAAGTGATATTTCCATCAAATAAAGCAAATGAAGTAAACAACATTATTGAAAACGCCCCCCCCACACCAGCCATCTTCATTCCGAATAATCTATATCGAAACCGCCCTTTTACAACCTCTTGACTTGTCCATGTATAACTGCTGTTTTGATCAATAATTGCTGCTGCATAAGCATATTTACTTTGACCTGAAAGTGGTTCTGCAATGACTTTAACCATATCGCCTTTTTTAAATATCACGACAGGAAAACATCCTTTAAAGTAATGCTTTTGATTATTGTGATCCGTAATTTCTACAGCAAAATCACTCACCTCAATACCCTCATCACTAGCAGCAAAACTGGCTAAAGCAGCTGTACCGATCTGTCCGACAAGTGCTGAGCCTACGGCCATTGCACCTGAACCTGTTTGCATACTGATATTTAAGTTCTGCATGGTTTCACTGGTCAACAGATCAGTTACTTCGCCTTCTACGATAAAAAGCCTTTTTGAAAATTCATCAATAACTTGATCTGTTTTTTTTAAACTCATGTTATGCCTACTCTATTGTGCAAATAGTATCTGAAAATCTTCATCTTCCTGCTTTTCAGACATTAGTTGATTGGTTTTTAAAGCTCTAAAAGTAGAATATTGGCACCAACGTTGAAGCTTTGTAGCTTCCCTGTATATCAAAAAAGCGGCTTCAACTAAAGTTAAAATTAATCCTATACCACTTGCCCAAGCAACCCAACGCAGCAAAGCATTCCTGACTAGCTCTCGAGTAAGCTTTTTAACACTATATTTAGCCATAGTTTCACCAAAAACTTTTGCGCCCAATCTCTGAATGGTCGGGCTACCTCCAACATGTGCTAAATAATCTATTAAAGGACCAATATAGGTTAATGCAGCGCACATACCAAAAAATGCACCAAAACCCGCAGATACTGATCGGCTCGAATACAATAAAATTAATGTATTAGATAAATCTGCTCTTTCTCTTAATACCTTTACCTTTTGATAATCTAACCATGCTGTAATGCCACCTGCAATCGTACTTAAACTCCCTGCTGCCCATTTAATACCCGCTCTTTGAATATTTGCTGCGCCTCGTGTGGCTGCTGCGCCTGCACCACCATAGCTAGTTTGAGTTGCAACTTCACGCACGCCTTTTGCCAAACCATAGAATATATCCAAAGCAAAAGCCATCAATGCGGATACAGATGCCACCAAAGCTGCAACTTGTACATTATCCTTATATTTTCCAGAGCTAAGCATATGCGTTAAATTAATCGCCTCTAAAAATACAAGAATGCCTGATGCGCGTACCTGATGGTAATTGTTGGTATGGTTCACCATACCTTTACTACCCGCTTTTTCAATTTCTTCTAAAGTTAATGCCACTTGTTGCTTTTTTGCCATCGCATCATCGATCAATACATCCAAAGAACGCATTGTTGCTTCCTTTGTATTTTTTGAAAGCTGACCACCGACTCTTTCACCAAGTTCAGGACTGAGTTTGATATTTCCAGAGTTTAGTTTTTCAGGATTTATATTATGTACAACTTGATCAAATCTTAGTTTTCCTGCCAACTCACCCATCTGAGCAAACAACAGTTTTTGCGAAATTGCAGCGACAAATCGACTTTCAGCAGTTGACCCCATACCTGCCCGAAATACAACACGGGCAAAGTTAGAAACATACAGCATGACCTTTTTTTCGACTTTAGAGAATGCAATATTGCCTTTATTTTTGTCGATTCCCTGATTTCTTGCCCATTCATCCCATGCAGAATCGGTTTTCTTTAAAAAGTCGATTGTACCTTTCATGGCTTTTATACCCACAGCGGTCAAATCTGTTGCAGCTTTTTTCAGTTCTTCATGCTTGGCTTTGGCTTCTAACTGATTACTATACAAACCACGTATAAATAAATTTTTACGCTCATAATCTGGCTTTTTAACCCAGTCATCCAACTGTCTTGCACCTGCTTCAGCACCTTCCATTCCAAATAGCATGGTCGCTACATGTGCTTTAAATGCACATCCACTTTGCAAATCCTTTTGATCATAGGCATCTAAAGCATCCAATAAGCTTTCAGAAACCACCCAATTTAAATGTTCTTGAGCACGTTGGTTGGCAACCTTTAAAGCCGTGTCATATTTTTGAGCTACTTCCTGCTTAAACGCTTCAATTTCTTTATAGTTTAAATTATCGAGTAGAACTTTGCGGTCAGGTTGGTAATTGGCTTCCCCAACTTCTTCACCGTGACCCGCCCGTTTTTTCATGGTACGTTCATGTTCTTCGATCAACAATTTTTTGCTTCGTTCAAGTTGCTCAATTTCTGCTGTATTATTCCATTTCCTCGCATAGATAAGTCGTTGCTCAATCGCATTTAAATTGCTTTTATATCTTATTTCAATGGCGGGTGCTGTTTGTTCATGAATTTCATTTTCGCGCTGTACGATTTTTTCCTTATTTTTAAGCAATGAACCTTCTATGCTTTTCACGCGTTGTACGGAGTCCAGTTTACGCTGATTAGTGACACCATATTTATCTTTTGCTTCTAAATAGTCATCTACAGGGACATAAGCTTCATTTCGATATTCATTTAATTTTATCGTGATTCCAACGGGGTCATATAACACAACAGCTGAAAAAGCTTTCGGTTTTTCGGTGAATTTCTTCACGAGCTGCTTCCAACGATCAGTACCAAATGAAAAAGGCTGGCTGATACCACCCTTTAAGGTCGTGTTGTTTAAACAATGTTGCTGTTGAGACGTTCCTTTCGCCCATGCTGCAACATCTACAGACTGCCATTTGCCTGAACTAACATATTCATCCGCTTTGGCTTGATATTCCTCTCTTTTTTTATCAGTCATGGGCGCATGGGTATAAATCAAATACGCTTTTTCTGCCAAATTTGTTGCAATATATTCAACTGTGACAAATGAAGCAAATACCGCATGTTCATTTCCCTGACAGGCAAACTCAAGTACAGATACGGGTGCAGGTTTGTCCAATGGGAATGATGACAAATATCCCTTTGGCGTCACGATGTAGCCACTCCATTCATAACCTTTTTTTCTTTTGATCATGGCGTACACATAACCAGAATCGATCATTTCAGTTGTATATTGTGAATACGACAAGGCAACGTTTTTTACATTTTTTCCAAGCTGAGAATTAAGCTGAGGTGCTTTATCTCGAGTAACGGTGTAACGTAAAGGTAATATCTGTAATCCTAATTTACGGCAAAAATTACATTGATCTTTACTGCCTTTTGCATCAGAAGTCTGTTGATTGACTTGTATTGCAGCATTCGCTGCTTTGGTAATCGCATTTGGTGCAGCCAAAATCTCTTCTTGCTGTCTACGTTGTTCTGCTTTTTTATTTTCTTTTCTTGCGAAAGCTTCTTTATCACCACCCATATTATTCTCCTTATTCAAATATTTCTGTTTTAATCAATGCCCAATCGTCTTCAGCGATAAAATTCATCGCTTCGGTAAAATTATAATTTTCAGGTTCAATATTCCAATACTGTTTAAGCACATTTACAACATGAGGATGTTGTATAAAGCCTTGCCCTAATAGCTCCGCATATAAACCATAACTTAGCAAATCAATATATTTTTTAATATGATATTGCTCATGAGCTTGATATAAGTTTTTAAGAATCTTTTGAGGATTTAAATCATGACTGTCGATCTGTTCTAATTCATGTGCTTTCCTAAAAACAGTATTACTGATTTCAATTAAATCCAGTTGTAGAGATTGTTGCACATTAATTTTGTTGATCGCTTTAAGTTGTAATTTTTTCTGATCTATATTTTCCCAATGGTAGTACCCCGTCGGGTGAATAAAATGCCACTGGATAAAATTTGCCAATAAACTATTTAACTGCAATTCGTTGAATATTTGATCTAAATAAATCATCACACGAGGGTCGTACCAACGAAATAAAATTTTGGACTCTATATCTTGCAATACCAATGTCTTTTTAAATCTTCGATTTAATTCATCATTGTCATATTGAGAAGCCCCAAAACCGTGAACCAAGTACCGATCATTTGCAATATCAAAATGCTTGAGTAAGTGTTCAGCCAGCTCAAATCCAATGTCTTTCAATATCTTTTCATCTGATATTTCAATAAAAAACAGACTGGTATCTTTATATCCATTCCCCTTAGCTAGCGGAATATAAATAATCTGATCTACTCTCAAGTTATTTTTTAGATCATCAAAGATATCTGGTGCTAAAGTCTCATCAAGCAGTACCAGTAATCGACCATGCTGAAAGAACACTGTCTGCATTTTTTGATAAATCGTTTCCACTGAATTATTTTCAGGCAAAATGCTTGTCTGTTGTAGGTAATGCTCAGCCATCATAAGATCACCTTTGCTGATCCATTTTGAGCGGCATGTCCTTGTTTTGCTGAGCAATCAGGCAAATCTATACTAGGTGGATTTATCGAAGCGGACGACGTAAGTTTCTGCTGTCCAGACTTTACTTCAAACAAACCACCTGTGGTTGCAAACACCCCCGAACCATTGAGCTTTAATTCAGTGCCATCACTGATCAATTTAATTTCTTTTGGACTAATGATATAAATCGTGTCTTCAGTCGAAATAATTTGAATGCCTTTACGTGCGATCAGATCTGCTGCATCACCTTGTGCCTGAATCTCAATTTTACCTTTTCCTGCAAATAGCCTTGCACCTTCCTGTGCCGCAAAAAGACTGATTTTAGCACTTGCATGTGCAATCAAAGATTTCTGCGTACTGAGATTCATGCTTTCGCCTGCTTGCTGGCTGATTTGCCCATCTGCTGAAAGATGAACGTCGCTATTGGTCGACATAGCTATAGAATTCGGTGAAGTTAACATCATCACTGCGGATTTAAATGCATCTGCCTTTTTCGGATCTTGTTCAGTCAAAGTTTCGATAAAACCTTTGATATTTTCTAAAACCTCTAAAGGATCAGTTTGTTGATGTTTGGCAACTTCACTTAAAGCTTTTGTGTTGTTGAGACTCGATTCAAGTTGTGATTGCGTTTCAGAGACATCAAGATGATTGCCTGATGCCTCATCTTGTGTATGGGTACTCAGCAGTAAGCCTTGTCCTGCACGTATTGCGCCCCATTGATCAGTTCTTAGCTCAAAGCCTTCTCCTCGCCCTTCACTCGTCTCTGTTTCTTTTGGATAACTGAGGTTGCCAAGATTCAGTTGGCTTGCCCCGTAACTGCTGTGTAACTGACTACTGATCTGGTTGGTGGTATCGTCAAATCTCAGTTGGTTATAGCCACTCCCCTGATATTCCTTACTTTTAATCCCTGCCAACTTCTTGGTATCGGGCAACTTGCCTTTGTCATCAAACTTGGTTGGATAACGGTATCCTTCATGAATACGTCCCACCACAAAAGGTCTGTCAATATCCCCCGCAAAGAAGTCAACTACGACCAACTCTCCAATACGCGGTAAGAAGCGTGCTCCATAGTCTTCGCCTGCCCACGGCGTGAGTACATCGACCCAAGCTGAGTCGGTATCATTGTCGTTCGCACCTGCACCACCATCATGGCTGTGATCTTCATTGCGGGTAAACAGGAAGCGAACCTTGATACGTCCCCATTCATCCACATGGATTTCGTCTCCACTCGGTCCAACCACTCTCGCTCGCATTGGATGGGCTACGGGTCTTTGGGTTAAGGGATTATACTCAGGAACAACCGTAATATTACGTCGTTGTAGCACCAACTGATTCGCTTGGCGTTCTTCGCTGTTGTTTATGGAAAGATGGGCGAGTTGCCATTGGCTTTGTCGGATGAGTGCTTCGACTTGATGGCTCAAGTCTTTGGGTAAATTATTTTGGTGATAAAAGGTTTTGGAGATGATCAGAAATTGCCGATCGGCAACATCTTTTAGCTCTAGACTTGGATGTTGGTCAAGCTCAAAGTGATAACCCACCTGCGCATCTCGTACCGTTGAAGTTGCGATAAATTGTTTGGCTTGGGCATCGTAGTAGTTGCTGAGGTTTTGGTTAAAGCGTTCGATCTGACTGTTGCCTGATGGTGTTACTCCATCTTCTCCATTTAAGTCTTGAGTCCATGCAGGGCTAAAGTGCCATACTTGTTCTAAGCCTAGACTGGCGTTATCGTACTGGTCACTGTGCTGATGTTTGCTTTGTACATTGCCTGCACCTTCTTCGGTTTCAAGAATATCGGCTTGCCATCGTTGAATATGTACAGACGTCGGTTGAAGTGAACGTTGTCCTGTAAAATTGATAATCGAATCGCGAGTCTCTACAGCCGAACTTCGATGAAAGCGGATCGTGCGTCGTTCTAAACTTTTATATTGAGTATTGTCATCAATTAATCTAAGCTTTTGAGGCTGGATGGGTTCATTAAAATGAGACACTTTAAGCTGTGCTTCATCAATTAAACTGGTCACACCTTCCGATGCTAGAAGCCTTTGAATAAGGTCTATATCTCGTTCATTATTCTGCATAATGAAGGGTCGAATATCGTAATCTTTGGTTAGACCGCTTTTATCCAAAGTCAAACTTGAAGCAAACAGTGGAGATCTGTCTCGCCATTCATTAAATATAACTTCGACTACCTGTAAAGCAGACATATTCATAAATACACGCGAGTTTCTACGCTGTTTCCATAGTGCGGTTGGATCTTCAACCGTGAGGCGATAAATCGTCAAAGCACCATCAGAGGCACCCACCTCAGCTTTGGTGACAATTCCTGAAATACGATTGAGTTCGGAGCGATCATTGACCACATCAATGGCTACACGACAGCCAATAAAGCGTTTTAATGCAATATCGTTCAGCGTAGATAGACAAATCAGTTGTAAGTTCACCCCATCATTGATGGCATGTATCCCATCAACGCGTTGTAAAAATACCAGTTGATGAAGATCAGTATTTGAAAAAGACACATGGATAGCACGCTTTTGAGCAGTAAGACCCAATTTTTCCAAAGCAAAATAAATATTATTAAACACGAGTTATTGTGTAGTTATTCTAAATTAAAACACACTCTACAAAAAAGATCATATTTTGTCCATGTTTAATTTTATCTACATACTTCATTATGTTTCATTTCGTTTCGATAGTTTTCTCCGATACATTACCGCTCCCATAGTTAAATTAAATTTTTCGCATAATTCTTTTATAGAAAGTGTATTTAATTCCTGTTTGGCGTTCTTACCCAATTTAGAAGAGGAACTCGTTTTTTTTCACTTAATAATTCTTTTAAATAAGAACGAGCAGTTAAAATTTCCTGTTCAGTTTTATTGAGTCCTATCGCAATCTCTTTGATTGAATACTGTATACTCATATTTTTTTGAAGACCGAATTCACATCTAAATCTAGTGATTATTTTAATTAGCAATCCGAGTAATTTCATTGATTTAGCCAAATCATATTTCTTTAAAAACTCAGCTAAACCATCAGTTAAAATGAAAATATATTGACTCGTTGCAATTCGCTCATACATCGAACCTTTGTAGATCATAATCCCAGCTTGTGTATTTTGCTCTTCATACACATCCCAGTCTTCATCTTGTCAATCTTTAATTGTCTTTATTGGATAAATTTTATATCGTTTAGCCATAAGCAGAAATATTTTTATCAATTTTTTCTAAACACTTGAAGGGATTTATTTAATTTCAACCACAAATAAAAAACTATATTTATTAAACTAATTTAAATAAAATATTTCCAAAGCTGTAATTGCTCAATAACAAGTCGTTCAAAGCTAAAGATACAAATCGTGAATAAATCTACTGATATAGTGAGATTGACAGGTATAAATTGGACACTTACCATCATGACCAATCTTAGATCAGCAGTATTGGTTTTGTTTTGAATCTTCAGTATCAATTAAAAATAATTTCTATCATTTGTCTGACACTTGCAATTACGGCGTGTTCGTCTTTAGGCGGTGGTTCTGTGCAAAAGCGTGCAGCTAAACTTTCTACAGGTATACAAAAGGCTTATTCAGTTTCTCCTGATATTGCAAATCGAGTCTCACCTTTTATTGTACAAAGTGCAGATCAATATGATGTTGATCCTTTACTGATCGCAGCTACAATTCGCCAAGAATCCAGTTATCGTAGTTATGTGACTTCTCCCTCTGGAGCGGTTGGCTTAACTCAGGTCATGCCACGTTATTGGCAACAAGCTTGCCCGGGCGATCTATTTGATGAATATACCAATGTACGCTGCGGAACCATGATCTTAGCGAAATATAACCAATCTGCAGGTAGTTGGAAAAAAGCATTAGGTTATTACAATGTTGGTCCTACAAATTATGAATCAAATCGTAAAATGAAACGCCAAGGTAAGAGATATGCCAAACAAGTGAAACAGCACGAAAAACAGTTAAAATCTTCGTTATAAAATTTAGCACTAAAATCTAATTTCAATCCCCAGAATAAAGTTAAAATTAATTCAACTTAACTTTATTCAGGCAAAACTTTTATAAAGAAATCAGTATATAAATAGATTTTACTTTTTTCCATCAGCCTATTTTACCTGCTATGGTCAAACCGGCTAATTTTTCATGCATCATACAAGTGATTCATCTTCAATCAAGCTTATGCTTTTATATGAATTTTTAAAAATTTTGCTTAAACATTTTTTATATTTTTTGATTCAGTGATGGTCTTGGTATCGCGAGGCGACATGGATGTCGCCATGTTGAGCGAAGGTATAGAACGTACTCCCTCGCTTTTTTATTTTCAAATTGCTATACTTTCAATACGCCATTGACGTACAAAAGTTATGTTATTTATTGAAACCAGTATTTTTACCAAACAAATCAAAGAACTTGTTACTGATGATGAATATCGCCAGTTACAGCAAGATCTTTTGGTAGAGCCTGATAAAGGTGATGTGATAAAAAATGGTGGTGGAATACGAAAAGTACGTTGTGCTCAAGGCAATAAAGCAAAAAGTGGTGGTATCCGTGTAATCTATTATTGGGTTTCAGAAGATGACCATATTTTCTTTTTAGTGGCTTATCCCAAGTCTATGAAAGACAATTTAACGGATAAAGAAACTGCAATTCTACGTCAATTAGTGAAGGAGCAACTTCATGGATAATACTTTATTTGATGACCTCGTTTCTTCGATTAAAGAAGCAGGTGCAATTAAGCGTAAAGAGATTCAGGCAAGTCGTGTAACAGAACTGGTATTACCTAATATTAAGGACGTACGTGAAAAAACGGGTTTGAGCCAAAATGAATTTGCTGCACGCTTGCATATTAGCCCTCGTACTCTACAGAATTGGGAACAAGGTAGACGTTATCCAACAGGCCCAGCAGCGACATTAATTCGCATTCTAGATGCCCATCCAACTCTGATTTAAAATGATCAATAGAATTGGGAGCTTTAAAGCTCCCATTTTAACTTCGTATAAGAGATTTTATGCTAATTGTAAGAGATCATAATGCTCGTAGTATTTAGTGGGTTACCCGGCACAGGAAAAACAACTTTATCTCAGGCTCTAATAAAAAAGAAAGGGTTCACTTATATCCGAATTGATGAAATAGAATTTGCGATTCAACAATATAATAACTCTTCTGAAAAAATTGGAGCTATTGGTTATGAAATTTCATTTTCTATAGCATTATCTAATCTAAAACTTGGCAATACGGTTGTGGCTGACAACGTTAATCCTGTCATAGAAAGTAGGCTTAAATGGAAAGAAATAGCTCAGAAAGCTAAAGTTAAGATTATTGAAATTGAAGTTGTTTGTAGTGATAAGGCAGAACATAAGAGACGTATTGAAACAAGGTCATCTGATATAGAAAATTTTAAACTACCAGATTGGCAGTCTGTTCAAATACATGATTATCAATTGAGAACAGATAAAAGATTAATAATAGATACAGCTAAACTTACTCCAGAAAATGCTCTAGCTGAAATAGAAAAATATATTAGCTCCACCATTTAACATAATAGGCGTTATTCGAAATTATTCTTTTAAATCACCTACTCAAATTGATCGAAACTTTTCATAAAATATAAGCAGTGAAAATACTTTATCCATGTTATGTAAAAATTAAATATCTTTCTGATTTATTTAATTTATTTTTAATTTCTTGTATCAATTTTACTATCTAAATATCAAAAAAACCCTCTCTGAATTATGTATGAGAGGGTTTGTTTTTTGTCGACTTCACCATTAAGTGTATTGTCGATCAGATACAGTTACTGGCTATTGGCGTTTAATCCGCTGAAATATCTTCAAACAATACTGAAGATAAATAGCGTTCACCAGCATCTGGTAATATTACGACAATGGTTTTTCCTGCATTTTCAGGACGAGCTGCCAATTGTGCCGCTGCTGCTAATGCTGCACCACTTGAAATCCCCACAAAAATACCTTCCTGAGTTGCACTTTGGCGTGCAAAATCAATAGCAACTTGGTTTTCAATCGCAATCACTTCATCGACCAAATCTAAGTTTAAATTCTTAGGAATAAAGTTTGCACCAATCCCCTGAATCTTATGTGGACCAGGTGTTAACGTTTCGCCACGCTTGGTTTGACCTATGATTGGAGAGTCTGCTGGCTCGACAGCAACTGAATGGATCGCCTGTTTTTTAACATTTTCAAAATAACTAGAGATCCCCGAAATTGTTCCCCCAGTGCCCACACCAGCCACAAGAATATCAACTTTACCACCTGTTGCAGCCCAAATCTCTGGACCCGTTGTCGTCTCATGGATTTTTGGATTGGCTGGATTTTCAAATTGTTGCGGTAAGTAATATTTTTCAGGTTGCTCTGTAGCTAAACGTACAGCTTCCTCTACCGCACCTTTCATCCCTTTTGCTGGTTCAGTTAAGATTAAGTTTGCACCTAAAGCTTTTAATACTTTACGACGTTCAAGGCTCATACTGGCAGGCATTGTCAAAGTAATTTCATAACCTTTTGCTGCTGCTACAAATGCCAATGCAATTCCTGTATTGCCACTGGTTGGCTCAACAATATGCATCCCTTGCTTTAAAAGCCCTTTGGCTTCTGCGTCAGCAATAAGTGCAGCACCAATACGGTCTTTCACTGAAAATGCAGGATTACGGCTTTCTGTCTTTGCTAATACAGTCGCACCACCCGTAATCAAACGGTTAATACGAATCAGTGGTGTATTACCAATCGATTCAGCATTATTGGCATATACAGCGATACCTAGATTTTCTGTGCTTGGGAAATTTGGATCTGTAGACATGGTCTTTCCTTGAATTTAAAATTAATTTATATCAATCTATCATAATGCTTTTTTATGTAGCTTTGACATTCAGTAACTGAATTTAATTATAGCAACAATAAAATAGTTTATTCATATAAATCATAAGTTTAGTTTTTGCGCAATGTGTTTGACTGAATTGTCAGCAAATCAAAGTATATATTTGTATATTATTTCAAGCATAATAACGCCATAACTCATCTGAAGAGAAGATTATGGCAAGCAGTGCTTATCAAAAATTTTACCGTCAATTTACAAAAAAAATCTTAGATAAAATTGTCAGCCCACAAGTTTTAGGTGACACACAAACACTTGAAAATACAATTAACGATCCAAATACACCTCATTTTCCGATTTGTTATGTCATCCAAGACGACTCTACATCCAATAAAGTCTTGATCGATAATGAAACTGAAAAGAGAAAACTCAGCCCAGCTTTTGCACCACTTCAGCTTTCTTCTGACTATCAAGAAGATGATTCATTTATTACTTTAGAGCCAACAAAAAGTAATGCTTCAGCTTATTACCCAGATAAAATCATTCGTCTGGTTGAATTTTTGTTGAAGCACCCAGAACAAGATGTATTGCTGATCCCGACCACAATTTTATGGGGACGTGCGCCTGAAAATGAAGACAGTTGGTATAAGGCATTGATGGCAGATGCTTGGGCAAAACCGACAGGTATCAAACAAGCCCTCAACATCACACTCTATGGTCGTGACAATTATATCGAGTTCCATCAAGCTATTTCTCTTCGTCAATTGATCAATTCAGCAATCGAGCTTACACCGAATTTCTCACCTGCTCACTATGTGGTTACCGAGCTGAATAAACAATTTAATGGTTATAAAGAAGCCATTCTCGGTCCTGATATTTCAGATCGTCGCAATGTCATCAATAAATTGATGACCACTGAAGCCATAAAAGAAGCTATTTTAAATGAAAGTATTCATAAGAAAATCAGCATCAATGAAGCCGAAAACTTAGCACACAAATATTTAGATGAAATCGTTTCTGATTTTTCCTACTCAACTTTACGCTTTGCTGAGATTGCATTAACCAAGCTTTGGACGCAATTGTATGATGGAATCGAAGTACATAACTTTGATACGGTGCGCGAACTTGCCAAAGATTATGAAATTGTCTACACCCCTTGTCATCGTAGCCATATCGACTACTTGCTACTGTCCTATGTGATTTATAACCGTGGATTGATGGTTCCGCATATTGCGGCAGGTATTAATCTGAATATGCCTATCGTTGGACAGTTAATGCGTGGCGCAGGTGCGTACTTTATTCGCCGTAGCTTCAATGGAAATGCGTTATATACCGCTGTTTTTAAAGAATATATTTACAGTATGTTAAATCGCAATACACCGATGGAATACTTTATAGAAGGTGGACGCTCACGAACTGGATTATTATTGCCGCCTAAAAAAGGGATGTTGGCAATGACGATTCAAAGTTATCTGCGTGGAAACAGTAAACCAATTGCCTTTATTCCTACATATTTTGGTTATGAAAAGCTGATTGAAGGAAGTTCATACATCAAAGAATTGGGCGGTCAAAAGAAACAAGCTGAATCTTTATTTGGTTTATTAAAATCTATTCAAAAAATCGAAAAAGTATTTGGTGTGGTACATGTCAATCTAGGTGAGCCTGTTTTTCTTGAAGATATTTTGCAAAAGAATCAAGCACCGCAACATGTCGGATTGCATGATGAGATTCCTGACAGTGTCAAAGCCACAGTCAATGATGTTGCAATCGATATTTTGGAAAATATCAACAAAGCGGTTGTGATCAATCCAATCAGTTTGATTTCTTTGGTGTTGTTAAACGCACCAACGCATAGTTTGGCTGAACGAGAAGTTTTGGTTCGTTTAGAACAATTCCGCAATTTATTGAAACATCATCGCTATGATGATCGTATGCAAATCACTGAACTCTCCAACAAAGAAATCATTCAATATGCCATGAAACTCAAACAAGTTGAGTTGATTGAACATGACAATGAACGTTGGGTAAAAGTCAGTGATATACAAGTCGGCTTACTCAAATATTTTAGTAATAACATCCTACACACCTTTATTCTGCCTGCTTTAATCGCAAAAGTATTTAAACAGCAGACTGAAGAACAAATGTTTAAAATTGAAAAATCTACCTTATGCTCACAAGTGATTGAACAATATCCCTTGATCCATAAAGCATTTTTCTTAAAATGGGACGAAACTGAAGTTGATACCCAGATTGAATGTATTCTGGAATATTTCAGTGCTGAAAAACTGATTGATATTGATGCAGATCAAATCATCAGCATTTCAAACGCAGATCCTAAAATTCGCCTACTTTCAGCCCTTGCACATTTATATGATGTCAATGTGGTGAAAGAGCCTGAAAAAGATTCAAAGGATAAATAACTGCATCGTAAATTTGAATAAATCTATACTGGGATTAAATCGAAACCAATCGTTTTGATAAAATACTCAGTATAGATATTAGAATTAGACACAGCGAAGATCACTAAAATTCGATGATAAAATTTTTATCTGCCTATCGAATGCTTTAACCCAATAAAGCCATAGTAATTGAGCACTTGTGCAAAACTTTTTACTAAAGCAAAACCAGCCTGTTTGTACAAATCAATGATCTCGTCTGGACGAATTAATGCAAAATCTTGAGTGATACGATCTGCCATAACCTCTACTTGCTTTTCATGTAATCCTGAATCCAATGTCAAAGTTTTTAGACTGTCTAACTGTTGCTCATTTTCAAATTGAGTGAGCTCTACACTTAAACATAAGCCTGTATTGCTTAGGCTATTTGAAATATCTTTAAAAAAGTCTAATTTGCTTTCTACAGGAACAAAATGTGATACCAAAATCGCCAATGCGGCATCAAAAGTTGTGTCGATATTGTGCAATATAGAGGTATCACCAACAATGCATTCAATTCGAGAAGATAGTTCCAAATTATCAATATGTTGTTTAGCTTTTTCAATCATGTTGGGTGCAGGATCAATTGCTGTAAAATTCCATTGCGGAAATTGCTCTGCCAAATACTGCAACTCATAACCTGTACCACATCCCACCACCAAAATATGGGCTTGTTGAGGCAAATAAGTTTTCAGTAAAGCATGAACTTGTAAGTGAATCAGTTCGTAACCAGGAATCAACTTGCGGATATGCTCATCATAACTTTCTACAACCACAGGATGATTAAAATCCTTTGCCATGATTTACCCCTCTAAGTTTTGATTTTTAAGTAACTGATTGATAATTAATAGATGAATAATTAAGACTCTGACACGATCATATGTTTAACTTTAACGGCTTGCAGACAAAAATCAGCAATTTGTTTAACAAAATATTCTTTATAGGTTTTATCAAAGCGCTTGGTTTTCGCAATACTGAGCGGTTCGATCACCACAAATGTCATTGCACCTACAATACACAATGCGGTGGTATTTAAATCTTCAAAAATAAACTCACCTGAGTGTCTTCCCTCAGTTAAAATTTTAATAATACTTTCTTTAATCAACTGCTTACTCTGGAAACGTTCAAGCTCAAATTGTGGATCAACAGGTTCAAACAACAGAGAATAAGACAGTCGCGGGCTATTCATTGCACGTTTAACAAAAGTTGTGACTGCACGATGCAATTTTTCAACAGCCGTTAATTCAGTATGGGCAATATCATTCAGAATATTCACTTCGATATGAATAGCGGCATTTAAAACTTCAATCAACACTTGATTTTTATTTTCAAAATAGCGGTAAACTAAACCACTTGAAACACCAGCACGATCTGCAATTGCTTGAATTTGCGCATCTTTAAATCCCCCTTGTGCCACCAGTTCACGAGCTGACAATAAAATCATCTCACGATTCTGCTGCATTTTTTCTTCCATGACAGAGGATCTTTTATAATTCATAGTAATGTGCAAATCCTATTCAGGCTTAAATCGTTCAAGCTAAATATTAATAAATTTTAAATCAATATGCTATCAATCTGAGCAATTTCATACTGATATATAAACTTCACCAATGTATTTTCATGATCTGTTAAGTGTTGATTTTAACCAAATACAACCAGATGCACAGCCAGCATTAAACTTTGATTAAGCACAAAATGCCACATCAAACTGTTTATCTTAGATGCAGAACAATCTCACTTTGTCCGTTAATCCCCCCTTTATTTGGTCACTCATCCCCTTTTTTCACATGATCAAAAATGCTTCACTTATCTTATAAAATGCTTAGGGGCTGTGGACAATTCGTCTATGTTTGCGACTAGGTGTGTTTTTTAGGCGATTCTAGGCACGAAATACGAAATTTAGTCATTCTAAATGAGTAGTTCGTAACGACGAAGCGACACAAAACACGCTAGTCCCGAAGGGTTGTGGTTAAAATTATCTCAGGCTGCGTTATGAAATTTAATAATAGTCTCGCTATTCTCTTCATTTCATGCCTTGCCTGCTCAATTTTAACCCACAACGCAAGCCATTTATGAAATGTCCACAGCCCCTAAATAAAACCTGTGAAACTAATTACTTAAGATAGTTTAGTGGTTGCTATTTTATTTGACTTTTATGACCGCAATAACAAAAAAATTCAAGGAACGAACAGCATGAAAACACAGCCCCTCCTTCTCAGTATACTTACTCTATTTTCAACAGCTTATGCTCAGGCGGCTGCGATGGATCAATCAGGACAATCAATACTGGCATTTCTTGAAGACAAAAACTATTTTGAAGCCAGCATTTCCGCTGTTGATCCAGATGTTTCTGGTAAAGTTCGCAATCGTCCAGATTTGGTCAATGCAGGTAGCAATGATCTAAGTACTGGCGATATGGCGCGCTCATTCCAATACTATAATGCAGCATTGAAACTTCAAATTGCGCCAAAAGTTTCTTTTGGTGTGATTTACGATCAACCGTATGGTGCAGATATTGAATATCCTTTACGTACAAATAATACCTTCTCGGATAATGAAATTACCATGAAAGGTACTTCTGCCGATGTAGATACACAAAATATTACGATGCTATTCGGTTTTCAGCCGAATACACATTTTAATTTGTATGGCGGTGGCGTTTATCAAACTGTAAAAGGATCAGTATCTTTACGTGGCAATTCGATGAGTGTGTTTAATGGCTACGATGCAAAATTCAAACAAGACAGTGCTATAGGTTGGATGGCAGGTGCAGCTTTTCAAATACCCGAAATTGCCTTAAAAGCCGCAGTAACCTACCGTTCTAAAATCAAACATAAAATTGATGCGCAAGAAACGATTTTTGGTGAAGCATTGGCTTTTACTGGAGATCAACCAACTGAAATCAATACACCTCAATCCGTCAATGTTGACTTACAAACTGGTGTTTATAAAGACACAATTGCGTATTTAAATGCGCGTTGGGTAAATTGGAAAGATTTTAAAATTCGCCCTACCCAATTCGGTGCCTTAACCGAACTCGCAACGGCTGAACTGAGCCAAGGATTGTATTCGGAAGGATTCAATCTCGATGATTATCAAAAAGACCAATACAATTTAACACTTGGTCTGGGACATCAGTTTACTGAACAATGGGCAGCTTCAGCGGATGTGTCATGGGACTCTGGTACAGGAAATCCTGCTTCTGTATTAAATCCAACCAAAGGTGGGTGGGGATTGGGGATTGGTGTTCAATATAATCCAACTGCTGATTACTTTATTGCTGGTGGAGTTAAATATCAATGGATTGGCGATGCAACAGCACAGGATGGAACATATTATATTCCTGTTCCAGGTGCTTCTGAAATCGCACAACAAGGTGACTATCGAAACAATAATGCCATTGGCTATGGTTTAAAAATCGGCTATCGGTTCTGAAAACAACGATTTGGATAAATTTATTTTTTAGCGTAGACTTCATTCTGGCGTATATATTTGAAGAATGAAGTCTTTTTTATTCAAAGAATTCATTTCATCGTCATTTATAAATGCTAAAAACTTTAACGATCAATATGAATAAAAATCAATTTTCAATTTAAGGGTAATAATATGAAATTATTAAATTTAACAGCAATGATTGCTTTAACTACACCATTAATAGCATGTGGTGGCTTGCCAAAGGAATGCGAAGAATCTTGGAAACATATGGAAGATTTAGCAAAACAAAGTGGTATTCCTGAAGACTCGCTGAAAGAACAGAAAAAGGCATTTGAAGAAGAAATCAAAAAAATGCCAAAAGAAGATGCGATCAAAGCATGTAAAGCACAATCATCAATTTTTGGGATGGTTAAATAATTTAATCAACAGCAATATATGGATGTGTCTTTACCCACATCCATATATTCTTCTGCTATTTTTTAATCCAAAATTAATGACACTGCTCAGCTTCTGTATAAACAAACATAGGACCTAAGTCATATATTTGATCATTCCTTTTTGCTTGTGGAATGTATGCACTTGAAATGCTTCCATCTAAATATAAAGCTTGATCAGTCTTGAGCTGTGTTTTAAAAATATCAGCAAACTCATAAAAATTAATTTTGCCACGACTAATCACAAAATAGAGCTGATTATTTTTAATTCCAACCCCATTCCTAATTTTCAACGAGTCAGAGTCTTTTACAAAGATTGGATTAATTTGTCCATTGATGACCAGCATCGGACCAGATTGTGTCGCAAAGCGTGCTTTAAACTTAGACTTTTGATACTGGGTTGTGGTTTGAATGACAGCTCGATGATCATTCCATGCCACCACACCATTGGGTTGCATAAAGAAGTTACCAAATTTATTCTTTTGTTGATTTAATTCAACCTGTTGTTTGTTTTGCTCAATATACAGCCCAACAGGTGTAAAATTGGCATGATACATCCCTGCATTCATAGCAAAACTGATATTACATTGCTTCAGGTTCTTTTGTAACGCAGCGAATTTCTTATAGGGTCGAGCCTGTGGATCTTTGAGGAATAACTGTAGCTTACTCAGATCATCAATTCGAACCACATCTGCTATCACTTTCTGATCTTTACTGATTTTAGTATAAGTCGTCTCAGCATGTAGCTGAAATGGAAAAGTACTCAATCCTATACTGGTCAAAAAGGTATAGATCCAATATCTCAAACGCATAAACTTTAATTCCAAATCATCTTTTCAATTTTTTAATTCATAATGTATGCTATTTTGCATTTTAAATGTAATTTTTTACTTAATTAGCACTTTAAGGGCTATTAAATTCATTACGCATCGCTATAATCATTCTATCCTTTCAATTAAATACATGTGTACAATTTATTTGAACTGAGTGAAATATGCAGACAAAACAAATAACCAAATACCCGATTGGAGCGCATTTAATCGTCAAACATTTTGGCTATAGCCATCATGGCATTTATGCAGGACGAGGTCGTGTGATTCATTATTCTGGTTTTGCACATTTCTTTAAAAAGCGTCCTATAGAAATGACCTC
This sequence comes from Acinetobacter sp. Tol 5, assembly GCF_019702905.1. Lineage (NCBI taxonomy): Bacteria > Pseudomonadati > Pseudomonadota > Gammaproteobacteria > Moraxellales > Moraxellaceae > Acinetobacter > Acinetobacter sp. Tol 5. The sequence continues at coordinate 2,176,664 of NZ_AP024708.1, read as the reverse complement.
TCTCGAAAAATTCTCGCATGGTAAATCCATACGCGTGCGTCTTTATGAGCAACCCAAATTTTCAGGTCGTCATGTCGTACGTCGTATGCGCTCACGTATGCATGAAAACAGCTATCATTTAATTATCAATAATTGTGAACATCTTTGTAGTTGGGCAATCACAGGGGTAGAAAGTAGTCCACAAGTGGTTAAAATGATGAATCGTTTAACCACAATTGGTTATATTAGTTCAATCATGACCTATATGAATGGATTATTTTTAACCGTGGCGACCACATGCTTTGCATTGGTGTTATATATAAAAATGAAACTCAGGGCTCAATCAAAACTTAAACTTCCTACCTACCTTTCGATGAAAGACCAACACACCAAAAAGTAAAAATTTTAGGCTTTATTCCTTTATATAATGAGCAATGTATAGCACCCAATTCGAGTAAAAACTGAGTGCCAAATCATGAGATATGATGTTCTCGTTTTTTAAAAAGGTGGAAATTTATCTTCGACCAAATTCAGCACCAAGCCATGTTCCAAATATGCTTTTAGACCGTCCAATACCGTCGTAAATCCGCCAGTCGCATCGATAATAAATTTAATCAATTCAGAACCCTGCAATGGGATATCATAATTACGAATCGTGACATAAGTTTGCTCAACACTGACCGCTTCAAAAATAAAATCTACAGACGTTTTAGGATCTTCGCCCCATGCAATTTGAATCAATTTATTTTCAAGAATATTAAAAACCATGACCTTCGATTTTACTTGATATTTATCCCAACTCCACTGCACAATTTTTCCTTCTTTTAGTGGTCCAGTGGAACTGCTAAACCAAAACTTAGTGGTTATTGCTGGGTCTATAAAAGCATTAAAAACCTCAGCTACAGGTTTACGAATTAACATTTGTGTTTCAATGGTTGGATTCATTCTTATGGCTCTATTTAATTTATAGGAATAACAATTGCATCAATAGGATAATACTGATAACACAACTGCGTATGAATCAGTATCAGGTTTTTGTTAATCAATTTAAAAGCTTAGTTTTGAATAAATGAAGATTCTACTAAAGCTTGATAGCGTTCGGAGAATTGACCATTCCAATACGGATAATATGGATATGGTGGATATACTGCACTGATTTGATTTAAACGCTGTAACTGTGTTTCTGTCAATATGACATCTTTTGCAATGAGATTATCTTTTAGCTGTTGCTGGTTACGAGCACCAATCAATACCGTAGAAACTGTAGGGCGCGTAAGCAACCACTTTAATGCAATTTGTGCAACTGAATAACCTGTACTCAACGATAACTCTTTTAGAATATCAATAACATCATAGAGATATTGATCATTTACTGGTGGTGCAAACTGCGCTGTTGCATGTAAACGACTTTGAGTTGGGATGGGATGCTCTCGATCAAACTTTCCTGTCAAACGTCCCCACCCTAAAGGACTCCAAACCACAGCACCAATGTGCTGATCATGATTTAAAGGCATCAACTCCCCTTCATAGTCGCGCCCAATCAGCGAATAATAGACTTGATGAGCCACCATTTTTTCATAACCATAACGATCAGCAATTGATTGTGCCTTCATTAATTGCCAACCTGAAAAATTTGAAGCACCGATATAACGTACTTTTCCACTTCGCACTAACGCATCTAAGCTTTTCATGAGTTGTTCTAGGCAAGTGAAACTATCAAACTGATGTAACTGTAATACATCAATATAATCGGTATTTAAACGCTTTAGTGATTGCTCAACGGCACGTATTAAATAATCACGGCTAAATCCGACTTGATTCACTTGGGGATCTTTACGAATCCCCACTTTGGTTGAAATAATTACATCTTGTCGATACGGTGCTAATGCAATTCCTAGCATTTTCTCTGACTCACCTTCTGAATAGGCATCAGCGCTATCAAAAAAATTAATCCCTGCGTCTATACAAGATGCAACCATTTGATTGGCTTCAATTTGTTCGGTCTGTCCCCATGCAGAAAATAAAGGTCCTTTTCCACCAAAAGTTCCCGCACCAAAACCAAGCTCGGATACTTTTAATCCCGAACTTCCTAGAAGATTATATTTCATGACCATTCACCTTGTTTCAATAATCGATATTGCAAAAATATCAATTTCAATTTATTTAAAAAATCAGGATAATCAGAAAATACTTTTTCGATTTTATGGAAAATGAATACAGAAGATTTTCAATTCTTTCTTCGTGTTGCTGAACTTGGCTCGATCAGTCAAGCAGCAAAGCATGCCAATATCGCTGTTTCAGTGGCAAGTCAGCGTATTCAACGATTAGAACATCACTTATCGCTTAGGCTATTTTATCGCACTACCCGTAAATTGCGTTTGACTGAAGAAGCTAAGACGTTGATTGCACATGGGCAACCGCTACTAGAAAGTTTTCAGATATTGACTGAAAATCTTAAACATCGCGATCAACAGCTTATTGGAAATATTAATCTCACAGCGCCTGCGAGTTTCGGTGTACAAATACTGGTTAAAGTGATTGCTGAATTTTTAAAGCAACATCCAGCATTGTCGATAAACTTAGATCTTAATGATCAGAACGTAGATTTGATTGCTCAAGGAATGGATATTGCAATTCGGATTGGAAAACTTCAAGATTCATCGTTAATTGCTAAACCGTTATGTATCAATCAGCGCTTACTCTGCGCCTCTCCAGAATACCTTGAGCAGTACGGCACACCTCAGCATATTGAAGATTTAGCGCGACATCGCTGTATCATTCAACGCCATCAAAAAGGCATCACTGATACATGGAACTTTATTGATCCTTTAAAAGGAGATAAATTATTAAATATTCATGTCAAAGGACACTTTATTACCAACGCCGGTGAAGGTGTGCGTCAAGCCGCATTGGCAGGTCTAGGCATTTCAAATCACTCTTTTTGGCATGTTCACGATGATTTAATGACTGAGAGATTAATCCATGTTCTTCCTGAATTTACGGTTGAACCAACGGCGATATATGCTGTAATCCCTGATCGAAAACTCATGCCAAACAAAGTCAAAGTTTTGATTGAATATCTGCAAGATTATTTTAAAAATTTTAATAAATAATTGATTTAAATATTTAAAATTTAACTTATACCAAAGGTCAAAAATAAGTTTAATTCATCAATATCATTATTGAAAATTTTTATTGTTAGGTATTTTCACAGCCTCATATTTTGAGAAATGCTATGATCTATTTACGGTCGCGTTGTCAATATTTAAGTTGATTACCTTTACGGAGCTTCACTGATCATACTGCAACAAAGAATGGGCTTATTCCAAATGACAAATATAATCGACTATTTCTGTAGATTGCATACTAAAACGGCTATTTGCAGGAACTGTAAAAAATTCACCTGGATGATACACCTCAGTTTCTTCACTCTGCTCTCTTTTTACAAAACATTTTCCAGAAATAATTTCGATTTTTTCGCAGACATGTGTTTCAAAAGTTAAAGGTTTGTCTGTGGGCAAAATCACCCCTAATGTTTTTTTTGAACCATCTTGGCATTCAATTACATAGCTAATCGAACGTCCTTTATAATGGATATTGGGTTTAACACGCACCGTAACTGCATCAAATTGAGAAGACATTGGCTGACCCTGATTATTATTTGTACGTTTAATATATCGCTTTTATATCCCTCAGCTCAATCAATTTTATTGAACATAAAAAAACCTAGCCGAAGCTAGGTTTCTTACTATTATTAAATTATTTAACCTGAGTTCGATATAAAAATCTTGATGAAATATGATACTCGGAAAAGTCATCCGCAACTGTTTGAGGCAGGACTACTTCTATAAAGTATTGTTTCTGTGACTGATTAAATATGTTGCTGGTGGTTGACGAGTTTTGCGGTGAGCAGCGATACCGCTGCGCAAGGTGGTTGCCCTTGCGCAGCTTCGCTCCTCATCCCGAAAGAAAAGTAGGGCTAGCCGCAGGCTGATCCTTAAATTGGGTGAAAACGCAACAAGACTCCATCGAGACTTATTTTTTTTCAATGAGTTGAAGATGTGGTTGCATCCAACTCACGCTATTTACCCGGCTTAAAGCTGTCTTTCAAATCCAGAATACGGTTAAACACAGGTTTTTCAGCTGCATGGTCATATTGATCTGCAACAAAATAACCTTCTCGTTCAAATTGGAAACGATCTTCTGGTTTTGCTTGAGCCAAAGCAGGTTCAACCACTGCTTGTACGATTTTTAAAGATTCAGGATTTAAAAACTTCAAGAAATCATCATCAGCATCAGGCGCAGCTTCTGTAAATAAACGATCATAAATACGCACTTCGGCAGGTATCCCTTGAGTTGCAGAGACCCAATGAATAACGCCTTTTACTTTACGACCTTCTGGATTTTTACCTAAAGTTTCAGGGTCAATTGAACATTTCAGCTCAACAACTTCACCATTTTCATCTTTAATCACTTCGTCACATTTGATCACATAGGCATGACGTAAACGAACCTCACCATCTGGAACCAAACGTTTAAAGCCTTTTGGTGGCACTTCTTCAAAATCTTTACGATCAATATAGATTTCTGTGCTTAAAGGAATAATGCGATCACCCATATCAACATTTGGATGGCGTGCATGATTGAGTTGCATATCCGCAGGTAAATTGGTTAATGTTACTTTCAAAGGATTTAATACAGCCATACCACGCGCTGCTGTATTTTCAAGCGACTGACGAATACAGAACTCCAGCATTGCCACATCAACAATACCGTCCGTTTTAGACACACCAACACGCTTACAGAAATCACGTAAACCTTCAGGAGTAAATCCACGACGACGCATGCCCACAACAGTTGGCATACGTGGGTCATCCCAACCATTAACATAATTGCCTTCAACCAACTTACGTAATTTGCGCTTAGACGTAATGGTGTAATCTACGTTTAAACGGCTAGACTCATACTGACGTGGCACAGCTTTAGAATGAACTTTTTCAACAATCCAATCGTAGAATGGACGATGATCTTGGAACTCCAATGTACATAATGAATGAGTAATGCCTTCTATCGCGTCTGACAATGGATGCGCATAGTCATACATTGGGTACATTTTCCATTTATCACCTGTTTGATGATGTTCTGAATGAAGTACACGATATAAAATTGGATCACGCATATGCACATTCGGAGATGCCATATCAATCTTGGCACGCAATACTGCTTCGCCTTCTGCAAATTCACCATTATTCATTTTTTCAAAACGAACAAGATTCTCTTCAACAGAAGTATCACGATAAGGTGAGTTTTTACCTGGCTCTACGAAATTACCACGATTAATTCTAATTTCTTCAGGGCTTTGCAAATCTACATAAGCATCACCTTGTTTGATTAACTGGATTGCCCAAGCATGCAATTGGTCAAAATAGCTTGATGCATAACGTGGTTCGCCATTCCATTCAAAGCCCAACCATTTTACATCGTTGGCAATTCCGTCGACATATTCTTGTTCTTCAGCATCAGGATTGGTGTCATCAAAACGTAAGTTACATAAACCTTCATATTCTTCGGCAATACCGAAATTCAAGCAAATCGCTTTAACATGACCGATATGCAAATATCCATTTGGCTCAGGTGGAAAACGAGTCACGACTTGTTGTGTACGACCTGTTGATAGATCATCAGTAATCACTTGACGCACGAAATCTAAGCCCGGTTGTTGTTCTTGCTGCGCATTATCGACAGGGCTGGCATTATTTGTCGGGCTTTTCGGCAGTTCTGAAACAACATCATTTGGCTTCATAGTTGATAAATCACTTCTAAAAGTTAAAATTGAATATAGAAAATGCGATTTTATCCTTTTTAACAAAAGAATTTCACATTTTTACTTGCTATGTAGTTTACAGTTTGCTTATGCTTCTCTCAACCAAAAACCCATGACATTTTTCGTCATGATTAGGAGATTATAGAATGAGTTTTCCTCAAGTCGAATTAAACACCAACAAAGGACGTATTGTTCTTGAACTTAACTCTGAAAAAGCACCAAAAACTGTTGCTAACTTTTTAGAATATGTTCGTGATGGTTTTTATGATGGCGTAATCTTCCATCGTGTTATTGACGGTTTTATGATCCAAGGCGGTGGCATGGATGAAAACTTCAAAGAAAAAACAACGCGTGATTCAATTGAAAATGAAGCTGACAACGGTTTGAGCAATGACGAAGGTACGATTGCGATGGCACGTACACAAGCACCTCACTCTGCTTCTGCACAATTCTTTATCAACGTAAAAAATAACTCTTTCCTTAACCATACAGGTAAAACTGCACAAGGTTGGGGTTATGCCGTATTTGGTAAAGTGACTGAAGGTATGGATGTTGTTGAAGCAATTAAAGGTGTTCGTACTGGCAATCGTGGTTACCACGCTGACGTTCCGCTTGAAAATGTGGTTATCGAATCTGCAAAAATCATTGCTGAATAATAAATAAATCCTAGGCTTTGTTCTTTGATTAAAGAACAACAATGCAGCTTGTCCTGTCATAAGGTGCTGCAGAGTAGGATAATTTTATAGGAAAAAAAGTGACCTATCTGTTTATCGCTGATTTACATTTGTCACCAGAACACCCTCGACTGGTTCGAGGGTTTTTTGATTTATTGGATCAATATAAAACTCAAAATACTCAATTATTTATTCTGGGTGACTGGTTTAATGCTTGGATTGGAGACGATTATACTGCACCATGGCTAGATGAAGTTGTTCAACATTTACAACAATTTAACCAAGCAGGTAATCAAATTTACTTTCAAGTCGGCAATCGTGATTTTGCTTTAGGGCAAGCATTTCTTGATCAATTCAATGGCAAACTGCTGCCTGATATTTACACACTGACAATCGCGCAAACACATTTTCGTTTAGAACATGGCGATGCCTTATGTACTGATGATGTTGCTTATCAAAGATTTAAGAAAGTCATTCGTAATCCTCTTGTATTAAAAATCTTAAAAAGTACACCACTAAACTTTAGACAAAAACTTGCCAATGGTTTTCGTAAACGAAGTCGTGAATCTCAGCAAAATAAATCTTATGAAATTATGGATGTCAATTCAAAGGCTGTAGAACAGGCTTTAGAAAATACGGATATCTTGATTCATGGACATACTCATCGTCCTGCTATTCACGATGTAAAGAATAAACCTCGAATTGTTCTTGGCGATTGGCGTGAAAAGACCTCAGAAGCTATGATTTTAGAGGTAGATGAAACTGGAAAATGGCAATTTATAAAATGGCGAATCCGTTAAAATCTATATAACCTTGCATCTTATTTTTCAATAAAACACTTTATTTTTCAGTATTAATCATATTTTCGATAAAATTTTGAATATTTTTTAAATTTACCTTGTCAATCACAACTAAATTTTCTTCAAAAAAATAATTATATTCACTTAAATTATCTTTAATCGTTTGCCCTAGACGAACAGGATCATAAAAAGTAAAAAAATAACTTTTCCCTGAAATATCAATTATTAATAGTAACCAACCTTTCTTTTCATATTCCCATTCGTAATCATGAAAATCTTGCGGTAAATGAATATAATATGCCGTCATGTTTCCCTCTTCAGCTTTTAATTATCATCTTGTTATACAATCACTTTATAGCGATTTAATATTTATTTCAAACGAGCATTTCAAGCTTTTTATCTTTCGCTATTTTGCATATTTATGGCACAAAACTTTATAATTCATGACAATTCTATTTGTTATAAATTCACATCGTAAGAATATACTAAATTCGATTTTCAAATATTTCAAATCGCTCATGATTTTCATGTTTATTTACGATTTTAACATTCACTTTTAGGTGTTTTAGCATAGAATATATCGATAATTTACGATATATGAGATAATTTCATGGATCTACTGACGGTAGCAAAAACACGTTATACCACCAAGGCTTATGATGCGACAAAGAAAATTCCTCAAGAACAATTCGAGCGTTTAGTTGAAATCTTACGTTTAACACCTTCTTCAATTAATATTCAGCCATGGCATTTCTTTATTGCAGATCATGATGAGGCTAAACAACTCATTGCAAAAGCCCTTGTTGGCAAATATGCCTATAACGCACCCAAAGTATTAGATTCATCGCATACCATTTTATTTTGTACCAAAGCAGATATAAGCGAGCAGCATCTGGCAGATTTGTTACAACAAGATGATCTTAGTGGGCGCTTTAAAGATGAAAAAGCCAAGCAAGGACAAAAAGAAAGCCGTTCAGGCTATGTTTCTTATTATCGAAATGAAAAAGGAGACATTCAGCGCTGGGCTGAAAATCAAACCTTTATTGCACTTGGGCAAATGCTTTTAGCCGCAGGGATTGAAGGCATAGATGCTACCCCGATTGGTGGTTTTGATGAAGCAATTTTAACTGAAGAATTGGGTTTAACTGAAAAGAATTTAATTCCTTCTGTCATTATGACACTCGGTTATCGCAGTGATGTCGATTTCAACGCTAAATTGCCCAAATCTCGTTTAGCTCAAAAAGATGTGATTACTCGTCTTTAAAATATAACACGTAGATTTGCAAAGAGTGGCTTATATCCGCTCTTTGCAATTAAGCATATCAATGCTTTCTTTAGTTTTATAAGGCTTATCTTTATAAAGGATGTGAGCTTGCAACTTCTTGACTGATCATTACAGCAGTTGCAGCAGATAATGTCCAACCCAAATGCCCATGCCCTGTGTTATAGAATACACGTTCACGTTTACCTCGTTTTACCACAGGCATCATATTTGGCATCATTGGACGTAACCCTGCCCAAGGCACGCAATGCTCTGTCGATATATCAAAATTTTTATTGACCCAATCTGTCAAAGGCTGAATACGATCAGAACGAATGTCACGGTTATAACCATTGAATTCCGCAGTACCTGCAATACGTAGGCGATTCGCACCTAAACGAGACGTTACAATTTTTGCACTTTCATCGAGCAAACTGACCCAAGGTGCACCATTGATACTTTTTTCATCATTAAGCTGTACAGTGATTGAATAACCTTTTACAGGATAAACATTCACACGATCACCAAGTTGATTGGCTAGTTGATAACTGCCGACTCCGCCACAAATCACAACTGCATCAGCACTCAATTGCTCAATAGCAACCGAATGACCTTCCATATTTTCAACACTTGGGTGGTATTGAATATTAACGCCATTTGCAGTGTGTTCAACATTCACGACTTCCATACCAAATAAATATTTTACCCCATATTTTTCAGTGGCTTTGGCGAGACCTGTCGTAAACTTATGAATATCACCTGTTGCATCACCTGGACAATAAAAACCACCGTAATATTCACCAGTTAAACTGGGTTCAATGGATTTAATTTCCTCATTGGTAACGGCATGACGCTCTAGACCACCTTTACATAACAATGCATTGACACTGGTTGCAACTTTATAATCATATTCAGAATGATAGAAATGCAAAATTCCACGTTTTTCTAAATCAAAATCAATCCCTTCTTGTTCAGCAATGCTAAACAATCTTTGACGTGCTAACAGCGCCATTCTGACCGTGTCTTGTGTATTAGTTTCATAGTGTTTGATATTACCGAGGAATTCTACTAACCAAGCATATTTATGTAAGTCAAAAGAAGGATTGAGCAACAATGGTGCATCTTTTTTTGCCATCCATTTAATGCCCTTGAGAACCGTAGACTTCTGATTCCATACTTCTGCATTACACGCAGAGAGTTGTCCACCATTGGCAAATGAGGTTTCCATAGCAGGAAATAAATGTTTATCAATAACAGTTACTTGATAACCTAATTGAGCAAGTTCGTAAGCTGAGGTTACACCTGTAATACCCGAACCAATTATGACCACATGACACATACACACACTCCTTTGAAATGTAATTCTTCTCATTACATTGTCAATGTATGCCCCATCTGTCATGTGTACCTGAGAGCTTCGATAAAAACCTAAACTATTTAGGTTTTACCTTCCCCTTCGGTGAGCCATTTCTTTTTTGTTTTCAATAGAATGACTTCTCTCCAGAGGTTTTACAATAATTACAGTCCTTTTGCCTGAGAGTTTCCGGGGTCGTTGCTCCTTCGGCGAGTCTACAAGAGACTTCTCTCCTGCAATCATCTTTCCTTTTATATAGCAATGTATATGCCATTTTGAATAAAATAGATACACTTTTGCGGTAATGAATCGTAAAAATTATTCTGCTTTACCAAACTCTGCTAAAAATTGCTGTTTATCCTCGTCCGTCAAGAATCTTAAAATATAAGCTTGAATACTGTTTTGTTCTAATTGTGCTGTTTGCTCAATTTTGGTCAATGCTACATCGAGTTCAGCCATATTTTCAGCGTATAAGTGCTCCAACCAAATAGCTTCATCAATATCTTGCTCAGTTAAAATCAACGCGACTCCACTTTCAGAAACCAATGCTTCACTGAGTTCTACACTCATATTGCATTGTGTATAAGTCTCACCTGTCCAAGAATTGACCAACAATTGTATATGTGATGCATCCAGTTTTAATTCTACGTATAAATCAGTCGCGGAAAAATACATTATTCTTTCAAATTCTGACTCATAGGCATAAGCTGAAAAATTATCTAATAAATGTTGAATCTGACGATTCTGAGTATTCGCGATTACAGCTATACCATCTACAGCAAAACGTAAAACTTTTAACGCATTCATTTTCTACTCGATAATCTTGACTAGATTTGTTGATTAAATTTGTGATTACATCTGATCTTATTCCACTTTACCCATTATCGGACTGTAAAGTCGATCAACTGTAGTCTGAAATTTAATCTTTAGATTGTATTTAACAGTTCATTTAACTTTTGGATATGTTCCATATCATCAGGGTGCTGTTGCAAATTACGTACACTATGATTTTGGTGATTACACACTCCAACATCCTCATCCAGATAAAAATCATTTTGAATGATCAAACCATTCACTATACAGCTGGCAATATATTCTTCATAACCTTGAAAAGATTTTATATTCGATAATCGCTTGGCAATCAGCTCTGTGACAACCTTTAACTGGTTCTGTTCAACAGCAAGCATCGGTAGCAACAATAAGAAATCTAAATCTGTCGATTGTAAGCGTTGAAACTCTTTCAAACTCAAAAACCATGCTTCAAAATGCCCGCCAATATTGCCGATATACAGATCATTGAGAAAATAACGAATTTCCTCTGGTGTAAATTGAATATCAATGTAGAGTTTAGAATGAATTGCTAAATGATAATACCGCATTTCCCGATCAGTATGTTCAGGTAAAAAAGACCTATACCATGCTTCAAGCTCTTTGCTATAAAGATCTATTCCTGTCTTCTCCTCAATCGCCTCATCCAAATTCAATTCTTTTTCTTCATCAAAACCACGTAATAATGCAATAAACCAATGCCAAAAATGCTCATTGCTGAAAGTGATTTCGTGCACCAAAATATGTTGGCTCATTGATTCTTTCTTAAATGTAATTAATTATTTACTGCATCATATCGAAACACGTTCAAATCATCGTATTCAATTTGTGGTGTTGTTCCTGAAATAATATCGGAGAGTAGTTTTGCTGAACCGCAAGACATGGTCCAACCCAATGTGCCATGTCCAGTATTGGTATATAGGTTTTGATACTTGGTTTTACCAACAATCGGCGTACCATCAGGCGTTGCAGGTCTTAAACCCGTCCAAAAATGTGCATCCGTAATATCACTGGCATTTGGAAATAATTGCTGGAGTACCATCAGCAAGGTATCTTCACGGCTTGCTTTTAAAGAGCGATCAAAACCATTAATTTCAGCCATTCCTCCAACTCGAATACGGTCATCAAAACGTGTTAAAGCAATTTTATAAGACTCATCTAAGATCGTGGAGATTGGTGATAATGCTGGATCAATAATCTTTGTGGTGATCGAATAACCTTTTAAAGGATATACGGGCGCATCAATATTAAGTTGTTTTAACATCTCATGACTATAACTGCCCAATGCCATTACATAGACATCACCTTTCAATGTACTGCCATCTTTGAGTTTAATGGCTGTAATTCGATCTGAATCTTTTTCAATTGTTTCAATCACTGTATTAAAAAGAAAATTTACACCTTGCTGCGCAGCGAGTTCTGCTAATTCAGTGGTAAATTTTTGGCAATCCCCTGTTTGATCATTAGGCAAGCGCAAACCACCAACAAAATCAACAGTCGCATGCGCCAATGCAGGTTCTGCTTTGATCACACCAGCTTTATCTAATAATTCAAATGGCACACCTTCATGCTTTAATACTTCCGTGTCTTTGCCTGCCACATCTAATTGCTGCTGCTTACGAAACAGTTGCAATGTCCCAAGCTGACGTTCATCAAAATGAATTTGGGTTTCTGCACGCAGTTCATCTAAGCAATCACGGCTATATTCTGAAATTCTCACCATTCGCTCTTTGTTGATTTGATAGCGATTGATATTACATTCAGCTAACATTTGTACCATCCACTGATACTGATACATATCTCCAGTTAGTTTAATGGCGAGCGGCGAATGAGGTTGAAACATCCATTTAAATGCTTTTAAAGGAATCCCTGGAGCAGCCCAAGGAGAGGCATAACCTGGAGAAATTTGACCTGCATTCGCAAAACTTGTTTCAAGTGCTACATTCGGTTGACGGTCAATTACAGTGACCTCATGACCCGCTTGTTTGAGATAATATGCCGATGTTGTACCAATAACACCTGCGCCCATGATGATGATATGCATACTGAACCGACCTTATACGAATTTATCGTCTTATAATAAAAAGTTATCTATTCTAATCTGAATTTTTGCCACTCTTTTAATGTAGCACTTAGAAATAATTTGGCAACACAGATTTCGTATGGAACTGTCACTATGATTTATACTTTTGAATTATTTAGTTTTATATCTTCTAATAGCAAATTTTTCTTAGAACACATATTAAGGTGTCTCGCTTTTAGCAAACAGTGTTGTGATAAAAGTCTTGCTCAGCTCAAAAAGCAAGAATATTCACTGATAATGATCATAGAATATATTTTACCCCTTTATGCTTCTTATACACTTCTAAATTGAATAGTCTATAGAGCGCTAATCTGTTGAAAAACTCACTTAGAATGAATTATCTGTATGAATATTCATTCAGCCAGTCTAACCATAAAGTAAATAATTATGACTGATCATATCGCTTAAATTAAAAAAGCTCGCTTCATCTATAAAGATTCAGCGAGCTTTGTCATCATCAGCTTAAGGATAAAATTATCGATGGGTATGGATGGACATTACAATCCCAAAACTTGCCAACAAAGCAATCACGGCTGAACCGCCATAACTCATCAAAGGTAAAGGATCGCCTGTTACAGGCAAAATTCCACTCACCATACCAGAGTTTACAAAAACATAGAAGAATAAGGATAAGCCAATTGTTCCAGCCAACAGACGTCCATAATTATGAAAGCTATTTAAGCTAATGATCATGCATCTAAAAATCATCGCGGTATACAAGGCAAATAAGAAAAATACTCCAATAAAGCCAAATTCTTCTGCATATGTCGACATGATAAAATCGGTATGGTGTTCTGGTAAGTAGCCTAATTGAGACTGTGTCCCTTCCAAGAATCCTCGCCCTGTCATGCCCCCCGAACCAATTGCAATTTTAGACTGAATAATATTCCAACCAGCTCCCAGTGCATCGGACTCAGGATCAAACAAAGTCATAATTCGTTTCTTTTGATATGCTTGCAAGACAAATGTCCAAATTAATGGAAAAGCCATTGCTAATGCAGCCAGTGTACCAATAATTAAAGTCCATGACATGCCACTGAGAAATAAGGCGAAAACCCCACCAATCACAATACCTATCGCCAAGTCTGGCTGCAGTAGTGCCAATACAAATGGCACTACCATAATCATCAAAGCCACCACAATATGTCTAAACTTGGGAGGTAAAGGATTTCGTGCAAAATACCATGCCATCATTAAAGGCATTGCAAACTTCATAAACTCACTGGGTTGCATACTGCCAATACCGGGTATGGTTAACCAACGTTTTGCACCTAAGCGTACGTCACCAATCAGTAAGACCAAAATCAGTAATAGAATGGCAAATAGATAGAACCATGGGCTAATCGCTTGATAAACTTTGGGTGGAATCTGTGCACAGACAAACAATAAAACAAAACCCACACCAAAGCTGACAGCTTGACGAATCACCATAGTCATGTCTTCCGAAGAAGCACTATAAACCATCAACAAACCAAGAACAGCATTGATGATTAATAAGCCCAATAACCATGGGTCAAGATGCAATTTATCCCATCTCGACATCTTCTGATTAATACTTAAACCATCTCGAACGGACTGACGTAAAAACTTATACTGGGGCGATGGTGTCATAAATGCAAATCTTAAACCTAGCTTAATCTAGCCAAATTATAGAGATAAATATTCAAGGAGAACATCTATCCTTTGAGAATTATTTTTAATTTCTCAGTTTTTTAATGCATTATTTGTGATTGTAAAATTAACTTTGCCAACTCTAAATCGTCAGGATAAGTGATTTTAATATTATCTGAACGTCCCATCACGACTTGGACAGTGTGATTACTATGTTCTAAAGCACTCGCTTCATCTGTAATCATGACTCCATCGTTAAGCGCTGTTTCAATGGCTGTTTTTAAAATTGAAAATGTTGAAATTTGAGGCGTTTGTGCTTGCCACAATTGATCACGATTCACTGTTTTAACAATATTATGTTGCTGATCAACACGCTTTAAGGTATCTCTCACAGGGATTGCAAGAATCGCATTGCTATTTAAGTTGATTGCTGTATTAAGTAGATTGACAAGACACTCACGTGTTACACATGGACGTGCAGCATCATGTACAAAGACAAAATCATCAGGTTGGGCAAATTGTTCAAGATAGCTTAATGCATTTAGCACGGAGTCAACACGCTCATTGCCACCTAAACAAAAATGACTTAAATGTTTATTTTTTAGAGCCAATGTCTGGGCATAATGATCTTGCTCACCAATTGCAAGTACATAACCCGCAAGTGGCAATTCATTTAAACGGTCGATGGTATGCGCTAAGACTGTTTTATTTTGAATAATTTGATATTGCTTAAGTTCTGTTTTTGAAAAACGACGACCTGAGCCAGCAGCCGGGACAATTGCCCAAATTTTACGGTTGGTCTGGTACAGGTTCGTTATCGTCTTCATTGGTTCTTAAGTCTACATTTGGATCTGTATAAATCTGCTTATAATGGGTACTAATCGTACTCATTTGTACAAATGTTTCATGTGGCTTCACTAGACCGAGATCTAAACGTGCATGTTCTTCTATGGCCTCAGAACCATTTTTCAAATCATACACTTCAGCAGCGAGAATACGGTTACGTTCTTTTAGATCAGCATTGACTTCAGCTTGCTGTTCAATTTGCTGTACTAAAGCTTGGTGAGGAAAATGACCTCCCTCACCAAACCAGAAGCGATATTGCAATACTGCAACGATTAAAATCGCCAGTATTGCAATCACTTTACTTGAAGTAGTTTTAAAGACTTCTAACATTTCAAAGAGATTAATTCAGACCTTTGAATTCAGCTTTACCGCGATAAGCTGCATGAGTCAACTCTTCAATACGAAGTAATTGGTTATATTTTGCAACACGGTCAGAACGGCAAAGTGAACCTGTCTTGATTTGACCAGCAGCAGTACCTACAGCCAAGTCTGCAATTGTAGAATCTTCTGTTTCACCAGAACGATGTGAAATAACTGTGCTATAACCATTTGCTTTAGCAAGATAAATCGCATCTAAAGTTTCTGACAATGTACCAATTTGGTTGTATTTGATTAAGATCGAGTTACCAACTTTCTCATCAATACCACGTTGTAAAATCTTAGGATTAGTTACAAACAAATCGTCACCAACCAATTGGATTTTATCACCGAGAATAGAAGTCAAATAACTCCAACCTTCCCAATCAGACTCATCCAAACCATCTTCGATTGAGATAATTGGATATTGTTTTACAAGACCAGCTAAGTAGTCTGCAAACTGGTTGCTTGTAAATGCTTTGTTGCCTTCTCCAGCAAGAATGTATTGACCATTCTTGTAGAATTCAGAAGATGCACAGTCAAGCGCTAACATGATGTCAGAACCCGCTTTATAACCTGTGGTTTCAATAGCAGAAAGGATAACTGTAATCGCTTCTTCGTTTGAACGTAAGTTTGGTGCAAAACCACCTTCGTCACCCACCGCAGTGTTTAAACCTTGCTTTTTCAATACAGATTTCAAAGCATGGAAAATTTCCGCACCAGCACGCAAAGATTCAGCAAATGAAGTGAAGCCTACAGGCTCAATCATGAACTCTTGGATATCAACAGTATTATCTGCATGAGCACCACCGTTCAAAATATTCATCATTGGAACTGGCATAGTCAAAGTTGTTTGACCACGTAAGTCTGCGATGTATTGGAACAACTCAGTTTTTTTCTCAGTTGCAGCAGCACGTGCAGCAGCCAAAGATACAGCCAAAGTTGCGTTTGCACCTAATTTTTCTTTATTTTCAGTGCCATCAAGCGCAATCATTTTGTCATCAAGCGCTTTTTGTTCAAATACGTTTTGACCTTTTAATAAGTCTTTGATTTGACCATTTACGTTTTGAACTGCAGTGCGAACACCTTTACCTAAGTAACGTGATTTGTCACCGTCACGAAGTTCTAAAGCTTCACGAGAACCAGTTGAAGCACCAGATGGTGCACATGCACGGCCAACAACGCCAGAGTCTAGGATTACGTCTGCTTCGATGGTTGGGTTACCACGAGAGTCCAAAATTTCACGTGCACGAATGTCAACGATTTGGCTCATGAATAATTCCTCAGTTGATTAAAAATAAGATGCTGTTTAAGGGCATCAATGAGTATCTAACTTTTTGAAACCTTTAACTAAGGTATCCAATTCTTTTAATTGTGCTAAGAATGGCTCAAGTTGAGACATACGCAATGCACAAGGTCCATCACATTTTGCTTTTTCAGGATCTGGATGTGCTTCCAAGAACAACCCAGCCAAACCTGTTGCCATACCTGCTCGCGCCAATGTAGTGATTTGCGCACGGCGTCCACCCGCTGAATCTGCACGACCGCCTGGTGTTTGTAAGGCATGGGTGACATCAAAAAATACAGGAACATTCATTTCTTTCATGGTATCAAAACCAAGCATATCAACAACCAAGTTATTGTAGCCAAATGATGTACCACGCTCGCACAGAATGAGTTTGTCATTACCAGCTTCTAAACACTTGTTGAGAATATGGCTCATTTCACGCGGAGAAAGGAATTGTGCTTTTTTGATGTTGATAATGGCTTGTGTTTTCGCCATTGCTTCAACCAAATCTGTCTGACGACTTAAAAATGCAGGAAGCTGAATGATATCTGCCACTTCAGCGACAGGTGCAGCTTGGTAAGGTTCGTGAACATCTGTAATAATCGGCACATTAAAATGTTTTTTAATGTCGGCTAACCATTCAATTCCCTTTTCCAAACCTGGACCACGGAATGAATGTAAGCTTGAGCGATTGGCTTTATCAAAACTGGCTTTAAATACATAAGGGATATTTAAGCGGGTACAAATATCGACATAAGTCTCTGCAATTTCAAAAGCCAAGTCTTTCGACTCAAGTACGTTCATTCCGCCGAATAGTACAAATGGCAAGTGATTTGCCATTTGTATATCGCCTAAACGTACAATTTCTTGTGGTTTTAATTGTGACATTTAAACTTCCTAGTTTGTTTTACACACTTACTTACTGTTTTGGTGCTGCTTTTTTGCGGCATCGATAAAACTAGCAAATAATGGATGCCCATCACGTGGTGAACTTGTAAATTCTGGATGGAATTGTACAGCAATAAACCAAGGATGGTCAGGAATTTCTACTGTTTCAACAAGATGTTGCGCAGTTGAATAGCCTGAAATTTTCATACCTGCTTGTTCAATTGCAGGAATGAAACGATCGTTCATTTCATAGCGATGGCGATGGCGTTCAGTAATTTCTGCTTTCGCATACACTTCACGTGTTTTAGTGCCTTCAACCAACTCGGATGTTTGTGCACCTAAACGCATTGTTCCACCCAGATTTGACTCAGTGCTACGATGCTGAATTTCACCACGTTCGTCTAACCATTCAGTGATTAAACCAATCAATGGGAATTTTGTTGAACGATTAAATTCTGTAGACGTTGCTTCTGGCATACCTGCAACATGACGAGCAAACTCAATCACAGCCAATTGCATACCCAAGCAAATACCCAAAAATGGTACTTTGTTTTCACGTGCATATTGAATAGCTTGCATTTTGCCTTCAGTACCACGCTCACCAAAGCCACCAGGTACCAAGATCGCATCGACATCTTTTAAGATTTCAGCAGGATTTTGGCTTTCCAATTCTTCTGCATTGATATAATCAATTTGAACTTTAACGCGATTTTGAATACCAGCATGTAAAAGTGCTTCATTGACAGATTTATAAGCATCTGGCAATTCAACGTATTTACCGACCATTGCAACACGAATGGTGTATTCAGGATTAAGTAAAGCTTCTACAACGTGATCCCAGTCTGCAAGATCTGCTTCTGGCAAGTTGATATAACCAAAACGTTCACAGATTAAATCATCAACATTTTGTTCGTAGAATGTACGTGGAATTTGATAAATCGAACGTGCATCTTTACAGACCACAACCGCACGCGCTTCAACGTTGGTAAAGAGTGCAATTTTACGTGTGGTATCGGCATCAACATCATGCTCAGTACGACAAATCAAAATGTCAGGCTGAATACCAATCGACAATAACTCTTTCACTGAATGTTGAGTTGGCTTAGTTTTAAGTTCAGCAGCAGACTTGATATAAGGTAATAAAGTCAAATGCATTAACATGGTACGTTTATGACCAAGCTCAACCATCAACTGACGTACAGATTCCATGAATGGGAGGGATTCAATGTCACCGACTGTACCACCGATTTCAACGATAGCAACGTCATAACCTTCGCCTGCACGAAGTACACGCTCTTTAATATTATCCGTAATATGTGGAATAACTTGGACTGTACCACCGAGATAATCACCACGACGTTCTTTATTCAAAACATCTTGATATACACGACCAGACGTAAAGTTATTCAATTTGGTCATTTTGGCACGACGTAAGAAACGTTCGTAATAACCCAAATCTAAATCAGTTTCAGCACCATCTTCTGTGACAAATACTTCACCGTGCTGGAATGGGCTCATCGTCCCAGGATCGACATTAATGTATGGATCCATTTTGACCATGGTTACTTTTAAACCACGGGCTTCTAAAAGTGCAGCAACTGAAGCAGCTGAAATACCTTTACCTAGTGATGATACAACACCACCAGTGACGAATATAAAATGGGTCATCAAGTTTCTCGTACAATGGAGCCTAAATTGGCCTACAATGTTGTGCGATTTTACTTTACCTTGTACCAAGAAAGCAAAGTCAATTCACATCAATTCATAGAACAATAAACAATTGGCTATTCTATCAGCATTTCCAATAAAAATTTAGCACTTGATAAGGTGATTTTTAAATATCATTTTGCTGTTATACTAGTTAACATCTCTCTAATCTGTTTTGTTTTGAGTAATTATGAATAAGAAATTTTTAATTTGTGGCGCAATTGCGACAGCACTACTTGTATCTGCTTGTGTAAAAAAAGAAGAGCCGAAAGAGACTGAGCAAGAGAAAGTTGAAACTGCTCAAACAGCGGCATCTGAACCAGCTCAATTTGAAAGCTTACCGAGTGCTGAACAAAATACTCAACAAGTCGAAATTCCTGCGCATGTAGAAGTTGAACGTACTGAAACAGCGAATACAACAACAGAAATTCGTCGTGAACCAACGCATGAAGCGCTTGCAACAACACAGGCTGCTGAAAATAAACCTGCTGCAACAGAAGCTAAACCGGCAAAAGCAGAGTCAGTGAAGACTGAAACAGCTCAAACTGCACCAAAGACCCAGACTGCTCCGAAAGCAAACTCTGGCACTGCTCAATCTGAAGATGACGCAGTTGCTGCTGCAATCGCTGCAGCTACACCTGCATTGAAAAACTAAAAGCTTATTTTTCAACAAAGAACTAGTTTTTAAGCAAAAAACCAGTCATTCATGACTGGTTTTTTTTGCTACTTATAATCTTCATAACAAATATAATACTAAGATATAGTAAAACCGCCTAATTATTCACACAAGTAATATTTATATACTACTGATATTAAATAAAATTTATTCTTTTTATAAGATTTTAATGATTCATTTATTTTGCCCTTTTGAATCATAGGTGATCGTGCTATCGTGAGGTGACATGGATGTCGCCATGTTGAGCGGGGGTATAGGATTTACCCCGCGCTCAACGAAAGATTTTTGTCACTTTTCATCTCTGAAAAGTGAGTCATCGCCTGCGCAAAAAAATTTAAACTTTAGATGTAAAACGTGGCAGTGCAAGCTTTAGATCATCATACAATATATTGATCGCATTCATTTTAGTGATTAAGAGAAACGATATTTTACAGTATGGTTTTTTCAACAGATTGACTATACTGAATACTGTTTTAGAAAGTCCGCCATTAAACGTGAAGCCCAAGATCTGGTATGTAAGCCCTCATAAAAACCACAATGACTACCCTTTTTGGTTGTTACCACCACCACGTTATCCATATTCTGAATGGTTTCCTTATAAGGTTCCAAGTTTTTAATTGAGCATACTGGGTCATCTTCTGCATTCAAAATCATTAATGGAATTTTAACATTTTCAAAAACATAAATAGGATTAGTGGCTTTTGAATAACTTTCATAATCTGAAAAACCAGCCATTTCAAAATATTCAGTTTGAAACTCTTGTAATGTTTTGGTTCTCAATACATTTTTTACTGAATGCACTGGTGTCCACGTTTGTGTATAAGGCGTGATAAATGCTTTAAACAATTTTTTGGTCATTACCTTGGTATAAAAAGGATGTACATTTTCAAAACCAATTTCAGTATCATAGCCCGGGCACATCGCAAATGCTGCTTTAAATGGTGTATCTAAACCTTGCTCACCCAAATAGCGGACCAACAATCCAGTACCTGCGGATGATCCCACCGCAAACAATTCAGTCTGTGGAAATAAATCCTGTATATAGCTCAATTGCTCTTTTAGATCGGATGTTGAACCAAAAATTGACATCAACGGAACAGGCATAGGTAGACCTGCATGCCCACGGCGTAAACATAGTGCAATTCGCCAACCCGTATATTCATGTAAATCTTTGACCAACTCACGCATACTTTCTGGCGTTCCAGTAATGGTATGCATGATCACAATGGTCGGTGTATCTTCAGGTAAATCATAACCATACCATGCAATAGCAGTAATGCCTCCATCTTGCATAGTGATTTGATCAATCCGATCATATTGCAACTTAACTGTCTTTTTTTTAATTAAATCAAAATATAAAAGGTGTGCGTGTGTATTGGTCAACCAGGGTGTAGGACGATATTTGTCTTGTAATTGAGGTAGTTTATCTAAGATCTCAGACATTGCACCTTGCTGATTAAAATACAACTTTGGCAATTCAGCGCCAGTCACTTGATCTAATAAACTTTGGGTAATCTCGGTAAACTTATGGAGTACAGACATTTTCCACCTCAACTTTTTATTTATGATAATCATACTTTAAATATGGGAGTCAACGCTCCCACTATTTATTTATACCATTATGCTTTGGGTATAAAGGCAGCCATTCGTTGCCCCATTTGGGCAGCCAAAGCTTCCAATCCACTTTTCGGGCGAATCATCACTTCAAAATCTACAATTTTTCCAGCCTCATTAAAACGAATCATATCAATCCCTTTTAACTTTTTCTCAGCAACATTGGCTGAAAACTCTAACACTACACTCTGCTCATCGTCTGTATAAAACTCTCGATGATAGGTAAAATTTTCAAAAATTTGGATCACATTGCTTAAAATAAAAAAAACAACTTGCTTCCCTTCATATGGGTGATAAGCCACTGGCGAGCGAAAAACCACATCATCCGCAAGCAGTTCATTTAAAATACTCATATCACGGTTTTCTAGCATCTGATGCCATTTTTGTATTGCAGATTTGCTTTGTGTAAAACTCATTTCTTTCATCCTGAATAGAATCCTCCCTAATAAAAGTCTTAAAGACAATTCAACAAAGAGAGGATTTTGATTAAGTTTTTAAATTGGATTAAATCACTGCTGCTAATTCTGCGCCTTGACGAATCGCACGTTTAGCATCCAATTCTCCCGCTTCCTTCGCGCCACCAATTAAATGAACTGATTTTCCTTCCGCTTGAAGTTGATCAAACATCGCAGTAAATGGCTCTTGTCCAGCACAAATCACCACATGATCAACATCTAAAATCATGACCTTGTCACCAACGGTAATATGCAAGCCTTGATCATCAATCTTGTCATAACGTGCACCTGGGATCATATTGACATGACGATGTTTAAGACCTGTACGATGAATCCATCCAGTTGTCTTACCTAAACCTGCACCCACAGAATTGGTTTTACGTTGCAGTAAATAGATTTCACGAGGCGATTGCTCAACTTCTGGCTGCTTTAAGCCACCCACATGCGCATAAGATGTGTCAATCCCCCATTCATCATAGAATTTCTGAGGATTTAAACTGCCACTCTCACCTTCATGTGAAAGGTACTCAGCGGTATCAAAGCCAATACCGCCTGCGCCGATGATTGCGACTTTTTTGCCAACAGGTTTACGATCGCGTAAAACCTCGATATAGGACAATACTTTCGGATGATCAATGCCTTCAATATTTAGATGGCGTGGTGTCACACCTGTAGCCACAACAATTTCATCAAACTTTGCAGCATTCAATTCTTCATATGTCGCAGTATGGTTGAGTACCAGTTTAATGTTGGGTTGTAATTCAATTTTACGTTTGAAATAACGTAAGGTTTCATAGAACTCTTCTTTACCTGGAATGGTTTTGGCAATGTTGAACTGACCACCAATCTGATTAGATGCTTCAAAAACGGTGACTTTATGCCCACGATCTGCAGCATACGTTGCAAAGCTTAAACCAGCAGGTCCTGCACCAATCACGGCGATATTTTTAATAACATCGGATTGCTTAAAAATCAGTTCAGTTTCATAGCAAGCACGTGGATTGACTAAACATGTAGCAATTTTCATGGAGAAAATATGATCTAGGCACGCCTGATTACAACCAATGCAAGTATTAATTTCATCTGCACGACCTTGTTCAGCCTTTTGCACAAAATGAGAATCTGCAAGCATCGGACGCGCCATAGAAATCATATCAGCATCGCCTTGAGCCAAGACATGCTCAGCCATTTCTGGGGTATTGATACGGTTCGATGTGATTAAAGGTACTTTAACAGAACCTTTTAATTTTTTAGTCACCCAAGTAAACGCTGCACGAGGTACTTTGGTCGCAATCGTCGGGATTCGTGCTTCATGCCAACCGATTCCAGTATTGATAATCGTTGCACCAGCTTTTTCAATTTCTTTCGCCAAGTGAATGACTTCTTCGAGCGTAGAACCACCTTCAACCAAGTCCAACATAGACAAGCGATAAATAATAATAAAGTTTTCACCTACCTCTTGGCGTGTTCTTCTTACGATTTCAATCGGAAAACGGATACGGTTTTCATAACTGCCACCCCACTCATCATCACGGTGATTGGTTCTTGCAGCAATAAACTCGTTGATCAGATAACCTTCTGATCCCATAATTTCTACACCGTCATAGCCTGCAATTTGTGACAATCGGGCACAATTGGCAAAGTCTGCAATCGTTTGATGAACTTCTGCTGACGTTAGTGCATGTGGCTTGGTTGGATTAATTGGGGCTTGAATCGCTGAAGGTGCAACGTTTTCAGGCTGATAAGAGTAACGTCCAGTATGTAAAATTTGTAGTGCAATTTTCCCTCCAGCATCATGAACTGCTTGAGTAATGACTTTATGTTTTTCTGCTTCTTCTAAATGATCTAATTTTGAACCACCAAAAAATGTTACACCATGATCATTGGGTGAAATACCACCTGTAACAATCAGTCCTACACCACCTGCAGCACGTTCTGCATAAAATGCAGCCATACGCTCATATCCACCTTGAACTTCTTCCAGTCCAACGTGCATAGAACCCATCAACACTCTATTCTTTAATGTGGTAAAGCCTAAATCTAAAGGCGCAAGTAGATGCGGATAATTAGACATGTAAACTCCTTGGCGTGCATTCGCTAGCTATCAATCTGATGAAAAAGTCTAATATTTTTTAATGCAACAAGTTGCATAGTTTGGGTATTTATAATCGAGATTTGATTTTTATGCAACATGTTGCATAATGACTTTATATTCATTTTATTGACCTAATATTACACAATGTCATTAGCCCATGTTTTATTGACCAGTCTGATCGAAAAACCAAGCACAGGTTTTGAGTTGGCTCGACGCTTTGACCGATCCATGGGATTCTTTTGGAATGCGACCCATCAGCAAATATACCGTGAACTCAACGGCATGCAAAAAAAAGGCTGGATTTCGACTTTAGAAGATCAGGCGGATCAAGGTCGTAAAAAAACCTATCAGGTTGAACAACTTGGGCGTGTCGAGTTGGCTGACTGGATGGTTAAGCAAGGACAGCCTGCTCAACTTCGTGAAGAGCTTATGGTGCGCTTACGTGCTGAAGCACAATTTGGTGGAAATACTGTTTTACCTGAATTAGAACGTCATTTAAAATTGCATCAAGAAAATTTAAAACTCTATCTTCAAATTTTTTCCAAAGATTTTGAACACACAGAGACACTTGATCGTACTTTATATATCCATAAAATGATTTTACAATTGGGAATAGACTTGGAAACTGGCTGGATCAACTGGCTCAATGAAGTGATTCCACGACTAAAAGCATTTGAGAATAAAGACAATCCGTAGGAATATGCATGCCACACTATACAATGCCTGATGGTGAGAAATTATTTGTCCGTGAAATTGGTCAAGGCGAGCCTGTAGTTGTTTTGTCTGGTTTAGGCATGCATAGCTGGCAGTGGTTACCCTTTTTATTACCCAACATTAAACAATACAAATTTTATATCCCCGACTGGCGTGGTTTTGGTGGCTCGAAGACGTGTAATATTCCACAAGATATAGATGCAATATCAAATCACTGGCGTGACCTTGACAGCTTAATTGATCAACTGAATTTAGATAATTTTATTCTCATGGGTTATTCCATGGGTGCAACCACAGCAATGCATGGTATGCAGTATGGGAATTTAGCTGGCAAATTAAAAGCTTATTTACATATCGACCAAACCCCTAAAATTCCAACAGACGATACTTGGGAATTTGGTTTATTTGGCAAAAAATATTTTAAAATAAAGCGCTTACTCAAAGATTTTTCTGACTTTTTACATCAGTATTCTCAGTATCGTTTTGTCGATGAATTGCCGATTGAGCCAAGAACAGAACTGATTCAAATTTGGTTGAATTTCATTAAGATTCAAGGCAGTAATAAATTAAGTCCATTTATGTTTAATTTAGCCTTAAAACATCCACAACTCCAAAAACACTTACTGCCTATCCGTCGCATGGACTATTTAACGTGGTATATCGACAATTATCTCAATCATGATGAAGATTATCGTGATGCCATTGCCCAATTGGCTTGCCCTACGACCTTCTTTATTGGTGAAAAGTCTTCACTGTATCCAGCTGAAGGACAAATGCAAGTTTCCAATAGTTTGATCAATGCCAAAAATATTATATTTAAACGGTCCGGACATACTCCTCTTATCACTGAACCTGTCAAGTTTAGTCAAGAAATTCGCTCTTTTCTAAAACAGTCTGCATAAGCGATATTTATAAAAAATCCTCGTTTAAAGCAAATTAAACGAGGATTTTAAAACTCAGCCTTTAAAATCTTGCTTTAAAAATTATACATTGCCACTGCATTAAAACGATTATCTTCGCCTGTATCTTGTCCATTTGCACCAGCAGCAAAAGCCTGACGCTCACCATAGACATATTCCAATCCAAAGCTTAATGGTTTTTTCGGGCTATAAAATACATTTGCCCAAGCCTGCCACACATGCTTATTGGCTTTTGTAGGATCACTCAAATATTGAATATATTTCTGATTTTCATCTGCTTTCATATAACCATAGCCCAAAGTCGAACGCCATTGTGGATTAAACTGTTGGGTCACACCCAGAGTGATAGAGTCAAATTCATTCAATGCCATGATTTTTTTGCTGGCATCCACAGAAAAACCAGCATTGGTCCATGACACCAAACTAGAGTCTCCTTTTACATGATAATAATCTGCTTTTAATGTGGTCTTTGTACTCAGTTCATATTTTGCCCCGATACCCACACCCCATGCCAATTCATCATCGGTTGTAGTCCGCTTTTGACTCATCATTGCCCTTAAACTCATAGTCCCCGCACGATCTGCAAAGCTATGATTCAGTCGTGTAGAAAATACTGGCAAGCGCATAATGGATAGTGCATCTTTTGAATCCTCCACAGCGCTGACAAGTTGTGTTTCAGCATTAAATTTATGCGTATAACGGACTTGTGCATCACGCTTCACTGCCCCGCCAACATAGCCCAAAGCATCAATCGTTTCTGGCATATAATCTGGAACTGCAAAATTTGACCAAGTTTGACCAACCAACCATGAACCATAATTAAAATAGGCATGTCGAATCCTCAATGCATCATTTGCTCCCAAGAAATCAACTTCTATCTTTGCATTTACATCCTGATCTGCGGTTTTAAAATCTAAGCCTATGCGCGTTGCAGCTAGGGTTGATTTTAGTACATCACTGCTTTCGTTATTGCCTTTCAGTGGAACGGTATTGATTTGATTATAAAGCCGCTCAGCACTTCCTCCTTCTGACTGATATAACAAGTCTGCACGGACATTGCCGTATAGACTCATTTCAGCGCCTGCTTTAGAACGTATTAACCAGGATGATGTTGATGAATTTGTCGCTGTTATCGGATTAGCCTGTGGCTGATTTTGTATCAGTTGAACAGCTTGATTTTGCTGTTTCTGATGCTGCTCAATCATTTCACGCAACTGTTTGACTTCACTCCTTAATTGTTCAACTTCTGAAAGTGAATATGCATGAGCCATATTTAGACTAAATAAACCGATTGAAACTAAAACGACGTTATAGTTAAATTTTTTCATTGTAGAAAGCATCCTATTCTCTACGATTGATTATTTTGAACCAGCCTTAATCTCCGTGATTCAGGCTGAAAAATCGATTAATTTGTAGTATTGCCAACAATATTTTGTTGCTGTGAAGTTGCTGAAAGCACTGTATTTTTTTCGACAGAAGCTTTTAAGTTGACTAAAAATATTGCAAATGCAGCAATTACACCTGGAATTGCAATCACAAGAAAATTCATTTGATGAGGAAGTTCAAACGTGAGCAGTGCGCCAGTGAGGACTGGACCTACAATTGCACCGATACGTCCAATACCCGATGCCCATCCCATACCTGTGGAACGAACAGCCGCAGGATAAAATTGAGCAACAAAGGTATAAAGTAAGATTTGCGAGCCGATTGTTGCTGCACCTGCTATCGCAATAAGTGTATAAAGTACAGCCTGTGGGCTTTTAAAACCGAGCAAAATGAGTGCCATAGCACCAACAGCAAACATGATGGTTAATACAGGTTTAATATGAAATTTATCTGCCAATGCACCACCACCAATTGCACCGACCATTCCGCCAATATTCAGTGCAAATAAGAAAATCATACTTGCACCCAATGAATAACCTGCCTGAATCATCAGCTTTGGTAACCAACTGCCTAATGCATAAACCATCAATAAACACATGAAAAATGCAATCCAAAACATGAAGGTGCTAAAAGTACGTCCTTGTTGAAATAGCGCACGTAATGGTGCTTGATCCTCAGCAGTGACTTCATTCAGCACAAACTGAGTGGATGCTGTTAAATCTTGTTGCGGGGCAATTTTTTGCACAATCTCACGGACTTGGTCATTTTTTTCTTGTTGAGTCAAATACATCAAAGACTCAGGTAAAAACTTCCAAATCAAAGGGAGCGCTAAAAAAGGAATGATGGCGATGTAGAACATAATTTTCCAGCCATAATCAACCACCAACCACGCTCCCAATAATGCTGAAGCCATGCCACCAATCGCATATCCACTAAACATCACTGCAACCAATGTGCTGCGAATACGTTTAGGTGCATATTCAGTCATCAATGCCACCACATTTGGCATCACCCCACCAATTCCAAGACCTGCTAAGAATCGTAAAATCCCAAATTCAATTGGTGTTGATGCAAAAGCACCTAAAAAAGTAAATCCACTGAAAATCGCCACACAAATCATAATGGTTTTTTTACGACCTAATTTATCCGACAAAGTCCCAAAACTCATCGCACCAAACATCATGCCAAATAATGCTGTACTGGCAAGCATTCCGGCTTGCACAGCGGTAAGCCCCCACTCTTGCATCAACAATGGTAAAGCTACGCCATAAATGACTAAATCATAACCGTCAAAAATAATGATAGATAAACACCACAATAAAACTCCCCAATGGAATGGAGTAAATTTTGCGTCATCGACAATCCGATTGATATTTAATTGCATATTCAGCCTCCTGCTGAGAAACGTCATCTAAGTTTTCTCAGACAATGGCGTAAGCGCTATTTTTTGTCCAAAACCGATTACATATATATCCATACCTAAAAAGTCGGTTTAATGTTTTTATTTGAATAAACAATAGATTAAAAAGCTTGAATAAAATAATTCAGCCTTATATTTTTGCTCATTTATTTTTTATTTGAACTTTTAAATGGCTATTTTTAGATTTATTAAGCAAAGCAAAGAGCTTATTTTGTATTTTCAATATGTTACTTTTCACATAATATATAAAATATTATTCATTTTTTAATTGCTTAGCGATTAATATTCTCGATTTGTATATTTTAGAATAACGATTGCCTTATTCAAAAATAATGAAGACAAAATAATATGAAAGTCCCTTCTCCCAGTGAGAGAAGGCTTGCATGAGCAGATGATTTTAGATGGAATGCCAATCCAAATGAGAATTATGCGAATAAGCCTGATGATTTGGTTAGGGTCTGTGGACAATTCGTCTATGTTTGCGACTAGGTGTGTTTTTTAGGCGATTCTAGGCGCGAAAAACGAAATTTAGTCATTCTAAATAAGTAGTTCGTAACGACGAAGCGACACAAAACACGCTAGTCCCGAAGGGTTGTGGCTAAAATTATCTCAGGCTGCGTTATGAAACTTAAAAATAGTCTCACTATTCTCTTCATTTCATGCCTTGCCTGCTCAATTTTAACCTACAACGCAAGCCATTTATGAAATGTCCACAGCCCCTAAATATTTTTAATTTAATCCATTATGCTAAAACTCGCACGGTCATATTGAAACCCTTCCAAATCATAAACTTGATAAATACAATCAAACAAAGATCGAATATCTTCGCTTTCATCCATACAACGAATCGCCATAAAGATAGGGCTTTTTGCAGAGCTGTCCAACATGGGGATATAGATTAGATTCGGCAATTGAATGGTTTTTGCACTTTCAGGTACAACACATACACCTTCTCCTGCTGCAACTAGACCCAAAGCCAATTGAATCTCACGGACCTCCTTGAGATTTTTAGGATCTAGACCATGTTCAGAGAAAAGATGACGAACCTGTGTTGAAAAGTTGGGTTTCGGATGGCTTGGGTATAAAAATAAATTCTCATCTTCAATATCTGCAAAATAAGTTCCTTTTGAATCAGCCAAAGGATGGCTAATATGAACAGCCAACATTAATGGTTCTTCTCGTAATAAAACTCGTCGAACTGCAGGATCAGAAATCCTAAGACGCCCAAATCCAACATCAATACGCCCCTCTTTTAGCGCTTGAATTTGATCTTTGGTACTCATTTCAACCAATTCAATTTTTAAATGAGGTTGCTGTTGTCGAAACATATAAACAATTTTAGGGAGCAAACCGTACAAAAGTGAGCCAACAAAACCCATGGTGACTGTTTTTTCGATCAAACCAATCCGTTTGGTCATCGACTTGACTTCTTCTGCATTAGACAAAAGTTTAACGGCGTGTTGATAAAAAAATTGCCCCGCTTCAGTGGTTTTTAATGGACGGCTTCCTCGTTCAAAAAGTGAGATACCCAATTCACTTTCAAGATTTTGAATCTGTCTGCTCAACGGGGGTTGAGCAATATAAAGCTTTTCAGCCGCTTTGGTAAAACTCTGTTCTTCTACAACAGCAACAAAATAGCGTAAATGCCTGAGTTCCATCTCAAACTCCATACTTTTAAGATATAAAAAAATGCAAATTTGATCTTAGACAGCGATCATTCATTCTTTTAAGGTATATCAAAAGCAAGATGCAAAGCAAGACTGAAAATTTAAGTGATTCAAAGCCAACCCAAGAATGACATTCTGTTAGCCAAATGAATTTTCAAACCAGTTTAAGCTAGAAGTCTTGTTGCCAACAACATGGAAAGTGGGCAGCAAAGTTGCAAGCAAATTTTATTCAGCATGCGATGCCAAACCACTCATACTTAAGGAGTTTAGTATGAATCGTAAAGAAATCGATGCCTTAGTCAAACAAATGAATATTGATACAGCAACAGCTAATGTTAATCCTCGTATTCAACAAATTGTGGTTCGCTTAGTCGCTGATCTTTTTCAAGCCATCGATGATCTCGATATTTCCCAGACTGAACTATGGAAAGGACTGGAATATTTTACTGATGCAGGTCAAGCCAATGAACTTGGACTCTTGGCGGCAGGTTTAGGACTTGAGCATTTCTTAGATCTACGTGCTGATGAAGCTGATGCCAAAGCAGGCATTATAGGTGGAACACCACGTACCATCGAAGGTCCACTTTATGTTGCTGGCGCACCAGAATCAGTCGGTTTCGCCCGTATGGATGATGGTTCTGAAATTGATCTGATTGATACCTTATTGATTGAAGGTACAGTTACAGATCATCACGGCAACCTCATTCCCAATGCTAAAGTAGAAATTTGGCATGCCAATCGCTTAGGTTCGTATTCTTTTTTTGACAAATCTCAAGCTGATTTTAACTTACGTCGCACCATTTTGACCGATGCCAATGGCAAATACGTCGCTCAAACGACAATGCCTGTAGGTTATGGATGTCCACCTCAAGGGACAACTCAGGCACTTTTAAATCACTTGGGTCGTCATGGCAATCGTCCATCACATGTGCATTATTTTGTCTCAGCACCAGGTTATCGAAAACTAACCACCCAATTCAATATTGAAGGTGATCAATACCTTTGGGATGACTTTGCTTTTGCTACACGTGAAGGTCTGGTGGCTACTGCTATAGATATCACCGATGAAGCAGAGATTGCCCGTTATGGTTTAAACAAAGCCTTTAAAAAGATTGAATTCAATATTCAACTGATTCAGACCCAAGACCAAGCCCCATCGACTGAAGTCATTCGTCGACGCGCAAGCGCTTAATCATACGTATAGAACCGAGTGTTTTTAATCACAACATTTCGGTTCGTAATCTTATTTGGAAAGCCGGAGAAATAACATGCCACGTATTCCAGTGATAAACACCAGCCATCTTGACCGTATTGATGAGCTTTTGGTTGATAACTTTGAAACAGGTGAATTTAAACTTCATCGCTCAGTATTTACAGATCAAAGTCTATTTGATCTTGAAATGAAATATATTTTTGAAGGTAATTGGGTGTATTTAGCACATGAAAGTCAAATCCCCAACAATAATGATTACTACACCACCCATATTGGTCGCCAACCTATCATCATTGCACGAAATCGCAATGGTGAATTAAATGCAATGATCAATGCATGTTCACATCGTGGCGCTCAGTTGTGCCGTCATAAGCGTGGCAATAAGGCGACCTATACTTGCCCTTTTCACGGTTGGACATTTAATAACTCAGGTAAATTACTCAAAGTGAAAGATCCAAGTGAAGCAGGTTATTCAGACTGCTTTAACCAAGAAGGGTCTCATGATCTAAAAAAAGTTGCGCGTTTTGAAAGTTATAAAGGTTTTCTTTTCGGAAGTTTAAACCCTGATGTGCCTAGTCTGGTTTCATTCCTTGGTGAAACAACCAAAATCATTGACATGATTGTAGATCAGTCTGATCAAGGTTTAGAGGTCTTACGTGGCGCATCGACTTATACATACGATGGTAACTGGAAACTTACCGCTGAAAATGGTGCAGATGGTTATCATGTCTCTGCAGTACATTGGAACTATGCCGCAACCACCCAACAACGAAAAGAAAAACAACAGGAAAATGATAATGTTCGTGCCATGAGTGCAGGTGCATGGGGTAAGCAAGGCGGTGGCTCTTATGGTTTTGAGCATGGTCACATGCTGTTATGGACCCAATGGGCAAATCCTGAAGATCGTCCGAACTATCCGAAAGCAGAAGAATATACTGAAAAATTTGGCGCACCCATGTCGAAATGGATGATTGAACGCTCTCGTAATTTATGTCTATACCCGAATGTTTATTTTATGGATCAATTCGGATCACAAATACGTGTACTTCGCCCGATTTCAGTCAATAAAACTGAAGTCACGATTTACTGTATTGCACCTGTAGGTGAAGCGCCAGAGGCACGCGCTCGTCGTATTCGCCAATATGAAGATTTCTTTAATGCATCGGGTATGGCGACTCCTGACGACCTCGAAGAGTTCCGTGCCTGCCAAGCAGGTTATGCGGGTATTGAACTGGAATGGAATGATATGTGTCGAGGCTCAAAGCATTGGATCCAAGGTCCAGACGATGCTGCCAATGAAATCGGTTTAAAACCAAAACTCAGTGGCATTAAAACAGAAGACGAAGGTTTATATCTTGCACAGCATCAATACTGGTTAGAGGTGATGAAACATGCCATCCAATCAGAAAAACAACTTGCTCAAAAAGAAGTGAACACGCAAGGAGAAGTCGCATGAATGCAACAGCACCTATTGAACAAGTGTCTTTAGAAAATATTGCTCAATTTCTCTACCGTGAAGCCCGCTTTTTAGACGATGAACAATGGGACCAATGGTTAGCATGTTATGCGCCGACTGCATCTTTTTGGATGCCTGCTTGGGATGATGATGATCGCCTCACAGAAGACCCGCAATCAGAAATTTCATTGATTTACTATCCAGATCGTCAAGGGTTGGAAGACCGTGTTTTCCGTATCAAAACCGATCGTTCTTCAGCAACAATGCCCGATACACGTACCAGTCACAACATCAATAATATTGAAGTGGTTGCTACTGATGGACTTAAAGTCACGGTTCGTTTTAATTGGAACACATTAAGTTTCCGCTACAAAACCAGTTATAGCTACTTTGGAATGTCACGCTACGAAATCGACTTTTCAGGTCCTCAACCCCAGATTTTAAATAAATATGTGGTGTTGAAAAATGACTACATCAATCAAGTGATTGATATATATCACCTCTAATTGTGTTGACACCATAAGCTGATATTCGCTCTAGCTCAAGCATATTTGGGCTAACAGCAATCTAATGTTTAAAGATTTTTATAGGACCACCAGCCATGTCAAACCACAATGTTGCACTTCAATTTGAAGATGGCGTAACTCGTTTTATATCTGTTGCACAAGGTGAAACTTTATCTGATGCAGCGTACCGTCAAAAAATTAATATTCCTTTAGACTGTCGTGATGGCGCCTGTGGAACCTGTCGTGCTTTTTGTGAATCAGGTACTTTTGATATGCCTGAAGAAAGCTATATTGAAGATGCGTTAACAGCAGAAGAAGCTGAGCAAGGCTATATTTTAGCTTGTCAATGTAGACCCAATTCGGATGCTGTTTTTCAAATTCAAGCCTCTTCTGAAGTATGCAAAACTGAAATTCATGCCTTTCAAGGTACGCTGTCACGAGTAGAAAACCTATCTGATTCAACCATCACATTTGATATTCAATTGGATGAAGGTCAGCCTGATATTCATTTCCTTGCAGGACAATATGTGAACGTTGCCATCCCAGGAACCAATGAAACACGCTCCTACTCTTTTAGCTCTAAACCGGGACAGCGTTTAACAGGCTTTGTGGTTCGTAATGTTCCCAATGGAAAAATGAGTGATTTTTTGAGTGTCAATGCCAAAGCTGGCGATAAAATGACGTTTACAGGTCCGTTTGGAAGTTTTTACCTTCGCAATGTTGTTCGCCCTGTACTTATGCTCGCTGGCGGTACGGGGATTGCTCCTTTTATATCCATGTTGCAGGTACTAGAAGAAAAAGGTTCAACTCAGCCTGTACGTTTGGTTTTTGGTGTCACCAATGACTTTGATCTTGTGGCATTAGATAAGCTCAATGAACTCCAAGACAAATTGCCGTGGTTTGAATTTCGAACAGTCGTTGCCCATCCAGAATCGACACATGAACGCAAAGGTTATGTGACGGGTCATATTGAAAATGACTGGTTAAATCAAGGGGATGTCGACGTTTATCTCTGTGGTCCTGTACCTATGGTTGAAGCTGTTCGTACATGGTTAGATCAAGAAGGTATTCAACCTAAAAATTTCTTATTTGAAAAATTCTCAGCCAATTAAATTTGTCTGATTTTGGAGCTGAGTAAATGTCAAATAGACAAAGATTTGAAAATAAAGTGGTAATTGTTACCGGTGCCGCTCAAGGTATTGGACGTGGTGTAGCATTACAAATGGCTGCCGAAGGTGCGCAAGTGGTTATGGCAGATCGCTCGGCTTATGTCGAAGAAGTACTGGCAGAAATCATACAGTTTGGGGGTAAAGGTGTCACGATTCTAGCAGATTTAGAAACCTTTGCAGGTGCTGAATCCGTCATCAGCAAAGCGATTACATGCTACGGACGAGTCGACATTTTGGTCAATAATGTCGGTGGTGCAATCTGGATGAAACCTTTTCAGGAATTTTCTGAAGCGGAAATTATCAAAGAAGTGAATCGTTCATTGTTTCCGACTTTATGGTGTTGTCGTGCAGTTTTACCTGAGATGATCAAAAATCAACATGGCACGATTGTCAATGTTTCTTCGATCGCCACTTGTGGTATCAATCGTGTACCCTATTCTGCATCCAAAGGTGGCGTCAATGGTTTAACAACTGGACTCGCTTTTGAACATGCTAAAGATGGAATACGCGTCAATGCTGTGGCGACTGGAGGAACAGAAGCACCACCTCGTAAAGTACCGCGCAATAGCGCAGCATTGACTGAAAATGAACAAAAATGGATGCAGGATGTCGTTGAGCAAACCATAGATCGGACGTTTATGGGACGATATGGCACGATCCAAGAACAGGTTAATGCCATTTTATTTTTGGCATCAGATGAATCTTCATATATGACAGGTACGATTGTTCCTGTCGGTGGTGGTGATCAGGGATAAACTGATCACCCATTTTATGCAACAGGAACATTGAATTCATCGCATGGAGGCTTTGCCCAATGGCAACCCTGTTAAAAACACTTAAGCAAGATTGGTCAATTTCCGCAACAGTCGCGGGGTTCTTAGCTGTACTGATTTCTTATGCGGGACCCATGATTATCTTTTTTCAAGCCGCCCAACAAGCCAACGTTTCTTCTTCCATGATGGCATCATGGATTTGGGGAAGTTCGATTGGCGCGGCGATTGCGGGTATTATTTTATCCATTAAGTTTAAAACCCCAATTATTACAGCATGGTCTGCGCCCGGAACAGCATTGCTTGTGGCATTGTTCCCGCATATTTCATTAAATGAAGTCGTTGCAGCTTATATCACATCGGCAGTGATTATTTTTTTAATCGGCACCACTGGCTCCTTTGATAAACTTTTAAAATGGATTCCTCAAGGACTGGCTGCCGGTATGATGGCAGGCATTCTTTTTCAGTTTGGTCTGGGACTTTTTAAAGCCACGGATCACATGCCTTATCTTGTCTTTGGTATGCTGATTTGTTTTTTATTGGCAAAACGGTATTCTCCCCGTTATGCCATTATCTGGGTACTGATTGCAGGT
The DNA here is from genome assembly GCF_019702905.1 of Acinetobacter sp. Tol 5. Lineage (NCBI taxonomy): Bacteria > Pseudomonadati > Pseudomonadota > Gammaproteobacteria > Moraxellales > Moraxellaceae > Acinetobacter > Acinetobacter sp. Tol 5. Next base: position 2,140,510 of record NZ_AP024708.1, on the reverse strand, counting down.
GTTGTTCTGAGTTTCAGTCTAGGACAAATCCAACCTGTTGCAATGGATTTTTCTCTTGCGATTCCACATATGATTTACCCTGAATGGACATGGTCTTCTACACTAAACCTTGCGATTCCACTCACCATTGTCAGCTTAACTGGGCAGTTTTTACCCGGTATGGCTATTTTAAAACTGAGTGGTTATCAAACTCCTGCAAAACCTATTTTAACTGTCGCAAGCATCACCTCGATTGTAGTTGCATTCACAGGTGGAATCACCATTGTACTTGCTGCAATTACGGCTGCACTATGTACAGGTAAAGATGCTCATGAGCTTAAAGAAAAACGTTATATTGCAGGTATTGCCAATGGTATTTTTTATATTCTGGGCGGTTTATTTGCAGGTAGCTTAGTTATGCTTTTTAGTATTTTACCAAAAGAACTGATTGCAGCACTTGCGGGCTTGGCATTGTTAGGGGCAATTGCAACCAATATGAGTGTTGCTATGAAAGATGATTCTCAGCGAGATGCCGCCTTAATTACATTTCTCGCAACGGTTTCTGGAATGCACTTTTTAGGGTTTAGTTCGGTTTTTTGGGGTATTTGTATTGGAATGATCAGTCATTTACTGTTAACCCCAAAGCAGTCAAAAGTTCAGACTCCAATGCCAGTTCAGGACTCTACACCGAGTCAATAAAGTAAAAATTCATTTGTATTATTCTAAAACCTCATTGATTAAATGGGGTTTTTATATTATTTTTTAAATAAAATATTGTTGTGGACTCTATGTATTGAGTTATTCATTGTTTTTTTAATTTTATCGCAATATTTTAAAAAATTTCAAAAAAAACCTAACATTAAAAAATTAACACACTGCTAAAGTCTTTTTATTAAATTTCTTTCTATATTCAATAAAATCTTCTTTTAAACCTATTTGTACTTCTTTTCCATTTAAATAATTTCCGTATTTTATTTGATCTGATTTAATTTTAGCATCATCATCTAAAAAAATAGAGGCAAATTCTTGTTGTGAACTCCTCAACATTATTCCTTTTTTAAAATAAACTATACTCTCATATCCTCCAAAATTAGATTCATTATCTAACCTTGAAACAATTACACATTGCGTAACATTAATTTTATAAATATGTGCATACATAGTTAATACCATACCATTATCATAATTTTCAGGAATATTTAATGATTGTACTACTTTATACTTTTTACTAATTTCTTCACCAGTAAGTAAATTTTCTTTTGCCTTGACATTTATAGTTATAAAGAACACTAAGGCTATGCAAATTCTTAGAATCATAATAAAGTCATCCTTTTAAAAAGTTATTTTTTTATAATTACTTACCCCTAATTGCAAAAGCTGAGGCTTTAAAATACGCCAAGCCTTACCATTCGGATATAATTCAAAATAAGGATCGCCCTTTTTGTCCATGTCTCTCCCCATTACAAATCATAATTCGATGCTATTTGAGCTACCATAGTTAAAATTTCTATATTTTTTAGCATCAGACTTTCAACCTAAATTCAATTTACCATCTTCCGAATGGGAATAGGTCAACAGAAAAAATTTTAATTAATTAGAACACTTTCTTAAAGTATTTTTACTAATATTACTTATGTACCTACTAAATTCTTTTTTCAACTCAATCAGTGAGTTTCCACTTTCAGGGTTTTCATAATTTACCTTATTTAATTTAATAGAACCCTCACCATTTAAAAATATATAGTTGTAATTTACATAGTATCCATATAAAACTTTTGAGTTATAAAAATATAAGATGGTTTCTGTACCATATACTCCAGAATCACCATCAATTTTTGAAACAAGAATACATTTATTATTATTAGTTTTATATATACTTACCTTACCATCCAATATAGGACCTCCATTTTCAACCTCATAATCAGCAATAAAACTTTGTAATAATTTATACCTATTACCAATCTCGTAACCAGTATATTTAATATCATTTTTAGCCTGTACAGTGCAAACGCTAAATATAAAAATGATTGTTAATAAAAATCTCACCAATTACTCTCCTCCAAAACATATTACTCTTAAGGAATTAGATTAAAAACAAATATATGCATTCGAATTTTAAAACAACAATTCAACCATTCTTGAATAAAAAATTTTTATAAAATTTCAGATAATCTAATATAACCTTTTGTTAACTTATACTTTCCTTTAAAAATTATACTTAAATAATATAGCCCATTAATTTTAACAACATTATAAATATCAAATTTATCACCCTCAACTAAATATTTTTTTGTTAAAATAAAAGACTGATTAAGTAAAAAGACTTTCTTTTTATTTATCTGTGCATACTTAATTATTTTTTTTGAATCATCTTGTAAAGAATAAACAGGCACATTATCTGCATAAATTTTACTCAAATTCAAACCATTGCCGAGTGTTTCCAACTCTTCCAATAAAGAATATTTCCCATTTCTCAATGCATATATACGTGTATATGTTATAGCTCCAACTTTAAAATTTTCTATAATTTGCTTCTTTTTATAATCTACAATAGGGTCATTTAAAGGGCTTAAATAAAATTTTTCTGCCTTATTTCTTGATATATCAAATATTTGATATAATCCACTAGGGTTACAATCATTTGTATAATTTACAAATAAATATTTTCTATCATCATTTGTTAATTTTTCAATAGAAAAAGCATCTTTATTAAAACAATAATTATTATCTGTAAATAGAAAAATACTCTCTCCCCCATGTTTAAAATAAATTTTATGATTTCCAATAAACAACTCATCATTAGCAGACACTAACATTGAATAAGATAAAAATATTATAAAAATAATTATTTTACTTAAACCCATTTCTCTTCTCAACCTCTCTTAATATTTTAAAAAACAATTTTTTCCTTTCTGCCAGACCATTAATACCGCCATTAATTCTTCTACTTACTTTATCCACTACAACTAAATGATGTGAATCAGTATATGTAGCATCTAAATCAGTATAGCCATTACGGACTAAAGTATCTGCGTTTTTAAACTCATTAAAAGCCCATACTGCACTTTCTACAGCATGAGAAAGGTCATTGCACAATAAATCTGAATTAGTAACCACATCAAGCCCAGAATAATTTTTGTACTTAATATAAGCACTTTTCCATGTAAGTTGAATTAATCCCCTACCTTTATATTTAGGTCCATCACCTGGTGTCGTATTTCCTTCTGATATGATTTGTTTACGGCGTCTACATGCTCGGCTTTTTTGAACTTCGCATACTGATTGAGGAAAATTCGAAATGTCATAGTCTTTTCCACTTGCGTATTCAATCAATGTATTGAAGTGATCACATTCGTGGTAGATTTGAGCAAGAAAATGACAAAGAATTAGCTTTTCTGTCATATTATATTTTAGTAATACTTTATTTAAAACGGGTAAAAATTGTTCTGGTGTTGTGTCCTTTGTGGGTCTGCCATTCATTTCATTACGCCAAAATAACTTTTTTGCTCCATATACTTCTTTAAAAAAACTCAATGAAATAATTTCTCCAGAAATACTGTCCTCTATACGTCTAGAAATATTTGGTTCATTTAATGCAGTTCTTCCATTTAGAACATCTACATTTAACTGTAAATCAATAAACTCTTCTTTTACTCTTCTAACCATAAAATCTACTGAATCTAAAGGATTTCCATCTGGTTTAAAAATAGTTAATTTAATTTTTTGACCAACCCAATTACTTAATTTCAATTGTCCTTTTTTAATTTTTAGATTCTTTTTTTGATTATTATCAAAAATCATCTCTACATCTACATCATCAACTGCATAGTGTTGACCTGATTTATCCAGTACCTTTATTAATGTTGTCCCTTTAAAACTACTATACTTTTCGTTTAGCCTAATTAGTATTGGTTGCTTTGTTCCATTTCCAGAATTTCCAGAAAATTTAAGTTCAAATTGATCTCTAGAGTTAAGCACTAAAATTTCAATATCTCTATTCGATGATGACAAAACTTCTACAATACCCTGATTATTTGTATATTTGTCAGGAGAGTTATTTTTTCCTTTTGGTCTGGATTGAATTGGAAAATTAACCATAATTCTTCCATTACTATCTACTACTTTAAACAAAGTACTCACTATTCCTTTACTTAAAGAATTATTTACTTTTTTATAATCATCAATAGTCTTAGGTAATAAAACGACAACTGGATTGTTTTCTGAGCTTTCTATGGATGAATTTATAGTTTTAAAAATTATATACCTTTGCTGATTTGGTGGTTTAGCAAGAATTTCAATTGTTCTATTACGGGATGCCTGAAATACAAAAAAACCTTTGTTATCTGTTTTTCTAGTGTTGTCTTTAGATGAACCTAAATATCTTGATTTGACATCTAAATTTATTATATATTTTCCAGAGCTATCGAAAAATTTTGCAACAATAGTTGTTAGTTCAGACATTATTAAAAATCCTCTTCAGTATAGACATCATTATCACTAGATTCAAATAAAGCTTCTTCTAATAATTCATCTTTATTTTTTCCATCTAAACGTTTTTGCATGAAAGAAACATTTGAAGAATCAAAACCTAATGCAATAAATTCAGCTTCATGCAATGTATAAAAACGTAAAGAACTAATGGCTTTTTTTTCATTTAATTTATCGGTTTCAAATTTTATTAAATTTTTATTTTGATCTAAAACAAAAATTTCCTTTTTATTGCCAATATCATCATTCCAACTATAATCAATTCTATTGCTATATAATGTTTTTGGCATAGGCAAACTTATTTTAGTACTAAGTACATGCACCCCTCCCTCAAACTTTTGTTGCCCAGACTTTACCTCAAACATTCGATCTGTTTCACATAAAATACCAGCACTGTTCAAAGTAATCCGCGAAGATTTGCCTGTAATCTGAACTTCTTTCGAGCTATTGATTTCAACACGGTTTTCTGTCGAAGATATTGTGATCCCAAGTTTGGCAAATATATCTAGGGCATTTGCCTGCGCATGAATATTAAATTTCCCCTGTGCTGCGATAATGTTGATGCCATTCATCACTGAAAATAAACTTATTTTATTTTTGGCATGCACAATCCAGTTCTTTTGCGTACTAAAGTTAATGCTGTCACCAGCAATTTGATTGATTTGAGCATCCGCAGATAAATGGATATTTTCAGGTGTGCTTAAAGCAATTCCATCTTGGGAACTGAGTAAAAGCACCGCTTGATTAAATTTGGCAATTTCTTGTTGGAGCTGTTGAGCAAATATTTTAAGTTGCTCAACTGATTCTATTTCATCGGTCTTTTGGTTCTTGGCGATATCATTGAGTGCTTTACTTTTGTTTTGACTGCCTTCAAGTTGTTTCTTGGCAGGCGTTGCATCAAGATGATCGCCTTTGGCTTGGTCTTGAGTATAAGTGCTCAGCAATAAGCCTTTCCCTGCACGTACTGCACCCCATTGGTCTGTTCTTAATTCAAAACCTTCTCCGCGCCCTTCACTGGTCTCGGTTTCTTTTGGATGGCTTAAATTCCCAAGATTCAGTTGGCTTGTCGCATGACTGCTGTGTAACTGAGTACTGATCTGGTTGGTAGTATCGTCAAAGCGCAGTTGATTAAACCCATCAGATTTATATTCCTTAGTTTTGATCCCTGAAAGTTTTTTAGTATCAGGGAGCTTTCCTTGGTCATCAAACTTGGTCGGATAGCGATACCCTTCATGAATTCGTCCCACTACAAAGGGTCTATCAATGTCACCATCACTGAACGAGATCATGACGATCTCTCCGACCCTCGGTAAGAATCGTACCCCATAGCCTTCGCCTGCCCATGGCGTTAATACATCCACCCAAGCCGAGTCAGTATCATTATCGTTCGCGCCTGCGCCACCATCATGTTGGTGGTCTTCGTGACGGGTAAACAAGAAATTTACCTTGATCTGACCTCGTTCATTGACATAGATTTCCTCCTCACTCGGTCCGACTACTCTCGCTCGCATTGGATATGTAGTAGGTCGATGTTTCAGCGGATTATATTCAGGGACAACGGCTATATTGCGTCGTTGTAACAGCAACTGATTGGCTTGGCGTTGTTCGCTGTTGTTTGCGGTGATATGGGTGAGTTGCCATTGGCTTTGTTTCAATAACATTTCAAATTTATGAGACAAATCTTTCGGTAAATTATTTTGGTGATAAAAGGTTTTGGATATAATCAGAAATTGCCGATCGGCAACATCTTTTAGATCTAGGTTTGGATGTTGGTTAAGCTCAAAGTAATAGCCAACCTGCGCATCTCTTACTGTCGATATAGCGATAAATTGTTTAGTTTGTAACGCGTAGTAATCGCTGAGGTTTTGGTTAAAGCGCTCAACCTGATTGTTACCCGATGGCGTTACTCCTTCTTCTCCATTCAAGTCTTGGGTCCATGCAGGGCTAAACTGCCATACTTGTTCTAAACCTAAACTGGCATTGTCATAGTTTTCACTCTGCTGATACTTACTTAAAACATTGCCTGCGCCTTCTTCTATATCTAACATATCAGCTTGCCATCGTTGAATATGTACAGACGTCGGTTGAAGTGAACGTAAACCTGTCAATGCTGTGATGGTGTCTTGCTGTTCGACAGCCGAACTTCGATGAAAACGGATAATGCGACGTTCTAAACTTTTATATTGAGTATTGTCATCAATTAAACGAAGCTTTTGAGGTTGGATTTGTTCATTAAAATAAGACACTTTAAGCTGTGTCTCATCAATTAAACTGGTCACGCCTTCCGATGCTAGAAGCCTTTGAATAAGATCTATATCTCGTTCATTATTTTGCATAATGAAGGGTCGAATATCATAGTCTTTGGTTAAACCACTTTTATCCAAAGTCAAACTTGAAGCAAACAGTGGAGATCTTTCTCGCCATTCATTAAATATGACTTCTACTGCCTGTAAAGCAGACATATTCATAAATACTCGCGAGTTTCTTCGATACTTCCAAAGCGCAGTTGGGTCTTCTACAGAAAGACGATAAATTGTCAACGCACCATCCGAGGAACCCAGCTCAGCTTTAGTCACAATTCCTGAAATGCGATGCAACTCAGATCGGTCATTGACCATATCAACGGCTACACGACACCCAATAAAGCTTTTTAAGGCGATATTGTTTCGTGTAGATAAACAAATAAGTTGTAAATTCAAGCCATCATTGATGGTATGTATCCCATCGATACGTTGCAAGAATACATGGGCAGCCAAATTGGGATTGCTAAATTGAATATGTAAAGCCCGTTTTTGAGCAGAAAGTCCCATTTTTTCCAAAACAAAATTAATATTATTAAACATGATCTATTGTGTATTTTTTCTAAATTCACCATCACCATATAATAAAATATCATGATTTGTCTACCACAAAATATTTTTCACATGAAAGCTAATTAATTGATTTATTGATAATTTTCACAGTATTTTATAAATTACAGGACATATTATGAAATTAAATTTATTGCATGATTGCCTATCAATTCTGTGAGTTATTATATAATTTATAGTTATTTTTATATAAACATGACAAATAAAAACTCAATTCACTATTCCCGTTAAAATTCTCATTTTATTCGATCAGTTTAAATATGTTTTTAACCAAGGAAATTTAAAAATTATAAAACTTGTAAGTACACAAAACATATCTGATTATTAGTGTTATATATTTATTTTTATAACATGCTATTAATCTATAAATTCTCATATTACGCAAATAAAAACAATAGCATTCATGCATAATTTTATAGATTGACATGTAGTAAGCTGTGTATTTTTTGTTCCAATGTCGCTTTTCATTCATGATTTAAATCTAAAATCATCAAAAGAATTTGGAATTTAAAAAGTCTAATTTTCTCATTTTTAAACATAAATTATTGCAGCACAAAAATAAGGATGTTTTATGACTGAAACACATACCTACGCGCCTCACGAAAAACGTAATCGTGTCATGGCTATTGTCGGCGCTGCATCTGGTAACTTAGTGGAATGGTTTGACTTTTATATTTATGCCGCTTTTGCCACCTATTTTACCCATGCATTAACTGCACCCGATATGAATGACTCCACTAAAGCAATTTATGTGTGGGGTGTTTTTGCTGCCAGCTTTTTTATGCGCCCAATCGGCAGTTGGTTATTTGGATGGATTGGTGATACTTTTGGGCGTAAAAAGTCGATGATCATTTCCATTAGTTTAATGGCGGTCAGCTCATTTTTATTTGCAGCACTTCCAACCTATGAACAAGTCGGTATGGCTGCCCCATTTTTATTGTTAGCGGTCAGACTGTTGCAAGGGCTTTCAGTAGGTGGTGAATATGGGACAGTAGCCACTTATATGAGTGAGGTGGCTTTAAAAGGTCAACGTGGTTTTTACTCATCATTCCAGTATGTAACACTGTCTGGCGGACAGCTCTTGGCGAGTCTACTTGGCGTGATCATGTTGGCACTGATGTCAAAAGAACAGCTTATGGATGGTGGATGGCGTATTCCATTTATCATTGGCGGTGTAGTTGCGATTCTTTCGTTCTTTGCTCGTCGTCATTTGAAAGAAACACTTTCTGAAGATGATGGACGTAAAGAAGGTTCAGGAAGTCTGAAAGAGTTACTGACCAAGAATTGGAGCACCTTTTTACTGGTGGTTGGTTATACCTCGGCAGGCTCTTTGTGTTTTTATATCATCACGGTATATTCAAAAACCTATATCACCAGTTTAGGGTTCGCTGATAAAACAGTGGGTTATATGATGACCATTGCATTGTTTATCTTTATGTGCGCTCAACCATTGTTTGGAATGCTGGCAGACCGAATTGGTCGTCGATCGTCCATGATGCTGTTTAGTATCAGTTGTGCAATCTTTATTTATCCAGTCATGGTAATCGCTATGCCATATTTTAGTGGTTCAGCATTTATTGTGACCGCATTGTTGGTGTTCTTAATGATGTTACTGAGCTTTTATACCTCCATTAGTGGACTGGTAAAAGCTGAGATGTTCCCACCGCATATTCGTGCATTAGGCGTTGGTTTTGCTTATGCCGTCGGAAATGCAATTTTTGGCGGTTCAGCCCCCGCTGTCGCGCTTAAATTAAAAGATTTAGGACATGAAAACACGTTCTTCGTTTATGTGATTGTCATGCTGATAATTTGTTTATTCTGTAGTATGCAACTACCGAAACAACCCAAATATTTACATCACGATCACTAATCTCTTGCAATGATTTAAGGTCTGTTTATACAGACCTTAAAATTTTTCATGTAAAATATAGCATTAAATCATAAGACTATAGAATATCCTGAGGAAATAATGAAAAAACTCTCACTTATATTTATATCTTTCGCGATTAGTCTGAGTGCCTATGCCAAAACACAAAACTATATTTTGGTGGATGGTGGTGGTGTAGATGAACCTTTCATTAATGTTGAAAAATGTACAAGATAAGACGATTCATGCCTACTGCGATCAGAAATGTGGCAAATGGTTTGATCCAGATGACCAAATAGATGGACAAACACTTAAAAAGCAACACTTTGAAAAAAAGGTTCAAGCAGACATCAAATTAGAGAAAAATGCAGGACGTGTTGCAGGTCCAAGTGAGGATGAATCATTTTATTTCATCAAACACATTAAATTATTAAAATAATCCCCCTCTACACTTTGCAATAACACTAGCGAATCTTGAATCTAGCTTTGTTTAAAAAAACAAAGTATCGATATGGATGTCACCATGTTGAGCCGTGGTATATGAGCAAAGACAAAGCGCTGCTTTGATTACAGCGCAAGAATGCGATTCAACAAAAAATTTACTTAGCAAAGTAAAGCATCGCCTACAAAAACAATTTAAACTTTGGATGTAAAGTGCAGCATTGCGAGCTTTATATCATCAAACAATAGATTTATCGCATTGATTTTATTGATCTAGAAATTATATTTAATGTCTATTTTTCAACAGATTGACTATATAAATTTCTGATCAACACCTTGACCATGAAACGCCATTTAAAACAATACGTCCTGTCGACCCGGCATATCTTCAACGGGGATTTTGTCGACTGTGAACTGATATTTCAAAATCTTTTTCATCGAATCTGTTTCAACCACAGCAATTGCATCAAGTACATCATCGTTTTCAGGATCTTGTAAACGTGCTGCCTCACACCATTTGACTGCCATCGTATAGTCAAAGTAGTGCGGACGATTGGCTTGATCTGCGTAAAGCCTTGCTAATGCACTCATTGCCTTGATATGCCGATTCCAACCATGCGAAACCAATTGCGGAATAATAACATCACCCAACTCAGGGTAATAACTGTAGTGATATAAGCGATCCGCATATAGGTCTATGATGTCATCTTCAAGTTCTTGATACTCATAAGTACCATCTGTGCGTGATTTTTCAAGTCCTATTCGTGCTTGTTCAAAATAATCCAAACTTTGTTTTAATAATGGAAATGGGTTGCTTTCATCATCTTTAATACCCCGATTAAGGTAATTTACCCCCATATTATACATGGCAATATAATGCCCTTGTTCAGCAGCTTTGTTTGAATACTTCTTAGCTATATCTACATCATATAAACTCGAATCTTCTCTTGAATGAATATAACCACTGGTAAAACTTGGGTTGACATAACCAAGCTCTGATGCGGCGTGTAACATATCAATCACATCAGGATAGCTTTCAAGTTCATCAAAACTTTTATAAACACGATAGAAGCAACAGTATTCACCTTCAGGAAAAGCTTTAGGTTTTTCTAAACTTTTAGCGAACTCAAACCAAGACTGAGCCACCAATGGATTTTTTTCTACACCAGACCAACCATGCTGAGTAAGTAATCCATAAAGAACCGCTGCGCTGGCTAGGGTTTTACGATTGGAAATAGCAATATGACCTAAAAAATCATGATCTTTTGCATATTTAAACCAATAATAAATAGCACGTTGCAAATCATATTCATCAAATACATCATGCCCAATCGTATGCAAATAACAATCTAGAATTTTTGCATCAGACTCATTCAACAAAGTATAAAAATACGCCAAACGCAAATAAATCTTAGCGCGATTTTTTTCACTCAAAGGACGTTTTAATAAGTCTAAAGCGATTTGAATATGTTTTTTAATCTCGCCCGTTTGATCATCGGAATAGCTGTCCTCTACAGAGTCGTACCACATCACAAAGTGAAGTTCATTTTTTTCAATTTCAGTAAAATGATCACACCAATCAGATTGTATAAACTCAATGATTGCCTGATAGTTATAGCCCCAACGTGGCAATAAATACCAGCAATAGTCAATTGCAGCAACAAGACCATACTGAGACTGATCAAGAAAAACTTTCAACCAAAATGCCGCTTCATTTTGTGGTAAATCCAATTCAGATTTTAAATCCAGATACGGTTTAAGCATGTCTGGAATTTGTTGAGGCAATGTCAAAGCTAAATCTGTTGATAATCCACTTAACTTGGCAATTTTCTGTAATTTGGGTTTAATGACATGTTTTAAATTTTGAGGTTGCTTTTGTTTAAATAACCACTTATCAAACCACTTTGGTTCATCCAGCTTTGCTGCTGCATTGAGTAAGTGAATCACAACAGTCCAAGCATTTGGAGAAAAAGCGATTGCTTGCATTGCAGTTATATAAATCTGCTTTTGTGCTTCACGAGCACAATCCCACATATCTTCTGAAACTTGATTTGCCCAAGTTCCTCCGCGATATTCAGAAGCCCAAAATGCCCAATAACGTACCTTGATCACATAAGGAAAAAAACTCTCAGGGTCACTGCTGTCCCATAGTTTGCTTTAAATAAAAAAACCTGAGTCCTAACAGTTAAAATATGAGTGCAAACAAACACTTTAACGACCAGGATTCAGGTTTTGTCACATCAGAATACCGTATTTCATGAGCTAATTAAACCTGTTGTGCGACAGGATTTTGAACAACTTGCTAAAGTACACCATGTTGGACAGAAATTTAGAGCGGCTTCCCGGTGGGATCAGTTTATTGCCATATTGATGTCTCAATTCTCTTGTAGGCAAAGTCTGAGAGATATTCAATCCAATTTGGAGTGCCAACAGGAAAAGCTGAGTCATCTCGGAGCAAAGTCTATTCCCCGAAGCACGCTGGCACGAATCAATGAGCAGCAGCCTGCTGCCTTGTATCAACAGCTATTTTACAAGTTGCTTAAATACTATGAACACTCAAAAGTAGCTCATAAATTTCGCTTTAAGAATCCCTTGTATTCCTTGGATGCCAGTCATATTGACCTGTCGCTTTCTTTATGTGAATGGGCCAAAGTTCACGACTCAAAAGCCAGCATGAAACTCAGTATAGGATTGAATCACAGCAATGATATTCCTGAGTTTGTTGCAGTTGAAAATGGCAAAGAAAATGACATGGTACAAGGCCGCAAATTCCAGTTTCCTGCTGGCAGCATTGTAGTTTTTGATAAAGGCTATGTCGATTACCAATGGTATGCAAATCTGACTGCTCAAAACATTGGATTTGTCACACGTTTTAGGCCTAAATCTGTGTATCAGGTGATCCAGCAACATCCAGTGCTTGAATCCAAAGGTATTCTAAAAGATGAAACCATTCAGCTGAATAGCGCACATGCCCTAAAAAGAAAAGCCCCAGTGTTAAGAAGAATTGAATATAGAGATCAGCAAAGTGGCAAGCACTTTAGCTTTCTCAGCAATAACTTTCATTTAGCCGCCTCCACCATTGCGGCGATTTATAAAGATCGTTGGAAAGTTGAGCTGTTCTTTAAGGCGATTAAGCAGAATCTCAAATTAAAAGCGTTTCTAGGCCGCAGCAGGAACGCAATTCAGACACAAATCTGGATTGCGATGATCGCCTATTTATTGGTGAGTTTCGCTCGACATTTAGGAAAAACAGGTTGGACAGTTCAACGTTTACTCAGAATAATTCAAGTGAATTTGTTTGAAAGAAGAACTTTAAAAGCTTTATTTTCACCCGATAAAATACCCATAAAACAAGAGGAAGCTCAAATGAGCTTCCTCTTGTGAAAAATTGTGGGACAGCAATGCTCTCAGGGTATGTTTTTGACCACTCTTCAAGGTGCTGAAGTGCCTGAGGTCCTTGATTTAAAAACATCTCAGAAAACATTTGATAAGGGTAAGCAAACCAATCACTTTCCCATTGAAAAGCACTTTTCTCAGTACGGCTATTCCATAGTTGGGTAAAAAATTGCTCTAAGGCTTCATATTGTCTATTTTCGAGTAGACCCAGTGGATATTGCCCCTCTTTTCTTAAACTTTCATGGACATACTCAGCTTTAATCATGATGAAGCTCTCATACTGTAATCTGGGGATGTTCGAGCGGAATCAAACATAATGGGCTGGATTTTTAAGTCTGCAAGTTCTGGTAAAAGTGTTAAATTCCAGTCCAAAGATTTCCAATTGCATGAACGTTTTTCAAGGTATTGCTGGATTTCATGGCGTGCAGATTTATCATAATTGTTATAGTCCGAATGGCGCACAATCAAGTCAATTTCACGACCTTGTGCATAATATTGCCCCATTTCCTGCCAGCTTGTACAACACTCTTGAATAATTTGAGCCGAAGCCAAAATGTATTGCCAAGCTTCATCTTCACCGACATATTCAAATTGATGCAATAAGCGCATCATGATAATTTTTTGGATGTGGGCATAGACCAAAACATCACGATAATAAGGTCGAACCTCTTGATTCAAATCATACCAACCATATAAGTCGCCAACATAAAAATACTCTTTTAAAAAGAATTCAATTTTTTGCAAACGTTCAATTTGACTATTCTGTTCTAGTTTCAAAAGTTGATCTAAATGTGTTCTAAATTTTGCTTCATGATTTTTAAAATCATCAAGCATTAGTGTATCCACATCATCACAAGAAATTTTATTGCGTACATAAATCAAATCACCTGTTGCCAAAGCCCATTTTTTTCTTTGATCTGCATTACTTTTTAAAAATGGCATTGCAGGAATTGCAAAAACAAACATTAAAATTTTAAATATCCAGCCAATCCAAGGAATTTGACTGAGCATACCTAACACTAAAAAAATGAGATAAAAAGGCAATAAGATCAAATGTAAAATAATTGGAAGTGTTTTTTTCTTTTCAAATTTTAGTGGAATATTTAGTTTTCTTTGATCAAAATCTGTTTGATTAAATTGCATGACTTGTTGTATTAAAATATTTTGCGGGTTTTGAATGTATTCCTCTTTATTTGTTGCCAACATCATCCATTGTAAAACTGAGCTTTGTTGTGTACATAGATCCATTAAATCTGGATTTTGCATCACAATTCCTTCAACAACCAATGGATCGCTTAATTCATAAAAGTAAAAATATGGCAGTTGTTCAATGTGCAGTAAGGTATTTTTCTGTTGCTCAACTGAATCATCAATTTGCTGTGAGTCTAAAAGTTCAGGACGATATATAATTCCAAGATTCGAACAATCTGAATTGTGATTATTTTTTGGTTGAATATGATTTAAAAATAATAAAACATCATCCACATATTTTTTAACTGGAACTTGGTTTTGTTTCCCCTTAATTTGCTCAATGCACCACGCTTCACCATCCCATTCTAAACTAATGGTGACATGTGGCTTATTAGAAGCATCTCTTAGGCTAAAATAACGAAATAGACCATATTCTTTCTGTGTCACATAATGCTCACCATAGCCATCTTTAAGTTCAGTCAGGTTAGCGAACTGCCCTAGGCAATGTTGCATATAACGTGACTCAAAAGCCATCTCTTTACGCAGCAACATCCCTGTGGCGGTGATTTCAATAAAACGTCCCGTATCTACCGCTAAAACCTCGCTAATCGCGTGTTCAGAACTGTCCCATTGCCCTTTTTCCAAACGCTTTTTCATTGCTTCATGATCTTTATGCCAAGCGTCTAACACTTGGTCATAAGTCATTTTCATGAATTTGCCTTTTAGATTTGTTTTGAGTCTGGAATTAAAAAATTCTAATAGTGGTTTTTCTAGCGCCAAAATCTGTTCATGCAAAGGATCAATGTACAGCATGTGGCTATCTGGTTGTTGTTCAAGTTTTTTCAAAAACCATGCAGGAATCGGCTGAGGTAACTGGCAGATTTTCCAAGCAGCAACTGAATTGACATGAAAGACAGGATTAAAATGTTTAATCACATATTCAAAGAATTTTTTTTCAAACCATTGGGTAATTTCTGGGTCATCTTTACGGCGTTGGCTACGTTCTACTATTGTTTTTTTAACTTCAGGTGCATTGACAATATCTCGTGTTTCCATGCTATTCCATTTAACGTATTTCTACTACATTACAGTCTGATTTTTATAAAAATATTCCAAATATCGAAATATTTAATGTGAATAGTTTATAACAAAATACGCCTTAGGAAATAGAATTCCCTAAAATTTAAATGTATTTATGTTAGTATTTTAAAAATTTTCAAATGCTTATATGATGAAAAAAATTGTGATTTTCTCAGGTGGAGGAATGAGTGCGGAAAGTGGTATTGATACCTTCCGTGATCGTGGTGGATTATGGGAAAACTACAATATCCAAGAAGTCGCCACACCTGAAGCGTGGCAACGTAATCCTGAATTGGTTCAGCGTTTCTATAATGAACGTCGTAAAAACATACTTGAAGCCAAGCCCAATCTCGCCCACAGAATCATTGCTGAGCTTGAACAATACTTTGAGGTACATGTCATTACTCAAAATATAGATGACCTTCATGAACGTGCAGGAAGTCAACAGGTGATCCATCTGCATGGCAACATTCGACTCGCCAAAAGCTCAAAACCACATGCGGAATACAGCAATGAATTTTACCCCATTCAAGGTTGGAAGTTGGATTTAGAAAAAGATCAATGCCCTGAAGGCTATCCACTCCGCCCACACGTCGTTTGGTTTGGTGAAGCTGTGCCTGCTTATGAACAGGCAATCCAGACTGTTCAAGATACAGATATCTTTATTGTAATTGGTTCAGCCTTGGCTGTTTATCCTGTCGCAGGTTTGATTTATGAAATTCCACAATATTGTGAAGCATATTATATTGACCCTCAAGCCAGCCATTCGCGTGTACCAGTACAATATGAATGTCTAAAAATGAACGCAACGGATGGTATGCAGCAACTTTTTGAAAAATTCACAAAGCATTAAAAAAACCAGTGTAATTACACTGGTTTTAAAGACTTCATCATACACTTTGATGAATCATTTATTTTCATCATTTGGGTGAGCCTGCTCTTTCTTCTCATCCTTAATTGGCTTAGTTGCTAATGAATCATTGAATAACTTATTCAATAAAGGCTTCGTCATTCGATAAATAATACATCCAACCATGATCAGTAAATAAAGTGGCCAAATGGTCACTAAAATCACCAACAAGTCCAAAATAAATTGCCAACCGTACTGAACACCTTCCCAAGCGCGTTTCCAAAAACCATCACCATTTAAACGTGCTACTGCATCTACATCGACATCTAAACTTTCACGAACCATTGCTGGTTGTTTAATGGTGATACTAATGGTGCTGAAACGAACACGGTCTTGCACTTCAAGTTGTGTTAAACGAGAGATTTCATTCAGTTGAGACTGTTTAGTATCACTTGGTACAGTCTGAGTTTGTGCCATTTTTTCTTCCAATAGCTTTAACTCAAAACGTTTTGCGGAATACTGTTGCTGGTTCAAAAAGTACATTAAAGGCAATAATTGATTTACATACACAGCAGCTTTGTCACTAGGCACACGTACAATAATTTCTGCATGCGGATCAACTTTTTCAAAAACGCGAATTTTACCATCACCAATTTTTTGCGTTTGTTTATCTAACACATCAAAGCTGATATTCTTCTGCTCAATAAAACCACCTGCCTGAAAAGTAAGCTTATCGATTTCTAAAGCAGTTTTTACCACATCCTTAGCCGTAAAATTAACTTGTGCTTCTCGCACCATACGACGCGCTTTTTCTGCTTGACTGACATCGGTGCTTAAAATGGTTTCAGGCTTTTGTTCAGTTACAGGTGTGGTATCAACAGTATTTTCAGCAGCTTGTTCATTACTTTTTTCAGAAGCATCCGCGGCTTGTACAGCATCTTGCGCAACCACTTGTGAATCTTGTGCAGATGCACTTTCAGCAGCTTCTTCTGCTTTTTTTGCACATCCAGAAATTAGAACAAGACTAAGCGCGAGGATTAAATGTTTATTATTCATAAATTATTGACTTTAGTTAATGATTTTTAAGTTTTTGAGATTATAAAGACATTTTCCGATTTTTACCATGCATAAAAATACAGCATCGAAATGCTGTATTAAGAACTGATCTATTTTATTTATTTGATGCTTGTTTAACCTGTATGCCCTATTTCATCATAAGACTGTACTGCAATTTCAGAAATCATATTTTCAAATGAGAAAATTTCATCTAACTGTTGTTGTGTTAATAAGCCTTGTTCTAATACAAACCTCTTGAATGGTTTTATTTTCAGCTATGCACTGTTTCCCGATTTCATCACATTTTGCATGCCCTAAAATAGGATCAAGTAGAGTAATGATGCCCACACTGCGCATTACAGCGTCATAGCAGGTTTTTTCATTGGCAATAATGCCCTGAATACATTTCTCATCCAAGGTTTGAATCCCATGAATCAATAACTCAATGGATTCATTCATCGAGAGCGCAATCACAGGCTCCATTACATTCAACTGTAATTGCCCTGCTTCAGCAGCAAAAGTAATCGCCAGATCATTGCCAATTACTTTAAAAGCAATTTGATTGACCACTTCAGGAATAACAGGATTAACTTTTGCAGGCATGATTGATGAACCTGCTTGCAATTCGGGTAAGCGTATTTCCCATAATCCTGTACGTGGTCCGGAACTCAGCAAGCGTAGATCATTACAAATTTTAGAAAGTTTGACAGCCAAACGCTTCAATGCACTGGAAAGAATGATAAAAACACCACAATCACTCGTCGCTTCAACATAATCTTCAGCGCCAATCAGCTTTAGACCAGTTAAAGCGGTTAAATTATGATTAACTTGTGCTGCATAACCATGCGGTGTATTTACACCTGTCCCAATTGCAGTCGCACCTAAATTAATTTCCAATAAAAGTTCTCGTGTTTTTTTAATTAAACGTACATCTTCTTTTAATAGAGTGGCAAAGGCATGAAATTCTTGACCTAATGTCATCGGCACGGCATCTTGTAATTGAGTTCGCCCCATTTTCAGTACAAATTGAAATTCTGATGCTTTTAAAATGAGCGAACTGATCAAATTGTTCATTTTTTCAAATAAAAGATCGAATGAATAATATGTCGCTAGACGTAACGCTGTCGGATAAACATCGTTGGTGGATTGTGATTTGTTGACATGATCATTGGGATGAATAATATCATATCGACCTTTTGCATAACCAAGTGACTCTAAAGCAATATTTGCAATCACTTCATTGGTATTCATGTTGATCGATGTACCCGCACCGCCTTGGTAAACATCCGATGGAAATGAATCTTTCCAGTCTTGAGGATTTTCAATTAACTTATCACAAGCTTGTTGAATGGCTAAACTCATCTCTTCCGATATTTTATTAAATTGAAAGTTGGTTTGTGCCGAAGCTTTTTTAACTTGGGCTAATGCGCGGATAAAAAAGCTTTGTTCACCGACAGTATGTTTAGAAATATTAAAATTTTCTAAAGCTCTAACGGTATGGATGCCGTAGTAACTATTTATAGGTACTTCTTTGCTTCCCAATAAATCTTTTTCTATTCTTGTAATTTCTGCAGCAAGTTGGACTGTTTCCATGGGATATTCTCGTTATTTATGCACTATAGCCGTGCATTTCCTATCATATTCTCTCTATAAAAATTTTGTATTAGCAAAATATGTCATTTCTATCCGCAATCTTTCGATATGATACAGTATTGTTGCTCATGTAACTTTATGTAACCACATTCACTGATACTTCTTCAATGTGAAAATGCACAGCATTTTATTTAAATTTGCTTTATAAATGCTGATTTTCGCTTTTGTATCCAAATGTACAATTGGATACAAAAAACTTGCATAATCACCTTATAAAAATTACAGCGATATTTTTTATTTATGTGAAAGAATCCGCTCGTGAAACTCATGTGAAAAAAATAAAACTTGGAGATTTGCTCCACAAGGAATGAATTAGATATGGACTCAATCGACCCCACAGTTGTAACCTTTATTTTCTATATTATTGCAATGGTCTGTATCGGCTTATATGCCTATAGAAAGACCACTGATTTCTCAGACTATATCTTGGGTGGTCGAAGTTTAGGTAGTTTTGTCACCGCGCTTTCAGCAGGTGCATCTGATATGAGTGGTTGGTTGCTCATGGGGCTGCCAGGCGCAATCTATCTCACGGGTTTATCTGAGTCATGGATTGCGATCGGCTTAATCATCGGTGCATGGTTAAACTGGTATTTGGTCGCAGGTCGTTTACGTGTTCACACTGAAGTACAGAACAATGCCCTGACATTGCCAGATTATTTCACCAGTCGTTTCGGCGATAAGAAAAAAGTCCTACGCATTATTTCTGCATTAGTCATTTTGATTTTCTTTGGTATTTATTGCGCGTCAGGCATGGTCGCAGGTGCACGTTTATTCGAAAGTATTTTTGCAATGAACTATACCACCGCACTTTGGGTCAGCGCGATTGCAACCATCAGTTATGTCTGCATCGGTGGATTCCTTGCTATCTCTTGGACAGATACTTTTCAAGCAGGTCTAATGATTTTCGCATTGTTGCTAGCGCCAATCATGACTTTCTTGGCTGTAGGTGATTTACAACATGTGACGCAATTAATTGAAACTGCTCGTCCACATGCTGCAAATATGTTCCAAGGGGTAAGTTTTATTGCCATTATTTCATCAATGGCTTGGGGCTTAGGCTATTTTGGTCAACCGCATATTCTGGTCCGCTTCATGGCTGCAGATTCAGTCAAATCAATCCCAAATGCACGCCGTATCGGTATGGCATGGATGATTCTTTGTTTAGCTGGTGCCGTGGCAGTAGGTTATGTCGGTATTGCTTATTTTCAAGCACATCCAGATATACCTTCAGCAGCAATTGTGGCAAAAAATCCTGAAACAGTATTTATGGAACTCACCAAAATATTATTCAACCCGTGGATTGCAGGTGTTGTTTTGGCGGCAATTCTTGCTGCTGTGATGAGTACCCTAAGCTGCCAACTTTTGGTCTGTTCAAGTACATTAACCGAAGATTTATATAAGTCTTTTATTCGTAAAAAAGCGTCACAAACTGAACTGGTTTGGGTCGGTCGTTTGATGGTGCTTGCGATTTCTGTGCTTGCCATTATTTTAGCCTTTAACCCAGAAAGTAAAGTACTTGGTTTAGTTGCTTATGCGTGGGCAGGTTTTGGCGCGGCATTTGGACCATTGATTTTACTTTCAGTGTTCTGGAAACGCATGACTTTAAATGGTGCTTTGGTCGGAATTATTGTCGGTGCTGTGACTGTAATTGTTTGGAAAAACACCATGGCCGCGACTGGGCTTTATGAAATCATTCCTGGTTTTATCTTCTCTCTGATCAGTATCATTGTGGTAAGTTTATTGGGTAAAGTGCCTGAAAAAGAAGTCACTGATCGTTTTGATGATGCTGAACAAATATATGACCGTGAAATGAAAAATTTATAAGCGTAGATCATGAAACGATAAAGGGGCTGATGCCCCTTTATTATTTTTTCGCTTTTACTTTGGATTTAAAATTAAGATGTAATTGTGAACTGTCTTTAATTACTTCCATGACTGGGTAGCTTCGTGTTTCCTTGACACCAGGCAACTGCCACAATACTTGTCCCGAAATATGCCGAAAAGCTTCCATGTTGGCACAGCGAATTTTCACCAAAAAATCAAAGCCTCCACTAATCATATGACAAGCCATAATTTCAGGATATTGAACCACAGCCTCTGAAAAGGCATCCAAGACATTCGGGGTCGTTTTGTCTAATAAAATCTCAACAAATACCACAAAATTTGCTCCCAGCATCTTGGGGTTAAGCTTAGCCTCATAACCAAGAATATACCCTTCCGCTGTGAGTTTCTGTACACGGGCTAAGGCTGCTGTAGGAGACAAATTAACTTCTTCAGCGAGTTTAATATTGGAAATTTTTCCATCTTTTTGCAAAATTTCTAAAATCCGAATATCTATACGATCCAGCGTTAAATATGCACTTTCCATAGAATAATTCTCTAAATATTCTTAAAATTATAGTGAGTTATTCACCAAATATTCTGCAATCATAAATTATATAAACCACACAGCTCAACAAAAATATTTGCGAGTCACAGGACGTTGACAATGAATATGAATTCACCCCAAATTTTAGACCCTAAACTCGCACCAAGTTTAGATTACATCACTGAATTCAAAGAAAAAACAGACTTTGAAGATGCAATCAATTCAGCATGGCGACGTGCTGAACCAGAGTGTGTTGAAAATCTAATTGAACACAGTCAACTGTCTGAAGAAATGAGTCAAAAGATCTATGACACCGCATTTAATTTGGCGCATAGTCTAAGAGATCGTAAAAGCTCATCAGGTAAAGCTGGTATTGTACAAGGCTTACTTCAAGAGTTTTCTTTATCGTCTCAAGAAGGAATCGCCTTGATGTGTCTGGCTGAGGCTTTGCTGCGTATTCCTGATAGTGCCACACGAGATTTATTAATTCGCGATAAAATTAATCAAGGCAACTGGAAAGATCACTTAGGGCAAAGTAATCTGATGTTTGTCAATGCCGCAGCTTGGGGATTAATGCTGACAGGCAAATTAATGGAAACACCAAAACAGTCTAGCCTTTCAGGCGTACTTACCTCTCTTCTGGCACGTACAGGTAAAGGTATTATCCGTAAGGCTGTTGATGTTGCCATGCGTATGATGGGTGAACAGTTTGTAACTGGAGAAACCATTGAAGAAGCATTGGATAATGCCAAAGTACTTGAAGATAAAGGTTTTCGTTATTCTTACGATATGTTGGGTGAAGCTGCACTCACTGAACATGACGCGGATCGCTATTTTGATGATTATACTCAAGCAATTCATGCGATTGGTAAAGCGTCGGAAGGCAAGGATGTCTATGCAGGTCCTGGTATTTCCATCAAACTTTCTGCACTACATCCACGTTATCAACGTTCGCAAACTGAACGTGTTCATCACGAACTTTATCCACGTATTTTAAATTTAGCGCTTTTGGCAAAAAATTATGATATTGGTCTAAATATTGATGCAGAAGAAGCAGATCGTTTAGAACTTTCTTTGGAATTGCTCGAACGTTTATGTTTTGAGCCACAACTTGCTGATTGGAAAGGTATCGGCTTTGTAATACAAGCCTATCAGAAACGCTGTTTCTATGTGGTTGATTATATAATAGACCTCGCTCAACGTAGTCATAAACGCTTAATGATCCGTTTGGTTAAAGGTGCTTATTGGGACAGTGAGATCAAAAAAGCACAAATTGATGGTTTTTCTGACTATCCAGTCTTTACCCGTAAAGTTCATACAGATTTATCTTATATTGCTTGTGCAAAAAAATTACTTGCAGCACCAGAGCAAATTTACCCTCAATTTGCCACGCACAATGCGCAAACGCTTGCCACGATTTATCAACTGGCAGATCCACAAAAATATTATCTGGGTCAATATGAATTCCAATGCTTACATGGCATGGGTGAACCTTTATACGAACAAGTAGTGGGAGATATTTCGGCGAAGAAATTAGGTATTCCTTGCCGTATTTACGCACCTGTCGGCAATCATGAAACCTTGTTGGCTTATCTTGTACGTCGTCTTTTGGAAAATGGCGCCAATACTTCTTTTGTTAATCGTATTGCGGACAAAAATATTCCCATTGAAGATTTGATTGAAAATCCAGCTCAGGAAATTATTGAAACTGCGCAAAAAGAACATCAAATTGGTTTAAAACATCCTGCAATTCCACTACCGCATCAGTTATATCAGGGAATTCGTCAAAACTCACAAGGTTTTGATCTTGCCGATGACAGCCAATTAAAAGCTCTAAATCAAACCGTTCAACATTTTTTAAAGTATCAATGGAACAGTTATAGTTTAATTGATCAGTCTAATGTATCGGATTTTGATGCAGCAAATTCACAAAAAATTCTCAACCCATCAGATCATACAGATATTGTCGGTCATGTCATTGAAGCGGAATCTGCACAGTTAGATTTAGCATTGGACAATGCACATCGTGCATTTGAAGCATGGAAAAATACCTCTAAGGATTTTCGTGCCAACTTACTACTGAAAGCGGCTGACCTAATGGAAGCACGTCTGCAAGAGCTTATGGTATTACTCTGCCGCGAAAGTGGCAAAACCTACAGTAATGCCATTGCTGAAGTACGTGAAGCTGTTGATTTCCTGCGTTACTATGCCGCACAGATGCAAAGTATAGATCAACATCTTACGCCGCTTGGGACAATTTTATGTATCAGCCCATGGAACTTCCCTCTTGCTATTTTTACTGGACAAATCTCGGCAGCCTTAGTTGCAGGCAATACGGTGATTGCCAAACCTGCAGAACAAACTCCTTTGATCGCAGCACAAGCAATTCAAATCCTTTGGGAAGCAGGTATTCCACGATCTGTCGTGCAGCTACTTCCTGGACGCGGAGAAACAGTCGGTGCAAAACTCAGTCAAGATGAACGTATTCAAGGTATTATGTTCACGGGTTCCACCGAAGTGGCTAAAATTTTGCAAAAAACAGTTGCACAACGTTTGAGTCCAACAGGTCAACCCATTCCACTGATTGCCGAAACAGGTGGTCAAAATGCCATGATCGTGGATTCGTCAGCATTGACTGAACAAGTCGTGATTGATGCAGTTAACTCAGCTTTTGATAGTGCGGGTCAACGTTGTTCGGCACTGCGAGTATTGTGTGTACAGGAAGACAATGCAGCAACTTTAATCAAAATGTTGAAAGGCGCCATGCAGCAATTAAATATCGGTCAACCGATTTTACTCAAGACTGATATTGGACCTGTAATTGACCTTGAAGCACAGCAAAATATTGCCAACCATATTGAAATGATGCGTAACAAAGGTCATAAAATACATCAATTGGCTTATGACACACCAAGTTCAGACTTAAATTTAGGGACTTTTATTGTTCCGACTTTGATTGAGTTACCAAATCTTGATGATTTAAAACGTGAAGTCTTTGGTCCAGTATTGCATGTGATTACCTACAAATACGGAGAGTTAAAACAACTTTTGGCTCAAATTAATGCCAAAGGCTATGGTTTGACCATGGGTCTACATACCCGTATTGATGAAACGATTCAAACCACCATTGGACATGCTGAAGTGGGTAATTTATATATCAATCGAAACATTGTGGGTGCTGTTGTTGGGGTTCAACCGTTTGGTGGTGAAGGACTTTCAGGTACAGGTCCTAAAGCTGGCGGTCCTATTTACTTATATAAACTCATGCAACAAGCAGAGTTAGCTGCTGTTGCCTTTGGGACAGTTAAAAATATTTCTGAGCAGTTAAATTTGACACCTTCCGAAGTGCAACAGCAATTCCAGCTATGGGCAAAGCAACAGTATCCGCAGATTAAACTGCACGCATATATTTCACCTCTGGCTTTATACGCACTGCCTGGACCAACAGGAGAATCAAATCAATATCATATTGTTGCGCGCCATCGCATTGCCGTAATTGCCGAACAAGAAAATGCGTTATTGAATCAATTCAATGCTGTAATGACTTTAAATAGTCAAGTGGGCATTTTAGCGACAAATACTTTAGCATTAAAAATGATTCAATCCATGCCAAAGAACTTACAGCAACAATTTTTTATGATCAATGACTTATCCAATGATGAATTTGATGCAGTACTCCATCAAGGTTCTACACAAAATTTGAAAGTCTTACAAACCACAATTGCACAACGTCAAGGTGCTATTGTTGGCGTCACACATCATGATGCCAACGATAAGATTCCACTTGCAGCATTACTCATTGAGCGAGCCATCAGTATTAATACTGCTGCGGCTGGTGGGAATGCAAGTTTGATGACCCTAGACCAAGCTTAAACTAAGCGTAAGTTTAAATGAGTTGTATCATTTTCCATACCAAGTCAAAGTCATTTGACTTGGTTTTTTCAGCTGAAACCTTGCGATTAAACGTAAATTTTTTTCAAAATAAAATTGCACCACCTATAGGCAAACCGCCTGATTATCCATCTAAGTGATTTGATTACAATCATTCATAGCCAATGAACTTTATGCTTATACACAAATTATTAACAGCTTAGAGATCCATTTATTTTTACATTTTTGGATCATCGAGAGTCTGTTTATCGTGAGCCGACAAGAATGTCACCATGTTATGCGGGGCATCACCTACGCAGATCTATTTCGACATTTCATAAAAAGCGTGGCAATAAATACTTTATGCCATTCAGCAACAAATTCATCGTATTGATTTTATTGGTCAAAAAAATAATATTTTAACTTCATCAACTTACAAATATTTTATTTCACATGAACTTTCCGCTCATCTTCCAAATAAGTTCTAGCTAACAATTCTTTTTTTACTTCCATATAATCATCTTGTTTTTTTGGCACTAAACTTTCAATAAACCAAAGCCCGTCTGCTGCATAGCGTAAGATTTTCAATTCAATTGAATGGTCTGTATCAGCATGTTGTAATAATCTTTGTGCCAACCAACAATCCCACTTATCGCTAAAGGATTTATCTGTCATTACTGTCATGCTTAAAGCACTCCACAACGTATCTACACCAAATTCTGAACTTAAAGTGACATCAATATAAGCACGCGTAAATCGACCATATTGAATAGCATCCTTTTTCATCACCACACTGATTCGTTCGTCAAGTTGTTGAATTAAAGCTTCAAGCATTGCTTCAATAAGGATCTGTTTGTTGGCAAAATGATGAAACACACCACCTTTTGTAATACCAGACTGAGTTGCAACCGCCTGAATTGAAATCCCATTTACACCTCTTTCTGCCGCCAAATACATCGCATTTTCGATAATACTTTTTTTAACGCGCTCAGGATCTTTTTTACGCTGATAAGGATTTGTTGTAGTTTTACCAATATTCACACTATCCTACCCACTGCTCGCTTAGTGCCCTGCAGAAGTTGAAAACAAGTTAATCACCAATACACCTGAAATAATTAACCCAATACCGATAATTGCAGCAATATCCAAACTCTGTTTGAAAATAAAATAACCGACCAAAGCGGTAAGAATGATTCCAACACCTGCCCATATTGCATAAGCAATACCTAAAGGTATGGTTTTAATCACTTGTGAAAGTAAATAAAAGGAAATGACGTAAAACAGGACCACCAATAAGCTTGGGGCAAGTTTGGTAAAACCTTGTGATTTGACCAAAAAAGTAGAACCTGTAACTTCTGCAATAATTGCAATCGCCAACAAAATATAAGCAAACAGGATTGAGTTCATCGTTTGAACCAAAAAAGATACCGAATGGTTGGTATGCTATATAATTTTAATGAAAAGTTCAAATATCAAGCCATGAAAAAATGTTGAAGTTTTGTGCTATGCTATTTCTCTATCTCTTTGTTTAATTATATTTTTTATAAAAAAAGGTGGAATATCCATTTTTTCCACCTTTTCTTTTTTTACTTTTTCAACTTAGATCGGATTGATAAAATAAAAAAATGAAATGATAAAGATCAAAACCGTTATCGCTAAAATTAGATAAGTATTTAAGGTATTGAAACTTTTTATAAAATTAAGAATTTCCATTTTTCTTCGTCACAAAATAAAACACTTTGTTATTCTAATATATTTTGTCACAATTTGTAAGATCATTAAGTATGATTAAAACTCAAAATACATATTTTCTTCATATTTCTGTGAACTTGCACAATTTTTATTTGAGAAATAAAGGTTTAAGTCATCTTTTTCGAATGATAAACTTCATCATATAATTGTTTTTATTCAATAATCATTACTTATTTTCATTTTATTCTATACTGATTAAAATTTTTATACAAAAAGTGGATATTATGCAGATATTTTAACTTTAATTAGTAATACTTAATAGCAAATAGGTCAACCACTTTACCCTTTGGTAAAAAATTAAATAAATTAAATACTTAATCATATTATATATTTCAACAATATATCTTGGAGGGGTTTATTGACTAATAAGATAAGCAATTTTTCATAATGATCTGTGATGATAAAACCACAACAAGGATTTTAATCGTATAAAAATTAAGATATTGCTGCTTAAATCTATTGTTTTAAACTATAAATGAGTTTTTTTCATGAATATTACACTCTTCCCTGAGTGATCGATCTCTAAAACCCTTTATTTGACTTCGAAGTGATGCTTTTCAGTGACTAATTTAATTTTTATATCTTTGTAGTAACGAATCATTGGATCATTGACATCTTTTTTCAGTGCATCAGCAAATTTATCTTCATTCATCAACTTCGCATAAGTTTTATATCCAATCTTTAGAGTTTCCGCTTGCTTTCCAGACTGCTGAAATTCTTCAATACGCTTATTAATCTGCTTAACACTAATTTCCATCTTTAATTCCCCGCGAACACTTTAATTTTTTATAACACTGTTTTATGACAGTTCCATTTAAAAAGGGAATTTTTTTAAGTTCATTTCTGTAAATGAGTATTATTCTTCAAAAAATCTAAGGTTTTTAAAAAGGTCTGTTGGCTGGCTTGTTTTCCTAAAAAGAATTGATATTCATGCACCAACCATTCTTTGGATTCTGGATAAAACACAGCATTTACAGGAATTTTCTTTTCTTGCAACGCATTCACAAATGGGATGGACTGTGTTTCCGTCAAGAAATCTTTATTGCCACCACTGATAAAAACAGGTGGATAATGGGCTGTCAAATAATGAATTGGTGATAATGCCTTTAAATAGTCAGCATTATTTTTTTGATTTCCGGTATACGCTTCAACAAGTGTATTGACACCCCATTCGATCAATTTAATTTCTTCTGGTGCTGTATCCACAAACGCATTCATGTCATAAATTCCACAATGCAAAATTAAACCCTTTACTTGGGATGGTCGAATGAGTGGGATAAATGAAGATTGCTTTGCATAATCAACATTTGTGAGTAAGGCTGCATAATGGCTGGCTAAGTTCGCACCTGCAGAATCCCCTGCTAAAAATAATTGGTTTGCATCAATTGCATATTGTTTGGCATTTAGCTGAATAAATTGTAAGGCTTGATTAATTTGATTGAGTTGAGTGGGATAAATGGCTTCAGGTGCAAACTGATACTCTACTGACACCACATTATAGCCTTGAGCTGCGAGTAATTTAAAATAACCTCTTGCGTTGTCTTTAGCACCAGAGATCCAACCACCACCATGAATCCAAACAATGGTTGGTCGTGGTGTTGACTGTTTAATGTTCTCAGGCTGATAGAGATCAAAATTTAATCTTGGCGTTGTTTGATAAGCAATATTATGATGTACAACTACCTGTTCAGGTGCATGTTTATCCATCAACAATTGTTGAAAATGTGTTGATGTATCAAATACTCGCGCGATGACTTTGCTACTTTTCTGTACA
The DNA here is from genome assembly GCF_019702905.1 of Acinetobacter sp. Tol 5. Taxonomy (NCBI): domain Bacteria; kingdom Pseudomonadati; phylum Pseudomonadota; class Gammaproteobacteria; order Moraxellales; family Moraxellaceae; genus Acinetobacter; species Acinetobacter sp. Tol 5. Next base: position 2,111,875 of record NZ_AP024708.1, on the reverse strand, counting down.
TTTTGACAAGCAGAAAGTGTGAATAAAGATATTGCACAGATAAGAATATTAAATCTAAGCATATTAAACTCAAAACGATCACTCACCATAGCGTTGATGAGTTTAAATATATTGATGGCAATATAACCTAGATTTAAACGCTTTTCTTGCTGTTTTAATATATGTCGAAATCAACAAAACTTACTGTTAAATTTTAGCAATTTGTTGATGCAAACTTTGCAAAAACAAGTCTGCCTCTGCTTTGCTTTGACATTTTTTATGATACGTTCCATTCGCCTTTTGACTATGGGGTGTATATTTAATATCAATCGAAAAATCTTGTGTAATCATATTCTTCGAAACATGCACTGCAATAATATGTAGAGAGTTTAGATAAAAACCATCTTCTATTTTAACCAACATTTTACCGCCTCAAATTTTCATACAATCATAAAAAAGGTGAAAAAGCTCATAATGTGATGAGCCAACTATTTAAATAAATTAAAGTTAAGTGTATCTCAGTTTAGCTAGATTTTAAAATTTTGATTCTGTTTTTATGTAACATAATTTAGACAAGGATTAATCAGATTTAAAACATAAAAGTAACTTTCAATAAAACTGCTCTAAATTGTCCGACATTTTTTCAGCCATCCTCGTTGATTGGTGCTAGATTGAATAAATCGTGATATTTATCACATTACATAATAAAAGTTATTTGTTTTGATCTCTTTTATGGAGGTTGTGAATATGAATTATTTAATTATTTTGAATTCTTCTCATCAACATCATTTTGAGGAAGTTCATAAACTGATCTGTGACTATGATGCTTCGATTCGAGTTAACCCTTCAACTTGGCTCATACATACCCATTATGATGCAACAATCATTCGTCAACACTTAACCAGTATTATCAGTATCCATGATTCGCTTTTAGTATTCAAAATAGATCAAGAACACTGTTTTACCAATGATTTGGACTTAAATGATTGGCTGGAAGATATTCATAATGAGAGTGCCATTAGTCTTTAGTGATGAATGACCAATGTAGTTCTTCATTTAAACTAAGCTATCCCCCTGAGATCAAAGGGATAGCAATATTTTTAATGGTAAATTAAACACTCAACATACTGTTTAGTGTCTCACTGACATTTTTTGATTTCACTTGAGATTTTAACGCCTCTAGTGATGCTTTCACTTCACTGCGTTGTGGTTCAGCCAAAGTATACCAGCGTGTCAATACTTGTAATAAACGAGAACCGACGATTGGGTTTTTCTCATCTAAGTATTTCGCCAATTCAACAAAATGTTGAACACCAAAACTCCATGTATTTACAGGATTAGCATTTAAACCACCGCTCACTGAACGTATACGGTTTGGTGTACCCAAATCATAGTCTACATGTGAAGTTAAATATTTGATTGTTTCAGCAGTTGCTTTTGGATGCGCAGCTTGAATCATAAACCATTGATCCAATGACAAATCCTCATCTTTAAAACGTGTATAAAAGTCTTGTAAAGCTGCTTTGGCTTGAGGAGCATCATTCCAAACTAAAACTTTCAATGCACCCAAACGTTCCGACATATTCATTGAGTTTTCATATTGAGCATAAGCCAAATCAAAAACCTCACGATCGCCTTGTCGTGCCATTAAACTCAACATAATATTTTTCAAAGCACGGACACCCATCGCTTGTGAAAATTCATGTTGTGAATCGGGATCAAGTGACAAATAAGTGTCTTTGGCAAAACGACCCAATACTTTCGCCAATTGATTTAAAAGTGCTTCACGCGCTTCATTGACAATCAATGGATTATAATCTTGATCAATGCGACTTCCTAAGTAACCTTCTGTAGGTACATCAAACAAACGAGATGCCAATAACGGATCTTTTTCAATTACATTCGGCAAAGTTTGTTGTATTGCGTCTACATAAATTTGGGCATCGTGACCATTGAGCAAAATACGTTCAAGTAAAGTTTGTGTCGCTTGCCATTGATTAAAACCATTGGTTTCGTATTGCAGTAAGAATGCCAGCTCTGCATCTGAATAATTAAATTCGAGATTTACTGGTGCAGAGAAATTACGCAACAAAGAAGCAATTGGCTTTTCAGTTATTCCTGTAAACTCAATGCTCGCTTCTGCTTGATCAAACAAATACACACCATCTTTCACATCATTTTCAAATAGAGCATCTGATTTCAGGGTATATTGCGCTCCTGTCTGCGCATTAAATAATGCCAAAGCAACAGGAATAGGCACCGCTTTTAAATTTGGATATTTAGCGTGGGGTTTTAAACTTTGTTTAAAACTTAAACGGTAAGTTTGAGCAACGGCATCATACTCACCTTTGGCTTCAAGTTTTGGTGTTCCTGGTTGATTATACCAAATGAGGAATGCTGATAAATCTACCCCTGAACCTGCTGTCAATGCAGCAACCCAATCTTCAACTGTCACCGCTTGCCCGTCATGACGGCGAAAGTACTCATCTGTACCTTTGCGGAATTTTTCTTTACCCAATAAAGTGGACATCATACGATTGATTTCAGCACCTTTCTCATACACTGTTGCTGTGTAAAAATTGTTGATCTCTACAAAATGATCTGGGCGTGGTGGATGAGACAATGGACCCGCATCTTCTGGAAATTGATGCGCTTTCAAAACAGCAACATCATCAATTCGTTGTACCGCGGCAGATTGAAGATCTTCAGAGAAAGACTGATCACGGAAAACCGTTAAACCTTCTTTGAGACACAATTGGAACCAATCACGACAAGTAATACGGTTACCTGTCCAGTTATGGAAATATTCATGCGCAATCACAGATTGCACACGCATAATCGCTGCATCTGTCGTATATTCTTCATCCGCAAGCACACATGAAGTATTGAAAATATTCAGACCTTTATTCTCCATTGCCCCCATATTGAATTGACTGGTGGCAACAATCATATAATTGTCTAAATCATAAGCTCGCCCATAATGTTCCTCATCCCAACGCATAGAATGCTTGAGTGCTTCCATTGCAATATGGCATTTTGGAATGTCCTTCTCTTCTGCATAGATTTCTAAAGCAACATCCCGACCTTCTGAAGTCGTATAACGATCTTTTAATACTGCGAGATCACCGATCACACAAGCAAATAAGTAAGCGGGTTTTTTAGTAGGATCTTGCCAAATTGTATAATGACGATCTTCACCAGTTTCACCTGCTTCAATCAAATTACCATTTGCCAAAAGTACTGGATATTTTTTGTCAGCCTCTACACGTGTGGTAAAAACAGACAATACATCTGGACGGTCTGGATAGAAGGTAATTTTTCGGAATCCCTCTGGCTCATTTTGGGTCACAAATAAATCAGTACCAGCGAGATACAGTCCTTCTAGCTGTGTATTGGTTTCAGGATGAATAATGACAACCGTTTCAACAATTGCCTGTTCTGGCGCATTGCTGATAACGAGCTGTTCTGAATCCAACTTATACTCACTTTCTGTAAGTGGCTTACCATTAATTTTAATTGATTTTAATTCTAAATCACGCCCCAGCAAGACTAAATCGCCGACTGCTTGGCGTTTCATTACTAATTTTGAACTTACATCAGTATGGTCATCATAAACTTGAATATCCAGATGAATAGAATCTACAACATAGGATGGTTTCTGATAATCTTTTAAGTATATGGTTTGATCTGCTTCAACGATGGGGTTTGCCGCAATATTCATATGATGTCCTAATCCTATTGTTGAGTTTAGACGTAGTGTTGTGAATTTGATCATGCTTCAAATTTCACAATTTGTCTGTATTGTTTATTCATTTATATATGGGTGTAGTTGAAATTAATTTCAATCGTTTCAAAGCAAATGAATGCAAAAAACGTACGAGATGCCCTTTATTTATACAAAAATAGCATTCTTGAATAGCATTGTTTGCTAGGTGCATTTAAAAATGATTTCTATTATGGGGAAAACTAAATACTTATTTTAGACCAAGCAAAGAAGTCTCTTATCTGAGCACATCGATTGGTGTACCAATACAGTGAATTCGATTGAACCCAATCATGGTTTTTAGTTTTTGAGTTAAAATCACGATTCGATAGTAGATATAAAAATTGGATAATGGACATATACACTTGTTATCAGAAGCTATAACCCTGTTTAGACAAGAGCAATCGCTGGAAAATTAATGAACAATAAGCAATATCAACATATAGGAAAAATATTAAAATGCTTAGGCTATTTATGATCACTTTATATCTCTTGAATATATCTGCATCTGCACAAGCGACAGCATCATACTTTTGCTTTAAAACAGAGCATCAGAAAAATATTTTGCTGGTTTCTGCTGAGGAGTTTCCTGAGATCAAAACGATTCAATATTATCCATATTTAAAAAAGATTAATTTGAAGTTTTCTCATTATGATGCAATAGATACAGCAACAGGCAGACCAAGCGAATTTCATTATTTTTATAAAGAAGTCATCAATAATCAATTGTCAGGAACTTATGAAGTGATTTATCAAGGTGCGATGTTCTATACAATCAACTATACCGCTAAAAATGATCGTCGCCCAACAAGATTTGAGAGAATTGATCATCTAGATCCAAATACACAGCAAAGCTTAAATCGACAAGGTATCGATTGCTTTTAAACGATATTTTTACAAAGAAACACGCAGAATAATGCTTTCTTAATCTGAAATTATGGATAATGGCTTTAAACGAAACAAAGATATGTCATTATGAAGTTGCGAACATTGTTCAGTGTGTGCTGTTTTACTTGGTTAGGACTTAGCACGTTCACCCATGCAAATCCTGAATTTTTATCTCCAGATCAAGCTTTTCAATTTTCAGCAGAATCACTTTCAGAAAACAAAGCCCAATTGAATTGGACGATTGCACCTCATTATTATCTCTATCATGATCAATTCAAGGTCACTGTAAATAATAAAGCAGTACCATTTAGCTTACCAAAAGGACATATTAAAGATGATCCAACCTTTGGTAAAACTGAAGTTCACTATGAGAGTGTAAGCACCACTATTCAGGTTAAACCCAACACTCAATATGTAGTAATGTACCAAGGTTGCTCCGCTGATGGTTTATGTTATCCACTACAAAGAAAAAATATTGCTACAGATGCAGATGGCTTATTGCCTCAAAACAATACTGCATCTAAAAACATGCTGAGCAGCCGTACAAATAATTCCTTGTTGAGCCAATCTGAAACCGCTCCATCTCTAGATAAAAATATTAAAAATGATTCTGATCGTGCAAAAATCCCAACATCGAATGCAGATAATGCAGAAAAAAATTCAACTATAGCAACGACAACGAATGTACAAAAAAATATTAATCAAGATCAATCCACTGAGGCTAGTGTAGATCCTAACCAAGTACTGAGTTCAAGTGCTGTCATTACAAATAAATCCAATTCTTCACCCCTAAATGCCACCCCCTCAACAAATGACCATACAACGTCATTACAGTGGAATGATGATCAATCATTTTTTAAACTTTTATCAAAAGATTCATTGTTTTTGAATTTATTAGTGTTTTTTGGTCTAGGAATTTTGCTAGCTTTTTTACCCTGCTCACTGCCTCTCATTCCGATTCTTTCAGGCATCATTATTCAACGGGCTAAAGGCTACAAAGCGGTAGTAATTGCTCTCTCCTTTGTGGTGAGTATGGCGGTCATTTACGCCATTATGGGAATTATAGTTGCTGAGATCGGTTATAGTTTTCAACGCTGGTTCCAAAGCCCTTGGATTGTTTCATTATTTGCTGTGTTATTTGTCATATTGGCATTGAATTTATTTGGTTTATATCAGCTCAATTTACCGCAATTTATAACCAATAAACTCAGCAATTTACAAAACAATCAAAAAGCGGGCACAATTTTAGGTGCTGTGGTGATGGGTGCTTTATCCGCACTGATTGTGGGTCCTTGCATGAGTGCTCCGCTGGCTGGTGCATTATTATTTGTTTCACAAACCCAAAATGCTGCTTTAGGTGGTCTCTATCTATTTATTCTAGGTCTAGGTATCGGCGTACCTTTATTTATTGCCAGTGTATTCGGTTCTAAATTATTACCAAAACCAGGAAAATGGATGGATCGAATCAAAGTCAGCTTTGGCTTTGTGATGCTTATGGTTGCGTTGTACTTTATTCGTCCAATGCTACCTTCTACGGTTTATGCTGCAATTTTCGCTCTATTGTGTATCGCGCTAGCAATCTACTTATTTATTGCCTTGCGAGATAGTGAAAAAGTTGTCAATAAAGCCATACTTGCAGTGATTGCCGTACTGAGTCTTTTTGCGGGACTTTGGAACATTCAACAAGGTTATACTGCTTATCAAATTCAACATAGTCAATCCGAACATTTGGTCTGGAAGAAAGTCACTACCGCTGAACAACTTGAAAGTGCTTTGGTTCAAGCAAAACAGCAAAATAAACCGATTATTATAGATGTTTATGCAGATTGGTGTGTGGCATGCCAACCCATTGAAAAAGAGGTTTTTCCACGTGTCGACGTACAGGATGCATTAAAGAATTTCACACTGATTCAGTTAGATTTAACCGAATATAATGTCTCACAGGACATTATTTTAAAACAATGCGAAATATTAGGTCCACCAACGATGTTGTTCTTGAATCATCATGCTGAAGAAATTCGTGAATTGCGCTTCACTGGAACTTTCTCAGCACAACAATTGCTCAAACAAACAGCACAAGTGCAAGAAATCTTGAAAGCACAATGACCATGATAACCCTACAAGCCATTCATCTCGGTCCATTCATGTTACCTTGGACGCTGACGATCTTGATGGTCGCCATCTTAGTCAGCGTCATCGTAGGAAAGTTGACTTATCGTTACTTTGAGCTAGAAACTTCACAGTGGTCAACTTTTAAAGATTCGATTTGGACTGGGATTTGGCTTGGTGTGTTATGTGCACGTATAGGCTTTGTATTATTGAATTTAGAGGTTTACTTAGATCATCCTATTGAAATCATCAAAATTCAAGACAAAGGATTTAATCTTTATTTAGGCGTTATTGCAGCTTTTCTCTGGATCATATGGAAAAATCGCTTGCTGAAAAAAAGTTTTATCCTATTGCTACTCACAATATTTAGTTTACTGAGTGTTTCAGCTCATTACACTTATCGACAAATACAACTGCAATATCAACAATTTCCTGACGTTCAACTACTGAATTTACAACAGCAACCTATCAAACTCACAAAATATTTAGGAAAACCGACTGTGATTAATCTATGGGCAAGTTGGTGTCCACCATGTAGACGTGAAATGCCCGTATTAAGTGCAGCACAGAAAAAATATCCCAATGTGAAATTAATCTTTATTAATCAAAATGAAGATACGGTAACTGTGCAAAACTATCTGCAACAACACTCACTGCAACTAGATGAAGTTTTATTGGATACAAATGGTTCAACTGCTCAAAAAATGGGAATGTTTGGTTTACCCAGCACTTTATTTTTCGATGCACAAGGCAAATTAATCGATACACATATGGGAGAAATTACCCATGCTGCCTTACATCAAAAAATTCAAAACTTAGTTTCGGATTAAATGATGTCAACATCACTGATTTTGTCATGATGAGTTTTCAACATAAGGAGTTTCTTAATGATAGATTTAAAAACACTCGGTATTTACTCGTTGAGTTTGGTCTTAAGTGGCTCACTTTTTGCCGCAGATGCTGATTTTCTCAAAAATAAACTTGAAAAAGAAGGTTATAACTTCGTTAAAAAGATTGATGCCCCTGAAGGTATGGAAGGTTGGACAGGCTATAAAGACGAATATCCATCTACCTTATTTATAGCCAAAGATCAAAAACACTATATTGTGGGCGATCTTTTTGATGCATCTGGAAAAAATTTAACTGAACAAGCGATTAATACGCATGTTAAAGGTGCAGTCCTCGATGAGATTTGGAAAAGCTTAGAAAAATCTACTTGGATTCAAGATGGTGATACAAACGCTAAAAAAATTGTCTATGTGTTTAATGATCCTAACTGTCCCTACTGTCATACCTTTTGGCAACAAGCACGTCCATTTGTTGCATCTGGAAAAGTACAATTACGTCATATTATGGTTGGTGTGATTCGCCCAAGTAGTAAAGGGCAAGCAGCAACGATTTTAAATAGTGCAAATCCTGCTGAAATTTTTAAACAGTACAATCTAAGTAATGGTAAAAACAAATTGGTTGAAATGAAAAATCTACCAAAAGCGCTATCTGACAAATTGGATGCCAATACTAAACTGATGGATAAGTACGGTTTTTATGCCACACCAGCAATGGTTTGGAAAGATGCCTCAGGTGAAATCCAGAGCCAACAAGGTGCACCTAAAGATATTCAGAAATTATTCAATGAGTCCTTATAGAGGCTGTTAACAATTTGTCTATATTTGCGACCAGATATTTTTTAGGCGATAGTAGCCTCGAAGTACGACATTTAGTCATTCTAAATGATGAGAAATACCGTTTTGCAAGGAAATGACCAAGCAGCAAAAAACGCGAGTCTTTCACTGCAACTTACGCAGCAAACAAAGCATTACCTTATTCTTGCTCTGGGTTATGGACACCCCTTACCAATCACTCACTTTGATCTTGCTGGCATGACATGGATGTTCTGCTTATATCATTGTTGGGCATTGCTTAAAATTTTCAGCGCATGATCTAAAGCTTATTAAGAACTTAAACTGTGTAATATATTCAACATAGCATGCTACATTACACTTTTATATTATATCCAAATGAATGCCTTCAACCGAATATACTTTAAGGTCTTTAATCCAAACAACTGATTTTAAAATAATTTCATAGCTTTCAATTGGATTTTATTTTTGATAAATCATGCAACAACTCCATTAATTGTTGGATCTTTTCAGCACCATATTGTTCTTTAATATTTTTATAGGACTCTTCCATTTTTAAAGCTTGGCTTTCAAAATAATTTCGACCTGCTTGGGTAAGTTTGATTAAGCTCACTCGTTGGTCATGTAAATCCTTACTTTTGATAATTAAATTCTGCTCAGCCATACGATTGACGATGCCTGTTAAACTTGGTCTTAAAATACAGGTTAATTCTGCCAAGTGGTTGTTCTCAAGCTCATCGTATTGATAGAGCGTACAAATCACCCGCCATTGTTGCTCAGTTAAGCCCATCTCATTTAAAGCAGGACGAAAATAGGTTTTGGTGGCTTCACGCGCCTGTACCAGTGCTAAAGTTAGCGAAGGTGATAATCGAATTGTTTTCATAGAAATCCTTTCATGAAACTCATGCTAATGGATAGGTAAATCGAGTTTTCATTCAATAGATCCAAATTGGTTTACTGTAATGATTTAAGTTAACTTTCTTTTTGTTACATCTAAATTTATATCAGATGTGAAATAAAATAAAAAATTAATTTTAATTAACAATAAAGTTTACTTTTTTTCATTCATCGCTTGAGTCTGGCATTTTTAATGGGCGGAATTACACAATATTGCTTTATTTTATTGAATACTTTACAGCCATCAATAAACTACTTTTCATCTTTATCAGATCGATTTACTTCGAATATTAGTTTTATTTTCCCCATAAAAAAAACTCGCAATAAAGCGAGTTTAGGATACATCAATCGCGAAATTGACGATTAAAACAAGATGAATCAAAGACCAGGGAAAATCAACTATCATCATGTTTTAATGCCTTTATTATTCATGATTTCTAAAAAATTTCCTTGTCATTTTCAGCCAATTAAATGTCATTTCCTGACAAAATAAAATTTAAAGGATATTTTTGTTTATTTTTCAACCAAACAAAATTTTTCCAGTGCCACTCCTGAAATTTGCATGCTCTGCTTTTGTCGGTCCAAGAAATCATTGGCAATCATTAACATCATGTTTGCTGTATCCAATTGCAAATTTTCTTGAGAAATTTGTGCAATCCCTTGATATGCTTCTAAACGAGAACAAAAAGCTTTTCTCTGTTGATCCGGGTCTTGGTTTCCCATTATTTCATCATCTAGAATCTGTTTGGTTGCATTGACTTGAGCAGTATAATTTTGAATACGCTGGTTATATTCATCTTGTGTAAGTTTTTGCGTCTGGTCTTTAGCAAAAACTGATGTCATTAATCCAATACCCGTCATCACCAATAACTGCAAAATAAACTTATGCTTCATAAGCACGCCTTTTCATTTATATGACATCAGCTTTCCAAACATCCTCATAATCATCTGCATCAATCATAAAACGAAAGCCTTGCTCCAAAGCTAAATAAGGGATTGCATCTGGAAAAACGTCTTCTAATTCTTTTACACTAATGACATCAAAGAAGTCCTCACCTTCTTCTAACTCTCCCCCATAAATAAACCACGAAACATTTTCAGCATCGGGTTGTTTACGTAAACCCACAATCGGTTCTTTATTTAAAGTGTGTTTGGCAATTGCAACCAGATCTGTTTCATTGACTTTGATATAACGTGAATCAAACTCTTCACAGACCAATTTTTGTTCTTCTACAAAATCTTGCAACATATCTATTCTCAAACAACCTGATTTTGTGAGATTGTAAGCTGACAGTTTGACAATCACAACTAAATTCACATGCTGTTCAAACGATAGACAGCATTGCAAAAAATAAATAATTTGCTAAACTTGATTTTGTAACATATTCAAATTGGATCATTCGAGGTCAAACATAATGCAGCAATATTCACAGACAAAGTCTGGACTCGTTGACCTCAAAGCATATCCGAGATCTCGAACCACTCAACAGGACATGATCATCAAAGATGAAATATCCGCTCAAAACTTATATTTTTTTCACCCACATCTTAAAATAGAAATCCCCTATCCGCTTGAAACTGTTGCTGCAGGTTTTCCCTCTCCAGCACAGGACTATACTGAAAAGAAAATTGATCTAAATGAACACTTGATTCATAACCCTATTGCAACGTTTATTTTAAAAGTTAATTCTTTATCGATGAAAAATGCGGGAATTGAAATTGGTGATGAAATTCTGATTGATCGTAGTCTAGATGCTGAACATGGTGATGTAGTATTGGCATTAATCAATAATGAATTTACCGTTAAACGATTTATGCATAAAAAATTATCCACGGGCGCATATGACATTTGGCTTAAAGCGGAAAATCCAGATTTCCCCGATATTCATCCGCATAGTGAAGAGCAGATTATGATTTGGGGCGTTGTGACCTGTATTTTGAAAAAACTCAAATAAACTGCAAAATTGATTTTGCTACCTAATTAAATTAAAGCTACCCCTTCCTTATCTAGGATTGATTTGCATGGAAATTAAATGATATGACTGAATTATTGAGACGTTTAGCACTTTCGCATCAAGGTTTAATTTCTCAACCTGCATTTGGTTTAGGCTTATCTGGAACACTTCAAACAATTCAACATCTAGGTTATGTGCAAATTGACACGATTTCAGTCGTCGAACGTGCTCACCATCATATCTTATGGAGTCGAGTTCCAGACTATCAGCCCAATCATCTAAATCAACTGGTACAACAACAACATATTTTTGAATATTGGTTCCATGCAGCATCTTATTTACCGATTCAAGATTATCGCTATGCGCTTCCTCATATGACATCAGTACGAAATGGCGAACATCGCTACTTTAATCGGGGTGATCAACATTTGATGAAAGAAATTTTAGCAAAGACTCGCGCTGAAGGTAGCATTCGTTTACGTCATATCGAGCAAGGCAATCGACTAAACTCAGGGGGATGGTGGAACTCCAGTTCAGCACGTCGTTCAATCGATCAATTGTTTATGCAAGGCGATTTGATGATATGCGAACGAAATGGGATGGAAAAGGTCTATAACCTGACTGAGCGTTGTCTCCCTAGCCAGCTCAACTTAACCATGCCGACGCTAGAAGAATATGCACGCTATTTATTTAATACTACGCTGAGAGCGCACGGTATATTTACCTGGAAACAATTACTGCATCTTAAAGTCGGCAGTCAAATTCGCGAAGCAATGCGTAAAATAGTCAAGGAACAACTGGATGCAGGCGTGATCATCCGCTTATCTCAGTTAGGTGATACCGATAAAGAAAGTTCAAATATTTATATTAAAACAGATGCTTTAGAACGCAAAGCTCAGATTGAATTAAAAGTTAAAATTCTGTCCCCTTTTGACAATCTTGTCATACACCGAGAACGTCTAAATACACTGTTCCACTTTGATTATCGTTTAGAATGTTATGTAACCTCAACTAAGCGACAATTTGGATATTTTTGTTTACCTATTTTATATGCTGATCAAATGGTGGGGCGTATCGACTGTAAAGCACATCGAACCAAAAAGGAATTTGAAGTATTGAATCTGCATTTAGAAGATCATTGCTTTAAAAATAAACATATAGATCATGATCACTTTCTCAATGCACTCAATGATGAACTACTTAATTTTGCGCAATTTAATCAATGCCCTAACTTAATAAACCACCCTAGTCAGCTTTTTAATCGTGCTCTACAACAATGTTCATAAGGTGAAAGATCAGCTCAAATCTGTATTTAAGTCGAATTAGAAAACCTACTCATCTACTACCAAACACAAGTACAGCGCCTCAATCCTTAATTGAGGCGCTGTACTTTTATTTATTCCGTAAATTAAGTCTGAATGCTACTTTTGCTGAGCTTTATTCTGACTTTGTTGATTATGTTGAGCCTGTTGATTTGATTGCTGATTTTGCTGCTTCTGTTGGTCCTGCTGACTTTGTTGCTTTTGCTGTTGATTAGATTGGTTAGGTTGACGTTGTGGGTCATTCTGCTGATTTTGTTGCTGGTTGTGTTGATTAGCCATTTTCATATCCATCCTTTTTACATGTTGGGATATGCCGTACAAATCGACGACAACTGTTAATTTAACGCGCTTATCATTAGAAACAAGCGTATAGATGTTTCATTTTTCGACATCGTAACGCCCTATATGAGATTCATGTTGTAAAAGAATAACTTCGAGGCTGAAGCTTTTTACGTGGATTACTTAAACCACGATGAAGCACAACAATCCTTACAAAGCGCTTTCTTGATCTACTGAATAGCAAAACTTTTATGCTGTGAAATTCAAGCTATCCACACCAATTTAAATTTGAATTTATTTTAAACATCTTTTAATATTTCACTTGAATTTGTAACTTTTTCAAAATCATCATGAGTGAACAAATTTTTGCTTTAATCGACATCAACAATTGTTATGTCAGTTGTGAGCGGATATTCAATCCAAGCTTAAACAATAAACCTGTCGTCGTATTAAGTAATAATGATGGCTGTGTTGTTTCACGCAGTAATGAAGCCAAAGCATTAAATATAGATATGGCTGTTCCTTGGCATGAAGTTGAAAAAGCAGCGAAAAAAGCAGGTGTTATCGCCTATTCAAGCAACTATGCTTTATATGGCGATTTCTCAGAACGTTTTTTTAAAACACTTAAAACCTTTTTTAAAGAGGATGATCTAGAACCCTATTCAATAGATGAATGCTTTATTAATTTAAGCTCTTATCGAGACTTATTTGACTTAGAAGAATATTGCCGCAGATTGGTGAAAACTATTCAAAAATGGTTAGGTTTACCGTGTTGTATTGGCATTGGTTATAGTAAGACGCAAGCCAAGCTTGCCAATAGTTTTGCAAAAAAACGGCATGGATTTGAGAATGTTTGCGATTTGACTGGCTTAGATTTATGTAGCTTTGAAGCTTTGCTTCTCGAAACCAATGTAGCTGAGGTGTGGAGCATTGGACGTAAAACCAGCAAACGGTTACAAGCATATAATATTTATAATTGCTATGACTTAACTTTTGCCAATGAACACTACCTAGCACGAGAGTTCTCAGTGGTCATTGCACGTACTATTCGTGAGCTAAAAGGTCAATCCTGCATTGCTTTAGACGATCCTGAAATGCCCTCTAAACGGATTCTTTCTTCTCGAAGTTTTGCTTCAGCATTAACCAATGTTGAAATCATCAAACAGGCGATTATTTTTCATGTTAATCGAGCACATCAACGCCTTACTCGACAGCAACAACTCTGTGCAGTTGTGCATGTCTCTTTGTATGAAAAAATTCCTCAGGCACCTTATAAAAAAGCCCAAAGCAGTGTTTCAGGCTTGCCATATGCAACAGATGATTTGATGACTTTAACTAAGGCAGCATTGCAGCAAATAGATGTTTTATTTAAAGAAAATATCAAGTATGTAAAAGTCGCAGTGATGCTTTCTGCCCTTCATCACAAAAGCCAACACATCAATGACTTATGGCATCCCGTAGACTTTATTCAGCAACGTGATCAACTCATGGATACGCTGTCCAATATGAAGCAACGCTTTGGTCCTGATTGTATTCAAGTGGGTTACCATTCCAGTAGTGAAACATGGAAAATGCGTCAACAAAATCGCTCTCCAAGTTATACGACACGCTGGAGTGATATCTTATGTATTGATGATAGTCATATGGCTGTTACACAAATCAAATGAATAGTTTTGGTCACTCAGTTTAGAATGGAATCACTTTAAAACAATGCATGAAAATGTCATATTTTAACATTGCCATTTAACGACAAAATTTACATTATATATGCCGTACAAGGCACAGCATTTCCGCGACGATTCAAAGAAAATATAAAGTATTTGTGGAAAAACATGCCATAATATGCAAACTTTGCAGACATCTTGCAAAGATTTTTGCAACTTTTGAATTGGAGCAGTCTCAATGAGTTCGACCATTTTGGTCATTCACGGACCAAACTTAAACTTGCTAGGAAAGCGCGAACCAGAGGTCTATGGTCACCTCACATTGGATGACATTAACCAACAACTCCTAACGCAAGCTCAGCAAGCCAATATTACTTTAGATACTTTTCAAAGCAATTGGGAAGGTGCAGTGGTGGATCGTATTCATCAAGCACAACAAGACGGCGTCAAAATTATTATTATTAATCCTGCCGCACTTACACATACTTCCGTTGCTGTACGTGATGCCCTTTTAGGTGTCGCCATCCCTTTTATTGAAGTACATCTTTCTAATGTTCATGCACGTGAAGCATTTAGACATCATTCTTATTTATCAGATAAAGCCGTTGGCGTAATTTGTGGTCTTGGTGCTAAAGGCTATTCTTTTGCACTTGATTACGCTATCGACAAAATTCAATCTTCAACTCAATCATAATTTAGGAATACGAACCCATGGATATTCGCAAAATTAAAAAGCTCATCGATTTGATGATCGAATCTGATCTTCAAGCAATTGAAGTGAAAGAAGGCGATCAATCGATTGCTTTAACTCGTCGTAATCCTGTGGTTGCTGCTGGTGTAGCACCTGTTGCACTCCCAGCTGCTGAAGCACCAGTAGTTAAAGCTGCCTCTCGTGGTGCTGTAGAAACCTCACCTATGGTCGGCGTGTTCTATTCTGCACCAAGTCCTGGCGAAGCTCCATTTGTCAATGTTGGTCAAACTGTTTCTGCGGGTGAGACTTTAGGTATCATCGAAGCAATGAAAATTATGAACCCAATTGAAGCAACTCAAAGTGGTGTAGTTGAAGAAATTCTTGTAAAAAATGGTGATGTAATCCAGTTCGGTCAACCTTTATTCCGCTACCGCGCGTAATACCTCGGGGGTTGATATGTTGCAAAAAGTTTTAATTGCAAACCGAGGTGAGATTGCGCTACGCATCACTCGCGCTTGCAAAACTTTAGGGATTAAAACAGTCGGAATCTATTCTGATGCTGACAAAGATTTAATGCATTTACGTTTTTGTGATGAAGCCGTATGTATTGGTCCGGGTGCAAGTAGTGAAAGTTACTTAAATATTCCTGCCATTATTACAGCTGCAGAAATTACTGGTGCAGATGCAATCCATCCCGGTTATGGTTTTTTATCTGAAAATGCTGAATTTGCTGAAATTGTAGAAAGTTCAGGTTTTATCTTTATTGGTCCACGTCCTGAACACATTCGCCTAATGGGCAATAAAGTTTCAGCGATTACGGCGATGCGTAAAGCAGGTGTACCAACAGTTCCAGGTTCTGCACATGCAGTGACGCCAAACAATGCTTTGGCTGAAGCAAAAGAAATTGGCTTTCCATTGATCGTCAAAGCTGCTTCAGGTGGTGGTGGTCGTGGTATGCGTATTGTTGAACGTGTAGACACCCTACTCGAATCTGTTCAAGCTGCACAGCGTGATGCAGAAATGTGGTTTGGCGACGATACCGTTTATATGGAACGTTTTCTACAAAAACCTCGTCATGTTGAAGTTCAGGTTTTGGCAGATGGTAATGGTCAAGCAATTCATTTATATGACCGTGATTGTTCGTTACAACGTCGACATCAAAAAGTCCTTGAAGAAGCACCTGCACCTGGTCTACCAGAAGAAGCACGCGCCCATATTTTAGAAGCATGTGTAAATGCTTGTAAATTAATGCAATACCGTGGTGCTGGTACCTTTGAATTCTTATTTGAAGATGGCGAATTCTTCTTCATTGAAATGAATACACGTGTTCAAGTTGAGCATCCTGTGACTGAACAAGTCACAGGTGTAGATATTATTGAACAGCAATTGCGTATTGCAGCTGGTCTAGGTCTTAATCTTCAACAAGAAGATATTAAGATCGAAGGTCATGCCATTGAATGTCGTATCAATGCCGAAGATCCATCCACCTTCTTACCTTCACCGGGTAAAATTGAATCATTCTATGCACCAGGTGGTGCAGGTATTCGTTTAGATTCTCATATCTATCAAGGTTATAGCATCCCACCATATTATGATTCAATGATTGCAAAATTGATTTCTTATGGTAAAGATCGCGATACCGCGATTGCCCGAATGAAACAAGCTTTAGATGAAATGATCTTAACTGGGATTAAAACCAATATTCCCTTACATAAAGATTTGATTCTTGAAGATAAGAACTTCTGTTCGCAAGCGATGGATATTCATTACCTTGAAAAACATTTATTAAAGCAACTTCAAGGTCATGAAAATGATGCTTAACTGAGATCTTTGCTTAACAAAAAACCTCTGTAAATCAGAGGTTTTTTAATATCAATAAAATCGATTTATCATTTAACTCAGTGACCTATCAGCACAACATCTTTAAGCCATGGCACTGTTCAAATTATATATCTCAAGCCTAAGGCAAGACTTTACGCAAAGTGGCAAAACATTGATCCCCTTTATCTGACGCACAAAAACTCATGGTATTTTTATTAATCCACTTTACATAATACTGCGACACATCCCCAGTTTGGTCTTCTTTACGCCCAGAACAATCGGTTTCGTTATTTTCATAGCGAATTTGCATGATCAATGCAGGAGGTTTTTCTAAAGTATTATCAGGCGAGGGTTGATAATCAAAAAGTCCTACTGACCACTCTTTGGCACTGTTGACAACAACTTCATTGGAACCTCGGAAATTATAATATTCGATGCATTTTTTATTTTCAGGAATTTCCATTCCCCATAAACCTAAAATTTCAGGTCGAGTACTAATTCGAATGGTGCTGGTTGTATTTGTCGCCATTACATTGTTGGTCGTTGTTGCTTGAGCGCGTGGAGGTGCCTCATCAGCTTTAGTGTAAGAAGAAAAGCTAAGCAGTAAAGAAATTATAAGTGCTGTTTTTTTCATACCCAATCTTGTATGCCAAATTTTATCTTGTATAAACTATCATACATTTATAATAAAACATGTAAAATTAACCATATAAGAACAATCTTTATCCAAGCTCAACTGCAGAATAAATTTCTAAAATGCTGGATTAAAGGCGATTAAAACTATTGATTTATCGATATACATAGATATGATTATCATTACTACCTTAAAGACAAAGCCACGTGACTTGGAATTGGAATTAAGCATTCTTCTAAAATAGGTTAGTCATTTGCCACGAGCGATACTGTATTTAAGTCAAACGTTTAAGGACAATATTTCTGCATTTTTTCTGATTGCAGTGATCATATTTGCCTGTGCTTTGGCTGGAATATTGGGTAGACCGCTCTCCTTTCTTGCTATTTTCTGGCCAGCAAATGCCGTCTTACTTGGACTCTTTTTAAGATTTACCACGCTCAAAAATATTGGTGGGTGGCTAGGTGCATTTTCAGGTTTTATGCTTGCAGACCTGATCACTGGAAATAGTTTTTTAGTGACCTTATTTTTAACCTTAGCCAATCTATCGCACGCTTTGGTAACCTTATTACTTATTCATTTCTTTAAATTAGACTATAAACAATATAATAAAGGTTTAACATTTTTATATCTTTTTGGCATCAGTGCATTTGGTGGTTGTCTCGCCGCAGCTACAGTTGCTTGCTTAACGGTTCCTCACTTGCCCAATACCTTTATGTCTATCGAACGAATCTGGATCGACTTTGGGATGTGGTGGACTGGTGAAATCCTCAATGTCATAGCATTTTTACCAATCGTCTTAGCAATTCCAAACCGCACTACATTACAAAGTTATTTCCATGAATTTAAGCAACAACCCGTTCAAGCCCAACTTATTTTACCTTTTTTAGGTGTTGTTTTCTCAGTAACACTCACCCACTTTTTTATCGGTCCGGGTGCAATCATGTTCCCAATTGCAGCATTGATATGGGCTGCACTCAGTTATAATCTATTCTTTGTCTCAATTATCAATTGTGGGGTATGTATGCTTTTATATAATGCATTGACCTCATACTATATTACCCAATCACCAAATGCCTATCTAGAAACAACGCTTTCCGTTCGAATAGGTTTGTTTATGCTGGCATTAGGACCGTTGACACTAACCATTATCAGTCGTAACCGACAAAAGTTATATCATCAGATTTTATACCTCGCCAATCATGATGGTTTAACAACTACGTTAAATCGACGTTATTTTTATGAGGAAAGTGAACGTACAATCACCAAAAATACTGAAAAAACAGCGCATAGTGTGACGATATTACTGCTGGATCTAGATCATTTTAAAAAAATTAATGATCAATACGGACATTTGATTGGGGATTATGTTTTACAAACATTTTCCCAACAAGTAAAAGCACAGCTACGTGCCCATGACTTGTTTGGTCGTTTAGGGGGAGAGGAATTTGCAATTTTACTGAAAGATTTAAGCTTAGATCAAAGTATCGCAATTGCTCAAAGAATCTGTAATATGACCTTCGATACCACTGCTGTCCCATAGTTTGCTTTAAATAAAAAAACCTGAGTCCTAACAGTTAAAATATGAGTGCAAACAAACACTTTAACGACCAGGATTCAGGTTTTGTCACATCAGAATACCGTATTTCATGAGCTAATTAAACCTGTTGTGCGACAGGATTTTGAACAACTTGCTAAAGTACACCATGTTGGACAGAAATTTAGAGCGGCTTCCCGGTGGGATCAGTTTATTGCCATATTGATGTCTCAATTCTCTTGTAGGCAAAGTCTGAGAGATATTCAATCCAATTTGGAGTGCCAACAGGAAAAGCTGAGTCATCTCGGAGCAAAGTCTATTCCCCGAAGCACGCTGGCACGAATCAATGAGCAGCAGCCTGCTGCCTTGTATCAACAGCTATTTTACAAGTTGCTTAAATACTATGAACACTCAAAAGTAGCTCATAAATTTCGCTTTAAGAATCCCTTGTATTCCTTGGATGCCAGTCATATTGACCTGTCGCTTTCTTTATGTGAATGGGCCAAAGTTCACGACTCAAAAGCCAGCATGAAACTCAGTATAGGATTGAATCACAGCAATGATATTCCTGAGTTTGTTGCAGTTGAAAATGGCAAAGAAAATGACATGGTACAAGGCCGCAAATTCCAGTTTCCTGCTGGCAGCATTGTAGTTTTTGATAAAGGCTATGTCGATTACCAATGGTATGCAAATCTGACTGCTCAAAACATTGGATTTGTCACACGTTTTAGGCCTAAATCTGTGTATCAGGTGATCCAGCAACATCCAGTGCTTGAATCCAAAGGTATTCTAAAAGATGAAACCATTCAGCTGAATAGCGCACATGCCCTAAAAAGAAAAGCCCCAGTGTTAAGAAGAATTGAATATAGAGATCAGCAAAGTGGCAAGCACTTTAGCTTTCTCAGCAATAACTTTCATTTAGCCGCCTCCACCATTGCGGCGATTTATAAAGATCGTTGGAAAGTTGAGCTGTTCTTTAAGGCGATTAAGCAGAATCTCAAATTAAAAGCGTTTCTAGGCCGCAGCAGGAACGCAATTCAGACACAAATCTGGATTGCGATGATCGCCTATTTATTGGTGAGTTTCGCTCGACATTTAGGAAAAACAGGTTGGACAGTTCAACGTTTACTCAGAATAATTCAAGTGAATTTGTTTGAAAGAAGAACTTTAAAAGCTTTATTTTCACCCGATAAAATACCCATAAAACAAGAGGAAGCTCAAATGAGCTTCCTCTTGTGAAAAATTGTGGGACAGCAATGCCTTCGATACCCCTATTTATTTAGATGATCAACGTACACTTCAGATCAGTGTAAGTATAGGTTTGAGTTACCAAACATTACCCCACTGTATTCCCTTTCAACAGCTCATCAAACGTGCAGACGCAGCACTGTATTTGGCGAAAGAAAAAGGAAGAAACCAACTTTGTTTAGAAACAGATATTCAACAAGATCAAAAAATATTTGCCCAATAACCTTAAATTGCGAGGGAATGCAATGAAATATTCAGAATATATTCAATATGATGGCATCGGTTTAGCACAACTGGTACAAAGCAGACAAATACAAGCCCATGAATTACTTGAAATCGCCATTCAACGTGCTGAACAGGTCAATCCTAAAATCAATGCCATCGTGATTCCGATGTATGAACAGGCAATGAAAAATGCCAATAACCACCATTCTGGTCATTTTTCTGGCGTTCCTTTTTTATTAAAAGATCTCCACCAAGAGTTCGCAGGTGTGGCAACCTCTTTCGGTTCAAAATCTTTTAAAAATGCCCAATATATTGCCAAAGAAAACGCTGAAATCGTTACTCGCTGGATTAAATCAGGTGTCGTAACTTTTGGTTTAACCAACTCTCCTGAATTTGGCATTAAAGGCATCACTGAACCTGAAGCATGGGGAAGCTGTAAAAACCCATGGAATCTCAAATATAACAGTGGTGGTTCATCAGGGGGTGCAGCCTCAAGTGTTGCTGCTGGAATTGTACCTATTGCAGGGGCAAGTGATGGTGGAGGCTCAATCCGTATTCCCGCATCATATTGTGGGTTGTTTGGATTAAAGCCAAGTCGAGGACGTACGCCTTGGGGACCTAAAATTAGTGAAGCCATGCATGGTGCAGCAATGCAGCATATATTGTGTAAATCCGTGAGAGACAGCGCAGCAATGCTGGATGCAACACAAGGTTCAGATCACAGTGCACTTTTTAATATTCAACGTCCAACAGAAAACTATTTAGAGATCATTCAAAAAGTCCCAAAAAAATTACGTATTGGTTTTTCAGTCACATCACCCATTGGTACTCAAGTATCACAAGATGCCGTCAATGCCATTCAAAACACTGTAAAGTTGCTGCAATCCTTAGGGCATATCGTTGAAGAAGCTTCACCGCAGATTGATGGAATGGCTTTGGCTAAAGATTTTATTACCACATGGTTCAGCCAATGTGCTTATACTGTAAAACAAGTTAAACAGCAGTTTGGTGCAAAAGATCAAGATTTTGAATTAGATACTTTAGCCATTGCTGCATTTGGTGCTAAAGCATCTGCATTGGACTACATCAACAACCTGAATAACTGGGGAACTTATGTAACTCAAATGAATCAATTTTTTAGCCAATATGATTTACTCCTTATCCCCTCCACTGCATCTGTTGCACCAAAAAATGGTGAAGTCAAAACACCTGCTTGGCAAATTCCTATTTTAAAAGGGTTACTGAAAGTTGACCAAGCACACTTACTGGCTAAAGGAAAACTGGTTGAACAATTGATTAAAAATAATTTGCAGTGGGTACCCTTTACACAACTGGCAAATATTACGGGCTTGCCTGCCATGTCTGTACCCTTGTATTGGAACAAAGATCATTTACCCTTAGGCTCTCAATTTATTGCTCCATTTGGGCATGAAGATACGCTATTACAATTGGCGGCACAGCTAGAACAAGCACAACCCTGGGCAGCACGTTATCAATCCATCAAGATATAAATTAACTTATTGTAAATATTCATATAAATTTTAATCACTTATATGAATATTTACGTATTTAACTATAAAAGTTTAATTAAACCTTTAAATCCCCAAATCAAAACTAAACGCCGCGACAAAGAATAAATGATCAAGCGGCTAATTGATTGTTTATAAAATGCCTCCACCACCTAGCCAAACATTTTAAAAATTGAGTGTTTTTGATAATAAAGGCTTTAGCATTTTTTTGCATAAGTAAATCAACAATCAAGACAACCACTTATACAAAAAAGTCATAAGATATGCCTGTTTTTTGATATCTGGCAAATAAGTCATGTTTGGTCCTGTTGAGTTTATTTTGGCTGGCGTTTTAGTCGGTTTCTGTGTAGGTATTACCGGTGTCGGTGGTGGATCACTGATGACACCTATTTTGATTAGTTTATTTCGAATTGAACCACACATCGCCATCGGAACGGACCTCCTCTATGCTGCGATTTCAAAGTTCTGCGGTTCACTTGTACATGCAAAAAAACTCAATATTGTTTGGCCTATCGTACTTTGGCTCGCTTTAGGGAGTGTTCCAGCATCATTTGTGACCCATTGGGTTTTAGAAAACTATTTGAGCGGTTCAACCCATTACAAAGCCATCTTAACCATGGTTTTAGGGTTTATGCTGACGCTAACAGGTCTATCCATTATGTTCCGTGCCAGAATTGAAAAGTTTTTTGCCAAATTTCGTGAAGATCAACACGACTTTCAAGAGGTAAATAATTTTAACATTCAAGGTAAGCGTGTATACGTCGTGCTCATGGGCATTGTACTGGGTGTATTCGTGACGCTCTCCTCTGTAGGTGCTGGCGCTTTTGGTGTCATGGCACTCATTCTGATGTTTCCGAACTTACCGATGATTCGTATCATTGGTTCAGATGTGGTACATGCCGTTTTACTCACCTCTGTGGCAGGTTTTGCACACATGACTTCAGGCAACGTAGATTTTCAATTACTCGGATGGCTACTGGTTGGGTCTATTCCTGCGATTATTGTTGGCACATTAATCAGCTCGAAAATGCCTGAAAAGATGATCCGTAAAGTACTTGGAATCACCCTATTTGCTCTAGGTATTAACTTTATCTTAAATCCAGTTAAATCCAAACCTGTTGAAAAACCACAGGCAGTCATGGTTACTCAAACGGTTCAACAACAGCAGGTTTAAATTTAATCTGTAATTGATAACTTATCATTATGAATGGGTTGTGAAGTTTTAATGATTTATTTATAACAAAACTTGAACCAATTCATGTTATATTCTGACCACTAAAAATACTTTCTGTATGTTCTAATACCCAGTGACGGCAATGAATACATTAAATTCAAATCCAATTATTCAATCAGATATTGATGACGTGAATGTCCAAAGCATTCAAACGCTTGTAACTCCAGCTGAACTTAAAGCTGAACTCCCATTAAATGAAAATGCTTACCAAACTGTACTTCATGGTCGGGAAACAGTCCGTAATATTTTAGATGGTAAAGATAAACGTCTATTTGTTGTGATTGGTCCTTGCTCGATTCATGACCCTGTTGCAGCACATGATTATGCAGATCGTTTAAAAGTTTTAAGCGAAAAAGTAAAAGATACGCTCTACATCATCATGCGTGTTTATTTTGAAAAACCTCGTACAACTGTAGGTTGGAAAGGTTTGATCAATGATCCTGACATGAATGATTCTTTTAATATCGAAAAAGGTTTACGTTTAGGACGTAAATTACTGCTTGAGTTAAATGACAAAGGTTTAGCTTGTGCGACTGAAGCGTTGGATCCAAACTCACCTCAGTATTATCAAGATTTAATTTCATGGTCTGCCATTGGCGCACGTACCACAGAAAGCCAAACCCATCGTGAAATGTCATCTGGTTTGTCATCACCTGTCGGTTTTAAAAATGGTACCGATGGTGGCTTAACTGTTGCAACCAACGCAATGCAGTCCGTGAAGCATGGTCATAGCTTTTTAGGTCTGAATAACGAAGGTCAAGTTTCAGTGATTCGTACCAGTGGCAACCCGTATGCGCATGTTGTATTACGTGGCGGGAATGGTAAGCCGAACTATGATGCTGGCTCAGTTGCAGAAGCAGAAAACGCACTAGCAAAAGCTAAAGTCAGTACGAAAATTATGATTGATACCAGTCATGCAAACTCAAATAAAGACCCATATTTGCAACCATTGGTATTGAAAAATATCACAGAACAAATTCTTGATGGGAATAAATCGATTGTTGGCATCATGGTTGAAAGTCATATCAAAGGTGGTCGCCAAGATATTCCAGAAAATCTAAGCGATTTGGAATATGGTAAATCAGTGACTGATGGCTGTATTGACTGGGAAACTACAGAAAAAGCATTGCTTGAAATGGATGCAGCCTTAAAAGATATTTTACCAAAGCGTTAATTAGTATAAAAACGCCATCTACATAGATGGCGTTTTTGTTTATGATGTTATTAAAATTTTTCTGTAAGAATGCTATGAACGAACTTGAACAAGAACTCTGTCAAATCGCAAACTTTCAGTTTGTCCATGAACATTTACTGACTTCAGGTCAACCAACGGTTGAACAACTGAAGCAAATTAAAGAATACGGCGTAGATACGATCATCAATTTGGCATTTACAGATGCATCTGTACATTTAGAACATGAAGATAAAATCTGTGCTGAGTTAGGCTTAAACTATATCCAAATTCCCATTCATTGGGATCGACCTGCAGATGACCAATGTTTATTTGCTCTAGATTTGATTGCACATTTAGTGCAGGAAAAAATGGTGTGGGTACATTGTGCCAAGAACATGCGTGTCAGTAGCCTAATGTATTTATATCGTCAGTATTTTATGGATATGGATATGCCAACAGCACAAGAGTTGTTGCATCAAGTGTGGGAACCCAATGAGACATGGACAGGGTTAATGCATGCAGTCAGTCTACAACTTCAAGGACGTAAAGCAACTGAAGATTTACAACACTCATTAATGCATGCAGACCAATTTTCTTAAAAATATAACACCCTTAATATCTTTGATCGATTTCAATATAAAAACATCCAGGATGATAAAAAATAAGCGTCCTTAGGCGCTTATTTTATAGCGATCTAAACAATCTGATTCTGCTTAATGAATCAATAATTGTTTGATCAATGGTAAGTTTGCTGAACTTGTCGCAGCCAAAATCAAACTATTATTGGAGCGTAAACTTGTCCATTTTTGATTCCCACCTGTCCCGCAGTTATAACTAATCAAACGGGCACGATTGTTATTTAAATAACCATATTCTAAATCAAAACATTTTGAACCTTGTTCAATGCGTTGTAATGTAGAATTAATCATCCATGCCTGCGCTGAACTCTCATTATTACATGATGCAAGATTGATCACACCAGCCTGACTTGCTAAACATTGATCCATATATTTCTTACTATGGATTTTACCCATCGCATCATAAATCCATTGTTCAGAGTCATCACCTGTACAAGCACTCTTACCACTGATGTAGGCATTTAGCTTGCCATCAGACAGTGTTTCTACCTTCAAACAGTTGGTTCCATTTTTTAGACTAGAAACTTCATTTAAATTAAAATCATTATTCAATTCCAATTTAGCCACAAATCGGTTAAATGCCTCAATTGCTTTAGCATTACCACTTTCCAAATCAACTCGATAAGCATTGATCCAACGATTTAAACGATAAAGTTTTATTTGCTGTTGGGTGTAACGTACCATTTCAAGCTGTGCATTTGGAGAAAGTTCAGTTTTAAATAGACGATAAGAGTCAAATAATAAACGTGAATTTGCATCAAGTTTAACCACAGCTTTACCTTGATTATTGAGTAAAGCTTGTTCAAGCTGCGGCATTTCAATTTTTCTTAAAGCAGAATATTCTGCTTCCTTACCAATGGTCACAAAAGGCGTCATAGCTTCAATTGCAACAGGAATACTGATGCTAGAGAGCTTAACTGCCTG
Organism: Acinetobacter sp. Tol 5; assembly: GCF_019702905.1. Classification (NCBI taxonomy): domain Bacteria; kingdom Pseudomonadati; phylum Pseudomonadota; class Gammaproteobacteria; order Moraxellales; family Moraxellaceae; genus Acinetobacter; species Acinetobacter sp. Tol 5. The sequence continues at coordinate 2,085,727 of NZ_AP024708.1, read as the reverse complement.
TTGACCCGTTTTTTGGCAATAAAGATCCACATTTTGAGGTGCATCACTTTGTGCAAGATTGACATGGAACTTATTGGCATTGCTTCCAGCATTTACCCGTTGTGGTGCAAGTGCAATATGTTCAACTTTACTGGCATATTGTACATTCAACCAGCAACTTGCAGCAGTGCTAGAGGTATTGACTTGTGGCAAATTGAATACATTGCCCCAGTTACCACGCGCAGCAGGATAAACAATACCCACCTGATTTACAGGGTCATATCCCCCTAAAATTGTATAAACTGGCACACTAAATAGACGCGGCTTTAAGAAATTTCCATCTGCACTGTTGTACCAAACATTGCCTGAGTTTGGCGTTTTGGGTTGAGCATCCACCATTTCTCGTGTGTTTGCATTCCACTTTTTATAACCTGTGATTGAGTTTGCATCCCAAATATACTTATCAAATGCAGGCTGAATTTTCAACCAAGTACTATAACCTGTGTAGTGGGTATATTTAGAAATCAAGCTGGCACTTGCGCCACCACTCATTGCATCCCAGCCATAAGCATATAAATTTTGGAAGTTAGGCACTCCATTACTCCCATCTCCTAAATTAGTACTGCCCCAATTTAAGTTGCCGCGCATCTTATTACGAAATGCAATATAGCCCCAGCCACTATCCGCATGATGTGCAGACCAGAAATAATTGGTTGGGCTACCACTGGTTTCAACAGAACCTGGATAATGTCCTAATCCATAATGATGTCCAATTTCATGACTGAATTCATTTCCTATAGAATCAATCAATGTCAAAATCCCATTGCCACCACTCAAGCCATGATTTGACTCACCATTGGCATATTTACCTCTGGCATGATGAATCACAACACTTTGTGTCAGCTGTGGTTGTTCCTGACTTTGCATGGAGGAACTGGTCACCCCCCAATTGGCTAAATTTATACCGACACTAAATGTAGATTTCGCAGTATTCTCACGCATGTCACCATCATAAACGCCCCCATTGGTCGCGCTCGCTGAATCATAAATCACGCCACTCGCAACCATCACACGATTGAGCTTCATTTCCTCATATTTACTGACAATCATTTTTGCTGCTGGGATGGTTTGTAAATAATCAGTACCCGCTTTTTCTGGTTCCAAAAGCATATAGTGCCCATTGGATTTTGGTGCATCGGTCAATAAACCTAAGCGAATACTTTGAACCACAAGCTCTCCGGGCGCTGCAAAGTCAATATCGCTTCCGCCAAGCGTACCACTACGATTATTGACTGGATCGATGACGCGAATAGAAAGTCCTGGACGAACTTCATTCCACTTCAAAGCAAGTGACCATGCTTGCTTTGAGTACATGACACGTGCTCGATCGTCCTGATTGGATTGATCTGAAGCTGCAAGGCGTGATGGTTCTTTTAAATTAACTGTACGAATCAGTTGATTACCTTGATAAATTTCAGCTTGTAATTGGTTGAGTTCCCCCATCGCAACCAAAGGCGTTACCAATAACAAAGCATCTTTTTCAGTGGTCAAACGTGGCATTTTATCCTGTTCATTATTTTTAGGATTGACCGCATGACTTTGAACAAACTGTACCATTGCAGCGAAATTACCCGTTAAATCATTACGCAGTAATCGATTTTCGCCTTGTCCATTAAAATCATAGAATCCCAATATCTTATTCGAGATTTTATTTTTAACAGGTTCAGGATATTTGTCGACAGTAGGTGGTGTAGTACCCGTATTGCCCTCAGAGCCATTGTTTGAACCGCCCGAACCATTCTCAGGTGGTGTTCCTGTAGAACCATTGTTGGAGCCACCCGAACCATTCTCTGGTGGTGTTTCTGTAGATCCATTGTTAGAGCCATCCGAACCACTATTTGGTGGAGTTTCTGTAGATCCATTATTCGAACCGCCCGAACCATTCTCTGGAGGTGTTTCTATAGATCCATTGTTGGAGCCATCTGAACCACTATTTGGTGGAGTTTCTGTAGAGCCATTATTTGAACCGCCCGAACCATTATCTGGTATTTCTGGTGTACCATCTCCAGGCAGTTCATTTGTACCATCTCCTGGATTTTGTGGCAGATTTGATGGCTGATCATTTACAGAATGGCTTTCCCCTCCACCCCCACATGCAATCAACATTGCTGAAAGCGTACAAATTGTTAAATATTTAAACCTTAAGTGCATCACAGATCTTCCCCAATATTTATAACGACTTATCTCTATCCATGTTTTTTGAGACAAAATTGAAATATTATTTAATTTCAACAACTTAAATATAACACACCAATTTAAATTTCATCATTTTTTTATCATTAACCGACGAAAAACCTATCACAACAGCAAAATACGATTGTGTTTGTCATCTAGAGTAGTGATTAATCTGAATAGAATACAATTAAGTTTATAATTTTAGTCATCGTTATATTGGCTTTACTACAAGCTTAATCAACGATCAAGTAAAGCAATAATAATCAACCATTTTTTATCATATTATTGTTGAAAGTCACGTATCAATAATTCACCTCTTTCGCCACGCCAAATCCATTTTAAATGGCTATCCACAAAGCGCTCTCCCTCAAACCAAACAAACAACCCTTCCATCATTTCAGGCCAATCACTTTGATCAATTTGAGTACGTTTCGAAATCACAGCAATAATCGCAGCAAGAATCGTATCATGGCTTACAGCTAAACTAATACCATTGCTTACTGTTGGATGTGTTTCATAAATCAATTCAAGCACATCAACTACCCCACGAATTGGATGTTTCATTCCGGGTAAGGCATTATTCACAAAGCTATTGATAAAACCGAGCGCACCCTGCTTGCGAAAGTATGGCGCAGCTTGCTTAATATCCAGCACGAAACTTCCAGGCTCAACCAATAAGCCTTTTTCGACAATTTCAATATGATGGGTATTGGGTTGGGGGGAGACACCATCTGCCCCTTGAATCATCAAAGCAGCAGTATCTACACAACGTTGAATTGGACTAGAAATACAATGCTGAATCACACGATCTGTATGATCTATTAAATAAGAGCCCCAAGCATGCGCTAAGTCACGCCCCTGAGTTGTTAGTTGTAAATCATAGCCAGCCAATCCCTGTCCATTCACAACTTCACGAATTGAATGACGCGTAAATAAAGTCACAGGGGTCTGCGCATCTGGCAATAAATCTATTGCTTTCAGCATGCTTTTCGGCAATAAATCTAACGCCATATCAACTCAAAACTCTTTTTATACAGCTTTACTATAACATAAGTCACAAAGTGTTAAATCATCTGTAAAATAGATATCTATATTATCTAAAAAGCTAAATTATATTAAAAGCTAACATTACCAAGTGCATCCAAGGCAATTTGTTTGGTTTCCTCATTCCGAAATGCAATAAAACCTTCATTTAATACAGTATTTCGTTGATTATAAGTAAAGGGTACTGCCGCTAAGCTGACCAATCCACCACCAATACTTTCGAGCAAACCTTGCCCTGCACTCGTATCCCACTCGGAGGTTGGGTGGAAGCGTGGATAAATATCAATTTCACCTTCCAGCATCATACAAAATTTATAGGCGCTGCCCGCCTCTCGTTTAATGACAGGTGACTCTTGTTCGATATAATCAATATATTGCTGATATTTGGGATTCTTACTGCTGTGACTTAAACCAATTTGGATTGCATCTTCTTCAACTTCTTTAAACTTGCAATAGCGCTCCCATGTCCCCTGAGTAAATGAATACTTATATGGGAGTTCTGTTAAATAACCCAAATACATAACTTGTTCAGTCGGTACAGCAATAATAGAGAATATGGTTTGATGATTATGAATCAGGCTTAAATTGATGGTGAATTCATCACGTTCATGAATAAATTCTTTGGTTCCATCTAAAGGGTCTAGCATCCAACACACCGCCCAAGCATGACGTTCTGAATAATCACTTTCTTCAGACAACACAGGAATTTCGGGCGTAACTTGTGCCAATTGTTCAATTAAATAAGCATTAACCTTTAAATCAGCTTGGGTTACTGGAGACTGATCATCCTTTTGATCAATATTAAATGCTCGCCCAGCACAATAGTTTTGGTATTCCTCAAGTAAAATTTGACTTGCTTTGACCAAAACAGGAACCAATTTTGAAATTTGGTCATCTTGTGGTGCTTGAGTAGTGATAAACATTGATCTGACCTGTAGGATGTCTGATTTTTGTGCTTAAGCCTATCATTTTTTTATGTTGAGTGCATGAAAACAATAGCTTTTAAACAATTAATTGTACTTTAAATAGATGATATGCTTTTGAATATCATCATAGACTTTTAGGTATTTATTCAATTGACTAGACTAAGCTGTCTCTAAAAAATTGAAAAATTATATTCTTACCAAACCAATGATCTTTCAAAAGAGATTGATAAAAACACAATAAGCTTCTTTCATAAGTCATTTTTAATACTATAAATCAATATTAAAGCCCCTTTATCTTAACCTTCTCCCGAAGGGAGAAGGTACTTTCAATCCCCCATATGATTCGGACCACATGATCATTTTTTTGACTCATAAAATCGATCTAATATATTGTTTTATATTTAATTTAACATAGGAAAACCTTTCTTTATTATATTTGGATTAACCCGCAATAAGTGACTATATACCTCATTCATGAAAGAAAGGTCCTTGAGCGCCTCATTACTCATCTCCAATTAATTCTATTTCAGCCTTAATGAAGTATTCACGCAAATAATCATTCATCAAAGTAGAAGCTTCAGATTCGCTCAATTCATCTACGATCCAAAAAATGTATACATTTTTTTTGATGTGAATTATTTTTCTATTATATTTTACTATTCTCTGTAATTTATTATCTTTAACTTTAAAAGATTTATCATGGGAATCTCCCAATAACTTGCATCCATTCCACGGTCCACCAATACAGATGTTCATTTTAATCCATTTTAGCTAAAAAATTGTCTAAATTAAAAATGGTCTACATAACAAAATAACATGCACCATCACACAAAAAACTCCAGTAAAGGAGATAGAAAACACATTCGCAGTCTCTAAGAAGGATTTTCTATTCAAAATACTTTTATCACATTGGCAGAATATGACTATTTCAATTTTTTTCTTTTAAATCAATATTTAACATTAGTTTATCTAAATAAACTATTTAACTGATATTTTAATTTCAAAGACAAAAATATCCAGTGATGAAGCAAGTTAGTATATGAAATTTAAAAATTGTGTGGATTGACCCTAAACAATAGAGTGGACAGTCGATCAATGTTCATTTTTTAACACATTTCTGTGTTTACATTGAAATTCAAGTCTTAATCGAAGCTTATGTCCAAATATCCAAACCTTAGACTTCTCCATTAAAAAGACAGCAATATTGAAAGGCTATTTTCTCTTTGACGACATATGCATAGACACCAATAAGCGATCACCAACAATGATGATTTCAATTCTATCTCTATCATCTCTATTCTCTGTTTTTCCATTGTTAGATTTTAACCAATATTTAGTGAATCCCATGATTTAAGAATTCAAATCTCTTATACTTGGTTGTTATGAGATTTGTTTTTAAATACATGCACACATATGTACATAATTTTTCTTCAAGCATACATAACTTTATACGGCATACGGCTTTAAAAATTTTTGAAAATGTTTAAATCTTTTTTAATCCTGAATTATAGTGTTAAAAATTAAGTATTTTTATATATTATGATGAGCTTTGATGTACTTTAAAAATCTTAGGAGTTTCTTGAATGCAAAAACCGATCATCTTTTTTGACATGGACGGTACGCTCCTCGATTTGGCTTTTGACGATCTCATCTGGAACACCAAACTCCCTGAGCGTCACGCACAAACACATCAATGTAGTTTAGAGCAGAGCCATAACACCCTGAATACATTTTATCAGCAACATAATCACACACTGTGTTGGTATTCTTCAAAATACTGGTCTGAGAAAGTAGGCGTAGATGTTCTAAAATTACAATATGAATATAAAGACAAAATTGCAACTCGACCAGGTTGCTTTGAACTACTGGAACAATTAAAAGCACAAGGTTATCGTTGCTGGCTACTTACCAATGCAGATTGCGCAGGATTACAGCTTAAACTTGAAAATATCGACCTAAGCCCTTATTTTGAAGTGATGATCAGTAGTGAAGAAATTGGATATTCCAAAGAGTTTGTCGAATTTTGGGAAATTCTTCAGCAGAAGTATCCTTTTGATCCTCAAAATGCTTGTTTGGTTGATGATACTACTCCTGTGCTCAAAGGTGCTGAAAAATTTGGTATACAACATTTGATTACGATTACTCAACCATCAAGTGGTCGTGCAGCACGTCATGTCCTTGAGTTGGAATACCCTGCAATTCATCATTTAACTGAGCTTTTACCATTACTCACCAAGTTAAACTTAGAAAATAAGGATGTCGATGTCAAAACAGCCTGAGAAACAACAACTTGAAACAATGCGTGTAGACAAGTGGCTTTGGGCTGCACGTTTCTTTAAAACACGCTCGATTGCCAAAGATGCAATTGAAGGCGGCAAAGTTCATCACAATAATGAGCGTGTCAAAGTTTCTAAAGAAATTCGTGTGGGCATGGAATTAACCATACAGCAAGGATTTGATCGAAAAACAGTGGTGATCAAAGCATTGTCTGCAATTCGTGGCGGTGCGCCTATTGCACAACAACTATATGAAGAAACAGAAGTCAGTGTGGCACGTAGAGAGTTGATTTCAACCCAAAGAAAATTGCATAATCTAGCGCGACCTGATCATCGACCGAGTAAAAAAGATCGACGACAAATAAGCAAATTTAAGCAAGAAAATGATCAGCAATTTGACCAATCTTGGTCCTATGATGATGACTGAATTCGTTTAAGTTAAGTGCGACAAAATATGTCGTACTACTGTTTTTAAAGATAGAACCATTTTTAATTTTCTGTCACTATTACTCCTGTGGACGAAAGATCAAATTTAATGACATCCACTTAAGATATTAGTGATATTACATCGTTTGAGGTTTACGAGATGGATGATAACAAAAGCAAGGCACTGAACGCGGCACTTAGCCAAATTGAAAAACAATTTGGTAAAAATACAGTCATGCGTTTAGGGGATAATACTGTACAAGCTGTTGAAGCTGTTTCTACTGGCTCTTTAACACTTGATATTGCACTAGGAATCGGGGGCTTACCCAAAGGACGTATTGTTGAAATTTATGGTCCTGAATCTTCTGGTAAAACCACAATGACTTTACAGGCAATCGCACAATGCCAAAAAGCGGGTGGAACTTGTGCCTTTATTGATGCCGAACACGCTTTAGATCCACAATATGCCCGTAAACTTGGGGTTGATATTGATAATCTTTTAGTTTCACAGCCAGATAATGGTGAACAGGCACTTGAAATTGCCGATATGCTTGTTCGCTCAGGTGCGATTGATCTGATCGTTGTCGACTCTGTAGCTGCATTGACTCCTAAAGCTGAAATTGAAGGCGAAATGGGTGACTCTCACATGGGCTTACAAGCACGTTTGATGAGCCAAGCATTGCGTAAAATCACTGGTAATGCAAAGCGTTCAAACTGTATGGTAATTTTCATTAACCAAATCCGTATGAAAATTGGTGTTATGTTTGGTAGCCCTGAGACCACAACGGGTGGTAATGCATTGAAGTTCTATGCTTCAGTACGTTTAGATATTCGTCGCATTGGTCAAGTCAAAGAAGGCGATGAGATCGTTGGTTCTGAAACCAAAGTGAAAGTTGTTAAAAATAAAATGGCTCCTCCTTTCCGTGAAGCGATTTTCCAAATCATGTATGGTAAAGGTGTTAATCACTTGGGTGAGTTGGTTGATCTTGCCGTTGCTCAAGAACTGGTTCAAAAAGCAGGTGCATGGTATTCTTACCAAGGCGATAAAATCGGTCAAGGTAAAAACAATGTCATTCGCCATTTAGAAGAAAATCCACAACTGGCGCAAGATCTTGATCGTATGATTCGTGAAAAGCTCTTAACTACAGCAAATGCTGCACCTGTTGAAGAGAAAGAAGAAGAACCTGACTTTTTAGATGTTTAATCTGATCTATCAGTTCTTTATTTTTCCTAAGCGCCTTTCGAGGCGCTTTTTTATACAAATTATTGAATTGAAATTGATTGTGATTTCTAATAAATTTCAGTTATAACTGATTTAAAATGATATTCAACATCAAATACATTTATTCTTATGCAGACAAATATTACAAGATTGGCTGAGTTTTTATTTTTTCAAGGTCCAAGAATTACTCAAGCGAAAATAGATCAACATTTTAAAAATAAGACGATTCTCATTACAGGTGCCAGTTTTGGAATTGGTGAAGCATGTGCGAAACGTTTAGCACATACTGAATGTACCCTGATTTTAGTTGCGCGAAGTACTGATAAACTTTTACAGCTAAAAAATGAATTAGAACGTGGTCACTGCCATGTTGAAATGGTCAGTGCAGATTTATATGAACTGGAAGCAGCTGAAAATATATTTCAAAGTCTGCAAGAGAAAAATTTACACGTTGATATTCTGATTCATAATGCAGGTAAATCCATTCAACGCTCGATCTGGGAGAGTTTAGATCGACCTCAAGATATTGATCGCTGTATTGCAATTAATTACATCAACCCTGCTCAACTCACTCGTTTATTATTGCCAGACTTAAAACTGAAATGTGGGCAAATTTTGGTTGTTTCTACCATTAATGCCAAACTATTCGCTCCCCCACTTTGGTCAAGTTATCAAGCATCTAAAGTTGCTATGCAACAATGGATCCTTGCCATCCAACCCGAACTTGCTATTCAGCAAATTGATACTAGTATCATTTATTTACCACTGGTACGCACACGTATGATTTTGCCAACCAAACACTATGATCACATGCCTGCAATGCAGGCACAAAGTGCAGCAAATGCAATTTTAGATAGCCTGATTGGGCATAAACGGCAATGGCAGCCATGGTGGTTAATTTGGGCACAAGTTACATCAAGTCTATTCTCAAGACCAATTTATTATTTTTATCGCTTTATTCTTGGACGGAAAAAGTAAAATGTCATGGCGATTCGTAATCAAATGGTGTCTTAGTCTGTTATTCAGTGTTATGAAACATGGTGTGCATCTATACAGTATTTTAGATGCGCAAACCCGAATTAATAAGAATAAAACGGCATTGATTATCGATGGCGTAGAGGTGAGTTTTCAAGATTTAAAACATCGTACTGATCAACTTATTTGTGAATGGATAAAACCAGAATATCAAAGTCAATTTCCAAATCAACTTGCACTCATGCTTGAACAAGATTTAGATAGCCTGGCTGCTTTATTTGCTTTAAGTCGTTTAGGCAAGGATATTGTGATCATTAACCCCAATTTAATCGAACATAAACTTCAAACGCTGCTGGATCAGAAAAAATTTTATTTGATTGGGCATTTAGCGCGATTAAAAAAAATTAAAGTTCAGCATTATTCAGATATTCCATCACAACACGACTCACAACATTTTCATATCAAACGCTATTTTTTTAACAAAATTAGTGTCTGTTCCTCAGGGTCTACGGGTATTCCTAAAGTAGCAACACGACATTCAAATCCATTGCAATGCCTGCCTTTACTAGATCTCATGCTTAGACAATTAAAGTTCTTTAAAATTAAACAGATTTTTGTCATGACACCGATCTGCCATGCTGCTGGTTTAACTGCAAGTTTAATGGCTTTAAGCTTTCATAAGACCGTCATCTTGCAAAATCGCTTTGATGTACAAAGTGCCTGTTTATGGATTAAACACTACCAAATTGATTGTCTAAACTTAGTACCCACAATCTTACATAGACTGATTAAATCTCGCTCAATGCTCAGCTCGGTCCAGCATATCATTTCAGGAAGTTCGCCTTTAAGTGCTCATTTGGTTCATCAAGTTCAACAACACTACCCTTACATTCAATTATTCAATCTATATGGAAGTTCAGAAACTGGGATTAATATGATCGCAACCCCTAAAGATTTAAAAACACATCCGGACAGTATTGGTAGAGCTATTCAAGGTGTAGAGTTAAAAATTACTGATCTATCAGGAGAAATTCTCGAACACGGTCAAATTGGTACTTTATGGAGTAAGTGTGCGTGGTCAATTACCCCTAATCAATGGATTGAATGTGGTGATTTAGCTGTCCGAGATTCGCAAGGATATTATTATTTAAAAGGTCGACGTGATGATATGCTAATTTGTGGGGGGATCAATATTTATCCAATTGACTTAGAAAATATTTTATACCAACACTCCCTCATAGAATATGCTCAAGCATATGCGGTAGATGATGTAGATCTAGGACAATGTTTAGCAGTTAAAGTCATCCTTAAACAATATTTAGATATCAATCAATTACAAGATTGGATCAGTCAAAAGACACCACGATATTTACGTCCAAAATCGATTTTTATCATCGATCAGATTGAATCAGACAGTATTGGTAAGCCTATTTAGTGAATTGAATAATATGCCTGACATGACAGCTCATCTATCTGTACAGCTTATGCGCTGTTAAAACCCCAAATAGGCGCTACACTATGACAAATACCAACGAAAGTTATTGTTATTAAAGATATGAGCCAAGCTAAATTTCCTAAGATGCTAGACTACGAAAAACTAAAGCAGCAGTTTGGCGAGGATGAAACTGCACCTCTTCCTCCAACTAGTACAATAAGCAATGAGGTCAATAATCAGCATGCCTTTATCGCTGATCAAGATTGCACACCAGCACCACAGGGCTTAACGGGAACACGTTTACGATCATATGCTTTTGCAGTCTTAACCCGTAAAGAATATTCCAAAGCAGATCTTATTGAAAAACTGATGACTTTGGCACAAAGCCGTGAAGAAGTTTTAACATTAGTGGACGAATTATCTGAAAATAACTATCAAAGCGATCAACGTGTCGCTGAAATGACGGTTCGTAGCCAAGTTCGCAAAGGCAAAGGACCTAATCGAATCAAGTTGGCCTTGCGTGCTAAACATCTCGATAAAAGCTTAGTACAAGAAGATATTGCTGAAATTGATTGGTATGAACAAGCTTATCAACTCAAAGTCAAAAAATATGGTTTTGAGGTAAGTAAAGACCCTAAAATCAAAGCTAAACAAATTCGTTTCTTACAATATCGTGGCTTTGAAATAGACGCGATTATGAAAGCGATTTCTAGAAAAGAAAATGAGGATGGATAATAAATATATAAAATGAGTTAAAGATAAAGTACCTAGCGATTGTGTAATAGACAAAAAATTTATATTTTGAATAATTATTAGATTTAGAAAATCTGGTGGCAACCCTACTAGCAAAATTTCGGCACATCATAGTTCTGATACCGTTGCTACCTTCCGGTCCTGGCGGGGTTTTCAGAGTACAATTGCGAAACCACCAGCAGGGCTACCATTGCAAGAACAGAGTATAGAGATTTTTTATTTTCTTGCAAGCCAAACATTGTGATTTTCTCAAGTTATTCATTCGTTTGCTTATTTCGTCATCAATGTGGTTATTTTTTGCAAAAAAACCATAAAAAAAAACCATAAAAAAAAGCCATAAAAAAAGTTGAGTGGACTAGACTCGGGCTTTATGGCTTGAGGGGGAAACTTAATCATCATTAAAACGTGTTATGACTTACTCATATTTAAGGATTCACCTGCTCTCTTTAAAAACGATATCCAATGCCTAAATAGCTCATCAATGGATCAATCTGAATTTTAGTTTTGGCATAAATCAATTGTTTTCCAGTATTGTCATTCAAAACTGAAATGGTGGCTGTATTGTCAAGTTTTGCATATGATACAGATGCCGTAGCAAACCAATTCTCTTTAAAGTCATAAGTAAACCCTGCAGAAAAGATCGGAGCAAAAGCATCATTTGCATCTGCTTTAACTCGCATTTTACCTGTTGAAGCTTTACCTTCCAAAGCGGCACCTGCTTTCTGATCATCAATATTTTGAATCATATGCCCCGCTGCAATTAAATCATTTTTAACGCCAGCATTGATTTTAATCTCATTGAAATAAGCATACATAAAGCCAAAACCTAGAAATGGTCTTAATTTATTAATACCAGGTCGCCCAAAATAATATTGTGCTTGTAATGCTGGTGTCCAAGCTCGTGCTGAGGCGGCATAGTTATATTGATCTAAATTTGTAATTAACAAATTATTTTTTAAGTATAAATTTCCGGAATCCCCGCCGAATGGTTGTGAGGTCGCTGAAAATGGTGCATATATCTGCCCTTTTCCTTTTAAATCTACAGTAGGTGGAATACCCCCCATCAGCTGAATCGAAACATGTTCATTGATGTTATAATTAAACATTAGCCCAGCCGTATTGACGTTTTTAACTTCCAATCCTGCATTTGCCGTCCATGCACTTAAGCCATTAATTTCAGCGATACCTGTAGCATATTCAAGCGCAGCTTCAGGATTCTCCGCATTTGGTATCATCTCCAAAATATAATCAAGCGGATATTTCCCGGTTGCAGGGTCTTGCATATTGATCGTTCTGATCAATTCTGGGTCCATTTGATTGATTCGAGCTTGATCTAAATTTTTAGCAACCGCAGCCCCTGAAATCATCCCAACTTTAGACATTGTTTTTTCAGCAACAGAAGTATTAATCCTAAAAGGTTGAGCATCTCCTGTTGACCGCACATTCAGCCAACCCGCTGAAATGGAAAATCTTTTAAAATCTTGAGCATATGCCATATGAGTAGCAAATAAGTATGACAAGCCAAGTGCAATTTTTATATATCGTAGCTGATTTTCCATATACCCATCCTTAAATATAAATTAATTTTTACTAAATAATTCACATTAAGAATGTATACAAAAAAACAATTTTGACATTTAAATTCCGATGGAAGGAAAAATAATAATTACAAAAATGTATATTTTAGCAAGGTTAAAAAAATAAAATTAAAACTAATTATCAATAAAAATAAAACAGTAAATTTATCAATAACTGATAATACTCGATAAGAATTATATTTTAAAAAAATATATTAAAGATTTTTTTTATTCATAAATAAAAAAAATTCACAATTTTTTTTTCATACACCTATTAATTATATTTAAATCACTTAAAATATAACCATATTACACTTTATTATTAATATAATGATTTTTACTATATTATATTAATAAAACTAAAATTAATTCAATAATTTTTTTAAAACGGTGCATAGTGCACATAAATTTATATCATCTTTAAAATATGCTAGTAACCGATAACCTCGCATAATAGTCAAATGAGCATATAGGCAAGGCGCTATACTAGATATGATCTAACTTCAATATATTTTTAGCTCATAGCTAACATGTAAAACCTAAAATGTTAAAAATTATCGCTAATCTTTTCTATGCAATAAAAAATATTGGATCGTGTCACTTAAATTTTTCAATAAAAAACATACAATTAAGAATAATTTCATGATCTAATATATTTTTAGAAAGCACGCATGAGAAACTTAAACGTGAATATGAACAACGGATTTATTACAAAAAGCCTTCACATTCCACTAGAATTATCTGAACATTGTAAAAGCACCTTGCAATTCCGCTTCTAGCCGTTTTTAATGATCACATTTATTGGTTTTCAAGCAACTTTATTCCTTACGTGGGAAGATTTTGACTTTAATGGATTTTTAATTATGCTAAAAAAGCATGCTCTCTTTTCGATTGCCTTACTCAGTTCAGCATCTTTATATGCGATTCCAATTGAGTCTCGTGGATTAAGCAACGCGTCCTCAGGAAATGATATAGCGAATTCTTCTGCTCCAATTACTGGAAATATGAATTGGGATCTTATTCAAAAGAATCAGCAACTCGAAAATCAAATTCGTGAATTACGTGGCAAAATTGAAGAACAAGATCATGCTATTGATCAGCTCAATAAAGAATTAAGCAATCGCTATACTGACCTCGATCAACGTCTTGAGTTATTGAACCAAAAGCTAGAGCCAGACAATAATTCTCAAGAACAACAAGCACCTGCTGAAAATGCACCGACGACAAATCCTGCTGTCGAAAATTCAGAACAGACCACACAGACAGCAGCACCGAATCAAACAGCTACACAACAGCAACCTGCAACACAAACAGCTCAAACCTCAGCAACACCTACAAACAGTAATAATACCAGTGATCCTATTGCGCTTGAAAAAGCTGCCTATACTGTTGCCTTAGATGCTTATAAGAAAGGTGGTGCAAAACAAGCCATTGCGCCAATGCAAAATTTTATTAAAAATTATCCAAACAGTATTTATACAGGAAATGCTTATTTTTGGTTGGCTGAGTTTCAATTGGCAATTGATCCACCAAACTACAATGAAGCTAAAAAGAATTACGAGATCGTCGCTGCTAAATTCCCTAACTCGTCAAAAGCACCACGTGCTTTATACCAACTTTATAGTATTGCAAAAGATGTCAATAAAAATACGCAAACAGCAAATGTCTATAAAAGTAAATTGTTAAGCACCTACCCTAAGTCTGAAGAAGCAGGTTATTTCAAAAAGGGCTAAAAACAAAGTCATTGTGTTAGTTATAAAAAATGCCTCATCGTGAGGCATTTTTTATATTTAGCTTTTTATCATGAAATGATTAACGCACAATACCACGTTTAGATTCTAATACAGAATCTATCAGCAATTGTGCTTCTTCAACTTCAGGAAGAATCTCTTGGCGAATGCGTTCAATTGCTTGTTCAGTCGTTAAATTTTCTTTATAGATCAATTTAAAAGACTCTCTTAAGCCTTGAATCACGTTCTTAGACCAGCCTTTACGACGCATTCCTTCAACATTCATACCATATGCATGTGCAGGATTACCAGAAACCATCACATAAGCTGGTACATCTTTTAGAATGAGTGATGCTCCGCCAATCATACTGTAAGAATCAATCTTACAGAACTGATGGATACCCGAGTTTCCACCAACGATAACAAAGTCACCAATATGAACATGACCAGCAATACCAACATTATTTGCAAAAATATTGTTATTTCCAATCTGGCAATCGTGTGCAATATGCGTATTGACCATCAGTAAGTTGTTGCTACCCACTTTGGTTAATCCATGATCTTGTACAGTTCCACGATGTAGACTGCAATGTTCACGAATCTTATTGTTGTCACCGATTTCCAACCAAGTTTCTTCACCTTGATATTTTAAATCCTGACAAACTTCACCGACACTCGCAAACTGAAAAATTTCGTTGTTTTTTCCAATTCGGGTAAACCCACCAATCACGACATGTGAATGGAGTTTGGTACCAGCACCAATGGTCACTTGAGGTCCAATAATACAATAGGGACCAATTTGAACATCAGGTGCTATCACTGCAGAAGCGTCAATAATAGCGGTTGGGTGTATTAAATCGTTACTGCTCATGCCTGCTCTAATTTCTGATGAGAAATGATAATTTCAGCTGTCGCTGCTACCACGCCGTCAACACTGGCAGTACATAAATACTTGTAAATGCCACGTTTTTGCATGAGTAATTCAGATTTTAGCACGAGTTGGTCACCTGGTACGACTTGTTTTTTAAATCGTATTTTTTCTGCGCCAGCGAATAAGAACAACGAACCAGGTCGAGGCTTTTCATTATTCATGATAAAACCAAGCACACCCGAAACCTGTGCCATCGCCTCAACGATCAGAACACCCGGCATAATTGGATAGCCAGGGAAATGACCTTGCATAAATTCTTCATTAATTGAAACGTTTTTGTATCCTACAATCCCATTCTCTGTAACTTCAGTTACACGATCTACAAGCAAGAACGGATAACGGTGAGGAAGATACTCACGAATCGTTTGGGTTTGCATTGGTAATTCAGGAACCGTAAAAGGTAGAGATTTAGACTCAGTCATAATTATTTACGCGACTTTAAAGTTGATTCAATGGACTCGATTTGAGCCTGCATATGATCTATTTGTTTCACCAATTTGGTCAATGGCACATCTGCTAATTGTCTTAAGCGAACAACTGTTCTTTTCCAATGATTTGTTTCAAATTGCCCAGTTCCTGAAGAATAAGAACCTGCTTCAGAAATACTTTTTGTGACCATTGACATTCCAGTAATTGTCACATTATCGGCAATTTTTATGTGACCAACCACCCCAACAGCACCAGCAAAGATACAGTTTTTGCCAATAATTGTGCTGCCGGCGATACCACACTTCGCAGCGATAGCCGTATTCTCACCAATCTGAACGTTATGCGCGATTTGCACAAGATTATCAATAATCACACCATCATGGATAATCGTATCATCCAAAGCACCACGATCCACGCTGCAGTTTGAACCGATCCGCACATCATTTCCAATACGGACAGAACCCAACTGCGCGATACGATTCCATTTTCCTTGATAAGGTGCAAATCCGAAACCTTCGCCACCAATCACAGTATTGGCATGAATTCGAACACGGTCTGCAATCTTGGTCTGACCAGTCAGTGTGACTTGAGAATCAACAAAGCAGTCTTTACCAATCTCAACACCATCATCTATTCGAGTATTAGATTGAACAATCGTATTGGAACCGATGACACAATCTTCACCGATCACCACATAATGCCCAATATAAGCATCGTCAGCAATAATCGCAGATGGAGCGATCTGAGCTGTACTTTCAATCCCACGTTTGGTCACTTTAATCTCAAATTGATGCGTAAGCATTGCAAAAGCAAGATATGGATTTGCAACCACAATGAAATTCTGGTGATTGGAAAGTTGCTCTTTTAACGCAGCTGTCACAATTAAAGCACCAGCTTTAGAATTCTGTGCTTCAGCTAAATATTTATCGCCATTGACGAAAGCAATATGATGAGATTGAGCCTGTTCTAAACTCGCAAGTCCACTGAGTAGCAACTTTGGTTGACCAATTAGCTCACCTTGAACAAGTTGAGCTAATTCATCGAGATGAAATTGATTTGATCGCATTGATTATTTAATTGCATTAACCTTTTGGATCATTTTAGCAGTTAAATCATTCTTTGCGTCATACGCAAGTGCTGAATTTTTATTCAAAATAAAGTCTAAACCTGCTTCTTGGCGCAATTGTTCAGCAGCTTGCTTTACGCGCGTTTCAAAAGTCGCATTGGTATTTTGAATTGTGCTCTGAACTTTTGCCTGAACACCTTGCTGAATCGTTTGGAATTCATTTACTTTAGCTTGGTATTGCGCATTGATTTGCTGAACATTTGCACCTTGAGCTTGAGCTTTTTGCTTCAACGCTTCAATATCTTTAGTGATTTGTTCTAATTTAGTGGTTTGCGGTTTAACAGATTGCTCTAAACTTGCATTTTGCTGTTTTAAGAAGGTACTACTCTCTACAACTTTTTCCAAGTCAACCACACCAAAGCCCGCTGCTTGAACCAGTCCAGCAAACCCTAAGCCTAAGCCCATCACCATCATTTTCATTGTTTTCATATGTATTCCTTATCGTCTTTAAATATTAAAGAAAGATCGTACTTAGAAAGTACGACCAATCTCAAATTGGATATTTTTAGTTTGATCGCCTGGTTTATCATTCAATGGGTATGCATAACTCAATGAAAGTGGTCCAATCATGGTGATCCATGTAAAGCCTACGCCAGCACTATAACGCATGTTACTTAAATCAAAGTCATAGTTGTCTTTACAATATTGTTTTGCAGAGATCGGATCTTTTGAGCCATTTAAATACAAGTCACCCGTTGCTGTACTACAGTTGGTATCAAATACTTGTGCACCTTCTACAAAAACCACTGGACGAATCTGGCGTGCCCAGTCTCCTTTGAATGGTACAGGTAAAGCCAACTCAGTACCGAACTGCACTAAAGCATTACCACCGACTTCTTCAGGATCATAATCTTTGGTTTTTCTTTCGTTATACGTCACACCTGGGTAAGTAGGTCCCAAAGTACTGTTGTCATAACCACGTACCGAGCCAAAACCACCCGCATAGAAGTTTTTGTAGAATGGTAAATCATTACCATAACCTAACTTACCATAACCACGTAAAACAAAATCTCGTCCTAATGGGAAATATGCCTGAGTATCATAAGTGATCTTTTGATACTCAACATCACTACCAGGTAATGCTATTTCAGCATTTACACGATGTGCCATACCACTGGTTGGGAAAATTGGGCGGTTTAAGGTGTTGTATGACCAACCTAAATTTAAGTTATAAGTTAAAAACTTACCTTCAAATTCAGATTCAAAAGTTGTTAAGTCTTTTACATTATTATTCGAATCTACACATGAAAGATCATCAGGTTTTGCAGGATCCAATGCTTTCCAGTCACCGTCACAATATGTACTCGTACCAATTGTTTTTCCACCATTCGCCTTTAAATAATCACGAACATAGGTCGAAACATAAGCACCAGTCGTTACCTTGGTTTGATCAATATTTAAACCTGCACTGATGTTTTGATTTTCATCAATTGGATAACCAAAGGTGAGTCCACCACCAATACTGTCAGTGACATAGTTGTTGACGTTATAGTTGTCATTCAGTTTGGTTTTACGATAATACATGTTATAGCCACGGCTTACCCCATCAATGGTAAAGTATGGATCTGTAACACTTAGATTATAATAATCTTGAGTTTCTGAACGAGATAAATCAATTGCAACACGGTTACCTGTACCCATAAAGTTGGTTTGGCTTAACCCTGCTTGGAATGTGATACCACCGTTTTGAGAATACCCCACAGCCAATGTACTGGTCCCTGAATGTTGCTCTTCAACATCAATATTCAAGTCCATTTGATCTGGTGTATTCGGTACACGCACAGGTTTAATATCAACTTTACTAAAGAAACCTGTACGCTCTAAACGCACCTTAGACAAGTCAATTTTTTCATTACTTGCTAAAGCACCTTCCATTTGACGCATTTCACGACGTAACACTTCATCAGCAGTTTTGGTATTCCCTGTAAAATTGATGCGTCGAACTGTGACTTGTTGACCTGGATTAATATAGTAGTTTAAATCCACCACATGGGTTTCATTATTGATTTCAGGGACAACGTTCACTTCCGCGTAGTAATAACCCGCATTACCATATTTACGAAGTAAGAGTTGTTTCACCGCATTCACTTTTTCTTGTGAATAGGTTGTGCCATCTTTATAAATTTGCAATGCTTTGAGTTCATCAGGTTTATATAACGCATCACCCAAGAATTTAGACTCACCAAATTTAAATTGCTCACCCTCATTGACCGAAACTTCAATAAAGATATGTTTTTTGTCTTCGCTCAAATTGAGGTTTGAACTGTTAATATCGAAGTTGATATAACCTCTATTCAAATACAATGCACGTAGCGACTCTAAACTCGCAGACATCTTTTCACGAGCATAGCGGTCATTACGAGAGATCACAGAAAGCCAACCACTTTCTTTTACAGCAAATGCTTGCTTGATATCATCATCACTAACGACAGTATTACCAATAATATTGATATCAAAAACTTTAGCAGCTTTTCCTTCATTAAAATTGATATTCAGTTCAACACGGTTGTTTGGACGTGCAACTTGTTCAACTTTAATGTCAGCATCATAACGACCTTGCTGAGCATATTGTTGCTCTAATTCAGTTTCCAAAGTTTGTAATGCTGATTTTTTCAACACTTCGCCTTCAGCCAGCCCCATTTTCTTTAAGCCGTCTGTTAAAGCTTCTTTCGGAATGAGTTTGTTGCCTTTAAAGTTAATCTTTGAAATAACAGGACGTTCAACAACTTTGAAAACCAATACATTATCTTGATTTGAAGCTTGAATATCATCAAAAAGATTTGATGCATACAAAGCACGAATAGACTCTGCGATAACTGGATCACTAACACGGTCACCACTATTTATTGGTAAAAGTGCAAGAACATTTTGTTGCGTTAAACGAACCAATCCATCCACACGAATATCACGTGCAATGAACTCATCTGCCGCGTGTACTTGCTGTACAGCTGCCATTGCACTAACGAGTGCCAATGGCATAAATAAATGTGAGTGCTGCATGCCTATTATTTTCCAGTAAGTTAATCCAGTATCGCGTTATAAACGCATAAAATCATTAAATATTGCAAGAAGCATCATGCTACCGAGCAGTACCATACCAATTTTTAGCCCAACCAATTGTATTTGTTCAGAAACAGGCTTACCACGAATTGCTTCAATAATGTAGTAAACCAAATGTCCGCCATCTAACATTGGAATAGGTAATAAATTTAAAATCCCCAAACTTACACTCATCAAAGCCATAAAGGAAATAAAGGTTTGCCACCCCATTTCAGCACTTTGACCAGCGACTTTAGCAATGGTAATTGGGCCAGATAAATTATCTAATCCAATTAAGCCACGTACCATTTTGACCATAGAATTCAAAATCATTGCTGAAAGTTGCCCTGTTTTTTCAACAGCAACAACAAATGCTTCAGCAGGATTGTATTGAATGGTTTGCTTATATTCAGCAGGAATAGACAATTTATCGGTCTGTGCTTGCACACCCAACATACCTGTCACATTCCCCATGTTGTCACGTTTACCTTGAGGCATCACTTGTAAATGTACAATTTGCCCTTGGCGTAACACATCCACATTGAGTAACTTTTCAGGTGATTTTTGTACCACATCTACCACATCAAACCAATCTTTCATTTTCACTTGATTGATCGAAATGATTTGATCACCCTCTTTCATCCCTTGGCGAATTGCAGCACCATCTGAACTTAACTTATAGACAGTGGCAGGAATATGCGGTCGATAAGGAGTAAAGCCAAGCACATCAAATGGTGACTGACTTTGATCTTTTAAGAAATCTTTAATGGGTAAAGCAAAACTTTGCGCTTGCCCATTACGCTCCACTTGTACATCAATATGACCCGTTTCGCCAACACGATCAACAATTGCGTAATTCAACTTTTCCCAGGTACTTGCTTGTGTACCATCAATCGCAACAATTTTATCACCCACTTGCATCTGAGCAGTCGCTGCAGGCGTATTCGGTAAAACAGCACCGACACGTGTATTCAGTTGTTCCTGTGCTGGTAAAAATAAAATCCAAAATAAAAAAATTGCAAAAATCAGGTTAATAAATGGTCCTGCTGCAACAATGGCGATGCGCTTCCACGGAGATTGACGATTAAATGCAAAAGGCAGATCTTCTGCACTCACATTGCCCTCACGCTCATCCAGCATTTTGACATAACCACCGAGCGGCAAAGCTGACAGTTGATATTGAATACCTGATTTTTTAGAGGTCCATTTTAATAAAGTTGGACCAAATCCAATTGAATAAACAAGGACTTTTACACCAAGCTTTCGTGCTACCCAATAATGTCCAAATTCATGGATTGCAATCAATGGACCCAATAGCAATATCGCAGCGACAATGATAAATAGTACACTCATGATCAGCGTCCCAATTGTATAATGCGTTGTGAAGCAACTTGGCGGGCAAGTTGATCTGTCTGCAAAATCGTTTCAATCGAATCTGCTGAACCATTTTGAACGTGATTTAAAGTATGTTCAACCACTTGTGAAATTTCCAAGAAAGCAATCTTTTCCTGTAAAAAAGCTGCAACAGCGATTTCATTGGCTGCATTCAGAATTGATGGTGCAAGCCCTCCAGACTGCATGGCTTGACGAGCCAACTTAAGTGCTGGAAAACGAACAATATCTGGTGCTTGAAAATCAAGTTGCGAATGGATGAATAGATCTAAAGGTGGGACATGTGTTTCAATCCGCTCAGGCCATGCTAGTGCATGTGCAATCGGGGTACACATATCTGGATTACCCATTTGAGCCAAAGTCGAACCATCCACATACTGAACCATTGAATGAATGATACTTTGTGGATGAACAACAACTGTAACAAATTGTTCTTTAATTGAAAATAAATGACACGCTTCGATTAATTCCAAGCCTTTATTCATCAATGTCGCAGAATCAACAGAGATTTTTTGCCCCATTGACCAATTTGGGTGCTTACAAGCTTGTGCTGGTGTTACGGTTTGGAGTTGTTCAAGCGTATGATTCAAAAAAGGACCGCCTGAAGCGGTCAATAAGATTTGCTTTACCCCTAACAACGGTTCGCCTTGGCGCTCAATCTGCAAATAATTTTGTGGAAGGCACTGAAAGATCGCATTATGCTCAGAATCTACAGGCAACAATAAAGCACCATGTTCTTGAGCTGCTTGCAACATCAGATCCCCCGACATCACCAAGGCCTCTTTATTTGCAAGCAATACACGCTTACCTGCTTTTACTGCAGCCAATGTTGGAAGTAATCCTGCAGCCCCAACGATTGCAGCCATTACCACATCCACATCAGGATGTTGTGAAACTTCAATCAAACCTGCTTCATCACTCAAGATTTCAATATCTGTAATCTTGTATGTATTTAAGCGTTGTTTTAATTCATCAACTTTACTGGAAGGTACAACCACATACTTCGGGCGATACTGTTTGCATATTTCACTCAGTTCTTCTATTCGACTATATCCAGTCACAGCAAAAACCGAATACTGATCTGGATGCTGTTCTAAAATTTTTAAAGTACTGCGCCCAATAGAACCTGTAACACCTAATATACAAACAGATTGTGACATCTATAAATCTACACCAATAAGTTTTAAAACATACATTCCTGCTGCAAAAATAGGAGCTGCAGCAAGCAATGAATCAATACGGTCAAGTACCCCACCATGCCCTGGAAGGATACGACCTGAATCTTTAATTCCAGCACGACGTTTAATCATAGATTCAAACAAATCGCCTAACACTGAACTAAATACCGTCACAATAGACAGAACAAGGAAAAGAATATGTTGTGAAAGCGTTAAATGTAGGTAAATCGATTGAACAATGACAATAACGATAGCAACTGTGACAATCCCGCCAATTAAACCTTCAATAGATTTATTCGGACTCACATCTGGTGCCAATTTACGTTTACCAAATTTACGTCCAACGAAATATGCACCACTGTCTGCACCCCAAACCAGTAAAAACAGGTACATCAGCCACCACGGTGAACTCTTCCACACTTCAAAAATAGCAGTAACAGCAGCACTGATCAGCACCAATCCAACGATATTTAAAGTAACATTGTACCAACCATCATATTCAGGATAATTTTTAACCCAATACAGGCTACACAACCAAGTGAGGATAGATGCACTCCAAAGGATAAGTGCCAAATCATTAAAATATAATGCTAAACCAGAAAAAATAGCGGTGAGTAAACCAAATCCAGCAGCTTTTAACTTGTTTACAGAGTCAGATTCATGTGGCATGAGTTTAAACCACTCATAACCTGCCGCCCCAGCTGCGATAATCATTAACACTAACATCGGATATTGTGATTTTGTTGCAAACATGCAACTCAGCACGACTGCAACCAATACCAATGCGGTTATAATCCGCTCTAACATTATCAGTTCTCTATATGTTCTTGTTGAATTTGTTCAGATGTTTTTCCGAAACGTCTTTCTCGCCCTGAAAAAATATTAAACGCATGATCCAACTCTTGTACCGTAAACTCAGGCCACAAAGTATGAGTGAAATACAACTCAGCATAGGCAGCTTGCCACAATAAAAAGTTAGATAAGCGGTAATCACCGCCAGTACGAATCAACAAATCTACAGGTGGCAAATCGCCCAAACTTATTTGTTGTGCAAATAATTCAGTATTGATTTGATTCACATCAATTTTTCGATCTTTGACTTGTTGCGCAAGCTTACGTGCAGTATCCGTAATATCCCACATACCACCATAACTCACAGCAATTGTTAAAGTCATGTTACTGAACTTAGCAGTCCTTTGTTCAGCATGCAACATTAATTCACGTAGCTCTGGAGAAAGCCGACTACGATCACCAATAAATCTCAACGCGATTTCGAATTTTTCCATACGGGGAATTTGCTCATGAATTGTTTCCTCCAACAATTTCATTAACAAATCAACCTCATACTGTGGTCTATTCCAATTTTCACTTGAAAACGCAAATACAGTCAGGGCTTGAACACCCACTTTACGGCAATGCTCTACAATTGGGTCAAGGACATTTTTACCTTCACGGTGCCCATCACCTTTTTGTAGTTGTTTCTTTTTAGCAAAACGATTGTTGCCATCCATAATGATGGCAACATGTTTTGGAAGATGGTTGTCTTCAGATGCGGTCATTATAAATCTTAGACCTTCATCAATTCAGCTTCTTTAGCAGCAAGACGTTTATCTACTTCAGCAACAAACTTGTCTGTAATTTTTTGGATATCATCACCTGCACGGCGCTCATCATCTTCAGAAATTTCTTTATCTTTCAATAATGCCTTAATATCACCCAAAACATCACGACGAATGTTACGAATCGCAACTTTGGCATTTTCAGCTTCATTACGTGCAACTTTTTGCATGTCTTTACGTGTTTCTTCAGTCAATGCAGCCATCGGTACACGAATTGCATCAGCAGTTACTGGGTTTAAACCCAAGTCTGATTCACGAATCGCTTTATCAATTGCAGATACCATTGAACGCTCAAATGGTTGTACCAACAAAGTACGTGAATCTTCAACACCAACGTTTGCAACTTGGTTTAATGGCACATCAGAACCATAGTAAGGAACCATAACACCATTGAGGATTGATGGATGCGCACGACCTGTACGAACCTTTGCAAAACCATGTTCCAAAGACTCCAATGATTTATTCATACGGTCTTCAGCGTCTTTTTTAAGATCGTTAATCATATGATCTTCCTTACTTATAAATGTGTATAACGTAAAATTGCAGTAGTATAAAGAGCTTTATCCCACACGTACATTAGTTTGTAACGTGTGTCCCTTCTTTTTCACCCATTACTACAGAAAGTAATGCACCTGATTTGTTCATATCAAACACTTGAAGTGGTACATTATGGTCACGACACAAACAAATTGCCGTTAAATCCATCACACCAAGTTTCTCATCCAATACTTGGTCAAAGCTTAAATGATCATATTTAATTGCATCGTCATATTTACTTGGGTCTTTGTTATAGACACCATCTACTTTTGTTGCTTTTAAAATAAGATCAGCTTCAATCTCAATACCACGTAAGCACGCTGCTGTATCAGTAGTAAAGAATGGGTTACCCGTACCTGCAACAAATACACAAACTTCACCTTGAGTAAGATGACGAATTGCATCACGGCTTGAATAAGACTCAACTACTGCACCAATTGGAAGCGCAGACATTAAACGTGTTTTAATGTTACGGCGTACCAAAGCATCACGTAATGCCAGACCATTCATGACAGTCGCAAGCATACCCATTTGATCGCCTGTTACACGACCAACAAGCCCATCTTTTTGCAGTTGACTGCCGCGATATAAATTACCACCACCAACAACAATACCGACTTGCACACCTAAACCGACCAAGTGAGCAATAGATAAAGACATTTGATCCAACACAGGGGCATCAATCCCCATGTCTTTATTACCTGCAAGCGCCTCACCCGAAAGTTTGAGCAAAATTCGCTCATAGCGCGGCTTTTTAGAATCTAACATCACAAAACTCCAATACTTATATCTACAATTTTATTCGTATTCAATCAATTTGAAATCAATTACTTTTATGCCGATTTAATTTTAATCAACTTTGCAAATAAATCGTATTCATCTGCATCTGTGATTTCGACTTCAAGTAAGTCACCTGCTTTAATCAATGATTTATCAATATCTTCAACAAATACGTTACCATCAATTTCAGGTGCATCCGCATAAGAACGTGCAACAGCCACAGGGAACTCTTCTTCAAGATCATCCACTAAAACTGTAATGGTTTGACCAATACGTTTTTGTAATTTGGCAGCAGAAATCGCTTGCTGAACTTCCATAAAGCGCTCATAGCGCTCTTGCTTAATTTCTTCTGGAACGTGATCTGGCAAATCGTTGGCAGTCGCACCCTCTACAGGCGAGTAAGTAAAGCAACCGACACGATCAAGCTGAGCTTCTTGCAACCAATCCAGTAAAATTTGGAAATCTTCTTCAGTTTCACCTGGGAAACCGACTACAAATGTAGAGCGAATCACCAGTTCAGGACATTTTTTACGCCATAATTTTAGACGCTCTAATGTATTTTCACTATGGGCTGGTCGCTTCATCAATTTTAAGATGCGCGGACTGGCATGTTGAAAAGGAATATCTAGATATGGCAGGATTTTGCCTTGCGCCATCAAGTCAATCACCGCATCAACATGCGGATATGGATAGACATAATGTAAACGCACCCAAATTCCTAACTGACCTAATGCTTCGCACATGTCATAGAACTTGGTTTTAACAGGCTGACCATTCCAAAAATCAAGCTTATATTTAGTATCAACACCATAAGCAGAAGTATCCTGTGAAATCACCAAGACTTCTTTTACCCCTGCTTTTTTCAATGCTTGTGCTTCACTCAACACTGAGCCCACAGGACGTGATACAAGGTCACCACGCATACTTGGAATAATACAGAACGTGCAACGATGGTTACATCCTTCTGATATTTTTAAGTAGGCATAATGTTTTGGGGTCAAACGAATTCCTTGCTCTGGGACAAGGTCAATAAAAGGATTGTGCTTAGGTGGCTCTGGAACATACTGATGTACAGCTTCCATCACTTCCTGATATGCAGCTGCACCTGTAACTTTGAGTACATTAGGGTGCATTTGGCGAATCTTGTCTTCGTCTTTACCTAAACAGCCAGTAACAATTACACGACCATTTGCGCTCATGGCTTCGCCAATAGCGTCTAAAGACTCTTGTACTGCAGATTCAATAAAACCACAGGTATTCACAACAACTAAATCAGCACCATCATAATCTGATGCAACATCATAACCTTCAGTTTTCAACTGAGTTAAAATTCGTTCAGAATCTACCAATGCCTTAGGACAACCTAAAGATACAAAACCGACTTTGGGGGACTTCATGAATCTGCGCTCCACTATAATCCGCGTATTGTATGACTTTTCCAGAGATAAAAACAGGTGGAAACACGACTCTTTGTATAATGCACCAAAATACATCCAATCAAATAATAAAATTCCAACATTGCACCATTTTGGAACACTATCATGATAGCTTAATATCATGATGACTGATGTACAGAGAATAAAGGTCGTTAAATGCGCAATTTTTATTATTCATGTAAGAAAACTGCGCAACAAATAAAAGTTGGCGCGCATCTTGCTTTATATGAGCACGATTTATATCAATTCAATACCCTTGATTGGGATAAATAGAATAGAGGTGCAGATGCCATTGCGCTATTTTAAGACAGGAAAGCTCTGCTAATGGATCAATACCCAACCATTGACTATCGACTGCTTGTGGATAATTTAACCACAGCAATCCTTTTGGTCGATTGTAATCTAAATATTTTTTATCTCAATTCATCTTGCGAAGCCCTGTTTGATATTAGTTTGTTTCGCGCCGCTGGTCAGCCTGTAATCAATATCTTGCATGCACCAAACGATAGCTTTAATACTTTGGATGCACTCAACAACACCATTAAAACAGGTCAAGCCTATACA
Source organism: Acinetobacter sp. Tol 5 (assembly GCF_019702905.1). Lineage (NCBI taxonomy): Bacteria > Pseudomonadati > Pseudomonadota > Gammaproteobacteria > Moraxellales > Moraxellaceae > Acinetobacter > Acinetobacter sp. Tol 5. Next base: position 2,058,118 of record NZ_AP024708.1, on the reverse strand, counting down.
CGCCGTGAAGCGATTATCAATGTCAATTTTAAAGACATGCATGTTGATTACTCGGTATCTCAACTGAATACTGGCAAACCCTATCACCCATTATTGTTAATAGAATTGAATCCAATTGATCGGATGTTGAAAATTTCAAAAGAAGAGAATCTTATTCAGCAACACCAAGTCGCACGACAACTCATACGTGGCGTTGCACATGAGATTAAAAATCCATTGGGCGGTATTCGGGGTGCAACTCAGCTTTTAGCACGAAGTTTAAACGATCCTCAATATGCAGAATTCACAGATATTATTATCAGTGAAGTTGACCGCTTAAGAAACTTAGCAGACACCATGCTCGGCTCACGCCAACTTCCAAGTTATGAAGCGGTCAATGTTCACGAACCATTGGAACGCGTTCGTTCACTGATCGTGAATCAAACCAAGAAAAAAATTAAAATTACGCGTGACTACGATCTTTCTTTACCTGATGTAAAAGCAGATCGAGATCAATTGATTCAAGTCATGTTGAATATTAGTGTCAATGCAGTTCAAGCGATGACAGAAAATCGAGAATTCTTCATTGATCATCAACCCGAATTAATATTGCGTACACGCATCCAACGCCTTGTCACCATTAATGGCGTATTAAATAAATCAGCTATTCGTATTGATATCGAAGATAACGGTCCTGGTGTACCTGAGGAAATTTTAGAATCCGTCTTTTATCCACTTGTGACCGGTCGAGCCAAAGGGACTGGACTCGGTTTAAGCATTGCACAAAACATCATGCATCAACATAACGGAATGATTGAATGCCAATCTGTTCCGGGAAAAACAGTATTTAGCCTATATTTACCTTGGGAGTCTAACCATGTCGCATAATAAAATTTGGGTGATCGATGACGACCGAGCTATGCGTTGGGTCTTGGAAAAAACATTCAAAGAAGAAGGTTTTGATGTGACCAGTTTTGAAGAAGCACAATCTGCTTTAGATCAACTGCCAACCGATGCGCCAGATGTCATTCTGACAGATATTCGAATGCCAGGTATTGATGGTCTCACCTTCTTAGGTAAAGTCAAAGGAAGTTATCCAGATCTTCCTGTGATTATCATGACAGCCCACTCAGACTTAGAATCTGCAGTATCGAGCTATCAAACAGGTGCTTTTGAGTATCTACCAAAACCTTTTGATATTGATGAAGCGCTTGCACTGGTCAATCGTGCCATCCTACACATCAATAAATTACAACAACAAGAATCAGCAAAAGCAACCCCGATTCAGTCTACTGAAATCATTGGTGAGTCTCCTGCCATGCAAGAGGTTTTCCGTGCAATTGGACGACTCTCTCAATCTCATATCACCGTATTAATCAATGGTGAGTCTGGAACAGGGAAAGAATTAGTTGCTCATGCTTTACATCGCCATTCACCAAGAAGCAGCAAACCTTTTATTGCTTTAAACATGGCTGCCATTCCAAAAGATTTGATTGAAACTGAATTATTTGGACATGAGAAAGGTGCATTTACAGGTGCCAACACCCAGCGTCAAGGACGCTTCGAGCAAGCCAATGGCGGTACGCTCTTTTTAGATGAAATTGGCGATATGCCTTTTGAAACACAAACCCGTTTGCTACGTGTTTTAGCTGATGGTGAATTCTATCGTGTTGGAGGACATATTCCTGTACGTGTAGATGTACGTATTGTTGCTGCCACACACCAAGACTTAGAAAAACTTGTACATGATGGTCGTTTCCGCGAAGACTTATACCATCGTTTAAATGTGATTCGCATTCATATTCCTAAACTGGCACATCGTTCTGAAGATATTCCAATGTTGGCTCAGCACTTCTTGGCACGTGCTGGTAAAGAACTTGGCGTAAGTCCTAAAATTTTACGCCCAGAAACACAAGAATACATCCAGAAACTTCCTTGGCCAGGTAACGTGCGCCAATTGGAAAACACCTGCCGATGGCTGACTGTAATGATCACGGGTCGTGAAGTTTACCCAGAAGATTTACCTTCTGAACTAAAACAGATTCCAATCAGCAAAACCGACGATCAAGGACAAATCCAAGCAGGCGTTGATCGTATTGCACTACACCATTGGGATGAACTTTTAGGTCAATGGGCGATTCAAAAACTCAAAAATGGCGAGATGAAAATCTTAGACATTGCCACGCCAATGTTCGAACGGACCTTGATTAATGCGGCACTACAACAAACACGTGGACGCAAACGCCATGCTGCTGAGTTATTGGGTTGGGGACGTAATACTTTAACCCGCAAACTCAAAGAATTAGGCATGGACTCCACTGAAGATGATGAAGAGGAAGATAAAACTGTATTAGCTGAATAACTGATGTTACACAGTAACTCTAAAATTAAATTTTGGAGCTAGAAGAATGTGGATACGCGGAAACGTCATCCGCAATTGCTTGAGGCAGGACTCCTTCTAATAAGTAAAGTTTCTGCGAAACTTTGAATATTGTGACGATAGTGAACGAGTTCTGCGGATGACAATGGTTTTGGGTACTTTTGACAAAACAAAAGTACCTTGAGCCGAAGGCTATTCCATAAATTTAAACTTTGGATGTAAGACTCCGTCGTGTAAATTTAGCTTTTTCTTTTTTACCTACTTAATTTAAATCAAGTGCGTAACATCAGTGAATAATAAATCACTCATAAATATAAAGTTTACTCCAACCATATTTGCTAAGAATATGGTTGTTTTTTATGTGCCTATCGTTAAGAATAGCCACGTGAAATTAAACTTTATCGCTAGGATAAAAATGAACAAAACTGTTATTGTTATCGGCTTACTTTCAATCTTGACTGTTGCGTGCTCTAAAAACAAACCGCATGATAATGTAGAGCATCAGGCAGAAAAAGTAGCAGAAGAAAAACCGCTGAAAGCTGCCAATTCAGATGATTGTTTTAAGCTAGAAGCCAATAAACAGTTCACTTTAAACAACAGTGATGAAACTGAGATTCAAATTATTCCAACGATGTTTAACGATCAGAATGCAATTGCAATTGTGAGACAAGGTGCTGGTGTTCGTACAGATTATATCTACGATCTCACGGGTCGTACCATGTTGGCGAATTTAGATTATGGTATTGCCGCACTGGGTTCAAATCCCAATGACGTATTGGTCAAAACCACCTATCAAGCTCCTCTTCCAACCTTTCCATCTAACCTTAAGCCTCATCAAAAATTTCAGATGACTTATAATGCTGTTATTGAATCTCAACTAGACAATACAGACAAGTCTGAAAATAATAAAACTGTTGATATTGAATTTGTTGGTTTTGAAAATCTCAGCTTAATTGACAATGACAACAATACTTTAAAATTCAATAATGCATGTCATTTTGTCTCGCAAATTGGCGATAGCACGCTAGATGAATGGTATGCTGAAGGTTATGGGCAAATTAAATATATTAAAAGAAAAGCCAATGGTGAAGTGAAAAGCAGTGAAGCTATTGGTGACGATCCAGAACCTGAATCCAAATAAACAAAAAGCCAGTTAAAAATGCTTTAACTGGCTTTTTTCGGTAAAAATACAGCTTATTTGATAAAACCTGAGACTAGGTTCAATACATTCTGAATATCGCCATTGGCTTCATTATGATCCGTAGCATCACCTTGTGGTGTAAGTGAATCAATGATTTGCGGTAGCACTGTTGAAATTGCACCATATACTTCATTGGTCGGAACATTAGCCTGTTGAGCAACTTGTTCAACTTGTTGACCACCAAACAAACTTTGAATTTGATCTACATTTATTCTACTATTGCCTTGTGATGGATCAACCCAACTTTGAACTTGTCCGCCCAAACCTGCACCTTGCAGTTTAGCCAAAGCCCCTTGCAACCCACCATTTTGCTGAATCCACCCTAAAATTAGCGGAACCACTGCAATCAATAAAGAAGAAGCATTAAAACCACTTGCCTGAGGTGCTTGTTGTTGTTGACCACCTGTTAAGCCTCCGAGGACTGAACCCAATACCCCACCCAGTCCACTGCCTTGTGATTGTTGTTGACCCCCCAAACCACCAAGCACTGAACCCAATACACCGCCTAATCCGCCACCAAGCCCGCCTTGTGATTGTTGTTGTCCGCCAAGTGCTTGTTTTGCTAAAATTTCAACAATATTTGTTAAATCTGTCATGAAGTTTTCCTTTTTTAAGTTTTATGACACGACTACAGCATACTTGGCTTTAATATATTCACCAAAATTGGAATTGTTAATTTTTGCAATGTCTTAATGTAATTTTTAGCACCCACACACAGACATTACCAACGAAACTTATTCCAATTTTCAGGGTTTGCCCAAAACTTAGAATTAAACCAGTCTGGTACATGTTTGTAGGTTAAAATATTAAATTGCCATAGTGCAAAATCATTTTCATGTGAGGTCTTGTCAATCAATTGAGTAAAGCCCAGTGATCGAAGCAAATGCTCATCATTGAGCCTGCAAGCCACCACGATTCGTCTTGCTAAAAGATCACGCAACCTCACCAACAGTTGCGATTTATGCAAATCTGAAACACCCAGCATCTCTTCAGTATCTAAAACAACAAATCCTAAATCATATCGCTGGGTAAAAGGCAGATTTAAAAACTCAGATACGTTAAAATAGGACCACTGAATTGAATAATTTGTAGAGTATTGCGCCAAATTTTGCCCAATACACAATGCAGTTTGAATTGGCTGTTCTTGCGATAAATCGTCTAGCATTGAAGTAATGACATTTTGCTCAGCCATAACTGCACCTTTTTTGAAGCGAGTAATTAAACATGGAACTACAAGGCATTTGTCATAAAATGCATGCAGGTCTTAAAGACCTTAGTTTAACTGATCAGCAAACACATAAGGCAAATGTTGAATATAAATTTATATTAGATCGCTCAGAAATCGAGCTTCCATTTAGTTTGGGACAAGAAATTGAGATTGAAGCAACTGGAAATATATACTGTGTTTCTTGTGGTGCGAAAACACCTAAGTCTTATTCACAAGGTCACTGCTTTAAATGTATGAAAACCAAAGCATCTTGCGATATGTGCATTATGAAGCCTGAAACTTGCCATTATCATTTAGGCACCTGTCGAGAAGATGATTTTGCGCATGAAGTGTGCTTCCAACCGCATATTGTATATCTAGCGAATTCAAGTGCATTAAAAGTAGGAATTACCCGCTTAGGTCAAATGCCTACACGTTGGTTAGATCAAGGCGCAACTCAAGCTTTACCAATTATGAAAGTGGGTTCACGCCGTTTATCTGGACAACTTGAAGTGATGTTTGGTTCACAGGTTGCTGATAAAACAGATTGGCGCAAGTTGTTAAAAGGCGAAGCTGAACCGATTAATCTGATTGAAATACGTAATGAGTTGGTACAAGAATTTGCACCTAAAATTCAAACCATTCGAGATGAATTTGCACAACACCTTGAGTTTAACGAGACAGTTGAATTGCTTGAAGAAGAATTACCGCGTGAATTTGTCTACCCTGTTGATATTTATCCTGAAAAGATTAAATCTCACAATCTAGATAAAACACCAATTATTCGTGGCAAATTACAAGGGATTAAAGGTCAATATTTAATTATGGATACGGGTGTGATTAATATCCGTAAATATACAGGTTATGAACTTAAAGTTCGGGCAGAGTAATCATCCGTTTTGCGTCGAATTTAATATTTATAAAACTCCTCTCTGATTTAAATCTAGGAGGAGTTTTTTATTAAATTTCTTGCCAAACCAATAGGCTTCCTGAAAACTTGAAAACAACCAATATCAAAAGTCTATGACTCAATATTGCTAGAATTAAATAAATTAATTCAATCAGTTAATCAAACGATTAACTTTATAGTCATGATTTTAACAGTGCTAAAATTGCTTGTACTGGATCTTCACTATTTCCTGCCAAAAGCTGCTTATGCATTGTAATCAACTGCATCACCTGAATTTGAGCAGTTTCAATATCCATCAACTTTTCTATCTCATGTGCTAATTTTTCAGGCGTAGCATCTTTTTGAATCAATTCTTGAATTGCTTTCTTTCCCGCAATAATATTCGGTAAAGAATAATAAGGAATTTTGACCAGTAATTTGGCAATCACATAAGTCAGCCAATTGAGTTTATAAAAAGTGACCATTGGTCGATGCAACAATAAAGCTTCCAAAGTTGCTGTACCTGAAGCCAAGGCGACAATATTTGCAGCATTCATAACCTGACGACCAATTTTTGACTCTTTATCGGTATTTTCCAACAAGTGAATTTTTGCGATCAAATCACTTGGATAATGCTTTAATAATGCTTCAATTTGTTGTTTGCGCTGATCATTAATTGCAGGGATAACAAACTGATACTCAGGATATTTATGATGAATAATATTTGCAGCATCTAAAACCAAAGGTCCAAGTCGTTCAATTTCACCACGGCGACTTCCGGGCAATAACGCAATGTGCTTTTGACTGAGATCTAAACCCAGCTCTTGTTTGGCATCCAAGATTGGATTTTGTAAAGGCAGCTGACTGGCAAGCGGATGTCCCACAAATGCAGCAGGAATTGCAAATTTTTGATAGAAGCTTTTTTCAAAAGGAAATAAACAAAGCACGAGATCGATGCAAGCTTTAATCCCATGCACACGTCCTTGTCGCCACGCCCAAACGGATGGGCTGACATATTGAACCGTTTTAATTGGCAGATTTTTTTGTTTTAAACTCTTCGACAAACGTAGATTAAAATCTGGAGCATCAATACCAATAAAAATATCGACTGGATTGACAGACCATTTTTCAACCAAACCATCACGTACCGCAAACAGCTTTTTTAAATCTTTAAGGACTTCCACAATCCCCATTACAGATAAAATATCCATTGGATAAAAACTGTTGAATCCTTCCGCGATCATTTGAGGTCCACCAATCCCCTCAAACTCAGCATCTATACCCTGTTCACGAAAACTACGAATAAGTTTAGCCCCTAAAGTATCTCCTGACACTTCACCGACCACAATTCCAATTTTAAGCTTCCGATTTTGCAAGATATTCTTCCCATTTTGCAGTATACATGCATCATAGCATAGTCAAATTAGTTTCACCGCAATGCCTTTATACAATCAGGATAAAGCCTGATACGGATTGGAACGGCTTATAACTATGATGTTGGATGACAATTCACTCAGTTTTCTATCATTAATCTATTTTCTATTTATATTTTCAATTAGCCGACTATTGTCTCACAGATAGACAAACAATAAACTAAGCGATAATTATTATCATTTAAGACCACAATGATCAACTCTCTCCCAACCCGCTTTAAACTCTCGCTCATGAGTTTAGCCGTATTCACTGTACAACAAAGTTTTGCCGAAGATTTACAAAACTTACCTACGATTTCCGTTCAAGCGACAGCTGAACAAACGGAATTAAGCTCCGAGCAAAGCAAATCGTATATTGTTAAAAAATCAACCAGCGCTGCCAAGCTGAATATCCCTGTTAAAGAAACTCCGCAAACAGTCAATGTCGTTACACGGCAGCAAATGAATGATTTTGCAATGAATAGCACCAGAGATGCCTTGAGTAATACGCCTGGAATCACTGTCAGCAATCAAGAAACTGAGCGCTCAACCTATACTGCTCGTGGTTTTGAAATCTCAAATCTATTAACGGATGGGGTTGGATTCCCTTCAAGCAGTTATAATTATAACAACACCAATCCGGACACTTATTTTTATGATCGAATCGATGTGATTAAAGGTGCAGATGCACTGACCAATGCCTTTGGTGATCCAAGTGCAACCATCGATTATATTCGTAAACGACCAACACAAGAGTTTCAAGCCAATGCGGGTATCAGTTATGGTTCTTGGAATACTCAACGTTATGAGGCAGATGTTTCTGGTGCGTTGAATAAAGATGGTAGCATTCGTGGTCGCTTGATGGGCTACGAGCAAACTGGGGATTCTTATCTCGATCGTTATTCATCAGAGAAGAATGGCTTTTCAGGCATCATTGATGCAGACCTGACAGATTCCACCCTACTTACCGTAGGTTATAGTCAACAACAAAATAAACCAAATGCAAATAACTGGGGTGCTTTGCCACTTCTAGGTGCAGATGGAAAGCAACTTTCTTATAACCGTGATTATAACCCCAATCCAGATTGGGCATATTGGGACAACAAAACACAAAATGCTTTTGCAGAGTTAAAGCAAAAGATTAATGAAAAATGGACAGCCAAGCTTAGCTATAATTATACCCAAACCGATCATAACAGTAACTTACTCTATTATTATGGTTATCCTGATCAAAATGGTGGAGATGTCGCTCTTACTGCTTGGGGTGGCAAAGAAAGTCTAAAAAGTCATTTTGCTGATTTGAATGTACAAGGCTCATATTCACTATTTGGTCGTGAGCATGAAGCAACTCTAGGTTATAGTTACCTGCAAAGTAAACAGCATGACCAAGAATCTAATGGTTTTATCAACGATAGTAATATTAAAAATGACGATTCTCTTGGGTATGCACGTCAACTAACTACCAATTGGGCAAGTTGGACACCTCAATCAATCACTTGGTCAGCTTTTAGTGATGCCTCAAATTATACGCAAAAGCTCAATTCAGTATATGCAGCGACACGCCTGCACTTAAATGATGATTTAAAACTATTACTTGGTTTAAATTATGTTCAAGCGAAAAGTGAGGGTTATAATTACAACAAGCCAGCCACTTATGATGAAAACAAAGTATCACCCTATGCTGGAATTACCTATAACTTCACTCCAGAATATACTGGTTATTTAAGCTATACCTCTATTTTCCGTCCACAATCTGGATTAGGAACGGATAATAAAGCACTCAAGCCTGTTGAGGGTGAAAGTTATGAGGCGGGTATTAAGAGTTCATGGCTAGATGACAAACTTACTGGAACCTTGGCTGTGTTCCGTACAGAACAAACGAATTATCCTCTACGCAATTCTGATGGAAACCCACTCAATCGTAAGGTGGAAACCAGCGACTTACGCTCTCAAGGTGTTGAAGTTGGTTTGGCTGGGCAACTAACTGATCACTTAAATATCGCATTTGGTTATAGCCAATTTAGCTTAAAAGATTTAAAAAATGGTGGTGATGCACGGACCTATAATCCGAATCAGACCATTAATCTTTTGACCACCTATACTGTACCTGCGTTACCAAAACTTAAAGTGGGTGCATCATTGCAATGGCAAGAAGCCACCAAGCTGTATGATTCCTCAATCAATAGTACAATTACCCAAGATGCATATGCGTTAGTGAATCTGATGACCAGTTATGATTTAAACAATCATATATCGCTACAGGCTAATGCAAACAATGTAACAGACAAAAAATATTTATACAGTTTTCCAGATGGTCAGGCATTTTATGGTGCACCAGCCAACTATAGTGTTGCTGTAAAATTTAAATATTAATCGGAACTCGCCTTAGTCCTAAGTGATTAAGGCGTTTTTAATTGTAAAAAAGTGCCCTTTATGCAAACTGTTCTTTACCCCTTATCAGTGTTATACCGCTTTATACTGGCATTTGGTATTGGCTATGCAGGTAGCTATTTATTATCAGTCGCATTGATTGATGTATTTTATCCTTACTTGGCAAAAGCCGAGTCTATTTATTTGGCCGCATTTATCGCACTGTTTTTTTACATTGTTTTTGTGATTATCAGTTTTTGTGTACATTCTCTAAAAAAGTTGTCGATAATCAGCTTCATACTCATGATTGCCCTCTTTCTCTTTTCAAAATTCATAGGTTAGCTCATGCATAAATCTGTTCGTCAATCTATGGCATGGTTACACTCTTGGATTGGTCTGAGTTTTGGTTGGTTACTGTTTGCAATTTTTTTAACCGGCACTGTGACTTACTATCGGCATGAAGTGAATATGTGGATGCAACCACAATTTGCCAGTATGCAAGTCAATCAACAAACGGCTGTGCAATCTGCTTATGATTATCTACAGAAAAATGCACCCAATGCTAAAAGTTGGTATATCGGTATCGCCAATCCGAATAGCCCAGTCAATAAGATTTATTGGCAAAAAGCAGATGGTGGATACGAAAGTAAAACTTTAGATGCCAATACTGGTCAAGAACTCAGTCTTTCTGCAACACAAGGCGGCGATTTTTTTTATAGTTTCCATTATCAGTTATATGGCATTCCCTATGCAATTGGACGTTTAATTGTTACCTTTGCTGCACTGATTATGTTTATTACCTTAATTTCGGGCATCATTACGCATAAAAAAATATTCACTGAATTCTTTACTTTAAGAGCCTTTAAAGGTCAACGCTCGTATTTGGATTTCCACAATATGAGCTCTGTCATTGCATTGCCTTTTTTCTTAACCATTACCTTTACAGGGCTAGCTATCTTTTTCTACTTACTCTTTCCTGCGGGTATGAAAAAATCTTATCCAGAAAATCCATTTCAATATTTCGATGAGATTCGCAATATTTCAACAACAGCGAAAGACCAAACTGTAATACCTGAAAAGATGAAACCAATTCAGTACTTTCTCCAACAAGCGCAACAACAATGGGGAAAAACCAGTTTTGATCATATCGCTGTGGACCAACCGAACACACAATTAGCCAAAGTAACAGTCACAGCTTTGGAAGACCATTCCATCACTCGAAATCAAGCACAAATGAGTTTTAATGGCGCTACAGGCACAATCTTAGGCAACACGCGTAATAACAGTGCCATCGCAACATTAAATGCGAGCATGTATGGTTTGCATATGGCAAATTTTGCTCAACCACTTTTGCGATTAGCTTTGTTCTTTTCTGGCTTGCTGGGCTGTGCAATGATTGCCTCTGGTTTATTATTATGGAGCCTAAAACGCCAACTTCAAAAGAAAAATGACCAATTTCACTTTGGACACTACTTGGTCAATCGATTAAACACAGCACTGATTCTTGGCTTACCGATTGCCATGTTAGGTTACTTATATGCCAACCGAATTGTCAGTATAAAAGCAGATGGTCCTAATTATGAAATCTATACTTTTTTCTATTTATGGCTATTCAGCTTGATTATTGCTCTAGTTTCTAAACAGCAATATTTGTGGAAAACACAGCTTAAACTAATTATTGTAATGACATTAGCATTGCCAATTTTCAATCTCTATTATCTTATTTCAAACCATTATATTCATTCAATCTATGATTATTGGTTATTCCTGCGTGTAGATGTCATGATTTGGATGATTGCGTTCTTAGGTATATTTTTACATCAAAAAATTACACCAATTCAAAATAAAGCTGTGGCAAAAATTCAGAAAAAATTAGCCCATAAACAAATTCAGGAAATAAGCTCATGATATTTGCTCTTGCATCATTATTGATTTTAATAGCAAGTTATGGACTTTACCTTGTCAGTTCTAAACAGATTAATAAAACACAGAAGAGTCGATTTTCTGTGCTTAGCAAACATGTTAAATCTGTAAAACTCACTGCATTCATTTGCATTGTCATTGCCTTGTTGCTCTATAACCTAGAGTATGGCGATAGCATTTCATTTGTTGCTTTATGTGTGCTCAGCACACCGCTACTGTTTGGATTAATTCTGTCGATAAATGATTTAAAACCTAAAACCAAAAAATAGCAGTACCCTTTCCTCCAAGAAGTTCTTGAGTCTTTATCTTTAAAAATATATGACAAGATATACAACAAAAACTGAACTACATTTTTACATTAACAAATAAAACACTGTATGAATAAGCAACAATACAGGGTTTATATGAAACATGACTGAGTCAAAACCAGTGAATAAAATTCAACCATTTAGTTTACTTTTCATCTATTTTTTTACTTATTGTTAAAATAATCGTCTTAGAATAATCCTTATCACTCATCCCTAATAACAATTTGAATTGCAATTGCACAATTAACAAGGAATCATCATGACCACATTACAAAAAATCACCTGCGTTGCAGATATGCGTGAAATTTATCATCGACGTGTTCCTAAAATGTTTGTTGATTATTGTGATTCAGGTTCATGGACTGAACAGACATGGCAGCAAAATAGTGAGGATTTTAAAAAATACTTGTTCCGACAAAAGGTTTTGGTGGACATGAACAATCGTTCCGTGAAAACCGAAATGTTAGGACAATCTGTTTCCATGCCGGTGGCATTGGCGCCTACTGGTTTAATTGGCATGCAACATGCCGATGGCGAAATTCTTGCTGCCAAAGCTGCTGAAAAATTTGGTATTCCTTATATTATGTCGACCATGAGTATTTGTTCGATTGAAGATGTCGCTGCCGCAACTACACAACCTTTTTGGTTTCAGCTGTACATGATGAAAGATCGACATTTTATGCAACAGCTTATTCAACGTGCAAAAAATGCTAAATGTTCTGCATTGGTGTTAACGGCTGATTTACAAATCATGGGACAACGTCATAAAGACATTAAAAATGGCTTATCAGCACCTCCAAAATTAACCTTGGGCAATCTTATCAATATGTGCACCAAACCCGTTTGGTGCTTAGCTATGCTTAAGACACCAAGAAGAAGCTTTGGTAACATCGTCGGACATGTCGATGGGATCAGTAATACGGGTTCTCTAGCTGCATGGACAACTGAGCAATTTGACATGAAGTTAAGCTGGAGAGATGTCGAATGGGTCAAACAACAATGGGGCGGTAAACTGATTATCAAAGGCATTATGGAAGTGGACGATGCGATCGCTGCTGTAAATGCTGGAGCAGATGCAATTGTTGTTTCCAATCATGGTGGTCGACAACTGGATAGTGCTCCATCAAGCATTTCAGTTCTTGAGGAAATTGTACTCGCTGTCGGAGACAAAACAGAAGTCTATATTGATAGTGGAATCCGTAGTGGACAAGATGTTTTAAAAGCCATCGCTTTAGGTGCTAAAGGCTGTTTAATTGGTCGAGCATTTATTTATGGTTTAGGTGCTTATGGAGAACAAGGTGTATATCGCGTCTTGGAAATCATTCAAAAAGAACTGGATTTAAGTATGGCATTCTGTGGGAAAGTGAATATTCAGGACATTGATAAAAGCATTTTAAGATAAGCCTCGCCGACTCACGTCAAATTGGATATTCAACGATTGAATATCCATTCCAGTGATTCAAACAGATCCATCAAAGATATAATTGACATGATCAATAAATCAAATCGCTTTTTTTCGATATAAAAAACTGGTGTAATCCCCACTAAAACGATACAATCAATTTCACTTTTTTACTCTCCCAATATTGCTGAATTTTGCTTAAACTGATTCCAGCATTTCAGTCAATGACATCACTTCACCGCTATAATTTAATCAATCTATAAAATTTCCATGAGGATTTTATGTTGCTGCAATGGTTTGAAAAGTTAGTAGATCCATATCCATCGAAAGGTTTAAACGAACCATTACCTACGACATTCTTTGCTTTTGTTTGGCAGGCTGCCACTGGTGTTAAACGCTATTTATTAATCTTAATACTCTTCACTGCTGCAACAGCCAGCTTTGAAGCACTATTTTTTTCACAAATTGGTCATCTCGTTGATTGGTTGACACAATCAAAACCTGAAGCGTTTTTGACCAATCACCAGCAAAATTTGGTTGTACTCTCACTTATCTTATTAGCGAATATTTTTTTCGCCAATATGCAATCCATTGTCAGACATCAAATTTTGTACAGCAGTTTTCCGATGCGTTTACGTTGGAGATTCCATAATCTATTGCTTCGTCACGGTTTGGACTTTTTCCACAATGATTTTGCAGGGCGTTTGTCAGCCAAAGTCATGCAAACTGCGCTTGCTGTGCGTGAGTTCTGGGTAATCTTGGGTGATATGGTCACTTATGTCGTGATTTACTTTATTACCATCAGTATTGTATTAGGCTCAATTTCTCCAATTTTACTGATTCCACTTCTGGTTTGGTTAGCACTATTTATCAGTGCAGCAAAATATTTTATTCCAAGATTAGGACGTATTTCCAAAGAACAAGCAGATGCTCGCGCAGTGATGACAGGTCGAGTGACCGATGCCTATACCAACATCCAAACTGTAAAATTATTTGCACATGCAGGGCGTGAAAGCCAATATGCAAAAGAATCAATGAAAGAATTTATGCGCACTGTCTTTAAACAAATGCGTTTAGGTACTTCATATGAAATTTGCATTAATTTACTGACTGCGGTTTTATTTTTTGGGGTTTTGGGGACCGCAGTTTGGTTATGGCTACAGGGTCAAGCTGCCATCGGTGTGATTGCCGCAACCACTGCTATGATTCTTAAATTAAACAGCATGGCTGAGTTTATGATGTGGCAAACTTCTGCCCTGTTCGAAAATGTAGGGACAATTCAAGATGGTATGCAAACGCTTGGTCGCCCGATTAACATTCAAGATAAAGAGGATGCAAAACCGCTTGTGGTAAGCCAAGGCAATATCCGATTTGATGATGTCACTTTTGCCTACAACAGTAAAAATGTGATTGATCAATTTAATTTGAATATTCAACCAGGTGAAAAGATTGGTATTGTGGGTCGCTCTGGGGCAGGTAAATCAACACTGATTCAGTTATTGCTACATTTCTACACCATCAATAATGGCAAAATCAGCATTGATGGTCAAAATATTGAAGATGTTACTCAAGACAGCTTGAGAAAAAATATCGCACTTGTGACACAAGACACTTCATTATTACATCGTACAGTTGCCGAAAATATTAAATATGGTCGCCCAGATGCGACTGATGAAGAAATGTATGAAGCAGTACGTAAAGCAAAAGCTGATGAGTTTATTCCTCAACTTTCCGATTTAAGAGGACGTACAGGTTACGATGCCTATGTTGGTGAGCGTGGTGTAAAGCTTTCTGGTGGTCAGCGTCAACGTATTGCAATTGCACGTGTATTTTTAAAAGATGCACCGATTTTAATTTTAGATGAAGCTACCAGCGCCTTGGACTCTGAGGTGGAAGCTGCGATTCAATCCAGCCTTGATGAGTTGATGGAAAATAAAACAGTCATTGCAATTGCTCATCGCCTTTCAACTATTGCACAGATGGATCGCTTAATTGTCTTAGATCAAGGTCATATTGCAGAACAAGGCACACATGAAGAGTTGATTGCTCAAAATGGGATTTATGCTCACTTGTGGCAAAGACAGACTGGTGGCTTTTTAGTTGAACCTGAGCAAAAAATCAAACAGGAAGATGAAGAGAAACAAGCAAGCCTGAGCTAGTACAATTAATGAAATGCTAATAAAAAGAAAAGCCACGTCATCTTGTAGACGTGGCTTTTCTTTTGAAGAAAGCGTTTAAACTCTTTTAAACTTCACAGCTTTATTCTTGATCTTTAAGCTCTACACTCTGCATCCCTTTATTTAATTTATTCAAGAAATGCACAAAAGTGACTTTATCATCAAATAAAAAACCATCCATCGCTTGACGATAAAATTCATATACTTTCAGTTGCAACTGATTCCAGAATACGTGCCCCTGTTCTGTTAACATCACTTTCTTAGCACGGCGATCAATTTGATCCGCAAAACGAATGACATGTTGGTCACGCTCTAAACGCTTAAGAACACCATCTAAATTTTGTCGGCTTACTCCAAGATATTCTGTCAAATCAGAAAAAGACATTCCTTCTCTTACCTGCTCTCTTGACAATGCCCCAAGTACAGCCCAATGCACTGGAGAAACACCAAGTTCTTTACTACTCATCCGATCAAGCGTATTGCCGAGTTGAAAGAGTCTAAAGGTTAAACGGTTATTGATGGCATATAAATTAGCATCATGTGCGCTAATCTGTTCATTTGACATTAGACTTGATCCAAACTTGCTTTATCATTTTTAGTCATTAGAGATAGATATCCATATAAATTACCTCTCTAATACAGCTAAGTAAGTTTTCATTTCTATCATATTTGTACGATGAAAAATACCGCTCAAATGACTTAAATATTAAAATCTAGCGCCGTTTCTTTCACACAAAGAGATAATTTAAACATCAATCATCACTAGTACCAATTCATCAAAGAAACACCTAAGCCGACATAAGTTGCACGATGATTATAATCAATCAAACTCTCACCATAACCATCAAACAATTGAAAATGCCCACGAAGTTTACCTTTGATTGGAAACGCCCAATCAAATTGCATCGCACCATGTGAATCATCACCACCTTTTAAAGAGTGGCGCAGCATCAGTGAAAAGTCATTATCATTCCAACGGTAGAATGCAGTTAAATCGCCACGCCCGATATAGTTCTTAATATCTGGATTATTATCGTCTTTGAAATCTTCCTCGATGCGATACCATGGACGAACCATTAAGGCAAAATTATCTTTTTCAAAACCAAGATTTAAAATCACACGGTTCCAACTACGTGAAAGCGGATCGGAACGACCATTGGATTGGTGATTTAAGGTTAATCCAAGCAAACGACCATTTAAACCCAATAAATTATAATTGGTTCTAAACATCAAGCTTGCTTCAGGCTCATAGTTTGTTTCACGAAATGGACGAGACTCTTCACTGTTATAAACCTGCCAACGCGAAGATTGTGTATAGCCCAGCCAAAGATCACCATTATTTCCAAACAGATTTTCCACCGCCTTAGTTTTTAAGGAAATTTGGAATTTAGCTTCCATTGATTTTAAATTTTGATCTTCATCTACAGTATTCTGTGGATTTGGACTATGTGGGAATTCATTTTTCTTGCTGGTCCAGAAAGCAGGAAGCAAATAAACAGGTTGATGTGCACGAATATTCCATGTGCCCAACTTACTGTCTTGAGACAACTCCCAACGGCGATCCAATAACGATGTGTTTGGGTCAATCTTATCACCATGAATGGCAAATAAATTTTCAGCAGTTTGCCCAATTTTTTCTTTAAGCGTTACTGGCTCTGGCTTTGCTTTCTCGATGTCCATCGCTGCCCGTTGTTCTGAAACCAGTACTTGCGCAGGAACTGCAGGCGTTTTAAATATCTTATCGTAACAGGCTAAACGATCAGCATTTGATTCTAGTGCCACACAAGCTTGAGTGCTTGCAGGATTCACTTGAGCCGCATCGTCTGCATAAACAGTGGTCACCAAACCAAAACTGAGCATCATTAAGATGCTCAGATTCACTGGTGTACGTTCAAAACTTTTGAACGACATAGATTTCTCCAGAAAGAATTTATTTTGAGTTAATTTACTTTTTTAATTTCAAAACCTAATTGTTCTAACAATTCTTTTTTGGCAACTGGTGCTACGACTGCTTTTACAGGCTTTTGCTCAACCAAATAAGTTTGTGTTACACGCTTAAGATCGTCAATAGTAACGTTTAATAATCGTTCACGTAATTGCTTTCTAAACGCAGGAGTGCGTCCATGAAGCAAGGCATAACATGCCGTGATTGCTTCACCTGCTGGAGAACCAGGTTTATCCATACTTGAAACCAACCCCAGAATTGCTTCTTCAAGTTGATAAGCATGCTGCTCCTTGTTCAACAACCAATCCAAACTTGCTTCAAAGTCTTGGAATGTTTCTGCAAGACGAGGGTCGCGATAACTATAAAAGCGGAAAGAACATGCATTGCCATCATAACTCGCTCCCCCCCCATATGCACCGCCTTTTTCACGGATTGCACTGTGTAAGAAGCCATTACGTAAATAACCAGCCAGAACCATCAAAGGTGCAGCATCTGGATGTGAAACTTCCACCGCTTGATACGCAGAGGCACAGAACTGGACATTGGCTTGAATCAACCAAGCTTGATCAGCATGACTGTCATCTTGCTCAACCTTAGACAAATATACTGGTGCTTGATCTACACTCAATTTATCCCAAACGATTTGGACTTCTTCAACCAGACGTTCTGAATGATGTTCTTCACACACCAATAAGAACTGTTTTGGTGCAAGCATTAAACCACGATGAATTGATTTTAGTTCTTCAATGAATTCATCATAAGCCACTTCATCATTTTCAATTTTAGCAACCAGATCACCCAACCAATTTAAAGCACCCAAGCCTGTATTATCATAATCACGTTTTGCCAGAGCACTCATCTGACGCGATGCAATTTGCATTGCATAACTATGACCAGAGCCAGACAAACGTGAAGCCCAACGTGTCTTACGTTGTTGTAACAGTTCGATAATGCGATCTTTCTCATCAAAACGTAATTGCTCAAAAGCAAGCTTGAGTAAACCAATGGCATCAAATCTATCTGTCAATGATTTAGTGGTCAGGGTTAACCAAGCACTAATTTGACCTTTATCATCGGTTTTAGAACGCAATGATGCGCCCATGCCTAAACCGCCACTCACCGCAGTTTGAAGTTGTTGAAGTTGCAAATAATCATATTCACCAGCACCAACTTCCCCCATTAAAACGGACAATAAGTTGAAATAAGGTGATTTTACAATTTGATCAGGAATTTGAATCAGCACTTGTTGATAGTAAATACCATTAGTGCCTGCATGATACAAATTCAATGGCGTATCAATACCATTACAGATAATCTCACGCAATTGACCTTGTACAATTGGCAACTCAGCTGGAATATCTTCCAAACCCACTTTAGGCAATAGATCTAAATCATCGGGAGTCTCTTGACGAACTTTTAAAGCTTCTGTTTGTGCAATAATTTCAGCTTTATCAGCATCCGTTAAAGCAGCACCAATTTTTGCCAAACGTGCTTTCTCTTCTTGTGCTTCCAGTGCAGATTTATTTGCATCTGGTACAAGGGTCATTTGTACACGATGTGGATTATCCAATAAATGAACTTGAATTAAGTTCGATAACCACATTGGATCTTTGAGCTCTTCTTTGACTTCAGCAATAACGGTATCTACGTCCCATGCATGAATTGGGTCATTGTGATGAATTGCGCTACCTAGACCATTCAAAATCAGTGTTAAACCATATGGAGTACCATCACCACTGATTTCACGTTGATGCAATTCAATTTGATGTAAAATCGCATCAACCATATCTTTGTCAATTGGTTTTGAAGCAACGTCTTGTAGAATGTTCAACACACCTTGTCTAAATGCTTCGGCATGTTCAGGATTGGAGCCTTGTACACCACAATAAAAAGTCATCTCATAGTTTGAATCATCTACACCCATGATTGGACCGGTAGACTGCGCATAACCACAAGTCTCAAGATAATGACGTAGTGGTGAAGCAGAGTTTTCTAATAAAATCCCTTCAACCAAACGCATACCTAAACGTAATTTAACATCACTGGTTTTTGGCAATAACCACGACAAAATATGGTATGTCTTATCTTTTAAATCTTCTGCATCAACCGCATACGTTTCTTGTACTTCAATTGGTGCCGTTAAACGTTGCTCTTCTTTTGAATAGATCGTTTCGCCTTTTGTAAACTTAGAAAGTGCTAACTTTTCAAACTGCTCTTGTAAATGATAGGCAGATTGATCACCAAAAGTCATGAAGATTGCATTGCTTGGGTGATAATGTGATTTATAGAAAGTCACCAACTCATCATAACTCAAGTCTGGAATATCCTTAGGATCACCACCAGAATTATAATGGTAAGTGGTTTTCGGGAATAAATGATGTGCCAACTGGTGATAAAGTTGATCAGAAGGTGAACTCATTGCACCTTTCATCTCATTAAATACCACACCCTTATAAACTGGCTGACCATCTTCCAGCTCAATACGAATGCCTTCTTGTGCAAAATCCAAAGGATTTAAATTAGCAGCAAAAGCAGCATCCATATAAACTTCCAACAGGTTTTGGAAGTCTTTTTTGTTTTGTGTCGCAAATGGATACGCTGTCCAATCCGCCGCAGTAAATGCATTCATAAATGTATTTAAAGAACGTCGAATCATCAGAAAAAATGGATCACGTACAGGGAATTTCTCTGAACCACATAACGCAGTATGCTCTAAGATATGTGCCTCACCCTTTGAATCCATCGGTTGAGTACGGAAAGCAACCAGAAACACATTTTCGTCGTGATCGGTTGCCAAATGGTAGTGCATTGCACCAGTCACTTTATGTTTATATTCAGACACTAAAATGTCTAAAGCTTCTACATGGTGTTGACGTACCAGCTGAAACGCAGGATGAACAGTTTGAGATAAGGTTTCAGTGACATCTACAGTCATGCGATCTCCAATATTAAATGTTTATCTATACGTTTAAGTATAACTGAAACTTAAATAAATGCGATTCATTCCTAACACTAATTCTTAGTAAATCAATCAGGATTAATCAGGACTCGTCGTTGAAATATCAAGAATGAGCAATGAGTTAAATAAAAAAAGTGATGATCAAAAGATTCGATCATCACTGTAAAACTTAATTTTTTTATTGATAATGACTTGAATCTGATTTTTTATATAAGCGTCAGAAACTTTTGGTGATTAGTTTAATTTTTGCATTTTGAATCATCGATGGTCTTTCTATCGTGAGGCGACATGGATGTCGCCATGTTGAGCGTAGATATGTGAGCAAAAACAACGCACTGCTTTGTTTGCAGTGCAAGAATGTTGTTCAACAAAAAAGTGGTTATGAAAAGCGAAGCATCGCCTACACAAACCAATTTAAACTTTAGATATAAAGCTTTGTATTGCAAGCTTTATATCATCAAACAATATCTTTATCGCAATGATTTTATTGATCTAGAAATTATATTTACTATATGGATTTTTCAACAGATTGACTATAGCTTATTGAAAAATAAAATTATAAAAATCAATATTTAAGTTTTGGAGATTAATTTAGATCAATCCCCAAAAGCATAAAGCCCCTACATGAGTTCAGATGATGCGCATGTCTACTTATTGATTCTTCTAATCTTTAATTAAAGGCTCATTATTGGGCAAAGATTTTCAATTCACTATATCAAGTATTTGAAATAGTTATAATTGGGATGATTTTCAACAAATACATAATTTTGCTTTTGATAAAATGGAGCTGCATCTTTTTCGCTATTTAAGCACAGTGCAGAAAAATGAGATTTTGCTTTTTTTTCGAGGTCTTGCAATAAACGCTTACCTATACCGCTTTTACGATATTCAGGTAACACATAGAAACGACGTACACGACCGATTTTATGCTGTGTTTCAGGCTTTTGATTGGTCTCACTATCTTCGCTCATTTGAATATTGAGACCGCCACAAGCAATCAGTTTATCGCCATTAAATGCAACCAGTAAAAATTCACCTTGACGATTAAATTTATTTTTTCCTTGTTGATACTCATCAATCAACCGTTGAATAAATTGAAAACCTTCTTTTTCAGCAACCGCGGCTAAATCTTGAATTTGTGCAGGCAATTGATCAACCTGTTGAATTAAAATATTCACTCAATCTCCAATGTGTTTTAAAACGATAGACCATTGACTCAACTTGTATCTATTCTCGATATATAACCTGATGATATAGCGAACTCAAGATAGAGCTTGTGTTTGAATCTTAGGAACTATTCAACTACTGTGCAATAGCAGAACTTATAAAAATTCATGAATGTACTACTTGAGTCATAAATGAATTTTTTTCAACAATCTACTGTAAAGTTGAGCATTGGTGTAAACTTTAGTTTTTTAACATTGATGTGATGAAGAACATGGCAACAGTTGATCTTTTTGCAATTGGTAATGCATTAATTGACCAAGAATTTAGAGTTTCAGATCAGTTTTTGACTGAACAAAATTTGCAAAAAGGTACCATGCAATTGGCTGATGGTTACACTCAAGCCCAACTCTACAACAATTTAAATGCCAGCCAAGTTTATAAAGGACAAGCTTCAGGCGGTTCTGCTGCCAATACCACAGTTGCATTTAGTGCGCTGGGTTCTTCTGCATTTTATGCTTGCCGTGTAGGCAATGATGAATTAGGTCGTATTTATCTTGACGGCTTGAATGATGCTGGAATCATAACTTCACAAAAATCGATCAGCGAAGGTGTGACGGGAACATGTATGGTACTTGTCAGTGATGATTCAGAACGCACCATGCAGACCTATTTAGGCATCACTGCAGAACTTTCAGCACAACAAATGGATTTTGAACCTTTAAAAACAGCACAATGGCTCTATATTGAAGGTTATTTATCCACCAGTGATACTGCTCGCTTAGCGGTCAAACAAGCACGTCAAATTGCACGCGAACACAATGTTAAAATCGCCCTTACCCTTTCCGACCCAGCAATGGTGCAATATGCTCGTCAAGGTTTAAACGAATTACTCGACGATGGCGTAGATCTGATTTTCTGTAATGAACAAGAAGCGATGCTGTATACAGAAACGGATACTGTCGAAGCTGCTCTGGCAAAGTTAAAAACCTTGAGCCGAGACGTCGTGATTACGTTAAGTGCAAAAGGCGCTTTAGTCTCCAATCAAGATCAACATTTTTATGTCCCTGGTCGTAAAGTCAATGCTGTTGATGCGAATGGTGCTGGCGATGCCTTTTCAGGCGCATTCCTATATGCGTTAAATTGTGGTGAAAATTTACAAACAGCAGCGCAACTTGCTATTCTTGTTTCTAGTGAGGTAGTGGCTAAATTTGGACCTCGTTTAGAAATTGCAGAATATGCGACTCTGCTCGAAACATTCAAAAAGGAATGTGCATAAATGGCTGAAAAAATTGCAATGACCGATGAAATTGAAGAGCGCAAAGCACGTGCCTTCGACACAATGACAGGTGATACAATTTTTATCACTCAACGGGATGGGGCTTTTTATGCCTATCAAAATGTGTGTCCACATCTTCAAACTGAACTTGAGTTTCTTGAAAATCAATTTTTAGATCAAGATGGCGAATATATCCAGTGTTCAACACATGGCGCTTTGTTTGAAGTCGAAACAGGTGAATGTATTTCTGGACCATGCCTTGGTGATAAATTGGAAAAAGTGAATATTTCAGTTCATTCAGATGGTGGAATCTACATTGTAGATTAATAACCAAGGACAACTGCCATGCTGGAATTCTTATTTGAACATGAATTAATGCCCTTTCATTTGAGTGTTTTGGCGTTAATTTTACTTAGCATGGCAGAAACTTTTGGATATTATCTTGGTATCCGACCTAGTACATTTCTTAAAAAAGTGTCTCCTGATTGGTTGATTGAATCCCCTCTTTTACAAGTAAAATTTTCAAAAGTTCTTATCTTCGTTTTTTTATTGCTTAACTTTAGTTTTGCAGGCTATTTTTTACAATTATCAATATTTGCCAGCAAACAAGAATTTGCTGCTTGGTATTATGTAATTTTACCTGCTTTGGTCATCGCAATTTTTTTTACTGTATTTATGATCCACTGTCTTGATCAAGTGATTAAACCCAAAATCACCACGAATCAAGTGGACTTACTCGGACGCCTTGCAACAGTATCAAGTGGCAATGCACGACCTGGATTTTCCGCACAAGCGCGTGTCCGTGATGAAAATGGTCAACTCCACTATGTCCAAGTCGAACCTGAGTTTGGGGAATTAGAGTTTCAATCACAAATCATCTTAATACGTTTCAGAAAATCACATTATATAGCCAAAAAAATTTCAACATCGAATCAGCTATTTAGTTCAGATCAATATTAGTTCAGCATCTATTTTTGTGATTAGGGTCTGTTGATTGATCATTCGCACCTTGTATGCGTAAAAAGCCTATCATTTTGCCCATTTTGAAATTTTGCTTTGAATACGCTTAAGATATGAATTGACTTGAGCTTGGCTTAACTTTTCAGCTTTGTAGATAGATAACATGTACAACTGTGAGTTTGGTGCACAGGTACCCAATAATGCAATTTTCAATATCCGTTTTACTGGCTGCCACATAATCAGACGGTCAACCCACCATGGAGACCCCAGTGAAGTTATCGCCAGTGTATATCTTAAATGATTCAATTTAGGCTGAATCGCACCCAAATCAGATGAATGATTATAAGCAATACCTGGTGCCCAAACTCGATCAAACCAACCTTTAAGTATTGCAGGAAAACCAAACCACCATGTTGGAAAGACCAGTATTAAAGCTTCTACAGAAAGTAAATCATCTATCTTTTGTTTAACCGCTGTTTGATCAAATGCAGGACCGTAATAACTCAAACGTTCTTCATAGGTCAATGCAGGAGCAAAATCTGCTGCATATAGATCTTCAACCACTACTTCATGACCATTGTCAATTAAGCTAGCAATTGCTGTCTTTGCCATGCGATGGCATAAACTATCATTGATTGGATGCGCAATGACAACTAAGCATTTCATAAAATCCCCTCTTTTATCCCATAAATAATGATTAATTAGTTAAGATGAACAAAATTTAACCAACCTAACATACATCAAAAACAAAAAGCAGAGCTTATATTTCATAATCAAATAAATGCGACCTCACATTTAAATCATCAGTTTTAAATTTTTTAATCAGTGCTAATAAAGCCTTATAACAATCAACAATTATTTTTCTGATTCTCTAAACTCTATTTTAATAAAAATAAAACATCGGAATTAAACCAACCATTTCGATCAGAATTATTTTTAATCAAGAATAATTCAAACCATTTTGGTTGGTTTAATAAAATCTAAACAATACCATTTTGGTTGGTTTTATTTTTATTAATTCTAAGCATTTTGATCAACTTTAAAATCATTATTTCTTAGTATATTTTTTAACACATTAAAATATTAAGTATTTGTTTTAATTAATTTTAATAATATATTTTTATTTTAAGTGTTTTATCTATTTATTTCTTGTTGCGTTTTGTTTAATAATATAAGCATATTTAAATAATAGGCTTAACGCATGAGCTTAAAACCTAATGATTTAAACCGTCGGTTAGTCAGAGAAATTGCAATCATATTAATAATTAAGATTGCACTTTTAATGACGATCAAACATATCTGGTTTGATGCACCGACTATTCCTAAAGATTTTGATAACCAAGTTGCTGAGCGTATTGCTGGCAGTCCTTCCCAAATCAAGGAGACACGTTGATGATTTCTGAAAGCGTGGTCGATCTTTCGCGGTTCCAATTTGCAATGACCGCGATGTATCACTTTATATTTGTACCTCTTACTCTCGGTCTGGCTTTTATTCTTGCCATCATGGAAACCACTTATGTGATTTCTGGTAAAGAAATTTACAAAGACATGACCAAATTCTGGGGCAAACTTTTCGGTATTAACTTTGCTCTAGGTGTAACCACTGGTCTGACTATGGAATTCCAGTTCGGTACAAACTGGGCGTACTACTCTCACTATGTTGGTGATATTTTTGGTGCGCCACTTGCCATTGAAGGATTGATGGCATTCTTTTTAGAATCAACTTTTATTGGTTTATTCTTCTTTGGCTGGGATCGCCTTTCAAAAGTTCAACATTTAAGTGTGACATGGCTAGTTGCACTCGGTTCGAATTTATCTGCACTGTGGATTTTAGTTGCCAATGGTTGGATGCAAAATCCTGTCGGTTCAGAATTTAATTTTGAAACCATGCGTATGGAACTTGTAGATTTTGGCGCTTTGATTTTTAACCCTGTTGCTCAAGTAAAATTTGTTCATACTGTTTCAGCAGGTTATGTCACTGGGGCAATCTTTGTTTTAGCCATTTCGAGCTATTACTTATTGAAAAAACGTGATTTACCTTTTGCGCGTCGCTCTTTCGCCATCGCTGCAATTTTTGGTTTAGCATCAACACTTTCTGTAATTTTACTGGGTGACGAATCAGGTTATGAACTGGGTGATGTTCAAAAAACTAAACTGGCGGCAATTGAGTCTGAATGGGAAACTCACCCAGCTCCTGCACCGTTTACTTTGTTTGGTATTCCAAACCAAGAAGAGCAACGCACTGACTATGCGATAAAAATTCCATACGCAATGGGTATTATCGCAACACGCTCATTGGATAAAGAAGTAACGGGTCTTAAAGACTTGATGGTTCAACATGAAGCACGTATCCGTAACGGTATGGTGGCTTATAGTGAACTTGAAAAACTTCGTGCTGGTGACCGTTCGCCAGAACTTATGGCTTCTTTCAAAGAAAATCAAAAAGATTTAGGTTATGGCTTACTTCTTAAAAAATACACTGAAAATGTAACTGATGCATCTGAAGCACATATTCAGGCAGCAACGAAAGATACGATTCCTAACGTAACAGCATTGTTCTTTTCTTTCCGTGCAATGGTTGCTTCAGGTTTCTTAATGCTACTTCTATTTATCCTTGCAACTTTTGCAGTAGCAAAACGCAATGCTGAAAATAAACCATGGTTACTTAAATTTGCACTATTTGCTTTACCGCTTCCTTGGATTGCAGCACAAACTGGCTGGTATGTCGCTGAAGGTGGTCGTCAACCTTGGACCATTGGTGAAGTACTACCTACACACCTATCAGCATCAAGTTTAAGCACTGGTGATGTATGGGGTTCAATCATTGCATTAGCTGCGTTCTATACTGTGCTGTTGATTATTGAAATGTATCTAATGATCAAGTTCTCACGTTTAGGACCAAGTTCTTTACATACAGGTAAATATCACTTTGAAAAACTTGAAGCTCAACAAGCTCAAGCTGGGGAGGCTCAATCATGATCGAATATGAACTTCTCAAAATTATCTGGTGGGTTTTGGTTGGTGTCTTACTGATCGGCTTTGCCCTCACTGATGGTTTCGATATGGGCTCAATGGCATTGATGCCATTTGTAGGTAAAACAGATGACGAGCGTCGTGCAGCAATTAACACGATTGCTCCGCACTGGGAAGGCAACCAAGTTTGGTTTGTCACTGCCGGTGGTGCTCTCTTTGCAGCTTGGCCAATGGTTTATGCTACAGCATTTTCTGGTATGTATTGGGCACTATTACTGGTCTTATTTGCACTATTCCTCAGACCCGTTGGTTTCGACTACCGTTCTAAACTTGAAAATACCAAATGGCGTAATTCATGGGATTGGGGTTTATGCATAGGGGGTGCTGTACCTGCACTGGTGTTCGGTGTTGCCTTTGGTAATATGTTCTTGGGTGTACCATTTACCTTAGATGAAACTGTACGATCAACCTATACAGGTAGTTTCTTTGCGCTACTCAATCCATTTGCTTTAGTTTGCGGTATTGTCAGTTTATCGATGCTTTGTGCACATGGTGGCGCTTGGTTAATGCTTCGTACAGATGGCGTATTACGTCAACGCTCTGCAAAAGCAACTCAACTCATGGGTACAATCTTTTTGGTCTGTTTCTTAGCTGTTGGTGCTTGGCTCTACTTTGGTGGAATCGAGGGTTATACCTTAGTCAAACCATTTGATACCAATGCTGTTGCAAACCCATTGGCAAAAGAAGTTTTGACTACAGGCAACCATGGTTGGATGAATAACTATTCAACTTACCCGATCACAATACTTGCCCCAGTTTCAGCAATCTTGGGAGGCATCCTGATCATCTTCGGTGCAGGAAAAAATAAAGCAGGTATAAGCTTTACTGGTTCGACTCTGGCTGTAACAGGTTCGATCTTAACTGCTGGTTTTGCACTGTTCCCATTCTTAATGCCATCCAGTATCAATCCTACTGTAAGCTTAACCATGTGGGATGCTGTATCCAGTAAAAATACCCTAACAGTAATGACCGTTGTAGCTTCAATTTTTGTTCCAGTGATTTTAGCCTATACCACATGGTGCTATTACAAAATGTGGGGCGTCATTACCAACAAACATGTTCAAGAGAACTCACACAGCCTGTACTAAGGCTGTGTCTAAGCAAATAGGAGAATATTATGTGGTATTTCGCTTGGATTTTAGGGATCTTGATGGCATGCTTTGCAGGTGTCTTGAGTGCCCTTTATATCGAACATCATCAAGATTTGGATGAGGAATAAACCATGGCAGAGATCGCAATGACAACAAAAGAAAGGAAGCCGAACAAGTTTGCAATGGCCATTTCGTTTTTGATGGCATTGCCACTTGCAGCAGTATTACTCATCCACCCTGGTGCAATGCTTGATGCCAATGGACACTACAACCATAGTGCCCTAATGATGGTCATGATTGGCATTTCAGGTGGGTTTATACATGGTGTAGGATTTCTGCCACAGTTTTGGTTATGGAAATGGTTGTTTAGCCCTTATGTGGCATGGCCACTTATGTTATGGGGCTATTACACTTGGTTCTTGACCTAATCTAAAAAACAATAAAACCCTGATTTATTCAGGGTTTTATTGTTTCATATCAACTCAAATCCTATCCGCTATGCTCTTTTTCATTTCAACCAAGTGTAAACCCACAATGGGGATACCTACATTTGCACTTAAAGGATAATCATCAATGTGCCCTGTTGATTGATAACCACGGCGCTCATAATATGCAATCAGCTCATGACGAACACTGAGCACCCACATTACAAAATGCGTTAAATTAGGATGAATAGGCAGCATCTGATCACGCACATAATGTTCTGCAAAATCAAGTACCTTCTTACCAACCCCATGATTTTGCATTTTCGGTGCTATACAAAATGTGCCAATTTCGACTTGGATTGGATTAAATGTTAAACCTATACAGCCCACGATCTCTTCAGCGTACTCAACAACAAATAATTTGAAATGATCATCTGCCAACATTTGTGCCAATTGTTCGGCATTAATTCGAGCGCCAGTGACTATTTCTATTTCACTGGTCCAACTATTTTCCTGTTGTTGCCGATAGGCTGAATTGATCAAATTAATCAATTTCTGAATATCTAAAATTTGTGCAGTTCTAAATTTAAGTGAGTGTTTCATTGAATTTTAGGTCTATCATTTTATTGTGAGCAAATGACTTTATAAAACCTAATGACTATTTTGGAAAGCGGTTTTGAAGAGTAATCTTCAATCGTAGATTTGAATAGAAATATTAAGATCGGATATCTTCTTTAAACAAGAAAATGATTCCTTTAATCAATCAACTCTTAAAAAAAGACCATCGAGATGGTCTTTGATATTATCTAAAAAATTTCTGCTGTCATAAGCGTCTGCGAAGTGTCAATTGACGCTATTGATCAGCCAACCAAGTCATAAACTTTTGACGTTCTGCTTTGCTTGCTTTTTGCCAAATTTGAATCAATTGTTGATCAGCAGCATTGCTATTGGTTACAGCTGGTACACTTTTTGGCAAAGCATTTGAAACAACTGCGTGAGATGGCGCGGTATATACTGGCGCAGGTTGATTCACAGGCGCTTTATTACTTGAGGTTAAATCAATCACACGCCCAAATACGCCAGAACCAAACCAAGGTTTTGCTTCAGTATTGGCACCTGTTTGTTGAACCACGAGTCGATTATTATTGTCTAAAATTGCAATCGTTGGCTGTTCTGCATATTTTTTTGCATCATCAAAGTTATTTGGAGCACCCACCAGAGCCAACTTGTAATTTTGCCCATCTTTTAAATCAGGTGCTGTAATGGTGACCACACCTGATTTTAAAATATCGTGTTCACCATTTAAATGCTCAAAATATTGCTGATAACGCACACTTACAGCAGTCTGACCGGGATCAACTTGATACTCGTTCTTTTTACGAATCAAACCTGAATTGACTTCTTGATCATTCACAGCCAATACAACAATTTCTTCTGGCGCAGATAGCGTAACTGCTGCAAAAACTGACCCACTCAACATTAAACCCAATGCAGCAATTCCGTATTTAAATGCCATGTTGCTCTACTCTTATGTCAAAAATATGTAAAATTTATTGCACTATGCAATGTGGTGATGACAGTTTTATGACAACAACTGGCGTTTTATCATGAAGCTTAAATGATTGGTTTTTTATTTTTATTTATAGGATTCATTTTTTGGTCACCATATTGATCAAAAGCATCTGATTTGACAGAGATTTATCCCAAGCATATGTCAATATAAAATCGATTCTTGCTTAAAATATTGAATCTTTATTTGACTTGTAAAATGGTAATTTTATCCTTATGCAATTTATCGCAACACTTTAAATGATCATACCGACCATATTTTTCAAAGTGACAGTTTTCATTACATTGATTTAAAAATCAGAACAATTTATCGTAAAAATACAACAGCTCTATCGTGTATGCGACATAACAATTGATTTTTGGCATCTACAGCATATATCTGATCTTGTATTCATCTGAAATAATACCGCTCATCCCTTTGTCCTAAAAACACATATCAAATCTATACTGACTTTACTATAAGTAAGCAGGAGCTTCGTGTACAAATATTCGAACAAAGAAGTTCATCATTCTAACAAAAACAACAGGGATATATTCACTATGGAACAGAAACCTACTCCTCGATATAAAGCGATATTAACGGCTTGTATCATCGGCATAGCTTCAATTTCAGCATTATCAATTACAACTCAAGTGGTGGCAGCAAACAGTAATGTAACTTCGATCACACCAGCACAGCTTTCAAGTGTTGCCTATAGCATGAATGCCAATATGGCACAGCGTAATTTGACAACATCCGAAAGAAATCTGTATCAGCAATTGTACAACATCGCCAACAGTCAAAACTCATTGTACGACCCATCTATTTTTTCAATCGTTCAGCAGTACGAAAATGTTCGCAGCAAAATCCGTCAACAATTTGCAGTCGTACAACAGTTGGCTGTGAATACCTACGGCACCCGTGCTCAACAGAAAGTTTTACTGGCAACCAATGCATTTATCTTGATGTATTACGATGCACTCAGTCGGAATAACCCAAAATTCTATTGGCCAAATCTAGGTGTTTTCGTCGCTAATGATGTACGTTCTACATATGCATTGAGCTATTCTTTATCCAATGCCTTAGATCCTTTAAATGTCAAAAACGGACAAAATGTTGTCATTGCTGGAATGCCGATCCCAACATTGCAATCGACCATCGCCAAAGCCAATAATGAGTTAATTCAAGGACAAGCCAATGTGATGGCAGATATCGGTGGGCTAAGTGTCATGCATCAGCACTATGATTCAACAATTTTGGCACAACAGCTCAGTGGCTACGGTGCAAACCTGTCTCAAGCATTTAAATTACAGAAACTTGCAGATGAGGAAGCATTGCGATCTGGAATTTACTCATCACAGTTTAAAAAGCTCGCAACCAATGCTGCTATCAGTTTTGGTATACATGAACAGGAAAAAATTTTACAACCGATGTGGGACAAGCCTTTGATGCGAGACTTTGCCAACATCAACAATTTTATGCTGTCATTAAGCCTAGAGAATTTGGGCTTAAGGGGGGATATTTTTGTTGGGGTAAATAAATTTAAACTGATTTTTACACCTTATCTCATTATTCGCGCACCCTTTACAGCCACAAATCTCGCCAATTTACAGCATCGAATCGCTATTGCTCGTAATGGCTTCAATGTCTTAAACGAATGGAAACAAAATATCTTTTTTGCACCGTGGATTCCGATTTATCAAGCACAGATTGGTCGAGGTGAAGGATTGTACCAGCCAATAGGCGCGAGATAACAATTAGCTCACTGTGCATAACATTACATTTTTTTCAAAGCGAGTACATTTTGAGCACAATTCTTGCTTGTTTAAATGGGCGTATATCGCACAATAAAAAATACTCAACAGAAAAGAGGTGCAACATGATTTTTAAAGACCATATTGTCCGTGTTGAAAATATCAAGACGATGCAAATGCTAAATGATGCAAAAATAGATCATCAAGTGATTGCATTGTTTATGACCTGTGAAGGTATTCCTTTATCCACAGAAGACGTCAGCTGTATTTTAAGACAGTATGATTGCCTAGGACAGCACAAAGTTTCAGCTCAAAAGGCGAAAGCTTTGTTGCAGGCTAAAATGGAGCATTTTGAGGACTCAAAATTACCTTGCCCTGCTGCTTATTAGTTTATATCAGTATGAGCGTCGCACTTTAACCCAACTTTTAGTGGCAAATAGAATTCAGCTTGTATTTGCCACTTTCATAAAAAACCGTTTAATACTGACAACCTCAATACTGTTATTTTTGCAAAGTGATGATGAATATTTGGTTTTCAATATGATAATGCAACCCTGATTGCTGCATTTTTTCTTCTAATAATTCAGAATGGTCAATACATTTCAAAGCGACTCGTTGACCAATATAACGATTTTCGATTGAATTAATTTGAATCTGTCGAACTGTCCTCAGTGGAAAAATACCATAACGACATTCAATGTAATTTGGTGTTGGAAAAATTAAAAAATGATCCCATACTGATACTTCTAATGTATCAATCAGTTGAATGCGATAATTAAGATTTAATCTTTCAATCTCATTGAAAAGTAATACGATTGCATCAATCATCATCAGATATGAATATTTTATAAAACATTCATTTTAAGCAATCAGCTTTCCTCAATATAGATGTGTATAATGAAAAATCCTCAATAATTTTGTATTTAGCCCTATATGCTTCAAATTCTACAGAAACAGCTTGATGAAAGTACATTTTGCCCACTGTGTCAGGCAAGTATGTATTATGTCGAGGCTGAGGAGTTTGAAAAAGACGTTCAGTTCCATCAGTGCAGTCATTGTCATCATCAAGTGTTCCCCAATAATCAAGGCAACTGTCATTGTGAAACGTGTCAAAATAAACGACGTAAATTGATTAAAGAAACGCGCCTGCAAGAAACAAGAAAACTCAAAAGAAAAGATGATTTTGAATTGGGCTTAGATCAACTCAGCTTTTTACATAAGTTATTTTTATTGAGTATTTTAGACAATCAAGTACATGAAAATAGCCAACATCAAGAGTTTATTGATTGGGAAATCATTAAATATCATTCAATTACACCCAACTATTATTTTCAAAGTCAACTTCTCAATCAGTTGATTAAAGAAAACGTTCTTGTGCCAAAAGATTTTAGTGATGATGCACATCAATACTATATCAATGTCCGTTTAGATGGTTATTCCGAACCCAGCCTCTTTAGCATTACCACACAGCTTCGCCATTGGTTTTATGAAAATTTAAGTCAAGGAATACCATTCAGACATTCAGAAGAAGTCAAGAACACTCTCTACGTGTTGTTATATCAAGAAATCGTACAATTTACTCAACATTATTGTCGTACTTGGGGAATTCAAATTTCGGGCAATAAGAACTTCCAAACATTTTGTTATCGACTACTTGATGTTTTGGCTGTAGGGCAAATTTTCTATTTGATTCAGACCGCTTTGGAATATTTATATCAGAAAAAAGCCTTGCAAATCCGAAATGAAAATTTTATTAACACCAATATTTTAAAAAAAACCGTTCAGCAATATCGTGAACGTGCTGTCGCAGAAAAATGGGAAACATCGACGCTACCTCGCCCACCCAACATCCCTTTAAGTCGTATGAGTGAAATTCTATTTTATCATTTTTTAGGCTACGATGAAGGAATTTTCTTCCAACCAGTCTGGAAGTCTTGGAAAAAGATTGAACCGCGCTTAAACTTTTATTCACAAAAACGCTGTATGTACTGTGGTTCAAATGAACTCACTGTTGAATATGATGCACAAAATTACGTGACACTGCTCTGTCGAAACTGCAAACATCAAGATCACTACTTTACTCAGTAAGGACTTTATATGAATCATCCTGAAAATATTACCCATTCTCAAACGGATCAACTTCATATCCAGACTGATGTTATCTTACAGAAAGTTGTGGATGCTTGGACAGAATTACAAACCCAACAACCGTTGGTACACTGCATTACCAACAGCGTTGCAGCGAATTACGCAGCCAATATTTTATTGGCTGCTGGTGCATCACCTGCAATGATTGATAATCCCTTTGAAGCAGAAAGTTTTGCCTCTATTGCAGCGGCATTGAGTATTAATCTTGGAACACCAACATCTGAACAAATGCAAGCCATGCAAATTTCAGCACAGACTGTTGCAAATAAAAATACGCCTTGGGTACTTGATCCTGTGGGTTATGGTCCATTTCTAAAATGGCGTAGTGAAATGGTCGATCAATTGGTTTTACTTCATCCGACTATTATTCGTGGCAATGCATCTGAGATCAGTGCGCTCGCAGGCAACCAAGTTGAATCCAAGGGTGTTGATAGTGCAGTGTCAAGTAATGAGGTTTATTTACAAGCTCAAGCGCTGTTAAATCATTGTGAATGTGTTGCAATTTCTGGTGAATCCGATTTCGTCCTTTCAAAAGAACTGCATCATGTGATTCAAATTAATGGGGGAAGTTTTTTACAGCCTAAAGTTACGGCGACAGGTTGTGCTTTAGGTGCTTTAATTGCGGCATATAGCGCTGTGACCACTCCAGCAATTGCCACTATTTCTGCACATATTCACTTTGCCATTGCTGGAAAATTGGCTTTTGAAAAAGCCTCGGCTGTGGGAAGTTTTAATGTGGCGTTCCTCGATGAAATTTACCAAATGAGTGCCAATAAAATTTGGGAATACAGTGATATTCAAGTATTAGGTCTCTAAATTAATCTGAAATTGATTAGAGGATAATACTGAACAGCATTTAGAAGATTTAATTGCATATTTGTCTAGGTTTGATCAGCAACCATTGATTTTATTTGGAAAAAACTGCAACTTAAAACTTTCATGACTTTATCCTACTGAAATTGCAGAACTTGCCACAATTTTGCAAGCAGACTTTACCAAAGAGCATGGACTATATCATTTCAATGGCTATTTATCAGATGATCGTTTTCTTTATTTTAGGTGCTGGTTAATTCTTACAGGAAAAGAATTTTTTGAGGGCACATTGCATGAGATTGAAAACTTCGTCAGTTGTACTGTTTGAATAAATTGCTCAATTAAAGCGTGAATAAAAAATGGGGCTTATCGTTAAGCCCCATGATTGATCATTTTTTTACAAATACTTTCTTATAAATTTCTCTCGGCATTTCAGCAAATTCCACACAGAGCTGAATTTCCAGACCTTGAGCTGAATAGTCTTGAAACGACTGTAAAAATTGTGACAGATTTTCCGTCATTAAATTTTTTTGTTCTTCACTGCGTCCGCTTAAACCTTGTAAACGAACAAAGATGAATGCTTGTTGATTGTCTCCAAAACCGATCAGATAATCTGAAACTGATTGAATACGCGACTTAATATCATGTGCATCGCTGACTAAGCCCGTATCAAACAAAGCATGATTTAAACCCAACATCAATTTCTTTTGATCTAAATTCTGAATATTGTCTGAATAATCAATAAACATTTGTGGCATCGTGTTAACCATATGAAAATATTATAGATTAGTATTCAGTATAACATCCCTACTCTAGAAACTGTAAAATTAACGCAAATTTATAACTTTAGTTGTATATACTTCATTAAAAAATAAGCAAAAATTTAGATATAGTACTATTATCAAAGCATTGGTTATCAAATTTTTGCTTAGAATTCTCCACTCCCAAAATCTTGTTGAATGTAACTTTCTGATCGTTGCATCATATTCATTAATTTTTATATCACTACCACGACGTATACACGACCTCATAACCAAGGCAGGTATACTGAACGAAAAAATAAATTTAGCGCCATAATAACTTCGGAATAAAATGACATTTCTCATCTAACCAACATAGTTTTTCTTGAGTTTCCAATCGATCATGAAGTCCCATTAAATGTAAAACATAACGGTCTAAATCACTGGCATCGACAGGTCTTTGGCTACTTATTCCCTTTTTCGGCATTTGATCATACCAAATCAGGATTGGTACACGATAACCTGCTTCTGTATCCGAACTATGACCTGCATAATTGAGCTCATGACCCACTTGATTTCCATGATCAGATAAAAAAGTAAAAGATCTAAAATCAGCCCTTTTGGACAAAAGCAAATCAAACAGTTTAGAAACAATCCAATCTTGATAAAGGATACTATTATCGTATTCATTACGTTTTAACTGAATAAAATGATTGATTTTATTTTGCTCTAGCGTCCTTTCAACTTCATCATTTGTCGCATCATTAAATTTAGAAAACTGTTCAGGATAACGTAACTTATAATTTGGGTGTGAACCAATCAGATGTAGAATAATGAGCTTACGAGGCGTTGGATCATCTAACGCAGCTTTATAAGCTGGAAGAATATTTTCATCCAATGAACGACTGCTCCGACCGGACTGTTTATTGATAAAAACCACTTCGTCGGCATAGTTTGCAAATAATGATGAGATATAAACATCATCTTGATTACTGATCCAATACACCTTGAATCCTGCAGCTTTTGCATAGCCCATAATATTTTCTGGTGCTTGGTCATCCATCGCATTGCGTGTGCCATCATTAAATAAATAACGTAGCGATTGAATGGTAGAAGATGCAGGCGAATAACCTCGACAAAATACTTTGAACTGCCCACTACGTTTGCTTAACTCAGGTGTTGTATTTCGAGGATAACCACATAAGCCAAAATTAAAACTGGTAATACTGTCTGTTAAAACCACTGTATGGGTTTGCTGTTCAGCAAACGGTTTACGTCTATCCAATCTTTTTTTTGCATTGAACGTCCAAGTTTGATGTATATGATGGTGTTGTGAAACACGTGACTGAAAATCTTTAATTTTGCCATAATATCCATGCCAATAAGGTAGCGGATGTAAAGCAAAAGAAGGTTTTAGCACATAACTGACCACACACAGTAATATCAAAAAACCGAGGATTGAGCGCACTACTACACGCATTGGATAAATATGGTAATGTGGCTGATCAAAATATTTAAATAAGACTAAAAGATACAATCCCAATGTGGTTAAAAAACACAACAGCAAAAGCCCAAACAGTCCTGCATGTTGTTGCATGAACTCTAAACTTTCATTGAATGTGGTATTTGCAATCGACTCAACTATTAAATAGCCTTCTGCATCACTGTTAAATAACCACCAGCTCAGTGAAAGTAAGGTTGTATGCAAGAAAAAAATAAACCACCAAAGTATCGCGGATATTTTCCAGACCAGTTTTGACTTGCTACTCGCTTGGAAGCATAACCAAACACCTGGCATTGCTAAAAATGCTAAACGTAAACTATCCGCCCAGCTTCCAGCAAAGCCCAATGTGAAAAAGACAATCAAGACAGGCAAAAGCAAATAAAATGCAAAAAACCATCGTTGTATATCTATCGGCAGTTGATTAAATCGGCGCATTGCACTTAAACGCTTCAAACTTTGAAAAAGTAATGTTGAACGAGAGCAGCAACACCAATCGTTAAGAATACCAGTGCACCAATTTTATGAATCAATGAAATTGGAAGTTTTTCTGCAAGTTTGTTGCCAATAAATACTGCTGGAGCATTCACCAACATAATTCCCAAAGTAGTCCCTACTGTCACCCAGCCGATACTGTCAAAACGAGCAGCTAAAGCAACTGTTGCAATTTGGGTTTTATCCCCAATTTCTGCCAAAAAGAACAACACAAATGTTGCACCAAATACACCATATTTTTGCCATTTATTGATACTTTCGGATTCATCCCCCAACTCATCAGGAACAAGCATCCATATCGCCATCCCAATAAATCCTAATGAAACAATCCATAGCAGTACAGCTGGACTCAATACCGTGGTGATCCACTGACCCAATATGGCTGAAACACCATGATTGACAAGTGTGGCTAAAAAAATCGCCAATAGAATGGGAATGGGTTTTCGAAATCGTGCAGACAGAAGCAGAGCTAAAAGTTGAGTTTTGTCACCCATTTCAGATAAGGCAACAACAGCAAGAGAGATAAGGAAAGCAGACATCATAATACTTTTCTCTGGCTAGCAATAATTCCCAATGATTTATAACTCTAGCTAGCCAAAGCAGAGTAACAAATCAAAGGTCTTGCCAACAAAAAGAAATTATGATCAAAAAGATCTTTTGGTTCTTTGCTATGATGACCATGCCCATTTGAGCAATTATGTTGACCATCACCTTTTTACCCGAGGTAAAAAGCGGCTACTCCCCAATGAAGTTGAGTTATCATAAAGAATACTTGAGCAATTTTCAAACATAATTTTGCGATATCAAAGTTTCATATTTAATCTAGCATTGCGAGCCTGCAATAGTACGTTTTTACTCGATCTGTACAACTTATAGCATCTAAGATGAAACGCTAGAGTTGATGATCAATTCTAAATTTTCATAATCATCAAATTGTTCAAAAGAAACACTTCAATCTATTCATGTTCGTGCATGATAAAATGAGCACAACTGAAAGCTGAGATTATAGTCCTTCATATGCTTATATTCTGGGAATATTACAATATACGAATAGAGTAATTTTTCTCAACCTTATTCATACTTCCATCATTAGAAGGATTTTTATTCGACAAACAGTAGAGCTAAACGCACTTGGTCATATCCCATTTTAGGGCTGGTCAACTCTACGATTGGGCGTAATTTTATCGCACCATCATCATTAAAATGACTTGGATCTTGCCGTTTCATTAATTTTTTATAAATGGTCCGTATTTTCTCGACCACCTCTTCACCCGGATTAGCAACAGAAATATCAAGCCCTTGTTCCTTATGCAGTCTCGCCAAATGATTGATGATTGTTGCTGGGGTTAAACCTCGCTCAATGGCAATATCTTGAATTTCGTAGCCACTTTCAAACAACTCACGCGTTTCGTCCAATGTGGCTGAAGCATAGTTGGCTTTACCGTTATTACGCGCCAATTTTTTTTCATTGCGTTCTATTTCAGTGGCATTCAATGTCCCACCACAATGGCGAATAAAAGCATTATGTTGGGGTGTTAAGTCAACCTCCGCATAGTGCTGTTCAGCTTCACTGGAAAGCTCTTGAAAACGACGATCTGCTTTGATTGCCAAACTATCAAGTTCTAATGCTTGATCGTTGAAGCCAAGCAATCTAAGCCCCTCAATTGATTTTAACCGTGACAAAGCAACATAACCTTGCCCTTTTTCAAAAGTATGACTCAAATTAATTTCAGCAGCTTCTAAGGTCATGCCTTGTGATTTATGAATAGTAATTGCCCACGCCAAACGCAATGGAACTTGTTGTAAACTGGCAATGGTTTTACCGCCTTCATTGTCCACTGACCAAGTTTCAGGAGCGACCAATAAAGTTGTTCCATCGGTCATTTTCACCTTGGGCAACATCCCCATTTCATCATCTTCTTCAAAACCAATCACTTCACCTAAACTGCCGTTGATATATCCCATGTCAAAATTATTTTTAACAAACATCACTTTGGCATGTTTTTTTAATGTCAGTTCTTCAGGCGCACGAACTGAAGATTTTAATGTTTCTATCAGCTTTTCATTCCCATCTGTCACTGCAACAAATTGATGATCATCACCCTCAATTGCATTTAAATGCTGAAAATTGATGCTATCCACATCCATGTTGTGCGTATATAAACGGGTGAACGTTTCACCTATATCTTGATGACGCGTATTTTGTAAGGCTTGAATATGTTGTGGCTGAATATTCTGTGCACGAATTGCATTGAGAATATCATTGAGTGCAGAATCATCTTGACGATGCTGTTCAGTCAAATAACAAACCCGAAATTTTGCCTCAACCCATGCATTAGACATAAAACAAAATTTATCACGATTCAGCTCATTATTTTTTCCTACAGGCGGAAGCTGAAAGAAGTCGCCGGCAGCAATCACTTGAATTCCACCAAAAGCATCATCAGATTCTTTAAAATATTTCAAAACTTGATTGACCAAATTTAACTGTTTGGCATGTAACATTGAAATTTCATCAATAATCAATACTTGAGCATTTTCCAGATGCTCTTTGAGATATTTACGCTCTTTCATCCGCTTCAAATCATCGTCTGAAAGCGTATCTTTAATGCCGATACCAGCCCATGTATGAATGGTCATTCCATTCATATGCGTCGCCGCAATTCCTGTAGAGGCTGTAA
The DNA here is from genome assembly GCF_019702905.1 of Acinetobacter sp. Tol 5. Taxonomy (NCBI): domain Bacteria; kingdom Pseudomonadati; phylum Pseudomonadota; class Gammaproteobacteria; order Moraxellales; family Moraxellaceae; genus Acinetobacter; species Acinetobacter sp. Tol 5. The sequence goes on along the minus strand of NZ_AP024708.1, from coordinate 2,018,333 downwards.
TTGCGACAGGTACTTTACGGACTTTTAAATAATTGATGTATTGATTCAACGTATAGGTTTTTCCTGCACCAGCAGAGCCAGTCAAAAAGACATTTTCACCCGCTTTCATGAGTTTGAGTGCAGTTTCTTGTTTCATAACAGCCTTGAATTACCTTAACAGGATGGGACGGCTATAGCCTAACGATTTTTAATTAAAAAGTTAAGCCAAAAATAGCTTAGAAAAAAGAATAGACCCTGTTGACGATGTTTATAAGTTACCGAGTTCTTCATTCGGTTGAATACTACTTTTCCATTTTAAATGTTGATTCACATTTTCGATAAATGCCAGTGCCTTGCTTATATAAGATTGATCTGGAATATGATTATTAGGCAAGCGAAGCTGATCAAAGCTCAACTGCCCTAATTTATAGTAACAACCTAAAGTCATGACTTGATTGGGTTCAGCTATATTTGACATATGGAATGCTGCATATTCACGCTCCACTATTCTTGTGCTGTAGGAGACAGCTAAACAATGTTTGAAAACGACTGACTCTTGAGTAATTCGTTGTAGACTATTGAGTTCCTCATAACACCAATTTTCAAAATAAATCTTTTGCATCGGCGCAATGCGATCCCACGAATCCACAGTAATTTTTTCTTTGAGTTTCGACATTGTGGCAACAAGATCATTGTGCAAATGCCATCGCTTCGCTTGTTGATAAAGACCAGACCAAGTCACATTACGTTCGATTTCATGATGTGTATTAAATAAATGTATCACATAGTCCAGAACGAAACTGTCATAAATACTATAATGCGGCATTCGATCGGTATTGATATGTTTAAACTTCTTACGAAAATCATCTACCTGAATATTATGTTCGCGCATTTGAATAAAAAAATCAGGATGTTGCTGCAACTGAGGATCGATGAATCTGATTAATGGCGCAGGTAATTGATTGGCAATATGCTGAACAAACAACATAAATTCCTGAACAACACGACTGATTTTGACAAATATTTTCTTATAAGATTGGGCTTGATCACCAAGGATCAAAGTAGCGAAATCCAACCATTCTTCGATATATAAATAAGAATTTGAAATCAACTTTTGCTGTGATTTATGTTCAGTGACCGATTCTATAAAGCGGTAACGGCTATTTTTGGGATGATTTTGCCATTCATTTGTAATGGCAAATGAATGGCATTCTATTAAGAATAAACGTGCAGCACTATTTTTAAAATATTTTAATACAGCCAATATGACTTCAGGAGAGATTTTTGAAGTATCAATAAGACTTAATACCGTGATTGTCACTCTAACGTTTACATCTGTAATATGCCGACTAATCCAATCATTAACCTGTTCATTTTGTTTATATAGCCAATTCACAGTACGTTTTAAAGCAAATATCGGCAATTTTACAAGTTGATCCAACTCCCAATATTCATCCTCTGCCTGCAAAAAATGTTGTTTACTCAATAAGTCCTGATACTGCCAAAAACCACGTTTCATATGCTTGGCATATGCCAGCATTTGTGGAAACTCTTGTGCATGTTTCGACAATAATTGATAACTTGTAAAATATTGCTCAATCTCGCACAAACGTAATGACTCGGGGTGAAAAACTTTAAAAATCCGAAAAAAATGTTTGGGTAGGAACTGGTCTAATGCAAAAATAGCCTGATGGAATTTTGGAATAAATTGCTGGATAGATAAGAACGTTTGCCCCAAGACAGAATTAATCAGCAATAAATGCTTAATATTAATTTCCACACTTAACGGAATAGCTTTACCATATTGAGCAAAATCAGAAATATAAGCATGATCAAAATAGTTATAATGGATTAAAATTCGATCAATCTGCTCAGCATCTGCTTGATTGATATTATACAAATACTGCTCTACTCTGTTTTCACCATCAATCCAATCAAAGATCTGCTCAATCAATGTTTGACGAAGAATTTGTGCTTTGGTTTTTAAATCAGTGGGATGAATTGCATCATAAGATTTGGTATAAAAAAATACCTCTTGCGACACATATTGAATCAGTCGCTTAGGATAATGCGGTGACTCAGATAAATGTGCCAGCTTATCCTGATCAAACTCAAAAGACAGCCCTGCTGTCTCATCAAATTTAATCTGCAATAATTGGTTGGCTATACCGAGTTTGTGCTGTGCATGATCAAATTGGAAAAAATTATCTGCATTCACCGCTTTTAAATAGTGAAGCTGATCAAGATAAATACGCTCTAAGCTTGCTGAAACTTGAATTAATTCTTGTGCAGCAAGTTGGTGTCTGTTTGGCAGCTGATCTTGAACTGTCTGCACCATAATCTGCTTAATCCATCTCTTTAAAATTCTATCGAGTTGAATATTCTATGCGAACCATTTAACAAAACAAATCGTATTAGATTATCTTTTGCAAAAGTTTGTTAAGTCTCTGTGGAGAATTTCACAAACGATTTACATTGTGGGTTTAAACGAAATTGGCTCTGCTATTTTGAACAGCAGAACCCTTTCAAGCAACAGTGGCAATTCTGACAGAATTTCAAATTACATGTTTACAGTTTCATTAAGAATGTACTGGTTTGATTCCCATACGATCCTCAATCAAATCGTAACACCATTGGAAAATAAAGGTATAGATTAAAATACATGTGGTCATCCCTAAGTCCAATAGGACCGCCTGCCACAATGTCATATCCATTGCATAAGCAACCATTGGAATAGTCGCCAACATCAAGCCACCTTCGAAACCAATGGCATGTAGGATACGCACGCCAATAGTACGTTTAAGCTTTCTTTTATGCTCAAATTTCTCGAAGAAATGGTTAAAAATCATATTCCAAACTACAGATGTCACAGCCATAGCCACACCCAATACACCTGTAACTTCCATTGGAACTTCAAAAATAAAACTTAATGCAATCGCTATGATCACCAATAGGATGATTTCATAGCTCAATGCATGAATAATCCTTCTTTTGGAAATCATCATTTAAAACTACTCTTTTTGTTTCGACTGTTGCATTATATTTTTATAATATTGATCAATCGAGTCAGATTCTTTCAACTTTATTGAAAGATTAGCTTTATTCTCTTTGCGATATTTCTTTCATTTTCACATGATCTCATTTACTAATGGCAGTCCAATATGAATATCAATCAAGAACAGTTGATGATTTTTAAAACAGTCATGGAAACGGGTTCTTTTTCTGCTGCCTCAAGACAGCTTGGAAAAGTTCCATCTGCGGTCAGCATGTCGATCGCCAACTTAGAAATTGATTTAAATCTTAAACTCTTTAAACGGGTCGGACGCGAACCTATACCAACATCACAGGCACAGCTTCTATATGAAAAAACCGAACAACTTCTAATTGAAATGAATCAATGGAAACAACAAGCAATTGCCCTCAGCGAAGGTTTGGAATCCTCACTGAATATTGTGGTGGTTTCAGAGTTGGTACATACCGATTGGACCGAATATATTGCATTGCTTGCCCAACAGTTTCCAAGTTTACAAATCAACATTTTTTCTGCGCCACAAGAAGATGCACTTAAAATGCTTATGAATCAGACAGCGCAATTGGCGTTGATGTTTGAACGTGAAATGTTAGAAAGCCGCGAACAATTTGTTGAGTTAAAAAAAGAAGCTTTAGTGCCTGTATCTGCAATCAATCACCCTCTATCTGCCCACTCAAAAGTAAGTTTTGAACAAATATTGCAATCCAGACAAATTGTTGTCGCCAGCCGAGATCGCACGATTAAACCCGAGTTACTCTATTCTAAAAATTACTGGCGTACTGACAATCATCACTCAGCTTGTTCGCTGATCTTAAAGGAATTAGGTTGGGGAGTACTTCCCTTAGAAATGTTTAATGAAAACCCAGAGCTCAAACATAAGTTAAAAATACTTGATTTGCTCGATTTCACACCAAAATTTGAATATTTTGTTGATTTGGTTTGGAGTCGTGAGAGTAATTTAGGTTCAGCTGCTCGTTTTTTGATTAATCACATTCGAAATCAAAGAATTCATACAAAATAATATGTCTTTCAGTACATTTTCCTATTTTGCTGAAATGGCATTGTGTTATAACTAAATCACAAATATTTTAACTAAGAAATAACCGGTAATGACTCAATCTGCATTAGACCAATTAAAACGCTTAACCACTATTGTTGCTGATACAGGTGATTTAAACGCTATTCAACAATTTCGCCCGCTAGATGCAACGACTAACCCTTCACTGATTACAGCTGCCGCACAACAGCCTGAAAGTCGCACCTTGATTGAAGATGCTTATGCACAAGCTAAACAAGAAGGCTATGCACTTGATGAACTGGTCGAACGCACCATTGATATTCTGACAGTAAAACTCGGTGTAGAAATTTTAAATCTTGTTGAAGGACGAGTTTCTACGGAAGTTGATGCGGCACTTTCTTACAATACCGAAGAAACAATTGCGAAAGCCAAAGAACTATTGGCGCTGTATCAAAGCTACGGAATCAATCAAGATCGAATTTTGATTAAAATTGCATCTACTTGGGAAGGTATTCAGGCGGCTAAAGCACTTGAAGCAGAAGGCATTCATTGTAACCTGACTTTATTATTTGGTTTACATCAAGCCAAAGCATGTGCTGACGCTAAAGTCACGCTGATCTCTCCATTTGTTGGGCGTATTTTAGATTGGTATAAAAAAGCTGAAAATGTTGACAGCTACCCGATTGAGAAAGATCCGGGTGTACGCTCTGTCAAACAGATTTATCACTACTACAAACAGAACCAAATTAAAACAGAAGTTATGGGCGCAAGCTTCCGTAGCGTAGATCAAGTTCTAGGACTTGCTGGTTGTGATTTACTGACTGTTGCTCCTGCACTGCTTGAAAAACTGGAAAATGATCAACGTACAGTAAGCGCTCAGTTGAACCATGAACAATCACATCAAGATCAACCACATCAAGAAATTTCTAAAGCTGAATTTAAACAGCAACTCGAATCAGACTTGATGGCATTCCAATTATTACAAAGTGGAATTGATGGCTTTATTAAAGCCCGTGAACAATTGGCTTTATTATTACGCCAATCCTTTGGGCTTGAAGCTGATTTTATTGATTGAGTTTCAATCATTGACAGTGTTTAAAATGCACTAAAATTGCTCACATTCTAAAGCCGAGTTTGTTATCATAAGCACTCGGCTTTTTTTATTCGCTTTTCTTAAACTGTGAGAATATTGTGTTTGGTATTACGGATGTCGTGACATATATATTAGGGACAATTTTTATCGTCATTCTCCCGGGTCCAAACTCGCTCTATGTGATGTCCATTGCGTCAAGATTTGGGATTAAAATAGGCTATATCGGCGCGTTTGGTGTTTTTACTGGTGATTTAATCCTGATCCTTTGTACCGTATTGGGTGCTGCATCCTTATTACATGCCTTTCCTTGGTTATTTGTAATTCTTAAAGTGATCGGCGCGACTTATTTATCCTATCTAGGAATTCGATTATTAATTGCCAGTGTTAAAACTTGGCGTAGCACACCACAAACGATTCAATCAGATGCTCTCTCATCAACCACGACTGAACAATTTCATCCTTTTCGCACAGCATTGACGATCAGCTTGTTAAATCCGAAAGCGATTTTATTTTATTTGTCTTTTTTTGTGCAATTTGTTGACCCAGATTATCCTTACCCAGCGCTAAGTTTTGCTGCTCTTTCTGTGATTCTACAAATCATTAGCATGAGTTATTTAACCATTTTAATTTTTTCTGGGGTTAAACTCGCAACCTTCTTTAACACCCGCTATAAAGTTGCGGCAGGATGTGTTGCAGCGGTCGGTCTATTGTTTTGCGCCTTCGGTATAAAGCTCGCAGTTTCAACCATGTAAAAGCATATAATGTGTTTGGTACGCTTAAATTTAAAGCGTCTTACACATTGGGTCTATACACATTTTATAAATGGCTTGCTTTGAAGGTTAAAATTGAGCATTACTTTGTTTATAATGCAATAATGGGGTTAAACAAAAAAAAGTAGTTAAGCAAAGTGAAGCATCGCCTAAGTCAGGATCAAGTAATGTTAATGTGTAGATTTGCTTGATCATAAAAAGCTTGAATTATCCAGCAATGATAATAAATTCAATTTTTCTATTTGCTTTTGATATTAAATTCTAATTAACGCTGTCAGCTTTAAAATGATCCATGTATGATGGATGCATTTTCAACCATTCAATCAAATTTAAAAGCAAGGGATCATGCAAAAGCTTCTCCAAGACTTCTCAGTACCTGCCGTATTTGCAGGCTTTATTACTTTCCTTATCGGTATCAGTGTTTCAGCTGTTTTAGTGATCCAAGCTGCACAATTACTTGGCGCGAATCCAGAACAAATTACCTCTTGGTTTTGGGCATTAGGTCTAGGTATTGGTCTCTCAGGTTTAATTCTGTCTTGGAAATTTAAATATCCTGTTGCAACCTCATGGTCTACTGCTGCACTCGCATTAATCATAGCAACAGCAAGTGGTTATTCACTTTATGAAGCAATTGGCGCTTTTTTAGTATCAGGTTTGCTTACAGCTGTACTTGGATTTTCAGGTATTTTTGAAAAAATCATCAATTATATTCCACAAAGTCTGACCAGTGCGATGTTGGCAGGAGTATTGCTAAAATTTGGAATTGCCTTATTTGCCAGCATGCAAAATGACTGGGCTTTTATCCTCAGTTTATTGGCTGTGTATGTGATTACAAAACGTTTATGGGCACGTTATTGCATTGTCATCACAGTGATTGCAGGGATTATCATCTGCCCATTCTTTATGGAGTTTCATGTTCCAACTTTGCATTGGGGATTAGCAAAACCTGTATGGATGATGCCTGAATTTACATGGTCAGCAATTTTAGGGCTAGCGCTACCACTATTTGTGATCAATATGGCATCTCAATACTTACCTGGAATAGCGATGATTAAAAGTTATGGCTATCAACCGCATGTCAATCAGTTAATAGGTTGGACTGGAACCGCTCAAACATTACTTTCACCTTTTGGCTGCTATACCGTGAATATTGCTGCAATCAGTGCCGCAGTAAGCCTAGATGATCAAGTGCATCCCGATCCATCTAAACGTTATATTGCTGGTATGAGTTGTGGATTTTTCTATATTTTAATGGGCTTGTTTGCTGCCACCTTAACCAGCTTATTGATGTCGTTCCCGCACTTATTTATCGTTGCTTTAGCAGGTATTGCTCTATTTGGTACGATCAGCCACAACATTGCGATTGCATTCCATGAAGTTAAAGACCGAGAAGCTGCATTACTGACCTTTCTCTTGAGTGCCTCAGGAATACAATTTTTCGGTATAGGTTCTGCTTTTTGGGGACTTTTATTTGGTTTTGCCGTTTCGTTTATCTTAAATTTTAGAATCAGAAAATAATCAAACCCGATAAGGTGAGTTGCTTGACTTACCTTATCTAAAATTTAACTGAATAAATGTATTCACACCTCTACTGTTCAAAACAATAACTAACTGATGTTACGCAGTAACTCTAAAATTAAATTTTGGAGCTAGAAGAATGTGGATACGCGAAAACGTCATCTGCAATTGCTTGAGGCAGGACTCCTTCTAATAAGTAAAGTTTCTGCGAAACTTTGAATATTTTGACGATAGTGAACGAGTTCTACGGTGAGCAGCGATACCGCTGCGCAAGATGGTTGCCCTTGCGGAGCTTCGCTCCTCATGCCAAAACAAAAGTACCTCGAGCCGAAGGCTATTCCATAAATTTAAACTTTGGATGTAAGACTCCGTCGTGTAAATTTAGCTTTTTCTTTTTCACCTACTTAATTTAAATCAAGTGCGTAACGTCAGTAACTAATCATATTGAGCAGAGGTATATGAGTAAGAATAAAACACTGCTTTGTTTACTGCGCAAGAATAATGTTCAACAAAAAAATTGTTTATGTAAAGTGAAGCACCACATACGTAAATCGATTTAAACTTTAGATCTAAAGTATGGCATTACAAGTTTTATATTATCAAACAATAGACTCATCACATTGATTTATTGATCTAAAAATTATATTTATGCATGTTTTTTAGCATATTGACTGTAAAAACACCAATACAAAGAAAGGGAATTTTAGCTAAAAAAAAGCTTACCCTAGGATGGATAAGCTCGAAACTTGAAACAACAATAGAAACTTCAAAAAAGAATCTGGTGCAGATTATAGTGATGAATAATTACTCAAACCAATATTTAAAAAAACTTAGTGAATAGTTTTTCTTACAAAATAAAATTAAACTGTTCACAATTGTAAAAAATTAACACTAAACACATCACGCTTTTTAAGCATAAAAATATATAACAATCATCAAACTTTCCAAACTTAAGACTAAAGTATTAGATTTCTGGATAGTTACCTGTACCCTCAGGCCAAGGTGTTAACAGTTCAAACCCTGTTTCTGTCACAGCAACCATATGTTCCCACTGTGCCGATAAAGATTTATCTGCTGTCACAACAGTCCAACCATCTTTTAATTCTTTGACACTGGCTTTACCCGCATTAATCATAGGTTCAATGGTAAATACCATGCCTTGTTTAAGCACTAGCCCCTGTCCTGGTTTTCCATAATGCAATACATTGGGCTGTTCATGATAAATTTTACCAATGCCGTGACCACAATATTCACGAACGATACTATAGCCTTCACGTTGACCTACACTTTGGATGGCATACCCAATGTCTCCAAGTGTTGCACCGGGTTTTACAGCATGAATACCTGCAACCATTGCCTCATATGTAGTTTCTACTAATTTTTTAGATTCAGGCTTTACAGTACCCACATAATACATACGACTGGTATCACCAAAATAACCATCTTTAATGATTGCTACATCAATATTAATAATATCACCATCATTTAAAACAGTATTTTTAGATGGAATACCATGACATACCACTTCATTGGGAGAGATACAGGTGGTTTTTGTATAACCATAATACCCCACATTGGCTGGAATAACTTTGAGTGTATTCACAATATAATCATTACAGATGTCATCCAAATATTCAGTCGTTACCCCTGGCTTAACATATGCACCAATCATTGCTAAAACTTCGGCAGCTAAACGCCCTGACACTCTGAGTTTTTCAAGGTCTTGTTCAGTTTTGATGGTGACTGTTGAAGCTTTCATTGGATCTGTCCGCAAAAGTGAACCGATATTATATGCTTTTTCGATTGCTTTAGGGCTTTTTCTTGTTGATGATGAGAGTTAAAAATGTCGATTGGTATGCATAATTATAAAAATAAGCTTTAAACTACGAATTTGCGTTTTTTAATCCTATAAAATTTTCTTTAAAATTGGCTTGTACAAATTTAACCAAATTAAGCGCTGAATCATCCACATAAATATAACTCATATGGTTAATTGGTTAAAATTTATAAAAAACAGGAATATTACCCATAAAATAAAATACAAAAAATCTCGCATTTCCACTAAAATCGCTGTTTTGCGTTTTTAACCACACTTTATGACTAATCTCCGTACCAAGGATATTATTGCTCTAGGGTTCATGACTTTTGCCTTATTTATTGGGGCAGGCAATATTATCTTTCCACCCATTGTCGCTCAACAAGCGGGTGAACATGTATGGCTAGCAGCATTGGGTTTTCTAATCACCGCTGTAGGCTTACCTGTCATCACCATTATGGCGCTTTCAAAAACTGAAGGTTCGATTGCAATTTTAAGTTCACCTTTAGGCAAAGTTGCAAGTTTAATCTTGACTGTAGTGTGTTACTTATCAGTCGGTCCACTTTTTGCTACACCACGTACCGCTACAGTTTCGTATGAAATCGGTTTTTCATCTTACTTTGGTACAGGTGGTACTCCGCTATTTATTTATAGTGTGATCTACTTTGCCTTTGTTACTTTAGTGTCTCTTTATCCAAACAAACTGTTGGATACCGTAGGTCATATTCTTGCACCTCTTAAAATTATTGCACTTGCCATTCTTGGTATTGCAGCCTTTATCATCCCGACTGGTTCAATCTCTCCTGCCATCAATAATTATGCAACTAGCCCTGTTTCTGAAGGCTTTGTAAATGGTTATTTAACCATGGACACTTTAGGTGCATTAGTGTTCGGTATCGTGATTATCCATGCCATACATTCTCGTGGTGTCACCGACAAAAAACTGGTAACTAAATATGCAATCATTGCAAGTTTAATTTCTGGCGTAGGCTTAACACTGGTTTATATCAGCTTATTTAAGCTAGGTTTAGGTAGCCATGATGCAGCACCAAATGCAGCAAATGGCGCCGTGATTTTGCATGCTTATGTTCAGCACGCTTTTGGTGATCTTGGCTCATTATTTCTTACTGCTTTGATTTTTATCGCATGTATGGTCACAGCGATCGGTCTAACATGTGCATGTGCTGAATATTTCTCTGAGTTGACTAAGATTCCTTACAAAGTTTTAGTGATCATTCTGGTTTTATTCTCTTTGGTCATTTCAAATTTAGGTTTGACTAAATTGATTGCATTTTCTGTACCAGTTCTCAGTGCGATTTACCCGCCCGCTATTGTCGTTATTCTATTGAGTTTCTTTTGGAGCAAATTTAATAATCCAGCAACAGTGGTTGCACCAGTAACTGGCATTGCATTCTTATTTGGAATTATTGAAGGTATTAAAGTAACGGAATTTAAAGATAGTTTACCGCTATTGATCCAAAACTTACCGTTAAATGAACAAAACCTTGCTTGGCTTATTCCATCATTGATTGTTTTAATTATTTGTGTCGTTATCGATAAAGTTAAGAAATAAAGCGTCTTAGCCATCGTCCTTAAAATTTGATTTTACCCAAATCTAATTTTAACTGTGATCAATAATTGTCATGTTTACCCAACAGACTGTTATTGTTTGCGACACAATTTAAAATCATTCAATGTATTGCATGTGATTAATCACACACTGCTAAAAATTACTTTTGCATTCTCAGTTTTGTCGATCATTTTTATTCTTTAGATGGCAAGAACATTCCTTGAATATACACAGCAATCAACTGATTAAAGTTTAACCATAAAAAATATTAACTTACAATTTGCTGCAATCAAATATAATTTTTCATCATTGATCATAATTTATTATAAAATTTGCATAAATATTGCATAACTTTCATCGACTTTAGTCAAAATTCTCTTGCACTTGTTATAAGTTGCTGTATTTTAATTTGATAACCACTTCACACTTCTTCAACAATAAATACACTATTTAAGAAAAAAATCACTCATATTTTCATTTTTTATAAAATAAGTCATGCTTGTAATAAATATGTCATAATTATTTTAAATAATAAGAGTATTTGCTCTTGAAATAATTACTAGATATGGTACAACTGAATAAACCAATCCAGACTAAAACAATTAGGTTTTTGTCGAGCAGACAGGAGGGATGGAGATGTTATCATTACATTTCAACAAGCAAGTCTTCATTAATTCTTTGAAGGCAAACACAAAATTAGTCACATATTTGAGTACAACGATTGCCCTTTTGGCTACCCTGCTCATCCACGGACTTATTCAAGGCAATTTAAAACCTGAATATTTTGCTTATGCGTTAGCGGTATCTGCGGCTTTCTATATTTGGGACGTTGTAGATCATAAATCGCGAAAACTCGCAAAAATCACTGACTGAAAGATGGATGCCAAGCATCCATCTTCATCAATAATAAAAAATTATAATAATCCTTTAATCATCCCTAAAAGCAAGATTCCTGTCGCAAAAATCTCTCCAATCACCAATAAAATCATCGCTAAACGAAGTAAAATTTTCGGTAAATGTACAGCACCTAATTGATGAGGTTGCTTAAATTGATTGGTCGTATCTTTGAGCCAACCATGTAAAACATAACTTGCAATAGAAAAACTAAAAAAAACTAAATTTACGATCACACAGAGTAAATTAATTATTTCCTGGAAACTCGAACAATACGCCATCACAGCTAAAATCAAGCTAGCAGGCGCGTAAAGCAAGCTACTTCGATGTGCTATATCGACATAGTAGTGTGCTCTGGCAAGTTCTGAACGACTGATCTGGACGTACTTCCAGACACCTGTGAGCATCCCTACCCACAAATAAACCCCACTAAAAATAAGTGCCAGTTTTACCGATAAATTTAAAGTGATTAAATCCATTTAATAAAGTTCCTATTTTTCCTTATCACATTCAGATCTGACTTAATAGTCATCTTTCAATCAAGTTTCTTTTTAGAACTTGTGTAAAGTAGTTTTAAATTGAACAGCTTTGGATTGTGCTATGACAATATATGAAAATTTAACCATAAGCTGCGCAGATAGCTATAGCTTAAGTGCACGTTTTTATTCGGCAAAACAATCAACTCAGCACTTACCTGTACTGGTTTGCCCTGCTACAGGAATTACTCAGGGCTTTTATCATCATTTTATCGAATGGCTGACCCAACAAGGCCTAGATGTGATGGTCTTTGATTTCCGTGGTATTGGTGACTCATTACATGGACCATTATCTCAATCCAAAGCAAGTATTCAAGATTGGGGACAGCTCGACATTCCGGCTGCCATTGAGTCACTTTTAAACAAGACAGGAAAGAATCAACTAACTCTCATTGGTCATAGTGCAGGCGGTCAGTTACTCGGTATTGTTCCAAATTATAAGAAAGTCGCACAAGTTATTTCGATATCTGGCTCTACTGGTCACGTAAAAGGACTTAAAGGTCGCACTAAACGCTTAGCACCTGTCATGTTTAATTTAGTCTTCCCAATTTCCAATCGCATCAAAGGCTATGGTGCAACTAAAATACTCGGTATGGGAGAGAATCTACCGCAAAAAGTAGCACAGCAATGGGCTGAATTCTGTAGCCAACCAGGTTATGTAATAAATGCTGTAGGTAAAACCGTATTTGAAGATTATCATCATGAGATCGAGTGCCCTATCACCTCTTATTGGTCTTCAGATGATGAGATTGCAACTTCCGCTAATGTAAAAGACCTGCTTCGTCTTTACCCTAGAGCCACAACTGATATGATCGAGCTGAGCCCACAACAACATGGTCATAAAGTGATTGGGCATATGTTAATGTTTAAGAAAAGCCATCAAAATCTCTGGCCAATCATGACCCAAAAAATATTTAATCCAAAACTTTAGTTTTCAGCACTTAAATACGTAATCCTGTTTAAGTGCTCTTTTTATTCAAAAAAAATGCCTCAGGACTGAGGCATTTTTATCAAGGATGAATGATTTAAATCACTTTACAAACAATGATTATGAAAACTGTTCTGGACGAGTAATTTTTACCGTTTTGATTCGATTCTCATCCATTTCAATCACTTCAAACCAAATCCCTTCGTGCTCTATTTGCGTACCCAAATGCACATCGCCTTGCGTTTTATCGAGAATTAATCCAGCGACGCTAAAGTAGCCAGAATCCTCTTGAACAAGGTCAAGCATTCCCAACTCCAATTCAAGTTGATACAAATCAAGCATACCTGATGCCTTCCAAGTGTTTTCATCCACTTTAATCAGCTCCAACTGTTCATCTGCATCTGGAAACTCACCTGCAATGGCTTCAAACACATCAAGCGGAGAAATCAAACCTTGAATATTTCCAAACTCATTACTCACCAAAACCAATGAACCTTTGGAAGTTCTTAGTGTATGAATTGCATCGATGACCTTCATTTTTTCAAAAATAAAGATGGGACGATTACGTTTTAATAAAGCTTGAAGCTGTTCTGGCTCATCCAATACATCAATTAACTCTTTAGCACGAACAACCGTAACCACTTTGTCTAATTGCCCACGACAGACAGGGAATAAACTATGCGGTACAGCCAAAATTTGTTGACGTATGCTCTCTGCATCATCTTCTAGGTTAATCCATGAGATCTGAGTTCTTGGTGTCATAATCGATGCTACAGAACGTTCCGCAAGGGTAAGTACGCCACCGACCATATAACGTTCTTCATCACCAAACGCTTTTTGTGCTGCTAAAGCTTCAGGGCTTTGTAATAAATCAGCATCTAACTTACTGCCCATCAATTTTAGAATTGAATCCGCAGTACGATGACGCAATGGCGTTTTAGCTTGATGTTTTTCAGCATTACGACTTGAGAATTGATTAAATGCTTCAATTAAGATTGCGACACCAATACCTGAGTAGATATAGCCTTTCGGAATATGAAAACCAAAACCTTCCGCAATCAAGCTAACCCCAATCAACAATAAGAAGCTTAGACATAGAATCACCACTGTAGGGTGCTTATTTACGAATGTGGTCAATGGCTTAGATGCAATTAACATTACAATTACAGCTATCGTAACTGCCGCCATCATCACATAAATATTATCCACCATACCAATCGCAGTAATCACCGAATCTAGTGAAAATACGGCATCTAAAACAATGATTTGCGCAACAACAGCCCAGAAGCTGGCATATACAGCAGCACCTGAACTTTTGACTTCAGGCTTCCCTTCCATTTTTTCGTGTAATTCAGTGACAGCTTTATAAACGAGGAACAATCCTCCAAATAATAAAATTAAGTCTCGTCCTGAAAAGGATAGTCCCCCAAATGCAATTAAAGGTTTAGTTAAAGTGACTAACCAAGAAATAATCGTCAATAAACCTAAACGCATGATCAAGGCCAAAGAAAGACCGATGACACGTGCTTTATCTCGTTGTTCTGGAGGAAGTTTATCTGCAAGAATGGCAATGAATACCAGGTTATCGATACCCAGTACAATTTCTAAAACGATAAGGGTTAAAAGTCCAACCCAAATTCCAGGGTCTAATAAAAATTCCATTATTAGATCTCCCGCTTATTTTTATAAGTATATAAATTGGAGAAAAATAAGCTTAACCTACACGGCGACGGATCCATGAATGATACCTTTTCAACTAAATTACTTTAATTATGCACAATATCGACGACTTGTAATTATTTTTCATGAAATTTTTACATTTATTTAATCTTTAAGTATTATCGATTTTTTCAAAGCTACATCTGATTATCAAGCTTTCGCGCTGTTGCCAATAAGAGATTCAATAACTTTAGAAAATAGTCGAAGATTTCGATAAATTTTAATTATTTTTCACCTGTTGATTTTATTGATTTTTTTAAATTAAAAATTGATATATTTTGCATTTATACAAAAAAATTGTGAAATTCATTAGCTACAATCGACAATATTTTTCATAAAGCCAACTTGGTTTTTTTATTTTTCAGATATAATAACAATTGATGTTAATTTGTTTAACAAATAAACCTATTTTGTTGCAAAACATTGTTGAAATTTATGGCTTGAATCATGGAAATCAAACGTTGAACAAAGTTCTTCATGATTGTTTTTCAAACAATGGCTAAACCATCTTTCATTTTGATTAGCAATAATCAAAGGGGTTCACTGTCGATTATAGTATGATTTTTTTAAGAGTAACTAATCAATTCAGTTTTTTTAAAAAAATTATAATGCACTATAAAGACTGTAAAACATGAAACTGGTAATCAAGCAATTGCATGAAGAAGCAACTATTTTCCGCTATATGAAGTTGTCACCTATTCATATAAAAACTGCATTTTAATGTATTTTTGGAATAGTTTAACTTAAGTTAATTTTCTAGATGGATCTATTTTTCGTCGATTTTTCTAGTTTTTTGGCATTAAGTGTGACGCACATATTGATTCAGATATTCGAAATAAAATATTATTAGTGCTTAACATATGGCAATAATTACAAAAAAACAGGGACATTCAGATGACTAAGAAATATTCAAAATTTCTGCCTTCTGCGGAAAATTTTAATATTGAAAATTTTCCTTATTATTGGGTTACACAAGTCCATGCTCAGTACGTCTTAAACTTAGATCAAGTGCTCAAAAAGTATGGAGTTGATAATTCACGGCGTCGTTTATTGGTTTCCTTAGAAGCCAAACCTGATGCCAGTGTATCTGAGCTTTCCGAAATGATTGTCTCTAAAATGTCGACAACCACAAAAATTGTATACCGTTTAAAAGAAGAAGGGTTGGTAGACACGTATTCTTGCAAAAAAGATAAACGGATTACACGCGTCTGTTTAACTGAAGAAGGGAAACAAATAACCCAAAAAATCAATGACTTAATGGGTGTAATTTTAGAGCAATCCTTTGAAGGACTTACCCCACTTCAAATTGAAAAAACCATAGAGAATTTAAAAATTATTTTTAAAAATCTTGCACATTGATGTTGAAAATTATTCATCAAATATACTTAACTGTGGAGAGTTGATGTCATTACGTTGTTTAGGACAATAAAAGCATTCAAACTCCTCCACAGGAAATCCCTCTATAAAACTCGAAATATCAGGCTGTTTCAAGTTCAGCCACGCATCCAAGCGATGATGTGGAATCACAACAACAGAACGCTTATCTGTTCTTGGCTCATGAAACTCTCTCATCATTGGATGAAAATGAGCATCCATGCTAATCATAGTTGCTGACCGAATTACTTCACCATTTTTTAACCGTGCAATTTCGTATAATGCTGCAATATAAAATGCCTGACCATCCTTCCGTCTAACACCCCATCGCTGTGGCTTTCCATTGACATATTTAGACTCGTAAAACTCAGTAACGGGAATAACCCCGAATTGGCATTTACTCAATGCTTCTGTAAAACTACGTTTTTCTATCAAGGTTTCATTACGCGCATTATAAGTATGCTTCCCCGCCTCTTTATCTTCAGCCCATTTTGGAATTAAACCAAAATTGACCAAACGCCACTCAAGACTTTTTTGAGCGTTAAAAAGTAATGGCATTTCAAAACTAGGAAATACTTCTGGTTGATATGTAAAAGGAATAGCAGGTAAGCCAAGTTGTTTTACTTGTGTGGCTGTGATCGGTTTAAAATTAGCGCACATAAAAAAATGATAATGGGTTGATCACATTCATTCTCTTGATTCTATGAATGTGATCCAACTCAATACTCCTGATATATTCAGAATTAACCAAAGTCCGTCTAAAATAGCCTATCCAAAGATTTTTTTAACTTTCGCACTTAAACCATGGAAAAACTTATGTTTAGCATTGGCTTTTTCACTGGTCAAAAAGTTAATTTGAATCGATTGGCGTTGCCCTTCATAAGGAATATAGCCATGCCAACCATTATCAGTAACTTTAAATGCAACCAAAGAGCCAGGACCAGCACCAATCTCAGCGACATAGTTATTGATATCTTTGTCGTCATTTAGAATACGTAAACGACCATTCGGTGCATCCCATGATTCATTTAGATAAATCAGAATAGTCAATAGTTTACTTTTAGAATCACTGTGAATACGACCATCTTTTTGTCGAGAGTAACCACGCAAAGTGATCATCATCGGATGTTCCATCACATTAACATCAAATTTATCTGTCAGAATTTGGCGAAACTCTGGTGTATCTAAAGATTTTAAAAAACGATCAAAATTAGGTTTAATTTCCACATCTTCAATATTAAAACTTCCACCCTGTTCAATTTTTGGGAAGTCTTTGATCACTGCTTGAACTTCACTGTCTGCCAACGCATTTTCAACCACAAAAAACGGATAAGGTGTCGTGACGACTTCAGCATTTTTCAGCGCATCTAATTTCAGAATTGATGTCATTTATAATTCAACATAATAATTAACTCCTTTAAATTGTAGCAGAGTTTTCATGTTGTTGGCTTAAACCAGAATCAGCGAAAACAAATTTTCTGGGCTTAAAACTGTCTTTTTGCCACTTTAGAAAGCCATAAAGCCTCCGAAGAGGCTTTATGTTTGATTTAAAATCTACAGTGTAAAATTAATCACCTGTATAACCTTTTAATTTTAAACGGTATGCATGCAATAATGGTTCAGTATAGCCTGATGGTTGCTCACCGCCCTTAAAGACTAGATCATAAGCAGCTTTGTAAGCATAACCATCGAAGCTTGGTGCCATGTTGGTATATTCTGGATCATTGGCATTTTGCTCATCCACAATTTTTGCCATACGTTGCATAACTTCTTCAACTTGTTGCTGAGTTACAATGCCGTGACGTAACCAGTTCGCAACATGTTGAGATGAAATACGCAATGTTGCACGATCTTCCATTAAACCAACATTATTAATGTCTGGCACTTTAGAACAGCCTACGCCCAAGTCAACCCAACGTACAACATAACCCAAGATCCCTTGAAGATTGTTTTCAAGCTCTTTGGTTTTCTCTTCTTCAGTCCAGTTTGTATCAGTCGCCAAAGGTGGAGTAAGTAAATCATCTAAAGGTAAAGCTTCAGTTTTCAACAATTCTTGCTGACGAGCTGAAACATTGCACTGATGATAATGAATCGCATGAATCACCGCACCTGATGGAGATGGAACCCAAGCACAGCTTGCACCAGCTTCAAGATGCTCGATCTTGGTTTTGTACATGTCTAAAAGCATATCTGGTTTTGGCCACATGCCTTTACCAATTTGTGCTTTGCCACGTAATCCAGCTTGAAGACCCACCATCACGTTACGGTTTTCATATGCTGGGAACCAAATTTGCGCTTTTACTTCACCTTTACGAACAAATGGTCCTGCTTCCATGAATGTATGGATTTCATCACCAGTACGATCCATAAAGCCAGTATTGATGAAAATCGTACGATCTTTTGCTTGAGCAATACAGTTTTTCAAGTTTACAGAAGTACGGCGTTCTTCATCCATAATCCCGATTTTCAAAGTTTTCGCTGGCAGACCCAATGCTTGTTCAGCACGTTCAAACAATTCAACAGCGAAAGCAACTTCTTCTGGACCATGCATTTTTGGTTTAACGATATACATAGAACCTTTACGAGAGTTCTTGTTTTCGTTTTGACCTTTGATGTCCGCAAAAGAAAGCAATGGCGTGATTAAAGCATCCATAATGCCTTCGTAAATTTCAACACCATCTACAAGGATCGCAGGGTTTGTCATTAAATGACCCACATTACGAAGCAACATCAAAGAACGACCATGAAGTGTCGTTTCACCACCAATGAGGTTCTTGTGGATACGATCTTTGTTTAATTTACGGGTAACGGTTTTACCGTTTTTCTCGATAGATTCTTCAAGAGTACCCTTCATCAAGCCTAACCAGTTACGGTAGCCTTCAACTTTTTCTTCTGCGTCTACAGCTGCAATGGAATCTTCCAAATCTTGAATCGTCGTTACTGCTGCTTCTAACACAAGATCTTTAACGCCAGCCGCATCTGTTTTACCGATTGGACTATTTGCGTCAATTTCAATAATTACGTGCAAGCCATTATTGAGCAGTACGATTTCAACAGGTGCAGATTCTTCACCATTGAAACCCACAAATTGAGCTTCTTTTGCTAAAGTGGTTGTTGAACCATCTTTTAGCGTTACCACTAATTTTTTATCTTCAACCGCATAGCGAGTTGCATCTGCATGAGAGCCATTTGCAAGCGGGAATGTTTCATTTAAGAAGTTCTTTGCAAATGCAATAACTTTGTCGCCACGAACAGGGTTATAGCCTTTACCCTTTTCTGCGCCACCCTCTTCAGAGATCACGTCAAAGCCGTAAAGTGCATCATATAAAGAACCCCAACGGGCATTTGCTGCATTTAGGCAGTAACGTGCATTACGCACAGGTACAACCAACTGCGCACCAGCCAATAATGCGATTTCTTCATCTACATTTTCTGTGCTGATTTGAAAATCTTCTACTTCTGGTAATAAGTAGCCAATTTCTTTTAGGAAAGCTTTATAAGCTTCAAGTTCAAATTTATTGTTGCGGTGCCATTCATCAATTTTAGCCTGAATCTCGTCACGCTTTGCTAAAAGCGCCTTATTCTTAGGGCTAAGATCGACAACAACTTGCTCAAAGTTTTTCCAGTATGTTTCACTGTCTAAACCAGAACCTGGTAGTGCTTCATTTTCGATGAAATCGTAAAGTTCTTTAGCAATCGCTAACTTGCCTTTTTGAATACGTGCAGTCATTGTCTTTCCTGATATTGCTACTTTTTATAACAAGAGTTTCTAGTATACCGATTTAAACCATGCTGAATAGTATTATCACATTCCTAAATAGTGATCATTTTAATTAAAATAAATACATACATTAACTAAAAAAATAACGATCAGAAATCCGACAATATCATCAACTTGAATGGCTATTTACAGTGTATAAATTTTTTAAAATGTCTAAATTAGACCAAAGTGCTGAATCTACGCTAATTTACTCATTTTTTAATACACTTTTTTTCCTTGAGCAAAGATTAAGCCACGAATAAAGCTAAATGTCGATAAAGTAAAGTGATATTTCTATGTAAAGAATTGTTCGATCCTTTATGGCTTGAATTTTTAGCTCAATGATTGTCTGGAAAGTATGATCAACTCGTTTTTAAGGAGTCACTAAAGTGAACTGAGACACTCTATGGTTGGTTGTTTTGTTTTAAAATTTGATAAAATCAACGCAAATAAAAACCTGCTTAAAATTGGTCTCTTAAGCAGGTTAGATATGATCAAACAAAAATCAGACATCAATCAAAGATAGATTTGAGATTTGATTTCTTCGATCTGATAGAAATTTAGTTAAATGTTTTGAAACGTGCAGCATCATCAATAAATGCTTTTTCACCAGCAGGTGCTTCAATTGAACCAAATACCAATTGCGCACGAAGTTTCCAATCCGCAGGGATTTCAAAAGTTTCTGCAACTTCATCATCCACGATCGGGTTATAATGCTGTAATGAAGCACCAATACCTGCTTCAGATAAAGCTGTCCAAGCTGCAAATTGTGCAATTGCAGTCGAGTGTTCAGCCCAAACTGGGAAATTATCCGCATAAAGTGGGAATTGCTCTTGCAAACCTTTCACTACGCTTAAATCTTCGTAAAACAACACTGAACCTGCGCCAGCAATAAAGCTGTTAATTTTACCAGCAGTTCCTTCAAATGCTTCAGCAGGAACAATTTTACGTAAAGTTTCTAAAACAATTGTCCAGAATTTTACGTGTGAATCACCAAATAAAATTACTGCGCGAGAAGATTGTGAGTTAAATGCAGATGGACTATGTTTTACTGCATCTTTGATGATTTCTTCAACTTTTGCTTGGTCTAAGCTGATATCTTTACCCAATGCATAAATTGTACGACGTTGTTTGATTTGATTTAAAAATGACATAATGATAATCCTTCTTTGGCGCGATACGCCGTTTTCTTTAACATAGACAAAGTTTATTGCATGATTTTGACTGTTTCCATGCATAAATACATAACAATGTGTTCTATATTTAGAACAATATTAGAAATAGAAAGACTTTTAAACAATTATAGCTTTATCAAAAATCACATTAATATTTTGATTTTTATAAAAATTAAATCCATGCAGTTAATTTTAAAAAAACAGTGTTGCCATTTTCTTCAAATTGTTATTGCGTAGACCACAAAAGAAATTAAGGTAAAAATCATCTTTAATTCAACACAGATCAATCTATTCTCAGCATCTGGTACGCTAAATACTTTAAAGCATAAATTTAAACAGAAAAATAAAAACTCCGCATCAAGCGGAGTTTCCAAATCAGCGAATCAGACTACAATCATTTATCTGTTTCAAATAAAGCAGCTACAAATGATTTAGCAGAGAATGGGCGTAAGTCATCTATTTTTTCACCAACACCAATAAAACGGATTGGTACATGTGTACGACTGGCAATATTAAATAGCACTCCACCTTTTGCAGTACCATCCAATTTAGTAATCGTTAGACCTGTAAGACCTACAGCTTCATCAAACATTTCTACTTGGTTAATCGCGTTCTGTCCTGTACCCGCATCCACAACCAACATCACTTCGTGCGGCGCAGTCGCATCAATTTTCTGCATTACACGTTTTACTTTGGTCAGTTCAGACATTAAATTGCTTTTATTGTGTAGACGTCCAGCGGTATCTGCGATAAGAACGTCAATTCCCTTAGCACGAGCACTTTCAAAAGCATCAAAAATCACAGATGCACTATCAGCACCATGACCTTGAGCAACAACAGCAATATTATTACGCTCCCCCCAGATTTGAAGCTGTTCAGTTGCTGCTGCACGGAATGTATCACCTGCGGCAAGCATGACTTTTTTGCCTTCACCCTGTAAACGTTTTGCCAACTTACCAATTGTAGTTGTTTTACCCACACCGTTTACCCCAACCACTAAAATCACAAATGGATTTTTATTTGGGTCGATATGCAATGGTTTTACACGTGGTGCAAGTAATGTCACCAACTCTTCTTGCAAAGCTTTATACAATGAATGTGAATAGATCAAATCTCCACGTTCAGTACGCTCAGTTAAATTCGCAATAATGGTTTTTGTCGCTTCGACACCAATATCAGCAACTAAAAGCTGTTCTTCAACTTCTTCTAGCAATTCATCGTCAATCTCTTTCCCGCCGATCAATATGTTGACCATACCATCTGCGAAGCTTTTGCGTGATTTAGACAAACCTTCTTTCATACGACTGAAAAAACCACCTTTGGCTTTTTCTTCAGTCGCTTCAATCTGTTGTTCTTGACTATCAGCTTGAGTAGATTCCGTTTTCGGTATTTCTACTTTATTATTTTCAATAATAGGCACATTGACGGCTGGTAAACTAGGTAATGTGACATCGTCATCCCCGATATCCGCATCAATCAAGAATTTATTTTGCTGTTCTTGCATGCCGATTCCTTGAAAAGCATAGCGTTAAAAACAATGAGTTTAGCATAGATTGAAACATTTTTAGCGTTAAAGCAGCGATAAAACAAGCGAACCAAAATGCAACATTATCGTCTTGCTTTAAATGGTTCATTTTTTAAGAATAGTTATAAATTTAGAATAATTTTTTAGGTCATCTGTGTATATTTTGAAATCTAAATTCTTACAACTTATGCAACACTCCAAAGTTATTATTGCACCTTTATTATTCTTATGCACTTATACTTTCAATACTCAGCTTCATTCAGCCCCAGAAAGTCAACTTGCACGTACAACTTTTGAAACCACGCTAAAGAATGGTCTAAAAGTCATTATCCGCGAAGATCACCGCTCCCCTATTGTCATGACTCAAATTTGGTATGGTGTCGGCAGTAGTGATGAATCTGGGAATGTGCTCGGTATTTCTCATGTACTTGAGCATATGATGTTTAAGGGAACCAAGAAAGTTCCAGATGATGAGTTTGCTCGGTTAAGCCGAATTTATGGTGGACGTATTAATGCAGCAACCTATACCAATTACACCAATTATTATCAACTTTATCCTAAAAAATATTTTCCCTTGGCTTTAGAACTTGAAGCAGATCGAATGACCAATTTGGTGTTGAGACAGCAGGACTTTGACCCAGAAATCAAAGTCGTTATGGAGGAAAGACGGCAAAGAACAGATGATAATCCACGTAATCTTGCTTTTGAACGTTTTAAATGGATTGCCTATCCAACCAGCCATCATCGACAACCCGTGATTGGATTTATGAAAAATCTACAAAATATTCGTTTAGATGATCTCAAACATTGGTATCAAACTTGGTATACACCCAATAATGCAACGCTCGTTATTGTAGGAGATGTCAACTCAGAACAAGCATTAAAACAAGTCGAAAAATATTTTGCAGCAATCCCGAAAAAAGAACTTCCTGATCGCAATGATGTGCTGGAATTTGATCGAATGGGTTATCGACATATGGAAGTTCACCTTCCAGTACAAGTTCCAAACTTGTTTATGGCATGGAATGTTAAATCTATCGCTACAGCAAAAAACCCACAAGATGCTTATGCATTGACCATCATTCAATCCTTACTCGATGGTGGAATTTCAGCACGTTTGCAAGATCGCCTCATTCGCGATAAAAAAGTGCTTACTGCCATTAGTGTCAGTTATGATCCGTATAATCGAGGTGACAGCTTATTTATGATTTCGGCAATACCGAGCGATGGTGTATCCCTGCCAGATGCGCAGAAAGCAATAGAAAAAGAAATGAACTTATTTAAAACAGAATTGGTTAATCAAGCCGAACTAGATCGCGTAAAAAATAACTTCGTTTCCAACTTAATCTACAGCCAAGATGATATTGGTGGTCAGGCCAACATGATTGGCAATCTAGAAGTAAATGGCTTAAGTTTTCGTTTGATGGATGAGTTACCTAAACACTACGACAAAGTAACACCACAGGATTTAAAACGGATTGCCAATATTTATTTTGTCAAAGACAATCTCAGTAGTTTGTATTTATTACCCGAAGATTCAAAAGAATAAATAAGGAAGCATTATGAATTTCAAACCATTCTCTATTTATTCATTTAAAACACCATTACTCGTATTGATCACCTTGCTCTACTCAAGTGTCAACTATGCTGAAGTCGAAATCGATAATCATGATGAAAGTGAAAACGTGATGGATGATTCCACATTAAAGGCAAATTCAACCTTACAAAGCTTAAAAAATTTAGATAAACAGCAGCAATATCAAACACCTTTTGTTCAAGACTTGGAAAATAACCAAAAAGTCAGAACTTTATTCGTTTCGACCACGGACCTCCCGATCGTCGATATTCAACTGACATTCAATGCAGGTTCTTCTCAAGATCAAGCATTGGGACAGGGCTTATTTGGTATGTCGAATATGGCTGCCAAACTGATTACAGAAGGTACAGATCAATATTCTGCAAAAGAAATCGCCTCAACCTTTGAAGGCTTAGGTGCACAATTCAATGTAACCGCATATCGAGATATGTTTGTCGTAAGATTACG
This sequence comes from Acinetobacter sp. Tol 5, assembly GCF_019702905.1. Classification (NCBI taxonomy): domain Bacteria; kingdom Pseudomonadati; phylum Pseudomonadota; class Gammaproteobacteria; order Moraxellales; family Moraxellaceae; genus Acinetobacter; species Acinetobacter sp. Tol 5. The sequence goes on along the minus strand of NZ_AP024708.1, from coordinate 1,993,583 downwards.
CGTATTGTCAGATCCGGAAAAATTAAATCCAGCTGTCAATATGATGTTACATGTACTCAATCATGCCCAGTTTAATCCATCTGGTTTAAATCTTATCCTCAACAATACCAAAGTTGGGCAAAAACAAATTCAAGAAAATCCAAGCAGAATGATGAACATCCGTTTTTATCGCGCACTCTATGGACAACATCCTTATGCTGAACCCACTGTTGGCACCAACGGCAGTTTAAAAAAAATTACGCCAGAGCTACTACGTTCATTTAGACAAAAATTACTTGTCGCTCAAAATATGAATATTGCCATTACAGGGAATCTAACTGCTGCTGATGCGACTCAACTTGCCAATACCATTAGCCAAAATATGACGCAAGGTGAAGCAGCTGAAGTATTACCAGAACCGCAAGAACAACATGATTTTAATATTCATTACATTCCATTTAATTCTACACAAGCCAATGTCATGATGGGGCATCTAGGTGTAAAACGAAGTGATCCTGATCGAATAGCTTTAGAAGTGGCTAACCAAATGTTTGGCGGTAGTGGTTTTAATTCAGTACTTATGAAAGAACTTCGCGTCAAACGTGGCTATACCTACGGCGCATATAGCACCTTAGCGACCACTTTAGCACAAGGCTTTTTTAGCTTGAACTATGCAACTGAACAAAATCAATTGATGGACAGTATTCAAGTTGCACATCAAGCATTGCGTGATTTTGTCAAAAAACCTGTACAAAAGAAGCAACTTGAGGAAACCAAAGAAGGGATGCTACGTTCCTTTCCAATGACCTTTAGTTCAAATGCTAATATTAATGCACAGATTGCATCAATTGGATTTTATCAACTGCCTGCCGATTATTTAGCCCAATATCAGAAACAATTGAGTCAAATTACCGTCAAGCAGGTTCAAACAGCAATCCAAAAGCATCTCCGCGCGGATCGTCTCACTTTGGTTGTTGTTGCACCTACACTGGATCAACAAGCACTTAAACAAATGCTGAAAGATGATATAGGTGCCAATCCTCAAATCCAATCAGGTCAAACTCACGAAATAAAGAAAAACCCAATGCCAGATATCCCAGCATTGATCATCAAAAAAACCATTCGCCCTCAAGAGGAGTCTTTTAAATAGCTTTTGAGGATTATTCAGTATCAGTGATATCCACAGCAGGATATTCTCTAACACGCTGATGTTCAAAGTGATAAGCTCGCAACAAACGCAGATAATCAGCAACACTGATTTGATCCTGATGTTGTAATTGTTTAGCTATATTTTGGGTTTGAGGATAAGCGGCTTGTTGGGAATATTGAATCACATATTGATATTGTTCTGGGCCTATTGGACGCAATAGGGCCAATGTTGCAAAAACAATCATCAGTGCGATGATCACAACAACAAAAGAATTCAAGATTTTTTCCACAGGAAATGAACAGCATAATTTTTGAAAATAATCTTTGATTTTTTGCATGAACTACCTCTAATTACAGATAGTTTATCATTCTGAATATAAAAATATAGCGCTTTTTGAGCGACATCTGAACAACACTGCAAAGATCGATGTTTAGTCTTTGCTCTATGACAAGATGAGTTGACTCCCAGAACATGCAATATGACCTTTTACCCTCTCAACTGCTCCATGACTAATATACATGTAAAGCCCTCTTCTATTTTAGAAAAGGGCTTGAGATCAATTCAGATAAAGCTGTTAATAAGTTCAAGACACAACAATCAAAGAATGGTTGCGCGTAAGAATGCAAAATATAGAATGATTGCAATAATTGCTAAAGCTATACATACAGCAAAAATACTTACACCGCCTTCAGCATGTGCAGGATGTAGATCGTCATCATCAGCGAGACGTCTTAATTCCCCATCATAAACATGGTAAAAGTTCTTTTTTTGCACTGGGTCTAAATTTCTGGTATAATCGTAAACACGTTTTCGTTGGGCTAAACAATAATCACCAAGATGAATTTCTTGATGATAAATTGCTTCATCCAATTGCCGACGATGATACTGAGCTAATTCAACAATCTGAGACTCAGCAGCGGGTACATCAAAAGTAAAGCCATCTATCGTGTTTGTCATTTTTGCTCTCCCTTTGTCTTAATTCTCATATTGATTTTAATAAATATTATTTCTGTTTAATGTTTAATCATGTAATCTTATTTTCGTCAAGTGTAGATTTCAAATTACTTGACAAGTAACGCAAACTGTAATATTAGTTTAATAAAGTTAAGTTAGATTAGTTAAGTATAAGCTCCGATGGGGAGCTATGTTAAAAGATCATAATTACAATAAGGAGTTACCTATGATTCACCAAATCTCTCATCAAGACTTAGAACATGTATATGCGGATGCTGTAAACACAATCCAATGTGAAATGAACTTTGTAGAAGCAGTAAAAGCATTAGAAGATGCAGCAAAAGCTGGACATGGTAAAGCAGCAATGTTTCTTGCAGAACTTTACTACCAAGGTTTCCGCGTAGAACGTGATTCTTTAAAAGCGCAGTACTGGCAAAAGATGGCCACGATGCAAGCATAAGCAAACGTCACCTAGGTGGCGTTTTTTAATGCCTGAAGATTTTTTGATTAATAAATACTTACGCATTTGATACAATTTTTATTGTTTTAATAAATGCTTACGATTCACTATAAAGTACACACAGTTCTTAAATGTATTTCTATTACAATAACACTGGTACATAAACAGACTATCGACTATGAAGAAGTATATCCACCTCCAACCAATATCGAACGAATTGTTTATTAAAATTTCTATTCTAAAATCACTGATGTATTGTGGTGTACTTTGGGGGCTTTACCATGAAGGATGGGCAATGAAATCAGCTTCAGAAGAAGTCTACTTCCCATTTTGGCTCAATGCGGTTCAAGCACATCAGTATGCCAAGATTCACTGGCCTCACTATACACCCCGCAAAATAACACCAAAAGACTTTAGAGAATCCTTATTGCCGACGCTTACCCGCTTGAACATCATGCCTGCATTATTTAATTCTTCATCTCGGAAATTCAAACTATCAACCACTCAAATGGATCATTTCTTTTTTCACAATACCGCTCAATTTCAAACGGCGTAAAGAACAAGCAGTATATTTTGATGTTTTCAAAATGTTGTAAAAAATAAACTTTATATTTTGTGACTGTAGAGTATTTGCAAAGTTAGAAAATACAGTTAATTTAAAGAGGTGCAGATTGATCAGCACCAAAGAAAAGGAAGAATAATTATGACGACAGTAGCACAAGTCATCCAAGATAAAATTGGTCACGAAATTTACACGATTTCCCCCTCTGCCACTGTATTAGAAGCCATTACACTTATGGCAAACAAAGGTATTGGTGCTGTCGTAGTCACAGAAGACACCAAAGTTGTCGGCATTCTTTCTGAGCGTGACTATACGCGTAAAATTGCCCTTATGCAGCGTACTTCAGATCATACAACTGTTGCTGAGATTATGACCTCCAAAGTTATATCTGTAACACGCAGCCATACTGTCGAGCAGTGTTTAGGTCTAATGACCAATGGTCATTTACGTCACTTACCGGTAATTGAAGCAGAAAAATTAGTTGGTTTTGTATCTATTGGTGATCTTGTTAAAGCCACGATGGAAGATCAAAGAAAATTAATTGAACAATTACAACAATATATTTCAGGTTAAGAAAAAGATTGATATAGCCCTTCAAATGGAGGGCTATATGATCAATAGCTATAAATCATAATGAATATTTCAATCATTTTTCAAATTTCTAGATAGTAAAAATAATCACCTGCTTTTAACTGATGATCTTCATTTAATACTGGAATAAAACAATTACATTCTTTAAAGAAATTCAGCATATCAGGACGTTCATTTTCTACATTGATTATTTTAATTTCTGGAATCTCTTTGGTCACAATTCTATACCTTTCATCATAAGCCGTACGTGATACATAAGCCCATAAAATTTTGTATTTATATTCTCGGTCAATATCAAAACTATAATCATGGGATAATACTCCTACTTTCCATTCAGGTAAAAATGGTTTTCGGTACATCCGTTGCAATATTGTTGGCTTTACCAGTAAATGCATATTTACAATGATGTCAAGAATATAACCTGAGATATAGCCCATCAACGCTTTATCTTCATACTTCATCGTCCTTTGGACAATTAAACGTCCTTGTTCATTGTAGAATTTTACCTCTTCTCGGCATACTGGGTTTCTTAAATCACCTGAAAATAATCTGAAATGATTGCCAGACGATTGAATTTTTTGATTATATTCACCTTGAGAATATAGTCTTCTTAACTCATTCAGAGATCTAAACAAACCCAATTGATTGAAAAAACGATGATCTGCTAAACCGCACGCAACAATATAATCATAGTTTTGGGTCACCTGCTGAATATTGTTTAAATAAGTTTCAAAACTAGTCGCAATGCTGTCATCCGTAGTTTTTTTATCTAGCGGGACATTCTTGAATGGTTTTATTTTAATTACTTCAAAATCAAAACCCCAACTTTGCATGCAATCTTGAATATATTCCATTTCAAAATTTTTATTCAAATTTTCGAGGTCATAATCTACACATAGCACAGCAAATCTTAATTTTTTATAAACCTTTATTTCACTTATGCCAGCCTGTCTTAATAAGGCTTTTTTGGAATTTGTAATAATATCATCTTTTTTTAAAACTAAATCTTTCTCTTGGTAGTCAGCCCCAATATTGACAATGCCCGTTCCTTTTTTTATATCAGCCAACACATCTCCTTTTTCAGGACTAAGATAAGCTGCTCTAAACCAAGGTAAATGTTGTTCTAAGGGTATCACCGTATTTGCTATATCTCCTATTTTCATATATGGAGCTATATCAGATAGGAATGTGTTTGTCTGTTTAATTGCAAATGGATTTTCCCCATTCATTAAATTTCGAAAGAAATGTATCGTTTCGATTTCTTTATACTGTTCTACAGTAGTAATATCATCTTGAATATTCAAAAACTTCCCATAAATTGCTGATAATCCTACAGTCGGATGTGCTGAATTAGCATAAATATCTTCTGCAAGCTTTCTACCTAAACAATTTTTTAAGGAAATTTTTTCTGTTAAATTTGAAATAGGCATGACTTGAGCAATATGCTCTTGCTGCCATAAATTATAATTTATATATTTACGGTTTCTGATTTCCAATGTAATAACTCAACAATGTTATAAAATTAAGCGATGATGCTTCAATGATTTTTATTAAAAATATGCTATTTGATATAATTTACATATCAAATAAATTATGCTAATGGCGTCGTTTAAACTCTTTTTCTCCAATAAAGTTCAATAATTTCATTATGATAACAGATAAATAAAAAACCCAGCCGAAGCCAGGTTTTAGATTGTTGAATTTTAAATCAGTTGAGATTTAACTTGCCAGCAACATAGTCTGCATCTTTATCACCACGCCCAGAAAGATTGACCACAATTTTGATTTCTTTCGATAATTTCGGTGCTTCACGAATTGCCCAAGCCACAGCATGTGAACTTTCCAATGCCGGTACAATACCTTCTACACGGGACAGCATCATAAATGCATCTAAACATTCTTGGTCAGTCGCAGTTGAATATTCCACACGTCCCAAATCTTTCAAAAAGCTATGTTGTGGTCCAACACCAGGATAATCCAAACCTGATGCAATCGAATGCACAGGCAACGGCTCACCCTGCTCATTTTCAAGTACATAGCAAGCCATACCATGAATTTGACTTGGCTTTCCTAAAGTCAATGTTGCTGAATGCTGTTGAGTATCCAAACCATGACCAGCAGGTTCCACACCAACCAGTTTAACCTCTGCATCATTTAAAAATGCCGTAAATGCGCCAATTGCATTTGAACCGCCACCTACACAGGCAACCACATAATCGGGTTGAGCACCAAAACGATCTTGTGCTTGAACTTTAATTTCATTGCCAATAATAGATTGGAAATCACGTACCATTTTTGGAAATGGGTGTGGACCAACCACAGAACCAATCGCATAAATAAAGTTTTGTGGATCTTTTAAATATTCATCAAATGCGCTATCTACCGCATCTTTCAATGTTGCCGTACCTTGCGTAACTGAAACCAATTTAGCGCCTAAAATTTTCATTTTGACAACATTTGGGTGCTCTTTTTCAATATCGACTTGTCCCATATGAATTTCACATGGAATCCCTACAAGTGCACAAGCAGTCGCCAAGGCTACACCATGCTGACCCGCACCCGTTTCTGCAATCACTTTGGTTTTACCCATATACTTGGCAAGTAAAGCCTCACCTAAGCAATGGTTAATTTTATGTGCGCCAGTGTGATTTAAATCTTCACGCTTTAAATAAATTTGTGCACCGCCCAATTGCTCAGAAAGGCGTTTGGCATAAAATAAAGGGCTTGGGCGACCAACATAATTGGCAAATAAATCCGCTAACTCATTCTGAAATTCAGCAGTTTGACGAATTTCTTCATAAGCAATGTTGATTTCGTCCATTGCCGCTTTTAAATGTGGTGGAATAAATTGACCACCATATTCACCAAAAAATCCTTGTTCATTTGGCAGTGCAATACCATTAATTTGATGATCCATATCTATCCCTCATTAAAATATAAGCCGTTGAATGAGTGGGTCTATTGACAGTTATGCAATATTTTCGACTCAATGTTTTAACTCATACACGGCACAACTTACGAAATTGAATTATTCTAAATGATAAAAATATTATTTCACAAGGCAACAAGCCCATAGTAGAACCATTTTAGTCTTCACTATACTTGATGCTACAAGCTCGACCTTGCGTTATTCTGGCTCAGCCTATGGCTAAAATTATCTTAGACGATCATAGGCATCGACATGAAATTTAAAAATAGCTTCACTATTGTTGTATTTCATGTCTCACGCCATATACATCTCATGCGCAATTTTAGCCTACTTCAGAAGCTATTTTTTTACCAACCCAAAAAACAAACTAGACCTTGATACGATCCCAAATTTATCGTGACAAATACTTGGTCATATCCTCGATGCCTTTAAGGGTCATTGGAAACATATTGTCCTCAAATATCTGCTTAATCAAGGCAATGGTTTGCGTGTAGTGCCAGTAATTCTGTTCTTCTGGATTCAGCCACGCTGTTTTTTCAAAATGATTGCGTAAGCGACGTAACCATACGTCACCAGCTTCATCATTCATATATTCAACGGAACCGCCCACCGATTTTAATTCATAGGGTGCCATACTGGCATCACCAACAACAATTACACGATAGTCTTTACCATAGGTATTAAACAAATCCCATGTGTTCATTCGTGTAGAAGAACGGCGATGATTATCTTTCCAAACGTAATCATATAAACAATTATGAAAATAAAAATATTCTAAAGTTTTAAATTCTGTTTTTGCTGCACTGAATAATTTTTCACATTGTGCAATATGAGCGTCCATCGAGCCACCCACATCAAATAGCATCAAAACTTTAATACGATTACGCCGTTCAGGGACCATTTGTACATCTAAAATGCCCTGCTTGGCAGTTTCATAAATAGTACTGTTGATATCCAATTCTTCAGCAGCACCCTGACGAGCAAACTTACGCAACCGACGTAAAGCCATTTGCATTTGCCGTGTACCTAAAATTTGCTCATCATCCAAATTTTGGTATTTACGCTGCTCCCATACTTTGACTGCTGAGTTTTTGCGGCTTGGTCCACCAATTCGAACACCTTCTGGGTGGTCACCATAGGCACCAAATGGAGAAGTACCTCCAGTACCCACCATTCGATTACCACCTTGATGCTTTTTATGTTGTTCACGTAAACGTTCTTCCAACATTTTCATCAATTCTTCAAGCGAACCTGCTTTCATTAATTCAGCACGTTGCTCAGGTGTCAGATGCTTTTCAAGTAGCTCTAAATCAAACCAATCCTTTGGCAGTTTTTGAACTTTGCTGAGCAAATCATCAATATCAAAGGTGTGAATTCCTTCAAAATAATCTTTCATGGCACGATCATATTTATCAAAGAAGCGCTCATCTTTGACCATGACCGTTTTCACCAATTGATAGAAATCATCTTGATCAGCAAACACCAAGCCCTCACTCACCGCTTGGTTGAGATCAATCAATTCACGGGTAGATACAGGTACACCATATTTTCTGAGGGTATAAAATAATCGCACAAACATATGGCGATCTCCTCATTAACGACGTGACATAAAGGCTAAACGTTCAAGCAATTGAACATCCTGCTCATTCTTAATCAATGCGCCATACAAGGGTGGAATTGCTTTCGCTTTATCATGATTACGCAAAACATCTTCTGGCATATCATCTGCCATGAGTAAACTCAACCAATCAATCAATTCAGACGTTGAGGGTGGTTTTTTTAAGCCTGGAACTTGGCGCAATTTAAAGAAGACTTGCAAAGCTTCAGAAACCAGAGTTCCAGAAATATTGGGAAAATGTACTGCAATAATTTCACGCATGGTCGCTTCATCAGGGAATTCAATATAATGGAAGAAACAACGACGTAAAAAGGCATCAGGAAGTTCTTTTTCATTATTTGAAGTGATGATCACGATAGGACGCTGCGTAGCAGTGATCGTTTCACCTGTTTCATAAACAAAAAAAGACATCTTGTCTAATTCATGCAACAAGTCATTCGGAAACTCGATGTCTGCTTTATCAATTTCATCAATTAATAATACACAACGTGATTCACTGGTAAACGCTTCCCACAACTTTCCGGGCTTAATATAGTTTTTGATGTCATAGACACGGTCATCACCCAACTGACTGTCACGTAACCGTGACACAGCATCGTACTCATATAAGCCTTGCTGTGCTTTTGTTGTCGATTTAATGTGCCATGTAATCAGTTTAAGTCCTAAGCTTTCAGCAACCTGTTCTGCCAGTAAAGTTTTACCTGTCCCAGGTTCACCTTTAACCAGTAGTGGTTTTTGAAGTGCGCGAGCAGCCTTTACGGCTAATTTTAAACTATCAGTTGCGATATACTGTTCAGTACCAGTGAATTGTTGAGCATCAACAGACATAGATTACCTTTATTTTTTATTTAAAGTGGTGAAATATTTTTAGCGACGGCGTTGGCTTGCGTATTTTTATTGGTTTTGTATTTAGACCAAAAAAATCCGATGATTAATCCCAGCCCCATCACAAATGCAATCAAGGCAATGTTTGACCAAATCAATGCAGAATCTTTGGTTAAAATACCAAATAACAAGCCAAATATTGCAGGTGCAATTGCTGAGTTCGGTCCTTCAGAAATGGTGGGCGTTGCAAGAACTGCAAATACAATAATCCATGTGATCCCACCAAGTGGTGATGGCAATCGTTTTGAAATCGAATACCAGCACCATAAAATTAAGAGCGTCCCAAGAATATAGACAGAAATTGCAATATTATCTTCTGGGATCGAATCCAATAGATCTAAAAAACTTGTCCATATTCCTGATAACTGATCAAGCACCGCGTAATCCCTCTGGTTCTGCCGCATTAGGATTAATTAAACCTTCTGGCGGCATTTGAATAAAGAAGCCTTTCGTCGTCAGTGAATCAATCACATGTAAAACATTTACTCGTGCTAATTTTCTTGATTCATTAAGTTCAAGGTGCATGACATGCGTTGCACGACCAAAAGCAATACGTACAGGTTCAGATAGTACATCTAAAGGATCTGCACTTTCGTCATGGTCTGGATGATTAGGACGAGCCACATAAAGATACATTTCATCTTTCTTGCTCGATTTATAAATATCACAATGCATTTTAAACAACAGCTTCTATAAAACTTATGTGACAGCATACATGAAAAAAACGACAGATACATTATCGAAATTTAACGTATCAGTCGTTATTTATGATCATTTGTGAAATCTTTGAGTAAAAATAAAGCATCACATATCATGACACAGCATTCACAGATCTTGTTGAAAAGCTAAGCAAACAGACCATCAAAACATGACATCAAGTTATTCATTCACTTTCATTTGCATACTTAAATAGTGAACATCGGCATGTAATAACTGAATCAGTGGTTGCGTCAATTGTTCATAACGCCAACCCAGTAGATAGCGTGGTAAATCTTGTTCTTTGCCTTGAAACACCACATGATGATACAAAGCATTCAACCACTTTTTACGCATGAGTACTTCTTTAGGGACTTGCATATCCAATGAAATTTGTGAAATTAACTCATCAACTTCAACTGTGATCCCTTGCGAGGAGTGTTTAATTGGTCGTGCAATTCGTAATGGCCACTCATCCATCTCTGGTAAAAATTTTAATAAGTCTAAAATGGTTTTACCGTGCTCACGAACAATATTAGGTCGAATGCCCTTTACATTAGACAATTGAAAGTTATTCTTCGGATTAACTTCAACCAAATCAATCATCGTGGCATTTTTAAGAATAAAACTGCGGGGTTGATTCAGTGCCTTGACCATTTCTTCGCGCCACACACACAATTGTTGTAATTGCATCAATTGTTTGCGCGAATGACGATAGTTACCAATATCACTATACAACTTTTCTTTTGGTGTTTCTGAAGCAATTTCAAAGGTAAGATTTTGACAATCTTCCAATACTTGTTGATATAAGTTCTTCTGTTCCAACTGAGCTTTAACTTTTTCAGCCAATCTCATAATGTATAGAACATCATTTGCAGCATAATTCATCTGCTCAGTGGTCAAAGGACGAGCTAACCAATCTGAACGGGTCTGATCTTTATCAATCTCAATGTCTAATATCAGTTTTAAGGCATTTTGATAACTGACCTGTAAGCCATGTCCTAGGAAAGATAACGCCACTTGCGTATCAAACACATTCTCAAGATTCTTTTTATCGGCATAATGATAGATTAAATCAATATCCTCACCACAAGCATGAAAAATATTTTGCTGCGCTTGAAAAAGTCGATGCCAGAACTGATCTAAATTGAGCGTGGTACCATCGAGTAAAAACACTTGACCATTGACATTGATTTGAAATACACCGAGTTTAGGCCAAAATGTATCAACCTTGATAAATTCAGTGTCTAGACCATATGTTGATGTGTGTTGCATTAAATTCAACACAGATTCAAGTTCAGTCTGTTGATTAATAAATTGGAACATGTCAGTTTAAGTCAAAATGTTACATTCAAATGAAATATGATTTTACCTTAATATATAAAATTTAAATATAATATTTTTGAACTAATTTGAGATAAATGTCTTATTTTTCAATAAAATTATTTTTAAAATATCCATTTTATATATAGGTTTTAGAACTTAATGAATTAATCCTTTAGAAAAATAACGAATCATAGACTGACCGTTCTATCTAAGGGAGTTTACCTAATTTTTCTCAAAGTTATGTAAATAATTTTAAATAAAATCGAGTTTGTTTATCTTTTAAACACCTTAAATTCAAAATAAAGTGACTGAAAATAAACAAACCCAACATCTGTTGAAGACAAAAAGTATTATTTCATCCGCATACGATTGTGTACTGCTTGACTCAATGTATGGCTATCCACATATTCCAGCTCACCGCCTTGTGGAACACCTTGAGCAATTCTTGTCATCTGTAGTGAAAGATGTTTGGTTGCTTCAACAAGATAATGTGCTGTCGCTTGCCCTTCTACAGTTGCATTGGTTGCTAAAATCACTTCAGTAATATTGCCATCACTCAAACGTTGTACCAAGTAAGGTATACCAATTTCTTCTGGACCAATTCCATCTAAAGGCGATAAATGACCACCCAATACATGATATTTTCCACGAAAACTTCCGCTTTGTTCAATTGCCATAACATCAGCTGGAGATTCGACTACACAAAGCAGTTGATCATCACGATCATTCGAACAACAAATATCACAAACTTCATTTTCTGTCAGAGAGTGGCAAATACTACATTCATGAATAAAAGAAGTCGCTTCATTTAACGCATGCGCCAAACCAATCGCGCCTTCTTTGTTTTTCATAATCAGATGTAATGCCATGCGTTGAGCCGACTTTGGTCCAACACTTGGTAAGATCCGTAACGCTTGTACAAGCTGATCAAAACGGTCGCTAAACACCTAAGATTCCTTAGAACAAACCTGAAAGACCAGGCGGTAGACCCATTCCTGAATTAGCTTCTTTCATGGTTGCTTCTGAAATAGCCTCTGCTTGACGTGCAGCATCATTCATTGCAGCTGCAATCAAATCCTCGATCATTTCTGGATCATCTTGTAATAAATCTGGGCTGATTTCGATACGCTTAACAACATTACGGCAAGTCATCGTTACTTTGACTAAACCACCACCCGCTTCTGCTTGAACTTCAGTTTGAGCAAGTTTTTCTTTAGCTTTCTTAACATTACTTTCCATGTCTTTTTGCATGCGCTGTGCTTGTTGCATCAACATATTAATGTTCATAAGGTACTCCGAACAAAAGTCTTTAAATAAATTTTTGTCTTGCACACATTGGCTATTTTTTTCAAAAATCACAAATGGGTGCAAGACTGTATTTGAGCAATGACGCTTATCTTAAATTAAATCTAATCCATGAGAAAGGTCGCGAATAATATCATTGACGTCTTCCAAACCAACAGACAGACGAATTAAACCTTCACGAATGCCCGCTGCAGCTTTTGCTTCAGGCGAAAGCTTACCATGTGTTGTTGTTGCAGGATGAGTAATGGTCGATTTGGCGTCGCCCAAGTTGCCAGTAATTGAAATAAATTGGGTGTGATCAATGACTTTCCAAGCCCCTTCTCGCTCACCTTTCACCTCAAATGAAACAATCCCACCAAAGCCTGTTTGCTGTTTTGCCGCCAACTCATGACCAACATGCTCGGGCAATCCAGCAAAGTAAACTTTTTCCACTTTCGGGTGTTTAACCAACCATTCAGCAATGATCTGTGCACTTTCAGAGTGCGCCTTCATACGCAGTCGTAGCGTCTCTAAACCTTTTAAAAACACCCAAGCATTGAAAGGACTCATCGACGGTCCTGTCGTTCTTACATAACCAAATACCTCTTCTAGAAGTTTGTGACTACCAACAACAGCACCACCTAATGCGCGACCTTGACCATCCAAATATTTAGTTGCTGAATAAATCACTAAGTCCGCACCAAATTGTAGAGGACGTTGCAAGATTGGCGTACAGAAACTATTGTCAATCGCCAACAAAGCATCATTTGCATGTGCCAAATCAGATAAGGCTTGAATATCAGCTACTTCTGCCAATGGATTGGATGGCGATTCAACAAAAAGTAATTTTGTTTCAGGGCGAACAGCTGCTTGCCATGCGCTTAGATCGGTCAAATCAACAAAAGTCACGGCAACATTAAATTTAGCAACATACTTTTCAAACAACGCGACTGTTGAACCAAAAACAGCGCGTGAACAGATCACATGATCGCCAGCTTTCAAGAAAGACATCGCTACAGCCATAATCGCTGCCATACCTGAACTTGTTGCCACAGCACGTTCACCACCTTCAAGAGCAGCTAAACGCTTTTCAAACATCGTAACCGTCGGATTGGTAAAACGTGAATAAATATTGCCTGGCTCTGCACCTGAGAATTTTGCTGCTGCTTCAGCTGCATTTTCATAAACGAATGATGAAGTCAGAAAAATCGGTTCTCCATGTTCCCCTTCAAAACTACGAGTATGACCTGTACGAATCGCTAAGGTGTCAAGTTGGTATTCAATGTCGTCGTGCTGGCTCATTTCAACTGCTCAGTCCTAAAACTGCCTTTGTAAAATATTGCCAACATTTTGAGCGTCCTATGTATTTAAGGTCAAGGTAAAATCGCAAATTATCACATACACTTCGCATAAATCTGTATAAAAATGAGACAAACATCGCTTATGACCCAAGTATCAGCCAAGTTCCAAGCAAGGAAAGCCAAGTTAAAAAATTTGACGACACGGATTTTCAATGGCAAGTCACTGGTTTTATCTCAAAGTACACCTTATGAAGTCATTGCAGAGCATCATCAAACCAAAGTACGTTACTATGCTGCGCCAGAAAAAAAGTTTAAAGAACCTTTGGTTTTTACCGCACCGTTGTCGATTAATATGGCGATCTATGATCTATATCCGTATCGCTCATTAATCAAATATTTTACAGAACAAGGCTTTGATGTTTATTTATTGGATTGGGGAAAATTAAGCTATCAAGATCGTGACTTAAACTTCCTTTACTTTATCGACGAATCCATGCCTTTATGTATCGACAAGATCCGAGAGCATTCACAAAGTGATCAAATTTCACTGCATGGGTGGAGTATGGCTGGAATTTTTGTATTACTATACAGTGCTTTACGTCAGCCCAATCATGTAAAAAATCTCATTGTACTCGCCAGTCCTATCGACAGTTATGCTTCTGGTGGAATTGGAAAACTGTATCAACGTATCAATGGTCTGATTATCAAAAACCAAAAACTTAAAGATACACTTTATAAAGGAGGCTTACCGAGAAAACTGATCCATACTCCTGGTTTACTAAATGCGATTGGATTTAAAATTCTTGATCCCAAAGGCTGGTATGAAGGTCACAAACAATTATTACTCAATTTAGATGATCGAGCACTTTTACATGAGCATGCTACACTGGGAAATTTTCTCAATCATATGGTGGATTATCCTGGGGGTGTCAATCAAGATATGTTGTTTAATGTATGGCTTCAAAATCCACTAAAAAATGGTGTTATACAACTTAGCCGACATAAAATAGAACTTAAAAATATCAATTGTTCTTTGTTGGTGGGTGCTGGAAAAAGTGATCAAATGGTCACCGCCGATGCAGTTAAGCCTTTAATCGAATTGACAAATAGTAGCGATGTCACGTTTACTCTAATCCCTGGAGGACATTTAGGACTGATGTCTAGCCAAAAAAGTGCAGAAGAATTTTGGCCTACATTATCCAAATGGTTAGAACAACGATCGACTAAAAGTTAAGAGACAGTTATGAATACTACAGTTGCATTTATCGGTTTAGGTGCTATGGGCTATCGTATGGCAGCACATTTGCCTCAACATTTTGATACTGTTTATGTATGGAATCGAAATTTTGAAAAAGCCAAACAACATGCAACTGCGTTCGGCACTCAGGCGGTAGCTTTAGAACAGGCTGTTCAGGCTGATATAATTTTTTCATGCTTACCCACCAGTCAAGATGTTGATGATTTAATTCAGGGACTAAAAATTAAATCAGGTGCGATCTGGGTAGATTGCACCAGCGGTGTGCCTGATGCAGCACGTCAACAAGCATTACAGCTTAAACAACTTGATATTGAATTCTTGGATGCACCTGTAAGCGGACAAACCATTGGTGCTGAAAATGCCACACTCACCTTCATGGTGGGCGGATCGAATGATGCATTCCAACGCGCTTTGCCTGCAATGCAAGCAATGGGAAAACTAATTAAACATGTTGGCGATTCCGGTGCTGGATTTGCGGTTAAAGCTGTTAATAATATGATGATGGCAGTTCATTTATGTGCCGCCGCAGAAGGTTTCACCACACTCAAAGCGCATGGCGTAAATTTACATGAGGCATTAGATTGTATTAATGCTTCAAGCGGAAAAAGTGGTGTTACTGAATCAATCCTTCCGCAGCGTATTCTCAACAGAAGTTTTCCACTAACCTTTGGGCTACCTTTATTGGCAAAAGATACAGGAATTGCCATTGATTTAGTTCGCGAGGCGAAACTCTCTACACCAATTCTTGGTTTAACACAAAGCCTAATCCAAGCAGCAAACAGCCTTGCAACACCCGACAGTGACTTTTCAACTGCGGTAAAAATGTATGAATCATGGAGCAAAATTACATTAGATTAATTTTTCGTCATTGAATAATCACAACCAGCCCCTATAATCTAATCAAGTGACACACGATTATGTCAATTTTGAGGCAAACTCATGAACAAATATTTTATTGCTACACTGTCTGCTTTATCCATTTTTGTGGGCACACAAGCTTTCGCAGATAATGCACAAGAATGCAAAAAATTGCAGGATGATTACAATGTGATTTATGCATCAAAAGGTTTCTGTTTTAAAGATCCTGAGGCAAAGGCAAAATATAATAATGACAATTGTTATACAAGTAAGCCTAAATTTACTGAAAAAGAGCAACAAAAACTTGACTCTATCAAGGAACGTCAGAAAGAATTGAATTGTAAATAATTACATTCATACATTTAAGGAAGTAAATATGGCTTATGATGATCAGAATATTTTTGCTCGAATTTTACGTGGCGAACTTCCAGCATTAAAAGTTTATGAAGATGATCATGTACTTGCATTTATGGATATCATGCCACAGGCAGATGGTCACACTTTAGTTATTCCAAAAACCAAAGCCATTACATTATTGGACTTAGAACCAGAAGCTGCTGCCTATACCATTAAAATTGTACAAAAAGTTGCTCAGGCAATTGAAAAAGCTTTAGATGCAAAAGGGATTGTTTTAATGCAACTCTCTGGCGCATCAGCTGGACAAACTGTGCCACACGTACACTTTCATCTTATTCCAAGCTCTGTACACGAATTAGGTCGTCATGCTGTACAAATGGGCGATCAAGAAAAAATTAAAGTATTGGCTGAAAAAATTAAGTCCGCACTGATATAAAATTTTTCTTTGTAAATGAGGCATTTATTGCCTCATTTTTTTTATCAAAATTACATCAATATAAAGTTTACGTCATCAAATTGTCATTTATTCTTCACTTATATGTAACAAAGTTTACAGATACTGCATGCAAGTTAGTAAGTCATGTTCAAAACAAGACTTACTGAGTAAAAAAAAGTAACAGCAAACTCGCATTGAACATGTTTTGGAGAAATCTCAATGAAAAAAGTGCTACTCGCTGCAGCAATCGCCACCCTTAGCATAAGCGCAGCTCAAGCAGCGCCAACATTGTATGGTAAGTTCAACGTAACTTTAGATCAAATCGATAATAATGGCTTTAAAGACGAAAGCGTAACCAAAGTAAACTCGAATGCTTCTCGTATTGGTGTAAAAGGTGAAGAAAAATTAACTGATAAATTATCTGCTGTATATTTAGCAGAATGGCAAATCAGTGCTGATGGTGACGGTGATGCATTCAGTAACCGTAACCGCTTTGTGGGGATTAAATCAGACGGCATTGCAACATTGAAAGTGGGTCAGTTTGATTCATACTTTAAAAATGCTGCAGGAAACAACCAAGATATTTTTAACGATCACAATGAACTTGATATGACTGCAATTTTGGTCGGTGAAGATCGTTTAAAGAATGTGATTGGTTTTGAAACTGATAAAAAATTATTGGCTGGTTTAGCTTTTAATATCATGTTCCAACAAGGTGAAGAATCTTCTGCATTAAACAACTCAGCAAAAGGTCAAAAAGGCAGCCGCGATGGGTTTGGTGATGGTATTTCAACATCACTTACTTATGACAACAAAGATTACGGTTTAGCAGCAGCAGTTGCAGGTAACTTCGGTGTAGCATCTAAATATAATGCTTACAACTCAGAATTAGGTAGCAACACAATTTATTCTGATGCGATTCGTGTTACAGGTTCTATCGACTTGAAACCAGCAGGTATCGATGGTTTAGTACTTGGTGCTTTATGGCAAACTGCTAAACCAACAGATGACACAGTTTCAACAACATCTGGTACAACAGTTACATCTTTTAAAGGCTTAAAAGAAAATGCATATGGCATCACTGCTGCTTATGTAATTCCATCTACGCCAATTAAATTGAAAGCTGAATATATTTCTGCAACAACTGAATTAGATGGTCGTGATGACCGTAAACAAGACTTATATGGTATTGGTGCAGACTACAACATCAACAAACAAGCTCGTTTCTACGGTGTAGTAGGTCAACAAAAGCGTGATTGGACTGCAACTTCAACACCAGAGAAGAAAAAAACAGTTATTGGTCTAGGTATGGAATACAACTTCTAATATCGAATCGAAGGTTTACATAAAAACGGCAAGTTTACTTGCCGTTTTTTTTACTAACACATTTTCTAAAAATCTCGAACCTTATCGAACCATACATTTACTATTTCTTGGTCTATATCAAATTTTGAGGCTTCAACAAGTTGCTGTACAGCAACTCCTGTATCTTCCCTTTCAACAGTTTCAATATTGGGTAATGTATTAATCATCTCTATAAGTTCAATAATTGATTCTTTCACATCTTGCTCATTCTGTGCTTTGGAGATTTTTTTTAAAGCAGATTTATATGCTTTGATCGCAATTTTTGCATTTTTGTTTTCCCAGTTTTCAAATGGAATTCCATATTCAGTGCTAAACCATATTGGACTTCTCAGTTTAGACACCGAAGAATAATCCAATTGTTTTTCTTTAGCTAAATGCTTTAATTGGGTATTTAATCTTTTCCCAGTTTTTTCATCAATATTCCATGCAATGAAAGAGCTTAAGTTTTCCCAAGTATTTAAAGCAGGAAAGCCTTCCAAATTTACTGCATAACGTATTCCAATACGTTCAAGTTGGTGAAGTTGTTTTAAACATGCTGTATTGGTTATATTCCCGGTTAAGTTCAAATTTTTCAAATTTGGAAACTGTAATAAGCTTTCACAATCAAAAGCCTGACCAATTGGTTTAACAATTACATCGAGTGAACTAATTTTTGCCAAGTCAGGAATAATTGGAAGATGGTACGCGGATACAGATTGATCTTTCTCAGTATTTGGTTCTATTCGAATATGATGAATTTCTTGCTTGGTCTTAATTTCAAAAAGCTCAATTTTTCCAGAGAGATGAAGTGAATATAAACCAATATTATTACTCTGATCCAAAGTCAATTTGATCAGATCATCATTACTTTTTATTGCAAGATTACGAATTTGGGCATCACTCAAATCAAGACACAACGAGCGAGAGGGTTGCCAAAAGAAATTTTCAATTACTCTCTTCTTCGACCACTCCACAAAACCAATATCATTTCCCCAATAGTAAAAAAATCTTGGCCAATCTCCATAAGGATGCAAATGCGCATTTTGTTGACCATGTGGCGTATAAAAGGTATTAAAGACATCCCAATCGATTACAGCATTTTCACCGACAAGAACATCAAACTTTTTCTTGTCCATGCCAATTCGCCCAATCGAGAAACTCCCTTGACCAGCAGGAATTTTGATTTGATGGCTATCCGTGCCTGTTAAAGAAATATAAATGGGAGTATCTCTGTCCATGTTCATCCATTATTTTTAAACTGCACTATTCATTTTTCAGCTAAAACTTGAGTACTGATGATTGTGCAAATAAGTATATAAACTCAATACTAAATATATCAAGCTTAAAGCTTTAGCTTTGTTTCATATTAGCAAAGTTATGAACATGTTAGGTTTAACTCTGTATATCAGCTCTCCCAACTCAAATGATCTAAATGACCTTGATGATCTGTTTTGACCACCATCAGTTGATCAGATAATTCACGATTAACTGTGTAATCAAATACTGCAAAATACGATGTGTCATATTTCCCATCTGGATAAAGCCCGATCCTTGTTAAATATAACTTGTTTAAAAACTGTTGTGTCTTGTCTATTGAGTTGGAAATCCCGATGTGTGCTAAGAAATCATCACCCAATTCATCAAGATGAAAATCCACATATTCTTTGACAGTACCGTCATGCTCACCTTCAAAATTTTGTTGAATATAAGCGTGGTTGTTTTGGTCAAATTTTTCTATATTTTCTATAAATGATTTAACTCGTTCAAAATTTTCTAAACTCAAAGTATTCGCTTCAAAATTCAAATCGATTTGAACCACTTTTCCATTCACCTCAGCATCGACTTCATAATATTCTTCTAAGTTTTCTGAGTTTATAGTTCCAAAATACGGCAAAGTATATGCTGGCATTTTTATAGTCCTCATGCTTTTGTGTTTAAATGATGTATTCGGCTTAACCAGATTAAATTATTTTAGACACTATTTACTATTGGTTAAAATATATGAATGGTATATTTTTGCTATTCTATTTCATATTTTCCTATATTTGTTCTTTATGGGACTTTTTCACTTTTCTTTACGCATAAAAAAACACCCCCAACAGTTAGTTGAGGGTGTTTTAAGAATTAAAAGCTGGCGATGACTTACTCTCACATGGGTAACCCCACACTACCATCAGCGCTAAGAGGTTTCACTTCTGAGTTCGGGAAGGGATCAGGTGGTTCACTCTTGCTATTGTCGCCAGCAAACTGTTATGGACTTTTTCGGGTCTTATGGGTATGCCTTACTTTGTTCCAAATGAGTTTAACAGAAGAACATTTGAGTTGGTTATTGTAACTAGCTTTACAACTAAATCAAGTATCTTTGATCTTTTATGAATCAAATGATGCTTCATATACAACTGCTTGGGTGTTGTATAGTCAAGCCTCACGAGCAATTAGTATTGGTCAGCTTCATGCGTCACCGCACTTCCACATCCAACCTATCAACGTCGTAGTCTTCAACGGCTCTTTAGAGGACATAAAGTCCTAGGGAAATCTTATCTTGAGGTAGGCTTCCCGCTTAGATGCTTTCAGCGGTTATCCCTTCCGAACATAGCTACCCGGCGATGCGACTGGCGTCACAACCGGTACACCAGAGGTTCGTCCACTCTGGTCCTCTCGTACTAGGAGCAGATCCTCTCAAATTTCCAACGCCCACGGTAGATAGGGACCGAACTGTCTCACGACGTTCTAAACCCAGCTCGCGTACCTCTTTAAATGGCGAACAGCCATACCCTTGGGACCTGCTTCAGCCCCAGGATGAGATGAGCCGACATCGAGGTGCCAAACACCGCCGTCGATATGAACTCTTGGGCGGTATCAGCCTGTTATCCCCAGAGTACCTTTTATCCGTTGAGCGATGGCCCTTCCATACAGAACCACCGGATCACTAAGACCTACTTTCGTACCTGCTCGACTTGTGGGTCTCGCAGTTAAGCGCGCTTTTGCCTTTATACTCTACGCGTGATTTCCGACCACGCTGAGCGCACCTTCGTACTCCTCCGTTACTCTTTAGGAGGAGACCGCCCCAGTCAAACTACCCACCAGACATGGTCCTCGTCCCGGATAACGGGACAGAGTTAGAACCTCAATATTACCAGGGTGGTATTTCAAGGATGGCTCCATAGCAACTGGCGTCGCTACTTCTAAGCCTCCCACCTATCCTACACAAGTAAGATCAAAGTTCAATGTCAAGCTGCAGTAAAGGTTCACGGGGTCTTTCCGTCTAGCCGCGGGTACACCGCATCTTCACGGCGATTTCGATTTCACTGAGCCTCTGCTGGAGACAGCGCCCCCATCATTATGCCATTCGTGCAGGTCGGAACTTACCCGACAAGGAATTTCGCTACCTTAGGACCGTTATAGTTACGGCCGCCGTTTACTGGGGCTTCGATCAAGAGCTTCGCTTACGCTAACCCCATCAATTAACCTTCCAGCACCGGGCAGGCATCACACCCTATACGTCCACTTTCGTGTTTGCAGAGTGCTATGTTTTTAATAAACAGTTGCAGGGGCCTGGTTTCTGTGGCTGCCAATAGCTCAAGGAGCAAGTCCTATCACCGTCAGCAGCGTACCTTCTCCCGAAGTTACGGTACCATTTTGCCTAGTTCCTTCAGCAGAGTTCTCTCAAGCGCTTTGGTCTACTCGACCTGACCACCTGTGTCGGTTTCGGGTACGATTCCTGTGTAACTGAAGCTTAGAGACTTTTCCTGGAAGCATAGTATCAGCCACTTCACGAGTAAACTCGCTTGCTATCAGTTCTCAGCATAGAGCACCCCGGATTTGCCTAAGATGCATGCCTACAACCTTTCACCTGGACAACCAACGCCAGGCTGACTTAACTTTCTCCGTCCTCTCATCGCATTACACAGAAGTATTGGAATATTAACCAATTTCCCATCGACTACGCCTCTCGGCCTCGCCTTAGGGGTCGACTCACCCAGCCCCGATTAACGTTGGACTGGAACCCTTGGTCTTTCAGCGAACGGGTTTTTCACCCGTTTTGTCGTTACTCACGTCAGCATTCGCACTTCTGATACCTCCAGCATGCTTCTCAACACACCTTCATCGGCTTACAGAACGCTCCCCTACCACGTATACAATGTATACATCCGCAGCTTCGGCATATAGTTTTAGCCCCGTTACATCTTCCGCGCAGGCCGACTCGACTAGTGAGCTATTACGCTTTCTTTAAAGGGTGGCTGCTTCTAAGCCAACCTCCTAGCTGTCTATGCCTTCCCACATCGTTTCCCACTTAACTATAATTTTGGGGCCTTAGCTGGCGGTCTGGATTGTTTTCCTCTTGACTACGGACGTTAGCACCCGCAGTCTGTCTCCCGGATAGTACTCATAGGTATTCGGAGTTTGCATCGGTTTGGTAAGTCGGGATGACCCCCTAGCCGAAACAGTGCTCTACCCCCTATGGTATTCGTCCGAGGCGCTACCTAAATAGCTTTCGGGGAGAACCAGCTATCACCGAGTTTGATTAGCCTTTCACCCCTATCCACAAGTCATCCCCTGGCTTTTCAACGACAGTGGGTTCGGTCCTCCAGTTAGTGTTACCCAACCTTCAACCTGCTCATGGATAGATCACCCGGTTTCGGGTCTATACCCAGCAACTAAACGCCCTATTAAGACTCGATTTCTCTACGGCTCCCCTATACGGTTAACCTTGCTACTGAATATAAGTCGCTGACCCATTATACAAAAGGTACGCAGTCACCAAACAAGTTGGCTCCCACTGCTTGTATGCATGCGGTTTCAGGATCTATTTCACTCCCCTCACAGGGGTTCTTTTCGCCTTTCCCTCACGGTACTGGTTCACTATCGGTCAGTCAGGAGTATTTAGCCTTGGAGGATGGTCCCCCCATATTCAGACAAGGTTTCACGTGCCTCGCCCTACTCGTCATCATTATATGTGCACTTTCGTGTACGGGACTATCACCCTCTACGGTAGCACTTCCCAGAGCTTTCCGCTAATACACATATAACTTAATGGGCTGATCCCCGTTCGCTCGCCGCTACTGAGGGAATCTCAATTGATTTCTTTTCCTAAGGGTACTGAGATGTTTCACTTCCCCTCGTTCGCCTCGCATGACTATGTATTCATCATGCGATACCTACCTTATGGTAAGTGGGTTTCCCCATTCAGAAATCTCCGGATCACAGGATATTTGCCGCCTCCCCGAAGCTTATCGCAGGCTATTACGTCTTTCTTCGCCTCTGACTGCCAAGGCATCCACCACATGCACTTAATTACTTGACTATACAACCCCAAACAGTCGTTAATCCCTACAAGGAGGATCAACAATGTGGATTTAACCACTTCTATTTGTTGCTTGTGAACTTAATCACTGTACAGCTTCAATTTAATTCATATACCAAAACGCTTGATTCAGTTTTATCGCTAGTTCTCATTTCACTCCACATTAACAATTGCTTGTTAAGCTTCATAAAACGAGTTAAACAATTATTTCAACTCAAATATATTCTGTTAATGATTCTCTACCGCCTCGTCAGCAAGTAGTTCACTGTGATAAATCACAGAAGTTAATAAACTCTATAAACTTCAGTTCATTAATTTCTATAATCAATTTCATCTTTCAAATGGATGCCTGCGCGAAGCACAGCTTCTTGCTTAAATTTTCGGACAAAGCGTTGCTTTGTTTTCCCTCAAATTTGGTGGAGACTAGGAGAGTCGAACTCCTGACCTCCTGCGTGCAAAGCAGGCGCTCTACCAACTAAGCTAAGTCCCCAGCTTAAGATCTTAATATATCTGCTCTTCTGTGTTCAGTAGACTTGGTGGGTCTGACAAGACTTGAACTTGTGACCCCACGCTTATCAAGCGTGTGCTCTAACCAACTGAGCTACAGACCCTCAGATACATCAATGAAGAACAACTTGTTGTGGATTCTTACCAATCGTCAATCTTTCGTTAAGGAGGTGATCCAGCCGCAGGTTCCCCTACGGCTACCTTGTTACGACTTCACCCCAGTCATCGGCCACACCGTGGTAAGCGTCCTCCTTACGGTTAGACTACCTACTTCTGGTGCAACAAACTCCCATGGTGTGACGGGCGGTGTGTACAAGGCCCGGGAACGTATTCACCGCGGCATTCTGATCCGCGATTACTAGCGATTCCGACTTCATGGAGTCGAGTTGCAGACTCCAATCCGGACTACGATCGGCTTTTTGAGATTAGCATCCTATCGCTAGGTAGCAACCCTTTGTACCGACCATTGTAGCACGTGTGTAGCCCTGGTCGTAAGGGCCATGATGACTTGACGTCGTCCCCGCCTTCCTCCAGTTTGTCACTGGCAGTATCCTTAAAGTTCCCATCCGAAATGCTGGCAAGTAAGGAAAAGGGTTGCGCTCGTTGCGGGACTTAACCCAACATCTCACGACACGAGCTGACGACAGCCATGCAGCACCTGTATGTAAGTTCCCGAAGGCACCAATCCATCTCTGGAAAGTTCTTACTATGTCAAGACCAGGTAAGGTTCTTCGCGTTGCATCGAATTAAACCACATGCTCCACCGCTTGTGCGGGCCCCCGTCAATTCATTTGAGTTTTAGTCTTGCGACCGTACTCCCCAGGCGGTCTACTTATCGCGTTAGCTGCGCCACTAAAGTCTCAAAGACCCCAACGGCTAGTAGACATCGTTTACGGCATGGACTACCAGGGTATCTAATCCTGTTTGCTCCCCATGCTTTCGTACCTCAGCGTCAGTATTAGGCCAGATGGCTGCCTTCGCCATCGGTATTCCTCCAGATCTCTACGCATTTCACCGCTACACCTGGAATTCTACCATCCTCTCCCATACTCTAGCTTCCCAGTATCGAATGCAATTCCCAAGTTAAGCTCGGGGATTTCACATCCGACTTAAAAAGCCGCCTACGCACGCTTTACGCCCAGTAAATCCGATTAACGCTCGCACCCTCTGTATTACCGCGGCTGCTGGCACAGAGTTAGCCGGTGCTTATTCTGCGAGTAACGTCCACTCATCTTGGGTATTAACCAAAAGAGCCTCCTCCTCGCTTAAAGTGCTTTACAACCATAAGGCCTTCTTCACACACGCGGCATGGCTGGATCAGGGTTCCCCCCATTGTCCAATATTCCCCACTGCTGCCTCCCGTAGGAGTCTGGGCCGTGTCTCAGTCCCAGTGTGGCGGATCATCCTCTCAGACCCGCTACAGATCGTCGCCTTGGTAGGCCTTTACCCCACCAACTAGCTAATCCGACTTAGGCTCATCTATTAACGCAAGGTCACAAGTGATCCCCTGCTTTCCCCCGTAGGGCGTATGCGGTATTAGCATCCCTTTCGAGATGTTGTCCCCCATTAATAGGCAGATTCCTAAGTATTACTCACCCGTCCGCCGCTAGGTCAGTTACCGAAGCAACATCCCCCGCTCGACTTGCATGTGTTAAGCCTGCCGCCAGCGTTCAATCTGAGCCATGATCAAACTCTTCAGTTAAAATCATTAGTGACTTAAGGTCACAATTCTGGCTCATCAATGTACTGACAAATTCTCTCAAATAAACTTCGAGTAACTTAAACCAATCAATCAATGATAATATTTCGATCAATCAATCAGTAAAAATCCACACAAGTTGTTCTTCATATTCTCTTAATGATCAATTTACCACCTCGTCAGTGATAAATAAGACGCAATAAACATTCAACAACTTAACCCTCTAAGCTAAGTTCGTTTGCTGTATCGCGTCGGGATGCTGCGTATTCTATATATTTTTTATAGACACGCAACCCCTATTTTGAACTTTTTCAACCACATGGTTATTTTTTCAACAAAAAGCGCAAAAAACTGCATTTTTCACTCATTTTTTAGCACTTCTTTAAACTCATGCTTTTAAAATCTTAAAAAAGACCTCATCAATTAATAGTCTTTATTTGATTCTTATTCAAAAATAATCACCTGAAGAATGTGCATGTAAGAAAGCAGGGATTAATCCCGTTAATGCTGCCCGAATATCTGCACGCTCATTAATAAGTTGATGTGATCCTTCTTCAAGAATTAATAAAGTTTGCAATCTGAATTGGCGACGTACGAAATCAATATTATATTTCCAATCCACTGTTTGATCTTGAGCACCTTGTGCCAACCACACAGGTATACGGCATTTTGGAAATTCTTCCATTTCCTGCATCCATTTCGACATTGCTAGAATCCAGTCCATTCCCATCATACGGGGTTGCAAAGGATCTTTTAGTCGTACAAATCTTAAAAACTCTGGATTATGATTGTTGCGTTTAAAATGACGTGGAACTTCTCTTTTAATTCTACGAATAATGCCCAAACCAATAGAATTGTGCCACCATGCGGTTTTAGCTGGTCTCACCAAAGGTGATAAGAGTAAAACACGATCAACAATTGGATTTTCTCTTTTTTGTGCATATTCAAGTAAATGATGCATCCAAATTGCACCACCTGTACTCTGTCCTACCCCCAACCAAGGTTTAGGAAGATGCTGTGAGTTTTTAACATATTGGTAAACAGCATGCAGCACTTGTTGATAGTGGTCAAAATTTTTAATATTTGCTGGAGAACCATTACTTAAACCATGCCCTGGCAAATCATAAGTAATAACACTAAAGCCTTGTTCAAGGATTTCTTTAACAATCGGTTGATAGATACCACTATGCTCTAAATAACCATGTAATAAACAGACTGTTCCTTTTACTTTTTCAATTTTAGGCTTAAATACCTGAACATGCAGTTTAAACAACGGCATGTCAATAAAGCCTTGCCATTGAACACAATCTAATTGATCAAAACCATAAAGTCGTTGATAAGCCTTTATTTCTTGGTTTGGCACATAGGCACGATTTAAATTTAAAGCTTCTAATAGTTGTGGTGTGGTATCACGACTTGGTACTGGCAAATCAAGTTGTTTTAAAATTGTAGGATTTAAAAATGGGATATCCGCCATTAAGGCACCTCTCTACAGCCACTCGAACCAAACAACATATCTCGAATTGTTGCTAAAGTTTCATAGTTGGCTCTGCGGCTATGATCATAATTCTGTTTGCTTGGTTGCCATTCTGTAAGTTGAGTAGGCATTGGTGCGTCCACTGGAATGGTTTCTATACCATTCAACGCAAATAAACGACGTGTTCTAGGCATGTGATAACGATCTGTAATCAACATGACTGTAGGTGCTCCACCTTTTTTTTGTAATAGTAATGAGCTAAAACGTGTATTTTCACAGGTATTCATACTGCGATTTTCCAATAATTTTGCCTGCACCCCACGTTCAGCCAACCACTTTTGCATATAAGGTGCTTCAACGCCACTCAACACAATAGGCAGTTTGATTTTTTTCTCTAGTTCAATAGTCGTTTCCAGTCTTAGCTTAGTGTAATCATTGACAATGATATCTTTCTGATTTTTATCTAAAGTTAGACCACCACCCAAAACCACAATGGCATAAGGTTGACTGACTGGTTTTGGGAGTTCACTATTTTTATTGGGTAAGCTTTCTAAATCTTGTTGTACTTGTGAACTTGATAATTCAACAGCAGAAGCTGAGGGATTTTCATATAAAGCCTTATCATCAACCTTATACTTTTTTAAGAAAGTTAAATATTCATCCATCAGCGCCTTGTTGTCTTCACTATTTAAATCTAATAAGTTTTTAACCACATCATTAGGCTGGTCTTCTACAGCATCAGAAGCTGCATGTTCAGACACTAAAGGAATCACTGGCTTGATTTGCTCTTCATCATCTTCTTTTTGTTCTTTGGCAATTTTTTCCTGTAAAGCTCGATAACGCAATTGAAGAGCAAGCAAATCCTTCGCATCGTTGTTCTTTAACAGTTCTTCCATCAACTTTAGATAAGCTTGACGAGCAATCCACAAATCCGAACCTGGTTCTAAGTTTTCTGTTTCAGATAATGCCGCATTTTGTTGGCTTTTTGCGGCAACCTGATTGACTTCAACAGGCACAAACGTATTGAGAATCCTCACCATAAGGTTCGAATAAAATGGCGTATACCAAAATACAATCAGACAGCCAAAAAGTACAAATAGTATTGCAACCATCCGTAAAAATCTGACCATCCAATGTTGTTTAACCATATATAGACTCAATGTTAATGGTTCTGAATTAATCCCATTTCGTTAAAAAGTACAGGTTCTGGCTCTAACTGCACAGCAAACTGATCAAACACATCCCGCTGAACAGCTCGATAAGCCGCTTGAACATCTGTCAATGTTGCATCCGCATAATTCACCAGAACTAAAGCTTGTTTATGGAACATGCCGACTTGATTAAGTTGCTTACCTTTCCATCCTGATTGGTCAATCAGCCAACCAGCTGCAATTTTAACGCGATCCTCTGTTTGAGGATAATGTGGAATATTAGGGAATTTTGCAATTAATTGTGAAAATACATCTCGCCCAATAATCGGATTTTTAAAGAAACTTCCGACATTTGGATATTCTTTAGGATCAGGAAGTTTACTTTGTCGAATTTGGATGACTTGTTTTTGCAAATTCTCCGCACTCAAGTCATCTGCCATTGCTGCTTTTAAATCACCATAGTTGATTTTTAAATCAGCCTGTTTCAGTAATCTAAAAATCACATGAGTAATAACATAACGATTTGGATCATCTTTAAAAATACTGTGACGATAAGAAAATTGACAATCCTGAGCACAGATGGAATGCATTTGCTCTAATTCACGATCATATACTTCCACAGATTCAATAAACTCACCTGCTTCAACGCCATAAGCCCCTATATTTTGTACAGGAGAAGCACCTACCAAACCTGGAATCAATGCAAGGTTTTGTAAACCATAAAGATGCTGTGAAGTCGTCCACAATACAAAGTCATGCCAGACTTGCCCTGCACCCACCTTTATTGTTTTACTCCGTTCATCTTCACCGATAAACTCAATCCCCTGTATATCGATCGCAACAACCAGGGCATGAATATGCTCAGGAAGAATCATATTGCTTCCACCTGAAAGAACCAGCACATTTAAATTATTTTGTTTGGAAAATTGCAGTGCATTTTGAAGGTCAGCAACAGATTGTACTTTGACAAAATGTGATGCAACTGAGTCTAAACGGAGTGTATTAAATGGTTTAAGTTGAACCTGAGATTCAATATTCATAACTTAAATTTCATTCCTAATGTATATCAATTACTTATATTGAAACTGTTGCTGAAAAACTTGCACCCACGCTAGACTACTTGACTCACATTGATCAAGAACACGCTCAAATCCATCCGCTTCACCATAATAAGGGTCAGGAATGGCTTGCTTCGGAAAATCAGCATCATGTTCACTCATCAGCGCAACTTGCGCTTTAACAGACTGTACACCAAATTGTTGAATCGCTTGTTGAAGCAAAGATTTGATATTCGCTAAATTTTCATGATCCATTGCAAGAATTAAATCAAAATCTAAGAAGTCTTGTATTTTTAACTGTCTAGCACGCAAATCTGAAAGATCATAGCCTCTTTTTATTGCATGTTTTTGACTGCGGTGATCAGGTGATTTATTGGGATGATAATTACTCGTTCCAGCTGAATCCACAATCACGTTCAATTTCTGTTCATTACAATAATGTCGCAAGACGACTTCTGCTGTAGGTGAACGACAGATATTTCCTAAGCACACACATAAAACCTTGTATGGCATTTTGGATAACATAAACCGCCTCAAATGATCATTTCTTTTATAAGCGCTTATGTTAAGTTATTTAGCAAGTGAATCCTATAGAACCTTAAAACAATAATGTTAATTTTGTGATGACAGATTAAGGATAGTACACAATGCAGCATTTCCAATTCCAAACTGTAGCCAATATTATTTCTGGGCTAGGATCAGTCCAAGAATTAAAGACAATTTTAGCTAACAAATATAAAAAAGCCTTGCTTGTAACAGATGCAGGGATGATTCAACATGCACTGCATTTACCTGTACTGAAAATTTTAGAAGATGCTCATTTGGCTTATGAAATTTACGCTGACGTTCAGGCTGATCCTGCAGAACATATTGTTCTATCCGCAGTGGAGTTTGCCAAAAAAAATCAAGTCGATGTTGTGATTGGTTTTGGTGGAGGCAGCTCAATGGATGTTGCCAAACTTATTGCAGTATTGGCTCATGCTCAACAAACCCAAAGTATTCAAGAGATCTACGGTATCAATAATGTTCATGGACCAAGACTTCCTTTAATTCTGATTCCAACCACTGCCGGTACTGGTTCTGAAGTTACGCCGATCTCCATTGTTACGACAGGTGAAACTACAAAAACTGGAATTGTCTCACCGATCTTATATGCGGATATCGCAATCCTTGATGCCACATTTACCACTGGTCTACCATCACATATCACAGCCGCAACTGGCATTGATGCAATGGTGCACGCCATCGAAGCCTATACTTCAAAAATAAAGAAAAACTTTTATGCTGACATGTTGGCAAAACAAGCGCTGAAACTTCTCAATAAAAACTTGAAACTTGTCTTGGCGGATGGTATGAACCTTGAAGCACGCCAAAATATGTTATTGGGATCGATGTTAGCAGGTCAAGCATTTGCCAACGCGCCTGTTGGCGCTGTTCATGCCCTTGCCTATCCATTAGGTGGACATTTCCACTTATCTCATGGACACACCAATGCTTTGGTTCTATTAGAGGTTTTAAAATTTAATGCCTCTGAAGCCAAAGCTCACTACGCTGAACTGATGCAATGGTTAGATCCTTATAGTAAAGGCAGTGTTGAAGGTCTCTGTGATTTATTTATCGACCATATGCAAAACCATCTCAACAATAGCGGCTTGCCCCTAAAACTGAGAGAGTTAAATGTACAACCTCAACAACTTGAAGTCCTTGCAGAAGATGCAATGCTTCAAACACGCTTATTACAAAACAATCCTAAGGTTTTAAACTACACCGATGCACTCAACATTTATCAGGCAATTTATTAGGGTCTATTGAGATTTCAACAGCACATTGCGTTATCGATTAATACGACATAAACAAGAAGTGAAATACCAACAATCGCGATACTATGGTCGAGTTTCGAAATGCAGTTGAGGAAGACTTTAATCACAACCAACTGAATAGAGATATTTTACGAGGTCTACCTTAGGTTTTGCTGACTTAGCACCACTGAGTTTCACAAAACCTGCCAAGTAATATCTAAAAAATCTTTATCACAAGCATCTGTAAAGTATCAACCAACTTAAAACACATCATCAGAATGCTTGCGATTGATTTTGTAAAATCATCTTTAAATATCGTTAAGCTATAAACCGATTTGCTTAGGTAATGCACTACATTTCAAACAAAAATTAAAAACTGTCTTTTGATCATAAAAGACTAGCCTGATTCCTCTGGCATAAGAAATTGCTAAAAATCGCAAACAAACTGTCACAAGAAAAACCTTAAATTATCAATATGTGCAAAAAACAGTCAATAAAATTCTATTTTTTAATCAAATAGATTATTGCGTATTTTAAAAAATATCTATTTATAACTTTAATTATCATAATAT
Source organism: Acinetobacter sp. Tol 5 (assembly GCF_019702905.1). Classification (NCBI taxonomy): domain Bacteria; kingdom Pseudomonadati; phylum Pseudomonadota; class Gammaproteobacteria; order Moraxellales; family Moraxellaceae; genus Acinetobacter; species Acinetobacter sp. Tol 5. The sequence continues at coordinate 1,962,027 of NZ_AP024708.1, read as the reverse complement.
TATTTTAATTACTCATTATTTGTATGACTGACTGGTTGATAATTTACCGTGTTTTCCGTTTAACTTCTAAAATAATTACTCTAAAATCGCCGACGATCTTAATCGGGAAATTAAGATAACAGACAGTATTGGAAATGATTCTATGAAAAAACTTGCATTGGCGATTTTACCATTAGCAGCGTTTGGCTTAAACACTGTTACTCATGCAGCGACTTCAGACGGTAAAACTTTTGCTGTTTCTACAGGTTGGTTGCATGTAATGCCACAAAGTAAGGGACAAGGTGTCAATGGGAAAACAGGTAATTCACCTTACTTAGGTCCCTTGGCTAATTTACAAGCAGCTAATCCTGATGCTGGTTTTGAAGTACAAAATGCTGATACTGCAGGTTTGATGCTTGATTATTTCGTCAATGATAACGTTTCATTAGAATTAACTTTGGGCGCACCTCCTGAAATGGAACTTGCAGGTAAAGGCAGCATTAAAGTTCATGGGATCAATGTCATTGACCTCAGCAAATATGACAAAGCTGCAACTACAGATGCCTATACACCAACCATTTCTGGTCGTTACCACTTTGGCTCGATCAACAATAAAATCCGCCCTTATGTTGGTGCTGGATTGATGTATGCTCACTTCTCAAATGTTGAAACTGACCCTGCGATTAATCAGGCACTGAAGGCAAATCCTTATCTTGCTACGTTCAATCCAGAATTGGGTAAAGTAAAAGTTGATGATGCTTTTGCACCAGTGGCTATTCTTGGTGCTGATTTCAACATCAATAAAAACTGGTATGCAACAGCTTCTGTGTCTTATGCACACCTTACGACTAAAGCTAAATTAAATGTAAATGCGACTACACCAGCTGGAACAACAACGTTGATCTCAGGTCAAAGCAGTATTGAAATTAAACCAATTGTGACTTATTTAGGTCTAGGCTACCGTTTCTAATTAATGAAGTCTGATTGAGATCAGTCTTCATTTTCTATAGCTCATTAAGTCATACTTAATGAGCTTTTTATTTTTTTAAATCATCCTTTATACATATCATCCTGCGATGTATCCAACAAAATAGGATCGCTTTAAAACCATCATCATTTTGAATAAAAACAAACAACGCTCTCATCCCATAAAAGATCTTTGTCATCTCTGGAAAGTAAGACATCACTGAAGTAAATTAATCAAATTTTTTGTTAAAATATAAGGCTGTGAAAATGCCTGATCTCTATTATCCAAGTTTTCTTAGATGGTATCAGTAAGATAAATAAATCTAAAATTGGATAAAAGATACGCTTTATACGAAAAACATCGTCATATCTATTCACTCTTGTTGAATGATATGATGAGAAATTGATTAAATTTGATGTACATCGCTTCTTATTCACACTGTCATTGTTTTAATGTAAATGTCCGTATAGCGCAGAGTAAAGTAAAATGAAACCACAAATAAAATTACGTGATCAATATGCCTTTATTTTCCCAATTCAAACACGTTGGGCTGACAATGATATTTATGGTCATGTGAATAATGTAACCTACTATAGTTATTTCGATACCGCAGCCAATGCTTTATTAATTCAAAAAGCGGACTTTGATATTCATCAATCGCCAATCATTGGCTTAGTTGTAAATTCTTCTTGTGATTTTTTTCAAGAACTCACTTATCCCGAAATTATTGAAGTAGGCGTTGCCATTTCAAAAATAGGAAACGCATCACTGACTTATGATTTAGCAATTTTTAAACAAGGACAACCCCAAGCTTCAGCTCAGGGGCAATTTGTTCATGTATTTGTCTCTCGTAAGACAAAAAAAAGCACCCCAATCCCTCAAGATATGCGAGATGCTTTACAGATTTATCTCAGTGAATAATTCATTTTAAGCTCTATAGCTAAGCCAGATCGAATAAACTATATTTCAAAGATAATATTTTAAGCTAAAGTATTTTGATCCCAAAAAGCCTGACTGACTTCAGGCATTTGATTTAACATTTCAATAATGGGCTGAATTTCTTTTTCCTCAACCGAGTTTGCAATCAAAATTGCCTTAATCTCAACATCTTGTTCTCCAAAAGGCTCTACGTCAAAATCTTTGGCTGGAAAGTGATAATGCTTTAAAGCTTTACTCAACTCATCCATAACATACTTACTATGTTCTTTTTGACACACCACATAAATTTCATGTTGCATTTCTGACTCAACATTGAGTGGTTTCCGGTCGATAATATGACCAATCGGACGTAGCAAAGTATTTGCAGCCAAAATAAAGAGTGTTGCCAATAATGCTTCAACAATACGATCACAGCCTGCTGCTGCACCCACGGCAGCAGAACACCATAGCGTTGCAGCCGTATTCAGACCTTGAATATTACCCTCTTGGCGCATAATCACGCCTGCACCTAAAAAGCCAATACCAGAAACAACATAGGCAATTACTCGAACAGAACCATCAGCGCCAGTTAAATTATTGGCAATATCAACAAAAATAGCAGCACCCACAGCCACCAAAACATTGGTTCTCAAACCAGCTGTACGTTGTCTATACTGTCGCTCAAATCCAATCAAACCACCTAAAATAAAGGCAGAAAAAAGGCTAATCAATGTATCAAGCATGTTTGTTAATTCTAAATGTTGCATAAATTGGAGTTGCATCTATACGCTCCACAGTTATTTTAATTTATGGTCTATATCTTTATATCTCATGAATAACGGAATAAAAATCCTTCACTGTTTTATCACATGCAAATGACAAAAGTATTGCAAAGTATTAAAACTCAACACTTTAAAGATTTTCAATTTCAAAAAATCAGTTAGATATAAATAGTCTGATATTTGAACCAAAGTTGCCTTCTTTACATGAATAACAGGATGATAAAACGAGAGATATAAAAACAGACCTTGAGTAGGTATTTTATTTAAGGAGGAAATGTAATTTAAAAATAGAAATGCGATCTTATTGCAAGACAACATTCTCAAAAGTACCTTGCTTAATAAGTTAGAATCACTATAGATAAACTACAGCACCTCGACGAACTATTTGGCATTTTTAGATACCCCTTTGTTGAAATTGGCGCGATTATAACCACAAAGTCATTAAATAAAAACCGCATTTTTTTAATTGATATTTATTTTATAAGATCATTCAACAATATTAAAATTTTGTATACAGTCGCACTTCAAGTTTTAGTCAGCCTTGTTTGATGCACTGGCAACTTCCCTGTTGCACACTAAACATCACCCATCCTCTATATATGATTATATTGAATGCAGATCAAATGTTATCGAAGAATGTATTTAACTTTTGAGTTGAATATTTTCAATCTGACCATCAAATGCATCAATCAAACTTTTTACTACGGGCTCTTGTTGAAGCATTTCAGCTGCACGATCAAAAGCACGCACTTTACGTTCTTTTTGCATCATATACGGTGTAATCGACTCGACCTCACCATACTGAACTGTAAATATCGTTTGTGACCATTGTTGCTTTAAAGCTGCTTCTAGATCATGTTGCGCTTGATTCAGTAATTTTTCATATTTTGGTGAAGTTTGAAAAATAGACTGACCATTAATCATACCCATCATCAAACCATGTTGTGCCAGTTCTTGAACAGCAGGAGAAAGCGAGCTGTTTCTAAACCAATATTCCCATTTATCAACAGTCCAATCTCCTTCTAAATCTTGAGATTGTAACGTTAATATTTGTTGCGGTGTTTGCGCATTATCAGAGGAGCCTAATTGATTCTCAGACTTAACCACCTGAACTTGATTTTCACTTGGCTGCTGTTTTTGGATAGCTTCAGCATTTTCAATATTAAGCTGTTGATCTTGTGCTTCAGGAGCTAAAAAGAACACATCCTGATTTGCTGTTGATGCTAAAGAATTTTCATTTGTACTTTGTGAATGAAGCTCAGCACCGAAGAGCGTCAAATCTGGTGCACTAGTATCAATAGACATTTCATTTTGAACATTATGATTTGCCTGCTGATCAATGATTAGAGACGGTTCAGTAACCACAGTCTGTATTTGTGCTGTGTTTACTGTGCTATCAGTATCTTCAATGAATTGCTCATTAAAAGCATCGTCACTATTCGGCTCATGGTCTTCAATAATCTGCTGTGATAACTCATCCTCAACTGCATCAAAAGCAGGATCACTCACTACAGAGAGTGTTTGTGGCATTACAGCAAGATCAGATTTTAATGGCTCCAACTGTTGTTGGGATAGATCAGGTTCAATAGTCTCACTTTTTATATCAACTTCAGCATCTATCTTTGCCTCATCGTCTATCTTGGTATCAATCAGCGTCTGATCTTTTGCTTGTGCAAATGATTTTACAGTCTGATGAGGTTCAATATCCAAAGGTTTATCTTGAGTTTCAACTGAAAGTGCTTGCTTTTCAATATGCTGTTGTGGTTGAGAAATTACAACTTCATTGACTTGCATTGGTCTAAAAGCAAGTAAACGCAATACCGTCATTTCAAAACCTTGCTCTTGTGTCACAGCAAGTTGCAACTCAGCCCGCCCTTTACATGCAATTTGATAATAGAGCTGTAAATCTTGAGCAGAGACGATTTTCGATAACTGCATAATTTTTTGATTTATTTCAGCACTATATTTTAGGCTGAGATCTGGCAAATATTGCAACATTGCCAACTCATGTAATGTTGAAATAAATTGATCCAAAACCAATGAAACATCTAAAGCTTGCTGTCTAAATTGTAATAACAACTGACTGACACGTTCCCGCTGATTCTGATGTATTGCCAAAATCAAATCATAAATAATGGTTCGATCTATCAAGCCCAACATTTCTTTAACGTCTTGGTGATGAATTGCACCTTGACCATAAGCGATTGCTTGATCAGTTAAAGACAAGGCATCACGCAATGAACCTTGTGCAGATTCCGCAATTTGCCAAATCGCATCTTGCTCTGCTGAGATTTCTTCTTTATTTAAAATACTACTGAGGTGGTGGGTAATTTCATCCACAGCCAAAGGTCGTAATGTAAATTGCAAGCAACGGGAGATCACGGTAATAGGAAGTTTTTGCGGATCGGTTGTCGCAAATAAAAATTTTACATGCTCTGGTGGTTCTTCCAATGTTTTTAACAAGGCATTGAATGAGTGCGTAGAGAGCATATGCACTTCATCGATCAAATATACTTTAAAGCGACCTTGTGTAGGCGCATAAGGTACATTATCAAGCAGCTCACGGGTATCTTCAACCTTGGTTCGTGATGCTGCATCAATTTCGATGAGGTCAATAAAACGCCCTTCATTCACAGCTTTACATGTTGCACAAACTTCACAAGGTGTCGAAGTTACGCCAGTTTCACAGTTTAAACATTTTGCTAAAATTCGCGCAATTGTGGTTTTTCCAACTCCACGTGTTCCTGTAAATAAGTAAGCATGATGTAAACGTCCACGATCTAAAGCACTGGTCAGCGCACGAGAAACGTGGTTCTGTCCGACCAATTCATTGAAGTTGCGTGGGCGATATTTACGTGCAAGTACCTGATACATGGAAGCTCCTAGTTACAGGTCTAAGGATACTGTTTTTTTGACAATTAGTGAATGAAGAACTGTAGAGTTATTTTTTATTAGAGATAATTCGATCAATCTCTTCAAATTTGACAATTTTAATGACATTTCTTGAACTTTGTTGTAAGAGAATTAGCTTGTCTTGGCTTCCATCTAAAACATACCAATTTATAAGTTCTTTGTCATTTTTCAACTTCGCAACCGACAATTTTTCAATATCATTTAATTTAATTTGTGCAGAGAAGCAAGTTGTTAATGCAAAAAAGACAATGAATACAAATAGTTTAAGCTCTTTATCTTTTTTTATTTCCTTATTTGTGAATATTCCTAAGGTCAATCCAATGAGAAAACTATTCCACAGCATTGAATTGAACTTAATCAAACCAAACAAGGTGAATAAAACAACGATAATGGTGCAAATGACAATGACAATGACAAATGTTGTTTGCCAAAATTGAAATGATTCATTTTGTTTAAAAATTTCTTTATATTTACAGTCAGTTAAAATATTTTGAGTGGATAATTTGAAACGTTTTTTCTGTCTAAACTTATATGATTTTTTAATCATCCATTTAAATATATCCATTAAAAAGCCAACAACAAGAATACTTCCTGCCATTAATACAAGAACTTTCAATATTTCAAAAATATAAAATGTAGGTGATAAAATCGACATGACCCAAATTGCATCTAAAGAATAATAAAAATATGCATTGGAAAATACAGATATGGTTAATGCAACAACAGACAAGACACCGAATAATTCTGTAATTGATAATTCTCTTTTTATCATTTAATTAAAATCGAAGTTAGTTTTGCACTTTTTAGCACAATGCTTTCACAGCGTAAAGTTTATGAATCCAACCAAAGTCATTTAAAAATTAAAATTAGCCAAAACTATTATCAACTTCAAATGATAAAATGTTAGAGCTTAATCAAACACTGCTATTAAGCTCTAACTACAAGACTATAAATGCAACTAATTTACTATTTGTTTCTTATCGGGTAACGCACGCCAAACAAATACTGACAAAATTAAAAACATCACACCAGAAATACTTAATACCTTACTATGCGAATGGATAAATGCTTCTGAGGCGGCTTGTTTTACTTGTTGCATCAATGCAGGATCTGCATGCTGAATCACAGACAAAGCCTCACCTATGGATGAACTTACTCCAGCCACCAAGCTCTCTGGAAGTGTAGATGGTATAACAATGGATTGCGCATAGAATATAGATAACAACAAACCAAAAATAGCAATACCTAAACCAGCACCCAATTCATACGCCATTCCCTCAATCGCACCCGCAGCAGTCGCTTTTTCTGGAGACACAGCTGACATAATTGCAGCTGTAGATGACAATAAAGCAATTTCAACACTAATTCCCATAAACACCATCCATACCCATGCTTGAATATTTTGAGCATTAAAATCAGTCATTGCCAAACCAAAAAAGCAGACCGCGCACATCAACATTCCAATTGTTGCTACAGGTCTTAAACCATAGTGATTCATTAAGATACTGGTAAAAGGACCTCCGATACTGATTGCGATCATAAATGGTAAGATGAATAGTCCAGCCTCAAGTGGCGTATAACCATACACAAACTGTAATTCTTGAGAAAGCAATAATTCAAATCCAACCAATGCAATCATGGCAACCATTGCCATCACAATACTGGTTGAAATTACAGGATTCTTAAACAAAGTAAAATCAATCATCGGCTGGACAGTACGAAGTTGATGACGAACAAAACCCGTCAGTAAACCCAAGCCCACAACAAAAACCAATACTATAGACAGATTGAACGCATATATTGATGTCTTAATCGAATAGATCAACATCAATATGGCACTAACCAAGATCAAGGCTTGTAATAGGTTTAAAGGTTGCTTTGTTTGTACTGTTTGTTTAGGGACTAACCATAAGGTCAAAATTAGCACAAGAATAATAATCGGTACATTGATCAGGAAAACAGCGCCCCAACTAAAGTGCTCTAAAATAAAACCACCCAATAGTGGACCAAAGGCTGCCCCACCGCCGCCGACAGTTCCCCAAACACCCAATGCGTAATTTCGTTGCTTCTCATCCAAAAAAGTATTCCGAACACCTGCCAAAGTTGCAGGTAAAATCATGGCTGCACCGACACCTAAAAATGCTCTGGCTGCTATCAACATATAGGCTGAATTCGCAAAAGCAGCCATTAAGGAAGCCACACCAAAGATACTGGCACCAATCAACATCAGACGTTTAAAACCAATCCGGTCACCCAATGCACCCATTGGTAAAATCAAACCTGCCATGATTAGGGAGTAAATATCAATTACCCATAACATCTCATTGGCGGATAATGATAATGCCGTGCTCAATGTTGGAATGGCAACATGGAGTACTGTAGCATCAATTGAAACAGGTAAATAAATGAGTACGATGATTGCGAGAATCACCCATTTGCGGTACATAACACACCTAATTAAAGTTGGACACTTGTTCAAGATAGTTCATTATACCCACACTTGAACTAGTGTCCAACTTTGTTTAATATCTGTTTTGTAAATTATGTTGAAAGTCAAATTATGAATTATTTAAATCGCGAGCAACGTCGAAAGATGATTTTGGATGCAGCCAAACGTTTGGCGCTTCAAGATGGACTAAATGGTTTAACGGTACGTCGAATTGCGAGTGAAGCCCAAGTTTCTACCGGGCAAGTGCATCATCATTTTGAATCTAGCTCACACTTAAAAGCAGAGGTATTCATCGCTTTAATGGATCAGCTTGATGAAGTTGAAAATCTCATTACCACAGAGAGTAGTGTCGAACGTTTATGCTTATTACTCGGTATTGAAAATATTGAACAAACCCAACCTTATTTACGTTTATGGAACGAAGCAGAAGTTTTGATTGATCAGGATCAAGAAATTAAAAAAGCCTATAATATCGCGATGGAAAAATGGCATCTTGCTTTAGTGACAACGATTGAATATGGAAGAGGTCAACAAGAATTCAAGATATCTACTTCGAGTTCAAGCCAAGATATCGCATGGCGGCTTATTGCATTTGTCTGTGGATTAGAAGGCATTTATGAATTGGGTTTAAAAGGATTGGATAATCATTCTTTTAAGCACCATGTAGAGTTGGTGCTTAAAATGGAATTATTTTAATAACAAGGACTCAATTAAAACCACCCTTTACTGCCTTTTAAAAGCTTATCCGCACAACGCAGCGTTTCCTGAGTCAATCCCCACAGACGATAGTCACCTGTGATTGAACCAATTGCAAAATTATGGGTATAAGCAAAACTGAGTTCACGCTGTGGATCACACCAAGCTCCAGAACCATTATAACCAATATGACCAAAGCCTTGTTTTGCACGCTTCCCCATGCTAATGACACGATGATAGCCTAGACGCCATTTCATTGGAATTGGCATGACACGATCTCTTTTAATCGATTGAATTTGACTTAATTCAGCAAAAACTTCAGGGCGAATAAATACTTTTCCATCCCAAACACCTTTATTTGCCATCATGGCATAAACTTTTGCCAAACTATTTGCAGTAAATACACCATTGGCTGCTGGAATAATCGCTTGCAATCCTTGATCACTGAAAAAACTAAACTCGCGCATTCCTTTTGGCACCATCGCATCTAAAAAGTCTTGCGGATTCTGACCAGTTAATTCCACCAATTTATCTGAAAAAGAGGGTTTGCGTTGCTTGGCTTTGTTTTTAGTTGATTTACCTTCTGCTTTTTGTTCAGGCATTGCTTTCTGAATCAAACGCGCCACACGATTTAATTCGGTGTTAGGTACACCAAAATATGCACCATCAAGTTGCAGTGGTTCCACTAGGTATTTTTGCATTAACACAGTAAGTGGCTGTTGAGTTGCTTTTTCCAATACACCTCCAACCAACCAACCAAAAGTGAGTGCCTGATAAGCAATATCTGTACCTATTGCAAAACGCGGAGTCGCCTTTTCAAGCACTTTAAGCATATGCTGCCAATCCGCCATTTCCACGGCGCTGTTGATGATATTTCGGATATCATACAAGCCGCTTTGATGGCTGAGAATATGACGTAAAGTCATATTTTGTTTACCATTTTCACCAAACTCTGACCAATAATTTACAATAGGCGTATCGTAATCTAAATAGCCTTCACTCACGAGAATATGCGCTAAGGTCGCAAGAATCCCTTTTCCTGTGGAATAACAAACAGATAATGTATGCTCATTCCATTGTTCTGTTAGAGATTTCTGCCCCGTATAAATATCTATAACTTTCTCTTGCTGGAAATATACAGTTAAAGCAGCTCCACCATTTTCACATCGACCATCCTGTAAACGGCTAAATTGAATTGCAAGATCTTCAAAACGCTCATCTACATAACCTTGATAATTTTTAGTATTTGCAAAAATAATATCCGTCAAGCTACTCATTTTCCTACCCTATTTTTATTCATGCCTTTTTATTAAAAAAGCCTAAATCATCTCGACTTAGGCTTTGTATTTTATCTTATAAAGTTTTCACTACACCAGATACATGCGGTTTTTGTGACTTTTGATTACGAATCAGAAAATCAGTATCTTTGCCTGATGTTGCTGTCAAGAATTCAACCGTTGAAGGTAAATACATGGGTAACTTAAAGACAACATCTGCCTCATAAGCATCTGGTAAATTCAGACTCGCTAAAACTCTTGCTTTACTCCACATCCCATGAGCAATCGCTTGTTTAAAACCAAAGGCTTTTGCAGTCAACGCATGAATATGAATCAGATTAAAATCGCCTGATGTGATTGCATAACGACGACCTGTATTTTCAGAAACTTCCCATACCGCAGCGACTTGGAAATTAGGCTCTTTGGACTCTTTTGCCTTTTCAGAAACCACACCTTGTGTTTTTTGACGTGCCAAATAAGTGGTTAAACCTTGCATAACGATCTCATTACCTACTTTTGCAGTAGTTACAAAATCAAATTGAACACCTTTATCATGCGGTTTTAATTCACCAAATTGACACGATAAAGTTAACTGTTCATTCACACCAATTTTACGTGTCTGTTTTACTTGGTTGCGGATATGCACCAAACCCAAAATTGCAAAAGGAAATGCTTCTGAAGTCATCATATGCATTTGCAAACTTTGTGATAAAACAGCCAAATAAATTGCTGGAATATATCCATTGTTCTTAAAACCACATACTTCATTATAAGCTTTTAAATGGTTTGGATCGATTTTAAATGAGTCCACCACATATTCAACTTGCGGCAGTACCTTTTCACCTTTTGGCTTTTTAAAAACCAAACCCTGAATGACTTTTGGATAAGCTAAATATGGTTTTGGAAGTTGACTAAAATGGCGAGTATTCATACTAGACCTTTGCAAATTAATTCTTATTCAACATTAAAAAATCCAACACTAACGTTGGAAATCACGAATTATCAGTTAGAAAATGCAGTGTTTTCATACAGAATTTAATGAGAGGCTGATTCACATCAATGAACTACACCTCTCATTTCCTGCACATTAAAACAGGACATTGCTTTAGGGATTATGCACCCAATAAGCTTTGACCACAAACACGTACGATATTTCCATTTAAACCAGTAGAAGCTGAAGAAGCAAATAGTGCAATAGTTTCAGCAACATCCACAGGTAAACCACCTTGACTCATTGAGTTCATACGGCGACCTGCTTCGCGGATTGCAAATGGAATGGCAGCTGTCATTTGAGTTTCAATAAAACCAGGAGCAACAGCATTAATGGTAATTCCATTTTTAAGTACAGGCGCTGTAAATTTAACTAAACCGATCACACCAGCTTTAGAAGCGGCATAGTTGGTTTGACCTAGGTTACCTGCAATACCAGAAATTGAAGATACACAGACGATACGACCATTGGCATTTAACCCATCATTAGACAGTAAATAATCGTTGATACGTTCAGCAGCAGAAAGATTGATGTTGATGACAAGGTCCCACATCTCTTGTTTCATATTTGCCAAAGTTTTATCTCGTGTAATACCGGCATTATGAACAATAATATCCAAACCACCGTGCTGAGCTGCAGCAGCTTTGATTTTTTCACCAGCATCTGCAGCTGTAATATCAATCGCTAAAGTTGAACCACCGATTTCACCAGCAACGCGGTCTAAATCTGTTTGTTGTGGCGGTACATCTAAACAAATCACATGCGCACCATCACGCGCCAATACATGTGCAATTGCTTCACCGATACCACGACTTGCGCCAGTCACTAACGCGGTCTTACCTGCAAGTGGTTTCGCCCAATCCACATCAACAAGGTCACCTTTAGAAACACGAATCACTTGTCCAGAAACATAAGCTGAACGTGGAGAAATAGCAAAACGTAACGCTGACTCCAAGTTTTGTGCAGCATCTGCATCAACCAGAATAAGATCAGCAGCGATACCCTTTTTAAATTCTTTACCAACAGATTTAACAAAACCTTCTAATGCACGTTGCGCAATCGCCTGTTTAATCGTTGGTGCAGTTTCAGGTGTTAAACCAATGACGATAACACGACCAGAAGTCGCAATTTGCCGTGCAATAGGATTGAAAAATTTGTGTAATTCTTGTAATTGTTCTGAATTTTGAATACCAGATGCATCAAATACAACGGCTTTAAACTTAGACTCTTTATCACCTTCGTTAAAAGCACCTACATTCAACCCTGATTTTGCAGCAGCTTGCTGTAGCTCTGCATTATTACCTGCATATGTATTCGCATGGATGTTACTTAAAACCTGAGCGATTTCACTGGTAAAATGTCCTTTTGGTGCTGCACCAAACAACACAGCACCCTTTACCACAGGCGTCGCAGATTCAAAGCGCTCTAATTGAATTGGTGAAGGTAAGCCTAGATTTTTAATGACAAATTTACCAATTGGAGATTTTGCAAATGCTTGGTATTGGTCAGACATGTTTGTTATCTCTCATCTCAAATTAATTTTGTATAGATCATAAGTTATCTTTAAACTTCAGTGTAATATCTATGATCCATAAGTTTCTGTTAAATCATACTTGAGTTGCCAAAATGATGACTTGACCTGAAAGAATATGCAAATGTCATTTTAGTCAATTCGAGCAACCCTTGAATATGTTAATGTAAGCCCTAAGAATATTGCGAACATGCTTGGAAAAGCCTTATGAGCAAAACAACTCAAGACAATTCAAATGTTGAAAATTCTGCAACAGAATCTGTGTCAAATACATCAAAAGCTCGTACTCGTACGACCAAGACTGCAAACACAACTTCTGTAGCAGCAACTGCAGCGAGCACGACAAAAAAACCGGCTCGTGCTACAACTACAGCTTCACGTAGTAAAAGTGCTGCATCAACCACAAAAAAAGCAACCCCATCATCTACTAAAACTCAAACTTCTGGTCAACAGGACAAAACTATGAGTCAAAACACTGTACGTCGTGTCGCAATTATCGGTGGTAACCGTATTCCTTTTGCGCGTTCAAATGGTCCATATTTCCGTGCTTCAAACATGGATATGCTAACAGCCGCTTTAAACGGCTTGGTTGAACGTTTCAACTTACAGGGTCAACGCTTGGGTGAAGTTGTCGCAGGTGCTGTTTTAAAACATAGCCGTGATTTTAACATGACACGCGAATGTGTTCTCAATACACAGCTTGCTCCTGAAACACCAGCTTACGACATTCAACAAGCGTGTGGTACTGGCTTACAAGCTGCTTTTTTGGTTGCCAATAAGATTGCATTAGGTCAAATTGAAGTCGGCGTTGCTGGTGGTGTTGATACAACATCTGACGCTCCAATCGCATTTGGTGATGGTCTGCGTAAAGCATTGCTTGAACTCAACATTGCGAAAACAGGTAAAGATCGTCTTAAAGCATTGGCAAAAATCAATGTTAAAGATTTGATGGACGCGCCAAAAAATGGTGAACCTCGTACAGGTTTATCTATGGGTGACCATCAAGCAATTACTGCTTTAGAGTGGGGTATTCCTCGTGAAGCTCAGGATGAACTCGCAGCATCATCACATCAAAAAATGGCGAAAGCCTATGAAGAAGGTTTCTTTGACGATCTAATCACACCATTCATGGGATTAGACAAAGACAATAACCTACGCCCAGACTCTTCAGTGGAAAAATTAGCTAAACTCAAACCTGTATTTGGTAAAGGTGATACTGCAACAATGACTGCAGGTAACTCTACACCACTAACAGATGGTGCTTCTGTAGTACTTTTAGCTTCTGAAGAATGGGCAAAAGCCAATGGTCATGAAGTTCTTGCATATTTAACCTTCAGCGAAACTGCTGCCGTTGATTTTATTGGTAAAAAAGAAGGTTTATTGATGGCACCTGCTTATGCCGTTCCACGTATGTTGGATCGCGCTGGCATTAAACTTCAAGACTTCGATTACTATGAAATTCATGAAGCTTTTGCATCTCAAGTACTTTCAACATTAAAAGCATGGGAAGATCCAAAATTCTGTAAAGAACGTTTAGGTTTAGATGCACCATTGGGTTCAATCGACCGTAGCAAACTTAATGTTAAAGGTTCTTCTTTAGCTGCTGGGCATCCATTTGCGGCAACAGGCGGTCGTATTCTAGCGACTGCTGCAAAACTGATTAATCAAAAAGGCTCAGGTCGTGTATTGATTTCAATCTGTGCTGCAGGTGGTCAAGGCGTAACAGCTATTGTAGAAAAATAAGTTGAATTCATCTTAAAACATAATCAAATTTAAAAAAGCATCCGTAATGGATGCTTTTTTTATGTTCATTTTTATAAGTTATAAAAAATGGTTAGCCGAAGCCAACCATTTAAAACCATCACTATTCTTAGGGAAAATAGTGTTGATTTTAAAAACGATACCCTATCCCTAAATAAGTGATTAAGGGGTCAATATCTACTTTGGTTTTTGAATGAATTAAACGATTGCCAGTATTGGCATCAATCACATCTATTTTGGCTTGATTATTTAATTTAGCATAAGACACCGAAGCGATCCCAAACCAATTACTGTCAATGTCAGAGGTGGTCCCACATGTTTGAACAACTAAAAGCTTATTTATAAGTGATACTCTGCTCTAGTTAAGCTACCTTATTTTGTTGTGGTAGCTGGTCATAGTAAAACTCATCTGGAGTCATTTTGTCCAGACTCGAATGAGGTCGTTTCAAATTATAAAATTCAAAATATGCGTTTAATTGCTTCTTCGCATCCAAAACATTGCTGTAGGCTTTGAGATACACCTCTTCATATTTAACGCTCCGCCATAATCGTTCAACCATCACATTATCAACCCATCGACCTTTACCATCCATGCTGATTTGGATGTCATTTGATTTCAATACATCAATAAATGCATCACTGGTAAACTGACTGCCTTGGTCTGTATTAAATATTTCAGGTCGACCATATTTTTCAATAGCTTCATTTAATGTTTCTATGCAAAATGTAACCTCCATACTAATCGATACTCTATGCGCAAGTACCTTGCGGCTATGCCAATCAATCACAGCACATAAATAAACAAAGCCTTTTGCCATAGGGATATACGTTATATCCGTAGACCACACTTGATTACTGCGCTGAATAGCCAATCCTTTGAGCAGATATGGATATTTGCGGTGAGCTTGATTAGCCTGGCTTAAATTTGGTTTGCAATATAACGCATTAATGCCCATTTTCTTCATTAAAGTACGTGTATGACGTCGTCCTATATGATGTCCTTGACGATTCAACAAATCACGCATCATACGGCTACCTGCAAAAGGGTATTGCATATGTAACTCATCCATACACCGCATCAGCTTCAGATCTGATGCACTCACAGGTTTTGGGCGATAGTAATAACAACCACGGGAGACTTTCAGCAGCTGAGCTTGCTTAGATACTGAAATCTGAAGTGAGTCATCGATTAACTTTTGTGGTTGAAGCGGCCCAGTTTCTTCAACACACCTTCTAAAAAATCAATTTCTAATGCCTGCTCACCGATTTTTGCATGTAGTTTTTTTAGATCGATGGGTGGTTCTGTTGGAGCTTTTGATTGATCGAAAGCTTGCGAGGAAGCTGAAATCAGTTGATTTTTCCAGTCGATAATTTGGTTTTGATGAACATCAAATTCAGCACTCAATTCAGCAAGTGTTTTTTCTGCTTTAATCGCAGCAAGTGCTACCTTAGCTTTAAAATCATTTGAATGATTTCTTCTTGGTCTACGTGCCATAAAATACTCCATATATTGATGTTTATAACATCATTTGGGGAGCAAAATATCACTTATAAGTGTTGTTCAAATTTCCTGATCCACCTCTGTCATAGGTCGCACCCAAACTCACGATCGGAGCAATTGCATCAGTTGTTTTGACCCGAACATAAGGATTGGCGCTGGACGGTTTCCCATCTAAGGCAGCCCCTGCCTTTCCATCCATAACATTCTGAATCATATGCCCAGCTGCAATCAAATCATTGTTAATCTGATGATTTAATTTAATATCTGTAAAACGTGAATACATCAATCCCACACCAATATATGGACGAAGTTTGTTTACCCCTGTTTGTCCAAATTGATATTGTGCTTCAACTGCTGGTGTCCAAGCACGAACTGATGCAGCTTTAGATTTATTGCCTAAATTGGTTATTGGTATTGCCTGATTTAAATCAATACCATCTGGGAATAAGATGCCAACCAGCTCACTGGGTGAAGTTGCTAAACCCGTCATTGGTGCAAAGATCTCCCCTTTTCCTTTGATATCAACTTTTGGCGGAATCCCTCCAATCAATTGTAATGAAACATTATCATTAATATAATAATTCAATGTTAACCCTAAGGTATCGACATCATCAGCCTCTAATCCTGTACCTGCTGACTGCCAATGCTCTAGACCATGAATATTTGCACTTCCAGCAACCTCTGGCAAAATATTTCCCTTACCATCGGTTAACAACGTCTTCATAAAGTCATCATTAAGAAACTCAGTTAAAACCTCTTTCTGATTGAATGGAACTCCGCCTAAGTCTTTTCCCATCGCATTCGGATCAACAGAGTTTAAAAAACTGGTTGTTGAAATACTGCCGACCGTTGCATTCGTACCATTTTTGACACGGGTATCAATATTAAATGGATTGGCTTTGCCTTGAGGCATGACATGTAACCAACCTGCTGATACTGAAAAACGTTTGTATTCCTGTGCAGAGCTCAAACTGGCAATAGCGAATAATGAACTTGCAATAACTATTCTTTTTAAAGCAGATGTTTTTTTCATTTTTTATCCTTAAATTTGAGATTACCCAACCTTGGTAGTCCGCCTAAAAAACATACATAAAAAACAATATTTATGGTTTAAATTCTGATCAACAACATTCACAATAATTGATAAAAGATATTTTTATATTATTTATTTTTTAAAAATAAATTTTAATATTACCTATATAACAATATATTAATTTTACCATTTAGCATAAATTAACAATTATATGATATTTATAAAGTCTATTTTCCATAAAAAAGATTAAAATAAAAATATTAAATATCTCACATAAAATTTCACTTTATATCAATTCAACACATTATCAAAAAGTGAGAATTTAATGATTTTTTTATAGATTCCTTTCTATCTTGTAAAAATATAAGATAAATATTCATTTATTTGACATTTCACCCTCTGTCAAAACAAAAAATGCCAAATAAAATTGTTTTTTGATCATTTTGACTTGTTTTAATTCAAACTCGCTAATTTTGGTCTGTAAGATTATAAAGAAAAACTTTATATCTTTTTTTAAACCATATAAATCATCATTTTATTTAGAAAAAAGATAGTTGGGTGTTTGGTAGGTTTTTAGTAGGTATGCAATCTGGTCTGCAATATTGATACTCAATCTCAAGGTGAACAACACCTATTGGAAACATGAAATAACAATGGTAGAAGGAATCGCACCATGGCTTTTAAAAATATTGCAGATCAAACAAACGGTTTTTATATCCCTTGTGTATCACTTTTTGGACCTGGCTGTGCCAAAGAAGTCGGTACAAAAGCTCAAAATTTAGGGGCGAAGAAAGCGCTCATCGTTACTGATGCAGGTTTATTCAAATTTGGCGTTGCTGACATTATTGTTGGATACCTCAAGGAAGCAGGTGTAGAAAGTCACGTATTCCCAGGCGCAGAACCAAATCCTACAGATATTAACGTTCACAATGGTGTGAATGAGTATAATGAAAACGGTTGTGACTTTATCGTTTCACTGGGTGGTGGTTCATCTCATGATTGTGCAAAAGGGATTGGTCTAGTTACAGCTGGTGGTGGTCATATCCGTGATTATGAAGGGATTGATCAAAGTAAAGTACCGATGACTCCGCTTGTTGCAATTAATACAACAGCAGGGACAGCTTCTGAAATGACTCGTTTCTGTATTATTACCAACACAGATACCCATGTTAAAATGGCAATTGTCGACTGGCGTTGTACCCCACTTGTTGCAATTGATGACCCAAAACTGATGATTGCAAAACCTGCCGCTTTAACAGCTGCAACTGGTATGGATGCACTGACCCACGCTGTAGAGGCTTATGTATCTACTGCTGCAAACCCAATTACAGATGCCTGTGCAGAAAAAGCAATTTCAATGATCAGTGAATGGTTACGTCCAGCGGTGGCGAATGGTGAAAATATCGAAGCACGTGATGCAATGGCATATGCACAATATTTAGCGGGTATGGCTTTCAACAATGCCTCTCTCGGTTATGTACATGCAATGGCGCATCAACTTGGCGGTTTTTATAATCTCCCGCACGGCGTATGTAATGCGATTTTATTACCACACGTATGTGAATTTAACTTAATCGCCTGCCCTGATCGTTATGCAAAAATTGCACAGTTAATGGGTGTGAATACAGACGGATTAACCACCACTGAAGCTGCTTTTGCTGCAATTGATGCAATCCGTGAATTATCAGCATCCATTGGTATTCCATCTGGTTTAGCAGAACTGGGAGTTAAAGCTGAAGATCATGCTGTGATGACATCAAATGCTCAAAAAGATGCCTGTATGTTAACAAATCCACGTAAAGCAACTGATGCGCAAGTGATTGCGATCTTCGAATCTGCAATGTAATTCATTTGTATTTCACCTTACTACTTTAACTAACAGCTTTTTTGTTAGTCCATGTTGTGTTCTGGAATATTGTTTCGACAATATTCCTTTTTTTATGTCCTTTTTTAATTTTAACCTAAATGTGACAATACTGATTGTCATAAACATTGAAAAGATCAACAACCCTGTCTATGATGCTTAAAACATAAGCGGATTATTTCAGCAATGACAACAACAATCAAAACCATCATCATCACTGGTGCAAATACAGGGATTGGGCTCGCAACTGCAGAAACATTTGTGAAAGAAGGTCATCACGTTATTCTTGCCTGCCGTAATCCTGAAAAAGCTCAAGCAGCTCAACAATACTTACAATCTTTTGGCACAGGTCAAGTCGATCATATTACCCTTGATCTGAATAGTCTGGAGCAAATCAATGCGACAGCAAATGAAATTATTTCTAAATATCCTAAAATAGATGTATTGGTGAATAATGCAGGTATGATGACACCGAAACTCGAAGCAACAGAAGATGGTTTTGAAAAGCAGATTGGTGTGAATTTTCTCGGTCCATTCTTATGGACACTTAAACTGCTTCCGCTTGTTCAAAAGTCAGAACAAGGGCGCATTATCAATTTAGCATCTATGATGCACGTATTAGGCAATATCAAACCAGAAATTTTTAAAGCGGATCAAATTAAAAAATATAATGGTGTATTGAGTTATGCAAACAGTAAACTTGCTAATTTATTATTCAGCAATATTCTTGCCCAACAACTACAAGGAACCAATGTCACCAGCAATGCACTACATCCAGGTGGAGTTGATTCAGAAATTTATCGCGAACTGCCAAAATGGCAATATGCCATCATCAAGCTTGGACTCATTCCACCCTCAAAGCCTGCTGAATTAATCAAAAAAATTGCATTTGATCCATCATGGTCAAAACGTAATGGTGAATATGCGAGTTTGCAAACGCCTGCTTTTCGTTCAACAAAAGCGAAAAATATGCAACTTGCTCAAAAACTATATGATGTCTCTTATCATCTTGTAAAAGACTATCTGTAATTTTGGGATTTTATAAAAGTCTGTTGACATTTCATCTAAGCATCTATGAAGTGTTAACAGGCTCTAATTAAATAAATATACAGGAATTCACCATGACCACTCAAATTCCACAATACCAAGCAGATATTCTTGGTGCAGGTTATGAACAACTAACTTTAAATTTTCCTGATGATTATGATGGTAAAGTCACCGCAACTTTAGTTCGCAAGCAAGCAGCTCAATCTACACAGAAAGCCGTACTGTATATTCATGGGTTTATTGACTATTTCTTTCAAACTGAGATGGCAGAGCAATTCAACCAGCATGGTTATGACTTTTATGCGCTTGATTTAAGAAAATATGGACGTTCTCATCTCCCTCATCAAAAATATTACTATGTGTTAAATCTGAGCGAATATGATGCAGAAATAGCTCAAGCATTAGAAATAATTGGGCAAGAAGGTCATACAGAGATTGTTTTGGCAGGACATTCGACAGGTGGCTTGATTGCAACCTTATATGCTGCTCACAACCCACAACACCCACTCCTTCATGCTTTATGGTGTAACAGCCCATTTTATGACTTCAATATGCCCTCTTGGAAAAAGAAACTGGCACTTCCAAGACTCAGTGCATTGGGTAAACGTTTACCCAATTTAAAATTCCCAAGTGAATTAAATAAATGGTATGTCACCAGTTTGCATCAAGATTTGCAAGGCGAATGGAACTTTAGTTTAGAATGGAAAAAGAAAACTTATCCGAAAGTGTATTTAAGCTTTGTCCATGCAATTTTTGAAGCGCAAAAAGAAATTCATCATGGTGTACGCCTCAATATACCGAGTTTAATTATGCATTCACATAAAACCACGTATCCTAAAAAATTTAATCAGGATGCACAATCTACAGATGTCATTTTAGAAGTGAAAGACATCATCAAATATGCCAATAAAATCCAAGGTGATGTTAATGTGATGACCATACAGAATGGTTTACATGATTTAGTTTTATCTGCACCGCCAGTCAGAGCTAAAGTCTACCAGCGACTGTTTGCATGGCTTACGCAAAAACAGAGTTGAGCTGAATGAGTTCATCGCCCTTTTGTTTGATGATGCACTCAGAACTTGCCAATCAATGCTCATCTTTATATTTCATGAGCATCTGATGGGCTGGGTGCCCGACTGGTGTTAACTCAATCAAGCGCTCCACCGCATCTATTGCCTCGGGGAAATGCGCCAAATGTTTCAGTAATACATCTGTTTCATTGGCTTTAAAAATTGCTTCACTCAATCGTGATTCCAAACAATCTCGCCATGCAGATAAAAACGGACTTTCTGTTTTAGCTAAAAAAACACCTTTGCATAATTTTAATGCAGATTCGATATATCCTGCATCCAATGCATTTTCAGCTTGTAAAAAGTCAGCTTCAACATGAGCCAACAAACGATAAGGTCGTGACCCTAACATGCCCCCTAAAATATCTCTCAATTGAGACATTTCAGCTTTTAAAGTACCCACACTGACTTTACGCTCGCCATATAAAGCTTGATGTAAATTTTCCAAATTCATACCTTGGGGGCATAATGCAAGTATAGTCAAAATCTCGATTTGACGTGGCGTCAAGACCACAATTTTGCCATTGAATAAAACTTGCGGAACAGCGAAGGCACGAATAAATAAATGTTGTTGTTGAAATTCAAGTAATGCAGATTGGATAATTGAAGCACAACGTTCAGCAGCCAATAAACCCAAACTGTTGTGATAGTTCCATGTAGTCGAAAGATCAATGACACCCAAAACTTGTTTGGAATATGGATCTATAATCGGTGATGCATAACATACCCAATCATGTACAGAAGACATAAAGTGTTCGTTAGAAAACACGCAACTCGATTGCTGGGTTTTCAATGAAAGTGCCAAGGCATTGGTTCCAACCAAATCCTCTCGCCATTGTCCCCCTGCAATAAAATGTACGCGTTCTGCTGCATTACGCATTTGACCACTAGCAGCCGACCAAATGATGGTACTACCTATATCCCCCACAGCAGCGACCATTGCAGATTGTTCCGCAATATGTGTCAACTCATCACTGCAATGTTCAATCGCTCTTTCTAATACAGTTTTACGTTCTTGCTTGACACTCATTAAAGGTGCAGCTTCACGATCTTTAGGAATTGCAGCTGAATTAGAACGCTGCCATGAACTTAAAATACTCTGTCCGAGTTGATCAGCGTGTTTTAAAGACAAACTACTGCTTTGACGTAACTGTTCGATTAAACTTCGTTTATGTGCTAACTCTTGTTGGCTTAACATACGCTACATTCCTCTGTAATTTGTCCAAAAATATCCGATTCCCTTCTGTTATTTTTATCCAACGGAACTGCTTATAAATCACTCTAGCACACTATCATCTTTACATTCACCTTGGTCAACACAACTAATACCAAAGCGTTAGAATAAAATCTTTTTTATCAATATTTAGCTGCTTTTCAACAAACAAGAAAACACTTTCAAAAATTAAATCATAGCGCAAATTTCTTTAGATTTTCATCCAACCTTTCTCCTACCTTTGACTCTCTATGCTCAAGCTATCATGTAAACAATCACTGTTCATACATGCAATATCCAGCAAATCATGAATGATCATGAAAATAAGTAAAGGGATACTCTTATGCGTTATGTCGATCCAAACCAACCTGGTTCAAAGGTTCAGTTTAAAGCTCAATATGAAAACTTCATTGATGGCAAATGGGTAGCACCCGTTAAAGGTCAATACTTTGACAATATCTCACCCGTAGATGGTAAAGCTTTTACTAAAATTCCACGTTCTTCCGCTGAGGACATCGAACTTGCCTTAGATGCAGCACATAAAGCGAAAGCCTCTTGGAACAAAGCATCTCCAACAACACGTTCTAATTTACTGTTAAAAATCGCAGATCGTTTAGAAGAAAATTTAGAGTTATTGGCAGTTGCTGAAACATGGGAAAACGGTAAACCAATTCGCGAAACACTTGCCGCGGATATTCCTTTGGCGATTGACCACTTCCGTTATTTTGCAGGTTGTTTACGTGCTCAAGAAGGTGGCATATCTGAGATTGATGAAGATACGATTGCTTATCATTTCCACGAGCCTTTAGGTGTAGTGGGTCAGATTATCCCATGGAATTTCCCAATTCTCATGGCTGCATGGAAGCTTGCACCTGCACTTGCAGCAGGTAACTGTATTGTTTTAAAACCTGCTGAACAAACACCATCGAGTATTTTGGTGCTTGCTGAACTGATTCAAGATATTTTACCGCCAGGTGTACTCAATATTGTCAATGGTTACGGTGTTGAAGTAGGTCGTCCACTGGCTACCAATCCACGCATTGCTAAAATTGCATTTACAGGTTCAACTGCTGTTGGACAAATGATTATGCAATATGCAACCGAAAATATTATTCCTGTTACGCTTGAACTCGGCGGTAAGTCTCCAAACATCTTCTTTGAAGATGTGATGGATAAAGATGATGACTATTTAGACAAGGCACTTGAAGGTTTTGCAATGTTTGCATTGAACCAAGGTGAAGTGTGTACTTGTCCATCTCGCGCATTGGTTCAAGAAAGTATCGCTGATAAATTCTTGGAATTGGCAGTCGAACGTGTAAAACGTATCAAGACAGGTCATCCTTTAGATACAGACACCATGATTGGTGCACAAGCTTCTGAAGAACAACAAAATAAAATTTTGGGTTGTATTGCAACAGGTCGTGCTGAAGGTGCACAACTGCTTACTGGTGGTGGAGATCGCCAAGAAGTTGGACAAGGTTTCTATATTGAGCCAACGATTTTTAAAGGCGACAACAGCATGAAAATTTTCCAAGAAGAAATTTTTGGACCTGTATTGTCGGTTACAACCTTTAAAGATTATGATGAAGCAATCAAAATTGCCAACGATACCATGTATGGCTTAGGTGCAGGTGTATGGTCACGTTCAGCGCATACATCTTACCGTGCAGGTCGTGCAATTGAAGCGGGTCGTGTATGGACCAACTGCTACCATATCTACCCTGCACATGCTGCATTTGGTGGTTATAAAAAATCAGGTATTGGTCGTGAAAATCACAAGATGATGTTAGATCATTATCAACAAACCAAAAATTTATTGGTGAGCTACTCAACCAAAGCAATGGGTTTCTTCTAAGTTCTTAGCTTGGTTTTGATTCATAGAAAAGCGAACTACGGTTCGCTTTTTTAATTACATGATTTAAATATTTATACAGGTTTAATCATCATTTTAGCTTAAACAGTTATTATTTTATTTAACCTGAGTTCGATGTAATTAAATATCTAACTCATTGAAAAATAATAAATCCCCATGGAGTCTTGCTGCGTTTTCATCCAATTTTAGGATGAGGAGCGGAGCTCCGCAAGCGCAACCATTAATAGCGTTTCATTTCTCTTGATCAATAAAATGAAAGCGATCAATAGATTGTTTGATGATCTAAAGCTTACACTGCCATGCTTTACTTCTAAAGTTTAAATTGTTTTGCGTAGACGATGCCTCACTTTTCAGAGATGAAAAGTGACAAAAATCTTTCGTTGAGCGAGGGGTACATCCTCATACCCCCGCTCAACATGGCGACATCCATGTCGCTTCACGATAGCAAGAACATCTATGATTCAAAAGTACAAAATAAATGAATCATCCAAATCACTTGTATGAATAATCAGGCGGTTTGGCTGTATCATCTTTCATCAAAGATTTTTATCGAACTCAGGTTATTTAGCTATAGGATTTAACCAAACATCTTCATAACCCTGTTTATCAATAATCACCTGAAAACCTGGTTCAAGCGCCAAATAAGGTAAAATTTCAGGTAAATATTGATGTAAATGAGAGACATGTATCGCTTGATAAAAATCAGACGCTGAAGAATATTCACCACAATGAATAAACCAAGATACATTTTCCTCTTTTTCAAGAACCATACGTACTGCATAAATTGGTTGTTGACCTAAACTTTGCATTGCAAAAGCCACCATCTCCATATCATCAAGCTGGATATATTTTGAATTATATTTTTCACAAATTTGTTTTTGTAAACCTTCTAAACGCATAGATCAAAATCCATAAACTCTTATTAACACCCACTTTTTTGCTTATAAAACAGTAACGTTACGATAGTGCTATTCAATGCTTCATCTATATTTACGCCACAAGAATTTTATGCTTTCAAAGCTATAGCCTAACGTTGCTCTTAAATTCAACATCAATAACATGGTTAAAAATACAACCAGAAACATGAAAATACGTTGCGTATAGAAGTTCTGCTCACCAAGTGTTTTATATTTGTTCAATGCCAAATATAAAATAAAAAATAATCCATAAAAAAATAATTGAAAGTATATTTTATAGCTAAACTTTTTTTCTACGGTATCAGCCAATACCAAAGACATAAAAAATGCAGAAAAAGCAGTAAAAAAAAGAAAGCCAAATACCCATAAAACCTCAAAACCTTTGATAAAACCAATTGCCCATAAACAAAGATTGGCAATAATCAGGCAAAATATAAATGCTTTTTTTGGTTGTTCTAATAATTTATAGAATAATTGAGCCATCATCTTTCTACCTATTTTTTGCAAAAACATCCAAAGAGATTTTTAGTTTCAAAAACCTGTTAAACCGTCTGAGCAATATCAATAAATGCTTGCGCAATTGGACTGATTTGCTTTTTATTTTTTACAGCCAAACCTATAGATCGCTTAACATTTGGAGACAACGGCATCTTTTGTACATTTGGAAAAAGAGTCATCAAATCCTTATTTAGCGCCATATCTGCAACAATTGATACACCAGCATTATTATTCACCATATTAATAATGGTTAAAATTTGAGAAAAATAGCTTTTAATCTTTGGACTTAAATTTGCTTTTCTAAACATTTCAGTCACGTGATTCTGACTCCCCGCAGAGGTCATTAAAAAAGGATATTCAACCAGTTGATTTAATCTCACTGCACTGTGTTGAGCCAATGGATTTGAATTTGGAATGAGGGCAATAAAAATATCTTCAATTACTGGAAAAGTATCAAAACGTTCTTCAGGCAATACCACAAAACCCACATCAATTGTACGATCATGAATCCATTGTGAAATATCTTTGTCAGTTCCCTCTTTGATAAACACTTCAATATTTGGAAACTGCAAACTAAATTTCTCTAATATTAAGGGAATGAGTACATTAGAAGAAGATGCACCGAATGATCCAATTCTTAATGTTCCTGAATGAAAACCATGTATGTCAGAGATTTCTTGTTTTAAAAGATTAGATGTATTTAGAATTTCTTTGGCATGAACTAAAAGCCTAATCCCTACTTCAGTCAGCTCAACTTCATTATGATTGCGATAAAAAAGTGTTACAGCCCACTCTTGCTCCAAACCTTTAATTGCATGTGATATTGCAGACTGAGTGATTTGCAAGCGTTGTGCTGCCACTGTAAAGCTTTTTTGTTCAGCCAGCATGGCAAAGATGCTGAGTTGGGTAAATGTCATGGCTACTCTATCCATGAGTAAAAACTCATTTTACCATGAATCGACATAAGTCATATTCTTTATCTAAAGTTACATAAGTCACGCCTAAACTGATATCTAAATCACTTGTTCGGCTAATTTTGTATAGAGCATTCAGCATGTTGCAAATGATTCAAATTCTGTTTCCATCCATTGCATTAATTGGTTTAGGTTTTTATCTATTCCAATCTGGCACACTTGATGAAAAATTCTGGAATGGTGCAGAAAAGCTCAATTACTATATTTTATTTCCAGCCTTGTTATTTAGCTCTCTTGCCAATGCAGATATGAATATTGGACATCTGCACAGTATTTTAGCTATGATTTTTTTAATAATGGCGCTGATCGTCGTCGCTGTCTATTTATTTGCAAAATTGAATCATACCCCTGTGGCACAAATTGGAGTGTATATACAGAGTTTGATTCGTTTTAATACCTATTTGGGTTTATCCATTGCGACAAGTTTAGATAATCCTGAAATCAAAAGCATTTTGGTCAATATTCTTGCGATTGCCATACCTGCGGTCAATGTCATTTCTATCCTTTCTTTAAGTCCTAAAAATCAATTAAATATCAAAGCGATCTTTTTCTCCCTGATTAAAAATCCACTGATTAGCTCATGTATTCTTGGTATTATATTTAACTTACTGCATATCCCGATTTGGTCAGGGTTTGCGAATTTACTCAGCGCTTTTTCCAGCAGTAGTCTCATGCTAGGACTGTTATGTGTTGGAACAGCAATACAATTTACAACGCTCAAATATTATCTGAAAAAATCGTTCATCATTAGCCTAATCAGATTACTTGTTATTCCACTACTGGCATTTATCATGATGCAATTATTTGCATTTAATGCTTCAGCAGTCATTGCCATTATGATCTTCTTTTCGATTCCAACGGCATCATCTGCTTATATTTTAACAAAATTATTAAATGGTGATTATCAACTAATGGCTGCAACCATCAGTATGCAAACGGTATTGTCTGTATTTAGTTTGGCGTTAATTTTGAGTTTATTGCAGTATTTTTATCATTAGCAGTTGAACAACAGGTTCTGAGTTTGATCTACTCAATATGAAAAAAGAACTTCTAACTTGTGTAAAATATTTTAAAGCCTACTCAATTACCAATAAAAAGTGCTGTGGTTAATTACAGCACTTTTAGCAAAAAACGAAACGATTTAATTTCTTTATTGAAGTGATTAATTGATGAAATATTAAATATTTAGTCCAAATGATAAGCTTATTGTTGTTTCAATTCCATTTCAACAAAATGGAGATGATCGACACCCCAAAACATTTCTTTCCCTACAAACCATGTAGGTGCACCAAACACACCGCGTTCGATTGCCTCTTCAGTGATTTGCTTCAGTTGCATTTTAACTTGATCATCAGATAGCCATATTTGCACCTGTTCAGCACTAAAGCCAAGAGATTCAATCAAATTCATTAATACATCAATATCATTTAAATTTTGTGGATGCCCAAACATCGCATCAAATAAAGCATTCAGTACTGTCAAAAAACATTCAGGGCGATAAAGCTGGACCGCAGTAATTATGCGCATCAAATTCAGCGTATTGATTGGAAAATATGGGTTCATTTGTATTGAAATATCCCAGAGATTTGACCACCGTTGCATATCAACCATCGAATAACGTGCTTTGGCAGGCACAGTCATGGGGCTACTATTCCCTGTCGCTTTAAATACGCCACCGAGTAATATCGGTTTCCATACAATCTGTGCTTGATGTAGCTTTGCAATTTTTTGAATCTGATAAAAACCAAGATAGCTGTATGGGCTTCCTAGATCAAAGTAAAATTCAATCTGTTTCATGTTCTATCATCCTTTAGCCTACTCGGCTTATTATTTTAAAAAATCCCTTAATCAAACTTTCTTCTAGAAAGTGACTTACCACTTCTCAATCCAAGGTCTTAAATCCAATTCATGTGTCCATGAATCTCGTGGTTGCTGAGCAATATGCCAATAATTCTCAGCAATGTGTTCAGGATTTAAAATACCATCTTGATCTTTCTTTTCATAAATGTGTGGAAAAGAATTTTTGATAAAATCGGTATCAATTGCACCGTCAACAACAACATGCGCCACATGAATATTTTGTGGACCAAGTTCACGAGCCATACTTTGTGCAAGCGCTCGAAGTGCATGCTTTGCCCCAGCAAATGCAGAAAAATATGCAGCGCCACGCAAACCTGCTGTTGCGCCAGTAAATATAATGGTTCCCTGTTGTCGTGTAACCATACGCTTTGCAACTTCACGTCCAGTTAAAAAAGCAGCAAAACATGCCATTTCCCAAATTTTAAAATATTTACGTGCTGTTTCTTCAAGAATACTACAAGGTACATTTGCACCAATATTAAAAACCAACACCTCGATTTGCCCTATATTATTTTCAATATCCTCAATCAATTGAACAACCTGTTCTTCTTTTCGTGCATCTGAAGCAAAACCATAGGCTCGCCCACCTGCTCCCTCGATCTCATCGATCAGCGGTTGTAACTTTTCCTCATTACGACGGGTCATACAACTGATATAACCGCCCCGAGCAAAGCGCTTGGCAATCGCACCTCCTGTTGCATCTCCAGCACCAATGACTAGCGCGACTCTATTACTTTGTCCTTGACTATGACCTTGCATAATATCATCCTTTTACATAACGATCGTTATTATAACGATTACTATGTTATAGTTTTAAAACAAGGTCAAGAAAAGATTGATGTAAAACTATGCGATACCAATCCGGCTATAAAGCAGAAAAAAGAAAGCAACTTCTTGAAATTAGTGGACAACTCGCTAAAAAGAATGGCTTTGCCGTAACTGGTATTGATGGATTCATGAAAGCTGCAGGCGTAACAAGCGGCGCGTTCTATTCACATTTCTCATCCAAACAGGATTTATTTAAAGCACTTGTTGAAAATGAACTGAAAGACAGTATCGAAAAATGGGAAAATAACCCTTATGACCAAGCAGAACAATGGCTAGAGTTCGAATTGAATCGATATCTCACAGTTTCACATGTTGAACACGCTGATCGTGGCTGTGTCTTACCTGCCTTAGCCACTGAAATTTCCCGTTCAGATCTAGAAATTAAACAACTCTATCAAAAAGAATTACAGCGTGGACATGCGCTATTTTCGAAACATTTAGGCAGTGAAGAAAAAGCTTGGGTTGTTTTATGTCAATTGGTAGGTGCGATTCTAATGGCGCGCAGTATCGCTGATGAAAGCATTAAATTGATCATTTTAGAGTCGAGTAAAAAAGCGATACAGGCAATGTTATAAATTACAGCATAAACCACGTGTTCAACGAAGTATAAACTGGTATAAATAGCAATAACCTTATTCTATCCACTGTCAAATTATGGCTACCTCTAATACAACGCTTCCCAAAACGATCTATGCCATCCAACATTTAGCGTTTGAAGATCTGGGAACACTCGAAGATACTTTTTATGAACTCGGCTATCGTGTTCGCTACTTTGAAGCGGGTGTAGATAATTTAAAACCTGCACTTGAGTTTGAAGGACTGACCATTATTTTAGGTGGACCGATTGGGGTTTATGAGACCGAAGACTACCCATTCCTAAATGATGAAATTAAATATCTTGAGCAGCGTATCGCTAAAAATCTCCCAACTATAGGGATTTGTTTAGGCGCTCAGTTAATTGCGCATGCCTTGGGCGCAAAAGTTTATCCAGGACATCAAAAAGAAATTGGTTGGAGTAAATTAAGACTCAGTTTGGTAAAAAATAATCCTTTATTGCCTCTAGCCAATCACGAAGTTTTACACTGGCATGGGGATAGTTTTGACTTACCTGTGACTGCTGAATTACTCGCAAGCTCATCGATTTATACCAATCAAGCTTTCAGAGTAGGACAAAATATTCTCGCCTTACAATTTCATCTAGAAGTTGCAGCGGAGTATATGGAAAAGTGGTTGATTGGTCATACAAGTGAACTTCGTCAAGCGGGTTTAAATATTCCGCAATTGCGAGCAGATAATGAAAAATATGCCCCACAATTAGAATTACAAGCACCACTTGTTATTGAACATTATCTCAAAAACTTTGATCAATAGTTTTGCTTTGAAGGTTTGGCAAATATTAAGATCAACAATATTTGCCTCAAATGAATGATTATGATCGATCAATATCAAAATCGTTGATCTTCTATTAGCGAATAGAATGTCTAATTTATGCGTAATAGATAACATATTAAATACATTGGGTTGAGGTGATCGTTTTATAATTTATACTTCATAACTTATATCCATCTTGCAATGAAAAAAATACTGATTGGAGCATCTTTGCTCACAACCTTGCTAGTTTCAGCTTGTTCAACACCTGAAGTGAAGACACCAGAACCACAATCGCTTGGTATGGCAAATCCTGCCAGTGTTTATTGTAATAAAGTTGGCGGCACATCAATCGTGAAGAAAGATTCTCGTGGCAATGAAGTTGGATATTGTCGTTTAACAGATGGCAAAGTCGTCGAGGAATGGGAGTTATTTAGAAGTGCTCAGCAAGAAGATTCAAAAGCGCAGCCATAATAAACTTTAAATGAATACCTAATGTTTTATTGCCATTACAATATCTTATTGTAATGGCTTTATTTTTTCTTATTCCTATAAAATTTCAGTTTTGATAAGCTCAACGAGCAAATGAAATTTTCAACGGAATTTTGCTTTTATACTTCTTCAATATAACAAAAGTGCTAGAAAATATATAATTTTTAACGAATTTAGAATGTAAAAAACTCTTACGCAAAAACATAAGCTTAAATAAAAGAACTATTCACTGCTCAAATAAACTTACAAATTTTGCGTTGTTTTTAGTTGAGATACCACGTAAATCCATTGAAATAGTAGATTTAATGAGTTTATTCATATGCACTTAACATCTTTCGTTTAGATTTCATTAGATTTAAGATTAATGTAAAATATTGTTATTGATTATCATTATCAGTTAAACCTTATTCTACTTATCCAGCGAGGAATGTCTCATGAGCAGTATTGTACTCAAAGTTATTTTAATCATATCTTTTATTATTGCCTTACTCGGTATCCTAGCTGGACTTTACTTGTCTGATCTCATCATATTATCTGTTGGGATTCTAGCGATTGTAGCAACACTGTTAGCATTTCTTGAATTGAGGAAAAATCGCTACAACCCTTTTCATTAAAGGTTCAATAGATGCATTCAATAAAAATAATTTTATTTCTCGCCTTCCCTCCTTTTGCCAAGGTTTAAAAAAACCACTTGAAAGTGGTTTTAATTGTGGATCATTTGCTTGCCTGCGCATAACGATCACTGACTTTTTTCCAATTCACAACTGTCCAAAATGCTTTAGTATAATCTGCTCTACGATTTTGATATTTTAAATAATAAGCATGTTCCCATACATCCAATCCCAATAACGGTGTCCCTTTTACTTCTGCAACATCCATCAAAGGATTATCTTGGTTGGGTGTTGAACTCACTGCCAATTTGCCATTCGGTTGCACGATCAACCAAGCCCACCCTGAACCAAATCGACCGGTTGCAGCCTCATTAAATTTTGTCTGAAAATTTTCAAATGAACCGAAATCTTTTTTAATTTGTTTTAATAATTTCGTTGAAGGTTTTCCTGAAGATGCTGTTGGAGATAAGCTTTCCCAAAAAAATGCATGATTAAAATGTCCACCACCATTGTTACGCACTGCTGTATTGTATTTTGAAATTTGTGCTTGAACCGCTTCTATACTGAGCTGATCTAGATCAGGATAATTCTTAATTTGCGCATTTAAATTATCAACATAGGCTTTGTGATGTTTACCATAATGAACTTCCATTGTCGTTGCATCTATTGCGGGTTCCAATGCGTTAACACTATATGGTAAAGGTGCTTGCTTAAAGTCGGCATTTGCTGAGAAACTGAATCCCATAGTCATTGCCAGCACTGCAATTTTTAACTTCATGTTCATTGGATTAAAACCTTAAATGATAATTAAAATCATTTACAAAATATAATCCTTTCCGATACATGTCAAATCGAAAAGCCATTTCTAGATCAAAACAAACTTTAATGATTCATGGTGATAACCAAAGCTAAATTAAAACTCCCTCTTTCACCTATGATTTATAATTGATTCCATAGTGACATTACGCCATACAAATGAGCGATTCCCATTACAAAACAAATGCCTGATGAAATAAGCCAAAACTTCATCGAATTTTCAGGAAAATAGGGTTTCAATAAGGAAAACCCCAAAGCACGGATGATTAATACACTTGAAACTGCCATTAATATCCATTTCGTGAATGGGAGTAGAGCCACTACCCTAGCACCAGAAAGTGCAAAAATAGACCATGAAAAAAGAATGAGCGCAATCAAAATGGTCACCAAAATCGGTTGAATTTTACCCGCTTCAAATTCACCTGCTAGACGTTCACCTGCCCCTAAAAATCGAAAGGCTGAACCACCGATAGCAAGACAAGCCAAATGTGCGATTGCAGCTGCAGCATCAAATAATGCAACAATGATTAGAATGCTATTTGCTGTAGTGAACATTGAGAATCTTCCTTATTACTTTTAATTGATTTAAAAAATGATGAATAAAAACAAAGCTAAAAATCAAACATTAGACTTTTTATTTAAAAATAGATATTGCCATAACAATCTAATCCATAAATTCATCTAAATCTTAAAATAAAGAAAAACAGTACATTTAAAATTTGATTTCATTTGATGCCAAGCACCAACAACAATGCGCATAATCGATAAGAATCTTCAGCTAATCCCAAGCTTTAACCAAGCAAGCTTTAGCCTTATTTTTTCCTGTATGAATAAGCCTTTTAAAGATTAAAATAAACCATAAGCTTTATAAAGCTACAGTATATTTCTTAAACAGGCGAAGTATCAAAATGCAAGCGAATTATCATAAGTATTCTTTTGATTCGGCAGCGATTTAGCTAAAAGTTCTTTGCACAAAAAACAATCCCCTAAGAGATTGATTAACAACAGCTGATGATATAAAAGTTGCATCGAAAAAAAACCAACTTGCTAAAGTTGGTATGCGCAATCTCTTATTTTAGTGATGAGATATTATAAATATGCAAGTCCATTGCGCCATGCCATATTAGCCTAATTCGTGTATAAAGAATAATTATAAAAATTCAGCCAAAAATGAAAATAATTCATTCGGTTATTTGAACCGTTATTGATTATCCACTGACTTGATCAATAATAAGCTTGCTTAGAGCGTTCCTGAAATAGGATGCTTTAGAATAAAAAATTTTTTTATGCTCTATAACTACAGCTCATTCATATGAATAGAATGATCAAAACTACATTATTGGAATAGTTTCAAATCTTGTACTTATAATTGACCTTAAAAAGTGATGTATAAATTGTTGAGCCCAAACCTTCAAAATCGTTAAGAACAATGCTGATTTTTAATAGGGTATTTTGGCTAATATTAAATATTGTTTTATTGAAAATAATCAGACCACTTAATCGACAAATCAAAAAAAAAGGCTTACATTGATTTTTGTCAATGTAAGCCAGTTTTGATAATTACTTGCTTGCTGGAACAGAAGCTTCAGTCGTAATGTTCACAGTGATTTTATCACCCACATTTGGCACATATGCACCTACACCAAATGCTGAACGATTAAACGAAGTTGTTGCATTAAAACCAATAGACTGTGCTTTGGTCATTGGATGCACACCTTGTTTATTTAAAACAGCATCTAAAACAACAGGTTTAGTCACATCTTTCACAGTAAGATTACCTGTGATTTTGTATTTATTTTTACCTAAAGCTTGTACTTTGGTACTTTTAAAAGTGATGTTTGGATATTTTTCAGCATCAAAAAAATCAGGAGTTTTTAAATGTTCATCCAAAGCTTTTACATTGGTATTTAAACTTGCCAATGGAATGGTCACGTTGACAGATGAGTCAGCAGGTTTTGCATTATCAACAGAAATTGTGCCTTGAATGTCGCTAAAATTTGCTGATGGAGTTGAAAAACCAAAGTGATTCCAAGTAAAAACTGTCGCTGTGTGCGTTGGATCAATTTTATAATCAACTGGTTTTGCAACACTAAAAGTTGCAACTGAAGCTACCGCCAAACCTAATGTTAATGCTTTAAAGTTCATATTGTTAATCTCGCTATCGAATGACTATTATTCTATACGCTTCCAACACAAATTCACTGTTATTGATAATACGATATGTTGCATATATGCAACGATTCAAATTGCTATCTTATGATGCATAACTTTGAACCTTATCTACCCATACAATGCTTTGTTTTATATACATTTAATGAAAAATTGGCATTTCAAATGATCAAAAATCCACACTTCGTTTGAGTACATGGAATCAAGAATGAAATAAATTTCACTAGATCATCAAGTGAAAATTTTATATTTATAGAACATGTCTTTTATGTGATGAATAATTTTATGGTAAACATTGCTCAAGCTCAAAGTACGCAAATCCCTTATCAGGTCACATTAACCAACCCTCAAGGACATATCTGGTATGCCGATGAGCCAAACGACAAGGGAGGACAAGATACTGCACCAAATCCTATTCAAATTCTTTTATCTGCTTTAGGTGCATGTACAGTCATCACATTGGAAATGTATGCCAAGCATAAAGGATTGAAAATTGAACATGTGCAACTTGATTTAGCATTAAATCCAGAAGATGAACCAGAAGCTGGGCAAAACATTATTACGCGAACAATTCAACTGAAAGGCGATTTCACTGAAGAACAACACAAACGCCTACTCAAAGTTGCAGAAAGTTGCCCTGTTCATAAACTATTAACCTCAAATATTCAGATTCAGACTGAGCTAGATCTGAGCTAGTACAATTTAGATTTATTTATATTCATCTATATCAATCAAAAGCCCCTTTCGGGGCTTTTTAGTCTTAAAGCTTTTCAACCAAGACACGATCAACCTGTTTTAAGCCAGAGTGCTTTTCATGGTTTTTGCGTCGAATCTTGATGATTTTGTCTTCTTGAAAGTCCTGTAATAGCAACTCTACTGCAACCATGGATTCAAGTGGTAAATCCTGCCCAATCCACTTTTGCTCACCCGCATCCATCAAAGTGATTTCATCACTAATCTGTTCATAAAGGCTCATATTTTCCTCACTTATGGTATATGTATCACCATATTTCATGAATACAGAATGAATGGCACAACTATATACCTTTTGCTAAAAACTGCTACTAAAATTTGCTGAATTTACCGACAACATTAAAAAACTATCTACAAAATAAAAACGCCCACTTTGGGGCGTTCATATCGCTTTAAAAAGCTGAATATTAAGCAGTTAACTCATTTACAGCAGCAACCACAGCTTCTGTAGTGATCCCAAAGAATTGGAACAAGTCTTTTGCAGGAGCAGACTCACCATAAGTTGTCATACCAATAACTTTGCCATCTAAACCGACAAACTTCCACCAGTAATCCACATGACCTGCTTCAACAGCAACACGCGCGCGGATGTTTGATGGCAATACTGCTTCACGGTACGCAGCATCTTGTTTAACAAACTCTTCTGCACATGGCATAGATACCACACGTACACCTTCAAGTTGTACATGTGCTTCCATCGCCAATGAAACTTCTGAACCTGTTGCAATAATGATTGCTTTTAATTCACCTTTTTCTTCAGCCAATACATAACCACCTTTTGCAACATTCTCAATTTGTGTTTGAGTACGTGTTTGGAATGGTAAATTTTGACGAGAGAAGATTAATGCTGTTGGACCTTCTTTACGTGTTAATGCAGATTTCCAAGAAATCGAAGCTTCAACCGTATCACATGGGCGCCATGTATTTAAATTTGGAGTACCACGTAGAGAAGCAATTTGCTCTACTGGTTGGTGTGTAGGACCATCTTCACCTAAACCAATTGAGTCATGTGTATAGACATGAATCACACGTTGCTTCATCAAAGCAGACATACGTACTGCATTTCGTGCATATTCCATAAACATCAGGAATGTTGCAACATAAGGAATGAAACCGCCATGTAAGGCAACACCATTGGCAATCGCAGTCATACCGAACTCACGTACACCATAATGTACATAGTTACCTGCAGGATCAGACTCAACACCTTTGGCACCTTTCCACAAGGTTAAGTTTGAACCTGCCAAATCCGCAGAACCACCTAAAATTTCAGGAAGTAAAGGTGCAAACGCTTGAATAGCATTTTGACTCGCTTTACGCGTTGCAATTGTTTCACCTTTGGCATTGACTTCAGCAATATATGCATCTGCTTGAGCCAAGAAATCTGCTGGTAAATCACCTTCTACGCGGCGTTTAAATTCAGCTGCTTCAGTTGGATATTTTGCAGCATAGGCAGCAAAAGTTTCGTTCCAAGTTGCTTCAGTCGCTGAACCTTTCGCTTTCGCATCCCAAGCCGTATAAATATCAGAAGGAATAACAAATGCTTCTTCTTTCCAACCTAATGCTTCACGGGTTAATGTGATTTCATCATTACCTAATGGCGCACCGTGACAATCTTCTTTACCTTGCTTGTTCGGTGAACCTAAACCAATAATGGTTTTACAGATAATCAACGTTGGTTTTTCAATTTCTTCACGTGCTTCAACTGTTGCAGCGCGAATAGCATCAGCATCATGACCATCTACACGAAGAACTTGCCAACCATAAGCTTTAAAACGCTCTTCAGTGTCATCTGAGAACCAGCCTTCTACTTCACCATCAATAGAAATACCATTGTCATCATAGTAAGCAATCAGTTTTCCAAGCCCTAAAGTTCCAGCAAGTGAACATGCTTCATGAGAGATACCTTCCATTAAGCAACCATCACCCAAGAAACAGTAAGTAAAATGATCTACAACTTTAATGTCATCTTTATTGAATTGCGCAGCTAAAGTTTTTTCAGCCAGAGCAAAACCAACCGCATTGGCTATACCCTGACCCAATGGACCAGTCGTCGTCTCAATACCTGGTGCATAACCTAATTCTGGATGACCTGGAGTTTTAGAATGTAATTGACGGAACTGTTTAATATCTTCAATAGAAAGATCGTAACCGGTTAAATGTAACAGCGCATATTGCAACATTGAACCATGACCATTTGACAATACAAAGCGGTCGCGGTTTGCCCATTGCGGATTTGTTGGATTATGATTTAAAAATTCGCGCCATACGACATCAGCGATATCTGCCATCCCCATTGGTGCACCTGGATGTCCAGAATTGGCTTTTTGCACAGCATCCATAGCCAATACACGAATTGCGTTAGCTATACGACGTTCATTCAACGGGGTTGTCATAGATCAGAGTCCAATAAATAAAAAATATAGGAAGATGAATAGATATTCAAAAACTGTGATGTATTGTCTTAAAAAAAACGATCAGGGTAAAGACTTAAGTCTATATTTATCCCTTTTGGTTGCAAATTAATTAAAAAATAAACGAAATACAGCAGAAACGACATTAAAACTGATCGATAACCGTTATGATTTTTCATCAATCGTTATATAAACTCAAAGCACTATATTAAATTTTTAAAGTGAGTTTTCATCACAATTACAATGAAAAATGAAGAGAGCTAAGCAAAGTTTAATTTAATCGCAAAACCAATAAATAGCTCAATTAAAACAACTTGTTGTTTTTTAAAAATCGGCAATATGTGCCCAAATCAGGCACCTTTATCAATTTTCCTAATGAACATATCAATTAAAAACACATAAAAATGAATTTTATTCATGATTTTTAATCAGGTAATGCTAGTCCTCAGGCTGAAGTCGATGTAACATATTGCGTCTTTATAAATTACTGTGATAGGACTTTCATGCGCGAGTATGCTGTTTTTACTTCGGAATCTGTGAGCGAAGGCCATCCAGATAAAATGGCTGACCAAATCAGTGACGCTATCTTGGATGCAATCTTAAAAGAAGACCCATATGCACGGGTTGCCTGCGAAACATTAGTAAAAACTGGTGCGGTGATTCTTGCGGGTGAAATCACCACGACAGCAAATGTCGATTTTGAATCGATTGTTCGTCACACGGTTAATGGTATTGGCTACCACCATACAGATCTTGGTTTTGATGGCTCAACATGTGCTGTGATCAACATGATTGGTAAACAATCACCTGAAATTGCGCAAGGTGTCGATCGTCAAAAACCTGAAGATCAGGGTGCAGGCGACCAAGGCTTAATGTTTGGCTATGCGAGCCGTGAAACAGATGTGCTTATGCCAGCACCTATTTCATATGCACACCGCTTAATGGAAAAACAAGCTGAATTACGTCGTAATGGCACATTGCCGTGGTTACGTCCAGATGCCAAAAGCCAAGTTACGTTTGCTTATGAAAATGGTAAGCCTGTTCGTTTAGATGCGGTGGTACTCTCTACTCAACATGATCCTGAAATTTCACAAGCGAATTTAAAAGAAGCAGTGATTGAAGAAATCGTGAAAAAGATCATCCCTGCCGAAATGTTCCATGCTGAAACCAAATTCCATATTAACCCAACTGGTTTATTTGTGATTGGTGGTCCAGTGGGTGACTGTGGTTTAACTGGTCGTAAAATTATTGTCGATACTTATGGCGGTATGGCTCGTCATGGTGGTGGTGCTTTCTCTGGTAAAGATCCATCAAAAGTTGATCGCTCAGCAGCGTATGCTGGTCGTTATGTGGCAAAAAATATTGTTGCAGCAGGACTTGCTGATAAGTGTGAAATCCAAGTGTCTTATGCAATTGGTGTGGCTGAACCAACTTCAATTTCAATCAATACCTTCAATACAGGTAAGGTATCCGATGAATTGATTATTCAATTGGTACGTGAACACTTCGATTTACGCCCTTATGGCATTACCCGTATGCTTGATTTGATTCAGCCAATGTATAAGCAAACTGCTGCTTATGGGCACTTTGGTCGCGAAGGTTCAGACACTGCATTTACATGGGAAAAAACAGATAAAGTTGAAGCGCTTAAAGCATCAGCAAATCTATAATTTCTCAAAAATTCATCGTAAAAAAGCTCGCAGATGCGAGCTTTTTTGTTTGTTAAAGATATGGAAATATATACCTCAAAAAATTCCCTCCTCTCTAGCAGTTTCAATTTAAATTAAATCAAAAAACACTTATCTTCCTTTTATCTCTATTATTTGCATGTACTTCATCTTATTTTGGAAAATAAAAAATCAATTACTGTGAACCAGGCTTAGCATCCTGTTGTAAAACACTCAATATTGAAATTTGTTCAGGCGCTTCAGTATTATGATTTTGAATATATAAATGCCCAACTTTAAAGGTGACAGCCACAATCAAACAAGCCACTAAGCAAAAAGTCCATAAGCCATATGGGCTTTTGATATGCTGAGAGCCACATTTCGGACAAACTTTTTGTGTCGAAGTCACTGTTTCATTACAGCAAGCACAATGATATTGTAAAATCATCTTTGGATCTCCTTCTTGTCGCACTATTATTGTTTTTATTTATTACACTACTATTATATCCATATAAGTAATGTAAAAATTTAACTACATTTTTAGTTTACATGAATAGTAATGTTTGACAAGCAAATTTTGTTTCTATTTATTTGCTTTAAAATTCATAAACTTAGATAAAATTTAGCTTAAAACCCAAAAAACACTCTCAATTCAAACCTATACACCACACACTACCAGTATTCAATATCCTGTATCATGCACATTCTATGTATAATTCCCCCCTAGACAAATATTAAATTTTTTTGGAGATTATTTTGGTACAACTGATCAAAAAAGGTGGTTTACGTGAACGCGCCAACCGTAGTCGAAGATACGCTGAGTCCGAAAACAATATCAAAACTTTAGATCCACATCGTTATCAGACCCAAGAACAGCTTGGCGAGAACCCAACAAAACATGTCGATGATGAAAAAACAACTTCTCAAAATAATGAAAATCAATAAAACATTTTAAGTACATCCACCCAAAGGAAGGCTGCAAATAATAAGAAGAAGCTTCCAGAGAGAATATCGATATAGCTTCCAGAACGTTGATAGATTGCTTTTATTTTAGGAACCGACATAATCAACATCAATAGACTAAACACTAGAAATGTCTGAATCGGAATGATCACTGCCAATTGTGGTTTTAAGTTTAATCCTGCACTTGAACTTAACGCCAATGAAAAAACACTACTGAAATAAATCACAATTTTAGGATTAGCTAAATTTGTAAAAAGTCCCAAAAGGAAATAATTTTTAGGTGCATGTTCAATGACCCCATCGAGATTGGTATTTTGTTTAAGTGTGGCAATACCACCCTTTAGCATGGCGTAACCCATTCGAGCCAAAAAGAATCCACCAATCAACATCAACACTTGCTGAATCCAAGGCCAATGTTCTAATAAAACCGTAAAGCCCAATAGCGTTAAAATCACCCAAACCACGACACCTGCAGATATGCCCAATATAATTTTAAGTGTATTGGCACGTGTAGTAGACGCTGAGCTTTTAGCAACCAATAAAACATCTGGTCCTGGACTGAGTTGTGCTACAAAATGTAGTGCACAAATGGTCAATAACATCGACATAATTTAATCTTATCGCTTAGGGCGAGCCAATTATACCGTTTGATCAATCATTTAAGAAATAATCCTACATCTTGAATAGTGATATTGTTTGTTCGCTCAGAAAGTGTACCTAAACAATCAAGTACCTAATATTCCGATGTCGATCTCAATCAAAGCTACATCATTCAACCCAATAAAAATCGTCACCCGATATGATCAATATTTTGTTGATCAAACATATTGAATTGAAAACTACAAATTTTAGCGATAAAAAAAGCTGAATCTTTCAACTCAGCTTTCAAATTAAATCATATTTGAGATGGTTTTATTTTTTATTCACATCTTTGAGTTCAATTTGCTTATGTTCTGGTTCAACCTCATGTGCTTCACCATCAATAATTGTGGAATCACGATATTGACCACCAGATTGTTGGTTTTGCATATCCTGCATTTGACGCATTAAATCTGCAAATGGATTTTGCCCTTGCGCATCCCCCATATTACCCATTCCACCCATCATATTATTCATCATGGCTTGCTGCTTTTTCGCCATATATTTCATTCCTGCATTTTTAATTGCATTCTGAACAGGCGGTAAAATCACCAACAAGGCTAAAACATCTGTGATCAAACCAGGAATCATCAATAAAATGCCCGCAAATGCTGTTGCCATTTTTTTAGCAATCGCAGGATCATTTCCCATCATTCCTGTCATTTGCATTTGCTGTAATTGTGGCATGATGGTTGAAGTGCTGGAACGTAATAGATTTAAACCAATCACAAAAGCAATGATAAACCAGAAGAATACGTACCAACCACTAATGAATTGTGCAACGCCAATCCACACAGCAATTTCAAGAATGATACCAATCAAAATAATAGGAAAAAGTTTCATCGAAACAAAGCATCTCAAAGATAAATTAAATTTCAGCTTTGAAAGTCATACATTAAATGCCATGAATTTCATCACTGATATATTTATAAGGGCTTTCCCAAATTTTTAAAGGGTAATTTTGTGTTTAATCTCTAATTTCTTTATTTTTGCCATTCATTAGAGGATGTTTTGTAAAATAAATACAGTGCCAATATTGTCCCAATCGGAAATAGAAACACTAAAATCACTGCAATAAATCGCGAAATACGACGCCCTCTTTCTGAACCTTTTTCAGCTTCTAATGAGGCGATAAAATGCAAATACATCATCCAGCCGAAAACGAATACTAATATCAAAAAGGCAATCAATGCATCTAAGTCAAATTTCTGCAATATTCCAAAACCGAGTAAGATAAAACCCAGCAGATAGATCAATGTGATTAAACGATGAATCCAATACACATGCTGGTTTTTAATTTGCACAAAACTCTTCAAGCAAGCACTCCTGTTTGTTGCTTGATTATACAGCCAATAAGTTAAAATTTTACTTACAATCGCTGGATAGCATCATATAATCAAAACAAGATTTACGATAAACAGTATTATGCCCTTAATTATTGGAATTGATCCCGGCTCACGTTTAACAGGTTACGGGATTATTGAAAAAGATGGTCAAAAGCTTTCTTTTATTGATGCAGGTACGATTCGTACTGAAACAACCGAAATGCCTGAACGTTTAAAACGAATTTTTGCAGGAATCGATCGTATTGTTCAATTCCATGGTCCGACAGAAGCAGCGGTTGAACAAGTGTTTATGGCACAAAACCCAGACTCAGCATTAAAGCTAGGTCAAGCCCGTGGTGCGGCTATTGCAGCCTTGGTCAATTTAGATCTGCAAGTTGCTGAATATACTGCTCGGCAAATTAAACAATCTGTTGTCGGTTATGGTGCTGCAGACAAAGAACAAGTGCAAATGATGGTGATGAAGCTTTTGAATCTTTCAGTGAAGCCTCAACAAGATGCTGCTGATGCGCTTGCAGCCGCAATTTGCCACGCACATGCTTCAGGCAGTATGAGTAAGTTAGCTGTACTGAATGCCTTAGGTGGTATGGCACGAGGACGTAGCCGCAATAGTAGTCGTAGACGCTAATAATTCACACAATCTACAATTTATAAATCAAGGTACAGATGAAGCCTCATCTGTACCTAGCCTGTAAATATACAAAATTAAGTTTTATACGTTCTTAGATCAAGCCAAAATATTTTATCGAATTAGAAAATTTTTAAATAAGAATCCACTTCGCTATATTTCAATCGCCTCAGTTAATTTAAATAAGGCAGTGCATCTTTACGCACCTCTCGAATACTGGGTTGTTTAGAGTACGTTGCAATCAACATCTTTCCTGAGTTTCTCAAATTTTTCTTCTGTTCTGGATCGACTCGAATTAAGACCAATTCTTCTGGAATACGTGGGTTACTACCCTCACGAGAAATAATGAAACTTTGATTTCGTTCAAGAATTTTATAATTCGGAAACTCTTTCTGTAACTTCTCTTTGAAGCTCAGTGTTTTATCTTCTTTTTTACGACTATCCATCTGCGTGTATATAATCAACACAATACATGCTGCAAAAACAATTCCAACAATTAAATACTTCTCTAACATTTTATTTCACTCGAATATATTTTTGCTGTTTCTCATTGTAGTGATAAACATGGGTTTCATTTATAGGGATAATTTTAGCACGATCTGCGATATAAATTCGTTGGGTACCTGTATAGGCAATTTCAATATCATATAAACCATCATGTACGGTGCTTAGGAATTGATAATCACCTTGGGTATTATAAATTTGCTCACTCCCTGAGACTTCATT
Organism: Acinetobacter sp. Tol 5; assembly: GCF_019702905.1. NCBI lineage: Bacteria > Pseudomonadati > Pseudomonadota > Gammaproteobacteria > Moraxellales > Moraxellaceae > Acinetobacter > Acinetobacter sp. Tol 5. The sequence continues at coordinate 1,918,493 of NZ_AP024708.1, read as the reverse complement.
GTCATTGCCAATTTCTGCAACAATTAACTTTTTAATATACGGTTTTTCATCAAAAGGAACGATATATAAAGTGGTGCTTGAGTAACCTTGACGACTAAATTCTTGTTCTTCCACATAGGCTTTGATTTGTGGTCCCACTTTACGAATATTTTTTACAATATCTGAGGTCGGATATGGCAAATAATTAAAATCAGCATTCATCCAACTGTTTTCATCCTGACTTTGGCTGATCAGTTCAAATTGTGAAGAAGCATTTTTCTTAAAGATGTAAACTCGGGTAAAAGTCGCACATGCCCCACAAAAATTAAGCTCATGGTTATTTTTATCTACTGAAACTTCAGTCGTTGTGAACACATAACGTAATTCATTTTGTGCATTTCGATAGGTACGAGCGGGACTAAACACCACCACCGCATCATCACTATTTAAAGCATTGGTATATTCTGCATTTTTAATGCCGATATAGGAAATATTTTGCTGATCCAATTGATCAATCTTTGTAGTTTGAAGCTGTTTTTGATAAAAGGTATTGATCACTGTTTTAAAGTCTAAATCTTTTAGAATAGTTTTAGCATGATGATTTTCAGCCATTTTTTCATTTGTTTGCGCAACAACACTACTGTGAATACTACACATCAAAAAGCAACTGAATAAAAATATTTTAGTGATCATTTTAATATATCTACAAGTATTTTTATGCCAAATGGCTGATTTAACGAATCATTTCAAAATCAGTAAAATCTAAATCATGATTGATTTTGTACTGTTCAATACTGGTGACCTCAGCCCTTAACGGTCCGACATAACAATGACGAATTAAACGTAGAATTGCTTGCTCATCTCCAACGACAACCGCTTCAACCTCACCGGATACTAAGTTTTTGACATAACCTTTGAGTTCTAACTGTAGCGCTTCTTTCTCAAACCAGCGACGATAGCCAACACCTTGTACATTACCATATATCAACAGTTTAACCGCATACATTGTCTATTTTACTCCTGACACGAATTAATCACACGGTACACAGCATGTGCCATATGTTGTGCCTGTAAACCACGAATACCTTGTTGTGCAAGATAATCACCAGCCTGTGCATGTAAAGTGACAATATCATGTAATTGCACATTTTCGGCAAATTGAGCCTTTAAACTGGCAATCATTCCTGCCAAAACATCTCCCATTCCGCCAGTGCCCATACCAGGATTGCCTGCAGTACAAATCCACAGCTTATCTTCGAGAATTAAGCTGCCTGCTCCTTTCAATACCCACTTGCCTGAGTATTTCTTTTTTAGCCTGTGGATGGCAGCTATACGATCAGACTCAATCTCAGCAATGGAGCAATCGAGTAGTTTCGCTGCCTCTCCGGGATGTGGTGTCAGATAAGTGTTTGGACTGAGTTGGGTGTTTTGCGTTGCCAAAAACCATAACGCATCCGCATCAAAAACTACTTGTAAATGTGTACTTGCACAGATGGGTTTAAACCATTTTGAAAATTGTTGTTCTGCCCAATCATCTCGACCTAAGCCCATACCAAAACTCACTGCATCCACATGATTGATTAAAGATTGAATCTCATCTTCAGTAAACACATTAATATCTTTGACCATAATATTAGGTGATCGCGCCAAAATAGCCGTATGATGTTTTTGGTGACAGACAATACTCACTTTTCCAGCACCCGCACAAAATGCAGACTCAGCAGCTAAGATCACTGCTCCCCCCATATCTGCATGACCACCAACGACCAAGACATGCCCATAACTGCCCTTATGTCCAAAGGCTTGACGTTGTGGCAATTGAATTTGTTGAGGCGCTAATAGTGCTACTGCTTTTAGTGCTGAGTCAGTTGGAATCAGAGAAATCGTTTCAATTTGTCCAGAATATTCTTTACCCTGCCCTGTAAATAGTCCAGCTTTAAGCCCCAAAATAGTAAACGTATAATCTACTTTGGTCGCAATAGGTTGTGGTTGACCTGTATTGGCATTTAAACCACTTGGTAGATCGACGGCAATTTTAATCCCTGTTTGCGTATTAAAATTTTGAATGATGGTTTGCCATGCTTGATCTAAATCACGATTTAAACCAATACCAAACAAGGCATCGATATGACAATCAAAAGATGCTTGAAGATCAAAATCCAAATGAATTTTTAATTGATTTTGTTCAGCCAGTTGAATGGCTTGCTTCAAGTCAGTCGATGCACCAATCTCGGCGGCAAATATTTCTACAGCATAGCCACTTTGCTTTAAATAACTAGCAATACAGTAACCATCGCCTGCATTATTTCCATGACCACACCAAACTGCGATCGTTTTAACTTCGGGGTAGTTATTTTGAAAGAGTTGAAGCAAATGCTGAACAATCGACCATGCTGCCTGTTGCATTAAACCAAAAGCACTATTTTGTTGACTAAACCATCGACGTTCCCATGCTTGAATTTCATGGCTATGATAAACTTCAGTTTGCATGTATTTATCCTTTTATTTTCACTTTTTCCAGCACATTGATCACTATGTCAGCAACATCAACCACTTCATCAATTTCTTTGCAACAGCTTGATCCTCAAGAATTAAAAGCTTGGATCAAACAACAGGCTTTGCAATTGGGCTTTGCTGATTGTGTCATTGCACGTCCTGATGCTCAAGCTGAATTACCAAGATTTAAAGAATATTTAAAGCGTGGTTATCATGGTGACATGAAGTTTTTAGAGGAAAATTTAGAAAAACGAGCTGATCCTACCTTATTGGTTCCAGGCACAAAAAGTATCATCTGTGTGCGAATGAATTATTTGGTCGAAACACCTAAACCACGCTATGTTCCTGATGAGCCTAATTTGGCCATCATCGCACGTTATGCTCGTGGGCGTGATTATCATAAAATTATGCGTGGGCGTTTAAAAACTTTAACCACAATCATTAAAGATAAAGTGGGTGAATTTGTATCACGCCCATTTGCAGATTCCGCGCCTGTTTTTGAAAAATCACTTGCTGAAAATGCAGGAATGGGTTGGACAGGCAAACATACCCTACTCATTCATAAAAAATCAGGTTCCTTTTTTGTGTTAGGTGAACTTTTCACTTCACTGGATTTACCATTTGATGAACCAGCAACGTCACATTGTGGTTCATGTACTGCCTGCATTGACATCTGTCCAACTCAAGCCATTGTCGAACCTTATATGCTTGATGCACGCAAATGCATTGCCTATTTAACCATTGAATATAAAGGAATCATCCCTGAAGACTTGAGGCGTGGTATAGGAAATCGTGTATTTGGCTGTGATGATTGCCAACTGATTTGTCCTTGGAATAGTTTTGCTAAAACCGCATCCATCACAGATTTTAACCCTCGACATGGTTTGGACCAAATGAGTTTATTAGACCTCTGGCACTGGGATGAACAGACATTTCTAAGTTGCACTGAAGGTAGCCCACTTCGCCGCACAGGTTATCAAAGTTTTATGCGAAATATCGTAATAGGTTTAGGCAATGCACCATATTCAAGCGAAATTATTCAAGCTTTGACCCAACATCGCACATCGCATGATGAAGTTGTGCAAGTCCATATTGACTGGGCTATTGCAGAGCAGCTGAATAAAAAATCTTCATTATAAATATATTCTGGTCTATCGAACGACTGACTTTTAATGTTCAGATCTTTGCAAAGTTGTTATTTTTTTTAATTTTTAATGACTAAAACGCAGAAATTTTAAAATCTTAAAAATAAAATTTAGTAAGTAAATTTCAAGAAATCTGGTTAACTTTGCGACTATATTTATAATTTTAGTTTTCTATATGATTGAACTTTTCAATCGTAAGTTACCATCATATTTGGACATTTTTGCCCTATGGAATTGGCATGAATTATGTATTATATACAGGGATAGATAATGATGATCATGGATTAAACTAATGACAGTACGTAATGACTGGGCTCGTGAAGAAATTCAAGCTTTATATGAACAGCCTTTCTTAGACTTAGTCTTTAAGGCTCAACAAATTCATCGTGAGCATTTTGAAGCAAATAGCATTCAAGTCAGTACTCTACTTTCAATTAAAACAGGAAAATGCCCTGAAGATTGCAAATATTGTTCGCAATCTGCACGCTATGACTCAAAACTAGAAGCTGAAAAGCGTATCGCCGTAGAGAAAGTCATCAGTGAAGCCAAAGAAGCACTTGAATCCGGCTCTTCTCGTTTCTGTATGGGCGCAGCTTGGCGTAATCCACATGAACGCGATATGCCATATGTCTTAGAAATGGTGCGTGAAGTGAAAGCACTCGGTCTAGAAACATGTATGACGCTAGGTATGCTCAACCAATCACAAGCTGAGCGTCTTCATGAAGCAGGTTTAGATTATTACAATCACAACCTAGATACTTCCCGTGAATATTATTCACACATTATCAGCACCCGTACTTTTGATGATCGTTTAAACACTTTAGATCATGTGCGTAACGCAGGTATGAAAGTTTGTAGTGGTGGAATTGTGGGTTTAGGTGAAAACCGCAATGACCGCATTGGTTTATTACATGAATTAGCAACCCTGCCTGTACATCCTGAATCTGTACCCATCAATATGTTAGTTCCAATAGAAGGAACACCGCTTGCTGATGTAGAAAAGCTTGATGTTACTGAGTGGATTCGTACCATTGCAGTTGCACGTATTATCATGCCACATAGCTATATTCGTCTTTCTGCTGGTCGTGAATCACTGACCGACTCAGATCAAGCTTTGGCATTTATGGCTGGTGCAAACTCGTTATTTAGTGGCGAAAAGTTATTAACCACACCGAATGCTGGTGAAGGCAAAGACAAACAGTTATTTAATAAATTAGGTCTAAAAGCTGAAAAAGCCAAACCAACTGTTGCTGAACTTTCTGTAGATGCAATGGCAAGTTAATTAAAGCTTCGGTTCTAACATCATGTCTCTGTGCACGGTGTTAGAACCATTGCTTTGCTTTAAAATGCTTCACTTTTGCTTAGCTTTCTTCCTTAACTCTATTTCTAAAAGTTGTATTTCTAAATCTAAAAGCGCTGTTTCTAAAAGCTTACTTAAATAATCATTACACTATTCTTCTTCTGCATTTGATCTACAATATCATCTGACTTAAAACCAAGTCGCCAATACAATAATTGCAATACATCCAATTCATCTTGGGTAATAATCCGATCATTCCATAAGCAAATTTCTGCAACACCAAGAATACTTAAACGATCACGTAGCAACAAGCCTGCAATGTCATTTAAGATTTCTCCTAAATCAATCGGCTCATCAGATATTTCTTCAAATAGCTCTAATTCATCTTTAGATAAAACACGTTCTAAAATCTCATAACGCACATCAAGCTGATTGGCACTGTTGATTTGTTGAACGTGCAATAAGGCATCAATTAAACGCACAATCTGAGGTTTCACTGTTTCAAGTGATGAAGGTGTATGCATCGGTAGCAAATGTAATTCAGCTTTTACCCGCTCGATTAACAGCGCATCCAACAAGCCTATTTCGCCATCTTCCTGAATAATTTTCGCAAGTTTCGTTACAAATTGACGCGCACTCGTTGCAGGCATATTCCCCAGATTTTCACAAGCATCATGAAAAATTTGGATGTGGATACGCCCATCCATACTTAACAATGAGTCAATAATGGCTCGACTCACCGCAGCATCAGATGGAATAAACTCGCGATATTGCCGAATCATTAAAATTGCAACCATAACCTCACGTGACCCAGTCGCAGTCTGCATTGCACGCTGGATTAAATCTGAGCGTTCTATTTGACGGCGCACTTCTGGATTTAAGGGTTTAATCGCATCATTCAGGGCAAAGCTAATGGGCGATAAACGTAACAAAGGCAATGGCTGTGGTGACACCCACGGATTATAAACTTCACCAGAAGACTCTTCTAATGGACGCAACAAGCTAAATAACGGCTGACTGCGCAACTTTTTTAAATTTTCTAATTGCAAATCTTGCAATAAAGTCGGATTCAACTCATAGATCCGATCTTCAATGTTGGGGTGAATATTCAACCAGCTTTGTGGACTCAGTGAATTGGCAAAGCACATATGCGCAATTGCTTCTGAAAATTCACTATGAATTTGCGAACCTGCATGATGCACATAAATACGTAATAAAGTCTGCACATTAGCATTATTCAGCAATAACTTCTTCGTTTTGTAGTCATTATAAAAAGTACGTCCACCCAATGTGAAATATTTAATCAAACGATTGATTAAAATTCCCATACTACCCAATAGCCAAATCACACCGCCCACAGCAACAAAACTGGTTTCAAATTTATGATGATTGCCTTTGGCGTTGTAGCGATTAAAACCTTGCTTGGCAATTTTGCTTCCTAACTGACTAAATGTAATCAGTCCGCTATAAAGAATCTTAAGTCGAGTATTTTCACGGGCTTCGCCAGACAAAATTTGATTAAACTCATGCCCCAACAACCCGTAAAGTTCTAATTCATCAAGATTCTGCAATGCACCCCAAGTTAAAATAATTACCGTATCTCTTGGGTGGAAACCTGCAGTTAAGGCATTAACACCAACTTCATCCGGTAAAACATATAAAGTCGGTGCATCAATCTCAAAGGTTTCTGCAAATTTATCTGCAAGATGAATTGCTACACTTTCTTCTGGGGTACTTTCGATCTGACTTAAACGACGTGCTTTTAACTGTTTGGCTAATGAGTGCCCACCAGTACGAAAAACATAAAATTCATAGGCAATTGACCAGCCAATAATGATAATAATCAACCCAACACAGTAAGGGCTTAAAACATGCCACCAAATTTGCTGTTCACGATCGACATAATGTACCAATAACCCCAAAACGGTATTGAGAATAAAAATAGTCAATATGACTGCAAGCAAACAGATACTCGCAGACCACAACATATTCTTGTTTTTTATCAAATAATGGCTGACATCTTTCAATGTAAAATTCCTCATTACATTGCAAAACACTATAAATGAAAAAAGCGGGAACTTCCCGCTTTTTCTCAATGAAAATCAATTCTGATTTACATCTCTTCTTTAATACCACATAGATCAACCGAAGATGCATCAATATTGACATCAATATAACCATCTTTTTGCTTTTTCGCAGTATCATTACGACTTTGCTCAAGATCATTTAAATATTGTTCGTCAATATCGCCAGTCACGTAAACGCCATCAAAAACCGAACAATCAAACTCTTGAACTTCTGGTACTTTACTGGTTCTCACCGCAGCTTTTAAATCATCCAAATCTTGGAAAATCAAACGATCAGCGCCAATAATATTTTGAATTTCTTCAACACTACGATGAGATGCAATCAATTCTGCTTTAGCTGGCATATCGATCCCATACACATTTGGATATTTCACCATCGGTGCAGCAGAGGCAAAATAAACATTTTTTGCACCTGCGTCACGTGCCATTTGAATGATTTCATTACAGGTCGTACCACGTACGATCGAATCATCCACCAACAACACATTCTTGTCTTTAAACTCAAGTTCAACTGGGTTTAACTTTTGACGTACAGATTTTTTACGTTGTTGTTGACCTGGCATAATGAAGGTACGACCGATGTAGCGGTTTTTCATAAAGCCTTCACGGAATTTCACCCCGAGAATATTCGCCAATTCTAAAGCAGATGTACGGCTTGTATCTGGAATCGGGATAACCACATCAACATCATGCGCTTCACCCCATTCACGAAGAATTTTCTTCGCCAGCGTCTCACCCATTTTCAAACGTGATTTGTAGACAGAAATTCCATCTATAGTGGCATCTGGACGTGCAAAATACACGTATTCAAAAATACACGGACGATAACGTGGTTGACTGGCACATTGCTGGGAGTAGAACTCACCTTCAGCGTTGATAAATACCGCTTCACCCGGCTCAATATCACGCTCAACTTTAAAGCCCAATGCAGTAATCGCAACTGACTCTGAAGCAATGATATATTCTTTTTCACCATTTTCAGTCAGGCGCGAACCATAGATTAATGGACGAATACCATTTGGATCACGGAACCCCACCAAACCATGTCCAGTAATCATTGCAACAACACCATAGGCACCTTTGCAACGCTCATGTACACGTTTAACTGTATGGAAAATATCGTCTGGAGATGGCTTTAATGATGCACATTTTTGTAATTCGTGTGCAAATACATTCAGCAAAACTTCAGAGTCAGAATCTGTATTCATATGACGCAAGTCAGTTTTAAACAGATCATCATGAATATCAGCAGCATTGGTAAGATTACCATTGTGCGCCAAAGTTATCCCATAAGGTGAGTTGACGTAAAAAGGTTGCGCTTCAGCACTGCTTGAAGAACCAGCAGTTGGATAACGAACATGACCAATACCATAGTTACCGAGCAATGCGCGCATGTGGCGAGTATGGAATACATCACGAACCATACCATTGTCTTTTCTCAAGAAAAGACGACCATTATGACAAGTCACAATCCCAGCTGCATCCTGTCCACGATGTTGTAACATCGTCAACGCATCAAATAACATTTGGTTTACAGGTGCTTTACCTGCTATACCAACGACTCCACACATAACTACCTCGCAGACCAGCTAGGACTAATAAAACGGATTTTTTGTCGAATGTGCTGATTGATCATCCTCTTCAGATGTTGATGATCGTTCAGTATTTCTCACAGCAGCGTCATCGGAATGCGCTTGTGACTGTATATGATTTAATGCTTCATTTGCAGCATCTTTAGAAATTTCTGAAGCTAAGGGTGCAAACGGCAAAAGTGTTTGAATAAATTTTGACTGTTTCCACGTTGGCGAACTGTCAACCCAAGGACCTAATCCTTGCATTGTTATGAGGACAATGAATAAACCTTTCAAGGTCCCCAGTGCACCACCTGCCAAACGATTTAAAGGACCTAGTTTTAAGGTCTTTAAAATTTGATTGAGAATTGCTGTTGCAATCCATGTTAAAACGATAATAACCAAGACAATAAATGCAAATGCTGCAATTTTTTGCACCACAGGATCTTGACTGAGTGCAGACATGGAAGGTGCGATGATATTGGCATATTTAGCACCAACAATCAGTGCAAAAATCCATCCTATCAAGTTCGCAAAGGCTTTCACGAATCCTTGTCGCAAACCGTTTAGCCCTCCAATGAGCAATATAATCAGTATAATAATGTCTAGGGTATTCATATTTAGGTCATAGCATTAACACAGTCTTTGATCAGTGTAGGACCTGTATAGATCATACCACTATAAATTTGAACCAAACTCGCACCTGCCTGTTGTTTTGCAACAGCGTGTTCACCCGATAAAATTCCACCAACACCGATTAACGGAATTTTACCCTGTAATAGTTTTGAAAAGGCAGCCAAACAAGCTGTGCTCTTTTCAAATACAGGTGCTCCAGATAACCCACCAGCTTCATCACCAAATGGTAGACCTTCGACACCTTCACGAGATAAAGTTGTATTGGTTACAATAAGCCCATCAATTTTAAACTGCAACAATTGTGAAGCAATAAATTCAATATCTGTTGCATCTAAATCTGGTGCAACTTTGAGAACAAGCGGAACATAGTGCTGTAATTCCTCAGCCAACTCTAACTGACGTTTTTTGAGGGTTTCTAAAAGTTCAGTCAGTGCATGACCACTTTGTAAAGAGCGCAAATTTTTCGTATTCGGTGAAGAAATATTCACCGTAATGTAGGATGCGTAGTGATAAACTTTTTCTAGACAAATTAAATAATCTGAAACAGCGTCTTCAACAGGCGTTGTGGCGTTTTTTCCGATATTGATTCCAAGAATGCCTTTAAATTTTGCTGCTTTGACATTCTCAACCAATTTGTCTACCCCATCATTGTTAAAACCCATACGGTTAATGATGGCTTTTGCTTGTGGAATACGGAAAAGACGTGGGTGTGGATTGCCTTCTTGTGGTTTAGGTGTAATGGTTCCGATTTCAATAAAACCAAAACCCAAACCCGCTAAGGCATCGATATATGCACCATTTTTATCCAAACCTGCAGCTAATCCAACTGGATTAGGAAACTCAATCCCCATACAGGTGACTGGTTTTGACGCAACAGCTTGACGCATCGCACCCAATTTATGGGCAGATTTAAGCATGGATAATGTGAGTTCATGTGCACGCTCTGGTGCTAAAGAAAACAACAAAGGGCGAGCAAGTGAATACAACATAGCTATAAAAGTCTACTGCTTTTTAAGTTGCCACATTATAGGCACAGTATGCTGAAAAGGCTATGCTTGAACAGTGTTTATTTTCAGTACTTACTGTACCGTCGCTGTTAATTTAATCTGTGCGCCCTCTTTAACCAGTTCCATCTTTTCCAAGCTAACACCCATCTGCGCGATTTGAGTCAGAAAGTTTGCCAGAACAGCATAATTTTGATGTTGTGCAACAATTTGAAATTGTTCACCAACCTGTTGTGAAGCCACTGAAAGTCCTTGTTGTTGTGCAACACGTTGAATTTTATCTGCGGTGGTTAATGCTAAATCATCCGCAGGTTTCATGGTGACTACATTACTTTGCATCCAAACCACGAGGTCTTTCATTTCATTTAAACGCAACTGCTGTTTTTCAGCAGCTTTATGGGTATACCACAAGGCTGCACCAACGGCGGCAACTATTACAAAAATCGTTGTGAAAATAACCATAATACGTTCACGTGCTGACATTTTTTCTAAATTGTCAGTCATCTTTTCGGACCACGTGTCTAAACGGTTTTGAAAGCTTTCCATTGTTTTCATCATTGTATCTTCACTAAACCAACCACAGTCGCACCCTGTGTCTGAATATTACCCAGCTCCGCCTTAAAACCTTGTTGGTTTAACTGCGTGACCAATGTCTGTAATGCTTCTGAACTCTTGGCAACTAAATCCATATTCAAGACAGAAGTTTCATAATTAACCCGATTGGCAATAATCTGATGCTGCATCAAAATTGGACCAACACGACTGAGCAATTGCAATGCCTGTGTATTGGCACCCTGACTAAGTTCTAGTTTATTCTTAAACTGACGTTGAACAGATTCCTCAGTAATTCGCTGTTCATTGGGAAACCATTTTTTATACTGATCTACTGCAATCAATGCTGTTTGATCGGCAACTTTTTTCAGTTTAAACCAGCGCAGAGCATCATAACTCAGCTGTGCAACAATCAAAGCCACCACTAAAACTGCACATGCTTGCCAATAACGAGACACTCCGTCATTTGCCTGTTTGGCTTTAGGCAAGACATTAAATGGATGCTGCTTTGCCTTTTTAATTTCAGTAAACTGATAATTAAATGGCTCACGTTGTTCAGCTGTCGCTACAGCAAATAAACTGGTCGCTTGTGCATCAGTCAACGCACTATATAAAAAAGTTTTTTCTCGATCTGCAAAATCCAAATACAGACCAAGATCATCGATTGAATTACCTAGAAACTCATTCTCACGCACCAACAATTGCCCATTGACATTGGCTAAGATCAGCTGATTTTCTTCTGGAATAGGCAACATTAGAAAGTCAGGCAATAAAGAAACAATCTTTAAAGGAATCAAAGACAAAGAGTGCTGAATTGTAGTGATCGTATGTTGATTCACACCCAATACTGAAACTTGATCGGGTTGCTGAAAGTGCGAAAACACTTTCATTTGGTCAATCGGTAAAATGACATATTCTTCAAGTAAATATTTAACACCATCTGCGCCCAATTGTTTATATTGAGCTTTGCTAAACTTTTGTTGAAGAATTTGCACTTCACGACTTGGAAAGAACACAACCGCTTCTTCACCTTGGTAAAGTTTAATATCTTGTATTAATTGTTCCAGACTCGAAGATGTAGTCCAATCACTTCCTCGAGACCATTGCCAAACCCCATTGGCTTCAGGCATCCATAAGTACAACATTTATCGTTTTCTGCCGTGTGTTCTTTTAACAATGCTTTTATACAGTTGGAATAAAGGCTTTATTTTGAGTAGATAGACCATTTGCAATGACCGTTTGCTCATAAATACGAGCTTCTGCCAAGGCAAAAGGATTAAAATGCTCATGTGTCAGTTGTTCAGCAATATGCCCAACCACATTCATATGACATACCACCACAATACGTTCAAATGGTAATTGTGACAACCATTCAATTGCTAATTTTGCATCATCTTCAGGCTTAATTTTGTCACAGATCAATACTGATACTTCAGGAAAATAAGCCTGTATATGGGACAATGTTTCCTGTGCTCTCAATAACGTGCTCACAACAAATACATCTGGTTGTACTGTTTCTTTTAAAAATTGTGCTGTTTGTTCCGCTTGTAAATGCCCACGTTCTGTTAAAGGACGTTTACTGTCCACACCATTGATTGCTGGGGCTGCTTCACCATGACGCACCAAAGTCAGTTGCATAAGATTTCCTTTTTAATACCGCACTGATTATAACGAGCCTTTGTTACAAATCTATCTCTCAACCTCAAATTGTAATCAATTAAACCTCATTGTGTGGCAACACAAACTCCACATCACTTCGATGTCCATTTTTCATCAAGGAAACTGCGATATTGAGTGGTGGTGCACCTTCAAAAATAACTTCATAAAGTGCTGTGGTAATCGGCATATAAACGTCCAATTCTTTAGCACGCGCATTTACTTGTACAATGGTATTGATGCCTTCTGCGGTTTGCCCCAGTTCTTTCGTCGCTTGTTCCAGTGTCTTTCCAGAACCTAATGCAAAACCAACTTGATAGTTTCGACTCAATGGACTATTACAGGTTGCAAATAAATCCCCAACCCCAGATAAGCCGAGGAATGTCAATGGATTAGCACCCAACTTAACAGCAAAACGACTCATTTCTGCTAATGCTCGGGTTAAAATCATACTTCGTGTGTTTTCACCTACTTTATACGCCACAGCCATACCCATTGCCACAGCGTAAATATTCTTCAATGCACCGCCAAGCTCGACACCATGTACATCATCACTGCCGAAGACCCGAAATAATGCACTGTGTAAAGCCTGTTGTACTGCATAACGCACCAACTCACTGTCACTTGCGATGACTGTACCTGCAGGTTGTCCAGCCACAATCTCTTTGGCTAAGTTTGGACCAGAAAGTACACCATAAGGTACTTCTGGCAGTTCTTCACGAATAATATCACTCATGAAACTAAAACTTTTGGCTTCAATACCTTTGGTTAAAGACACCACAGCTTGTGCACTAATGAACGGCTTGATCTGGCGCAACACATCACGAAATGAATGGCTAGGAATAGCAACCAGAATAATGTCACGGTCACGTACAGCCTTTTCCAAATTTGACTCAGCACGTAGCCCTGCTTCTAATTGAAAGTCTGGAAGATAGCGTTTGTTGATATGTGTCGCATTGATCTCTGCCGCGATAGCTTCATCACGAATCCAAATCATGGTGTCACAACCATTGCGTACTGCTGTGTTCGCCATTGCTGTGCCGAAACTACCACCACCGAGTACAGTCACACGTAATGCTGTTTTTTGATCCAATACCACGGGTTCAATTAAATCTTTAAAGCGTAAATCCGACATTATTATTATCCTAAAAACCTATCCTAAATATTACATGTAAATGTTTAACGAGTTTTCACAGTTGAGATCTCGTTATTTTTGTGATTAATTCTGCCAAAAATGAACATATGCTTGAGTGTCACTTTCGGGACGCGGTGCAATTTCTTTTGCAGCAGTACCCACATAGACAATACCTGAAATTAAATCACGTTCATCTAAACCAAGTGCTAACTTTAAGTGTTTAGATTCAACCACTGCCCCACTACGCCACATTGTTGCAAAACCTTGTGCTTGTAAAGACAATAAAAAATTTTGAATCGCTGCGCCACTACTTAATGTCTGTTCAAAAAATGGAACTTTGGGATGATCTTGAAATTTAGTCACAGCCAAAACCAAAATCGGTGCTCGAAATGGATGATGTTTTACCCGTTCAATTTGAACTGGGTCAGTTTCCCCTAAGTCCGCAATAGATTGAGCCAATAACTCACCAAAAGCTTCGCGCTGTTGACCTTCGATCACAATAAATTGTGTCGGTTTTAAACGATGATGATCGGGTGCTGTAAGCGCTGCCTGAAATGCCACATTCAGTTGCTCATGTGAGGGCGCAGGTTCAATCAAATGACCAATGGACTGACGTTTGTGGATATTGTCATGTACTGCTTTGAAATTTAAATCTGACATTGAGCTAGCTGTAATCTATTTAAATGAACTGTTTGTAAGATTAGCACACTCTAAAATCATTACGCTATCTCAGCAGAAATTTACTCAACAGCTATGTCTATTTTTTTAAATAACTCTCAGACAAAACTTTATTTTCTGAGAATTATCATGACCAACAAATAGGCGCTTTTAGCAATAAGTCCCATAAAAACTGCAAAATTTATACATGTTTTTCAATATTTAGCACATATTCTATGTTCAAATCATAGCTAATTAATAAAATTCTTTTTATTTTTCACTGATGATTCGGAGTCAATATGAATAAATTTACAGCTCTTTCGCTCCTTACCAGTTCTGCACTATTTCTTAGTGCATGTGCATCAAACCCAACACAAACATTAGCAATTCAAAAAGCCGACAATCAATATGAAGTCACAGGCTTAGGTAAAGATCAAATTACGGCAAAAAATAACGCCATTGTTGCTGCCAACAAAACTTGTGGCAAAAAAGCGGCACCTGTCTTAATCAATGAAAAAACTGAATATCATGGCAGTTTAAATGGTGTGGTCGATGAGCAGACCGGTAAAATGATCACTGCTGCGGCTGGCGTAATCGGCTCGGTTATGGGTAAAAATTATGGTATTGAAAAAGATACTGACTACCAAAGCACTTTAACCTTTAGCTGTAAAGCCAACTAATACGATGAGTTGAATTAAAAATCCCACGATTAAAGTGGGATTTTTAATTTGATCTATGCCAAGTTAATTTATGTGTTTAGCAATAACCTTCTAAACGGGTCAAAGGTAATTTCTGTCCAATGGCTTTTTCAATCGTTGGCAAATTAAAGGCATCATCTTCCGACAAGAAACTAATACTTACCCCTTGTGTTCCAGCTCGCCCAGTACGCCCAATACGATGTACATAATCATCAGACTGTTCAGGTAGCGTGAAATTGATCACATGCGATACACCATCTACATGAATACCACGACCTGCAACATCTGTTGCGATCATGATGTTATGTTTACCATTTTTAAATTGGTCTAGCATTTTCAAACGCTTGTCTTGTGCAATCTCGCCAGACAGCATGACCACTTTATAACCATCCGCCTTCAAATGATCATACAATTTACGGACCTGATCACGACGATTCGCAAAAATCATCACTTTTTCGATTGGTTCATCCGTTAAAATTTCACGTAATAACTTATATTTGTCTTTCTTTTCGACCACATAAACGCGTTGCTCAACATCAGCATTGGTTTTCTTTTCAGGTTCAATTTCTACAGTGACAGGTTCGAAAAGCCATTGTTGTGCAAGATTAAGTACGTCATAACTAAAAGTAGCTGAAAACATTAAAGTTTGACGTTGTTCTTTACGTGGAGAAAAACGCACAATGCGTTTTACTGAAGGGATAAAGCCCATATCCAATAAACGGTCAGCTTCATCAATGACTAAAAACTCAATTTGATCTAACCAGATTTCTTTTTGTTCAGTAAAATCAATTAAACGCCCTGGTGTTGCGACTAAAATATCAACAAAACCTTGATCCAACTGCTTTCTCTGCTTGTCAAAATCTACACCACCGACCAAAGTGACGACATTTAAACCGCTATATTTCACCAAATCTTTGGCGTCGTTTTCAATTTGAATCGCCAGCTCTCGTGTAGGTGCAAGAATCAAAGCACGTGGCTCACCACGAAAACGCTGTGTTTGAATCGGATTATTGAGCAAATCATTAATAATACTGACTAAGAATGCTGCTGTTTTTCCAGTACCTGTTTGAGCACGCCCAATTGCATCATGACCTGCCAAAGTATACTTCAATACTTTTTGTTGGATGGGGGTCATTTCTTTAAACCCTAAAGCATCAATCGCTTGTTTAAGTTGCGGATGTAAATTAAGGGTTTCGAAACCTGATGACATAAATACGAGCTCTAACTGTAGACACTTTGAATTGCGCCCATTATAAACAAAAAACGCCCCAATTTATAAAAAATTGGAGCGCCACTTAAATTTTTAAAAATTTAAGATTAGTCTAAAGGCTGAACTTCTTCAGCTTGAAAACCTTTTTGACCTTGTACAACGCTAAATTCAACACGTTGACCGTCACGAAGTGAACGATGACCTTCACCTTGAATAGCGCGGAAATGAACGAAAACGTCATCACCGCCTGCGCGTTGGATAAAGCCGAAGCCTTTAGTGTCGTTGAACCATTTAACTACGCCTTGTTCACGAGCTGTCATAAGTTAATCCTCAGTTATTAAGAAAAGGGACCACCCGGTGTTGCAAACAGCAGAGCAAACAAAGTTTTAAAATATTTTGTAATTTCAAAGCTTGTAATCATTCTGTAAAACTATTAACAAAATCCCGGTTACATCCATTTGTAATAGGGTTCAAAACAACAATTGTTTCTGACAAATCCTAAATACGCAACGAGCTTAACATGGGTTTATGACAATTAATAGAATTTTTTTTGATAATTATTTTCGATATCAAGCTTATTTTTTAAACACCTTAAATATTATTTTTTATCAACGCAAGAATATTGCAAATTGTGTTGGGTAGTTCTAAGAAACTTGCTAAAATAATACTTCCATAACAGTGTTATATTTTTGCCATAAAATGAATGAAACTTTAGGTCAAATGCCTATTGATACAAATCCAATTGAAATTGACAGTATGGGTAAACCCTGCCCTATGCCTTTGTTAATGTTGAAACGTGAATTAAAAAAAGCACTGCCTCAGCAAATGTTCTTGTTAAAGTCATCTGACCCACATAGTATGATCGACATTGCCCGTTACTGCGAAATACATCAGCTCGACTGTCAATTGACTCAAGTATCCGAGCATGAATTTCATTACTTAATTGAATCTTAATTATTTTCAATTAAAAATTTTTTTTGCAAATTGGCATATATATTTACATTTCTATACCCAAATTTTCTTACTTATGTACAATATTCGAATTAAGATGAATGCATTAGTAATACGACGAAATTCCTATAAGGAGAACTCATGAGTGACAGCAGCAATCAGTTGATGCCCCTGTCCTTATCTGCACCAGGTGTTAACTTAGGTGCTTATATCAGCACCGTAAATCAGATTCCAATTTTGACAGCTGAGCAAGAAAAAGAGTTAGCTGATCGTTATTTCTATGATCAAGATTTAGATGCTGCAAAAATGTTAGTGATGTCTCACTTACGTTTCGTGGTTCATATTGCCCGCAGTTATGCAGGTTATGGCTTGCCACAAGGTGATTTAATTCAAGAAGGTAATCTCGGTTTAATGAAAGCTGTTAAACGTTTTGATCCTAATATGGGTGTGCGTTTAGTGTCTTTTGCAGTGCACTGGATTAAGGCTGAAATTCATGAATATGTGATCCGCAACTGGCGAATTGTCAAAATTGCGACCACAAAGGCGCAACGTAAATTATTTTTTAATTTACGTAGTCTTAAAAAGTCGAGCAAAAAACTGACCCTTGAAGAAGCACAATCAATTGCCAAAGACTTGAATGTCACACCAGAACAAGTCTTGGAAATGGAAGGTCGATTGACTGCTTATGATGCAGCTTTCGAAGCTCAAGGTGATGACGATGATGAAGGTTCAACCCATGTTGCCCCTGCATTATATCTAGAAGATAACCGTTATGATCCTGCGCGTTTGGTTGAAGAAGAAGATTATGAAGAACAAAGTACTTCGGCTTTACATGATGCGATGGAACAGTTAGATGATCGTTCAAGAAATATCTTGCAACGCCGTTGGTTAGATGATGATAAATCTACATTACATGAGTTAGCGGCAGAATATAATGTTTCAGCTGAACGTATTCGCCAATTAGAAAAAAATGCCATGGATAAAATTAAGATTGCCATGTCATCCAACTAACTTCTATCCGTGAAAACATCGGTTTTAATAAAAGGGCGATCTGCCCTTTTATTTTGCTTAAAGTTTTATTGAATCTCGTATCTTCATAGATTTTGCCTTTAATCCGAGTTAAATTTTATGTTATGGTTATGCGCAAATTGATGCAGATGAATGGCTTATGTGGATTGCAATTTCAGCACTGAATTTAGCACTTGCAGTAATCTTAGGTGCATTTGGGGCGCATGGTTTAAAAACCCGAGCAACAGAAGCACAGTTGACTTGGTGGCAAACAGCAACTGATTATTTCTTCTATCATGCCCTCGGTTTATTGGCATTGGCAATACTCAGTAAAGTCATTCCTCAACTTCCAATCAAAGCCAGTTTTATGCTGATCCAAATCGGAATTCTATTTTTTTGCGGTTCGCTATATATCATGGCACTTGGCTTACCACGTGGCTTAGGTGCAATTACACCGATTGGCGGTGCACTGATGATTGCTGGATGGTTGGTGCTTGCCTGGAATGCATTAAAATACGCAAAATAATTCTGTTTTAACTTTTGAAATCACAATTTGCGCAATCAAATGGAATGTCTATGCAAATTTTCTTAAATGGTGAGCCCCAAGAAACCTCTTGCCAAAATCTTTTACAACTGGTTCAAGAACTTTCACTGGAAGGTAAACGCTTTGCGGTTGAAATGAATGAAATGATCATTTCTAAAAGCAAACTTGAACTCACCCCTATTGCTGAAAAAGATCGTATTGAAATCATTCATGCGGTTGGTGGCGGCTAATTTGGAGCTCTCCCATGCTAGATTTAACGACTAAAAACTCGCCACTTATTATTGGTTCACGCACCTTCCAGTCTCGTCTTCTTGTCGGCACAGGCAAATATAAAGACATGCAGGAAACAGATTTAGCCATCCAAGCGAGTGGTGCTGAAATCGTGACGGTTGCTATTCGACGTGTAAATATTGGACAAAATCCAGATCAACCGAATTTATTGTCGGTGATTCCACCTGAGAAATATACCATCCTTCCAAATACCGCAGGTTGTTTTGATGCCAATAGTGCGGTACGTACCTGTATGTTGGCACGTGAGCTTTTGGACGGACACAACTTGGTCAAACTTGAAGTTTTGGGTGATGAAAAAACCCTGTACCCGAATGTGACCGCAACACTCGAAGCAGCACGTACGCTTATTGATGATGGGTTTGAAGTGATGGTTTATACATCGGATGATCCAATTGTTGCACAAGAACTTGAAAGTATGGGTTGTGTCGCGATTATGCCTTTAGGCAGCCTCATTGGTTCAGGGCTTGGAATTTTAAATCCACATACCATTTCCATCATCAAAGAAAATGCAAAGGTTCCAGTGTTGGTCGATGCTGGTGTTGGTACAGCGAGTGATGCAGCTATTGCAATGGAATTGGGTTGTGATGGTGTATTAATGAATACAGCAATTGCTGCTGCACAAAATCCTGTTTTGATGGCTTCAGCAATGAAAAAAGCTGTCGAAGCGGGTCGTGAAGCTTATTTGGCAGGTCGCATGCCACGTAAGCGAATGGCAAATGCAAGTTCACCTGAAACAGGTTATTTCTTTAAATAACTTCAACCAAATCGCTTGTTGATGATTCACTCAAAGACTTAGATTGTCTAAAAGGGTTTTTCGAAATTCTTTTAGACTGAAAATATCTTAATAAACAGTTAATAAATCAATTGAGAAAAATGATTTTTAAAATAATAAATACATGTCTTTTCATGATGGCTTGTTTACCCGTCATAAGTTTTGCAAATCAATCAACAGGCGCTCTACAAAAATTTGTACCGCATGATTGGGAAATACTTTCTCAAGCCAAGGGTGATTTGAATCAGGATGGAAAAGAAGATATTGCACTGCTCATCCAAGCGAAAAACAAACATCTACACAAACGTAAACTTTTGATATTGTTAAAAACGGATCAGCAATTACAACTCAAACTAAGTCAACACATTCCAAAGTGGACCTACCGTGCAAATGAGCCTTGTGCGGAAGATGCGCTTGATGATTCATCTTTAAACATAAAAAATCAACGTTTGGAATTGTTATTCAATAGTATGTCATCGTGTAGCAATACCTATGGTTTAATTACCACATATAGTTTTAAACTAAACCAAAATCACTTCCATTTAATTGGCTATGACTCATCTTATCTGGATAAAATTACTGGTCAACAAGACGAAATTAGTATTAACTTTTTGACACATAAAGCCAAACTCAGCACAACTCCAAATATTTTTGCTGAAGTTGAAACGCCACCTAAAGTGATTTGGAAAACAATCAAGTCAGCCAAAAGCTACACTGTGGAAACTATACCTTGGGAGAATGAAGCGTTAGTTTTCAATTTTAGTGCTCAATTTATTGGAGAAAAAAATAATGAAAAACAAAATTGATTTAGTTTTATTTCGTGCATTGACGACCTGTTCAACTTTAGCTTGTGCAAACAACACCACACCCTATCAATCATTTATTCCTAAAAACTGGAAAGTATTGAGCCAAGCACAAGGTGACTTAAATGGTGACCGGCAAACTGATGTTGCCTTGATTATTGAAAATACTGATCCCAAAAATATTGTGACCAATGATCGCTTAGGTAACCCTCAACTGAATTTAAACCAACGAAAGCTATTAATTTTACTAAAATCCCCTCAAGGCTATCGTCTTGCAGCAAGTAATTCCACTTTACCCAGCGAAGGAGACCAAGAATCTCCTTGTCTTGCCGACCCTTTAGGCGAAGGTAATCCACACACCATCAAAAATGGATTAGTGCAAATTAATTTACATTATTGGCTCAGTTGTGGTTCATGGTATGTGAGCAATCATGTTTTTACTTTTCGCTACCAAAATCAATCTTTTCAGCTGATTGGATATGATGTTAATGACTTCCATCGTGCGTCTGGTGAAACCAATGCAAAAAGTATCAATTTTTTAACAGGAAAAATCAAAAAAACTACGGGTGGCAATGGCTTTGAAGATCAAAAGCAAACTGCCCAAGTATCATGGTCAAAGTTAAAACAAAAATATGCACTCACACTGGAACGAATTGACTTTAAAAACTATGGAGAATATGAATAAAAACGTTTTAAACTTGATCAAGCCGACATTAAATGAATGATAAAAACAAATTCATTATAGGTTTAATAAAAATTATATGGGATCAAAACAATGTATCGTAAAAATTTATTCTGTCTATTTTTTGCGCTCTCAAACTGCTCAAACTTAGTTTTGGCAAATAGCATTGAAACAGATCTTCAAGGCTTTGTTCCCAAAGGTTGGAAAATACTGGGTAAAGCTGAAGGTGATTTAAATGGTGATCAACAACCCGATCTTGCTTTGATTATTGAAAATACTGACCCCAAAAATATTGTTCATCATGACTCATATGATAAAAATTCAGAAAATCAAAGACTGAACCTAAATGAACGAAAATTACTGGTTTTATTTAAAGATGATCAAACTTACCATCAAATCGCCAGTAACGATTCACTGCCAAGGGAAAACAGCAATGAAAAGAAATGCCTAATTGACCCTCTGATCGTAGACCACTCCCCCATTATCCAGAATGGATTACTCAAAATCTCTCTAAATTTTGGGTTTCGTTGTGAGTCATGGGAGGTTTTTAATAATTTATATAGCTTCCGTTATCAAAACCAAGCATTTTATCTAATTAGCTACGATTTACATTACTTTGATCGACCATCAGGCAATAGTCGTAGTGAAAGTACTGATTTTTTAACCAGAAAATTCAAACAGAGCTTAAGCACTCCTGAGCTTGACCTTAAACGTTCACCACAAATATCACAGTCAAAATTAAACAAAGCACCTTTACTCAAATTGGAACAGATCAACTTTGCGCTTTATGTTCACCGTTAGCCTCTCCTAAAGGGAGAAGCAACAGTTTGAAGAAAAGCAGTATTAGAACCCGTGCTCTAAAATACGGATTTTAACTTCAGCCACATGGTCTTTGACTGCAAGCTGATATGCTTGCATATGCTCTGTTTGTAAGTGAGCATTAAGATGCTCAATACTTTCCCATTTTTCAAGCATGACAATCAAATCAGCATCCTGAGTTTGATAATTCACATCGACATTGGCATCAACTAAAAGCTGATAGCCATGACAGCCCTGTTCTAGCAGTACTGTTGGCGTGATTTTCCTAAAGGCTTGAATAATCTGTTGTTTATGTATGCCATTCGGATGAGCATAAATTTCAGCAATAATCGTTAACATTTTCTTCCTCAGCATTGTCAATGGGCTATTAATTTGCATTACTTAAGCAAAAAGGCGATTCAAATGATCACGATATTGCTGCTCATATTGTTCAACGTGAGGTGCTTTAATGACATCATTCACAATAAACGTATCCAAACTTTGCATACCTAAAAATTGATTGGCTTTATGAAAAGGTAAATAAACACCATCTACCCCCACGCCATGAAAGAATTGTTCTGGGTCATCAAATGCATCTATAGGTGCATTCCATGTCAGTGACAACATATACTTTTTGTCATGAATTAAGCCGCCCGAACCATACTTTTTAGCAGCATCAGAACGAGTTCGACCATCATTGGCATATAAGCTTCCATGACCAGTGGTAAATACATCATCAATATACTTTTTCATTGTCCACGGTGCGCCCATCCACCATCCTGGCATTTGATAAATCACGGTATCTGCCCAAAGGTATTTTTCTACTTCTTCCTGAGCATCATAAGATGAATCTGTACGAGTGATTTTAACGTTATGCCCTAAATCAGATAATACGTGTTCAGCTAAAGTGGTCAAGGTATCGTTTAATTCACCATTTGAATGTGCAAACTGTTTTGCGCCATTTACAATCAAAATATTACTCATTGCTCACCTGTGTCTCAGCTATGTATTAAGTTTATGGCGCCACTATAGTGATAATTTTTATCGCAAAAAATGCAAAAATAAGCAAAATATTATTGACTAAAAATCAACAATTATGATTAACACATGATTTAAAGTACTGTTCGAAATGCGATGGCAATAGATCATGCATAAAAAAACACCCGAAGGTGTTTTTAAAATGATCAGTACATCAAGGAATCAGCCCTTCATCACGCATTGCAATTTGCACAGATTGGCGTTCAGCCACTTTATTGCGTAAAGCTACAATATTGGTAAACGGCGTTAAATCATGTTGAATATAATTCGACCAGTTGGTTAGCACGAATAAATATGCATCTGCTGGACCAAAACGGTCGTTAACCAAATAATCGTATTCTGATTCTGCCAAATAATCATCAATATATTTCAACATTTTATCTAATGTAGCATAGCCACGCACTTTCTCATCTTCTGTTATTGCTGGATCAAAAAATACAGCATATTCATCATGTAGTTCTGAGTTTAAATAACCTAGCCATTCCAATACTTTGGCACGTCCCAAACCAGATGGTGGGATCAAATCTTGTTTTGGATCATGTTGAGCGATAAAAGGAAGAACCGCGACATTCTCAGTCAAAATCAAACCTGGATTAATTTCTAAAGCGGGAACATAGCCTTTTGGATTAATTTCGTAATAATCAGCACCCTTTTCTGTCTTATGCGTTTTTAAATCAACACGTTCCAGATCAAAATCAACATTAATTTCATTCAATAGAATATGAGCAGCTAAAGAACATGCACCTGGTGAATAATATAACTTCATATCTAATCCTTGTTATATGACTGTTTAAGTTGTAAATGGCTTCATCGGTAATTTCAAGTTAAGAAACATAGAAATTTGCAAATCAGCTTAAATTTATAAAACTGCTACAACTTGAATATTCAGCAAAACGAAGACTTTTTCAAGTCAAACTTAGCTGCATTTTCACTAAAAGATGTTTTAACATACGCATCTTTAAAGAATGATGAAAGGTTTGTAGTGATTAGTCTGAAAAAAGCAGAATGGTTTTCCAATATTCGTACAGATGTACTCGCTGGATTAGTCGTTGGCTTAGCACTTATTCCTGAATCTATTGCATTTTCTGCAATTGCGGGTGTTGACCCTCAAGTCGGGCTTTATGCTTCATTTTGTATTGCGGTGACCATAGCTTTTTTTGGTGGTCGCACAGCCATGATTTCAGCTGCTACAGGCGCTATGGCATTGCTTATGGTGACTTTGGTCAAAGATCATGGTCTACAATATTTATTTGCTACCACAATCTTAACAGGCATTATTCAAATCCTCGCGGGCTATTTCAAAGTCGCAAAATTAATGCGTTTTGTTTCTCAATCTGTGGTGTATGGATTTGTGAATGCATTAGCAATTTTAATTTTTGTCGCACAAATTCCCGAATTGCAACGAATGGATTTGACCGCCTATCTATTTGTTGGATTAGGACTTCTTGTTGTCTATTTATTTCCATATATTCCAAAAATTGGCAGACTGATTCCCTCACCTTTGGTATGTATCATTGTACTTAGTCTGGTCGCAATGCTGTTCAACACAGATATGCGTACTGTGAGTGATTTAGGCAAATTTCCCGATACATTGCCTATTTTTCTTATTCCTGAAATACCGCTTAACCTTGATACTTTAAAAATCATTTTTCCTTATGCAGTTACATTGGCAACTGTAGGTTTACTTGAAACCATGATGACAACCACAATTGTCAATGAAGTCACGCAAACTGAAGGCGATCGTCATAAAGAATGTCGTGGTCAAGGTATTGCCAATATCGCCAGTGGATTTATGGGTGGTATGGCAGGTTGTGCAATGATTGGACAATCGATTATCAATGTTTCTTCTGGCGCACGTACACGTTTGTCAACGCTGGTCGCTGGAGTATTTTTACTGTGTTTAGTGGTCTTTTTAAAAGATTGGTTGGCATATATTCCAATGGCTGCTTTGGTAGCAATTATGATTATGGTGGCATTCACAACTTTTAATTGGGATTCGCTCAAAAACTTTTCCAAACATCCTAAACAAAGTAATACAGTCATGCTCACAGTGGTTGTTATTGTATTGATGACCCACAACTTAGCTTTGGGTGTATTGGTTGGCGTTCTATTATCTGCACTGTTCTTGGTAAATAAACTTGAAAGCGGAGTCAGTGTTCGTTCTGAATTATCCGAAGACCAAAGCCGTCACTATTATGTTTATGGTCAGATTTTCTTTAGCAGTGCCGAAAAGTTTTTTCAATTTTTTGATTTTCATGAAACAACAGATAAAGTCACTATTGATTTAACTCATGCGCATATTTGGGATATCACCTCGGTCAATATGTTAAAGCAAGTACAAAATAAATTTCTACAGAATAATGTTCAAGTTGAAGTGATCGGTATGAATGAAGCAAGCCGTACGCTTGTAGATCAATTTAGTTCATCAACAGGAAGCGCTACTTCATGATTTGAGAAGTGGTATAAAGCATGTGGTGTACTTTTACTGCGAGTAAACTGCATATTTAAAATTTAAACGGCATCAACTTAGGTTGTATGCTGTTTGCTTTCCGTAGACATTTTCCAAAAAAACTATAATTTTCATGTTCTAAATCATGTTTAAATCGTAAAAATACCTATTATCAGGTATAGCGAAGTATCTAAATATCTGAAAAACTAGATACATTAAGCATCAATGAGCTTTTTCACATCATGAACAATGAGTTAAGTTTACCTGTACCTGTCATCATAGTAGAGGATGAACCGCTTATACAAAAAAGGCTAGCAGATATATTGGTGAATATTGGCTATTCAACATCAGACTTAGCTTTTGCCCAAAGTTTAGCGCAAGCCAAAGAATTACTTGAAACACAATCTGCATCTTTTGCCTTGGTTGACTTAGGTCTCCCTGACGGAAATGGGATTGAGTTTATTGAAATTTTAAAGAACTATGATCCGACCATTACGGTTTTAGTAATCTCGGCGTGGAGTACTGAAGATGTGATTCTCAACGCATTAAGTGCTGGCGCAACAGGGTATGTACTTAAAGAACGTGATGATATTGAAGTCGCACTTTCAATTAAAAGTGTCTTACGTGGCGGTGCGCCTATAGATCCATTTATCGCGCAAAAAATTTTAAAACAATTACACTTCAATGAAAAAAACAATGGAAATAAACCGATAAATAGCCAAAAATCAATTGAAAATGAGAGTATTTTATCAAAAAGAGAACTTGGAATTTTAGAGCTGGTTTCACAGGGTTTAAGCAATAAGGAAATTGCAGATCAACTCAATTTATCTCGCTATACCGTTGAATCTCATATTAAACATATTTATCGGAAACTTGCGGTATGCAACAGAGCCAAAGCCATCGATACAGCACGCAACATGGGCTTACTCGATTAACTCTCAATATTATTGGTTTTCTGTATTTGCTTTTCGCTATGTTGCAAAATGCATCTTTTGCTCAAGCAAATCTCTTAAATCAACATCTTGAAGCAAATAGCAGCTGTCATTTTGAAATTCTTAATATAGAGGTTGCACAAGCGACGGCGAATCAACCAGAACATGTTCCTCAATCTGGCTGGGAGCGTGTTCAATTACCAGATGACTGGGAAAAGCGTTGGGCTCACTATACGGGTAGCGCATGGTATAAAATTCAATGGCGTTACCAATGTAATCAAGACCATCAAGCCGTTGCACTTTTGATAGAACGTATTAATTTAGCTGGTGCAATTTATAGTAATAATGAATTGTTATGGAAAGATAAGTCTCTCGTTGAACCATTATCAAGAAGTTGGAACATGCCAAGATATTGGGTTCTTCCGTCTTCCTCTGTTCAAAATAAGCAAAATGAAATTTTAGTCCGTGTTGTTGGTGTTTCATCACAACATTCTGGCTTAGGCAAAATTCGATTTGGGCGTGCAGAAGATATTGTCAATCAAAATGATCAACTGATTTTCGAACGACGTACTTTATTTCTTATCAATATTATCATCAGCTTTGTTCTAGGAACCATTGGCTTTACGATTTGGTTGTTTCGGCGTGAAGAAAAAGCGTTTGGATGGTTTGGCTTAACCTCATTTTTCTGGGTGTTATTTGCTTATAACATTATATCCACCGTACCCCTTCCATTTACAGATACTTTATTCACAGCTCGACTGAATTTAGTCTTTTTAGTGGGTTATGTATATTGTCTATGTTTATTTGCATGGCGCTTTGCACTTCAACAATACAAATATCTTGAACGTTTGCTTTTCGCAAGCTTCATGATTTGCATCATAGCATTACTCTTTACGCCTAACGCATATTTGACCAAAAGCTTACTGATTACATTTCTTTATGCAGGTCTGGTGTTTATTTTTAACTGCCTGCTGTTTCAATGGATTGCTTTTAAAAAACCCAAAGTCGACATTTTACTTTTAGCCTTTATTTTTCTAATTTACTTGGTGATTATTGTTCATGACCTCTACATCATGCTCCATCATGATGATCAGGAGCTCTATTGGACGCCATTTGCAGCACCAATCACAAGTTTGGCAATTTCCTTTATTCTCGCTTATCGAATTTCACAAAACGTTTCTCGAATTGAAAAGTTCAATCAAACGCTTGAAGAAACAGTTGAGACAGTTACTTTTGATTTAGAACAGTCTTTAGAGAAAAAGCACCAACTGCAAATCGATAATATGCGTTTACAAGAACGCTTAAACTTGTCTCATGAATTGCATGATGGGCTGGGTGGTTCAATTGTACGTTCAATGATTTTACTCGAGCATAGTGAACATATCGAAAAACAACAAGTGCTCTCCATGTTTAAACTTTTACGGAATGATCTCCGACAAGTGATTGACTCAGGTACAAGTTTAGGTGAAAAAGTTCCTGAAAATCCAATCATGTGGGCTGCACCTTTAAGACATCGATTTGTTCAACTTTTCGAAGAAATGGAAATTGAATCGACATGGGTATTTGCTGAAAATTGGCTACTCAAACCACCGCCTTTGATTTGTTTAACCTTGTCGCGTGTAGCGGAAGAAGCATTGACCAATATTATAAAACATAGTCAAGCTTCAGATGTTGAGGTCGCCCTAGTTGAAAATGAACGCCAGCAATTGATTTTAACCATTCAAGACAATGGCATCGGATTTGAAGTAGATCAGGTTCAGTCAGGGTTACATGTTGGCTTACAAAGCATGCAGGTTCGTGTGAAACGAATTGGAGGAAGTTTTGAAATACATTCACAGCAAGGATTTACACTCATCCGTGCTATCTTGCCCTTAAAAGATAAAAATGACTGAATTTAAAAAGAGAAACTAGATCTCTAGTTTCTCTTGGTTTGGACTGTTCAAGTTTATTTCTTTTTAGCGCGTGCCAATACCGATGTTGCTGTCAATAACATCAAGCCAAGTAAAGACCATAAACCAGTACTTCCCCCACTACTTTTTCCACTTGTTGTAGTTGATTCATTTAAGTCTAAATCTACAACAACAGGATCATGATCAGAAGAACGGAATGCATCTTCACTATAGAAAGATGTAATTTGTTCTTCTGTTTTAAACTCTTCATTATAATCTAAAGCTGTTGGCTCATCTGCATTGATGTGCCATGCAAAAGTACGTTTAACCATTGGATATAAGTTTGCATCTGCTATGGCATGATCTAGATTACCCGCGCCGCCATTACCCGTTGCATCACTCGCAACTCCAAAGACATAGCTATATGCTAATTTACCTTGACCAATTTTTTCATCATTTAACAATACCTTATAGTTGGCTTTTTCAAAGGCTAAGATTGGGTCTTCTTTGGCATAACTGTTCATATCTCCAACCAATAAATAATTAGGCTTTTCAGCTTTGGTTGGATTTGTTGCAATCCATTGAATTAACTTTTGTACAGCAGTTACACGGGTTGGATTCCAGCAGCCTTGACCATCATTTTGATTGGCTTCAGGTGACGTTTTATCATCAGGACAACTGCCTTTGGATTTTAAATGATTCGGTATGACCGTAAAGGTTTTACCCCCAGTTAGCGCTTGGAAGCTTTGCGCCATAGTGACTCGGTTTTTCTGGGTCAAGTCATCATAAACTACTGGGTTACCCACAGTTTTTACACGCTTACTGTTGTAGATAATCGCAACTGCGATCACATCAGTACCTAATTTATCCATATTGGGTGGAATAACATATTTCCAATCTGCCCCCAAAGCCTTGGTCAAATAAGCGACTGCACTTTTATCACCATAACCATTGTTGGCAATTTCCATCAAACCATAAACATCAGCATCAATTGCTTTAATCGCACTCACCGTTTTTGCGTGTTGACGATTAAATTCTGAAGGGGTATTCGCACCACGATCAGGTTTGACACCAATCAATGGAGAGTTGTCATAGTTCAATACATTAAATGCCGCAACACGGACTTGCTTAGTGTCTTTAGCCGGAACATTTGAATTACGAGGGTTGGTATCTTTAACAATTTCTGGAGGTGTTTTATTTTGAATGGGTTGGATGCGCCACGCATTGAAACGATATTCTAAAATCCCTTCAACATTCTTTAACTGATAACCTGTACGTAGAGTATTGGCAGCATTAAAATTCGCTGGAAGCCAAGGTGTTCTATTTTGATTATTATATCCATCATCTAAAATGATTTTTGATAGAAGGTTGGTTTTAGCTAATGCGACTGCTTCGGCTGATTTTGCTGGATATAAGTTGGTCGGGATATATAAACGCCCTAAACTTAATGACAACTGACCATAACGACCATAATCATAGTTTTCACTGACCGTTAAGGTTTGTGGCATTTTCACCAACATTCCCTGATAACGTTTAGGTGAATGACCAGTTGCGTCCGTTAAACTTGAAAATGGAAGTTGAATCAGTGTTGCACTGATCAAATTAGCAGCTTGATTATTACAAGTGCCAATATTGTTACTCAGTTGATCAAGCTGCAACTGATTTTGATAGGTCGTTAAACGTCCTTTCAGAATAACTTCCTCCCCCACTTTTCCACCAGTGACTGTACTTCCAGCAGGAATATACACAAAAATGGCATTACTTAAATTCGCTTTGGCTTTTGTGTCAGGTGTTTGGATATAAAAACCTGAAAATCCATCTTGATAACGATAGTCAGCTGTGATTACACCACGAACAACATACTGCTGATTCTGAGTTGCAGATTGCAAATCTGCGATGGGTGTATCTGCTGTACTACAACTCACTGCTGTTGCTGGTGGTGTCGCTGTATCTGCACCTAAATAGGTACTAAAGGCATTACGATCTGACCATTTTGTCCATTCACTATCCAAGTCAAAAGCACTATTTGGATCTACTGAACTCACATCATTTTTATTTTTTATTCTGCTTAGGCTATTTCCAGCACTCTTAAATGTTGTTCCCCAACCACCTGTTGGAGCTTCACCAATACGCCCAAAACGATCGACTGGGGTTCCTTTATATAAAAGCACCAATGCATCATCACCATTAAATGCCAAACCAGCGACCTGATTTACTTTATTCCCAATTTCTGCCTGTAATTCACTACGACCTAGAATGAATTTTGCTTTACTGGCTAAATTTCCTTGTAAAGTATATGTTGCAGTTTTGCTCGTTGCCCCATTGGTATATTGTTGAATTTCATAATCTGCAAGGTTAATGGTGGATGCATCTGGATTATAAATTTCTAATCCCTTTTTATTTGCTGTGCCGTCAATATATTGACTAAACATCAATTGAGCATAACTTGGAAATGAACAGCCCAATAAAGCTAGGCTTAAACATAGCGTATGAGGTTTTAAAATTTGCATGATTTTTAACGTTTGTTGAAATTTACAGCAGATTAATTTTTATTAATGACAATATCGTGAATTTGAATGATAGATTTATACGCATTTATTTATTGATGAATAATCAAACATTATATGGGTGAGTATAAGCCCTCAAAATTGCGGAAATTTTCAAATGCTCTCTTACAAAAAAAGCACCCTTTCGGGTGCAAGAGCATGGGGCTTTAACAACTTTATAAAATATTACAGATTAAGCCTCCAATTGCAGTTGCTGTAACTTAGCCACTTCCTGTTGCTTGAGTAAATTACGTTGAATTTTACCACTGGATGTTTTTGGCAAACTTTCCACAAATTCAATTTCACGTGGGTAAGAATGCTTGGATAAACGTGATCGAACATAGTTTTGCAATTTTGCATTTAATTCATCAGATGAAACAACTTGAGGTTTTAGTACAATAAAAGCTTTTACAATTTCTGTTCGTTCAGGGTCAGGTTTACCAATCACGGCTGATTCTAAAACCTCTGCACACTCCAACAGGGTGCTTTCTACATCAAACGGACCAACACGATAGCCTGACGTTGTAATGACATCGTCTGCACGACCAATAAAATCAATCCCACCTAGTTCATTAAGTCGAACTGTATCTCCAGTTAAATAATAATCTCCCATAAAAGATTTACGGTTATTCCCACCATATCCTTTAAACCAAGTGAGCGGTGATTGCTTGAAGTCAATCGCCAAAGTTCCGATCTCGCCCACTGTCACTTCTTTATAATCTTGATTTAAAACTGCAAAACGATGCCCAGGATTTGCAAAACCTGCCGAACCTACCTTGATTGGATGTGCTAAAGCGTGATGGTTTCCAATCACCATGCCTAACTCTGTTTGTCCATATTGATCATATATATTAACGCCTAGATCATGGTTAAACCAATGAATCACTTCAGGGGTCAAAGGCTCTCCCGCACTACTGACCACACGTAAATGGTCTTTGATTGAACCATCGAATTGTTCTTTAAAACCAAAGAATATTCGAAAAGCCGTAGGAGAACCTGTTAAATTACTGACTTTATACTTCTGTATAACCTCTAAGGCATGATCGACACTGAATGCATGCTCATCCATAATAATACTGTGTCCGAGTCCCAGCGGACCTGTAATACCATAATATAAACCGTATGCCCAACCTGGATCGGCAAGATTCCAAAATGAATCTTCTTCGCGTAAATCAACGGCATGACGCATATATTCTTTAAATGCTAAAACAGCTTTGAGTGGCACAGGAACTGATTTAGCTAAACCCGTAGTTCCTGATGTAAACATCATTAAAAAATCGTCTTCAAAATTTAACATGACCGGATTATGTATGGCTGATTGCTTGGTTAACGCTTCCCAAAAATCAGCTTCTTTTATCTGACTTGAGTCCTTGAGATGGACTGTCAGAATATGAGGTAATTCAATTTGATCTAATTTGCTACGTTGTTCTTGATTAGTGACCATTAACTGCGTATTGGCTGTTGTTATACGATGTTCAATTGCCTTAGATTCAAATGCAGTAAATAAAGGTTGATAGATTGCACCAATTCGCCATGTTGCCAAAATAGTAATGAGTAATTCTGGTGTACGTGGCAATAATCCAGCAATACAATCTCCTGCTTTTAAACCAATCGATTGAAAATAATTTGCCAGCTGTCCAGAAGCTTCTGCAAGTTGCTCAAACGTCCATTGTGCTGATTCACCATTTTTTCCTTCCCAGATCAAAGCAACTTTATTTAAACCAATAAAGCGCCCACAACACTCTTCATAGGCATTGATTGATTGAGGGTTTCCAGCCAGTTGTTCATCGATCAACTTTGCATAGTCGAATTCTAGATAAGCTTGTTGCAATGTTTTCATGGCAATATCCTTGTATTTGTTACACACATCATCTCGATGTGCAATTCCATATATCTGCGTTCTAGCTCTTATTAAAATGCCGAATCATTCAGCATTTGTTCCTATGCGTATAGATAAACATGATTAGAAATCATACACAATTTCCAAATGCCTCAATTATTCTGCGGTGTTTGGACACTACTACCTCCACGTTAAAAGCAATACAAAGACCAGCATTTAGCTGGTCTTTGTATTGCTTTTAAAAGGAGTTTACTCAGTTGTGTGTTATTGAATCACAGCACGTGCAATGACCAAACGTTGGATATCTGATGCACCTTCATAAATCTGACTAACACGCACATCTCGATAAATCCGTTCAACAGGAAAATCTGAAACATAGCCATAGCCACCATGTATTTGAATGGCATCTGAACAAACTTTTTCAGCGATTTCCGATGCAAAAAGTTTTGCCATCGATGCTTCTTTTAAACAAGGTAAGCCAGCATCTTTCAAACTTGCGGCATGGTAAATCAATTGACGGGCTGCTTCGATTTGAGTTGCCATGTCAGCCAGTCGAAATGCCACCGCTTGGTGCTGAACCAGTTCCACACCAAAAGCTTTACGTGCATTGGCATATTCAACGGCGGCATCCAATGCCGCACGAGCCATACCTACACATTGCGATGCAATGCCAATTCGTCCTGACTCTAAATTGGATAAGGCAATTTTGTAGCCCTCACCCTCATTTCCCAATAAATTTCCAGCAGGAATCCGACAGTTTTCAAAAACAATCGTCGCAGTATCAGAACAGTGTTGCCCCATTTTGTCTTCAATACGGGAAACAATATATCCCTCCGTATCAGTTGGAACAATAAAGCAAGAAATTCCCTTTTTTCCAGCAGTCTTATCCGTCATGGCGAATACAATTGCAACTTGGGCATTTTGTCCCGAAGTGATGAACTGCTTGGTGCCATTAATGACCCATGTATCTCCATCCCGTTCAGCTTTACATAATAGAGCACCAGCATCTGAACCTGCTTGTGGCTCTGTTAAACAAAAACAACCAAGCCATTGCCCTGTTGCCAAAGGGATTAAATAATCGTGTTTTTGCTGCTCTGAGCCATATTTTTGGATAATCCCACACGGTAATGAGTTTTGTACACTCACAATGGTAGAAATCGCACCATCACCAGCCGCAATCTCTTCAATTGCAACGACCAAGGACATATAGTCCAAACCTGCACCACCCCATTGTTCTGATACAGTCATTCCTAATGCACCCAAATCTCCCAATGCTGCTAATTGCTGTTTCGGAAATTGTGAATGCTTATCTCGTTCAGCAGCAGTTGGCTTGAGTTCATTTTGAGCATAATTCCGCATCATTTCTTGAACCATCTTTTGATCATCATTGAGTATCATCGAGCTTCCCTTTTAGTTCGTTTTTAACAATTTTGAATATTTAAATTCCTATCTCAAAATCAAGCACAGGAACGGATCAACAAAATTTAAAGTCAAATTTGCCCAATACCGCCTTTTAAGCAGTATGGGACAATTATTTTTCAGGTGTTTTGCTTTATAAATGGCGTGATCAACAGTTGAAGCTAATCCCATCTAAAAGCATAAAGGGATGTGACTTACTTCGGTTGCATACGAATCGCACCATCTAAACGAATTGTTTCTCCGTTTAAATAACTATTTTCACAAATATGCCCAACAAGTTGTGCAAATTCTTCAGGTTTGGCAAGACGTTTTGGAAAAGGAACCATTTCCCCTAGAGCATCTTGAACATTTTGTGGCAAAGCTTTCAACATCGGTGTCTCCATAATGCCGGGAGCAATGGTCATGACACGAATTGCATGTTGCGACAACTCTCTTGCCAAAGGTAAAGTCATTGCGACAACAGCTCCTTTGGACGCAGCGTATGCAGTTTGCCCAATTTGTCCATCAAAAGCCGCCACTGAAGCTGTGTTGATAATGACTCCACGATCTTCTTCACCAGCTGCAAGTTCATAACGTGAGATAACATCTGCGGCAAAACGAAGCATATTAAATGTACCTGATACATTAATATTTAAAACCTTCTGAAATGCATCCAAAGCATGGATACCGTTTTTCCCTAATACCTTTGCAGAAGGACCAATACCTGCACAGTTAATTAAACCGTTAAGTTGTCCATAATCTTGTTCGAGTTGTTTAAAGAATTGTTCTACCGCAATTTCATTGGTCACATCCAATGGTACAAATTTGGATTTTTCACCAAGACGTTTTTGCATTTCTTCACCCAGTTCATGGTTCATATCTACCATGATCACGCTTGCGCCTTGAGCCACCAAATGTGTTGCCGTTGCAGCACCGAGTCCAGATGCACCACCTGTTACCACAAAGACTTTTCCTTCAATTTTCATTTTTCTTCCTTAATTCATTGTTTAAATAAATAGCTATAGATTTTAAATTAAACCCATTTTCGACTTAAGATGAAGAGTAAACATAGTCCAGCTTGAGTACAATTTCCAAAAGTTGCATCCTGTATGATGGATTTGGACAATTTAGAATTTTTGGGTCACTTAACCACGTCTTTAATGCGCTCACAAGATAATGGAATATACTGTGAACAATCAACATTTCATTGAAAGTAAAGGAACCATCTCAATTGCACTCGTACATGAGGCGTTGATTGGTGCAAAAAACAAAGGCTTCGATATTGAAAAAATCTTAGTCAATGCCGAGATTCCGCTTGAACTTTTCAATGCGCCCAAAGCAAGAATTGCTGTTTCAAGCTATGCAAAACTTTGGACTGAAATTGCAGATCAAATGAATGATGAATTCTTTGGTATGGATTCTCATCAAATGCGCCGTGGCTGCTATAAATTACTCACGAAGATGGTGATGCAAGCCGATACACTTCACATTGCCATCGAACAAATCCTACAATTTTTTAATCTTGTTCTTGATGATTTTTCCAGTAAATTGGTAATTGATGAAAATTATGCCTACATTGTCATTACAGATAAATTACAAACTAAAGCCATGTTTTGTTATGCTACCTACATTATGCTGATTCATAGTTTGATTTGTTGGTTAGCTGATCAACGTATTCTACTCAAACAATTACAATTAAAATGCACAGCTCCAGAAGACGATCAAGATTATCGCGTTCGCTTTTGTGAACATATCACTTATCAAACAGACGAAAACTATCTGCAATTCGATGCAAATTACTTAAGTATCCCGATTAAACGTGACCAAAAATCTTGGTATACATTTATCAAAAACAGTCCTGAAAACTTGCTATTAAGGTTTAAGAATCCTTTGGCATTGAGTTCTATGGTACGAAAAAAATTACTTTCTCTTTCACCTTGTGCTTGGTTGGAGTTAGGTGATTTAGCTGAACAACTGAATATTTCTGAAGCAACAATTCAGCGTCGTTTAAAAAGCGAAGGTACAAGCTATCAACAGCTTAAAAATGATATTCGCTGTGACATGGCAATTGATCTTTTAACCAAAACAACGCATACCTTACAAGACATCAGCGAATTATTAAACTTTCAAGATGCAAGTGCATTTCACCGTGCTTTTAAAAAATGGACTGGTGTAAGCCCTGGTGCTTATCGCGAACATAAACATTTAGGTTAAAAGAATAAGCTTAAATGGCTTTGCAAAAATGATTTCATGTTCTTACTCAAGTATGTATTAAAGGTATTTTAATTTTATTCTTATAAATTTGAAAAGCTTGTATAAAGTTTTACAGCTTATCTGAACATGGTTGCAAATTCGCCATTATTAGTATATTTTTCACTCAATTCAAAGCAGTCTTTCTGCTTACTTCCTGTGGTACCCTCCTCCCCTTTAATCAGCTTTCAGGTCACTAACATGATTAAGATGATTGATGTACTAGAGCAAAATCTAGTTCAAAATTTTATCCATTCCCTTTCTGCTCAAACTGAACATTTAGATGAGTTGATAGAAGGAATTTTAAAAGCTTCAGATCGTGATGTTGCAGATGCGATCAATGACTTTCTGAACATCAACAATGCTTCAGATCTTGCTCAAGCACTCGATATCCAGCAAGAGCGTATTGAAGCGATCCAATCTGGTTTGGCAATGAAAAAAGAAAATATTGCAGATACAGCGAAAATTGTAGCACTGTGTCTTGCACTTGAAACCAATGCCTTAGACCAAGTTGAAATTGCAGATAGCCTCGAAGATTATCCAATATAAAAGTAGTTCAATAAAAAACGGTTTGAAATCAAGCCGTTTTTTATGTTTAAATCGCAAAAAGTGCTAAGAATTTTTTTTACTATCGCTTTCTACTAATCTACTAAATACATCAAAAACAGATTAGGATAATTATTGTATATAAAAATCAATCAATTAATCGCAAAAAAATGATAATTCTGTTTTATTGAAGTGCTTATCTATTATTCTTTTTTGTACTGATGCCATAAAAACTATACATATCTACTCTGTTTTTCTCTTTGAATTTTATGGGGTATTTATGAAATCTTTTGGTCAAAAAATAACAGCTTTAGTGTCTAGCGTTGCTCTTAGCTTAACAGTTACAGCATCTTTCGCTGCCATCCCAACAATATTAAAACTCGACTATGCTTATTATGCTCCAACAAGTTTAGTCGTCAAAGAGCAAAAACTCTTAGAAAAAGCCTTGCCAAAAACAGAGATCAAATGGGTGTTCAGCCAAGGGAGTAACCGTTCGCTCGAATATCTAAACAGTGGCAGTATCGACTTTGCATCAACAGCTGGGCTGGCTGCAGTATTAAGTCGTGCCAATGGAAGCCCAATTAAAACTGTTTATATTCAAAGCCAACCTGAGTGGACAGCGTTGGTGGTGGCTAAAAACTCAGCCATCAAATCACTAAAGGACTTAAAGGGTAAGAAAATAGCGGCAACCAAAGGGACTGATCCATTCCTTTTCACTCTCCAAGCACTTGAAACAGTTGGCTTAAGTAAACGCGATGTACAACTGGTACATTTACAACATCCAGATGGTAAAACTGCTTTAGAACGAGGACAGGTCGATGCTTGGGCTGGGCTTGATCCACTTATGGCTTCTGCACAGTTACAATCAAGTGCTAAGCTGCTTTATCGTAATATTTCATTTAATAGCTATAGTGTTTTGAGTGTTAAAGATCAGTTTGCAACACAAAGTCCTGAAGCTATAGATGCCGTAATTAAGGCTTATGAACAAGCACGTAAATGGGCAAAAGCCAACCCTGACAAAGTTGCTGAACTGTTAGCACGTGAAGCAAAATTACCACTTGAAGTTGCTAAACTTCAACTTAGCCGAACCAACCTCGATCAAAATATTCCAACCACAAAACATTTGAATGCCTTAAAGAAGGCAGGAGCGATTTTGAATGAAGAGGAGTTAGTACGTAAAGGTACCAATGTTAACCAAGTCATCGATCAGTTATTTGACAGTAAATATGCGCAAAAAGTTGTAGGGAAATAATGAATAAAATTTCTGCTTCAGCATCACATACAATTGTGACTACAGATGTTAAAAACGCTGTAGTCAAAACTCATTTATTGAAATGGCTAAAAGCAATCACCCTCCCTGTTTTAATCATTTTTTTGTGCGAATACCTTGTTCGCACAGGGTGGATTGAACCCTATTTACTGCCAGCACCCAGCAGTTTACTCGCATCTTTTCGAGATTTGGCACAGGGTGATTTATTCACGCATGTATATACCAGTACATGGCGAGTTTTCTTTGGCTTTTTTGTAGGAAGTGCACTTGGGCTTATCTTTGCAATCGCTGTTGGTTTAAACCAACATATTGAAGCATTTTTAGAACCGACATTTTCTGCAATTAAATCAATCCCGAGCCTTGCATGGATTCCATTATTGTTATTGTGGTTAGGAATAGATGAAGCTTCAAAAATTACTTTAATTGCCATCGGTGCATTCTTCCCCACCTATACCAATACCGTTTCAGCCATTCATAATGTAGATAAAAAATTATTTGAAGTCGCAAAAGTCTATCGACTAAGCCATATGCAAATAATTTTTCAAATCATTCTTCCTGCAGCTTCACCAGGAATTTTAGTGGGGCTGAGAAATAGTTTAAGCTTGGCTTGGATGTTTATGATTGCAGCCGAACTGATTGCAGCAACACAAGGGATTGGTTATTTACTTAGTGATGGTCGCGAAACTTCACGACCAGATATTGTAATTATCGCGATTATTTTATTGGCTGTTCTTGGTAAATTAACAGACACCATGATGAAATGGATTGAAAACTGGTTGTTACGTTGGCGGACGTAAATCAATCAAATACGGCTTTTCTAAGCCGTATTTTTTAATTTCCTTATCTGAAACTTGCATTTAGGGTTTTTCCTATGGAACACTGTTGCCGTTACATTTAGGTAGACAGTATGATCATTCGCGATAAAAGTAATAGCTTTGCCCTACTTTTTGCTTGGCATGGCACCATTCTTCCCAAAGTCTTGCCTGCATTGGCATTCGTTGTGCTGATCTCCACAATTTTAGTCTATTTATCTTCCCATCATTATTTTACCTTTCCTGCCGTACCCGCAATTGGATTTACTGTATTTGGTATTATTCTTTCAATTTTCTTAAGCTTTAGAAATACTGCTTGTTATGACCGCTGGTGGGAAGGTCGCAAATTGTGGGGTGCATTGATCGCCACATCTCGCCATATTTCACGAGACGGTCATGTTTTACCTGAACAGCAACGTCAAGTCCTCATGTATCGTGTCATGCTTTTTACTTGCTTGCTCAGAAATCGCCTACGCAATCAGAATCAAGCCATTGAGTTCTATAAAAACAAAGTTGCCTTAGATGACTCTATATTCGATCAACTGCCTCATCACATCAATGCCTCACAATATGTTTTAGAGCAGATTCA
This sequence comes from Acinetobacter sp. Tol 5, assembly GCF_019702905.1. Lineage (NCBI taxonomy): Bacteria > Pseudomonadati > Pseudomonadota > Gammaproteobacteria > Moraxellales > Moraxellaceae > Acinetobacter > Acinetobacter sp. Tol 5. The sequence goes on along the minus strand of NZ_AP024708.1, from coordinate 1,878,959 downwards.
AAAAACAATGGTATCATCTCTTCACCAAAGTGAAATTTCAGATATTATTTACCAAGGTTTAAATCAACATATTGTTGCTTTGGGAAATATTCAGGCTGGTTGCGATCGTATTTTGAGTACGCCACTACCTTATTCTTACTCAGTATTACTACATCGTACCGTGTATTGCTTCTGCTTAATTCTACCTTTTAGTTTAGAAGCCAGTCTGGGTATCTGGACACCTGTGATTGTTAGCTTAATTGCGTATTTATTTTTAGGCTTGGATGCATTGAGTGCGCAACTCGAAGAACCTTTTGGCTTACAAGAAAATGATTTGCCATTAGATGCAATTACCCGTTTAATCGAAAGAGAAATGCTGAGTTCTCTGGGCGAGGAATTGCTCGAACCGATTCAATTGGTTAAAAGTAATTTGACTTAATATGGATTTTTTAATTGATCGGATTTTTAACTTCATAGCAGTTTAATATATGCACGTCATGCAGATCATCAGTAATATAATTGGCTTGAACTTATGAAAATGAGTGTGCAAAACTTTTTAAGAAAAATAAAACTGCTTTTGGCACTCACTTTAATATTTATAGTCAAATCGCCTGATTATTCACATAAGTGATTTGACTGATTCATTTATTTTGTACTTTTGAATCATAAACAGTATTGCTATCTCGAGGCGACATGGATGTCGCCATGTTGAGCGGGGGTATTAGGATGTACCCCTCGCTCAACGGAAGATTTTTGTTACTTTTCATCTCTGAAAAGTAAAGTATCGCCTACGTAAAACAATTTAAACTCTAGAGCTAAAGCGTGGCAGTGCAAGCTTTATATCATCAAACAATATATTGATCGCTTTAATTTTATTGATCAACAGAAATGATATTCTACTGTATGAATTTTTCAACAGATTGACTATAGAATAAAAAACAAGAATAAATAAAAAAGGCTTTACCATCTGTCTACCCAAACACCTAGTAAAGCCTTCTTGATACAGAAAGAAATTAATTGGGCCACTGACCTAAAGTCACACGATCATTACCGCCATAATCTTTTACAGTTCGAACCTGTTTAAAACCTGCACCTTTAAATATCTGTTGTACCGCCTCAGCTTGATCATAACCATGTTCAAGCACGATCCAACCTTGTGTTGCAAGCCACTTTTTACCCTGCTGAACAATATGTTCAATGTCTGCTAAACCATGTTTATCGGCAACTAAAGCACGTTCAGGTTCAGAAGCAAGCTGTGGCATATGCTCATCCTCAGCATCAATATAAGGAGGATTGGAAACAATCACATCAAAATATTGCCGATTTAAGGCATTGAACCAACTGCCCAAATAAAACTTCACCTGTGGTAAATCATGTTTTTCAGCATTGTGTAGTGCAACTTCTAAAGTTGGCTCATAAACATCTGTCGCTGTTACAGACCAATTCGGACGTTCACTTGCCAATGATAAAGCAATCGCTCCAGTCCCTGTCCCCATATCTACAATACGACAATCTTCTGGTAAATCTAAATGCAGTACAGTTTCCACCAAAACTTCGGTATCAGGACGAGGAACTAAAGTATCTTTGCTCACTGTTAAATCCAATGTCCAGAACGGCTGTGAACCCGTCACATAAGCCAAAGGTTCACCAGCTTGAATACGTGCTAAACCATCCGTATATTGCTGTTCTTGTTCAGTGGTTAATTCCTGGGCTGATTTAAGTGACAAATCAAAAGCATCAATTTTTAGAATATGCTCAAGTAACCAAGCATTCTCTTGACGCTCATAACTTTCTGGCTCTCCACGTAAGGCTAATGCCTGTGCAATATTCATTATCCACCGTTTTGTTGAGCAAGCATTGCCAGCTGATCAGCTTGATATTCACGATGCAAGCTATCTAAAAGTTCAGTCAAATCACCTTCCATAACAGCATCCAACTTATATAAGGTTAAATTGATACGGTGATCTGTCATACGACCTTGCGGATAGTTATATGTACGGATTCGTTCTGAACGGTCACCAGAACCGACCAAGTCACGGCGCATTTCAGAAGTTGCAGCATCTGCCGCAGCACGTTTTGCATTTTCTAAACGTGATGCCAATAACGCCATCGCTTTGGCTTTGTTTTTATGCTGTGAACGCTCATCCTGACATTCAACAACTGTTCCCGTTGGAATATGAGTAATACGGACTGCTGAATCAGTTTTGTTAATGTGCTGACCACCTGCACCAGATGCGCGGTATGTATCGATACGCAGATCAGCAGGATTAATATCAACCGTTGTATCTACATCAACTTCTGGAAGAATTGCAACTGTACATGCAGAAGTATGTACTCGCCCTTGCGACTCTGTGGCAGGTACACGTTGTACACGATGCGCACCACTTTCAAACTTTAAGCGCCCATAAACGCCCTCACCATTGACGAGGCAAATGATTTCTTTATAGCCACCATGCTCACCCTCGTTTTCAGATAAGATTTCAATACGCCAATTTTGTGACTCAGCATATTTGCTATACATACGGAATAAATCACCTGAAAAGATCGCCGCTTCATCACCACCTGTGCCGGCGCGAATCTCCAAATATGCCGAGTTCGCATCGTTCGGGTCTTTTGGAATCATGAGAATATTCAACTCAGATTCGAGTTGCTCAATTAAAGCTTTATTCTCTTTGATTTCCTCAACAGCCATATCCTTAAAATCTGGATCGGTTAACATCACTTCAGCTGTTTCAATATCTTCTTCAGCTTGCTTATATTTTTTCCAAACTTCAGTAATTTCTGATAAATCATTATGCTCACGTGATAAATTACGAAAGCGCTTATTGTCAGAGATGACTTCAACGTCTGCCAATAATGCCTCTAATTCCTCATGCCGATCACAAAGTTGATCTAATCGTAAACGTAACGATTCTTTCATTTTAAATACATTCTCAAGCTAAGCCTTAACCACATTTTAAGATTTAAAATACAACCTCAATCACATGGCTAAGAAAATTCTAAAATTGTGCATAGTTTACCGATTCTGCCATTTAAATGACACATTTATATAGGCGCTCTGCCGTGAACTTAACGAATTTATCTGCCAATTTACGAGCTTTATGCTTATTCATAACCGTATTATCTTCATCATTTCTCCTTTTTGTCCCAGCGTTTGCATGTTTTAAAATCACTTTTAATAGAAAACATACATTCAGATACCAAACGTTATCAATTTTCGGGTTCATCTCCACATTTTTTGGAAAAACTTTTGTTACATTTGCTTCATCGAATACAGATAGAGCTGTCCATCTAAGGACATGGAGCAACAGATGAAATTTAATACAATCTTATTTAGTACTGCTTTAGCAGTAACTTCAATGTTTACAGTAAGTGCCCATGCTGACAACTCAACACGTATTGCAGCAACTTCGGCTTTAGGAAGTGTTGTTGGTACAGCCGTAGGTAAACAAATTGGCGGTAACACTGGTGCAATGATTGGTTCAGCCGTGGGTGGTGCTGGTGGTGCAGCAGCTTCAACCAATAGAAGAGATCGTACTGCTGCTGCAATCGGTGGCGGTTTAGGTGGCGTGGGTGGTTATACTGTTGGTAAAAATATGGGTGGCACTACTGGCGGCTATATTGGTGCAGCAGCAGGTGCAGCGGGTGGTTCCGTTTTAGGTAAAAAAGTATCTCAAGACCGTCATGCAGATCAACGCAAGTACAATAAAAAGTACTACAAAAAACATCGTCGTCATCACTAATTGATCCGTGAATGACATCAAGCACCTTCGGGTGCTTTTTATTTGTTATATCAGCCTTTTACACTCAATATTTAAAAATGATTACAACTCGCCTTTAATGGTCGACTGTATCCATGCCACCCAACATGATAATGGCATCAGCTAGAATTGGCTGATGGAAAAAGCAAAGAACATTTCATCTATATTAAGTCAATAATATTGTCGCTACCTAAGCCCTATATGATTAATTTAACAAGTTATTTAGCGGATTGAGATAACAATAATCTTCACGAACTCATGTTAAATTTTCATCTAATTTTAAATCTAACTGACGGCTCACCCGACTTATTTTTGCTATGCGGTGCTAGGCTGTGATAGTCGCATTTAGAGTTCAATCTTCTATTTTGTCTCGCTTGTTGCATAATTTTAATATGAATGCTCTCTGATCAATCGCGCTGAGAATAAAGTTTAACATTCACATAATATGAACCAATTAAAGAGCAAGAAATACAATCTAGAAACAAAACACAGAAATTGCTTACATCCACATCCATAATTATTGCTAATTGTTTCGTTATTCTAAGCTCAAGTTAAATAATTTGAAGAAGCTTCGACAAGGAGTTTGAAATGAAACTACAAGCAATACTTGGTGCAACTGTTCTTGCAGCAACTCTAGTCACAACTGCACATGCAGGTAATTCAACCAATACAGCCTTAACATCTGCACTTGGTGGTGTTGTAGGTGCAGCAATTGGTCAACAAATGGGTGGCTCCACTGGAGCAATGATTGGTTCAGCGATCGGTGGTGGTGTTGGCGCTGGTGCGGCATCGAATAAACGCGATAGAAATGGTGCAATCATTGGTGGCGCTTTAGGTAGCGCAGGTGGTTATACTGTTGGTCGTAATGTGACAGGTACATCCACAGGTGGATATATCGGTGCAGGTCTTGGTGCTGCTGGTGGTTCAGCTTTAGGTAAAAAAGTCAGTGAAGATCGTCGTTATGATGACCGTTATGACAACCGCTATGGACGCTATAATGACCGTTATGACAACCGCTATGGACGCTATAATGACCGTTATGATCGTAACGGATACCGCAATGTAGACTATCGTTATAATAATCGTAATTATCGCCATGACAACGGGCATCACTATGGTCAATATAAAAACCGTTGGTAGAATTAATTTCCCGCTTCTACTGATATAACAATATATTCAATCAAGCATTTACCGATGCTTGATTTTTTTTATCCGTCGTATTTTCTCAGCTTTAAACACAAATATCGACAATTTTCGATATACATTACTCAACATATATCGTAGTATTTCGATATATGGTTATATTGAGTTAAAAAATGACATCTTTAGCAGATTCAGCATTAAAAAATACCAAGTTTTCTATTTTAGAGCTTGCGCCTGTACGTGAAGATCAAACGGTTGAGTTTTCTCTTAAACATAGCTTAGAACTTGCTCAACATGCTGAAACGTTAGGATTCGATCGTCTTTGGTTAGCTGAACATCATAATATGGATGGCATTGCCAGTTCCGCAACAGCTGTGCTCTTGGGTTATATCTTGGCAAATACACATCGCATCAAAGTTGGTTCAGGTGGGATCATGCTACCTAATCATGCACCACTGGTGGTTGCTGAACAATTTGGTACTTTGGCAACACTTTATCCGAATCGCGTTGAATTAGGTTTAGGACGTGCACCCGGTACAGATCCTCTGACTATGCGTGCATTAAGACGTGGTCGCCAAGAAACTGAAGATCAATTTCCACAAGATGTCTTAGAGATATTGAGTTATTTTGCAGATGCTCATTCAAACCAAAGAATTAAGGCAACACCTGGACAAGGCACGCATGTTCCAGTTTGGCTTTTAGGTTCAAGTTTATTCAGCGCTCAGCTTGCAGCAAAATTAGGGCTTCCCTATTCATTTGCCTCACATTTTGCACCGAGAATGTTGGGACAAGCCATCCAGCTTTATCGTGAAAACTTTCAACCTTCTGAATATTTGGATCAACCTTTTGTCTCTATGGGTGTACCTACTGTCGTCGCTCAAACAGATGAAGAAGCTGAATATCTTGCAACCAGTGTCTATTTGCGAATTCAAGCTTTGCTGACAGGGCAAAGTTTAAAACTCAAACCACCGGTTGAAAGTATGGAAGGTCGCTGGTCTGTTTCAGAAAAAATGGCTGTGCAAAATTTCCTCGCAATGGCGCAAATTGGCTCACCAGAAACAGTGAAAAAAGGTTTGAATCGACTGCTTGAACAATATCAAGTGGATGAATTTATTTTCACTTGTGACATCTATGACACATCAAAACGTTTAGATAACTTTAGTTTATTAATGGATTTAAAAAAATAATACAAACCCATTATCTTTTCCTCTTTACCAAAATGAAATATGAATTTTCATTTTGGTTTTTTTTGATTTAAATATTACTAAGTCTTTAATTTAAATATAGATTTACAGTGATTTATGCTTTAAAACATAGATTAATACAACAGAAAAAATGAAAAGATTTGCCATCTCTTTTCAAATCAGCATAATAGAACATATAAAAATCAGTAGAATATCAACTAGGAACAACAATGAATCAATATATCAATAAGCCAACACCTGCTTTTGTTGCAGTGAGCTGGGTGGCACTACTTGCTGGCGCTGCCGCCTACTGTGTGGGTCTGTTTAATGCACAAATTCTCTTAAACGAAAAAGGCTATTACCTCATCTTGATTCTTTATGGATTATTTTCTGCTGTTTCATTGCAAAAAATTGTTCGAGATAAGTTAGAAGGACAACAAGTTACCGCTATTTACTATGGCTTATGTTGGGTCTCAGTGGTGATTTGTGTTGTACTTTTAGCACTAGGTTTATGGAATGCCAACATGACTTTGAGCGAAAAAGGCTTTTATATTATGGCATTTTTACTCAGCCTATTCGGAGCTGTTGCAGTACAGAAAAACATTCGTGATTTAGAGTATTTGAGAACACATACACAACCTGAATTAACTCATTCTCTTCCATCCCAAGTGGAAATAAAAGAGATCGAAACACAGGATGATAAATTATAATTTGTTCAAGGCACTGATAATTTAGGTATTGATAAATTAATCAGATTGAGAGACACGCGATTCAATTTCAACAGATAAAATCATGGAAAACGCTTAGCCTAACTTTTGTTGGGCTTTTTTAATGCATGAAAATACAGAAGAAATTATCGAAATGTGCCTCCAAAAAAGTACCTCGTCTAGCCCTATGATCAAACCATCTAATGATTCATACAAGTACTTTGTTATTAATCATTGATATTCAATAAACTGTATATTCCTTAGAAGATTTTGATCATTCATATATTTTGCCCTTTTGAATCATAGATGGTCTTGCTATTGTAAAGCGACATAGAGGTCGCTATGTTGAACGGGTGTATATGAGCAAAAACAAAGCACTGCTTGTTTGCAGCGCAAATAATGCTATTGGATAAAAATGGGCTGGACAAAGTAAAACATCGCGTACGCAAAACGGTTTAAACTTTAGAGCTAAAACGTGGCAGTACAAACTTTAGATCATCAAACAATCTATTGATTTTATTGATTAAGAAAAATGATATTTCACTACATGGTTTTTTCATCAGGATGACTATATGTCTCAACAATCTTTTCATATGACAAATAATTCACTGAGTTGTTATCGAGTTGATATTTTCATCTCTTGATAATGAATAATTTCGCCAATCTTTTCAAAATGAGATGAAATAGAATAAATAACAATATTGACCATTCATCACGCAGAAGAATTGAATTCAACTCTGGTGTTATTGACTAAAATCTTGACGAATATGGATATTCAAGTACATCAGAAATAGTTTTTTTTAAACCTCAAAATTGCAAAATCATATTTTCGATATAGTTTGTGTGTTTTTTCATTACAGCGTTACATCTATAAAATATGACTGGTGAGATTTTGAAAAGACTTTACCTCTGTGATTAAGTTGGTTATATCAATAAATGTCGCGATTCTCAGCGACCTATAAATAAAAAAAGGAATAAATATGCTCACCAGGAACAAGAGCCAAAACGAAGGTTTTTTTCAAAACCAATCCGAGTTTTTTAAGCCATATACAGGTAAAATCATTGCGTCCACAGACATGAAACTGCATGACTTTTCTGGTTTAAAAGTTGCAATTATTGGGGTTGATCAATTTACTGTAATGCAACTTGATCAGTTATTAAAGCAAGCCGAACTGGTCAAAGTTTTTCAGATTTCGCCTGTTTTTGTATTACCACAAACAGAACGTGGCATACACAAACTCATTTCGCATCCATTAATTATTAAAAATCGTCGTTTGTTTAATCATCGAATTAAAGCAATGTTGGCGATTCGATATTTAGATGCTCAAGTCCAAGACCAGTGGTTAAAACGCCAGCTTACGCCTAATCTGGCAATGAAAAATAAAGTCTTTTTGAAATCCGATAATTATTATTCAGCCTTGCAACATCCTCGGTGCAAGCACATTGCTTGGCCAATTGTTAAAATTACATCCAATTCAATACACGGTATGGATGGAACAGAGTATGTCGTTGATGTTGTTATTACTACCTATACATCATAGATTTGAATAAAATTTAATTGAAGGAGGCATGTATTGCCTCCTTTTATTTTGTCTGTCCGATATAGCGATAACTATTGGCAGTCTTTTGATAGCGCAAGTAGTTGTTCGTCAGTTTTCCAGCGTTATTGATCAGCATAATATCGATATTCTTTAAATCTTTAGAAATACGGATAAAATCTTCCAATGGACGTTCCCAGTCCTGACAATCGTTTGCAACGTCTATTGAGTCCAAATTTTTTGTTTTCGTTTCAAAAATCGATTCTGGAGAGAACTTATCACTATTTACGACAAAAGAATTTATACGATAGCTTCTTGAACACGTACTACCAATAAAAACACTGGTGATTAAATATACATCTCGATTTTTTATTTTAACTTGCTCAATTTTATCGATAAATCCAACTGTCGTTAAATCTTGAGTGATTGGACCTTTTTTGCCTTTTAATTGAATCAAATTCGTGGAGTCTCGCATCGTACCGCCAGCAGAAATATCCATTGTATAAGATTTAATTTTGTGATCTGGGCTGTAATGAATTTTCAACATATTCTTTTCGGTTAGTTTAGGAAAAGAATAAGTGAAACTTGCAGGGTCCTTTTTTATTTTTGTTTCTATCGCGTTAGAAATATTTTCATTGTATTGATCACATTCATTTCGCGACGTACAACTATCTTGATAATATTTCTGAATCAATGTTGTTTCGAAATCCTTTAAGGATTCGGCATGCAACTGCGTTAGTATCATGCCCTGCGCACAAAAAAACATCGAAAATGAACTTATTTTTAATATCTTTTTCATATAACAACTCAACATTATCATGATCATCCATACATATTTTATAAGAGCAAAATGCGCATTCTGCTCTTAGCAGCCATTCCATCATATTCGCAAGATCAAAGCTAAGGACAATTTATCCAATTCTGCGTTTTAAGCCTGTCATTTGTAGGACGCGTGTTGAAATTTCCTCAATCGACATTTCAGAAACATTGAGATATTTGATTCCTTCAGAAATATAAATACCCTCTACAGCGCGAAGTTCCATCTGGCATTGTGAAAAACTTGCATAGCGACTATTGGCTTTTCGTTCTGAGCGAATTGCAACCAAACGCTCAGCATCAATCATTAAACCAAATAGTTTATGTTTATGTTCTTTGAGTACAGCAGGTAAACGATTATCGTCCAAGTCTTCTTCAGTGAGCGGATAGTTAGCAACACGAATTCCAAATTGTAATGACAAATAAATAGACGTCGGTGTTTTACCTGAACGAGAAACCCCAATCAAAATCAAATCCGCTTTATCATAATGTCGCGTACGCGCACCATCGTCATTGTCTAAAGCAAAATGTACAGCATCAATACGTGCTTTATAAGACTCAGAATCGGTTACAGCATGGGTTTGTCCGACTAAAGTTGTAGGCTGAGTTCCTAAAACATCAGACAACTTACTAATAAGCCCTTCAAAAACATCAAGATTCACTGCATTTGCAGTATTAATAATGTCACGCACATAAGGGTCAACCAAAGTATCGAATACCAATGGTTGCTGACCATCTTTATCAGCTCTTCGATTGATTTCTTCGACCACATTCATCGCCGCTTCTTCAGATGTAATGTAGGGAATGATATGAATATCAAACTTTACATGGGGAAATTGCGCTAATAATGAATGCCCAAGGGTTTCAGCTGTGATCGCCGTACCATCAGAAATAAAAAATACGCTCCGCTTTATTTGGTTACTTTCTGACATTAAAAATCTCCTCAAACATTTGTCTTAGCGATGTATAATCTTTATAGTAAGCCCATCTTACATGACTATCACTTAGTTGAATCAAAATGCTAAGTTTTTTGTTATAATTTCATGCCAAGATAGTGATTAATACTGCATAAGTGGAGTAACAACTTTGGAAGCACGCGTAATCGGTCTGGAAAAATTAGGTAAACACGACGTTGAGATCGTGGGTGGTAAAAACTCTTCACTTGGGGAAATGATCAGTCATTTAGCAAATGCTGGCGTATCTGTACCAGGTGGATTTGCAACGACTGCTGATGCATATCGCGAATTCCTAGAGCAAAGTGGCTTAAATGCTAAAATCAATGCAGAACTTGCAACATTAAATGTTGATGATGTAATTGCACTTGCTGAAACTGGCGCAAAAATCCGCCAATGGATTGTAGAAACTCCACTTACTACAGGTCTAGAGGCTGAAGTTCGCGAAGCATTTGCTGCACTTTCTAATGGCAATCCTGACATTGCAGTTGCTGTTCGTTCTTCTGCGACTGCTGAAGATTTACCTGATGCTTCATTTGCTGGTCAACAAGAAACTTTCTTGAACATTCGTGGTATCGATAACGTTTTGATCGCAATTAAAGAAGTTTTTGCTTCTCTTTATAATGACCGTGCGATTGCTTACCGTGTACACCAAAACTTTGCACACGACATCGTTGCCCTTTCTGCTGGCGTTCAACGTATGGTTCGCTCTGAAACTGGTGCTGCGGGTGTAATGTTTACACTCGATACAGAATCTGGTTTCCGTGAAGCAGTTTTCATTACTGCTTCTTATGGTTTAGGTGAAATGGTTGTTCAAGGTGCAGTCAATCCTGACGAATTCTATATTTCAAAGCCACTTCTCAAAAATGGCAAACATGCTGTTATCCGTCGTAACCTTGGCTCTAAACACCAAAAAATGATTTATGGCGAAGAAGGTGCTGCAGGTAAATCTGTCGTTGTGGTTGATGTTGAAAAAGCAGATCGCCAACAATTTGCTCTTAATGATTTAGAGCTTCAAGAGCTTGCTAAACAAGCATTGATTATTGAAGAACATTATCAAGCGCCTATGGACATTGAATGGGCAAAAGATGGTGATGATGGTCAAATCTATATCGTTCAAGCACGTCCTGAAACAGTAAAAAGCCGTGAAAATGTTGGCACAATGGAACGTTACCTTCTTAAACAAAAAGGTACGGTTCTTTGTGAAGGACGTTCAATCGGTCAACGTATCGGTTCTGGTAAAGTCCGTATCGTGACGTCGATTAAAGAAATGGACAAAGTACAAGAAGGTGATGTACTCGTTTCAGACATGACTGACCCAGACTGGGAACCAGTAATGAAACGTGCAGCAGCAATCGTGACTAACCGTGGTGGTCGTACTTGTCATGCAGCCATTATTGCTCGTGAATTAGGTGTTCCTGCCATCGTAGGTTGTGGTAATGCCACAGAAGTGCTTGTCGATGGACAGGACGTGACTGTCTCTTGTGCTGAGGGTGATACTGGCTTTATTTATGAAGGTTCGTTAGATTTTGAAATCCAACGTAATTCTATTGAATCTATGCCTAAACTTCCGTTCAAAATCATGATGAACGTTGGTAACCCTGACCGCGCATTTGACTTCGCTCAAATTCCAAACGAAGGTATTGGTCTTGCACGTTTAGAGTTCATTATCAACCGTATGATCGGTGTACACCCTAAAGCATTACTCAACATTGACAGCCTGCCACGCGAAACTCGTGCTGCTGTTATGGCACGTACTGCAGGTTATGCATCTCCAATCGAATTCTATGTTGAAAAATTGGTTGAAGGTATTTCTACGCTTGCAGCTGCATTTGCAGATAAACCAGTGATTGTTCGTATGTCTGACTTTAAGTCAAACGAATATGCGAACTTAATCGGTGGTAAGCTATATGAGCCTGAAGAAGAAAACCCAATGCTTGGTTTCCGTGGTGCAAGCCGTTATGTCTCTGACAACTTCCGTGACTGTTTTGAACTTGAATGCCGCGCATTGAAAAAAGCACGTGATGAAATGGGCTTAACCAACATTCAAATCATGATTCCTTTCGTACGTACTGTATCTGAAGCGAAGCGTGTTATTGAGTTATTGGCTCAAAACGGTCTGAAACGTGGCGAAAATGGTCTTAAAGTCATCATGATGTGCGAATTGCCAACCAATGCATTATTGGCTGAACAATTCCTTGAACATTTCGACGGTTTCTCAATCGGTTCAAATGACTTAACACAATTAACTCTTGGTTTAGACCGTGACTCTGGTATTGTCTCTCACCTATTTGATGAGCGTGATGCTGCGGTTAAAGCCCTCCTCTCTATGGCGATTCATGCATGCCGTAAAGCTGGGAAATATGTCGGTATTTGTGGTCAAGGTCCTTCTGACCATCCAGATCTTGCAAAATGGTTAATGGAACAAGGTATTGAGTCTGTGTCTTTAAATCCTGACTCAGTGTTAGATACTTGGTTCTTCCTTGCAGAAGAAAAAACCAAACAAGCTTAATTTGTATGCTCTAAAAAAGACCCTCATGTAGGGTCTTTTTTATTTTTGAAATAATATTTATAACTTCAATTCATTTGAATTCAACTGCTGAATACGCAGTTATGTATTAAAATTTCCATCGCTAAGTTTTAAAGTTAAACACATTTTCACGATATTAATTCCTTATAAAAGCAACATGATATTGCTTCATATTTTAAGATTTCGTGTAAATTTAATATTAATATGTGCAAAAATCGAGTATACATAGTGGATTACAATGTAGATGAATATTGATGATAACGCTATCGTTGATCATCTACGCTTTTTGTATTTTAGATTTATTTTGAGAATTGAGTTTTATGCAAATTTACTTGGCGAGAAATAACCAACAAGCTGGACCCTATTCCATAGAACAACTGAATCAAATGCTTGCGAGTCAGCAAGTCTTATTAACTGATTTAGCTTGGCATCAAGGAATGACTGAATGGAAAGCACTTGGTGAACTTACACAAGGTAAACTTGTCTATGAACCTGTTGGTTATATTACACCGACTACTTTTACCCCTGAACATCCCACTCAACAAAACCAAGCAATTACCAACATAAAAGTTGAAAGATCCACTAAAAAAGCAATTAAAGCTGCACCTGTAGGTAAACGTATTTCAGCAAAACTCGTCGATTTTGCAGTATTGTTTTTACCGCAAATTCTTGCTATTGCTTATTTTATGCCTGAAAGTGCAGTCAACATTGCTGAAGGTGGATTTTCTAGAGAAAGCCAAATGCAGATCGCTGAAATAATCAGTAAAAGCATACCAAACTATGTCAATATTGGTTTAATGGTATTCGTATTGGCAATCTTGATTATTCAATGTTTTATGATTACCAAGTCGGGGCAGTCGATTGGTAAAAAAATATTCAAACTTCAAATCGTTGATGTGAATACCAATCAACTACCGGGGTCATTCAGAGGCTTTTTTGTACGTTCGTTTTTATTTCTGATTCTCTCTCAGTTGATGAGCATTGTTCCGCTTATTGCAATTGTATTTATTGTTGATTTATTTATGTTTTTTTCAAAAAACAACTATGCACTCCATGATCGCCTGGCAAAAACCAAAGTGATTGATCTTGCAGAATAAATGAAATGGCGGTGACCCCGCCATTTTTGATACTAAATCACGAAAAAATAATAATTTATGTTTTTGTTTTTTTTATAATTCCGACTAAAAATATCAGGTATTTTTACATTAATATATTCATGCCCTATCTATAGCTAAGTTTGCCGATATGAGGCATAATGCCCTACAACGTAGCGGTGTCAGATCATTGAGAATGTTTTCTATTTGTAAACAATAGTCATTTTCAATCATGCGACACTTTAATCGCTATCCCATATTTATATAGGGAATGGGACTCTTCACCGAGGTTGTAAAATGAGACAAACGACTTTAGCTGTATTGTCTTTATCTGCGATGGCTGCACTCTTAACTGGGTGTGGTGGTGATTTAGTACTTCTAAACTCGAAAGGTCCAGTTGCTGAAGGTCAAAGTAGCCTGATGATGACTGCGATCTATTTAATGCTTTTGGTCGTAATTCCTTCGATCTTAATGGCATTGTGGTTTGGTTGGAAATATCGCGCGTCGAATAAAGATGCAGACTATAAACCTACATGGGCACACTCAACTGCAATTGAAATTGTAGTATGGGGTATCCCGTGTATTATTATTGCTATTCTTGCGTATTTAACATGGTGGGGTTCACATAAGTATGATCCTTACAGACCATTAACAAATACTCAAGGTCAGATGGAAGAACATTTAAAAATTCAAGCTGTCGCTGAACAATTTAAATGGGTATTTATCTATCCTGAACAACAGATAGCTACAATTAACGAAGTTCGTTTCCCAGTCAATAAACCAATTGAATTTCAAATCACTTCTAACTTTACAATGAACTCTTTCTTCATTCCTAAGTTAGCAGGTCAGGTTTATGCAATGGCAGGTATGCAAACTAAGTTACATATGCTTGCAGAACATCCAAGTCCAGCAGAAGGCTACCGTGGATTCTCAGCGAACTATAGCGGCTATGGCTTTACGCAAATGCGTTTCCGTGCGCACGCTGTTTCTGATGCTGATTTCAACGCATGGGTAGACGCAATCAAAGCAGGTAAAGGAACTTCAATTAATCCTGAAGCAATCCAAAAAACCACGCTTGATGCGACTGAATTTGCTACGCTCAAAGATGGTGACCGTTCTAAACACCAAATTGAAGCAATGCTGAACAATGCGCATACGCCAGAAGAAATTAAAGCTGCACACGAAGCTGAACGTAAAGGTCCATTCCCTACTAAGCCTCATCCTGTGACTTATTATTCTTCAGTTACGCCTGACTTGTTCAAGAGCATTATCAACACTTACATGAGCAACTATCATGGTGCAGACCATGCAGGTGCTGAACATGCAGGTGCTGAACATGCAACTGCTTCTGTAGGGGAATAAGACATGTCTTTGTTATTAGGTAAACTCAATTGGGACGCGATCCCTAAAGAGCCTATTGTACTTGTGACAATGGTCGTTATGGCCCTTGGCGCAATTGCAGTTTTAGGCGGTATCACCTATTTCAAAAAATGGGGATATCTCTGGAATGTATGGTTTAAATCAGTAGACCATAAAAAAATCGGTATCATGTATATCCTTGTATCTGTAGTGATGCTACTTCGTGGCTTCGCTGATGCAATCATGATGCGTCTTCAACTGTTCCTTGCAAAAGGTGGCGGTGAAGGTTATTTACATCCAGACCACTACGATCAGATCTTCACCGCACACGGTGTAATTATGATCTTCTTCGTAGCCATGGGTCTTGTTGTAGGTATGATGAACATTACTGTACCACTTCAAATTGGTGCACGTGACGTTGCATTCCCATTATTGAACTCTGTAAGTTTCTGGTTATTTGCTGGTGCTGCTGGTTTGATGATGGTTTCACTTGTATTAGGTGAATTTGCTGCGACTGGTTGGATGGCTTACCCTCCACTTTCAGGCATTCAATATTCTCCTGGTGTTGGTGTTGACTACTATATCTGGGCACTCCAGGTTTCGGGTCTAGGTACGCTTCTGACAGGTGTTAACTTCTTTGTTACCATCATTAAAATGCGTGCGCCTGGTATGAAACTTATGGATATGCCGATCTTTACTTGGACTGCACTTTGTACAGCCGTTTTGATCATCGCATCGTTCCCAGTATTAACAGCAACTATTGCAATGTTAACACTTGACCGTTACTTCGATTTCCACTTCTTCACCAACGAGCTTGGCGGTAGCCCAATGCTTTACGTGAACTTGATTTGGACTTGGGGTCACCCAGAAGTTTATATCTTGGTATTGCCTGCTTTTGGTCTTTACTCAGAAATCGTTTCAACGTTCTCTCGTAAAACGTTATTCGGTTACAAATCTATGGTGTATGCAACAATTGCAATTACTGTACTGGCATTTGTCGTATGGTTACACCACTTCTTTACCATGGGTGCTGGTGCCAACGTTAACGCGTTCTTCGGTATCATGACCATGATTATTGCGATTCCTACTGGTGTGAAAATCTTCTCTTGGTTATTCACCATGTATAAGGGTCGTATTACATTTACATCACCAATGTACTGGACACTTGGTTTCCTTGTGACTTTCGGTATCGGTGGTTTAACTGGTGTATTAATGGCTGTTCCACCAGCTGACTTCTTAGTACACAACTCATTATTCTTGATTGCTCACTTCCATAACGTAATTATTGGTGGTGTTGTATTCGGTATGTTCGCAGGTATCACTTTCTACTGGCCAAAAATGTTTGGTTGGAAGTTAAATGAGACTTGGGGTAAAGCATCTTTCTGGTTCTGGTTCTTTGGTTTCTATTTTGCATTCATGCCACTTTATATCCTTGGTTTCATGGGTATGACTCGTCGTCTGAATACATATGACAACCCTGAATGGGATCCATACCTAGCTATCGCTTTATTCGGTGCTGTACTTGTCGCTATCGGTATTGCTTGTTTCTTAATGCAAGTGATCGTAGGTTTCTTACAGCGTCATGACAACATGGACCACACTGGCGATCCATGGGATGGTCGTGTACTTGAATGGTCTACTTCTTCCCCTGCTCCGTTCTATAACTTTGCTGAAATTCCAAAAATCAATGGTATTGATACTTTCTGGAATGACAAAGAGAATGGTGTTGCATATGCGCGTCCTGAGAAATATGAAGATATTCATATGCCAACCGACCGTGCTGCAGGCTTTGTTATTGCGTTGTTCATTACATCAATGGGCTTTGCTTTAATCTGGCATATCTGGTGGTTAGTCGTTGTAACTTTCCTTGGTGCTGTTATTAGCTTCATCGTAAGTTCATTCACGAAGAAAGTGGATTACTATGTACCTGCTGCTGAAGTAGAACGTATCGAAAATGAGCGTTATGCTTTACTTGAAAAACACTTGAAGAAGGACTAAGGATATGGCTGAAGTACTTCATCACGACAACCATGGACACGATGAGCATCATCATCACGATGATACTGACATCACAGTCTTTGGTTTCTGGACATACTTGATGAGTGACTTGATTTTATTCGGTACACTCTTCATCGCGTTCGCTGTATTAAGCAGTCATATTCCGCCTGGTACTCCAAGTCCAAAAGAGTTATTTGGTGAGTCTTTAGGTTTCGTACTTGTAGAAACTTTCGCTCTCTTGATTTCTTCTGTGACTTTTGGTTTCGCGGTTCTTGCTTCATACAAGAAAAATGTCAACCAAGTGCTGATGTGGTTAATTATCACTTGGCTCTTTGGTGCAACATTCATCGGCATGGAACTTTATGAATTTCATCATTTAGTTCTTGAGGGTCATGGTCCTAGCCACAGTGCGTTTTTATCTGCGTTCTTTACTCTAGTTGGTACGCATGGTATCCACGTAACTTCTGGTTTAGTCTGGATGATCGTGTTAATGGTTCAAATCAAGAAATATGGTTTGACATTACCAAACACGCGTCGTCTTGCTTGCCTAAGCTTGTTCTGGCACTTCCTTGACATCGTTTGGATCTGTGTATTCAGCGTAGTTTATTTACTGGGAGCTTTATAATGAGTCATGATCATAATGCTGCTGGTGCGTCGCACGGAAACATCAAACAATACTCTATCGGCTTCATCCTTTCTGTCGTTTTGACCATCATCCCATTTGGGATGGTGATGAAAGGCATGACTGGTGGTGCTGTTGTTGCAACGATTGCGATCACTGCTGTTGCTCAGGTTCTTGTACAGTTGATTTTCTTCTTGCACATGAATTCATCTTCTGAACAACGCTGGAACGTCATTGCATTCATCTATACGATTCTGACGATTGCCGTTCTCTTAATTGGTTCTGTATGGATCATGAACTACTTACATTCAAACATGATGCTCTAGGGTGTCATGTTGAAAAAATATCTATTCCTGACTAAACCAGGAATTCTCTTTGGTAACTTCGTTACCACTTTGGGCGGCTTTTTCTTAGCCGCTCAAGGTTCAGTAGATTTCCTTTTACTTCTCATCACACTCATCGGTACAACACTTGTTGTTGCTTCTGGCTGTGTTGTGAATAACGTCATTGACCAAGACATTGACCAAAAAATGCAACGCACAATGAATCGTGCGCTTGTCAAAAAGACCATCAGTCCAACAGTCGCTTTAATATTTTCTGCTGTGCTTGGTTTAATTGGCTTTGCTTTGTTGTGGTTTTTTGTCAACGCCTACGCATTTGGCTTCGCTGTACTCGGCTTTGTTGTGTATGTGATTTTTTATAGTCTTTGGAGTAAACGTACTACCATTCATCAAACTTTGATTGGAAGTATTTCTGGCGCAAGCCCTCCTGTGATTGGTTATACTGCTGTTTCCAATGAATTTGATATTGCCGCTTTGCTGATTTTTTTAGCATATGCACTTTGGCAAATGCCACATTCTTGGGGAATTGCAATCTATCGTTTCGATGACTATAAAAATGCAGATATTCCTATTTTGCCTGTAGCACGTTCGATTTTTCGAACCAAAGTTGAAAGTTTAATTTATGTTGTACTTTTTGCTGCAGTTTTAAATGGGTTATATTGTTTTGGCTATACCAACATTTTCTTTTTAATTACCTTTAATGCTTTGTGTGCCTATTGGCTCTATTTGTCCATTGTTGGCTTTAAAGCAGAGAATGATCAGGTTTGGGCAAGAAAATATTTTTTGTATTCAGTAATTCTAATTACAGCGCTCAGTTTTAGCTTTAGTTTTAGTTACGTCTCCCCTGCACCACATTTGCCACTGTTTTAAAAAAGATAGAGTTTACTCTATCTTTTTTTTTGATCTTTTAATTCTCAATAGTTGCTTTCTCGAAAATAATTCAAATCTCATTTGTTCTTGAAAATATGGATGCTGTAAAAAGCTTTGCCACAAGCAAAATTTTAACTTTTAACACAGCAATTATTTTCCAAAAATACTGTCTTGTTCATTTCTCCCACCTTGATAAAGTAAAAAAGGTGTGAGCATATAAGATATATTTAAGATGACCATTTAGAGTTTCTGATGATTGAACAAAAATTAATAGCATCGAACTCTGGCTGCTTGTCGGCAATAACATCTGCTTTTACATTACCGAAAGTGCTCTCAGGTTTATTTTTTATACCCTCGTAAAATGCTTGAATGATTTTTTCTTTAAATCCTGTTTCACGAGGATGCAGTTGGATGACTTGATCACGTTCCTGTTGACTATATTGATCAAACTTGATTCCCAACACATCCATTTCAACGCCTGCGGTGACCATTGCAATTTCTGCTGCCATAAATTCAGGAATTCCAGGTGTTGTATGCAATGCAATCGCTGTCCAAACTTTATCAATCTCTTGCTGAGAAAAGCTACGACTTTTCATAAAGTCCGCTGCTGCATTTGCCCCATCCACTTCAAAACGCTGATCACAACTACAATATTGTTGTGTAAGCCCAAGATCATGAAACATACAAGCAATATAGAGTAACTCATGATCGACTTTGATATTTTTACGTTGAGCAGCCAAAGCTCCCCAATGGTATACACGGCTTGAGTGGTGGAACAGCAACTCTGATTCACAATCACGTATGAGTTGCTGTACATCCTGTACTACTTTGCTATCTGGTATATATAAATGATCCAAGCTTTCCATGGAAGTTTTCCTTTGAAGATATTGATATTCAATATAGATGGAAAAACCAATGTCTTAAATTTATTAAAAGCGTAAAATTAGGACATTTTCATTAGATTATGGATCTGAGATGACAGCTAAAACCGTTGCACTCTTTGCATTACCTCAAGTGCAATTACTCGATATTGCTGGTCCAATAGATGTTTTTTCAGAGGCGAATCGGCAGATTGGTCAAGAAATATATAAGCCGATTTTAATTGCAGCCACAGCTGAGCCCTTAAAGACGTCTTGTGGCATTAAATTATTGCCAGATTATTGTATCTATAGTGATTTAGATGCTATCGATACCTTTTTAATTGCAGGTTCACCTTTTATGGCAGGTGTTCGAGTCAATAAAAGCTTGATTGAGCAATTAACAAAATTATGTCAAAGCTCAAAACGTTACGGGTCAATTTGCACAGGTATTTTTTTATTAGCACAGACTGGCTTGTTAGATGGCAAACACGTTACAACGCATTGGGCATTCATAGAACAGTTAAAAATTCAATTTCCCAAATTAAATATCAATAATCAGGCATTTTGTATACAAGATAGAAATTTATTTACCTCAGCTGGTGTTAGCGCAGGATTGGATTTAGCTTTGACGATTGTAGAGCATGATCTTGGAGCTGAAATAGCCAGAAAAACTGCAATGCATCTGGTCACCTTGTTCAAAAGAAAAGGTACTCAACAACAGTTTAGCGATGATATTGAACTTAGCAATCATGGCAAAGCGGTATTAAATGATTTACAAATATGGGTGAAAGCCAATCTCAAACAGCAAATTAATGCGCAAATCTTAGCTGACAAATTTGGCATTACCACACGTCACCTGTCACGAATTTTTTCAAAAGAATTCGGACTTTCTCCAGCAAAATGGCTAGAAGGCATCCGACTCGAATATGCTAAAAAACTTCTTAGAGAAAATCAGTTGGCTGTTAAACAAGTTGCAATGGAATGTGGCTTGAATCATGAACAGGTTTTAAGGCAGTTATTTATGAGAAATTTAGGTATGAGTCCTGTTGAATATAAAAAACTCTATCAATATCGAGTATAAATACAATGATTTAATTATAGCTTCAAAAATAACGATTTAATCAAATCTCCATCTTCTAAAAAAAGCTTGTGCGCTAACACTGTTGTGTATTTACTCGACTTGTAGATTTAATTATTCAATACTACTTTTCAGCCTAAAAAGGCAACATATAAAAACAAAGAAACAGCAATGCAGTTTCAACACATAGCTTACTAAAAATTAGTGACTATAATTTAAAAAGCGACATACTTATTTCAAAGCGAACAATGAACATTTTTTCCAAAAGCATATATAAAAACATCTACATCCCACCCTAAGAACTTGTTTTTAATTGGATTTTATTCAACCTCAATCCTAAAGACTATTTAACATATTCAATATTCAAGCAACACCCAAATAAACCAAACCTTTGATCAGTATAATGACTGATTTAAAAAGTTAAATTAACTTCCAAAAAATACAGAATCATGCTCAAACCGAGCAAACAAATCATCCATTTTTTCAGCATATTTGAGATCTAATTGATGCCATAATTTTTGGGGCAGTGGGATAAATTCTAATGTGTCTGAACCATCAGAAGCTTTACAGAAACGGATTTCATAGTCTGGATGTAAAATTTCATTGAGTGCTCGTAAAGTTGTATCACGATCAGCACCCTCACCTTGATAAGGAATCAGTAATGTTTTTTCACCCAACTGAATCGTAATGGTAAAACCTTGTTTATTATCGGCAGCTTCAAATTTTGCAGACAGTTGTCCAGTTTCTAGAATTTTTTCACAATATGTGATGATTGCATCATCCTCCTCACCCCAATCCACCACCATGACAATGTCATAACGACCATCAAATACCTCAAAGTAAAACTCTTGTGTTGGATTTTCAATATAAGATTCAATGGTTTCAAGTTTCTCAATACAGTAGTTTGTCATTGTTGCTATCCTTTTTTATTTAGTTTTAATCTAAATAGTGACAATACAAAATTCAATTCACCCTCTATAAAAATTTAGTGGCTTTTCCAATAAATAATTGAATATTAAATTGTGTTTGCTCATAAACTTTCCTATAATAGGCGCTCGCAATTTTTGCGGCATAATCTATTGCTTTTAACTCTTGTTTAAAGCATTACAGATTGTGACTCCTTGCTTCATTTTTTTGAATGGGGCTGTATAAACCGTAAGGAGCTGACAATGCGTCACTACGAAATCGTAATTCTGGTACACCCAGACCAAAGCGATCAAGTTGTGGGAATGGTAGAACGCTACATTTCTCACATCAAAGATGCTGAAGGTCAAATTCACCGTCTTGAAGATTGGGGCCGTCGCCAATTGGCTTACCCAATTAACAAAATTCATAAAGCGCACTACATTTTGATGAACATCGAATGTAACCAAACTACGCTTAATGAATTAGAAGAATTGTTCCGTTATAACGATGCAATCCTTCGTAACGTGATTATCCGTCGTGAACACGCAATCACTGAAGAATCATTACTTGCTAAGAGTGCTGAAGAAAAACGTGCGCGTAAAGCTCAACGTGAAGAAGCACAACAAGCTCAAGATTCTGTTGAAGCATAAGGAGAACATCAATGGCACGTTTTTACCGTCGTCGCAAGTTCTGCCGCTTTACAGCTGAGAACGTTACGTACATCGACTACAAAGATATCGACACTTTAAAACAGTACATCACTGAAAATGGCAAGATTGTTCCTAGCCGTATTACAGGTACTAAAGCTCGTTACCAACGTCAATTAGCGCTTGCTATTAAACAAGCTCGCTATTTAGCGTTGATTCCTTACACTGACAATCATAAGTGAGGTTGAGCCGTGGATATTATCTTATTACAACGCATTAAAAACCTTGGTAAATTAGGCGATAAAGTATCAGTTAAAGCTGGTTACGGTCGTAACTATTTGATCCCTCAAGGTAAAGCAGTTGCTGCGACTGAAGCAAACACTGCTGCTTTTGAAGCTCGTCGTGCTGAACTTGAGAAAGCTGAAGCTGAAGTTTTAGCTGCTGCTCAAGCACGTGCTGATCAATTGAACGAAGTAAATATCGTTATCACTGCGAAAGCTGGTGATGAAGGTAAACTATTTGGTTCAATCGGTACTCGTGACATTGCTGACGCGTTAACAAATGCTGGTCTTGTTGTAGACCGTGCAGAAGTTCGTTTACCGAACGGTGCGCTTCGTCACACTGGTGAATTCAACATCGCAATCCAATTGCATCATGATGTTGTTGCTGAAGTTCTCGTTACTATCGTATCTGAGTAATTTTCAAGCAAAAAAAAGAGCATACTTTTGTATGCTCTTTTTTTATCTCTAAACTTTTAGTTTCACACTTTACAGTTGTTTTTTTCACTTCATTAAGTCTCTACTTATCGGTATTACTGTTAGATACTTTCTAAATTTTGCATTAAGATAAGTAAGTACTGAAGTGTCTCCATACATTATTTTAAATAATGTTTTCGCAAGATTTAAAACAAGGTCTTCTATGTCTCAGGCAACCGCCACTGCTCAACAAAACTCTTTCAATGCTGATGCAAAAAATAAAGACAATGCGCAGTTAAAAGAGTTTCGTACGCCACCCCACAATTTGGCAATTGAACAAGCTGTACTTGCTGCGTTAATGACTGTCGCTGAATCTTTTGAACAAGTGAGCGATACTTTAAGTGAAAATGATTTTTACGCAACGCGTCATAAATATATCTTTCGTGCAATCGAAAAACTTGCTCAAGAAAGCTCACCTTATGATGCGGTATTGGTCAATGACTGGCTGATAAAGCAAAATTTACTCGATGCAATTGGTGGTGAAGAGTATCTAATGCAATTGATGGCAGACTCCCCTTCAAGTTTCTATAATTTAGAAACTTACGCTGGAAAAATCAAAGAGTTTGCGACTTTGAGAAATATGATTAAAGTCGGCAATGAAATTTTGCAGAATGCCTATGACACCAAAGGTCGTGATGTCAGTGAGATTTTAGATCTTGCTGAAACCAACATTTTCTCTATTGCTGAGCAACACAATAATAATGCAAAGGCACAAGGTCCTAAAGCAATTACTTCCGTGGTTGCTGACGTTTTTGATAAATTAAATGAATTATCTCAGCTAGATGGCAATATCACTGGCTTAACCACAGGTTTTATGGAATTGGACAATAAAACCTCAGGTATGCAAGCTGGTGATATGATTATTGTTGCGGCACGTCCGTCCATGGGTAAAACGACCTTCGCAATGAATTTAGTCGAAAGCGTTTTATTCAACTGTGACCTACCCGCACTGGTTTTCTCCATGGAAATGCCAGCAGACTCTATTGCAATGCGTTTAATCTCTGCCTACGGCAAAGTTCATCAAGGACATCTACGTTCTGGAAAACTGGATGGTGATGAATGGTCTAAAGTAACTGGTACGATTTTACAACTTCAAGAAAAGCACCTTTATATCGATGACTCCTCTGCACTTCCTCCAACAGAGGTACGTGCACGCGCACGGCGTATTGCCAAACAACATGGTGGTAAATTGGGGTGTATCATGATCGATTATCTCCAATTAATGAAAGTCCCTGGTATGGGTGACAACCGTGTGGGTGAGATCGGTGAAATTTCACGAAGCTTAAAAGCGCTTGCAAAAGAAATGATGTGTCCTGTTATCGCACTGTCTCAGCTTAACCGTTCTTTAGAGAATCGACCAAATAAACGTCCTGTTATGTCAGACTTACGTGAATCTGGTGCGATTGAGCAGGATGCCGATTTAATTATGTTTATTTACCGTGATGAAGTTTACAACAAAGAATCAAAAGAAGCCGGCACTGCCGAAATTATCATTGGTAAACAACGTAACGGACCAATTGGTACAGTACGTCTAGCCTTTGAAGGTCAATACACCCGATTCAGTAATTTATCTCCTGAGTACTATGCTCAATACGAAGACGAAGAATAAGCTTTATCACCAATAAATAATGAAGAGACTTTGGACTCAGATCTTGGATTTTAAAGTCTCTTTCAATTCATCAATATTTCTGATCCAGTCTTCATAATCATCAGAATCTTGCCATAGCTCATCCAATTCAGAGCTTTCAGAAGTCAATAAGTTTAATGCAAGTAGGGCTTTTGGAATCAATGCATAATTTTGCTTATTTCTATTCTGCTCTAGCCATTTTTCTACAGGTTCAGGATAATATTCGTTGTCAGCTATACTCGCTGTAAAAGATTTTGCCAAAACCTCTGCTGCCGCATGCGCAATACATCCCAAATCAGCGTCAATAAACTCTTCTGTGGTCATATCAATGATTTGATCAAATGCATCCTCAATCACGTCATAACCGTTATGTTCTTCGAATTCATATGCCCAATCACTGGCTGTATCATTGCCAAAAGGTTCATGAGACCATGTTCCCATACACGTATACCTTAATCATGAAATTGAATATAAAATGTACGATTTTGTAAAAAAAATAAAGATCAATATTTTTACAAATTATGTTTAAGCAAAAATACAAGAATTTTATCGATACAAAATCAATAACTCATTAAAAACACAAATGTTCGTGTCCATTTAGCCTTGATCGGACTACAATAATCTTGGTTCTTGATCATGATCTTTTTAAGACAATATAGAACCATCATTACATTTCTAACCGCATAATTTCATCAATTTTATGCTGTATTTGCCATTCCCAAGGAGTAACGAGGGTGCGCCAAGCAACAGTTTATATTGACAGCGAAGCGCTGCAATATAATTTAAACCGTGTCAAACAACTTGCCCCAACCGCTAAAATTGTCAGTATGGTAAAAGCCAATGCATATGGTCATGGCGTCAAGGATTGCTTAGCCGCCTTAAGTTCAACTGATGCTTTCGGTGTCGCCTGCCTTGAAGAAGCTTTGGAAATTCGTGAATTAGGTTATCAACAACCGATTACTCTGATTGAAGGTATTTTCAATGCAGATGAAATGCCAATTGTTCTAGACAGTAACTTTGAGCTAATGATTCACCATCAACAGCAGCTTGATTGGTTAAACGCCTACAAAGACCAATATATCCAAAAAGGACTGAAAGTTTGGGTCAAACTCAATAGTGGTATGAATCGCTTAGGCTTTAAAGTAGCTGAAATTATTGAAGTGATCCATTCATTACAAGCTGAAGGTTTTACTTGTGTACTTGCTATGCACTTCGCAAACGCTGATGTCGATCATCACCCCTTAAATGAATTGCAAAAGCAACAATTTTTGCAAGTTAAAGAAGCATGTTCACCTATTTTGGCGTCGTGCTGTAACTCAGCCGCTATTTTTAAATGGCCTGAACTAAATTTTGATTTTGTGCGACCAGGAATCATGCTCTATGGTGCGTCACCATTTGCAGACCAATCTGCACATGATCTCGATATTCGTCCTGTAATGACATTTACCGCTGAAATTATTGCTTTAAATCATATTCAAGCAGGTGAATCTGTCGGTTACGGTTCAACTTTCGTTTCAGACCAAGAGATGGATATCGCAATCGTTTCTATTGGTTATGGAGATGGTTATCCTCGTGCCTACCTCACGCAGAATTATGTTTCTATTCATGGGGAAGCAACCCGTGTTATTGGTCGTGTTGCAATGGATATGATTGCCATTGATGTCACTGGATTGAATGCACCAATCGGGACAGTCGTAGAACTCTGGGGTAAAAACCGTTTAGTTGATGAAGTTGCGACAGCAAATGGTACGATTGGCTATGAATTATTATGTCGTATGACAGGTCGTCCAAAACGTAAAAAGATTTAAATCTTTTTATACCAAATTGTACCCATCGTGCAGAATAAAAGCCATGTATATGATAGAGATACACTTAATATCTCTATCATTTTTAGAAAAAATACTCTCTGAAGTATAGGCAAAAAAGTCAGATAAGATTCACTCAATATCTGCGATTGCCTATTTAACTGTTAACACAAAAGTAAGGATTGAATGTTTAATTTTATCATCTTAAAAAAACTCATACTCAAAGCACAGCCCACAAAAGTACTTTTTAAATAGCATTAAAAAATGGCTTTAAACAAAATCATCCTCAATGTCTTCAAATTATTCGATCTCATAAAGTAATTTGAGTAAATTGGGTATATCTTGCTTATCTAAATTTAATGGCTGAAAACGCAGAAAACCTTTGTGCTCAAAAAACTGCTGAATTTTACTGTTTCGCCTGACATACTTCATCGACCACTGAGAAAAATGCCCTCTTTCTACCTGTAAAGCTCTAAATAGCTTTATCTGATGATGTCTAGGATCTTTATATAATTTCTCCAACAGACGTAAAATTACCGACTGTTCGCCTTCAAGGCATTGAAAAAAATGCTCATCGGCAAAATAAAGTACGCCTCGAACTTGATGCAGTACATTAAAGTCTCTCGCTTCACCAAGAATTTCTCTTAGATCATTCAGTAATTGATGATGAGGTGATGTTGTTTTACTTGCACAGCATAATTGAAAAGTCATGTAATTCTTCTATTTTTATCTTTATATTGTTATAAACAATTATCATTTAATGTACAAGCCTTAACTTTTTATTATTTAGATATTTAATTCTATTTTGATACTGTTCTAACAGACACTATTTGCATAAGTTCGTCGATTTGTTGATCAGTTAAACTCATGGGTTTAAAATGATTTAAGCCACATTTTTTACAGAAAATACTGACTACTCCATTACGATCGACATACTTCATTTGCCAAGCTTCAAAGTGAAACTCTTCAATATTGTTAAGGAAACAAAAACGATAATTCTGATCTTGATGATTTAAAATATGTTGATAAATTAAATCTATTGATTCCGCTTCACCCTCAAAACAATGTAAGAAGTGTTCATTTGCATAAAATGAAACACCATGTATATGCTGCTCAGTAAAAAAAGTGGCTGCACGAAGCATCGCATTCCTAAATTCAGCCATTAAACGCAAATCTTTTAAATTTATGCTTGATACATAACAAAGTTGAACTAATTCCATGTTCTTTACATTTAAAAAATTAGAGTACTTATTAAAATAATGGATCGAGATTAAATTTTAATTAATGCACGTTCCCATCTATTGAGAAGTTTACTCAAAATAGTCCACAGTAGGTTTTGGCAAATCCTGTAATCCTTTTTTTAAGGTTTCCGACCATTGCTTACTGATATGCTGAAAATATGGATCATCTTCAACAATACGCTTTCCTTTAGGAATTTTTAAGCTGTCTTTATCATAAATCATGGCATCTAATGGCATACCGACTGAAACATTCGAACGTAGTGTGGAGTCAAATGAAATCAAACTACACCGTAAAGCTTCATCCAAAGGCATATCATAACTCAATGCCCGATCTAAAATCGGCTTACCATACTTACTTTCTCCAATCTGGAAATACGGCGTATCACTGGTCGCAGAAATAAAGTTCCCTTGTGGATAGATATTATAAAGCTGCATTTCTTCACCGCTGATTTGTCCACCCACCAACAAACTGCAGTAATAATTACTTTGCTCTTGGGTATCTTCAGTCACATCAGCAATCACTTTTCGTAAAGTCTGACCAATTAAGCCAGCAACTTCAAACATGGTGTTGACGCTATATAGATTGGGTTCTTGTTTTAGAGCTAAATGATTTTCCAAATGCCCAATCACGGCTTGAGTCGTCGCCAGATTACCCGAAGTTTGTATACAGATAAAACGTTCGCCTTCGATCCCGAAAGTATAGAGCTTTCGATATACCGAAATGTGATCGACTCCAGCGTTAGTTCGAGTATCACTAATAAATACTAAACCTTGTTTGAGTCTTAAAGCACAGCAATACGTCATGGAGCTACCTATACAACTAAAATTCGAAATTAATCATTTTGCAATGCATGACACTATTGATCATTCTGCATCAGCATGCAAGTACCTGAACGATAGAATACATTGATTCTGCACCCCCTTTTTCACGTATACCTCGAACTGGAGCAACATCCCAATAATCTCGACCAACAGCGACATAGACATGTGATTGTGGACTAAAAAGCTGATTACTGACATCAATCATATGCCATTGTCCTTCTAAGTAGACTTCTGTCCAAGCATGGCTTGCCAAATGTGACTGATTATTGACATACAAATACCCTGAGACATAGCGTGCAGGAATACCCAAAGCTTTTGCCATTGCAATCAATACATGACTATGGTCCTGACAAACCCCTTGTTGTGCTGAAAAGGATGCTATAGCCGTATGCGTAACCGTTGTGCTTGCGGTGATATATGGCATGTACTGTAGCAATGCTTCGGCTAATTTTTGAAAATTAGCCCAGCTTTTTTGCGGTAAATAGTATTCTGCAAATGCAATCATTTCATCATTACACAGCGTTGCAGTTGTAGGTTGTAAAAATACGGCGGGAGCAAGTGTATCCTGTAAACCAAGTTGATT
The DNA here is from genome assembly GCF_019702905.1 of Acinetobacter sp. Tol 5. NCBI lineage: Bacteria > Pseudomonadati > Pseudomonadota > Gammaproteobacteria > Moraxellales > Moraxellaceae > Acinetobacter > Acinetobacter sp. Tol 5. The sequence goes on along the minus strand of NZ_AP024708.1, from coordinate 1,849,740 downwards.
GTCTGTATTAATTTCAACAATCCCTTGCGCCATAATCAACATTTGTTGATAAGGTTCTGTTTGCGAGCTGGTCAACCAAATATTATTGAAAGCATCTTTTTTATATTGTTTTTCTCCAGGAATACTAATTTGCCACCCCGTCACTTGTTGATGTAAATTCGATTGCGGGGTCATTTTTATATACTGAATGCTATTTTTTGCCCAGTCAGAATATTGATAATGGGTTTGATGATTAATCATGAGTTTCATAAGCGATCCAATTCAAATAAAGAATCAATATGATCGCTAAAATGATAATAATTCATTCGATTAGGCTGTTTTTTTAGCTCCTCCCACACTTCTGGCAAGCTACACATCCCATGTTGATTCAAACTACTGATCACCGCATTTAATTGCGTCAATGTTAGCGATTTATCTTGGCTTAGCCGTAACTGACGGTCGAACTGTTCCATTTTTTGCCCAAGACTAAAGAATAAGAACAATAACTCATCATCTTCTGCTTCAAGAACATCATTACACTCCTCACAGACATCACAGATAAAACTGGCATTTTGTTCGGCTTGGTGTAAAAGCTGATTCAACTCAGCAAATGATTTCGCAGAAATAACCCCACGCAAGTCATGAATATTATTTTTGGCACATAAAAACTGTTGGTGAAATGAAGCAGGCTGCTCAGTGTCCAAAATGAGTTCATTCAAGGAGCTGGCATCGAATGCAGGTAAGCAAAATGCATTTGCATAATCTAATGCCAATTCATTGGTTTTAAAAGGGAACTGGCTACATAAATATTGTATGCGGGTCAAATAACGCCCGAGCCAAAATATATTTTGGGCATTTGTACTGAGTAAAATCATCTTTTCTCTCCTTTGGTTGGGATTGCTAAGGACTGATTAAATTGAATATTCATCAATCACCCATGTATCCTTAATTCCACCACCTTGTGATGAGTTAACCACCAATGAACCTTGTTGCATTGCAACTCGGGTCAAACCACCCGGAACGATTTCTATACGTTCAGGTGAGGTTAAAATGAATGGTCGTAAATCAATATGACGTTCAGCAATTCCTTGTGAGGTTAATGTTGGCGCTACTGATAAATCTAATGTCGGTTGCGCAATATATGCTGAAGGTGAAGCCATTAATTTAATTCTAAATAAATCAATTTCTTGTTCAGTTGCTTTAGGACCTATCAGCATCCCATAACCACCAGAACCTTGAGCTTCTTTTACGACCAATTGATCGAGATTTGCCAACACATAATCCAATGCATCAGCGTCACGACATTGATAAGTGGGTACATTTGATAAAATTGGCTTTTCATTCAGATAATAAGCAATCATTTGATCCACATAAGGATAAATTGACTTATCATCAGCAACCCCTGTACCTGGTGCATTTGCAATGACCACATTACCACTCAAATAAGCTGACATCAGCCCTGCAACACCTAAAGTACTGTCAGGTCTAAAACATAAAGGGTCTAAAAAACCATCATCTAAACGTCTATAAATTACATCAACCTGCTGACGTCCTCGGATGGTTTTCACATAAACCTTGTCGTTTTCAACAAAAAGGTCACGAGATGTCACCAAGGGTACACCCATCTCTCTTGCTAAAAATGAATGCTCATAATATGCACTATTGTAACGACCCGGCGTCAGCACCACGATTGTGGGTGTAGTGACTCTTGAATTTTCAGCGAGAATTTCACGCAAAAGCTGTGGATATTGCTCGATACTTGCAACTTGCTGATTGCATAATTCAGGCATCAATTTTTGACTCATCTTACGGCTTTCAATCATGTAAGACACACCAGAAGGGGTTCGTAAGTTATCTTCTAAGACAAAGAACTCCCCGTGTCGATCACGGACAATGTCGATACCACTGATTTGACTATAAATATTTCCATTTAAACTGTGATTCATCATGATCGGTTGATACGCTTCATGTGAAAGCACTGGTAACTCAGGAATAAAACCTTCTCTTAAAATATTTTGCTCATGATAAATATCAGCAAGAAATAGATTTAAAGCTTTGATACGTTGCGTACATCCTGCCTCGATTTTGTTCCATTGTTGTTTGGCAATCACTCGGGGAATCAAATCAAAAGGAATGGTGCGATCAATCCCAGATTTCTCTCCATATACAGCAAAGGTAATTCCTTGATATAAAAAATGCGCTTTAGCTGTTTCATTTAGTTTTTCAAGCTCATAAATACTATGTTGAGATAACCAATGCTCAACTTTTTCCGCAGTTTCAGGTGAAAGAACATGATCATCGGTCATTTCATTAAAGAAAATAGAATCGAGTTGTTTAAGTAAATGCACTGCTGGTTGCTGCATCTCAATATTTAAATGAACAGCTGCCTGAATATTTTTTATCTCTTTTAATTCACCTGTATTCGACTGAATCTGCTCTTCAATCATTGACACAGCAAAACGTTCTGCATAATTTTCATTACTTGAATTTGTATCCATCGTTTCTTTTAGCATACAAACCTCTTCTTATGTTCTCTGGTGGCAGGATGAATCAAGCAATATCAATGCCAACAATCATTGAGTCTTAAAATGTTTTTCAGCATCAGGTTTGAAATCTTTTAACCAGCTTTTATTAATTCATTGTTTATTGTTTAGCTCAATGTGAGTTTTGATCGAACTTGTTTCAAAATTTTTTAGTGTGTGTTTTCAAGGTCTAACAAATTAATTTAAGGATAGAACTTGCAGAAAGTTTTTTATTTTTCTATTGTGTAGCAGATTTATTTCCCTTAAACCTTCACGATTTCAACGATATTTGACATGTCTGCACAAGAAAAAGAAACCTCCAACAGCCTCTATCGCCAATGGCAAATTTTGTCCCGACTTTCTACGGGTAAATGGATGGGCACACGTGAGTTACAAGAAGTCTTAGAGCGTGAAGGAATTGAGATCAGTTTGCGTACTATTCAACGTGATCTCAATCAAATTGCGCAACGCTTTCCCATCGAAAGCAACAAGACTGTGCCTCAAGGTTGGCGTTGGCGCTCAGATGCACCAATTCAAAGCTTGCCTCATATGACCAGCTCTCAGGCAGTCACATTTATGATGGTTGAGGAACATTTAAAGCACCTGTTACCACCAAGTTTGATTGATGAAATGAATCCTTGGTTTGATCTAGCTCGTCGCAGTTTGTCAACTCAGAATAATGTTCGACAATGGATTAATCGAGTGCGTATTGTTCCTGCTAGTCAGCCTGTAATCCCTCCTTTGGTTGAGAGACAGGCGCAACAGGCAATCTATGAAGGATTACTCCAAGACAAGCAAATTGAATGTATTTACCGTTCACGTGGTCATCAAGGTGAGGAAAAAACTTATATTCTCAATCCTTTAGGCTTGGTGCAAAAAGGTGCGATCATTTATTTGATTTGTACCAGACATGATAAAACCGAAGTCCAAACTTTTGCTTTACATCGTTTTAAATCAGCAACAGTCTTAGACTTGCGAGCATTACATCCTGTTAAATTTGATATTGATGAGTATATTGATTCAGGTGCACTTGGTTTTAGAGTTGATTTTTCTCAACCAACCAAGAATGTTGAATTAAAACTGGTGATGCACGAAGATGATGCGCAGTACTTTACAGAAAGTCAGCTCAGCAAAGAGCAAAAAGTTGAACAATTAAATGAACAACTGTATCAAGTGAGTGCAGTAGTTCCCTTTACCTCACAATTGGTATGGTGGCTGAGAAGCTTCGGTAAAAAGATTGTTCGAATCGAACCTGTAGAAGTTTTTAATGCAGTTCATGAAATTGAATAATCAATATTAACTAGCATAGATACAAGTTTTACATACAAGCCCCAATAAAAAAGAGCCTCTCGGCTCTGATATCTTATTGTTTTTGTTTTTAAATTTTATTATTTTGCGCTGATTAAAACTCATGTCACATTTTTACATGTCCACAAGACATGAGTTTTCATTGGAGTAAGTTGAACATCACATCAGACAGCACGCAAGTTCAGCATTGTTGTAACGGATTGATTTCATCGTCATAGTAACCACCTCTCGTTTGAATGTAGATTGACTATAACCACGATTTTTCAAACTGAAAAATAATTAAAACTGCTTTGTTTTTCACCAATTCTGTTTAAGCGTTATTTGTATAACCTTAGATTCAATCTAATTATTTAGAATTTATCACCAACAAAAACCAATAAGATGCGCAACTAAAATCTTTATCGAGATATGCTTACTTGATGAATCTACTGATAAAATCAAAGCTTCATCATTCAAATGACTTTTCAATTGATATAAATATTCATTTTGAAGATGCGATGTAAATACTGAGTTTTTCCAATAAAGGTTCCACCAATGCTTTGCCTCTTAATTGATTCAACCATAGCTGAGGAATGGCATGATAACCAAAATACAATCCAGCTATACCACCAGCCACACATGCAGTTGTATCGGTGTCTCTGCCTAATGCAATCGAGCTTTTAATCACATCTTGATATGACTTTTTTTGGAGGACATATCTTGCTGAATTTAAACAATCAACCACATAACCACTCCCCGTCCCCTGAACGAATTCATCAGGACGAATATATAACTCAAGCTGTTGCAAATCTTCTGGTCGATCTTGTAAACATTGGCGTAGTCTTGCAACTGCATCCGACCACGCAGGCTCAATATCCAATCCGTTCAGAATTGATCTAGCCCATAAGCAATACAAAGCACAACATACCTTTGACCTTAGATGTGCATGGGTAATATGAGACTGAGTATATGCATCCTCAATCAACTGTTGATCTGAACCTTGATGCCACAACGCTAAAGGCAATACACGCATAAGTGAACCATTACCATTGGCATGTTCATCATTTTTAGCAACCTGAGATAGAGGGACACCCATTAAATACTTTCTTATCGATTCAGCAGTTTGCACACCAACATCGAAAACTTGATAGTCAACTGCCATATATCCATACTGATACCAATTACACAACCGCTTCATGAGATCTTCTGCATCCATTTTATGCTTATACAGGAGTGAATCGAGCAAACTTAGCGCTTGTGCACCATCGTCCGACCATGTCCCTAGTGGAATTTCTGGATAAGTCTTAGAAAAATAAGCAGGTGGAAGCATATCAATTTGATTATATTCAGGTAACTGTTCAGGCAGATTAAACTCATAAGGCACACCGACTGCATCTCCAATCAATAGCCCATAAATTGCACCTTTAATTCGATCTTGCTTGTTCATGTTATTCTCAGAACTACTCATTTATTTTATATTGTCATAAAGACCATATATTTTCAACAAGCAACTATACATTCTTTGGGTTATAAAAAAGCCCGCAAAAAGCGGGCTTTTTTAAGGATTCGAACTTAAGCAGATTTTTTCATTTGGTTATGTTTACGAATCGTAATCATCACCAATTGAACAGCCGCAGGTGTTACCCCTGGAATACGACTCGCTTGTGCAAGCGTTTCTGGCAATACATTTTTAAGTTTCATGGTAATTTCACGAGAAAGACCTGAAACAGCGTCATAGTCAAAATCAGCAGGAATTTTGGTATCTTCCAAACGCTTCATTTGAGCAACATCTTCTTGCTGACGGTTGATATAGCCTGCATATTTCACCGCAATTTCGATTTGCTCACCCACAAATGCAGATACTTCAGAGCCTGTCAATTCCGCAATTTGAGAGAAATTGATATTTGGACGTTTAAGCAAATCAATCGCAGAACACTCTTTGGAAAGATCTGCACCAGTCATTTCAACGAATTTTTTACCCATCGGGTTATTTGGTGCCGCCCATAGATGTTGCAAACGACCTGTTTCTTTTTCAACTGCTTCCATTTTTTCACAATATGCAGCCCATCGCTCATCGTCAACCAAGCCCATTTCACGACCAATCGCTGTTAAACGCTGATCTGCATTATCTTCTCGAAGCATCAAACGGTATTCTGCACGCGAGGTAAACATACGGTACGGTTCTTTAGTCCCTAAAGTAATCAAGTCATCAACCAAAACACCCATATATGCTTCATCACGCTTAGGTGTCCATTGCTCTTGATCCCAAGCACGACGAGCAGCATTTAAACCTGCCAATAAACCTTGCGCACCAGCTTCTTCATAGCCTGTCGTACCATTGATCTGACCAGCAAAATACAAGTTATTGATGGATTTTGTTTCTAACGAGAATTTCAACGATTGCGGATTGAAATAATCATATTCAATTGCATAGCCTGGACGAAGGATATGTGCATTTTCCATACCGCGAATTGAACGTACCAACTCAAACTGAACATCAAATGGCAATGATGTTGAAATACCATTTGGATAAAGTTCATGGGTGTCCAAGCCTTCAGGCTCTAAGAAAACCTGATGCGAGTCTTTATCAGCAAATTTATGAATTTTGTCTTCAATTGATGGACAATAACGTGGACCAACCCCTTCAATCACACCTGTATACATCGGTGAGCGATCCAAACCACCACGAATGATTTCATGGGTACGTTCGTTGGTATGTGTAATATAGCAATTCACCTGTTCTGGATGCATAGACACATCTCCCATGAATGACATGGTTGGAGATGGAAAATCACCCGGTTGTGGGATCATCACAGAAAAGTCAACTGAACGAGCATCAATACGTGGTGGCGTACCTGTTTTTAAACGCCCCACTGGTAAGTTTAATTCACGTAAACGCGCAGCTAAAGAAATAGAAGGAGGATCACCTGCACGACCGCCCGACGAATTATTCAATCCAACGTGAATAACTCCACCCAAGAATGTACCTGTTGTCAACACAACTGTTTTCGCATCGAAGCGAATACCCATTTGAGTGACGACCCCCTTCACCGTATCGCCTTCAACGATAAGATCATCAGCGGCTTGTTGGAAAATGTCTAAGTTAGCTTGATTTTCCAAAGTATGACGAATTGCAGCTTTATAACGAATACGGTCAGCTTGAGCACGTGTCGCACGGACAGCAGCGCCTTTACGCGAATTCAGGATACGGAATTGGATACCACCTTTATCAGCAGCGAGAGCCATTGCTCCACCCAACGCATCGATTTCGCGAACCAGATGAGATTTACCAATCCCACCAATAGCAGGGTTACAGCTCATCTGCCCTAAAGTCTCAATGTTATGAGTCAAAAGCAGAGTCTGTCGACCCATACGCGCCGCAGCAAGTGCTGCTTCCGTACCTGCGTGACCGCCACCGATAACAATGACATCGTAAACTTTAGGATAATGCATAGTGATAAATGAGAGATAAAAAGAATGACAGGAAATTATAGCAAAAATTTACGCTCAGTTTTAGGCGGTTTTACAAAAATTTATCTCACAAATCACACTTATTTCCAATTAAACATTTAGATACATAGGCAACATAAATTGACACTTCGTTTCAGTAAGTCCCTACAAATCAAATTTAACTTAGCAAAAAACCGCTATACCATGAGAATCACTCAGATAATTAAATTTTCCATCATGAATACAAGGAATACGATTATGAAAAATACATTGTCTAAGATGATGACGGCTTCATTGTTGAGTTGTATGGCAATTGGTTTTGCTCATGCTGCTGAGGAAAACACCAGTAAAGCTGAAGTGAAAAAGCAAATTCAGGTTTGTGCTAAGAAAAAGCAAGGTGATTGGGTCACTTATGCCAATAAAGGTGTAACTTTTAACGGTACGTGTGAACCCAATGAAAATGGTAAGCTTCAATTTAGCTTCCCTGCACCACCAGCAGGCAGTAACACAACAGGTGCTGCTGCAGCGCCAGAACCTGCGATGGAAAATCGTCCTGCTGTAGAACAAGCTGCTCCTGCAAGTGCTGATGCACCTGCAACCAATGACGCTTCTCAAGCGGAACAGCCAGCGGTTGAACAACCTAGCCAAGCTGTACCAAGTGAAGACCCAATTCAAGCTCAATAATTTCCTCTAACTCAACACTTCTTCTTATCTTGATGGAGTGAGTGATAATTTCATTCATCTATGTTGAAAAATGGATAAATGTTGAGATTAAAAGAGATTCCGTTTAACGGGATCTCTTTTTTTATATTCAGGGATCCTACAGTTAAACCACCTGATTATTCATACAAGTGATTTAATTTCAATCATGTATATCCAATGAACTTTATGCTTTATACAGATTGTTAGAAGTTTTGGTGATTCATTTATTTTTTGGGATTTAAAATTAGGGATAGTCTTTGAATGACCACTTGAATCCACTCCACTTATTATAAATATAAGATATTGTATTTATTAATTTTTTAATAAAATTCATTACTCTCTAAAAGAGTATTTTTTTAATTATTCATCAGTCATGTTTTTTATTTTTATATTTTGATTGTTTCGATTACACTCAATTTTGAGTAAGGAATATTCACCTGTTTAAATGATTTAAAACAACAAAAAGGATGAAACTATGGATTCAGGAATAATCACCATCATGCTTCCACTCGCCCTCGCCATCATTATGATTGGTTTGGGCTTAGAGCTCACTCCGAAAGATTTCGCTCGGGTATCAAAACATCCGAAAGCGGTTTTGATTGCATTATTTTGTCAATTGGTACTTTTGGTCGGTATCGCTTTTGTCATCTGTAAAGTACTCGCCCTACCGCCTTTACTCGCAGTTGGATTAATGTTACTCGCTGCATCACCAGGTGGAAGTACCGCAAATTTATTTAGCTATTTATTTAAAGGTGACATTGCACTGAATATTACCTTGACTGCAATTAATTCTGTAATCGCAGCTTTTACCCTCCCCCTGATTGTTAACTTCTCCATTCAATACTTTATGAATGATGGGCAGCAAATCAGTATGCAGTTCAGCAAAATTCTTCAGGTTTTTGCAATTATTTTAATTCCTGTCTGTATCGGTATGCTGATTCGACATTATGCACCTCATTTTACGGAAAAATTAAATAAACCATTGCGCATTTTCTCAGTGGTCTTCTTGATACTCATCATTATCGGAGCAATTGCTAAAGAGCGCGCACATATTCTGGAATATCTCACTCAAGTCGGTTTAGCCACAGTAATTTTCTGTATTTGTAGTTTGCTCATCGGTTATTTTGTCCCAAGATTATTAGGTATCAATAGTGCGCAAGCACGTGCTTGCGCTTTTGAAATAGGTATTCATAACAGTACCTTGGCAATGACCATCGCACTGACGGTCATGGCAAATTCAACAGTGGCAATGCCTGCTGCAGTTTATTCGATATTTATGTATATTTTTGCAGCGATATTTGGTGCATTGATTTCAAGACATGCCACGCAAGAATCTGTAATTGAACGTGCATGAAAGATGATCCCATAAAACCGAAGTGGATGTTGATACATCCACTTTTTTATTTTGGCTGAAGCTAGGCGCACCTTGACAGTTTCCGTTACAATATTGGCTTTAAGAAAACGATTTAGGTCTTTCCCGTGAAGTGGTTACAAATTCATATTACAGTTGAACAAGCTCAAGTTGATTTTACTGAAACTTTATTAAGTTCTTTAGGTGCAGTAAGTGTGACGCTCGATGATGCTGAAAATCAAGACTTGCTTGAGCCTCTTCCAGGTGAAACACCTTTATGGAATAAAGTCATTGTTACAGGCATTTACGCTCAAGAAGACCATGAAGAAATCGATGTAGCGGCTTTAGAGACATTTATTCGCACTCAACTCCCGACTGCCCCAATGAAAAGTGAGTTCCTCGAAGACCAAGTTTGGGAACGCTCTTGGATGGACTACTATGAACCTATTCAAATTGGTGAAAAATACTGGATCGTACCTGAGTGGTTAGAGCCTCCTGAAGCTGATGCTGTCAATATCAAACTTGATCCGGGCTTAGCCTTTGGTACAGGCAACCATGCATCCACCTTCCTTTGCTTGCAATGGCTGGGTAAAACTGATGTTAAAGACAAAATTGTGATTGATTATGGTTGTGGTTCAGGCATTTTGGGTGTTGCAGCATTGTTATTAGGTGCAAAAAAAGTCTATGCAACTGATATTGACCCACAAGCAGTCTTAGCGACAAAACAAAATGCTGAGTTGAATGGTGTACTTGAAAATCTTTATGTCGGGCTTCCAGAAGAATTTAACGAAACGTTTAAGGCTCAACAAGCAGATGTACTGGTTGCAAATATTCTTGCTGGTCCATTGATGTCCCTTGCCGAAGAATTCTCAACTTTAATTAAATCTGAGGGCGAGTTCGCACTTGCAGGTGTAATTGAAGAGCAAGTTGCTGATGTTTCTAGTGTTTATTCTGAATTTTTTGATATAGTAGAGGTAGAGAAACGCGAAGAAAACTGGTGCAGAATTTCTGGTTCGCGTAAGAAATTTTAATCGATGAATATTTAACTATCTATGGCTGAAAAACAAACCCGCTGCCCTAATTGTGCTTCAATTTATAAAGTGTCAGTTACACAGCTTACTGTTGCGCAAGGTATGGTTTGTTGTCCAAAATGTGGCGATAACTTTAATGCACTGGTTCATCTTCAGCCCTCTCCTTCTGACCAGCAAGCGATAAATACCCCTGAAACAGAACACAAATTGAATCAGGAGTCTTTTGATAATCGTCGGAATGAAACCAGCGTGCTGGATATATTCAATCGTAAAGTTGAACATTCCAATATAGATCTGAGAACCTACTTAAATAATTTGAACTACTTTAATAATGAACCTGTTCATAATATTCCCAGTTTAAATCTATCGAAGGGACTCAATCACAAAGGCGATGATCTACTCAAACCGAAAAGTACTTTGTATTATTTGGCTTGGAGTTTCATCAATCTTTCATTGCTTAGCATTTTAATGTTCCAAATTGTTTGGTTTAACCCAAACTTGACTGACCGCTATCCTGCAATCAATACTGTTTTCACCAAAGCATGTTCAGTTTTTCATTGTGATACTGTCGATCAACGTTACAAACATATCGTGATTAGTAATCTCAGAGTAAAGGCAATTGATTCACAACAAACTCAATTTTCAGGTCAAATCAATAATCAGTACTCTAAAAGTTTAGAGCTCCCGATAATAAAGGTCACACTCAAAGCAAATGATAAAATAGTCAAAACCTATTCAATCCCAGCTGAAGACTATCTCATCAAGAGTTTGATAGGAATTAAACGAATTCCACAAAATAGCCCATATCCTTTTAAATTTGTCATTACAGAGCCTAGAAAAAGTTTTGATGACTATCAATTAGACGTCATTCATCCATAAAATTAAAAAAAACTACAAAAAAATGAAAAAAAATGTAGTTTTCTTGCTCATTTTTTCTGAGACAATGCTATCATACGCGCCACGAAAGCTTTGTCCTGCAAACTCCTCGCAATTTTTCACAAAAACTACTGTTTTGTTATGTGCTTTATATCCAATATCGCGCAAGTAGAACATTTTTTTGTTTAAAAGAGTGTAGTAACAAATATTAATCTATTGTTACGCTTATTTTTCACTCAACTCGACGATTTGTGGCAAGCTAATTGTTCTTGTTTTAGAGCCAACCGTTTTAGGATCTAAAACGGGGCTCAGATTTTTTTAGACCACATTTATATTGCTTTACCCAAGCAATATTTTGATTTTTCGGATTAACTCGCATGAATAGCAAATCTCCTATTTTTACTGCACAATCTGATGTCGCTCTTCGTATTCACGTAGATCGCGCAGTTCGTCACTATTTTGCACAATTGCAAGGTGAGCAACCATCTCAAGTGTACGATATGGTGCTAGCAGAAATGGAGAAACCTCTTTTATCTGTCGTTCTAGAATATACGCGCGGGAATCAGACACGCGCTGCTGAAATTCTCGGACTAAACCGCGGAACTTTACGCAAAAAGTTAAAAGCTCACGGTTTAATGAGTGAATAAATGATAAAATGCTCACGGCTTGCGTGGGCATTTTTTTTACCTACGTTTTGCCTACCTGTTCAATCTCTAGACTTAAAAACTGTTGACGAAGATCATGACTATTAAACGCGCTTTAATCTCTGTTTCTGATAAAACCGGGATCGTTGAATTTGCCCAGAACCTTGTTGCTCTTGGGGTAGAAATTTTATCTACTGGTGGTACATATAAGTTGCTTAAAGACAACAATGTCGCTGTAGTTGAAGTTTCAGAGCACACTGGCTTCCCTGAAATGATGGATGGTCGCGTAAAAACATTACATCCAAAAATTCATGGTGGTATCTTGGCTCGTCGTGGACTAGACGAAGCTGTCATGGCTGAACACAATATTGATGCGATTGATCTTGTTGTTGTAAACCTTTATCCATTTGCCGCAACTGTTGCTAAACCAAATTGTTCTCTTGCTGATGCAATTGAAAATATTGATATTGGTGGTCCAACAATGGTTCGTGCTGCTGCAAAAAATCATGCATCTGTGGGCATTGTGGTAAACGCAGCCGATTATGCAACGGTGATCAATGAACTCAAAACTGAGGGTGCGCTATCTTATGCAACTCGTTTTGATTTGGCAGTAAAAGCTTTTGAACATACTGCACAATATGATGGCATGATTGCATCTTACTTAGGCGCTCGAGTAGGTAAAGAAGAAGGTCAAGCAGATAAATTTGCACGTACTTTCAATACACAATTAAATAAAGTACAAGACCTGCGTTATGGTGAAAATCCTCACCAGTCTGCTGCTTTCTATGTTGAAGCAACTGCAACTGAAGCATCAGTTTCTACTGCAAAACAGTTACAGGGTAAAGAACTCTCTTATAACAATATCGCTGATACAGATGCAGCTTTAGAATGTGTGAAATCATTTGCTAAACCAGCTTGCGTGATCGTGAAACATGCCAACCCTTGTGGTGTTGCTGTATCACTTGATGGGATTCAAACAGCTTATGATCTTGCTTATGCAACAGATCCAGAATCAGCTTTTGGCGGCATCATTGCATTTAACCGCGAACTTGATGTAGCAACTGCTCAAGCGATCGTCGATCGTCAGTTCGTTGAAGTGATCATTGCACCTAGCATTGCAGATGGCGTTCTTGAAGTGACTGGTGCCAAGAAAAACGTTCGTGTCTTAGTTTGTGGCGAATTGCCAAAAATTGATGAACGTGCTGCACAATATGACTATAAACGTGTTAATGGCGGTTTACTTGTTCAAGACCAAGATCTTGGCATGATCACCAAAGATGATCTTAAAGTCGTAACAAAACGTGCTCCTACTGAAGCTGAAATTGATGATTTGATCTTCGCATGGAAAGTTGCGAAATATGTTAAATCAAATGCGATTGTCTATGCTAAAGGTCGTCAAACTATCGGTGTAGGTGCAGGTCAAATGAGCCGTGTCAACTCAGCACGTATTGCAGCTATTAAAGCTGAGCATGCTGGCTTAGTGGTTGAAGGTGCTGTAATGGCATCTGATGCATTCTTCCCATTCCGTGATGGTATTGATAATGCTGCAAAAGCAGGTATTAAATGTATTATTCAACCAGGCGGTTCTATGCGTGATGAAGAAACCATTGCAGCAGCTGATGAAGCTGGAATCGCTATGGTCTTTACAGGTATGCGTCATTTCCGTCATTAATTTACGATAAATCAAATTAGAAAATTCACCCAAATCCTCCTTTATAAAAAGGGGGATTTGTTACGAAATATAGGACGCTTTAAATTCCCCCCTCACCAATAAATGAGAGGAAAGAATTTAAAAAGGATACATTCAATGAACATTTTAGTTTTGGGTAATGGCGGTCGTGAACATGCACTTGCATGGAAAATCGCTCAAGATGAAAAAGTCACAAAAGTGTTTGTTGCACCTGGCAATGCAGGTACAGCTACAGAGCATAAATGTGAAAATGTTGCGCTCGACATCCTCGACAACCCTGCAATTATTCACTTTGCTAAGAATAATGCAGTCGATTTAATTGTTGTTGGTCCAGAAGCACCACTTGTAAATGGTGTTGTAGATGCAGGTCGAGCTGCTGGACTTAAAATTTGGGGACCTACTCAATTCGCTGCTCAGCTTGAGGGTTCAAAAGCTTTTGCTAAGCATTTCTTAAAACGCCACAATATTCCAACCGCCTTCTATGATGTGTTCACAGAAGTAGATGCGGCGAAAGCATTCGTAGAAAAAAATGGCGCGCCGATAGTGATTAAAGCTGACGGTCTTGCTGCAGGTAAAGGCGTTATTGTTGCAATGACTAATCAAGAAGCATTTGATGCGATTGATGACATGCTTGCAGGCAATAAGTTCGGCGATGCAGGTTCTCGTGTTGTGATTGAACAATTCCTTGCAGGTGAAGAAGCGTCTTTCATCTGTATGATTGATGGTGAAAACATTCTTCCAATGGCAACATCACAAGACCATAAGCGTATTTTTGAAGGCGATCAAGGACCAAATACTGGTGGTATGGGTGCATACTCTCCTGCCCCTGTGGTCACTGCTGAAGTCTTTGATAAAGTGATGAAAGAAGTGATGCGTCCAACTGTAGATGGCATGAAAGCAGATGGTCATGTTTATACAGGTTTCCTCTATGCAGGTTTAATGATTGATGATGAAGGTCAACCACGTGTGATTGAATTCAACTGTCGTTTTGGAGATCCTGAAACACAACCGATCATGATGCGTTTAAAATCGTCTTTGGTTGATTTGGTTGAAGCGGGTATCGACGGTCAACTTCCTGCAGAAGCTGAATGGGATGAGCGTAAAACTGTAGGGATCGTTCTCGCATCGAAAGGTTATCCTGAAACTTCGAGTAAAGATGATGTCATTTCTGGTTTAGATACAGAAATGGCTGATGCAAAAGTATTCCATGCAGGCACGGCTAAAAATGCCAATGGTGAGATTGTCACTGCGGGTGGTCGAGTACTTTGCGTGACTGCTTTAGGCAACACAATTGGCGAAGCACAGGCGAAAGCTTTAGAACTTTGCCAAAAAGTGACTTTTGATGGTGTTCAATATCGTAAAGATATTGGTTACCGCGCAATTGCACGTGAAAATGCCTAAAATCTTTTGATACTTCACAAATGCCTGCGGCAGCAGACAGTTTTTAAGTGTCATCGCTTTTAATCTCAAAGAAGCTTAAAACCCGCTTCAATGCGGGTTTTTTATTGCTAATTCAAGCACAAATTTTAATTTCGTTTATTAAATTAGCCCCCTCAAATTAATCATGAGCTTCAGTTGCATTTCTTAACCAATCTAGCAATTGTGGAAATTCAATATAACCATCACTGGCAAGGAAGTGTCCAGCATTGGGTATCACTGTATAAGCAAAGTTAAGTTCTTGAGCCAACGCTAGACTTAATTCTTTGGGGACATATTGATCATGATCAGAAATAAACATCTGCCCATGCAGAATTTTATTTTTAAAAGAAAAGTCTTTTTTCGTAGCAAGAATATATCCATCCAACTGAGGTAAGGCTTTCAATCGTTCAGAAAATCCTGACACACAAACCACCCCACCGATTTGCTGAAAGTTTGATTGTGCAAGATAATCAAGTAAGGTGATACAGCCCAAACTATGCGCAACGAAAAATGTATGTTTATCAATTCGAGGAATATTGTCTTTTAACGTTTTATTCCACGCTAAAAGATGAGGACGGCTTGAATCAGGTAAAGCAATTTTTATAACACGGTTATTTTGATCGCTTATGTTACGCTCAATATAACCAAACCAATGATCATTCACATTTGCACCGTAGCCATGAATAATATAAATATTATTTTGCGCAAATGCTGCATTGGTCAATAGAAAAAAACTGAATACAACAATGATAAATCTCATAAGTTTAGCACTCTGTTGACAGGACATTCATCATGCTAAAGTATGACAGTAGTGTGAGTGTCAAGTGAATTCATACCGCATTGAGAACATCACACTAACAAATTAATTCACATCAGAAATAAACTCATTCCGAGCCAGCGAAAAAGCTAAATCATGAAATATATGCCCAACTGACGTTATGATCTAAAATAACGTGAGTTCGATGTAACCACATCTTTAACTTATTGAAAAACATTAAGTCTCGGCGGAGTCTTGCTGAGTTTTCACCCAATTTCAGGATCAGCCTGCGGCTCGCCATACTTTTGTTTTGGCATGAGGAGCGAAGCTCCGCAAGGGCAACCATCTTGCGCAGCGGTATCGCTGCTCACCGCAAAACTCGTCAACCACCAGCAACATATTTAATCAATCGCAGAAACAATACCTTGTAGAAGTAGTCCTGCCTCAAACAGTTGCGGATGACGTTTCCGAGTATCAAATTTCATCAAGAGTTTTTATCGAACTCAGGTTAAAATATTCAATGAGACAAGCCAGTCAATAGATTCAAACTGATATTTTTATGAGACTAACTAAGCACGAGATATAAAAATATCTTGAATACTCCCTTTGTTTTGGCTATCCCTATAAAATTCCTATATCTAAAATTGAGATAAAAAATCCTAAAAAATTTATATATAATGAATAAGCATAAAATTTAAACAACGTTATGAAAAAATTCAACAAAAGCGATTGTTTTACCTCATAAATTAATAAAAAAATTGATATTTAATCTGATGCAGCATGATACATTGTTAAAAAACAACCACTATGTATAACATTGATTTATTGATATGATTAATCAATCTTTAGGGGCAGTTTTAAACAATTAAAATTCCTTTAAAACTTCACTCTAATTCCCAAATGTAAAGATCATAGATAGCGCAATACGACATGTACGTCAGCGCATTATTTATTTTCAAAGATGTTAAAAATTCGATTTAAACCATCGAGAATGCAAGGGACTCATTTCGATTGCATTTCCTACTTAGGACTGATTCATGAAAAAGCTGTTTGGCGTTTTACTCAGCGCATCTGTGCTTACCCTTTCTGCTTGTGGAAAACAAGAAGCTCCAAAAAATGACACTGCTCAAGCAGATGCAGGAAAAGAACAAGTCGTAACTATGGCTTCAACGGGTTCGGATGCAGATATTTGGCGTTATATCGCAACACTTCCTGAAACCAAACAAGCAGGGATTAAGCTTGAAGTTAAAAATTTCACTGACTATGTTGCAATGAACACTGCTGTTGCCAACAAAGAAGTCGATATTAATGCTTTCCAATCGTACGCTTACCTTGTGGCTTTCAATGATTCTAACAAAGAAAAAATTGCACCGATCTCTACAACTTATTTAGAGCCAATGGGTATCTACTCTAGCAAAGTTAAAAAAGTTGAAGCGTTCGCAAATGGCGCAACGATTGCGATTCCTAACGATGGTGCAAACGAATCACGTGCTTTATTGTTGCTTCAATCTGCTGGGTTAATCAAATTAAAAGATGGCTTTGATCTTGTTAAAGGTACACCTGCTGACATTACAGAAAATACTAAAAAAATCGTGATCAAACCGATTCAAATGGCAACTGCGGTTCGTGCTAAAGATGAAGTTGATGCGATTGTTTTAGGCAACACGCTCGCAATGGAAGGTGGTTTAAATGTACTTAAAGATTCAATTTACTATGAACCAGTAGACCAAACCACCAAAATGAATGTCAATGTATTAGCGGTAGCTGATGCGCGTAAAGACGATCCTATCTTGAAAAAAGTGGGTGAGTTATATCATGTTGCAGCTGTTGGTAAATATGTTCAAGAACACTTTGGTGGTACTAAAGTAGATGTGAATAAACCAGTAAGCTACCTTACAGAAGCAAAATAGCCTTATAATGGCTTATAAACAAAACAGGCAAAGCGACTTTGCCTGTTTTTTCTTTTTAGTATAGTTTTTGACGATATGATTGAATTTAAAAACATTTCAAAACACTATGAGTTAAAAGGTCAGACCATACGTGCGTTGGATCAGATTAATCTGGAAATTCCTGCGGGCAGTATTTTTGGCATTATTGGCTATAGTGGCGCTGGTAAAAGTACCTTAATCCGCTTGATTAACCTGCTTGAGCGCCCCAATGAAGGTCAGGTCATTATCAATCAAAAAGACTTTACAGCACTTGATGCACGTACATTACGTCAAGAACGTGCAAACATCGGGATGATCTTTCAGCATTTTAATTTACTACAAACCAAAACAGTGGCAGACAACATTGAAATGCCTCTGAAATTATTGGGCGCAAACAAGTCTGAACGTGAAAAACGCCTAAATGAGTTGCTTGAGTTTATTGACTTAAAGCATAAAAAAGATGCGTATCCCGATGAGCTTTCAGGTGGTCAAAAACAACGTGTCGGTATTGCTCGTGCCTTAGCAAATCATCCAAAAATTTTGCTTTGTGATGAGGCAACTTCTGCACTCGATCCACAAACCACAAAATCTGTGCTTGCTTTGCTTAAAAAAATTAATCAGGAACAAGGAATTACTGTGGTAATGGTTACCCACGAAATGGATGTCATCGAATCTGTTTGTGACTATGTGGCTGTCATGGAACAAGGTAAAGTCATCGAAACGGGTTCAACTCTTGAAATCTTTAGCCAACCACAACATCCTACGACAAAAAACTTCATACAGACTGTTTTACAGCAACAATTGCCTGTAAATATTTTAAATAATTTAGAAAATCAAAATCATAAAAGTATTTACAGCCTACAATTCCTTGGCACGTCTGCTCAAGAAACTGTCGTTCAAGCTGCAATTAAACAATTTGATGTCAGTTTGAATATATTATTTGCCAATATGACTGAAATTAATGGTTCAGTGATCGGTCAAATGTTTATCCAGCTTCTCGGTGATGCAGAAAATATTCGTCAGACGATTGAATTTTTTGAAAGAAATGGTGTAAAAGTTGAACAGTCAGGAGTGCGAGTATGAGAGAGCTCATTGTACAGTGGCTAACAACTTTGACCGCTCCCTTTTGGAAAAGTTCACTCAGCATTGACCAATTTGTTACAGCAATGCAAGAAACCCTACAAATGGTTTTCTTTGCGATGTTGTTCGGTACAATCTGGGGCTTTATTCAAGCCATTATCTTATTGGTCACTCGCCCAAATGGTATTCTGCCGAATCGTGCCGTTTATCAAATTCTGAACCCGATCGTAAATGCTTTACGCTCACTCCCCTTCATTATCCTGCTTATTGCTGTATTCCCACTGACAAAAGCACTGGTGGGTACTACCATCGGAACATGGGCAGCAATCGTTCCGTTAACGATTTATGTTGGTCCATATATTGGACGCTTAGTGGAAACGTCGCTACTCGAAGTAAATGAAGGAATTATTGAATCAGCTCAAGCAATGGGTGCATCTCCTTGGCAGATTATTTTTAAATTTATCATTCCAGAATCACGCAGTTCTCTGATCCTGAGTCTAACCACAGCGACGATCAGTTTGATTGGTGCAACTGCTATGGCAGGTGCCGTTGGTGCTGGCGGTATTGGTGATTTAGCTATTTCTTATGGTTATCAACGCTTTGACCAAAGTGTGGTCTATCTCACTGTTATTGTATTGTTGGTTCTAGTCCAAATTGTTCAAAGCTTAGGAAATTGGTTATCTAAACTGAGATAATCGTGATTCTGAAATCATACCCTCCACCTTGAGGGTATTTTTTTGATTGCACTCAGTATAATTTGAATTGAACCCTATAAAAGTTAGTCCTTACTCGCTAGTCTCTTGATCAAACACTCATAACTAAGTAAGTTATGGAAAATTTAAGGCGTCTTTAAAATGAATAAACTTAACCAAATATTTAATCGAACACTTATATCAACACTTTTTCTTTTTACGATGGGAAGTTTTGCACATGGTTCCGAAGATTACACCACAACAGTAAAAGTAAATGGAATAGAACTCAATCAAGCAATTAGTGCAGTACAAGTTGACAAATTATTAGGGAAAAATAGTCAAAAGATCACCAAAGAGTACGCAGAATGTACAGGAAACTATGAATATTCAACCTCTACACCATCTGGAAAAAAATTGAAATTTGAAATATTTGCTGAAGACAACCCACAAATTAAATCTGACAGTTTTTATAAAAATAAACAAAACTTTCAACAACTGGGAACAACCAAAGGGCGTGTTTGGTTATCTTGGTCAAATAGTCAGAACATCAATGACAGTATTTTCGTGAATAACCAAGCCATCACCCATCAATACACACTTAATCAATTTAAAAAAGATTTTCCAAACAGCGCAAAGAACGGCACAGACGTTCTGATTTTAACCAGTGCTGAAGCGAAACAATATTTAAAAAAATCCACCGAATTTGAAATAGGTTATACCGCCTATGTCCATTTTGATTTCAAAAACGGTAAGCTAAATAAACTTGAAATCAACCAAGGAATGACTTGTTAAGTTGACTTAGCATAGCTGATCATTGATTGGCTATGCTTGACAATTGAAATCCTTCAGATCAACCAACAGCCTACTTTCTCATTCTCACTCCCTGCTTTAATGCATGCTTAGCGAGATGATTTAGTGACTTTCCAACTTGTCTATTGAGTGAATTTGATATTAAATTTAAGTCAGCGTATACAGGGAATACAATGATGCAATTTAAAATTCACGTCATCGATGTTAAAAACCAATTACAAAACTATATTTGGCTTATCGAACACCAACAAAGCCATAATGTTGTTGCGATTGATCCGACTGAAGCATCATTGGTTGAGGATTATTGTAAAGAACAGCAACTTAATTTAGAGCAAATTTGGCTCACACACTGGCATAAAGATCATATTGGTGGTGTTCCAGAACTGATTGCGAATCGCAATATTCCTGTATATGGACCACGTGAAGAACTAAGTCATATCCCCTTTATAACTCACCCACTACAACATGATGATCAATTTGAATTCCATGGAGTCAAAATTGATATTATCGCGGTACCAGGACACACCTTAGGACACATTGTTTACTTCATAGATGCGCTCGATAGCGTATTTTGTGGAGATACGCTTTTTGCTATGGGTTGCGGTCGCATGTTTGAAGGAACGCCAGAACAGTTTTATCATTCGCTCAATCGCCTTGCAGCGCTCCCACCAAGAACTCAAGTATATTGCACCCATGAATATACTCTTTCAAATGCACAATTTGCTTTACACATTGAACCTGAGAATCGCGCCATTCAACAACGAGCAGAAGAAATTAAACACCTGAGACAACAAGGAAAAATTACCTTACCCAGCAGCATTGAAATCGAACTTGAAACCAATCCATTTTTACGTGTTGAAAGTGCTGAAGAATTTGCTCGAATTCGGGCGCTTAAAGATAATTTTTAACGCGTTATACTGAGCCAAACTTGCATATTCAAGCTAAGCCAACCCAAACCTATTTTTTTACCAGCCTTTCAATGCGCAGTATTGTGACTACACGCCTATACCAGTGCTGTGCGAGATATGAAAGCATTGGCAGAATTTCTGCATCAATACAGCTACACATGTTACACAGCTTCCTATTCAGGACATGGCTTAGCGATTGATGATTTTGTAAATTACACCTCAATAGATTGATTACAGGATAGCCATAAGGCTTATCAATTCTTAAGACAACAAGGTTATGAGCCAATTGCTGTCATCGGTGTATCTTTGGGCGCGATATTATCCCTTGAACTCAGTAAAAAGTTCCCTGTCTCTGCATGCATTAGCATGTCTGCACCACTAGAATGAAAGGTAAATGATCTTTTTAAACACCTAGAGCAATATAACAACTACCTTAATCAGTTTCTAAATAACAAGACAACGCTCAACTCACTAGACTGAGCAAAAAAATCGATGAACCAGCTTCAAACACTTCAACAGCTCATTCAGACGACAATTAAAGACACTGCGTCGGTAATAGCACCGATTTTTTTATTATATGAAGAACTTGATGATGCACTCTATCAATCGAGTGCTCATACAATTTATGATCATGTGAATTTTACTAAAAAAAGATTAAGAATTATTCCAATACAGGACATCTCATGACACTTGAAGTTGATCAAACACAGTTTTTTGGCGATATTTTAGAATTCTTACAACAATATCATTCAATATAAGCTGAATCCCCTCTATTTTTGTTAAATTTACTTACATTTAAAGCAACGAGAATGAGAAAATTTCTGCTTTTAAAAAACCATAACTTTGCATCAAAATATTACAAACATGTTTCAATAATAAATATAACCATTTGTTTTATTTTAGTATTTTAACAACTATTCATATTACATTCATACTGATAGCAAAAAAATACGCATTGATACAAAAGCGTCATTTCTCAAAGTGCTCAAATATTGATATAAAAAATAAAATTCAACAAATTCCCCCTTTAAAAGTTTAAAGGTCATCCCTATTAAATTTGTAGGCAGGAATTAAGGAGATCTTCTGTGAAAAAAGTTGTTAAGGCAAAAAATTTAATTGCATTTCGTATTTGGTTAGAAAAATTAGGCTATTCAGTCAAAAACTTAGCGGATGGTAAAGGATTTACTTTCAGTTTTAAAAAAGAATATGGTTTAGTGACTTGTGATTTATCTGGTAATAATTTGGCAATGCAACTGGGTGAAGAATTTGAGGATCACTTAAAAGCTTAATTCAAGTCTCTATTATTTTTAATATTTAATGAAGTCTCTCTGAAAAAGACCAAATTGTTTTTTGATTTGGTCTTTTTTATTGCCTTAAATATAAAATTACAGGCAATAAAAAAGCATGATAAAAATCATGCTTTTTCGAATATGGTGGGGACGGAGAGACTCGAACTCTCACGCATCGCTGCGCTGGAACCTAAATCCAGTGCGTCTACCAATTTCGCCACGTCCCCGGATAAAACAACTATACGAATATAGTTTAAAATAAGTTGGCAGAGGATCAAGGATTCGAACCTTGACGAACGGTTTTGGAGACCGTCATGCTACCATTACACCAATCCTCTATTACATTTCATTTTGATACCACAAAATGAATTGCTTGGTGGGGACGGAGAGACTCGAACTCTCACACCTTGCGGCGCTGGAACCTAAATCCAGTGCGTCTACCAATTTCGCCACGTCCCCAATGGCTGTGTATATTATAGAGATCGTTTTGTTATGACAAGCCCTTTTTTCGAAAAAACCACTCGTTTGTTTAAATAAAAAACAAAAGCTGCAAATACTGCTTTTTGTTTAAACAATTTGGCTTAATACTTGTTTTATTTGATAAATATTTGAGCAACGTTGCTCATTTTTTTTGTTCAACATACTTTTTAAAATGCACTCTAAATATTTAAAACGATCTGGTAAACACACATTCAGCTTTTGACAATGCAAAATTGCCCAGTCTTGATAGCTTTTTGCAGACAAACGTCGCTGTGTTAACCATTCCAACCAAATAATGCCCAATGCGTAAATATCAGATTGAAACGTTTTCTGTTGTGCATGAAATAATTCAGGTGCCATATAACGAGGCGTTGCAGTTATTATCGGCTTCAATCCATAGCGATTTTGGTCAATACTGCAAGCTTGCTCAAAGTCGATCAGATAACTGCGCTGTTGTTGAGAGCGAAAGTGCTGAAGTTTTAAATCACCATGTATAAAACCATAGTTATGCAAGTTTTCCAGCACCACCAAGCTCGACATCAATTTACCGTAGACATCTTCTTGGGGGAATTGATCACTCACAGGTTTAAACAAAAGCTCAGTATCTTTAATCCAGATCGCCTGTTCAATTATCGCTTCATCTAACTGAAATTGTAGATACGGATCAATGATTGAAAAATCGCACAGCACCTTATGAGTCTTTGTCTCTAAAGCATTTAATTGTGTATAACAATTTAACTCGTTTAAAAAACTTTGCTCATAATCCTGATTGATATTTTTTATTTGTAGCTTTAGCCAAAAAAATTGATCGCCCTGTTTAAGCTGATAAACACGGCGACCAAATTTTTGACTTTGAATTGAATTTGATGCGACTGGAAGAATAATTTTGTTTTGGCTCATACTTCCGATAGCTGCCCAACAGCTTGAGAATGATTTATAGAATGGTTCAGCACTTCCAGACAGTGTTGAATTGTCTTACCAATACGGGCATGTGTTTCAATACTCGATATCTTCGGCCATGTAGCCCGCTCCCCTTCTCTTTGCAATAACTTAAATAAATGAGGTCGCGGATTTTGTAGCATATAACTATAATGACGCAGGCTATAATTTCCAATGATATTCACATCACCATAATAGCGTTGGTCAATCACGCCATAACCATGATCAAGCAGACGTCTCATTGAAGGTATACGCCCCATTCGACCACGAGCAAAATCCATAACCCCCATTGCCGCCATTCGTCCTTGCATCCGAACGATACGTTCTGGCCAACTCAATAGATCTTTACGATAGCGTTCTTCATCGTTCTGCATAAAGGGGACAATATGCGGATTCACTTGACTGGCAATGGTATAATTTAAATTATATAAACGAGACATACGTTCTTGAGGAAAATCACTTCGTACACTACCATCAACCCAACGCGTATTGGCTAAATACGGCGTATGAACACCATCATAACGTTTGCTGATTAAACGGACTGGCGGAAATAAAATCGGTACTGCACAAGAAGCCAACACCGCACTCCATACCAATAAATCTGGCGAAGTATATTTATTCATAATCCGTGCATCTTCTTGAGATACATCATATGGTGCAACAGTAACGTTAATGTCTAAACCAGATTTTTCAAAAGCTTCTTCAAAAGTTACATCACCTAAGTTTTCAATCAAAAACTTTTTCAGATAACGCACATCTGCAAAACCACCATTACCTTTAATTAATTCTTTAAAACTACGAAAATGAAAAGCCTCACTATAGAACTGATCACCTGACAAAAGATTTGGAATTTCTACTGGTTCATTGACACCTAACAGCGCAGTCATGATCGCTCCAGCACTTGAACCAGAAAGTACCTTTGGCATCAAATCTTGTTCCATAAGTGCTTTACACACACCACTATGAAATAAACCTAATGTCGCACCACCTGAAAACATCAGTGCAGGTTGACCATAGGCTTTTTCACAGTTTTTAAAAAAATCTCGTTTACTGTTTAAACATAATGAATGGCAACTTTCAGAAGCGATAAATGCCAAACTGTTACTCACTTCATCTATATAGTCTTCTATGATTTTTTTAGTCCCTACATAGGTATGTGCGAACAACATTGGATGCCCAATATTTGCAACATCGTGACTAAATCCTTCTCTGAGGATATACATCAAGTCATGTGTACGATTTTGCTGTCGATAACGTCGTAAAAGGTTTAAACGATGTGAAATGATCTCAGCATCAAAATAAGGAGACCCATTGTCAAATTTCCATTCTTGCGCACCGGTTTCTTCATCTAGTTTTAATGCAATCGACTTCCACTCTTCGTAATTCTCCGCATGTTCAAGTTTTCGCTTTAATTTTTTGATTCGATAGGCTTGGTGCGGATTTAAATCCTGAGTGAGTTCTAATAGCATTTCTAATTTTCCTTTGATTTCAACCCGAGGATGAAGACTCATCTGTAAACTATGCTTAAAAATAAGCAGATAATCAATTACCACAAGTCATTTAATTTTTTGGCAATCAACGCCAATAATCACCAATTGAGATGAGCTCAATAAAATTACTGTGCTAATATCATCCATACTTTGTAATTTCTGAAAATAGCGAACGGATATGGCAACTTTAGATTTACCAGACAATATCATCCAAAAATTATCTCAAGTTCTTGATCAATTACAGCAATTTTTACCTAAAACCAAACAAGAACCTGACTTTTCGGCAGTTGCTTTTCGATGGCATGATCAACAACTCAAAGCCATTTACAATCCCAAAGCCATTCACCTAGATGATCTTAAAGGAATCGAAAGGCAAAAAGCCAAAATTTTACAAAATACCGAACAGTTCCTGCATGGATTACCTGCAAATGATATTCTACTGACTGGATCGCGTGGTACTGGGAAGTCTTCTATTGTACGCTCCTTGTTAACTCAGTATTCTGAACAAGGTTTACGCTTAATTGAAATTGAACGTGATGACTTATCAGATCTTCCAGAAATTCAAAAAATTATCCAAAATCGTCCTGAAAAATTTATCGTTTATTGTGATGATTTGGCATTTAATGCTGAAGATGAAAATTATCGTAGTTTAAAAAGTGTCTTAGATGGTTCTTTACAGTCCGGTTCGAGTAACTTTGTGATCTATGCAACCAGTAATCGTCGTCATTTATTGCCGGAGTTTATGCACGAGAACACCCCCGTTACTAAAGTCGATGTACCTCAATATAAAGAACTCCACCCTCAAGAAGCCATTGAAGAAAAGATTTCTTTATCTGATCGCTTTGGAATGTGGCTGTCATTTTATCCCATGGATCAGAATCTTTATTTGGAAATTGTTGAACATTATCTTAAAAAAGAATCCATGCCCTTTGGCGAGGAAGTTCGCGCTGAAGCACTGAGATGGTGTCAAGCGCGTGGACAACGTTCAGGACGTGCCGCATATCAGTTTTCTAAGCACTGGATTGGTTCTGAGCGATTAAAATCAGTCTAATCTTTATCCTGTCTTTCAAGTATTTGCCAACCAATACCCTGATTCGAATATCAGGGTATTTTGTTGATTATGTTGTTCTTTACTCAAAACAAATCATGTTTTAGCAACACGTTACATATCAGAATTGTTGGAATTACATGCAATTGAATATCAAATATATTAAAACATTATATTCTATATATATTTCAATCATTTAAAATTCCACTACTAATTTCGTCAGCTGATGATATTTCAGCACATCGTAGTTTAGGCGTGATAAAATAGCACGCAGTTTCATATAGGATTGGTCTATGCAGTTTGTTCATCTTGGTATTCATACCGAATTTTCGATTACCGAATCGATTGTACGTATACCTGATCTGATTAAAGCTGCTGCATCTGATGAAATGCCTGCTTTAGCCATCACTGACCTCTCTAACCTGCATGCCGCAGTCAAGTTTTATAATAAAGCATTAGGTAAAGGCATTAAGCCTATTTTCGGCAGTGTGATTCGTCTCAATGATGCCAACCATAAAGCAACCCTGCTTGCAATGACCAATAAAGGTTGGCGTGGACTGACAGAAATCGTTTCTCGAGGTTTTATTGAAGGTCAACAACTTTCAATTCCATGTATTCAAAAGCAATGGATACTTGAACAATCCGAAGATATCATTGTTCTATTAGGTCTACACAGTGATGTAGGTGAAATGCTCTGTTCAGCATACCCAGAAAAAGCTGAACCTTTACTTGAGCAGTGGATTGAAAAATTTGGCAATCGGGTCTATTTGGCGCTAACTCGAACAGGTCGTCCACTTGAAGAAGACTTCAATCAAGAAGCCGTTAAACTTGCCGCAAAATATAAGATTGGTGTGGTTGCACACAATGATGTGCATTTTATCACCGCAGAAGATTATGAAGCGCATGAAGCGCGCGTCTGTATTGCCGATGGATATGTGTTAGGTGACAATAAACGTCCAAAAAACTACAGTCCTGAACAATATTTTAAAACATCTGCTGAGATGATTGAACTATTTGCTGATCTTCCAAGTGCTATTGAAAATACACTGCAAATTGCAAAACGTTGCACAGTCTCTCTGCGTTTAGGCTTCCATGACCTGCCTGATTATCCGATTCCTGAAGGTCACACCATTCACTCCTATTTCGAGCATCTGTCTGAAATTGGTTTAGAAGAACGTTTAGACTTTCTTTATCCTGTTGAAACACGAAATGAAGATTGGGCGGAAATTCGTAAACCTTATGATGAGCGACTGGCTTATGAGTTGGGCATCATTAACAAAATGGATTTCCCTGGTTATTTTTTAATCGTCATGGACTTCATTCAATGGTCAAAAAACAATGGTGTTCCAGTTGGTCCGGGACGTGGTTCGGGTGCAGGCTCACTGGTTGCATATAGTTTAAAAATCACCGACTTAGATCCACTTCGTTATGATCTACTCTTCGAACGCTTCTTAAATCCAGAACGGGTATCCATGCCCGACTTTGATATTGATTTCTGTATCGCAGGGCGAGATAAAGTTATTGATTATGTGGCACGCCACTACGGTCGTGATGCTGTATCACAAATTGCGACATTCGGTACCATGGCGGCTAAAGGTGCAATTCGAGATGTCGCTCGAGTTTTAGGAAAATCTTACGGTTTGGCTGATCGTATTTCCAAAATGATTCCAACAAAACCTTTAGGTTTAACTTTAGAAGAATCTATTGAAGCAGAACCCCAACTCAAAGATATCGTCACCAATCCATCCAATCCAGATTATGACGATGCTGCTGAAATTTGGGAAATGGCGCTTAAGCTTGAAGGTATTACCCGAAATACAGGTAAACACGCTGGTGGTGTAGTGATTGCACCCACCAAGATTACTGATTATTCAGCAATCCTCTGTGAAGCTGACGGTACGGGTCGAGTTGCACAATTCGATAAAGATGATGTCGAAGCGGCAGGCTTAGTTAAATTCGACTTCTTGGGGCTACGTAACCTTACTGTAATTGAAGATGCAGTTCAAAATATCAATAAGCGAATTCAATCGGATCAACCATTAAACATTTCAAATATTATTTTGGATGATCCAAAAGCTTATGCTGTTTTTGCTGATGCAAATACAACAGCGGTGTTTCAGTTTGAATCCGTGGGCATGAAAAAAATGCTCAAAGAAGCTCGCCCGAGTAAATTTGAAGAAATTATTGCCTTCGTTTCTTTATATCGCCCAGGTCCTATGGATCTAATTCCTGACTTTATTCATCGTATGCATGGCGGTGAATTTGAATATTTACACCCGCTGCTCGAAGGTGTACTTGAACCGACTTATGGGATTATGGTGTACCAAGAACAGGTTATGCAAGCAGCACAGTTTTGTGCAGGCTATACCCTCGGTGGTGCGGACTTACTTCGTCGTGCAATGGGTAAAAAGAAAGTCGAGGAGATGGTCAAACAACGTGCCACCTTCATTGAAGGTGCTGCGAAAAAGGATATTGATGAGGCTACCGCAAACCATATCTTTGACTATATGGAAAAATTCGCAGGTTATGGTTTTAACAAATCACATGCAGCAGCCTATGCTTTAGTTGCCTATCAAACCGCTTGGTTAAAAGCACATTACCCTTCGGAGTTTATGGCTGCGGTCATGTCTTCGGAAATGCAAAATACTGATAATATTGTATTTCTAATTGATGACTGTCGAATCAACAATTTAGTTGTATTGCCTCCATCCGTGAATATGTCGTTCTATCAGTTCTATGCCAGTGATGCGACAACCATTATTTATGGTTTAGGGGCAATTAAAGGTGTCGGTGAACAAGCCATGCAGTCCGTGATTGACTCACGTGAACAAGATGGTCCATACAAAGATTTATTTGATTTTTGCCACCGTGTAGATTTGAAAAAAATCAATAAACGAACCTTGGAAGCCTTAATCCGTGCAGGTGCACTGGATTGTTTAGGTATTGAACGTTCGAGCTTAATGGCTCAACTTCCTGAAGCTGTTCAAGCAGCAGAACAGGCCCGATCAAACCGTGAAACAGGCATTATGGATCTGTTTGGTGAAGTTGAAGAAGTTCAACGTAAACCAGCCAAACCTGTGAAAGCGTGGTCAGATGAGGTACGCTTAAAAGGTGAAAAAGATACGCTTGGCTTATACCTGACTGGTCACCCAATTGATGTATATCGTCCTGAATTAAAAGCATTTATCCCTCATAAGATTAATGAACTGACACCAACACGTCGTGGTGTAACTACAGTGTTTGCCGGCTTAGTGGTCGATGTGGCTAACTTCCCCAATCGTATGGTCATCACATTGGATGATGGTACAGCACGTATTGAAGTTTCCTCCAATCATGAGCGTTTCCAACGCTTTAAAGATATCATTCAGAATGAAAAAGTGGTGGTGATTGAAGGTGAAATCTATGAACGAGAAGGCTTTGATCGTCCAATGGGGCGCTTAACCAAAGCGTTTACACTCAATGAAATTCGTCAAAAACGTGCCAATAATATTGCGATTAAATTAAACCCAGAAGTCATCAGCAAAACCTTAGCCTCAGATATTCAAAAAATTTTACTGCCATTTTGCAATGTAGATATGTGCCAACATATCCCTATACACATTTTACTGGACTATGATTATGCAACGGCTGATTTGCATTTTGGACAACAATGGAAAGTTGCACCTTTAGATGAACTCTTATCAAAATTACGAGACTATTTTGGTAAGGAGTCGATTCATATTGAATACCATGTCAAATCTAAGGCGGCTATGGCAGTTGACCATCGTGAATTGGCACAAACTACTCAAGTTGCACCACCTCCAGACAATATGAGCATGGATGATGCAATGGATGAGTATCTCGCTGATGCAAGTCAATACTCCTAACATCCCCTATCTTCTCTTTATTTAATTTTTGGAACATCAATGGACATTTTTGACAATGCTGTGATTTCACAGCATTTAAGTCATGTACGTATTGTGATGGTCAATACCACACTG
This sequence comes from Acinetobacter sp. Tol 5, assembly GCF_019702905.1. Classification (NCBI taxonomy): domain Bacteria; kingdom Pseudomonadati; phylum Pseudomonadota; class Gammaproteobacteria; order Moraxellales; family Moraxellaceae; genus Acinetobacter; species Acinetobacter sp. Tol 5. Next base: position 1,819,388 of record NZ_AP024708.1, on the reverse strand, counting down.
CCTGCAAATATTGGTAGCGCCTTACGTGCAATGAAAACAATGGGATTATCTAAATTGGTTTTAGTCGCACCTAAAACTTATCCACATCCAGATATTGACGCTTTGGCAGCAGGCGCAACAGATTTAATCGAACAGATTGAAATTGTAGAATGCCTAGAAGATGCAATCAAAGACTGCCATTTAGTGTTTGGTACCAGCGCACGTAGCCGTACTATTCCATGGCCGTTGTTAGATGCTCGCCCTGCCGCAGAAAAATCAATGCAGTCTGTGATTCACAGTCAACAGGAGGTTGCTGTCGTTTTTGGTCGAGAAGACCGTGGACTGACCAATGAAGAACTTGCACTAGCAAACTACCATGTCACAATTCCTGTGAATAGTGATTATGGCGTATTGAATGTCGCTCAAGCTATTCAGGTGATCTGCTATGAAATGCGTATGGCGACCTTGGCACTGGCAGAGAAAACTGTTGATACGCAAGCCGTGATGCAAGTAACAGACTCAACTGATATGCACTGGGATGAACCACTGGTCACACATGAACAGATGGAACAATTTTATCCCCACATCGAAAAAATGTTGGCTGAAATTGAATTTTTAGACCCTAAAAACCCTCGTCTTCTTCCTTTACGGTTGCGTCGATTATTTGGGCGTATACAATTAGATAAGATGGAATATCATTTATTAAGGGGCATTTTTAGCCGAGTTCAAGCCCTAAATAATGGTACATGGAAAAAGTCAAAACATGAGGATCAAAACTAATGCTAAAACAGCTTAAAGAAGACATCCAAGCTGTATTTGCGCGAGATCCTGCTGCGCGAAATACATTTGAAGTTTTAACCACATACCCAGGCATACATGCATTAATTATGCATCGTGTCGCTCATGAATTATGGGAAAAAGATTGTAAAACTTCAGCCAGAATCTTGTCTTCTTTCAGTCGTTTTGCAACAGGAATTGAAATTCATCCCGGTGCTAAGATCGGCAAACGTTTCTTTATTGATCATGGCATGGGTGTGGTTATCGGTGAAACTGCTGAAATTGGAGATGATGTGACCTTGTATCATGGCGTTACGCTCGGTGGTACAACATGGAATACTGGTAAGCGCCACCCAACACTTGCCGATGGTGTAGTCGTAGGTGCCGGAGCAAAAATCTTGGGTCCATTTGTGGTAGGTAAAAATGCCAAGGTTGGTTCAAATGCAGTAGTTACTAAAGCAGTTCCTGATGGTGCAACAGCCGTAGGCAACCCTGCTCGCTTTATTACTAAAGACAAAGAAGTTATTACAACCGCAGAACCGCGTTGTCCTGAGCAAATTGCCAATACCGTTGAAAATACTGAGTTCCAAGCCTATGCAGCAACTCAAGAACAACCCGACCCAATGCTTGAAGGTATGCGCGTGTTGTTAGATCGGCTTGAACAAAACGAACAACGTATCCATAGTTTATGTACACGCCTATCGATTTTAGATCCAACATTTAATTTACAACAAACGATAGAACAACCTTTAAGCGATGAAGAAATCAAAATCATTGAAGAAGTTAGACGCGAATGTGAAGCACAAAAAACGTCTTCAAAAGCTTAGGGCATATTGATATTTTCTAATCTGTTGATGTTGGCTAAATGGTTTGCGTTGTAGTCTAAAATTCAGCATAAAATAACCAAATACTAGCGTTGTTTTTAAATTTCATGACGAATTGACAACAAATCCTCATGTATAATTTTTAATAATACGAACTAAATCAAGTTGCATGTTCAGACGTCTTTTCATAGACTGATGCGCATGCAGTTTTTTTAATATAAATTAATGGAAGAAACACATGACGATTAAGCCTTTGGCATATGCATTGCTCGCAACATCATTACTTACTGCGTGTTCTATTACACCGACCAAACAAAGTAACAAAATAGATGCAAATGAGCCTTTCATTTATACTGAACCAGAATTATCACCACCCTTTTATGCATTAAATCCATTCGACTACACGCAACCACCTGTTTTTGAAATTGAATTGAAAAAAGCTGCTGCCCAACCTGTCAATAAACTAGAAGTGACCGATCCAGCGAATCCAAATCAAAAAATTGTACTGGATACCAATAAATTAATTGTACCTACAGTGAACAGCTCGCAACGTGCTATGAAATATGCTGTTTTAGCAGGTAGCAATGAAATTGACATTACGGCGATTGATGATTTCTTGCAAATGGTTGAAGGTAAAGCGCGTCATTACCCACCACAATTTAGCGACCGTAAAGAACGTAAAGGTTTTGAAGGCAAATTAAAAGAAGTGTCTACTCAACTCGACCAACTTGCTGCTGCACCGAATGCTTCTTTTGATATTCTGATTCGTGCATTTAAAGCCAGTATTCTCGGGCGTAACCTTGACCTTGGTTCTTCTTATACAACCAAATCATTGGATTATGCACAACGTATCCTGAAGATCAATAAAGAAGACCCAGAGGCAAACTTATGGTTTGGTTTCTCTTTATCTGAAGGTGGTGGTCAAAAAGAAGCGATACCATATTTAGACAAAGCAATGAAAGCTGGTGTTCAAGAGGCTTATCTATCTTCTGCCAATAATTATATTGGTATGGAACAAAAGAAAAATGCTGTCCAAACTTTGAAAAACTATAAAGTGAAATACCCAGAAGAAGCGGAAGTTGCTGATCGCTTGATTCAAGAAATTGAAAAACAAGGTCGTTATAATGTTTGGCAAGTGATGAAAAACCCAGCTCTCGCGAAATAATTTCTAGGCTGAAAAAATAGACTGAGCATTCAGTCTATTTTTTTGCTTATAAATTGAAATTCTAGAAAACTATCGTATTATTCAGAAAAGATTGATCTCGTTAATGTTTATGCAAAACTCAAAAAATAAAATTTTGCTCTATGTTTTAGCCATCAGCCCATTGATTTTCTCTGGATGTCAGGTTGTAAGTGTAAAAAATCAAAAGGTTAATGTTACGATCGCCAATGAGCGTGATAGCATTTTAACACGCTCCAAAATGAGTGAGGCAAGTTTAAATGTGCTCTCCATGACGGGTCGTGAAGCAAAATCATGTGCAGAAGAACCTGAAAAATGTGTTGCAGATTTGGCTAAAATCCCACAGATTCAAGATGAACAATTGCTGTCTACAGCCAGCGAAATCTATCTGACTAAAGCAATTAATTTAGCTGACTCATCCAATTGTAAAATCAGCGTATTTTCTAAGCATCAATCTACAGAAAAGCAGCAAAGCACCCAGAAAAATTATGAACAATGTTTAGACCAACAAATGGTCATGTTGGATAACAGCATTCGTTATAGTTATGCTTATTTATTTAAGACAGAACGCCAACCCCAAGATCGTATTTTCAATAACCGACAGGTTCAAATACGTGATTTTTACAATCAGGCATTGGCAAAGCTCATTTCCACCTATGCGACACGACATAAAAATCAAAAAGTCGCCAAACAAATCAAAGTGGGAACAAGTACATACCGCATCAATTTTAATGGCTATCCTGCAATTGCCAATACAGAGTTAGAAGATCTCGTCTCCAGTTACAATCTAAACTTTTCAGGTTTACGCTCGATCAACCGTAGAGATGGTTTCGGCGCAGAGTTTGTTGCGATTTTACCGAAAACTGATGCCCCTGAAGAAAACAAATATATTGTCAATCCGTTTGAATACCAATATAAACACGGCATAAATCCCAACATCCACCAACCACGTTATTTATCGGTGAGTATTGCGGCTCAACCTGAAAATGCCAATGAATCATTGCACAACATCTTGCATAGCCCAAATTTCCAGTTAAATATTTATGATCCTTATAGTGTCGAAAATATTAAAATTGGTGGTAAACAATACCCGCTTGCAGCTAATTTTTCTGCACCATATGGTTTATGGCTTGCACAAAATAATTTAGGAATCGCTGCATATCTTAGCTTAATTGATCGCGATCAAAGCTTGACCATGCCACACTTATACATGCTTGAACCCTATAACCCCAATAAGAAAGTCATTGTATTGGTGCATGGTTTAGCCAGTAGCCCAGAAGCATGGATTCGACTAACCAACGATATTATGGGAGACAATGTCCTCCGCGAACACTATCAGGTTTGGCAAATTTTCTATTCAACCAATATGCCAATTTTAGAAAGTCGTTATCAAATCAATGCGATCATCAATCAAAGCTTTGCCTCAATTGACCAAAAATCAGCCTCTGCAAAAGATGCCGTATTGATTGGGCACAGTATGGGTGGCATTATCGCACGCCTATTGGTCAGTGATGCTGATCTCACTCAGCCTGCATTAAAAATGCTGAATAACCGTAAGTTTGATAAATTCAAAGATGATCCGATCTTTAAAGCACGTTTAACCATTCAATCCGTACCCAACTTTGATCGTGCCATTTTTATTTCAGCACCTCACCGTGGTACAGCATTTGCTGACCGATGGTTTACATTGGCTGCTCGGCGTATCATCAAACTACCAGGCGCGTTTCTCGGTGCTTTAGCAGACTCGATTGATGAACGTGATCTAAATGCGAAAAACTTTTTAAAAGATGTAGGTCATGGAATTATTCAGAATGGACCAAGTGATCTAAGCCATAATTCCAAATTTACCCAATTAACTGAAAATGTAATGCCAAAAAAAGCAATGGTCTATCATTCAATCATGGGCAATATTACGGACAGTAAAGACCCCAAAGTCATGACTGATGGTGTCGTTCCTTATACCAGTTCACACCTTGATGGTGCCGCTTCTGAAGTAATCATCAAAGGTGGACATTCAATTCAAGAGACACCTGAAGCAGTATTAGAACTTCGCCGTATTTTAAGATTACATCTGATTGAACTTGGTATATATAAACCCTAAGAAACATAGTAAAACGCCAGTCAAATTGACTGGCGTTTTTAACGAGTATGCGTTTAAAATTTTCTTTGACGAAAACAAACTACAAAAAAAATTATTCACCATTTCCTGTAAATAAGGCGACAACATCAGCTTCAGTCAGCTTTTTGGTCTGATTTTCAAAATTATAAAAAGCGGGTTTATTGTCGATATAAATTTCCATATCAAAGTGAATATCTTGTGGTTGTTCATCTAAAGCAAAAGCATTGATATTACAGTAGCTTTGATCTTTAGTACGCCAAAATAAATTGGTCCCACAAGCATTGCAAAAACCGCGCTCACCCCATTCTGATGAATCATAAATACTTAAATGATCGTTGTTAATAAAGTTTAATCCGCCCTGTTCGACATCAATGGTCATGATCACACCACTGGTTTGTCTGCGACAAATTGAGCAATGACAAGCATGTACATGATGATTTTTTAATTCCACATTGAATGTTGTTTTTCCACAGACACATTGCCCTTTCATAGATATATCCTTGTTTTTAGAAATTTCCAGTTACGGTACTATATATATTTAACTGTTGATGTTATGGTGAAGCATAGATTTTTTATACAAATCTGAATTTTGTAATCTAATTATAATTGAAAACTAACATAATTAGCTCTAGATTAATAATCACTACAATTTAAATAGAATAGTTGGAAAACTATGCGTTATAAGATTATAGATGTTTATAAGCTTCATCATATTCAACGGTATATTGCAAAATGTCTAAAAACTCAATCACCACAGTTTATTGTGATTGAAAGCCATCAGACCTTGTGTAAAGAATTAGATATTATTGATGTGGATTTAAGTCAATCGGTTGCAACATGGGCAACAGGTGAAAAAATAGCGTTAAAAATACTGCACAAATCCGATCATATCGAAAAATTTTACGATATCGAATACTAAAAAATTATTCCTTTTTCCAAAAATATTTGACAGCCATCATCAAGCATTTTATTTTAATATTTAAGTTCCTTTTTAGAACTTTAATAATAGGACGAAGTGATGAAACAGCTACAAGAAATGACTGGACTAGAATTTTTACAAGCCATGGCAAATGGGGATATTCCAAGAGCATCCATCAGTGAAACAATACCGATGGATTTACATGAAATCGCCCCAGGTTATGCCTGTTTTAAAGTCAAAGCGGATCAACGCCATTTAAATCCTTTAGGTGGCGTACATGGTGGTTTTGCCGCTACCGCATTAGATTCAGCAACAGGTTGTGCGATACATACCACATTGGAGGCAGGTGTTGGTTATGGCACCATCGACTTAAATGTAAAAATGTGCCGCCCTGTCCCGAAAGACAAAGAATTACTTGCCACTGGTCAAGTCATTAATTCAAGTAAAAATCTGGCAATTTCTGAGGCAAAACTGGTTGATGAAGATGGCAAGTTATATGCACATGCCACAGCGACCTGTATGATTATTCGTCCATAAACGAATCAGTTGTGCTATTCATCATGAATAGCACTTATTCTGTATCAGCCTGCTGCTTCTCTATCAATTGGATTTTACCCATTTTAAGTTGCTTAGATGCATCATCCCATTCTAAATTACGTTTACACATGATTGCTTCGGCTCGACTGATTTCATCCATATTTTGACCGCAATAGCCACCCCCCACTTCGATTTGCACGATCGCCTTGGGTTGATACTCTAAAACCTGATATGAAAAAACAGTGCTGTTAAAAATCTCTTGAATGCTTTTACCATCTTTAGATTGATAGATCACCAGTTGATCACCACCATGACCTCTAAATACTCCATCCTCAATACAATAAATTGAATCAGGTTCATAGATATATTCTGGTTGTTCATCCCCCATTAAATCGACTATCTTTATGATACTGTTCAAATCTTGTTTTTCAGGTGTTTGACAGCGTTGTTCTGCCTCAGTCACTTGTTTAATCAAGGCTTCTGGATAAGTAATAGTTGAAGTATTGGCGTTCTTTTTAGGCTCTGAAACAGTCGGTGGGATTTCTACTTCAGGTTCGCTTTTCACTTGACTTGCGACTGCTTGAGAATCAATCGACTGCTGTTGTGTTTTTATATCTTCTTGAGATTGCTTATGTTTCTGACAAGCCGTCAAAAATAAGATACTGCTCAGCACAACAAGATTTAAAATTTTCAAAATATTCTCTCATTCAGTGTTTCTATATATTTGATATTGAATAAAGATGCCGAATCGCAATTTACGTTGACAATATCATTTTGATTTTTTGACATATCATTTTTTAACAATAAGCCATTATTTATAAAGATGATAAAGATTTAGATAAATTCATTTTAGCACTTTCTTCCAAATGCGCTCTAAAATATTCAGTCTGATACAAAGGTTGCATGAGATAAAAATGCTGTAGCACTTCTGCCCTTTTTACTTGATAAAGCTCTTGTTCTACCCATGCATACTCTAATCGAATCTGCTGTTCATATTGCAGAAAACGTGCCTCAGAGCTCCCCAAAATCGCCAGATCAATATCCAATAAATAATTAAGATCATCTTCTTGAGAGGGCTGATGCTTTTGAGTTGCAATAATCCATTGATACGCTTTTTCAACAACAGACTGTTTAAACGTATTCTGACAGCGCTTTAACATAAGTTCAGCACTTTGCACTTCATTGTCTATGGCTTGAGGGTTATACACCACATCATGGAACCAAATCGCCAACTCAACAGCCGTAGGATCGTCTAAGTAAGCCTTCACTTGATGAAATAAATTCAGACATTCCACAATATGTTGCAGTGTATGATAATGCCGTTGAGGCTCAGTATAAGCACGCAATAAAACTTCATACAAAAGATTATCTTGTACTTTAGACATCTCGGCTTTTTGGGTAAACTCAAGCCAATACTTATGGAATAAATTGACGATACTTTCAGTGCTATCTATGATCATATGTATAGGATACATGCTACTTTTATCTATTAATACAACATTTTTGGCTGTAATCACATGATCAATAAATCAAAATTTTCAGCACCTACACATTTAAATCATTTTGTCACTTATCAACATGAAGCTTATTTTAATGACCTAATGGAGATCGAATGGCGAGGACAAATACAATCTTCTACACAGAATAAGCGCTTTAAGATTAAATATTATGGTGAGCTGTTTGAAGAATATCAGCTCATTTGTGGGACAGATTTTGCACCTGAATTGATATACGCGTTCGATATTGAAAGCAATGAAGAAATATTACTTTTTGATGGGGCAAAACATGGTTACGATCCAATGTTTTGCGATGAGTTTACCAACGAACAACTGACTAACCGACCATTAATACATGAATATAAAGATCAGGACGATCAAACTGTTTTTAATGTCATCGTAAAGGTCTATCACAATATTGACTACAATGACATTGAAGAAATCGAGAGTTTAGCCAATCCAGTTGGGGAAATTGAACTCATTTCAGGGGAAATTATTTCAGTAGATCAGCTTAAGGCAAATGCATTTGATTTTATTCAAATCATGGTGATGAATTCTTTAGGTAATCTATATCGTATTTTTGAACGCGAATTGGCTTAATGCTAAGCCAATTCTCAAAATCAATGATCTTTTAAGCTGCTTGCTCATCACGCTTGAATACAAGCTCACCTTTCAATGAACTTTCAGCATCAAAATAATAACCGTCCAGATTAAATGATTTTAAATCATCTAATTTTTCCAATTGATTTTGTATGATGTAGCGTGCCATTAAGCCACGTGCTTTTTTGGCATAGAAGCTGATCACTTTATACTGACCATTTTTCTGATCTAAAAATACAGGTTTAATGATATCTGCCTGAATTTTTGCTTCCTTAACTGATTTATAATATTCATCAGAAGCGATATTCACCAACAACTTTGAATTACTTTGCTGCAAGTCTTCATTGATGAGTTGAGTGATGCGTTCTCCCCAAAAATCATAAAGATTATGACCACGCTCATTGGCAAGTTTAATCCCCATTTCTAAACGATATGGCATCATTAAATCCAATGGACGCAATAAACCATATAATCCTGAAAGACTACGCAAATGATCTTGTGCAAACTTTAAATCATCTTGCGACAAACTATAAGCATCTAGCCCAGTGTATACATCGCCTTTAAATGCAAAAATGGCTTGTCGAGCATTAGAAAAATCAAAATCAGCATTCCAATCACGGAAACGTTCAACATTTAAATTGGCAATCTTCTCACTAACATGCATTAAACGAGCAATATCGGATGCAGATAGTTTACGACTTAGGTCTATAAGCTGTTGAGATTGGTCTAATAGTCTTGGTAAAGTGTGGCTATCAGTCGGCAGTGCGGTTTCGTAATCGAGCGTCTTAGCAGGGGAAATTAAGGCGAGCATGGTCTTCCTGATCAAAAAATAACTAATCAAACTATAACAGTCGGAATATTTTAATTCCAATTCATGTTTTCTGTGAGCAGAATCGGTAAACTATATCACTTCCCTGCTTTATGATCGTTTAAATTATGTCCGAACAACTGTTCATTCAAGGTTCGGTTGGCAAAATCGAAGTTTTTGTTGACTATCCTGTGGGCGAAGTAAAAGGATTTGCTGTCGTTTGTCATCCTCACCCACTTCAAGGTGGTACCCCTCAACATAAAGTTCCAGCTTTACTTGCACAAATTCTCAACGAACAAGGTTGTGTCGTTTATCGCCCAAGCTTTCGAGGTTCAGGACAAAGTGATGGTGTCCATGATGAAGGTTTTGCCGAAACTGAAGACATTTTAGATGTCATCAAATACGTTAGACAATTACACAAAAGTCTACCTTTCTATGTTGGCGGATTTAGTTTTGGTGCGCATGTGATGGCAAAAGCCTATCATGCCTTACCTGACGAAATTAAACCCAAACAAGTGATTTTATGTGGCTTGCCAACTTCTACAGTTGATGGTTTACGCCATTATGTTACACCACCGATCAAAGGCGATATTCTCTTTGTTCATGGTGAAGCAGACCCGACCACTAAACTCAGTGATTTAATTGAATGGGCAAAACCACAACGCCATTTGATCACCGTTCTTCCGGGCGCTAACCATTTCTTTACAGGTTATTTAAAACAATTACGTGTTGCAATTTCACGTTTCTTATTAGTGCCTTAACGCAGTATTACAGAAAAAATGAAATCAATAAGGTGGTTCACTCACCTTATTGATATGTTTATATCATCCCACTGTAACCCAAATTTCGCTAAATACTTTTTCACACGATCACTGTCATTGGTACTTTGCCTCTGCTCACGTGATACAGAAAATAATCGCCGTCCTGCGTCTGCCATGGATTTCGACTTTTGGCATATTTCGATGACTCCTTGTAACTGAATACGATCAAACTCATCAATTTGCGCTATTTGTTCACGGGTTAAAATATCTGTCAATATAGAAGGCTTGTTGCCCTTTTCTTGCTCAGAGATATTCCAAATACGTTGAAGCCGTTGAATTTCAGTATTTACTTCGTTTAAGCCAATCCGCTCCCCATTTGCCAATGTCGCCATTCGAGTCACGCTTGCAGTAAGATCTCGAAAGTTGCCTTGCCAAATTGCCTCTACTGATTGAGCAAATTTTAAGTATTTTTCAAGTGCATCACTATGAAAGCGCAATTGTCGTTGATGTGCAGTAGCAAAGCGCTGTAATTCAAATGTGATATTTGGTTCAATATCTTCAACACGATCTTTTAGACTGGGTAAGAAGAATGTCCATGTATTTAAGCGTGCCCATAAATCTTCTCGAAAGCGACCTGCTCTAACTTCTTCACGTAAATCTCGATTAGTCCCAGCAATCAATTGAAAATCAGCTTGAACTTCTTTATCACTTCCCACAGGGAAGAAAGATTTATCTTCCAGTGCCTTAAGTAACATTGCTTGTTCATCCAGTCCTAATTCACCAATTTCATCGAGAAATAAGATGCCGTTATCCGCACTTTTTAAATAACCAGTACGTGCTGCAATCGCGCCCGTAAATGCGCCTTTGTGATGACCAAATAAAGTGGACATTGCACTATCACCCACCAAAGTTGCACAGTTCACGTCAATAAATCGACCAGCGAGATGAAATTTTTCCTTTTTCAGTTGATAAATTTGCTTGGCCAAATGTGATTTGCCCACACCAGTTGCACCCATAATTAAAATCGGTGCGCTTGAACGGGTGGCAACCAATTCAACCTCTTGAATGAGTTGATTAAAACCTTTATTTTTTGTCGCAATATTGGCTTTTAACTGTTGCCAATTTTCGGATTGCTCATGTTCAAAACGCTGTGTTAATGCTGCATACCGTGACAAGTCCAAATCAATGATGCGGTATTCACCTTCAGGCTGCTGTTTTCCTGTGGGTGAGCTTTGAATGAGTTTTGCAGGCAAATAGTGCGCATCAATCAAGAGATACCAGCAGATCTGAGCGACATGTGTACCTGTCGTAATATGCAGTAAATAATGATTATTATCGGTATCAAAAGGATAGGATTTTACAAAATCGTAGAGTGCTCCATACATATCCGAGAAATCCCAAGGATCTCGAATATTGACTTTGTGTCCTGTGATTTTGGTCTGTGGGGAAATTTCAAAGGCGTCTTGCTGTAAATGCGCGATCAAGCCGGCATTACGTCGATCATGTAATAGCACCAACTCATCAACAACTAAATCATCATGCATCAACAAACTTATCGTAGGACGCCATCGTTGCCATCGTTCGGGCTTTTTTCCTTGATCTAAGGTAGAACCAACAAAACCAATCACAACTGTTTTTTTAAATTTTTGCATATTTCTATAAATCTATAAAAATTTATATATCTTGTCTAAATCATAGTTTTATTTTATCAATAAGCAAATATTATTCGCTGTATTGAGCCTAATATTTTTTAAAAATCACTATTTATTTTCATATACATGATCATGCTATACTACTGACGTACAAAGTTTTTACTTATTTTCCTCCATCTTTGTCTGATTCGACACTTCTTTTGATGGAACTGCCTTGCTTTGTCACAACAATAACCACAGATAAGATTTTACTACAGGCATAAATTTCCCATGTTAGAATTTACTTTTTTAGGGACATCTTCAGGTGTACCCACATTAACACGCAATGTTTCAGGCTTAGCCATTCATTATGGCAAAACTAAAGATTGGATTCTTGTCGATGCCGGTGAAGGAACACAGCATAGAGTTCAACAAGCCAAACTATCCTTACAGCACTTAAAAGCAATTTGCATTACTCATGTTCACGGCGATCATTGTTATGGCTTGATGGGCTTGCTCGCAAGTGCAGGCATGAACGGACGTAAAGATCCTATCACCATCATTGCACCTAAAGAGATTCAAGACTGGTTCGAAGCAACTCGTCATTTAACTGAGTTGTTTCTACCCTATCCGCTTCATTTTATTGACTCCCATACATTCAATAGCAGTTTTGAATTGGATGAAAAAATTTCGATTAAGGTTTACCCCTTACATCATCGTGTACCTAGTTATGCTTATGCTTTTAAAGCAACATCATTTCAGCGCAAACTGGATCATCAACGATTAGTTCAATTAGAAATTCCGAAAGGTAAGCTTTGGGGTGATTTACAACAAGGACTGACTATCGAGTGGAATGGACAATCTCTTCATGGGAAAGATTTTGTAATTGAAAATACGCAGCATGTATCTGCTATTGTCAGTGGCGATAACGACCAACCTGAATTATTGAAAAATGCGTGTAGAAATGTGGCGCTGTTAATTCATGAAACCACCTACACACAAGCGGTATTAGATAAAGTTGGTTCTGGTCCAATGCACAGCTCTGCAAAAATAGTCGCAGAATTTGCGCAAATGATGAGCCTGCCGAATTTGATTGCCACGCATCTCAGTGCGCGTTATCACGATGCTGATGGTGTTCAAAAAATTCATGATGAAATTGCAGAGTATTATCATGGTCATTTTTATATTGCTGATGATTTCCATCGCTATACACTCAGTGCGAGCGGCGAACTCACGCTTATTAAATAACTTTAGCCTTGGGGAAAGTGATTTTCCCAAGACTTCTTTAATGCTATATTCGTTTTAAATATCCGCCTATAAAAGATAAATAGTTTAGATCAAAAACTTTTTAGAATTCCTATATATCCTCTGGATTGTATTAAGCTTGTTATTTATTTTCATCATTGTTCTTGGTTTGATCAGCTATAGATAGGATTCATCAAGAATTCCAAGTTGTGTAAAAAAAAGCCACTAACCATAGTCAATCTGTTGAAAAATTCATACAGTAAAATATCATTTCTGTTGATCAATAAAATTAAAGCGATCAATATATTTTTTGATGATATAAAGCTTGCACTGCCGCGCTTTAGCTCTAGAGTTTAAATTGTTTTGCGTAGGCGATACTTTACTTTTCAGAGATGAAAAGTAACAAAAAATCTTCCGTTGAGCGAGGGGTACATCCTAATACCCCCGCTCAACATGGCGACATCCATGTCGCCTCGTGATAGCAAGACTGTTTATGATTCAAAAGTACAAAATAAATAAATCATCCAAATCACTTTTATGAATAATCAGACGGTTTGACTATATTTATTTACCGCATGATTTGTCTTGGCGATTTGATTGGATCATCTATTTAGAAAATATGCTACACCGCTCAAAATGAACTTTTTTCTCAAGTCTTTGCAATTTGGACTTTTCGACCCACTTTTTTATATATTTATATATTGCGCTGATACCACTATTTTTCTATAGGTGTTGGCTATCTTTTTTATTTACACAACATTAGAGACTTTAATTTTTAATTATAGAAAAATAGAAATAAAGATAAAATCATATAAATAAAGATATTAAATTTATGTTCTAAACAATTAAAAAGTTGAAAATTAAATTTTATAAAACAATTTTATCTTATAAAAATCAAAAATTTAAAAATATATTTCACCTTAAAAAGCAAACTTGGCACACTCTCTGCAATATAACCATCAAGATATTAAAATTTACTTGAGGATGCTGTCATGGCGAACAAGACAATTTTTGCCTCGAAACAACAGGCAAAGCCAAAAACCATTGAATATAATGAAGCTGGTGGGCGTGCATATACATTAAAATCTCGTGCCGCATTAGCACAACTCACAGCGACAGGTACGCTGAATCAGACTTTTTATCAAAATGCACAAGTACAACTTGATCATATTCTCAACCTCGCACTTGAAGTAGAGCCTGCATTTGTTGCTAAAACTGCAATTTATGCACGTCAAAAAGCACAGATGAAAGATACACCTGTCGTATTATTGGCATTACTGTCTGAGCTAGATACGGAACTCTTTAAGCAAATCTTTCCATTAATTATTGATAATGGAAAACAGCTTAGAAATTTTGTACAAATCATGCGTTCAGGAATGATCGGACGTAAGTCTTTAGGTTCATTACCAAAACGTATGGTAAACGAATGGATTCTCTCTGCATCTGCTCAACAATTGCTTGCTGCCAATGTTGGGAACAGCCCTTCACTTGCTGATGTACTAAAAATGACGCATCCAAAACCGAAGACTGTTGAACAAGATGCATTTTTTGCTTATGTATTGGGTAAAGAATATCAGTTTGAACAGCTCCCTGCTCAAGTACAGGCATTGGAAAAGTTTCGATCAGGTGTAAGCACAGAATTGCCCAAAGTACCTATGCAACTTTTAACCCATCTGAATCTTACTACACAGCAGTGGGCAGAAATTGCCTGTCATGGTTCTTGGCAAATGCTTCGTATGAACTTAAATACGTTCTTACGTCACGATGTCTTCAAAATCAAAGGAATGACTAAAATCATTTCTGATAAATTGATGGATGAACAAGCGATTAAAAAAAGTCGTGTATTCCCCTATCAATTGATGATGGAATGGTCTGCACTTGCTGAAGGTATGCCACCTGAAATTGCCAAAGCATTAAAGTTTGCGGTGCAATGTTCAATTTCAAATGTACCTAAACTCCAAGGTAATGTTGTGATTGCGATTGATGTTTCTGGTTCGATGTCAAGTTCCATCACTGGTTACCGTCAGGGAGCAACCTCACAATTGCGTTGTGTGGATGTAGCAGCATTATTTGCGAGTGCATTTAAATATGTAAATCCAAATATTCGCTTGATGGCTTTTGATACTGAAGTACGTCAGTTATCCAATTTAAGCAAAGTGCAAGAATATTTGAAAAGAAAAAATCTGATGAAACAGCCAAATTTAGAAATTGATATTTTTGCTCTGGCAAAAAAATTTGCCAATATGTGTGGTGGAGGAACGGATTGTTCTAAGCCATTAGCACTATTGGTCAAAGAAAATGCCAAAGTCGATATGGTGATTTATTTCTCGGACAATGAATCTTGGGCAGATCAAATCCCAAGAGCGCATCGCCAAACAGGGATAATGCATTATTGGAAACAGTTAAAACAACTTAATCCTGATGCAAAACTGGTATGTGTTGATTTACAACCTTATGCGACAACTCAACTCCCCGAGCATAAAGATGTCATGAACATTGGTGGATTTTCAGATAACGTATTTAAATTGATTGAAAGTTTTGCCAATAATGAAATGCATGTAAATCATTGGATAAGTGAAATCGAAAACATAGACTTAACGCAAATTCAGTCACATGTTAGCTGAGTTTGCTCCCTCATTTAACATCTTGTATTCAAGTCTCTGCATCAAATGATGTAACTTGAGGCAATGATGTTAGATAAAAAGCACAAATGCCATAGGAACTACATTTTTCCAGAATGAAGTGTTTCTATATAAAGTTGTTGTGCTGAGTAAAACTGTTGCCAAATGCAGATAGAACTACATTACTTTGAATAATTGATGTTTTATCGAAAACTTGTTGGCAATATTTAATGCATAAAATGCGTTGAGGACTACATCTTTAATGCGTAGGTCGATGGTTCAAATCCATCCTTTTCATTCTTAGCTAAGATTGAAAAGTAGCTCAGCTGGATAGAGCAACGAAACGTCTTCAACATTTTGTTTATGCAATGCGGTAACCATGATTCAAGTACATCAAATGCAATGAGGACTACATTACTCGTTTGTCGGTGTTTCGATACCACCCTGTGTGGCAACACACAGTAGCTCAGTCGGTAGAGCCACGACCGTCCTCAACTCCTTGTTAATATATACTTGGTCATCATGAATCATGTTGTAATTAAGCAATTACAAATGCAGATCGGATTACATGGTAACGCTTTTGCGCAGGGTTCAAGTCCCGATCGTGATGACTCACGAAAATCTGATCAAAATTTGTTGTGATTGCGTTTTTTTAACGTAAGTTGAAAGTAACGACATCTTCAAATGATTGAAAAATAATGTTCTTAGCGGAGTCTTACTGCGCTTTTTTCTTTCTTTGGATCATACTGTCTCAGATAGTTACGGATAACACATCCAAGTATTTTATTTTACTAAAAGTTTTATCGAATGTAGGTAAACCTCATACAGATGAAACTGCATCAAGCCCGTGTTTTAAGAATATCGCTTGTGAATTGATCGACGATTTGCTAGTTTAATCGTTCAATTTAAAACCAGAGACAGGTGTCAGTCTTTAAAACGCAAAACATGTCTATTAAAGTCCTCGTGAAAGACGACAATCTCGATCTTGCTTTAGAGAAACTAAGAGTTAAAAAATACTATTTAGAAACCAACCACTGGTATAAGAAATGCCAGAATTATCATGAAAAACCGCCAAGTAAAAGTCGTAAAAAAAACGAACTGAAACTTTTACATGGGCACAGCCAAATTCTAGAAGATGATCCTCTCTCACTCAGGTTAAAAATCCATATCGAAGAACATTATCAACCCACTGATGATCATACGGTATGGGATATGAGCAAAGATTAAGAATCACAGATTTCATCAAACTCAGCTTGGGAGAAGAAATTCTCCCAAGCTAGATTTCGTACTATACTCTACAACATGATAGATACCCTGAATAATAACAATGCGTGCTTGGTTTGCTTTCCTCTTATTCCCTTTACTCATTTTTGTATTTTTATTTTTCTTCTATGTCATTTTTTTGCTTTCACTCACTTTGGGTTGCGGCTTCCATCAAGAGAACATCCCAACCTGCTCAAAAATTTATTATTTTTCAATTATATCAATCTTTCCAATTGCAATTTGGTTTGGCTATTTTACCACTAAATTTGCACCACATTGTGGAAGATATTTGCTGAGTAGTATTTATAACCTAATGTTTTCAACTACTTTATTTGCATATTTACAAGGCTCTAAAATAAACCTCATCTTTTCTATTGGTTTTAGCCTACTTTTCTTATTATGTTTAGGCATTGGTTGTTTTATATTTTATTTAAAATATAAAAATAGATAGATTACTATCTAAAATAATATTTAAATTTGCATAATTTTTTTTAAAATATGTATTTAAAGAAAAATTTAAATACATTTATTAATTAAACATCAATATCTTATAAAATAAAATCAATTAAAAAACAAAGTTGGCACACTCTCTGCAATATATAGAGCATACATCATGAGATGTATATAAATATCACCTGCCTGCAACCGCTTGGCAGGCAGGTTTTGCAAAGGATAAAAGCTATGACTATGTCAGTATCAGAACAAATTGAAAAACAAGCATCCAATGAGCGTGCTTATAATATTATTCAGGATAAAAAAGGTGTCCCTATAAAAATGTGGACCAAAGGTGTGCCTGTCGATGAAAAATCAAAAGAACAATTATTAAAGACAGCGCAAATGCCATTTATTTATAAATGGATGGCAGTGATGCCAGATGTACATGTCGGAATCGGAGCAACAATTGGGAGTGTTATTCCAACCAAAGGTGCAATTATTCCCGCTGCTGTTGGTGTAGATATTGGTTGTGGGATGATGGCAGCACGTACCTCGCTTACTGCATCAGACTTACCCGATAATTTACATGCACTGCGTACAGAGCTTGAACGCTTGATCCCACATGGAATGACCAAAGGTCGTGGTCGCCGAGATCGTGGGTCTTGGGATACACCAACAGCGCGAGTAGACCAAGCTTGGGCTGAGTTAGTGACTGATTTTGAATACATTTGTACGAAGCACCCGCGTTTAAAAAATACCAATAACCATAAACAGTTAGGTACTTTGGGGACTGGGAATCACTTTGTTGAAATCTGTTTAGACGAACATCAACAGGTGTGGATCATGCTACACTCAGGCTCTCGCGGTGTAGGAAATGCAATCGGTAATCACTTTATCGAACTGGCACGTAAAGATATGCAAAAGCATTTTATTAACTTGCCTGATAAAGATTTAGCTTATTTGGTAGAAGGTACGGAGCATTTTGACGACTATTGGTTTGCGGTTGGATGGGCACAACGTTTTGCCATGAAAAACCGTGAGTTAATGATGGAAGCGGCTGTACAAGCTTTGCGTATCATTATAAATAAACCCTTTAATGCTAAGGTTGAGGCGGTTAATTGTCATCATAATTATGTGGATAAAGAAGAACACTTTGGTCAAGAAGTACTGGTAACACGTAAAGGTGCTGTACGTGCCCGTTTGGGTGAGTATGGGATTATTCCGGGTTCAATGGGTGCTAAGTCATTTATTGTCAAAGGTAAGGGAAATCAGGAATCTTTCTGCTCATGTTCACATGGTGCTGGTCGTGTACATAGCCGTACTGCAGCGAAAAAGTTGTTTACTGTAGAAGATCAGATTGAACAGACCCAAGGTGTAGAATGCCGTAAAGATGCAGCCGTGATTGATGAGATTCCATCGGCATATAAGCCAATTGAAGATGTGATGAAAGCACAAAGCGATTTGGTTGAAGTGGTTTACACTTTAAGTCAGGTTGTTTGTGTAAAGGGATAATATCGTGATCACCAATATCTCCAATCCGAGCATAACTGAAATTCGAGCATGGGCATTTTCTGATACATATTTGCCTACCACAGAATGGGATTTATATTTGATCTGGAAAGATGAGTTATTACTTTTTTTGGAGCTTGCAATAGACCACAAATGCAATAAGCAGAATTATTTTAAGTATCTGCTTTATTATATGGTTGCTTATCAATTTAAAAGATTAAGTGACCCCTTTGAAAAAACTTTGATTTTACATCGGTATTTGAGTGAGTCTAAACAGATAAAGCATGGAGATATTCGTATCTGGAGAAATGATATTATAGCCTTACAACGAAATATTCACTCTTTTTCATATGCTGTATGGATTGAAAAAGGACTTATATATCATAAAGCTTTTTGTCTTTCCCAAATCGCTGCAAAATGAATGTGAGTAATGCCAATGGATCGCTATAAACAAATCGAAATCACTCGTTACAATCTTTTGGCGAACCAAGCAATCCATTTTGAATTACCACAAAAGCCCTACATTGTTGTGCTAGCAATACATAACAATAATGTAACTAATGATTGGCGCAATCAATGCAGTGATTGGATTGTAAAATCTAAACTATGCTATTGGGCTTTAGCTTGGGGGCATGAATGTTCAATTTGGGATGATGCATTAGATTACTCTTATTTAGAATTTTGTAATTATGATCTACCTGAAGACGATGATTATAATTTCATGACAACTTGGCATGAAAATCAAAATTTAGAAGATGTTATAGAGTTTGCCGAATCAATCCCCGTTGATACATTGCCTCAGCAAACCTTATATGAAATTGTGGTGTTAAATATCAATTAAAGATATAGGAAAAATAAAATGAAACTTGCAGAAGCACTTTTATTACGAAGCGATCAACAAAAGAAAATCGCTTCATTGAAACAACGTATCAATGCAAATGTATTGGTACAAGACGGTGATGAACCATCGGAAGATCCAAACGAGTTATTAAAGCAAGTATTTGCATTAACTCAAGAATCTCAAAAACTTGTTTATGCCATTCATCAAACCAATGCTTTGGCAAAATTAACGGATGGTCGTTCATTATTGGCTTTACTGACTCAACGTGATGAGCTTGTGGAGCGCCATAAAATTTTAACGTCTGCCATCAGCAACACTCAACGTGAACCAGATCGCTATAGTGCACGTGAAATCAAATGGCATAAGGTAATTCCAGTATCATCTTTGCAAAAACAATCCGATGATATTAGTGCCAAATTACGTGATTTAAATGTATTAATACAAGCCACAAACTGGCAAGTTGATTTACTGGACGTTTAAAGCGATCATTTAAAAGCTTTGATCGGCTTTAGCCGATCAGATTTGGAATATATTGGGCGAGTACAAGATCTAAGGCTGTATAGATTGAAATAAAAGTCAGCATCATTTTTGGGTAATGACAGCGAAGCGGATTTAGGGCGGAAACGAACCAATCAATCCATCACTAAGCATCATTTAAACCTTTGTGAATCAAAGTGACTATTTATATAGCATTACCACGTACTGACAATATATTTCACTTTTTCTCAAATGATTCGTCATTTGAGATCACCCGAACATACTGGGCGAGTGCAAGATCCTTTACCTCCACAACACAGGATTGAAAATAGTGTAGTGGCTTGATGAGCGAGCGGGTTAGCTTAAAACCATAAGCACAAATCAACCCATCACTACAAACAAGGCAAACCTTTGTGAAAGCAAAGTCACAATGCACCTAGCATTACCATGTACTGACAGTATGTTCACCTTTTTTTTGGAGTTTGAATGAATTACCCCTGTTCTTATTGTCATCATGACACTCGAGATCAGCCTCGGGTAATTTTGACTATGAAATTTGTCCCATTTGTCTTTGGGAATATGACTGTGTAGAAAACAATGATGCAAATTCAAAAGTGGAGCGAATGCGATCTCTTTAGCTGAGGCACAGTATAACGATCCATAATATGGTGTAAATGAATTACATTTTATAAAACATGTCCGAAAACCAAATGATTTAGCAAGAAATGATGAAATAGAAAATGAACACATTAGTAAAAAATAAAACCATCCAAATAGATGGCTCACTGGGCGAAGGCGGCGGGCAAATTTTAAGAACTGCGCTTTCCCTATCTATGCTAACAGGTATTCCTTTTGAGCTTATCAATATCCGTGCAGGTCGAAAGAAACCTGGCTTAATGCGTCAGCATTTGGTTTGCGTGCAAGCTTCTCAACGTATCAGTCATGCAATTGTTGAAGGTGCTGAGTTAAATTCACAAAAATTGTATTTTCAACCTCAACAGGTTCAGCCAGGAAAATATGATTTTCATATCGGTTCCGCAGGTAGCACAATTTTGGTTTTGCAAACATTATTACCAGCTTTAATGATGCAACCAGAAGTAAGTCAATTGAGTATTCACGGCGGAACACATAACCCTTTGGCACCCACAGCAGATTTTATTCGACATTGTTTCCTGCCTTTTATTCAAAAGCTTGGCATAGAAGTTGATTTTAAATGCGAACGCGCTGGCTTTTTTCCGATTGGTGCAGGTCAAATCAATATCACCATTCATCCATGGAACAATAAACTTGAGCAATCTATTTTAACCAAGGGTAAATTACTGGAAATAAATGGTTTTGCAGCAGCCTTAAACATCCAACAAGATATTGCAGATCGAGAGTTAGATGTCTTGAATAATAAACTTGGTTTAAATCAACGTAAACGTATTAATTTTCAAGGGATCAGTCAAGGCAACACTGCATTTGTTATCTTAAATTATGAACACCATCAGCAAGTCTTTTCAGCTTTAGGTGAAAAGAAAAAATGTGCTGAAAAAGTGGCACATGATTTAGCCAAAGAGGTGAAAGCCTATTTGAACTCACATGCTGTGGTTGATGAATATTTAGCCGACCAACTTTTATTACCTTTGGCTTTAGGCAAAGGTGGTGAATTTACAGCACAAGTATTGAGCGATCACACTAAAACCCAAGCTGAAATGATTCAAAAATTTTTAGACTGTGATATTCAGATCGAAGCATTAAACGATATTTTTAAGATTCGTGTGGTGACTTAATCTTTGCCTTATGATGGCTTAACCATTAAATTGCCCACCCTTTTAATCACTTATCCTAATGTGCCAATTCATATTAATTTTCATGTTTATTGGCACATTATGTAAATATTTATTATGACTATCCATTATATAATCAATACCTTAGATCAATGTATTTTTAAATTGAACTAAAATATTCAAATAAAGGATAAGGGAAATGAAGAAAGTTTTATTTGGGGCAATGTCTATGGTGCTTTTTACATCTTCAGCTTTTGCAGAGGATATCACAGGGACTTGGCGTTATATTGACGACAAAACAGGTGAAGCCAAAGGTTTGGTTAAAATCGAAAAACAAAGTAATGGAACTTATGCAGGAACAGCTTTAAAAGCAACACCACGTCCAGGCTATACACCTAAAGAATTTTGTACCAATTGCCCTGCCCCTTATACCAATAAACCGATCATTGGTTTACAAGTAATCTCTGGCTTAAAAACAGATGATCATGTGAATTACACCGATGGAAAAATCATTGATCCTGTTTCTGGAAAAATCTACCGCCTAAAAGGCAAGATCAGCCCGAATGGTAAAAAATTATTTCTTCGTGGTTATTTAGGTATTTCAGTCGTAGGTCGTAGCCAAACTTGGTTACGTGTAGAGTAATTTAACCTTTTCATTAAGACAGCTTATATAAGCTGTCTTTTTTATTTCACCCCAATAATAACGCTGAACACTTAGATTTAACTGTCTAAAGCAAGTTGATATAAAAAATCCAAATGGGTGGGAGCATCCCCCTTATCCAAATTCAAATCACTGGCACGACCACCTAATCGAAGTGCAGGCAGATAACAATACATTTGATCATGCGCTAATTTTCCATATTTTTCTTGTGCTTGGCTCAGCGCTGATTTTTCTAAAAACTGCTCTATGATTTCATCATCACACAACCATTCATTAAAAAAGTCATTCAATGACCAAACCGTTACTCCAATATCAGAATTGTGTGGATCCATAAATGAAATATCTTCATCGCCTGCATCGCTTAGACGCCGATAGTAGAACACTATTCCAAAAGCAGATATTGCAATAGGCAACCGCGTCATATCAAGTTCATCTTTCATTAACCATGACCACAATACGTCCTGATAACGTTCAGGATCAATGATCTGAATTAGACCATTCCCATAGAAACCAAAACCATGCTCACGCCAGAGCTCAAGCAAAGCATCTGGTAAATAAGATTGATATTTTTTAATAATTTCAATGTTGACTGTATTGCCCACCTGATCTACAGGAAACTTATCAATAAATGATTGTAATTGCATTGTTATTCTCAAACCTAAATTGCTTAACCAAGGCTCAAGCTTAGCCTTTCCACTCAAAACCACTAAAGGCATTATCTTGTTTTAAAGAATTTTCCACAGCATTTGCCAATTGCTTAATCATGCTTTGAGTGGCTATTTTTTTAAACCACACCTGCTCCTCATCTGCATGTGCAGAAATTTCACAGGTCAACAAACCTTGATCATTTAAACGACAATTCACACCTAAACCTATCGGATGATTTTCCACACTCACTGCCAAATCTTCATGAGAAGATGTCGTTTCCGCCTTAAAACCATATTGAGAAAGTTGTTTTAACAATAAATCCGTTACATACGCCTGAGTAACATGGCATGCATTTTGACCATAACCATTGCTTTTAACATGATTTTCGCAGTTTGCAGTAAATTGTAATGTTCTCATT
This sequence comes from Acinetobacter sp. Tol 5, assembly GCF_019702905.1. Classification (NCBI taxonomy): domain Bacteria; kingdom Pseudomonadati; phylum Pseudomonadota; class Gammaproteobacteria; order Moraxellales; family Moraxellaceae; genus Acinetobacter; species Acinetobacter sp. Tol 5. The sequence continues at coordinate 1,795,870 of NZ_AP024708.1, read as the reverse complement.
GCTTCATCCAAAAGGCTTTATAGTTGTATGGTTTTAGAATAAGCAATATAAACAAAACAGCCAAGCTTTTGCTTGGCTGTTTTCAATTAATTATACAAATATTAGACAAGTATTATCGAGACACGATTCCACTTTATTCAGAAACTTGAATCTCAAGTCCAGCCTGATTCGAAAGCTGAGTGAATGTAGGGAAACTAGTGGCAACTGTTTCAGTTCCCATAATTTTAATCTCGCCAGAATTACGTAAACCAGCCATCGAGAAACTCATTGCAATACGATGATCATGATGTGATTCAATTTCACCACCAGTGAAAATCGCAGACCAGTCTCCTGACTTACCTTTTCCTTCGATGATGATGCCATCATCTGTAGGCGTACAATCTATACCTAAAGTCTTTAAACCATCAGCCATCACTTGAATACGGTCAGATTCTTTGACTCTTAATTCAGCTGCACCTGTCAGAACAGTTTGCCCTTCAGCACATGCAGCAGCAATGAACAAAGATGGAAATTCATCAATCGCCAATGGCACTTGATCTTCAGGCATATGAATACCTTTCAACGTACGCGTACCACGAATACGAATATCTGCAATCGGCTCACCGCCAGCGATGCGTTCATTTTCAACAGTGAGGTCTGCACCCATTTGTTTAAGAATTTCAATCACACCTGTACGTGTTGGGTTAATCCCAACGGCTTCAAGCGTAACATCTGAACCCTCTGTAATCGCAGCACCCACCATAAAGAAAGCAGCAGAAGAAATATCTGAAGGAACTTGAATCTCAGTTCCTACCAACTTTCCACCACCTTGCAGTGAAATACGATTTCCTTCTGTTTTTACTTCATAACCAAATGCACGCAACATACGTTCTGTATGATCACGTGTTGGTTCTGGTTCAGTAACAGATGTTTCACCTTCAGCCCATAAACCCGCCAACAGAATTCCTGATTTCACCTGTGCAGAAGCCATAGGTAAATCGTAATGAATTCCTTTTAATGCTTGAGCACCCGTAATAGAAACAGGCGGTGTACCACGTTCGCCCGTAGTTTGAATCTGTGCGCCCATTTCACGCAAAGGCTTGGCTATACGCTCCATTGGACGTTTAGACAAAGAAGCATCACCCGTCATAACAGAGTCAAATTGTTGTGCAGACAACATTCCTGAGAGCAAACGCATTGAGGTGCCCGAGTTCCCCATATACAATGCTGTTTTAGGCGCTTTTAAGCCATTGATTCCCACACCATGAATGGTCACTTCACCATTTTTCGGACCTTCAATACTTACCCCCATATCACGGAACGCTTGAAGTGTTGCTAAAGCATCTTCACCTTCAAGAAAGCCCGTCACATGTGTAGTTCCTTCAGCAATCGCTCCAAACATGATGGAACGATGAGACACTGACTTGTCACCTGGTATGGTAAATTTACCCTTAAATGTCTTCTCACCCGGCAAAATGGTAAATTGTTGTGTCACCTTATTTTTCTCCATCAAAGGTTTATTGGCGAGCATATGATTGAAATGTTGGCGTGCCGCTTGTGCATGACCAAGCAATCCCATCAAGGCTTGTGAATTTTCATCTTCAATCAGTTGACGCAAAGTTGCGAGTTGCGTTTCAAATCCATCTACAGCTTTGAGTATGGCTTTTTTATTGGCAAAAAAAATGTCATGCCACATTTGTGGATCACTGGCTGCAATACGTGAGAAATCTCGAAATCCACCAGCTGCATAGCGGAAAATATCTAAATTATCTTCACGGTTTGCAAGCTGTTCAACCAGATTAAATGCCATCAAATGCGGTAAATGACTGGTATGCGCCAAAACCTCATCATGCTTTTCAACATCCATACAAATCACTTCAGCTTTAGCTGCCTTCCAAAGTTGAATCAGCTTTTCAACAGCCCATTCCGCACTACTCGGTAACGGCGTTAAAATCACTTTGTGATTGGCAAATAAATCCACCTTACCTGCATGAACACCCGTATGTTCAGCACCAGCAATAGGATGTCCGGGTACAAAACCGACCGGAATATTCTGACCATATACAGCATGTGCAGCTTCGACCACATTGCCTTTGGTACTGCCTACATCGGTAATAATCGCATTTTCAGATAGATAAGGTTTTATTGTTTCGAGAATTTTTTGCGTTGCACGAACAGGCAAAGCCAAAACAATTAAATCTGCATCTCGAACTGCATCAACTGGATCACTAAAACCTTCAGAAATAATCCCTAAAGCTTTAGCATCTTCTAAGGTTTTTTTTGAACGTGTTGCAGCAACAACATTTTCTGCAAGATGTTCTGCTGCGATCACACGCGCCAAACTTGAGCCAATCAGCCCAAGTCCAATAAAAGCAACTTTTTTAAATAAAGGTTGTGACATGACGATTTTAAACTACCCTCTTCACAACAACTTTAAAGTACAGCGATTGGATAAGAACCCAGTACACGTACTTCTTTAACTAACGGACGTATATCCTCAATCGCAGCTTTAACATTGTCTTGTTCCACATGACCCTCTAAGTCGATGAAGAATACATATGCCCATTTCTCAGGCAATGCTGGGCGGGTTTCAATACTGGTCAGACTAATATTGTGCTTGGCAAATGGTGCAAGAATTTCCAACAAAGCACCAGCACGATCATGTGCTGAAATTAACAATGACGTTTTATCATTACCGCTTTGTGGAACTTTCTCACGCCCAATCACCAAGAAACGTGTTGTATTTTCAGGATTATCTTCAATATTGCCGTGCAAGATTTCCAAGTCATAAATACTTGCAGCGACATCAGATGCAATTGCTGCCGAATGCCATTCATTACGAATACGACGAGCAGCTTCCGCATTAGAACTTAAAGCAACACGCTCCACACCCGGATAATGAGCATCAAGCCATTTACGACATTGTGCTAAGGTTTGTTGATGCGCATAAATTTGTTTAATGCTGTCTTTACGTGTATTTGATGAAATCAGGAATTGATGATGAATACGTAATTCAACCTCACCAATCACATTCAAATGCGATGCTTTAAAACAATCTAATGTGTGGTTAACAACCCCTTCTGATGAGTTTTCAACGGGTACTAAACCATAGTGCGCACTTCCTGCTTCAACTTCACGGAATACTTCATCTATTGTTGGCAATGGGCGAACCACAGCATCTTGACCAAAATGTTTTAAGACTGCTGAGTGAGTATACGTTCCGACTGGACCCAAGAATGCAATACTTTGTGGTGCTTCAAGTGCTAAGCATGCCGACATAATTTCACGGAATAAACGAGCCATTGTTTGATCTGACAAGGGTCCTTCATTACGCTCCATAACTTTACGTAAAACTTGTGCCTCACGTTCTGGACGATAAAACAACGGATTCTCTTCTGATGCAAATTTTGCTTTAGCAACTGCTTCCGCCAGTTTTGCACGGCGATTGATGAGTTGTTGAATTTGTTGATCTACAGAATCAATATCTTCACGGATTTGAGCAAGATCTAGAGAAGTCGTTTTTTGATCATCGTTGATCATTGTTATATCGCCCTTTGAAAGTCAAGAATTACGAAAAGTCTAAGTTTTAGACCCAAAACAGTATAACAATAGTTCAGTTAAATTTGTTGAGCAATAACGCTTTTATCGATGATTCCGTTATTGCCACCACTTTGAATAAAATATCAGCAATGTATGAACAAACTCCGCTATCCATTACTTACAAAGTAGCTATGGAATTTTAAGCATTGCCCACTATGATTAAAATTAAAAGCGGATTTCGAGACAAAGAAAATGAATAAAAAAATCGCTGTTCTCATCACCCATGATTTCGAAGATACGGAATATCATCATCCCGTAGAAGCTTTTCGTGCCGCAAGTCATTCTGTTCGAAATATAGAAAAATCCGCAGGCAACATTGTCTATAGCCAACAACGTAAATCTTCCGTCAGTATAGATTTAGGTATAGATGATATTTCAGTTAAAGATTTTGATGCCTTAATGATTCCAGGCGGGCAATCACCTTATCATTTAAAGAAAGATCCGCGTTTCATTGATTTTCTCCGCAGTTTTGCCAATGCACAAAAACCGATTTTTCTGTGTTGTTACAGCCCTCAACTCTTGATCGACGCACAGATTGCAATTGGTCGTCGTTTGACCTCGATTGATGAATTGATCAAAGAATTAAAAGATGCGGGCGCGGTTATTTTTGATCGTGAAGTTGTGAACGACAATAATCTTTATATTTCTTCACGTTCGACCTATGAATTGCCCGTTTTTATCGATGAATGTTTAAATGTACTGAGCGTTTAATTGAATTTTTATTCACTGTTCAGCATTAAACCAAAGATACATTTTAAGCCTTGCATTCAAATTTAACCTGATAATTTCTTGTTATTGATTAAATAGATAAAGCAATTGAGAATAAAATACTGTCGCCTAAGTAGATTTTTTCTTTGTTACGAATTTCTGCTTTAAGTGGTAGCAAATAACCTTCTGATTGCTTGTCTGGAAATATTGAAGTTTTCCATACACTTTGCCCTACTATCACAGTAACCGATATAAGACCCCAACTTTGCCTTTGAAGTAGATAGTTTTTTATTTCCATGGCTTGATGTTTAGGAATAATCACATAGTGCCAGCCACCAGCACCAGAATAGCGTTGAACGGTGGATTCAACTGAAAATTGTATTTCATTGTCAATCATTTAATTTTCTCTAAAATTTAAACTTTCCTCATGATTATATGTATTCCTTTTACACCCCTCTAAGAACAATCAATATGATTACCTTATCCTAAATTCGATATAAAATTCTTGATAAAATATCATACTCAAAAACACATCCGTAACTGTTTGAGGCAGAACTACTTTTATAAAATTCTTATTTTTAATCGTTTAATTTAAACCACTTCAAGTCTTGATCATAAAAATAAAAACTGCACATGCTCCCTAAAAAGCATGAACAGTTTAGATATTCATTTTTCTTAAAAAAATTAACGACCGATGATTCCACGAGCGACGATTTCTTTCATAATCTCATTTGTTCCTCCATAAATACGTTGAATACGGGCATCTACAAAGAAACGAGAAATTGGATATTCCGTCATATAGCCATAACCACCAAAGAGTTGCAGCAAACTATCGATAATTTTCATTTGCATATCTGTACTGAAACTTTTCAAAGCCGCCGCAGTTTCGACATCCAATTTATTTTCTTTATACAATGCTAAATTCTGATTATAAAATGCTGCAGTTGCCAATTCGTCAATTTTAGCTTGTGCTAAAACAAATCGAGTATTTTGAAAACTACCAATTTTCTGACCAAATGCTTGGCGCTCTTGCACATATTGAGTCGTTACATCAATTGCTCCACGAATCGCACCCAATGCTGTTGCAGCAATTGCAGTACGTTCACGAGGAAGTTCTTGCATCAAATAAGCAAAACCTTGACCAGCATTGCCCAATAACTGGTTGGCAGGAACTTTCACATTATCAAAGAATAATTCCGAAGTATCTTGAGAGTGCAACCCAATTTTATCGAGATTGGTTCCCTTTTTAAAACCATCCAAGTGAGTATCGACCAATAACAATGAAACACCTTTGGCACGAGCTTGTGGATCTGTTTTTGCTGCCAATACGACTAAATCTGCATGCTGACCATTTGAAATGAAGGTTTTAGAACCATTCAATAGATAATGATCACCATTCAAAATAGCACTGCTGCGCATACCTTGTAAGTCCGAACCTGCACCAGGTTCAGTCATCCCAATAGCACCGACGACCTCACCAGCGACCATTTTAGGTAACCAGTATTGCTTCTGTTCTTCATTGGCAATATGCAAAATATAAGGCGCTGCGATTTCAGAGTGACAAGAGATTGCTGTAGATAATGCACCATAACCTGCACGCGCCGACTCTTCAACCAACATCAAAGAGTATTCCGTTGGTACGCCATAACCGCCATATTGCTCAGGAACATCGACACAAAGATAGCCATTTTCACCCAATAATGACCACACTGATCGTGGCATCAAGCCTTCTTTTTCCCATTGCTCATAAAATGGAGCAACATGTTCTGCCATAAAGCGTTTGAAGTTATCACGAAAAAGTTCTAAATCTGCATCATATGCCAACATGTTTATATTCCTTTCAACCTGAGTTTTTGATTTTATGATGTCTAGCATCCTAATCATTTTTTTTAAGCTTGTCATGATCGCATGAGGTCATTTTTTTTTTGGCACTTTTGCCAATCCATAAAGCTGCTTTATAAGACTTTGTTATAAAAAAAGAGCAATTGGTTTAAACCAATTGCTCTTTGGTGATATATCGAGATTTCGATCATTTGCTTATAGTCAAACCGCCTGATTATTCATACAATAGATTTGGATGATTCATTTATTTTGTACTTTTGAATCATAAACAGTATTGCTATCACGAGGCGACATGGATGTCGCCATGTTGAGCGGGGGTATTAGGATGTACCCCTCGCTCAACGGAAGATTTTTGTTACTTTTCATCTCTGAAAAGTAAAGTATCACCTACGCAAAACAATTTAAACTTTAGAGCTAAAGCGTGGCATTGCTAGCTTTATATCATCAAACAATATATTGATCGCTTTAATTTTATTGATCAACAGAAATGATATTCTACTGTATGAATTTTTCAACAGATTGACTATAGATTAAAACAAACGAATTAGAACTTATTGTCTCTCAGCATAGGAAGTGAAGAATTCAATTTAGTCACTTCATTGAATAATTTTCCGACAAGAGATGGAATTAAGGCATCTGCCATTTGCGCTGCTTGTAAACCAAGTTTCTCACCCAATGTCGGTTTACGACGTGTTTGAATCACATAAACATCGTGTTGTGGGAGCAAACTCAGTAAATATTCATCCGAAGTCTGTAACTTATCGACCAAGTTCAAATCACGTGCATCTTCACCATACCAATGCTCGCCTGTGGCTACTTTTTCCACATTCAATTGCGGACGATATTTTTCAACAAAATGTTTAAATAATTGATGGGTTTGTTGTAGTTCTTCTTCAAATTTAGCTTTGCCTTCAGGTGTATTTTCACCAAACATTGTCACGGTACGTTTAAACTGCCCTGCGGTATATAGTTCAAAATCAACATGGTGCTCTTTTAACAGTCGATTAAAGTTAGGCACTTGCGCAACCACACCAATCGAACCCACTACAGCAAATGGCGCAGAAACAATTTCACTGGCAATACACGCCATCATATAACCGCCACTAGCAGCAACTTTGTCCACACAAATAGTCAAGTGAAAACCAGCATCACGTAAACGAACCAATTGTGCTGCTGCCAAGCCATAACCATGGACCATTCCACCTGGGCTTTCTAAACGCACGATTACTCGATCTCGCCCAGCTTTTGCTGTTGCTAAAATCAAGGTAATTTCTTCACGTAAATTCTCTACAGCAGAAGCTTGAACATCACCTTTAAAATCTAAAACATAGATTTTTTGATTATGCTTTTTACGTACACGTGCTTCTTTGACCAATTGTTGTGTCAACTGCAAAAGCTCAAGTTTAGATGCAGTTGATTGAGCAATTCTTTTTCTTTGTTCATTAATTCGTGCATTTAAATGACTAATACGAATTTCTGCGGGAACTTTAGGTAAATGAAATAACATAGAATTTATAATCTCGAATATCTGGATAAATGCTTTTCCATTAAGATGCGGACGGATTGAATAAATTTCAATACATATTTTGAAAAATTCGACAAATCTCTAGTCACTTTACGTGCCACTTATTGTTTTGCTAACACCGATTCAGGTTTAAAATACAGGTGTAAAAATTATAGATGTTTTCCAATTTGTTTAACGCAGATCAGCAATCCAAAATTTTAGTTATAAAACGTATATATTTTTTTTATAAAAAATTAACTACCTCCAAGATTAACGATACTTTTACTTAAAATAATCCACTTTTTATTAATCGTTTTTACGTCTAAATAAATGATGATTAATTCATAAAAATATAGTCATCAATGATACAAAACAGCTTTCAATGCTTTTTATATAACCTTATGCCAATCTTTGTAGGACAAATTCACAAAAAAAACATAGACATGATTTTTCCAACTACATCATACAAAAATAAAATACTAGGTATTTAATTTATTGATAATTTGATATTTATCACATTTTTTTATCTAAATAACATATTTGTTATTTTAATTTATTTATTTAAAATCAACACGTTAAAACGAGAATCACATTTTTTAATTTTATGGTTTTTTAATAATCATTTCTTTAGGAAATGTTGAATTTTATCAACATCAAGGATAAGGAATGAGTATGGATATCTCTTCACACGATGAACACCTACCACCTAAAAAGCAAAAGTTTTATCAAATCCTGTATGTTCAAGTCATTTTTGCAATCGTACTTGGTATCCTTTTAGGGCACTTTTGGCCTGATATTGGTGCGAGTTTAAAACCTTTAGGTGATGCCTTCATCAAATTGGTTAAAATGATTATTGCGCCGGTAATTTTTCTGACAGTGGTCACAGGAATTTCAGGCATGAAACATATGGGAACAGTAGGTCGTGTTACTGGTAAAGCGATGCTTTACTTCATAACATTTTCTACACTGGCATTAATTGTCGGTATGATTGTTGCCAATATTATTCAACCTGGACATGGTTTAAATATTGATCCAACAACATTAAAATCAGACAAAGTGGCTGAATACGCTGAGAAAGCACACGATGCGTCTATCGTTGATTTCTTAATGAATATCCTTCCTACCACCATCCTTAGCCCGCTAACCAGTGGTGACATTCTGCAAGTCCTTTTTGTTGCTGTACTATTTGGTTTGTCTCTTGCTGCGGTGGGTGAAAAAGGTCAGCCTATTGTTGATTTTTTAAATAACTTAACAGCACCAGTATTTCACTTGGTGGGAATGCTGATGAAATTTGCACCGATTGGTGCATTCGGTGCTATGGCATTTACAATTGGTAAATATGGTATTGAAAGTATTGGTAATCTTTTACTTTTAATCATGACTTTCTACATTACTGCATTGTTGTTTATTCTGGTTATTTTAGGTGCTGTTGCACGCTATAATGGATTTAGAATTACAGACCTGATTCGTTATATCAAAGATGAATTGTGGCTGGTGCTTGGAACGAGTTCTTCTGAAGCAGCACTTCCATCGTTAATGCGTAAAATGGAAAAAGCTGGTTGTGAAAAATCTGTGGTGGGACTCGTAGTTCCAACAGGTTACTCATTCAATCTGGATGGTACCAATATCTATATGACGATGGCTGCCCTATTTATCGCACAGGCATGTAATATTGATTTGAGCATTCAAGATCAAATTCTTTTGTTACTTGTAGCAATGCTCAGCTCTAAAGGTGCTGCTGGTGTAACTGGCGCAGGTTTTATTACTTTGGCTGCAACACTTTCTGTCGTTCCTGCTGTGCCTGTTGCGGGTATGGCTTTAATCCTTGGTATTGACCGCTTTATGTCAGAGTGTCGCGCACTAACCAATTTAGTCGGTAATGCTTGCGCAACAATCGTTGTAGCGCGTTGGGACAATGCATTAGACAAAGATAAATTGGCTGCCGCATTCGCTCACCCACCAAAGTCACATTATGATGAAAAAGCAGTAGAACAACATCGTGAAGACCCAATGGACTAGTTAAAAATTGAGTATAAAAAAGAGCCATCAGGCTCTTTTTTATTGATCTAAATTTAATGACCACACAATTGATTCGTTTAAACTGCGCCGATACAGGTGCTTCAATCATGCATATATCCCCAATATACTCATCTGATTTTGAAATCAGTCGGTGTCCTAAATAAAAATATTCCTTTTTCATTCAATGATGATCATTCATGCCAATTAGATTGATTTATTTGCTTACTCAAACAGTCTGGATTGATCTATTTCACAGCATTATTTAATAGGTATTGATTATTCATCTGCGGATCAAAACAATATTTTTTAAATATAAAAAAGAGCCTTTCGGCTCTTTCATTTTAATACTTCGCTGAACTTAACCAAAACGACCTGTAATATAAGCTTCAGTCAATTGATGATCTGGTTGTGTAAATACTTTCTCTGTGGAATTCACTTCAATCAAATCACCCAAGTGGAAGTATGCAGTTCGATCAGATACACGCGCTGCCTGTTGCATTGAGTGAGTCACGATTGCAATAGTGTATTGAGTAGAAAGTTCAGAAATCAACTCTTCAACTTTTGCAGTTGCAATTGGGTCCAAAGCTGAGCACGGCTCGTCCATTAAAATCACTTCAGGGCTTACAGCTATGGTACGTGCGATACACAAACGTTGTTGTTGACCACCAGAAAGACCCGTACCCGGTTGGCTTAGTCGATCTTTAACCTCATCCCACAGACCTGCTTTACGCAAACTGTTTTCAACAATTTCCTCTAAATCGTACTTATCTTTTGCCAAACCGTGTAGTTTTGGACCATAAGCAACATTATCAAAAATTGATTTCGGAAATGGATTTGGCTTTTGGAAAACCATACCGACTTGTGCACGTAACAGCACCACATCAAGATTTGGGTCATAGATATCTTGGTTATCTAAACGTACTTTACCCGTCACACGACAGCTATCAATCGTATCATTCATACGATTCAAAGTACGTAAAAATGTTGATTTACCACAACCTGATGGACCAATAAATGCAATCACTTCATTTTCATAAACTTGAAGATCAATACCTTTAATCGCTTCTGATTCACCATAGTAAACATGTACATCTTCAGCACTAAGTTTGACTGTCGTATTTTTTTCTTTCTTCGGTGTTGAAGATTCAAACTGAGAGACAAAAGATGTATTTGCTTGCTTTTGTTGATGCTCAGTGGATGTAAATTGAGATTGTTCAGAATTCACGGTTGTATCCTGTTTTAAGGAATTTTTAGTTTCTACAGTATTCATCTATTCTGCCCTCTTTTACCAACGAACTTCAAATTTCTTACGTAACCAAATTGCAAAGCTGTTTAAACCCACCATTAGTGCCAATAACACAATGATTGCAGCAGCTGTACGACCTTCAAAGAAGTTACGCAATTCATTACCTTGCCATAAGTAAACTTGAACAGGTAAAGCTGTAGATTGATCGAGTGGAGATACTGGAATATTCGCAACGAATGCACTCATACCAATTAACAGCAACGGTGCTGTTTCACCCAGTGCATGAGCAATACCAATAATCGCACCTGTCATAATTCCCGGTAATGCCAAAGGAAGTACATGATGAAATACGGTTTGCAAACGCGAAGCGCCTATACCAAGTGCCGCTTGGCGAATTGATGGGGGTACTGCTTTAAGTGAAGCACGTGTAGTAATAATGACCGTTGGTAAAGTCATTAAACTGAGCACCAAACCACCGACCAGCGGTGCTGATATAGGCAGATGCATCCAACCAATAAAGATCGCTGCACCCAGCAGACCAAATACAATCGATGGAACTGCTGCAAGGTTATTGATGTTGACTTCAATAATGTCTGTAATAAAGTTCTTTGGTGCAAATTCCTCTAGGTAAATCGCACTTGCAACACCCAATGGAATAGAAATCACAATCACAATCAACATCATGAATAATGAACCCATGAATGCACCCGCCAAACCAGCCGTTGCTGGTGAACTACGTGAATCTGGGTTGGTAAACATTTGCGTGTTGAACGTACGACTGATAATGCCTTTCGCAGCCAAATCATCTGAAAGCTTACGTACTTCAGGGCTTAACTGTTGCTGATCATCTGGTAATGAACGATCGATATGTCCTGCTAACCAAACATCAATGTTTGCGTCTGCAAGGAAATTTAATTCAACTTTTTTACCCACTAAAGATGGATCTTTAAAAACCATATCACGAATACGATATGCTTCAGAGCTGGTATAAAGGCTAGAAAGGTCGTCACGACGACTTTCAAGTGATGGATCTTTAGAAATAATGCCGTTTACAATCAACGCATCCCAATCCACCATACCCATTTTAGTTTGCCAGTCTACATAGCGCTCTTGAAACACAGCTGGAGACTCGCCGACTTTTTGTGTTGGTTTTGGACCCGCATCAATCACAGTTGGATCAAAATAGACAGGTACGGTCATACTTGCTTGCCAAAATGCAGGAAGCCCCTTGTATAAGATACTTCCAAACAAAATCGCGACAAATGCCAGTCCCATAATCACGGCAGAAAAGCCAACAAAACGGAATGTCTTTTCTTTACGATGACGTTTTGATAATGAACTTGCGATTTTAGCTTTACGCTTTTCACGTAGTTCTGCGGCAACTTGAGGATCAAATACATTTTGATCCACTGGAGATGTATTTGATGTACTCATTCGTATTGCTCACGGTATTTACGCACAATGTAAAGTGCAACAATGTTTAGACACAATGTAATAGTGAATAGCGTCAGACCCAATGCAAAGGCAACCAATGCCTGTGGGCTTGCAAAATCAGTATCGCCAGTTAACTGTTTTACAATCGTTACGGTTACCGTAGAAACAGCTTCAAGTGGATTGATATGTAGTAAAGGACTGTTTCCTGCCGCAAGTACAACAATCATGGTTTCACCAATAGCACGTGATACAGCAAGCAAGAATGCGCCAGTAATCCCCGGCAACGCCGCAGGAAGTACCACTTGGCGTATTGTTTCAGACTTGGTCGCTCCCAAACCCAAAGAACCATCACGTAATGATCTAGGGACTTGAGTGATAATGTCATCTGAAAGTGAAGATACAAATGGGATAATCATGATTCCCATTGCAAAACCAGCAGTAAGTGCGCTGGTTGCATTCACTTCAATACCAATTGAATCACCAATTGATTTAAAGATTGGACCGATCACCATCATGGCAAATACACCATAAACGATGGTTGGGATACCTGCCAAAACCTCAATCGTTGGTTTAGCCCATGAACGGAATCTAGGTGATGCATACTCAGCGAGATAAATTGCAATCATTAAACCCAATGGAACAGCAACCAATAAAGCAATACCACTGACCATGAGTGTTCCCCATAGTAATGGTAGTAAACCATAACTACCTTCAGCATTTCCTGAAGTGCTAAAACCTGGATTCCACTCTGTACCAAAGAAGAAGTCAATTGGACTGACAAAATGGAAAAAGTGCATCGCTTCGCTGAACATCGACATCACGATGCCTACTGTAGTAAGAATTGCAACGCCAGAACATAAAATCAAAACTACGTTAATGGTTTTTTCAACTTCATTACGTGCACGGAATTGTTGGCTAATTCTTTTTCTTGCCCACACTAATCCCAAGATTGCTGCACAGACCACAACAGCAAATTTGGCAAAAGAACTGATTCTTTCAAACTTTGCTAATTGTTCTGCAGCGGCAACTTCATAGGCTGCAGGCGTATCTGTTACACCAAAACCAGAAGCAATTGCCTTGATGCGATCTACAAGTACATCTACTCCAGCCGTATCAAGAGATGCAGCAACATTTGCTGGAACATTCTTTAGAATTAAATGTTGTAAAACACTTGGTTCTACCAAATTCCAAACAATTAAAATTAAAAAAGCTGGGATTCCACACCACAACGCCACCAAAGAACCATAATAGCCTGGACGTGAATGTAAAACTGCAGTGTTATTTCCCTTACCTGCTAGGCTTCGGCTTTTTCGTAGCCCAATTTGATATGCGATAGCAATTAAAGCTAATAACACGCCAATGAGTAGCAGATTCATGTATTCTCCACCGTTTTTTCAATCTTAATTATTTGAAAAAACTCTGCTTAGCAATGAAAGCCGATGGTAGTCTCCCACCATCAGCTCCATGATTACGGTTTTATTATTTACCAGCTTTGAAACCAGCAAGTACTTTTGCACGCTCAGAGTCAGACAATGAGATCAAGCCAGCTTTGTCTAATTTAGAACCTTTACCAGATACTTTTTTGTTTAAGAAGTATTCAGTATATTCTTTTAAGCCTTTGATAGATTGTAAGTGTTCACCTTTAACATAGAAGTATAAAGGACGCGATACTGGGTAAGTACCATTAAGAACAGTTTGTTCTGAAGGGACTACATTGTTTACTGTCGCAACACGTAATTTATCTTTGTTTTGGTCATAGAAACCTAAACCAAATACACCTACCGCACTTGGAGATGTTTTTAAACGTGCTAGAGTTTCAGTATAGTCACCCGCGATTTCGATCACTTTACCGTCTTTACGGAAAGCAGAACATGCTTTTTTCTGAGCATCTTTATCTAACTTTTTGAAGTAATCGTAGCTTTCACAACCTGCTTCAACCATTTTCTCTTGGAATACTTCACGAGTACCGTGGTTAGATGCTGGAACCACTAAAGTAATGGGTTCGTTTGGAAGAGATTTATCAATTTGGTTCCAACGTGTATACGGGTTTGGTACCAATTTACCATTTGATGGTAATTCAGCTGCTAAAGCTGCAAATACGTGTTGTGGACGTAACTTATAAGCTGGTTTGCTTGCATTTGATGCAAAAACGATACCATCATAACCAATTTTAATTTCTTGGATTTTATTTACGCCTGCTTTTTTACAAGCTGCAATTTCAGTATCTTTGATTTTACGAGAAGCATTCGCGATATCGATTGTATTATCGCCAACACCAGAACAGAACTGTTTAAGACCAGCAGAACTACCGCCTGAACCCACTACAGGTGCTTTAAATTGAGGGAAAGTATTACCAAATTCTTCAGCAACAATACTTGCATAAGGAAGTACAGTAGAAGAACCAGCGATTTGGATGGTATCACGAGCGTTTGCTGCCACTGCTGCCCCTGAAACTGCTAATGCAAGTGCGATATGGTTAATGCGCATTCTTTTCTCTCTTAAATAAACTGCAATTTGAAGTACGCCACTTCTTTTTGTGTTGTACTTTTCGGATAACTGCATTTTGATTTTAAAATATGACAAATAAGTTACAGCTTTATGACGCTTTTATGATAATTGATGATTCGCATTTGATTTTATTAAAAATCTTTAAAATTCAATATGTAATAAACTGTATTTTATTTTTATAAATTTAGAATAATGCCCTTCAAATTGTAATATTTCATGTGAATGTCACAAAACTTCTATTATCCCCCTATTGATACCGCGACATTTCATGTCGCAGTTAGCTTAATTTTTAATGTGATAAGGTTTAAAATTAATAAAAAAAAGAGCAACTAAAATGACTTCATTAAACCGAAAAGAATGGCATGAGACTTTTCTGAAAATGGTCGCTTCGGCAAGTATGATCACCTTCATTATCTATATGAGCTGTTTGATTATCTACATATTATTGTCACAAATTAGTCAATATTTTATCGTTCAAAACATAGTGAGTAGCTTTAGTTTTATCAGCTTGTTTATCTTAACCATGCAAACATTACGTTCAATGTACCATGTCTATTATTTACCTTTAATGAATAGTTGTGCGCATACTTATCAAAAATTAATTTTCTTTTGTAGTAGCTTTTCTATTGCTCTCATTGTATTAAGTTCTTTTTTCTTCAATTTTACCCAAATGTTAAAAACCTATTACAACTAGCATGTTTTGATCAACTGATTGTTTTTAACTTGATCTACAGTACTGTTCTAATTTTTGCAAATATTGATCGCGATAATTGAAATTTCTAAGAACACTGGATTCTTTTATATTCAAATCAATTCTAAACAGAAGATTTGTATATGAATAGTCGCACAGAATACTTGTTTCATTCCGAATTTCCTGTCCATATGACTTTTTCGCAACAGGATTGGTTGTTATTGGCACAGTATTGGTATCCAATTGCTTTAGCACGTGATATATCAGAACAACCTCAAGCTACCATGTTATTGGATATGCCTTTGGTCATCTACAAATTTAATCATGAGATTATTGTTGCAAAGGATGCCTGCCCACATCGAGGCGTACCGTTAAGTCTTGGTACACATGATGGTCAAGGGGTTGTTTGTCGTTATCATGGTTTACGCTTTGGTGAGGAAGGTAAATGCAATCGAATTCCTGCCCACCCAAACCATAAAATATCTGATCGTTTTCACTTGAGAACTTATCCAACCATTGAACGATATGGATTAATCTGGTGCTGTTTATTGGCAGATGAACAAGATAGCCCAAATATTCCCGATATGCCTTATTGGGATCAAACCGAATATCAACAATTGGTTTGTCCTTGGGTTGATTTAAAGTGTTTTGCGGGTAGACAATTGGAAGGATTTATTGACGTCGCTCATTTTGCTTGGGTTCATGCTGATACATTTGGAGATCCAGAACATCCTGAGGTAGCTGACTATACAACTCAAGAAACCCATTATGGCTTCAGTGCAGATTATCTTAGTCATGTTGGACGTTATCCAATTGGCTTAGATCAATTCGGACAAGAAGGATTCCAATGGTTACGTCATTTTGAGGTTCATTTACCATTTACAGCAACGCTCACAATACATTTTCCCAATGATTACAAACAAGTCATCATGAATGCTGCCTCACCAATGACGGCACGAAGCACACGATTATTTGCCCCAATTTGTCGTAACTACGATAAAGATTTACCCATTGAAGAAGCCTATGGATACAACCTTAAGATTTTTGAAGAAGACCGCTTGATTGTTGAAATGCAGAAACCAGAATATTTACCTTTAGACCTGTCCATGGAAGCACACTTTCCTGCTGATCGCAGTTCAAGCATGTATAGAAAGCTGCTTAGAAAAGCTGGATTTAGTCAAATACTCGCTGCCTAGCTCAATTAAATATTAACTTTAAGAAAGAGGTCTTGATGACTTCTTTTTAACTTTATATAAGTAGGTTTCACGATCCTTCATTTCTCGATTTAACGATAAGGACAATTGAGAATGCTTAAATTTAATCCAAAAGCTTTTATTAAAATTGCACTCTTCTTTTAAACGATTAAAATGCATCTAACACAGATCCAATGAGGTGGTAGAACATGCAACAAATGTGGTCAGACATCGATGCTTATATCGAATCACATTTAATTCCTGAAGATCCGATCCTCACACAAACATTAAAAAATACTGCGGATAAAGGCTTTCCAGACCATCTCGCTGTTGCTGCAAATCAAGGCATGCTGTTGCAAATGCTGATTCAAATGAACAAATGTAAACGTGTTTTAGAGTTAGGGACTTTTGCAGCATATAGCACCATGTGGTTAGCGCGTGCCCTACCTGAAGATGGTTATATTTTAACAATTGAAGGACGTGATACGCATGCAGCTTTAGGTCAAGAAAATATTGACCTCGCAAAACTTAAACAAACTGTTGAATTAAAGTGTGGGCGTGCTGCTGATATTTTAAAAGCTTTGCCTGAAGATACTGCGCCTTTTGACTTTATTTTTGTCGATGCAGATAAACAAAGTTATCCTGAATATTTAGAATTAAGCTTAAAGCGATCACATTCAGGTACAGTGATTGTTTTGGATAATGTGATCCGCGCAGGAGATATTCTTGATCCAAATAACATTAAACCAAGCATTGAAGGCATTCGAGATATGTATAAAGCGATGCAGAATCATCCCCAAATTTTATCATGCACAGCTTTACAAACAGTAGGCAGTAAAGGGCATGATGGATTTGCAATTGCGATCGTCAAATAAATATTCAAATACCCTGCTGAAATACAGATGTAATGACAAAAGACTGCCAATTCAAAAATGGCGGTTTTTTATTGCCTACTTTTCTACTAAAATTTAGATCATGATTTTTTTTCTTAAAGTTATCCCCTGAACTTGTTTGTAGAATTGTGGATAACTTATGTATTACCAAATAACTCAATGAAAAATAATATATTTTAATGATAGATTAATTTTCAACCAGTTAAATTCATTACAGTTTCAAAAGCACTTGCTTTTAGAAATGCAAGATTTATTCAAAATTTTTTAATAGAAAAAAGCCATAAATTCTCTGATTTATGGCTTTTTTCTATGTTGATAATCACAGGAACTTGGATAGAGAAAAATGTAATCAATATTCAAAAAAAGCTAATTTGATGATCACATTTTTCAGTCTCATTATTTAGTCACCAACAACGGAACAGCCGAATTCCTAAAAATTGTCGTTGTCACGCTGCCCAAGAAAAATTGATGTATTTTACTGTGGCTAAATGCACCTAATACAATTAATTGGATTTGATGTTGATTTTGATAATCCAAAATATTTTCAGCAACATCCCCGTAACGATATTCAACAACGACATCTAAGCCTGCATCTTTCAGTCGTTGTGCGGGTTCATTGAGGATTTCAGGATGATCTCCCACATAAAGTAAATGGCATTGTAAAAGTTTTAATAAGTCACTTTTTTCTACACGTTTCAGCATTTTTTGGCATGCTTCAGAAAGTTCATAAGCAAAAATAAAACGTGTTGGTGGTTTAAAAGTTTGACCTACTGTCAATACCGTACTTTTAGCACCACGAATGAAATTCTCTACATTACTTCCCAGTGTTTTATTTTTTTCAGCTGAACGCTCGCCAACTCGACCAATGACTGCAATATCATCCTCAGTCAACTCATTAAAGCTTTGCTCAAGAAAATCACCTTTCGCCTGAATTCGCCCAGGGGTAATACCATACTTTTCCTGAATCATTTCAGAAATATGTTCAAGAAGATTATTACTATAATCGAGTGCTAATTCACTTTGTTTTTGCTCAAGTTCTGCAAGCTCTTTGAGTAACATTGCATTACTTTCAAAACCGATTACCCCACTAATTTCCCCTAAATGATAACTTGCAGGGTAATAGTCTAATACTTGCAATAAAACCAGTTGTCGACCAGTTTTCTGAGCAATCCAAGCTGCTGCTTCTGCCAATGCATTAATACAAGGAGAAGAGTCAATACAAGCAACTACTCTATTCATTTTTAACCTCACTTTGGCGATATCGCCTTGGGTCTATTTGATTTTAAATTAGCATAAGTTTCTATAAAATTGGACAGCTTTATGTAATTAATTCCATAATTTAATTATGTATTTGTACAAATTGTGCGGTTATTCACGGTAACGAATCAAATGCGCTGGATTGCCTGCGACGATTTCTCGTTCAGCAATATTTTTAGTTACCATACTATTCATACCCACTACAGCATGTGAGGCAATTTTAATTCCATCCTTGATGCCGACATGTGCACCCAACCAAACATCTTGACCAATTTCAATGCCCTTAGAACTTACTGCTTGTTGATAAATTGGTTGGTCCAACGCCATACCGTGATCAAATGCGTAGAGATGACAATAGGCTGCGATTCGTACTTGGTCATGTAATTTAATCCCTGCACGACCTCCATCTAAAATACAGTGATGATTAATCGCAACCTCACTGCCAATTTCTAAAGGACCATGTAAGGTACAATCAGCTGCAATAAAGGTATTGTCTCCAATACTAATTTTTCGTCCTGGCTCAGCAAAGATATGTGCAAGCGGAGATATAAAGCAATTTTCTCCGATTTCGACAGTTTCCATTTCCATTAAATATGTTTGATATTCTTGTTGCCACTGTTCAGCCCAAATTCGATTTTTCTGCTTAAGTGAATAATATAGCCAAGGCATATAATTTAAACGGTGTTTATGCTGTTCTCGATATTTTAATAATGGATCTTGTTCAGTCATTGCTTTCATCCATTAATTTAAGCTGTTCACGTCCGCGTGTAACATCTTGAATTTTTAAACGTAATGGATCGAGTTGATGTATTTGCAACAATGCTTCAACCTCGACACCTTCAGCAGTATATTGTTCATTGTATTCAATATGTTGTGTGTTTAATTCATACTGAAATATTGCCCACTCATTGAATTGACATTGAAAATATATTTTTTTCTTTTCAATTAGTTCTATTTTTTCTGCTAAGACCAAACACTGCCCTGCACAGCCTCCATAAGCACGAACCAAGCCACCTGTACCTAACTTGATACCACCGTACCATCGATTGACCAATACAATTGAATTGGTTAAATCATTTCCTTCAATGGTTGCAAGAATCGGGCGACCTGCTGTACCTGAAGGTTCACCGTCATCATTAAAACGAACATTGTGTCCTATTTTCCATGCCCAGCACTGATGAGTGGTTGTAGGATCTAAATGCTTTTCTAAAAACATTTTAACCTGTTGTTCATTTTCAACTGGCGCTGCAATGGCTTGAAATCGACTTTTTTTGATCTCTTCTTCAAAAAACGTTTCGGATGCAAGTGTAAAAACCATAATGAAAATAAAACATTCAAACTCAATATGTTCTAATTATAACGTGGATTTTAAAAACATTGGGCAATAAAAAACCCTAAGCGAACTTAGGGTTTAAGCACAACTGGATGATTAGAGAACAAGTTGATGATTTTGAAGCAGGAGTTTCAAGATATCATCCTCTGTCTTGCCGTTAAATGCAGCACCTGATTGCGCCAAATTATCCAATTGAAGCAAATCAGTTTTTCCAGTGTAGGTAGTTCCTGCACCATCACGATCTAGGGTGAGTGTGACATTATTGCCATCAACTCTTACACCAAGATAGTTTTTCAAATAGTTTGCAGATGCTGTTAAATCAGTGGTGATATTTGCACTGTTAAAACCAATGAGCAAATCAGAGATATCAATGACATCTGCATTCGTATCAGTATTCACATTTCCAGCATGGAAATCTGTCCAATGATCCGTACCATTTCCACCACTTGCACTTGCACTTTCAAGTACATGATAAACAAGTACATCGGAGCCACCATTACCAGTGAAACTATCATTCAGCTCACCACTAATGAGCGTATTACGTAGAGCATCACCAGTCGTAACTGCATCAATCGTCACAGTAAGTGAAGCAATATGATCTTGACCGAAAACTGTCAGCTTATAATCAAATACCTCTTGACGACCAATTTCACCAGCCTTCGGTGTATAAACATAGCTTCCATCACTTTTCACGAATAGACTGCCATAGTCGCCTTGTATGGTAATACCGTTGTACCCAACTTCGGTAAACTGACCATTCCCCGTATCTATGCTAAATTTAGCATAAGCATGATTATAGGTATCGTCAGTTAACATATTACCTGTTATAGGAGCCGCAGTAACTGGAGCAATATCATTATAGTGGGTAATGTTTTGATCGACTGTCACTGCTGCATTAAATGCCAGACCAGTATTTCCTGAAGCAGATGATGTAATTGTGTAAGTTCCTGGTCCTAAATTAGGAATATCTACAGTGACTGTTCCACCTAATACCGTAAGAACAGGTGTTTGCGTAATTGTTCCGACTGTAACGCCATTTTGATCTTTTATTGTAAGGATAATTTGTGGTGCTACACCAATTGAAAGTGCAGGTATATTTACTTTTACAACCACCTGAGCGGAATCTGTATTTGCAATACTAAATGTTGTCGGAGTATAAGTACCATTTCCACCAGCACCAAACAGACCCGATGCAACCTTAAGTTCACCTTGAGTCGATGTAACTGTTTGATGAATATTTGTCACAGCGCCAATCACCGCATGATCTGAATTATCAAGCACTATTGGAGCAGGAAGTGTCACATCATTTTGAGGATTTGCATTATCCCAAACCACACCAGAGTTATCTCCATCAATACGAATATTCAAATGGGCAGTAGCTTGAGTTCCATTAAAATCTCGAATTGTATATGTGAAGGTATCTACTTTACCAATGTCCTCAGGTGCACCATTGCTTACATATTTATAATGTCCATTTGGAGAGATATATAATGTTCCATAAGCCCCAACCACAACTGTATTTGCACCAGACAATGTCACAATTGGACCACCAATTTCATTTTCGACTTGTGTCACAAATGTCGTTGTATTAACTTCATCTGCACCATCTACACTTGAAATAACATTACCTTCTATGCTGCCTGAACCCAAATATTTGTTGGTTTGCGCTTGCATGGTCAACTCGACACCGCCGAACAATTGTGCAGATAAAGTTGAATCCAAAAGATTTAGTATCTGTTGTAATAAACCAGCATCCGTTGGATTTTCTTGCAATGCAATTGTATAAACACCTGGCGGCAAACTATCCACATTAATCTGACCAGAATAAGTAAATACGGCTCCCAATAGACCTGTTGCTGTCAATTTAACGGCATCTTGCACAATAAAATATTCTTTTTGCGCGACACCATTCTCATCCAAATATTGACGCTCAAGTACAGCATTAAATACCTTACCAGAGGTACCTAATAAAGTGCCAACAATCCCACCAAGTGCAGCATTTACAAAGCTTCCACTCACATTTACATTAATACTAGAAGTACTGTTCTCTTCAACTTCAAAATTAAATGGAACTGTGTTGCCTAAAGAAACATTAAGTCCTAGTAAATTTACGCCTAATAATTGAGAAGCTCTTCCTTGTACTCCTACATCATCACCCACGGTTTCTTGATAATTTTTAACAGTTGCAAGATCATCATTTGCAACAACCTGATCAACATAATCTGGTGGTGTTAAGTCACCAGGGTCTGCTGGTGTTCCTGCAATATTTATAATGATTTGAGCCGTATCAGATGTTGCTCCATTAGACAGCTTATAATCAAATATTTCAGTTTTTCCAACAGCCGATTCTCCAGCTGTCACAGTATAAGTAAAGACTCCTGTTAGTGTGTTAATTTCAAGACTTCCATACTCTCCTTGAATTGTAACACTACCTTGTGCAACAGGTGCACCATCTATTTCAGTGATTGAACCACCACCAATTACATCTTGACCATTTCCATTATCAGCAAAAACATTACCTGTCACTGCATAGTTTGCAAAAACCTCTTCAGTTCCAGTTACGCTAATATTTGTTTTTTCGTAAATCGTTAATAAGTTTGACAATAGAGGAGCAACAGCTGCATCAACAATGTAATCAACTACGCTAATTGGCAATACATTTAATAGTTGGTTAACGACACTTGAAAGCGGTAAACCGAGTGTATTTACAGGAATTAAAATTGTATTGACTAAAGCGAGAACTGGAGCACCTAATGGACCAAGTACTGCATTAATTGCTGCCTCGATAGCTGCCGCATTTGAAGCACCCAGAATTTCTCCTTCGCCACCAAGGTCAGTAATCGCAACGTCTTTGAGTAAAGTTGTTAGAGCACTATCATCAGCCTGAACTGCAACCGTATAATTACCCTCAGGTAAATTAGTGAAATCAAGCTTAATTGAGTCGTTACTATTCACGACACCAATGATTCCAATACCACCCACAGTGACAATACCACCTTGACTCGTACCACGTGCAACTTCCACTGGTCCATTGCTAGTTTGCTGATAAATAACAATCTGAACAGCCTCACCGACCGAAATCAGGTCTTGTTGTGACACTGTGACAGAAATATTACCTGTCGCTCCCTTACCTGCACTTCCTGGTGTTTGTGGAATTGAGAAATTTAAACCAGTAGCATTATTCCCCAAGATATCAACAACTGCGATATCTGAACCTGCAACTTCAGTACGGTTTACTCGGACTTCCTGACCTAGATTTAATGCAAATTCATCATTTACAGCATTAAGTGGCGGAAGAACAATCGAACCATTGCTTACTGAAGTTGGTGGTAGTGTTGCTGCATCATTGCCCGCAATGTCTTGAATCGCATTCGGATCATTACCTGCTGTTGGATCGGTATAACCTACTTGCACCGCTTGACCTGCTGTCACTGGAGCACCCAAGGTTAACACCACACTACTGCCCACCACTAATACATTCGTGATCGCAACCACTTGACCATCCGCAGTCACTGCGAAGTCGCCTGCAACTGGTGGATTTAATGGATCAAGCGCTTCACTGTAGTTCAGCGTTAAGGTCGTACCCAATGGATCAACTGTCGCATTGACAAAGGTTGGTGCTGTGGTATCGCCACCTGGAATCACAGAACCATTGCTTACTGAAGTTGGTGGTAGTGTTGCTGCATCATTACCCGCAATGTCTTGAATCGCATTCGGATCATTAGCTGCTGTTGGATCGGTATAACCTACTTGCACCGCTTGACCTGCTGTCACTGGAGCACCCAAGGTTAACACCACACTACTGCCCACCACTAATACATTCGTGATCGCAACCACTTGACCATCTGCGGTCACTGCGAAGTCGCCTGCAACTGGTGGATTTAATGGGTCAAGCGCTTCACTGTAGTTCAGCGTTAAGGTCGTACCCAATGGATCAACTGTCGCATTGACAAAGGTTGGTGCTGTGGTATCTCCACCTGGAATCACCGAACCATTGCTTACTGAAGTTGGTGGTAGTGTTGCTGCATCATTGCCCGCAATGTCTTGAATCGCATTCGGATCATTACCTGCTGTTGGATCGGTATAACCTACTTGCACCGCTTGACCTGCTGTCACTGGCGCACCCAAGGTTAACACCACACTACTGCCCACCACTAATACATTCGTGATCGCAACCACTTGACCATCCGCAGTCACTGCGAAGTCGCCTGCAACTGGTGGATTTAATGGATCAAGCGCTTCATTGTAGTTCAGCGTTAAGGTCGTACCCAATGGATCAACTGTCGCATTGACAAAGGTTGGTGCTGTGGTATCTCCACCTGGAATCACCGAACCATTGCTTACTGAAGTTGGTGGTAGTGTTGCTGCATCATTGCCCGCAATGTCTTGAATCGCATTCGGATCATTACCTGCTGTTGGATCGGTATAACCTACTTGCACCGCTTGACCTGCTGTCACTGGAGCACCCAAGGTTAACACCACACTACTGCCCACCACCAATACATTCGTGATCGCAACCACTTGACCATCCGCAGTCACTGCGAAGTCGCCTGCAACTGGTGGATTTAATGGATCAAGCGCTTCACTGTAGTTCAGCGTTAAGGTCGTACCCAATGGATCAACTGTCGCATTGACAAAGGTTGGTGCTGTGGTATCTCCGCCTGGAATCAGCGAACCATTGCTTACTGAAGTTGGTGGTAGTGTTGCTGCATCATTACCCGCAATGTCCTGAATCGCATTCGGATCATTAGCTGCTGTTGGATCGGTATAACCCAATTCAACCGCTTGACCTGCTGTCACTGGCGCACCCAAGGTTAACACCACACTACTGCCCACCACTAATACATTCGTGATCGCAACCACTTGACCATCCGCAGTCACTGCGAAGTCGCCTGCAACTGGTGGATTTAATGGATCAAGCGCTTCACTGTAGTTCAGCGTTAAGGTCGTACCCAATGGATCAACTGTCGCATTGACAAAGGTTGGTGCTGTGGTATCTCCACCTGGAATCAGCGAACCATTGCTTACTGAAGTTGGTGGTAGTGTTGCTGCATCATTGCCCGCAATGTCTTGAATCGCATTCGGATCATTACCTGCTGTTGGATCGGTATAGCCCACTGTCACCGCTTGACCTGCTGTCACTGGAGCACCCAAGGTTAACACCACACTACTGCCCACCACTAATACATTCGTGATCGCAACCACTTGACCATCCGCAGTCACTGCGAAGTCGCCTGCAACTGGTGGATTTAATGGATCAAGCGCTTCACTGTAGTTCAGCGTTAAGGTCGTACCCAATGGATCAACTGTCGCATTGACAAAGGTTGGTGCTGTGGTATCTCCGCCTGGAATCAGCGAACCATTGCTTACTGAAGTTGGTGGTAGTGTTGCTGCATCATTACCCGCAATGTCCTGAATCGCATTCGGATCATTAGCTGCTGTTGGATCGGTATAGCCCACTGTCACCGCTTGACCTGCTGTCACTGGAGCACCCAAGGTTAACACCACACTACTGCCCACCACTAATACATTCGTGATCGCAACCACTTGACCATCCGCAGTCACTGCGAAGTCACCTGCAACTGGTGGATTTAATGGATCAAGCGCTTCACTGTAGTTCAGCGTTAAGGTCGTACCCAATGGATCAACTGTCGCATTGACAAAGGTTGGTGCTGTGGTATCTCCACCTGGAATCAGCGAACCATTGCTTACTGAAGTTGGTGGTAGTGTTGCTGCATCATTGCCCGCAATGTCCTGAATCGCATTCGGATCATTAGCTGCTGTTGGATCGGTATAGCCCACTGTCACCGCTTGACCCAAGGTCACTGGAGCACCCAAGGTTAACACCACACTACTGCCCACCACTAATACATTCGTGATCGCAACCACTTGACCATCCGCAGTCACTGCGAAGTCGCCTGCAACTGGTGGATTTAATGGATCAAGCGCTTCACTGTAGTTCAGCGTTAAGGTCGTACCCAATGGATCAACTGTCGCATTGACAAAGGTTGGTGCTGTGGTATCGCCACCTGGAATCAGCGAACCATTGCTTACTGAAGTTGGTGGTAGTGTTGCTGCATCGTTACCCGCAATGTCCTGAATCGCATTCGGATCATTAGCTGCTGTTGGATCGGTATAGCCCACTGTCACCGCTTGACCTGCTGTCACTGGAGCACCCAAGGTTAACACCACACTACTGCCCACCACTAATACATTCGTGATCGCAACCACTTGACCATCCGCAGTCACTGCGAAGTCGCCTGCAACTGGTGGATTTAATGGATCAAGCGCTTCACTGTAGTTCAGCGTTAAGGTCGTACCCAATGGATCAACTGTCGCATTGACAAAGGTTGGTGCTGTGGTATCGCCACCTGGAATCACCGAACCATTGCTTACTGAAGTTGGTGGTAGTGTTGCTGCATCATTGCCCGCAATGTCTTGAATCGCATTCGGATCATTAGCTGCTGTTGGATCGGTATAACCTACTTGCACCGCTTGACCTGCTGTCACTGGCGCACCCAAGGTTAACACCACACTACTGCCCACCACTAATACATTCGTGATCGCAACCACTTGACCATCCGCAGTCACTGCGAAGTCGCCTGCAACTGGTGGATTTAATGGATCAAGCGCTTCACTGTAGTTCAGCGTTAAGGTCGTACCCAATGGATCAACTGTCGCATTGACAAAGGTTGGTGCTGTGGTATCTCCGCCTGGAATCAGCGAACCATTGCTTACTGAAGTTGGTGGTAGTGTTGCTGCATCATTACCCGCAATGTCCTGAATCGCATTCGGATCATTAGCTGCTGTTGGATCGGTATAGCCCACTGTCACCGCTTGACCTGCTGTCACTGGCGCACCCAAGGTTAACACCACACTACTGCCCACCACTAATACATTCGTGATCGCAACCACTTGACCATCCGCAGTCACTGCGAAGTCGCCTGCAACTGGTGGATTTAATGGATCAAGCGCTTCACTGTAGTTCAGCGTTAAGGTCGTACCCAATGGATCAACTGTCGCATTGACAAAGGTTGGTGCTGTGGTATCTCCGCCTGGAATCAGCGAACCATTGCTTACTGAAGTTGGTGGTAGTGTTGCTGCATCATTACCCGCAATGTCTTGAATCGCATTCGGATCATTAGCTGCTGTTGGATCGGTATAACCTACTTGCACCGCTTGACCTGCTGTCACTGGCGCACCCAAGGTTAACACCACACTACTGCCCACCACTAATACATTCGTGATCGCAACCACTTGACCATCCGCAGTCACTGCGAAGTCGCCTGCAACTGGTGGATTTAATGGATCAAGCGCTTCACTGTAGTTCAGCGTTAAGGTCGTACCCAATGGATCAACTGTCGCATTGACAAAGGTTGGTGCTGTGGTATCTCCACCTGGAATCAGCGAACCATTGCTTACTGAAGTTGGTGGTAGTGTTGCTGCATCATTGCCCGCAATGTCTTGAATCGCATTCGGATCATTAGCTGCTGTTGGATCGGTATAACCTACTTGCACCGCTTGACCTGCTGTCACTGGCGCACCCAAGGTTAACACCACACTACTGCCCACCACTAATACATTCGTGATCGCAACCACTTGACCATCCGCAGTCACTGCGAAGTCGCCTGCAACTGGTGGATTTAATGGATCAAGCGCTTCACTATAGGTCAAAGTCAACGATGTGCCTGTCGTATCTACTGCCGCACTGACAAAGGTTGGCGCTGTCGTATCTCCACCCGGAACCGTCGAATCGTTACTGACTGGCGTTGCAGGTAAGCTCGCTGCATCATTGCCTGCTGCATCCTGAATTGCATTGACATCATTGCCTGCCGTTGGATCGGTATAACCCACTTCAACCGCTTGACCTGCAGTCACTGGAGCACCCAAGGTTAACACCACACTACTGCCCACCACTAATACATTCGTGATCGCAACCACTTGACCATCCGCAGTCACTGCGAAGTCGCCTGCAACTGGTGGATTTAATGGATCAAGCGCTTCACTGTAGTTCAGCGTTAAGGTCGTACCCAATGGATCAACTGTCGCATTGACAAAGGTTGGTGCTGTGGTATCTCCGCCTGGAATCACCGAACCATTGCTTACTGAAGTTGGTGGTAGTGTTGCTGCATCATTGCCTGCTGCATCCTGAATCGCATTGAGATCATTGCCTGCCGTTGGATCGGTATAACCCACTTCAACCGCTTGACCTGCTGTCACTGGTGCACCCAAGGTCAACACCACCGTTGAACCCACAACCGCAACATTGGTCACTGTCACTACTTGACCACCTGCTGTCACCGTAAAGTCACCTACAGCCGGTGGATGGGTTCCATCCAACGCTTCACTATAGGTCAAAGTCAACGATGTGCCTGTCGTATCTACTGCCGCACTGACAAAGGTTGGCGCTGTCGTATCTCCGCCCGGAACCGTCGAATCGTTGCTGACTGGTGTTGCAGGTAAGCTCGCTGCATCATTGCCTGCTGCATCCTGAATCGCATTGAGATCATTGCCTGCGGTTGGATCGGTATAACCCACTTCAACCGCTTGACCTGCTGTCACCGGTGTACCCAAGGTTAACACCACCGTTGAACCGACAACGGTAACACCGGTGACAGTCACCACCTGACCACCTGCTGTCACAGTAAAGTCACCTACAGCCGGTGGATGGGTTCCATCCAACGCTTCACTATAGGTCAAAGTCAACGATGTACCTGTCGTATCTACTGCCGCACTGACAAAGGTTGGGGCTGTCGTATCTCCACCCGGAACCGTCGAATCGTTGCTGACTGGCGTTGCAGGTAAGCTCGCTGCATCATTGCCTGCTGCATCCTGAATTGCATTGACATCATTGCCTGCCGTTGGATCGGTATAACCCACTTCAACCGCTTGACCTGCTGTCACTGCTGTACCCAAGGTCAACACCACCGTTGAACCATTCACACTCACACCAGTCACTGCAACAATCTGACCATCTGCTGTTACAGCAAAACTATTGATCAAAGGTAAATTAGCACTATCCAGATCTTTATTATAAGTTAAAACTAATTGAGTTCCTGTATTGTCCACTGTAGCACTAACAAAAATAGGGGGTGTAGTGTCCGTACCTGGAACTGTCGAATCATTGGTCACTGTTGTTGCAGGTAAGCTCGCTGCATCATTGCCAGCTACATCTTGAATCGCGTTGATATCATTGGCTGTCGTTGGATCGGTATAAGCTATTTGAACACTTTGCCCTGTTGTAATTGGTGGAGCTAAAGTCAATATAACGTTATTGCCATTAATTGATACGCCAGTAACAGTTACGGATTGCCCCCCCGCAGTTACAACAAAACTATCTGGTGTTGGTAAATTTGTTGAATCAAGAGCTTCACTATAGGTCAGCGTTAACTGTGTCCCACTATTATCAACATTTGCAGATTCAAATTGCGGGTTTGTTACATCCCCAGCAGTAATATCAATGGCTTTAGGATTGCCCGCAGCATCTGTCACTGTCACTGTGACCTTTTCACCATCAGCCAATGGACGAGTCAGTTGAATATCATCAACCACGTTGTTCCCAGTAATCGTGCCTGTACCAATCACATTACCGTTGCTGTCAGTAATTTTTACTTGACCAGCTTCATTTGACGAGACTTCGATATGCGTCGCATCTTGAACCGTAGAAGTGATTGTTGGCGCAGTTACATCCCCAGCAGTAATATCAAGAGCTTTAGGATTGCCCGCAGCATCTGTTACTGTCACTGTGACCGTTTCACCATCAGCCAATGGACGAGTCAGTTGAATATCATCAACCACGTTGTTCCCAGTGATCGTGCCTGTACCAATCACATTGCCATTGCTATCGGTAATTTTTACTTGCCCTGATTCATTTGAGGTAACTTCGATATGAGTTGCGTCTTTAATATTTGATTCAATAATCGGTGGTGTTACATCTCCTACCGTTATTACTTTTTCTGTTTGATTACCTGAAGTATCAATAACATCTACAATAATTTTGCTACCATCAGTTAATGTAGTATTTAAATCAACATTTAGCTCCCCATTAGAACCAATTACTCCCTCTCCAATTGTTTGACCAGCTTCATTTTTTATAATAACTTTGCTACCTGGTTCATTTGAAACAATATGAACAGTGTTATTATCAACAATATTTACTTCAACTTCTGGTTTTGTAACATCCCCAACATTTATTGTTTCTGTTGTTTTATTTCCAGCATTATCAATTGCTGTAATTGTAATTTTTTCATTATCGACCAATGGTCTGGTCAAAGTAATATCCAGCGAACCCGCCTGATTTAATTGACCACTACCAATTGTTTTTCCAGTAGAATCAACTATGGTTATCTTACTTGCTTCATCCGCAGCTATTTTAATTTTTTGATTATCTAAAATCTGATGTGTTATTTTAGGAGCAGTCTTATCACCATTTCCAGAATGATTTGAACTTCCACCACTACTTCCTGCAGCTGCGGCTATACCTATAATTCCTGCTGCACCTGCAACCCATGCCCATACTGGTACTGCTGCATGCTCACCAACCAAATATTCATGAAAATCATTAATACCCAGATAATCAATTTTAGTCACAGTGCCATTTGCATCAAATTCAAGGAATTCAAGTAAATAATGTTTTCCATCTGAAGTTTCTATAGTAAATTCTTTTGGTTTTTCTCCAATAAAAAAGTCTTCAATAACAACTTTTTCTCCGCTTTGTAAATACACCTCCAGATTATTATTAACTTTAACAATTTTGGCTATTTCAGCACTATCTAAATTGACTTTATAAACAGCGTGATGTTTATTCACTAAATCCTGAGTCAGAATTTTAGCCGTTCCTTTTTCATAAATTGTGATGTTTTTCATAATAGTTCTTCCGTCTTATAATTCACTCTTATGCAAAAAAGATAAATAAGTGCGACAAAATTCACAAGTGTATAGTTTTAATAATAAAAATGAATAACATTATAAAAAATATTAGTTGTCTATAATAACTAATCTATTTAAAAGAATTTCGTGATGTGCTTATCATTTATTTATTTTTATTCAATATTTTTAGACTATCTATACGCAATTAAATTTAATTATCGCTTTATATTCATCATTTGCTGTTTCTTTCATCATTTTTACAAATTTATTAATCTTTTATTAATAATCTTACATTCTGATAAAAACCATCTACAGCGTAAGCTGATTAACCATGATTTTTATAGACAAGTGATTTCCATTTAAAATTTACGGGTATTATTGAAACTTAAAAATTATTGATAAATTAAATTTTATATAAAAAATGTAATTTTTTTTATCAATGTAAATAATATTGCAAAAAAAACATATTATGCAAATTTAATAAATTAAGAATTTATTTTTATTTAACCAATAGTTTGTATTAAACAAAAAAATGGAGTATAAAACTCCATTCTTTTAATAATATTAATTAAACAGTAAAATCATCACCCAAATAAACTTGACGTACTGTTTCATTTGCCAATACTTCTTCAGGAGTGCCTTCTGCAATGACTGCTCCCTCACTCACAATATAAGCATGCTCACAAATTGCTAAAGTTTCACGAACGTTGTGATCTGTTATCAAAACACCAATACCGCGATCTTTCAACTGCCGAATAATATCTTTAATATCTCCAACAGAAATTGGATCTACCCCTGCAAAAGGCTCATCCAATAGCATAAACTTGGGATCTGCTGCCAAAGCTCTTGCGATCTCAGCACGGCGACGCTCACCGCCCGAAACACTCATACCTAATGAATCTTTGATGTGGGTAATTTTAAAGTCTTCCAACAATTCTTTTAGACGTTGTTGTCGCTGTTGTTTATTGAGATCTTTTCGAGTCTCAAGAATTGCCATAATATTATCAGCGATCGTGAGCTTTCTAAAAATAGAAGCTTCCTGTGGCAGATAACCAATTCCTTTACGTGCTCGTTGATGCATGGCTAAGTCGGAAATATCTTCATTATCTAAATGAATTTCGCCTTTATCCATACGAACCAAACCAACAACCATATAGAAGCTTGTTGTTTTACCAGCACCATTTGGACCAAGCAATCCGACTATTTGCCCGCTTTGCATACTAAAAGAAACATCTTTTACCACCCAGCGTTTACTATAAACTTTGGCTAAGTGTTTAATACACAGTGTTTGGCTTTGATTCGAAGCTGTCATTAATCACGTGCTCCAGGGAAAGACTTAGCACTGTTTGGTGGAATAATAATTTGCACACGTCCTTTAGATGAACCTGTTGTATTCGATGAACCCGAAGCTTCAACATCACCTTTGTTCATACTATATTTTAAAGTGCTGCTTCGAATACTTGCTCCATCTTGGTATAGATAAGCATTTCCAATCAGGTTGATAATACCAGTCTCAGCATTGTAAACAATTTTTTGTGCTTCACCGCGCGCCACGCCTTTTGCACTGTCTACCTGCTGCTGAAATTTTGCTGGTCCACCTGTCGCAGTAATAGTGCTAATTTGTTTACTTTTATTCAATTGAGCAACAATTGAAGACGCTTGTAGCTTCATTGTACCTTGTTCAATAATGACATTGCCGGTATAGGTTGTAACACCTGTCGCTTCACTATACGTTGCTTTATCAGCAACAAGTGAAATAGGCTGATTACGGTCTGATGGTAATGCAAATGCCGTTGCTGACAAGCTCAACATACTGATCGTACAGATCGCTTTTCTCAGGAAAGATTGTTTCAGTGAAAAGATCTTAATTAGGTACATACTTTCCTCGAATATTTGCAAATTCATATTGACCTTGGTTTAAATCAGCTTTTAAACCCTGACTAATAAATTCTGCATCAGGTGCATTGACAGTAACTTGGTGAGTCGTTTCGAACTGACGAGTTTTAGGATAGCCTGTTAATTCATCTGTTTGAAATTCCATCGTCCCACGTTCACCAAGTTTAGTTGCTTTAACCTGTCCAGATAAAACAACCTTCTCATTGTCATTAAATCCTCTTGCTTCTTTGGCAAAAAAAGTTGAATCAACTTGATTTTGATTAAACATTGAAGCATTGAGATTGCTGAGTTTAGACGTTTTTCTTTGTAAATCTTGTTCTAGATGATCAACTTGAGCACGAACATAAAGATTGCCCTTTTCATCGGTCTGGACCAACTGAATACCTTCAGCAGAATAGGTCATGCTTTGTGCTGAATTTCCATCCAGCTTTTTACCTTTCCCGCTGTAATAGTAATAGCCACCACTAATTGCCGCAATGACAACAGCGGTCACATATAGAACCTTAGTATCCATAAATTATATTCAACATTTGATCAATCTGAATTTAAGCTATTAATGCGGTATAGCTGTATATTTTTCAAGTAGTTCTTGGTAAGTGCCTTTAGCCATTAGCAACATATCGCAAACTTCCCGTACCGCCCCACGTCCACCCATTGCTTGTGTGACTAAATCTGCTCGACGGCGAACTTCAACATGACCATTAGGTACTGTAACTTTCATTCCAGCCAGTGCAAATGCTGAAAGATCAGGCCAGTCATCGCCCATGTATAAACAATCTTCAGGATCTAAATTAAGTTGTGCACATGCTTCTCTAAGCGCAACACCCTTATCTTCTCGGCCTTGGAAAATCAAATCGACACCGAGATCAGACATACGTTTTTCTACGATGTGACTTTTACGTCCAGTAATGATAATGACTTTAATCCCAGATTTTTGGACCAATTTCATGCCCAATCCATCACGAATATCAAATGATTTGATTTCGTCTCCAGAATTGGTCAAAGTCACAAAACCATCACTCAAAATTCCATCTACATCTAAAACCAATGCTTCAATATGACGCGCTTGTTCTAATAAAACATAAGAAGCCATTGATTAATTTACTCCAGCTTGAATCAAATCATGCATACTAATAACCCCAATCACTTTATGCATCTCATCGACAACCACAAATTGACTAATTTTCTTTTCATTCATTTTTTCCAAAGCTTCCACAGCTCGTGCTTCTTTAGAAATCGTTGATGGGTTTTTAATCATCACCTCAGACACAGCTAAATTCACATCAAAACCTTGTTGCTTATCAATTAAACGACGCAAGTCACCATCGGTAAAGATACCCAATAAGGTGTCATTTTCATCGACAATCGTGGTTAAACCCAAACGTTTATTAGAAATTTCATACAGTACTTTATTCATAGGTGTATTGGGTAATACTTTGGGTAAGTCATTGCCTGTGTGCATTAAATGTTTCACATGCAATAACAGACGCTTACCTAACGCTCCAGCGGGATGAGACATCGCAAAATCATCCGCAGTAAAACCACGTGCATCTAACAATGCCACTGCTAAAGCATCACCTAATGCCAATGTTGCAGTTGTACTCGATGTCGGTGCTAAGCCCAACGGACAAGCTTCTTTAATATTTCCCAATGTTAGCGCCACATCGGCATTTTGTGGCATCGGACCTTTATCATCACCACTGATGGTAATTAATGGAACTTCCAAATATTTAATGAGTGGCATCAGCATCATAATTTCATCACTCTTTCCAGAGTTTGAAATCGCAATCAGTACATCACCTTTAACCAACATGCCCAAATCACCATGACCAGCTTCGCCAGGATGCATAAAAAATGAAGGCGTTCCTGTAGAGGCAAAAGTTGCAGCCATTTTCCGTCCAATATGCCCTGATTTTCCCATCCCAGTAATCACTAGACGACCTTGGCATTGCAAAATAATTTCGCAGGCGCGGGTAAAACGCTCATCGATTTGGGTCGCTAAAATTTCTAAGGCATGCTCTTCAATGCGCAAGGTTTCAAGCGCAACTTTTTGAAAATCAACATGATTTGACTTATTTTCAGAATTCAAAATGGACTTACCTTAACTCTAGACGAGTTTTGAATATCAAACGGAATATTTTTGCTATTTTAGCATAGCAATACAATAGCCTGCTTTCCTAAATGTATAAATTTCATTTTCTTAGAAAATTAACGTATAAATCTTTATGAAATATGGAGCTTAGGTTAAGATAAATCACCCTTTTGTTGAAACATTTAGAAAACCTATGCAACCATTTGTTCTTTACAACTCTGAGCAACGTAAAAAAGTTGAATTTGTTCCCCGTAAAGAAGGACATATCGACATGTATGTGTGCGGTATGACAGTTTATGATTACTGTCATATTGGACATGCTCGAGTGATGGTTGCTTTTGACTACATCATTCGTTTTCTACGCAGCCAAGGCTGGAATGTAAAATATGTTCGAAATATCACCGATATTGACGACAAGATCATTGCACGTGCCAACGAGAATGGTGAAAGTATTACGGCATTAACAGACCGTTTTATTCAAGCGATGAATGAAGATGCAGAAAATCTGGGCTGTCTACATCCAGATGAAGCACCACGTGCTACCGATTATATTGATCAGATGCAAAATATGATTGGTCATTTAGTCAATAAAGGTGCTGCTTACCCTTCTGCAAATGGTGATGTGTATTTTGAAGTTGAGAAATTTGCCAAATACGGTCGCCTTTCTGGACGTAAACTGGATGATATGCAAGCTGGCGCTTCTGAGCGTGTCGATATAGACGTTGAGAAAAAACATCCATTCGATTTCGTGCTTTGGAAACATGCCAAAGAAAATGAACCTTCATGGGCTTCACCATGGGGCAATGGACGCCCTGGTTGGCATATTGAATGTTCAGCAATGTCGACCTGCTGCTTAGGCAATCATTTCGATATTCATGGTGGTGGTTCAGACCTTTTATTCCCACACCATGAAAATGAAATTGCACAATCAGAAGCTTCTACAGATGAACAATATGTGAATTACTGGATGCATGTTGGTTTTATCAATGTAGATGGTGAGAAAATGTCTAAATCATTAGGCAACTTCTTTACCATTCGTGATGTGATGGAGAAGTTCCACCCAGAAGTGATTCGCTATTTTATTGTCTCTTCACACTATCGCAGCCCAGTGAACTTTTCTGACTTTGCATTAAAAGAAGCAAAAACAACACTTTCTCGTTTCTATCATGCATTTAAGGCATATCAGCAAGTGTATGCTGATCTATCTACAGATGTACTTGATGAAACATTTGTGGAACGCTTTAATATCGCGATGCGGGATGATTTCAATACTTCAGAAGCAATTGCAGTATTGTTCGAAATCATTAAAGAACTGAATCGTGCAGTTAAAGAAGAAAATGCAGAGCAAGCAACGCTTTATTATTCGACTTTACGCCATTTGACTAATATTCTAGGTTTAGTTCAGTACAATGTTGATGAGTTTTTAAAGTCTGATATTGGGCAAGAAGCATTAGGCTTATCTGAAGCTGATATTACAGATTTTATCCAGCAACGTGTAGATGCCAAAAAAAATAAGGACTTTGCGCGTGCTGATGAAATTCGCCAGTCTTTACTTGCTCAAGGAGTGGTACTCGAAGATACTCGTCAAGGTACAATTTGGCGTCGCGCTGATTAATTCAATCATGTAGTATTTTCCAATAAAAAACCTGATTAAGATCAGGTTTTTTATTGGCTTTATGTTTTAAGCAGATTTCATCGTTCCTGTTTCTTCAAACTGCGCATGCCAAGACAAAGCCTCACGTAAAAGATGTGGTGTTTGCCCACCTAATACACATGCCCGTTCAAAATAATCCGTCAATTCATTCCGATAAGATGGATGTGCACAGCATTGTATAATTTTAAGCGCACGCTCCCGAGGAGCTAACCCTCTTAAATCAGCCAATCCTTGTTCTGTCACTAAAACATCAATATCGTGTTCTGCGTGATCACAATGACTGACCATAGGTACAACTGAAGAAATTGCACCATCTTTGGCAATCGACTTGCTCACAAAAATAGCCAAATGGGCATGGCGAGTAAAGTCCCCAGACCCCCCAATACCATTCATCATTTTGCTACCTCCCACATGTGTTGAATTTACATTTCCATAAATATCAAACTCTAATGCGGTATTGATTGCAATGATTCCCAAGCGCCGAATGATTTCAGGATGATTCGACAGCTCCTGTGGACGTAACACGATTTTATTTTTATAGCGTTCAAAATTTGTCATCACATGCTTAGCACATTCATCAGACAAAGTCATTGAACAACCTGAAGCAAACTTCATTTTGCCAGAGTCAATTAATTCAAATGTACAATCCTGCAAAACTTCTGAATACATTTCTAAATCATGAAAGTTTGAATGTGCAAAACCAGCAAAAACAGCATTTGCAATTGAACCAACGCCAGACTGTAATGGACCTAAGTTTTCAGGTAAACGCCCAAGTGCTACTTCATTTTCAAAGAAGTGTATCAAGTGCTGTGCGATAGCAAGTGTTTCATCGTCTGCTTGATCCATCTTAAATGAAGTATCTGGAATATCATTCAAAACAATGGCTGAGATTTTACTAGGATCGATATGAATACCAAAAGTTCCAATGCGATCACTCACTTGAGTAAGAGGAATTGGATCGCGATAAGGTCGCTTCTTTGGAAGATAAATATCATGCGCCCCTTCCAGTATCGGATGAATAGTTGTGTCAATTTCAACAATTACCTGATCTGCCATTTCAACAAAATTTGCTGCATTTCCACATGAACCTGTTGGAATGATTTGTCCATCTTCAGTAATCGCAGTGGCTGCAATAATCGCCACATTGGTTTTTGCTAAATTATGATGGCGAATATTATCTGCAACTTCAGATAGATGTTGATCAATATACATGACCTCGCCTGCATTAATTGCTTTACGTAAAATAGGATCAGCCTGATAAGGGTAACGGCGTGCCAAAGCATGCGCTTCAGTTAAGCGACCATCTATACGGTTACCTAAACTTGCACCAGTCGCCAAAGTAATTTTCAAAGGATGCAGTTGCGCATAATCTGCCAATGCTAAAGGGACTGCTTTTGCTTCACCTGCACCGCCAAAACCACTTACACCGACCACTGAACCATCTTTGATTAAATTCACAGCCTGTTCAGCAGACATTATTTTACTGTGCAGGCAATTTAAGCGTACACGTTCCAAACCGTTAATCATTTAAATAAATCTCAAAAATATGAAAATAAAGCATGAAAGCGCCCACCACCCCTGCGAACAGGGATGGAGTAGATTTTGAATTATTCGTTTATGAAAGGGATAGGATTAAATTAATTCAATGGCAATTGCTGTAGCTTCACCACCACCAATACATAATGCTGCAATACCTTTCTTACCACCAGTGCGTTTTAAAGCATGAATAAGCGTGACAATAATGCGTGAACCAGAAGAACCTAACGGATGCCCTAATGCACAAGCACCACCATGGATATTGACTTTATTTGCATCCAGTTGGAAAGCATCTATCGCCAACATGGCAACCATTGCAAAAGCTTCATTCACTTCCCATAAATCAACATCTTCAACATTCCAGCCTGTTTTCTTTAATACTTTTTCAATCGCACCGACTGGTGCAATCGTAAATTCAGAGGGGTGCTGAGAATGTGTCGCATATGCTGATATTTGTGCCAGTGGCTTTAAACCACGTTGTTTGGCTTCTTCACTTGAGGTAATCACCAATGCCGAAGCACCATCAGAAATTGAACTTGAATTCGCGGCGGTAATGGTACCGTCTTTCTTAAATGCTGGACGTAAAGTTGGAATTTTATCTGCTTTGGCATTCAATGGCTGCTCATCTTGCTCAACCACAACTTCGCCTTTGCGAGATGATACTGTAATAGGCACAATTTCAGCTTTAAAATAACCATTATTAATCGCTGTTACCGCTTTATTCAAAGAACCAATTGCATAAGCATCTTGCTGTTCACGTGTATAGCCCTTTTGATCTGCCATTTCTTGCGCAAGAATACCCATGGACAACCCTGTTTCAGCATCTTCCAAACCTTCCTGAAACATATGGTCAATGACCTTACCATGCCCCATTCGATAACCAGCACGTGCTTTTTCAAGCAAGTATGGTGCATTTGTCATAGACTCCATACCGCCCGCAACAACAATATTCGCCGAACCTGCCTTAATTGCATCAGCAGCTTGCATGACTGCTTTCATACCTGAGCCACAAATTTTATTGATCGTGGTTGCACCCGTTGAATCTGGCAATCCAGCTTGGCGCATGGCTTGACGTGCAGGACCCTGTTTTAGACCCGCAGGAAGCACGCAACCATAAATCACTTCATCAATATCTGTAGGCTGTAAACCTGCACGAACAATTGCTTCTTTAATGGCAACTGCGCCTAAATCCGGGGCTGTACAAGCTGATAAAGCACCTTGAAATCCCCCCATTGCTGTACGTACTGCTTCAACAATTACGATCATTTTTATCTCCCTGTCCATTGATTTTAGATCTTGTTTTAAACCACAAAGAAGTAAACAACCTTATGGTTTGCCATTGTCAATCACAATTTTTAAGCCTGTGCTGTAAAATAATCTTCAGGCAGTTGCATAATGAGATCAGCACCAGCTTGGATACGCTGTATTCTTGTCGCTAAGTCTGGAAGCACTTTAGCAACATAATACTGTGCTAAGACCAATTTGTTTTGATAAAAAGTCTCTGATTTACTTTGAGCCGCTTGAGCTATTCGTGCAAACATATAAGTAAAGCTCAACAAGCCAACCACATGTAAATAATCTACGGCAACTGCACTCGGAAAATCTGGACTCACTTTTGACTGCTCAATAATTATTTTCGTGATTTCGTCGACTTGAGCACAGACATCCAATGTGACCGCCTTAATTGATATTGCGTCCTGCATACTGTCGGCAAATTCACGTATTTCTGTCAGATAGTCTGCGATAAAGGCACCATTCGATTTAATTGTTTTTCGTCCAATTAGATCGAGTGCTTGAACACCATTGGTTCCTTCATAAATTTGGGAAATTCTCAAATCACGAATACATTGTTCCATTCCCCATTCACGAATATAACCATGCCCACCGAAGCACATTTGCGCTTCAAGTGCCGCTTCCAGTGCCTTATCGGTCAGATATGCTTTTGCAATAGGTGTTAGCAATGCCACACGCTCATTGGCTTTTGTTATGCAATCAATATCTGTTGAGAATTTGGTGATATCAAGTTGTTGTCCAACATACACAGCAAATGCACGTGATGCTTCATTATTGGCACGTGAGTTGAGCAACATACGGCGCACATCAGCATGAACCAGAATAGAGTCAGCAGGCTTATCTGGAGATTGTTGACCTGATGCAGATCGCCCCTGCAAACGGTCTGTGGCATATTGCGCTGCATTTTGATAAGCAAACTCTGACGCACCGATTCCCTGAATCCCCATAGAAAGGCGCTCATAATTCATCATAATAAACATGGCTGCTAAGCCTTCATTTTCTTTACCTACAAGATATCCTTGAGCAGCATCGAAATTCATGACACATGTTGCTGAGCCTTTAATTCCCATTTTATGTTCAATAGAACCTGCAGTAACCGTATTACGCTTACCCAATGAACCATCTTGATTGATAAGAAATTTCGGTACGATAAATAAAGAAATACCTCGGGAACCTGTTGGTGCATGCGGCGTTTTGGCTAATACAAGATGAATAATATTCTCACTGAGATCATGCTCTCCACTGGTAATGAATATTTTTGTTCCTGAAATATTGTATGAACCATCATTATTAGGTACTGCCTTTGTTTTGATAATCCCTAAATCAGTACCTGCATGGGGTTCAGTTAGACACATGGTCCCTGACCATTCCCCTGTATAAAATTTTGGTAAGTAAGTGGCTTTTTGTTCTTCTGATGCCGCTTGATCAATTGCCATCCCTGCACCCACAGTCAACAGTGGATACAACATAAATGAAGGATTGCAACTCCAAATCATCTCATCTGCAAGCACGGTCAGCATTTTAGGCATGCCTTGACCACCCCATGCTTCATTGGCACCTAAACCAATCCAACCGCCTTGGGCAAACTGTTGAAAAGCTTCTTTAAAACCACGTGGGGTTTTAACTTCACCTTGGTTAAATTCAGCACCGCCTTCTTCATCCGCACTACGATTTAAATCCAGAATGACATTTTTAGAAAATTTTGCCATTTCTTCTAATATTGCATTGGCAGTTGCCATGTCCAAATGCGCTAAATTCTCGTTCTCTTGCCAGAACGTTTCAGCCTTAAACACATCTTGAAGAATAAATTGCATATCTTTCAGTGGTGCATTATAAATTGGCATGATTGCTTTCCTTGTGACATGACTTTTCAGTTGCGACTAAAGCCGTGTATAAATCTTTTTGCATTAAAAAAACAAACACCTCATTCATCAACCTAGCTATTTTATATATAAAACATATATAAATTTACAAAGATTGATCAACATTAGAAGTTTGTTTTCTTTAAACACCCCTTAGCTAAAGCCTTATATAATTTATAAAAATAAATAAATCATAAGATTTTTAAGGCAAAAGTAAGTCAAAAAACAATAATCCAATTCTTAAAATAATGGAAACATATTTACATAATTTGACCTCATAGGTTCAATTTTATTGACTTTAAAAAAGAAAATTCTTTATCTTTTGCCAATTGATAAATCAATGATTTTTGACTTGGAATCTCAGGGTTCTTTTGAAATATTTTCTTGAAAATGACGACTATAGTTTTATTGAATAACTCAAATAGCTGATATACTCTGATTCTAGTTCTTCATCAGTGGTTTTGGATTAATAGAATGAGTTCAGTGCGCCAACAAAATTTTCTTCTCCGTAAAGAGAAAATTTTAGCAATGGCAGAAACCTTATTGCTTGATAATAATCAGGATATTACTTTAAGTGAGCTTGCCGCAGAACTTGATATTGCTAAAGGCACGATTTACAAGCACTTTAAAAGTAAAAATCAACTCTACCTTGAACTGATTATCTTAAATGAAAAAAGACTCTTAGATATTTCCAAAGCCTACCAT
Organism: Acinetobacter sp. Tol 5; assembly: GCF_019702905.1. NCBI lineage: Bacteria > Pseudomonadati > Pseudomonadota > Gammaproteobacteria > Moraxellales > Moraxellaceae > Acinetobacter > Acinetobacter sp. Tol 5. The sequence goes on along the minus strand of NZ_AP024708.1, from coordinate 1,753,756 downwards.
CACGACATTAAAATTTATGTCTCTCAATATATGCTGTATAACATGCTGAATTCGAATCGTACGATTCTATTACATGTGATCGAAGAGCGCTTAACCAACAATGAACGCAAGCTCAAAGATTTATTTGAAGAACTTTATTCAATCCGTGAGCAACGAATTTTAGAAATTAAAGACCTCTTTGGTGCACATCTCAAATCATTAAACAGCATTATGTCGATCCGTGATTATCTGTCTTATATTTGGACAGTCACCTATGGCGCATCCCTACTGTTAAATTCAACCCATTATCAAAAGTCAATTGGCTCTCGTGAACGCTTGATTAAACTTTATGTCAATCAAGCCCTGATGACACCTGATAAATTAACTGATTCAGAAACCTCAAATGACTGATATTCATTGTTTTCTGATCAGATCCACTGTTTAGTTAAGACATTATGATTTGCTATATATCTAATTCGTTTTGAGGGCTGAGTAACTGACTAGGTAATGGCATGGAATTAACTTGACTAAAAATTTCATAACACATATGTCTGAGCCACTGATGGCTGGTTTTATGGTGACAGGACATATGCCAATACTGTTTAATCGAATAGGTCGGAAACGAGATAGGTGCAGGAAAAATCTGTAAATTTCCTCGAGACAACAAAACTTCGCTCAAATAATACGGAACGGTTGCAATCGAGTCAGTATCTTGTACCACCAAGCCTACACCGAGATAACTTGGAATGCGCATCAACACATTGCGTTTTAAATCCAAATTCAATAGCTCATTGGCAATGTGATAATGCCCCACCCCTGCATCAATATCGATGTGAGATTCACTCAAATACTGTTCAACAGTCATACTTTGCTGATTTAAACGTGGATGGTCTTTTGAAGCAATCACCACATAGAACTGTTCAAATAATTTTTGTTGATAGAAGCCATTTTCCAATTGCGGTAAAAAGCCAATGGCTAAATCAATTTCTCCATTTGCCATTTGATAGCTGGTTTCAGAAGTAATGGCACGAACATTTAATTTAACATGAGGTGCATGTTGTTTGAGGTATTGAGAAATCTTTGGAAGCAAAACCAAATGCGAAACATCCGTCATAGCAACAGTAAACTGTTGATGCGATGCTGTTTCGTCAAAGTTCACACTAAAGTTATTGATAATTTCAACTTTGCTCAGAGCCTCGCTCACCAGAGGATAAAGCTGTTTCGACAATTCTGTAGGCACCATTTCATTACCAATCCGTAAAAATAACGGATCGTTATAGTGAGCACGAATTTTGTTTAGAATATTGCTTACTGTAGGTTGGCTCATTGCTAAATGGTCCGCAGCAACAGACACACTTTTAAATTTGTAGATATAGTAAAAAATACTGAGCAACTTACAATCTAACTCAAACACGAAATTACAACTCTCACATTTTTTGTATTCGGTGCTATATCTTCTGCTTTTTTATAAAAATTTCCAATGTTTTAATGTACCGATTTTAAACAATCAGACCAGTGATGAAAAATCGGTACATTTTACTTATATTCATTTCTATTCTTTTACAAATAAATCAACCATTAATTCATCGTCTGAATCTGTATAACGATATTCAGAAAAATCTGAGATGCCTGATTCTCGAAGAATATCTTCATCAATCAACAATCGCCCAGTCAATGCACGTTGTTGGCTATTCAATATATGATAAGCAGCATCCGCCATGATATTTGGTTTACGTGCCTTACTGAACAACGTCTTACCACCTAAAGAAAACTCAATTGCAGCAGTTGCAATAATCGTTCTTGGCCAAAGTGAATTTACACTGATTCCATAGCTAGCAAACTCTTGATTCATCCCCAAAGTCAACATACTCATACCATATTTAGTAATGGTATATGGTGCATAACTAGCAAACCATTTCTCATCTAGATTCAAGGGCGGAGAAAGATTGAGGATATGCGGATTATCGCTATTTTTTAAATAAGGTAATGCTGCTTGGCTACATACCATCACCGCACGGGTATTGATTTGATACATCAAATCAAAACGATTTGGGTCAAGTAGTTCAACACCAGATAATTTAATTGCACCCGCATTATTGATTAAAATATCAATCCCACCAAATTGCGCGACGGCTTGTTGCATGGCTGCTGCCACAGCAATTTGATCTCTCACATCCAATTGAATTGCCAGCGCCTTCCCACCTGCTGCTTCGACCTCTTTCGCAACAGTAAAAATCGAACCGCCCAATTTTGGATGTTCTTCTGCAGATTTTGCAGCAATCACGATATTCGCGCCATCTTGAGCAGCTTTTAGTGCGATTTCACGCCCTATTCCACGACTTGCACCCGTGATAAAAAGTGTTTTTCCTTGAAGTGACATAACATCCTCTTTGTATTTGTTTTACGGTTAGATCTGTTGACACTTCATAGATGCTGGCGAGATTCGACATTTTTAACCGACACAAGGCTTTTCAAACTCAATCGTTCTAAATCAGCAAGAACCAAAGCTCGAGCAACAAAATATTCACGTCCCATGAGGTTATGATTAAAACTACCACAAACAATGCATGGTTGAGATGTCAACAAACTCTAATCTACTAAATTTTATTTTATTCTTATAGTATTAAAACTTCCAATTTATGTACTCACCAGTACATTAATTATTTTAATTTTATCTCGCCTCTAAAATAAAAGCTCGCATATGCAAGCTTTTGATATATTCCCATGAAAAATTTAAGCTGCCCCAACCTTCGGACTCGCGCCAATCTGCCATACAAAAGGTAAAGGCTCATGATTCACTTCCCAGTCTCCAATCACTTTTTCCTTATAAACTAAAGGATTATGTGAAGACACGACTCGTGCATTTCGCCAAAAGCGATCAAGCTGCTTAGATGTTGTACTGGCTGATGCACCCAATGCATTAAACAATTGACTGGTTAGCTCCAACACCAACGCAGAGATCACAACTTGACCTTGTGCCGACTCAAGCTCAGCATCATTATTCGCCTGAATATTTTTGATCTCAGACTCTCCAAAATGGCTAAGATACGCTTTTTGTAAAGCTTCTGCTGTTCGTAAGGTAATGGTTTCACTAGCATAAGCTTGTGCAGATGCTTTACCGATCACTTGTAAAATTTGCGGATCATTACGAACCAGATCTGCATTGCCATGACTAAAGATACGATCACGCTTTTGTACTTCATGAATAAATGTTGCAACAGCTGATTGAGCAATACCCGACAAGGTCGCCAAATGAATGACTTGATAAAATGCTGTTTGGTATTTAAATCGTTGTTCAAAAGGCAATATATGATCACGCTCAATTGCAACATCAGTTAAGCTTAACGTACCACTACCCGTCGTCTTTTGTCCAAAACCATCCCAATCGTCCAATACCTGCACACCTGAAGCATGGCGCGAAATAGCAGCAATCACATGTTGATCTGTTGTTTCATCATAGGCGAATAAGTCTACCCAATCGGCAAAAATAGTGCCTGTTGAATAATATTTTTTCCCATTGACCAACAGTTGATTATTTTTTTGTTTTACCCTAGTGATCACATCCCCAATTTTGACTTGACCAATTTCAGTCCAAGCATTCCCCACCAGATCACCTTGAACAAAACGTTTAAACCACAGCGTTTGATCAGCAACTTTATGCGCGTTTAAACGATCTTCGACAAAGGCAAAATGCCCCCGTAATGCCTGCACGATATTAGAATCTGCTTTGGCAAGTTCGATAAGTAACTGAAACAGTTGGGGTAAGGAGACACCATCGCCACCAAACTTCACAGGAACACGAAGTGCCCCAAAACCCGCTTGTTTTAACCAGTTGATTTGTTCATATGGCAATGAACGTTGCTGTTCACGCGCGAGAGTTCCTTCGGCAATTTTTTCGAAAATTGGACGATACTTTGCTGCAACTTTTTCATAATTGGCTGTGATTGATAAAGCATCATTAATATTGGTTTGAATATTTTGTTCACTCATGCTGGCTCTCCATTATCCTATTCTTATCACTCTTAGCTCCACGCATGGCGTGGCAAGTGGATGTTATTTAAATAATAATTACCAACCAAATTAAACTTCCAACGCACTGGGTCGTGTAAAGTATGGGTACGTGCGTTGCGCCAATGACGATCTAAATTCAACTCAGATAAAGTTGAACGAGTACCCGATAACTCAAATAATTTATTGGATGCCAAAATTGCAATTTCAGTAGTTAGCACTTTAGCCTCAGCGACCAACAATGTCGCTTCATTGGCATGCTCTTCTGAAGGTTGAGCAATTGCTAAATCAATTGCATCACCTGCCAAGTCTAAAACGGCTTCAGCTGCTCTTAATTTAATTTTTAATTCACCAATATTGGCGATGGTATAAGGATCATCGGATGCTTTTTCCAAACCAGAGTCTACCCAAGGACGGGAATGCAATTTGACATATTGAATGGTTTCTTCAATCGCACAACGTGCAATTCCTGCATCGACGGCAGCTTGAATAAACTGAGAAATTGCTCCAGCCACTGTTGGTTTTTCAAATGCTTTATAGATCGGCACAATATATTGGGCATCCACTTGTACTTGTTTCAATACCACTGTGCCACTTGCTGTGGTACGTTGTCCAAAACCGGACCAATCATTAATCACCTCTAGTCCAGCTGTGGTTCGAGGTGTTAAAGCTACGACCGGCAAACCTTCTTCATTGACCGCAACTACAGGGACCCAATGCGCCAATAATGCACCCGTGGCAAAAAATTTTTGCCCGTTGATTTCATAGCCTTGTGCTGTTTGATGAATTCTCGTTTCCAAATCAGCAACTGTTTTGCTACCTTTTTCTGAAAAGGCATTTCCTAAACGACGCCCTTTTAATATCTCTCCAAAGAAAAACTTTTGCTGTTCTGGACTTGCATCCAAACGTAAATGTTCAATGAATGCCCAATGGTTTTGTGCAATTTGCCCCAAGGATGGATCAACACTTGAAATCGTTTTGACCACTTCTGCTAAAGTCCGATATTTGACTTCTGCTCCACCAAAAGCTTTAGGAATATTGATTCCCCACAAACCACTTTGTGAATACTGTTGTATTTCAGCAAGAGGGAGACGGCGCTCATAATCACGTTGTGAAGCTTCTTTGGCAAACTCTTTCGCCAAAGCTTGAGCTACTTGAACAGCTTCTGCATCCGATTGAATCACATGCGCATCTTGGCTGAGCTCAAAAAAATGTAAAGGTACCGCCGTCTGCGAAGAAAATTTTTCTTGGTTTAAATCAGTCATTGTTGTCACTCTCTTAAAATAAGCATGACATTAAACTAGCATTATTCTTTTCAATCATTTATATCAATAAATGCATTCAATATTCAAAATAAAATCATATATTTATCATTAAAATTCATAATTAAGAAAATCAAAAAATAATGCCCACATGAAGTGGGCATAATATTGAATTTATCGTGTTGTATTTCTAAGAGATGCATCTCGCCTATTGTTTTATGAAGCAGAAACATTTAAATATCACAGAAGCTTCAATAAAACCCTAAACACTCGCTTTAATTAAGGCAATTTAGAAACTAAATAGTCAATTTTAAAAAGACCTCTAAAACCAAGCAGAAACAGTTAACTGGCTTGTGCAAATTTGTCTTTAATTCCTTTTCTGAATTGTGCACCGCGATGACTTTCTGCCAGATGTGCGCCCTGTCCGAATAATTTTTCTCTTAATGTTCCAGTCCGATATTCAGTTTGATAGACCCCACGTCGTTGTAATTCGGGGACAATATACTCCACCACATCGATAAAAGTTTGATGTGCCAAAATATAAGCCAGATTGAAACCATCTACGTCAGTTTCTTCAATCCAGTGTTGCAATTCATCAGCAACCGTTTGAGCTGAACCGACAATTACAGGACCATTTCCACCAACACTATTCCATTGTGCAATTTCTTCTATCGTCCATACACGATTAGGATCTGCATTAACATAAGCATCTAACATTGATTGAATAGCATTGGTTTCAATATATTCCACTTTATCTTTTGCTTGATATTGTGAGAAATCTACTCCAGACCAGCCTGAAACTAATGTTAGCGCCCCATCATAACTTCCATAACTTTGATATTCTTTAAATTTATCCTGTGCTTTTTGATCGGTTTCATCAGTCACAATAGACAATAATGTATAAATTTTAACAGCATAAGGGTCTCGCCCTTCCTCACGCAATTTCTGACGAATGCTCTGAACAATTTTCTTTGCAGCAATTTTTGAAGGTGGTGCAATAAAAATACATTCCGCATTTTGACTGGCAAATTTTTGTCCACGAGATGAAGCCCCTGCTTGGTACAATACAGGCGTACGCTGTGGTGATGGTTCACAAATATGAATACCAGGTACTTTAAAATATTTACCTTCATGCAAAATCGGATGAACTTTGGTATGGTCTGCAAATTGACCAGCTTGTTTATCTCTTAAAACTGCTCCTTCTTCCCATGAGCCCTCCCAAAGCTTATACAGTACTTCTAAATATTCATCTGCAACGTCATAACGGTCATCGTGATTGAGTTGTGTGCTTAACCCCAGATTTTTAGAGCCACTTTCTAGATAAGAAGTGACAATATTCCAACCTACTCTCCCCTTAGTCAAATGATCCAAAGTACTGATTCTTCTCGCAAAGGGATAAGGGTGCTCAAATGAAATAGAGGTGGTGACGCCGAAACCTAAATGCTGTGTCACTGCTGCCATTGCTGGAACAATTTGTAGCGGATCATTTACAGGAACCTGTACTGCTCCTGTTAAAGCATGCTCAGCACTTTGATGATATACATCATAAATTCCCAGCACATCTGCGATGAAAATCCCATCAAATAAGCCTTTTTCTAAAATCTTGGCAAGATCAGTCCAATATTCAATATCTTTGTATTCTGTAGAACGGTCTGATGGATGGCGCCATAAACCCGGAGATTGATGCGCAATACAATTCATCTCAAAGGCATTGAAGCTAATTTGCTTAGTCATTTCTATTCAACATCGGTATTCATATTATTTTTATCCTATGCCATTTATGTCTATTCTTTTATCTTAATATCTTCGATGATTATCATGAAATTTTTTATATTATTTTATGGCTTATTTATATTGTTTTCTCACATCTTTTCATATTGCTGTGTTTAAAACAAAAATATATAACTTTGAGGGTAATACTGCAATTTACTGAGTATAAATAATCAAGATGAAGTTTTGATTTTTTCAGCAAGTCTTCGACTGGCTTTAAAATCTTTATAGAAATATAAAAATAAACCACAAATTAATACGGCTGCGCCAACAAATACCGTTATTGTCAGTTTTTCATTATTCAACATTGCACCCAAAAACATGGCGATCATGGGTGTCATGACCGTTGTTAAGGATAAAGTCGTTGCTTTAATATTTTGAACCAATTTGAAGTAACAGAACATCGCCAACAATGATGCCATCAACACCGTATAAATTAGGGCAAATAAAGATTTAGTTTCTGGGATATGTGTTGGGGCATGTTGCCAGATAAAAGGAATAAGACAGCTTGCTGCTAAGGTTGAAACAAGAATTGAACCTGTTGCTTGTGCCATGGGTAGCACATCGGCATTGACCTTTTTGACCCAAAAAATTGACAAAGCATAAGTAAATACACTCATCAACATCAACCCGATACCGATAGGATGTACATGTTGACTTGCACTACCACTCATACAGATGATTGCCAAACCGCATACCGCGACCAGCATGCCTAACCATTGAATTCCAAGCAAGCGTTGACCAAAACCAAAGCGACCAATCAATCCCGCCATAATCGGTGCTAAACCAAACATTAACGCAATAATTCCTGAACTCAAATAACTGGTTGCTGCATAAGTAAAAATCTGCGAACCAATCAAACTGAATGATCCTGCAAGGTAACTATGCAAAGCAATTTTATTGAGCGGTAGTTTGACTTTGAGGATTAAAAGTAAAAGTAATGCAATCGGCAATGCGATAAAAAAACGCAATACCAACGCCCACATCATATGCAAATCAGCCACACTCCAAACAATCGCCAAAGGCGTGCTTGCCCAAATGAAGACCAATAAAATATAGGTCGTCACTAGGTTAGATTTGGAAGGCATAATTTGTCCTGTAAGTCATCAGTTCAATTCAATGGATTGTCGAGTTAGAGATGATAAGATCAAAAAATTATAAAAATTCAAAATAAAAAGCGAATGAAAATGGCTTAAATCGAAGTTTTCCGTTTCTGCTTTTGAATTGTTTGATCTAGGCTGCTCGAAAATTCACGTTTATCACGTTCAGAAATTGGCGGCGGTCCACCTGTTTGTACACCTGCTCCACGCAAAGTATCCATGAAATCACGTAAATGCAGTCGAGCTTTTACATTGGCTGAGGTATACACCTCTCCACGTGGGTGGATTGCAACACCCCCTTTCTCAATAACTTGAGCAGCCAAAGGAATATCTTGAGTAATCACAATATCATGCTCACCCATACGCTCAACAATCTCTTGATCGGCTTGATCAGCACCAGACATCGCCTGAATTGAATTAATTCGAACCGAAGGCGTGATTCCAACAGGTTGATTGGCAACAAAAGTGACTTCGAGTTGGTAACGATCAGAAGCGCGTAAAATCACTTCACGAAGAATTTTAGGAAGTGCATCTGCATCGACCCAAAGTTTAAATGGCAGCACAAAATATCTCTAATCAAGATTTTCAAGTATTTTAGCAAAATGCTTATGGCGTGTCCTATGCTTATTATTTTATTTGTTTGTGCTACCTCAATATCCTATTAATCTTCACAAGAAGATTCTTATATTGTTCATTTAAAATACAACCCGAGCCATTCTTGTCGAAAATTCGCTTTAATCTTCTGGTTTTTCTTATGATTTTACATTTCGTGACTTGAAATTTATACATCATCCTCGATTTAATAGAATAAGAGAGGCATTTAATACGTGAAAATGAACAATCAAAACAGACCTGAAACAATTATCATCGAAGATCAAAATTTTGGTAGCCATGTCGAACATTGGAATCTTTTAACTGAGAATCCAACAACAGAAGTGCCCAAATGGTTAGGTCTTGCTTTAGATGCGCCTGTTATGCCGATGGGTCTATGTTCACAAGAGTGCGATATGGATGTATCAACTTGGCTGATTCAAGGTCCAAATGGCTCTGCTGTGCAATTATGTCAAGTCATCGATGTTGAAAATAATAAGCCTAAAGCCGTCAAAACCGCATTTCCTAGTTTTGAAAGCCCATATCAATTAAATGCTTCTATTGATCGTATTATCACCTGTAAAACCAATACTCAAGCAGTACTGAGTTTAAAAGTTGGAACTAACAGTGTGGTCTACGCCTTTGATAGTTTATACAGTGTCAACAGTCATCAATACCTACAAGATCAGCAGTATAGAGTTCAATTAAATGCATGGGCATATGAACTAGAGAAAGTTTCTGATCATGAACAAATCATTGTTGATGACCCTGCTTCAATCAAACATCATCGTGCATTGAATGATATTCTTTCACAAAACAATGGTGTTGCTCCAGAAAACCTGCAAGAGCAAATCGATGCATGGGAACCCAAATCTGAGGACGATAAAGCTCCTGTAACCGTTGATTTTTCAAAAATGGTAGCATATCTGTACGGTGAAACACTCGGACAAGAAGATGAAGCATGGTTCCAAGGCAAAGTCGTTGGAAAGACCCAAATGCAGTTTATGCAACAAGATTACACACTTTACGATGTGACCTTGATTCTTGAAGAAAATCAACCTGCGATTCTTGTTCGAATTGCAACCAAAGACCCTGCTTATAAAAATTTCGAAATTGGTCAATACATTCGTGGCAATATTTGGATTCAAGCCAATATTTATTCTGCTGCATAAACTTGCATAGCACTAGAAAAAGCATGATGAAGGTCCATCATGCTTTTTTATTACACGTTTTGTAACATTTTTGATATATTGATTTTTTGCTGTTCAATTTTCCTTGTTTTGAATTCAAAATAACGATTTATCCACAATTTAAATTCAAAATGAATTAATCTCCCCCAATTTGTTTGTTAATAAATTAAGCAATATAAGGAATTATTTTAATAATCAAGTGATCCCTATGTTTCTCAAAGTAGAGATTTATGAATTTATAAATAAATTTAAAAACAAACATTTAGACATAAAAATTAATTTATTAAATATCATTGATTTGTGTATAGGCTAAGCTCGTTTAGCATGCATTTCTGCGTATTTTTTCCGATAAAATTTTGAAACAGCCAAAGTTATCCACAAACCATCCACAAAAGTCATATTTTAAATTCATACTGTTTATATTTTTTTAGAGATAATAATTTCTCAAAAATTATAATAATTAGATTTAGCGCTTTATTTAACCAGCCAATTATGTTAAAAATACGACGAACCCGTAGGATTTAACAATAATTTAAAATCTAGGCTCAGTAATGAAAATTATACCTGAACAATCGACTAGTCTAATCAATCAAGTTAGTGGTTTTCACTTACGTTTGGATAAAGGAGCATGTTGCTTTTTTGTTCTGGGTATGTTTTTAGCTGCAATATTGATCCATATATTAGGCATCTTTCCAACGACTTAATGCGCAACATGATCTATTTACATAAAAAATCCCTCTTGATGATGATCAGAGGGATTTTTATTCGCTTTAATCTTCGCCCTTCCTTTCTCTAATCTTGAAGTTAAAGAAAGAATGCCATCTCTAAAAGATGGCATGTTTTTATTCAGAACAGCCTATTAGCCATTACGTTGAGCGAAATCATCCATAAAGTTGACTAATGCCTGTACACCTTCTAAAGGTACAGCATTATAAATACTTGCACGCATTCCACCTACTGAACGGTGACCTGCAAGATTTAATAAATGATTTTCTTCCGCCTCTTTCAGGAACAATTTATCAAGTGCAGCATCAGCCAAGGTAAAAGGTACATTCATGATCGAACGGTTCTGAACTGCGATTGGATTGTTATAAAAATCGCTTGAATCAATATAACCATAAAGCAATTTAGATTTTTCAAGGTTGGTTTTATGCATTGCATCTACACCCCCCTGTTCAAGCAACCACTCAAACACAAGACCAGACAAATACCATGCATAGGTCGCAGGTGTATTGACCATAGAATCATTTTTAGCTTGTGCACCGTATTTCAGTAAACTTGGAATTTCAGGTTTTGCTTGATCCAACAAGTCATCACGAACAATCACCAAAGTTAAACCGGCAGGACCAATATTTTTTTGCGCACCAGCATAAATCAGACCAAACTTTGAAACATCCAGTGGTGCAGATAAAATACTTGATGATAGATCTGAAACTAAAGGTTTATTGGTTTCAGGAATATTGGCAAATTGAATCCCACCAATCGTTTCATTGTCGGCATAATGAACATAAGCAGCATCATCAGACAAATCCCATGTACTTTGTTCAGAGATGGCTAATTTCCCCTCAATTGTTGTACCCGCCTCAACAATATGAATATCACCATAACGTTGCGCTTCTTGAGTAGCCTTTTCAGACCAAATCCCGGTATGGATATAATCTGCTTTTGAGTTTTTGCCCAATAAATTAAGTGGAATTGCGGAGAACTGAAGTGATGCGCCACCTTGCAAGAACAATACTTTGTAGTTCTCAGGAATGTTCATCAATTTACGTAAGTCTGCTTCGGCTTTTTCAGCGACAGCCACATAGTCTTTACTACGGTGGCTCATTTCCATGATGGATAAGCCTTTACCATGCCAATCCAATAACTCAGCTTGAGCTTTTTCTAAAACGGCAGTAGGTAATGCAGCAGGACCAGCACAGAAATTGTACGCGCGCATGATTTTTCCCTTTTATAAAGTGAAACGAATGAAATAGGCGCATTTAACCACAAATCGCCTTTTCTTGCAGTAGCTTTATCAGTCAATATTTCAATGTAATTGCATATTTAGAGCTAAGTTTTCAATAACAAAATTTGAATATTGTTTAAATTTTAGGGATCAAGTAGGTCACTGATTTATATTTTGGTTGTTGCGAACAATAGATGGGCGTTCCATTTAAAGATTCAGCGATACGACAGCTTGCATAGTTTTCAATTGCAACAGGATAAATGAAAGCTTCAAAATTAAAATGTCTTGAAGCCCAATCGGCAATTGCTTTCACGGCTTCTTTTCCATAAGCAAAGCCATGGCGATCTTCTCTAATCCAGATACCTAACTCAGGTCTAGACTGCTTTGCTTGATGAAAGCCAACCAAACCCAAAAATTCATCATTCAATTGATCTCGAATGACAAAAACCCAATCTGACTCATCTTGAATGGTGATTAACCATGTCTGCCAAATATTTTCGAAAGCATTTCGATCTTGAGGTGGGTCCCAGGACATATACTTTGTCAATGTCGGCGTAATGCAGGCATAACACTCATCAGCGTCATCAGAAGTAAACGGTTTTAAACATAATCTTGTTGAACTGATCATATATTTTGATTCTTTAGAGATATTGTTGGTTTGCAATCAAGTAGATGGATATAGCCATAAACCGTCTTAGCTTGTAGTAGACTTATTGGTCAAAATTGCCATGTATTTTAAGTTTATAATCTATAATTCAATCAATTACTACTAGAGTCTGTTGATAATTCGTCTATGTTTGCGACTACACGTGTTTTTTAACTGATACTAGACACGAAATAAGAAATTTTGCCAGTTAATCCTGAATTTAAACCAATAAAATTGACTGGACCAGGGCTATACATCACACTCAAGGTATACAATAAGATTTCCAAAATAGTACTCAACTTCGATCTAAAATAGTTTCAGATCATTAAATTAAGTACTTTAAAATATTTTGTATTGTACGTTTGTGCAGTGCTAATTTTCGTTTTCCACATAGCGCGCAAAATTATCTAATATGGCTTGCCAGCCTGCACGCTGTTGTTCAACAGGGTATACAGTTTCAGGATCAAAGCTTATGCGAACCAATATAGCTTGGTCCTGTTGAGTAAAGGTAATTTCAGCTTGACGCTCTCCAAATGAGTATGCAATTTTTTCATTTGGAATAATCTCTGTATAAGTGCCAGCAAAATCAAAGCCCATACTGCCATCTTTAGCTTCCATACGATTTGAAAACTCGCCACCGATGCGTAAATCATTTTTCGAATTTACCGTATGCCAATCAGGTGAAGCTGTATTCCACTGCTCTATATCCTGAGGGTTATTATAAATACGCCATACCACATCTATAGGCGCCTTAACTAAAGATTCCACGGTAATTTTTGACATTTTGTTCTCCATGATTGTTTTACGATTCGATTGTTATTTAAATATCGCATTAGCGATTATAATTTAATCAACCCTATGTACTGTATAAAACTACAAAACTACACATATTCTTAGGGCTATTTAGATTATTTACTCCAGCCTTTTCCATGTAAAATAGTTTTTAAATTTAGTCAGATGCAAAAGATTATGCTGATCAAATCACAACACCTTAAAAATAGAAAAGCATTATCCAAAACACTTCAACTTTCAACTTTCGGATATGTTTTTTACAGCCTGATCTTGGGGCAAATGAGTTTTGCTGAAAATTTAAGCTACAGCCAAGCAGAACAATATTTACTTGAAAACTCTTATACAACTCAAGCCAGTGACGCTTTAAATCGAGCATCAAAACTTCAAGCTGAGGCTGTAAAAAATATTGGTTTACCACGTGTAGACTTGAATGTCCGTGCTTATAAATTTCATACTGAAACAGACCTTCCATTAAACGGTGTGAAAAATAATCTCGAACAAACCTTATCGCAAGGTGTCAATGAACGTGTTGATCAATGGCAATCAGAACAAAATATTCTTTCCACGATCACGGATCCTTTAAAACAGGGATTAACACAAGGCATTCATAGTGGTATTGGTTTAATTCCAGACACAGCAAACGTTGTATTAGAAGATGAAGTTGTTCGCCCAACAGTTTCAGTAATGATGCCAATTTATACTGGTGGTGTTACATCCAGCACCAAACAAATTGCAAATTTAAAAGCTGAACGTAGCCAGTTGGATGCCAAACAGCAACAAGATACGCAACGTTTTGAAGTGATACAGGCTTATTTTAATGTGCAATTACAACAACAACTTGCAGATGCCAGCCGTTTCAACCTTAAAGCAATGCAACAACACTATGACAATGCCCTCAAACTGGAGAAACAGGGTTTTGTCAGCAAAGGACAGCGCATGCAATTTGAGGTTGCACGAAATAATGCCTTGCGAACTGAACAAAATGCCACAGCGAATTTACAATCCAGTCAGTTTCAACTAAAAAATTTACTCAATAAATCCAGTATAGACCAACTAACAACCCCACTTTTTGTCAATCGTCAACAAAGCCAATCCCTAAATCAATTGCTTGATTCTTATCCTGAAACATCAAGTCTAGTTCGAAAGATGCAGATGGATACACAGTTGGCCAATCAAAATGTCAAAATTCAAAGTGCAACCAAGAAACCTACGTTATTTGCTTTTGGGGAATATAGTTTAGATCACAATCAAAACTGGATTGTAGGAGTTGCTGCCCGTTACAACTTATTCTCAGGCATTGATAAAAATAAAAATGTACAAGCTGCTGAATTGCAGCGATATGCGACTGAATTGATGACTGCACGTACCCAACAAGAGATTGAGAATATTATTTACAAATCTTATAGTGAGTTAAGTACAGCCCAACAATCCAACCAACTTTTACAACAAAATGAACAAGCTGCGCTCGAAAATCTCCGTATTCAGCAATTGTCATTTAAAGAAGATATGGGGACAGCGAGCCAAGTGATTGATGCACAGAATCAATTGAGTGTATTAAAAACTGAAAAAGCACTCAATGCTTATAAATATGTAATGGCTTTGGCGACCCTACTGCAAAGTCATGGCTCAATTTCTCAGTTCAAAGACTATGTTAATCAAACCAACACCGATTTTATTCGATGAAGATGGAGCTAAAAATGTCACAAGAAAATAACCATCAGAATACGCATAATGATTCAACATCAGACGCTAAGGTAAATGCTGAAAGGTCGCATGACAACATCGCCAATACCCAAGCCTCAGATCAAGTTCAGGAACATCAGAACAACTCAAGGTCACAGGATGATCGTGTAACCAATGAGGCTGAAAACTCCACATTATCTCAGTCAACTGACGATCCAGCACAAGTAATTCAGCATTCTACAGTCAAGGAAAATGCCTTTAAAAAAAGAACTGTAATTGCAATTGGTTTGATTATTCTCATCATTCTTATCGGATTGATTGCATTTGGATTATGGAAAAGTTACCAACCTAAAACTGTAGATGTGCAAGGTCGTGTAGAAGCAGAAACACTGCATGTCAGTACCAAAGTGCCCAGTCGAATTGAGGGTATCTTTGTCAGTGATGGACAAAAAGTGAATAAGGGTCAACTTCTAGTTACTCTGAGCAGTCCAGAAATTGAAGCAAAAAAACAGCAGGCTCTTGCCACCCTACAATCAGCTTTGGCATTGCAATCCACAACTGATCGTGGCTCGCAACAAGAAAATATTGATACCCTCTATGCCAATTGGCAAAGTGTAAAGGCACAAGAAAATCTTGCTAAAGCAACCTATCAACGTGGTTCCACTCTTTTTGCTCAGGGCGTAATTTCACGCCAACGCCGTGATGAAATGTTTGCTGCTGCCCAATCCGCCACGCAAATGAGTGAAGCTGCCTATCAACAATATGCGCGTGCCAAACGTGGCAGCACTGCTGAACAAAAATCAGGTGCTGATGCACAAGTTGAGATTGCTAAAGCAGCTGTTGCAGAAGCAAATGCGCTAGAAGCAGAAACCAAACTCTATTCACCTGTGAATGGCACTGTATCTAAAACCTATGGCAAACCATCTGAATTGGTTGCGATTGGTGTCCCTGTGGTGAGTATTATCCAAGATGAAGAAAAATGGGTCAGCTTAAATGTTAGAGAAGATCAATATGCACAGGTTTATCAAGCAAAATCACTCGATGGATTTATACCTGCATTAAACAAAACTATTTCATTTCACATTAAAAACATTGATGCAGAAGGTGAATTTGCAACCATTAAAACCACACGTCAAACAGGCGGTTATGATATTCGTAGTTTCAAAATTAAATTGACGCCTGCTGAAGCATTGCCTGACTTAAAGGTCGGCATGAGTGTGATTTTTAAACTTCAAGAGCATCAATAAATATGTGGGTGAGCATGCGAAGAGAGCTTCGATATCTGTTTACACATAAGTGGGATTTATGCTTAGTCACACTCGCTCCTTTGTTTGTTATTATTTTATTTAGTAGCATGTTTTATGCAGGCAAAGCAGAACATTTACCGATTGCCATTATTGATCAAGATCAAAGTGAGTTAAGTCGTAATATCGAGAAATATCTCAGTCACAACCACACACTTTCGATTTACACCATTTCAAATGATCCAAATCAAGTTGAACACTTAGTAAATCAAACCAAAATTTGGGGTTATGTACATATTCCTGTAGGTGCTGAACAAAGATTGGTACAAGCACAAGATGCGCAAATCAGCATTGCATTTAACCAGTCCTATTTCAGTATCGGAAATGGCATTTCATCTGCAATGTTACTCTCAACAGTTGAAGCAATCGGTGATTTTGCACAACACTCTTATTATCAAAACAAAATTCCTTATGCTGAAATCGCGACACCGAATGTTAAAATCTCACCATTATTTAATCCAAATCTGAGTTATGAGTTCTATCTAGAACCTTTTATGATTCCAGCAATTTTGCACCTCTTGCTTTGTTGTTGCGTTGCTTTTGCAGTTGGTCAAGAACTGAAATACGCAAGTGTTAAGCAATGGGTTCAAGGACGATCTGTCTTTACAGCATTGCTGGCTAAAAATATGCTCTATGTATTGATCTTCTGTTTTTGGACATGGGTCTGGATGTTTTGGCTGGTTGAAATTCGAGGTTGGTTTATTGCTAGAAGTTTATGGATGATCTTGCTTGGACAATTTTTACTTTATACAGCTTATGCCCTAATCAGTAGCACAGTTGTACTTGCAACCAAAAATTTATCTAAAACCTTTGGCTTTATTGCAGTCTATGGCGGTTCTTCTTTGAGTTTTGCAGGTGTCACCCTGCCTTTGAATAATGCCCCTATCTTCACTCAGTTTTGGGCCAATATTATCCCTTATACACCTTATGCAAAATTACAAACTGAACAATGGGTCGTGGGCAGTCCCATTTTTATCTCGATGCTTCCTCTCGGAATTTTAACCATTTATTGTATTTTATATGGTGCAATCTCTACTTTGCTCCTAAAAAAAGTGGTTCAAGGGGCGCAATATGATTAATTTCTTTAAAGCACTCGTTCAACACTATTTTGCCACTTTTAAAAATATAGCGAAAAATTCGTCCATATTGACCACGATGATACTCTCAGTATTTTTTTATAGTTTTTTTTATCCTACTGCCTATAAAGCCCAGACAGCAGAAAACTTACCGATCATTATTGTAGATGAGGAACAAAGCTTTCTCAGTCATGAAATTATTGTCGAAGTTTCTAAAAGCCCCAATGTAGCAATTACAGAAATTACGGGTAATTTTGAACATGCTAAACAAATGGTTCAACAACAAAAAGCCGATGGTATTTTATTGTTGCCTGAGAACTTGTCCAATAGTGTTGTACGAGGCGAAGAAGGCGGTATCGGTTTATATTTAAGTAGTGCTTATTTTCTTAAAACTAAACAAATTGGTTTAGGTCTAGCGACTTCGATTGAAAATACAATTGCAGAGCATGCAGAAAGGTTTGGGAAAATTTCACACTTTCAACCCTCAATTCCTGTTCATCAAATTCCACTATTTAATACTTTATCTGGATATGGCAGTTATATTTTTCCAGCAATTGCACCATTAATTATCCATCAGACCATCGTTTTAGGTTTATGCATGCTGCTTGCTGGTTATCGTGAACAATACTGGCGTGCTACCCTGCCTGAGTTTGTTGCGATTTATTTAGCCGCTTTAACCATCGGTTGTTTGGGTTGTTTTTATTTATTTGGTTTTACCTATTGGCTCAATGATTATCCACGAGGTGGAAACTTTTGGGGAATGCTATTTGCAGTACCTATATTTATTAGCTGTGTGATTGCAATGGCAATGGTTCTAGCAAGTTATCTGGATATTTCAGAACGGGCTGGACATGTTATTGTTTTTACATCAATTCCTTTATTTTTATTATCTGGCGCTGCTTGGCCTTTAGCCGCAATGCCGCATTGGATGCAAGCGTTTGCTCATATTTTACCATCCACACAAGGCATCAATTTGTTTATCCAACTCAATCAAATGGGTGTACCCACTTTCATCGTTATTCCTAAGTTGATCTATCTTGGATCTCTGTTTGCAATTTTGATGATATGGGCTTATCTCCGACTCAGCAAAAGACATAAACAAATAGAATGAATATGTAAAATATAATTTATATAATTAATAAAATTTCACAATAAAATCGAATAATTTAATCAAACTGAATTATTTTTAATCAATTGAACGCATTTTGAATAAAAATATTAGTATTACAGAGTCAAATAGCGTCAGAATACACCATTTTCAAAATACTCTGAATGTTCAGAATCTCCCACCCTAAAGTACCCACATACTTTAGCGGGATTTTTTTTTCATTTTTTTGATAGAGTTTTCTTTTCGCCAAAATCTGAATTTTAAGGGCTCAGTATGAAGAAAATGAGAATTAGCCTAGCTTGGCAAATTGTTATTGCGCTCTTCTTAGGTATCCTTGTTGGTGCATTCTTGCACAACTCTCCTGAACTTCGTAATGACATCGTTGCAAACTTTCTACAACCATTAGGTAAGATTTTTATTAATCTGATCAAAATGATTGTAATCCCACTTGTGCTTTCCATGCTGATTTTAGGGATTGCCAATGCAGGTGACAGTAAAAGTGTCGGTAAATTAGGCTTAAAAACCATTATTTACTTTGAGATTATTACGACCGTTGCCATCATTGTGGGCTTAGTTGCTGCGAATGTATTCCAGCCAGGCGCAGGCATTGATATGTCTACACTGACAACTTCTGATATTTCTCAATATAAAGAAACGACACAGGAAGTAGACCATGAGGGTCATGGTTTAATCAAAATTATTTTATCTGTTATTCCTCCGAATATCTTTGCTGCAATGAGCGATGGGCATATGCTGCCAGTCATCTTCTTTGCAGTGATTTTTGGTATCGGTCTTGGATCATTATCTAAAGAAACCAAACAGCCTTTAATCGATGTATTAAAAGCTGTTTCTGAAACCATGTTTAAAGTGACGCATATGATCATGATGTTTGCACCATTTGGTGTATTCGGTCTGATCGCTGCCACTGTCGCAAACTTTGGTTTCAGTTCATTGGTACCACTGATTAAACTGGCAGTATTGGTTTATGCAGCAATTCTATTCTTTATCTTTATCGTGCTTGGTTTAGTGGCTAAATTCTGTGGCTTTAGTGTTTGGACAATTATTAAAATCTTAAAAGATGAATTGATTCTTGCCTATTCGACCGCAAGCTCTGAAACCGTTTTACCACGTATGATGGAAAAAATGGAAGCTTATGGCGCGCCTAAGTCTATCACCAGTTTCGTTGTACCGATTGGTTATTCATTTAACCTAGATGGTTCTACACTTTACCAAAGTATTGCGGCAATCTTTATTGCTCAACTTTATGGTATTGATTTAACCATCACCCAACAAATTCTTTTAGTAGCTACTCTTATGGTAACTTCTAAAGGGATCGCAGGTGTTCCAGGTGTATCTTTCGTTGTGCTACTAGCTACGCTTCATACTGTAGGAATTCCACTAGAAGGTTTAGCATTTATTGCGGGTATTGACCGTATCTTAGATATGGCACGTACAGTATTAAATGTGATCGGTAACGCACTTGCTGTTCTTGTGATCAGTAAATGGGAAGGCAAATTCGATACTGAAAAACAAAAATCTTATAATTTTGATGCCACATATTAATTTTTTAAGATGAAAAACCACCTCCGGGTGGTTTTTTTATGCCTATAGTCAAACCGTCTAATGATTCATACAAGTACTTTGCGATCAATCATTGATATTCAATAACCTATATACTCCTTAGAAGATTTTGATCATTCATATATTTTGCCCTTTTGAATCATTGATGGTCTTGCTATCGTGAGGCGACATGGATGTCGCCATGTTGAGCGGGGGTATATGAGCAAAAAAACAAAGGATTGCTTTGTTCGCAGCGCAAGCCCCCTGTTAAACGGAAGATTTTTGTTACTTTTCATCTCTGAAAAGCAAAGTATCGCCTGCGCAAAACGGTTTAAACTTTGGAGGTAAAGCTTGGCAGTGCATGCTTTAGGTCATCAAACAATATCTCAATAGCATTCATTTTAGTGATTAAGAGAAATGATATTTTACTGTCTGAATTTTTCATCAAGTTGACTATATTTGTTAAATGCTTAGGAGAGAACAAGCTTTATTATGAGTTATTTATCTTTAAGTATGATAATCAGCATTAATATTTAACATCTTAGCACTGATAAGCATATTGTCTTGATGGTGTATTACCCTGCTTTAAAATAATTTTAATCTGCTCATTTTTAGTGACATCAATAAAATCTTGAGTGATATAGCCTTCTTTTGCCACACATAAATGCCAATCGTAAAACTGCACACCATGAATCATTAGACTTTCAACTTTCCATTGCGCTTGCTTTTCAAAGTTTACGACGCCTATTTGGTTGCTATACTTTTCATCGTATTGGTCATCTATTTTTGCTGGACGCACACTGGTCACTAAGACGACTTTTACATTAGGAATAGCGACTCCCCGTTCATTTACAACATTTACAGTCAGTTGCGGCTTTTGTGTTTTATAAACAGGAAAACATCCTGTTAAAAAGATGAAAAAGGAAATTAAAAGTATAGCTCTATTCATGATTTACCTTGTATAACCACAGCTTAATTTTGAGTTTCCTTGAGGTGTTTCATCTATAGCATTTTCGATATTCCATTCATCACCTACAACCTTACGTAAATGATAAAGTACTGTGGTTGGCTCCCCTCGAAAAACAAAATAATAGACCTTGGATTGCGTATTTGCCAATTGATGTTTTTGTAATGCAATTTTGATTAGCCGAACCCCAAAAACATCAGTATCAACCGCTAAATCATCCTGTTCAGTATGTGCTGTTTTATAATACTGATGACCTTGTATTCCCAGATAAGTATGCCCTCCAATCGTCATCATTTGTTTTGATTTATTTAATATGACCTGCTTTGGTCCATTTGCGCTAAAGTCACGCAATAATCCCGCAATTTTGCTTTCAGGCTTTTGAAAAATCATGTCGCAATTCAAAGCTTTGATGTCAATTAATGATCCAATTTGAACGCCTTGAGCATGCGTAAATTGCCACCCAAAAAGTACTGAAATTGCAAAGATTATTCTTGTCATATCGAAATCCTATTTTATTTACTCTCATTATTTCTTCAGCGCGATAAGCTTGTCTGATATTGAAAATAATATTAATTGTGAAAGTATAGCGTTAAATATTTTTTGAAATAAGATTAACTTTATAAATCATCATGTTTTTTTATCATTTGCATATACTTAGCATCCTTTATAAAAATTATATACAAAAAACCACAATCAAGTGGCTTTTGCGATTAAATGTGAATAAAAGTATTGTTTAAGCAATAAAATATGCGCTCAAAATAATCACTATTTGTAGCAGTAAAACTGCACCAAACCATTTCCATCCTTTTTGGCGAAGGATGACCTTTTCTGCTGTTGAATAATTTACTGTTCTTATCATTTTATCACCTCATTCTTGCTACATGTTGGAACACCTTTGGGGCAAAACATTGGTCTTTTAATAGACAATTTATAACAAGCAAGAAATAAACCAACTCAAAAAATGTAACAAATTATCAATGCATTTATTGATGTTCACTCTAAGCTTCCCAGTAAAATTTTTTTTGTTCTAATGGCAATGAATCAATCAATTTTCTTTGTTGAATCCATTCAATGTGAGGACAACAATAGCCATCCAACTCAGCAATAAAATACTGACCTTTTTGATCTATAAGCTCGACTTGCACATAAAAATAATCCCCATATAACGTTGAGGGCTTTAAAAGATGATCACGATCGAAGTCAATTTTAATCATAGCCAAACTTAAATCAGTCAGAAATTTATGATGAATACTTAAATAATGAACTAAATGTTTAGAGAATTTTTGATGAACTTTCTCTAAAAAAACATCGTTAATATCATGGTGTTGATTCAACAATTTAAAAGTAAAGCTCGATGTATTTAAATGCTTTGCATGGCTATACAATACACCTATACCCCAGAACTCATCATAATCATGATAGCGATTGCTAAACTTATCCAAAATAACTCTTGTCACATCCAATAATCTTTTTTTCATTTTTCATACGTATTCAATATTTTCAAACATCATAAATTAAAAAAGCCCCTTACGGGGCTTTTACAATTCATTGGTATAGATCTAATTAACCAATAAACTTACGTGCATTACGGAACATACGTAACCATGCACCATCTTCAGTCCATTCTTCCGGTTTCCAAGAATGTTGAACTGCACGGAAATTCCGTTCAGGATGTGGCATCATAATCGTTGCACGACCATCTTTTGAAGTTACACCAGAAATCGCTTCAGGCGAGCCATTTGGGTTCAATGGGTATTGTTGAGTTGCATTACCCAAGCTATCAACATAACGTAAAATAACTTGATTACCCGCATTGAGTGAAGCAAAGTTTTCCGCAGAAGTTTCTGCACGACCTTCACCATGTGCAACAGCAATAGGTAAAATAGAACCTTCCATACCTTCTAAAAGAATAGAAGGCGTTTTTTCAACTTTTACATTGACTACACGTGCTTCAAATACTTCTGAAGTATTACGACGGAAACGTGGCCAGTTGTCTGCACCTGGAATCAGTGGTGCAAGCTGTGCCAACATTTGGCAACCATTACAAATACCTACTGAGAAAGTATTGTCACGATTAAAGAATTTTTCAAATTGATCACGCAACTTCGCATTGAACAATACAGATTTAGCCCAACCGCCACCTGCACCTAAAACGTCACCATAAGAGAAGCCACCGCAAGCAACCAAACCTTCAAAATCATCTAAATCAACACGACCTGAAAGTAAATCGCTCATGTGGACATCAACAGTATTGAAGCCGACTTTATCAAATGCAGCAGCCATTTCCACATGACCGTTAACGCCCTGTTCACGTAGAATCATCATGTTTGGACGACGTTCGTTGATATATGGCGCTTCAACAGGTTCATTTAAATCAAATGTTGGTAATGCGATTAAGCCTTTATGCTCACGGTCGCCAATCAATGCAAACTCAGAGTCAGCAGTTTCTACATTATCACGCAAGCGCTGGATTTGATGAGAAACTTCAGTCCAAGCTTGTTGTAATTCAGCACGCTCAAGCACTAGACCATTGACAGTGAGCTGATCAGAATCATCGACTGTACCAACTACAGCAATCGCATCTCTTAAGCTTGAGACTGCAACCTCATCAGCCAAAGTTGCCCAATCTGCTTGAGAAATTTGCAATACTGCACCGATTTCTTCAGCAAATAAGCTTTCATTCGTTTGGTTTTCAAGTGACACACCTAAGCGTGAAGCAAACATCATTTCAGCAACAGTTGCCAATAGACCACCATCACCAATGTCATGATAAGCCTTGATTAAACAACGGTTATTCCAGTCTTGCACTAAAGCAAAGAATGCTTTGAAATCGTCAAAACTGTCAACATCTGGCGTTACAGAACCAATTGCTTTATATACCTGAGCAAGAATCGAACCGCCTAAACGGAACTGACCTTTAGATAAATCAATACGGACTAAAACGGAATCTTCATTTTTCAATTCAGGGGTTAATGTTTTACGCACATCTAATACAGGTGCAAATGCAGTGATCACACCTGACATTGGTGAAGTGACTGATTTATCTTCACCTTGATCATTCCAAGTGGTACGCATAGACAGTGAGTCTTTACCGACGGGGATCGCAATACCCAAGGCAGGACACATTTCCATACCAATGGCTTTTACACCTTCAAATAATGCTTGATCTTCACCTTTTTGACCTGCTGCCGCCATCCAGTTTGCTGATAATTTAATATCGCTCATCTGTTCAATATTGGCACACATGATATTACTGATTGCTTCGGCAACTGCTAAACGTGCAGAAGCGGCAGGATTTAACAATGCGACTGGTGGACGCTCCCCCATTGCCATTGCTTCACCTGTATAACCTTGCAAACTGGTTGTGGTTACTGCGGCATCGGCAACAGGAACTTGCCAGCGACCCACCATTTGATCACGTGCAACCATACCTGTGATCGAACGGTCACCAATGGTGATCAGGAATGATTTAGACGCAACAGTTGGATTTTTCAATACGCGGAAAATTGCATCTTTCAAGTCAACTTGGGAAGCATCGAATGCATTACCTTTACGTTCAATCGTTTCATATGAACGGCTCATACGTGGTGTACCACCAAGCATGACTTGCATTGGCATATCCACTGCTTTGTTATCAAACAATGGATCATTGACAGTAAGTTGACGTGCTTCTGTTGCTTCCCCTAATACTGCAAATGGGCAACGTTCGCGTGCGCAGATTGATTCAAACAACTCTAATGATTCAGGTTTGATTGCCAACACATAACGTTCTTGTGCTTCGTTTGACCAGATTTCCATTGGCGACATGCCTGGTTCTAGTGATGGAATCTTACGAAGATCAAGAATTGCACCTAATTCATGGTCGTTGACCAATTCAGGCATTGCATTGGAAATACCGCCAGCACCAACAT
The DNA here is from genome assembly GCF_019702905.1 of Acinetobacter sp. Tol 5. NCBI lineage: Bacteria > Pseudomonadati > Pseudomonadota > Gammaproteobacteria > Moraxellales > Moraxellaceae > Acinetobacter > Acinetobacter sp. Tol 5. The sequence goes on along the minus strand of NZ_AP024708.1, from coordinate 1,728,861 downwards.
CATGCACAGATACGATCGGGTTGAAATCTTCCATTCTCCAACATGCATCGATCACTTCTTGACAACGACGTTCCATTTCTGGGTTTTCACGTTGAACCGAGGCAAAATCTAGATTTTCACCCAATTTACCGCTGTCTACAGAAGATGCTGCACCACCGCCTAAGCCGATCAGCATTGCAGGACCGCCTAAGACAATCAGTAAATCACCTGGTTGAATCGCATCTTTTTCGACATGATCAGGGCGAATGTTACCGTAACCGCCTGCAATCATGATCGGTTTATGGAAACCTTTTACCTCACCATTTACTTTTTGTTCAAAAGTACGGAAGTAACCATTAAGTGCTGGACGACCAAATTCATTATTGAATGCAGCACCACCCAATGGACCATCAATCATGATTTGAAGTGGTGAAGCCATACGTGATGGTTTACCGTAATTCTCTTCCCAAGGTTGTTCAAAACCAGGAATATTCAGGTTAGACACTGTAAAGCCTGTTAAACCAGCTTTTGGTTTACCACCACGACCAGTTGCACCTTCATCACGAATTTCACCACCTGAACCTGTTGCCGCGCCAGCAAATGGTGCGATTGCAGTTGGATGGTTATGGGTTTCCACTTTCATTAAGATGTGTGCAGCTTGGCTCTTATATTTATAAACATAATGCCCAGTTGCTTCATCTTTTTTAGGATAAAAACGTTGCGTATCAAAACCAACAATCACCGATGCATTATCTTTATAGGCTGATAATACGTCTGTCGGAGATTCTTTATAGGTATTTTTAATCATTTGGAACAATGACAATGGTTGTTTTTCACCATCAATTGTCCATTCAGAACCAAAAATTTTGTGACGACAGTGTTCTGAGTTTGCTTGCGCAAACATCATCAACTCGATGTCGTGTGGGTTACGACCTAATTTATTAAATGCTGCTGTTAAATAATCAATTTCTTCATCTGATAATGCAAAACCGAATTCAGAGTTCGCTTTAACCAGTGCATCTTTACCTTGACCTAAGATATCAATTGAGTTTAACGGCTTAGGTGCAGTTTCTGAGAACAATGCGGATGCATCATCAATTTTATTGAAAACGCTTTCTGTCATACGGTCATGTAAAACTTGTTTCACTTCTTCAGATACTTCAGAAATACCCTTTAAAGTAAACAAAACACCGCGTTCTAAGCGGTGTACAGGCGTATTACAATTGGCAAAAATATCGGTTGCCTTAGACGACCACGGCGAAATTGTACCGACACGTGGTGTGACTAAAATCTGTACTTCATCACTGGTTGCCTGATGTAGTTCAAACGATGCACCATCGTTTAAAAGCTGTAAAGCAGATTGCTGTTGTTGCTCGTTGAGCGCTTGGTCGAAAAGGTAAACCCATTGGCTTTCTATTGATTGAACAGAACTGATTGACGCAAGGCGTGTTAATAGTTGTGTTTGCTTAAAAGAAGAGTGTGCAGGTGCACCGGCAACGATAAACATGCTGTTTTTGGCTCCACGGGCAGGCTTTGGCAACCTACCTCAATGTGACTTGAAGAGAGCGCATATTCTACTGTGAAAGCAAGATTTCAGCTAGTCATATCCAACTTAAAAAATACTGAAATCTTGCTTTTAAACATTCGATTTACTTTGACTTTCGTCTTTAAACATGATTCGTAACAATTGAATTATTGAGCACTATATGTGTAGTCCCCTGTTTTCGGATCTTCTTTTACGATGATTCCACTTTTTTGATAAAAAACTTTTCCACATGAAATATCTGGTTCAATTTCCCCATCAATTGCATAGGACAATTCAACATTTACATGTCTTAAATCGGGATTTTTGGACACAGAATCTATAAAAAATACATCTAAACTTTCCATGTTATAGCAAACATAAATTTTTTCAGGATGTGCGTTTTTATTCAGATCAAATGTATAAAGGTGGTCTGCTGTTTCTGTCATCCTGTCTAATTTGAGGGCAACCGTATTCACTAGATCACCATCATGATCTATCGCATAAGCATATTTTGCTGCTTCATTTTGATAACCTTCATTGCAGTTTTTTATTGGTTGTCCAATTTTTACTTTGCTTGGCGTAATATCCTCTGCAGTAAATTTAGATTTTCCATTCAACATACTGCTCGGTATGATGCTCCAATACACTTTTCCTTGTGCATCTGGATCATCTGTCCAGATACAATTATTGGTTAGATGACCATCTGAGGTTTTCTGAAAAGCAAAAGTTGCTAAAGCTTGATCTGCTGGTTCAGGCTTCACGGGAATGCTTTCTTCGATTTCAAATTTACTTTCTTCGGTTTTTTTCTGAGTTTCAATTTGTTTATTTTGGCTGCTTAAGTTTTTATCAGTTTGATTACATCCTGACAAAAAAATTATGAATAGCAATATAAATTTATTATTCACTGAATACCCTTCATTATTTTGCGTTGCTCTAACAACATACGTTGCATAGTCGGCGAATCATAGCTATAAATCCCTAAGTTTGGATCAAATTCCACTCTATTTATCTGATTTTTATCTTCCAATTTATAGTTAGAAAAAATAAATTTATTACCTTTATATTGGATCTTTATTGGATAATATGACTGGTCTTTTACAGGAATAAAAGAAAGTTTTGAATCAAACTTGTGCGCTTTAGGTCTATACAACATTTCTGTTGTGTCCTCACTCGCATTTGAGACTAAATAGCTCCGTAGAAACTCATCCTCTTTCAGACTTAAGACGTACCAATCTGAGTACTGCGCTCCATTATTTGTTATAGCATATAATCTGAAAAAACTTCCCTTTCTATCTGCGCCAATTAACCTAATATTTGAAGCAATTTCAGGTACACTCAACTTACTTAGGGAGATTTCAAAGCCTTCATAAGAATCAATGCCTTCATAATTTATTGGTGTTCGAGTAACCAATTGATATTTTCCAGTTTTTAATTGCTTAAATAGATAAAGTTCCAATTTAGGATCTGTAATGCGTATTTCTCGTCCAGTACCGTTCATTTCAAATATTTCGACTGGAAGTAAAAAACGCTTTTCCTTTTTTATATTTTTGAATTTAATAACTTTATGGGGGAAAACGACGATATTTTTCTCAATGAGTTTTTTACCCTCAACACAATTACATTTTTCATAGTATTTATATTCAACAGCAGTAAATAACTTTGTATTTGAATGTGAAAATTGTGAATCATTCATTTGTACAATCTCAAAAGGATACAAAGTTTTAACTATATTCTTGAGTTCAAAACTTTCTAATTCTATTTGTTTCATCTCATCTGAATTAAATACCTGATTTTGCCCAGTTTGCTTGTGAGGATAAAATGTGTAATCAATTATTGTACGTTCTTCAAATGAGCGTAGCCCCAATGCATTTTCGGTAGTAGAAATTTCTTTTGAAGGATCAATAATAGAATAGTCTTTAGCATGGGCATAAATGATTGCTAAACATAAAATAACCACAAAACTTATGAATTGATTTATTAAAGTCATTTACTAAACCTAATTATTTATCATTTATAAATCATAATTTTAGCATTTATTTTTTAAATTACTCAATCACTGTAAAATTAAAGTCAAATTGGTAATACTCTTATTTTTAGTTAATTTAATAAATAGAAAGCCAAAGTCCCTATAATTGTTTAAATTTAGGTGGTTTACCAGATATAGGTCATTCTGATTGCATCCTGCTATGTTTCTCATATGAAAATAAATCAACAACATGACAACTTATGTCGCCCGCCTCTAGTACATCTTTCATAAATTTGGCATCATACAATTAACGAAAAAATGATAAATGATAAATGACTCAAATGCGTTGGTTAGAACTTCTCTCAACTGTTCGTTTAGGAAGTAAGAAACAAAGTACAGAACAAGCACGAAGCCCTTTTCATAAAGACTATGACCGCATTATATTTTCACAAAGTTTTAGACAACTGAATCGTAAAACTCAAGTCCATCCACTGACTCAACACGATGGTATCCATACACGACTCACGCACTCTCTAGAAGTTTCATGTATTGGTCGTTCATTGGGTATGCTGGCAGCCGAAAAAATACAAAAAGAACTTCCAATCTGGATTTCCCCAGCCGATGTTGGCGCAATCATACAAGCAGCATGTTTAGCACATGATATTGGTAATCCACCTTTTGGGCATGCTGGTGAATATGCCATTCGCGAATGGTTTGACGATGCAGCACATACTGATTTTTTAAAAGACTTAAGTCCTGAACAACAAGCAGATGTTCGTCAGTTTGAGGGTAATGCGCAAGGATTACGTTTGCTGACCAAAATTGACTACCATCCTCATGATGGAGGAATGCGCTTAACTTACGCAACGTTAGGAGCTTACTTAAAGTATCCGTGGTTATCCCAAACCATAGAATCTCAAGGTAATACACCTGCTAGTAAACGGGCAAAATTTGGCTGTTATCAAGCTGAGAAAGAAATCCTCAAACAAATTGCAGACCAACTTGGCTTAATTCAATTAGGTGAATATCGCTGGTGTCGCCATCCTTTAACCTATTTATTAGAAGCTGCAGATGATATTTGCTATGCCTTAATTGATTTAGAAGACGGGATTATTCTCAACATGCTTTCTTATGAAGAAGTTGAACCTATTTTTCTTGATTTATTAGGAGATTTTGGTATACCTGCTGAATTAAATATGCCCTACACCACTTGGCAACAAAAGATTGCAGCATTACGTGGTCGTGTGATGAAACGTTTGGTTGAAGAAGTCACGACTGCTTTTGCAAAGCAACATTTCCAAATTATATCAGGACAACTCAAAGGCTCTTTATTGCAATACTGTTCTGAAGATATTGAACTGGGAATAGATCGTGCCAAAAACCTCGCTCGTGAAAAGATCTTTGAACATCCACAAAAGTCAGGGTTGGAAATTATTGCACATCAAAGCCTGCAACATATCTTAGATGCATTTATTCCACTGACCACACCACATAAAACTTTAAGTTTTAAAGATGGCCGCTTGATGTCCATTTTAGAACGTTTTGGCGCACGCTTTAGTGATAACCACTATGACAATATTATGCAAGTTCTTGATATTGTCAGTAAGTTCTCAGATCACCAAGCCTATAATTTGGCGCAAGAACTTCAAGGGAATAAGGTAGGTTTTTTCTGATGACATCACGCTATATTGATGATGGGGTGTATAAATCTCAGTTTATTTTTGCCGATCAATGGGTGCATTGCCCTGACTGCGAAACCCCAGGAATCATCCATTATCAAAAGTTAGACAAAACAACGTTCAGTTGTGAATGCACTTCGCATTTTGTATTTACGTGTCGTAAATGCAACCGTCACTTAGACAGTCATTCTAAAGAATACAATAAAGAATTTAATGGTCATTACTATGTTTATGTTACCGAACGCTGTCATTTTTGTGGTGGAACTCAACTCAGTGTAAACCAGAAAATATATCATCTTAAAAATCCAGTGACACATGTAAAGGCAATTTGTCCTATATGCAATAAGACTTCTCAACTCAGCGTAAAACCACGAGATATCGACTATGCCAACGCAAATCGACTTAAGCATACGCAATTTGGGCTTAAACTGTATTTGACTGCTCATACCCGACTTGGCAATCTCTACATACACAATCCTGAGCATTTACAAGTACTCAAATCCTTTATTCTCGCTGATTTACGTGAAAGAACACAACATACAGGAAATTCCAGTTATTTTTCTCGCTTACCTGCTTGGATAAAATCTGCACGAAATCGTAAAGAAATCCTCAAAGCAATTTTGCGTTTAGAGCAAATGGCATCTACTATTCAACCATGAACAAAATTAAGTGAACCAATGCAATGATCGGATGTCTTATCGGTGAAGTTTTCGCTTTAGAAGCACCAACAGTACTTTTAAATGTTAATGGAGTGGGCTATGAAATTGACACCCCACTTTCAACATTTTGCCAACTGCAAAAAGGACAACAGGTCACCTTATGGACGCATTTAGCTGTTCGTGAAGATGCTCAATTGTTATATGGCTTTTCAAATGCGCAAGAAAAAACCATTTTTCGTACCCTACTCAAAGTAAACGGTGTGGGTCCTAAAATGGCTTTGGGTATTCTTTCTACCTTAAGTGTAGAAATGTTAGTACATACTGTTGAAAATGGTGACGTCAAAACTTTGGTTAAAGTTCCAGGTGTCGGTACCAAAACAGCGGAACGCTTAATGATTGAACTTCGTGATCGTTTTAAGGCATTTTCGACAGGCAGCACTTCAAATAACTCGACTACAGCTCAAATACAATTTACAGGTAATTCTGCTGTTGCTGAAGCTGAAGCAGCATTACAATCGTTAGGTTATAAACCTTTAGAAGCACAAAAACTGATTAATGCCGTGAAAGCAGACTATACTGAAGCAAGCGACATCATCCGTGCTGCACTCAAATCCATGAATAAATAAGACAGATCAAAATACTCATGCAAGACCGTTTAATTAGTGGGACTGAAAAACCTGAAGATCATTTTGATCGTGCCATACGCCCAACATCATTGGATGACTACATCGGTCAGCCTGTAGTCCGTGAGCAAATGGAAATCTTTATTGGCGCTGCACGTGGTCGTGGTGAAGCACTTGATCATACTTTAATTTTTGGTCCACCGGGTTTAGGTAAAACCACTTTAGCCAATATCATCGCACGTGAAATGGGTGGAAATCTTAAATCAACTTCTGGTCCTGTTTTAGAGCGTGCAGGTGATTTGGCAGCCATGCTGACCAATCTTGAAGAAGGCGATGTGCTCTTTATTGATGAAATTCATCGCCTTTCACCCGTGATTGAAGAAATCCTTTATCCTGCCATGGAAGATTATCAGCTTGATATTATGATCGGTGAAGGTCCAGCCGCACGTTCAATTAAGCTGGATTTACCACCATTTACCTTGGTTGCCGCAACAACTCGTGCAGGTCTACTCACTTCTCCATTACGTGATCGTTTTGGGATTGTGCAACGTCTTGAATTCTATTCCGTTGAAGATCTGACCCATATTGTGACCCGTTCAGCACATTTGATGGATGTTCCCATGACCGCTGAAGGTGCAACAGAAGTGGCTCGACGCTCACGTGGAACACCCCGTATTGCCAATCGCCTGCTACGTCGTGTTCGCGACTATGCACAAGTGAAAGGAACAGGTGAAGTCACTCAAGAAATGGCGCAACGTGCCTTAGATATGCTGAATGTCGATAAAGATGGATTAGATACTCTCGATCGTCGTTATTTGTCGATGTTATTAGAACGCTTTGATGGTGGTCCAGCAGGTGTTGAAGCTTTAGCCGCTGCGATGGCTGAAGATTCTGGTACTTTAGAAGATGTGATTGAACCTTATTTGATTCAGCAAGGCTATGCGATGCGTACAGCACGCGGACGTATTGCGACTAATCAAGCTTATTTGCAATTTGGTATGACGCCCCCCGAATCCAAGTAAGTTAGATCGGGAATATTTAATATTCCCGATCCCTATTGATGGTTTTGTATCCATCAAGATAAAAATTCTTTGGATTAATTTTAAATACAAAAAATCAATGCTTTAATTTATAAAATATCGAAACTCTATCAGGATAAAGTTTCGATATAAGCTCATGCTAGAATTTAAAGGTAGTACTCAATTGAACTCTGCGCCCTTCTTGAGTATTTTTATATCGATTATAATAATCTCCACCTACTTTTTGATAATCAACAAAGTTTTTATCAAATACGTTGTATAAACCAACACCGATATCTACCTTCTCATTTACGCTAAAGTTCGAACCTACATGCATCAAAGCATAGGCTTTAAAATCCCCTAAAGCATTATAAACAGCTTCATTAACAACAGGTACACTATTATAATAATCTGGTGTAAAACGAGCACGTTTACCTCGATATTCACCTCTCGCCCATAATTGAATTTTATCATCGGCTTGCCATTTCAGTGATGCATTCGCCATATGTTTCGGCGTATCATTTAGAGGTGGATTACCTATCGCTTTATCCTGAATCTCTGTTTCAGTCCACGTATAGTTCAAACCCAATTTCCAGGTTGGTACAAACTCCCAATTCAATCCTGTTTCGATACCATAGATGTTAGCTTTTTGTGCATTAATTGGACGCCTAACACTCCAAGCACGAGTGCCAGTGTCGCCAGATTGCATTAACCATGGCGTACCAATGCTTGACATATATTCTTCACAAGACTTTTTATCAGCAACATTCTTGGCATCACAGGTTCTTTAGATAGGTCCATTGACTATTTTGTCTTTCACTTGACTATAAAATGTAGTGATATTGGCATCAAAATTGGACTCATTCGTAAAATAAGTACCGAACTCGAGGTTACGGCTTGTTTCCGGCTTTAAATTTGGATTACCAAAAAGTGGCGTTCGTCCTTGCCCACCAACATTATAAATCCCATTGGTTAGACGTTCTAAGCGAGGTGCTTTATATCCCTCACTATAGCCACCTTTAAGGGTCCAATTATCATTTGCATTCCACACCAAATAGGTTCTAGGTGTCCAAAAGGAGCCAAAGGTATCATGATTATCAAAACGCAAACCCGTTGTGAGAGCCAAACTTGGAGTAAGTGCCCATGTATCTTCTGCAAAAACACCAATCTGTTTAAAAGAAACCTCTTTATTTACCCTTAATCCATCTTTAATACTGGCATCCCACCACTGTCCACCCAAAGTAATGTTATGGGCATCAAAATATTGGCTAGCAAATTTTATATCAAAAATCGTATCTTTACTTTCAAGAAGACGCGGGTTAATTACAGTTGATCCCGCTTGAGCACGTGCAGGAATAAGTCGACCTATTGTTTCTGTCTGTGTATTACTAATACTCGAATCTAAGGTCCCAACATCATTGCGCCATGTATGCGCAAGTACAATTCGATCTCGATTATATTCTTGAGCTTTGTCATAGCCTCCATTTGCACCCAATGTGCCCAATTGAGCTTTACTGTTGTCATACCATTGCTCAGTTTTTTCATACTCTAAGTAAAGATCATGCTGTTTTGTTGGTGTCAGTGCTAAACGAGCACCAACAGTATCAATCGCTGATTTGGTCGGATTATCTCCTCTATCTAGTATTACAGCATTATCACTTTGGTCGAGATAACCGACATCGGACTGAGCTCGTCTAGCTGTTCGTGTACGAAGCTGTAACCCCAACAAATCTTTAATAATTGGACCTGTTATAAAAGAATCTACAGCACGTTGATTACCAAAATTAGAACTGTTTGGCAGTAAGGTTGCTTCTATGGTCGAACTACCTGTCCATTCATTGGATACTTTTTTAGTAATGATATTGACCACACCACCCATTGCATCAGAACCATAAAGTGTAGAAGCAGGTCCTCGAATCACCTCAATCCGTTCAATTGCTGAAATCGGCGGAATAAAACTATTGTTGGATTCACCGAATCCATTGGGAGTAATATCTCCTGTACTGTTTTGACGGCGACCATCGATTAGCACCAAAGAATATTCAGCATCCATTCCTCGAATTCGAATATTCAGTCCCCCTGTTTTTCCAGCTTGAGGGCTAATATCAACACCTTCAACATCGACTAACGCATCTGCAATAGAGTTTATACGTTTATCTTTTAAATCTTTTTCGGTAATCACCGTGATACTGGCTGGTGCATCTTTTAACTTTTGCTCGTAGCCTGCAGCTGAAACAACAATAGTAGCAAGTTGTTGAGCAGAATTTACTTCTGCGTTGTTATTCGCGTAGACCGTACTTGTTGTAATACCTAAAAGTGCTATCGAAACAGGACGAAGATTAAACTTTCTCATACATAAAATTCCATGGGATGGACGAGATCAGATTTGAAAAATATGCAAACATAAATAATAAGTATTCTCATTTGCATCAAAAACCGTACAAAACTTATCAGAAATAGTGAAGAATTAATACATTTAAAATTAAATATTACTTAAATGTAATTTTAATAATCATAAATAGACTGCAATCAATGCTTATCTTTCTTGTTATCTACAACAGATCATATTCCAAGTTATGACAGCTTGATGAGCAATAGCCTCATCACGCTTATAACAGCGATTTAATAATCAATGCCGCTTGATGAATTGCCAGACTTTCTCCATGGGATTCAATTCTGGGGAATAGGGAGTTAATTTTAATCAGATAACATTGTCTTAATTGAGTGAAGGTTGATGCTTGATGATCCACCAAAAAAATTTTTAACAGCCCATATTTAGGCTGGATATACTGTTAAATTTATGTTGTGCTTATTAAGTGTTAGGCTCGCTGTATTTTTTATGGAGATACCATAAAAAATCATTGCAGAAACTGAGCTATTATGCTCTTCTTCAATAATCATTAAGATTTTTTTTTCATTATTCACTTTTTCAAAACAGTGAAAAGCCTATCTATGTCCTAATTCAGGTTGCTCACGTTCAATCCATTTCTGATAGCTAATACTGATATTAAAAAAATTCATACCAACCGCAAGCCCTATAGATAACAAACTAATTGATATTGCTTTTGTGTTTCTGAGTAATAGTGCTAATGCAAATAAAACAACTGATGCACCTACAAAAAACATATCTATAGATATGGCATAGTGATTATTTCTTGTCATAAATGAAAGTATATAAACTAAAAATATACCAAACAGATTTAAAGTAGAAAGCCAAAATAATATTTTTAATTTCATGAAATTACTTCTTTTTCTCAACAATTAAGGCAGGGATTTTTTCAGCACTAAAGAAGTATTAAAACTTATACTTTTTCTTTAATAAAATTTCTATGATTAAAACTATGGGAGTCGTTATATAAAGCTTTAAAATTACAATTAAATATCCCATTACTAACGCATAATCAATAGGTCTTAACTCCATCTCAGGTTTATTAAATTTAAGAACAATCAAGGTAATAAAAAAACTAGAAATAAAAATTGATAAGAATACTTTAACTGAGAAATATTTAATGAAATTAGCCATAAAAAATAATATGTTTGAACAAATAAAAACAAGAAGTATATATATAAAAAAATTTTCTTTAATTAACGCCCTATCTATAAAATTGTATGAAAAAATAAAACCTATAAGTAGTTGAGTATTTAAAACAATATAACTTACATATTTATTCATAAGCAGACCCTAATTTCCTGTTATGATTTTTAAAGGTTTTGAAATTTTATCCATTTCCTTTTTTAAATTAGAAGGAAGAAAAATACCAGATGGTATATTCTTAAAAATACCAACTCCAGATATTGCACCAGAGGTACATTGAGTACAATTTAAAACTGGTCCACAGCCAACTTGATTTAGAATATTTTCTTCAATTTGATAGAACTCTTTTCTAGATACATAAAATGAATACAAATAAACTCTCTCACCATTAATTAACTGATATTCAAGATATTTTTTAAAAACGTCATGCTGTTTACCTAAGTCATCAACAGGGACTAATCCTAAAGATCCTCCCGAAATACCAGGATAATGAAAGCTACCATTAGGGTCATAAATTTCAAATGTATTTGGTCCTATCAATAACATCCCAGCATGTGTGCCAAGGATAACTGTATTGTCATTGACCATAATGGTTATTCTATAGTTTGTTTTAATCGCTATTTTAACTGGGGCTTTAGCTCCTGTTCCTGACATTGTAAGTGTTTTATTAAAAATGTTCATCTAAAAAATCATTTAAGTTAAAGAAATTATTAACAATCTCTATTTTAAGTTTTTCAGCACGATTAGTATTTTGTAGTGATGATATTAAACCATTCTCATCAGTAACCCCCTCTTCTATACGTCCGTTCTCTCTATGTATCTTATAGGGCATATTTGCAATAATGCTACTTGTTTCCACATCAATCAGCATAAATTCATCAGAAAAAAGCTGTTCATTCATCAATTGTATTATTTTCATTATTGAACTATTTTGCAGACCTCTACAACGAACAGCCAAATCAGATATTTTTATGTATTTAGCCCCACAAGTTGAAGTATCACCAGCCACAATAAGATTGCGACCATTAATTTGTATAAATCCTCTTTGTGTTGCAATAGCCTTAGATAAAACTTTACATTTTGGGCAATAATGTGTCATTCCTTCAAGATGAACCCCCTTGCCTTCAACGATCCAAGAATCATCACCTTCGAGAATTCGCCCACCATGGTCAATAAAGCAATCTTTTGTTATAAATGCTTGCATCTTTGATTACCTTAAAATAAATAATTGAAATTACTAAATTTAAAACTTATTTTCTTTTTATAAAAATACCTAAAAGCGCAATTGTATTTGGTCAAAGATTAAAATTTGTCATACATAAAATTCCATGAGATTGACGAGATCAGATTTGAGAAATATGCAAAAAAAATAATAAGAATTCTCATTTGCATCAAAACTATACAAAAATTATCAGAAATAGTGAAGAATTAATACATTTAAAATTTAATATTACTTAAATGTAATTTAAGTAATGAACAAAAACTTCTTATTTATTTGAGAAATCAATCGACTTTATATAAATGATCTTTATTTATGGAACTTGAAGGATCAGATGGATATATGAACAGCTCCTATTGTTAATTTAAAGTATCTCAAATATAGTTCACAATATAATCAAGGCAGAATAATTAACATTTTATAAAGGGCTTAACATGAAATATTTATGTGTTTTATTAATAGTTATAGCTTCAAGTGCAATTGCAGCTAATTTTAAAAATGATATGTCCTATTTGGTCGGTAAGCACCCTTATATAGCCATTCAAAACAAACTTGCTTTACAAGCTCTTCCAAATAACATTCCCAAAAAAGACTTCCAAAAGCTTAAAGACAGACTGTCTGTAGGTGCAAAAGTTACAACAGATGGTCAATATGTCGTATTACAAGGTTGTAAAGCACACCTATGTGATACTGATGCTGCAATTGTGGTTTTTGACAACTTAAATAAATATTCTTATGCCGCATACATAGAAAATATTGATGGAACATTGGGCACCCCAAATGTCCAAATTTATCAAAATACAAGATCAGACCCAAATACAATAGCACCCATTTATCAATTTATGACTGATCATAAAGTTTCCATGACTACAGAATTTGAAAAATAGCAAAGAATTTCGTATAAGCTGTATTATAAAATATTTAATGACTGGAAATAATATGCCTAAAGATCCAGAATGGGTAACTTGTGGTAAAAGCATCAAGCAATTAATTAAAGAATTAGAATCTTTCGAGGATCAAAACTTATTAGTTGAAATATCTTTTGACGATGGGGATACATCTAAACCTATAAGCTTAGTTGGTAAAATTAATGGGAAATGTATTTTATTAAATTGTGAAAACTCAAAAGAATAACACTCTGCATTTAACATAATGGGTGTTAAGTGAAATGAGCTTTACTTAATCTTTCAACATCAGTTTTTTTGCCACTACTACACCATTTTCTATAATACAACTTTCGAGTAGATCCCTACGAGCAATTTGTTACTCTTTAATACCACTTGATTTATAGAAACACTCAATCTAATCACCATCAGCCTTTCATTCTTAATTTGGAATGTAATCTTGTGCCATTTGAGAAAACATACCTTGTGCTAAAATTTGCGCCAAAGTCAGTGCTGAATTCTTGTCAAAATCTATAAGTGGACCGAATCAATTTTTTTCTGCAATATTAATTTTATAGCCTATGTACAGATACTGTTCAAACAATCCATCGTTGTTCATGTAGATACCTATGCCGCTCAAAAAACCACATAGCTGCTGAGGCACTATTGAGATGTTTCTTTATAGATCTTGTAAAATTCAATTCAGCTATTTGGTTCGTCATTTAAAGTTCTTCTTTTTTCCGATTAGATAATCTGAAATTGAATCAGCACAAGTAAGTACTGACAAACTATTGATAGATATGCAATAAACAACACAGGAATGCACAGCAACATGAGTAATAAATTCGAATTCCAAATCCGTGTATATATTGAAGATACAGATGCTGGCGGCATCGTCTATCACGCCAATCATATTCGCTTCATGGAACGTGCTCGTACTGAATGGCTACGTGCTTCTGGGATTGATCATTACTGGCATCAAAAAGATTACAATTTTGTCGTCCATAAAATTGCTTTGAAATACTCACGTCCTATACTGATGGACGACCTGATTACTGTTACAGCAAGTGTAGTTTCATGTAAAGCTTCGTCATTTGTGTTGCAACAAAATATATATCGTGGTGAAATCATGCTTGCTTCTGGCGAGGTAGAGTTGGCATGTTTAAGTACAGATATGAAACCTCGTAGAATTCCTGACGAAATCCGTGATTTAATTCTTCGAGAATTAGCCCACGAATAAAAATACTTTTGGCACATGTAACTATGGCAACACAACTAGAATCTTCTCTGCACATCTCTGATTTAATCTTACAAGCGAGCCCTGTGGTTCAATTGGTCATGCTGGTCTTAGTACTTGCATCTGTTTTTAGTTGGTATCTGATTGCCAAGTTACATATGGGCTATAAGAAAGCACGCCAAGGCGACGACCATTTTCAAAAAATATTTTGGTCTGGCGCTGAACTGAATACCCTCTATAACAATGCGCAACTTAACTCTAAACGCGATGGTCTGGAAGACATCTTTTATCAGGGTTTAAGTGAATATTTGAAATTGAAAAAGCGCCAAGCTGATACTGTACCCATGATTGAAGGTACAGAACGTATTTTGCGAGTAGGCTTAAGTCGTGATCAAGGTCGTTTAGAACAAGGTTTGAGTGCCTTAGCCAGCATAGGCTCTGTCGCTCCTTATGTAGGGTTATTTGGTACTGTTTGGGGCATCATGACTGCCTTCATCGGTTTGGCACAGGTTGAACAAGTAACTCTTGCCACTGTTGCACCAGGCATTGCCGAAGCACTGATTGCAACTGCGATTGGTTTATTTGCGGCAATTCCAGCAGTATTGGCATTTAACCATTACACTGCAAAAGGTGAAGAAATTTACTCAGATCGTGCATTATTTGCCGAAGAAATGGTGGCGCTGTTACAACGTCAGTCTGTGGGAACTACACAGGAAGCTGAATAATGGCAATCCAACGCTCAGGACGTTTTGACCGTGTCAAAAAGCCTTTAAAAAGTGATATGAACGTTGTTCCCTATATCGACGTTATGTTGGTTTTATTGGTCATTTTTATGGTTACAGCACCTATGATTACGACGGGTGTCAAAGTTGACTTGCCACAAGCCAATAACAACCCGATTCAATCTGAGGATCGACCTGCTATCGTGACGCTTAATGCGGATGGAAGCATCCAGCTCGAAGATAAAACACATAACAATGATGTGCTTACTTTAGAAGAGCTTAAAATTGTCCTTACAGAAAATCAAAAGCAAGCTCAAGCAAACAGCAAACAATTGAGTGTTTTGATTAATGGTAGTGAGTCACGCCCATATGGTGAAGTGATGAAACTTATGTCTGCATTACAAGATGCGGGTTTAAGCCAAGTTGGCTTGCTGACAGAGTCTGTAAAGTAAGTTATGAAAAATACTCAAAAGCCACAATCTAAAGATAAAGCGATTGCACTTGGATTTACCCTTGGTATTCATGTGGTGGCGATTACAGGCTTACTCTTTTTAGGTCTTAGTCGACCACCAGAACCCCCGAAGCAAATTAAAACTGTTCTTATCAAACCTGAAGATTTACCCCCTCCAGAACCGAAACCATTGGTAGACAGTGATTCAACGGAAACAGCTGACTCAAAAGTTTCAGAAAATATCCAACAAACTGCTGAACCAGACCAAACTGCGCCTGAAATTCCAGTCGAATCAAAGCCTGATACTGAAGCAGTGGATATAAAAAAAGCAGCTGATGAAGCTAAAGCCGCTTTAGAACAAAAAATGGCACTCGCTGCAGCGCGAGCTGCTCAGGAAAAAGCCACAGAACAAGCAAAAGCAAAAGCTGAAGCCGCGGAGAAAGCGAAACAAGAAGCCGCTGAAAAAGTGAAACAGGCAAAAAATGCAGCTGAAAAAGCCAAAGCTGAAGCTGATGCAAAAATTAAAGCTGAAGCGGCGGCTAAAGCGAAGCAAGAAGCCCTCCAAAAAGCTAAAGCCGATGCTGCTGAGAAAGCAAGATTAGCTCGTCTTGATGCTGAAGCTAAACGTAAAGCGGAAGCAGCAGAAAAAGTGAGAAAAGAAGCTGCTGAAAAAGCAGCTCAAGTCAGAGCGGATGCAAAAGCCAAAGCTGATGCCGAAGCTAAACGCAAAGCGGAAGCTGAAGCCAAACGTAATGCCGATGCTAAAGCCAAAGCAGATGCTGAAACTAAACGTAAAGCAGATGCGAATGCAAAATCCAAGGCTGATGCTGAGGCAAAAGCCAAAGCCGAGGCAAAATCTAAGGCAGACGCAAAAGCCAAAGCTGATGCAGAAGCGAAAGCCAAGGCAGATGCTAAAGCCAAGGCTGATGCAGATGCTAAAGCCAAAGCAGATGCAAAACGCAAAGCTGATCTTGCTCGCGAGTTAGAGGAAGAAAAGAACTCTGCTGCTGAGAAAGCAAAAGAAGCAGCTGCGAATAAAAAGGCAGAAGCCAGAAAAATTGCATCTTCAGCGAAAAAGGACTTTGAAAATAAGGTTCGAAATGCGTGGCGTATGCCAGCAGGCTCATCTGGTCAAAAGGCAACTGCCCGTGTCACGTTGACAGATAGTGGAGCTGTTGCATCGGTTATCGTGAATGCATCTGATCCAGATGTTAAAGCAAGTGTAGAACAAGCTGTACGTAACGCAGCCCCCTTCCCAATGCCTTCTGATCCTGATGCTCGACGCGAGGCACGGAGCTTTACTGCGAGTTTTACTGTGAAATAATTTTTGTAATATACCCTGCTTTGGCAGGGTTATTATTTGATTCACGCTATGGATAAGGTATTTGTGAAATTTTTTTTATTTATATTTCCTGCATTGATCTATCAAAGCACGCTTGCAAATCAAAATAGCCAAAATACTGAAACTAATTTTGCATCAATCCATCCAACGGAATTGAATACAACTGCCTCAGCCCTTGAAAAGAAAAGTTATCTTGCCAACGAGCAAAAAGCTAAGGCTAAAAAACTGGCATTCAGCATAAAAAAAGAATTTGTCCATAAAATTCTAAGGGCTTGGCATATACCAACAGGTGCAACAGAACAAAAAGCCAACGCACGTATAAAGCTTACACAAAATGGCTCCATTGACTCAATCGTTGTCAGTTCAGCAGCTCCAGATGTCAAAACAAGTATAGAGCAAGCGATCTACGATGCAGCGCCATTCACATTGCCCACTCAACCAGAAGTTAGGAGAGATGTACAAAGTTTCTCAGTCAACTTTATTGTAGAATAGAATTTGCATTCTCTATAGTTAAAACAATATCTATTATCAACCAAGTCATATAGACACATTGGAAAAATAAAATGCAATTTAAAACATTGCTGATTAGCAGCTTTCTTATTTGTTTCTCAACATTTTCATTTGCTGAAAAAAATCAAATCAACCCGCCAATTGAGGTTAACAGGCAACAAATACCTTCTAACCCATTTACACATGAAATGCCACCAACTGCTCTATCTCAGCAAAAAAATACACCTACACAAAATGAACAACTTAGACAAAATCAAATCACCAGTCAAATTTACAAAAGCAGAATGAATCGTATTACAAAATATTGGAAACGCCCTGCAACAGATTTAGCAGAGAAAGCCAATGTTCGGGTCTATCTAGATGAACAAGGAAATGTTGAAGATATTCTATTCGTGGGTGGACAGTTTAGTGATGAATTTGCGCGTTCAATCAAAACAGCGATTTATAAAGCTGCTCCCTTTGAAATGCCTAATGAACAATCGCTTAAAAAACAATTTCAAGAAATTCTTCTCCATTTCGCTGTCAGTGAATAATATCCTATTTTTCGTCAACGGTTATGATTTTTATCAATTTGCTTAGATACCCTATTAAGCTGTCATTCATCTGCGTCATACATTTAGATTTATTTTTTATCAACAAACAGCGAATTATCATCTTTTATTCATAATTACATGCTTTATATAGATTAAAATAATGTCTTTATGCTACAAAGCTAAGCATAGTTAAAAATTGATATTTGAGTACATGAAGTCCAATGAAAATCATGCCTAAACATCTATTAGGATTAGCGATAATTGTTGCATTGAGCCCAGCATTGATCACTCCATCGTATGCACAATTGCATTTAGAAATTGCTAAAGCACCTGAGTCCGCACCTAAAATTGCCATTCTTCCTTTTAGCAATGATCAATCCATCTATCCGATCATCGAACAGGATTTAAATCGTTCTGGTCGCTTTACCAGTTCTTCTAAAAACTTACCAGCAACTGCCAGCGTAAATAATGTGAATGCAGAAGCTTGGAAAGCCGCTGGTGTTCCTTATATCGTTCTAGGTGAGTCAAAAGTAAATGCTGATGGTTCATTGGCTGTACATTACCAACTGTATGATGTCGAAAAGCAAAAATTCTTGCTCAATGAATTGCTCACAGTTCCTGCTTCGCGTGTACGTACCGCAGCACATATGATCAGTGATGCTATCTATCAAGCATTAACAGGTATCCAAGGTGACTTTACTGGACGTATCGCCTATGTGCTACGCAATCCTGCAACACCTGATACACGTTATACTTTGCAAATCGCAGATACCGATGGTGAACAACCTAAAACTGTATTGAGCTCAAGAGATCCTATTCTCTCTCCTGCTTGGACACCAGATGCGAAAAAGATCGCCTATGTATCATTTGAAACAAAACGTCCAGCCATTTATGTTCAAGATTTGGCTTCTGGCGCTCGTGAGAAATTAGCCTCATTCCGTGGTTTGAATGGTGCACCTAGTTTTTCTCCTGATGGAAAATCTATGTTGTTCACCGCATCTATGCACGGCAATCCTGAAATATATCAAATGGATTTAGACACTCGTCAAGTTAAACGAATGACCAATGACAGTGCAATTGATACAGAAGCACGCTATGCACCTGATGGGAAATCATTTATTTTTACCTCTGACCGTGGTGGTTCAGCGCAAATTTATCGCTATAGCTTTGATGACGGTTCAACAAAACGTTTAACTTTCCGTGGCGCATTCAATGCCCGTGGTACGCTCAGTGCAGATGGCAAGTATGTTGCATTGGTACATCGCCCTTCTGGCAGCAATTACAAGGTTGCAATTCAAGAAATTTCTACTGGAATTACCAATATTCTGACTCCAACAAGTCTCGATGAATCACCTAGCTTCTCTCCAAACGGGCAAATGGTGGTATATGCAACGCGTGAAGGCAGTCGTGGCTTATTGGCAATCATGTCAACAGATGGTCGTTTCCGTATGAATTTACCGAGTGAACAAGGTGAAGTACGTGAGCCTGCTTGGGCACCTAAATGATTTACCCATGTCGCATGACTTAATTTAAAAAGGAAGTATCGGAGATCAACATGAAGGCTATTCAATATTTAACGTTACCATTACTCGCAGCAAGCTTAGTCATGACTGGTTGTGCCAGCCGTAAACCTGCTGCAACAGTAGAGTCTGGAACAAATCCCAATAGTGCGACTACGGTAAACACGACGGGCTTAAGTGAAGATGCAGCTTTAAATGCACAAAATTTAGCAGGCGCTTCAGCAAAAGGTGTAACTGAAGCAAACAAAGCATTTTTAGCAAAGCGTGTTGTACATTTTGACTATGACAGTAGTGATCTTTCAAATGATGACTATCAGACACTTCAAGCGCATGCACAATTCCTAATCGCCAATGCAAATTCAAAAGTTGCTCTAACAGGTCACACGGATGAACGTGGTACCCGTGAATACAATATGGCTTTGGGTGAACGTCGTGCAAAAGCTGTAGAAAGCTACTTAATCACTAACGGTGTTAAGCCAAACCAATTGGAAGCGGTAAGTTATGGTAAAGAAATGCCAATCAATGCAGGACATGATGAATCTGCATGGAAAGAAAACCGTCGTGTCGAAATTAACTATGAAGCTGTTCCACCGTTATTAAAATAATTTTTAAAAACAATATAAAAATGCCCAATTCAATTGGGCATTTTTATATTAGGCTAGCCGACCAATTGATCATTTTGATATTTAAAAGTTCAAATATTAAAACTAGACTTTCTTTGGATTTAAAATCAATACCGCCATTTTTTGAGCTTTTGATCACCGATGAGCTCAATCACCATATCTTCTACCCATTGCTCAACTTGATCAGGGGTAGCATCACCAAATAAATCCGACTGCAACAAGATTAAACAACATTTGAGATATTCATCGACATCATCAAAGATTTTTGTCAAATAAGGTCTATCATCATGATCAAAATAATAGACTTCTTTGCTTATGTCATGAAAACAAAACATATTGCCATTACCGAGATAGTCACTAAAAGTAATCAAATGCGGTAAAACTTCTACATCTTTTGAAGTGAATTCAGGTGCATATTCTGGTGCGGCAGCCCATATATCTTTTAAATAGCCAATATCATCAAACTGTTGTAGCTCTTCACCAATATCCGCAATGCCAAATGTTTGATAGAAAATTTTTAGAGAAACTGGCAAAGTGGTTTTTAAGCGCAGTTCAAGTTGATCAATTTCATCAATATTTATTGGAGATGCAACTTCATCATCATTTAAATCTGCAAATGATTGCAAAATGCGTTGGGTTTTTACCTCCCACTCTGGCTCTCCAATTTGATGAAATGGAAAGACGATATCTGCTTTATGATGAATTTCAATCATGATTGATGCGATAGTCTTCGAAATTTACTTGGATTATAAAATAAAAAAGCGCTTATCAAAGTGATAAACGCTTCTTATTGATTAAGCCTTTGACTCGTCTGGCTTGGGACTTTGCATGGATTCAATCATATCGTGCTTATTGAATTCTTTGAACTCAGGTTTAGCTTCGTAATTCTTCCATGCTTCTTTCACATTTTCAGCACTAATCTCTTTAAGATCAATACCTTCATTTTGAGTCGGAGTCGCTTCAAACTTTGCCGTTGTCATGTGAGTGCTCCTTTACGTTATTATCCGTATATCCAACATAACACTTTCTAAAATACTTGCAAGGGTAATTTCACGACAAATAACACAGGATAATTTTTATTTTGAGCTGAACTCATCTAAAATACCGCTATTGTTTAATGTGTCAAAATTTATCGCTTTTGGAGCACCTCTGATATGTCATATCGCACTCTATCCCAATATTTAGAACAACAACAAGGGAATTTAACACCTGAACTTGCCAATGTGATTGAAACGATTGCCAACACATGTAAAACCATTGATCAGGCGCTACAAAAAGGTGCGTTAGCAGGTGTACTGGGCAGTGCTCAACATGAAAATGTACAAGGTGAAGAACAAAAGAAACTTGATGTTATTTCAAATGATTATTTAATTGCTGCACTCAAAGCTAACTCAAATGTGGGCGGCTTAGCATCAGAAGAATTAGATGAGTTTACCCCAGCGCAAGAAAACGGCAAATATCTTGTTTTATTTGATCCTTTGGATGGTTCAAGTAATATTGATATTAACATGTGTGTAGGTACAATTTTTTCGATCCTTCCTGCTCAAAATAGCATTACACAAGCAGAAGATTTCATGCAAGCAGGTTCACAACAAGCTGCTGCTGGTTATGTTCTTTATGGTCCATCAACCATGATGGCACTTACAGTTGGTGCAGGTGTTGTATTTTTTACCTTCGATCCAGAAACTCAACAATTTTTACTGACTTCTGAAAATGTTCAAGTGGCTGCGGATACTAAAGAATACGCAATCAATGCTTCAAATCAACGTCATTGGGAAGCGCCTGTAAAACGTTATATTGATGAGCTACAAGCAGGTAAAACTTCTGTACGCGAAAAAGACTTCAATATGCGTTGGGTAGCATGTATGGTGGGTGATATTCACCGTATTCTATGTCGTAGTGGTATCTTCCTATATCCATACGACACCAAAGACCCTCAAAAAGCAGGTCGCCTGCGTTTGATGTATGAAGCCAACCCAATGAGCATGTTAATGGAACAAGCTGGTGGTGCATCTACAACAGGTCGCGTGCGTATCCTAGATATTCAACCTACTGAGTTACATCAACGTGTTCCAGTCGTGATTGGCTCTAAGAATGAAGTTGAACTTGTTACAAGCTATCATCACTAATTCTTTCATTTTTACGTGCGCTTTAAGCGCGTAAAACCAGTAAAGGTCTGTTGTAAATTCATTTTGGAATGATCAACAGATCTTACTTATTTTTGGATCTACTCTCCCATGCCTACAATTTTCCTTGAATCAAAAGACAATCCTAAAATTAAACACCTAAGAGGTTTGATTGAACAAAATACTTATCGTAAGAAACAAGGACAAACTGTACTTGAAGGCACACACCTGAGTCTTGCATGGTTAGAAAAGGGACGCAAAATTAATTCGATTTTCACCACTGAGCATGCGTTGGATCATGAGGATCTTGGTGAGATCATTGACCAATACCAAGGGATGGTGTTCGTGATCAGTGAAGCATTATATAAGGACCTAAGCACCTTAGGAACCACCCTTGCCTGCCTTGCAATCGTTGATTTGCCAAGCTCAACACAAGCATTGAATTTTAGCGAAGACACGTTAATTCTTGAAAATGTTCAAGACCCTGGTAATGTCGGAACGCTATTGCGTTCCGCCGCAGCTGCGGGCATTGAACAAATTGTCTGTACAAAAGGCTCTGCTTCATTATGGTCACCACGTGTTCTGCGTGCGGGTATGGGCGCACATTTCTCCTTACAAACCTATGAGAATGTTGTACTTGAGGATATTTTAAAGCAATTCAAAATTCCTGTTTATGTGACCAGCTCACATGAAGCAGAAAGTCTGTATTCCAAAAATTTACGTAAACAATGTGTGTGGATTTTGGGTAATGAAGGTCAAGGCGTTTCAGAATTTGCATTGAAACGTGCAGAAGCTGTATCTATTCCACAACCAGGCGGTCAAGAATCACTCAATGTCGCTGTTGCAGGCTCAATTTGTTTCTTTGAAATGGTTCGTCAACGACTATAAGGTTAAATTATTTTAAATATCGCCCGTTATTGAAAAAAATCATTTAAACTGAAAAAAATAATTGATTTACGTGTCAACCCAAACCATTTTTTAAACGTTATAGTGATATGAATTTAAAATAATGGTGGGTACCCAATGACGGGATTTTCCATCTCTATGGACTTAGCACCAAAGAAGTCACAGACTGAAACAGCCAGTGCTCAAACGAGTACCAGTGAACAGCGCCTGCGTTTTTTTATGCAGGATGTGACAGGCCGTGCCTTGGTCATGATGGAAAATGCAACACAAGGTCATAATGGGATTGCAATGGATTTGGTACAGGAAGCATTTATTTCCTTACATAAGTCTTACGCGGATAAGTCCACAGAAGAATGGTATCCATTGTTCTACACTATTTTAAATAACAAACTACAAGATTGGCGTCGTAAAGAAGCACGTAGAGCATCTCCTTTTTCCCTATTTCGAAAAATCGATTTAGATTCTGATGATGAAGAAGCGATGGAAATTGTTGATGAATCTACGCCAAACCCGCTTCAGTTTTTACATCAAGATGTCACTATTGAAGAAATTCAAGACGCGATTAGTGAATTACCTGTACGCCAACAACAAGCATTTATGCTACGTGCATGGGAAGGCTTTGATACACAGACAACGGCATCAATTATGAACTGTAGCGAAGGTAGTGTAAAAACCCATTACCATAGAGCAATTCAAGGATTGAGAACTGCGCTATCACATTTAAATCCGTATGGAGGTTCATCACATGAATAATGATGATTTCACCAAACAAGTGACGGCAAAACTGGATGAACTTGCACGTCATCACCGCAATAAAGCAGTGGTGATGAATAATGTGTTAGATCGTATCCAAGATCAGCCAACATCACGCTTTAGCAATTGGAAAATGACTGGCTTTGCCCTTGCAGCAGCAATTACAGGCTTTGTTGTTGTACCAAATGCTTTCGATGTTTCCAATGAAGCTCATACCCCGCAACAAGTGGTGATTAGCCCTAAACTTTCACCACAAATGATGGAAGATTTAGATATGTTATCTGTTTTTGGTGAGGATAAAAATTCTCATGGTAGCTAGAAAATTAGCATTGGCATTTTGTGCTTTTGGTTTTCTACAAACAAGTTTTGCTGGATTTGAACGTTTTTGGATTTTTTCCAAAGATGCGAATACGCAAGTCAATGAAACATGGGATGCGCTGTCTGAAGATGAACAAAAAGCATTAATCAAACGCTACCAAAATTTAAAAGAGCTCCCAACTGAACAAAGCGCTGCTTTACAACAACGTATGGACTGGTTTACTCAACTTCCTGAACAAGAAAAGCAAAAAATGCGTGAAGCATGGCAACAAATGAGCACATCTGAACGTAATGAAATGCGGAAAAAAATGCAAAAAGCATCTACATCAGATGAACGCAATGAAATTCGTGAAAAATATATTCAAAAATACCAACCAAGTAGTGTTGTATCGCATTAACATCATCTATCCATATGTACTAAAGCCAGTCATTGTACTGGCTTTTTTTACTCAAATTTATTCTTTCAAAAATACAACTAAAGTCCTCAGTCAATTTAAAAATAATTAAATTTCAATATCTTAAAATCAAATACTGCACAATTTAGTACAAACTCTTATAATCTTTTAGTGATTAATTTGTTTTGTACTTTTGCATCATAGATGCGTCTTTCTATGTTGAGATATTGCCTTCATCAATCTATTTAAACTTTTGACGTAAAACATGACATTGATAGTTTTATATCTCAAACTACGTACTTTTAATATTCATTTTATTGATCAAAAGAAATTAAATTTTACTGTATGTCTCTTTCACAGATTGACTGCGCTTTGAATCAATTATAGAGATTAATTTGAATGATTAATCAATAAAAAAACCTGCACGAGGCAGGTTTTTATCGCTTAAATTCAGATCTGAATTACAAGCTATAGTACATATCAAATTCAACTGGGTGAGTCGTTGTATTTAAACGACGAACATCTTCAGTTTTAAGTTCGATATAGGCATCTAACATTTCTTTCGTGAACACGCCACCTTTAAGAAGGAAGTCATGGTCCGCTTTAAGTGCTTCAAGCGCCATATCAAGACTATGAGCAACTGTTGGGATTTTTGCTTCTTCTTCAGGAGGAAGATCATATAAGTTTTTGTCAGCAGCTTCACCTGGATGAATCTTGTTTTGAATACCATCAAGACCAGCCATCAACAATGCCGCGAAACCTAAGTACGGGTTCATCATTGGATCTGGGAAACGTGCTTCAATACGTTTGCCTTTAGGGCTAGAAACGTAAGGAATACGGATAGACGCAGAACGGTTACGTGCTGAGTAAGCAAGCATGATCGGCGCTTCAAAGTGTGGTACTAAACGCTTGTACGAGTTTGTAGAAGGGTTAGTAATTGCATTCAACGCACGAGCATGTTTGATAATACCACCGATGAAGTACAATGCCATCTCTGAAAGACCTGCATATTCATCACCAGCAAACAAGTTTTTGCCATCTTTAGAGATCGACATATGAACGTGCATACCAGAACCGTTATCACCTACCATTGGTTTAGGCATAAAGGTTGCAGTTTTTGCATATTGATGAGCAACGTTCCACACTGCATATTTGAACTGTTGAACTTCGTCTGCTTTACGAACCATCGTGTTGAAACTCACACCAATTTCTAATTGGCATGATGCAACTTCATGGTGATGTACTTCTACACGACCAGGACCCATGATGTCTTCAATACGCGCGCACATTTCAGCACGCATATCTTGATGAGAATCAACAGGAGGAACTGGGAAGTAACCACCTTTCACACGTGGACGGTGACCAGAGTTACCAGATTCGTAAGAATTACCAGTAGACCATGCAGCTTCTTCAGCGATCAAAGTATGGCGAGCGCCAGACATGTCGATGTCCCATTTAACTTCGTCAAAAACAAAGAATTCTGGTTCTGGACCAAAGAATGCAGTATCACCAATACCTGTAGATTTTAAATACTCTTCAGCACGACGAGCAATTGAACGAGGGTCACGGTCATAACCTTGACCAGTTGAAGGCTCAATAACATCACAAGTCACGACAATTGTCGCTTCAGCAAAGAACGGATCAAGGAAAGCAGTTTCAGGATCTGGACGTAAAATCATGTCAGATGCTTCAATGCCTTTCCAACCAGCGATTGAAGAACCATCAAACATTTTACCATCTTCGAAAGTATCTTCATCGATAGTATCTGAAGGGTAACTTACATGTTGCTCTTTACCCTTAGTATCAGTAAAGCGAAAATCGACCCATTTTGCGCCACTTTCTTGTATGAGTTGAAGGACCTTGTTCGCCATGCTCATTTTGCTCCAATGAATTTTTGTTGCACTTGTGAAGTGCGTGTTAGTAGTTGGTATCTATAAAGCAATTAGCATACCAACTTTTAAAATAATTGCTAATTTATTGAATTTCTTATCAGAAAATAAGCTTAGCAACCATTATTTCGCTTCTATTATACTCAGTGCAAATAGAATTGCACCATATTCAGACACACTTCTTATTTTAAAATCATTCAGCACTATTTTAACGCACTATTTTTGTGCATATTCGTTAAAATGGTTTATCTTGGTGCTTACTTTCAAATTTTTCACAGTGATGATGACATTCAATCATTTCAAGCACATTAAAAAAGCGTATCCATAAAATGGATACGCTGTGTATTCAGACAGAATACGTTCATATTGAACGTATTATTATAAGGAGCTGATGATTTTATCCAAATTCAACTTCTGCTCGAGCAATCAATGCTTCAACCATTAACAATACATCATCTTGCTTTCTCGCATCTACAGCGAAAATGGGCATGTTGACCTGATTTAAACTCATCCAATCTTTATATTGTTTTAGCAACTGCTGCGGGTTTTCGTCGACATGCGTTACCCCGACAACAATGTTGTTTACATATTCTTTGAAGCTTTGAAAGTAAAACTTCAAATCCTCAATTGCGTCTTTTTGAGAGTGATCAATCAATACTACAGCACCTATTGCACCTTTGCAGATCACTGACCAGACAAAATCAAATCGGTCTTGTCCTGGTGTTCCATATAAACCTACAACAACACCATCTTCTAAACGGATTTCGCCGTAATCAATCCCAACAGTGGTCAACGCTTTACTGTGTGATTGTTCATCAGTATTTTGTGCTTCCGTAGATAAAACTGAAATTTCAGACAAAGACTTAATCGCTTCAGTTTTACCTGCCCCCATCTTGCCACCAAATACAATTTTATACTGTTGTAAAATCACATTATCACCTTTATTCAAGTTCTTATTGCTACACATTGATTAAGTTGTATTACTTATTTTTCAACTTTAAAAAAACCATGTTTATGCAATCAATTTTCAAGTTGAACAATCAGCTACCAAATCACAGCCCTAATTTTTTTCGTAATTTACCAAAGAAACCACGTAGAACACCTGCCGACTGTTTTTCCTCAACAATTAATTTTGCTTCTTCTTCAGGTATATTTTTGAGCATATTGCTCAATAAACCAATTGAGACAAATTTATAAATCTGATCTTTACTATAACCCGTTTTTTGCACCACTTGGGCAATAGTCGCTCCTTGCTCAAAACAAGCTGCTATTTTAAAAATCATTTGTCTTTCATTTTGATGATTAGGCTGTGGCCAATCAATAAGTTGATAATAGTCCCCTTTGTGGATTGTGGTATTAATATCATTGGAATACCACAATAGATTCCACAACCAAGACTTAAGTTCGATACCTTGATTTGAACTCACTGATTGCGCCATTTGCATGGTGGCATAAGTAAAATTTAAAGAAACATCAGTGCCTTGAATTTTACGTAATGCATCCACCCATACTTGCTGAGTTCGAATATTCACTAATGCAATATTACCCTTGGCATCAAAAACTTGTACATTACCGTTTCTTTCATTAAAAAACTCTGGAACAATTTTTGTGAGATCTAAAGTTTTTGAAATTTGATTAACAATATGCACTGTTTTATGGCTAACAGGCACATTGAAATAACGATCTTTAAACCATTTTCTAATTTCATCAGTGGCAGAAAAAGGTAAATACAACTTATCCCCTTCGATTTGCCCTGATTTTTCATTTTTATTGATTAACCTTAGATAAGGTATTTTTTTTACACCCACCAAATTTTGAATTGTAGGAGAACTAAAAAACATATCATTCACAAGAAGAATATCTAAATGCGGATCAGCAATGTTTGCCCAACTTACTTGAAGTGAGTCATCATACATCAATCGTATTTTCTGCTTTATTGCATCAAGTACATTTAAGCTCAAGCCAAATATCGCAATTTTTACTTCTTCTTTCATTTAGCCCCCACGGCCTCGTATAGAGTGTGACCAGTTTATCATTTTTATCAAAAAATAAAACAAAAAACACTATCTTTAGTGCGAAAAAATTGTAGCAAAGTTAATATACAATTTAATGTTTCAAATACAAGAATATAATAACTGAGCTTTAAATAAAATATTTTCATTAAAATAAATAAAATAAATTATTTATTATAAAACACATAAAATTCAATATTTTAATTATAACACCTGAATTTCTTTTACCCCCGACTCCACCGAAGGTACATATTAATCAATTAAAAAATTTAATGAAACTTAATATTTTATTTAAAAATATTAATAACATTTGTATATTAAATCATTCTCATGCTGAGCTTAAGTGAGATAATCTCTCATTCTCATATACTAAAAGATTCTATAAAATCGTTGTTCCTGATTTGCTGGTACAAATCAGACTGCATCCTAGGATATATTATTGAGTCACAAGGCTTTTAAATAAGATCAAATTGAATTGTTCGAATGCGACTTGTGATTGCTTATTGAGATGTGAATTGTTAACTATTCTTATTTTGTACTGCCAAATCTTTCATCATATATGATATTGGTATAAAGCCTCGCAAAACGAGGCTACATTCATTAAGAGTAACAACCTGACAGTAATCCAATGTAATCTACTTTGTTTGTTAAAATGAACAGTATGAAGATCTAACTGTCTTTATCTACCGAATGCGGTGTCGTGGTTTGATCTTGTTTTTGCGTATCCGAATCTCTTTTTTGACACGCAGTTAAGCCCAATAATAAAACTAAACTTACAATCGAAATGATTTTCATATCTAGCCCAATCTTGCTTAAAAATTAAACAATAGCAGAAAATAATAATCAAATTGTTGAATTCGTGAAACTCACAATTTTTTTTACTGTGCTGAAAAAAAATAATCGCCTATCAATTCCAGAAAACAGAAAATATTTTTTCTTTTCCTATCATTTTAAGCTTTACCTTGTATCCAGCTTTCTTAAACTCTTCACTTAATTTGTCTAGTTCATGAAGAGCGAAATCTTTTGCAAGACATTCGCTCACAAACAATTCGCCTTGATCTGCTTTTAATCTGATTTGCTTCTTCAAAAAACTTTTGAGTTGCTCAATTGAAAAATATTGTGATTGATTCTGGTGCATTCTCGTTTCAGTAATTGCAGGAGTAAACATGGTAAAAATCTCATATTAATAAGCACAATCTTTGATTATGAGGGATGCAACACCTAATTCAGTATAAATAATGAAATTACAACAATCTTCAAAAATACATATTAAATCATTAATTTATATCAATTAATTATAAAAAACATGAATCTTTTCTTTTACTTTGTTTAAATTAAGTTATAAAAATGCGACATTATTTGAAGATTTTTCCATTAAAAAATAAAAGAGATTACTTTCCTGCAAACAGGATGCATTCTAAATACTTAAATTTGATAGCACCTAATCTAATTTAAAACTAGTCCCGCTTTTTGATATGAGAATAGGCAGTTTAAATAAAGCCCAGCTTGAGGAGAATGCAAGCTGGGCGGTCTAGTATGTCTTGTTTTATTCTATTTAATTCTTGCTAGAGACTATACTATTGACTCAACATAAATGCAAATGATTATCATTTAAAGTGAATAATTTAGATCAACCACCTCAATTTTATAAACATAAGACATTGAATTAAATAAATATATCTCTATTGAATTGCTTTCATCATTTGTCTTTGTCTTCTAACCAATCCAAGAGTTTCTTTTCTTTTACGGATTTCTTCCTCGGTAAAAGGTAAATGCTGAACTAAACTTTCTATAGGTAATACACTATTTTCAATCAAATAGCAGTCTTGATCCGTGGTCCAATTCGATAGAGGACTTTGGAGTTTTTTCTGTAATCTTTTCATGGTTCAATTTTAATATATATGACGGCTATAGAAAAGCTCATCATTTGATAATCTTTCTTGACCATAAGCGAGATATGATTCAAATACCCCCTCTCGATTATGGTTCTTTTCTTTATCAAAAAATTATAAATTTTCCAAGTTAATCTTTAACTCAACAATGCAAAAATATTTGAATAATTAAGAAGCCAAAGCAAGCCATAAGATAATTTCAATCAAAACAAAGGTACATGGAACATTTTAGATGTGTTATTCGATAAAGCTTATTTAATCCAGTATAGAAAGATCGTCCATCGAGATTAAAATTACACTTCTGTCCTGTTTCGAGTTGAATTTGCTTGCCTACTTCAACCCAAGAAATGCCGCCAACATTATTTTGTTTACGCTTCAGTGGAATAATTCTGACTTGAATTTGATCTCCATTGACTGCTTTAGCAATCGTCCATCCATTTATTAAATTCATTTTTTACTCATTTCATTGAGCTTTTGTAAAACAGTTCAGTCATTCACTATTTGAGAGAGATATTTTAAAATCCAATTGTGAGAGGCAATTGCGCCTAAAATTAAACTTCCAATTTTTACATCAGCATATTTATAGGGAATACATATATGAGTTGGAACATAGCCAACCCTGATTTAAATTCTAATCAATAGAAAAATATATTTTTCAATACTTTAACCAAAATAACTTATCCGATATTCTAAACTAATTACTAATAAGTACGGCATTGAATAAAAAAAACCTAGAAAGCATAGAGCTAACTAGGCTATAAACTTTAAATTTTTCATTGGTAGCGGGAGCTGGATTTGAACCAACGACCTTCGGGTTATGAGCCCGACGAGCTACCAGACTGCTCCATCCCGCAGCAATGAGTCACAGTTATACGCTGAATAGAACAGTAACACAATGTTTATTTTTTAGTTATGTTAAAAAATATAATTTCCGCCTATCGGCTTTGTTACACAAACATAAAAAAGCCAATTTTTCTTAGGTTGACCGAGTTTAAGATACAATCTGGGTATGTGGTTGACCTAATTCAGTAAGTTTATTCAATACGGCAATACATCCATGAACCTCATTGACCTGACTTTCGAAGTTCCTTGCATGCAATTTATCGCCTAATAATTTGATGCAGTGCATCTTGGTCTCAACCAAACTTCTGCAATAATACCCTGCCTATTTCTTCCATATTGTTCTGCCTAGACGTTTTACTGTATCAAATAGTGCATTACGTTCAATTGAATTCGCTCGTTTATCTTTCCAAAGCTTGGTATTTTTCCTGGGTGGAATTATCGAAGCTGCATCTGAATAGGTTGGAGTTCGCCCTTGTTTGCCATTTTCCTTAGCTTACCACTGGGTATTTGGATCAAACCAAATGATGAAATCACCACGACTAATTAGAGCTTGGTTGTACGATGACCAATTCTTAGTACGATAGATTTTCGGGGATAGACTTCTTTATTCAAAAATTATATTAATAAAGAAGCCTTTAAGAACAAGTTTGTGCAACAAAGCCTTTTTTTAAGTATAAGAGCGTAAACAAATTAAGTGATATTCGTTTTCAAACTCTAATTCAGCCCTTTTCATACTCTCAGGTGTACTATATCGTGTCCTTCCATATGCTAGTTTGATCATATTCTCAATTAAACTTCTGATTTGAGGTTCTGAATTCGGTAATAATGCATCAAATTGATCACTCATTGAATGACCACGTTGTCTGTTATGCATTACCGTTCTTGCTGTCAATGACGCAGATCTACAAATATCTTTCCACTCTTGTTCACTATATCGATTTGGAATCGACTCGTTTTCAGTTTGTTTATTCATATCATGATAACTTTCATTTGAAGAGTACTGTTGAGCTTCATAAATGTAAGCTTCTTGTCTTTCTTTCACCGATTGTTCTAGCGCTTTTGCTTTTATTCTCGCTTCTGATTCTCGTTGAGCTTGAACTTCATCTATCTTATTCTGCATAAGTCTTGTATTTTGCTGAATTTCAGCCATCTTTAATCGTGCCATGTCTTCCTTGTTGTTTTTATTGATGAAATATCCTATTAATAACACGATAATAATGAGCACACCTACAATATATTTCACAATCTGTGCACTCACATGGTCATAGAAAACGTACGATTCAACAATTGGTGACCACGTACCAAATCGGTAAATGAAACAAAGCTCAGCACAATAGTTAATTCAAATGTGATTTTTTCCATATCATGACTACTTATTATAAAGTGCGCTCAATGTAACAAAGTGTAAAGAAAAAATGAATATTTATTCGACTAAATATGTGTAAAACTATTAACACTTTATTTAAATGAGTTTCCATCTAAAGTACATCAGAAATTAAATTTTCATTAATTTAAATCTTCTAAAATAAAAACCACTTTGATTGAGTCAGTCATGTGATACGCCCATTTTTAATTGATTTACAAAAATGATCTTAGAAAGTGTTCAGGGCAAATTGCTAATTTTTTCTTTATTGTAAGCTAAAACGACATTTGGCATTATTGATTCCATCTTTTAACAGTGAATTGGTATGCAAATTTCTAAAATAAGACACTATATATTGATAATGTTGTGTACAACCGCAAGTAACTTTGTTTACGGCTGTGAACCTGCAACACCTGATTGGGCAATGCTTTTTCAAGCTGCTGATAAAAACAAAAATAAACTTCTTGAAAAAAATGAGTGGGTTGCACTAAATCTATTAAAAGAGCCAATGCCATGGGTAGATCCACCATCAAAAAAAGACCCCAATCGGTTAAGTATATTCGAGAAATTAGATGATGATAAAAATGGGAAACTCAGTAAAAATGAGTTTGCTGAAGGTGTCTATAGTTACTATTTTACAAATCCATGTGCGGAATTAGAATATCGAGAGCAAATTAAACCAGATTCTACATGGGATAAATTTATGAATATTTTATTTAAAAACTAACCACTATTGAATAGTCTTCTTACGAGAGTATAAAAACTGGACTGTGATAACTCGGCTTTAATCAAATCATTAAATCACCATTACTATGTGGAACTACTAAATCTCAATAAATTTATTTATCTAATTGAAAATCTTTTATAAAACTTTGCTTAATGCTAAAATTGTTTAATTGAAAAACTAATCAAACTAGCACTTGATTGACGAATATATATTATGAAAAAATATGAAATTCAGCATCGTGAAAGTCTGAAACAAAGTGCATCTATCTCCCCATTGGTTGTTCCTTTAATTATTGGAATAGTATATGGTACAGTTATTGTTTTCCAAGGAGATATTACTGGCGCTTTTGCTATGTTTTTTCTATGTCTTATGTTTGGACTTCCCCTTACATATACTATTACTTTTGCACTAGTTTTACCGATGGCCATTTTTCTTCGTAAAATAAATGCTCTCACTTCTTTAAAATTATGTCTTTGGTGTACTCTAATTGGGCCAGTTGCATTCTATCTCTACATTTATTTACTAAATAGTGGACCAGAACGGATGTTTGACATCTATGGGATCATCTTCTCCCTAATTTGCGGATTTATTTCAGGCGGGGCTTTCTGTGTCATTGCTAGAATTAGAATATCTGCTAATTAACTAAGCTAAAAGGGGCTTTAAATATTAAAATAACTATTCAATAATCTAAACAAAAAAAATTACTTCTTGATAATTTCTTAACTAATGTTGGAGCATGATCTAATCGAGATGATGCTAAAACATTTTATTAATCACAATAATAATTCATGTGAAATAAAAAAAGTTAAATTTATCTCAAAAATGGTTAAATTTTTAAGAAGCTCAATGCGATGATTTTTTAGTAATTGCTACTCAAATAATTTTCGCAAGTTTTGATTTTAGTTTATCTTACCAACTATTACAAATAAAAAAGCATAGAAGTTTTAAATTTTTTCGTTTATCAGATGAATAAATTTTAAAATTATCCTTACCTGCTCTTAATAAAAAATCTAATGTAGATTTCCTCCTTAAACTCTAGTTACTTATGATGTCAACTATTTTAAATTCTGTCATAAAATTATCTAATGAATTGAGTACATATCCTAAATGAAATTTCTCTATCATACTTTGATTAATTGAGTAAAAGGTGCAATTCATTTATTAAAATTAAAAGTTACCTAAATTTTCACTTATACTGTATTATGATAAGCTTAGACAAACTAAAATTTAATTTTAAAACTATGGAAAGAAATAAATATCAAGAAGAGAAATATTCAAAGTTTATTAACTCGAGTAAAAGACGTATTCAACGAAGAGTTCTAAAATTAGAAAAGTCCATTGCTAAAGAAATTCATGATTATATTCAGTTAAACTACCAAAATAGATGGTTTGAAAATAACTTTGCATTTTTAAGTTGTTGGAAATTCAATAAATTAGGCTTTGGTAAATCTAATATTTTTTGGTGTGATGCGATTTTTTTTGAAGATTTTCACATTGAAAATAACCGAACACTAATTTTTAATGGGTATGCTTGGATTGGTTTATTAAGCAATATTGAATCTCAATGGAAAATTCCTGTTACTGGAAAATTCCGTATAGACTCAAATGGAAAATCATTAAAAAACTATATATTAATCTTTTATAATGATGATCAGAAAATAATATTATCAAAACAATAAAAAGTTATAAATTTACAAACTATTTCTTAATTAGGAAAATTTTGACCACATCAAAGTTAAATTAATGCTACCCGGTAGTTTCAAGTTGCAAATTATGATGAAATATTCTTAGATGGATATATTTCTTAAGAAATACGGGATGTATAAGAGTTCTTTGAAGAAAATTCATAATTAAAAAGTAAACTATAAAAGTATTGGTATATAAAGATATTTCGATATTTTCGCAAAAAGTTCTACTCTGAAATTAACAAAGGAAATATCAAACAGCCCAATCGAATTTTGGAAAAAAATGTGTTCTGGTATGAGTCCTATGTAAAGCAAAAAGTGGAAGAATTTAAACAAGAATCTGATATTATAGCCTGCACCTAGCAGGCTTTTTTTATTTTGTGCTGTGACTAGGTACTTTTGCCAAAACGGGTACCCTAACGGGTATCCAAAATCATCAAACAAAATAAATTGATAAATTTCTATAGGTTAGTATCAATATGCTTCTAATGATCGATAATTACGATAGCTTTACGTATAACATTGTCCAGTACTTTGGCGAGTTAAACCAAGACGTAAAAGTTGTTCGCAATGATGCCGTGACTTTAGAGGATATTGAACGATGGCAACCAAACTATCTGGTCATTGGTCCTGGTCCTTGCTCTCCAACTGAGGCAAGGATTTCTATTCCAGCAATTCAACATTTTGCTGGAAAAATTCCTACACTTGGCGTTTGTTTAGGACACCAAGCAATTGGTCAAGCTTTTGGTGGCGATATTATTCGTGCCAAAACAGTGATGCATGGTCGTTTATCTGACATGTATCACAGCGATCAAGGGATTTTCAGCAATTTACCTTCACCTTTTTCAGCGACACGCTATCACTCACTCGTGATTGATCAAGCCACAGTTCCTGAATGCCTTGAAGTTACCTGCTGGACCAATGAAACAGATGGCTCAATGGAAGAAATTATGGGTGTAAAACATAAGACACTACCCATCGAAGGTGTGCAGTTTCATCCTGAGTCGATCCTGAGTCAACATGGCCATCAAATCTTTAAAAACTTTTTAGAAATTTATGCGAAATGAGCGTAGTACAAGATCATGAATATTCAACAAGCTTTAAATAATATCACCAAAAATATTGAACTCACTCAACCACAAATGGAAGAAGTGATGCGCACCATTATGCAAGGTGAAGCGACTGATGCCCAAATAGGCGCACTCATGATGGGTTTACGTTTAAAGGGTGAAAGTATTGACGAGATTACGGCTGCCGCGCGTGTCATGCGTGAGTTTGCGATTAAACTTGAAGTCAGTGACATTCCTCATTTAGTCGATATTGTAGGTACAGGTGGTGATGGACAAAATCTATTTAATGTATCGACAGCATCCTCATTCGTCATTGCTGCTGCTGGTGCAACGATAGCAAAACATGGCAATCGTGGTGTGTCATCAAAGTCTGGTTCATCTGATCTTTTGGAACAAGCAGGCATCAATCTTGATTTGAATATGCAACAAACCGAACGTTGTATTCGAGAAATGGGGGTTGGTTTTTTATTTGCCCCTAATCATCACAAAGCAATGAAATATGCAGCGGGTCCTCGTAAAGAACTCGGTTTCCGTAGTATTTTCAACCTCCTCGGCCCGCTTACGAATCCGGCTGGGGTAAAACGCTATGTAATTGGTGTCTTTTCGACAGAACTATGCCGTCCTTTGGCTGAAGTGCTCAAGCAACTAGGCGCTGAACATGCGATGGTGGTCCATTCTAAAGATGGTCTAGATGAAATCAGTCTAGCTTCCTCAACCTATGTGGCTGAGTTGAAAAATGGTGAAGTGACAGAGTGGACAATTCAACCAGAAGAAGTCGATATTGAATCGCAAACCTTAACAGGGCTTTCAGTCGAAAGTTCAGCCGAAAGCCTTGCATTAATAAAAGATGCGTTGGGCAAGAAAAAATCAGCAAAAGGTGAAAAAGCAGCAAGTATGATTGCTTTAAATGCTGGTGCAGGCATCTACGTTTCAGGTTTAACCAGTACCTATAAACAGGGCGTCGCTTTAGCACATGATATTATCTACGGTGGACAAGCTTTGGAAAAAATGAGCATTTTGTCTGAATTTACCAAAACGCTTAAAGAATATGAAGCTTAAGGATAGAAGGATTTGACCATGCTAGATATTGCCAATACGATTTTAGGTAAAATTGTTGATCGTAAACATGAAGAATTTACTACTCGTTTAAAACAACGTAGTTTAAAGGATGTTGAGGAGCTTGCTCATGCAGCAAGCCCTGTTCGGCATTTTGCACAAGCGTTACATAGTAAACGCCCAGGTGTGATTGCAGAAATTAAGAAAGCTTCGCCATCAAAAGGCATTATTCGTGAAAATTTTGATCCTGCCGAAATCGCTCAACAATATGAACAAGCAGGCGCTGCGTGTTTGTCCGTTTTAACAGATGTTGATTTCTTTCAGGGCGCTGATGAAAATATTCAAATTGCACGAAATCACTGTAATTTACCCG
Source organism: Acinetobacter sp. Tol 5 (assembly GCF_019702905.1). NCBI lineage: Bacteria > Pseudomonadati > Pseudomonadota > Gammaproteobacteria > Moraxellales > Moraxellaceae > Acinetobacter > Acinetobacter sp. Tol 5. Next base: position 1,691,427 of record NZ_AP024708.1, on the reverse strand, counting down.
CCCTTCGTAAAGATTTTTTAATTGATCCATATGGCGTGATTGAAGCGCGTGCCCTACATGCAGATTGCATCTTGTTAATTGTGGCTTGCTTGTCTGATCAGCAACTTGAAGAAATGTCAAAAACGGCATTTGAACACAATTTAGATGTTTTAGTTGAAGTCCATGATGAAGCTGAACTTGAGCGCGCATTAAAACTTTCAGATCGTTGTATATTAGGGGTGAACAACCGTAATTTAAAAACCTTTGATGTTGATTTAAATACGTCACTGCGTTTGAAAAAATTACTTGAACCTACACGTTTGTTGGTTACGGAAAGTGGTATTGCAACACCAAGTGATGTTCAGATGATGCAAGAACATGATATTCATTCATTTTTGGTGGGTGAAAGCTTTATGAAACAACCTCGACCTGATCATGCTTTTACAGCGCTCTTTGGCACACCTGAAAACATATAAATCTCATGTAAAGGGTGAGCTTGCTCACCCTTTACACCTGTATAGTTAGCCTCTATTGATAGAATTTTTTTAATGATTGAAAAGTAGTTTATTTAACTTTCATCTTTTATTGATTGTTACATTATGGTTTTACATTTTAAATATAAGTAATATTTACATAGATTGTTCTCACAAATACCAACAATATAATTTATTTTAAGTCTGCTTAGAATTGAGAATTGAGAATTGAGAATTGAGAATTGAGAAGAATGAAATCTAAATCTATAACTCGCAGTTTTGTTTTTTTATTGTTAGTGCTGTTGTATTCGTTACAGCAAATGAGTTGGGCAAAGGAAATACCCATTTACACTGGTTCACCCTATTATATTGATTCAAAACGGATACTCTATTTTAATATCCCCCAACCATCTGAAGGTATCATTGCTGCTCAACTTGATCTTGATCAAATTTTTCCAAATATAGATATAGAGTTTCTTGAGCAAAAAAACTACCTGTTTAAAAACAACCAAATTCAAATTATCAGTTATCAAGGACCACCCATCCATATTGACTTTACTATCGACACCGAAAATAAAAAAGTTCAAAAATCAACATACCATCTTGTTTATAAAGGACAAGAACGTAGATTGCGCAAAGCAATCAACATTCAATCTCAACCGATTTCATTCGAAATACTAAATCAGTTTGAACAAAATTTTAATGTCAAATCTCAAGATTGGCTGGGTAAAAATTTGTCAGCAGAACCTTATATGCTGAATACATTAATGTTTTATGCGGCGATCAATCGTTTCGATGATATGAATGAATTTATGCAAAATCTAATTAAAAATCTCACTCAAAGTCAGGACGTCAATGATTATAAAAAAGCCAAAGCTTTATATCTTCAATATTTAATCAAAAATACTGAGTTTAATGATATTGATTTAATTATGGCGACCATCGAACATCATGATCTGGATTTTTTAAATAATATGAGACTTAGACAGCTCAACCAAATCGTGATAGATGAAATCGAACCCTACACATATTATTTCACGATGTGTTCACCACTGGGTAAAGCAATACGCCTCAATCAATTTCAAACTGTTGCCCTTTTACTCAACAAAGGCGCTTCAATAGAAAAAGTCTGTATTTCAAAATTTAATGAGCAACAATCAGCATTAGAAGTTGCAAAGAAATATAAAAATAAACGTGTACTAAAATTAATCGAATCATATCTCAATAAACCATAAACTTCTTGGCACTATTAAATTTCACACCATCCTGTGAATGCAATTCAGTTCAAATTTAATCACTTTCAGACTATAATTAGCATCAAATATCGCCGTCCATTGTTTTTTGCAATTATGAGTAAGTCTGATTCTACATTTTCCAAGTCTCAACTGGATTTATTAAAGCAGTTCAAAAAACAAATCACTCATCCACACACTTCAAAAGTTGCAGCACAACCTGAAACCAAACATGTGCTTTCATCCCATGAAGATGACGTTAACGATGCCGATTTGTTTAAAACTGCTTTAACAGGTGTGACTAAACTGGATAACAGCAATATTGCTAAAATTGAGCGTAATGATGTCAGAAAAAAGCCAGATGCAAAAACGCTCGCAAAACGTGCTGCCGCTGAAGGTGCATTTGAAGCTGATGATGCTGAATTATCAGATACTCAAGCAATGCTCAACCCTGTTGCCAGTCAAGCTGCATTAAGTTATCGCATTGCAACACTGCAACATAAGGTTTTTGAAGATTTAAAGGCTGGAAATCTTCGTTGGTTTGAGGCCGTTGATTTACACGGTTGTACTGTTGAAGAAGCGCGTTCCGCAGTTTTACAAATCATTCAAATGGCAAAAGATGAAAATCAAAATGTCATTAAAATTGTGCATGGCAAAGGTCCTGAAGCAATTCTTAAAACTTATGTTAATGGGTGGCTTCGTCAGCACCGCGATGTTCTGGCATTTGTGAGTGCTCCTGAAAAACAAGGCGGTACTGGTGCTGTTTTAGTGCTACTTAAACGTGCTGAAAAAAATCCAAAGTTTAATCGTAATTCATAATCCTTTATTTGATTCAATCCCAAAATCTCCCACAGTGGCGGTTTATCTTGTAATTGAAAAAATTTATCGATTTTTCTGCTACAATGCCGTCCTTGTTCAAACCGTATAAGTGAACACGTTTTATGTCTATGCAGCAATCCTACGCAAATATTTTAACTGCCGTTGGCGAGGACTTAGACCGTCCTGGTCTGAAAGATACGCCTATGCGTGCGGCTAAAGCTTTTTCGTACTTGACGTCTGGTTATAGCAAAACGCTTGAAGAAGTGACCAATAATGCGGTCTTCCCTTCTGATAATGACGAAATGGTCTTGGTTAAAAATATTGAATTCTATTCTTTATGTGAACACCATTTACTTCCATTTCATGGTCGTGTACATATTGCCTATCTTCCGTCTGGTAATGTACTCGGTTTATCCAAATTTGCACGAATTACTGAAATGTTTGCACGTCGCTTGCAGATTCAAGAACAACTGACCAAACAAATCGCGGATGCTGTTGCTGAAGTGACTCAAGCACGTGGTGTTGCTGTGGTGATTGATTCAGCACATATGTGTATGATGATGCGCGGTGTAAGTAAACAAGAGTCAACCACACGTACAGTTTCATTTGTCGGTGACTTTAAAACTGATAAAGAAGCGCGTCGCGAGTTTCTTTCTGCTGTTCCAGAGGCACATTAAAACGTTTATTTGATTGCTTCAAATATAATTCTTAAAGCCTCAATCTACTGAGGCTTTATTTTACTTAGGATTTTATCATGTCTTCAATTTGGCTTGCTGGTTATGGATTAACACAAAGTGAAACGAGTGTAGACCATCCTCGTGCAGACCGTTTGGTACAGGGAAATCCAAAACGCCTTACAGAAAGCTTATATGAACATCCCAATATGAACTGTGGTATTTGGCGATGTGAAGTTGGTGCTTGGCATATTCAATTTGCAGACAATAAACAAGAATTTTTCCAAATGATTGAAGGCGTTGTTCGTCTACATGATCAACTAACCCAAACATTTATAGAAATCCAAGCCGGCGAAGCAGGTATTATTCCTCCCGGATTTAAAGGAACATTTGAAGTTGTAGAAGCCGTAAAAAAATATTTTGTAGTGGTTGAAGTTTAATTACAGCAATCTAAAAAATATGTTTTGTTTAACAGGGTTCCTTCGCTGCAAACAAAGCAGTGCTTTGTTTTTGCTCATATACCCCAGCTCAACATGGCAACATCCGTGTCGACTCACGATAGAAAGACCATCGATGATTCAAAAGTACCAAATAAATGGATCACCAAATCTTCTTAAAATTTTTATACAAACCATAAAGTCTATTGGATAAGAATGATTGAAATCAAATCACTTGTCTAAATAGGCAAAAGGTTTGACTCTATTTTCAGTTCAGATGTATGCTTTAGAAAAACAAAATTGAGTTCTTTTTATAAATGAAAAATTTATTAATTTTTATCACAATATTAAGCGCCTCTACAGCATTTGCTGACAACTTAAATAGTCAACAACTCAAGGATGTTCAGCTTGTAATTGCGTTGTTTAAACAAAAAAATATCTCAGCGATTTCAAATCATATTGTTTATCCCTTAGCACGTGAAGAACCACTTCCAAGTATCCAAAACCCCACTGAAATGAAACAACGCTTTAACCAAGTGTTTGACGCTAAACTGATTCAAAATATCGCCAATTCCAAGCCATCACAGTGGCAAAGTGTGGGTTGGCGTGGTGTCATGCTGGATAGCGGTACAGTTTGGTTAGAAGGTCATCAGATTAAAGCCGTCAACTATAGTAGTGATGCAGAACAAAAATTAAAGGCACAACTTATATCCCAACAAAAACAGAAACTATATCCGTCACTGAGAAATTTCAGCAAACCAGATTTACAGTTCAAAACAACCAAATTTCAAATACGTATCGATGAAATGCCAAATGGTCAATATCGTTATGCTGCATGGGGAGTGAACCAATCACAAACTGAAAAACCTGATTTAATTTTAAATCAGGGTAAAGTTGTAATGGATGGTTCAGGGGGAGATCATCACTATATTTTTAACAGTGGTGGTTATCAATATATAATTTATCGAAATCTGTTGGGTACAAGTGAAACGCCTGACGTGCAACTAGAAGTCACTTTAAAAGCCAAAACAGTACTTAGTCAAAATGGCTATTTATTTTAATAATTTTCAGTTGTACCTAGCTAGTCAGGATTCTGTAAGATGATCCCAAAATACAGGTTTGGGTGGTGGTGAGCTCACATTCACTTTAGCCTGTAAATGGTTGGCTAAAATAGATGTCCATAATTGTATATAACGGTTAAAAAATTCATCAGCTTGCTGAATATTTTGACTTAGATGTCGATCTTCCGCCATTCCCCTTAAAAACCATAGTGTAATAATCATTAAATCACCAACATGATCTTGCTCAGTAATCGGTTCAAGATAGTGTGCTGCAGCACTATGCACAGTATGGTACGAAGCCATCCATAGTTTCTGTAATTTCTCAGCAAGTTCGGGTTCTTGACGACTCGCCACCAATAATTCTAATAATGCTGTGATCTCAGGTGTTTTGAGTAAATTTGCGCCTGCTGAAACAAGATCATGTAAACGATCATCCGATTGTTGCATATTCTTAATCAGTTTCCCTAAGGCAATGTATATACGACGTACCAATTGCTCTGCTGTTGACTCCATCAGTGCAGCTTTGGATGGGAAATGATGAACTGGCGAACCTCTTGAGACTTGTGCAATTTGGATAATTTTACTAATTGTAGTTTTCGCATAGCCTTCTTGAATCAAACTTTGTAATGTCGCTTCGATCAAACGTGCTCGCATTGCTTCACTACGTTCATTTTGACTGCGTCGAATAGCATTTGAATGAGATATATTCATCAATATTCTGCAACCTTATTTTATGAGTAATTTGAGCCGAATAAGACCTGATTTGTTGTTATTGATAGATGTCGGCAATTCATAGCTGGGTGCAATGTCATGTGCCTTACTCTATATTTATAAATCAATATTTACAACACAGTCCAATATTTCGATAAAGCACAATGGATTGAGCAACTCATCAAAGTTTGCTGATCTCATCAAACGCATTGTGCTTGATCTAGGTCTGCTGATATTTCATAAATGGCTTGGCTGTAGGTTAAAATTGAGCATAAAACCTATACATCGTAAGCATTAAACCTAGAAAATAGTGCGACTATTTTCTAGGTTTCATCGCGTAGGATCGGTTAAAAATACACCTAGTCGCAAACATAGACAAATGGTCAACAGACTGTGATATTCCTTATTGCTTTTTTTCTGACAATTGATAAATCAATTGTTCCATTTGTTGCATATACTCGCGGTTATCGTGATCCCAAGGGTGGAAATTAGGACGAAAATAATCAATATAATTTCCCAATTGTTTTCTCAGTGCACCTATATCACCAAAAGTATAACGATAGGCTTTTTTCCAACTTGAAATATCGCTGAGCTTTCCTTCTCCTTTGACGATATTAAGAAACACAGGAATCACCAATCCCCAGAATACAATGGTTGCGATTACCAAACCAAAGCTACGGATTGTATATGCATAAGGACCCTGTCCCATTGCGGTGTTCCATACATCAAAAGCCACTGCTTTATGTTCTGTTTCTTCATAGGCATGCCAGCGCCAAATATTGGCATAATGTTGTTCTGCACCATCAAATAATTCAGGTGTACGCAACACTGAATCGGCCAATAACGCCGTAAAATGTTCTAACGCTATCGTCCCACTCAACCAAAAATAAGCGGGTAAATGCTGTTTTATCAGCCCAAAAATATCCAGTACGAGCGCTTCGAATTTTGGCGCAATGGGTGATCGAGCAAATAAAGCATTGTTGTACTCTTCATGTTCTCGACCATGCATTGCCTCTTGTCCAATAAATGCGGTGACTGCTTTTTGCAATTCAGGATCCTGAACTAAATCACGGTGTGCTCGAACAGCATCAATAAAGAAACGCTCTCCAATAGGCAATACAATGGAAAATGTATTTAATAATGCCGTAAAAATTGGACCTGCCGGTGTGTGCCAATCTGCAATTCGCTCTGCGGGCAAGTTAAATCTTACATCACGGCGAATCGGTAATGGTTCATGATATACCGCAGATTTAATAAATTTCGTTAATATTCCCATGGTTCATCCTGCCTCTGGCTGATTATCATTTTTTTAATTTAGCTGGTGCTGTATTTAGAATTTTACCCAATTGAATGTAATTCCATAGGTCATTTCGACTCATTTATATGTCATTGCATCCCTTTTATGGCTTTTATTAGAAAAAATTAATCTCGCCGATACATGGTAATGACACATGCTCCGCCTAATCCCAAATTATGCTGTAATGCAATACGGGCATGATTGACCTGACGCTGATCTGCTGTTCCTCTCAATTGCCAAACCAATTCGGTACATTGAGCCAAACCTGTTGCCCCAAGTGGATGTCCCTTTGACAGCAGTCCACCAGAAGGATTGGTGACAAATTTTCCTCCATAGGTATTCTCCGCATCCCAAATGAATTTTTCAGCCTCACCTTCGGGGCATAGACCGAGAGCTTCATAGGTCAATAATTCGTTCGCAGTAAAACAATCATGCAATTCAATGACATCAATATCATCCACACCGATACCTGCAGCCTCATATACCTGTTGAGCGGCTTGTTTCGTCATGTCATATCCCACCATTTTGATCATGCTCTTTTCGTCAAAACTTGATGCATAATCCGTGGTCATTGATTGTGCTGCTATATAGACTGGATTAGAAATCTGATGTTTTTTTGCGAACTCATCTGAGCAAAGAATAGCGGCACCTGCACCACAAGTCGGTGGGCAACATTGAAAACGTGTGAGCGGATCAAACACCTCTTCTGAAGCCATGATTTCCTCTAAGGAAAGTGTTTGACCAAATAAAGCATAAGGATTATGGCTGGCATGGCGGCGTGCTTTTTCAGCAATTTTTCCAAAGGTTTCTTTTTTTGTACCATACTTCCAACGATACTCTCGTCCTGCTCCACCAAACATTTGTGCCGCTGGTGGTGATGAATTAAACCCTTGAACATCCAACATGACTTGTGCATGTTGCCCCATAGGTGGTTCACGATCATTGAACTTTGCACCTAAGGCACCTTTTTCCATTTTTTCAAAACCCAAAACCAACACACACTCAGCCAGCCCTCCCGCTATAGCTTGTCTTGCCAGGTACAAAGCACTTGAACCTGTTGAACAGTTATTATTGACATTTAAAATTGGAATTCCTGTTAAACCCAATGTATAAGCAGCCCGTTGCCCACATGTCGAATCACCATAAACATAACCTGCAAAAACTTGCTCAATCTCTTGATAGCCAATTCCTGCATCTTTTAAAGCTTTCTCTCCTGCTTCTTTTGCCATGACATAATATTCTTCACTCGCTCCCGGTTTGGTAAACTTGGTCATACCCACACCAATCACATTAACGCGTCTTAGCATTCCTTAATCCTCATTGTTTTTTAAATTCAATCAACAATTGTCCTGTGCTGATTGCCATTATTTGGATATTTCTAGTTGTATCTATTCAACGCTTATTTATTTTTAACTTCATATACGATCTGCTGTAGCCGCAAAACTGTCTGTCAGGATTTGCAAAAATGCAGGATGCTGAATATATCGAATAGCACCCTCTATCATCAGCTCACCATGCTGATATAAATCACGTAAATCTCGTTGCTTTGAAACCAGTGCATAAAAATGCTGATCCGTTAATGTTAAAATCACATCAGCATTGGAATCATCACCTTGTTGCACAGTGCCATTGGCAAAGTCTATCTTCCAAGATTGCTGTGGTTCAATAATATGAAACTGATAAACATAAGGTACTTCAGCATGTATTTGAAAACAGGTTTGCAACTTACTCAAAAATTCAGATGCTTTGGCTTGCTGTTTAGTTGTCGTCTGCTGATGAGAAGAAATCGAAGCTTGTATTGGCGCTTGACCTGCTGCTACCCGTTGATCTCTTGCCTGAGCAATCAGTTTTTTATCCATATCCTGTAATATGACCAGTTTATTGGATGCCATCACATTTCCTGAAATTTTGAGCTGTCCGCTAAAAAATAACTTTTGCACATCAGCAAGCGAGCCATTAAATATAGTCTCTACATGTTGCTCATCCATTTCTAAGGTCACATCAGGGACAGCAATCTCCCCAGCACCTGCACCGCCCAAGTCATGTTTTAGGTCGATAAACCATGACGATTCAGGATGTTTAATCTTGAACTGAAATGTTGTATTCGTGCGTTCGACCATGTTTGGATGCATGTGGATATATTCGTTTACAGCTGTAAAAACATCTGCAAGCGTAATCTCACGATGCATAGCAGTTAAAGTATCTGAATCAGAAGCGGTTGATAAATGCTCTTTTGCCGTAGCCATACGCTGCTTTTTAGCCGCTTCAAAACTTGAAGGATCAATTTTCTGTAATATCATGAGCTTATTCGATGCCATGACATTGCCAGAAATTTTTAATTGCCCCCCAAAAAAAAGTTTCTGTACATCAGCTAAAGTGCTTGTCACCACTGTTTGTAAATGCACTTCGTCCATTTCCAAGATGACATCTGGATGGGCAGTTTCACTTTGTATACATGAAGCAGGCGTATTTTTTAAATCCAACGTCCATATTGAATCTGGATTTTTGAGTTTGAATAAAAATTGGGTTTTAGTTTTATCCACCCACTCAGGATGTTGTGCGATTTGTTCTGCAATGACGTTAAATACATCTTCAGCGATTAATCGTGTTGGCTCAGATGAACTTTCTTGAGGGGGATCCGCTATTTTCTCTGAAGACTGTGCCATATCTGGAGCATGAACTTTGGCTTGTGGAATTTCGCTATACAATTCAACCGCTGCATTTTTGATGACGATCTCGTTTCGCTCTTTGACCCATGTTTCAAAAATAATTTTAGTGTCAGAAATTTTCCACATCTTGGTCAATAGTGTATCTCCAGGATAAACACTTTTCGCAAAACGTACTTTAATACTTTTAAAATAGCGACCATCATTGTTGCTAAATGCTTTTATCACATGTCTTCCACTGAAACCAAAAGTACACAAACCATGCAAAATTGGACGATCAAAGCCAAAAGCTTTGGCAAAAGCTGGATCTGCATGCAATGGATTCCAGTCTCCTGACAAACGATACAATAGAGTCTGGTTGATATCCGTTTTTTCTTCTATGACAGCATCTGGTTCACGATCAGGGGCAATATTGGTCTCTAAGGAGTCACCGCGATCACCTCCCCATCCCCCAGCGCCGCGGACAAATGCTGTCATTTCGTTATAAATTAATTCTTCACCACTTTCATCTTTAGAAGAAATCGCAAAAGTAATCACTGCATTCGGATTTTTATCATAAGCAGTTTTTAACTTAAAGGTATGTGTTAATTTTGCATGCGGTGGCAGTGGTCGTTTGATCTCAGTATATTGTTCACCATGTAAGACCCGATCAAAACCATAATTCATGCCTGGCAAGGTAATACCCTGTTTAGCCATATTCAGCATGGCATTCATTTGAGGCATCACACCATAAGTCGGGAAAGCTTGAAATTCACTCCCCAACTCATAGACATAGGCAAGTTCTGAATGATCCAAAGGATTTTGAGCTGCCCCAATCCCGAGTGCATACAAAGATAAATCACGTTCATCATAACTTGACTCAATTTCGAGTTGGGCTTTAGATGCGACATCTAAGTCAATAAATTCATTCCCCCCTAAGTTAGGATGTTGAATACCTTCAAGAATTGGGGTAAATGATTCTGTGGTTGAACTTGGGTGAGTGGATGTCGTGAAATCAGTAATTTTGTCCCACTGTCGGGCAACATCATCAACGCTCAATACATGCTGATTTGGAAAGAAATAACCTTCACTGCGTTCCCAGCGTAGTTTTGCCATAAAACCTGCACCCACCTCAAATAAACCCTTCGTTTCTTTACAGTTTTCATGAGCGAGCCAAGCAACCAAAGGACTCACAGCTTCTGGTTGAAGTAAGGCAAGCAAATCTGCTGGCATCACAGTTTCTGTCAAACGGGATGCTGCCAAAGGCGCAATTGTATTAACTAAAATATTTTTATTGCGTCCCTCTTCCGCCAAGCAATTTGCTAAACCCAGTATCCCCAGTTTGGCAGCACAATAATTTGCCTGACCAAAATTACCATAAATACCTGCGGCAGATGTGGTCATGATGATTCGTCCATAACCTTTTTCACGCATAATTGACCATGCAGCATGAGATACACTTTTTGATCCATTTAAATGTACCTGCATGATTAAATCCCAATCCTGTTCGGTCATTTTGGTAAAACTGACATCCCTTAAAATACCAGCATTATTAATCACAATATCCACTGTTCCAAAATGCGTTAAAGCTGTTTGCACAATCGCTTCACCATTTTCAACAGAATCATAATTTGCGACCGCCTCGCCACCGATTGCCCGGATTTCCTCGACCACTTTGTCTGCTGCAGTTGAGGATTGACCAGAACCATGTGCACCACCACCAAGATCATTGACAACCACTTTGCAACCTCGGGCAGCAAGTGTAAGCGCATGTTGGCGTCCTAAGCCGCCACCTGCCCCTGTAACAATGGCAACACGACCATCAAAGCGTAATTCTGACATTTCGATTCCTTGACTGATATCTTGTTATTTTGAACTTTGAACAATGACTGTAGTTGTAATGCTAAATCGTACGTGAAATCAGTTCTTTCATGATTTCATTGGTACCACCATAAATTCGATTTGGTCGAATATCTAAATAGGCACGGGCAATAGGATATTCCAGCATATAACCATACCCACCATGAAGTTGCAGACACTCGTCTACCACTTTGCAAGCAAGATCGGAAACCCAGTATTTAGCGGTACAGGCAGCCTCTATAGACAATTCATTTTTTAAGACCAATTGCATACATTGATCAATATAGGTCCGTGCAATCTGTATCTCTGCGCGCATTTCGGCTAATTTAAACCGTGTATTTTGAAATACGGAAATCGGTTTGCCAAAAGCTTTGCGCTGCTTGGTGTATTCAACAGTACTTGCCAAGGCAAACTCTGCGCCTGCAGCACAAATGATTCCGATCATCATCCGCTCCCAAGCCAATTCTTTCATTAACATGATAAAACCCAAACCTTCCATACCGAGAAGATTCGATTTCGGAACACGAACTTGATCAAAAAAGAGTTCACAAGTATCTTGTCCATGCAAACCAATTTTCTTCAGTGGTTTACCTTTAGTAAAACCAGTACGACTTGCTTCGATAATCAGCAATGAAACATTTTGTGCTTCACTTTCCCCTTTGCCCGTTTTGACTGCGACAATAGCGATATCGCATAGGTAGCCATTGGTAATAAAAATCTTAGATCCATTGACGATATAATCGTCTCCATCTTCTATTGCAGTGGTCCGAATCGCTTGTAAGTCTGAACCTGTTCCTGGTTCTGTCATTGCAATCGCTCCAATGACCTCACCCGTTGCCATAAGTGGCAACCATTGTTGCTTCTGCTGTTCATTTCCAAAATTATTAAGGTAATTCGCAACAATATCCGAGTGCAAAGCAAAACCCGAAGCTGAGTCACCTACTCTGGCTTGTTCTTCCATTAAAATCATTGAATATAATCGATCAACACCCGACCCTCCATATTGTTCTGGCATCGTGCAACACAACAAACCTAATTCTCCAGCTCTCTGCCATAAATGACGGTCAAGATGTTGCTGTGCTTCCCACTGTTCCCGATAAGGTGCAATTTCTGTTTCAAAGAAACGACGGGCTGTTTGACGAAATTGTTCATGTTCCGAATCAAACAACGTACGTGGAATCATGGCAGTCATCGGTTGGGGTATATTTAAAGCAGACATTTCAACTCCTTGTATTTATTTTTCTTAACAATTAGCAGTGAGTAGCTCATTTGATATTTACAATACGGACGTACAACTTGTTTTATTGTTTTATACTGCGCTCAGAGATTGTTCAATTGTATAAAATTTCACCAAAGTATTGCACAGTGACGTTTTATGCCAAGATGCCCCCTAAGGCTTTGCCAGAGAAGAAAAAAAGCAATACCCAATAAGATTCAGGTATTGCTTGGTACTTAAAATTGTAATGAAAAAGTAATATTGACAATTAAAATAACAATTTGGGAGGCTGTTGATTATTTTGCAAAGGCACCACATGATCATCTTTTAAATCAACGCCTGAAAGTTGTAATTTAAATGAATTTCGCATGAGTGCCATTAAACGCTGAGTTGCAATTTGAATGCTTAATCCCGCAGGTCGTACATTGGAAATGCAGTTTCGACCTGAGTCCAAACAGCCTTTCCGAGCTTTCCAAGTATAATAAATCCCCATACTATCAGGTGAACTTAAACCCGGACGTTCGCCAATCAACATAATTAGCATTGGGGCATTGAACGTTTGAGCTACTTCATCTCCTAAGGCAACTCGACTTCCTGTCGCGATCACAATCGGGGCAAGTGTCCATCCTTCAGCAACAATATGCTCCCGTAACGAGTTGATATAGGCAATTGCATTCTCCTCAATGGCACGTGCGGAAAGTCCATCACCTGCGACAATACATACATCATATTGTTGCGGATGGTCAGCCACATAATTGGTTAATTGCATTTGCGATTGTTCAGATAACTGACGTCCATAATCTGGGCGTTTTAAATAAATTTCTTTGTTTGTTGCCTTACTTTCGACCACGAGGCTTTGAAAGTTTAAATCCGTCAGCTTGTGCTGCATATCTTCAATATTCAATTGATGAAAAACAGCATCTTTGGCTTGAGCATGTGACAGCTGAAATTTAAGTAATTCTTGAGTCGGAATACTACAGCCGACTCGCCCCATTGCAATTCGTGCATCGGTATATTGTTTGAGTTTGTGCCACGGGTCTTCATACAGACCATTAGAGAACGTTTCAAATTTGGAGAGCTTCATGCTTGATGCTCCTTTTACGATAATAATTTAGCAAAATTTTTAGGCATACTATTCGGCCATTGAATCTGGCGTTGTTCTTGATGAAAAATGCCCTGATGATCCAACCAAGCTGAGAATTCAGGGGCAGGTTTTAAGCCCATTAACTGACGTAAATACAGCGCATCATGGAAAGAAGTGGTTTGATAGTTCAACATCACATCATCTGAACCTGGAATGCCCATAATAAAATTGATGCCTGCCGCACCAAACAAAGTTAACAGCACATCCATATCATTTTGATCTGCGTCGGCATGGTTGGTATAACAAATATCACATCCCATAGGCACACCGAGTAACTTGCCACAGAAATGATCCTCTAAACCGGCTCGAATAATTTGTTTGCCGTCATACAAATATTCAGGACCAATAAAACCCACTACAGTATTAACCAATAAAGGATTATATTTACGTGCGACAGCGTAAGCCCGTGCTTCAATGGTTTGTTGGTCTACGCCATGATGAGCATTACTGGATAAGGCACTGCCTTGTCCTGTTTCAAAATACATGACATTTTGACCAATTGTTCCCCTGTTCAGTGCCAAAGTCGCTTCATAGCCCTCTTGGAGCAAGTCGAGCGTTACTCCAAAACCATCATTTGCTAATTGTGTTCCTGCTATTGATTGAAACATCAGATCAATGGGAATATTTCGTTCTGCAAGCTGAATGCCTGAACTGATATGAGTCAATACACAAGATTGGGTTGGAATTTCATACTCTTGAATAATGTGATCAAGCAGTTTGAGCAACTCAGATAGATTATGTAAGTTATCTGTGGCAGGATTAATGCCAATGACCGCATCACCATTCCCATACATTAAACCATCCAATAAACTTGCAGAAATTCCCAATACATCATCGGTCGGGTGATTGGGTTGTAAGCGTGTAGATAAATGCCCTTTCAAGCCAATCGTATTACGAAACTGTGTGACCACTTCGCATTTACTGGACACCAGAATCAGATCTTGATTGCGCATGATTTTACTGACAGCAGCCACCATCTCAGGTGTAAGCCCCTTAGCTAAATTTGCCAGTGTCTCAGCCGTTGCTTCTTCACTTAACAACCAATTTCTAAAGTCACCTACAGTAAAATGTGAAATTGGTGCGAACAAATCTGCGCGATGCTCATCCATAATGAGGCGCGTAATGTCATCTTTGTCATAATCAATGACAGCCTCATTTAAAAAGGTTTTTAACGGGACTTCGGCAAGCGCCATTTGTGCCGCTACTCGTTCTGTAGCATTGCTAGCAGCGACGCCTGCCAATTCATCTCCAGAACGCAGCGGTGTCGCCTTTGCCATTAAAGTTTTTAAGTCTTGGAAAATAAATTGTTGCTGTGCAACATTGTGCCGATAAGCCATAGTTATAATTCCTGCTCTGCTGCCTTAATACTGGCAAACTCTTCTTCGGGTGTCCCTGAAATCAAATGATGGCGGCTATATACTAGAAAATACAGAATAAACACCACATAAATACCCAAAGCAATAAACCAAACTTTAGGATCAACAAGAAATCCTGCAACCACAGCAACAACCGACAAAATCAAAGCAATGCTTGAGGTTACAATCCCTCCTGGAGTTCGATATGGGCGATATACATCAGGTTGAGAAATGCGCAACTTAATATGTGCCATCATCATCAATACATATGAGATCGTTGCTCCAAATACTGCGATTAAAATCAGCAGATCACCCTGTTTGGTTAGTGATAATAAAAAACCGATAATGCCCGGTATAATTACGGCTAAATAAGGCGATTTGTTTTTATTGGTCAAAGACAACGAAGTCGGTAAATAACCTGCCCGAGAAAGTGCAAAAATTTGTCGTGAATAGGCATAGATAATGGAAAAAAAGCTTGCGATTAGACCAGCCAAACCGACAAAGTTAACAAAATTGGCTAACCAACCATGCCCATAAACTTTAACAAGTGCATCCACCAACGGCGCACCTGAGTCTTTCAATACACTTGCACCTGCTGCGCCAGCACTAAGAATTAAGATCAGAATAGCAAATGCAGCTAAAATCAACATGGCTCCAATCAAACCACGAGGTAAAGATTGTGCAGGATTTTTTGCTTCTTCCGCAGCCAAAGGAACACCCTCAACTGCAAGAAAAAACCAAATCGCATAAGGAACTGCTGCCCAAATGCCTAAATAGCCTTGAGGTAAAAAGCTGCTTGCACCTACTTTTGATGAATCAACTGCGATATCAAATAAATTCGCACTATTAAAATGGGGAACCATAGCCACTAAAAACACCACAACTGCAACGACGGCGATCGCAGTAATCACAAACATGATTTTAAGCGCTTCACCTGCACCTTTTAAATGAAGCCCCATAAAGACCAAATAACACATCAAATAGATGATCCACCCTCCAATACCAAATAGGGACTCACAATATGCACCAATAAATGTCGCAATTGCTGCTGGCGCAATCGCATATTCAATCAAGATCGCAGTTCCAGTCAGATAACCCCCAAATGGACCAAAAGCCATCCGAGCAAAACTATAACCTCCCCCTGCTGTGGGCATCATGGTCGACATTTCAGACATGGAAAGGCAGATGCATAAATACATAATGGCAGCAAGAACAACCGCGACAAACATCCCGCCCCAACCGCCTTGTGCAATCCCGAAATTCCAACCCGCAAAATCTCCTGAAATCACATAGGCAACACCCAAACCAACCAATAACAGCCAGCCGACTGCGCCTTTTTTAAGTTCTCTTTGTGCAAAATAATCTTTGGAATCACCCGCCCTACCGACAGATAATGGTTCATTGTGATCGCTCATCATCGTTCCTTTTTTAATTGCCTTTTCTTGTATAAGCAAAAAAAGTGCCTTTCCTTGGGTCACATCAATTTTTATTCATTTGTTTTAATCAGTGTTCTGTTTCTTCCGTTAAAACAGATTCAATTTCAATCTAACAAACAAAGGTAGGAAAAAAGTTGAAGAACATTTTAAAAATAGAACTTGGACAAAACGATCATCAAGCAAAAATTAAAAGGAGTAAAAATACATAGTTGCTATTTATTTAATAAAATTAATATAGTATTTAGATTTTATACACAAATAAAGTGCAATGTGACCAAGACCATGGATGAAAAAACTGATGCTTTGAATCAAAATCTAAAACAAACACAGAAGGATTCACTTGCAAATCAAAAGCTAAGATTTGCGTTAATTGCCTGTAAAAATGACTTACTCAATACCGCATCCTTGGCTTTAATTACGATACAAATTTGGGATATGTATAAAGGTTTGTTTTGGTGTACATCCCATCCGAGTCAATTGCCTTCACAACAACACATAGAGTATCCCTTTGAATCACAGAATGAATATGTTTACAAAGCTCCTATTCTCGACATAAAAACTCACTATATTTATGGCGAGGTGATTTTATTTAACCGTTTTAAACAAGAAAATATTTTTGGACAATTGGCTGCAACGCAATGTGCAGAGATGATTGTACAAAAAATAAATCAAGAACCAATACAGTGTTTGTCCATCCAAGCTTATTCAAACCAATATGAAATAAAAATCAATCACCAGCCTGTACTTCTAACACCACGCCAATTTGAAATCATCTGTATTTTAATTCTCAATCCGATGGGCTTAAGCTTAGAACAATTACACCTTTATCTATATGAGGATGAAAATATCAGCCTCAACACACTAAAATCTGAAATTTCATATTTAAAAAATAAAGTTGGCGAATTGATCTGCGCCCGAACTTATCAAATTCAGGCTGAAGTTTTTGCGGATTTTAAACTACTCGAAGAAGCACTTGACGCAGGTTATCTCGATACAATCCGAGAGCTTGATCAAGGTGATTATTTTACAAAATGCAAAAGCCCTTTTTTACGCAAGTGGCAACAAATTCTTCGAATACGAATCCAAAACCTACTTGGATAATTTTTTCGATGATTGTAACTGCCTAAAAATAGTGAATAAAACCCAAACCGACTTTCTGCCAATCTATTTGATTTTGTTGTTGATATTCCCATTTTAGGTGCACACTATTTTGTGAATCTATTGCGTATTGAAACAAGCTATTCACCCGTAAATTCCACTGACTTGTATCTTGCCAATATGGCAATTCCACTTGAACTACACTATTCAGCCGATCCGACCAAATATTTTGACAACCTACAGTTGGACCTAATCCTAGCCGCCATCCCTTATCCAATGACTTTCCTGCTTGCAACTGAGTTTGCAACTCGGCATAACACAAATGTTTCCGATCATCATCTGCAATGGTATAACCAGACTGCGCTTTTGCACTCATGACACCATGTTGTTGTTGGTCCGTAAACTGCCCATTTTGAATTGCTTCTTGTTGCCAACCCAAAGTAAAGCCCCAGGTTATTGGTGTTTTAAAAGGGGTGATCGGGTTATACGAGTTCACTGTGAGTAGATCAAGATGTTCGAGCTTTAAACGGTCATTTCGCCACTGCGCCGCACCATCTAAGAACTGTAATTGCGTCCCTATTCGGAAACCACCTTGTGGATCAGTTAAGTCATGATAAGCCTGTCGATGACCAAGCTCAGCATACTTATCTCCTTGAACCTCACCTACAGCAACTGACCATTTACGTGCATCATGCCCTTTGACGGGGTTGATCTTAGGTTCAGCGGGCGCTTGACGTTGCTTTGCAATTGAAATCTGACTACGCAACCCGAGCAATTGTCTAAAACGTGGCTGTGTATAGCCTGCATCGACTTGTCGCGCTACAAACTGTAAGTATAAATCGTCATACGCCATTTCTAAAATTTTAGCTCGATCTGCTTCATTATAGGCAGCAATCGCTTGTGGCATCTGTTGCGGTTCTAATGATGCAACTTCATGTGCTATCTTAGCTAGCCGATGACCATGCTGTTTGGCTTGCGAATTTAATTGTGTTTCTAATGCAGGACGATACACCGTTTCTTGAATTAACCCTTGTTGATCAATTGCCTTAATGGTTTCAATCGGTATGGCAGCATAAGTAAATTTTTTTCGTAAATTTGAATCGGAGCGAACAAGATCAAGTAAACCAAGCAATCGATAAGCGCAATTGTCACTGACAAAATAATAAGGAAAATTAACTTTTTGCATTTCCCAAATATGTTTGACTAAAAATGCTGTTTCTTCTGGATTTAGACTCAGTTCATATTCCCAAAGGTCCCTACTTTCAAAATCACCATATTCTTTTACTTTTCGATAATACGGCATTAATGAATATTCACCTGGATATTTTCCAACCAGACCTTTCCACGCATATGACCAGTTGTCTTCACTATTGACGGTGGCAGCATAGTTAATTGCATAGGATACCAAATTCAATTGCTTCTGATCTTTTGGATCAAGCCGAAGTAAGGTATGTCCAAACATTGAACTTGGATTTCCCATAAAATCCGTCGCATAGATCAAAGTGGCTTTATAAGGTTTAATTTGTCCAAACCATTGATCAAATTCCGGACAAGAAATAACAGGTAACTGTTGTTCAGTAATATTTAACTGCTGCATCAACCACTGGCTTCGGGCAGGAAATTTACAGCGAATGGATTGATTCGGTTCAGCCTTTTGGAACAATGCTTTGATATCGGCATCTAACTCATGTTGAATATTGGTTCGCCCATCTGGAGCATAGAAATAACCTGAATAGCTGACTTCACTTTGATTGCGCTTTTTTTGATTTGATCCATGTTCAGCAGTGCCATCAGCATAAAGTAAACGTTTCCATGTTACCTGTGCAGCCAATTGTTTTTGTTGAGCTAGTTGCAAATAGTTCGCTAAGGTCTGTTGTTCTAATGTTGGTGTTTCTGCATGGGAATAAATGGTCAGTAATGTGCTGAATACGCTAAAACTAAGTGATATGTATTTCATTCAATCATCAATTTATCATGGTTATAAAATGCGGTAATTATAAGTTGGGATCAACTCACGACTTTCCCTGTTTCATGTAGCTTATCTTGTTTCATTTTCAATCGTATATTGAGCAATAATTTTGAATAAAAAAACCCTGCACCAAAGCAGGGTTTTTTCTGGCTTAAACGTAAGCTTTTAAAACAGCATCATTTGCCATCACTTGTTGAAGTGATGCCAATACTTGTAGAGAATTTTGATTTTCTACTGAATAGATATTGGCAAAGTTAGATTTAGCCACAGCATAGAAATGTGCCTTATCAGCATCTTTAACATTTAACAAAGATGCAAGTACAGTTAAGCTTTCACCTTGTCCGACAGCCATATCACGTGCCAGTGATTCAGAGTTTTCATTCGTAAAAGTAACCACTTGCGCAGTCACTTTACCATTACCATTACAACCTAAAGTACCAAAAGTAATACCGAGTAATTGGTTAGTAAACAGCCCATTTGTGGTAGCTGCTAAAATTTTAGGCACTTTACCAGATTGACCAGCCCAAACTTGAGAACCCACACCACAACCGACGTCTGGATCAGCCATAGCAACACTAGAACCCGCAGCCAATACAGTAGCTAAAGCGATTTTTTTTAACATATAAGTCTCCAGAATTTTCATATGTATTATTTTTAATACAACATATGTGAATTGTTGTTTTGCAAACTATGCAACGGATGTTACACCCACGTAGATTTATCACATAAATTCAGATAAGCAAATCAAAATTTAATCACTTAAAAATTAATTATTGTATTTTTTAAGTGACCAATCACCATTTTCCATTCGATTTCCCAAAATCTTAAGCACCAAGACCAAGCTTAAAAGCAATAACAGATACCAAGAACCGAGTTTCCCCCAACCCACCATATGCCATGCATCGACCTGACTCGGATACAGCCATATTTTATTGAAAGTGCTGATATTCTCAGCAATCCAAATGATAAATGCCAAAACAATCAGTACAGGCAACATTGGAAGCTGAAACTCATGTTGTTGTAATCTGAAAGATATTTTAGTTTTCCAGAAAATTACTACACTCCAGATAAAAAGCACATTGCGAAAATCTGGAATAAAAAATTTACTCATAAAGTTGATATAAGACAACACAGCTAAACTCAGCATATTGCCAAAACGAGGTAAATTTAAAAATGAGACTTGGTATAAGCGCAATGATCGTGCAAAGAAACTTCCGACTGCTGAATACATAAACCCTGCAAACAAAGGCACAGTTAAAATTTTAAATACAGCAGGTTGAGGGTATTGCCAAGAAGCAATTTGCGGATGAGTCAAGAAAATTTCCATGCCCATTGCCATGATATGGAACAAAGCAATGACTTTAGCTTCTGCCCATGATTCTAATTTTAGATAAAGCAAACAGGCTTGAATAATGAGTGCATAAAATAATAGATAGTCATAACGGAAAAAACCGTAAAACTCTTGGCTTCCCATTTTAGCCGTGATGATAAATGCGATCAGCAATAAAATACCAAATAAGGCAGCTGAAGCTGCCTTAGATAGAAATTCAAACAATGATTTAAAGTAGTTCATCATATGATTAATAAAAAACACTTAGCCTAAATATTTCGCACTATAATCATGTACAGTATCAATAAATATTTTTGGATGATCAGGATCCACCCACTGGGTTATGCCATGACCTAAATTGGCGACATAACCTGTTTTTTCACCATTCGCATAGGCATCATCCAACATTGCCTGAGTTGCTTTTGCAATCGTCGTGGCTGAACCATAGAGCGTTGCAGGATCTAAATTACCCTGTAATGCTGCTCGTCCATTCACTGTTTGACGTGCAACATTTAAAGGTGTTGTCCAATCTAAACCAAACGCATCTGCATCTGTCGCGATCATTGGTTCCAACCATTGACCACCACCTTTAGTAAATAAAATTACAGGCACTTTACGCCCTTCATTTTCACGTTTTAATCCAGCAACGATTTTTTGCATATACTTCAGTGAAAATTCTAGATATTCACGATGTGCTAATGTACCACCCCAACTATCAAAAATTTGAACAGCTTGAGCACCTGCCTCAATTTGGGCATTTAAATAATCAATTACGGCATCAGCGAGACGGTCTAATAATGCATGTAAGACTTCGGGTTGCGCATACATCATTTGCTTGGTGAATCGAAAGTCTTTGCTTGAACCACCTTCA
The DNA here is from genome assembly GCF_019702905.1 of Acinetobacter sp. Tol 5. Classification (NCBI taxonomy): domain Bacteria; kingdom Pseudomonadati; phylum Pseudomonadota; class Gammaproteobacteria; order Moraxellales; family Moraxellaceae; genus Acinetobacter; species Acinetobacter sp. Tol 5. The sequence goes on along the minus strand of NZ_AP024708.1, from coordinate 1,669,820 downwards.
ACCATATAGGTAGCCAATGTCCAAGGGCTGCCTGAAAAACCAATTAAAGGCACTTGACCCGCCAATGCAGAACGAATAGTTGAAACTGCATTCATGACATAGGCAAGATCAGACTTGGCATTAAATTTGGGTAAATTTGCGACATCTTGTTCGGTACGCACAGTTTTATGAAATTTAGGTCCTTCACCTGTTTCGAAATAAAGCCCTAAACCTAAAGCATCAGGTACTGTCAAAATATCTGAAAATAAAATGGCAGCATCCAATTCATAGCGGCGTAATGGTTGCAACGTCACTTCACAAGCAAATTCAGTATTTTTACAAAGAGAAAGAAAATCACCCGCTTTAGCACGTGTTTCACGATACTCTGGTAAATAGCGTCCTGCTTGACGCATCATCCAAACTGGTGTGGTATCTACAGGTTCACGCAATAAGGCACGTAGAAAACGATCATTTTTTAAGGTCGTCATTTACTTTCCCAATCAAATATTAATTTCGCACCATCATAACAAAAAGGTCCCACTGATATTCATTTCTTGAAAATTTTTCTCAATAAAGTTTTGAGCTTATTGATTTGAGCAGCAATTTTGTATACGAAAACAAAACAAAACTCATCTGGGACAAAAATGTCTATAGAAAAAAATGATTAACACAAAACAAATACTGCAACACCTTATAAATTCTGTAATACTTAAGCAGATTTTTAGTCATAAATTATGAATAATTCTTAAGGTTGATCTACATGTTCGTTCGCTCAATTCTTGCTTTGAGTTTAAGCTGTGTGTTAACAGGTACAGCATTTGCTGCATCTACAGCTGAGCAACCGCTAACGCCTAAAAAAGTTGCTGCTCCTGTTGAAGATCCTATCGATCCACTTGCCATTGACAGTTCTGCTTCAAGTGTAGAAGCACAGATCAGTCCGCAAGAGCAACAAGATTTGGACAAAGCAGCAAACACGCTACAGAATTTAGAAAAAACTGAGGATAAAACTTCAGATACAGCAATTTCGCCATCTGCACCACAAACTACGCCAGCGAAAACACCTACAAATCCAAATGCAGCTAAAGCATCTTGGACTTTAGACGGAATAAACAACGCTCAATGGTATGAAAATATTGGCAGAGGACAATTCCCTGTTTATGCACGTGCGCATGTCATGTTAAATAATGCTCACGCTTCTCCTGGTGCTATTGATGGTTCAAGTGGTATGAACACCTTGAAAGCCATTGCTTCATTCCAACAAATGAATGGTATTAAACCGACAGGTGAATTAACCAAAGAAACTTGGGATGCACTTGTGACTCAACAAGGCAACAAACCAGCTTTTGTTGAATACGCTATCACTGCGGAGGACTTAAAAGGTCCATATGCAAAATCAATCCCACATGATTATGCATTACAAGCAAAAATGCCGGGTTTGTACTACACACGTGTTACAGAAATGTTGGGCGAAAAGTTCCATATGGATGAAGATTTCTTAAAGAAACTTAATCCCAAAGCGAACTTCAACAAAGTTGGCGAAAAAATCATTGTTACCAATATCCGTAACGAATTACCTGAGAACATTCATTTGATCGTTGCGCATAAAGGCGCCAAACAGTTGTATTTGTTTAATGCGCAAAACCAAATGGTTGGCTCGTTCCCTGCAACCATTGGTAGTTCAGATACTCCGTCACCAACAGGTACTTATAAAGTAACTGGTGTAGCACGTAATCCGTGGTACAGCTACTCACCGAGCAACTTTGTACAAGGTAAAAACTTGAAACCACTGTCATTACCACCTGGTCCTAATGCACCTGTAGGTAATATCTGGATTGGTTTAAGCAAAAAATCATTTGGTATTCATGGTACACCAAACCCATCTGCGATTTCTAAGACTGCATCGCATGGTTGTATCCGCTTAACCAACTGGGATGCAAATGATCTCGGTAAAAAAGTGAAATCAGGTGTTACCGTTAAGTTCCTTGAATAATCAAAGACTTTAACCGTATAGAACCAGTGCTAATGCACTGGTTTTTTTATTTAAAGCACCTGTTAAACAGCGTTGCAAAAACAAAACAATGTGTTGTAATTTCATTATTTCATCTCAATTATTTAAATACTAATATGAACTCATGTTAAAAAATAAAGAATTGGAGATTTGAGATGAATACTTTTTTACATCACAGCGAAAATCGTGGTCATGTCAAAATGGGTTGGTTGGACACCAAACACAGCTTCTCATTTGGTAGCTGGTATGACCCAAAATACATGGGTGTAGGATCTTTACGTGTAATCAATGACGATACGATTGCCGCACACAATGGCTTTGGTACTCATCCTCACGACAATATGGAAATCTTGACCTGTGTATTGAAAGGCACAATTTCACATAAAGACAGTATGGGAAATGAACGTCATATCAATGCAGGTGAATGGCAATTGATGAGTGCAGGTACTGGTGTACAACACAGCGAAATTAACCAAGGTGATGAAGCTGTTCATATGCTTCAAATCTGGGTGATTCCAAATGTTCGTGATGCTGAACCGAATTATCAACAAATCGAACGTGATCCTAAAAAATCACCGAATGAATGGCAATTGATTGTTGGTCCAAATGATGATGCTCCTATGCACATTCGTCAAAATGCTGAAATCAAAGCAGCGTATTTGGAAAAAGATCGCAGCTTAGACGTTAAAGCGACTCAAAAATTTAACTATGTGCATGTGATCGAAGGTGAGATTGATATTGCCGGTCAAGTACTGAAAGCAGGCGATGCTTACTTATTTGATGAAGATTCAACACTCACTGCACATGAAAACAGCCAATTTATTTGGTTTGATTTAAACAGTTAATCCTGCTGAAATAAAAACCTCCATATGCAATATATGGAGGTTTTTTTATACTATTTCAAAACTGCCTATTCAGCTCAAGATAGGGCGAGTACTCCCCCACTCAACGACAATAATCCTTTTTCTGATCTTTGATCAATGATAATGCAGCATTCCAAGCTGCACAGATAATCGGTTCAGCAGCTTCACTTTCAAATTGCTTCACAGTATATTCTGAAACCTCTCTACTCGGATAATGTAACTTTGAACTGCTCATGGCTTTAATCTGAATCTGACAGGCACGTTCAAGAAAATAAATTTCATGAAATGCTCGAGCTATGCTATTCCCTGTTGCCAATAAACCATGATTGCGTAAGATCATACAACGATGCTCACCAAGGTCTTTAACTAAACGCTCACGTTCTTCGGTTGAAAAAGCAATCCCTTCATACTCATGATAGGCAATATTGTTATAAAACTTCAGTGCATGTTGAGACAAAGGCAATAACCCTTTTTCTTGTGCAGAAACGGCAATACCATCTGCTGTATGGGTATGAATCACACAGTTAATCTGATCATTGGCATGGTGTAAGGCAGAATGAATCACAAATCCAGCAACATTGACCATCTTACCTTGATCACCTTTCGCCACGATATTGCCTTGATGGTCAATTTTGACCAAATCAGAAGCAGTCATTTGATCAAAAGTCACGCCATAACGATTAATCAGAAAATGATCAGATTCATCGGGAACGCGTAAACTGATATGTGTATCAATCAAATCTGTCATTTTAAAATATGCAATTAAACGATACAGTGCTGCCAACTGGCAACGTGCTTCCCATTCTGATTTTTGCATATACTTTGGTCGTTTCATCCTAAAATCCTTTTTAGTATCGATTGATCGTTATTCATTTTTAACCAGTGTTCCACCACGATACAAGTTTTAATTCGTGAATGACGCGCCCATGCATAATATTGCTTATTTTAAACGTAAAAAATCCAAACCAATATTGACCTATTGATTTGGATTTAAAATTATCAATTATCATATTTTATTGTTATTTATTTTTCTTTTTCACTTATTGTTATTCAGCCATATTCTTATTATTATTTTTTTCAAAAAAAAATAAAAAACGATTATTGTTTTATCTTATTCTTATTCATGTCTTATTGTTTTTATAAAACTTAACTAGACACTAAGTTGGTAGAGTAATTTTTTACCTTTAAAAGTTAAATCCTTAATAAAAACAATGTTTTTATTATCTAAATATGAAATAGCATCATCAATTTCAATATAATTTTCTTCAATCAACCATGTAATATCAAGTTCATTTAAATCAACCATTCCTACCAAAGAAATGGCTCGATTTTTATTATGTTGATTTTGAATATTCTTTAAAACGTCGCGTACTTTAATTAAATCATTCATATTTTAAATCTCATCGTGCTTACAGGTTCTATTATATAAATTGGGAAAACTATTACTAGATACAAAAATGCCCTGTGCGACAAAAATTGTCGCACAGGGCATTCAATATAGAGATCAACATTTTTGAGATATTTCTATTGCTAGAATAGCAATAAGATAAATTAAATATTATTTAAATTTCAAATATTTAAAACCAAGTCATTAAAACCGTAATTTGTAGCCTGTGTCTTGCTCCAAACGTTGTATTGCTGCTGAAAAGTCCATGGATGCTGCATCTGTTGTTTTAATCAGATCATAGCAAGCATGGGTTGTTTGCAATACTTGAAGTTCGAGCTGGCTATGACGCATTAAATCTATAGCGATCCCCATATCTTTTTGAAGCAGGTTTAAAGCAAAGCTTCGATCAAATGCACCATTCAAGATTCTCTGTGCAACGATGGTTTCAGACATACCACTTCGCCCACTGGAATGATTGATACAGTTAAGCGCCGCTGCTAAATCCACTTGTTGGGCTTTTAAAATACTTAGCCCTTCGGCGGCTGCCCAAAGATTCACAGCCATTAAACTATTGTTAACAGCTTTTACTGCAAAACCAGAACCACTTTCGCCCACATATTCAATGAGATCAGCAAAGGCTTGAATAAATGGCTTTGCACGTAGACAGGCATCATAATGACCTGCCAACATCACGGTCAGAGTGCCATTTTCTGCTCCGATGGTTTGTCCTGAAACAGGTGCATCCAAATAATCAATATTTAACTTTTTTAGCTTTTCTGCCAATTGACACGCTGAACTGGGAACCCCACTGGTACAATCCACCCAAATACTTCCAGCTTTTAAACTGACCCTTGCAATCAAGTTTTCAATATCTGCACTGGTGGGTAAACAAGAAAAAATAATGTCTGCCTGTACTGCTTCTTGTAAATTTACAGCAATTGTTCCAAAGCTTTGCGCATGTTGTTGGGCTTTTTCAAAATTTCGATTCCAGACTTTTACTGTTTTACATACCTTTGGCAGATGGGAAGCCATATGCCATCCCATTGCCCCAAGCCCGATGAATGCGACATGGGGCAACTCACTGTCTTTTGTATTATTGCTCATCACATCCATCTCCGTTTTAAGCACTATGCGTAAATGACTTGATACTTTCATCAGATTCCGTCTGCACTGCACCAGATGGCTTTTCGCCGCGGTTGAGGAATAAATTTAGAATAATTGCAGTCAAAGTGGCTGTACCGATACCGCCTAAATCAAACGAACCAATATGCACGCTAAAATTCCCCGCTCCCATGATCAGACTGACAGCAGCAATGATAAGGGTACTATTTTTAGTAAAATCAATTTTGTTATCTATCCAAATTTTTGCGCCTGCCACAGTAATTAAACCAAACACCACAATAGACGCTCCGCCCAGTAAAGCGACTGGAATGGTACTGATGACCGCACCAAATTTAGGTGATAACCCCAATAAGATGGCAAAAATACCAGCAATCACAAATACGGTCGTCGAGTAAATCTTGGTCACCGCCATCACGCCAATATTTTCAGCATAAGTGGTCATTCCTGTGCCACCGACTGATGCTGATAAAGTTGTACAAACACCATCAGCAAAAAATGCGCGCCCCATATAAGGTGATAAATTTCGCCCAGTCATGGCAGAGACCGCTTTAAAATGACCTAAGTTTTCCGCAACAAGAATGATGGCAACAGGTGCTATCAAAAGCATCGCATTGGCATTAAATGTCGGTGCAACAAAATGTGGTAATCCAAACCAAGCGGCATTATTGATCACGGCAAAATCAATGGCTTTGCCCAGTCCCATGACATTGGCAAGAATAAAATACAAGACATATGCACAGACCAATCCCAGCAAGAGCAAAAGTCGACGCATCATCCCTCGGGTAAACACAGCAATGATACTAATACACACGATTGTGAGAATTGCCATCCAAGTATCAAAAGAATTGGCTGAAACGCTTTTAATGGTGACCGGTGCAAGGTTTAGTCCAATGATCATGACAATTGCCCCAGTAACGATCGGAGGCATCAGTTTTTCTATCCAACCTGTTCCTGTTTTCATCACGATTAAACCGATGGCAGCGTAAACCAAACCACAGGCAATAGTTCCTCCCAAAGCTACTGCGATATTGGGATTTGTTCCAACACCTGCGTAACCTGTTGCTGCAGCTACAGCACCAATAAATGCAAAACTCGACCCGAGATAACTCGGCATTCTTCCACCAGTCATGAGGAAAAATAAAATTGTGCCAATCCCTGTAATGAATATGGTTAAGTTCGGATCAAAACCCATCAATAAAGGTGCTAAAACAGTTGCACCAAACATTGCAAAAGCATGTTGTAAGCCCAGTACGATGCTTTTTCCTGCTGGTAAATACTCGTCAATCTGCACAGGTGTTTGGTCTAAATTTCCTGTATAAGGTTTAAATGAAGCAAACCACGGTTCTTTTGTCGCCATTTTTTAATTCCCCATATTTAAAAATCAACATACGTTTTGAGGTTCACAATAGTTACGTTTAAAATACAGAAGCGCATTTAAGTCTGGATTGTGTCTTATCGCTTTGACTTGGCAAAACAGCACATCATGGCTTCCTACGGATTGACTCGAAACAACTTCACAATCAAACGAAATCAATGCACTCTCCAACACGGGTGATCCAGTGATCAGCTCACTCCAGTTGGCTTGTGCAAATCTTTCTTGCATGGGTGTTTTTCCACCAAATAAATTAGATAAATCTGCCTGATTTGACCCTAATGTGTTGACACATAAAACTTTATTTTCTGAAAATGTACTGTATACAGAAGAAGATCGATTTAAACAGACCAATAAAGTGGGTGGTGTATCAGTCACACTACATACTGCGGAAGCTGTAAAACCTGCTTGCCCTGCCTTGCCTTTAGTGGTGATTACATTGACTGCCGCACCTAAATTGGACATCCCCTGTCTGAATAAGGTTTGATCGACTTCTAAATGAACATTGGCTTGAGTGAATTCAATTATTTCACCTACGACTGTGTTGGTTGGTTTGATCATTTGCATCATGGCTCTCCCACCCCGATGCACAAATGTTCAAAGGGGTTAAAAATATCGTTGAGAAATTAAATTCAGGTGATTAATAAAATTGAACGAAGGCTTATCCCACATGTGCAACAGATGCAATTTCAACGAGAGCATCGGGTTTGACTAACCCCACCTGAACACAGTAGCGTGCGGGTTTATCATTGGGAAAATATTCAGCATAAACTGTATTCACCGCAGCATAATCTGCCCAATCTTTGACAAAGATTGAATTAAACGTGACGTCATCCATCGTTCCACCCGCTGTTTCTATCACTCTTTTGATGGTTTCTAGAATATGCCGAGTTTGTCCCGCAGCATCGCCGACATAAACCACATCATTATTTTCATCAAATGCCAAAGTGCCTGAAACATAAACGATATTGTCTGCTTTAGTTGCAGGAACATAAGGGGCGAGTGGTTTAGAAGTTCCTGCTGGGATTACAACTTGTTTAGACATTTAAAATTCCTTATTTTACAAAGTCCATCTCCGCCATAAACTGAATCATTAACAGGTGGCAAAAATGGATAAATCATTAAAAAATACTTAGGCAGATTGACTTAAAACCACTGTAGTTTCTTGAGGTGATTGAAAAGTTTCTACAAATGCAGTGGTATTTGATACCCATCCCAAAAAAGTTTTAATGTTATATAAAGCTGCGACTTGAGCTTCTTCTGGACCTGCCTGATAACAAGCATCTTCTAGCGCGATGCCAAAATATTCCAAAAAGAAACCATCCCTCAAGGTTGACTCGACACAAACGTTGGTGGCGATGCCGACAAAAACCAGATTTCGTATACCACGAGCACGTAACATGCTATCTAAAGCAGTATTAAAGAAGCCGCTATAACGAGGTTTTTCAATAACAATATCTTGAGCTTCAGGTTTTAACTCATCGATTAATGCAAAATCCCAGCCACCTTTTGCCAATAATTTGCCTGCCAACTCTGGTTTTTTACGCATAGTTTTTAATGCATTGGATTTATGAAAATTCGGTGAACCTAAACCACCTGCCTCTTGATATTGATCATCCCAACCATTTTGAAAATAGATCACTTGGATACCCGCAGTATGTGCAGCATTAACCGCTTTTTTTATATTTGCGACCACAGGTTGAGTTTTTGAAACATCAAAGCCAGCCAGATCTAAATAACCACCGAGCGAGGTATAAGCATTTTGCATATCAATCACAATAAGTGCTGTATGCTCAGGTGCCAGTTGAATAGATTCAGGTTCAGCCTTTAAAAGTTTTCCCGTACCTGCTTGAGAGGTAAAATCAGCACAAACAATGTTCGATAGAGCTTGTTTGTTTTCCATCATATTCATGCGCTTTTCTCCAAAATGGTTTGGCTAGGTTCTTGATAACTTGCAACAACAGCTTCACGACTTTTCATCAAGGGTTGAATACGCTGACCAAAATCCTCCACACCTTGTACAAAATCATCAAAAGTTAATAAAATCCCTTCCGTCCTATCTATTTCAGCAATTTCATCCAGCATCTTGGCAACATTGTCATACGCCCCCACGATCGTACCCATATTGATATTCACAGGAGATACGCTAGACGCCATTTGACGAATATTGGTATCTGTGCCAGATGTTTGATCTTTACCTCCTTGATTCATCAGCCAGTTAATTGCTTCTACATCTGCGCCTGCGTTGTAATTTTTCCATTTATCCATTGCTTCTTGATCTGTTTCAGCTGCTATCACCATAAACAGCACATAAGTTTGAACCTCACGCCCTGTTCGATCTGTATGTACTTTTAAGCGATCATTGATTTCAGCATAGGCAGTTGGTGTATTTAGCCCTTTTCCAAAAACAAAGTTATAGTCTGCATATTGTGCAGAGAACGCGAGACCTGTCTCAGACTGCCCTGCACAGATAATTTTCATGTCCGCTTGCGGTGTTGGCTTGACTTGGCAATCATCCATTTGGAAAAACTCACCTTTAAAATCTGATTTTCCTGTTGCCCATAACTCACGTAAAATTTCGACATATTCCGACAAATAATCATAACGCTTGGCAAAATAATCATTCTCAGGCCACATGCCCATTTGTGTATATTCAGTTGGTTGCCATCCCGTAACAACGTTTAAACCGAATCGTCCATTCGAAATTGAGTCAATGGTTGAAGCCATTCGTGCCACAATTGCTGGAGGCATCACCAACGTTGCTGCTGTCGCAAAAATTTTAATTTTACTGGTCACAGCCGCAAGACCTGCCATTAATGTAAAAGTTTCTAAGTTATAATCCCAAAATTCAGTTTTACCGCCAAAACCGCGGAGTTTAATCATAGAAAGCGCAAAATCAAAACCATAATATTCAGCGCGTTGTACAATCTGTTTATTCAACTCAAATGTTGGTTTATATTGCGGAGCATTTTCTGAAAGCAACCAGCCATTGTTTCCAATCGGACAAAATACACCTATTTTCATCTTTAAACCTCACTGCATAAAAAATATTCTAATCAAAAACACTTCGCCATAAACTAAAATTTAGATGCTTTGATATTTTTAATAATGCATAGTGCGTGCCACTAAATTTATCCTATTGTTTATTATATTTAATTTTTAATATTCAATTTTTATTTTACCTTTTGGTAAAAAATAGTTTTATATTATGGAAACACCAATAAACTAAAATGGTGCAAAATGCGCCGAATTAGATCATTTCTAAAACTTCTCAATTAAATACTTACATCAAATAAAAAACCGCATCAAAAATAGATACGGTTTAATTTAATTCTTTCTTATTTAAATATTATTTATAATATTTTACATGCTTCCAAAAAATCTAACCTAGGTAGTCTTGAATATATTTTTGTATGATCTCCATATCCAATATTAATGATCATATTAATTTGATAATCCGTATTCTTAAAGAAAATATCATTTACTTTTTGAGGATTAAAGCCAGACATTGGTCCCGTATCTAGCCCTAAACTCCGACAAGCTAAAATCAAATAAGCAGCCTGCATTGAACTGTTACGAAACGCTGTTTCTTGTGTCAGTTCAGGGCTTGACGTAAACCAAGACTTCGCATCGGCATGCGGAAATAATTTACCAAATTGATCATAAAACTTTTGATCTGTGGCGACTAATACGGTCAAAGGCGCCGACATGGTTTTCTCAATATTTCCTGTAGACAACGCAGGTTTAAGCTGGGCTTTTGACTCAGCCGTCGTTAAAAATACAAATCGTGCAGGACAACAATTGGCTGATGTCGGTCCCATTTTAACCAAGTCATAGATTTTGTGAATTTGTTCAGTTGAGATTTGCTGATCTAACCAGCCATTATGTGTTCTGGCTTGATGAAACAATTGATCTAAATCTATATTTTCTTGCTTACTCATCGCGCTTATCCTTTTAAGTTTTTAATCAACAAATAATTGAGTGTTTTACTGTCAGTGATTGTTGAAGCATGTGCACCATAGTCCAATACGGTTAAGTCCCCATGCCCTAATGCTGCTTGAAGATCGTGACTTTTTTGATAAGGCACTAGAAAATCATCTTTATTGGCAATGTAATACAAGTCTGTATTCAATAAAGCCTTTCGATGAATGGGTAAAATTTCAAATTCCATCAGTGCTTTCAATCGTGCCATTACATTGTGCGATGGAGGAAAGTCTTGTAGTCCTATATTCTCTATCTGTTGTATTTCTTGGTGATTTTTTGAAATAAAAGCAGGAGGATAAAGAAATAAAGCCTGTGCACGCACATAAGCTTCTGCCCCAGAATCTTTTAATAAAGCGATTCGAGTTTGAAAACATTTTTGTGTGTGGGGATCCAAAGTATCCCAAGCATTGATCATGGTTAAACCCAATAAAGAAATCGAAGTATTTTGTACCAGCACAGCCAGTTCAGCTCCAATCACTGCACCTAAGGCATGCCCAATAAAGTGACATTTATCGATTTTATACTTTTGCAAAATTGCGAGGGCTTGTTCAGCCATATTTTGAATGGAATAGTATTGAGGCAAATGGGCTGAATCTGCATGACAGCCTTCTTGATCATAAACCAAGACATGAAAATATTGCGTTAGCGGCTCAATCTGCGGTTGCCAGAATGTTGCATGTCCACCTAAACCTGAAGACAAAATGACGAATTCGGCATCTTGTCCGTTGCTACAAGGAAAAATCTTCTCTTTCATTTTTTACCATTCGATAAATTAATTAAGCGAACAACAGCAAGAAATATGCCGAATTAATATTTTTTAAATTTTGGTATTTATGAATTTTGAGCATGCTTGCTTGAAGCGAGCATGTTTATAAACAGCTAATTCAGCTAAAGGCAGGTTTTTAATGTAGTGAATATATCAACTCATTTTTTCATGTAATGCATTCACTTTACTTAAAATTCGATCAAAAAAAGCAACACGAATGTTGCTAGCTTGAGTAATTAGAGACAATTAAAAAAGAAGCTCATCAACGCATACGCTTTAAGTTATAGGTGACGACACCCCAAATTTCAAACTCTTGCCCTTCTTCAATATAAATATTCTTAAATTCAGGGTTTTCTGCTTTTAACCAAACTTTAGGTGGATCAAAATGCTTATCAATCATTAAGCGCTTCACGGTAAAATCATTGTCAATACGCGCAATCACGATATCACCAGACTTTGCCGTGATACTGCGATCGACGATCAACGGATCTTCAATATCTATCCCCACATCCAACATTGAAAGAGAATTGGCTTTAACAATAAAAGTCGAACTTTCATTTCGAATCAGATATTCATTCATATCCAAAGATTGTTCAATCGTGTCCTGAACAGAAAACGGCACACCTGCTGCAACTCGTTCGGTCGCTAAAGGAATTTGATAAATCTTATCGTTTTTTGCTTGAACTGTTTGGATATGCATAGTCGAGCTAAAATCACTTAGCTGTGCATTGCTGAAATTTTTCAGTAACCAATTTTTGATAAAATCAACTTGGGATTCAGGCACACGGATTACTTTGGTAGGCTCACTGAATTGTGCTTTTCGTCCAGCATTGGCTCTCGCACCTCCATGTTCAAATTCTACTTTTTTAGTCATTTTTTATCCTGTATGCTACATAAAAACCAGTAAAATCAATATACCTTGAAAAAGTTACAAATTCAAGTTGACGGCAAGTTTTTTTTGAATAACAATAACCCTATCGATCAGTTTTGATACATTTCTTTGAACAAGGATGTCAAAGACAATCAATATACTTATCATAAATCAATAATTTACAATATAAGCTCAATGTTATTTTATTGATTTCTTTGAACAAGTTCTCTGGTCATCGTTATGCACTTATTTGATTGATTTTCTATGTGGAGACATAAAAATGGCTACTCAACGTGATGCAATTCTTGGTTATGCTGATGAACAACATGCGTACTATATTCGTTTAATTGAAGACAATAATGTGCTTGGCAGTCAATATGGTTTGTTCTGTGAAAACACCAACAGTGATGATGCTGAAAGTATCATGACTACACTATTTTTAAAGAAATCATTTTGGCTGAACGGTTCTGAATTTAACGATATCGTCAAAGGATTAGAACCGCTTCCATTTTAAATTAAATTTTATCCACCTAAATTGAATATGCTTTGATGTTCAACTTTAGTGAATCATGATCTATATTTTTGTGCAATCAAAATGCCGTTGTATTCAATTGAATAGAACGGCTTCTTTATGGTTCAATTTTAACAACAAGTGTGAATTCAATTCATGAACAGCATCCTCAAAGCGCACAACGCTTGTCCTCTTTATTCTTAAATACTCTATCTATAGTCAAACTGTTGAAAAATTCATACAGTAGAATATCATTTCTCTTGATCAATAAAATTAAAGCGATGAATATATTGTTCGATGATATAAGCCTTGCACTGCCACGCTTTAGCTCTAGAGTTTAAATTGTTTTGCGTAGGCGATACTTTACTTTTCAGAGATGAAAAGTAACAAAAATCTTCTGTTGAGCGAGGGGTACATCCTAATACCCCCGCTCAACATAGCGACATCCATGTCGCCTTGTGATAGCAAGACTGTTTATGATTAAAACGTACAAAATAAATGAATCATCCAAATTACTTGTATGAATAATCAGACGTTTTGACTATATTTCATTCTCAATAATTTCATTCAACACTATTTGATTATCTGTTTATTTTAAATGCTTTTTAAAAGCATCATGTTTCAAACCTCTCAACTGTTTGAACACATCACTTACTTTTTTATTTACTTCAATCTCATGTCTTTTGCCTTATGGCACTCATTTTGCTTAATCAATATTACGTTTTTTAATAATCGTAATACTCAAGCAAAGAATGAGGATGACAAATATGGGTTATGTCGCAAAGGATATGGGTCAAAAGAACAAGCTGATCTTAAGCTTGTGCTCTTTTCTGATCCCTATATGTCTCTGGTGTGCTGTTAGTTATTTACCTTTTATTTGGCATCCACAAGTGCAAATTACCGATTCAGGAAGTGTTTCATATCTGCAAGTCGGAAGCCGTGTCGATAAAAATGTGTTCTATAGTGAGGCACAAAATGCTGTAGATCACCATTCTGCACCGCCACAAGGTGTTTTGGTCAATCCAATTTACTTACCAGCTCCACATGAAGTTGCTAAAGCATTGGTAACTGCTTTTACCACGCCACCCGAACAACCTGATACGCCTTGGTTTCATCAAAGTTTGTGGCACAGTATTAAAATTGTTTTTTCAGCTTTTCTGATTTCCTCAATTGTTGGTATCCCACTGGGAATTCTTTGTGGCTTCTCACAAAAAATATCTCTACTCACTGAACCTTTTGTTGAATTCTTTCGCTATTTGCCTGCACCTGCATTCGGTGCCTTGGCTGTAGCGATTTTAGGGATTAATGATGCACCGAAAATTGCAATCATTGTCATTGGTACACTTTTTCAGCAAATTTTGATTATCGCCAACACCACACGCATGGTTGATCAAGGATTGGTTGAAGCGGGTTATACCCTAGGAACCAATAAATTGAAAAGTCTGTTTTATGTCGTTATTCCCGCCGCATTTCCTGATATCTACCGCGATTTAAGAGTGCTACTGGGTTGGGCATGGACCTATTTAATCGTCTCTGAATTGATCGGAACAACCTCTGGTATCACTTGGTTTATCACCCAACAAGCGCGCTATCAAAACTTTGACAATGTGTATGCCGCAATCTTAATTATTGGGGTGATCGGCTTAGTTTGTGATTGGGTGTTGATGAAGTTGGGTGAGCGTATGTTTGCATGGAAAATAGGAGCAAAATAATGAATGATTCAACTTTTAACTCACATGAATATTTTCAAAAGATCTATGCACGTCCTGTCATTTTAGAGACCAAACAACTCAGCCAAGTATTTAAACATGGCAAGTCTGAACGAGTGGTGTTAAAACAGCTTGATTTAAAAATCCATAAACGAGAATTTGTTTGTGTGATTGGTCCTTCTGGTTGCGGGAAATCCACCTTAAGCCGTGTGATTGCGGGTTTAGATCCTTATCACAGTGGCGAGGTCTTGGTCGATGGCGAGCGTATTACAGGTCCTAGTCCTGAACGGGGTATGGTGTTCCAAGGCTATACGCTATTTCCTTGGAAAACAGTCAAAGAAAATGTCATGTTTGGCCCACGAATGAAAGGTATCAGTCAAATCTCTGCTGAATCCCATGCACGTGAATGGATTAATATCATTGGTTTAGAAAAATATGAAAATCAATATCCTCATCAGTTATCAGGTGGGATGAAACAACGTGTCGCTATTGCACGTGCTTTGGTCAATGAACCTAAAATTTTATTGATGGATGAACCTTTTGGCGCATTAGATCCGCATACTCGCCAAAAGATGCAAAAACATCTGATGGATTTATGGCAAAACATAGACATCACGATTATTTTTGTGACCCATGATATGGATGAAGCCATATTGTTGGCTGATCGTATTGTGGCACTCAAAGCCAACCCCGGTGAAATCAAAGAGATCATTGAAGTCGATTTACCTCGTCCACGTTCAACAGACTTAATCAACAGCTCTGCATTCAAACAACTCAGAGCTCGCGTTGATCAGTTAGTGCATGCTCAAGAAGATGAACTTGATCCAGCACTACAAAATTTACCGAAAATTCCACGTATGACACAAATCAGTACGGATAAATAAGCCATAAACGCTTTCTTATCGCATTTGGGACGACCCAAATTGCTTAGTTCTTTGTTGGACGACCAACTTTGGTGATATTCATGACAAATCGCTATGTTTTACCACTTTTGGATATTTCTTTATTGTGTAGCGCTGATCGTAATGAACGCTTGAAAGTCGCACGTGCTTTAGATCAAGCCTGTAAAGATGTTGGTTTTCTTTATCTAAAAGGTGAACAATTTAAGCCTGAATTATTTGAAAAACTCCATCAAACGGCGCAACAGTATTTTGCCCAAGATACAGCCTTAAAGATGCAGAATTATATTGGTCTATCGGAGAATCACAGTGGCTATGTGCCCATTGGGGAAGAACGTTTTGTAGAAAATACCTATGACCTCAAAGAAGCTTATGATGTGAATTATGATCACCTCAGTTTGGAAGATCGACGCCCACTGGTAGGTCCAACTCAGTGGCCTGATGATCCTAGCTTTAAATTGCATGTTTCCAATTATTATCAACACATTAAAAAAATTGGGCAGCAAATTTTTCAAAGTTTTGCCTTAGCATTGGACTTGGATGAGCATTATTTTGATGCACATATTTCAAAAGCGCCCAGTCAACTTCGCTTAATACATTATCCATATATTGCGGATATTCAGGATAAAGAAGGTATAGGTGCGCATACGGATTATGAATGTTTTACCTTACTTCTCCCGACCGCACCTGGCTTACAAGTGCTCAATAAAGCTGGACAATGGATAGATGTACCATTGCTTGAAAATACCTTGATTATGAACATTGGCGATATGATGGAGATTTTATCCAATGGACGTTATTTAGCCACCAAACATCGGGTGAAGAAAGTGGCTGAGGAACGTTATTCTTTTCCATTCTTTTTCTCATGTGATTATGACTACATCATTCAGCCATTGATCAATCCTGAATCTGCTCACTATGCGCCATTAAAAGGTGGGGAGCATTTATTTAATCAAACAGCGCAAACATTTCAATATCTCAAAGATAAAGTCGCACGTGGTGAAATTCAACTTGAGAATGCCAGACCACTTTACTCCTTTGGTTTAAACCAAAACGAGGAGTCACAATGAATCTCATAACACTCTGTACTCAACTCAAAGTATCTGCTACTTCAACATGCCTACTCCCTGAGTATTTGTTGGGTGCTTTTCGCCGTAAAAGTATTAGCTTTGCCAATGGGCTCACTGACGAAACTACCCTGGTCTATTGGTTTCAGTCTAAATCATTCACCATCGATTTACGTTTAAAAAGCCAAAACACAACACCCGTTTTGGAGCGACAAGGCTGGGTTGGCAATACACTGTGGGATGAGCAACAGCAACTACTTTCTTGGCAAATCACCAGTAATTATCAAAATCATGTTCAATGGCCTGAACCAGCAAAACTTTATGCGATTGGCAATGCCATTTTAGAATTTTCCCCGAGCCATGCTTATGTTGAAGATTGGCGTCAGCAAGCCAAACGTGGGCTTTTTCTGGGTTTACGTTTATTTAAAATTGACAATATGGATTTAAATACAAGTTACCCTGCGGATGGTGGCTTAATTATTTGTGATCATTTTATTGCCTTTGCACGATCACGCCGTCCTGAGATCCAACAACGTTTAGAAATGGAGAAATCCTTGACCGAAGCCTTTGCTCAGCAAGATTTCACTGTTCAAGATATCCAAGATTACGAAGTATCGATTAGTTTTGGACAGCAAATGATTGATCTCAGTACTGTGACGGAGCAAGTTGGCACACAAATGGAACTTGATCACTTTACTCAGTTGGATGACAACACATTGGTACAGCAACGCTTTATTCAAGGACAACGTTGCCAGTTATATTTCACCATTGATACTTTTGAGCAAGATTTTTGTTTTTCCACAGAGACAGCAACATCAAATGCCAGCCTTGCTTGGTTTGATCAGGAACACAACCACCTTTTCCATCATGCAAAAATAAGTGTCTAGGAAGCATATTTTAACCATGTCTTTTATCTATTTAATTATTGCAATTGTGGCAGAAGTCATTGCAACCTCTGCTATGAAAGCTTCAGAAGGATTTAGTCAACTCTTTCCTTCAATCATCACCATCTGTGGCTATGCCGTGGCGATTTATTTCTTATCCCTGACCATGAAAACCATTCCAGTCGGTATTACCTATGCCTTATGGTCAGGTGCTGGCATTATTTTGGTGTCTTTGGTTGGCTTTTTTTATTATAAACAGCACTTGGATTTAGCTGCTATTCTTGGACTTTCCCTGATGATTATTGGGATTTCAATTATTCATCTTTTCTCAAACAGCACAGAACTCGCTTAAGTAAAGTTTATGCTGATGAAATTTTGAGGCTTACTCATTTGCCTCAATCTTCTTTTTTTAAATCCTTTTTAGTCAATTTGGACTCATATAGTCAAACCGCCTGATTATTCATACAAGTGATTTGGATGATTCATTTATTTTGTACTTTTGAATCATAAACAGTCTTGCTATCACGAAGCGACATGGATGTCGCCATGTTGAGCGGGGGTATTAGGATGTACCCCTCGCTCAACAGAAGATTTTTGTTACTTTTCATCTCTGAAAAGTAAAGTATCGCCTACGCAAAACAATTTAAACTCTAGAGCTAAAGCGTGGCAGTGCTAGGCTTATTTCATCGAACAATATATTGATCGCTTTAATTTTATTGATCAAGAGAAATGATATTCTACTGTATGAATTTTTCAACAGTTTGACTATATTTAAAAAGATAATACTGAATGAACAGATTTAAATATTGTTATGCTTGATTTGATCTAAACAATTAAAAGCCCAACTGAGTCAGGCGATGATACGGATCAATATGAGTAGAGGAAGAAAATAATATGCGTTCGAGTTATTTTGAATAAATTAGCTCGATGTTCGAGATGGTATCTTTTCATCTCTGAAAACTAAGGCATCGTCTGCACTAATTGATCAAAGCTTTTCACAAAATAAGAAGCAGTGAAGCTTCTTATCTAATTATTTAAGTTTCCAGAAGGATACTGCTTAGGCTATTGGGTCTTTAGCTAATTCGCGATTGGTCATAAAGATGTCTCTCCAGACCAATCCAATTAGCGCAAATCCCTTTATGGTAAGTCTTGTAATAAGGTTGGATAAATCAAACCATCTACATTTTGCTCAGTTTTATAGATGCCATTCTGTACATTAAATTTATTCACATGATAGGACGAACCATATATCGAATCAAAACCATTACCTTTGCTAAAGACTTTTTTATTGGCTGAAATATCCAGTAAATGTGTACCATTCACCATCGTTTCGTATTGTTTCGGATCGACACCTGAACGATTTGCCATAATTTTGACTGCATCTGCATGTGTAGCCGGATCGTTGATATATTTCACCGTTTTATCCCACACTTGCAGAACTTTTTTCCATTCCTCTTTATGCGCAGTTAAATGACTCATATTGACCGTTAATGTGTCATAGATTAAACCCGGTTTATCTTGCGATGTATAAATGATTTTTGATCCTGCAACGGCTTTTAATGCTTGACTGGCAACAGGCTGCCAAACTGCAATTGCTGAAATATCAGGACTTGAAAACACTTGAGGCAATTGATTGGTCGCAGAATTCACCAATTTGATTTCATTAATGGGAATTTTCTGATCTGACATCGCTGTTGCAAGCAGTAAATGGTCCACCAATCCCTTTTCAACACCTACCGATTTGCCTTTTAAATCCTGAATATGATTAATCCCCTCTTTGGCAATAATGACATCATTTCCAGCAGAATAATCTGTTGCCATAATCATCATGCCTTGCGTACCGCCTGAAGCAGTCACCAAATTATCTCCATTGGTGACAAATACCGCATCCAATTGATTTGCTGAAAAAGCTGAAAGCGATGCGGAGTAATCAAACCATTTAAAATCAACATTTAATCCCGCTTCTTTTAACCACCCCTTTTCAATCGCAACTTGCCATGCAACAAATCCCGGCCAATCACTATAACCAATCGTAATCGGTTGTGCGTTTGCTGTGGTTTGCTTATTTTCTTTGGCTTCTGGCACTTTTGCTGTGTTGTCACAACCTGATATTAAAACTGTAGTTAAAATGGATATAGATAAAAAAGATTTACGAATCATACCGAAACTCCCCCAACGTTCTCACAGTTAAATTTTGTATTTGACGGACTGAGTGACTTGATGTAGGCACGCCAACTACCAAAGTGACTGATATCGACAGCCTCTTGAATCGCATAAGCTTCACAAATAAAACCTTTCACCCATGTCCCATCTTCAAGCTGTAGATTGCCAATGCCTAGTGGTGATGGAACTTCAGCGACGATTGCCCCAAAATTCGCCAAAGGAATCTCCCAAACTTCAACCTCTATCGCAGTACCATCAACATCAAATTGCAATCCCGGTTTCGGTGGAACAGTATTTTTCAAAGCAAATAACTTATAGCTTTTAGCCGTTCGGGTTTTTGCGAGCAATGTCGCTTGCCGGGTTGTCAATTGAAAATTCAAAGGCATCCCTGAAAGATGCGCACCGACAACAGCGAGCTTTACCGAGTTTTGTGATTCAATTTCAAAGCTTTTTTGATAACGATATGATGACGTGCCAAGAGGAAGTTCTGTGAGTGTTTGCCATTGTTGGGCAAATTTTGCCAATGCTTGGTCATACCAAGCAGATGCAATAAAAGTCACGCCACTTGGCAGACCATCTGCACGAATGATATTGGGTAAGGCAATCGCAGCTAGATCAGCAAAATTTACAAAGTTGGTATATGCCCCCATATGTGAATTTTTATTGAGTGGATCTGCTTCAACTTCACTGATCCGATAAATCGTCGGTGAAGTCGGTACCAACAATGCATCATAGGCTTGTAACTGAAGATTAATTTTTTGTGCTAATTCAGCCCGTTGATACTCAGCTTTAAATGTATCTGAAGCTTTAAACTGATCTGCTTGCGCAATGATTTGTGCAATCACTGGATGCGCTTGTTGCCGAGAGACTCGCGCTTCGACAGCAACCGTTCGCTCTGCAACCCAAGCATCATTATAAAGTGCTCTCGCCAAAAGGTTGAAATCCGTAAAATCAATAGATTCAACCTCATATCCAAGTGCCTGAACACGTTCTACGGCAATTTTAAATGCTTTCTCGGATTCAATATCACCATAAAACTCAAGTTGAGCAGGTATCGCAATTTTACCTTTAGAAAATTGTGTTTCAACATTGGCAGGATGACTACGCGAATAAGCATCTGTTTTATCATTACCTTGCATCAATGTTGCAACCAGCCAAGCATCATCACTGGTCAGTGCAAAAATTGAAATCACATCCAGTGTTCTACACGCAGGCATCAAACCTGTGGTGGAAAACCATCCCTTTGTAGGTTTCAATCCAACTATATTGTTATGACCTGCTGGGACTCGACCTGAACCTGCCGTATCTGTACCTAGACTAAAAGGTACAATTCCATTCGCTACAGCCACAGACGATCCAGAACTAGAACCACCACTGATATATTCTGGATTAAAGCTATTTTTTACTGCACCATACGGCGAACGTACCCCTACTAAACCTGTTGCAAATTGATCTAAATTAGTTTTTCCAACAACGACTGCACCTGCTTGTTTAAGCTTAGCAATAACGAAAGCATCTGTATTTGCTAAATATTCAGCTTCTTTACATGCACCTGTTGTATGAAAACCAGCAACATCAATATTGTCTTTGACTGCAAAGGGCACACCATAGAGAGGTAGATCATCGCAATTTTGAGTTTTTAAATACTCAATTTGCATCTGTATTTGTGCTGAAGATGCGATTTCAATCCAAGCATGATCATCATTTTTTATGGTTTTAACATAGTCGATTAAACCATCAATATCGATTTGCTGATTTGCATACGCATTTTTCCAATCTTGGATCGTCCATAAGTCTTGCATGACCATACTCCTGATTTAATCATTTTGTAGAATCGGAGGCATCACTGCATCCATAAGTTCTAAATGCCCTTTAATCACGCCTTTGAGTGCAATAAATTGCTGACTAATTTGCTTGAGCTCTGAGCTTGCACCTTGCATCAACATCACCTGCAAGATTTTTTGCTGATCAAGTTGAATATGTAGTGAACTGATCACTTGGGTTAAAAACTGTTGTTGTAAATCAATTAGTTGATTTCTAAGTGGCATCTGCCCTGCATCATAAAGAATGGTTAATGTCCCCACCATCACTTCATTGGCTTGAACCTGCTCTGCAATCAAATGTTTGTTGATCATGTCCACAATTGCTTGTGATCGGCTTTCATAGTGTTGATCAACAATTTTCTGGTCGAGGGCATTGAGTGTCATTTCAGGTACAGTAATACTGATCCGAGCCAATTTTTGTTTAGGCACAGTGCTATCCTTTTGATTTATGGACTGAGTGTGTTTGTTTGATATACAGACCAGCGCGTACACTGAATAATTCGACAAAAAATGTTTTGAGCGGATGTACTTTTTTGTCTGCTGTTTTTACATGATTCATCGCACCACTCCTACATAAGAGTCTGATGACCATCTGCCATTTGTACACATAGAAGAATAGACATCAGTATTACCAAATTAAATTTTTGTATTACGCCCCTATAGATGCAGAAAATGTGCCAATTTCTAAGCGTACTTTTACTGCGATTGATCAAAATTTATGACTATTTTGTGGGCAAAAAAATGCCCCATGCGCAGTGATGGGGCGAAAATATTCAAGTCTTTATATTCTTCAATCAGATTTGTTTTTAGTCCTATTCCGCAATAGCATTTAATTATTTTTTAATCTAAATCTTCATTAAGCATGCCATGTGCCCAAATAGACAATGATTCTAAAACAGGCTTAAAAGAATGTCCTAAATCGGTCATTTCATAGACTACTTTGATTGGTGCTTTTTCTCCGTACACGGTTCTAGAAACCAATCCACTTTGTTCTAATTGCTTAAGTTGCAGGCTGAGTGTCATCTCAGTAATTGTTGGCATCAATTGTTTAATTTCATTAAAGCGTTTTGCTCCATCTTTGAGATAGTAAAGAATTACACTTTTCCATTTCCCCCCGACTAAATCCATTGCCATACTGATATGACATGGATAGATTTTACCATTCATTTTTATTTCACATTTATTTTCAACAGTTTCCATCAATATCTCTAAGCTATCAACTTTGATAGTTATTGTACGCCATCCATATAAAAAATATAGTGACTATTATTTTTATAGTTACTAGGTACATATTATGGCACTGCTCATTTTGGCGCATCCCTACTACACACGGTCGATTGCAAACAAGACCATTGTCAATGAACTGACAGACAAGTATCCAGATTTAGAAGTTCGAGATATTTTCCAACGCTACCCTGATTATCAAATTGATGTCGCTGCGGAACAGCAGGCATTACTGCGACATGAAACGGTCATTCTGCAATATCCAATGTTTTGGTTTAATATGCCCGCTATTTTAAAATTATGGTTTGATGAAGTTTTTAGCTATCAATTTGCTTATGGTTCACAGGGAGATAAATTGAAAAATAAAAAAGTTTTGCTGAGTATGACCGTTGGACAGCCAGAAAAAAATTTAATCAATGAACACGAAAATTTAATCGAAAGCTTTTTAAAATCTGTTCATCACTCCATTCAATATAGTCAAATGAATTTAAGTGGCACTTTTTTACTCTTTGATGTGTCCCCCTTATCTGGTCACTCAGCGTCTAAAATCAAACGGGAAGCGGTCGAACACGGTGACAAAATTCTTAAACATTTACTTCATACTTGATAAAAAGGGCATCTTAATGATGCCCTTTGTTTTAGTATTGTTCTCTCTTTAGAGGTTTTTTCAAACCACCGGTGCTAAGGTAAACAACACCTGCCCTGTTTTAACTGTCTGCCCTTTTTCGATGGTTATAGTTTCAACTTTCATTCGCTCAGGCGCGATGATTGGAATTTCAATTTTCATGGCTTCGATCACTGCAAGGGTTGCGCCTTCTTCCACAATGTCACCTGAAGCACATTCTATTTTCCAAATTGAACCGGGCATATGTGATTCAACAGCACACCCACCTTGCGGGATAATGACGGCTTCTGCATCGTCTACAGCATCCAGACTTTCAGAAACATATTCTTGTAAACCAGCCGCATGCCAACGACGACGTTCAGCTTCAAAATTGGTTTGTTGCGTATGTTTGAATGCCTGAATACTGTCTTGATTTTCGGCTAAGAAGTCATTGTATTGTTTAAGGTTGAGCACGCCCTCTTCAATTCGAAGTTGCAAACGACCTGCTTTAAAATCTTCACGCATTTTCAGCAGTTCTGACTCGGAAACTTCATAAAATTTTACCTGATCAAAAAAGCGCAATAACCATGGTTTGCCTGCTTCAAAATTTGCGTTTTGACGATAACGACTCCACATTTGTGTAGTTCGTCCAACGAACTGATATCCTCCCGGACCTTCCATTCCATAAACACACATATAGGCACCGCCGATACCCACCGCATTTTCAGGTGTCCAAGTTCGAGCAGGGTTATATTTTGTCGTGACCAAACGCTGACGTGGATCAAGTGGCGTGGCTACGGGCGCACCTAGATATACATCTCCCAAACCCATCACCAAATAATGTGCACTATATACCACATCTTTCACTGCCTGCTTAGAAGCTAGACCATTGATACGACGGATAAACTCGATATTATCAGGACACCAAGGTGCATCTGGACGCACAATTTGGGTATAGCGTTCAGTCGCTAACTGCGTTTGTGAATCTTCCCAAGCCAACGGTAAATAAACTGTTCTTGAAGGAACTTGCATCTGATCAATATCAACGAGTTCAGCTTCAGCACTTTGCAATATCTTTAACAATTCCAATTGATCAACTTGAATTGAATCAAAATGGATCTGTAAAGAACGAATACCCGGTGTGAGATCAATAATCCCTTGAATATTTTGAGCTTTTACCCATTGCATCAAGGCATGAATGCGGAATCGTAAATTCAAATCTAAAACCAGTTCACCATATTCAACCAATAAATAACTGTTTCCTGCGGGTCTATAGCAGACACTTGGCAACTTGCCTTGCCCCTCTATGTTCGCGAGTACAGCATTGCTTAAAGTTTCATGCTCAGGCTGAATCAGAGGATGGAAATCAACAGTAGTCGTGTCTGTAGCGATTAAACTTTGATGATATTTTTGGTCGAGACTTTTTGCCTGCGCATAACCTACAGGTATAAATTTGACTTTATCTCCTGCATTCAACTGACCAATTTTCCAAAGTTCAGAATGAATTACTACTGCGGGACATACAAATCCGCCTAAGCTTGGACCATCAGGTCCCAAGATAATGGGCATATCCCCAGTGAAGTCTATTGCACCAATTGCATAGGCGTTGTCATGAATATTGGAAGGATGTAAGCCAGCCTCACCGCCATCTTCGCGTGCCCAATCAGGCTTTGGTCCAATCAGACGTACCCCGGTGCGACTGGAGTTATAATGAATTTCAAAGGTATTGGTAAAAAACTGATCAATGTCTTTTGTGGTAAAGAAATCAGGAGCACCATGCGGACCGTACATCACGGCGATTTCCCAAGTTCGGCTAAAGCATGGAATTTGATCTGGGGCTAAACACTTACTGTCTGCAGAACAATACTCAGTGATTGGAAGCATATCTCCAATCAATAAATTACGACCTGCATGTCCACCAAATTGACCTAAGGTAAAGGTTGCTTTTGAACCTAAGTATTCTGGAACGTCAAATCCGCCTTTAATCCCAATATAACTACGGCAACCTGTGCTGATTGCGCCACACTTTAAGACTTGAGATTTTTTAACATTGATTGTTTGCCACATCGGTAGAGCGATACCATCAAGTGTAACCGCCATCTCTCCACCTGTGATGGCAATTTGACTATCACAATGGAACTTTAAAGTTGGACCTTGTAAAGTACATTCTAGTCCTGCCGTGTTGTATGGATTTGCTAAAAGTTGATTGGCAACATTTAAGCTTAAAGGGTCAATTGCACCTGACGGTGGTACACCAACATCCCAGTAGCCTAAACGACCAGTGATGTCTTGAATCGAAGTTTGAATACCTGATTGTAAAACTTCGATTTTTTGAGTTTTCCATACGAAAGTATTTAAAAAACGCGTGGTTTGCATTCCTGATTGGAACACTTCGCCTGCAATAATATTCTGCAAATACTCCAAATTGGTTTCAATACCCGCGATTTGAGTTACTGCAAGACTGGCTTGCATTGCGTGTATTGCTGAGTTTCGATCTGCTGCTGTGACAATAATTTTGGCCAGCATCGGATCATAAAATGAAGAAACATGAGAACCGGTTTCGACCCATGTTTCGACCCGCGCCTGCGAATCAAATTGCACATACGTCAATAATCCTGCACTGGGCTGAAATTGCTTAATCGGGTCTTCAGCATATAAACGTACTTGGATCGAATGCCCTTTCGGGACTAATTTTTCTTGTGGAGCAGACCAGTCACCACTGGCTAAAGTCACCATCCACTCAACCAGATCAACACCATAAACTTGTTCAGTCACCCCATGTTCGACTTGTAAACGCGTATTCACTTCCAAGAAATAGAATTGCTCTGTTTCCGTGTCCATGACAAATTCAACAGTCCCTGCCGAACGATAATTGACTGATTGCATCAATTGAGTTGCAATTTTTTGAATGTATTCACGCTGTTCAGCATTTAAAAGAGGTGCTGGCGTTTCCTCGATGACTTTCTGATTACGGCGTTGTACAGAACAATCACGCTCTCCCAAAGCCAATACCTGTCCTGTACCATCACCAAAAATTTGTACTTCAATATGCCGAGCATGCTCAACAAACTTTTCTAAATACACACCTGCATCTTTAAAGTTTGCTTGAGCGAGATAAGAGACAGTTTGATAGGCATCTCTGAGCTCAGCTTCATTCCAAACCAAACGCATCCCAATTCCGCCACCACCTGCGGTGCTTTTCAGCATGACTGGATAACCGATCCGTGTAGCTTCAGTAATGGCTTCGTTTTCATTAGCCAGCAAAGCACTTCCCGGCAATAAAGGCACTTGGCTTTGAATTGCAAGTTCACGTGCAGTATGTTTTAAGCCAAAATCCAACATTTGACTGGATGTTGGACCAATAAAAGCAATCCCCTGATTTTCACAAAGATCACAAAACTCCGCATTTTCAGATAAAAATCCATATCCCGGATGAATTGCCTCAGCGCCAGTTTGTTTTGCAACTTCCAGTATTTTTTCAATATTCAAATAACTCTGTTGCGCAGGCGCTGCACCAATACAAAATGCTTCATCTGCCAAGGTCACATGTAAAGAATCTTGATCGGCTTCTGAGTAAACAGCAACGGAAGCGATGCCTAATTTTTTCAGTGTGCGTATGACACGGCAGGCAATTGCACCACGGTTGGCAATGAGAACTTTTTTAAACATAATTAAGCCTCCGTACCAGTATGGACAATCAATTGAATTTTGGTTGGGTTATAGCCATTACATGGATTGTTTAATTGGGGGCAATTCGAAATCAATATAATCAAATCCATTTCTGCTTTGATTTCAACATATTTTCCTGCTGCCGAAATACCATCAGCAAAGGTCAAATGACCTTCAGAGCTCACAGGGACATTCATAAAGAAATTAATATTTGGACCAATATGTCGAACATTCAATTGGTGTTTTTGTGCAATCGGATGTTTCGCCAATGCATACATAAAGTTATTACGGCAACTGTGCATTGGATAAGTCTCATGTGCATAGCGTACTGTATTACTTTCACATGAACATGCACCGCCCAAGGTATCATGTCGACCGCAGTTATCATCATGAATCACGCCAATCGCACGACCATGATTGCTATATAAAGTGGTACCTTTTTCTAAATATATATGTTGATTGATGGTCAACGTATCCGTCGCACTATAACGTTCAGCTGGGTTTTCTGCAGATATGAACAAAGTATCGACTGCTTGATTGCCTTCCAAATCAACAATGCGAAAATACTGTCCTTTTTTAATTTCGCCCATCCATGCCTCACCTGCAAGGCATACGTCATCAACAAGTACTTGGTCGAACACACGATGCTCGATTGAACTGAATATGGTCATGATCGTTGCCCTCTTTATGCGTTAATGTTATGTGATGAATGGCGTGCAAAATAACGATCATTGTTGTTAAATGCGCGTTGATTTTGTGGACAAGAATCCCGACAGATATCATGTTCTGACAAAGGCAAAGCAGTAAAAAGACTTAAAGCAATAGCTGCTGGAGCATAATCCGCAGAATGATCTAAAGCATGTGGTGCAGCGGATAAAAACACCCAACTATCCATTTCAAATCGGAGCTGAATGATTTGATCCTGATTATCCGAAGCAACATAACTCAATGCACCTGTTTGATCTGGACTGACTTTTGAAAATAAGTTAATCGTGGCACTTAAATCAATTTGTCCCAATGAATACTTGCTCATTTCGATCAGTAAACCATCCAAACCATTTTGATACATCTGATTTCGGGCATCTTGAAAGCTTTTCGTTCCAAAAGTGCGCTGAATTTGTTCAGGTCGACTTGCACCACATAAAACATCATTCCAGCCATGATCATCACGAACAATTGATGCCATGACTCGTCCCAAATCAGAATATAAAACATGACCTTGTGTTAAATATGCAGTATGTTGCCCTTTTAGGCTGTCGGGCATATTGAAGCGTTCGAGTCTGTCATTCGCATTGACACAAAACAAAGACACATTTGCATTTTTAGCTAAAGCTTTAAGTTGAAGTACAGTTCCTTTGGGAATACGACCTGACCAGTGATGTCCACCCGGTAATTTTTCAGACCAAATCTCATTCTGATCATGATAATGTGTCGTGTTCATAGCCCCTCCTGTTCGGATAGTTGATTGACTTCCTCCCGGGCTTTTATCCCTCCGTGTAGTTCTTGCGAACCGCGAACTCTCGGTCCAGACATATTTGTATGGTACAAATATCGGAACCCTAGATCACTTTTTATAGGGCTAAGGAATGCAAAGGCTATGCCAATTCAGTATTACGATTTTCAGCTTTTGTCATACTTATTTTGAGCAATATGGGTGCGTTTTAGGCTTATTTTAAAAATGAAGCGCCATTTATGATCAAAAATCGTTTTATTTAACCTGAGTTCGATAAAAATCCTTGATGAAAGATGATACAGTCAAACCGCCTGATTATTCATACAAGTGATTTGGATGATTCATTTATTTTGTACTTTTTGAATCATTGATGGTCTTGCTATCGTGAGGCGACATGGATGTCGCCATGTTGAGCGGAGGTAAAGGATGTACCCCTCGCTCAACGAAAGATTTTTGTCACTTTTCATCTCTGAAAAGTGAGGCATCGCCGACGCAAAAGAATTTAAACTTTAGAAGTAAAGCGTGGCAGTGCAAGCTTTAGATCATCAAACAATCTATTGATCGCCTTCATTTTATTGATCAAGAGAAATGAAGCTATATTGATGGTTGCGCTTACGGAGCTTCGCTCCTCATGCCAAAACAAGTATGTCGAGCCGCAGGCTGATCCAAAATCGGATGAAAATCCAGAAAAAATCCACATAGATTTATTATTTTTCAATGAGTTGAATATTTAATTGTATCGAATTCACGTTATTTAGATGAATAGATTCGATAGGTAAAGCCATTAAAAAACATTCGGTCATGACTTTACTGAATCAAAAAAGTGAAAGACAAGTTTTAGCGACTTTGCATATCTAGTTTTATTTCACTGCTTCTGCTTTTGTGATAGACACTATTTTTAAGTCTGACCGATGAAGGTTTTTAAATTTTGATAATCTGAATGATTCTGTTCGGTCATAAAAAGTCTCTCATAAATCATCTAAGAAAGGATGTTTCATCATGGCTTATAAATTGTTATTTTTTCTACTTTATAAACTCAGACATTTCTTCATAGTTTTTATAGCAAGTTAAAGCTAGGTTTATAGAGAAATGAGCATATTTATGGTAGAAACCTGATCCATTTTTACAAGCAATCAGGTTTTACTACTCCTAGCTCTGTAATAGTGACAAGCAACGGTAAGTGAAATTAATTAATAATAACTTGCTCTTTTCTTAGAAAATTTATCCAGTTGTTTAAGAAAACCATCAAAATAATCTTTTTCTTTTTCTTCAATCCGATAGCCTGCATATAAAGTTCGGCGTAAACCTTCAGGTGCGACGCAGTCGAGACGTCGAGACACCACCCAGCCTTTTTGCTCATATTCATTTACCACCCAATCTGGCAAAGCAGCAATACCATGACCACTGGCAACCAACTGGATCAACATTTGGGTCAGATCTGTAGTACGAATATGTTTGGGCTGAATATTGGCAGGAATAAACAGTCTAGACATAATATCAAGACGATGCTTATCTACAGGATAGGTTACCAAAGTTTCTTCTGCTAATTCCTGAACCGTAATTTCCTTCATACGTACCAGAGGATGGGTCTGAGATAAAACCAAACGTGATTCATATTCAAAAATTGGGAAATATTCGATGCCTTTCAGTGCGATTGGATCAGCAGTAATTAACAGGTCAAACTCACCTGTTTGCAATAATTCATGTGGATTTGCTTCAAAGCCAGAAGCAAAGTCTAAGTCTACATCAGGATATTGTTGACGATATTGATTTAACAACGGCATTAACCAGTCAAAACAACTGTGACATTCAGAAGAAAAAACAATTCGTCCAGTTTGACCGTGTACGATACGGGTAATATCAGATTGAGTAATTTGTACTTGAGGCAAAATATCATCTGCCAATTTTAATAATCTCTGCCCTACATTGGAAAAACTGACAGGTCGTGAACGACGGTTAACCACTTCTACACCAAACCATTGATCCAGCTCTCGGAGCTGGTGCGACAATGCCGATGGGGTCAAACACAGATCTCCTGCGGCTGCCACTAATGAGCCATGCTCACGAAGAGCAGTCAGTGTTTTTAGATGTCGAAGTTCTAACATTCAGTCATTACCAGATGAGTTTGTGACGCAGATTATTGCCTATAGCATAACTGATTCACTGAAGTTATGTTTAATTATTTTCACCTAATGCTCATTATAATTATTTTTTTTCACTTTAATGCACAATGAAATAATCTGCTCCGATATTCTATTTAGCTTTTAAAGTGCATCAACTTTAAAATAAAGCACTGAGATATAACGGTTAAAATTCTCAATAAAAAGGATTAAATATAAAATCATTCAGTTTAACATGAAAACATTTCATCTAATCGCAATCCCATATCGCATAATAACTTTTACAATACTCAATCCATCACTTTTTATATTGTTCAACATGACGCTGGAACGAAAAAAACTCGAATTACCTCAAGGTCACAATAAATTGTTGCTTCATTCGTGTTGTGCGCCGTGTTCAGGTGAGGTGATGGAAACCTTAATTGAATCAGAAATTGATTTTTCGATCTTTTTTTATAATCCCAATATTCATCCAGTAAAAGAATATCTGATACGAAAAGAAGAAAATATTCGTTTTGCCGAGAAGCACAATATTGAATTTATCGACTGCGATTACGATACCGACAATTGGTTTGCCCGTGCCAAAGGCATGGAAAACGTACCTGAAAAAGGTATTCGCTGTACCATGTGTTTTGATATGCGTTTCGAACGAACAGCCCTATATGCTTATGAACATGGTTTTCGCTTAATCAGTAGTTCCTTGGGTATTTCTCGTTGGAAAGACATGCAACAGATCAATGGCTGTGGAATCCGAGCAGCAACACATTATCCTGAAATTGAATATTGGGATTATAACTGGCGCAAAAATGGTGGTGCGCATCGTATGATTGAAATCAGTAAACGGGAAGAATTTTACCAGCAGGAATACTGTGGCTGTGTGTATTCGTTACGTGATACCAATCGCTGGCGTATGAAAAATGGTCGTGATCGAATCAAATTAGGTGAAAAATTCTATAGCAATGCTATGGATGAAGAGCACTAAATTCAACTACTCTGCTTTATACCAATTTTTCCAAGAGCTGGTTCCTCGTACCTCGATCGGTACAGTTGGAATCAGTTGTTCTTTTAACAGTTGAATTTGATCCACATCATGCGCTAAACGGGATTTAACCGAATGGATGCATTCCCTATCGCCAAACTCACAGCGATCTAAATCGGTACCGCCACATGGACCATTGGCTAATCCTTTGGGGCAAGTTTCTGGGCAAATGTATAAAGTTTCAGCCAAACGACATTGACCACAACTTTCACAGCCCAGCAAATAATGCTTACTTAAATATTCAGTCTGTAAGAGTACTTTGGCGGCAGTTTTTCTATTCCAGAAGCTGGCATTAAAAATAAAAGTACCCACCCCTTTCATAAAGCTAGACTGAAACATAGCACGATGAATCAGGTCTAAAAACTGATATTTCACCTTGTTGTTCAATGCTGACTTTATCCGTTTAGCCGCCACTTTTGGTCGAAGTTGTTCACCCTCTGCCAACTGCCACAATTGATTCCAAAGTATCTCGCATTGAGACAAATTCAGGTCGCGATATTGTTCAATATACTGTTCTAATAGCATTTGCTCATCAGCTTTATGACATGCTGAAAGGTGTACACCGGCATAACCCAAATGTTGGCAAATCAGAATTTGTAAAGCACAGCGCTTATACACATTTTCTGGGCAATGATTGACTTGATCCTGTGTTAAAATCTCTAGCATATGCGGGGTAATCACGATACCGGCAACTTTATGCTTCACCATAAATTGTGCTCGCGCTAAAGTCAGTGGCATGACACAAGCGAGCGTTTTTTGGATATATTTTTCTTGGGCTAAAAAAGTTTGCAGTTGTTTTAAAGCGGACAAATCAAAACCCAATTGAGTAATGATGTAATCTGCACCTGCATTTAATTTCTTATGTAGTTTTAAATACTGTGCTTGTTGTTCAGCTGGCGTATATTTAAAGGGATTAAAAGCTACACCAATATGGAAACCG
Source organism: Acinetobacter sp. Tol 5 (assembly GCF_019702905.1). Classification (NCBI taxonomy): domain Bacteria; kingdom Pseudomonadati; phylum Pseudomonadota; class Gammaproteobacteria; order Moraxellales; family Moraxellaceae; genus Acinetobacter; species Acinetobacter sp. Tol 5. The sequence continues at coordinate 1,637,363 of NZ_AP024708.1, read as the reverse complement.
CCATATTGATGAGCAGCCATAACCGCATTGACCGATTCTAAATAGCGGGTTCTGGCATGTTGCCCCTGACCATCATGGTGTTGTTTAAGCTTATCACCTGTCAGTAACAAGATATCTCGTAATCCGACTGAATCTGCTTGCTTTAAAAATAATTTAAAATCATCAATGTCTCTTCCCTTACCGGCATAATGTAAAACTTTCTCGATATGATCTGGATATGCTTGTGCAGCGATCAAAGGGGCAATATCCTCATCAGAGCGCACACGATCAGATAAGGTCATACAGGCTGGAAAACCAGCCAAACTTTCCCTTACAGGCAGTACCTGATTTTTTGTAGGGAGATACTCTACTAAGCAACAAAATTGATTTTGAGCAAAATACTGGGAAAGCTTAGACATAATTGCAAATGTAAAAGGACAAACAACAAAAAATTAAGTCAGAATTATAGATTGTTTTGCATCAAATTACTGTGCTTAGACACAATTTTATCGGGCATGCAGTTTTTCAAATGGGCTGTTTATAAACTGAAAGCGACCATACTAAAAATTTCCGATCAGACTCTTTATAAAATTTTAGTTTTTTATACGTTCTGCTAAGACTTGTTTAAGTACATTAGTTCCGTTGATTGCAGAGGGAAAACCTGAATAAACTGACATCAAAAGCATAATTTCCTTGATTTCCGTTTCACTTAATCCAATATTCAACCCTGCATGGATATGGAATTTGAGTTGGGGTTGTGCTGTTCCTAATGCAGTTAATGCCGCAATCGTCGCAATTTGTCGGTATTGCTTGCTTAAATTATCTCTTGCGTAAATATCGGCATATCCATACTCAAGGATAAACTTGAGCAATTCGGGAGAGAATTCAGCATATGCTGTTTTTAGCCGATCTACTTGCTGACTATCCAACTGTGATAATTCATCTTCCCCTAATTTTAATCGATCAACATGATTAATTTTACTCGCTGTTTTACCTATTTCATCATGGATACCCTGTTTTTTTCTTTCTGCTAAAACATCTTTGAGTATATTCATTGCATTGATGCTACTTGGAAAACCTGAATATCCAGACATTTGTAAAATGACTTCCTTAAGTTCATTGATGCTAGTTCCTGTATTTAATGCCCCGTTGATGTGAACTTTTAATTGTGGTTGCGCATTACCCATTGCCGTCAACGCAGCAACAACCGCGATTTCTTTAGACTTAAGGTCAAGCCCAGTTCTTGAATAAACATCACCAAATGCGTATTCAATAATGTATGTGCCTAGATCAGGCGAGACATCTTTTAGACTTTGAATGACTTTTTCACCTGCTTCGCCATCAATTTCTTTGAGTTTTTCCCAACCTCTTTCATATCGGCTTAATTGCATTTCGCTTTTAACAGGGCGGCTAAAATCAGGCAGTGTACTCTTCTGCATAATCTTTTCTCCTTTGATTTGATGATTGAATGGGTGCATCGATAGACGACCATCGGTGTTTATATTGATTTCATTTATCGCTTGCACAGATGGAGCCAATGCTATTCCGATAAAATAAACGGTCAAAATGACTGCATGTTTAAAGCACATCTTTTTCTCTTTGCTGTGTTTATAAAGCTGTGTTTATTAATTTGCTATGTAAATCAATAAGAATATTTTTCTGACCAATAAAGTCAGATGGATATAAAGTTAAATAGTCATGCTGAATTCTCAATGCTAATTTTTTATATGGCGACTTTTATAAGCTTGCATCAAGATGTCTTATCAATGGATTAAATTAACACAGAAATATAAATATTATTAAAATATAAGTGTAGAGATTCTTATTATTGTAACATTTTATACCACTCCTCAGGTCTCAAAGTGGAACAAATCAATAGCCTATTAAACACAGCAGCACTTTTTTGGCAAAGCTAAATTGTTTTTAAATTTTCAAGATTTTTCCCTGATCCATATAAAGCACTTGCGCATTTAAATAAGCCAACTCATCGGCGTGATGTGTCACATAAATCATCGGTAATTGAGTCTGGGTTTTTACCCGATCAAGGAAAGGTAAAATTTGCTGTTTTAAGCGTTGATCCAAACCTGTTAAAGGTTCATCTAGCAATAATAAATCTGGAGAAGACAACAGTGCTCGTCCAATTGAAACACGTTGCGCCTCGCCACCAGAAAGTTGATGTGCATGGCGCTTAAGTAAGTTCCTTAGTTCCAATAAATCCACAATCTGCTCAAAAGCAAATTTTTTATCGAGATCAGTGCGTAAATGTTCGGCATATTTTAAATTCTGTTGAACATTCATATGTGGAAATAACCATGCCTTTTGAAAAACCAAAGCAATACGACGCTGATGCATCGGGACACGAATTTTTTTCTGATCATCAAATAATACTTGTTTGTTCAGTAATATTGAGCCTTGGCTCGGTTGTAATAACCCAGTGATATTTTTAAGTAAGGTTGATTTACCACATCCTGAAGGTCCCATGATCCCGAGTAATTGTTGTTGCATGTGCAACTGTACCTGTAGATTCAAGTCAGCATATTGAAACTGAAAATCACATTGCAGCATCTTTGCCTCCTAGTTTTCGCTGATACTTCTGCAAAATATAATAATTTGCAATCAATGCTGAGAAAGCGATTAACAAAGACAGCACCACCAAACGCATGGCAGCCTGCTCACCATCAGGTTGTTGAATCAAGGAATAAATGGCGATTGGGATAGTGCGTGTTTCATCTGGAATATTCCCGACAAAAGTAATGGTTGCACCAAATTCCCCCAAACTACGGCTAAAACATAAAATACTCCCGATTAAAATTCCGGGTAGCGCCAAAACCAAACTAATACTTCTAAACACCTTGAATGGACTGGCACCTAGAGAGCCTGCCACCTGTTCTAATTGCTGATTGATCATTTGAAAAGACAATCGAATCGGCTGTACCATAAGTGGGAAAGCCACCACCATCGATGCTAAAACTGCACCTTTCCAATTAAAAGCCATTTGAATACCGAGTTGATTCAAATATTGACCAATCCAACCCTGTGCACCAAATAAGATTAAAAGTAAATAACCTAAAACAACTGGCGGTAAGACCATTGGCATCTGTAGTAATGCTTCAACAACAAACTTCAACTTAAAGTCATAACGCGCCAGTATCCAAGCCAGCATCACAGCAAAAGGCAGGCAGAATAAAGTTGCACAAATCGCAACTTTTGCCGATAAATACAGCGCACTCCACTCTTCAGGGCTTAACATAGACGATGACCTTAAAGTGTAAATCCATATTGAAGCAGTATTTTTTTAGCTTGCGGATTTTCCTTTAAGTATTGATTAAATTTAACTGCAGATGGATTATTTTGTCCCTGTTGAGTCAAAGCAATCGGATAGACGATGGGTTGATGACTATTGCTTGGAAAAACTCCTGAAATTTTGACTTTTTTACTGATCAACGCATCTGTTTTATAGACGATTCCCACCTGACACTCGCCACGTTCAACAAATGCTAAGGCTGAGCGAACATCGTCAGTGCCAACAATTCGACCATTCAAACTATCGAGCCAATTCAATTTAATTAAGCTTTGTTTGGCATATTTACCTGCGGGTACAGATTCCATTTGTCCTGTACACAAGCGACCCTGAAAGGATTGCGCAAAATTGAACTGTGGTACAGCTTTAAACTGTTGCTTACTTTGAACTGGGCTGATTAAAACCAGCTGATTAAACAGAAAAGGCTTCACTTGGTTGTGTTGAATTTTTTGTTTTTGTACCAAGTAATTCATCCAATCCTGATCGGCAGAAAAGAAAATGTCGCTGGGTGCACCTGCTTCAATCTGCTTTGCCAGAGCTGATGATGCACCAAACACAGGCACGATTTTAATCTCAGGATTTTGCTTTTCATATACTTTGGCAATATCTGTAACAGCATTGGTCAAACTTGCTGCCGCATAAACCTTAACAGTTTCAGCATGTGACAACGTCGAAAATAGCGTGAAAGCAAGCACAAAATTGATCGGTCTACGCATTTTTGGTTCTCTCAGTTTTGGATGAATAACACAGGTAAAATCTGTCCTTTCTGTATGTCTTGCTCTGCGGGAACCCGTACAATACAGTTGGCATGGATGAGATTACTGAGCATATGAGATTGTTGTTTTGCTAAATTTTTTAAACTTAAGTGACCTTGTTCAAAGACAGCACTCATTCTTAAAAATCGTTCACGTGCATCAGATTTAAGTGCGTGACTGATGATGCCATTTTGCCAATGTGGGGGAGATTGATGCCCTTGCAAAGCGCCAAGTAAAGTTGAGACGTAGACTTGCATACCGATATAGACCGCAGCTGGATTTCCCGGTAATGCCAATAAATAACAATGACGTTGATCTTTGCGCTGATATTTAGCAAACAACATCGGTTTGCCAGGTTTTTGTTTGACTTTCCAAAAAATTTGCTCAAAACCTAACTTGAGTGCAACAGGTCTAACAAAATCATAGTCCCCAACAGAGACACCACCAGTACTAATAATCAAATCATATTGATTTTTGAGTTCGTCAAATAAATTGAGGACTTGTTGTTGTTGATCATCAACATGAATCACATCTATGCTTTGATTGTGTGTTTGAAACCATGCTTGAATCAAAGGTCCATTTGCATCAAAAATTTTACCTGAGTTTAAACACTCGACAGTCTCAGCAACTTCGTCCCCTGTTATTACTACAGCAATTTTAGGGTATTTAAAAACCTTTAATTGCTTTACTCCTGCCATACTCAACGCAGCAATCACCCCTGTATTTAGCTTCTGACCAGCAGGCGCAAGTCGCTGACCTTGCGTCACCTCTTCACCCTTCTCACGAATATCTGCATATTGTTTTAATTTTTCATCAATTCTAATCACTTGCGTGCTAAGCACTTCCACAATTTCCTGACGGGCAACTGTAGTAGTTCCTATCGGTATTTGACTTCCTGTGAATATTCGTAGGGCCTGTCCTTGTATCAGTTTCACATCGACTGTTTCCCCTGCACGCACCTCACCCACAACATCAAACTGTGTACCTGCTTCTACCAGTTCTTGACTAGATAATGCATATCCATCAACAGCACTTTGCGAAAACAAAGGTAAGTCAATCTTTGAAAAAATATCATCTGCAAGATATCGATTAAGCGCTTGGCTCAGTGGTAAAACTTCTGTATCTAAACAATGGCTATGTGTCAAAATAAGCGCTAAAGCATGATCAATAGAAATTAAGCCCTTCTCTACACCACAACCCTGACTAACAACGTGTTGATTCATTGATAGCCTCCTGCATGTGGGATGTTTTTTTGCACATCAAAGAGATGAACCAAAGCAGGTAAAATCGCAATCAATGATTCTTGCGCACCTTGTCTACTTCCCGGCAAGGTGATGACCAAGCTTTTTTCAATATAGCCAGCAACCCCACGGCTCAAGGCAGCATAAGGTGTACGGCGCTGACCAAAACTGCGTGAAGCTTCCATCAAACCGGGAATTTCACGCTGAAGTAAGGGTTGAATGGTTTCCACAGTAAGATCTTTTGACCCTAACCCTGTCCCTCCCACTGTTAAAATCAGTGGATATTGATTTTTTTGTTGTTCAATTAAAGCCAATAATTGTTCAGGTGAATCAGGAATCACTTGATAGTCAATTCCCACAAAATTGGCTTGTTCGAGGATCTCCAATACATTTTGCCCAGCAGTATCTGGTTTTTTGCCTGAAGCAACAGTATCAGATAAAACAATAATTGAAGCTGCCAAAGATTCTTTCAATACACGCGTAAAGTGTGATTTCCCACCTTTTTTCTTTTGTAATTTGCATTGATCTAGGCATAAGTCCTCGGGTTCACAATGCGGTTTCAACATATCGTACAAAGTTAAACCTGCCAAACTCACTGCTGTTAATGCTTCCATCTCTACGCCAGTTGGACCTATTGTTTCAACTGTAGCCATGATCACCACATAGGTTTCATTTAACTCGTATTCCACATCTGCACGATAGATTGGCAAAGGATGGCACAGTGGAATTAACTCATCGGTACGTTTGGCTGCCAAAATTCCTGCAATTCGGGCAGTTTTTAATGCATCACCTTTTTCAGTATTGCCATTTCTTAACAGTTCGATGCAATGCGAAGGTGCATGTAATATTCCTGTTGCAACCGCTGTACGATAGCTTTCTGCTTTCATGCCCACATTTTTCATTACATCTTCCTTCTATTGCGATATTTTCCAAGGCAAATCGTGTTGTGCTGAATATGCTTTACATATGCCATTGATAAATAGTCTGTTCACAGGTCTTATTCATTACAGCGTTTTGCTCACGATCTGACTGCAATGATTTATGTGCTGAATGTTGATGTTCACAATGCTGTTGCATGTGAGATTCATTATGTGAAACTTGACTTGATCCTACATAGTCCTTACGGATACAACAGCCTGCAACATACTGGCTACTTCCATCTTGATAAAACTCTTCTTTCCACACAGGAACCTCATGTTTTACTCGCTCTACAGCTTCTTCACACGCAGCAAAAGCTTCACGACGATGTGCTGCATAAGCCACTGCAATAATGGCTTTTTCACCAATCTCCAAAGTCCCTATCCGATGGATCACTCGAACATAAGACACAGCAAACTGCTGTTGGATTTCTTGTTCAATTTGACGAATCATTTTTTCAGAAACAGGCGCATAGGAAGTATATTTTAATGACTTAACCGCTTTACCTTCATGATGATTCCGCACAGTTCCAATAAAAAAACCAATTCCACCACATTCAGGAAAGTTTTGAATCGGGTCAAAACTTTCTAGGCTCAGTGCTGAATCCTGAATACGGTTAAATTGTTTGAGACTATGTTTAAAAGTATTCATATCAACCTCCAGCCACTGGAGACAGTAAAACCACGGTACTGTCTGATTCTAATAAAGTTTGACGTGGAATAATGTCTTCACCAATCGCGCAGGCACAACGATCAAGCAATGATTCTGCCTTGGGATAACGGCATATTAGGTCATCTAAAACGTCTGAGATTGTCATTCCAGATTTAGTTTGCAGACTTAAATCTGAAGGTAATAAACGTTCTATCGCACCAAAACATTCAATTTTAATCTCAATCGTTGACGATGATTGCTTTGAATCATGGTCTATTGCTGTTTTTGAAAGAACGAGAGAATTCAACATATTAGCCTCCAATCATATACATACTAATTTTTCGGGATGGGGAGTGATCTAACTTTGCTTGTTGAGCGATATCATGAAAACCTCTTTTTTTCTGCCAAATATAATCAGTCAGAGTCTGTTGAAGTTGTAAATTAGACTGTAAATTGAAAGTCTTAGGAAAAAAAGTAAAGCGTTGAGGCAATCTAGCGTGTACCGCAAAAGATATGGTTTGCACCGAAGGTGTTTGAGCGAAATATGTTGGATGCATCCGAGCTGATGATTGTTGTAATGCTCTAATTTGTGCCTTGAGGGCAATACCTTGAGGGGCAAATAAACAATTGAAGAAATCGCCTTGAGCTGTCAGACGCACACGATCACAAGTACCACAAAATGAATGAGTGATGGTTGAAATAATCCCAATCGGATAACCATTAATTAAATATTGTCGAGCAGGCTCAGAGGATTGCCCCTGTTGTAAGCTGACTTCAAAATCTTGCTTTAATTGCGCTAAGATATACTGTTCACTCACAACATCTGATTGTGTCCAATGTCCTACACCATCTAAAGGCATAAATTCTATAAAACGCACGACGCAATTATTTTGAATCGACCAATGTGCCAAAGGTAAAATTTGATCTTCATTTTTACCTTTGATGAGTACCGCATTGATCTTTATTTTTAATCCGACCTGTTGTGCAACACGAATTCCTTCAAGTACAGGCAATAATTCTTTTTTGGTCAAATCTTTAAATTGGTTAGGTTGCAAACTGTCTAGACTGATATTTAAATCATCAAGTCCTGCTTGTTTTAACTGCACTGCGTGTTGTTTAAGATAATAAGCATTGGTGGTCATCGAAACTCTTTTTAGACCCAGCTTTTTCAATTTTTGTAATTCATCGATGAAATGTACTACACCTTGACGCATCAACGGTTCTCCACCTGTAATACGAATATGCTCGATTCCACGCTGCACCATAAATTCGCAAAAAACATACAGCTCTTCAAAACTGAGTAAATCATGTTTTTTGATCCACTTAGGATGTTCAGGCATGCAATAAACACACTTAAAATTACAGCGATCAGTTACTGAAATTCGAAGCTTACGCTTAATGCGACCATGTTGGTCGATAAAGGCAGTATTCTGTTTATGTGGTGTCATTGCATTCATACACACATCCCTTGAAGCACTGTTTAAGTTCAAAATGTTCTTGAACTTGAAATTTGCGCTATTTTCTTAAGCTTAAAATTGCAAAAAGTGTTCCAACTTTAATCATTGCGAAGCGAACTTAAAATAAAACCACTGTTGTTGTTTTCACCAAAAACTAACCCAATGATTTCAAACAATAATCTATTTTTTAATACAACAGTTTTAACTGGCGATATTGCTGTAGCTCATCTAAAGAATTTATACTGTGAAAAAATAGTGCATGATTTTCAAAAGCTGCCTTTTGAGCGTGCAAATCACTAAAACACTGTTTTAAACTACGCTGTCCCTGTTCAAGATGAGTGCGTATCATGGCGAATGCACTACGCTTTAACAGACAGAATGGGTATAACGCTTTGCCATTGAACTCAACATAAGCCACCTCTGCCAACGGGACACGTGCTAAAGCCCGATGTAATTTCTCAACCACCTGTACTGGAACAAATGTCACATCGCAGGGCACAAACAACACATAGTCAGATTTCACATAAGACCACGCACTTTTCATTCCCATGAGAGGACCTAAAAAGCCTCTTTCATAATCTTGATAGCAATAAATATTGGGAATAAGTTTTTGATAAATCGAATAATCACGATGACTGTTGACCCAGACTTGTGCAACTTGATGTTTCAGTTGTTGATGGATTTTTAGCAACTGAATTTGATCATCAAACTTTTGCAAAAGCTTATTTATTCCATTCATACGTCTTGCTTGACCACCGGCAAGGATCACCAAATCAGTTTGAGGGTATGTCGACAGCTTTGTTGTTATTGCACTATTTTTTTTCATTCTATTGCCTCCGCTTGACAGGCTTTAATCAGTCCACGTATCTCAGGTAGACAGGAACCACAGTTACCACCTGCTTTTAAGCATGCAGTTACTTGTTTTTCATGTTGGATGTTTTTTTCCTTAATGGTGGCAATAATTCGATTTTTACCCACTTTAAAACAACTACAAACCTGAGGACCATCACTGTTTGCTATCGACATGGCTTGTCCTGCCAAAAGTGCTTTTCGGTGCATTGCGCTGAGTCGTTCACGCTTAAATAAACTGGCAACCCAGTCCCGATCAGGTAATAAAGCTTTTGGTGCGATATATAAACTCGCAATCAGGCGACCATCTTTTAACACCACACTATGACTGATATGTGCGGTTTGATCTTCTAAATTCAGCCATTCAAAGCTTTCATCTTGAAAAGGTAAAAGCTGCTTTAAATGCTGGGTAATTTGTTCAAAACGACGCCGATCTGCCAATTCATAACGTATCGCCTGAATGGTTTTAATTTTGGTCCACCAAACTGTACTTTCGATACTGTTTTGAACCAGATGTTCATAACCCACTCGTACATAAAACACGCCTTGCCATTGTGTATAGAATGGTTGAATCATCACTGGAGTATGCTTGAATTCAGGCTCTCCTGAGATCGCATCAACAACTGGATTGACCACTTTTCCAATCCGTGCATCTGATGCAAACTGATCATTCCAGTGGATTGGTGCAAAAATTTGTCCACGGCGAATTTTGTCACTCAGTATTGCTCTTAAAACACACAAGCCCCATGCGGATTTGATCTCAACCAGTTCACCGTCCTTCACCCCATACTTCAATGCATCATTAGGATGGATTTCACAAAAAGGTTCTGCCTTATGGCTAGACAAATTTGCAGAAAGACCTGTGCGAGTCATGGTATGCCACTGATCACGAATCCGCCCTGTATTGAGAATTAAAGGATATTCATGTGTTGTTGAATGCACTGGATCAATCGCTGTTGTAGCAATAAATTTGGCATGTGCATTGGTATGGCTGAATTGCCCAGAAGAAAATAATTGAGCAACATCCTGCTGATGTTCTGAATCCCAAATAGGCCACTGTACTGGTGCAAGCGTTTGATATTGCTGAAATGAAAGTCCAGTTAAACCTGCCAAATTAAAATATCGAAATGTGCCGGTCTCTGAACGAGATGACAGTCTTTGGTTTTGATATGCAGATAACTGTGCATGTTCTTTAAAAATTTCATGGCTATTTTCAAAATCAAATCCTGAGAAACCCAATTTTTTTGCCACTTGCGACACAGACCACCAATCTGCTTTTGCTTGTTCAGGTGCTGCTAAAAAAGCCCGTTGCCTTGAAATACGCCGTTCTGAATTGGTCACTGTTCCATCTTTTTCTCCCCACCCCAAAGCAGGTAAAAGCACATCTGCAAATGCTGTAGTGTCTGTGTCTTTACATATATCGGATACCACCACAAACTCACATTGAGTTAAAGCACGTTTAACCTGATCTGCATTGGGTAAACTCACCACAGGATTAGTTGCCATAATCCAAATGGCTTTAATTTTCCCTTGTTCAACTGCCTCAAATAAATCTACTGCTTTTAAACCCACCTGTTGAGCAATCGTTGGACTATTCCAAAATGTTTGTACCAATTGTTGATGAAGAGGATTCTCCAAATCCAAATGTGCTGCCAACATATTGGCAAGTCCCCCCACCTCACGTCCACCCATGGCATTTGGTTGCCCCGTCATCGAAAATGGCGCTGCACCTAACTTTCCAATTTTTCCAGTCAACAGATGACAATTGATGATGCTATTGGCTTTGTCCACACCTCGAGAGGATTGATTAACGCCCATTGAAAAAAGCGTCATCACTTTTTCTGTGTGTGCAAATTTTTCAAAAAATAACTGTAATTTTTCCTGTGAAATTGCTGTTTTTCTCGCAACATTTTCTAAGCTTGATTCCGTTTCAGCGCTTTGTAATGCTTCGTTCAACCCTTGTGTATGGGCATTTACAAATTCGGTATCGGTATAGTTATGTTGATATAAATATTGGAGTAACCCATTAAACAGTGCGACATCTTGTCCAATTTGAATTGGTAGATGTAAGTCAGCTGCTTCGCATGTTGCGGTAAACCGTGGATCAATGACCACCACAAATAAATCATCTTGTTGCTGTTGTCTACGCTCTTTAGCTTGCATGATTCGTTGATACAACACAGGATGACACCATGCCGTATTTGACCCAACCAACACCACCATGTTTGTATGTTCAAAATCCTCATAACTGGCAGGTACTAAGTCTTCACCAAAAGCACGTTTATGTGCCGCAACGGCCGAAGACATGCATAACCTTGAGTTGGTGTCGATGTTGGCTGTTCCCAAATAACCTTTAACAAATTTATTGACCACATAATAGTCTTCAGTCAATAACTGCCCAGAGACATAAAATGCAATACTTTCGGGCCCATATTGCTGGATATAGTGTTGAAATTTATCTGCAATCAAATCAGTTGCAGTATCCCAGTCACTCTCTTGACGTCCTGTTTTACCTCCAAGCATGGGGTGTAAAACACGTGTTTCCAAACCAACAGTATCAGCAAGGTTACTTCCTTTGATACAAAGTTTTCCATAATTGGATGGATGATCGATATCTCCTGCAACAGACAGCTTTTGCCCAAATGCAGTCTCTTCAACTGTCGCACTCACACCGCAACCTACACCGCAATAAGGACATGTGGTGTGGGTGATTTTGATGTTAGTTTCTGTAGAGCTATGCAGTTCCACGACAGGGATACTATTCATTTCTGCGGTGCTCCTTATCTTGTGCATGGAGTTAACAATTTTTAGAGGTTTTCATTCCCACGCTATAACTAGACTGGATCAATAACATTCGTTCATAACGAAGTATTCAAAATCAGAGAAGTTAAATGCTGTAATTGCCTTAAACAACACTTGAGCTGCGCCATATACAGCGTGGGTGGGATAAAATCATGAATAAAATTAGCCTGCTTTTTTCAATGCAAAATCTCGACCAAATAGTAGCTTATTGCGAATTGCAGAAATCGGAGTTTGATCAGCAATCAACTCTGCATACCATGCACCGTCCTCTGTATCTCCAAATAACACCGCACCCACAACATGGTCTTTTTGAATAATAATGCGTTTATAGATTTGTCGTTTTTCATCATTCAACACAATATCTTCAAAGCCTTCATTCTCTTGGCTATTTTCGATATCAATACGTCCAGCGGAGAAAACATCACAACCACTGACTTTAAGTTGAGTTGGAACAGTGGGTGCTTTAAAAGTCAAACTGCCATGCTCTGCCAAATGTGATGCACAGATAAAGGCTTGCCCCCATAGTGGTTCAACCAAACCAAAGGTTTGCTGGCGATGTTCAATACACTCACCCACAGCATAGATACTCGGGTCATAGGTTTGCATGGTGTCATTGACCAACACACCGCGATTGCAACGTAATCCTGCACTTTGTGCTAAAGCCATATTTGGACGAATACCAACGGCAAAAATAACCAAATCGGCAGCCAATATCGTGCCATCCTTTAAGCGCACTTGACTGACATGACCATCTTCACCCAACAGCTCTTCTGTATTGGCATGCGTGATAATTGAAATACCTTTTTGCTCGATTGCTGTTTGCAACATTTGACTGGCTTTGGCATCCAATTGACGGTCCATAATACGATCCATCAAGTGTAAAACTGTGACATTCATGCCACGTTGTTTTAATCCATAAGCAGCTTCCAAGCCCAATAAGCCACCACCAATCACCACCGCATTGCGTTTGGACTGACAATATTCAAGCATCTTGTTGACATCATAAATGTCACGAAAACTCAATACTCCTTTGAGATCAGAACCTCGAACAGGTGGGATAAATGGTTTAGAACCTGTGGCCAAAATCAAACGATCATAATCCACCATTAAACCTTTTTGGGTGTAGATCTGCTTACGAGGGCGATCTATACGCACGGCTGGATCACCTGCGATGAAACGAATATTTTTATCGGCATACCATGCATGTGGGTGTAACATGATGTCTTCTATCGTTTTATCTCCCGATAAAACAGGTGACAGCATAATTCGGTTATAGTTCCCCCATGGTTCTTCACCAATCACCGTGACCTCGTAGCGCTCAGGTGCCATATCCAACAGATCTTCTAAGCAACGCATCCCTGCTAAACCGTTGCCAATCAAAACCAGCTTCATTTTTTCCTGAGTCATGCCATTGTTAGTGATATAGGTTTTTTGTGGCGTTGGGCTAATCCAGACTCGACCATCTTCAATCTTGCTTGGGAAGACCAACAACTTTTGGTCTTTGTCTTCTAAACAACGTCCTGTGGCGAGACTAAAATGTTGCTTGTAGATGGGTGAAGCTACGACACGCTCACCTTGAAGATCACCAATAATTCCACGTGACATTACAAATGCTTGGCTAAATGGATCTTGGTTACTGAGCGCATATACTCGCTTTTCATTCCCTACACGAAAAATTGCCACTTGTTGCTCATTTAACAAAGCACCGACACCAGTATTCGGTGTGATATCGTCCAAAGCACAAATATCCAACCAATCTAATTCATTCATTTCTTTTAAAATTGTCATGAGACTCTCCCTTTTCTTTAAGCTTCAACTACAGGAATACGACTAAGATCACGTTCCGCTTGTGTTTTAGGGCGAATTTGTCCACGAACCTCTGCAAATTGGATATGTGGGTCTTGTTGTTGTTGCGACTTGGCATTGATAAATGTCACAAAACGCTTACGAACTTCAGGATCTTCAATTGCAGTGCGCCATTCATCTTGATAAGTTCCAACCACATGGCTCATACGGCGCTCTAATTCTGTCGCAATGCCTAAAGAATCATGTATCACCACATCTTTTAGATAATCCAAACCACCTTCCATATTGTCACGCCACACTGAAGTACGTTGTAAACGATCGGCTGTTTGGATATAGAACATAAAAAATCGGTCAATGTATTGAATTAAAGTTTGCGTATCTAAATCTGAAGCCAGTAATTCGGCATGGCGTGGTTTCATTCCACCATTTCCACAGACATAGAGATTCCAACCCTTTTCAGTTGCAATCACTCCCACATCTTTACTTTGTGCTTCTGCACATTCACGAGTACAGCCTGAAACCGCCATTTTTAATTTATGTGGTGAACGTAAGCCTTTGTAGCGGTTCTCAAGAAAAATTGCTAAACCTACAGAATCATCGACACCATAGCGGCACCATGTACTGCCTACACATGACTTTACTGTTCGTAATGACTTTCCATAGGCATGTCCAGACTCAAAACCTGCATCAATTAGTTTTTGCCAAATTTCAGGTAATTGATGCACTTGCGCACCAAACATATCAACACGTTGTCCACCTGTAAGTTTGGTATATAAACCATATTCTTTAGCAATTTGACCTATGGCAATTAAACCATCTGGTGTTACTTCACCACCTGCCATACGTGGTACGACAGAATAAGAGCCGTCTTTTTGGATATTGCCCAGATAATAGTCATTGCTGTCTTGCAGTCCAGCATGATTTGCTTTCAATACAAAATCATTCCAGCATGAGGCTAAAATATTGGCGACTGTTGGTTTACAAATATCACAGCCCAAACCATGTCCATGCTGTTGAATCAAATCATCAAAGCTTTTAATTTTATTGACCCGAACCAAGTGATACAGCTCTTGACGAGAGTAAGCAAAATGCTCACAAAGATGGTTATTGACTGTGACGCCTTGACGCTGTAACTCTGATTTTAAAACTTGTGTAACTAAAGGTGCGCAGCCACCACATGCCGTTGCAGCTTTGGTGCATTTTTTCAACGCACCTAATGAAGTCGAACCATCAGCGATTGCTTGACATATATCTGCCTTAGATACGTTATTACACGAACAAATAGTGGCACTATCAGGCAATAGATCGACTCCACTCCCGCCTGCTTTAGCAGCAGACTGAGCATATCCCGGCATGATTAAGCTTTCTGGATTTTCTGGAACAGCCAAGCCATTCAGCATCATTTGCAATAAATCATTATATTCTTTGGCGCAGCCCACCAGTACTGCACCTAATAATTGTGTTTTCTCAGCATTGACGACGATTTTTTTATAAACCATCGCATCTTCATCTGCGTAGAAGTAGCTTAAAGCATTCGGTGTCATAGCATGCGCATCGCCCACGGATGCAACATCTACTCCCATCAGTTTTAACTTGGTGCTCATGTCTGCACCAGCAAAGGCACCACAACTTTGTTGCATCACGTGTTTGGCTGCAATACGTGCCATATCATAACCAGGCGCAACCAAACCATAAATTTTATTATTCCATAATGCACATTCACCAATCGCATAAATGTCTGGATCGGAACTTTGGCAATAGTCATTAATCACAATACCGCCACGTTCCCCCAACACTAAACCACTTTGACGGGCTAATTCGTCACGTGGGCGAATTCCTGCTGAGAATAAAATAATGTCTGTTTCTAGTTCAGAGCCATCACCAAATTTCATCAAGTGCGTGCTGTTTTGACCTGCTTCAATCGCAGAAGTGGCTTTTTGGGTATGTACTTTTACACCCAGATTTTCGATTTTTGCCCGTAAAACCTTACCGCCTAAATCATCAATTTGAACAGCCATAAGACGAGGTGCAAACTCAACCACATGCGTTTCAAGGTCTAAATCTCTTAAAGCTTTTGCTGCTTCAAGACCAAGCAAACCACCACCAATAACAACACCTGATTTGGCATTTAAACTCGCTGCTCGAATTGCATCCAAGTCGTCAATGGTTCGATAGACAAAACAGTTTTCACGCTCATTTCCCGGAATAGGTGGGACAAATGCATAAGAGCCTGTGGCAAGTACCAATTTATCATAGGCAATGACATCTCCCTGATTGGTGGTGATACGTTTATTGACTGTATCAATTGCGATGGCCTTGGTACTTAAACGAAGATCTATGCCATAAGCATCAGCAAAGTCTGTGCGACAAAGCGTTAAATCTTTTGCTGATTTTCCAGTGAAATATTCTGTTAAATGTACCCGATCATAAGCGAGGCGTGGTTCTTCTGCCAAAATCGTAATTTCAATTTCATCACCCGCATGCTCTAACACAGATTCAATAAATTTGTGTCCAACCATTCCATGACCAATCATGACAAGTTTCATCTTCATTCTCCTCAATTCACTTTTGCTTTTGTTATTTGTGACTCAATTAAGCCGCACTGTTGTGTTTTATACTTGTGGTCGCATTTTGTTCCATGCTATTGCGTTCAAGTACAGCGGCTTCAAATAACTTTTGCTCTTTCTCTTTATGTTCAACTGAGAAGCGGATCATCAACACACAACTTGCAGCGATCACCACTAAACCGCCCAATACCATCAATGTGGTTTGAATATCCAACATGCCTTTTAATAAAAAACCCGCTGCGACTGCGCCCACATTTCCACCAGCACCAATGATTCCAGCAACACCACCCAATGCATCACGATCGATAAATGGCACCAGTGCATAGGTTGCACCACAAGCCATATGGGTAAATAAAGCAAATACTGTCATTGCAAGGATCGCTAAAATCGCTGTATTCATTTGTGAAAACACGATGAGAAAAACACCTTCCATCAAGATCATGGCGAACAGCACTTTCGTACGCCCGTCTAAACCTTTCTTGGTCGCAACTTTGTCTGAAACAATGCCACCGAAGGCACGTGCAAAGAGTGCCAATAAACCAAAGATACCTGCCGCCATTCCTGCTTCTTTTAAACCAAATTTAAAATGGTCTACGTAATACATTGCGACAATGTTATGGATGAAAATTTCTATCCCAAAGCATGCTGCATAAGCACCAAATAAGATCCACACTCGATAGTTTTTTGCAGCATGTATTAAAATCGCCATACCGCCTTTCTTGTCACTGCCTACCTGTAGTCCTTGTGCACGGAGTTCTTTAAAATTCCCTTGTGGTGCATCTTGCGTGAACTTCCAGTACATCGCTCCAACAATCAGCATCAGCACACCCGGTACAACCAGTGCAACTCTCCACCCCATCGCTTGCTCTACACCAAACATAACTAATGCAGCGAGCATCAACGGCATCAATGCTTGAGTTGCACCACCACCTGCATTTCCCCAACCTGCGGTTGTTGCATTTGCTGTACCTACGACATTTGGGGCAAACATGATACTGGTGTGGTATTGCGTGATGACAAAGCTGGCACCAATTGCACCAATCAATAATCGAAAAAATAAAAAGGACTCATAACTATTTGCAGAAGCCACGCCAAATACTGGAATACTGCCGATAATCAACAATGCCGTATACGTTTTACGTGGACCGTATTTATCACATAAGGGTCCAACGATCAGACGGACTAAAATAGTGATGGCAACAGCAGCAATATTGATATTGGCGATTTGATCTTTGGTTAAATGAAATTCACCCGCAATCACAGGCATTAAAGGTGCACAGGCAAACCATGCAAAAAAACAGACAAAAAAAGCGAGCCAACTCATATGGAAGGCTCGCATTGCTGCGCTGCTGAAACTAAACAGATTAATTTTTGTTGCTTTTTTAGCATCTAAATTTGAAGACATAGCTTCGATCTCCTGAACTGAACGCATACAAGTTGCTGCTATGCACAAGGCATATCAGTAACGATCAGAACGGACGTCGTTGGCCGTCTTACAAATTTTGAAAGTCTTCTTTGACTTGCTCAGATATAAGCATAGTTCGTGCCAATATTTTTAAACCACTGTTTTTAAATTTAATTTAATTCCTTTAGGTTTTATTAAATAAAAATAATCATGACTTCAGAATTAAAATATAAAGACTTAAACACTAATCTCCCCTTTGTATTCATTGCACATGCATGTTTAGAATGCGATTTGCTTCAATAGAGTGCATTTTATTTTTCCCTTTTTCCAATTCATCATCCACAAACCAATCCATCATCCATAAACAAGTCAGAGTGCTGTAAAAAAATTGGCATCTTAATTGCTTATTATTGAGTGAATCTTTTTCTCTAGACACACTCAAGTCGTTGCATGTCAAAATTAAAAATTGCACTCATTGATGATGATATAGAACGCGCATCTTTTATCAGATCATCGTTAATCGAACATGGCTTCGAGGTTGTTGCTTGCCTAATAATTGACCATTTAAATAGTACAGACTTACAACAGTTACATGCTGATGTAATTTTGCTCGATATGGATCATCCTCATCGCGACATCATCGAAAGTTGCGTCAGTCAGTTTGATTTGCCGACTGTTTTATTTACTAAAAATTCGCAAAAAGACACCATAAAAAGTGCCATTGAAGCAGGTGTAACTGCCTACATCGTGGATGGAATCGATCCTGAAAAATTAGAAAGTATCTTAGAGATATCAATCGAACAATTTAAAAAACACAAAAAATTGCTCAAAGATTTAAACGAGACCAAATGCAAACTTGCAGACCGTAAAGATATTGAAAAAGCCAAAGTAATGTTGATGCACATGCATCAAATCGAAGAGGAAAAAGCATTCAGTTTATTGCGTAAAAATGCCATGAGTCATCGCATGACAATGGGCGAAATGGCACGAAAATTAATTGAAGCTCAAGCGTTGCTTCAATCCCAATTTAAGGAATAACCTATGCAAGCACTTGAAAAAACTGATATTCAATTAGGTTATATTCCACTATTGGACTGTACCGCAATCCTTTGGGCACAGCATCAAGGCTATTTCACGGC
Organism: Acinetobacter sp. Tol 5; assembly: GCF_019702905.1. Taxonomy (NCBI): domain Bacteria; kingdom Pseudomonadati; phylum Pseudomonadota; class Gammaproteobacteria; order Moraxellales; family Moraxellaceae; genus Acinetobacter; species Acinetobacter sp. Tol 5. Next base: position 1,618,493 of record NZ_AP024708.1, on the reverse strand, counting down.
GCAAGGTTTAAATGTCACATTGGTCAAAGAGCCATCTTGGGCAAGTCTGCGTGACCGTTTGGCTTTTGGTCTTTTAGATGCAGCACATTGTTTATCGGCAATGCTTCCAGCCGCTGCAACAGGCAATGATCAATTGGGAATTCCTTTACAAAGCACATTAGTACTCAGCACCAATCGCGCATTTATCAGTCTCAGTCAAAAGCTCTGTTATGATTTAGACATCTCTGCTCAAGACACACCACAACAGTCTGCAAGGAAAATTGTTGATTCAATCAAACTAGGTCATCAAATCCAATTGGCGCATGTATTTAAACAGTCTATTCACCACTATTGCTTAAGAGAATGGTTAGCTTTGGCAGATTTAGACATTGCAAAAACACATCAACTGTTAACGCTCCCCCCACCTTATATGGTTGATGCCATTTCAACTCAACTGATTGATGGCTTTTGTGTTGGTGAGCCTTGGAATATTCAAGCACAAATTCAAGGTCATGGTCTGGTCATTGCGGAAAGCAAGCAAATTATTCCTGAAGTTGCAGACAAAGTTTTAGCAACGACGCAAGAATGGGCACAAACACATCCTCATACGTTACATGCACTTGAAGTTGCCATCCAACAAGCACAACAAGACTTGAGATCACTTGAATCTCTACAACTGGTCTGGGATATGTTAGAACGCAGTGAAATTATCCGTTTTAATTGTTCTGATTTGATTCATACCCAAGCCTTTTATAAGATTCAAAATATTATTCGATCTTTTGGAATGCAAGATGCACCCAAAGCTGAAGATTTTGAATGGATATTGCAACAGATGTGTGCGTGGGAAAATTTAAAATTGGATCAATCACAAATTAAAGCAATTGCTGTTCAATGTGTAGGAAAAGAAAGTAATACTTCATCTAAAAATATTATTAATTGAATGTATAGAATTACCGCTACAACGAAGTCGTTTTTAACTATAAATTTATATGCTGAAATAACAGCTATATCAGAAAATGATATAGCTGTTCCAATAAGTTTTAAGCTGGAATCTGTTGGGTAATACAGTGAATATTTCCTCCACCTAATAAAATTTCTCGTGCAGGAACACCAGTAATGAGATAGTCAGGATACATCTTTTGAAATAACACTTTCGCTTGTTCATCAGTCCTATGGTCGAGTAACGGGAAAATAATCTGTTGATTACTTATCAAGTAATTCACATAAGAACCAGCCAAACGATTTCCTTCAAAACGTTCAATTGCATTTCCCTTTTCGATATCAATCGTTTCACTTTCATAAGTATAGAGTGGACCGGGTGCTGGTAATTTCCAAACTTTTAAGCTTCTTCCTTGAGCATCTTTGGTATTTTTAAGCACCTCTAATGCTGCAACTGAACGAAGATATTGCGGATCATTTATATCATCTGTCCAATGTAAAGCAACTTCTCCAGGACGAACAAAACAGCACATATTATCGACATGCCCATCCGTTTCATCATTATAAACACCTAAAGGTAGCCAGATAAAATGGGTCACACCTAAACATTCTGTCAATATTTTCTCAATTTCATGTTGGCTAAGATGAGGATTTCTATTTGGATGTAACAAACATTCTGCTGTAGTCAAAAGTGTGCCCTCCCCATCAACATGAATTGCACCACCTTCAAGCACTAAAGGCGTTGGATATGTGGAAAAACCATGTATATCAGCAATTTTTCTTGCAATTAACTGGTCTCGATCCCAAGGGCAATATAACCCTCCATTTTCTCCTCCCCAAGCATTAAATACCCAGTCAATTGCTTTCCTTTCACCTTGTATGTTTTTCACAATTGTCGGACCAATATCACGTGCCCATGCATCATCACTCTCCATCTCAACAAGCACCACCTGATCTGTTAGGAGGTCACGTGCTTTATCCATTTCAGCCCTTGGTACTGCCATAAAAACTGGCGTTGTTTGAGCAATTGCTTTCGCAACATGGGAAAAAGCATGTTGCGCAGGTTGAGCATTTGCACGCCAATTATCTGTACGGTATGGCCAAATCATCCATACAGCTTCTTGAGTGTCCCATTCGCCTGGCATATGAAAACCATCTTGAGTCGGTGTATTTATTTTGTGTTCCATATTCTGTTTATCCACGACAATTTCATCCTTAGAAATAATGATTCATCTAATTCAATTTTCATTTTTAAATCTTTCAAAGTTTTGAGTTTAAGTATTTTAGGTGGTTGCCCCAAAAGAAATCGGTTGCTTTCTCAACTTTTTATAAAGCAATAATAAAGCTCCTGCAGCTAACCACATTGCACCAAATTCCAACGCAGATTTTTCTAAATGCAACCACAACCCTAATAATGACAACACTGAAGCCATAGGAAGTAATAAGTTCAAGAAAATGTTTTTAAATCCTGCGCGCTCTTTACGAAGTACAAAAAACTTCATAAATACTGAAAAGTTCACCATGGTAAAAGCGATTAAGGCACCAAAACTCACTAGGCTAACAGCTGTTGCTAAATCAATAACAATCGCCAATAAAGAAACAATACCCACAAAAAATATTGAATATAGTGGTGTACCTAATTTTGCATTTACCGAACCAAATATCCTTTTATTGAATACTCCATCTCGCCCCATGATATAGAGCAAACGTGAAGCACTGGCATGCGATGCCAAACCTGAAGCAAAGGCATTCATAATTTGTACTGTCAATAATACTGACTGAAAGAGTACACCACCCACATACAAAGCAATTTCAGGTAATGCTTCATCTGGCTTTTTAAATTGCTCAAGTGTTGGAAATGACAATTGAACAAACCATGAAACTGTAATAAAAATAACACCACCCAATAACGTGGTGAGCATAATTGCTCTAGGAATCGTCTTGGTTGGGTTCTTGCTCTCATGTGCCAACGTAGATACAGCATCAAAACCTAAATAAGAAAAACACACCAAAGAAACACCGGTCAGTATGGTCAGGTATTCAGAATGACCATTAAAAAGCGGTCTTAAAGTCATCACACGGCTATACCCCTCTGATTTGCCAATCCCAGTTACAACCAAAAAGATAAAAACCAACATCATTGAAAGTGTTGCAGCAATGAATACAAAACTAAAATTCGCAAGAATATTAATGCGAAAGCTATTAATCAAGGTGAGAAGTCCCACCATGATGATGACCCATCCCGTGTAAGATACGTCTGGTATCAAGGCATTGAGATAAAATGATGCCAATAAAACATTGACGAGGGGAATCAATAGATAATCGATGAGTGAGCACCACCCTACAAAGAAACCTGCCGTCTTACCACAAGTTTCAGTGGTATAAGTGTAGGCTGAACCTGATTTTGGCGAAGACCGACTAAAACGGGCATAACTAAAAGCCGTTAACAACATTGCGATCAATGCCAACATATAAGCTAAAGGTACACGACCTTCAGTGACTCTTGAAATGATACCAAAGGTATCAAACACTGTTGCGGGTGCCATATAGGCCACACCGATCACAACGACTTGCCAAAGTGAAAGCCCTCTATGATTATTCTCGCTTTCCATGCATATTTCTCCTGTATTCGTGCAAATACTTTTTGTAGATTTTTATTGACTATCGAGTACTTGAAAGAGAAGTCCTTTTCTCAATCAGGTACGTGTTAAAAAACTAAATTGTGATCACATTTTCTTCTAAATAACCGCTGAGACCAGACTCTCCAAGTTCTCGACCAATACCACTTTTTTTGAATCCACCCCATAACGAGTTGGGTTGAATCATTTGAAAAGAATTAATCCAGATGTGACCTGAACGTAGTCGCTTGGCAAGCGTTTTACCGTGCGCAACTGAACCCGTTATAATGGTCGCAGCCAAACCAAAATCTGAATCATTGGCTAAGTGGATTGCCTCGTCTTCACTTTCGAATGTTCGACAACAGATTACGGGTCCAAAAATTTCTTCTTTCCAAAGTCTGCTTTCTGTAGGCACATCGATAAATACATGAGGTTTGATAAAAAAGCCTAATTTCGGCAACTGAATTTGATTCAAATCAATTAAAGATTGCAGTTTTTCATTTTGCGCAATCATTAAATACTCTTGTATCTTGTTCAATTGTTTCTGCGTGGTGATTGGTCCCATACTCAAAGGTCCAACGAGATCAGCGCCTAGAGTCATGGATTCAACAGCTGCTTTGAACTTTTGATAAAAGCGATCTGCAATCGACTGATGTACCAATAAACGCGAAGTAGCTGAACACATTTGACCACTGTTATAAAACATCCCGCCTAATGCTTTATCTACTGCTTCATCCAAATCTGCATCATGTAAAATTAAAATGGGTGATTTTCCCCCAAGCTCTAAAGTGACACGTTTGACTGATCGAGCGGCTGCCTGCATAACATGTATCCCAACTTCTGTACTTCCAGTGAACGAGACTTTATTAACTTCATCATGGGCAACTAAATGTTGTGCAGCAACCGCTTCAGCTAAAATTAAGTTAAACACACCTTGTGGAAACTGGATTTCATCTAGCATCTTTGTGAATTCATATTCAGGTAAAGGAACAAGCTCAGATGGCTTAAAAACCAAAGTACAACCAGCAGCAAGTGCAGGCGCAATTTTCCATGCACTGGTAATTAAAGGAAAATTCCATGGTGTGATGAGTGCAACAACACCGATTGGATTTTTTTGATGGATCAATTCAGTCCCATCTTCACACTGCGTAATTTGGCTAAATGCTATTTTTTGAACTAAATCTGCATAATAGCGATAGCAATGAATACTGTTTTCAATATCAACTCGTGCCTGTTCAGATGACTTACCGTTGTTTAAATGTGAAAGTTCAATCAATTTAGATTGTACTTTTTCAAGTTGGTTCGCAATTTTGTTTAACCAATCTGCTCTTTCTAAAGGTGTAGTCAAACTCCAACTATGGAACGCTTGATGAGCGGCTAATACAGCAGCATCTACATCTTGTGTCGAAGCAGTGAAATAGCGCATTAGCACTTGTTCATTGCAGGGATTGATCAGTTCAATTTCTGATGTTCCTGTGGTGTTTTGCCACCTTCCATTAATATAATTCTGCATCTGCTGACTCTCCATTTTTCGATACACTTTTAGGCATTCACTTTTTGGTATTTTTTAAAAACTATAAATCATTCAATTAGTTGTTATTTTTACGTTTTTCGCGCTACTTCTTTAGCATGTTCACATTGGGCGATCAACATTCACTTTGGACAGGTTGATCGACCAATAAAATTGAAAAACAACGATATATTTATAAATAGCCTTCAGACTTTAATTCCTGAATCGTATTTTGAATTGCTCGTCGTAGAGTTTGCACAATAAAATCAACTTGTTCGCGTGTTAAAATTAATGGCGGTGATAAGACATTCATATGTCCTACAGGACGTACAATTAAACCGAGTTTTTGACAATGATTGGCAATACGCTTCCCCACACCTACAGAACGATCAAATAGTTCTTTAGTTTGCTTATCACGTAAATTTTCTATGCACATCATGAATTTTTTACCACGTACTTCTCCTACAATTTCTAGATCATCTAAAGTCTTCAATTGTTCTTCGAAGTAGCAGCCCATATCTTGGACATGTTCACAAATATTTTCATTTTCAATAATTTCAATATTTTTAAGCGCAGCTGCACAACTGACAGGATGCCCTGAGTAAGTAAAACCGTGCGTCAATAATCCTCCGTCATGATGTGGTTTACTTATCGCATCATAAATTTCATCTGAAATAATTGTCGCGCCTAAAGGCAAATATCCTGAAGACAAACCTTTTGCACAGGTAATAATATCTGGGACAATGCCAAAAACGGCTTCAGAAGCAAACATATGACCTAGACGACCAAATCCAGTAACCACTTCATCCGAGACATATAAAATATTATATTTTTTACAAATCGCCAAAGTTTTAACGTGGTAACCTTCTGGCGGGACAATTACTCCCCCTGCTCCCATAATAGGTTCAGCAAAGAAAGCTGCGACATTATCTGGACCCAATGCTAAAATTGTATCTTCTAATTCTTTGACTTTTTCATCACAAAAATCTTCTATCGACTGTGATGCTGGTTTGCGGTATGGATTTGGGCAGGAAACGTGATGAACCAGTTCATTATGAATTTCGAATCCAACGTGGTCTGCTTCGATTCCAGTAAGTGTCATACTGATATAAGTACTGCCATGATAAGCATCTTTACGAGCAATCAATTTTTTCTTAGAAGGTTTGCCAATTTGATAAAAATAATGGTGAATTAAACGCACCGCCGTATCATTTGCGACTGAACCACCACAGCCGTAAAAGACATGATTTAAATTTCCAGGTGCCAACTCAGCCAACTTTGCGGCAAGTTTTGCAGCGGGTACTGTGGTTTGATGACCGAATGGTGAATAGTAAGGCAATTGCATGATTTGTTCGGCAACCGCATCTGCAATTTCTTTTCGACCATAGCCAATATTGACACACCATAATCCACCTATACCATCAAGGTATTTATTACCATGAGCGTCATATACATAAGCATTCTCACCTTTAGACATGATTAAACAACCTTCATCTTGAAAGGTCGAAAAATCTGTCCATGGGTGAATCACATGATCTTTATCTTTTTGCCAAATCTCTTGAATATCGATTGCAACGGGTAATTTAGAGTTCATAATGATCTATCCTTTTTCATCAAAATACTTCGTTTTAAAATCCTGTATTTCTTACATTTTGCGTCTTGTTAGAATTGTTAAATTGCTTCTGTTTGTTTTTGTCGCATTGATCCTGCACACTTTTGGTCATAATTTAGAATTGCATTGAGTAAAACATCAGCTCCTTGGCTTGCATCTTTGAAATGCACGTCCTCAGCTTCGTTATGACTTAAACCACCAATACAAGGAATAAAAATCATGGTGGTTGGGCAATGTTTTGCAATATTAATTGCATCATGACCTGCACCACTGACAATCGGTTGATGGCTATAACCCAGTTGATCTACTGCATCTTGAACCGTACCAACACACATAGCATCAAAATAAGTGGCTGGACTGAGCCAATGCTGTGAAATCCGAAGCTCTAAGCCTCTTTGAATAGCGAATGACTGTAAGATGTTACGCGTTGCAACTTCCATTGCCTTTAATATGTCATCCTCTGGATGACGTAAATCAATGGTCCATTGAAGATGCCCCGGAATAGTATTGCGTGAAGAGTTTGCAACTTGCATTTCACCAAAGGTCACTAAGCCTTGTGGAAACTTCTCTAAAATATGTTGCTCTAATGCAACAATCATTTCAGCAGTACCCACCATGGTATCTTTGCGCATATTCATAGGCGTGGTGCCTGCATGCGCAGCTTTACCTTTGGTCTCGACATCTAACCAAAGAATCGCTTGTCCACCAGTCACAACACCAATTGCAATTTGATTGTTTTCTAACACTGGTCCTTGTTCTATATGGGCTTCATAATAGGCTTGAAATGGGCGCGCCAACGGATATTTACCCAATTGCTGGGTACGTATGAGCTCTTCATATACTGAGATACCATGTTTGTCAGTCGTATCATAGGCTTGTTGTTTAGGTAATATTCCAACAAATGTCGCTGAGCCCATCATCGCTGGTGTAAATCTCGCCCCTTCCTCATTCATCCACACGATAAGTTCAAGCGGATGAGATGTTGTGATGTTCTCCTCTGTAAGCCGTTGCAATACCTCCATTCCAGCTAAAACACCATAGATACCATCAAAACGTCCACCTTTAGGTTGAGTATCTAAATGACTTCCCATTACAATGGGCAATCGCTCATCATTTTGACCTGAACGGCGTAAAATTAGATTCCCTATTTCATCATAATGTACTGAAAGATTAATTTTTCTTGCCCATTCTAAAAGTAAGTTTCGTCCAGAAATATCCTGATCGCTCAGTGCAAGACGTGTATTTCCACCTTTGTCAGTGGCGCCAATTTTTGCCATTTCCATCAGCATTTGCCATAATCGCTCTGCATTTACTCTCATTTTTTATTCATCCTTTTTAAATATTTTTAGAATTAGCTTAATATGTACTTTGAAAGATAATTAGTTTAAAAACGAGTACCAATTCCATTACATTTTTAGGAACCAATTTAAAAATAACAAGCAAAAAAAATATATTACAAACGTGTAATTAACTGGCACTAAAACACTATTTAGCATATAAAATACTATTGAGAAAATATAAAAAATTAAAATAATCTTATAATCAACCAACTCATTCTTGAGTCATTTCTCACACAAAAATATAAAATCAACCCATCCATAAGCTTGCAAATAAAATCATTATTTTTAAACCATATTATATTTATCACCTATTTAAAATATCCTAATTAAACTAAACACCACAGTAGAATCTGCATTTGATAAAGCTTTATTTATATTTGCATCAGCATAATACAAATCAAAAATAAAATTCTGAAAGCTTAAGTCAACTCCAACTTTATAGTCGTAAAAATATTTCTTTTTATCCGTGTCCCAAAGTCGTGCATACGCATCTAGACTAGAATATTTATTATATCCAATTTGAGTATAAGTTCCCCACTTTGCATTGATTGGAAAGCGGTAACCCGCTTCGTAACGTAACATTTTCCCCGTTTCTAAAGTGTAGTCAGGTGAATAATAAAACGAAAAGTCCAGTTGATCATCGCTACGCAATAAATCTGAAGTAGCTAACCCGAGTGAATATTCCTCAAAATCCACCTGTGGCAAAGTTTTGTCTTTGCCAGGATAGTTCACATCCAAATACTGTAAATTTAATTTTAAGTGATCATTGAGTGAATAATTATATCCAAGAAAATAATCAAACTCTAAACTACTTCCAATTCCAAGCTGTATATTTGATGCAAAAATTTGTGCATATACACCTGTATCATGATCCATTCTTAGAATACCTTGAACTGCAGGTTTACCTTGTGTTTGCGTTGCTCCTCGCCAATAATATTCTGTTAAAAATGAAAGTGAGCCACTGATCACAAACTGATCTTTTAATATCTTATCCTCAATCGCTTTGGCATTAAGACTTGAGACAATTGTTGATGCGAAAACCCCAAGCATCACTGTATTTTTTATCATTGACTTATTCCTTGAGTCGATAATTATTTTGAATTTTTATTTTCGTTCATTTAAAAATTAAACCGAGAACCAATTTAATTAAATAATGGGTACCATTTAAATACTCACTTAAAATTACTTAAACAATCATTTAAAAATAAAAAAGCCGATTGGCTTTTTTATTTTTCGGTATTATTTAGTTTTAGTTGTCTATCAAAAACCTTCTGACCAGCAAACCAAGTTTGAATTACTTTCCAATCTCTAATATTCTTATTTAATGGTAATTTTAGTGTATCTTGTAAAATCAAGAAATCAGCCCATTTTCCAACACTAATACTACCAATCTCATTCCCCCAGCCAGCGATATTCGCTGGTGCTTGTGTATATGCATATAAAGCCTCGTCTAGACTTAAAGCATCATCGCTATAACGTGTCTTACCATTGTACTCTCTGAATATCACATCACTGAGTTGAATCATTGGATTTTCAGGAGCCGTCGGCCAGTCACTTCCCAAAACCATTGACGCACCATAGCTTAATAATGTTTTCCAAGCATAACTGTATGGTAGCCTGTCTGCACCAAGTCGAGATTCTTGATAATTTCCAGCAATAGCATGATCAGGTTGCATTGACGCAACCACGCCTAATTCAGCGAAACGGGAAGTAGCAACCTTAGAAATAACTTCAATATGTTCAATACGATTAGCCATCTGGAGATGCTTTGATGTACTTTCAATTGCATTTAAAGCAATATCAACACTCTTATCACCAATTGCATGAATAGCAACAGGAAATCCAACTTCATTCGTATTTTTTACTAATTCATTGAGCTTAATCTGTGAAGTTATAGGATCAATATTAAAATGTTGACGATCTGAATATGGTTTATTCAGTGCAGCCGTATAACTCATCAAAGTACCATCAACAAAATATTTCATGTATCCAAAACGGAACGTGGGTCCATTCTGCCACTGTTTTTCTCTTTCTATAAATCGTTGATTGAGCTCATCACGTTGTTTAGCATAACGCTGTAACTGGATTAAATTTGCTTGGTCATCTGCGACCATTAACCCAAAGTGAATACGCATTGGTAATTGCTTTTGTGAATCAGCTAGTGTTGTATAAACTGTTGCTAATTCAGCCCACATATCATGTACAGAAGTGATTCCTAAACTATTAAAATGTGCGACGATCTGATGCAAAGTTGGAATTGCATCATTCCCAGAAAGTATGGCTGCTGTATATAAAGGATGTGACAAAACCAGTTGATTAGCCGCTGTTTCTTTAAAAATTCCAGTTGGTTCTCCTGTTGTAGAATCTTTAATAATTTCACCACCTTGTGGTGCCTGTGTATCTTTATCAATTCCCAATAATTGCATAGCTTTATTATTCAACCACACTGTATGGTAATCAATATCCTGTAATACAACTGGTCGATCTGGGACTATAGCATCTAGTTCTTGACGAGTTGGCATACTCGGGTCATCCAAATCACTTACATCCCAACGACCTCCAACTAACCAAGTGCCTTTTGCTAATTCTTTATCTCGTTTTGCAATTATTTTGAACCATTGTTTACGGTCTTTAATACCAAATAGATCTACTCCCTGCCACAACTCTATACCGCCTAATAAGTGAGTATGCGCATCCGTCAGCCCTGGAAGCACTGTTTTGCCTTTTGCGTCAATAATCTTCGTTTTCTGTGTTGCCATATTTTTAATAAAAGCATTATTTCCAACAGCTATAAATTTACCTTTGTTGACTGCAAAAGCCTGTGCTTTAGGTTGAGCTGGATTAGAAGTTCGAATATCAGCATTAATCACAATGACATCAACCTGACTTTCTTGCGCATGAGTGGCAACTGACATGAGACAGAGGCTTAGGCTTAGCCATGATTTACTTTTCATCATTTTATTTCCATCTTCCATATTTTTATTTATGTCTTTTATTGTCACTAATTTGGAAATAAAACCGAGAACCAATTTAATTAAATAATGGGTACCATTTAAACCATCAAAAAGATAAGCCAGTTAAAGCGCTCCAATTATGTACTCAATAATGAAATAGAAAAACAGCAAAATTAGATGACTTGGATAATGTATTATTTCAACACTACCAGAGTTTGCTTGCTGTTTACGAACATTTATTGCAATATGCTATGTATCCATTTAATGGCTGTATTATAAAAATAATAAAATATTCGGCATTTTAAATAGCTTTAAACAAACGATATGGAAACAACACGCAAATGCATAATTTTGAATTAATGCGTATCTTTTATAACAAATAAAGAGACCATTTTAGGGCTCAAGGAGAGAGTCAATTGCATACGCTATTAGCAGACTATCTATTACAACATTTACAAGAAACCTGTGGAGGTACTTTACCCACTCGAGTTTTTAATTGTTTGAGAGATGCTATTTTAGAAGGCGTTCTTTTACCCAATACTCGCCTTCCAGCTTCACGCGATTTAGCAAATGAACTTAATGTTTCACGTAATACTGTATTAAATGCTTATGAAAAATTACGAGCTGAAGGTTATATACAAGCGCATACCGGACGCGGAACTTGGGTATCTGAAACCTTACCAGATCACTATATTGAGGTTGGTTCAACATCTACTTCCATCTCAACAGCCAAAATTGAGCCAAATTTTACACTTTCTGACCGTGCTGTAGGCTTACTTGAACATGCAGCTGCATCCCCTTATCAATGGGGTGCTTTTGTTCCTGGTGTACCTGATGTCACTGAATTTCCACATGTTGAATTTAATCGTATTAAATCACGCCTCAGTCGCCAGCCTGAAATCTCAAATTTGATCTATAGTAATGCAGGTGGATGTATTGAATTGCGACAGGCGCTTGCTGAATATTTAAAGATTGCTCGTTCAGTCAATTGTGAAACTGATCAAATTATTATTACAGAAGGTATTCATCAAGCTGTTGATCTTATATCTCGTGCCTTGTGTGATTTGAACGATGAGGTTTGGATTGAGGATCCAGGTTATTGGGGTGCAAAAAACATTATTCGTATCAATGGTTTATCTATTACCCCAATTCCTGTAGACGCTGAGGGGATTATCCCGAAAGAACAACCCCAGATCACTCCTCGATTGATTTTTGTTACGCCTTCACATCAATATCCATTAGGCTCACATTTAAGCTTATCGAGACGAAGAAAATTGCTGGATATCGCAAAGAAGTACAATAGCTGGATCATCGAAGATGATTATGACAGTGAATTTCGCTTTTCAGGTCAGCCTTATCCTTCATTGCAAGGTTTAGAAGAAAATACACCCGTCATATATATAGGAACCTTTAGTAAAACGATCTATCCCGCTCTTCGTATTGGTTATATGGTGGTTCCTAAACAACTTGTACATCCCCTCCGAACAATATCAGCAGAACTATATCGGGGAGGACACTTATTGACACAACAGGCTTTGGCTGAATTTATTGTTGAAGGTCATTATGCTGCACATATTCGTCGTATGCGTTTATTTTATGCTAAAAGGCACAAATACCTGATTGAATTGATTCATCGTTATTTAGGTGAAGAATTTTTACATGAATATAATCATGATGCAGGCTTACACTTGGTTCTTAAATTACCTGAACATGCGAATGATGTTGAAATCTGCAGATTAGCACTTTCTCGCAGTATTAATGTTCGTCCACTTTCACAATATTATTCAGGTACTCATACACCTATTCAGCAAGGGTTATTACTTGGTTTTGCTTGTGTTCAAGAACAAGATATGACTTTTACATTTAGTATTTTACGACAATGTTTAATTGAAAATGGTGTTCATTCAAATGTTCCAAAAATCAATGTATAACTCAATCAAAAAATAATTTTATAACAGGCTAACTAAATTTTTGAATGCTCAAATACAAAGTGGGTATATGTTTTAGGTATACCCACTGAGTTGAATACTAAAATAATGCGTTATATTTAGAAAATAGCCTTTTATTTAATACTTAAACTTCACATTCAAGCGCACCATCATTGGATCACCCCAATTGACCAATTGAGCATTCGGTGTCGTTCCGGCTAGATATTCTCGATCAAATAAGTTTTTAATACTCAGCCCTGCACCCCAATTTTTAGCCTCATATCCTGCATTGACATCAAATAATGCATAACTTGGTAGATAGACGAAGTCAGCATTACGTTGTGCAGTTCGAGAACTTTGATAACGAATGCCAGCACCAATATTCCAACCTAATTTATCTGGACTAAAATAATATTGAGTCGACAATGAACTGGCATTTTTAGGCACATGGTTACTACGCTTACCAATGTCGCTGCTGATCACACTTTCAGTCACTTTTGCGGTTGGGATATAACTGTAATTCGCTGAAATATTCCATTGATTGGTGATTGCTGCTGCTATTTCAGCTTCAAACCCTTTAGTGACTTGTTCACCTGTTTGAATCGAAAAATTTCCAGAAGCATCTGTTTCTGTGACATTTCTGCGAGTTAAATCATAATAGGCTACATAACCTTGTAAACGCTGATCAAGTGCTTGTAATTTAACCCCAACCTCGGCTTGTTTACCCTTTTCAGGATTCAATAATTGTCCATTTTCTCCTGCATCGGTCACAGGCATAAATGAAGTAGAGTAGCTGATGTAAGGTGCAAACATATCATTGATGCGGTACATCACTGAACCACTACCAGTAAATGCACGATCTGAGTTCTTAGTGCTGGTATTTTTTAAAACATTATCAATTTCGATTTGTGTCCAATCATGACGACCTGATAGCCCGAAAATCCAATGATCATCCACCTTAATGGTATTGCGGAGATAGAGCCCTGCGTACTGACTATAAGTCAATGCTTGAGTTGGCGTACCTAATTTTGTGCTGGTGATTCCATAGACAGGACGATCTGCATTAAAAGCATTAATGGTATCTGTTCGACGTGCATAATCACTTCGTTCACGCATCATATCGACCCCAACCATCACATCATAATTGACCTTTCCAAGATCAAAATTACGTTGCAAATTGTTGTCTAAGGTATAGTTCAAGTCCTGTTTATCTTGGTTGTTAATTGCACGTTTTATTGTCGGTAATGTATTGCTTCCTGATGCCAATATCGGATTGCCCTGTGTATCTGTTTTAGTGATGGCAAAGTTCTGTTTAAACACCCAGTCATTGTCAAAATAATGGGCATAATTTGCACCGAGACGATAAACATCAACATCATAACCATGATCAGTTTCACCAAAAAATAGGCTTGATGGATAGTTTTTATAATTGCCTTTGCTATATGGAATGCCTTGTTGACGAATATATTCACGATGTTGATAACTGGCAATGACAGAAAGATCGTTTTTATCACCTAAATCAAAATTGTAAGATGGTGCGATATATTGATTTTTAAAATAAACGTGATCAGTAGGGTCATCCTGATCAGATACTCGTCCGACAACTCGAAAAGCACCTTTTGCACTATTATTGGGTGCATAGTTAAGATCAAATGTCCCTTCTTTTAAACCATAACTTCCATAACTCAGTGTTGCTTTATAGGCTGTTTCAGCTTGTGGACGCTTAGTCGTTAAATTTACCAGTCCTCCAGGCAAGGCAAGTCCAAAGCCCACGGAAGTTGGTCCTTTGACTACTTCGATGGATTCTAAACCCGAAATATCTTCAGCACGCAAAACATTATCAGATGCCTGTATCCGTAGACCATCAATAAAAGTTTGCGAACTTGAAATCTGCCCACGAATAATAAAGTCATCCCACCCACGGCGACCATATTGTCCTGACGTGACCCCTGCCACACCTTCCAATGCCTCAGCCACAGTTTTCGCTTGCTTTTGTTCAATCTGTTGCTGACCGATTGCACTAATCGACTGAGCTGTTTCAAATAAAGGCGTATTCGATCTTAAAACAGCATTTGCTGTTTTTGCTGCATAAGGCTGCTGATTATTTTCTGCTTGAACCGTAATGGTGGGGAGTTTCTGAGTATCTGCATGCTGTTCAAGACCAACTTCAGTTTGTGCATAGGCAGTACTTGCCATGATGGCAAGCACAGAAAATGTCAGGGAGGATTTATTAAATTGCATTAAACAACAGCCAAAAAAATTTAATCGCAATTATAATCATTTTCATTTAAATTTCTAATAATTTTACATGAAAAACTGACTTTCAATATCGTTAAATTTAGCCCTTTAAATAAAATATAGAAATGCTAAGTTATTGACATATTCATAGTTATTCTTGAACTCAGGACATATCTTGAATCGTATCTAACACCTACCCATGAGCTTAAAGATATGCTCACTCCAAGGTTTTCATTCTATTCTGCTCTAATTGATTTAGAGTAATTGTAAAAAACCTATCAAATTTTCTAAGCTTTTAACTACTCTATCCATGATTGTTTTTGATCCACTTTAGCAAATACCTATTTTGACTGATTTCTAGACTCCAAAAAAATAAAGATCAAAAAAGCAATCCAATCACCCACTTTTATTCAATCATCAAAATTTGATTATCAAAAATATCTTTATAAAAAACTTAAAACACATCATTTTAAATTTATTCTTTAAATCAAAATTCAACAATTTCATCAATATTTTTTGACTCAAATTTAACTAAACCTTGACTCAATTAAGTTGACAATATTTGATATGACGCATATAGTTAGCCACCATACTATATAGCAGCTAATAAAATGAAGCTAGAACAAAAATACCGAGCCCTCTTGGAGGAAGCGAGCAAACAAAACATTGCGAACCTTGAAAGTATAAAACTATGCTTTCAAACCCTTTCACTCGCATCTTTGATTGATCATGACTGTGCAATGCAACTCGCCCCACATGGTTTAACCGAAGGTCGTTTTATCGTTCTATTCTTATTAGATGCATCACCTCAAGGTTTAGCTCCAAAAGATATTGCTGAGAAAGCAGGTATTACACGTGCAACAGTGACTGGTTTGTTGGATGGATTAGAACGGGATGAACTGATCATACGTCATGCTGACCATGATGACCGACGCGCTTTAAAGATTCATCTGACCGAGCAAGGCAAACAAACAGCGAAAATTGTGTTTGAACAACATAGTCGTTGGATTGCACAGATTTTTGGCAACTTAACGATACAAGAACGCATACAGCTCACCGCACTTTTGGAGAAAGTTTCTCAAAACTTGATTCATCCACAAGCTTAAAATATCAAGATCTAACAAAACCTCTATTTAAAACTTTAAAACGACCCAAGAAAGGAAAACAATATGTACCACTATCTCGTTGAATTATATACACCAAAGACCACTTGGCAGGCACTTCCAAATGAACAAAGAATGGAATATCTGAGTAAAGTTGGCGAGGCTTTAGGAAACTTATCAAGTATGGGTGTTGAAGTTTTGACTCTGACGGAAACCATTTCTCCAATTGACCAAAGTACAGCTCATCAATATTTAGGAATTTGGCGTTTTTCCAATTCACAAGCGCGCGAAGCACTCCTTGATGGTATTCGTAACAGTGGTTGGTATCAATATTTTGACCATGTGAATGCTGCAGGTGCTGAAGCAAATTTCCCTCAACATATTCAAGCTTTGGTCAATGGTGGGTAGAAACACTCAAGAATATCCCTACAATTGATTGAACGAATCAAATTATTTTTTAAATAAAATTTATCCACTTTATCAGCCAACGAATAGAGGCTTCAAAGTGGATAAATTCTGACAGCTCAATTAAATCACTTTAGCAATGTTTGATCTTTTAAACAAACTGGAGCAAATTCTCTAATCTACTTGTACGACTACTCTTTTGGTTGTTTTATTCTTACGGGTCACCAGTACACCACATATCACTACGATAGAAGTTACACCCAAGGACAAGGTTGTTTCATAACTGTACTGTGGTGATAAAAACATATAAGACAACACACTCATGATGATGGCAATTACAAACCAAGTCAGCCAAGGGAACATCCACATTTTAAAGCTAATCTGCGCGCCCCTTTTTTCCAACTGATGTCGTGAACGCAATTGCGAAACAGCGATCACCAAGTAAACCACCAAAGCAATAGAGCCTGTAGTTGACAGTAAGAAGCCAAAAACCTGTCCTGGGAACATATAATTCACAGCACAACAAATCAAGCCAATAAAAGTCGAAGCAAATACTGCAATTGTTGGTACACCCGAACCATTAATTTTAGTGACCAGTCTTGGTGCTTCGTTGCGTGCTCCCAAAGCAAACAGCATTCTTGAAGAAGTATAAACCGCCGCATTCATACAGCTCGCAACCGCAATGAACACCACCATATCCATAATCAATTTAGTTTGAGGGACATTTAGGCTCACTAATACATACTGAAATGTACCTAACTTTTGTAAGTCGGGTGAACGCCAATCGACCAAGGCCACGGCAAGAAATATCGAAACAACAAAAAATAAAATAATACGATAGAGCACTAAATTAGTCGCACGTTTAATTTTTTCCTGTGGATTTTTTGATTCGGCTGCTGCGATAGAGAGGATTTCAATACCAAAAAATGAAAATGCTGAGATTAGGATCGCTGACAACACACCGCCCATGCCATGAGGCATAAATCCACCATTGGAAAATAAATTTCCCACACCACTTACATCTCGAGCCAAAGGCCAAAGTCCAAATACTGCTGTTGCACCAATCACAATAAACAACAAGATCGCAATCACTTTGATTAAAGCAAACCAGAACTCAAACTCGCCAAAACTTTTTGTGCTAAAGAAGTTGGCAAGACTCAGTAAAATAATAAATGCAAAAGCATAAATCGCACTGGAGACTTGTGGAAACCAAGCATGTAAAATTTCAGCACCTGCAATCGCTTCGATCGGGATCACCAAGACCCAAAACCACCAATATAACCATCCAACAGTAAAACCTGCCCAAGGACCAATCGCTTTACGTGCATAGGTAGAAAAAGAACCTGTATCGGGTTGAGCTACGGCCATTTCTCCAAGCATGCGCATCACTAAAAAAACGATCACACTGGTAATAATATAAGCAAGTACAGCAGCAGGACCCGCCTTTGCAATTGCAGCAGAAGAACCAACAAATAAACCTGCACCAATTACACCACCGATACTAATCATCGTGATATGTCGGTTGGAAAGTCCTTCACCTAGTTTTGTTGTTTTTGCACTATTCATATTTTATTCCTTAAAATAATCAGCAGCAGTTTCCATTTCAAATCTGAGCTTTGTCGCAACGCTTTGGAAAATGGTCATGCTTTTATAAAACTTTGAATTACATTTTTAAATTCCTATTAAAAATAAAGAGAGAAAACTAAGGATTTTCTCTCTGGATCGCAACGCTAATTTAAAGTTGGCATTGCAAATTGTTTGGACTCACGGATTTGAGCTGAGGGCCAACGTTGGGTAATGGTCTTGCGACGCGTATAAAAACGCACACCATCTGGACCATAAGCATATAAGTCACCAAACAATGAACGCTTCCAACCACCAAAACTATGGTAGGCGACTGGTACAGGTAATGGTACATTTACGCCCACCATGCCTACTTGAACATGGCTGGTAAAATAACGTGCGGCTTCTCCATCACGTGTATAGATACAAGTCCCATTTCCATACTCATGCTCATTAATCAATTGCATCGCCTCTTGCATGGTTGCTACGCGGATCACCTGTAAAACAGGACCAAAAATTTCCTGTTGATAGCTGACCATTTCTGATGAGACTTGATCAATCAAAGTAGGACCAACAAAAAAACCTGTTTCATAACCTAATGGCTTCGCATTGCGTCCATCCACAACAATTTTAGCACCTTGTTGTTCAGCACTTTGGATAAAAGCTTCTACTTTCTCTTTATGTGCTTGTGTAATGAGCGGTCCAAAGTCATTTTGCTCATCGGCATAGTGCCCATACTTTAACTGTTGCATTTCCAGTTTGAGTTTTTCGATCACAAGATCGGCAACCTCATCACCGATTGCCACGGCGACAGACAATGCCATACAACGCTCACCAGATGAGCCAAAAGCAGCACCCAACAATGAGTTGACTACATTATCAATATCCGCATCGGGCATGATAATGGCATGATTTTTTGCACCGCCTAATGCCTGACAACGTTTGCCTGTTGAGGTTGCTGTACGATAAATATATTCAGCGATCGGGGTAGAACCAACAAAACTCATGGCTTGTACTTTTGGATGATGGAGCAAAGCATCGACTGCTTCTTTATCACCATTGACCACATTGAACACACCATCTGGTAAACCCGCTTGTTTCAACAATTCAGCTAAATATAGGGCTGCGGATGGAGTCTTTTCTGAGGGTTTCAGAATAAAGCAGTTGCCACAGACAATTGCCATTGGAAACATCCACAGTGGCACCATCGCAGGGAAATTGAATGGGGTAATTCCAGCAACCACACCTAAAGGTTGAAATTCGCTCCATGAATCAATATCTGGACCGACATTTTTTGAAAATTCACCTTTTAAAAATTCAGGTGCTCCACAAGCATATTCAACATTTTCAATGCCACGTTGCAATTCACCTTTGGCATCATGACAAATTTTGCCATGTTCCTGTCCAATTAATTCACAGAGTTTGTCCGCATTTTCTTCAAGTAATTGTTTAAACTTAAACATTACTCGCGCTCGCTTAATCACAGGTGTATCACGCCATTCCGGGAATGCTTGTTGCGCAAGCTCAACGACTTGATTGACCAGTGCAGTATCAGCAAGTGCTACCTGTTTGCTAACCTGACCTGTTGCTGGATAATACACAGCTTGTTTTCTGGTGGTGTTAGCAACCAGACCACCTTGAATAAAATGTCCAACGATATCAACCGTTTCGATTGTTTCTGTAAAATCTGTATCTGATGATGCTGGACTAAAATTTTCTAAATTATTCATCACTTTTCCTTGTCTACCGTCATTTTCCATGAGCTTTGATTTCATTTACAAAACTTATTTCACTTGGTATAAGGTATCTCCAACAGCATTCATTAATCGAGATAGCTGTGCTTCAGTACTGTTAAACATCGGTCCAAATTGAATGGTGTCACCACCAAAGCGAACATAAAAGCCTGCTTTCCACAACTTCATTCCTATTTCAAAGCCACGAATTGTCGCATCTCCATCACGAGGAGCTAATTGTAAGGCACCGATTAATCCACAGTTACGAATATCAAGAATATGAGGTGCACCTTTTAATTCATGAATCAGTTTTTCAAAACTTGGCGCTAAAATTGCAGACTGAGAAATTAAGTTTTCTTTTTCGATAACATCCAAGGTTGCTAATGCTGCAGCACAAGCCACTGGATGCGCTGAATAGGTATAGCCGTGGGTAAATTCAACCGCATGTTCAGGCAGATCTTGTTGCATAAAGGCATCATAGATTTCATGGCTCGCCACCACGCCACCTAAAGGAATTGCACCATTGGTAATTTGTTTAGCAAAGGTCAATATATCTGGGCTTACCCCAAAATATTCCGACGCAGTCCATTTTCCGATACGTCCAAAACCAGTAATGACTTCATCGAAAATAAGTAAAATATCGTGTTGATCACAGATTTCTCTTAGGCGTTGTAGATACCCTGTAGGTGGCACAATACAGCCTGCCGAGCCAGACACTGGTTCTACAATCACTGCTGCAATATTAGAAGCATCATGCAACTCAATCAGCTTGAGCAATTCATCCGCCAACGCTACGCCACCAGTTTCTGCACAGCCTTTGGTGAAGCTCAAATGGGATTGTAAAGTATGAGGCAAATGATCAACATCCATCAATTGCCCAAACATTTTGCGGTTCCCACCAATGCCACCTAAACTGGTACCTGCAACATTTACCCCATGATAACCACGTGCTCGACCAATCAATTTGGTCTTACTTGGTTTTCCTTGAATTCGCCAATACGCGCGTGCCATTTTGATCGCGGTATCTGCGGATTCTGAACCTGAATCCGTAAAGAAAACATGTTGTAGTTTTTCAGGCATATGCTGAATAATTTTTTCAGCCAATTGAAAAGCCAGAGGATGACCAAACTGGAACGCTGGTGAATAATCCAATTTCGCCAGTTGTTGACTGACTGCCTGTTGAATTTCAGTTCTCGTATGCCCTGCACCACAGGTCCATAAACCTGACAATGAGTCATAAATTTCACGCCCATGGCTATCAATTAAATACGATCCTTGTGCCCCAACGATCATACGTGGATCTTGATGAAAATTACGATTTGCAGAAAACGGCATCCAGTAAGCTTGATAGTTCAAATTCATCTGCGTATTGGATTGACTTGCTTCCGCTGCATAGTCACGGTCAGTTGATGTATCGATCTCAAACATAATCACTCTTCTTGTTTTAGGGTTATGTCTTGAGTGTACAAAGCGATATAGTTTTGATAAATTCAAATTATCTTGAGTTTAGATATAAAAAAGTAAAACTAAATGAAACCGAAAAAATTAAACCAAGTGACTGATTTTGATATAAAGTTGCTTAAAATTTTTAAAACAGTATGTGATTGCCACAGCTTTACTGCTGCCGAAAGTATCCTTGGCATTAGCCGATCTGCGATTAGTTTACATATGAGTGATCTTGAAAATCGTTTAGGTATTCGGCTTTGCCAACGAGGGCGAGCGGGCTTTGCACTCACCGATGAAGGGCGTGAGGTTTTACAATACATTGAAATGTTGACCGCCTCGATTGAAGACTTTCGTGCCAAAATCAATCAAATGCACAATCAATTGAAAGGTGAATTCAACATTGGGATCATTAATAATCTGGTCACCATGCAAAGTGCTTATATCACCAAATCTTTGGCGCAACTCGCTGAAGAAAATTCAGAAGTGGTGATCAATATCAGCATGAGTACATTGTCCGATATCGAATGTCGTGTTTTAGATAACCGTTTACATGCAGGTGCCATTCCCTTGGTCAGTCCACTGTCAGGATTGGATTACTTTCATTTATATCAAGAAAACTCATTTTTATATTGTGGGGAAAATCATCCTTTATTCAACCACACAGGTAAAATCAACCCAAAAGACCTCAAGCAATGGAATACAGTGCTTCCAAACTATGCCATCAGCCCAGAAGCAATGAAGTTACATCAGTTATTAAACTGTTCTGCTACTGCAAGTGATCGAGAAGGAATCGCTTTTCTTATACTGACTGGTAAATTTATTGGTTTTTTACCCGATCACTATGCGAGAAAATGGGTCGTAGATGGCTTTATGAAACCTATTATGCAAAATGTTATGCATTATAGTACACCTATATGTCTTATTACACATAAAGGCAAAAATGTTAATATTATTTTAAAGACTTTTATGGATATTTTAAAAAGAATAGTTCCACCGATTCAATAATGTTTACTTCAACAAATATATTAAAAAGCGCTTTAAATATAATCCAATTAAAAACTAAACCATATTTAAAGCCAAACATAATATAAATATTAAAATAAACGTGATGCAATTAACATAATTTCTATTTAGTAATAATCCACAACCAATATTTTATGTAGATCACTTTCTAAATCTTCTATATTGAGGTGAACCATGCTATTGCCTTGCTTTTCAATCAAGCTGTTAAAGCTAAGGCTATCAACGTTTGCTTTGCTTTTAATCGCTTCAACAGTGCTATCAATCATTTTGCAATTTGAATTATTTGAATCTCTTTCACAGGTAAATTCTACTATATCCCCGTAAAACATGATCTCCTCAGCAGATGCATTTAAACTTAAAATCGATATACTAAATGTTATTAATAAAAAGGCTAATTTTTTAATTAACTCCATCTCAATCCCCTTTAAAGAAATGGTGTAGTTAATTAATTACATAACCTTATTATTAATACAAGATTATCCAGTGGATAAATAAAAAAATAATTGAAGTAAAATATGATTTACTTCAATTAATCATATTCAATTGTGACGGTTGCCATAGCTCGGACTTTTCCGGGGGTCACTTTGGTTGCTGTTTGATAGTAACGTGCAGTCATTGGAACATTGTATTGAATGTTGTCATTTGACTTTAAAGTACCCAATTCCAGCTTGTCATTTTTAGCAATCACACGATTGGCATTTTTATATTGAGACTGCAATTGTACGCCCACACCAGAAGCGCTGGTTCCAGTAGCGTTAGTATTGGCAAGGACATTCTGCATGCTACTACTCACCGCATCATAATCAAAACTTAGGCTAATTTTATTGGTTTCTTCATAACCTGTTGGATTTTTACCGCCATTACATAAAATGTTCAGGTCAAATGCTTGTTCGCCTTGGGTAGAACCGACACCTTTGAAATCAGCTTTATTCACGGTTGGAAGGTTTACCGTTTTATTGATATTACCTAATATTTCACATGAAGACGAAGCAATGGTAATGGCATTGCCATAAACTGTACTGGTTAACCAAGGTGGGTTTGGGCGATCTGCTGAACGATAGCTACTATATGTACCCGGAACAAGTGCACCCGAGCCTGTAGAAGTTCCAGTTTTTACAATTTCAACAATAAAAAAACCTTCAGCCAAAACACGTCTACCCGTTGCAGTACGTCGGTAAGGATAATAATCAGCAAAACCTGGAGCTGACGGTGCTTCTCGATATAAACGGATACCAATACCATCAATATTGGTATTAAAAACAGAATTACCGATAGGGCTCAATGAATAATTTTGAGTATGAACTGCCTCAAGCGTACCAGAACTGCCACAACTATAGGTTGACCCATTCGGTTTGATTGGAAAGGACGCTTTTTTCAAAACTTTGCCAACAGCATCGCTTGGTCGAACAACCACACGTCCTACTGCCATACTGACATCTACTGTTGAGAACCCTCGATCAGGTATACAAGCAGCATAAGCCCCTGAACTGACTGCTCCAGCTAAAAGCAGGAATACACTGTTTAAAACTTTATAGTTCATTGACACACACCTTCCGCCATGATCATGGTTTGCTTTTTGTCTGCTGCTTGCGCCGAAACATCATACTGAATGCGACATTGCTCATCGGCATTTTCGCCCCATTTAACCGTTACTGTATCTGCCGTGGTATTGGTTCTCAAGTAAACCATACTGCCCTGCGCAACCATACCGACATTTTCACCTTTTGTATCATATACTTCTGCTGCAAAAGGTAGCGTGTCACCATTCTCTTTCATACTGTGAATATAAATTGCCTTACCCAGTTTAGTCACAAAACTGACTTGTGAAATTGAACCTGCATAAGGAGCGATACGTTGGCTGGTACCATCCAACTCAACATCCGCAGACATACCTTCAGGGTCAAGTGTAATGTCATTTAAACGATAAGGTGTCACATATGGAATAACGGCATAACCTGATTTATTGATACTTAAACCCGTCGCATTATTGACTTTTGCACCTGCTGCTTCAGGAGCATAAACCAAGACCATGGTTTGACCTTGATCAGGTCCAAACAATACGCCTTGAGGATGTGCAACAATATTACCACGTGCTGTCAACATTGCTTGTTCATAACCATCAGCAACACTATAAGAACCACCTACAGTTGCATAGTTTGTACGATACTGTGCATTCAAGTTAGCACTTGGATTGTCGCCATAACGCGTCGATACAGACGTACCATAGTTAAAACGATCACCAACCACACCACTCACACCCACTGTCGCATTATCTTGCGTCATGATTGAGTTTAAGTTGGCTGAGCTTTTCTTAAAGGACAATGGCAATGATAATGTCAGCATATACTCAGTATCATTACTGGTTACTTTTGTGGCTTTATTTTCGATATTACGATTGATCGCTGACAAGCCATAAGTCAAACCACGGTAAGAATTGCTATAACCGACCTGATATTGACGTGTCGTTTCTTGACGATTCCAATAATCTACCCATGAACCTGTCACGTACATGTTCCCCCAGCCTTCTGGAAGTCCTTGATTTAACGTGATCTGAAATTCACTACGCTGTTTGCCAACATGCGTAGAACTGATGCCTTTCTTGTCTAAATCTTGAACTAAGATAGCATCACGTAACTTATAGAAGTTTTCAGTAGAGTATCGATAAGCCGCCAAAGTTAAATTGGTATCTGTAGGGGTAATCAACTTACTGTAGCTGATTCGGAAACTTTGCCCACTTTCACTTTTACGGCGCTCAAAATCAGCTTGAGAGTGTGTCACATCGAGTGCGACTGCACCAATCGGTGTAGCAAATGCACTTCCTAGTGTCACAGCTGAATAATCTTCAGAGAACTGTACACCACCATACGCTGTAATTGAGTTGTTGACCCCGCGTTGATATTTACCCTGTACGATAAATGGATCAAGGTCGATATCTTTATCACGGAATTGCCCCATTGAAACAGAATAACGGCTCATTCCCGGACGTAGCATTTGTACAACAGATGCATAAGGAATCGAATAACGCTGAACTTCACCATTGGCTTCTAAAATAGAAACCTCTAGCTCACCACCAAAACCTGTAGGATAGAGGTCATTAATCTCAAAACTACCCGGCGCTACCGTCGTTTGATAAATAAGTTGACCTTGTTGACGTACTTCGACTTTTGCATTGGTTTTTGCGTTGCCGCGAATACGTGGTGCATAACCAATCATGCTGTTTGGAAGCATACGGTCATCACTGGAGAAATCGACACCACGATAGCCGTATGAATCAAAGATTTCACCATCAGTGAAGCTTTCACCTAAGGTCAATACACCTCTGTATTGAGGAAACGCACGTTGAACATAAGTGCTGATCGCGTCATAACTTGATTTAGAAGTATGATCAACCGTTGTTCGATCTTGCCACTGCCATTGACCATTGTGACGAAATTGCCAACCCGCTAAATTTGCCCCAGCAGTTACTGAAGTAAAGGCATTGGTGGTTTCTTCACCACCCTGCAATTTATTAAAAGTTTTGTAGGCACTGGCATTATAAGAAAGAAATGCAGCATTAATGCCACGATCCCAAACACTTGGGTCAACATAGCCTTGTGCATTTTTTTGCATAGCCACTTGTGGAATAGAGATGTCAACACGTAAACGTGAGGTATCAAATTCATAAAACGAATCTTCTACCCACTGTTCAATTTTCTGACATCCAGTTGGATAAGTGCTTTCACCTTTTTTTAATACTTCTGCTTTAACGCCATATTCTAAAAGTTGGCTTGAGTTAAAGCAGGTATAGGCATTTTGATTATTTTCAGTGGCTTTAAACACCATACGGTGTTTGCCAAACCAATTTCCATTGACATAAATATCGACATTGTAATCGCCAGGTAAAACAGGATTACCATATTTAAAACGATTTACATCAATCTTTTTAGCGTCGCCAATTAAAAAAGCCGAATCAAATTCTGCTTCTGCAGCAGTCGGAGACTGTTCTGTCCCGTCTAAGTCAGTTTCAGTTGCATTAACTAGAGCTGGAATGCTAAGTGTAATCACGCCACAAGCCACATAATAACGAATATGTCGCTTGATCCACTTATAGCTTTGTTCATTTTTTTGCATAAAGAAGTCTGCCTATTGACAAATGAATAGGTTTTTAATTCGCTTACTCTCAGTTAAATGGAATGATTAAAGGTGTTTCATCATTATTCAAAAGTGCTTTAAATGACGCATCACAGTGAAATTTAAAGCCTTGCCAATTTAAGGCAATTTAATATTGCGCTCTACACGACCACCATAATCATTGATTGTGGTGAAAGTCATTTTTGCGACATTCGAACCTTTTAAGTTCACAGTTCCATCAGAAAACGGTTTCAACATTAAACCTTCAGCAAGTAAATCAACGCGTTTACCTGACTGATCTTGCATAATCGAAGTCAAGGTAATATAAAATGGCGTCGGGTTTTTAATTGCCAACTGTGTTCCATTACTGCTCCATTGCAACTTTTCAGGTGCTAAAGCAGCATCTTCTTTAATTCCGCTCGGACGATAAAAAAACTTAATACGTGAACGAATCGCGAGTTGTAAAAAGTTCTCTGGTACAACATTTTGATCTTTGGCGGAAGGCTTCGGTGGAATATCCAAAATATTCAACCAAAATAACGTTTCTTGAGTTTTACTTAATTCATTTGCTTTAGGCATACTGCTTATACGTAAAGACTGTCCTTTTTTTGCTTCCACCCGTGAAATCGGTGGTGCAATCATAAAAGGGGCTTTTGATTGATCAGGTGTAGATTTAGCATCCCCCTCATCAATCCATGCTTGAACCAATGCAGGATTATTTCCGTTATTACTCACTTGTAAGGTAATTTCACGTGAATCAGATGGATAAATCACACGAGTACCATGAATAATGATTTCAGCATTTGCTGCACCAAACGGAATTAAAAGTGCCAGTAAACCTTTTTTAAAAAAGGAATGATTCAAGAACATAACGATTATCTCTACCTAAAATAAAGTAAAAGAGCTAAGTGGGCTGACCCACTTTAGCTCTGCACAATTCAATAAAAATTATTGATAGATAATAGTATATTGAACTGAAGTTGTAACTTTACCAGCAGCAGAAGCATCAGTTGCATAGTATTCAGCATAGTAGTTAAGATCAGCTGAACCTTTATCAGCAACGTCTACCCATTGAGAGTTCGTTTGCGCACCAGAAGCACCAGCAGCAAGTACTGGAATGAATTGGTTGTTAGAACCTAAAAGTTGAACTTGAACGTTTTTAGCACCGTTCGCAGTAGCATTTTGGTTGTTTAAACGACCAGTACCGAAGTCAACAGTTGAACCTGGTTCGAAGTAAGTTGCAACTTTACCTTCTGAACAGTTTGCTAAGTTGATTGTGAAAGGAGTACGACCAGCAACATCACCTGTTTTAGCAAGTGTTTGCTTAGATACAGTTGGAAGGCTTACTGTAAAGTCTTTACCTTGTGGTGTAACGATGTCACAAGTTTTATCAGTAACTAAACCGTTAATTGTAATTGTACCATCTGCTGCAAAAGCACTAGAAACCCCTAAAACTGCAACTGATGCCGCTAAAAAAATCTTTTTCATACCAAGTGTCCTATACAAACAAAAATGATTAGTGTTGGTCGATGTGTATTATGCACACTCAGACAAAAATGTAAACAATGTCACACTTTTTAAAGAAAGAGATACGATTCCTAGCAAAACTATCAATTTTTGAGATAAATTATTTATTTATATTTTTTAATATCTTAAATAATCATTAAATTGATTTTTCAGTTTTAATTAAATTATTATTTTTTTGTAACTGAGTTGTAAACAAGCATAATTCAAGTGATTTTAACTTTAGATTGAAGTTTTAATAAGCAAGTTAAAAAGCTCAATGAATTGAATAGATTACTTATTAATGTATAAAAATCATGCTATTTCTTAGCAAATAACTGAATGGCCAAAATGAACAAAAAATAAACAAAGCATACATTAATACTTCCTTTTTATTGTATTACGAGCCGCAAAATTGAGATCAAATATTGTGTGTTTTTATAAATTAAATTTAATATATTAAATAATACACTTAAAAATCAGAATAAAAATTAAATTAAAAATAATTTCAAACACTTAAATTAAATTTTAGATGATATTACTCTTCTCCTTACTACATCAACCGAGCAAAAAAAATAGAGACATCACTGCCTCTATTTTAAATTCATGTCGATTTGATTAAGCACGAATAAATGCTAAAAGATCAGGATTGATCACATCAGCATTAATGGTCAACATGCCATGTGAGTAACCTTTATAGGTTTTTAATGTGCCATTTTGAACCAGTTTCGCAGAAAGAACACCTGAGTTTTCATAGGGTACGATCTGATCATCATCGCCATGCATGACCAAAACTGGCACTGAAATTTTTTTAAGGTCTTCCGTAAAGTCTGTTTGGGAAAAAGCCACGATGCCATCATAGTGTGCTTTTGCACCTCCCATCATACCTTGACGCCACCAATTTAAAATCACAGGCTCTAACCTTTTGCTATTTGGACGATTAAATCCGTAGAAAGGACCGGCTGGTAAATCGTAATAAAACTGCGCACGGTTTTTAAATAACTGACTTTGTAAATCATCAAAAACTTCTTTAGCTAAACCGTTTGGATTATTTTCTGTTTTTAACATTAATGGTGGTACTGCACTGACCAAGACGGCTTTAGCAACATTCTCCTCTCCATGTCGTGCTATGTAATGTACAACTTCACCCCCGCCAGTAGAATGTCCAATATGTACAGCATTCTTTATTCGCAAATGCTTAACCACTTCTGCGACATCATCCGCATAATGATCCATATCATGCCCATCCCAAACCTGACTTGATCGCCCATGTCCTCGACGGTCATGGGCAACGACTCGGAAGCCTTCATTTAAAAAGAACAATAATTGTGCATCCCAATCATCCGAGCTAAGCGGCCATCCGTGATGAAAAAACAAAACTTGTGCATCTTTCGGTCCCCAATCTTTATAGAAAATTTCCACACCATCTTTTGTTGTAACATATGCCATGCTTATTTCTCCCGTTTGAGATTTACATTTCAATTGTTGATCTATGTTTTAATCAATGCGTACAAATCCCATTCCTATTGGAAATGAATTGTTGGATTACATTTCAATACTAAGATTAAAGTAAACTTGATGGTCAACACTTTTAGTTATCGCCTGATAGCAAAAATGTAAATCAAAAAAACAGTTGAAAATAACAGTTTTATGTTTGAGCCTTAATCGCTATCAATTTATTTTTAAATTCCAGTTTTAAAAAAGGTCTTCACTTTACAATCTTGCAACATGCTTCCCAAGGATATTTATTTGTTATATTTTTTCGACTTGACCTTAAAGTCCACTTCAAACTTATAGTGATTACATCAAGCTCTAAGCCAGTCAATCCATATGGTTTAGTCCTGCTTCCCATGTAAAGGTTAACTAAAATGAATACTGATAAGCAGTTTACTGAAGTTGAATTTGGACAATATAAGGTCAAAGTCCCAGCAGGTGGATATTATGATCGCTTTAGGATGAATCCCGATTTGGATCAAGTCGCTCAAGACGCTACTGTTGGAAATATCGATTTTTTTCGAAAAATTCCTAAGAAGCAAATAGCATCGAGAGTCGGACTGGTTTGGGCACCGAATTTCTATTATAAGAGTTCAAATGTTCAACTTTTAATGTTGGCACCCATTCGACAACTCAGAAATAAACTTCCACAACCATTAGAGCCACTGCAAGCACTCCCTGGTTATGGCTTAGTGGCACTGACATTTTTCCATTATGATGTTTGTGATAATGACCCATATAACGAAGTTTCAGTCGCAATTGTTGTACGCCAACCACAAGCAAAAGTTTCACATGCCTTAGAATTATTCCGTTCCATGCGTCAACGCCATTTCTATGCTCATGTTGTCGCGCTCCCTGTAGATACTGAAATTGCACGTATCAGAGGAGTACATGGCTATCAACTTCCTAAATGGCTGACTGAAATTCATGTCAATATCAATACATCGACAATCCATGCATATCTCACAGATACTATAGGTCAACCAGATCTTAGTTTAACGACAACAACACCGAAATTAAAGAAACTAAAACCAGAATCTCGAATCAGTAAAACAACGATGTTGCATCAAGTTGATCATCAATGGCAGCAAACTCAGGTTTTGACCAACACACTTTCATTCACTCAAAAACTCTTGCCAAAACATGTTAAATTGATTCGTCATGGTGGACCACTAAGTCAGTTATTAAATGAATTAGATGCATCCACCATCTTACGCTTAGATGTTGTTGAGGATGCACAAGTGGTGCTGCATTTGCCAACTCAAGTCAATTTGAAATGAGTTTTTTGCAATGTAAATATAATTTAATTTTCACCCAAAATATCCATGCACTGAGCGCATTTTCGAACTAGGCGGCTGATCATCTATCTATTACAATACCCGTTTTTAGTCAGCGCATTGTATTTTGAACCAATCTTCTCCCCAATTAAAACGTGGACTTAAAAATCGTCATATCCAATTGATCGCTATGGGCGGCGCTGTGGGTACTGGACTATTTTTAGGTTCTGCACAAGTCATCCAATCTGCTGGACCTTCGATTATTTTGGGCTATGCCATCGTGGGTTTGATTGCATTTTTAATTATGCGTCAAATGGGGGAAATGATTGTAGAAGAGCCAGTGGCTGGTTCTTTTAGTTATTTTTCACAGAAATATTGGGGAAGATTTCCAGGCTTTTTATCTGGCTGGAATTATTGGGTCGTCTATATTTTAGTCGCGATGACTGAACTCACCGCAATCGCCAAATACATCCATTATTGGTGGCCACATATACCTGCATGGGTATCCACTTTATTTTTCTTTATCGTGGTTACAGGCTTTAATTTAGGCAATGTTAAGTTTTATGGTGAATCTGAATTTTGGTTAGCCATTATCAAAGTGACTGCCGTCATTTCAATGATTGTGTTTGGATTATACTTATTACTTACAGCAGGCGCAGATTCAACAGCAAGTTTTAATAACCTATGGCAACACGGCGGGTTTTTCCCGCATGGATTTTCAGGGTTATTTTATATGCTTGCCTTTTTAATGTTTGCCTTTGGTGGTATTGAATTGATTGGTATGACTGCTGCTGAAGCAGAAAATCCTGAGAAAAGTATTCCTAAAGCCATCAATCAAGTGATTTTTAGAATCCTAATCTTCTATATCGCTTCTCTTGCCATCATCATGTCTTTGATTCCATGGAATCAACTTGATTTGGGTGGTTTGGACAAAAGTCCATTTGTGATGATTTTTAGTCAGCTTGGTATTGAATGGGCAGCTCATCTGCTCAATTTTATTATTTTGACCGCAGCACTTTCTGTTTATAACAGTGGTATGTACGCCAATAGCCGTATGCTCCACGGACTTGCTATTCAAGGTAATGCACCTATGATTTTTGCCAAAGTAACGCAACAAGGCGTACCCGTGCCTGCGGTGGTATTCTCCTCAGTTCTTATTTTTGGTTGCGTTTTGCTGAATTATTTTATACCTGAACAAGCATTGAGCCATCTTATGTATATGGCTGTTGCTGCGTTGGTTTTAAATTGGGCAATTATCAGTTTTACCCATTTAAAGTTTAAAAAAATAGCTCAGATAGAAGGTACTCAGACTAAATTCCCTGCGTTATTTTCGCCTTTCAGTAATTATCTCGTCTTGACTTTTATCGTGATGATTTTATATATCATGTGGACACAAGGCTTTAAAGAGTCCGTCATTTTAATTCCAATTTGGATTTGCTTGATGTTTGGATTATTTAAAGTCATGACTTGGAACAAATCACACTAATTTAAAACAGGCTTATGAGGAAAAATAAGCCTGTTTGTGTTTCTTTACAATTCAATAATTAGCCTCTTTTCCGACCCAAATCCATAATATACCTGTAATACGTTGATTTAGACGAATATTATCAATTTGATATTTAGATAATATATTTACTCTATTTTTAAACTTAGATATAGCATTACTTGTAGTATAGTCATAATCCATTAAATTATCTGTATACCCCTGATACGATTCAAATAATTCCCCATATTCAAAAATATGCGTTAATCCTAATGCATGACCAAGCTCATGGGCATACGTTTCCAAAAAGCCTTGTTCAACACCATCTTTAAAGAAAACAATAGCATTATCAAATTCATCTTGACTAGAAAGTTCTCCTTTAAAATAGTTTAGACTTGGATAAGCTTTAAAACTTGCACTTCCTGAGATTCCACCCCAGTTATCGTTTCGATTTTCAGGTGGTACAGCTCTCATACGAATCGGTGTGAAAAAAATAAATGTTCTTCTTTCTAAATCACTATATGGCGATCGTAATTCTACCCACATTTTACGCCAATAGAGTTCTTTTAACTCTCTAATAAATTCTGTATAAATAGCCTCAGTTAGATTAAACTTTTTCTTTCTTTTTAAATTATTTTCCTTAATTTCATTTTCACCAGTTATATTTTCCAAATATTTGATGCCATATTTACTCTTTATCTCATCTTCCCACCATTTTTTTACAAAACTTCGGACTTCTGGATCTGTTTTTGACAATAAATCTAAATCAAAAAGCTCTCTTTTCACAACCTTAAATACCATCAGAGATTGATTAAAATATCTGTTTTTAAGTTCCCACTCATAGTTTTTGGGTTTTTCTAAAATTTCTCCTTTAACTTTAACATCAACTTCAACCATACTAATGACGCTGATCGCAGAATTTTGACCAATATATATCACCCCAACCTCTTTATCCGGGCATCCATTTCGTGATGCGATAACTTTAATGTATTCATTCTTTTTTAATACTGCACCCGAACAACGAATTGTAATTGCATTATTTTTTTTATAACTATATCTATTGGTTTCTACAATTTTTTTAACAGTTTCACCATTAACTGTTGTTATGTCTTCACGAGCATCTAGTTTTTTAAATTCTCGTTTTGTGTTGATAAAGCTACTTAAAGGTTCACATAAGGGTTTATATTCAATACTATTTTCATTTTCAAATACTGTCTGAGCATTTTGATTATTATTAAATGTTGATAGTGTGATGAACTTACTCGAAGCCTGAAACTTTAGAATAGTTCCATTATCTGTCAGAGGTTCTTTTTCATCAATCAGTCCTGGGTCATTTTTGTCAGTAAATTGCTGATGAATTTCTATATCTAAACATACACCATCTTTATTTATTTCCTCACTGCCATATATTCCTTTATAATTTGAAGCAAAAAAATAAAGCCAAGATGGGAAATATGAAAAATTATCTTTAAGATGATAAGTACTATCCGTATTACTATACATAACTTGATAAAGTGAACTGTAGTTAGGAACGATTAGAACCGTATCTTTTTTCCCTTCAATATTAAGCAAAGGATAGATATATTCATCACGCACCCAATCAAACCCAAACTCTCCATGATATCGATCAGAAGGTCGACCAATTTCATATGGACGTCTAAAATGGACAGTAAAATTTCTTACACAATCTGCGCTTAAAGTCCCTAATTTAGGGCTAGATTCAATTTTACTCATGAATTAATCCTTAATTTTTGAATTTTGATGAGAGTTTTTTAAATTTTATTGTTGTGATTCTAAATTAAGATACCGTAAGTGGTAGTTAATAAAAATATTTATAATCTCAACCCTTTAGAAATAAAATTCTAATTTTCATATCAAATAATATTAACTGAATAGTGCATAAGCATGATCAATTAGATATATATCACATGAAAGATGCTATTCTTTCATAATCACTGATCATTTTTCTAGACCTATTAAGCTTTAGTGTATTGCAAAAATGTAATTAAGAAATAAGTGCTATTGGCTTGATCTCTTTTTAAAATCAAACCAAATTGAATTCAATTTTTAAAGAGCAAAAATGATTGATAAAAAGATGGACACTTACTTTCGTCTCATTGCTACAGCTGAACAAGAGTTGATTGCAAACAATGGTCATATGAAAATTAGTGTGATTTGTTCTTTATCGTGATGATTTTATATATGATGTGGACACAAAGCTTTATAGAGTCCATGATTTTTATTTGCTTTAAGTTGGGATTATTCCAAGTCATGACTTGGAATAAATCGAAACCCATGTAATTGGTTTAACATAATCATTTTTTGATTTATGAAAGAGGTCTACTATAAAAATTGCTTATACCGATAAATCTACACAGAGATATTTCATTTCGAGGTATTCATCAATCCCAAATTGAGAACCTTCACGTCCCAAACCTGATTGCTTAATCCCACCAAATGGTGCAACTTCATTTGAAATAAGACCGGTATTTATCCCGACCATACCGTACTCAAGTGCTTCACCAACACGCCATTGACGTGCAGTATTCTGCGTAAATAAGTAACTTGCTAGTCCAAACTCAGTATAATTCGCCATCGCCACAGCTTGTTCTTCATGACTAAAGCGGAACAATGGTGCTAAAGGACCAAAGGTTTCCTCCTTCGCTACATCCATATCCTGAGTCACTTCAGTCAAAACAGTAGGTTCAAAAAAAGTTCCACCTATAACTGAACGATGCCCACCCACTTTTATCTTGGCACCTTTACTGACTGCATCCTGAATATGAGATTGCACCTTAGCAACAGCTTTCTCATCAATCAATGGACCTTGGGTTGAACCCTCAAGGCGACCATCACCAACTTTTAACTTTGCGACAGCTTCAGTTAATTTTTCAGCCAATTGATCGTATATCCCATCTTGTACATAAATACGATTTGCGCACACACAAGTTTGACCACTATTACGGAATTTGCTCTGCATAATACCTTGAACAGCTTGTTCAAGATTTGCATCATCAAAAACCAGAACTGGGGCGTTGCCACCTAATTCAAGGGACAGTTTTTTAATTGTTGGTGCGCATTGTTGCATTAAAATACGCCCCACTTGTGTCGAACCTGTAAAACTGAGTTTTTTTACAGTGGCACTTTCACACAGCATTTTACCAACTTCAATCGCATCACCACTGATATGAAGTAATACATCGTGTGGTAAACCTGCCTGAACTGCTAAAACTTCCAAAGCATAGGCAGTTAAAGGCGTTTGCTCAGCAGGCTTCACGATCATAGAGCAACCTGCGGCTAAAGCAGGAGCTGCTTTTCGTGTAATCATTGCTGCTGGAAAATTCCAAGGAGTTATTGCTGCAGTCACACCAATAGCCTGTTTAATAACCAATAAACGTTGATGTGATTGCGTTGGTGTAAGCACATTACCGTCAATACGGCGCGCTTGCTCTGCAAACCATCGAATAAACGATGCTGCATAAGCAATTTCACCTCGTGCCTCTGCCAAAGGTTTGCCTTGTTCAGCAGTTAATATCTGCGCTAAATGCTCTTGATTATCTATGATTAATTTATACCAATTCCAAAGTATATCCGCGCGCTGTAATGCTGTTTGAGCTTTCCAAGTCGTTTGTGCTGTTTGTGAACGCGTAATAACGTCCTCTACAGCCTCACGATTGTAAGCTTTTATCCATGCTAATGATTGATGTGTTGCAGCATCTTTGACTTCGATATAACAGCCATCTTTAGGCATTTCGAAACAAACGTCTGAATGCTGTAATAAATATCTTAAGTGATTTTGAAGCATTTCAAGTCCTTTTGCTTATGATGCAATTAAGTTTGCAAATCCTTGTTTTAAAATATTCAATGCTTGGCTAAATTGTGTAGCAGGAATCGTTAATGGATATAAGAAACGAATCGCATTACCATGACGACCACAAGTCAAAATCAATAAACCATTTTCCATTGCATAACTTTGTATGATTTTGGCTTGTTCAGCTGTCTCTAATTCAACTGCAATCATGGATCCAAGTGCACGAATATCTGTAATCATATGTGTTGTCGCTTTAATCGTATTTAGAAGTGCAACTAACTCTGCCCCTAATACATTTGCACGATTACACAAGTCTTCACTTTCAATCACATCTAGAACAGCAAGTGCTGCAGCCACACCTATTGGGCTTCCAGCATAAGTCCCACCTAGCCCCCCAGGATTTGGAGCGTCCATGACATCTGCTCGCCCTACAACACCAGAAATTGGAAAACCACCACCCAGACTTTTTGCCATGGTGATTAAATCTGCTTTCGTTTCATAGTGGTTCATCGCAAATAATTTACCTGTACGCGCAAAACCAGACTGCACTTCATCAGCGATCAGTAAAATACCGTGTAGGTCACACAAGGAACGTAAACGCTTTAAAAATTCAGCAGGCACTACGTTAAAACCGCCTTCGCCTTGTACAGGCTCAAGTACGATCGCTGCAACATCATGTGCAGCAATATCCTCTGCAAAAATATCTTCAATGCTTCGAATCGCATCATCTACCGTTATACCTTTCAACTCGGATGGATAACGTGCATGAAAGACGCCTCCAGGCATTAAACCAAAGTCACTTTTATAAGGCGCGGTCTTACCTGTCATTGCCATGGTCATAAATGAACGACCATGAAAAGCATTGCTAAAA
The DNA here is from genome assembly GCF_019702905.1 of Acinetobacter sp. Tol 5. Taxonomy (NCBI): domain Bacteria; kingdom Pseudomonadati; phylum Pseudomonadota; class Gammaproteobacteria; order Moraxellales; family Moraxellaceae; genus Acinetobacter; species Acinetobacter sp. Tol 5. Next base: position 1,581,553 of record NZ_AP024708.1, on the reverse strand, counting down.
GTAATAATGCCATGACGCTGAGTGAATGAACGGGCAATTTTTATTGCATTCTCTACAGCTTCCGCCCCTGTTGAAAAGAATGCACATTTTGCCTTGCCATTAATTGGTGCACGTTCATTGATATGCTCAGCAAGAGAGACATAACTTTCATAAGGTACAACTTGATATGCGGTATGGGTGAATTTTGATAGTTGTTCAGTAACAGCACTAATAACTTTGGGATGGCGATGCCCTGTATTTAATACACCGATTCCTCCAGCGAAATCAATAAATTGATTACCCTCCATGTCCCAGATTGTCGCATTTTCAGCTTTTTCAGCATACCATTGACACATCACACCAACACCTCGAGGTGTTGCTTGTTGTTTACGTGTATTTATTGAAATGTGCTTACTACTCATGTCATACCTCATTATTTTTCATTCATAAATGGTAAATCTTAGTATCTCGATCATATGGTTGATGAGATGCAGGTCATTGATCCAATTTTGCACTTTTAGCAATAAGAGACGAGAGCCACTTTGGGTGAGTTAAAGAGAACCAATTTATAATTTTTCAGAGATGTATAAAGTTTTAAAGTTAATCAATTGCGAAGCTCTGAACAAAAAAGTATCTGTTTATAGATGCTTTTTTGTTGAGCTATTATGAATTAAGATAAGTATGAACAGTGAAGCATTTAGATATTGAAAGCGCCTTCTCCCTAAACGATTTAGGCAGAAGGATTATTTTTGTTGGCTTATATTAAAAATAAGTTTATAACTTTAAAATTAGAATTTATAGATAAACAATAAATTCAACAACTTACTATTCCCAGCAAAATCCCCTTTAGCCAAAGAATTCGCATCTCCCCCAATAAATACATCATTTTTGCCCATGATATATTCAGTAACTAACGAAAACTGATGAATATCCAATTGAGCCCCCAAAATAGTTCGGAAAGATGTCGCAAAACCTGATTGATCTTTATCAAACACTGCATAGCTGATATAGGGTGATAAATCATAGTCTTTATAAAAATCATCAATGTGATAATCAAAATTTGCGACATAATAATTAGCTTTGTTCGCCACATAATATTTTGATTCGAATGAACCTACTGTTGTATAGTTTGGTTCAACCAAAGATTCATTCTTGGCGCGATTCTGCCCAGCTGTCACTGTCAAATTTGCCTTTTGATAATTTAAATGACTAAAAATATTCCATGCATTTCGATGACCTGTTCGTCCATTGTTGTTTTCTAAATCGGAATACCAATAAGATCCTCCTACATTCAGTTTTATTGGAGAACTATCTAGTGGAATTTTTTGATTAACTCTAGCCACCCACATATTTTTTTCTTTAATCGTATCATCGAGACTTGGATTATCAGGCTTAACATAGTTTGCAGAATAGCGAGCAGCGCCCCCAAGACCTCCATAATTTCCCCCATCTCGAGCAAAATAAGCCAAATCTAAGCGAGTATTTTGTCCAAGTTGTTGCTGCCAATTTATCCCTAGATTATGAGTGTCTTCTAGCCCTACATTATCCAGAGAACTACCATACCAACTGCTCGTCCAAAATCGACTAATACCAAAAGGCATGTCTTGTAGACCAACCGTGATTCGACTATCAGCAGTCAGTTTATATCCTAAATTCGCGTTCACGAGTGTTGAAAAATCACACAAAGTATCTTCTTGATAACAACGATACTCCACATTTCCATAAAATTGTTTTGCATCATATTTCAAGTCAATTTTGGCTGCATTGAATTTTAATTTGTGGTCATTATCAGAATAATCTTTATCCTGATAATTCGCCCTCACCCATCCTGATACCGTAAGTTTACCTAAATTTGTATCTGCATTGCCCCATGACACGATTTCCGCTTTTGCTAGAGTTGGAATAGTGACTAATGCAGCACTGTTTACCAATACAAATAACTTTATAAAAAAATGTGGTGACGTCATAAAAGTTCCCTAATGAAAATATGTTTAAATCAAATTATTTATAAAATTAGAATTTCGAGTTTCAATCATTCTCAATAATCAAAATTGAATTTTATCCAACAGGAAAAATATCCTGCCTTTTAGTGGGATTAATAAAATCTTGCCTTGAATAGACTTGCTGTTTTAGATCTTGCTTCATAGCCTTCGCGATTAGCCGTTGCTTTAAGAAACATTGCGATAAAGTGTTCATTATTTATTCCTATTTTTTATCTGCTGTTGCATTTCCTTGCCTCAGCAAAAGTGATTCATTTTGAGTAATGGACCTATAAATTGATTGCCTCATGTTTTTAATAACACAATCTGTGTTACTAAAAATTAAGCTCAGATTTTTTGCTTTTCTCAAAAAGTCTGTATATGCTCTGACATATAAAAAAATCATATTTGCCGTGATTGTTAAGAAAAATACGCAGAGCATTGACCTAATCTCATTATTTTGCATCGCTGATATTATGCTCGCGAGAGCCACTTTTTATTTTTGGGAGAGAGCCAATTTGCAAAGCTTACTTGGAGATTATTTACTACAACGCTTGCAGCAAGATGTTGAAGGAACACTACAATTGCGTGTTTTTCGCTGTTTGCGCAATGCCATTATTCAGGGTGTCCTTGCTCCCAAGACTCGCTTACCCGCATCACGAGATCTTGCAAAAGAAATAAAAGTCTCACGTAATACAGTGTTAAGTGCTTATGAACAATTAAGAGCACAAGGATATGTTGAAGCCCGCACAGGGCAAGGGACTTGGATTGCAGAAAAAATACCCGAATCCTTCTTGATAAAAGCAGAAAATAACATTTGCCTCACTGAAGAAAATAAACAAAACGAGTCCTATAACCTATCTCAAAGAGGTTCTTATCTGGTCGGTTATTCGGCAGCATCTCCTTATCAATGGGGAGCTTTTGTTCCAGGTGCACCCGACGTAACCGAATTTCCGCATCATATATTCAGTCGAATCCAGACCCGTTTAAGCCGTGAACCCAGTGTTAGTCAATTGATTTACAGTAATGAAGGTGGATCTATTGAATTACGTCAAGCACTTGCCGAATATCTTACGATTGCACGGTCTGTGCAGTGTGATGCAGATCAAATCATCATTACCGAAGGCACACATCAAGCCATTGATTTAGTTTCACGTACCTTAAGTGATTTAGGAGATGATGTCTGGATTGAAGACCCTGCCTATTGGGGAATTCGTAATATTTTACGCATCAATGGTGTTCACATACGTGCTCTGCCTGTGGATCAACATGGCATTATTCCTGACCTTGATGTTAAAGAATCGCCAAAGTTAATCTTTGTCACGCCTTCGCATCAATATCCTTTGGGATCACATTTGAGCCTTGAACGACGCAAGCAGCTCATCGCATTTGCTCGTCAGCACAAAAGTTGGATTATCGAAGATGATTATGACAGTGAATTCAGATTTTCAGGACAACCTTATCCCTCTTTACAAGGTCTAGAAGATGATTCTCCCGTCATTTATATGGGAACATTCAGTAAAACAATTTACCCTGCATTACGTATAGGTTATCTGGTTGTCCCTAAAAAACTATTTTCACCTTTACGAGTGGCTGCCGCAGAATTGTATCGAGGAGGTCATTTACTAGATCAGACCATATTGGCTGAGTTTATTCGTGAAGGGCATTATGAAGCACATATTCGCAGGATGCGCCTTCTATACAGTAAACGCCATGCCTTCTTGGTTGACTTAATCCATAGGCATCTGGGACAAAATTTTCTTCACGAATACAATACAGCAGCGGGTTTGCACCTTATTTTAAAATTACCAAGTGACAGTAATGATGTATTGATTGCTGCAAATGCCTTAGAGAAAGGCGTAAAAGTTCGAGCCCTTTCTCAATATTACACCAAACAATATTCTACCCAGCATAAGGGGCTATTGCTTGGTTTTGCTTGTGTCAATGAACAAAAGATACTGATTGCTTTCGGTATCTTATTAGAATGTTTACGTGATGCAGGTATTCAAACTTTAAATTAAGAAATAATCGTAACTCAGTATTTTAATCATAATTCAGCTTTAAAAAATCTCTTTATAAATTTTCTATTCATGCGCTGCCTAATTCGTTTTTTAATACACTTTTCATTATTTAAATAAATTGGCTCCTTTAAATACATAAAAAATGGCTCTAGTCACCTCATAACAAAAAAGAGAGATTACCAACACTATAGCTTAAAACAATCAGATAGCAGCAGTTACCACTCAAGCAAACAGTAGTGTTATCACATTTTAAGCTGGCTAAATTTTAAGTCGATACTTAAGCCATCAGTCATCGCTTCAATGGATAAGTAGTTCAAGGATGGAGACAGCAATACCTTGCAACCATATAAAGAATATTAAGGGAAATAATATGATAACAAATCAACCTAACTCAATAGATGATTCATCTCAAGGTCTAAAAAGTGGACTAAAGCCACGTCATCTTACAATGATTTCAATTGCTGGAGTAATAGGCGCCGCTTTATTTATAGGTTCAGGAAGTGTGATTTATTCCACAGGGCCCGCTGCGCTTATAGCCTACTCATTAGGAGGGCTTCTCGTTCTTTTAATTATGAGAATGTTAGGTGAAATGGCTGTACTCAACCCAGACAGTGGATCATTTTCAACCTATGCAGACCGAGGAATTGGTCGTTGGGCAGGATTTTCTATCGGGTGGTTATATTGGTCATTTTGGACTTTATTAATGGGTTGGGAAGCATTTGTTGCGGGAAAGATCCTTAATAGTTGGTTTCCATTTATTCCGATTTGGGGCTATATGTTACTGGTGACAATAAGCCTAGTATGGGTAAATTTACGCAATGTCAAAAACTATGGTGAGTTTGAATTCTGGTTTGCCATGATTAAAGTAGTTGCGATTGTCCTCTTCTTGGTGATCGGAAGTTTAGCAGTTTTACACCTTTGGCCTTGGGGTGATGCCTCTATGCTAGGTGGTGTTACTCATTTGACTTCTAATGAATTTATGCCCAATGGATTTTCAGCCGTGATCACGGCATTACTTGGTGTTATGTTTGCTTACATGGGTGCAGAAATTGTCACTGTTGCAGCTGCCGAGACAAATAACCCTGCGAAAGAAATTCGAAAAGCATCAAACTCAATTGTATGGCGAATCATATTATTCTACGTTGGTTCAATGTTCATTACTGTTTGTTTGATTCCTTACAATAACCCTTTACTCAAAGACCCGACTTGGGGAACATACAGTGTAACTTTAACTGCGCTTGGTATCCCAGAAGCTAGACATATTGTCAATTTTGTCGTTTTAACCTCTGTATGTAGTTGCTTTAACTCTGCGTTATACACCTGTTCACGGATGATGTATTCCCTTTCAAAACGTGGTGATGCGCCCAAAAGTTTCGCATCAACGAATCGCAATAATAGTCCTTGGATTGGGGTCATCTTTTCAAGTATATTTTCAATTATTGCTGCATATCTAACTGCAACAGAAAGTATGAATATTTATGACGTTCTTATGCTAGCAACAGGTACCGTTTCGTTATATGTCTACCTCGTTATCGCGATTTCACAGTTAAAACTGCGTAAAAAACTTGAAGCTGAAGGAAAAGAAATTCCATTCAAAATGTGGTTCTTTCCTTGGCTAACCTATGTGGTGATCATTTTTATTGTTGTTGCTTTAATTACGATGGTCATTGAAGGAACTTATTTTAAAGAGGTTTCCTATACAACCCTTCTTGCGGTATTTATTGTTGCTCTTGGCATCTGTGCTCAAAAGTTTAATTGGGGTAAAGATTCTCTCAACAAAACGAAGCAAGACAAAATCAACCTAACTGATCATTCTTGAAGAGTCAATTTAGCACAAAAATTCACAAGCCCTAACACCATTTTATTGCTAAAACCGCTTTAGATATGGCTTATGCATTTTGAAAATAGATAAAGTCTGTTGACACTTCACAGATGCTTGCAACAGCGAAGTGTCAATAGACTCTAAGTCGAATTAAATTGCATCACAGTAACTCAACTACGACTCATATAAAGTGCGTCATATAGATTCTAAGACTAATCATCATTTCATCAAAATAAATACACAACAAACATTTGTTCGTCATACAAGCCTAGACATTCTCTATGTATAGCTTGGGTACTTATTCTCCTTTCTTTCCAGAAATTATAAAGAAACCGATCTATTTAATCATTGACTCATCGCTATTCAACAGGACTGATCATTTTTCTAGACCTATTAAGCTTTAGTGTATTACAAAAATGTAATTAAGAAATAACGGCTATTGGCTTGATCTATTTCTAAAATCAAACTAAATTGAATTCAATTCAATTTTTAAAGAACAAAAAATGACTGATAAAAAGATGGACACTTACCTTCGTCTCATTGCTGCGGCAGAACAAGAGTTAATCGCAAACAATGGTCATATGGAAATTAGTGCGATTGCTAAACGAGCAAATAGCTCTGTAGGACTCACCTATCACCACTTTGGTTCCAAAACAGGTTTAATCGCTGCAGTTGTTGACCAATTTTATGAACCACTCAGAGAAATTGCTTTAGGTAACGGGATTTCAATAGACCTTGAGTGGCGTGAAAGAGAAAAGGCACGTACCAAAGCAATCATTGATTATTTTTATAGTCATCCTTTAGCGCCCTTGATTGCAGGTCGTCTTGCTCGTGAACCTGAAGTACTCGATATCGAACGTGCACATATCCAAGCTTTAATCGAACAAGGTGTTCGCAATATTGCTCAAGGGCAAAAGTTAGGACTAATTCCTCTTACTCTTGATCCTGAAATCACAGTAGCCATGTTAATGGGTGGCTTACGCCTTGCCATAGATCAAGCTTTGCTTACAGAGCAAAAGCCATCGGATACAACATTGTTGGAACAGCTTTGGTTACTGATCAGCAATACTTTACAACTTGAACCTATCCCAACACCCCATACATCCAAAGTAGTTATGAATAAAAAACTGAACTAAATACTGAGCATCAATATTTTGTTTTAAGGAACATCAAAAAGGGAGTTTTGAAGGATGAAGCAATTCAATATTCATGAATATCAACAGCGTGATCAAGCACAAACATATCGTCAGTTACAGACAGGTTCGGAGCGAAATACAGCCGAAATTGATCAAGATTTCGAAAAATTGATGCGCGATGGCTATGTCATTATCAAAAGTTTAATTTCTCAAGAAAGCTGCCAAGCAATTAAACAAGAAGCATATGCCTTGCTTGAGCGAAAAGGACGAAATTCATTCGAGGGACTGCAAACACAACGTGTATATAATGTCCTCGCTAAAACGCGCATCACTGATCAACTTGCAGTACACCCACAAATTCTAGGTTTAATGGATCGTTTGTTTGAACCAGGCTTTCTACTTTCACAAAGCCAAATGATCAATATTCTTCCAGAAGAGTCAGCACAACATTTACATTATGATGATGCATTCTATCGCCTACCTCGCCCTAGAAAAGCACTCGGTGCAGCAACAATTTGGGCAATTGATGACTTTACTGAACACAATGGAGCGACAGTGGTTGTGCCGAAAAGTCATTGTTGGGGTGACGATCAAATTGCTCAAAGATCAGCAGCAATATCTGCTGTAATGCCAGCAGGCTCTGTATTGTTTTTTCTGGGTACAACATGGCATGGTGGAGGAGAAAACCAGACCAAAGCACCTCGCTTAGCGGTGACACATCAGTACTGTGAGGCTTATTTACGACAGCAAGAGAACTATTTGCTTGAGCTATCAAAAGAGACTGTAAAATCGCTTTCACCTACCCTTCAGGCACTAGTAGGATACTCCATCTATCCACCCTTTATGGGCATGGTCGATGGTATGCACCCACTTAGAACATTGGAATAATGGGTTTTAAGTTTTAAAATAACCAAATGAATGTCGTCATTTGGTTATAGGGCTTCATGCGTTTACTTTTATAGTAGCTTTTATTATGAATTTTCCTTTTATCCTAAACTTCTCTCATCGAGAGAAGTTACCTTCGATATTTATATCACTCAACACACAAATGTTTTGATCAAAGAAGTTAAATATAAAATTAATTTCTCAAATCAACAGCATATGTGAGAGAACCATATAAAAAAGTAATACGCCTTCCCTCATAAGCAACATTTAAAACCTTATACTTAATCAGACCATCTACAGAGTAAATCTCAATTTGATGAATTTTATCACTTACCCAAGGATTTTTATTAAAATGATATCTTAATTGAACAGCCATAGTTTTTTCTATATTGTCTTTATGCCTAGCTCTTACTAAACGATTTATTTTGGTTTTCTTTTTCATTTTAATCCTCATAATTAATATTTGCAGTTGCCTGAGAAAGTAGTCGTTGAATAACCGATCTAGCTACAGCGTATTGTCGAGCTAAAGCATATACACTGTGCCCATTTTTAAATTTTTCTATAATTTCTTTTTTCTTCTTTTTAGTTAATATCTCGGGTCGACCTATTTTATTTATCTTTTTACGCCCGCCCATTTTTTCGAGTTTAACTTTTCGATCAAAATCAGAACACATTTTTAAAAAATGGAAGAATATTTTTTTAACATCTCCTTTTATTTCTTTTTTTGAAAACTCTAAACACACTAAACGTATCCCCTTTTTAAAAATAGTACTGACATTTGAATATATTTCTTTAAAATCACTTCCTAATGAATCTATTCCATCAATGATTAAAAGATCTCCACTTTCAAGTGTATAATTAATTAATATAATTAACTTTTGTCTAAATTTTAATGGTATCCCGATCTTTACCTGCTCAAAAATAAATCTATTTTTTGGAATTTCATAACCATACTTTTTAAGATAATCAACATAATTAAAATCCTCCTTTGAGACCTCATCAGTTCTAAAATATGCATAAGCACGCACAATAGTTCCTCTTTAAACAACAATACCTACATCCAAAATTCAAGAAATATTTAGAACCATCTAATATTTAAAAACACATATGGAACATTTATTTATCAGCAAGACAATCTTAACCAAAAATAAGGGTTCATTATAAAACTGATAGATATATTGTTTAAAAATTTATTTTATTTATTAATTATTATATAATTTAATTACCAATCACAATTAGAGCAGCGCTTTAAATAAAAATTTAAATCTGCTCTAAGTATAATCAGTCATATCATACAGATAATATGACTTATCTATTCATAAATTAATCTTGGGGTTTTCATCTTAAAATTCGACCTTAACAGTTAATTTATCGCTATAGTTACCTGCAGGTAAGTTATCTGGATTAAAATCAAGCACTTTTGCTGTAAATGCATATCCTTGTTGCGTTATTGCATCATAATTACCAGCATTGGTTGTTGCATTGGCACTTGACCATCGTTCACTGCCCCAATTCCCCCATCGCTCAGTCGTTGAGTTTTTATAAATTTCATAAAGTAAAAAATTATTTCCACTATTTGACTTCATGGCACGCTGAAACCCATTTTGTAGATATAAACCATCATCCAAACTCACCATATAAGGTGTTTTTGCTGAGCAACGAATACCCATAGAAGTCTGTACAGGTTCAAACTCATTGGCAAATGCAGCTGTTCCAAAGTTAATATCATTGGTCGAAATACGACAATCTGGTAAAACATTAATTCTAAGGTTCAGAGATGCATCACGTCCCGAACCCCAACTCATTCCAGCCCCAAAGACACCGCGATAGAAACCAGGGCTTTCCTCAAAAAATCCTATTCCACCTACAGCAAGAAAAGGCACAGAATAATACCACTTTACTTTGAAAGGTGTACTGGCTCTATATGTTCCTGGAGGCATAGATTGTCCAGGTGTTATTTTCGCATAAAATGGTAATGAACCATCAACTGAGGAAAAAATATTAATCAATGAAAAAGTACTCAGATCTCGTTCTTCACCGACAACAATCGGACTATTATTGATATCCAAATAATTGACGATCAGAACCTCACCTGTTTGGTCATTAATAAAATTGGTCGGCATTTCACTCACCATATATTTTAAATAGGTTCTATTCGCTGCTGCTAAGCTAAAACCTACACATGATAAGCCTGCACTAAATTGATTGGATTGTGTCCCATTTTCCAGCAAACTGATCGATGAAATATTTCCCATACTGGTATTTCCACTGGAATTAACTGAACAAATCGCTTGGCTCTGACTAGACATAAGCATCAACCCAGTGATAAAGATACTGGTGGGTATCAATTTTTTTAAATTAAAGGTTTTTATATTAAAGATCATGGTTGTACAACCTCATGGCAAACAACAGGCTTAACAACAGCAATTTGCTGTTGTGCTTGTTTGAGATCCAATAAAAAGTTAGCTTTACAGAGTTTTTGATCTGATAGTTGAATACTGATGCTATTTTCAGCTTTTAAATTTTCAAGATACGCAATCCCATCCATGCCCACATAGCTCGACTCATGATCAGCGCGATGAACCACGGCACCGACAGGAATCGGCTGTCCATTTTCCTGAACCAGATAAACATTCGCAGCATAAGACTGTTTGATTGGGAATTTCACAACGACACCAGAGCCTAGTTTTGCAGCAATCCGTTTTTCAACCTGAGTTGTATTGTAGTTAGAAGCTAAATTAATTGGATTAATAGTGTATTTAGCAGCGTAATAAGGGGTCACAGTGGGTACAAAAATGTAACCTTTAGAATTACTCTGTCCAATCAGATTATTTTCATAATGTACGGGTACATCAGCGACTTTATTGGTATCAATTAAAGCAAAGGATTGTCCAAGTCGATTTGAAGCAAATATGTCTCCAGACATTAAAATGACTGAACCTGTTAGACCTAACCAGTAGTTATAATTTTTATCCCCTGACATACCAACATCAGTATTCACATATCGGTTACGGTAACTTACACGTGCCTGATTAAAATCATCGCTATTTTCATTGTAACGTCGACTCACATCAAATCCAAAACCACCGCCCATTGGAATATTCTGGTTAAAATTAATATAACCATAGTCTCCATTTGACTGTTTACTGTAACCTAAACTTGTTGAGGTATTGCGTTTTGATAAGGGTACCGATAATTGAAATGCAGCACTCCAATCTTTTTCAACAAAGTCACGACTAGCACTTAACGATACAGTTGCACCGCGCATGTAAGAAGGTAAGATCGGTGCCCAAGATAAATTCATTAATTTATTTTCAATATCATTGGTTTTGGAACGGATATAAGCAACACCAAAACTACCTGAGTTTTCAGTTGCAAAATAAGTATTCGCTACCCAATTTTTGGTACTATTTGCAGAAATCAAATTGCTGTATTGAAGCTTTGAAAGATCAGCATATTCTTTGTCACGCTGAGAATGATTTAAACCAAAACCAAAACGTTTCTGATTATAGCTATAGCCCAATGTATATTGATTTCCATTGAGATTTTTATTTTCAAAACGGTTTAATTCACGGTCAGCCCAACTCTGAGAAACAGAACTGCTCAACACTCCAAAATGCTTAAGTTTCATGACTGAACCAACGCCAGCCAATCGAAGAGCATTTGAAAATTCTACACGCCCCTCAGTGGTTAACCAGTCATTTACGCCATAACGCGCATCGGCAGAACTTGCAAATTTACCGTATGAAGAATTCTTTATTCCATAATCTTCTCTAATCTGCCCTAAGGATAATGAATAGTCCAATAGTCCAGGTTTAAGCAAAGTATTTGAAACATAAAATGGAACTGCAGTAGATACCTGACGCCCTACACTATCAGTCGTCACAATCACAGCTTCGCCTTTACCATTGATAAAAGGCATATTATTTAAAATAAAAGGTCCAGATTGTATTTCAGAAGTGCTGGTTTTTTGCCCATTAATCAGTAAATCAACTGTACTCGGTAATGCCGCCTCTCCTTTAAACTGTGGCAAAGGATAAGTAATCAAATCTGGTCGTGTACCAAAATTACGTTGAATTTGTAAGCCACCTAAGCGAACAGAACTCCCCCAAGCGTTTTTATTGCCAGTCGTGACATCGCCTGCTAAATAGGACAATACCGTGGTTGGATCATCATATTGCCAAGTCGTATCATAACGTCGATAGCCATCATGATTAAGTTTCGAGTCATTTACAATAGATTTTAAATCTGTTTTTTGATAAATACCGGTATTTTTCAGTACACCATAAGGAGAGAAAAAACGCTGTTCAGTAAATAGTGATGTACTATTTCCCCCCTTCTCAGGACGATAACTATAAAAATCGTAGTTATTCAGTAAACCTGTTCCAGACTCTGCTGTTTGTGCCTTAAACCAAGAATCCTGTCCTCGCATTTGCACAGGCATCCAACTGGCAGGTATATCCACACTAAAATACTGTTTTGCTGAATTGTAATCATATTTCAGTTCAGGGATTTGGTTTAAGGCAACCCAGTCTGATGCCTTCCCTGAAAACCCTAATGTAAAAATCTCTAAATCAGTCAGTATTGTTTCAGGCTGGCTGTCTATATTTTGAAGTGGGATTTTGATTTCCAATTCATCTAATTTAGACTGTTGAATAAAATAATAATCGCCCTTAACAATCACAGGAACCACCTGTTGAGTTGCATGCTGATTGACGACTAAGTCTAAATAAAGTTTAAACAGCCCATTGACTTCAGAAACATCTTTCGGTGGTGGTGGTAAACTATTTGCATATACATGCGTTGCAAATGCAGGAAGATTAGACATCAAAATAAGTGCGAGACTTCTGCATAAAAAAGAAGGTGGATTTGAGTCGGAGATATAGCGCATTACTGCCCTCCTTCTTTTTTCATTTCAATGAGATCTTGTTTAGCACCTGAGGTATCTACACCATACAAAGTATTCTGCTGATTTAAACGCGTAAATACTGACTGATCCAACTCAAATTTCATCGTACTGTTTGCCAAGATATATCCAAAGGCTGCTTTCCCGAGTACGATTTGCTCTGAATTGGGACTCAACTGAATACCCGAAAGCCGAGAGAATTTCATTCCTTTATTTTGAATATAAAGCTCTGGTACACCTTGTGGGTTGTTTTTAATCCACCAGCTCAATATCGGCTTTGCCAATGTATTTTTGGCATTTATTTTTTGTGAGCTTTCACTCAAACCACTCCCCAATCCATTTCCATAAGCAAAAAGCGGAATGGAATAACGCATCTGAAAACTTACAGTGGACGTATTCTGATCTGAATTTGAATCCAATTTAATGGGCAATTCATCAACTACGATTCGATAAGCATCTTCTTTTCCAGCAATCGTGTTGATCGCTCTCGTTAATCGCAACATATGTTTTTCACCCGCCTTTATTTTGGCGACTGGCGGACTTGGGATGATTTCAGTTTGCTCTTGGTAGGAATCTTGCTGATCCGTTTGATCCCATTTAAAGACTCGAACTTGAACCATTGCATCAGATTTCCCAGTATTTTCTAACCATACTGCTGATGCTTTTTCGTTTGCTTCAATTTTTGGATAAATGGGCCAAATCAAAAAAGTCGCTTGGGCAAATACAGATGAAGCCATTATCGACACAAATACAGCAGATAATGTTCTGCCTGACCATAATTTCATTTTATATACGTTCATGTCATCACCAAGTAATCGTTATTGCGACCATATCTTTATAAAGTCCAGCCGATCGTGGTTGATTGTTGTTATCTAAATCTGCAAAAGCGTATACAGAAAAATTCAATAGCGGATCTGAAACAGTTGTTGGGGTAAGTGTGTAGGCATTTCCACTTACATACTCACTCAGCATATTAGTATCTCGATATAGTTGATAAGATATAAACTCATTTTCTTGAGCATGTTTCATCCGTCGAGAGGAATTTGAAAAGTAATCTCCACTACTCAACATAATTTTTACAGGCAATTGATCAGTACAACGAATATTCCAACTTTGTGCAGTATTTGATCCACCCCACAAAAGTTTATCCTGCGATATCACAGGATGACGACCAAAATCAATTAACTGTTCAACTTTGCTCAGCTCACACCCTTTTTCTATGGTCGCTTGAACCTGAAAAGTGGCTGTAGTTTGTGAGTAAGCACCCGCTGCATTCAACATCAGTAGAATACTCAAAGCTATTTTTTTCATGATTTTTCTTTAAAATTCAATAGTAATTGGAATCGTATCGGTATAATAACCCAGAGAAACTGGCTGTCCGTTATTGACAGTCTGCCCAATTAAATCAAGTGTCTGTGGTTGACCATTGTTATTCAAAGTAATGAATTGATTTGGTCTAAGCACATCTCTATTACTTCCATATAAAATGTTGTAAGCAAGATAATCGGTGCCATTACTCATTGCGCGGAAGTAATTTGTACGGAAAGACAATGGCACTTGCCCATCATTTTGACCATTTCCGAAAGTGATTTTGATTGGCGAATTAGTCAAACATTGAATCGTTAGACCTGAACCAGAAGCATTAGTTAAGCGAGTCTCAATAACGTGATTAAATGAAGCCATTGTTTCGCCGAAATCCAATTGACCTAGATTTAACCCATTTGATCCACTATTCATGGGTTGGTTATTCACCTGACAAGATGGTTCAAGTTCTATCTGCAATTTGAGCTTGGCACCCAACTGCCCTGCATGTACAAACATTGCAATAAAACCACAAGTTAGAAACCCCAAACATTGTTTCAAAAATAGATGCATACGCTCCTCCTCTAGGCAGATTTGTTACGCATAACAAATCTGCTCACTGTTACGTATACGGATTAGAAATTAACAGTCACCAATAAAGTATCTTGATAGTCGCCTTGTGCTTTTGCTGTACCGCTATTTGCAGCAATCGCACCAAAAATTGGCACCTGTTCAGATACGCCAGAAGCAGCGCTAAAGCTTTGCGGTGTATTGATTGCATAGGCCGTTGTACGTGCCGCATCACGGTATACGTTATAGCTGACTAAGTCTGTACCTGTTGTATGTTTAAGACTACGATCAGCGCGTTGCCCACCATCAATCGCTACGGTAAAGTTAACAGGTGTCGTACTGTCGCATTTTACATTGAGATGACTGCCCGTTGCTGAAGCTGCAACTTGTGCAGTCAGGATGTTGTCCCAATTGCCCGATGTTTTTCCGAAATCCAATGTACCAAACTGGTTGATACTGCCTGCAACTGTAGAGCCTTCTACAGTACAACCTGTTGAAACATTGAGTTTAACATCTACCTGACCAGTAACAGCCGCTTGTGCAGTTGCGATATACCCTGTGCCCAACAGTAAAGAAAGTGTTAATTTTTTAAGAATATTCATACTAAATCCCATGATATGTATTATTTGTTAACTGCGACACATTAAATGTGAATGCGAACAAATCATTACATGCGACTCAATACCGCTCAATAAACACCCAAAAGAATAGAAAAAAATGCAAAACAAACTATTGATTTTTATATAAAAATTTAAAAAATCATATGTACTAAATTACACAATAGTTTAAAACATATGAATAAAACATATTTCAATCAGAATTTTAGTAAAAAAATTAAAAATTATTATTTAATATCAATAAATTAAATATAACAAAAAATACAGCTCCCTATATTCTTTTTTTATAGTTAGCTTAAAAATAAGACTTCATCGAATGATGATCAAGAGTTGTATTGATTCAGCGACTTCAATGATCAAAGAATGAGCGACATGCTAGGTATTAGATTTTTGCGAAAATAGTCTAAAGAAGTGATTTTCAATGCTGGAAAATATTTTAACCTGAGTTCGATCAAAAAATAATTATAAAAAAAAGCCTTATGCTAGTAATATTCTGGTTCTAAAGACAAAAATTACAACACAAGGCTTTTCTATGGATTATATTACCGAATTATTTTGTATTTATGGGCTTAAATTGCATATGGTAATCAATCATTTAGGTGAAATCATTAATCTAAAACTTACATCAGGAAATGTTCATGATGTTGCTGTATTGGAATCTCTGACTCAAGAGCTAAAAGGGATTTTACTCGGAGATAAAGGTTATTTGAGCAAAGCAAAAACTGATGCTTTAGCGAAAAGAGGATTAAAGCTATTGAAGCCTACACGCCGCAATATGAAAAATAAGCCCATTCGAACGGAAGAAGAAAAACAACTGCTTTGCAAAAGAGGACTAATCGAAACAGTGAATGATCAGTTGAAAAATTTACATCAACTTGAACATTCACGTCATCGTTCAGTGAATAACTTTATGGTGAATATGATGGCTGCTGTAGTCGCTTATTGCTTGAATCCGAATAAGCCAACTTTCCGAAATATGCTAAATGGCTAAAATATTTCTTCGAACTCAGGTTATTTTAATCAAGCCATATCAAACATCATCGATAAATTAGGGTCTGTTGACATGCAGGATTCATAATTTAGCCTATAAGGGGAGCCAAAAATATATAAGTAATGCGACAGAACTTTCATAGTTCCTTTTTAACTTGTCAAATCAAGTGGCTATTCCTCGAAATTACTTTAATCCACAAAATTGAGTTATGGCGAATGGATAAATTACGTAAAATAGCTTTCAACTTTTGCAAAAATTATACCAAATAATCCAGTAATATTATCCATGGGGAAGCCCTATGTTCTAATATTTTATATTAATAAACAATATATTAAAAACACTAAGGCTTTTTTATATTGAACTCTGGTTATGTATTGGTTCCAATATGATTTGACCATTTTATCCCATTGCATTGACTGTCAGATTTATCTTAACAGCACGATTTATAAGCCAAGCACCAACACGATAAAAACAAGGTGATATCGACGATGTAATCATCCAATATGACGATACTTACTCTGTTTGCCGAATGTCCATTGGATCATCACAGTCGATCATCACTTTAATGACATCTGGAGGCGCAGATATTGCAAAGTCAAAGGCACTTATACTTTCATTGAAATGAAAACGTTTCGAAATTAATGGCTTTACATCAACTTGCCCTGATGCAATTAAAGCCAGTGCTCGGTCATAATTATTGACATAGCGAAAGATTGAAATACATTCGATTTCTTTCACTTGCAAGGCAACGATATCTATCGGTACAGGTTTTTGAGGCATACCTACAAAAACTATTTTACCAGATGGCTTTAGGCATGCGGGTGCAACAGCAATAGCATCTGGATTCCCACTGCAATCTATAAATAAATCTGCTCCATTTGGAAAATGATGTTGGCTACATCGTATTAAATCTTGATGAATGACATTACAAGGAATTAAACGTTGACCATAATGCTGTATTAAAAAATCAAGTTTTTCCTGTTTAACATCGGTGATGATGACCTGACTACAGCCTGAAGCAAGTAAAGTAAGCGCCATTAATGCACCTATTGTTCCTGCACCAGAAACCACGGCAACATCACCCGGTGAAATTTCAACTTTGCATGCCACATGCACACCTGAAGCCAATGGTTCAACCATCGCCCCCTCTTCAAGACTGACATGATCTGGCAATTTAAAGCTTAAATGTGCAGGATGTATCACCGTTTCACGTAATACACCATGCACAGGAGGTGTTGCCCAAAATTTAATGTTGGGATCTAAGTGGTAATGACCTTGTATTGCTTCTGAGGAGTCATGTTCAAAAACGCCTGGCTCCATACATACCCGATCTCCGACACGCAGATGGCTGACTTCTCTCCCAACCTCAGTCACGATGCCACTGGCTTCATGTCCAAGAACCATTGGTGCTTTGACAATAAAATCACCAATACGTCCATGTTGATAGTAATGAATGTCACTGCCACAAATCCCAACTTTCGAGATTTTAATCCGTACATCCTGCGCACCTAAACTTTCATTGATATCAATGTCTCGAATTTGAAGTTTTGCTTTTTCCTCTAGTACCAATGCTTTCATCATGATGTCCTTTTATGACGTTATCGATCTGCCTCATCCTTTACACAGCGAAAGTGAATATTTTTTAAAATATCCACTGCACTGTATAAAAGAAGTCGATTACCACCAATATTCCAACTGTGCTCCAAAATTCGACCCATTGCTTAGATTTTGAAAACGACTATTGGGCTGGGTCAAAGCTCGTAATTTTTGTTCTTCATCATTCCAAAACGCATAGGTATAATACAGACGTAGTTCTGGACGGTCATAATACCCTGTACCTTTTATCGACCATGTTGGCGCAAGTGTAAGTTTAGTTAAGTTACGTGTTTGATCATTTTGTTTGATCTGGTCATAACCAATTTCCGTGGAAACCTTAAAGTGATCTTGAACCACATAGGCAACTCGTGAACCCAATGAGATCCAATCACGGTTATCTTGATCCTTAAATTGATCTTTTTGATAAAGTGCCAAGGCTTGTCCATTGAGTTTCTTATTGTTTGACTCCCAGTCCAACGCCTCAATGAAACGCAGTGATGTATTGTCACGTTCAAGTGTCGGATCTCCTGTATAACTCAGCCCCACACCCGCACCTTCACCATATTGTAAGACCAAGGTATTTTTACCATTTAAAACATCTGAGGTGATATTTTGTACAGTGAGTGACCAACCTAGTTGATCTGCATCAATCAAAGAAAGCCCTGTATTGAGTTTATTTTTAGGTGTCCACTCGAAACCTTTAACAGTAAGATCATGTCGATTTACATAAGATTTTTGGAATACGTTATCTTTTCTTGAAAATACATAACTAAATGATAAATCATTGATTTTATAATCATCAATACCAAAACCTGTACCACTTTGATTCCAATAAAACAAATCAGACATATGGATATCGCTACGATTGTAAAAACGTCGCCCTGCCCATAAATTCGCTCCATTCAGATAAGATACATTGCGCCAATCTAAATAAATTTGATTTAATCGCGCAAAACCATTGTCATCATTAAAGCTTAAAGTCTGCCCATATTGGTTATAAAATTGAAGCATGCCATTTATACTGAGTTCTGAGTTATCTTTTAACTTTATAAGATTTTGTTTAGCAAACAATTCTGCATATTGCTCACATTCATTCCCCAAACGATACTTTGAAGATGCGCCAGTCAGTTTAAAACATTCTTGTGTTTTTCCATCCTCTGTTGCTCCCATTCCAGCGCGCATATAGCCATGAAACTCAAGTGCTGAAGCAATTTGAGAGACAATAAAAATCGCTGTTCCAACAATCCATGCAGTTTTTTTCATGTTTAATTCCTTTTTTTAAGTATGAGTTTCTCCAATCCCTGATTCATCATGAATAGAGATGAGAGTTTTTCGATTGTGTTGAATTGATCTGAATAAATTAATTATTCATCACAGCTGAATAAAACACGATCCTTGGTTTTATTCAGTATTTGTTGCCAATATTGATCCTTCGCGTCCGATTAAAAGCTTCATTTTTATTTATAGATAATCATTAGGAAGCATGTCTTCTGGAATATTCTGATAACTCACGGGTCTTAAAAACCGGCGAATTGCCATTGTCCCAACAGAAGTCGCGCCAAAATTAGTCGAAGCTGGATAAGGTCCCCCGTGCACCATTGCATCACAAACCTCTACACCTGTTGGCATGCCATTGACAAGAATACGACCTGCCTTACGTTCAAGCACAGGCAATAACATCTTTGCCAACGATTTATCTTTTTCATCAAGATGAATTGTGCAAGTGATTTGTCCTTGTAGAGATTTTGCAATTTGCATCATTTCCTGTTCATTTTTAACCACTACAATCAATCCCAATGGACCAAATACTTCTTCGGCTAAATCAATATTTTTTAGCCATTCTTGACCTGTCGTCGTAAACATTGACGGTGATGCCTGACGAATTTCTTCTGATGCAATCAGGCATTGATTGAGACCTTGGGTCTCGGCAAAACGTTTCACTGCTGTGTGATAACAAGCTGCAATATGCTTACTAAGCATAGTTTGTGATTTGATTGAAGAGAGCATTGTGGTTGCCGTTTGAATAAATAGCTGGGTAAGTTCTCCTTCAATCGAAACAACCACACCGGGATTGGTACAAAATTGTCCTGCACCCAAGGTCAAAGAGTCTGCCCAAGCTTTAGCAATGTCCTCGCCACGATTTTCGATTGCACTTGGCAATATAAACATCGGATTGATTGAGCCTAACTCACCAAAGAATGGAATCGGTTCTGGACGTGTAACACACAGATCAAATAAAGCGCGACCACCACGTAGCGAACCTGTGAAACCTACAGCTTTAATCAATGGATGCTGCACCAGTGCTTGTCCGATCTCGTATGTTCCACCTTGGACAAAATTAAATACCCCCTGATGTAGTCCACATTTTTGAACCGCATGATGAATGGCTTCAGCAATGATTTCTCCTGTCCCAGGATGAGCCTCATGACCTTTAACGATCACTGGACATCCCGCCGCTAAAGCTGATGCGGTGTCTCCACCTGCGGTAGAAAATGCCAAGGGGAAATTGGATGCACCAAATACAACAACAGGACCAATAGGACGTTGGATAAGACGTAGCTCTGGACGTGGCAAAGGCTGTCTTTCAGGCAGTGCAACATCATGACGGCGATCCAGAAAATCCTTTTTTAAAATATGTGCTGCAAAAAGGCGAAGTTGTCCAACTGTACGCCCACGCTCACCTTGCAAACGTGCAATCGGTAAGCCAGTTTCTTGCTTAGCGATTTCGGTAATTGCATCTGCACGTACCTCTATTTCATCTGCAATGGTATTTAAAAATAAAGCGCGTTGTTCGACTGTTGAGTAACCATAACTCCAAAAGGCATCCTCCGCAGCTTCACATGCTTGATTGACCAATTCAATATTTCCCACTGAAAAATGATAAGTAGGACCTTCAATGGGCTGGCTGACAAATGTCTGCTCAGTTGCAACCCATTGTCCAGCAATCAAATGTTTGCCCTGTGGTTTAAAAGACATAGTAACTTCCTGTATTTAGATAGATAAATTATCCAAAGTATCTCACTCGAATTGCATCAATTGCGACCGCAATAAAAATCATGATTCCACCAATCATTCCCACGTAGAATGACGGGACATTGACGATGGCTAAACCGACTTGAATGACGGTGAGTAATAACACCCCCCCCAACACACCTTTCACATTGCCCCGACCACCAAATACACTGATTCCACCGATAATGGGTGCTGCAATGGCATAGAGTAAATAGCTTGAACCTTGGTTTGAGGTGATTGCCATTTGCCAAGACGCCAAGAGAAATCCTGCGAGTGCTGCAAGAAAACCAGATAAGGTATAGGTCATGATTTTGACGCGATTCACGCGAATACCTGCCGAAAGAGATGCCGCTGGATTTCCACCGACCGCATAAATTGAACGTCCCAACACCGTATTTTTTAAAAGAATGCCAACAATGATGAGCATCAATAAGAAAACAATCGGCATCAAAGGCCATCCAGCAATTGTCACCTGTCCAATCCACGTGTAACCTTCAGCAAAATTATTCAGTGTTTTGCCTTGAGTGAATGCCAACAGTGCGCCTTGCAGGATGATCATCATGGCTAAGGTTTCGATCAATGCCACCATTTTTAAGCGCGTGATACACCAACCATTAAAAAAGCCAATTGCCGTACCAACTATAAGTCCCAGTAACATGGCAATCACCCAAGGCAGTCCCCAATCTGAATATGCAATTGCACCAACCGCTGCTGAAAAACCTGCATTTGCTGGAATAGAAAGATCAATTTCAGCAATTAATAACGGTAAAGCCACTGCCAAGCCTAATAGTCCAAGCACCGTGGCTTGAACCATAATATTTTGCAGATTGAATATGGTGAAAAAATACTCATTGAACACACCAAAGATCACCACCAGTGCGATCAGCCAAATCCAAACCACGTTGTGTAATATCCAGCCTAAAATTTCCCGTGTATTTTTCTTAGGTGCAATTGAGACTACGCTTTTGCTTATCATTTCATTATTCATTTCTGTTCCTCTCAGACATGCCTCAATGCATCACGCTTGAACCGATGTACGTAGGCGTTCGACAGTAATATCCGTTCCTGCCAAAATTTCTTTGATCCTGCCTTGATCAAAAATACAGACCCGATCTACAACTCGAATCAGCTCATCCAAGTCGGTCGATACAATAATCACAGTAACGCCTGCACGACTCAGTTCATCCAGAATACGCAGTACATCTTGTTTAACCCCGATATCAATTCCCCGAGTTGGTTCATCCACCATGAGCAACTTGGGTTGAGCCGCCAGTACACGACCAAGGCAAACTTTTTGCTGATTACCGCCACTCAAAGTATCCACCGAATATTCAGCACTGAATGCTTTAATATCCATCGCTTTAAAATAGTGTGAAATTACAGTGTCTTCAGTTTTTTGATTGATAAAACCGAATTTTGAACGTAATGAAAGCGACGACAGTGCGATATTGGAACCGATAGACATCTGGCCTACAGCGCCATCATGACGACGATCATCCGATAAATAGGCGATCCCCATGTCAAAAGCTTCTCGTGGTGAAGTCGCTAAAGCCATCGGCGGTTCACCATGCATCGAGATCGTGCCACTCGCTGAGTGTAAACCAAATATTGCACGGGTAATTTCTTTGGCACCTGCACCCGGCAACCCTGTGAAACCAATAATTTCCCCCTGCCCAATATTCAATTGTGCTAAATCTAAATATTTCCCAGATATTCCACGTAAACTTATCGACGGTGTTAAATCACGATAATCTCGCCGTTCTCTTTGAAACAGTTCTAGATCACGTCCTATGACCAATTCAGTTAACTGTTCAGAACTCAGTTTCGATACATGCTCTGAACCACCAGCCAAAAGCCCATCTCGCAATACTGTGACCGCATCACAAATTTCAAGAATTTCATCGTTATAATGAGAAATAAAAATAAACGTCACACCAGTCGCTTTTAATTCATTCATAAAAGCAAAAAGCTGACGGCGATCTGCAACAGTCAATGCAGCGGTTGGTTCATCTAAAATAATGACTTTACCGCCAGAAAACATGGCTCTTAAAATATTCAGTTTTCGTCTCGCAACTGCATCCAACTTGCCTGCTAATGCTTTGGCATCTATACCAGTTTCAGCAAGCATTCGATTGGCATTGACAGTTAAAGCCTTCCAATCTATCCATCCATGCTTATTTGGCCAAATCCCGAGCATCAAATTTTCTTCAGCCGTCATGTTGTCAATGATCATGGGTTCTTGAGTCACCAAGAACACACCTGCCGCTTCCATCGCCTTGACATCTACACGCTCAAGCACTTGTTCATTGAGCAGAATCTTTCCTGATGTTGGGGGAATTTGTCCTGAAATGATGCTGACCAAAGTAGATTTACCTGCACCATTTTCACCCAGCAATCCATGAATAGAGCCTTTTCGAATGGTTAACGAAACACCACGTAATGCCTGAACAGGACCATAGCTTTTGGTAATGTTTTCTATTTTAAGAATTTGCTTTTCAACTACTTTTTCAATATTGCGCTCATGTAAACCCATTTTATTCACCAACATTCCTTATTTATCAACATTGGAACAAGCACGTATCTCAAACATCAATCAAGCATATGCAACGCCCCAATCTTTTTCGGCAACAGTGCCCCAATGCCGAGGATCATTGGCATTTTTATTGTTAATGATGAATGCTGGAATGATCAGTGTTGGACCCGTTTTCCCTTTCACAATATTGCCCTTTTCCCAAAAGTATTTTTTATTTTGGTATTCGCCCAAGGGGACAGACTCATTTTTTAAAGCATGTTTGGTCAGCATTTCCACTGCAATCTCACCATAAGCAATCGGATCTTGCGAGACACAGGCATCCATATACCCCTCCTGAATCCATTTCAATGCAATGGGTTCACCATCAATCGTCACAAAAATAACATGCCCCTCTTCTCCAACTTTCTTCCAACGATTTCGTTGCTGCAATGCCGTGGCAATCCCACGTGCAGGAGAGTCTGAAGGCGCATGAATCGCATCTAGATCTGGGTGTTCAGACAATGTTGATAACGTCACTGCCAACATCTTGTCCAACTGCCCCTCTGTTGGTCGAGATAGATAGGTAATCTCTGGGTACTTGGCAAATACTGAATCCATGCCTTCTTTGCGTAAACGCCAAGCCACAGAAGCCAAAGCACCAAAACAATTCAAGACCTTACCTTTAGGCTGTCCATGCTTTTTAATCAGTTGATTTACAATTTCCTCTGCTGCCATTACACCACCTTGGAAATTATCAAAACTCACCGTAATTGCGACATCCCCCCCATCTGCTGGTGTATCGATAATACCTACAGGAATTTTCTGCTGGTTATAACGTTGGATTGCAGAAATGATTGCCTGACTGTCAATTGAGTCAGAAATAATTGCAGACGGTTTTGATAAAAGCAGGCTTTGCCACTGTTCAAGCTGACGCGTGCTATCAAAATTTGCATTGGTGGCTTGGAACTCACCAGAATTGGCTTTAACGGCTCGCTTAACCGCCTCTTCCTGAATAACGAAAAAATAGTAATCCAAACTTTTATTTGAATATGGAATTGAAAGTCGAGTCGATGATGTAGAACGACTACAAGCGGTTAAACTGCCACCTAAGCTCAACCCAATCCCCGCTGCTACTGCACTCATAATTAAATTACGGCGGGTAATTCCATCTTGATTTGATTTTGTCATGGGAACATCTCCTTTTATTCCTTGAATGTAGTAATACTACATTTCAAAATACACTGTCAATAACAAAGCCTGCTGAATATTTCTAAATATTCTGAGCAACTTTTATAAAGCATCATTACTCAATCAATAAATAACTAACAAACAAAAACTTAAACCAATTTTTAGTTATCTAAACGTATCAACAACGTCATTTATATTATTTTTAAAAAATATAGTTTTGCTATTTATTTAATTTTTACATAAGAATGACCATCAAAACATCCCACCACCATTCCGATCGCTTCTCGTGTAAACAAACCATTTTCCACCACACCAGGGATACGATTTAACTCAATTTCCAATGGCGCAGGGTTTTGAATAATAGGACCGCAATGACAGTCCAAAATAAAATGACCACTGTCCGTAATCACCGCTTGACCATCGCGTATTCGACGCTCTATCAATATATTTTCAATACCGTGATCTGCCAGTACACGCTCCACCATCACAGCCGTCTGCTTCCATGCAAATTGAACAACTTCAACAGGCAATGGGAAAGCACCTAAGCAATCCACAATTTTGCTTTCATCACAAATACACAGCATTTGTTTGGATGCATGTGCAATAATTTTTTCCCAAAGCAGACATGCTCCACCACCCTTAATCATATTGAATTGATGATCCACTTCATCTGGACCATCAATGGTTAAGTCAATCAGTCCAATTTCGTTCGGATCAATAATTTCAATCCCGACTTCATTGGCGACTTCAATCGTCGAACGTGATGTGGTGGTACACAGCAAATTCAATCCATTCTTTTGAATATAGGCACCCAACTCACGGACAAAAAAATGTGAGGTGGTGCCTGAACCCAAACCTAATTTCATGCCATCATGAATAAAATCTTCAATCACGCGGCGTCCAGCCACTTTCTTCGCTTCGTTCTGTATATGATCCATACATCACTCCTGTACGCAGTTTTACTGCATTGTTGATTGGATTCAGATCTTCTCCGTACGCCATAAATCAAGCGCAGGCAATTGATCTGGAAATTCACTGCCACTGGTGATTGCAATTGCGGTCACCAGCATATTGGTAATCAGATGATGATTTAAACGTGAAGCCAATGGTGTCATCAGCTCAGTGTGCTCATAAGGCTGTACCGCAATCAGAACATCGGATGCCTGTGCCAAAGGACTGTCTGCAGCAGTAATTGAAATTACTTTTGCCCCACCTTTACGCGCAATCGAAGCGATTTCAACCATTTGTCTGGTATGTCCCGATTGAGAATAAATGAGGGCAACTTCACCAGACCTCGCACTTTCAACATGGGTTTTCTGGTGCTTTTCACCCAGTAAAGCTTGGCAACGTATCCCAAGTCTTTGAAATTTATGTTCTGCATCGAGTGCATTGACTTCAGAAATTCCTGTTGCATAAATCCCTACCCAACTTGCTTCATGTAACACATTTGCCGCTTCACTAATTTGTTCTGGAACTAAATCCTCAGCCAACCGCTGAATCGCATTTAAAGAGTTTCGGCAGGTTTTACGTACAATATTGTCGATACTGTCATTGGGAATGATTTGCTCATAGGCAAAAGGTGCAGAAGGTACCAAGCTTTGTGCAAGTTGGAGCTTTAAATCTTGATAACCTTCAAAACCAAATCGACGACAAAAGCGCATGATGGTAGGATCACTTACCGAACATACTTCCGACAGGCTCGCCATACTCATTTGAATCACTTCAGAAGGTGAAGTCACTACAAAATCAGCAACACGGCGTTCTGCGCGATGCATATTTTCACTTTCTTGAAGAATTCGTTGTAGCAAACTGACGGTCATACTTTTTAAACTCCCAGCCATCATTCGACAGCCTACTTAATTAAACTTTTAATAAATCTGCCAAACGATTCAAGCGTTGTTTGGGTGGTACATCCACATCAGGACCACCGCCCCAAGGTACAACAAAGAACGGAACATCTGCACCAATGGCTGTTTGCTGATCAATTACAGTGTCCCCGATATATGCCCAGTCGCCTGAAGTTAGATTCATTGCTTCGGCAACCGCCAGCAAATGTTTCGGATCAGGCTTACAGGCTGATACAACGTCTGCACCCAGTGCGATATCAAATAAATCTGACAATCCCAATTCTTGCAACACTTTTGCTGTAATTGCATGGGTTTTATTGGTACAAATTCCCAATTTTATACCAGCAGATTTTAACGCCTCAAGATCCTCACGAACATAAGGAAAAATTCGAGTATGTCCCGCAGGGTTAGCCATATAGGCTTGCTGATAACAGCTCAACATGCGCTGAATGGATGAATCATCATATTCAATCTCTAGTTCATCCAAAATATCAGTGATCAATCGACGTGGTCCATTGCCTAAAAATTTTTCGACATCACTCGATTTGAGTTTTGGCCATTGGTTTTGAGCAAAGCCAACATTTAATGCTTCAGTAATATCAGGCGCACTGTCAATCAGCGTTCCGTCTAAATCAAATATATATGCAGAGAAAACTGCCATAACCACTCCTCGGATTATTGATCAAATTGAGCATTCCCCAAGGCAGTAAAAGTTTGCCCCAATACAGGATAAAGATCACGATATAAACAATGTAATTGACGATAAATTTCTATTGTTGATGAGAGAGGATTCTCGCAGGTGATATGAGAAAAGTTTTTAATCGCATTTTCCGCATCAGACCATACACCTATCGCCAATCCTGCAACCAATGCCGCACCAAAGGCTGCTCCTTCAGCAGCACCGTCAGTTGTCACAACAGGACAACCAAATACATCTGCTTGAATTTGTCTCCAAAGTTGTGACTTTGCTCCACCCCCTGATGCCTTAATTAAATGCCCTTCAATATTCAGCGGCTTCATTAGCCCGTACATATCAGCAAGCGCATACACGATGCCTTCCATCACAGCACGCGCAATATCTCCAGAATGATGTCTTGCAGTCATGCCAACCAATGCCGCACGAGCCATTGGATCGGGATGTGGACAGCGTTCACCATAAAGATAAGGTAAAAACAATAACCCTCGTGCACCAGCAATACTTGTTTCAGCCTGCTGCACAATCTGCTCAAATGTTATGGGTGACATATTGATGCCAGAATAAAAAGTATCCCTAAACCAAGACATCGCTCCACCTGCATTGAGTGAAACACCCATACAGTGCCACTTATTCTCAGCAATATTACAAAATATCTGCAAACGCCCATCAGGGTTATCTTGTGGATGATCCAAAGCAGCAGCCAAGATGCCTGCTGTACCCAAAGTTGTTTGTAATTCTCCCGGTGCAATAACACCTGATCCAAAGGTTTGAATGACTGAATCACCACCACCACCAGCAACAGGTATTCCGACAGGAATACCAAATCGTTTTGCCCCTTCAACTGAAATACGCCCCGATATGACCTGAGACTCAAAAACTGGCGGAAGTATACGAGGGTCAATGCCAATTTTTTCAATTAAACCCGTTGCCCATTGCCGTGATCGCACATTAAAAAGCCCTGTTCCAGACGCATCAGAGACCTCCGTGGCAATTTCCCCAGTCAAGCGTAAGCGTAAATAATCTTTAGGATTTAATACCGTGTTGATTTGTGAAAAAAGTTCTGGTTCGTGGCGTTGCATCCATAAGATTTTCCCGCCTGTATAACCCACCAACATTCGATTATTGGTTTCAGCAATTAAGCCCTCTAAACCTCCTGCAACCTCTACAATCTCTGCACATTCATCTTTATTACGTTGATCATTCCACAAAATTGCTGGACGTAGCACTTGATGAGCTTTATCTAATGGCACTAATCCATGCATTTGACCCGACAAACCAACACATAGAATTTCAATATTCGAAACTTTTGCCAACACGCCTGCAATGGCTTGGCTTGCTCCTTCCACCCATAATTCTGGATCTTGTTCAGTCCAACCCGGTCTGGGTTTCGACAAAGGATAAGTCGCTGTATCCGCAGCTACCACCTTACCCTCAGTATCGATTAATAAAGCCTTACAGCCTGAAGTTCCAATATCTATCCCTAGAAGTACCTGCATCATTTACTCCCTCACGCCATGGTATAGACGAACATGCTTAAAATTAAAATATTCAAGTAATCCCTCACGACCATGTTCATAACCAATGCCACTCTGTTTACGCCCACCATAAGGGGCATTCATGATTCCTGCATCGACGTTATTTATTGCCACATTTCCATATTCAAGTTTGGATGAAACGCTATGTATTTCCGCCAAATCTTTTGAATAACAATAAGCTGCAAGCCCATAAGGTGTATCATTGGCGTAGCCGATTGCCTCATCGAGATCATCATAAGCAGCGATACCCACCAATGGACCGAAAGTTTCCTCAATCATTACGTTCATGCTGTGATCACAATCCACCACGATCGTTGGGCGGAAGAAATATCCTTGCTTGTACTGATCACCTTCAGGTACTGAGCCACCTGCAACTAAGCGTGCGCCTTTGCTCATTGCATCTTCAAGATGCTGTTGTGTTTTCGTCAAAGCTTCGGCGGATGCCATCGCACCTAAATCTGCATTTGGGTTATCCAATCCATTGGCGACTGTGAGTGCATCTGCACTTTGAGAAAATTTACTAATAAATTCTTGATATACCGAGCGATGCACATAAATACGATTAATCGCAATACAGATTTGTCCACAATTTCTAAAGCTACGCCGTGTTGCACCCTGAACCGCCGCATCAATATCGGCATGTGCGGTTACAATCAAAGGACAATTTCCCCCTAACTCCAGAGATAGGCGTTTGACTTGTGGACAGCTCTGCTGTATCTGCAACCCAACAGCACTCGAACCTGTAAATGCAACTTTATCCACTTGTGGATGCTCAACCAATGCCTGCCCCACTTGTGAACCTTTACCCGTAACAACATTGACCACGCCTGCGGGAATTCCTGCTTCCTGACATTTTTGTGCAATTGCCAATGCCGTGAAAGGCGTGAGTTCAGCGGGTTTGATCACGATCGTACAACCTGATGCAAGGCTTGCGCATAATTTCCACCCCACAAGTTCTGCGGGGTAATTCCAAGGGGTAATCGCAGCCACAACACCAATGGGTTCACGAACCACTAAACTTTGGAAACCACTCTGATCATTTGGAATGATTTCTCCATGTACACGTGTCGCTTCTTCAGCATAAAAATGGCAAGCTTCGGCGAGTTTTAAAATCTCTCCTTTTGCCTCATTGATCGGTTTGCCTTGCTCAGCAGTCATGAGTATTGCCATGTTGCTTGCATCTGCTGTGATCAAATCTCCTAAACGATGGAGAGCATTCGCTCTGACCTTGGGTAGCACTTTCGACCATGTTTGGAATGCAACATGTGCGGCAGAAACCGCTGCATTCACTTCTTCAGGTGTTGCTGCTGCAATATGACCAATCACTTCGCCAGTCGCAGGATTTTTAACAGGTAAACGTACCCCCAGACCTTTACGAAACTGATGATCTATATATAAAAAACTATCTAATTTTTTGATTAATTCGGTGAGCGTACTTTTTTCCATCACTTTATCCACCCTCTTCCTAAGCAAGCACATTGTTGTTCGACTTTTAAAATACATAGTAATACTATTTTTATGCAAGCACAATTTATATTACCCTATAAAAATAATTATTTAGCCATGCAATAGCAAAATAAATTTAAGTATATAAAACAACAAATTAACAAAACATAGTTAGATTATAAAATTTAATTTATCATTATTTTTGTACACGACTTGACCAAAAGCAAAAATTAAAAGTAGTATTACTACATTAATAAATACAAACACAGGAAGGATTCCTCATGCTGCCTACGTCACTACAACACGCCAAATTGGTTGGAAGAGTTTGGATTCCCAAGCAAGGACCCTCTATTGTTCTATTACGAGATCAGCAGTTGATTGACATTACTGAGTCCGTGATTTCTATGGCGGATTTTCTTGATGATCACCCTGCTGAACGCTTTGATACCCTTACAGGAAAATCTATTGGGAAAATTGAAGATTTAATTCTTGACCCAACACAAATGGGTTATCACGCTGATCGACCTTGCTTACTTGCACCTTGTGATTTTCAAGCCTTGAAAGCCTGTGGTGTGACCTTTGCAAAAAGTATGGTTGAACGTGTCATTGATGAACGGACATCAGGTGATCCTGCGCGTGCTGAGGACTTAAGGCAACGTATCGGTGCATTGATTGGTGGTAGTTTATCCAATATTCAAGCAGGATCGGAAAAAGCCAAACAGGTCAAAGCAACATTGATTGCAGAAGGACTCTGGTCACAATACTTAGAAGTGGGTATCGGACCAGACGCAGAAGTTTTCACCAAATCACAACCCATGTCTGCGGTAGGTTATGGTGCCCAAGTTGGTATAAATCGAATCTCACAATGGAATAATCCTGAACCAGAAATTGTGTTGGCGGTTGACAGTCAAGGTAATATTCGGGGGGCAACACTTGGAAATGATGTCAATTTACGTGATGTAGAAGGACGCTCTGCACTGTTGCTTGGAAAAGCGAAAGACAATAATGCATCGTGTTCGATTGGTCCTTTTATTCGTTTATTTGATGAACATTTTACGCTTAAAGATATTGAACATGCCTCTCTCAGCATGTCAGTCACTGGTGCTGAAGATGGATTTAGTTTGTCAGGGCACTCCAATATGATTGAGATCAGCCGAAAGCCCGCTCAACTGGTTTCCCAAACCTATAATGATTCACACCAATATCCAGACGGCTTTATGTTGTTTTTAGGCACAATGTTTGCGCCGACTCAAGACCGCGAAGGTCAAGGCTCAGGCTTTACCCATAAGTCTGGTGATGTGGTTGAAATATCAACTCCACTTTTAGGCACACTACGCAACACTGTTGTATATGCTGATCAAGCTGTGCCGTGGACTTATGGTACCCGAGCTTTGATGCGTAATTTAGCCAAAAGAGGATTGATTTCATGAAACTCGTCGTTACCGATCAAGCCTTTGGCAACACTCGACATGAACAAGCAGCCGCTCAGGCAGGTGGCGCTCAATTTTTTGAATTTCAGTGCCGTACCGAGCAGGAAACCATTGAAGCCGTAACAGGTGCTCAGATTATTTTAAATAACTTTGCACCAATGACCTATCCCGTTATGCAAGCCATGGCAGATCAAGCCACCATCATTCGCTATGGAGTAGGTGTTGATAATGTAGACCTGGTTGCAGCAAAACAATTGGGAATACGTGTCTGCAACGTGCCTGACTATGGTATTGAAGAAGTCGCTGATCATGCTGCTGCAATGACATTAACACTCGCTCGAAAACTCAACCAATATGATCAAGGGATACGCGCAGGAGAATGGAAAATTGATCGAATGGTGAACGGTATTTGCTCCTTGCGAAATAGTACAGTTGGGCTGATTGGTTTAGGACGAATCGCTAAAGCCTATGCCTCGCGAATGGCGGCATTTGGTTGTAAGCTCATCGCTTATGATCCTTATGTGACTTCCGAACAAGCACACATTGCCCAGATTAAATTGTCATCTTTAGAACAAGTCATTGCCTCATCTCAAATTTTGTCATTGCATGTTCCTCTTAGCTCGGAAACACGCCATTTAATTGATGCTCAAGCACTGACACAAATGCCACAAGGGGCAATTCTGATCAACTGCTCAAGAGGTGGTTTAATTGATGAAGAGGCATTGGCTCAGGCTTTAATACAGGGACAACTCGCAGGTGCAGGATTGGATGTTTTTGAACAAGAGCCTTTAGCGGAACATTCAGCTCTTCGCACTGCACCCAATTTAATCATGTCACCGCATGCGGCATTTTTCTCCAACACATCTGTCGATACGCTACAACGTTTAGCTTCAGAAGAAGCTTTACGGAGTATGCGTGGTGAAGCGCTAAGATGTGCATTAACCTAAATGGGGAGACATCATGAATTATCAAAAAAAACAGGATCTCACCCATAAACTTGCATTGGTTACAGGTGCTGGGCAAGGCATCGGTGCCGCGATTGCTGAAGCACTTGCCTGTGCAGGTGCAGAAGTGATTTGCACAGACCTTAAACTTGATCGGGCAAAATCGACTGCTCTCGCTTTAAACGCTCAAGGATTCAAAGCGAGTGCTGAATTGCTTGATGTGACTGACAGTCAGGCTATTGAAGCTTTAGCACTATCACTCCCTGCATTGGATATCTTGGTGTGTAATGCAGGTGTTGTCACTAATACGCCAGCAGAACATATGACTGACGAGGAATGGAATAACACCATAAATATAAATTTAACGGGCGTTTTTCGTACCTGTCGCAGCTTTGGCCGTCGTATGCTTGAACTGAAAAAAGGCTCCATTATTAACATTGGCTCCATGTCTGGACAGATTGTCAATGTTCCTCAACCACAATGCCATTACAACGCAGCAAAAGCAGGCGTTCACCATTTAACCAAATCACTTGCTGTTGAATGGGCGACCCGTGGCGTCCGTGTCAATGCGGTGGCTCCAACGTATATCGAGACACCCCTGCTACAACATCTTGAACATCAGGAGGATTTATTTCAGCAATGGTTGGAAATGACACCAGCAAAACGTATGGGGCAACCACATGAAATTGCTTCAATTGTACAATTTCTCGCTTCCGACGCAGCAAGTTTAATCACAGGCTCTATTATTACCGCTGATGCTGGCTATACCTGTATTTAATGATGATCTGCAAAGAATCTAATTTAAGGTGGATATATAAATGAAATGTTTATTGAGCATTTTTATAAGATAAACAGAAATTAAATCGAATGCACTTTAAAAAATGAAATCGATTTTATGCAAAAGTTTAAAAGCCAACGAACGATTTGAATATCAGGTATTATCAATTAAAACTACATAATATAAAGGAGGTCTGTAAATCGGAGACGATATTGAATATGAGCAGGTGAATATTTTCAAGGAAAACACATCAACTCTTAAAAACTGAACAAAGGATTGAATGGATAAGATGATTTATCCATTTTCATAGCAAAAGAAAAGGACGAATACTATGGCAGGTTTATCTATTTGGCATGTGATCATTTTTGCAATCGTTGTCATTCTCTTATTTGGTACATCCAAACTTAAAAACATCGGTAAAGATGTAGGTGGTGCTGTAAAAGACTTTAAAAAATCAATGCGTGATGAAGACAATGCGCTCATTGAACCCAAAACTATTGATCATGATGAAGTCAAAAAACCATCTGAGACCAGTTTTAAAAGCTAAATTGAGGATACTGTAAATGCTCAATGTCGGACTGTCTGAACTTTTTGTATTTGGCATCATCGCGTTACTGGTACTTGGACCTGAAAAGCTCCCAGAAGCGGCTCGGTTTGCTGGAAAGTGGTATGCCAAAATTCTGTATTTTGTGAAAAATACCCAAAATGATATTGACCGTGAGTTACGGCTATCTGAATTGCGAGAACAGATTCAACAAGAAATGCAGCGCATGGCTGAGCTTGAGCAAAAAATGCAATCTCAAATTTCCGAATTAAAACATCAAAGCTTAGCCGATGAAATTCACCAGACTGACTTAAAAACCTCATCCATCCCCCAATCAGCAAAATTATTGCAATATCAATATTTAACCACCCAGGATGCTGATGTATCGGTATTTATTCCATACCAACTTCACACCTTTTTTAAAATCCAGAATGATCAGGTCAATAACGCTTCAATAAAAATACCATCTCCACCTCCTGTTAAATTGAAGGTGATCGCATGAATACAACAAATACTCAATCATCTCCACCAGTGAGTATCACAGAAATACCCGTCGAAGAGCTGGAAAAGATGTCCTTTACAGAGCACTTGGTGATTCTTCGTCGGCACTTATTTAAAACCGTGGCTTTACTGCTCATTCTCTTTTTTTGCTTATTGCCTTTCGCGAATCATACTTATCAAATTTTATCAGAGCCATTAAGAGCGCAGCTTCCTACAAACTCATCTATGATTGCAACGGATGTGACAGCAACATTTATGGCACCTTTTAAATTAAATTTTTATATTGCCATCATGCTTGCAATGCCTTTTATCATTTATCAAATTTGGAGCTTTATCAAACCTGGACTTTATGAAAAAGAAAAATTGCTCACCTTTCCGTTATTGGTGGGTAGCATCGTTTTATTTTATTTAGGAATCGCCTTTGCATACTTTTTGGTTTTACCGTCAATTCTACATTTCTTTATCAGTGTTTCTCCTGAAACAGTAGCCCCCATGACGGATATCAATAGCTATCTTGCATTCTGCTTAAAGCTATTTTTAGTATTTGGTTTAACGTTTGAGATCCCAATCATCACGTTATTGCTGATCCTCATCGGTGTCGTCAGCACCCAAAGTTTAATCGAGAAGCGTCGCTTTATCATTGTAGGTTGCTTTTTTATTGCGATGTTTGTCACTCCACCTGATGCAATTTCAATGATTATGTTGGCGATTCCGATGTGGTTATTATTTGAAATTGGCTTACTGGCTGGACGATTTATTGAAAAGCGTAAAGAAGAATAATTCAATCTTGAATATCCCTTACTATATGATCACGTTGAATTAGAGTAAAATAGATATGTAACAATATTCAGTGTTTGTTCCAACCAAGTGATATTTAAGCGAGAATACGATGAAGTATTTGCTTTTAGTTGTATTTTCAAAAGCTTGCTCTAAAATAGTTATCATCGATAATTGAATATTTTTATCGCTTTTACATCTTTCGGACTTTACTTTAAATGCTATTTAACTGGTTAAATAGCTTTCAATCTAGTTCCCCTGTTATGTTCAATTTCTATGCCCCATACTTTTTCAGACCATCCTCAAATTCGCCTTGTTTCTAGTTTTGACGAACTGATCAAAACAGCATTTCAAGGTGATACCAATGCAATGTGTTGGCACAGAAATTTAACGGGCGATTTTAAAGAGATTGTGTCTAAACTCGAGTTAAAAGAAAATATTACTGAAGTTTCTGAGGAAGATCTTTTTGCTTTAAAACTCACTGAACAAGGTGAATTGGCAAGAGAAATCATTTTAAAAGACATAAAGCAACTAACCGCGCTTGGTGCTTCGCCTACACTAAACCTCATTCAATATTATGAACGTGATGAGGAATTAGAATTCATTTCAACTGATGTTTATTCGTTTCATGTTGACCGCTCTCCGATTGAAACAGATACTTTCTTATGCACTTATCATGGCGCGTCTAGTGATATTCTACCAAACGCTGAGGCTGAGCAAAAAATACTTATTCCAGAAATTCGAGAAAAACTTAAAGCACTCCATGAAGGGTCAGCAGCAGATTTTGAAAACTTTTTAAAAGACTATTTTTTTGATTTACATTATCAGCCTAAACCCAACGCCGTACCGATTAACTTAGACTTAGGTCATCTTTGGCGTTTAGCCGTTGATCATCCAACACAGCAAGTTTTGCCTTGTGTTCATCGAGCCCCAGTCGAAAGTGATGGAGAGTATCGCTTGTTGTTGATTTGTTAGGGGGGTGTGTAGGATCAATGACCTGAATCAAGCAGATCAGTATTATTTGAATCAAGTCGCTAGTCCCTCAATACAAGACCAAGAAAGGCTTTAGATTGGTATACTCCGTTAGAGAAATTTACTCAATTAGTTGATTATCATCAGGCTTTTAAATCTGTCGCACCTCATGTTTGAATTCGCCAATCTATCTTTAAAAGACAACAAGAAATCAACAACCTTATTCAATAACGTTATTATAAACATGACCTTTCACAAAACCTCTAAGGTAATCCCCCCTCAAAATAATTGAACTCAAAAGTAGAAAATCG
The DNA here is from genome assembly GCF_019702905.1 of Acinetobacter sp. Tol 5. Lineage (NCBI taxonomy): Bacteria > Pseudomonadati > Pseudomonadota > Gammaproteobacteria > Moraxellales > Moraxellaceae > Acinetobacter > Acinetobacter sp. Tol 5. The sequence goes on along the minus strand of NZ_AP024708.1, from coordinate 1,545,255 downwards.
AATAATCCTGTTCAAGGAGATTTTTTATGAAAACATCTAAATATTCAGATAGCTTAATCATGAGTATTTTAAAACAAGCTGAATCAGGAACACCTGTGCCTAACTTATGCCGTGAACATGGTATGAGTTCCGCTACATTTTATAAATGGAAAGCGAAATATGGAGGTATGGATATTTCAATGATGACACGACTTAAAGAATTAGAGGCTGAAAATGCTCGTCTGAAACGTATGTATGCTGACGAACGCCTTAAAGCAGATATTCTTCAGGATGCACTGTCAAAGAAGTTATAAAGCCTGTACAACGTAAATCTCTTGCTCAGCGAGCCGTTGAACAATTTAAGATTTCAGTGAGTAAAGCTTGCTTCATCTTTCAACTTAGTCAAACCTGTTATCGTTATAAAGCTCAATTAGATGAGCAAAATAAGATGATTGCAGACTGGCTACTGAAGCTTACCAATGAGAATAAGACTTGGGGCTTTCAGCTTTGCTTCTTATACCTACGTAATGTCAAAGGCTACTCATGGAACCACAAACGTGTTTATCGAATTTATAAGGAGCTTGAGCTTAACCTACGAATTAAACCCAACAAACGCATTCAGCGAATAAAACCTGAACCGCTTACAGTTCCATCAGCACCAAATGAATCGTGGTCAATGGACTTTATGCATGACCAACTGAGTGATGGTCGCAGTTACCGAATTCACAATGTTATTGATGATTATAACCGTGAGTCACTGGATATATTGATTGATTTTTCTTTGCCAGCTCAACGAGTGCTGAGGGGATTAGACCAATTAATTGCATGGCGAGGTAAGCCAAAGCGTATCCGTAGTGATAATGGACCCGAGTATGTTAGTGATTTAATGCAAGCGTGGTGTACTCAACATGGAATTGAGCATGTGTTTACTCAACCAGGTCATCCACAACAGAATGCTTATGTTGAACGCTTCAACAGGACGGTTAGATATGAATGTTTGAATCAATATTTATTTCGAGAGCTTGAAGAAGTTGAAGACTATACAACGATATGGCAACACTTTTATAATCATGAACGCCCACATATGTCAGTTGATGGTAAACCACCTAAATTTAAACAATGATAAGGACTTTGCCTTTCTACTTATAAAATCAATTAAAAATGGGAGTATTACCCTAATTTCTACTTCATTATCAGTTACTCTGCATGTAAGCCAATGATGGCAAGAACAATCATGAGCTCTAGTAGGGTAAAGCCTTTATTTTTATTCGTAGTAAAAATTTACACACCTATTACAGTTATTCCATCTAATTTATTTTCTAAATTATTTTTTAAAAAATTAATAATTTGATTCATCATTTCAATAGCATCATTTTTATATGATTGAAAGTTTTCAATAAAATCTAACTTACTCTCATTAAAAATTAAACGAATATCATCATTTTCATTTATTACTGTTTTAGAATCCAAATACGCTCTATAAACTTCCAATCTACCAATTATCACTTCAACTTTTTTTGAATCAAGATAAATATCTCTCCAATGTGCCCATTCATCTTCACCCTTAAAAAAAAAATCTCTCGATTAAAGAAAATGCAGTTTCACCAATAACAATTGAATTCAAATAATTCAAATTATTTTCAATACTTGAGGGAATAATTTGCATACAAAGCCCTCCACACAAACCATCATATTTTTTAACTTCAAAGTTAATTTTTCTGATTTTCTTAGTCATTAGTTTCCATATCCTCTTTTTCCAAATGAAACAATAGTATTATCAGGTGCAATATCTATATACTTATCTCCTTTATACCATCTTAACGTACCCTCTATTGCTCCTTAAACTATCTTCCCCCCTTCTGCTCCTCTTAAGTTTTGAGAAAATCCTTGACCCTTTTCAAATTAAGCCAATGATGACAAGAATAATCATAAGCTTTAGTAGGGTGAAACCTGTATTTTTACTTAAGTTTTAAATTCCATTGAAGCATACCATTGCTTGATTAAACTCAAAAATATTCATTCCCAATATTTTTGCCCCTCATTAATTGTGAAATTCACTATAAAATTACGAAAATTTTTCTCTATTTTCCTCCAATCATCCCTTGTATCCATTCGGTTTGCTATGATTATGGAACCATAATCTTCTTTAGATTTATCCAACCTTAATAGCAATAAATCATTATCCCCTATAAACTCACCAACAATATAATCACCGAATATACCACCCACATTATCAAACATAAATTCTTCTGTTTTTAATCTTATAAAATATAAGTCAAGTAATATTAATCCCCACTGTCCATATGTAACATCTTCAAACAAATATGCGCCATTAGAAATTTTATAAAATTCAATAAAATCTTCAGGAAATAGGATATTATCAAATTCATTTATTCCATGTAAGAACCGACATCTAAATAACATATCTATAGAAATATTATTTATTACTTTAGGTTTCGTCCAACTATTTTTTAATAAATCTACAATAATTTCAAAACTATTATTCATTCTATTACCTGACGAATTCAAACATGAGGTGCGACAGATTTAAAGACCTGATGATAATCAACTAATTGAGTAAATTTCTCTAACTGAGTATACCAATCTAAAGCCTTTCTTGGTCTTGTATTGAGGAACATAGTGACTTGATTCAAATAATGCTGATCTGCTTGATTCAGGTCAATACCTTTAGGTAAATATTGACGAATTAAACCATTCATATTTTCACAAGTCCCTTTCTGCCAGGGTGAATGCGGATTACAAAAATATACATCCATCCCTAAATCCTGTTCTAAAATCTTATGCTCTGCCATTTCTCGACCTCGGTCATATGTCAGTGTTTTACGTAATTCATCTGGAAGATATTTCAAAGCCTCCGTTAATGCCAAGCGTACAGATTCTGCTTTTGCATCAGGTAATACTGCCAATATGCAAAGCCGAGTATTGCGCTCAATCAGAGTAGCAATCGCACTCTTATTGTCCTTGCCTTTAATTAAATCAGCTCCCCAATGTCTGGGTATCTTTCTTTCTTCCATTTCCTGTGGACGTTCATGTATCGTTTTAATTTCTTGTAATATTGAATCTTTTTTAGGTTCGCCATTCGCCTTACGTTTTTTATTTGCATGCCTCAAACAAGAGATCAAGTCTTTCTTCAATTCACCTTTAGGTAAAGCTCAAATGGTTGAATAAATCGTTGTATGACTGATGCTCATATGACCATTTGACTCAGATAATTGTTTTAAACGTTTAGAGATTTGTACAGCAGGACATAAACAGCGGAGAGCTTCAACACAACCATCAAAACAATTGGTGCAGCTGCACTGATAGAAGAATCAATAATTCGTTGTGCACCATCTCATTGATATTGGATTTCAGAATCTTTCAAAAACAAACGTTTATAACTATCATACAAACCTAATAATGAAGATTGTCTATTTGAATCAGCACTTTTGCTATTGTTTACTTTCCCTTCGCTAATCCCTGCTTGAAGTAATGCAAAAATTAGTCCTTGGTTCTCTGTAAACGTTTTAACTTCAGTTTATCCACACACGTCCATGTGCAACTTACAACTAATCAATATTCCCAAGATTAACATCATACCGACTATCTAACACCACAAAGGGTTCAGCAACTTCCTCCCATACCTGACGTGCCATGCCCTGCCATTTATCCATATCATTTATATAGTCTCTTTTCTTCCAATCTTCTGGTCTCATATGTTGAAGATGCTGCCTAATCAATTTAACGGACAGGTTAAAATCATCTTCACTTAAATCTTCAAAAGTATAAAATTTTAGATATTCTCCTTCTTCAGATTTTATACTTTCATGTAGCTGCGGGTAATTGGCTAAAAAAAATTCATCTAATAAATCACCAAACGCATCCCAATAAGTACCATTAATCAACTCTGAAAGACTTTTATCTCCTTTTGGTCTTTCATTATCAAAACCTATAAATATCATCCCACTCATAATTTACTCCTTGATAATGATAAATTTTTCCTGTTGATATCTTGGAAGAGTTTTTACATAATTCAGAAATATTTTTTGGTTCGCTTCATTTAACACCCTAAAATCAACTGGTACAAAATCAGCTTTCCCTAAGTGTTTTTGAATATTATTAATCTCTGGGGGACGTTCACCCTCGGATTTTGAAATAGTCATATTTTTTTCATAATATTTATTCAAACCATCAATTTCTTTCTGACTCAATTTTTCAGTTGTATACATAGCATCGACTGTTTTTCCTTTATTGGGACCTGATATTATTTCCCAATCAGGATTTTTAGTTGTAGTAGCCCCTTCATATTTTTTCATTGATCCCAGCACACTTTCCAATTGAGCACCTGTAGCTGCTTCAGCAGGTTTTAATTTCCCTTGATCATATTGATTTAATTTTGCATGAGTATCCAGTACGGTTCCTGTGGTCTAACTTCTTTTAATCCTGTCGTTGGATTTACTAAAATATTTTCAACTTTAACAGGAGTTTGTAATGGATAAACATTAATATCTGGCTTAGTATTTGTAACCTCTGCTTTAGATACTATTACCTCATTTTTACTTGTAGCAATCGGTGTAATTACTTTACCAACAAACGCTGAACCTAACGCTCCAGTAAATGTTGCTGCTACATTACCAGCTCCTGTACAGTTATGATAACTACCTCCTGCGGCATCACAACCGATCGAAACAATTGGTGCAGCTACACTGATAGAAGAATCAATAATTCGTTGTGCACCATCTCGTTGATATTGGATTTCAGAATCTTTCAAAAACAAACGATTATAACTATCATACAAACCTGATAAAGAAGATTGTCTATTTGAATCCGTGCTTTTGCTATTGTTTACTTTCCCTTCGCTAATCCCTGCTTGAAGTAATGCAAAAATTAGTCCTTGGTTCTTAACATTTTCGACAGAAATTTTATCTCCTAATGACGGTCTATAATTTGCATATTGCATCATTAACGTTGATAAAGATTCTATTTCTTTATTTGAAAGTCCATCCAGACCATATTTTGCAAATTTGTACGCTATATGATCCTGAGTAATCGTATCATCAGCATATAACCATTTGGCTCCAACACTTTCAGGAATACTGCTTAATAAATCTTGTACGTCAACCGGATATTTTCCTTTTTGAGGATTTGTTTCTTCTGCTAATAAGGTCTTAAACTTTTCTGGTGTTACATCTTTTTCACCTTTTAATCCTAATTTAGCAACATCTTCATATACTGATTCAGGGACTTGATCTATTGAAATGATACCTAAACCAACCAAGATTTCATATCGATTGAAAGTTTGAGTCTCTGGAGGTAAATCATAACTTTTTGTACCATCTTTCTCCACCATATGCAATGTATTGTTTTCAATAACATTCTTACCAACAACTCCTGCGATCTGCGCATTAAATGCTGAATCTCCAACAGTTCCACCAACCACAGCACCTATTGCTGCAGTCATATCACGTATACTTGATTTAACATCTTCTGGTAAAAGATTAGGATCAAAATCAGCTGTTTTAGGATTTATCGCAGTTTTGCCATCATTGTAACGTCCAGCTAAATAATCCGCCGCTGCTTCACTCGCAACCGCCGCACTGCCTCCTGCTGCTGGGTTACCGCCATTTACAAAGGCAAGCGTTGCTCCCAATATCGCATGGGCAGCCAATTGAGCTACTTTATTCTTGTCTTCGCCATGCCCCAATTGTTGCCCAATGACATTTATACATATGGTGCAAGAGTATTGGCTGCAATCTGTAAGTCAGTTTGCCCACCTAAGAGACTATATTGGGAACGAGGCAATTTATTACATGTTTAATTTTCACAGACATCTTAACTATCAGTTGAAAATAATACAATTTATTACTATTGCCACTCTTCTATTCATCTGGATCTATATCCCATAACTCAGGATTTGGATTAGCATATTGACCATTTTCAATAACTTTGCACCATCCTACACCATTTACAAACATACTTAATCCAATAATATTGAACCTTTTATTATCAATTTGGTCTAAAGTAATTAAGCTTCTTTTATAGTATAAGTAATCTCCTCCAGCCCCAGCAGGAATCCTTTCATTTAAATCATACCAAGACCATTCTAAAACATACCCTGAGACAAGGGGTACTGTCTCAAAAAAATCAATTATAAAATTACTATCTATTTTGACTAAACACGGAATATCAGAACATTCCAACATCATTTCAGAATAAATATTATCAGGAAGCTCTAAATTTAAAATTAACATTTACTTATAATTCCTAGGAACAATTGCTTCACCATTAAAAGATTTTTTATAGGATCAAAATCTCCAGTTGAGACAAAATCATTAACTATTTTTTAATTATTTTTAAGCCAATCTGGCTCTTCAACCTCTACAATATTTGTATATTCTCTACTTTCTATTACCTCAATCCATCCCATTCCCAATACAAAGATTGATAAATTTTCAATTATATATCGATCAGTTTCTTTTTTAGAAATTGAAATTAGCCCATAACTATAATGTGTATATTTTCCCCCCGCACCAGCAGGGACCCTCATATCAATGTCTCTATGATTCCAATCCTCAACCACCCCTATGACTTGAGGATTTGCAACCAAAAACTCAATTTCAAATATCCTAGAGATTTTACACAAACAAGGCATCCTATCTGCTTCTAATATCATTTCTGTATACAAATTATCAGAAAAACTAGCAGTTAACTCTAACATTACTTATAACTCCTAGGAATAACAGCATCCCCTGTGAATGATTTTTTGAAACTATCTAATGGACTCAAATATGACTTCCCATGAGGATCTCTGATTGCTAGAACCTTTTGTCCGTTTCTTACAGTAACCCCATCTACAACCACAAAATGTAAAAAATCTCGACTCTTGTCATCAATTCTAACAATTACAGGAGTACACGCTTGTAGTGCTTGGAAATAATAGTTATTTTTTTGCTTATCTATTTTCTTATCTGCCATTAAAACTCCGAATAAATTATCCTCTTCTACCACATTTTGCGCAACGTTCCCACTCTGAACTGTATTTGATACATCACCTGTAGTCGCTCCAACACCAGAGGCGACTAAACCAGTGATTGCACTGATTGTACTCTTTTCATCTGCCGTTAAATCTTTTGCATCCTTACCATATAAGAAATTAGATAAAACTGGTGCGGCTGCCTCAGCTCCGCCTGCTGATAGTCCAGCAGTCAATGCATCATTTCCTCCCGCTGCTGCAACTGCTGCACCTAGGACGGTATGAGCAAGAATATGTGCTGTGCTTCCTTCTGCATCCTTAGATTTAAAGTATTGACCTATCTCATAACTTGCTACAGGGCTTAAGGTTGCTGTCGCAATACCAAGTCCTGAACTTGTTGGCGCTGACAATCCTGTTGATATCGTATCAACCAATACACCTAGTTTTTGATAGTTGGCGACTTTGTCATTGTAAGCATTCAATTGAGTCTGCTCTTGATCACTTAAACTTAAACCCTGTTTTTGTTTGTCTATAATCGCTTGGTTTTCTTTCTTCGCGTCATCAATCTTCTTATTAATCTCTGCTTTTGCTTCTTGACGGTTTGCATCGAAGTTCTTCGTCACTTCCATCTGCAAATTGATTACACTTTGAACCTTGTCTTTATCAAAGTTATTTTTCAACGCACCACTGTTTTCTCGGGCTGTATCTGTTGTCACACTGGTCAAGATGTCTGACTTGATCTGCTCAGCGGTTTTACCTGTTAATGCTTGCTGACCTTGTTCATCTCGAATCGTGATATTTGACGTATTGATACCGCTCTTTGTCACACTGCTGTTTTTATCACTGTCTAAACCAAAACCGACCGACTTACTTACACCTGTAGTCGTGGATGCATGTTGATCAATTTTGTTTGGTGTAGAAAGTACAGTATCAGGCGTTTTACCACCTTTTGGATCACTTTTGCCTGCATTAAACCCTGCACTTAAGCTAATACCTTTGGCATCATACTCACTGACATTACGAATATCTGAATGCGTCAATGTGCCTGTATCCAAACTATTTTTCTTTAAGTTTTCAGCAGTCTGTGTCGAAGTAATGATCGCTCCTTTCAAATCAGTATTATTCTTCACCTTGATCTGATAACCATCATCTCCAGCGAAAACTCCTGACTGTTCGTTTACCGATGCATAATTGGCATTTACATTTGACTTACTAAAACTGCCTGATGCATTAGCACCATTGGTTCCGACACTGACTTGCCCTGAGATATTTTGTTGCTTGCTTTGATAGGTTGCTTTGTCTTGTAAGCTTTCAATATTTAGTTCATTGGCATCAATCTGTACACCTTTACCTTGTACCTGACCACCAATAATATTGGTTGCATTTCCACTACTGATCGTGGTTGAACTGTCTTTAGAAATGAGACCTATCAAAGCCTTGTTATAACAAGACCAATTAGTCATTCGATAGGTTTTCGGGCTAGGCTCCTTCAGTCGAAAATTATATTACTAAAGAAGCCTTTAAGAACAGGTTTGTGCAACAAAGTCATTCTACACTACCAATTTCTTCTAAACTCTATTATTTCCCCATTATTATCAATAAAAATTGGAGTGTTACCAACTAAAGAATAATTTATATCTTTTGTTTCCATAAATCTTTTTGATTGATAAAAAATAAACCAACCATTATCAACTTTGTCTAATTTAGGATCAATTACTATTTCATCATTATCAAGTTCACCTAAATTTGTACTTAAAAATTTTTTTGCTAACTCAATGATTTCTTTTTCAGTCTTCATTTAAATAATCTCTACTTAAGCTTACCAAATCTAATATGTTCAAACTGTTTAAAGTTATTCAAACCGGAACTACCAGTTTGTCTATCAATATAATTCACTTTTCCATTTTGAACTACTGCATTCCATACATGACCTGAACGTCCATCACTCGTCATACCATATACAACAGCCCTTGTTCCATCTCCAGATTTCAATAATTCTTGTTCCATTTTGTTCTTGCTTATCCACCCACTGAGTTTTGTACCTAGTACCTTTTCAAGTTGATTAAATGGAAGTGGACTTGTACTTGGCAGAGCTGAAGTTGGTGCGCCAGTTTTGAGTTCATTATTCACAGCTAATACACAATTAACACAATTTTGATTGCTATTAGTCGGGTTAATATTTTTAATTCCCCCCGCATCTGCTTCTGCGTTAGTCGTCAGTTTAACATTTTTAGGTGCAACAGCCCCACCTATCATCAATACATTACCAACCACCTCAACTCCAGCAAATGTTCTAGACAATGCTGTCATTTCTTGATTTGTAAATAGTGATCTATCAGCAAAAACATCGTGACCACTTTTCAGTGTATTCGCAACTATTGAAGCCAATGCGCCACCTTGAACAAGTGCCCTAGAACTATTTAACTCATAGACTGAATATAGGGCTTGATAATCTACTGGTAATAATTTTGCTTTCAAACTACCATTTTGATTGACAACTAAATAGTGATTGCACTGATCGTACTCTTTTCATCTGCCGTTAAATCTTTGGCATCCTTACCATATAAGTATTGCGCAAGTTTTGGTGCGGCTGCCTCAGCTCCGCCTGCTGATAGTCCAGCAGTCAATGCATCATTTCCTCCCGCTGCTGCAACTGCTGCACCTAGGATGGTATGCGCTAAAATATGCGCTGTACTTCCTTCTGCATCCTTAGATTTAAAGTATTGACCTATCTCATAACTCGCAACAGGGCTTACAGCAATTCACCCTCTACAATTTACTTTACAACTTTGTCACTGTAGCAACCTCCAAAAGACTAGATATTAGTTATCCAGCATTTTCTATCCAAGGAAATTCTGGAATACATTTAAATTCTAATTTTGCTTTTCTTAATTCCTTAATAATATTTACAATTTCAATAGCTTTTCCTTCATAAATAATGGAATTTGAATTCTCTAACAACTTTTTTGCTTCTAAAAAATTTATGTTAGAAATGTTGGCAATTAATTTAATATTTGATCTATCTGCTTTTGCTTTATTTACCAAATAAATTTTATATAAATTTTCATCTAAATTAATTTGGGGTATATATGTGGTAACAACAGCCCATTTTTGGCAATTATCACAAAATAAGCCACTTAAATTGCCTAAAATCAAACTTTTTAATTTACCACCACATAATTCACAAGTTTCACTTACTATTTCATTCATTTTTTATTCCCTCCTGGTGTAAATATTTTAAATTCACCTATCTTTGATAAATTTGGCTGATTATATCCTGGCTTTGATGGATTATTTGATAGTCTTGGTGCGATCACCATTTTACCATTAGGATATGACCAAACTAAATCTGTTGGAGCTTGAACAGGTACACCCATTTTATTTGCAAGATTTTGAGCAAAACCTACATCACAAGATCCAGTAGAACAAGATAATAATCGTATTGGCTGACCCTTTTGATAACCTTCCGATTTTTGTATTAACTGTGAAGCAGTACGTTGATCAATCAATATAGCTTTTCCATTAACAGTTATCTCAATTTTATTTGGTGCACCATGAGCAATAACATCATACATTCCATTCGGGTCTATATCTGATCTTTTTGATGCAAATTTATAAAATGCATCATCTTTTGTCATGAAGCTTGTTGCACCAGCTACTGGTTTATTATTAATTGTTGATGTTTTTGAAAAAATGGCTCCCACACCTAAACTGGTAAACACTTCCATCTGTGTTCTTTGTGCATTCGCTACTTTTTCAGGATCTCCACTATTTAAGTCAATATAAGATTGTTCAATTGCCGCTGCTTGTTTCTTTAAGTTATTAATTTTTAAAAAATCAATAACTGCCTGCCCTTTCATACGATTATTTTCCATTGCATCTGCACATGCAGAGCTTCCTAATGGACAATGTATTGCTGATACTGCTGTATCACCAAATGCATCAGATATCATTAATAAACCATCGGCAACGCTCCCTAAACCTTTGATAGCACCTTGATCTATTGGATGTTTTACTTTAGATGAAAGCCCATTGAAAAAATCATTAACATTTTTGCGTAAATCATCCCCTGCCAAAGAATTATTCTCTACCGCATTCTGTACAACTTGACCACTTTGAACCGTACTTGATACATCACCTGTAGTCGCTCCAACGCCAGAGGCGACTAATCCAGTGATTGCACTAATCGTACTCTTTTCATCTGCCGTTAAATCTTTTGCATCCTTACCATATAAGTATTTTGCAAGTTTTGGTGCGGCTGCCTCAGCTCCGCCTGCTGATAGTCCAGCAGTCAATGCATCATTTCCTCCCGCTGCTGCAACTGCTGCACCTAGGACGGTATGCGCTAAAATATGCGCTGTACTTCCTTCTGCATCCTTAGATTTAAAGTATTGACCTATCTCATAACTTGCAACAGGACTTAATGTTGCTGTCGCAATACCAAGTCCTGAACTCGTAGGCGCTGACAATCCTGTTGATATCGTATCAACCAATACACCTAGTTTTTGATAGCTTAGATTTGGTCTCAGTGGAAGTCCTAATATTCACTATTAAAACTTACAAAAATAATTTACTGGCTCTTATAATTGGAATATTTTATCCACTTAATTTCCAAAAATTTACTCTTAAAAAAACCTCTAAAATTTTAGAGGTTTTTTGCATTAATCATTAAATTCATCCATACATGACTGTATTTCATAAATAAACTGCGTTTTTGCTTTTCCTTGTTCATCTAGATTTAATATAAACTTCCTCCAATCACCACCTGTATGTGACTGCATTTCATCATGAAGTTCCTGGCTAAATTTTATAATCAAATCGTAATTAAAATCTGGAGGTAAATACTCTGTATGATTGCGAAAGAAAAATACCCCATATTCAGACCACCCCTCATCAGGATTAAATTTGTATTCGAATCTCCATGAATCATAATCAAAAGGTCGATATTTATGTACTTCTTGTACAATTTTATTCAATATCTCAAATTGCAATTGCATTATTTACCACCACCTGCTTCATTTTTAAAGACTTGCTCAAACTCCCCCATCAACTTTAAATGTTAATCTTAAGCTCTTAGGTCTTAATGAGCTAGAATCACTTCTCATAAACATAATTTTTATTTTTTATTTTTTATTTTTTATTTTTCAAATATATTTATATTAATTTTATATTTTATTTTCTACAGATTAAAATATGAGAGCTGTTAAGCAAATAACAGCCCTTTTTATTAATATCTACTATTCATGTAACAAATTTAAAAAATCATCAAAATTATTAGCTACATTATTAACAACCATAGAACTTGCTCCATCTTCATAATCAACAAAGTCATCATGATAAACCAATACTATTTTGGGTTCTGTACCTTCAATATTATCTCTATAATCAAAACAAATATAGTCACCATTTGCGCATATTCCAAAAACAACTAGATTTTTTATACCATAATTTTCAAGATCATTTACATTACTCTGATTGCTTAAAATATCACCATCCAAATGATTAGTTTTAAAACTTAAAAAATTTAAATCCCGTTCATCTTCTTTTTTATAAATATTTTTAAAATCAAAAATATTTTCAACTGGAGATAAAGCATCATGATCTTTTATTAAATTAATATAACTTGTAGGAAAGTTATATCCTAAAATACTCTCAACTTCATGTATTATATCTAAGGATACTTGTCCATTATCATCATAAATACGCATCTTATTTTCCTACCTTAATTATTACCACTTGATAAAGAATTTTGTCCTGTATGAGGTACAGCTTTATTCGAATGAAATTCAGCTGGAACTAATTGCATATTTTTTGGTGATGATTGAGCATTGTGGTCCCATGTATAACCATCAATTTGAGATTCTCCTAAACGCAATTGCACTAATTGACTATATGAAAATTCAGAATTTTAGCAATCCATTAAAAAAATAGTATTTTAAGGGAGTTCATAACCAGAATTCTTCATATTTTCAATAATTAGCTCATCAAACTGTTCATCACTTATTCCTCTTATTGATTTTATACTTCTCCAATTCCATATTAATGGTAAAACTTTGCTGTCTAGCATTGTAAAATGAGCTAAAAACATATCTGCTAAGTCATATTTATCTAAAATATTATTCTCTAAAAGAAATGAATTGAATACTTCACTTGGCCTTTTACCACTTAATATTTCATTAAAAGATTCACTATTTTCCGAATATGACATATGTTACTCCTCCACTGCTTTCAATTTCTTCAACTTTTGTATAACCATGTCTTTGAGCAATTTTTCCTGTCCAAGTATTTAGTGCAGCATCATTAGGTGACATACCTTTTGCTAAATTAGCAGAATATTGTGCTGTATTAACACTATCGGTTCCTGAAATCCATGCCCCACGTATTTTATTTACTTGTATACCCTCCTGATTCAAACGTTGAATTGCACTACTAAACATATCAACACCAGATGCATTCATATAAGGATGATCAGGTGCTGATCTTATATCAAAACCTAAAATACCATTTTTATCAACATTAACAATTAGCCCTGCTACACCTTCAGGATTCCCATACCTCATGGTTATAATTCCATTCTGATTTTTGAAAATAAATTCATCAGTAATATCAATTTTTGGTTTAGGAATAGTAGTACTACTTGAAGAATTACTCTTTGATTCTAAATCACTAAGACCACTATTTTTATTTGAATCACTTCCCACAGCCATAGTCGCCCCAATAACTTCAGATTTTCCTACATCTCCATTTGCATCGGGCTTTCCAGTCATGGTAGTTGCTCCACCATTGACATCAGGTGTCCCAGCTACCGTTGCAGGTTTTGGTGTTAAATGATCATCGACGTTTTTAACGACTTCTTGCAGGGCTTTACCCGTTTCAGTAGTCGCTTTCTTCCCAACTGCACCAATACCAGCTCCACCTATCAACTCACCATATATTTGTGCTTCAAGTCTCGCTTTCTCATAGTCATCTTGTTGCATCTGGTATAGATCTAATGTGGTCGTGTATTTTTCTCTATTAATCGCTTCAGCATCTATAACTTTTTGCGCAATTTCTGGGGCGTTTTTAATAACCGTAGCTGTTGTATCTATCGCCTTTTGAGTACTTTCAGCAGGTTTTTCAACAAAATCAACAATCCCATTTAATATATTCCATCCTGTTTCTACAGCACCTTCGATACCTGTTTTTAATCCTTCAACAGTTCCTACAGCTGTACCCGCATCACGTTTTAATGGTTGAAGTAATTGATCACCAAGACCAAGTTCACTACTTTTAATTGCCCCATGATCCTGAATAAACTCTTTTTTATCGTTGTAATTTGCTGATTTTGTATCCGCACTTCCTCCAAGAGTATTTGTTAGAAATACATCTTTATTTTTAAAATCATCTGGCGATGCAGTAAAACCTTTACCCTCAGTATCTATATAAGTTTTAGCCTTTTCTATTTCAGAATCAGTTAAATGACCTGCATATGTATCCCTTGTTGCCTCGACTCGAATCGTTGGAAATGCACCACCATTTGGTGCAGTGATTTCTAAGTTAGGTAACCCATCACTATTCAAATCACTTACAGAAGTGTTGGCAGTTTTAGCACGTAAATATTGATAGCCTTCTTGATATTTTGATATTTCTGATTCAGATAGACTCCGATCAATACTATTTTTCCACCCTTCATCGATATTGTATAAAGCGCCTCGGGTTAAGATTGTTTTCGCATCATCTTCACTAATTCCTTTTTCTTTTGCATATTCTTTCGCTAGCTTTTGAATGAGATTAACTTCTTCTCGATGCAACTGACGATTATTTGAATCGACATTTACTGCTGTGCCTACACTTGACGTATTTAATCCAACCACAGTTCCTGCACCAAATAGTGCCAAACTGCTTACACCGTTAACAACTGCCTCTGCGCTATCAGTTTTCATTCCTTTTTCAGTCAATGTTTTGACCATATTTTCTTGAATTTTATTTAGTGTAGGTGCAGCTGCTGCAATACCACTTGTTGTTAAAGCACCTTCTATTGAACCTGTACTTAAAGCACCAATAGCTGTATGCATTGCAACTCGATAAACTCCTCCTTCATCCCATTTTTTTGCTTCTGCCTCATTTCCAAGTAATCTTTGTTTTAATGCTTGTTGTTGTGCATAGTCAGCTACAGCCTTAGGCGCATTCTCTCCAAACTTCTTCGTCACTTCCATCTGCAAATTGATTTCACTTTGAACCTTGTCTTTATCAAAGTTATTTTTCAACGCACCACTGTTTTCTCGGGCTGTATCTGTTGTCACACTGGTCAAGATGTCTGACTTGATCTGCTCAGCGGTTTTACCTGTTAATGCTTGCTGACCTTGTTCATCTCGAATGGTGATATTTGTCGTATTGATACCGCTCTTGGTCACACTACTGTCTTTATCACTGTCTAAACCAAAACCGATCGACTTACTTACACCTGTAGTCGTGGATGCATGCTGATCAATTTTGTTTGGTGTAGAAAGTACAGTATCAGGGGTTTTACCACCTTTTTCATCGCTTTTGCCTGCATTAAACCCTGCACTTAAGCTAATACCTTTGGCATCATACTCACTGACATTACGAATATCTGAATGCGTCAATGTGCCTGTATCCAAACTATTTTTCTTTAAGTTTTCAGCAGTTTGTGTCGAGGTAATGATCGCTCCTTTCAAATCAGTATTATTCTTCACCTTGATCTGATAACCATCATCTCCAGCGAAAACTCCTGACTGTTCGTTTACCGATGCATAATTGGCATTTACATTCGACTTACTAAAACTGCCTGATGCATTAGCACCATTGGTTCCGACACTAACTTGCCCTGAGATATTTTGTTGCTTGCTTTGATAGGTTGCTTTGTCTTGTAAGCTTTCGATATTTAGTTCATTGGCATCAATCTGTACACCTTTACCTTGTACCTGACCACCAATAATATTGGTTGCATTTCCACTACTGATCGTGGTTGAACTGTCTTTAGAACCAACATGACTGTTCACATAACTGGTGTCTGTCCCATTGCCTTTGCCTTTTCCAAGATTTCCTCCAGCAGTGACCCCAAACCCTGTTTGATTACTGACTGAAACCCCTGCATTCCAACCTGCACTCTTGTTGCCAGACGCTTCAATGGTTTTTTGTTCAGCCGCTTTTATGTTGACATCATGATCGGCTGCCAAATGAGTCCCTTGCATACCCACAACATCCGAACCAATGATATTGATATTGGATTTTTCACCTGCCCCAGTGGCAACAATATTGGTTTTACCACCTGCATAAACTTGACTTTGGCTGGCTGTACTACTTTGTGTTTGACTAAATTGGGTATTTTTCTGTTCACCGTAAGTCAGACTAACACTGACTTCCACATTACCATTCAGCTTACTTGCATCCGACAATGCACCTTGTAATTTGCCTAAAGCCTGCCCAGCTTTGTATGCATCAAATCCTGCATTGGCTGCTGCCATGGCATTAACACGATCATTTTTACTCTGACCCACTTGTTTGCTTGAATCCACTACGGATTGCACTGCACTGACCACTGGAACATTCACAGCAAGTGTTAAGCCCTTTTGTTCCATTTCATATTTATAATCACGGGTACTTTGTTCTTTTGCAGCTTCAATATTGACTTGTTGTGCCAATATATTTACATCACCCTTTTGTGATGAAACCGTACTTCCGGTCTGTTGGTAAGTGTTGCCTGCAATAATATTGGTATTGCCATTTAAACTGCCGACCATTGAACCTGTATTGGTCAATTGGGTATTTTGTTGTTCTGTCAGCTCTTTCTTTGAACCTACACTAAAACCAATCCCACCACTCGACATCAAGCCTGATTTTTTTGTACTGTACTCGGAGTAATCTAAATATTTATTTTCAGCACCCGTAATACTGACATTCTCTTTCGCCTGAATTTGTGTGAGTTCATCTGAAACCACCTGACTACCACGAATATTGATATTGTTGGCATCAAGGATCACATTTTTACCATCAATACTACTACCGATCGCTTCATTGCTGATTTGATGGCTTTTCTTTTGTTCTGTTTTTTTACTTAAAAAGCCTGTACTTTGAATTTGCTGTGCTTGTTCACTATCGCTGCTTTGACGTCCTTCAATAATATGAATGTCTTGTTGTGCTGACAGGACTGTTGAACCCAGTTCACTTGAAATTTGTGAACCTTTTACAGTGATATTATTCCCTGTAAATATCACATCGCCTTTGCCTTGTAGGGTTGAGCCGATATCTTGTTGTTTTTTGATATCGCTATAAGTATTCGCATCGGTTACTGCTCGATTATTGCTTGAGGTTTCTATCCCCCCAACACTTAAGTTCCCTTGAGTTTCAATACGGGTATGCCCTGTGTTGTTAGCAATCTGTGCCCCTTGAAGTGTGCTGTCTCCTCCTACTCGAATCGAAACCGTTGTTTTTAAGTTTTCTGGATCTTGAGCTGAAATTTTAGAACTTAATGGAACTGATGTATAAATACCTGCTATACGGTCAATACCTGTATACGTCGCCTGACTCTTGCCCAAATCATTGGCACTACTTTGTGTAGAACTAGCAAGTTTAAAATTCTGACCAACATCTAAAACCACATTTTCTTTGGCTTGAATTGTGCCACCGATAAGATTGAGATCTTTTTGGGTTTTTAATCCCACTTGATTGGCTTGAATTCGACCATTCAGCACATCTACATTTTCTGCGCTTAAAACAACTGCCTGTCGTCCTGCAATCGTCCCCGAATTAAATACATCACCTTTCACATCTAATTTAATCGAGTCAGCTGAGATCAGTGTTCCATCACCTTTTAAGTCACCAACTCGCGCCTGAACATAAACCTGTGGAACCAGGGCCTTGGTGGTGGTTCCATCGGCAAGTTTGATGGTTTTTTCTTCCAACCACACAATATCACTGGTGAGTTGCGCAATTTGAGCATCGGTTAAAGCAATTCCAGGTCTTAAGTTATAAAGTTTGGCAAAGCTTAAACCATTATTCATCAATGCCTTGTATTGCTCTTCATCAGAACCATAACCTTCAAGGAAGCGGTAACCTGTGAGTTTTGCTACTTGGTCTTGAACGAGGCGTTGCTCATAGTATCCATCTCCTAAACGTTTTTGTTTCAACGCTGGATCAATATCCAGTGCATCTAACATATAGTCTGAGGACAGCCATTTTTTATAATTAGAAAAAGCTGGATCTGTTTCAACTAAATATTTTGCTTGGCTATCTTTGGTGGTAATAAATAATGCATTACTCGGTAAGTTCAAATAATCTTGCGAAACAGTACGGACGCTGATGTCATTGGTTTGACTAATCGCAGTTGAATCAGTTGTTACACCATCGATTTGATGATCTTTAACCTGATCGACATGATGTTGTTGGGTATTCACATCCGTAGACTGTTTTGCATTGACGTCCAGTTGATCTGGGTTCAATGGTGTTTTTAAGTCGGATGCATCTTGGTCAACCCCTACACTGGCATGCACATTCAGTTGTTGATTTTGGGCTTGCTGGATATTCAGTTGTCCCTGCTTAACAGATTGCGCATCCTCTATTTTTTGTTGGACTTGCTGTGTGGTTAAGCTTTCAACAGGATTATTGGATTGACTTGCTGTATATTCTTTGACTATACCCAGCTTGATTGGCTGGTTGGTGATCACATCCGCTGGTGTATGCGGAGTTTCACTCCTCCAGCGATTACAATGATCCTTTCCACAAGTTACTACCCAGTGGAAGCTTTTTTTATTCGTTTCCGCATCTACGCGTGTCACACTTCTTAAATCTGTTCCCTTGTTGGTGATTGCATCAATACCATTGACAATTGCTTTACCCACCAAGACTTGACTGTCTATATTTTTAAAATCAGCACTTGAAGCAAATGCTAAATTCCCTCCCGCTATAATTTGTGCTGGACTGGTGCTCTCCACCTCATCTTCAAGTTGAAGTTTGGTATATTCATACTTGTACCAATCTTCGCCATATTCTTCACGCCCTGGCTCCCCAGCTTTATTTGAAACCCAAAGCACCGCATCTTCAGCACCTCTTTTACTTTTGGTAAAGCGAACCTCGCTTTGATCCCAACGGTTGTTATCATCACCATATTCAACAATGTCTTTGCGACTTTTTTCGACCAGTTCATTGATCACTAAGTTTTCATTCACATTCTGAATATTTTTAGCACCCAGATACATATTACCGAATGACTCAATCACCGCACTGCCATTATAGATTTTATCAGCATTGCCTTGGGCTTTTAGATCTGCATCTAAACTTCCCCCAATATTTAAATCACCTGCACTAAAAATCCACGCATTGTCACGCCCATTATCTTTGACTAGACTGCCCGATTTGTTGTTTAAGATTTGAATCCCTAAATCCATATCACCGCGTGATGCAATTACAGCACCTGTACCAGAAGAGTTGGACTTGTTATCCAGAGTATTGGCTTGAATCGCAACATGTGTACCATAAATTCGTGCACCATCATTCCAAACACGATTGGCTTGAATATGGGTGAGCTCACCATTGATTAAGCCTTGGTTGTGTAGGGTATCTTGTGCAATCAGATGCGTCTCATTCGATGAAATACTCGCACCTGTTTGATTTTGAATATTTTTTGCATTGAGTTCAACTTTTTGCCCTGCTGTCAATTCAGACTGATTGATTAAATCCTGTTCTGTACTGAGTTTCAGTGTGCCATTCGCAGAAATTTGATCTGCTTGGGTATGGGTATAGCTTTGCTTTAAGTCGATATCAACATTACCTTCACTGACGATCTTACCTTTATTGATCAATTCATTGGCTTTCAGATTGAGTTGATTTTTTGCGAGTAACTCACCATTTGTATTATTTAAATTCAGCGTTTTATTCGCTGTACCAATGCTAAGTGTATTCAAACTACTGATTGAACCCAATTGGTTGCTCAATTGGTTGTTGATATTCAATATTGCATTGTCGCTGGCGCGAATCACACCAGCTTGGTTATCGAGTGTTAGTGCATTGATTTCAATATTTTTAGCATCAAGCCCACCTAGTACAGTGCTATCATTGGTCTGTGCATTGATGAATTGATTAGCGGTTGCGGTCAATTTTGCACCTGCAACAATATGACTGCCTACACCACTGTTATTGATCGTATCCGAATTTAAACTGACATTTTGCTGTGCCTGAATTTGCCCAGCAAGGTTATCAATACGCCCACCCGATGTTTGCTGATGAATGTTTAAGTCTGCTTGGCTATTGATTTGACCGCTATTGTTATTGATATTCTGCGCAGCAATGTTGGCTGAACCAATTGCCGCAATATAACCACGAGTATTTTCAAGCTGAGTAATATTGAGCAGATTAAGACTACCTTGGCTGAGTATTCCAGCATTGTTGCCTGAATTATTATTCAGCAAGGCATTTTGTTGTGTATCAATCTTAACTGACTGTTCAGCTTGAATTAAACCTGTTTGGTTATCCAATTTGCCTGTTTTTAAATCTACAGTTTTGGCAATGATTTTACCGTTTTGATTACTGAGCTGCTGTTTTTGGGTATCAATACTGAGCTGATTCTGTGCCGCAATCTGCCCAGCTGTATTATCTAAACCAACACTATGTAAACTTGCATTTTGTGCTGCATAAATATCCCCTTTTTGATTAAGCAACTGTCCTTGTGCTGCAATGTAAACATCTGATTTTTCTGATCTGATCGTACCTTCAGTATTATCTAAAAGGCGGCTTTGAATATCTAAATTTTTTCCAGCAAACAATACACCATTATTATTTTGAATATCCCCTTGAACATCAATTTGCGCTTGATTTTCTGAGTAGATCTGCCCTTGCTGATTGTTCAATTGCTTGGCGTTTAAACCCAGCTGATTTTTGCTATAAATCGTGCCTGTTTGGTTATTGATTTTACTCGCCTGAATATCAGCATTTGTGCCCGCAAAGATTTCTCCCTTTTGATTATCTAAATCCTGTTGAACCTGTAAAGTGAGTTTATTTTGTTCTGAGCGGATTTTACCTACCGTATTGAGAATACTATTGGCTTGTATTTGCATGTGTTGATTGGCTGCAATAGTACCAGATTGGTTGTTGAGTTGATCTGCTACATTGAGATGTAATTGATCTTTGGCGTAAACAGTACCATCAGTATTATCAACTTGTTTTACCGTTGCATTAAGCGACTGTCCT
Organism: Acinetobacter sp. Tol 5; assembly: GCF_019702905.1. Lineage (NCBI taxonomy): Bacteria > Pseudomonadati > Pseudomonadota > Gammaproteobacteria > Moraxellales > Moraxellaceae > Acinetobacter > Acinetobacter sp. Tol 5. The sequence goes on along the minus strand of NZ_AP024708.1, from coordinate 1,524,119 downwards.
GCAATCACTTTACCTTTTTGGTTGCTGAGATTTTGTGCATTCAGATCAATGGATTTACCTGCCGAAATTTCTCCCGCTTGGTTACTGATATCCTTTTGCACATTCAGTTTAAGTTGATCTTGTTGTGAACGAATTTGTCCTGCATCATTGATAACAGAACCAGCTTTGAGATCAGTCAATTGTTCAGCAACAAAAACACCTTGAGTATTGTTTAGCTCAGCTGTTGCCGAAAGTAGTAATTGTTCACCAGCGTAAACCACACCCTCAGTATTGTCTAAGTTGTTCAGTTGAATATCGGCACTTGCACCCGACTGAATTTTACCTTTTTGTGATGTAACGTTCTGCGCTTTTAGATTCAGATTTTTTGCTGCTGAGATTAAACCACGATTGTTCTGAATATCTTGAACAATACTTAAATTGGAATCGGCATTTTCTGAACGGATTTGTCCTACATGATTCAACAAGTGCTGTGTATTTAGGTTTAGATTTTGTTCTGCTGCAAGGGTACCTGCACTGTTATCAGTTGTACCTGAGACATTGAGATCCAGTTGTTTCTTAGCGTAAATTGTCCCAGATTGATTATTCAAATCTGTGACTTCGAGTTGTGTATCGGTACCTGAAAGCAGTTGCCCAGCTTGGTTTTCAACTTGGGCAGCCATGATATTAAGTGCATTTGCACTTTGAATACTTCCAGATTGGTTGTTTAAAGTTTCAGCAATGGTGAGATTCGCATCACCAGATTCAGTCTGAATCTGACCTTTGTGATTATTTAGATTTTTTGCATCTAGTATAAGGTGCTGTTTTGCAGCAATTAAACCCTGTTGGTTAGACACATCTTGTGTTGCATGCAGTCCTAATTTTCCTGCTGCGTAGACAGTACCTGTGACATTATTCAATTGAGCTGTTGCTATAACTGCATCACGTCCTGCAATTATTTTACCTGACTGGTTATCGAGTTGTTGTGTCACCAGTTTTAGGTCTTTGTCAGCAAGTGTTTGAATCACACCTTGCTGATTATTCAGCTTCGATATATTGAGCTGAGCATCACCAGCAGCACTGATCACGCCAGAAGTATTGTTCAATGTTTGCGCAACATTCACATTCAATTGCCTATTGGAATCACTTTGAATTAGTTGCCCTTGTTGATGACTCAGCTCAGTTGCTTTTAAATCAATATTTTGTGCGGCAGTAAGTGCTTGATCTAAATTGGTAATGCCTAGATCAAGTTTTAGATGGCTATTACTTTGGATCTTACCCTGTTGTCCTTGTAGGTTTTTTGCAGTGATTTTTAACTGTTGATCACCCGCATGTAAAATTTCACCCGCTTTGGAATTTAAAGTGTTGGTTTTAATTTCAGTACTGTCGGCATTACTAATGATCTGACCTGCATTGTTATCAATCCGATTTGCCACATCCAGAATAAAAGCATTTTTACCTGTATGTTGAATTAAACCTTGGTCATTATCGAGTTGTGCTGTATTGAGATTGATCTGTTCTGCACTATATTGCCCTTTTTCATTGTCAATATTGTGTGTTGCAATTAAATCCAATTGTTGATTTGCAATGATTTTGGCATTGTTGGTTTTCAATTCAGTGGTTGCAATATTGATATTCTGCGCTTGGCTTTCACTTAGGCTTAAGTCTGTGCTTTGAGCTGCTTTAATTTGAATTTGTTTGCCTGATAAAATCTTGCCTGCAATCTGTACATTTTGTGCATCAAGAGTCAATGTAGCATCAGCATTGCTCAGTTTCCCTTCTGAATCCAATCCAGCAGCCCATACCGCATTTTTATCACTGGTGATCGTATTTGCTTGAACATTGATTTTATTCAGTGCCGCAAGCTGACCATATTGTTGCAACTGATTCACTGTTAAATCAGCACTATTGCCAGCATAAATTTGTCCCGTACTTTGTAACTGTAAGGCATTCAATTTAAGATTTTGCCCAGCAATCAAATGACCTGCTGAATCTTGCGTCGTACCATTATCAATTTGATCAACAGTGATTGTTAGATCTGCCTTTTTCGCTTGAATCGTGCCTTGCTGATTATTTAGGCTTTGTCCATTGAGCTGAACATTTTGCGCAGAAATCTCTCCCTGACGATTATCTAAAGTTTGAATAGAAAGTTCAGCATCCGCGTTGACTGAACCAATAACACCTTGTGTATTATTGGTGGTCTTAGAGTTTAAACTTAATCTATCTGCTGCAAGGATTTGCCCTTGGTTGTTATTAATTTCTGTTGAATTTAAATTGAAAGCTTTAGCACTTTGCACACGTCCCTGTGTATTATTCAGCTGAACCGCATTGAGATCAAAGCTTTGATTGGCATCAATCAAGCCTTTTTGGTTATCCACCCGCTGTGCCGTGATATTTACCACTTTAGCCGTCAATTTACCTTGTTGGTTTTCGAAATTTTGTCCATTAAATTGCAATTCAGGCAGTTGAATTTCACCGCCATTATTTTTAATACTGTCTCGTACATTTAAGCTAATGTCGGCATTGTTAACAATTGCACCGTCAATATTACTCATGTCTTGCGCAATCTGAATATTGCCTGCTTCGAAAGTTTTTGGTGTTAAATCTGTTGGCGCAACTTCAACTTTACTCGAATCTTGTGCAGAAGACTGTTGCTCTGGATCCGTCACACTCGGTGTTGTTGTTCCGCCTGATGTTCCACCTGTTCCGCTACTCTCTTTCGTCGCCTGTCCAACCAAACCTTGAGTATTGTCTAAAGTTTTTGCATGAATATTCAGTTGTTGCCGACCTGTTTGCTCAATTTTACCTGCATTATTGCTTAAGTTTTGTGCAGTAAAATCAATACGCCCAGCATTGATGACCCCCTCATTATTGTCAATCTTGGCTTGCGCTTTGAGTTTAATTTCATCATTAGTCGCGATCAAACCACTGTTCTGAATATTTTCAGCTTGAATTTGGATCTGATGCTGGGTACTGCTGATATTGCCACTATTCTTAACCTGTTGTGCTTCAACAATAATTTGATCTTTGTTGGCAATCATATTACCCGTATTGATCAAATCACCATTGGCATTCAAACTCAGTTGACTTGTAGTCGCATTGATTGAGCCTGCATTACGCACACCTAAACCATTTTCAGTCCCCACCAAATAGATTTTTCCAGCATACATCCCACCCAATTGACCAACATCAAGGGCAAAGTTAGGCTGAGATGTTGTATTAACGCCACTGGTTGCTTTGGCAATTTGAGGTGCAGATGGGTCTTGAACATTAATATCGTTTTGACCCAATACCGTTTTTAATTCATTGGCATATAAGCCTGCATTGACATTTAAAGCGCGTGCATAAATATCAGTATACGGGGTTAAGCTTCCATTTAAACCTTTTCCTTCAATCGTGACTTGCCCTTCACGTACTCGGAATGAATCAAGATAGCCTTGATGCATCACCGCTTGACCGGTGGTTAAAGTAAAGCGGTCTGCATTAATCACGCCACAGCCATCACAGACCAAACCTGATGGATTGGCAATGACAACTTGAGCTTGTTTACCTGCAACTTCCAAATAACCTTTGAGCTGACTTGGATTACTGCTGTTCACCTCATTCAGAATAACCTTGGCTTCACCTTTGGCGAGCCATGGATTACCTTGTACCCAACCGCCCAATTGGGTTTGGGTATTGTTTCGCGCATTATTCAGGATAGCGCCTTCTTGCCCCACATCAAATTGAGTATAGGTATTGCGTGATACACCGCCAGCGCTTGGGGTTTGAATATTGACTTGAGTCAATCCATTGCTGGTATTAAGTATGGTCGCTTGTTGTGAGTTTGGCGCAGACTTATCAGCCACAATATGACTTTCAGCGATCGTCGCCATAGGCAAGGTGTAAATTGCTGCCCCTAAGAGACTGACCACTGCAAAATTGACTGGATTTAGCTTTTTATAAGTGATTGAAAATGCACCAGTGATATCTTCTATTTCGATTTCACCCTCTGCATGTGATTGTCCTGCTGTTTTCGTTCGGCTTTTTACAATCTCAGCAACTGCAATAAACATTCCACGTGCTTGGCTATAAATAACTCTATAACGATTTTTATTCATAATGTTTTACCTTAATATTTTAATATTTTTTCGATATTGAATTTTTTGAAATCCATCAATGATTAGTGGCAAGAATCGGATGTTGTTTGATCCATTCTCTTAACGCTAATTTAGAAACTGACTTGCCATGAAATGTCATGACTTTAAGTCCACGTATATTGCCTTTATGGTAAAGCGCCCTAAAACATTGCTCAGGGAACAGGTACTTTTCAATTAATCTTTTCATCAAAGCGCTGTGACCTAAAGGTGCAAACCAATTAATCAACCATATACGATCACCACAATTCCAATTTGGCTGCGTATAGATCCAAGGCTCTGAATTTACATATTGAGCTTCGGACTGTTCATCTAAATTTGCCCATGAAATATAGCCCAAGGGCTGAGAATTATGGCTGAACAATGCAAATTGACGACTTTTGATCGTCGGCAGCACACATAATGCAAGATCTGAAATAGTTAATTTTTTGCAATTCTCAGATACAAACCATAACCATGTCATTGCACCAAGAACCTCTGCTTCATTCCACTGTTCAGTTGAAAAGAGTGCGGGGGAAATGACATCTATCTCTTCAAATTTCATTGTTGTAGCCTATTCTTTTTAAATATTTATTTGACTTAATCATTAAACCTAATACATCCAGTTCAAACTAAACCCTGTTGTCACATTGTCTGTTCTGTAGTGCGCTGGTTTCTTCAATGGCGTGCCAACAAAAACGTTATAACTGACGGATTTTAAAATTTGACCACGCAATCCAAAGGCAGCTCCCATCAAACTTGTACCCAACAATGGATTAGGTTCATGTGCAGTTTTCCCACCCACTTCACCATAGTCAATGCCACTGTACCATTGCATTGGAAGTCTAAACATCGAGCCACTGATTTCATTGCGGACTAAGAAGCCATTGTCTGCCAATAAGGTTTGTTCACCATCAAAGCCGCGCACGGTATAACGGTTCCCAATCGAAAAACGGTCTTGAGGTGTCAATGGTTTTTGACTATGTTGGGTTCTCCATTCAGCAAGATATTGCAACGATTGATTGCCCACCTTGAAAGGAACTTGCAGGCTGGCATTGGCTTGTAATATGCCAACATGGGTATAAGCCTCGCCAAATTCCTCTTCAGGTGCACGCATTGCATTAAATGCACCTGTTCCACGTTTATAGGTTAAATTTCCGTTTAAGGTTGCATTGGCTAAATATTCCGTATGATCTAAGCTGGCTTTCCAGCCAGCCGTTTTTCTGCGCTGAACTTCAATTTCTACATCATTGATGAAGTTTTGTGACTCTCTATACCAACCACCAACACTGGCCGTGGTTTTGCGTTTTGCATCTCGATAAAGTACACGCGATAAATCAGCGCCAATGAGCTTGCTTTTCCCACTATAGCTATAACTTTCACTGGCGCCTGCAACCGTCTGGTTATAGTCAGATTGACTATAACTGGTACTCAACATCCAGTATTTCAGCGGAATGCTATAACTTAAATAATAGCCATCCGTCCCACGCTTTCCTGAATCACCACCACCCAAATCATGGTTATAACTGCCATAAAATAAATCATTTGCGGTAAACAGATGGTCTAAAGATAAAGTCGCAGTCCCTTGATATTTACCTGTTGAATCTGAACCTGCATCATCAATCCCTAAATGAATGCGGTAAGGTTTTGATTGTTGCCATGCCAGTTCCAAGTCACTATAGCCTGGTTCTTTACGCTGTTCTGAAGGTTTAATCTTAAAATCAGCTTCAACAGTTGGTACACGTTTAAAGTTTTCCAACCCCTGTTCAATATCTCGAATATTTAAAATATCGCCAGTTCGCACAGGCAACGCATTAAATTTGTGTGCGCGCTTAGATGTTCCTTGAACAAATTGAATTTGATCGACTTTACCAGCGATGACTTGAAGCTTAATTTCACCTGATGCGATATTTTGTTGGGGCAACAGCATACGCGTTGTCACATAGCCATGACTAATAATACGGTTTTGAATCAAATCCAATGCTTGATTTAAACCTTGCACCCCGATACAGCGACCAATCAAATTATGCTCACCTTGAATCACGGGACGCATCGCGAAAGTAAATTGGCGGGCATCATCCCCAATCAATACAAACTTTTTAATATCAAAACATAGTTTTTCACTATATGACTGTAAATATTGTAGTTGTGGCTGTGTAATTAATTGTTTTTCTAATCCCGTCTGTACCACAGGTTCAGGTTGTAATTGCTTTTCGAGCGCCTGATCTCGTTGCTGTTGTCTAATTTGTTGGTCCGCGTCAAAATTATTTAACTCTGCAGCGTTAGTTAGTGTTCCCAAAAGTATTAAACAAACACCCAAAGAAATTTGGTTTAATTTTAAATTTTTCATGTCAATAGTAATTGTGATGTATTTCACATTTAATTATTTCTAAATTATGACATTTTGTAAATACTCAAATTCATTATTTTTTCTCAAATCACTTTGACTTATAACGTATATTATGATTAACAATTACATACTTTTGACAACAACAATGAGTCGATTAGACCTCTAATGATTTAAAATATGTTTAATAATACCCTTAGACATCTAGGCAAGATCTTGAATGTGGTAACTCTTGATATGGCTAAGGTTTCTAAAGAATTTCTTAAACGATTGGATTGTATTGAGGAAGTCAGAAAGAATAAAACATTTACAGCACTGTCTGTAGATGCTTTCCCACCCATTCTTTCTTATGATGAGTTGGAAGCGATTGCTATGCCTCAACAACAGTTAGTTGAGAAAACTAGATATGATTAGACTAAATCTAATTTATGAAAGAATCTCCAAAAATGGATTTTTATCAATAATTGCAGCATTTGACTTCTTACTGAGGAAATCCACAAGATCGCCTTGGCGTTGTAACAACATAACAATTTCACGTAATGAACATAAAAAAATTGTTTTTTGACTAAGAGCATCTCTACATACAGACTCTACCGATGAGGCATAACCATTTGCTGAAATAAAAATTCCATTAGCATTTTGACGAAGAAACAAGCGACTTAGATGTGGTGAAAATTCGCCTATGCCAACTGGTGCATTAAGCTACTTCATTTCGACAAGATAAATCTGACCATTTAATTCAATCACTCCATCTATTTGCTCAACTACTATAGATGTATCTGGATCTCTACGGCGAAAATCTTCTCTAACTAGTATCCCATAAACTTTAAATAAATCGTTTAATATGCTTTCTAAAAGCTTACCTCTTTCATGTGGCTTCTCATCCAAGCCGAATAATGCCGAAAGACGGCGGTTAATAGCATCAATATCCTCTGATTTTTTTGTAGCTATGGCACGTTCTGCACGTGACTTTGCCATACGCTCTTCTCGTTCAACATCTCGTTCTTGTTTTATACGAGTGAATGTATCTTTTTTACCCACAGCTTCCCGAATAGTTGTAACTAAGCCTTTAGCTTTATATTGATCACTTTCCCAACACGTCTCAAAACTTTCAAACTCAACAACTCTCTTAATAATTTCACGGCGTGTGCCAAGCGCACTATCACCACGAGCATTGACTTTTGTAAGAATATTTCTAGCGATCTCATACTTTGTTATTGAGAATTTATTAACGGCAACTAACCGCTCAACTTCACCAAGATCATCCTGAGCTACTCCAGCACCACGAAAAAACAAAACAACATCTTTCTTACTACGACATAGCAATGGAATGGTATCGACTAGTAGGCTGAGTATCTCGGGTGGATAGTGAAATGCTTCTGCCATCTAGATTATTCTCCAATAATTCTAATGATGAAAGTTTAATATCAAAGATAAATTAATAAATACATGCTCAATAATATATTAGAAAATGGGATTACTAAATAAACCCATTGAAATTATTTTATGCTTACGCCCCCCCCCAGAAACAACAAAGCCCCGATAATCGGGGCTGTGTCATTAATATTTGGCGGAAGCGGTGAGATTCGAACTCTGTAAATAACTTTTTAATAGATTCTATCTAGGTTTAATTCATTATTTATCAAATAATTAAAATCTAATAGAATCTTATAGATTTTATAACTTGTGCCAAATTTTGTGCCAACTGCTTTTTTAAGTAATGCTTTTTATAACAAAAATTTGTTGGTGATGATAGCAGTAGAGTCAGATAGATAACATACTGTTTTATTTAACTTTAATTATTATAAGGGTTGCAATTTATCCCATTTTGACCCATTACTCTTTTGTACATTTCTTGACTGGGTAATCCCCCCTCAAAATAATTGAACTCAAAAGTAGAAAATCGAATAATCCTGTTCAAGGAGATTTTTTATGAAAACATTGAAGTCAAAGGGCAGAAAATGGAGTACAAAGCGGAATTAAGTACAAACACATGACCAAATGGATGGAATACATCATGCCAATTAACAATCTAACCTTCTCTAAATACAAATTACATTTACATCTATCCAATTGATTTAAAAATATTTTTATTCTAACTTTCCATAACAATGTGATACATGCAATTACCATTTTTTGTGAGTAAGATTGTGAGTAAGCACTTTCTAAAATAGCGTTACTCACATCACATGCTAAACGATCTTAAAATCAAAAGCTTAAAACCACATGAAGAATTATACCGCGTGGCTGATCATTCAGGACTGTGTATAGAAGTCCGCCCATCCGGTAGCAAATTCTGGCGTTATCGCTACCGTTTTCTTACAAAAGCAAAAATGCTAACAATCGGTCAATATCCTGAAATTACTTTAGCATACGCTCGCTCAAAAACAATGGAGTATCGAGAGCAACTCGCCAAAGGAGTAGATCCAATAACCCACCAGAAAAATGAACGCCTTGAAGCAATCAAAGCAAATAATGGTACATTCCGTTTAGTCGCTAGCGAATTTATGAATTCTAGGAAAGCTCAACAATCTAAGGAATGGGAACAACGCCGCACCAGTTATTTTGAGAAAGATGTTTATCCTCTTATAGGTAACAAACCTATCCATGAGATCGATTCGATTGATATTAAAAATGTACTTGATAGTACTATGGCAAGAATCAAAAAATCAGGAAGAGGCACAGGGGAAGTTAAGGGAATTTTTGTTAGGCAAATAATAGGTGAAATCATGGAATATGCAATTATCACAAAACGTATTTCTATTGACCCTACCTACGTCCTTAGAGGTTACATCAAGCAGCCAGAAGTAACACATGCCAGACCATTGACTGAATCTGAAAAAAGAAAGCTTAAGTCTAAGCTAAATACATACGGTGGCTCTATTAGTACACGAAATGCTATTAAAGCGGCAACATATACATGGCTTAGAAGCATTGAGCTACGTCGAGGCAAAAAGGAATATATTGATTTTGAAGATAAGACTTGGACTATCCCTGCAGTATCACAAGCTGATATTTTGGATGGAAAGCGTAATATGAAAAAGAACAGGACGCATGTTGTCCCTTTGTCAGACCAAGCCATAGAAATTATGAAAGAGCAATTTTCTCTTTATCCCAATAGCGAGTATATTTTTGCTGGCGAAGATGGAGAAATGATGGGGAAAACTACATTGAATACGGCCCTTCGTAACATGAAGTTAGAATTTACCATGCATGATCTAAGAGCTACAGCATCTACAGTGGCTAATGAGCATGGTTTTAATAAGGATTGGGTTGAAATACAACTTGCACACGTTTCTGATAATAAAACACGCGCATCATACAATCATGCTCAATGGCTAAATGACCGTAAAACAATGATGCAATGGTGGGCTGATCATGTAGATAGTTGGAATAAGGACTAACTCTATATTTTACCTCTAAAGGTTTTCATCTATTAGTGAGTTAAAGTAATCCAGTGATGGATGGGATTACTTTTTATATATAATTTAATTATTAGAATGATCCTAAACAAAACAATGGGCAATACAGCCCCCATTAAACTTATGAAAGTGTAAAAATATTTTCAGTATCGCATATAACTCCTTGACCTTATATTTCGTATTAACATTATCCTGTCATGCCATATGATCTAAAGCTTCTTAATAAAACCCGAAGTCTTGCTTTTTCCATCAATATGCTTGGCTGAGATAAGCACAATTTGCAAGTCAACTCGTCACTTAATGACAAATTCACTTGATAAAATACTCAACTCACATTTCTTTCAGATCTTGTATGCCTGTAAGCGAAAGATTTATAACATAAAATTGGCTCTCTTCACTGATCGCAGCAGCCACCTTCTGATCTATCAAAGTTTCTGTAAATTGGTTTGCATCATCTTGATGTAGATATCCAACAACTAACCCTTTCACTTCTACCCTAATTGCATGTTTATCTAATTTATTTGATGGCTCAGAAATAAGCCTAGCAGTGACTTCAACTAACTTTTCATGAGTTTCAGAATTTACAATCGACTTTAAATTTTCTTGAAAAGATTCTTCCTGTGCTATTTCAAACGTATATAAAACATTATCTAAAAATGACGCATTCTCAGATGTAGAAGTCGATAAAGTCTCGGTATTTTGAAATTTTCTAGTAAACAAAATGGTGAGAAGTACAATAATTACAGTGAGTATAAGAATCCACATATAGATCTCCCCCCTCATTCACGATTAGAATTGATAATAATAAAACATTACATCATTCAGTATTTCATTGTGAGTATCATAGCCTCCAGCAACATATGTCTTTCTTGATTTCCTAATAAATTAATTAAGCTACCATTTTGCGACATTCAATTGCACATAGACGACATACTTCAGCACATTGCTGACAGTACTCATTATTATGCTTCCTACACTCCTCATTACAGTAATCACAAACTCTGGCACAAAGTTTACATATATCAACCAAGAAAAATGATTTTATTTGATTTTGCGCATAAGCTACAAATTTCAGTACATTCTAGACAATGTTGAATACATTCACGCATCATCTCAACATCATTTTCTTTTAAGCAAAGATCTGCGCAAGTAGAACAGGTTAATGAACAGAAAATGCAGGCATTTGCATACTCTGAAAAATTAATCGTATTCATTTCATACTCCTAAAAACATCAAAGTGATTAATAATCAAATAACCCCAAATATTGAGATGAAACGGAAAAAGAAGTTGAGTAAATATAATCCACTCAACTTCTTTAATTAGATAACCATTTCAATATGATTATTAAGTTGAAAAAATTGATGTTTCTTTAATTGGTAAAGCGACCATACTCATCACGTTTTTGATTCGAATTACCACGTCCACTATTCCCTCGATTATCATAGTCATCATCCTCATTGCGGCTACGACCGCGTCCACCTGAACGGTTGCTATCACGATCATCATCGTCATCATCGCGACGGCTACCACCACGTCCACCGGAACGGTTGATACCACGATCATCATCGTCATCATCGCGACGGCTACGACCGCGTCCACCTGAACGGTTGCTATCACGATCATCATCGTCATCATCGCGACGGCTACCACCACGTCCACCGGAACGGTTGATACTACGATCATCATCGTCATCATCGCGACGGCTACGACCGCGTCCACCGGAACGGTTGCTACCACGATCATCATCATCGTCATCATTGCGACGGCTACGACCACGTCCACCTGAACGGTTGCCACCACGATCATCATCATCGTCATCATCACGGCGACTGCGGCCTCTGCCACCAGAACGGTTGCCACCACGATCATCATCATCGTCATCATTGCGGCTACGACCACGTCCACCTGAACGGTTGCTACCACGATCATCATCGTCGTCATCATCATTGCGGCTACGACCACGTCCACCAGAACGGTTTCTACCACGATCATCATCGTCGTCATCATTGCGGCTGCGACCGCGTCCACCTGAACGGTTGCCACCACGATCATCATCATCGTCATCATTGCGGCTACGACCGCGTCCACCTGAACGGTTGCCACCACGATCATCATCATCGTCATCATCACGGCGACTGCGGCCTCTGCCACCAGAACGGTTGCCACCACGATCATCATCATCGTCATCATTGCGGCTACGACCGCGGCCACCGGAACGATTGCTACCGTGATCATCATAATCATCGTCATCATCACGGCGACTGCGGCCTCTGCCACCAGAACGGTTGCCACCACGATCATCATCATCGTCATCATTGCGGCTACGACCGCGGCCACCGGAACGGTTGCCACTACGATCATCATCATCGTCATCATTGCGGCTACGACCGCGGCCACCGTAACGGTTGCTAACACGATCATCATCATCGTCATCGCGGCCACTAGAACGACGATCATTTTTATGACTTAATGATCCCGCTTCACGCGCCTCATCAGATGTAAATTCATGAGCATTACCTTGTGAATGTGCAATACGGCCAGCGTCTCTAGCTTCTTCTGAAGTGAATTCATGGGCATTGCCACTCGCATGAGCGGCACGTCCCCCCATACTTGCTATTTCCTTTACTCTATCTGGATCCATACTTGCGAATCCACGAGTTGATGTACCAGAGTTATTATCTTGATCGTCTTGTCTAGAATTTTGATTAGCCATGATTATCTCTTCCTCTACTAATTATAAATGTGCCGTTATATAGCGGCTATAATCACCATAAGAGAAAAAATACTTTTGCCCAAACCTTGCTATGTTTCAATAATTTTAAATGTTTCCAACTTATTTTTTATAAACCTTATATAGTTATGTTATATAAATAGTTTTTAAATATTAATTTTTAAAATTAATATTTAATAGTTACGTTTGAAATAACAAAGAGAATAAAGAATTAATAAAGACAACAAATAAACATTATTTTACAATCCCAATCAAAATGATTAAATTTGATATAAAAGAATACAAAGTATATGTTTAAAGAAACAATTAAATTTAAGATATATAAAAATGATCGAATAATTTTTTAGGAGTTTTAAAATGAATTACAAAAATGAAATATATTCTGATTTGGAACTAAAACCAACTTTTATTACTTTACTCAGTCCTGAAATTTTACTGGCTCATCTAGACATTAATAATAACGACTGGCTAACATATGGTTCAGACTGGTTTTACAAAATAGAGAAAAAAGATATTGCATCACCATTTCAGCGCATCCTACATATTACTAACAAACTGAAAAATATTGAAATTTATAATAATTATCAAGTATCCTTTCAGGCTCTACATTCTCATCAGCATCCACCCTCGATCAGTATAGAACAATCGCAGCTAACCGAGAAAATAATAAGAGCAATACTCAATCTAGAGCAATCCACACCCATTGAAAATTTGACAGAAGATACTGAAAACAGAACAAATATTGAAGATATTATTGCCAGTCTTCATCTTAAGATATTATCTCTCACCTAAAGGACATTTGATAAAAGATAAGATTTATATTTTCTTACTACCTTCTACGGAAAAAATACAATTCAAACTAATAAAAACATTGTCCTTACCCAAAATAACATTTTTTTGAAAGATGATAAAAAATAATTGAATTAAAGGACTCTTGATATGAGCAACAATCCAAATCAATATCCAACCTCTGCACCTGCTCAGAAACAATCACACCAACCTGGAAAGCAGCAAGTGATGCATCCAGAACCAGAAATTATTAAATCGACTCATCAGGGCAGTAGCAAACTCAAAAATAAAGTTGTACTGATTAGTGGTGGTGATAGCGGAATAGGTCGCTCTATTGCCGTATTATTTGCTCGTGAAGGTGCTGATATTGCAATTATTTATCTTGAAGAACAAGAAGATGCTGAAAAAACTAAACAACTGGTTGAACAAGAAGGTCAACAATGTATATTGTTTAAAGAAGATATAACTGATCCTAAAGTCTCGGAAAGGTGTGTTGAGGGGACAATAAAGGCTTTTGGAAAAATTAATATCTTAGTTAATAATGCTGGCGTTCAGTTTCAGCAAAAAGATTTAATTAATATTAGTAATGAACAGCTAGAGAAAACTTTTAAAACCAATATTTTCTCGATATTTCATTTAACCAAAGCTGTGCTGCCTCATTTAATAGAAGGAGACAGTATTATTAATACCACCAGTATTACCAGTTATCATGGACACGATGAATTAATAGACTATGCCAGTACGAAAGGCGCGATTACAACATTTACTCGCAGTTTATCGACTAATCTAATGAAGCAGAAAAAAGGCATCCGTGTGAATGGTGTTGCCCCTGGCCCGATCTGGACCCCGCTAATTCCAAGTAGTTTTGATGCAGAAACGGTAGAGAAATTTGGTCAGGATACGCCTATGGGACGAATGGGCCAACCAAGTGAAGTTGCGCCTGCATACTTATTCTTGGCTTCCGATGATGCCAGTTATATTACAGGACAGGTTATCCACGTGAACGGTGGTGAAATTATCAATGGCTAAGCCAGTATAAAACCTCCTTTCGGAGGTTTTTTAATAACAATAAAGAGGCTAAAAAATGAATCAGCATTTTACTATGGAATGTATACAGCAAAGGGCTTTGCACTATTTACTCCATTTTTTAGAAGAACAGCATTATCGTTTTGCTGTTATAACACCGCTTAGTCATGAACGGATTTTTAATCGTAAGAAACACTTATCGAATACAGTGAGGAGCTTAAAGGATATTTTTGGTTGGAATCTGCCCTTTTATCCTGAAGCTCTGGATCAACAACTTTTTATAATCTTAAAAAATGCCGACCTGATCCGTCTTGAAGATCAGCAATGGTTGAGTTCAGTTCGAGTGGCATCTCTAGATGAAAAGTTATTTATTCATTCGGCTTTTCCAACGCTTGAAACCGATGCCGTATTCTTTGGGCCAGATACTTATCGTTTTTATTATCATCTTAAACACTACTTACTCCACCAAACACATGTTATACAGCGTAGTGTGGAACTCTGTTGTGGTGCTTCGCCTGTTGCCATTGCGATTGCCAAGTTATTTCCTGAGACTACGGAAATTTTTACTACGGACATTAATCCTAAAGCACTGTTTTATAGTCAGGTGAATAAAGATTTTACGGGGTTGAGTAATATTTTCCCCACACAGAGTAATCTTTTTTCTAATCTGGAGGGTCATTTTGACTTAATCTTTGCCAATCCTCCTTATCTAATGGATTTGCATGAACGCCAATATCGGCACGGCGGCAATGCGCTGGATGGCACTGATTTATCCTTTAATATTCTCACTGAAGCAATCAAAAGACTGACGCCTCAAGGTACGTTATTTTTATATACTGGTATAGCGATCAGTCAGGACGGCAATAAGTTTTTAGAAGCAGTCCATAGCTGGATACAAGATTATCCTGACTTTAAATACAGTTATGAAGAAATTGACCCTGATGTGTTTGGAGAAGAACTTGAACGACCAGCCTATCAACATATTGAAAGAATCGCTCTGGTTTTGATCCAGCTCTCTGCTACCTGATTGTTTTTAAAGATATTAAAAAGCTCCATGACGGAGCTTTTTTAGCATTAGGCTGGTATGGCTTCTGCCACGGCTTCCCTCGCCCAAACCCGATGATAACGAAGTAACTGTTTCAGCTTTTCGGCCACGTGACGGAAATCATCTTGCAATAGCGTGCCTTCATCTGACATTAAATCAAGTTGATCCAGTAATTCAGCTTTATCACCCAAGAATACAATTGGTTTTAAATGCTTATAGGCTTCCAGTAAATAATGCTTGGTTACACCATCCGCTAAGACAGCATCTAAATTATCGCCATCTGCAATCACCACAGCATCATAGATAATAGAAGGTTCTGCTTTCTGCATGCCATCCGAGGTAATTACTTCATCTCGTGATCCTTTTACTGGTGCCAGCATTGGCGTTAATAAATGCACAATGGCATTTTCCTGAATCGACCAGTTAATGATGGTACGTAATGTCTCCGCATTGACTTTGTCATGAATCAACACCGCGATTTTACGCCCCTGAATATCCTCAGGAATAAATGCCTGCATAGAAAGTTTTTCAGATTTTTCAATGCTGGCCTGCTTAAAGTTTTCTTTTAAGTCTGGCACATCGATTCCGAGATTTTCCCCGACTTGCTTCGCGAGATCGGTATCAATATTGGCTAACACTTGCTGAACTTCACGCTCACGGATATGTGGTCGCTGTACCTTACTTAACTCAAAAGTATAGGCATCGACCACATGTTTTTGCTCATGCGGCGCTAAGCTTTGATAATACAAACGCGCTTGGGAAAAATGATCCGAGAAAGATTCACTACGCTGACGAATTTTGTGTCCATCAATTCGTTCCTGATAACTTTCAAAGCCGCCATTCTGCGCAGCAGCAGGAATCTCAATCGGCCAGTTGTTATCAATTGAATTCGGCTGGTATGAAGCCTGACCTTTATGGATTTGATGCTGATGAATGCCGTCACGCTGATTATTGTGGAATGGACATACAGGCTTATTGATTGGAATCTGATGGAAATTCGGACCACCCAAACGACTTAACTGGGTATCGGTATAGGAAAATAAGCGAGCCTGCAATAGCGGGTCATTTGTGAAATCAAGCCCTGGTACGATATGCCCTGGGCAGAATGCAATTTGCTCGGTTTCTGCAAAGAAGTTATCCACATTACGATTCAACACAAACTTGCCAATTGGTGTAATCGGAACCAATTCTTCAGGAATAATTTTGGTGGGATCAAGGAGATCAAAATCGAAGGTCATCTCATCTTCTTCTTCAACAATCTGCACACCCAGTTCCCACTCAGGATACAGGCCTTGCTCAATCGCTTCATACAGATCTCGACGATGAAAATCAGGATCTTTACCTGCCAGTTTTTGTGCTTCATCCCAAACCAGCGCACTTAAACCCTGTTTCGGTGTCCAGTGAAATTTCACAAAACGAGCTTTTTCATGGGTATCTACAAAACGGAAAGTATGCACACCAAAACCTTGGATAGAACGTAAATTACGTGGAATCGCACGGTCAGACATCGCCCACATCACCGCATGCGCGGACTCAGGCACCAGTGAAACAAAATCCCAGAAAGTATCATGCGCAGTCGCCCCAGTCGGAATTTCCCTATGTGGTTCAGGTTTTACTGCATGAACGAAATCTGGAAATTTAATCCCATCCTGAACAAAGAATACCGGGGCATTATTGCCGACCAGATCAAAATTGCCTTCTTGGGTATAGAACTTAATGGCAAAACCACGAATATCACGTACTGTATCCGCCGAACCCCGTGGTCCCTGAACTGTCGAAAAACGCACAAAAATAGGTGTTTGTATGCTTGGGTCAGTTAGGAAACCCGCTTTGGTAAACCGTTCATTGCCTTCATAGGCTTGAAAATAACCATGTGCACCGACACCGCGCGCATGCACAATCCTTTCTGGAATACGCTCATGGTCAAAGTGCGTAATTTTCTCACGCAAAATAAAATCTTCAAGTAAAGTTGAGCCTCGTACACCTGCTTTTAGGCTGTTCTGGTTATCTGCAATTTTTACCCCTTGATTGGTCGTTAATGCTTCGTCGGTGGCATCACTTCTTACCTGATCAAGCTGTCTAGTTTTTTCAGTCTGATTACTTTTGTCTGGTGTATTCCCAGCTAAAGTACTTTTAGTATTGTTATCTTTAAGATCGTCATTCATTGGGCTACCCTGTTTTATTGTTGGCTAAATAAAATGATTAAATGGTGTTGTGGTTTTCCTGACTTAACGCGATGAAGCAGTTAAATAAGGAAATAACAATTCGGCATACTTCTGTGTACTCCATAGGCCTATACTTTTGTGATGAGATTCGGGACCAAGAAAAGGCGTCAATTTACATATCTTGAGTGCAAAATTGTCTGTCTGGCTAACTCTGGTTTGTAAATGTTCCAGTTCGCCCTCCGAGTTGTAACTGTATAGATAATCAAGTAATGGCTGTTCTTTACTTAGGCTATTCTTATAAGGCAAGATATGGGTTGAGTATTGATCGCCAGCAATCCAGTCATGAATAATCTGTCTTTCTGCAGGTGTAAATACACCATACATCTTCCCATCTTCATGGCTAATCATGCGCCAGAACGGACTTTCTTCAGGATCACAATTGAATCTTATCCAGCGCTTTTCGACCAATTGATCGATAAAACTCCCAATCTGTTGTGGATTGGCTAGCCAATGATTAATTGATTTGCATCCAACAATTTGTTTTTCATTATGAACAAGTTGCCCAATTAAGGCTTTGCGTTTTAAAATTTTATGAACAGAATTTTCAAGATTCAGATCTTTAATAATTTGTAGTGAGGACATACCTTGCTGATTTAAGGCATAACCTCGTTTTACCTTCGCCATAAAAGCTTCTTTATTTTTATATTTTTTATAAACATTTTCAAAAGCTTTTAAAGACTTGTGCGCATGACCATTGTCCAAATTATCGATGGTAATATGCAAATTGAAATATTTGGCTTCAATTCCCAGCTCTGTGAGCTCATAGTTGGTAATTAAGAGATGTAAAGGAAGCTGCTCATAGCCAAGATTAAAACCAATGATTTCAGGAATAAACTCTGGTGGTGCATAAGCTAAAGCCAGTTGAACTGCTGAGTGATGATAATACTCGTCGTCTAGGAAAAGCTCAAAATCATCCAGTCCCAATACACGCAATAAATCATCATAGATACAGACATGGTTGGACGTTGCCTGTCCCAGACCGAGCTCTTCTAGATAAATTAAAATAAGGTCATGAAAAACAGGATCATTCCAATAATTTACGAGGCTATATAGCCAAGAACCGTCTACTTTTTTTACAGGGGCAACTTTTAATAAAAATTCAAATGCCTGCCCGATGTTTTTAAAATATTCTCGCTGGCTCCCTGCTTTGCGCTGGCATAAATAGTCTTGATAGCTGAGACATACTTTACGATTTTCATTGTTATACCAATTACGGATTTCCTCAATCTCATTAGGTAAAGAAATCTTATTCGACTTCATCGTATCAAATTCTTGTGCTAAGAAATTAACTGCTTTTTTCTCTTTTTCAAAGTTAGATATATCCCCATCAAAGAAGAAAGAAACTAACTCGTAATAATTTTTATGATCGTCGTGCAACAAATCAAGTAATCTTTTTTTTACGACAACAGGCATTTCCATTCTCCGAATCGAAAATATAAATTTACTTTACGTTGCTCATGCTTTATTCCTACTAATATTTTGTTAAAACAAGTTAAGATTGAAACAAATAAAAATCAAATACCTTTTATATCAACAAAATAGGAAAACTACTTTTTTACATTTCAATATTTTGAATTATTTAAACAGAAAATAAGTTGAAAAATAATTAATAATTTAAGTAATAAATTTGATGAGAGAAAGAGATGTTTAAAAAATCATGCGAATTACTGGCTCAAAAGAAAATTTCTGTATTCTTTATTGAAAGCGCTTCTGCAGGTTATTTATCTTATCAATTTTCTTTAAGTCCCTTTTCTGGAGATATTCTTATAGGAAGTTTGGTTTGTTATGACTTAAAGGTAAAAGAAAAGGTGCTAAAAATTTCTCCAAATCTAATTAAGAAATATAGTGCTGAATCCATTCAGGTCACAGAAGAGATGATTAAAAAGGGAAAGAAAATCTTTAAATCAGATATTTATATTTCCTGCACTGGATTACTCAAGAATGGAGGCTCTGAAAGCAAACAGAAACCTGTCGGAACATTCTTTTACTGCATAGATTATAAAAATAAAACTTATATTTTCAAAAAGATATATCATGGATACCCCACCAAAAAGCTAAAAAAACTACTCAAGGATATATGCTGTAATATTGTTAAGATTATCAATAAAAAAGATATCCAAAACAAATGATATTATTCTTTGTTTCAGTTTGTTAATTTAGTATAAACTTATATTAAGACTGTTCGCTTCAAAAACAAATACAAATACTTAACTTGTTAAAAAACATTCTTTCTATAAAAAAACTGCATTACATTTAAATATACTGAAACAGGCTTACTCCATTTTATATAAACTTTTATGTTTTAATTTAATCATCTGATTTACTCAGATAATATCTAAAACTAGATGAGGTGTACGATCATGAGTAATACAAATAATCAACGTAATGAAGAGCGTAATAATCCACAGAAGCAAAATCAAAAAAATGACAATCGTCAACAACAGCAACAACAGGAAAATGGCAACCGTCAGCAACAAGGATCTCATCAAAAAGATTCTAACCGCCAAGGATCAAATCAAAATAATCAACAGAAGTAATTCTTAATTGTTTTAGATCTATATAGATTTAGGAGAATAAAATAAATATTCTCCTAAGTTTTATCTAAGCAGGAAAGTTTACTGGAGAATTATCATGACAAATCAAAATTTATCCAATCAACAGAATCAAGGTTCAAATGTGAAGATTGATCCAAATGATCATTGGCGTTCTAGTTATTTGACACGTCCTTATTATCAAGAAGCTCAACTCGACACACCAGACCTTGATTATGATCGAGATTTTTCAAAAGCCTATGAGTTAGGTAGTCGTGCACGTTCTGAACATGACCGTAGTACGCAATTTGAAGATGTTGAAGGCAGTCTTAAAGAATCTTGGGAAGAGCTAAAAGCTGAATCCAGATTAAAATGGGAACATGCCAAGCAAGCTATCAAAGATGCTTGGGATCGAATATAGAATCGATCATTGGATAAAAAAATGAGCTTATTTAAAACATAAGCTCATTTTTTTCAGAGTTTAATTACTTATTATAAAAATGAGAAAAACCATGAATATTATCGATATTTTTCTTTATGACACCAGTTGGGATCTTGTGCTTGAGATCATTATTCGGTGTTTTGTCATGTTTCTTCTGATTCTGATTTTCTTAAAGCTCTCTGGTAAACGTGGCATTCGGCAATTATCAATCTTTGAAGTCGCCATCATTCTGAGCCTAGGAAGTGCTGCAGGTGATCCGATGTTTATAGATGATGCACCTATTGCCCAAGCTTTTGTGGTGATGTGTACCATTATTATTTTATATCGTCTGATCACTTGGATCATGATGAAAAGTAAGAAGTTTGAAATACTCTTAGAAGGAAAACCTTTATGCATCGTAGAAAATGGCTTAATGGTGATTAAAGATATCCAAAAAGAGAAATATTCACATGATGAATTTTTTGCTGAAATGCGTCAACAAAGTGTAGAACACTTAGGTCAAGTCAGAGTTGCCTTACTGGAAACAGATGGTTGTTTAAGTCTATTATTTTATACAAAAGAAGAAACTAAGTGGGGTCTCCCCTTATTTCCTCAAGATTATAAAAAGGCTAATTGTCTGGAAACTGAACTTTTTTATTCGTGTATGTATTGTGGAATGACACAACGTTTATTTAGTCTAGAACAAGAATGCGTTCGATGCAAAGGTAAAGATTGGGCTAAATCTTTGCAGACACCACATATCAACTGAACTAATTGTAAGGGATATTACTCTTTAAAATTAAAAATCTTTGATTCTAAAATCCATATCAATTGGAGGGAGGATTACCATATCAAATAGTCACTCAACTGAATGACCTTATCCATAATCACTACTTTAGACCATTGTGATCATGATTGATTGTACTGATCTATAACAGGGCTAATTCCTTGCTATTAAATCTGTTCGACAATAATTTTATCTCATCCCTCACTACTAACATCAACTTCTTTTAATATATAACTTAGCCATCTTAAAGATATTCTTCACCATTATTTTCAAATTTGTTAACAATATTTCCATGATCATCATAATAGTAATGAGGAACAATTACCTTACTTTTCGCATTTAAAAGGTCTTTTTTAATAGGAAAAGTTATTTTTTGAATAAAACTTGCAAGCCATAAAATATATTCTGTTTTGTTTTTACTTTTTGGTAAAATACTGATATCCAAATTTAAAGGTAAGTCACTAGAATTCATCAATAAATCCTCAAAATTTATATAATTATAAAGTATCTTAAAATCAGTTTTTTTAATCTCATTACGAAGTTCAAGCATTAAATTATTCAAATCCACTAAAGGTTCATCTATAAACCCCTTTGAATTTTTAACATTGGCATATATATTTTCAGCTAATTTTAAATATTGAGGCATGAGATTATTCCTTTAGTTTTTGTATTAAAAGAGTTTGCTATAAGTTAGGTTATTAATTGTTAATATTGATTGGACTTATGCTACTAAAATAAAAAATTTGATACATAAAAACCACACGATAATTGCTAAATATATCATTAATAATTAATAACGTAAGCAACATCACATAATTCAAAAATTAGCCTTACCCTTGATTCTCTCAACGCTCCTGAAAAGTTGAAATTTTTATTCAAACTTCAACCTTTATCTATAAAATAATTATATTTAGTTTTTACAGCTAAGGAGTTTTTTGCGTAGTTGCACTTTCAGTATGCACTTCAGATGTACTATTTTCATTTGTTACAGGTATAGACGCATCATGTTGCATATCATCATGCAATTGATTGCTATGAGTGGGTGATTCAGGTTGCATCGAATGAGGCGTAGTCGTTTCCTGCCGTAGAGCTGAATTATCAGTCGTTTTATTTTTTTCACATGCTACAAGCGTGAAAACACAACTCAGTACTAGACTTTTCACTAATAGATTATTCATATTGTTTACCTCTCATCTTGTGGTCGTAAATTTAGATATATTATTCATATCTAAATCAAATCAAATTTCAGAATCTATAACTTCAATACATTCATAATGTATGTGATTAAAATAAAAAGAAGCTTTAGATCAAGCTCCTTTTTATATTTATTTTAAAAACCTACTGAAAACTTTCTTTCCCTTCGCTTCCTCACTGTGATTAATATCGGCATTTTTTTTCTCATCTGATAATTTAGCTTTATCTTTATGAGATTTATAATAGCAACCTAAAGCAACACCAGTTCCTAAGGTAATGATCATTTTTAACATAATGAGCCTCTTAATTAATTTAAAACAACTTTATAATGACTGCTTTTTATGTAAACTTTACCACTACTTTATTATTATTTTTAAAAAATAAGAAACTTTATGTAACCATAAAAAGTAATTTTATTATTTAAAAATCTATATAAACCACCAATATCATTAAAATTATAAAAAAACCCATGCTCAAATAAAACTCTAAAGCAAACATTTAGTAACAATTTTAGAAGATAAAAAATAATACACAAAATAAGAAAAATGCCTTCTAATATTTAAACAGCATCAAATAATAAAATTTTAAGATAACCAGATTAAAAGCTTATAAAATATAATAAATTAATAATTAAATACAGAATTGCTTTTCCACTCAAAATAATAAATAACAATAAGTCATGGTTTTAAAACTATAAATAAGGCAAAGAATTTCAATATACTTATTATTTACGATTATATTTTGTGCACGGTTTATTCAAAATTAAATAAGAATAGGTTTCGATTTAAAAAATAAAAAATTAGTAAAAACAATTATTTATTAATTGGCTAGCGAATTAAATCTAAGTATCATTTAGCTCAATGTTTCACAAACCTCCTACTAATAACAATAAATCGCACAAAATATACAATTTAAAACATAAAGTATTTCATAATTATTAAGTATTAAGTGATGTTTAGGGAAAGCATAACATGCCACAGTATTTAATTATTGCAGAAAAAATATATAATAAATTAAAGGAAAGTAAAGAGTTCAGCACTGATTCTCTTGAAAATCTTAACATCTTAATTATTGAAATACGTAAAGAAATAAAGAGTACTAAATTAAAACTGCTTTATAATTTTATAGATTTCGAGGAATGTTTAAATAAACACGAATCTGAATGTAAAATAAAATTGGATATCAGCTTAATCCCGAATATAAAAAATGAAGGTGAATTCATTTTATGGTTAGCAGGATTTATTCAACGAATTACAACTGATGGTAAAAGAAAACTACCTCCTATTCGTAAAGATATACCACCAGAGTTCAAATATACTTCGTCTAAAGAAAAAAAGAAGTATCAGGCAAAGATACCTGAGTATTCAAAAAGTGGAGAAATGATTAATTCTTACTTTAAATCACATGAGTTTATGGAAATCTTCAATAGACCCTATTAATTCAGAAAAAAAGCGTTCCTGCACTTCACACTTCTGTAATTTTCTGAATCTTTCAGTAACCGCTCTTTAAAGGCAGCTTTCTTTTATATAAAACAAATAAAATGTATAGCCATAACAAAAATAACTGATGAATACGGTGATTTTGTTATGGCTATAAATCCTTACTATTTATTTTGTCTTTTATACATATACATTTTCCAAGCATCATGCGAAGCATGTCTTGCTTGATCCCAAGTTAAACGTTATTTACTTTTGCCTGCTCCCAATTAATTCTTAGTTCTGGCTCCACATCTCCGAATGCGACATCGGAATCATATTCATAACGTATTTCATAGCTTATTCGATAAGTATTTCTGTTGTATCGATCATAATTTAGATCTGAATATTTAGTCTTTGCAAAATTTTAATAAGACTAATTTACATAATTTTGTACCAATAACTATCCTCTACAGTAATATCAATTATTTCACCAACAGCATGTCTAACCAATTCATCGACTCCAGTACTTCAAGCACCTACAAGTGTACCACCTAAAGCTCCCCTTCTAGTTTCTACAAGATGTGAAACAAGTTCACCTCTGATTGAATTTGCTTAATTATTAAATTAAAATTATCTTGTTTATCATTAATAAACTAATCATTTTCCTTAAATTTCATATAAATATTTTCAGCAATTTTTAGACATCGAGATATGGAAAAGTTCTCTTAAAGTTAAGTACTTTAGTTTATTATGAAATGAAAATTATTCATTCCAAATATGTAAGTAGTATAAAAATCGTGCAATATTTTTAAATTGTTTGAAATAATTTATCGGTTGACCAATCGCTAGCCAGATAAAATTTTTATTCGTATTACAACTAGTAATAGTCTTAACAATTCAACCAACAAATTTAGTAAAATCTTACATTTAATAGTTTTTACTATATAGAACTTATATTACTTTAAAAATTAGATCAAATGGCTTATGAAAATGATGTTCAAACACTTTCTCGTATTGCACAAGCTTTCCGTGAAGCTTTAGATCATATCACTCAGGGTTTTATTACAGGAACGTTTAGTAAATTTCCAAAAGAATGTGGAGCCGATGCTTGCGATCTATTACAATACTATTTGCTCAATGTTCACAACATAAAATCTGATTATCGTGTCGGGAAAGTTCAAATTTCTGCACGAATGCCAGAAATTGCACACTGCTATTTAAGCGTGAATGGGATCATTCTTGATATCACCGCGGATCAGTTTCATAAGGAATGTTTTCCAAGAGTCATTGTATGTGAAAGTGGAGAATATCCTTTGACTCCTTATTTTAAATATATCCGTAGTAAGTCTGGTCAGAATCTAGTGCCATTAAATAATTATCTTGAATCAATTTATAAACAAGTGATAAAAATTTTAAAATGATTGTAATTTATATAACATGATGTACCCACCCTTTCATTAGATTTCCATTATTATATATATTAGAATCAAAATATAAACAATTTAAAAAATGTAAATTTATTTTACAAGAAACAATGAATATAAAATTTACACTTTTAACAACTTTAGTAATTTTCTTATTATCAAGCCAAAATACTTTAAAATCATAAAAATAATTTACGCAATTAAATTTTATAAAAAATTTATTTAATCTTATAAATAACCTCATCTCTAATCAACATTTAATAAATATCTTTAAATATAAATTAAACAATTTATTACCACAAAAACCAACCCTCTAATTTTCCAGAATTTTACTTATTAGTTTGAGTATTTACGATTAAATTAAATTTTAATCCATATATACTTCTAGATGTTCAACATATTAAATCCGAGTTTTTACCAAAAAAAAATTTATACTATTATTATCAAATATTTATTACCAAATTAAATTTCCTAATTTAATAACTTCCCTACACCTCCATAGATAAATACTTATCAGTGCTTCCTAGTGAATGTATTTTTTATTTTAATCCTAATTTCAAGTTTTTAATGGTATTCATTGGCACAACTTACAAGACTAAATCATTAGAAATTAGAATAATTTTATTTATCTCCACTCTCATCAATTCATACAGAATACTGAAAAATATTTTAAAAGATTTTTTGAAACAGGACTGTGCACGATATAAATATTACTTACCAAATAATTTTATATTAAAAATGTAAAAAAAATTTACGATGTATTAAAAACATTTCAAATGTAAATTATGTTCTGCTTGTGTTTAATTATTGACAAATCATCTATTATATATAAATTTTCGCTCTACAATAAAAATAAAACAGTGATAAGAGATATTAGAATTGAAAAAGAAAATAGTGGAATTAAGTTCAAATTTAATTTTTTTACAGAATCTGAGAGATAAGCTTAGCTCAATTTATAATAAGCCATGTCTGTTCTTAGATATAGATGGAACTTTATCTGATTTTCAATTAAATCCTACTGAAAGTTATATTCCGACAAAGACTTTAAATATTTTAGGAAAAATTATTTCAAAGGAGATTCCTGTTGTAGCTGTAACAGGACGAGATATTGATTCTGCACGTAAATTATTTGGATCAATTCATCTTCCAATTGCTGCATTACATGGATTAGAAATATATCTTGGGAATGAAAAAAAAATACATACACCAAAGAATTTTTTAGAAATTTCAAATATTTATAAAATTTTAGCTCAAGCATGTATCTCATATCCAAGTTTACTGATTGAAAACAAGAAATCTTCAATTGCCTTACACTACAGAAAAGCTCCAGAGCTAGAAGATATAGCGAAAAAAATAATATTAGAAAGTCAAAAGATGTTCCCCAACCTAAAGTTAATTCAAGGGAAATTCGTTTATGAATTATTACCTGCACAAGCCAACAAAGGCTTGGCAATCAAGGAAGTTTTATCTCATTTAAACCAGTATGAGGTTTACACACCAATTTTCATTGGCGATGACGTCACGGACGAAGATGGTTTTTATTTTGTGAATCAGTTGGAAGATGGCATCTCAATCAAAGTCGGTCAAGGGCTTACCCATGCCAAATACCAGCTTCAAGACACAAAACAAGTACATGATTTTTTAGAATTATTTTTAGAACATATTAAGAATTATGACAACAATGTTAAGGGTAACAACAACTTAGATGGAGAGAAAACATGTCTAAATTAATTATTTTATCGAATCGAGTCAGTATTCCCGATGGGCAAAAAACTACCGCAGGTGGGCTTGCAGTCGCTATACAAGATGCATTAGATGAAATTGGTGGTGTATGGCTCGGATGGAATGGCGAACGAGTTCATAAGCAAGATGAAGTACATTTTAATATTCTTCGGAAGAATAAAGTTGAATATGTCACCTGCCCTTTAACAAATTCTCAATATTCAGATTATTATGCAGGGTTTGCCAACAACTCACTTTGGCCTGCCATGCATTATCGTTCAGACCTGATTGAGTTTAAATCATCAGAATACGAAGGATATCAAAAAGTAAATTATTTATTTGCACAAAAACTTGCTGAAATTGCAGATCCAGACGATACCATTTGGGTCCATGATTATCATTTTTTAAGTGTAGCGAAATATTGCCGTGAATTCGGTATGCAGAATAAAATTGGATTTTTCCTGCATATTCCTTTTGCACCTTCATTTATCTGGCAAAAAATTCCATGTGCTCAACAATTGATTGAGGATCTATGCCAATACGATGTGGTGGGTCTACAAACAGATAAAGATCAAAAAGTGTGTATGCATGTATGCACATCTTTATTGAAAGCACAGAAAATTCAACAAACGTTGTTAAGCTACCATCAACGTTTGACCATAATTAAATGCTACCCAATTGGGGTAAATCCAATAGCGATTCAAAAAGCGGCCCAACAGTTTATTGATGTACAAGACTTCCTTACCCGCCCAGCAGAGCTGAATGCTGCAAAAACCATTATCGGCGTAGATCGGATTGATTATTCAAAAGGTTTACTGGAACGTTTTTTGTCCTATGCAGAGTTCTTAGACAAATATCCTGAGTATCAGCAGCATATTCAACATTTACAAATTGCTTGCCCATGCCGTTTGGAAGTTCCAGCTTATCAACGTTTATTTGAGCGTTTCAAGATTAAGATCGAGATGATTAATCAGGAATTTGCTCAGCAAGACTGGCAACCCGTGGAATGTATTTATGATGCAATGAAACATCATCATTTGATGCAAATCTATCGTCAAGCAGATGTATGCTGGATCAGTTCAATACGAGATGGGATGAATCTAGTCGCGAAAGAATATATTGCCGCGCAAAATCCATCAAATCCTGGTGTACTGATTCTATCCAAATATGCAGGTGCTGCAGAGCATATGTCAGAAGCACTACTGGTTGATCCTACCGACAAAACGGCAATGGTCGATGCTTTAAAAACAGCACTGGAAATGCCACGACAAGAGCGTATTTCACGCTACAAACAACTGATGAAAGGTTTAAAAGATTTTGATATTAATGACTGGCGCAATGCATTTCTTAAAGACTTACAGAACAAAACCGCTGTGCAGGATTTCAGATTTCTGGGAATGCGTAACGTTAACCCTATTTATCAAAATTTATAGTACTTCAATTTGTAAGGAACTGGCAGTATCCAGATATTGCCAGTTCAATTCACTATGATGCTTATTTCACATAAGTATACCGATTTAAAGCCACAATCAATAATAATAGACCAGATAGTGCCATAAATACTGTACTTAGACCAAACAGCTCACTCACCATTCCAATGAAAGCAGGTCCAACCAGAATACCCGTATAAGCCATAGTCGAAACACACGACAAGGCAACTGCGCTTGCCATCATCTTCTGACGTCCAGCACGGGAAAACATGATAGGGACGATGTTAGAACAACCTGCGCCAACCAATGTATAACCTACTAAAACCAGCCACCAACGAGGCGCGATACTGACCAAAGCCAAGCCTAAAGTTGCACAAATCGCGCTATAGGTTAAAAGCTTTTTTTCACCAAAATAACGGATCAGATAATGCCCCGTAAAACGTCCTGTACTCATGGCAATCGCGAAGAAGGTATACGCCAATCCTGCAAAAGCGGCATTAACTCCATATTGATGCGTTAAATAAATACCACTCCAGTCCATCGCCGCACCTTCCGTCATGAAAATGATGAAGCAGGCAATACCAATTAATAAAACCAAAGGTTGTGGCAGACGCTGGCGTATCGACTTTTTCACTGTCGATGATGCTTCAAGACTGGTGTTTTCTACAGCTTTTATGCTGTATGGCACTGAAAGAAAAACAATAATTACCAACAGTAAACTCACAGCAAATGCGCTTATAACAGACGAAATATTTAAAGCAAGCAATGCGGTAATCGTCAGTGCCCCAGCTAATCCGCCCAGACTCGCCATACCATGAAAACCAGACATCAATGATTTTAAGCTATTTTTCTCAACCACTACGGCCTGAATATTGAGTGCAACGCCCAGACTTCCTGCTGCTGTACCAAATAAGAATAAGGTGATCGCCATCATTAACGGCATGCTCCATAAGCTTAGGCTTGGCAATAAAACGGCAAGCAAGAGTAATGCGAACCCGATCGGCACACGACAACCAATACGCTGAACAATTTTACCTGTTGCAGGCATAGCTAGCATTGCACCTAAGCCACCGCATAATAGTAACAAACCAAAATCGGCATGATTAAAATGCAAACGTTGTTGGGCAAAAGGAATCAGTGGTGCCCATGCAGCCGTGGCGAAACCAAGACCGAAAAAGCTAAAACGAGTTGAAAGACGTTGAGCACTTAATTGAATTTCAGGATCAATAAGAGCAGTTCTGGAAAAAAGGATCATTTAATACCATCCACACAAATTAACTCAGAGCGTCCATCTCGGATAAATCGCCATAGAAAAACCCCTGCTAATCTATAGAGAAGTTCTATAAATCCACAGAGGCTTTTATGGCGAAATTATACACAAAATCAATCTAAAAACACTATTTTTTACAAAAATAATATTATTATATATCAACAACTTATTATTATTTATACAAATAAAATTAAAACGTTTATTTATAACACTTTTTCTTCTTTGCTTTTCAATTAAATTAGATAAAGATATGAATTTACTTAAATTTTTGAGGGATGACTGAATTAAACCGCTCATTTACTAAGTTGAATAATATATTTCCCCCCACTATAGCTGTGGATTAGCTCTCTTCATCAGATCAGGACAATTTTATAAATGTTTTAAAAAGTACGATAAACCTTCAGGTGCACGTCCATTTAATCGACTACTAGTGGTGACCCGAACCAGATTACTCCAAGTGATTTTGCAGTATTGCTTAATAAATTTTTCAATTAATGAGACATCCTCATGACAAGGAATGGGCTCAAAACCTCCTGCTTGAATATAAGCTTGCGCACTAAAACTTAAATTCGCGCCATGAATATGTTGATGGTTCATGCTGTCCTGATAGTGAGCCAAATATTTTTGTTGTTGCGGTACTGATAAGTAACTAAGATCATCCAGTATAACGATTCCACAAATGGCATCTGTGGGCTGATGGCGCATTTGGCATAGTAACCAATCTGGATCTACAATTGTATCAGCATCAGTGCAAGCGAGCCAGGTCACTCCTTGATCGATTAACTGCCTAATGCCAATATCTCTGGCCTTGCCTACACAAGCAAAATTACATTCAAGCCAGTTCATCTGATGTGACTTTACAATCATGAGAGACTGGTCAGTACAACTGTCTAAAACTACTAAAATCTCGACCTGATCGTGACCTATATTCTGAATAGCCTGTTCAATTGACTGCAAACAAGCCGATAAATACTGTTCTTCATTATGAGCTGGGATTACAATACCTATTTTCATATTAAGCCCTGTTGTTTTGCCAAAGATGAAGGATTTACCGTCCAAATATCAATAAGGAAATCTGGATCATTCAGACTTAAATAATGAGTGAACAACATAAACTGTTTTAAATGATCATGTACTTGAGAAGCATCTAGTTCAAAATCATGTATGGCATGACGCCAGTGACAACACAAGATTTCACCTTGTGGCCTTAAGCTGTCTTTAAGCTTATCTATAAGTTCATGTAGCTCATTATGTGTTAAGTAATAAGCCACTTCACTAATAACAATCAGATCAAATTTCTGTTCAGGAAAATTTTCAGGTATTTTTTGCTGTTTAACACTTACATGCTTCAAATTCTGTAAACGTTGAGAGGCCCAATGAACAGCGTGTTCAGAAAAATCTAGACATAAAAGCTGATCAGCGCGTTTGGCTAGATGTACACTTAAATGGCCATTGGAACAGCCGATTTCCAACACTGATGAATAACGCTGTTGAGTAAGCAATGCCAAACAAATCTGCCTTTTACGAGCTTCATACCAATGAAGATCATAGCCCCAAGGGTCATTATTGTGATGATATAAGGCTTCGAAATATTGACTAGAATCATTCACAAAGATAAACCTCCCAAGGCATTAACAAACGTTCGATGATTGTTGGAGATAAAACCGCAGCATTGCCTGTACTTTCATCAGCTTCAATCTGACTCTTAAACTGCATGATGGCCTGACGTTTTTTGATTAATTGGGCCTGAGTTAAGTTGTAAGCTCTAGCCTTTTGCCAGTTGATACGTGGATCTAGTGGTCGCGCCCAATGCCATGCCCAGATCAGCACATGTAAATATGGTAGGGCATGCGCTAAAGCAAGGGCCTGTACCGTTTTTCCTACTGCTTCATGATCTGGATGTCCATCCTGTGCATAGCTACAAATCAGAATGTCTTCCGCTTGAACCAGCATGTCTAATGTTTGCCACAGTTGTTCTGTATGCAAATGAATCTGTCCATCTGGTAAATTTAAGGCAATACGTTGAGCAAAATCTGAGACCTGTAAACAATGTAACGCCGCCAGACTTTCTTGTGGGCGGATTCGATCTAAATGCTCTGGACTATATTTACTTGAATGTGGATGGCTTTGGGTACCATTGCTGACGGCGACAATCACTAGGCGACAATTAAAGCTAATCAACTGTTGCATCAAGCCGCCACAGCCGAGTATTTCATCATCTGGATGCGGCGCCACAATCACAATTCGTTTCGATTGAAATTTTTTAAGATCGAGTGGCAATAGCGGCTGCTGCGAAAATGCATGTAACCATTGTTCTCTGGGTGTACCTTGCCCTTCTATAATACGATCTTCGACTAAAGAATGTTTTAGAGCTGCCATGATATTTGCTCCTGTAAACATCGTTCAGCAATTTGCTCATCATCGAATGCCGCATGACTTTGCCGAATAAATACAGGTAAATCAGCCATTAGACTGGCAAAAGTTGCTTGTTCACAAAAAGGCCGTGCTCCAAGCGCTTTTCCAACCCCTTCAATAACAGCCAAACAGCTTTGTTCTGCATGCGCACGCAATATCCGTACTTCCCGTTCATAACTAAGCTTCGGTTGACTATCTATCAGTTGAGCGACATAGTGGAAATATTGTCGAGTTACCGCAAGTTGGCTTGCCAATTGACCTAAATACATTTTTTTAAAAGAATTAGGGGCTGTAAAGCAACTTTTTTGCAGTTCATCCATTAGTCGTACAGCTGCACCATACCAGCAAGCCCCGACACCCGCTGCACCATGCCAGAAACCAGCCCGATCAATGTAATCATTAGGATTACCAATAATTTTAACTGCTGTATCCTGAAATTTAACTCTGGCTGTCCGTGTTCCTTGCATACCTACGGCTTGCCAATGCGATAAATCAATCGAGACCGATGGTTGGCTTAAATCAATAATACAGAGCTGAGATTGCCCTTGTTGATCTTTAAAACTGATTAATACTTTTTGAATAAATTCAGCACCTGAACACCACGTTTTTACTCCATGACAAAGCCCATTTTCAACCTGTATCTGCGCTGGTCCACCATTGGCAGCCCAAATAGCCCATGTCTTCTCATCGATTTCATTTTCATAACCGAGTTCATACAAGATGCTTAAAGCGTCGCAATGTGACTCAAAAAGTTTGGCTAAACTGAGATCAAAGCCAGCGATCTGAGCAAAAATTTGCCATCGTTGATATGTTTGTCCGGAGGCAGGTTCAGGCAACCGTCCAATAGAATGAATTAACTGTTTCAACACAATTGGACGTTGATTTAACTTTTCTTCAGCTGTGTACTGTTCAAAGCGATTTAATATATCGAAAGTTAAACTTTTTTTAGATAATTGACTATTCATTATTAAAATATTGATTTGAGTTAATCCTTTAAAATAAAATAATATTCCATTTAATTAAATAGACGAATTGTAATAAAGTAATAACCATCAATAAATAAGTAAAAATTTTAACAATTTAAATTTAATATCTACTTATATAAATTTATTAAATTCTTCTTTAAGAATTACTTAAAAACATGAATTATAAATCAAACACTTAAATTTAAGTATCAAAATTCTTTATATAATTAATTTAAGTTAATTAGGTAGAAAATTAGATTAGGGACAAACTAACTTTCTGGAATGAAAAGCTATACTGTAAGAAAGTGTGAAATTTGATGTATTCAGACTCATCAATAATAAATTAGTTCAAATTGATATAAATAATATAAAATTACAATTTTAAATATATTCCCTACAAATACATAAATTGTCACTTTTAAAAAAAATAATAAAAATAAAATATAATACACTGAAGAAATAATATATGGAGGTGCTTATGATTATTACAAAGAGGCTAATATTAAGACAATGGAAAGATGAAGATATTGAAAAATTTATTAAAATAAATAAAAACTCTCGGGTAATGAAATATTACCCAAGTATTCTTACAACTTCTGAAACAATTGAATTTATAACAAACGAATCAAGACTTCTACGTGAAAATGGTTGGGGATATTGGGCTGTAGAATTAAAATCCTCAGGTAGTTTTTTAGGATTTATTGGTTTAAAAGAAGAAAAAACTTTATTTGATTTTTCACCCTGTATAGCAATTGCTTGGCGCATAGATGAAGATTCATGGGGAAATGGTTATGCTTCAGAAGGTGCAGCAATAGTTCTAAAATATGCATTTGAAAATTTAAACTTAAATGAAGTTGTTGCTTTTACAGCATCCAGCAATATAAGATCAGAAGAAGTGATGAAGCACTTAAAAATGACTAAAATTAAAGAATTTGTTCATCCATTATTAGATAAGAAAGATCCTTTATCAAGACATATACTTTATTCAATTAAAAAACATATTTAACTTCTTTCATCAACCATCTAAAAACTTATGAATATTAAATCTTTATTTTTAAAAAAACTATATTAAAATAATTTAAACGATTTATTTATAAAAATTAATAATATTTATTTTTATTTCTCATAAGTTATTTTCTTAATAAAGTTAGCTACCCATATTAAAAATTCTACACTTCTAATATTTTTTGGCATTATGGTGAAATCTAAATCAAATTCTAGATTTTTTTAGATGAATGGAAATATTCATTTAAATCAATACTGTGTTTAATAAAATTTAAGAAGACAAATAAATTTACTTCAACTACGAGCAGCTATATTAAATAAATTTAATGAATTAGGCATACCTCAAACCTAATTTATACATTAAAGGCATATTAATAAATAAATTATTAACTAATTTTTTTTATAAAAAAAGCACAACCGTATCAAAAATAAACATAAAAGTTATATTCTTCCAACTCTTAATTAATTACTTTGAAAAACTTTTAAACAATGATGACAAACCGTTAATTCACCATCTTTACAACGATGAATTTCAATTACTTTGTGCAGACCTATCAAGCATTTAAAATATTGAATCATAATTACACCCTCTCTAGATACATATATTTAACTACGATTATATTAATATTAAATTATTTATAAATCCATATTTCTGTAGTGGTACTCCCAAGCTTATGAACTATTAGAGTTAACACTACAAAAATAACGAAAAAAAAATAATTTTTAGAGCTTTAGATATCATTCCATCATCCTTATTTAATTAATTTTCTGTTTAAATTAAAAACTTTTTAAAATCATTTGAGTAACAATTTCATCAAAATCCAATTTTTTTGAATTTAAATTTTTTGTTTTACTCATCTTATAGTAAATACCACCAACCATCCCAACACTTATCAAGGCTAATATTTTCATAATTACCTCTAGCATTTAATTATTAGAACAATAAAAATAACATTTGGATTTGTATCGTTATTAAATCCTTTAGATAAATTTTGTATCTTATGTAAATTAATGTGAAAATAATAATAAATTTTCACATTTAATATATAAATCGAATTCGCTTAAAATCTGTATTGTTATTTTTTACATTAATTACCTCGGTATTTACAGTACTAATACCCGTTTTATCCAATTATGTCTCCATCTTTTGCAGTTTTATATATATCATTGACGAAATCATTTCATTCATCATTAAACCTGTGAATTGTGCAATACGAAGTTTTAAAGGATAGCTTTTATATTCAAAAATATGAAGAAAATAAAAACTATGCTTTTACTGTGTACTGAAGTTTTTTGATACACATTCTCAGGTGAGGGTATTTTTTCGTATACCGTCCTTAGTATGATTATTTACAGCTTGTTTGTACTGAAATTTTAGCTTTATCATATTGCCTCCTAGGTTCAGTTACCTAGAAGGGATCCTCTGCGTAGTAGTTCATTGTTTTAACGGATTCACTAAGCTGTCAATACTTGTCATTATTTATAGTAATAACTGACGCTCGTATCTTTATAATCTCCCCAGCCTGTCCATATCTGAGTCAGTTTTACATAACGCTGATTGATACTTTGGACCCTGTATAAATAGCTACGTGGTGGAGAAATATTATTCGTTCGTACTTTCTCAATTAAAATAAAGGTCTTGTCATCTAACCATTTTACTCGAAGTAGTAAAGGATCTTGGCATTGCCCTAATTCTGCATACATCGCTGCATCTTTACCATTCTTAGCAAAAGACAATCCTGCGCATTCAGTATCTGGCAAATCTAAGACCAGACGCTTTCCTACTAGGCTTTCTTTCGCACCGGCAAAAGCCAATGTTGAAAGAATTAAACATAATCCTGCGAATATTAATTTTTTCATTTGATATAACTCTTTATTTGAAGGTTAAAACACATTGTCAATAAAGCCACACTGTAAGATGTGCTGTGAGGAATTGACTGGATTGTCATAAAGGGTGATAAAAGCAATCATGTCATTCAGATAAGAAGTGTCACGTTTATAGGGCTGGCTATAGATATAAATCTTTTTGGGTGTATAGATCTTTTGATTTTGGAAGACTTCGCCATTAAAGACCTTTAAATGTGGATATTGCTGAAAGACTTTTTTGGTTTTGCTTCTGTTCTGATCGTCATGCATAGAAGCTTTATCCCACTGCTGTTTAAAGTTTTTAAATTGCTGACCTGTATAGTGACTAAATTTAATATGTAATCCGCTCTCAATTCTTTGTTTAGTTGTGGCGATGTCATCTCGACGATAGATCGAAGTACTTGCTCCTGCAACACTGACATGCATTGAAGTCTCAATCCGTTGAATCGGATTGCTTTTGTTTGTAGGCAAATAGACGGCTGTTTCAGGGCAGTCTTCACAGAAATTTTCATCATCTGGATCATTGATAATGGTGGTCTTTTGCTTGCTATATTGCTGTTGAAATTGTTTCTGAAGTTTAATGATCGCTGGTGTTGGTATATCTGCCCTGTCACCCAGCACTAGTTGGTTATTAAAAGATTGTTCTTTTTCAGCCCAATCCAGACAGGATAAGCTTTGCTCCAATGTTAAAGATGAAGCAGCAATAGGTTGAGCCGCCGCGGTATTTATCATGAGCAGTGAGATACTCATGGCGAGAAGTTTTTGAATCATACATGTCATTTTGTTGTTGTCCTTATTTTCGATTACCGACCATTCACATTAAACCAGTAGGAATATTCTTTAGGCTGACCATTCACCAAGACATTACTGAGCTTGACATCGTAGATCACGTTAAATTTTAAATCTTCAAAGTTAAACTGGATATGGTTGGGAACTCCGATATTTTCATAACGAATATTGCTGATCTTTTGTTTAACTCCACTACTTCGTTCTGTGACGACAACAGTGGCTTTGGCGTAGTCCACATTGCGATTGGCAAAGAAATTCTTTTGATCAGTTAAAACAGAAATCGAGAGGATTGAGCCTGCCATATAATATTTGGCTGGATAGTTGTGATAGGGATAGGCAATCACACCGAGTGGCGCAGTAGTTGTATTGTTAAAGGGGTAAACCACTTTATAGGACGTACCGACCACATAAGGGAATCGAGTATCCTTAAATGATGGTGCATTGACTGAACCATACGCCGATTTTTGCAAGAAAGGATTAAGCATCCAGAGTCGATGTCCCACATCTCCAGCAAACAGGTTTAATTTATCATGCACCATATTGGTAATGCTTTCGGCAGGTGAATAGTCATTTTTATTCTGTCTTACCCCCATCTCAAGGCTACTGGTCCTTGCACCTACCGCACCAATATCTGAATAGCAGTTTGTGTTAGCTTCAGGGTAATGGGTCAAGATGTTGTTTACTGCAAGAATCAGTGCCGTCTGCATCATCTCATCTTCACGAGCATAATCGTATGTAATACTTGGCAGCCAATGCAAGGCACGAACCGTATTGATTTCATTTAAGAATTCATTTCTAAACTTTGCACTGAGCTTGCCTGCATAACAGTTATTGATATCAGGGACATCACTCATAGATGAAGCCTTAAACACATCAAAGCTGATGGTCTTACTCTCTGCTGCCAGTGTTTTGGCATCACCCTCCTGGGTGAGTTTAAGGGTACATGCACCCGCACTAATGCCCTTGAGTTCACCCTGACTATAAGTACAGGTTGCAGTAGAAAGACTGCTAATCGTGACAGGCAGTTTGGCACTGGATTCAGTATCCAGTGAATACACATTATCCGTCAGAATGTATTTAATTTTAAGCGGGGTAATGGTTTGCTTGAGTTTATTCATGCAAACATTATTTTCTAGATATTGATCGGTAGCACAAGTCACATTGACGGTCATGCTGCTATTGAGGGGTAGAACTTTTTCCGTCCCTGCCTGTGTCAGTGCCAGTCTACACTGATCAACTTTAAGCGCTTTGAGTTCACTACCACTTACACTACAGATGTTGGGTGTGTTACTGCTAAACGTTACTGCTAGGCCTTGATCTGTTTGCAGCGATAATGGATAGCGTTGACCTTGAATCAGCGTACTGAATGGTAGTGACTGAATATTCTGCACTGCCTTGTTTTTACAGGTGCCCTCTTCCAGATATTGGCTTTCAGCACAGGTCACGGGCTTAGGGATTGTATTGCCATTATCTGGATTACCCGTTCCACCGCCATTGGATGAACCAGAATCGCCTCCCGAACCACCACCTCCACATCCAACCATTGCTGTGCTGATTGACAACATCAGCACAGATGGCATAAAGGTTTTTGAAATCATCATGATTGACTGCCTTATATTTATATATTGTTGTTATTGATAATGATCAGCCGATAATAATTGACGGATTTCACTGGCCATTTTTGGACTACGCCAAGGGAATAACACCTTAAGACTATAATTCGGTTTAAATTGATCCCGTGTTCCAATATTGACCTGAAACTCACGTTTCATCGGTGTCCGATGGACTTGTTGGTTAACATGGGTTCCCATCATTGGGTTACTGATCACCGTGGTCGTGGTTCTAAAATGATCTTCAACCAGATTGTAATGTCCAACAGAAGTAATATAGTCAAAAGGATATTTGACTAGACGTTGATCGGGCTGATCAAACAAAATGATGGTTTTGTCCTGGCTGTTAATCCAGACCCCACGGTTTTGATAATCAAAGGTTTCACCCTGACGTTTCAGTTGTTCGGTCATCCCGTCAAAGTAAGTATTTCCGTATTCATAGAGGTAGTAAATGATCACAAACCAGAATAGGTCAAAGCCAAAGAAAAAGTAGCCAAACCATCCAAAGGAAAAGAGTTTGGCGATAATCAGAAAGATCACTATAGGCGCCACCACACACTTTAAAAATAGCTTGGATTTCTGTGGACGGTTTTCGATTGGAATGATTTTAGGTTTGGTTAATTCAGTCATGGTTGTTCCCCGCATGTTCAATGCAATTCACAATCAGCAGCAGATATAAAAAGGTCTGTTTTTATAGGCGTGATTTAGCCATCCACCGTAGGATTGTTCTTGTTAAAAGTTTTTTAATACAGACGAATAATAGTTAGCCGTCTAGTCCCCGTTGCAAAGCACAACAAGGTTGAACAGGTGGCGAGACACAAATGAGAAAAGATAGATACAGCATGAGACACTCCTAGATGTTTATAGAAGTTCTACCAATTACTGCTAAATAATGGTGGCAGAACGAAAAGGGGTTAGCAGACTGATCATCTAGGAATCAGCACACCCGAAGGTGTCCCCCTTCCGTCCTACCATAGAAAAAAAGGGGGACGAGAGGATTCCCACACTCAATTTATATCCAAAAATATAAATGTCATGTGCTAGATGAATACGGTCTGCTAAAACCGACTGGCAATGTAGGCCAGCGAGCCCATATTAATTTTATCCAGCGCTTTAGTCAATTTTACCAATACTAAAATCTAGACAATCAGCTCGGACGGAAAATTTAAGTTAAATGATTGATTTTTGCTTATGTAAAATTCATCCCATCAAAGTGTTTATTTTGATTTTATGGATAAGTCTAAAATGTTTAAAAGAATAAATATTGGGCTGACATAGCCGTCCCTAGATACTTTTCATAAAAAGTTTTCCAGCCATCAGAAATTAAATATTTCTTCAGGATAATCAATTAATTATTTAATGTTAAGATATGTAAAAAGTTCATATTATATTGTTGACAGGTTAAGGTATACCCAGCTAACCTAGTTTTACACAGCAAAATCTGTGTTCAGGCGTGAGAACCTGTTATATTCTACAAGCGCAAATCAATGTCGCTTATGCGGCTATTTTTTTGCCTACTGTTTAGCAGTCGTTATGGCAGCTTTGCAGGGCAGCCTTTGGCTGGCCGTACCTTGTAGAACGGTATTCTCACCCCTGTCTTGCTGCCACCATTACCGTGAGAAGTGATGGAGGTAAGTATTAAAACTTATCTACAAGGAAACGACTATGAACGCAAATCTTCATGGTGCAAATACGTGCACACCTAAACAACAAGCTGGTCAACTTATCGTTGAACTTGGCAAAACAATTTCAAATCCTCAACGCCAAACATTGGCAAATCTTTATATTGCGGTTGATACTGCAAATTCGTTGCTCAACGAGCTTGAACAAGCACATCAAATCATTCGTCAGTGTATGTATGAAATGACTGATGAGCAAATTCTCGAAGTTGCCAAACTCAATCAAAATAATAATTTATCTTCGTTATGGGCATTCCGAACGCACCAACGTGAGAAGATGATTGAATGTGCACAACGTGTTTTAGGAATCCGTTCTATTTAACTCACATAATTATTGATGTATTTTAGCTTGCTACTGTGCACTGTATAAATCGACTGCATTATTATCGATTACACAGAAATAACGTTATATGCAATCAGTGACAGCAGCAACGCTAAAGATAATAAAATTCTTATTTTTAAGAGTGGTTGCTTAAAATTCAGGACCAAAATCATTTGATTTCTGTTGCTTAGCTTCAACTTGTGGTTGACATTGAATGTTATATTGCTGCCCCAGCATGGCAGCAATTAAGTTCATCATCAACCTGACAATTTCTTCAACGAGCTTTGCAAGTTGCAGTATTGTTGCTGTAAGTTCTGCTGAATGCTCTCGATCGAGTTGGTATTGCTGTTGCACTGTTGCTGCATGTTCTTGATCTGCGTCTGCTTGTTCTCTAAGTCGACGCATATGTTGTTTAAACTGTTCATATTCTGAGTGCAGTTCAGCATCATCTCGTTTAAATTCTTGATTTGTTGCTGGTATTGCGATTGTAAATTCGTCTCCTGCTTCTCTAGTACGTCGAAGCGCTTGATCAAGCTGGTTGTTAAGAGCTGTAGTTTGTTGATCTGTGTTGCGCATAACATGCTCTGTTCTTGAAGTCGCTGCTCTTTCTGATGCTGTAAGTGCTGTTGTTGCTCTAACTGTTCTAATTTTTCCTGTCTCGATTGTAACTCTTTGATCATCAATCCAATATTCTGAAATAGATTGATCTCGGCTTGGCTCAAGTCTGACGGACTGCTGAAACCTAAGATTTTCAAGATCTTGTTCATATCGTCTCTGTTGTTCTGCTCGTAATGCTCGATCACGCTGAGCCTTTTTTTCATCTTCTCGACGTTTTCTTGCAAGTCTTGCATAGTACTCAGCGACGATGGCATCAAAGCTAAACTCATTTGTTCGAGTAAATCCAAAATCATCTGCTGTGTGTCGCTGCCGTTGTGATGCTGAATAGTCGTATGTTGCTGTTCTTTCATGACTTATTTCTCCACGATGCATGGAAAGGTCAGATGAATGTTCGGCTCTGTTGGATGAATCATTTTTTTGTTCAAATTCAGAGTATTGCAATCGATCCATTTCGGAGAGGTAATTGCTCGGAAACGATTGCCCTTGCCGTCCGTCAAGATTTCGGTCTGGTTTTTGGTTAAGATCGGCTGTGTCAGATAATAGTTGCCGGGTAATATTACTAAAATATTCAGCAGCCCCATTCCAAGCGCCATCAGAATAAATGTTTTCAGAATCAATTTGGGGTTGTGAGTGATCGACTGAGTTAATGCCTGATCTACTTGCTGCTGCAACTGATTCTTCTGATCTACTAATAACAGTGTGATATTTTGGGTGTTGTTCTGAATCTGGGTTTTGATCTGGTTCTGATTGTCTTCGATCGTTTGTTGTAATTGAACTTTGCTCTGCTGAATATGCTTTTGCGTTATCGTATTGATTTCGTTGAGATGCGATAACAGCGTCATTTGAATATTGCTGATATTCTGCTTCAGCTCTCCTCGATATGATTTCAATCCCCCGATTAAAATCTGGGTCTCGTTCTTCTGATGTTGTAACAGATGCATAACGTTGTCTGTTGTAATCTGCTCTTGCTTGTCGAGCTCCTTGCAAAGCTTGTTCTGCTCGATCTCGAAGTTGTGCAAAAGGCGTTCGAGTGTATTTTGAAATCTGATTAACTGTTCGCTGCTCATCGTTTCCACGTTCTCGATCTGCTGTTCGAACTTGTTCAAGAGATTTGATACGCTCTCGAATTGTTCTTGAACATTTTTCGATGGTGAATTGTCTTTCATAGATTTCTCCTTGAAAATAAATAGGTTTTTTACCGAAAGGTGGAACTAGGCTGAACTGTTTTTCTCGAATTTTGACTACTTCACTTGCCAGCTTGTTGCTTAACACAAACTGCATAAAGTCATCACGGTTTCTGACTAAAAGTTCGGACGGAATTACTTGAGCATGCTTTTTTTCTAGTTGTTTCAACGATATTGATAAAAGCTTTAAATACAGGTTTTCGATGTACTGTTTATAATTCTCTCGATCTTTTCCAACCTTTTTTAGCCCAGATTGCAAATATGTCTCATGACCTTTTTTTGTAAATCTTGCACGCTCTGGATCATTCGGATCTGCCCAACCGTATTCAAAATTCAACTTGTCTTGCAAGGTATGAAAATGCTTTTGGAAATTGCCGGGAGGTGCGATATTCATTGCCTTTCCTGACCTGAGTTCAAGCCGAGGGACAAGAATATGAACATGTTTTGAACCGTTTAGTTCCTGATGCAGAACAGCCGTCATATGATATTGGTCAGGTTCAAGACCACTAAAAGCCAATGCTTCGAACTGTTTTAAGACATCTTTTATTTCAACATCGGTCGGTCGATCTTCTTCTGCAAAGGCAATGACGGCAGACGTATATTTATGTTTAAAAGGAGAGCTATCTGCAATTTTTGCAAAGAGATATGGATCACCACAGAGCACTTCGACATGCGGACGGACAATATTCATGTGATCTTTTTCATCGAGAACATAGCTCGCTGCACGAGCTGCACTGCCCGTCCCATGCCTCAACATCTTAATCAACATGAACTACCCTCCCGTTTAAAAATATAAATGGAATTAAAAAGTCAATTTTTTAGATGGTCATTAGAAAAGTCAGCGTCTGAAACTGATTCAAGTTCAGTTCCTCCCACGACTTGCATTTGTCGCAATAAATCACCGAGATATTTTTGTTCAATATATTTATGCCTACGCTGAACAACTTCATCAGAACGATGCAAGGATGGCGGAGAAGGAAGTGGATAAAGTTGATAAATTTTTTTCAAATAGTCTTCGACAAGTAAGTAAGTTCGAAGTAAGTCGACCGGCTTGCCAAGTTTGTTTGCAATGTGAATTGCGCGAGTAACTTGGTTAAGATTATTGCCAATTTTTGCAAGTTGAAATGCAATGCTCTCCCTATCTTCTTCCCCTCTCTGACGAAATGATTGCTTGGCAACGACATGCGACTCACGAATTGCAGATTGATCAACATTCAAATTGTTTTGAATATAGTGATTCACGGAAAACCGAATAAA
The DNA here is from genome assembly GCF_019702905.1 of Acinetobacter sp. Tol 5. NCBI lineage: Bacteria > Pseudomonadati > Pseudomonadota > Gammaproteobacteria > Moraxellales > Moraxellaceae > Acinetobacter > Acinetobacter sp. Tol 5. Next base: position 1,480,535 of record NZ_AP024708.1, on the reverse strand, counting down.
ATCGCTTGTGGTTTTATTTAATATCTTTGCTGATTTTTTAATTAAATCTAGCTCCAAATCATTTAAACGTAATTCAAGCCGACTTAATCTTTTTGATTTATTAACAAAATTTGCACTCACCATAAAATATCCAAAAAACCATCAATCTATTTTTAAGCTATAATACTTTTTAAAATAAAAAAAGTGTTTTTTGATAAAAATAAGAATATTTTTTATTTAGAATAAATAGTTACTCTAAAAATTTAAAACACCCCATTAAAAGTAGCGGTTTGGCTGCAAGCCAACCAGATCCCATTCGTACAAAATCACAACTTTTGTTGTGATTTTGTACGGACATGGGTAATCTGGCTCGACCGGTTAAAATCATATTTAATGTACTTTAGACTATTAAGTGTTATATTAAATTTTATAAAGATCAAGAGTATTATAATCATCAAAAAATAACTAAAAAAACCTTACCAAAGGATAAATATCCAAAGAAAATAATTATAAAATATAATTCAAAAACATAAACTTAGTTAAAAAATACTGAATAAATTACCTCAACAATAAAAAATCTATAAAATTAGTAAAAAATAATCCCACAGAGACAAACTATGCATTAAAATTCAATATAAATTAATCTTAATCCAATGAAATATTTATCTAAAAAATAAAAAACGATCTTTAAATATTAAAAACCAATCACCCTAAAGTTTAAAAACAAAACTTCAAATTTTAAAAGCAACCTCGATCATACAAAAGATTAATTACTATTATAATAAACATATAACCAGTTTAGGAAATAAACCTTTTTTTTGATCTTTTACACCAAAATCATTTTTATATAAAAAAATATGCTAGCTTTCAAATTATAGAAACTTGTTTTACTCTTCAGATCCTAATTACCAAAATAAGGGTTTTAAGACAACAAGGCTTTCTTCAACTGAATTAAAAATTGAAGAGGTCAAAATGATTGAAGATCTTTATCTAATAAAATTCATTATTAGATATACAAAAAATGTAGCAAGACTTTCGGATAAGACTGCGGAGGTTCAACAATGAATAAACATTTTGAACTAGTGGATTGGGTCACCGCTGAAAAGTTTTGTGAATTGACGGGCGAACAGATCTCTAACCTAAAAAACCTTAGACCTCATTGGGAGGAAGGAAAAGTTTGGGTAAAAGTGTCTGATCGAAAAATTTTATATAGCTTAAAAGGTTATAACAGATGGGTCGAACAAGCAGCTCTGGTCTACCAACAGGCACACGAGCTAGATCGGGAAAAATACAGATTAACTTTAAATGGAACGACAAGCGCGAGTGGTTCACTCTCGACCTCACCGACACACCAGCTAACTTCAGTAAGGCGGCTAAGATTAGAGAAGATTTTGTAAACAAGGCTAAATACGGGATATTAAAAATCGAGGATATCGAAGCGGTCTCGGTCAAGCCCATTAAAAAAGCTGATGCTGCGCAAGAAACATTGCCAGCGTCACATGGCCCGACATTTGCTCAGTATGCCCAAGAATACCTTTATAACCTTTCAGATCATAGACAAGGCACAAAGCAAAAGTATCTGTCTATTCTAGAAAGGCTATGGATGCCGTTATTTGCTGACATGCCAATTAATACGATCACTAGCCAAATGTTGCGTAGCGCCGTCAATGGGCGTGAATGGTCATCAGCGAAGACTCGAAATGATGCTTTGATTCCATTACGTGGCGCATTCGAATTAGCGCACGATGATGAAATTATTGACAAGAATCCATGTGACCGATTGAAGAATCAGAAAACTCAAGAAGCTGAACCTGATCCATTTAATGAAATTGAAAGGGAAAGAATACTGAACTGGTTAAGAGAGAAATATCTTGCAGACTACCCAACTGTGTATTGGTATTTTGTGGTGGCATTTTGGACAGGTTGCCGTCCATCAGAAATTATCGCGCTCACTTGGCAGGATGTAGATTTTTTGAATAAGCAGATTCACATAAATAAAGGTCGTGTGAACGGCGTTCAGCAGGGAACCACTAAAACCAATAAAGCTCGATTTGTAGATTTGAATGATTTTGCATTTGAAGCATTCCAACAACTCAGATTACTAACTTATCTCAAATACGAGCATGTATTTATTTGTGATGAAACTGGTGAGGAATTTACTACGCAAAAATCATTAAGTGAAAAGTTTGTGGCTGCATTGAGAGCAAACGGCATACGCTATCGCCCTGCCTATAACACTCGTCATACTTATGCGACTGTATGCTTAATGAATGGACTCAATCCAGTCTATGTGGCTTCACAGTTGGGTCATAGTCTGGTGATGCTCATGAAGCGTTATGCGAAGTGGATTAATTCAGATAAGAACAAAGAAGAGATCGCTAAAATTTCGAATAGTGCCAAAATTGTGCCAAAGAAAAAGGGAATCAAACTATGCATTTGATTCCCTTTAAGATATTTGGCGGAAGCGGTGTTAGTCAAATTAAACAACCAAACCACTGATAAACATATAAAAAATAATTTAATTTTAGTTTTTTACTGTTATTTTTACTACAATAAAATTTCAACCAATCATTTGTTTATATTTCATTCACCTGACACTATTCTTGCTTAGTAAGCTAATGATTGTAAATTACAAATCATCTTAAACTACCCATTCTAAGACAGTTCATGTAATTTTACCTCAATTAAGAGTTCATTCGAGAATATATTCAATTAGAAGATTTTATATTCCCCGCCCCACGTAGTGGTGAAATGCTTTCCGACATGCCATTGACTACACTAATCAAGCGTATGCATGAACAAGAACTAAAAAATGGCTTAGGCTATATTGATCCAAAACAGAATCGTATAATTACCACACATGGCTTTCGGTCTACTTTTCGTGACTGGTCTGCGGAAAAAACTAATTATGCGCGTGAAGTCTGTGAACATGTATTAGCGCACAAACTACCAGATAAAGTTGAAGCTTCTTACTTGCGTGGAGATTATCTAGATAAACGTAAAGAATTAATGGCAGATTGGGCAGAGCACTGCTCTACGCTTACAGAGTGATGTAACACATAAACCTTGTATTTCGCCTAACCAAATAATAATCTTACCCTTTATATTTATCATAGAGCCAACATGTCAATACAAACTATAAGCAGTACCATAACAAGGTTAAATAAGGAGTTAGCAGATATTACTCATCGAATGAGCTTAGAGCAGAAAAAGGGAGCTGATATAATTTCTAAAATTTTACAAATTCAAAATTCTATCGGGAAGACAACTAGCCCCTCTACATTAAAAACAAAGTTATCAGAAATTAGTAGGAAAGAACAAGAAAACGCTCGTATACAATCAAAACTTTCAGACTTACAAAAGAAAAAGATTGATATTGATAATAAGCTGCTGAAAGAAAAGCAGAACCTTATAAAAGAAGAAATACTGGAAAGAAAAAAATTAGAGGTCCTGACTAAAAAACAGCAGAAAGACGAAATTGAACATCAAAAGAAGCTGAAACGTGAAATTGATGCTATTAAAGCTTCTACCCAATATATTACTGATGTTTCAATATCATCTTACAACAATACAATACCTGAGACGGAACCAGAATATGATTTGTTTATTTCACACGCTTCAGAAGATAAAGAAGATTTTGTCAGACCGCTTGCAGAGACATTACAGCAACTTGGAGTAAACGTTTGGTACGATGAATTCACGTTAAAAGTTGGGGACAGTTTACGTCAAAAAATTGATAGTGGTCTCCGAAACTCTAAATACGGTACCGTTGTTCTTTCAACTGACTTTATTAAGAAAGACTGGACCAACTATGAACTTGATGGCTTAGTAGCTCGAGAAATGAATGGCCATAAAATGATTTTACCGATTTGGCACAAAATTACTAAAAATGACGTTTTAGATTATAGTCCGAATTTAGCCGATAAAGTCGCCTTAAATACTTCTGTAAATAGTATTGAGGAAATTGCCCATCAATTAGCTGATGTTATCTTAAATCGATAAGCGCCTTCTAAAAATTAAAATTTTGACTGAGATTTACAAATAACCTAATTCTCAGTCAACTTTTGAACACCCTACAATTTAGACACTTTACAATCAATAATTTAATTATAACTAAAACAATTTTTTTTGTGATGAGTAATACTGAATTCACAAATATTGATGTATATTGAAACAATAAAACCAAATAATTTATATAAAATCAAAAACTTAAAAAATTCTTCTTTAGCCATTTCCGCCCTTTAATATTTCTTTTGATATAAGAAATCGATTCTTCATATTTGTATCCAAGCCAAATTAATGTTATATATTTAACAAATAAGTTGAGTATACAACATGAAAATATCTTTACTCATATCCTCTTTGCCTACACAGAACACATCTACACGTATGAGAGTATGGCGTTCTCTTAAAGCAAGTGGAGCCGCAATCCTTAGAGATGGTGTGTATTTACTTCCCATTTCTCATAGCGAGAAATTTGATCCTATTGCAAGTGACGTTATTTCAGAGCAAGGCTCTGCGTATGTATTCCATGCGGAGCAGCCTTTAAACCTTGAATTAGCTCCTTTCTTCAGTCGAAAAGAAGAATACGATGTCCTCTATAAACAACTCTCTGAGTTAAGAGATCGTCAATCTAAAGATGAAAAGAAAGAGCTGCTCAAGCAAATCCGTAAATTAAGAAAAAGTATCGATGCACTCGTAGAAATTGACTATTACCCCGATGAGACTCAAGCACAGGTACTAAATGAACTTTCTGCTTTAGAGCTTTCAATAGCTCGACTTGGTGAAGTGAATGAGCCTCAAGCAATACAAGCACATATTCAACTTCTAGATAAAAATAGTTATCAAAACAAAATATGGGCAACTCGTAAGAGACCTTGGATTGATCGTCTAGCCTCTGCATGGCTAATCAAGACTTTTATTGATTCAACTCCTACATTTATTTGGTTAGAAACACCAAGTGAATGTCCAGAAGAAGCTTTAGGATTCGATTTTGATGGTGCAGCTTTCAGTCATATCAATCACTGGGTTACCTTCGAAGTTCTTTTACATAGTTTTAATTTAGAAACACCTGCTTTGAAAAAAATTGCAGAGATTGTCCACTATCTTGATATTGGCGGGATTGAGCCACCCGAAGCTTCAGGCATAGAAACCGTCTTTGCAGGAATACATGAAAACATTACAGATGATGACCAATTATTAGTCGCATCAAATGCAATCTTTAATGGCCTATTGTCTAGCTTTAATAAAAATAGCTCTGTACTGAATGATTAAACGCATCAAATACTTTCTAAATTTCAAAAATTTAGGTGAAATAGCAATGAATACAAATGAAGATTCCACTGCTTTAGCTGAAAGCATTCCCCCACATGAACTTCATGGTGTTTCATTTCGTGAAGCTTTTTGGGTATGGCTTAAAGTAGCTGCGCTTAGCTTTGGTGGACCTGCGGGGCAAATCGCAGTAATGCATAAAATTTTAGTTGAAGAGAAACAATGGATTAGTGAAACGCGTTTTTTACATGCCTTAAATTACTGTACACTTGTTCCTGGTCCTGAAGCACATAAGTTGGCTGTATACATAGGTTGGTTATTACACCGAACACGTGGCGGACTCGTTGCGGGTACTCTCTTTATTTTACCGGGTCTACTTGCATTAGGAATACTAAGCTGGATTTATGCAAGTTATGGTCAGATTAGTATTGTTCAAGCATTATTCTTTGGATTAAAAGCAGCCGTACTTGCAGTAGTTCTTGAAGCTGTCATGCGTGTAGGTCGTCGAGCCTTAAAAAACAAGGTGATGGTCATTGTCGCTATCTTGTCATTTATCGGCATCTTTATCTTTGCTTTGCCTTTTCCATTTATTATTTTAGTTGCTGCGCTTATCGGTTACATCGGAAATAAAAGTGGAAGTAAAGCATTTAACGCCTCCTCATCTCATTCTGACGCTAATAGCTCTAATGCTTCATTAGCAGCTATTGATGCTGCTTTTGCTAAGCAGATCCCAGAGCATGTACAACCTTCCCATACAAGAGCTCTAAAAATTACTCTCATTGGTTTGGTCTTATGGCTCGGCCCACTTATAGCTTTTATTACTTTAATGGGCAAAGATAATGTTTATACGCATATCGCTCTATTCTTCAGCAAAATGTCCGTACTTACGTTTGGTGGTGCTTATGCAATTTTATCTTATGTTGCACAGCAAGCCGTCGAAAACTTCCATTGGCTTAAACCTAGTGAAATGCTGATCGGACTTGGTATGGCTGAAACCACCCCTGGCCCCCTGATTAGTGTAGTTCAGTTTGTAGGCTTTATGGCAGCGTATCGAGACCCAGGATCATTGAATCCTGCCTTGGCTGGTACTCTTGGAGGTATATTAGCGAAATGGGTAACATTTGTACCCTCTTTTCTATTCATTTTTATTGGTGCTCCATATATTGAAGCATTAAGAAATAATAAGGCTTTAAATGCCATACTTTCGACAATTACAGCAGCTGTTGTTGGAGTGATCCTTAATCTATCAGTGTGGTTTGCATTACATACATTATTTGCTGAAGTTAATGTAATTCATAAATATGGAATGGTTTTACAAGTTCCAGTTTTATCCAGCATTAACCCATGGTCACTAATGTTATCAATCATAGCTATGCTTGCTTTATTCCGTTTCAAACTTGGAATGATGACTACTTTAGCTGGTTGCTGCGCTATAGGAATTATTCTTCACTTTTTCGGGATAAGCGGCTAATCACTTATAACTATATAAAAATGTTTTAGTTGGACTTATTTGTCCAACTAAAACAGAGGTGGTCCCACATGTTTGAACAACTAAAAGCTTATTTATAAGTGATACTCTGCTCTAGTTAAGCTACCTTATTTTGTTGTGGTAGCTGGTCATAGTAAAACTCATCTGGAGTCATTTTGTCCAGACTCGAATGAGGTCGTTTCAAATTATAAAATTCAAAATATGCGTTTAATTGCTTCTTCGCATCCAAAACATTGCTGTAGGCTTTGAGATACACCTCTTCATATTTAACGCTCCGCCATAATCGTTCAACCATCACATTATCAACCCATCGACCTTTACCATCCATGCTGATTTGGATGTCATTTGATTTCAATACATCAATAAATGCATCACTGGTAAACTGACTGCCTTGGTCTGTATTAAATATTTCAGGTCGACCATATTTTTCAATAGCTTCATTTAATGTTTCTATGCAAAATGTAACCTCCATACTAATCGATACTCTATGCGCAAGTACCTTGCGGCTATGCCAATCAATCACAGCACATAAATAAACAAAGCCTTTTGCCATAGGGATATACGTTATATCCGTAGACCACACTTGATTACTGCGCTGAATAGCCAATCCTTTGAGCAGATATGGATATTTGCGGTGAGCTTGATTAGCCTGGCTTAAATTTGGTTTGCAATATAACGCATTAATGCCCATTTTCTTCATTAAAGTACGTGTATGACGTCGTCCTATATGATGTCCTTGACGATTCAACAAATCACGCATCATACGGCTACCTGCAAAAGGGTATTGCATATGTAACTCATCCATACACCGCATCAGCTTCAGATCTGATGCACTCACAGGTTTTGGGCGATAGTAATAACAACCACGGGAGACTTTCAGCAGCTGAGCTTGCTTAGATACTGAAATCTGAAGTGAGTCATCGATTAACTTTTGTGGTTGAAGCGGCCCAGTTTCTTCAACACACCTTCTAAAAAATCAATTTCTAATGCCTGCTCACCGATTTTTGCATGTAGTTTTTTTAGATCGATGGGTGGTTCTGTTGGAGCTTTTGATTGATCGAAAGCTTGCGAGGAAGCTGAAATCAGTTGATTTTTCCAGTCGATAATTTGGTTTTGATGAACATCAAATTCAGCACTCAATTCAGCAAGTGTTTTTTCTGCTTTAATCGCAGCAAGTGCTACCTTAGCTTTAAAATCATTTGAATGATTTCTTCTTGGTCTACGTGCCATAAAATACTCCATATATTGATGTTTATAACATCATTTGGGGAGCAAAATATCACTTATAAGTGTTGTTCAAATTTCCTGATCCACCTCTAACCATTCAATAATTCAAATAAAATGTATTTCAACACTTGCATGCACAATTTCTTCATGGATAGAGAGTGCCTGTTTCACTACATCTGGTGTTAAATCTACACCTGTACTCTCTAAAGCCAAGATGCAAGAAAACTTGCCTCTACCAACTTTCCAAACATGTAAATCAGTAATATTAACTTGAGGAAATTCCTCTATAACCTCTTTGATTTCATCAACCACAGGGTGAGACATTTCTGCATCGAGTAGTGTCTTTCCTGTCTCATTTAATAATCCCCATGACCATTTAGCGACAAGAATAGCTCCAACTACACCTAATAGTGCATCTAAGAAACTCCAACCAAAATATTTCCCCGCAAACAATGCAACAATTGCCAATACAGAAGTAACCGCATCAGCTACTACATGCAGAAACGCCGCCTTTTGATTTAAGTCATGATGATCGTGGTGGTGGTCGTGTTCATGGTGATGATCATGCTCGTGGTGATGGTGGTGGCCTCCGTCATGTAATAACCATGCACAAACCAAGTTTACCAATAAACCAACAATTGCAATTGGTATTGCCTCATTGTAATGAATATTCACGGGATTCATTAATCGATCGATAGATTGAATACCCATTAAAAGTGCTACAACCATAAGTAAAATAGCACTACTGTACCCTGCTAGAATCTCAATTTTCCAAGTACCAAAACTAAATCGCTGATCATGAGCATAATGTCGGGCCATTCGATATGCGAAATAAGCTAAGCCGAGAGCAACCATATGTGAACTCATATGCCAGCCATCTGCGAGTAAGGCCATCGAATTAAAAATCCATCCCCCCAATATCTCTAGTACCATCATGATTGCTGTAAGAATTGTCGCAATCAGTATTTTCTTTTGTGCTAAAGGATTTCCTTCATCGAATTGATGAGAATGACGACGATCTAAGTTACTATGAAGTTGCATAAATTTTATCTTTCCAAGATACTCCCCCCAGTATATATTTTTTTTAGGAAAAATCATGTCTCATTTGCATCAAGATAAAAAAATACTTAATCGCATCAAGCGGATTCAAGGACAGGTTACTTCTGTTGAAAAGTCATTATTAACACCTGAAAGCTCTTGTCTTGAAGTATTACAACAAGTTGCAGCAATTAAAGGTGCTGTTAATGGGTTAATGCAGCAACTTCTTGAACAACATTTAAGAGAACATGTATTGAAAGGGGATCAAAATTTTGATGAAGAAGAAATGAAACAGTACTTATTATTATTAGATCGTTATTCAAAATGAGTAGAACAAAATGTTCTACTCATTTTTATTATTAATGGCAGTGACGATCCCCTGTCTTGCTATTCGTGTGGCAGCCTGAAGAATCAGTACCACCTGAATGAGCAAAAGCATTTGTTACCGCAAGCCCCATTAAACATACCAAGATTAGTTTTTTCATGTTGTTCCCCTTTTTTTATTGAACAATAAAATAAGCTTATAATTGTACAACAAACAAACGGAATCTTTCTAAGTCATTAGTCGAAAAAGAGTTATTTAGGCCACTTTTCATGATAGTCATCAATAATATATTCATGGACGTGTACTCCATTGATTCGATGCTGCTGCAAATGCTCATGATCTGGAGGTAAATCATCATGACTGTGGGGTAAAAGAGCCTCATCCTGTGATGGCCACAAACGCATTGCAAGTAATAAAGAAATCGTTGCAATCACTGCCATCGGTATAAAAGTTTGTAATGTTCCTATGTTAGTAGTGAGCCATCCAACCAAGGGATAAGTCACTAACCAGCAAGCATGTGAAAACGCAAATTGCGCTGCGAATAGAGAGGTCCTACTCTCACTCGATGCAGATTTTCGAATCAAACGGCCTGTAGGTGTTTGTGAAACAGAATATCCAATACCAAGCACAAACCAAAGTACAAGCAAACCATTATAAGATGTAATGAAATAACCACTTAACAGCCCAATTACAAGAATTGTTGTTCCCGTCAACATCACTGATCGATCTGGGAACTTATCCAATATCTTAGGCAAAATGAAAGCCGAAAGCATTGAACCAAATCCAAATAAACCAAAAGCCCAAGTAGTCGCATTTTCAGTTAGCTTAAATGTCGATTGAACCAATACCACGGTATTTACAATCACTACAGCGCTTGCTGACGCAATTGCTAAATTGAGAGCAAGCAATGCTTTAAGTCTAGGCGTATTAAAATAAATTTTAGCTCCCTGCTTAATACGGCTATAAACACCTCTAAACGCAGGTACTTTGGCAACTGGTAATTTCGCACTTACCACAAACAAAGCAGAACCGATAAAACCTAATACCGTTCCCAAAAATAAGTTGTGATAACTCATCAAAGTTAATAAAAATGCCGCGAGCATCGGACTAATAATATTTTCTAAATCATAGGCCAATCGTGATAATGATAGCGCATTGGTATAGTCTTTTTCTTCAGGTAAAACATCTGGAATCATTGCCTGAAATGTTGGTGTAAATGCAGCAGAAGCAGATTGCAAAATAAAAATGAGAATATAAATTTGCCAAATTTGTGTCACAAACGGTAGACACAATGCTGTTAATGCTCGAATAACATCTAGCCCAACCAATACTTTTTTTCTTGGTAATCGCTCAGCAAATGCAGATGCTATAGGCGCTACACCGATATAAGCAATCATCTTAATTGCCAATGCAATACCAAGAACTTGGGCTGCTTCCCCCTTTGCAATATCGTACGCCTGTAAAGCTAGGGCGATTGTGATTAACCCCGTTCCGATTAGCGCTATTACTTGGGCCAAAAACAAATGCCGATATGTTGTGTTTTTTAGTACTTCTAGCATCTTATGGATTCCTTTTAGAACCTGACTTCTTTAGCAATTGAATCTCCTTGGAATATTATTCCAAGGAGATTGATCAAAACTTAAAAGACTTTCTTCATTTCACTAAACTGCCCTTCTACAAGTAGAGTTACAGTCACTGGATTTTCCGTACGGTTACGCCAGAACCAACCATGCTTGCCATCAAAAGCTGCCTTTAAGACACCCTGCTGAGTTGTTTCATTCTTTCCTTTTCCATAGCCATGATAGAACCCTTTAGGAGCGTTCACTGGATCACCATGGGTATCATAATTAAGACCACCTCCAACAGCTTTCCAGTCAAAGTTGACACTTGCACTTTGTGGCATCGTCAGTTTCACTTCGGTTGCTTGGCCCGGTTTAAGCTCAATACTAATGCTCTCTTTATTAATAGCAGGCATAATCATTTGAGCATTATCAGTTGCCGTTTGAGTCGAAGTTTCTACTGATATTTGTTCAACACTATTCACTGCCTGTGCAGCATTGATACCATTTTCTGACTCTTCAGTTAGTGATTGTTTGATTTCTCCCATTTTCGTTAAACCAAGCACTTTACCCATACCTGTCGGATCAATTGCATACTCCGCAGGCATGACACAGGTAACTAGCACAATAACGGCACTTACGGCAGCAATTGCTGTTGATTTAATTAACTTTTTTGATGAAGGTAATTCGATATCTTTTGGAATTTCAGCGTTATACATAATTTAGATCCTTATTGAGTAATGAAGCCAGTAAGTTGATAGCCAACAAGTAAAAAACCGAGGAACATGAGGAAGACATTGCTTTGATAAGCTGTTTTAAAGAAATAAGGTGTCTTTCTCCAAAACGTCATTAATAACAAGATGATGCACAGAGCCATAAACTGGCCTAATTCAACCCCAATATTGAATGAGATTAAATTTGCCAACAGTCCATCACTCGGAACTTCATATTCCTGAATTTTTACTGCGAGTCCAAAACCATGAATCAGACCAAAAATTAAAGTCGCGATTTTCGTGTTTGGTTGAAAACCAAACCAACGCTGATAAGCCCCCAAGTTATCTAGAGCCTTATAAACAATCGAAAAACCAATGATTGCATCAATGATGTAGGCGTTTATCGAGATATTGTAATAAACACCCACCAGCATCGTAATCGAATGCCCAAGTGCAAATAGGCTGACGTACAAGCCGATATCTTTCATTCGGTATAAGAAGAAGATAATGCCAACAAGAAATAGTAAATGGTCATATCCAGTGACCATATGCTTCGCACCCAAATAGATGAATGGAATCACATGAATGCCATAAATTTCTTGAATATAGCCCTTATCACCTTCCGCTACTCCATGAGCAAAAAGTGTAGGGCTTACCAATGTAATGAATAAAGCAAGTAATAGCTTTATGTAAGCACTTAATTTCACAATGTGTGAAGCAATAATTTGCATGTATATCAAACTCCAAAATTTAAAATGAATTGAAAATCCATTAACTTTTTGGGCGGTTTAAAAATACGACTCACCATCAGATAAACATATTCTTTTGACCAATCTAAAATCGAAATCCCTTTTAAGAGATGAGCTAAAGCGGCCGATTTAAGTACGTCATAGCCAACAAAATGTTCATAGTAATTATCTTGGTGACTATGTGAATGTTGTTGGCTTATCTCATGATGGTGAGAGTTAATTGCATCAATTGAAACGTGTCTCTGAAATTCATTTTCAGTTACATGCTCTTTAAAGTGCAAACATAAAGCGAGACTGATCATGCAGACTAGCAACATCATCACAAATTTGTTTTGTTTATCTCGCAATATATTTGTCATTAAAGATGCCCCTAAACAACCTGTTTAGCAGCTTCGTTTGATTTTCTTGACCTACCTTGGTTAAACCACACATATAAGGTTGGCAAAATAATCAAAGTCAGTAAGGTTGATGAAATAATCCCACCAATAACAACAGTTGCAATTGGGCGCTGAACTTCAGAGCCAATGCCTACGTTTAAGGCCATCGGAATAAAACCTAATGAAGCGACTAAAGCTGTAATCAACACGGGACGGAGTCTTTCCATTGCACCATGTTTCACTGCATCAATGACACTTTCACCTTGAACTCTAAGTCGCTGAATGGCTGAAACAAGAACCAAACCATTCAGCACAGCAACACCCGATAAGGCAATGAAACCCACAGCCGCAGAAATTGAGAATGGAATATCACGTAGTGCTAAAGCAATCACACCACCTGTTAGTGCAAATGGCACACCTGTGAATACCAAGATACTGTTTCTAACATTACCTAAAGCCATATAGATCATGGCAAAGATCAGAATTAAAGCAATCGGTACTACAACCATAAGACGATTTGAAGCAGATTCCATTTGCTCAAACGTACCGCCCCAAGTCAGCCAATAACCATCTGGTAATTTAAAATCAGCATTCAGCTTAGATTGTGCTTCTGAAATGTAACTACCAATATCAGTTCCACGAACATTTGCTGTAATGACGATACGCCGTTTACCATTTTCGCGAGAAATCTGGTTTGGTCCTTGAACGTTTTTTAACTCGATCAATTCTGATAAAAGAACACTCGAACCATCAGCTAAGCTCACAGGAATCTGATACAGCTTTTCTAGATCTGTTACCGAGTTTTGATCCATACGTACCACAATGTCGAACTTTCGATCTCCTTCAAACACCTTACCTACTGTCTCACCTGTGATTAGGCTAGAAACCTGTTTTTGTACATCCTCTGCATCAAGCCCATAGTTGGCAATCATGTCTTTTTTCAGCTCAACAGAAACCATGGGTAAACCAGACATCTGTTCGACTTTAAGATCAGCAGTACCTTTGACTCCCTCTAAAATCTTAGCGGCAGCGTTTGCTGATTCAAGCAACTGCTCTAAATCATCACCATAAATTTTTACGGCAACATCTGTTCGGACACCTGAAATAAGTTCGTTAAAACGCATTTGAATCGGCTGTGTAAACTCATAATTGTTTCCATATACGCCTTTAGATACGCGTTCAATTTCAGCAACAACCGCAGACTTTTCCTTATCAGGATTAGGCCACTGACTACGAGGTTTCAGCATGACAAAGTTATCTGCTACGTTAGGTGGAACAGGATCAGTCGCAATTTCAGCAGTCCCCACTTTGGCAAAAATAGTCTGAACTTCTGGAATTTTCTTAATCTCTTTTTCTAACGTGTATTGCATTTCAATTGCTTGAGTCAACGACGTACCAGGGATACGCAAGGCATGTAGTGCTACATCTCCCTCATCCAAGGAAGGTATAAACTCTGAGCCTAAACGAGTCGAAAGACTTGCACTAAAAACAAAGAAAATAGAGACAAAAGCGATTAGCAAATATCTGTGATTTAAAGACCAATCTAGAATTGGGTTATAAAATCTTTTGATGCCATGGACGATTTTTGACTCTTCTTCTTTAATTTCACCAGTAGTGACCAATGCCACCATTGCAGGGACAAACGTAATTGAAAGAATCATTGCTGCCACTAAAGCCATAACCACTGTTGCAGCCATTGGTGTAAACATCTTTCCTTCAACACCAGTCAGAGTCATTACAGGTAGATACACCAAGATAATGATCAATTGACCATAGAGAATCGCTTTGCGGGATTCTTTAGTCGCCTCAAACACAGTCGTAAAGCGTTCTTGCCTTGTTAAAACTCGCCCAAGCTCTTTTTGTTTAATTGCCAACTTTGCTAAGGAGGCCTCAACAATTACAACAGCACCATCTACAATAATCCCGAAATCTAGTGCCCCAAGACTCATAAGGTTTGCACTAATTTTCTGGTTCACCATACCTGTGATTGTCATCAGCATGGATAAAGGAATGACCAAAGCGGTAATCAGCGCAGCACGGAAGTGACCAAGAAATACAAACAGAACAACGATTACCAGAATCGCACCTTCTAAAAGATTCTTTTTCACCGTCTGTATCGTTGCATCAACCAAAGTTGTACGGTTATAGACAGCTTTTGCTTCCACACCTTCTGGTAATGATTTTTGAACCTGTTGTAGCTTTTGATCAACAGCGTGAGCAACATTTCGTGAGTTCTCACCAATAAGCATGAATGCTGTACCCAGTACAATTTCTTGCCCATCTTTAGTTGCAGCACCTGTACGTAATTCGTGACCAATAGATATTTTGGCAACATCTTTCAATCTGAGGATATAACCATTGCTCGTCGTAATCGGGATATTCTGGACTTGCTCAATCGAGTTAATTTGAGAATCAGAACGAATTAAATACTGTTCACCATTTTTCTCAATATACCCCGAGCCTTTATTCATGCTGTTCTTAGAGATAGCCTCTAAAATTGTCTTCTGATCCAGCCCTATGCTACGTAAATAAGCATAATCAGGTTGAACTACAAATTGTTTGAGATAACCACCAATGGTATTGATTTCATTAACACCCTCTACATTTCGAAGCTGAGGTTTAATCACCCAGTCTTGTAAGGTGCGTAATTCCGTTGGTGAAAGTGGATTAGGATTGTTCTTGGCATTTTCAACGGTATACATGAAGATTTCGCCAAGTCCTGTAGAAACAGGCCCCATAGAAGTTGCAATTCCAACGGGAAGATTTGGTGTCACTCCTTGTAGCTTCTCATTGACTAATTGTCGGGCAAAATAAATATCCGTCCCTTCTTTGAAAATTGCCGTTACTTGAGATAGACCATATCGAGATACGGAGCGTGTATAGTCTAAATTTGGAATACCTGCCAAAGCAGTTTCAATGGGATAGGTCACTTGAGACTCCATCTCCATTGGAGAGAGTCCTTGAGCTTCACTATTAATCTGGACTTGTACATTCGTAATATCAGGGACTGCATCAATCGGTAACTTGAAATAGTTATAAACCCCTAATGCACCAACAAATAAAAATACGATAAGTACAAGCCAACGATTCTTAATCGAGAGCTTAACAATCTGGTCAAACATAGTCGCTACTCCCCTTAGTGGTCATGAGTAGCGCCAGATTTCCCTAGCTCTGCTTTTAAAAGATATGAATTTCCAGCGGCATAAACCTGTCCTACGCGTAATCCAGATTTAACTTCCACATACCCATTGTACTTTTCACCAAGCTCCAGAGGCCTAGCTTCAAAATCATTGCCAACACGAATGAATACAACATCCCAATCACGGAAGCTCTGTAGAGCATCTTCACGCACAACCATCGGCTTCAAACTTTGATTTTCAAAAATTTGGGCCGTGATTAACTGTCCTGAGCGCCACTTAAACTGGTTTGGTACTTCAATAAAGACCTGTGCTGTACGTGTCTTTGGATCAATGACATCACTGATATATTTAATTCGTCCTAAAGCTTCTTCTGTATCCACAGGGCTTTGAGGTTTAACTTTAACCTTATTGTTAGGATTTATAGCATTTAGCCTGTCAGCGGGAACATTAACAACTGCTAAAAGTTGAGAAGTATTTGCGATTTTAAAAATAGGTGTTGAAGAACTTACATTTGATCCAACAGCACCAAGGACTTCTAATATTGTTCCAGACATTGCAGCACGAACTTCAACAGTACCATTACTAGAACCACCATAAGAGTTGATTAAGTTATTCAACTCATTTGCACGAGTTTGTGCTGCGTCAAAGTCTCGTTTTGCTGAAATATAATCAATTTCAGGTGATACACGCTTTTGCCATAGCGCTCGTTCCTGTTCCATTTTTTGACGAGCAAACTGTAGGCTGTCCAAAGCAACTTTACGATCGGCATTCAAACGAATTACATCTTGGCTTTGAACTACAGCAAGTAAGTCTCCCTGACTCACCTTATCACCTAGATTACGGTAAGTTTTGATCAATGTCCCACTGGCTTTAGGCGTAATAAAGCTTTCAAAATTATCAGGAAACTTCAGTTCGCCTTTTAACTCCAAAGCATTTTCAAACATCTTTGATTCAACTTTTAAAAGCTCTAATCCACTGCTCTTAATACTACTGTCCAACATGGTGACACGGCCTTCCTTCGTATCCCATTTCCAAGTATGCTTTTTCCCTTGATAATCAACGTTTATCATCATTAAAAAGGAATGTGGCTCGTAAACAATTTCATTCCCAATTAAGTAATCACTCTCAGGTTGAAATTGAATATTTTGCTCGGCATCCAAACGTTTGATGTAGATATTTGCTGTTAAGTCTTCAGGTTTAAGTAGTTTATCTTTCAAATACCCATAAACACGGAGGTGTGGTTCCACTCCTTCCTCAAATATCTTGACCTCAGCAGAGAAATCTCCATCTCGATATAAACGACCACCGTGAGGCCCTTTCTCATCTCCAGCCACAGCTACTTTTTCTTCGGCGACCTCACCATGTGCGCTCGCTTGTGTTTTATTGCCCGATTTATACCAAGCAATTGCACATAAGACGATAAGTAAGGCAACGACACCAGTTGCAATCAATGTATTGGTTTGTTTATTCATATTCTTGCCCTTATTCTTGATCTAAATGAGTAATGTAGTTACGTTCGACATCTGCAATTTCAGTTTGCAAAGCCAACCACATATCGAATCGAGCAAGATGTTTGTCTAACCAAATTTGCTTAATATTATTGAATTCAAGTAAAGAGTTTTTCCCTGCTTGGTATCCCATTTCAGCAATTCGGAGACTCTCATTTGTTGCGGGCAAAACCGTTTGATCATATTGCTTAATCGCATCAATCAAGTTGGAAACCTCAATAGCCTTGTTTTCCAATTCAATTTTAGAATTACGATTCACAAGCACCGACTGTGTTTCTGCTTTCGTATGCTCTGCTTGAGCGATCGCAATATTGCCTTTATTTCGACTAAAAATATTGAGGGGTATTGATGTCGAAACCTGAAAGACTTTGTCATTGGTTTCTTGGTAGTTTCTAACCCCTACTCCCAAAGTAATATCTGGTATTGCTTCTTTACGAGCCAACTCAAACTGAGCTTTTTTCAGCTTTGAACTTAAAGTTGCTTCTTGCTCAGACAAACTTATTTTGTCTGTGAAATTAAAGCTTAGCGGAACCTCCAATGCACTACTGGGCAGGTTGGAAGTGAACTTAGAACATAGATTTTTCTGGAACTGAATCTTCTTCACTTCATTTTGATGGCGCAATTTCGACTCAGATGAAAGTGCTATGCTTAGTTGAGCATCGGAAGGAATTACTCGCCCGTACTTAAGACGTTCGGAAAGAACGTTAGCTTGTCTGGCATTCAATTTACTCTCAGAAGAATAAATTTCAGCACGCTGAGTAGCTACATACCAGTTCGCCATACAGATTCTTAAATCTGCTTTGAGTTCAGCCTGACGCTTTGCTATTTCGAACTGATTACGATCACCTTGAAAACTCGCAATCTGTTTTCTCAAGGAAAGTTTATTACTGAGGGGGATCTCTTGTGATAGCCCCAGCAAGGTTGTTGGGCCATCCAAATCTTTCAATTTTGAATTACCGAGATTATCCAACTCCATATTGAAAGTCGGATTAATTAATCTGCCAGCAAACTTTTGATTGATTTCATAAGCTTGCTCGGACTGCTGTAAGCTATTGAGTACAGCATCATTTGCGATTACCTGCTTTTGTAGTTCTGCATAATTCGTTTCTGCGAATACATTTGCTGCTGTTGCTACAAATCCACAGGTAAGAAATATCTGATATTTTTTAGACATGACTTTACCTATACAAAAAAATTAAAAACTATTTTTTGTATAGAAAGATCAATTACGTAGGACGATTAAATCTTTAGAGAAAGTATAAGAATTACTAAATACTAGAGGGGATCGCCGCTTTAAAAAGACTCGATAAACGGGCTTTTCAAAAAGCTGGAAAAAGAATAAAACTAGTGGAAGTGCGAAACTAAGAATAAAGATTGGATCTATGCTGAAATCACTATCAGAAGAAATTGGCTTTACTGAATGATGATAGATCGGCTCATCAAAATTCTTCCACGTATGTGCTTCTGCATCATGATCAGCAGAACTTTTTAGAGAATCATCTGAGTGCTGTAAAGACCAATGACTAGAAGCATCATCCTCTACAATGATACTCAACTCATGCTGATGTTCAATATTTTCAAGTAGAACAGGCGCCCACGCATGAACTCCCGTAATTGTTATGGTAAACAAAAACAGGACAAATGCGAGTATAAGCTTAGAAAACCTACTTGAACGCATAGTCATGAACATACTTCTGATTTGCTACCAAAATACTAAAAAGCGTTATTAAAGTAAATCCATCTCTCAAAAATTCTAGGAGTGAGTATTTTCTTATCTACAGTCCAAAATCTGCAAAAAAAAGAGTACAAGTACTCTTTTCTAACTAGGTCCATTTCAATTGAGAGCCTGCACAGAATGCTGCAACCCTTTCTGAATGTCTTGAACATGAGTTAAATCACTAAGCTGCTGACCCTGCTCTGGTTTTGGTTCATTGATATAAAACTCCTCAACAATATCCAGTCCCTCCTCACCTCCTACCTCAAATCTGGCATTACCATAACCTAGCCTTGCCACATGATCTAAAGCCTCCTGATAAAACCCTGCTGTCTTGCTTTGTCCATCGATCTGTTTGGCTGAAGTAATGGCTTGTTGTAGATTGATTCCATCACGTAAGGTTAAGTCCACGTAATAAATTGGGGTACGGTAACTTTGCGTTGTGCTTTTTCCTCGTAAGGTCAGTTGCAATGGCAAACATGAAAGTAAATCACCTGAAGCCGCATGGTAATAACGAAGCCGTGCAGCTAAGGTACGAATGCTATTGAAACCTGTAGTCCTAAAAATGAATGTACCCAACTCATCCGACTCATCTAGATTGACGTAAAGCCGCCCATAAGGCTTGCAGTGTCCACCTTGGGCCAAGGGGCATAAATCAGGTGATGGACATGGATGCTGTTCAACCCCGTTTTGTCCAAGTCGCTGACAGGTTTCACCATTACCAGTACAGATGGGCCGACCAGTTTGTCGGTCGAATAGAGTGTACTCAGCTCGCAAGTTGAGTTCAGGATCATTAAAAATCATCCGGACAGGAATGGTTCTGAGTTTCTGGTTTTGTGCCTTGGCTCTTAGCTGCTCATCCAGTGGGTGTTTCACCCAGCCATCCTTATTCTGAATTTGGCTAGTAATCGTAAATTGATCATCTTTTTCAGGCAGACGTTTACCATTCTTTTCGACCACTTTACCGATACTAATTCTGCCGAGTATTGGCGGTGTAATCGCTAAACCTTTGATCATGTTGTTTGTCCTATAAGTAAAATTTTACTGATTACCCCTTGCTATGTAAGTAAACAGAAATATGAAAAGCTACGACTTCGCAAAAACCGCCATTGTTGGTCTACCGCTCCTTCGGGAGTCGGTAGATCGGGGGTGGTTTTTTTGCGCTTTTGGGAAGAATGGATATTTCATGCATATATAGTTAGCGATATAGATGCATGGTTTTGATCGGGTCAGTCATCATTGCTATAGATTTGAAAACGTCGTGTCCCCACCTTGTTTTGTGGAAACTCATTGATTAGTTCAGGATGCATTTTCAATACAGCCTTATTATCTAAAGCAATGGAGTCTTTAGATCGTTTCCACGTCACTGAACCATTGGCAAAAGTTGCTCGTTCAGCATCTTTCATTAACATCTGAATTTGATGCTTAGTTTCATCAAAGCTGTTTTGGTGTTTTTCAATATGATGCTTTTCTTGAATCAGTTGAGCAAACAACTGATTGGCTTGTTCATTTTGACTGAGATCTTCGACACTGAGTGGAATATGTTGAGGATAGAGTTGCTGAATGGCTTTAGCTGCCGATTCACTGGCATCGACTGAAGGTGGCGTGTCATTTTCCACACACTCCCAAAAGTATCGCTCTGCATTCACAATATGTTGAATGACTGATTCACTGCGTGCCACTTTATAGATACGAGTTTCATGACCACAGATCAGCACACAAATATGCGCTGCCTTTTTGCCTGTTACAGCGAGTTGATGTTGCACCTGACACAATACGTATAAAGGCACACCATCTCGCCATAACTTTGCTCCATATTCCCCTGCGGTTTTGCATTCTAAAATCTGTACTTCCTCACTACCTACCACCGAGTAATCTAAGTTAGCCAGCATAAAATGC
Source organism: Acinetobacter sp. Tol 5 (assembly GCF_019702905.1). Classification (NCBI taxonomy): domain Bacteria; kingdom Pseudomonadati; phylum Pseudomonadota; class Gammaproteobacteria; order Moraxellales; family Moraxellaceae; genus Acinetobacter; species Acinetobacter sp. Tol 5. Next base: position 1,459,547 of record NZ_AP024708.1, on the reverse strand, counting down.
TTATCCTCATCAGGATGTTGTAGTACGGCATTGATACGACGAACTTTGTTGTTGGTATGCATGCTGTAGTATTCAGCGACCAAAGGTTCAAGTTGTTTACCCCAATATAAAGGGGCATGACCTGTGCTTTCATCTTCAATGGATTGTTTAACTCGACCTGTCTTGATCATCCACAGTTCTAGCATCGACATATAGGGATTAAGTCCACAGGCTGCGGCACAGTCACTACTGCCAATACCTTGGCGTCTGACTTCAAGCCATTCTGCTTGAGTCATATTCTTTGTATTGACCAAGCGTTTGGCTGTGAATAATTTTGGGGCAATAAATGGGGTACTTGCCTGTTGCATAGATGGATTTAAAATTGCGGTATTCATATTGAAGTCCTGATTATTTTGCTATGTAAAATGATGGGGATCACAAAAAATGGGCATAAAAAAACCACAGCCGAAGCTATGGTTTTAATAATTTTTAAAATTCGAAATTCCATTTAAAAATGCTTAGTTAGGTCTAACTTTCCATGATTGAAAAATGTATATTCCGCACTATGCAAGCATGTTAAGTGCCTGTTCCAATCCTCGTTGTTTGATCGATGCGCCAGCACCAAACCAAGCTGAATCAAGCCGGTGATCGGTACTCATGGCACGACGTTCGTGGTCTATAAATTCTGTGATTGAACACAGTAATCCATAGGCTGTTCCTTTGGCTGAACTTAGCTCCGCACCTCGTCCTTGACCATTAAACATTTCCATAGCTCGACTCATCGATTTGGCATTTGGTTCAGCTTTGTCCTTGCCATTGGCTTGGGCTTGTAAGGCTACATCACGGTAGAACTGGATGATGTTGTCCTCCTGATCCACCACGTTGTTCATTGTGCTGTTATTGAACACGGCATCAAAGTAAGCGGATGCTTCCATCTGACTCACTTTACGTTGTGTCAGTTGCTTCATTTCATACATGTGTTCATCCCATGCACGTACTGAAATACCGAGTTGCTGTTTGACCTTATCAGCATCAAATTTAGTACTGTGTGGAACTTTGACCACACCTGCACTGCTGTTCTGTCCTTTTAAGGCAATCGCTAAAGTATTGTTGCACACTACTCGGATCGAGGTAAATTGTGCGGTGGTGGCAAGGGTTCCGTCACATGCTGTTGCCAAGAGCATATAGCCATTACTGACATCTTTGCCCTTCAACATGGATGTTTGCCCTGTACGTGCTAGTGCCCAGAATTTCTTGCCACCTTTGAGTACACCTGCGGTTTCAAGTTCAAAACCTGATTGCTCGGTGAGGTCACGATAGAATTCTAAAATCTCTCTCGGTTGCACTTCCTGAAAGCGTTGACTGACGACTGACAGTGGAGCATGGGTATCAGAGCGATATAAAACTCGTTGTTCTTCATAAGGCATGATGATGCTTTGCCCACGGTCATTCTGCGCCATATAACTGACATTAGAAGATTCAATCCGCCAATCCATACCTGCCTGCTGTGCCCAGACTTCAATCGGTTGGTTTTGTGTCAGTTGATTCCCTAGTCCGTGCCAAGGGGTTTCTCCGACATACGCCATTTGTTCAAGTTGATGTGCCATAGTTTTATTCCTTTTAATTTGAAAATGAAATTTGAATTTGTGTGGTTACTAACGATCTTTAATGCAAAAGGTGCGCTGGAAACTTTTGGTAGCAGTTGTGGCAGAAGCATAAATTCTGCTGTGGTGGTGTGCTTTGTTCGGTAAATGAATTCAACACACTGCCGAGTACCGTTCCTGCTATTCCACCGACAATCGGTGGCAGATTGAAAGACTTTGCGACCGTGGTTCCCAATGCACCCAATGTGGTCGGTGTGACCAAATTGGTTAAGGTCGTATTTGATTGTTGTGTACTTGCTTCAACCAATATCACATTCGTTGAATGGCAAAAGGGACAGCTCAAGCTCATAGCTCGACTCCTTAAATTTTGTGCATAAAAAAAGCCTGCTCGATGGCAGACTTTGTTTTCATATTTTCATGAAGAACTCAAAAGAGTTTCATGATTCTCATTAGGATATTATGTGTCTGAAATTATTTGGAATAACTTTTAATTTACTAATTCAATTAGTAAATAATCTCTCCAATTTTTTATTTCAAATACAACTATCAATATTATTCCAACACTCAAGCAGGTTTAAGCTGATGAGTACGATTAGGCTGTGCTGAATCAGGTTTGGCAAGTTCCCTATAAATCTCTAATTGACGATTAATTTCATTAATTTTTGGCTGTAGATCAACTGATATAAAATTACTTGACTCATCAATAGCCACCCAACCAGCTTGAACCTTTTCCATTTCATTACCTTTTTGCAACTTATGTAATATCCATTGGTTCAGATGATAGGCACGCATATAAGCTTCATGTTGATAGATCAATAAAGTACTAAAAGTAATAATACGATCAGCATTATTCAACATATGAGTTTCAAAACTTTGTAGCTGTTTGAATAGCACATTTGTTCGATGAACCAATAAATTTTCATTGAACCACGCTGCGAATTCAATGAGTAATTTCACTACGATATCTCTCTGATTACACAAGGCTTCTCGATTCATACTATTTGCACCTGTAGAACCAGCAACCCCTCCCATATATGCACCAATACCACTCGCAACAATGACTCCAACACCACCTGTAGCAAGACCTGCTAATGCGCCGAGTAGCATTGACCCTGTCATTGCACCTCCAGCAATTGCAGCAGTTTCTTTGCCAACATTTTTTAAGTATTGCTCGCCATCCACTTTACCTGAATTAAAATCACCATAATTACGATATGCCGCTAAACCAATCGTTAATAGTGGGATTGGTAGCATATCTCCTACATCCGCAAAATCTGAAACTTGCTCTAGTCCTACACCAGTAGTTTCCTGAACAGCTTCATAGCTTAAAGTGGTATCCACTAACACCATCGGATGATTACCTAGCTGCTCTGCAAGTTCACTGTTCACAATCACTGGAATATCTGGATACTTATCAAAATGACTTAATACATAATCAGCATCCATTGAGCACTTAACTTGCATCGGTGTGCCATCAACAATCAAATCATAACCAGCTTGGTTTGCGCTATCGGGAAATTCAACTGTATGTCCTTGTTGTTGTAAATTCAGTGCAACCTGTTGTTCAGCAACATAACCAGTTAAACGAGTCACTGCTCCTGCACTATCTAGTGTATTCGCTGAAATGTCTTGTAAAGTATTTAAGTTTTCAGGATTTCCTTTTGATGCAAAGCTCAATGCATCTAATACAGATGGATCAATATGTGCATAATCCCAAATTAATCCTAAAGAATATGCGGATGCCGTTAAGCCCACACCCACCTTTAGCCCTTGATCAGATAATATTTTTTCTAGCTCTTTTTGTGCTTTTTGATTTTGGTTAAGACACTCAACAATTTTTTTATTTTTCAAAAGTTTTGGTGCACTCGCAATAATTCCTTCACTATATGGAATCTGCGAATCACGCCCTCCAAAAAATGTACCAACTCCCTTACTAAAACTATTTAGCCCACGTCCCATGTCAGCTAAGAAATTCGTATCTTCAGGACGAGTTGCAATAACGTCTTCTGGTAAAAGGGCTGTTATAGCACGATTGAGTAGATTCCCTTGTAATGCTCTATCTTTCGCATCGTCTATAGAGCAAAGTAAATATACAGCATATTGCAAATCACCAAACTCTCCTTTTTCCTGATTATAGATAACATTCTTCCGCATTATTAAACATTCAAGATAATCAAAATATAATGTTTCTTGATAAGAACAATGCTCAAAATAGTACTCAAACTTTTCTATAGCGCTAGTATAGATTTGACTACGTTTGTACACTATCGCCTGTGCTTTAATGACAGCATTGCTAGGCTCACGCTCAAATAAAATTTTTAAGATCTCTCGACTAATCTGTAAATGTTCACTTTTTTCAATCTTCGATAAATACCGACTGACTAATTCAGAAATATTCATCGACGCTTGATGCTTGAGTTTGAATAAAATACATTGCTCTAACCAAGCATAATTTTTTGCATGCCCCTGATAGTGAGGGATAAATACTGTTTCAATCAATTCAACCAATTCTAAAGCAACGCCAATTTCCTCAGATGAATTGATAGAAAATTCCCATTTTTGTGGAATAGTCACACTAAATAAGCGAGAGAAAAACCCCGAATTAAGATCAGCTTTTTCTTGAGTAACTAACATCAACATATCTTCTGGAGTAAGTGTATGTTTTTGAGTTTTAATTCTATCTAGTCGTACTTTAAGTAATTTAAAATTCATATATCCCCCTAATTTTTTGAATTTTCAGATAATTTACTATTTTAGACACCAGAATTATATTACTTAAAATTGAAAAAGTACTAGTGTATTAAAAATAATAAAATTATTGATTTATTTATATATTTTCATAACCTCGATTGACTAAACTCACCCTTAATTTTATCATTCGACTGCTGACCTACATCGTCAGTCGGTTTTGACAGACCGTTTACAAAAGGCGCACAACAACGCTGTGATGGTTTTGTGCGTTCTCTTAAGTCACGCCTTTACGGTGAGACTGGGAGGGGCACGCTTGCGTGCGCTGATTTCCTTTTGTATCAGTCTGTCAACCCGCCCAGTCTTGCCACCATTATTTGACAGTAATTTGGTAAGACTCTCTTTCATACAAAAGGAGTAGTCACCATGACTCAGCACTTTCTATCTATATTATTTTCCCTAAAACGATTTTCTATTCCTCTGTTGCAATAGCAACTTTCAAAATTTTTTGCTTATTTGACTGATCTAAACGCTATCTAGCCTTGGAAAGCTTTTTCAGATCTACACTTTAGTCAATTCAGCAAAATATATTACACATCAAATAACACAATAAAAATTAGGGGAAATGATGAAAATTCAAACTTCACTCATTGTTGTCTCAGTTGCACTTCTAGCATCAGGCTGTGCCAGCAAAACCGAACGCCAGTTTATCAGTGGTTGTAAAACAGGCGGCATTAATGACAGCACTTGTTCATGCATCTACGACAAACTTGAAAAGAAATATGGTGAGGGTGGACTGAAAGAAAATATCTACACCTTACAACAAACTGAATCCTTCCAGATGGATATGGTCAATGTGTCCTATCAGTGTATGAAGGAGTAGCCATGAGAACACTTGCAGGCATTATCTGCGTCATCGCTGTGATTTGTGTACTGGGTCTACCCTTCATTAGCTTCATGATCGTGATGGGAATTTTTATTGCATTGGCAAAATTTGCAACTGGGGGGGAAGTAAATGAATTCTAATCTTAAAGCTGGACTGATCAGCACTTATCTGGTCATTGGATTCTTTTTTGCCATCTATCAACATTTCTGGGGGCAGTATAACTATAAGCCATTTACCTACAATTTAGGGCAAGGCTTAGTGTGGCCTGCGGTGATGTTTCCTGTAATCGGTAAAATTGTTGGTGGAATTTTGATTCTACTATTCGTCTGGTTTGTTGTTATTCGTCCTAAATTATAAGGGAGTGCAATCATGAAATCATTATTTTCCACCATTGCCTTGTGTTCCCTGTTAATGGCATGTAGCCAGAACAATCAACCACCAAAAACTGATACTTCAGGTGAGCCTACCAATAATGCTGCTCAGCATACTCAATCAATCTATGCTCCTTATACCGAGGAAGCAGTTAAAGCTAAACTCAATGAAATGCAGATGATTATTGACAATGGTCATGTCTATTTACCTGCTGAGGTCAAGGAAGCGGAGTCTTATATCAGTGGATGGAATAAGTATCCTGATGTGCTGAAAGCCATGATGGAAACTGACCTTAATCCAAACAACACTCAGGAAGCTGCTGACATTCCGCTTGAGAATGAATCTGCACAAGTTAGCGATCTAAATGTTAAGGCTCGCATTAGTGCTAGAGAATCTCAATCTGCTTTTAATGTACAAGGGGCAATTGAATATATTCTTGAAATTCAATCGACCAGCAATCAGCCTTTTGTTCTACAAGGCATGAAAATTAATCGTGGTCGTTGTGGTTATTACACCGCTGACTTTCATAGCAAGATGCCTGTGCAAATGAGCTATAGCTCTACAGTATCGTACTTATTGAAATGCCGTGGTGATCAGGTGCTTGAAGCTGAATTAATCACCGATCAAGGAAATGTAAGTTTGTCTTTTTGATGTCAAACTGTACAAGATAGAGAATACATCTGATAGTCGTGTTCTCTATTTTTAATATCATAATGACTCATTTTGTTCAATATCTCTGCGCCATTTTACTTCAAACTGACCTGTACCAAAAGTCCGCATCTGTGGAGAGGTTTTAGCCCGTAAGCGCTGATCTTCTTTTTCAGGATTGACCAAGTACATCGCTGCACGAATCGCATTTGTAACTTGTATTGGTTGATCACGATGAATCATTCCAACCCCAAGCAATCCATTTTTATCAAATTTTTCCTTGTTGTCTTTGGTATTACAGTTGTAGTGAGTACCCTGTTGATTGGTGATGTGCTTCCAATACTCAGCCACCAGTTTTGCTAAACCTGAATCCTCTATACGACTATTCCCATCATAGATGAGTAATAAATGGCAGTGATAGCCTTTTTCTACACCCTGCTCTAATGCCCATACATAACCTTGTAAGTGCTTAAAACAGGTATCTTTATTTGACATACGATTACATAGAATATCCAATGCATACTTAAAGTCTTGAATACCCCAATGGATTTGATATTCTTTAAGAATAGAGATATCTACTCGAACAAACTGTAATCTAGCATAGTGTGTAAGCAGTTTATTTAGGTAGCATTCCAGTTTAAAGCGATTACGTTGTTCTTGACGCTGAAAATCGAATTGTTCTCGTATTGTATTTTTCATCTCATGTTGAATTATGCCTTGAATATGGAAGATGTGGTTTAGTTCAAATCGTAAAATATCTTCATAAAGATGGGAGTCCAATTTATCCATAATGTAATCTACGAGATTAATCACTCTTTTGAAAACATTAATGATTCTGGAATAAGTAAAATCTTCTCTGTAAATCACCTTAAAAGCACACACAGCATCCAACAGCTCTCGCTTGAATTCTTCATGATCATCAACAAATTGCTCATGGCATGTACTAACCATAAAATCTTCGATTGAGATAAGAATGGATGATTCACTTTCTAATGGATTATTCTGGTACATTTAGGTTCTCACTGAAACATAAGGTTCATATCTAAGTGAGAGATGTAAAATTTTACTGATCATGATTCTAAAGCAGGATGTTGTGGTCATCCTGCTTAGCTGAACATGCTTAGAGACTTTGGAACATACTATAGGGTTAATTTAGAATGCTTTTAGTGATTTGATATTGATACATTGTCTATAACCCATTTGAGTATGGGCTATACTTAACTAAATAACTCACTGTATTTAATCAACGATATAAGTTATTGTTTATATTATTAATAGATAATAATATATATTACCTGTTAAGCAAACCTGTCTAGACTGACCATTACACCACTGCGCCATACAGCGAGAATAACCAAATTATGGGAATATTACAGAAGCTAAACTTACGCTACTTTTTTATTCAGCAATTCAGTTCCTCCTGTATAAAACTGATCCAGCAATCCATATTTTTTCATGTCATCAACACTAGGTTCAATGAATTTCAGCAAATAGTCTTCGTTCGAATATTCCTCCTCTTTCCCACGAATTGGATGAGGGATATCGATCAGAAAAAACTCATCTTTAGTGAGTGTTGAATCGGGCACATAGATACAACTATACATTTTCTGCGACTCGACTTTTGGTATAATTTGAAAAAACTTGCCTGCTACATGACTGAGTCTTCGCGTACTTTTTAAAAATGGTAAAATCTGATTTTTGGCAATCAAATTCAAACAAAATAATAAGAATTCTAGGATGAACCGTTGCTCCTGTTTCTCTAGCTTCTGAATCTGTATTTGGATGTCCGCATCTGGATCGCTGTTTCTGATTAAGTCAGGATTTGTAATCAATTCCAAACGGTATTTTTCTTGAAAGACAAAAGGATAAATATCTTTTTCAATTGTAGTCCGATTTAAAATATCTACACCATATAACAGTGAACCTTGTAAGATATGCTGACGTAAACCCCGCTGATCAAGCAGTCTGCAACACCATGATTCAAAATAGCATTGCATCATTGTCAAATTTGAATCCAAATCATTCAACTTGATATGTTGCTTCTTTTTATTGATTAATGCTTGTTTGAACACTTTTGCAAATACTGTCAAATCTCCTTGTTCCTGATGGCATTGTTGTAATTGCAAATAATGAATTAGACATTCTTTAATGAAACTAGAAATCGTCTCCTGAACTTGTGATGAAGACTGGATACGCTCAATCATTGTTCCAGAAATAATGTTGATTTTATCTGAATCAAGCCCCTTAAGAACCAATGTCGTAAGGTGATTGAGATCGCGTGAGTTGTCAGAATCCAACGGCTGCACCTGCTCAGAAATTACCGTAAAAATATCAGCAATCATTTTTATTTCAAAATGATGTCTTTCACTCGCTTCCAATATATAAAACCGACCATACCGAGCATGATTACCCCAAAAGGTATGAGATAAATTCAACACGTAGGTTGGCGTTATATTTTTTATAAATTTGTTATTGATCGTCCCATGCACATGTACCCGAAGCAGACCTATCTTTTTCAAAAAGTAGATCGAATCAAATATTGCTTGCTTATTTAACCCTGTTTTAGCAACCAGTTGTGTTGTACCTATATTACGTATCACCCCATAAGCATCACATGAGCGAGTCAAGTTTGATAATGTCAACAATACCCTAAAATCCAGTTTTTGTTCGGGTAGTAAATCAAACTTTTTAGTGGTCACTCTGACTTGAGATAATTTGATTAAAATAAGCATTAAAAGGTCAAACTGCTTAATCGCTCTCTTAAGGCGGACATACCTATGATGGGATGTTTCATGTTGATTAACTTTACTCAATAGCAGATTTAAATAATCTAAATTCAGCTGTATTGTTCTAACTCTTGCCCGCCGACCTGTTTCTGGATATGAAAACTCCAATATCTCAAAGCCTGATAACTCCTCCAATACCAGTTTTAATTTTTTATGTTGCACACCTATCTTTTCAGACAATTCCAACAATGAATCGTTGGTTTTTTGTGTACCAAAGAGACTAATAAATTTAATCAGCACCAGTCTAGCGTAGGAACTTAATCTATGTGGTGATAACTCATTAAAATTAAAAATGAGCTGCTTATGCTCTTCTGTCATTTCATCCATACATTTTTATTCATTCAACATTGCTATTAGTAAATTTTAGAATTATTTTTAGATAGGCACAAATATTTACTATAAAATAAATTTAAAACAAATAAACATTTACTAAACGTATTTAGAAATGTTTATTCCACCTTAATTAAAATCTATAATCATATTAGAATTTCAAACATCATAGAACATCAAAATGGCAAGAAAACAACTGACATTGCAACAATGGCTTGATAAAGATCAGACATTAAAATCCTTGTTTTTAGAGCACGAATGTAACAAAGAGCAGGCACTACTGCAGATAGTTCAGCTTCCTGATGGACGATTGCAAATTCAGCCCATCGAAACCATGATCCACCCATTACTCGTAGCAGAAATAACGAATCAATGGGTACTTTTACTCAATGAAAAATATTTTTCCGATCTAAAAAATAGATTCAGAAATTTCAAATATTCCAAGAAAAATCATGCGAATGTGAGAAAGCAATTTTATCTAACCTCACATACAGCCAAAAAAATGGAGGCATTGACTGAAAAGCTCAAACTTAAAACTGAGGCAGAGTGTCTAGAATTCCTGATGAATACGTATGAGGCAAAGCAAACGCTCCCTCCACCCTATAAGCAAAAATTAAATGAAAAAGACATGATTATTGAGGAATTGAACCAACGCATCAAAGCCCTTGATAAAATGCTTTATATTAAACAGCTTCAGGTACGCAAACAGGATGAAGTCATCCAGAAGTATCTCATTAATGAATTAATCAACAGTAAAATTACCATTAATGAATTAACCAATAGCCCCCTTCAGGACGCCAGTGAAATTCAGAAATTAAAACTCCAGTTTTTAAAGGAAATACAGAAAAATATTCAGCTAGAGCAAATCAGGCACCTATCCGTTGATCAAATTGCTTCTGATACTTTTGGTAATGAATAAGCTGATGATTGTTTTTTATGAGTACTTCTTATCACTTTTGAATAAGAATATCCTGTAACAGTTCAGTACAATCCCTTAAGTGGTGAAGAATACTTTCATCATTATAAATGGTGTTATAGGGTATTTTTTTCCCCAGCAGCAAAGCAGGGTCAGTTGACTTCTGAGCAATGATTAATTCGTTTATTTCTAACTGAAGTTTGTCGATCCTGTTCTGATATTTACGATTCTGATAAACCTTTCCATGATAATTTTCATTCTGTTTATTATGGGAATTAATGAGTCGTCCCTTTTCCAATTCTTCAATCAATGCCAGCTTAGAATCTATTTCATTCTGAATCCAGACCAGATTATTTTTTTGATATTCAAGTCTAAGTATTGGCAAAATTGATTTTACCGCCTGTGATAAATTCTCCCACCGACCATTTTTATGAGCTTCATCCCTTAAAACCCGATACAGAATTTGATGCCGTGGGTATACATTCTTATCATTACGAACTTTGACTGCCCGAATACCTCTCATTCGTTTCAAAATCTTTAAATTGCGTTGGGTGCAAATATTTTCATCCAGAGCCTGATAAGCCTGTAAAATGACACTATAACGTTTTTTTTGAATTGTATTTGAAAGCGTATCAAACTCGTCTTTTAATGCATTTAGCTGTTCCAATAGTACTACTATCTGCATAGGTGAAATGACAGTATTCTCACCTAAAATCAGTTGATGAAATTCATTTATTTCTTTCAGAATTAAATCATTGAGGTGTAGTCGCTCGTTCAGCACCTTTCGCTGTATATCGCTTAACTCAGCAACGATGATTCTTTTTTCTGGCTCATCAGCTGTTTTTATATTTCCACATGCCTCATTTTGTAAAAAACTGGATTCATAATAAGTAAACAGACAATCAATGAACTCCTGTTCCAATTCATTTAAGTCTTCAAATTTTATAATAGACATATTTTTATATTCCAATATGTTAACAATGTATAATAGTAATGTTTTTTTATAATTATGCACTGTTCTTTTATCACTGTATACCACTGTCTATCATGAGCCATATGAAAGTATGCAATGTTCAATATCAATACTTTCATACTGTTAATATTTATGTGTATAAAATCCTAGAGGTGGAAAATGATAGAACAGCATTATCGTGTCAAAGACTTAGTCAACTACCCTGAACGCCCTGCCAAGGACTATGTAGATCGTGGTGGTCGCAGACGAAAGCTATCTTATAAGCCTGCAACCAAAGGGATATTGAATATTGCAGAATCCACCTTCTGGAAAATGATTCGTCGGGGTGATTTTCCTGAACCTACCTATTTAACAGCAAGTATGCCCACATGGGCTGAAAGCCAGATTATTGAATGGCTTGAACTCAAAGAGCTTAAAGCAGCATAAATTAAATAGCCTGTCGTTTGACAGGCTATTTTTTTATCATTGGATTTTCATCTTTTTACTGTTGCTGATCCAGCAATGATTCTAGGTAATTCGCCCACTCCTGCATCATCTCCCGACGATTGTTTAAAAATTTGGTTCGATTGTAGGCTGTACCATTATTATCTTTTACTTTATGTGCCAATTGATGCTCAATAAAGTCTACACGTTGTTCTAATATTTCATCCAACATGGTTCGTGCGGTTGCACGTAATCCATGTGCCGTTTGCTTCCCAGCATAGCCCAAGCGTTTTAACGCTGAGTTAATCGTATTATCAGAAATAAAAGTTTTACCATCCCGACCCACGAAAATGTATTCACTGTATGGGTGCAGATCAATAATTGAATCAATTAAGTCAAAGGCCTGATCTGACAATGGTACAATATGAAGCTGCTTGGTTTTACTAGCTGTAAATTTAAAGCATCTTTCTTCACAATAGAAATACTCCTTTTTCAGCTTGCGTATCTCCCCAGGTCGCTGAAAGGTCAACACGGAGATTTTTAACGCCACTTGTGTGATATGTGAACAACGTGGATAAAGTTTGGAGTAGTTCCAAATTTTATTGAGCATTGGAGCTAGTTCCTGCTCCTCTGTCACGGCTGCAAAGTTCCCACCCTGTGGTTTGGGCAGTTCAATATCCTCAATAGGATTGTATTGAATCAGCTTCTTTTTACGTGCTGACTTAAATATCTGGTTCAAGTCCGATTTTAGGCGTTTGGCAACTGACAATGCACCACGTTCAATAATGCGCTTAAAGACCTTAATCTCAAGAATTTCCAAGGTAAGCTGTGGAAAGGTTAAATCACCAATATAGGGATAGACATCGTGCTTTAAACGACGGATCGTCTCTTCATCCTGTTTTTGCTCTAGCTCACGTTTATATAGCCATGCTTCAGCAACAATACGAAAGGTATTTTCTGCTTCTTTCTGTTTCTGGGACTTGGTTTCAATCCGCTCCATTGCTGGATCGATGCCCTGCTTAATGAGCTTCTTATATTCATCACGAATAGTGCGAGCATCATCCAGTGAAACTTCAGGATAAGTACCTAAAGATAAATCATTACGTTTGGCTAAAAATGGACGTGTGTAATTGAATATCCAGTACTTGCTACCACTCTGATCAATACGCAGGTACAGGTTTCCCCCATCAGACAGCTTATACATCTTGTCAGGATCAGGTTTAGCTTTTTTAACTTGTAAAGCACTAAGCTTATTGATTCCACGAGTCGCCATAATTCAGACATAAAAAAATGCAGTAAGAAATAATCTTACTGCATTTTTTACTACTTTATAACTACCGATTGGCGTAGTGCGTCACGGCTTGTCATATCGTATATTTCCAACTTTAACCTTATAAATCATAAACTTATATAGTGTTAAACAGTGTCAGAAACTTGAATTTGGCGGAAGCGGTGAGATTCGAACTCACGGAGGACTCACACCCTCGTCGGTTTTCAAGACCGGTGCATTAAACCGCTCTGCCACGCTTCCATGTGCGCAAGAATACTAAGCTTTTCCAACGATGACAAGAAAAAAATAGGCTTAAAGCATTCAAATGCATATTGTTTCATCAAAATCACTGATTTTGATCAAAGTTTAGCTGCTATTTCAGCACCTTCACGAATTGCGCGCTTGGCATCAAGTTCACCCGCCAATTTAGCACCACCAATAATATGATAATTGGCTAAAGTAGATTCACCCTCTTTTGGCATCAAATCCTTAACAGACTCTTGCCCAGCACATACTACGATCGTATCTACCCGCAACAATTGATCATGACCATTGCTTTCAATCCACAATCCTTCATTGGTCACAGCTTTATATTGCACGCCACGCAACATTTTTACCGCATGTTTTTTCAATTGTGCACGATGAACCCAACCCGAAGTTTTACCTAGACCAATCCCTAAAGGTGTTGTTTTCCGTTGCATCAAATAAATTTGACGAATCGGTGGTTCGACTTCAGCAGGAACAAAGCCTCCTTCGGTCATATAGTTTGGATTTGGGTCGATGCCCCATTCACGTTGCCACTCTGCCAAAGGCTGAGGTTGTGGCTGATGTTCAGGTTTCAATAAAAATTCTGAGACGTCGAAACCAATACCACCCGCTCCAATCACCGCCACCCGATACCCCACTGGTGCACCTCGCAACACTTCTGCATAGGACAAAACTTGTGGTGAATCACTGCCATCAATCTTTAAACCACGAGGAATAACACCCGTAGCAATCACAACATCATCAAAACCTTCACGTTCTAATTGCTCACGATTGACTTTGGTATTTAAACGTAAGTCCACACCGGTCTTTTCGATTTGTACTTTAAAATATCGAATGGTTTCATGAAACTCTTCTTTACCCGGTACGACTTTGGCAAGATTAAATTGACCACCAACTTCTGTAGAGGCTTCAAATAAAGTCACTTGATGCCCACGACTTGCAGCAATTGTCGCAGCAGACATACCTGCAACACCACCACCAACAACAGCAACTTTCTTTGGTTTCTTGGCTTTGAGATAAACCAATTCTGTCTCATGCGCAGCACGTGGGTTAACCAAACAACTTGCACGTTTATTTTGAAAACTATGGTCTAAACACGCTTGGTTACAGGCAATACAAGTATTAATTTCATCAACACGATTAGTTGCAGTTTTACTGACCCAAAAAGCATCCGCCAATAATGGACGTGCCATTTGCACCATGTCCGCTTTACCTGCTGCTAAAATTTCTTCAGCAGTATCTGGCATATTGATTCGGTTTGATGCAATAACTGGAACTGAAACATGTTTTTTTACTTCCGCTGTATAATCAACAAAGGCTGCTCGAGGAACGGAGGTCACAATAGTTGGGATACGTGCTTCATGCCAGCCAATCCCTGTATTCAATAAAGTAATGCCTGCTTTTTCTAATGCCTGAGCGACAGTGATGACTTCATCCATCGTATTGCCATCATGGACTAAATCCAACATCGACAAACGGAAGCAAATAATAAACTTTTCACCCACTTTGGCACGAATCGCTTTGACAATTTCTACAGCAAAACGCATCCGGTTTTCAATCGGACCGCCCCAACGATCTGTACGTTGATTGACATGGCGACTTAAAAATTGATTCAGCAAATATCCTTCTGAACCCATAATTTCCACACCATCATAACCCGCCTTTTTTGCCAAGCTTGCAGTTTCTGCATAATCTTTAATCGTTTCAAGGATCAGTCTGTCATTCATCTGACGTGGTTTAAACATTGAAATTGGAGATTTGATCGGGCTTGCTGAAACCACAAAAGGCTGGTATCCATAACGACCAGAGTGCAATATTTGCATAAGAATTTTTGCGCCATGCTTATGTACAGCATGGGTAACTAAACGATGTGGTGCAATATCACCCAAAGTATTCATCGTTCCGCCTGCTGGCAACAACCAACCTTGACGGTTAGGAGAAATCCCTCCTGTAATAATCAGCCCAACGCCACCTTTAGCTCGCTCGCCAAAATATGCGGCAAGTTTGGGATAATGATAAAAACGATCTTCCAATCCTGTGTGCATTGAGCCCATTACCACACGATTTTTGATCGTTGTAAATCCCAAATGAAGCGGTTTTAAAATATGTGCATAGCTAGTTGTCATGGTGAATCCTTTTTGATTTGGCTTTGCAACTTGTTGCATACTACTTTATCGAGTTTTAAAATTTTTTGGATGGCTTATTTTGATAATTTCTTGGTAGATAGTGTCAATTTACTGCATTTATTTTTTATTAAAAAACTTCATCCTGATCTATTTTAATTAATCAATAAAATACAGTTCTATAATACTGTAAAGCAGCAATTTTGGTTATTTTGCACTATTACTTTGGAATAAAAGCAAATAAGAAAAGGCATTTTAACAATGAGTCATCCTGTATTTTTAACCAGTACCACGTTTAGCCATATGCCGATCGGTCAAGAAAATCAATGGGCAGATTTTTTTCAAACAGCTTCTTTTGAACTTGAAGCCAATGCATTTATTCCGATTTTATGGTTAATGCTGTTTAAACAGGACAATCTGCATTGGGCTAAATATATCGATGAATCGGATCATAACGACCAAAGAAATCAGGGTGATTTGGAAGAATATCAACAAGATTTTGCAGAAAACTGCTATGCCTATTTAGTGATCGAGCAACAACAGGCTTTAAATAATTTAGAGCAACGGAAGCCCTTATTTATAGCTATTTTTGGTGAAGAAAACATTCCTCATTTTGAAGAGTTTAAATCTTATATCTTACAATATTATCCTCACTTTATATTGTTACGAACCAATGGATTACCTTTAGACTTAAATGACGCAAACTTTCTAACTCAACCCTTAACACACATAGAAAATGCGCAAATGGGTGATACCGAAAATATTGATTTTTTCACTGTGCAACGTCGTGATCTTGCACGTTTCGATGATCAGGCTTATTTCTTTTACGGTGCAGATGTACTCAGTAGCAGTATAGCATCAGATTCCCTAGAACAGCCCTCATCACCGATGTTAGACACTAAACCACCATCAACAACAGCATCAGGATTGGCGATTTGGATCTGCACAGCAATTGTTGCCTTATTAACTCTCGGTGTTTGGTTTTCGACTTCTTCGATTTTGTATAGCGTACTTATTTTTATCATCAGTGCTTTTGTATTGGGATTCATTTCTTCAAAAATTGGAGAAACAAAGTAGAACAGGTTGACATATGAGCCACAAAAAACCATGAGCAATGCGATCAGTATTACTCATGGTTTTTAAACAACTTTTTTTGAAAAAATTTTAATCTATTGCGAATTGTAAAATTATTTTCCCAATTTTATTTCCAATATTTCAATTTACTGGTTTGCCCAATACCCACATTAAAGCTATTGGTTGGATCAAGTTTTTGATAATGATTTTTTAAACTTGGTTTAGCCACATAGAGATGCCCTACATTATGTTCTGCGGGATATTCAGCTCCACGATCATCCAACAAATGCCACATTTGATGTTCCATTGCCAAAGGATCAACACCTTTTTTTACAATATAGTCTTGATGAAATACATGACAGAGAAAATGTCCGTAATACAACTTATGAATGATTAAATCATCCATCGCTTTGGGTAAGGTTTCCACCCACTCCCGATCATTACGACGCAGTGCAATGTCTAAAGCAACAATATCCTCCACGTCTGAACGGTGTGTATCTCGATAGCGGATTGCCGCACCTGCAACGGCAAAACGGTGTAGAAATGCTTTGCGCCCTTCTTCCTCCGTACAACGGAAGAAGCTACCTGAAGAATGCTGTTGAAAGTAGTCATGTAAAAAAGCTTCAACTTGCTCGACGTCTTGATTTTCGATACGAATCATCAAATGATGTTCATATAAATCACGAAACTCATTCATGCGCTTAGGCAAATGATTCGGTAAGAGTTTGGTCACTATTTGCAAAATTTTATCGGACAAATTACGTAAACCAATTTTCTCCAGATAACCATCGACTTTATCCTTCATCGCAAATGCTGCAGGTACTTTTGCTGTACCTAATTTTTCGATAAACATAAACGTATCTTTGCCGTATTCAGCGCCAATATCATAGGCAACACGATGAATATACTCACCGGCAATTGGCAGTCTAGGTAAATCTTTCAGTAAAAAACGACGAATTTCGGTGAGATCATCATGTGAGTTTGTCCCGACATAAAAGACCTGACTTGGTATTTTCTCAAAGGTGTCTAGACGTACTGCAAATACACAGACTTTACCTGCTGAACCCGAAGCTTCAAACAAACGTGATGGGTCCGCATTAAATCGTGCAGGCGTAGCTTCATCAACCTGTTTCACATCATGCGCATAACGATGATCTGAGGCACAACAACTCGGATTATTTACAATGTCATTGATTTGATAATTTTGACTTTCGAGCTTGGTTAAAATTTCTTCTGGAGTTTCACCCAAATGAACTCCCAAGTGATTGACCAACTCCAACTCACCTGAATCATTGACACGTGCATAGAGTGCTAACTCGGTATAGGCAGGTCCACGACGAACAAGTGCACCGCCAGAGTTATTACAGATCCCGCCTAAAACTGATGCTCCGATACATGATGAACCAATCACAGAGTGTGGTTCACGATTAAATGGAGCTAATTCTTTTTCCAAACGATCTAATGTTGCCCCTGGCAAACAAATGACTTGTTGACCTTGATTAATGACCTGAATGCCAGCCAAACGGCGCGTACTCATTAAAACCACGGGACGATCATAATCATCACCAAATGGCGTTGAACCACCAGTCAATCCAGTATTGGCAGCTTGCATAATCACGATGCAATCGGCATTGACAGCAGCTTGTAACACTTGCCATTGTTCGAATAAAGTTCCTGGAACAACAACAGCAAGTACTTTGCCTGAACCGTATCGACGCCCTTGACGGTAGAGGCGTGTATCATGATCTTGGGTCAAAACATGCTGTTGACCAACAATTTGAATCAATTGCTGAATGGTTTGCTGTGAATCAAAATTCGATTGCATTTTCCCTATCCTATCTATGAATGCTGACTCAACAAATAAGTTCAGCATTCATTGCAGCGATATTATTTCAATGTAATTGCGACTATGGAAAGCTTTCGATTTAATGTATCTCAATTTAAAAAGATAGTTCAAACCATAGTCATCCGCAAAACTTGATCAATATTTTTTAGTTTCATCTTTTAGAAATATCAACTGCTCAAAACGTTTGGCTTTAACGCTCACAGCTAATATTTAGGCAAGCAAATTCGATAGTTTGATGGATATTTGCTCAACCTCAAAAATATATTAATCATTCAGTGCTTGATCTAGTTTGACTAAACAATCAGAAGTAATGTCAGCAATGGTTTTGGCACCCGTCAATGTCATCGCAACACGCATTTCTTTATCAATTAAATCAAGTAGGTTTGATACACCAGCACCACCTGCGGCACCTAAGGCATAGACAAATGCACGTCCTAACATACAGGTATCAGCGCCAAGTGCGAGCATTCGCACAACATCTAAACCATTACGAATACCCGAATCTGCCAGAATCTTAATATCGCCTTTCACAGCATCCGCAATTGGAGGAAGTGCACGTGCTGATGACAACACACCATCGAGTTGACGACCACCATGATTAGAAACCACAATACCATCTGCGCCGAAACGTACTGCATCTTTAGCGTCTTCTGGATCAAGGATGCCCTTAATCACCATCGGACCATCCCAAAACTCACGAATCCATTCTAAATCTTTCCACGAAATAGAGGGATCAAAGTTATTGCCCAGCCAACCGATGTAGTCTTCGAGTCCAGTCGGTTTGCCTAAATATTTGGAAATATTCCCCAAATCATGCGGACGACCCAGTAAGCCCACGTTCCAAGCCCAATGTGGATGGAAACAAGACTGCATATAACGACGCATTGCTGCATTCGGACCACTCATCCCTGAATGTGCATCGCGATAACGTGCACCCGGTACAGGCATATCGACAGTAAACACTAAAGTTGAGCAACCTGCTGCTTTAGCACGTTCCAAGGCATTTTTCATAAAGCCACGGTCACGCAAAACATAAAGCTGAAACCACATCGGACGACCAATTGCTGGGGCAACTTCTTCAATTGGGCAGACTGAAACTGTAGATAAAGTAAATGGAATACCTTTTTTATCTGCTGCAACTGCAGCCTGCACTTCACCACGGCGTGCATACATCCCCGTTAAGCCGACAGGAGATAATGCAACCGGCATTGATAAAGTTTCATCAAATAACTTTGTTTCTAGACTTAACTGAGACATATCATTTAAAACACGCTGTCTCAAAGCGATTTTTGATAAATCTTCTACATTGCGCTTCAGTGTATATTCAGCATATGCACCGCCATCAATGTAATGAAATAAAAATGGAGGTAAACGACGTCTCGCTGCTTCACGATAGTCATTTGCAGAAGAAATAATCATGTTCATATCCTGTTTAATCGGCTTGCACGTTGACGACGAGCTTCTTCTTCATCAATCATCCGTACTTGCTGCACTACAAATTCTATATGTCCACATACTGCATCTCTTGCAGCATCTGGATCATGACGTTCAATTGCATCCATCACTCTAAAATGCTGATCATGCAATTGATCAAATCGATGTGTTTCTGAGTAAACCTTACGTCTGCCCAGTAATACGTTAAATTGCAACAAATCGAACACGCCCCGCATCATCTGAATCAAGACTAAATTGTGCGATGCCTCAGCAATCGCCAAATGAAATTTAGCATCCGCCAATGAAGCTTGTTCATCATCCCCTAATGACTGAAAGTATGAAATCTGGTCATAATATTTACGGATCAAAGCCAGATCTTCTGTTGTTGCACGTTGTGCTGCATACCAAGCCGAGCCACCCTCAAGAATTGTTCGTGCTTCTTGCACATCAAAACGATAGGCAGGGTCTTGATCAATTAAATTACTTAACGGGCTAACAATCTGGTTTTGCGACCAGTTCACAGGGATTTGTTGCAAATACGTTCCCGCACCTACTTTACTGACCAGCATACCCATACTGGTCAATTGCGAAATCGCTTCTCTTAAAGAAGAACGGGATACACCGAGTTGTTCACACAACTTTCGTTCAGCAGGCAATCGTTCTCCGACTTGCATGTTTTTTTCTGCGATTAACATGCGTAGGCTGTGGACCACTTTGTCGGAGACTTTCATCTGCTTTCCTTAATATTGCATTGGTTAAATGTCGCTGAGTCTCATGGAATCATCCATGGGAACACATAAGCTTGTAGGGTAATAATAATACCGATCATTACTGTAAACGTTATACTGTGTTTCACGGTAAAACGGAACAAATCTGATTCTTTACCAACAAGCCCGACCGCTGCGCAGGCAATTGCAATCGATTGAGGAGAGATCATTTTTCCTGTCACACCACCACTGGTATTCGCTGCGACAAGCAATACTTCTGGCACTCCAATTTGTTGTGCCGTGGTTGCCTGTAATGCACCAAATAATGCGTTGGCTGAAGTATCCGAACCCGTCAGGAACACCCCTAACCAGCCTAAGAATGGCGAGAAGAAAGTAAATGCTTGCCCTGTATGTGCCAATGCCAAAGCCAAGGTTGCAGACATCCCTGAATAATTAGCGATAAAAGCAAAAGCCAATACCATACCAATCGAATAAATTGGAATTTTTAATTCATTGATTGTTTCGCCAAAAGTGACTACAGCTTCTTTAGGCTTCATTTTTAAGAAAATGATGGTGATGATTGCAGCAAAAATAATGGCTGTCCCTGTTGCTGAAAACCAATCAAACTTATAAATCGCATCATAATCTTTGATTTCAGATACCACTGGCGGCATCTTTTGCACCATTTGGTGCAAGAAAGGCACTTTGATTGAAATCACCAAATCATGCAATGCACCATCTTTGGTAAACAAGTCTTTGAATGGTTTTACACTCCAGATTGTTACCATGACTGTCAGAATGGCAAATGGCGACCAAGCTTTCGCAATTTGAGCAAGTGTATATTTTTGCTGTTTTTGCTCTGCCAGATTTTCATTCATGCTGGCATCTTCATTGGCAAAACGGAAGATATGTTTAGGCTGCCAATACTTCAATAAAATCGTAAGTGAAATCAAAGACGCAATAGATGCTGTAATATCTGGCAATTCAGGACCAACAAAGTTTGAGGTTAAATACTGAGCGATCGCAAATGCACCACCACCAACAATCACCGCAGGCCAAGTTTCTTTAACACCACGCCATCCGTCCATGATCGCCATAATCCAGAACAGTACAATGGGCACCATAAATGGCAACTGGCGTCCGACCATCTGACTGATTTCATGTGTTTCAACACCTGATACTTGACCAGCAACAATAATTGGAATTCCCATAGCACCAAATGCAACAGGAGCAGTGTTTACAATCAAACACAGACCAGCAGCATACAGTGGTTTAAACCCAAGCCCGACCAACAATGCTGCGGTAATTGCCACAGGTGCACCAAAACCAGCCGCCCCTTCTAAGAAAGTACCAAAAGCAAAACCTACAAACAGCATTTGTAAACGCTGATCTTCTGTAATCGATAGAATCGAAGAACGAATAATATCGAACTGCCCTGTTTTAACCGAAATTTTGTACAGGAATACTGCACCAATAATGATCCATGCAATTGGCCACAAGCCATAGAAAAAGCCATAGACCATAGATGCCAATGCCATCATGGTAGGCATTTGATAAGCAAATAAAGAAACCAATAATGCCAATATGACTGTAATTGTCCCCGCAACACTTCCTTTCATGCGGAATACAGCTAGGGCCAAAAAGAAAAATATAATTGGAATGAGTGCAATGGCACTGGATACCCAGATATTACCCATTGGATCATAAATCTGTTGCCAATGTTGAAGCATTGTCATCTCCTTGAAATGCTTGCCAGAACGTCGAGTTTGATAAAATCACCCATTTATTTCTCAATAATTGGTATGACCAATATAAAGTTAAAAACAAAAAAATAACGTGTATTTTTACTTTATAGTAATTTTTGCTGATTTAAAGATCAATAGTTACCCAATTATTCATAAAATGGTATGACCAATTTTAAGAGTGTTTTTATTATTTTAATTGCATATTTTCTCATTTCTTAGACAGACAGATTTTTAAAATTTTTGTTTTTAAAGGTTTTTTTTAAAGCTTTATTATTTTTATACGACTTTAGTCTAAAACGATATTTAAAAAGCAAATTTTAACCAATATCAAAACATATTTTTATTACGATATTAATCACACACTTTCATTATTGGTCTGATCATTTTAAAAATTCAAAATTTTGATGCATGCTATAGATCATATAAAAAACAAAATCAGTAAAGTTTTACTGATTTTGTGGATTGATACGATACAGAAATTATTATGAATATAAATTCATTTGCTCTACTTTAGCGATGCTCACAATTCAAAGGTGTAACGACCTTCTTTTTCATTTGAATCTTTAAAGAACTCATCATAATACCTGTACAAATAAATGCCGCACCAATCAAGATATTCAAAGTAATCGGTTCATGCCAAAGCATATAGCCAAAAAATAAGCTTAAAATAGGAATACACATAATCGAAATGGATGCCACAAAAGTATTCACCTGACTCACAATCCAATTCCACAGTGCAAAAGCAAACCCTGTTCCGACTACCGCAATGTAAAATAACATCGAGTCATTGAGCGGGTTTATCCATACATGCACATCAATAGGCTCAAAAATAACAGCACCAATCAGAATAACAAAACCACCGATTAACAACTGCCAAATGGTCAGTTTCATTTTGTCATAAGTGGCAAAATTCTGTTTGATATAAACAGTTGTCAGTGCCCAGAAGAAGCCCGATAAAATCAAGAAAGCCTGTCCAATCAAAGATAAGTCGAAATGTAAATCATGCAATTGTGGCCAAAGAATTGCGACTAGCCCCAAAGTACCTAAAATCAGTCCAAGCATTTTCTGGGTATTTAAACGTTCTTTAAGTACATAATGTGCCAGTACACCAATAAAAATCGGCATCGTAAACACCAAAACCGCAGATAAGCCTGAATCTACAAATTGCATGGCAAAAGTTTGAGTCGCATAAAAACCAATACAAATCATCACGCTTGAAATCATCAGTTTTTTCCATTCTCCTCTTTGTGGAAAAATAGATTTACGCAAT
This sequence comes from Acinetobacter sp. Tol 5, assembly GCF_019702905.1. NCBI lineage: Bacteria > Pseudomonadati > Pseudomonadota > Gammaproteobacteria > Moraxellales > Moraxellaceae > Acinetobacter > Acinetobacter sp. Tol 5. The sequence continues at coordinate 1,436,206 of NZ_AP024708.1, read as the reverse complement.
AAACGTTGAACCAACATCAAAGTCAAGGCAGCTAAAATCAACCGTGTAGAAATAAATAAAAATGGAGGAAAAACCTGCAAACTGTGTTTGACCAGCCCCCACAATGATCCCCAAACGAGACACAACAAAACGATTGCACCCATTACTCTAAGATTCATTTGCTGTACTCATACAGATGGAAAGTAGACTTAGTTTAAAAAATAAATGACATCATGAATAATGCTATGTTTTAATACATCCATCATTTTTTTTAATACACTTGAAAATTCAACATTGTTATTAAAAGCGAATAGGTTTGAGGAATTGTCATGAATATCGACATCGGAGATATTAAGTCATTTGTAACGGTTGCCGAAATGAAGAGTATTTCTGCTGCTGCCCACAAACTTAACTATTTGCAGTCAAATATGACCGCAAAAATAAAAAAAATTGAAAACCACTACAAACGTCAGTTATTTATCCGCAAACCCAAAGGCGTTGAACTGACTGAGTCTGGTATGAATCTTTACCAACAATACAAAAAGATGATCTTTACTTGGGAAGAGACTGAAAATAAGATTTATCAGCAAGAAAAATACCTTCGTTTTGGTACCAATACCAGCTTAGGAGGCATGCGTTTCTACCCGTCTTTTAGCCAACTTTACGAAACCTATCCAGAGCTTTCAATTACGATGAAAACCGGTGCAACAGGCTACATCGAAGATGAAATTTTATCAGGCAATTTAGATATCGGTTATGTACTTGGGCATCCCAAACAGAAAAACATACAATATATTCAAAAGGCAGAAGATCAACTGGTCATCATTGGTAAAAGTGTTATTAACCATGAGAATCTTGAGGATTGTCTCAATCACCAAAATATTCTGTTGGCTTCAGAAGAATGTTGTTATGCCACAACCTTAGATCATATTTATACGGACTACAACTTAACAAAAGGTGAGCTCACCCATATTTATGATCATGAAGCGCTGGTGAATTTCACTCAATTGGGTATGGGAATTTCAATGATCGCAAAATCACTGATCAAAAAATTTAATATTGAGTATTATCGTGAAACACCTGAACAATATCGAGATATAGGATTTTACTTAATTACTCGAAGTGAGCATGTCTTTACCCCAATTGAAAAGCAATTTATCGGCTTGAATGATCAGCTTTAAAAATCATAAGTCAGACTTATTTTCGCTTCATGAATGGATTCTGACTTTTGTTAAATTAAAAAAATAGATATATTCTGTTGATTTTATTAATTAATTAAAATTAATTTTACTGTATGAGTTTTCCAAAAAATTAACCATATAAGCCAAAGCAAACAGTACATCTAAAAATCCAGTTGATCTGAATTTTGAATTATCTCAATAATTTCAAAAGCGGCACGAACCGGAATTTAAGTAGATTACTTTAACTGCATAAATTGCTATTTTTTTCAATGATAACATTTAAATCCCATAAAACATTGACCGAAAAAGTGCTACAATACCGCGTTTATAAAATTCTCAATGGCCACCCATGTATGTGGTGCCTCTTTCGAAATAGTTAGGACGAGCAATGACTGACAATGCAACGATCTTGCAGAATGTACCAGTAGGCAAAAAAGTGGGTATCGCTTTTTCTGGTGGTCTAGATACTTCAGCAGCTTTATTGTGGATGAAGCAAAAAGGCGCAGAACCTTATGCTTATACAGCAAACTTAGGGCAACCTGATGAAGATGACTACGATGCAATTCCGCGTAAAGCTGAAAACTACGGCGCTGTTAAAGCACGCTTAGTGGACTGCCGCTTACAACTTGCATTAGAAGGTATTGCTGCGATTCAGTGTGGCGCATTTCATATCAGTACTGGTGGTGTTCCTTACTTCAACACTACACCTTTAGGTCGTGCAGTAACAGGGACAATGCTTGTTACCGCAATGAAAGAAGATGACGTAAATATTTGGGGTGATGGCTCAACTTACAAAGGAAACGATATTGAACGTTTCTACCGTTATGGTTTGTTGACTAATCCTGCACTTAAAATCTATAAGCCTTGGTTAGACCAACAGTTTATTGATGAGTTGGGTGGTCGTGCTGAAATGTCACAATTCTTAATCGACAATGGTTTTGATTACAAAATGTCGAAAGAGAAAGCCTATTCAACAGATTCAAATATGTTAGGTGCGACACATGAAGCTAAAGATCTTGAATATCTCAATGCGGGTATCAAAATCGTTGATCCAATTATGGGCGTTGCGTTCTGGAAAGATGACGTAAAAGTTGAAGCCGAAGAAGTTTCTGTTACTTTCGAAGAAGGCTTCCCTGTTGCATTAAATGGCAAACGTATCGAAGACCCTGTTGAATTTATTCTTGAAGCAAACCGTATTGGTGGACGTCATGGTCTAGGTATGTCCGACCAAATCGAAAACCGTATCATTGAGGCAAAATCTCGTGGTATTTACGAAGCTCCAGGTATGGCTCTACTTCATATTGCATATGAACGCCTTGTTACTGGTATTCACAATGAAGATACTATCGAACAATATCGTATTAACGGCTTACGTTTAGGACGTTTATTGTATCAAGGTCGTTGGTTTGATTCTCAAGCATTAATGCTTCGTGAAACAGCACAGCGTTGGGTAGCAAAAGCCATTACAGGTACAGTAACTTTAGAGTTACGTCGTGGTAATGACTACACCATCATGAACACTGAATCTGAAAACCTCACTTATGAAGCTGAGCGTTTGACGATGGAAAAAGGTGATTCAATGTTTAGCCCTGCCGATCGTATTGGTCAATTAACCATGCGTAATCTTGATATTACCGATACACGTGCAAAACTCAGCATCTATACAAATACAGGCTTATTGGCTGTAGGTACGGGATCTGCAGTTCCTCAGCTAAAAGACAAAAACAAATAATTAAGTTTAAAAAATAAAAACCGCCAAATGGCGGTTTTTATTGGTCAAGACTTTTTGCTGTGATCTGATTAAGATACAGTACTAGAATTCTGGTTTGTGTGAGTGGTGTCTTGTTGCGATTTTTGCTGTTGTTTTTGTAATTCAATCCGTTCTGCATGCTCTTGACGAATTCGATCATACTCTCGCTGAGTTTCTGCATCACTTTTTGCAGCTAAAAATGCCATCCCCACTAAAAAAACTGGAAATAATAATCCCAATGCCGCAAGCAAATAAACTTTAGGAAACTTCTTCGAACTTGTCTGTGACATACATTTAAATCTTTCAATAAATTTAAGTAGGCGTAATAATATAACAGAACAAACCTATTCAATATATGAAAAATCGAAAATTGATCAAAGACTCATTTGTTAATAAAGTCTTATTCAAGATACAACTTTAGCTTTGCTTTTAGCCAGCATCTTAAAAATCAAAACTTTAGCCATCAAAGCATTCATCATCAATATAAAGAAATCATCGGTCTTTAGCAGACTGATAAGCAGCTTGCGCAATTGCTAAACTCTTCTTCTTTCCTTCAACGGTATCTGGGATTTCATTGCTCGTACCATTACTCGAATGACGCTGAAGATGCTGTTGTTGAGAATATTTGTGCATCTCAGGTTGAGGCTTTACGTTTTGTTGGGAGTTTTGTGTAGCCGTTCGCTGCGTTAGCTTCTGTTGAAGCTGTTGTTGTGGATTTGGTACAGCCATTCCTACACATGGTCGAGACTGATAAGTTACTGAACCCTTCAACACACACTTATGTACTTCTTTAGCTAAAACGTGATGAGAAAACCCTAAAGCTAAAACAACCAACAAGACTTTTTTCACAACGTGCACTCCATTTAAGTTTCAACAAAATATCAACAAATGAGCTAAATTGCTATTTACACAGGAGTTTTTTTTAATTTCTGATTTTTGTATCACAATAAAGGGTGAAATATGACTTTTTTTGCCAAATCTTTACAGCATTTTGTCATGTTCACATTATGGTAAATTTCATGCTATTTCAAATTTCTCAATAGGCGACGTACAATCACACCATGTACCATAGAAACGGGAAGCATATAAATTTTCCCAAAAAAATTATAAGTGACAACACTGGTAAAAATTCTAAGCAGATTTTTCTGCTCATCATAGTTTTCGATCTTTAATACCACCAATACAGTTAAATGCTTATCGCTTGATTGTAAAAAAAGTTCATGATCTGAAACTTGAATAACATCAAAAAAATCTGCTTTTCCACCCTGCTCAAGTGCCATAGATTGAGAGTTAAAACCTTGTATAGGCTGTACACCACCCAGATGCAGACTAAAAAAGTCTCGAATTTTAAAAGCAATCTTTAACCATTTTGGTGGTGTACTGGTCATTAGGTGATAAGCTTGTGATGCTGTGATATTTTTATCAATACATTGTTGGTCTTGATGAATAAAATTAAGCTGATGAACAGGTGCAACCAATACATACGGATCTATTTCTGTATTCATGGAACTAAACCTTTTTAAATATAATAATTTAACGTATGAATAGAATCTAAATTCAGTCTACAGCAATCCAAATGAAGTACAATCACAAGCCGCCTAAAGTTGAATAAAATCATGAATGATTGGGCAATTTTTCAAATAAATAACTGTATTCTAAGATGAATATAAATTATTTAATGATAGTGATATACATGGTATCTATAGTATGCGATTTGAAATAAATAGATATTGAAAAAAGTACAGCTTTTTAAAGAGATAGAAAGCGTACCTCCTGTTTGGAAATCTACCTCATTAAGCTATTGCTACTACCTAATATTTTGAAAAAATTTCGAATGATTTACACAGGCAATGTTCCTCTCAGACAATGCCAATATTTACATTGCAAACAAAGTCATGCTTTGATTTTGCTGTAGCTGGGCATCGTTAATAATGAACCATGATAAAAAAGGTCTGCACTTGGCAGACCTTAGATTATGTTGTCTTTAGATTAATTATCCATATTTTCAATGATCGCTTGCCCGAACTCTGAACAACGAAGTAGAGTAGCTCCTGGCATTAAACGCTCAAAATCGTAAGTAACAGTTTTTGCAGAAATCGCGCCTGAAACGCCTTTGATAATTAAATCGGCAGCTTCAGTCCAGCCCATATCTCGAAGCATCATCTCTGCTGAAAGAATAATAGACCCCGGATTTACCTTGTCTTGTCCTGCATATTTAGGTGCTGTTCCGTGTGTTGCCTCATATACAGAAATTGCACCACCAATATTTGCACCTGGCGCAATACCAATACCACCTACTTCTGCTGCAAGTGCGTCAGAAATATAATCACCGTTTAAATTTAAAGTAGCGATCACGGAATAGTCAGCAGGACGCATTAAGATTTGCTGTAAAAATGCATCGGCAATCACGTCTTTGATAACAATGTCTTTGCCTGTTCTTGGATTTTTAATTTTGACCCAAGGTCCACCATCAATTAGTTCACCACCAAAGCGATCTAATGCAAGTTCATACCCCCACTCTTTAAAAGCACCTTCAGTGTATTTCATGATATTGCCTTTATGCACTAAAGTTACACTCGGCTTATCATTATCGATCGCAAACTGAATCGCTTTGCGCACCAAACGTTGGGTACCTTCTTTTGAAACAGGTTTAATCCCAATACCACAATTATCTTCAAAACGGATTTTAGTGACACCCATTTCTTCTTTAAGAAATTTAATCACTTTTTTTGCTTCTGGGGAGTCAGCTTTCCATTCAATACCCGCATAAATATCTTCTGAATTTTCTCGGAAAATTACCATATCTGTCTGTTCGGGATGTTGGACAGGTGATGGTACACCTTTAAACCAACGCACAGGTCGCACACAGACATATAGATCTAATTCTTGACGTAGAGCAACGTTAAGTGAGCGAATTCCACCGCCTACAGGCGTTGTGAGTGGACCTTTTATCGAAACTACAAATTCTCTGAGTGCTTCAAAAGTTTCTTCTGGCATATAAGTGCCATAAATTTTATTGGCTTTTTCACCACAGTAAACTTCCATCCATTCGATCGAACGTTTGCCACTATAAGCTTTTTGAATTGCGGCATCGACCACTGCCTTCATAGCAGGTGTAATATCCACACCAATACCATCTCCTTCAATAAAAGGAATAATCGGATGGTTTGGAACATTCAGTGACAAATCTGCATTTACAGTAATTTTGCTACCATCTGCAGGTACTACGATCTTCTGATAACCCATTGTTCAGGATCTCCATTTTCTTATAGTGAGTAAATCCAAAAAAATTGCGCTATGAGCAATATTTGCGACCACTTTTTTAGCAAGATCAGTGTAATCGAATTCGATCATTTTTTGAGATTTATACGAGGAATAACAACATTTCTCAACTTAATAAAACGCATTGTTTCATGATTTAATGCTTTTCTAGAATGTATTTTTTATAAAAATCATAGGTTTCTTTTATTTCTACAAAATCAATAAATTTTGATCCTTAAAATAAATCAATAAAGATCACAGAACGCTCCTTTCATTTGAATCTTAATGCATTAAAAAACCAATTAAATGACTGTAGACAGTATTTTTAAGGAAAACCAGCGCCCGTGTAAATATTCAAAAATCTAAAATCAAAGTCAGGTGCTCTTTTACTCCTCCTGTTGAATGACAAATAAAGTTGAAGAATACAAAGCTGAATCTGTTATAGTAGTCCACAATCAACTGGGCTTTTTGCAACCTAAACCACCCCATTTTTATCAAAACGGGTATTCAATCGGGTAACAAATCAAACCCCAAAAATTTTATTTATATATATTAGTGGCTTAAAGTGAAAATTGTCATTCTGAACAAACCCTATGACGTCCTCTCCCAATTTCGTAAAGACGAAGCACATATGACCATATCTGACTTCGTTGACGATCCTAGCTTGCGTATAGCTGGTCGTCTTGATATGGACTCTGAAGGTTTAGTTTTTTTAACTGATCATGGTGGTCTAAATCAGTATATTACCAATCCAACCAATAAAAAGTTTAAGACCTATTTGGTTCAAGTCGATGGTGATATTACTGAAGAAGCACTTGAGCAGTTGCGCAAAGGCGTTGAGTTAAAAGACGGTATAACCTTACCCGCTCAAGCCGCTAAAGTGGAACAACCAGAATGGTTGTGGGACCGTGATCCACCCGTACGTTTCCGTGCCAATATCCCTACCTCATGGGTAGAAATTTCGATTTGTGAAGGGCGTAATCGTCAAGTGCGTCGTATGACCTCTGCTGTTGGTTTTCCAACTTTACGTTTGATTCGTACCAAAATCGGTGCAATTGATTTAGTTCAGATGGGTTTACAACCGGGCGAAACAAAAGAAATCGAACCATTGCTTTATCCTGATTTCCAAAATGTACCTGCGGAAGAACCGTATCGTTCGCGTTCTTATGTCAAAAAGCCAGGCGGTACAGGCGGAAAACCGATGGTACGTAAGAACAAAGATGGTTCTACTAAAAAATCTGGAACCAAACGTATTTGGCAGATGGATGACAGCGAAAAACCGCGTCGCAAAACCAATGGAACTACACGTCCAAATACCAAAGCTCCACGTGGTCGTGGACGTAATGGTCGTTAAAATTTAATGATGCTTAAAGCTCACCTTGGTGGGCTTTTTAATATAAAATAAATAATAAAAGAATTTAATGTTATTGCTAGAATTTCAATAACTAAAAAGCTATGATAAAAAATAATAATTTATAAATTTAAAGGGTATATTATGGCTACAATGAAATTTAAAGAACTTGTTGAAAAAGAACTACAAAACAAAAAAAGATCAGTAAAAGATCTTGTAAATTATGTTGGGAAAAGTCCTGTGTCTCATCCTAACTATAGTATTTTTTTGGGAGCTGGTGCTTCTGTTAGTTCGGGAATTAGTAGCGGTGGACATCTTGTTCATAATTGGCGCAAAGAAATATATGAGCAATATCATGGTGACTATTATGAAGGGCTATGTAATTTAGACAATAATAAATATGAAGAAGAAGCAAAAATCAGAGCGGTAAATTATCTAATCAGTGAACAAGGCCATTGGTATAATCCGCAAAATGAATATTCTTCATTATTCGAAAGAAAGTTTGACCTTCCTTCGCAACGCAGAAGATTTGTTGAAAATTTAGTTGATGAAAAACTACCATCAATTGGTTATTTGCATTTGATTACACTTATAAACAATTATTATTTTAATACGATATTTACAACTAATTTTGATGATTTAATAAATGAGGCATTCTATCAGTTTTCGAATACCAGACCATTAATTTGTGCACATGATTCGGCTGTTGGTAGTGTATCAGTTATTTCTAAAAGACCTAAAATTATCAAATTGCATGGTGATTATTTATATGATGATATTAAAAATACAATTAAAGAAACCGAATCATTAGAACAAAATATCAAAGAAAAATTTATTGAATTTACCAAAGATAATGGATTAATTGTTGTAGGTTACTCTGGTCAAGATAGATCAATTTTAGATGTACTAAATTATTTACTTCAACAAGAAGAATATTTAAAAAATGGACTTTATTGGTGTTTTAGAGCTGATGATGAAATTAGCCATGAAGTTCGAAAAATTTTATGGCGTGATAAAGTTTATTGTGTAGAAATTGATGGATTCGATGAATTATTTACAGAATTTTGTCATCATGTTAATATAAAACCAAACTTAATTGATTCTTCTAGTGATTCAAAACGTGAAAAATGCATAAAAAAATTTATTCAAGACTATGAAGACTCAAATAAAAATAATATATTGATAAAAGAATTTATTGAAGAAGTATCTACAGCAAGAAATAATCAAGATATTTCTGATCTTATTCGGCAGTTAAATGAAAACAAAAATACAAGTATTTCTCAAGAGAATTTAAAAAATTTATTAGAAGTAGAAAGATTGATTAAAAAGTGCAACTTTGAGGAAGCTCTTGAAAAAATCAATAGAGAACTGCGAAATATAATAGAGGATGATTTAAAAGAAAGTTACACATCAATGAAAATCAGAATTTATAAGTTAATGAAGAAGAATAATTTAGCAATCGAAATCATAGAAAATTTAATTTCTGAAGACCCATTCAATCCAAAATTTTATCAGTGGAAATTATCTTTTATAGATAGCCTGACAGATAAAGTTGACTTCTTACTAGAGATTAACAATAAAATACATGATAATTATTTTTTTAAAAATATTTTAGTCAATTTATTTATTTATAATATTGAAAATGAGGAAAACCTGCTTAAATTGAACTTTGATGAATGCGAGAAACTAATTAATGAAAGCTTATCATTAGATTCAAGTTTAGATAATGATGCTTATGAAATAAAATACAAACTTTTAAATATTAGAATTTCAAAAGAATTACCAAAAGAAAGGAACATAAAATTAAAAAATGAAAAAGAAGAACTTATATCAAATGAAATAATTAAACTAATAAACACTGTAACAACAATAAATAAACATAATATTTCTTCCATAAATCTACGAAAATCTTATATTCTTGACAAAAAAGATATAATACTTATGAATGATTTTATTAAAGATTTAATTCAAATCAAAGACAATGTATATAACGAGAAAGCAAAAAAAATTACTGCAACAATTTCATCAATATATTTAGAGATTACAACCATCGATCTTACTAATCACAAAAATAAAGAATATTTAGACTTACGTAGTATAAATAATTTCTTTAATAACTTCGAAGATGATTTGTTAAAAAAAACAAATATAAAATTCTTATTAAATAGATTTAAATATATTTATTCAAAAAATCATAACTTATCTAACCTTGAAGAATATCTTGATGAAATACTTAAAGTTAAAGAATGTACAGAATATATGAATATTATTGCATCAACATTCACTACATTTGGCATTGAAACTATAAATTCCAGATTAAGAGAATTCGTCATAGATAATAAAAATAAATTAAAAATTGAAGATTATTATTTTTGTTTATCAGAAATTGAGAGCTCAGATTCTAAATATGATATTGCTTTAGATTTATTAGATAAAAGTTATAAATCTTCCGATAAAGAACTCGAAGGTAATGACATCATTTCTTATACTTATGCACTATTACTTTCAAAAAAATATGAAGAAATTGAGACTTTTTTGAATGAAAAAAAATCGATATTAAAGAATATAAGCAGAATCGATAAGGTTATAATTGATATAAATTGTATTGTTGCAAAAAAATTAAAAGAAGGGAATATATCTGAAACTGATAAAACAAATTTATCAAACTATTTATCTAAATACTCTAATAATAAGAGAGTTTTAATCTGTGTAAACTCATTATTGGAAAAAAATTCTGAGGCAATATTCCATATAAAAGAACAAATCAATTTAGATTACAAATCATATTATGAATTTATAGAATGGCCTGGAATTAATCAAAAAATCAAAAGTGATATCAAGCAGTTTTACAGTGATCTTATTAACGGTGTAAAAATTAAGATTGCTTGATTTGTATGATAAAAAATCGGTGCCTAAGCACCGATTTTTTATCTATCAATTGATTGGTTTACTAGATTTTTTCTAGCACTGCATTCAGTGTAGCACTTGGGCGCATTACAGCTTCAACTTTGGCTGTGTCTACAGCATAGTAGCCGCCAATATCTGCTGGTTTACCTTGAACTGCTGCAAGTTCAGCAATGATTTTTTCCTCATTGTCCGCTAACGCTTGTGCAAGAGGTGCAAATTTTGCTTTTAATTCTGCATCTTCTTCTTGTTCAGTCAAAGCTTCAGCCCAGAACTTCGCAAGATAGAAATGGCTACCACGGTTATCCAACTCACCTGTACGACGTGAAGGTGATTTGTCATTGTCGAGCAACTTGCCAGTCGCTTGGTCTAAAGTCTTGGCAAGTAGTTTTGCACGTGCATTGTCTTCTTTAATACCCATTTCTTCTAAAGAAACAGCCAATGCCAAGAACTCACCAAGAGAATCCCAACGCAAATGGTTTTCTTCCACAAGTTGTTGTACGTGTTTAGGCGCTGAACCACCCGCACCTGTTTCGTACATACCACCACCCGCCATTAACGGAACGATAGACAACATTTTCGCAGAAGTACCCAATTCCATAATTGGGAATAAGTCTGTGAGGTAATCACGTAAGATGTTACCGGTTACAGAAATTGTATCTAGACCACGTGCAACACGCTCAAGTGTATAACGCATCGCACGAACTTGAGACATGATTTGAATATCAAGACCCGTTGTATCATGCTCTTTCAAGTATTTTTGTACTTTCTTGATCAATTCGTTTTCATGTGGACGGTATGGGTCAAGCCAGAAAATTGCAGGCATGCCAGAGTTACGCGCACGAGTTACAGCAAGTTTTACCCAGTCACGAATTGGTGCATCTTTCACCTGACACATACGCCAGATGTCGCCTTCCTCAACATTTTGTGACATCAAAACTTCACCAGTTTCTAGGTCAGTGATGTTTGCAACACCAGCAGCTGAAACTTCAAAAGTTTTGTCATGAGAACCGTATTCTTCAGCTTTTTGCGCCATCAAACCTACGTTTGGCACAGTACCCATCGTACGTGGGTCAAAATTACCATTCCATTTGCAGAAATTAATCATTTCTTGGTAAATACGGGCAAAAGTAGATTCAGGCATTACTGCTTTACAGTCATAAGGTTTGCCATCAGCACCCCACATTTTACCACCACCACGGATCATGGCAGGCATTGACGCATCAACAATGACATCATTTGGTGAATGGAAGTTTGTGATGCCCTTTGCAGAATCAACCATAGCTAATGCAGGACGGTGTTCTTGGCAAGCATGAAGATCTTCAATGATTTCTTCACGTAGAGATGTTGGTAAAGTCGCGATTTTTTCGTATAGACCCGCCATACCGTTATTCACGTTGATGCCGAGCTCATCAAACAATTTACCGTGTTTTTCAAAAGCATCTTTGTAATAAATTTTCACACAGTGACCGAATACGATCGGATGTGAAACTTTCATCATGGTTGCTTTTACGTGTAAAGAGAACAAAATCCCTGCTTCACGGCAATCTTCAAGTTCTTTTTCATAGAAATCACACAGTGCTTTCTTGCTCATGAACATTGAATCAATCACTTCACCATCTTGAAGTGCAACTTTTGGCTTAAGTACAATGGTTTCGCCTGTTGTTGTAATTAATTCCATTTTCACATTGCGTGCACGGTCAAGTGTCATTGACTTTTCACCGTGGTAGAAATCACCTTCATCCATGTGAGAAACATGAGTTTGCGACCACTGTTTCCACTCACCCATAGAGTGGGGGTGTTTTTTCGCATAGTTTTTAACAGCAGCAGGCGCACGGCGGTCAGAGTTACCTTCACGCAATACTGGGTTTACTGCTGAACCAAGACATTTGCTATAACGGGTCTTGATTACTTTTTCTTCTTCAGTAGTCGGATTTTCAGGATAATCAGGGATTGCATAACCCTTAGACTGAAGTTCCTTAATGCAAGCTGTTAACTGAGCAACAGAAGCACTGATGTTCGGGAGTTTGATAATATTAGTGTCTGGATCTTGAGTAAGACGACCTAACTGTGCAAGGTTGTCAGATACCTTCTGTTCATCGCTTAAATAGTCCGCGAATTCAGCGAGGACACGTGCAGCTACAGAGATATCAGTTTTGACAATCTCTACGCCAGCTGGCTTAGTAAAGGTCTCAATGATCGGCAGTAGCGAATAAGTCGCCAATAGTGGCGCCTCGTCAGTCAGTGTGTAAATGATTGTTGACTTTCCACCAGCCATATATAGCCCCTTGCTGTTGATTGTGTTTTTGAGAACCGAGCTTGTGACCCGACTCCTACGAACCGATTTGCTTAAAATTAACCCTGAGAGTATCAGCCTTCATGCTATGAGAGTCAACGCAAGATCTGTGATAACGACATTTCGAAAAAAAATGGTACATCACAAATATTGCATCAAAGCGAATATTTGCACAAAAAATAAGCATTTTTAATAAAAATCATCAATATTCTGGAAATTAACACAAATTTATAACATCAGCAGATTCATTTTTTAAAATAAATATAGGATCCACGCTGGATTGCGTTCAATCAGTTCAAAACTGAGGCTGCTAAAAAATTGAAAAGTATTCATAGAATAAATACCCAATAAACTCTGCTTATCACACTTATATGGACTTTGAGTAAGATCGTGACCAAGATTGATTAACTTATACTCACAAAACAACAATACTTTTACCTTAATGTTTAGATAAAAAATCGTTATTAATAAATAATATGTTTATTTTTTCACCTTATTTTTTAATGAAAGAATAAATCTAATGTCATCAGGTCTTCGTATTTCTCAAAACTAATATTAAAACTCTAGAGGTAATATGTTTATGCTGTTACTCATTGCGATACTTATTCAAATTATCACACTTTGGGCTATTTTCTTTTTCGCGCTGTCTCGAAACATAGGGGCTGTGATCACCATAGTGGTTTCAATCTTAGCTGCATTGATCAGCCCATGGTCTCTGATCATTGGTCTTCCACTGATTCTGATCAGTCTGGTGTTAGTCATAGAACCTCTGCGGATGCAAGTATTGACCAAGCCTGCCTACAATACGCTTGCCAATGCGATGCCAAGTATGAGCACCACTGAACGTGAAGCGCTTGATGCAGGTACCAGTTGGTGGGAAAAAGAATTGTTTATGGGTGCACCCGATTGGGAAAAATTCAATGATTACCCTTATCCGACACTTTCAAAAGAAGAGCAATCATTTTTAGATAACGAAGTTGAACAACTGTGTCAATTATTGAATGAGTGGGAAATCCATCAAAATAAAGACTTAAATGAACAAACTTGGCAATTCATTAAAGAAAAAGGCTTTTTTGGACTGATCATCCCCAAAGAATATGGTGGACGTGAATTCACTTCATTTGCTCAAAGCCGAATTATGAGCAAGATTGCATCTCGCTCATTGACTGCGGCAGTGACGTGTATGGTGCCAAATTCATTGGGACCTGGTGAGTTATTGCTCAACTACGGAACTGACGAACAAAAAAATCGTTATCTTCCTGGCTTAGCCAAAGGTGAAGAAATTCCATGCTTTGGTTTGACCAGTCCAGAAGCTGGTTCTGATGCTGGGGCAATTCCAGATACAGGCGTTGTATGTTATGGCGATTTTGAAGGACAACAAACCCTCGGTTTAAAGATGAATTTCTCCAAACGCTGGATTACCTTAGCACCAGTTGCCACTGTAGTCGGTTTAGCCTTTAAACTTTATGATCCCGAAGGGCTATTGGGGGATAAAAGCAAAACTGAATATGGCATCACTTGTGCGCTTATTCCTGCATCTCATGAAGGCGTTATTGTAGGACCTCGCCACCATCCGGGCGGTTCACCCTTTATGAATGGTACGGTTGAGGGACGAGATGTTTTTATTCCAATCGACTGGATCATTGGTGGTGCTGAAAATGCAGGTAAAGGTTGGCGTATGTTGATGGAATGTCTTGCCGTCGGACGTGGAATTTCACTGCCTGCCCTGTCAACCGCAGCCAGTGAAATGACCTATTTATCTGTCGGTGCATTTGCAAAAATTCGTCAACAATTCAAGCTTTCGGTAGGTCAGTTTGAAGGGGTACAAGAAGTTAGCAGTGAAATCGTCAGTGGTACTTATAAACTTGAAGCTTTCCGTTATTTAGTCACCTGTGGGCTTAATCAAGGAGGTAAGCCTGCTGTGATGACAGCAATGGCAAAATACTATGCAACTGAGACCATGCGTAAACTGGTCAATCATGGTATGGACATTACAGGCGGTCGTGGTATTCAACAAGGTCCACGCAACTTCCTTGCCAACATGTATCAAGCCATTCCGATTTCAATTACGGTCGAGGGTGCAAATATTTTAAGTCGCTCCCTCATGATCTTTGGGCAAGGTTCTATGCGCTGTCACCCCTATTTGTTTGAAGAGCTACAACTTTTACAAGCTGAGGATAAAAATGCGGCTCTCGAAACCTTTAATACCATGCTCTACCAGCATTTAGGTTATACCTTGAACCGAGCTGCCCGAGCATTTACATATGGTTGGTTTGGTTCAAGCCAGCATCGACCAGATTCCGCAGACAAGTTTACTCAACCTTATTACAAAATCATCAATCGCTTCAGTGCTGACTTTGCACTGACTGCGGATATGTGCTTAGGGCTTTTAGCTGGAGATATTAAACGTAAAGAAATGCTTTCAGGGCGATTAGCCGATATTCATTCACATATGTTCATTGCAACGGCGATTCTCAAATTTTATGAACATGGTCAAAGAAGTGAAGCCGAACAATTACATGCCCAACTTGCTTTAGATGAAACGCTTTATCTGGCACAAGAAGCATTTTTCGGCTTGTTTGATAATTTCCCGATTCCAATCGCCTCAGGTCTGGTGAAGTTTGTTTGCTTCCCATTCGGTAGACCGCTCAAAAAACCGAGTGATCGTCAAAAGAGTGAAGCTGCTGAATTGATCATGCAGAACAATCCATTCCGTGATTATCTAAAAACTCAAGTCTATTATTCGGTTAATCCTCAGGATGCCTTTGGTCGAATGGAAGCAACCTTTAATCTACTGACAACAGTAGAAAATGAGTGGAATCACTTTAAAAAGGCGGAATCTAAAGGTGAATATCAAGGTCTTACATTTGAGGAACGTTTGGCTGATGCAGTCAGTCGTGGGGCAATTCAGCAAGATCTTGCAAATAAGTTGGCGGAATACAATGCGTTACGCTATGACAGTATGCTCACCGATATTTTTGACGAAAAACTGGAACGCGTATTGGAACTAGATAATCCCCATCTTCATCAAACATAGAAATATTTGGGAATACACTATTCTCAATGCTATAAACTTTTATCAAAAGCAGTGAATCACCTTCACTGCTTTTTCTTAGACCTATTGCCAATGGGGGCATTAAACTATTTCAGTATAGTGTCAAAAATACAACAGCACAGGAAAAACGATGATGTCTAAACAAGATTATGAGAATGGTTTAAAAGTCCGTACAGAAGTGATGGGTGAAAGTTTTGTCAAACGTGCTCAAGACAACACCGTGTCATTTACTGAACCATTGCAAGACTGGATTAATGAGCACGCATGGGGTTCAACTTGGCAGCGTGAAGGTGTATTGCCTCGTAAATATCGCTCATTGATCACCATCGCATTTTTGGTCGCGCAAAAAAGTCCAACTGAACTTAAAGGTCATATTCGTGGTGCTTTAAACAATGGTGCAAGCGTAGAAGAAATACAGGAAGTTCTATTACACAGCCTTCCTTACTGTGGCGCACCAACAACTCAAGAAGCTTTTCGAGCTGCACTTGAAGTCATCAACGAATATCAAAGCCAGCAGTCTTAGTTTTATAGAGCTTTGCTTTTGATCAATCGTCGATATTTACAAGATATATCTACGATTGAATCATTAGTTCCAAAACACATTGAACGTATAAAAAAACTCATCGACTTCAAAACGAATGTGATAACCCAATTGTGTCAACTCGGAAGAGAGTGCTCGTATATCTTCTAAGGCTAAATGCTTGGGTAAAACTGTAAATACTGCGGTATTGCCCTGCTTTGCATTTTCTTCAATCATTTGAGCAAGGCGAATCTTGTATAATTCAATATTGAGATTTGAGTTTGCTGCCAGCTGTTTGGCATCATCAGCATGAATAAACATTTTTATTTCCATATTTTTATTAAGATCAATACAAGATATAAATAAAAGTAAAAATACGCTGTGTGGTTTGTGTTAGCTAAGATATCTTTAAAATTCAAATCAAGGCTAAGCTCGCTAGATCGATCAATTTACACATTTTTTTCAACAGGTCTGAGCGGTTTATATACGATCAATTCATAAAATTTAAAATAAATCCACTGCTTTATTTGAATGAAATTTAACTTTTATGTTTAAAAAGTAAATGATAATTGTTATTATTTACTTAATTTTTAACCTTTATTGATTTGATTGCCTATGAATAGCCAGACTGAACTCGATGCGCTGAGTGCATCAGTTTCAACTCCGACTGTCTCTGCACGAGCTAAATCCACACCCTCCCTATTAAAATACCGCTTCATGATTTTTTATCGATTTGCTTTAGCAATTTTAGGTGGCTATTTACTTGCCTCTTTGTCCGCTATGGTGATCGCCAAAACTTTTGCAGATTATCGAGCCTCAGCTGCGATGGCATCTACCCTGCTTGCTTTCTGTATTCATTGTGCTGCTTTCATTTGGGTATTTATGGTCAACAAAACCTTCAAAGCCAGTTTAGGGATCGTTGTTCCATGCATCATTTTATTGATCATTTTAAAAATGATGGGGAACTAACATGCGTGTAGATGCAAAAGTTGAAGGTCCACGCCAATCGATGTCTTGGCTACATACATGGGCAAGTCTAATTTTGGGTTGGTTACTCTATGCGATTTTTTTAACAGGAACATTGAGCTTTTTTCAGTCAGAAATTTCTGTTTGGATGAAACCTGAAACTCACCAATCTGTTCCAAGCTCATCGCAATTACAACAAACTCAAGTTGCTTTAAATTATTTACAGAAGAATTATCCCGATGCAGGCAGTTGGACCATCCAATTACCAAATTCGAGACAAACCACCACTGAGTTAAACATCCGCAAACAAGGTGAAGATTTACAAGCCCGCCGTGGTGGTGAGCGCATTACTATTGACAGTGCAACCGGTCAAGTTATCGAAGCACGAGACACTCGGGGTGGTGGTTTTCTCTATCGCTTTCACTTTGAACTCTATGGCGTAGATCGGATTTGGGCGCGCTGGTTGGTCGGTCTAGCAACCATGTTAATGTTTGTTGCGATCATCAGTGGCATCATTACACATAAAAAAATCTTTAAAGATTTCTTTACTTTCCGTTCTGGGAAAGGACAACGCTCTTGGTTAGATGCACATAATGCTACAGCGGTTTTTGCACTCCCTTTTCATATCATGATCACATTTAGTGGTCTGTTACTGCTCATGTTTATGTTTATGCCTTGGGGGATCAACCAAGTTTATGAAGATCGACAAGAGTTTTTTCAGGAAATGCGTGGTGGTGTTCAACAGAATAATACACGTAATCGAACAACAGAAAATCGTAACGGAACTGCAAACACAGCTCAGGGGCAAACTGGTCAAGCTCAACAAACTGCGGGCAATGAACAACGTTCACGTGGTGAAAGACGTGCTAAACATCAACAAGAAGCTGGACAGCCCGCAGCACTCACTGATTTAGCACCAATTATTGCAAATGCACAAATCCAGTGGAAAGACAATCCAATTGCGTCAATTCAGATCATTGCACCAAACACCACCAATGCAAGTATTGAACTTCGAGCACTTTATGCAAAAAGTGTAATACAACGTGGTGTATATCCTGTTTTAAAGTTTGATGGTGTTACGGGGAAAAACATCTCTGATGATCTACAAGCCAGAAATACTTCTGTTCCAATGGGTATCTACAACGTTGTGACTGTCTTACATGAAGCACGTGGACTAGATTTGACTTTCCGCTGGTTATTGTTCTTTTCTGGTGTTCTGGGCACTTTAATGGTGGCTACGGGCTTGATCTTGTGGTGTGTAAAAAGAGCACCTCAACAGCAAAAACAAGGTTATAAATCTTTTGGCTATCGCTTTGTAGAGGTCATGAATATTGCTGCAGTGATTGGATTACCGATTGCTTGTGCAGCTTATTTCTATGCCAATCGTTTTATCCCTTTTGAAGTAGAAGCACGTCTAAACTGGGAAATTCGTGCCTTCTTTATCGCATGGCTTGCAACTTTAATTTATGCCGCAATCCGACCACATCGTCAGGCTTGGTTAGAACTTTTAATGCTGGCAACAGTTACCTATGCCCTGTTACCACTCATTAATTTTATGACAGGCGGTCAAGCACTTTGGAACAGTATTGCCAATGGTCAATGGATGATTGCATCTTTTGATTTAATGACATGGGCGATCGCAATTTTGTTTTTCTTGTCATTTTATAAAGTCAAAAAACATAAAGGGCTTCCAGTCAAAAAAGCTAAAAATGTACCAGCAACCAAGGAGATCGCTGTATGATTTTCTTCTTATTGATTTGGTCTATATTCAGTTTAGCGATGATTGCACTTGCCAGCGCTATGTCAAAGCATCAAAAACAAATTTATGGTCATGAATTAGCAAAAAAACCAACCCTATTTGCGACACTATCAGGTTGGGGCTTATTGTTCATCTCTTTAATCATCTGCTTAATGTCAGGAAAACCGAGTAGTATGCTGAGCCTATGGGTGGGTATACTCACTTTTTCAGCATTATTCGTAGGATCATTGTTGAGCTATTACAGCGCTAAAATAAAAACTGTAGCAATCATCTGCCTCATTGTGAGTTGTATCACAGGTATCATCCTACTGGTCTAAATTGTTTGGTCAAAATCAGTTATACTCTTAAGCCAATCTTAGATTGGCTTTTTTATTAAAACTCTTTTGTCTTTACATTGGTATTTTTATGTCTAAACCACTTTCAATCCCTTCAGAATTGTTAAATCGTGCTGCGATGGGAAATCCTGCTGCACAATTTGAACTTGCTGAAATTTACATGCAAAGTGAGGATGAAGATAACAATCAACTCGCCGAAGAATGGGCATTGAAAGCAGCACAATTAGGACATGTAGAAGCCATGTACTGGTTAGGTGAAGGCTATACTTATTATGCAAAAGAAATTTTAGAAGAAGATCCAGATGAATCCAAAACCTACTTCGAACATGCACATCGCTGGTTAGAACAAGCCGCAAAACATCAACACCCTGCTGCATTATTAGAATTGTCTATTTTTTATCGTCGTGGTGATGTGGTTGAAAAAGATCTACTTAAATCTGTGGAACTGCTAGAACAATCCGCGAAATTAGGTGAAATTCAAGCCATGCGTGATTTGGTCTGTGTTTATGAGCATGGCTTAGGTGTTGATATTGATGATGAAAAAGCAGACTTCTGGGCAGATAAAGTCAAAACGATTGAAGATACTGAAAAATAAAGCAGTGCATCAAGCCTAATAATATAGGCTTGATGCTGAGTTTCTTTAATTAACTTCTTACTGATCCATAAATCTTCACTGTACACCGCAATATTTTTATTTTTAAGGTATTCAATTCCACCTGTCCTCACATAACCTGTTGAATCATTGGCAAATACGGGTATCATTGCAAAAATTGAACTCAGCATGATGATTTTAACCAATAGAAATACAAGCCTTGACTCATATTTCTATCATCCTGTCTTAGCACTTAAACGTTAAAAGATTTAAATGCGGTCTAAAACTGGCTGTTGATAATTAAACTTTACCTGTTCTTCAATAGCTAAGGCGATATTAAATACCTTTGGTTCTTGAAAAGCAGGACCTATGATTTGCAATCCTACTGGTTGCCCATCAATTAAACCACATGGGATAGTTAAGGCAGGTAAACCTGTTAAATTACTCGGACCCGTAAAACGAATAATATGATTTAATAGATCGACACGCTCACCATTAAGTTTTGCAACTGAACTGCCTATATCAGGTGGCAAAATAGGTAATGTTGGTGCAATCAAAACATCAATTTCTTTGAAGGCTTGGGCAAACTGTTGTTTTAGTTCCCTTCTTAATTGTTGAGCTTGTAAATATTCTACTGCCGTTGGCAACTCACCCAATTCAAATAATAGACGAATATCATCACCAAAATCATTTGGACGCTGCTGTAAATCATCATGGTGAATCGTAGCGGCTTCTGACAGACTCGTCACTAATTCTACATATTCAGCATTTTTCAATGCTGGGATTGTGACCTTCTTAATGATAGCACCACGCTGCTCAAGCTGAGCAATTTGTTCACGAACTAATTTTTCAATCGGCGCATCGACTTGATGAAAGAAATAGTCTTCGTTAATACCAATGACTTTACCTTTGACATCACTATTGAGCAAGGCAATATAATCTGGAATTTCAACGTGTTTAGAGGTCGGATCTCGCTCATCAAATCCTGCTATTACTTTTAACATAGCAGCAGCGTCTGCAACAGTTTTAGCCATTGGTCCAATATGATCTAAAGTCCATGCCAATGGAAAACAACCATACTTTGCAACTAAACCATGAGTTGGTTTTAACCCAACTAAGCCACATGCTGAAGATGGGATACGAATTGAACCTGCTGTGTCAGTTCCTAATGTAATGGTCGACATTCCTGAAGCAACAGCTGCACCTGAACCACCGCTTGACCCTCCAGGAATCTTATCAAGATTCCATGGATTACGGCACGGACCGAAATGTGGACTGTTATTGGTAATGCCCCATGCATACTCATGCATATTTAACTTACCGATAATGATTGCGCCCGCAGCCTTGAGTTTGGAAATCACAGTTGCATCATCACTAGAAATGAAATTGGCATGTATCTTAGAAGCCATAGTGGTCACTTCACCACCAATATAAATATTGTCCTTAATCCCCATTGGAATACCGTGGAATATGCCCTTATAGTTTCCTTGCGCAATCTCTACATCTGCTTGAGCAGCCTCTGCTAAGGCTTTATCTGCGCGAAATGAAATATATGCATTGATTTCTGCATTGTAATCTTGAGCATGTTTCAATACGAGTTGAGTTAAATCTACTGAACTTACACTACGGTCTTGAATGCGTTTACCCAACTCGACAACTGAAAGGTTTAAGAGGTCTTTATTTAACATGATCGCCTCCAGCTGTATTTGTGACACAAATATCATGGTCATTTTTAGTTTGAGTCTGAACCGTTTTTTTTAGCGCTTTTATTCCTTGCCATCTTTGTTCTAATTCTGCTTGAGTTTTCGGATTGACAGGTATATTCAACTGTCCCAATATTTTTGTTGCACTAATATCCATTATTATCACCGTCCTTTTGGAAAATTATATTTTCAGATTGACCATTCGATTCCCATAAATCTGGCGCCTCAATAAAATTATAATTATTGAATTTCACCTATAAAGATCATTTAATAGACAATCAGCTCCAATTTAATTGGATATAAAAAATATAATATTAGACCTAGGTTGTATTGACAAATAAAACCTCCACTATAAAAGATCACTCAATATAGTTAAAATAAAAAAATTATTATAAATAAAACCATCTCACACTTAATAAAATAAATTTATACATTTATTACCAGCATATTTGTCATTAATTATAAAAACTTAAACATCAAAAGTTAAAAAATATATTCATAAAATAGGAGAAAATATATATAAATTTTAAACCCATATTTACATTAAAAATACTAATCTTTATTCATATCGACATTAGGTTTCTTGCATCAGGCATTTTAAAAATTATAATTCAACACAAAATCTTCCCCATCCTTGTTTTATCCCTTTGGGAGAACGAACTTTCAATATTAATATGATTCGTTCAACATGATCATTTTTTTATTTATGAAAAAAAACTATTAAGGATCGTTTATAAACAAATAATCTGCCCTATCTAAGCACTCAGTTCTACCCACTTTGACGAATAATTCTATTTCTGTTTATCACAATATTAAATTCCATCCAAATCAGGAAATTCAATATTTTGATAACGATGAGCGTAAATATCGACATCAAAAGTAATGTGAGTCGAAATATCATTCATGATCTGTTCTTGAAAAAGGACTTCTTTTTCTAATATGGCGTTCCAATACTTAGGTTGATCTGAAAAGTTTTGATAGTAGTCTAGTAGCTCGATGACCCCACTTAATAAAGCCACCAATGCTTGAGATTTATCTTGTTTTGAAACCATCATTGCAAAAGCATCTAAACAAATCACTTCAATTTCATCCAGTTCCTCATAATCATCTACATATTCATCAATTGCCGCATTAGAGCGCTGAATCTTTTGTTGATAGTGAATCAAAAGCTCATGATCAATATCATTAAATAGTTGGGATTTATTGATGGTAATTTGATAATTTTTTTCAATAGAAACATAAAAATGAGGTAATTTCTCATAAAAACTAAAAAGGGCTTTGACCAAACTTTTACGTTGTTCAATTGAGGCTTGTTCAATCGCTTGTTTGAGTGCAAAAGTATGTAAATCAATAATTTTAACGATATCTATCATTTTTTCAGCCCCAATACTGACTTTTTAAAACCATAAAACCAATCCAAAGAAAAAGTAACGTCATCACACTTACAATAAATATCACACTGATCAGCACATATCTCAACCAAGCGGGTTGACGATTCAGTGCTTGGCTAAAACCTGACAAATGCTTTCTTAATCGTCCTACTACATACATCGAACCGGCAATAGCCACGGCAAAAACCAAAAAATACTGGGCAATAAAAAAGATTTTAGCGAGCCACGATCCTCTTAAATCAAACCACCTCTGAGAATAAAATAAAAAAGCGTCTTGGGGTTGTGCTGGGTTAACCCAAACCTCAAATTCACGCTTGTTTATTGAATGTTCAAACTTTTGCTGTGAAGATTGCTTTAAAGTATCAGATTGATCTGTAACCCACAGATAATACTGCCGAGCAATATCAGGTTGTTCGACTGTATACATCTTTTGTTGATAACGATACTCATAGATCACATTCATATAAGCAAAACTGGTACTGCGCCCGATTCGATACTGTTCAGCAGAGTAATCAATGATACGAACGTGTTGTACTTTTTCCCAAGTCGGATGCCAGAGTTTAAATTCTTCAAATTGTATACGTGGTGAAGCGGTATAAACACACTGCAAAATAAAATAGCTACAGATCAACACCAAAGCATGCACATGGCTGTGCTTGGAAAGAGAAAATTTGCGCCCTAGAAATACAGAGAAAATGATATAGAACAAGAACACATAGAGAAAAATGTGAATATTTTCATCTGCAATAAAATAGAAAAATATGCCAAAAATCACAAATACAGCTACAAATATAACGCCTAAATATTGTTTGATTTGATGTAAATGCATTATTTGCCTTTATTATGATGTTGATCGCTTTATTGATACTGAACTATTTTTCATACAGATTTTGCCCAAAAACTAATTTTATCTTTTAGTTGAATATTAACCAACTACATTTGAACTCTAATAAAATCTAGGTACAATAGTCGCCAGTCGAGGGATGCTGCGACTTTTTCACAGGCACATAAATGTGAAATCGCTAGGCTCGACGATTCGGTCAGACATTCGTGCTGGTCAACAACGGCATCCGCGAACTGAATGATCAATATTTGTTATTTATAAAGGAGATCGTGATGAACGCGGTTAATGCTTCATTTACAGATTATAAAGTTGCTGATATTTCCCTAGCCGATTACGGTCGTAAAGAAATCAAACTTGCTGAAGCAGAAATGCCAGCATTGATGGGTTTACGTAAGCGTTACTCAGCAGCAAAACCACTTGCTGGTGCAAAAATTCTTGGTTGTATCCATATGACCATTCAAACCGCTGTTTTGATTGAAACATTGGTTGAACTTGGCGCAGAAGTACGTTGGACTTCATGTAACATCTTCTCGACTCAAGATCATGCTGCTGCGGCTATTGCAGCTTCTGGTATTCCAGTATTTGCTTGGAAAGGTGAGACTGAAGAAGAATACATGTGGTGTCTTGAACAGCAAATCAATGTAAATGGCAAACCTTGGGATGCCAACATGATTTTAGATGATGGCGGTGATTTAACTGCTGTTGTTCATGAAAAATATCCTGAACTCATCGCTAAAATTCATGGTATCACTGAAGAAACAACTACAGGCGTACAACGTCTACATGAAATGTTCCGTGATGGAACATTGAAAGTTCCAGCAATCAATGTCAATGACTCGATTACCAAGTCTAAAAATGACAATAAATACGGTTGCCGCCATTCTCTGAATGATGCCATCAAACGTGGTACAGATATGCTTTTATCTGGACGTCGTGCATTGGTGATCGGTTATGGTGATGTAGGTAAAGGTTCTGCTCAATCTCTTCGTCAAGAAGGCATGATTGTTCGCGTAACTGAAATTGACCCAATCTGTGCAATGCAAGCATGTATGGACGGTTATGAAGTCGTTTCTCCATACAAAAATGGTGTTCAAACAGGCAAGAAAGAAGATATTAACTTAGACCTTCTTCAAAATACTGACCTCATTGTGACCACAACGGGTAACTACCACGTGTGTGACTCAGCAATGTTGGATACGTTAAAAGCAGGATCAGTGGTGTGTAACATCGGTCACTTCGATACTGAAATTGATACCAACTATTTACGTGGCTACAAATGGGTTGAAGTTAAACCACAAGTACACCAAGTTTATCGTACAGAAAATGAAAACGATTATTTGATCCTTTTATCTGAAGGACGTTTGGTTAACTTAGGCAATGCAACAGGTCACCCTTCTCGTGTAATGGATGGTTCTTTTGCCAACCAAGTATTAGGTCAAATGCATCTATTTGCTGAAAAATTTGCAGATCTTCCAGAAGATCAAAAAGCAGCAAAAATACGTGTTGAATTAATTCCTAAAAAACTGGATGAAGAAGTTGCTGCTGCAATGGTTGCTGGTTTTGGTGGTGTATTGACACAATTGACTCAAGAACAAGCAGACTACTTAGGTGTGCAAGTTGAGGGTCCGTTTAAATCTGAAGCTTATAAATACTAAGTTTTCATCCTATCTACCCTACACTTTTAAAGTTTATATATTGAAAGTGGATATCCTCTCTTTAGGGAGAGGATTGGGTAAAAGTGAAAGATATTAAAAAGCATTTATAAAAAAGGATTTAATCATGAGCAAACGTATTCCCATTTCGTTTGAGTTTTTCCCAACCAAAACCGACGCAGGTGCGGAAAAACTTAAAATCGTTCATCAAGAATTGCAACAATTCAATCCAGAGTTTTTTTCGATTACTTATGGTGCTGGTGGTTCTACCCGTGAACGTACTTTAGCCGCAATTAATGATTTTAATGGTAAAGGTACACCTGTTGCCCCACATCTTTCATGTATTGGCGATGATAAGGCACGCATTGCTGAATTATTAGATATTTATAAGGCACAGGGTATTGATCGTATCGTTGCATTACGTGGTGATTTACCATCAGGTCAAGTTGGGCTAGGTGAACTCCCTTATGCGACCGATTTGGTTCGTTTTATTCGTGAACATACGGGTGACCACTTTAAAATTGAAGTCGCAGCATACCCAGAAATGCATCCTCAAGCGGAAAGCTATGATGCAGATATTCAACACTTTATTGAAAAAGTAAATGCTGGAGCAAATGCAGCCATTACTCAATTTTTCTTTAATCCAGATGCCTATTTCTATTTTGTAGATCGTATCCAAAAAGCAGGAATTGATATTCCTGTTGCACCAGGCATTATGCCAATTACCAATGCCAGTAATTTAATTCGCTTTGCTGATGGTACGGGTGCTGAAATCCCACGATGGATTCGTAAGCAACTTGCCACTTATGGTGATGACTCTGCCAGCATTAAAGCCTTTGGTCATGAGGTTGTGATTAAGCTGTGTGAACGCCTCATTGCAGGTGGTGCACCGAGTTTGCACTTCTATACAATGAACCACACTGAACCGAACCGTCAACTTGTCCTTGATCTTGGCTTAGCTTAAATCAAAAAATTGAATTCCTTACTTGTGAGTTAAACTGAATGCCTCGCTTTTATATTGAAACGTATCTGGCTGTCGATACGACAGTTGAACTGACTGAAACCGTATTTCATCATTGGGTTAAGGTATTACGTGCACAAGTCGGTGAACAAGCCACTTTGTTCAATGGACAAGGTGGAGAATATGAAGTGCGCTTAACAGAGGTTGCTAAAAAGTCAGCTTCTGTTGCGGTGCAATCATTTCACTCCGATAATCGGACGCCTGCTTTTAATGCTTTGCTAGGACAAGTCATGAGTAAAGGTGATCGTATGGATTATGCCATACAGAAAGCAGTTGAACTTGGTGTATCCAAAATTCAATTACTGACTTCTGAGCGTTGTGAAATGCGTTTAAAATATGACCGCGATCAAAAAAAGCTTGATCATTGGCAAGGTATTGCGATTGCTGCTTGTGAACAGTGTGGGATGAATATTGTGCCTGAAATTCTTGCTCCTTTGAGCTTACAAAGCTGGCTGGAAAGTAAATTACCAGAGACTCGTTTTGTTCTTGCTCCTGAAAAAGAGCAAACCGATGTTCTAGCAAATGCATCCTCAAATCTTGCACTGTTGATTGGTCCAGAAGGTGGACTCAGTGAAGCAGAAATCTTGACAGCGAACCAATATGGCTTTAAAAATTGGTGTATTGGTCAACGTGTATTAAGAACCGAGACTGCACCTATCGTTGCCCTGTCTATTTTGAATTATTATTTCCCATAAAAGTGACTTCTATCACACAAAGCAATTGCAAATTTGGTGATTTCACAGTATTTTAGTAGCAAAGAGACTATTAATTAACAAATTTTCAATAGTTGCTCCCCTTAAACCTACGCATTCTAAAAATAGCAGAGGTGCAACAGCTAATGAATGATGTTCAGGAAGAGCTTCTTTCATATGATGTGAATTCATCGAACATCAGAAAGACTGTTAAAAATATCCGAATTTTTTTTATTTGGGTATTATTTACGTGCATTTGTGATGCCTTTATTTATCTTTATTTGTTTAAGACACATACCGATTTACTGACATCTTGGTTTGCTGCCACTGTTTTATTTATCCTGTCGACCTGTATTTTTCTAACCTGTATGCTTTATCAAAAGAAAAAAAAATCTTTTAAGCATATGCATGTATTTTTTCAATTTTTTAGTCTAATTTTAGGCAGTCTCTTTGGTATTGGCATCTATATTATCAATTTAGAATTGACCAAATTACCCGATACACTTAACCCTTTTTATTCTTTTCTTTTATCCAGTTTTTTGTTGAGTTTTTCTTATGTCATGGCGATGAACTTTCTGAATCAACGATTCAGTTATTTCACCGCTTTGTTTGTTCCGTCTTCGATTCCCGTTTTCAGCATTCCATTACTATTTCCACAAAATACCAATGAAGTGTATAGCACAGTATTTATTGTTTGGTTCGCATTGTTATTTTTCAGTGCGTATATCTCACATAAAATTTACTTAAATTCGGAAATTTTAAATCTGAAAAATCGCGTATTGATTAGACAATCTCAGCAACAACTTGAACAATCAAAAGGTTTACAGCTTCAACTCAAAAATGAAATCTCCAAAACTGAAACCATGAAAAATGAGTTGCAACTGCATAATCATTTATTAGAACAAAAAGTTAAAGAGCGAACATATGATTTTAAGCAAATGAATGATCGTCTTGAGAATCATCAAGCCAATCTTACCTTTGCACATGAAACCGCTGGAATTCATTCATGGGTCTGGAACATAGAGAAACGTACCTTTGAAATCGCCGACTCAAAGAGTGATGCTGAATTTAGACAATTAAATCTTAAACAGAACAGTGTAGATGATTTCATTCATCCTGAAGATATTGAAAATTATAAAACGCTACTTAAACAACATCTCAAAGGCAAGACTGAACGTTTTGAAGCAATTTATCGTGTAAAGCGCGATGATCAATGGTGCTGGATTCAGGATATTGGTAAAGTAGTTTCAAAGAACTTTAATAATAAACCATTAAGAATGGTGGGTATTCAACGCAATATTCAAAAAGAAAAAACAGATCAAGAAAAATTAAAACTGGCTGCGAATGTTTTAGAACAAGTGGCTGAAGGTGTATTTATTTTAGACAATAATTTGTGTTATTTAGAAGTGAATCCCTATTTTGAACAACTTCTGGCATATACCGAAAATGATTTGATTGGTCGCCATCTCTTTGATATTACACTCAACAACAATGCACGTACGCAAAAGATGTATACGGTGATTACCCAAAGTTTAGTCCAACATGGTGAATTTGAATCAGAATTACAAATTGATTTCACATCAGGGAAAAAGTTGGTGCTTTGGGTACATATTAATGCGATTTATGATGAAAAAAATAAAATTTCAAACTATGTGGGCATTATTACGGACTTAACTGATCGCAAAAAGCAGGAACAACGACTCTCTTACCTAGAGCATTATGATATTCTCACCGATCTGCCTAATCGCTTTTATTTCAAGCAACGACTTCATCATTATTTAACCCATTATTCGAGTACATTTAAAAACTTTGCGGTTTTACGCATTAACATTGATCGTTTTAAACTGTTTAATGAGTTCATGAGCCATAAAGAAGGTGATGAATTACTCAAACGAGTGGCACATCGTTTAAGATTATGTTGTAGCAATGCCTCGCTTATTGCCTATTTGAACAATGATGATTTTGCTGTGATATATAATTTAAACAGTAATATCAATATTCATCAGCATGCACAAAACATCTTAGATGCATTTAAACAGCCATTTGAAATCAATGCACAAGAACAAACCATTACGCTTTCAATTGGGATTGCCCTGTACCCAGAGCATGGGCTGCAACTGGATAGTTTAAATGGTCACGCAGAATCTGCTTTGAGAGAAGCCAAACGCTTAGGTGGCAATACAGTTTATTTTTATTCTGATAAGAAAACACCTTTACTCAATCAAGGTATAAACTTAGAAAGCGAACTTCGAAAAGCGATTAAACATAAAGAGTTGACTGTCCACTATCAACCTAAAATCTGTGTTAAAACACAACGTATTTATGGTTTTGAAGCTTTAGTGCGTTGGCATCATCCTACACTTGGCTATATTTTGCCTGATATTTTTATTCCACTGGCAGAAGAAACCAGTTTAATTTCTGATATTGGATTGATCGTATTGCATGAAACCTGTAAACAGATTCAGTATTGGCAATCTCTTGGCTTTGATCACTTTAGAGTATCCATCAATATTGTTGCCCAACAAATCTATCGTGGTCAGTTGATTGAAGATATTGATTATGCGCTTAAAAAATATAATATTTCTGGTGATATGCTTGAACTTGAATTAACTGAATCTTCTTTATTTGAAAAATCAGACCAAGTCAATTTACTTTTAAAACAACTGAAAGATCGCCATATTTCAATTTCTTTAGATGATTTCGGTACAGGTTATTCTTCCCTCGCCTATCTTACCAGTTATCCATTTGATATTTTAAAAATAGATAAAGCCTTTATTTCAAAAATTGGTCAAGAGAAAGACGAAGCGATTGTGAATGCAATTATTGCCATGGGAAATGCCATAGGGATTACGCTTGTTGCTGAAGGTGTAGAAACCAAAGAACAGGCATTATTTTTAGAAAAACATGGATGCTATATTTTACAAGGATTCTATTTTTCTAAAGCACTTTCTTCAGTAGACAGTACAAAATATTTAGAACAGCATAAGCTAATTACGATTTGCTAATTTTTTTAGACTTTAAATCTATAACTTTGTTGGAAATAACTGCTTTTTGACTGTCGGTATTGTTCAACAAATGTTATATTCGATCAAATTTAGTCAAACCACCAGCCTCGCTGGAACATGTAATAATCGAGATTCAGATGGATGATCAATCTTTAAAACAGCAAGCCCTTTACTATCACGAATTTCCAACACCAGGAAAAATCAGCGTTACACCAAGCAAGCAATTGGTCAATCAACATGATCTAGCACTTGCCTACTCTCCTGGCGTCGCAGCACCTTGTTTAGAAATTGAAAAAGACCCTTCTAAAGCTGCGCTTTATACTGCGCGTGGTAACTTGGTCGCAGTGGTCAGTAATGGTACAGCCGTTTTAGGACTGGGTAACATTGGTCCATTGGCATCTAAGCCAGTAATGGAAGGTAAAGGCGTATTATTTAAAAAATTCGCGGGTGTCGATGTTTTCGATATCGAAATTGCTGAAAATGATCCTGATAAAATTGTTGATATCGTAGCAGCATTAGAACCTACTTTTGGTGGAATCAACCTCGAAGACATTAAAGCACCAGAATGTTTCTATATTGAACAAAAACTTCGTGAACGCATGAAAATTCCTGTGTTCCATGATGATCAACACGGTACCTCTATCATTGTTGGTTCAGCACTTCTCAATGCCTTACAATTAAACGGTAAGAAAATTGATGAAATCAAAATTGTCGCTTCTGGCGCTGGCGCTGCAGCACTTTCATGTTTAGATTTACTTTGCGCGATTGGTGCGAAAAAAGAAAACATCATTGTGGCAGACTCACGTGGTCTATTAACCACAAAACGTGAAGGCTTAGATGAGTCGAAAAAGCGTTATGTACAAGATATTGAAGGCTCTCAAATCGCAGATGTGATTGCAGATGCTGATATGTTCTTAGGTCTTTCAGCAGCAGGTATCTTGACCAAAGAAATGGTTAAAGTGATGGCAGCAGATCCTATCATCTTTGCCTTAGCCAACCCAGATCCTGAAATTTTGCCTGAACATGCACATGAAGTACGTCCAGATGTGATTATGGCGACAGGTCGTTCAGACTATCCAAACCAAGTCAACAATGCGCTGTGCTTCCCTTATATCTTCCGTGGTGCGCTTGACGTGGGTGCAACAACAATTAACGAAGAGATGAAAATTGCTTGTGTGCATGCAATTGCACGTATGGCACATGTTGAAGCAGATGCTGCATCTTATGGTGAAAAATCTGCATCGTTTGGTCGTGATTATTTAATTCCACGTCCACTTGATCAACGTCTGATTTTGGAAATTGCACCTGCTGTCGCTCAAGCTGCGATGGACTCAGGCGTAGCGAGTCGTCCAATTGCTGACTTCTCTGCTTACCGTCAACGTTTATCTGAGTTTGTCTATAACTCAGCATTGATGATGAAACCTATTTTTGCGCAAGCAAAAACTGCACCTAAACGTATTGCTTATGCTGAAGGTGAAGATCTTCGTGTATTACGTGCAGTACAAATTGCAGTTGATGAAGGTTTAGCACAACCTATTCTTGTGGGTCGTACTTCTGTCATCGAAACCAACATTAAGAAATTGGGCTTACGTCTAGAACATGGTGTAAACATCACGATCGTTGATCAAGAGAAAAACCCTGATTACGATAAGTTTGCAGATGACTATTACAACTTGATGCAACGCAAAGGCGTAACGCCTGAGTATGCTCAACGTGAGTCACGTCGTCGTTCTACGCTGATTGCTGCAATGTT
The DNA here is from genome assembly GCF_019702905.1 of Acinetobacter sp. Tol 5. Classification (NCBI taxonomy): domain Bacteria; kingdom Pseudomonadati; phylum Pseudomonadota; class Gammaproteobacteria; order Moraxellales; family Moraxellaceae; genus Acinetobacter; species Acinetobacter sp. Tol 5. Next base: position 1,404,196 of record NZ_AP024708.1, on the reverse strand, counting down.
GGTTCGTCATGGTTTAGCAGACGGTATGTTATGTGGTACTTATGCAAGTTATGACATTCATTTAGACTTTGTTAAAAATGTGATTGGTCTAAAAGATGGTCGTAGCACATTCTTTACTCTGAACGCATTAATGCTTGAAGATCGCAATATTTTCATTGCCGATACTTATGTAAACACTAACCCAACGGCTGAACAGCTTGCTGAAATGACAATTTTAGCTGCTGAAGAAGTCCGTCGTTTCGGTATGACGCCACGTGTTGCTTTATTGTCGCATTCAAGCTTTGGTTCAGACCAAAACGATCCAAGCGCACAGAAAATGCGTAAAGTGTTTGAAATCTTGACTGAGATTGCACCAGAGTTGGAAGTGGAAGGCGAAATGCACGCAGATGCGGCATTAGACGAAAATATTCGTCATTTTGCATTCCCAAATTCTCGCTTCAAAGGTTCTGCAAACTTGTTGATCATGCCAAATCTTGATGCAGCAAACATTTCATTCAACTTGTTAAAATCTACATCAGGCAATAATGTAACGATTGGTCCTATTTTGCTTGGTGCTGCGAAGCCAGTTCATATCTTAACACCAACTGCAACAACACGTCGTTTGGTGAATATGACTGCTTTAACTGTTGCTGAAATTCAACAAGCTCAAGGCTAACCCAGCTTAGTTGTAAATACTGCAGAACTTTAGTCAAGCAACTCAAGTTCTGTACTTGAGAAAACCTCTATTCTGTTGCATGATGGCATCAAGAATAGAGGTTTTTTCATGCAAGTTTATTTAGTAGGCGGTGCCGTTAGAGATCATTTACTCGGTCATCCCTATCACGAAAAAGATTATGTTGTGGTTGGTGCTACACCAGAACAACTTCTTGCCCAAGGTTATCAACCTGTGGGAAAAGATTTCCCTGTGTTTTTACATCCAGAAACAAAAGAAGAATATGCGCTCGCACGTACTGAACGTAAGTCAGGACATGGGTATCATGGCTTTGAGTTTTTTACTGATCCCGATGTCACTTTAGAAGAAGATTTGATTCGCCGTGATCTCACCATCAATGCCATGGCAATGGATGATGCTGGTCAAGTTTATGACCCTTATCACGGACAAGATGACCTTAAACATAAAGTTTTACGTCATGTTTCTAGTGCTTTTGCAGAAGACCCTTTACGTGTGTTGCGTGTAGCACGTTTTGCTGCTCGTTATGCCCAATATGGTTTCCGTATCGCTGATGAAACCATCAGCTTAATGCACCTATTGGCTGAGTCTGGTGAGTTACAAGCTTTAACACCAGAACGAGTTTGGAAAGAAACTTCTCGTGCATTATTGGAAGATCATGCTGATGTTTATTTTGAAGTATTACGTGAATGTGGTGCTTTAAAAGTTTTATTCCCTGAAATTGATGCACTGTTTGGTGTACCACAACGACCTGAATATCATCCTGAAATTGACTGTGGTATTCATACCCTGATGTCTCTGCAACAAGCATGTAAAGCCAATTATGCTTTAGATGTGCGCTTTGCTGTACTGGTACATGATCTGGGTAAAGCGCTTACGCCAAAAGATGAGCTACCACGGCATATCATGCATGAAGAACGTGGTATTCAACCTGTTACGGCGGTGTGTGATCGTTTGCGTGTACCAACTCAAACCAAACAACTTGCCCTTGCTGTATGTAAAGAGCATTTAAAATGCCACCAAGCCTTTACTTTAAAAGCAGGCACATTATGGCGCTTACTACAACGTTTAGACGTATTGCGCCGTCCAGAGCGTGTTGAAGCGTTTGTTCAAGCCTGTGAATGTGATGCAAAAGGTCGTTTAGGTTTAGAAGATCGTGAATACCCTCAAGCTCATTTTCTTTTAGAGGTGATGAAAACTGTACGTAGCATCAAAGCCTCAGACTTACCATCAGAAGTTCAAGGTGCTGATATTGGTGAGATGCTGATTCAAAAACGCATCGAGGCGATTGCGCATTTAAAAGATCAATTAGGTCATCATCATACGGTTTAAGCAAAAAACCTCTCAGAAATTTGAGAGGTTTTGATTGTTATTCAAATATAGAAAGAAGAAAGGATTGATCTTGCAGAATTTAATTATTAAAACAAAAACTGCTCAATTGCTTACATCATCACAACGAAAAAATTTTGAAGTTTTACGCAAACCATTGATTCAATATGCAATTCGCTATCAACGTAATTATCCCTTTGATATCTTAGAGGAGGTTGCAGATTATTTAGAATACTTTATTCAAAATCCATTGTTCAGCATTGATCAAATTGAAAACAGAATCAAAGATCATATCGAAATGGGACAAAACGAATACTCGTTTAGTTTAAATGAAATTTCAAATGCATTTTCAATATTAATTCAAACAAAATATTTAACCCTAAACCATGTTTTATCTGCTTTAAATCATATTTTAATCGCGTATTCATTCAACTTTGAAAACCAGCTTTTTTTGAAACAAGAAGATAATTTTTTATTGAGCATATTAGAGAAATATAAAATTTATTAAATTTTCATATACTTAAATTATTTACTATCTATATAAGTAAATGCTGCAATTTAATTACCAATTCATTAAAAATGGACGATAGGTGCAGGGCTCGAACCTGCGTCCATTCGGTCCTAGAGCCGAACGTTCTACCACTGAACTAACCTACCATTTACCAGAAAAAAATTTATACCTTTTCAAAATACTGGCTAAAAAAGGATGATTGATTGCTACTCCATGTACCAATTCAGGTGTAGGCTTAAATGCTACAATACCATGTAACTTTGGTGCAATCCAACCCGATTTTTCGGGGTCTAAACTTACCGCAAAACATTGCTTGATCACATTTGTTTTGGTACATACTGCTTGTCCTTGTATAACCTCCCAAGGTAAGGGCAATTGAGACCAAACCAGTGTATTTGGGTCAAGCTTTCCACCTGATTGAAAATGCCATGCAGCAACATCTGCTGCCATAAGGCGTAATACTTTACCAAAACAGATCTCATCCAAAATTGAGTCCAACCCAAGTGCATAAATCAATTGCATCCATTGATCTCGTGCTTTATTCCAAGCACCTGCTGCGTGATTCCAAGTTGAAGAATCATTGCCTCGCTTTACGATCATGGTTTGCCGGTCAATATCATTATTTTGCCAAAGTACTCGTAAAAAGTGAGCGATATTTTCTAAAGCACTGGTCCACTTCCCTAACAAGTTTCCTTTTTGTACTTCTGATAATTTTTCTAACACCTCAGGGGTAATATATACCTGAGCAATAGCCCACCAATTGGTAGTTTGATAATCGTTACAGCGAGTTAAAAGCATTTCACAGATTTCATCAAATGGTTGCTCTTGTGAAGTATTTGTAAAAACACTACGTAAGTTACATCGAGCAGTATAATATGCAATAAAACATGCTGAATTGAGATCTTGAATAAAATCGTTATAGCCTAAATGATGTGCAAAACCATGCTTAGCAATTTTCTCATATTCCAGCTTTTGCAGTTCTTTTTGAATCGTCTGTTGCTTTTTTTCTATACGTTTAGCTAAACGCCATTTTTTATTATATTGCCGCTTAGATAATTGTAACTGCCTATGATCGCGCTCATTTTTGTTAAGCCTGTCTTGAACAAAATCATTGTGTCCGACTTTTTTAAATAATGTTGCTTCGATCTGCTGTAAAAGAGGGTTAATATCGTCTGTTTTACAATAGTCCAATTCAGCCATTGGCTGAAAATGAAAAAGTGTATTTGCCGTATTTACTTGCTTTTGTGCGCCTACGATAACTCTAAAGTGTTCAGGCATTGAAGTATAAGCAATACTTTTACGCACGAGTGCATAACGTGCCGCCCTTTCTAATATTTGACGTTCATGCGCATTTAAATCTGATCCAATCAACTTTCTGATAATTTCAGCAATATCTTCTGGTCGTCTTCGCTCATTTAAGGATTTGTATAAAATTTCTATATCATTCATATTCTTATTATTCCTCGTAAAACGAGTATGTTTATTCAATATATTCACCTATTATCCGACTATATGAATAATAGGTGAAAATGATGTTTTAAGACACATCCGCAGGAAATGTAATCACCTTTTCCAGCTTCATTTGGTTCATCACCACCATCAATAGACGATCGATTCCTAAAGCGATCCCTGCACATTCCGACATATTCGGCAAAGCCGTCAATAAATACTCATCGATAGGCATGACATGTAAACCAAGTTTTTCACGCTCAGCATTATCCGCTTGAAAACGACTACGTAAAACTGCTGCATCTATCAATTCATCATAGGCATTGGCAAGCTCAAGTCCCTCGATATAAAGCTCAAAACGTGCAGCAACTAACTCACCATCTTCATCAATTTTAGTTTTCGCCAATGATGCCAATTCTGGTGGGAAATCAGTTAAAAATACAGGTGTATCAAAGCCTAAACTCGGTTCAACCATATGTGAAAATAACAAATCAATATATGCCAAACGGTCATCACCCAAATCCAGATTTATCCCGACTCGGTGGGCTGCATCTTTAAGTTCTGACAAAGTAGCCTTAAGCGGATTTAAATCTAAACGATCAATAAATGCGTGTTTATAACTCAAGACTGTTGGACGAACATCACCAAAACGTTCAGCCAAAACAACATTTAATAGATCTGTCACTTCAAACATCAAGTCTTTTAAACTAAAGTGCGGACGATACCATTCCAACATGGTAAATTCACTGTTGTGCTTGCGACCATGCTCATCATCTCGGAATACTTTACATATTTGATAAATTGCCCCGCTGCCACTTGCTAATAAACGCTTCATCGCAAATTCAGGAGAAGTCTGCAAATAATGCGTCAGCTTTTTACCTTGTAGATGGCGTTGAGCTTGTATAGAAGCCAAATGAACATCTGTGACACCTGCTTGCGACAAGATAGGTGTTTCAACTTCCAAAACATCCCGTTGTTCAAAAAACTGACGAATTTGCTGATACAATTTTGCACGTACTTTCAGTGCCTGAAGATCACAAGTCGGTTTAAAGTTAGTCATCATGCTTTTGGACCTCCATGAGCAGACCATTCACGGCGTAAAGGATAGCTTTTACGGAGATAATCAAACGCTTTTTGATCTACCTTTCCATCTTTTAGACAATCGCGCAAATTATCATCATCACGCTGAATATTATAGATTTCAGTCAAATAGTTTTTCAGTGTCTGTTTAATACTATTGCCATAGAAATATTGTTCACAAGCAGGCAATTGTGATTCAAATTTCTTGTGTGCTGAGTAATCAAATCGTTTGCAAAATGCCTCGTAGATCATCTGTGTCCCTCTCGCCTTGCCCTCTAAACTATAGCCTGCGATATGGGGTGTTACGAGAGTAATTAAATCAAGTAAGCGTTGCGAAATTTCAGGCTCATGTTCAAATACATCGAGCACCACTTGACGTCGTGTTGTTAAAATATCTGCTATCAATGCCGCTTCTTCAATTACTGCACCACGTGCAGAATTAATGAGGATTGTTTCTGGATGCATCTTCGACAATGTTTCAGCGTTGATTAAATGATGTGTTGGATGTTGCCCTGTGTGTGTTAAAGGTACATGTAGGGTCACTGCGTTGGAATTTTTAAGTAATTCTTCAAGTACAACTTGTCTAATGCTGCCATGTTGCACAAAAGGATCATGACCGATCACATTCCAGCCCAATAATTGCGCCATGTAAGCTAAACGTGTTCCCACATTACCTAAACCTACAATGCCTAAAGTAAACTGTTTTCCTGCGTCCAAGAATTCTGGATGAAGATGTAATAAAGCGGTGATGACGTATTCTGCAACAGCTTGTGCATTACATCCTGCTGCATTCGACCATGTAATTTGATGATTTTCTAAAGCTTCAATATCTAAGTGATCTGTACCAATCGTCGCACTTCCTACAAATTTTAATGCAGTATTTGCGATTAATTGTTGATTAACCTTTGTGACCGATCGAATCAATAAAGCATCAGCATCTTTAACATTGTCGTGGCTAAGATTGCGCCCTGCTGCTTGATGAATTTCTCCGAATTCTGAAAAGAAATATTCAGTAAATGCTAGATTTTCATCTGCAACAATTTTCATAACACTATCCACACATTAAGCTGTCGCTATGATAAACCTTTGAACCTATTAAAACTATGTAGTTCATAGATCAATTTTCTAAAAAGTATGCCGCTTAAGTCAAACTGCCATATCCAGTGTCATTATTCAGAATTTTCAGCCCTTATAAATGCAAATATTATCTAAATATTAAATCGGATTATCATGAAGCCCCACAATTTTAAAATAAAAAACTCAGCCAAGTCCTTTATTTACAAAGCGTTGATTGTTAATTTTAAATTTATAATAAAAAATTCATCAAATAGGACTTGTTAATCTAAGCACTTGCACTATAATGCCGTTGAGTTTATTCAATGGAGATCCTAAATGGGAAGTTGTTCGAGGTTCGGGTTTAATTATCTTTTAAATCAAAGCGAATACTGAGCAATATAGCCTATTAGGTCGGCTATCTTGCAATGAGATAGCCTTGAAAAAATTATACTTTAATCCCCCCTATAAAATTTTTACATATCAGCAAAAATTTAATGTGTTGACTACAACCCGTTTAGTTTCTCACCTAAAAATGGGGAGAAGCCGATGTTTTTACATGCTTCCATTCAATGGTATTGTGCAATCAGTGTATTTTTACTCTGTGGGATTATTGTGCTTGCTCAAAAGAGTAAAGCTGATCCTCTTTTAAATACTGACGATGCATCCATTACTGCAGCACACCGCTGCCAATTAGAAAGTGCTTATTCACATATTACATCAGGTACATGGTCATACCAAGTCACTCCTGCATGTAACTTTTCTGAAAATCTAGAAATTTCAGTAGGATATCATGCATCGAAAGATGTTGATAATGTCCATGGTTTTTCAGCTCAAGCAAAAACTGTATTAAAACCTATGAATCAGTTCTGGGGAATTGCAAGTAGTCTGATGCTGTCACAAGACGAACAGTCTCAGCATTCTTCTGATCTCGATTGGTTTCTCAATCTACCGATGAGTTTTAATTTAGCTCCGCGTTTAGAACTTGATACCAACTTGGGTTACCAATATGCGCCTGATCATTCACGTTTAATTCGTTGGGGAATTGCAACGCATTATTCGCTTAACGATCGTTGGGCGTTAAGTGCAGAAACTTATAATCAAGATCGTGATGCGCCCTTCTTTCAGACCGCTGTGCACTATAGCCTGATCCCAAATATCATAACACTTGAAGCTACTTTCGGTGATCGTTTCAATGCTTTCCGACAGCGATGGTTTGGACTTGGATTAAGTTATACACCTTAATTACAAGCTTAATTAACCCCTTAATTTTATAAAATATTTTTTAAATCGGCTTTATTTTAACAATAAGGTCAGAGACTTTGCACGCCTAAAAAAAGAGGACTTCGATATGAAACTCTGGCACAAGCTATTTACAACCTTTCTCAAAAGATTTCACCTCATGCGTTTCTTTGGGCGCAGTCAATCTTTTAAAGAATTGCATCAATCCAGTTATGCACAAGAAATCAGCAAAACATTATCTACCCGATTAGTGAAGGCTGCGAAACTTGACTCTGCGCAACTGCTCCACAAATTTAACAGTTTAGAAGCAGGCTTAACCGAACAACAAGCAAATGCCCAACAAAAGGTTATCGGCTTAAATGAAGTCTCCCATGAAAAGCCATTGATGTGGTGGCAACACCTTTGGTATTGCTATCGCAATCCTTTCAATATTTTATTAAGTCTTTTAGCGCTGGTGGCATTTCTTACGGATGATTTGACAGGCACATGTATTATCAGTGTCATGGTGATTCTTTCCACCCTACTTCGCTACTGGCAGGAATCTAAATCCAGCCAAGCCGCCGATGCCTTAAAAGCGATGGTGAGTAATACCGCAACAGTTTTAAGAGATCAGCTGAGTTATGACGATCTTGTCCTGATGCAACAACGCTATGGAATTGATGTTAAACATCAAAAAAATTCCCAATTTGAAATGCCAATTCAATATCTGGTTCCTGGTGATATTATTCTACTTTCCGCTGGAGACATGATTCCTGCTGATTGCCGCATACTTTCTGCTAAAGATCTATTTGTCTCGCAAGCAGCCATGACAGGCGAATCGATGCCTGTAGAAAAATTCTCTGTGCAGTCAAATCTAGAGCAAAGCAATGCTTTGGAGCTAGAAAATATTGTATTTATGGGAACCAATGTGGTTTCAGGTTCAGCACATGCCATAGTGGTGAGCACAGGAATACAGACTTATTTTGGTGCTTTGGCTCATCGTGTAACGGCAACAGATCGTGGTACAACCGCTTTTCAAATGGGGGTCAACAAAGTCAGCTGGTTACTGATTCGCTTTATGCTAGTCATGGTACCTGTTGTGCTATTTATCAATGGATTCACTAAAGGTGATTGGACAGAAGCTTTTTTATTCGCACTTTCAGTAGCTGTCGGCTTAACACCAGAAATGTTGCCGATGATTGTCACTTCAACTTTAGCAAAAGGTGCAGTATTTTTATCTAAAAAGAAAGTCATTGTTAAACGTCTGGACGCCATTCAGAACTTTGGCGCAATGGATGTGTTATGTACGGATAAGACCGGAACCTTAACTCAGGACAAAATCTTTCTATCACAACATGTCGATATACACGGTCAAACTTCACACTATGTTTTAATGCAGGCATTTTTAAACAGTTATTATCAAACTGGTTTGAAAAATCTACTTGATGTTGCAGTATTAGACGCTGTTGACCCAGAGATCAAAACACAAAAGTTACGTTATAAAAAAATAGATGAAGTACCTTTTGATTTTGATCGTCGACGCATGTCAGTGGTAGTCAAAACCCCTCAAGACAAAGTCCGCATGATCACCAAAGGCGCAGTTGAGGAAATGCTCAAAGTTTGCCGTTATGTTGAAATTGATGGCAAAGTAGAAGCCTTAACCCTACAAAAGCAAACGGCTATCGAAACACTGACTCAACGTTATAACCAAGATGGTTTACGTGTCGTAGCTGTGGCTTATCGTGAATGTTCAATTGACCAAGAAGTTTTTTCTGTTGCCGATGAAAGTGATTTGATTTTAATTGGTTATGTTGCCTTTTTAGATCCGCCGAAAGAATCAGCCACGGCTGCTGTAAAAAGCCTGCATGCGCATGGCGTCACTGTCAAAGTACTGACTGGAGATAATGAATTTGTCACACAGAAAGTATGTCGTGAAATTGGTATTCAGTGTGAACGTATCTTACTTGGTGGAATTATTGAAACACTGTCAGATAAACAATTGAAAGAAGCCGTTGAGCACTATGGTATCTTCGCAAAACTTAGTCCTGCTCATAAAGAACGTATTGTTGAACAACTCAAAGCCAATGGGCATGTGGTCGGCTTCTTGGGCGATGGAATCAACGATGCGGTAGCAATTCGCGCTGCAGATATTGGGATTTCGGTTGATACAGCCGTGGATATTGCCAAAGAATCCGCAGATTTAATTTTGCTCGAAAAAAGCTTGATGGTCTTGGAAAACGGTGTGATTGAAGGTCGTAGAACTTTTGCCAATATGCTGAAGTATATCAAAATGACCGCAAGCTCCAATTTTGGTAATGTATTTTCAGTATTGGTTGCCAGTGCCTTTATTCCTTTCTTACCAATGTTGCCCATTCACCTATTGATTCAAAATCTACTTTACGATATTTCTCAGATCGCTATTCCATTTGACCATGTGGATGAAGAATTAATTGCTCAACCACAACGTTGGCAGCCGGGTGAAGTTGGTCGTTTTATGATTGTGTTTGGACCAATCAGCTCAATTTTTGATATTTTAACCTTTGCCTTAATGTGGTTTGTTTTTTCAGCAAATACGCCAGCACAACAAACCTTATTCCAATCAGGCTGGTTCGTGGTGGGACTACTCACTCAAACACTGATCGTACATATGATTCGCACAGCCAAAGTACCATTCTTTCAAAGCCGTGCCGCAACGCCTTTATTGGTCATGACCGCAATCATTATGTGTATTGGTATATTCTTACCTATGGGACCATTGGCGAGTTATTTAAAACTGGAAGCATTACCGCTGAGTTATTTCTTCTACTTGCCATTTATTTTAATTGCCTATATGTGTCTGACACAGTGGGTTAAAACAATGTACATCCGCCGTTATGGTTGGCAATAAAAACCAGCGTCATTGAAACTAACAAGCCTTTCCCTTATTCAAGAGAAAGGCTTTCGTTTTTATTCGATGATCGTGCTAGTACTTACTTACATGAACCGCTTTGACTAAAATAATCGGTTCATACCATTCAAGGTCGCAACACGATAAGCTTCCGCCATGGTCGGATAGTTGAAGGTGGTTTCAACAAAATACTTAATGGTGTTGTTACCGCTTTGCATCACAGCTTGCCCAATATGAATAATTTCAGCAGCATTGTTACCGAAACAATGGACACCTAACAATTCCAAGGTATCACGATGGAATAAAATTTTAAGTTCACCCACTGTGTCACCCGTAATTTGCGCACGAGCCAAATGACGGAAAGATGCTTGACCCACTTCATATGGAATTTTTTCCTCAGTCAACTGACTTTCAGTTTTACCAAAGAAAGAAATTTCTGGAATCGTGTAGATTCCTGTTGGGATATCTTTTACAGGCTTGACATCTTTTTCACCAGCCATGTTCGATCCTGCGCAACGACCTTGGTCATATGCAGCCGAAGCAAGCGATGGCCAACCTACCACATCACCCGCAGCATACACATTTTCAACTTCTGTTTGATATTGATCGTTGACTGCAAGTTGACCGCGACTGTTTGGCGTAAGACCGACGTTTTCAAGTCCCATGCCATCCGTATTTCCTGAACGACCATTACACCAAAGAATGGCATCTGCTTTAATCTTCTTACCACTTTGTAAATAAAGCACAACATGATCATCAAAAGTCTCTAAATGATCAATTTGTTCATTATGGCGGATCAACACCCCTTGTTCACGTAAGTGATATGACAATGCATCTGCAATTTCGTCATCTAAATAGCTTAAGAGTTGATGTTGAGTATTAATCAAATCAACTTTATGGTCCAAGCCAATGAAAATAGACGCATATTCACAGCCGATAACACCTGCACCATAGATAATAATTTTATGAATAGTGAAATCGAGATCTAAAATTTTATCCGAATCAAATACACGTGGATGATTAAAGTCTAAACCTTGTGGATGATACGGTCGGCTACCAGTCGCAACAACGAGTTGCTTGAAGCCCAAAGTTTCTTTTATACCATCTTCACTAAAAATAATGACGGTATTTTTATCTTGGATATATGCACGACCATGAAAAACATCAATATTATTACGGTCATAAAAACGTGAATGTGTATCAACTTGCTGTTGAATCACTTTATGTGCATTACGCAATACTTGTTTCATGGTGAATTGTTTCCAATCCCCCACTTTTTTAAACATTGGATCACGTTGGTAACGGATAATACTTGAAACTGTTTGACGCAAAGCTTTACTTGGAATAGTACCGACATGCGTACAGTTACCACCCAATTGCTCACGAATATCTACAATTGCAACACGCTTACCCGATTTAGCAAGCTTCATTGCCGCGCCTTCACCAGCAGGACCAGAGCCAAGTACGACTGCATCGTATTTCACAAAATTCCCACTAACGACTTCTTTCTTACGTGGCATTCAAAGCTCCTTATAGTAAATTCAGTCTATATCTTTTCTCATGCGATATTATGAACTAAACCGAAACAATTTTCTGTATTTCACATGCATATATTCTGTGATAACGACATTTAGTATATGAATAGTGTTTTTGCCCTATCGTTTTGCATTTCCGCTATAATGGTTTATCTCCCCCGTAGAAAACAGTGGAAAAGTTGAATATGTCAGAGAACCGTAAACCAGAACAGGGTGTCAAATTACGTGGCGCGGAAAAAGTTGCTCGTATACCTGTAAAAGTTATTCCCACGGTTGAAGCACCACGAAAGCCAGATTGGATTCGTGTGAAAATGGCTGCACCTGATGAAGTTCAACGTATCAAAACCACATTACGTGCGCAAAAATTACATACGGTCTGTGAAGAAGCTGCTTGTCCAAACCTTCCTGAGTGTTTTGGTGGTGGTACTGCAACCTTTATGATTATGGGTGATATCTGTACCCGTCGTTGCCCTTTCTGTGATGTTGCACATGGTCGACCAAATGCGCTTGACCCAGATGAACCACGTCATATGGCTGAAACGATTGCAAACTTAGGTTTGAAATATGCTGTGATCACTTCAGTAGACCGTGATGATCTATTGGATGGTGGAGCTCAGCATTTTGTAGACTGTATTAAAGAAGCTCGTGCGCTTAGTCCAAAAACTTTACTGGAAATTTTAGTGCCTGACTTCCATGGTCGTATGGACATTGCATTGCGTATCATGACTGAATGTCCGCCTGACGTGTTTAACCACAACATTGAAACAGTACCTCGTTTATATAAGGCGATGCGTCCAGGTTCAGATTATCAGCACTCTTTAAATCTATTGAAAATGTTTAAAGAATACTGTCCTGATGTCCCTACCAAATGTGGTCTAATGGTTGGTATTGGTGAAACTGAAGACGAAGTGATTGCATTGTTAGATGACTTGCATGCTCATGGTGTTGACTATGTCACTATTGGACAATATTTACAGCCATCAAAAGAACATGCCCCAATTGATCGTTTTGTAACGCCAGAAGAGTTTGAACGTTATACTGCGCATGGGCAAAAACTAGGTTTTAGAAATATTTGGGCAGCACCGATGGTTCGTTCAAGTTATTTTGCTGATCGTCAATATTATGGAGAGCCTGTTCCACAAGTTCGTCGTAAAGTAGATCCTGCTAAGAAAATTGCAGTCCAAGCGATCGAAGCTTAAAACTGATTCAAACATATACCAAAAAGCACGCTCTAAAGCGTGCTTTTTTAGTATCAGCAGTTGTTAACGGCATTTTCCAATTGTTTTACCTTCGATACTGCTCATATTGCTTTGTAATTTTGTTAATGTTGAACAATGTAAATTTCCCGAAACCATCGACTTATTTAAGCTCAATGTCGTTGAAACTTGAGATGCAGCCACATCCCCCTCTACTGAAGAGTTGACTAACTTCAACACTTTGGCGGAATTGGCTTGGACACTACCACTAACAGAAGAATTGTTGAGAATCAAACTGGCTCCATTTTGTACATTAACATTACCATCGACAGAACTACTATTTAAGGTACAAGTTGCACCTGCGGGTACTGTTAAATTCGACACCGCATTATTGTTGATTGCACCTGTGCAATTTGCTGCAAATCCAAGTTGCGCAGCCGTTAAACCACATGAAATGATGATGGTATTTAGGAAAAGTTTTTTCATTGATACAACCCTGTGAATTATTCATTTTAAATTTAAAAATTAAATTTATTATTTATCTATCTTAAAATATGTCGTTTAGGGGTTGAATGACAAATATGTTGTCATTTATTAATCAAAAGTAAGCAAAAATACCTATTTGTTTTTATTTGAATTGTGCTTACATGTTTATGAATAAGACTGAATTGCCACCAAGACAAAATCAGTTAAAATTTGAAATCAATAAAATAACTTATTCTACTTCCTGTTTAAGTTGATCCAAATTTTGCTTAAGCTCTTTTACGTAGTCTGCATAATCCAGCATTAAACCTTTACCTCTTAAGTCATCAGGTAATCCTTGAGTACAGTACCAATTGTCTTTCCATGTATGATTCTGAGGAAAATGCAAACTTCCTAGCTCTTTTTGAACTTCTACTTTGAGATAAGTCACCAACTCCTGTGCTTTCTCCGTTCCCATCTGCTGACTGAGAAATTTAAATAAAAGTTGTTGTAACTCATTTTGATAGCGCCCATGTTTTTGATTCCATTCATCATACATATTCTGCAACTCTTTTCTGGTCGAGGGATCGAATTGCTCGCAAGACTTGAGCACATTTGAAATGAGTGCTGGTACATCCAAATATGCTGTATATAAAAACTGTAGTTTTCCGGTATTATCTGCTCGTGTAACTGATACCGTGAATAAAAGGCTGCAACACAGCACGATACGCAAAATATACATCTGAAATTGTCCCATTTTGTATTTCCTTGTTTTCTGATTTAATCAAATATTGCAAACAACTTTTTATTTTTCCAACTCGTTGTCTCAATATAAGTTTGATAATTTACTGTAAAATTTAATTAATATATTATTTTTATAAAACTAAACAATAAAATTTGAATATACCATCGAAAATTCAAAAAAGCGAATTGCTCATTCTTTTTACTATACAAAACAAAATCTAAATGATGCCAAGTAATGATTAGACACAGGAGAAAATTTGCTTTGTATTGAGAAAATATCGTACTTTGCCTTGAATCAGCAGATCAAATGAATAAAAGAACAGTTTTAAATAAATGAAAAAACTTCAACTAAATCATTGTTTAATAAATGATATAAAAGAAAATAAGCAAAATAAATTTGAACAGTTAATATAATCTTACATTTTTTTAGCGGCACAATTGTACATTGACTTTAACATAGAGATTTTAATTTAAGCTAAACATGATGATGAAAAAACTAACCTTATCAATGTTCGCCACTTTTTTTTCTGGGCTTTGTTTTGCTCAAAATCCATTGAGTGTGCATGTTCTAAATCTTGAAAGTGGTCTACCATCAAGCAATGTTAAAGTCATTCTTGAAGCTCAGCAAAAAGATAAATGGATAAAAATTAATGAAGGCACTACTGACAGCAATGGAAGAATTTTAGCCTTATACCCTGAAAATAAAGTGCTCGACAAAGGTGTCTATAAAGTTACTTTTGAAACAGGTGAATGGTTTAAACAAAAGAACCAACGAAGCTTTTTTCCTGAAGTCCCTGTGGTTTTTGTAATCGATGGTACGCTTGAGCATTATCATATTCCATTACTCATCAGCCCATATGGTTATTCGACTTATCGTGGTAATTAAACTTAAATAATCAACCCTAGTTTAAATTCCGCCCTAAAAAAACCGATGTATCAAACATCGGTTTTCAGTTCAAGCCAATTTAAACGTTGAGCCATTTTTCTGCTTTGTCTTGATCTAAAACAGTCAATTCAACTGTAGTTAAATCAATTTCCCCACCTTGAAGCTCGAACTGCATAAATTCATCTCGGCGGAAGGCATACACGGTAAATCTATCTTGTTGTTTGGAATATTGGGATAAAAGTTTTTCTGAGGCTTTTAACCCATCAATCGCAACTATGACATCATTGGCTGAAAGTCCTGCAATCGCACCGGTACCTTCACGTCTCGCCTGTTGAATAAGCACCCCTTCAGGTTTATCCACCAATTTCAGTCCAAATGGCAATGCCTTTTCATTTTTTAAACGATAACTCAAACCAAATTCAGGGAACAATTGATCCAGTGGCAATTCATCAGTGGTATTGATCAAATGATTAATTTGTTCAATCCAATTGCTGCCTGTCAATTCATTACATAATTCAACAATTGTGCGCTCATTGACTTGAATACCTTTTTGAGTATTTTCATACAAACGGCGCATCAAAGCATCTAGACTAGAGCCACGTAAACGTAATCCCAAATCCAAACTTAGTGCTACTAAACAGCCTTTGTTATAGTAACTGGTTCCAGCATTGTTTGAGTTTTCATCTTGACGATAAAATTTAATCCAAGCATCAAAACTTGATTCAGAAACAGACTGAATAAAACGTCCCGGATTTTGCAAATAACGATCAATTTGTCCTTTCAGCAAACTCAAATATGACGCTTGAGAAATCACACCGCTGCGGTACAAAATCAAATCATCATAATATGAAGTGAAACCTTCGAAAATCCACAATAAAGAGGTGTAACCTTCCTGATCTAAATCATAATTGGCAAAGTTTTCTGGTCGAATAAATTTAACTAACCATGAGTGAAAATACTCATGACTGCAAAGCCCCAAGAATCGTTGATAATCTGCCGATGGTTCCTCAGGCTCGTTCAACTTTGGCAAGTCACTACGTGGAGTAATCAGACTCGTGCTATTTGGGTGTTCTAACCCGCCATAGCTATTGCCTGTTGCCATTGTCATGAACGTATAGTCTTCGAAAGGTGCTGAACCAAACATGCTAATTTCTGTACTACAGATTTTTTCAAGATCTTGCTTCATACGTTCAGCATTCATTGCATGTTGACCAGAAACCACAAACTCATGTGGAATTCCATTCGCCTCGAAGCTAAATCTTGTTTGTTCTGCCAATTCAAATGGTGCATCGATCAGTTGAGCATAATGATCGGCTTTTAAGGTAAAACGACCTTTCACCAAACTCTTCGATACTAAACCCGTCGCAAGTTGAAAATGCTTTAACTCCTCGGGTAAAAATACTTCAACTTCAATCGCAGAATCTTGTTGATCTTGAAGCCCTAAACATACACAAGCTGGATTCACATACAAACGGCTTTGATCAACATATGCACCTCGCACTGAAAGATCATAGGCATAAACATCGTACTCAACCGTAATCAGTTCATGATCTGTGTTATATAAACGCCATTTATTTTTTTCAAATTTATTTATTTTAAGTTGACGACCAGCTTCATCATAAGCTTTAACCGATTCGATATGCTTTGAAAATTCGCGAATTAAATAACTTCCTGGAATCCATGTCGGCAGTGACAACACTTGAGTTGGATTCGCAAGAAAGCGCAATGTGACATGGATGAGGTGTTGACGATAATCGTCAAATTCAATCTGATAATGCAACATAAATATATATTCGAAAATAGACAGTGAGAAATTACCAATTAGATTAGCATTTTTTTACAAAGTCGGGCGATTTTAGTCGAAATTGTCTGCAATTCTTAC
Organism: Acinetobacter sp. Tol 5; assembly: GCF_019702905.1. NCBI lineage: Bacteria > Pseudomonadati > Pseudomonadota > Gammaproteobacteria > Moraxellales > Moraxellaceae > Acinetobacter > Acinetobacter sp. Tol 5. The sequence goes on along the minus strand of NZ_AP024708.1, from coordinate 1,387,291 downwards.
TAGCGTAGAATGCAAAAAAGGCATAGCATTCGCACAGTTTGTCTACTCTTGCCATTGGATTGGCTTAAAGGTAAATCTGTTGAAAATTCTTGCTTCTTTTATTGCAATAACGGGCTTGGTTTGTTCCACGTTTGTTAATGCCGCACTCTTAAATATTAACCCGCAATCTGTTGAAGCTGAAGCTTGGACAATATTAGATACGCAATCAGGTCAGACCATTGCGGAATATAATAGTCATGTTCAGCGTGCACCTGCATCCATGACCAAGATGATGGTGGCATATATTGCCTTAAAAGAAATAAAAGCAGGTCATCTTAAAAAAGAAGAGATTATTACCGCGACACCTGTGGTTCAAGTCGTACAGTGGGATGAATCTCAGATGTACCTGAAACAAGGTGAGCAGATCTCGATTGATCAACTTCTTGCTGGATTGATTGTCATGTCTGCCAATGATGCAGCAGTGACTTTGGCAGAGCGCATCTCTGGTAGCGTACCCGCATTTGTTGCGCGTATGAACCAAGAAGCACAAGCTTTGGGAATGAAAGATACTCATTTTGCCAATCCACCAGGGATCACCATGCCAGATCATTTTTCTTCTGCGCATGACATGGCGATCTTGGGTCAAGCTGTAACCTCACAAACCCCTGAATATATGCATTATTCAGTCATGCCAAGTTTCAGTTATAACCAACATTTTCATCACGCAACCAATCTTGTTTTAAAAACAGACCCAAGTGTTGATGGTTTAAAAACAGGTTTTACCAAAGCTGCAGGTTATAATTTGGCTTTAACAGCACACCGCCCTTCTGCTATTGCTGAGTCTCCTGACCGTCGTTTAATTGTTGTGGTCATGGGTGCTAAAAGTGCCGTTAAACGTGCTGAAATTGCCCATAAGCTGTTAAATTTGGGCTATGCCTATACACGAGACGAAGTAGCAATCAAAGACAAACAATTAATTGCTGAACTCCCTGTGGTCAAATCCACATTAAAAATGTTTAAAGTTGAGGCAAGAAAGCCTCAGTTGGTTACCACCTCACTTTATAACGATGTAAATCCAATTGATCTAAACACCTTTGATGTAGTCAATAGCCGTGTCATGAAAACTGACAGCAATGGATTATTAACAGCTGTAGAACCTTTGACAACAACACAAACGCGTTTAAATGTTCAACTCAATGAAACATCATTGACCGCACCTTTAGAAAAAATCATGCATTTGGCTAAAGTGAATGTTTATCAAGACAATCAACTTATCCAAAGCTTCGACATTGAAGATGAGGTTCATATTGAACAAGCCTCTTGGTTCGAACGTTTAATGGAGTGGATCAAGTCAATTTTTGGGATTTAATAAAACCAACCAATTCACTTAGATTTATTGTAATTATGTAACCTGTAATACAAAAAAAACCTAAATAATTAAATAGGATGGCATATTTAAGCCATCCTTTTTTATAACAACTATTTAGGTTTTTTATGTCTAATCTACATCATATTGTGGTTGTTGGTGGTGGTGCTGGTGGTTTAGAGCTGGTGACACAACTGGGTGATACGCTTGGTAAAAGTAAGAAAGCCAAAATCACCCTTGTTGACCAAAAACTTACCCATATTTGGAAGCCGCTACTCCACGAAATCGCTGCAGGAACCATGAATCCAAGCGATGAAGAAACCAACTACTATGCACATGCCGCTAAACATCATTATGAGTTTGTTTTAGGGCGGTTTGAACAGCTCGATCGTGAGCATAAAACCATTGAGCTAAGTAAGACGCAAATCAGCAAGTATGAATCCAACCAAGAAAAAATAGTGCTCAGTTATGACACTTTGATTCTTGCTGTTGGTTCTGTTTCCAATGATTTTAATACACCGGGCGTTAAAGAGTTTTGTCACTATTTGGATAGCCGACAACAAGCGGAAATTTTCCAACAAGACTTGCTCCACTTGTACTTAGACGCACAAAATAAAAATATTGATCGTGAACTGCATATTGCTGTCATTGGTGCGGGTGCAACAGGTGTTGAACTTTCCGCAGAGCTGGTTCAAGCCAAACAAAACTTTTATAAATACGGCTTGAATAAAATCAATCCTAACAATGTCAAAATCACCTTGGTTGAAGGTGCTGACCGTATCTTGCCTGCACTGTCTGAAAAAATGGCTGAACATGCAACTCAGCAATTAAAACGCATGAAAATTGATGTCTTAACTGGAAAGCGTGTTGAAAAAGTCGATGCTGAAACGGTTTATTTCAATGATGGTACATCTGTAGAAGCACAATTAAAAGTCTGGGCGGCGGGTATCAAAACACCTAAAGTAATTGCAAACCTAGAAGGTTTTGAAAAAGACCGCATGGGTCGTTTGAAAGTATATGCAACCTTACAAACCCAAGCAGATCCAAATATCTTTGCTTTTGGAGATTGCGCACACTGTATCTTAGATGCACGTGAAGCCCCGCTTGGTCCACGTGCACAAGTAGCAAGTCAACAAGCCGCTTTTCTGGTAGATGCCATGCATGCACGTATCAAAGGACGCCAACAGCCGATGTTCCAATTTGCAGACAAAGGTTCACTGGTCTCTCTAAGTGAAAATAAAGCTGTGGGTGAATTGTTGGGTCAAGTCAATGTGCAAGGCTTTGTTGCAAAATCAATGTATGTCTCTTTATACCGTATCCATCAAGCCACCATTTATGGTTATGCACATGCAGGTCTATTAACAGCCAAAGATTTTGTTACACGAAAAATTGCACCTAAAATTAAATTGCATTGAAATCTAATTTTTAGTCCCAATCTATGAAAAAATGGTCAAAATACAGCTGAAAATGCAATTTTTTATTAAATTTAGTCTACAAAAATTGCTTTTCACTTTATGATGTAGCCTTAAAATTATCGATTACCGAATGGATCAATAACATGACTGCTATTGCAAATAACAACGTGGTTTCTTTCCACTATACGTTAACTAACGCTGAGGGTGAAACTCTTGATAAATCTCAAGGTGAACCACTTGCATATTTACATGGCGCAGGTAACATCATTCCTGGTTTAGAAAAAGCTTTAGAAGGTAAAACTGTAGGTGACAAATTTACAGTAACTATCCCTGCTGCTGAAGGTTATGGTGAATATAATCCTGACCTCGTTCAAGAAGTTCCTGCTCAAATGTTCCAAGGCGTTGAAAACATTGAAGCGGGTATGCAGTTCCAAGCTCAAACTGATGATGGCGTTCAAATCGTTACAGTTAAAGCAGTTGAAGGCGAAAACGTAATCGTTGATGCTAACTTCCCATTGGCTGGTCAAGATCTTACTTTTGAAGTAGAAATCGTAGAAGTACGTGACGCTTCTCCTGAAGAATTAGAACACGGTCATGTACATGGCGCAGGTGGTCATCACCACTAAGATCTGTTTCATCTGATCTGAAAAGGCAAAGTTTTTACTTTGCCTTTTTTATATGTATCGCGTTAAAGTGATTTGCATCATGTATCAATAAAACGATTTGTGAAAATTTTATGCAAAAACAACTCATTTGGTTTAGACAAGATTTACGTATCCATGACCACGCCGCCCTTTGGCATGCTCGCCAGTCAGGCACGGTGATCGCACTGGTTGTACTTTCACCTCAACAATGGCAAAAACATGATGATGCACCGATTAAAATCGACTTCTATCTACGTCAAATAGAGGTGCTGCAACACGCCCTAACGAAGCTAAATATTCCGCTGATCATTCAAACCATTCCATTGTGGGAAAATATAGCAACAGAAGTCACTCAACTCTGTCAAAAATTAAATATTGAAAATATTCATGCCAATATTGAGTGTGGCGTCAATGAGTTAAATAGAGACTTTGACGTTCAAAAGCGTTTGAATAAAAATGGACATGATCTAATTTTATATCATGATCGTACATTGTTTCCTGTAGGCTCGATCCGTAATAAATCAAATCAACCCTATCAAGTGTTTGGTGCATTTAAAAAATATTGTTATGAACAACTGAGTATTTCAGTACCTCAGTGTTATCCTGTCCCTGAAATTCAATCTTTGGATATGAGTATTTACAAAGATGATTTAAATCCGCTTCCAACAATAAAAACTCTCGGATTTGAATGTGTAGAGAAAAATACCAAAAAGCAATGGCAAGTAGGCGAAGCACATGCATGGCATCTTTTAGATGAATTTTTAGACAATCATATTGAAAATTATCAAGTACATCGAGATTTTCCAAATCTTGAAGCCACCAGTCAACTCTCCGCATATTTAAATATTGGCATCATTTCGATTCGACAGTGTTTAAATGCTTTATTTAGAGCGCAACACGGTCAATTTACGATTGAAAATATAGGTCAACAAACTTGGATGGACGAGTTGCTTTGGCGAGAGTTTTATCAACATATACTGTTTGATTTTCCTCGTGTATCAAAGCACTTACCATTTAAACAAACAACGCAAAAATTAGCATGGCGTGATGCACCTGAGGATCTAATCGCTTGGCAAATGGGTCAGACAGGCATTCCGATTGTTGATGCTGGGATGCGCCAATTACTACAGACAGGTTGGATGCATAACCGTGTACGAATGATTGTTGCCATGTTCCTGAGCAAAAATCTTTTGATTGATTGGCGATTAGGGGAACAATGGTTTATGCAACATTTGATTGATGGCGACTTGGCTGCAAATAACGGCGGTTGGCAATGGTGCGCTTCAACAGGCACAGATTCAGTTCCCTATTTCCGTATTTTCAATCCAGTCAGCCAATCACAAAAGTTTGATGCTGAAGGTGAATATATCCGAAAATGGGTACCCGAACTTGCTGATTTGGATGCAAAAACCATTCACGAACCTTATGCCAAAAATTCAGAAATACAACTGAATTATCCTCAACCTATTGTTGATTTAAAACAAAGTCGCATCCGCGCAATTGAAGCTTTTAAGCAGATTTAAAATACTCAACTTAAAAGCTTCTCAAATTGTGGATTAGATGGCTTGACCAAAAGTTTTAAATTGATGGTTTGGATAATTTTTTGGACGTTCAATCGATTCAAAATAGCAGTAATATTTAAAAATACTGTTTAAAGAGACATACAGTACTTTCTGTTCAGAAACAGACCAGACTTGTGCATGGTTTGAACCTGATAAAGTACTGCCACTTAATTGAAATAAATATAAATCCTGTGTTCTTTGGATCTGTTTTTGAGTGGGTTCAGCAGTTAAATCAGATGAATCTAATGTCGATGAATTCAGTAATAATCTGCATGTTGAATTAATCAGCCACTTTTCACTAAACCACAGTTGTAACAAATCGCCTAAGTACAGTTTTTTCTCAGAAAAAGGCCAAACATCTAAATATGCTTGCTCAACTTCAATATGATATTGTTCAGGATTTTGCAGGATAGAAAGGTAGTTTTCTTGATAAAAAGAAAATTTTTCAAAAATTTGAGAAATAGTTAGCGTCGTCATCGCGCTGTCTCCTATTTAGCCATTTTAGTGCTGGCAAGTTGGTTAAATCCACACGGTTTAAGTCAAACTTAAACGCTCTTTATGTTTTTAATCTAACAAGTCAGCTCTCGCTTTGCAACCACTCAAATCCATTTTTTTAATTTTGATCTTATTTGTTTAAATAAAAAGCATACAAGTCAAAAATGAAGAAAAGATGACATCAAAGGCTTGACCACTCGTGATATATCCTTATAATCGCATGCAGATTCTCCAATAGCTCAGTCGGTAGAGCGACGGACTGTTAATCCGCAGGTCCCTGGTTCGAGCCCAGGTTGGAGAGCCAAATTCTAAAAGCCCACTTCATTCGAGTGGGCTTTTTTTATTGCTATAAAATAAACAATTTATACAACTATAAATTTTTAAAATCATCAGAGAGGTTTAACAATTTTTCTAGGCTACCTATGCTGTAGTGGACTGTTGGACTGTAACCCTCTTTAACATCAATGATTTCTAAGCTACCTATGCGGTAGTGAACTTATATTTGATGGTTATTACAATTCGTTAGATTTTCTAAGCTACCTATGCGGTAGTGAACTCAAGCAATCCGACTGTCAAAAATGGCTTAATTTTCTAAGCTACCTATGCGGTAGTGAACTTTTGGAAATTTGTATTCAGAGGGATTGGAAATTTCTAAGCTACCTATGCGGTAGTGAACGTCCTAATCATTAAGAGCATTTCTAACAAAATTTTCTAAGCTACCTATGCGGTAGTGAACATTCAACTGATTTTAGTGATTTTCCTGTACGTTTTCTAAGCTACCTATGCGGTAGTGAACAATAAAAAGTCATATCCTTTATGGCGGTGAATTTTCTAAGCTACCTATGCGGTAGTGAACAGTTGTTTTTTTAAAATAGTCATCTGGTCTTATTTCTAAGCTACCTATGCGGTAGTGAACAAAAGCAGCACGTACTAACGCAAGTACACCGATTTCTAAGCTACCTATGCGGTAGTGAACAATACATTGCGAACAAGTTACGTACTTTCGTATTTCTAAGCTACCTATGCGGTAGTGAACAAATCTTCAGACTACTTATTTAAAAATAGATCTTTCTAAGCTACCTATGCGGTAGTGAACTTGAAGCTCTGACATATAAAACGCTTTTGTTTTTTCTAAGCTACCTATGCGGTAGTGAACATGCACTCCCAACGCCTGAAACAGACCCGACATTTCTAAGCTACCTATGCGGTAGTGAACATAATCATAAATTTAATCCTATTTTGGTTACTTTTCTAAGCTACCTATGCGGTAGTGAACCTAAACCTAATCCAAATGACCCTAATAATGGCTTTCTAAGCTACCTATGCGGTAGTGAACGTCGCACCTGAAGGATACTTACCAATCTTATTTTTCTAAGCTACCTATGCGGTAGTGAACTGTCTTGTTCTTGGGGACAATTTCAAATCATGTTTCTAAGCTACCTATGCGGTAGTGAACGTGATAATAATTTTATATTATGAGGTTTTAGATTTCTAAGCTACCTATGCGGTAGTGAACCATTGAGGATAGCCTCTGAATGATCGTGTATTTTTCTAAGCTACCTATGCGGTAGTGAACAGTTTACCTTTGAAATTAACACCTGTTTTTTTTTTCTAAGCTACCTATGCGGTAGTGAACTTTTTACTTCTTCAAATTTGCCGTAGGCTTTTTTTCTAAGCTACCTATGCGGTAGTGAACTACCTACTGTGTACAACCCGAACAATCCCGCATTTCTAAGCTACCTATGCGGTAGTGAACTTACGACTGATTTACAGCCAGCATTGGTCGCATTTCTAAGCTACCTATGCGGTAGTGAACGAGTTGTTCGCCAATCGCAATCCGGTGGCAAATTTCTAAGCTACCTATGCGGTAGTGAACCTACGAATGCATTAGCAACCATGAATGAGTTATTTCTAAGCTACCTATGCGGTAGTGAACACTTAATCTTATATGTTGAGATACGATCTTTATTTCTAAGCTACCTATGCGGTAGTGAACTATAATTTTAGATCAAAAAATAAAGTGATAACAGTAAGTTAAATCTAAAAATCATCAAATGACCCAAGTTTTTACTTACCAATATAACTTATTGATTTTATTCAGTTGTTAAAGAGTAAAAAAATATTGGGTTAAAATATTTGAATAATCGTAATTCTATTAAAAGCATATTTCCCAAAATTGTTCCCTTTTGCCTCATCAGCAACAAGTTATAGCAGTATATAATACAAACTCTAATAGATTCACTCCTTAGAATCATACGACATACCTCATATAAAATAATTTATTTATCAATCAAATATTTAAAATTTAATTTATCTTGCAAACGATAATACATACTTCCTTTGCAACTCAATAAACTGCTAAAAAAGATTATTTTTATATGATGTTAAAGTTCAATAAAACTTGTGCTATAACGTAAATTTCATCAAAAATAGTGCTTATTGTTTTTATAAGAATAAAATTTTGAATTATGTATGATTCCAAGTCTGTTTCTGGAAAAAAATAGCTAACTCTTCAATGATAACTTTGACTCTTGCAGGTATGACTTTTTGAGCATGCCAAACAGCATAGACATCTCTGATTGGCAATTGCCATTCAGGTAAAACCTGTTTGAGTCTTCCAGCCTTCAAAGCATCTTCACATTGGGTAAATGGAACATAGCATAAGCCCAAGCCACGTTCTGCAAGACTGACACATAGACTGATTTCATTCACTTTTAAGCGACTAGTTTGAATTTTAAATTTATAATTTTGTTGTTGGTACCGTAGTTCAATTTGTTCTAAAGGATAAGCCAATAACCAGTCTTGTTGCGCTAAATCTTCTGGCGTCTGAATATCATGCTGATTTAAATAGTCTTGAGAAGCCACGATACAGGTTTTAATACTGGCTAATCGTTTTTGAATATATACACTATTGGGCATTTTACCGACACGCAAAGCTAAATCTGCGCCTTGAGTCATTAAATCATCAAGTACATTGTCTAATTGCAATTCAAGTTCAATCTCTGGATAGCGTTTTAGAAAAGTATTCCAAAATTCTTGCAAAGGAAAAATCGCAAGATTCATCGGAGCCAAAATTTTAATACGACCCTTAACTTGAGTTGTTTCTTCTTTTATTTCATGTGTATTTTGCAATAACGCGCTCAGTAAAGGCTGACAACGCTCGTAATAACGTTGCCCTTCTTGAGTTAGCTGTATTCCTCGGCTGTTTCGATGTAATAACTTACAGCCCAAGCTTTCTTCTAATTTTTTTAAACGACGGGTCAATGTAGCAGCGGGAATATTTTGTTGTTCAGATGCCATATTCAAGCTTCCAGCTCTGACAATCGCTATAAATAAACTCAAATCATCTAACATTTCATTTTTGGAATTTATAACTACTAATAATCATCATTCTATAAAAAATGAAATCGAAGCACAATCAAATGAGCTTTTTAAATAGGTTCTTCAATATGCGTAACTGCTTCTTTGCTTTTCCATTTTTCTTCGTTTTGCTCTTTATCAGCAATTTAAGCTACGCACACAATAACAATTCACATGAGGTCAATATGTATCAACAAACAACACCATCAACCAATCCAATCCTCCATGCAATCAATCCGATCCAGTTGAATATTCCTAATGTTTCACAAGCAATCGTCGTGCAACAAGGACAACTCATGTACTTGTCAGGGCATGTGCCAATAACAGAACAAGGAGAAATTTTACAGGCTGATCTGGAGAAACAACTTCATTTAGCCTTTCAAAATATTGAAAAAACACTACATCAGGCAGGTATCGGCACTCCACACTTAGTAAAACTGACTATTTATATCCGTGATCTAAAGCCTGATCAGTTGCTCATGATTCGTAAAGTTAGAGACAAATTTATTGATCCACAATTGCCACCTGCAAGTAGTCTGATCGGAGTTGCACAATTATTTCACCCTGATGTTTTAGTTGAAGTAGAAGCTGTTGCTGTTATTCCCGCAAATCTTAACTTAACAATTTAGGAGTCACCCTATGAAATACGCCTTAATTTTTGGCAGTGCCTTATTTACTGCTTCATGTTCTGCAAATGTTACAGCACCGATAAATACCCCCAGTCAGGAAAGTAAAATATCTCAATTTTTGGCTGAATTTATGCCCACACATTATCAAAAAGTACATGAGCAACCTGTCCCGATTGATGCTCAACAAGTGCAATGGATACGCTTTCAAAAATCACCATCATTTAGATTAGGTGAAGAAAACTTTAGCTATTTATCAGACGCTGCACATAATTTGAAAGGATTTTCTTATTTAGATGCAAGTCTGGTTCATGGAAATTTACCCAGCAAAGTACAGGCACAAAAAATTGCTGATGATTTTTTACAACGTTATGCACCTGATTTACTGCAACATAGAAAAATTCAATGGGTTGATCAGCATGATGAAATTATACAGCTCTATGGAAATAATCAAAAAATTTCAGGCATGAAAGTCAAAATGCGCAATTTAAATGATGGTCGTTGGTTTTGGGTCATAGTTGGAAAAAATCAACATCCAATTATTTTTGAAAGAGATATTGTTTGGATTAACTTTCCTGGACATCGCAAAACAGAAAAATGGCTACACGACTCATGGTTGAAAGATGAACCCTCTTATATAGGTCAAGCAAAATGAAGAATTTAAATCAGACATCACTTGAAATTTCAGCAATGGGCTTAGGATGTATGGGAATGAGTGAATTTTATGGTCAAACAGATGATCAAAATTCACTTAGAATTTTAGAGGAAGCATTTGATTCTGGGATTAATTTTTTTGATACCGCAGATACTTACGGACATGGACACAACGAAAAATTATTAGCACAGTTTATCGCACATTATCGAAATCAACGAGATGCGATAGTGATTGCAACTAAATTTGGAATTGTACGTGATCAAAATCACTATGAACGACGTATCGACAACACGCCAAACTATATTCGCCAAGCTTGTGAAGCATCTTTAACACGTTTAGGCATTGAGCAGATTGATCTATATTATTGTCATCGTCGACAAACTGAAGTCCCGATTGAGGATGTGACAGGGACACTATCAGACTTAATTCGACAAGGCAAAATCAAAAGTTTTGGTTTTTCCGAAATTTCTGCTCAATCGCTCAAAAGAGCAAATGCGGTTGCACCTGTTACAGCAGTACAGAGCGAATATTCACTTTGGTCAAGAGAGCCTGAGCAAGAATTACTCCAAACCTGCCTAGAACTCAATGTTGAGTTTGTTGCCTATAGTCCATTAGGACGTGCATTTTTAACGGCTGAATTAAACCCAGCAACAATGGATGCACAAGATTTCAGAAAAAACCTCCCTCGATTACAAGGTAACGCATTTCAAAAAAACCAACATTTGCTAGAAAAATTTAGTCAAATATGCGCCTCATGGAAACACAGTAATGCCCAAATTGCTTTAGCATGGTTAATGAGTAAATTTACTCATGTCACACCTATTTTTGGAACTCGGCAATCACGTTATCTACACGATAACTTAAAAGCCAATGAAGTCATGCTGAGTGATATACAGATTCAGCAACTAGATCAACTCTTTAGCCCTGAGTACATACAAGGAGATCGCTATCCTCAAGCAGGTTGGGCTGGAATAGAAAAATTTTAAATCAGTGTTTTTATCGTTTTTTTGATTATAAAATCGAAAAGACCAAAATAGTACTTTGGTCTTTTCTACAGATCTCGACTTAAGCACGTCCCTTGAGGGGTACTCCACTATGGAAGCGAAAAGTTTTGTCTGGAGTTAAAATCAACTCTTTTTCCACTTCACGAATCAATTCAATACGTTGTTGAATATCTTCTTCAGGATCTTTTAATTTTGCAGTTTGAGCAACATCTAAAGCCAATGCCAAATAGTCTTCATAGTGGCGTGACTCTGATTTTAGCAAATAACGGTAATAACGCCCAAGCTCATCATCCACCAACGGTGCCAATGCGTAAAAACGCTCACACGACCGAGCTTCAACAAAAGCACCGATGACTAAAATATCAATTAAAGCTTCAGGTTCGTAAGTTCGGATTTCCTTACGCAATCCACCAGCATAACGGCCTGCACTTAATCCCTGCCACGCTTGACCACGTTTTTGCATAAATTCTAAGACTTGCTCATAGTGCAACATTTCTTCACGAACAAGCTGTGCCAGTTTCACTTGTAAATCGGTAAAAAAACTGTAGCGAAACATCAAGTTCATTGCTGTTCCTGCTGCTTTTTTTTCACAATTCGCATGATCTTGCATCAGCAATGGGAGATTGTTTAATGCTTCATCCAACCAAGCTTTTGGCGTTTCACAGCCCAAAAAAGCAATCACAGGTTGCATGAGTTCATCATAATTCATATTCGACATGATCAAAATTCAATAAGGTAAATCAAAAGGTAACTTAAGCTGCAGCTTGAATAGCGGCTTTCATGTCTTTTACAGCTTGCGCCAAACCGACAAATACACTTTCGGCAATAATAGAATGCCCAATATTCAATTCATGAATCTGTGGAATAGCAGCAATTGCAGCAACATTGTCCAAATTCAAACCATGACCCGCATTCACCACCAAACCTTGAGCTGCTGCGTATTCCGCACCTTTCACAATACGCTCAAGCTCCGCTTGTTGTTCTGCACCAGATTCAGCATCAGCATATGCACCTGTGTGCAACTCAATCGTAGGCGCACCACAGGCAATGGCTGCATCAATTTGCGCAAAGTCAGGATCAATAAATAATGAAACATCACAGCCAATTGCGGTGAGTGTTTGAGTTGCCGCTTTTACATCTGCAAAATGCCCAACAACATCCAAACCACCTTCAGTGGTCACTTCTTGGCGCTTTTCAGGCACAAAACAAACATGATGCGGTTTGATCTCTGTTGCAAATGCAACCATTTCATCAGTTACAGCAATCTCTAAATTCATTCTGGTTTTCAATACTGGTCGCATACGGCGTACATCATCATCTTGAATATGACGACGATCTTCACGCAAGTGTAAAGTAATGCCTTCCGCCCCTGCTTGTTCACAGATCAATGCTGCTTTCACAGGATCAGGATAAGTTGTTCCACGTGCTTGTCTTAGTGTTGCAACATGATCAATGTTTACACCTAGCAATGCAGCCATAACATTTTCCTAATTAACCAATAAAGTGAAATTAACGGCTCAAAGATTTAGATTGAGCGTTTTGAACCCAAAGCTGACGACTTTTTAATGGTCGATCACCCAAAAGCGATGTAATCATTTGTCGGTAGAGCTTGGACAATAATTGTAACTGTTCTGGACTAAAATCCCTACCTTTTTCATAGCTTGCCATACTCAAAATTTGTTGTCCGAGCAAAGTGGCTGAAGAAGTATGTGATACAGGAGTAAAGCCTTCTGATAATTGGAACTGATAACGTTGTGCGGGAATAATCATCTGTTGATTTGAATCATGTTCATAATCCAATGGAAAGCCTAACTCTTCAAGAAGCGCATGTTCAAACAGACGTAAAATTTGTCGAAGAAATAAATCTGCCTGTGTATGTTCAGCTAATTTCTGCAAATGTTGCAATGTCATATGATATTGCTGAAAAGTTTCAGGCATCATTTCTTCAAGTGGACAAAGCCTAAGAATGATCTCATTGAGGTAGAAACCTGAAAAAAAGGCATCTCCATAAAAGAAAATCGGCTGATTTAAAATTTCCAGTTTAGAAAAGTTTTTAAGCTCAGATTTTCCTGAAGCTTGCAAGGTAATCGGTTGATATTGAGGAGGTGGACTTTGTCGAAGAATACCATCGACGCGACCATGCTCTTGCGTAAACAAGTGTACAATATGACTGCGTTCGCGGTATTTTCGATGATGGATTAAATAACCATGCAAGATTTCATTGCGCATCTTGCTTTATCTTAATCATCCTTTTCTTTTTTCTTGTCTTCATCGTCATCCCCATCAGGAATAACAGCTCCCACAACAGCCGCAGTCCCTTTGACTACGCCTTTTGTAGTTTTATAAGCAACTTTGACTGGAACCGTCACAATTTTAGTAATACAGCCTTGTAGCATTATGACGCATGCAAGAATGGAAATAACTCGGATCATGACAGTTCCCAACAAAATGACTTAAATATCGCTATAGCCTAGACTTTTTAAAGCACGTTCGTCATCAGACCAACCACCTTTAACTTTGACCCAAAGCGTTAACATGATTTTTTGCTCAAACATTTTTTCCATGTCGATACGAGCATCCATACCAATTTTTTTCAGCTTAGCACCTTTTTCACCAATCACGATGGCTTTCTGACCAGGGCGATCAACAAAAATTGTAGCATCAATGTATGTACATGCAGCTTTAGGACGACCAGTCTTTTCATTGATCGTTGCTTCTTCTGTTTTAAAGGATTCAATTTGAACTGTTAAATCATAAGGAAGTTCTTCACCTAACTGACGCATAATTTTCTCACGAATAATTTCGCTCGCAAGAAAGCGTTCAGAACGGTCAGTCAACTGATCCAATGAGTACAATGGCGGTTGGAAAGGTAGATATTTTTCAATCGCATCACGCAAATGATCCAAGTTTGCACCGCGCAATGCAGACACTGGAACAATTTCAGCAAAATTCATTAACTTTGCACGTTCTTGAATCAACGGCAACACCATACGCTTATTTTCTAAGGTATCAATCTTGTTGATGATGAGAACCACTGGCATTTCTGCGTTTTTAAGTTTCTCTAAAACCAACTCATCGTTTTGGGTCCATTTTTGGGCATCAAGCACAAATAAAACCAGATTGACATCACGTAAAGCAGAGTGTGCAGCTTTGTTCATCATTTTATTGATGGCACGCACTTCTTTTTTATGCATACCCGGAGTATCCACAAAAACTGCCTGCGACTTTTCACGGCTATCAATACCAATGATTTTATGGCGAGTGGTTTGCGGTTTACGTGAAGTAATCGATAACTTTTGACCTAATAAATGGTTCATCAAAGTGGATTTACCCACATTTGGACGTCCCACGATTGCCACAAAACCACTGCGATAATCCGAAGGAATTTCAGTGCCTTGTGAGCTAAAAAATTGATTAATTAAATCATTGCCGTTTTCAGACGACTCGTGATCAGCATCATTGTGATCGGAATGTGTATTCATGCAGTTTACTGCTCCAATAGCTTTAAAAAATCCGCCGCGACTGCCTGTTCTGCAAAACGGCGACTCGATCCCTCACCCATCATTTTAGGTAAGCCATCTATAGTACATTCTACTTTAAAATGTTGATTGGGTGCATCACCTTGAATATCAACCACCTCATAAACAGGGAGATGTTTTTTACGGGCTTGTAAATACTCTTGTAAGCGTGATTTCGGGTCTTTTAACTGATCTGTAGGTTCGATATGATCCAAATAAGGTTCATACCATTTCAGAACAATGGATTCCAACAAAGGTAAATCTTGACTTTCTGTATAAATCGCCCCAATGATCGCTTCAACAGTATCTGCCAATATTGACTCACGATGATGACCGCCAGATTTCAATTCACCTGTACTTAAAATTAAACTTTGACTTAATTTTAAGTCATTGGCAATCTTACCCAACGCTTCTTGACGCACTAAAGTTGCACGCATACGGGTTAAACGCCCTTCATTTTCATGCGGATAGGCATTATATAAGTAATTTGCGATGATCATCCCCAACAATGAGTCACCCAGAAACTCTAGACGCTCATAGTTGTGTTTGTGACTCACCGAACGATGAGTCAGCGCGAGTTGTAATAACTCGGGTTGTTTAAACTGGTAACCGATTCTACTTTGTAAGCGAAGATCACTTACTTTCAACTGACCTTTGATCAAAACTCTTCTCGAAAGTGAGGACTAAATCAATATTCAGCATGAAATTTTTCCGTACTTCATATTTTTTAGTCACTTGTAAACCATCTTTAGTTGAAACAGTCGCAATATCTTCGAATTTAGTGTCTCGGATATTGTTCATTTCTAACCTTTTGTCAACTTCTGTTGCAAATTTCAATGGTGTGATTTCAGCAGAGCTATTTTTGATTTGCTCTACAATTTGACCGTTAATCACACGATCATCCCAGTATAATGGCCATACAGCTACTATGATTTTCAACATAAAAGCTAAAGCAATTATCCCCAATAAAATTCCAATATATGAAGCGCCTTGTTGATTTTTACGCATTTTTTTATCCAACAGGTAAGAATAAATAATCCCTAATGACAATTAAAAAATCAGCAAACGCCAAGATCAAACCATTTGATTTAGGCAGATTCATCATTTTCAATTGGCTATAAACTTCTTATACACTGGAAAACAATACTGTGATAAAAAATTTATCGCCACTATTATCCTTTAAACGACGTCAAGTTGCTAGTTCAAATCATTTGTTCTGTTTTATTTTTCTTATAAATCAATATAACTTCATAGTTTTAACAGATAAAAAAGAAAGGTCAATAAACATTGACCTTTCTTTATTTCTAACACTTGCTGCAACTAGGTTTTATTGAATTGCTCCATTACGGCTAAATGATGGAATTTTTAGACCTGGCTCTTTATGCATCCAAACATAAATTGCATGTCCTGTTAAATTCTCTTCAGGTACAAATCCCCAAAAACGACTGTCGGCACTTTGGTCACGGTTATCACCCATCGCAAAATATTGACCTTTAGGCACAGTCACTTCCCAACTTTGACCATTTGACTTCACAAAGCGATCATTTGCAGTCGCTACATAAGGTAAGTCTTGTTTGTTCTGTGCATAATTGAATGCAGCAACAAGCGGGTTTTGACCTTCCAATAAACGAACTAAATGCTTATGGGTACCCATTGTTTCATAGTAGTAAATCGATTTTGGTGTATCTAAAATATCTTTTTCACGACTAAATTCAGCTGGAACTTGCTCTACATTTTTGCCATTAATCGTCAACTGACCTTGATTAAATTCAATATGGTCACCCGGTAATCCAATAATACGCTTGATATAGCTAATTTTTGGATTTTCTGGATAACGGAATACAGCAACATCACCACGTTGTGGTTCACCAATATCCAGAATCTTGGTATTGGTAATTGGTAAACGTACGCCATACTGAAACTTATTGACCAAAATATAATCTCCTGTCTCTAGGGTCGGAACCATAGAGTCAGAAGGAATATTGAATGGCTCAAAGAAGAAAGAGCGTAAAACAAGAACAACCGCTAGAACAGGCCAGAAATCATATGCCCATGAAATAACGACATTTTCATTCCCCTTTCCTTTTGTTGCACGTTGTTTCAGTACAAACTTATCAAGTAACCACAGCGCAAAAAATACCAGCGTTACAGGAACGAGAATTAAATTAAAATCAAAATCCATGACCAATCAGACCTCTAGTTTTTATCTTTCTACTTTTAACACAGCAAGGAACGCTTCTTGTGGGATTTCAACACTACCCACCTGCTTCATACGTTTCTTACCTTCTTTTTGTTTAGATAACAATTTCTTCTTACGAGAAACGTCACCACCATAACATTTAGCCAATACGTTTTTACGCATCGCTTTTACCGTTGAACGCGCAATGATTTGCGCACCAATTGCGGCTTGAATCGCAACATCAAACATTTGACGTGGAATCAAATCCTTCATTTTTTCAACTAAAGCAATACCGCGGTGACGTGCATCATTACGATGACAAATCATTGCTAAAGCATCAACCTTATCACCATTAATTAATACATCAACCTTAACCAGAGATGAACTTTCAAAACGGACAAAGTTATAATCTAAAGAGGCAAACCCACGTGAGCATGATTTCAATTTATCAAAGAAATCCATGACCACTTCAGCCATCGGAATTTCAAAGCTAATCGATACTTGATTACCCAAGAACTTCATATCTTTTTGTACACCACGACGCTCAATGCACAGCGTCATTACATTGCCCAAATATTCTTGAGGAACAAGGATATGACATTCTGCAATGGGTTCACGTAAATCTTCTACAGTTGAACCGTCTGGCATTTTAGATGGGCTGTCGATATAAATCGTTTGACCATTTTTCATCAATGCTTCATAGATCACTGTTGGTGCAGAACTGATCAGATCTAAATCATACTCACGTTCTAAACGTTCCTGTACGATTTCCATGTGCAACATGCCTAAGAAGCCACAGCGGAAACCAAAACCAAGCGCATCTGAACTTTCAGGTTCAAAGAATAATGCAGAGTCATTGATTTGCAGTTTGTGTAAGGCTTCACGGAATGGTTCAAAATCGCTGGCATCAATTGGGAACAAGCCCGCATAGACCTGTGGTTTGACCTTTTTAAAGCCCGGTAAAGTTTCAACTTCTGGTGTTGTTGCAAGTGTAATCGTATCACCCACTGGCGCACCAAAAATATCTTTGATCCCCGCAATCACAAAACCAACTTCACCAGCCTCTAAAATGCCTGTTTCTGTATGTTTTGGATTGAAAATACCCACTGAGGTAATGATATGCGACTGACCTGTTGATTTCATCAACATCTTATCGCCTTTACGCACACGACCTTGTTTGATTCGAACCAAAGAAACCACGCCCAAATAGTTATCAAACCATGAGTCAATAATCAGTGCTTGGAGCGGTGCATCACGATCACCTTGAGGTGCAGGAATAATATCAACCAAAGTTTCTAAAACTGACTCAACACCTAAACCTGTTTTTGCTGAACAAGTCGGTGCATGTGTTGCTTCAATTCCAATAATTTCTTCAATTTCATGGATTACACGTTCAGGTTCAGCTTGAGGCAAGTCAATTTTATTCAAAATTGGCAGTACTTCCAAACCTTGTTCAATGGCGGTATAACAGTTGGCAACTGATTGTGCTTCTACACCTTGTGCAGCATCGACCACCAATAAAGCACCCTCACAGGCAGCCAATGAGCGAGAAACTTCATAAGAGAAGTCAACGTGTCCCGGAGTATCAATAAAGTTTAACTGGTATTCTTGACCATTTGGGTGTGTGTAATACAATGTTACCGAAGCCGCTTTAATGGTAATTCCACGCTCACGCTCAAGCTCCATAGAGTCTAAAACCTGAGCCTGCATTTCACGATCTTGTAATCCACCACACATTTGGATAAATCGGTCAGCAAGAGTCGACTTTCCGTGGTCGATGTGAGCGATAATAGAAAAATTGCGTATGTTATTGATATTAACAGACTTCTTAGCTACTGCCATAAACTACTCTAAAAATATGTACACCATCATGTACTCAATATCAAAAGTACCTATGGCGTGCAAAAAATGAAATTTCCCAATTGCTGCACAGTATAAGCAGATCAATGTTAAAAATATAGTAAGGCTTTGAGAAAAACTATCTCTCCGATAGGCTGTATGTAAGTTTCCCTTTCAATCTATTTCATCTTTTTCCTGCTTTTTATTTGCCTTAGTTTTAATTGCAAACCGAACATGAGCAGGGATAAATAACGCGATTAAACCACCGAATAGTGTGCTGATGAGTATCAGCAAATGCAATTGTACAGCGGCAAATAATAATGCTTTAGCTTCTGAGAGATTAAACAGTTTTCCAGTTGCCAAAATTGCGGCTTCATAGGTCCCAAGTCCTGCTGGGGCATGAATAGGCAATACAGAACTCAACTCGCCTCCAATATTCACACCCACTGCTTCCCACCATTGCAATGGAATGAACCAGCCTAAAACAGCTGCAAAAACCATAATCTTGCTTCCCCAGCAGATGAGCGTGAATAACCAACTCCGCAGTAAACTGTTCAAATGTAATGGCATTGCCAATAAAACTTGTTCAAGTAAATTTTTCAATCGCCCCTGAGTATTGAGCTTTTCTGAATAACGTTTTAGCCACGGCGTAAAAAGTAATATTATTAATGGAGACGTGAACCATAAAACCATCCCCCCCCACAACCCTACATTATTAGAGTGTTTTAACAATAAAAGGGCGAAAAAACCCAATCCAAGCAGCACTTGTAAATCAAGTATTCTAAGCAATAATAATCCCGCGGTCGCATAGCTAAGACTTACAGTAAAATAACGTCGCATCAGTAAAGGAAAACTGATTTCTCCAGAACGAAAAGGCAATAAGTTATTGAGTAGATTATGAATCAGCATGATTCGGCAACATGTCATCCCCTGCCCACGGGTAATAGGTAAAAAGAAATCATAAATTCGCCAACCTCGTATCAGATAAGTCATCTGCATCAAGATCAAAGCCATAATCAAATATTGGATAGGCACATGTGCCCAAGCCTGAAAAACTTGTAACCAACCAAACCACCATTCAATCACCACACCATACAAAACGATGGCAATCATCAGTAACAGTTGTGGCAAATATTTGGGTCGCCTGCCAACTTGATTATTTATATTTGGATCTCTCTGTTCAGACACAGGCGCTACCTTTTGTTATTGTCATTAAAAAATCATGGAATCGTAATCTTTCAGTTAAATTTAACAATATATAATTCAAACACGAATCAATAACAATTACATCAGCTATGCATAACGCATTTTTATTACAACCTGAGGAAGAGCTATATCTACTTAAGCCCTCTTACTCATCTATTTTTTTCTCACTGATTATTCCTCTTTACAATGAAGAGGAAACCGTTGTCGCTTTAATCGACACCATACAACGGGCTTTGGGCACTCAACAGCAACCTTGGGAATTAATCGTGGTTGATGATGGTAGTTGTGATGCTACTGTAAACACCATTCAGCAAAAATTACTTCAAAGCCCTTTAAATGCACGACTGATTCAATTAAGCCGCAACTATGGGCAAACAGCAGCCATGCAGGCTGGAATTGACGAGTCTCAAGGGCAGTATATTGTGACGATGGATGGTGACTTACAGAACGATCCACATGATATTCCAGCCATGTTGCAACAACTGATCGATCAGGATCTTGATCTCTTGGTGGGGTGGCGTAAAAACCGACAAGACGCCTTATTGTTAAGAAAAATTCCTTCCTTACTCGCCAATCGGTTGATTGGTCGAATATCAGGTCTACGCTTACATGATTATGGATGCAGCCTAAAAATATACCGTGCCGAAATTATCAAACAAATCCGTTTAGTCGGCGAAATGCATCGTTTTATTCCTCTGTGGGTTGCCAGTGTCGTTCCCGTATCACGTATTGGAGAGGTACCAGTACGTCACCATGCCAGACAATTCGGGCAATCCAAATATGGTATTTCTCGAACGATTCGCGTGATATTAGATTTAATGTCAGTGATGTTCTTTCAACGTTATCTCATGCGTCCCGGTCATTTATTTGGTTCAATCGGACTGCTCTTAGGCTGTATCGGTAGTGTGATGCTGACCTATCTGGCAATTGATAAATATATTCTGGGTCACTCCATCGGGACACGTCCCATGCTGCTCATTGGCGTGATGTGCGTGTTGATGTCACTACAATTTTTGATGACTGGTATTATCGCTGAACTGATTACTCGAACTTATCTAGACAGTAAAAATCATAAAAGTTATCTGATCCGTCGTGTTTACCAGCATCGGAGGGGGCAATGACAGGTCAGACAGCAATATTGATCTCCCCGCTTTTTCAATCAACCCAAAAACTTTTTCAATCGCGTTGGTTAATTTTATTGCTCGCTTTGAATTTTTTAATGGGTTTGGGAAGCTCACCATTATTTGATCTTGATGAAGGTGCTTTTAGTTCTGCGACCATGGAAATGTTAATTCGAGGCGATTATATCACCACCTATATGGGAGGTGAATTACGATTTGATAAACCCATTTTGATTTACTGGCTTCAAGCGCTTTCAGTGTCGCTGTTTGGATTAAATGAATTTTCACTACGCCTTCCTTCTGCAATCTGTGCGACGCTTTGGTGTTGGGCTGTTTATGAGTTTTGCAGGCATTTTTTAAACACATCGAAAGCGACTACAGCATGTATTTTACTCGCCAGCTCCTTGATCATTTCAATTATCGCACGCGCAGCCACAGCTGATGCTTTGCTTAATTTATGGATCTGTCTTGCGTTATTTGATGCTTATCGTCATTTTAATCAGCAAGACACTCAACAAAGCTCGGCAAAATATGCCTTACGCGCTTATTTATGGGTCGGTTTAGGTGTGCTAACCAAAGGTCCGATTGCTATTTTAATCCCCATTGCCAGCATCACAATTTACGCCTTATTAAGTAAAAAAATTAAAGCTTGGCAACGTTTACTAATCAATCCACTTGGATGGTTAATCTGCCTTACAGTTTTCTTACCTTGGTACATTGCTGAATATCTCGCACAAGGGCAAGCATTTATTGACGGCTTTTTCTTAAAGCACAATCTTTGTCGATTTTCCAATACGATGGAAAATCATGGTGGGAATTTACTTTACTACCTGCCTGTAAGTTTATTGGTTTTTATGCCTGTCACAGGTTTCTTTCTTCAGTTATTAAGTCATCTGCGGCTGTTTCTTTCTTCTTCTGCTTTAAAGCGTCTTGATTCGCTCGATATTTTTTGCTGGAGCTGGTTTTTATTTGTGCTGATATTCTTCAGCTTTTCTAAAACCCAGCTTCCACATTATCTTTTATATGGTGTAACACCAATTTTTATCCTGATGGCAAAATATCGCGATCAACTGCGATCACGCTACTTAGTCGCATTACCCATCATTTTATTGATGCTGCTGCTGATTTTTCTTCCAGAAATTGGACAGTACGTTATTGCGCATGAAAAGAAAATTGAAGTGGTGGCAATGGTCCGGGATGGATTACCATTTTTGGATTTGCAATATCGGCTTTCTATTTTTTTCGCACTCCTCCTCATACTCATCATTTTATTCCGTAGTCAATACGTGCTTTGGCTACGTCAGGTTTTAGCCAGCATCATTTTCAGTTTAACCATCATTCATGTAGTGATACCTGCCTATGCATCTATCCAGCAGCAGCCTGTCAAACAAGCTGGAATATTTGCGCAGAAGATTACGCAACCCATTGTGATGTGGCGTCATGACATGCCCAGTTTCAGTATCTACTTACAAAAAGTTGTTCCTATACGAGAACCTAGACCTGGCGAGGTGGTTTTTACAGGTTTAGAAAATCTTCAAGCCTTTCCTAATGCAGAAGTTCTATTCAACAAAGGAGGTGTTGTTTTAGTCAAACTTCCAAAAATGAAAGGAAGTTCATGATGATTCTATTCTTTATTGTTCCAATATTTTGCGTTTTAGCTTGGGAACTTATTCATCACTATTATGCAATCAATACGCCGCTTTTCTTAATGATCAATGGAATGCCACCACACTCAGATTGGTTTTGGCAAAATATAACCTTTATGGGAGATGGTTTAACGGCTTATGTCCTGTTGATATTTTTCTGTCGTCACAACGCTCATCTACTTTGGTTAGGTCTTCTTGCCGTACTCATTACTGGCTTAGGTGTACATGTCGTTAAACAATTCCTTGAAATTGTTCGTCCGATTACTTATCTAGGCATAGACAATGTTGAGATCATCGGAAAGACACTAAAATATCATAGCTTCCCTTCCGGTCATGCCGCAACAGCATTTGTACTGGCGGGTGTATTGAGTAAATATATTAAGCTCAATAGTTTTAGATATCACAGAGCATTTACTTTCTGTGTAATTTCATTGGCAACGTTGATCGCATTAAGCCGTGTGGTGGTTGGTGTTCACTGGCCATTAGATATTGTGATTGGTGCGCTGTGGGGATGGTATAGCGCAACAATCATCCTAAAACTGTCCTCAAAAACCAAACAAATTGGTCGAACTCGTTTTAGTGCCAATATTTTATATGCTTTAGCCGCAATCAGTGCAGGTTTTCTATGGCGTTTTGATGGTGGTTATCCACTTGCTTTAGGTTTGGCAAAATTATTATCTGTCTGTGCTTTGACCTACATTACCCTTATTCTAATCGAGCTAAATTTTCGGGTTAAATTGGTCTTTGATCACAGCTACCGCCCACGATTACGTTCAACGTCAATTCAACTACAGACTGTTGCTTTTGAGAAAAATAAATCTTAAATTTAAAGTTTTCACTCGCACTTGAGTTTTACCTTTTTCTTTAACTTATAAAGCAATATTCAACCTGTAATATTTTATTGGATGAATTAATCCAAACTATTTTAATGATCAAACTCAAAACAAATCATGAGTCTTGATTCAAACTGTTACGATTGAGTTTAAATCATAAGGATCTATGTCTGTATTTATCGGTTGATAAGCCTGTATAAAGGTTGGTGACATGCGCTTTGGGCGACCTGTGGCAATTTCAATGCACGCCCATTTGGTATTGCCTGTAAATAGTAAAGTCTGATCTTTGGCATTAAAAAACGCATACTGACGGAAAGAATACAAGGCGTTAATATCATAGAGCCATGTCCGTAAAATGATCTTATCATCTAACATCGCTGCTTTACGGTACTGCACATGATGCTCCACGGCTACCATAGCATGCTTCATTTCTAAATATTGATCTAAGCCCACACCTAAGGTTTCAATATGTGCTGAAGCCACATCCTGCATCCATTGCACATAGACAACATTATTCACATGACCTAAAACATCGATATGTTCTGGTTTAACTTGAAGAACCAAATCAAATACTGAGCTCATGTAAACGTTCCTTCTCTCTTGATCACTATTTAAAAAATCTGCTGCATTTTGACATAAAAAAGCCACTCTTAGAGTGGCTGATTCACATCAATTCGATTTATTGAATACGTAATCCAATCATCGCATGTTGCCCTTCACGCACAATTGCCACACGTGCAACGGTATTTTTCTGCAACTCTGCTACAGCATCCACGAAATCATTCGGTGTGTTGATTTTCTTATTGTTCACTTGCGTAATCACATCACCTGGCAAGATTCGAGATTGAGCAGCCAAACCGCCTCGTGTTACATCTTGAATTAACACACCACCTTTCACATTTAAACGATTCTTTTCTTGCTCAGTCAAAGCACGAATCGAAACACCAATCACAGGGCCTTTGTGAGGCTTAGCTGACGTTGTCGTATTATCAACTTTTGCAGGAGTATCATCAGGAGCAACAGTTAATGTTGCTGTAATCACTCTCGGCTTATCATCACGCAATACTTCAAGTTTCACAGATTGATTTGGTTGAGTACGATTCAAATAATTCAATAATTCTGAAGTACGTGAAATTGGTGAACCATTATATTTTAGGATCACATCGCCTGATTTAAAGCCCGCTTTTTCTGCTGGCGAATTTGGTGCCACTTGAGTAATCAATGAACCTTCGGGTTTATCCAACTTATACGCTTCCGCAAGATTTCGATCGATATCTTGTAACATTACACCAAGATATGAGCGTGTCACCTTACCATTCTTCTTCAGTTGGTCCACGACATCCATCGCGACATCTATCGGAATAGAGAATGACAAGCCCATATATCCACCTGTACCACTAAAGATACGTGAATTTACTCCAACCACTTGACCTTGTTGGTTAAACAATGGACCACCTGAGTTACCAGGGTTTAAGGCAACATCAGTTTGAATAAATGGAACAGAAGTTTCGCCCATCATATTTCGCGATTTCGCACTGACAATACCTGCTGATGCAGAATAGTCAAAACCAAATGGTGAACCAATCGCAAGTACAGGCTGCCCCACTTTAAGTTGATCGACATTGCCTACCGACAATGATGGGAAATTATTTCCTTCAACTTTAAGCAAAGCCACATCTGTACG
Source organism: Acinetobacter sp. Tol 5 (assembly GCF_019702905.1). NCBI lineage: Bacteria > Pseudomonadati > Pseudomonadota > Gammaproteobacteria > Moraxellales > Moraxellaceae > Acinetobacter > Acinetobacter sp. Tol 5. The sequence goes on along the minus strand of NZ_AP024708.1, from coordinate 1,362,159 downwards.
TTCATCACTCCCCACCACTTTAGCATCAATTTCGCGACGGTCATTGAGCATGATGGTCACTTTAGAAGCATCTTCAACCACGTGATGGTTGGTGAGTAGATAACCATCTTTACTGATAAAGAATGCACTGCCATAAGCTGTTTTTTCTTGTGGCGCTCGCTGTTGCGGAATAATGATCTGATTACCAAAGAAACGTTTCAGAATTTCAGGCACTTGCTGCTGTAGCAATTCTTCCTGAGACAGTTTTTTCACAACGTTTACACTAACAACTGCCGGACTCACCTGTTCAACCAAATTAGAGAAATCGACAGGTGTTGAAGCTTGTACTTGTGATGTAGCCGCAGCGACAGTGAATACTGCTGCATACATTCCTTTTTGCATTAGACCATTACTCATTTATCACGAACCTACATCTGATGATTGTGCTTAAAAAATATTTGTAACATATTATTTGATGTCTTTGCGTAATAATATGTTTACATTTTTTTATAAAACAATACTTTACTTAAAATCATATTAAGAGACTGAGAATAGCCTATTTATACTAAAATCTGACGCATCTAACTATTGTAATTTGTTAAAAAAAAGAGTGTTATTAGCAAACATTTTTCAAATTAGCTGATGGACATGCCTAATTTAAACACAACTCATCAATTCGATGTGATTATTGTGGGTAGTGGCGGTGCAGGCTTAAGTTTAGCCTTATCCTTACCTGAACATTTCAATATTGCTGTTTTAGCAAAATCTACATTGACAGATGCAAGCACTTATTATGCTCAAGGTGGTGTTGCTGCTGTGCTTGATGAAACTGATTCTATTCAACAGCATATTGATGACACTATGATTGCAGGCGCGCATTTATGTGAGCTTGATGCAGTGAAGCATACTGTTGAAGGTGGACGACCTTCAGTCGATTTCCTGTTAAACCACGGTGTTCAGTTTACCTTAGATGAAGATGAGCAACTACACTTGACCCGTGAAGGTGGACATTCTCAAAGGCGTATTATCCATTCAGCTGATGCCACTGGAAAAGCGATTTCAACCACCTTAGTTGAAAGAGCCCGTGAAAAGAAAAATATCGAAATTTTTGAAAACTACATTGCGATTGATTTAATCACTACACATAAGCTGGGGCACAAACAACAACAGAACCGAGCAGTGGGTCTTTATGCCTTAGATGAAAGCAACGAAAAAGTACATACGTTTTTAGCCCCATTTACCGCACTTGCTTGTGGGGGCGCTATGAAAGCTTATTTGTACACCTCGAACCCTGATATTGCGACTGGTGATGGAATTGCCATGGCATATCGAGCAGGTTGTCGTGTTGCAAATATGGAATTTAATCAATTTCATCCAACCTGTTTATATCACCCTCAAGCACGCTCTTTCTTAATCACTGAAGCGATGCGAGGCGAAGGTGCGTATTTACGTCTCCCTGATGGCGAACGTTTCATGTTACGCTTTGACGAACGTGCTGAGCTTGCTCCACGAGATATTGTCGCCCGTGCAATTGACTATGAAATCAAACGTCTAGGTATTCGGCATGTCTGGTTGGACATTAGTCATAAACCTAAAGAATTTGTCAAAGAGCACTTCCCTACCCTGTATGCTCGTCTCTTGGAGTTGGGAATTGATATTACTCAGGATATGATTCCAGTCGTACCAGCTGCACACTATACCTGTGGTGGTGTCGTTGTGGATGAAAACAGCCAAACAGACATTGCAGGTTTATATGCGATTGGCGAGACATCCTATACAGGTTTACATGGTGCAAACCGTATGGCAAGTAATTCTCTGCTGGAGTGTTTCGTATATGGCATGAGTGCGGCAAAAGATATTGAAGCCAAATTTGACCACCAATTTGAAAGCCCGAATGTTCCTGAATGGGATGCATCACAGTCGACAAATCCAGATGAGGATGTGGTCATCTTACAAAACTGGGATGAGCTACGCCAAACCATGTGGAACTATGTTGGTATTGTTCGTACCACGAAACGTTTGCAACGTGCCTTACACCGTATTGAAATGCTTAAAAAAGAGATTACTGAGTATTATCAAGACTACCATGTCAGTAAGAACTTGATTGAATTACGGAATCTGGTCATGGTTTCAGAAATGATCGTGCGCTGTGCGATGCAACGTAAAGAGTCACGGGGTCTACATTACACACTAGACTATCCTGAGCTTTCTAACGAGTTAAGAAAAACCGTTTTGACCCCTCCTAACTTTACGGTCGAAACCCCTTTAGTGAATGCTGAAGTTTAAAAAGGACAGTTAAATAGCCAGATAATTCTGGCTATTATTCATTTTTTGCATAATAACGCACTTGGGTTTTATTGATTATTTCTCATGATTGTCGCATATAGCTTTTTGGCGATAGATGCATAATTTTCTTAAACATGACGATAAAAGAACTATCACTGTCATAGCCCAATTTCATTGCAACTTGATGGACTGAATCCCCATCAGTCAACCATTGCAGTGCCATGACCACATGTAATTTTCGCCGCCATTGATTAATACTCATTCCAGTATTGTGATGAAAAATCCGTGTCAAACTGCGTTCGCTCATACAGCAACGACTCGCCCATTCAGCCAAATTTAGATTTTGATCTGGTTGTTTTAATAAATCATGCGCGATCTGTAACATACGCGAATCTTTTGGCATCGGTAAATAAAATATTGGGTGAGCAGTAGACTGTATTTCATCTAGCAAACAGTCCATTAAACGTCGATTGTTTTCTACAAATGATGTTTCAGAAAATGTTTCAACCCGTTCTAACATTGCATTCATTAAATGGGTCATTTGTAACATGGTACATGTGTGTGCTGAAAAATGCTGCAACACAGTATTAACAAATGCTACATAACCTGTTGAAATACCGTAACTACTGACTTTATGTAAGGTATTTGATGGAATCCATAAGGCATGCTGCGCTGGAACTACCCAAATTCCTGATGGTGTTTCAACCGTAATTAATCCGCTTGTAGTTGCCAATAACTGACTTTGCTCATGTTGGTGAGAAGCAAATTCCCAGTCTGGAACTTGCCGATCGATTTTTAATACAAATAAGGGCAAATTATGCTGATCCAATTGTGAATGGAAGGTTTCATTTTGCATCATTATTCGCCCATTTTTCTCCTGAGCACAGCATCAATTATTTTATTCGCTTGTTGATGATTATCGACAATAAACATCGGATAACCTGAGAACTTAATAAAATTATTGGCAAACTTTTGAGTTTCCAAGCGAATATCTGCATCTGGCTCAATATGGATAAATGCTTTAACGTATTGTGCCAAAATCTCACGTTTTGACTTTACCCAAGCAGCAACCTGTTTACGTGCCTCGTGATCCGCCTTTTGTGCAGGAAATGCGCCTTCACTGAGAAAGACAAATGTTTCTTTTCGGCTAAGTAATGATTCATATATGGCAATGGTTTCACTGACTGAAACGGCATCATCGGGTCGGAAGCTCACAGGGATGATTGGAAAATTTTCTAAATTTTGGATAAACATGGCATGGCTCCTCAAATAAGAATAATTATCATTTTATTGTGCTCACATGAATACACATTACCCAATTGAGCCAAAAAATAGGGTAATCCAGCCAAATTTTTATGAATTTTATCTTTATGGTTTTTTATAATAAATCTGATGTGCTGTATGAAAAGTTTGAGCATGTAAATTGACCAAATCCTCAAGCTTCTGATATCCACCTGCCAGCACAAACATCAGTGGAATTCCTTCCCGCTTCGCAAGATTAAATACCATTTCATCGCGTTTTTGAATTAACTCTGTACTCAACCACGCTGAACCGTAAGGATCTGCTTGATGGCAATCCATGCCTGCTTGGTAAATAATTATATCAGCCTTCCACTCATTGGCTCGTTGAAAAGCCTCATGTATCGCCATGGTATACTGCGCAAAACTCCCATGCTTCGTATGTACATGGCGACTTTCGGCACGTTCATACGTTGGATAGCCAAATGCCAAACCATAAATGCTAAAATTATATAAATTCTCTAATCTTCGGGTAAATTCAGCAGTTCCATCGCCACCATGCTGATCACAATCCAAAATAAAGATTCGTTTATTCGCAAAATGCTGCGCAATCAGTGCCAAGCCATTGAAGGTACAATATGAACCGCCATAGTCATAATTGGCGTGATGAAAACCTTGTGCAATATTGGCTGCAATACCATGTTGAAAAGCCAGCTCCGTCGCCAGTATTTGCCCACCATTGATGGACAAAACTGCGTCACGTAATTGTTCATTCCATGGTTTAAAACCAGCAAAAGTTGCAAGTTTAGTCGGTTGTCCTGTTAAAAATGCCTCCACATATCTTGGAGAATGCAAGGCTTTTAAAATTTCTGGATCTATAGGTTGGGGTTCGTGAAATTTATAATGATTGAATTGTTGTAATTGCTCGGCAACTGCAACAAGTTTTTCCATGCTATTGGTATGTGTTTGAGCAAAATAGCGCGATGAAAAACAAACATTTAACATAAAGTTATCCGAGACTAGCGACTCTCAATTGTGATAATGCAACGTCATTCAGCTGTTTAATTAAGGTTGTATCAGGACTAAATAATCCATTATTCACTTGTTGTTCAAAATGGGTAGTGAACGCTCTTTTCCGATTCTCAGGTGAGATCGCTAAAGTGGTCAATCGTAAAAACCAAAAACCCTGAATTTCTTTATATGGAATGATATAACCTTTGAATTCTTGATTAGGCACTTTATTGTCAATTTGTTCAATATCATATTCTACCGAAAATAAAGAACCAACTGGAATGCGAATACCATTCATGATTAAAGGTTGTAAGTTGATACAGGAATGATCATCCCCCATATTCATTTTTTCAATCAATAATGGGCGGTTTTGTTCATCGATAAAAATATTGATTGAACCTTGTCTCAGCATTGAACGGTGCGCGATTTTCAGGAAAAAATTTTCAGCCATTGGGCAAGAACCTACTTTAGGTTTTCCCGCTAATGTTTGGATTTCAACATAACCGGTTTTTTCGGCTGTCTTCGGTAAAATCACATCTTCCAACATACAACAAATGATTTGGCTTTCTTCAAGTTCAGCCTGCTGAAATAATTTTCTTAAACTTGCTTGGGTCGTAACCTCTTGCTCAACAAGAACTCTAAAATCATCATTTTTTTGTTGCTGCGGGTCAGCGAGAAAGTTTTCAATTGAGCGGTTTTGATCTAGATTATGCCAATCCTCAATATCAAAACCATAGATATTTTTTTGATCAATAATTTTCTTTAATCTTTTAAAGTCATAGTCTTGAAATATTTTTAAATCCGTCGCTTCAACGTTGTCACGAGGAAAATTAATATACTCAGCCAAGACTCGAGTTGCTTGTGTGTATCCACAACCTCGGCGTTCCGTCTGATGCGAATAGTGTTCATTTAACATCTCTGTCAATTTATTTGATAAGGGAAAAACATTTTCCTTAAACAAACGAACGACTTCATGATCTGATGACATATTCTCTATTCCGTTTTATAAAATGATTTAATTTTTAAAAATAAACTATTTATTATGAATAAATTAGCATTATCCCCGAGATAACTCAATATAGCATCTCAAAGCGAATTCCAGCTAGATTAAATGATATATTTCACCTAATAAATGAAGTATTTGTGCTTTTTATACACGTTGCTTATTTTTGTGGAGGAATTGAATATGTTCCAGTGACATGAGCAACAGGATCATCTGAATCTAAAGAGTAAATCCATACCTCACCGACAACTAGAGCTTTACCGACCTTCATTAATTTACAAACACCACGAATATCTACACCGCCAGTAGGCTTACGTAGAAAATTGATATTCATATTGGTCGTTACAGCCAAGCCAATTAATCCGATTTCTCCTAAAATCGCCACATATAAGGCAAAATCAGCCAATGCCATCATGGTTGGACCTGATACTGTTCCACCTGGGCGAATGTCTTGATCACTGACATGCCAAACCAAAGAAGCACCTTTTTCAGTCACTTCTTCGATTTCACAACGCGCTAAGCTTGGTGAAAAAAATTGCTGTAAAAATTCAACGATTTCAGTTTTTGTACTTTTCATCATTCACGTCTTTATATCCTTGACCTAAAACAATATAAAGACTTTTGAGATTGAAAACATCAGAATAAATGAATCAATTACAGTTATTTTAGGTAGCGCAAAGCTTCTGCAAAGACTTGCTCTGGTGTTTGAGTAGCATCTAAACGTTTCATTCTTTGCGCATCACGTAAGTGAATTTCAGAAAAGCCACTACGTACAGACTCAAAGAACACCACTTTTTCTTGTTCAAAACGATCTAAAGCGCCTCGAGCTCGTGCACGATTCATCCCAAGTTCAATCGGTGCATCTAACCAAAAAGTAATATCTGGCATTTTAGAAACAAAATTTTGATTTAACAGTTGTAACTTTTCCCGACTTAAACCACGACCAGCGCATTGATAGGCAAAACTTGAATCGACAAAACGGTCGCATAATACAATTTTGCCTTGTGCCAATGCAGGTAATATCACAGCTGCCAAATGTTGCGCGCGTGCTGCATACATCAACAATAACTCAGTATCATGGCTCATTTGCTCTTCATGATTTACAGACAGCAACAATGAACGGATTTGCTCAGCTAAAGGTGTGCCACCAGGTTCACGCGTTAAAACAACTTGTTTACCTTGCTGTTGAAAATGTTCATACAATTTTTGGATGAGTGTGGTTTTTCCTACCCCTTCAGTTCCTTCAAAACTTATAAACATACTCATTCCTTAACTTTAGATCGCATAACTTCAATATATTGTTGTACCGCACGATTATGGTCATTTAAATTTGAGCTAAATTTATGACCACCATTTCCAGTTGCAACAAAATAAATATTTTCAGAATCATCTGGATGCATTGTCGCTTCAATCGCTTTTTTACTTGGTAGCGCAATCGGCGTAGGCGGTAAACCATTTATCGTGTAGGTATTATAGGCGGTTGGCGTACGCAAATCTTGTTTTGAAATCTTACCTGTATATTTATCCCCCATACCATAAATTACGGTTGGATCCGTTTGTAAACGCATTCCCAATTTCAAACGGCGACAAAATACACCAGAAACTTGCCTAAGCTCACTGTCGACACTGGTTTCTTTCTCTATGATCGACGCCATAATCAAGGCTTCATATTTTGTTTTATAAGGTAAGTTTGGTGCGCGTTTTTCCCAAGCATCATCTAAGATTTTCATTTGACGCTGATACAAATCTGTCAAAATCTGCTTATCGGTAGCCCCTTTATCAAAAAAATAGGTGTCTGGCGCAAACAATCCTTCTGGATGCTCATAAGGAATACCCAATACTTTTAGCATCTCGCCACGAGGAAGCTGAATCACCGATTTTTCAATCAATGGATCTTTATTTAAAGATTGAATCAGTTGCTTTGCCGTTGTACCTTCAATGACCAAAAGTCGACTCATTTGAGCATTTTCAATATTTGACACCATTTCTAAAACTTGGCGTACACTCATGCCTTTGCTGACTTCATAGACTCCAGCTTTCATGGTATCGTGAATGAAAATCTTACGATACAACTTTAAAATAATTGGAAAATTGACTTTATCTTCTTTGGCTAAATCATCAATAAAACCTGTATAGGTTTCTCCGTTTGTAATGGAAAGCTTTTGTTTCGCTCCAGAAACTGGGTAGCTTTTAAAAAGACTCATTTTTAAAATAATGCCAATGATGACTAAAAAAACCACCACAAAAATTGCAATGCCTTTATAGATGTTCGTGCCTGCTTTGGCTTGAGTCTTCTTTTTAGATTTGGGCTTAGATTTCGCTTTAGGCATGAGAATTAAACTGACTTAAATTTAAAGTGTTAAATAACTCAACACAAGGTTGAGTGTCTAAATTCAGATGATTCAATGTTGTCACCGCTTTCATTGGACTTAATGCATTACAGAAAAATAAACTCTGAATATACTTAATTTCATCCATATCAATAAAACGTTGTTCACAGGAAACACCATCATGTTGCATTCGTGACAATATTTCAGCACGCATCACCCCATGCACACCATTATAGCGAAGTTCAGGGGTAATCCATGTATTGTTTATTTGAAAAAAACAATTACTGCTGATCCCTTCGACAATTGAACCTTGCACATCGGTCACCAGTGCTTCTATCCAGCCATTTTGTTGTGCTTCTTTTTTTAGCATGACCTGTTCTAAACGATTCAATGTTTTCAAACCCACTAAATTGGGCATTAATAAACCAATCGCCTGATTTAAAACACCACTTTGAATAAATTCAGGTTGAAAATGACTGGTCGCTTTTGGGTAAAACATCAAATAAAAATCAGCATCATGATCAGGCATCGCATAACCACGATCCCCCTCACCTCGACTCAAAACAAGTTTGAGCGTCCCGTTTAAAATACTAAATTGTTGCTTGAGTAACGCCAAGCTTTGATCCAAAAGCTCAAAATCAAAATTTAGATAAAGTCGTTCTGCCGCCAATTTTATTCGTGCACGATGCAAAGACTCCAGTTCAAAATTTCCTTGATGAAATCTGGCTGTGGTAAAGCAACCATCACCATAATGAAATGCTCGATCCAAAAGTGGAATAGAATCAATTTGTTGAGCATTTTTAAAACAGATCATTACACAATTTCCTGTGGCTTTACCCAATTACATTTTGAAACATACATAACATCTATTTCTCTTTTATTCATATAAAATTCGTTTTTTATTATTTTTTATGAATAAAGACTCGCATTATGCTTACACCATCTTACCGAACTTCAGAAATAAATGGGGCAAAAAATGCAGTTCTCTAAACTTAAATTTGCTGTAGCAGCAGCACTGATTTCAACCACATCTTTCAGCGTGGCAGCAAAAGATTTTTTAAACGTATCTTATGATCCAACACGAGAATTGTACGATAACTTCAACAAACAATTCGCGACATTCTGGAAGTCTAAAACAGGGCAAGACATTCAGTTTAAACAATCTCATGGTGGTTCAGGCAAACAAGCACGAGCAGTGATTGATGGTTTACAGGCTGATGTGGTTACCCTTGCTTTAGCAGCAGATATTGATGCGATTGCACAAAGTACCAATTTATTGCCAAAAGACTGGCAAAAGAAATTTCCTCAGAACTCAACACCATATACATCTACCATCGTATTCTTGGTGCGTAAAGGTAATCCAAAAGGAATCAAAGACTGGGGTGATTTGGTTAAGCCGGGCGTAGAAATCGTTACACCAAACCCGAAAACATCGGGTGGTGCACGTTGGAACTATTTAGCAGCTTGGGCTTGGGCAAAGCATAAATATGGTTCAGATGCAAAAGCGCAAGATTTTGTTCGTCAAATTTATAAACAAACCAAAGTGCTTGACTCAGGTGCGCGCGGTGCAACAACCACATTTGCCGAACGTGGCATCGGTGATGTGTTATTGGCTTGGGAAAACGAAGCTTATCTGTCTACCCGTGAGCAGCCAGGTAAGTTTGAGATCATCACCCCATCATTATCGATCTTGGCTGAACCACCAGTGGCGATCGTAGAAAAGAATGCTGAAAAAGACGGTAATTTAAATCTAGCGAAAGCTTATTTAAACTATTTGTATTCACCTGCCGGTCAGGAAATTGCCGCTAAAAACTTCTATCGTCCTCGTAATGCTGCGACATTGCAAAAATATTCAACCACATTCAAGCCATTGAAATTGGTAACAATTGATAAAGAGTTTGGTGGCTGGACAAAAGTTCAAAAACAACACTTTGACAACAATGGTGTATTTGATCAAATTGTTAAAGCCAATGCGAGTAGTAAATAACTGATCTCAATCAACTTAAACTAAAAAACAGGAGCACCGACATGATTCACACCATTATTGTTCCGGGCGTTGGTGGAAGCGATTACGATCACTGGCAGTCTAAATTACAACGTGAACTCATGTCATGCTCTCGTGTACAGCAACAGGATTGGAACTTACCTATATTAAAAGACTGGGTTGCTGAATTTGTCAGAACTGTATTGAATGCGCCTCAGCCTGTTCAAATTGTTGCACATAGTTTTGGTTGCTTGACGACTGTTGCAGCTTTGGCACAACATCCTGAAATTACCACTAAAGTGAGAAAAGTTATTTTAGTTGCACCAGCTAATCCTACACGTTTTGGTGAAGCTGGTTTTGCTCGAAACAGTATTGGCAATTATGAAAATTATTTTCAAACCTTAAATATTGCTGTTCCAGCTGAAATGATTATTTCTGAAAATGACCCTTGGTTAGACTTTGAAGATGCTCAAAAATTGGCGCGTGCTTGGAAAATCAAGCCAAGAAATTTAGGTCAAGTCGGTCATATCAATGTTGCTTCAGGTTTTGGACATTTTCCAGAAATATATGATCACTTAATCATAGAGCAACAAAAAATCTTTATGAGTAATACTGATGATACCAAGTTGTTTTTTAAATTTGCAATTTAACCATTGCCTTTTAAGCTTGCAAAAATCGTTTTAAATTTGCTTATTGATTTCAATAAGCTTTCTCTCTTTTGAGGAGTCATCATGTCGCAGCGATCCCGAGTGCTGCCAGGTTTTGGTCTTTCACTAGGCTTCACCCTAGCGTATCTATCTTTAATCGTACTGATACCACTTTCTGCCGTATTCATAAAATCATTAGGCGTAGGTTGGGATGGTTTATGGGAAATCTTGAGCTCTGAACGTATTTTAAAATCATTACAGCTCAGTTTTACCACCGCTCTCATTGCAGCCTTGATCAATGTGATTTTTGGTTTTTTATTGGCGTGGTGCTTAGTCCGTTATTCATTTCCAGGCAAACGTATAGTCGATGCTCTAGTCGACTTACCTTTTGCTCTACCTACCGCTGTTGCAGGTATTGCTCTGACCTCTTTATATGCCTCAACCGGCTGGATTGGACAATTGCTTGAACCATTAGGGATTAAAATCGCCTATACATCTCTGGGTATTACCTTAGCCCTGATTTTTATCGGAATCCCTTTCGTTGTACGCACAGTGCAACCTGTATTGAGCGACCTTGAAACAGAACTGGAAGAAGCCGCTTCTGCACTCGGTGCTAATCGTTTTCAAATCGTGACTAAAATCATTTTACCTATTCTCTTCCCAGCATTGTTAACCGGTTTTGCCTTAGCATTTGCACGGGGCGTTGGTGAATATGGTTCAGTTATTTTCATCGCAGGGAATATTCCTTACGAAACTGAAATTGCACCATTGATGATTATTACCCGTTTAGAAGAATATGACTATGCTGGAGCAACCACCATTGCTGTGGTAATGCTTATTATTTCTTTCTTTATTTTACTACTGATTAACTTGATTCAGGCTTGGGCAAGTCGCCGTACAGGGAGAACTGCTCGATGAGCTTAAATACCAACAGCAATGCCTTGGCTGAAAAGCTACAATCTCGTGATGCAACCCGTGAACCAATATGGGTGCGTTATACCCTACTTATTATTGGGTTAATCTTCTTCCTGAGTTGCTTAGTTCTTCCTTTAGTGCTGATTTTTGTTGAGGCATTGAAACAAGGAGTTCAGGTTTATTTCGCATCATTGATCGATCCATACACTTTATCTGCCGTGAAACTCACCTTACTCACCGCAGCAATTGCCGTTCCACTGAATGTTATTTTTGGTGTTACTGCCGCATGGTGTGTCGCTAAATTTAATTTCCGTGGCAAGTCTATCCTCACCACGATTATTGATGCTCCATTTTCTGTATCACCAGTGATTGCGGGTATGATGCTGGTATTGATCTTTGGTTCGCAAGGTTGGATTGGGTCATGGTTAATTGAACATGACATTAAAATTCTATATGCCACACCTGCAATCATCATTGCCACCGTATTTATTACCGTTCCATTTGTTGCCCGTGAATTAATTCCACTCATGGAAGCTCAAGGTACAGAGGAAGAAGAAGCGGCAATTGTACTCGGCGCATCAGGTTGGCAAACCTTTTGGAAAATCACCATTCCCAACATTAAATGGGGGCTGATCTACGGCGTAATTTTGTGTAATGCCCGTGCAATGGGTGAGTTTGGTGCAGTGTCGGTCGTATCTGGGCATATCCGTGGTGAAACCAATACTTTACCCTTACATATTGAAATTTTATATAACGAACCAAATTCGATTAGTGCTGCTTTTGCGGTTTCGACCTTGTTAGCATTTTTGGCAATTATTACCCTTATTTTAAAAACCTGGGTTGAATATCGCCAAGAAAAACAAGACCGTGAAAGTAAAGAATCTACTGTTTCTTAAGGAATTGCACATGAGTATTCAAGTTAAAAATATTGAAAAAAACTTTGGTGCATTCCATGCACTTAAAAACATCTCTCTGGATTTTCCAGAAGGTCAACTGGTTGCCTTACTTGGACCTTCAGGTTGTGGTAAAACCACACTACTTCGTATTATCGCCGGTCTAGAATCAGCAGATCGAGGTCAAGTGATTCTTGAGGGTACAGACGCAACCAATATTCACGTACGTGAACGTCAGGTGGGCTTTGTATTTCAGCACTATGCTTTATTTCGCCATATGACTGTGTATGACAATATCGCATTTGGTTTACGTGTTCGTCCTAAATCAACACGCCCGAATGAAACTGAAATTAAAAAACGTGTTACACGTTTGCTGGATCTGGTTCAATTGGGTTTCTTGGCAGATCGCTATCCTGCGCAACTGTCTGGTGGTCAACGTCAACGTATTGCTTTGGCACGTGCCTTAGCCGTTGAACCTCGTGTGTTGTTACTGGATGAACCATTCGGTGCACTTGATGCCAAGGTCCGTAAAGAATTGCGTCGTTGGCTCAGAACCCTGCATGATGAATTGCATATCACCTCTATTTTTGTGACCCATGACCAAGAAGAAGCATTGGAAGTCGCCGATCAAATCGTGGTGATGAATAAAGGTGATATCGAACAGATTGGCTCGCCACGAGAAGTTTATGAGAAACCAGCAACACCATTTGTCTTTGACTTTTTAGGTCAAGCGAATCGATTTGAAGGTGAGAACCATCAAGGTATTATTCAAATTGGTGATGATCGAATCCAACTGCCTTCAACGCAAAATACGGCTGATGGTAAAGTGATTGCTTTTGCTCGACCAAATGAATTGAGAATTCACGCACAACCGACTGAAAATGCAATTCAAGCAACCTTCTTACGTGAATTATGGATTGCCGGTAAAGTCATGGCAGAGTTACAAGATCGCCAAGGACAACTGATTGAAATTGCTTTAAATCCAGAAGAAGCAAAATTACATCAATACAGACCAAATCAAACAGTTTGGGTAAGTGCATCTACACTTCACCTATTTGAAAATCAAGTCGCGTAATCGTCGACAGGATGAGTACTCCCCACCTACTCATCCACATTTGAGGTATGGAACATCATGAACTTTCAACAATTACGAATTATCCGAGAAACGGTTCGTCAAAACTACAATTTAACTGAAGCTTCAGCTGCACTTTACACATCTCAATCAGGTGTCAGTAAACACATCAAAGATTTAGAAGATGAATTAGGTGTGCAACTGTTTGTTCGTAAAGGCAAACGCCTATTAGGCTTAACAGAACCAGGACAAGCCTTGCTCAGTATTGTTGAACGTATGTTGATTGATGCTGACAACATTAAACGTCTTGCAGATGACTTTAATAAAGTCGATGAAGGGACATTGACGATTGCAACAACACATACCCAAGCACGTTATGTGTTACCCCCAATCGTGAATTTATTTAAAAAAGCATTTCCGAAAGTGCATTTGATTTTACAACAAGCCAGTCCTGTTGAAATTTCAGAAATGTTACTTTTAGGTTTGGCAGATATTGGTATTGCGACTGAATCACTGACAACCGAAGAAAACTTGGGAAGCGTGTCATTCTATAATTGGAAACACAGCATTATTACCCCTCAAGACCATCCACTGACTAAACTTAATCCTAAAGACATTACTTTAGAAAAATTGGCTGAATATCCAATCATTACTTATCACGGTGGTTTCACAGGTCGTTCAAAAATTGATAAAGCCTTTGAAGATGCCAATCTTGATGTTGATATCGTGATGTCTGCACTGGATGCCGATGTGATAAAAACCTATGTTGAGCTTGGCATGGGTGTTGGTATTGTCAATGATGTGGCTTACGATACAGAACGTGATCATCGTTTAAAACAAATTGATACTGATATTTTTGGTTTAAATACCACTTGGATTGCAGTACGTAAAGGTCATTTACTGCGTGGTTATGGTTATGAGTTTATTTCACTCTGCTCACCAGAGGCGGATATTAAAGCCTTAAAGAAAATCGCCTACCCTGAAGATTAAGTTTATACAAGAAACTTAATCAGCCAAACAGATAAGAAAGAGCGCATTTTTGCGCTCTCTCTTCATTAAATTAAAATATCCAAAAGCACAACGCATATTCTTAAGAAAAACTAAAACTATTGATTTTATTTATTATTTATCAAAAGAGAATCTTTTTAGTATAAAATTTAGTCTAAATCATATTTTAATATTGTCATTTTGGGGACAAGGATGAATTATCAGATCTGGGGTTTAGCCATCGGGGGCGTTATTCCTCTATTTAGTCATGCCGCAGGTATGGAAAAATCTGATCAATCCGTCCGCACTTTTCTTGAACCGAATCATTACCTAGAACTATCTTATGCTGAGCTTTATGCTGATGTATCTGGACAATTACCTCAACACGAACAATTAAAACAACAAGGTATTGATGATTTTTCTACAGGCAACTTGGTCAATACTTATCATTTCGTCAATGCAGCAGCAAAATTACAAATCGCACCACAGTGGTCATTTGGTTTAATCTACGACCAACCTTATGGTGTTGACATTGCTTATCAATACCGCCCTCAGACTAATCATGAAAAACAACTTTTAGAGTCTGGTCAATTTAATTTTGATAGTCAAAATCTCACCATGTTGGTGGGTTATCAACCTACTACTCATTGGAATATCTATACTGGAGCGGTTTATCAACAATTTGAAGGCGAATTAAATATTTTTGGTGCAAACTATTCAGCACTGAGTGGCTATCAGGCAAAATTTAAGCAAAGTGCTGGTCATGGATGGTTAGCAGGTTTAAGTTATCAAATTCCAGAATATGCCTTAAAAAGCTCACTGACTTATCGATCTAAAATCAATCATCAATCAGCAGTGACAGAGTATATTTCTGGGCAAAATTTAACAGTAATTCCGTTTGAAAAAACGCGAATTTCTACACCACAATCTGTCAATTTAGAAATTCAGTCTGGTTTAACAGAAAACAATATTGTCTATAGTCAGCTTCGTTGGGTCAATTGGAAAGACTTTGAAATTCAGCCTAGACAATTTGGTGCTGTGGTTGATTATGCAGTTCAACAATATCCTGAATTAATCAAACCATTCAATCTGATTGACTATAAAAACAATCAATGGTCTGCAAAACTCGGTATTGCCCATATGCTTTCAGATCAATGGCTTACCACAGCTGATATATCATGGGATTCGGGCAGTGATAATCCTGCTGGAACGCTCAATCCTTCTGACGGCTTTTATGCATTAGGCTTAGGTAGCTTATATAACATCAATAAAAGCAGTTTTATTTCCTATGGCATCAAGTATTTTCGATTTAATAAAGCAAAAATTGCAGATTTGGATGCCAATAGCCCAATCACTCAAAATTCTACTTTATCCGAAGTAGGTCGAAATACTGCATTTGCACATGGAATTCGTATTGGGTACCGTTTTTAGCTTAGTTTGATCATTTATTCTATACATAAAAAAACGAGCCGAAGCTCGTTTTTTCTATACAAATCCCGAATGAATTACCAGTGGTAGCTTACACCTACTTTACCTACTGGAAGCCATTGATATTTGTCATCGTTACGGATTTTATTTTCTAAACGATCAGCTGCATCTGCGCCAGAAGTTGGATCTAAACTACCCACCTCTTGTAAACCAACAGCTTTTAAGTTAGCTGATGGATTACCTGTGTAATAAGCACCAACTTCACCAAATACACCAATATTTTTGGTGATTTTTGGAGCCCAACCAAAGCCGATGTATGGTGCAATTTGGTTATCATAATCTACTTTACCATTGATACTACCATTACCTGTTGGCGCATAATAGTTTTTACCATCAATTTTCAAAGTATCATTTGAGTTATGTAATGATTTCTTCAAATCATATTTACTGTCAACATACCCCACACCAGCTGCTACATAAAGACCTTGAGCCAATGCATTTTCACTTGCACCCCAAGGACGAATTTCAGCATTTAAGTAAGTCAGGTTGTTGTCTAAATCCATGTCATATTTAGTGCCATCAATAGACAAATCATCAGACCAAGAAATATCACCACCATTATAACCCAATGCTAAACCAACATATGGGTTAGCAGTCCAAAGTAAAGCACCGCCGTAACCAGTTGTACCTACTTCAAGACGAGCACCTGTCGGGATTAATTGATTAGCTTCAAAAGCATAACCTTGATCAACAACAGACCCATCAGCCATTGCTAGACCAGAAGCAGATAATGCAGCTGTTACCGCTAATAGTTTTAACACTTTCATTTATGTCTCCTCAAAAAATAGAGTTTGTTCTTTAATCATTAATGTGTTTGGTTCGAAATGATAATATGTGATTCGATCTACACAATTAATAGAGAAATTGATTACTTTTTGTTATTTTTTGATACAATTAGATATTAATTGTTGTTTTTAAAAGAAATAAATTAAATTAAAACTTAATAATTCACTTATTTGATTGTTTTATTTTAAATTATGGGATGAGTTTTTTCGATTGAAACTAGATTTTATCTCTAATTTGAGTCCAATTTGGTGTAGAATCTTTAAAATTTTTTTGGGAAGGATGATTATGTCTCAGCTTTCAACGATCATTGAACAAGCGTTTGAAAACCGTGCCAACTTTACAGCAGTAGATTGCCCTGCTGAAGTACGTCAAGCTGTTGAAGAAGCTATTGCTGGTTTAGATAACGGCACACTTCGCGTAGCTGAAAAAATTGACGGTGAATGGGTGGTTCACCAATGGTTGAAAAAAGCTGTTTTATTATCTTTTAAATTAAATGATAACAAACCAATCGAATCTTGTGACCTTCGTTTCTATGACAAAGTAGATACTAAGTTTAAAGGTTGGACAGAAGAGCAATTTAAAGCTTCAGGTGTACGTGTTGTACCTCCTGCTGTAGCGCGTAAAGGTTCATTCCAAGCTAAAAATGTTGTATTGATGCCATCATATGTCAACATTGGTGCTTATGTAGATGAAGGTACGATGGTTGACACTTGGGCGACTGTAGGTTCATGTGCTCAAATTGGTAAAAATGTTCACCTTTCAGGTGGTGTAGGTATTGGTGGTGTACTTGAGCCACTTCAAGCGAACCCAACAATCATTGAAGACAATTGCTTTATCGGTGCACGTTCTGAAATCGTTGAAGGTGTGATTGTTGAAGAAGGTTCTGTGATTTCAATGGGCGTTTTCATCGGTCAATCAACCAAGATTTATGATCGTGAAACTGGTGAAATCCATTATGGACGTGTACCAGCAGGTTCTGTTGTTGTTTCAGGCAGCCTACCATCTAAATGTGGTACATATAGCTTATATGCAGCAATTATTGTCAAGAAAGTAGATGCGAAAACTCGTGCAAAAACTAGCTTGAACGAATTACTTCGCGAAGACTAAGCTTTATTCATTCTTGGTTGCATTTTAGATTTATTATCGATCTAAAGCACCAAGCGGAGTCATCAATACTCCCATCTCTACGGTCAACAATGATCGTAGAGATTTTTCATTTTGTAATCTGTGGTAAATCTCATGAGTTCTCTTCGTTCTTCAACTATTCCTGTTTCTGATCCATCTGCGGGGTTGCGTATCACGGAGATTTTCTATTCATTACAAGGTGAAGCCAATACTTTAGGTTTACCTACTGTTTTTATTCGATTAACAGGTTGCCCACTACGTTGCACCTATTGTGATACCACTTATTCTTTTGAAGGTGGCGAACGTCAATCACTTGATCAAATTATTCAAACTGCTTTAGATTATAAAACTCCCTATATTTGTGTTACAGGTGGAGAGCCACTTGCTCAACCTAATGCACTGCCATTAATGCAACGTCTTGCTGATTTGGGCTGTGAGGTTTCTTTAGAAACCAGTGGTGCACTGGATGTTTCCAAAGTTGACTCTCGTGTTTCCAAAGTTTTAGATTTAAAAACACCTACTTCAGGTGAAGTAACTCGAAATTTAATCACTAACTTTGAACATTTGACCCCACACGACCAAATCAAATTTGTGATTTGTAATCGTGAAGACTATGAATGGTCAAAACAGCAAGTAGAACACTATGCTTTAAATCAAAAAGTCAGCACTGTATGGTTCTCACCTGCTTTTGCTGTTGAAAAAGGTGCAACACGTTTACCACAACTGGCACGTGATTTAGCCCAATGGATTTTAGAAGACCATCTCCCTGTTCGTTTCCAATTGCAGTTACATAAATTGCTTTGGAATGATGAAACTGGTCGTTAATCTACCGTTATTTATTAATATTTGGAGAATTGGATATGCGCCCTCGTGCCATAGTTTTGCTATCTGGTGGCTTAGACTCAACAACTTGCTTAGCATGGGCTCAAGCCAATTATGACTGTATCGCATTAAGTTTTATGTATGGTCAACGCTCAACCACGGAACTTGATGCGGCACGTGCTTTAACCAAAAATGCTGGTGTAGAACATCGTGTCATCAATATTGACTTGGGTAATTTAGGTGGTTCTGCACTTACAGACCATAACATTGATGTGCCTGATCATGAAACTGATGGTATTCCTGTAACTTATGTTCCAGCACGTAACACTATTTTCTTGTCTTATGCACTCGCAGCAGCGGAAGTTTTTGATGCCCAAGCCATTGTTATCGGCATCAATGCTGTTGATTATTCAGGATATCCTGACTGTCGTCCTGAATTTATCGAAGCTTTCGCCAATATGGCTCGACTTGCCACTAAAGTTGGAGTAGAAGGAAAACCTCTTAAATTTGAAACACCTCTGTTACATTTATCCAAAGCGAATATAATACGCTTAGGGATCGAACATGGCGTAGACTATAGTCAAACGGTTTCATGCTACCAAGCAGATGACCAAGGACGTGCTTGTGGCAAATGTGATAGCTGCCGACTTCGTAAAGAAGGCTTTAAAGATGCAGGTGTTGCAGACCCAACACGTTATATACCGCAATAACAAGGTACTGTTTATGAAAAATTTAAAATCAAGTCTTATTCTTTCTGCTTTATTTTCAGCTTCGGCTTTAATGGGATCTACGGCTTTCGCTGCTGAGTCAAATGCAATTCAACAAGCCTATAAAAGTGCCAATGTTAAATCTGCACTGATTGGTGTTTGTAAAACAGAAACTGCGAAAGGTGGGAAACTCACTGCCGCTGAAGTTAGCAAATACTGTACATGTGCTGTTGAATCTGACGGTAAATTGACCAATGATCAAAAATGGCAAATTCAAAGTGCCATTAACCAAAAGAAAAGCCCAGCAACTTTAGCTTTCGTTCAAAAAAATAACCAAGACCTTCAAACGTGTTTTGGTCCTCAGTTAACAGGTAAATTAAAAACCTTAACTGAAGAAGCAATGAAAGCTGCACAAGCGAAGAAATAATTCTTGTTGTGTTCAAGAGCCTGCCTATGCAGGCTCTTTTTATATGTAAATGGTATAAATACGATGCATACTTCATGGAACAGAACTGTAATACAACAGCAAAAGTTTGTTGCATCCTATAGTGGTGGTAAAGATAGTAGTCTCGCCTTATATCACGCATTGCAAACGGGAGAAGCTATTGTTCTGATTGTCATGCTTGAAGAACAAGGACTTAAATCTCGTTCTCACGCAATGCCACTTGATATTATAGATGCACAGGCTGAGTTGATTGGTTTACCGATATTAAAAGCATCAGCAACTTGGAATGACTACGAACAACAGTTTTTAAGCCTGCTAAAGCAAGCCAAACGATTAGGTGCTGAAACGCTTGTAACTGGAGATATTGATCTGATTCAACATGCACAATGGAATCAATCCATGTGTGATCAAAGCCAATTAAATTTGGTCATGCCTTTATGGCAGAAACCGCGGCTTGATATTGTTAGCGAATTTATTGAATTAGGTTTTGTCAGCATAATTGTCACGATCAACTTAAATCTAGGTATGCGAGTTGAAGATCTTGGTCAAACACTAACCGTTGAGTTTGTAAAAGAATTGATTGAGCGTGGAATTGATCCTTGTGGTGAGGCGGGTGAATTTCATACGACCCTTATTGATGGTCCTATTTTTAAAGCACCACTTTTGCTTGATAAAGGTGATATTCTCTATCATGAAAATTATGCTTTTTTAACACTACAACTTAAACAAAATCATCTTGAAGGATAACCTATGACTGAACAAATCAAACTTCCAAATCAAAAGTTTCCAACAACAACTGGTGAAATTAACCTTTCTGAACTCAGTACAGATTGGTTGGTTCTATATTTTTATCCGAAGGACTCCACACCGGGTTGTACAACTCAAGCGGTTGGTTTTTCATGCATCAAAGATCAATTTGACGCATTGAACACAACGATTATTGGTGTTTCTCGTGATTCAGTCAAAGCACATCAGAACTTCACTGACAAGCAATCATTGACCATTAATCTCATCAGCGACAAAGATGAAACGTTATGCAAACACTTTGACGTGATCAAAGAAAAAAATATGTATGGTAAAATAGTGATGGGAATAGAACGCTCAACATTTATTTATCATCAAGGCAAGTTGGTCAAAGAATATCGCAAAGTAAAAGCTGCGGGACACGCTGAACAAGTTTTAGAAGATTTAAAAACCTTGCAAAAAGCTTAATGATGGTTATCCCCCTACTCGCGCTAAAGTTGAAATATTTTTAGGCTTGCAGGGGGATTTAAAATATTCTCAAGCATGGATATTTTAAATACTCAACAATCATGAGTGTTTTCAATCCAAATTCATTCTGAATCTGTTAGCGCATATGGATCAAAGCACCAGCGATAAAGCAATTGCCCACATCACTAACGCAATAATGAAATCTAAAATTTGCCATGATCTTTGATTTTGAAAAATTGGCAATAAAAAACGTGCGCCAAAACCCAAGCTAAAAAAGAATAACCACGATGCAGTCACCGCACCCATTGCAAAATACACAGCAGTAGATTCAAACTTGGTTGAGATCGAACCAATCAACACCACAGTATCCAGATATACATGTGGATTAAGCCAAGTTAAGGCAAGACAAATCATGACCATTTTAAACAGCTGAGACTCATTGTTTTCACTTGGAGCCAGACCGCTGGACGCTCTAAAAGCTTGAATAAAATGTTGTACCCCATAGACCAATAAAAAAATCGCACCAAAATATTTTGCCCAATCGACAAATTCAGGATGAGTTTGGATAATTTTTGCAAAGCCTAACACGCCCAATAAAATCAAAATCGAATCTGATGCAGCGCAAACCACGCAAATCCAAAATACATTTTGTTTTTTTAAACCTTGTTTAAGTACAAATGCATTTTGTGCGCCAATTGCAATAATCAAACTAAATCCAACTGCCAAACCCTGCATATAGCTTTGCAACATCTCAAACTACACTTTTAACATATTAATAAATGGTGCTATTATCCAAATTTAGTTGATAAAATGAGTATTTCTAAATAAATTTCAACTTAACTAAATTTTTCTTATTTTATGTTTATCGTTATAATTGAACGACGATATAACACTGCAAAATAACAGCTACGAATTAATAGGATAATCATGCTACAAAGCAAACACAGTGAAGCTTTTCTGGCTGTTGCGGAGACTGGAAGTTTTGAACAAGCTGCAATACGACTAAATATCACTGCTTCAGCTGTCACACTTCGAGTACAAACTTTAGAGAAGCAACTTGGACAAGTGCTGATTATTCGAGAAAGACCTTGCAAAGTTACACAAGCAGGACAAGACGTTTTACTTTTTCTACAGCATCATCGCTTAATGGAGCAAAATTTAATTCAGAGTCTACAAGGACAATCTGCACAATCCCAATTTTTTAAATTAAATATTGCCTCAAATGCCGACTCACTTACCACTTGGCTGCTTCCCCTTTTTCAACAAACCTTAATCAAAGAAAAAATTGTGATTGATTTTAAGATTGATGATCAAACCCAAACCCATCATTTGCTTGAGGCGGGACTGGTCAATGCCTGTATATCTACCGAGGCGCAAGCGATGAAAGGTTGTGAAGCCATTCATTTAGGCAAAATGAATTATCAAATGGTGGCAACCCCATCATTTGTGCAAAAGTATTTAGCTCAAGGTCTACATCGGGAAGTGCTTAGACATACGCCAGCTGTGATTTTTAATGACAAAGATCATGTTCATGGCGAGGTTTTACAACAGCTTTTTGGCTTAATGCCAAACAGCTATCCTTGCCACTTTATTCCCTCCACCAATTCATTTGTCGATGCTATTTTGCTTGATCTTGGCTATGGCATGGTGCCTGAAATGCAAATTCAGAAAGAATTATCTACAGGGCAATTGGTAGAAATTTTACCTAAAGCTAGAACAGATTTACATCTCTATTGGCATCATTGGAAACAGCAATCAAAACAATTGGATCAGTTAACTTCAACTTTGATTTCACATACGCAAGCGATTTTAATCTAATATCAAAAGTCAAAAATCATTTAAAAATGGAGTATTACCATATCTTTAGCCAATAAATTTGATCAAAAATTATTCTTTTTATCTTATATAAGATAAATATGTGATATATTATTGTATATACAAAATTGAATGTTTTTTATGGAACTGTATTTCGAATGGGATGAGGAAAAGAACCAAAAGAATCAGAAAAAACATGATGTCTCTTTTGAAACAGCAAGCCTCATTTTTGAAGATCCATTACGGATATCAATCCAAGATAGACATACTGATGGCGAAGAACGTTGGCAATCCATTGGTATGGTTAAAGGCGTACTAATGCTTTTAGTTGCTCACACCATCTTTGATGAAGATGACTGTGAAATCATACGAATCATTAGTGCAAGACAAGTAACCAAAGCAGAGCGGGATAAATATGAGCATGGTTAGATATACACGCAAAGAACTGAATGATAATTTCAGTGACAAGCAAGATGCTGAAATTAAACGCTTGCTTGAGAAAGGATCAACTCCTGATGAGCAATTAGACTTATCGGATATTCCTGAAATTACTGAGTGGAGTCATGCTGTTCGTCATGGGCAATTCTATCGCCCAGTGAAGCAACAGACTTCTGTTCGCCTTGATGCTGATGTACTTGCATGGTTAAAAGAACAAGGTAAAGGCTATCAGACACGCATAAATAAAATTCTGCGTGAAGCTATGTTAAAAGATTTAAAAAATCATTAATAATCTTATAGGGTTAAGGAAATGTACTACTTCGCAGAGGATCCCTTCTAGGTAATGTTACCTAGGAGGAAAAATGAAAAAACTGAAATATCAGTATCATCAAACTATAGAAGAAAATGGTAATGATTGCTTCTATTTTTGGAAACGTTATCCAAATATCAAAAGCTTTTATTTTAAACATTTTAGTAATAAACAAGAGAGAAGCTTTTATTTTCTTCATTATATTGAATATAAAGACTATTCTCTTAAAATTCGAGTAGCACGTGGTGCTGGTTTACCTCATGTATGGGATGAGTTTCCAACTTATATCTACAAAGTGGCTAAAAGTTGGAAGCATAATTCTAAAAGATCACATCAGTACTACAAAGAACATGAGCAAAACTAAAGGTGGGAGCGATAGGCTCCCATTTTCTTATTCGTATAACGGTCATTATGTCAATTTTAGGAAAGCTTAAATACATATTATTGCTAATTATTATTACTTATAGTTATTTGATAAAAATATTAGATAAACTCATTAGCCTTGAATTAGCAATTGGTTCGTCATTAAGTCAGAAGGCTAATTTAATCTTCTCTTTTTTATTTGCTCTAATTTTTTATAGGAGTCGCTCTTTCTATTGAGAATAAAACTTAAATATGTGTTTTTGCAGATATGCTACTTTTTTGGCAAAGATACATTATTTTAAAGTTAAGAAATAAAGACCTTAATGAATTATGTTAATTTTAAGAACACTTAATTTATTATCTTTGATAATACTATGAATAATTTATCAATAAGTTCTTTCAACAGACCCTTGATTAAATCTTGGTTTGGATTTTCTGTGGGTGCAATTTCTGTTGGAATAAGTTTAATAGAGTTGTTCGAAACTTTTACTCTAGCTAAAATTTTAAGTACTTTAAGTTTCTTATGCTTTTGGTATCCTTGGAGCCAAATGACACATTGGAATAATTCTATAAAAATAAAAACCTTTTTAATATCTTATCAACACCCTAAAAAACGCCCAAAAGCCGATTTAGAAACAAGTCGGCTTATTGATGAGCAGATATGATAATTCTTGCTAAGTAAAGCATCGCCTAAGCAAATCTATTGCAACTTTAGAATTAAAGCATGACATTGAAAGCTTTAAGATTTACACAATTTATAAAGCTGTACAAATCATTAAAAGTATAGCTTTTGAAGATTATTTGAGTTAGATAATTCCTTCATTCTTCATTGCTTTTTGTACCGAGGGATGTTGTTGCATACGATGCATAAATCTTTGTAATGCCTTGAGATGACTAAGATCCAAATTGATAAACGATGCCCAACGAGTAACCACAAATAGATAAATATCTGCAATTGTAAAACCCTGCCCCAATACATTTTCTGAATCAGCAAATTGCTGATCTACCCATGCATATTGCTTTAATAATTTTTCTCTGAAAATATCTTTACTCGCCTCATCAAAACCTTTTTGGAAAAAAGGTGCATAGGATTTATGCAATTCTGAACTTATATAATTCATCCATTCTAATACCTTATAGCGCTTCAAATCGCCAAATGCTGGTAATAAATCAGTATTTTGCATTATTTCAGCCAAATACTGACTGATAATTGCCCCCTCACTGAGATGCAATCCCTCATCTGTGATCAAAAATGGGACCTGTCCTTTCGGATTGATTTTCAAAAAATCTTGTCCATCTTCCGTTTGGTGGTTTTTAAATGAAACATTGACTAATTTAAAATCTTTTCCAATTTCTTGTAGCACAATATGCGGGGCAAGTGAACATGCACCTGCAGTATAAAAAAGTCTCATCGATTAGTTCCCTGAATTGATTTAAGCTCATGCTATCCTTAACATCATGAACAATAAATACGCATAATATCAATTCACTTATTACATGGTGTATATAATGGATACAGCATTAAATCGAACAATGTTCAGCAATATTGAAATATTCTGTTTAGTTGCTGAACAACAAAGTTTTTCCAATGCTGCTCATCAAGCAGGTTTGACACCAGCAGCCGTGAGTAGATCCATTGCTCGGCTGGAACAACGGCTAGGTCTGCAACTATTTAGCAGAACCACTCGTAAAGTGCGCTTAACTCAAGCAGGTGAAGAATATTTTTTTGAATGTAAACAGGTACTGAAACAGATTATTGCAGTTGAACAGAGATTAAAGAATGATTCAGCACAACTATCAGGAATTATTCGGATAAGTTTACCTACACCGTTTGGGCATTTTAGAGTACTTCCACTTTTACCTAAATTCCAAAGGCTTTATCCTGAAATTAAATTTGAAATACAACTCACCAATAAAAATGTTGACTTTATTACAGAAGGATTTGATCTTGCCATTCGCGGTCGAAATATTCCTGACTCAAATCTCATTGCTCGTCGTTTAGAAAATGCTGATCTACTTATAGTCGCATCACCAGAATACTTAAAGAAAAATGGCATTCCCTCGAATATTACTGACTTACAGCATCATCAATGTATTCAATACTTATTACCGAGTACGGGAAAAGCACTGCCTTGGTCTATTTTACTCAATCAAGAAATCATCGATATTCAAACACAAGGGTATTTAAGTTGTAATGAGGATATTTTAGCGACCATTACGCTTGCTCGGTATGGGGCTGGTCTATTGCAAACATGTCGATTTGCGATTGAAGATGATTTAAAGCAGGGACGGCTGATTGAAGTCCTACAACAATATGCTGGGGCGCAGCGACCTTTTTCGTTGTTATATCCTAAAATTAAATATGAACAACGACATATCCGTTTGTTTATTGATTTTCTGATCGAACATTTAAGCACTTCAGTCTAGATTAAATCGAATACGGATACTCAATTACATTAGTGCCCAACTTGGCATTTTTATTTTGCTTTCCATTGCCCAGAAACCTGAATATTGACTTTCTCCCCGACGCCACCTATTGCCTTTTTCATGCCAAAATCACTACGTTTAATGGTTGTTGACGAGGTAAAATCCAATAATTTTGGATCATTGGAATGAGGTTTAATCGTCGCCTTAAATGTTACCGGTTTAACTACATTTCGTAACGTTAACTGACCTAAAATTAAATATTGATGATTGGCTAATGGTTTAAAAGAAGTGCTTTTAAAACTTGCAGTTGGATATTTTTCTGCATAGAACAAATCTTGCCCCATAATCATATTTTTTAATGATGATTTACTGATACTTAGGCTATTTACATCCATCACAAATTGAGTCGATGCAGATTGAGGAATGTTTATATCAAAATCTAGTTGCGACTGAACCTTTTGAAACTGCCCTTTAACAATATTGACTCCCAATGAGTCAATGTGAAAACCTACCTGACTATTTGCTGTCAAAGACCAAGTTGCTGCATAAGTGGAAAGTGCGAAAATCGAACAACTACATAGAGCAATACTCTTTGTTGCAACTGATTTAAAATTCATAGACCGCTCCAAATCTTGTTTTGCTATTTTTTGTCCTGCTCTACAGTGTATTGCATCAGCATCAAAATAGATTAGGGTCTGTGGACAATTCGTCTATGTTTGCGACTAGGTGTGTTTTTTAGGCGATTCTAGGCGCGAAATACGAAATTTAGTCATTCTAAATAAGTAGTTCGTAACGACGAAGCGACAAAAAACACGCTAGTCCCGAAGGGTTGTGGCTAAAATTATCTCAGGCTACGTTATGAAACTTAAAAATAGTCTCGCTATTCTCTTCATTTCATGCCTTGCCTGCTCAATTTTAACCTACAACGCAAGCCATTTATGAAATGCCCACAACCCCTAAAGATTTGATTTGTCTTCAGTTTGGTATTTATATTTTAATTGTTGGTAAATTTCAGTTTTTTGAAATTTCGCTAAAAACTCTGCTGTGCCTAGTGGAAATTCAGCTTGATAAATTTCACCACGATAATACGCCTCACGTAACGGCGTAGCAGAAATAGAACCTACCAAGCTGTCCAGCTCAACCATTTCCCATTCTGGAAAAAGCTTTAAATAATAAGAAGAATCATCTTTAAAATGTCCAATTAAACCAATTTTATCATGGTCTAATACAACTCCATTGACCAATGATTTAACCAATTCAACCCATTTGGCATCATTATAAACATCAATCACATGAACAAATTTAATTCGCTTTTGATCTGCTGCTGAGAAATTTGATAAAATCATCTGTTCCCTTTCTGAAGCCAGAAAAGGATTTTTGGTATTCCGCTCATTCTGTGCCGACCCTAACGCCAAAATCACGAAGTGACTCTGTTGTAATGCAATTTTGATGGTTTGCATGTGCGCTAAATGAAAAGGCTGGAAACGTCCAATATAAACCAGATAATCAAATTTATAAGTCATAAAGCAAATTTTTTATGAACTCATCAGTTGCAACATAAATTCAAATATGCGACATAATGAGGGCATAAAATCCAATTAAATTTTAAAGCAAGGATAGTACGATGACACTCAGTTGTATTCAACAACCTCATCAACATTTAAACGCAAATTTAGAAAATGGTGTACTGACTTTAGCAATTAATCGACCAGAAGCTAAAAATGCACTGTACGGAGAACTCTATCTTTGGATTGCAAAAGCGTTAGACGAAGCGGATCAAGACAATGATGTACGTGTGGTCATTTTACGTGGTGCCGAAGCTGATTTTAGTGCGGGAAATGATATGAAAGACTTTATGGCTTTCATTCAACAACCGCTTGAAGGCAAGGAAGGAGACGGTCCTCCTTTTGTCTTACTCAAAGCTGCTGCACGTTTATCTAAACCTTTAATATGCGCAGTACGTGGCGTTGCAATCGGGATCGGTGTAACGATTCTTTTACATGCGGATTTGGTTTATGCAGACAATACTGCACTGTTCCAGATTCCATTTGTAAGCTTAGGATTATCACCTGAAGGCGCTTCAAGCAAACTTCTAATTCAACAGGCAGGCTATCACAAAGCAGCTGAACTGTTGTTAACAGCACAAAAATTTAACAGTGAAAAAGCTTTAAATGCTGGGCTAATTAATAGTATTGAAGACGATGTTTATGGTCATGCACTTCATAAAGCTCAAACGCTTGCCGCGCTTCCATTGGCATCAATCAAACAAACCAAAGCATTAATGAAGCACAATCTCGAAGAAATTATTCAATGTGTAGATGATGAAGCAGTCATCTTTATGCAACGAGTAAAATCACCAGAAATGGCAGAAGCCGTCGCCGCATTTATGCAAAAGCGCAAGCCAAACTTTTCACAGTTTAATTAATTCATTTCATCCGAAAAACCACTGTATTACAAATATTCAGTGGTTTTTTTTATTTCTGATTCTCTAAAATTGAACGATTCAACATTCAGTACAAATATTATGTCTCAAGATTCATCAAGCACTAAAAAACGTTATTACGAACCGGCTCCGCAAGATATCGATATTGAAAATTTTCGAAAAGTCATTGAAAGCCGTCGTTCGGTTCGTAAATTCACTGAAAAACAAATTCCTGCGGAAGTGTTAGATGCATGTTTAGATTTGGCATTGCTTGCACCTAACTCATCTAATTTACAACCGTGGACGTTCTATGTAGTTCAATCTGAATCTAAAAAGAAACAACTGATTAAAGCGTGTCTCAATCAATTATCAGCCAAAACTGCGGCAGAATTAATCGTCTGTGTAGCTCGAATAGACCGTATTGATGAAATGGCAAAAATGAATCTAAGTGATTTTCCATTTCCAGAAGCACCAAGAGCGGTCAAGCAATATTATAAGTTTATCGCCTATAACTATAAGACAGGTTATCTCAATGCTCTCGGTAACTTTAAAAAAGTGGCTTTTAAAGTTGCACGAACTTTAGATAAACAGCTTCCTGTTACTGCATTTAATCCTGCGGATGCTCAACTTTGGGCAAGTAAAACCACAGCTTTGGCTTGTGAAAATCTGGTTCTTGCTTTACGTGCTTATGGTTTTGATAGTTGTATGATGGAAGGTTTTGATGAGCCTTTAGTCCGTAAAATTCTCAACTTAGGTCATAAAGAATTTCCAATCATGGTCATCAGTGCTGGTGAGCGTGCTGAGGACGGTGTGTTTTTCCCACAATATCGCTTTGATCGTAAATTATTCATTCAAAAAGTTTAATTTTAAAGCACAAGCTAACCCGCTCTCTAAAGGGCGGGTATATTTTAGCTATATGTTGATATCAATCATTTGAATAAATTCAAAAGCTGGTTCTTCATAAGGATGACTTGCTTTTAAAGCTTTTGCCACAGACCTTGCTTTTGGCTCTGGAACAATGGTTTCTACACGCCATTCAGGCAGTTGTTCTAAATGACCTAACTCCCCTATAAAAGGCTTCGCTCCTTTTATCGGTTTAAATTGTCCCATACCTAAAACTTGCCATGCACAATGCTCGTAGTCCCCAATTCCTCCAGCACCCGCATCAAAAATGGCTTGCTTAGTGATTTCCAAATGGGATTCAGGAACATAATAAATAAGTTTAAGCATAGACACACTCCATATCAAAACCAATTCGCTTATCTTTAAACGACCATGAGACTACGGTTTAAGTTTAAGGTCATATCCAGTTCTACTTTTGGTTTCAAATGCCTCATCTCGATCGATCTTATATAAAATTAAGTCTGATAAATAAATACTTCTTGGAAGTTTGATCAGTGCTGTGATCTGATTATAAATATAAAACCCCATTTTAGCTTCAGTATCAAATTTGCGTTTGTAAAAAACTAAAGCCACTTGATACAAGATGACCATTAACATGATTGCAAAATATAGATAGGTAAAAAATACAAAGTCAGCAACCAAAGCAAAAAACAACCAAATAAAAAATAAGATTGCAGCCATCACAATGATCATGATTACACATTCAGCCCATCCATGATGTTGACTCAGGGTGGTGGGTTGATCTTCATCTAAGTATAAATACCGCTCTCGGTCGTATAAATACCAAATATAGTAGCCCTTCTCATCTGGAAATTCTGTTAAAACAACATCAACATTTCGTCCATTCTTGACATAAAACTCATCAAAATAACCATAAATCGGTAAGCCATTTAATGTTGCTGTAACCTCAAAAAAAGGGTCTGTGTCTTTTGCTGACAAGGGAATCTTTTGCAATCGAATATTGTTAATTTCGCCTTTTTGTGCTTGCAGCTTAAATTTAAGCTCTTGAAACTCAGTTAAATTTTCTCTGTTCCGCTGATTGCACATTCTTTCAACCAATGCTTGAGATTGAATCAAATTATGCTTTTTAGAAATATTCAGTACATGCTCCATAAAATAAAGATCTGGAATGACTTCAAAATACGAGTTTGTCATCCTTAAATATTGGAGTTGCTGTTGTTCTAAACTAGGTAGTTGCAGTAATTTAAATACTTGATCTGCATATTGATATTGAGGGTTGATCAGACGATGAACTAAAAAAAAGCAAGTCAACAGTACAGATAAACATAAAATACCGAAAACGTATTGAACAATATCAAAATAATAAACCGTGCTGTCCATGACCAATTGATAAATCACCAATTCTAAAACTAAAATTAAAATGATCCAAAATGTAGAAAACCATGTTTTATATAATTGATTAGATAGTTTTTTAGCGTTCACCTGATAGATTGCATCATTCAAATATAGCAATCCATCATCTAGTTTAAACACTGCGTCTATTTCATCATGTTTTCCATGGAAAATAATTTTGACGCGATCACCCACCTTAAAATAGAAATCACTTTTTAATGGGAATGTATAATTAATTTGATCAATCACTAAGCGAAATTGTTCAGTATTTTTATCATATGACGTTGTTGCTATCGTACCTTCGACACATCGCATCGTTAAGTTTTCCAAACGTGTTACCTTTATTGTTAAATTTCTAGAAGTTTGATAAAAAAATATAATTAAAAATAGTCAGTTGAATTTCATTTGCGATCAGTAAATAGTCCTATGTATATTGATACCTGCAATATTTTTATGAGTCTGATCTGCTCGAAACGTAACCGTATAACGATTTTGTGATTTACCATAATCATAAAGATAAGTGGCTATAACAAAATGCCCTTCTCCGACATAATATTGATTGCCAAATGAAATTCGCTCTTTTTTCAATAAAGGATCATAGTAAGGAATATAACTGGATAACTCTAAAAGCGCTGTTTCATCATCCTGCATCTCTTGATAAGCTTTAGGTTCGAGTAATTTTTCTATGGTTGCAACATCTTTGTCTCGAATCGCAATATAGAGTGCCTCTGCATTTTGCTCCTCTTGCTCAGTCAA
The DNA here is from genome assembly GCF_019702905.1 of Acinetobacter sp. Tol 5. Classification (NCBI taxonomy): domain Bacteria; kingdom Pseudomonadati; phylum Pseudomonadota; class Gammaproteobacteria; order Moraxellales; family Moraxellaceae; genus Acinetobacter; species Acinetobacter sp. Tol 5. The sequence goes on along the minus strand of NZ_AP024708.1, from coordinate 1,330,441 downwards.
TTCTCGCATTTTTTCATTCATTTTCTGCTCAAGCTTTGCGACGAGTTCTTGCTTTTTTTGATCACTAAAATTTTTCACCTGATCACAAGCACCCAATATAAAAGCACTACTTATCAAAGAAAGTTTATATAATTTTTTCATTGTTTAATTGACTCAACGATCTTTTTTATTGATTTTTAAATGATAAAAAGGACGCCTAAGCGTCCTTCTATGCCGAATAGAATTATTCTTCTGAGGCACCTTCATCAGACTCAGTTTTACCCTCGTCCATGATAGTTTCCTCATCTACTAATTTTTCAGCATCAATCAACTGCTCTGAACTATCAGCATGATCTTCATCAACAAGTGCAGCTAATTCTTCTTCAACTGCTTCAACCGCAACCACACCGACCAAGACTTCTTCATTACCTAAGCGAATCAAACGAACACCTTGAGCATTACGACCCGTTCTTGCAACTTCCGAAGCTCGGGTACGAACTAAAGTACCACCGTCAGAAATCAGCATTAACTCTTTGGACGCATCAATTGCAACCGCGCCGACCAATTCACCATTACGTTCAGATGTTTTGATTGCAATCACACCCTTACCGCCACGTTTCTTGGTTGGGAAATCATCTACAGGTGTACGTTTACCATAACCATTTGCAGATGCACAAAGTACCTCTCCAGTTTCAGGCACAACAACCAATGAGACAATACGACTCACGATATTCAAATCTGAAGAATCTTCATCATCTGAATCTACATCGGTTTCTGAGTCTTCTTCAGCTTGAGCAGCAGCCAAGCTCACACGCATACCACGAACACCTTTCGCTGTACGTCCCATCACACGCGCGTCAGTTTCAGAGAAGCGGATTGCCTTACCTTCATTTGAGAACAACATGATTTGCTGTTCACCATCGGTAATTGCCACACCAATCAGCGTATCTTCTTCTTTTAACTCAATCGCACGTAAACCATTTGAACGTACATTACTGAATTGTTCTAATTCAACACGTTTAACAGTACCTGATGCTGTTGCCATAAATACATAGAAGTTTTTGCGAACACTTTCTACACGTTCTGCAAATTCTGCAATCAATTCATCATCAAGATCTGAAGCAGATAATTCCAATCCAATTTCTTTCAACTGCTTACGTAAAGCATCTGATAAATCATCTGGGTTTTCGCCTAATTCAGCAAATGCAGCTTTTAATGCTTCATAGTGCGAATCGATAATGGCATTTTCACGAAGTTTTGCGACATTTGTACGCACAAAACTTCTAAACTCAGTTAAACGTTCTGTGAATTTCTTCGGTGCATCAATCACAGGAAGAATCGCTGTAATTGTTTCATCCGCATCTAATGGCAACAAGTTCACCATTGGGCGTCCTTTTGCGCCACGAGATGCTTGTGGTACTTCAAATACTTTTAAGCGATATACTTTACCCACATTGGTAAAGCACAACACTGTTGCATGGTTTGAAGTCACAATTAAGTGCTGAATATAATCGTCTTCTTTCATCGTCGTAGCCGACTTACCACGTCCACCACGGCGTTGAGCAGCGTAGTCTGACAATGGCTGAGTTTTGGCATAACCTGACTTAGAAACGGTCAATACCACTTGCTCTTCAGGGATTAAATCTTCACGTGAGAAGTCAATACGAGATTCAACAATCTCGGTACGACGACCATCACCATATTGCTGAAGAATCAACGCTAACTCATCTTTGATCACGCCCATCAACAAATTAAAATCATTTAAAATTGCAGTGAGTTCAGCAATTTGAGCCAAAATTTCAGAATATTCTGCTTGTAACTTGTCTTGTTCAAGACCTGTTAAACGATGCAAACGTAATTCTAAAATTGCGCCGACTTGCGCTGGAGACAAACGGTAAACCATACCATCTAAACCAAATGGACGATTTGGATCTTCACCTTCGATCTCATCTGGGCGAACTGAAATTGCACCTGCTTTTTCGAGCAATGCAACAACATTGCCACCTGCCCATTCACCCGCAAGTAGACGTTCACGCGCTTCTGTTGGATTTGCCGAGGTTTTGATGGTCTCAATAATTTCATCAATATTGGCTAAAGCAACAGTCAAACCTTCCAAGATATGTCCACGTTCACGCGCTTTACGTAATTCGAACATGGTGCGGCGAGTCACAACTTCTTGACGATGACGAATAAATGCCGCAACAATATCTTTTAAATTCATTAATTTAGGCTGACCATTATCAAGACAGACCATATTAATGCTGAAAGAGTTTTCTAATTGGGTATTGAGGAATAAATTATTGACGATAACTTCAGCATTTTCTCCACGCTTTAAGTCAATCGCAATGCGCATCCCATCTTTATCAGATTCATCACGTAGCTCTGAAATACCTTCAAGTTTCTTTTCTTTAACCAATTCAGCAATTCGCTCAATGGTTTTTGCTTTATTGACTTGATATGGAATTTCTGTAAATACGATTGTCGTGCGACCTGTTTTCTGGTCTTCTTCAAAATGATATTTACCACGAATGTGCAAACGACCTTTACCTGTACGGTAAGCATCTACAATTCCTGATTTACCATAAATAATACCACCTGTAGGGAAGTCTGGACCAGTCACATGTTCCATCAATCCTTCAACAGAGATATTCGGATTATTTGCATACGCTAAACAAGCATTGATCACTTCTGTCAGGTTATGCGGCGCCATATTGGTCGCCATACCCACAGCAATACCCGTTACACCATTGATCAATAAGTTGGGAATACGTGTTGGCATAACTTGAGGGATACGCTCAGATCCATCATAGTTATCTTCCCATTCGACTGTATCTTTCTCTAGGTCAGCCAGTATTTCGTGGGTCAATTTGCGCATACGAACTTCGGTATAACGCATCGCTGCGGCACTGTCACCATCGACAGAACCAAAGTTTCCCTGACCATCAACCAATTGATAACGTAAGCTAAAGTCTTGCGCCATACGAACAATGGTTTCATAAACAGCTGAGTCACCATGTGGGTGATATTTACCGATTACGTCACCAACAACACGTGCCGATTTTTTATAAGCTTTGTTATAATCATTGCCTAACTCGTGCATAGCGAATAGCACACGACGATGAACGGGCTTTAAGCCATCTCTCACGTCTGGTAATGCACGAGATACAATAACACTCATGGCATAATCGAGATATGAGCTTTTTAGTTCATCCTCAATGGCAATCGGTCTAGTTTCCGATACGCTCATGCATACTCCTTATTACAAACAGCACTCGTTGCGGCTGTTCATTTATATCATCTAGCTAGTCAAAATTTAGCTCAAAAAAAGTTGAGCCAAAATGTAAAATTCAGTCATACAGTATAGCATAAATTCTATTGCTTTTGTGCCAATCCATCCCCACTATAATCATGATTTTTTGTAGTATTTTTAAGCAAATTTAAGATTTTTTTGAGATTAAAAATGCCTGTAAAATTAGCAGTAGAACAACAAAACTCAAACTGATCAACACGTCGATATTTAAATCACTTATCCAACTTAGATTTGCTGTATTAAGATCAAATCAATAACAGCGAAAATCATCGAGTATGCATGTCTATTTCAAAGCATTTTCAAATAAATTGAGGTAAAATTTGACCTGATTTATAACATTTTTTTGTTAATCTGTAGTTCTAAATAATTTATAAAATACAAAAACAAAATGTGTAATGACCAATAAACTCATAAAAAATACAAAATGAAAAATCACATGATGTAAATAAGTCGGCTCATTTAAAACATATTGATCCATCCACATTTGCACATCAGCATCATCGGCACGATAAATAAATGCTAAATGATAGAGAACAAATCCAATTAAGATCAACAGAAACCCATATGCCAGTAAACCTTGCATCCACATCGAATGTTGCATCTTAAAAAATAGCGGCAGACCGATTACTAAAGCAAAAAGGCAGACGATGAAAATGTAAATTCTACCAAACATTGGATGTTCAGTATTTTTGATTGAACTCATATTAAACGATTACTTAAAAGGATCATGGTCTAAGTATTGGCAGTCTTTGAGCAAATCATCTTCTATACCAATACTATAACACATCCACCCTACAATTTTTTTATGTCGAATTTCAGGTACAGCATAGATCTTTTTTTCTGGTTCCAGTCGAAATAACCCAACGATTGAGCCATTTTGACCCACCGCAAAATATTGATAAGTATAATCACTAAAACCAGTTTCAGTATAGGGTTCTAATTGCTTCAACTGCGTAGGTAGTTTCCCTGTTTTCTGATAATACTTTTCGATATCTTTCTGAAATTCTTCTACTGCGCTATAGCGAGAAAATAACTGATTTTTAATACTATCTATTTCATCATCCGCATTTATATCTTCAGCGGCGGCTGTTGCAACATCTGTCGCCTCAGCATCTTCATCTGTAGCAGAATGATCGACATTTGTAATACCAATCACTGACATTACAGCTGGAATAACGACACTCGCAACAATGCCCAACACGGCTGGACCAAACATAAAAACCGCTAAAAGTATCCATACAATTTTTAAATTTTTCTTTTTCTTCGGATTTTGTGTATCTCCCCAAGTGTCTTTGGCTTTATCCTGCCAAGAATCTAAAAAAATCCGTGCTTTATCCTCAATTGAAACATTTTTATCCATTAAGCTTTCTGTTAATGATTTTGACTCAGGTGGAGTGCCCTGTTTTGGTGGTGTTGGTGCTTTTTTATTTTCTCGGCGTACGGACGATTCAACATTACTGCTCCCTGTAAATATATTATTCTGTTTAATATGTTTTAGGCGAGCACCACAAATGCCGCATTTGACAGCTTCATTAATATTTTCAGCATTACATTTAGGACACTTCATATTTTTTCTATTTTAAAGTTAAATTATTGAGTCTGCGGTAAAGTTTTCTGTGCAGGTTGAGATTCAGATTTTTTTCGTTGTTCCGCGGTCTGATGAATACCTTCACGGATCACAGATACTGTTAAAATTTGAAAAGGTAAAGTCACTACATCCAACGCGCCTGCCAATACCATATTAAAAGTATTGTCTAGCGCTTGTACAGCATCAAATGATTTCTTTTGCTTAAAGAAGCTAATTTGTACAGGAATTTTCTGTAATGTCCCAGTATAAGGCTGAAAATTTAACTGTGTTTGCGCTCCAATTTTATAAAATTTAAAATCAGATTTGAAAGTTTTACTCCAATTAGGCTGTATTGTAGTTTTGCTAAAACCGTTCTGCTGTAGTGTTTGGCGTTCTTTTTCAGATAACGTCTGATCAGCTTTTTCATAACGTAATATAATATTTAACCCTTGCTGTTGTTGAGTTGCAATATTCACGTTCACTTGCAAAGGCTGATTTTCATTAATGATTATTTTTTGTATGTTTAAACCAGATTGTAAGCTCTCAAGATTCAATTGTTTCTTCGGTATTTCAAGAATATAGTGCTGTCCAATAAAATAGTATTGCTGTTGTCGCTGTGCCAAACCAACCAATACATCATCCGACTGAGAAACAACAATATTCTCAGTATTTACAGCAGATTTTTTTAACATTTGGTGTGTGATTGAAAAGCAACCTGTGAGCATCATAGGCAAGATCAATACTATGACTTTTTGTGCCGTGATTTTTTGTGTAATGTTTTTTTGATTAGAGATTTTCAAAGTATTTCCTATTCAATTTATAATATGTTGACTCCACCTTTAGAGTTTTATTTTTAAAATTAAGTTTAATTAATTTTAAATGTTAACAAAATCACAAAAGTGAACACTAAATCTAATAATATCACAATATTTTATTTAATTTTATCAAGTTATAAAGCAAAACTAAACAAATGACGTACTTGTTTTAAATTAAAAAAACAATAAACCAGTTAAGGTTTGAGTTTACTTGTTTAAACGTATTTTTGCGCTGCAAACAAAGCAGTGCCTGGTTTTTTTATCGTATCAGCCCACTCTCTATGGCAACTTCTATGTCGCATCACGATTCATAGACAATTTATAATTCAAAAATGCAAAGCAAATTAAATCATCCAAAGCTTCTAAAAATTCGTATAAAAGATCTACAGTTCATTTGAAGTAAATAATTAATATTAAATCACTTATATGAATAATAAGACGGTTTAAGCATAGCAATTGAGAATGCCTTTTGTGGACAGATCACTAAGGCAATGATCTATTGATCTTAAATTATAGTTCTTTAAGATATGTATAAAAAAGGCTATTGGAGCCTAAAATTCAAAATAAACGTTCAATACAAACGCTTTAAAATACCCATGTTAATGATCTGATTTATATTGTATTAACTTCAATCATTCAAAAACTAAAAAAGCGCTAAGGAAATCCTAAGCGCTTTTTTGACACTGAATTCTAGAATTAAAGTTTAGAAACTAACTCTGGAACGACAGTATTCAAATCACCCACTAACCAGTAATCAGCTACTGCATTGATTGGTGCTTCTTCATCTTTGTTGATCGCAACGATCACTTTAGAATCTTTCATACCTGCCAAGTGCTGAATCGCACCTGAAATACCAACAGCAACATAAAGGTCTGGTGCAACAATCTTACCTGTTTGACCAACTTGCATGTCGTTTGGAACGAAACCAGCATCAACGGCAGCACGTGAAGCACCTTGAGCAGCACCAAGCTTATCAGCAAGTGGATCAAGTACTTTATGGTAGTTCTCACCAGAACCAACACCACGACCACCAGAAACAACAATACGAGCTGCTGTTAATTCTGGGCGTTCTGATTTCACGATTTCTTCAGAAATAAACTTAGAAATGCCAGCATCACCTGTAGAAGCAACTGATTCAACCGCAGCAGAACCGCCTTCAGCAGCAACTGGGTCAAATGCAGTACCACGTACAGTTGCAACAACAATTGCTTCATCAGATTGAACTGTTGCAATCGCGTTACCTGCATAGATTGGACGTTTGAAAGTTTTTGGACCTTCAACAGCAATGATATCAGTAATCATGCTTACGTCTAAAAGTGCAGCAGCACGTGGAAGAATGTTTTTACCAGTTGTTGTAGAAGCAGCAAGGATATGGGTATAGCCTTTACCTAATTCAGCAACAAGTTTCGCAATATTCTCAGCCAACTGATTTGCATAAGCAGCATCATCAGCAAGTAAAACTTTGCTTACGCCAGCAACTTTTGCAGCAGCATCTGCAACTGCTTGAGCACCAGAACCTGCAACCAATACAGTGACATCACCACCGATTTTTTGAGCTGCAGCAACAACGTTTAAAGTTGCACCGTTAAGTGTCTTATTGTCGTGCTCAGCGATAACTAAAATACTCATGATTTTATCCTTCTGTATTAGATCACTTTCGCTTCATTTTTAAGTTTTTCAACAAGCTCGTCTACAGACTTCACTTGCACACCAGCTTTACGCTCTGCAGGCGGTTCAACTTTAACTGTTTTAAGTTTAGAAGCTGCCGTAACGCCATAATCTGCAGGAGATTTCGTATCAAGCGGTTTTTTACGTGCTTTCATGATGTTTGGAAGTGCCGCATAACGTGGCTCGTTCAAACGTAAGTCAGTAGTAATGATCGCAGGCGTGTTAAGCTCTACAGTTTGTAAACCACCATCTACTTCACGAGTAACTTGAACTTTGTCGCCATTTACAGTTACAACAGAAGCAAATGTACCTTGACCTGCATTTAATAATGCACCAAGCATTTGACCTACTTGATTCGAGTCATCATCGATCGCTTGTTTACCTAAAAGGATCAGTTGTGGTTGTTCTTGTTCAACTACACCTTTAAGAATTTTAGCAACTTCTAAAGCACCAATTTCATCTGTAGTTTCAACCAAGATACCGCGGTCTGCACCCAAAGCCATTGCAGAACGAATTTGTTCTTGCGCTTCTTTAGGACCAACAGAAACAACAACGATTTCTGAAACTGTTCCTTTTTCTTTTAAGCGAACCGCTTCTTCCACTGCGATTTCACAAAATGGGTTAATTGACATTTTAACGTTAGTAAGGTCTACCCCACTATTGTCCGGTTTAACGCGAACTTTAACGTTGGCATCAACCACACGTTTTACAGCAACAAGAGCCTTCATGTAATCCTCGGCTGTTTTAGCAAAAGTAAATGTTAAGAAGAGTTATAATAACGCTTCATTTAAAATTATTTAGGTGTCCTATCTTGCAATGTGATTGGCATTTCGGTCAAGTCACAATTCACAAAACAGCGCTAAAAAGTCTTAAAAAAGCCTGAACGTACAGTTCACATTTTTTCTAAAAGGTTTAACTAAGACGTATAAGAATACTATTTCGACAATATTTATATATTGATAAATAACATTATTTGTATAAATTCTGTATAAATAATCAAAATGATTAAGATAAATTATCAATCAATCAACGGGATGCCAACATAAAAAATTTACAAATATAGGCTTTGTCATTTCAGACAGATTCAGCAATTTTTCTCACAATGTTTATTCATTAAATTTGTGATTATTTAGGCATTAAACTTGTAACAAAATACAAAAAAAGATAAAACGAGCATGATTTTAATCCCGTCTTATCTTTATGGTTTTATGAATTTACGATTAGCCAAGCTGCCGCAAGGGTCAATAATGTTCCAGAACCGCCATCAATCCATTTTTGATTACGTTCATTGATCTGTTGTTTTTGCGTCAGTTTGGCAACAACCAAACTCAAACTGCAATACACCACAAAGATCAAAGCAATAAAAATAAAGGACAATGCAAAACCTTGAGTAACCGTATTTCCTGACTTATCAATAAACTGCGGTAAAATTGCAAAATATATCAGCATTCCTTTAGGGTTCAATAACGCTGTAAAAAAACCTTTATGAATAGGATTCGATACCGCTTTTTGCTCAATCTGTATTTGTTTAGTATTAAATACAGACTTAATTAGATGAAAAGCTAGATATAACAAGTAAGCAATTCCCAAATAGCGAATGGTTTCGAACAAAACTGGAAATGACACAATGATTGCCGCAATTCCGAGTGCAACCAATATCGAGTGAACCAAGTATCCCGAACAAACCCCAAGCGTCGCCATCATGCCTGATTTCGCATCTTTACCTATCACTTGTGACAGGATAAATAACATATCAGGTCCTGGTGTGAAAATTAACGGCAGCACCGTTAAGGCAAAAAGTACAAATACAGACATCTCAATTTTCCTTTCTGTCTGAATGAGAGAAGAAAATAGTATCTGTGAAAACGCTTAAAATAGGATTTCAAATATTCTATAATTCTAATTATTTTTCGAATTAAATTCTATTTTATGAAAATTTCATCTAAGACTATTCTAATAAAGTTAGATCGTATTGATAAAAATATCATTCAAACCTTACAAGCCAATGGTCGAATCCAGAATAACGATTTAGCCCGTGAAATTGGCTTATCACCTTCCTCTTGTCTTAGACGCGTTCGTCTCTTGGAAGATGCTAAAGTCATTCAGAATTACACTACTGTGGTAGATCCACAAAAAATTGGGTTTCAATTGATTTTATTTTCACGAATTTGGCTGTTGGGACAAGATGCTGAAACCATTGATACATTCATAGAAGCCATGAAAGAACTTCCTCAAGTCATGGAGTGCTATATCATTTTGGGAGAGTGTGATGCGATGTTAAAAGTAGTCGTTCCCGATCTGGAAAGTTACCGTAAATTTCAATCGACCCATTTGACCAAGAAAAATGGTATCACCAGTGTCAAAACGGATGTACCCAGTCAGATCATCAAACAAAGTTTTCAGCTTCCCTTAGAAGACCTGTAATCATTAAAGTTGGTATGAATGATCTAAGCACCGATTAGGCAATTATAATCATTGAAGGCAACACAATGAAAAAATTTAGTTCTCCGATACAGTTAGAAACACCGAGATTAATTTTAAGACAATGGCAAGCGAGCGATTTAGATGCTTTTGCACATTTAAATGCAGATCCAGAAGTGATGTTGTATTTTCCATCTACACTGAGTAAACAACAAAGCGATCTTTTAGCAGAAAGATTTCAACATCTTATCGCAAGTTATGGCTGGGGTATGTGGGCTGTCGAGTTAAAAGAAAATCAACAATTTATTGGTTTTGTTGGATTAGCTGACCAACCAGAAAAGTTCTGTTTTTCACCCTGTGTTGAAATTGGCTGGCGTCTTGATCGACCTTATTGGAATAAAGGTTATGCAACAGAAGCTGCTAAAGCTTGCTTAACATTTGCATTTGAGCGATTGGCTTTAAAACAGATCGTCGCATTTACAGCTATGTCCAATCGACCTTCTGAAAAAGTGATGCAGCGATTGGGAATGCAGTATGTTTGCTCTTTTCAACATCCAGCTTTAGATGCGCAACATGCGCTAGCAGAACATGTACTTTATCGTATATCCAACCCAAACCTTTAAAAAGTAAACATGCTAAGATTCAAACATCAGCAAATAATAAACAAGTAAGGATGCCCATCAACGATGATTTATGAATTATGTACGGATCGACTCTTGCTTCGACAATGGCAACCTTCTGATTTAGAAGCTTTTGCAAAAATAACCTCCAATCCTGAAGTTATGCAGTTTTTCCCCAAAATATTAAATCGCCAGCAAAGTGATGAATTAGCCAATCAAATCAAATACCTTATTGAAATCAAAGGTTGGGGGCTTTGGGCTGTTGAACTATTAGAAACTCAAGAATTCATCGGCTGCATCGGGCTACATCCACAACCTTCAAAGTTTGATTTTTCACCGTGTATCGAAATTGGCTGGCGACTTGATCCTAAATTTTGGAATCAAGGTTATGCAACTGAAGGTGCTCATGCCTGTTTACGATTTGCTTTTGAAGAATTGGGTTTTGAAGAAATTGTTGCTTTTACTGCAAAACATAATTTTTCTTCACAAAAAGTCATGGAAAAAATCGGAATGCGTTTTTCACATGACTTCTTGCATCCTGATTTTGATGATCATCATCCACTACGAGAGGAAAAGTTATATCGAATTAAAAAACAGGATTTTCAAGACTAAGAGATCTTACTTGGCAATGCTCTCTAAAAAATCACGATGGATATGACTTAAATCAATCAAATCTTGCTTTTCAAGCTCCAGCACCTGCCAAATTTCAATAAAATCTTCTTTTAAATCAATATGGCTTGAAACAGTATGAGCCGCTTGCCATTGCTGATCTGATATCCATAGATAAGTTTGATTGGTTTGGGTATTGATTGCTTGGACTTTTCCTTCAGCATTAATTCCCAAGACCTTCCCCGCTTCAGGCAATGTCGCCTCAATTTTGGGTAAGCTAAATTCTACAAAATGCTTAATTTGACGTAAGCCATAGCCCTTAAAAATCTCTTTTTGAGCTTCAGTCAGTTGCTTATATTTTTGTTCAAGTTCGGGGATCATTGAAAGACCTAAATTTTTTGCAAAATTGAATCAATAAAAATGTATTTGATAAATACGAAACTTAGATATACATGAGAGCATTTTTAAAAACAATTATCTATTCGACTTTTTTCTGTGCTAAATGTGTCTAATCTGTGTGCATGTTCTCAATGATGAGAAGTTTTTAACAACTTAGATGGACTTCCGTCATCAATCGAATGTACTCACGAACATGCAGCTGTTCTTCTTTTCCTCAACAATCTAATTATTAGAATAAAGAATAATATACAAGTTAGGATTAGATATATATTGCCATGAAATAAGTGATGTCTATAGCCATCAAAAATAAATTTATATAATCGTTCTTGTTGAGTATAACCAATAAAGGCTTTGCCAAAAAAATAACTTAAAATGAAAGAATATAGTCCCGTAAAAACGAAGAACGCTAAAATCTTATTGAATTTATCTTTTATCCAAGTAGTAGAATTAAGGCTCAAGGACGCAATCAGTACACTAAAAATTATCGAGTAAAGACTAACCCAATAGTTATATTCATCCATTTAACCACCTAATGCCTTTTTGATAAATGGTTTATTTATAAATCAATTTCTGAGTATTATTTACATCAATGATATACTTAAATACTCAGCATTCTTATTTTCCATCAAGCTAAATATTTACAAAATGTTTAGTTATTCTTATCAATAAACCAAATTTCACATGAATTAAAAACTATTCAACGTTGTTTTACTTATTTTTATTTTATTTTTGCAGCTGATGCTCTTGGGTGTGCTTGATCATAGACTTGTGCCAAACGATCGAAATCGACATGCGTATAAATTTGAGTCGTGGTTAAATTACTATGCCCTAACATTTCTTGAACCGCTCTTAAATCACCACTATTAGACAACATATGACTGGCAAAACAATGTCTCAGTAAGTGAGGGTGTAAATCAACATTTACTCCTGCTCGTAAGGCTTGATACTTCACACGATTTTCAATTTGTCGAGGTGTAATACTATTGCCACGTTGCGTAATAAAAACAAAAGCATCTGGACTAAATTCGCCTTGCCAAATTCGATAAACTTTCAACCATTCGACTAGACTCTCACGCGCCTTAGAGCCAAAGGGAACGATTCGAGTTTTATTGCCTTTCCCTGTGATCCTTAATAAATGCCGATTGAAATCAATATCACGAATCGTTAAACGCTGAATTTCTGCAAGCCGTAAACCACTGGAATAGAGCAACTCAAGTATCGCTTTATCTCTCACCCATAATTGCTTTTCTACTGGTTTTTCGGGTTCTGCTTGATCCATGATTTGATTGATCGTTTCTATATCAATCATCCCAGGTAATGGTCGAGGTTGACGTTTCAATTGAAAATCATCAGCAGCATTGATTTCCAAGTAACCGCCTTGTTTTGCCCATTTCATGAATTGACGAATCGAAGTCAAATGGCGCTGTAGACTACTGGTGGAAAGCTGATCATGTTCAACACGATAAGCCACATATTCACGTAAGTCTGATGCTTCTACTTGTTTTAATTCAAGCTGTTTGTCATAGCAGAAATCAATAAAATTCGATACATCTCGAAAGTAAGCATCCAATGTATGCTCAGACTGATTTTGAATTTTGCGATCTTTCATCCACATTGAGAGCAATTGCATTGCACCGTATTGCATAAGCTCTCCTTATTTAAAGTAATTTTGACTGATGAAAAACATACCTAGAATTAGTCTTTTAACAAAGTATTGACTAGACCATCAACCACATCAGCCATTTTATTTAAATTAAGCTTTTCAACCGTATCCTCTGGAGTATGGTAATGCTTATTTCTAAAAAATGCCGTGTCGGTAATCATAATAGCAGGAATATCGAAACGCCAATAATTCAAATGATCAGAAAAATCCACACCTTTGACAAATGATGGTGCAATGAGTCTTTGGCAATCCAAACGCTTTAGATTTTTCATAGACGAACAATATTTTTCACCTATTGCGCGTGAGCTAAAATCACTCACAGCACCAATAAAATTTGCATGTTTGGGATAAAATGCAGCCAATCCTGATGGGTAATCTTGCACATTTTTATGATCGAAATACCCGATCATTTCCAAAATATAGACCGCTTGAATTTGATCTTTCTGTTTTAATATTGACTGGGCGTGGATAAAACTGCCCATGTGTTCTGTACGGAAGTAAGGCGGCTCTTCCAAGGTATAAAACACAAAATCAATATTTTGCTTTAACTGGCGTCGATTTGTTGCCAAAATTCGAGCCGTCTCTATCAGTCCAACAACGCCAGAGGCGTTATCATCTGCACCTTTGAAATTACCATAAACATCATAATGCGCCCCAATAATCACTTTTTTGGCATGTCCCATTTGCAAATGACAAACCACATTACGATAGTTTTTTCCATCAACCGCGTAAGTTTGATATTCACATGGAATAGAAAACTGTTCGACTTGTTGTTTAATAAAGGCAGCAACGCGATCCAGCTCTTGTATATTTTGATAATTTCTAAAAGCTTGAGGATGAATCACTTGTTTTAGGTAGCTATTAAGCCGATCAGGTTCAGCTTGCTGAATATTGAGAGGCTGAGCTGCCATAGCCCATATTGGGAGTATAAAGCTCAGTACAAGCATCAGGATCATTTGTTTTAAAATTCTAGTCATTAGACAATGCATCAACATAGATAAACTCAATAAAAGTTATGCAATAAACATCATTAAAAAAACAGCAATAGGAAAAACAGTTTTTGTTGTATGCCTGAGGATAACCAATATCACGTTATAATGGCGTAATTCCAGCGTTTGAAATTGTTAATATGAAAATCCGTATTCTGACTATTGGTCAAAAAATGCCTGCATGGGTACTAACTGGTTTTGAAGATTATTTCAAAAGAATTCAGCCTTTTGTACAAACTCAAATTATTGAATTACCCATGGCTAAACGTGGCAAAAATGATTCAGAAGCAGATATTTTAAAATACCGTCAAATCGAAGGTGACAGTATTCTTGGTCAACTCAAACAAGGTGAAACATTAATTGCGCTTGAGGTAGGTGGTCGTGAATTCAGTACAGAAAAACTGGCTGAAACCATGAAAAGTTGGATGCTCGAAGGTAATGATGTCGTGCTTGCAATTGGTGGACCCGATGGTCATTCAGAAGCAGTTCGCAAAGCAGCGGCGTGGCACTGGTCGCTTTCTAAACTAACACTTCCTCATCCATTGGTGCGTGTCATGTTAATCGAACAACTGTATCGTGCGATGAGTATAAATCATAACCACCCTTATCATCGTGCAGGTTAATTTTAGGAATATCGATTTACACGCCTAAATATCTTGTGATCGATAATTTCAGCTTTAAAGAATATGTTGTATTCATGCAACAGGATATTGAAGTAGAACACTGACGCCCAATTATTCATTGAGTTAGAATGGACTTTTGATTTATTCAACGATCATTTAGGCGCAAAGATATGAACTTACAAACACTTCCCGGTTTATTTATCTCACATGGCTCACCCATGCTTGCACTAGATCCCGAACAAGTTGGTCCTGCTTTACATCGACTTGGGCTAAATCTTCCCGTACCACAAGCGATCGTTGTGATGTCAGCACATTGGGAAAGTGATGCACTGGAAGTAAATACAGGTGTACGACCTGAAACATGGCATGATTTTAGAGGTTTTCCTCAAGCACTCTATGAGATGCGTTACCCTGCACCGGGAAATCCTGAACTCGCCGAAGAAATTTTACATTTACTGGCTGAAGCTCAACTCTCTGCGCATGCAAATAGTACACGTCCACGTGATCATGGCGTTTGGATGCCTCTGTTACACATGTATCCTGATGCAGACATTCCAGTGATTGAAATTTCCTTACCGATGACCATGAATGCTGATCAGATCTATGCAATTGGTCAGGCGCTTCGCCCATTACGCGAAAAACAAATTTTACTGATAGGCTCAGGTAGCATTACACACAATCTAAGAGAGTTATCTTGGCAAGATCAAAATAACCGTGTTCCTCAGTGGGCTTCAAGCTTTAGAAATTATGTCGTAAGTAAATTAAATCATAGTGATTATGATGCAGTATTGCAGTGGGACGCTTTACCCTATATCGAAAAAAACCACCCTACGCTCGAACATTTTGCACCACTCTTTTTTGCAATGGGAACTGGGCATCGCTTTAGTATTGTACATAGCAGTTTTTCGATGGGTGCATTAGGTATGGATATTTATCGCTTCGACTAAATTGCTGAATTGGCTCAAATTCATTACAATTGATAACAATTTGTTAAGTATTGTTTAATTTTTAGTTATATGGATACATTTTGAAACCGAACTAATAAACTGTCTCCATATCTTTTTATGGACAATGCTTTATCCTGTGCCTAGTTTTCAATAACGTGAATAGAATATGAAATTCAAATATTTAGCTTTAGCTGTACTTCCTTTAGCGCTTGCTGCTTGTCAATCGGGTGATATTCAAAAATTAGGTGATACCGCTGTGAAAGTATTACAACAACAAGGTACTGCTCAACAAACTTTAAATGCTTATCAGTGGTCATACCAACCAGCTGAAACTAAACAACCGATTGTGCTTAACTTTGCTGATCAACGCTTAAGTGTCGCTACAGGTTGTAACCGTTTAATGACAAGTGCAAAAGTTGAAAATGGCTTGCTTGTTACAGGCAATATTGCATCTACAAACATGATGTGTTCACCTGAATTAATGAAGCAAGAAAGCTTTGCTGCTTCATTGTTCCAAGCAGGCAAGACTGCTTTTGTACTTGACACAGCCAATACTGAAAGCCCAACTTTAACTTTAGTGAATGCGACAGGCGGTAAAGTTGTGTTTACAGGTAAAATGACACCTGAAACGAAATATCAAAGCCAAGGCGAAACTATTTTCTTAGAAATTAGCCCAGAAACTAAAGAATGTTCTGCTGGCGTGATGAAAATGCAATGCCTTCAAGTACGTGAAATCAAATATGCTGACAACGGCGTAAAAACTCAAGTAGACAAAGATTGGACATATTTCTATGACCAAATCGAAGGCTTTACACATAATCCAGGTGAACGCCAAGTTGTACGTTTAAAACGTTATGAAATTAAAAATCCTGCTGCTGATCAGTCTAAATATGCTTATGTGCAAGACATGATTATTGAGCGTGAAACTGTAAAATAATTTAATGAAAAGCTGAAGTTAAACTTCAGCTTTTCTTTTTGAGTTAAACCTATTGATATAACACCTAACTTAATTTACTTATTTAAAAGATTAAATTGTTTGATTCCTTATTTAAAAATCTAAAATTATTCAGCAGGCTTTTAATTGATTCACCAACATACTCAATCACAACTGATTCAAGTTATCGCTGATCTACCTTTGTAATCAATACTTTTACTTAACATCAATACATGGTAAATACGATGAATTATAAATTAAGCCCTGTTCTACTCTTGCCTTTGTTGATGATTGCATGCACAAAACAACCTCAAACTGAGTCCAAAGCCCCTGTTGAAACTCAAGTTACACAACAGCATGCAACTAAAAAACAGCCAACGACAATGATTTTTTTAGAAGTTAGTCCAGAGACCAAACCGTGTGAAGGCGTAGCACCACAAACATGCCTTTTAGTTCGCGAATTAACTATCAATTCAACAGGAGAAAAAACATATCTTGAAAAACAACCGAGTTATTTCTATGACAGCATTGATGGTTTTACACACAATCCTAAATTAACCCAAATTATTAAAGTAAAACGTACCGAGATTTTGCATCCAGCAGCAGATCAATCTCAATACCAGTATACGTTTGATTCAATTGTTGAAACGACAGCTCAACCTTAAAGAAAAATTGTATCTTGATCAAATAAAAACCGAGCTAATCACTTAACTCGGTTTAAGAAAAAATTTTGATCTAATTCGAAAAATCGCTTCTCTATATTAGAATACACCTTGCGCTAACATTGCATCAGCAACTTTTACGAAACCAGCAATATTTGCACCGTTTACATAGTTAACTGTACCGTCTTCTTGCGTACCATATTTCACACAATTACGATGAATTTCTTTCATAATGGCATGCAAGCGCTCATCAACCTCTTCAAAAGTCCAACCCAAACGAATTGAGTTTTGAGACATTTCAAGTCCAGAAGTTGCTACACCACCTGCGTTCGATGCTTTACCTGGCGCATAAAGAATTTTAGCTTCAACAAATTTTTCAACAGCTTCAAGTGTAGAAGGCATATTTGCACCTTCAGCAACACAGATTACACCGTTTTCAAGCAACACTGTGGCATCATCTTCATTCAATTCATTTTGTGTTGCGCATGGCAAAGCAATATCACATGGAATTGACCAAGGACGTTGACCTTCTAAGTATTCAAAGCCATGTTTCGAAGCAAATTCGGAAATACGTCCACGTTTTACATTTTTAAGCTCCATCACTTCTGCAAGGAGTTCGTTGGTAAAACCATTTTTTACATAGACTGTACCATTCGAGTCAGAAAGAGAAACTACTTTTGCACCCAAGTACATTGCTTTTTCTGCTGCAAATTGAGCTACATTTCCTGAACCAGAAATAGCGACAGTTTTGCCTTTAAAGCTATCCCCACGAGTTTTAAGCATTTCTTCAGCAAAATAAACTGTACCAAAACCTGTTGCTTCTGGACGAGCCAATGAGCCACCAAAAGACAAGCCTTTACCTGTAAATACACATGAAGTGTCATTGCTGAGTTTTTTCATCATCCCAGCCATATAACCCACTTCACGTCCACCCACACCAATATCACCCGCTGGAATATCGGTGTTTGAACCTAAATGGCGATAAAGTTCGATCATCAATGCTTGACAGAAACGCATGATTTCGCCTTCTGACTTACCTTTAGGATCAAAGTCAGAACCGCCTTTACCACCACCCATAGGTAATGTGGTTAAAGCATTTTTAAATGTTTGTTCAAAACCTAGGAATTTTAAAATCGAAAGATTTACAGATGGATGAAAACGCATACCGCCTTTAAATGGACCAATTGCAGAATTGTATTGGACACGGAAAGCGCGGTTAACTTGTGTTTGACCTTTGTCATCTACCCAAGAAACACGAAATTGAATAGCACGTTCAGGCTCTACAAGACGCTCAAGCAAACCTTGTTCAGCATACTCTGGGTTCTTTTCAATAAATGGCCATAAACTGGTCATCACTTCTTCCACAGCTTGCAAAAACTCTGGTTGATTCGGATCACGTGCTTTTACGTAATTTAAAAAGTCATTCAGGCTACTATATTTCAACGTTCATTCCTCAGCAGAAAATGATACAAAAAAGGTCAAACTTTTCAATAAAATGATAAATTTTGGCGCAAAGTATTTAATCGCTTTTGTGGACAATCCACAACCTTTTTTCAAATGTTTTTTCAAATAATATTTAAATTCAATATGATAATTTCTAATCAAGCTATAAAAAATAGTCTAATTATTGGCATTTTATTCCATAAAATACACCTTAATTTTGATCTAAATTAGCGCATTTTTAGCGCTAATTTAGAGCAAAGATTTTCAGCATAAAACATGCTAAAATCCGCATCATCGCTACGCTTTTCCCCAGCTCTTATTTATTTTTGCTTAAAGTCTTTAGTCACATGAATTCATCTCTCTCCATCATTCAGCAAATAGATGCAATTTTGCCTCAGACACAATGTGGACTCTGCGGTCACCGTGATGGATGTTTACCCTATGCCAAAGCCATTGTGGAAGGTGAAGATGCCAATAAATGTGTTCCCGGGGGACAACCTGTTGCTGACGCTTTGGCAGAATTGCTTCATCGAAATAAACTGATTGCAGAACCGAGTGTGTGGCCAATTCAAAGCGATGGTCGCCCGCAACGGATGAAGGCAGTGATTCGTGAAGATGAATGTATCGGATGTACAAAATGTATAAGTGCTTGCCCTGTAGATGCCATTATTGGTTCAGGAAAATTAATGCACACCATACTGACAGATCTTTGCACAGGCTGTGAGTTGTGCATTGCGCCCTGCCCTGTAGACTGCATCGACTTAGTTGAAGATATTCAACCCATCCCAAATAATGAGCAACGCCTACTCGAACAAAATGATTTACGCAGTCGCTACTATGCGCATATTCAACGTGAAGAAAAACAGCGTATTCATCGTAAAGGTCCTGTAGTTCGTGCAGAGATTGATACAGAGTTATTTGCACAGATTACTCAAAACAGTCAGTCTTTACCGACGATTGAAATCGTAGAAGCACCTCAAAAGAAACCCATCGTTACAGATGCGAAAACCACCATTGAACTGGCTAAACTACGTACACAAATTAAAAAATTAGAAAAACAGCTCAGTGTTCGAGCCGATCAAAATAAGCAAGATCAACTTGACCAATTATTACGACAATTATCTGTTTTACAAGGAGAAAGTGAATGACTGTAAAAAATATGACAAAAAAACAGATTCAAATTTTCTTTGAAAGACTTCGTGAACAACGTCCAAATCCAAAAACTGAACTGAATTATTCCACACCATTTGAACTTTTGGTTGCTGTAACACTATCAGCTCAAGCAACAGATGTCAGTGTCAACAAAGCCACCGATAAATTATTTCCTGTTGCCAATACTCCTGAACAAATTTATGCATTGGGTGTGGAAGGCTTAAAGGAATATATTAAAACCATTGGTTTATATAATTCCAAAGCAGAAAATGTCATCAAAGCATGTAAAATTTTGATTGAGAAACATAACAGCCAAGTTCCTGATAATCGTGCTGATTTAGAAGCATTACCCGGGGTGGGACGTAAAACAGCAAATGTTGTCTTGAATACAGCCTTTGGTCAAGCCACTATGGCTGTAGATACACATATTTTCCGTGTAGGTAATCGCACAGGGCTTGCAGTAGGTAAAAATGTGCTTGAGGTTGAGCATCGTCTGATCAAAGTCATTCCAAAAGAATTTATCATCGACTCACATCATTGGCTCATTTTACATGGTCGTTACTGTTGCATCGCGCGCAAGCCAAAATGTCATGAATGTGTGGTATCAGACGTTTGTAATTGGCCTGACAAATATGAGTTTGGAGCGACAAAAGAAATCAAATCGGCTTAATTCAACCAGCCGCACCATTGATAGCATCGAAGATTTGATTAATCATTGCTTTATTATCACCTGAGTTCGATAAAAAATCCTTGATGAAATATGATACTCGGAAACGTCATCCGCAACTGTTCGAGGCAGGACTACTTTTATAAGATATTGTTTCTGCGACTGATTAAATATCTTGCTGGTGGATGACGAGTTTTGCGGTGAGCCGCAGGCTGATCCAAAAAATGGATGAAAACTCAGCAAGACTCCGCACAGATTTATTTTTTTCAATAAGTTAAAGGTATGGTTGCATCGAACTCACGTTATTATAAAATTTTTATGCTAAAATAATGACTTAGTATAATTTCTATTAAATTTGATTGAGTACCTCTAACGGCACCCAACCTGATTGCCCATCAGACGATCTACTACACCACATCCAACCATTTAATTGCTCTTCGCCGACCAATAGATCGCCCTGATCTACATTTAACTCTTTCGCTGTATAATCCGCTTTTGCATAGCCTTGAAGCTTATCAACCCATTCAATGATTTGTGCAGGAACCCAGCCCTCTAATCCGTCATCAACTTTGCAGAAATACCAATTGTCCCAATTCTCCGAGCCTTGATATTTTTCTCCTATCTTTAGCAAAGTCCCCTTTGAAAAAGTAATCGGCGCTATATATTCACTTCTATGTTTGGCTATGGCAATCCATTTCATTTTGATCGTCTTTTTATAATAGTGTGCTTTAAATATAACATGTAGCTTGATAGAAAAAGTATTTATAATTATTTGCTTACATCTTTCAATCAGCAAAACTCATCTGTTTTGAATATTGAACATCCATGATGGATAAGAATGTATTTACCCCTTAGCATTTGTCCTTGATGCTTTATTTTTTATTTTCCAAATCTTTCTTAATTTTTTCGAGTCGTTTCCATTCCTCTGCCACTTGAGGATGAACTTGGTATTCACCTGTTTTTCTCATCTCGCGGCGTTGTTGCATTTCTTCTTTTTGCGCTTTGCGTAACAATTTAAAGCTCATATACAACAAGCCCAATAAAACCAGAACACTGATAATGACCAAGGCAATTAATAAAAGCTTCATGCTAAATGTCACGCTAACAAAAAAAGAGACCTAATATGAATCAGGTCTCTTCGATTGTCAAAACTTTAAGGTCAAGTTTTAACTTAAAGGATTATTTATCTAAAATAGCAAATAAATCTTTTTGAACGTCTTCGATTCCACGCAAGCCGTTTAATTTATTATAAGTCGGTGCATTTTCTCCAGAAGCTGCACGACCTTGATAGAAACCTACCAATTGTTCAGTTTCATTGTGATAAGAACCTAAACGCTTGCGAATGGTTGCTTCTTCATCATCTGGACGTTGAACAAGATCTTCACCTGTCTCATCATCTTTACCTTCCACTTTAGGTGGATTATAGATCGTATGATAAACACGACCAGATGCTGGATGTTGGCGACGACCAGAAAGGCGTTTTACGATTTCTTCATCAGGCACTTCTATTTCGATCACATGATCGATCGTGATGCCTTCATTTTCCAAAGCTTCAGCTTGCGGAATCGTACGAGGGAAACCATCGAAGATACAACCATTCACGCAGTCAGGTTGTGCAATACGTTCTTTTACTAGACCGATAATAAGCTCATCAGATACTAGACCGCCTGACTCCATTACACTTTTAGCTTTAAGACCTAATTCAGTACCTTCACGAATCGCAGCACGGAGCATATCACCGGTTGAAATTTGTGGGATATTGTAGCGCTTACAGATCAACTGAGCTTGTGTACCTTTACCTGCTCCAGGTGGTCCGAGTAATATAATGCGCATAAAAAAACATCCTCATTTAAAACAATATTTATGATACCGTTTGCCATGACAAATTAAAACTTATCATCGTAATGGCATCAAATTTATAAGAAAGCCACAAATAAATGTATTAAACCAGCAAAGAATCCAGTGACACCACCCAGTACAATCAAAATCCATTCGTCTTCCTGAAATGCAGGACGTAACAAATTTTGAAACTCTTTCGGCGTTAACTCTCTAATCCGCTCTTTAAACATTTGAAAAATTTTCTGTGCACGGCTCGCATTAAACGCTGGGTCGCAAACAGGCACCATCGTAATTTCAATTGATCGATCAATCAAGTCTGTCTTGAGTTTTGCATACTCTTTAGGTCCCAAAGACAATTGTAAAGACGTACGAACCAATGGAGTTTCCATAATTTCGTTAATATGACGCTTCACAATACGGCGCGTTTTATCTTTCTTTGGACCATACATCATTTCTGTCATGATCGATTTTAACGTAATGAGGTCTTCAGTCACTACACTTGCAAAGACTTCTGACACTTCTTCTTGGCGTTTCATAAACGCGCCCTGAACATTATATGTGCCTATTCGAGGAATAACAGGTTTAATCCATGGAAATTTTCGATTTTTTGTACGTTCAAAAAATTGTGGGTAACGAATGTAATGCGGTTCTATAGGGTTAAATACCATCCAGATTGCAATCCAGTTGGTGAGAAACCCCCACACTGCTGCAAAGAACGGAACAGTCCAATGTTGTGGTACAAAAACGTACACAAACATTTGAAAAATACCAAAAAAACTTCCAATAACAGCACTAATATGCCAAATAAAATTAATTTCTTTCTGACCGACTTTTAAAAACATACGCACCATCAAACGGCGGTCACCTTCCATTTGATTGACCACCATATCACGCATATTGACCAGTGACTCAACGTTCATGGTCAGTTCGGTCACAAGTTCTTTTAAGGTACCTGGTAATTGCTTATGTGCTTGACCATAAATACGACGCTTGATGGAATAAGGTAAATTTTCCCATAATACAGCATTGCGATCCAACATCACTTCATCGATCAGATGCTCAAGTTCAAAACCGACTTGCTCACCGATGATGCGCGCCATATCTTCTGGATCCATTGCATCCAGGAACTCACGCAAAGAACCCAATTTAGATAAGGTATTGTCGGTAATAATGCCAGAAATTCGTCCAGCTTTACGTGGCACAATGCCTTGCCAACCTACGGGTAAAGGACCTAAATGAAATCCCCAAAACGTAATTGGATAGAATACCATTTTCAGTGCCATCCAAACGTGTGCCCAAGTTACAAAGGCAGTCACAGGAATGATACTTAAGATAGCAAGATGATCGGGTCTAGCCGTAAAAGCGTGCCACAAACCATTAACGTATTCCAACATGCATGACTCTCGTATTTATTTCTATTGGCGGTCGAAGGATCTGTATAAAATCATAAAATTTTAAAAACCTACACTTAAAGTATAAGCGAATTGTATCTGAGGGCGAGTTTCCAAGATCATATCTCCATTTTTATTATGAAGTTCACTTCCTGCACCCATACCCACACTGAATGTACTTATACGTTCTTTATTCAATAAAACATAAGCGATATCAGCCCCACCACCATATTGAACCTCATCACTTCCGTCTACTTTTTTACTTTTAAGTGAGCCACCATACAGTCCCACATAGAATCCATTTTTGTCAGTGCCATTTAATGCAACAGGAATTCGATAACCAACTTGTCCAGCAAATGCATTGTCACCATTATAAAAAGCACCTAATTTGGTATAGGCAATTCCATAAGGGTTGACCCACTCAGCATTGAAGTGAACGATTTGTTGAGTCACACCTGCACCAAAGTTCCATTTAGATGCATCCTCAGGCTTAATCTTCGCCTCTGGTAAAATTCCCTTCAAATCTGGCAAATATTCTTTAACATCAGCATGCGCGAAGTTTCCTACAGCAACTAATATTAATAAGGGAAATATTTTTCTCATTATTTTCTCCATTACCCCTAACGTTAACTTGGGTCGAGTTCTTTATCCTTAATGCTCGACTTTAACAGAATTATTTTAGCACTCATATACAAAACACTATAAATTTAATGTCGCTAAGGTCAAATCCGCACCATGTGATCGAACATGATTTGTTCGAGTATTTAGTTAAAATAAATTTTTACGAGTTATTTGTGTTTTTTACTTTTTAATCCTCAATCTAGGGTAAAATGTTTCGCCCTCGCACTCTCCAATTTCAGTATTCAAAGCCGACGACGTATGAAGCAGCAGTTTCCTTTAAAAAATGTCCAACAAGAAAAACGCATCTTTCGCAGCCGTGTTTTTTTTGCGATTGGTATTGTTTCATTTTTTATGTGTCTACTGATTGCACGTTATGCTTATCTGCAAATTTTTCATCATCAAGAGTTTAGCGAAGCATCGGATAAAAACCGTATACGCTTACAGCCGATTGCGCCTGCACGTGGTTATATCTATGACCGTAATGGTATTTTATTGGCTGACAACTACCCTGTTTTTACTGCAACCTTGAGTAAAGCTGATGTCGAAGATATTGAGGGTACTGTTCAACGTTTAATTCCTATTTTAAATCTGAGTCAAGAAGATATTGACCGTTTTAATAGTCGTATTAAAACCTCTAAAAAAACCGAACGTGTCACCTTAAAACTGAATTTAACTGAGCAAGATATTGCACGCTTCAGTGAAGTTAAATTTCAGTTTCCTGGGGTAGATATCGAAACGCAGATGACACGTTACTATCCACATGGCGAGTTATTTGCACATGTGATTGGTTATGTAGGTCGTATCAATGACAAAGAACTTAAATCCATTGATAAAGACAGTTATGCAGGAACCAACTTAATCGGAAAAATCGGTGTAGAGAAATCTTATGAAGATTTATTACACGGAGTTCCAGGTTATGAATCTATTGAAGCCGATGCGCACGGGAATGTGCTACGCCATTTAGGTCGTAAAGAATCAACGCGTGGTAATGATCTCTATCTTTCACTTGATTATGGTTTACAAACCGTAGCAGCTGAACAACTGAAAGACCGTCGTGGCGCTATTGTTGCTATTGATCCTCGTACAGGTGAGATTCTAGCACTCGTCTCCAGTCCAAGCTTTAACCCCAATTTATTTGTCACTGGGATCGGGCATGATGACTATACTGCCTTGCGTGATAATCTCGATCAACCGCTTTATAACCGTGCTGTTCAAGGAACTTATCCGCCGGGTTCAACCATCAAGCCAATGGAAGGATTAGGGGGAATTCACTTTAAAACTGTGGATTGGGGCACTGCTATTTCTGATCCAGGTTATTTCCATTTACCTGGCGACTCGCATAAATTCCGTGACTGGAAAAAAACAGGACACGGCTCTGTCAATTTACATAAATCCATCGTCGTTTCTTGTGATACCTATTTCTACATTTTGTCTTATCAAATGGGTATCGACCGTATGAACGAGTGGATGCGCCAATTTGGTTTTGGCGAAAAAACTGGAGTAGATTTACCGAGTGAAAGTACAGGACTTTATCCAAGCCCAGAATGGAAAATGCGTACCCGTAAGAGCAAATGGCTCAAGGGTGAAACGATTTCTGTGAGTATTGGACAAGGTGCATTTACTGCAACACCTTTACAGCTTGCTATGGCAACGGCGATTACCGCCAATCATGGTGCGCATGTAACACCACATGTTTTACGCGAATCCAAAGGTGCAAAAAAACATCCTGTGCATAACGCACCTACAGGAAAAATCAATTTTAGCGGTACCGATGATGACTGGGTCAAAATGCGTGACGCAATGGTGGACGTGATTCAATCTGGTACAGGTCGTGGTATTCGTACACCAATGTATCAAATTGCAGGTAAAACAGGGACGGCGCAGGTCAAGAGTATTGCTCAAGGAAAACGTTATAACGAAGCTGCACTTACAGCTCGTCAGCTCGATCACGGTCTATTTGTTGGCTTTGCGCCTGCTGAAAATCCTGAAATTGCCATTGCAGTGATTTGGGAAAATGGTCGTCATGGGGGTTCTGCTGCAAAAATTGCCCGTCCAGTTTTTGATTATTGGCTATTAACACGTAAGAAAAATCCAATTGCTCCACTCAATCATCAGGTCAGTGGCGGTTTAATGACTGCTGGGATCAAACCGGGTGAATTGCCGAGTGGTGATGTTTCACTTGCAGCTGATCCTAATGCAATGCCTAAACCAAAGCCAAACTCAGCAACCAATTCAGCGCAGAATCATAGCAATACTCAAGGGCATAGAAACAATACTCCGCAACCAGCTACCGCACCATCTAATGAGGCTGATATCAGTGAATAATAAAGTGAAAAACCAATTAAGAATTATTGGTGGAGAATGGAAACGACGTGTTCTCCCTTTTGCTGATATTGAGGGTTTGCGCCCTACACCTGACCGTGTTAGAGAAACTTTATTTAACTGGTTGATGTGGGATATTCAAAATACTAAAGTGCTGGACCTCTGTGCAGGTTCAGGTGCTTTAAGTTTTGAAGCATTATCTCGTGGTGCGCGTTATGTAGTGATGATTGAACCAAATCTTAAACAGGCAAAGTTTTTAAAAGATAATATTCAATTACTCAAAGTAGAAAATTGCCAACTTAAAATTCAGACAGCACAACAAGCGTTGTCCAACCTGAATGAACAATTTGATTTGGTATTTTTAGACCCACCCTATAGTTTAAATTTATGGGAAGAATTGGCTCAAAAAGCTGATCCATATTTGTCTAATGACGCATTGATTTATGTTGAAGCAGATCGCGCTTTAAATCAATTGAATTTACCTGCAACGTGGCAACTGCAAAAACAAACCAAAGCTGGTGTGGTACAAGCAGGCTTGTTTAAAAAAATAATATGATGGAGATTTGATCAAATTTAATTTGTACATCATTTTGTTCTATCTAGCGCAAATTTATTTAAACTTGAGAAGTAAAGCATGGCAATAAAAGCTTTATATGATTAAACAATAAATTCATCACATGAATTTGATTGATCAATTTGCGTATAAAAAATGGGCATTTACAGCCCATTTTTACAATCAATAATTAACGCGTTTTCCAATTCCAGTCACGATCATTGCGATCTCGATCATAGCGATCGCGGTCACGATCATGACGATGATCCCAACGGTCACGATCACGATCACGATCACGATCACGATGATCATATCGACCATGCCCACCACGATGATCATCATCGTATGGTGCAACAATACAGCCTGTGAGTGAAACACCTAAAACACCGAGTAAAATAATTTTCTTCATCATGACAGTAGCGTCCTATTCATCTTATTTTTTAAGCTTAACTGTGTAATGTGAAGTTCAACGCAAGCTTGTGTTTCAACGTGTAGTTATATCAACATGATTTATTCACACTACTTATTTTTAGATAAAAATATTCTTTAAATTAATAGGTTAATGTATGAATCCAAAATAGTCGTATGAGTTGTCCTCGATCATAGGGAAAACTGGAAATATATTCATAACCCACTCTATTTAAAGCATTGATCTTAAACTCAATTCCGTAACCAAAGGACAGATAAAGTTCATTTACAGAGGCACTATTTGAGTTTGGGTTGATCAATGAAGTTTTTAATTGTTGTACATTATAAGCTGTATAATTAAAGATCCGAATTCGATCATTTTCATAAAATTGATTACTCAAAATTGAATAATCTGCCAATTGCTGCTCATGCTCCTCCGCTAATTTTTTCTGAATTTCACTTTGTTGTAAAAAATCTTCATTTTGATCTTTAATTTCATCAAGATAGCTTAGGCTATTTTCTGGATTTTCAATATGAAATAAAGCCTCTTGTTCCAATTCAATATCTGATTGTTGAGCGTCTTGCTGACCTTCTAAATTTTCGATCGCAGCAGATTCAGGCATAACGATCACTTGATCCAAAGCATAGAGCTGTGAATTCAATCCAAATAGAATAATCAGTATGAAGTAAAACTTGCAGAAAAATCGCATAAGTAAGGTGATCAATTTACGATGAATTTTGTGGTTTATATAGATGCGAAAAATATGTGATAGGTTATATTAAATGTATCATATTTAAAGTTAAGTTAAAGCATATACTCAATTTGATTTTTGCAAGAAATTAGAGAATTATAAATAAAAAAGAGCTGCCAAAATGACAGCTCTTTTAACTAAGCGAACTTAACCAATGATAATCTGATGATTCGCTAACAATGTTTCAAGTTCAGTATTTACACCATTCAGTGTAAGCAGATTAGTCATAGCATATGCACCACCTGCACCATCTCGATCAATACTCAACACAGTATTGCCACCACTATGGGTCACCTGCAAATAACTGCCAATATTGTCACCAGAATCAAGCGTTGCAATACCATTCACATAATGTGCAGCGCCATCACTATCAGCAGTATACCCAATCAATAAAGATTTCAGATCAATACGGTCTGCGTCAGCTGTGGCTTCAACTGTACCCACTTTAAAGCCATTCACACTATCTGTACCATTGCCACCCGTTGCATCGGCTAACAATACTTTATATAACAAAGTATCTTGACCACCGTTGGCAAGATTAAAGTTGTCATTACCACCACGCCCTTCAAACTGATTATTGGCTGTATTGCCTGTAAACGTGTCATTCCCATTCCCACCAGCAAGAGCTTCAATGTTCTTAAAGCTCGCTGTTCCAAAACCAGTGTTTTGAGCACTCATATTAGACAAATCAATGGTCAATGAAGTGCTGCCTGCCAGTTTATAGTCAACAGTATCCAAACCTCCAGTTGCACTCCAATTACTGTTGCCAGATAAATCCACTGCCGTTCCACCACTACCGTCATAACTGTCTGTCCCTGCTGTTGCAAAGAAAATATCGTTATAACCAGTACCGATGAATTTACCATTCGCAACGTTGGTCGTTGCTTCACCTGATAAGACATAAGCTTGGGTCGCTGCACCAGCGGTTAAACCTGCCCAGCTGAGGTTAATATTTTCAATGCTGTTTCCGCCTAGGCTTGCTGAACCACCCACATCCTGAGATACACCATTGACACTCTTAATCAATACAGCGGTGTAGCTGTCATTCGCATTCAAGCCGTAGAAGTTGACGATACCTGAACCATCTGCACCAAATACACCTGATTGTGGATTCAATATTTGTGATGTGACTAATGTACCCGCACTATTGTAAAGCTGTACAGTGTTGCCATAGTAGACGTTTAGACCATTGGCATCCAAAATACGTAAATGCAAACTGGTACCATCTGCAACCATATTGTTGTTTTGCAATAAGATCGTATTGGCATCGCCTTTATAAGCCAATACATCGACTGCACCATCCCAATTATAATCTACTGCTAAAGCTCCATTCACACCTGTAATTGCAGTTCCCAGTGTACTTTGCGTAAAGCTTCCTGCCCCATTGTTGGTATATAGGTTTGGTACTGCACTGACGCCAGAACGCGGCAATTCCACAATATCCATTTTACCATCATGATTCCAATCCACTGCGACTGAAGCACCACCATCTAAAGTATCTGAAAGGTAAGTTGCCTGACCGCCCGCAGTCCCAGAAGCTGTTCCAAACAGACTTCCTGTGCCACTGTTCCAGTAAACACGGCTCACTGTACTATCCGCAGTATTTGCAGCATTTCGACCAGCGCCAAGGAATAAATCCATTTTACCGTCATTGTTGAAGTCAGCCCATGTCATCGCGGTCGCAGAAGCTGGATCACCTGCTGCTCCTGTTCTAAATACGCCTGCAATATTTGTCTGGATAAACGTATTAACAGCACTTTGTACATTGGTCAATAAAGTCAAGGCATAAGCACCACCTGCTGTTGGTGTCGAGGAAGAAATTGTATGCTGAATCACATCTACAGCACCATCATTGGTCAAATCGACTGCAGAAACCTCAGAATCAGTATTTCCTGTAATTCCTACTGGTCTACCTTGTGCTCCACCAGCCATTAAGGATAAGCTTCCAGCCGTATTGGTAATGAATGTCATTGAATCACCGCCAGTATCACCATAGGCAAAATCAAGATAACCATCACCTGTTTTATCATAAGCAACCACAGCACCATTCCACATCGATGTGCCGCTTACCAGTATCTGATGGTTATAATTGATACCATCGGTCGTGGTCCATACACTTTGCGATGAAGCACCTGTACTGGTATTTGTGAAAATATCCATAAAACTATCACGGTTAAAATCAACAAATGATGCACCTGACAATCCACCACTTCCGCCAGTCACACTGACATTGGTATAGGTATTCAACCCAGTACTGTTATAGATCGTTCCAACATCACTCGTTGTACTGGTTTGGAAGAATGACCATAAACCATTTTGCCCCAGTGTCATGGTTGCACCACCAAGGACATTACCAACATCAGCATCCCCCCAAGCAGGCGTCAATGAACCTGAGGAACTGAGCACTTCCAATTCCATACGACTTGCATCACTCATGATTATCGAGCCATTCGCATCCACGATGTTTGCCACTACATCATAGCGCCCGACATTGACTACACCGACAGGCAATTGCACATACCAAGTGTGATTGATAGGATCTACGACCACAGTATTGTTTGCCGTACTATAGGTCGTTCCATTTACGGTTATTTGTAAAACCTCACCAATATTTAAGCCATAAGGAATGGTTCCACTCACGATTGGCGTAGTATCTGTAGTGGTTTGCGCATTGATATGAATTAAAGCGGCAGTTGAAGAACCCAGTAACAGTTGTCCATTTGCCAATAAGTATTCCAGACTTAAGCTGATGTTCTTGAGTGTCAATAAGGGAGTAGTGAAGTTCCCAGTACCCGCTAAATCAACTGAAATAACTGTATCGTTACCCACTGTACTGACTTGCAAATATTTATACAAACCTATAGACGCTCTATCCAGCATATAACTTCCAGTACCAGCATCAAAGTAGACATAGGCTGTGCCAGTATAAGCTGTCAATAAACCGCTCAGATCAATGATATCTGCATCAGAATTCGGCGCAAAAGCTAAACTCCCAGCCACAAAACCATTGATCGTATCAGTACCATTCCCTCCAGTCACATGATCAGCAGGATTGATCAGGTTATACACTAAACGATCATTTCCAGCGTTAGAACCTAGGTTAATAATGTCATCCCCACCACGACCTTCAAAGATGTTATCAAACGCATTACCGCTCAATGTGTCGGACTGTGCACTACCTCGCACTCCTTCAACATTGGTGATATTACTAACCGTCCCCCAACCCGATACCGTACCAGCTTGCAGATTAACCGTTACACCTGTAGATGCATTACGGAAATCAATAATATCCATACCCCCTGAAGCGACCCAAGTTTTGCTTTCGCCTTTCATAACAGGTAAATTCCAGCCACCACCGCCGTTATAAGCTGTGGTGCCCCCTACCACATTAGAAACCACATAAGTATCGTTATAGCCAGTGCCTACCAATGTTGTTGCATTGGCAGTGGTCACAGCTGTTGTGGTCAACACTTGTGCGTCAACCGCACTGCCTGGAGTAACGTTCCATGAGTACGTCGTCGTGACGCCGTGATCATTCGCCAATAATTTGACTGTGTAGCTTTGTGATGGATCCAATCCGAAAATGTTGACCAAAGCAGAACCATCATTGACCCAATTTCCTGATTGTGGATTTATGATTTGGGTGGATACTAAACGCCCCGAAGAATCGAACAACTGGACGGTATTACCATAGTAGACGTTATGACCTTCTGCATTCACAATACGCAGATGCAAAGCTGTTCCATCTTTGACTTGGTTGGTGTTGCTGATTAACTGTGTCTGTGTACTCGTATTAAAACTGGCTAACAGGTCAATATCACCATCCCAATCATAGTCAGCAGCGGCGATACCATTTAACGTGCTATTTCCCATATCAGCCAATTGCGTAGTCGCCCATCCCGTAGCCACATTACCGTTATTGGTATATAGATTCGCAATACCCGTCGTATAATCGACCTCTATTGCATCCATTTTGCCGTCACCATTCCAGTCGACAGCAACAGATGCTTCTCCAGCTAGGCTATCATTTGCAATTGCAATTCCATTGCTTGATAAGCTACCACCGTTATTGAGGAAAATTTTGCTATTGGCGGAGGTTCCTGTTTGAGTTGTATTTAAATATAAATCGAGATAACCATCACCATTAAAGTCTGCCCAAGTCATCGATAATGGGGTGGTCGAATCATCTGCTCTAGCGGCTCCGAACACATTGGTAATGACCTGTGTTTCAGTCCAGTTCGCACCCGTTGCACTGCTACTACCACTATTTAGCAACAAACTTAATGTATAAGCGCCTGTTACCCCTGATTGGCTAGTGGTAGCATGCAAAGCGAGGTCGACTTTACCATCATTATTTAAATCTACTGCTGAATTTTCTCGATCCATGGTCAATGTACTTAGACCAGTGGCTGTCGGGTTACCTGATGCCCGTCCATAGACACTGAATACACCACTATTATTTTTCAAAAATGCTGAGGAGTCGTTTCCTCTATCACCAACCACAGCATCCAAATATCCATCACCATCCATATCCAAGAATACAGAACCACCACGAGCGATAAGCTGTCCAGCATTTACATTACCAGCAGTAAAACCTCCGCCAGCAATGCCCGTCCAAATCGGGGCAGTCGAAGTTACAGCACTGTCTGTGCCGATGATGTCAATATTTCCATCCAGATTGTAATCACCGAAAGAATATGAACTGACCGTACCAGATGTGAGTGTCAAAGCTGTGGTGGTATAACTTGTCGTTGAAGCACCAGCATAAACCGCTTGGTCATTGACAAAAGTCCAGTGTCCATTCGTGTTAATGACCATACTGCTACCATAACCCAATGTTGCATTGGTACCAAAAGCACTGTTGGTATATGGCGCATTACCCAAGTTGTTCACAACATCTACATCAGAAGTCATGCTTAGACGACTACGGTTCCCTGCTGCATCCCAAATGACATAACCCAGATGGTACTGACCTGCTGTCAAACTCAATGACATATTCCATGTTCCACCTGCTGCGACTGTTGCAACATTGAGGACACTATCGACACCTTCTGTATAAATACCATCGTTGTTTATATCATTGATCAGCGCCACAACACTGCCAACTTCAGCTGTACCATCTACACTACTGTTAAACTGGACCGCACCTGCAAGAATTGTTTTGTCACCATCAGCATCGATCGAACCAGGATTGACAAAGTCTGGGTTACTCAAAGTCATCGATGGTGCTATTAAATCAACGGTATATGTCGTTGTAGTGGTTGAGCCATGCGTTCCATTCACGGTATTTTCAATCCGTACTTGTAATGGAACAATTGTCGATACTGTATAACCAGATGATTGTGGAGTATACGCCCAACTGGTTGCACCCAAAGTCGTTTGTACCACAATCCAACTGTTCCCACCATCCAGACTAATCGTCACTTGCTCATTCGCTTCCAAAGCACGACTGATGGTACCATTCAATATTGGTGTACTATCACGAGTGATCAAATCAGTATTGACTGCATCATTATTGGTAGAGTAATTGCCTGCCTGACCATAAGCGGTATCGGTCATGATGGAACTGAGTGTGGCTGTTGCATCAACAGTTAAGCTAAAGATCGGACTTGCAGTGCCTTCATTACCCGCTTGATCTGCAACTTTGAAATAGTAATTATATGTGCCAAAACCTAAGATATTCGGTGTATAACTCCATGAAGTCTGACCATTTGCTAATACGATTGAAGTGATTAAAACATCATTCTGATAAAGGTTAATGGTATAACCAGCTTGTACGCCTGCCGTGACCGCCCCAATCAAGGTTGGGGTGGTATCATCCGTCGTAGTATTGCTCCCCATCAATCCAGTAACAGCACCCGAACTATCAATATAATTGTTAATATTGGCTGTTTGTGAGGTGGCGATGGTATCAACGATTAAATTAAAGGCGTTGGATATCGGTCCTTGATTGCCCGCAGCATCCATCACACGTGCAGTAAAATCATGACTACCGTTGCTTAAAATGTTTGTAAATTCAAAAGTCCAATTTAAACCTGTAACGGTTGCAATACCTAAAAAGGTTGAGCCTTCATATATACGCAATACTTCATTGGCACCTAAACCTGTGTTGAGTGTACCGTTTAAAACAGGCAGCGTATCATTGGTATAACTACCTGATCCATAATCACCAGTGTTCATGATGACATCATCTGTAAAACTATTAATGATCGCTTGTTGAGTTGGTGGTGTTGTATCCAATATTAATGTGAAGGCAGCTGACTCAGGTCCTTCATTACCAGCCTGATCGACCACAACAGCGGTATAGGTATAAGTACCATCTGTCACTAACGATAAAGGTAAAGACCAAGTTGTGCCTGTGACTGAGCAATACCAACCAAATTGCCATTATTATCATGGATATGTAAACTTTCGCCTGACATTAACGCAGTATCAAGTGTTCCTTTTAAAAGCGCGTGCGTATCATCAGTCGTTGTACCACTGATAAAATCACCTTGAAATAATCCTACAGTATCATTATAAACAGTGATTGATGGAACCTCTGTCGGTGCAATCGTGTCTACAATCAAGTCCAGTAAATTGGATTGTGCTAACACACTATTAAAACTGTTCACCACCTCTGCACGGTAATAATAACGACCATCACTTAAGCCAGAGAGCACGTAACTCCAAGACGTTTCAAAAACATCTGCTTCCCCTAACAGTGTTGGTGTACCCAGTACTGGATCAACTTGATACACCAATACTTTGTCTCCAGGGTTCAATGCAGCGCCTAAAACTCCTATTAATTCTGGCGAGGTATCATCAGTCTGACTACCTGATGAATAATACCCCATATTTTCGCCATAATTGTCGTTAAAAGCATTAATATTGATAGCTTCAGGTAATACAGTGGAGTCAACTGTCAGGGTAAATGGTGCTGATGCAGGAGATTCATTGCCTGCTTCGTCTGCAACTCTGGCTGTATAAGTGTGGGTACTTGGATCGGCTAATGTAGGTAATTCGAAAAACCAACTTGTACCACCTGTAGTCATAGCCACACCAATAAAAACAGAACCTTCATAAATACGAATTTCTGTACCCGCTGGAATTAAGCTACTCAGTGTACCATTCAATGTAGGCTTAGTATCATCCGTTGTTGTACCATTGCCAAAGATTCCAATAACAGGACCAGCAAAATCAACATAACTGGTGATGCTTGCGGTTTGTGTTGGCGCCACATTATCAACAATTATTCTAAATGCTGGAGATGAAAAAGTTCCTAAATTCCCCGCCGCATCCGCAACAACTGCTGTATAATTTTTATTGTCACCATTCACTAAACCTGCAACATCAAAGGTCCAAGCTGTGCGACTGGCATTTAAGGTTGCAACACCTATTTGTGTTGTCCCTTCATAAACGAGGACAACATCCGTTGCAGCCAATGCACCACCACTGATGGTTCCATTTAACCGAGGCGCTGTATCATCGGTATGTGAGCCACTTGGATAATCTCCAGTATTCGTGCCCAAATCATCAGTGAAACTGTCAATAGTAGTGGTCTGGGTGGGTGCAAGCGTATCAATTGTCAGTGTGAAGTTCGCAGAATTTGTCCCATGATTACCTGCCGCATCAACAACGACTGCATAATAAGTGTAACTTCCATTGCTCAGTGATGGTAATTGGAAACTCCATCCTGTTCCTGTAGCATCAACAACAGCAACACCTAGCAGCGCATTACTATCATCATAAATTTCAACAACCTCCCCTGAACTTAAAGCACTACTCAAAGTACCTTTTAAGAGCGGTGTGGTGTCATCCGTTGTTGTATTGTTATTATAATTTCCTTGAAAAAGACCTACATCATCTGTATAGCTGTCGATACTAACAGTTGTAGTCGGCGCCATAGTATCAACAGTTAATGTAAACGTAGGTGACATCACACCTGTATTACCAGCAATATCAACAATACGAACAGTATATTGATAAGTCACACCGTTGCTCAAACCAGACAATGAATACGTCCAAGTGGTATCACCAGCACTCAATGTAATCGATGCGATCCATGTACCATTTTCATATAACTCAAGAATATCGCCCGCTTGCACCCCAGCAGAGACCGAGCCAATTAATGTCGGGGTAGTATCGTTGGTTTCTGTATTGTCTCCCATTAATCCTGTATTAGGGGCAACTAAATCTATATAACTATTAATAAATGCATTCTGTGTTGGAGCAGCCGTATCTATTTGTATTGTTTGGCTGTCTGTTGCACCAATATTACCTGCAATATCAACAATACGAACCTGATATGTATAATCACCATCTGTGTTTAAAACCCGAGGGTCTTGGTAACTCCATGTACCTCCTATAACGATTAAATTTACCCAATTGATACCATCCACACTTATTTGAACTTGTTCATCTGCTGCCAATGTACCGACAACACCATTCACGGTAATTGATTGGTCATTGGTGATAAAATCCGTCGAACTCGTCCCACTGTCTGTGCTGATAGATGTAATATTCAATAAAGTGCTGACTGAAGGTCCTGTTAAATCAACAATCACTATCTGATCATCACTCTGACCAATATTTCCAGCTGCATCAACTACACGTACTTGATAAGTATATTCTCCTTCAAAAAGTATCCGAATATCCTCATAATGCCATGTTCCTGCATTTACAGTCAGATCAATCCAATTCAAACCGCCATCAATACTGATTTGTGCAGTTTCACCCACTGCCAAAGTTCCAACCGTACCGTTAATTGTCAGACTGGTATCATTGGTAATAAAATCGGTTGTATTCAGCCCAGTGTCATCAGTAATCGAAACGATATTAATCGTTGTACTTGCTGAAGGTGGGGTTGTATCTATGTTCAATACATATGCATTTGATAAATTCGCCTGATTACCAGCACCATCTTCTACACGTGCAGTATAGGTGTAACTTATGCCATCACTTAAACCACTATCATCAAATACCCAAGTTGTGCCAGTACCTGTAATGGTTGCCGTTCCAACTCTAATATTTGTATTACCATCATTCCGATAAATCGCAACGACTTCTGTTGCACCTAAAACAGCACTAATTTCACCTAAAATTTGTGGTGATGTGTCATTACTATATCCAGCGTTATCTATATGACCCGTATTTGGGACGACATTGTCATTTACACCTGTAATCGTTGCGATTTGTGTTGGCACAATGTTGTCAACGTAATTGGTACTGGTACTTGGTCCAGTGTTGCCTGAAGCATCAGTCACTGTGCCACTCACCGTACCTGTCGGTTGGTTGATCGCAGAGGTCACCGGTCCGTAATTACCGGAACTGTCCACGGGCGTCGTCATAGTGCTGCCATCTGGATAGCGGATTTCAATGTTGCTGTTTGGCTCAGCCGTGCCACTGACGCTTACCGAACCATCCGGATTGCCTGTGACATTGACCACTGGTGCTGCTGGATCAATGTTGTCGACATAGTTGGTGCTGGTACTTGGTCCAGTGTTGCCTGAAGCATCGGTCACTGTGCCACTCACCGTACCTGTCGGTTGGTTGATTGCAGAAGTCACAGGTCCATAATTACCTGAACTGTCCACCGCTGTGGTAACTGTGCTGCCATCTGGATAGCGGATTTCAATGTTGCTGTTTGGCTCAGCTGTGCCACTTATCGTCACCGAACCATCTGGATTGCTTGTGACATTGACCACTGGTGCTGCTGGATCAATGTTGTCGACATAGTTGGTGCTGGTACTTGGTCCAGTGTTGCCTGAAGCATCGGTCACTGTGCCACTCACCGTACCTGTCGGTTGGTTGATTGCCTGTGACATTGACCACTGGTGCTGCTGGATCAATGTTGTCGACATAGTTGGTGCTGGTACTTGGTCCAGTGTTGCCTGAAGCATCGGTCACTGTGCCACTCACCGTACCTGTCGGTTGGTTGATCGCTGAGGTCACCGGTCCGTAATTGCCTGAACTGTCCACGGGCGTCGTCACAGTGCTGCCATCTGGATAGCGGATTTCAATGTT
This sequence comes from Acinetobacter sp. Tol 5, assembly GCF_019702905.1. Taxonomy (NCBI): domain Bacteria; kingdom Pseudomonadati; phylum Pseudomonadota; class Gammaproteobacteria; order Moraxellales; family Moraxellaceae; genus Acinetobacter; species Acinetobacter sp. Tol 5. The sequence goes on along the minus strand of NZ_AP024708.1, from coordinate 1,292,082 downwards.
GCTGTTTGGCTCAGCCGTGCCACTGACGCTTACCGAACCATCTGGATTGCTTGTGACATTGACCACTGGTGCTGCTGGATCAATGTTGTCGACATAGTTGGTGCTGGTACTTGGTCCAGTGTTGCCTGAAGCATCGGTCACTGTGCCACTCACCGTACCTGTCGGTTGGTTGATCGCTGAGGTCACCGGTCCGTAATTGCCTGAACTGTCCACGGGCGTCGTCACAGTGCTGCCATCTGGATAGCGGATTTCAATGTTGCTGTTTGGCTCAGCCGTGCCACTGACGCTTACCGAACCATCCGGATTGCCTGTGACATTGACCACTGGTGCTGCTGGATCAATGTTGTCGACATAGTTGGTGCTGGTACTTGGTCCAGTGTTGCCTGAAGCATCGGTCACTGTGCCACTCACCGTACCTGTCGGTTGGTTGATTGCAGAAGTCACAGGTCCATAATTACCTGAACTATCCACAGGCGTCGTCACAGTACTGCCATCTGGATAGCGGATTTCAATGTTGCTGTTTGGCTCAGCTGTGCCACTTATCGTCACCGAACCATCTGGATTGCCTGTGACATTGACCACTGGTGCTGCTGGATCAATGTTGTCGACATAGTTGGTGCTGGTACTTGGTCCAGTGTTGCCTGAAGCATCGGTCACTGTGCCACTCACCGTACCTGTCGGTTGGTTGATCGCAGAGGTCACAGGTCCATAATTACCTGAACTGTCCACGGGCGTCGTCACAGTGCTGCCATCTGGATAGCGGATTTCAATGTTACTGTTTGGCTCAGCTGTGCCACTTATCGTCACCGAACCATCTGGATTGCCTGTGACATTGACCACTGGTGCTGCTGGATCAATGTTGTCGACATAGTTGGTGCTGGTACTTGGTCCAGTGTTGCCTGAAGCATCGGTCACTGTGCCACTCACCGTACCTGTCGGTTGGTTGATTGCAGAAGTCACAGGTCCATAATTACCTGAACTGTCCACGGGCGTCGTCACAGTGCTGCCATCTGGATAGCGGATTTCAATGTTACTGTTTGGCTCAGCTGTGCCACTTATCGTCACCGAACCATCTGGATTGCCTGTGACATTGACCACTGGTGCTGCTGGATCAATGTTGTCGACATAGTTGGTACTGGTACTTGGTCCAGTGTTGCCTGAAGCATCGGTCACCGTTCCACTCACCGTACCTGTCGGTTGGTTGATCGCAGAAGTCACAGGTCCATAATTACCTGAACTGTCCACAGGCGTCGTCACAGTACTGCCATCTGGATAGCGGATTTCAATGTTGCTGTTTGGCTCAGCTGTGCCACTGACACTTACCGAACCATCTGGATTGCCTGTGACATTGACCACAGGCGCTGCTGGATCAATGTTGTCAACATAGTTGGTACTGGTACTTGGTCCAGTGTTGCTTGAAGCATCGGTCACTGTGCCACTCACCGTACCTGTCGGTTGGTTGATTGCAGAAGTCACAGGTCCATAATTACCTGAACTGTCCACAGGCGTCGTCACAGTACTGCCATCTGGATAGCGAATTTCAATGTTGCTGTTTGGCTCAGCTGTGCCACTGACACTTACCGAACCATCTGGATTGCCTGTGACATTGACCACAGGCGCTGCTGGATCAATGTTGTCAACATAGTTGGTGCTGGTACTTGGTCCAGTGTTGCCTGAAGCATCGGTCACTGTGCCACTCACCGTACCTGTCGGTTGGTTGATCGCTGAGGTCACAGGTCCATAATTACCTGAACTGTCCACAGGCGTCGTCACAGTACTGCCATCTGGATAGCGGATTTCAATGTTGCTGTTTGGCTCAGCTGTGCCACTGACACTTACCGAACCATCTGGATTGCCTGTGACATTGACCACAGGCGCTGCTGGATCAATGTTGTCGACATAGTTGGTGCTGGTACTTGGTCCAGTGTTGCCTGAAGCATCGGTCACTGTGCCACTCACCGTACCTGTCGGTTGGTTGATTGCAGAAGTCACAGGTCCATAATTACCTGAACTGTCCACCGCTGTGGTGACTGTGCTGCCATCTGGATAGCGGATTTCAATGTTACTGTTTGGCTCAGCTGTGCCACTTATCGTCACCGAACCATCTGGATTGCTTGTGACATTGACCACTGGTGCTGCGGGATCAATGTTGTCAACGTAATTGGTACTGGTACTTGGTCCAGTGTTGCTTGAAGCATCGGTCACTGTGCCACTCACCGTACCTGTCGGTTGGTTGATTGCAGAAGTCACAGGTCCATAATTACCTGAACTGTCCACAGGCGTCGTCACAGTACTGCCATCTGGATAGCGAATTTCAATGTTGCTGTTTGGCTCAGCTGTGCCACTGACACTTACCGAACCATCTGGATTGCCTGTGACATTGACCACAGGCGCTGCTGGATCAATGTTGTCAACATAGTTGGTGCTGGTACTTGGTCCAGTGTTGCCTGAAGCATCGGTCACTGTGCCACTCACCGTACCTGTCGGTTGGTTGATCGCAGAAGTCACAGGTCCGTAATTACCTGAACTGTCCACAGGCGTCGTCACAGTACTGCCATCTGGATAGCGGATTTCAATGTTGCTGTTTGGCTCAGCTGTGCCACTTACCGTCACCGAACCATCTGGATTGCCTGTGACATTGACCACTGGTGCTGCTGGGGCAGTTGTAGTATTGATAGCAAAGTTGGGACCAACACCACCAATACCAACATTACCTGTAATATCTGTAAAACTTCCTGCAATCACACTAATTTTATTATTGCTTGCCAAGAAATTTGCGTTGGGTGTGAAAATGGCTGTCCAAGTTAGACCACCATCATTACTGCTTACTGGACTTAACGTCCCATTTGATACCAAGATATCATCATTACCAAAGTTTTTTACGATCTCACTAAAACTAAACGTTACAAGCGCTGATTCACCTATAGTTAGAATCGTATCACTCATACTAATAATGACTGTTGGTGCTGTACTATCTACTATTACTACCGCAGGCGGACTAACATTTCCCGATGCATCTACAGCTGTTACTTTAAGCGCTGTACCATCTGGAATAGGGGTTGTTGGTGTAAATGTAAATTTACCGTCTGGTCCTGCTGTTGTTGTCCCGATGACTTTACCTGAACTATCAGTAATATTTACTGTACTTCCTGCTTCTGCTGTCCCTGTAATTGGGCTACCGTCTGTAGGATTAACGATGGGCTGAGCAGGTGCAGTGCTATCCACAATGACTTGCGCAGGCGGACTAACATTTCCCGAGGCATCTACAGCTGTTACTTTAAGCGCTGTATCATCTGGAATAGGTGTTGTTGGTGTAAATGTAAATTTACCGTCTGGTCCTGCTGTTGTAGTACCAATGACTTTACCTGAACTATCAGTAATATTTACCGTACTTCCTGCTTCTGCTGTCCCTGTAATTGGACTACCGTCTGTAGGATCAACGATGGGTTGAGCTGGTGCAGTACTATCCACGATGACTTGCGCAGGCGGACTAACATTTCCCGATGCATCTACAGCCGTTACTTTCAGCGTTGTACCATCTGGAATAGGTGTTGTTGGTGTAAAAGTAAATTTACCGTCCGGTCCTGCTGTTGTAGTACCGATGACTTTACCTGAACTATCAGTAATATTTACTGTGCTTCCTGCTTCTGCTGTTCCTGTAATTGGACTACCGTCTGTAGGATTAACGATAGGTTGAGCTGGTGCAGTACTATCCACAATGACTTGCGCAGGCGGACTAACATTTCCAGATGCATCTACAGCTGTTACTTTAAGCGCTGTACCATCTGGAATAGGGGTTGTTGGTGTAAATGTAAATTTACCGTCTGGTCCTGCTGTTGTAGTACCAATGACTTTACCTGAACTATCAGTAATATTTACTGTGCTTCCTGCTTCTGCTGTTCCTGTAATTAAACGACCATTAGTCGAATGAACAAGAGGCTGATTGGGTGGAGTCACATCTCCATTTTTTTTATCAATGGATGAATCGTTATTGGCTATAGCAGCAATAGCACCTATACCTAAAGCTCCACCAATCACCCAAGGTAGAATCTCAATATTTGCATCATGATATAGAAGTGGTTCTATATCATTGATAGAAATATAGTTTATAGTTTCTAAAACATCTTGTGTCTGATTTAATTCCAACAAAAATAATTTATTCTGGTCATCTTTTAAAACAATGTCATTATCTGAATGGCTAGCAAAAAAATTCTCAATTGAAATTTTCTCACCACTTTTTAACAGAATGACCAATGCATTTCCCACTCTTTCTGTTGATGCAATATCTTCTTTTTTCACATTAATAATAACAACTGAATTTTCAACCAACTTCACATCGGTTGAGCCCTTTAAGTCTAAAACCTGATGAGTTTCTTTAGAAACTATTTGAATATTTAACATAATTTTTTCCCTTTATAATTTCATTAAATGTTTTGAATTTCATGTTTTTATTTGCAACGTTTTTGAGAGCACTCTTAATTGAATTGAACTATTTTTTAGTATTTTATTATTGAAATATAAAACGCACTAAACAAAATAACTAATATAAAAAGTCACAACATATATTTATGTTTTTTAATGATTTTATAAAAAAAATTAATCAAAAATTAAATAAAATAATTTAAATCAATATTTTTCAACACCTTATTATTTATTGTTTTTATCAAATTTAATAATCTATTAAATTAAATAATCATCGTTATAAAATACATTTAATTTTTAACATTAAATAGAACACAATATACAAAATTAATGCAAACCAAAACACACTAGATAAATAGTCAAATTCAAATAATCCAAGAATGAAATGTTAAAAAATATAAGTTTACTTTTAACCAAACATCCATCTTTGTTATACCCACCATCTTGTCGTAAATACACAAGAGAATTTCGGCGCTTATATCTATAATTTTGTTGTTCTTAGGAAATGATGCTTTTAAGATAATTTCTTAGAAGTAGTGAAACTTTTTCAACTATGAAATGTTGATCATTGTTTAACTAATGCAAAAGCCTTTAGGCTAATATTTAAAATAAAATACTAAAATTTATACAAGATTAACCCATTTTAAATGCTTAGCATAAAAATGCTAAACTCTAACTTATTTCAATTCAGTGGATGATTCGCATGGAAATACGTGATCAAATTATTCTCGTTACGGGTGGTGCACGTGGCTTAGGTCTTGCCATTACTCATGCTTTAATACGAGAAGGTGCAAGGGTTGTTGTGAACTATTTCAATAGCGAAGAATCCGCACAACAACTTGCCAGAGAACATGCTGAACAAGTATTTATTTACAAGGCAGATGTGACTGACGAAGACCAAGTGAACTTGATGTTCAAAAAAGCTAAATTGCATTATGGGCATGCAATTACTTCAGTCATTAATAATGCACTTTTATCTTTTAAATTTGATGGAGACTTACGTCCTAAAGTCGAAGCGCTGAGTTGGCATAGCATGCAACAGCAATTAGACAGTGCTGTTAAAGCAGCTTTAAATACAACTCAAGCTGCCTTAGAAGATATGAAGAAAGATCATTTTGGTCGTATTATTAATATTGGAACAAACCTCGTACAAAATCCTGTGGTTCCATATCATGATTATACAGCAGCGAAAGCAGCACTTTTGGCTTTTACTCGAACAACATCACATGATCTTGGACAGTATGGAATCAATGTCAATATGCTTTCAGGTGGACTATTACGTAAGACTGATGCCAGTAGTGCAACACCAGATCAAGTCTTTGACTTAATTGCTGCATCGACACCATTACAAGAAGTCACAACCCCTGAGCAGTTTGCAGATGCAATATTGTTATTTTTATCGCCTTGGTCTAGAGCAGTGACAGGACAAAACCTCATCGTTGACGGTGGCTTAGTCAAAGGTTAATGATATAGCGAAGATTGAAGCAAATAAAATAAACAGTTAAAACAAAAATGAGAGCCTTAAGGCTCTCATTTTTAGATCATTTTTGAAATACTGGGATTAAGCCAAACCTTTCTTTTTCAATACATCAAGCATTGTTGAACCGAGTTCAGCAGGACTACGTGTATATGCCATGCCTGCTTTTTCAAATGCAGCAAATTTCTCTTCAGCAGTACCTTTACCACCAGAGATAATCGCACCAGCATGTCCCATACGTTTACCCTTAGGCGCAGTAACACCAGCGATATAACCCACCACTGGTTTAGTGACATTTGACTGGATATACTCAGCAGCTTCTTCTTCCGCAGAACCACCAATCTCACCAATCATAATGATTGCTTCAGTTTGTGGATCTTCTTGGAAAAGTTTTAAGCAGTCAATTTGGTTCATACCCGGAATTGGGTCACCACCGATACCGATACAAGTCGACTGACCTAGACCAAGCTTGGTTGTTTGTGCAACTGCTTCATAAGTCAATGTACCAGAACGTGAAATAATCCCGATTTTACCTGGCTGATGGATATGACCTGGCATGATCCCGATCTTACATTCACCCGGTGTGATAATCCCTGGACAGTTAGGACCGATTAAACGAGCATTATTACCATAAGTTTCAAGGTAACGTTTTGCTTTAAGCATGTCTAAAGTCGGAACTCCCTCAGTGATCACAACGATCAATTCAATACCTGAATCAATCGCTTCAACGATTGAGTCCAATACAAATGGAGCTGGAACATAGATCGAGGTTGCATTAGCACCTGTCTCTTTTACTGCTTCACGCATCGTATTAAATACAGGCAAACCGATATGCGTTTGACCACCTTTACCTGGTGTTACACCACCAACAACTTTTGTGCCATATGCAATTGATTGCTCAGAATGGAATGTACCATTTTTACCCGTAAAGCCTTGTACCAATACTTTTGTGTCTTTATTTACTAATACGCTCATGATTGATACTCCTTACGCTTTCACTGCAGCAACAACTTTTTCTGCCGCATCGGCTAAACCGTTTGCAGAAATTAATTTTAAACCTGATTCATCAAGTAATTTTGCACCTAACTCTGCATTGTTTCCTTCTAAACGAACAATCACAGGCACAGTCACATTTACTTCTTGAACCGCTGCAATAATCGCTTCAGCAATCATGTCACAACGAACAATACCACCAAAGATATTGATCAGAACACCTTGTACTGAACTATCTGAAAGAATAATTTTGAAAGCTTCAATAACACGATCTTTCGTTGCACCGCCACCTACATCAAGGAAGTTAGCAGGCTGACCACCGTACAGTTTGATAATGTCCATGGTCGCCATCGCAAGACCTGCACCATTCACCATACAACCAATGTTACCTTCTAATGCAACATAGTTTAGATCAAATTCAGATGCTTTTAGCTCACGTTCATTTTCTTGAGATTTGTCGCGCATTGCAGCAATCTCAGGTAAACGATATAACGCATTTGAATCGATGCCAACTTTTGCATCTACACACAAAATTTCACCATTTTCACGAACTGAAAGTGGGTTAATTTCAAACAATGCAAAATCATTTTCAACAAATGCTTTATATGCACCCGTCATAATCGTTACAAACTGATTGATTTGTTTGTCTTTAAGACCCAATTGGAAGCCAACATCACGTGCTTGGAAAGGCAATAAACCCACCAATGGATCAACTTCAACTTTAATAATTTTTTCTGGTGTTTCTTCTGCAACTTTTTCGATTTCCACACCACCCTCAGTCGACGCCATAAAGGTCACGCGACGGCTAGAACGATCGACAACTGCACCGAGGTACAATTCACGCTCTACTGGGTATACATCTTCACAAACAAGAATACTATTTACAGGCTGACCATTTGCATCAGTTTGATAGGTGACTAATCGCGTACCTAATAAATTTTTTGCGTATTCAGCTGCTTCTTCTTTTGACTTAACAACTTTCACACCACCCGCTTTACCACGACCACCTGCATGAACTTGGGCTTTCATCACCGCGAATTTGCCACTAATCTGGTCAAATGCTGCTGATGCTTCTTCTGGAGTAGTGATTAAAATGCCTTCTTGAACTGGCATACCATATTTTTTCAACAGCGCTTTCGCTTGATACTCATGTAGATTCATCTTTTACCTTTTACTACTTTTCACATTGTTATGACACACCAATACCTAGACTTCCATCACAATAACTATTGGCATTTATTAAAAATTGTTGTTGTATTCTTAGATGATTATTCAATTAAAAACAACCATCAAAAGTAAAAAGAGCGGTCGAAACCGCTCTTTTTTGTTTTATTTACGTTTACGTTGGATGGCGTGAATCGCACGACCATCAACTGCAAGAGCAGCTTCGTGAACGACTTCTGAATATGTTGGGTGACCGAAAGTCATCAATTGTAAATCTTCTACAGAAGATACAAACTCAAGCGCAATCATACCTTGGTGTACGATGTCTGAAGCGCCAGGACCGATGATATGCATACCCAATAAACGATCTGTTTTAGCATCCGCAACGAATTTCACAAAACCTGCTGATTCATTTGCAGCTAAAGCACGACCATTCACAGCAAACGGGAATTGACCAGTTTTAACTTCGTGACCTTTTTCTTTAGCCTGTTCTTCAGTTAAACCTACCCAAGCCGCTTCAGGATGTGTATAGATCACAGAAATAATGGTGTCATAGTTTACTTGTGCAGCATGACCGTGCATTCGCTCAACAGCCATTACACCTTCTTCCATTGCTTTATGTGCAAGCATTGGACCACGCACCAAGTCACCAATCGCATATACACCATCAACAGATGTTGCACACCAATCGTTTACTTCAACCAAACCACGCTCAGTCAATTTAATGCCTGAATCTTCAGCCAACAAACCTTCTGCATATGCTTTACGACCTACACAAACAATCAATTTGTCAAAAGTTTGAGTTTTATCTTCACCAGCTTGGTTGTACTGAACAGTCACTTCACGACCGTTGATTTCAGTACCAGAAACTTTAGCGCCAATACGAATATCTAAACCTTGTTTCGTTAAAAGTTTTTGATAATCTTTTGCCAAAGCTTTGTCCGCCATTGGTAAAAATGTATCTAATGCTTCAAACACAACAACTTCAGCACCCAGACGACGCCATACTGAACCAAGTTCTAGACCAATTACACCAGCACCAATCACACCTAAACGCTTAGGTACTTCTTGGAATTCAAGTGCACCAGTAGAGTCAACAATTAAGTCTTCATCTACTTTTGCAACTGGAATATTTACAGGAACAGAACCAGTCGCAAGAATCACATATTTAGGCTCTAAAACTTGAACGTCACCACCTTCTAATGGTGTAAATTCAACTTTTTTACCCGCAAGTAATTTACCAGTACCTTGTAACCATTCGATGCCATTTCCTTTAAGGAGCTGAGCAACACCGCCAGTTAAATTGTCAACAACTTTGTCTTTACGAGCAAGAAGCTTTTGAAGATCAAGTTGTACATTTTCAACTGAGATTCCGTGTACATCTAAGCCATGAAGTGTGTCTTCATAGTGATGTGAAGAATCTAATAATGCTTTAGAAGGAATACATCCCACGTTCAAGCAAGTACCACCTAAAGATGGCTTACCTTTGTGTACACGTTTTTCGATACACGCAACTTTAAAACCAAGTTGTGCAGCGCGAATTGCCGCTTCATAACCACCTGGTCCACCGCCGATTACAACAAGATCAAACTGTTGAGACATGCTTATCTCCAAGAACAAGCCTAGAGGATCGCCCTAAGCTTGTGATGTTATTCTAAAGAATTAAAGGTCAAGGATAAGTTTAGCTGGCTCTTCAAGTAACTCTTTAACCGTTACCAAGAAACCAACTGCTTCTTTACCATCAATCATACGATGGTCATAAGAAAGCGCTAAATACATCATTGGAAGAATTTCAACTTGACCATTCACTGCCATAGGACGCTCTTGGATCTTGTGCATACCTAAGATTGCAGTTTGTGGTTGGTTCAAAATAGGCGTTGAAAGTAATGAACCGAAAGTACCACCGTTGGTAATTGTGAACGTACCACCAGTCATTTCTTCGATAGACAATTTACCTTCACGTGCTTTAGCAGCATATGCACCAATACCAGATTCAACTTCAGCATAGTTCATGCGGTCAGTATCACGAAGAACTGGAACAACAAGACCACGATCAGAAGAAACCGCAACACCAATATCATAGTAACCATGATAGATGATGTCATCGCCATCAATTGATGCATTTACAGCTGGATAACGTTTAAGCGCTTCAGTACACGCTTTAACGAAGAATGACATAAAGCCTAGACGTGCACCATGACGTTTTTCGAAAGCATCTTTGTATTGCTTACGCATTTCCATGATTGGCTTCATGTTCACTTCGTTAAACGTTGTCAACATTGCAGTTTGCTGAGTTGCAGCAAGAAGGCGCTCAGCAACACGTTTACGTAAACGCGTCATTGGAACACGTTTCTCGATACGCTCACCTACAGCAACACTCAATGGGGTTGCAGGAGCAGCAGCTGGTTTAGTTTGATGATTGGCAACATCTTCTTTGGTGATGCGACCACCACGACCAGTACCATCAACATCTGCAGCAGCAATACCTGTTTCAGTAAGTGCTTTACGTACTGCAGGTGCTTGATCTTGCACTTGAGCACGCTCAACAACAGGTGCATTACCTGCTTGAGTTTGTGCAGCAGCTTGCTCAACTTTCTCTTCAGATTGAACTGCTTGAGTTTGAGCTGCACCAGAAACTGCACCTTCTTCAAATGTTGCGATTAGTTCAGCAGAAAGAACTGTATCACCTTCATTTTTGATGATTGCAGAAATAGAACCATCAGCAGGAGCAACAACTTCTAAAACAACTTTATCCGTTTCAATATCACAGATCACTTCATCACGTGATACTGCTTCACCTGGTTGTTTGTGCCAAGTTGCGATTGTTCCGTCAGCAACTGACTCTGGGAACACAGGTGCTTTAATTTCGGTTGCCATTATTTAGATTCTCCTGATTGATCAGCCACGATCGCTAAAGCGTCATTTACGAGCTGAGCTTGTTGTTTTGCATGCAAATATGGTGAGCCACATGCAGGTGCAGCTGAAGCTTCGCGTCCTGCATAGCTAATTTGAACTTGTAGACCAGATTTCATTACACCTTCATATAAACGAGGAGCAATGAACAACCATGCGCCTTGGTTTTTCGGTTCTTCTTGACACCAAACGAGTTCTTTCACGTTTGGATATGTCGCAAGAACTTCTGCAAGACGTTTTTCTGGGTACGGATATAACTGTTCAACACGTACAACTGCAATGTTCAAATTTTCTTCACGACGTTTTTCAAGTAAGTCGTAATAAACTTTACCACCACAAAGTACAACACGTGTTACATCTTGTTTGTTGATTTGATCCACTTCATCAATCACAGTCTGGAACGTACCAGTTGCAAGCTCATCTAAAGTAGATGTTGCAAGTTTGTGACGAAGCAATGATTTAGGCGAAGTCACAATCAACGGTTTACGGATTGGACGTACCGCTTGACGACGCATTGCATGGAAAATTTGTGCAGGTGTTGTTGGTGTAATCACTTGCATGTTTTCTTCAGCACATAACTGTAAGAAACGTTCAAGACGTGCAGATGAATGCTCTGGACCTTGACCTTCGAAACCATGTGGAAGAAGAAGTGTTAAACCACAAACACGCTCCCATTTGGTTTCACCAGATGAGATAAATTGGTCAATTACCACTTGCGCACAGTTTGCAAAGTCACCGAACTGAGCTTCCCAAATCACTAAGCTTTTTGGCAATGTTGTTGCATAACCATATTCGAATGCAAGAACCGCCATTTCAGACAATAAAGAGTCATAAATTGCAGTACGTGGTTGATTTTCTTTGATATGACAAAGTGGGATGTAAACAGAACCATCAACTTGGTTATGTAGTTTTGCATGTCGGTGTGAGAATGTACCACGACCAACGTCTTCACCTGTCAAACGAACCAAATAACCATCATCAAGAATAGAAGCATATGCTAGAGTTTCTGCTGCACCCCAGTTGAGTGGCATTTCACCTGTTTGCATTTTAAAGCGATCATCAATCACTTTTGAAACTTGGCGTTGCATCACGAAGCCTTCTGGAAGCTCACGCATTTTTGTACCAAGTTCTTTTAAACGCTCAATCGGGAATGTTGTATCCCAATCATCGGTATAGTCATGACCAAGGTATGGTGTCCAATCAACAAACATTTTTTTGTTTGGCTCAAGCACCAATGCATTTGCAACGTGATTTCCTGCTTCAAGATCTTCACGGTATTTTTCAACCATCGCATCAGCAGATGCACGGTCTAATACTTTTTCTTGTACCAATTGGTCAGCATAAAGCGTACGGGTCGTCGGCTTTTTGCTAATGACTTGATACATCATCGGTTGAGTTGCTGCTGGCTCATCTGCTTCGTTGTGTCCACGACGACGGTAACAGAACATGTCAATCACAACATCTTTACGGAATGTGTGACGGAAATCATGTGCCAATTGAGAAACAAACAATACTGCTTCAGGATCATCACCATTGACATGGAAGATCGGTGCCTGAATCATTTTAGCGATATCAGTACAGTATTCTGTTGAACGCGCATCACGTGGATCAGAGGTTGTGAAACCCACTTGGTTGTTCACTACAATGTGAACTGTACCACCTACGGTATAACCACGAGTTTGTGACATTTGGAAGGTTTCTTGGTTGACACCTTGACCTGCAAATGCAGCATCACCGTGAACAATCACTGGCAATACGTCATCACCACCAATGTCTTTACGACGGACTTGGCGAGCACGTACAGAACCTTCAACAACAGGTCCAACGATTTCTAAATGTGATGGGTTAAATGCCAAAGCCAAGTGAACTTCACCACCAGGTGTCATTACATTTGAAGAGAAACCTTGATGGTATTTTACGTCACCTGAACCTTTTTTATTCAGTGCTTTACCTTCAAACTCACCAAATAAATCAGCAGGGTTTTTACCCATGATATTGACAAGTAAGTTTAAACGACCACGGTGAGGCATACCGATAACGACTTCTTTACAACCTACAGAACCTGCACGTTGAATCAGTTCGTTTACCATAGGAATGAAAGATTCACCACCTTCCACACCGAAACGCTTAGCACCAACATATTTATTGCCAAGGAATTTTTCTAAACCTTCAGCCGCTGTTAAGCGTTCAAGTACATGTTTCTTTTGATCTGCTGAAAAGCCAAATTGACCACGCGCACTTTCAAGGCGTTGCTGAATCCAACGTTTTTCTTTTGTGTCAACGATGTGCATATATTCTACACCAATAGAAGCACAATACGTCGCTTCCATTGCGTTAACCATTTCACCTAAAGTGGCTTCAGTTTTACCAATCGCCAAGTTACCCGCATTGAAAACCGTATCTAAATCAGACTTGGTTAAACCATGGGCAGCAAGGTCTAAATCAGGCACGTCTTCGCGTTTAGCCAAACCAAGTGGATCAAGTTTTGCTTTTTGATGACCACGGTTACGATATGCTGCAATCAGTTGCAATACACCGATTTGACGACGTTCATGCTCAGTACTTACTTCGCTTTGAACCACTGGCTGAACACGACTTGAATTACGACCTAATAATAAGAATTGCTCACGAATATTTCCGTGTGGTTGGTCGCCTTTAGGGAATTTATCGAAATATTGACGCCAATCCTCACCTACTGAGGTTGGAGAAGAAAGGTACTGTTCGTAAAGCTCTTCAATATACGCTGCGCTGTCAGCGGAAAGTTCAGTATCAAGACGCAATGCGTCAGCAACTTCTTGCATTTGTGGACCCATTTCCTATTGCAAAAACATTAGAGGGTGCTTTTTAAGCACTCCCATGATTGATAATGCCAAATCGGTAAATTGACATTCACCCATCAGGTACTAATGACCATGGGGCGTTATAAACATTAGCTTATTACTAATGCATACAATGAATCATAACGCCTTCATTGGCATCATCACTCACTTATATACTCAACCGAGGCTGAGCAATTTTTTGCAAATCGACTTAGAAAAAACAAAAGACTTTTTGCTTTTTCTAAAGCGGTTCTAAACGGCATCTATAAAAAAGATTTATAAACCGATCTGAGTCACACTTATGTTGAAAAAATGTACCAAAAACAAAGTCACTTTTTCACATATAGTGGTTTGTTAAATCGTAACATGATCTGCCACTTCAATTGATTTTTTTGACACATACCATCTATAAATTAGCGAAATACATACAAGAAATAATCAATTATTATCCCTCCATTTATATCGGGTCAGTTGTTCTGTTTTCAACGCTTTTATCGCAAATCATCACAATAAAAAACAACATTCTCTTTTCCTGCTCTCTCCTCAATGAATTTGCATAAAAAAAAGAGCGCACATCTAGGATGTGCGCTCTTTATTGACGTCGTATTAACCTGCTTGGTCAAGCAACATGCTACGGATATGACCGATTGCTTTTGTTGGGTTTAAACCTTTAGGGCATACAGATACGCAGTTCATGATTCCTTTACAACGGAACAATGAGAATGGGTCATCAAGACGTGATAAACGGTCTTGAGTCGCTGTATCACGAGAGTCAATGATAAAGCGATATGCATTCAACAATGCTGAAGGACCCAAGAATTTATCCGGGTTCCACCAGAATGATGGGCATGAAGTTGAACAACATGCACAAAGAATACATTCATACAAACCATTTAAGTGTTCACGCTCTTCTGGAGATTGTAAACGCTCTTTAGGTGGCGCAGGTTGATTATTGATCAGGAATGGCTGAATTTTGTCATACTGATCGTAGAACTGATTCATATCCACAACTAAATCTTTAACCACTGGCAAACCAGGTAATGGACGAATGACGATTTTTTCAGGTAAATCGTTCAAGTTCCATAAGCAAGCAAGACCGTTTTTACCATTGATGTTCACACCATCAGAACCGCAAATACCTTCGCGGCAAGAACGACGGAATGTCAATGATTCGTCTTGAACTTTCAATGCTAGAAGTGCATCAAGCAACATACGATGCTTATCTGTCAACTCTAGTTTAAAAGTTTGCATATACGGCGCTTTATCCTTATCAGGATCATAGCGGTAGATTTCGAACGTACGAGTACCTCTACTCATCTTATCTCTCCCGATTAGAATGTACGTGGTTTAGGTTCAATTGGGTCTACAGACAATGGGCTGTAACGTACAGGTTTGTATTCAAGATGATTATCTGCTGAATACCATAACGTATGTTTCATCCACTCATCATCACGGCGACCATATGAATAGTGCTCATCATCAGCAGGCAATTCATAATCCACAACTGTGTGCGCACCACGACATTCTTTACGCGCAGCAGCAGAAATCAAGGTTGCTTTTGCGACTTCATATAAGTTTTCAACTTCTAAAGCTTCAATACGTGCTGTATTAAATACTTTTGATTTGTCTTTCAAATGAATGTTACGTACACGTGGTTCAATCGCAAGGATTTGTTTAACACCCTCATCAAGCAATGCTTGAGTACGGAATACACCTGCGTGGTCTTGAACGATGTCACGAATCGCATCTGCAACTTCTTGGGCATTTTCACCAGAAGTTGAATCATCTAAATGACGAATACGTTTCAAAGTGTTTTCAAGCACATCATTTGGAAGTGGTTGATAATCATCACCGTGGTGTTTTGTCACATAATCAATGATGTGCTCACCTGCAGCTTTACCGAATACAACCAAGTCAAGAAGTGAGTTAGTACCCAGACGGTTTGCACCATGTACAGATACACATGAACATTCACCAATTGCATAGAACCCTTTTACAGGTACTGTGTAATTCATTGTGCCATTGGTTGTATATTCATTGGCTGCTTTATCAAATCCAGCATAGAAGCCTGGTTCATTTTTAGCTACTTCAGGAATAACCACTTGACCATGAATATTCGTTGGAATACCACCCATTTGATAATGGATTGTTGGTACCACTGGAATAGGCTCTTTGGTAATATCCACGTTGGCAAATTTCTTACCAATTTCGAATACTGAAGGTAAACGTTTCATGATCGTGTCCGCACCTAAGTGCGTCATATCAAGAAGAATATAGTCACCTTTAGGACCACAACCACGACCTTCTTTGATTTCTTGGTCCATTGAACGTGATACGAAGTCACGTGGTGCCAAGTCTTTCAAAGTTGGTGCATAACGCTCCATGAACGGTTCGCCGTCTTTGTTACGAAGGATTGCACCTTCACCACGACAACCTTCAGTCAACAACACACCCGCACCAGCAACACCCGTTGGGTGGAATTGCCAGAATTCCATATCTTGTAATGGAATACCAGCACGTGCAGCCATACCTAGACCATCACCCGTATTGATATAAGCATTGGTCGATGCACGATAAACACGACCAGCACCACCCGTAGCGAATAAAGTTGCTTTTGCTTGGAATACTGCAATCTTGCCTGTTTCTTGGTCAATTGCAGTTACACCGAGTACATCACCTGCTTCGTTACGAATTAAATCCAATGCGATCCACTCAACAAAGAATTGAGTACCCATTTTCACATTGCTTTGATACAGCGTATGAAGAAGCGCATGACCTGTACGGTCAGCAGCAGCACATGCACGAGGAACTGGTTTTTCACCATAGTTCGCAGAGTGACCACCAAACGGACGTTGATAAATTGTGCCGTCAGCGTTACGGTCAAATGGCATACCTAAGTGTTCAAGTTCATAAACAACTTTAGGTGCTTCACGGCACATGAACTCGATTGCATCTTGGTCACCTAACCAGTCAGAACCTTTTACTGTGTCATAAAAGTGATAGTGCCAGTTATCATCTTGCATATTACCAAGTGATGCACCGATACCACCTTGTGCCGCAACAGTATGAGAACGTGTTGGGAATACTTTAGTTAGCACTGCAACTTTCAAACCTGCTTGAGCAAGTTGATATGAAGCACGCATACCTGAACCACCACCACCAACGATGACTGCATCGAAGAACTGGCTTGGAATATTTGAATAATCTTCTTTAGGGGTTAAAGCGCCCATGACATCTTCCTATCAATTCGCCCAAAAAATCTGGATTGCCCAGATCGCATATGCAATTACAGCAATAATCACTGCTGAAGTTAACACGATGCGTAAACCTGAAGCTGAAGGCCCCATTTGACGAGTAGTCACATAGTCAGTGAATACTTGCCACATGCCAATCCAAGCATGCGCAACAAGAGATAAGACTGCCAATAAAGATAAAATCTTCATTGGAAGTGTCATCATAAAGCCGAACCATTGCTCATAGTTAAATCCGCCATTGCACAGAATCCAACCTAATACCACAACAGTATAAACAGCTAGAACAACAGCACTTACGCGTTGGATATACCAATCACGAGAACCTGACCCCGTTAAACCTGTAGCACTTTTCATTAGAGAACAATCCATACGAATGATGCGATAATTGCTATCACAGCCAAGATTAATGCAATAGTTGCTGCTACGCGACCACTTTGCAACTCTTCAGCAAAACCTAGGTCAGCAAGTAGATGCTTAATACCCATAATGAAATGGAATAATAAACCAGCGACAAATACCCATACGATGAAGCGTACAACGAAGCCACCAAAGATTGCTTGAACTTGAGCAAAACCTTCAGGCGAAGACAAAGACTTGTCTAAAAGCCACAAAAGTACCGGTACGAGTAAAAATACGATGACACCTGAAAGACGGTGTAGAATTGATGCAATAGCCACAGGGGATTTTAAGTTTACATCTAAAACTTGACCCATGGACAAATTGACAGGTCTGTTGCTTTTCACAGCGGGCATCCTGTAAGTAAAAACTCCATCCGGAGTTTGTTGGAATTAATTCGAAGGAAAGCTAGCATTGTCAGACAAGTTAAATTGTCTGAACTTTAAACGACACTGAATTATAAAACGTGAACAGTCAAATTACAAACTGTCGGAATTGGCTTTTTCTTTAAAAAACACTCAAATAAGAATCATTTACATTCATTTGTAAGCTTATATCAGTATTTCAAATCAAGCATTTAGCGCTATCTCTTTATTTTTTATGATTTTTAAACATAATACTTTTCGACATCATAATGGTGGATATTATTTTCATAAATTTAGACTAAAGCACAACAATACGGACAAAAGCGTCCTCTCCTACCATTATCCTAGAATTTTAAATGCTGTATTCAATTTAACCCTATACAGATACCCATTATGTCGCTTCTAAATATCGCTTTATTTTCATTTTTAATGGTCATTATTTTATTCTGTGATTTAATTTAAAGCTTTACAATAAGAAAGAACGACTTAGTTTGTGAATAATTCAATTTTGACTGCTCAATATTCCGCACATTTGCTTGTTTTAACAACATGCAAAACCTGATTTAACGGTTGTTTTGGGTGTTTTTTGTACCAAAAACTAGATTGCAAAAACTATTTTTTAATCAATTAAGCACTAAAATGAAAATAAATATTTCATCATTTCATTTGGATGCTTTTCATACTGCCATTACATTAAAAGCTATGTAAGTCGTGAAATTTAGAAGTTTTTAAAACATGGAATCTAAGGAATTTGGCTTACAAAAACATCAAAATATTGGTCTAAAATGCCATTTCCTGTCTAGCAATCCTAATTATTTTTCTGCACCTCACTCTGAATTTACCTTATTATACTGACCGACTCTGAAATTTGATGCTCAATCTAACTGGTTAAAGTTGGACTAACTGTAGATGAAAACATGACTTTTTCATCCATAAGTATAATTGACAAAATTTCAGTACTCACTAAGCTAAATAGCAATTTTTGATCCGTCTGACTTGTGCATTACAAGATGACTAAGCAAGTTAGATAAAATATCCACCAGGACAGGAGATCTATTGAATGTCTGCAGCAACTGGCAAGAAAGCCGTTCTAGAGCTTGATGGCAAAAAAATTGAATTACCAATTTACAGCGGCACATTGGGCCCAGATGTAATCGACGTTAAGGATGTGTTGGCTTCAGGTCACTTTACTTTTGATCCTGGTTTTATGGCGACAGCTTCTTGCGAGTCTAAAATCACTTTCATCGATGGTGATAAAGGCGTTCTTTTACACCGTGGCTATCCTATTGCTCAACTTGCGACTCAAGCTTCTTACTTAGAAACTTGCTATTTATTGTTAAGCGGTGAGCTTCCAACTGCTGAACAAAAATCAGACTTCGAAAACAAAGTCCGCAACCACACTATGGTTCATGACCAAGTAAGCCGTTTCTTCAATGGTTTCCGTCGTGATGCTCATCCAATGGCTGTGATGTGTGGTGTGGTAGGTGCGTTATCTGCGTTCTATCACAATGGTTTTGACGTTGAAAACGTAGATCACCGTGAAATCACTGCAGTTCGTTTAGTTGCTAAAATTCCTACTTTAGCTGCTTGGACTTACAAATATACTATCGGTCAACCGTTCGTATATCCACGTAACGATTTAAGCTATGCTGAAAACTTCTTATACATGATGTTTGCTACTCCAGCAGATCGTGACTATAAAGTTAACCCTATTCTTGCTAAAGCAATGGACCGTATCTTTACGCTTCATGCTGACCATGAACAAAATGCCTCTACGTCTACAGTACGTTTAGCTGGTTCTACTGGTGCTAACCCTTACGCTTGTATTGCTGCAGGTATTGCTGCGCTTTGGGGACCTGCTCACGGTGGTGCAAACGAAGCCGTTCTTAAGATGCTTGATGAAATTGGCACTGTAGAAAACGTTGCGCCGTTCATGGAAAAAGTTAAAACTAAAGAAGTTAAACTTATGGGCTTCGGTCACCGAGTTTATAAAAACTTCGATCCACGTGCGAAAGTTATGAAAGAGACTTGTGACGAAGTGTTAAGTGCACTTGGTATCAATGATCCACAACTTGCGCTTGCAATGGAACTTGAACGTATTGCGTTAAGCGACCCGTACTTCATTGAACGTAAACTTTACCCGAACGTTGACTTCTATTCAGGTATCATCCTTAAAGCGATTGGTATCCCAACAGAAATGTTTACTGTAATCTTTGCGCTTGCACGTACTGTGGGTTGGATCAGCCACTGGTTAGAAATGCACAGCGGACCTTACAAGATCGGTCGTCCTCGTCAGCTTTATACTGGCGAAACTCAACGCGATATCAAACGTTAATTCGTTACGCGTTCAGATCGAACAAGAGACCACCCTTTGGGGTGGTTTTTTATTACATATTCATACCAGCTGGCACAATCTATTTATTTTAAAATTCTTTTAAAAATCAAAATATAACAATATTAATAATAAGTATTGAAAGCTCAAATTCATATGTTCTCGATAAAGCTTACAAATCACTACTTTATAAAACATCCAACCAATAACTTTATTTTATATATTGTTTAAAAATTTTTAATCATACATTTTCAAAGGAATTGAAGATGCCTCAACATTTATCCAAACAAGTGCACGACCCAGACCAAGCTTTTTTTGGTCACCCTAAGCCATTAAAAGGTTTATTTTTTACCGAGCTTTGGGAACGTTTTTCCTATTATGGTATTCGCCCTCTATTAATCCTCTATATGGCGGCTTTAGTTGCTGATGGCGGTCTCGGTTTAGATCGTCCAACAGCATCAGCAATTGTCGGCTTATTTGCAGGCAGTATGTATTTAATGACCGTATTGGGTGGATGGGTTGCTGACAATTATCTCGGTCAAGAGCGCGCTGTGTGGTATGGCTCACTGATCATCGCACTCGGACATTTATCCATTGCATTGGCAGCCTTATTTGGACATTTCTTTTTTTATTTTGGTTTAGTTTTGATTGTGGTCGGTTCTGGTTTATTTAAAACCTGTATTTCCGTCATTGTTGGCAC
This sequence comes from Acinetobacter sp. Tol 5, assembly GCF_019702905.1. Classification (NCBI taxonomy): domain Bacteria; kingdom Pseudomonadati; phylum Pseudomonadota; class Gammaproteobacteria; order Moraxellales; family Moraxellaceae; genus Acinetobacter; species Acinetobacter sp. Tol 5. Next base: position 1,271,247 of record NZ_AP024708.1, on the reverse strand, counting down.
TTTATATCAGGCTCAAGATTCACGGCGTGATGCAGGATTTTCCATTTTTTATATTGGAATTAATCTAGGTTCATTGACTGCCCCACTATTGACTGGTTTATTGGTAAAAGAACATGGTTGGCACTGGGGATTCGGTATCGGTGGGGTTGGAATGTTAATCGCCTTACTGATTTTTAAGTTAATCACTGTGCCTCAATTAAAACAATTTAATCATGTGCGTGGCAATGAAAATAACTGGGCTCGTCCTGTACATTACAATCCTAAAGCACCCCAAATGATCATAGGATTTCTTGCAGTTGTTGGTCTGATTATCGCTCTAGTTTCTCTTGGCATAATCAACATCAATCCAATTCAGATCGCCACATATTTCACAATCACAATTTGTATTTGTATTGCCTTATATTTCTGCTATCTATTGCTCTTTGCAGGTTTGAATAATACCGAGAAAAAACAAATCATCATCTGTTTTATTTTACTTATCACTGCTGCACTGTTCTGGTCAGCATTTGAACAAAAACCAACATCTTTTAATCTTTTCGCCCAAGACTTTACAGACCGCCAATTCTTTGGCTTTGAAATACCCGCCGTTTGGTTTCAATCGATTAACCCACTTTTCATTATTATTTTCGCGCCGATCCTGGCATGGCTTTGGGTTAAATTGGGCAAACAAAATCGTGACCCTAGCTATATCACCAAATTCATTATTGCTTTACTCCTCGCTGCGGGTGGTTTCCTCGTGATGAGCATTGCCAGTTACTTGATCACCCAAAATGGTGGAACTGTTTCTGCATTGTGGATCGCATCAAGCCTCCTGCTTTTAACGCTAGGTGAATTATGCTTAAGCCCTGTTGGGCTCTCAACAATGACCAAACTTGCTCCAACCATCATTCGTGGACAAGTGATGGGACTTTGGTTTACAGCATCTGCTTTAGGGAATTTGATGGCAGGTTTAATCGGTGGTCATGTTTCTATCAATGAAGTTGAGCAATTACCCCTCCTATTTATGCGATGTGTCATCGCTTTACTTCTAGGGGCACTCGTTCTATGGTTAATGAAAAAACCGATTCGTAAATTACTCAATCAATCATCGACTCCCTCTCAAAAATCTCTTGATATGCAATTGGAAAAAGTATGAACGCTTTATCACCTGCCAACAAATTAGAAAACCTTCGTACAATTATGAAGAAATATCAGCAGGATGCTTTTATCGCCATGAGTGCAGATCCACATATGTCAGAGTATCTACCTGATTATTGGAAAATACGCCAATGGCTAACAGGCTTTACAGGTTCAGTTGGCACAATTGTAGTCACTCAAAACTTTGCAGGTTTATGGGTAGATGGTCGATATTGGGTACAAGCTGAACAGCAACTGGAAAATACAGGTTACGTTTTACAAAAGCAGACACCTGATCCTGCTTCAACACATTTGTCTTGGCTTTCACAACATTTAGCCAAAGATGCAAAAATTTGTGTCAATGGAAATACCATTTCAACTCAACAATATAGCGCATTATCTGCGCTTGCAAGAGAACACAATTTCTTCATCCAAACAGACTTCGATTTAATTGATGAAATTTGGACTGAACGCCCATCACTGCCCCTACAACCCATTTGGCAAATGGCAGATGATTTCAATGCACAAACACGTTTAGAAAAAATAATTGCGATCCGTCACAAACTTATTCAGAAAAAAGCAACGGGGCATTTTATTTCTGCACTCGATGATATTGCTTGGATTTTAAATTGCAGAGGCAGTGATGTTGAATATAATCCCGTGTTCTTAGCACACTTATTTATAGATCATTCTCGAACTGTGCTTTTCATTGATGATGCAAAACTTTCGACTGAAATGCAGCGAAGATTTGCTTTGGATAACATCGAAATCTTACCTTATAACGCCAGCATCGAGTTTTTGGTCGAACTTAAACAACAAAATATTTTAATTGATCCAGCAAAAACATCGATTGCCCATACACAGGCGATTGAGCAGAAAAGCCATTTAGTTCAAGACATTAATCCCAGCACATTATTTAAATCCCAAAAGCACCCCTCAGAGATTCAGCATGTGCGCAATGCCATGATCAAAGATGGGGTTGCTTTGTGCCATTTTTTTCAATGGCTAGATACAGCGCTAACAAATAATGAATCCATCAATGAATTGACGATTGATGAGATGATCACTGGTTTTCGCGCCAAGCAAAAGGACTTTCTAAGACTAAGTTTTTCAACGATTGCAGGTTTTAATGCCAATGGGGCACTACCGCATTATCGAGCAACTGAAGAAAGTTTCAGTGAAATCACGGGTGACGGCTTGTTACTGATTGATTCAGGTGCACAGTATGCAGATGGTACAACAGATATCACCCGAGTTGTTCCTATCGGAAACACAAGTATTGAACAAAAACGTGATTATACGCTGGTATTGAAATGTCATATTGCGCTTGCTCAAACTGTCTTCCCAGAAGGCATTGAATCACCTCTTTTAGATTCGATCACACGTCAAACCCTGTGGAAATATGGTTTGGATTATCGTCATGGTACAGGTCACGGTGTAGGCTATGCATTGAATGTTCATGAAGGACCTCAAGTCATCTCTTATTATGCGCCAGCGACATCTTTTACCAAGATGCGTGAAGGCATGATTAGCTCTAATGAGCCAGGCTTATACCATCAAGAAAAGTATGGGATTCGAATTGAAAATCTTGTCGTTAACAAACTTAAGCATTTTGAAGATACGACTTATGGTCAGTTCTTAGAATTCGAAACACTTACACTGTGCCCGATTAACCGTAGCTGTATTATTTTAGAGTTGTTAAATGATGATGAAAAAGCATGGCTGAACCAATACCATCAAATAGTCAGAGAACGATTAGCGCCCCACTTAGAAGGTGATGTTTTAAACTGGCTAAATGAAAATACCCAGGCAATTTAACTCTCAATATCAATCAAAAAAGCACAGAGCCTTTGACTGTGTGCTTTTTTGAAAATCCATATACCATTGATGCGTATAATAAATATAAAATCCCGTACTTTATTGCATAGTGAGTTTATGAAAAACACATACAATAAAATATCGTTTTATCTTCAATAATAAAATTAATCATCGAATATATTGGGTGATGATATGAGTGTTGTGACTACCCTGCCTTATGTTTAAAGTTTAATGACTTTGCACAGATGATGCTTCATTTCTTCAGAGATGGAAAAAGTGAATCCGATCTTATCGAATCACCGAGCACTGCAATCAACAAGAGCACTTATAGTACGATTTTGATTCTTTCCGTTTGGGTTGTGACTTTTGCATTTTTACATGCATTGGATGATTGAATAGTTTTAATCACTTCATTGCGACTGGGTAAAATCTTTAAACTTGAAACAATTTCCCCACCCGTTTTACAATCTTCCTCGCCCAACTTCTCACTAAAACGCCCCGGATGACTCGAAGATTCAGCAGTTGCAATAATTTTAGCTTTCCACCCATCAAAATAGACTAAATCCGTTGTCTGGGAAACTTGCCCCTGCCCCGAGCCTGCAGACTCTATTTCAACCAAATCGATTGGTTTTGCTCGATATTGCACCGTATGTACTGTGAAATCATTGGCTTGACCACCGAACTCAAGTATTCGAGATTGTTTTAACTTTGGGCGCGTCAATATATAGCCTCCCCAAAAATTTCGTCCTGCATTTTCAAATGTTACACCAGAGAGATAAGCCAGCTCTCCAGACAACAAATGAACCTCTTTCATATAATCAATCATGATCGCTTTGGCGGGTGTCGCTTGAGAATCGTTTAGGTTCGTTATACTGTTGATCACTGCTTGATCTGTAGGAGTTGCTGCAAAACTCAGGGCAGATGCGCTTAGAACAAAAACCATAGTACTCAATCGAACTGAAGAATAGTAAAGCATAAAATAAACGCTCAGATTTTGTGATGGATTGTGTGCTTAACGTCCCCATTCCATTTTAGCCATGTATGGACGTATTTTTTTAATTCGTTGAATATTGGTTTTTTCAATCTGAGTTAATTGGTTTTCTACATTGGTACTACATGGCATATACCAGTTTTGATCAGCAAATTGATTGGCAATTTCACGATTTGCAAATGAATAACCATGTCGTGCATAAATTTCATTACGCATCCAATCCAGTTCTTCTGCGGGAATTTGTATATCTTGATCTTTCAATAAACGTTGAGAAGCAACAGGATAATCACCCACATCTTTTTGATAACGACATTGTTGCGGTTTTAAGTCAAAATATTTAGGTTTTACTTTTGCTGTTGTAGACTCCCAACTCGACTCCAACAGATTAGGTTGACTATGGCTCACTACAAAAGTAAATACCCCACTGCTTGAAGGTGCACCGCTTTCAGTTGCGGTAATTTTATAGCCTTGAGCTGTGTTCTGTACCTTACCTGTGAAGTTCTGTTTGTTCTTACCCAAAATACTGTAACCTTTGACCTGATTTCGATCTATCGATTGGATAAAAACACCGATTTTTTGTTCATCATATTTTCCAGACCAAGATTTCTGTAATTGTTGAATATCCAGTGCATAGCCACTTTGAGTAAAAATTGCGGAAAGCCCGATACATGTTATTAATCGCTTATTCATTGTTATTCCTATTTGTTATGACGATGAGTGATACATATTCACGGTAATTTTAAAACAAATTATCGTATTTGTGGCGCAACATAATGCAAAAAAATCAAATTCAATCCAAATATAAACACTGTGTTTGGATATATCTTTGATTATAATTTACTGAACCCGTTTTATTACATAACAGTATGGCAAAAATAAAAAACAATCTGCCCACGATAAGTTTAGGTATAGTTTCTCTCTTGGTCTATGCCTATTTGTGTTACCTCATGGTCGCAATATGTTTGCAATATTTTCCTTGGAACACAGAACAGCATTTTTTATTGCTTAAGCAAGATGTAGTCAATACTCAACCTTGGCAGACGGCTTTTAAAATCCATGTGATCAGCAGTAGCTTTGTACTCATCGCTGGATTTACACAGTTTTTCCGTGTCTTTCGCACGCGTTTTCCCCGAATTCATCGCTGGAGTGGTTGGCTGTATCTGATCACCATTTTAGGGTTTTCTTTACCCAGTGGTTTAATTCTAGCTTTTTCAGCAGCTGGAGGATTATCTACCCAAATCAGCTTTGTCTTATTAAGTTCACTCTGGGCGATTACCACCCTATCCGCGTTGTACTTTTTATTGAAAAAACATTGGATTTTACATCGTGACTGGATGATTCGGAGCTTCGCTCTCAGCCTTTCTGCATTAAGTTTAAGAACATGGAAAATGGGACTTTACACTTTACAGCCCTATTTTGATTGGCTGACACCTGTGCATATCTATCAATTGGAGTCTTGGTTAGGTTGGGTGGTTAATTTAATTGTCGCAGAGATCATTATTCTCAAATTGCATTTATACAAGACAGAAAAGCCCTAAATAAATTTAGGGCTTTCGAATCACCTTCTACAATTTAGTGAAGGTTTTAATCTTTTCGCGTCACCGTGTAATGATTTAAATCCAGTTGTTTTAACTGATTACGAAGCTCTTGTAATGACCAAGGCCATGCCGCAAAATTTCGTCCATTTTCATCCAGATAATAAGACTTACAGCCACCTGCATTGAATACCGTTGTTTTTAGGTGCTTTTGTAGACGTCGATTATGTTGGGTAATCACATCCCCCTTAATTTCAAAACGGGTGAACTTCTGATCACGCATTTTTAGTAAACCATCAACAATATAGCCGACTTGCGCTTCTGCAATACCAATAAATGAATCATAGACCAGAATATTTGGACCCAAGACCAAGAATGCATTGGGAACATGTTCAATGCTTGCACCTAAATACGCTTCTGGAGAACTGTTTTTCCATCGCTCTGCAAGGACTTGACCATTGGCATCATAAACACGTTTACCAATCGGCGGATGAGAAACTTCAAAACCTGTTCCCCAAATGATCACATCAACTTCATGACGCTCACCATTGGCTGCAATCACCGTATTACCGTCTATTTCCACCAAACCATGAGGTACAAGGTCAACATTGTCTTGTTGCAAGGCTGGATAATAATTGTTCGCAAACAATAAACGCTTACATCCAATGGTAAAGTTAGGGGTCACGTCTTTACGCAGTTTTTCATCTTTAATTTGTAATTTGAGTAATTGCTTACTTAAAAAATTGACAGGTTCGAGTACTTTCGGATTGCGTAACCCAAAGTTAATCCCATTTAAAATCTGAGCAATACTGTTGCGCCAAGTTTGTTGAATGACTGGAAACTTAGAAATAATCCCTTTCGCAGTTTCATTCAATTCCATGTCAGCCTTAGGAAGTACCCATGGTGCTGTGCGCTGGAACACAATCAATTGTTTCGCTAAAGGTTGAACTTGTGGAATAAATTGAATTGCTGAAGCGCCCGTACCAATGACAGCCACACGTTTACCTGTTAAATCATAATCATGATTCCAACGTGCAGAGTGAAACATTTCTCCCTTGAATGTTTCAATACCTTTTAATTTAGGCATCGAAGGTTCAGTAATTGGACCTGTAGTAAAAATCACTGTTTTTGCTTGGTAAGCGCCTTTAGATGTTTCTAAGTGCCAAATATGTTGTACTTCATCCCATTTGGCACTGATCAATTCATTATTAAATTCAATTTTCTCACCAAGGTCGTATTTTTCCACCACCTCTTCTAAATAACTTAATATTTCAGGCTGTTTGGCAAACAGATGACTCCATTTATGACTAGGAGAGAATGAAAAAGAATAAAGCGCAGATGGCACATCACAACCGCAACCTGGATAATTGTTATCACGCCACGTACCACCAACACGGTTGGCTTTTTCTAGTACAACATAGTCATGATAGCCCACTTGATTCATTTGATAAGCCGCAGCAATTCCAGAAATACCTGCCCCGACCACAATAGTATCGTAGGTATGAACGGGCTGTTTTTTCTGAGCACTGGTTACTTTTTTATCAGCAGTCTGTTCAGCGCTCTCTGGTTTCACTGTTGTTTGAGTTGTAGCTTTTTGTTGAGTCGACTTTACCGCAGCTTTAGCCGTTTTTTGAATCTCCGCTTTAGCAGCGCCAACTTTCGCAGCAGTGGATTTCGCAGGCTTGGATACGGTTTTTACTTCCAATGCTTTGTCTTCTAAATTTGCAGATTGTGCTGTGTTCGGTTGAGTCACATGCTTAATCTCTTCCAACGTTGTTTGCGTTGTCGTCTTTTTCACGCTTTTATCTTCTGGATGTGTATCTAAAGTGGTTTCAGTCGTCATAGTCGTCTACTCAAATCTTATTTTACGTATTTATTAAATAATGGATAACCAATACCCAACACCTTGGCATACAATGCTGGCGAAGCACGTTTCATGATCCAGAACAGCTTTGCATCGGGTTGCGGAATGGTATAAAGCTTGTTTGCATCCAGATTATTTAAGGTCTTGATAGCAACTTGATCGCTGGTGGTAAATGCATGATTCATTAGCAAATCATCGGCTAGCCCTGCGTAATGTCCCGGTAAACGACCATTTTTCATAATATTGGTTGGTACCAATGTTGGACATAACACATTGACGCGAATATTGTCTTTGCGAAGTTCAGCGGATAGGGTTTCTGACAAAGCCAATACACTGGATTTGGTCACGTTATAAGCCGTCATCTCTGGCGCTGCGGTATAACCAGCCGCTGAAGCCACATTAATAATTGCGCCGCGACCTTGTTGTTTAAACTTTGGGACAAAGTAATGACAGCCGTGAATCACTCCCCACAAATTGACATGCATACACCATTGCCAATCCTCTAAAGAAACTTCATCAAACTTGCCACCTAAACCGACACCCGCATTATTAATAACCAAACTCACAGGATGATTCATTAATTTTTCAGCCTGTTCAGCCAGCGCTTTGACTTGCTCTTTCAGTCCAACATCACATTGCACAGCAAAGGCTTTTCCAGAAGTTTGTGACTCAATCAAATTTACCGTTTCTTGAGCAGCGTCTAAATTAATATCAGCACAAACAATCGTTCCACCACGCTTGGCAAGCTCCAAGGCAAAACTACGACCAATTCCACTGCCAGCACCAGTCACCACTGCATAAGCATTTTGGCTAGGTTTTACTTTTTTAGAAAAAAATCCCATATCTCTTCAATCCATCTATTTTTTTATTTTACGAACGCAATGTCGGGTAAAATTCTTTCGTTAAATAAGGCGTAAGAATACCGTTCTCAGGGTTCAGCAACTTTTCTTTGTAATATTCCAAAAATTCAGAGGTATCATGATCATTTGGATGAAAATTTGGACGTAGATAATCAAAAATATGCTTAAAGCTACTACCATAAACACCATCTTTTAAACCAAAAATCAGGCGAAAATTGTAAGGAATCTCACTCCAATAACGTAAGCTGATTAAATTTTTTGGATTCCGATAAAAAGGAACCAAAAATGAAGCTGCTGAAATCAATACAAGAATCGTGATCAAAGCAGGGAAAAATCCAGCAATACGTAATAAATAGTTATTTGATAATTCTTGAAAAACATCAAAGGCAATGTCTTTATGCTCAGATTCTTCAAGCATATGCCACATCCAGATCGCACGCTGTTTTTCATCTTGAGAACGGAAGAAAATTTCCTCATGATTCATCATGTATTCAGCCAAAACAGCCGTGAAATGTTCAATTCCCGCCATCAATGAAAGTTTCATTGGCTGAGGAAGACGTTCAAATCCATATTCAAACGCCCATCCTGCCCAAGTACGGAAAAGCTTTACAGGCAAATCACGCATTAAATAGGCTTCGTTTAACTCTTCATGCATTTTAGAATGAATGGCTTCTTGACCAATCAATGATGTTACACGTTGCTTAAGCAAAGGATCAGTGATGAAATCACGATGATATCGTGCTGTATCAATCACCAAATCTTCACCGCGTGTCAAAAAAATTGACAATGAAGCAAAGTAAGCACTTGCTAACTCGGCATCCATATAAAATCTGTGATCGAGTTTTGCTGGATCAAAATCAAATTTCATATGCCGAATAGGAATAATCGGTGTTTGATTTGCCAAACTAAATGGCGCTGCAGCAAACATTTTAGCGACAGCTTTTTTTAACGGTTTCACGAACATAGAAAATACTCTTTATTCATTTAATCTGGTCACCCGTGCACAGGTCTATTTAACACATGGCACAGCTTGCCTTTTGAGTAAAAACTCTAATTTGATCACTAAAAATTACGACATGCTTTGTCAATTACCATTGGCATATGCAGACATTCGATTAGCAAATTATGACAACCACAACGGATTGTCTAACAATTACTCTGCGGTGTTGTTCTTCAAGATAGAAAATGTCCCATGAAGATAAGTTCTGTGATGTGTTGAGAAATCAAAGTGGGTCAAATGTGCTATTAAGCAATACAAAAAAAGAGCAACCATTTAGTCACTCTTGTTTAAAAAGATGTTCAATTCACTCAGGTTTAGTTACGGATCGCTGGCGTAAATTCTTTGATAAAATAAGGAGTCAGCGTTCCTGTCTCTGGATCAAGCAGCTCTTTCTTGAAATAGTCCAATAGTTCACTGGTGTCATGATCATTGGGATGAAAGCTTGGACGCAGATAATCAAAAATATGCCCTAAACTACTGCCAAACACCCCATCCTTTAAGCCAAAGAGTAAATCCCAACTCCCCTTCGCTTCTCTCCAAAAGCTTAAGCTCAAGGTATTTTGCGGACGCCGTAAAAACGGCAAAAATAATGCACCTGCACCGACACCCACCCCAAGCGTGATCAAGGCAATAAAGAATCCTAAAATGCGTAAACTATAATTTGCCGAAAGAACTTGATAGGTATCATATGCAATATCTTTGTGTTCAGATTCTTCAAGCATATGCCACAACCATAAAGCACGTGTTTTTTCATCGAGTGAATGATTAAAAATATCTTGGTGTGTCATGGCATATTGAGCAAAAACAGCAGTAAAATGCTCGATTCCAGCCATCATTGAAAGCTTCAATGGCTGTGGAAATTTTAGAAAAGTATTGTTAAATACTTGTTCAGCAAGAAAACGGTATAGTTGTACTGGCAAATGATTGGGAATCATCGTTTCATTATATTCTTCATGGACTTTAGAATGAATCGCCTCTTGCCCAATTAAACTGGTTAAACGCTGTTTCAAGATTGGATCTTTGATTTGGTCACGATGGTGACGTGCAGTTTCAATCACCAATTCTTCGCCATAAGTCAAAAAAATTGAAAGTGCTGCAAAATAAGCAGTCGCCCATTCCTTTTGCATAAAAAATTTAACATCCAGCTCATCAGGGCTGAATTTAAAATCAAAATGACGAATCGGAATATTAGCAACCTGCTCAGTTAAATCCACCAATTGGCTGGGAAAAACTTTTGCAAAGACCTTTTTGACTGGTTTAGCAAGCAACATATAAAACCTCATCTATTTATCTATAGTGCAAAGCTTTGTCTAAAAATCCAGTACAAATTCACATTCCTAGTCAAAACCATGCTTTTATACAGCCGAAATTAAGACATATTGCATCAAATACCATTAGCATTTACGGTCAATCGATTGGCAATTTATGACTATCCAACAAAGTGTCCGACAAATAACTGAAACAAGTGTATTTGCTGATAAATAATGACCCGAGAGGACATTTTTAATCATCCACTTAACTTGGACCTGAGTTAAAAAAGTCATTATGGTGAGTCACAGATTGATTTGATGAAGAAATGAGACTGACGTGTCTAATATAAAAATTGTTGAAGCTTGGCTAGATATAAAATCATATTCCTCCGTCACAAAACTTTATGTAAAGTCATGGTCGCCTGATCAGCACTCAACTACACCAATCATTCTTTTGCATGATTCTTTGGGTTCAGTAGAACTTTGGCGAGAATTCCCTGAACTACTTGCCCAAATAACAGGACACCAAGTGATTGCCTACGATCGATTAGGTTTTGGACAATCATCTCCCCATCCCGACTTCTTGGATATTGATTTTGTGAAAAATGAAGCAATAGAAGGTTTTTCAGTCATTTTAGAGCAATTCAAAATTCAAGATTTTATGGTGATGGGACATAGTGTAGGCGGTGGGATGGCAACTCACTGTTCTGTGCAGTATCCAGAGCAATGTAAAGCCTTAATCACCATTTCAGCACAGGCTTTTGTAGAACAACAAACCCTTACTGGAATTCAAGATGCCAAAACCAACTTTCAACATCTAGGACAAATGAATCGTCTTAAAAAATATCATGGAGAAAAAGCTCAATGGGTTTTAAATGCTTGGACTGAAACATGGTTATCTTCTCAATTCCGCCATTGGCAGTTAAGAGACACGTTAACGCAAATACAATGTCCTCTCTTGGTCATTCATGGAGAACTGGATGAATATGGCTCTTTGGCTCAACCTCAACAGTTTATCGATTATGCAACTAAAACAGTTCAATTAGAGATTATTGCAGGTGCAAAGCATATGCCACATAAAGAAAATCCTCAGCAAATATTAAATATTATTCATACTTTTATTGTAGGACTTGAAATTGCATAGCGTCATTTCATAAAAATGATTTGATTTCAATCTCATACAATCCAATGAACTTTAGGGTCTGTGGACATTTCATAAATGGCTTGCGTTGTAGGTTAAAATTGAGCAGGCAAGGCATGAAATGAAGAGAATAGCGAGACTATTTTTAAGTTTCATAACGTAGCCTGAGATAATTTTAGCCACAACCCTGAGCAAGAACAAAGCACTGCTTTGTTTGCAGCGCAAGGCGCAGCGGGGACTAGCGTGTTTTTTGTCGCTTCGTCGTTACGAACTACTTATTTAGAATGACTAAATTTCGTATTTCGCGCCTAGAATCGCCTAAAAAACACACCTAGTCGCAAACATAGACGAATTGTCCACAGACCCTATACTTTTATCAAGATTCTTAGAAGATTTGTGAGTCACAGATAAGCATATTTAATTGATACAGATGATCTCGTTGGACTTACTCATCATTATAAAATTGATTGTTATTTGGCTGTCCTATATTCAATGCTAAACTGATTCTAACTTTATTTTAATCCCTGCTAACAATGTTGAATTACTTTTGGCGCTTGGCAAAAATACTCAAAATTGATCAATTTAAATATCGCCCATTAACAAATGGAGAAATTCGAATTAGCCGAACTGTGTTTGGTGACTTGATTGATTATGATCAGGTAAAAATCATGAATCACCCATATTTGCCTTGGCAACCCGTTGGCATCTTAATGGCACCTAATGGCTATATTCATTTAAAAGATGCCGATTATTGTGAAGATTTTTCTTGCATGAGTTTAGCCTATCAAGCTGTATTCATTCATGAAATGGCCCATATCTATCAATACCAACGCCATGAAAAAGTCCTGCTAAAAGGTGCAATTTTGCAGTCTGCAATGTATCTTAGTTTTGGTCGCTATAACCCTTATCGCTATACTTTGGTTCAAGGAAAGTCTTATTTTGACTATAATATCGAGCAACAAGGAGACATCGCTAAAGACATTTATTTAAATCGAATTGAAAATATCATTTTGAATTAAATCAAAGCTAAAATTTGACACTTTTCGCTTTGCTTCGGACTTTTTTGTGATCTATTTCATGATTTTTTTAAAAAGAACATTAATTCCGATGTAAAAAGCAAAAAATAATGAAAAATCACTAGTTTCTACAAAAAAAATACTCTAAATTCATGGTGTCATTGATGCTGCACTGAATAAACTTGATGAATCACTAGCTTCTGACATTTTTTTAGTTAAAATACTCAATGTCTGAAATTTTTGCCTTGCAAAAAAATAAAGATTTTTGATGATTTTTTGATGATTTTATAGCTTCGCCCTTTGGCAGTTTTTGTTGTGTCTATATATACATACGTTGAATAACTACATTTTAAAAATCAACAAAATGTATATAAATTACCCTATTGGAATAGGATTTGGTTTAAATGAAAAGTTTTAAAATTGCTCTTGCGCAATTCTCTCCATTCATTGGTGATCTTGATTCAAATGTTCAAAAGATGATTGAGCAAGCCAATGAAGCAAAAAAACAGAATGCTGAAATTATTGTTTTCCCCGAACTTTCTATTATCGGCTATCCAGCTGAAGATTTATTTCTACGCCCAAGCTTAGCTAAACGTACAGCTCAAGCTTTTGAAAAACTAGCCACGATCAAAGATATTGTTTTGGTATTTGGTTTTGTAAATCTTACAGATGATGGTCAACGTTATAATGCTGCTGCTGTCATGAAAGATGGTCAGGTACTCGGTATTTATAACAAACAAAATTTACCTAACTATAGTGTATTTGACGAAAAGCGTTATTTTAATGAAGGTCATCAACACCTCGTTTTTGAATACTTGGGTCATAAGTTTGGTGTATTGATCTGTGAAGATGTCTGGTCACTCAATACAGTTCAACAGTTAGCTCAATTGAATGTCGAAAGCGTTTTGGTACTCAATGCTTCACCTTATGAAGTTGGTAAACCTCAACACCGTATCGTAACGCTGAAAGAATTAGCGAAACAATTGAATTTGCACTTGGTCTACGTCAACCAAGTCGGTGGGCAAGACGATCTGATTTTTGATGGTACAAGTTTTGTGATTAACCAATCAGGCGAAGTTGCATTACAAGCACCGAGCTTCATTGAAGACCTCTACTTTACAGAATACCAAATCGAAAACAAAAGCTATCAAGTCGTCGAAACTGCACCTGCTTTAAGTACCATGGCTGAGATTTACCAAGGTTTAGTTTTAGCAACACGTGACTATGTGCAACGCTCAGGCTTTCCTGGTGTAATTCTTGGATTATCAGGAGGTATTGACTCCGCTTTAACGCTTGCAATTGCTGTTGATGCAATTGGTGCGGATAAAGTTCAAGCGGTAATGATGCCTTATACTTATACCTCTCAAATCAGTGTTGAAGATGCTACTGAGCAAGCAAAGCGTATGGGAGTGACATTTGGTATTGCTGAAATTCATCCAATTGTAAACAGTTTCATGCATACGCTCTATCCTTTCTTTGGCAACTCACCTGCTGATGCAACAGAGGAAAACCTTCAAGCTCGTGCGCGTGGCACACTGTTGATGGGTTTATCTAATAAATTTGGTAATTTAGTGCTTTCAACAGGCAATAAATCTGAACTTTCTGTCGGTTACTGTACTTTATATGGCGATATGGTGGGTGGTTTTGCAGTACTGAAAGACGTTTATAAAACCATCGTGTTTGAATTGGCAAAGTATCGTAACAGCATTTCTGAAACGCCTGTAATTCCTGAACGTGTGATTACCCGTCCACCTTCAGCTGAACTTCGTCCAGATCAAAAAGACCAAGATTCACTACCTGCTTACGATATACTCGATGCGATTTTATACGCCTATATCGAAGAAGAACAAAGCCAAGAGGACATCATCGCCAAGGGCTTTGAACGTGAAGTGGTCGAAAAAGTAATTCGTCTTGTTGATCGCAATGAATACAAACGCCGTCAAGGTTCAATTGGACCACGCATCAGTTCACGTGCATTTAGTCGCGAACGTCGCTACCCGATTGTAAATGGCTGGAAACCTGGTGTATAAGCCTCGTGAATGTGAATAATTCACTCCCAGCGAGCTTTGCTCAGGAACTTGCTCAAGCACTTTTGCTTGAGCAAGTGCGTTATACCAAACAACAATTACTTGATCAAAAAAATCCTCAATTCATTCAAAATTTTATTTCTCAAACTTATCAGAATGCTGACAAAATTCTTTTAAAAGACGTGATACAACTTGAACAACTCTGTTCAGTGGTTCAAAAATATGCATTTGAACTAAATTTGGGCGCTGATATTCTTGAGTTTATTGGTGTCGTTGCGCAAAAAATTCATCAATATGCAATTGGTAGCCAAACCGTTATCAATGATTTACTTTCAGATGAATCATTTGAATTATGGATGTTCAAAATTTTAGAACTTGAACAGCTCCGAGATTATCTTCAAGAAAATTTACAACATAATCCGCAGATTCAACAGGTCAGCTTACAACTCGCCAATCAAATTGTTGAAAGTAACACACCTTGGCTTAATCAGCTTCGCCACTACACAGTTAAACAAAATCGTCTTGGTTCCAAAGTCATGAGCTTTATCCAAGACCAACAGCAAAATATTGAATTAAAATTAGAAAACCAACTTGCGTCAGCAATACGTAAACAACTCAGCACGATTATTATGCTTCCCAATGAGGATTTAGCAGATATCGCGACACACATCTGGACTGAAATCAAACAACGCTCCTTAAAAGAAACGTTTTCTCAACTTCAATCCATAGATTTTGAAGAGTTCTTTATCTTGGTTTATGAAACATGGAAAGAGCTTCGCGAAACAGAATATATGCAACAGGTTATTCTTAATGTAGTAGAAGCATTTTATGAATATTTTGGTGAATACAGTCTACAGGAATTATTACACTCTGTAGGTCTAGATAAAAATGACTTATTCATTGAAGCAGATCGCTTTATTCCACATACATTAGGTGCATTAGAACAGCACGGCTTGTTAGACAGCATCATCCAATCTTTGATAGCACCATTCTACTTGGATCCACAAACCCAGCGCTTTATAGAAAATTTTCTTGCTGAGAAAGCATAACCATTGATAAAACATAGATCGTCTTTCTATAGACAACGTCTCAGTTAATCGATTTAAATCATCAATATAAAGTACATTAACCTGAGTACGATAAAAATCCTTGATGAAAGATGATACAGTCAAACCGCCTGATTATTCATACAAGTGATTTGGATGATTCATTTATTTTGTACTTTTTGAATCATTGATGGTCTTGCGATCTTGAGGCGACATGGATGTCGCCATGTTCAGCGGGGGTAAAGGATGTACCCCTCGCTCAACGAAAGATTTTTGTCACTTTTCATCTCTGAAAAGTGAGCCATCGCCTACGCAAAAGAATTTAAACTTTAGCACTAAAGCGTGGCAGTACAAGCTTTAGATCATCAAACAATCTATTGATCGCCTTCATTTTATTGGTCAAGAGAAATAAAACTATATTGATGGTTGCGCTTACGGAGCTTCGCTCCTCATGCCAAAACAAGTATGGCGAGCCCTTGCGGAGCTCCGCTCCTCATCCAAAATCGGATGAAAATCCAGAAAAAATCCACATAGATTTATTATCTTTCAATGAGTTGAAGATTTAATTGTATCGAATTCACGTTACATTAATAAAAGCTTAATATCATCAAACAAAATTTTCATATCATAGATTTTGTGAGTCAAAGCAAATTATATTTTACTGTAACTGCTCTCAACAGATTGAGGATATGTAAAAGTAGTACGAGAAATTTTATGGTTGATAAAGCTTGCCCTTATTTAAAAAACCATCACGACACGTACATTGGTAAAAGGCTAATATATGACTACGATGTGTTGGATAAATTGAACATCCTCATGTAACAATTTCAGTTCTCTTGTTTTTGTTATAAACATATCAAGCTTTATTAAAATAATGTTTGATTTAATTCAGCCTGATCACACAAAAAAAGAGACCATGCGGTGAGCATGGTCTATAAAAATGGTGGCTATGACGGGACTTGAACCTGTGACCCCCGCATTATGAGTGCGGTGCTCTAACCAACTGAGCTACATAGCCATAAACTGTGTGCGCATTATCTAAAGTTATACACCCTACGTCAAGCACTTAAATAAACTAATGCTCACACTTTAAACAATTGATATTTAAATGTTTAAAATTAATACATATTTATGTTTTTATCAGAAAATTAGCATATTCAAGCGATAAAATTATCCTGCAATCTACCTACAATATTTTAATCGTCGCTAAATTAAAGATTTAATTTTTTATAGATGAAGATGTTTGAATAAAATAAGACTTAAACAAAACAAACGACCCAAAATAATTTTATAACCATTGAGCACTATAGCAACTATCGAATTTTAATGTTTCCAAGATTCAAATCTTGCAATAAAAAAGAGAGTGTTTACCACTCTCTATTTGCAACCAGCTCTTCCATTTCAAGATCAAGATAACCTTGATCCTGTATCACCATCATCAACGCTTCAGCAATATAATCTGCAGCAGTATCATCCAGTGAGGAGTCTAAGTCTTCAAACTGAGGCTTCATTTCATTAATTTCAGTCACAGTCAGATTTGCCAAAGAATAAATTTCAGCATCGCTAAAACTGGTTTTAGCCACCTTTTTAGCAAATTGTTCAATGAGTTGCTTTATTTCGGCAACTAGAATATCGGGATAATATTCATCATCGAACATTGGGAGAAGTAGATCGTTAAACATAGCAACCTAAAATAAAACAGCAATTCACGCGCTTATATAACACAAACCATACAATTCACCAAATCTACTTGCGACCTTAATGCTATTTTTTTAAATCACTTTTCTGATTAGAGAGAGAAATGCGCTTCAATCGTCATACTTATACCTATGAAGAAAGATCATTTGATCCAATCAAATTCAATTTAAAACACCTATCGCTAAATCGCGGTACGCATTGCCTGCCAAATTTGAATGGCGTCTGACATTGCTTTTACATCATGTGCACGTACCATACATGCACCTTGCTGAATACTCATCAAATGCGCAGCGACACTGCCTATCGCACGATTTTGAGCATCTGCTCCACCTAAAGCCTCTCCAATAAAACGCTTACGTGATAAGGCGGATAAAATGGGATATCCCATTGCGTTCAATTTATAAAACTCATTCAATAATTTTAAGTTCTGTTGCGCATTTTTAGCAAAACCAAAACCGGGATCAATCATGATGTTTTCAGGCTTAACCCCTGCTTGTATCGCTTGATCGACACGTTGTTGAAGTTCCTTAATCACATCCAGAGTTACATCCTGATATTGGTCCAGTTGGTTCATGGTTGTTGGTTCACCACGCATATGCATAATAATCACAGGAATATCTAGTTCTGCAGCTGTTTGCAATGCATTTGGACGAGTTAATGCTCTTACATCATTCCAAATATGTGCGCCGACCTTGACTGCTTCACGAATCACTTCTGGTTGCGAAGTATCAACCGATATCACCACGTCATATTGGGCAAGCTCAGCAATTACAGGAATGACGCGTTGGATTTCCTCAGTGATTGCTACAGTTGATGCACCAGGTCGTGTAGATTCACCACCGACATCAATCACAGTTGCACCTGCATCAATCATTTGTCTAGCATATGCAATGGCTTGATCTTTTTGATTATGTAGACCTCCATCACTAAAAGAATCTGGAGTTACATTCAGTATCCCCATAACATGCGCTTTTGATAGATCTAAACTCAAACGCCCGCAACGCAAAATTTTATTCGGCAGTGACACCAATTGCATGTCGCCTCTCCATGATTAAGTCGCTTTAGTTTAGCAATTACACTCCATTTCAAGATAAATTCTTTTAATAATAAATTGTATTTGCATAAAAAAAGAGCCTCGTATGAGACTCTTTTTGATTTATTCCAATCAGGTTGCTGGTAATGGTGGCGGAGTTGATGGACCATCTGTAGGCGTCACATCAATCACTGGATTATCAGCAACATAAACCTTAGGTGGTTGCGGCTCACGACCTTCCATGATGTCACGGATTTGATCGCGATCAATAGTTTCCCATTCCATCAAGGCTTTCACCATTGCATGCGCAATATCTTTGTTATTTTCAAGAATATCACGTGCAACTTTGTACTGTTCATCAAGAATACGACGTACTTCTTGATCAACTTGTTGTTGAGTTGCTTCAGAAATAGTGCGACTACCTACGTTTCCAAAGAAACCATTTTGGTTTTCATCTTCGTAAACCATCACACCCATTTTGTCAGACATACCGTACTTGGTGACCATTGCACGCGCCATTTTAGTTGCACGTTCAAAGTCGTTAGAAGCACCTGTCGACATTTGGTTAATGAATACTTCTTCTGCAATACGACCACCGAATAAGATAGAAAGTTCATTCAACATCTTAGACTTGTAATGGCTGGTTTGGTCATGTTCTGGCAGCTGCCAAGTCACACCAAGCGCCCAACCACGCGGCATAATGGTTACTTTATGTACTGGGTCTGTACCCGGAAGAATTTCCGCTACAATCGCATGACCTGCTTCATGATAAGCGGTCGCACGACGTTCTTCTTCACGAATCACCATCGACTTACGTTCAGGTCCCATATAGATCTTGTCTTTAGCATCTTCAAAGTCATGCATGTCGACAGTGTTCTTATTACGACGTGCAGCAAATAATGCCGCTTCATTGACAAGGTTTGCCAATTGCGCACCAGAAAAGCCCGGTGTACCACGTGCAAGTACTTTAAGATCAACACCTGTTACAGATGGAAGTTTCTTCAAATGCACTGCCAAAATCTGTTCACGACCTTTGATGTCAGGAAGACCCACCATCACTTGACGGTCAAAACGTCCAGGACGTAACAATGCTTTATCGAGTACGTCGGCACGGTTGGTTGCAGCAATAACGATAATACCTTCGTTACCTTCGAAACCGTCCATTTCAACCAACATCTGGTTTAATGTTTGCTCACGCTCATCATGACCACCACCAGTACCTGAACCACGATGACGACCAACAGCATCAATCTCATCAATAAAGATGATACATGGTGCATGACGTTTCGCTTGTTCAAACATATCACGTACACGCGAAGCACCCACACCTACAAACATTTCAACGAAATCAGAACCAGAGATGCTAAAGAAAGGAACTTTTGCTTCACCCGCAATCGCTTTCGCAAGTAAAGTTTTACCTGTACCTGGAGGACCAACCATCAACACGCCTTTAGGAATTGTTGCTCCTAAGCGTTTGAATTTTGCAGGGTCTTTTAAGAAATCTACGATTTCAACAACTTCTTGTTTCGCTTCATCACAACCTGCAACATCAACAAATGTTACTTTAATTTGGTCTTCCGAAAGCATTTTCGCCTTCGATTTCCCAAAACTCATTGGACCATTTTTACCACCTGCACCACCGCCCATGTTACGCATGAAGAACATGAACAATAAAATAATTAAGAGTACAGGGAAACTTGCAATGAGAAGTTGCATCAACAAACCTTGACGTTGAGGTGCAGTACCTTCAACAACAACGTTATTTTTGATGAGTGTAGGCATCAGTTCAGGATCTTGAACTGCTGGGCGAATACTTTCAAAGTTCGAACCGTTCTTTTTTTCGCCGCTTATTCTTTCACCATCAATTGTGACTTTACTAATTTGACCAGCATTCACCGCTGTGACGAATTCAGAATAATTCATCGCAGAAGGCTTACTGCGGTCACTGAGATTGCTGAAGATTAAGATCAGCACACCCAGTATGACCAGCCACAATACGGCATTTTTGAAGTAATCGCTCAAAGCTTTATTCCCATATATAACTATTTTGATCAGGCTCAATCATGCTTGATCGTAACAAAAAGCGAGTAATGAATTTCGCAATAAAGATTAAAAAGGTACAAAATGCACAATTTTTAACAACTTGGCAAGCATTTGTTGGCAATTCATTACGAACTAAGAACATACCTTAAAAATGCCCGCTATTGCGAAACTTTTTTACGACCCTGTCCAATTAAAAAAACTTCTTTTGAACGTGCACGTGAAGCAGCAGGTTTTGCTGTTTTCAATACATCAAAACTGTCCACGACTTGCTTTCGGAACTCATCAAATCCACTGCCTTGGAAAACCTTAACTACAAATTGCCCTTTAGGTCCTAGAACTTTATTGGCAAAATCTAACGCAAGTTCACACAAATAAATCTGGCGAGGTTGATCTACAGCCCTATTACCTGATGTATTGGGGGCCATATCTGAAATTACAACGTCTACAGTGCGTCCATTTAAAATATTTAACAATTTTTCGAAAACTTCTTCTTCTCTAAAGTCACCTTGTAAAAAAGTAACATCTGGTAAAGCGTCCATTTCCAAAATGTCTGAAGCAATCACTAAACCCTTATCACCGACCAGTTTTCCTGCGATTTGCGACCAGCTTCCTGGTGCAGCTCCCAAGTCAACCACAGTCATTCCGGGTTTAATCATTTTATATTTTTCTTGAATTTCAAGAAGTTTATATGCTGCGCGAGCACGATAGCCTTCTTTTTGTGCTTTTTTCACAAAAGGATCATCTAAATGCTCTCTCATCCACGCACGACTACTTTTGGATAACTTCTGGTTGGTAATGCGTGTAGCCATAACTCTCTTGATCTAAACGGATAACTAACTTGTGATTGTACGTGAAAAATATTCTCATTGCAGTATACATATGGATTAAAATCGATAGATATTGATATGTTTTTTTGAATAAGCTTCATCGAATATTTCTACAGAATTTACAGCGCAGCGATATGGCTTTTGTTATACTAAGTCGTTTTTAAAATCAGGTTATTTTTTATGGCGACTCTATCTATCCAAGAACGTAAACGTTTACGTCAAATCGGACATGCATTAAATCCAGTTGTAATGCTTGGTGATAAAGGCTTGACTGAAAGTGTCGTTGAAGAATTAAACCGTGCTTTAAATGATCATGAGTTAATTAAAGTTAAAATTGCGGGCGAAGATCGCGAAGCACGCACAGCAACCATCACTGAAATAGCTGAAACAACTGGCGCAGAAGTGGTGCAAACCATCGGTAAAATTGCTTTGCTTTACAAAAAAGCAGCCAAACAAAATCAAAAACTCTCTAATTTGGTTCGTCACGCTCATCTTTCTAATTAAGATTTATTTTCATGGCAAGTTACGAACTGAATGCTTTTGATCGTCGTTTTCAAAGTATCTCTTTAGTGGGTGCGATTGAGCAGGTCAATCCCTACACCTTAAATGTAGGTTATTGGTTAAGAGATCCCAATCAATTTATTGTATACCCTGAACCTGTTACAGCACATCCGCGTCAAGATTTTCTTTGGGAAAATACCTGTTTTGAAATTTTTATTGGCGTGCAGGGCGAAGATCAATATCGAGAAGTTAACCTCTCCCCTTCTCAAGCTTGGCAAGCCTATCAATTTGAAGAATATCGCTATCCTGAGAATATGCCTCCTGTAGTTGCATACGATATTGAATTAAATCAGCTTAAGCGTACACATTATGGATTAAATGTGAGTTTAGATCTGACTGAGTTTATGCTTGCACATAAACTCAAGTGGTCTGATCTATTTATAGGACTCAGTGCTGTTTTGAATACCACACAAGGTCAACACTTCTTCGCCATGCAGCATAGCGGACAGCAAGCTGACTTTCACAATAAACGCGACTGGTTACATACCTTTTAATCGTCACTGTTGAATTGTCTTTTAAATAAAAAGTGAGGCATTTGCCTCACTTTTTATTTAGGTATAGTTGTTTATATACAGCCCAAACAACAACTTATTGCTTTGTCGTAACTTTATGCCAAACTTCCAACGTATGCTCTTTAGAACGTTTTAGTGTTTCAGTGAGCTGAACTTTATGTTTAGAGGAAATTTGTGAAACATCTTCACGAATTTCTTTACCTACTTCAGTCAACTCTTTCACCAAAAGGCTTAATTCCGATTTTAAGAAATCAGCTAATTCAACCAAGTCTTTTTGTGAAGTAGAAAATTGGGTTTTGATTACATCAAGACGTTGTACCAAATCTTGTTTGAAGTTTTGGACTTGATCTTGAACCTGTTCATTCAGTTGCTCTGTTTCAGCTTCCAGTTTTTTCTGAGTATCCGCCACAGCTTGAGAGACTTTTTGCTGCGCATCTTTGCCCAGTTTCTCTAAATTTTCCGTAGTTTCAGCTACAACCTCTTTCAAAGCTGCTGTATCTTTTGTTACTTTTTCAGTCACACTTTCTTTAGATATCGTCATATTGATTCCCCCTGGAATACGAAACAATAAGATAGCGTGAAGAAATAAATTTTAGATTTTGATTTGTCTGACAATTATTAAATACTTACAATTTCAAAAAATTCATATGAAAAGCAGAACTAGTAAAAAATAGCAAGGCATTTATCTCACAATATCCACCTAAATAAAATGGACTTTTAATCAGTTCATGCGTATAATGCGCTGTTAAGTTATAAGCGAGCAGACATGAGGAGGGTAGGATTTAATTAGCCTTCCTTTTTTTTCGTCTACTCGCTTTTTTACAGCCCTATTTTTGTGGTTTTAGTTCAGGAGCTATGGTTTGAGCACCCCCGCCATTTTAGCCCTTGCTGACGGTACTGTTTTTAAAGGTACATCGATCGGCGCTACGGGAAGTACGACTGGTGAAGTCGTTTTTAACACTGCCATGACTGGTTATCAAGAAATTTTGACTGATCCAAGTTATGCACAGCAACTTGTAACTTTAACTTATCCTCATATCGGTAATACTGGTTGTAATGAAGAAGACACTGAATCAGGTCGAATTCATAAAGTCTGGGCGAATGGTCTCATCATTCGTGACCTTCCTTTATTACACAGCAATTTCCGCGCAAATCAATCTCTTGGCGAATATTTAAAACAACATAACGTCGTTGCCATTGCTGATATTGATACACGAAAATTAACACGAATCTTACGTGACAAAGGTGCACAGAACGGTTGTATTCTTGCAGGTGAAAACATCACTGAAGAAGAAGCAATTGCTCAAGCACGTGCCTTTGGTGGCTTAAACGGTTTAGACCTTGCTAAAGAATGTTGCGATCCTGAAGGTTTTGAATGGACTGAAGGTTCATGGACATTAGGCAAAGGCTTCTCTCAACCTGAAACTAAATTTCATGTAGTTGCATACGATTATGGTGTCAAAACCAACATCTTACGTATGCTTGTAGATCGCGGTTGTAAGTTGACTGTGGTTCCTGCTCAAACCCCTGCTGAAAAAGTGCTCGCACTTAATCCAGATGGTGTGTTCCTTTCAAATGGTCCTGGCGATCCAGCAGCATGTGATTATGCGATTGAAGCTGTGAAGACTATTGTTGAAACTACAAACCTGCCTGTATTTGGTATTTGTTTAGGTCACCAAATTCTTGCTTTAGCATCTGGTGCTAAAACAGTAAAAATGCCACATGGTCACCATGGTGCAAACCATCCTGTACAAAACATTGATGACCAAAGTCAATACCACGGTACAGTGATGATTACTTCTCAAAACCATGGCTTCGCTGTAGATGCAGAAACTTTACCTGCAAATCTTAAAGCAACGCACAAATCTTTATTCGATCAAACTCTACAAGGGATTCATCGTACAGATAAACCTGCGTTTAGCTTCCAAGGTCACCCTGAAGCAAGCCCTGGTCCACATGACTGTGCCCCATTGTTCGATCATTTCATCGAACTTATTGAAGCATCTAAGAAGTAATTAAGGAAGCGACCATGGCTAAACGTACAGACATTAAAAGCATCTTAATTATTGGTGCGGGTCCGATTGTCATCGGACAAGCATGTGAGTTCGATTACTCAGGTGCACAAGCATGTAAAGCCCTTCGTGAAGAAGGCTATCGTGTTATTTTGGTGAACTCTAACCCAGCCACCATTATGACTGATCCAACAATGGCAGATGCAACGTATATTGAACCGATTACGTGGCAGACTGTAGCTGCGATCATTGAGAAAGAACGCCCAGATGCTGTTCTTCCAACTATGGGTGGTCAAACGGCATTGAACTGTGCACTTGCACTTGATGCCAACGGTATCTTAAAAAAATATAATGTTGAATTAATCGGTGCAACCAAAGAAGCGATTGAAAAAGCTGAAGACCGTAAATTGTTCGACATTGCTATGCGTAAGATCGGTTTAGAATGTCCTCGTGCCGATGTTGCTGAAAGCATGGAACATGCACTTGAAATTCAAGCGCGTTTTGGTTTCCCTGTCATCATTCGTCCATCATTTACGATGGGTGGTTCAGGTGGTGGTATCGCTTACAACAAAGAAGAATTTATTGAAATTTGTGAGCGTGGTTTCGATCTTTCGCCAACTAAACAATTGTTGATCGATGAATCATTGATTGGTTGGAAAGAATACGAGATGGAAGTTGTTCGTGACAAAAACGACAACTGTATCATTGTCTGTACCATTGAAAACTTTGATCCAATGGGTGTCCATACAGGTGACTCAATCACTGTTGCGCCTGCACAAACACTGACTGATAAAGAGTTCCAATTACTCCGTAATGCGTCTTTAGCGGTACTTCGTGAAATTGGTGTAGAAACCGGCGGTTCAAACGTTCAATTCGGTATTAATCCGAAAGACGGTCGTATGGTCGTGATCGAGATGAACCCTCGTGTATCTCGCTCTTCGGCTCTTGCATCTAAAGCAACAGGTTTCCCTATTGCAAAAATTGCAGCGAAACTTGCAGTCGGTTATACCCTTGATGAATTGAAAAATGACATCACTGGCGGTACTACACCTGCATCATTCGAGCCTGCAATTGACTATGTAGTGACTAAAATTCCTCGTTTCAATTTCGAGAAATTCCCACAAGCTGACGCAACATTGACAACACAAATGAAGTCGGTGGGCGAAGTGATGGCGATTGGTCGTAACTTCCAAGAGTCTGTACAGAAAGCATTACGTGGTCTTGAAGTCGGTACTTGTGGTTTCGATGAACAAATCGCTGTGGGTACAGAAGGCGCAAAAGATAAAATCTTAGTTGAGCTTAAAGTACCTGGTCCAGATCGTATTTGGTATGTTGCTGATGCCTTCCGTCATGGCTTTACTCTAGAAGAAGTTTTCGCTGCAACCAATATTGATCGTTGGTTCTTGATCCAAATCGAAGACATCATCAAGACTGAAGAACAAATTAAAACTTTAGGTTTTGGTGACTTAAACGCTGACAATATCCGTTCATTTAAGCGTAAAGGTTTATCTGATTTGCGTATCGCAAACTTAATGGGTATTTCGCAAAAGCAATTCCGTAAGCATCGTTGGAACTTGGGTGTATATCCAGTTTACAAACGTGTTGATACCTGTGCTGCTGAGTTTGAATCAGATACAGCCTATATGTATTCAACTTATGATGAAGAATGTGAATCTAATCCGTCTAGCAAAGACAAGATTATGGTCATCGGTGGTGGTCCTAACCGAATTGGTCAAGGTATTGAGTTCGATTACTGCTGTGTACATGCTGCGCTTGCTATGCGTGAAGATGGTTATGAAACCATCATGGTCAACTGTAACCCAGAAACTGTTTCAACAGACTATGATACTTCTGACCGTTTGTACTTCGAACCAATCACACTGGAAGACGTACTTGAAATCGTGCGTACTGAAAAGCCAAAAGGCATCATTGTGCAGTATGGCGGTCAAACACCATTGAAATTGGCACGTGCTTTGGAAGAAGCTGGGGCTCCAATTATTGGTACATCTCCTGATGCAATTGATCGTGCAGAAGACCGTGAACGTTTCCAACAAATGATTCAACGTTTGAATCTTCGCCAACCAAGCAACAGCATTGTAAAATCTGCTGAAGAAGGTATGGCTGAAGCATCTAAAGTGGGTTATCCATTGGTAGTACGTCCTTCTTATGTGCTTGGTGGTCGTGCAATGGAAATCGTCTACAATGACGATGAACTTAAGCGCTACTTACGTGATGCGGTTCAAGCATCTAACGAAGCACCTGTATTACTCGATCACTTCCTTGATGATGCGACAGAAGTTGATGTTGACTGCGTATCTGACGGTAAAGATGTTGTGATTGGTGGAATTATGCAACACATCGAACAAGCAGGTATTCACTCTGGTGACTCAGCATGTTCGATTCCACCTTACTCTCTTTCACAAGAGATTCAGGATGAAATGCGTCGTCAAACAGTGGCTATGGCGAAAGAGCTTGGCGTTATTGGTTTGATGAACGTTCAATTTGCTGTAAAAGGCAACGATGTTTATATTCTTGAAGTTAACCCACGTGCATCTCGTACAGTACCATTTGTATCGAAATGTATTGGTGAATCGTTAGCAAAAGTTGCTGCACGTTGTATGGCTGGTCAATCTTTAGAATCTCAAGGATTCACAAAAGAAATTATCCCAACTCATTTTGCAGTAAAAGAAGCAGTATTCCCATTCAATAAATTCCCAGGTGTTGATCCAATTCTTGGACCAGAGATGAAATCTACTGGTGAAGTTATGGGTGTGGGTAAAACTTTTGGTGAAGCTTTCTACAAAGCTGTGTTAGGCTCTAATGATCGTTTACCAGGAAAGCCAACTGAAGGTGAAGTGAAACATGTATTTATTTCAGTACGTGATTCAGACAAACCTCGTGCACCTGGTATTGCGAAACAATTGGTGGATTTAGGCTTCAAAATTATCGCAACTGGCGGTACTTATGATGTCA
This sequence comes from Acinetobacter sp. Tol 5, assembly GCF_019702905.1. NCBI lineage: Bacteria > Pseudomonadati > Pseudomonadota > Gammaproteobacteria > Moraxellales > Moraxellaceae > Acinetobacter > Acinetobacter sp. Tol 5. The sequence goes on along the minus strand of NZ_AP024708.1, from coordinate 1,243,924 downwards.
TTAAAGACGCTGGTATTGAATGTGAACGTGTGAACAAAGTCACAGAAGGTCGTCCTAATATTGTTGACCGCTTGAAAAATGGCGAGATTCACCTCATTATCAATACCACTGAAGGCAAACAAGCTCAGCAGGATTCATTCTCAATCCGTCGCTCTGCACTCCAAGGTAAAGTGTATTACACAACAACCTTGAATGGTGCTGATGCTGTATGCCAAGCTTTAGCAATTCAATTGCCAATGGATGTATATCGCTTGCAAGATTTGCAAACACTAGGTTAATTCGTTTCCGATAAGTCCCGTCACCTTATCGGTGGCGGGCTTTTTTCATTTCTAAACCAGTATTTTTTTAAATACGAAACTGAGGGACAACAATGCAACGTTATCCTATGACTCCCGAAGGCAAGGTTGCCTTAGAGAAAGAATTACAACAGTTGAAATCTGTTGATCGTCCACGTATTACTGCTGCAATTGCAGAAGCTCGTGAACATGGGGATTTAAAAGAAAACGCAGAATACCACGCAGCACGTGAACAACAAGGTTTCTGTGAAGGTCGTATCCAAGACATTGAAGGTAAACTCGGTGCTTGCCAAGTGATCGATGTAAAAGAACTTGAGCAAACAGGTCGTGTTGTTTTTGGTGTAACAGTTACGATTGAAAACTTAGATACTGAAGAAAAGAAAACCTATAAGATTGTAGGTGATGATGAAGCAGATTTTAAAATTAATAAAATCTCAGTGAACTCTCCTATCGCACGTGGTCTTTTAGGTAAAAATGAAGGCGATGAAGTAAAAATCGTCACGCCTCAAGGCGAAGTCGAATATGAAGTGGTCAGTGTTGAGTATATCTAAGTAAAACTACTCATCATATTGAGGGCTGATTATTCAGCCCTTTTTTCTTTTCGAGAATAATATTTGATTCTACAACAACAATAATTCAAACAACCTGAAAAAAAATAACCCATCATATGCAATTGTTAAGGAGGCATCGCTTGTGCAAATCATTTTACACTTTAGAGCTAAAACAAAAAAATAAAATATATATTTTTCAATTACATATTCTAATTTTTTAATCTTTTCACTCAGGATAAATTATATTTTGCTGGATGAGTTTTTAACAAATTGACTATACTGGTAAAGATCAGATGCCTTAAAAATAGCAATTATCACCACCTTGTCAAAATTTATTGCCATTGTTAAATAATCTATTTGCATTAGATTGATGGAAAATAAAAATTTCTTGAGGAACAATATGAAAGCTGGGCGTGTAAGTCGCACAGCAGAAGCAGCGGCTGCTCTGCGTGCCAACCACCATTTAAACGCTAGCGATCCTGTATTTTCAGATCCGTACGCTTTAGCAATGACCAATAGCCGTTGGCGGGTATTACTGAATAACGCCTTGTTTTGCAAAACACTTAATTCAAAGTTGATGAATCAAACCTTTGGTAAATTGACTGGGCAAGTGGTTGGTCGTTCACGATATTGTGAAGATCTTTTACAACATGCAATTGAGAACCATCAAATCCATCAATATGTCTTGGTCGGTGCAGGCTTAGACTCATTTGTTTTACGTTTAGCAGCTCAATATCCGCTACTTAAAATATTCGAAGTTGATCATCCTGATACACAGAAGACCAAAATACAGAAGTTAAAGAAGATTTCTACATCCCAACAATTGCCTGAAAATGTTGAATTTGTCAGCATTGATTTTGAAAAAGAAAAGCTTTCTGAAGTTTTAACCCGAAGTGGTTTCCAATCTAAACACCCTGCTTTTTTCTCTTGGTTAGGCACAACGCATTATTTAACACCGCAAACCACATTAGCCACTTTGAAAAATATTGCATCCATTGCACATAAACAAAGTGAAGTGGTTATGGACTACTCGATTGATTATAGAGAATTACAAGGTATAGAACGGTTTGGTGCGTTTGCTTTAACTCAATTTACTCAATTTCTTAAAGAACCTTTGATCGGTGCTTTTGGTTCAGATGCTTTACATCAGGCAGTGATCAAAATGGGATATCAAGTCTTGGAAGATTTATCAGGTCAACAGATCACTGAGCGCTATTTTAACCATCGTGCAGATCATATTCGTCATACGCATGGCTCGCATTTGCTTCATTTAAAACTTATTTAAAACAAACCAAGCTGAAATATCATTCAAATATTTCTCACTTTTTAAAGATAGAACATGGAAATGATGTTGGTTTACTTAGGCTATTTTATTGAATTTATATAGCTCAATCCTATAAAGCTCATATAAAATAGTCACAACACTCTCCGCACATCAAGCAACCTTTAGAATGCCTAACTCGATAAATTCACCAGTAAAACACTGGTGTGAATTTGAATTTATTTCCAAAACTGTTAAAAATCCAAACATTCATATAAAAGGTAATTACTCCTATTACTCAGCGTATTGGGATCAAGGTTTTGAGCGTTGTGTAGTGCGTTATTTACATGACAAAGCATCCACTACCGAAAAGCCGATTGACCAATTGTATATCGGTAACTTCGTTTGTTTTGGTGCTGAATCCGTAATCATGATGGGAGGGAATCAGTTACACCGCCCTGACTGGATCTCAACATTTCCTTTTGATACCCGTAGTTTTTTACCTGCCGGGGATACAGTCATTGCGGATGGTTGTTGGATTGGGAGTCGTGCCATGATCATGCAAGGCGTAAAACTCGGTGAAGGTGCTGTTGTTGCAACAGGTGCAGTAGTCACCCAAGATGTCCCACCGTATGCAATTGTGGGCGGTGTACCTGCGAAGCTCATTAAATATCGCTTTACTGAGCAAGAGATTGCACAACTACTCTCCCTAAGGCTTTATGAACTTGATGAAAAGCAAATATTGAAAATGCGAGCGCAATTACAGACTGATGATCTACTTCAACTAATACAATTCTTAAAAAATCAAACCAATGAGTAAAATGTAGGCTCAATCTTATCAAAACAAAAAAGGGTTAAATTTTCATTTAACCCTTTTTATAAGATTTAACCAATTGTTGCTTATAGATCTGAATTTAAAGCTACATTGCGATGCGCATTCTTTAACTTTTTTTGTTTTAGATAGTAGGCAAACATCAAACACAATATCCAAGCAGGAATCATCATTACGGCGATGCGCATATCAGGGGTAAATGACATCACAACAAGAATACCGAACATAAAAATCATGCACAGATAATTACTGAATGGATAAGCAATACTAGGGAATTTGGTGGTTTGCCCTTGCGCTAGCATAGCTTTACGGAATTTTAGATGTGTCCATGAAATCACCACCCAGTTAATCACAATTGCGGCAACCACGAGCATCATTAACAAACCAAATGCTTTTTCTGGAAATGCATAATTCAACAATACACATAAAACAGTGACAAATGCAGAAACAAGCACTGCATTGGTTGGGATGCCACGTTTATTGATATGTTTAAGGAATTTCGGTGCATTGCCCTGTTGAGCCAAACCCAATAACATACGGCTGCTACAATAGCTCGTTCCGTTATATACCGAAACTGCTGCAGTAAGAATCACGAAGTTCAACAGAGTCGCTACGCCTTGACTATCCAGCGAAGCAAAGACCATAACAAAAGGGCTTCCACCTTCCGCCATTTTGTTCCAAGGGAACAAGGCAAACAAAATAAACAGTGTTGCGATATAAAAAATCAAAATACGATAAATAATTTGATTCACAGCCTTAGGCAAAGTTTTATCAGGATCTCTCGCTTCTGCGGCAGTGATTCCAAATAATTCAATACCGCCAAAAGCAAAAATAATCACTGCCATTGCCATGATCAACCCTTCAACACCAAATGGGAAGAAACCGCCCAATGCCCAGAGATTGGTAATACTTGCTTGTGGTCCTGCTGTACCCGTTGCAAGTAAATAGGAACCAAAGCCAATCATCGCCAAGATTGCCAAAATTTTGACGATGGAGAACCAAAACTCCATTTCACCAAAAAATTTTACATGCAAAAGATTAATGCCGTTAATTAAAATAAAAAACGCCAATGCTGAAATCCATGTTGGGATTTCAGGCCACCAATATTGGATATATAAACCAATTGCACTGAGTTCAGCCATACAAACCAGAACATTGAGTACCCAATAGTTCCAGCCTGACATAAACCCTGCAAATGAGCCCCAGTACTTATAAGCAAAATGGCTGAATGAGCCACTGACTGGCTCTTGCACCACCATCTCACCTAACTGTCGCATCATAAGAAACGCAATCAGCCCTGCAATCGCATAACCGAGGATCACCGAAGGTCCCGCAAGCTTGATCGACTGCGAGATCCCGAGGAACAATCCAGTACCAATTGCACCACCCAGTGCAATCAACTGAATATGGCGATTGCTTAAACCATGTTTCAGGTTTCCTTGCTCGTGTTCTGACATATGATTATTCTCATCCTTGTCGCGTAATTTTTATATTCAAAATTACGTATATCATAAGTTAATCAAAAATGCCTATATCTAATCGAAAAATAATTGATTTACTTTTCTCATAACTGCGCATATAAGCAGAAATTTCAACAAATAACAATTATTATGAATTATGTAATTAAATTATGTATTGTGTAATTATTAATTTTCAGTATGATAGAAATCATCATGTAGATCATTCTGGACTAGTCAGCATAATGAAGACGGATAAAAACAATAATATTTATTTGTTTTTCATAAGCTTGAGTGGAAAAAGAGAAAACGAAATAAGTTCTCATTCATAAGAGACAAGGAAAGCGCACCATGACACAACATTTAACAACCTTTCTTGAGATCGCACCTCAATCTGATTTCAGCATTCATAATTTACCTTATGGCATTTTTAGTGAAACCGCTCAGGGAGATAAACGTGTCGGTGTCGCGATTGGTGATTGGGTAATCGACCTCGCTGCTTTAGAAACATTAGGATTACTTCCAAATTGCAAAACTCAGTGTTTTAATCAAAGCAGCCTGAATAAATTTATCGAAACAGGTAAAAAAAATTGGCATTACATTCGCCAAACCCTACAAGACTTGCTTTCTGCAGACAATCCAACCCTTCGTGATCATCCAGAATTACGCCAAAAAGTATTATTCAAACAAAATACAGTCACCTTACATTTACCAGTACAAATCTCTGGCTATACGGATTTCTACTCCTCTAAAGAACATGCAACCAATGTAGGAACTATGTTTAGAGATCCTAAAAATGCCTTGCTTCCAAATTGGAGTGAGCTACCTGTGGGTTATAATGGTCGTGCCAGTTCTGTGGTTGTTAGCGGTAAGGAGATTGTCCGCCCTTCTGGTCAAATTAAACTTCCTCATGAAGAACGCCCTCTCTTTTCGGCAACCCGTAAACTCGACTTTGAACTCGAAACAGCTTTTATCGTAGGTAAGACAACTGAGTTGGGTGAACCGATTGCAATTGAAGATGCGTGGGATCATATTTTTGGCATGGTCTTGCTGAATGATTGGTCTGCACGTGATATTCAACAATGGGAATATGTGCCCTTAGGTCCATTTAATGCCAAGACCTTTGCCAGTGCAATTTCACCTTGGGTGGTAACGATGCAAGCCTTAGAACCCTTTAAAGTCAAAGGTCCGCAACAACTGCCAGAGCCATTAGATTATTTAAAAGAACATACTCCCAACAGTTTTGATATTCATCTCAGTGTGGAACTACAAAGCTCACAATCACAGCAAAGTGAAGTGATTTGTCAAACCAACTTTAAATACATGTACTGGTCGATGGCGCAACAGCTGACTCACCACACCATTTCAGGTTGTAATGTTCAAGTTGGAGATTTAATGGGTTCTGGCACAATTTCAGGTCCTACAGAAAATTCTTATGGAAGCCTACTCGAACTTACTTGGAACACCACCAAACCCCTCACCTTATCCAATGGTGAAAAGCGCGGCTTCCTTGAAGATGGCGACCGTGTAGTAATGAAAGGCTATGCTGAAAAAGGTGCTATTCGAGTGGGCTTTGGTCAGGTGGCAAATACGATTTTACCAGCCAAACAGTTTAGCTTTAAGCAACACAAGGAATTGTGTGATGAAACTGTATAGTTATTTTCGTAGCTCTGCGGCTTATCGAGTTCGGATCGCTTTAAACCTCAAGCAATTGGATTATGTCATACAGCCTGTCCATTTGCTCAAAAATGAGCAACAACAAGAAAGCTACATCGCACTCAATCCCAGCCAGCTTGTACCAAGTTTGATTGATCAAGATCAGTCTTTTATACAGTCACTCAATATTTTGGAATATTTGGAAGAACGTTACCCATCACTTCCTTTATTACCTACAGATCTTGTTGAGCGCGCCAAAATCCGTGCTTTTTCACAAACCATCGCCTGTGATATTCATCCCTTAGATAATCTCAGAGTGCTGAAATATTTAAAACATGAACTCGCTGTAAATGATGAACAGAAAAATCAATGGTACCAACACTGGATTATTGAAGGTTTTAAAAGCTTAGAGATGCAATTAAAAGATTCAAATGGTCAATTCTGCTTCGGCACTCAAGCCACATTTGCAGATTGTTGTTTGATTCCTCAAGTGTATAACGCCAAACGTTTCAATGTTGATCTAAGCGACTTTCCAAAGATTCAATCCATTGATCAACACTGCCTAAGCCTGCCTGCATTCTTAAAGGCGACCCCAGAACAACAACCAGATTGGGAATAAACAAAAAAGGAGTTTTATCATGAGCTTTGCAATTAAAAAAATTCATCACGTGGCTTATCGTTGTAAAGACGCCAAAGAAACAGTGGAATGGTATAAAAAAATGCTCAACATGGAGTTTATTTTGGCTTTTGCAGAAGACCATGTTCCATCAACTAAAGCATTTGATCCTTATATGCATTTATTCCTTGATGCAGGTCAAGGCAATGTGTTGGCGTTTTTTGAATTACCGACTCAACCAGAAATGGGACGCGATGAAAATACGCCTCAATGGGTTCAACACATCGCATTTGAAGTTGAAGACTTAGATGCACTTCTTTCTGCAAAATCGCATCTTGAAGCCAATGGTGTCAAAGTGCTCGGTATTACCAATCATGGGATATTCCACTCGATTTACTTCTTTGATCCGAATGGACATCGTTTAGAACTAACATATAACGATGTTCATGCCGATGCGAAAATTTCAAAAATTACTGAAGAAATGAAGGTCGATATGCTGGATGAATGGAGCAGAACCAAACGCGCACCTCAACATACGCATTTCTTACATGAAGCTGAGTTAGGGTAATCATTATGGTCAATAAAGTATCAACGAGTGCCGAAGCAGCCCTGCAAGGTATCGTGCAAGATGGACAAACCATTGCTGTGGGCGGATTCGGACTTTGTGGTATTCCTGAAGCTTTGATCAATGCGCTTAAACAAAGTGGAGTAAAGCAACTAACCTGCATCAGTAATAATGCAGGCGTGGATGATTATGGTTTAGGGCTGTTATTGCAGTCTAAACAAATCAAAAAAATGATTTCATCCTACGTTGGGGAAAATAAAGTATTTGAACGACAGTTTTTAAATGGTGAACTTGAAGTTGAATTGACACCTCAAGGCACATTGGCAGAAAAACTTCGTGCAGGCGGAGCTGGAATCCCAGCGTTCTATACTGCAACTGGTGTTGGTACCAGTATTGCTGAAGGTAAAGAGCTTCGTGAGTTTAATGGTCAGTCTTTTCTCCTAGAGACTTCACTTTGTGCAGATATTGCATTAATCAAAGCTTATAAAGCGGACAAAGCTGGTAATCTGGTATTCCGAAAAACTGCACGTAATTTCAATCCTGAGTGTGCAATGGCAGGTCGTTATACGATTGTTGAAGTTGAGCATATTGTTGAACTTGGTGAAATTGATCCTGATGACATTCATTTAGCAGGAATCTATGTCAATGCCATTGTACTCAATGCTCAGCCTGAAAAGCGTATCGAACAACGTACATTAAAAGTTGCAGTATAAGGAGTGACAGAATGGCTTGGACAAAACAACAAATAGCTCAACGTGCTGCCAAAGAGTTGCAAGACGGTTTCTATGTCAATCTCGGCATTGGCTTACCGACTTTGGTTGCCAATTACATCCCTGAAGGAATGGATGTATGGTTACAATCCGAAAATGGTTTATTGGGCATTGATGAATTTCCAACTGAAGACAATGTAGATGCGGACTTGATCAATGCTGGTAAACAAACTGTCACCGTTAAAAAAGGTGGTGCATTTTTTTCAAGTTCAGAATCATTTGCCATGATTCGTGGTGGTCGGGTTGACCTTGCTATTTTAGGTGCGATGGAAGTTTCTGAACATGGTGATCTCGCCAATTGGATGATTCCGGGTAAAAAAGTCAAAGGCATGGGCGGTGCAATGGATCTTGTTGCAGGTGTTCGAAAAGTCGTGATTTTAATGGAGCATACGACCAAAGAGGGTCAAGCTAAAATTTTACCTCAATGCACCCTGCCATTGACTGGTCGCAGAGTCGTTCATCGTATTATCAGCGACTTAGGTGTACTCGATGTAACTCAAAATGGTTTAGAACTGGTTGAGTTAGCAGATAATGTCAGTTTTGATGACATTCAAGCGGCGACAGCAGTCAGGATTAAAAATATTCAAGCTGCATAAAGCACAATCTGATCGGGATGGAAGATCAATGGCTTCGATCCCGATTTTTATTGCCTAAATTTCAGCAAGGTCTGTTATTTTAACTTGAGCATGTTGATATACAATACGTGGTAAAGTCACACTAAAATGCTCAATGCATAGTATGCTTATGCTATTCATCTATTTATCTCATTTAAAAAGATGATTTCTATTTTGTAGCATGCTCAGGCATTATGTGCTGAATGTAAAATCAAATATCGACAGCAAATCAAAGCTGCAAGATTAAATGCGATCAAGGGTTGTTGAATGATTGAAGAAAAGTTATCTGGTGGCGTTCAATCACTTGAAGTGGGCTTAGCCGTTCTCAATGCCCTTTTGGAACATAACAAACCGATTATATTAAAAGAACTATCAAGCAAGCTGGATATGCATCCTGCCAAAGTACATCGTTATTTAGTCAGCCTCATACGCATGAACTATGCAAAGCAACTGGAAGATGGTCAATATGCACTGGGTGATCAGGCTTGGCGTTTAGGTTTAAACTGCATTCAACATACCGATGCCCTACAGTTGGTACAGCATCGAATTTATGAATTACAAAATAAAATTGGCTGTGGTATTCAAATCAGTAAATGGTCACCTAAAGGTCCTTTGGTTGTACAATCGATTGAATCTAATCACCCAATTTCAATTGTCACAAAAGTCGGTTCAATTATGCCATTGGTCAACTCAGCTGCTGGGCGAGTTTTTGCAGCATATTTACCTGAGCCAATCATCAAACCATTGATATTTGCGGAATGGGAAAAAGCCGCAATCAATCATTATCAGATTAAACCGAGTCATTGGGATGAATTTATTCAACTTAAAGAAACCACTTTAGAACAAGGTATGGCAATTGCTCAAGGTGATCTTCTTACAGGCATCAATGCTATTGGTTTACCTATTTTTAATGCACATCAAGCTATGGAATTCTGCATTGTGGCTCTGGATAGTGAAGTATTTCTACCTGTGCATACAGGCAGTGACAAACTTGAACTATTTAGACATGAAGTGGCTGCAATTAATCAATACATTCAAACGCGTTAAGTTATAGCTTTATCTCCCAAATAAAAAAGCCAAGAAAACACTTTCTTGGCTTTTTCTGCTGATACCAATCACTTTATTTGGCTTCTAATACACCACGACGGATTTGATCACGTTCAATAGATTCAAACAATGCTTTAAAGTTTCCTTCACCGAAGCCATCATCATCTTTACGTTGAATAAACTCAAAGAAAACTGGTCCAAGCATGTTTTCAGAGAAAATCTGTAATAACAGCTTTTTCTCGCCTTCTTTGGTATTTCCATCTAACAAAATACCACGTTTTTGTAACTCTTCAGTTGGTTCACCGTGACCAGGTAAACGATCTTTTAACATTTCATAATAAGTTTCTGGTGGCGCGGTCATAAACTTCAAACCTAAACCTTTCAACTTATCCCAGGTTGAAATTAAATCGTCTGTGATAAAGGCAATATGCTGAATACCTTCACCATTGAAATCAGCCAGAAATTCTGCAATTTGACCATTCCCTTTGTCTGAGTCTTCATTCAATGGAATACGGATCATACCATCTGGCGCAGTCAATGCTTTAGAGGTCAAACCGGTATATTCACCTTTAATGTCAAAGTAACGAATTTCCTGAAAATTAAAGATTTTTTCATAGAAATTCGCCCAATATTCCATGCGACCTTTATACACATTATGGGTTAAATGATCAATTTCATTAAGCCCTGCGCCACGCGGATTTTTTTCTACATCATCAAAGAAAACAAAATCATTTTCGTAAATATCACGATCTACAAGGAAAATTGGCATTCCTCCAATTCCCTTAATCGCTGGAATATTCAATTCCATCGGTCCTGCTTGTGAATACATAGGTTCAGCGCCTAGTGCTATAGCATTTTTAAAAGCTTTAGCTGCATCACGGGTTCTAAATCCCATTGCACAAGCAGAAGGTCCATGCTCTTTGAAAAAGAATGAAGCATAAGACTCTGGTTGATAATTCAAAATAATATTGATATTACCTTGACGCCACAAATACACTTTTTTAGATTTATGTTTTGCAACTTTGCTAAAACCAATGGTTTCAAAAATTTGATCTAATCCATTTTCCGTCGATACAAATTCAATAAAAGCAAAACCACATAATTCTAATGGGTTATCTAAAATATCCATCTAGTTTCCCTTATTTAGATAAATTCATCCGTTTTTTAATGCTGAGAACAGCTTATCGTTACTTTGATTCATTGATCAAAGCACCATGAAAGCTGGTCCTTTTCATTCCATCATTCAGCCTGTCTAATGCCAAAAATATCAGTTTGGTGACAGTGAACTTTTACTCTAAATTCATCCTATAAGAAATCTATAATTTATGCAATACATAATTAAATTATGTATTGTGTAATCTTGTTGATTATTTACTCAAAATATCAGGTCACTATTTTTGCTGAAAGGCACCACAATGTTATACGACTTTTCTACAACTTTTGATGATTCAGGTTTGAACGCTTCCCAATTAAAATCAGTAAAATTTAACCGCCATTGATAATACTCTTTGCCAATATCTTTAAATTGAATGGATAAATTAGAACCACTTTCATCATGACAGTGTGGAGAAGATTGATATTCCTCTTGAGAAAAACAAGCTCGAATCATCTCATATGAATGAAAAGCAACATCAGCCAACGCCAGTTTATAGGCATGATTCGGTTCTAACATGACAAAATCAGCGATCTCTTCTGCTCTTCCACCTCCAGAGTAAGTCGTACTCCAGCGCTTAACTACAGCAATAGCAAGCTTTTGACGATTTAAAGGATAAAATGCAGGATAAATACTCAATCCATCATTGTTTAATTCCTTATCAAAATCACTGTTACGACCATGATGCTGATACTGCTGAAAACTCCAAGAATTCAGTACAACATACTGATTGTTTTCTTTTATAAATTCGATTAATTGCGGTGTATCGTCAGTTAAATATAAATGAGTGTCAGCCCCTGATTGCTTTTTCCAAACTTCTACATCCTTTCCACAATTGACTTTTAATGCCTGACAAATTTGTTTAGCTTGTGAGCTTTCTGTTTTTAGCTTTATCCAAGGAATGGCTTTAATTTGATCGGCAACAGCAGCATGAGAGAGCAAGAACACCCATGTCAATATTATCCATTGAACAATGCTGTTAGATTGGCTTTTAAAGATAGGCATTATGATTTATCGTCCTTTAAAATGGGCTTGATCTTTCATTAAAAAAGCACGGACTCCTTCTAAAAAATCTTCCGACTGACCCGCCCTTCTTTGTAAATCCTGTTCAACTTTAATTTGAGTATAAAAATCATTGTGCATGGTGACCCGCATCGCTTGTTTGATCAATGCAAAACTCAAACTGGCTTGCGTAGCAAAATACTCAGCTAAACGTACAACTTCTAAAGCCAACTGATCATCTGCCACGACTTTATAAATCATTCCGATTCGTTCAGCTTCTTCTGCACTGATCTTTTCTGCTGTCAACATCAATGCTTTGGCTTTAGCAAAGCCAATCAAGCGTGGAAGTAACCATGTTGCACCGCAATCAGGAATAAGACCAATTTTACTAAAGATTTGCGAGAAACTTGCTGATTTTGCTGCAAGTGTAATATCACATAACAATGGTAAACTCGCCCCCGCCCCAACAGCGATGCCGTTCACCGCACAGATGATGACTTTGGGCATATCATTGATAATGTCTAAGAGTGGATTAAAGTATTTTTCCAACACCTCACCTAAGTCAATGACTCCACTATTGAGAACTTCTGGACTTATTGCTTGCCCTGCACAAAATGCTTTGCCAACTGCTGCAATGACAATCACACGAACTTCAACATCCTCTTTCCATTGCCTGAGTATCTCTATAATTTCTAGACTCATCTCAGGCGTTAAGCTATTCAATTGTTCTGGACGGTTAAGCTTTAAATAACCTACCCCATTTTTCTTTTCTATAATAACTGTTTGATATTCCATGATCATTTCCTCAATGTTTTTGTATAAATGATGTGGAGCAGTCTTATTCCCTTTGAGTTTGTTTCAAGTTCATTCTAAAGCATGTTTTTGATTTACAATTTACCAATTGTTTCAATTGATTTTTTATCCGTACATTATTCTGTATATGTTTTATAAATCAAAGTAATTTAATTTTTAAAAACAATAAAATACACATTAATTATAGCATGGATTAAATTCATTTTTGGCGGATTCCTGTCTCAGCACAGTATCACCAGGAGCCCTCGCATAACTAATGGGAGTTTATGCTAATGCATTGATTTAAATTTATGATATTTATATTAATTATCCCTATGCTTTTACTGGGTTTTATTCATTTCATATTCGCGTTATGATCATGTTGTAGACTGGTGATGCGTATAAATATTCAATTCAGCTTTTTGTTAAAATAAGGAAAATAGTCATGGCTTATCAAAACATTCTCGTGCCTGTAGATGGCTCAGAAACATCTTTATCTGTTGTTAAACATGCTGTGGAATTTGCAAAAGCATTTAAAAGTAAAATTACAGTTGTACAAGTCATGACATTGGACCCATATATTGCATCAGAATATTTGGCAAACGGTCAAAGTAATATGCTCATTGAACGTGCCCGTGAATTTATTCAAACCAATATCAACGAAGCCAAAGCACAATTCGCTGCAGAAGGCGTCCAAGTAGAAACTCGCTTACTTGAAGGTGAAAATATTGCGCATACATTAAATCAAGCCGTGCAAGATTTAAAAACTGATTTAGTCATTCTTAGCTCACATGGACGTACAGGATTGAAAAAAATTATCATGGGAAGTGTTGCACAAAATTTGTTAACTGAATTACAAATTCCTGTTTTAGTCATTAAATAAATTGACTCAATGTCTAAAAACCTCACGCTAGAATTATGGTGAGGTTTTTAATTTTAAGGTGACCATTGGTATTTTTTTAAATTAATTTTGCCATCAACAACGACCACATCTTCCTCGCGTAATTTTGCCGTCTGTATACACATACCATGTTCATCCAATTTATTCAGACTGATACGACCTTGTGAGTTGACGACCCGATACCATGGAATATCATGATCTTCTGGAAGTTGTCCCAGTACACGCCCGACAAGCCGTGCATGTTTTGGTAAGCCAGCAAACTTTGCGACTTGACCATAACTTGCCACTTTGCCTTTTGGAATCTGCACGATGACATTTAAAATCATCTGCGCCAGTTCATGATTTTGCATTAGACCTTAACATTTAAATAATTAAAAAATGTTGAAAATAACTCAACAAAATTGACTTAGAAAATAAGCTTCGAACATTTTAGGCAAATGTAATTTAATAGTACATATTCTAATCTTAAACCCTACCTGAAATACAACAACAAGAGTATGCAAAAATGAAAGGAATCTTCAATAAACTGCTTTTATCTACCGCATTGGTCATGGGCACTGTGACATCACTCGGTTTGTCCAATACCTATGCTGCTCCAAGTATTGATATTCAAAGTGTTCTTCAACAAGAACGCGCTTGGGCTGGAATGGAAACCAAACGAGTTAAGGTTGGTGATATTGACTGGGCATACAGTGAAGGGGGACCTGCAGGAAAACCAACGCTTATGCTTGTACATGGGCTTGCAGGTAGCCGAGACAACTGGAACCGTGTGGCACGTTATTTAACGCCATATTATCATGTCATTATTCCTGATTTACCGGGTCAAGGTGATAGTAAAGTTCCAAATGATTTTGACTACTCACTCCCGAATTTGACTGAAAAGTTACGTCGTTTTGCAGAAGCAATCAAAGTTGAGAATGGTCTAAATGTTGCAGGACATTCAATGGGCGGTTCGATTTCGTTACTATATGCTGCTCAGTATCCTGTCGATACCAAGTCACTGTTCTTAATCGACAGTGCAGGCGTATTTAAATCTGCCAATACGCCATATCTTAAAGATCCAACCACTTTACGCAATATGATCGTCAGTAAACCTGGCGACTTTGATCGCTTAATGAAGATAGCGACTAGCCTTCCACCATTTATTCCAAAAGAATTAAAAGACTCTCAAGAAAAACTGATGATCAGTCAATCTGCGAACACAACAAAACTGGTTGAACAATTGATTGTAATGTCTAAATTGTTTACCCCTGATTCATTTGCGATTGCAGCACGCTCTATTGATCAGCCTGTATTAATTGCATGGGGTGATAAGGATCAAATTATCAATGTTGAAGCTGCTGCTGAATTGAAGGGTTTGTTAAAAAATGCTCAAGAACCTGTAATCTTAAAAGGTGTAGGACATTTACCACTTCTTGAACAAGAGCAATTGTTGATTAAGCCGTATTTGGATTTCTTGGCAAAAAATGCGAAATAATGATTCGCTAATCTATGAGACCTTAAAAAATACCCTTCATGTTGAAGGGTATTTTTTAAGCTGGTATGACATTAAAGTTCAACATTTGAATGTGACTTTTTGAATCAGAAATTTGCTGGATTTTCCAAGCGCTTCACTTCTTGAGCCTTTTCTGGGTGATGAACGGTTGCAACGCCATCATCAGATTTTTTATCAACCAATGCTTCCGGATTATAAATCGTAATTGTTTCGTGACCTTCAGCATCCTCACCCACAATATATTTAAATCCTTTGCGATTCATTTTATTGCACATGCGTTGATACCAGCCTTTGAAACCTTGAGTTTCTTCGTTGGGATTGTAATAAAAAGCATTCATTACCGCAGGTAAGCCTAGACCACAGACCACGCCTGAAAGTAATACACTGATAAAAGTATAACCAATCAAAATACTGCTGTAATCACGTAACTCTGGTACGTTTGCCACAGCAAGAATCAATGCAAGTGAAATACCTCCTCGAACCCCTCCCCATGACAAAATGGCAAGACTACCGTTATAGCTCTTTTTTCGAAATGATGGGAAGAATGCAAAAGCAAGGAAATTTGCCGCAAAACGTGATAAATGCAGGGCAAAGAATGCAAAAATACCACCCAGAATAAGACTGGTACTAAGATCCAAAATAAAGATTTCCAGACCAATCAAAGTGAATAAGAATGAATTAATAATCCCTTCAACCGTATGCCAGAAGTGATTGACCTCACGAATTTCACGGTCTTGTAGAATTTCTTTCCATTTATTCCCGACGATCAAACCACCGATGACACAAGCAATTGGTGCAGATGCGTGCGCAAACAATGCCACAAGATACGAACCACACGCCAACAATGCCGTAGTTAAGATGAGAGATTCCATCTCATGTTTACCACGTAATAAACGTAAAATCCCTAAACCGAATGCCCAACCAATGATCACAGCCACTACAATTTCATATAATAGGGTTTGTAGGGTTGCAATCAGACTGAAATGTTCACCTTCAAGGACATTCAATAAGGTCATAAAGACGGCAATACACATTGCGTCATTAAATAAGGATTCACCTTCTAATTTGACCATCAAATGATGTGGTGCACGTACTGAACTCAGTACGCCTTTAATCCCAATTGGATCCGTTGCTCCAAGTGCTGAACCAAGTAATAACAACACTAAAATAGACACAGGATTTCCAATCAAGAACTGGAAGCCAAACACCAATCCTGCAAAAAATACTGCACACAACAATAGTGCAATTGTGGCTAAGATACTGATCGGCTTCCAATAGACTTTTAAATCAGAAACTTTAAATTTCAATGCGGATGATGTCAGAATGAAACAAATCACACCATTGACTAAAAAATCATAAAAATCGACATGGCGCACTGCCTCTTCAATATTATGAATATTAATCGAGATAAATTGGTTACCATTCAGTAAACTGGCACCCCATTGCAAGATAAAGACAAAAATTGCAGAAACGATAGGTACACCAATCGCTTGAGGAAAACCGAGTATACGTTTATTAAATATGGTCGTCGCAATAGAAAGCGCAAAAACTACTGTAAAAACTTGGAGAAAGAAATAATTACCCATTCGAACCCTATTTTCGATTTTTAATTTAAATGCACATCAAACACTCAATCATTTCTTTATTAAATATAGAATAAAAGACCATTTAACAATCAATATAATTTTACAAAAAAAAGTACAGTCTGACTTTTTTCGTTATATTTTTTAACATAAAAAATTGGCTTGGAAAATCTATTTAGAAAAAAAGAGCATATCTTGTGCTCTTTTTTAAACCATTGAACTTAAACAACTTATTTAAACGTATCACAACTATTGATATCGCCTGATTTCATCCCTGTATTGAACCACTGCATACGTTGTTGACTGGTACCATGGGTAAAGCTATCTGGAACAGCATAACCACGTGCCTTTTTCTGCAAATAGTCATCACCAATTTTCTCTGCGGCATCCATTGCCTCTTCGATATCGCCTTGCTCAAGAAATTGTGTACGCTGTTGTGTACGATTCGCCCATACACCTGCTAAACAATCTGCCTGTAATTCCAAACGCACTGAGAGTTGGTTACCCTGAGCTTGATTAGCACGTTGACGAGCCTGTTGAACTTGCGAGGAAATACCCAATAAATTTTGAATATGATGACCAACTTCATGTGCAATTACATAAGCTTGTGCGAAATCACCTGCTTCATCTTGTGCAGATAACTCAGATTGGTTTTTTTCACCTGAAATACCCATTTGTTGGCGCATATCTTTGAAGAATTGAGTATCAATATAAACTTTTTGGTCTGCTGGACAATAAAACGGTCCCATCGCAGACTCAGCTGTTCCACAACCTGATTGCACAGCGCCACTGAACATCACCAGTTTTGGTGGTGTATATTGGGCACCTTGTTGAATAAACACTTGTTTCCAAGTATCTTCCGTATCTGCTAAGACTGTTTTAACAAAAGAAGCTGTTTCTTGCTGTTCAGGCGTCGCATTGGCAGGTGCAGTATTATGGCTCACATTACCTGAGGTGACTTGCTTGGTTGCTTGATATGCCTGCTGCGGGTCAACACCAAAAAATTTCCAAGCAATAAAAGCAACAACCAATCCTAAAATGCTAATACCACCCGCTTTCACACCGCCACCACCACGGCGATCTTCGACATTATCGCTTTCTCTACGTCCTTTCCAACGCATAGATTTGTCCTTTTATTTTTAAATTGGAATCAGTTTTACAAAGATTGTTTTATGAAGCAGTTTTAGATTGACCACGTAATTTTTGAATCAGTCCAACCACCAATACCACAGCCAAACCAGCAACAATACCAATGACCAGATTGATCAGTGTTGGTGTGAGTGCACCAATGATATTTCCCACTGTTGGAATGTGTTCAATATGATCGACAGCTTCTTCAGTCAAGTGGTGCAAAGTAGATACCGCATGACTGATAATCCCTCCTCCCACAAGGAACATCGCAACTGTTCCAACAATAGTTAATGTTTTCATGAGTTTCGGTGCAAATGCCAATAAGCCGCGACCAATACTTTTTTTTACATTCGATGCTTGTTGCGTCAAGTACAAACCTAAATCATCAATTTTGACAATCATCGCAACAAAGCCATAGACCCCTACAGTCATAATCACGGCAATCACGGACAGCACCATGACTTTTGTACCAAAAGCAGCGGTTGCAACCGTACCTAAAGAAATCACCACAATTTCAGCAGAAAGAATAAAGTCAGTGCGTATCGCACCTTTAATTTTCTCTTTTTCAAAAGTTGCTAAATCAGTTTCAATCTGCTCAAGCTCTTGTTGAGCACCCTCTTCAGTTGTGGCTTTTTTATGCTTCAAACTGTGCAGTACTTTTTCTACACCTTCATAACATAGAAACAAACCACCAATCATTAATAAAGGATTAATCAGCCAAGGGGCAACCACACTAATCAATAGAGCTAATGGTACTAAAATGAGTTTATTGATAAATGAACCTTTCGCAACACCCCAAACGACGGGAAGTTCACGTTCAGCTCGAACACCACTGACTTGTTGTGCATTGAGTGCTAAGTCATCACCTAAAACGCCTGCTGTTTTTTTTGCTGCCATTTTACTCATGACTGCAACATCATCAAGCACTGCTGCAATATCATCTAATAATATTAATAAACTACTTGCCATTTCTTATCCAAAATTTTAGTTATCACACTATTTTAAAGTGAAATTTCATTTTTCTATATAAAATTTTGTAGATTTTCACATTTATCCATAAAAATTGGTTCTGGGCTATTTTTCGCTGACATTAAAATAAATTATCTCGTACAATAGTGCCCATTCACAAAACACGACTGTCTCTATAAAGACTTTGGAAGCGATAATGACGAATCAAGATAATCGTCCTGTGATTTTGACAGGCGACCGTCCTACTGGACAACTACATTTGGGACATTTTGTAGGTTCTTTGCGCTCACGAGTAGGCTTACAGGATTCTCATCATCAGCATCTACTTCTCGCTGATGCTCAGGCTTTAACTGATAATGCTGATAACTTTGAAAAAGTTCGCCGCAATATTATTGAAGTCGCTACAGACTATTTAGCTGTTGGTATTGACCCAACCAAAACTACGATCTGTGTTCAATCATGCTTGCCAGCATTAAATGAACTGACCATGTTATATTTAAACTTTGTCACTGTGTCACGTTTAGAGCGTAATCCAACAATTAAAGCTGAAATTCAATTGCGTGGCTTCGAACGAGATATTCCAGCAGGTTTCTTGTGCTACCCCGTTGCTCAAGCTGCTGACATTACTGCATTTAAAGCGACAGTCGTTCCTGTAGGTGAAGACCAGATTCCAATGATCGAACAAACCAACGAAATTGTTCGTCGTTTAAATCGTCAAATTGGTCAAGAGGTTTTACCTGAGTGTAAAGCACTTTTATCCAATATGAGTCGTTTACCTGGTTTTGATGGTAAAGCTAAAATGTCAAAATCTTTGGGCAATACCATTGTCTTAGATGCGACAGATAAAGACATCAAAAAAGCAGTCAATGCAATGTATACCGATCCAAATCACTTGCGTATCGAAGATCCAGGTCAAGTAGAAGGTAATATTGTATTTACCTACTTAGATGCTTTCGATCCAAACAAAGAAGAAGTTGAAGAACTGAAAGCACATTATCGTCGCGGTGGTTTAGGCGATGGTACAGTGAAAAAGCGCCTTGAAGGTGTTCTAAAAGAGTTGATCACACCAATTCGTGAACGTCGTATGGAACTTGCAAAAGACCCAGATTACATCATGGACATCTTAAAAACAGGCACTGAAAAATGCCGTGTTATTACCCAAGATACCTTAGATGAAATCAAAAATGGTTTAGGTGTATTCCATTTCTAATCTACTTAAATCTATCTAAAAATAAAAAAAGCCACTGAATTCAGTGGCTTTTTTAATCGCATCAATTAATTTTTATGGCGCATATGTGGGAATAAAATCACATCACGAATACTTGGTGCATTAGCAAACAACATCACCAAACGGTCAATACCGATGCCTTCACCTGCTGTTGGAGGTAAGCCGTATTCTAATGCTTCAATAAAGTCCGCATCGAAGTGCATTGCTTCATCATCACCCGCATCTTTTTCAGCAACTTGTGCTTGGAAACGCTCAGCTTGGTCAATTGGATCGTTTAACTCTGAGAAACCATTTGCAAGCTCACGACCACCAATAAAGAACTCGAAACGATCCGTAATATGTGGATTGTCATCATTACGACGTGCCAAAGGTGAAGTTTCAGCAGGATATTCAGTAATGAATGTCGGCTGACGTAATTGAGTTTCAACAGTTTCTTCAAATACGATTGTTTGTAGTCGACCCAAACCAAAACCAGGCTTCACTTGCTCTTTAAGCTCTTCGCGTACAAATGTCGCCAAGAACTCACGATCAGATACATTTTCTGCAGTCAAACTTGGGTTATGCTCTAAAATTGCATCGAACATTGAGATTTTCTTAAATGGACCTTTGAAGCTATATACTTCATCCCCATAAGGCACATCCGTTGACCCTAAAATATCAATCGCCAGTTTTTCCAACATACCTTCAGTCAAAGCCATAAGATCTTTGTAGTCAGCATAAGCTTGGTAGAACTCAATCATGGTGAATTCTGGGTTATGACGTGTTGATACCCCTTCATTACGGAAGTTACGGTTAATCTCAAATACACGTTCAAAACCACCAACAACTAAACGTTTTAAATATAGTTCAGGTGCGATACGCAAGAATAATGGCATGTCCAATGCATTATGATGTGTTTCAAATGGACGTGCTGACGCACCACCTGGAATCACATGCATCATCGGAGTTTCAACTTCCATAAAACGTTCATTGGTTAAGTAATTACGAATACCAGAGACTACTTTTGCACGAATTTCAAAAGTTTTACGTGTTTCTTCATTCACAATTAAATCTAAATAACGTTTACGATACTTCACTTCAGTATCAGTTAAACCATGAAACTTATCTGGAAGTGGACGCAAAGATTTGGTCAATAATTCAAAATGTTCGATATGTACATATAAATCGCCCTTACCAGAACGACCAATATAGCCTTGAACAGCAATAATATCGCCTAGATCTAAACTTTTTACAGTTTCCAATACTTCAGGAGCAAGTTCTTTACGAGGAACATAGAGCTGAATACGACCTGTCATGTCTTGGATCACAATAAATGATCCACGGTTCAACATCACACGACCTGCGACAGAAACGTGGACTTGTTCACCAGCTTCAATTTGTTCTTTCGTTTGATCTGCAAATTGATCTTGTAAATCCTGTGCGTAATGCTCACGCTTAAAAGTATTTGGCCACGGGCTAACACCAGTTTCCTTGGCATGATCTTGAATTTGCTTTAACTTGGCATGACGCTGTGCGATTAAATCGTTTTCGGAAATGGGTTGTTCAGAAGTCGATTGAGCGTTTTGTTGCGTCATCTCTGCCTCGATTATATTAAAAAACGGAAGTTGCATAGCATAGCAGATTTACAACATAATGCGTATGAATATAACTCAATGAACCCTGTAAAAATTAAAAATCATGAATAAATACTGGCAAGGATTCGCCCAAAGTATCATTCTTTTCAATGTTTTGTTGTTTTCAGGCGAAATTACCGCAGAGCAAATCATTGTCATGAGTAATACTCGCAAAGATCTCCCAATAAAAATTGAAACGACAAATATTGCAAATCAAGATTATATTTGGCAATTGGAAATCAGCCCAAATCAGCAGACTCAAAAGATTCAAATTAAATTGATGAATCCACACCCCACACAAAAAACACTCAACAAAAGAGCTTTAGAAATCGCCAACACAATAACATTGGCACAACTTCCTCAGGTCAGTAATGATTTTAAAAATAAACCCCTCAATCTTGATGAAGAAAATATTGCAAGAACAACATATTATTATGGAAAATACAGCTTATTTATCAAATTTCCTAAGACCATTAGCTATGCAATCAAGCCTCATTTTTCCCAATTACAAAGTGTGTTAGAACCGTTTTGCCAACCTGTAGATGCAAACTCGAACCCTAAAATACAATTTGATTCACAGGGAAATATCGCATTGAATGTCAAATTTCTCGTTGGCACAGAAGGACAAATTCGAAAAATGGAATATGTCCCTAAAATAAATCATGACATTAAAATGATATTAGAGCCCTTACTTAAAAAAATTCGCTTTTACCCACGCAATATTTCAGGTGTATTAACATCCTTTTCTATCGAACAACCGATCATTATTCAATGTCATGCACCCAAAAACGAAACAACATCAATTCATCTTAAACCTACTAAATGAATAAAAAGGTCTGATTTAACTAAGGTTGTTCTGCCAATGATTTGACAACAGCAAAGCCTTGTTGAAACCCACGATCCATCATTTCTTGATATTCTTCAGCAGTTTCAACCTCAGCGTGTAAAGTGGTTATACCATCTTGTTCATCTAGATGGTATTGCTCAAATGTGCCATTCCATTCTTGGGTTTCGGCACTTGTGGTATCCGCTATACCATTTCTTAATATGCCTAAATGTTTGAAAACCACTTTTTTAAATTGCTCTAACTCGACAATGGTAGCAACCATTCCATCACCATTGGCATCTTGAAATAATGTCTCACCACCAATTTTCCAATCCGATTGCATTTGTGACGTTTCACAAAAGGATTGTGTCCATTGAGAATAAGTGTGCGTATCCCAAAGAATATTCCATACTTTCTGTGCAGTTGCATGGATTTTGATATCGTATTTTAATGTGATCATCCCAATCTCTTTTTTAATTGTGTTGCATATAGCTTAGTATAATCACGGATAGAAATGATTAATTTTTGTTAACAAGGCATTTAAATAGAAATAATTTTAATATTTATTTTTCAATACATTACAAAATAATCTAATTTATTTGATGGAAAAAATAAAAGTTCTTAGACCAAAAGCTAAGTTATAAAAAATATCTTGCTCAGTACACTAGCTTCATACCAAAAATAGTTGAAATGGAAAGTTTTTAAATCCATGAATTATTGTTTCTGTCTATAGATATAAAGACAATATGCAAGTGATAACAATGAGCAATACTAAAATTTTATTTTTACATGGCTTGGATTCATCTAAAGAATCAACCAAGTTCCATGCCATCAATGCAATTAAAAAATATTGCATTAATGTGGATTATCGCAATTTAAACTATCAAACTGTTGAACGTTTTTATCACGATATCATTGAAAAAATTAAGCCAGATTTATTGGTAGGACATAGTTTAGGTGGCTATTGGTCATTAAAAATGTCTCAGAAACATCGTATCCCGACTGTGATTGCCAATCCAAGTTTAAAACCTGACTTTCGTGACGATTATCCTGAGATCAATGAAGCTGATCTTGAGCATGATATTCCTCAAATTGCATATATTGAATTGGGTGATGAAGTCTTGGATATGTACAAAGTTTTTGAACAATTAGACCCATATATGCAGATTGAAACTGTTGAAGGGGGACATCATCGATTGGCTCAACCCGAAAATCTAAATCGCTTAATTCGCTATATGGAACAGACTTTTATTTATTGATTTCTATGAACAGACTAAACTTGTCGATGCATATATAAAAAAGCCTTGTTAAAACAAGGCTTTTAAACAGATTAAGCGACTGCTTTTTCTACGGGTTTTGAGCGTTCATCTAAGACAGACCAAATCTTTAAACCCAAGTCTTGATGTAAGTCAGGCAAATCAAGAAAAATACTCGCACCCAATACTGTATGATGACATTTGTGCATCAATTGGTTGACTGCTTTGAGTGTTCCACCTGTTGCCAATACATCATCCACAATAATCACTTTTTGTGGTGCAATGTTAGCGGACATTTCCAAACGATCTAAACCATATTCCAGACTATAGCCCACGCCAACAACCGGTGGTGGCAATTTTCCTGCTTTACGCACCAGCAATAACCCCTTGCCTGTACGTTGTGCCAATAAGCTCGCTAAAACAAAACCACGTGCTTCTACCGCAACAAAACTCTCCACCTCTGCCAATTGTTCATCAGGAATACTTGCAATCAATGCATCAGCCAATTCACCCAGATTGTTCATAAACAATGGGGTTAAATCATAAAAACAAATACCTGGTTTTGGAAAATCTTGGACAGTACGAATACTTGACCACAAAGCAGTAGACATGTTCATCATTAGGGAGATATTTAAAAGAAAATTAATGCGTGAATTTTAACGCTTTTTAAGCAAAATTGACAGCGACACCAAACCCAGAAAGATCCTACACCAACTTAAGTTATTGATTTTATTAAAGCCATTTTTATATAAAATATTGGCTATAGTTTAACCTTATTTTATTTTAACAATACTTTTGTAATTTATCATTCAGACCTTAGTCTATATTCAATGATTTAAACAATTTAGGACGTCAGATTGACATTTACTAAAAATCAGTTTCCTTAAAAACTTTACCCAATCAGTTGGCATAATAAACATTGCTTTTGTCCTGACCTGCCATTCAGCTTTTACAAGAGTGAGATAAACTCCGATATTTACTTTACTTTAGACACAGAACTGCGTAAAAATTTAGAGGAATATGTACACACTTTATTTGCATATTATTTGAGTCAAGCAGCGGATGGAATTTTACTGGCAGAAAAGCAATCTACCTGTCAGTTATCGGAGAATCAGATGAAGAAATATCAATGCATCGTTTGTGGTTGGATTTATGACGAAGCAGAGGGTTGGCCACAAGACGGCATCGCAGCAGGTACCAAATGGGAAGATATCCCAGACGACTGGACTTGCCCAGACTGCGGTGTTTCTAAAGCAGACTTTGAAATGGTAGAGATCTAAAATATCGCGTAAAGACCATGTTTACATGGTCTTTTTTACGTATATTTGTCATAAAAATTATTCAATCCCCCACTCTTTTAGGCATGTATGGAGAAAGATATGCAACCAATCATCATCATCGGTTCTGGTATGGCAGGTTATACACTGGCAAGAGAATTCCGTAAGTTAAACACTGAACAAGCGTTAGTGATGATTTGCGCAGATGATGCGGTCAATTATGCGAAACCTACATTGTCGAATGCCTTAGTTGGCAAAAAAGCACCTGAGCAAATAGGTTTAGGCGATGCTGAAAAAATGAGTACGCAATTAAATATGCGTATCGAAAAAGAAACTTGGGTAAAAAACATTGATGCAGAAAAGCATGAGTTAACCCTTGAAAAAGATGGTCAGACTTCAACTCAAGCCTACTCGAAACTCATCCTTGCTGTTGGTGCAAACCCAATTCGCTTGGCCATTGCTGGTGATGGCAGTGACGACATCCATGTCGTGAACTCGCTCATAGACTATCGTGCATTTCGAGAAACACTGGAACATTGCACGACAGGTGAATGTGGAAATAAACGTGTCGTGATCTTGGGTGCGGGTCTGATCGGTTGCGAATTTGCCAATGATTTACAAAATACAGGTCATCAAGTCACAGTGATTGATTTGGCACCACAACCCTTAGGTCGTCTGCTTCCGCAGCATGTCGCACAAGCATTTAAAGAAAATCTTGAAGAATCGGGTATCAACTTTGTTTTAGGTACAACTGTAGAAAAAGTATCTAAAACCGAACGCGGTTATATCGTTTCATTGGCAAGTGGTCAGTCATTAGTCGCAGATGTGGTCCTTTCCGCGATTGGTCTACAACCGAATATCGCGTTAGCAAAGACAGCAGAAATCAACACCAGTCGAGGCGTGATTACCAATACTTTACTTGAAACCAATCAAGCGGATATTTTTGCAATTGGTGACTGTGCGGAAGTAAATGGAACACTGTTGCCATATGTAATGCCAATCATGCAACAAGCTCGCGCTTTAGCCAAAACATTAAGTGGTCAAACGACTACAGTTCATTACCCAGCAATGCCTGTTGCGGTAAAAACGCCAGCTGCACCATTAACGGTCTTACCTGCGCCAATTGGTGTTGAAGTCACGTGGGAAAATGAAGAGTTTGACGATGGAATGTTATCTAAAGCCACTGATGCTGATGGAACATTACGTGGTTTCGTCTTACTAGGAGCAACGGCAGGTAAACAACGCCTTACTTTAACAAAACTGGTTCCAGACTTGATTCCTGCATCAGTTTAAGGGTTTAATAGCAAGGATATTTTTTAATCAAAATATCCTTGCTTAGGAAAATAACAATGAATAGCGCACTTCAATTCCAAATTTCACCGTATGCTTCATTCATGAATGAAACCAAAGTCGATTTAGGTAATGGTATTCAACTTCATGTCGAAACAGGAGGAAATCCAGAACACCCTTCGATTCTTTTGATTATGGGATTGGGAGCGCAAATGTTATTTTGGCCCGACTTTTTTTGTAAGTCCCTCATAGATCAAGGCTTTCATGTCATTCGTTTTGACAATCGTGATATTGGCTTATCGTCAAAAATTCGCCACAAAGGTCCACGTTTAAACTCGTATAAACTCATGGGGCGTTTTGCATTAGGCTTACCGAATGATGGCGCACCCTATAATCTATTTGATATGGCAGATGATGTCGCGTTATTGATTGATCGCTTAGGAATTGAAAAACCGCATATTCTCGGTGCTTCAATGGGTGGAATGATTTCTCAAATTTTAGCGGCAAAATATCCAGAAAAAATTGAGAAAGTTGGACTTTTGTTTACCAGTAACAACCAACCGCTTTTACCCCCGCCTTTTCCAAAGCAACTCTTTAGTCTAATAGGCAAGCCTGAATCTCGTGATGAAGAAGGGATTGTGAATCATTCACTCAAGGTTTTTCAAGTGATTGGGTCCCCAGGTTATATTAATCAAGTTGAGGCAATTCAGACCGCGCGTAAATTATATCGCCGTAGTTATCATCCTGCGGGTGTACTTCAACAGTTTTTAGCAATATTATGTACAGGTTCCTTACTTAAATTGGATAAACAGATCAATAAGCCAACGCTGGTGTTACATGGTTCTAAAGATCGTTTACTACCTCCAAGTCATGGTAAGGCAGTTGCGAAAGCAATTTCGGGCGCTAAATTTGAATTAATTGAAGGAATGGGGCATGATATCCCACCGCATTTTGTTCCTCAACTTAGCGGCTTATTTGCACATCATTTTAAATCATAAGCATTAGGACACTATGGCTGCATTACCATCCCTAAGACAGTTGTCATATTTAGTGACATTGTCTGAGACGTTGCACTTTACTGAAGCAGCGCGCCGTTCGTTTGTAACTCAATCCACATTATCGGGTGGAATTATGGAGTTAGAGCGTTTATTGGGTGGCGTACTCGTAGAACGTGATCGCCAAAACGTACGTTTAACTCCCTTAGGTGAACAAGTTGTTGCCCGAGCCCGTGTTCTACTCGCCGATGCACAAGACTTAATGCGTTTAAGTCGTGAAATGAGTGAGCCTTTGACTGGTGATTTACATTTAGGGATCATTCCCACCATCGCACCATTTATTTTGTCTCAACTTTTGGAAGAAGTGCATAAACAACTTCCTAAGATTCAACTACATTTACACGAAGCACAAAGTGAAAAAATTGTTGAAAAACTTGAGCACGGTAATTTAGATGTGATCATGCTGGCATTGCCTTTTGACACACGCGGTCTAAAAGTTGCTGAAATTGCAAAAGAAGATTTATTCTTGGTTTGCAATAAAGCAGATCAAAATGCCATGAATGCAAGAAGTTTAGACGACCTAGATTTGTCACATCTGATGTTGCTTGAAGAAGGACATTGCCTGCGTGATCATACGTTAAGTGTTTGCCCAATTGGTGAACGTAAAAATGATCATCGTTTAAAGGCAAGTTCTTTACCAACACTGGTTGAAATGGTGAGTTCAAACTTGGGCTATACCTTACTCCCTGAGATTGCGATTCATGCCCATATGTTGAAAAACAATGATCAAATTGTGGTAAAACCAATTGAAAATGCACCTTCTCGTACACTCGCTTTGGTCACACGTAAAAGCACACCACTGCAAAGTGAATTTGATGTCTTGTTGCAAATTCTTCAGAAGATCACCACCAATTTACGTTAATCTGCGAATTTCTAAAAGGAGTCAAATATGACTCCTTTTTTAATCATTAATGTTAAGCAGATGATTCTTTAAATCACCGAATTTATGTCTAGCGGGTTAGCCAAATTTTAAAGATGATGTTTTCTTCAAACTAAAGGTGTTAATATTTGCACATTACACCGTTAGCTTTCTAACTTTGCATGGTTTGTTACGATAAAAAATCGCGAAAAATCGACTTACTTTGTTTTATTTTTCAATTTTTGAAAAATGCTGTAAGCGACACATAGCCAATCACTCTATTGGTCAGCGTTCCCAAGGGCTTGGATTTTTCAAGCATCGTTAACAGGTTTCCACAGTTTTTCTGTGCCTGAATTTTCGATAGGACGCACCATGAATCGACCTTTATTTATTATTTTTTCAACGATTGTTTTAGATTCGATTGGAATCGGAATTGTATTCCCATTACTCCCCTCATTACTTAAAACGCTAAGCCAACAACAAAACGTAGCACTCTTGATGGGTTTTTTCATCGGTTGTTATGCAATGATGCAATTCATTTTCTCTCCGATTTTGGGCAGTCTTAGCGATAAAATAGGAAGAAGACCTGTACTGTTAATTTCTTTAGCTGGCTCAACGATCAGCTATCTATTATTGGCTTTCTCTTCGCATTTAAGTTGGTTGTTCATCGGAAGAATCATTGCTGGAATGACCAGTGCCAATATGGCTGTCGCTTCAGCTTATATCGTTGATATTTCATCAACAGAAAATCGCGCCAAGTACTTTGGTAGATTCAATGCCATGTTTGGTTTGGGCTTCATTATAGGTCCTGTACTCGGTGGACTATTAGGACAATACGGACTCAAACTCCCCTTTCTGATCGCCGCATTTTTGACGGGATTGAATTTTTTAATTGCTCTCTTTGCTTTGGCTGAATCTCGCCCCCAACATGCCACCATTCAAAACCATGCCAGTTTAAATCCATTTAAAATATTTAAAGTTGCACTTAGTCAAAGAAACCTAATTCCTCTAATGGTAATATTTTTTATATTTAGTGCCTGTGGTGAGGCTTATGGGGTTTGCTGGGCACTTTGGGGACATGACACCTTTCATTGGAACAGTTTTTGGGTCGGGCTCTCTTTAGGTACTTTTGGATTATGCCAAGCTCTGGTTCAATCCTTGCTCCCCCAACATGCTGTCAAATTTTGGGGTGAACGAAATACCGTACTCATTGGATTAGGCTGTCTCTTTGTTGCTCTAAATATCATGGCTTTTGCTCAACAAGGTTGGATCATCTTTGTCATCATGCCAATTTTTGCCTTAGGCAGTATTGGAACACCATCCTTACAAGCGTTAGCATCTGCAAAAGTTTCCGCAGATATACAAGGACAATTTCAGGGCTTGATTGCATCTACCGTGAGTCTAGCCTCAGTCATTTCTCCCTTATTTTTTTCGAGTATTTATTTTCACTTTCATACTCAATGGTCGGGTGCAATCTGGTTAATCGTTGCAATTATTTATTTGTTTGTCCTCCCTTTGATACTGTTTCAACTCAAAGCTAAACCGCTTTAACTTTCAGCTAACTATCTTTGTTTTATAAACGGGTTTATCTCTAGCCATATTCTGAAGAAACAAAAAAACCCGATTGAAATCAATCGGGTTTAAATCGTGAAATATTAAGTTTAGCCGTTAAAATGCTCTAACAAGGTTTTTTGTGCATTGTGTACAGTTTCACCTTCTTTAGGTTGAGCACGAACCCATGTACCATCTCCCTGTAACAACCAAGCTTGAGTATTATCTTTAAGATAATTCACCAAACCTTGCTGATAAATACGCTTTTTCAGTGCAGGATCTTCGATTGGGAAACATACTTCGACACGATTAAATAAGTTTCGATCCATCCAGTCCGCACTTGAGCAATAAATACGGGCATTTCCGTTATTACCAAAATAATAAACACGGGTATGTTCCAAGAAACGTCCAACAATTGAACGTACACGAATATTTTCCGAGAGATTTGCTAAACCAGGACGTAAACAGCAGATTGAACGAATAATCAAATCGACTTGTACACCTGCTTGCGAAGCCTCATACAACTTATTGATTAACTGAACCTCTGTTAAAGCATTCACCTTCACAATGATTTGAGCTGGTTTACCCGCTTTAGCATTGGCAATTTCATCATCAATATAAGCGATTAACTGTGCATGTAAGGTAAACGGTGCGTGTAGAAGTTTTTTCAACTTCGCCATTTTACCCATGCCCGTCAACTCTTGAAAAATACGATGCACATCTTCACAGAGTTCTTTGTCTGTGGTTAATAAACCATAATCGGTATATATGCGTGCATTGGTTGCATGATAGTTGCCTGTTCCTAAATGAACATAGCGAACAAGTTTATTATTCTCACGGCGAACCACCAAAATCATTTTGGCATGTGTCTTATAGCCCACAATACCATATACCACCACGGCTCCTGCTTCTTGCAATACATTGGCAACAGCAATGTTTGATTCTTCATCAAAACGAGCACGCAGTTCAATCACTGCTGTGACTTCTTTACCATTTCGCGCCGCTTCGGCTAAGACCTGTACGATTTCTGAATCCGCTCCACTACGATACAAGGTTTGTTTGATCGCAAGAACTTGAGGATCTCGTGCTGCTTCACGCAACAAATTGATTACAGGTGCAAAAGATTCGAAGGGATGGTGCAAAAGAATATCTTGCTTCTGCATGGCTGAAAAAATATTTTCAGACTTTTTCAATACTTTTGGAATTGCAGGCACATGTGAATCATAGCGCATATGTGGACGTTTAAAATTTGATACTAAACGTGCGAGGTTTACTGGTCCATCGACTTTATAAAGTTGCTCTTCTTCTAAATCAAATTCATCCAACAAATATTCATAAATATGTTTTGGACAGTTTTCAGTGACTTCTAAACGCACCGCACGACCAAAACGACGTGAACTCAATTCACCTTTAAGTGCTTTCGCCAAGTCTTCAACATCTTCGTTCAGCGCTAAATCTGCATTACGTGTCACACGGAACTGATAGCAACCTGTTGCAGTCATCCCTGGAAATAAATCAGAGACATGTTCATGAATAATCGCAGACAACATTACAAAATGTTCTTTACCGCCCGTCAATTCATCAGGTAAACGTACCACACGCGGTAAAGAACGAGGTGCTGGAACAACCGCTAAATCAATTTGTCGACCAAAAGCATCTTTACCTTCTAAAGTGACAATAAAGTTTAAGCTTTTATTTACTAAGCGTGGGAATGGGTGCGCAGGATCAAGACTAATTGGCGTCAATACAGGCGCAACTTGTTCTTGAAAATATTTTTTAATCCACACCGACTGAGCAGGTGTCAGTTCTCCACGACGTAAGAAACAAATATCTTCTTCACGGAGTTTCGGGAAGATCTCTTCATTTAAGATACGGTATTGGCGTTCAATGGCTTCATGGGCTGTTTTAGAGATTTGATCTAGAACTTGCTTAGGTGTAAGCCCATCAGGTGAACGACTTTCATTCCCCAGCGTTAATTGCTCCATCATTCCAGCGACACGAATCTCAAAAAACTCGTCCATGTTGCGAGAAAAAATCAGCAAAAAATTCATACGTTCTAGTAGCGGATGCAGAGGATCAACAGCTTGCTCTAAAACACGCAAATGGAAATCTAAGATAGAAAGTTCACGATTGATATATCGTTCATTATAAGAATATTCTGTCGGTATTGTTGGAGTCACTGCGGTATTCATGCAATAAACCTGCATCAAGAAAATGTCATTATTCTAGTATGCTTCAAATTTATGACAATTTCATAAAAAAAGCATCACGATATAAAAAAAGCACATTTTTTTTGTGCTTTTCTTAGGGGCTGTGGACATTTCATAAATGACTTGCGTTGTAGGTTAAAATTGAGCAGGCAAGGCATGAAATGAAGAGAATAGCGAGACTATTTTCAAGTTTCATAACGTAGCCAGAGATAATTTTAGCCACAACCCTTCGGGACTAGTGTGTTTTTTGTCGCTTCGTCGTTACGAACTACTCATTTAGAATGACTAAATTTCGTATTTCATGCCTAGAATCGTCTAAAAAACACACCTAGTCGCAAACATAGACGAATTGTCCACAGACCCTAACATGATAATTTCACTTTTTAAATATTGCAGATTATTTTGGGATACGGGTATAACGCATATATTTTAATACCAGTTTTTTTCGATAGAGCAATTTAGGATCATTGCGATTTTCTTGATAGTATTTGGGATTGGTCAAAATCACCGCTAAAAAGGCAGCTTGCTCTCGGTTTAAACTTTTTGCACTTTTACCAAAATAATAACGTGAGGCTGCTTCTACTCCATAGATATGATCGCCAAACTCAACAGAATTCATATACACTTCAAGAATACGCTGCTTAGTCCACATACGCTCCATCATGGTCGTTGCAATGGCTTCCTGCCCTTTACGAATCACTGAACGGCGGTTATAGAAAAATAAATTTTTAGCCAGTTGTTGCGAAATGGTTGAACCCCCAGCGACAACTTTGTCTTTCTTTAGATTACGTTGCAAAGCATCTTCGATCCCATCCCAATCGAAACCATGATGATCTAAAAACTTGGCATCTTCAGCCGCAACAATTGCATGCTTAATGTTGTCACTTATCTCATCATAATTGCGCCATTGATGTTCAATCGGTTTAAAATCTGAGAAATATGTCCAGCGCATAAACATTGTGGTTTCTACATCATGGGTACGCCAATACACTAAACTGGAGAAAATCCATAGCTGAATCAAAATCAAAATACTGATTATGATTAACAAAGCACGAACAATAAAAGCTTTCATCTCAGCTGTTTACTCCGAAAATGCTGACATTTCATGTTAAGCTGAATCTATCAATAAAAAGCTAAGAAATAGCATGTCGAATTATCAAGACTCATCCGTATATAACTCACCCAACACGATTGGCAAAATCACCTTATTGTTAATTGCAATCAATGTAGGTTTATTCGCCATCCAAGTTTTGTCAGGCGTTAATATTACTGACCCCACCACATTGGATGCTTTGCGTTGGGGTGCTGATTATGCACCTTTAACCTTTCTAGAGGAACCTTATCGTTTATTCAGCAGTATGTTTTTTCATTTTGGCATTTTGCATCTGTTGATGAATATGTGGGCACTGTATATTTTTGGTGATGTCGCTGAAAAAACCTTTGGGAAATTTTATTTCCTGGGACTGTATTTATTAGCGGGATTGATGGGAAGTCTACTCAGTGGCTACTTGGATATTCGGAATAGTTATGAATTTTTACAGCACTTTGACCAAAAACTGATTCCTCATGTATCCGCTGGAGCATCTGGGGCAGTAATGGGCTTAGGGGGTGCTTTAACCCTACTTTCTTTGTTCCCACCTACTCCAAACCAGAGATTTGTTCTGGATAAAAGATCACTCTTAACGGTGCTTGCAATCAACTTAGCATTCGGCTTCCTTGCTTCTGGAATCAACAATGCTGCGCATATTGGAGGCATGTTAATGGGAGCTGTGATGGCTTTAGCTTGGTATGTCATGCAACGTATGAAAGCACCGATTGCTGTAAATATGATCATTGTGATTTTAGGCATCGCTGTTACATATGCGACATATCTATATTGCCAACATTTGGTGGGTCCAATTACACCACTTTGGCAAGAAGCAGTTTCACAAATGCGAGCGCAATTTCAATTTTGATCAGCAGTGTATCTGCAAAATTTAAATCATCCCTAAAAATTAAAGTATTTCAGTCGAGTATTTATAGTCAATCTGTTGAAAAATGCATACAGCAAAATATAAGTTTTCTTGATTCATAAAATTACTACTATGGATCATTGTTTGGCGATATAACGCATTCAATGTCACACTTTACATCTAAAGTTGTAATTCAAAGAAGCTCACCAAAAAGTGAGCCTCTTTATTGCCATCACTTCATAATATCCATAAACTGGAATCGTCAGAATAGCGCAATGATTGCTGTTCAATCATCTTGTTTTAATTCAGTTCTCTTAAGCTCTGTAAAGGTGGAATATCTGACAAATAGCTTAAACGGTACCTTCCGATTACTGCACATAAGACCGCCATCAAAATAGGCAGAATAAACCAAATTTCCCAGTGAAATTGTAAAGGCATCTCCATACGATAACTGGCAATTGCGCTAATTACTTCAGCAAAGAAACACGACACAATCCCTGCCAACAATCCAATAAAACCTATTTCCATGCTCATCATGTTTTTTAACTGTCGTTTTGAGCTACCGAATGAACGTAATAGCGCGACTTCTCTTTTGCGCTCATCCATCAACAAATTAATACAAGCAATCAAAACAAGAAAACCCGACAAACTGACCAAGACAGCCAATACTGTAATAATTTTCACCAAGACAGAAACCAGTTGTTTAATTTCATCAAAAATTAAAGACACATCTATAAACACTGTATTTGAGAATTGTTGGATTAAACTGATCATTTTAGCTTTGTCCGCAGGTGACACATAAAAGCTTCCTAAATAGCTTCCTGCATTTTCATCCAATGTCTTAGGCGTAAAAATAAAGAAGAAATTTGGGCTAAAACTTTGCCATTGAACAGTACGTAAATTTACCACCTGAGCTTGTAAGTTTCCTTCTGGCAAACTAAAGGTTAAACGATCCCCTATCTTAATCCCCAACTCTTCAGCCAATTTTGCTTCAACCGAAACTTGTCCAACTTCTGTCAATTTAGACTGACCAGCAACAATGATATTGTCCTGTGGATAATGATCTGCTTGAGTTAAATTTAACTCACGGCGTAATGAATTATTACTTTTTACCAACGAATCAGGAAAAGCCTGACCATTTTTAGCCAGCAAGCGCCCTTTAACATTGGGATATAGTGGTGTACTTTCCCAGTGATGTTGCGCCAACTGTTGTTTAAATGCTTCAAGTTCAAATGGAGGTAAACCATAAATAAATTGATTTGGAGTACCTTCAGGCAACTGTTGCTGCCAACGCTCCAATAAATCAGTACGTAATACAGCCAATACCGTAATTAAACTCAAACCTAGTGCCAAAGCTGTGATTTGCAAAGCTGTTTGGGAAGGTGTTCGAATATAAGCAGAGAAACGACTTTTCATCGCTTTCAGCGTCTTTAAGACTGACCAAACCACAACATACAATAACCCCGTGAGGACAATGACTGCACCCATGATCACTGCTGTCAGCGTTAGATTCTCAGTCAATACTAAGCTAAAAATAATCAGACTGATTAAACCTGTCGCCATCATCCATAATATAGAGCCTGCTGATTTTTCCTGCTGGCGAATAACACGTATCGGAGGTGTATTGAGCAATTGCCATAAACTCGGCAGAATAAATCCAATCAGTACAATTGCACTGGTGAAAATAGCGATCGGTAATGGACCTAAAAATATCTGCCATATTGAAAATTGTAATTCTAGGTTTGGAATCATTTGCAACATGAGTTGTAGCAATGAATAACCTAAAACCAGTCCCAACAAACTTCCAATCACGATCGCAATCAAAATCACCACAGTCAATAAACTCAAGTAAGCTTGAAAAATCTGTCGTCTGGTTGCGCCCATGCAACGCATCAAGGCAATATGATCTTGATTCTGTTGCACATAACGTTGGCTGGTTAAAGCAATCGCTAAACCACAGAGTAGAATCGTTAGAATATTTGCCAATTGTAAAAACGTATCAAGATTTTCAATCGGTTTCAGTAAACGTGAGTTTCCTTCATCCGCATTACGTAGTCTTAAGTTGCTCTGGGCATCTAAAGCTTGATCCGCTGTTTGCAAGTCTTGTGGAGATGGTTCAGATGGGGTATGAATGAGTTGCGTTTCAGAAGCTGGCTGCCCTATTTCTGGAGTCGTAGAATTTTTCCGCTGATCCTGTGTAAATTGCTGGGCAAAATTTTCTTTTTCTTGCGCTTTGAATGTTTTAAAGAAGGCTTGATAAGCTTCAATCGACTGTTTTTCACCCGCCATTAACAGCCGATACTCAATGCGACTGCCGATTTGGATTGCCCCAGTTTTTGCAACATCAGCTTGAGCAATAATCACTGTCGGTGAAAATGCAGAAAAACCTAACTCTTGGTTAGAATCATGTTCAATGATACCCGTGACTTTAAATTGACCATTTGCAATTTGAACTTGATCACCAATATTGAGCTTTAATAATTCTTGGGCTCGTTTACTCAGCCAAATTCCGCCATTTTGTAAGGACTGTTGTGGGCGAATCCTTAACTCACCACGTAAAGGAAATGATGGATCAATGGCTTTGACATTGACCATCACAAATTGATCACGAGTCGACGCCATAGAACTGAACATCGTGACATGTGACTGTTTTAACTTGAGTTGTTCAGCTTTTTTCAACCATTGAGGGTCAATTGGATTGGTATCACTCAGCACTAAATCAGCAGCTTGCATTTTAGCGGCTTGTAAAGTAACTGCTTGCTTAACCTGATCGTTACTGAACTTTAAAGCCGTGGTCGCACTAATGGCTAAACTCAAAGCAATGATCAGTAAATAAATGCCTGAGCTAGCAAAACTTTGCCGAAATAAAGGTTTAAAAAGATTCAACATTTAAACAACCTCACTTCTCTGTGGGGATCGTAAATGTTCAATCAAATGACCATCTTTTAACTCATAATGACGCTGACATTGCGCTGCCAATTGTGGGTTATGTGTGACTAAAACTAAGGTTGTACCTAATGCTTGATTCAAACTAAATAATAACTGCTCAATCTCATACGCAGTATGCTCATCTAAATTACCTGTTGGTTCATCAGCAAAAATAATCTGTGGATCTGAAATAAGCGCACGTGCGATCGCAACACGTTGTTGCTCTCCGCCAGATAATACTTTGGGTGTTTGTTGACTTTGGCGTGCTAAACCGACTTTTTCCAATAAATCGAGTGCTTTTTGCTCTGCGTGTGCATAATTAAAATCAGAAAGTAAACGTAAAGGTAACATGACATTTTCTAAAGCCGACAAATGCGGTAACAATTGAAAAGACTGGAAAACAAAACCAATGTGTTTAAGTCGCACCAAAGCCCGTTGCTCTTCATTTAAATGTTCAATATGTTCGCCACATACATTGAGTTGACCCGCACTCGCCTGATCTAAAGTTGCCAGAATACCCAATAAGGTTGACTTACCTGAACCAGAGCGCCCTGTAACTGCAACCTGTTCGCCTGCATAAATGTCGAGATTTAAATTTTCAAAAATTGTAAGCGTTTGATGAGGTAATTCTATCTTTTGTGTAAGTTGCTGTGCAGAAATTATCACTTGTGGCATGATGGGAGAAGTTAAAGCATCCTGAACCTTAGACATTGTAAAGTACCTTAAATATGCAAATCAAAACGTTGTTAAATTTGAAAATAATGAAAAGCGCTTTTCATTGTTTATTTTTTAGCATGATCTGTCTGTTGCCCGTTAGTAGTTTTGCAAAAACAATCATGATTTTAGGTGACAGCTTAAGTGCGGGCTATGGTTTAAACCCACAACAGGGTTGGGTCGCATTACTTCAGCAACGCTTAAATCAGCAATTTCCCAAACAACATCAAGTGGTAAATGCCAGTGTCAGCGGAGAAACCACCAGTGGTGCTTTAGCACGTTTACCTAAATTATTACAAACTCATAAACCTGATGTGGTTGTGATTGAGTTGGGTGGGAATGATGGCTTACGTGGTCAACCACCACAAATGATTCAAAAAAATCTTGCTCAATTGATTCAACAAAGTCAAAAAAGCCAAGCCAAGGTCGTGTTGTTGGGTATGAAGATTCCTCCCAACTACGGCGCAGCTTATAGCCAAGCTTTCGAAAAAAATTACCAAACCTTAAGCCAACAGTACAAAGTACAACTGCACCCCTTTTTTATGAACGGCATTGCAGGCAATAAAAACCTCATGCAAAAAGACTTAATCCATCCTAATGCGGTGGCACAAAAAATCTTACTCGATAATGCCTATCCTTTGATTCAAGGCGCACTTTAACACCAAGACATTCCAATTAGGTTTAGGCATGGAAGCCTTTGATGACAAGCTGCAGAATTACACCCTCACAATATTAAAATAACCATAATATTCAATATACTAAATATAACATATGGTCAATTATCACAAATAAAACCTTAATCACTTCTTGCCTTTCAACTGAAATCAGGTATAACAGAATCTATCCTTTCTTTTATATGCGTTTTAAATGATGAGTAATTCTAATAATCTCAATCATCAAATGACTTCATTTAAATTTAGCCCTCAAACTGCACTTTATACACATACCTTTACTTTGATGGCATTTTTGGCGGCTTCAAGCGCACCTACCCCCTTGTATCGTCTCTACCAACAACAGTTTCAGTTTTCACCCGTTTTATTGACCTTAATTTTTGCAACTTATGCCTTTGCTTTACTCGCAACATTATTGGTAATGGGTTCTTTGTCAGATTATATTGGGCGTAAACCAGTTATTTTTACCGCTCTCTTTTTACAGATCATTTCTATGGGGTTCTTTCTGTTTGCCTCAAATATTGAAATGTTATTTATTGCTCGAGCCTTACAAGGAATCGCCACAGCTTTGGCTGCATCAACCTTTGGTGCAGCTTTATTAGATTTAAGTAAAACTCATGGTTCATTAATCAACAGTATTTCTCCTATGTTGGGTATGGCAATCGGCATGCTCATGACCTGTATTGTATTGGCGACATCAACGCATGCACTAACTTTAATTTTTGAAATATTCATTTTTATTTTCTTTTGTACCTTGTGTATTGCATATTTTAGCCCTGAGACTGCTGAAAAACGTTCCGGAGCATTTTCATCACTTAAACCGCGTCTTACTGTTCCACCACAAGCACGTAAAGCACTTTGGATTGTTAGTCCAATCAATATTTCTTTATGGATGGTCAGTGGCTTTTTCTTATCCTTAATGCCTTCCCTATTAGCCCAAGCATTTAAAGTTCAATCAGCATGGCTCAATGGTATGATGTTTATTACTTTGACCATTTCGGGTGCAATCGGAATTTTAGCCCTCCGTAGCGCAAAAACACTTAAAATCTTAACTACTGGTTCGCTAAGTATTCTATTTGGTGCAGCAATAATTCTATCTGGCATTCACTTCTCTCTTACACTCTTACTATTTATTGGTTCGGTTGTCACTGGTGTCGGATTTGGTACAGGATTTATGGGCGCAATCCGCACTGTGATGCCCTTGGCTTTACCTGAACAACGTGCTGGGTTAATGGCAACATTTTATGTTGAAAGTTATTTAGCATTTAGTATACCTGCCATTATTGCTGGATATTTTGTCAGCCATGTCGGTCTTACTTTTACTGCTGATATTTATATTCTCATGATTATTTTATTAGCTTCTTTGGCTCTTATGTTTGCATTTAAACATCGAAAAAATATCATTTAGTTCACTATTCGATTTATTCAAACAAGCTTTTCGCAAATAAGATTTAGCAATAATTTGATCCTTTAAATGAAACTGCTCATCATACCTGTTACCACTTGGTTTAGTTTTTGCTGTAGTCAAACCATTGACACGTTAAAATTATATTTAAATATTAATCAATGCCTTATAAACATTTATTTCCATACATAATCTGGAAATTTTTCTAGAACATATTTACAACTTGATTCTTTCCCGTCTTTATTGACATGTCGATCAAACTCTTTCATACCAGAATTAAGCACTTGTTTACCATATTCTTCACCAAGTTGATCTTTGACACACTGTGCAGAACTAGAAATTAGTTTATTGTTATTTTTACGGTATCCACATTCGATTTGTGCTTTTAATAATATGCCATGCGCATAAACAATCTGCTCACAGTAATTTGGTGCTTTTCCACTTTTCGGCGTTAATGCACTAACTTGTGTTAAACATGAAATTAAGACCAAAAATAATATTTTTTTCATAACAACATCCTTATCAATTTGCTACATCCATTTAAAAATAAAGATCTTATCAAAGAAAAGTTACATTCGGTCATCGCTTCTAATTCCTTCATTCTCTGAATTATTCGCCACTAGAACATCAAACACAAAACCCTTTCATCTAACTTATTATATGTTCATTGCTCTTTACCAAACGCAATTAATATCTCCAAATTCGACAATATTACTTTTAGAACCAACTCATTTGAACTTAACAAATTCGTGATTATTCATGTTAAAAACCCAACAAATTCTTTATTTTTTATGGATGAAATTTACAGCTGATTTCCGCATAGCAAGTCAGACAATACAGACTTTAGGCTCTCTGAATAACCACTAATTAGGTATTTCCTCCTAGCTTGTACGATCAATTCCAAATAGTAAAATGCATTGGTTTACCCAATTGATCAACCATTAAAATTACATTGACCATTACTTTTGACACACATTGATTTTTAATTAATATTTCATTTATTGTATTTTTTATTATATCCATCGCTTGGATTCTTTTATTCTGGTCAATCCCAGTCAAATCAAGCTCTCCTGAAAATACTTCTACACCCGTATATTTTACCCATGATGAAACTTTTATCTCAGCAATTTTTGATCTGATATCATCTGCTGATTTTTTAAATACTGACGTTTTTGGCAAAACAGTATAACTAAAAAGAAAATCATGAACTGCCACTTCCTAACCTACAAGAACTATCAAAAACGCGAAAGCATAGCATTTTAAAAAATTTAAAAATGAGCAATTCAATCGCCATAAGTTTGTAAATGACGACAATCATCAGTTTCTGGTGCAAATTAAAAGGCGCATTAAGCGCCTTTTAATTTTAAGTAAAATTAAGCAGGAATATCGCGAATTGACGCATTACGAATCGCTTCTTTTAAAGCTTCATAACCGTGAATTGGTGGGAATTGAGGAAACTCACGAATCACATTTTCAGGTGCGTCGAATAAGAAGCCATGATCCGCCTCACCCAACATCGTTGTATCATTATAAGAGTCACCTGCTGCAATCACACGGAAGTTTAAACCATGCAATGCTTTTACAGCTTGACGCTTTTGGTCTGGCTGGCGCAATTTATATGCTGTAATCATGCCATTTTCATCAGTTTCTAATTTATGGCAGAAAATTGTTGGCCAACCTAGTTGCTGCATCAACGGATGAGCAAACTCATAGAATGTGTCTGAAAGA
Source organism: Acinetobacter sp. Tol 5 (assembly GCF_019702905.1). Taxonomy (NCBI): domain Bacteria; kingdom Pseudomonadati; phylum Pseudomonadota; class Gammaproteobacteria; order Moraxellales; family Moraxellaceae; genus Acinetobacter; species Acinetobacter sp. Tol 5. The sequence continues at coordinate 1,202,670 of NZ_AP024708.1, read as the reverse complement.
ATGATCAATTGGAAATGTGTACGAATCCACTCAACAAATTCTTTTGCACCTGGAAATGGTCCCATATCTGCGATCACAGCTTGAATGTCATTTAAACCTAAACCATGTTGCTTCAAGATGTTTAAACGCTGAGTCATCAACACATCGTAGTCAGGAATATCACGTGTTGTTGCTTCTAATTCTTTGATCCCTGTTTTCTTTGCAAAATTGATCCAGATTTCTGGAACCAATACACCCTCAAGATCAAGACATACGATTTCCATGGGTTCTCCCAACGTCGGTTAAAAATTTTGGGCTTATCATAGCACTAAAGTTTAAAAAAAATGCTGAAAGTTTTTTAAACTCAATTCATTTTGAATAGTCATAGATCGTCGTACCAGCACAATTCATCCCTAGTACAACAACTGCATGTAGAGACTCTCTCAGCTTTAACTGTTATTGTTACACTTATAAAAACGGGAATAAAAGCACCGCATCATTGAGTCATATAAAAATTAATTTAGGCAAACAACACTATGAAAAAAATAGCACCGTTTCTCTTGAGTAGCATATGTACTTACGTATATGCGAATGATAGTTTTCTGAGCTATACAAATTGTAGTGCTTTAGATCTCGACCATGCTCAAGTCAGTCTCTCATTAAAAGATATTCCAAAGGATTATATATATCGCACACAAAACTACTCCTTTCTCAGTCTACCTATAGCAAAAGGCAATGAAAATTACTGTCTAATTATCAATGATAAAAATCAGGTCATTGTTGACGCTATTCCTAAAATGCTTTCAAACACTTGCGGCGGAATGTGGGATAAGAAAGAAAGCACACCTGTTTGGGTTGATGATATTGCTGGGGGTAGAGGTTTAGTCACATATTTTCATTACAACACCTCAAATAGTTTGAAAAATCTCAATAAAAACAAAATATCCAATATAGAACAACAAATTACAACACTACAATGCCAACTTTCCTCCTATAACATTGATGATGTGGTTGAACTCAATGATGCTGCTTTCTATTTAAATCAATTGGGTCATCCTAAAGTATCTTTAGAAATTTTGAAAAAGGTTATACAGCTCGATCCAAATCGGACAGTCGCTTATCTAAATTTAGCTGATGCTTATTTGGCTTTAAAAAATCAAAGCCAAGCTCGGTCAAATTATTTGATTTATGCCAATAAAATGAAAAAATCTGGATTATCTGATCAGATTCCTAAAAGAATATTCAAATACTTATAAAATAAGACTGAGAAACAGCTTAACAAGGCACTGATTAATAAAAACCTTGCTGTAGAATGAGATAGCGAATCATTGATCAATGACAGCATGTGTTGGTGAGAGCATTATGCTGCTTTTATCCATATCCGATTAAGTATCTTTGGTACTTTACACTTCAGATGAATCCATCGATTAAATCTTTTTTATTCATAAGTATTTTAATTAATCTGCTAAGCACAATATTTCATTTACTTTAAAATATCTGCACATCTCAAAGATAACATTCACACAAAGTTGAATTGCTTTATTTTTTGCTAAAATGCTTAAATTAAAATATCTTTTAAGAATGTTGATGAACAACATAGCTTCAAGCTAACTGCCAGGAGCAGATATGACCGCCATTCCCACCATAGATCTTGTTGACGCTTTAGCAACAGAGTATGCAGACAAATCCCCTTCTGAAATTTTAGAACTTGCACTTTCTCAAGAGGGTGAAATCGCAATTTCATTTTCTGGCGCAGAAGATGTTGTTCTGATTGATATGGCACATAATTTAGGCAAGCCATTTCGTGTATTTAGTTTAGATACTGGACGCTTGCATCCTGAAACTTATCAGTTTATCGATACTGTGCGTAAGCACTACGGTATTAAAATTGAGATTTGCTTTCCTGAATCAGAAGCTGTTCAGCAATTGGTCAATGAAAAAGGCTTATTCAGTTTTTACCAAGACGATCATAAAGAATGCTGTGGTATCCGAAAAGTACAACCTTTACGTAAAAAACTGGCAACTTTAGATGGTTGGATTACAGGTCAACGTAAAGATCAAAGCCCAGGAACACGTACAGAGATTCCTGTCATTCAAGCTGATGCAGGTTTTTCAGGTGAAGGAAAACAGCTGATCAAATACAATCCTTTGGCGAACTGGTCCAGTGCAGATGTATGGAACTATATCCGCATGATGGAAATTCCTTATAATCCTTTACATGAAAAAGGTTTTATTTCAATCGGTTGTGAGCCATGTACTCGCCCAGTGCTTCCAAATCAGCATGAACGTGAAGGTCGTTGGTGGTGGGAAGAAGCAACACATAAAGAATGCGGTTTACATGCGGGTAACTTAAAAAAATAATGGTAAAAAAAAAGTCATTAAATTTAATGACTTTTTGTAAACTTTACATTCATCGAAATGCTTGGATTTTATCCCTGAAAAAGTTTTATACTATTTACTCGGTTCTATAATTCTAACAATCTAACACTCATAAATGAGTTGTTGTAGAAATTGCAGTGAGGCAATCCAAGACCATGCGCCCATTACACCCCATTGATTTCATTTTTTTAAATTTAGAAAAAAGACAACAACCGATGCATGTTGGTGGATTGTTCTTATTCCAAATCCCTGAACATGCACCATCGACGTTTATACAAGACCTTGTCGCTGATATTCGTAACTCAAAGTCTATTCCGGTTCCTCCATTTAACAATCGTCTCAATGGTTTATTTTGGGACGAAGATGAAGAATTTGATATTGACCACCATTTCCGTCATATCGCCTTACCTCATCCCGGGCGTATCCGTGAATTATTGGTTTATATTTCACAAGAACATAGCGCACTGATTGATCGTGCAAAACCGCTTTGGACCTGCCATATCATTGAAGGGATCGAAGGCAATCGTTTTGCCATGTACTTTAAAATCCACCATGCAATGATTGACGGTGTAGCAGGTATGCGTCTTTTAGAAAAGTCTTTCTCTAAAGATGAGCATTCCAAAACCATTGTTCCACCTTGGTGTGTTGAAGGTAAACGTGCCAAACGTCTTAAAGAAACCAAACTTGGACGAGTCAAAAAAGTTTTTGCCGCGTTAAAGGGGCAAGTCGAAGCAGCACCAAAAGTAACTCAGGAATTATTTCAAACAGTCTTTAAAGAAATGGGGAAAAATCCTGATTATGTTTCAAGCTTTCAAGCCCCGAGCAGTTTATTTAATCAACGAGTAAGCTCTTCGCGTCGTTTTGCAGCCCAATCTTTTGAACTTGATCGTTTTAGAAATATTTCCAAAGCACTGGGTGTAACTATCAATGATATCGTACTCGCAGTTTGCTCTGGCGCAATCCGTGATTATTTAATTACTCAAGACGCACTCCCTAAGAAACCACTCATTGCAATGGTACCTGCTTCTCTACGTGATGATGATTCAGATATGAGTAATCGTATCACTATGATTTTAGCGAATTTAGGCACGCATAAAGAAGATCCATTAGAACGTTTAGACATCATTCGACGTAGTGTGCAAAATGCAAAGAATCGCTTTAAACGTATGAGTTCAGACCAAATTCTGAACTATAGTGCTTTTGTTTTTGGTGCTGCGGGAATCAACATTGCATCAGGGCTTATGCCTAAGCGTCAGGCGTTTAATGTGATTATTTCTAACGTACCGGGTCCAAGAGAACCACTATATTGGAATGGTGCTAAACTGGATGCCCTCTACCCAGCATCAATTGTGCTAGATGGTCAGGCATTAAATATTACTATGACCAGTTATCTAGATAAGTTGGAAGTGGGTTTAACTGGCTGCCGTAAATCTTTACCGAAGTTGCAAAACCTACTGACACATTTAGAGAATGAGATCCAAAAATTTGAACAGCTGATTACACAGAAAAATGTCACGCAAAAAGCTACTGAAAAGGCAGTTGAAAAAAACGAAGATACACAAGTCTATGCACAAGATCTGATTGTTGAGTCCAACACAGTAGAAAAGCCTGCTTAGGCTTTTCTACTCAATCTTCTATTTAGATTTATTTTTGTTCTTAGATTCAATTCACGAAAATGTAATTCTAAAAAAATTAAGGGGCTTATTAATGCCCCTTAATCTTTTACGTTACGACACTTATTGAGTAATTGGTGACAGACGTTTACAACCATGTCTTTGGTAATTTTCACTTCTTGACCATTGTCATCCAACATTACACATGTATTCTTTGGTTGGTTTTCTAATACATGTTTGATACTGCGACTTATTAATTGTTCACTTACGCTCATTTTATGACCTCACTTGCTAAGACTGGTAGGGAGAGAGTCTTTGGCTACCTTTGTAATCTAGTATTGTGAAATCAGCTCAAAAAGTAAAATTTCAGATGTAACAACTGTTTAACGACATCCTGTTACAATTTCAACTTAAAATGATATCGTATTGCTCTTGCGTGTATAAATTTTCAACTTGGAATTTAATCACACGATTAATAAAATGCTCCAAATCCGCGACAGCTGGGGCTTCTGCAGTTAACAGCCGATCAATCACAGATGGATGACCGATAACAGTAAAGCCACTCTGAGATTCATAAGCTCGTGTATATCTAAGGATTTCTCGAAAAATTTCGTAACACACTGTCTCTGCTGTTTTCACAAATCCACGCCCCTGACAGGTTGGACATGATTCACATAACAAATGTTCCAGTGATTCACGTGTACGTTTACGTGTCATTTCCACCAAACCAAGTTCAGACACTTGGGTAATTTTTGTCTTGGCATGATCACGCTCAAGCATCTTCTCAAACTGGTTCATGACTTCTTCACGATGTACAGCTTCCTGCATATCGATGAAATCAATAATGATAATGCCGCCTAAATTGCGTAAACGTAACTGTCGAGCGATGACTTGGGTGGCTTCCATATTGGTTTTGAAGACTGTATCTTCAAGCGTACGACCACCCACATAAGAACCTGTGTTGACATCAATCGTGGTCATTGCCTCCGTCTGGTCAATCATCAAATAACCACCAGACTTTAATGCAACCCGAGTTTGTAATGCTTTTTGAATGTCTTCTTCAACATTGTACAAATCAAAAAGTGGGCGCTCTCCTGGATAATGTTGTAAACGACTACCCATACTCGGAACAAACTCAGCGACAAACTCTTGTAACTTGGCATGTATTTCACGAGAGTCAACATAGATCGTGGCAGTATCTTCATTTGCCAAATCACGAATCACACGTTGAGGTAATGGAAGTTCTTCAAAAATCAGTGAGGGAACCGCAATAATTTTTTGCTTTTTCTGAATAAATTCCCAAAGCTTCGCTAAATAAGCCATATCCTGCGCGATAGATGCTTCATCAATTCCATCAGCTGCAGTACGGACAATGACTGAACCAGGAAGCTTATGCTCTTCTTGAATCCTTTCAATCATTGAACGCAAACGGTCACGTTCTTCTTCAGATTCAATCCGTTGTGATACACCAATATGACTACCATAAGGCATCAAAACCAGATAACGTGAAGGAATAGAAAGATCCGTACTCAGTCGTGCACCTTTCGTGCCTAACATATCTTTCATCACTTGTACTGTTAGAATCTGACCGGGTTGTAAGAGTTCAAAAACATTCGGCGTGGGCTGATGACGTGGCCAAATCATATCATTGATATGTAAAAATGCAGTACGAGACAAGCCAATATCCACAAAAGCAGCTTGCATCCCAGGTAGGACACGCACAACCTTTCCTTTGTAAATATTACCGACCAACCCTCTTTTAACAGTTCGCTCAACAAACAGTTCATTGACCGTACCATTTTGAATTAACGCCACACGACACTCCATAGGTGTGACGTTAATCAGTAACTCGTCAGACATAACTCAACTCAAAACATTATAAAAATTCTTTTTTGCAGTTAATTTCGTGCCTCAACTGCATTGATCTAGACGATCAAGTAATTGTATCGTTTCATGTAATGGTAGCCCAACCACATTGCTATAACTACCATTTATCCGTGTCACATATTTCGCAGCAATGCCTTGAATTGCATATCCACCCGCTTTGCCTAGAGGTTCACCTGTTGCCCAATAGTCTTCCATATCTTTGAGACTTAACGCTTGAAACTCAACTTGTGTGCGAACCACGGTACTCAATAATTGATTGGCATTTGCAACACAAACTCCTGTCAGCACCTCATGTTTCCGCCCTGACAATACTCTCCAAATTTCGAAAGCATGCTGTTTGGATGCTGGCTTACCTATAATTTGATCAGCAACAACCAAACTGGTATCCGCAGCAACGATGGTCGCCTCAGGATACAAGCTTAGAACTGCTTGCACTTTACTTTTTGCCAAACGCGACACATAGTGATCAATCTGCTCATTTTCATTTACAGATTCATCAACATCCGGGCTATGCACGTCAAACGCCAAGCCCAGTTGTAACAACAGTTCTTGACGCCTTGGCGAGCTTGAAGCAAGAATTAAATGCGCCATCTTTTTAATAAATAATAAAGAATTGGCCAGCAAAAAATACTGGAAATCAAAGTTTGCCAATGACGTGTTATCGAAAAATGTGTTCCTGCCATCACTTGCGCCATAAAGGTAAAGGTTAAATGTGCAAGAATCGCCAACATAGTGATCACCCAAAGGTTACTAAATGTCAGCACGCGTCTCTCTCGAATAAAATAACGTGTTAAAAAAGCAATCAGCACATAACTTAATGCATTCATGCCCAAAGGTGCATCTAGCAAAAGATCAGTAAATAGACCCAGCGTAAATGCAAACCAGATACCACACCAAGTTGGCTGACACAGCACCCAAAATAGCATGATTAAAAACATATAAAGTGGACGCCATCCTGCTATTGCATAGGACATCGGATAGACCACCAAAATCGAAGCAATTACGATTGAAACAATGATAATCCATAGCGGATCTTTACGTTGTTTTTCTGATGGTAACTTTTTAGCGATCAACATTTGGCTGCTCCATCGCTAATGAATCCGAGAAAAGTACTACAACGTGATGCCCACCGGCTAACTGTGCAGCTGGAACAACATCAATTTGTGCAAACTCTCCAGTATTATGTCGCATCACTTTAGACACAGCACCGACCAAATAGCCCGCTGGAAAATGCTGACCTAAACCAGAACTATAAACCTTATCACCCACTTTGATGTTGGCACTCGTTGGAACATATTCCATTTTCAAATGCCCTAAATCACCTGTACCTGTCACGATGGCTCGCATACCTGAGCTTTCAAGTCGTACAGATAAAGAATGTTCTTTATCAGAAAGCAGCATTACACGACTACTATGAGGATAAACGTTGATGATCTGCCCCATGATCCCTTTATCATCTAAAACAGTTTGACCGACTTTAAGATGATTGGCTGAACCACGGTTGATGATAATGATATGACGTAATGGATCAGCATCTGTTCCAATCACTTCCGCAATCTCCATACGTCCATCAATAATTAACGGTGTATTGAGTAATCCTCGTAAACGGGTATTTTCAGCAGAAAGTTCTGAGAGTTTTTGCAGACGAACCTGAGCCTGAAGCAATTCAGCTTGCATCGCAGTGTTTTCGCGACGCAACTGAGCTTCAGATTTTGTTTGTTGATTCAGCCATTCTTTCGACAATACAGGATAACTTGCTAAGGCATAAATTGGATTATATGCCGCATACAAGACCTCTCTTGCAGGTTGAATCACTTGAGGCATGCGCCAGTTAAAGAACAACACTACCAAGCAAGTGATGACCGCAATGATAAAAGAGCGAAAAGATGGCGGTTGTCTTGAAAAGAGATTCGGTTGCACCGCCTCATCCTTAAACTTAATCGAGTATAGTTTAGCCTACAAAAAGCATATCATGGTTTGGATTGTCAAAGAATTCTAAGACTTTTCCACCGCCACGAGTCACACAAGTTAAAGGATCTTCAGCAACAACAACAGGTAAACCTGTCTCTTGGGCAAGTAATTTATCCAGATTACGCAATAATGCTCCACCACCTGTTAAAACTATTCCACGTTCAGCAATATCTGAAGATAATTCTGGTGGAGTTTGTTCAAGTGCAGATTTCACAGCAGATACAATACTTTGTAATGGATCAGCAATCGCTTGCGTGATTTCATCAGAAGTCACTGTAATCGCGCGTGGAACACCTTCAGCAAGGTTACGACCACGAACTTCAATTTCTAAAGTCTTGCCGTCTGCGACAGCCATTCCAACTTCTTTTTTGATGGTCTCAGCAGTCGTTTCACCAATTACACAACCATGTGCTTTACGTACATAATTAATAATTTGTTCATCAAACACATCACCGCCGATACGTAAAGAATCTGCGTATACACACCCTTGTAGGGAAATGATGGCAATTTCAGTTGTACCGCCACCAACATCAACGACCATAGAACCGCATGCTTGCTCTACAGGCATACCCGCACCGATCGCAGCAGCCATAGGCTCTTCAATCAAACGTACATCACGGGCACCAGCATTGAATACAGCTTCACGAATCGCACGGCGCTCTACCAAAGTTGATTTACACGGTACACAAACCACAACACGAGGCGCAGGTGGGAATAGGCGTTTTTCATGCACTTTACCAATAAATTGATTTAACATGGTTTCAGTGACTTCGAAATCAGCAATAACACCATCCTTCATCGGACGGATTGCAGAAATATTGGCTGGGGTACGACCAAGCATTTGCTTAGCATCTAAACCCACAGCTGCAACAATTTTCTGCGAACCACTGTGACGAATCGCCACAACTGTCGGTTCGTTTAATATAATGCCCCTTCCTGGTGCATAAATAAGTGTATTTGCAGTACCTAAATCAATGGCTAGATCTGGCGAAAACAAGCCAATTAGTCGTTTTAGAATCACGGGTCGTTCTCAGTTTAAACTTTATATGGACGCAAGATGGCAACTTTAACTAAATGTGATGATTTGAACAAGTCAATCGCTTATTATAACGCACGATATTTTGAATTTTTTTAAAACTGATTAGGTGAGACATCATGTCAAGTTCAGATGTTCAGCATTCTGCAGAATTAAATGCACAAACTGTATCGCAAATCGCCAATCTTGCTCGATTGTCGCTGAATGATACGCAATCTGCTGAATATGCTCAAAGTTTAAATAAAATCTTAGGGATGATGGAGACCTTAAAAGCAATCAATACCGATGGTGTTGAGCCACTTAAGAGCCCATTCGATCATCCACAACCACTTCGTCCAGATGTTGTATCGGAAAGCAACCATCGTGAAGAATATCAAGCCATTGCTCCTGCAGTTCAGGATGGTTTGTACCTTGTTCCGAGAGTGATTGAATAATATTTGATCAGTTAAACTTATTTTTAAAAATTAATCGTAAAGAATTGTACTCATGACTGATTTACACCGTTTATCGATTCGTGAAATGGCAGAAGGTTTAAAATCTGCACAATTTTCATCTCGCGAGTTGACTCAACATTATTTAGACCGTATTGCGAAACTTGATGATCGTGTTAATTCGTATGTAACGGTTACTCCGGAATATGCTTTGGCTCAGGCTGATGCTGCTGACAATTTATTAAAAAATGGCACGGCGGGTACTTTGGCTGGAGTTCCGCTGGCACATAAAGATATTTTCTGTACTCAAGGAATTAAAACTTCTGCGGGTTCAAAAATGTTGGATAATTTTATTTCACCTTATGATGCGACGGTTGTAGCCAAAGCAAAAGCCGCTGGTTTAGTGACGTTGGGTAAAGTGAACATGGACGAGTTTGCCATGGGCTCTACCTCTGAAAGTTCATTTTATGGTGCGACGAAAAACCCATGGAATTTAGAACATGTTCCGGGTGGTTCTTCTAGTGGTTCTGCTGCAGTTGTTGCCGCTGATCTTGCACCTTTTGCAACGGGCACAGATACAGGGGGATCTATTCGTCAACCTGCATCATTCTGTGGTTTGACAGGTCTAAAACCAACTTATGGTCGTGTCTCTCGTTTCGGGATGATTGCTTTCGCATCATCATTAGATCAAGGTGGACCTATGGCACGTTCTGCTGAAGACTGTGCCTTTCTCATGAACACCATCGCAGGTCATGATGCAAAAGATTCAACATCAATCAACAAAGAAGTAGATGACTATGTTGCAAACTTAAATGCAACAGCAGTGAAAGGCTTGCGTATCGGTATTCCAAAACAATACTTCAATGTTCAAGGTTTAGATGCTGAGGTCAAAGCACGTGTTGAAGAGTCGTTAAAAACATTGGAAAACATGGGTGCCATTTTGGTTGAGATTGATCTCAACATGACTGAAGCTTATGTACCGACCTATTATCTGATTGCGCCTGCTGAAGCATCTTCAAACTTGTCACGTTATGATGGTGTTCGTTATGGCTATCGTTGTGAAAATCCAAAAGATATTTTAGATTTACATAAACGCTCTCGCTCTGAGGCATTTGGTGCTGAAGTGCAACGTCGTATTTTGATTGGGACTTATGCCCTTTCAGCGGGTTATTACGATGCTTATTATGTAAAAGCACAAAAAGTACGTCGTCTCATTCAACAAGACTTCTTAACTGCATTTGAAAATGTTGATGTAATTGCTGCACCTTCTGCACCAACCACAGCTTACAAAATTGGCGCAAACCTCAGTCCAACAGAAATGTATTTAGGCGATATTTATACGCTTGCTGTAAACTTGGCAGGTTTACCAGCCATCAATGCACCTGTTGGTTTTGACAAAGACAGCTTACCTGTAGGCTTACAGCTCATTGGTAACTACTGGTCAGAATCACAACTGTTGTCGATTGTTCATCAATATCAACAAAACACGGACTGGCATACCAAACGTGCGGCAATTGCTGAGGAGAATGCATAATGACTGAAGCTCAAAAATTAGCACCTTCAAAGTTGATTGACGGATGGGAAGTTGTTATCGGGATTGAGATTCACACTCAGCTTGCAACTCAGTCTAAAATTTTCTCAGGTTCTTCGACTGAATTTGGTCAAGATCCAAATACCCAAGCCAGCCTTGTTGATTTGGCGATGCCGGGTGTATTGCCAGTACTCAACCAAGCAGTGGTTGATCTTGCAATTCGTTTTGGTTTGGGTATTGATGCCTATATCGATCAAGCATCGGTATTTGCACGTAAGAACTACTTTTACCCAGACTCTCCAAAAGGCTACCAAATCAGCCAGATGGACAATCCTATCGTTGGGCTAGGTCATATCGACATTCAGCTTGAAGATGGCACAGTCAAGCGTATAGGCGTAACTCGTGCACATTTGGAAGAGGATGCAGGTAAATCAATCCACGATCAATTTGAAGGCATGTCTGGTATCGACTTAAACCGTGCTGGTACACCTTTACTTGAAATTGTCTCTGAACCTGATATGCGTTCAGTTGAAGAAGCTGTTGCTTATATCAAATCTATTCACACTTTGGTGCGTTGGTTAGGAATTTCTGACGGTAACATGGCTGAAGGTTCATTCCGTGCTGACTGTAACGTGTCATTACGTCGTCCAGGACAACCATTTGGTACACGTTGTGAGTTAAAAAACCTCAACTCATTCCGTTTTATCGAACAAGCCATCAATGTTGAAATCCAACGTCAAATGGACATCTTGGAAGAAGGTGGTTCAATTGATCAGGAAACGCGTTTGTTCGATCCAAATAAAATGGAAACACGTTCAATGCGTTCTAAGGAAGAAGCTAACGACTATCGTTACTTCCCTGACCCTGATTTGTTGCCTGTGATCATTGCGGATGAACAGATCGAAGCGGCACGTGCGGCTCTTCCTGAGTTACCGAAAGCACGTCGTGCACGCTTTATCGCAGATTTCGCTGTGACTGAATACGATGCTCATGTATTAACACTTTCTCGTGAATTAGCTGACTTCTATGAAGCGGTTGTTACAGCTTCTGGTGGCGCCGCTCAAGGTAAAGTTGCTGCAAACTGGGTGATGGGTGAGTTCTCAGGTGCTTTAAATAAAGCTGGCTTAGAGTTAGCTGACTCTCCTGTTTCTGCTGAACAGTTAGGCGGTATGATCGCACGTATTGTCGACAACACGATTAGCGGTAAGATTGCCAAGCAAGTCTTTGGCTTTATGTGGGAAGAAGGCAAAACTGCCGATGCCATTATTGCTGAAAAAGGCTTGAAACAGGAAACTGATACAGGCGCCATTGAAGCTATTATCAAAGAAGTACTTGCTGCCAATGAAAAAATGGTTGAAGAGTATAAATCTGGTAAGGAGAAAGCATTTAATGGTCTAGTCGGTCAAGTAATGAAAGCTTCTCGTGGTAAAGCCAACCCTGCTCAAGTCAATGAATTGATGAAGAAATTGATTGGTTAAGCTGATTTAATTTAAAAAGAAAACCCGCTTTAAAGCGGGTTTTCTTTGTTTAAAGGATTTATATGTTGAGTTTTTAAAATTTGGCATATATTCAAATTTATTGTTTTCTCAATTTTTCCTGTAGCAAAGTACCATCACTCCACAAAAAAAATCGGTAAAACAACACTTATTTCAGCAAATTTATAATCTTTAATATTTCTCGTTACGATTTTGCGGCAACCAAAACTCAACGCAGAAAAATATTGAATTGCATCTTTAGAATCAGAAAACTTAGACACCAGCGCTTGAGAAATCCCAACATGATCAACAGGGATGATCACCAAAAATTTTAAAAGTTGTTGAATAAAAAGACGAGCTTTTTCATCACCCACAACTTACGCAAAATATAGTAGATATTGGCAATACTGTTCGAAGAAACACACCCTGTAAATTACCCTTTCTCACACAGCGTTAAAACAATTTGACTTGCCTGAACAAAAGGCTGACGCGCTAAAGCCACATCCAAAATCACATCAGAATCAATAAATATCCGCTCGCTCATTTATGTTTTTCCATACAAACTTCAGAAAGCAGTGTCTTATCATCCTGCCCTTGGTCTTGATCGGCAAACATACCGATTAAGCTTCCAGTAATAGGTGCTTGAATATTACTGGAAGTTTCTGTGTGTGCTGAAATACGATCTAAATAAGCTTCAACCAAACTCGAAACACTCTGCTCATGTTCCTTAGCATAAAGTTTCGCCCGTTCAATCACTTTTTTATTTATAGATAAGGTCAATTTCGCTTGCATAAGATTTTACCTCATGCGTATCATTTAATTAATCATACGTATTGGTTGAATTTTGACAATTAAATCTTAACCAATCTATAAAACAATTGATACGATCATAGGACTTATTTTTTATTTCAGAAAGCAAAAATCTCTTGTAGTCAATGCGTTGAAAAGCTCATTCATTAAATGTAATTTCTAGATCAATAAAATCAATGCGATAAATCTATTGTTTAATCTTATAAAGCTTTCAATGCCATGCCTTACATCTACTGCTGATTATTTACTCTTAAACCAATAATCCCATTTCTCTTGATCAACGCCAAACTTTCCTTGCCACCATCTTGTAGGGTAATTCACATCATCATTTCTAATAGGGCGATGTACCCTTTCAGGATAAGTCACATATTGGTCTACATAGCCAAAATGTTCATCATCATGCAAAATTCCAATCACACCAAAAATTTCTAAAAGCCCCAAACGCTCTTCATCATTTGATTTAACAGCTTGAGCAATACTCTTCTTCAATTGCGCTATTCTGTCATTGGGTTGTGCATGCTCAATAATTGATTTGAGTTGGTTGAGAATACTGAAATCTACCTCACTTGGTTTAACAACAGGAAGTCTAGGAAACTGCTCTAAATCGAATAGAACTGAAATCAAATTCACTGTACAGCTTCCATGTTTGTATTTGAAATAATTCATCGTATTAAATTCAATCGGATCTTCAAATTCAAATCGATGTAGACCGCACACGGCACAGATTGTTGAATTCGGCTCTGGGCTCTCTAGAAAATCATGTTCAATCAAACTTTTGCCAATACAATAACTCGATAAAAAGGAACGATATTCTAATTGTCGGGTACTGAGACTATAGATAAATGCATTTACAACATCTTGTTTTTCAATATGATCCACTGCATTTTTGATTCTTGTGCAAATCTCATTATGGCTTATTTTCTCTGGTTCAAACATGACTGAATGACTTTTTGCGTATTCAAATTCATCATCCATAATAAATTTCATATACCTGTCCCAATAAAACCAATTTTCTAAGCATTCATCCTGAGAGTGCTTCATGGTTTTAAGTAAAATCTTGACTGCTTTCTTGTCCATAGGTCTGGGTCTATTGTTAAAAATTTTAATTTAATATTTGGAAAATGAAATGCTCTAACCAGCTCTACGCTCAGGTTCATGTTGATGAATAAAAACTGTATATGTATCCGCTGGATGAATCACTTGAGCATGATGCAAGGCATGGGCAATATTCCCCCGATGGTATGTGCCATGATTGATGATATGAAAAAGAATTTCTTCTATTGAAAGAGAGCCTGTTTTTTTATCGATAAATTGAAAATGTACAATTTCAGCAAGTTGATCTGATTGAATATTTTCTACAAATTCAATCCACCACGCATGAGAATGTTCAATCCGTTGTCGTAACTCATCAAATGTAGGTAAAACTTCAGTATTGGTCTGTGTATGTAACGCTTTTTTATGTTCTAGTCGGGCTCGAAATAACTCTTCGACAATGATCATATGATTGAATTGTTGTTGAGCAAACTGATAATCATCTAAATATTTTTCTTGATCGATCTGTGCAATGGCTTTGAATAAGCGTTGATCTGACCATTGTTTATAAAGAAACAGTTTTACAAAATCCATTCCATTGACCTAGCGCATTCTTACAATTCAATCATCAAGATAGCATGTAAATAGTTTAAAAAACCAATCTTTCAATAAGGTGCAAGCAACTATAATTTATGGGCATAAAATCAGTTTAAGTTTAATTTTTTGTGGATACCCTCTACCCTCCTTAATCATAAATAAGAAAGATTCAGGGGGGTAGGATTACAATTTTTAATTCATATAGTGAACAAAATGCACTTTGCTAAAGATGCTTAGAAAGATGATTTATTGACGAATCGTACCCAATTTATTCCAAATATCTGGAGTTAAAAATGTCATGACCAGTTTGTTTAAGTCGACATAGCGTAGTACACCCTGTAACTGTTTCTTCACCTCAGGGTTTTTAACAATATCTTCTCCTGTACTACGCCCTAACTCTTGAAAACTATCACCTACAGCTTGTAAGCCTTCAGTTTGAATAACAGCTTTGGCTTGTGCAGAACACTGTTCAACAATAACACGTTGTAAAACCTGAGCGAATTTCTGATCAAGTTGGGTTCTTTGAGCATCACTGACATTGCTCAATGCTTTTAAGTCAGGATGAGCTGATAAGGCGGCAAAAGTCCATTGCAATACAGTGGTCTTATCTGTCGCAGTTGTCGCTTTGACTAAACAATCGCTAAGTTGGTCGACTGTGGGTCCTGCAACAGCAAATTGTGCAGTTCCCATCAATGCGCTAGCGATCAACACAGTGCGTCCAAGTTTTGAGAACTGATTTGAAATAAAGGAAAGAACTGGGCGTGACATGGGAAAATTTCCAATTGAAGACTGATCCAGTTTTAACATAAATGATGAATCAGCACTTTTGTGACTCTGTAAATTGATCAAGTTCTCATTTTCAGGCACAACACTAAAATTCAAATAAATTGAAAATGTATTGTTTCCAGTCTGTTGATTCTTTGGTTCGCTTGTTTCTGAGCATTTTTCTATACATACTTTTTGATACATACTTTTGAATGTCTTTTTTAGAAATTGATCATTATCTAAAAAAATTGACATGAATGTGATTAGAATACACTACAAACATCATGTGAAAATTAAAAACAAAACTTTATGTCAATGTTGTACATCACACTCTCAGGTATAGGTATTATTTTCTCGATTTGGCTGTACATGCTGATTTTTTGTAAGCATCCTCCAAGAATCAGCATAAGCAAACTCCAACAGTGCTGGCTATTGCATAAACATAAACCTTTTATAATGATATTTGATTATATCTTTAAAAAAATCAGTGCAATGTTCAAATGGGTCTTTCGCATCTTAAAAAAACTAGGAAGCTTTATAAAAGAATTTATTGTTGAGGTTATTTTTCAACTGATCATTCGCTCAATCTTCAATCTCATCAAAGCAATATTTCATTTGCTTGTAAGAATCTTAGACTAATTGAGGTTTGAATCAATGCCAGTGAGCTACCACGACCAAGTCATTATCACTTCATTTGTTTTAACATATGTTTCGCAACTGCATGATTTTGGTTGGTAGATAAATTCTGCAAAATCCGTTTAGCTCGATCTTGCGGATTAGAGAACCGTTGACTATAACTCGGTACATTGGTTAAACATCTTGCCACCAAAACACCTGATTCTGCATAGACATTGATTCCACTTGCTCCATGTAAACGCCCATAATTATAGGCGCGTTCAGCATTATTACAGGCATTAATCTGATTTTGTCCACGTCCTAAATCTTTACGTGCAGCGCTATATAATTGCATTTGCTGTGCTTGTGGTGTGGTCACTACTTTTTCAGTTTGCGGTTTTTCTTTCACTTCCTCCACAATCTGCGTAACTGTTTTCTTTTCCTCGATCGGTTTTATAGGAGCAGTTTTCACGGCAATATTTACAGGTGTATTTTTTAAATTATTGGCTTTTATTTCAGTACTTTTAGCAGGATGATTTTTTGCTTTCTTTTCTTGCTGGGCATTTGTGACATTGGATTTAGTGTTATACAGTTTTTTTAATTCATCCAGAGATATAATTTTGGTTTGCAAGATAACAGCACGGGTTTCACTCTGCTCTAGCTTTCGTTCAGATAACGGTTCAATTGAAACATACCATTGTTGACCATTCGTTTCGACACAGTGATATGCACCAATCCCTTGTTTGACACTGCTATAGGTATTCATTAATTTCTTTGTCCATACATCTTTGACCAGATTCATTGTACTGGTTTGAACTTGGCTAAAACGCCCACCTTTAGCAACACAATAACTGTTTAAATAAGTTTTCGGTGTCAATGACTGCACAGTTTGATGACCTTGTTTAGGTCCCCAATCATAAACATATTCTTTAGATGACCGTTGATTATCATTGATATTTTTCTTATCAATCATTTCTTGCGGAGACGCATATTGTTTAAATGTATCAGATGTTGAAGTATTAATGCTTGTACAAGCCTGTAGTAAACAACCAGCCCCAGCAAACCACAAGAATGCTTTTAAATTCACCTAACATTTCTCAATTGTATTTTTTTAACAAAATAGCGTAATCAATCCAAAATAACAAACTTATTCTATTGAATTTATTCACTATTTATCTGAATAAAATGATAAAAAAATCACAAAAAAATGAATTAGAGATAATCAATTAATTTAAAGTCAGAAAAGCTCAACCTAAACAGCCATTTTCAAAAGCACTGTTGAGCGAAGGGTAGCGACAAGAATGAAAAACCTGCCAAACCATCAACAGACTTGGCAGGTTTTTTTGGTATTACCAAATAGTGACACGTTTATTTGCAGGCAAATACATTTTATCTCCCTGTTTAAGATGGAATGCATCATAAAATGGTGCTTGATTCAGCAAAGTTGCATTGCCACGCACTTTATCTGGCGAATGTGGATCTCTTTTTAGGAATTCCACTTGCATCGCATCAGTGATTTTTGAACGCCATGCTTGAGCCCAACCGATATAGAAACGCTGTTCGCCGGTTAAATTGTCTAACACTGGTGCTGGCTGACCATTTAAGGACAATTGATAGGCTTTATAGGCGATCGCCAAGCCAGAATTATCGGCTATGTTTTCACCCAAGGTTAGCTCGCCATTAACATGGTAGCCTTTGATCGGTTCATAGGCATTGTATTGAGCCACCAGTGCATTGGTTTTTTCTTTAAATTTTCGATGATCTTCGGCAGTCCACCAATTCTTCATATTACCCAACTCATCAAATTGACTGCCTTGGTCATCGAAACCGTGACTGATTTCATGACCAATAATTGCACCAATCGCACCGTAGTTGACTGCATCATCAGCATTCATATCAAAAAATGGAGGTTGCAAAATAGCTGCAGGGAAAACAATTTCATTTAAAGAAGCATTGTAATACGCATTGATCGTTTGTGGTGTCATTCCCCATTCATCACGATCAACCGGTTTGCCCAATTTATTCAACGCATATTGATGTTCAAACTCACGTGAACGAATCACATTACCAATCAAATCATCATTTTTTATGTCCAAGGCTGAGTAATCACGCCATTTGTTTGGATACCCGATTTTCACCGCAAAACTTGCCAGCTTTTTCTGTGCTTGGACTTTGGTTGCTGGACTCATCCAATCCAATTGTTCAATACTTTGTGAATAGGCTTTCATCAGGTTTTGAACCAGTAATTCCATGCGTTGCTTTTTCTCAGCAGAAAAATATTTTTTCACATAGATCTGTCCGAGACTTTCACCCAAAGTACCTTCGACCAATTGCACACCACGCTTCCAACGCGGTTTTTGTTCTTTGATTTCTCGGAGTTGATTGCTATAGAAATCAAAACTGTTATCTACAAAAGCTTTACTGAGTAAAGGTGAAAAATCACTCACCAAATGGAACTTGAAATAAGCTTTCCAAGCATCCAACGAGGTATTGTCAACAATTGGGCTCAAACCTTTAAAATAACTCGGTTGAATCACTTGTATGGTTTTAATTTTATCTGCCAATTCTTGTTTTTCTAAATAGGTTTTCCAATCAATTTTTGGACTAAGTTTGGCTAAGTCTTCAACCTTATAAATATTGTAGAGTTTGGTTACATCACGATTTTGGACATTACTCCACTGTATTTTCGCGATCTGCGTTTCTAATTTTAAAATGGCTTGAGCATGTTGTGCAGCTTGAGTATCACCCGCCAATTTTAGCGTTTTCTCGATATAGCTTAAATATTGTGAACGTACCTTTTTAAATTTTGCATCATTTTTTAAGTAATAATCACGATCAGGCAAACCTAAACCACTTTGTCCCATCATTGCAATCATTTGTGTAGAGTTTTTCATGTCTTGATCAACACCAACATCAAACGGGCTGGTGACACCGATTCTTGAAAAATGTGCTGCTAATTGGGCAATATCTTTTTTATTTTTAAGGGCATCAACATTTTCGATTTCAGCTTGAATTGGTTGAATACCTAATGTTTCTATACGCTTTTCATCCATAAAATTAGCATATAGGGTCGCAACTTTTTGTTCAGAACTTCCATTAACCAACTGTTGCTTTGACAGTTCATCGACGATATCGTGCAGTTGTTTTAATGATTCTTCATGCAAAATATCAAATGTGCCCCAACGAGATTTATCTGCTGGAATTTCCGTATTTTTTATCCAGCCACCATTCACATGTTGATAAAAATCATCACTGCCTTTTACAGTTTGATCAAAATATTGATGGTCAATCCCCGATTTTTTCTGATCTTTTACAGTGGTAGGCGTCATTTGAACTGCTGTCGCTACTGTTTCTGCCCATAAAACTGTAGAGGACAACATCATTGCTGATACTAAAACATTTTTTACAAATTTGAGTTTCAAAAGCCTATCCTCAATTTTAATTTTAACGCTTGAATTTAAAAAGATAATACTAATCCCAAGCTCAACTTTTATGTGTAGCAAAAATGCAATGATTGCGTTAATTTTTTAATTTCGCTTAGCTTACCGATACATATGCTCGATAGAGTCATTGTCAGATAGCACTTACGAATATCTGTTCTAAAAACACCCTGCTTTAAATACAAAAAATGATGTCATTAATCCAGTAAATTTAAAATATGTTTTAAACGTACATTTTCAGCATCTTGTTGATACACCGCATAAATCGGTGCAATACAAGTGGTATCTGCTTGTAATGCTTTATAAACGATCTGTTTATTCCAAAAATTGCGAATCGCTTCTGGAACAATAGATAAGCCAATCCCTGCAGCGATCAAATTTAAACTTGAGGTTAAGCGAGGTGCTTCTTGGACAATTCTTGGACTAAAACCCGCCTGATAACAACATGCCAAAATATTGTCAAATAAATCCTGACCCGCCAAACGACGATATAGTACAAAGTCATAGGGTTCTAAATCCAACAGATGAATCACATCACCCTGTAAAGCTAAAGGATGATTACTCGGCAAAGCGACAATCAATGGCTCATCCAAGACATGTAAGCTTTTTAACCCCAAGTTTATCGGCGCGGGTTTACGTAAAAATACGATGTCATTTTTTTCATTAATAATTGAATCAATCAATGAACTACTGGCATCTTCTTCTAAATGAATGGATACAGCAGGAAAATTCTCACGAAAATTTCGTAATAATGCAGGCAAAAATGAATGTAAACCGACTGAATTGGTGAAGCCAATATTGATCTGCCCTTCCAATCCTTTCGAGATATTCTGCACACGTTTAGGAATCGCTTGGGCATGTGCAAGGATCGTGACTGCTTCTTGATAGAGTGCTTTACCTGCTTCAGTTGCCTCAACTCCACGAGGTAATCGCTTTAATAATTGGGTATCTAATTCATCTTCCAGACTTTTGATTATGCGTGTTAATGGTGGTTGTTGCATATTCAAACGTACGGCTGCACGAGAAATATTACTTTCCTCAACCACAGCAACAAAAGCATTGAGTTTATGAATATCAATCATGTGGCTCCCTCCATATAAAAATGTATCAAGCGAATAATGCGTCATGTTGTAGAAAACAATTCAACACAACCATACTTTTTAGGTATGAATAACAGCAAAAATAGCATTTTTAATTATAACTCAACAAGCAGATAATCACATTCAATCCACTCAGCACAGCAAATTGAAGAGGTCTAAATGAATAGTGAAGCAATGCCAATGGAGCAAACCATTGAAACACCGAATTGCAAAGCATTATTTTTAGGCTTTATGAAGCTTGGCTTAATGGGGTTTGGCGGTGTACTACCACTGGCTCATCGTTTAATTGTTGAAGATCAAAAATGGCTAACCGCTGAAAAATTTACAGACTTGCTTGGGGTCTGCCAAATTCTACCCGGCGGCAATATTGTCAATATGGCTGTCGCGATTGGTTATGATTTTGCTGGTGTTAAAGGTGCATTCAGTGCGGTATTCGGATTGATGTTGGCACCCACATTGATTGTGATTTCACTGTATCAAATGTATGTCAATTTCCAAGATATTGTCCTCGTTCGCCACATGATCCAAGGTTTAGCGGCTGCAGCAGCAGGTTTACTGTTTGCCACAGGCTTTAAAATGTTGAAACCAATCATGAAAAGTAAACTGACTTATTTCACCATCTTGCTGACCATTATTTTCATGTTGCTGATCAAACTACCTTTGGCATTGACGCTGTTGATTTTAGTCACTGTGAATATGGCTGTTTTAGCCTTTAAACAACGTAGATTCACTCAGGAGTAAAACAAAATGTATGTCCTAATTGCACTCACTTTGGTTTTTACTCAATTGTCTTTACTGGCATTTGGCGGTGGTAATGCCATTTTGCCAGAAATGCAGCATCAAGTTGTGGTGGTTCATCAATGGATGACCGCTGAACAATTCAGTTCTATGTTTGCTATGGCACAGGCTGCGCCTGGTCCAAATATGATGATTGTGCCTTTAGTCGGCTGGCATGTTGCAGGACCGATGGGATTGCTTGTTACATCTTTTGCCAAATTCGGACCTTCTTCAATTATCACTGTCTATGCACTGAAATTTTGGAATAATTTTAAAAGCCATCCATTACGTGCGAGATTTGAAAAAGCATTAAAGCCCATTACTGTAGGTTTAGTGCTCGTCAGTGCATGGATTATTGCTCAGGCATCTGCACAAAATATTTTACTGATTGCAATCGTTGTCCTGACTATAGTACTTAGTGTGTTTAAAAATGTTCATCCAGTTTGGTTAATGTTGATTGGTGCAGGAACAGGTGTACTGATTCTGTAGTCACGTTATTATTAGGTTTAACTGTCTTCAATTGAACTTGGAAATCTCGACTTCTATAAAATGCAACGTTTATAAAACACATCGCCAATAAAACCCAAATCCCCTTTAAAGGGGATTTGGCGAATGTATTGAATGCAAATTACTGCTGGTTTTCTAGATCTCGTTCACGACAAGAAAG
Source organism: Acinetobacter sp. Tol 5 (assembly GCF_019702905.1). Taxonomy (NCBI): domain Bacteria; kingdom Pseudomonadati; phylum Pseudomonadota; class Gammaproteobacteria; order Moraxellales; family Moraxellaceae; genus Acinetobacter; species Acinetobacter sp. Tol 5. The sequence continues at coordinate 1,180,565 of NZ_AP024708.1, read as the reverse complement.
TTCATAATATTGTGCTTTTGGCAGCTGTTTCAGCTTGTAATAATAGTAGTCTGTACTGTTTCGATCCATTTCAGTCAATGAACATTGATTGGCTTTTGCAAATTGAGTTAATTGTTTTAAATCTGTATTTTTTGCGACAAGTGCTCCCCACCCCTCACTTACACAACACCCAGCGTATTGAGACATATACTCATCTGAAACCAAAACGACGCTTTGTCCCATAAAATTTAGGGGTTTCTTGAGTCGATAGACATCATTGTAATCATATCTAGAAACTTCTGCCTTTTTATTGATCAGTCCATCTTTGAACATTTTCTTAAAGCTTGGAAATTGTGAAGATGCCTCCCCCATTCCCCGATACACTGTTTGTTGCGCCGCAGCATGATTTACTGTTGCTGCAAGCACTAAACCAATACCCAAAAGATACTTTTTCATATTTTTCCTTTTTAATCCTGTATTCATCACTTTTAAAATAAGTCGGCGACTTCTTCCTGTTGTGGATTGAGCTTCAAGCGTTATTTTCTCAAGCTGAAAAGTCTTGCTTTAGAATAAGAAATTTACATATCTATTGATTACAACGTTCTGAATAAAATTAAGACTAAAGCCGCATAAATTCAACTTAAAACTGCAATCTGAGCATGTTATTTTACCTGAAAGGATAACTATTTTTTGAACAGCAGGTGAAAAAATGTCTAAACAAATTTTGATGTTAGTCGGTGATTATGCTGAAGATTATGAAACCATGGTTCCTTTCCAATTCCTTACAGGATTAGGTTATACCGTCCATGCAGTCTGCCCAGATAAGAAAAATGGTGACAGTATAGCCACGGCAATCCATGATTTTGAAGGTGAACAAACCTATAGTGAAAAACGTGGTCATAACTTTGCAATTAACTATGATTTTGACCAAGTTGATGTGCAAAATTATATCGGTTTGGTAATTCCTGGTGGTCGTGCGCCTGAGTATTTGCGAATGAATGCACGTGTTGTTGAAATTGTGCGTGAATTCGATACTGTAAAGAAACCGATTGCCGCAGTCTGTCATGGCGCACAACTACTGGCTGCTGCTGATGTATTAAAAGGTCGTCTATGTTCTGCCTACCCTGCTTGTGCCGCTGAAGTTAAACTGGCAGGTGGTCAATATGCAGATATAGCTGTTACTGAAGCCGTGACTGATGGTCATTTGGTGACTGCGCCTGCATGGCCTGCACATCCTGCTTGGTTAGCCCAATTTGTTAAAGTTCTTGGTGCTAACATCACGTTGTAAACATGAAAAGCTAGATTTTGCATACACATCAAAATCTAGCTTAATCTTGATCAATATTCTTTAGATTACATATAAATACATTAAATTGAACCTTTTTAATTTAAATTTCAGCCTCAGGTCTTCATTTATGTCATGATGAATGAATGAATTTTTAGTCAAACAACAGGTTAATTTAAAAAATGGAAATCATTGAATTACTTCAACCCGTTACATTAACGAAAGAAAATTTACGCCCGATCACCATTGAAGCAGGAACCTTATTAAAAGTCCTCATGGTCAATCCATCTTCTTATCTGGTTGGTGATGAATCGGGAACATCTTTTCTAATCAATTTTGATGAAGAAAATCTGCAATGGAAAAAAATTTAAAGCATTGATCAATGGTTTAAAAATGAATTGCACTATTTCATCAAAACTTGAAGTGTTAAATGGAAGCGTTCTAAGCACATGTATTCCAAATCCAGAATATAAGAACGTTTCCATGCAGTAGTTGCATAGATTGAGACCATTTACAGATTCATTTTTAAGCTAATGTTTTCTTGCTCAAAAACCTCTCTCACACATGCAAGTATGTTCGGCACATAACTACTTTGATCCATATTTCGAACTGATAGCGAAATTGGACTATAGGCTTCCAAATCTAAAATAGGCACATAAACTAAATTCTTCATTCCAATATCACTGGCACTTTCAGGAATCAAACAAATCCCCTCGCCTGATGCGACCAAGCCTAAAGCCATATGAATTTCACGCACTTCAACCATATTTTTGGGTACCAATCCCAGTTCAGTAAAAATCGACTGAATTAAGGTAGAGAAATTGGGTTTTTGAGTTGCGGGATAAGAGAAAATCGTTTCATGAGTAATTTGTGATAAATAAACACCTTGGTCGATATATTCAGCGAGATGATCATTTTTATGTACAGCCAATTTCAGCTTTTCTTCACGGAGTACAATGCGTTTAATCGCAGGATCACTAATTCTTAAACGACCAAAACCTAAGTCAATTTTACCTTGCTTTAATGCTTCAATTTGGTCTTTGGTCCCACATTCAATTAATTCCACTTCAATATCAGGATGACGTTGACGAAACAAGTAAATGATTTGGGGTAACAGCGCATATAAAAGTGAACTGACATAACCGATACGTACAATTTTATTGACTGCACTAATCCGTTTTGCCATAGATGCCGCTTGAGCAGTATGGGTTAAAATTTGTACTGCATGTTGATAAAAAAACTGCCCTGCTTCCGTTGTTCTTACAGGTCTCGAACCACGTTCAAATAATAGGATGCCCAGTTCTTGTTCAAGATTTTGAATCTGTCGGCTCAGGGGCGGTTGCGCAATACATAATTTTTCAGCCGCTTTGGTAATACTTTGCTCTTCAACCACAGTCACAAAGTAACGAAGATGTCTTAATTCCATTTTATCTATCTCGCACCAAAATATACCTTTTAAGTATCTAAAAATACCAAATCCAGCCTAGTTAAAGATATTACATTAATTTAGGGTATATAAATAGATTAATACTTAAGAAATTCGCAGTATGTATAAGTCCATAGAAACACTTTTAGTCGAGATCCCGACAATACGCCCTCATAAGATGGCGGTTGCGACGATGCAAACACAAACTTTGGTGCTGATTAAAATCACCACTGAAGATGGTTTTGTTGGCTGGGGGGAAGCAACTACAATAGGTGGTTTAGGTTATGGTGAAGAAAGCCCGGAAAGTGTTCAAACCAATATTGACACGTATTTTGCACCTTTGCTCAAGACTTTGTCTGGATTGAATATTGCACAGACCATGCAAGTGATTCAGCGTAATATCAATGGTAACCGTTTTGCAAAATGTGCCATTCAAACTGCTTTATTGGATATTCAATCTCAACGTTTGGGAATTCCTGTCAGTGAATTATTAGGTGGGCGTTTACGCGACACTATTTCAGTATTGTGGGTATTGGCTTCTGGCGATACCGAAAAAGATATTGCTGAAGCCAAGAAAATGATTACCGCAAAACGTCATAACATTTTCAAATTAAAAATTGGGTCGCGACCTTTAGAGCAAGATATTGAACATGTGTTGGCCATTAAACAAGCATTGGGCAGTGAGATTTCAATTCGAGTCGATGTCAACCGAGCATGGTCTGAATTAACCGCAATTAAAGGCATCAAAATGCTTCAAGATGGCGGGGTTGATTTGATCGAACAACCTTGTGCAATTCAAAATATTGATGCTATGCAACGCTTAACGCGAAAGTTTGATATTGCGATTATGGCAGATGAGTCCTTGATGGGACCACAAAGTGCTTATGAACTGGCGAAATGCAATGCAGCATCTGTTTTTGCAGTGAAAGTCGCTCAGTCAGGTGGCTTAATTGAAGCATGTGAAGTTGGAAAGTTAGCCAATCTAGCGGGAATCGATCTCTATGGCGGCACCATGCTGGAAGGACCTGTAGGTACGATCGCCTCAGCCCATGTTTTTTCAACATTCAGTAACTTGGCTTATGGCACTGAACTGTTTGGTCCATTGCTGCTCACAGAACAAATTTTAAAAAAACCACTTCAATATGAAAATTTTGAGCTGAAAATTCCGACAGCTTCTGGGTTAGGTATTGAACTGGATGAAGACAAAATTGACAAGCTACGTCGTAAATAATTCAAGGAGTTCCCATGCTTTACCAAGTCAGAATGGATGTAAATATCCCACTGGATATGCCTGCTGAAAAAGCCAATGAAATTAAAGCTGTTGAAAAGGCATATTCACAAGATTTACAACGACAAGGCAAGTGGCGTCATATTTGGCGCATTACAGGACAGTATTCAAACATCAGTATTTTTGATGTTGAGAGCAACGAAGAACTGCATAGCATTTTACAAGGTCTTCCACTGTACCCTTACATGAATATTGAAGTGATGGCTTTAAATCGTCATCCATCATCTGTGCGTGAAGATGACAGTTAAACTGTATTGATCATTTTTTTATCACCGTAATTAACAAGGACTGTGGTGAGCAATGGAGCAAGCAAAGCTGTTGGTTTAAATATTTCATCAATCAACCATGAGTAAGCAAAGCAAGCCACGTAACACCTTTCATACTTCAGGAGAATCAGTATGAACCGCCAAGAAATAGATAAATTAGTTCAACAAATGAATGTAGACACTGCAACAGGTGAAGTGAATCCACGTGTTCAGCAAATTGTCGTTCGTCTACTCGGAGATTTATTCCAAGCTATTGAAGACTTGGATATATCTCAAACTGAACTTTGGAAAGGTTTAGAATACTTTACCGATGCTGGTCAAGCCAACGAGCTAGGTCTGTTGGCAGCAGGATTAGGCTTAGAACACTATTTAGATTTACGTGCTGATGAAGCAGATGCGAAAGCTGGTATTACAGGCGGAACACCACGCACGATCGAGGGTCCATTATATGTTGCAGGTGCACCTGAATCCGTGGGCTTTGCCCGTATGGATGATGGTTCTGAATCAGATCATGTTGATACCCTGTTTATCGAGGGGAAAGTCACAGATGCAGATGGCAACATTATTGAAGGTGCCAAAGTTGAAGTTTGGCATGCCAATAGTCTAGGCAACTATTCTTTCTTTGATAAATCTCAATCTGATTTTAATTTACGTCGTAGTATTTTAACTGATGCCAATGGTCAGTATGTTGCTCAAACCACCATGCCAGTGGGTTATGGCTGTCCACCTGAAGGAACAACACAAGCGCTACTCAATTTGCTGGGACGTCATGGAAATCGCCCATCGCATGTTCACTATTTTGTCTCTGCACCAGGTTATCGCAAACTCACCACTCAGTTTAATATTGAAGGTGACAAGTACCTATGGGATGACTTTGCATTTGCTACACGTGAAGGTTTAGTTGCTACTGCTGAAGATGTCACTGATGAAGCTGAACTTGCTCGTCGTGGTGTTAACAAACCATTCAAACACATTACTTTCAATGTTGAATTAGTAAAAGAAAAAGTAGATGCACCAACGACTGAAGTAGATCGTCGCCGTGCAAGTGCTTAATTAGAAATTTTTTATGCGTGAGGTCGTGAGATAACAGCGTTTATCTCATGACCTGTTTTAGATCGCTATGCATAAATATGTTCTGACTCATTTATGCATAGCAATTTGGAAACATAGACAAAGGTTAAGTCTTATGATTGATAAAAGTTCTTTATCCATGGTAGAAGTCCTATCAAAAATCAAAGATGGTTCAACCATTATGATTGGTGGCTTTGGAACAGCAGGACAACCCGCAGAGCTAATTGATGGATTGATTGAGCTTGGCGTCAAAGACTTGGTCATTGTCAACAACAATGCAGGCAATGGCGATTATGGTTTGGCAAAACTCCTCAAATCAGGGGCTGTACGTAAGATCATCTGTTCATTCCCGCGCCAGTCTGATTCATGGGTATTTGATGAACTCTATCATGCAGGCAAGATTGAACTAGAACTTGTTCCTCAAGGAAACTTGGCATGTCGTATTCAAGCAGCGGGGATGGGTTTAGGGGCAGTATTCACACCAACAGGTTTTGGTACATTGCTTGCCGAAGGAAAAGAAACCCGCCATATCGACGGAAAAGACTATGTGCTTGAGTATCCAATCAAAGCTGATTTTGCTTTGATCAAAGCCCATCAAGGCGATCGTTGGGGCAATCTAATATATCGTAAATCTGCACGAAACTTTGGACCGATTATGGCGATGGCGGCGGATGTCACCATTGCACAGGTTTCTGAAATCGCAGAACTCGGTCAACTTGATCCTGAACATATCATTACACCCGGGATTTTTGTACAGCATGTGGTTGCTGTCAATGCGGGACAGGGAGAAGCAGCATGAGCTATCAAAAACTAAGCCGTGACCAAATTGCAGAACGTGTTGCACAAGACATTCCCGATGGCGCTTATGTGAATTTAGGTATTGGTTTACCGACCAAAATCTCGAAATACTTACCTTCAGACAAAGAGGTATTCCTACATTCTGAAAATGGTTTACTGGCTTTTGGTCCACCCCCTGCCAAAGGCGAAGAAGACCCTGAACTGATTAATGCAGGTAAAGAATTTGTCACCATGCTCACAGGCGGAAGCTTTTTCCATCACGGCGATTCTTTTGCCATGATGCGTGGTGGGCACTTGGATATTGCAGTATTGGGTGCCTTTCAAATTGCTGAAAATGGTGATCTTGCCAACTGGCATACAGGCGCACCTGATGCGATTCCTGCGGTGGGTGGTGCAATGGATTTGGCAGTCGGTGCCAAAAAAGTCTTTATCACCACTGACCATGTCACCAAACAAGGCGAACCCAAAATCGTGGCTGAGCTGACCTATCCTGTGACTGGCAAAAAATGTGTCGACCGTATCTATACCGATCTATGTGTGATTGATGTTACTCCAGACGGTTTAAAAGTGATTGAAAAAGTAGCGGGTCTCAGCTTTGAAGAATTGCAGTCGATGACGGGTGCTCAATTGCTTGATGCAACACAGCAGAATTAATGGATGAAATCCCCCTAAATCCCCCTTTGTTAAAGGGGGACTTCACCTAAATAAATAATGGGCTGAAGTCTCTCTCCTTTTTAAAGGATGAGAAGCACTGCTTCGCAAGGGGGGAGATTATTTAAGGAAAAACACATGAAAAATGCTTATATCATTGATGCCATTCGAACTCCATTTGGTCGTTATGCTGGTGGACTTGCAGCTGTAAGAGCGGATGATTTAGGTGCAGTGCCAATTCAAGCCTTGATGCAACGCAACCCGACTGTGGATTGGCAAAAAGTCGACGATGTGATTTATGGCTGTGCCAATCAGGCAGGTGAAGACAACCGAAATGTGGGTCGTATGTCGGCATTATTGGCAGGGCTGCCTGTTGAAGTGCCTGCAACTACGGTCAATCGTTTATGTGGTTCGTCACTGGATGCGATTGCGATGGCAGCACGGGCGATTAAAGCCAATGAAGCCGATCTGATCATTGCTGGTGGTGTGGAAAGCATGAGTCGAGCACCCTATGTGATGGGTAAATCCGACAGTGCTTTTGGGCGTAGCCAAAAGATTGAAGACACCACCATGGGTTGGCGCTTTATCAATCCAAAGCTAAAAGACATGTATGGTGTAGAAACCATGCCACAAACCGCTGAAAATGTGGCTGAGCAATTCAACATCAACCGTGCTGATCAAGATCAGTTTGCATTGAACAGTCAACAACGAACAGCAGCAGCACAGGCACAGGGCTTTTTTAAACAAGAAATTGTTGCTGTGACCATTCCTCAGCGTAAAGGTGATGCTTTGCTGGTGGATCAAGATGAGCATCCACGAGCGTCAACCACATTGCAAGCCTTACAAAAATTAAAAGGTGTGGTGAAAGCAGAAGGTACGGTAACTGCGGGTAATGCTTCAGGAATTAATGATGGTGCAGCCGCTTTACTGATCGCATCAGATCAAGCCGTTGCACAATATCAATTAAAACCACGCGCCAAAATCATTGCAGCAACAACCGTGGGTATAGAACCTCGAATCATGGGTTTTGCACCTGCACCAGCGATCAAGAAATTACTTCAACAGGCAAATCTGAGTTTGGCGCAGATGGATGTGATTGAGCTGAATGAAGCCTTTGCTGCCCAAGCTTTGGCAGTGACTCGTGATTTAGGCTTGGCAGATGATGATGCACGGGTCAATCCGAATGGTGGTGCGATTGCTTTGGGGCATCCGTTGGGTGCATCAGGTGCCCGCTTGGTGACAACCGCCCTCAACCAACTTGAACAGATTCAAGGGCAATATGCCTTGTGTTCAATGTGCATCGGTGTGGGTCAAGGCATCGCCATGATTATTCAACGCGTTTAATTTTAATTTAAAACAAGATTTTGTAGCCAACCATTAAAGTTGTTGGTCTTTCAATATCATCAAACAGGCAAAAGGATCAGTTTCTATGCCAACATTCCAGTCAGATGATGCTGTCATTCATTATCAAACATGGGGTAAGCCGACTCAGCCTGCCCTTGTATTTTCCAATTCGTTGGGTACTCAACTGAGTATGTGGCAGGCACAAATTGAATATTTTCAAAAAGATCATTTTGTCATAGCCTATGACACCCGTGGTCATGGGCAATCGACAGCACCTCAAGGACCCTATTCTATCGAACAGTTGGGTCAAGATGTCATTCATTTATTGGATCAGCTCAATATTCAAAAAGCAGATTTTTGCGGAATTTCAATGGGTGGCTTAACAGGTCAATGGTTGGCGATTCATCATCCGCAACGATTTAACCATGTTGTGATCTGCAATACTGCTGCAAAAATTGGTCAGCAATCTGCTTGGTTAGCACGTGCCGAATTGGTGCGTGAGCAAGGCTTACTCCCGATTGCAGAAACAGCAGCACTTCGTTGGTTTACCGAGCCCTTTATCCAAAGTCAAACAGCGATTGTAAAATCCATGAGTAACGACCTCGCAGCTAGCAGCACAGAGGGTTATGCAAGTTGTTGTGAGGCTTTGGCTAAAGCGGATTTAACCACTCGAATCAATAGCATCACGGTACCTGTCTTGGTGATTGCTGGTGCACAAGATCCAGTGACGACTGTTGTAGATGGGCAATTTATGCAGGAGCAAATCCCTGAGTCTGAACTCTTTGTGATTGAAGCATCTCATATTTCCAATGTAGAAAAACCGCAACAATTTAATCAAGCGTTGGCAAATTTTCTAGTCTCTTGATGATTTTAAATCTTCTTTGAATCTGCAGTCTTATGTAAAAACTCACACTGGTGAGTTTTTACTGTTCAATTCATTGGTTTTTAGAATATTAATTTGCCTCCGAAGTCTCATTCTTTCCCCCTCAACATCTTAGCTTCACTATAAAGTAGACAAACTGCACCAAGATGTTTTGAATATGATTCAAACTTTTGATTTATTAAATAAATTTATATGGCGATATAGCTATGAATTGAATTGGTTGTCATCTCGATGCATGCTGATCTCTTTATGGCTGATCAATTTTCTTTAATCGATAATCCAAGGTCGCCCGACTAATTCCCAAAATTCGAGCCGCTTCTGAAACATTTTGGCGACTTTTGTCCATAGCAGTGCGAATAATGTCTTGTTCAAATTGTTCCAAAGAAAAATGTTCAGTCAATAATTCATCAATATTGATATTCATGTCTGTCGAATCAGATGTACTTTCCACATCTTTATGCTGTGGAAATAAACTGTCTAATTTTATTTCCTGTTGATGATCCGTCAATAATGTTGCACGTTCTAACAAATTTTCTAATTCACGAATATTACCCGGCCAATCATATTTCATCACAAAACTTTTAGCTTTATCACTTAAGCCTTTTAAGGTTTTGTCGTACATATTTTCAAACCGTGCCAAAAAGTGATTGATCAATAAAGGAATATCTTCTTTACGCTCACGTAAAGGTGGAATCAAAACAGGAAAAATATTAAGGCGATAATATAAATCTGCTCGAAACTTGCCATCTTTCACAGCTTGTTCCAAATCCTCATTGGTTGCTGCAACAATTCTGACATCAACTTGACGTGTACGAGTATCTCCTACCCGTTCAAACTCACCCTCTTGTAACATTCTTAATAAGGCAGCTTGCGCACGGGGTGAAAGCTCAATGACTTCATCAAGAAAAATCGTTCCACCGTGAGCACGTTCAAATTTTCCCATTCGAGATTGAGTCGCCCCTGTAAATGCACCTTTTTCAACACCAAAAAGTTCTGACTCAATTAAATCTGGAGGAATACAAGCACAATTGACCGCAACAAAAGGTTGGCGTTTACGCTGACTGGCATTATGGATACCACGAGCAAAAGCTTCCTTACCTACACCTGTTTCACCTTGCAATAAAACAGCCACTTTACTGCCTGCTGCTTTTTTCAGTAAATCACATACTTGACGGTAAGCCACTGATTCACCCACCGCATTGAACATGGTGTAATCACTTTCTGCGTCTGTATAAATATTCTTTTTCAACGCATTGAGTTCAGCCTGTAAGGCAATGATTTCATCTGAAATAGGATCTGGTGACATAAAACGAATCAGCTCATCAGCATTTTCCCATTCACTTAAAGGTTTGCCAATAATTCGACAATGGTCATCCCCTTGAGCGACACAATGTGTTTCCTGATAGATAATGGTCTGTCCCATCACAAAACTACTGTAACCACAAGCATAACCCAAGAGCATCCAACAAGCTGGTTCATCGGAAGAACCAAATTCGCTCAAATGAACTTCAGCTTCAAATGAGTTCAGCCAATTAAAATCCGCATAAAATTGTTTTAAATCATGACTGAGGTGCAACTCATTGACTTCTACCTGCACCATGCCACGAATACCATGCATTTGCGGTCCAGCCATAAAAGCTTCAGCTTCATTTAAATTGGGGCGAAGTTTAGAGGTCACTTCTGCGTCACGCATGCCAGCCTGATAACCACAACGAATAAAAAAACGTTTGGTTCTTTCAAGCCCTAGCATCTGAAACAAATCTTTTCTTAAAAACCCCATGATACTGGTATGCATCAACAACATACGATTTTCATCAAACCAGATTTGACCATGTCGGGTATCAAAAACGATTTTATCCAATAGATCTTGAATATCTTTGTTTTGTTCAAGTATCTGCTTATATACCTTCACATTTTTGGCTTGGGGCATGATATCCATCCTTGGCTATATGTCTTTTGTGAATGCAACTTTGATATTACCTAATTCCGACTAAAAAGCTTTACTACCTTATTCTTATATTTTTATACCTTAGAGGTATATTATCTTAATTTTGATCTATATCAGTCGCTTAAAAAATCTTATTTCATAAATAAAAAAATAAACGAATGGATCAATCAATAAGGTGTTTATTGTTTTGATGAAATCTGATTAAACCAATGTTCATCATTTGATGAATATCTCAATCAATCTCGCCTCTTTCAATCGGCAAAAAAAACTTAAACAATTGTATTTAAATATAAAAATAAAGTTGGCACGACTTTTGAAATATCTACAGGGAATTATCCGAAGAGCATGACGCTCTGCATCAAAGCTGTTGTTGATGTTGACCAAAAGGATTCCACTTATGGTAGATGCCACACCCACTCACCCACTGGTGAAATACATTCGAATTACTGGTGATCGTAATGCCAAATTCGTTGAGTTTGATTTTGCGATTCATGATCCAACCCTATTTGTTGAATTGGTTTTACCCCAACAGGCATTTCAGCACTTTTGTGAAATTAACCATGTAATCGAAATGACCGCAGAACAACAGGCTTGGAATGACGCGCAGGAAGATAAATGGCGCTACGGCATTGAACCCACTGTTCTCAATCATACGCGCCAATATGCTGATCAAGAAGATCAGGCTTAAGTCGAAAAGGAGAATGAAATGACTTTAGAAATTAAAACATCCAATTTAGAGCCGATTCGCCAAAGCTATGCCTATATCGAACGTCGCTTTGGTAGCAAACCTGCCACCCGTTATCAGGAAGTCAGTTTTGATGTACAGGCATCCACCAACTTTCACTATCGTCCATTGTGGAAGCCTGAAAAAACGTTAAATGATCAAACCCATACAGCTTTGAAAATGCAAGACTGGTATGCATTTAAGGATCCTCGTCAGTTCTACTATGGTGCTTATGTGCAACATCGCGCACGTATGCAAGATACTGCTGAAAGTAATTATTCATTTTTTGAAAAACGTCAATTGGTTGACAACCTCAGTGATGCAGTCAAACAAAAAATCATCATTTGTTTATTGCCATTTCGCTATGTCGAACAGACTGCTAACTTACACATGATGTCAGGGAGTGCTTATGGCTATGGAACCGTGATCACCCAAGCCTGTATTTTTGCAGCAATGGATCGTTTAGGGATGGCGCAATATATTTCCCGTATCGGTCTGATGCTCGACGGTCATACAGGTGAATCCTTAGCACAGGCAAAACAAGCTTGGATGAATGATGAGATGTGGCAACCTCTACGCAAACTTTGCGAACACAGCCTGACAGAGCAAGATTGGTTCAAACTCTACATCCTGCAAAATCTGCTGATCGACACCTTCTTACAAGAACTGGTCTTTGGACAACTCGATCAATGGCTTGTTGAACATGGTGGACGTGATATCGCCATCCTCACCGAATTTGTTAAAGACTGCTTAACTGATTTACGTAAGTGGTCTGACAGTGTTTTAAAAACTGCGATTTCAGAATCAGAAGAAAATAAAACTTTAATTCAATCATGGATAACCGAAATGCTTCCAAACGTTCAACTGGCATTTCAAAGTTGGGCACAAAACGCACTACCTGACAGCAATATTGATACTGCACTGAATGCTCTTTCAGAACGCAGTAAAAAGGTAGGTTTGGTTTTACTTGATTCAGCAGCATAAGGAATTGCCATCATGAGTTCTAAAGTTTATTTAGCCTTACAAGACAATGACACCTCACGTTACATCATTGAAGCCATTGAACAGGACAATCCTGAAGCAAACATCCAATATCTCCCAGCCATGATACGCGTAGAAAGTACAAGCATTTTGGTGATTCGAGCTGAAACAGTATCAGAAAAGCTCGGACAGGATTGGGACATTCAAGAACTGCAACTCAACATGATCACACTGGGTGGCAATGTAGAGGAAGATGATGACAGTTTTACCCTGAAGTGGAATTAAACCCGTCGCCCTACATCAAAGCAAAACATCAGAAGCAGGCAGCTTCAAGCCATTGAAAGGATAATCAAAATGAATAGCCAAGCAAAAGTCAGCAATAAAAAACTCAATGCCAAAGAGCGTTATCGAATATTGACCCGTGATCTGGACTGGGAGTTTTCCTATGCAGATCGAAAAGATGCCTTTCCTTATGAAGAATTCGAAGGCATAAAAATCACTGACTGGTCTAAATGGGAAGACCCGTTCCGTTTAACTATGGATGCCTATTGGAAATACCAAGCTGAAAAAGAAAAGAAACTGTATGCCATTTTTGATGCATTTGCGCAAAACAATGGACAAATGAATGTTTCGAATGAACGTTATGTCAATGCCATCAAACTGTTTTTAACCGCAGTGACCCCGTTGGAATATCAAGCTTATCAGGGTTATGCACATGTTGGACGCCAATTTGGTGGAATCGGCGCTCGGATTGCTTCACAGATGCAATCTATCGATGAATTACGTCATGTACAAACCCAGATTCATGCGATGAGTCATTACAACAAGTTCTTTGACGGTTTCCAAGATTGGGCACATATGCATGATCGTGTTTGGTATTTATCCGTTCCGAAATCATTCTTTGAAGATGCCCGTTCAGCTGGACCGTTTGAGTTTTTATTGGCGATCAGTTTTGCCTTTGAATATGTATTGACCAATCTGTTATTCGTACCATTTATGTCAGGCGCAGCCTATAACGGTGATATGGCAACTGTCACCTTTGGCTTTAGTGCCCAATCAGATGAAGCACGCCACATGACACTCGGTTTAGAAATTGTCAAATTCTTACTTGAACAGCATGAAGATAATGTACCAATCGTTCAAGAATGGATTGATAAATGGTTCTGGCGTGGCACCCGTTTGCTCTCCATCGTCGGCATGATGATGGACTATATGTTGCCAAATAAAGTCATGTCATGGAAAGAAGCTTGGGAAACCTACTTTGAAGAAGCAGGTGGTGCATTATTCAAAGACCTTAGTCGCTATGGCATTCGTATGCCGAAATACAGTGAGGTCATCACCAAAGAAAAAGAGCATGTATCACACCAAGCATGGTGGATTTTCTATAACTTTGGTCATGCGGCTGGCTTCCATACTTGGATTCCAACAGATGAAGAAATGGATTGGTTATCTGCAAAATACCCTGACACTTTTGACCAATACTATCGCCCACGCTGGGAACTGGCACGCAAAATGGAAGCCGAAGGTAAACGCTTCTATAGCGCAGGCTTACCACAACTTTGCCAAGTCTGCCAAATTCCAATGACATTTACAGAGATGGATGGCGACCAAACCATGTTCAGTTATCGTGAGTCAATTTACCAAGACGAACGCTACCATACCTGTTCAGATGGCTGCCATGACATTTTTGAAAGAGAGCCTGAAAAATACATCCAAGCTTGGTTGCCTGTTCATCAGATTTTACAAGGCAATTGCGGTGGTCCTGACTTAGAAAGCATTTTAAGGGACTACTACAATTTCAATGTGGGTGCAGACAATCTTGACATAGAAGGTTCCCCAGACCAAAAACGCTGGAAAAAATGGAAAGGTAACGCGGCTTAATCCACCACTCAAAACAACAGCACCAAGGAACGGATGTCGTCGCTAACGACTACATCCTCTCAAGGATTTATTCAAAAAATTTGAGGAATTACCCCATGACCGTAAAAGCGATTGTAGAAAATTATCAATTTGAACCTTTAGATCTCCAGCAAAAATACGGCGACAATATGCTGCTATTTATTGGCTGGGATCATCATACACTTTTTTGTTCTGCCCATACTTTTGTCGTTTCAGCGCATCAAACTTTTCAAGAGTTGCTTGATGGACAGATTCAAGTAGGTTTCGAACAACACCCTGACTTTGCAAATATTGATTGGTCAAAAGTTGAGTTTTACCTTAATCGGCAACGGTTAAACGTGGACTTTTCTAAATCTTTAGCGGATTTGGGTTTTGATCACAAATCACTCCTACGCTTTGTTACGCCTGAATTACAGGGTTACAACGGCACACACGTTTAAGGAGAATGAAGATGAGCTATCAAGTTACCATCGAACCCATCGGTACCACGATTGAAGTAGAGCAAGATCAAACTATTTTGGATGCTGCATTACGCCAAGGGGTTTGGCTACCCTTTGCATGTGGGCATGGCACATGCGGGACTTGCAAAGTCCAAGTCACAGACGGCTTCTACGATGTTGGCGAGGCTTCACCGTTTGCATTGATGGATATTGAACGAGAAGAAAATAAAGTTTTGGCCTGCTGTTGTAAACCTGAATCTGACATGATCATCGAAGCAGATGTGGATGAAG
Source organism: Acinetobacter sp. Tol 5 (assembly GCF_019702905.1). NCBI lineage: Bacteria > Pseudomonadati > Pseudomonadota > Gammaproteobacteria > Moraxellales > Moraxellaceae > Acinetobacter > Acinetobacter sp. Tol 5. The sequence continues at coordinate 1,165,291 of NZ_AP024708.1, read as the reverse complement.
ATGAGGATTTCTTAGGCTACTTGGTTCAAGACTACCAAGCAAAAGTGGTCGAAATAACCGACTTATCACCGACGATTAAGGGCATCCGTTTTGAAATTGATCGTGAGATGGCATTTCAAGCTGGACAATATATCAATCTCCATATCCCCAATGTCGAAGGGACTCGTGCATTTTCAATTGCAAACTCACCCAGTGAAACCAATATCATCGAATTACACATTCGTAAAGTCGAGGGCGGTCAGGGAACACAGTATATCCATGAACAGTTAAAGCTGGGAGATAAACTCGCTCTTTCAGGTCCATATGGGCAATTCTTTGTGCGTAAGTCTGACCAACAAAATGTCATCTTTATCGCAGGCGGTTCGGGGCTGTCCAGTCCGCAATCCATGATCATGGATCTGCTTGAACAAGGTGATCAACGCATCATATATCTTTTCCAAGGCGCACGTGATCTGGCTGAATTGTATAACCGAGAAAAATTTGAACAGCTTGTCAAAGAATATCCAAATTTCAGATACATCCCTGCGCTTAATGCACCCAAATCAGCAGACGATTGGACAGGTTTTACAGGCTTTGTTCATGAAGCTGTAGCCAATTATTTCGAGCACAAATGTGGTGGACACAAAGCCTATTTATGTGGACCGCCTCCGATGATTGATGCAGCTATTTCTACACTGATGCAAAGCCGTTTGTTTGAAAAAGATATTCATACTGAACGTTTCTTGAGTGCTGCGGATGGTGCAAAGGAACAATCACGTTCAGCACTTTTCAGACACATTTAGACCTAACGCATGTCTTTATACAATTTTAGTCAAAGATACAGTTGAGTGATCTCGACAAAACAAGATCACTCCCGACAGTCATATCAATCAAAGGAAGATGATGATGAACCGCCAAGAAATAGATAAATTAGTTCAACAAATGAATGTAGACACTGCAACAGGTGAAGTAAATCCACGTGTTCAGCAAATTGTGGTTCGCCTACTTGGAGACTTGTTCCAAGCTATTGAAGACTTGGATATATCTCAAACTGAACTTTGGAAAGGTTTAGAATACTTTACCGATGCTGGTCAAGCCAACGAGCTTGGTCTGTTGGCAGCAGGATTAGGCTTAGAACACTATTTAGATCTGCGTGCTGATGAAGCCGATGCGAAAGCTGGTATTACAGGCGGAACACCACGCACGATCGAAGGTCCATTATATGTTGCAGGTGCACCTGAATCTGTCGGCTTTGCCCGTATGGATGATGGTTCTGAATCGGATCATGTTGATACGTTGATCATTGAAGGTATTGTCACAGATACGGCTGGAAATAAAATTCCCAATGCCAAAGTAGAAATTTGGCATGCCAATAGTCTAGGCAACTATTCTTTCTTTGATAAATCTCAGTCTGAGTTTAATTTGCGCCGTAGTATTTTCACAGACACCAATGGTCAATATGTCGCGCAAACCACTATGCCCGTGGGTTATGGCTGTCCACCCGAAGGTACGACACAAGCGCTACTCAATTTGCTGGGACGTCATGGAAATCGCCCATCTCATGTTCACTACTTTGTCTCTGCACCGGGTTATCGCAAACTCACCACCCAATTCAATATTGAGGGTGACCAATATCTGTGGGATGACTTTGCCTTTGCCACACGTGAAGGCTTAATTGCCACGGCAAGTGAAGTTACAGCTGTTGAGGAGATTAAAAAATATAATTTAGATCAGCCTTTTAAGCACATTAACTTTCATTTTGAATTGGTCAAAGACACTCAACAAATTCCCTCAACAGAAGTTAATCGCCGTCGAGCAGCAGCTTAACCTCAAACATCACGATTTTATCTAACACAATGTACCTATACAGAAGCTTATAGGTACAGCTCGATGTCATAAAAATATCATTGAAAAGGATTTTCTATGAAACAACTCATCTTAAAACTTTCACTTACATTAATGCTCGGTTTAAGCACGCACATCGTTCATGCTACGGAAAATGGGGCAGACTCATTTGCCTTGGGTGCAGAAGGTATGATGGCAGGTGCCTTACCTCCACCGGGTGTTTACTTATTGACTTATTATCAAAATTATCATGCAGGACATTTTGATCAAGGTCCTCCCAATTTTCATTTAGACGTCAATGCTTTTATTCCTCGACTGGTTTGGATGACAGAGCAAAACTATTGGGGAGGTCAACTTGGATTCTATGCGATTCAACCGATGGTCGATTTGCGCCTTTCAGCAGCAGGTATGTCAGACCATAACACCGCCTTGGGTGATCTAATGCTCGGTTCAATGCTTGGTTGGCACCGTGGTAATCATCACTGGATTGGCGCGATTGAAACAGTGCTTGCTACTGGAAAATATGACAAAGCAAGCATCACTCAACCTTTGGTTGCCAATATAGGAAAAAACTACAATACCGTACGACCAATTTTTGCCTATAGCTATGCACCTGAAAATGGTTTAGACCTTTCTACGAAAATCTCTTATAGCTTTAATACAGAAAACGATGATACACATTATCGATCTGGAGATTATTTTGCAGGAGATTACAGTATAGGCTATAAGCTTTCAGATCATGTTAAAGTTGCTATTGAAGGTTATGCGTTTAAGCAAACCAAGTCAGATCGTCAACATGGTGACAATATTGGTATGCGTGGTCAGGTTTTGGCTGTTGGTCCTGCCGTACAATATCAAGATAAAAACTGGTCGGTCGAAGCGAAATATTTAACTGAGACTCAAGTTGAAAATCGCCCAGAAGGTCATACCGGACTATTAAAATTTGTTTGGGCATTCTAATTTTAAACGGGTCTGTTTTGATCATAGGGTATTCACCAATCTTGTATTTTCATGGCGCTACTACTGAAAATACAAGATCCTTTCCCTGCTCCACTGTTCTTGCCCTTACACTCAATGAAATTCAGATTGATCTTTTCATCTTGCTTTTGACTATACAAAAGCCTAAAGTAAACTTGAGTGTTAAAAACAAATTAGTAAAATGAATATCAGTCAATTATCTAAACAAAGCGGTCTAAGTACGCCGACGATTCGTTACTACGAACAAATCAAACTACTCCCCAAAGCCAAAAGAAAATCAAATGGTTATAGAGAGTACAGTGAAGATGATCTTAAACAGCTTTTTTTGATTCAACAGGCACAACAAGTCGGTTTTTCATTGAATGAAATTAAGTCTTTCTTACCCTCTCAAGTTGGTCAATGGAATCACGACATATTGATCGGTATTTTGGAAAGTAAAATTAAAGATATTGAAGAATTAGAACAAAAGTTAAGCCTCAGCAAACTGAATCTACGCACCATGATTCACGCAATCAATAACAAACCTGATGAAATTACTTGTGCGGAAAATGCACAACGCTTGCTGAATCTTTATTATGCAAAGGAACAAATGTAGCCCAGTTATCCATAAATCATAAAAGTGCTTGACCTTAAACCTCACTTTAAGCATAGCATTGAATACAGGTGGACGATTAGGAACCTGTTATGTTTAAACGTTGGAATCTTCTTTATCGGTGGATGGGCATTTTTATGGTGATATTCGCAAGTGGTCAAAGCACAGCATCTGAATCTACTCAAAAAACAAACCCCGTAAAATCAAGCGGAAAAATTTTGGTGGTTATGACCAATCATGCAACATATCCCTCACGTTCTGATACGACAGGATTATGGCTGACTGAGCTTACTCATTTTTATGATGTTGCTCAAGCAGCAGGATACGACATGGATTTTGTCAGCCCTCAAGGTGGTACTGTTCCACTGGATGAACGGAGTTTAAAATCTATCTACATGGATGCATCAGCTAAAGCACATCTAGCAGACCCAAATTTTGTACAACGGCTGAATACCACACTGGCACCTAATACAATTGATCCAGCACATTATCAAGCCGTTTACTATACTGGTGGGCATGGGACGATGTGGGATTTTCCCAACAATCAAGCCCTACAAAAGATCAGTGAAAAAATTTATCAACAAGGTGGGATTGTTTCAGCAGTATGTCATGGTGTCGGTGGATTATTGCCTTTAAAAAAACAAAATGGACAACCACTGATTGCAGGAAGAACTGTGACCGGTTTTGCCAATATTGAGGAAGTGCTGTCTGGAATTAAATCTCAAGTTCCCTTTTCTCTACAAAACAATTTAATACAACGCGGTGCTCAATATAAACGAGGTTTTTTCCCTTTCACCTCTTATGTGATTTCTGATGATAGGATCATCACGGGACAAAATCCTCAATCCAGTAAAGAAGTTGCTGAGGCTGTGATAAAACGATTAAAAAGTCTAAAGTAATGTGAGTTCGACGTAACCACATCCTTAACTAGAAGAAAAAAATAAATCTCTGCGGAGTCTTACTGAGTTTTCATTCAATTTTAGGATGAGGAGCGGTGCTCCGCAAGCGCAACCATCAATAGCGTTTCATTTCTCTTGATCAATAAAATGAAAGCGATCAATAGATTGTTTGATGATCTAAGGCTTGCACAGCCACGCTTTATTTCTAAAGTTTAAATTGTTTTGCGTAGGCGATGGCTCACTTTTCAGAGATGAAAAGTGACAAAAATCTTTCGTTGAGCGAGGGGTACATCCTATATACCCCCGCTCAACATGGCGACATCCATGTCGCTTCACGATAGCAAGACCATCTATAGATTCAAAAGGGCGAAATAAATGAATCATCCAAATCACTTGTATGAATAATCAGGAGGTTTGGCTGTATCATCTTTCATCAATGATTTTTATCGAACTCAGGTTAAATTAATTTCTTAAAAAAATTGTTCGATGCCATAACAAACCAGATCACTTGATCTGGTTTTTCTTTATTCATACATTTTGAGTCAATTAAGAGTGAATAAGAAGTACAACTCAATCGATATCTCACTTCTCTCAACTTTTGAACATTAGCAAATCACCAATTCGCCTGAACCTTGAAGCTGAGTAACAAGCTGATAACCCATCAATTTGGCAGGCGTATATGTTCCACCATTAACACGCTGATCAAGTAGATAACTCACCACAGCCAATGAACCATTCACCGTTAAACTATAAGCATTTTCAGTTTGGATTCTTGCTGTTTTGGTCTGCCCCTGTGCATTACGTACCTCACCCCAAACATAAGTCGGTATCTTGGCACGTCGTTCTGCATCAGGACCAGTCACTGATTTACCAATCAGTGATTTCATTATCTTCTGTACCCACTGTAACTTAAATACTGGGCGAAGATGATTCAACATTTTTGCACCCCAAATCAGCTTGGATGTTGCAGGTACAAACACTTCAATATTGGGAATTTCTGTGGTGTAAAATGCAGTCGCTACATCTCCCCACGGCACACTCATTGCGCTTTTTTGCCCATGTCCAAAATCAATCTGACGGACATGATGAGCCAGAGGAACATTGATAATTTGACCATTTTTACGGATTTTGCCGCCTTCTGCCATTCCTTCTGTACTGGTTTTTGCAGTTCCAGGTGAAAGTCCTGTTTTTGAATCAAAGCCTAATGCCAGATGTGTCGCATCAGGTAAAGCGTCCTTTAAAGCAGCCGCAATACAATCCGTTGGAATAACATCAAACCCAACTCCAGGACATAGTACAACATTTGCCTTTTGTGCTTGTGTATTCAGTGATTGTGCCCACTCAAAAACGGCAATCTCACCTGTAATATCTAAATAGTGCGCACCTGCGTGAATACAGGCTTGCATCATGGGTTTCGATGTCAAAGAAAAGGGACCAGCACAATGTAGCACTAAATGCAGTCCTCTTAACTGTGCACTGATAAGGTCAATATCATCTAATCCAAAAGCTTGGAACTCCAATGCAAGTTCTTGTGCTAACGCTTCCACCTTGCTTTGATTACGCCCTGCCAATATCGGTCTCAGTCCTTGTCGAACAGCTTCACGGGCAATCAATTCACCAGTATAGCCATTTGCACCATAAATCATCCAATTCAAATCATGATTTTGTCCCATCTTACCCCCTCGCTTTTAAGATATTTGCCATCGCATGCTTATACTGACGAGTACGACGTGCCATCGCAGTTTGTTGTAAAATCAATGCCCATAAGGGGGACACTTGAGGATTGGGCGTTTTACCTAAACTGAGTTTACGTAGCTGAAATTTAACTGTTGCCATATTGGCAAGTGATGCAAGCGTTTTATTCTTCCATGAAATTGCTTTCAAAGTTGGTGTTATATTTTGTCCTTGCTTCCATGCATTCGGTAAGTTTGGATCAATGGCTAAAGCCGTAGCAATTCCAACCATATCGACACCACTCTCTATGACCTGTTCAGCAACTTGTTTACGGCGAATACCACCTGTGACCATCACGGGCATTTTGGCAATCTTGCGAATCTCTTGCGCAAACTCCAAAAAATAAGCTTCACGTGCCAAAGTTCGACCATCTCGCGCTTGTCCTTGCATCGCGGGGGCTTCATAACTGCCACCTGAAAGTTCAACCAAGTCGACCGCCAATTCATTCAACATTTCGACTACAAGTTGAGCATCTTCAGCACTAAAACCTCCACGCTGAAAGTCTGCTGAATTAAGTTTCACTGCCACCGTAAACTGATCTGAGACCACTGCTCGAACTGCTTTGACAATTTCAAGTAAAAGACGTGCACGATTTTCAAGTGAACCGCCCCATTGATCTTGGCGTTTATTACTGAGCGGTGATAAAAACTGGCTCAATAGATAGCCATGCGCTGCATGGATTTCGACTCCCGTAAAACCTGCTTTTTCGCCTAACCGAGCCGTATTTGCGAAACGTTGAATCACTTCATCAATCATCGTTTGAGTCATTTCAATTGGTAAATTAAAACGATCTGACATTTTGCCTAAATCTAATCCAACAGCAGATGGTGCCCAAGTTGCTTGACCCAGATTGGACTGCATTTGACGACCAGGATGGTTGATTTGCAGCCAAACTTGTGCCCCTTGAGAACGCGCTATCTGAGCCCAACGTTTAAAAATGTCCAAGTGTTTATCATCTTCAAGTACCACACCACCAGGTCCAGTCATTGCACGACGATCCACCATGACATTACCGGTAATAATCAGTCCTGCACCACCATCAGCCCAAGCTTGATATAAACGCATCAATGCTTCAGAAGGTGCGTGATTTAAATCTGCCATATTTTCTTCCATCGCAGCTTTCGCTATACGATTGGCAATCTCAGAACCATTTGGAAATATCAATTTTTCGAAGACTTTCATTTTTATCGCCTCATTGGATATAGTTCTACTTTAAGTTTAAAGTTAACTTTAATGTCAATCTTTTTTTTGGAACAATTTTGCTCCCAATCAATTTACTTTCTGATACATTTAATCATTATGAGTTTAATGAAATGAACAATAAATTTTCATGTATTTAATTTTAAAAAAATTACATATAAAATAATATATTACATAAATTTAAATCTTATTTTTTCTTTAAATATCAAAATAATTATTTATAAATTATGACATTTTCGTAGCTTTTTGTAATCTTATTGATAATAATAACGATTCTTATTAGCATAATTTATCACTATTATGGACAAGCAATTTCGACAAACGGCATTAAACATTGCAATCAAGTCATTCTTGATATGTGGTGCAATTTCCCATCCTGCTTTTGCACAAGAACAACCATCCAATACTGATCTGTCTGTTCTCCCAACCATTACCGTCAAAGCAGATACCCAAGATGAAAAAACTGAAGGAAGTGGCAGTTATAAAGCCAATTCATCACGATCATCTTCGAAACTCAAGTTATCTTTAAAAGAAACACCACAATCTGTCAGTGTAGTCACACGTGAACAAATTGAGCAACGTGGTCTCACTATTTTGGATGATGTACTTGCTGCCACTCCCGGTGTAACAGCAACAAAGAATGACAGTGAACGTTCTAACTACTATTCCCGAGGCTTTGCGATCAGCAACCGACAAATTGATGGTATACCTGTAGGTGACAATGCTCCTCGCTTTGACAGTTTCTTCTTTGATCGTATTGAAGTCGTCAAAGGTGCATCAGGTCTAACAGGTTCAACAGGAAGCCCTTCTGCAACCATCAATATGGTTCGTAAACGCCCTGAAAAAGAGTTTAAGGGCAATGTTAGCTCCACCTATGGCTCTTGGGACAACACCCGTGTTGAAGCCGATGTTTCTATTCCACTCACTCAAGATGGCAGTGTTAGAAGCCGATTCATGGCAGCGTATACTGACAAAGAATCCTATATGGATCGTTATAAACTAAAGTCAACAGCCGCGATGGGGATTATCAGTGCAGATTTAACGGCAAACACAACTGCCTCTGTTGGGTTCCAATATCAAGACAATGCCCCTAAAGGCTCAACGTGGGGAACAGTGCCCTATTTCAATGCTGATGGAAGTAAAGCGAATTTTTCGCGAAACTTTAGTTTGGCTGCGGACTGGAGCTCAATTGCCAATACAGATAAAACAGTTTTTGCAGATATAGAACATACTTTTGCCAATGATTGGTTGGTAAAAGCAGCAATTGCCCACAGCACTTCGGATAACAGTTGGATCGTGGCTTATGGTGGGAGTGGTTTTCCAGACCCAAGCACAGGTAAAGGTTTAAGTCTATGGAGTATGGTCAGCCCTTATGCTGAAAGTAAAAAGCTCAATATTGATTTTTATGCGACAGGTCCGTTCCAATTGTTAAACCGCCAACATGATTTAATTATTGGTTATAGTGGATTCAAAAGTGAAAATACTTCGCTAAGTGTTAACAGCAAAATAGCATATCCTGCTGCGATACCAGATTATCGAGAGTGGACAGGAAATATTCCCAAACCGACATATGAAAAAAATGGTGCAGGTAGTACCAATACCACAGAACTTTACGGCGTATATTCAACTTTACGTTTAAATCTGACTGACCCGCTTAAGTTAATTGTAGGCGCACGTTATAGTTCCTATGATTACAAAGTCGATAAATGGGATCCTAACGCTGCTGTTTCTCCTACAAAGCCACGTAATTTTGACCAGCTCATCCCCTATGCAGGGATTCTATATGACCTCAATGATACTTATACTGCTTATACCAGCTATACCAAAGTATTCAATCCCTCCACACGACGAGATCGCTTTGGTGACTATTTAGATCCCGAAATGGGCAGTACCAGTGAGCTTGGTTTAAAAGCGGATTTATTGGACGGTAAGTTATTGACCAGTGCGGCTTTATTTTGGTCAGATGTCAAAGACCTTGCTGTAGAAGATGTTGAATACCGCGAAGGTGTAAAAAACGGCACCATTGCTAAAGTTGATGAGATGGATACTGCCTATATGTCAACGGGCAAAGGGCTTAAAGTCAATGGTTTTGAATTAGAAGCCATTGGTAAATTACAGGAAAACTGGAATCTAAGTTTTGGTTATACTTATGTCAATAGTGTCAGTTCTGCAAATGCTAATGCTTTAAGCAATATTCCTCAAAACCAAGTGAAATTATTTAGCAGTTATACCCTGCCTGAAAGTCTTTGGTCAGGTTCAGAAAAACTGACGATAGGTGGTGGCGTCAACTGGCAAAGTGAAATCTCACAAAGATGGGGAGGAGCACCTGCAAATGCCTACAACGGTGGTGTAGTGACTCAGAAGGCTTATTACTTGGCAAATGCTTTTGCCAGTTATAAATTGAGTGATGAGCTGACTGCAAGTCTAAATATCAATAATTTATTTGATGAAAAATACTACTTAAATGTCGGTTTTTATAACGGCGTTTATTGGGGTGAACCGCGTAATGTTACCCTTACATTAAGAGCAAAGTTTTAATTTAATCTAGGGTTTTCATTGATCAAAAGAATAAAGGAGTGCTTAACTAAAAGCACTCCTTTTAAACCACAATCACAACTAGACACTGACTGAGCTATACATCATGGATTAATGGCTTGTGATAGAATCCGCCCAACCACTAAATGGATTATCAAAAGTTTGCCATTTTTCTGCACCCAATGCCATTTCTGTATCCGTCAACAAACATGCATCCAATTGATTAATTAATTCAGATTGATTCATATCCAGTCCAATTAAAACAATTTCTTGGCGAGCATCACCTGTTTGTTCATCCCAATTTCCCTGAATGACATCCAGACTGTGTTGATCTTCTGGCCAATGTTCATCAGAAACGGCTGCCCACCAATATCCAGCCACCCCATGTCTTGCCAACGCACCCGCTTGTGACCAAGATCCGGCTAATTCAGGATTTGATGCCAACCAAAAGTAACCTTTGGAACGAATGACACCTTGCCATTCAGTTTGAATAAAATCAAAGAACCTTTGCGGATGAAATGGTCGTCTAGCACGATAAACAAAACTTTGAATACCATACTCTTCTGTTTCGGGGGTATGTTCACCGCGCAGTTCTTTAAGCCAACCCGGCGCTTGTGCGGCTTCATAAAAATCAAATAAATGAGTATTCAATATTCGATCCAAATTCACTTGACCAAATTCAGAAACTTCAATTTTTGCTCGGGGGTTCAACGATTGTAAAATTTTAAACAGCTTGTCCTGCTCGGGTGGCTGAATCAAATCAATTTTATTCAGCACAATCACATCACAAAACTCAATTTGATCAATCAATAAATCAACCACATTACGACTATCATGTTCCCCTAATGACTCGCCTCTCGCTTGTAAACTATCCAGAGAGCTATAGTCTTTTAAAAAATTATAGGCATCAACCACAGTCACCATCGTATCAAGACGGGCAAATTCATTCAGTGAAATGCCATTTTCATCTTCAAAAGTAAAGGTTTCTGCAACTGGTAAAGGTTCAGAAATACCTGTAGATTCAATCACCAATTGATCAAAGCGCTGCTCCTCTGCCAAACGTCGGACTTCAACCAATAAGTCTTCTCTTAAGGTACAACAAATACAACCATTACTCATTTCAACCAACTTTTCATCGGTCCGTGAAAGTTCTGCACCGCCCTCTCGAACTAAAGCAGCATCAATATTGACCTCAGACATATCATTGACGATCACTGCAATCTTGCGACCCTCACGATTATTCAAGATATGATTCAGTAAAGTCGTTTTTCCAGCACCTAAGAAACCTGATAAAACAGTGACAGGAAGCTTTTGGGGAGTGGCTAATAAGTTATTCATTGGCATTCTCACTTTAAAATTGTATGGTTTTCATGCGCCGATACACACGCAAAACACTGACCGAGGACTTCTAAATATTCACATTTGGCGTTAAATTTTTTTGCGTTTAAGGATTGTTTGACACATCTGTCAAAATGGGGAATGACAATACTTTGCACCTGTTGACAATGGGTACAGACCGTTAAGATTTGATAAGGCGTTTCCAAATTTGCAACTGTGGCGATATATAGATTTAAACTATTCAGTTTAATAATAAGTTTCTGCTCACACAGTTGTTTAAGTACTCTATAAATCTGCATAGGGGCTTGAAAACCATAAGGCTTGGCTTTTTCCAAAAGTTGATATGCGCTCATTGCCTTATGTTCTGCCTGTAAAATTTGCAAAAGCATTTGCTGCGCCTGAGCTTGTTTCATTTTTATTGATCCTGCTTTTTATGATTGTTTAGAAAAGTATTCATACATGGAGATGAGTGATAACGATGATCTGCTCCCCAAGTGCGATAACCTGCACTATCAATATGGATTTGCCCCGATGGATAGACGCCTAAACCCATATTGAGTTGTTGACCATAGTCATGCCAAAACTTGCAAAGTTTTATTTTTGTGCCTTGAATAACAACCAATTCTTTTTCATCTGGCATTTCAGAACCAATTCGAAAGTCTAAAGCCGCATTAAAAATATGTTTTGAAGCGCTTGCACCATTGGCGCATCGGTTGAGATTTAAATTTCGATAAACTGAAGTCACTGTGAAATCATTCAAAATCTGCTGATCAATCAGCTGGTCCAGAATGTTGAGTGTAGGCACGATATTGCGCCACAACGCTTGAGGAGGAATTTCAAATTCAGTTGCATTGCATCTTTGCCAATCTCTCGCAGTTTGGAAAAACTCAAAATTAGGCACATAAGTATGTATGCCTTGTTGTTTTAAAAATTTTTTATAATGTTCAATCGCTTGTTGGTTAACTGCATCTTGCTCCCACACCAAAAAGGAAGCCGGCACGTTTTTGATAGGCTGTTTATCTACTTGATGATTTGTCCTAACGAGCTTAGATAATGGTGGGTTGGTGGTCATTAACTGTTGTTTTGAGTCTAATCCGGTTTGACTACATGCCGAAACGCATCCAATCAATCCAATAAAGTAGCATCGTTTCATTTCACTGATATCCAAACTCAAAAGACAATGTTCAATCACCAATAATTAATTGTTATGTTATAACATAACAATTAATGAATGCAAATATAGCCACAGCATCAATACACACGCAACTTATATGATCGTTAATTTTTTTTAAACAAATGAGGCATCAAGTCATCCAAAGAATGCGGCTAAAATTATTTTTTTAACGGATTAAAAGTATTTTCATTTAAGCCTTGTAAATATGTATTATTCAAAAACCACAATCTCAAATAAATAAATTTTCAGCCACCAGTTTCTGTTTAAAAAACTACAATAATAAATTTTAATTTAAATTAAAAAATACTAAACAAATGCATGCCTTTTTATAAAATTACAATACCGTAATAAATTAATATTTCAAAACCATTTTAAATATAATATTTTTCACATATAATTTTCATTATCTACATAATATTAAATAATAATTTTAAATTTAAATCATGATTTTAAACATTAAAAATAAACAAAATTAGAGACTTAATTCACAATAATAATAATTAATAAAAATAAAGTCACAAAAATAATAATCGTCGTTAAATACAATCTAATCGCGTTCAAAATACAAAGTTTTCCCTTGCGGTAAATATCAATATGTTCGTGTGTTTATTACATCTGTCACTATTTTTAAAAAACAGTACGAATAAACAGAGTTTATTGATGCCATAACAAATGAAGTCGATAAACAAAAAAGAAAGTGTTGAATATCAATTTTTTTAACGAATAGGTTTTACTATGAAATTTAGTACATTAGGTCTAATCGCAATCTCTACATTCGGTGTTTCTGCATCTGCTTTAGCTGCTCCTGTTGAAGTAAAAGGTGGAACAGTCAACTTTACAGGCGATCTTGTCAATGCTGCATGCGCAGTCAGCACAAGCTCTGCGAATCAAACCGTAACACTCGGTCAAGTTCGTACAGCCAACTTTAAAAATGCGGGTGATAAAACGACTCCAGTACCTTTTGAAATCAAACTTGTCGACTGTGACACTGCAGTTCAAGCAACTGCGGCGGTTGCATTCCAAGGTACCGCTGTAGGCGGCACAGCTGGTGCTGATTTATTGGCAGTGTCTGCTGCTGATGCAAACGGTACAGCTGCAAAAAATGTCGGTATTGAAATTGCGGATCATACTGCAAAAGTACTTGGCTTAACGGGTGCAATTTACTCAACAGCAAAAACACTTACCACTGGTGACAACTCACTTAAGTTCAGCGCGCGTTATGTTTCTACAGCTGCTGCCACTACACCAGGTCAAGCAAATGCAAGCGCAACCTTTACTGTGAAATATGAGTAATTATTCTTTCGAGAATAATTTCTAAGCAATTGACTAAATGAGCTTATTTTACCCATGAAAAAATATATAGCCCTGATTGCTGGGATATTGGTTAGCACTCATATTTATGCTGAAAGTTATGTATTTGGTGGAAAAGCTCAATTTCTGGGGGCTTTGCTCAATCAAAGTTGCTCAATTTCGATTGAGAGTATTGTTGATACTTCGACTAGAGCTCCCCAATCCCCTATTCAAATTAACTTTTCAACCTGTTCTGTTGACTACTATAGCAATCTCATCATCAGTTTATCTGAACCCAATCAGTTAAAAAAAGAGATGTTTACCACCACAGCACAAACAAAAAGTGAGTTTGATAAAGAAATTAATATTCAAAGTGCTGAACATAAACGTTTAGGTGAAAGATTTATCCAACATATTGATCTACCTAAACATTATGACGATGAATCACCAAAAAGTGTACGTGTTTACTTAAATAAGCCTTTTGAAGATTCACCTACTCAAGCACCACATTTTTTAATTTCTATTTTTTATCCATAAGTAAATTCTAAAGGTTTATATGAACTTGAACTTATTTAAACAAGGTCTTCTTGGTATAACCTTAGCCTGTATGACTGCGACAAGTTTTGCAAACACCAATGGTTCTGGTGGTATTTCACTGGGTGCAACCCGTGTGATTTATCCAACCGATGCAAAACAAGTTTCTTTGCCGATCATTAACAGCAATAGCAAAGAGCGCTTCTTGATCAATGCATGGGTAGAAGATTCTTCAGAGAATAAATCTAAAGATTTTCTGATTACGCCACCCTTATTTGTTGCTGAAGCGAACGCTGAAAATACCTTACGTATTATCAATGTGGCACCGAATCTCCCTCAAGATCGTGAATCTGTGTTTTGGATCAATGTCAAAGCGATTCCCTCGATTGATAAGTCAACATTGACCGATAAGAATGTTTTACAGCTTGCGGTTTTATCTCGCATCAAACTTTTTATTCGACCTACAGGTTTAACCACTAAAGCTGAAGACTCATTGAATACACTCAAGTTTTCTAAAACTGCTGACGGTATTACAGTCAATAACCCATCTCCCTACCATGTGTCTTTTGTCAATCTTTATTTAGATGACAAAAAATTACCCAATGTGATGGCCCCTCCATTAACGCAGACAAAAATCGCAGACAGCTCTGGCGGTAGCTTGAGCTATCAAACAGTCAATGATTATGGTGGTTTAACGTCTAAAGTGAATTTAGAACTGAAGTAAGCATATGAATACTCTACATTTAACATCATCCAATACGTTACGTATAAGGAAAATTATTAAGCGATACCCGATGGGTATGGCGATAACGATGCTTATATCCGCAGTGATGGTGAGAGAGAGTCATGCTGAACAAGTGTTTAACCCTGAATTCCTGTCAGATGGGTTGCCTGACACACAAATCTCCGACTTAAGCAGATTTGATAAGTCCACCCATCAGTTACCTGGTGTGTATCGTGTCGATGTATATGTCAATGATCAATATGCATTTACACGTGATATTAATTTTATTGAGAGTGCTGACGCTCAGGACTCTACAGGCTTATTGCCTTGTTTAGACATCAAAACCTTAAAGGGTTTTGGTGTCAATATTGCCCAATATGAAGGCTTTGCAGATACCACTCAACAATGTGTAGATTTCACCTCGATTATTGAAGGTGCAACAACCCAATTCCACTTTGACAAACAAAAACTCAATATTAGTCTGCCACAAATATCGCTCATGAATCAGGTCAGAGGTTATATCTCACCAGATCAATGGGATGAAGGCATCAATGGTTTATTTCTCAATTATAATATCTCAGGTTATAACAACTCTAAAACAGATTCCAATAGCGCATTTTTACGTTTGGACAATGGGCTCAATATTGGCGCATGGCAATTTAGGCACTCTGGAAGTTGGAGTTACAACTCTCACCAAGGCAAATCTTCAAACCAATGGAATGACTTAAACACTTATGCGCAAACCATCGTAGCCCCAATCAAAAGTCAACTCATCATCGGTGATAGTACAACTTCAGGTGAGATTTTTGACGGCTTTGGCTACAGAGGTGTTCATTTGTCTACATCTGATGCCATGTATCCAGATAGCCAACAAGGCTATGCGCCTTCGATCCGTGGTGTTGCGAAAACCAATGCCAAAGTGGTCATTAAGCAAAATGGTTATGTGGTTCATCAAATCAACGTTGCGCCTGGTCCTTTTAAAATTGAAGACATCAATACAGCGTCTTTAAATGGTGACTTGGTCGTGACCATTGAAGAAAATGATGGCTCTCTACAAACCTTTAAAGTGCCGTTCTCAACACTACCTATTTTACAACGTGAAGATCGTACCAAATACAGTATTGCGCTTGGTGAGTATCGAAGTGGATTAAGAAACCAAGACAATCCTTTTATCGCACAAGCAACAGCGATCCATGGATTGAACAGTGGCATGACGGTTTATTCTGGTACTCAGCTTTCCCAAAAATATAAAAGTTTTTTATTGGGTTTAGGTGCAAATCTTGGACACTACGGTGCTTTCTCGTTTGATATTACCCATGCCAACAGTGAGTTAGCAGATAAAAGTTCATCTAGTGGTCAATCATTACGTTTTTTATATTCAAAATCACTACTAAGCTCGGGTACCACTTTTCAGCTTTTAGGCTATCGCTATTCGACCAAAGGTTTCTACACCTTAAATGATGTCACCAATAAAAACATGAGTGGCTACAATACAGGTAAAGATCAAACTGATCTTCCCAATATTGAAGACTACTATAATTTAAATAATGCCAAAAAAGGTCGCTTCCAACTCAATATTTCACACTCATTTGGAGACTACGGTTCTCTATTTATTTCAGGAAACCAACAAACTTACTGGAACACCGATAAAAAAGATGAGTGGTTACAAGCAGGTTACTCTAACTCTTGGAAAACCGTAAACTATTCATTTTCGGTCAGTCGCAATAAATACTCTGCGCGTGACATTACTGACACCATGTATACCATGAACCTTTCTTTTCCTTTAGACAAGGTGTTAGCAAAGGCAAAATTTACTGACAATCCAATCCAGAATAGTTATGCATCGTTTTCAAGTACACAAAACTCGAATGGTGATGAAACCTATATGGCAGGTGTCAGTGGTACTTTGCTGAAAGATCGAAATTTAAGTTATAGCTTTAACCAAGGCAAAGTCAGCCAACAAGGTGACATTGGCTCTTTAAATGTGACCTATAACGGCAGCTACGGTAATGTAGGCGCGGGTTATAGCTATGAAAAAGATTCCAATCAGTTTACCTATAGCGCATCAGGTGGCGTGCTTGCTCATCGTGACGGGATTACCTTTGGTCAACCTTTAGGTTCAAGCTCTATCTTAGTCAAAGCATCTGGGGCAAAAGGCGTCAATATTGAAAATCAAATTGGCGTTAAAACTGACTGGCGTGGTTATGCGATTGTGCCTTATGCCAATGAATATCGCTCTAACCGTGTCGCACTGAACTCAGACAGCTTTAGTAATAATCTGGAAATTCGTAACAACGTTGAACATGTCGTTCCAATTAAAGGCGCCATTGTTCGAGCAACCTTTGATACCAGTATCGGTGTTCGAGCACTGGTGACCTTATCACATGATGGCAAACCTGTACCTTATGCCAGCAGTGTGATCGAAACAGAAAGTTCTACCCGTAGTATGGTTGCTGATGACGGTCGTGTCTACTTAACTGGCTTACCACTTAAAGGCACCTTAGAAGCTTATTGGGGCGGAAACTCCAGTGAAAAATGCAGCACAGCTTATGACATTTCTCAAATGGATTTGACTAAACCTGTTGTTCAATTTGAACTTGAATGTCAATAAGGGGCTGAACAAAATGAAACTTAAATACTTACTACTCTCGCTTCTTATGGTCAGTTCCACCCAATCTTATGCACGACAATGTTGGAATGCCAAAGGTTACAATATAGTCGATAAAGTTAATTATGACTTATCGAGAACCTTTTCTCAGGGTAATAATGCTATAGGGCAAATACATGAGATCACTATAAATCCTAACACGGACATCAAAGCCCAATGCACATCTGCTTCGTATCCTGGGGGGCAAAGTATAACTGTTCGTGCATATATAGCCGAGCAAGGAATTGTTCAAAGAGAAGGTGATTACCAGTATATGCAAATTAATGAATATTTGCTGGCAGCAATGCGAATAAATGATAGTGCGATAGGTGAATTTTATCCTCCTGCGCGCAAATCTATGGGCAGAGATCCCAATGTTGATGACGGTAATCCCTTTCTGGTAAGAGACTCAAATTTAACATTACGCCTTAAAGTAATTAAACCCTTTGTAGGCAATGTATCAATTCCATCAAAAACGATGTTTACTGTTTATGTCACCACATCACATAACGATCCACTCTACTATCCAGTATATACCATTAGCTACAGTGGACGAATTATTGCACCACAGTCTTGTACCATCGATTCAGGCAAGGTTTTAGAAATTAAATTTGGCGATATTCTTGCCTCTGAATTTGCACAAGCAGGTGCAGGCAATAAACCCAATTCTGTCGACCCACAAACTAGAAGTGTCTCAGTTCAATGTTCAAACATGAATGCTGCAGCAACACTCACCTTCCGTATCGAATCAGAAAAGTCTCAAGGCGAGATGTTGGTCTCAAACAATAATGATATCGGTTTTAAAATTTCAAATCTTAATAATAAAGTATTGATTCAAAATAATTTATTAAGCACTTCTGAGTTTCAATTGAATCAAAACCAAAATGCGACCATATCTTTTAAAGCATGGCCAGTCAGTGTAACAGGGAAAAAACCTGCACTTGGTCCTTTTAATTCCAGAGCATTTATCCGAATTGATTTCCCATAGGATTGAAATATGAAAAATCACACGACATACGTGTTCAGTCCAATCAAACCTCGATATTTAACGTATCAAGGGTATTTATATACGCCAGCATTCAGTCCAAAGTTAAATGCTCTAACCCTTTATGCTGCTGAAATATGCTCTCAGATTATTCGCAATTTTTTAAGCCACAAGCTCTACACGATGAAATTCAAATATTTATTACTCTCACTCCTGTTCATTAGTTCAACTCAATCCTTTGCACGACAATGCTGGAATGCAAAAGGAAAGAATTTTGTTGATTCAGTTAATTACAATTTATCGGATACATTTACTTCGAGTAATAATGCCGCAGGACAAATAAAAGATTTGATCAGGAATTTTTCCGAAACACTTGAAGCCCGATGCGATCCATCAAGTACATCGTATAATTTTACTAATCGTGCTTATGTAACCAATGAGCCAATCGTTGAAAAAATTGGTGCTTATCAATTTATACGAATCAATGAATATTTGTTGGGTGCAATGCAAATTAATGATAGTGCTATTGGTACATTTCATCCTCCAGCTCGAATAAATATGGGTAGTCATCCTAACGTAAGTACGGGAGGGTCTTTTCCTGTAAATGACTCAAACTTACGCTTTCGCCTGAAAGTGGTTAAACCCTTTGTAGGCAGTGTATCCATTCCATCAAAAACCATGTTTACCGTTTATGTGACCACTAACCCTACTGATCCACTCTCTTACCCCGTATATACCATCAGTTATACTGGACGAATTATTGCACCACAGTCTTGTAGCATTGATTCTGGAACAGTTTTAGATATTAAATTTGGTGACATTCTTGCCTCTGAATTTAACCAAGCAGGCGCAGGCAATAAACCCGCTTCTATCGATCCACAAACCAGAAGTGTCTCCGTACAGTGTTCCAACATGAATGCTGCGGCAACACTGACTTTCCGTATTGAATCTGAAAAATCTCAAGGGGACATGTTGGTCTCTAACAATGATGATGTCGGCTTTAAAATTTCAGACCTCAATGGCAAAACTTTGATTCCAAACAATTTATCCAGTTTTTCTGAATTTCTGTTGAATCAAAACCAAAACGCGACCATATCTTTCAAAGCTTGGCCAGTCAGTATTACAGGAAATAAACCAGCACTTGGACCTTTTAATTCCAGAGCATATATACGGATTGACTTTCCCTAGGAGAATAAGATGCAAAATCTAAGTAAATATATCATATCTGTAATGAGCGTCTTTTATTTAAGTTACTCCTTAACAGCAAATGCAAATAATATAAAATTAGATGCAATTAATCTTAACCTTTCAGGTACTGTTACAGAAAAGACCTGTGGCGTGTTAAGTACTGCACAAGATAAAAAAATAGAACTCGGAACCATCAGACTGGGCAAAGGAATGTATAAAGATGATCGTTCCCCACGCGTTCAGATTCCTTTTGATGTCAGTAGCTGCCCCGCAAATGGTCTTGTCACTATCACCTTTACAGGAACCAATGATACTGTCGATACTCAGTTACTTGCCATAGATAATGTGCCGAAAAAAGCCAAAAATGTTGCCATTGAAATTAGCGACAAAGATAAGAATAGGGTGGTATTGGGGACAAAAAGTAAGCCAATCACAGCCGATGCCAATGGAAATGCATCATTGATGTTTTATGCCAATTATATTGTGACTAAGGACACAGCAGAGCCTGGTATTGGCAATGCAAAAATGCAATTTTCTATTCAATATGAATGAGAAAACATCATGCTTAAATTTTACCAACAGGTATATAATTACCACCCTTCAATTTTAGGAGCATGTATATGATTTAGAGCAAAAGAATATGCAGTTTTAAGTCTTAACAATATTTCAATTTTTGGTAAATCAGGTTGATTTTATCAATAGTACGGTTTGTCAATTTTTTAGGCAACCAAATCAGTTTACCTAAATTTGATGGGTGAAGTTCCCTTACAAATTTTTCAGCATATTAAGCCCAATTTACGATCAAGTCAATTGGAAACTTGGAGAAATTATGAAGTCTTTTTTAAAAATTAAAAGCGTTCGTAATAGTTTAACACTTTTATTAGATGATTTTTGTAAAAAACATGGCTTAGATTCACCTAAAAGCTATAACAGCACATTTAATGACCATATTCCTTTTGGAGAATGGCTCAATAAAATCAAAGACATCAATGAACAATATCCCAAAGAAGGCTTAGGCTTAGAGATTGGTGCTTTGGTTCAGGCTAACCATATTGGCATTGTGGCATATATTGCCCAGTCATGTGACACCTTCGCTGACTATATCGAAATACTTTCGAAGTATGAACGCTTATGGTTTAATTACATCCCTAAAAAAATTGATTTTGATGAAGATTTTTTTTCAATCTCTTGGGAAAAACCAGCATATGTAAAAGCGGGTTTATATATTAAAGAAACGTCAATTGTTGAAGAGATGCAAGTCTCTATTATCTATCATCACTTACAACAATTGATGGATTCTGCTGAAAATGCTTTTCACCGTCTTGATTTGGCAATTCCAGAGCCAGAGAATATTGAAAAATATACCCAACTTTTTAACTGCCCTGTTTACTTTAATACAGAACAAACCAAAATCGTTTTTTCAAATACGCTATTAAAGGCTAAACTCAAATGCTATGACCCGACATTATTTGAAATTTTGTCAGATCATGCCAATATTCTACTGAAACAGATGCCTAAACAAGATTCATTGATTGAATTGGTAAATTTAAGTGTGATCCAAGCACTTGAGCATAACAATGTTCAGATTAATTTTGTTGCGCGATCATTAAATCTTAGCCCAAGGATGTTACAACGAGATTTAAGAGACAGAGGTTCATCTTTTAAATTAATCCTTGCCAATGCACGCAAAAATTTGGCAAAAAAGCATTTAAAAAACGAGAAGTTAGCGATCACTGAAATTGCATTTTTATTAGCATATAAAGATCAAACCTCATTCAATCGTGCTTTTCGTGGATGGACAGGATTTTCTCCTTCTGAGTGGAGAAAGCAATATCTTGATAAACGTATGTAGCCTATAGAAATTTAAAAGGAAAATATGTTAGTTACTGCGAAATGCTTGTCGTGGTTGATACTCATTTTTCGATTGAAGCAAACTTAAACACATATTTTACTCAAAATTAGATTTCACTTTAATCTCCAAGACTCCTTCAAAGAGAGGTGGATCAGGAAATTTGAACAACACTTATAAGTGATATTTTGCTCCCCAAATGATGTTATAAACATCAATATATGGAGTATTTTATGGCACGTAGACCAAGAAGAAATCATTCAAATGATTTTAAAGCTAAGGTAGCACTTGCTGCGATTAAAGCAGAAAAAACACTTGCTGAATTGAGTGCTGAATTTGATGTTCATCAAAACCAAATTATCGACTGGAAAAATCAACTGATTTCAGCTTCCTCGCAAGCTTTCGATCAATCAAAAGCTCCAACAGAACCACCCATCGATCTAAAAAAACTACATGCAAAAATCGGTGAGCAGGCATTAGAAATTGATTTTTTAGAAGGTGTGTTGAAGAAACTGGGCCGCTTCAACCACAAAAGTTAATCGATGACTCACTTCAGATTTCAGTATCTAAGCAAGCTCAGCTGCTGAAAGTCTCCCGTGGTTGTTATTACTATCGCCCAAAACCTGTGAGTGCATCAGATCTGAAGCTGATGCGGTGTATGGATGAGTTACATATGCAATACCCTTTTGCAGGTAGCCGTATGATGCGTGATTTGTTGAATCGTCAAGGACATCATATAGGACGACGTCATACACGTACTTTAATGAAGAAAATGGGCATTAATGCGTTATATTGCAAACCAAATTTAAGCCAGGCTAATCAAGCTCACCGCAAATATCCATATCTGCTCAAAGGATTGGCTATTCAGCGCAGTAATCAAGTGTGGTCTACGGATATAACGTATATCCCTATGGCAAAAGGCTTTGTTTATTTATGTGCTGTGATTGATTGGCATAGCCGCAAGGTACTTGCGCATAGAGTATCGATTAGTATGGAGGTTACATTTTGCATAGAAACATTAAATGAAGCTATTGAAAAATATGGTCGACCTGAAATATTTAATACAGACCAAGGCAGTCAGTTTACCAGTGATGCATTTATTGATGTATTGAAATCAAATGACATCCAAATCAGCATGGATGGTAAAGGTCGATGGGTTGATAATGTGATGGTTGAACGATTATGGCGGAGCGTTAAATATGAAGAGGTGTATCTCAAAGCCTACAGCAATGTTTTGGATGCGAAGAAGCAATTAAACGCATATTTTGAATTTTATAATTTGAAACGACCTCATTCGAGTCTGGACAAAATGACTCCAGATGAGTTTTACTATGACCAGCTACCACAACAAAATAAGGTAGCTTAACTAGAGCAGAGTATCACTTATAAATAAGCTTTTAGTTGTTCAAACATGTGGGACCACCTCTATCTACACCTGGTCAAGCCAATGCTGATGCAACATTTGTTGTGAAATATGAATAATTCTTTGCTCAAAAAATTAATTATTTTCCAAAAGTAATTATGACGTAGTAAACACAATGGGCTTATTCATCATGAAAAAATATATAACGTTGTTCGCTGGAATATTGGTCTGCTCTCATATTCATGCTGATAGTTATGTATTTG
The DNA here is from genome assembly GCF_019702905.1 of Acinetobacter sp. Tol 5. Taxonomy (NCBI): domain Bacteria; kingdom Pseudomonadati; phylum Pseudomonadota; class Gammaproteobacteria; order Moraxellales; family Moraxellaceae; genus Acinetobacter; species Acinetobacter sp. Tol 5. The sequence continues at coordinate 1,142,174 of NZ_AP024708.1, read as the reverse complement.
GTGGGCGAGCTCATTTTCGTGGAGTTTTAGTTCATGAAAGTTGCGCTGTTTCTGTAGAAAAAGCCAGAGTGACAACTGAAACTCCGTACTTACCTGTTCAAATTCATTTTTCGTTATGCCCTATGAGCATCTACGATAATCTTGCGATCGGTTTATCTGAAGCCAATAAGCATACACATGAGATTTTCTTTACCACGCCTCAAGCAAAAAATGATTTTGATAAAGAAATTAATATTCAGGGCGATGAATATATCAGCTTAGGGCAGCGACTTATCCAATCTGTGGCGTTACCTAAAAATGATAAAAACATTAGGGAAAAGAGTGTAAATGTTTTTCTTAATCAATCAATTGAAGAACCTTTCACACCCTCACAGCATGTTTTAATTTCTGTTTTTTATCCATAAATAAATTCTAAGGGTTTATATGAACTTCAACTTATTAAAAAAGGGTATTTTGAATATAACCTTAGCCTGCTTGTCTTCCACAGGTTTTGCCAACACTGACGGTTTAGGCGGAATATCTCTAGGTTCTACTCGTGTCATTTACCCAATCGATGCAAAACAAGTTTCACTTCCTATTATTAATAGCAATAACAAAGAACGCTTTTTAATTAATGCATGGGTTGAAGATCATCGTGATAACAAAACTAAGGATTTCTTAATTACTCCACCTTTGTTTGTTGCTGAAGCAAAGACTGAAAATACACTGAGAATCATCAATGTAGCGACATCTGAATTCGCTCAAGATCGCGAGTCTGTGTTTTGGATCAATGTCAAAGCAATTCCCTCGATTGATAAGTCCACATTAGCAGATAAAAATATTTTACAACTTGCTGTGTTATCTCGAATTAAGCTTTTTGTTCGCCCGACAAATTTAAAAACAAAACCAGAAGCCAGTTTGGAAACACTCAAGTTTTCAAAGACGGCTGAAAATATAATGGTCAATAATCCGTCTCCCTACCATGTCTCTTTTGTCAACCTTTATCTAGATGGTGTGAAACAGCCAAATGTTATGGCATCACCCTTCACCGAAACAAAAATTTCAAATGCATCAGGACGCAACTTAAGTTATCAAACAGTCAATGATTATGGTGGCTTGACACCTAAAGTTGATTTAGAGCTGAAGTAATCGTTATGAATAGTTTATTTTCAATACCATACAACACTGTATGTATGAGGAAAAATATTCCGCTTTCACCCTTTGGGATTGCAATGACTTTACTCATTTCAATCTTCACTATACGGGTCAGTCATGCTGAGCAAGTATTTAACCCTGCTTTCTTGGCAGACAACTTATCCAATACTCAAATTTCTGATTTAACCAGATTTGAAAAATCTACACATCAATTACCAGGTCTTTATCGGGTCGACGTATATGTCAATGATCAATATATGTTTACTCGTGATATTAACTTTATTGAAAAGCAAGACACTCAGGACACTACAGGTTTATTTCCTTGTTTAGACACGAAAACTTTACAAGGTTTTGGCGTAAATATTGGTCAATATGAACAATTGTCTACACATAAACAGTGTGCTGATTTTAGTACGATCATTGACGGTGCAAACAGCCAATTTCAGTTTGATAAACAAAAATTAATGATTAGCTTGCCTCAAGCGGCATTACTTAACCAAATACGTGGTTATATTCCTCCAGATCAATGGGATGAAGGGATCAATAGCCTATTCACGAATTATAGTCTTTCTGGTTATGACAACTCAAAAACGGATACAAACAGTTTATTTTTACGATTAGACAGCGGTATAAATCTTGGGTCATGGCAATTGAGGCACTCTAGTAGCTGGAACTATAATCGTTATGCAGATAAAACATATAATCAGTGGAATAATTTAAACACCTATCTACAAAAAACAATTATTCCATTAAAAAGCCAATTAATTATTGGAGATGGTTCAACCAATGGTGAGATTTTTGACAGCTTTGGTTATCGAGGTGTGCATTTATCAACCTCGAGTGCGATGTATCCAGACAGTCAACAAGGCTATGCACCCACGATACGCGGTGTGGCTAAAACCAATGCTAAGGTTGTCATTAAACAAAATGGTTATGTAATCCATCAAATTAATGTAGCACCCGGACCCTTTCATATCCAAGATTTGAATCCCACTTCCATGAGTGGGGATCTTTTGGTGACTATTGAAGAAAATGATGGTTCAGTACAAAGCTTTGTCGTGCCCTATTCTACGCTCCCAGTCCTGCAACGTGAGGGTCGAACCAAATACAGTATTGTTTTTGGAGAATATCGCAGTGGTAGAGATTCTCAGGATAATCCTTCAGTTGTACAAGCCACGGCAATCCACGGGCTGAAGAATGGGATCTCTGTATATGCTGGAACCCAGTTTTCTCAAAAATATAAAAGTGCGCTGGTTGGCTTAGGGGCAAACCTTGGAAAGTACGGTGCATTATCTTTTGATCTCACGCATGCCAACAGTGAGTTAGCCGATCAGTCTACGCATAGTGGTCAATCATTGCGCTTTTTATATTCAAAATCGCTTTTAAGTTCAGGTACAACTTTTCAACTTCTTGGTTATCGCTATTCAACCAAGGGCTTTTATACCCTGAATGACGTTAGCTATAACAATATGAGTGGTTATGAACTTTCTGAAACTCATGATGGCAATCAATCCAATACACCGATCATTACTGACTACTACAACTTATATAACGCAAAAAAAGGACGTCTAGAAGTCAATATCTCTCATTCACTCGGAAAATATGGATCGTTATTTGTCTCAGGAAATCAACAAACCTATTGGGATACCGACAAGAAAAACGAATGGGCTCAAGCTGGCTATGCAAACTCATGGAAAGGATTGAATTATTCATTTTCAATCAGTCGCAACAAATATTCAGAAATCAATCAAACTGACACCATGTATGCCATGAATATTTCCTTCCCTCTGGACAAATTATGGCCTAAAGCAAACTTCCAAAATAGCCCTCTGAATAATGCCTATAGTACTTTTTCAACCACTCAAAACTCGAATGGTCATGAATCTTACTTGACGGGTTTAAGTGGAACGTTACTCAAAGACCGAAATTTAAGTTATAGCATCAACCAAGGTCATGTCAGTAACCAAGGCAGTATCGGTTCAGTCAGTTTAAATTATGAGGGTCGTTACGGCAGCATTGGTGCTGGTTATAGCTATGATCAAAACTCAAATCAATTTACCTATAACGCTTCAGGTGGTGTACTTGCCCATCGTGATGGTATTACTTTTGGTCAACCCTTGGGTGCTACCTCAATTTTGGTCAAAGCGCCGGGCGCCAAAGGGGTCAACATTGAAAATTATATTGGTGTGAAAACAGATTGGCGTGGCTATGCGATTGTTCCTTATGCCACTGAATACCGTGCCAATCGTGTTGCACTCAACTCAAATAGCTTCAGCAATAATCTTGAAATCAGTAATAACGTCGAAAATGTAGTACCCATTCAAGGTGCTATTGTCCGAGCAAACTTTAATACCAGCATCGGGATCCGAGCCCTCATTAGCTTAACCCACAACGGTAAATTTTTGCCTTACGCAAGTAATGTATCTGAAATAGAAAGTTCAGCCCGAAGTATGGTCGCAGATGATGGTCGAGTCTATTTAACTGGGCTGCCACTCAAAGGCACGTTAGAAGCAAATTGGAATGAAACTGATGGAGGAAAATGTTTGGCTAATTACGATATTTCAGAAATGGACTTAACCAAACCCGTCATTCAATTTGACCTTGAATGTAAATAAGGAGAGTGTCTATGAAAGTTAAGCTTTTAATCTCTTCCATATTATTACTTGGTTCTACCCAGTGTTTTGCAATTTCATGCTGGAATAGTAAAGGGCAAGGCGTTGTGGATGAAGTTTTCTATGATCTTTCCAATAGTTTCAGTAGTTCCAATAATGCTGTTGGACAAATTGTAGAAATCAGAAAAAACTTCTCGGCACAAGTATATGCAGTATGTGAACCCCACAGTTCAGGCATCAGCGGTAATAGAACCAAACGTAGCTATGTTACTGATTTGCCAGTTGTTGAAACAATAGGTCGTTATCAATATTTGCCCATTAATGACTATTTGCTGGGCGCAATGAAAATTACCGACAGTTATGCAGGTGATTTTTATCCGCCTGCTAATTATGTACAGATGGGCTATGACGCCAATGTCAGTGCAGGCAGACCTTTTGGCGTCAGGGATTCAAACTTTACCTTTAGGCTTAAAGTGATCAAACCCTTTATTGACTTTGTCCCTATTCCCAAAAAGACCATGTTTACCGTGTATGTCTCTATAGGCTCAGGCGACCCATTAATTTTCCCTGTTTACACAGTGAGTTATAGTGGTTCTGTCAATGTGCCTCAAAGCTGTAAAATTGGAACAAATGATATTGTAGAAATTCCTTTTGGCGATATTCCGGCATATGCATTTAGTAATGCAGGTCCTGGAAATAAACCAAGCAATGTCAATGTACAAACGCGAACATTGGGAATCCAATGTACCAATATCAATGCGCAAGCTATGCTGACACTGCGAATTGAAGCAGAAAGAGCAAACGGAAATATGATTATTTCTGATAATCCAGATATTGGATTTCAGATGTCAGATCAAAACAATAACATTTTGATTCCCAATAATATAAACAGTGTCATTCCTTTCAATCTGCAGCAACAACCCGCCAATGTGACCATTAAAGCTTGGCCAATCAGTATAACGGGCAACACACCTAAAGTTGGTCCCTTTAAATCGAGGGGCTATCTCCGAGTTGATTTTGAGTAAAGAAAAATGAAACAGATAACAACGATGATCGTGATTTTTTGTTGCAGCATTTATCAACATGCGAATGCTCAAGATTCTAATGTTGAGTTAGGACGTGTAAACATTGAATTCTATGGAAATGTCACCACTGTAACTTGCGGTGTTTTAAGCTCTGAGCAAGATAAATATATTCGTCTCGGAACAATTGCTACCAAAGATTTACCATCCGTTGGCAGTCAATCCAAAGCAACTCCGATTCCTTTTGAAATGAGTAATTGCCCTGCTAACGGTACAGTGACGATTACTTTTGAGGGCGTACGTGATAGCGACAATGCAGAGCTTCTCGCCATCGATGATTTGGTCAATAAAGCTGAGAATATTGCGATAGAAATTAGGGATCAAGACAAGAAACGCTTAGCTTTGGGCAAAAAAAGTGAAGATTTCGTGGTGGACAGTAATGGTCGTGTTTCTGCGCTATTTTATGCCAATTATATCGTGACCAAAGCGCAAGCAAAGGCAGGGCTAGCCAATGCAAATGCTCAATTTTCTATAGAGTATCAATGAGAAAACATCATGATTAATGAATGGAATTAATATTATAGTAAATAAGTGATAATTTTGAATAAATTAAGTTAAAACAAAAGCTTAGAATTTATTCTAAATTTAAAACTTAACGCACAACACGCTAAACGGACTGATTTTGTTCAGAAAACGATGTGTCATTTTATTGATATGAAACCGTTTTGCTCGCAAAAAAAATGAAAGATGAAATATACCTCTATTGATCCTAAATCAAATTAACAGTCGTGTCAAAGTAAAATACTTGGAGGAGTGATGAAATCATTTTTAAAAACCAAAAGTGTCACAACAAGTTTGACGGTCTTATTAGATGAATTTTGCAAAAAAAATCATCTAATATTCCCCAAAAAAACTCAAAGCAGCTTAAATGGTCACATTACTTTTGGTGAGTGGTTAAAAAAAATTAAAGTCATTGATAAACAGTATCCTTATGATGGTTTAGGGCTAGATATTGCTGCCCTATTTCAGCCTAATCATATCGGTGTGGTTGCTTATATTGCACAATCTTGCAATACATTATCGGATTACATCAAAATTTTACCCAAATACGAAAAACTTTGGTTCAATTATCTTCCCAAAAAAATTCGTGTTGAACCAAATACTTTCTCAATATCATGGGACCAACCCGCCTACTTACAAGCAGGCATCTATATCCAAGAAAGCAAGATCATTGAAGAAATGCATGTGGCGATCATTTACCAACAGTTCAAACAGCTTTTGGGGGGTGAAGAAAATATTTTTCTTGGTTTAGAGCTAGCAATACCCGAGCCAAAAGATTTGGAAAAATATATGCGATATTTTAATTGCCCGATCCAATTTAATACTGAACAAACTAAAATTATTTTGCCCAGTTCACTCTTACATATCCCGTTTAAAAGTCATGACCCGAATCTTTTGACAATTCTGACCAACCATGCCAATGCATTACTCAAAAAAATGCCGAAACAAGATTCATTAAGAGAACTTGTCAATCTAAGTATTCTACGGGCTTTAGAAAGTAATGATGTTAAAATTCAAACCATTGCCAGGTCTTTAAACACCTCACCTAGATTATTGCAAATTGATTTAAAAAAGAATGGATTATCCTTTAGGAATATCTTAAACAGTATCCGTCAAAGTTTGGCAAAGAAATATTTGAGAAATTGCAGTTTACTGATTGTCGACATCGCATTTTTACTTGGCTACAAGGACCAAACCTCTTTTAATCGTGCTTTTAAAGCATGGACTGGTATATCACCTTCAGAATGGAGAAAAAGACATATGGACAAAAATATCAACACTATCAATCCTAAACTCTGTTCTTATATGGAATGATCAAAATATATGATTTAGACCTAGTTTAATTTAATCTTGAAAGCGCTTTCACTAGATCAAATATCAACTTCGCAACGCCTAAATATCTTGAATCATCATCAATACAAAAAGTGTATGAGGCAATTTTTCATACAAGACGATGAGACTAACTATGTTTGTTTAAAAACATAATTTTCCGCCAAGTATTATATTTTCTTAATAATACTAGGAAGCATTATGCTTATTGTTTGGATCTATCTTTGTCCTTATTGTCAAACTACCTGATGATTCATACAAGTGATTTGATTTCAATTATTTCTATTCGGTGAACTTTATACTTTTATACAAATTCTAAGCAGACTTGATGATTCATTTATTTTTCACTTTTGAATCATTGCTGATTTTTCTATTGTGAGGCGACATTCATGTCGCCATGTTGCGTAAGTATAGGATATGCCCCTCGCTCAGCAAAAGTTTTTTATCAGCTTTTCATCTCTGAAAATTTGTGTGTTCTTTAATCAATTGACTATATTCCATAAAATCAACCTCATATTTCTCTTTTAGCAATATTTTTAAGATATTAAATAAGTTGTTGATAGATACTCAGCTCTATTTCATAAATGCAAAATCTTTCAATAAAAAAACTGGTTTTGCTAAAAATGACAAGAAATTATGCACGATATGGAAAGTCTACCCCTTTTTTTTTAAATAAAATTAATAAAAAAGGAGGTATTAAGTTTTGCTAAAAAAAGTAACCAAACAAAAACTGAAACGTACCTATCTGCGAAAAGGTGATCATAGTCTAGTCTTGATTGCAAGCTTTCTGACGCATGTTAAATATTTAGGTTGGAGTGATGAGCAAATTAAGGAAACATTACAAGATGCAAGAAGTAAAGATTATGAATATTTATATGAAACATTAAAAAGAGCTGTAGAAGTACCATAAGGACTAAGCTACAGCGCTTAGATTTTTATACTATTATTAAAATAAATAGCTACATTAAATTAAAAGTAAAATCATCATTCAACTTATAAATCCAGTACTAATCTCCGACCTTTGGCACGAGAAACGCAGATCATCATCGACTGTTGAGAAGACTTTTCATCATCGCTCAAATACTGATCAAAATGTTCTGCTTCGCCCTCAATAATTGTAGTTTCACAAGTCCCACAAACCCCTTCACGGCAGAGGCATTCCACATCAATATTTAATGCTTCAATGGCTTGTAGAATCGTTTGATTGCCTTGTACTTCAACTTCCTGATTAGATTTCGCCAGTACCACCGTAAAAGCTTCACCCTCTTCAGGCACAGTTGAAGCAAATTGTTCCCAATGAATATATTCATCACGATAACGATGAAAATTACAGCGATCAATCACAGCATCAATCATCGGCTTAGGTCCACATACATATATATGTGTTGCTTTAGGTTGTGATGCGATAAGTTGATCGAGGTCAAGGCTTTTGCCTTCTGAGTCGACATAGCTAAAAATATGTGCTGAATGTTTTTGTTTAAGTTCTTCTAATAATGCTGCATGTTCTGGTGAACGAAAAGCATAATGCAACTCGTAGTCTGCGCCACGCGCCGCCAACTCCTCCATTTGAGGTACAAACGGCGTAATACCAATCCCACCAGCAATTAAAATATGCTTGCTACCATTTTCAGCCAGAGGAAATAGATTTTTAGGCTCAGAAATGACGATTTCACACCCTTCTAGACACTGATCATGCATATACACTGATCCGCCTTTGCCTTCGACATCCTTACGCACACAGACCTGATAAGTCGAGAGATCTTCAGCACAACTCATCAGTGAATAAGCATTGGAAAGCTGATCATTCATTTTCACAATGATATGGCTACCGCCATTGAATTGAGGGAAATTTTGTCCATCCTGACGTTTAAATGTAAATCGTTTGATCAATGGGGTGAGTTGTTCTACTCGAGTAACCACTGATGGAAACATTTCATAATGACTTGCCATGTCTAAATCCTCTTTACCACATGCTGCTTCATACAAGCATTTCTTAATTTTAAGCGCAGATTTCAGGCTGGCTAATCTTCACTGATCGACCAACCTGTGTTGTTGCTATAAGCCTAAACACATATATTTAATGGTCATGAATTCTTCTAAACCATATTTTGAACCTTCGCGCCCCACACCCGATTGTTTAACACCACCAAACGGAACGACTTCATTGGAAATTGCGGTGGAGTTCATTCCCACCATGCCATATTCGAGTTGTTCAGCTACGCGCCAAATTCTCGAAATATTTTCACTGTAGACATAAGCCGCTAAACCAAAAATCGTATCATTGGCTTGTGCAACGACATCTGCTTCTTCACTGAAGCGAATCAGTGGTGCAACAGGTCCAAAGATTTCCTCTTGTACGATTTCCATCTGCTGATTTACACCCGTTAAAACCGTGGGTTCAAAGAATGTTTGCCCCAATGCATGCGGTTTACCGCCACAAGCCACTTGCGCCCCTTTTTCACAGGCATCATCAATCAATTGCTGGGCTTTTACGACCGCTTTTTCATTGATTAAAGGACCAATCTGTACGTTTGCTTCAAGACCATTGCCAATTTTGAATTTTTGCACTTCTTGCACAAACTTTTCAGTAAATGCCTGATAAATCTTGTCATGCACATAAATACGATTGGCACAAACACACGTTTGTCCAGCATTACGGAATTTAGCAAAAATCGCACCTTGAACAGCTTTATCGAGGTCAGCATCATCAAAAATGATTAACGGTGCATTTCCACCCAATTCCAATGCCAGTTTTTTAATGGTGCTTGAACATTGCTGCATCAATAAACGACCGACAGGCGTAGACCCTGTAAATGTTAATTTTTTAACTTTTTCATGACTGGTAAATACCGCCCCTATTTCTTGTGATTTACCGGTTACAACATTGATTACACCAGCAGGAATACCTGCCATTTCAGCTAACTTCGCCAAGGCTAAAGCACTGTATGGTGTTTCATTGGCGGGTTTAATCACAATGCTACAGCCTGCTGCTAAAGCAGGAGCTGCTTTACGGGTAATCATCGCAATTGGAAAGTTCCAAGGTGTAATTGCAGCTACTACACCGACAGGCTCTTTACTGATGATAAAACGTTGTTGATTGTTGGTGGTTGGAATTACATCACCATAAACACGTTTTCCCTCTTCAGCAAACCATTGGATAAATGAAGCCGCATATTTCACTTCACCCAATGCTTCAGCCAAAGGTTTACCCTGTTCAACCGTCATGATATATGCCAGCTCATCTGCATTCGCCAACACCAACTGATACCAAGCAAGCAATAAATCTGCACGTTGCTGTGCAGTTAACGCTTTCCATGAAGCCAATGCTTGATAAGCAACTTCAATGGCTTCCGTTGCTTCAGCTGTTCCCATATTCGGAATCACACCTATTTCTTCACCTGTTGCTGGATTGGTTACAGGTACAGTGTCATGAGATTGAGCATCGATCCATTGACCATTGACCAATCCACGTTGTTGAAATAACTGACGACCTTGCAAACTTGTCATGTCATGATCCTATAAAGTGAAAAGAAGGTACGGCTAGATTTGCCGCACCTCTAAATTGATGAATTACTGATGGTATTGCGCAACCAGATTTTGGAAATATGCAATACCATGTTCGCTGATACCTGAACGTTGTCTATCAGTCATAATACGACCTTGACCACGATATCCCCGTGATTTCAACCCACGTTGCACACTTTCAACCAGATTTAAATCTTCAGGACGGAATACATTACGATACCATTCAATCAAATCTTTCTGATCTTGAGTGAGTTCTTCATTGGTAAAGTAAATGTCATAATGTTGTAAGGTCGTTTCAGCATCAACAGGAAATTCATAAATCACTGTCATAAAATTGCTGCCTGGTGGAACATTAAACATGGTGCATGGCCAAGTCCAAAAACCACTGAAGGTTGGGTCTTGAACAGATGGATCTAATTTGAATGATTTTTCTGAAGAACGAGCATAACCGTATTGTAAAGTCCAGTTTTGATGTGTGGTGTGCCAATATTTATCGACTTGCACTGAATCTGCAAAACCAGGATGTGCAGGACCACAGTGATAACATTCCATATAGTTATCAACGATCACTTTCCAGTTTGCTGGTGTTTCAGTGACAAAACGTGCTGCAAGTTTTAAATCTTTGATGACTGCACAGCTTTCATTGAGCTTTTGGGCAAATTCAGGTAACTGATCTTCTACACAAGTTGCATTTTCATCCATATTGATAAAAATAAAACCTGCATACTCTTCCACCTTTAACGGCACCATACTTGAGTTTTGTTTATCAAATGACTCAACATGGTCACAGTTACGTGCCAAAGCCAAGCTACCATCTAACTTAAATGTCCATGCATGGTATGGACAGGTAATCACGTTTTTTGCTTTACCACTGCCACTGAGCAACTCATGACCACGATGTGGGCATACATTATAGAAAGCGCGTAAAATATTATCTTTACCACGGATCACAATGATGTTTTCACCAATCACCTTACGGGTAATATAATCATTGGCTTGTGCAACTTCACTGCCATGTGCCACACAAATCCAGCTTTTTGCAAAAATTTCTTCTTTCTCACGTTCAAAAACTTGAGAAGATGTATAGAACACTTTTGGGAAGGTCCATGCTACATCTGGGTTTGAGCAGAAATCTTCGGGTAATTTTTCAACTGCATTCATGGTTTTACTCCATTAAACTCTTTTTGTCCTAACGACCGTTTCATTAAAAATTGGCTGATGCCCAAATCAATTGAGCATTTGCTTTATTGAACTCAGCATCTGCTGATATAAATCCTGTACGACTGGGCAATCACGAACTAAGCGTAGACTGCCATGTAGCAATCCCTTTCCAAGATAAAATTCCGTTTCGATATTGGCTTGTTTTAAGCTGTCAGCAAAAATACGTCCGTCATCACTTAAAGGGTCATACTCTGCTACAGCAATAAAACTCGCTGGCATACCAGAAAAATCCTGTGCGAACAACGGCGATAAACGTAAGTCTTGCCAATCATTTTCATTGGGTGCATAAGCTTTTAAGTAATAACGCATGTCCGCTACGCTCAGTAACGGTGCTTGTCCATGTAGCTGGCAAGATTCGCTATCAAACTGGGTGCTTAGACTTGGATAAATCAGTACAAGACCACATGCTTGATTTGCCGTATGTTGTGACTGAACTGCCAGTGATGCTGCTAAATTACCACCTGCACTATCTCCTGCTAATACGATTTGATCTGGATTAATACTCCATTCAATCGCATGTTGTTTAAGCCAGAGGTAAACCGTTTCACAATCTTCATAAGCTGCTGGAAAGTGATGTTCAGGCGCTAATCGGTAATCGATACTCAGTACCACAACATTGAGATCACGACACAGATAACGGGTGATAAATTCATGTGAATCTAAATTTCCCACCATCCAACCACCGCCATGAATATAAACAACGCATGACCACCCTTTTTCTGGTGCTTCACCTAATGGTGAATACAATCGAACATTCACTGGATGCGTGATATGCGGTACGACTCTATCTTCAATATTGACTGTGTCATCTCTTGGCAAAGTGTAATGTAAACACATTGCATCATAGGCAGCACGTATTGAATCAATATCCTGATCCGCAGGTGAATAAATACTGCTCCAATACACTAAGCTTTGCATTTCTTCACTTAATTCATAGTTCATGTTCGATTGTGCTGTCATGACAATTCCTTTTGACTTGCCTTATCTGCAATCGGTTCAATGGCAACATCAATATGCATATGCTTATTGGCTTCTGCATGATCCAATGATTGCAATTCATTAAAGCTACTTTGCTCAATCAGATGTGATGGAATCTTTGAATAATCCTCAATCAACCATTTCACTAAGCCATACGTCTGTATCAGAATAATCACGATAAAAGGCAAGGCGGTCACAATCGTTGCCGTTTTCATAGTGTCTAAAGGTGCTTTAGAAAAAATCATCGCAATCGGTACCAAGGTCAGCATCAAGCACCAGAATAATCGAGCATTTGGTGATGGATCTTGTCCTTCACTTAAGCCACGTGTACAGGTTGCTGAGACGGCATAACCAACCGCATCCATATGCGCTGCAAGGAAAATCACCATAATGCCGAGGAAAATCCACATCATCAGCTTGCCTGCTGGTAAAAGCCCCAACAGTTGACTGATCGCAACTTCACCGCCTTGCTGACTCAAGACTTGGGGAACATTCACCATGCCATGAATAAAGTTATATACACTGTAGTTTTCAAATACACCGAAGATGAACCATAAACCAACGCTACCACCAATCACCATGGCAAAAATCACTTCTTTAATGGTGCGTCCTTTAGAAACACGAGTAACGAAGAGCGCCACACCCGGTGCATACGAAATCCACCACAACCAATAGAAGACCGTCCATTCACGGGTGAACTTTCCATCGCCCATCGGGTCTGTAAATAAACTCATATCAACAAAGTTGGTTGCCATAAGACCAAAACTCATCAATGAATTATTCATAATGAATTGGGTTGGTCCAAAGCACAGAACATAGATTGCAAACAGTACCACACCCAGACAAACCATATGGCTGAGACGCTGCATCCCTTTGTCCATACCAACATAAGAACTCAGGGCAAATAAAATCGATACCGCAAAAATGATGACGACCTTGGTCATAAAGGTATTTGGAATACCGGTAAGCTGCGACAAAATATTGGTAAAGGTCACTGCGGTCAGTACCAATGAAATGGTTAAGGCACCAAACATACACAGCAAGAACATTAAATCAACCAAACGTCCAACGGGTCCTGTTGACTTAAACCCTGTAACCGCCTCAATTATCGAAGCCAAGCTCAAGCCTTTATTCTTTCTCACATGATAGCTATAGCACAGTGAAATAGACGCAAGTGCATAGATCGACCATGCGCTTAAACCAGAGTGAAAGAATGAATATGCCACACTGTATTTGAGTGCTTCGGCAGATTCGGGTGCTAAATTTAAGCCCGGGGTTTGGTAATAATATGCCCAGTCCAAAAAGCCCCAATACAATGTCGAAGAACCAATGCCCGATAAAATGAACATAAAAATCCACGACATGGTGCTGTATTCAGGTTTTCCCTCTCCCAACTTGATTTTGCCGTATTTACTAAATGCCAAACCAAAGGTAAAAATAATTGATAAAAAGGCAAATAAAAGCACGGGCGTGGTGAACACCGAAGTCGTCCAATGCATCCATTTAGAAGCCAATTCTATTGATTCAGATGAGTAGATCGCTAAACCAGCCACCGAAATAAACACAACGGCAAGACTGGTTATGGCTAAGGTCTTATCTGTATAGAGTTTTGTATTTTGATTATCCATATCTATTCAATCCATCTTGGATTTTGATCATTCCATATGGTGGTTATTCCATAGCGAATAAATCCATTTTCTCGTGAGTTACAAATGATGCAATGGCATCTCCAACTTGGTAAGTTTTTGCAGTTCCGCCAACATCCGGCGTTTTAGGTCCATGAACCAAGATATGTTCAATCGCCTGCATAATGTCTTGTCCTGCCTGAATCACCTGCTCATCACCATCTGCCAAGAAATCCAACATCATGGCACCTGACCAGATTGCAGCGATCGGGTTGGCAATTTGCTGACCAAAAATATCTGGAGCAGAACCATGTACAGGCTCAAACAGTGATGGAAACTTACGTTCAGGATTGAGGTTTGCAGATGCTGCTAAACCAATCGTTCCTGTACATGCAGGTCCCAAATCAGACAAAATATCTCCAAACAAATTCGATGCAACCACTACATCAAAACGTTCAGGCTGTAGTACAAATCGGGCAGCTAAAATATCAACATGTTGTTTATCTGCTTTGATTTGCGGATATTGTTTTGCCATTTCATCCACACGTTCGTCCCAATATGGCATGCTGACAGCAATTCCATTGGACTTGGTTGCAGCTGTGATCTTTTGAGCATCACGTTGACTGGCAAATTCAAATGCATATTTCAAAATGCGATCTACCCCATGACGAGTAAATACCGCTTCCTGTAATACGAACTCTCGATCTGTGCCTTCAAAAGCTTTGCCACCTATTGCGGAATATTCGCCCTCACTGTTTTCACGCACCACATAAAAATCAATATCACCTGGCTGTTTACCTGCAAGTGGGCATTTCACCCCTGGCATTAATCGAACTGGGCGTAAATTCACATATTGATCAAAACGACGGCGGAACTGCAGCAATGAGCCCCAAAGTGAAATATGATCGGGTACTTTTTCAGGCCAGCCCACAGCACCAAAGAAGATTGCATCATATTGCTGTAAAATCTCAAACCAGTTATCCGGCATCATTTTGCCGTGTTCAAGGTAATAATCGCAGCTTGCCCAATCAAAGGTATCCATTTGGAGTTCAATACCATATTTATCAGCCGCTGCCTTTACAACCTTGATTCCTTCTGGTAGAACTTCTAAACCAATCCCATCACCTGCAATCGTGGCAACTTTATACTTTTTTGCCATAACGCTCCCTTACACCTTTGGTTAATATCCTTAGATGTAAACATGCTGTTTTCAGCAAAAATGATCAATAAGAAAACTATCACCCCAATGGACACGGATCGTGAATAATCTACCTAACCTATCGGATTTAAAGGTTTTTTGCACAGTCGCAAAACGTAAGAGTTTTGTCGATTCTGCGGATGAGCTTGGCGTTTCGCCTGCTTTTATTAGTAAGCGGATCAACATTTTAGAGACCAATTTAAATTGTAAATTATTTCATCGAAGTACACGCCATGTCAGTTTGACGGAAGATGGCAAACTTATACTCGATCGTGTTGCGCATATTTTGGACGAGTTTGATGAGATTAGTGAACTGGTCAATAACCCATTAAGTACGCCAACAGGACATCTGGATATTGTCAGCAGCTTTGGCTTTGGTCGAAAACATGTGGCGCCCATCTTGTCAAAACTGATGACCATGTATCCAAAACTGGAGATACAGTTTGATACCATTGATAATACTAAGGATCTGATTCAACACAGTATTGATTTGGATATTCGTATTGGTAACGAAATTGCACCCAATATGATTGCAAAAAAACTGGTGCCTAATTTTCGGATTTTTTGTGCCGCACCCAGTTATATCCTTAAAAATGGTGCGCCTGAAAATTTAGAAGATTTACGGCATCATGACTGTTTAACCATTAGTGAGCGTGATCAATCCTCTGTATTATGGAAATTACGTCACGCCTCAGAAGATATGTCTGTACATGTTACACCGCGCTTTATTTCAAACAATGGTGAAATTATTCACCAGCTTGCTGTAGAAGGTCACGGGATTATTTTACGTTCAATTTGGGATGTTGCCGATGAATTGATTAGTGGACAGTTACAACACATTCTTCCTGAATATTGGCAAGATGCAGATGTATGGGCAGTCTATCCATCACGTTTGAAAAGTTCATCCAAATTACAAACCTGTATTTTGTTTATTCAAAATGAATTATTGAATCGTTTGCAACATATCCAAAACCTATCACGAGGACAGTTGATTCAACCTGTAGAATCTGTTCAACAAAGCGCTGAGAAGGTATTTTTATAGGTATGCTTAGATTTTTGTTTTTTTAAATATCATCAATCATCAGCTTGATAAAACTGATGATCTACTGACACTTAAACTATGAGCACAACGATATTTGGTCTAATTTTACTGGCAGCAGTATTTCATGCAACATGGAATGCGATTGTCAAAGCGGGCTCAAATAAGTTCTTAACCACCGTACTGGTTACAGCATCAGCAGCAGTTTTAGCCATGCTATTGCTGCCCTTTTTCCCGATGCCCAACAGTGCAAGCTGGGCTTATATTTTAGCATCTACAGTGATACAAATTGTCTATTTTGGTATGGTCGCAAAAATCTATCATATCGCAGACATGGGACTGACCTACCCATTAATGCGAGGTACTGCACCGCTTATCGTTGCTGTTTTAGGGACATTGTTGCTGGATGAAAAGCTCGAACTCTATGCATGGCTTGGTATCATCACGATTTCCATCGGCATTTTATCCATGATCTTCGCCGCACCTAAAAAGGGACGAAAAGGGATTGGTTTAGCCTTGCTAAATGCAATTTTGATTGCGAGTTATACCTTGGTGGATGGACATGGGATTCGCCTTTCTGGATCAGCTATTTCTTATATCTTATGGAGTTTTGTACTTTCTGGACTGATTTTTTTTATTTTTGCCTTAAAAATGCAGTATCGACAGATGGGGAATTATTTCCGTTTAAATTGGCATCTTGGTTTAATCGGTGGAATCGGTTCATTTTTCTCTTATGGTCTCGCCTTGTGGGCAATGACACTCGCACCTGTTGCCATCGTTGCCGCATTGCGTGAAACTTCAATTTTATTTGCGACTTTGATTGCGATTTTCATTTTAAAAGAACGTGCTACGATCACCCGAATTCTATCATCCTGTATTATTTTAATCGGTGCACTAATTTTGAGAGTTAGCTAACGCTTGATCACCAACAGCTCATTCCCAGATAGGCATCAATTAAACATCACTCTCTTTAAACCTCAGTTCAATTAAAAAGCCAGCTTATTTGGATAAAGCTGGCCCATTGGTCATGCTTTGTTTAGAAATAATAGCCTAGTGATAAATAAAACAATTTATTCCACTGATTACTTTCTCCCTGTGCAAGACCGTTTGCACCGCCTCCAGTCATCGGATCATTGCGACTCCAAATATATTCGCCCTGAATGCCAATTGCTTTGTAGTTAAAATACACCCCAGCGGTGAGTCGATCTGAATCTTGGTAAGCTGTTTGATCTTTAAAGTAGCGACTATAAGCCAAATAAGGTTTTATATTCTCCAACTGATGAAAAGGCTGTGCCAATGTATAATTAATTTCATTAGACATAAACTTGCCTTTATTTGCCACTTGGTATGGATAATCGAAGGCTCCCATAGTCGAACTATTTGGTAGCAAATTGTCCGCATTGTTAATATTTTGCTCACCTGCCAAAAATAGCCATTGCCATGCTTGGTAGTTCAAGGTGTTAAATACAGCCCATGTACGACGATGTCCATCTTGTTGAGTTCGATTGTTTTCTAATTCTGAATACCAATATGAACCACCGATTTCAGTCGAAAAGTTTTGTGATTTGTCCAAATCAAACTTTCTAGACAAACGAGTGATCCACATATTTTTTTCTTCAATATCTGTACCCTGACTTAAATCATCTGCTTGAACAAAATTACCACTGTATCGACTTGCATCTTTGGATGTGCCTGTATAATTTCCACCATCAGTAGGATAGAAACCTAAATTAAAATTGTATTGATCATTTTTAAATTGATATTTTAGCCCTAGATTTTGAATGTCTTCAAAACCTACTGTGTTCAGCAATGTTTCATAATAACTATTGCCCCATAATCGACCAAAACCAAAATCTACAGATTGAAACCCGACAGACAAACGCTGCTGATCTGAAAACTTATAGCCTGCCCATGCATCTTTTAAAAACCAAGCATCACATAAACGACTGTATTGATAACAGCGAACATCCATCGAAGCGATCCAATTGGGGTTTTCATAAGTCAAAACAGCTTTAATATCGGCAAGTTGCCAATCCTGATTTTTAGAGCCCTCATTTGCCTCGACAACATAATCTTTGTACATATAGCGGGTTCGAATTGCGCCTGTGAGTTTCAGTTCCCCTGATTCTATTTTAGGATCGCCTATACTTAAATCAGCTGCTAAAACAGGCATATTCGCTAACATACCCATTGATCCCAAAATTAAGAGTGCCTTCTTCATTATTCTACTTCCTTGTTTATCCTGCTAAGAAAATGAACAAATTCAACAAGACAAACAATGCTGAAACTATGTCGTCAGCATTTACAAAGTGTGTTTAATTTATGCTAATGATATTTAAATCATGCAAAATACCTTATTTTTTTAAATGAATATTCAAGTTATATGTCGGTATTTAAACCAAGATTACAATATTGAAAGATGTGTACCAAGGATGATCATCTTGTTTATCAACCCAGATCATATTTTAAGGTTTTATAATTTTAATAGAAAAATACTGTATAAGCTGACAATGCACATAAGATTCTAAAAATAATGATTTTGAAATTTTTGATCAGTTTTTATATTTATAGCTTTGTCAGCCCATTTAAAAAATACATTTTAGTATTACATGATGCCGCTACAGCGCTCGTAAACGACCTCACATTGATCTTTTCTAAAACCGTCACGTTGGCATTGTGATAACACACTCTCACGTCCAAATTTCTTTCTAAATGTATGATCTCTACCCGTGACTTGTCCATATAATTTGGTTGTGCCCTTCGCTTGACCGACGGTAGCGCATTGGGTTTCTTGGTAAGTAAACCAAACCTCACAGTGCGTTCCACCCTTTTCCTGACAGTCTTTTACAGCTTTTGCACGGAGATCTCCACGGAATACTTTAGCGAAAGAATGTCCAACTACCCCATTACTGCCTGAAGCAATTGCTCCGACAACCGCATAAGTGTAATAAGTTGGCGCTTGATAGCCACCCCCTCCACCACCGTAATTAGGAATTGGTGCGCATCCCATGACACCCTGCCCACCCACTGGATACATACCCTGAGGACAATTACCTTCAGCCCACGCCAAATGGCTTAAACTGCTGAACATTAATAGGCTGCATATCGACAGTAAATACTTTATTTTTTGATTCAAGAATATCCACATAAGCTTCCCTCTTTTTTCATTTTAAGCATGAGCATTTTCACCCAAGATTATTTTTTGTTCAATAAATATCATGATTATTTACTTGAAATATTGACTTAAAATAATTTAAAAATTCATATTAATTTTTGATAATTAATGTCTTTTAATCATATTTAAAAAAATAATTTCATAAAAATTTTAACTTTTTTATTTAAAATTTATTTAATTTTAAATTCATAATTATGGAAATATACGCACAATTTCTCTCATATTTTATATCAATCTGATGAATCAAATCTCACTCAACCATTTAAGTTATTTTGCTTTTTACACCATTCATCACTTTTATAAACTGGTTTCAAAGCATCATTCAACAAATAAAAGCCCATCATCCTTTATCTTCTCCCAAAGGGAGAAGACCGTTTTAATATCTATAGGATTGATAGCTGATCATTACAGTTTGATTGTTCAAAGACTCCCTTGTCTATTCAAGTGCTTTTACCCCTTTAAGGATGTACAATAATTTTTACCGCAGATTCATTGTTATGAATCAAAGTTTCAAATCCTTGCGATACCAAATCATCTAAAGCAATGCGTTGAGTGATAAATGGTTCTAGATTAATTTTACCTTGCTCAACCAAACGTATGGTTTCTTGATGATCGTTGACATAAGCAATCGTGCCACGAATATCCAATTCTTTCATCACCACACTATGCACATTAATAGTGGCAGGATGACTCCAAATTGACACGATCACCACCACACCTGTAGGCTTCATGGCTGCAACCAAAGTATCCATGACTTTATTGACGCTACTACATTCAAATGCAACATCTACGCCTTTATCTTGAGTCAGTTTCATCACTTCTGCCACCACATCCACTTGTGATGGATCAAGCACATAGTCCGCAACACCTGCTTCTAAAGCTTTTTCTTTACGTTTAGCGCTCAGTTCAGTGATGATGACTGTTAAACCTTTGGCTTTTAAAATTGCAGAAAGTAATAATCCTATGGGACCAGCACCACCGACCAAAGCAATATCACCAGCCTTTGCCCCACTTCGCACAAAAGCATGATGCCCTACAGATAAAGGTTCTATCAGTGCAGCTTGATCCAATGGAATTTTGTCAGAAATCGGATGAACCCAGCGTCGTTGTACAGCGATCTTTTCTGATAAACCACCACCCCGTCCACCTAAACCAATAAAGTTCATATTTTTTGACAAGTGATAATGATCATTCGGACCCGTGGGTACATCATCTGCAATGATATAAGGTTCGACCACAGCATGCTGCCCCACCTGAATATCCTCTACTCCCTCACCGACCGCATAGACCACACCTGAAAATTCATGCCCCATGGTCACAGGTGCAGATTCGCCAGAAATTGGATGCGGATGCCCACAAGGTGGAATAAAGATCGGACCTTCCATAAACTCATGTAAATCTGTACCACAAATGCCGCACCATGCGACTTGGATTCCCACAGTTCCGGGAAGGACTTGAGGTTCTGGAATATCCTCAATACGAATATCCCCTTTGTCATAAAAACGTGCCGCTTTCATAGAACTATTCCTTATAAAGATAATAGAAAACTTAACCAAGACATCGCGAATATCTGCATCTCATGCCTTGTTTATGTCGTTCTAACCGATCACCCAATACATTGTTGAAATGTCCTCAGACTCTAACGATAGACCATGCCACCGTCAGTCAAAATAGATTGACCAGTAATATAATTTGCATCCTCACTTGCCAAAAAGGCAACCAAAGCAGCCACATCATCTGGGGTTTCAGCTCGACCTAAAGCAATGCCATCAACATATTTCTTATAAGTTTCGCCTACAGGTGCACCTGTGATTTCAGCAAAGCGTTGGTCAATTTCGACCCACATATCTGTTCCCACGACTCCCGGACAATAGCTGTTGACCGTAATACCTGCACTGGCATACTCCTTAGCAGCAGCTTGTGTCAATGCTCTGACAGCAAACTTCGTTGCAGAGTAAACGCCTAGCAAAGCAAAGCCTTCATGCCCTGCAATCGAGCAGGCATTGATAATTTTTCCCTGCTGTTGTCGTTGTTTAAATTTATTCGCTGCGGCTTGAATTCCCCAAAGTACACCACCCACATTAATATTCATGATTTGGTTAAACTCGCTGGGTGTGACTTCAGCTAAAGCTTTAACCTGCGCAATGCCAGCATTATTGATCATGATATCAAAACCATTTAAAGATGATTCTGTATGTGCAATAGCTTCACTGATCTGTATTGGATCAGCAATATCTGCAATAAATGTGGTGACCTTTACACCCAATGCTTCAATTTCTTGTTGCACAGCATTTAACTTTTCTTGACGAAGATCCACCAGCGCAATATGTACGCCTTCTTGTGCCAAACGTAAGGCAATGCCTCGTCCTATTCCTTGTCCTGCACCTGTAATCAGTGCAACTTTGTTGTTTAAACCTTTAGGCATATTGTGACTCCTTAGATATGGATTGCACGTTGCATTGCCGATAAGACCGACTCATGCATCGCCTCAGATAAAGTAGGATGTGGGAAAATTACTTGCGCTAGACTTTCATCTGTAGCTTCTAAATATTTGGCAATAGCAAAGCCTTGAATATGTTCAGTGACTTCGTGCCCAACCATGTGTGCGCCCAACAACTCACCCGTTTCTTGATTAAAAATGGTTTTGACAAAGCCTGCAGTTTTACCCAACGCCAATGCCTTACCATTGGCTTGCAATGGAAACTTACCAACATGGATATTCAATCCTGCTGCTTTGGCTTTCTGTTCAGTCAAACCGATACTCGCCACTTGCGGATGGGTAAAGATACAACCAGGGATTTGAGTACGATCTAGTGCATGTACATGTTCAAGACCTGCAATTTTTTCCACACATAAAATAGCTTCATGACTGGCTTTATGTGCCAAACACGGTGCACCAGCAACATCACCGATTGCATAAACACCAGCAACATTGGTTTTGCACCATGGATCGACTTTGATAAAACCATGTTCAAATTCCATTCCCAGTGCTTCTAAACCTAAATGCTGTGTATTCGGTTGAACACCTATTGCTGAAAGCACCTTTTCCACAGTCACAACTTGCACCCCTTGTGCAGTTTCAATATGGCAATGTACCAAGTCATGATCCCGTTCGATTTTTTGTACTGCAGCTTCTGTTAAAACCCTCATTCCTTGCTGTTCAAATTGCTTTTGTACATATTGAGCAACCTCAAGGTCTTCACTGGGTAAAATCTGTTTGGCTATATCCACCAAAGTCACTTGACAGCCCAAGTCTTGATATAAGCTTGCAAACTCACTTCCAATTGCCCCAGAACCAATCACCAATAAGGATTGAGGTAATTGTGTAGGAACTAAGGCTTCTCGATAACTCCACACCTGCTCACCATCTACAGGGATATGCGCTAAGTTGGCTGCTTTAGCACCTGTTGCGACAATAATATGCGGTGCTGAAATCTGCTGTTTTTGTCCCTGCGTATCAGTCAGCTCTAACTGTTCTTTGGCAGTGAATCGTGCAGTTGCATTAAAAACCGTTACTTGATTTTTCTTCAACAACTGTCCAATACCCTGCACCAATTGCTCTGAAACTTGTCTGCTATGTCGAACCAATTGCTGAATATCAAATTCAACTGCACCCAAACGAAAACCAAATCGCTCCGAATGTTTAAACTGTTGCGCCAATGCTGCTCCATTTAACAGTGCTTTCGTGGGAATACACCCCCAATTGAGGCAAATCCCACCCAAATGTTGTTTTTCAACAATTGCGGTTTTTAAGCCCAGCTGTGCTGCACGAATCGCAGCAACATAACCACCTGGACCTGCACCAATCACGATAAGATCAAATTTTGTCTCTGACATATTTAATCTCCTACACTAAAATCAATGCAGGATTTTCAACAAACTGCTTAAATGCTGCCAAGAATTGCGCCCCCAATGCACCATCAATCACACGGTGATCACAAGACAAGGTTGCGGTAACCATTTGACGAATCACAATCGAGTCTTTTTCAATGACCGCACGTTTTTCTGCTGCACCTAACGCCAATATTGCACCCTGAGGTGGATTGATAATGGCATCGAATTGCTGAATGCCGAGCATGCCTAAATTAGAAATGCTGAAACTCCCCCCCTGAAATTCATCAGGCGCTAATTTTCCAGTTTTGGCACGTGTCGCCAAATCACGCATTGCATTTGAAATTTGTGCCAAAGACTTACTATCGGCCGCTTTAATAATCGGTGTGATCAATCCATTCTCGATCGCCACTGCAACAGAAATATCGGCTTGTGCAAACTGTAAAATCTGTTGATTCTTTTCATCATATTGTACATTGACTTGCGGTACTTTCATCAAAGCAGCGGCAGCAGCTTTAATCAGCATATCGTTAATCGACAACTTCACTTGGGGGACAGTGCTATTGATTTGCTGGCGTAATGCTTGGATTGCTTCAACATTGAGATCTACAGTTAAACGGAAATGTGGTGCATTACGTTTTGCTTCCTGTAGTCGTGATGCAATGGCTTTACGCATACCGTTCATGGCAATTGTGGTAGATTTTGCTGATTGCGTTGTATTGTCCTGATCGCATTGTTGTGTCTGTACAGGGTTTTCACGCTGATAAACGGCTTCTACATCTTCTTTACAGACTCGACCTCTGGTGCCTGATGCGCGACAATCATGCAGATTTATGCCCCATTGTTTAGCTAAACGGCGTGCAACAGGTGTTGCTAACACTAGACTGTCATCTGCTTTAGATTTCGCTGCTTTAGCACTGGCTTGCTGACGAATATCTGGCCATGAGCCTCCAGCAGCTTGAACGGCTTGTTGAATATCATGGACACTGATACGCCCTTGTCGTCCTGTACCAGTAATTTTTGCCAAATTGACCTGATGCTTTTCAGCCAATTTCAAAGCATGCGGTGTCGCAAAAATCTCGTCACGCTGTTGATAACCTTGCAATACGACAGGAATTGAATAACCACCTTGAACAATAGATTTCTGAGTATTTACAGCATTATTCTGTTCAGTCAAATTATTCGGTTGAGTCACAGTAGCGACTGTTGTTTTAGCCTGAGTGGCTGATACCTCTTCTGATGTTTTTTCTGGTGCGTTTGTATGGGATTGCTTTTCACTGACTGTCGATGTGCCCGTTAAAGATTGGGCAAAAGCATCAATTTCTGCATCTGAAACTTGTGAATCAGCACAAATCGCAATTAATTCGCCCACCAGCAAAGTATCGCCTGCTTTGGCAATGATTTTACGCAAAGTACTATCAAAGGGCGCTTCAAGCACATTGACGATTTTGGTGGTTTCAATTTCACAAATTTCTTGTCCTTTGCTAAATTGCGCCCCCTCTTGAATCAGCCATTGCGCAATTGTCCCTTCTTCCATGGACAAACCCCATTTTGGGATTTCTAAAGTTTTGATTTCGCTCATCCTAAGCCTCCAACGTTTTACGTACAGCCTGTTCGATACGCTCTACACTTGGTAACCATTCTTTTTCCAAAACGGGTGAGAAAGGTACAGGAGAATGTGGTGGTGTCACCAACTCAATCGGTGCTTTCAAATAATGAAAACCTTTTTGCGCAATCAATGCGGCAACATCATGCCCAAAACCACAGCGCGCAGCCGACTCGTCCACAATAACCACACGACCTGTAGACGCGACTGACTCTAAAATCCCATCCTCATCCAAAGGTGAAATGGTACGTGGATCAACGACTTCAACAGAAATGCCTTCTTTTGCTAATTTATCAGCAACCTCATTGGCGCGATGTACCATTAAACTCAACGCAATAATGGTAATATCTGTCCCTTCACGTGTGTAGTTGGCTACACCAAATGGAATGCTATATGACTCGTCTGGCACTTCTCCCTTGATGTCATAAAGCAACTTATGTTCACAGAAAACCACTGGATCATCATCACGAATGGCTTGAATCAGCAAGCCTTTCACATCATAAGCACTGGATGGTACAACCACTTTTAAACCTGGCACAGCGGCAAACACGTTGTAAGGTGATTGTGAATGTTGAGCAGCCGCAGAAAAACCTGCTCCGATCATGCCTCTTACCACTAAGGGTGCTTTGGCTTTTCCACCAAACATATAACGGAATTTAGCGGCTTGGTTATATAACATGTCATGACAAACGCCATAGAAATCCATAAACATCAGATCTGCTACAGGGCGTAAACCTGTTGCTGCGGCACCTGCTGCCATTCCAATAATGGCTGACTCAGTGATTGGCGTATCAATCACACGTTCTGAACCAAACTCAGTCCATAAACCTTTGGTAACACCCAACACACCACCAAAACCTTCGAGCTTATTATCATCTGTGTTTTTGCCACCATGACCACCACGTACGTCTTCACCTACCACAATCACTGTGGGGTCACGACGCATTTCTGATTCAATCGCTTCTTTAATCGCGTTTCGATAACTTTTATTTGGCATTGCTTTACTATTCCTTTAGTAAGAGACGTAAACGTCGGTGAGAAGTTGAGAAGCTTCTGGATAATTGGCTGCACGTGCTTTTGCTACCGCTGCATCCACATTGGCTTTTGACTCTGCATCAATCGCATCCAGTTTGGCGTCCTCAATTTTTCCTTTGACTTTTTCACGAAAAATTTTCAGTGGGTCTTTATGTTCTTTGACATAATCAAGTTCTTCTTTTGAACGAATTAATCCAGGATCACCTTCAAAGTGCCCGTAAAAACGATTGGTGATGGTTTCGATCACACTCGGACCTTCGCCACGACGTGCACGCTCAATGGCTTTTTGAGCGACTTCATAAACAGCAAAGAAATCTGTCCCATCAACTTTTTCAGCAGGCATGCCAAAAGCAGCTGCACGACCCGCAATATCCTTGCTACCAACGGCATAGTCATGTGCTGTGCCTTCACCAAAACCATTGTTTTCAAAAACAAAAATAACAGGTAATTTTAAGACCACTGCCATATTCATGGCTTCAAAAGTTAAACCTTGGTTAGAGCCTCCATCACCTGTAAAAGACAAACCGATTCCACCCGTTTTTAAAGTTTTAGCAGTCAAAGCTGCACCAATTGCCAAAGGAGGTCCACCGCCCACAATACCATTGGCGCCAAGCATGCCTTTGTCCAAATCGGCAATATGCATTGAACCGCCCTTACCTCGACAAAGTCCGTCATCCTTACCGAAAATTTCCAACATCATCCCGTGGATATCGCATCCTTTGGCAATACAATGCCCATGCCCACGATGTGTTGAGGTAATAAAATCTTTGTCCGTCAAGTTTTCACATATTCCAACGGCTACAGCTTCTTCACCACTGTAAAGATGAATAAAGCCAGGAATATCACCTGTATTGTTTTCATCGTGCAGTCGATCCTCAAACTCACGAATATCTCGCATCCGTCGGTATGCTGCTAGCAATTGCTCTTCCGTTAATTGCATATCCTTAATCCTTAATGTTCACATTTAGAATAAAAAACCAGATATTTAAAATAAATATTGGTATTTAAAACCTGTATATTTATATAAAATTATTTTAATAAAAATTAATATTAGACTAAAAAAATATTCATTTTTAAAAAGCACTAAAAATATTAAAAACAACTATTTATGAGTCAAAAAATATTTGTAATTTTTTATAATTTTCAAAAACTTAAAAAACCAAACCTTTAACCAACCTTTATTTTATAATATTAATATTTTGCTTCAATTTATTCACAGTTAAAATATTTTAAATATAATTGACACATAGAATAAAAGTGTCATTTTATATTCATTATTTTATTTAATGGACTATTTAAAATGGATTTAAAACGTTCAATCACCACAGGTGAAAAGTTACGAGGTGCTGATAAGCTGGCACGTATTCCAGTCAAAATCATCACTACAGAACAAATTCCACAGAAACCAGAATGGATTCGTGCCAAAATCAGCCATCCAGAAGAAATACAACGCATTAAAGACTTATTACGCCAACAAAAGTTGCATACTGTCTGCGAAGAAGCCGCTTGTCCCAACCTACCGCAATGCTTCGGAGGTGGAACAGCAACATTTATGATTATGGGAGACATCTGTACACGCCGATGTCCTTTTTGTGATGTTGCGCATGGTCGCCCAAATACTTTAGATCCTGATGAACCCAAACATTTGGCGGAAACTGTTAAAAACTTAAATTTGAAATATGTGGTGATTACCTCTGTAGATCGAGATGATCTTAAAGATGGTGGCGCGCAACATTTTGTCGACTGTATTAAAGAAATTCGCCAAAGTAGCCCAGATACATTGATTGAAATTTTAGTTCCTGACTTTCGTGGCAGGCTAGATCTTGCACTTGAAATTCTCAGTGAAACACCACCAGATGTATTTAATCATAATATTGAAACTGTACCACGCTTATATCGGGCAATGCGTCCAGGCTCTGACTATCAACATTCTCTTGAGTTGCTTAAAAAGTTTAAACATTTGCGTCCTGATATTGCGACTAAATGTGGTTTGATGGTGGGATTGGGCGAGGTAGAAGCAGAAGTCATTGTTCTACTCAATGATCTCAGTGATCATTTGGTTGATTATGTGACGATTGGTCAGTATTTACAGCCCTCAAAGTCCCATGCCCCCATTCACCGTTTTGTGTCGTTGAAAGAGTTTGAACATTATCAGACTCATGGACAATTATTAGGATTTAAAAATATCTGGAGTGCCCCTATGGTACGTTCGAGTTACTTTGCCGATCGTCAATATAAAGGCGAGCCTGTTCCTCAACCATTTAAACGTGAAAATATCTTAAAAAGTGGCTAAAACTCAGCATCTTTGATCAAAGTTGAATAGCTTTGGATGGGTAACTTTATTTAACATTTATGCGCAGAAAACTCATTTTAAATTGAGCCCTGACATTTTAAAGTGGATGCAGATCAAGACAAAAATACCCGAATTTTAATGCCATCATTTTGCTGGATTTAATACGTCTTAAATGTGATGTCAAAACCGAACTATACAATGAATACAACATATTAATGGCGATAACCGCGCATCATAAAGGAATATGATATGAAGCTATTGAATCAATCGCGTAATCAAACATCAACATTACAAACCACACATTTATTCAATATCGCGCCAATGAATGCTGCGCCACTTTTAAGCCTGCCCATGGAGCAGGAACAATCATTATTTCGCCGTTCAATCCAACATAACTATGCAGATTTATTGAAAATTGCAGATGACTCAGAAATGGCGATTGGGATCACTGACCATCATGGAACATTATTATGGACATGGAGTAGCCGTTCTATGCTTTCGTCCGCAGAACAAGTCCATTTTGTTGAAGGGGGTCATTGGTCAACTCAAGCTGTTGGTACCAATGCAATCGGTCTAGCGCTGAATAATCATATTTCCAGCTGTGTGTATTCTCATGAAAATCAAATGAATAGCGTACAAGATTGGGTTTGTTATGCAGCGCCAATCGTTGACCCTGTTTCTGGTCAATTTCACGGCATTATTAATTTATCCACCAAATATAAAAAACATACCTCGCTTGGTGTATTGGCTGTCGAGCGATGTGCCGAATTGGTTCAACGCGCAATCCAGTTTGAACAAAAAAATATGCTGTATCTGAAAGTTTTTGGTACACCTAAAGTACAGTTCAATCAACAACTTCTAACACTGACTCACAGACAAATTGAAATTTTGTGCATTCTCATTTTGCATCCAGATGGAATAAATTTAGATGAATTGCATTATGCACTGTATGGCGATCGTGACATCAGTGAAAAAACCTTAAAGGCAGAAATGTCACAACTCAGAACCTTGCTTCCGAATTGTATTTTATCACGTCCCTACAAACTGATTTGTGAAATTCAAACTGACTTTATCCGAGCAGAACAGTCACTCAATGCTGGTTTTCTAGCCAGCACATTTTCATTGTACAAAGGTAGTTTCCTCGCAAAATCAGAAAGTCCATTATTGACCACATGGCGAGACTGTTTCGATGCTCGTTTAAGTCATTTGATCTATCAAATGCAAGATATTGATCCATTACTCAAAATTATTCGCCATATGCCAGAACGAATTGACGCCATACAACGAGTACTGGAGTTATTGCCACAGGAAAGCCAACACCGTGATCGTTTTTTAAAACTGCTTTGACCTGACCTGTATAACATCAATATGATTCAATATGCTGTGCTAAGCGTTGAATATTAAAGCGGATTTCCTCAGGGCTATGCGCAGCATAGCCAAATAAAACTGCTGCTTTTTGAGGAGGACTTTGGCAGTAACGAGATAAAGGCTGTACAGCTAAATCAACTTCTGCGCATATTTTTAGGAAATCTTGTTCTGTCCATCCTTGATTGAGCCA
Source organism: Acinetobacter sp. Tol 5 (assembly GCF_019702905.1). NCBI lineage: Bacteria > Pseudomonadati > Pseudomonadota > Gammaproteobacteria > Moraxellales > Moraxellaceae > Acinetobacter > Acinetobacter sp. Tol 5. The sequence goes on along the minus strand of NZ_AP024708.1, from coordinate 1,112,432 downwards.
ACACACCAAATGAATCCCAGAATCTGTCGGCTGTACAGTCAAGACATTCGCAAGTCGTTGTTTGATTTCTGCAATAAGCACCTGCTGTCGTTCATAACAAGCTTTGCGTACTTTTCGTACATGCCTCGCATAATGCCCCTCTTGAATAAACAATGCCAAAGCAACTTGTTCCAGATAAGCGCTTCGTGTATCGGTGTAGTACTTGGCGAGACTAAATGTCTCAATCAATGCTTCTGGAACGACCATGAATCCTAAACGGAACTCTGGAAACATCATTTTTGAAAATGTTCCAGAATAAATCACTCGTTGATGTTGATCTAAACCTTGTAAAGCCTGAATAGGATGCGTGCCATATCTGAACTCGCTGTTATAATCATCCTCAAAGATCCATTTTTGCTGACTCACTGCCCATTCCAGCAACGTCAATCGGCGACTCAAACCTAAAGTTCCTCCAAGTGGAAACTGATGCGATGGTGCCGTATAAATAAGCTGACTGTCTGGATAATGTTGAATGATTTCATTGATCTTCATTCCATCATCGTCACTCGCTATGGGATTCACAGTCATGCCAAAGCTGCGAAAAATATTCAATGCTGCATCATAACCAGGCTCATCCAAACAGACTTGGTCTTGCGCTTGCAATAAAGCATATGCAGCCAAATGAATCGCCTGCTGTGTGCCATTGACCACAATAATCTGCTGTTCATGGCAGTTGAGTCCTCGAGTCGAACGGACATAGTCACAAATGGCTTGGCGTAAAGGTAAATAGCCTCGACAATCATGAAACTGCCCCAACTGTCGGTAAGACTGACGCCATGCTTTTCCCAGCAACTTTCCCCAGAGTCGGTGTGGAAATAAATCAGTACAGCCCACACCGACATGAAAGATTTTCTCTCCCTGTCCAGAAACATTTTGTTTTTGCCATGCGGGCAACAAATTTGCGATGTGCGGATTAACCTTTAATTGCTGAGGAGGCTGGACTGAAGTCGAATTTGTATCCAAGGGTAAATTGATCAAATGATCAGGGATAATTTCAACAACATAGGTTCCAGAACTCGGTTTGGTCTGCAAATAACCTTCATCCAGTAAACGTTCTATCGCAGCCAGAACTGAGTTTCTAGAAATAGACATCATCTCTGCCAAAGCACGGCTTGAAGGTAGTTTGCTTCCTGCCCGCAAACGTCCATCCAAGATAGCATCACGCAAAACACGATATAAGCCATCTTTGATCTGTCCTTCTGGCAAAATCAAATGTGGAAAAACAGCTGAAGATGGTGAACGCATAAGAAAACTGGTACTGTCAAAAATATCAAAAGTGTACCTTATAAAAATACCACAATCAAAACTACACTCAATCGGACCATTCCAAATCATTGAGAAAAAAGACATCTTTTACTCAAGTGATTGGGCTCTAAACACATGATTAAAAATCTTTGGGGTTGACTTATGCACGCTCAACGGCGCCCATTTCGAGTATTTTCTTCTGATCTGATTCATCCTGTTGTCGCAGGATTGATTTCGGTGATTGTCAACTATGGTGGTACTTTTATTCTAATCTTTCAAGCTGCTCAAGCAGCAGGATTAAGTGCTGAACTGACTGCTTCATGGGTTTGGTCTATTTCCATTGGTGTTGGGATTTCAGGCATTCTACTAAGTTGGATCAGTCGAGAACCAATTATTACGGCATGGTCAACACCAGCAGCCGCCTTTTTGATTACAGCATTAGTCAGCATTCCTTATGCTGAAGCTGTCGGAGCTTATCTGATTTCTGCACTGGCTTTTGTGATTTTAGGCATGACGGGATATTTTGAAAAACTGATTGCTTATATCCCTCCAAGCATTTGTTCAGGTCTGCTCGCTGGAATCTTATTACAATTCGGCATTTCTGCATTTTCCAATATCAGTATTGATCCCGTCTTAGCGATCAGTATGCTATTTGTTTACATGCTGACTAAACGAATTTCTGCTCGCTATGCTGTTGTCAGTGTACTTGGGCTAGGTTTGATATTTTTAATTTTACAATCCCGTATTGATTTCTCAGCATTTGAACTGCAATTGGCTGCGCCTGTCTTTACCGTACCTGCATTTTCAGTCAATGCACTTTTGAGTGTGGCACTGCCTTTATTTTTAATCACACTCACAGGTCAATATATGCCGGGCATCTTGGTACTTAGAAATGATGGTTATCAAACCAGTTTAAAACCGATATTTACGATCACTGGTTTGGGCTCTTTTTTAATGGCTCCTTTTGGTTCTCATGCATTTAATCTTGCCGCAATCACTGCTGCGATTTGTACAGGGAAAGCATCTCATACTGATCCATCTAAACGCTGGATTGCAGGTATTGCTGCAGGTATATTTTATATTTTGGTTGGAATATTTGGGCTAACGCTTGCAAGCCTCTTTAGTGCTTTCCCGAGTGTTTTTATTGCAACGTTGGCTGGACTTGCTTTACTGGGAACGATTGCAGGAAGTTTGGCAAATGCAATGCATGATCAGGACACACGGGAGTCTGCACTGATCACCTTTTTAGCCACTGCTGCAAATATTCATCTGTTGGGCATTGGAGGGGCTTTTTGGGGACTAGTCATTGGATTAATGTCCTATGTGATCTTAAATGGAAAATTTAAAAGATAAACCATTGTTTTACGATTACACTTTTATCATACCCACTATTCGCCATAGATGTGATTTAGACATTATGGAATTCTATGACATACCTGACCAAAACAAGGGAGACTAAGACTCCCTTTTTTACGTCTCAAAGCAACTGGTACTCTCAAAAAGATCAAAACTGTATCTTATGAAGATACCACAATAAAATTACACTAATTTCTCTGCTTTCAAACTTATACCGACTGGAGAATACCTGTGGAAAATTTATCAATTCAAATTGTACCTGTCACCCAAGTGGACTACACACAGTGGTTAGGGTATTGGTTAGCCTATCAAGAATTTTATCAAGTCAGTTTATCAAGTGCAGTCACTCAAACCACATGGCAACGTTTTTTTTCTGATGCCGAACCTGTTTATTGTGCTGTGGCAAAACATGAAGACACTGTATTTGGCTTTGTTCACTATGTCATTCACCGCTCGACATGGGCTGAGCAGGATTATTGTTATCTTGAAGATCTCTATGTTTCACCAAAATCCAGAGGTCAACAGATCGGTAAACATTTGATTGAATATGTTAAACAACAAGCTCAAAAATCCCGATGCGCACGCCTGTATTGGCACACTCAACAAAGTAATCATACAGCACAAAAACTGTATGACTGGGTAGCAGAGAAACCAGGGGTGATTGAGTACCGTATGCCTTTAAATTAATTTAACGTGAATTCGATGCAATTAAATCTTCAACTCATTGAAAGATAATAAATCTATGTGGATTTTTGCTGGATTTTCATCCGATTTTGGATGAGGAGCGAAGCTCCGTAAGCGCAACCATCAATATAGTTTCATTGCTCTGATCAATAAAATGAAGGCGATCAATAGATTGTTTGATGATCTAAAGCTTGCACTGCCACGCTTTACTTCTAAAGTTTAAATTGTTTTGCGTAGGCGATGCCTCACTTTTCAGAGATGAAAAGTGACAAAAATCTTTCGTTGAGCGAGGGGTACATCCTTTACCCCCGCTCAACATGGCGACATCCATGTCGCCTCACGATAGCAAGACCATCTATGATTCAAAAGTACAAAATAAATGAATCATTCAAATCACTTGTATGAATAATCAGGCGGTTTGACTGTATCATCTTTCATCAAGGATTTTTATCGAACTCAGGTTAATTCCTCCTTGCCAGAAATCAGTCAATTTCTGGCAATACTTTTGCTCAGCGTTGCTTATTCATTGCGCTCAATTTGGATGGTAAAAACACTATTCGAATCTTTATTTTGATATCTAATCGTGCCCTGATGAGCAATCACAATCGCGTGTACCACAGCCAGCCCTAAACCAGTTCCACCAAACTCTTTATTTCTCGACTGTTCTAATCTAAAAAATGGATCGAACAAATGGTCTTGATACTTTTGTGCAATGCCTGGTCCTTGGTCACCAATCTGTAAAATCCAGTTATGATCAATCACTTTTGAAGAAATAGTCAATTGACCTGCATGTGCATAGCGTACTGCATTATCAATCAATGCCATTAAAACTTGCTCAATACGACGTCGATCGCAATATACAGGTGTTGTGGTCAAATCCAGCTGAGGAATAAGTTGGGCTTGAGCCAAACGATCATCAAACAGTTTAATTACACGTTCAATACTTTCCTGTGTATTGACCCATTCATAATTTAATCTTAACTGCTGATTTTCGACCAAACTCAATGTGCGTAAGTCTTCAACTAAATGAGATAAACCTTCAACTTGATTTAACAGGCTTTTAAATAAGACCACATTGGGTTCAAAAACACCATCAATAATGCCTTGTAAGCGACCTTGTAAAATCGTCATTGGCGTTCTAAGTTCATGCGCAATTGCAGCATTCCAAACCTGAGCATTTTTAACTGAAAGCTCAAGTTTTTGTGCCATATGATTAAAGTTATGCATCAATTCAGAAATTTCAGCAGAATGTATCTGGCGGTCATCTGCTCGTGCTGAAAGGTCACCTTGGCTTATTTTCTCAGCGGCTTCTGCTAAAAAATTAATCGGCTTAATAAATCTTTGCGCAAGATGCATCCCGATAATCAATGAAATCACTGACCCGCAAAAAACAACCGTAGACAACCAGATCCAATCGACAAAATGAAAGTCGGTCCATTCCCCTTGCAATGAACTTAAAGTAATCCAACCGACATCAATGGCATAGTTATAAATAATATAACCCAGCAAAACCGAGAATAATGTTACGCTCAAATTCACAATACTGAGTGCAATGAACAGCTGCTTACTGATTCCTGACTTATTCTTCATAAGCTTTCCAGCTTTATTCACCACGTGTTGATCCATATCATAGGTTCATTTTTTCTGATCTTACACACTTTTTCCACACTTTAAAGATCATTTCTCCGCAAACCTTGCAAACAATCACACGATCAAATGTTATAGAGTTAAGTGAGATGATTAAACAAAAGTTAAATCTACGCAAGAAAATCGGTTTTATACTTTTAGCGATTGTCGTGGCGTATTGGATTGCCTTTCCTATCATTCCGTTCTTGGAGATTCCTTATAAAGCGTGGGTGATGACAGTCATGGCGATTGGTGGTGAAATTTTATTATTGATCGTCATTGCCTTATTCGGTAAAGAATATTGGCACAGCATGAAACACAAATTTAAACGTGTATATTCAACATTTAAACATCGACACAAGAAAATCAAATGACCTGAATTAAACCGATCAAGATTCAAAGTAGGATGATGCTGAGGGCTGATCTAGTCGGTAACCTACTCCACGAACATTGATCAACATCTGTTGCAACCCAAGTTCTTCGAGTTTTTTCCTTAACTTGCTGACATGGCTATCTACCGTTCGTTCCAATGCATCACTGTCAGGCAAACAATGATTCATCAATTCACTGCGAGTAAAGACTTTATGCGGATGGTGAATCATCAAACTGAGAATCTTATATTCAGTTAAGGTCAGATTGAGTAAAACGCGTTGATCTTTTTGATAGACATAGGCGCTATGAATCTCAGCATTGATCTCTATATTTTTATAAACGAGGTGGCTATTTTGAACTGAAACATTCTGTTGCGTCCGTCTCAACACTGCTTGCACCCGAGCAACCACTTCATTGGGATTAAATGGTTTGACCACAAAATCATCAGCGCCAATCCGTAGTGCCATCACCTTATCAATATCTTGATCTAATGCTGTCAGCATAATGACAGGGGTTTGCGCCTTTTGACGAATTTTACTCAGTACTTCCCAACCATTCATTTCCGGCAATTTAATATCTAAAAGAATTAAATCAATCGGTTGAGCTGAATGGATTTCAATTGCATGCCGCCCATTCATCGCTCGAATTACCCGCATTCCTTCACGTTTTAAATAACGCTCAATAATATCGCCAATATCATATTCATCTTCAACAACAAGGATCTGTTTATCGCGGCAATCAAAAGAAAATGAGGCTTCAAACATGAATGAATCATCAAATAATTTCTGTCAATCTGCATGATACGCTGATTTATCTGCTTTTCTCCACACTTTTTCCACACTTTGCTGATCAAGGTTACACAAACATCAAAAATAATGTGAACATCAAAAACTCCCAAGGCTTGGACAGAATGCAAAAGCATCTATTACTTCCATTATTTTTATCCATCGGGCTGCTGATGCAAGGCTGTGGCTCCAAGGAGGCAGCTCAACCAGAAACACCACCTGCAAAAGTCAGTGTACTCAACATTCAACCTCAATCAGTCAATTTCAGTGAGAATCTCCCAGCACGTGTACAAGCATTCCGTACGGCTGAAATTCGCCCCCAAGTCGGCGGTATTATTGAAAAAGTGTTATTCACTCAAGGCAGTGAAGTAAAGGCAGGACAAGCGCTCTATAAAATTAATTCGGAAACATTCCAAGCGGATGTAAACAGCAATCGTGCATCGCTCAATAAAGCAGAAGCGGAAGTGGCACGTTTAAAAGTCCAGTTAGAACGCTATCAACAATTGCTACCGAGCAATGCCATCAGTAAGCAAGAAGTCAGTAATGCTCAAGCAGAATATCGACAGGCACTTGCAGATGTATCACAAATGAAAGCCTTACTCACACGTCAAAATCTCAATTTACAATATGCCACTGTTCGCGCACCGATTTCAGGTCGAATCGGACAATCCTTTGTCACAGAAGGAGCCTTGGTTGGTCAAGGTGATAGCAATAAAATGGCTACAGTACAGCAGATTGATAAAGTCTATGTCGATATTAAACAGTCGATCAGTGAATATGAACGCTTACAAACTGCATTGCAAAATGGTGAACTGTCTGCAAATGATCAAAAGACTTTCCGAATTTCCAACAGTCATGGTCAACCCTATAACGTTACAGCAAGAATGTTGTTTGAAGACATCAATGTAGATCCGGAAACAGGTGATGTCACTATTCGTATCGAGGTCAATAATCCTGAAAGAAAATTACTTCCTGGTATGTATGTTCGTGTAGATATTAATCGCGCTTCTGTTCCACAAGCTTTACTGATTCCTGCTCAAGCCATTCAACGTAATATCAACGGCGAACCGCAAGTCTATGTGATCAATGCCAAAGGTACAGCTGATATTCGCCCAATCGAACTGGGGCAACAATATGAGCAATATTACATTGCCAATAAAGGATTAAAAGCCGGGGATAAAGTGGTGGTTGAGGGTATTGAGCGTATCCAACCTAACCAAAAACTTGAGCTAAGCGTATGGAAAGTTCCTGTCAATACAACAGCGAATACCTCTGTACATGCTGAATCAGCTGCAACACAAGGAGCTCAATGATGATGTCACAATTTTTCATACGTCGCCCTGTGTTTGCATGGGTGATAGCGATTTTCATTATTCTATTTGGGGTACTGAGTATTCCTAAATTGCCGATTGCACGCTTTCCAAGTGTTGCTCCGCCGCAAGTCAATATCAGTGCGACCTACCCAGGGGCTACTGCCCAAACCATCAATGATAGTGTCGTCACTTTGATTGAGCGAGAATTATCGGGGGTCAAGAACCTGCTTTACTATAGTTCAACAACCGATACCTCGGGTACTGCTGAAATTTCTGCAACGTTCAAACCGGGTACTGACGTTGAAATGGCTCAAGTGGATGTACAGAACAAAATCAAGGCGGTGGAAGCACGGTTACCACAAGTTGTTCGTCAACAAGGTTTACAAGTAGAAGCTTCTTCATCAGGCTTTTTAATGCTGGTCGGTATCAACTCACCCAATGGACAATACTCAGAAGTTGATTTGAGTGATTATCTGGTACGTAATGTGGTTGAAGAACTCAAGCGTGTTGAAGGTGTTGGTAAAGTTCAATCTTTTGGTGCTGAAAAAGCCATGCGGATCTGGGTTGATCCAAATAAATTAATTTCTTATGGTTTATCGATCAGCGATGTAAATACGGCAATTCGTGAAAACAATATTGAAATTGCACCTGGACGCCTTGGAGATCTTCCAGCGACAAAAGGACAATTGATTACCGTTCCTTTGTCAGCTCAAGGTCAATTGGGAAATGTAGAGCAATTTAAAAATATCAGTTTAAAGAGTAAAACCAGTGGTAGCGTGATTAAGCTTTCAGATGTTGCAGAGGTTGAAATGGGTTCACAAGCCTACAACTTTGCCATTTTAGAAGATGGTCAACCTGCTACAGCAGCTGCAATTCAGCTTAGCCCAGGGGCGAATGCAGTCAAAACTGCTGAAGGTGTAAGAGCCAAAATTGAAGAATTAAAATTGAATTTACCTGAAGGTATGCAGTATAGCATCCCGTATGACACTGCGCCTTTTGTTAAAATTTCGATTGAAAAAGTGATTCATACATTACTTGAAGCCATGGTTTTGGTGTTTATTGTGATGTATTTATTCTTACACAATGTCCGTTATACCTTGATTCCAGCCATCGTTGCACCTATTGCCCTACTCGGGACTTTCGCAGTGATGCTCCTTTTGGGCTTTTCCATCAACGTTTTGACCATGTTCGGGATGGTGCTTGCTATCGGGATTATTGTCGATGATGCAATTGTGGTGGTTGAAAATGTCGAACGGATTATGGCGACAGAAGGCTTGCCACCCAAAGAGGCTACCTCTAAAGCAATGAAAGAAATCACCAGCCCAATCATTGGGATAACACTGGTGCTAGCTGCGGTATTTTTACCAATGGCCTTTGCCAGTGGCTCTGTCGGTATTATCTATCAGCAATTTACACTGACCATGTCTGTGTCGATTTTATTCTCTGCACTCTTGGCATTGATCTTAACACCTGCCCTATGTGCAACGATACTAAAACCAATTGATGGGCACCATCAAAAGAAAGGCTTTTTTGCATGGTTTGATCGGAGTTTTGATAAAGTCACCAAAAAATATGAATTACTGCTACTCAAAGTCATTAAACATACCATTCCAATGATGTTGATCTTTGTGGTGATCACAGCAATCACCTTTGCAGGCATGAAATATTGGCCTACCGCATTTATGCCAGAAGAAGATCAAGGCTGGTTTCTGACCTCCTTCCAACTTCCTTCAGATGCAACAGCAGAACGTACTCGCAATGTTGTCAATGAATTTGAACAGCATCTAAAAGACAATCCCAATGTAAAAAGCAATACAGCAATCTTAGGTTGGGGCTTTAGTGGTGCTGGTCAAAACGTTGCGATGGCATTTACTACGCTTACGGATTTCAAAGACCGTACTTCTACAGCGACAGAGATGACCAATTCAGTAAACGCTTTCATGGCGAATAGCAAAGAAGGCGCAACCATGGCGGTGTTACCTCCTGCCATTGATGAACTAGGTACGTTTTCAGGTTTTAGTTTACGTTTACAAGACCGTGCAAATTTAGGTATGCCTGCATTACTGGCAGCTCAAGATGAGCTGATGGCAATGGCAGCCAAAAATAAAAAGTTCTATATGGTCTGGAATGAAGGTTTACCGCAAGGGGACAATATTTCTTTAAAAATTGATCGTGAAAAGCTCAATGCTTTGGGTGTGAAGTTTTCTGATGTCTCTGACATTATTTCAACCTCAATGGGTTCAATGTATATCAATGACTTTCCTAATCAAGGACGGATGCAACAAGTCATTGTTCAAGTGGATGCCAAATCACGGATGCAATTAAAAGATATTTTAAGTCTCAAGGTAGCAGGCGCAAGCGGACAATTGGTTTCCCTGTCTGAAGTGGTCACACCTCAATGGAGTAAAGCACCGCAACAATATAATCGCTATAACGGACGACCATCTTTAAGTATTGCAGGTATTCCAAACTTCGACACTTCCTCAGGTGATGCAATGCGAGAAATGGAACAATTGATTGCTAAATTGCCCAAAGGTATAGGCTATGAATGGACGGGTATTTCTTTACAGGAAAAACAAACCGAGTCTCAAATGGCATTTTTACTGGTACTTTCAATGTTGGTCGTGTTCCTTGTATTGGCTGCACTTTATGAAAGTTGGGCAATCCCGCTTTCTGTCATGTTGGTGGTTCCTTTGGGCATTTTTGGAGCAACTGTTGCGATCATGTCGAGAGGGATGATGAATGATGTGTTCTTTAAAATTGGCTTAATCACCATTATTGGTTTGTCGGCAAAGAATGCCATTTTGATTGTTGAATTTGCCAAGATGCTCAAAGAAGAAGGCATGAGTTTAATTGAAGCCACAGTTGCAGCAGCTAAACTTCGTTTACGCCCTATTCTTATGACTTCACTAGCGTTTACCTGTGGTGTGATTCCTTTGGTGATTGCATCAGGTGCAAGTTCTGAAACTCAACATGCATTAGGAACAGGTGTATTTGGAGGCATGATTTCTGCGACGATTTTAGCGATTTTCTTTGTCCCGGTATTTTTTATTTTTGTCTTAGGTGCAGTAGAAAAAATATTCTCTGCAAAATCACCATCAAAACAAGACCCGCAACTTTAATACAGCACAATAGATCAGAAGAAAACTGATGTTTTCCTCTGATCTTGCTGATGTTTTCACCTTTTATAAATGGGTAAAAATCATGCCTAAATCAACACTCCTATTGCGTGGATTGATTGCCTCCACACTATCCATTGCTTTGACCGCTTGTATGAATTTACAAGCACCAAAGCCTGTCATTCAATCTAATATTCCTGAAAATTTTACTCAAAATTCTGCTCTAAATCGCTCAGAAATCTCAATTGCCCATCAAGGCTATTCAGATTTCTTTTCGGATGCCCGTTTATTGCAAGTCATTGAAATGAGCTTAGCGCATAACCGTGATTTGCGTACAGCAACGCTCAATATTCAACGAGCGCAGCAACAATATCAAATCACTAAAAATGATCAATTTCCGACAATCGGTGCCAACGGCAGTGCGCTTAGACAAGTGAACCCAACGGTTAATCCCAATAATCCTTATTCATCATTCCAAGTCGGACTGGGCATCACAGCCTATGAAGTTGATTTTTGGGGACGTGTAAAAAGCTTAAAAGATGTGGCTTTAAATCAGTATCTTGCCACTCAAAGTGCGCAACAATCCACCCAAATTAGCTTAGTCAGCCAAGTGACTCAAGCTTGGTTAGATTATGCTTTTGCACAATCTAATTTGAGCTTAGCCAAGCAAACACTAATCGCCCAACAGGATTCTTACCATCTGAATAAAAAGCGATTTGATGTAGGGATTGAGAGTGAAGTTCCTTTACGTCAAGCCCAGATTTCTGTGGAAACAGCTCGAAATGATGTTGCCACCTATAAAACGCAAGTCGCACAAGCCCAAAATCTGCTGAACTTATTGGCAGGACAAAGCGTTCCTCAAAGTCTACTCCCCAATCAAGCAGTTGAACGTATCAGTACACAAGCTACTTTTGCTACGGGTTTGAGCAGTGATTTACTCAATAATCGACCTGATATCAAAGCTGCCGAATACCAACTTCTTGCCGCAGGTGCCAATGTGGGGGTGGCAAAAGCAAGACTGTTCCCCACGATTAGCTTAACGGGTTCTGCTGGCTATGCTTCAACAGATCTTCAAAATTTATTTAAATCAGGTGGCTTTGTTTGGTCAATTGGACCTAGTCTGGATCTACCCATTTTTGATTGGGGGACTCGAAAAGCCAATATAAAAATTTCTGAAACAGATCAAATGATTGCACTTGCAGATTATGAAAAAGCCATTCAATCAGCATTCCGTGAAGTTAACCATGCTTTAGCAGCACATGCTCATATAGACGAACGTTTAGATGCGCAACGTCGACTTGTCTCGGCAACACAAACCACTTATCGACTTTCTTCGGCTCGCTTTAAAGCAGGAATCGACAATTATCTTTCAGTTTTGGATGCTCAACGTTCTGCTTATACTGCTCAACAAGGTCTACTCTCATTAGAGCAAAGCAAATTGAACAATCAAATTGAATTATATAAAGCTTTGGGGGGAGGATTAGAACAAAAATAATAAATGTTGGCTCAAGTAAAGTACGAAAATTAAGTACTAGAACGATACTTTCGCCATAAAAAAATCTGTATGGCTCAAGCCTTGTTTTATTAATAAGGCTTGAGAAAATCAAAAGCTTGGTGAATAAACTAAACACATCTCTATGAATATCCATAAAAGCGAATAGTATTGATCATTTATATAAAAAAATTATTTCGCTTAGAACCAGTAATATTTTGAATTTTAAAAACATCAACTTTACTGATCATTTTTGGTTTTAAAAGCAGAAAAATTAATGTTACAGTATATTATAACACTATATTTTATCTTTTCTTTATGTCTACGTCCCCTTCCCAGCGCTTACAAGCCATTGATGCATTAAGAGGTTTAGTTATCTTAATCATGATGGTTGATCATGTCAGAGAAACCTTTTATCTGCATCATCAAGTTCCAGATCCGATGATTATTTCATCAACAGAAGAACCCTTATTCTTCAGCAGAATTTTGGCTCATTTATGTGCGCCTGTCTTTGTCATTTTGACGGGTTTATCGGCATATCTTTATCAAGCAAAAAATAATAGCCTTCAGATGACCCGTGAATTTTTAATCAAACGTGGGCTTTTTTTAGTTTTTCTGGAACTGCTAATAATCAACTTTGCATGGACTGGGAAATTTCCACCCGATGTCATTTATCTACAGGTGATTTGGGCAATTGGCATAAGTATGCTTGCTTTGGCAGCACTGATTGGATTACCGCAAAAACTGCTATGGTGTATCAGCTTGATGATTATTTTTGGTCATAACCTACTTGATCAAATCTCCTTTGAAAATATCCCAGTTTTACACCAACTTTGGCTCATCTTACATGACCGTGGATGGATCGAAATTGGAGACATTGTTCGTTTAAGAACCTCTTATCCTGTTTTGCCTTGGATTGGTGTGATTACACTGGGATATTGTATTGGTCATCAGGTTTTTGCCCCGTCCAATGATACGGCAAAAAGAAATCAGATCTTGCTCCGCTTTGGTTTATCCAGCATTGCACTATTTTTCATACTGAGAATCATCAATCTCTATGGTGATCAAGCATGGCAAGTTATGCCAGCATTCTCAGAAACATGGATGAGCTTTATGAACCTCACCAAGTACCCACCTTCGTTACTGTTTATTCTTTGGAATGCAGGTATGGGGCTTATTCTTTTGGTATTTTTACAAAAAGTTGAAACACAAAAATGGGTTAAACCGTTAATTATTTTTGGTTCAGTTCCAATGTTTTTCTACATTGTTCATTTATATCTTTTAAAAGCGTTGTATCTGGTTGCAGTGCAAATTTTCGGTACGACACAAGGTCAATACTATGGTGTAGATCAGGTCTCTACCTTATGGTTAATCTCCATACTATTAATTATTTTGCTCTATCCATTGATGCTCAAATTTTCCAAGTTTAAACATCAAAACAAACACATCCCCATTTTAAAATATTTATAAAATGCGTTTGGGTTAAATCAGCACATATACACTCAACACACTGATGCTAAATGATTTTAGCATCAGTTTTTCTTAAAATACCACCAACATCTTAGAATCATAGCATCCTTTAAATATGGGAATCATCATGTTTCAGTGTCGGCTCGGATTTTAATTTTTGGGCGAGAAATTGAATAAATACTTCTATTTTAGGCGCTAAATAGCGTGTCGGTGGATAGAGTAACCACGCAGCACCACTGTAATAGGTTTTAAAATACCATTCTGGCAGAACTTGCAACAAAGTATGGTTTGCCAAAGCCTGACGGGCAACGAAGTAAGGTAAACTTGCAATCCCCATATGATTTAATGCTGCATCTAAGCGTATACCAGTATGATTTGCAGAATATCGTCCTTTAACAATAACACTGGTGGTTTTATTGCCTTTTTGAAACTTCCACTTTGAGTCGCTGGCTTGCTCACCCAAATAGATACATTGATGATCCAGTAAATCCTGAGGCTTTCGTGGAATGCCATAACGTTTGAGATACTCTGGAGTTGCGACCAGTACATGATCAATCTGAATTAATTTTCTTCCCTTTAATCCCAATGCTGGCTCATTGGTAATCCGTATCGCCAAATCAATCTCATCATCAATAAAATCAACAAAGCGATCTTCCAATAACAGTTGAATATCGACTTTGGGGTATCGTTCTAAAAATTCAGCAAGATGTGGATGAATCATATAGTGTCCCACAGCTTTGGGTACGCTGATTCTTACTGTACCACTGGGTTCACTGTTTAATTTTCCTGTGTTGTCGATCACTGCCTGAGCAGCATTGAGCATTTCAAGACAATGTCCATAAATTTGCTGACCACTTTCGCTCAAACGTAATTTTCGTGTAGTTCTTTGCAACAGTCTGGTTTCTAGTGCCTGTTCAAGTCGAGTAATGGCCTTACTGATTGCAGAAGGTGTATTGCCCAGTTGTCGTGCTGTTTCTGAAAAACTTCCTGTCTCCACAACCTTGACGAAAATAGCCATTTCCTGAAGTAATGCAATGCTTTGATTTGTGCCCATGAGGAAAAAGTAAATTCATTTTTTACTAGATTATCATCAATAGGATTGCTTCATATAATTCTTTCTTAGAAATTTGCGTAGAAGTTAATATGACTCAGGCTTTATATTTATCTGACCAGACCAGTGCAGACGTTCAGGTTTTATTCTGCGAATTAAATCAAGATGGTTTATTTGCAGTTCGGCTAGAACAAACACCGTTTCATCCTCAAGGCGGTGGACAACCGAGTGACTTAGGTACAATCAACGATGTGAATGTCGTGCATGTTGTACAACAGGATGGTGATATTATTCATTATTGTCAGGGTGAAATTGCTCTGGGTCTGGCTTTTGCCCAAGTTGCCCAGAAACAAAGACATTTTTATAGTCGTCTCCACTCCGCAGGTCATTTGATCGGGCATATCATGCAAAGCTTTGGGTGGCATCCTGTAAAGGCACAGCATTGGCCTGAAGATGCAAAAGTGCAATTTACCCAATCAGAAAGCTCACAAGATATTAATCAAATCCATCTACAAGAGATATGTCAGCAATACATTCGCCGTGATTTACCCCGTATGATGCAACAAAATGACCAAGGTTATCGTGAGGTTGGTTTTGGCGACCTGCCTAAATTTCCTTGTGGTGGGACACATGTTCAATCTTTATCAGAAATTGGCAGTATCGAAATTACTGCCTATAAAATAAAAAAAGGCAAACTCACAGTTGCCTATAAAGTTACAGAGATGTGCCTATAATATTTAGGCAGATCTCTTCATTTTTTGGAGATACGCTATATTTGACTAAGATGAAAGATCAGAAGATAAAACTTTAAATAAATCACGATGCCAAGCAACTAAAGTCATCAAGATATACATTGGAATAATTAGCCAGCACGATTAATCATCCTTTGGGGGAATTGAAACTGTTCTATTTTTACAAAATATTTTGCATGATTTTGTTCAAATACATATTCAACTTGAGTGAATAACTATGGATATCACCATCTATTTGCCTATTTCCAGATATTTTACCCAGTCGTAATCGAGCACGAATGATCACAAACTAACGCTCAAGTGCTGCAAGCCTTTTTAACTGCTTTCTTGCGATCACAATTTTTTCTTTGGTGGTTTGCAATTGTTCGGCAATCTGTTGCATGGTCATTGTTGAGCTGGTAATGATTGCTTGATTTGCCAAAAGCCAACGCTTATTTTCGATACGTTGTGGATGAGGTTTTTTGACTTTTGCATAACATCTTAAATAGCGAGCATAACTACTGACTTGATCTTTGTTTAAACCATATTGTTGATACAAATCTTCAAAACCATCCCCCAATAACTCATCTTTATGTTCGATTGCCCATTGATGATTTAATACCACTTTTTCCCGTTGAATATTCAATTCTTTTCGAAGTCGAGAAACTTTGATGCCTGAAAAATTCAATTGCTTCATCACAGTTTGACGGGAGTTTTGCCGTATAAAATCTGCCAGTTCTGGTGTTAGGATGCAGGCATAACTGCCACGGGTCGTACTATACGCCCGACCTTTGTAAATGATTTGACCGATCTCTGTCTTATACTCTTCATAGACATCCCAATCCTCACCTTGCCAATCTTTAATGACTTTAATGGGGTGAAGTTTAGGTTTATATCGAGAAGTCATCACAGCAGCCTTTTTTAATACGACTATACTGTTTTATAAGTTTACCTTTATAATTTCAAGATATATTGTCTAAAAAATGAATTATTATTTTAATTTTTTTTAACAATTTGCTATTTTATGAGACAGTTTAGTAGAAATCATCCAATATCTTGAAAATCTTCCGTTCGCTTTAATATTGAAATGATCTCAAGCAGAACTGCTCAATCGCGAAACAAGTACCCGCCATATCCTAAATCCTAAAATTTAAATTGAGTACCGTCAAAATTACCTGCAAAACTCTTAAAATAAGTATAAGTTAAACCCATTGTTTTTAAATAAATAATTGATTTATAAATTAATAATAACTTGATAAATCTGTTCAAATTGTTGGCAAAAGTCTTTCATCTGTTGTTCTGTCATATCAGCCGTACTGATTCTTATGCCTTCAATTTCTTGATTGACGCTAAAATCTCGTCCTGAACGTACCAACCAACCTCGTTGCGATAAAATCTTGCTGATTTTGTCTGCATGTGGCAATTCAAGCCAGATATTTAGACCATCATAATGCATCGCACAAGGGATATTAAACTGTTGTAAATACTGCACAATTTTTTGATTTTGTTGTTGGTAATAAGATTTTGCCTGATTTAAGTTGACCGGAAATTTTTCAGCACTGAATAACTGGAACACCATTTCTTGGATGATATGACTGACCCATGTTGAACCTGCATTCAATTTTCGTCGCAATCTATCTGAAGTTTCAGCATCACAACCAACAAATGCAAAACGAAAATCTGGCGATAAGTATTTGGATACTGAACGTACTACAGCCCAGTGCTTTGTTGTGGTGGGAATGATATGTTGGTAACAGGTTTGAGAAAGCACTGAAAAATGGTCATCAACAATCACCAATACATGTGGATAGTTTTCCAATAGTTTTGAAATTTTCTCAGCCTGAGTGCGATCTAAACTATAGCCTGTTGGATTTTGCGCACGTGGCGTAATAATCAATGCTTGTGCACCTGCATATAAGGCTTGTTCAATTGTATCAAGAACAAAACCATCGCTCCTGACTGTAAAAGGTTGCATTTTAAATTGCTGATGTTCAATTGCAGAGATACTGGTGATAAATCCTGGTTGCTCGACAGCCACTAAATCGGAAGGAACGAGGTAGGCAGCGAGTATTCGCTCAATCGCATCGACTGCACCGTAGGTAAATTCAATTGAAAATGGTTGAGGAAGATCTGCAAAAACCTGTTGTTGGGCAATATTTAATAATTCAGCATGATAGATGTTTTCACCATATAAACTGCTGTTCAGATGACCAAAATTGATTTGACTTAGAGTTGGTAACCATTCTCGGTGGGGATTACCATGAGCCAAATCGACTGTGCCCTCATTTAATGCTTGAAAGCCTTCTGATATTCGACAAGATTGTTTTGATTTGACTTGTGTGCCTAAACGTCCTTTAGACACCACAATGCCCATCGACACTAAACTTTTATAGGCAGCAGCCACCGTATTTCGGTTCAGCCCAAGTTGTTCTGCTAACTCACGGACACTGGGCAAGAAGTCGCCTTCATTTAACTGCCCTTCATTGATCAGTGTACGAATATTATCTTGAATATCCTGAGCGCTGTTGCCTTTAATTTTCATAAAAAAATCTATATCGAGTTTTATACAGGAATGAGGTGATTAAGCCAATCACGTAATAACAGCTTGGCTTTGTCCTGTAAGGATTGCCCATATAGTACATTTTCTTGACGTAACTTTAAAATATCAATCTTCGCCTGATTGAGTTCAGTCGCATGTCCAATCAACCAACGCTCTAATGTTTTTGGATCAACTTCAACATGGAACTGCAATGCCAGAATATTGAGACCCACAGCAAAGGCTTGGTTGGGATAGTAAATTGAACCTGCTAAGCGTTTAGCGGATTCAGGTAAATCAAAGGTGTCACCATGCCAGTGTAAAACCTGAACATTTTCCAAATGCTTTAAAGCTGAGGCAAAGCCTTGACTGGTAATGGTTAATCGACTCCAACCTATTTCTTTGATATGCCCCTGATACACCTTTGCACCTAAAGCCGTTGCTATTAACTGAGCACCTAAACAAATACCCAGTGTTGGATAGTGATGAGCGAGACGGGTACGTAGTGCATTAATTAAATCCGATAAATAAGGATAATTAGTCGTTTCATATACGCCGATCGGTCCACCCAACAAAATAACAGGATGTTTTGAAGCAAGAGCCTCATCCACGGCATCGACACCTAACTGTAAATACTGAATTTGATAATTTAAGTCATTCAGCGTCTGTGCAAAACTGCCTAAATCTTCAAATGCCAAAGTTTGAATCGCATAGATCATTTTCATCTTGGTCACGCTACTTTTTCAATGGGATGAATGACTTTAAGCAAGCCATATATTTGTTGAGCTAAATATTCAATTTGTGTGCTATTGATAATATAAGGTGGCAACAAGCGAATAATTTTTCCTTGTGTGACATTCACTAAGATATCAAATTCTTCACTGGCAATTTTTGTCAGGTTTTCAATCGGATGAATCAGCTCAATTGCAATCATCAATCCCACACCACGAACCGATTGCACATTGTTTAAACCTGTTAATTTGGACTGTAGTAAATCGAGTAAGTGATAACCTTTTGCATGAATTGAGGATAAATACTGTGTTTCCAGTAGATGCAACACTCGATACGCCACACGACAGGCTAGAGGATTTCCACCAAAGGTAGAACCATGTAAGCCTGACTGTAATAGATGCCCCAACTTAGGGTGGGTTAAACAGGCACCAATCGGCAAACCATTGCCCAAGCCTTTGGCAATGGTGAGTACATCAGGACAAATTTCAGCTTGTTGATAATAGAACCATGTTCCTGTACGCCCCAGTCCACATTGGATTTCATCCAACATCAACAACCAATCCTGTTGATCACATAGTGCTCTGAGTTGCTTGAGATAAAATGCTGAAGCAATATTCACCCCAGCTTCACCCTGAATTGGCTCAAGTAATACTGCCACAACATCGGGATCATTTTGATAAGCTTCAATTGCAGCCAAATCATGAAATGCAACAAACTCAAAACCTGTTAGTAAGGGACCAAAAGCCTGTCGATAATCAGCTTTTGCCGTTGCAGACAACGCCCCTAATGTACGTCCGTGAAATGCCTGTTGCATGACAATTATTTTGGGACATTGAATGCCTCGCTGATGACCATATAAACGAGCTAATTTAATTGCCGTTTCATTGGCTTCTGTGCCTGAATTACAAAAAAAAGTCTGGGTTAAACCCGTAATCTTTGCCAGTTTTTCAGCAAGACGTTCATTCCAAGTATGTTTAAATAAATTGGAAAGATGTAAGAATGTTTGGGATTGTGCCACGATTTCCGTATGAATATCAGGATGAGCATGCCCAAGTAAGGTGACACCGACACCTGAAATAGCATCCAAATAACGCTTATCTTGGTGATCCCATAGATAGCACCCTTGACCACGTTGAAATTCAATGGCTAAAGGTTGGTAAACGGGCATTAAATAACTCATGTCATCTCCTGCGACAAAATATTCATCGAACAGGGCTGATAGATATATTCACTTCCCAAGAGCTGCATCGTCCCCTCTTTTTGCATAAGAAAACGCGAATCTTCAATCACTTGATGTAACTCATAGCTTAATTCGGTTGTATGCTGTAAATAACTCAACAAAGTATTAATTTTCATTAAAGCGTGCATAGAACGGCTTTGAAAATGTCCCAATAATTTGCCCTGTTGATAGATGGTTAATTGATAATGTTGACTCATCTTGGCTTACTCCGCCCAGTAATAATGATCAGGCAGTGCTCTTGCACCAAAAATAGCCTGCCCAACGCGAATATCCGTTGCACCTTCTTCGATGGCAATTTCAAAATCTCCAGACATCCCCATAGATAAACGCTGGACATCAGGATAAATTTTTTGAATTTGATCTCTTAGTACACGTAAAGTCTGAAAACATCGCCTCACCTCAACATCATCTTGACTGTGAATAGCCAGCGTCATTAATCCAATTATTTTGAACTGAGTAAACTGCTGACACTGCTCAATTAAAGCTAAGGCTTGTTCAGGTTCAACACCAAATTTACTGTGTTCATTGGAGGTATTTACCTGAATAAAAACAGGAATTTTGCGTTGTTCGAGTAATAAGCGATGATTTAGTTTTTCTGCAAGTTTTAAACTGTCTAAGGCATGAAACTCATCAATAAATTTGGCAACATACTTCACTTTATTGCTTTGTAAATGCCCAATTAAAATCCAATGAATCGGTAAATGTTGTAGCGCTTCATATTTGGCTTTCGCCTCTAACACTTTATTTTCACCAAAACTACAAAAGCCTAATTGATATGCCTGTTCAATTTTTTCAATCGCTAAAGTTTTGGTCACAGGCAATAAGCGAATCTCTGCGGGATTACGTCCTATTTTTTTGCATATCGCTGTAATCTGTTGCTGAACCTCACTAAAGTTTTGCTGCAACTCAATTAAATTGCTCGGCGTAACAAATTGCTCCATAAAAAACCCATGACAAATTAATTTTGTCCTATGACAATAATATGGTTTAAAAAATTGCGCAAGCTTTTTATCGTATTGCTCGACAAATTAGCTTGCGCTTACTCAATAAAACCCATTCATCACCGTGACTAAATCACGCGCTAAGAATTAAAGTTATTGCCATTTTTTACATACCCAATGCTCATGTTATTGGGCAGGTTTCCAAACAAATTGTGCAGCGTCAATTTGATTAGGAATCAACTTTTGACTATAGAAAAGGTCTGCAATCTTTTGTTGAGATTGAATAGCCTCTGAACTTAAAATCGCAACAGGATTTGGTTTTGGTTTTTTAGCAATCACTTTTTGCGTCACTTTGACATCTAAACCAGTGCTCTTCGCCAAAATCTCAGCTGCTTCTGATGGATGAGCATTAATCCACTGATCACTTTGATTTAATACAGCCAATACTTTTTCTGCATCCTTTGGATGGTTTTTGACAAAATTAGGCTGTGCCAAATAGTAGCTATAGGTCGTTGGCAAATCTGTAGACTCGAATAAAATCTTTGCATTTCCATCAATTTCAGCAGCGCTAATATAGGGGTCCCAAACAGCCCAAGCATCAATTGCCTTTTTATCCAAAGCAGCACGTGCATCTGAAGGCGTCAGCCAAACAGGTTGGATATCTGCCCATGATAGATGAGCTTGCTTTAAAGTTTCAGCCAAAAAGTTATGCGCACTTGAGCCTCGGGTTAATGCAATTCGTTTTCCTTTCAAATCCGCAAGACTTTTAATCGAACTCTGATTCGGCAATAAAATCGCATGAGCCTGTCGTGAGGATTGCTCATAACCTAAATAATTCAATTGTTTCCCCGCGGATAATGCAAATACAATCGGTGCATCACCGGTATAACCGAAATCAATTGAATTGACAGATAAAGCCTCTAAAGTCTGAGGACCCGCGGGAAATTCTTTCCACTCAATTTTTACATGAGGGAATTGTTTTTCAAACAATTGATTCTGCTTCGCCACGATCAATTTTAATGCTGCTTTTTGATAGCCTATATTGAGTGTACTGATCTGATTGCTATCAATGGATTTTTTATCATCCTGTGTCTGTTTTGAACAACCTGAAAGCAGTAACCCTGTACTAAAAATGGTAATCAATCCATACGCTAATAACTTATTCATATTCACTCAAATCATCTAATATTTCATCGAGTGTATACAGACAATAAAATATTGATAAATATATAATCTTTATATATTTATCACATAATATTCACAAAGGTTTTTAACGCTTCAATGTTCTATTTTTTATAGCGAATACAATTACGTCCTTCTGCTTTGGCTAAGTATAAATATTCGTCAGCAGCTTTAAATACCTTATGAATATCTGTAGATATTTCAGGCCAGTGTGCAATACCAATTGACACAGTCACTGCGGGAATATCATCAATTGGACTTTTTTCCAACAGTTGGCGAATTCTTTCAGCAATATTGATACTTAAATTTTGGCTATCTATCGGACTTAATATGACAAATTCCTCGCCACCAATTCGACAACAAATATCAATATTTCGTACACAGTCCTTGATATGCTGTGCCGTACGCTTTAACACCATATCCCCCTTTTCATGCCCATATTGATCATTGATTTTTTTAAAGTAATCAATATCTACAGCAATAATGGCAAAAGAAATATTGGATTTCATCAAGCGTTCAATATGCAGCTCCATCCCACGACGGTTATACAGCCCTGTCAAAGGATCAGTATTCACATAATGGTTGAGTGTAGAAATTCGTTTGCTAAAATTTGAAGAACTTTGCAACAAGGATCGTTTAAAATTCCTGACTTCATAATAGAGCGCATCAACATCTTTAATTTGATTGGCTGTTTCTGGATTGTTTAAATGGCTCGCCATCGTTGCCAAGCGGTTTAATGGCGCAGAAATATAATAGGAAATTTTCCAGATAATTAAAAAAATTAGAATATAAAAAACAAGCATATATGCAATAATTTTATAGATAAGATTGGGTACTTTTTCTAATAGTTTATGCGTGGGTTGTTGCGAAACAATAATCCAGTCGGTGTGTTTCACTTTTGCAAAACCCGCTAAATTATCAACCCCCTTACTATTGATCAATCTGATTTTTCCTATCGAATGTTTCTCCATATAATCCAGACCTGTATTGTCTGTTGCATATGTTCCTATTCGATGAACATCAGGATGAAAAATGATTTTATGCTGGCTATCGAGCACATACATATAGCTGTCTTTATAATTAAAACTAATCGTCAATAACTCATTGATAATATTTCTTTCTTTTAAATAAATCGCACCACCTACAAAACCTAGATAGTTCTTATGCCGATCAAAAATTGGTTGTGAAATAAACACAATCAAATTCTTTTTGACTGAGTAATACGGACTTGTAATCACGGTCTTTTGGGTATCTAAAGATTCAGTAAAGCCCAATGTTCTATTGATTACATTTTTATTCAATGCAATTTTCGATGGTGAAAAATTGAGGATTCGACCATGTTTATCAGAAATAATCACACTATCAAAAAAGTTAGACTGAAATTTGAGGCGGTCTACTTCTGATTGTTTAAATTTTTCGTCATCAAATGATTGCCCCAATAACATGGCACTGTAATCAAGTTGTTTTAATACCGTCTGAATTTGAGAATCTGTTTTTTGCGCAATCTTCGTTGCATACTCCATATTCACAGACAAAGACGTATCTAATAATTCTTTTTTTTGAATAGAGTAGTTTACGAATAAAGATGCAATAAAGAGGATAACAATACTGAAAACAGCCAAAAATAGAATAAGTTTCCTTAGGTTTAATTTTAAACAAAATATGAATTTTTTTAGTTTCATTGAGTCAATTGCAAACAGCATTTGCTTGAATTTTATGCTCTTTTAATCATTATTACTACAATATTTTTATTATTATTAAACTTATTTCCAATCCCCTTAAAATAAGATTCGCATAATATTATCAACAAATTATAAGCATCACTTCATATAATAATACTTAAAAATAATTATAACCCTCTGTAATATAAATAAGAAATTCATTTTACTCTCTAATTGAACAATATACTCAGGGGATGTATTTTTTACCTTCTAGATTTAATGTAAAAATATATTATTCTTATTAACATGACTTTAATCATATATTAAGCTCTACTTCGCATATTCTTTATATCAACTAAATTAATAGATTTTACAACGACAGCAATTTGCCTAATTGTCTTGAATTGATGTCTGATCAAGAGTCATAACATTCCTATGCTTATCGAATAAAAAATATTTAATGAACTAGTGCTTTGACCGACACGAATGTTTATCAATCAAAAGTAATCAACAAGTGACTGCCATGAATATAGAGCATTCTTGGCAATCAAGTTGATTTTGATAGTGATTTAAGCTGCTTAGATACTTTTGGAATTATTCGACTTGCCAAGCAAAAAATTTAAATGTTGTCGTACCGCAGCCCATTCACTTTTTAAAATACTATACACATATGTATCACGCAAAATATCATCTTTCACAATTTGATGGCTACGCAATATGCCATCGAGTTTTGCACCTAAACGTTCAATTGCGGCTCGACTTTTGAAGTTAAATGAGGATGTGCGAAACTCAACTGCAATACAATCCAAGTGATCAAAAGCATAACTTAGCAGTAACTGCTTACATGCTGTATTAATATGTGTTCGTTGCACAGATTGTCGATACCAAGTTGAACCAATTTCGACACGGCGATGGACCGCTTCGATATTCATAAAACTGGTCATGCCTAAAACTTGAGCTGTTTGTTTTTCAATGACGGTATAAGGCAACATCTTGCCTTGAGTCTGTAAGTTCAATCGTCGCTGAATCTCAGCTCCCATTTGCTCAGGCGTTGGGATATGTGTAAACCATAAGTTCCATAGTTCTCCGTCACATACAGCTTCTATCAGCGCTTCCATGTGTTGTATTTCAAGCGGTTTTAAAATGACATGATCATTTTCTAAAACCTGAGGCGTTAGCCAAGTCATTCAATTCTCCTTCTACCTACATAGAGATGAGTATTTATTTATTTTTCTCTGCTGCAACCTGATACATTGCATCAGCAATTACACCATCCTCCGTTTGAGATAATGCATTGGCAACGCCAACAATATCTCGATGATCTTTGTTCTGACCGAGTTTTGCTTTGCCTTGCAGTCTCGTGATTTCTATTTCAATACCAACAATTTCCTGAAGCATCGGTTCTAAATAATCTTTGGGAGCATCAGACATTTTCCACGGGGTAGGTTGAGTTGCTTCATGTGTCCGAGTTAAACGTGCAACTACACCTCGTACATAGCGCTCGTCATCATGAATACGGATTTTGCCATGCGCATGTACAACCCTGTAGTTCCATGTTGGCACCTGTCGATGGTGTTCATGTTTACTTGGATACCATTGAGGTGAAATATAAGCATCTCCAGCACGGAATACCACCAACACTTCATCACCATCATGAAGCTGCTGCCAGATAGGATTCTGTCTTGACACATGGGCATGAAGTGTACCCAACTCTGACTGTTCTAACTGTAGTTCAAAAGGTAAATGGTTAGCATCTAGACCCTGTGTGCCATGACTCAACAGTATTCCCAGCGGATATTCACACATCAGTTGATGCATCTCTTTCACTTCAGTGATTTCAAAATCTTTTGGGATATACATGGTCGACTCCTCTCACTCTCACTCTCACTCTCACTCTCACTCTCACTCTCACTCTCAATCATTAAAACAGTCATTAAACATGAACTTCCTATTGTAAATTTTCTGATTTAATTGGATTATTCAAAAGTACCAGTTTGTATTTATTTAAGTAGTCCAGAATTATGGCGAGAATGGCAAAAGTGGTTGAGCTTCCTTCAATATCGAAGCTCAACAAACAGCAAGGCAAAGTGACTGCACAACTGATACAGATCCTCAGAGAAGCTGTACAACAAGGAGATTTAAAGGCAGGTGATCCTTTGCCCTCGTCACGTGAATTGGCGCTCAGCTTAAGTATTTCCCGTGGAACGATAATTGAGGCATATGATCAATTACTGGCAGAAGGTGTTTTAGAGGCACATCCACGTAAGGGAACCTTTGTTGCACAGTCTTTAATCAACACGCCACATCAACAACATCAAAAAGACATTGTTACCAATACATTTAAATCAAATCTAACAGCAGCCGCACAAGCCTATGCCGAGATATTAAAAGAATTTAAACCTTTGCCCCATTTACCCTTTGCGATATCTGTTCCTACCGGACGTACTCAACCCAATGATGTCTGGCGCAAATTTGGCAATCGCTATCGTGCTCAAGGAGAAGGCTTACCCTCAGGCTATGATGATCCTCAGGGCGTATGGTCATTGCGAGTTGCAATTGCAGAGTATGTTCGTCGTTCTCGTTCAGTTCATTGCCAACCTGAACAGATTGTGATTACCAATGGCATACAACAAGCTTTATATATTTGCAGTCAAATTTTATTTGAACCAAAGGATCAGGTATGGCTCGAAGATCCTGCTTATCGTGGAACATCAGCCATTTTAGAAAATGCTATACAAAACATCCAAATTGTTCGTGTTCCTGTTGATGAGGAAGGATTGCAAGTCAATACAGCCATCAACCTTGCTCCTCATGCACGAGCAGCTTTCGTTACCCCTTCTCATCAATACCCGATGGGTATGCCAATGAGTTTATCTCGTCGTCATGCCTTATTGGCATGGGCATCACAACAACAAGCATGGATTATTGAAGATGATTATGACAGCGAACTACGTTATCACGGGCAACCTTTTCCAGCCTTACAAGGTTTAGCACCTGAACGTGTCATCTATTTGGGTACTTTTAGTAAAGTGCTTTTTCCTTCACTTCGACTGGGTTATGCGATTTTACCGCAAGCCTTAGTTGCACCTTTCTGTGGTTTAAGAGTGTTGATCGACCGTCACCCTGCTTCAGCAGATCAACATGTGCTCGCCAAGTTTATTGAGCAGGGATATTTAGAGCGACATATCCGTAAAATTCGCCAAGTTTATGCCGAAAATCGTCAACATTTGATGACGATAATTGCAAGACATATCCCCGAACATCTCGGTTATTTAGAGTCAGGAGATCAAGGCATGCATATGGTGCTTTGGCTCGCAGAACATATCAATGACCTTGCCATTGCCCAAGCAGCCGTAGACATGAAAATTGCAGTGAAAGCTATTTCGCCAACTTTTTCAGCACAACGAAAACGTTCAGGTTTAATTCTTGGCTTAGGTGATTTTAATCTTAAGCAAATGGAAAATGCGGTCATAATTTTAGCTGATCTCATTCAACATGCTGATGTTAAATCAGCATCCATCTAGTCAATCAGTTAAAAACATGTATCGCAAAATCGAGTTTCTGTTGATCAATATGAATCTGCGCATATCGATCTATACAGACCAGTTTAGATCTAAACCCAACTGCACAGAGTCAATTCTTTACAGTTTAGTGCTGTTCTTCTTGATATTCCTGAATAGCTTCTTTGGCTATACGAAAACTGTCTACCGCAGCAGGTACACCACAGTAAATTGCAACCTGTAACAGCACCTCACGAATTTTGTCTTTTGGTACACCATTTCGTAATGCGCCTTTAACATGTAATTTTAGCTCATGTGGACGATTTAATGCAGAAATCATGGCAAGATTAATCAGACTACGTTCAGGTTTGCTCAGTTCTTCACGTCCCCACACTGCACCCCAACAATACTCAGTGACCAACTCCTGTAAGGGTAAATTAAAGTCATCCGCATTGTTGATCGATTGATTGACATAATCTTCACCCAGTACTTGTTTACGAATCACAAGACCTTTTTCAAATTTTTCATTACTCATCCGTTTAATCCTCCAAATAAGGTGTATTTAATTTCAAGGTAATCTTCAATGCCATACTTTGAACCTTCACGCCCTAAACCTGATTGTTTGATTCCACCAAATGGTGCAACCTCATTAGAAATCAATCCTTTATTGATACCTACCATGCCATATTCCAATTGTTCACTCATCCGCCAAGCACGTCCAAGGTCTTTGGTATAACAGTAGGCTGCTAAACCAAACTCTGTTGCATTGGCCATCTCTAACGCCTGTTGCTCGGTTTCAAACTTAAATACAGCGGCAAGCGGACCAAAAGTTTCCTGAGTTGCCACATCCATGTCTGCGGTCACATCTGCAATAATGGTTGGCTGATAAAATAACTCTCCTGCGCTGTGACGTTGCCCCCCTGTCACCAAACGAGCAGCTTTGGATAAGGCATCTTGTACATGGGCTTCAACTTTCTTCACAGCATTCAGATTAATCAGTGGACCAATTTCACTACCAACATCCAAACCATTGCCAATTTTAAAAGCACTGACTTTTTCACTTAATGCGTTGATGAATTTATCGTAGATGCCTGCTTGAACCAAAAAGCGATTTACACAAACACAGGTCTGCCCTGCATTTCGATATTTTGCAATCAATGCGCCTTCAATGGCGTCATCCAAATCTGCATCATCAAAAACAATGAATGGTGCATTACCACCCAATTCCAAAGAGACTTTTTTTAAGGTTTGTGCAGAACGTTGATAAAGCATTTTTCCCACAGGTGTAGATCCTGTAAATGTAAACTTTCGCACCACATCACTTTCAAAAATAGCATCTCCAATCGTGACTGCATCCCCTGTAATCACACTGAAAATTTCGGCAGGAATTCCAGCTTGAACAGCTAAATCAACCAATGCCAAAGCTGTAAACGGTGTCTCAGGTGCAGGTTTAACAATACAAGGGCATCCTGCCGCCAATGCAGGCGCTACTTTTCGTGTAATCACCGCTGCTGGGAAATTCCACGGCGTAATCGCTGCAACGACTCCGATCGCTTGTTTTTGTACCACAATACGTGCATCTGGATATGGGCTTGGCACGATATCCCCATATACACGCTTTGCTTCTTCAGCAAACCACTCCACAAAACTGGCAGCATACAAAATCTCTCCTCTCGCCTCTGCCAATGGTTTGCCCTGTTCACTGGTGAGAATAAAAGCAAGTTCATCTGCCTGCTCAACCATCAATTCAAACCAACGTTTTAAAATGATTGAACGATCTTTTGCTGTTTTATTTTTCCAAGCTGACCAAGCATTTGCAGCAGCTTGAATTGCTCGTTCTGCTTCGGTTTTCCCCATATTGGGTACTGTCCCAATAAGTGCTTGAGTTGCAGGATTATAAATATCTGTTCTTTGAAGGTTGTCAGCATCACACCATTGCCCAGCGATGAAGGCTTGTTGGTGAAAGAGAGACATGTCTTTGAGTTGCATATGGATCATCCTGTTTAGATGCAAACATCCGTATGTGCTTATAACGCTATGGTTTGTATCAGCACATACTTAGTCTTGTATTATGGCATACCAAGAAAATAATGAAAAAAATTTTCGGTTGCCCGAATGTTATGATTCAACGTTAAAAATAATAGAATAAAGTCAAATTCAATAACTTATTCCACTTATTATCATCCCCCAATGCCAATGATGCTGCATTACCACCGATAAAAGGATCATTTTTACTCATGATATATTCAGCAAGCAAAGAAAGCTTTTTATGATCAATGGAGACACCTAAGATATTTCGAATGGAATCCTTTGCTTCAGCCTGATCTTTGTTATATCGGCTATGCATGAGATAAGGGGTAATATTGCCAATTTTTCCGACATCTTTAAATGCATACCCCAGATCAGCCGTGTAATAACTGGCTTTGTTGGCGACGGCATATTCAGTGTCATAAGACCCCATGAGCGAAGTGTCAGGTTGAATTAAATCTTTATTGTTGACATCATTTTTGCCTCCAGTCAAAGTCAACCCAAGCTGCCCATAATTTACTTTGGTAAATACTGACCAAGCATTACGTCGTCCAGTCTGGTTGGTTTTCTTATTGTCTATTTGCGAGATCCAGTAAGACGCACCAAGCTGCGTATCTAAACCATCGATACCCAAAGGAATATCTTGACTCACCCGCCCCACCCACATGTTTTTCTCTTGTAAGTTGGTTTGTGTCACATCATCGGAACGTACGTAATTTGCCGTATAGCGACCTGAATCTGGCGTATAGGTCCCTGAATAATGACCACCATCAATCGCAAAATAACCAAAATCAAATTTGGTCGCTGACGATAATTCAGCATGATAGTTCACACCAACATTATGCACATCTTCCAAACCCGCAGTAGTATTGATACTACCATACAAGCTATTACCCCAGAAACGTCCGGGTCCAAATGGAATGGCTTGCATACCCACCACAAGTTGATCTGTTTTATTCAAACGATAACCTGCATAAGCATCAATCATGCTGGAAAAATCACAAAACCGCTCATATTGATAACAACGATATTCTGCGTGTCCAAACAGATTTCCACGTTCATAATCCAATTTAAGTTGTGCTGCATCGAAACGGATTTTCTGATCATCAGCATTCTCACCATAATCTTTAACTTGGTAATTGCCCCGTACATAACCAGATACTGTAAGCTGACCTGTTTCACTATTGGATTCACCAAAACTGATTCCAGCATAACTTGGTGAAATATATGCAACCAAAATTAAAGCGATAACCCATTGTAAATTATTATTTTTCATCGTGAAGATTCCTTTCACATCACATTTTAATGTTAAACTTTGATATCCAAAGCCGAGTCTGCGTATTTAATCTTGCTGAAATTAAACAGGTAATACACGATAAAACTCACCACCAATCCAATCACCCAAGAAACATCAACATCAGGGATCACATTGGCAAATGGTCCTGTAAAAAAGGCATTGGTCAAGAAAGGAATCTGAATCATAATCCCGATAAAATAGGCGATCAGCGCTTTGGCATTAAACTTGCCGTAAATACCACCATCTTGGGCAAAAATAGACTGAATATCATAAGATTTCTTGTTGACCACATAGAAATCCAAAAGGTTGATCGACACCCAAGGTACTAAGATAAACAACAAGGCAAAAATCACATTCAGGAAGAAACTAATAAAGTTGCTCGAAGCCCATAATGCAGTGAAAGTTGCCAGAATCAGTACCACAACTGACAGCACAATTCGAATATTCTTACTCGGTATCCATTGTCCTGCAAAGGTTTGAATCGAAGTAATGCATGACAACACTGCACCATATAGATTCATGGCATTGTGACCGATAATATTACAAAGAAATAAAATCATCAGAACGTAGCCAAATATACCTGTGCCTGATTTAACTGCTTCCATCGCATCAGTTGTGGAACCAATACTGACCGCTACAGTTCCAAAAGCCATAGCAAAAATTGTACCGAGAGATGCACCCAAATAGGTGTAAATAAAGGGTTTATAAATGCCAATACTTTTAGGTAAATATCTTGAATAATCTGAGGTATATGGAGAAAAACTAATTTGCCAAACCGCACATAAACCAAACATGGCAAACCAGCCTTTCAGGTTGAAAGTTCCTTTTGCCAAAACCTCAGCATTGATATGCGGCAGCATAATGATTAGACCAATCAACAGCGAACCACCCATAAACCAAGTCCCAATCTTATTGAACTTATGAATCAGGTGATAACCGACGATCCCAATGGTCGTTGCGGCAATTGCTCCGATCACGGTTGCTGTAGGTACAGGAATTGCAGGCACAACCGTGTGCAAAGTTTTACCCGATAAAATAATATTGGAAATAAAGAATCCAAGGTAAATCAGGGTCGTAAATAACACCACCAACAAAGCCCCATAGCGCCCAAACTGCGCACGGCTTTGAATCATTTGTGGAATACCCACTTGCGGTCCTTGTGCCGAGGTTAGTGCTAAAATCGCTGCACCAAAGAAATGTCCTGCACAAATTGCCACCAAAGCACTGATTAAGCTTAGCTTAAAAGTGAGCATCGACATTGCACCTGTAATCACAGCCAAAGGCGCAATATTGGTACAAAACCATAAAGTAAAAAGATCCCGAACATTGCCATTGCGTTCTGATGGATCTACATAATCAATCGAATGGCTTTCTATCGCAAAAGCATTTTTTTCATTTTGACTCATATCCTTAATCTCTCTTTGAGGAATTCATTTTCCTCAATCTGAATTTATTTGTGAGCGTAAATGTAGATTTCACAACCTACTTTGTCAGCATCCTATTCAAATGACCTGACCACGATATTGACGATATGGCTGACTAATACGCTGTCGTTTGCGTGAATTCAGCCTAAAAAAGATAAAAGACACCCCATGTGAGACTTTTTTCAAAGCTCAACAATATTTATCCTTTTCAATTACAGTAAAAATTTATAGAACTTTAGTGTTCTGCATATATTTTCATCCTTGAAGTTAAATTCCTTGAATTAAAGTTTGATCATTTACCACATGACCATCGTCTATTTCATGACCATCATTTATCTCATGACTATTATTTATCTCATGACTATCTTTCATCTCATGACTATTATTTATCTCATGACTATCTTTCATCTCATGATAAAGGGATCATCAATCGGTTGATCAGAGGTACGTAACCAAACCGTTTTGGTGGTGGTGTAGTCAAATACCGCCTCAAAACCACCTTCTCGACCATGTCCAGATAAACCATGACCACCAAAAGGTGCAAGTGGTGACACTGCACGATAAGTATTGAGCCAAACAATTCCGGATTGAATCGCTTTTGTCATGCGGTGTGCGCGACTTAGATTTGAAGTAAACACGCCTGCGGCAAGACCATAAGCGGTATTGTTTGCCGTGTGTATTGCCTCAAGCTCTGTTTTAAAACTGACCACGGACAGCACTGGACCAAACAACTCATTCATTACACAATCGGCCTGAGTCGCATCACTACAATCCAAAATAGTGGGTGGATAGTAATAGCCTGCACGGTCAATACTCTCCCCACCTGTCAATAGCTTTGCCCCCTGCTGAATTGAACTTGCGACAATCTGTTCAATTTTTTGCCGTTGGCGTAAAGTACACAATGGACCAAACTCAGTTGCCATATCCTCAGGCAGACCAATTTTGATGCTTTGCACACGTTGTACCAAGCGTTGTACAAATTCATCTTTGATACTTTCTTCAACCAATAAACGAGAACCTGCCACACAACTTTGTCCAGTTGCGGCAAAGATCGCTGCGACTTGAGCATTTACAGCACTTTGTAAATCAGCATCTGCGAACACAATAAATGGAGATTTCCCCCCTAACTCAAGTGATACTTTGGCAAGATTTTCAGCAGAATTTCTGACAATATGCTGCGCTGTTTCAGGTCCGCCTGTGAATGCCACGTGCGCAACGTCAGGATGACGGGTTAAAACAGCACCACATTCAGCCGCAAAACCTGTAATCACATTTACCACACCCGCAGGGAAACCAGCTTCATGTACTAAGCGAGCAAAAGCCAGCAAAGGTGCTGGACCTTCTTCCGACGCTTTTAAAACCACGCTACAGCCTGCTGCCAAAGCAGGACCAACTTTAACTGCGGATAAAAATAACTGACTGTTCCAAGGTACGATTGCTGCAACAACACCTACAGGCTCTCGAATAGTCCAAGCTTGCATATCAGGCTTATCAATCGGTAAATATCGACCTTCAAGTTTGTCAGCAACACCAGCATAATATCGGTAATACTCGGCCACATATGCAATCTGGCTCGACGTTTCACGGATAATTTTACCGGTATCTTGTGTCTCATACAGCGCCAACTCTGGTGCTGATCGTTCAATCAAATCCGCAAGTTTATATAGCAACTTACCCCGCTGAGATGCGGTTAAATCAGCCCAAGCTGAATCTTTTAATGCTTGTGAAGCAGCTGCAACCGCACGATTCACTTCATCTGTACGTGCTTCAGGCATTTTTGCCCAAACTTGTCCTGTTGCAGGATTGATACTGTCAAATTGTGCAGCACCATCCTCAAACTGGCCATTGATATATAACTGAAATGGAGAAGTCATGGTCTTCTCTCCTATGCAAAAGCTGGCATCACTTCGTTGATCATACGTTCCAATGAGGCTTTTTTACGTTCAAAGCTCATTCCTGTATCGATCCAGAATGAATATTCGTTATAGCCCATTGCCTCATAAGCTTTTAAACGATCAATCACTTCTTGCGCTTGACCAATCACATTATTTTTACGCATAGCTTCTGGACTATAGAAAGGATGTTGCGCCATTTCTTCCTTGGTCATCGGTGCGATCAGCCCTTGGCTAATTTCACGCTCATTTTTAAACCATGCACCAAAATAATTATAGAATGTATTGATTTCATCTGCGGCGAGTTGAGCATCTTGCTCACTGTCAGCGACATAGGTATGACGAAGTAACATAATTTCAGGACGTGGAATGTCTGCAAATTTCTCACATGCTGCATTAAAGTTGCCCATCAATTTCTCAACTTCTTCATCACCCAAATGTAATGGTGTCACTTGCACATTACAGCCATGTTGAACTGCAAATTCATGACTATTTGGATCACGTGCTGCAACCCAAATCGGTGGATGTGGCTCTTGTAAAGGTTGAGGAGCAGAGGTTGTTTTCGGGAATTGCCAAAACTCACCTTGATGCTCGTAATCGCCTTTCCACAAGTTTTTAATGGCAGGGATCATTTCACGCAAACGTTGCCCTGCACTCCATGCATCCATACCCGGTACCATGCGCTCATATTCGAAAGAATAAGCTCCACGGGCAATACCAATATCCAAACGACCATTGCTGATAATATCTGTCATTGCTGCTTCACCAGCCAATTTGATTGGATGCCAAAACGGCGCAACGACTGTACCTGTACCTAAGCGCACATGTTGAGTTTTGTTGGCCAAATCAGCCAAATTGATAAATGGATTAGGCGCAATGGTAAAATTCATCGCATGATGTTCACCTGTCCAAATCGCATGCATTCCGCCTCGATCTGCAATCTGACAAAGTTCAACCATTTCATCATAAAGCTGTTTTTGTGTTTGTTGATCAGAAACACGTTCCATGTGTACAAATAATGAAAAACGCATAGTTAAACTTCCTCTTTAACAATTTGACGAAATGTACCTGTTGTTTGATTACCGTAATACACCCCATAAGTTTTGAGATAATTTTCTTTACGATAACGCATCAACATACTTTCCAAGGCACTATCAACAAAAGTAAGCTGCTCAAGATCATTCAAGTCTATAAACTGCCCCTTATGTGCTTGAAGTACTGGGGTATTACATAAGAAGGCAATATACTGTTGCTGTGTGGTGATATCGTCATATACAGAATATATAAAGCTTGGCGATGCCTCAGGTTGATAGACACTGAAGATTTTTTCGAGGGCTTTTTCAGCACCATCTTTGTTGACGAGCAAATGCGGCAAAGTCCATTTGCCATCAGCAGTTTGTTCAAGCAAAATCTGGTTTTCATGACCGATTAACGCCATCATCATGACTTTCATACTTGAAATCACATCGGTCGATGATTTAGCGGGTGTGAAATAAGCACCACGATAATAACCAAGACCTGCAAAGCCTGCTGAAGCAAAGTTTTCTACTTGACCAATCAAAATCGCATGGTCACCTGCATCTACAATTTGATAAGTGGTGCAATCAAACCATGCACTCACGTGGTCAATAATTGGATTTTGATACTGACTCGTCTTCCAAGACAGATTTGCAAAACGATCATCACTTGGTCGTGCAAAAGTATTAGAAATATCTTTCTGCTCTTCAGCCAAAATGTTAATCGCAAAATGCTGAGCCTTGGCAAAATGATGATAATTGCTCGATGTCTTGGCAATGCTGACCAGTAGCAATGCTGGGTCCAAAGACACCGAAGCAAAAGAGTTTGCAGTAAAACCAAGCGCAGTTCCATCATCTGTACAGGTTGTGACTACGGTAACGCCGGTCATAAATGATCCAAAAGCATCACGTAGTTCACGTATTTTATTTATCGTATCCATTTCACTCATTGCTATATCCCTTCATCAAGCAATTTAGACGCTGGTTTCCAACCATGCTTGCATTGCATTATTCACTTTGTCTGGTGCCGTTAAATTCACCATATGTCTTTCATTTTCAATCACAATTGCTTTTGCATTTTGTGCTTGCTGAGCCATTTGTACTGCCATTTCAGCGGTTGAGTTGGGATCACCTGTTCCTGTTAAAATCAAAGCAGGACATGTGATTTTTGACCAATCATCTGCATAGGTTGAATCTCCTTGGGCAAATGCTGAATAAGCTGTAGCATAGCCAGCCATGTTCACATTTTGCAGCCATGTTTTTACCTTTAATGCTGCTTGGCGTTCGACTTCGCTGTCACCAAACCAACGTTGCAATGGTGTATCAATGTCGATCTTTCCTGTTTTCAGTGCTTCAGCACGCTGAAGTACTGCATCTTTGGCTTTTTCTGTGCGTTTATAAACACCATTTAAAACAGCCATTCGTTTAACTAAATCAGGACGTGTTGCACTCACGCCTGTGGTAATCAAAGAACCCATTGAGTGCCCTGCTAAATTCACAGCACCCACATTCAGTTGGCATATAAACTCAATGGTCCAGTCCACAAATGCCTGTAAAGGCGCATCATTGGTCAATTGGGTACTCTGTCCATGACCTGGCATATCCACCGAAATCACACGATAGTGTTTCGAGAAAAATTCTATTTGTGGATACCATGCTTCGGCTTGCATACCCACACCGTGAATAAGTACCAATGGCTCGCCTTCACCCTGCTCAAAATAATGAGCAATTCGATTATTTGACAGCTGCAGGATTTTTGAGATCATGACCTAACTCTTCCAAATCTTGATAACGATCACCAATACGATGATGTGGACGACCACCTGTTGCGGCACCAATCACCACAACCAATTCATCTGCTGCAGGTGCATCAGGAATAGCAAATTGTAAAGTCAGATAATGAGAACGACGACCTTCATCATTTTTATCCATCATCGGGATCAAGATCGGTGCATTGGCAGGACCACGGGTATTGTTAAATGCTAAGTAAGATTTTGCACCGACCGCACTACGGTAAGTATTACCAAAATGTAAGGTGTGAATCAGTGCAGAAGCATGCTCAAGCTCACCGTTTAAACCCACAACCGCACTCTTACCAAATGCTTGTACAGCTTCACCTGAACCGATCTCATCCAAAATCAGACGAGTTAAATGTTCACTTAAAATTGGTGCAATACGGCGAATTTCTGGTGCCAAGTTTTCAACATAGCCCTGTGCTGCCCATGGATTTTGGATGACCGCTGCTGCTGCAACCATTTTTAAAGGTATTGCTGCTTCTTTACCACCATCGACATAGGTCGTTTCAACATGCAGTATAGTTTTACGGATTAGATTCATTGCTCTTCCTTGTGAATTCAACTTGTCATTCGTATTATGGTATACCATAATACATAGTGAAAAAAAAGCAAGAGTTTGCTATGCTAATTTTGACAAAAAAACATGTAACAAAATTGTGCATGATTAAAATTGGGAAAGTTCAATCACCATGAATCTTAAAATTGAAAATCCACCTGTGACTTTACGTGAGTTGTGTTTGAACAAACTTCGTAATGCCATTATTACGGGATACTTCCCCTCTGGAAAAAGATTAGTTGAAAGAACCTTGTGCGAAGAACTTGGTGTAAGCCGTTCAGTGGTTCGAGAAGTCATTCGTTATTTGGAAGCAGAAGGTTTGGTTGAAATCCTGCCGAACAAAGGACCTATTGTGTCCTTGTTGGATTGGGAACTTGCATCACAAATTTATGAAATTCGTCTGTTATTGGAACAAAGTGCCGTTGCTGATTGCACCAAGAACCTCACCGATGAAACGACAACTCAACTCAAACGTTTACTCAATGAACTCGAGCAAGCATTCGCTACTGATGATATTGATCTGATTATTTCAACCTCAGCCAAACTTTACGAAACCATTTTTACCACAGCCAAACATTTTATCGCTTGGGAAGTTGTGCAACGTTTAAATGGACGTATTAGCCGTCTGCGTGTCATGACCATGAAATCCACCAAACGACAAATTTCTGGTTATCAACGCATTAAAAATATGTGTGAAGCAATCTATTTACATCAGGATGCTGAAAAAGCCAAACAAGCAGTTGCAGAACATATTGCAGAAGCGGCATCAGTGGCAAAAAATATTTTGAATGCCTGAAAGCATAGACCGTGAAATGATTTAAACCTCAACAAAGGAATGAAAAGATGTCTGCATATTGGATTGCCCACGTCACCGTACATGATTTAGAACAGTACCAACAATATATGGCTTTAGCGCCATTGGCTTTTGAAAAATACGGAGCAAAATTTCTTGCACGTGGTGGGAAGTCATTGGTGATGGAAGGTTCTGAATATGCACGACATGTCATTATTGAATTTGTAGATTTGGCCACAGCTCAGGCTTGTTATCATTCCGAAGAATACCGTAAAGCCAGATTGGCACGTGAAAATTGTGCTGATGTCATGATCAGTATTGTTGAAAGCTTAGACTAAGTGATTGGAATATTTTAAGGCAGTGCTTGATCGATGACATTGTTCAATAGATTGAAAAGAGTAGTTCTACTCTTTTCAATCTGCTCACTGACTGGTTCTCACTGTTTGGAAAAACTTAGACAAGACATATTAAAAGTCCAAAGAAACTGACAACATATATGTCCTTGGAGCGCCCAGTGCTAAACTGGATAACTGGGGCATTCCCCAATAAGCTTTATTGGTGACATTATTCACACTTGCACGTATGGTCATTGGAAACTGTACTAGCGCTGATTTATACCTTGCACCCAAGTCAAATAATGTTCGACCTGAAGCAGATAATGTATTTTCCTGATTGATATATTGCTTAGAAACCGCAGTTGCATTTGCTGTCAAAGTCAAGCCGTCTAAGATCGACGTATCCCACTCTAAGCCCAGCTTAGCTTGTTGTTTTGCAACACCTGTTGCGGTATTGCCCTGATTTTTTCCGCCTGCTGTTTTGGTTAATTCAGGATCAATATAAGCAATCCCCCCCAGTAGACGAACATGCTCAACAGGTGTCGTTAAAAAGCTCCATTCAACACCTCGGTTACGCTGTTCGCCATCCGCAGTGAAAATATTGGTCACTGGGTCGGTATAGCTACTTGGTTTTTCAATTTCAAACACGCTTAAAGTGTTACTGAATTGACCGATATCAACTTTTAATCCCACCTCTTTTTGCTTGGTTTTAAAGGGTGCAAATACCTCCCCAGCATTTACAGCAGTATATGGAGCGGTTGTTCCTTGGCTTAATCCTTCAATATAGTTTGCATAGAGTGACAGATAATTCGTGGCTTTAAATAAAATTGCTGCGCCTGGTGTAGTCGCACTTTTGTCATAACGAGAAATTCGATTGCCTGTGACAATATTAAACGATTCGCTCACCACCTCCTGTTGTCGTACACCCACGGTCAGTTGCACCTTGTCTTGGGCAAAAGATAAAGTATCGGCAATACCATAACTACTGAGGCGCGAAGAAGTTTTTGAGATATGTGGTGTATTAAATGGTACTGGTTTTCCCCATACTGGATCATATAAATTTGTGATCCATTCAGCACCAGCAACATTTCTGACTCCATAATCATTTTGATCATGTTCATAATAGGTCGCATTGGCAACCCATTGGTGGGCAACTACACCTGTATTCAAATGTCCTTTGAAGCCAATATCTGCCGATTTTTTTTCAAGATCAAATGCCAATTGACCCATTTTAGTTTCTAAAGTTCCTTGTTGATCAAGCACTGTGGCGGACATTGCACCATTATATTTATAATCAGTTTTGCTCTGTCCATAACTTGCATAAGCCATCAACTGATCATTGATATCATATTCACCACGTATCATTGCTCCTTTATCTTTGGTTTCAACAAATGACCAGTCTGGATTGAGTAAAGTATCTGGCTTAGGCGGTTTTGGAATATCCACCCCGGGCGCAAGGTTAATTCCTCGATTCACACCGTCTACACGATCCTCTGCACGATATAAATCTGCAGAGAAACGGGCATTTTCTCCACGCCAGTCGAGTCCTAAAGAAAATTGTTGGGTCTGCTTATCTTGATCTTTGATTGCTCCATTTCCATCACGATAGACACTATTGAAACGCACACCAAATGCTTTATTTTCTCCAAAGCGTCTCCCCAAATCCAGATGTCCCCCCCATTGGGAGTCTGACATATACGTTGCCGTGAAACGGTTTAATGCTTCATCATCCGCCCGTTTGGTCACCAAGTTAACCACACCTCCTACCGAACCTGTTGGTGGCATTCCATTTAACAACGCCGAAGGTCCTTTCAAAACTTCAACTCTTTCAAACATCTCTGGAGAGGTGCGATAAAAAGGTGTAATTCCAAACATTCCATTCATCGACATATCACTGGTACTCGATGAAAATCCACGAATGTAGTAATTTTCACTCCACCCACCACTCGCCCCATTGGTAAAAACAGAAGGATCAGTTTTTGCAATCACCTCAGTGATATCTTTAGCTTGTTGGTTTTCAATATATTGATCTGTATAGCCAATACTATTAAATGGCGTTTCCATGAAGTCTTTATCACCCAGAAAACCTAGGTTATTTTGCGATGAAATCTGTCCTGCAAAAGTTGTAGATTTATCTTGTAACGCTTGTACATTGATGGTCGGTAATTGTGGTGATGCGGATTGAGACAAGTTTAACTTTTGGGTGTCTTCTGCATGGACTAAAGAAATCGGGATGCTTAATGTAAGCCCCCAACCCAACATCATTTGTGCAGAAATCAAGTTTTTAAGCTTAAATTTAGACTGTAAACATCTGAATAATTGCGTTTGACCAGTCGATACAACGCTATTGAAAAATTTCATATCTGTATATCCATTGATTTTTTAGACACAGCTTTCCTGAGCACACTTTTTTCAATAAAAGTATGCGATCTGAATATCTGAACGGTATGTTTTTGGCTAGATGTTTATCTGGCTATAAATTTATCGTAGAAAGACTTAATTCATAGTCGATACCCCTTGAGAACATCATTCATTAAAATTTGCATAGAACTCGGACTTGCTGCCGTGGTGTACCACGCATCTGCATCAACAAAAACAACTTTGCCTGTTTTCCATGCTTTGGTCTGACGCAACAATGGATTGCTAACATTTTGTGCATCAATTGTTGGGCGATGTTCCATAACCGCAGTACGGTCTACGATATACAAAATATCGGGATTCGCCTGTTGAATGAATTCACTCGAAATAGGTTGTCCATGCAAACTGGTATCTACCATCGTACTGGCAGGTTTTACACCCAAGTCATTAAAAATAAAGCCATAACGTGACTGAATACCAAAATTACTAAATGCACCATTGTTATGTAGAACCACCAATGCTTTTTCTGGACGAGTAGCAGTTATCTGTTGAACTTGTCTAATTTTTTTATCTAATTCAGCCACTTTTTGTTGAGCCAAAACTGTTCGATCAAAAATTTTTCCCAAACTCATCAAATGGGTTTTGATCATGTCTATATGATGATGCTGACTGTTATTAAAGTTGATGTCATAGTGTAAAGTCGGTGCAATTTTAGATAACGCTTGATACTGATTTGCTTGTAATGGCGTCATCAAAATAAGATCAGGCTTTAATGCATAGATATTTTCCATATTCGGCTGAACAATAGCACCGAGATCTTGAACATTTTTATCTTGTTTATACTTGCTTAAAAAGTGTGGTACATAGTCCTTTGGCATTCCCGCTATAGGAACATCCAATTGGTCGAGAAAATCTGCCTCATTCATATCCAATACAGCAACACGTTGCGGTCGATAATCCAGTTGTGTTTTACCCAGTTCATGTTTAAACACAATAGGCGCATCAAGTTGAATAAGCTGTTGTGCTTGGTCTTTGGGTTTGATTTGATCGTTAGATTCTTGGCAAGCCGTGAAATTCAACATGACCAAAATGGCAACCACAAGACGTTGAGATTTGTTGTTCCAATTCATAGATTCAAGCTCCTGATGAGTTGAAGTAGTTACACATATAGCCATGCTCACTATAGCTAATGTCAAAATTTAGCTCGTACAGATCACTTAACTGTGCCGCAGTAATCACCCTTTGAGTTGGTCCATTCAAATAAACGGTATTGTTTTTCAAGGCGACAATATGATCTGAATAATTTGCAGCGAAGTTGATATCGTGAATCACTAAAATCACGGTTCGCCCCTGTTCATCACACAATCGACGTAAGGCCTGCATAATATGAACAGCATGTTTCATATCAAGATTATTGAGAGGTTCATCCAATAACAGCACTTCAGTTTGCTGAGCAATGGTCATTGCCAAAAATGCCATTTGACGCTGACCACCACTGAGTTCATCGAGATAACAGTCACTCAAAGCATCTAAATCTAGAAATTGGATTGCTTCATCAATCACGTGATGATCATATGAAGTCAATGAACCATGACTATAAGGAAAGCGCCCAAAAGCTATCAGCTCTTTCACGGTCATCCGCAAATTCATCCCTGGTGTCTGTCTGAGAGTTGCCACATTCTTGGCATATTCCGCGAGGTGAATCTCCCGAATATTTTGAGTATTAAATAAAATCTCCCCCTGATCTGGCTTAGACAAATTTGCCATCATCATCAATAGCGTCGATTTGCCTGCACCATTGGGACCAATCAAGGAAGTTAACTTTTTTTCAGGAAAATCAATGGTCACTTCAGAGAGTATATTTTTGATACCATAGGATTTATAGATATTACGAACACTGATCATGTCACACCTCGAGTACGGACCACCAATATGAGAAAATAAATACCGCACACCAAATTGATCAAAATACTGACTGTCGTTTTATAATTAAATACATGTTCAACAAGGATTTGAGCGATTAGAAAAATTGCGACTGCAACCAGACACCCTATCGCTAGAGTAAATTTATGCTGATAACTTTTTGCAATGGCATAAGCGATATTGGCAATAAACACGCCCATAAATGCTGTAGGACCAATTAAACTGGTTGAAACTGCCACCAAAACGGCAATCAAAGCCAAATAAAATTTGACATAGTGATGATGATCAACGCCTAGTGATATTGCTTGTTCACGCCCTAAACTTAATACGTCCAAAATTGGTAAAGTATTCAGCACTCGCCATAAAACAAAGACAATCATAATCACAGCAAAGATCAGGGTTTCTGACTGAACACGGTTAAATGATGCATAACTTAATCCTTGAAAAACTGAAAATTCACCCGGACTAATTTTTAATTGAATAAATTGAGTGACAGTGCCAAGCACCATGGTAAAGACCAAACCAAATAGCAAAAGCTGAAAAAGATCTTTGTGTATGCGCGATAATAAAAATAGATGAAGTGCCCATGAATAGAACAACATCAGAAAAATACCCATAAAAAACTGAGCAGTTATGCCAAGCCATAACACCCCTTGAGTACCAAAAATAAATAACAATAGGGCTTGCCAGAGTAAATAAACCGCTTCATAGCCCATGATGGCGGGTGTTAAGACACGATTGCCCACAAGAGTCTGAAAAATGATAGAGGTACATGCCACACAAATTCCGCCCAATACAATCGCAGCAAGTCTAAATAGGCGCTGAGGAATGACATAATCCATATCAAGGTGGGAACCGAAGAATATAAAAACAATTGCAAGAGCAACGGTTGCACATAGCATTGTGCCGAGCTTGTTTATATTCATTAGCGCAGACCTCGCAGTATCAAGAGCAAGAAGATCACTCCTCCTGCTCCACCTGCGGTGAGACCGATAGGAACTTCAAATGGATAAAGGATAGAACGCCCAACGATATCGCAGAGTAGAAGTAATGAAGCACCAGCCAAAGCAACGATGGGTAAAGTTTTTGCTAAATTCTCACCATACTTCAAAGCCACCAGATTGGGGATCACCAACCCTACAAATGGAATTGCTCCAACTGTAATCACTGTTGCTGAAACTGTAACTGCTACAAGCAATAAGCCGATTGCAGTCATCGTGGCATAATTTAGCCCCAAGCTTGATGCCATGTCTTGACCCATACCCAGTACAGTGAAACGATGTGCAAAAATATAGGTCAGTAGGATGATGGGTAAAATAAAATAAATAATTTCATAGTGCCCTTGGACTACACGAGAAA
This sequence comes from Acinetobacter sp. Tol 5, assembly GCF_019702905.1. NCBI lineage: Bacteria > Pseudomonadati > Pseudomonadota > Gammaproteobacteria > Moraxellales > Moraxellaceae > Acinetobacter > Acinetobacter sp. Tol 5. Next base: position 1,068,580 of record NZ_AP024708.1, on the reverse strand, counting down.
AATCTCCCATCAGCCAAGTTTGCATACTCTGCATGATATTATTTTGATAGGCATAAAATTCCGCCAGGGCAGTCAATATACCGCCATACATTAATCCAATCACAGGGACTAATACGGTGTTCTTAAAGCGAATTTGGCGAATAATCACAATGTAAAGCAAACTGGCAATCAGACAGAAAAGCATTGCAAATAGCATTTTACTCAATGTACTTGCTGCTGGAATAAGCGTGAGTGACACCAATATCCCAAGTTTTGCTGCATCTAAACCACCCGTGGTTCCAGGTTCGACGAAACGGTTACGGACAATATGTTGTAAAATCACACCACATACAGATAAGCCAATACCAGTCAAAATAATGGCAATCAAACGAGGAATACGGCTTGCAGTCAGAGTCAACCATGCTTCACTCGACATGGATAACAAGCCATTAAAATCAAGTTGTTGTGCACCAAGCAAAAGTGAACTAATACAAAGCACACAGAAAACAAAAAATAAAGTTAAAGGCATTTTGAAGTTGCCTCAGCCTGTATTTTTTTGCTAATTTTCCATCCCTTAACGTTCTGGCTCTGTTTTAAATATTTGGCATAATAACCACCACTTAAGCACAGTTGTGAAGGTGTTCCTTGTTCAATTATCTGTCCATTATCTAATACGACAATATGATCGGCTGTTGCAATGGTTGAAAGCTGATGGGCAATCACCAATATGGTTTTTTTCCCACGTAAATCGTTTAACACCTCAGCAATAATTGCTTGATTTTCTGCATCCAAGGCAGCAGTTGCTTCGTCCACCAATAAAATTGGTGCATCTTTAATCAGCGCCCTAGCAATCGCAATGCGTTGTCGCTCTCCACCTGAAAGTCGAGCGCCCCCCTCACCTGTCTTGGTCTCAAGACCTTCTGGTAGACGAGCAATCATTTCTGAAATCCCCACTTTTTCAGCAACTTTTAGAATATCTGCATCTGTTGCATTGGGCTGACCAATTCGAATGTTTTCTGCAATCGTGCCAGCAAATAAATAATTATCTTGAAAAATTTGACTGATCTGTTGGCTAAGCTGTTGATCAGGCAGTTGTTTAACATCAACCCCACCAATCAAAACTTGACCTTGATTGGCATCAAAAAAACGGGCGATCAATTTGACCAACGTGGTTTTTCCTGAACCCGATGCCCCGATCAATGCCGTCATCGTTCCTGAAGGAATAAATAAGCTCAGGTCTTGTAATATTTTTTGCCCATCTTGTGTATATTGAAAATCGACATCTTTAAACTCAATTGAAGCATCTACAAGCTGTTGTGGTTTTTTGCCTTCTGTGAATACTTGGATATTTAAAATATCTCGCATTTCCTGTAACTGACTGTCTGCACTGCGCAACACTTCGCTATAACTTGCGACTTCTAATAATGCATCAATAAAGCGGCTGATAAATAACAACGATATGGCGATACTTAGCATATCCTGACTGAGAAAATGCCCTGTCATTTGCTGATTCACGAGCATAAACATAGCCAAAATTAGCAGGACAAAAACAGCTTGAATTGCCCATGTATTCATTACTGAGGATAACGATGACAGTAAAATCAGTTTAAAACTGGCTTGACGTTGTTGATCAATTGCTTGATCAAGAAATCGCTGGCTATTTCCTTCAGCATTAAAAGCACGAAAAACAGATTGTGCCTGTGCAAACTCCACAACACGCTGACTGGTTTCAGCAAAACGTTGCTGATAAGTTTCATCTGCATATTTGGCAATTCTTGAACTGAACCAGAACACGACGACAATTAAAGGAATTGCCAACAACGCAATTAATCCTAAAATGCCATAGATAAACAGTAAACCGACAATAATCACCAATGGTGTAATCACCCCAGAAATTAAAGGGGTAAAAACATGTGCTGGAAGCTGTGCAACAGACATCATGCCTTGTGTCACCAGATGATTAAATTTTGCTGTATTTTGAGGATTAAACCAACCGACAGGTAGGCTCGCAACATGCTGACCTAGACTTAAACGAGCATGTTCTAAAAGTGCAATTCCAACCTTAATTCCCATTTCTTCAACAACACGGCGTAAGCACCAACACAACACAATTCCAGCAAACAATAGACTCAACCAAAGTCCAATTTGTTGAATATTGCCAAGGATTAACTGTGACAAAATCAATCCCAGTAGCAAAATGCTCAAACCACAAATTAGACCATATAACAGAGCAACCCCAAGATAACGATGAAAAATAGAGACATCGTCACCCAACAGTTGAGAAAATGTTTTCAGCATAGGGTTTCTCCAGTTGATTGTTGGGTATGTTTGTCCAGATGTGACCACAATTGGGCATATAAGCCTTGATGTTTTAAAAGTTGCGTGTGCGTACCCTGCTCAATGATTTTCCCTTGATCGAGCACCAAGATACGGTCTGCATGCATAATGGTCTCCAAGCGATGTGCGATCACTAAAAGAGTTCGATGTTGAACAAAATTGGACAGTGCATTTTGGATGGCCATTTCATTTTCGATATCCGCTGCTGCTGTCGCTTCATCGAGAATAAGAATGGGTGGATCGAGTAGAATTGCTCTAGCTATACTGATCCGTTGGCGTTCACCACCAGAAAGTTGAATCTCATCACCGATCATGGTTTGGTATTGTTTGGGTAAACGCATAATACGATCATGAATATTGGCTGCTTTTGCTGCTTGTTCAACCTCCTGCTGGGTTGCATTAGATCGTCCTAAAGCAATATTGTCATAGAGACTGGCATGAATCAGTTGTGTGTCTTGCAACACAAACCCTATTTGCTGATACAACATATTTGGCTGAATATTGCGCAAATCAACACCGCCCAATGTAATATGACCTTGGCTTGGGTCAAAAAAACGTAAGATCAATTGCGCTATGGTTGATTTTCCTGCTCCTGATGGACCCACGATGGCTGTAAAGGTTCCAGGTTGCAGCGAAAAATCTAGTTGAGATAACACCTCATGCGTTTGATCATAGGCATAGCTCACCTGATGAAAACAGACTGTCTGATCTTCGAGTACAAGTGATTGTGTTGTTGGAGAGACCTTTAATATCGGTTTTTCTAACAATGCCAATATTCGTTGTGCTGCAGCATCGCTAGCTTGCAAATCATGCAATAAAGTATGTAGCAATAAAGTGGGGGCACAGATTGCCGGAGCAATCAAGACAAAAGCCAATAAATCGATGGGATTTAACCACCCTAGATATATGAAAATTGCGCCACTCAGCATGACCACACCCAATATCGTGATCGGTGAAATCATGGCATGTGCATGCGCCATAGATTTAACCAACGGGCGAGTAAACACTTTAAATGCGTGTGCAAAAGTACGAACAGCCTGCTGATAACCCACCGAAGCTTGTCCACTTTGGGCGAAAGTTTTTACGATCGGAATTGCACGGGTAAATTCAACAGCAGCACTATTAATCTGCCCCATTTGAACAGCAAAATCTTGGATATTCTGCTCACTTGCATGCATGGCTTTGCGCAAAAAAAACACAAAACCTACGAATGGGAGCAGTGACAGAACTGCCATTCGCCAATCGATATAAAATAGAAAGATAACAGCAATAATAATAATACCTAGCGCTCGTCCAACAGCTGGATAAAAATGCGCAGTCAAACTATGAAGCTGCCCCATATCATCTTGAATAACTTGTTTTACTTCCCCAGAACTTCGTTGTGTAAACCATCCTAAAGGCAGTTGAGTAAGATGCTGAGTAATATCTTTTTGTAATATCCCAGTGATTTTATGGTCTGCTAAATGTGCAATGAATTCACTGAGGGTGATCAATAACATCCCCAACAATAAACTTCCCAAACAGCCTAACAATATCCATAAGGCATCAGATAAATCGACGTTAGACATCTCTATGGCACTGTGACCAAGAAACAAAACTTTGACGAAATAGGCAATGCCGATGAGTGGCACTAAAGTCAGCATTGAACCCAGAGTAGCAATCAACGAAGCTAAAAATAAATGGAGCCGTATGGGTTTCAGAACAAAGCTGAGTGGGTTAATAGGTCTAGGCTGAATTTCATTTACATCACTTGCACACATAACATAAAAAACCTGTTTTGATTATTCACGTTCCGCCAATTTCTGATGTTTTTAAGAAAATGACAGCAAACCTATCCATAAATACAAATGAGAATTAATATCAATAGATTTAGTTGCATTGTAGTAAACTAATTAAATAAAGTAAACGGATTTGACCCACTTCTCGTCACATGGCAACATGAAAAAATCAATTGTATGGAATAATTATGCCTCCTTTAGCCAAATCATCATCTCGCGGACGACCACGTACAATCACCCATGAGCGCATCATGAATGCTGGTATAGAGATAGGTTTATTGAATATTACTTTTGTAGGTGTTGCCGCTGCGTTGGGTATTAGCCATATGGCTTTATATAAACATATTGCCAGTCTGGAAGAGCTTAAATATCTAATTGCTGAAGAAATTTTTCTGAGATGGCAGATTCCCCTACCAAAATCTCCTGATCAAATAGAATTAAAAGAATATCTCATTATTTTTATGCATTCACTGCGTGAATTGGTCAAATCAAATCCAGGTTTTACCCCTTATTTAATTCGTAGGATGGCCTCAACACCATCCATGGTGACTAAAATACAGCACCATCATCAGGCTGTTGCTGAAACCTATCAACTTACTCAAGAACAAGCACAATGGTTAAATACAACGATTGCTTTTCATTGCATTGCTGTCGCTGACACCATTTACTCTGTGGCAGGCAAAGACCCGATTAAGGCTGATCATCGAGAAATGGAAGAAGCGGAAATGGAAGCAGAATTCATCCAAAGTATGCAAGCATTAATTATCGGTGCATTACACATGCTGAATATAAAATAACGCTATCTATAATTTCTCCATATATATTTCATATCACACGAATTGTTAAATTTTCTTAGCATCAAAACTGTGAAGAAATCACGATGGATTGAAGGTAGCAGCAATAGCATGTCTACATCAACCTATCATGATTTCATTTACATCATATCTTTACATCAAGATCGTCAAACTCAGTTAAACCCTGCCCTTGTTGAACCAGCTTTGAATAATGTTCCAATCGAGCTTCATCGATAACGCTACTGCTCACACCTGCTTTCCAATAACCAAATACACGTACATCTTCTTTTGCCATTTTGAGTTGTTTTAGACAGAACTCTCGGATTTGGCGAGCTTGCTGACGTTCACAGGCTGCCCAAATTGTCATCTCATCACTACATTCAAGTTGTTGCACCTGTTCAAATAAACCTTGATTTTGAGCATTCTGCTTAAGCACAGTTTGATTAATGAGATGATAATTGACGCCCTTAATATCAGGTAATTCACTTAAAAGTTCAGCTTCGTGAGTGTCTAAAAATATCTCAGCTTGAACATGTTCTGGCCATTGATGCAACATTGCATATACAGCAGGAATACCCGTGTCATCAGCAAAAATATAACATTTTTTGCTTGTTTCAAAATTTGGGTTGGTATGTACACGAGGTCCAGTCAATGCCACCTTTGCGCCTATTTTTACTGTATTTAGCCATCGCATTGCCGGACTTGGAGATGAATGACGCACTAAATCAATTTCAATTTCTTGGCTGAGCTTGTCAAAAGAGCGTATGGTATAAATACGTGAAATTGGTCGCGAATTTACACTTTGCTCTACATCAATCCGTACTGCTAAATTGGCAGTACTCCACAATTCAATTTGATCCGTTTCAATTTTCCCACGTAGTCGTATGATTGAATCAAAAGGTTGAGTAAGTGAGGTAATCGTCATTTCGTGATGTTGCATCCCACTCATATGATCTTCTTTTTCTAGTAATTCAACGTTTTGAGTTTTCATAATCTATTACCTTTGGCTCTATTTTATCAATTCGTTATCTAAATTAGCTGTGTTGAAGTACCAGCTTTTTTAACCGATGTCTAAAACAATACCATAATAAATAATGATTATCATTTACAAAATCATAAAAAAGGCAAATTTCCCCCTTTAATAATACGTGAAAAATCTTTCTTTAAATTCAAATAGAATATTATGGTTCAACACGCTCTAAAATACGTGGACCAGAACCCTCTTGCCCCAGTACATCTTCTGGATTTCGCAGAGGACATTGTTTTAACGACAAACAACCACAACCAATACACCAATCCATCTCATCTCTTAAGCGTGTCAGTTTTTGAATTCGTTCATCTAAATCTTTACGCCAACGTGACGACAGTTCAGACCATTGCTCCGCACTTAATTTGCTACCAATTGGATAAACACTCAATGCCGTTTTTATCTCCTCCAAAGAAATTCCCACTTTCTGTGCAACTTTAATAATTCCGATATAACGTAAAACAATTGCTGGAAAACGACGTTGATTACCATTGGTTCGAATGCTTTTGATTAAACCCTTAGATTCATAAAAATGTAAGGTTGACACAGCCACACCACTGCGTTTGGCAACTTCACCCACCGTCATCATTCGATCAAAATCAATTTTTATGTCTTTTTCCATTGCAATATTCCTCAACATTACTTGAGGTTTTATAGGTTAAGTCGCTTGATTTGTCAATTGATCTACTCACAATCATCCTCAAGCTTTCAAGAAGTTTTTGGTGTTTAAGACCACAGCTTTAGTCTACAAATTTAGCTCAAAACATCGAGATCGAACTATTCTTAAGCAACCTAGAGCAGCTCAATTTTATACTGAAAAAACCGTTGACCTCAATATAACTTGAGGTTTTAGACTGCTTGACACGGTGGTAAACAACACCAACAAGCTATTCTTTTTTAAGAATTTTAATCATTCAGTCTAATTTCTTCTGGAAATATTCTTATGCCTTATTTGGTTAAATTAAGTTTAGAAAGCCAGTGGCTGTGGGTCATTGTCAAATGTAGCCTCGCCTTTTTATTTTTTAGTTCGGGGCTGGGTAAAGTGTTAAATGTTGAAGCTGGATATATGGAAATGCAAGCAGCAGGTTTAACACCTGTATGGTTTTTCAATTATGCTTCCGCACTGATTTTACTGGTTGGTGCTTACTGCATTTTATTTGAACGACACATGTGGCTAGGTTCGTTGTTGCTTTCTATCTTTTTGCTCCTGACCATCTTTATCGTACATACTTTTTGGACAATGTCAGGGCTACAAGCCACACTTGCGCTTTACTTTGCGATTGAACATATTGCTGTGATCGGTGGGCTTTGGAGTATTACCATTGCCAGCCATTTTCGCCAGCAACTCCGTAGTCATGGAGTCATTGCATGAAAAGTAAAACACTGATTTTCACAATGAGCATGATTGTACTGTTAATCGGCTGCGGCAGTTATTTTTATATCAGCTCTAGTAAAGCAACTGAATCACCCTCCTCTCAATATCCACTTGTTAAAGTTGCCCTAAGTACAGTCACTGAACAAACGGTGCCACAAACACTTTCCAGTATTGGTGAATTGGAAGCAATTCGACAAGTTCAAGTCTCTTCTGAAAGTAGAGGAATGATTGAGAAAATTTATTTCCAATCAGGACAGTATGTACAGCAAGGACAGTTATTGGTACAACTCAAAAGTAATGTTGAACAAAGCGAATTAGGTCGTTTACAAGCCAAACTGAAACAGGCAGAAATGACTTATAAACGCAGCCAACTGCTCATCGATAGCCATGCGATTTCACGTGCGGAAATGGATAGTGCCTTGGCTGATCGAGATATGACACGTGCTGAAATACAACAACTTCAAGCCACAATTACACAAAAATCTATTCGAGCACCATTTTCAGGTGTGATGGGCATCCGACAAGTACATCAAGGTCAATTTTTAGAAGCTGGAACAAGCATTGCCAATCTGGTCGATTCACAACAAATGCTGGCAAATTTCACGTTGGATGAACAACTGGCATCAAAACTCAAATTGGGACAATCTGTACAGCTACAAATTGATGCATATCCTGAAAAAACCTACACCGCGATTGTCAATGCCATCGAACCCATCGTAAGTAAGTCTCGAACCATTTCAGGACAAGCGATTGTGAATAATCAAGATCGCCAACTCAGACCCGGAATGTACGCTAAATTAAGCATCCAAGAAGCTCAACGCTCAAGTTTGGTTATCCCTGAAACCGCAATCACCTATACCGCTTATGGCAATACTGTTTTTGTTGCCAAACATGATGCTCAAAAAATTACTGTACAACGCGTTACTGTCGAGGTGGGTGAACGCCAACAAGGACGTATTGAAATCAAATCTGGGTTAAAAGCAGGTGATCAAGTTGTGGTTTCTGGGCAGTTAAAATTAAGTGATGGTATGCAAATTGAGCCTACGCTGAATACACTCGAACACCTCACATCTTCAGTAAAACCTGAAGTTTAAGAGGGTCATGTCATGAAGTTTACCGATCTTTTTGTCAAACGCCCTGTACTTGCGCTGGTGGTAAGTACCTTAATTTTATTGGCAGGCTTATTTGCCTTAAATAAACTGCCGATCCGTCAATACCCACAACTTGAAAGCTCAACCATTAGTATCAGTACCGAATACCCCGGTGCATCCGCTGAACTACTACAAGGTTTTGTTACTCAACCGATTGCACAAGCCGTCTCTTCAGTTGAAGGGATTGATTATTTGAGTTCTTCTACGGTCCAAGGACGTAGTGTCATTACGCTTAGAATGCAATTAAATCGAGACTCGACTCAGGCATTAACCGAGGTTATGGCTAAAGTGAATCAGGTTCGCTATAAACTGCCACAACAGGCTTTTGATCCTGTGATTGAACGTTCCTCAGGTGAATCAACGGATGTTGCTTATATTGGATTTTCCACAGAACAATTGTCATTGCCAGAGTTAAGTGATTATTTGTCCAGAGTTGTCGAGCCAATGCTCTCCACCATTGAGGGTGTTGCCAAAGTACAATCTTATGGTAGTCAACGTTTAGCCATGCGAATTTGGTTGGATGCAGATCGTCTAGCAAGTCGAGGGGTTACGGCTGCTGATGTTGCTAACGCCATTCGCCAAAATAATTATCAAGCTGCGCCGGGACAGGTTAAAGGTGAGCTGGTGATTTCCAATGTCAATGTCTCCACCAACCTCACCAGTATCCAAGATTTTAAAAATCTGGTGATTCAAAATAACGGACAGAATTTAATTCGACTTCAAGATGTAGCTACAGTTGAGTTAGGTGCAGCATCTACAGAAACCAGTGCATCTATGGATGGAAAGCCTGCGATATTTATCGGATTACAAGCCACGCCAACAGGAAATCCATTGGTCATTGTTCAAGGCATTAAAGACAAATTACCTGAAATTCAAAAGACCTTGCCTCCGGGTGTCAAAGTCAATTTGGCCTACGAAACAGCACGCTTTATCGATGCATCGATTGATGAAGTTTTACATACTTTTATCGAGGCACTGTTGATTGTCATTGCAGTGATCTATTTATGTTTAGGCTCTTTGCGTAGTGTATTGATTCCAGTGATTACTATACCTTTATCCATGTTTGGTGCATTGGGACTGATGTTGCTTTGTGGCTTTAGCATTAACTTGTTGACTCTTTTGGCGATGGTCCTTGCGATTGGGCTGGTGGTGGATGATGCAATTGTGGTGGTGGAAAATGTCCATCGTCATATCGAAGAAGGCTTATCTCCAATAGCGGCTGCGATGATTGGTGCTCGAGAAGTTGCAGGTCCAGTAATTGCAATGACCATGACCCTTGCAGCAGTCTATGCGCCTATTGGTTTAATGGGAGGGCTCACAGGTTCTTTATTTAAAGAGTTTGCATTTACACTGGCTGGCGCTGTTTTAGTTTCAGGCATCATCGCCCTCACCTTATCCCCAGTCATGAGTTCATTTCTGCTTCAATCTAAACAGCAAGAAGGAAAAATGGCAAAGGCAGCTGAATGGTTTTTTGAACAATTAACGCAAACCTATCGAAAAATATTGGATTTTTCATTGCATCACCGTTGGATCACTGTACTTTTTGCCATCGGTGTTTTTGCCAGTCTCCCCTTGCTCTATCAATTGCCACAAAAAGAATTGGCGCCTCTTGAAGATCAAGCTAGTGTACTGACAGCCATTAAAGCACCACAACATGCCAACCTAAAGTATGCTGAACATTTTAATCTTGAACTGGATAAAATTTTTTGGCGTTTTCCTGAAACCAGTACGACATGGATTATTAATGGAACTGATGGACCCGCTTCCAGTTTCGGTGGAACCACGCTTTCCTCATGGAAAGAACGTCATCGCTCTGCGGATGAAATTCAACAAGGTCTACAAAGTCAGGTCGGCAGTGTAGAAGGTACCAGTATATTCGTGTTTCAAAACCCATCGCTGCCCGGCTCTACTGGAGGCTTACCGGTACAGATGGTATTAAGGACTTCGCAAGACTATTCTACGCTTTACCAAACCATGGAGAACATCAAACAGAAAGCGCGTGACAGTGGGCTTTTCGTGGTGGTCGATAGTGATCTAGATTTTAATAATCCCATGACACGGATAGAGGTTGATCAATCCAAAGCCAATAGCTTAGGGATACGTATGCAAGATATTGGCGAAGCACTGGCAATATTAGTCGGTGAAAATTACGTCAATCGTTTCAGTATGCAAGGACGTGCTTATGATGTAATACCACAAAGTATTGGTCAGCAGCGCTTGACATCACAAGCATTAACCCAACAATTTGTCCGTACAGATCAAGGCTCACTGATCCCACTTTCGACTGTGGTACATTTGAGTGAACAGGTCGAACCGAATAAACTCACTCAGTTTAATCAGCAAAACTCAGCAACTTTTCAGGCGATTCCTGCTCAGGGTGTATCTTTAGGTCAAGCTTTGACTTTTCTTGAACAGGTCGCTGTGGAATTGCCAACAGGTTTTAGTTATGACTGGCAAGCAGATGCACGTCAATATATGCAAGAAGGCAACAGTTTAATGTTTGCATTTTTAGCGGCATTGATCGTCATTTATCTGGTGCTGGCGGCTCAATATGAAAGCCTGATGGATCCTTTTATTATTCTGATCACTGTACCTCTTTCGATTTGTGGTGCGCTGATTCCTTTGGCGTTTGGGCTTGCAACTGTCAATATCTATACCCAAATTGGTTTAGTCACACTAATTGGTTTGATCAGTAAACATGGTATTTTGATGGTTGAATTTGCCAATGAACTGCAAGTTCACGAAGGTTTAAATCGGCGAGAAGCCATTCTAAAAGCAGCTCAAATTCGTTTACGTCCGATTCTCATGACCACTGCGGCAATGGTGTTTGGTCTGATCCCTCTACTGTTCGCCACTGGTGCTGGCGCACATAGCCGTTTTGGCTTAGGGCTGGTGATTGTATGTGGCATGCTGATTGGAACATTCTTCACCCTATTTGTTTTGCCAACCATATACAGCCTGCTCGCACGTCGGCATAACCAAGATGCTGAGTCTGGTCGTTTTAAAGCACTTAAACAATTTGAAACTGCGGAATAATGGAGTTTGATTCAGGAATGAATTAAAAAACGATTCAATTCGTATGATTTAATCAGTCAAATAGATACCTTAAAATCATTCATGATTTACTAGTGAATAATTGAATAGTGAATGATTCAGGTATGCAAAAAAACTGGTGTTAAATAAGTATTCGCTGTTGTGGCTTTACAAATGGCTTGGGATGGCGACTTTTGTCGCCTCCCAACTCATCATAGCACGATCACGATCTAGTGAGAAATCTAAAAGACAAACGCTAATTTTTCAGTAATAGTATCGATTAGAATGCAGTTTTATCACATTGAATGATCCACGCTTGATTTAATCAATCCCCCTCAGCAACGTCTCTATATTTCAATTTCTTTGCTGACCATTGCTGAAGCTATCGCTTGTGCTGTGGACTTTACCCCCAAACGCTTACGAACATTTCTTAAATGATTTTCGACTGTTCGCTCTGAAATTTTTAAGATTTCCGCGATTTCAATCTGTTTATGTCCGATTGCAGCCCATTTCAGCACTTCTTTTTCTCGTTGGGTCAATTTACGCTGCTGTACCGAAGTATCAGGTCGATAGGATAAAATTTTTCGGAATGCAAGCTGACATATCATTTGAACCATTAATTTAAAATCATCACTGACATCAGACAGGTTTCCTGCAAAGGAAAAAGCACCTTCTAAACCAGTTCGACCAAAAATAGGGACTTGTATTCCGCTGAGCTCATCTTGATACAACGTATTTTTAATAACTCGATAGCTTTCTTTTCCGGTTTTTTTATTTAAAGTCTTTGTCCAAAAAAAGGGTTCATCATATTCAAAAATATGACGAGTGATGGGGCAACGACGTAAATAGATTTCACGCTCATCAATATTTTCAACATTCGACCAAGGTCCTGAAACAAAGAAAATTTCATCCACCCATTCACTTTGATTGTGAGGGAAAACACTGCAAACAATAATACGATCAAAATTTAATGTTGCTGCAAAACTCACCAGAATCTGAAAAACCTGTTGCAGGTGATGCGCCTGATTCAATTGGTACACTGTCTGAAACAATAGATCAGCCAATTGATGTGGTGCAAATCGTAGCGCTTTATTTGTCAATTTTAATCTCTTGGTCAAAAATCAGCATTAAATTTGTATTTATTAGGGGCTGTGGACATTTCATAAATGGCTTGCGTTGTAGGTTAAAATTGAGCAGGCATGAGGAGTATACTCCGCAAGGAAATGAAGAGAATAGCGAGACTATTTTCAAGTTTCATAACGTAGCCTGAGATAATTTTAGCCACAACCCTGAGCAAGAACAAAGCACTGCTTTTTGTTTGCAGCGCAAGGCGCAGCGGGGACTACTTTCCTCAAAGTTTAAACCAATTCAGGATCAGCCAGTAAAGTTTCAGCCGCTAATTTACCCAGATTATTTGAAGCTAAAGGACTATCTCCAGTCAGGAGTTTACGGTCTTTATGTACTTGCCCAGTGATACCTTTATTGAGAATTTTTACCCCCAATTTTTCTAGGTTTTCACCCACCAACCATGGCAAAGCACCCGGCATATAACCAATTTCAATATTTGCACCTTGATCTAAAGAATCTGGAAAAACACAAATCTCATAATCTTTAAAAATATAGTTTTCAGGCTTTTCATCTACAGCGGCAGCAAGTAATGATGCCGGACCATGACATAAGGTAATCACATACTTATCATGTTTTACCGCCCACGCTAGTAATTGTTTTACCGCTTTACTTTCTGGAATTTTTGCTAACACACCATGCCCACCCGGGATAAATATACCAGCATAAGGCGAATTTTCACTGATCGCCTCAGTAAGAATATCGTCAAGCTGCAATGGATTTTTAAGTTTTTCAGCATACTTGTGATAAGTATCTAAAACAGCTTTATCCTCATTGGGCATTGCCCACATTTCAAGTTTGACAGGATTCCCCGAAAGTGTAGCCACCTCCACTTCAAAACCTGCAGCATCCAAATGAAATACAGGAAGGAGCATTTCTACTGGATGATTACCTGTTGAAAAAAACTTTCCATTTTGCATCAAGATATAACGCTCATCCGTTGCAATCATCAGTATTTTTTTATTGCCTGTATACGGTGTCGGATAAGTTGTCCCATCATAATCAGTTTTTGAAGATGTATATTGACTTAAAGAGTATGGGGATGGGAAAAAAGCATTATCTTCAGCTAAATCTGGGGTTGGCAGTTTACTTAATTCACTCATGTTATGCTCCAAAATTTTTTTGTGGTTTGGCTCAGTGACTACAGTATATTCTTGAGTAAAACATGTTTTGAATGAGGGAAAACCCCTAGACATACAAATTTAAAACACAAATATGCATTACATTTAAATCAGATATCATTCAGTGAAAATAGGTATCTGATTCATCTGATGAAATATGACAAACATGATTCAATTACAAATGTAATTCTGTTGTTATATTTGATATTTAATTGAATAATTTAGACTCGCAGCATTTTTTTTCTTTTATTCTTTTTGATCATAATAAGTAGCTACAAAAAACCAGAAACTTAACCTAAATAAATAGATTAAGTTTCAAGCGCATATCGTATCAATCATAGATCATTTTTACATGATCAAAACAAGGATTAAATTATTTCCATTCCATTTCGCCTGTGAGCACTTTAGAACTCAACTCCAAAGAACTTTCTTCAGCTAAATTTGGATATTTTTCCTTTAATGCAGCGATAACTGATGCAGAATCTTTATGATCCTTTAAAACTTTATCGACATCCACAAGATATTGATATGTGAAATCAATGGCTTGTGTTGCCTTTGGAATATCACCGATATAATGTCCAGGAATAACAGCGCTTGGGCTTAAACGCTTCATTTGTTTCAGTGTTTTCTTCCAAGCATCTCGTTGTTTTTCACTTTGTGTATCTGCTGTCCACAAATGAATTCCAGAAGATACCCCTACCCCACCAAGAATGGTACGGTTATGTGGTACCCAAAGATAAGATGCATATTTGCCAGGTGATTTAATTTCAATTTTTTCACCTTCTAATTCAATTGATTTTGCTTCAGTTGCATTCGGAACAATCACTTGAGTGGGTGCAGCATCTTTTAAAATCGGTCCCCAATAGGCGAATTTACCAACTTTTGTGGCTTCAATATGCTTAACCACTTCTGGCGTAGCGATCACTTTAGCATTTGGAAAGGCTTGAACCAAAGGTTCTAAACCAAAGTAATAATCTGGATCACCTGCGGTAATCACAATATATTGAAGATTTTTACCACTGTCTTGAATCAACTTGACCAAGTTTTTAGCATCATGCGTGCTAAATTGTGCATCAACCAATATTGCATCCTTTTCCCCCGAGATTAGAGTCGAAGTCACAGGAAAAATACCCTGAGTTTGAGGGTTATACACTTTATAGGTAAGTTCTGTCGCAAATGCTGAGGCGCTCAAAGCAACTGAACTGACTAGAATAGATTTTAAAAATAATTTCATTGCCTTATCTCTCTTTAGAATTAAATGAAGTTTTAAGTAATTGTTGCTCTACAAAACGTACCAAATCCTGTGGTTTATTATAAAAACCATGAATAGGAAGCTGACCAATCTCCGCATGTTGGTTTTCAAAAACCACTGTAGGAAAACCTTGTCCTCGTACACGTGATAACAGTTGACGTGTTTGATCTATGTGTTGATCTAGCTGATTTTGATCCACAGCATCTAAGTATTTTGACCACTGGTCAGGGCGAATACCAAGTTCAGCAACGAGCTGAGCAAGCACACTATATTGTGTGACATTTAAGCCTTTCTGATAGTAAGCTTGTTGTATTAAATTTAATAACGCCATCATCGAATCATAACCCAGCGCCTGCTTGATACTTAACAATGCATGTGTTGCAGGAATTGAGTTCATCTTCAAGCTGCTGTCTTTGAGCAAGCCATTTTTATAATCGTCACCAAATTTTACGCCAGTGAGTTGATGGATTTGCTCATCATAATGAATAATTTGTGCGCGCATGGCAGCCGTCATTTGCGGTTGATGATCTTCACTATATAAACCACCAAGATGTAAGCATTGAAGATTAGGAAAACCTTCCTCAATTGCATTTATCAAAGGCAATGCACCATAACTCCAGCCACAAATCGGATCAATAATCCAGTGCAGAATCGGAGACGCCATAAACTTCCTCTTAGAAATAGATAGACTTTCGAAATATGCAAAACACATTTCAGCTGATATTTGTTATAGTAAAGAAGACAATTACTTTTTGTAAGTACTTACAAAAAAGTAAGTGACTTGATCTTGGAAAATCTATGAAAACAGACACGTCCTGTTTAGCTGCAAATGTTTTATCAAAAAATTGCCCGTCTCGAATGCAACTAATGCATTTAACCAATCGCTGGGGCGTACTGGTAATGTTTTGTTTAAGAAGAGGCACGCATCGTTTCAGTGAATTGAGACGTAGAATTGATGGCATCAGTGAAAAAATGCTGACCCAAACTTTACGTGATTTAGAAAATGATGGTTTCGTTGTGCGTAAAGAATTTCCTGTCATTCCACCGCATGTTGAATACTCTTTATCTGAAACTAAAGGTGTTGAGGTCGCTGAAAAGATTTATGACTTGGTACATTGGATTGAGCAGAATACTAATGAAACATAAAACGGTTCTTTGAATCAAAGAACCGTTTGTAATACAGATTCCGTTAAAACTTAAAGCTATAATCTATGTTTAAACGAGTTTCATTGGCTGAGTGAAAGACCATATTGGTTGGCATATCATTTCGGTAATGAGAAAAACGTGCTCGCATGCCTAAGCCTTTTAACTTCCCTTCTGGGATTTTATAAGCTAAATCAAGCTCCATCGATTCTTCTTTAAAACGTTTATCGCCATAACTAAGTAAATCAATATCTTGCCCTTTGGCATAGCGGGTCATAAAACGCAGTCCATTGAGAGAAATATCAGCTAATTTTGTATTTTTAAAATCATATTCATAACGCAGTGAATAAACTTTCTCGTCCTTGTTAGAATAATCTGAACTCATAAAATCAAGCACCACAGGACTTTCAGTTCCCGATAAAAATGGTAACCCTGTTGAGCCAAAGGCCTGCATATAACCCAAAGACAGAGTATGGTTCTGATAATTTAAGCCAAATAATCCACTTAAATGCTGGTTATCTACATCACCAATTTTTTGTCTACCTGTCTCCTGACTATTGAAAAATCGCACATCGCTTAAAAAAGTTAACTGTTCATTTAAAGGCTGTTTACCATTAAAACCCAAGAATTGCTGTTGGTAAATATCATGTAATTCAGCCTGATAAGCACGTATTCGATACGCATCATTGAGTTGATAGGCACCACCAAAACTATAGAAGTAATCTGTTGTTGCTGATTGAGCAAAACGACGATTGATATTGTCCGTACCGACATCACTATAATGAATCGAATCACGTTGTCGCACTTGGTCTACATAAAAACCTTCCAATTGTAACTTTGGAATTTCATTGGAAACAAACCGAGCACCTCGATAAGTTTGAGGGAACAAACGCGCAGGTGAAGAAAAAATCGTGGGTAATCGTGGAACCAAATCCCCCACAAAGAGCTCATTTCTCTTAAATTTTGCTTTGGCAGTCAGCCCTATTTTCCCATAATAATCATCTCGTGAATTATCTGCATTTACAGGTAATAAGTTACTCCGTGCATAGTCATTGGCTCGATCTCCAATTAAGTTAAATCCAGCCATTGCCAATATATCAACACCAAAACCAACTGTTCCATCGGTATAGCCCGATTGACCATTAAAGATAATACCTTGCGCCCAATCACGCGCAGCAGTATAAGGATATGGATCTTGCTTATAGTCTCGGTCAAAGTAAAAATTTCTAAGCGTTAGCTCTGCACTACTGTCTGTCACTAAATCGGCATGCGCCAGAGCACTAAATAATGGGCAAAAGTATACCCACACCCACAAGGATGTTTTTTTCATTTTTTATCTCAACTATTTAATTTTTAGAGGATTAAGTTGTTGTTTTAAGCGTATAGGCTGCTTCATTTTTATGTCGATAAAATGCATTACCCAACATTAAAATAAGCACAATTGCCAAAATAAATACCACTCCGTAATATGCATAAAGTGTGGCTGGCGCTAAACCTTTATCTAAAAAAACGCCTGCAATTGTTGGTGATAAAATGGCACCAATACGTCCAAAACCAATAGCATAGCCTACGCCACGACTACGAATATCGGCATCGTAAATTGTAGGTGAAATAGAATATAAACCAGCAATACAGCCATTAATCAGCGTTCCAAGTAATAGACCAACAATCAATGCCACGCTCACTTGGGCCGAGACAGCCACGAATAAAAACACACATGCGGCAGTTAGTCCTAGAAATAGACTTAAGGCATAGAAAATTTTGATACGGGATGCCAGCAAACCAATAATTGCTGCACCAAAGATCCCACCAATACTAATTAAAATACCTGTGGTAACCCCTTGTTCAGGCGACATTCCCATTGAAATTAAAATTTTCGGTGTCCAACTCATCACAAAATAAAAGCCAAACATTACGAGAAAGAAAGCCCCCCATAGACACAATGTTTGAAAGCCCTGTTGCCCACCAAATAATTTGGCAAAATCTCCGCCACCCTTTGCATCACTTTTTGCATAATCAGGTAAGGCATCTAGATGAGTTAAGCCCATACGCTGTAATACTGAGTTCATTCGCCCTAACGCTTGTTGTGGTCTTTTTGCCAACAAATAATCTAAGGACTCAGGCAATAACCATATACTCACCAACAGCATTGCAATGGTTGTGATCCCACCTGCAAGGAAAATCGAGCGCCAGCCTAAATGTTCAATCAGTGCCAGTGACAATATCCCACCAAGTGTGGCACCAATCCCATACCCTGTAGACATTAAACTTACCGCAAAACTTCTCCAGCGCGTATTGGCATATTCACTGGCCAAAACATTGCTACTGGCAAGAATACCGCCAACCCCAATCCCTGTGACAAAACGAAGGATGGCTAACATGCTATGACTATTGACAAAAGCGCATACCAGCATACTAATCCCAGCGATCACCAAACAAATTAAGATCAGTAAACGGCGACCAATTTTATCGGCAAGTGGTGCCAGAAAAATCGAACCAGCAGCCATACCAAATAGACCAGCACTTAATAACAAACCGATTTGAGCACCAGAAAGCGACCAATCAACTGAAACTGAAGGCGCGGTAAATGCCATAACCATGACATCAAAACCATCAATAATATTGAGGCAAACACAAATCAAAATCACGAACCATTGGTAGCGGCTCATTTTATTTTGACTTATCTCACGAAGTACATCTCTTTCCATTTGTGTATCTCCCAATCTGGATAGGATATACGCACGACATTACCGAGTTGCGTTGTTGGGTGGTTATGCATATCCGTATCCATAATTACCTAGAGGAATAATTTAATTTTTAAAACTCGTTTTTGAACAAGAATTTTTTTTGGAGCGTCCTGCTCTATTTCATCCTGACTAATTGGATCCAAAAAATCAATAGTATTATTAAAAAATATTTTCCAAAAAAATATTAAAACATTAAAATACATGATTTAAATAATAATTTTTAAATCAGAAGAACTAGAAACTAATTTTCACATTTGAAGATTACATAAAAATGGATCCATTAAGTTCATTTAACCTCTTTTAAGTCAGTGACCTTATTGAGAATATTAAAAAAGCTCACCGCGACATTTTTAAATATTTCAGTTTCCGCAATACGATGAGCATTCAACAAAAATAAAAATTGGATCCAAAATATAAATAAAAGCACAAATAAACACATAAATATCGTATAGATATTTTTAAATAAAAACAGTAAAATACCGATAAAAATAAAACAACCAATCCTAAATCAAAGACTTCAATGATCAAAAATGATCATTTTATCGATTGACCGTTTACCTGTGTTGATATAAATTGGATCCAATAAGTGATAAGGAGTCATCACAAATGTTTATAAAAAATGCATGGTATGTTGCTTGCTATCCTGAAGATATTCAAGACAAGCCGCTTGGTCGCACCATCTGTGGTGAAAAAATTGTTTTCTATCGCGGCAAAGAAAATAAAGTCGCTGCTGTTGAAGATTTTTGTCCACATCGTGGCGCCCCATTATCATTAGGCTATGTAGAAGATGGCAATTTAATTTGTGGTTATCATGGTTTAGTCATGGGATGCGAGGGAAAAACCATTTCTATGCCAGCTCAACGTGTAAACGGTTTCCCCTGCAATAAAGCCTATGCAGCCATAGAAAAGTTTGGATTTATTTGGGTTTGGCCTGGTGATCAAGCTTTGGCTGATGAGTCCAAACTTCCAACACTAGAATGGGCAGATCATCCTGAGTGGAGCTATGGCGGTGGTTTATTCCATATACATTGTGATTATCGTCTGATGGTCGACAACCTTATGGATCTGACCCATGAAACCTATGTTCATTCGAGCAGTATCGGGCAAAAAGAAATTGATGAAGCCCTTCCTATCACCAAGGTCGATGGTGATCATGTCATTACTGAGCGTTATATCGAAAATGTCATCGCTCCCCCATTTTGGCAAATGGCACTTCGTTGTAATAACTTAGCAGATGATGTTGCCGTAGATCGTTGGCAACGCTGCCACTTCGTTGCACCAAGTAACGTACACATTGAAGTGGGTGTCGCTCATGCTGGACATGGCGGATATCATGCCCCTAAAGATAAAAAAGTGTCATCGATTGTGGTTGATTTTATTAGCCCTGAAACAGAAACCTCGCATTGGTATTTTTGGGGAATGGCACGTAATTTCCAACAAGATAACCCGACCCTCACTGATCTCATCCGCGAAGGTCAAGGCAAAATCTTTACCGAAGATTTAGAAATGTTGGAACAGCAGCAACAAAATATTTTGCGAAATCCCCATCGCCAGTTACTGATGCTAAATATTGATGCTGGTGGCGTACAGTCACGTAAAGTGATTGACCGATTACTGGCACAAGAAAGTACTCTCACGCCTGAAACAACAAAACATAAATTTCCAAATATTCGGGTGATTTAAAGGAGAATAAACATGGACGTTGTTATTAATAAAATTCATCAACTTACTCCATCAATTCGAGCCTTTGAATTGATTTCAAGCAATGGTTCTGTCCTTCCAAGTTTTGAGGCAGGTGCGCATATTGATGTACATCTCAAAAATGGTTTAACGCGCCAATACTCGCTTTCAAATTGTTGTCGTGAAAAGCATCGTTATGTGATTGGTGTTTTACATGATGAACATTCTAGAGGTGGTTCTCGTTGCATGCATACCGAGTACCGTGAAGGTGATCTGTTACGTATTGGCGCACCACGTAACTTATTTGAAATTCATCCTCATACCCAAAAGGCAATCTTATTTGCAGGCGGCATTGGTATTACCCCGATTCTTTCAATGGCATATCGACTTAAATCCCAGCGGATCCCATTTGAACTACATTATTTTGTACGTAGTCATGAAATGATTGCCTTCTATGGAAATTTAACCGAACACTTCGCAGGTCAAATTTATTTTCATATTCAAGATCAACCAGAAACTCAATGTGATATGTCGTCCGCCTTGGAGCAGACCGCATCTGATAGACATTTATATGTTTGTGGGCCAGCAGGTTTTATGGCATTTGTGATGGAGTCAGCTCAACACATGGGTTGGCAGACAGAGCAGCTACATCAAGAACACTTTGTCGCACTAAAGCCAGAGAATTCTAACAATACAGCGTTTACCATTGAAATCAAAGGCAGTGACCGTCGAATCGAAGTGCAGCCTCATCAAACAGCCATCCAAGCCTTAATTGAAAACGGTTTTGATGTCCCTATTTCTTGTGAGCAAGGTATCTGTGGAACCTGTATCACACGTGTGCTTGCAGGAGTTCCAGATCACCGCGATGTATTTATGACTGACGAAGAACATGCATTAAATAACCAGTTCACCCCCTGCTGTTCCCGAGCAAAATCTACAAATTTGGTGATAGAGTTGTAATGAAAAACAGCGCCTTTCATTCGATTAAAAGGAGCTGCTTAGGGTCTGTTGATATTTCATTTCGGTTTTATTGTGACAACACGTTTCTTAAGGTCTCACCAAAAACCACAACACTACTATGTTCCCGCATCAATGTTTCAGCACGCCCAGCCTGTCTATGCATTAAAGCATCGTAAATTGAACAGTGCTGTAAATGGGCATAATGTAAGCGACGATATTCTGAAAGTGCTTGAGCTTGGTCATAGGTAATGGCTTGGGCAGAGGCCATGGGCAATTGATTGTTTTTGGCTAAGGCTTGGATCAACGCAACATTTTGCGCGCCTTGAATAATGGTATCGTGAAAAATCACATTAAAGTGATGGTAACGTTCCAGTTCATGATCACCAAACTCAGTTTTTCCATCAAAAAGTTTTTCAGTTTCGACAATGCAATTTTGTAGTGTTTTTTTCTGTTCTTCTGTCAAACCTTGTTCTGCAATGGTTTTAGCTGCCAGTCCCTCAAGGATACCACGCACTTCAAGTGCATCATTGATCAGTTTTTCTGAAATTTCTCGAACCGTATATCCCCGAGTTGGATTTTTAATCAGTAAACCTTCTTGCTCAAGCAAACGAAATGCCATACGCACTGGCTGTCTAGATACCCCTAATAACTCAGCCGTTGGAATCTCTGCAACTCTGGTACCGCCCTCAAGCTCACCATCAATAATCATTTTTCTAAGTTTAATTAAGACTTGTTGACCTGAAGACATTCACTGCTGCACGCTTTCAAAAATACCCTTTGATGCTAACAAGTTCACCCATAAAAGGAAAACAAATTTTTGATTTGAATCTATTTGGTTTGAAAGTAAAGCTTTGGTTTACCAAGTTACATTACAGGCATAAAACCTACTTAATATTAAACTCAATCTTAACTATTGATACACTCTAAATTGATGCAGTTCTTTGATAAAAAAGCAACGCGTGTGCTTTTTTATCAAAAAGATGGGCGAATAATTCTATTAGTCAACAGCGATGATTGTAGGCTCACTCGAATTATAATCAATATAGTGCCATCCATTTAAAAAGGTTGAACAACTATAGTCATCACCACTTAAATCATAAAATGTAAAGCCCCAACCTTTTGTATTATGAAATTGTACACGGCATTGATATATCTTACTAATACCGCCTATTACATTTCCTTCTGAAATACCTAATGCTTTTGCGCAATCCGATGTATAACTTGGTTTTACATTGACTTCCCATTTCAACTCACAACGGCTTCCTTCAACTTTATCCATTTGCTTTTTATTCAATGTATCTGTCACTAGCTCTAAACTATATCCTGCAGATTTTGGATAACCAACCTCATAGTTTTTACCCTGATTATTTATAAGGGAAACCACAATGTACTCTTCATTTTGATCAATACTTAAAATATTTAAATTAGTCATTTTAATTACTCTTTGAGTTATGGAGTAAATAAATTATTATTTTCCAATTGATAAAAAAATACCCAATTCTTGGTATTTTTCATTCTTAAGTATATATTTTTATAAAATAATTTATAACATCCAGAATCCTTTGTTTTTTTAATTCTCAAAAATTCCGGTATTTTTTATCGCATTATTTATGAACAATCACACTACTTTTTCCTAATCTTAGTATCCTTTTCTTAACTATATCTTTTCATTGTTTATCAAAAAATTGCTTAAAATACGTTTAAATAAAACTTTAAATATAGCCATAGCATTTTAAATTTAGCTTAATCATAAACATCAAGATCAAGCTTTTTATTTTGCATTTAATTTGATTAGCAACAAAAAAAGCCACCTATATTTAATTAAGATTTAAAACCTTGATCAAAATAGGTAACTTTCTATTTTTAAAAATTAATGACTAACCAAGTCTCAACGACTACCCTGCATTTCATTAAAACTTTTAATTTCATAAGGTAAACCGACATAGTTTTCTGCCAATGTAGTTAATCCAGCATTTGATTCTAAAATATAACTCAATTCAGCCTGTTTAATTTTATGATCAAACTCGCTTTCTGTTTCAAAACGATGCAGTAAATGCGTCATCCACCATGAAAAACGTTCCGCCTTCCATACTCGCTTCAAGCATTTTTCAGAATACTCTTCAATGCCTTTCTCCGAGTCATTGTGATAAAAATCAATCAAAGCATGTGATAAATAAGCAATATCAGAGGCTGCTAAATTTAAACCTTTTGCACCTGTAGGAGGTACTATATGTGCAGCATCACCTGCCAAAAATAATTTTCCAAATCGCATTGGCTCTGTCACAAAACTACGTAAAGGTGCAATACTTTTTTCAAGGGAAGCCCCTGTTACTATTTTTTCACGGCTTTCTTCATCCAAACGATTTTTTAATTCATTCCAAAATCTTTCATCCGACCATTCATCAACATGATCTGTCACAGGGACTTGCAAATAATATCGACTCCGTGTTTGAGAACGCATACTACATAAAGCAAAGCCCCGTTCTGACTGCACATAGATCAACTCATTTGATACAGGGGGTACATCTGCAAGTACACCTAACCAACCGAATGGGTAAATCTTTTCAAAAGTTTTGATTCTATCTTGAGGCACACTTGCACGACAAACCCCATGATAGCCATCACAGCCTGCAATAAAATCACATCTGAGCTGGTACGATTGACCATTATGCTGAAAGCTAACATACGGGTTTTGCTCAAAATCATGAATTTGTACATGCTCAGCTTCATAGTAAGTAGGTAAACCTGCCGCTTCACGAGCATGCATTAAATCTTTTGTGACTTCCGTTTGTCCGTAAACCGTAACTTGCTTCCCCTGAGTTAATTCAGCTAAATCGACACGATGCTTTAAGCCATTGGTTAAAATTTCAATACCATCATGTGGCAGTCCAAGCTTTTTTAAGTTCTTGTCCACACCCGCTTGGGCTAATAAATCTACAGAGACCTGTTCAAGAATGCCTGCTCGAATGCGTGCAGCTACATATTCAGCACTACGTTGTTCAATAATCACATGGGAGATGCCCGCTTTAAACAACAGTTGTCCAAGCAATAACCCTGCTGGTCCTGAACCAATAATCGCAACTTGTGTGGTTAAATTTTCCATAATATTTTCTCCATATCCTGACACTTAAATTAATTTCTTTGCTGTACTTTTGATATGGTGAAAACTGGATAATCACCGTATAGTGGTAACAATGACCGTATATCGGTCAAATACAATCGAGAATGAATGAACGATGAGATACGATTTAGTCAAAAATGAAATTTCAGGTGAAACCATTAAGCAGGACGACTACATCGCTGGACTTGCCAAAGGACTGAGTTTACTTGAAGCTTTTGGTATTGATCGTCAAAAACTCAATTCGACTCAAGTTGCTGAACGTACTGGATTAAGCCGCACAGCAGCTCGAAGATATTTAAGAACTTTAAAATATTTAGGTTATTTAGAAAGTGATGATCATTATTTCTGGTTAACACACAAAGTATTACGCTTATCGAGCTCTTATCTGAGTTCTGCTCATCTCCCTAAAGTTGTACAACCAATTTTAAATTTATTGAGTGCACAAACAGGTTTGACTTTTTCATTGGTGGTTTTAGATGAACATGAAGTTGTGCCAATTGCACGAAGTTATTTACCCCAACAAGATAATCTACGTGTAAGTCCGTACGGCATGCATTTGGGTAATCGCTTACCTGCTCATGCAACTTCAACAGGTAAGGTTTTACTGGCAGCACTGCGTCCAGAAGAGCAAAAACAATGGCTGAACAAATATGGTTTAAAAAGACTTACTGCTTATACCATCCAAGATGAAACTCAGTTTTATCAAATATTGAATCAAGTACAAAAACAAGATTATTGTTTATCAAAAGAAGAGCATGAATTCGGTGTTATTGCGATTGCCGTTTCTGTCTTAAATGGTCAAGGTGATGCCGTTGCAGCGTTAAACTGTATTGCACAAACTCATCGAATGACTGATGAACAACTGCTTCAGCAAATTTTGCCTTTACTGAGAAATACAGCTTATGAATTAAGATGTATGATTTAAAATCATGCTTATATTTTAGCCTAATCTGTATCATCATCCCTGCTCAATTGGATGATATTGCTTCATATTCACCAAGCTTCGCCCGATTAAGCAATTCTCTATTTAATGGAAGAATATATTAATAATAAGCACTATTAACTGTTCGATCTTATTTGAAAAATATTGAGGCTCAATGACTTACCTCAATTAAATAAATTAAAAATTTAAAAAGAGCATAAATCTTTGTTGATTTTTACCCTTATTTTAAATGATAATAATTATCACTAGCATCTTTATAAAAAATTTATTCCAATGAAACTTTCAACACTAAGCTTATCTGTACGTCATGTTCTTTTCAGCTCTCTCACCTTGATCAGTTGTACCGCAATCGCAGAAGACTTCTCAACACAATTGCCAACAATCGAAGTAAAAGCCGATACAGAAAAAAACACGGGATATACTGAAAGAAAATCTCGAGCAGCAACGAAGCTTGATCTGACCTTGAAGGAAACTCCACAATCCGTAACGGTGATGACCAGCCAACATATCGAAGATCAAAATTTAAATACCGTTGAAGAAGTTTTATCACAAACACCTGGCATTTATGTACAACGCTATGGTGCACAAGGTGCAGTTGGGAATGGTGGTGAATACACCTTCTATTATGCGCGGGGAAATCAAATCTTGAACTATCAGGTAGATGGTGTAATGACCTCTCCTGCAACCAGTGGCAAAAACGGTTCATCTCTCAGCAATTTAAATCCCATTATTTATGAAAATATTACCGTACTCAAAGGTGCTGCTGGACTCACCAATGGTGCAGGTTATCCAAGTGCCAGTATTAATCTCAATCGTAAACATGCAACCAGTACTACACCAACAGGTCAGATTCAACTCAATGTAGGATCAGATCAAGCGATTCGCTCAACGTTTGATGCGCAAAGTGCCTTAACATCGTCAGGAGATGTCCGTGGACGAGTCGTCGCTGCTTATGGTCAAAGCAATTCATGGCGTGATTGGGGAGATCAACGTGATGCCACACTTTATGCAGTAGTTGATGCAGATCTCAGCGAAAAAACGCAGTTCAGTGTTGGTTCTCTACTCAGTCGCTCTCGTCTCAATGGACAAGGTGTACACGGGATTACTGTATTTGGTGATGATGGCACATTGATGCCGTTCAATCGTGAATTTAACCCCAATGCACGTTGGGCTTATAGCAATGTGGATACACTCAATTTATTTACTGAGTTAAAACATGAATTCAACAATCGTTGGAAAATTCAAGCCAATTATAATTATACCAAACAAGACATTGATGCTTTATATGGCGTCATTGGTGTTGCCCAAGTCGACTACACCAAAATGACTGCATCACTTGCAGCATCACAAAATGATTTCAGCCCAGAAGAACATAGCTTAGATCTTTCAGTCACTGGCGACTACTCTCTTTTGGGACGTGAACATGAATTGATGCTTGGTGCAAGTTATCAAAATCTAAAGAGTAATAACAATGCTTATGCAGGATATAGTAGTAAAGATACGATTAACTTAAACACATGGAATGGGCAAATTGCTCTCCCGCCAGAAGCTCTCATTGCGACTGGTGTAAGTAATAAAGACTATCAGCAAAGTGGCTACTATCTTGCAACTCGACTTAATCCAATTGATTCCTTACATATTATTGTGGGTGGGCGTTTGTCCAATTATGATTTAAAAACCCATTCTACAAATACAGTTAGAAATACAGTTTCAGATTCTAAAATCAAAGAATCCAATCAATTTACACCTTATGCAGGGATTACTTTTGATATCTCCTCATATCTTACTGCTTATGCAAGTTATACCAATATTTTCTTACCGCAAACCAACCGTGATTATGCATACAATATGTTAGCCCCACAGCAAGGTGACAATTATGAAGGCGGGTTTAAAGCAAGTTTTTATGATGACCGATTAAATATGAGTGCCGCTTATTTTCAAGCAAAAATGGATAATGTTGCTGAATCTGCTGGAAAATACAGTGATACAGATCAAGCTGTCATCAATGGATGGACAACAGCGGGATCAACTTATTATCACGGCGTCAAAGGTGCAAAAACTCAAGGTTTTGAACTTGAAATTTCAGGGCAAATTTTACCTGAATGGAATATTCAAGCAGGCTATACCCAAGCTGAAACGAAAGATAAAAATGGTCAACGTATCAATACCGATCGCCCTACACAACAATTTAAATTATTCACCACCTACAACTTACCCGTGATGGAAAATAAATTAACTGTTGGTGCAGGTGTAAATTGGCAAAATGAATTTTATGATAAAAGTAAAACAGGTCTAAATTATGAAGCTTTTCGTCAAAAATCCTTTGGCTTAGTTGATGTAATGGCTCGTTATGCAATCAACAAAGATCTTAATCTTGGACTAAATGTCAGTAATTTAACTGATGAAAAATACCGTCTAAATACATGGGCAAATACTTATGGTGATCCACGACGTTATACCGCATCAATTCAATATAAATTTTAAAAATGAATTTGATTTAAAACGTCATTAAAGCACCATGCATGGGTCCAGTCCCATCATGGTCAATACTCTAAGTATTGATTTACATATAATACCTGCTGCTGATTGAGCAAGTGTTTACTTTTTAAATTGGTGTGATGACATCACAAATATAGAATGGATCTTTCTATGATCAAGAAAACTTTTCTCTACTTGGCTTTGGGCGTATTGTCTATGCAAATCTCAATACCCAGTTTTGCGGATAGCAGCATCAAAATTGGTGAAACACACAACTTTGTGTCTACTGTATTAAATGAAAAAAGAGCAATTCAGGTCTATCTACCAGCCAGCTATAATCAATATCCCAATCAAAAATACCCTGTTGTATATCTTTTAGACAGTGAAAGTAACTTTCATTATGTGACAGGGATTATTGAAAAATTATCTAAGTCTCCTTATCCCTCAATACCTGAAATGGTGGTTATCGGCATAGTCAATACAGATCGAGCACGTGATTTAACACCTACACCGCAAAAGCCTCAAATTAAAGAAGGACGGCTGATCAAAGGTAAAACTGGCGGAAATCTTGCTTTCTTTAATTTTTTAGAAACTGAGCTTATGCCTGACGTAGAAAAAAAATATCGTACTAATGGCTTAAATGTATTGATTGGTCATTCTTTTGGAGGAATCACTGCACTGAATCATATGCTGAACGGTCACAAAAATATTCAAGCTTATATTGTGCATGATCCCAGTATTTGGTGGGATGATGAAATCATGCTCAAGCGTTTTAAAGAAGTAAAGCACAAAGATTTTCAGCACAAAAAACTATTCTTAACA
The DNA here is from genome assembly GCF_019702905.1 of Acinetobacter sp. Tol 5. Taxonomy (NCBI): domain Bacteria; kingdom Pseudomonadati; phylum Pseudomonadota; class Gammaproteobacteria; order Moraxellales; family Moraxellaceae; genus Acinetobacter; species Acinetobacter sp. Tol 5. The sequence continues at coordinate 1,039,714 of NZ_AP024708.1, read as the reverse complement.
CAAGTCGGCAGCAGTGAAAATACCGCCAGTTTGGACAGCCATTACAATGGTATTCAAAAATTCAATCAATATTTAACTCAACAACCCTTTGCACATTTGAACTATAAATATATCCAATATGAAGGCGAGGATCACGGCACTGTACCATTGAAAGGTAACCTTGACGGTTTGCGTTATATTTTTGAAGGCATGCAGATCAATATTAAATCAATTCCTGAAAATCCAGATCTGGTCAAACAGCATTACACTCAACTCAGTCAAAATTTAGGCTTTGAATTACAACCGAGTGAAGTTTATTTAAATGCCGTTTTTGACTATTTAAAACGCTCAAATAATCCTAAAGTAACACAACAGTTTCAGCGCTATATTCTGTCGATTTACCCACAATGGCAATCCAAAAGCACATCCTAAAAGCTAGTTTTTCCTCATAGTATATGGCTGTCATTTTTATTCAATATAGGGTGGTATTTAGACCTCTACTACCACTCTGTCATTGTTTAAGTTGCTTATCTCTATAATTCAAAATTAATTAATTTTTATTAAATAAATCAGACTATTGTGAATTCACCTCACCCCAAGATTATTAATTAAAACGATATATCCATCATTTTATTCAGATCAGTATGCTTATCAAAATTCAAACCACTTACCATTCACTTTTTAAAATCTACGATTCCACAAAAATAAAAATAAAATCACATATTATTATTTTTACTTTATTAAAATCACAAATTATTGATATAATGACTACAATTTATAATTCCACGATTAAAATAAGTCACACGCATTACCACTCAATAAAAAAATTGAAATATTCATATATTGGCTATTATTTACCTACGGATACACATTAGCAACAGCTTTAAGACAAAAAACAAAAGATAAATAAATTACTTAAATTTTCATATACTTAACAAAAATAAAAAGATAATAAAACTGCTTTAAAAGCAACAAAAAACTATTAAATTATTATAATAATTTCTTTAATCTAATTTAATTATTTAAATTTACTTATTAAAGATAGCCTCTAAATAATAAATTGTTAGACAATTAAAACTTTAATCAATTATAAGAATACAATCCCTTAAGAATAATTTTATATTCGCTGTATATTTAAATTCAACAAAAAATGATGATGAAATAATTTAAATATAAACCTAAAAATTTACAGCGCTTTAACTAAATAGTATTTTCATTGAAGGCAAAAATTTAAATATCTTATTTCATTATCAAATATAGATTAAATAATAAAGGTGGGCCGTAAAATGATTGAATGGCTACAAGGCGAGTTAAAACATAGTCCAGAAATCCTATTATTCTTATCTTTAGCAATAGGTTTTTGGATCGGTCAATTTCAATTCGGTAAGTTTCAATTTGGGGGGGTTGCAGGATCATTGCTTGTCGCAGTAATTCTGAGCTTGATTGGTGTTCCCATAGACAATGGCGTAAAAGCCATTCTTTTTGCTCTATTTATTTATGCAGTTGGCTTTGAAAGTGGTCCACAGTTTTTTAAATCACTCGGTCCACAATCGATTAAAGAAATTCTGTTGGCGATCTTTATGGCAGTATGTGGTCTGATCACTGTTTTAGCAATGGCAAAAATCTTTAATCTGGATAAAGGTTTAGCCGCTGGGCTTGCAGCAGGTGGAATGACTCAATCGGCAATCATCGGTACAGCAGGAGATGCAATTTCTCGTTTAGATTTACCACTTGCAGAAATCCAAAAGCTCCAAGCCAATGTTGCGATTGGATATGCTGTAACTTATATTTTTGGCTCATTGGGTGCCATTATTGTCTGTGTAAATCTTCTACCAAAATTCATGGGTCGAGAAATACATGATGATGCGTTGAAGGCACAAGCAGAACAGTTAAAAGGTGCTTTTGAACTTGCACCAGGTCAAGAACTGGCAATGCCTGAAATTGTTGGACGAATCTACAAAGTCAAACAAGCCGCGGGACAAACTATTGCAGAACTTGAAACCATTGCCCCAAGTGTGACCATTGAACGCTTAAAACGTAAAGATCAGTTTATTGATGTTAGCCCTGACATCAGCTTACAAAAAGATGATGTTGTGCTCGTAGTGGGTCGACGAGCAAGTATTGTTTCCATCGCTGCGTCTATCGGATCTGAATTACAGTCCTCACAAGGCATGGAAATGATCATGGATACGACCGATGTTATTTTGAGAAATTCAAAATATGCCAACCGCACACTTGGTGATATTAAGACCAATACGCCAGATTATTTAAAACATGGCATTTATGTCCTTGCGATTAAACGTAACAGTGAAGCTCAAAGGTTGAGTGATGATACTGTACTTCACCAAGGTGATGTCGTGACTGTCTATGGAACAAAAAGTGATCTTGATCGTTTAGTCAAAGAAGCAGGAAAAGCCTTACCTGAGAGTTTAAAAACAGATTGGATTTTTCACGGCGCTGGCTTAGTCGTTGGTTTGGTCATTGGTTTATTTGTTATCCGAATTGGGGATGTACCTTTAACGCTTGGCGCAGGTGGTGGTGCTCTGCTTTCAGGTCTACTCTTCGGTTGGCTTCGTAGCCGAAATCAAGTGCATGGCAACATGCCCTTAGCCGCTTCACAACTACTTAAAGATCTCGGTCTTGCTGGTTTTGTTGCTGCTGTTGGACTGCAATCAGGGCTACAGGCTATTCAAACCATTAAAGAAAGTGGCTTATCGCTCTTTATGATTGGGGTTGTGGTTACCCTAGTCCCACTTATTCTTTCCATGCTCTTTGCCCGTTATGTCCTTCGTTATGACAATGTCGCCGTAATGGCAGGAGCATTAACAGGCTCACGAAGTGCCAATCCTGCTTTTGGTGGCGTACTAGACAAAGCTGGAAATTCGATTCCAACTGTTCCATTTGCAATTACCTATGCGCTCGCAAATGTATTTTTAACCCTGCTCGGTCCACTGATTGTTGGTTTAGCATAAATAACTTTATAAATCCCAAACACATCGATATCAATATAATGAAGGAGACTTCCCATGGGGAACGTTGATTATTCAAAATACGCAAAACTCAGCCCATTTGAACTTAAAGATGAATTGATTGCTTTGGCGCAAAGCCATACTGACCGTATGATGCTCAATGCTGGACGAGGCAATCCCAATTTTCTCGCAACCATTCCACGTCGTGCCTTTTTCCAATTGGGTCTATTTTCAGCCACTGAATCAGAATTTTCTTTTTCCTATATGCCAGAAGGGCTTGGTGGATTTCCCCGTGCAGAAGGATTGCAATCACGCTTTGACCATTTCGTTTTAGAAAATCGCGACAAACCTGGTGTTGTTTTTCTTGGGAAAGCGATTTCTTATGTGCGTGATCAATTAGGACTCGATCCAGATGCTTTTTTACTTGAAATGGTCGAAGGTATTCTCGGCTGTAATTATCCAGTTCCTGATCGAATGCTCAAAGTCAGTGAAAAAATTATCAAAGAATACGTTTTACGTGAAATGGGCGTACAAGGTATGCCTAAAGAGGAACTCGATTTATTTGCAGTTGAAGGGGGGACGGCTGCAATGGCTTATATCTTTAACTCATTAAAAGAAAATAAGATTATTTCACATGGTGATCGTATTGCCATAGGTTCTCCTATCTTTACCCCTTATCTTGAAATTCCCAAACTTAACGATTATCAACTTGAAGAGGTGTTGATCGAGGCTGATCCAAATCTAGGTTGGCAATACCCTGAATCAGAGTTAAGAAAATTAGAAGATCCATCAATCAAAGCCTTTTTCTTGGTCAATCCAAGTAACCCACCTTCGGTTAAAATGAGTGATGAAGGCTTAGCGATTTTGGCTGATATTGTCAAAAAACGCCCTGATCTGATTATCTTAACTGATGACGTTTATGGAACATTTGCTGATAATTTTAAATCTTTGTTTGCGATTTGTCCTGACAATACTATTCTGGTTTATTCTTTCTCTAAATATTTTGGCGCGACAGGTTGGCGTTTGGGTGTCATTGCCTTGAGTAATCATAATATTTTAGATAAAAAAATTGCAGCACTTTCTAAAAAAGACAAAAAAGAACTCGAAGAACGCTACTCATCCCTCACCACAGATCCATCGAGTATTAAGTTTATAGATCGCCTTGTTGCCGATAGTCGAAATGTTGCTTTAAACCATACAGCTGGATTATCCACACCTCAACAAGTACAAATGGTCCTGTTTGCATTATTCAATATGATGGACTCTCGTCAAAGTTATAAAAAAGCAGTGAAATCTGTGGTAAGAGAACGTGATGCTGCCCTTTATAGACAGCTTGGCGTTGAAGTTCCACAAGATCCAAACGCTGTTGATTACTATACATTGGTCAATTTAGAAAATACCTCAAGAAAACTATATGGTGATGCGTTTGCTGATTGGGTGATGAAAAATAAGAATCCAACAGAATTACTTTTCCGAGTTGCTGATGAAACAGGTGTAGTGCTGCTTCCGGGTTCAGGTTTTGGTGTTCAACACCCTTCTGCACGTGCCTCGCTTGCCAATTTGAATGAGTTCCAGTACGCTGCGATCGGAGCTTCATTACGCAAATTTGCTGAGGAGGCATATGAAGAATATAAAAAAATCAGCAAAAAGAATAAATAAGCATGCATAGCTTAAGTATTCGTTTTAAAAGAAAAAGATCGCATTAATGCGATCTTTTTTGTTTGCGAATGGCTACCCAAGTTAAGCTCTATTTACCTGTGGCGATCAAATCTCATCACAGTATTCAAACAGTCTTAATTCTGCACTTTACATTTTATTGCTTTTGCAGGAGTAATATTGGTCGCTGAAACTAATTGAGTTGAATCAAAACCTTCAGTTTCCTCTATAAATAAATGATAGTCTTTAATTTGAATCGTTGCCTGCCCTTCATATTGGCAATAACCTTTTTTAATATTGTCTGGTAACTTAAAAGTCTTTTTTGCTGCATCAAAGTTGCTAAAGCAAAACCATACATCTCGTGTATCACCTTTTGGACGTGGTATCAGTGCAGCCGAGGTTTTATTGGGTTCAAAGCAAATATCATCCCCCATATAATCCACATATTCAGGGTCTAAATTACGTGAAAATTTTCCTGTTAAAGTAGCTTGTCCCTGATAATTTTTAAAACCAGACTCGGTGTTTGTGTATTTGAAGCTTTGTGCTTGCGCAAATACTGGCAATACCGCTAAGGCAATCAGTAAAATTTTGTTCAACATGCTAATTTCCATTTTATAAAGTGCTAAATTTGCTTTAATTTTACCCAATCTCAAAAAATAAAAAAACCACTTCGCTGTTCTATTGCATTAGTCTTTTCCTCAACGGCTTAGCTGGTTTAATTTGTTGTACAGTCACTCGAGATTTTGGACAGTCATTAATAGGAGCATGCTTTTGCTTATTTGAAGAGGTTGGTGAAAAAATGATATGTGTGGAAAAGCTAAAATCAAATTCATTGTTTAACACGGTTCTCAATGAAATATTGTTAAACTATTTTAGGACGAGACAAAAACAATGTGTTGAACCTATTTTCTGATTATAAATTCAGTACGCATTGATCTAATTCGTATTATCGTGTTGCTCACCGTCAATGAAGATTAAGCCATTAATTAGTACAACTTATGCTCAGCTTTAAAGTTTGTAAAATCCAACCGATTCTCTAAAGAAATCAAAGGTTCCACCTCTCGTAATGTATTTATACAACGCTGTGCGAGATGAATATATTCATTTGTCCCGTTGCGTTTCCATTCAATTTCTTGTTCTAGTAAATCACGAATGACTTTTGCAGGACTTCCAAGAGCGAGCACATTTGCTGGTATAACAGCCTTAGCTTTAACTGTGCTATTGGCACCAATAATGGTATTTTCACCGATTTCAGCTTCATCAAGAATAACACTATTCATGCCTACTAAAACATTTTTGCCAATCGTACAGCCATGTAAAATAGCAGCATGACCGATATGCCCATACTCTTCGATTAAGGTAATACTTTTCGGAAAGCCATGAATCACGCAGTTATCTTGTACATTGGAATTTTTACAGACATGAATCTGTCCAAAATCAGCACGTAACGAAGCAAAAGGACCAATATAAACACCCTCTTCAAGAATAACATCACCAATTAATACAGCAGTTGGATGTACAAAGGCATTAGGGTGTACAACTGGAATTACATTATCAATGGCATAACAAGGCATGTGAATAATCCATATTTTTAAAAGCCCAACTCATTTAAATAATTAAATGAACTAGTGGGTTTAAACACCCATTTCCTCAACTTTTAAACCACCAAATCGCTTATAAAACATAGGATGTAAAGGTGGCATAAAACCTTCTGATGTGCGAGCAAACTGCATAAAGTACTCTTCCCCTGCAAAAACAACCAGTTGATAGAGGTTACTACTTAAGTTTCTCGCATTCAGCGATAACCAGTTTGAAGGTAATAATTCAAATGGTAAATTTGGATCTTTTAATAAAATTCGGCGGAATTGATGAATGAGCAAAATACGGATTTGAAATGCTTGTGCGGCATCCATATCATCTGAATTTTCCACAAGATTTAAGAACTCTCGAAAATCTTGGATAAGTTTTTCATAACGTGAATGTAACTCAAGAATTGGCCAATTAACTTCCACCATTCGTTTTACCGTTGGATAAGATTCTTGCCACAGTTGCAAAGTTTCAGCTTTAAAAATTACCACTTGATCTGTCATGTTCTGACTGAGCAATAAATTCTGCAATTTCAATTTATCGCAATTTGGATAAGCCATTACATTACTTGCGATACTGGCAAAACCCAGCCACTCCAATTCTTTCTTTAAAATTTGTTTATTATCAATATCTAATGAACTAAGTAGAACCAGATCCCAACTTTGATCCCATTCTTTATGATTAAAATTATAAATTTTAGTATCTGCGAGTGTAAAACCGTTGAGACTACTTTCAGTCACACGATAATAACTTGTACGACCAATTTTTTCAGACACTAACCAGCCATTTTGTACTAGTCTAAATACAGCAGTCCGTACCGAACGCTCATTGAGTCCAAAAACACTCATTAACTGAATCAAACTTGCAAGACTGATAATCCCACCGTGATGATGCACACAGTCACCAAAAACCGTCATAATCAGTGAAGTTCCACTTAACATTTCTTTGGTAATAAAATCATCTATAGCAAGTTTTAATTTTAAATTCATAATGTTCGATAGGACCTTAATTTAAAAATCTCAAATAACCACAATCAAATTAACCGAGACTAAGCGTACTTGATGGATGTGTAATATGATTATTGTTGCGTAAATCAAATACACGCTGAGCCTTACCTTCTGAACGTGGCAATGCTCCTTCTGTCAAAATTTCAATGCTTACCGTAATTCCAACCATCGTTTTGATCTTAGTTTTGAGCTGAGTACACAGTTGTGCATGTATTTCCTGAGGTATATCTTGACGCATTTCTGTACGGATGTGCAATCCATCCAGATGACCTTGTTTACAAATTTGAATCTCATAATTAGGAACCAATTCAGGAATTTGTAAAATTTGTTCTTCAATTTGAGATGGAAACACATTTACACCACGAATAATCATCATATCATCACTACGTCCAACAATTTTGTCCATACGGCGCATTGTTCTTGCTGTGCCTGGCAATAAACGAGTCAAATCTCGGGTTCGGTAACGAATGACAGGCATGCCTTCTTTGGTAATCGTGGTAAAAACTAATTCACCCAATTCACCATCAGCCAACACTTCGCCTGTTTCTGGATTGATAATTTCAGGATAAAAATGATCTTCCCAAATGGTCAAACCATCTTTAGTCTCCAGACACTCCATCGCGACACCGGGTCCCATCACTTCAGATAAGCCATAGATATCCAGTGCATCAATTCTTAAACGATCTTCAATTTCTTTACGCATCTCATTGGTCCACGGTTCCGCACCAAATATTCCGGTTTTAATGGAGCACTCTTTGGCAGTACCAAATCTTTTTTCTAATGCTTCAATGATATTTAAGCAATAGGATGGTGTCACCATAATTGCAGTAGGTTTAAAGTCATGTATCAATTGTACTTGCTTTTCAGTTTGACCACCTGACATAGGAATGACCGTTGCGCCTAAGCGCTCAACGCCATAGTGCGCACCTAGACCACCAGTGAATAGTCCATAGCCATAAGACACTTGAATAATATCTTGATTACTTAAACCTGCAGCACGTAATGAACGCGCCACAACATCAGACCAAACTTGAATATCTTTTTGAGTATATCCCACGACAGTGGGTTGCCCCGTTGTACCTGACGAGGCATGTACTCTGACTATTTGCTGTTGTGGAACTGCGAACATGCCAAATGGATAATTTTCACGTAAATCTTTTTTAGAGGTAAATGGAAATTTAGCTAGATCTGCTAAAGTTTTAAAATCATCAGGATGTACCCCAACTTCATCAAATTTCTGACGATAGACGGTACTATTTTGATAAGCATGTTGCAATGTTTGTTTTATACGTTCGAATTGAACATTACGTAACTCATCAACCGATGCTTTTTCTAAATATTCCAATGTATTGTTATTCATATTGTTACTCCCTGAACAGCCATCCTTTGGCTGTTTCTTAAAATCCTTGGTTTGGTATTGTAGTGGTTGTTATACGCCAAAATTTTCCAAAATAAGCGCAACACCTTGCCCAACACCCACACACATCGTACATAGTGCATATTTTCCATTACGGCGTTTTAACTCTTTCATTGCCGTGATCACCAAACGTGTACCACTCATACCCAATGGATGACCTAAGGCAATTGCTCCGCCATTGGGATTGACACGTGCATCATCATCGTCCAGACCTAGTTCACGCATTACTGCAAGTGATTGTGCTGCAAATGCTTCATTCAGCTCAATGACATCCATTTGATCCAGACTTAAACCCGTCTGCTTCAACAGCTTTTGTACTGCTGGTACTGGACCAATTCCCATATATTTTGCTTCAACGCCTGCACTCGCCATCGCAATGATTTTGGCAAGTGGTTTCAACTGATTTGCCGTTGCAAAAGCTTCACTGGTCAATAACACACAAGCGGCACCATCATTTACACCCGAAGCATTTCCTGCTGTGACAGAACCATCTTGTTTGCGGAATGGTGCTTTTAATTTTGCCAAACTTTCTAGTGAGGTATCTGCGCGTGGATGTTCGTCTTCAGTTATACGTGTCAGATTTTTTTTACGATCGATTATTTCCACAGCACATATTTCTTCTGCAAACACGCCATTAAGTTGCGCAGTTGTCGCTTTTTTCTGTCTATTGAAAGCAAATAAATCCTGATCTTCACGGCTAATCTGATACTTTTCAGCAACGTTTTCTGCTGTTTCGGGCATGCTGTCCACCCCAAAATTTGCTTTAAATTTTGGATTGATAAAGCGCCAACCAATCGTTGTATCATAAATACTTGGCGTTCGGCTAAAAGCTGTTTCTGGCTTGGATTGTACAAATGGCGCACGACTCATTGACTCAACACCACCTGCCAATACAAATTGTGCTTCACCTGACTTAATAGCACGTGCAGCCAAACCAATCGCATCTAAACCCGAAGCACATAAACGGTTTACCGTAATCGCAGGGACTGATTCTGGTAGTCCCGCAAGTAATGATGCCATTCGAGCAACGTTACGATTATCCTCACCGGCTTGGTTGGCACAACCAAGGATAAGCTCATCTAACTGATCCCAAGCCAACGTAGGATGCTGTTGTTTTAAATATTGAATTGGCAAAGCAGCCAAATCATCTGTACGAATACTACTTAAAGCTCCTGCATAACGACCAATTGGAGTACGAATAGCATCACAAATAAATACTTGTTCCATTTTTTACCCCTTATCCTGCTTGTTTTAATTGTTGTGCTTGCTGCACGGGTAAAGCCAAAGTAGCAACTTTTTTTCTTAAATACAGACTTGGGCGATAGCGTTCTTCACCATAAACTTGATGTAAATTTTCTAAAATCATCAAAATCTGTTGTGTACCTATTTGTGTCATCCACTCGAATGGACCTTGCGGATAATTCACTCCAAACCTCATGGCAACATCAATATCGTGTTCTGTCGCGACATCATGCAAAACCGCCTCGCAAGCTTCATTGACTAACATTGCAATGCTTCGCATTACATATAACCCAGGATGATCTTTTGTCCAAATTACATGCACACCAACTGCAGCAAAGAATTGTGTCATTTTATCTTGATCTGCTTGGCAACATGCTGGAGATGCCGTCGCTGCAATTGCTTTAGCTTTGTTCCAATCCGCATGCCAATCCATCAGTACAACTTTCTGATGTGTATAAACAATATCGGCAGATTCGCCTTGCGTGAGTTGGAGATCAATATCATCAATTCGAATATAATTTTTTGGAGACACAACTTTGTTGATATTGAATGTCGTTTGATTTTTTAGGCGCTGAATAAAATCAGCTTGATTGACCCATTCACCGTGGATACTCACATTCATGTTTTGTGAGCTATCCTGAGTCATTTCAGGTAAGCGATATACTGGTGTTGGTTGTTCTTGATGATAATTATAGAAGCCTTGTTTATTTTTACGCCCCAAACAACCTGCATCTACCAGTTGTTTTTGAATCAGAGAGGGACGATAACGTGGCTCGTAAAAAAATTCCTGATAAACGCTCTGTGTCACTGAAAAATTCACATCTTGACCAATTAAATCAGTCAATTCACATGGTCCCATCGCAAAGCGACCACATTCACGTAAAATGAAATCTAACTGTTCAGGCGTCGTCACATTTTCCTGTAATGCACGGAAAGCTTCAGCATAATACGGACGAGCCACACGGTTCACAATAAAACCGGGCGTAGATTTGGCTAAAACGGGTATTTTGCTCCAAGTCTGCATCAGATTAAACAAAGTATCTGCATTCACTTTGGCAGTTTTTAAGCCTTGCACAATTTCGACTAGTTTCATTACTGGTGCAGGGTTAAAAAAGTGTAATCCAATCACACGTTCAGGTTGTGGAATCACAGATGCTATTGCAGTTATTGAAATGGAGGAGGTATTAGAAGCAAAAATAGTCTGTTCAGAGCAAATTGCAGCAAGTTGTTGAAAAATATTTTGTTTTACTTCTTTATTTTCCACCACAGCTTCAATAATTAATCCTGCTGTCGCAAGTTGCTGAATATCATCCACTACAGTTAAATTTGCCAATGTACTGTCCACAAGGGTCTGTGTTATTTTTCCAGCTTGTATACGTTTATTCAGTTGTACTGTTAGCTGTGCAAATGATGCATTGGCTTTATCGAGATCAAGGTCAAAGAGCAGCGTTTGATGACCATTCATCGCAGCCAGTTGGGCAATCCCGATACCCATAGTTCCTGCACCAATAACAGCGACATTTGCTTGCTGTAAATTGAATTGTTGCATGATTAGCATCCTTTAAATTCAGGGCTACGCTTTTGCATAAATGCTTGTACGCCTTCTTTATAATCGCTGGAACGACCTGCTAAACGCTGTAAGTCACGCTCTAAAATCAATTGATCATCTAGGCTATTGTCAGCAGCAGCATGGATTGCTTTTTTAATTAAAGACAAGCCATAGGTGGGTTGTGTTGCCAAATGCTCAGCCAATTTTTCCGCTTCAGCTTTGAGTTGTTCATCTGCAACACTTTGCCAAATCATGCCCAGTTGCTCTGCCTTTTCAGCAGGAATTTTATCGCCCAGCATTGCCAAACCCATTGCCTGCGCGCGTCCAACCAAACGGGGTAAAAACCAAGTGCCACCCGAGTCAGGCACCAAACCTAAGCGACAAAAGGCTTGAATAAATGATGCAGATTTTGCGGCAAGAACAATGTCACAGGCCAAGGCAATATTTGCACCTGCTCCAGCCGCCACACCATTTACTGCACAAATCACGGGTTTCTGCATTTCTGTAATCAGTTTGATTAATGGGTTGTAATATTTTTCAATCGATACCCCCAAATCAGGTGCGTCTGCATTGGGATCAACCACTCGATCAGCTAAATCCTGCCCGGCACAAAAACCACGACCTTCGGCTGAAATGACCACCGCTCGAATATTTGAATCTTTCGCCCATGTCTTTAAAGTTTGTGATACTTCATGATGCATCTTTTCATTAAAACTATTCAGTTGCTTTGGGCGATTAAAAGTTAAATAACCAACTGCATTTTTTTCTTCAACAATTATGGTTTGGTAATCCATCACACACCTCTAAATTCTGGTTTTCTTTTTTCAAAAAATGCATCAATGCCTTCCTTACGGTCTTGAGTTGCCGTAAGCCAGACAAAATGCTGACGTTCTTGCTTCAAGCCTTGGCTTAAAGTCACTTCATGGATGGATTTCAACGATTGTTTAATGACACGGATTGCCAATGGTGCTTGTTTGGCAATTTTTTCAGCCAGTTCAATTGCATATTGCACCGTCAGTGCGCTTGGGCAAATTTGGCTACTAATGCCATGTTGTAATGCAAGCGCTGCAGAAATACGCTCCCCTGTCATTGCCCAACGCATGGCCAATTGCTGTCCGACCAAACGTGCTAAACGCTGCGTACCACCTGCACCAGGCAACATACCCAAACCAATTTCGGGTAAGGCAAATTGTGCATTTTCACCAGTCAGCACGATATCGCCATGCAAGGCGAGCTCAAAGCCTGCACCAAAGGCATAGCCATTGATCGCCATAATGATCGGTTTTGAAAACTCATCAATGTGTTTCCATAGTAACGGACGTTGATCTTGCTGGATTGTCACCACATCAAGGGCTGCCAATTCTTTTAAATCAGCACCCGCTGCAAAACATGTTTCATTACCAGTAATCACAACAGTTTTAATACGTTGGTCCCGCTCTAAATCTTGCAGCACCTCCACAAGTTGTTTTAAGGTGGCATTATTTAACGCATTATGTTTTTCTGGACGATTTAACTCGATAAGCATCACGCCTGTTTTTACTAAACTGGTTTTTAAGAAATCCATCTCTTTGCTCCAATGTTATTCCGTTTTATTCATCAAAACTCAAACGCACATTTGGAGTCGTTGGCAATGCTTGACAACTGAGTACATAACCTTTTGCAAGTTCTTCAGGTTCAAGACTATAGTTAATTGCCATCTCGACCTTGCCTTCAAGTACTTTGCATTTACAGGTTGCGCACACGCCACCTTTGCATGCATAAGGTAAATCGGCACCGGCACGTAATGCAGCATCTAGAATACTGTCATCTTCTTTGGCGACTTCAATGATCAACTCGCGCCCATCCAGCACAATATTGACTTTTTCTTCATTACGATTGCCAATGTGCTGCGCTGTGGCTTTTTTCACAGGTCCAGTATTAAAACGTTCAGTATGAATTTTGCTGCGATCAATGCCAAATTCAGGTAAAACCGTTTCGATGGCCTCCATCATTTCATTGGGACCACAGGCAAAACAATGATCAAACTCAGCATGAATCAAATTTGCTTTAAATAACAATTGCAGTTTTTCAGCATCAATCCGACCATTAAACAAAGCACTGTCATTCATTTCACGAGAGAAGATATTGATCAATTGAAAACGCTCTTTAAAACGATCTTTTAAATCCATGATTTGCTCTGCAAACATGGTTTGTTTCCAAGTACGATTGCCATAAATCAGAGTAAAACTGGCAGCTTGTTGCTGTAATAACACTGTTTTTATAATGGACAAAATTGGGGTAATTCCACTGCCTGCGGCAAATCCTAAGTAGTTTTTTCCTCCAGTTTTGGCAACTTTTTGAAAAAAAATCCCTTGCGGTGGCATTACTTCAAGTTGATCACCGGCTTTTAAATTGTCATTTGCCCAAGTTGAAAATTGACCTTGATCAATTTTTTTAATCGCAATACTCATATCTTCTTGAACATCACTACAAATCGAATAACAACGACGAATTTCACCACTTTCTGTGAAATGGCGAATGGTTAAATGTTGCCCTGGTTGATACTGAAAGCGCTGTTGTTGTTCTGGGGTAAGATCAAACGCAATACAAATCGCCTGCTCAGTTTGAGGCGTAATTGATTTTATGGTTAATGGTACAAATTGACTCATGTAAAAATCCCTCTTTCATTTTAACTTTTCAAACTGTTGAACATTGTTCAACTTAAATACATTTGAAATAGTCAAATGGTTCTAAGCAGTCTTGGCATTGATATAAGGCTTTACATGCAGTAGAACTAAATTCGCTTAATAATTTGCTGTGTATGCTGTGGCAATGCGGACATTCAATTCCATCGGTTAATGCGACATGTGTACCACAACTGTGTGCCTCGCCTTTTGGAGGTGCGATACCATATTGTTTCAGCTTGTCTTTGCCTTTTTGGCTCATCCAATCGGTGGTCCAAGCTTCAGATAAATCCACCACAACTTGAATCGGTGTGAAACCTTTTGCAGTAAACGCTTGTACGATTTCATCTTTCAGCACGTCTGTTGCAGGGCAACCGCTATAGGTGGGTGTAAGTCGAACCACAATATTATTCTCCTGATTCAACTCCACCCCACGAATCATGCCTAAATCCACAACCGATAACACTGGAATTTCAGGATCAGAAATCTGTTGTAAAATATCCCAGCAATCATCGCTAAATTGTCGAATTAAATTCATGTGCTTCACTCCTTGTGAGAAGCTGAACTTACCAACTCATATTGGGATAAGTACGTTGCATATATTGCAATTCAGCCAAAACGAAACCTAAATGTTCGGTATGCAGGCCTTGTTTTGCACCACTACGATACGCCCCTGTTTCAGGTAAACTAAGCTCAAAACGTTGCAGTTCAACTGTTACGACATCCAGCCATTGCGCTTTTAAAGGTTCAATATCTGGAATTAAGCCTTCAGTCACCAAGCCTTGTTCTTCGGTGGTTAAGACAAATAATTCTTTGCTAAAACGCCACAATTCGTTTAAACCTAATTGGGTTTTTGCATGTGCTTCGCTGGTCCCTAAACTTAAACGTTCCATCCAAGCGGTAGAAAAACGTAAGTGATATTTCACTTCACGTAATGATTTCAGCGCAAATGCAGCTAACGCTTTGTGTTGGCTATGGCTCAGCGCAGCAAATAACAAATGATGATAATGATCCATTAACCACTGGCGTACTATGGTTTGTGCAAAGTCACCATTGGGTTGTTCACATAACAATAAATTGCGATATTCACGTTCGTTACGGAAAAATGCCAATTGATCTTCGTCACGACCTAAGCCTTCCTCTTCACCCGCAAGACTTAACAAGGTTCTGGCTTGACCTAGCAAATCCAAACCAATATTGGCTAATGCAATATCCAGCTCTAGCTCAGGCGCATGACCACACCATTCAGCCAAACGATGCGATAAAATCAGTTGGCTATCACCCAAATGCAATAGGAACTGTGAAAATACTGAATGACTCATCTTCGTCCCCCTTACATATGCTCAATGCCATCTGGAATATGGTAAAACGTCGGATGACGATATACCTTGTCTAATGCTGGATCAAAAAATTCATTTTTTTCATTAGGTTGAGATGAAGTAATCCATTCAGATTTCACCACCCAAATACTAATCCCTTCATTACGACGGGTATAAACATCACGGGCATTCTGGAGTGCAATTTCTGCATCTGGCGCACGTAAACTACCCACATGACGATGACTTAAACCCTGTTTACTTCGTACAAAAACTTCAAATAGCGACCAGTTATTTTTATTGTCCATCATAAAATCCTTATTAAATTTGACTAAAACGCTGAACTAAGCAACTTTGGCAGCAGCTTGTTGTTGCTTTTTTTGTGCATAGACCACAGCGGTATCACGTACCCATTTGCCACCTTCCCACGCTTTACGGCGTGCTTCGATACGTTCGTGATTACATGGGCCTTTACCTGCAAGAATGTCAAAAAATTCGTCCCAATTAATTTCACCAGACTGGTAATGTCCTGTTGCTTCATTAAAACGTAAGTCAGGATCTGGCACAGTCAAACCCAGCTGTAAAATTTGCGGTACCGTGTTATCCACAAATTTTTGACGGAGTGCGTCATTACTAAAGAGTTTAATTTTCCATTGCATGCTTTGCGCGCTGTTTGGAGAATTGTCATCACTCGGACCAAACATCATTTGTGCAGGCCACCAAAAACGATTCACTGCATCTTGCGCCAATTGTTTTTGCTCAGGTGTCCCATTTGCCAACTGCATCATGGCTTCAAAGCCTTGGCGTTGATGGAAACTTTCTTCTTTACATACACGCACCATGGCACGTGCATAAGGACCATAAGAGGTACGACATAACGCAACTTGATTGACAATTGCCGCACCATCAACCAACCAACCAATGGCAGCAACATCGGCCCAAGTTAAGGTTGGATAATTAAAAATTGATGAATACTTCATCTGCCCAGCAATGAGTTTATCCATCATGTCATCACGATCGGCACCCAAGGTTTCAGCCGCACTATATAAATACAATGCATGCCCTGCTTCATCTTGAACTTTAGCAAGTAAAACAGCTTTACGTTTTAAGCTTGGTGCACGCGTGATCCAATTGCCCTCAGGTAACATTCCCACAACTTCTGAGTGTGCATGTTGTCCAATCTGACGAATTAAAGTTTTACGATATGCATCTGGCATCCAATCTTTAGGCTCAATCGAAATATCCTTTTCGAGAGATTGATCGAAATCTTTTTGATGATTATTCATTGTGTCCTCACTTATCCCAAGTGTTATGCTATTTAAATTAAAACGATACAAATAAAAAATCAATACATATTTTTATGTATCATAATTATTTTAAAATTCACCAAAACAAATAATTGTTTTAATTAAAATTATTTTTATTTTATTTTTAATATCACAATATTTAACTAAAAAATTTGACATTTTAAAATTTAAAAGACAAATTATGAGTCATTAAAAATAGAAAACCATCTAAAACATATCACAAAAGGAGTTTGAGTAATGCTTGATTTAGATACGGCAATACCCCATACGGAACCCGATGAAATGACCACAAAATCAACCACGCAGCCTGCGATTAAAACATTAAGCTCTTTGGTTTATGGACAAGAATATATCGCTCAACAAGACTTCCGTACTGTCTATCATGCGATAACTGGTGAAGCCATTTATCAAGTGAGTAGTCAAGGAATCGACACGCAAGCCATTGTTGATTATGCAAAACAAAAAGGTGCTGCACTTGCATCACTGACTTTCCATCAACGTGCCAATGCATTAAAACAAGTCGCTCAATATTTAATGGAACGCAAAGAAAGCTATTATGAACTTGCCAAAGCAACAGGTTGTACCCGTAAAGATGCTTGGATTGATATCGAGGGTGGGATCGGAACTTTATTCGCCTATTCAAGTTTAGTTCGTCGTGAACTCAGCGATGAAACCGCCTTGGTTGAAGATGCTTGGATTCCGCTGTCAAAAAACGGTACCTTTGGTGCAAAGCATATTCTTAGCCCAAAGGCTGGTGTCGCTGTGCATATTGATGCTTTTAATTTTCCAATTTGGGGAATGTTAGAAAAAATTGCCCCTACATTATTGGCAGGTGTGCCATGTATCGTTAAACCGGCCACGGAAGGTGCAGAATTGACCCACGCTGTTGTCAAAGACATTTTGGCTAGTGGCATCTTAGCAAAAGGCGCATTGCAGCTTATCTGTGGTCAAACTTATGATTTATTCGAACATTTAAACCCTCAAGATACAGTAACGTTTACAGGTTCCGCATCCACTGGACAAAAATTACGCGCAATACCGCATTTAAATCATTATTCAATTCCATTTACCATGGAAGCAGATTCTGTCAATAGTGCTATTTTGACCCAACACGCATCTACAGAAACAACCGATCTATTTGTACGAGAAGTTTTTCGAGAAATGACCACAAAAGCCGGGCAAAAATGTACCGCAATCCGTCGTGCCTTTGTTCCCGTAGAGCTACTTGAAACAGTACAAAAACGGTTAATCGCAAAATTAAACAATGTGGTCGTGGGCAACCCTGAACGTGAAAATGTCACTATGGGAGCATTAGCCAGTGTAAAACAAAAACATGATGTGGCAGAAAAAGTAGAACAACTCAATCAAGAGGCTGAAATTGTATTTGGTAGCCACCTCCGTCAAGATTTCACTATTCAAGCTGAAAATCCTGAACAAGGTGCATTTTATCCCCCGACTGTTTTAGTCTGTAAAAATCCAAGCCAAGCCACGACCATTCATCAAATAGAAGCTTTTGGTCCAGTTGTTACTTTAATGCCTTATGCAAACCTTCAAGAGCTCGCTAATTTAGTTGCACGAGGAGAAGGTAGTTTAGTTGCTTCTGTGGTGCGCAATGCAGATGAGAATGTAGAGCAGATCATCGCCAAAATTGCACCTTGGCATGGTCGTGTACATATCCTAGATAGTGAAAATGCCAAAGAAAGTACAGGTCATGGTTCGCCTCTTCCTTACTTAGTTCATGGCGGTCCAGGTCGTGCTGGTGGTGGTGAGGAATTAGGTGGTTTACGTGCGGTAAAACATTATATGCAACGCACAGCAATCCAAGGTTCACCCAAAGCCATGACACAAATTGGTCACAGTTGGACCATTGGTTCAGAGGTTTTTGAAGATCGAGTTCATCCCTTTAAAAAATCATTTGATGAATTACGTATCGGTGAACGACTATTGACTGCTCGCCGTACTGTGACAGAAGCTGATATTGTCAATTTTGCTGGCTTAAGTGGCGATCACTTCTATGCACATATGGACAAAATTGCTGCAGCTGACTCAATATTTGGTGATCGTGTTGCGCATGGCTATTTTATCGTATCCGCAGCTGCGGGGTTATTTGTAGATGCAGCACCAGGTCCAGTGATTGCAAACTATGGGATGGACAATTTACGTTTTGTAGAGCCTGTTAAAATCGGAGATACCATTCAAGTCGAATTAACCTGTAAACAAAAAACCCCGAAGCCTTTACAAGACCCAAGCCAAAAAGCCCACGGCGTTGTTGTTTGGGACATTAAAGTAAAAAACCAACGACATGAACTAGTTGCCACTTACGATATTTTAACCTTAGTCAATCGCGACTAATTAAGCGTTTGTTTAAAAATAATTTTTATTGAACCAGCTCTCCTAAATTTACAAAGTTAGCCTCAGTCATTTTGTAGTAATTTAGGAGAGTTTTTCAAACATATCCTAGAATAAATTATCTCAGAATAAATACTGAACAGATGCAATTTCAGTTAGCGATCTCGGCATTAATAAATCACATTGTTGGTCGTGATGATGCATTTGCTTAAATAAAGATGAAATTCATGGAATTAAACACGCGACCAAAATAACTTGAGATGAGGTGATTGCTCACACGGATACAACGTTGATTGATAACACGACAGCACACATTACAGCTGAACCGATTGGATGACTGAGTGAAGATATAACTTATAAGGGTTTATACAAAACCTGACTCAACTTCGTCTGCAAAATCATATTTACCCAAATCAGTTTATTTGGGTTTTCTTGTTGCAAAAGACTTAATAAAAAACATCAAAATAAAAGACACTAAAAAATATAATTTAATTAATTTTAGTATCAAATAATAAGTAAAAATCAAAAACAAAAAACAGGTAAAACAAATAATTAATTGATTTAAAATATTTTAATATTATTATTGAAAATTTAAAATATTACCACCCTTAAAACAAAAGATACTATTTTTATTTTATTTTAAAAATAGTGTATCCATTTAAAAAATATTCAAGCATAATTATCCGATTGATTCATGATGAGTCAATACAACAAGGATTTTGTTTCAATCAAAAAACCAAGAATAGATTGGAGCATAAGTGAAATACAAAAAGGAAAAGCTATGGAAAACTCTCAAGCAGAATTGCACGGCTCGACGCTTGCACTTCCCACATCATCGGCATCACGTACTCGCAAAATTGCGATAGCAACCATTGTTGGGACCACCATAGAGTGGTATGACTATTTTATTTATGCCGCTGTAGCAGGCTTAGTTTTTAATCAACTATTTTTTAAACCCGCAGGTCCAGCCTTCGCCACCCTGTTGGTTTTTGCATCTGTAGGGATCAGTTTTATTTTTCGACCTTTTGGCGCATTTATCGCAGGTTATTTTGGCGATAAGTTTGGACGTAAAACCGTTCTAGCCGCTACGTTAATCATGATGGGTGGAACCACAACTCTGATTGGCTTATTACCCACTTACGACAGTGTGGGTATCATTGCGCCTATCATTTTAATTTTACTGCGTATTTTACAAGGAATTTCCGCAGGCGGTGAATGGGGTGGCGCTGTATTGATGGCCGTTGAACATGCACCTACCCACAAACGTGGATTATTTAGCTCATTTCCACAACTCGGTGTTCCACTTGGTTTATTACTAGCATCACTGGTGTTAGTAATCATGACCGGCTATGTTTCACCAGGAGAAGAGTTTTTAGCATGGGGTTGGAGAATTCCATTTATATGCAGTATCTTCCTCTTTGCTTTAGGCTACTGGATTCGTCGTTCGGTTGAAGAAAGCCCTATTTTTGAGGAATTAAAACAGAAAGGCACTACACAAAAGCCGATCCGTGAACTTTTTGCACAGTATAAAAAAGTCATTTTTAGCTCAGCATTATTGATAGCTGGTACAACTGCGCTGGGCTACATGACTGCTGGTGGCTTTATTCAAAGCTTTACCACCAATCCAAATGGTCTGAATTTAGAGCGTCCAATCATTTTGACCTTGATCAGTATTTCTGCAGTTATTTGGACCTTCTTTACTTGGTTATCTGCAGTTCTTTCAGATAAATTTGGACGTAAACCAGTTTATATTTTCGGTTCATTGATTCAAATCATTACCGCTCTGATGCTTTTCCCACTGATCAGTACAGGCAACTATAGCTACATCATGTCAGGCTTAGCCCTATTATCAATGGGTATTGGAATCACCTATGGTGTACAAGCGGTCTTTTATTCTGAACTCTTCCCTGCTTCTATTCGCTTTTCAGGTATATCCATCACTTATGCAATTGGCTCGATCATTGGCGGTGCGTTCGCGCCCTTAATTGCAGCAGCATTAATCGGCAAAGTAAACGGCATTTATTTAGTCAGTGCATATTTAACCGTAATGTCTGTGATTGCTTTTTTAGCGATTTGTATTTTTAAAGACCGTACAGGTATTGCTTTAGAACCTGACGCTGAAGAAACCCAGAAAAAATCACCTTTCATCTGGAAATAAACTTAAGTCAAGGATGCCTTATGTTATTCAATACACCATTTACAAAGATTTTTACTACGCTCATATTCATCAATACTTGTGCTTTTACACAACTAGCGCTAGCCAAAGATGAATGGAAATTAACTTTAAAAAATGCCTATATTGATCGCAATTTTGACCAAGAAAATGTCAAAGATTCGGGGAGTTGGTCACAAGGCGTATCATTATTTTATCATTCACAATTTTATGACACCCCTATTGAAATTTTAGAACATCCTTTGCAAATTGGCGTTGATGGTTCAATGCAATATGCAGTACGTCTAAGCAATGACAAACATGTCAATGATACCGTATTGCCTTTTGACCCAGTCAAACAAGAACAAGCGGCAGACTATTTAAAATATGGGGGTACACTTAAACTTAAATATGATCAGGCAGAATTGAGAGTGGGTGAGTTATGGCTCAATTTACCCATGACCGCAATCGACACAAGCCGTCAGCTTTTAACGACTTATCAAGGTGTGAACTTAAAATTTCCAATTCAGGAAAAACTTAAAGTCGAACTTGGTCACGTGTCGAAAAACTCTCCTCGAAATGAGGAGGATTTTTATAAATTTTCTTATACGCAAAAAGGTATAAAACATTATTCAGATGGATTGGATTACCTGAATTTATCTTATGATGTGAATAAAGATTTTAATATCAATTATTACTATGGGCATTTAGAAAATTTATATGATAAACACTATTTAGGCGCGGAGCATCGATACCCAATTGCTGACAATATCGCCTTGCATTCAAAATTGCGATATTTCAATTCACAAGATAATAGCAGTGCTTTAGATATCGATAGCCAAAATGTAGGTTTATTGGAAACATTGAAACTGAACAATCACACTTTAGGTGTTGGTTATCAAAGAATTATTGGGAACGCCTACCCTTTGCCTGATGGTTTTTTACCTGAGCTTTATTTTATTAACTGGAATGTCACCGGCTTTTTTAAAGAAAATGAAAAATCATGGCATTTTGTTTATGGTTATGACTTTAAAGATTACATCCTCGGTTTAAACAGCATTGCAAAATATGCGGTTGGGCGAGATATTAAAATGAG
This sequence comes from Acinetobacter sp. Tol 5, assembly GCF_019702905.1. Classification (NCBI taxonomy): domain Bacteria; kingdom Pseudomonadati; phylum Pseudomonadota; class Gammaproteobacteria; order Moraxellales; family Moraxellaceae; genus Acinetobacter; species Acinetobacter sp. Tol 5. Next base: position 1,017,425 of record NZ_AP024708.1, on the reverse strand, counting down.
TAATGGTGATAAAAATAAAGAGTCCGAACTTGATGTTCTGACCACCTATAATTTTCAGCAACCTGCACTAAAAGGACTCTCTTTACAGCACTTATTTACCCGTTACCAGCAAGATTATGGAAGTGATTTTACAGAAAATCGTTTCTTTATTAATTATCAATATAAGTTCTAATATACTTCATTTTCAAAAACCTCAGGTAAATGTTTAATGAATTTAATTATCTAATTAAAAAGCCTTGAAATTTTTTAAATTTTAAGGCTTTTTAAGTTTTTATGATTCACTGGCTTTAATACACAAACCTATCCGTAAGATCAGATAAAGCAATATAATTCATATAGTCAAACCATCTAATTCTTCATACAAATGATTCGTCTTCAATCTAGTTTGTGCTTTTTATATGAATTTTTAATATGCTTAACTTCCTAAGCCCTTTGTATTTTTGATTCAATTGATGGTCTTTCTATCCAGACGCGACACGGGTGTAGCCATGTTAAGCAGGGGCATATGAGCAAAAAACGCAAGCTCCATATCATCAAACAATAGATTCATCGCATTGATTTTATTGATCTAGAAACTATATTTACTGTATGGTTTTTTCAAAAATTGACTCTATTACTCATGATCACATGATAATTATTACAAATAATGTTATCCTATTTAATAAATAAAGTACATCATTATTAACCAAAAATACAAGGAAGTATTATGCCGCCAAAATATGAGATTCTTTTAATCATTATAATCACCACCATTATAGCTAACGTTGTAAGCCAAATTATTATTTTCAATCAGCAATAAAATTAAAACTAATGCAATTATTTAAATTTTATCATCTCTTATATTTCTTATAAATTTAATTTAAAATAGACCTGTTGTGAAGTATTTTTTAATCATTTGGGCTTTATACAGCACCTTATAAATAAAAGGTCGCAACTACTCAAATTTCAACCAACGCAAGAGATCTAATCATTAATTCCATTTTGATTAAAACAGAAGTTTTTTAGAAAATTTTTTTTGGAAATATTAAATTATCTTATTCTACGGAAAGAAAATTATGCAAGATGAAATCAATGATCTAAACTTTTTTATAACATTAGCCTCATCAAAATCAATGACTCGTGCTTCAATTGAAATGGATATTCCATTACCAACAATAAGTAGAAAATTAGCAAAACTTGAATATTTTTATGGCAAGAGACTCATTAATAGATCTGCTAGACAATTTGATTTAACAGAAGCTGGTAAATTATTATTAGATCGTAGTATTTACCTATCATCTTTAATGAAAAAAGTTCATGAAGAGGTTTCTCAAAATGTTAATTATTTTACTGGTAAATTACGAATTGGTAGCTTAAATTATCTTGGACGTAGTAAATTAGGAAGCTTAATAGCTCAATTCAGTTTACAACATCCAAATTTAGAAATCGAACTCATTCTTTCTGATTCAAAAATGGATCTTGTAGAAAATGAACTAGATATTCTTTTCCAATTAGAGCAACCTAATAACTTAATCTACGGTTCAGAGGTTTTACTTGATACGAGACGCATTTTTTGTGCTTCACCCAAATATTTTGATAAATATGGTTATCCTGTACATCCTTTGGACTTACTCAATCATCGCTGCATTTGTCTAATAAGAAACCGTCATATATACCAAGATTGGAAATACACCATAAATGATGAAATATTTGAAATTCATGTACAGCCTTATTTAAAAAGTAATAATGCAGAAGTAACACATCAATGGATGATTCAAGGATTCGGTATAGGATATAGACTATATCACGAGGTAAAACACGAATTAGAGGAGGGTATACTAATAGAGTTTTTTAAAAATAACCACTCATCTGAACTTTCACTTTATATCGTATATTCAAAATACAAAAAGAGAGATGTTGTTAAGGACTTCATTGAATTTACTAAAAATAATATTAATTATTAAACCCTCTTAGAATGTTATAAGTTCAATCACCTCTAACATTCTATTTATTTTAAGCTACTTAAATAAGTTTTTAAAAATTCCAAGTGTAATCAATATTGACTCTCGTCTCATTGGCAGGTCTGAATACAATTCTCTCGTTAGGTAAATCATTACGATAACGAGTATAGCGAGTACGAAAACCAATACCCTTAAACACGCCACTCGGTATACGATAATTTAGGTCCAAATCGTAAGAGTCCTCTTTAAATATATCTCTCTTTAATCTAGGAATCTCAATATCAGTACCTTGACTATATCTCGCCATAAATTTTAAGCCATTTAGAGTAGTATCTTTAAAATCATAGTCATACCTAAGACTGATAACTTTTTCATTTTGATTGGTAAAATCAGCACTTATACTATCCATAAAGACTGCTGGCTCAGCATTACTCAACGTTGGCATTGCAGTGTCGCCCAAAGATTGCATATAGCCAAAACTCAATGTGTGATTATAAATATTTAGACCTAGAATCCCACTTAAATGCTGATTATCTATTTTCCCTGCCAGTTCCTTTCCTGCATCTTCACTGAGAAATACTCTAAAATCACCACGAACATTCCCGATCCCAACATCATGCTTGGTCTTGACACCAATAAAATTTTGATAATATACATCATGCAAATTTGCATGATATAGATCGGCTTTAATGCCTTCACTGAATTGATATTCAGCACCAAACATATGTAAGCCTGAAGACTCAGCAGCTGCTTTAAATCGCCCATTAATATTGCCTATACGAATTTTTTCATAGTTCGTTGAGTCCCTATGATTGACTCGATCGACGTATAACCCATGAAGCTTAAGATCTTTTATTTCATTAAACTGCAAGTGTGCACCGCGGTAATTCTGTTGGAATAACCGTGCAGGACTTGAAAAAATTACAGGAAACATCGGCGAAAGTGTCCCGATATGAACTGTCGAATCACTTACTTTGGTTTTCAGCGTCCAACGCAACTCTCCTGTTTGATCAGGACGCTCATTGTTTCTATCTACAGGCAATAAACCTGAAGCAGCATAACCCTTGTTATTTCCCATAAGATTAAAACCTGCTAAAGCAAGAACATCTAAACCAAATCCTATATTTCCACTAGTATATCCAGATTTAGCATTTAGGATAAAACCTTGAGCCCAATCTCTTGCTGTAGGATATGGAATATTATTTATGTAATCTCTATCAAAATAATAGTTTTTTGTCGTTAACGATATTTTACGATCTTTGATAAATTCAGCATTTGTAATCGTAGGAAGTATCATAGTAAATCCTACTAGTCCAAGAAAAAATATATTTTTCATGATATATACCTATTTTTACTTAAATCTTTAAGGTGTAAAAACCCGAACTACCTCAAAATAATTGAGGTAGTCGTTATTGTTTTTTATTAAGCTTTTGATGTTTGAGGAATTGTTACTTTAGAGTTTGAATAACGCCCTTTGAAATAAAGCGCCAAGGCTGAAATTAAAATAGGGAGTGCGAGTACGAAGAAAATACCATTCATGCCCAGATTGAATGTGAAAATATAAGCACCGAAAAATGCCCCGAAAATAGCACCAAAACGACCTAATCCGTGCATCCATGAAACACCGACACCACGACATTCTGCAGGATAAAATATCGCAGCTAAAGATGGCAAAGAGGATTGTGCGCCAACCAACCCTGCGCCAGCTAAGAAAATAAACAAGGCAAGTAAATAAATATTTTGGGTAAGAAATCCTGTTACAACGAATAACACGGCTGATATAAAATATGTAATGGTGATCGTTTTATTTACTTCAAATTTACTCATAAACCAACCAATTAGGATCGTTCCAGCAACACCTCCAAATGGGAAAACTGCTGTGACTAAACTAAACTGTTCTGGTGTAAATCCTGATTCTTTAAGAAGCGTTGGCATCCAGCTTGTAAGCACATAAAATACCAATAAGCTCATAAAACAGCAGAGCCACATCATTGCAGAGGGTACAAAAAACTTGCCGACGACAAGACCAACGGGATTGGTAGTATTTTCATTTAAATCAGCATCTAAACTTTTAACAGGAACTAATTTTGCATCGATAAATTTACCCTGTATATTTTTTACAATTTCTAATGCTTCGACTTGTCCTTGTTTTTTTATCAAAAAATGTAGCGATTCTTTTAAAATAAAAATCGATATAAAGGCAACCACTATAGGAATAGTCCCGCCTATATATAGAACCATTTTCCAACCATGATTCGATAAAAGACCTGCTGATAAAACACCACCAATCGTAATGCCAAGAGGTAATGCACAAAATAATAAATTCACCATCCATGCACGGCGACGCGCTGGCATATATTCAGATACGAGTGTTGCAGCATTCGGCATTGCAGCACCAAGTCCTAATCCTGTTAGGAATCGATATATCACCATTTCAGTCGTGTTATTTGAAGTACCTGTCAGTATGGTTAAAACACCAAAAATAAATGCCGAACCGATAATGACCCATTTTCTTCCAATCTTATCTGCTAATATTCCTGCAAATATTGCTCCAATCGCCATGCCTATTAAGGCAACACTCATCACTGGGCGTAGATCATTTTTAGTGATCCCCCAATCGTCTAACAATGCAGGCGCTATAAACCCGACTACTCCCGTATCAATCCCATCCGCTAAAATCACCAAAAAACAAAGTATAAAAATTATCCATTGCTGCAGAGATAATTTTCTAGTATCAACTGCTTGCTGTATATCTAGTATTATTTTCATCATAAAATCCTTTTACTGCATTAAAAATGCCAATAACAATCGTTGTTATTGGCTTGAACTACTTTAAATGCTTAACTTGAATAATTTGTGTGCATTATGACGGCCTATTTTTTCTCGATCATTCTCCCCAATTTCGGCATGATCAAACCAATGTGTCGCTTCTTCCATATCTTCAAATGGATAATCACTTGAGAATAAAACGCGATCCGATCCAATTTCATCAATTGCATTTTTCATGGTAATTGTGCGGAAGTTACCACTTGTTGTTAAATAAAAATTCTTACGGAAATAATCAATAAATGGTTTTTCTGCTTTTACACCGAGTGGATTACGACCATTCGCTGAAGCCCAATGCGATGTACGCCAAATATTATTTTGAATTAACTCGCCTAGATGTCCTAAAATAATATTAATATTTGGATACTTATCAAATAAACCCGAACCAATTAAACGTAGTGCATGTACACCTGTTTCAACTGAGAATGACCATGCAGGACCCATTAACCAAGGATGATCTTTGATGCCCAATTGCTGACTTAAAAGTGGATTACGCGGATGTAAATAGAATGGTACATCGAGTTTAGCAACCTCACTCCAAAATTCTAAATATTCTTCAGCATCATAATATTTTGCTGTTTCATCGTTATTTAAATTTGAGAAACCATTTACTAGAGCGCCCGCAAAATCAAGTTCTGTTATGCAGCGATTGAGTTCTTTTGTCGCTGCTTCTGGATCTTGTAATGGTAATGCAGCAAAAGCCCCAAAGCGATCGGGATGTTTAGCGATTAATTCAGCTAAAGTGTCATTTGCTATTTCTGCAACTTCAACAGCTCTTTTCGGATCTGGTATCGCTTGAATCGCAGGTGCATTTAAAGAAATGATTGAGTATTCAATACCCGTTTCATCCATACGGCGTAAACGTTCTCCGGTTATATCTAGTAATTGACTCCGCTTCGTTTTCCAAACATCTGGTACAAAGAATCGTTCTGAATCACCAAGTGTCTCTTGAATTGCAAAATGTTCTTCTAAAGCAATCTTCCCTTCCATTTACGACTCCACAACTTATTAAAGGTATAGAAGTAGATTAGGTGGATCAAAAGAACATTAGAACATTGATTATGGAAACTTAACTTTCATTTTATGAAAGTATGAATATTTTTGACCAGAATTTAAAAATTATCTAGATCTAGCACAGCCCCTCTAAATATTAATCCTATTGAGAATTATCATTTCAAGGTAAAATTTCCCTTTAATCACAAAATTAATGGCTGAAGCTATAAAAAATATCCCATAATGAACTCCCCCCTTAAGTAGAACATACTTAATCGAGGGAGTTTTATATCAAAACATTAGTCTTGTGAGTCAGGATACAAAGGACGATTTCCGGGGCTAATTCGATTGATATGTAAAAAGGTCATATGACGTTCGTACTTATCTAAAATATCATTAATCACCTGCTCTTTGGTGTATCCGACCAAGTCATTGTCCTGCGAACCTTCGTACAAGAAAGTTTCTAAACGATAGTAATATTGCATACCGCGTTTACCACGCTCACTAAAGGTCGGTGTGATATAACGCACAGGCCAGATCTGATAAATAAAATTAAACTCTTCTTCGATGTAGATGGTTAAATCAAGATGATACAAGGTATCACTATCTTCGACCTCTCCTTGCGTTACTTCGATACTCATGCCACGTTTAACCAACTCATCTGCAACCGTCTGAACCGCAGGTTTACACACGCTATCGAGCATACTCAGTGTTTCACGACTACCAGGATGAAACATGACACGAGACAAACGTTGCTTCCAGTTTAGAATATCAACATTCCCTACTACAGGTGCTGCATTTGGACTACGACTCGCTTTACGATAATCTTCCAAGCGCAAGGATTTATACAAACCTGCCATCACTAACAACATGACAAAACTGAAGGGTAATCCCATAATGACTGTTGCACTTTGCAAGGCGGTGATTCCGTTCGCCATAAGCATGGCTACCGTCAGTAAGCCAATTGCAGTAGCCCAGAAGATACGCAACCAACGTGGGGCATCATGATCAACACTAGAAAATTTGGTCGTGAAGTTCCCGAGTACCAAAGCGCCTGAATCTGCTGAAGTCACGTAGAAAAGTAAACCTGTAATGGTGGCAATACTGGCAATAAAGGCAAAGCCTGGATACTGAGCAAGTAAGTCATAAAAGCCATGTGCAGGATTGGTTAATACGGTTTGTGCCAGTGTGCTATTACCATCAAAGATCACACTATGTAAGGCACTATTACCGAAAATAGACAACCATGTGATAGTGAACAACAGAGGAATGATCAAAGTTCCACAAACGAATTCACGGATTGTACGACCGCGAGAAATCCTCGCCAGAAATAATCCGACAAATGGAGACCAAGCTACCCACCATGCCCAGAAGAACAAGGTCCAGCTATTCATCCAGTCTTTTGGTCGATCAAAGGCAAAACTTTCTAAAGCTAAACTCGGGAAGCGACTAATATAATCACCAAAGTTTTGTACCAGTGCATTGAGCAGAAATTCGGTATTCCCAAGGAACAATACGAACAGCATCAAGCCAATTGCGGCATAGATATTAATTTCAGACAAAACCTTGATGCCTTTATTTACACCAGCGGTGACTGAAATAATAGTCACAATCACAGCAACTAAAATCAACGCAATCTGAATCCAGAGATTCTCTGGTATATCCAACAGCACATGTAGACCATAATTAATCTGAACTACTGCAATACCACAGGTGGTAGCAATACCAAAGATCGTTCCGATCACAGCAGCAATATCAACCGTATGCCCAATAGGACCATCAATTTTTTTACCAAAGATTGGATATAGTGCAGAACGAATCGTTAATGGCAAATTATAGCGGTAACTAAAATATCCCAATGCCATCCCCACCAAGGCGTACATTCCCCACCCTGTTAAGCCATAGTGGAATAATGTCCAAACCATGCCCTGACGTGCAGCTTCATAAGTCTGTCCTTCACCTACGGGTGGATTCATATAATGCGATAACGGTTCTGCAACCGAGAAGAACATTAAGTCGGTCCCAATTCCAGCAGCGAACAGCATCGCAGACCAACTTAATAGACTAAACTCAGGTTTCGAATGCTTTGGACCAAGTTTGATATCGCCATAACGTGAGAAAGCGATAAAAATCACAAAGACTAAGTACAATGTTGCAGCTAATAAATAGTACCAGCTGAATTTATCACTAACCCAAGCCAACACGACATTCAATAAATGATTGGCAAAGTCGTTAAATAAAATCGTAACAAGTGCAAATGTTAAAATAAGTAGCGCTGAAATATAAAAGACCACACGATTTAAATGGTCTTTATTTGCTAATGCAGCATCATCAACTGCTCTTGGATTATCTGTTGCCATACAATCCTCAGGAAGTTAGAGAAGAAGAAAATATTCATCTACATCTTTCCATCGCTTAATCAATGAAAATAAATATCTGAATAGAAAATGAAAAACAAAAGTTATTTACTCAATTTAAATGTTTCTGATTTTTCAGTGATGTAATGATGTGATAACTGAGTTAATTTCGTGATCACTCGCATTGCTAAAGGATTAAATTTATCCTATTTGAGTGTATTGGCTAAGCCAAACATAAACAGCAAAATGATGATGGAGAATAATAAACCAAAGCGCATCACTGCCCTTTGTAAGCCGAAGCTTGCTATTAACAACTGTCAGATAAAGACGATACTAATCACTACAGACCAAAAAATGAGTAATCAAATTGCTGAGACACTTTTATTACTTCCCCTTTCGAGGAAAGATTTGCAACCTGAGTATAACAGAACCTACAAAGTCAAAAACAATATGAAACAAATCACAACACCCTATTAACATACGGGTTCAAAGATAGATTGGAGAAGCTTAATTCAAGATAAACGGAATGAATGAAACAGAGTCATTGAAACCTTTTTGATCTTTAGTACTTGTGTAGAGGTGATTATGATAATAAGACTAATAGAATTGATAAAGAAGCTTACTGTAGAAATCAATAGATAAGCCCTCATCATCAAGAGAATATTATTGTTCTTTTGCTTTTAGATTTTTACTTGTGAATCTAAAAGCATTTAGCACCTGTTACACGTGTGTCACTCCTGTGTAACATCATATCTTGATAGTACGTTATTCTCAAATGATGTTAGTGATAGTAATTTAGGCATTAAAAAGCCCTGAAAGTGTTAAATTTCAAGGCTTTATTAAGTTTTATGATTCATCATTTAAGTTTGTGATAGATCATGATTTGCAAATTTGGTGGAGATGGCGGGAGTTGAACCCGCGTCCGCCAACACTACACTCGAGAATACTACATGCTTATATATCGTCAATTATTTTAACGCTAAGTGACCCGACGAACAGGGTACAAAACGCGATCCTCTAAATTTAGTACAAAGCCCCGAGGCTTGACTTTATACGGACTTGTGTGCGTGCGCTTCGGTCGGGTTCACTGACCACAAGTATTCAGTGAAGCGGACAAACTGCCCTTAGGCAGCTAGAGCGTAAGATTCGTCGTTTGCGACTAAAATATGCAAATTTTATTTACGAGAGAAAATGCGCTCTCGGCATGCATCTATGAGCTTCATCATCAGCGTCGAAGCCAATAACATCCCCAGATAACAAACTCATCATAACATAAATGTTGTAAATTAAGCAGATAATTCACGACATTTATTCTAAATGATGCGCCTAGTCCTATAATTGCGCTACTATCAGTATTTTTCAAGGGACAAATATAAAAAAGATGAGCTATTTACTCTCACTTGATCAAGGAACGACCTCTAGCCGTGCAATCATCTTTGATGAGCATGGAAAAGTATATGCTTCAGCACAACGTGAAATCCAAATCAAAACGCCGCATTCGGGATGGGTAGAACAAGATGCGATGGAAATATGGACCACACAAATTGCCGTGGTTCAACAAGCGATTGCCTCTGCCAGATTACTTGCCAAAGACATCAAAGCCCTCGGCTTAACCAATCAACGCGAAACAACCGTTGTATGGGACAAAAGAAATGGAAAGCCACTTGCCCCTGCTATTGTTTGGCAAGATCGACGTGCGACTGACTGGTGTAATCAATTGAGCCAGCAAAATTTATCTGAAAAAATTCACAAAAAAACAGGATTAAGAATTGATCCTTATTTCAGTGCAGGAAAATTGGTTTGGCTATTGGACAATGTTGAAGGATTAAGACAACTGGCTGAGCAAAACCATGTTGCTTTTGGAACAATTGACAGTTGGCTGATCTGGAATTTAACCCAAGGCTCAGAACATGTGATCGAAGCCAGTAATGCGTCTCGTACCATGTTGATGGATTTAAAAACTCAGCAATGGGACCAAGAACTCTTAGAAATATTTAATATTCCCCCAAGTGTGCTTCCTCAAATTATTCAATCAGACTGTTATATTGCCAATACTGCGACAGGGTTATTGGGTGCTGAAATTCCAATTTGCGGTGTATTAGGTGATCAACAATCTGCGCTATTTGGTCAATCTTGTTTTGAAGTAGGTACAGCAAAAAATACCTATGGCACGGGCTGCTTTATGCTATTCAACACAGGAAACGAAATTCAGTATAGTCAAAATAAACTGCTCACGACCTTAGCATGGAACTGTCAAAACCAGTCGAACTATGCCCTTGAAGGCAGTGTGTTTATGGCTGGAGCAATCGTGCAATGGTTGCGAGATGGTTTAGGCATTATCAAAAACAGTGCTGAAGTCGAAAAGTTGGCATGCCAAGTCAACACGACTGATGGTGTTGTGCTTGTACCTGCATTTACAGGTTTGGGGGCACCGCATTGGGACAGTGATGCGCGTGCATTACTCTGCGGCATGTCACGCGGAACCAATAAGTCACATATTGCCAGAGCAGCTTTGGAATCTATCGCATTTCAAGTTTCCGACGTCCTTACAGCAATGCAGTCGGATATTTCTCAGCCTTTAAAAGAACTCCGTGTAGATGGTGGAGCAAGCCAAAATGATATGCTGATGCAATTTCAAGCTGACATTTTAAATGTCCCTGTATTACGTCCAAAGCTTTTGGAGTCTACCGCATGGGGAGCGGCAGCTATGGCAGGTCTTAAAACCAATGTATTTACTAATCTAAATGAAATTTCAGAATCTTGGCAGTTAGATCGAGCTTTTGAGCCGAATATGAGCAATGATCAACGTGAGTATCATTTAAGCTTATGGAATGATGCTTTACAAAGAGCAAAGTCTAGTTAAAGTGTATTCTTTGGAAACTGGGCGATATGTTTACTCAAGATAGCTTTTGCCCAGTTGCTAAATTAAATTCGCTCGAGGAAAAGCACACCATTTAAATGGTCAATTTCATGCTGAACAATTCGAGCAGGAAAACCATGAAAGGTCTGAATCACTTTCTGACCGTTTAAACTAAAAAACTGCACTGTAATCTGTTCAGCCCGAGCCACTTGCCCACGTTCATCAGGTACGCTCAAACAACCTTCTTCTCCCAATACAGCTTGTACTGATTGCTCAATGATTTCAGGATTGACCATGGTGATGGCATCCATTTCAGGCGCATCAGGATAACGAGGATTAGATCGTGAAGCGACGATAATCACACGCTTAGAAATATAAACTTGCGGTGCTGCAATCCCGACTCCATTTCGCTCCAACATCGTTGTCTTTAGTGCTTTGGCAAGTTCTTCCAACCAAGTACTTGAAAACTCAGTGTCAGCAACAGGGGCTGCAATTAATTTTAAAATATCTTCACCACGTTGGGCGATGGGTAAAATGATACTCATGGTCTTATCTGATTTATCAGCATATCGTTCAATGCCTTGATTTTAACATTTAGCGATTCAATCGCAATTGAATAATTCCATACAAGCAATTCACTTTTTGTGCTCAACTCTTATTGTTCAAATATCAAATTTAAAACTGTTTCTTTAATTCAATTTTAATCATGATCTTGTAAATAACAGTCACTCACTCATGAGATTGTACCAATGAATAGTACCACCTTATTTCTCGGTTTGATTTTTAGTTCGATTGGATTAGGTTATTTTATTTATGGAAAAAAACAAAAAATGATCGTGCCCTTCATCTGTGGTATCGCTTTAATGATTTTTCCCTATTTCATTGAAAATAATCTGTTGATCAGCGCTATTGGAATGATTCTTAGCCTCATCCCATGGTTTATTCGCATATAGTGGCATCTTTTTTCCTAAAGCTTTCATAAGCGAAGACATAAATCATCAGACACCCATAATAATTTTTTGACACGATCAAAATAAAGATTGATTATTCAAGGAAAAAATTGTTTATTAAAATTTTATTTTCGACTATTTTTAGATATTACAACATGGATGAAAAAACAAATCTTAATCAGGAAGATAAACGCACGCTTGGTCTCTCCTCTTTGGGTGGTGCACTCGAATTTTATGATTTTGTGATTTATGTATTCTACGCAAAAATCATTGCTGAACTATTTTTCCCCAGCACACTGAGTCCTTTTTGGGCGATGTTGAACACCTATGGAATTTTTGCGGCTGGGTATTTCTTCCGTCCTTTGGGCGGAATTGTCATGGCACATTTTGGGGATTTGGTAGGGCGTAAGCGTCTCTTTAGTCTATCTATTTTATTAATGGCACTGCCAACCTTAATGATTGGTCTCATGCCAACCTATACTGATATAGGTCTTGCCGCTCCGCTATTATTACTGCTTATGCGTGTGGTACAAGGGATTGCCATCGGTGGTGAAATTCCAGCAGCATGGACTTTTGTTTCAGAACATGTCCCTGAAAAGAAAATTGGCTTTGCCAATGGTCTACTCACAGCAGGCTTATCGTTAGGAATTTTATTGGGATCACTAACATCATTATTGATTTCACTCAAATTTAATGAAACAGAAATTCACGCTTGGGCTTGGCGTATTCCCTTTATTTTGGGCGGAATATTTGGATTAATTGCTTTATATCTAAGAAGCTATCTCAAAGAAACACCTGTGTTTAAAGCCATGCAAGCACGTAAAGAACTCTCTAAAGCGCTACCAATCAAACAAGTCTTAAGCTCCCATAAGTCAGCGGTTTTGATAGGAATGCTGTTTACTTGGTTTTTAACGGGTTGTGTCGTGGTCATTATTTTAGCGATGCCTAATTTACTCACGGGGACTTTTGCTTTTCAACGTACAGATGCATTTCAAATGCAAAGTGCTGCAATCTTAATGCAGATGTTGGGTTGTGTGATTGCAGGAACATTGGCTGATCGCTTTGGTGCAGGTCGTATTATGTTCTGGGGTTCACTGTGTGTCGCTGTTATTTCAGCTATTTTTTACAACAGTTTGGGGCATGTAACTCCATCCACCATTTTTAGCCTCTATATGCTATTGGGTTTATTTTCAGGTACGGTAGGTATAGTTTCTTATAGCATGGTAAAAATGTTTCCTGCACAAATTCGTTTTTCAGGAATTTCTTTTTCTTATAACGTTGCTTATGCCATCGCAGGTGGATTAACGCTCCCATTAGTACAATGGCTCAGTTTATATAGTGATATTGGTGCAATGTACTATATTGTCGTGTTGTGTTGCTTCACCCTACTGACCAGCTTAATTTACCGAAAAAAATTTGAAATACATTAGGGTCTGTGGACAATTCGTCTATGTTTGCGACTAGGTGTGTTTTTTAGGCGATTCTAGGCGCGAAATACGAAATTTAGTCATTCTAAATGAGTAGTTCGGAACGACGAAGCGACAAAAAACACACTAGTCCCCGCTGCGCCTTGCGCTGCAAACAAAGCAGTGCTTTGTTCTTGCTCAGGGTTGTGGCTAAAATTATCTCAGGCTACGTTATGAAACTTAAAAATAGTCTCGCTATTCTCTTCATTTCATGCCTTACCTGCTCAATTTTAACCTACAACGCAAGCCATTTATGAAATGTCCACAGCCCCTAAATCACTTGTTTAGATTCCATTGAATGGGTAATTTTAATTTCCAAGAAATGACGAACTTGATTGCGCCCATTCTTTTTTGCCAAATATAACGCTTGATCTGCCTGACGAATAATTTCTTCTTTGGTAATTCCAAAAGGATTGATTGAGGCTGCAACGCCAAAACTTGCAGTAATGCTAATTTTGCGTTGAGTATCCAGTAAAATCACTTCTTTCTCAATTGCTTTACGGCATCGCTCAGCGATATCAATGGCTTTGGCGAGCTGACCACCTCTGGTCAAAATGATAAATTCCTCACCACCAAAGCGTCCAACAATATCCTCTTCATGGATATTTTCAGTCAATATCCCAGCAACTTGTTGTAAAACGATATCGCCTATATCGTGACCATATTTATCATTAATATCTTTAAAATAATCAAGGTCTAACAACACAATCGCAAAAGAGCTTTGTTGTTGTTTGAGCATATCAATATTTTCACTGATTTTACGGCGATTAAAAATGCCAGTTAAAGGATCAATAATACTCACTTGCTCAATCATTTTTTCGCGTTTACGCCACTGTGTAAGAAGAACCTCAAACAAAACTAAACTTGCAAAGAAAATTGGAATATAAAAATACAACATGCAATATACCCAAAATGCATTGCGATACAACGGCATTACCAGCAGTTCTTCACTGAAAATCGGGGCATATCTAATCTGACCGGTAAGACTCAATACAATACAAATCAACATAAAACAACTAATTGGAATAACTGTTAAATAAACAACCCGCCGTTCAAACAACACCAAACCAACCGTAATCAAGCTGACAAAACCAGCAGTCGAAGCTGGACTAAAGATACCTATACAATAAGCACCATAAATAAAAATAGTGCCAAAATATACAATCGTTATATAAGGAATAATTTTTTCAAAAATAGAAATTTTTTTTAAAGATCGAATCAGAAAAATGAGCACAAAAAAACCAATTGTGGCAAGAGACAACATCCGAATATACGTTGGATAAAAGGCTTGATTAATCCAAGGTTGTATATCTACTTTTGCTTCACTGAAATACCACCATATGATCCATAACAAAACATCTATACCACCAAGTAATAGGACCAAGCTGCACTTTTTATAATTACTCCAATTCATGATCATGTTGTCGTGTATAAAAACTTCAGCGGAGGAATGTATTACCCCTCTATTTTTTTGCTTCATATTACCATTCACCCGTCAAAAATAGTGAATTACTCTCTATTTTTATTTTTCATATCGATGATTAAAATATAACACTTAGAAAAATCAAAGTAAGTCATTTTTTTAAATAGTACCATTTCTTAATTCTATTTATTTTAATAGCAAGACTAAATTGAATGAAATAAGTTGGTTTGTTTTGATTTCACACATTGGATAGCATTCATTTAAACCATTAGATAAATTTAACTCATTGTATTTATTTAAACAAACCAAAACAAAAAGAACTTTGAGTTCAATAATAATATATAATTACAGTAAATAAAATTCAAAACAACGACAAGTTTATTTTTTAAAAAATATTTACATACATATACTTATAGCTGTATTTTATTTTAAAATAAATAAAAAAAAATATTCAAAATTACTGTATTTATTTAAGTTATAAAATTTAATTTTTTAATTTTTGTGTCTTGTGTTTTTTTGAATTATAACACGAGTATCAAAATCAAAAATTAGGATGTATCGAGAACATATCATCAAACTGTCTGATTAAACAAATATGTGTTTTAATATCAATCACATCCAATAAAATTTATGCTTTTATACAGATGGTTAAAAGATTTGGTGATTCAATTATTTTTTACTTTTGAAGGTTGATTTCTCTTTGAGAAAAGTTCAGCGCTCAAAATTTTTTTATTGAAATATGATTAAAAATTACCCAACATGATCAATATAGACAGCAAACATGACAATTGTATGAACGAAATGAAGCATCTGAATCATTGAGCGATTATTCTCTAATTGTATAACGAACCTTGGTTAATTTTTGCACACCTTGCACATCGATCGATAAAAAATGATTTTTATATTCAATATGAATACAAAAGTCTTCTGCACCATCATCAAGACCAGATACAGTCCATGTCGTTCCTTGAGGAAAATCATTGAGCCATTGAGCTTTATAAAAATCGGATACTGAATCAAAATCAAGATACTTTTCAGGTCTATCTACAATATTTTGTGCCAGATCTTCAAATTTCTGTTTGTGTATTTGAACAAAGTCAATCAGCATGCTCGACCTTTATATCCACTAGATTTCATTATACAACTGACTCAATTGTTTCTTTTTCACTTGTTCCCATTGCCACCATCCAAATGCCGCCATAGCCACAAATGCTGCATATAAACCTGCAGTCAAAAATAAATCTTTGTAAAGAAACATCGCCACATAGACAATATCAACAAATACCCACAGTACCCAAGTCGCAATGTGTTTGCGACTGGTCCAATAGGTCGCCAATAAACTAAATGCTGCAAGCTGTGAGTCTAGCATCGGCAAAGCTGCATCAGTAAAATAATGCAATGACAAACCGAATAAAAGCCCACCTAAAGCAGCAATCAACATTTGAATAAACACAGTACTTATCGCAATGGGCTCAATTCGAATTTCATGATCTTGCTGTTTACCTTTAAACCAGTGATAAAAACCATAAAAATTCACCAGCATAAAAAATAGCTGTAAAATGGTTTCACCATATAATTTAAAGGTAAAAAATAGATAAGCGTATAAGACAAATGCAAAAAAATTAAATAACCAACACCACATATTACGCTTTATTGTCAAACCAACACCAATCACACTAATAATAACGGCAAAAATTTCTAATGCTGACATGATAAAAAGCGCACAAATATAAGAAAGCTTATTATGAAAAAAAACACTACAAATGCAAGAAAAATGACATACCAAATTCAATTCAAAACGGCGCATACACTCAGCCATCATGTTTTATGATGATCATATATAGCCGTTTTATTTATACATTAAATTGGACTCGCTCATACATTTGAGTCGAAGATTAAAGTAAATTTGGAACATGGATTGTTTGTCATGTAAATCGAAGCTTATCGTCAAAAATAATTTTTTAGAAATTTAATTATTTTTATCACTTCAATACGACAATTTGACGTGATTTTAATTAAAACTAAGCAATCACCAATAAATAAAGCGAGCCAACGCAGTTCATTTCATCAAAACATTCATAACATCGCTCAAACTAGCACTGATAAATGCTTTTTAAGATGCTAAAAAATAGCCAAAATCTAATTTTTTCAAACCGTGTATTTATCATTCGTTAAAAAATACTGTATATGCTTAGATTGTTTGTTTATGCAATATAACTTAAAAATCTCTATAAAAAACATAGATTAAAATTAAGTTTCTTTCATTGATACTGTTCACATTTTAACCTTATTTACGAGATTTAACACTTGTTTACGTGAATACCAATGAATTAACAGACAGAACCGTCTACTATCTACTTAAGTTATGAATCTTCCCCAAAATTCATAACATTTCTCCTTAACCGAACTGTGAAAGCAGATTCGTTGTTCTACGCAATGATCACCCCAATCATTGCGTATTTTTTTGTCTACAGTTCCGTCTGTTAACTTCAACAGTTATAAGGAATCATTGAACAAAATGCAAGCAATCATTTTCAAACAACTTTTCCACTATTAAAAATGATAAGATATTGATTTTAATTAAAATCAAAAAATATTTAGTTGCAATATTTCGACAAAACCGATAGACTTTATTTATTTATTAATTGAATTAATTGATGATAATTGTAGGATTAGTTCAAATTTAAAATACGATCTATAAAAATTTTTTAACAATAATTTTGAGCAAAACAATATGTGGGAATTATTTACACACTCATCTAACTTAGTTTTTAGCGTAAGTCTTTGCCTCATGTTGTTGTTGGGACTGGTGGAGTGTTTGCTTCTCATTATTGGTTCGAGTAGCCAAGGTTTTTTAGACCAATTTGTTCCTGATCAGCTTCTAGAAGCCCATCATCCAGATATTGATCTGCATACAGAACATGGTTTTTTTGTAAAACTTTTAGATTGGCTCTATTTGGGACGAGTTCCTGTCTTAGTTTGGTTGATTATTTTTTTGACTGTTTATGCCCTATTTGGCTTTATTGTTCAAACAATTTTCTATCACTTTACAGAACATTATTTTTCAATTTGGGTAATTGCACCAGCCAGTCTTTTTTTATGTATGCCCATAGTCCGTCTCTGTGCAGCCCTGATCTCTAAAATTTTACCCCAAGATGAAACCACTGCCATTCATAGTGACGAGTTGATTGGTCGTACAGCTCAGATTGTTTTAGGCGAAGCAAAGCAGAACTACCCTGCTCAAGCCAAAGTCATCGATCAATTTGGACAAACACATTATATTTTGGTTGAACCTGAATTAGACCAAGTCTTTTCACAGGGTCAATCGGTAATTCTCACCCAGCGAACAAAAGTAGGTTTTCAAGCAATTCTTGATTAATTTTTTAATAACAAACGAAGGCATAATAAAATGTTGAATTCAAATTTATATCAAATACTGGTTTTAGCGGGCATTGTGCTCGCAGCACTGATCATTATTGGCGTGATCATTGCCCGTTTATATAAACGTTCGAGTAAAGAAGTTTCCTTTGTTCGTACTGGTTTTGGTGGTGAAAAGGTCATTTTGAATGGCGGTGCAATTGTACTTCCTGTTTTACATGAAGTGATTCCTGTCAATATGAATACACTACGACTTGAAGTTAAACGTGCGACAGATCAAGCATTGATTACTCGAGATCGCATGCGGGTAGATGTGATGGCGGAATTCTATGTTCGTGTAAAACCTACCGCAGAATCAATTGCTACGGCAGCCCAAACGCTGGGTAAAAAAACCATGTCACCGCAAGAACTAAAAGACTTGGTTGAAGGTAAATTTGTGGACTCACTTCGTGCAGTTGCAGCTGAAATGGCAATGGAAGAGTTACATGAAAAGCGGGTTGATTTTGTCCAAAAAGTTCAACAAGTGGTTTCAGAAGATTTATTTAAAAATGGTTTAGAACTTGAAACTGTTTCTTTGACAGGTTTGGACCAAACCAGTTTTGAATATTTTAATCCACAAAATGCTTTCGATGCTGAAGGTTTAACCAAATTAACCGAAACCATTGAAGACCGTCGTAAAAAACGAAATGACATCGAACAGGACAATGATCTGGCAATCAAAGCCAAAAACTTAGAAGCTGAACAAGCGCGTTTGCAAATCCTTCGCGAAGAAGAATATGCAAAAATGCAACAAGAACGTGAAATTGCCATTCGTAAAGCTGAACAGTCTGCTGAAATCGCGACCCAAGAAGCGGCAAAAAAACGAGAAGCCGAAGAGGCGCGTATTGCCGCTGAACGTGAAGTTGAAATCAAACGGATTGCTTCAGCACGAGATGTTGAAAATGAAAATATTCAAAAAGCACAGTTGATTCAAAAAGCCCAAGTAGAACAGAAGAAAACCATTGAACTGGCTGAACAAGACCGTGCCATCGCGATTGCTGAAAAATCACGCGCAGAATCTGAAGCAAAAGCCTTAGCAGATCAAGCGCGTGCACAAGCGGTAAAAGCGGAAGAAGAAGTGACCACAGTTCGAGAAACTCAGCGAGCTGAGCGTTTAAAAGCAGTTGAGTTGGTTGCTGCGAAACAAGTTGCTGAAACAGATGCGATTGCCATTACTGTTGCAGCAGAAGCATCAAAACAAGCGGCAGTAGATGATGCAGAAGCTGTACGTATTGCAGCACAAGCGGAAGCAGAAAAGGTTCGATTAAAAGCCAAAGGTGAGGCTGATGCAAAAATGCTACTTGCAGCCGCTCAAGAGAAACAATATCAAGTGGATGCTGAGGGTACGCGTGCAGTGAACGAAGCCAATAATGTCCTTTCAACTGAACAAGTTGAAATGCAAATTCGTTTAGCGTTATTGAAATACCTACCTGAAATCATTCGTGAAAGTGTTAAACCGATGGAAAATATTGATGATATTAAGATTCTCCAAGTCAATGGTTTAGGCGGTGTTGCTGGCTCGACTGGAAGCTCAGAATCAGGTGAACAAACTCAAGTTGCGCTTTCTGATCAAGTCGTCAACAGCGCACTTCGTTATCGCTCTCAAGCACCGTTAATTGATAGTTTAATGAATGAGTTAGGCATCAAAGGTGGTGATATCAATGGTTTAACCCAATCATTAAAACCTAATAATGATTAATTCACTTATTATTTAGACATAAAATGAATATTGAGCCTCTAAAGTTAGGGGCTTTTTTATTGGCTGAAATTCAATGCAAGAATGACGATTTGAATCTCAATTTTAATCTAAATAAATGATGAAGCCATTCATTCATTTCTTTTAGAATCGAGTGCTTGATCCCATCCTTTTGGTCGGAATACCATGCCCCTTTTCCAGCTCGATATAACACACTAAAAAATGACTTGGTTTATTTTCATTCTCGGTGCCATGATTGCAGGCTTTGTGCAAGGTTTAACAGGTTTTGCCTTTGCTTTAATTGCGATGTCTTTTTGGGTTTGGGTATTACCACCTCAACTGGCAGCACCGTTGGTGGTCTTTGCTTCTCTATGGAGTCATCTCATCGCACTGGGGCGAGAGCAAAAACATGACTTTTCTTTTTCTTTGGTATTGCCCTATCTGATTGCAGGACTCATCGGTGTTCCATTAGGAACTTACCTTTTACACTTGATTGATGGCAATAGTTTTAAAATTATACTCGGGCTGTTTCTCATGCTTTGGTGTCCAATCATGCTTTTTGCACCTGAATTCCCACGCATTCAAGCATTAGGAAAAATCGCTGACATTTGCATCGGCTTTGTAGGTGGAGTTTTAGGTGGATTAGGTGGTTTTTGTGGTGCAGCACCTTCTGCATGGGTGATGCTTAAAAACCTACCTAAAGCCCAACAGCGCTATATTCTGAGACACTTTAATTTTGCCATTCAGTTATTTACCCTATTGATCTATCTCTACCAAGGGACGATTCAACGCTTACATTTACCTTATTTTGCACTGATTATTATTGCAGTGAGTATTCCAGCAATGATGGGTGCACAAATGTTTTACAAAATTTCTGAAATTCAGTTTAAACGTATCGTCCTTAGCTTGCTTTTCGCTTCTGGGTGTTTCTTGTTGTTCACAACATTGATCTAAATGATGCCATTTTTGAAAACTTGCATCATATCAATAAGGCACTTTTACAACCTTGTATTTTGAGAAAAATTTCGATTTGTGTCAGTCTTATCAATGAATGATAGATATTGAATTGAACACGACCACCAAGACTAAGGTGTCATACTGTTCACAGATAAAAGATACTGTCAAATTCATCAAGTAAATTATTTATCTAGATATCAATTTTCCCATTCTGAATATAAGTAGATTACATATTTCAGAATGGGTGTATCTGGATTTACACAATCAAGATGGGTCTTGACTTGAATGCTCTTGCTGGGGTGCTTGCTGTGAAATTGGTGGTTGAGGTTTAAAATGATCCTGTAACAACGCCTTTCTCATACCAAACATATACAACAAAATAATTACAGAGAATGGCAATCCACAGAGTACTACGGCGCTTTGCATGGAATGGAAGCTCCCTGCCAACAACAGACCAACACTGACCAATGTAATCACCACTGACCAGAAAATTCGTAACCAGATCGGTGAGTCGCTTTCACTACTTCCACCTTTGGTAGATAAATTCGCAATCATCAATGTCCCTGAACCTACTGGAGTCAAAAATAGGACAAAACAGATCACCACGACAATACCAGCCACATAAGGATTGAAAGGTAAATATTCTAATAATTTAAACAAAGACAAAGCAGGATCAGTTAACACCATATCCCCTAGGATTTTTTGCTTTTGATTCAAAATCAAATCAATCGCAGTATTTCCAAAGATAGAAAGCCAAGCCAGTGTAAAACCAAGAGGAATCAGACATACACCCAATACCACTTCGCGAATTGTACGACCTTTTGAAATTCGGGCAATAAACATTCCTACAAATGGCGCCCAAGCAATCCACCATGCCCAGTAAAACACTGTCCACGAACCTAACCACGCACTGGCTTTTTGATTGTATAAATACACATCAAAACTTTTAACGACAAAATGATTAAGATAATCACCAATATTTTGTACCAGACCATTCAACAAATGATTGGTGGGTCCTGTTAAAAATACAAAAAGCAATAAAGCATAGAGTAAACGTAAATTAATCCTTGAAAGCCAAGCTAAACCTTTTTCAATACCAACTACCGTGGTAATCGTTGCAACAACCATCATCACCAAGACCACACTAATCAAGGTAATATTATTATTGGGAATTTCTGGGAGTAAATAACTAATTCCTGAGACCAGAACCAATGCACCAATCCCTAAATTGGTGACCAAAGAAATGACTGTAGCTAAAATACCAAAGCCGTCAACACAGTCACCAATCAAACCATAGATCTTTTGACCAAAAATTGGATACAGTGCTGAGCGTAGTGCTAAAGGTAAGTCTAGGCGGAAGGCAAAATAGCCCAGAGTCACACCCAATAAGGCATAGAGCACCCAACCATGAATGCCCCAATGTAAAAAGCTATACATCATGGCATCACGTGCTGCTTGAATGGTTCCACCCTCACCTTCTGGCGGTCGTAGGAAATGATCAACTGGTTCAGCAACACCATAATAGAGTAAGGCGATCCCAATACCTGCAGAGAACAACATGGAAACCCAAGCCAGATAGCCAAACTCAGGCTTATCGTCATCTTTACCTAAAGGAATTTGACCAAACCTTGAAAAAGCTAACCAAGCAACGAAACCGATGCAGCCGACGATCACCAACATATAGTACCAACCAAATAGCTGGTTGGCTTGCTCTTGTACATAGGTCAGCCAAAATTGGCTTTTTTCAGGAAATAACACAAATAATAACCCAAAAATACCGATACTGACTGCTGAACTACCAAATACAAATAAATTTAATCGAACATGTTCGGATTCGGATCCTTCATGACTTTTTGACACCATGCTCTTGCTCCTTGCAAACGGTGTATTTTCTTTAAAAACAAGATGATAGGCACTTTTTTCGACTTAGCACACCAACCTTCAACGAACTTGATTTAGCCATTTAGATCTTATATTGCCCATCAAAGAATTATTGATTTTTGCAGATTATACTTTTTATTGATTGAACGTTCAATCAATAAAAAGTATGATTAAAATGTTATGATGCTCTACATCGAGAAATGTTAGATAAAAACCCTGTTTAGGGCGAATGGAAAAGCATGACAAAGCGTAGAGTAAAACCAGAGCATGTGCGACGTGAAGAAATTATCAATGCCGCATTTCATGTGATTTATGAAGTGGGATTGTCCAATACAACCATTGCACAAATTGCAAAAAAAGCTGAATTATCAACAGGTATAGTCAGTCACTATTTTGGTGATAAACAAGGATTAATCAATACCTGTATGCAAGAAATGCTCAACGTTTTGCGTCGAAAAACCGACCAGAATAAAGCTGAAGCAGATACGCATCCAGAAAGCCAGATTAAGGCAATTATTGATTCCAACTTTGATATCAGCCAGGTCAATAAACAAGCGATGCGTATCTGGTTAGACTTTTGGTCTGCAAGTATGCATCTCCCTGAATTGGGACGCTTGCAACAAATTAACGACCAACGTCTATATTCAAACTTGAAGTTTCATTTCCTCAAGTTGTTGGACAAAGAACAGGCAAGTATTGCTGCGCGTGGATTGGCAGCTTTGATTGACGGATTATGGTTACGTGGCAGTTTAGTCAGTCATGATGAATTTGACAGTGAACTGGCACGATCCATTGCTTATGATTATGTAAAAACGCAATTGCAATTTGCGCAAAAACCTTTGCAGGAGAGACAGAATGAGTGATTCACAAGTTCATCAATTGTATATCCATGGTCGCTATGTTGCCGCGACCAGTGGTAAAACATTTAATAGTATTAACCCTGCCAATGGTGAGGTGATTGCAACACTTCAGCAAGCATCACAACAAGATATTGAAACAGCTGTTCAAAGCGCACGACAAGGTCAGAAAATTTGGGCAGCCATGACGGCGATGGAACGTTCACGTATTTTACGCCGTGCTGTAGATATTCTTCGTGAGCGTAATGACCAGTTAGCGCACTTAGAAACACTGGATACAGGTAAAGCCTATAGCGAAACGTCAACTGTTGATATTGTCACAGGGGCTGATGTTTTAGAATATTACGCAGGACTTGCCACTGCGATTCAAGGTGAACAAGTTCCCCTTCGTGATTCCAGCTTTTTTTATACCCGTCGTGAACCATTGGGTGTGGTTGCAGGCATTGGTGCTTGGAACTATCCAATTCAAATTGCACTTTGGAAATCTGCTCCTGCCCTTGCAGCGGGAAATGCCATGATTTTCAAACCAAGTGAAACTACCCCGCTTACAGCATTTAAACTTGCAGAAATCTATACGGAAGCAGGTCTGCCAGATGGCGTATTTAACGTTGTACAAGGTGCAGGTCGTGAAATTGGACAATGGCTGACTGAACACCCTGTGATTGAAAAAATTTCTTTTACAGGTGGTGTAGAAACAGGCAAGAAAGTCATGGCCAGTGCAGCAGGTTCAACCCTTAAAGAAGTCACAATGGAACTCGGTGGTAAATCACCATTGATCATTTGCGATGATGCCAATCTAGACCGTGCCGCCGACATTGCCATCATGGCGAACTTTTTTAGCTCAGGACAGGTATGTACCAATGGTACACGCGTCTTTGTGCCTAAATCTTTACTCGCTGACTTTGAAAAAGCGATTGTTGAACGTGTTAAGCGAATTCGGATTGGCGATCCAATGTCAGAAAACACCAACTTTGGTCCGCTCACCAGCTTTCCACATATGGAAAAGGTATTGTCTTTCATTGAGTCAGGCAAACAACAAGGTGCAAAACTGCTTATCGGTGGTGGGCGTGCGACTGAAGGTGATTTAGCCAAAGGGGCTTATGTATTACCGACTGTTTTTAGTCACTGTCAAGATGATATGCGCATTGTTGAAGAAGAAATTTTCGGACCTGTGATGAGCATTCTCAGTTATGACACCGAGGAAGAAGTCATTCGCCGTGCTAACGACACGACTTTTGGTCTTGCAGCGGGTGTTGTGACTCAAGACATCACCCGAGCACACCGTATTATTCACCAAATCGAAGCAGGAATTTGCTGGATCAATACTTGGGGTGAATCTCCTGCAGAAATGCCAGTTGGCGGTTATAAGCAATCTGGTGTGGGTCGTGAAAATGGCTTGACTACACTCGCACATTACACACGCATTAAATCGATTCAAGTTGAATTAGGTGAGTACCAAAGCATTTTTTAATGCACTCACCCCTTCCCTCTCAATCCATCCTATGTGCCATGTCATCACTTGATTGCATTGGCACCTTTAAGAAATACAAAAAGGATAATTATGAATACTCAATCCTATGACTACATTATCATTGGCGCAGGATCTGCCGGAAATGTATTGGCTACTCGTTTGACTGAAGACAAAGATGTCACTGTTTTATTATTAGAAGCAGGCGGTCCTGACTATCGTTTAGATTTCCGTACCCAAATGCCTGCTGCCTTGGCATATCCATTACAAGGTCGTCGTTACAATTGGGCGTATTTAACCGACCCAGAACCCCATATGAACAATCGCCGTATGGAATGCGGTCGTGGTAAAGGTCTAGGTGGCTCTTCGTTGATTAACGGAATGTGCTACATCCGTGGTAATGCTATGGACCTAGATCAGTGGTCAACCCACAAAGGTCTGGAAGACTGGACTTATGCGGATTGTTTGCCTTATTACAAAAAAGCCGAAACACGAGATATCGGTGGTAATGACTATCATGGTGACAACGGTCCAGTTTCTGTGGCTACGCCAAAAAACGGCAACAATGTACTGTTCCATGCCATGGTTGAAGCAGGCGTACAAGCAGGTTACCCACGCACTGACGATTTGAACGGCTATCAACAAGAAGGCTTTGGTCCAATGGATCGTACTGTAACGCCGAAAGGTCGTCGTTCAAGTACAGCGCGTGGTTATTTGGATATGGCGAAAGGTCGACCAAACTTAACCATTGTCACCCATGCAACCACCAATAAAATTCTTTTTAATCACAAACAAGCTGTCGGTGTAGAGTATATTCTGGGTGCTGATCAAGCCAATTTAAAACAAGCGCAAGCAAAACGGGAAGTTTTACTGTGTGCAGGTGCGATTGCTTCACCACAAATTTTGCAACGCTCAGGCGTAGGTCAAAGCACTTTCCTCAAATCAATGGATATTGCTGTGGTTCATGATTTGCCAGGTGTGGGTGAAAATCTACAAGACCATTTGGAAATGTACTTACAGTATAAGTGTAAGCAGCCTGTTTCTCTGTATCCAGCACTAAAATGGTTTAATCAGCCTGCGATTGGTGCTGAATGGCTCTTTAATGGCACAGGCATTGGCGCAAGTAACCAGTTTGAAGCAGGCGGCTTTATCCGTAGCTCAGATGAGTTTGATTGGCCCAATATCCAATATCACTTCTTGCCTGTGGCGATTAACTACAATGGTAGTAATGCTGTTAAAGAACATGGCTTTCAAGCGCATGTCGGTTCCATGCGCTCACCGTCTCGTGGTCGAATCAAGCTCAATTCAAAAGATCCGTTTCAACATCCAAGTATTTTGTTCAACTATATGTCCACTGAACAAGACTGGCGTGAATTTAGAGATGCAATTCGCATTACTCGTGAAATCATGCAACAGCCTGCTTTGGATGCCTATCGAGGCGATGAAATCAGTCCCGGTAAGAAAGTACAAACCGATGCTGAGCTAGATGATTTTGTACGAAACCATGCAGAAACGGCTTACCACCCTTCTTGTAGTTGCAAAATGGGTGAAGATGAAATGGCCGTGGTGGATGGTCAAGGTCGAGTACATGGCTTAGAAGGTTTACGTGTCGTAGATGCCTCGATCATGCCATTGATCATTACTGGAAACTTAAATGCAACCACCATTATGATCGCAGAAAAAATTGCAGATCAAATCCGTGGTCAAAAGTTACCACGATCTGAAGCGGGCTATTACAAGGCAGGAACAACGCCTGTACGCCAAGCACCTTTGCGTGCAATCCATTCATAGAGGTCTGTATTGCGCCAGCTGAGTGACCACTGAGCTGGCGCATTACTCAAGGACGAATAAGATGAAAAAGCAACTATTATTTCTCATTCCTTGCAGCATATACGTTCAAGGCATCTATGCAGACGAATCGAGTACAGTCACGACATCACCGTATAGCGCGAATCTAACCATAGCAAGCCAATATATTTCACGTGGTTTCCAACAAACTTGGGGGAAACCTGCTGTACAAGGTGGCTTAGATTACAATCATAGCAATGGTTTTTTTGCAGGAACATGGGCATCTACAGTCAGTGATGATTTTATCCGAGATGCGACTGTCGAATGGGATGTATATAGCGGATATCGCCGTAGTTTCGGTGAGCTTACGCTAGGTACAAAAGTCGCGTATTACTATTACCCTGGTGCAAAAACTACAGCAGAAACGGCACATACCCGATTTAATTATGGTGAGATCATTCCTGAAATCAGTTATGGTCCATTCAGCTTGAAATATGCCATCACCTATACACAAGACTACTTTGGCAATAACTCTGACACCTTAGCGATTGGCAACAATCAACACTCTCGTGGCTCTGGATATCTAGACTTGAATTGGTATCAACCCATTACTCAAGGTTGGTCTGTAAATGCACACTATGGTCACCAACGTATTCGAAATTTTTCTGAGGCTAACTTTCAGGATGTAAGTTTGACCATCAGTAAACAATTGCCTTATCAGATTTCAAGCAGTTTGAGTTATAGCAAAGCCTGGGATAAAGATGGTTTCTATCAGAACTATAGTAACGGTAACCCAAATGCTAAAGTTTCTAATCCAATTGACTCAACCGTGACTTTTGCACTCACCAAAAGTTTTTAGTTTTCAGGCTCAATTCCCAGAGCTTAGTATGGCTATCCTATAAAAGGGACTAAAAACCTAAATATTTTTGAATTCAGTTCCCTCTTTAGCATGACTCATCCTCATGCTTTTTTTATTGATCTATACGACTTCCCCTCCAGCACATACATAAAATGGCTAGCTCCACACTAACAAAAACCAATAAAAATTATTTTAATTACAACAACTTAATAAAAAAATTCTCCATTTATACTCTATATATTTGGTCTTTGTAAGTCGATGATCTCACGATAATTTTTTAAATTTCCGATGATTTTATCGACAGTCTGACATATTTTGTGACGTGATATTCCCTATTTATTTTCAGGTTTTTTATCGTTTTTATGATTTAGCAATGTATTCCTGCGAACTTTTACTTTAAAATGCACCTACTATCTTTTCGTAATTCGTCACCACCTTGCGCCAAAGCAACTGTTTTATGCGTGGTAGCACGAATAAACATGCCTTTGAAAATTCGCGTGGCTAATAATTGTAATGACTCAAGCAACTCATCATCCTATGGAATCCATTTCCAACATCCGTGTATTGGATGAATGGCAAGAAGAAATTCCAGAGGATTTATACATTCCTCCTGCTGCATTCGAAATTCTGCTTGAACATTTCGAAGGACCACTCGACTTTTTAATTTATCTGATTCAGAAAAACGGTTTTGATCTTTTACAATTGGATATTGCTCCAATTGCAACGCAATATCTGTCTTATATGGACAATATGAAATCGCTTAACATTGAACTCACTGCGGACTACATGGTCATGGCGGCACTGTTAGCTGATTTAAAATCGCGCTTGTTGTTGCCAAAACCGAAAACAATTAATATCGAAAAAGATCCAAAACAAGAACTTATTGATCGTTTAGAAACTTATTTACGAATCAAACAAGCAGCTGAACGTTTAGGGCAAATGCCTGTTTTAGACCGAGATACTTTTGCCAGTCATGTGGCAATTGGTGAAATTCCAAAAGTATATGAGGGCTATGATGTCAACATGTTAAAAGATGCCTTGTACTGCATTTTTAACCGCCCTGAACCAATTACCCATAAAATTGAACAAGAGCCTGTCCTGCTTGAAGAACGTATTGCTTATATTGAATATATGACCCAATCTGGTGGAGTACTCAGTTTTCAAGAATTGCTTAAGCCAAACCAAGGTCGTATGGGCATGGTGGTGACTTTCATGGCAATCTTAGAGCTGACGCGTCAGCAAAAAGTTCAAATTATTTCATCTGGTGTCGAAGCTCCTCTTTCCATTCAAGGTGCAAACGCATGACCATAGATCAAAATAATGTATTTAATGTTGATGAATTACATCATGAAGTTTTGATGCAACTTGAAGCGATTATCTTTGCCAGTGACGCCCCTGTCTCTCTAGCACGTTTAAAAGAAGCATTTCAAAATCAGTACTCTAAACAGCAGTTGCAACAGTATTTACAACAACTGTCTGTTTTACAACATGGTCGTTCTATTGAGCTGATTGAAACCGCTCAAGGTTATCGTTTTCAAGTTCGTGCTAAATATCGCAATATGATTGCACAAGTTTGGCCTGATCGACCAACCAGATTATCGCCATCACTGTTAGAAACTGTTGCAGTGATTGCTTATCATCAGCCTGTAACCCGCGCTGATATTGAGCAAATACGAGGAGTGACAAATAATAGTCAAATACTCAGGACTTTATTTGATTGGAACTGGATTAAAGAATCTGGTTACCGTGAGCTCCCAGGAAGACCCGCGTTGTTGGTAACGACGCCACAATTTTTAAATGCCTTTGGTCTAGTGTCTTTGGATCAATTGCCTCCCCTACAGGACGCCAAGGAAGCTTTTATGGCTTTGGATGCGCAAGCGCCAAAGTCTTAAATAGGTGCACTGTTGATGATTATTTCTAAGGTTATGCTGTCATGAGTGAAAAATTGCAAAAGGTACTCGCACGAGTTGGTCTGGGCTCTCGCCGTTATATGGAAGAGGTCATTGCCGCTGGTCGTGTAAGTGTCAACGGGCAGGTTGCTCAAGTGGGTGAACGTATCGAACCAGGTGATGAGCTTCGCATCGATGGTCGTAAGGTTCAATTCCAAATTGAAGACGAAATCCGTCGTCGTGTGTTGATTTACTACAAACCAGAAGGTGAAATCTGCTCACGTAATGATCCAGAATCTCGCCCGACCGTGTTTGATCATTTACCGCCAATTGCCAACGACCGTTGGGTCATGGTAGGTCGTTTAGACATTAACTCTACCGGTTTATTGCTTTTCACAAACGATGGTGAACTTGCCAATCGTTTAATGCATCCCTCAAATGAAATCGAACGTGAATATGCTGTTCGTGTCATGGGAGAAGTCACGCCTCAACTTAAAAACAACATGACAAATGGCGTTGTTTTAGATGATGGTCCAGCTAAATTTGAATCTTTCTCTGAAATTGGTGGTGAAGGGATCAATCGCTGGTACCAAGTCGTTGTAAAAGAAGGTCGTAACCGTGAGGTTCGCCGTATTTTTGAATCACAAGGTTTAAAAGTAAGTCGCTTACTCCGTACACGTTACGGTACTGTGATTTTGCCTCGTGAACTTCGTACAGGTCGTTGGATGGAACTGGATAAAACTGATATTGATAATTTAACCAAAGCGGTTGAACTAAAACCACGTCAAGGTACGGGTCTATTTGGTATGGCAAAACGCCGTACAGAACGTATGCAAGACAAACCAATGGCTGCTCGTCGCGGCGGTTTCCTTCGTCAGCAACGTCGTGACAATGAAGGTGAGCAACAAACTAACCATAATGAACAACGCGACTATAAAACGGGTTCAAATCAATATGGTCAAAACCGCAGTGAAAATCGTGCTGATCAACGTAATGAACGTTCTGAAAACCGTTTTAATAAAGCGCGTTCTGGTGGCAACAGCTACAATAATGATCGTGCAGATAATCGTGGCAACAGCTTTAACAGCAACCGCTCTGAAAACCGCTATGGTTCACCACAAAACCGTAACCGCTCAGATGAACGTTACAGCAATGATCGTCGTGATTATTCAGACCGTCAAGAACGTAGTGAACAACCTGAAAAGAAAAAACCTTTTGTAGTGAATAAAGGTTTTAAAAAGTTTTAAGTCATACATAGACTAAACGCTAAAAAGCCACTCGATTGAGTGGCTTTTTAATTTGCATCGGATCACAACAGTTACTCAACGACAGCTTTTGGAATGGCACTCAACAAGCGTTTGGTATACTCATGTTTAGGTGACTGATACAGTTCATCAGAATTGGCAATTTCGACAATATCACCATGATTCATCACCATGATTTGATCAGAAATATATTTCACTACAGATAGATCATGTGAAATAAAAATATAGCTTAATCCAAACTCATCTTGTAAATCCTGAAGTAAATTTAACACCTGAGCTTGAACAGATACATCCAATGCAGATACTGACTCATCACAAATTAAAATTTCAGGCTTTAAAGTTAAACAACGAGCAATTGCAATCCGTTGACGCTGACCACCCGAAAACTCATGTGGATAACGATCAAAAGCCTGTACAGATAAGCTGACTTTCTCCAATAAGGCTAAAGCAAACTGTTTGCGCTCCACATCGTTTGCACCAATGCGATGAATCTGCATCGGTTCCATCAAGATCTGTCCAACCGTAAAACGTGGATTTAGTGAAGCATATGGGTTTTGGAAAATAATCTGAATTTTACGTTGATATTGAGTGAATTCTTTTTCTGACATTGCCAAAATATCTTTACCTTGAAATAATGCCTGCCCGCCTGTAGCCTGTTGTAGACGCATCAACAATAAGCCAATCGTGGTTTTACCAGAACCTGACTCACCGACCAAGCCTAATGTCTTTCCTTTTGCCAATTGAAAAGATGCACCTTTTACCGCTTGATATTCCTCTTTTCCAAAGAACCCTTTACGGCTAAAAAATGATTTTTTTAAATCTTTGACTTCTAAAATGATTTCTTCACCACCAACTAAACCACGTGTTCTTTCCGGCATTTTTGTTTTTGCCAAATATTCGCCTTCGACCCAATGCCCTTCTTGTTGTTTAAGAAAGTCATTGATGACAGGTAAACGATAAGGACGTTGTGATAATGTTGGTCGGCATAACAATAAAGCTTTGGTATATGGATCTTTGGGGTGTTCTAGCACCTCGTTGGCTAAACCTTGCTCACGAATTTCACCATGACGCATCACAATGACTTGATCGGCAATTTCATTCACCAAAGCCAAATCATGAGTAATAAATAGCATCGACATTTGGCGGCGTTTACGCAAAGCCTCTAACAAATCTAAGATTTGTTTTTGAATCGTAACATCTAATGCTGTGGTGGGTTCATCAGCGATCAGTAATTTCGGTTCACAGGCAATTGCCATTGCAATCATGACACGTTGTTGCTGACCACCAGAAAGTTGATTGGGATAAGCATCAATTTTCGTTTCTGGTGTAGGAATACCCACTTCAGTGAGTAATTCAAGTGCACGTTGACGCGCTTGTTTTCGTCCCATGTTTAAGTGAATACGTAGAATTTCAGCAATTTGATCACCTACGGTAAAGACAGGATTAAGCGATGACATCGGTTCCTGAAAAATCATGGCAATGTCTTTACCACAAATCTTACGCATTTGTTTGGTTGTCAAACCCAGTAAATCTTGACCTTCAAACATAATTTTACTTTTTTCAGCGATACGAGACTGATCTTTGGGTAATAGTCCCATTGTTGCCAAAGAGGTCACTGACTTACCACTGCCAGACTCACCCACCAATGCCACGGTGGTATTGGCTGGAATCTGAAAAGAAATACCTTTTACAGTTTCAATGAATTGCTTATTTTCCCCCTTAAAACTCACACTCAGATCTTGAACACTGAGCAATACAGGAGGTGTCACATATTGTTCTGACATTGATGTGCTCCTTATTTTAATTTAGGGTCTAGTGCATCACGTAATGCATCTGTAAACATTGAAAATGCCGTGACGAGTACTGCCATTGCGACTGATGCAGCAACCAATTGCCACCATTTACCCAGTATGAGCTCGCTTTGTGCCTCATTTAGCATACTGCCCCATGACACAACCCCTACAGGAACACCAAAGCCAAGGAAACTTAAAATCACTTCTGATTTAATAAATCCAACCACTAAAATTGACATTTGAACCAGTGCAATATGACTGACATTGGGAAAGATATGCACAAACATTCGTCTCAGGTGGCTCACCCCAATAGCTTTAGCCGCAAGCACATATTCACGTGAGGTATGCTTCATATATTCAGCACGAATTAAACGAAACACACCTGTCCAGCCAGTTAAACCTAAAATCAAAACGATAGACAAAATTCCTTTTTGTTGTAATACAGCTGCTATCGCCAAAACCAGTAATAAATAGGGAATAGAGGTAAATATGCTATAAAACCAGTTTAGAACGTCATCGACCCATCCACCAAAATAGCCTGCAATCGCCCCAAGAAAAGTACCGATCACCACAGCAAGCAATGCAGAAACCAACCCTACAACAATCGAGGTTTCAGCGCCTTTAATGGTCTTTAATAAAACATCCTGTCCCCATTTATCAGCACCAAAAGGCAAAGTTTTTTTCAACTCGCTTTGCTGATCGAGCAAATGTCCACCCAACTGCTGATCAATGACCTTCATATCTTCTGCCAGTGGATCTTGAACACCATAATAATCCACTGCACCACCTGAAGCCTGCTCAGTGGCAATTTGAGCATTTAATTCTTTGATAACATCTTTTAAAGGATCAACAGGATTTTCAGGTAAAGCTGCTGTATTTGCTGTCTTTTGAGCAGCATTTTGTAGTGTTTGATCAGCTCCCATAAAGGTAGGAGGTGCATAACTTTCGGCAACCTCTTTGTTCCAGTTAGAAGCGATGACACCTGTCATGGATAAAATCAAGATGATGAAATAACAGAACAATACTCCTAACGACACCATCGCAACACGATCAGCTTTTAATCGTCGCATAGCCAAGCGCCATAGCCCCGGAGAAGCTTGCTGTTGTGTTTCTACTTTTTTAGATAAAATTCCAAGCATCATCCCACCTACTTCAACTGTACGCGTGGATCAACCACTTTATAAATCAAATCAGCGATGAGATTAAAAATCATGGTTGCGGCTGCGACATACACAGTAATGGCTTTAATCACAGGAAAATCACTACGCTCAACTGCAATGATGATTTCACGCCCGATCCCTGGAATCCCAAAAAAACGCTCAATTAAGAATGCACCGATTAATAAACCAGGCAGACTTGCCATCACATCAGTGATAATCGGAATTGAAGCATTACGAAGCACATGAATCCCCAAGATACGTCCTTCCCCTACGCCTTTTGCACGAGCAGTTCTGACATAATCCTGATT
Organism: Acinetobacter sp. Tol 5; assembly: GCF_019702905.1. Taxonomy (NCBI): domain Bacteria; kingdom Pseudomonadati; phylum Pseudomonadota; class Gammaproteobacteria; order Moraxellales; family Moraxellaceae; genus Acinetobacter; species Acinetobacter sp. Tol 5. The sequence continues at coordinate 983,272 of NZ_AP024708.1, read as the reverse complement.
GACTTCATCCAAAATAAAGCTGCGATAAAGCCGTAATGTAGGCGCAATACTGACCACTAACATGATTAAAATTGGCAATAAGGCATACTCAAATAAATTCCCCGTCAGACTGTCACTCCATCCTTGCACAGGGAACCAACCAAGCTGATAAGCAAGACTGTATTGAAATACAATGATATAGACCAATATACTGATCGACATCCCAATGGTACACAACAGCATCACCATGCGATCTGTTAAAGAACCACGGACCGATGCAACAGCCAACGCCAAAATGATTGAAATCACAGTTTGTAAGATCGTCAATGGAATAATGATGGTGAGTGATGGTCCTAGACGGGTCAAAATAATATTTGAAACAGACTCCCCTGTACTCCAACTAAAACCATAATCAAAAGTGATAATTTGTTTAATAAAAATCCAAAGTTGAATGTAATAGGGTTGGTCAACGCCCAATTGCTGGCGAATATTTGCAATTTGTTCTGGATTAGCCATTTTGCCTGCAAGGATATATGCAGGATCGCCCCCGACCCAATTAAATAAAAAGAAAATCAGCAACACAACTCCCAACATGGTAGGAATCATTTGCCATATACGACGTATGATATATGCCAACATAGTTCTTATTCCCTTTAGTTACGTTGTCCCGTAATTTCTTGAAAGAATGCCTTGTTATCTGGTGCTCTGCCTAAGAAATCGACCACCAATTGTTCAGCTTTCTTCTGCCCACCTTGCGACAAGATTGTCTTCCGATAACGTGCACCAACTTCTGGATTATTTAAGTTATCGCCAAATGCTGAAAGCATGTCTAAGGCCAACACTTCAGACCACATATACCCGTAATAACCGACTTGATAACCTCCCATAATATGACCAAACTGACCAGGGAATTCCGTCGTAGGCACATAACCTAAAGCTGTTTGAGCTTCTAGATTTTTCCAAACATCCATGGGTTGGGTTTTTAATGCATTGGCAGTATGTAGTGCCATATCATATTGCGCATACAAGGTCTGACGAGAATAGAACAAACCACGTCCATAGTTTTTAACCGCTTTGAGTTTTGCAATCAGTTCATCATCAATGCGTGGACATGCAGGCTTACAATAATCCGCCAAGGTAGAAAGCGTTTCTTTACGACGTGCCCATTCCTCATACATTTGGGAAGGTGCTTCCACAAAGTCACGCTCTACAGAAGTCCCTGATTGCGAGGCATAACGCGTATTTGAAAGAATTCCATGTAAAGCGTGACCAAACTCATGTACAAATGTTTCCAGTTCATCACTGTTTAAGCCTTTACGATTAAAGTTGGTGACCAAAGCAGAAATGGGCTTACGCTGGGTCAGTGTACTTCCGCCTCTTACTCCCCAAACCGCAGCGTGACCATATTTACCTTCACGTGGAAACTTATCCATATACAGACCACCTAAAAGTTGACCTGTCTGCTTATCGATTACATCGTAATATTCAACTTCATCTTGCCAAACATCGACTTTAGCAGGCTTAAACTCGATTCCATATAAGTGAGATGAAATGGCAAATAACCAGTCTTGCGACGCTTGGGTTGGAAAATACTCACGCATTTTTTCTTGGTCAATTTGGTACTTATCTTGGCGTAATTTTTCACTCCAATATGCTTCACTCCAGCGATTAATTTCAGCTTTTTCCACAGGAATGTTCAACGTTTTGGCTTTGAATTCACGGAGAGTCTGTACTTCTTTTTGTTCTAATGGTGCAACGGTATTGTGCACGTCTTTGAGGAACTTATTGACTGTTTCAGGATTCTGCGCCATGCGGTTTTTCAATGCCCAATCGGCATAGCTGGCTTTACCAAAGAGTTGTGCCAACTCATAACGCAGATCAATGGCTTGTTTAAGCAGGACTAAATTCTTTTCAGTTCCGCGACGTGTATAAGCAATTTGATAACGTTTACGCGCATCATCGCTGTCTGCCAACTCCATAAATGGACGATATTCGGGATAGTCAAATCCCAATAAATAGTTACCCTTTTCATTTTTCTTTAAATTGGCGATATAACTTTCAGGTAAGCCTTTTAGCTCGGCAGGTGTAAATTCTAATTTTTCTGGATTATCACGAATATTACGCGCATATTCTTGTTGGATCTTGGTCAACTCATCCAAAATGACCTTTAAACGGGCTTGTTTTTCTGCGGAGAGCTGAACACCAGTATCTTCAAAACCATCTAAAATATCTTGGCGATATTTACTGTCAATCTCATTATTGGCTTTGGTTTTTTTAATCTGCTGATATAACTTGGCATCTTGATAAACTTCAGTCTGGAATTGGCTAATTTTAACCTCGCAATCCTCAGCAGCTTTACGTAATGCTGCATCTGGATCGACATTGCTCATCAAATTGATCGGTCCATAAAAATCTTCAAACTCAGCAAAAATTTGATCCCACTTTGCCAACACATTACCAGCAGGCGCATTATTTTTTAATTTGATTTTGGCAAATTCAGCAAGTTTACCTTTTACATCAGCAATTTTTGCATCACATTGAGCTGGAATGTCTTTCGCTTGAAACTTCGGTAAAGTACTCCGTTCCGATTGTGCATATGCCCACTGTCCTAAACCTATTGATAACATACATAACGCACTGAGCTTAAATCGCTTCATTTTCATCTTTACTCCAATCTTCAATTTATTTTTCAAAATTTAATCTGTTTATTTTTTCAACCACTGCAATAAATTACTTTTTCATATCAAAATACATCCATTCTGATGGAAGAATAGGATGCTTTTTAAATCCAATCACACGCGGTTGCGCCAAAGCATTTCGATAACGTGTTGATGCCATTTGTACAGGCATATAAACTTCTAATATTCTTGCCATTTTGCGATAGAGTGCATCGCGTTCAGGACCCGGCTTTAACTTTTGGGTTTGTTCATAGAGGCGATCATATTCAGGAATTTTCATACAGGCATTGTTGGTCGCATGAATATTTTTGCTGTAGAACAATTGCATAAAGTTGTCAGCATCAGGATAGTCAGCAACCCAAGCAGAACCTTTAAACATGGTTTTACATTGCTTTTCAGCTTTTAGACCTTCTGCAAAAGGTAAGGATTTGGTGGTCATTTTGACTTTAATATTGTCTAACGTTTTTTTCCAAAATTCGGCACTCTGCTGACTACGCGCACTCCCCCCATAAACTGCTAATTCGATCACCAACGGCTTACCATCGGGCAAAGTTCGCCAACCATCTGCCCCCACTTTATAGTGATAACGATCAAGAAGTAAATTGGCTGCTTTGACTGAATAAGGGATACTGGTTTTGTAATTTGGATCATGCCCCACCACCCCGTAAGGGACAGGGAACTGTAATCTTTGTGCATCCCCTTTCATTAAAATTTTAATTTGGTTATCTGGGGAATACGCCATTGCCATGGCACGACGTAAAGCAATTTTTTCTTTACTTAAACCACCAACAACAGGGTTCTGCATATTCCAGTAATAATAATCAATCGAAGGATCAACAATTCGAGAAAGTTGAATGCCTTTTTTCGCCAGTTCAGGCTTGAGCTGACCATCCTGAATCGCTTGAACAGTTAAATCACCATCAAGGACGAATAAGTCTGTTTCATCTTTGCTAAACGATAACCAGCGTGATTGCGCTTCTTCCATCACTTGAATATCAACCACACCGATTTGCGGCATCTTTTTGCCTTTCATTGCATCGACAATTTTCTGATCTTCGGGTGTTGAAGCTTTGAAATCCCAAACATAGCCACGATAGTCAGGATTTGCTTTTAAAATAATACGTGAGCCAGGAATCCACTTGGTCAAAATATAAGGACCTGTACCTACAGGATGAGCCATAGCAAAACCGGATTTATCGCGATAATGTTCAATTACTTCCCGAGCCACCGCACCTGCTGGCTGATGTGCCAAGAGCATTGGAAAGTTTTGATCAGGCTGTTTTAACTTAATCACCAAAGTATAACGATCTGTTGCCTGAAGCCCTGCAACAGGTTGATCATAATTAAACTTCCCGGTTTTTTTGGCTTGATCAAGGAGTTTATCTATACCCACGATCTTGTCATCCAACAACCAACTATTGGGTGAATGTAAACCTGGATCTAATAAACGTTTATAAGAATAAACATAATCTTGTGCAGTTAACTCTCGCGCCTTACCTTTAAACACTGGATCTTTTGCAAAATAGATACCTTTTTTAATTTTAAAGGTATAGGTCAACCCATCCGCACTCACTTCAGGCAATGCTACAGCAGTACGCGGGACTAATTTGGCAGGTGATGCTAGATAATCATAGGTATATAAGCCTTCAAAGATTGAATTATGCACATGTGCAGAATACAAATCTTGTGTTCCAGCTGGATCAAATCCCGTTTCCGCAACGGGAAAAACATAACGTAAAACCTTATTTGGATCTGCTGGATTTTTGGCAAAAACATTCATCGTGCCTGTAAGCATCATACTGCCCAACAATACACTTAACCCAATCTGTTTAAGTTTCCTATTTAAATTATCCTTCATCATTTCCTTCAACTTTATCAGTTATTTTTTGATTGACTGTACATCAAGATATTGCCAAACGGTATTCATCATTGGGTGCGCTTTATAGCCTTGAACTTGTGGTTGCAATAACCAATTACGAATTCGGGTGGTATGTATAATCCAAGGATTATCAGCTTCAATCTGACGACTGATTTTTTCATAAAAAGGCTGTCGTTGTTGTGGTGGTAAGGTTAAGGCTTGCTGATAAAGTGAATCGTAAGCTTTAGATTGATAACAACTTAAATTGCCTTTTCCTGAATTAGGACCATAAAGCAACTGAGCAAAATTTTCGCCTTCAGGGAAATCAGCAATCCACGCACCACCCCAAATCATATGCTTACATTGCATGGCTTCTTTTAAATTATCAGCAAAGTTACTAACTTTAAATTCAACACGCACCCCAATCGCGTCCAAATTTTTCTTCCATAACTCAGAATGAATGACTGAACTGGAACTATTTTCCGTATTGTATTTCAATGTCAATGGCTGCCCATTGGGTAAAGTTCGGTATCCATCCTTGGCTTTTTTATAGCCAAATCGATCCAGTAGTTTGTTCGCCAATAGAGGGTTATAAGCCACGCTACTGCGATATTGAGCATTATGCCCTTGTACACCATCTGGCACGAGCATTTCAGCTCGGACAGCTTGTCCCTTATAAAGCTGCTTAATTGCTTCTTCTTGGTTATATGCCAAGGTAATCGCTCGACGCAAGGCGATTTTATCTAAACTATAGCCACCCACAATTGGATCTTTCATGTTGAACATGGTGTAGGTAATTTCTGGATCTTTATTGGGAAAGTGCTGAATACCTTGTTTCTTTAATTCAGGTTTTAATTGTGTACCATTGAGTGCCTGTGGAACAGCATTAGAGGTTAATTTATCAAAGTCCAATTGCCCAGATTTAAACGCTAACCATCTGGATTGCTCCTCCTCAATAATACTGACCACAACCTTACCGACTTGGGGCATTTTTTTGCCTGTCATTTCCTTGACCAACTGATTATCCCAAGCTGTTCCTGTAGATTTATAATTCCAGATAAAACCACGATAGTCAGGATTTGCCACTAATTCAATTTTACTACGTGGCACATATTTACTGAGTTGATAGGGTCCAGTACCTACGGGATGTTGCGCTATACGATCTCCATAAAACTCAACAACTTCTCGTGCTGTTCCGCTAAAAGTGACATAAGCTAAAATATATGGGAAATTATAGTCAGGACGGGTAAGAGTGAATTGCAATGTATATTTATCTAAAGCTTTAAGCCCTGCAATCGGTACATCATAATCAAACTTTCCAGTCTTTTTTGCCTGAGCAACCACAGATGCTAAACCTTGAATCTTACCATCGATAAAAGAGTAAGTTGGAGAGTGATTTTTCGGATCACTGATACGCTGTATTGAGTAAATATAATCCTGAGCAGTCAATTCACGTCGTTTTCCCTTAAATGCAGGATCTTCGGTGAAATAAATTCCAGGCTGAATTTTAAAGGTATAAACCTTACCCTCTTGTTCTATTTTTGGTAAGGACTGTGCTGTATTGGGCACGAGTACCACTGGTCGAGCCAAATAATCATATTTTAACAAAGGCTCAAATATCGCTTCTGCGATATTGCCGCTGTAGTAATTATAGGTTTTAACCATATCAAAACCATCATCTGGCGCTTCAAAGGCCAAATTCAAAATTTTATTGGGTTGCGCAGGAGTTTTCGCAATGGCGAGTTCCCCACAACCGATTGCATAAGCACACAACGCAATACGTAAAAGCTTAGATTCCAAATTCATACCTATGTATTTTTATAAGAGTAGCAAACCTTGAAAAGCGCCTCAGCTCTGAATCAAATCATATGAAACAGTATGCTAACGGTACGATCATCCTGTACATTACCGCTTTGGTACGAAACCAAATATCAAATTAACAATAGTGAAAAACTGCACAAGATAACAGCCCTAAATCGAAAGCGAATTTCATGCCATCCATAATTAACGTTGTAAATTTTGTTTATTTTTACCGTAATAAATTGACAATTATTAAAGATTTATCAAAGTTCGACATATAATAATTTGTACGATAACTGACATAAATATTAAATTCGTATAACCTTTATCAAAATGACTTATATTGCACAATTTAAGGACACCAGTGTTCCAAAATTGCTCACTTATTTTATCAAACACTTTAAAATAATTAATAAATATATGATTATTATAAAATAATATAAAAATTTAAATCATAATAAATTTATATACTACTCATAACTTATATTAAACATTTGATTTAAAAAACATTGATTAAACATAATCACCATAAAACAACACCTTTAATTACAATCTTTTCATCTTTCCTTAATATTTTTTTATATTTTTTAAAAATTAGATTTTTTCAATCAAGCCACGGAAGAATAAGATAATTAGACACTAGTAACGTAATTTATTAGCAATTTTTTGTATATTTTTACAACATATAATTAGATAGTTGGCACTTGTATTGCTAGAAAGCATTGCAGCAATATCGCTAAGTACAAAAAAAAACGGATGTCTGAAAATATGAAAATGAACAAAGAGTTTCGTTCTTTGGAATCGCCAATAATGGGGAAAAATATTCTTAAATTAAGCATACTTAGTTTAAGTTTGATGTACCTCTCTGTAGCAAAAGCAGCGGAAAATGAAGAAAGCCCTCAAACAACCAAAGTGGCAAAAGTGACGGTCACAGGCTCTTCGATCAAAGGGGTTGCTGCCCAAAGTGCGTCCCCCATCACAATTATTAAAGGAGATGATTTAGCGAAACAAGGGGTCACCACAGTTGAAGAAGCGTTGACCAAAGTCAGCTCAAACCAAGCAGGATTTTCAACTTCACAAAACGTCGGAGCAAGTAATACAGAGGGTTCTTCTGCTAACCTTCGTGGTTTAGGAACAGATAAAACATTGGTATTACTCAATGGTCGTCGTTTGGCTTATAGCCCTTTCAGCACATCCACCACCAATCTTAATATTATTCCAATGGCAATGGTGGAGCGTATAGAGATTCTCCGTGATGGTGCTTCCGCCGTGTATGGCGCAGATGCAATAGGAGGTGTAATTAATTTCATTACAAAAAAATCCTTTGAAGGACTCAATATTAGTGTTGGTGCTACTCAACCTGAAGCCAGTGGTGGAGATAAACAAGACATTTCTATTTTTGGGGGATATGGTAATTTAGACGAACAAGGCTTTAACGTTTACGGCGTAGTTGATTATCGTAGAACCAATAATATCATGGCGAAAGACCGTAAAATCAGTCGTCGCGGGGGCGTAATCCCTGAACTGGGACTAGATGCCAGTTCAGCAAATGCCTTTCCTGCAAACTTTTTTGAGCCAAAATCCAATATTCTTGCAAACCCATATGGCAATACAAATTGTAATAACACGCCCAATGTTATTGCAGATGGGGGCTTATGCTATTTGAACACGCAAGCACTGATTGGCATTACCCCAGAAGTTGAAACAATTTCAGCACTTGGTCGAGGTACATTTAAACTTTCAGATCAATTTAATTTAATTGGGGAGTATATTTTTTCTCGCAATGAAGTGACGACTTCGATTGCCCCTGATGTATACAGTCGTTCTGTAACACTCCCAAGTACAAGTCAATATTATCCAGGCAAAGGAATCACCCCAGAAGTGAGTGGCTTGAATGATGCAGATTTACAACTTTATCTGCGTTCACAAGGTGGCAATCGCTCTGGCAAAACAACCAATGACTCTCACCGAGCATTTGCTGGAATTGAAGGTGAAGCTTATGGATGGGATATCAATGCAGGTTTAACTTATGCAAAAAGCGAGGCAACAGACAGCTTTAATGCTGGTTATCTTAACCAAAGTAAAGTTCAAGCTGCATTAAATGATGGTTCGCTCAATCCATTTGGTCCCTCAGCAGATGCAAATATTTGGAAATCCTTTGAAGTCAACGGAGATACCAATAAAGCCAGTTTAGATTCAACTTCGGTTGATGTCACTGTATCTCGCCCCATCTACAGCTTACCTGCTGGTGATGTTGGCTTTGCTTTAGGTGGAAGTTTTACCAAACAAAATTGGGATCAAAAAATTAATGCTGAAATTGTTAGACAAGTGCCTGGAAGTGGAATAGATCCAGACAAACCTGTGAGTAAAGGTGATCGTGATATTTCAGCCGTATTCACTGAATTACATATTCCGATTTTAGCCAATTTAGAGGCGCAACTTGCCGCTCGCTATGATGATTACAGTGACTTTGGGGATACTTTCAATCCTAAAGTGGCGCTGCGCTGGGAACCTTTAAAACAATTAATGTTCCGCACATCCTATAGCACAGGCTTCCGTGCACCAAGTTTATACGACATCAATGCACCTCAAAGCCAGACCTACACAGGCTCAAGATACAATGATCCTGTACTTTGCCCAGGTGGAGCTGCAAGTTCACCACAATATCAAACAGAATGTAATGTCCAATTTAAGCGTATGCAAGGAGGAAACCCAGATTTAAAAGCTGAAGAATCAACATCATATACAGCTGGTGTGGTATTTGAACCGATCAAAAACCTTGTATTCACAGCAGATTATTACAACATCAAAGTTGATAATCTAATCGATGCCATTACAGATTCAATTGTTTTCGCAGATCCAGATAAATATTCAAGTCTTTTTGTCCGTGACGCAGATGGTCGTATCAAATATGTCAGTACCACTTTGATCAATATGGGAGGGATCAAAACTCAAGGGGTTGATTTAAGTTTGAATTATCTTACACCTGTGACCAAAACTGGACGATTTGGCTTTGGTATTGACGGAACCTATGTCATCAAATATGACAAACAAGAAGAAAAAGGCGGTGAATGGATCGGTCGTGTAGGGAGCTATTACAATCAACAAGTGTATACACGCTGGAAACATGTTGCCAATGTAAATTGGAGCTACGACAACTGGAAAATGATCTTTGAACAACAATTTAGCCGTGGCTATAAAGACTCAAATACAACGGGTGAAGCAAAATACGACCAACATCGTGTAAGCGATTACACCCTCTACAACATCGCAGGTACTTATAGTGGATTTAAGAATCTTGAACTCACTGCAGGAATCAAAAATATTTTTGATCAAGATCCACCTGCCTCGAACGTTACAGATAACTTCCAATATGGCTATGACTCAAGTTATGCCGATCCAACAGGTCGTGCATATTACCTAAGAGCGACCTATAAGTTTTAACTGAGTATTTCACAAACGGCAGCCCAATTTCTTCTGTTGTTTGTGAAAGTAAATCGTTCACATCGTCAAACAAAAAATTGAACACAATTTTTATATAGCCTCTTTTGCGCTATTTATTGTTTGTCTCTCATTTCAGGAGTCGCAATGGGCAAGAATTTTTCAGAATTAGAAAATAATTCTGCCAAACGCCTGATTGGTATTGGAGCTGTAATTCTTCTGCATCTGATCATCCTTTATGGACTGATTACAGGATTGTCTAAGCATGTGGAAAAGCCGACTGATGAGCCAGTTGAATTACTCATCATTCAGGACAAAAAGCCTGAACCAGAAAAACCAAAACCTATTGAAAAACCACCTGAGCTTCCAAAGTTAGTGGAGAAAGTATTAAAAACACCCGATCCAAAGCCTCGTGAAAAACAGGTGCAAAAAACCAATCCAGATCCGAAACCTCAGGAAAAACCAACTGAAAAGCCAACACAGAAAACATCTGAAAGCCCAGAGTCTACACCAACCCAAAAAACAGAGTCAGAGCAGAAATCTGATCCTACGCCAAAATCCAAACCTGCTGGTGAAACACGGGGTGTTTCTCGTGGTGAAGCGGGCTGTAAAAAGCCTGATTATCCAAGGGAGTCTTTACAGAGTGAAGAACAAGGTGAAATTCTTATTTCAGTCTTTGTTGGTGCTGATGGCAAAGTTAAAGAAGCCAAAGTTAAAAAATCGAGTGGTAGTAAAGCTTTAGATAGAGCAGCTTCAAAAGCTTTCAGTTTATGTACTTTCAAACCTGCCCTGAAGAATGGTGAACCTCAAGATTCTTGGTATGACATTCCCTATGAATTTGTAATGAATTAATTAAAAAATTGGAGATCCTGAATGAATAAAATGATGAAAACTGTCCGACTTTTTGCATTAACAAGTGTTTTAGCAGGTACGAGTGTACTGCCTATTTCTAGCGTATTTGCAGAAGAAACAGTTACAGCAACAGCAGTTCAAACTACTGAAAATGCTAATAATAGTGCCCATACCCCACCACCTCAACCTGCTACAAGTCAAGCTGTTCACAATCCTTATGGCTTAGAAGCGTTATGGCGTGAAGGCGATATCGTTGCTAAATCGACCTTATTTATCTTGGTGCTGATGTCGATTGGTACATGGTACATCATGGTGACCAAATTTATCCAACAAGCCAAGATTAAACGTCAGGGCAAAGAAGTTGAAGCTAAATTTTGGGATGCAGCTTCGATAGACCATGCAGCAGAAACACTAAATGAAACAAGCGCATACCGTTTTATTGCAGAAAAAGGGATTCATTCAACAAAAAAACATGGAGGCAATTTACTTGAACGAATTGATTTTAATACATGGGTCACGATTTCGATTCAACGTGCCATAGATAAAATCCAAAGTCATTTAAGTGGTGGCTTGGCATTCTTGGCGACAGTAGGTTCAACTGCTCCTTTTGTGGGGTTATTTGGGACGGTTTGGGGAATTTACCATGCCTTGACCGCAATCGGAATTTCAGGACAGGCATCAATTGATAAAGTTGCTGGTCCTGTGGGCGAAGCCTTAATCATGACTGCAATCGGTCTTGCTGTCGCAGTACCTGCCGTACTCGGCTATAACTGGCTCACTCGACGTAACAAAGCAGTTTTGGACAATGTTCGTACTTTTGGTTCTGATCTGCACACTGTGTTATTGAGTGGTGAAATCAAAAATACCAACGACCTTAAATAGTATAAGCAATAATACGAGGTATCTAGCATGGGAATGAGCGTAAATTCAGAAGGCGACGAAGATGATGTAATTTCAGCCATCAATACCACACCATTGGTTGATATTATGTTGGTGTTGCTGATTATCTTTTTAATTACTGTGCCGGTTGCCATACATACAGTGCCAGTTAAATTACCTGAGGAAAAAAATACACCTTATGTGACCAAACCTATCAATATTCAAATTGCAGTCAATAAAGCAGGTGATATTTTTTGGAACGAAAAATATATAGCAGATAAAAATACATTGATCAGCCGTCTACAAGTGGAAGCTCAGAAACGCCCTCAACCAGAGGTACATATTCGAGGCGATCAAGTCACCAAATTTGAGGCAATTGATGAGGTCATTAGTGCTACAAAACAGGCAGGTATTGGCAAAATTGCCTTTGTGACCACTCCTGTTGCTGCACCATGATCAAATAAGAGGAATATTTTATGGCAATGAATGTTGGTTCAAATAAAGATGATGATGTCATGTTGGATGTCAATATGACACCGCTTATCGATGTCATGCTGGTCTTGCTCATCATGTTCATCATTACTATCCCGATCCCCAATAATGCGATTAATATTAATTTACCTAATGGCAATCCTCCACCCAATCAAGATCAACCACTAGAGCCAATCAATTTGAGAATTGATCCACAAGGTAAAATTTTTTGGAATAATCAAGCGGTGGAAAACAAACAAGCGTTGGAAGTTTTATTGGCAAGTGTTGCACAAAAATCTGATCAAGATCAGATCAAAGTACAACCTGACCAATTCACTGAATATAAAGATGTCGCAATGGTTATGGCAGCAGCACAACGCTTAAATGTGAAAAAAATTGCCATTGCAGCAAATCATTAAATCGTAAACTCAAACTGAATCACGCATAGATCAATCTATGCGTGATTCTAAAGCTACTTGAATTTTAAGAAAAAAACCTATTAAAGCACATCTTACTTACTGCTTTGCTGCCAAATTTGATATAAATGAAAAGGCAGATCCAATTTTAATTGAACAAATTGTAAGCCATCTTGCTCTTGTGGAAGCTGCCTAAGTTGCACAGCCACCTGTTCAGTCGATAAACCATAAGGTTCTGCATCAGAATTGGAATAAGCATAGACAATTTTCTCCACGCCAACCATCCGCATTGCAGCCAAACACATTGGGCAAGGCTGACCACTTGCATAGACCACACAATCTTTTAAAGATAAACGCTGTAATTTCTGGCAAGCTTGGCGTACTGCGTTCAGTTCTGCATGTGAAGTCGGATCATTGTGAGCTAAAATCTGATTAACGCCTGTACTTACCAGCTCGCCTTGATAAACAATCACCGCACCGAAAGGACGACCACCTTGCTCAACATTTTCTCTAGCAAGATTCACGGCGTATTGTAAAAACTCAATATCCTGCATGCTTTCATCTTCTCTTAAATAGCTTAAATTTCAGGCAACATCAGTGAGCAAAAGGTTTAAACTTTTTTAACAAACTCAGATTTCAACTTCATTTGACCAATACCCTCAATTTTACAATCGATATCATGACCATCACTACTATCTGTAAGCAAACGAATACTTTTAACTTTAGTACCCACTTTTACCACTGAAGATGAACCTTTGATTTTTAAATCTTTAATGACAGTAACAGCATCACCATCTGCCAAAATATTACCTACAGCATCTTTGATGACAACTTGCTCTTCAGCTTGTGATAACTCACCTTCTTTCCATTCATAACTACATTCAGGGCAAATCAACAAATCACCGTCTTCATAGGTATATTCAGAACTACATTTTGGGCAGTTAGGCAATGACATGATTCACTCCTATAACATTAAAAAAGAAGCATCATAACATCTATCCATTTTTCATCAACTTAAAACCCCTAACAAATATAAGGAATAATAAACATCATGACGAGACTTGATGATTCAGCACCTCAAGCAGTACTGTCAGATGATTATGATCTTCATTCTTGACAGCAGTTAATAAAGTTATTGGACCCTGTTGACCCCATTGTCGCAGTTGTTCTAAATATGCCTGTTGTTGCTCTAATTCAGCCTTATATTTCAGTCTAAATTCGTCCCAACGATGCTCAATATCTTGGTGATACCATTTTCTTAAATCATTTGAAGGTGTTATTTCCTTAAGCCACACATCAATATGTGCATTTTCTTTTTTTATTCCGCGCGGCCATAAACGATCCACAAGAATACGTTTTCCATCTTTTTCAGACACTTCCTCATAGATACGCTTTGTATAAATTGTCACTTTTATTAAACTCTACTGGTCTATTTTTTATTGATCAGGAATAGTTGGATTGACTAAAAGACCGAGAAGCTGCAGCGATTCTTGCCAGCCTAAATAACATGCTTCAACAGGAATGACTTCAGGAATACCTGATTGAGTAATATTCACTTCCGTTCCTACTAACACACTTTTAATGTCAATGATGACTTCAATTTCTCCTGCCAATTCAGGATTATCAAAGCGATCAAAATAACGTATGCGTTGATTCGGAATAAGTTCCGCATACGTTCCACCAAAGGAATGTATTGAACCTGTAGAAAAATTAGTAAACGACATTCGATATGATCCACCTTCAGTTGCATCCATATGATGCACTTTGGCAGTAAAACCATGTGGCGGCATCCATTTGACAAGCGCATCTGGATCTAAAAAAGCCTTGTAAACACGCTCTGCTGGCGCACTGAAAACACGATGCAATTTTACAGTATTACTCATCTTTTACATCCTTGATTATTTATTCTTGTTAAATATCTAGTTTAGCGCTGTAAATTATTGGTATTTGTATGGCTTTAGTAGTTTGAAACTTAAAAAAGAAAAGCATATCTCTTTGGATATGCTCTATAAATAATTGATCTCAATTTAATTGTTGCTCATCACCCTCTTCCATGTCAAAGACATAAGTTGTACATCCCCAACCATCATATTCACCATCAAACTGCTCGGCAATCTTAGTAAACCATTGTTCTAAGTCCACAATATCCTCATATTCTGGAAAAAGATTGACATAGATGGTAATCACCCATTCATTGGGATGTACTTCTTCATCTAAATACAGTGATATTTTTTGTTCTTCTAGTAACAGAGAAATCGCACATTTTTCAGCAAGTTCCTGTGTCTTGAAATACATTGAGAATTCAAGCTCATGTATTTCGTCTAAATCATCACCATCTTCGTGCATTTGCCAAAGTAGATTACCATTATCATCTTCTGGAAATTTTTCAAAATCACGAGTCATGGCTGAGTCCTCTTATAGGGTTATAAAAATAGGATGACTTTAAAAATAACAAAACTTTATGACAGTTTTAAAATATTGCCTATTCGCACACAAATTACTACTTTTATTTGGCTTTGTTTTGTAATAAAAAATGAATTAATTCTATGATAAATAAAAATTCCTAAGGCTTACTGGCGGTTACTAAGTCGTGCTAAAACCAATACTCAAAGGTGAACAATGACACATTTTAATAATCATCAATTGCAGGAAATTCGTTTACTTCTTCAACAAAACCGTAAAGTTGAAGCAGTTAAATATGTTAAAGATCACTCAAATTTAGGTTTAAAAGAGTCCAAAGACTTTGTTGATCAATTTGAAAATCAGGCGCATTTTTTTTACAGTGAATACGCTCATCACAACACAGATGATTTAAATACGCCTCAAACGATACAACATCATGAAATTCTATCGCTCATCCAACAAGGTCGTAAGATTGAAGCAATAAAATTGGTCATGGACCAAAGTCATCTGGGTCTAAAAGATGCTAAAGATTTTGTGGAGGAATTAGCTGAGAGTCCTGATTCTAATATTCTCGACTTTGAATCTGACCAGGATTTTTATCAGCATTCTCATCCTCAGTACAAATCTATTCAAACCAACTACAGCACAGGTGAAATTTTTATTTTATATCAGGATGGTCGTAAAGAACACATTGATGAACATCATCCTGACTGGGATGATATTATGGATCAATTTGGTGGTGGAGCAAGCTATGATTCAGCAAGGGATTATCTTACCACTATGAAAACAAGAACTCAGCAAACCACAACAGATGCCACGCTTCACGTGCACACTCGTCCAAGCGCCTCAACAAGCCCATTGGTAGGAATTGAAGATCAATCGAAGAAAAAACGTTCACCTTTGTTTATCATTGTTATCGTGATCATTATTGCATTCATACTCTACTTGTTAAGCACCCGCTAAGAAAAACATACATCTAATCATGTTTAAACGAAGTTCTAAAATTTTATTTACCCATCTTTTACATCAAGATTAATCAGTATTTTGAGGGCACTATGTATCAACTTAACCCACAACAATTACAAGAATTCTCTACACTAATGAAACTGAGTCAATATGATCAAGCAGAACAACTTTTAATTGAACAACTTCATTTAAGCCCAATTGCATCAAAGAATTTAGTACATGCACTCAGCCAATCTGATGAAGCGATGAAAAGTTTTCAGGCAAATCCGCAAATTGTGTTTGCTGATTCTGCTGAATTTAATAAAGAAATGAAAGCGGTAGAACATAAATCTTTTGAGTTTAATTTTTCTTCCAGTAAAGTGAAAATGACCAATAAGGAAGGAAAAGTCGTCGAAATTGATAACCAACATCCAGATTGGCAAGAAATCAAAAAACAATTCAATATTGATTTAACTCAACCTGATGCTTTGTCTAAATTTGCTGAAAGTTTTAGGCAAGAGCAATCACAAAATAAAGACTCGCAAGAAACTTTTTCATCTCAAGATACCAGCGCTTCACCTCATTCATCCACCCCAGCAGGTGTTGAAGACTTAAACCATCAAAATAAATCCAGTTCAATCTGACTACTGATAGGATTTATATTGCTGATCGGCGTTGTTGCCTTCTATTATTTTAAGACTTAAAAACATTTGAAATTAATATAATTCAATAATATCAATGGTTGGTGGTACTCTAAAGCGAAATGGTACGCCCACCATGCCAGTGCCCACGCTGACAAAAACATCTGCATTCTCATGCTGATATAAGCCACGTTTATGCCCTAAGATCGACACCTTTTTCATCACATAACTGGTTAACCACGGCAGTTCAACTTGTCCACCATGTGTATGACCAGACAACATGAGTGGACGTATCGGTAATTGAGGAACCATATCCACTGTGTCGGGATTATGCGATAAAATTAGCCACGGTTTATCTTGAGGTAATTCTGGCATATATCGCATATCGGCTTTACCAGCCCATAAGTCTCCAATCCCGATTAAACGAAAGTCATCGAACTCAACAATTTTTCCTTCAATGTCCATTACATTGTTGGCTTGTAATGCTTTTGCCAGCAACGTTTGAATAGGTGGTCCAGGATATTGTTCATCATGGTTACCATTGACAGAATAAACAGGCGCTTGAATCTCTTTTAAAATGGCGAGTTCTTCGACCAGTTTATTTTCAGGCTCATAAGTCCAATCCCCTGCAACCACAACAAAATCAGGTTGTGCTAAGTTGACTTTTTTCACGATACTTTTAAGTTGACGTTCATGCCCTGAAAAAAGCCCGATATGTAAATCTGCCAACAATGCAACTTTGACAGGTCGTACAAAACGTTGTGATTGTCCTAGAGCATAAGATAAATGTTTGACATGTACCGTATGCGGTTCAATAAACCGTGCATATATCAATAAAGCGCTCAATATGAAAATAAAAATACTTTCGTGTAAGGAAAATATTCCAATCCAACCTGCATAAATGCTAAAAAACAACAACGGAATTAATAAATAAGACAGGTAAAATGCCAAAAGATGGACAAAGGATTTAAAAGGATGGATCGTTTCAGTTCTAGATTGACTTAACCATGCTTGGCTAATGCCCCATATGGCAAGCACAATAAAGCAGAGATAAAAAATTGAGGTCATCGTTAAGGTTGGAAGCATATTCAATCTCTCAAGTACCATGTACTTGTCATCTCATTATTTATCTTTTCGATGAAGGCAATTATACTCTAGCTCTGAGAAATCTTAGAAAATATTATGCAACGAACGATCAATCGTAATACTCAATTACAGCAAAAAGATGACAATCAGCAGACTAAAAACTGGCTGCTTGTTCTCAGCTCGTGCTTATTTCTAAGTCTTTCGGCATGCTCTACTTTACCAAAACAGCAAAATATCAAGCCAGAATATGCCTATGACATAGACACCAAAGACACTTCTTTGGCAAAAATTATTAACCCCTTAAAAAGTCAAAATCCAGAATTAACAGGTTATCACGTTCTGTATGATCCTCTTGAAGCCATTGCAGCGCGTATTAATCTGATCGAAAAAGCACAAAAAACATTAGATCTACAATATTACATTTGGGACAATGACAAAATTGGTTCATTGGCTTTATATAAAATTATTGAAGCGGCGGATCGTGGTGTTAAAGTTCGTTTATTAATTGATGATAACAATGCCAAGCAGATGGAAGGTGTCTATCTCGCATTGGATCAGCATCCAAACATTGAAGTTAAATTATTCAACCCATATCGTTTTAGAAGCTTGCGCCCGATTGACATGGTACTGGATTTAAAACGTATCAATCGACGAATGCATAATAAAACCTTTACTGCTGACAATCAGATTTCTTTGATTGGCGGACGTAATATGAGTAATCAATATTATAATGTCAGTGACAACTACCAATTTTCAGATGTTGATGTCATGTTGGTTGGACAAGCAGTAGATGATATTACCCATTCATTTGATGAATATTGGAATCACAGCTATGCTTATCCTGTCAGAAATATTGTCAATCACAATACTTATACCCTGCGTTATGACAACTTAAAACAACAACTCACTCACCACTACCAAGAAATAACGGTGCAAAATTATTTAAATTTAAGTAATCGCACACATGCCTTTGATGAATGGTTGCATCACAATATCCAACTCGATTGGGTTAAAGCGGAAGTCGTAAAAGACGCACCAGATAAAATTCAGGCGAAAGCAAAAAAAGAACAACATCTCAACTTTCAGATGGTTAAACGTTTAGATATCCCCACGCAAAGTGTAGATCTCATTTCTGCCTATTTTGTGCCGCAGAAAAAGGGAGAAGCAAAGCTGATTGAACTGGCACAAGAAGGTGTCAAAGTTCGTGTTTTGACCAATTCATTTAAAGCCAATGATGTCGCGCTAGTCCACGCGTTTTATGCTAAATACCGTGATGATTTGCTTAAAAATGGTGTAGAGCTATATGAATTCCTTCCAGCTGTCTCTGAGGAAAATTTATATGCCAATTCAGAAGAAATCTCAAAAAAAGCCAAAGTCAGTTTAAAAGGATTAAGCCGTTCAAGTTTGCATGCCAAATTGATGGCGATCGACAATAAACAAGTATTTATTGGCTCTTTTAATTTTGATCCACGTTCCGCCAACTTAAACACAGAAATTGGAGTGATTATCAATAGCCCGCCATTGGCCAATGCGGTACATAAAACCATGGATGAGCATTTAAAAAAATATGCCTATAAATTAGTTTTGGACTCACAAAACAAAATCAACTGGCTGAAAGAAACGCCTCAAGGCATTGTTACGCTTAGAAAAGAACCCAAAATGAAATGGTGGCAAAAAGCTGGCATTAAAGTGATTTCATGGTTGCCGATCGAAGGCTTTATGTAAGTCTAGAAAATTGTTAAACCTTTTTGTTGATTCATTTATTTCGTACTTTTGAATCATATAGATGATCTTTCTATCATGAGACGACATGAATGTCGCCATGTTGAGTGGTGTATATGAGTAAAAACAAAGCGCTGCTGGGTTTGCAGCGCAAGAATACACCGAAATAAAACATGGGTTGAGCAAAGTGAAGCTTCGCCTACGCACATTGATTTAATGAAGAAAAATACAATAACCTGTTGAAAACTAGTCTATTGTAAGAACTTCTTTCTGTAAGTCTTCCAAACCTTTTTGCATCATTTCTTGGACTTGTTGAGTCAGCGTTTCAACAGTATGTCCTTCTGTAGAAATAGCGGGAAAGGTTTTTAAATGTGCCACTACTTTAGGCATTTCTAAAACGGCTTGTACATGCTCAACAAATCCTGTTTCACCAATAAATGGAACCACGCTATCTAATTTTCCATCTTGATTGACATAGCAAATTACACAGACTTGAACAGGCTTTTTAGCCTCAATGGCTGCGCCTAAAATACGCCCATGAACTTTTTTAACTTTTGATCCATCTGTCGTTGTTGCTTCTGGGAAAAACAATACAGGAATATCTTTACGTAAAAAATCTGCAATTTGTTCACGAATACGAACAGAGTCCCCAGAACCACGTTTAATAAATAATGTACCACCACCTTTCGCAAGATTTCCAAAGACTGGCCAACTCTCGATTTCAGCCTTCGCCAAGAAAAATACACGTGCGCCTGAGCCAAGAACAGCTATATCTAACCAAGAAATATGATTACTCACCCACAATGCAGGTTCACGTGGAATATCACCATGGACACGCACATCCACATTGAACACTTCACTCAAACGGCGACAAAAATATTGAACGTAACGGGTATTTTTTGGATTATTCGGATCTTTATATAATTGATGGCGATAAACGAGATAAAAGCCTTCTGCAACAGCAGATGTACTTGATACTAATTTTTTACCATATAAAAAAACTTTAGATAAAGCACTTAAATTCGATGATTTTGACTTTTTGATTGCTTGTTGTTGAGTCATAGACATTCACTAAACAGAATATATTTCATATTAAACCACGGCTATTGTATACAAATCATATTCAACTTGCATTGACCTTAAATCGCTTTAGTAAAATTTACCTCACTACTGATGATTATAATCGGTGCTCTATCATTTTAAATAGATCAAATTTTTTCAAGAATATGATCTTTTTATAGCATCTGTTAAGCCCGTTCTTTATCGGTTAAAACGGACATCTCGCTTATTGTTTGCAATTTTATTTCATTACACCAACACTCATTCAGGATTTACACTGCAATATCCTTTAGAATGAATTTTTATCGAAGCAATGGCTGAGTTGTATTATCTGTGGAATATGTTGATCAAAGTCAAGGTGGTGAAAAAACCATTCTAGTCACAGTAAATGTTCAAATCTTAGAAGATTTAGATCCAGAAGAATTTCGCTTGTTGGCAAAGTCTGCTGGGGCAGAGATTCTAGACCATTTAACCGTACAACGGATTAAACCTGATCCAAAATTCTTTATTGGTACAGGAAAAGCAGAAGAAATTGCTGAGCAAGTCGAGAATGATGAAATTGAATTGATGATTTTTGACCAAGCCCTATCCCCTGCTCAGGAAAGAAATTTAGAACGCATTTTAAAATGCCGTGTCATCGATCGTACTGGTTTAATTTTGGATATTTTTGCACAACGTGCACGTACACATGAAGGTAAATTACAAGTTGAGTTGGCTCAGCTTAATCATTTGTCTTCTCGTTTAGTGCGTAGTCGAAGCAATTTAGATAGCCAAAAAGGAGGAATCGGTTTACGTGGACCTGGTGAAACATTACTTGAGACAGATCGCCGTTTATTGCGTATTCGTATGGAGCAACTCAAAGATCGTCTAGAAAAAGTTCGTAAAACACGAGTTCAGGGGCGTGCAGCGCGTCAAAAAGCCAATATTCCAACCGTTTCCTTAGTGGGTTATACCAATGCAGGAAAATCAACACTGTTTAATATTTTGGCAAACAGTGATGTTTATGCAGCAGATCAGCTCTTTGCAACATTAGATCCAACATTGCGTCGTTTGGATTGGGATGGTATTGGCACATTGGTTCTTGCAGATACTGTTGGTTTTGTGCGCAATCTCGCTCATTCTTTAGTCGAATCTTTTAAAGCTACGCTAGAAGAAACCTTAGAGGCAACTTTGTTGCTACATGTGATCGATGCCAGTAGTCCAGACATGATGGAGCAAATCGATGCGGTTGAAACCGTATTAAAAGAAATTGGTGCTGATATTCCAACGCTTAGGGTGTATAACAAAATTGACCAAAGTCATGATGAAGCAAAAATCATCTATGCCAAACCTCATCAACCCGAGCGTGTTTATGTTTCAGCCCATACCAAACAAGGCTTAGACCTGCTTCGTAGAGCAGTGCATGAATGTTTAATGGGACAAATTCAAAAATTTGAACTGCGCTTAAAACCTGCTTATGGGAAACTCAAAAATCAGCTTTATGAATTGAATGTGATTGAATCCGAACATTATGATGATGACGGTCAGCTCCTTTTGAGCATTGCCATTGCCCCACATAAACTTGAGCAGCTCATTAAACAGGCACATTTACCGATTGATGAAATTCTTGGAGAGAAAGCCCAACAGTTTAAAAGACCATTAGAAGAGTTTGAAATAAAGCGCTAAATCGGTTAAAACGTGAAAGGTCAAATTTTATAAATAAACACACATGGATCAGTTAAAAGGTATCGATTGGCAAGCTTGGATCTTCACGTTAGGACTCATCATCTTTTTTCGTGAAGCTTCAGTATTTATCATGTCGCAATTTAATCACCCAGAACTGGGAAATTTAACAGGCTTATTAAGCTTATTGGTTGTTTTGGTTGTTTGGCGTAAATTCAAAAAAATTCCAGCGCGACTGGTCGATACCAACAATAAATTAATGAAAGAAAGTGGCTTTGCATTTCTGCCTATCTGTGCAGGCTCATTGATCATGCTAGTCAGCATGGGCAAAGAAATTCCATTATTTTTAGTGATTATGTTTGTTAGTACGCTGATTCCATTATGGATTTATGCAAAAATGGCAAAAAAGTGGTTATAGGAGAAACATATGTTAAGTGTACTGACTGGTTTTTTAATCACTTTAATTGCTTATCTTGCTGCAAAACCCATCAATAAGCGTTTTCCTCAAGTACCATTACTGGTGATAGGCATGTTTTTTGTCATTGGGATTTTAATGTTATTTAAAATTCCTTATGAAAAATACAATACCGATATGAATGGACTATTTAGTCACCTCTTGGGTTATGTCACTGTTGCTTTAGCGATTCCTCTGGCTGCAATGCGTTATGATGATTTACCGTTAAAATCTATCGTAGGTATTTTAGTCTTTGCCAGTATCAGTGCTGTCGCTTTACCCATGAGCTTGGCTTATTTATTACACATGTCTGAACCGACGATTATGGCTTTTGCAACACGTGCAGTAACGACGCCGATTGCGATCAATATTGCAACTTTATTGCACTCGCCAGTCACTTTAGTAATTTTGATCGTCATTTTATCAGGTGTAATTGGTGCTGCATTTTCATCGATTATTTTACGTAATATAAATGACGAACGCGCGTCAGGCTTAGCTTTGGGGCTAGCTGCACATGCAATTGGAACTGCGCAAGCATGGCAACGTGGCGCAGTTGCTGGGCGTTATGCAGCATTTGGTATGGCTGTAAATGCGGTCTTTACCGCAATCTGGTTGCCAACCTTTATACTGTTTCTTAAATAAGTGTGATTTATTTAACTTTTCACGTGATTGCACAGGGTAATTATTCAGCTTAATATGAACTATACTTCCCCATTTTGATAAGGAATCAAGAAATGAGGTTTAATAAGTTTATTTTAGGGACATTATTTTCCATTTTAAGCTGTAGTAGTATGGCAAAAGATATCACGGGTATCTGGAAAAATATTGATGATAAAACGGGTTCATCAAAAGCCATTCTTGAAATACGAAAAGAGTCTAATGGAACCTATACGGGTAAAATCATTAAGGTGACGCCACGTCCAGGCTATACACCAAAAGAAACCTGCGTAGATTGTCCTGAACCTTATACCAATAAGCCTATTTTAGGTATGGATGTACTGAAAAACCTAAAGCAAAGCAGTGATGAAGATTATGTTGGTGGAAAAATTATTGACCCATTGACAGGTAAAATCTATTCAATGAAAGCCAAACTCAGCCCAAATGGCAATCGTTTATTATTAAGAGGCTATGTCGGCGTTTCGGCACTTGGTCGTAGTCAAACTTGGATTCGTGAATAATTTAATTCGCGAATCTCTACTTCTTTTATTCAAACAACAAAGTAGGTATGCTGATGAAAAAAGGATTTTTCTGTTGTATGCTGTTTAGTATCGTCAGCTGGACACATGCCGCTGATATTACTGGAACTTGGCGCACGGTGGATGACAGAACAGGTTATGTCCGTGCTTATATTCAAATTGAAAAACAAAAAGACGATACTTATGCTGGAAAAATCATTAAAGATTTTCCTGCTCCTGGTGAAGTGCCCTTAACCCAATGTCATAACTGCCCTGCTCCATTTACCAATAAGCCAATTATAGGATTGACCATTTTGCAAAAAATGAAAGTTGATCCTAAAGACCCCAACAATTATATCGGCGGTGAAGTTCTCGATCCTCGTGGAGGCAAAATTTATCATGGTAAAGCACGCCTAAATGCTAGTGGTAACCGACTTACACTACGTGGCTATATTGGAATATCAATGATTGGTCGCAGTCAAACATGGATTAGAATGGAATAATTATCCTTTCAAACCCAATTCGATGTGCTGATAAATAATGAGCTACTCATTGGATTTAAACCCCAAACAGTCACCTATTTCAGCTCAGCAGGACTAAAGTCCTGCTTTGTGTATAACGCAAATTGAGACAACATCTCGTTAAAATCACTTAATCTTTAAACATAAAACACGGCATCATACATATTTGCCATCATCAAATAGCTAAAGCTGATCTCTTTTATCCATCATTTACATGTTTAATTTCCCGATAAAACCTATTTTATAAAATTCAACTCTACGCAAATTTTTTAAAGGAATATTAAGCTTTGGCTATTTATATATGCACCATGTCCAACATGGTTGCATCGATATGTATAACCATCTCACCTATCTCGCAAAAATCATCAGAACTTATTTTGTTTCAGATAAAACCTACCTAAGCAAAAGATTCGTACAAAAATTAGGATATCTTCCGAACTTGTATCATCCACAAAGTTTCAATGAAAAAGTAACTTCGAGGATGATTTTTGAGCGAAATTCTCTTCATACCGCACTGGCTGACAAACTTGCGGTTAGACAATTGATTGAAGATAAGATTTGCATTTCACATGTGGTACCACTGCTTGGTGTATATCATTGTTTTAATGAAATTAACTTTGATCAGTTGCCTGAAAAATTTGTCTTAAAATGCAATCATGACAGTGGTAGTGCCTTGGTTTGTAAAGATAAAAATCAATTCGATTTTAAAAAAGCCGAGCGCAACCAGATGGAACCAATAACTGATGAGCTAACGAGAGTTCTCCCTGATCCATACTGCCAAGTTTGGCGTCAATAATTTCGTGAGTATTGGTGTTAACCAAACATGTTGCTCTCACTTGTGGATAGGGCGCGATAGCTGTTTTACCTTTGGATGAACAGAAGTATTTAAAGTTTTCATCTGTAAGAGGCATTGACCAGACCACGCCATCAACAGCACATATCTGAAGCCCATGAAAATCTGGATACTGTTGTTGTGCATCCTTAAACCAAGCCTGACTTAAGGTTGAAAATTAAACACTCAGGGGTTCTAAACCTAGACGTTGTCTGGCTTGTACAGATGCGCTAGGAGCACAATAGTGAGTTGTTCCAAACACAAGTTGTAATTGTTGTACGACATACCAAATGGGTTGATCACGAAATAAGGCAAGTCCAATCACCAGCCAAACCACATGTTCAGCAGGGGGTTTTCTTTTTCGAATAGATGCTTTCCCTGTCTGTTGCAGGCTCTGTTCAATCCAATTTAAATCGATCATCTCACTAAAATGAGCCAATGTTAAAGGGGATTGTTGAGAGATAAGTTCTAGATTTTGAGATAAAG
Organism: Acinetobacter sp. Tol 5; assembly: GCF_019702905.1. Lineage (NCBI taxonomy): Bacteria > Pseudomonadati > Pseudomonadota > Gammaproteobacteria > Moraxellales > Moraxellaceae > Acinetobacter > Acinetobacter sp. Tol 5. The sequence continues at coordinate 957,912 of NZ_AP024708.1, read as the reverse complement.
TCATAAAAAAATGAGCATATTTATATACACTCATTTTTACCGCATTTTAACTTTTTTGTCTTAACTGATCAGCATTCCACTCTGGTGAGTGGGTTTGGTTTCTTGTATGCCTACTTTATTTCAAGTGGAAAGAATAACTTGTGGTTTGTTACTCTCGCACCAGCCATAAACATTCTGGCTTTAGAGTCCCTAAACTCATATGCTGACCAAACCAATCCAGCATAAAAGTCTATGAACTGCAACTCCAAGCATTTTGAACTATCCATAGGTGACACATTACAAGATTGATTTTCCACATAATGTTCAATAGATTGCTCTAAAATCATTTGGTTTAAATACTCACCCATATTCCATTTTGTATTGACTTTTTCACTACGTCTATCAGGCATGAAATCTACGAATTTTGATTCACATATTGGTTTTAATAACAAACACTTAATCATGTAGTTATACAAAACGTTTGGGTCTTTCTTCATTTTTGAATTTACATACTCTTTATGAACCGTAATTGATCTCAATTGGATATCTTTGTGTTCTGAGAGCAGCTTTGCCACCAGTCTTAGAAAAAGTTCTTTATCTGCTGTATTTAAATCAACAGACTTCAATTCATTACTAAGCGGTCTATTTCTCTTTTTGTATAATGCTCGTACGATACGTTGAATATATTTAGATTTTTCTTCAGGCATACAAATAGCAGCTAAGGTTAGCATTCTGCTTGACCCACCTTTTTGATAAGGATCATGCATATTCCAGCCTAAATCACCACTCTCATCCAAATATATAAATGTTCGCATAAATAATTTATTATCAAGTATTAAAAAAGCCTCTAAATAATTTTAGAGGCTCTAGAATTCAGGTGCGGCACCTAGAGGCAACTTACTTACAGTAAGTTTACGATTATCGCAGGATTTATCGTACCTCGGTCTAGGCGTGGATTATTTATACCGCGCTGCGACTACATGCTTATAATACCCATTAAACATGGCATAGGTCAACATCTATGGTATCAGTAAGAATTCTTTTGTTAATAGCTATTATATTACTAAAAAATCTCAACTACCCACATAAAATATTGTTTTATATATAAAATTCAATTAACTTTACTCTAAAACAGTATTCAATAGTTACAACTTAATAACTATCCAAAACGGCATAAGTAAATGTCTATTGTATCACTAAAAAAATTCTAAATTAGTTATTTTTGGTACTAAGTTGCTCTCAAAAAAACCTCCCGAGAGGGATAACGCTTATCACAGATCCACCAAACGAGCGGTGAGCTCTGGAAAAATTTGAGCAACCACGATGATACTGTCACGTTTACCTTGTTCACCTGTGAACTCAAATACATTTGTAAATTTATTAGGACTTAGTTTTAATTCTAATTCTTGCGCCCATGCTTTTGCATCTCTCAGAGTTGTAAAGGTTTGGTACTGTGACGGATGAGGCTTAATGCCAACAGTAGCGGTTATACTTTTTTTCTTTTTTAATATGTTCCCATTCTAATTTCAACCTTGTCGCACTTAATTTCTAAATTCATTGTATTTTAAATCAAATGGATTTTTAAATTAAAATCTAAGTTGTTGTTATTTACATATTATCTTAAAATCAGATAAACCATACTTAAAAATAAAGCCACTGTATGTGGCTTTATTCAGATCACATCACTGGATTATCAACTTTAAAAATTTCTTTATCTTCTAGTCGATATGCAATCAATTGATGCCCCCATACACAACCACCATCCACATTTTGAATTTGTGAACTGATGCTTTTACCTTGCAAAGCTGCCCAATGTCCAAAAATAATCTGATGCGTTTGAGCAGTCTTTGATTCAAACTCAAACCAAGGCTGAAATCCTTCAGGCATCGGTTCATCCAGCGCATCTTTAAAACTAAACTCTAAACGACCTTGAGCATCGGTTAAACGCATACGGGTAAGATAATTGGTAATACAGCGTCGTCGTGCATTGCCCTGTAAATTATCTTCCCACAATGCAGGTTCAGCACCATACATCTCTTTTAGAAATGAATCGAGTACGTCAAAATCATCATCCGCCAATACAGTTTCGACTTCTTTTGCCAAAACAGCAGTTTGTTCTGCATCCCAAATATTGGGAATACCAGCATGAGTCAAAATAGTCTGAGGGTTTGGAAAAAGACACAAAGGCTGCTTACGTAACCAGTCAATCAACTCATCACTTTCCAAAGCGTGAATGACATCATCAATATGATCTTTGTCTTTAAGTTTTTTGATCCCACGAGCAACTGCCAGTAAATTTAAATCATGGTTCCCCAACACTGTTGCAGCGCAGCCTCGCTCGCATAGTTTTTTAATAAAGCGTAATGCACCTACTGAGTTTTCACCACGCGCAACCAAATCACCTGCAAACCAAATGTAATCTTGATCAGCATCAAACTGTATTGCTTTCAATAATGCTTTCAGTGCTTCAAAACAACCTTGTACATCACCAATCACATAATTAAATCTGACATTTTCTCGTGACATTTTTAAGCCACCATTTGATCTGACAATGCGACAAACTGAGCCAGACTCAATGTTTCTGGGCGCGCCATTGGATCAACACCTGCCCGCTCAAAACCATCTTCAACCAACATCCCTTTTAAACTGTTACGTAAAGTTTTTCGACGTTGGGTAAATACATGCGAAACCAAACGTGCCAATGCTTTTTCATTTTTGGCGATTATTGGCTTAGTTGCATAAGGCTCTAAACGAAAGACTGCAGATGTTACTTTTGGTGGTGGATTAAAAGAGCCAGGCGGTACTTCAAATAAAAAGGTAGGTTTGCAATAATATTGGATCATCACAGACAAACGACCATATTCTTTGGTATTTGGTTCCGCTGTAATACGATCTACGACTTCTTTTTGCAACATGAAGTGCATATCTTTGACTTTATCGCCAAACTCTAAAAGATGGAAAAGCAAAGGGGTCGAAATATTATATGGCAAATTTCCAACCACACGTAATGGGCGATCTTGTTGAAACAGCTCAGAAAAGTCATATTTCAATGCATCTGTTTCAATGATTGTTAAACGCTCAGGATGTGGGACACGACCAGGTAAACCTGCTGCCAAATCACGGTCTAACTCAACCACAGTTAAAGCATCACATTCACCAATCAAAGGTGAAGTTAGTGCCGCAAGACCTGGACCAATTTCAACAATATTGTCACCTGTGCGTGGTGCAACAGAACGCACAATTTTTGCAATTACACGTTGGTCATGTAAAAAGTTTTGACCAAAACGCTTTCGCGTATGATGCCCTTCATCTTTTGGGTTTAAGGCATTAATTTGATACATAAAAAATTTCCAACGCGGTATATAAGTTTGTTTACCAATTAATTTGATCGGGCAAGGTCAAGTGCCAAATCAACTGCGACATGTAAACTTGAACTCTTTGCAAGCCCAGTACCCGCAAGATGTAATGCAGTACCATGATCGACAGATGTACGAATAAAAGGTAAACCTAAAGTAATATTGATGGCTTCACCAAACCCCTGTGATTTTAACACAGGTAAACCTTGATCGTGATACATCGCTAAAACTGCATCCGCATTTTTTAAATTATCTGGCGTAAACAAAGTATCTGCGGGCATACTTAAACTGAGCTGTATACCTTGTGCACGATAGCTTTCGAGTACTGGATTAATCGTATCGATTTCTTCATGCCCTAAATACCCACCTTCTCCTGCATGAGGATTTAGTCCACAGACCAGAATGCGCGGCTGACTAATTTTGAATTTTGTTTTTAAATCATGAATCAGAATATCGATAATTTGATGTAGGCGTTCTTTAGTGATGGCGTCTGCAACATCGCGCAGTGGAAGATGCGTGGTGACCAATGCTACTCTCAGAGTTTTGGTAGCAAGCATCATCACCACACGATCTACACCTGCATACTCTTGATAATATTCAGTATGCCCACTGAAATATATTCCAGCATCATTAATAATTGACTTTTGTACAGGTCCTGTTGCCACACCAACACTTGAGCCTTGCATTGCGTAATAAGCCGTTCGGCGTAATTGTTCGATCACATAGGCTGAGTTTTGTGGATTAAGTTCCCCTAAAACAACATCCTCATTTAAAGGAACATGCTCGACGTAAAGCTGACCTTGTGTCAAACCCTGCTTTTGCCCTTGATACTCGATCAACTGAATCGTTTTATTTAAAATTTTGGCACGATCTCTCAGCATATTGATATCAGCCAATACCACTACTGGACGATCATCAACACGATCTGCCAAATCCAAACTAATATCCGGTCCAATGCCAGCAGGCTCACCGCTGGTTATATATAAAGGAAGCATCGAGAACTCTTTTAAACAGACGTTGCATTGATAGTATACATCGGTTCTAAATCATCATTTCCTATTCAAGTTAATTTTTGCATCAATTTGACTAAAAATGTATAAACTTAAACTAAAAACTATTGCAAGACGACCCACAAAATCCATGACAATTGTTATTCACAAGTGCATGCTGAATATTTGAATTTAAAAATAAAAATAACTTTTAAAAAAATTCAACCCAAGCATAAACCTAAATTAAAAATCATGATACATCTATATCAATTGTAAAGAAAAAATGCGATAAAACACACATAAACCACAATACTAACAGTCTTTAACGCTTGTGTATAAATCCCATACAAATGCTGAAAAAACGGATAAAAGTTAACATTTGAGTGCAAAAATAAATGCTATTGATTCAATTATCCGAATAAAAAACGATTTATTCCAATCTATTAAAACTGACTTAACCCACTTAAACATCACTTAACTTTTCCACTTATTTTGATACTTAATTAAATTTTAATTAAAAAATATTGATCAATCCTGCCATTGATACACACAGGTATTTCAAAATCCAAAAGTCGGTTTGATTATTGCTCAAATTCTGCATTCTCACAGCTATTCAGGTCAATGTGTTGATCAAAAATAATTCTAACGTGATGATCGGGTTCAACTTTTCCGTACACAGTATATTCTACAGCTTGATGATCTCGACGATTTTTCAACTCAATTACCACATCTATTTCTTGACCGATCTCAATATTTTGTGTTTGAACCAATATACCAACAGGCTCACAAGGAAAGGCATCATCAATTTCCTGAGTAAAATCAGCAGTCATCCACTTCACATCGAGAATCGTATCTAATTCCTCATGCTGTTTTTCTGGAGGTTTAGCCAATACATGCGCTTTATCTTGCCAAACGGTCTGAGCAGAACTTCGCGTAAAATTCCCGGCTCCCCATAAGAGTAATAGCAATATTATTGAACTTATTATTTTCATTTTGCCTTGTGTTTTTCTTGATTTAAGTGCTAATTATTGATCAAGTTCTTTACAATTCCAATCACAAAATATACCTCAGTATTTAAGGTAAAAAGAAGCTTTGCTTTTTTTAACAACACTCAATATAATAATGCGCTTGAAATTCAATATTTCGATTGTGAATCTATCTCATTTCAGCTAGAATTTGCTCTCCTTTTTGTTTGGACAGATTCCATAGTCCAAACCAACTATAATAGGTAGTGGTTTAATGAAAACTCTCAGCGCTAAGCCTGCTGAAGTTCAACACGACTGGTACGTTGTTGATGCTTCTGGCAAAACTTTAGGTCGCCTTGCGACTGAAATCGCTCGTCGTTTACGCGGTAAACACAAAACTTCTTATACGCCTCACGTTGACACTGGTGACTACATCGTTGTGATCAATGCAGAGCAAGTTCAAGTGACTGGTAACAAATCACTTGATAAGAAATACTATCGCCACACTGGTTTCCCTGGTGGTATTCGTGAAACTAATTTCGAAAAATTAGTTGCTCACAAACCAGAAGAAATCTTCGAACGTGCTGTAAAAGGCATGTTGCCAAAAGGTCCTCTTGGTTATGCAATGATCAAGAAAATGAAAGTGTACGCTGGTACTGAGCATCCTCATACTGCTCAACAGCCACAAGTTTTGGACATCTAAGGGATACAGCACATGGCTACTAACTATGGTACAGGTCGCCGTAAGACCGCAACTGCACGTGTTTTCCTATCAGCTGGTACTGGTAAACTCGTAATCAATAATCGTACTCTTGAACAGTACTTCGGTCGTGAAACTGCTCGTATGGTTGTTCGTCAACCGCTTGAGCTTTTAGACGTAACTGAAAAGTATGACCTTTACATCACTGTTGCTGGTGGTGGTATCGGTGGTCAAGCTGGCGCTATCCGTCACGGTATTACTCGTGCGTTGATCGCTTCTGACGAAACTTTAAAACCTGCTCTTCGTCAAGCTGGTTTCGTTACTCGTGATGCTCGTGAAGTTGAACGTAAGAAACTTGGTTTACGTAAAGCACGTAAACGTCCTCAATTCTCTAAACGTTAATTCGTTTACCGAATCGGACAAAAAACCTCGGCATTTGCCGAGGTTTTTTTATGGGTTAAAACTATTCAAAGTTTCAAAGTTTCAAAGTTTCAAAGTTTCAAAGTTATTTTGTTGTATCTCGTTTAGAACAGTCCATGACAGCATCAGCAATCCCGTCGGCATATTTTGATTCTGTGATCGTACAGCCATTTTCCTGATAAGTTCGAGTTTCCTTAGAAAACTTATGATCTTTCGGAATCGGTGCATCACATGGCTTATTGGTCTTTACATTGACCATTTTTACAGGTCCATCATTGTAAATCGTGACCTTACACCCCTTAACAACATATTCCTGTTCGATTCCACCGTACCTTTCATCCTCTGAAACAGCAGATGCAACATCACAAGCATCATCAGCACGACATGCGGCTTCTGCGTCACTAGCCACAGTAGCTTCAGCTCCGGCAGCCTCCATAGCTTCAGCAGCCGCTTCCTGCACTTGAGCATCTACAATTTGTTTCTTTGCATATGTATTAGAAAGATTCATCATAAGAAAAACAGCAAGAAGCAACTTACTGCTATTATTTATTAAATTCATGAATGACCCAGACCTTATATTGATTTAAATTCAGCGCATACCGTAAGCTTATTAAAGTTAAGGTGATTTTATTGCCTATTTTTAGTATCCTAGTCTATTCATTTTTTCTAGTTTTTGGAATATGTCAGTCGAAAATGCGCCTCAACAAGGGATTACGTTGTATAGCCACGAGGATGACTTTCGTTCACATTGGATCAGATTTCTGCTTGCAGAAAAGCAGATTAAACACACTTTAATAATCGTTGAAGAAGATGATGAAGACTTAGCAAGCCTTAATCCATACAATCAACTGCCAATGTTGATTGAAAACGATTTGAAATTGTTTAAAACCCATATCATTTCTGAATACCTAGATGACCGTTATCGGCAAAATAAACTGTATGCCGATGCACCTGCCCCACGCGCAGAACAAAGACAGTATATTTGGCGTTTTGAGCAAGATTGGTTTAAGCTTGCAGACACCATGCTCCGCCACCCAGATACGCTCAACGCAGCAGAAAAGAAAAAAGCTCAGCAACAACTGAAAGATACTTTAGTATCTTTAACACCACTTTTTCAGCACTATCCGTATTTTATGTCTGATAACTTTACAATTTTAGATTGTATGTTAGCCCCAATTTTCGTACGGTTAAAACATATGGGAATTGAGCTGCCTAAACAGCAATGCCGTCCAATTTTACTATATTGCCAACGGATTTTTAGCCGACCCGCTTTTTTGAAGTCAATGACCTTTCAAGAAAAAAGCCGATATAGTGAACTTTTGGCAAAACCCTAGATCGCAAAACAATAGAGTATTTTCTAATGTCTGAACCAGAATTGAACTTAACCCCGACTCGACCATACCTTGCACGTGCAATATATGAATGGATTTGCGATAACAATTTAACCCCTTATCTACTTGTTGATGCGACGCAACCTTATACCGATGTTCCGCAACAATTTGTACAAGATGGGCAAATTGTTCTTAATCTGGCACCACATTCAGTTCATATGTTAAATATGAGTAACGATGCAATTACTTTCTCTGCGCGTTTTAGTGGCGCATCGAAAGATCTTTATATCCCCATGAATGCGGTATTAGGACTGTATGCGCGTGAAAATGGACAAGGTTTATTCTTTGATCCTGACGAATATGCCAATGTGCAAATCGAAGAAGATGCTTTAAAATCAAACAAAAGCGATGAAACAGAAATCACGACTGATGCGCCAAAGAAAAAATCGAGCTTACGCATTTTAGAATAGAACAAGGAGAACTGAATGGCTTTTGATCTCGTACAATACTTTGCTGAGCAGATAAAGATTCAAAAGCCTCAGCTATTATCACAACTACAAGCTGTTGAACGAACTGCACATATTGAAGAAATCAATGCGCTCACTTTAGGCAAGATTATTAGCCTGTGGCGTAAGGATGATGATGCACTTTATCAGGAGATTCTTTCGCAAGATCATCTATATAGTCAAGAAATTGCACGACATCTCACAACATCACCACAGAACAAATCTGATTTAGAGCAAACAATGCTTGAATCAGCAACAACTGAAATCCTTGAACTACAATTTGCTGAATTAAAACAGTTAGACACTGCAGGAAGTTTGGGAAAAAGAGGTTTAAGAGAACTGGTGATTGGGCAAATTGAACATTTATCTGGTCAAGCAAAAGATTGGGTTTGGTCAACAAATGAACTAACCGAACTGATTGGCTCTCAACCTACAGTGCAAGAAGAGATATCATTAGATGAAACCATGAAGGAGTTTAATCAAATGGTCAATGTTCAAACTACAGATACGCATGCAGACCACCCAGAAATTACTGTTGTTGAAACAGTTCAACCAACTTGGGCAAAAGTTGCTGAACCTGTAGTCGCACTTGTTGTGCTCTATATTCTTTTTGAAGCTGTCAGCAAAGTTTTTGCTTAAATGTTACTGATAATCTAAATTTATTAAAAGCGATCTAAATGATCGCTTTTTTTCATGCAAAAAATATTTAAGTTTATTTAATTATTACAAGTGATAAATATCACAATAATAAAATTATAAATGATTAAATATGCACAATAATAATCGAAATCCTAAAAACTTTTAAGTTAATCTTCTATTAATAAAAATCATTTAAAAAATTCTTCATGTTTAAGATAGATTTTCAATAATAACTAGTGTTAAGTTAAAGCGATGAAATTCTCTAAACTTTAAATAAAATTAACAATTTACAAAGGAGGATAAAACCGAAATAAATAAAACGACTAAATGCTATACATTTAAACATTAAAAAATGTTTTAACTGGAAAAAGAATAAATCTAGCGTTAATTTAAACACATGATGACTGTTAAAATGTATTACACACTTTAATCTTTTAATCTCAGATAAGTGATATTATGAACAATCAATGTATCAATATCGCAATTTCAGGCTTAGGTTTAACCACCTCAGATGATCTTAAAATCAGGCTGCGAAAAATTTTACCAACCCATATTGGTATAAATTGGACAAGTGTTTCAGATCAAAATATCAACTGTATTTTGATCAATGAGCAGTTTTTTGAAAATGATAATATTCAAAATATTATTCAAAATAAAAATATTCCTTATTTAAAAATATCAAAACACAGTGAACACACAGAGAGTGCTCAAGATAACTTACTTTGCATCCCAATTTATGATGAATGTACGCTTAAAGATTGGGTCAATGTCAAATTACTTCAGCAAGCAGATTCACCTGTAACCAGTTTAGATCTGTCTATAGACGACACTGAAACTCAACTTGAAATTAAAGAAATTGATTTCTTTGCTGATCTCTATACACAGGACAGCCGCAAAGTCATTCTCAGTGATCATTTAGGAACTATTGCCATTATAGACCACCATGCACATTTGGCTTGGCTTGAGGCGACACGTGATGAGTATCAGACAGACCTTTCAATACATTATGCAGCAGCACTCACCTCCGACTTTATTAAGGTTTCACGTAAACGCCAGTTCAACTTAGAAGACTGGTTATTTAATTTGATTTGGAAAAATCCACAACTCATTACTGTACCTGCGGCTGACAAATATTATCGTTTGAAGTTTTGGGTTCAACCCAATCAACTCGATAAGAAACTGTTATTACAACTCACCGCTTGCTTTATCTATGGTGCACAAATTCAACATGTTGCAGATAAACTCAATATTCCTGTTGCAACTGTTCAGCATTTTGTAGCAGCCAATCTAGCCATTCATAATGCGGAGGTCATTTCCGCAAAAGACAGCCAGTTCGACAAAACACAGAGCGAAGAACAACACACTGAAAATAAAGGAATCTTAAAAAGCTTTTTTAACAAATTAAAGAGTAAATTTAAGTTTTAAGGGATAGATACGCGATGATTATTCAAAAATACAAAATTGTTTTTGCAGGTTCGATGGGGGCAGGAAAAACCGAAGCGATTAAATCGCTCTCAGAGGTTCCTGTATTGGCGACAGAAGCCTTTAATACGGATGAACATAGCCACAAAAAACTCAATACCACAGTAGGAATCGACTATGGAGAAGTCACACTTGATGATGGTAATAAAGTTGGGCTTTATGGAACACCAGGTCAAGGGCGTTTCGACTTTATGTGGGGAGTGATTTGTAAAGGGGCTATTGGCACAATCCTATTGATTGACCATAGTTTACAGACACCTTTGGAAGAGTTGGACTATTACATCAATACCTTTAAACAATACGGCGACAACATTGTAATTGGTATCACCCATATCGATGATGATTTGGCTAAACCAACTCACCAATATCGACAATGGTTGTTAGAACGGCAACTCAACTTTCCTGTTTTCTTTATCGATGCACGAAAGAAGGCAGATGTACTGTTGCTCTTAGAAACATTGATTACAGCATTGGAAATTAAATACTTATAATCAATCAAGAGGTGCGTATGAATTTACCAGAGCAACGGGCAGCACCAGAAGCATTGGTTGCATTTGCTAAACAACAAATCCAAGAGGCACTCAACCATGTCAATCATATTGAATTCATTATGATTTGTTCAAGTGATGGTTTTGAGTTAGCTTCTGTGAGTAAACGCTATCAATTTCACTCCAGTAAACTAGCAGCGGTGAGTAGTTCCATTTTAGCGATGGTCAGTGCATTTTTATCTGAAATTAATTTGATTGGCTGTCAAAGTATTACTTTAGATGCTGAGAATGGCAAAGCCGTATTAACAGCTGTACCATGCACCAAGCATCCTATGCTCATCGTCACATTAAGCAGTAAAGAGGTACTACTCGGACAATTGCTTTATCACTTAAAAGAAGCCAGCCAAGCCATTATCCAACAAGATCAATCATAGAAAGAGGGCTCACCCATCTTGGTTAAACTGTTCGGTAATCCCTGTTAAGGTTTCGCATTAATTGTGGTTTGCGATTTACCATTTACTTTAGACTGATACATCAGTAGATCTGCCTGATGAGTAGCCTCATCAATATTTTCAGGTAATTCATCATAAGTACGAATCCCCATACTAAAATCAATACCGAACTGCTGTTTTAATCCACTTAACAAAAAGCTTTTTCTTAAACGTTTTTCGTAATCTTCAATGGCGTTTAGATCAATGTCTTGTAAGATCACAATAAATTCATCACCGCCCATACGCGCAACGACATCAGAATGGCGTGTGGTCGATTTTAACACCTGCGCAAACTCTACTAGGACATCATCCCCTTTACTGTGTCCGTAGGTATCATTTACAGTTTTAAAGCCATCTAAATCAATTAGACCAACAGCAAATGTTTGTTCTGTTTTACTATGTCTCTTTTTTAATGCCTGATAGGCTAAATTAAACGCCCGTGTATTATTCAATGAGGTTAAGGGATCTTTCATCGCCATAAGCGTCATTTCATTTAAATTGATTTTTATTCTACGTAATAAAATCGCTACAACACTAAAGAAACCCAGTCGCACACAAGCATTCCAGAAAGGAATAATCGAATTGGTGTACTCATGCCCTGCACTATAATCGGCATATAACCATGTGAGTCCAGATAAAATTACGGCAATCATGACAACATACTTATGGTCATACCATGCGGCAATCGAAACTGGAATTAAATAAAAAAACAGCAAAAGAATATTCATAGCCCGTTGAGAGATCAATGATTCCTAAAACTATAATGATCAAAAGTAAAGTAGTACGCCGAACAACAATGGAACTCATAAATAAATACGTTTCCAACTGCTTAATCATATGATCACAATCCTTTGTGTTATTATTTCATTATCGTATAGATTAATTAAAAAATCTAGCAAAGCAATAACTCAAAAAAACATCAATAAGTCAATGTTTTAAATATATTTAACATATTTTTTTAAACAAAAAACAGAGACTATTTACTTAGCTGTAGTTAAAATAGTAATAAAAGTAAAGTGATATATAGGAGGATAAATACTGTTATAAAATAGAAATCTTTGGGTGTTAGGGAAAACAACTGATGGTTTACTTCAACGCATTAAAACTAGATAAGTTTTAACTCTATTGCCTATAAACTTTTGGTTTATAGCGTCCTAAGCCGAATCAAGACCTTGTGGGTAAGTACTACACGCACGTTGTACGTTACTGGTAGCAATCTACTCTTTTCGATCCCTGATCACCCTTGCAAACCATAATACCCAAAGCTGTTCAGGATTATTTTCCTAAGATGAGGTCTTTTCAGCTGAATTTAAAAAAATTTCCCGTCAAAGTACGAGATTAAAGAATTTTTAAATGGTTTTATATTTAATTCTATTTTTTTCTCAGTCTCAGTATGAAAAAAATAGAAATCCTTTCTGTTCAGCTCTCACATACATCAATGACGCTAAACTATTTTTTCTTATTCATTTCTGACAACAAGTCCAATTGAATTTCCTGAATTTTTGCCAATTTATCCCATTGGTGCATCAACAAATGATCTATTTTTTCATGTAAATGTCGAATTTCAAGTTCAGCTTTTAAATTGACTTGATAATCATTTTGCGAACGTAGACGATCTTTAGCTTCTTGACGATTTTGACTCATCATAATAATAGGGGCTTGCACAGCCGCCAAGCAAGATAAAATAAGATTAAGTAAAATAAAAGGATAAGGGTCTGCAGGCTGTTTGACCATTACCACAGTATTCACAATAATCCAGATTGCCAAGAACAAGCTAAAACAAATTAGAAAAGCCCAACTTCCTCCAAAAGTTGCAATCTTATCTGCTAAGCGTTCTCCCAAAGTCCAGTTTTCATCGAGTTGATTTTCAGTATTCTTAGTGATCAGTTCGTGCTGTTGCATGCTGTTGAGCACTTCATAAGCTAAACTCGATACTTCGCCTTGTTCAGATTGCAATAGAGATTGCACATATTGCATACGGTACTTGGTTAAATCAGCTCTACAAATATAATCTTGTGCAGACCAGTCTGGGAAATCTCGTGCAATTTCTTCTGTAATCACTTTGCGAATGGTACCCATTGGAACCACATCACGATGGGAAAAACTCTTTTTACACACAAAGCAAATATGATTCTCAAGTTTTTCGTTCATAACGCTACTCTTATCGTGGTTCTTTTTAATCCCTGATTAAGACCAAGCATAGAATATATTTGAGCGGCTTTGTGTATGAAGAGTATCTTGGTTAGATGTTTTTTCTGATATAAGAAACAAAGTTCAATAGATTTATTTGATGAAATATTTTAGGTAAATATTTTTATTGAATTTTTTGGATGAGCGGGAAAACAACTGTGGTTTACTTCAACTATTAAAACTTTGTAAGTTTTAACCCTATTGCCTATAAACTTTTGATCTATAGCGTCCTAAGCCGAATCGAGACCTTGTGGGTAAGTACTACACGCACGTTATACGCAACTGGTAGCAATCTGCTCTTTTCGATCCCTTACATCCTTGAAAACAATATTAATCAAATTGCTTCGGGATTATTTTCCTAAGATAGATTGATTTTTGTCTTTTTCAGGAAATTTTTTCTTTAAAACAATCAATATAAAAAAAATTTCCCAACTCGGTTAATTAAATGATTTTTTATTGCATGAATTAGAGAAAAAATGCAAATTTAATTTCTAAATTTGCATTTCCGCCCCAACACAGCAACATTACTTTTTTAGTTATATGTAAACATGCTTTCAGTTGAATACTGATTTTCTTAATGAGCTTGTTTAACTTGAGTGAAAATGTCTTCTAAAGTGGCTCTATCCTGATTTAAGAACGCTGTTAAACTTGTCTTAATCTGCTCAAGTGTACTCTGCTTGATGGCAAATAGCGCTTTATTCTTACGTGTCATTAATCCGAATAACTCACGCTGCGGAATAATCAACGTAATATTACTTTCTACCTTGAACTCGAAATCTTCTGTTTTAGCATAAGCATTCAGCGTTATGGTCAAAAATTCATTTGATGTAGGATGAATCACCTTGAACATCGTACTGAGACCCTCTAATTGCAATTGTAAAACGCGTTGGCGTCGCCAACTGATGCTTTCAAATTTCGTCAGTACTTCTGCAATCTCAAGATTGCTGAACCGTTCTATATCATGCTCACTGGTGTGATTTGGATACTGAATGTGAATTTCAAAATTGCTCATTATTCTAAAACGCATACACTTAAAATCTTTTTGTAGTGTAACAATACTCTTCAAAAAACATAGAGAACCAGATCATATTTTTAAAACTAAGTTATTTATTTTTAAATGTAAATTGTGAAAAAATTCACTTTTTTTATTTTTTACATGCACCAAGTTTATTTTACTCATTGGTCAATTATTTAAGTATTTGCATTTAGAGCAATTGAAAAAAATCAGGAAGCTTTGACTTCCTGATTTTTGTAGATTTCGTAAATCTAAAATTAGGCTAAACGATGTTCTTGCAACATTTTTTTGTGCATCAATTGTCTATACTGTTCTGTCATTGCATCAATTTGCCCATTTAAAAACAGACTAAGTTGTTCTGAAACCTGTGTTTGATTCAAATTCTTATACACCACATCGTATTTCTTTTTGCGTGTTAAAAATCCTAAAAACTCCTTACTTTCTACAGTCAATTGAATATTACTGTCAATTTGGAAGACAGGCTCGGCTTTACTCGATTGCGTATTTAACTGTATATGCAAATATAATTCTGTTTCTGTATCTTGTACTGCAAATGAGATATCTGAATCAGCAGCTTGAAGTTGAGTCAAAAATAAACGACGCCAGTTAATGGCATAAAATTTTGCCCGAATCTGTTCTATATCTTCAGCTTCAAAAGATTCCACTGCTTGCGCAGGCAAACTGATTTCGACATCGAACTTTCTCATTGTTCTCACCTATCCATGTGATGTTGATATTATGATTAATTAATAGCATTTATATCATTGTTTTAAAACAGCTATTATCATTATTTTTTTTAAATTGATTATTTTCAATACAACATGGATCACAACAATTCATCTAAAATTTGAAGCAGTCCATAAAATGTTGTTTGAACTAAAAATGAATATCTAACATTTAAATATCCCTTCTAATTTGAGGATAATAAATCTCAAGCAAACACCTATTTTAAAGGTCTTCTCCTTTCCTATCATTGTATTAAATGATGAGTCTACATCATATTTTTATAGCGAAATCAAAACATCCATGCAGCAGTTGTGTAATGCTCCAACATGGATGCAGAATTTATTTCAAATTCTAAGCCTCTGAACAACAGTGTATACAAACTTTAATTTTTTCTCTTGGCCAATTCATCTTTGCCCGCTTTAGCGCCAAATCACTGGTCGCAAAAAATCCCAAGAGATTTTGCTGAGTGATATGGGGTAAATAATTACAACCTTGAGTAGCATTATGTACTTCATACACCCCATTGGCTTGCGGATTTTGATTGATAATAAATTTGTCCATCATAAAGTTTCCCCCTATTTATTCGTAAAATAAACGAATAAACCCATAATTAAATTATGCCTTTATTAATTCCATAATAAAAATATGCCTTTATTGTATAAAAATCAATCTTTTTATTTTTTGTTCTTATTGATTTTCCACAATCAATCTAAGTATTTAATTTTTATAAGTCTTTTAATTATCATGTTTATCTTTAAACGGTAGAATGATTTGTACTTTCTTGTCTTTTTCTTTTAATCCAACGGATGGCAATAACCACCGCGATAATTCCAACAATCACCACCAAAACGGGAACAATGAGCGATAATACTGAAACAACAATTGCTCCGATCCATTCGCCTGTAGACACGACAGGATTTGCGATACCACCTGTGGTTGCTGTGGATAATCCCCGAACTGCAACTGTTCCCATTTGTACTGCTGTTGCTGTTCCTCCACCTACAATAATTGCAGCCGCCCAACTGGCAAACTGTGACATTTCACCACTACTCACCGCCATGGTGGTCAGTGTTCCTGCCACCATTGCCGCAGGTGTAGCAATGGTATCTAAGGCATTGTCTACCCAAGGAATATAATACGCACCAATCTCACAAACAGTTGCAACAGCCAAGCCTATACACACAGAGGGTATCGCTAACCACTCAAAACCTTTCATTGGTTCAAACCATCCCATCAATGATGCAATGCTCATCACCAAGAGTGGAACAAACACACGAAAACCGCAGGCTGCGCTTAAACCAATCCCTATACATAAGCTAAGAAGTGTTTCGATCATGATATTTCTGCCTGTATTTTCATTATATTTTTAAACTTTTTATTAAATTAACAAAAAAGCCCTATTGGATGATAGGGCTTTTTCTTAAAACTGCGAGTAGCTGTTTTGTTGGTGCTGCTTAGGCATTCTTGTTGTTGAATTGATTGCCAAGGCATTTGGTACACGGAGGTAAACGATCTGTACCAATTTCTAAGTAAACGCGATGTCCACATTGGACACAAAAATAGAAGCCTGTTCCAGGTTTTTGACCAGCAGTAACCATTTTTGTTCTCCATAGGTTTTAGAAATGGTGAATAAAGTATAGTCAAATTTTAATGTATGTCTACTGTCTATTTTAAAAAATGATGGTGTCATTTTTGCAAGAAATGATTTCAAAAAGTAATACGATTTTTCTTGTTAACGACTTTCCATAAATTAGAATCCACAAATTAATTAAATTGTTTCTCTTTCTTGAGGTGGTTCATCAGTTCTATCTTCCTCATAAAAATCATCTGGCATTTGTGACAATACATTTAAAAAATGTTCAACCATCATTGATTTATATGGATTTTCAGGATCATTTTCTGTGAATAAAATCATTTTCCTTCCTAAAAATAAAAACCCCACTTAACAGTAGGGTCTTTTTACAACACTATCAATTACTTTTTTCTTTAATCCCCACATTGATCACATACAAAGTAATACTCACTTTTGAAATACTGAAAACTCCCTCCTTTTTCGAAGGAGGGTTTTGAGGATTAAGAAATGTAATTAAATCAAGCCACTTGACCTTCCAAGAAATCCTGTGCAAAGCGTTGTAAAACACCACCCGCCTCATACACATGTACTTCTTCTTCAGTATCCAGACGACAAGTTACAGGAACTTCAATGATTTCACTCTTACCGTCAGCCGTTGCACGCTCAATCACCAAAGTTAAATCTGTACGTGGTGCAATATTACCGATCACACTATAAAGCTCAGTACCATCAAGCTTTAAAGTTTTACGATCTGTACCTGCTTTAAACTCAAGTGGTAAAACACCCATACCCACAAGATTGGTACGGTGAATACGCTCAAAACCTTCAGCAACAATCGCTTCAACCCCAGCAAGACGAACACCTTTTGCAGCCCAGTCACGGCTTGAGCCTTGACCATAATCTTTACCTGCAATGATGATCAGTGGTTGCTTACGATTCATATAAGTCTCAATCGCTTCCCACATACGCATCACTTCGCCTTCAGGTTCAACACGTGCTTTAGAACCCTGTTTAATCGTACCGTCAGAACGAACCACCATTTCATTAAACAATTTTGGATTGGCAAATGTTGCACGTTGCGCAGTCAAATGATCACCACGATGCGTTGCATAAGAGTTAAAATCTTCTTCAGGTACACCCATTTTATGCAGGTACTCACCCGCAGCAGAATCCATCATGATCGCATTCGATGGCGATAAATGATCCGTGGTAATGTTGTCAGGTAAAATTGCCAGTGGGCGCATATTCGATAGTGTTCGTGGTGCAGCAAGCGCACCTTCCCAATATGGTGGGCGACGAATATAAGTACTTTGCGGACGCCAATCATATAGTGGACTTTCAGACTTTTCAGCCACACCTAAGTCGAACATTGGAATGTAGACTTTGCGGAACTGCTCAGGTTTTACTGACTCTTTCACTAAAGCATCGATTTCAGCATCCGATGGCCAAATGTCTTTTAAATAAATTGGATTGCCATCTTTATCATTCCCCAATGCATCGGTTTCGATATCAAAACGAATTGTCCCTGCAATTGCATAAGCCACAACCAATGGTGGTGAAGCCAAGAATGCTTGTTTAGCATAAGGGTGAATACGACCATCAAAGTTACGGTTACCAGAAAGTACCGCAGTCGCATATAAATCACGATCGATAATTTCTTGCTGAATCTTTGGATCTAAAGCACCTGACATACCATTACAGGTCGTACATGCATACGCCACGATCCCAAAGCCCAGTTTCTCTAAATCATCCATTACACCTGCTTCTTCAAGGTATAAAGCTGCTGCTTTAGAACCTGGTGCAAATGATGATTTCACCCATGGTTTACGTGTTAAACCCAATTCATTTGCTTTACGTGCCAATAAACCTGCGGCAACCGTATTACGTGGATTAGAAGTATTGGTACAAGACGTAATCGCAGCAATAATGATTGCACCATCTGGCATTAAGCCATCAGTACGGTTTTCAACAACACCTGCAATCCCTTTTTCTTTGAGGTCTGCTGTTGATACACGGGCATGTGGGTTCGATGGACCTGCAATATTACGTGTTACAGTAGAAAGATCAAAACGCAGTACACGTGGATATTCCGCTTGTTTCATATCCGATGCCCAAAGACCGATTTCTTTGGCATAGGTTTCAACCAATTTGATTTGATCCGCTTCACGACCTGTCAGCGTTAAATAATCAATGGTGTTCTGGTCAATGTAGAACATTGCCGCAGTTGCACCATACTCAGGCGTCATGTTCGAAATCGTTGCACGATCTCCAACTGACATGCTGTCCGCACCTTCACCAAAAAATTCTAAATAGGCACCAACCACACGCTCTTTACGCAAAAACTCGGTTAACGCTAAAACGATATCTGTTGCTGTAATGCCTGCTTTGCGTTGCCCGACCAGCTCTACACCAATAATGTCAGGTAAACGCATCCAAGATGCGCGACCAAGCATGACATTTTCGGCTTCCAAACCACCAACACCTACAGAAATTACGCCGAGTGCATCGGTATGCGGTGTATGTGAATCGGTACCGACACAGGTATCAGGAAAAGCAAGACCTTCACGATTTTGAATCACTGGAGACATTTTCTCCAAGTTGATTTGATGCATGATGCCGTTACCTGCTGGGATAACATCGACATTTTCAAACGCAGTTTTGGTCCACTCGATAAAGTGAAAACGGTCTTCGTTACGACGGTCCTCTACAGCACGGTTTTTCTCAAAAGCATCTGGGTCAAAACCACCGTATTCCACTGCCAAAGAGTGGTCAACAATCAACTGGGTTGGAACGACAGGATTCACTTTTGCTGGATCACCACCTTGGTCTGCAATCGCATCACGTAAACCGGCAAGGTCTACCAATGCTGTTTGTCCAAGAATGTCATGACACACGACACGTGCGGGATACCATGGGAAATCGTGATCTTGCTTACGATGGATTAATTCTTTGAGTGACTGTTCGAGAATGGCTGGATCACAACGGCGTACCAATTGTTCAGCCAATACTTTTGATGTATATGGAAGTTTTGCATATGCGCCTTGCTGGATGTCTTCTACGGCTTGACGCACATCGAAGTATTCGAGCTGGGTACCTTGCAGGGGTTTACGATAATTTTTATTCATTGCCTTTGTGCCTCTTGCATCGTTTTGTACTGCGTGTCTAATGCTTGGCATAGTACACTGTCGAAAACCCATTTCCCAAATCGTTTATATTTCATAAGCTTAGATATAAAAACAGGGGTTTTAGAAATATTTAGTAACAACTTCATTAAAATATTTGCACTAAAACTGCTTTTTTTTGAAAAATAGCGGAAAATAAGATTAATTCTTTAGTATTAGATTTAAGACAAGCGAGCAATTCATGAGCGATCTAGCTTTCTCCTCTTTTACCTTAATCGGTGTTGATGCGGTCAAGTTCTTACAAGGTCAAGTTACTGTAAATGTTGAAAATTTAGCTGAAAATATTAGTCAATATACAGCTATCTGTGATTTGAAAGGTCGAATTCATTTTGGCTTGTGGTTAAAAAAGATTAATCCTGAACATTTAGAAATTGTGACCACGCAAGATCAAGCTGAAGAATTTGCTCAGCACATCAAAAAATATGGTGCTTTTTCTAAAATGAAACTTGAGTTGGTTGGGCATGTTTTTCCAATACTCAATGGTTCTACAACTGACTTTTCTGCCACTGAAACTGATATTGCAGCGTGGGAAATTTCAGCAATTCAAAATGGTCAAGCCTATATTAATAAAGTGACTGACGGTTTGTTTCAACCTCAAGAATTACGCCTACATCAACGTGAAGGTATCAATTATGACAAAGGCTGTTATCTTGGTCAGGAAGTAATTGCGCGTCTTTGGTTTAAAGCAAAACCTAAGGCTTGGTTACATCTTATTCAGGGTACTGGTGAAGTCCCTGCTCCTGCTGAACAACTAAATAAGGGCGTTCAAGTCGTGAACAGTGCAGCTTTTGAAAATGACTATATTGCACTGGTTGTTGCCCGTCCTGATGCTCTAGAAGAGTTGAGCGTGACTGTTTTAGCTCTACCTGAGCATTTGAGTGGTGATATTGCTAGACCACAGTAACGATTTAATTTTTATATAAAGATAGCGTTGATAACGTTATCTTTATGCTATTTCATTAAAATCACACTTAAAAAATCTTTTAATTTATTATAAAATGATAAAAATCATTATATTAATTTATCTTTTTTATAACTATGAATCAGAGTTTCCAGGACTCCAAACATAAATTTATTGCCTTATATTATGGTGGATTTTCAATTTTTGCGATATGTATATTAATTTATCTCATTGATTTTAATAACATCAACTTATTCTCCAAAATGATTTATGGATTGATGTTGACTCAACTGATCATTACACTCTACGCTGCTTATCAATATTGGCAATTGAATATTACAGGACTTAAAATATTAAAATGGATCAGTTTTAGTTTAATTTTCTTATTAAGCACACCGTTATTTTTATATATCCCCAATATTGCCATCATATTTGGATTTTTCGTTGAATGGACAGATACATCATTTTTTTCTACCTTAAAACTACACGCAGGGTACAATACGACCATTACCTTGAATGGTGATAGTCCTTGGGGGTTTGGTCTTAATTTTATTGAAATTTTTATGTTTTATCGATTTAGAAAAATATTAAATAACACACAAATTCCATTAAAGGAAAAATGAAAATGAATAATTTAGAATTTAACGATCCTAAATACAAACTTATCGCTTTATATTATGGTATTTCTGCCATCATTGGATTGGGCTTGATTACCTATCAACTCTTTACCAATCCCTTTCATATTTTAGTATTCATCTTATATGTCTTAATTTACATTCAACTGGTTTTTATGTTGTTTGGTGCACTTCAATATTGGGACAAAAGACAAACAGGTTTAAAAATCTTGTTTTGGATTTCTTTAAGTTTAATTCCAGCATTTTATACACCTTTGATTGCCTATATTCCCAAAATTACCTCAGGTTTGTTTATTTATTTCGAAACTGGCTTTGGTGCAAATGGAGCTGGATTTGATGTATTCGTCTTCTACAATACAACGCTAAGAATTTTTAACGAACAATTTTGGCGTATTGGTATTAATTTAATTGAATTTTTTATTTTCTTACGTTTTTTAAATTTAGCCAAGGCACAAGATATTTCATTATCACCTTTCAGACGTTAGATATGCATCCATAGAAAAAAATTTAGCTTAAACAATTTCCCCCCTACTTCAATTATCGAAATATATTGATCATTGAATAAACTGAATGAGATTAATCTCAATTTTAATACAACAAAATGAATAGATACCTTCACACCATGACATCTCAAAGAATCATCGTATTACTTCTAGTCAGTATCTTAAGTATCTGTAGTCATGCGCTATCGCCTGAACTGTTACAGCAACTCAAACAACAGCATGTTGTTGATACGACTTCTACCCTAGACAACAATCAAATCGAAGCATTAAAAAATCAAAATAGACAGCTTTATCAGCAGAAAAATATTGATTTGAAAATATTAATGATCCCTACGATTGGAGATACATCAATAGAACAATATGCTGAACAAGTCTTTAATCAAATTAAAATAGGCAATTCAGAACTTAATAATGGCGTGTTGCTTGTCGTGTCTAAAGATGACCGAAAAATGCGCTTTGAAGTTGGCTATGGTCTAGAAGGTGATTTGACAGATGTGCAAATGGGGCGAATGATTCGAAATACCCTTGCACCAAATTTTAAAAATAATGATTATTATCAAGGTCTTTCTCAAACCCAGAAAACGCTTTTCAATCAAAATATTTCATTGAGAGAGATCACCACAAAACACCCAGAAATTGTTTTCAATCTCAGCTTTTATGGTTACCTGTTTCTTTCTATTTTGCTTTGTATTCCAATGTATTGGGTCTATACCAAATTGGTTGTCAAACTGGGGACTGGAGGCGGATTAGCAGTCTTTGTCGCTTTTTTTGTGGTAGAGATATTTATTCATCTATTGATTTTTTCTTATTTAAATCTTGCTAATTTAGGTTTCTTTTTAAGTGTGCTTATTCCAGTATATGCACCATTTTTAATTGCAGTCTTCATACCTAAAGATCAAAGCCATAAAATGTTGAAATGCATTTTGTATAGCCTGCCGCTTCAAATTTTTTCAATCTTTGGATTAGGTATTTTCTATCTAGTTGATTTCATCCCTGCAACTGCAGTTTTTCTGTTGAAATGTTTAGCTATCTGCTTAATTTCAATCTTTTTACGTTATCTACAATTTTTGTATCGCTTTAAACATCGCAATGAAAATCAATACTTAACAACTTACTACAATCAATATCTCAGAGAAAAAGAGCGACAACAGGCACGTGAGGAGGCTTTTGAAAGAGTTCAGGCGCTACGGAAAAACTCCAATTCAGACCATAATTACTCCTCAAATCATCATTCATCCTTTAATAGTCATCAAGATTCATCTTCAAGTAGCAGTTCATCCTCCAGCAGCAGTTCATCATCCAATGATGAACGAGATTCAGGCGGCAGTTCAGGTGGTGCTGGTGCATCAGGTTCATGGTAAGTGTCAAGGTGCTTAACATGTGATGGAGGAAGATTATTTCCTCCTCACATAATAAATTACACCGCCTTTGTCATCGGAGAAATAAAATGAATTTTCATCAATTCGATAGATATCAGCAGGTCGACCATAGACATTTTTTCCCACTAAAAAACCATCCATGAAAGTCTCAAGTTTTTGTCCTTTACGCATAATCGCAATTTTGTAGCCATGACCAATTGAGGCATCTGTAGAACCATGTAAAGCAACCAAAAAAGAATTTTTGATACTGTCATCCGTATTAGGATGATCAAAATAATCAAAGCCAAGTGCAGATGAATGCGCAGGGAAATAGGCGTAAGGTGTTAATACATTTTTACAGCCACTTGAACGTTTGAATTTTGCATCGGCAAAAATTTTACCATTCGACGAATAGCATGAAGGCCAACCATAATCAGCATCACGTTTAAGGGCATAAAAAGTTTCATCAGGCTTATTTTTACCTAAATGGTCTGCCCCCTGATTGGTGGCAAATAAAACTTTACCTATCCATTTTAAACCCACTGCATTACGTAAACCTTGGGCAAAAATCTTTTGTTCAGAACCATCTGGGTTCATTTCTAAAACTGTTGCTCGAACTTTTTCTTTTTCAACACATGCATTGCAACTAGAGCCAACTGAAACATAAATTTTTCCATTGCCCCCTACAGCAATTGTCCGTGTTAGATGCCAACCACCATATTTGTAGCTTAAGCCATAATCGGGAAATGTTGCTAAGACTTCTATTTCACCCATTGGTTTGGTTTCACCTTGGGTAAATTTACGTCGAGTGAGTTGGTCAGTTTCAGCTAAATATAACCAATCTTGCCCTGTATCATCTGTATAAAACTGAATCGAATTTGGATTTTTCAAACCAGTCATATAAGGAATTATTTTGCCAAATCGACCTGTTTCAGCATTCCATTGATCCAAAATATAGATGATGCCTTTTTTATTATCAGACAAATCATGCATATCGGTGACAAACATTCTACCATCAGGAGCTTTAGTAAAAAAGCGAACGCGTTTTAAACCTTCTGCAGCAGGAGTAATTTCAAAATTTGCAGGTAAATTTAAAGAAAAGCGCTTTCCATTTTTCAAATTGATTTGATGGGGCACCAGCTTTGGCTGTTGAGCAAAAACGACCATTGGACAAACTAAATAGAGCAATAAGATTGAGAATATTTTCATCATTTTTTTATACGTCTCGATTAATCTTACGAAGAAACAGCTTCTTGTTGATATTATACAACTTAAATGATGAATACATAATCAAATGCTTTTGAGAAGATTCAAATGGACTCTTCTTTCATTTGTAAAAATTGTTTCACTCATGTTCCTCTCCATTTAAAATCAACCTCACAGACTAAAAAATATTAAAGATGTATTTATTCAATAAAGCAATTTATCAACAGTTCATGCTCTTAACACTGAGTCTATTACTCAGTATTACCTGTCATGCGCTATCGCCAAAAATGCTAGAAGAATTAAAAAAACACCATATTTTAGATACCACTCAAACATTAACTACAGCTGAGATTGAAAAGCTCAAACAGAACAATGAAGTTATTTTTAAACAAAAAAATATCGACCTTAAGATATTAATGATTTCCACTTTAGACGGCGATTCAATCGAGCATGTGGCAAATGATATTTTTAACACCATCAAAATTGGTAATGCTCAACAAGATAATGGTGTATTGTTACTGATCGCCAAAGATGATCGAAAAATGCGAATTGAGGTTGGCTATGGTTTAGAGGGGGATATAACAGATATACAATCTGGTCGAATTATTCGAAATACTCTCGCACCCCATTTTAAAAATGATGAATACTATACAGGTATCGCACTCGCACAGAATGAACTTGGTCAATCACCCAACTTAACCATAGACATTCCCAAACTTCACGATGTTGAACAAAAATCTACTCCTGATACGACAGCACAAAGCACATATCATTATGCTACGCCACAGCAAGAAAATCCGCATGTCATACACTTAGACCAGCCCTCAAAGCACTTCATCAACTATTTTGTTGTTTTTATTTGGAATATTATGGTGAGTTGTATTTTAGTCATCTATTTTTCGCCAATTTATCAAACGCTTAAAAAACAGCAGATTAGAATCAAAGGAATTCCTTTATTTTTAATCGTATTTTTGCCTATTCACCATCTATTTTGTTGGATTGTTACAGGACTAAATTTCTTTTTGCTTTTTGGCTTGTACGTTTTCGTCCTTTGGCTAGTCGCTAAATTTAATCATTATCAAAATATCTATAAACTGATGAAATTATCGACTTTACCTGAAAAGATTCCAAAGAAATATGCTGTTTTATTGATCGGCATTCCAATCATATTGGCATTTCTTCTGCCAAACAGTTGGATTCCCGTATTGATGTTTTTTATTTTCTGTCCATTCATCTTGCTTTTGATTTGGACACTCATTTATTCGATAGCCAAGCCTTATCAACATTATTATCCTGCTGAATATCAGGAATGGTTTAAAGAAACACCTTCAACCTTTTCACGTTCATCATCCTATTCAAGCTCTTCCTCAAGTTCATCGAGCAATAGCTCATCTTCCTCTAGCTCCAGTTCATCATCGGGTAGCAGTAGAAGTTCTGGAGGTAGTTCAGGGGGTGGAGGCGCATCAGGCTCTTGGTAACCGTTAAGCCTGAGCGGCTAAATTTTATTCAAAAACCATGAAACAGTTTATTCATGTCCTTGCAGACATATTCCTTAAAATGAAAAGCACGGGCATGTTTTGCATCAAATTTTGCAGTTAAACCGTCTTTTTCAAAGCAATAGACACGATCATCTTGACTCACAAGAAACTCACCACCTAACTTGATCAGTAGCGCATCAATCTTGTCTTCGTCAGCAATACTTTCGTCCTGACTAATTTTGTCATAATTACGCTTAATCGCTTTAATAAACATGGTTTTCTCATCAATCTAATTGAATCAGAATTATACCCTTTTCAGATCATTTAAGTCTGTTCAAAGTGCTGATCAGCACATACTTACAACTTGTCTGGATCAATAAATACTTATAAAATAATTCCATCATGTGTTATCGCGGCTGCTGAACCCGATCAACTCATGAGTTTTATCCTATGGACATTACATCACAATTATTTGCAAACGATATAAACAGAAACCGCGCATGGAGACGTAAAGTCAATTTTTTACATCGTGGTCGAGATTGTAGACATAGCTCTACCCTGTGGAAACCTGAAAAAGACTGGAAAATGCTTTGGAATAGATCACTCAAAAGATCTCGCTCCAAACAACTTGGGATTGAATACCCGCGTGTTTCCTCGGCAAAAAGACGAAAACAAGCACAATATGAGTTTTGGATGATCGCTGATTGAACAGCCTTTTTATATGTAGTCGTAATCAATGGCGTAGTCCCACTGCTGAGCGTATCTTTGCAGTGGGCTATGGCATTGCCACTCGTTCTGCTGGAACAAGCAAACATGCCAAACATACGATCTCTCTCAAAGATATCGCTTGGGCAGATATGATTTTTGTGATGGAGCAAAAGCACAAACAAAACATCAAAGAAAAATTCCCTCAACCACTACAACACAAAAAAGTGATTGTTTTGGACATTCCGGATGAATATCCCTACATGGATGAAGCATTAATCGAGCTTTTGAAAGAGAGCATGTTGCCTTATTTGCCTTAAATGAAAATATAGTGATACAAGCAATCTGCACAATTCTCTACTAAATTCGCTACTGAATAGGTAAAAAATAAATTAGAATGATCTTGTCATGAGGACTGATCACAATTAAAAAATAAAGCGAATAATGCAGAATTCATTCAATGTTTTTTCTATCCTTCGAACCATTACTCTCCTCTTAACAGCTTTGGGGCTTCTGTTGAGCTTGAGCTTTTTATTTAGATGTTCAGGTCCGGATTCAAATACCATACCTTTTGGTGCAACCAGCGAGAAAATGGGAGTATTTGAAAAATATAACAACCGAATTTATGCTTCAGTACCGAGTAATGGCGATTACCTCATTCCCGAAGCAGATGCGAAAACATTTTATTTGCCGAATGACCATTACCAATATCGACAACTTGGTGCAGATCAAAAAAATGTCTACTGTGGTAACATCCTTTTAAAAGGTGTACAACCGCAAAAACTGAAGACTATTGGCAACAGTTATTTCACAGATGGAAAAGAGACTTGGTATTGTTCACCGATGACTGAGCGAAATGAAAATTTATCTGTGATTCAAGAAGTTTTTCAAATCATACTACAAAATTTTGGCATTGGATCAAAACCACAAAGTTATCTTTATCCTTATTTTAAACTGGAACAGAGTGATCAACCTTATCTAGTCAATGCAGACATTGATACAGCCAGTAACGGAATATTGACCTATTATCGTGGAAAATTACTTCCAGATGCTCACTCTCATCAATTACGCTTAGTCTCTGGCGAAGAAAATCATATTTTTAGGGCAGATGGTACAAACGTATACTTCAACAACACACGACTTAGCTTAAAGGACAATCAAAAGCTTTATACCCTTGATATAGAGAACTCTAACAATCAAAGCTATTTATTCAATCCGATTGATGGCATGGTTTATGTCAATCAATTTGCCTTTGATCCACAATTTGCACCTTATCATCTGCTCAGCAAATATGGTGACCACAGCAATCATGCGTTATTTTATAACGACACGGGCATCTATTATTTTGATGTAAATAAAGAAAAAATGGTACGTGCTGGGGATAATCCATTTTTAGGGCAATCCTTTAAAGAAATTGCGCCTGCAATTTTTTCGAATGGTCAGCAACTTCTCTACTTACAAGCCCGTGAATATCGAAGTAGCAAAGGTTCATCTTCCTCCAGAGTAACGCGTATTTTAAAATTAGATGAGCCACAGGTTTCGACTTGGCAACAACTGGGAAATGTGAATTACAACAGCGGTAGCGTATGGAAAAATGGCAATGCTTTTTATTATTTTGACCAGCTTGGTGACAGCCAACTGATTCGAGCCACGGTTTATCATATTCGTGACCCGCAAACCATTCAAAGTTTACTAAAAACTCAACCACGTACAGACGATATTCGTCAATGGATTGATGAACAGAAGATGGTTGAAGCCAAACACACAACTTTGGTTGAGGCGAAGACAGAGAACCGCTCGGACAAATATTGGGGTTTTATTGCTCCCCTCATCTTTGTTGTTATTTTCAGTGCTTTGATTTGGTTATTTAAAAGGTTTAATTTAAATTTTGCTCCATTTTATATTCGAAATCATAAATTGATTGTCAGCAATTTGATGCTGACTGCTTATCCTATAGCGCAGATTCAACAGGTGGAATTTAGTATAAACAGAACAACACATGCAAAAGGCTGTATTGGTCATTTCCGAATTGTACAACGCAATGGCAAACGCTCAATGAACTTCAACTTTAGTTCAAAGTTGAGTTTAAATGTAGATTCTCAAGCAGAATTAAATCAGTATATTGAACAATTACAACAGCAATTAGCACAACATGGTATTCACAGCATTTTGAAAAAATAAACAACAGGTTTGAGTGAGATTTTTTAATCTCAATTACATGATCTCAATATATTTTTAAGTACCATTGAGTGCACAATATCGATATTATTATTTCGAGTTTTATCATGAAAATTTGGTTATCTCTTCTCAGTTTAAGTATTTTTAGCTTTACTTCTGTACATGCGGACATCAAAACATTAGAACAAAACTTAAAAACTAAATATCCTGAAATTGAAGTGAAATCGGTACAGAACTCGCCGATCAAAGATGTTTATGAAGTTTATATGGGGGGGCGTATTGTCTATACCAATGAAGAAGCGAAATATTTCTTTGTCGGTAATTTAATTGATTTAAAAGAACAAAAGAATCTAACTGCTGAACGTGAACAGGTTTTAAAAAGTATTGATGTCAAATCATTACCCTTAAAACAAGCCATTAAGCATGTCAAAGGCAAAGGTGAACGTACCATTTATGTGTTTAGTGATCCAGATTGTCCTTATTGCCAACATCTTGAAAAAGAATTAAAAAATGTCGATAACGTGACGATTTATTTATTCTTATACCCAATCACACGTTTACATCCTAACGCTGAAAATGTCTCGCAACAAATTTGGTGCGCTAAAAACCCATACCAAGCATGGCAAGATTATACCCTTGATAAAAAACAACCAAGTTCAACCAAATCTTGCACCACTCCTGTAGAAAAGAATATCGCTTTGGCTAAAACGCTTAATGTAGATGGTACGCCAACTTTCTTCTTACAAGATGGAACACGTATTTCAGGTGCACGTGATGCAGGTGAAATTGAGTTATTGTTAAAAGCAGTTAAATAATTTTTTCGAAAAGCAGAAGCAATGATTTTCATTTCTTCTGCAAGAATAACTTTAAAACATGCTTAATTTATGCTTATCTATAAAAAATCAAAACATAAATGCACCAACAAATACAATTGGTATGTTTACATTATTAATTTTCAAATTATGATTAAAAATGTCATCAATCCATTCTGACACCATAAATGGAATTATGTTGAAATTAAAATCAGGTACCGTTTCAAAATGAAAAAAACACTTATTGCAGCACTTCTAAGTTTATCTTGTATTTCAGCATTTGCTGCTGATGCACCTAAAACGAATGTTGATCCTGCTTTTGCGAAGGCACAAGAACTCATTCAAGCAAAAAATTACCCAGCAGCCTATCAAGAATTAGACCGCCTCGCTAAAACAGGCAATGCACAAGCCTTATATAACTTAGGCTATTTAACCCAAACTGGGCAAGGTACTGCCAAAGATGATAAAAAAGCATTGAAATATTATCAGGATGCTTCAGCAAAAGGCTATCCTGTTGCAAGTTATGTGTTGGCTCAAAGTTATGCTGTAGGACAGTTAGGTTTAAGCAAAGATGAAAAGAAAGTTCGTGAATATTTAGAGAAATCATCATCTCAAGGTTTTGATGACGCGACTGTAGAATTGGCTGTTTTATTATTTGCAGAGGGTACGCCTGCATCAGACAAGCTGGGTTTACAAAAACTTGATCCTTTAGTGAAAAAAGATTTTGCACCTGCGATTCATGCCAAAGCCCTCTATGACATTACAGATGGTTTAAAAAAGAAAAATGCAGCCACGGTGAATCAAGGTCTCAATGAAATTCAAAACTTAGCCAAGAAAGGCTATATTCCTGCATTAATGGCTGTAGGAAATATGCTGACCAACGGCAATATCATTGATCAAAACTTACCTGAAGCGCAAAAGATTTTCGCTGAGTTAGCAAAAAATAATGTGCCTAAAGCGAAAGAATCCCTAGAAGTGGTCAATAAGTTAATTGCTGAGAAAGCTAAAGCGCCAGCAAAAGCTGCTGCTCCGAAAAAATAATCTGCCAAAGTGTAAAGCACACGCTTATGTGTGCTTTACCACCATACACCGATCAAAACACTCACAACCATAAAACTCAAAAATGTACTGATCATCAACGGCGTTAGTGCTTTTTCATTCAAACCATAAATCTGTCCAAAAATTCCAAAGATCGAAGGCATCGGCAAAGCTGCAATTAATGTACCTGCATAAATCATTTTTTGATCTAAGTCTGTAAAATGGGTAAAACCCAAATAGACCAATATCGGCATACAAATATTTTTTGAGACCACAAGATAAATGGTTTGCAGATTAAAGGATTGAATAGTGAGCCCCACCATTCCCCCGCCAATAATAAAGAGTGCCAGTGGCGAAGCTGTTTGCCCAAGCATAGCAAAAACTGAATCCAACAGATGTGGAATCTGTATATTGAAAACTGCGCAACTCATGCCAATCATTACCGATAGAAATAGCGGATTTTTTAGTAAGGTTATAAAAGTTATTTTTAAGATAGCGACTAAATTGGCTTGTCGTTGGCGTCCAATTTCAGCCAAAGTCAGCATTAATGGCACGAGAAAAACACTTTCGATGATGACCACCAAAGAGATGTAAATCATGGCCTCACTGCCCATGAGCAAAGTTAAAATTGCAGCACCCAATAGTCCTGTATTGGACATCGAAGCCCCCAATGAAAACACTGAGGCATGGGTAAAATGATTTTTAAAAATTTTCTGCCCTATGAAGAAAGCCAGAATAAATAAGGCAAAAGTGACACTGGCATAGACAAAGAAGTATGCAGGATACCAAATTTCATGCAGATCTTTTGAAGCTAAGGCATGAAGGAGCAAAGCAGGTAAAGCGATTTTGATCACAAAAGCACTCAAGGCTATGATTTGTGCTTTGCTAATTAATTGGATTTTAACAGAGATAAAACCCAGAAATAACAAGAAAAATACTGGAAAAATTACCGAAAAAATCATTTAAACCGTTCCTTTTCCAGAACTTGTAAATAAAGATATATCCTAAAATATATCTTTGATGAATATAAATACTTTAAAAGAATAATAGATTACACAAAACTGTAATGTCATCAGTATGCTGAAAACAAATCCTTTATTCCATGAGGCTGACAACGTAAATACTGAGGTGCAATCGAAATGTGAGCGCCCAGTTTCGCTGCAGCATGCCATGGCCAACGTGGGTCATACAAGATTGCTCTTGCCAATGCAATTGCATCTGCCTCACCCTGCTGAAGAATCTGTTCAGCCTGTTCAGCCTCGGTAATCAACCCGACAGCAATTACTGGAATATTCACTTGTTGTTTAATTGCATTGGCAAATGGCACTTGATAGTTTGCACCAATCTTGATGTTTTGTTGAGCATGTAAGCCGCCTGAGGATACATGGATATAGACCGCTCCCAACTGCGCCAAGGCTTTTGATAAACCAATACTCGACTCAATGTTCCAACCATTTTCAGCATCCATCCAGTCCGTTGCTGAAAGGCGTACACCTATAGGATAATTGGCAGGCACTGCATTTCGAATGGCTTGAAAAACCTCTAAAGTTAAGCGAATACGATTTTCAAAACTGCCACCATATTGATCTGTACGATAATTCGACAAAGGTGACATAAATTGATGTAGCAAATAGCCATGGGCTGCGTGGATTTCAATCAATGAAAAACCTGCCTCAACAGCACGGATTGCAGCCTGTGCAAAATCATCAATGATAACTTGTATTTCTTCAAGCGTTAATGCATGTGGTGCAACATCTTCAATGTTGAATGCAATATCACTGGCAGAAACTGTCTGCCAACCGTGCGCATGATCTGCTGCAATTTGCCCTTTCCCCAACCATGGTTTATCCGTTGAGGCTTTACGACCTGCATGTGCAAGTTGTACGCCAAAAGGCGTTGGCGCTATCGTTTTTACTTTATTCAATAAAGCCTTTATTTGATCTCGTTGTGTATCATTCCACAAACCAAGGTCTGCATAGCTGATACGTCCTTCTGCTTGAACCGCAGTCGCTTCTACAATACACAAGCTTGCACCTGACAAAGCATAATTTGCCCATTGCTGTTCATGCCAATACGTGATTTCGCCTTGATCAGTTGCAGAATATTGACACATTGGTGCAATAATTATTTTATTGCTCAGTGCGAGCGAGCCAAATTGAATGGATTCAAATAACTTCGGTTGAGCAGACATAAATTACTTTCCCAGCGAATTAAAATTGTTTGGTGACACTCAAACCGGCACTCCAGTTAATACCATCTGCAGGTTCAAAGAATCGCCCATTACCATCATTTACAATAACTGAGCCAACATAGTTTTTGTCGAATAGATTATCGACTCGAGCAAAACTACGGACTTTCCAATCTTTGTTTTTCCAGATATAACCGACATTTAGGCTGGTGACTGTATAACTTGGTGCAGTATCTGTATTGAGATCGTCAACATAGATTTTATCCATATAACGAACATCGACCCCAGCATTCAAACCACTTTCTGGAAGCCAACCAAGTCCAATAAAGGCTTGATTTTTAGCAATACCGGGAATGTAGTTTCCACTTAGGATGACTTTTTTCGGATCTGTATTTGGGATATCGGCATCAAATGTTGCATCTAGGAAGCTATAACTGGCTTGTGCAGAGACATCTTTCCATAATTTTTTATTCCAAGATAATTCAACGCCTTGACGTAATGTCTTGTCTGCATTTTGATAGGTCGCTCGACCATCCACAGAACCGGCAGAAACAATATCATCTCGTGTATTGCTTTGAAAAACTGCAGCCGTGAAATTACCCAATTGATTTTGTGCCTTTAAACCCAGTTCATAGTTATCACTGGTCGAAGGTTTCAGTGCAAAGTTTATCCCTGAAGTTCCACTGGTTGGATAAGCCATTTCAGTGAAAGTTGGTGTTTCAAATCCTTTGGCATAGCTGATATAACTGCTAATCTCAGGCGTAATTTCCCATGTCAAAGCAGCTGATGGAAGTAATTTGTTATAATCTGTTTGTCCACTATCGTTGCCATTAGAGCTTGTGATGTAATGATCTTTAGATTCATAATGGACATTGCTATAACGCAATCCTGTGTCTAGCCGTACAGTCGGTAAAAATTGCCAAGACGCCTGAAGATAAGGGTCTAAATTCCATAAAGTATTTCGTTCATCACGGCGTAGCTTACCTTTTACTCCATATTGACCATTGGCATCAAAATTTTCATATCCTTGGCGATCTTCATTCATGGCATCATAGGCAAGCCCTAAACTGATACGCGTGTTCGGCAAAAGCTCTTTACCAGTCCAACGTAAATCTGCACCATAAAAATCTCTGGAAAAATCAATAACACCACCTGCATGGCGAGGATTCTTTTGAGCAGTATTCGGAATAGATTGATATTGTGTGACCTCTCGATGACCTAAATAAGCCATTGAATAAATTTCATTTTGGTCGTTGATGGGCTTGGTCCAATTAACACCTGTTTGTGTCTGATTAATATCTTTGCGCACATTATAGATATTCTTACTATCATTCACTTGTTTAGGGTTTTGCTTCCATTGATCCCGACTGAGACCTTGTGGATCATCCGCATGAATATTTACATAATTGGTGATCCAATTAATTTTTGAGCCGTCATCCAAATCCCAAGTGAGTTTAGCATTACTCAAGGTTTTTCTTGCTGCACTATGATCACGATAGCCATCAGTATCAAAATACGAAGAACTAATCACATAACTTGGCTCATTGGCTTTATCGGCACCACCTTGTAAAACAATATCAGCACGCCCTTTATTGTTACTTCCACCAGAGTATCCTAACTCAATCGAATCGCGCCCTGTTCCCTCTTTGGTTGTCGTTAGAATCGTCCCACCTGATGAATTTCCATAGAGTGATGAAAAAGGTCCACCCAGTACTTCAATATGATCCAAACTGCTTAAATCAATATTTGACGTCTGACCTTGTCCATCGGGCATGGTTGCAGGAATACCATCCACATACAAACGGATACCACGGACACCAAAGGTTGAACGTGCACCGAAGCCACGCATGGACAGTTGTAAATCTTGCGCATAATTTTCACGGTTATTGAGCTGTAAGCCCGGAATGCCTTTGAGAGTTTCAGTGAGGTTCACTCCCATATTATTTTGATTTTGTTGTTGGTCTATACGATAAACAGATGCAGGCGTATTGAGTATGCTCGTGTCTGAGCGTGTTGCTTCAACTTTAATGGTGGGGAGTTGCTGAGTGGAATCCTGAGATTTCGATTCAGCATAGATGTTCTGGGAAATACAGACTGTTAAACAAAGTAGTGTGGTATTAATTTTTAAATGTTTCACTCTTTGCATCTAGGTTTCCTCGGGTGATTGCAGAAAATAATTTTAGAAAATAATTTTAGACCCCAAGCCAATGACCAATGCATTGTCGACCTGATTGGTTGCACCAGGATGCACCACATACTGCACTAAAGGACGAAGCATGAACCATTTGGCAGGGTAATATGAGTAATTTAACTCAACATTATACTCTGCATCTTCATTCAGCTGTCTTAAATTTGTGCCTAAGCGACTATTATTCACATAATCCGTATAACGATCGTTCAAATGTACTCTATTGACGGCTAAGCCTAGAATATCGTTGGGTTGGCTTTTAAATAGTCCATAGTACTTTAAACCCAGTTGTTGTGAATCACTTACGGCTGTTGTCGTTCGATCATGTACAGTAAAATTACCAAAGCTATGTAGACCTCGTTTGCCCTCACCTACTGAGATCAATTGCTGTTCAAAGGCAATCCAGCCGCCATACGTACGATCTTTAGCCTTAGTTCCTGCTTTATAAGCCACATCGTACTGATTTTTTGCCTCGTCAGCAGTATTGTAAAGCGTACCAAAGCGATAACTGCCTGGTAAAGCATTGAAACCTTGCTTTGGTGACCACACCACTTCAGAAAGAATATTTACACCATCAGCATGTTTGGTATCCAAGTTCCAGCCTTGACGCTCCAAAGCATTGTCTGGGTTGTATTCAAAAACGCCCACTTGTGCGAATAACTCAGGATTGATTTGATACTTCAAACGTCCGCCCCATTGTGAAACGGGTGTGTTATACCAAAGCTTACCTTGCCATTTCCCCATTTGTGCAGCACAGAATGCATTGCCTTGGAAATCACAAGCCATCGTATTAAATTCAGTCCCCAAACCCATTCGACCCACACGAATACTGAGCCCTTGTTCTTTAAAATTCTTCTCAATATAGAGCTCACTCAAACGACTTCCTGAATTACCTCGTCCCCAGTTGGCTTGAGAGTTTGCCCATTGTGGTGCATCAGGTGCCTGAATCCCTCTTAATGATGTGCTTTCCCCTTGACGTGCTGTGACTAAAGCACGAATCGTAACATCACTCCAACCTGCTAATTTCGTCATATCCAAAGTAGTTCCAAGACCAAACTGGGTTGCAAAGGTTGGTGCTTGATGTGCATCATAACCACCATCAGCGAGATATGAACCATCCATGGCAATCGTACCATCGAATTTGATCCCTTTTTCAGCCCACTCAGTACGTGTACCATTCCAGTCCCCTGTCATGGTTGATCCATGCCGGTCAAAAGCATCTTCAGCCGATGCAACAGACATCATGGTAAAAGTAGAGATTGCCAATAAAGGATAAGCAATTTTTTTCATGGGGCAGCCTAATTTGGAGCAGAATGAATACAGATAATTTTGTTAATTTCAAACTTTTGATCCTTATAAAATTAATATAAAAATCATATTTTAAAATCACAATCACGCCTAAAATACTATGGAGAATCCAAATTATTTATAGAGATTATTTACTAGAAATTTACACATTTTTTTACATATAACTATCAGATATTTTTTATCAATCGGAAAACTTTATTTTATCAATAAACTTTATTTTAATTAACAAAAGCTTATCAAACACGCTAACGTGTCATTCTGCGATTTATCTTATGGGTTCAACCTAAAGTCGTAGGACTAACAGTATCACACTTTAAAGCCATCCCATTCTTGCATACAATAATGAGCTCTTATCCCAATACGACACATGCATGCCTGAATTACCTGAAGTTGAAACAACTAAAACCAGCTTAGTTCCCTTAATCGATCAGAAAGTGATGTATGTCCAAGTCCGTGAATCTCGCTTACGTTGGCCAATTCCCGAAGATATTCAGCAACTTCAAGGTCAAAAACTCATTGGTTTAACTCGTCGTTCCAAATATATTTTGGCTGAGTTCGAACGTCATACAATGCTCTGGCATTTAGGGATGTCAGGCAGCTTTAGAATTTGTGATGAGTCAGATGAAATGAGAAAGCATGATCACCTCATCATTCAATTTGAAGATATGCAATTGCGCTATCATGATCCACGCCGATTTGGCTGCATTATTTGGCTGAATGAACAAAGCCAAAGCAAACTTATTGATACTTTAGGTCCTGAACCCTTAAGTGATGAATTTAATGCTGAATATTTGTTTGAAAAATTAAAAAATAAAAATGTCGGCACAAAAGTTGCAATCATGGATAATCATATCGTCGTTGGTGTAGGAAATATCTATGCAACTGAAAGCTTATTTAATTTGGGTATTCACCCTGCCCAACCTGCGTCAAGCTTATCAAAGCTACAAGTTCAAAATTTGGTGATTGAAATTAAACGAATCCTAAAGCAAGCGATTGATTTGGGTGGGTCAACTTTACGAGATTATAGCAATGCGATGGGTGAAAATGGCTATTTTCAACAAACTTTGTTGGCATATGGTCGCGCAGGTGAAATGTGTATCAACTGTGAAACGACTTTGGAAAATCTAAAACTTGGACAAAGAGCCAGTGTTTTTTGCCCCCAATGCCAACCACTTAAGCGAACCAAAGATACGCCTAAAAAGACACGAGGAAAAATGAAATGAAAACAGCAATCGTTCGACATATTCTCGTCAAAGACAAAGATCTTGCAGAGCAGCTCAAGAAGAAGATCCATGATGGCGCTGATTTTGCCAAAATTGCGAAACAACATTCAATGTGTAATTCAGCTAAACGTGGTGGTGAATTGGGTGAAGTGAAAAAAGGACAGCTTGTTCCTGTGATTGATAAATTGGTATTTACTGCGGCTGAACATATCCTACATGGACCTGTAAAAAGTCAATTTGGTTTTCATTTGGTTGAAATTAAATTTCGTATGGATTTTTAGTTTAAAGATTTACATTCTTGGTATGAAGTTGAAATGATATCGCCTTGTCTGGCAATTCCCGTACTTTTACCTTGCTCAAAACTCATCCATGCTGTAGTAAGGGGCTGACTTGGTTAATTGATATATCCATATAATCCTTTACCTTGCCCTTGAATAATACAGATTGGCTGGTTTATAAATAACTTCTGAGTATTGCCACTTAGAATTTGAACTGTTTGCTCTATAACTGTTTCGGAATCATCATTTCGCTCTAATGACTTTGAAATGTCTTCCGCAGACTTTACTGTCAAATGCAAAGGTTGATCAAACACAAGTGCTTTAAAGCGTTTAGGCAATGCTTGATAAGATGGTGATGGTTCTTCATCACCTTTATAATGATGATAATCCTGAATATGACAATGAATCTTCTTAAATTGCGAACGCGCACTTCCCATTGTTTGTGACCATGACATTGAACTGGCTACATCCTCAATATCTTTAATTAGAAATGCACTTTGAGAGTTTCGCAAATAAATAAAGTTTTCAAAATCTGCACTTTGGTTTGCCAAGGGGTCTGACTTAGTCATTTTTTCCGTTTTTAAAATGATTTGGTCATTTCGTTTTATATATTGACCTGTTTGCGATTCAATATTTGAAACTTGATCCATAGAAGAATACTTGACATCATCAAAGCTTAATATTTCAAATCTGTTGTTTTTAATTCCAATAAAGGTATATAAACCAAATGCGTAGTGACTAAAATAAACTCCTTGAACCTGATCATTAGAATCATATTGTTCACACATCAAGGTTACTTGAGGGCGTATTTCTGGGCTGAACTGCTTAATAAAATTTTCATCAACTTTAACATGGGCTTGGCATCCATAGATTAGAAAACTCGCCAAAAAAATAAAAATCTGAGCTATTCTCATGAATTTAAACTCTTTTATATATTTGAATCACCTTGTTCAGGTTTAAACTCATGGACAAACTTCGCATAATCATCAATATACGTCCTAAACATCTCTGCTCTGGTCGTAAAGTAAAAAATTTCATTGCCATTTCTGACAATATTTTCAGGCGATTTACCATTGCAGTAACCTCCTGCCGAATTAACGGCTGATTCCAGCATTTTAAAACTTTGTTCAGCTGTCGCTTCATCTTTAAAACTAAACACCAACAAGACAAAATCTGGACGATACTGTTGATCATCACCTAATTTTTCTTTACTGACGGCTTTATATGAACGAATTCCTTCGCCTTTTACTTGTATGACTTTGTTGAGCGTACAATCATTTTCCGACCATGATGATCCACTGTCTTTTTCAATAAATTCAAAATTAGCCTTTAACAACCGTGTTTCCAAAGCAAGTAACAGTGCTTCATTTTCATCTGTTGAATCTGTTTCAATGGTGGCATACGTGGTCTGTTCATTCGGCATATCACTAAACGTCAAACCACTTGCAGCTTGCGCTTGATCTGCACGTTCAGCCTGAGCCTTTTCTACCGCCTGTTGTTCTTTTGGATGCTCAGAACAAGCGGATAAAGCCATGAGTGTGATCACTATCCCTATGCTTTTTTTTACCATAGCCATCATCCTTTTTATGTTCTCGCATAAAAAACGGTACTTAATCGTACCGTTTCAATTCGTTTCTTTACAATCATTTTATATTTCTAAAACCATTTAAAAATATATAATCCTGCAACTTCAAACCAATTTATTAGGCTTGCGGACGTTTCTTCAATTCATCACGAATTTCACGGAGTAATTCAATATCTTCAGGTGTTGCAGCAGGCGCAGCTTCAGCAGGTTTACGGATTTTATTAAGGAATTTAACCAACAGAAATACAACCCAAGCCAAAATCAGGAAGTTTAAGAAGATCGTGATGAAGTTACCATAGGTTAAAACATTCACACCTGCTTTTTGTAAAGCATCTAATGAAGTTAAATTATTCGGGTTGTCCCCCAATACAATAAATTTTTGTGTGAAATCTACACCGCCCCCTGTGATTACAGAGATCAATGGCATGATCACGTCTTTGACCAATGAGTCAATAATTTTACCAAATGCCCCACCGATGATGACACCAATTGCCATATCCATCATGTTGCCTTTAATGGCGAACTCTCTGAATTCTGAAAGAATACTCATATTTTAACTCCAAGCCAATTTTAGGTATTTTTTATGTGACGAAGTATACATTATGTTTCCATGTACATTTCCGCTTAATTTACTCGTTTTTTGTTAAAAACCAAAAGCCTTTTACATTTATATAAAAAAACCGCAATTTATTAAAAAATTGCGGTTTTTTTTCTAGAAATGAAATTATTCCTAGTTAAAACACTTAGCCACGAGAAGCACGTTTACGTTCATTTTCAGTTAAGAATTTTTTACGAATACGAACAGATTTAGGTGTAACTTCAACTAATTCGTCATCTTCAATAAATTCTAATGCTTGTTCAAGCGTGAATTTAATAGCAGGTGTCAACGTTAATGCTTCATCTGTACCAGATGCACGCATGTTAGTTAACTGTTTCGCTTTAGTTGGGTTCACAGTCATGTCGTCTGAACGAGAGTTCATACCTACGATCATACCCTCATACACTTCTAACTGTGGTTCAGCAAACAGACGACCACGGTCTTGTAAAGTGAACAATGCAAACGCTAAGCAAGTACCGTTAACCATAGAGATCAACACACCATTTTGACGTTTCGCAACTGCACCCTGTTTCGCAGGACCATAATGCGAGAAGCTTGAAGTCATGATACCAGTACCAGAAGTAATGGTTAAGAATTCAGAACGGAAACCAATCAAACCACGAGATGGAACAGTTGCTTCAATACGGATACGACCTTTGCCGTCAACTTCCATATTGGTCAACTCACCTTTACGGTTACCCATTTGCTCCATAACAGAACCTTGATGCTGTTCTTCAACATCAAATGTTACGTTCTCGTATGGCTCTTGCATTTCGCCATCAACTTCTTTCATGATCACTTGCGGACGAGAAACACCCATCTCGAAGCCTTCACGACGCATTGTTTCAATCAATACTGAAAGATGAAGTTCACCACGACCAGATACTTTAAAACGGTCTGGGCTGTCAGTATCTTCTACACGTAAAGCAACGTTATGAATCAATTCACGATCCAAACGTTCACGGATATTACGTGAAGTTACAAATTTACCTTCTTTACCCGCAAACGGTGAGTTGTTTACTTGGAAAGTCATCGAAACTGTAGGTTCATCTACAGACAATGCAGGTAAAGCTTCAACATTTTTAGGATCACAGATCGTGTCAGAAATGTTTAATGCATCTAAACCAGTGATACATACGATATCACCTGCTTGAGCTGAATCTACATCTACACGCTCAAGACCATGGTAACCCATAATTTTTAAGATACGACCATTACGTGTCTTGCCATCTTTATCGATCACAGTCACTGGTGTATTGGTTTTTACTGAACCACGTTGAATACGACCCACACCAATTACACCCACAAAACTATTATAGTCAAGTGAAGAAATCTGCATTTGGAATGGACCATCAACATCAACTGAAGGTGGTTCAACAATATCTACGATTGTTTCGAACAACGGGGTCATATCTTCAGCAAGTTCTTCTGGAGATGGACCAGCAACACCACGAAGACCAGAAGCATAAACAACTGGGAAATCTAACTGTTCGTCGCTACCGCCTAAGTTATCAAACAAATCGAATACTTGATCGATCACCCAGTCTGGACGAGCGCTTGGCTTGTCTACTTTGTTGATGATCACGATTGGCTTCAAACCACGCGCAAACGCTTTTTGAGTTACAAAGCGAGTTTGAGGCATTGGACCTTCTTGTGAATCAACCAAAAGAAGTACACAGTCAACCATAGACATTACACGTTCAACTTCACCACCGAAGTCAGCATGTCCCGGGGTGTCAACGATGTTAATGCGGTATTCAGTGTTTGTACGTTTGTCTAACCATTTGATTGCAGTGTTTTTTGCAAGAATGGTAATACCACGTTCAGACTCAAGCGCATTCGAATCCATAACACGCTCAATCTCACCCGCGCGGTCACCGAGTGCACCTGATTGTTGTAAAAGTTTATCTACTAGAGTCGTTTTACCATGGTCGACGTGCGCGATGATGGCAATATTACGGAGAGTTTTAATATCAGACATGTAAATTCGATACGCTTTAAATTTGAGGGCAAATTATACAGAAAAAAGATAACTTTTAGTAGTGACAGTTTATTGACAGTTACAAGTTTTTTTCACAACTGCTGGCTTTTTATTTTGTAATAGTGTGTAAAGCGATTAGAATAGCGCCATCTCGCAGCTTCCTCTTTCTGTACCATGTCTGATTCTCATACCTCTTCCGATCAAAAACAGGGTCAAATCGATCTTATTTATGGTTTAAATGATCGTCCAAAACCACTTATCGCATTTTTTGCTGCTTTACAACACTTATTGGCGATTATCGTTCCAATTGTGACCCCGGGTTTACTCATTTGTTTAGCACTAGGCGTATCGCCTCAAGACACCAACATGATTTTATCGATGTCTTTGGTGATTTCAGGGGTAGCTACTTTTTTACAATGCAAAAAAATTGGACCTTTTGGTGCAGGTTTATTGATCGTACAGGGTACAAGCTTTAACTTTATTGGACCAATGATTGGGATTGGTTCTGCAATGGTAGCAGCGGGTACTCCAGTTGAAGCAGTCATGGCTTCTATTTTTGGTGTGGTGATCGCAGGTTCATTTATCGAAATGGGTGTATCACGCATTTTACCTTGGGTGAAAAAACTCATTACACCATTGGTGACAGGAATCGTGGTATTGCTGATTGGATTGACCTTAATTAAAGAAGGTCTTATCAGTATGGGTGGTGGCTATCAAGCAATGGACACCCACACTTTTGCAAGCAAAGATAATCTGATTATGTCATGTACAGTATTGGCGATTATCATCTTGCTCAATCGATTTAAAGTGGTTTGGATTAAGAGTTCTGCAATTTTAATCGCCTTAGTGATTGGATATATTCTTGCAGGCTTTATGGGCTATTTAAATTTTTCAGGCTTAAAAGATGCCCCATTAATTCAAATCCCAACACCTATGCACTTTGGAATTAGTTTCTCTTGGAGTCTGTTTATTCCAATGGCATTCATCTACCTCGTGACCTCTCTAGAAGCAATTGGTGACGTGACTGCGACCTCAAAAATCTCAAACCAACCTGTTGATGGTCCTGTTTGGATGGAGCGAATCAAAGGTGGTGTATTGGTCAATGGTGCAAACTCATTTCTTGCAGGGCTGTTCAATACCTTTCCAAGTTCTGTTTTTGCCCAAAATAATGGTGTGATTCAATTGACAGGTGTTGCGAGTCGATTTGTCGGTATTTGGATTGCGATCATGCTCATCATTCTTGGATTATTTCCAGCTGTTGCTGGAATCATCCAAGCTGTGCCTCAAGCCGTTCTTGGTGGTGCAGTCATGGTGATGTTTGGTGCTGTAGCAGCATCGGGAATTAACATTTTATCTGGAATTCAACTTGACCGTCGTGCCTTGCTGATTATTGCAATTTCACTTGCACTTGGCTTAGGTGTTGCCCAAGTTCCTCAAATTTTAGAACATTTACCAGAATTACCACGCAATATCTTTAGTTCTGGTGTTGCGACAGGCGGACTAGCTGCCTTAATTTTAAATTTAGTTTTGCCTGAAACTAAAAAATAACGAATCAATTCTTTATAATGCCCAGCCTAGACTGGGCATTATTGTTCAATTTTAATGATGGATGGTGAATA
Source organism: Acinetobacter sp. Tol 5 (assembly GCF_019702905.1). Lineage (NCBI taxonomy): Bacteria > Pseudomonadati > Pseudomonadota > Gammaproteobacteria > Moraxellales > Moraxellaceae > Acinetobacter > Acinetobacter sp. Tol 5. The sequence continues at coordinate 914,098 of NZ_AP024708.1, read as the reverse complement.
TGGAGCCAAGAAGTGAAGTTGTCATTCGACAGCATGACTATCTCTCTGGACGTGTTTTATTGGTCAATGCACCAACGGATGATCTACTTTCAAATTTAGCTCATGACATCGAGGCAAGTGTTTGGACTTGGAATTACAATGAGTTCCAATATTTCCAAAACCAACAAGCCAACGTGCATTTTGGAACAGACATGGCAGAGGCTGATTTTGATCAAGCTATTGTTTTTGTCCCAAAATCCAAAGAATTACTCAATTATGTTCTGCATCAGTTGGTTGCTCGTTTAGCAATCGGCGCTTCAATCTTTTTGGTTGGAGAAAAGAAAGGCGGTGTTGAACGTGCTGCAAAACAATTATTGCCTTATGGTCAAGCCATAAAATTAGACAGCGCACGTCATTGCCAAATGTGGCAATTGACGACTGATAAAACCGTGACTCCGAAACCGCTCGCACAATGGGCGCAAGAATACAATGTCAGCACGCCTTCAGGTGATCTTCGCATTTGTGCCCTACCTGGTGTATTTAGTCAAAATCGATTAGATATTGGAACTGCTGTACTATTGCCTTATTTGAAACAAGTCACTTCAGGAAAAATTGCTGACTTTGGATGTGGTGCGGGGGTCATCAGCGCATTTCTCTCAAAACTCAATCCTAAAAATCGTATTTTTGCTTTAGATGTTGATGCTTTTGCTTTAGCTTCAACACAAATGACGTTTGAAAAGAATCATTTACCTTTAGAACAACTCGAAATAAAAGCAGTGACTGGAATTGAGGATGCGCCATTGTTTTTACATGCCATCGTCAGCAATCCACCGTTTCACCAAGGTATTCAAACCGACTACAATGCCAGTGAAACATTATGTAAAACTGCAAGACGACATTTAAAATCAGGCGGTGAATTATGGATTGTGGCAAACCGCTTCCTAAATTACCCATTACTCATTGAGCAGAGCTTTGGTCAATGCATTACAAAAGCCGATCAACAAGGCTTTAAAGTGCTATTCGCCAATACTCAAAAAAGCAGTAAGGAATAACGATGAGCGAAACAGATCATCCACAACTCCAGCGTAAGCTTGGAGCACGACATTTAAACATGATCGCGATTGGCGGTTCTATCGGTACAGGATTATTTCTTGCTTCTGGTCAAACCATTGCCACAGCAGGTCCAGGTGGAGCACTACTTGCCTATGTACTGATTGGTATTATGATTTATTTCTTAATGACCAGTTTGGGTGAATTGGCAACTCACAACCCAACTTCAGGTGCATTTTTTACCTATGGTAATAAATATGTAGAAGAAGGCTTTGGATTCGCTCTGGGTTGGAACTATTGGTATAACTGGGCAATTACTGTTGCTTTTGAGCTGGTTGCAGTTCAGTTCATTATGAAGTTTTGGTTTCCCGATATTCCTGGATTCTGGTGGAGTGCAATCTTTCTCGCCATTATCTTCTTTATCAATGCATTAACCGTCAAAGGCTTTGGTGAAAGTGAATTCTTATTCTCCTTGGTCAAAGTCATTGCCATCCTGTTCTTTATTGTGATTGGCTTATTCATGATTGGCAAAATCATGTTAGATCCAACAGATTCAATTACAAAGAATTGGACCATTGGTGATGCACCTTTCGTGGGTGGATTCCAAGCCTTGGTCGGTGTTGCCATGATTGCAGGATTCTCATTTCAGGGAACTGAAATGGTAGGCGTTGCTGCGGGTGAATCTAAAGATCCAAAGAAAACCATTCCGATTGCAATCAAACAGATCTTCTGGCGAATTCTGTTATTCTATATTTTATGTATTTTTATCATCGGTACCTTGGTGGCATATACAGATCCAAATCTTGCTCTTGCTGCTGAAGGCGACGGTAATATTACCCTTTCACCATTTACCTTATTGTACGAAAAAGCAGGATTAGCTTTTGCAGCAGGCTTAATGAATGCGGTGATTTTAACTGCCATTATGTCTGCGGGTAATTCGGGCATGTATTCATCAACACGTATGTTATTTGATATGGCTCGTGAAGGAAAAGCACCACGAATTTTCGCTAAACTCGATCTGCGTGGCGTGCCAATGAATGCACTCTATGCCACGACTGCAATTGCAGCACTGTGTTTCTTGACCACCTTTATTGGTGAAAGTGTGGTATTTACGTGGCTGTTAAATATGTCAGGAATGTGTGGTTTTATCGTGTGGTTAGGTATTGCAGTCTCGCATTATCGCTTCCGTAAAGGCTATTTGGCACAAGGTCACAAACTGGAAGATTTAGCGTATCGAGCAAAATTCTTCCCATTTGGTCCTTGGTTTGCATTTATTCTCTGTGCCATTATTATTCTTGGACAAAATTCAGAGGCTATTCTTGCAGGAAAATGGATGAGCGTGCTGTCCACTTATATCAGTATTCCGCTGTTCCTTGTGATTTGGCTTGGTTATAAATGGAAGCATAAAACTAAATTTGTACCTTATGACAAAATGGATGTCAGTCCAATTTCAGTGGAAAAAGAATAAATTAGAATATTTAGATAAAGCAGCTTTCGAGCTGCTTTATTATTTTTTTTAGCTTGAACGCCCCTGTTTAATCTAAAAAAATTGGCGGGATGGATTGACAAAGTTTTTTTTATTTATAGAATAGCGCCCATTGGGTAATATCCAAACAGAATTTTGGTCTTTGATTTTCGAATCAAAAAATAAACAGGAGTACGACATGCAACAACTTGAGAAAACATTGAATTAAGATTAAGTCGTCGTCTACTCACGGACACTGATTTAATCAAAGTGTCCGAATGTCAGTTTCAAACCTAGCATTCGCTAGGTTTTTTATTGCCTATTGAATCCGAGTCATGGATGGGTAATATTTATTTAAAACTTTCGGACAATAAAAATAATTTGCTTAGAGAATGAAAAAATGGGCATACAAATGATTTTGAACGCCAAAGCAGAATATGGCGTTCCTGTAAAAATTTATACTACGGATGTAGATGAAGAAAGCCTGACACAGCTACGAAAGATGTCACAGCTGCAATTTATTCACTCGCATATTGCAGTCATGCCTGATGTACATTTAGGTAAAGGGGCTACAGTAGGTAGTGTGATTCCGACTAAAAATGCCATCATTCCTGCTGCTGTGGGTGTGGATATTGGTTGTGGAATGAATGCTTTAAGATTAAGTCTAAAAGCTGCTCAACTTCCCGACAACTTGAGTAGTTTACGTAACGCAATTGAAAGAAAAGTTCCTGTTGGCTTTGAAATACACAAGCAAATTAAAGCCAAAGCATCAACACTTTCTCCTTTAGATAAAAAACTAAAGTTAATTACTGACAAGCATCCAGCATTAAAACGTATGTTACGTAGTTTTGATGTCACTTGGCAGAAACAACTTGGAACTTTAGGGGGTGGAAACCACTTTATTGAACTTTGCCTTGATGAAAATCAGGATGTTTGGGTCATGCTACATTCGGGTAGCCGTGGTTTAGGCAATGTGATTGGTACGTATTTTATTGAACGTGCCAAAAAAGAAGCGCAAAACCGTTTTGGTCATGTACCTGATAAAGACTTGAGCTATTTTGCAGAAGGTTCAAGCAACTTTGATGATTATGTTGAAGCTGTTGAATGGGCACAAGAATATGCTTTTGAAAATCGACGTGAAATGATGCGTTTAATTTTGGAAGCCATTCGTCCATTATTACCCAGCTTTCAGATGACCAAAGAAGCGATTAATTGCCATCATAATTATGTGCAAAAAGAACTTCACTTTGGTGAAGAAGTCTTTGTTACCCGCAAAGGTGCAATTCGTGCAGGGCTTGATGAATACGGAATTATTCCGGGGTCAATGGGCGCGCAATCCTTTATTGTAAAAGGCAAAGGCAATCCAGATTCATTCTGTTCATGTTCACACGGTGCAGGACGGAAAATGAGTCGAACGAAAGCTAAACACATGTTCAATCAGCAAGATCTAATCGCACAAACTGCTGGCGTTGAGTGTCGTAAAGACAAAGGCGTAGTAGATGAAATCCCTAGTGCCTATAAAGATATTCATCAAGTTATGGCAAATCAAAGCGATTTGATTGAAGTGGTGCATACCCTTAAACAAGTATTGTGTATTAAAGGCTAAGTCTTAATTGTAGTTAAGCACTTCCTCTTTGTGAGTTTCGATTTGCAAAGAGGAAATCGAAGGCAAAGTTAACTGTATCGGAGCTTAGGACAATATTCACGAATGACGATGACCTGTTGGCAAATACCTTCAGCCTGGCATTGTTGTTCAAAAATATTTTTTTGCATTGGATCAAAGCTATCATAAAAACATATTTCTTGATCATCAATTGAATACACCAAGGAGTGATTACCAATCCCCTCTAAAGTGTCATAATAGACAACAATGGCATAACCCTGTTCAATGTTGGTTTGAATATCTTGATAAGTTAAGGGTTGTTCAATAGTCAAACCTAGACGATTTGCCTCTGTGTAATGCTCAATTTCTTTGAAGTGGATATTGGGATCATCTGCTGTATGAAATACAACATCAAAACCTAATTTTTTAAGCCCAACTGCCAAGCCTATTGTAAATGTTCCATCTTCAGAATCATGCTTGCAAAGCTGAACAAGCGTTTGAATATCAACTTGGATAGCATAATTTTGCATCAGCATCCAGACCGCAAAAATACCGCCATTGGCCTCTAAATCCAGTAATTCATCAGGAAGTTGTAGACTCATTCACAATCCAAACACTTAAAAAATCTGAGTAAATCATTATAACGTGTATAGAAAAAAATTCAGTTCTATTGTGAATTTACTTAATTTTTAAAATAACAGTGACCCGTCTATTTTTTGCTTTACCTTCCGCAGTTTTATTATCTGCGATAGGCTTTGTTGGGCCCAAACCAAGAGTAATCAATTGATCAGGATTAACCTTATATTCACTCACTAAATAATCTTTGACGATATTTGCACGTGTCAATGAGACTTTATTATTTGCAGCCAATGAGCCTGAACTGTCTGTATGTCCTTCGATATTAAGCACAAAATTTTTATTGGTTTGCAATAACTGTGCAGCAACTGATAAAGCTGGGCGATATTGCGGATCGATTTCAGTCGATTTCGGCTGAAAATATATAGAAAGCCCATGTTTCAAAGACTTTACTTCGTTTGGATATTGTTTTTGGATGGAAACAGTATTGCTATTTATGGGCGTAGACGTGCAAGCAGTTAAACTCAACAACATCAATCCTAGAATCACGTATTTCATGACTAACCTATAATTATTGATTTTTGCTTCAGTTTTATTTAGATATTGACCAATTATATGTATTTCCAATAAAAAAGCGACTCAATTGAGTCGCCTTTTTTTAACTAAATAATTAATTATTTAGTTACAGTACGGCTACCAGTGATCGTCGCGAATACACGACGGTTCATAGCACGACCTTCTTTAGTTTTGTTGTCAGCAATCGGTTGATCCCAAGCGAAACCTTGAGTAGACAAACGAGATGCATCAATGTTGTACTCGCTTACAAGCGCTGATTTAACAGAGTTAGCACGAGCTAAAGATAAACGTTCGTTTAACTTACGTGGACCAGTGTTATCTGTGTGACCTTCAATACGAGCAGTCGCATTCGGGAATGTATTCAACGCATCAGCTACTTTAGCAACTTCTGGTTTATACTGATCTTTGATGTTTGATTTGTTTGTATCAAAGAACACACGAAGTTCCATGTTCAAATCTTCAGTAAGAACTTGTGGAGCTGGTTCTACTGGAGTTGGAGCAACTGGAACCACTGGAGCAACTTCTACTACAGGAGCAGCAGGTTTCAAGTGACCACCAAGAACTACGTTAAGACCTGCAAGAGCAGTATAGTTCCAGAATTTTTCGTCAAAGTTATAAGTACCACGAGCTTCAGTACGAAGAGATAAAGCATCGTTTAAGCGCCAGAAAGCACCAACACCCGCGTTACCTAAAGTACCTTCTTCGTTGTTGTGGTATGACATGTCATCAAGTTTGTACTTGTAATGACCAGCACCTAACAATACGTATGGCTTGATTTTGCTGTCATAGTTTTTAGTGATCAAATCAGAAGTAGCATAGAAGTTACCGTTGATTTGAGTTTGCTTGTATTCAGAACCAGGAACGCCAGTACCGTCAAGATCACCTTTAACTTGGTTATATTCAGCTTCGAAACCTAACCATGGAGTAAGTTCAACACCAAGTGCAGCACCAACGAATAAATCGTCTTGTAACTCAGGACCAGCTGTTAGCTCACCTTTGTCACCACCGTTGTTGTGTTGAGTGTCTTGGAAAGTGTAACCAAGCATTAATGGTGTAACAGTTACACCAGCATTAGCAGCAGCGAGTGGAGCAGCAACAAGCATAGCAAGTGCGATACGACTCAATTTCATGGATATCCTCCAGAGATAACAATTGTTGTTCAAGCCTAGCCTAAAATTTATTGGCTACCCTGAGATAAATTTTAATACCCCAGTATTATTTTTAAGCTACTCACGTTGAATCATACAAACACTTGAGGCTTTTTCCAAGTGCTTGATAACTTTAATCAAGTAAATTATTGACAAAATTACTTACAATTTCCGTTGTAATTCGGTAACTTTCTACTCAATTTTTTTTCGTGAATCGCTTATCTTTTTACTATCTGTATTTTAGCAGTAAAAGAAAGTGATAGTAATAAATATTTTACTACAAAAGCGTTTCAATAAGATTTAATAGACAAGTCATTATTTTTCAAATAAAAAACAATACTTAACAGAAGATTAAAACATGTATTTTTATTGTAAAGAACAAGGTTTTTCTTTGTTTGAGCTTATAAGCATAATTGTTATCGTTGCAATAATTTGCCTAATCAGTTTGCCTTTTTATCATGATTGGATGCAAAAGCAAGAATTTCGATCGATTCATCCCATGATTCAACAGCATGTTTCTTATGCAAGAAGTCAGGCATTGGCACGACGAACAACAGTTGTCATATGTTCGTCGGAAAGCTTGGTCCAATGTGAAAAAAACACATGGCATAAAGGCATAATTATTTTTACAGATCGTAATAAAAATAAGCAGATTGATGATGGCGAGCTCATACTCCTTAAAACTGAAAAAAATATTAAATATGGAACCTTGACTTGGATTGGGAGTGCCAGTAGTCGTGATGTATTAACCCTTCAAGGCGATACCGGACTACCACGTGGTTCACCAGGCAGTTTTTACTATTGTGGGCATCATGATACTGACAACAATACCCGCTATAAAATCGGACGAATGGCGACTTTAAATAAGGAGCCTACTGAAAAATGTTAAAAACTGTTCTCTAGCGTCTACATATATTGCATATTCAGCATTTATTCTTGTGCTGTTTTTTATATACTGCTTAAGTTTTGGATATATTTAACAAGAATCATGTGGAGATCAGAACAATGACTGACATCGTAATTGTCAATGGTGCACGTACTGCAATGGGCGGTTTTCAAGGTAGCCTAGCCAATGTCACTGCGCCTGAATTAGGTGCTGTAACCATTAAAGAAGCAATTGCGCGCGCTGGTTTACAACCCAATGATGTAGAAGAAGTCATTATGGGTTGTGTACTCCCTGCTGGTTTGAAACAAGGTCCTGCTCGTCAAGCGATGCGTAAAGCTGGCTTACCTGATTCAACAGGTGCAGTCACAATCAATAAACTATGTGGTTCAGGCATGAAAGCTGTTATGCAAGCCGCTGATGCGATTAAAGCAGGTTCTGCAGAGATCATTGTTGCTGGTGGTATGGAGTCGATGACCAACGCACCATATCTACTGCCGAAAGCCCGTGGTGGATATCGTATGGGACATGGTGAAGTCAAAGACCATATGTTCTTTGATGGACTGGAAGATGCTGAAACTGGTCGCTTAATGGGATCTTTTGCACAGGATATGGCGAATAGCAAAGGTTATAGCCGTCAACAAATGGATGACTTTGCCATTCGTTCTTTACAACGTGCTCAAAAAGCCATTACTGAAGGTTGGTTTAAAGACGAAATCGTACCTGTGACTGTTTCAGGTCGTAAAGGTGATGTGGTTATTGATCAAGATGAACAACCGTTTAATGCCAATATTGAAAAAATTCCAACCTTACGTCCAGCATTTGCTAAAGATGGAACCATCACGGCTGCAAATGCCAGCTCAATTTCGGATGGTGCATCTGCTTTAGTTTTAACCTCTACAGATGTTGCAAAGGCAAAAGGTCTGCAACCTTTAGCAAAAATTGTGGCTTATGCTTCAAACTCTCAACATCCATCTGAATTTACCATTGCCCCTGTAGGTGCAATCCAAAAAGTTTTAAATAAAACAGGCTGGGATGCTCAAGATGTCGACTTATGGGAAATCAATGAAGCTTTTGCTATGGTCACTATGTGTCCAATCGATGAATTCAAATTAGATGCAGAAAAAGTCAACATCAATGGTGGCGCCTGCGCATTAGGACATCCTGTAGGCTCAACAGGCTCACGCATTATCTTGACGTTGATCCACGCATTAAAACGTACAGGTGGCAAAAAAGGTATTGCAGCATTGTGTATTGGTGGTGGTGAAGCAACCGCTGTGGCGATTGAAATTCTTTAAGCTTTTTCTTATAGATTAAAACTCATTGAAATAAAAAGGCATCACCATTATGGTTGATGCCTTTTTATTTCATCTTATTTTATCGTCATTCGATAAAAAAACCAAATCCATCCCACGTCTCTGTTAAAAGGCTCAAGCCTATATGCTACCAATCAATATGATTCACTTTATATCAATAGAATATCTTTACTTTTTTTCATCAGCCAATCTTGCCTGACATCGCGATCGTGAGGCGACAAGAATATCTTCATGTTGAGCGGGGGTATATGAGCAAAAATAAGACTCTATTTTGTTTACAGTGCAAGAAGACCGTTAAAAAAATTGATTGAGTAAAGTAACGCTTCGCCTACGCAAATCAGTGAAAACTTTTCTCAAAATATAAGACTGTAAAAGCGCCTTGTTTATACCATGTAAATTTTCAAGAATGCTGTGATTTATACTGCTCTTCGCTCAAGATGACATTGTTTCATATATAAAAATAGAGGCAGTCCGACTGATGCTCCGCCCATCAGCGAAGCAATGACAGGGACCCATAATCTATTCATTTTCAGTTGTTGACCATCCTGTATCACCATAACGACAATCACCACAACAGTGACAATGACATCTAGCCATGCAAATGCAGCGATTGGGTTATCAATAATTTGCTGAAAAAACAGGGTTAAGTTTAATCCATGTTGATTTAACCACAGGATAAATTGTGAGAATGGAAGGATGATTCCAAGGAGGGTCAATAGCGCGTATATTCTTTTCATGATTATTCCTTTCTAATTAAATTGACCTTATTTTCAAAAGATTTAAATATAACCTGAGTTCGATAAAAATCCTTGATGAAAGATGATACATCCAAACCGCCTGATTATTCATACAAGTGATTTGGATGATTCATTTATTTAGTACTTTTCAATCATAGATGGTCTTGCTATCGTGAGGCGACATGGATGTCGCCATGTTGAGCGGGGGTATGAGGATGTACCCCTCGCTCAACGAAAGATTTTTGTCACTTTTCATCTCTGAAAAGTGAGGCATCGTCTACGCAAAACAATTTAAACTTTAGAAGTAAAGCATGGCAGTGTAAGCTTTAGATCATCAAACAATCTATTGATCGCTTTCATTTTATTGATCAAGAGAAATGAAACGCTATTAATGGTTGCGCTTGCGGAGCTCCGCTCCTCATCCTAAAATTGGATGAAAACGCAGCAAGACTACATAGAGATTTATTATTTTTCAATGAGTTGAAGATTTAATTACATCGAACTTAGGTTAAATATAAATAAATATCAAAAATATACCACGCATTGATCAAAATCTCTAATCAGCTTTTTTGTCTTAGTAAAAAGTATTTAATATTGAGATAAATCTAAACATTGACGAAACATATACGGGGCTTCTATTACTGGGCACCATCTTAGCGATTTGATTGAAACGCTAAAATAAAGTATCTCGTGATAAGCTTGAACTTGGTATATTTATTTCTAAGTCATACTAGAAGATTCAGAATAAATAAAATTTAGCCACATTCTAACTAAAATCATCTCAGAACTTAACTCAACGAACACTAAGGTTTCAATAACTCACCATGATCCATCCACAGACTTAATTAAGACTCTAAACGCTTTGGTTCAGGAATAGGGGCAATATAGGCGATGAGTAACATTACAAAACCTGCTCCCAAGAACGATATGACCCGGGTCAGTGTGCCGATATGAGATAAATCAAGCAAAACCAGCTTCAAGGTCACAATGACCAGAATGCTGCCACCTAAAATCCATACAGGACGTAATTGTTTACGGCTGGCAAAACTCATACTAATCAACGCCAGGCTCACCCAAAGTAAGGTCAAACTTAATTGTGCCGTCGCATCTTGCCATAAATCCAATTGATTATAAGGTGTAGCAAAATACACATGTAGCGCACGCAGAACCATATAACTACTTAACCAAAGTAGACTTAAAACCGACAAAACAGCCAGAATACCTTGGTCTGTACCCTGTTGTAGAGCCAGCTTCTGTTGCAAGTTGAGCATCCATAAAAAGCCCATTAACATTGCAATACTCACCAAATCAAATGGGTTCAAGATTGGCAATAAATAGCCTTGAAAAGCCTGTTGAGAAAATAATTGCGAACAGATGATCCATATCAGCATCAGCGCCAAACTGGTTCGTGTTTGCCAAAAAATTTTCCAATCCTTACTTTTCTGAATAAAGCACCACCCACAAAACAATAAAGGTAATATCACGACACTAATATAAGGTGTAGAAGGAATTAAAGTTAAGCTAGCTAAGCTTAAACTGATTAAAACGCCTAAACTTACCCACTCTTCCACAAAGCGTAGCGCATGAAAAGGTCTTAACCATAGTGTGGTCAATATCAATCCTGCTAATGTCATTCCCCATCGATCAATGTCAGTTTGCCAAACCAATACACCATTTTGACTTATATCCAATAAAAGAATCAGTGCAAAAACATAAATAGGAATAATACCAATCCACTTGGGGATCAACCATGTTGATAATGCTTTTAACTTGAGCATCAATTCATTCATCAACAGATAAGTAGCGCTGAGTATCAGCAATGTGTATATGTAGCGATAAGCACCATTAAAATAGTCAAGCAGTAGAATAAGCAACATCGACGTTGCTGCAATCATCAATAAACTCAGAAATAAGATAGACAGCGCATTCAGTTGCTGTCGAAATGCCTCACGACTATTTCCCAATAACACTGCAAAAATATAACTAATACATAAATACCAGTACATTGTGGTTGGGAAGCTTGGCAGTTTAAATAAATAATACAGGCTTGTTGCCCCTGCGACGACCATCAATGCCATCGCCAAATAACGGCTAATTGCTGATTGTCGATATAATGCATAACCCCATATACATAACCCTTCGAGTACCCATCCGACTACACTCCATTGTCCATGTAATAAAATAGGTGGAATCAAAGCCATAAAGATCAAGGCAAGACTAAAATAACTCTGTGAAATCAATTGAATCGACTGATTACGTTTTGAAAATTGATAAATACCTGCGAAAAGCGCAGCAAAAGCTAAACTAAAACTCGCCAATAACATGCTTTGATGAAAATAAAGCAAATATAGAAAAAGATAGCTGACAATCGGAGCACCAAAAATCAAGGCAATATCTAAACTCGGTTTAAGCTTAAATTGTTCAACATCTTGTTTGGCAATTAGTTGGCTAAAACGGAAACCTAACCAAATAAAAACAGCTGTATGCGCGAAAATTAAAAGGGTAAGTGTCTGTTTGTCTTGTAAATCACCATGACCAATTGCATAAACACTCCCAACGATTGCTGTAACCAAGAAACCGATTTGATTCAGATATTTCCACGGTCTCAAAGTGCTCATTATCGCAATTGCAATATTAATCAGCAAATAATAGGTCAAAAGCTCAACGACAGTGGCGTCGCGTACGGGTAAGGTAAAGGGTGCAATGTAGGCAATTGACATTGCCATAAGTGCCAATTCAACACTTTGCTGCTTTAAGCTTAAGCTGAGTGTAATTAGCATAATCATAACAAAGCAAAGACTTGCCAGATAAATATTAGGAATTACATGGGTATAATATGCAAAAAATAAGGTGAGAGATAATCCAGCAAGCCCCAATCCCTCCAGTGCCAATGCAAAACTACGATTTTTACTTTGCAGACTCAAACCAAGTGTAGTAATTGCGATACTCGATAAAGCAACCAATGTGAGTTTAATCACGAGACTCAATTGCCAATGTTCTGTTGCAAAACGCAGTAACAGTATAATGCCAATGACCAACACCAATATGGCAACTTTCAGTACAGGATTCCCCTTAAAAATCCAATCTTGAATTTGTGAAATCAAACTCGTTGCGGAATCTCGTGGGACTTCTTCAGATTGCGTTGAAGGAATTGATAATGAAGCAGTTGATCGATTCGCAGAATGTTCAAGCGACTGAATTTGTATTTGAACTTGTGTGAGATAACGTTCTAGACGCCTCAACCATCTAAGAAAAAAGAAAATCCATGCCGTTAAACCTAGCCCCACCATCCAACTCAAATGTAGGGTTAATCCGACGACAGCAATGATAGAAGAAATATAGAGCGGGACTTTTGAGGTACTATGTAACGGTAAACGCATGCTTTGGGCGATATCTAACATCGGATTTTGAATCGCATCGACATAGTGCATTACACTCATGACAAAAGCTAAACCACAGAGATAAGTCAATACGTGCGCATCTAAAAACCATGCACTCACCGCAATTATGATGAGCATCATTAACCAGATAATACGAATTTCACTCTGCCCTTTCAGCATATTTTTACTTTCTTCATCTTCAATATGTTGATCATACAACAGCATTCCAACATGATTCTGTTAATTCATCAGATATTCAGTAACACAAGCACGATGGTTGCCACTACGCAACAGAGAAAAATCACGTACAATAAAGCGGTAATTTGAATTAGGAAAATATCAATGCCACCATTTGTATTGGTCGATGGGTCATACTTTTTATTTCGTGCCTTTCACGCACTCCCACCTCTAACAACATCAACGGGATTACAGACCAATGCGATTCGTGGAGCAATCTCGGCAATCCAAAAGCTTATGCGTCGTGTACAACCAACCCATATGGCTGTTATTTTCGACACACCTGAACCGACTTTTCGTCATCAGCTTTCACCGATTTATAAAGGTGATCGCCCAAGTATGCCTGAAGAATTATCCCAACAAATTCCTTATTTACATGCGCTAATTCGCGCCTTGGGGATTCCACTTCACACCCTTCCAGGTGCTGAAGCTGATGACATTATCGGTACCTTAGCCAAACGTGCTGAAAAAGAAGGTTATCAAGTTTTGATCTCAACTGGCGATAAAGACATGGCGCAGTTGGTGACAGATAAAGTGACATTGGAAGACAGTTTCAAAGACAAACCAATGGATGTTGATGGTGTCATTGAAAAATTTGGAGTACGTCCAGATCAGATTATTGATTATCTTACTTTAATGGGAGACGCATCAGATGGTATTCGTGGGGTTCCTGGGGTAGGTGCAAAAACTGCCGCCAAGCTTTTAAATGAATATGGTTCAATCGATGGCATTTTAAAAAATGTGGACAATATCAAGGGTAAAGTTGGACAAAGTCTAAAAGACAATGTTGATGGGATTACTCTTGATCATCAACTTGCCAGCATCATCATTGACCTTGATTTAAACATCAGCTATGAAGACTTAAAACTTTGCGATCCTGATGTTGAAGCATTGCGCAACTTATATACAGAGCTTGAGTTCCGTAACCAATTACAGTCTTTAGATCATCCCAACAATCCCAATAGTTCAACCTATAAACAAACTGCACAAAGTGCCATCAAAACTGAACAAGCTGTTGAAAGTGAAATCACCGATCAAGCCACAAGTTCAAGTGTCGATGACCGTTTAGGTGAAGCAACATATCATACTGTATTAAGTCAAGATGTTTGGGACAAAGTATTCCAGCGTTTAAGTACGGCAAAACGCTTTGCAATTGATACAGAAACCACAAGTTTGGATTATCGTGTTGCTGAAATGGTAGGTTTCTCGCTTGCATTCGATGCGCATGATGCCTATTACATCCCTTTAGCACATGATTATGAAGATGCGCCAGAGCAACTCAATCGCGAAACAATCATTCAACAAATTAAACCTATTTTAGAAGATCCAAATATTGAAAAAATTGGGCATCATTTAAAATATGATGCGCATATTTTTGAAAACCATGGGATTCATCTACAAGGTTGGTTCTTTGACACCATGTTGGCATCTTATGTGTTGAACTCAGTAGCAACTCGTCATGGTATGGATGATGTTGCTCGTGTTTATCTGAGTCATTTAACGACAACCTTTGAACAGGTTGCGGGTAAAGGGACGAAGCAAAAAACCTTTAATCAAATTGATATTGAAACTGCTGGTCATTACGCAGCAGAAGATGCGCATGTCACTTATCGCCTTTATGAAGTATTAGAACGAAAACTCAAAGAAATCCCTGAGCTCAGCGGAATTTTACACAATATTGAAATGCCTGTTGCCAGCGTTCTGACCAGTATGGAAGAAAATGGTATTGAGCTAGATTTAAAATTTTTGGATCAACTCAGTGTTGATTTTGCCAATACAATTCAAAACCTTGAAAATCAAATTATTGAGATCGCTGGTGAATCTTTTAATGTCGGCTCACCAAAGCAAGTGGGTGAAGTCTTATTTGAAAAACTGGGTTTAAAAGGGGGCAAGAAAACAGCAACAGGACAATACAGTACCTCTGAAGCTGTCTTGGAAAAAATTGATCATCCAATAACCCAACTGATCATTGAGTATCGTGGTTTAACCAAATTGCGAAGTACTTATACTGAGGCTTTGGTCAAACAAGCGAATAATGATACCCACCGAGTACATACGAGCTATCATCAAGCGTTAACTGCAACTGGTCGTTTATCTTCAACAGATCCGAACTTACAAAATATTCCAATACGTGAAGAAATTGGGCGACAAATTCGTAAAGCATTTATTGCACCCAAAGGTCGTGTGTTACTCGCTGCCGATTATTCTCAAATTGAATTACGTTTAATGGCACATTTTTCGCAAGATGATGCTCTAGTCGATGCCTTTAAAAATGGGCAAGATGTACACCGCCGCACAGCATCTGAAGTATTGGGCGTTGCTCTTGAAAATGTGACTTCTGACCAACGTCGTCAAGCGAAAGCCGTGAACTTTGGCTTATTGTATGGGATGTCTGAGTTTGGCTTGATTCGTCAATTGGGCTTTACCCGTGAAGAATCACAAAACTACATCAAACAATATTTCCACCGTTATCCAGGCATTTATGAGTATATGCAACGTACTCGTCAGGTCGCTTTGGAGCAAGGTTTTGTTGAAACCATTACAGGTCGTCGTTTATATACACCAGATATTGATGCACGGAATATGATGGTGCGCAAAGGTGCTGAACGTGCTGCAATTAATGCGCCATTGCAGGGCTCAGCAGCAGAAATCATTAAAATGGCAATGATTGAAGTTGATAAAATCCTACCTAAAGATCAAGCAAAACTTCTTTTACAGGTTCACGATGAATTGGTGTTTGAGGTCGATGAAGCTGTTGCCGATCAAGTGGCTAAACAGATTAAAGATGTCATGCAAAAAGTTGTGACTTTATCTGTCCCTTTGGAGGTTGAGGTTGGTCAAGGCAAGAACTGGGGAGAGGCACATTAAGTAAGCCCAGTTTTTAATCTATTCTCTTTATAAGGGAGCGTAGATTAAAACATATCCTTCGCATCACAAGATTAAGATGGAAGTCAAATCAAAACACTTCTATCTTAATTGCGTGGACTATTTTTAGAATCAATTATTTGGGCTTTTGTTGTTGATCAACTTATCCTAGACTGAATCAACGTGATCTTCAGTATATAGCTTTGTTGATCCGCCTTTACAGTAAATCTGTATTTTTTCAACTCTTCGCGTAATGGTTGATAAAGATGAGATTTTGATGGATGAATGAGATTTAATATTTTAGATTGATTTTCCAATATATTCTGTCAAATAAAAATGCCCCACAAATGGAGCATTTTTATTTATAAAAAATTAGATTTTAATCTATCAAAGCCAAGAATACTTAGCCGATCACAATTTGCTGATTAATCATATCCATTAAATCTATTTTACTCTTACCTTCAATAATTAATATATCCGCCCATTCATGCTGAGTATTTAAACTACCATCACGATCTACTTTGAGTACTGCATTACCGCGACCATCATCTTCAATTTTGATAAATTCTCCAATATTACTTTTATCTGAAAGTAAGCCATCAAAGAAATCAGAACTGAATTCAATTTTATCGTTTGATTGGTAATCCACCCAAACATCAGTACCATTGCCGCCAGTAGCATCAGCATTGATAAGCACATCATACATGATGGTGTCATTACCACGACCTGTAGAAATAATATCATTGCCAGAACCGCCATAAATAATATCATTACCTGCACCTGCAATAATAATGTCATCACCAGCACCACCATAGATCGTATCATTCCCACCCTTAGTGACTGGGTCATTCGCATCAGCTTCAACAAATTTCTTATAATTTTCTTTCACAAAATCATAAATTTGCTGTTGGGTTGGTTCTGCTCCACTTGTGACTTCTGCTTTTAAATACGCAATCAGTGTTGAATAACCTGAATATTGTGGATGCATCAAAGGATCTCTACCTGACCATGTAATCCAGTTGGTATTCATCGCGTCACCAAACAAGATATCATCACCTGCACCACCTTTAATGGTATCGCTGCCTACATCAGCAGGTACAAAGTTTTCTGAACCGCCGATCAAATATGCAATGAGTTTATCCGCATCAGCAATTGCTTTCGCTTCTCCATGATTTGAACCACTCCAAGCACCAGGTAGCTTGTTTCCATTCGCATCTGTATTGTCGTAGCGTGACACAGTTGCATCACTTACAGCACTACTCACACCAACAGCAAAGACTTTACTTTGATCAGCCAATGGACGGAAGGCGCTATCTAGTGTGTTTTGCGAACTATTTGGCTCACCATCCGTAATATAATATGTTTGATTTTCAAAGTTAGCATCAGACACATCATTGAACCAATTTACGGCTTTATTAAAACCTATTTCAGGATAAGTTCCGCCTCCTGCTTGAAGTCCATCATTTTTTCCAGTTCCAATATCCGCAAAGATTTGATCAATATTGTCTACGCTTACATTGGTATAGATTTTATTGACGGTGTTTCCAAGACTATTATTTGCTGAAAAAGATGCGATTTGTAAATTAATCGTACCGTCATGATCAACCATCTGTTGAATAAAGGCTTTTAAACCTTTCTTGGCAATTTCAAGACGGGTTTCGCCTTCTGGAACATTCGCGCCATTTCTAATCGTTCCTGCCATATTAAATAGCATACTTCCTGACAAGTCTAAAACGATGGATACGTTATAGTTCTTTCCTGCCACAAAGTTTGTTTTTAAACCACCCGTATCTCCTGCGATTAGATCATCACCTGATGTACCAATAATGGAGTTATCGCCATTTGTCACACCTGTTGACTGATCATTTTTGATCACAGGATCAACTGTTTCTACGTCATGATCTTGAATCGTATTTCCATTACGATCATTGGTTTTTGCAACAACATCTACTGTAGAACCTTGTGTACCTGTTGCAATACCATCTGCTGGCGTTAACTCATAAACATAATGACCATTTGAATCTGTTTGAACCGTTCTATCAACTTCAACTTGTTCTCCATTTTCATCATAGCCCTTGATAGTAATCACCACATCGCTATTTGGTGCAACATCTGTGGTGGTTCCAGTGATTTTACCTGCTGTATTGATCTCAACCGTAATCTCAGCTGTGACCAAGTCTAAGCCAGTATCGTCAGGCGTACTTGGATCGTTGTCGTTATCGCCTTGACCTGCAAGATGATCGGTGGCTGGTCCAACTCCTTGACCGTTGCGATCTGTAGTCGTGGCTTCAACATTCACTGCCGATCCATCTACGATACCATCAGCGACCGTGAGTTCTGTCTGGTAGTTGCCATCCGCATCGGTCTTCACCGTCTTGTGAATCACGACATCTTTACCTGCTGCATCTTTACCGGTGATGGTAATCACCACATCGCTATTTGGTGCAACATCTGTGGTGGTTCCAGTGATTTTACCTGCTGTATTGATCTCAACCGTAATCTCAGCTGTGACCAAGTCTAAGCCAGTATCGTCAGGCGTATTTGGATCGTTGTCGTTATCACCTTGACCTGCAAGATGATCGCTTGCTGGTCCAACACCTTGACCGTTGCGATCTGTAGTAGTCGCTTCAACAGTGACACTTGAACCATCTACGATGCCATCAGCGACCGTAAGTTCTGTTTGGTAGTTGCCATCAGCATCGGTCTTCACTGTCTTGTGAATCACGACATCTTTGCCTGCTGCATCTTTACCGGTGATGGTAATCACCACATCGCTATTCGGTGCAACATCTGTGGTGGTTCCAGTGATTTTACCCGCTGTATTGATCTCAACCGTGATCTCAGCTGTAACCAAGTCTAAGCCAGTATCGTCAGGCGTACTTGGATCGTTGTCGTTATCACCTTGACCTGCTAGATGATCGCTTGCTGGTCCAACACCTTGACCGTTGCGATCTGTAGTAGTCGCTTCAACAGTGACACTTGAACCATCTACGATGCCATCAGCGACCGTAAGTTCTGTTTGGTAGTTGCCATCCGCATCGGTCTTCACTGTCTTGTGAATCACGACATCTTTGCCTGCTGCATCTTTACCGGTGATGGTAATCACCACATCGCTATTCGGTGCAACATCCTTGGTGGTTCCAGTGATTTTACCCGCTGTATTGATCTCAACCGTAATCTCAGCCGTGACCAAGTCTAAGCCAGTATCGTCAGGCGTACTTGGATCGTTGTCGTTATCACCTTGACCTGCAAGATGATCGCTTGCTGGTCCAACACCTTGACCGTTGCGATCTGTAGTAGTGGCTTCAACATTCACTGCCGATCCATCTACGATGCCATCAGCGACCGTAAGTTCTGTTTGGTAGTTGCCATCCGCATCGGTCTTCACTGTCTTGTGAATCACGACATCTTTGCCTGCTGCATCTTTACCGGTGATGGTAATCACCACATCGCTATTCGGTGCAACATCTGTGGTGGTTCCAGTGATTTTACCCGCTGTATTGATCTCAACCGTAATCTCAGCTGTGACCAAGTCTAAGCCAGTATCGTCAGGCGTACTTGGATCGTTGTCGTTATCACCTTGACCTGCTAGATGATCGCTTGCTGGTCCAACACCTTGACCGTTGCGATCTGTAGTAGTCGCTTCAACAGTGACACTTGAACCATCTACGATGCCATCAGCGACCGTAAGTTCTGTTTGGTAGTTGCCATCAGCATCGGTCTTCACTGTCTTGTGAATCACGACATCTTTGCCTGCTGCATCTTTACCGGTGATGGTAATCACCACATCGCTATTCGGTGCAACATCCTTGGTGGTTCCAGTGATTTTACCCGCTGTATTGATCTCAACCGTAATCTCAGCTGTGACCAAGTCTAAGCCAGTATCGTCAGGCGTACTTGGATCGTTGTCGTTATCACCTTGACCTGCAAGATGATCGCTTGCTGGTCCAACACCTTGACCGTTGCGATCTGTAGTAGTCGCTTCAACAGTAACACTTGAACCATCTACGATGCCATCAGCGACCGTAAGTTCTGTTTGGTAGTTGCCATCAGCATCGGTCTTCACTGTCTTGTGAATCACGACATCTTTGCCTGCTGCATCTTTACCGGTGATGGTAATCACCACATCGCTATTCGGTGCAACATCCGTGGTGGTTCCAGTGATTTTACCCGCTGTATTGATCTCAACCGTAATCTCAGCTGTGACCAAGTCTAAGCCAGTATCGTCAGGCGTACTTGGATCGTTGTCGTTATCACCTTGACCTGCAAGATGATCGCTTGCTGGTCCAACACCTTGACCGTTGCGATCTGTAGTAGTGGCTTCAACATTCACTGCCGATCCATCTACGATGCCATCAGCGACCGTAAGTTCTGTTTGGTAGTTGCCATCAGCATCGGTCTTCACTGTCTTGTGAATCACGACATCTTTGCCTGCTGCATCTTTACCGGTGATGGTAATCACCACATCGCTATTCGGTGCAACATCCTTGGTGGTTCCAGTGATTTTACCCGCTGTATTGATCTCAACCGTAATCTCAGCCGTGACCAAGTCTAAGCCAGTATCGTCAGGCGTACTTGGATCGTTGTCGTTATCACCTTGACCTGCAAGATGATCGCTTGCTGGTCCAACACCTTGACCGTTGCGATCTGTAGTAATCGCTTCAACAGTAACACTTGAACCATCTACGATGCCATCAGCGACCGTAAGTTCTGTTTGGTAGTTGCCATCAGCATCGGTCTTCACTGTCTTGTGAATCACGACATCTTTGCCTGCTGCATCTTTACCGGTGATGGTAATCACCACATCGCTATTCGGTGCAACATCCGTGGTGGTTCCAGTGATTTTACCCGCTGTATTGATCTCAACCGTAATCTCAGCTGTGACCAAGTCTAAGCCAGTATCGTCAGGCGTACTTGGATCGTTGTCGTTATCGCCTTGACCTGCTAGATGATCGCTTGCGGGTCCAACACCTTGACCGTTGCGATCTGTAGTAGTCGCTTCAACAGTGACACTTGAACCATCTACGATGCCATCAGCGACCGTAAGTTCTGTTTGGTAGTTGCCATCAGCATCGGTCTTCACTGTCTTGTGAATCACGACATCTTTGCCTGCTGCATCTTTACCGGTGATGGTAATCACCACATCGCTATTCGGTGCAACATCCTTGGTGGTTCCAGTGATTTTACCCGCTGTATTGATCTCAACCGTAATCTCAGCTGTGACCAAGTCTAAGCCAGTATCGTCAGGCGTATTTGGATCGTTGTCGTTATCGCCTTGACCTGCAAGATGGTCGCTTGCTGGTCCAACACCTTGACCGTTACGATCTGTAGTAGTCGCTTCAACAGTGACACTTGAACCATCTACGATGCCATCAGCGACCGTAAGTTCTGTTTGGTAGTTGCCATCCGCATCGGTCTTCACCGTCTTGTGAATCACGACATCTTTGCCTGCTGCATCTTTACCTGTGATGGTAATCACCACATCGCTATTCGGTGCAACATCCTTGGTGGTTCCAGTGATTTTACCCGCTGTATTGATCTCAACCGTAATCTCAGCTGTGACCAAGTCTAAGCCAGTATCGTCAGGCGTATTTGGATCGTTGTCGTTATCGCCTTGACCTGCAAGATGATCGCTTGCTGGTCCAACACCTTGACCGTTGCGATCTGTAGTAGTGGCTTCAACATTCACTGCCGATCCATCTACGATGCCATCAGCGACCGTAAGTTCTGTTTGGTAGTTGCCATCAGCATCGGTCTTCACTGTCTTGTGAATCACGACATCTTTGCCTGCTGCATCTTTACCGGTGATGGTAATCACCACATCGCTATTCGGTGCAACATCTGTGGTGGTTCCAGTGATTTTACCCGCTGTATTGATCTCAACCGTAATCTCAGCTGTGACCAAGTCTAAGCCAGTATCGTCAGGCGTACTTGGATCGTTGTCGTTATCACCTTGACCTGCAAGATGATCGCTTGCTGGTCCAACACCTTGACCGTTGCGATCTGTAGTCGTGGCTTCAACATTCACTGCCGATCCATCTACGATGCCATCAGCGACCGTAAGTTCTGTTTGGTAGTTGCCATCAGCATCGGTCTTCACTGTCTTGTGAATCACGACATCTTTGCCTGCTGCATCTTTACCGGTGATGGTAATCACCACATCGCTATTCGGTGCAACATCTGTGGTGGTTCCAGTGATTTTACCTGTATTATCAATGTGAATGTCTATGTTACTGTCTACACGATCAAGCCCAGCACTTTCGTCCTCTGGAGTATTTGGATCATCAGTCGCATTTTTACCTAACTGATCTTCCGCTTGAACAGTATTGCCATTACGATCAACAACTTCTGAACTTACAGTCAAATCACCATCCACAAATTCTTCTGGAACTTCAGCTGTATAGCTTCCATCTGGCTGAACAGTAACTTCGATGTCTTTGCTTAATGTATTTCCGTTCTTGTCTTGTCCTGTAATGGTAATAACAACTTTCGTTCCTTCAGGAATATTTTCTGTTTTACCAATGATTGAGCCATCCGTTTTTACTTCAACACTATTTTTCCCATTGGGAATATTTTCTTTATTTTTATCATTATCATGTGTTGCTGCGATGACACCACCGACTACACCTGTCCCAATCAGCCAAGGAAGCATTCCAGTCAAATGACTACTTGCTTCAGGTAATAATGCTTCCAGCCCTGTGATTTCTTTAAAGCCTGAAACTCCATCAAACCAATATAAGATACAACCATCTTCATCTTCAAAGACTAAATCTGAAGTTACTTCTTGGTGAACTACAAAGAAGTTTTCAATAACAATCACTTCACCGTTTTTAAGCTTTAATAATAAATGATCACCATCTCGAATATATTCAGCCACATCATCTCTATTCATTTTAGTATGAATAATTGATGCTTCTGACAAAGTGATATGGTTGGTATCTACCGTTGATTTACTTAAAGAATCTTTTTCAATTACAACAAAATTAGCCATTTTTTACCTAAGGAGATTATGTACATTTATCTTTTAAAAAATCAATTACTTAAAAATATGCACGCAGAAACCCTACAAAAATGAAATTTTTGATGGGGTTGGGAGATATTTATGAGTAAAAAATAAATCGATAATTAAGTATGATTACATTTGAGGTACGACAGTTTGAGTGGGTTCACTTTTGTTAGAACATTGAAGCGTCTGACCGTCATTTAAAATAAACGGTTTTCCCTCTCCATCTACTGAAAGTAAAAAATTATGACTATTCAACTTTTGCACATCTACATCAACATCACAGCTAAAGCATGATTCAGTATTGCAATTTTTCACTTTAAAATTATAAACTTCAGACTTTAAGTGATACTTTGCCGTATTATTTATATAAAAGTTCCCTGCTTGTATACGATCAATATAGAAATCAATCGCACACTTCTGATGTGTTGCGGTATCCCCAGAACAAAGCTTTTCATCTCTTTTCACAAGAACAATTTGATTGTTCGTCAAACTTTTCTCTTGAAACCTTAAATTTGATGGTTTTTGATACTGATTGCTTACACAGGCTGTCATACCTATTGCAGCAGTCACTACCATCAAAATAACTTTTGACATCACCGTACTCCGACATTAAAAATAATCGATAAAATCACAACATTAAAATAAGCAGGTTTAGATGAAAAAACAGATCATTTATATCTCGTATTATCTTTATATGATATTCAATTAAATCTATATTCCATCCAGCACAAATCAATAAAGCATAAGGATTAAAATAATTACAAAAATAGAAAACCCATTAATTTAAAATCAAAAATAGACTAAATAAACTTCAACAAAAAAATGCAAAACAATACCCTTACCGAAATATTTTATAAAAATAAATCAGCAAAATTTATGTATATTTTTTACACTAAAATTGGGAGATAACTTCAGCCTAAATAGATTAAATATTATTCAATACAGGTATTTTTCATTCATGTATTCGCATAAATTAAGTCCTTTAAATTTAACTTTATGAGATTTAACTCACACAATCCTAGCATAAAAATGATACAAATCATTATCTTTTTTTTATTTGATGATAAATTTTTTATGATTTTTTAGGTTTTCTTTATAAAAAAACAATTATCATATCAACGGGTTAAAAAAAGTATTTTTTATAAAGAATACATTTACAATTTTATTTTATTTTTATATTTTTTATCCAGAAAATGCTCAGCATATAATCTCTTATCTCTCGCATAATCTCTAAAATACAAATGTATAGATTATAATTCCATAAACATTAAATTAAATATTATATTCTTTGCAAAGCCACAATCTATAATCATTTATTAATAACCAATACACTATCATTCATTGTTTAATTAACAATCAAAACAATAGCTAAATTTATATTAAATTTAAATCATTCTGCTAAAATCAAATCATTACTGTGTAAAATAAAATAATATTTACGAGAAACTTGAAATAAACCAATGCCGATAATTACAAGCATGATTAGGTGCCATTCAGGAATGTTAATCACTCACAAACCCATAATTTTTTTAAAAAGATTGGGTGCAATCAGTCTATGTGTTCTGATTCAGAACAATAGCCATGCACAAGACACCCACTATTTAAAAGGCATCAAGGAAAGTGTATCGAGTTTAATCAAACCCAAAGATGACTCCTCCTTTCGTACCGTGCAACTTAAACAACTCGCTGACTTTGAATACCAACCCGAGCAAAGCACAGCGAGCCCTTTGCCCGTGGTCAAACCCTATCTGGGGCAAAAGGCGTCTTTAAATAATCTCTATCTGGAAAATCCACCAACTGCCCAGCAATATGCAGTACCCACACGGACCTTAAGCCTTGAAGAAGCCGTGCAAATTGCAGTCAAACGCAATCCCAATATTGCCCAAACCATTTCTACTCTGGCTTCCCAAAATGCCAATATTGATGTCGCCAAGGCACAATACTATCCACAATTAAAAGCTGGCATGAATACTGGTGACTTCACCTCAAATGATAAAGGGCGACAGCTATATTCTGTTGAAGCCAATCAATTGCTCTATGATTTTGGTAAAGTCAAAAGCAGTGTCACCACACAACAAAATAAATTGGCGGTTGAACAAGCCAATGTCTTGATCAGTATTGATGAAATCTCTACCCAGACGGCTCGAGATATTTTAGGTTTATTGAGATATCGTAATATTATAAAAATCGCCCAAGATCAATTTAATGGGGTCAGTCGCTTACATGAGATTGCACGTTTAAGAGCCGAAGCAGGCATCAGCAGTCATGCAGACCCTGTGCAAGCGCAAAGTTATGTTGAATATTCTCGTTCCTACCTGATTACCCAGCAGAATTTTCTTAAACAGCAAGAACAAAAGTTACGTACCTTATTGGGTTTTGATGTCAGTCAAATTGAGTTCAATATTCCTGATGAATTCGTCAAGCAATCAGGGCTATATGACGACCCCGAAGTCAATACCATCCCCAGTATGATTGCCGCAAAGGCTGAAATTGATGTGGCACAAAGCCAAAAGAAACAAACTCAACTCAGTGTCTATCCGACCATTTCTTTGGTGGGTGCGGTGACCAAAGCATTGAATGGGCAAAATCCCAATACAGGGATTGAGAATGATACCGACAGTTCGATTGGGGTACAGATGTCGAGTAATTTCTATCAAGGCGGTGCAGTGGGTTCACAGGTTAAAGCAGCAAATTATGCTGAACAAGCCGCCCGTGCCAAGCTGAATGCCACCTATCTCAATATTATGGATCAAGCCCAGATTGCCCGTGAAAGTATTGAAAACACCGATAAACAAATTTGGGTATTGATGGACCGAGAACGTTCAACTGCCAAAACCCGAGAGCTGTATGAAGAACAATACAAACTCGGCAAACGTTCGATTTTAGATTTACTCAGTTCAGAACAATCGTACCAAAGTTCAAGGATTGAAAGAGAAGCAGCACGATTTGATATCTATGACACGATTGCATTATTTATCAATGTAACCGGAAAGAGTAGACATGCTTATCATTTAAATAATATTCAAATTCAGGGGTTTGAAGTTCAGCCATGAATAATAATAGATTAAATTATCAACCCTGGTTACAAGCCATTATCGCGGTTGCACAACATTATCGTATTCAACCCTCAGAAGAACAAATTCGTCTGCAACTGGATTGGAATAAATATCACAATCTTGATGACATGCTGGCACTGATTACCCGTCAAGTTGGCTTAAATATACGTCAAGCTGACTTTAGCACGGATGTTCTCAATCCATGGCGCTTGCCGGTGGTAGTTGAGCTGAATGATGGTCAGGTGGCGGTGATTGAGAAAGTAGATGCTGCTGGAAATGTCAGCCTACAACTCAGTGGTGATCAAGGGCTGTCACAAAGCTTCAGTGTGCAGCAACTACAAGCCCATGCCAAGCGCGTCTATATATTTAGACCTGAAACCTCTGTACCGGATGCGCGTGTTGATGAATACATTAAGCCTTATGAAAAAAGCTGGTTCTGGGACATTGTTTTAAAAGACTGGAAACGCTATACCGACATCATGGTAGCTTCAATGATTGCCAATATTTTGGCATTGGCGACCATTATCTTCTCCATGCAAGTTTACGACCGTGTGGTGCCGTCTCAATCCATTCCGACCTTGTGGGTGCTTGCAGGTGGCGTACTGATCGCTGCAATCTTTGAATTTGTTCTGCGAATTGCACGGGTCTATTTATCCGATATTATCGGTAAACGTGCCGACTTAAAGATTTCAGATCGGGTATTTGGTCATGCACTGCGCATTCGCAATAAAGACCGAGCACGTTCAACAGGCTCTTTTATTTCGCAGATTCGCGAACTAGAAGGGGTCCGTGAATTGGTCACCTCAACCACCATCAGTGCAATTGCCGACCTTCCTTTTTTCTTCCTGTTCTTGGTGATTTTTTGGATGATTGGAGGCAACATTTTCTGGGTGATGTTGCTGGTGGTGCCGCTGATGATTGTTCCGGGCTTTTTGGTACAAAAGAAATTGGCACAATTGGCAACTGAAGGTATGCGTGAATCGGCAATTCGTAATGCGATTTTGGTTGAAGCGGTGCAAGGCATTGAAGATATCAAACTACTGCGTGCTGAAGCCCGATTCCAAAATCAATGGAATCACATGAATGAAGTCTCAGCAGATGTCAGCATGCGTCAACGAAAAATTGTCGGTTGGTTAAATGCATGGACACAGAAGATTCAAGGCTTGACCTATGCAATCGTAGTCTTGGTCGGTTGTTTTGCAGTGATGAAAGGTGACATGACTACAGGTGCCTTGGTGGCGTGTTCGATTCTCTCTTCACGGATGTTGGCACCTATTTCTCAAGTGACGGGTGTGCTTGGGCGTTGGCAACAAGCCAAAGTGGCAAAGAATGGTTTAGATGAGTTAATGCAAAAACCGGTTGACCGCCCTGAGCGTGCTCAATTGATTCAGCGTAAAGTGCTGTTAGGGGATTATGATTTTAAAGGGGTGGTGTTTAAATATACCGAAGACGATCCACGTCCGACCTTGGTGATACCGCAACTCAAAATTGCGGTCGGAGAAAAGGTGGCGATTCTGGGACGCAATGGTGCAGGAAAATCGAGCCTTTTACAATTACTTGCCGGGATGCAACTGCCTGTCCAAGGTAAAATTAGTCTGGATGGTGTCGATCAATCCTTGCTTGATCCTGATGATATTCGCCGAGATATGGCACTGCTCAATCAAAATGCCCATTTATTCTTTGGGACCATCCGAGAAAACTTAACCTTGGGTGCGCCCTTGGCAACCGATGAAGAAATTGTGCGTGCCTTGCAAATCACCAATGCATTGGAAATCGTAGAGCAGAAAAAAGAAGGCTTGGACCATACCATTCTTGAGGGAGGTGTGGGCTTTTCAGGTGGACAAAAACAAGCGCTATTGCTGACCCGGTTGCTGTTGAGAAACCCGAATATTGTGTTGTTGGATGAACCTACCGCCTCGATTGATGATGTGTCTGAAAAAGTATTGATTCAACATCTTAAACAATGGCTGGGTCATCGCACTTTGGTGGTGGCCACCCATCGCCCTGCAGTATTACAACTGGTGGATCGGATTATTGTGGTACATGAAGGTAAAATTATTAAAGATGGACCACGAGATGCCATTTTAAATCCTCAACATCAACCGAATGCGGGAGGTGCTTCAGCATGAGCCAAGAACAAAATCCGCAAAAGATTGAACTGCAAAGCACGACAGCTGCTGACTCCGATGATCGTGAGACGAGCGATCTGCTCAAGCGTCCCAGCAATCCCTCAGCACTCAAGTTTTCAGAACCGCCCTTGCCTAAATCCAGTTTTATTATTTGGATCGTGGCAGTGGGCTTATTGGCATTCTTGATTTGGGCATGCGTTTTTAAATTGGAAGAAGTTTCAACGGGCACAGGCAAAGTAATTCCTTCGTCCAAAGAGCAAATCATTCAATCCTTAGATGGTGGGGTGCTCACCAGTTTGGATGTCAAAGAAGGTGATATTGTACAAAAAGGACAAACCCTTGCTCAGATTGACCCCACCCGTTTTGAGTCACAAGTCGGAGAAAGCCAGACTAAATTACTGGCAACCCAAGCCACTGCTGCACGTTTAGAGGCGGAAGTAAATGGTACACCGCTACGCTTCCCTAAAGATGTATTGGCAGTATCAGCCTTGGTTCGAGAGGAAACGGCACTGTATACCTCTCGTCGTGCCAATTTGGATGAGTCCATCACGGGGTTAAAACATGCCTTGGCTTTGGTGCAAAATGAATTGCAAATGACTCAACCTTTGGTGGCGAAAGGTGCGGCATCCGAAGTTGAAGTGTTACGTCTAAAACGAGATATCAATAACTTTGAAAATCAGATCAATGACAAGCGTAATGACTACTATGTAAAGTCACGTGAAGAGTTGGCGAAAGCCAATGCAGATATTCAATCGTTACAGCAAATCGTGGCAGGTCGAAATGACTCAGTCAAACGTTCCACCTTTAAAGCGCCTGTCCGTGGTGTGGTCAAAGAAATTGCCGTGACCACGATTGGTGGGGTGGTACCGCAAAATGGCAAGTTAATGACCATTGTTCCGATTGATGAGCAGTTATTGATTGAAGCACGTATTTCCCCACGAGATATTGCGTTTATTCATCCGGGGCAGCCGGCTTTAGTGAAAATCACGGCCTATGACTACTCTATTTATGGTGGTTTGGAAGGTAAAGTGACGGTGATTTCACCGGATACTATCCGTGATGAGGTGAAACAAGATCAGTTTTACTATCGCGTCTATATTCGAACCAATAAAGATAAACTGGTGAATAAAGCGGGTAAATCTTTTTCGATTACGCCGGGTATGGTGGCTACTGTTGATATTCGCACAGGTCAGAAAACCATTATTGAATACTTGTTGAAACCATTCAATAAAGCCAAAGAAGCATTAAGAGAGCGTTAATTTTTAGATCATCAAGCATGGGTTGAAATACATCAATGGAAATAAAAAACCAATCTACGGATTGGTTTTTTATTGGTGTTTATTCTTATCTATAAGTCTTGCAATGTTAAAATAATGCTATCTTGAAACTCATCCTAGTGACGAAAACATAGACGACAAATATGATTTTAACGGTGTGAATAGGAGCAACGAACGAGCTAACCATTGGACACATTTATAACGAATCATTGATGATTAAGATGACTTATTTGCTCAAACAACATGAGCGAAAATACGACAATTTAGTCAGACCATAACAGCTTTATTTTTTGAACGTCAGAGACGATATTTTAAATAAATTCCAAATGCGGAAAAGTTTTTATGATCTCCAAACGCCTCTTTGGCGGCACTTTTAGGGTTAAGCCAACTATAGGATAAAGAGGTGTACAGTTTAGTTGTAGGTACCCACTCTAAATAAATACTGTACTCATCCGCAAAACGACGATTACGAACAGGTGTTCCAAAATAATTAGCTTTATCCAATGCCAACTGATAATAAATTGTTCCGAATGTAAGTTGATCATTCAATTGGGATTTAATCGAAAATTGCTGAACTTTTTCATTGCTATTGTACAAAGCATAATTTCCCGCAACATCACCCAATAACCAAGTTCCCCACCCAATATAACCTTTACTTAACGCATTCCAACTACGGCGTTGCTTGTCTTGAAAATTATCATCTCCAGAAAAAAAAGAATATCGATAACCTAATGTAGGTTGAAATGGCAAACCGTCAAAAACATAGTCAGCTTGGGTATACCAGGCATTTGCCTGATAACTCACACCATCCCCACGACCGCGTTGAATTGCATATTCACCGTTCAGGTTAAGGCTGGAATCAGTGCTGATTTAGCATTTAATGCCCTTAAATTATAAACTTGCATTCCATCTTTAGGGGCAGCATCGGAAGAAGGAGCTTTAACTTTAAATGCAGTTAAACCCAAAGTAAGATTTTCGTTCCAATCATAATCTAGATTCGCACCATTCATTTTAAAACTGCCCAAATCATAATCTGTACCTAGCGTAAACAGCTGTGCTTTTAAATTTTGCTGTTCCCATGCAAGTACTGTGGAATTGCGAAATGCAGAACGTGGAGCAATATAATAGGTTCCATCTTGATATTGATCCAAATTACCATCCATGATGATAAAACCTGTCGCAATCGAATAATTTTGCCGTCCAGCCGTCAACTTCCAGTCACCATATCCAATACCCGCATAAAGCTCCTCAACACTGGTTCGACCATCTGAACGTCGTGTGTAGCCACCGGCATCACCATCTCCAAAAGTTTGTGAAGCAACGATTGATGTGCCAAGTATTAAATTTATATCTGAATCTAGCTTATAGTTCAGGTTTAAATTAGGTTTTAAATAAGCTTCTTGCCAAGTTGCTTGTTGACCTGTCATTGTCTGATCACGTAAATCGATTCGCCCACTACCAAAATTAATATGATCTGCATACAGATTGGCAGCAGTTATGGTTAATCCCAATTCTCCAGTAAGATTTCCTGATTTTATTTCATAATCAGCAACAGCTGCTAAAGGCACAAAGGAAAGTACAACAACACACAACATAGAATGAAAATAAGATGATTTTTCCATAATCAATATCTCCTTGAAATTATTTTTAGTTTTTGCTTTTGGATGGATACTCTTGAACTCCGCAGAGTTTGATGGCAACAAGATAAAAAATAGAAGTTAGAATTAACCCCACAACCCATGAAATATCAGCACCATTCAATACATGGGCAATAGAACCTGTATACAACTCTGTGGCAATAAATGGGATTTGAACAACAACCCCAAAGATGTATGCCGAGACAGCCAAAATGTTAAATTTTCCATATTTCCCTCCATCTTGTAGAAAAAATGATTTCACATCATATTCACCATGCCGAACCCAGTAATAATCCACCAAATTTACTGCTGTCCAAGGGATAAGGACGTAAATCAGTAAGAAGATAAAATTGGTAAACATCGGCAAGAAATTACTGGATGCTTTAATCCCAATCCACAATGCGATGCCAATAAACACAAAAGAAATCTGAACTCTACCCTTTGCTGACGGGATAAATGATGGAATAAGGGTTTGAATAAAAGAGATTAAGGTCAATACACCACAATATAAATTCATTGAATTTATGGCTGCGATTGCGATGACAAGGATAAAAATAATTCCACTGCCTAGTTCTGGTACATAGTTGATCAATCCAGAAATAACATCACCATTGGATGTCAACAATCCGATTGTGATCCCCAAGGACATGGGGATAATCGTCCCCAAAGAGCATCCCCAATAAGTTGCCCAAAATGCGGACCGAGCTCCTGTTTCTTTAGGCAGATAACGACTTGCATCAGAGACATAAGGTGCATAGGCTATTTGCCATAAAGCTGCTATCGAAAGTGAGGCAAGAAAACCAGTTGCAGAAAAAGAGTTTCTTTCAAAAAAGTCTAGCGGTAATCCATAAATAATGAATACCCATATATATGCCAAAACAAACCCGATCCCACAAATGACAAAGATAATTTTGGTAAAGAGGTGAATCAGCCTATAGCCAACGATGGCACCTGTCACAGCGACAATACCTGCCAGTAAAATCCCGAAAGATTGACTGAATGAGGGAATAAGCAAGTTGATCGCCTGTCCTGCCAAAGTTATATTGGAGGCAAGAAAACCAACATACATGATCACCACAATTCCTAAAATCGGCAATGCGCCAAGAGATCCAAACTGTCCCTTGGTTTGAATCATTTGCGGTACACCAAGTTGAGGACCTTGAGCTGCATGTAAGGCTGCAAAAATAGCACCAATCAACGTTCCCAAAATCGTACTGAGAATCGCGGATATAAAAGATTGCTGAAAAATAATGACAGAAAGTGATCCTGTCACAAAGGTCAATAACATCAAATTCCCACCAAACCATAAGGTAAAGAGGTCCAAAGGTCGACCATGCCGTTCATTGAGTGGAATTTGCTGAATGGTATGTTGTTCAATTGAATGAACAGGTTGTTCTTGCATGATGTAGCTCCTTATATAAAGGAAGATTTAAAATTTAGATTTCTTGTTTAAATTGCTTTTTTTAGAGATGTAAACTCCCCTGCGTCTCAAGTACGCATTTGAAAAATATTGAAGTGAGTGGGTGAAAAAAATTGTGCTATCAGTGCATCGGTTCAAGCACAATGTCATCAAACAAGGCTTGTATATTCTGCTGAATTGCACCTTCAAAAATAATCACAATTCTTGTTTTTGGGTCATCATCTGACCATGTA
The DNA here is from genome assembly GCF_019702905.1 of Acinetobacter sp. Tol 5. Classification (NCBI taxonomy): domain Bacteria; kingdom Pseudomonadati; phylum Pseudomonadota; class Gammaproteobacteria; order Moraxellales; family Moraxellaceae; genus Acinetobacter; species Acinetobacter sp. Tol 5. Next base: position 881,525 of record NZ_AP024708.1, on the reverse strand, counting down.
TCGAGGTAAGACTCTGGAAATAAATAATGCTGTACACCATGTATTACAACAGGTCTCAAAGACTCCCTGATATGAATCAAACCTTTGATTCGGAGTAAATTCTCTCCATACAGGCGAGCGAGTTTCTGAAGAAACTGGGTTATACTCCGCCAAGCTAATGGTTGATCAGCATATAAACATAAACTACTCATACCTAGGTGCAGTGATTGACCCAACTTGTTTCTCAGATGACTATTTTGTTTAAACCATTGGACCTGCGGTAAATCACGTACAATTGGATACTGTTCGCGATCAAAAATTAATGAAGCAACAGCTTCTACATCTGAAGAATCAATGATTTCAGCAGCATCATTTAAAGCCGCTATCCCTTCAACGAAATTATGAAAGGCATGAGATAAATCGGTTTTCGTTAAAATGATTTTGTCTGCAACAGCGATTTGACGGATTCTTTCCATGCGTTGCTGAGCTAGATTTATGGGTAATAATGTATCAACAGTCGCAATGACTGTTTGCACACTAAATAGCATTGCTATACTTTCATCTGCCAACAATAGTTTCAGTAAAGGTACAGGATCAGCCATCCCCGTTGTTTCAACAATGACCCGATCAAATATCGGTATTATTTCTGCCTGTGCACGTTGATAAAGTAATTTGAGCGTCTCTGAAAACTCAGTTTTAACACTACAGCACACGCAACCACTTTTAAGTAAAACCATATCTTGATCAATCTGACCAACCAGCAGATGATCTAAACCAATTTCTCCGATTTCGTTAATGATGACAGCGGTACGCTTCATTCGTTCATCAGCCAACAAGTTTCGGAGTAAAGTTGTTTTACCACTCCCTAGAAACCCTGTCAGTAATGTCACAGGGATACGTTTTACTGCGTTCATCTCTGTTCTCCCTAACCCAAACAAACAAACAATATTTTTAAACGGTATTAGCTGGTCCGCTGAAATACATGCTGACCTTGCAATACAGTGGTGATGACTTGAGTCGCTGCAATTTCTTCTACTGTTGACTCAAAAATATTGCGATCTAAAACAATAAAAGTTGCATCTTTACCCATTTCTAAGCTTCCAGTGCGATGGCGATGACCTATGGCAATTGCACCATTCAAAGTCATCATTTGTAGCGCCACCTCCAATGGCACACTTTCATCACCGTGTTGCAAAATGCCAGCTAAAGCTGGGAATAAATTAGGGGTTGGGGGTAAGAGCCAATCCGTTCCCACCGTCATGATTGCACCAGCTTCATACAAACTTCGAAAGTCGTAGGCTTTACCTAGCGCTTGCTGATATTCAGGGATATGCCAAATTGCTGGAGACATCTCAGCAATAATGCCGAGTTCTCCAAAACGGGGACGATCTTTTAAAGACACATAATGAGCATGTGCAATATCATGAAAATGTCCTGCCTTTCGCTCGATATGATTTGCATTTTCATAATTATTCAGCGCAATACGCACCGAGCCATACCCCGTACAATGTGCCTTAACAACCAAATCTGCCTTGGTCCATTCACGGATTTTTTCAGTAAGTTCATTTGAATCAAGAAGTAAGTTATAGGTTATTGGCTGATCTGTGACTGGGTCTAAAGGTACATGACTAAAAGTAGGCGCCATAGACGTACCATCCAGCATGACTTTAATACCGTTGACCATGACACGTTTTGAAGCATATTGTTCGCGCTGTGCAATGACCTGTTCATCTTCCTCACGATCACTTAAGGACACCACTTCCGCTCGCCAAGGCAGATGACAAAACAAATCCAGTGTAAGTTCCTGCGCTTCATCCAAAGTTTGCGCCGCAATCAAGAACGGACGTGTTGCTGAGGCTTCCTGCGCTGAAGTTATGCCATATTGGTTACAAATACTTGCCGCCATCTTAAGCGCTTGCTTATTCTGTTCTGCACTCTCGGTAGGCGCAGCCATATATAATTTAACCCAAGCCCCTTCACGTAAGATTCCTGTGGGTTCACCAGTTAAAGGATCTTTTTCGATTTTTGCTCGTATTGTGCTGGGTGTATCACGGGTAATGCCAGCAAGCTCTAAGGCGAGACTATTTGCCATAACGTTATGAAATGAGAAATCATGAATAACGATAGGCACATCAGGAATGACTTGATCTAGCCACTCACGTGTCAATATCTCTGCCGTAAAAATTAATGGGTTGTAAAGACCTGCAAAAATCCATGTCCTTTCTGAAGCATATTTTGCCCAGTATGCTTTGAGCTGTTGTGCCAGTTCATCTAATGTTTGGGGATCATTTAATTCGCAAGAATATTCCAAGCGACGCAATGCTGCTTTTAAAAGATGAGTATGCGCATCATGTATACCCGGCATAACCATTTTTCCTGCTAAATCATAGTGCTCTGCACCCTCAGCCAAAGCCAAGAGTTCATCTTGATCACCTATTGCTAAAATTTTACCCGCCTTGACCCACATGGCTTCCGCCCAAGGTTGTGATTCATTCACGGTATAAATTTTTGTATTGTAGTAAACAATATTACTCATTGTTTTATCCCTGCTTATGCTCAATGAATATTCAGCTCAAATTTCTGAAAAAGTCATAAATACATATTCATCAAAAAGCTTTTCCGTTTTTCACAGCTAATCTTTTATGTGAATTGCTTATTTTTTATACTCCACAGCAACCATATAAGTAATTCTTAAAAATTGATGTAGATGTTCTGAATTTTCAAAGTAACTCATCAATCATGTTTTACTGAGTCAAAATCTGTACTTAATCGGGTGTGAGATAAAATGCAAAAATTAACCGATAGATGCCTGTTTCTCTTCATCCATTTCAAAGTGGTATTGTTGACAATGATGCATTGAATAATTACTTAAACTATCGCGCCAAGCTGGCTGTCGTTTTATTCACCAATTACCCATCCAATTCCGACGATTGTTCAATTTCAATCTATTTTTAATTAGGGATTCATCTTAAAATTTCGCATCTCTTTTTGTTATATGTCTACAATGAAAGCCTTTTTATTATTCAGTGTCATTGTTCTCTTGGCTGGATGTGCACTGGGTACATCTCGTGAAATAAAAACGGCTGAAAAAATTCTCAACCAATTTCAATGTAACAATATAGAAACCGCTGAACTCAATCATAGTGCAATTAATCTTTATCACGAACATTCACTTGCTGTGAGTAAAGAAAAAGCCACAGAATACATTGAACGTTATAAGTCAGGAGAGGAATTATTTAAAATTCCTTTAGATGAAGTGGTTCAACAGCAATATGATATTTATAAGACTGCATGTGAATCACTTGGTGGTGTGCAAACGGAAAAGCACTAATTATTTGGCACAAACAAAAATAGGGAATAAGCAAAACGCTTATTCCCATGAAATCACGTCCAACAGATTGTATTTATTATTTTAGCTAAGTTGTCGATTAAAACTCAGCTTCTTGCATAAATCTCGTATCCACACTAAATAAATCTGGATGTTTGGGATTAATCTGCGCATAAAATGCCATAATTTCAGCCATATCCTGCTGATAGTCTCCTGTCGGATATACAATTTTACCAATACCCGTTTTTTTGTTTGCATAATCCATATATGCCAATGCAATTGGCACACCTGCATTCATCGCCACATGATAGAAGCCAGTTTTCCACTGTTCCTGTTTAGAACGTGTTCCCTCTGGCGTGACTAGCATCACCAATTTAGAATGGCTTTTAAATAAATCGCTCATCAACTGAACCATACTTGGACGAGCTTCACCATCTTTCTTAGGACGGCGATCAATACCAATTCCGCCCATTGCGCGGACAAAAGGTCCAAAAGGCAATTTCATATAGCTATCTTTGATGGTAATACGAACATGAACACCCAATGCTTTGAGTGCTAAACGTGCATAGAGTGCATCCCAATTGCTGGTATGTGGAGCAGCGATCATAACACATTGATCAATGTTTAAATCCCAATGGTTATCGATTTGCCACCCCATCCATCCCAAACTTCGCTCAGCTAATTTTTCGAACACCCTACGCCCCAACAGATAAAATTTGCGCAGGATTGTAACAATCATCATCCTAGATAAAAATGCAAATCGCCTATAAAACAAGCGATTAATATATAAATGTATAAAAATAATTAAAAGCTAAACTTGTTAGTAAATCATCCAAATTAAATCAATTTTGCAAAGAATTTGCATATATCAATTTTTAACTCAATTAAAATACTGAATCCAATGTAATTCACGACAATGATTATCAAAATGAATTTTTTGCGGATGAATATTTTTATTTGATTGGTGAATGACTTGATACTCGATCCAACTTTCCAAACATGCTTCCACTTCAAAAAGCTGACAGTCCTGTTCTATAGTGTGTTTTAGTTGAGTTCCATCAATAAAGGTATAGATTTTAGTGGTCTGAGTAAAAAGTTATATCATTCAAACGCGTTTGTTCAGACTGTTCAACCACATGTTGTATTTTGAGTTGCGTATTGCACGTTTCATGCTTGCTTTGTAGATCATAAATACAAGCAACATATTCAGCCAAATGAGTCATAACTTTAAATAACACCACCACAACAGAACCAACATAGTAGCTCAACTTGAGTAGGCAGACTACATTGCACTGCATTTCCTTACATAATTCACATTTCTTATCAGTGAGATAGCTTATATTCTTAGGATCTGTTGACATTTCAACCATGCCTTGCGTTATTGGTTCAAATGACATAAACAAAACATGATATAAAAACTTATCTATTTAGGTGATACGATGAAAAAAACACTCTTGGTTATTTCACTATTAGGGTTAACTTTAAGTGCTTGTTCTAAACCGACTCATCAAGCATCTGAAGATATTCAAACAACTGCACAAACTCAAGCTGCTGCATCTCATGAAGCAGCAACACCGACTATTGACTCTGAACACAATGCACAAAATAGTTTGGACTGGGCGGGCGAATATACTGGCTTACTACCATGTGCTGATTGCTCAGGAATTAAAACCAAACTGATTCTCAAATCAGATCATACTTACGAATTGATTGAAGAGTATGAAGGGGTTAAAGGTGAAGGCAAACCATTTAAAACTCAAGGCAGTTTTAGCTTTGATGAGTCAGGATCGATTATCGGTCTAGATAAAAATGCCGATGGACGTAAATACTTCGTGGGTGAAAATATACTGGAAGCACGTCGTTTTGATACAGGCGAAAAAATTGAAGGTCCAAATGCCGAGCTATATCAGTTAAGCAAAACAGCTGAATAACCAATCAATCGCTGAAGATGTATTATGTGACCACTGAATAAAAAAACCTGCTGAAGCAGGTTTTTTTATCTATGCAAGACAAGATCAGTGATTGCCTATAAAATAAATCCCAAACAATGTAAAGATTCCACCAGACACACCATCAATCCATTTTGCGGCACTTTGATAAGCTGCTTTAAAGCTTGGCAATGAAAAGACAAAAGCCACAAAGCTGAACCAAATTAAAGTCTCAATTGACACAATGACAAATAATAATGAATGTAATCCATCTAAATTTGGATTTGCCAAAAAGATAGAAAAAACACTACCAAAATAAATCACTGCTTTAGGATTAGATAAATTGGTTAAAAAACCTTTGAGAAAAAAGCGGAAGTTGCTTTGCGGCAGCTCAAAGTGATGTTGAGTTGTCACCACTTTTTTACTCAATGCAGATTTCAACATTTGATAGCCAAGCCAACACAAATAAATTCCACCCACCACCAAAATGACATGTCGAAGCCAAGCCATTTTTTCAAAAATAATATTCAACCCCATCAGTGCGAAGAATGCCCAGAACATTACGCCTGCAGTGATTCCAAGCACGACAAAGATAGATTGCTTTCTTGAACGACTTATTGCTGTTTGAGAAACGAGGAAAAAATCTGGACCTGGGGTGATGAGTGCACAAAAATGAATAAAGATTAAAGTGCTTAATGCAATCAACATTTGCTAAATTCCATTTAAAGATGGCTGTTTTATATTAGTGTGAAAATTCATGTTTTACCACACATGTATTTCAGCTTTTTATGCGAAGTATAATTGAAATTTTTTATATAATAGTGAAGTTGCAATCGGTCGAAACCCATTGCAACTTGATCGAGTTAGACCAGAATATCACGTTTACCGTTAGGTCCTTGTTCGCTGACAATCCCCTGCTCTTGCATTTGATCGACAATACGTGCAGCACGGTTATAACCCAAGCTAAACTTACGTTGTAACGATGATACTGATACCTTGCGGGTTTCCAATACAAAGGAAACACATTGGTCATACAGTGCATCACGGTTTGGATCACCATCCCCGTCCTCAAAACCACGTGAGGTCGGTTCCTCATCAAATGGGGTAAGAATTTCATCGATATAATTTGGCTCACCACGTTCACGCCACGCATCACAAATGCGGTTTACTTCATCATCGGAAATAAATGCACCATGCACACGTTCGGGATCAATTTTACCCGGCCCGAGGAAGAGCATGTCACCGTGACCGAGCAAATCTTCTGCACCACCACCATCAAGAATTGTGCGTGAATCAATTTTACTGTTTACGCGTAATGCTACACGGGTTGGAATGTTGGCTTTAATTAAGCCTGTAATTACGTCTACAGACGGACGTTGTGTCGCTAGCAGTAAATGAATACCAGCCGCACGTGACTTTTGCGCCAGACGTGTGATCATCTCTTCTGCCTTTTTGCCCACCTGCATGATCATGTCTGCAAATTCATCCGCCACAATCACAATAGATGGGAGAGGTTGCAAACGTGGTGCACGTTCCTGCGTAGCAGAATCACTGGCTTTCCACGTCGGGTCAATCAAGTCCTCACCATTGGCAATAGCTTCTTCAACTTTACGGTTATAGTCCGCCAGTTTACGAATCTTCAAGAATGACATCAGTTTATAACGACGTTCCATCTCATTTACACACCAGTTCAAAGCACTTACAGCATCTTTCATGTCAGTCACAACTGGCGTTAATAAATGAGGAATATCATTATAATTTGCCAATTCTAATTGCTTAGGGTCAATTAAAATCAAACGTAATTGGTCTGGCGTATATTTCAATAACATCGATAAAATCATCGAGTTAACTGCAACCGACTTACCCGAACCCGTTGTCCCTGCAACCAGCATATGGGGGGCTTTACCTAAATCAGTAATCACTGGATTACCTGAAATATCTTTACCCATTGCCATTGAAAGCAAACCGTTTGGATCTCTAAAAGCAGGAGTTTCAAGCAACTCAATCAAACGCACCATTTCACGGCTACTATTGGGCACTTCAATGCCGATATACGGTTTACCTGGAATAACTTCAACAACACGCACCGAAGCCATAGACATTGAACGTGCTAAATCTCGTGAAATATTGGTGACTTTGGAAGCTTTAACGCCTGGTGCAAGATCCAACTCAAAACGTGTTACTACAGGTCCAGGTTGTGCTTCAATGACTTTTGCTTTGACATTGAACTCTTGTAGTTTAATTTCTAGTAATTCAGATAAGCGTGAAAGTTGTTCAGCTGTAAAGTTAACCTTTTTATTTGGATCAACTTTATCCAGTAACTCAAAGCCTGGCAAAGTAGGTAAATCACGACGCTTTTGGGCAACCTGCATTGCTCGTGACATTGGTCGACCGAAAGCATCTGTCAGCGGTGCATCTAAGTCGAAGTCATCTTCAAGTTCTGCAAACTCAGTCTGCAATTCATCTTGAGGTTTACCCGCTGTTTCTTGCCACGCCTCCCTAAACGCATCTTTATCGGAAGAAATCAGAGATTTCTCTTCTTCGCTTACCAAAGTTGATGCTGCTAAATGAGTTTGAATATTGGCACGGGTAAACGGCGAAGATTGGGCATAACTACTGGTGGTTCTTGCCTCAGCCGTTGTTCTAGGCTCAATGGAAGACTGTTCTGAATGCGTTATATCATGTGCTTCAGCAAATGGATCATCAGCAAGTGAAGCAAGTTCATCCAGTTCATGGGCTAAACCTGATGTGGTCACAACAGTCGGTGCAGTCGTTCCAGCAACATTGGCAAAACTCGTGGTGGGCTGAATTGTATCTGTAGATTCAACTTGCGTATGTGCTGTATTGGCATTGAATGGTGTATGAATATCTGTTGCGGTTTGCCCATTCGGAACAACCGATAATAATTCATCAAAAACTTGATCATCATCCCAGTCAAGTGATGATTTTTGTTTTGTCTCCACATGGCTCACTGATGTATGTGCATGCGGTAAATGATCAGAATATTTATTTTCAGTTTGATCTTCTGAAGCTCTTAATAATGCATCTATATCACGATTGTGATCTTGATCTTGATTCAGTGCTTTCCATACTTCACCAGATGAAACCGTACGTTGACTGTCTTGTTCTAAACGATGCGCCTTTTCTAAAGTACGTTCCAAGGTTTCATCATCGATATCATCTCGATCAAAGTGAGTCTCTTGATGAGCTTTATGTTCTTGTTCAATCATGTCATCAAACAAACGCTCAGCCGTTTGATTATGTTTAGTATTTTTAACAATTAAATGTTCTTTAGGCTGTTGCTCTTGATCAGCTTCAGTAAATTCTGCCTGTGCTGTAATCGGCTCAGCTTTATGCGAATGCACTTTATTCTTTTGTGGTGAAGTTAAATCATAGGCTGACTCACTTTCAGGCACATTTTTATAAAATAAATCTTGTAAATATGCAGGTGTGGCTTTCAACATTGCCCATGTTTTATTCCATTGGATTCCAAAAGCCAAAGTAAATAACACAATGAGTAAAATCAGGATAAAAATTACAGCACCATAGATGGTCATCAGTTGAGATAGACTTTCACCTAATTCATAGCCAATAATCCCACCCGAGGCATTTGCCAATGTATCTGCAGGCACATTCCATAACAAATACAATAAACTCGATGTCGCCAGCAAAATGAAAAATTGAGCAGCATAACGAAATGGACGACTCACAAAGCTTCGTGGCCACCATACTTGTATGGCTTCAATAAACATAAATACAGGGATAAGTAGACTTGCCCAACCTAAGAAACCAAACAATAAATCAGCAATCCAAGCACCTGCAACACCACTGGCATTTGAAACCTGTTGTGTATCACTGGAAATATGCATCCAACCTGGATCAAATGGGGTATAAGTCACTGTTGCAAGGAACAGATAGATCCCAAATGAAATCAAGAATATTGTTGTTAAAAAGCGCTGTGCATAAACATTTGACACCGCAGTCATATACGATCCTGTAACCAATTATTCAAATTACTCTTTTCTGAAGCTTTTAAGCTTTTCTTGAGAGAAGAAATTTTTATATTATGCACCTGTTCTTAAAAAAAAGATGCACTATTATTTACTTGTGTTGTAAAGCATTGTTAGAAATTTAAAGTTTTATTTGCATGAAAATGCTCAACAAACTTATTTCGTCTTTCTATATAGCTCAATTCGATTTAGATGATCAATATTATCGACATTGAAGCCACACAACTTTGACCAAGTTTCACGTATAATTCGAGCAATTGCTATATTTTTTATAAAAAGGATGACTTATGAGCGCTCGTCACTCTCGGTTGATTATTCTCGGTTCTGGTCCTGCGGGTTATAGTGCTGCAGTATATGCAGCACGCGCCAACTTAAAGCCAACATTGATTGCCGGTATGCAGTTGGGTGGTCAATTAACCACGACGACTGATGTTGAAAACTGGCCGGGCGATGCTGAAGGTTTAACAGGTCCTGCATTGATGGAGCGTATGCAAGCGCATGCTGAACGTTTTGGTACTGAAATACTCTACGATCACATCAATGAAGTTGATTTGAAAGTGCGTCCATTCGTTCTCAAAGGCGACATGGATGAATACGCCTGTGATGCTTTAATTATTGCGACTGGTGCAACAGCACAATACTTAGGTTTAGAGTCAGAACAAGCCTATATGGGTCAAGGTGTCAGTGCATGTGCAACTTGTGATGGTTTCTTTTACAAAAACCAAAAAGTCATGGTTGTGGGTGGCGGTAATACTGCGGTCGAAGAAGCATTATATCTTTCCAACATCGCATCACATGTAACGCTTGTACACCGTCGTGACAAATTACGCTCAGAAAAAATTCTTCAAGATCATCTCAATGAGAAAGTTAAAGAAGGAAAAATTTCGATCATCTGGAACCATCAGGTTGAAGAAGTTCTCGGTGACAGCAACTCAGGCGTAACTTCTGTACGTCTTAAATCAACCCAAGATGACTCATCACAAGACGTTGATGTTTCAGGTCTGTTTGTTGCGATTGGTCATAAACCAAATACTGCGATGTTTGAAGGTCAACTTGAATTGCGTAATGGCTATATCCAAGTCCGCAGTGGTACAGCAGGTAATGCAACAGCAACATCTGTTGCAGGTGTATTTGCTGCAGGTGATGTGGCTGATGATGTGTATCGCCAAGCAATTACTTCGGCAGGTTCAGGCTGTATGGCTGCACTTGACGCAGACCGTTATTTAGATGGCTTAGAATAATTCCATTATTTTTGTAAAAATAAACCGCCTACATGGCGGTTTCTTTATTTTTGATTTATAAATAAACAAGATCAATGATTTTAAATAAATATCAATTATAGGAAAAAAGATGACAACAACGTGGACCGATGGCTACCAGACTGAAGTAAATTACACCTATGGCTACTACAAAGATCTTAGCCCCAATTATCAGAAATTTTGTTTACTACTCAATGGTGTAGATTGCCCACCTGCAAAAGATGATCATAAACATTGTGAACTCGGTTTTGGACAAGGGGTCAGTCTGAATATCCATGCCACTTCTAGTTTCGGCTTATTTTTTGGTACTGACTTCAACCCTGCACATGCAGCACATGCCAATGTTTTGGCTGAACAAACGCAAGTTCCGCACCATTTTTATGATGCCAGTTTTGAAGAATTACTGAATAAAGATCTACCGATGTTTGACTCCATCAGCCTGCATGGTATTTGGAGTTGGATCAGTCACGAAAACCAACATATTATTTTACAGTTCATCCGAAAATTTTTAAGTCCAAACGGGATTGTCTATATCAGTTATAATTGCTTAACGGGTTGGGCAGCCAATATGCCGATTCGAGAGCTATTTCATAGTCATTTTAAATTTAACAGCACCAGCACCAACCCACTGCAAAAAGTAAATGACTCACTTGAATTCAGTGAAGCCTTACTCACTCAAAACCCGTTATTTGCACAACGAAATCCAAATGCTCTCAATAAAGTTCAAGACCTCAAAAAACAAAATCCCAATTATTTGGTCCATGAATATCTCAATCAAGATTGGCAATGTTTTTCATTTCAACAAGTGGTACGAATCCTAGAAGAAATTAAACTGACCTATGCAGGTTCAACTGATTTAAATACCCATTTAGATAATATTAATTTTAGTGATCAACACCAGCAGTTTTTAAATACCATTGAGCATCCGATCTTTAAAGAACAATGTAGAGATTACTTTGCCAACACTCAATTTAGAAAAGATCTTTTTATTCGTGGCAAAAATACCCTCACCCCACTCGAAATTCAGCATCGTCTGAGAAATACTGCTTTTGTGCTATTGATTGCACCTGAAAAGCTACCTACCACTATTGCTGGCTACTTAGGTGAATTTGATTTGCTCCAAGAAGTTTACCAACCTTTAGGCGCACACTTTAAAAATTCTGACTATCAGCCACAAACCCTTGCTCAACTCGAACAAGTCATGCCTGATATTACCTATGCCAAACTGTTAAATGCGCTGGTGATCTTGTGTCACTTAGGTTTAGCTCAGCCATGTCAGCACCAATTATCTGACGAAACAACACAACAAGCACAAAAGTTAAATCACTACTTCCTCGAACAAGCCAGTTATCATACCAATTATCAGGTTTTAGCATGCCCACTAACGGGGATTGGTATCCCAAGTGATCAGTTTAATCAACTTTTCTATCGTGCCCATTTTGTTGATGGTTTAAATTCTGCATCAGAGTTTGCTCAATATGTTTGGGATGTCCTCACACAATTAAGATGGTTGGTCTTGGATAAACAAGGGCAGCCTGTTTCTGACACTGAAACCAGTCTGAAAATTATTGAAGAAAAAGCACAGTTCTTTTTAGACAGCGATAAACTCAAAATTGCTCAACAATTGAAACTTTTTGCATAGCTTCTATTTAGACATCCCTACTGAAGATCAGCTAAGATAAAGCTGATCTTTTTTTATTGATGATATTCCGTGAACTCATTAGCACCTTCACAATTTATTTTCCCAGATCCAATAGAAGCTGATCCAGACGAACAAGGTTTAATTTGTATTGGCGCAGATTTAGATCCATCAACACTCTACGAAGCCTATACGCATGGTTTGTTTCCGTGGTTTTCTGAAGGTGAGCCGATTTGCTGGTGGAGCCCTGAACCAAGATGTATTATTCGTCCTCAAGACTATAAGCCCAGCAAATCACTGCTGCGCAACATGAAAAAGTTTGATTATCAAATCACCATTAATCATGCTTTTGAACAGGTCATTCGTTCGTGTTCACTGCCCCGTCAATATGCCGATGAAACCTGGATTTCTGAAGAAATTATTCAAGGTTACTGTCAGCTTTTTCAGGCGGGTTATGCCTATAGTGTTGAAGTTTGGGACCAAGATAAAATTGTTGGTGGGCTTTATGGGGTCAGTATTGGGCACGGTTGTTTTGGTGAGTCCATGTTCAGCACACAAACGGATGTCTCCAAAATGGCGTTTTATACACTGATGCTCTTAGGTCGCGAAAATGATTTGCCATGGATTGACTGTCAGCTAGTCAATGATCACTTAATCAGCTTAGGTGCTTGCACACTTTCTCGCCATGAATATCTTAAATCGTTACAAGATGTAATAAAACAGCCCCCTATAGATTGGAAAAGTTATCAAGAGCGTGTATTTTCAAGTAAAACAATAGCGAATTTTTCGCGCTTAATGGAATGACAATAAAAGGAGGGGCTGATTTATGAATTCTTATCATCCTAAGTCCCTATTGAACGACTTACAGTACTATATTACTCCACCACATGATTGCAGCTATTTAGAAAATAAATCTGCACGTATGGTTTTTCTCGATCCGGTACATCGCATTGATGTGGTCACGCTTTCTGAATTATCACGCGTGGGTTTTAGACGCAGTGGTGACTTTGTTTATCGCCCTGAATGCCATCTGTGTCGTCAATGTTTATCTTGCCGCGTCCCCGTTGCTGAATTTCAAATGAACAGTGCGCAAAAAAAAGCATGGAAACGCAATCAAGATCTCACAGTAAAAATTATTTCCACCCAAGAGGCGAGCCAAATACATTATCAGCTTTATGAACGTTATATTATTGAACGGCATGCTGATGGTGATATGTTCCCTCCGAGCTATGATCAATTTGAAAAATTCTTGATCCACAGCTGTACCAATAGTTTCTTTCTTGAACTGTGGAAAGATGATCGTTTAATCAGTGTGTCTACCTGTGATCAATTGGATGATGGTGTCTCTGCGGTCTATACCTTCTTTGATCCAAGTGAAAGCAAACGCTCACTTGGCGTTTTTGCGATACTAAAGCAAATCGAATATGTTAAATCGTTGAGCTTGGATTATGTCTATTTAGGCTATTGGGTTCCACATGCCAACAAAATGAATTACAAATCCCAATATGCCCCATTTGAATTGTTACTAGACGGACAATGGCGTCGTATCAATCGACATTTGGACGCCAAAGAAATTCAAGAGTTAGGCGATATGTTAATGACCACACTCCCTTCTGAGTGGAACGAGCCAATTATTAAATAATCGGCTTGAGCTGTTATTTAAACTATTTTTGTTAAATCATTTTATTTAAATAACTTCGAAAAATCATCACTACATGTTTTGACCATAATGATGGCATGCTCACGGCTACCATCTTTATTGGGATAGTAGTTTTTGCGCAAATCAATCTGATGAAAGCCAGATTTTTCGTACAATGCGATTGCTGCTTGATTTGACTCACGAACTTCAAGAAAGATTTGTACAGGATTATTTTTTAACAAGGTTATCGATTCCTCTAACAGTTGATAACCTAACCCTCTCCCCTGCTGACTTGGATGAATAGCCATGAGTAATAGATTTGCCTCATCTAGCACAGGTTGCAAAATACAAAAACCAACAACTTGATGGTTCTGTTCAATTACCGTGCTCACATAGCTTGTGATGGACTCCTCGAATTGACTTATTTTCCAAGGATGGCTTTGTACTTGATTTTCAATTTCAGCCACAACATGTAAATCTGAAGCTTGCATTAAACGAATCATCTTCGTTCATTAACTCAATATAAAAAATGAATTATATGTAATTTATACAATTAGTCGAATAAAAAAGAGCAACAAATGTTGCTCTTAGATAATGCGCTCAATCAAACATTAAAGCCCTAATTTTGCTTTCCATGTTTCAAGCAAACTAACTGTATCTAAATCATTTGGATGAAATCCAGGTTTAAAGTAAGCCAACATCTCTTTGGTCATGCCTGTAATAATGCCTTTTGAGGGGCTATAAGCATATTTATAAATGATGCCGAGCTCTTTTAGATTAAGCTTTCCATCCTCTTTTAATAGACGTACAACAAATGAGGATTGCGCCATAAAGATCAGTACCATTGAAACCACCAAGGCTGTTGTACGTAATCCATAAGCTTTAATGCCTTTACCAAAGACCGCTTCATACACATCAAAAGCCACCGCTTTATGCTCATTTTCCTCTACCGCATGCCAATACCACATATATGACATGGTTGGATCGGTCATGAGCTTTTGAATATGTTCATTTATCAATAGTTGAGAGGCTATCGTGGCAGTAAAGTGTTCTAATGCTGTTGTCGCAGTCAAATCAACCATTTCTTGAGTCATGCCAAATGGTTTAACAACTCTTGCAAACCATTTTCGTGCACCTTGAATAAGCGCACCTGTTTCACGTTCATACTTCTCAACATCGTGTCCAAATCGTTTTGCGGATGCATTAAAGTTTTCATGCTCTTTGGTGTGCATGGCTTCTTGACCAATAAAAGCACTGATTTCTTTTTGCAATGCTTGATTGTCTTTAATTGCTGGGTGATAACGCACTGCGCGTACAGAATCAATAAATAACTTTTCACCATCTGGGAACAAAGCAGATAATGCCGTCATGAAATGTGTAATACCTGCAGAGTCATTTGCCCAGTATTCAGGTACATCGTCAAAATTAAAATCCATACGACGTACAGGGAAGGTTGCACCAGCACGGTTTGAAATATTCACTTTTGCATTCATTGCAGTTACTCCTATTAAGTGAGATATCACTTAAATTCTTTATGTTTGTTTTTCTCTTTCTTTATCTTACTTTTTTATAATTTTTGGATAATTGCAGATTAGGTCACACAAATATCAGTTAAGGACAGCTTTAGACTGTAATTGTCTGACAATTTATAGGTTTGGTTTTAGCCATAAAAAAAGCGCCCCATAGGAGCGCTTTTTTATACACAATCAGCGATTATGCAGTTACTTTAGCAACTACACCAGCACCAACTGTACGACCACCTTCACGGATCGCAAAACGTAGACCTGGGTCCATTGCGATTGGGTGGATCAATTCTACTGACATTTCAACGTTGTCGCCTGGCATTACCATTTCAACGCCGTCTTGTAATTGGATTGCACCAGTTACGTCAGTTGTACGGAAGTAGAACTGTGGACGGTAACCGTTAAGGAACGGAGTATGACGACCACCTTCTTCTTTAGAAAGTACATATACTTCTGCGTCGAATTTAGTGTGCGGCTTGATTGTACCTGGTTTAGCAAGTACTTGACCACGTTGTACGTCTTCACGCTTAGTACCACGTAAAAGTACACCACAGTTCTCGCCAGCACGACCTTCGTCTAGAAGTTTACGGAACATTTCTACGCCAGTTACAGTTGTTTTAACTGTATCTTTAATACCAACGATTTCAACTTCTTCGCCTACTTTAACGATACCAGATTCTACACGACCTGTTACCACTGTACCACGACCAGAGATTGAGAATACGTCTTCGATTGGCATCAAGAATGCTTTGTCGATTGCACGCTCTGGTTCTGGGATATAAGAGTCAAGCGCTTCAACAAGTGCAAGAACTGCAGATTCGCCATACTGACCAGCATCACCATTAAGTGCAGCAAGTGCTGAACCACGGATGATTGGAGTGTCATCACCTGGGAAGTCATAAGTAGAAAGAAGTTCACGAACTTCCATTTCTACTAATTCAAGTAATTCTTCATCATCAACAAGGTCACACTTGTTAAGGAATACAAGAATATAAGGTACACCTACTTGGCGAGAAAGAAGGATGTGTTCACGAGTTTGTGGCATTGGACCATCAGTCGCAGCACATACAAGGATCGCACCGTCCATCTGAGCAGCACCAGTGATCATGTTTTTAACATAATCGGCGTGTCCTGGGCAGTCTACGTGAGCGTAGTGACGGATTGGAGAATCGTATTCTACGTGTGAAGTATTAATTGTAATACCACGTGCTTTTTCTTCTGGTGCAGAGTCGATTGCTGCGTAGTCTTTAGCTTCACCGCCGTAAGTTTTTGCACAGATAGTTGCAATTGCAGCAGTTAAAGTTGTTTTACCATGGTCAACGTGACCAATTGTACCCACGTTTACGTGTGGCTTATTACGTTCAAACTTAGCCTTAGCCATGAGAGCTTCCTTTTTTAACTACTCATGCAGGGTCACTGCATGAGCACTTGGTTTTTAACTATGAATTAGTTTGGGCTTATAGTAATCGAAAGATTACTCGTCGTCACCTTTTTTACCGCCAGACTGGAATTTAGAAATGATGCCTTCAGCCACGTTACGTGGAGTTTCAGCATATTTAGCAAATTCCATAGAGTATGTCGCACGACCTTGAGACATAGAACGCATTTGAGTCGCGTAACCAAACATCTCAGCAAGTGGAACTTCAGCACGAATTGCTTTAGTACCGCCAGGTAAGTCATCCATACCCTGAACCATACCACGACGACGGTTTAAGTCACCCATGATATCGCCCATGTAGTCTTCTGGAGTTTCTACTTCAACTTTCATGATCGGTTCAAGCAAGATCGGATCTGCTTTCATGAAACCATCACGGAATGCGTAAGAACCTGCCATTTTGAACGATAATTCGTCAGAGTCGACATCGTGGTAAGAACCGTCAAATAATGTCGCTTTGATACCCACAACAGGGTAACCAGCCAAGACACCATTCTTCATACGTTCTTGAATACCTTTGTCAACTGCACCGAAGAATTCTTTAGGTACAACACCACCAACAACTTCTTCAGCAAATTCGTATTCTTTACCAGCTTCAGGATCAAGCGGTTCTAAACGTACGTATACGTGACCGAACTTACCTTTACCACCAGTTTGACGAACGAATTTACCTTCTTGTTCAACAGACTTTTTGATTGTCTCACGGTAAGCAACCATTGGTTTACCAATGTTCGCTTCAACACCGAATTCACGTTTCATACGGTCAACGATGATGTCAAGGTGAAGCTCACCCATACCCGCAATAATTGTTTGACCAGATTCTTCGTCAGTGCGAACACGGAACGATGGATCTTCTTTCGCCAAACGACCTAAAGCAATCGACATTTTTTCTTGGTCAGCTTTAGTTTTTGGCTCAACTGCAAGTGCAATTACTGGCTCAGGGAATTCCATACGCTCAAGTGTGATGACATTTTTCTCATCACAAAGTGTATCACCTGTAGTTACGTCTTTAAGACCTACACACGCAGCGATATCACCCGCACGGATTTCTTCAACGTCTTGACGATCGTTTGCGTGCATTTGCACGATACGACCAATACGTTCACGTTTAGATTTCACTGGGTTATAAACAGAATCACCTTGTTTAAGAACACCAGAGTAAACACGTACGAATGTCAAGTTACCTACGAACTTGTCGTTCATGATTTTGAACGCCAACGCAGAGAATGGAGCTTCGTCAGATGCTTCACGAACAGCTTTAGTTTCAGCTTTATCGTCAAGTACACCTTCAATCGCTTTCACTTCTGTAGGTGATGGCAAGAATTCAATTACAGCATCCAACATACGTTGAACACCTTTGTTTTTGAACGCTGTACCACAAAGCATTGGTTGAATTTGACAAGCTAATGTTTGAACACGTAAACCAGAAACGATGTCTTCTTTATCAAGATCACCATTTTCAAGGTATTTGTCCATTAACTCTTCAGAAGCTTCAGCAGCAGCTTCAACCATGTTTGTACGCCATTCTTCAGCAGTCGCTTGAAGATCAGCTGGAATATCGCCGTATTCGAACTTCATACCTTGAGAAGCTTCGTCCCAAATGATCGCTTTCATTTCGATCAGGTCGATAACACCTTGGAAGTTTTCTTCAGCACCGATTGGAACAACGATAGGTACAGGATGTGCACCAAGACGTGTTTTCATTTGTTCAACAACACGGAAGAAGTTTGCACCTGTACGGTCCATCTTGTTCACGAATGCTAAACGAGGTACTTGGTACTTGTTCGCTTGACGCCATACAGTTTCAGACTGAGGTTGTACACCACCTACAGCACAGTAAACCATACAAGCACCGTCAAGAACACGCATAGAACGTTCAACTTCGATTGTGAAGTCTACGTGTCCCGGTGTATCAATTACGTTGATACGGTGTTCAGGGAACTGTTTACTCATACCTGACCAGAATGTAGTCGTAGCAGCTGAAGTGATTGTAATACCACGTTCTTGCTCTTGTTCCATCCAGTCCATTGTTGCTGCACCATCATGTACTTCACCAATTTTGTGAGATACACCTGTGTAGAACAAAATACGTTCTGTAGTCGTGGTTTTACCAGCATCAATGTGCGCAGAAATACCAATGTTACGATAACGAGAAATTGGGGTTTGACGAGCCATGATTTCTTGCATTCCTAAATTTTGTTGTTTAAAACAGGACGCATCAATGAAGCATTGATGCGTACGGATACTCAATACGTAATGGGCAACTTAAATACCCGCAAATCCCCCACTTTGGTAGAGGGCGATGTTAAATCGAGCTGCAATACGCATGAGTATTCTCCTGATAAGGGACTGTTTTAGCCGCTTAGAAGCGGTAGTGAGAGAAGGCTTTGTTAGCTTCAGCCATACGGTGCACATCTTCACGTTTTTTGATCGCTGCGCCTTTACCTTCAGCTGCATCAAGCAACTCACCAGCAAGACGTAACGCCATAGTTTTTTCAGAACGCTTAGCAGCAGCATCTACTAACCAACGCATAGCCAAGGCAGTACGACGGGATGGGCGTACTTCCATAGGTACTTGATAAGTAGCACCACCAACACGGCGTGCTTTTACTTCGACCATAGGACGAACTTTTTCAAGAGTAGTCTCAAAAAATTCAACTGGGTCAACTTTGTTTTTTTCTTGAACGCGGTCTAAAGCACCGTAAACGATACTTTCAGCAATAGACTTTTTACCATCTTGCATTACGTGGTTCATGAATTTAGCGATTGTTTGGCTACTGAACTTAGGATCCGGAAGGATTTCACGAGCAGCAACTACGCGACGTCTTGGCATTTTAATCTACCTATAAATATGACACTTCAGGTTTATCCAGCATGAGCACAAAGTGTCATGTGCTATTCGCTGGCCTTACTACACGTCGCTTGAATTTCACAAAATTAATGCAGAAATCAGACAAGCGAGACGATAAAGGATTGTGGTTCTATCGGCTTAAGAAGCGAATCTCGAAAGATTATTTCTTAGGACGTTTAGTACCGTATTTTGAACGAGACTGGTTACGATCTTTAACACCAGCACAGTCCAAAGAACCACGAACGGTATGGTAACGTACACCTGGTAAGTCTTTAACACGACCACCACGGATAAGAACAACACTGTGCTCTTGTAGGTTATGACCTTCACCACCGATATAGCTAGAAACTTCAAAACCTGAAGTTAAGCGAACACGGCAAACTTTACGCATTGCTGAGTTAGGTTTTTTAGGTGTAGTTGTATAAACACGTGTACAAACACCACGACGTTGTGGGCAAGCCTTCAACGCAGGAACTTTTGATTTTTCAACCAAAGTTGTACGACCCTTACGGATCAACTGATTTGTTGTTGCCATATGGCAATTCTCCCGTTAATAAAAAGCCTCAAAAAATTACCACTTTTTGAGGGCATGCAATTGTAAGCCAAGATGTAAAAATGGTCAATATTCAACGTACTGTCAAATATTGACCATTTCGAACTTTGCAGATAAAACCAAGCAAACTTATTCCGGCTTATTTTCTGATTTTTTATCAGTAGCTTCTGCGTTTTTTTCAGTGCCTTTTACTGTATTTTCAGCATTAACTTTCGGTTTGGCTGGTGTACGTTTTTTTGTTACAGTTTTTGCGGCTGTCGTTGCCTTTACCGCAGAAGTTGAAGTAGCTGTAGCTGGCTTTTTCTGTACATTGCGGCGAGGTTTTGCCGTGATCGATTTTTCATCCAACTGTTCAGACGTGTTTTTTCCAATATGCGTATCAGCTAATTTCTGAATACCCTGTTCAACTTTTTCTACAGGATTTGAAACAACATCTTCCTCATTGGGTTTTTCTTTCACTTCAACTTGAGTAATGGTTTTGTTCTCAATTTGTACATCTGTTTTCTCTGGATTACTCTTTTGCGATGAATCCGCTAAAAGTAATGGATTGGCATGAGACAGCAACTGAGTAAACTGCTCATAAGCCTCTAAAGTATCGATTGTTTGATCAGGGTGCTGAAGCAAATATTGACGTGCTCCTGAAAAAACGATTTGAGCTTGCGCTGTGGCATCATCCACCAATTTCCAACTATATACAGCGCTGATTCCCATCGTGGCTAAAGGTGTTAAACGCGTCAACAGATTGAACTGTGGAAGATTATTCATCCATGATAATTTAAATGAACCATCTTCATTGGCAATCCATTTTTTTAACAGCTCAGCATCATTTGCTGAACCTAATAATTGCTGGAGTTGATTGACATTATGGGTTTGCAAAACACCCGCAAATGTTCGAATTGCCGCAATTAATGCCTGCTTTTCAGCGACAGTCCCAAGGTCAATCTGTTTAAAAATATATTCTACAACGGTATGGTCTTTAGCCTGTAACTCAAAACCATATGCTCGCCCAGTATGGTAAACACTTCGTAGCGCCAGAGCCAAGGAAGTTGGTACATCAATAATCGCACCAACGCCTCCAACCGCACCTGTCAATGTACCCTGAATTGCGGCAATAATCTTATTTTGATTCGCTAATGCAGTACTGATCCGTCGTGAACGTTCAGTATCTTGACTAAGTTCTGCTAGATTTTTTGCACCAACCTCTTTTAATACGGACTCAACAGAGGTCAACTCAGAGACAAAATCATTGAGTTTATCGAAAAGGAAATCTGACAGTTTTTCATTTAAGTCTGGGGAAATAAATGAAGCAACATGATTAATTTTTTTTGAATGTTTTCCCAACAGTTTACCAGTTACATTGGGTAAATGCTCACGCATCATTTGCTGAGGATTTTCATATTTTTTTCGCTCAAAAGCATTTTTTTCTTGGGCTGTACCTTGAACAACTGAGTCTGCTTGAGGGCTTTGTGTAAGCTTACTGACTGTTCCTGGCGCGACATGCTGAAGCACATTTAAACCCGTTTCACTGAGTTTTTTTGCTACACCAAAAGCATTTGAAATAAGTCCGCTTGAATGTTTTTTATTGGAATTTACCATCTGCATCCTCTGTAACTATGTTTATATTACTAATACTAAGACATATAGCCTGAGTCTGCTGACAAATCATCTATGATGGAATCAGCAACACCCCCTGTACATTAATGTACCGAATCATTCACCAATACAATTACTATTTCATAAAATTTCAGTACAGATCAGTATACGATACAATTATAAACAATCCGAACGCTACTCGATGGCGATAAAATCAATATATTTTCTTATAAACAATAATATTAACAAATAGATGTCACAATTTGTCGCGAACAACAATTGAACGGGTGGTGATCTTGGCTTTTGCCAGCTATGATAGTTTTATTCCTTCAAATATATTTACTCAATGATTATGAAACAGAATTTACAGAGTCAAATTAAATACAGTTCAGAACAAAAATATCAAGCAGAACTTGAGTGTTTAAAAGAACAGGATCAACACAGAAAACCTGCAGGTTGGCAACTTTCAGCGTATGCGGTTCGTTCATTTATTTTAGGTGATCACAAACTTGGTATTCAAAAAAAGTTTTATGGCGATGATGCACTTGTTGATCGTGCCTTAGTCACATTGATGGGAAATCAAGGGCTGATGCTGGTAGGTGAACCGGGGACGGCTAAATCTATGCTTTCAGAACTGTTCAGTGCAGCCATCTCTGGAAACTCTCATCTCACTATACAAGGAACTGCGGGTACAACCGAAGACCACATTAAATACTCATGGAACTATGCCCTGCTATTGTCAGAAGGTCCTACTGAAAAATCGCTGATTCCATCCCCCTTATTTCACGCCATGAAAAATGGTCAAATTGCACGGTTTGAAGAAATCACCCGTTGCCCACCAGAAATTCAAGATGTTTTGGTGTCATTACTTTCAGAAAAACAAATGATGATTCCAGAAATGGGACAAGATTTTAACTTAGCTGCGACACAGGGTTTTAATATTATTGCCACAGCCAACTTACGTGATCGTGGTGTACATGAGATGTCAGCTGCATTAAAACGCCGCTTTAATTTTGAAACCGTCAAAGCGATTCGTGACCGAAAGTTTGAAATTGAGTTGGTTGGATTGCAGCTGAAACAGCAGCTTGCAGAACTTTATCAAGAAATTCAAATACGCCCACAAATCATTGAGCTATTAGTCACTATTTTCAATGAATTAAGAACAGGGCAAAGTCTACAAGGTGCAAGCTTGAAAACACCAGATGCGGTCATGTCTACAGCCGAAGCTGTAAATATCGCCCATGCCGCAGGACTTCAAGCCATCTATCTGAGTGACGGTATTTTAAAAGCAGAGCATATTGCACAACAGTTGATTGGGGTTGTCTTTAAAGATAATCCAGATGATGCCAAACGCTTGCGTTATTATCTGGACACAGTAGTAAAAGAACGGGCACGTAAAGATGCCGATTGGAAAAGTTTTTATGAAGCCAGTCGAGAGTTTTAATGATGCAACTACTGGACCCAATCACAGTCATTGATGAAATGCCCGCTCGATTAAAACAAGCATTTCACCTTAAACAACAATTGGCACAGCAAAATGTATTCTTTGCACCTATTCGCCATCATAGTCCAGCCTGTGCTTTTGCTTTAAAACAGTACATCAATGAAATCAAACCCACACATATATTGATTGAAGCGCCAACCAGTTTTGAGTTCTTGATCCAAAGCTTACAAGAACAAGCCGCCGAACCTCCGATTGCGATCTTCGCGCAAGCACAATCTCATCACAACGGTTCCCCGTCTCACGCACAACAGGATGAACAACATCAAGCCAATCAATCTCAACCTGAGTTTTTTTCTGCCTATTTCCCTTTTTGTGAATATTCACCAGAATGGGTGGCGATTCAAGCGGCAAAACAACAGCATGCAGAAGTTAAGTTTATTGACTTGGATTGGACTCAGCAAAGCATTTTAAAAAGTCAGCAAAAGGATGCTGACTGGCAACAAAAAAGTTTGATGTCTGAACGATATTTTGCACATAGCCAATATATTCAAAAACTTGCTGAAAGCATGCATTGTCGAAATCATGACGAACTATGGGATCATTTATTTGAACTACAAAACGCCAGTCAACTACAACAGGCGCAACGTTTTTTTGATGATGTGTTTGTGTGGTGCTCATTGGCGCGTTTGGATTATGAACGAGAGGTACTTTTACGAGAAGCCTCTTTACACCGTGAAGACGTGATGTGGAATTGTATCCAAAAGGTGATGGACCCCGAACACAAAGTTTTAGTAGTGACAGGCGGATTCCATAGTATTGCCTTAATTGAAAATTTGAGTGATACCGCTCAGGCTGAACGCTTTATTGTTCAAAACTCAACTCAAAAGTGGCAAGAACAAGCATGGCTGATTCGTTATAGTTTTGATCGTCTTGATGCCCTGAATGGTTATGCTTCTGGCATGCCATCACCAGCCTACTATCAACACCACTGGCAAAACTTAAATACTCAGAACACCCCAACACCAGCAGATCAACAACAAGATTTTTTTCAGTATTTAAATGAATTGTGCCATTTTTTAAATCAACAAAATGCGCTTGATATCACCCCATTTATTGCACTTAAAAATACTGCGGAAATCGCATGGCAATTAGCGGTACTGCGTGGACACAATCAACCTAGCCGTTATGATCTACTCGATGCATTGCAATCTGCACTGATCAAAGGTGAAATGGATGATGGGCAACAACACTTATTTACCCATATCTTTCAATTTTTAAGTGGACAACGACTTGGCAAAGTTGCGCAGAATCAACATAGTCCAGCCTTACTTCAAAATACCTATCAACAAATTAAGACTTACCGCTTTAATCTCAATGACACTATTTTACGTCATCGAAAACTCGATATTTATCGTAAACCATTGCATCAAGAAATCAGTCAATACTTACATTTATTGGAATTTGTCGGCTGTCATTTTGCACAACGTATTTCAGGACCTGATTTTGTGCAAGGGGCAAGCTTGGACCTTCTATTCGAGGAATGGCGTTATGCATGGACCCCTAGTGTTGAGGCACGCTTAATTGAACTGGCTGAAATGGGCAATCAGCTTGAACAGATTGCTTTGATTAAAATGCGCAAGTTGCAGCAAGAAAATGAACAACAGGGTATGGGGCAATCTGCATTTGAAACTGCTAAATTATTGGCTCTCGCCTGCCGTTTGGGATTGAAACAGCATTTAAAACTGTTGAATCAGCAACTCGATGGATATCTTGAAAGCGATCAAAACTTGGCTTCAGTAATTGGCGCAGCACAACAACTCTACTATTTATGGCATGGTCGCAAACTACTCAAGCTTCCAGAACAAATGCTATTAAAAAGTTTAAGCTTTGCGGTCTATCAAGCCTGTTTTTTACTTGATCAACTTTATGATACCCATGAAGAAAAAGTTGAACAAAACCTGAAAAACCTAAAAAGCTTACATGAACTGATTTTAAACATCCAACAACAGAAGATGCCGCTTGAACATCATGTATTTAAAACGCAAGACTTCGATTTATTGAGTTTGATGTATGAACAGATTGATCTAACAAAACTGGATGAATTCCATCTCAATACATTGAAAGGTGCACTGCATACTTTACAGTTTTTAGATCATCAAATCGAGCAACAGCAGCTTCAACAATACTTACAACTGGCGTTTGCCGCAGGCAGTTCTCCTGAAGATTCGGTGCAGTATTTACATGGCATGTTTTTTATTGCGCCAGAAATCTTTGTACAATCAAAAGTAGCAATTGATGCATTACATCAATTGGTCAGCCATTGGACTGAAGATACTTTTATTCAGATTTTGCCTGATTTACGCTATATCTTTAGTCAACTCACGCCTAAACAAAGTACACAAGTGTCTAAACTTATCGCCCAAATCACAGGGCTTGGAAATGACACCATTCTGGATCAGGTATTGAGTCATATCAGTGAGCAAGATGTATTACAAGGCGTTCAACTGAATCAGCAACTTTATAAAATATTTGCATATGACCATTTAGAACACTGGGGAGCAAACTCATGAGCCAATTGCCTCCTAAACAAAATCAACATGACAACTCAGACAGCCATGTTGCGCTTGATGCAATGGATCAAGCACGTCGCTGGCGTCTGATGTTGGGTCGTTACGCGGATCAAAATTTATCTGCTGCTACGCTCTCTGGCGAGCAATTGAAGCTTGAACGCAATCTCGATTATCTCTATCAAAATGAATATAAACGTCGTGGAATCCAACAAGGTAAAAATCGTCATGGTGGTTTAGAAGCATCCCAATTAAATGCAATTAATTGGCTGAATCAAAGTCGCAAACTTTTCCCAAAATCGACTTTTGAACGCATGCAAAAACAAGCGATTGAACGATATGAATTAACCGAGTTATTTAAAAATCCTGAACATGTTCGACAACTTGAACCCAATCCAGCTGTAGCCAAAGCCTTACTGAGTATGCGTGGTCGTTTAAACAATGAGATGAAAGCGGCTATTCGAGAGCTGATTCAAAAGGTGGTTGAGGAATTACTACAAAAAATTCGTACACAATTTTTACAAGCCTTTCAGGGACGTCGTAATCGTTTTAAACGTTCGCAGCTAAAACAGGCACAGAATTTTGACTGGAAACGTACCATTCAGTCCAATCTGAAAAACTACCAGCCTGACTTACAAAAACTGATTATTCAAACGCCTTATTTTAATGCCCGTGTCCAAAAGCATTTGCCTTGGGAAATTGTCCTCTGCGTGGATCAAAGTGGTTCAATGATGAACTCGATCATGTATGCTGCGATTTGTGCCAGTATTTTAGCTGCACTGCCTGCAGTAAACATCAGTCTGGTACTGTTTGATACTCAAATTGTTGATCTCAGTCATTTGGCGCATGACCCTGTTGAAGTTCTACTCACCATGCAACTTGGAGGAGGAACAAATATTGGGCAGGCTTTACAATATTGTCAAAAGAAAATTAAACAACCACATCGCAGTATTTTAGTTTTGATCAGCGATTTTGAAGAAGGAGCATCTGTTCAACAGATGCTCAATACCACCAGTCAACTCAACCAACAAGGTTGTAAATTACTTGGACTTGCAGCACTCGATCAGGCTGCCAATCCCGTTTATGACAGTAATATGGCACAAAAACTCCAAGAACGTGGCATGCAAATCGCCGCAATGACACCTGAACATTTAGCGACTTGGTTTGCAGAGGTAATGCAATGAGTTGGCAGATATATACCCAATACGATGAAGATAGCCTCATTATGCACAGTAATGCAGGCTTATTAAGACGTGCACGAAAAGCGCTCAATGACGTTGAATTACTTCAACACAGTGATGAACAACTACTTCTTAAAGTTGAAGAATGTGAGGTTCTATTACCGATAAAAGGAATCACTCAGGCGCAATGTAATTGCCCTGCTCAAGGGTGTTGCAAACATATTTTAAGCAGTATTTTATGGGTTCAAGAAAACGTCGCTCAATTTTCAACAAATCAGCTTGTATTGGAAAATACGACTGAAAGTGCCATTCAGCAACAAAGCTCCAATACATCCGTTACCCCTGAGCACACCACAGCATCTGCAAAAGAACAACTCTTGGACTTTGATCCAAGCAAAATTCAAAAGCAGGCAGGTAAAGCCAATATTCGTTTAGCTTATGAATTTATTCAAAATTGGTTAGCACAACCAGAACAGTGTCAAATTGACATTCAAGACAATAAGATTTCTTTTCAAACAGACTTAAGTCCTCATCCTGTTCTACTCTACCCTGCTACTGGATTTGAAGGCATCTTGTCAGAAATCAATCACAAACAAAAAATTGCAGCGCATTTAGCATGTGTTGCTTACTTCTTTTTGCAATATGCACCAGAAAAATGGCAATGGTCGATTGAGTTAAACGAACAACAAAACAATCCGAACCAACAACTTGCTTTGGATGATCGTGAGTTCATCGAAGAACTTAAAACAATTTGTCAGAACTTTATTCAACACGGTTTATCTCATCTTGCCAAAGAAAACGTTATGTCACTGCATATTTTAAATATGCAGGCACGCGCCCAAAACCTTCCTCGCCTAGGCAGTTTATTACGTACACTACATGGCACTATGCGGCAATTTTTAGAGGACGATATACAGGTTGATGAACAACAGATTTATAATCAATTGGCACATCTATATGCTTATTTGACTGCACTTTCAGAAATTGAGTCTTTAAACCCAGAGTTTCAAACAGAAGCTTTAGCCAAGCTTCGCGGTGTGATACAACGTGATTATCAAAATGAAACGATTGCTCATTTGATTCCACTGGGTTGTGAATGGTGGAGTACCGACAGCGGTGCGCATGGTTTAACGGTGTGTTTTTGGGATGTGTCTGAACAACAACTCAAAGAAGTCACTCAAGCTAGAGCCAATCATTTAGACCGCACTTTTGATATGCATAGTGCAGCTAACACAGGTATTTGGGGAAGCTCTTTAAGCTTTTTACTTCAACACCAACTTGAACTGACCCATGCAAAATCAAGTTCAGATACTCAGCTCAGTGCAAGCACGGATACCCGTTTTTTACAGAAAGGCTCATTCAACGAGCTGACCATTTCTGACTTAGACCAGATGAATATCGGCGTATCTGAATGGCAAACTTTACAAGAGATGTTTGTCCCACATTCAAGTCTAGAACAACTCAAATCACGTTATGTTCTGTTGCGCCATCGCAGTATCAATGCACCTGAACTTAACGAGCTTGAACAATATTTTGAATATCGCGTGACAGACCAACAAGACATTGCGTTGAAATTAGTGATTCCAATCGAAGCAGAATATCGTGTTCGAATTAAGCATCTTACCCATCTTATCCAAAATGAAAAAATCCTTGCAACCTTGGTGCGTGTTGAAACAACACAACAACAGTTGCAATTCATTCCATGTAGTGTGATTTGGCAATCCTCCAAAGGATTAAAAATTTTTAGTCTTGACTATGACCATCCAATACAAAAGAAAAGTAGTTTGGCTGAACTCATCACAGGACGAATTGAAAAGCTTCTGGAACAGAAAAAACAATGGCAAAAGCAACAACATCTGTCTGCTTTAGAGGTGTTGGTTTTAGAAACACAAACATTGCTTGAGTTTTATGCCAATACAGGTCGTTCTCAATTTGATCGTGATGATCAAGATAAACTCAATGAGCTTGCCCAACAATTTGCAGATTTAGGTTTAAGTTTTATTCGCAACACATTACAAATGGGTTCTACTCAAGACGCTCTTGCAACGCAACTTTTAAAATGGCGACATGTTTTATTACAACTACAACGTTTAAATCAAAGAATCGTTTTAGAAGGACAAGTTACGTCGTGATAAATTAGTTCCGGTATTTAAATTGATGATATTTTTCTATAATTTTGCTGAACAACCTAGCGAAGTATTAAAGACTATAGAAAAGCAACACGCAGTTGCTCAAAAGGAATGTATATGTTAAATCAACTTTTTTCAAAAATAGAGTCTATGTTTTCGAAGCCTGAAGATAAAAGCATTCAAGCACAACAGGCAAACTCATCCCCAGCTGAAGATATTGACAAATATAATGAGAACCTCAAAAGTAAAGTAGAAAAGCTTTATCATATTTTTAGCCCTTTGGCTGTCATTGAAGAACAACTTGATCAGCATGTAGTTTTATTTATTTTGGAAGGTGAAAACCCAGAAATTCTCATCAAACTACAACAGTACACCGATGAAAAAGCGTTACTTTTATTGGGCAAGCCTGGCACTTATAGCTGGTATTGGCCTCAAAATAGTCAAGCACTAGATAAAAAACAAAACAAGCTTGCTGATGCAGCATTAAAACTACGCCGTCGTTATTATGGCGAGATTTTTGATGAATTAAACGCTGATCAAATTACCCGTTTTGCCAAAGTGCTCGAAGCCGCCACCAAGCAAAAAAATTTCACCAATATTTATGAAAAGGTACCTTCTTGGTTTATCTACCTTACCGTAGATGCATTTATCACTGCATTTGACAGCCAGCATTTTAGTGAAACTGATCCAAATAAATTATTAAAGCAAAATTGGACACAACAAAAACTGGTCGATTTACTTGAAAATGAACAGCAAGGTTTAGGGCAAGAGCTGTTAGCTTATTTATTTGAGCGTCAAAATATAGACAGTTACCATGCCAACAAATTAGAAAAATTATTGCTCTTAAAAGACACCAAAGAATTTATTATTGAACGCCTAGAACAATTAAAAAACATTATTCCCAATCTAAGCGTTATCGGACAGGAAAACTTTTTAGATTATATTGTTAAACAACCTTCTCTAATCAAACAGGTACCTGACTTAATTGTAAAACTCGCGATAGGTAAGTCTAAAACGATCCGTACCAAGGCAACCAGTTTGCTGAGCAATCTCAATGCTGAAGATAGTCAAAAATATTTACAGCACAGTTTACTGGAAGGTTCTAGCCAAGAACGTGGCTTTTCAGCAGATTTATTGGCGCGTTTAGGTGCAGACAATCTTGCTGTTTTAGAACAAGCTTTTGAGCAAGAAAAGCAAAAGTCCGTACAACAAATCCTACAAATGGCCATTCAACGCTTAAGATCCGTTGACAGTGCACAACTTCAAGAAAATATTGAAACCCCTGAATTTAAGCCCTTTATCGAACAAAAAATTCCACAGAGTTTTTCAGAGGTTATTTTAGAAAATTATCAGCAAATTTTAGCAAAAGCTGAACAAAATGCGCTTGATGAGATTGAAGAAAATAAAACTGCCAACTACAAGCGCAACTGGGCACAAGACCATTTAAAACAATTGAAGAAGATCAGTCGAGAGAGTTTATTGGCACTTGTGGATCAATTAAATGGTGATGCACCATTTAAAAATTTTCACAATGTTGAAAATATTATTACCTATAAAAACAAATATAAAAAATATCCTGAGTTTTCGATAATCCACGCTGCTCGAATTGTTTCTACACGAAATCGAGACTGGATCTATTGGCCAAACTTATTTGAAATGCTACGTCCAGAGGAATATGCTCAATATGAGTTGCGTCACATTGTCCAAGCTTTAGAGGCAGCTAAATTTTTCAGTCCACAACGTAAAGTTGCTAAAGGTATTTTATCATCATCATCCTATTATGAAAGTTTGCAGGATTATATTTATGACGCAGATAAAATTTGGCCATTCTTTGCTGAGAATCAACAATACTTAACAGAAGCTTTAGGGCTTTCCCCATCACTCGAAAAAAATGAATATCAAAGCTTTACCCCATCTGATGCAATTTTTGTGTTGAAATGCTTCCCTTCATTGCCAACTCAATTTATTCCACGCTTATTGGAATTTGCCTTAGGTGAGAACAAACGACTGCGTTATGAAGCTCAAGAGACCTTACAGCACCTTCCTGATATTCATCTTCGTGCGATTGAAGCGCTAGACTCAGGTAAACAAGAGATTCGAATCACAGCAATTGAATGGCTCGCACGATTACAAAATCAAGATGCAGTCAAACCACTTAATGCACTATTAAAGAAAGAGAAAAAAGAAATTGTACGCGCCGCATTATTAACCGCTCTAGAAAAATTAGGGCAAGATATTAGCGCCTATCTCAAACCAGAAGTATTACTCAAAGAAGCAGAAGACGGACTCAAAGGAAAACTATCGGCAAGTTTTACTTGGTTTGATTTTGAAACACTGCCAAAAGTGAAATGGAAAAATGGCAAAGCTGTCGATCCTAAGATCATCAAATGGTGGGTGATTTTGGCTGAAAAACTGAAAGAACCAAAAGCCAATGAATTATTACAGCGGTACATGGGCTTAGTTGATGAAAAAGACCAAGTTCAACTGGCAAACCATTTATTACACAGTTTTATTCATCAAGATACTTTGCAGACACCACTTGATGAAGCAACACAATATGCAACCAAAGAAGCGCCTAGTCGCTTAAGCTCTTATCGCGATGCCTATAAACGCTACGGTGAGAAATATCCTGAGTATTATGCCAAATACGCGACCATCACTTTAGAAGAGGTGATTGAAGAAATTAAGCGTGAACGTTTAGGGCTCTATCTGGGTTCTGCAATCAAGAGTAAAGGTATGCTTTCACTCACCGCTAATGCACAAGGAAGTTTTGCGGTCAAACAACTCCAAAACTATATGAAACAGCACTATCCGCGTCGCTCGCAAATTGAAGCGATGATCAGTGCATTGTCCATCAGCAATGATCCTTTGATTATCCAGCTATTGCTTGCACTTTCTCGCCGTTATCGTACTGCTTCAGTACAATCCCTTGCGAATGCTTTAGTCGCCGAGATCGCAGAACGCAATCAATGGACCAGCGATGAACTTGCTGATCGCACCATTCCAACTGCCGGCTTAGACGAAAATGGTGTATTACAACTACAATATGGCTCACGTAACTTTACTGCCATTGTGGATGATAAAGACAAATTCATTTTAAAAAATGAAGAAGGAAAAGAAGTAAAAGCCTTGCCTGCTGCACGGCAAAATGATGATGAAAGCCTAATCAAAGAGGCTAAATCACTGTTCAGCACCAGTAAAAAAGAATTTAAACAAGTGGTTGATATGCAAACAGGTCGTTTGTATGAGGCGATGTGCAGTGAACGTCAGTGGAATGTTGCTGAATGGCAAGAATACATCTTTGAACATCCAATTATGCGTCGCTTGATTCAACGTCTAACTTGGCTTGAAATTAAAAGCAACGGTGATAAAGTCAGTTTTAGACCGAGTGATGACGGTGCACTGTTGAATTTGGATGATGATGAAATTGAACTCAGTCCTGACAGTAAGATTCAAATTTCACATGCGGTTTTAGTTGGTAAAGAAGAAGCCCAAGCTTGGATTGCACACTTCAAAGACTATAAAGTGAAGTTTTTATTTGAACAAATGACTCATCATTTACCTCAATTTGAAGATGATAATGTCACAGAGATCAGTGATCATAAAGGTTGGCTAACCGATACATTTACCTTGCGTGGTGTAGTGACCAAGTTGGGATATCAGCGTGCCAGCATTGAAGATGGTGGCTCATTTGACCGATATACCAAGCCTTATAAACAACTGGGAATCGATGTCGAAATTACATTCAGTGGCAGTTATGTTCCTGAAGAGAACATTCCAGCAGTGCTATATGAATTGGCATTTAGTAAAAAAGCCAGCCGCTCTTGGAACAATAATGAACTCCCAATCAAAGAGATCCCACCTATTTTACTGGCAGAAAGCTACGCGGATTATTTAAAAGTCGCTGCAGCAACATCTGGTTTTGATCCAGAGTGGGAAAAGAAAACTCCGTGGTAAGCCATATTTCTTTAAAGTTGATTTAAGAAACCACCAATCAAAACCATCTATAATGACTTGTTGTTATGGATGGTTTTGCCTAATTGATGTAAATTCTCATGATTCATTAAAACGCTAAACCACACTATAAAATCTTGTATTTTCAATCAATTAACCAACATTTAATCCTTGAAGTTAATCGTGTAAATGACGCCTAAGAATCAGTATCTTTCGCCATTGAACTGAAAAACTAAACGCGTTTAAATGTGACCATTCATTCTGTATTCTAAAATAAAGGACTTTGCATGAACCGTCGTGTTGTGATCACTGGTATGGGTATTAACTCATGTATCGGTAATACATTGGAAGCTGTTAAGCATTCTTTGGAAAATGGTATTTCAGGAACACGTCATAATTCAACCTACGAAGAACTTAATTTTAAAAGTCATGTCAGTGCTGCAGCTGAACAAGATTTTGATGGTATTGACCGTAAGCTGAAACGCTTTATGGGTGTTTGTGCCATGTATGCGTATAATTCAGCGCTTGCAGCTGTTGAACATGCAGGTTTAACTCCCGAACAAATCGGTGGTAATCCTCGTTATGGTATTGCAGGAGGCTCGGGTGGTAACTCAACTGCTTCTGTCGCAGAAATGGTTAAGCTTTTAGAAGAAAAAGGTGCACGTAAAATCGGACCTTTCTTTGTACCGCGCAATATGTCAAACACAATCACCGCCAATGTCGGTGTTGCATTCAAACTACAAGGTGTTGCACATTCCATTACCAGCGCTTGTGCAACTTCTGCTGATGCCATTGGTTATGCTTACAACCTGATCCAATTGGGTAAACAAGATTTAATGCTTGCTGGTGGTGGTGAAGAAGATCACTGGTCACAAAGTTTATTGTTTGATGCAATGGGCGCACTTTGTTCTAAATACAATGAAACGCCTGAAACAGCTTCTCGTCCATACTCAGCTGACCGTGATGGTTTTGTTATCGCTGGCGGTGGTGGTTTCGTTGTACTTGAATCACTTGAACATGCCCAAGCTCGTGGTGCAAATATCCTTGCTGAAGTTGTTGCTTATGCAGCGAACTCTGACGGCGCGGATATGGTTGCACCATCAGGTGAAGGTGCAACACGTTGTATCCTTATGGCACTTGAAGAAGCTAAACAACATGGTGTAGACAAGATTGACTATGTCAATACTCATGGTACTTCCACTCCTGCTGGTGATGTAACAGAATTACTGGCTATGGGACGTGCGTTCGGTGAAGGCAATGTACCTCCACTCAGCTCAACCAAATCTATGACAGGTCATAGCTTAGGTGCTGCTGGTGTTCAAGAAGCAATTTACTCTGTATTGATGATGCAAAACGACTTTATCGCACCAAACATCAATGTGACTGAACTTGATGAAGGTGCAAAAGGTTATGACATCGTACTTGAAAAACGTGACGCAAAATTGAATACTGTGATGAGTAACAGTTTCGGTTTTGGCGGTGTAAATGCTTGTCTCATTTTCAAAAAATGGGAAGGCTAATTTAAGCAATTCTGATCATTCATGGTTTATCTATACTGTGAATGATCAAGTTTTCGCACACTGCCCTTAAAAGGGTAAATTGATGGATGCTCCTTCTGAAGCTTTCCTTTGGGTTAAAGCTTTACATATCATAGCAGTCGTGTGCTGGTTTGCTGCATTGTTCTACCTTCCCCGCTTATACGTTTACCATGCAATGAGTGAGGATACGGTCAGTCATCAACGTTTCGAAATTATGGAACGTAAGTTGTATCGTGGCATCATGTGGCCATCAATGATTGCAACACTAATTACAGCGCATTTTTTAGTGGATTGGGGTGATGCCACACGCCACTACCATGAAGCATTATGGTTTTATCTCAAAGTTGGCTTGGTTGGTCTGTTGGTGATTTATCACTTTGTTTGTGGTTATTACCGTAAAAAACTGATTGGCAATGCCCATTATAAATCACACAAGTTTTGGCGTTTTTTTAATGAGATGCCGACATTGATTTTATTTGCTGTGATTATTTTGGTGGTGGTTAAACCTACGTTTTAACTAAAAAATATATTTGCCTCACATTCACTTAACTGATTGGCATGTTTTTATATTCCATGAAGTAAATCTATGAAAGATAATTTTATTGTATAAAAGAATAGCCTCTTCAAATATAAAGGGGCTTTTTAAATTCCAATCTATACGTTTATCTAACCATGCTTAGCTTTTGAACGTTGCACACGATTAATCAATAAATCCATAAATTTACTTTTTTTACCAACCTAATCAACTGGTATAGAAAAATGAAAACGCTTTGTCTATTTCCTCTTTCGATTAATTCCAAACAGCATTCCTTAAATAAACATAAAGTGCTTTATCTAGCTCTCTAAATAAAGACTCAGCATCAACTTTTTCATCTAAAAGCTCAATAATATCATCTTTATAATTAACCCTTTGTCCAAAAGGTCTCTTACCATCAGTGTATGGTAAAGGTAAGGGATACCCCTTAAAGAAAAAATCAACAAGACCATCATTGATCTTCATATCGCACCATATAAGTAGTTTAAGCAGTTCTATGTGGTGTTCTGTTAAATCAAATACTTCATTTTCCTTATAAACATAGCGATTAGCTAAACACGATGAAGCTGCAAACCATGTGGGAAAAGCACATAAAGCTTCACTCATGATTTTTTTTAGCTCATTAGAATTTTTAGATTTCTTTAAAATCTTAGATATTTCATCAAAACGAGGTAAATATACCGCTAAAGTACCATTTTCAATATTTAACCATGCAACATGTAAATTTTGAATAACAAGTATATGCTCTTGTGTTAAGGGAATATTTTCTTGTTCATAAGCATCTTTAACATTATATTTTCGAGGAATAATAGTTTTTATAAAATCTAAAATAACTTTCATTTTTAATTCCAATCTATACGTTTATCTAAAAAAGCATACTGACTATTTAACTTAGGCTCGTCTTGTAACTTTGCAAAATATTCAAGCTTTTGATCATCTTCAATATCAAAACGAGCTAACCAGTGATTGGCTAAATAGCCTTTAATCAGTGGAATTTCATCTGTTGAATAATTACCACGATGTAAATCACCTATTTTTTCAAC
Source organism: Acinetobacter sp. Tol 5 (assembly GCF_019702905.1). Classification (NCBI taxonomy): domain Bacteria; kingdom Pseudomonadati; phylum Pseudomonadota; class Gammaproteobacteria; order Moraxellales; family Moraxellaceae; genus Acinetobacter; species Acinetobacter sp. Tol 5. Next base: position 845,397 of record NZ_AP024708.1, on the reverse strand, counting down.
ACGTAAAGGCTTTAACACCCTATTTAACAAGACGTAAGGCGCGGGTAAGGGATCACTTTCAACAGAGCCCATTAAAGGTAAAGTCCCCGCTTGTATCACAACACCTGTACCATAGTCATAACCAATAAACCAATTCATCGGTAGTTCACTGTTTAATGCTTCTTCTTCCTTGATCGAATTAAACCATTCGTAATTAATTGCTGTAAGCCAACTTACTGTTTTGATACCTTCAATTAAATCTCTTGCTAACAACATCGGATCACCTACATCCATTGCCCAAGCTTTACGAGCCATAAACGCTTCAGTCGGTTCATTTTTATCATTTCGGATTTTGCTAAGAATACAAGCATACCCAGCGTAGCCATGTTTGGCTTTTAAGCGTTGCGCACACTTAATAAACAGCTCAATAAAAGCTTTACTATTTTCACCAACCCAGTCAATTGGCATAGAGAAAGTTAATGTACTTTGATAATTCTTTTTTTGAGCTTGCCATTGACTACGCCCATTCACAAAAAACTCCCACGCCCCTGTTGCAAATTTCTCTTTACCACTGGTATATAAAAAATTAAAAGCTTTCATAGGACTATAAAGTTTTAAGATATTTCGTATAGGTTTAACTTTTTCAAAAGCTAAACTAGCACCACCAGCCCCGTTAGGTGGCTCTGCCAAAGCCAAGTTAAATGCGCTTTGGCATATTCTTGATAATCATCAAAGCATTGAGCAATCGCTTCACGCATTTCATCGCTATAACCCTCTTTAAAGTACAGAACCGCACGAATCGCAGGAATTGCACCAACATAGTCTTCCCCACCTTGAGGAGTGAGTAAACCACCGCCAATGGCGCCTTTTTCTTGTGTCGCAACCTATGCTTTGTAGTCTTGTTCTTTTTTAAAGTGCATATGATTAATACGCCCTATTACCAATCTATACGTTTATCTAAAAAAGCATACTGACTATTTAACTTAGGTTCGTCTTGTAACTTTGTAAAATATTCGAGCTTTTGATCGTCTTCAATATCAAAGCGCTTCATCCATGCTTCTGCTCGATAACCTGTAATTAATGGATTTTCTTCTGTACTGTAGTTGCCACGGTGAATGGCTTGAATCTTCTCAACTCTTAGAGGCTTTAAGATTCTATTAAGTAAAATATATGGTGCTGGTAAAGGATCACTTTCGACTGAACCATCATTTGGTAATGCACCAGCTTGAATAACCACACCCGAACCATAGTCATAACCAATAAACCAATTCATCGGTAGTTCACTATTTAATGCTTCTTCATTTTTAATTCTATTAAACCATTCGTAATTAATTACTGTAAGCCAACTCACAGTTTTAATACCATCAACAAGATATTTTGCTGATAACATAGCATTACCTACATCCATTGCCCAAAGTTTACGAGATAAGAAGGCTTCTGTAGGTTCATTTTTATCATTTCGGATTTTACTAATGATACAAGCATACCCAGCGTAGCCATGTTTGGCTTTTAAGCGTTGCGCAGATTTTATAAATAAATCAATAAAAAGTTTTGGATTTTCTTCTACCCATTCAATAGGCATTGAAAATGTTAAAGTACTTTGGCTTTCTCTTTTCTTCGATTGCCATTCACTTTTACCACTCACATAGAATTCCCAAGCTCCTGTAGCGAATTTTTCCTTACCACTAGTATATAAAAGCCCAAAAGCTTTCATTCGACCATAGCTATTCAAAATCTTGCGAATAGGCTTAGTCTTTTTGTATTCAAGAGTATTTTCTTCCTCTTTTGGAGGCTCATCTTGCCATAGCCATTTCAAGTGATCTTTAGCGTGATTTTGATAATCATCAAAACATTGAGCAATGGCTTCACGCATTTCATTGCTATAGCCTTCTTTGAAGTATATAACAGCTCGAATCGCAGGTATTGCTCCCACATAATCCTCTGGACCTTTTTGTGTGAATAAAGCCCCTGCTATTGCCCCAAATTCTTGCTGCTCTGCCCAAGCTTTATAATCATCTTCACTTTTAAAATGCATATAAATATCCTTACCAAACTGGACTCGGTGATGGTTTTGGTGATGGGAATTTAGGCAGTTTGGGTAACTTCCCTTTTCTTAAATTATATAAAGCTAAAGCTATTCCTGATGCCCATGTTACAAACTCTGTAACTGTGGATTTTTTTCCATCTTCATCATCATTGCCACACTCACATTCATCGGGATCTAAAACTTTAACTTTTTTAGGATCTCCAGCTATTGTCTCATAACTATCTCGTTGGTCATCTCCAAACTCATCACCAAATTTGATTTCAACAACATTTTTAATATTGTCTTGGATTGCAGGTTTTGTTGGATCTTTAACAATAACCACATCAGGACGGCGAGTCATTCCCTCCCCCTTTTCATACTCATACCCTTTATCTTTAAGCCAATTTTTCTTAATCCATCCCCAAACATAATCATGCGCTTTGGTTGCTATGTTTTTATCAGTTACTGGTTTGGGAGGTGTTTCAGTCATATCATAAGTTAATTCTGGCTTCCAAGGGCTTCGATAACTAAGAACTACATCTAGCTTTTTTAATCTTGCAGAAACACAAGATTGATATAGATTTTGTTGGTTCTTACCTTTATGTGGCTGATAATGACAGTGACAAATCGCACTACATAATACTTTTTTATCTTCTGGGTCTAATTTGTCATTACCAACTCCAACAACTTTAATTGTTTGAAGTTGAGCTGGTTTAGTTGTTAATATTCCTTGTGGTTTTCCTTGATCAGCCATTGTCTAACTCATCCACTAAATTGAGATGAATTTCTTCCTCAGACGGGGTATAAATCCAATCGGTATAACCTTGCGCATCACTTGCATAAATTGTACTGGTACCATCTCCCAGAGTCACACGGACTCTACGGTTTGCGATCGCTTCACCAGTATTTTGGTCAACAAGCTGAAAACGACCTGAATGGTCTTGTGGTGGCGGTATTGTTTCTTCACCCTCATCGTTTGGATTACCCATCAGTTGAGAACCAAAAGGTGAACTGGCTTCAACAACCACTTGAAATGAACTTGGCAATAATTTCGCACCACATGCGGTTTTCATTCCTGCTAAAGCAACCTGACTATTATCAGGAAGAATAAAATTAGGTGCACCTTCAGCAATTGGAAAAACGCCTTTACATTTAGGACAAGCAACCATATAGCCTTTGGCAGCCATACCGATTCCATTGACTAAGGTAGAGGCATTGCTTTGAATCACGACACCACCATGATCGGTTTTACAACCTTGGACAATAACAGCTTGAGTCATAATTATTCTCTTATTTTATTTAGTAAAATTTAATAAAAATGTTTATATAAAAATAAATAAACCGCTCAAATATACCTTAATTATATGCAAGTAACAAATTTTCAAGCTAGAAACCTAGCCAGTTATTCATTTCAAATGGGAATAAAAAAGTAAAAAGCTCATTCTAGATTGGATTAAAAAATAGGAATAAGACAAAACAAAAAAAATATTATTATATTAAAATTCAATTAATTAATTTCATGAAAATATATGTGATTATGTTTTACAATAGACTTAATCACTACATTTTTAAAATTATAGATTCAGCGCCCCAAAAGCATATAGCAGATTATTGATATCATGCTATATACTTTATAAATATTTAATGAAATTAATTCGCCTATCTATTATTAAGTAAAAATTGACGTATTTGTCGATTCAACGGTGTTGAATAATACTTTTCGATTGCCCAACTCAATATAAATACTCCCATAAAATAAATAGGCAATAGCATCAATTTTTCGGCGGGTAGAGTTTCTTTGGGAAGATAAAAGACTTTAAACATACCAAGAATAATCAGATGAAATAAATACATCTCATAACTACGCTGCCCTACCCACTCCATAGCTTTGGAGAGCATAGAGAATGATTCAGCTTGCGGATGTTGAGCAAAACAGAAAATTAAAATCGCAGACAATAGCGCAAAAATAGACACTCCCCATGTACTGACATCTTTAATTGGGGCATAAAAGTACAACATAATCATCAAAATACAAACCACAGGCACTATGATTTTTGGAATATCAAGCTTTGTCCCCACCTGTTGAGCAATTAATGCGGTCAAACACCCCATTGCAATGCCATCGAAACTCGAAAAATAGTGATATAAATATGCCCCACTTTCTTCAGCAAAATGTAAAGAACGAAAGTAAGGTGCATAACAAATAACCACCAACAACAATGCAATAAAACCTTTCCCTCGCCCTAAAGCCAAACAGAGTATTGGAAAGGCTAAATAAAACACCTCTTCAACCGACAATGACCATAAGACACCAAGTGCATAATTCACCCAACCATTCTCAATGATCAATATATTCATCCAAAAGGTAAAAGCAGAAAATACAGTGAGCCCATAAGAGACTTCAATGTCATTGGGTGCTTGATTCATAAATGGTTTAAGTCCCATCGCACCAAATATCGTGACCAAAGCAACAAGCAGGACTAAACAAGGTATAATTCGTGCAATACGGCGAACATAAAAGTCTTTTACTCTGATATGCCCTAACGATCCACTTCTTTGTAAAGTGTGCTGAGTAATCAGAAAGCCTGAAATGACGAAAAACATCGTCACCCCATAGTTGCCATTACGCGCAATCAAATTATTAAGACTTTCTCCAAAAATTTGTACACCTAAAAATGTGTCGTGCAATTTATAAGGAATATTAAAATGATGAATCAGCACCAATAAAATTGAAATGCCTCGTAATAAATCAATCTTGTTATTGCGCATAGATATTTTTGTTTACCTAAAGTGGTGCTATTAAACGTGTTTTTTATTTTTATTTCAGTATTTTATTTTGAACAATTTGTTAATAAATTGATGTAGCCTATGGATTGCGAATCTAAAAATAATGCCAATCAAGACATCTTAAACTATAAAATTTATAACGAAATCAATTTAATTAGAAAAAATATACAGGAGATGACCTAAAACCATCTCCTGATCAGTTAAAAGTTGACGATATTCAACATTAGTCTTGTTGATGACTACGTTTTCTCATACGCGGTTTATACATGAACTGATAAGTGACCGCCAAAATAATCGCCCACAACGGACTGATGATGAGTGCCTTTAAAGTATCAGGCTCCAAGCTGAGAATCACCAATGTAAACGCAAGGAAGACCAATACAATATATGACATCCATACGCCACCTGGCATTTTAAAGTTTGATTTTGCATGCAGTTCTGGGCGTAATTTACGATAGCGTATATAACATACCATGATGATACTCCAGATGCTGATGAACAAAATCACGCACAGAGAACTTGCCAGCGTAAATGCTTCAACAGTATTCGGTACAAAATACTGTAAGGCTGCACCAGCCATAATGAAACCACAAGAGAACAACAACCCTTTTGCAGGAACAGCACGCTTTGATAGCTCAGCCAGCTTTTCAGGCGCTTGACCTTCTTTGGCTAAACCAAAGAGCATACGACTGGTTGAAAACACACCACTGTTCATTGATGACATCACAGAAGATAACACCACCAGATTCATAATAATGGCAGCACCACCAATACCTGCATGCATAAATAACGATACAAAAGGACTTTGGTCAGCTGGAATTTCTGTCCAAGGTGTTACAGACATAACAATAAACAATGCCAATACATAGAATAAAATAATCCGTGTAGGAATTGCATTGACCGCTTTAGGCAAGTTCTTTTCTGGATCTTTGGTTTCTGCTGCCATCGTCCCAATCAGCTCAACACCGACAAAAGCAAATAAGGCAATTTGGAAGCCTGCTAAAAAGCCAGTTCCGCCTTTCGGAAACATTCCCCCATATGACCACACATTGCTAAAGCTGGCAACGGAGCCACTTGGCGCTTGAAAGTGGCTAAATACCATATACCCACCAATCAGAATCAAGCCAAGAATGGCTAAAATCTTAATCAATGCAAACCAAAATTCAATTTCACCGAACAATTTTACGGTAAGTAGGTTAATCCCGAGGACCAAAAGCACGCAGCCTGCACTAATCAGGGCTTGCCCCATGGGCGTAAAAGCAACGCCATCGGGTAACCAAAAATTCAAATAATTAATAATTGCAGCTAAATCAGCAATGCCGACCAAAATCCAACCCAGCCAATAAGACCAGCCGATGTAGTAACCTGCACCAGGACCAATCAAGTCATGTGCCATGTCGATAAATGATTTGTAATGCAGATTGGAAAGTAGAATTTCCCCTAATGCACGCATTAAGAAGAAAAACATGGCACCAATAATCATATAAATGATTAAAATCGAGGGACCTGCTAGAGAAATTGTTTTCCCTGATCCCATAAATAAACCTGTACCAATCGCACCGCCTATGGCAATTAATTGCAAATGACGATTTGATAGTTTCCGTTGCAGCTCATGTGGCGACGATGGTGCGTCATCTGTATGGCTTGAAGTTGTCATAAAAATATCCTTTTTGACAATTTTTCTGGAGGTAAAACTTGCTTGTGGCAACAGAACATTCCCGTTCTATTTTGTTTTACCCAACTTGAGCGAAAGCACATGGTTTACATGTGCTTTGGCTTTGTTTCTAAATAAGTACGATTTAAGTCATGCAGTGATCAATGCGTAGACATTAAAAAGCTTATTTCTGTGCTGCAGTGACTGCAATTTCAATCAACCAATCTGGATTCACCATATCTGCTTGAATTGTGGCACGAGAAGGGGCAACACAACCTTTTAACCAATCCACCCAAACAGCATTGAATGCTGGAAAGTCTGATAAATTTTTTATGTAAACATTTGCAGACAATAAACGTGATTTATCAGTATCTGCTTCAAGCAATAGTTGATCGATGGTTGCCAAGATATCTTTGGTTTGACCCACAACATCAAGTTGCGTATTTTTAGGTACTTGACCAGATAAATAAACCACTTTATTAAAAATTGTGACTGCACTCATCACTTCATTGCTATTCAGTTTCTGAATATCAGCATGTTGAAGATTATTTGACATCTTTATTTCCTTATTTCGAAATTTTGAAATTAACGCGTGCAGTGACACCACACATGAGTTCATAACCAACTGTGCCTGAACTTACAGCAACATCATCGATCGGCAGTACAGCACCGTCAGAAGATTGTCCCCACAACACCACTTCACTGCCAATGTCAGCATCCGTAATATGAGTTAAATCAACTGCGAGCATATCCATACTGACTCGACCAATGGTTTTAGTCAGTACAGAATTGACCAACACTGGCGCATCCATAGAAATACGCTGATAACCATCAGCATAACCACATGCAACAATACCGATTTTCATCGCATGGGGTGCTGTGAACTTTGAACCATAACCCACTGTTTCATTTGCCTGTAAATCTTGAACTGCAATGATTTCACTGCGCAAACTCATGCTTGGTTTAAGATTCCAGTCTTGGATTGAATGGGTAGGATAATCAGGTGAGCTACCGTAAAGCATAATGCCGCTACGAATATAATCTGAATGTAAATCTTGTGAATGTCTCAGGATGGCAGCGCTATTTGAGACCGAGCGGTCACCCGCTAAATCGTGAATCGTCTCATCAAAAACACGTTGTTGATATTCAATCCCAGATTTTCCCAAACGCTCTCCATCTGCATCTGAAAAATGCATCATATGGGTGATGGACTTGACCGCAGCACACTGTTTCAATCGTTGCCACATTGTACGATAAACCTCTGGTTTAAAACCCAGACGATTCATGCCCGTATTCATTTTTAAAAATACGTCGAATTGGGTCTGTGATCGAGCATGTTGTGTTTGGAACTGCTCTAACCAAGTAATTTGTGCTGTGTGATGCAAACTAAAGCTCAATTGGTATTTTTCACAATCCATTAGATCTTCTGCGGAGAAGATACCTTCTAAAAGCAAGATTGGACCTGTCCAACCTAATTTTCTTAATCTTTTTGCTTCCTCAATATCCAATAAAGCAAAACCATCTGCGGATTTAAACGCTTCATAAACACGCTCAATTCCATGCCCATATGCATTGGCTTTGACCACTGCAAAAACCTTACTTTGAGGCATAAATTGACGAGCAACATTTAAATTATGCTGTAATGCATCATGATGAATGACAGCAGTAATTGGTCTAGGCATGTTATTCGTCCCTGAATACGAATCTGCAATTAAAGCGTTTATCTCTAAACGCCTTAATACAATGTGAATAATAAAAATGAATGCAGTTTTTAAGCTGCGTGAGGATAACGCTGAATAGATAGACCTTCTGTACTAATATCTGTTTGATGATTCAATACAAGATCACTGATCAATTTTCCTGAACCACATGCCATCGTCCAACCTAATGTGCCATGACCTGTATTTAAGAATAAGTTTTTAAAACGTGTCGCACCAATAATCGGTGTACTGTCTGGTGTCATTGGACGAAGACCTGTCCAGAACGATGCTTGTGCCAAATCACCACCTGGGAATAAGTCTTGAGTAACCATTTCTAAAGTGCCACGACGGTCAGCATTTAAACCATGGTTAAAACCACTCAGCTCAGCCATTCCACCCACACGGATACGTTGATCAAAACGCGTGATTGCAATTTTATAAGTCTCATCTAAAACTGTAGACTGTGGTGCAAATGTTGGATCAACAATCGGAATGGTTAATGAATAACCTTTTACAGGATAGACTGGTAAATTTAACTCAAGAGGTTTTAAGAAATCCCGTGAATAGCTACCAAATGCCAATACATAACGATCAGCTGTCAATACTTGACCATTAACCACGACACCCTTGATTTCATCACCTTCAACCACAAGTTTTTCAACATTTTGGTTAAATTTAAAATCTACGCCCAAATCTTTGGCTAAGTTGGCTAAGGCATTGGTAAATAAATAACAATCGCCTGTTTCATCATTTGGAAGATGTAAACCACCCACCAATTTATCTTTCGCATGTTCGAGTGCTGGCTCAACCTTAGCAAGATCATCTTTAAGCAATAGCTCATGAGGAACGCCACACTCTTTCAGTACAGCAATATCACGTTGAACCATCTCTAATTGTGCTTCATTACGGAAGACTTGCAGGGTACCTTTTGAACGGTTTTCGTATTGAATACCTGTATCTTTACGAAGCTCTCTTAAACAGTCACGGCTATATTCAGCAACACGTGTCATACGTTCTTTATTGATGGCATAACTTTCTGAATTACAGTTTTTAAGCATTTGCGCCATCCATTGTAATTGCCACATGCTTCCATCGATATTGATTGCCAGCGGTGCATGGTGTTGAAACATCCACTTCACAGCTTTGAATGGGATACCGGGTGCAGCCCACGGCGTTGAATATCCTGGGGAGATTTGACCTGCGTTACCAAAGCTGGTTTCTTCAGCAGGACCTGCTTGACGATCTAAAACTGTAACTTGTGCTCCTTGCTGCGCGAGGTAATATGCACTTGCTACACCAATCACACCACTACCTAATACGATTACACGCATTTCTTATCCTTTACGCATTTACTAGTTTATTTAACTAGTATATTTTTGGTTCAATAGTTTATTTCACTATTTTTAATGTTAAAATTTAGGTGTTTTAATTTTTTGTCGTGAAAATTCACCAAAAAAAGGAAATTATTGATGCGTAAATTAGACCGTATAGATCGAATGATTTTAGAAATTCTTCAGAATGAAGGTCGCATTGCCATCAGTGAATTGGCTTCGCGAGTTAGTTTATCAACAACACCTTGTTCTGAGCGAGTTAAGCGTTTGGAACGTGATGGCATCATTATGGGTTATCATGCGCGCCTCAATCCAAAACACCTCGATCGTAACTTATTGGTTTTTCTTGAAATTAGTCTCTCTGCAAAATCTGGTGACGTTTTTGAACAAGTCGCGAAAGATTTAATGGAAATACCAGAAGTACAAGAATGCCACCTCATTTCTGGGGACTTTGATTATCTGGTCAAAGCCCGATTAAAAGAAATGAGTGCTTACCGTCGTTTACTGGGTGACTTACTTAAAAAACTTCCCTCTTCCGCATCTTCACATAGTTATATTGTGATGGAAGAAATTAAAGAATCACTGTACCTTGATGTCAAATAAATAAATTATTTTAACAACTTACAACAATTCACTTAATTTAGCTCATCAACATGGATCGTATCAAACAAAATTGAGCAGTTCAGCAAAGCTTTTGATACGAGCCTTTGGCTGAGCAAGATCTAACTCCTGCTGACTTCCATAACCATATTCAACTGCAATTGTTTCAATGCCATTTTTGCGAGCACCGAAAATATCATGCTCTCGGTCTCCGACCATAAGACATTGTTCTGGATTGAGCTGTTCTTTATCTAAAATATAGGCAATCAATTCGGCTTTGTTGGTTCGTTCACCATTGAGTTCACTTCCATAAGGATAGTCAAAATAACTCAATAAATCGAAATGATCTAGAATTTGACGCGCATAGACTTCAGGTTTTGCTGTTGCTAAAAACAGTCGATAACCTTTATTTTTCAGTGCAGCTAAGGTCTGCGCAACATCCTCAAATACATGATTTTCAAATAGCCCAGTAACAGCAAAACGCTCTCGATAACCCAATAAAGCTTGCTCAGCCAATACATCATTTACATCAATATTCAACAATTTTGCTAAAGATGCTTTTAGCGGTGGACCAATGATCCAATCAATATTTTCAGACTCAGGAATAGGATGTCCTACTTTTGCAAGACCGTATCGTGCAGATGTGGTAATCCCTACCTTTGGGTCAGTGAGTGTTCCATCCAAATCAATTAAAATATTCTTTATCATGGTCCAATCCTTTAAATCTGCGTTTCAAACAATTATCAAATTACTATCGAGTGTTCTCTCAAAGTTGCCTATACTAACGCAAATTTGAGAATTAAGGACATCATCGTGCGCCCTACTGTACTTTGTTTTTCAGGTCTAGACCCTTCAGGTGGAGCTGGCTTACAAGCTGATATTGAAGCAATTGGTCAAAGTGGTGCGCATGCGGCAATTGCTTGTACAGCATTAACCATTCAAAACTCTCAACAAGTCTTTGGTTTTGAAGCGACCTCAAAACAACTCTTACTTGCTCAAGCCAATGCTGTTGTTGGCGACTTACCGATTAAAGCGGTGAAGTCTGGGATGCTGGGAACTACAGATAACATTGCCGCTTTGGCTGATTTTTTAAGAGAACATCCAGACTATCTCTATGTGCTTGATCCAGTTTTAGTGGCGAATAGTGGTGGTTCTCTAGGTAATCAAGAGACCTTAGTTAAAGCCTTTGTTGAACTGATTCCGTTAGCAACTGTCATTACCCCAAACACAGTTGAGTTACGTGCCTTAACAGGTGAAGATAATATAGAACAGGCAACCCAGAAACTCTTTGAAATGGGTGCTCAAGCCGTTTTAGTTAAAGGTGGACATGAAGATACACCTGACTATATTCGCAATGCTTTATATGTAAATGGTGAAATGATCACTGAATCGAAATGTCCGCGTTTAGCAGGTGAATATCATGGCTCAGGTTGTTCACTTGCGAGCTTTATTGCTGGGCGCTTGGCACTGGGTGATCAACTTAAAATTGCGGTACAACACGCCGAAACATGGTTATTTGGTGTATTGAAAAATGCAGAAACACCCATCGAAGGTGGGCAAAAAATTCCAAAACGTTTTTAAACCTAATGATCCTAAACAAACTAATGTCCAAAATTTTATCCATTCATTTATAGGTAAGGTTTTGGACAATTGATCAAACATAACAGAGAACAACAATGATTAAAAAAAGCTCAATCATCTTGGCTTGTGTTTTTTCCCTCAGTCCACTCACTTTTGCCTTCCCCCAACAACAAACTGTTACAGGGAATTTAAACTACACTGTAAATGGACAAAAAACTCAATTTTTATTTAAAAATGGCGATGAAGAGTTAGGGCAGCTCACCATTAAAACTGCATCAAAACGGCAAACATTCCCACTGCAAGAATTGCCTTATCAACGCTCCTACCAGATCTATTTTAATGATTATAATTTTGATGGATATACCGATATTGCAGTGTCTGCTCCAGATATGGGTATGGGGGTTTATGCTGTGTTTGATATTTTTCTTTACCAACCCAAAAGCAAAGAATATCAAGTATTAGATCAAAGTAAGATTGATTTTAGCCATGCCCAATGTTCTATATTGGCAGATCTCAAATTGATTCCTCAGAAAAAACAAATGACCAGTTCATGTCGAGGTGGCGCAAGATGGTGGGTTGATACCTTTGAATTTAAACATGGGCAATGGAAATGGTTAAAATCTAAGGCAGAGGATGAATGATTCAACAATTTTATGATCAGCGCGTCTTAAAAAATCAGCACAATAAATAGCAAGGACCAAAAACTTTACCCACCCCATATAAAAGCGTAAATTAATAACTTGAAATGGTGATCATGCTTTTTCAATGAAATTAATCATTATAACAAAATGAGAAGATAACGATTGTCCAAACGTATTCATCAAATCACCCCATTAAGCCTTCCTATTGCTGGCACAGAAGCAATATCGTTGTTGACGGAGCACTCTTTTCCTCGGCATTCACATGATTACTTTGGTATAGGTATTATTACACGGGGAGCACAACGTTCTTGGAGTTTAATTGGTCAAGTGGAAGCAGCATCTGGTGATGTCATTATCGTAAATCCCGGTGAAATTCATGATGGTATTCCTATTGATGGACCACGTTGTTGGCAAATGATTTATTTTCAACCAGAACTATTGCAACAAGAATTGCTTGCTGAAGGACGCTGTGCAGATGCCATATTGCATCCACTCATACATGATCAGTTATTGAGTCAGCATTTATCTCAACTTTTTAAACATATGTCTCAACCTGACATTGAAAGTGTTGCATTAGAAGAAATGCTTTTGTTTAGTTTAATGCATACAAGTCGTCATCACATACTCTCGAAAAAACATCGACCCACGCAACACTTTTCTGTAAAGCGTGCTAAAGAATATCTTGACGAGATGTCTGGATATACAGTTACTCTGAGTGAGCTCGCTGATTTATGCGATATCAGTCGATTTCAACTACTCAGAAGTTTTTCGCATGAATTTGGCATTACTCCACATGCTTACTTAATGCAACGACGTGTTTGCCAAGCGAGAAACTACCTATTACAAGGAAAAACTTTAGTTGAAGCTGCTTTATTTGCAGGCTTTGCCGATCAGAGTCATATGACAAGAGCCTTTGCACGTCAATTTGCAATGACGCCAAGTCGCTATCAAAAATATTATTTGTGTTAAAAGTATCCTGCAATTTTATTCAAGACTTTAATTTTATATCTTTAAGATAATCAAGCTTCATTTATATTTGGAGCAGGCTCATGTACATGAGTTTCGAATTTTTAATTACATCACTTATTGTTGTTATTTCACCGGGTACAGGTGCCATTTATACCATAGCCACAGGGATATCACGTGGTACAAAAGCCAGTTTGATTGCTGCAATTGCATGTACATTAGGGATTATTCCCCATATATTCATAGCAATCCTCGGACTGGCGTTCGTGTTTACCATGAGTAGCTCAGTATTTATGATTTTAAAGTTTCTAGGTGTGACTTATTTACTATATATGGCTTGGTCAGCACTCCAAGAGAAAGGCTCCTTTCAATTTGAACAAAATGAGACTAAGCACTCCTCTCTTAAAATTATCAAACACGCAATATTTATTAATTTATTCAATCCAAAACTTCCCTTGTTTTTTTTAGCTTTTTTACCTCAGTTTATTTCTAGCCATACCGCTCAACCTATATTGGACATGCTCGGCTTAAGTCTAATATTTATGCTGCTTACATTAGTTGTTTTTATTTTCTATGGGTGTTTCGCTGCAATGATGCGCCGATATGTGTTAGGAAAACCGAGTGTACTAAAATGGCTTAGGCGCATATTTTCTATGAGTTTTGTTGGTTTAAGTATGAAACTCTTATTTAGTTCAAAATCATGAAAGTTTTACTCTCTTTCTAAGTGTCTAAATCATATATACGATTTGATCAAAGTGAAGAATTGAAAAGCTATTTATAGCATTGCTCAAATTTAATTTCGTTTTGACGGAGATTAAGTCAAAAAATTAATTCAAATTTGAGCTAAATTTTCTCCAACTTTAATAACACATCCTTATTTTCCAAACCTCCGGCAAAACCAACCAATTTACCATTTGCACCCACCACACGATGACATGGTGCGATAATAGAAATTGGATTTTTACCATTCGCAGCGCCGACTGCCCGAACGGCTTTTACGTTACCAATCTGTTCAGCAATTTGCTTATAACTTCGCGTTTCACCAAATGGAATCGTAAGTAAAGCTTGCCAAACCTTTTGTTGAAACTCTGTTCCAGCAAAATCTAGGGCTAAGTCAAATTGGGTTCGATGTCCTTGAAAATATTCATTCAATTGTTGCTGTGTTTCCAACAAAACGGGATGATTTTTATTTTCAATCAATTGTGCTAAACGGACACGTTTAGGATTTTCATTTTCCCAAAGTACTGCAACCAACGCTTGATCGTGGGCCACTAGTTTCAATTTCCCTACAGGTGAATTCATTTCCATAAATGAAAGCTGCATCAAATGACTCACTCTTCTCGATATCTGTTTTCACAGATTAACTTAGCTTGAAGATAATTTCATCAACACTAACCCAGAAATAATCAGTACAGCAGCCAACATCCGCATGGCAGATGCTGGTTCACCTAAAAAGAAGATACCGACAGCAAATGAACCCACAGCGCCAATTCCTGTCCAAACCGTATAGGCAGTACCTAATGGTAAGCTTTTCATTGCATAAGATAATAAGGCAAAACTTGCGATCATAAAAATAAGGGTTAAAACACTAGGAATCAGTTTACTAAAGCCATCTGAGACCTTCATAAAATATGCCCAAACCACCTCAAATAACCCTGCAACCACCAATAAAACCCATGCCATTCGATATTCACCATTTTCTATATGTTATTTCTCAATATGATCACACAAAAAAGTGCCATCCCAAATCAGGATGGCACTTCGATATTCCAATTAACTGGATGAAAGCTTCATCAGCACTAGACCGGAAATAATCAGTACAGCTGCCAGCATACGCATCGCTGTTGCAGGTTCACCAAGGATAAAAATCCCCACTAAGAATGAACCAATTGCACCAATTCCTGTCCAGATCGTATAAGCCGTTCCTAATGGCAAGGTACGCATCGCATATGCCAATAGACCAAAACTTAAAATCATAAAAAATAAAGTGATAATGCTCGGTGTGAGCTTAGTAAATCCTTCAGACATTTTCATGGTATATGCCCAAACGATTTCAAAGATACCTGCAAAGACGAGAACAATCCAAGCCATGACCAGCTCCAAATTTAAATTAGAATCAGGTCGTCCTGACGATTTTTCTCAGATTGAGGGAGGTCGTTCCTCCTAAAGAATCCTAATTATATCAACTCATCTGACTAAATTTATTAAAATTTACAAAATTTGACCTTATTTACATTTGAATGGTACTTTTTCATCAGGCTTACTTTATGATCATTCACAGTCATTATAAAAGCGGAGTAGATACGCCATGAAACATGATTATTGGGGTGAAATTCATCCAAGTTGGGCAGGATTTAGTTCAGAAACTTTTTTTTCACATGCATTTTTTAATCAACATGCAGATCGAGAAATTTTTTTGGGAGAAGAGTTCGATGAAGAAGGTAATGAAATAGAACAAGAACCTGATCAAGAACAACTTAATGCATTCGCCAAAACATATCAAAAATTTCTACAAAATTTTGAACAACACCTCAAAACAATACAGCAACATGCTTTCGAACGTTACCAAAAACTTTATGCACACCACTATGAAAATCCTGAAAAGTCAGGAGAAGCAGCTTTAAATATTCACGATGTTGAGTCACATAATCCTTATATTCAAACCATGTTAAATTTACGACTAAGTTCTCCAGACATATTAAGGCTATCCATTCATTATGATTTGGATACTGAGCACGGAATGGAGTTTAAGTTTGTCAATGATCAGCTTGAAATCGTGGCAGGTATCGCTGAAACATAAAAGGTCACCTCCTCAGAAGTGACCTTTTATTTATTTTTGAAAATCAAAAATTAGAATCTTAAACGCAACCCTGCACCATATAACCAACCGTTTTCTGAATCAGTTGCTGTTTGCCATTGAGTTTCTTTATTACCCTTAGAGTAAGTATAGGCAACACTGACATAAGGCATGACTTTTTTGGTGATTTCATAACGTGTTTCTAAACCCGTCGTCATACTGTTTAGACCTGACTTTTTTGCATATCGAGAGTCATCACTAAAGACCACATTGATATCTAAATATGGCTGCAAAATCAGTTTTTGAGTTAACAGTAAATCACGTGAGGTTTCTAAACTAAACGCCACTCTGCTGTCTTGACCAAAATAAAGATAAGCATCTGTTTCAAAGAAATACTGCGCCAAACCATGCAAACCGAGTGCAGCATCTACACGTTCTTGATCAGTTTCTCGTTCAGGATTATCACTATAACGCACACCCGCTTGAACATCCCAGAATGCTGCAATATTACGGCTATATAAGGCACTCAGATCATATTCAGCTTTGCTTGATTCGGCTTTACTGGAGCTTCCTTTAATAAACAGTTTATTTTCATCTGTTCCAACTCTGAGTTCGAATGAAGAATCCAGAGTACCTTTACCATCCTCATCCAACATCCAGGCATTGTCGATCGTTACCCGTTGATATACTTGTCCACCATGCTCCTTTCGATGGTCATGTGTATCATGGGATAAACCCGTATTTGCTGAGTCATTACTCTGCTCAGCATCCATTTGATGTTGAGAATGATCAACTGTTTGGTTTGGGTTTTCCATTGAGTTCATTTTGGAATGATCCATGGATGAATTGCTCATCGTCGTGGTGGATTCAGTGATTGCATTCGTTACACCTTGCAGCTGATGACCTTCATGGGCGATTGCTAAACCACTGACTGACAACAATGAAATATTTAAAACTGATTTTGAAAAAAGATTAATGATTCGCATGTTCGCCTCCTTTCATTTCAGTTTTTTGATTTGCTTTTGTTGCTTGAATAGGTTGTGTTGACACTTTGCCATCACTGACATTTGCAACAATCAACTTATTCATCATGCCTGACGTCATGTGATACAACAGATGACAATGGATTGCCCATTCACCTAATTCATCAGCAGTAAGCAATGCCGTCACTGTTTTACCAGGCGGTACAACAACAGTGTGTTTATTTGGCATATCTACTGGAGGTTGACCATTTTCCAACTGCATAAACATGCCATGCAAATGCATTGGATGCGCCATCATGCTGTCATTAATAAATTTAATACGAATGCGCTCACCGTATTTCACTTTAAGCGGTTCAGCCTCGCTAAATTTTTTACCGTTAATCGTCCAGACATAACGCTCCATGGTTCCACCTAAACGCACCACCAGTTCGCTGGTCGCCTCACGCGTATCTGGTTGTGGTGTGAGTGACTTTAAATCACTGTATTGAAGCGCTTTATCTCCTTGAGGTGTTGAAGCATTTGCCCAACCATAAACCACTTGGTCATTCTTAGACTTTGAGGCTTGGTCATGCTGAGAATGATCCATGCCTTGCATACTGTCAGCACTCATCTTCGAATGGTCCATGCCCTGCATACTGTCAGCACTCATCTTCGAATGGTCCATGCCCTGCATACTGTCGGCACTCATCTTTGAATGATCCATGCTCTGCATACTATCGGCACTCATCTTTGAATGATCCATGCCCTGCATACTGTCATCACTCATCTTCGAATGGTCCATGCCCTGCATACCGTCAGCACTCATTTTTGAATGGTCCATGCCTTGCATACTGTTGGCACTCATTTTTGAATGGTCCATGCCTTGCATACTGTCGGTGCTCATTTTTGAATGGTCCATGCCTTGCATACTTCCTCCTCCCATACTGGAGTGGTCCATTCCCATATCTTCCATGGTCAACAGTGAACGTGGACGAGCATTAGGCATATGAATACCTGAGGCTTTAGGCATCAATTCATTATGCAGTGTTCCAATCGCAAATCCTGAACGGTCAATCGACTCAGCCTCAATTTGATAATGATTGCCTTTAGGTTCAACGATTACATCATAAGTTTCAGCCGTTCCTATGCGGAACTCATCAACAGCAACAGGTTTCACTGGTTGCCCGTCAGCACTGACAACCGTCATTTTTAAATGAGGAATTCTGACATCAAAAAATGACATTGCTGATGCATTCACAAAGCGTAAACGTACTTTTTCATTGGGTTTAAACATACCCGTCCAATTCTGTTCAGGGGTTTTGCCATTGACCAAAAAGGTATAACCCGTCACATCAGACATATCTGTTTTTAACATACGCATCTGATTCCACATTTTCCGATCAGACCACGTGGTCTTTAAACCATCACGCTGTATTTGTTTCCAAACATCAAAAACCGTTTCTCGTCGATTTTGGTAGTATTCCGCTGAGACTTTTAAATTGTTTTGAATTTGATCACTGGTCTGCTTATGAAAGTCCGATAGCATGACCACGTAATCACGTTCTGTTCGTTCATGCGCTGCCAAAGGTTTTCTATCTTTGGGATAAATAACTAAAGAACCATATAAACCGTCTTGTTCCTGTCCTTTTGAATGCGCGTGATACCAGTAGGTTCCACTTTGACGAACCTTGAACTTATATACATATTCTTCGTTGGGTTTAATTCCATTAAAACCATTAAAACCTGGAACTCCATCCATAATTCCAGGAAGTAACAGACCATGCCAATGAACGGAGGAATCCTGATTTTTTAATTTATTGGTGACACGAATAACAGCATCATCACCTTCTTCAAACTCTAAAAGTGGTGCTGGAAACTGACCATTCACAGTAATACGTTTTAAGGGCTTGCCAATAACATTGACCATTCCTTCATCAATCGTTAATCGATACTCTCTCACTGCCGCCATTCCCCATGTTGAGGAAAACAAACACAATGAGACAAGCAGGCTTTTCGCCAAACGTTTTTGAACTAAATAAATAGACATAACTTAACCTAAATTTTAAAAATAAACTTTACGAATAAAAAGTTTCTAAAATCAGGCTAAGCTTTGGGTGGACGTAAGATTTCTTGCCAAAAACCAGCAAGATGCTGTGCTCTGTAAGTTGCTTGATAAGAAGCACTATTTTGAAAATGATCAGGTATAGTCAATTTGGGGATATCACTGTTCAACCAAATCACGGTAGATTGACAGGATAACAAGCTACAATCTTGGCACTTAAACGCTTGTGTTGGCTCAGATTGACTCACTTGCTGATGACAATCATTTTGATCCGTTATCGCTTGATCATTATTTGTATGCTGATTTTGTCCATTTTTATTCTTATTTATATCTGTACAAAGATTTTTAAGCTGTTGTACAGACCCATATTCCTTTTTTGTTTGATGCCCATCGATGTGATGAGATGATGACATCATTTGTTGATGCTGCATACTCATCTGCATGACTTTTGCAGATGCAATAGACACACCACTCCACCCTATGGCAAAAACCATAAGACAAACAAACCACAGCTGTTTGCGGAGTTGTATAAACAAAACTTGAACCTTGTTAAGCCAATGATGAGTCTAAAGCATAGCCAATAATCTTGATTTTGGCAAATATCACACATTTCAATGCATAAGTACTGATTGGATAAATCTTCAGCACATTATTTTTTATACAATGCTGAATCATTGAGCAGGTCAATAAACAACACATTTCATAAAAAAAGAGCGCATATGAACTCTTTTTAAACGATTCTTGATGAACGACTAAACAATTGACAACTAATTGTTTAATCTATACCCAGCTTATCCATATGCTTATCAACATAGTTATCCATATAGTTAATCACAATGTTATCCACAGGGTGTTTTCATTTTTTGTGGAAAACTTTTAAACTGAAACTTGACCTACTTTGGCTAATTCAGCTCGCATTTCATTGATTACCGCTTGATAGTCGGGTTTTCCAAAAATCGCTGAACCTGCCACAAACATATCTGCACCCGCTTCCGCAATTTCACGAATATTGGCAGGTCCAACGCCCCCATCAATTTCTAAACGAATGTCACGACCTGAAGCATCGATAATTTTACGTGCCTCACGGAGTTTTTCTAAAGTCTTTGGAATAAATTTTTGACCGCCAAAACCAGGGTTAACACTCATCAATAAAACTTGATCTACTTTATCCAACACATAATCTAAATAATGTAATGGTGTTGCTGGATTAAATACTAGACCCGCTTTTGCGCCACCATCTTTAATCAGTTGCAAAGAGCGATCAATATGGTGTGTTGCCTCAGGGTGGAAGGTAATAATATCCGCACCTGCCTCAAGAAAATCACCAATCATACGATCTACAGGAGAAACCATGAGATGCACGTCAATCGGTGCTTTGATGCCATATTTCTTTAATGCCTTACACACCCCAGCACCAAAAGTTAAGTTTGGAACATAATGGTTATCCATCACATCAAAATGAACAACATCTGCGCCTGCAGCCAATACATTTTCAACTTCTTCACCTAAACGGGCAAAATCAGCAGACAAAATTGATGGGGCAATTAGAAATGGCTTGGACATGAAACAACCTAGCAGATATAAAAATTTTTCCTATTATAACAAACTTACCTTACAAGGTTGATTTAAAAGTAGACAGCTTTAATCTTCATCAGTATTTATAAAATAATTCTAATGCAGACCATCGATGAATCCTGTGTAAATTGTTTCCAACTACAATAAATGATACTGCAAACTTAAAATATTTTCTTTTAAGCGTTTTGGATAACCAAAAAAATCAAGGGCTTTAACAAGCCCTTGATCAAATCAGTCGTTATCTAAAGATAGAAGATCATTTGGACTGCTGATGCTTCTCTTGCTGTTTTTTCTCAAAATCGCGAACCATTTGAATGCGTTCTTGAGTTGCAGGATGCGAAGATAATGCATCCAGAATTGCTAAAGACTGATTTTTATCCGACTCTTTTTGCGATGAAGGCGAACTAGCGGATGCCTTTTTATCAGCATTGGCAGTTTGACTCGCATTGTCAGCTTTTTCTGAATCTTCTGTTTCATCACTTAAACGTTGTAAGAAATTGGCAAAATGTGAGACTTCAATGCCCTTTCGATCCATCAACTGTAAAGCATATAGATCAGCTTCAGATTCAAATTTACGTGAATAATTTGCACCAATCATTGCAGCAGGTAATGAAGTAAATAAGTCCGAACTATCTCCCGTCATGGCAATATACAAGACGCTAAGCCCTAAACTGGTTAAGCCTTGTTGTAGGCTATGGCGCTGAATTAAGTGACCTTGCTCGTGCGCCAAGACGCCTAAAATTTCTTGATCACTATGTGCCATTTCGATCAATTCATCCGTGATAATGATGGTATTGTTGGGCAATGCCACCGCATTGGCACCCAAGCGCCCTCCTTCACGAAAAACCAATTTGGCAGGTTTGCCTTCAGCCACTGTATTTAAATATTGTTTGGAAATTAAATCCTTTTGACCTTGAGCCAATTGGCTGGGCGCTGTCCAATTATTTAAAACATAGGTTTCGGCTTCATCCCCTAATTTTTTCAAACTATTTTCAGGCAATTGAAAAGCCACATAATGTGAAGCAGCTGGAACGCCCCATTTGACTAAGGCAAACACAAAAGCAACCACAAAAATCACGCTAAAAATGATCAGGCTTGGTGAACGTTCAAGTTTCCAGATTGAATGCTGAACTTTTTTAGTTCCATAATTAAACCATTCAGGTAATGCTCCATGAAACTCGATACGCGCATCGTCTTTTAATTCAATCACAGGATGTAATTGCCCAAGCGCACCAATCAATGCCATATCTGAATATTGATAGCGACGATGCTGCTCTAAACGATCACCATAGCGAATCAGAACTTCAGACTCAGATTGAGCTGAAATCTGTGCATGGTGCGGTTTAGACACCACACCATCATAGAAAATAATATCTACAGGTTGTGACATAGATTATTCAACTCATATCATTATAAAGAAATATCAATGTCAAAAATGTCACTGATTTCTTCGGCTAAAGCGCTTTGTTCTTGCTGTGCCAAATTCATCATTTGATCTGGATCATCATGCAAAATTAAGCTCATCGACTCAACCTGATATTTGTGAATACGAATCGCAGCCCAAGCAGACATCAATCCTATGCTTAAAATTTTGACAATCCAGTTTGAGGCAATAATCCATGCGTAACGCCACTGATTGCAATCTGTTTTAAACTGGCTGTTGCCGACCGTGGTATTGTTCCATGTGGTAATAAAAAGACGTGCAGCGATTAATGGATAAATAAATAATCCAACCACTGCATACATGATAAATATCCCAGTAATAAAAAAGCTTGGTGAGAAGCCTGCAACAGTGCCAATGATGCCGAAATAAACCACAGAAAATGCAATAATTACACCAATCGACATAAAAATCGGCGCATAAACTGCTGCCATATAAGCAGACCAATCTGCATTTAATTTAAAGTTTAACTGCCCTGCATATAAATGATTGAGATAATATTTTTTATATAGCCATATCGCTACAGGCGAAAAGATACCCAAAGTAAAAATATACACCAATATGCTCAAGAAAAAGACTTTATAAGACTCTTTAGTGGTTCCAGCAAAATAAAATCGGCTGTTCCCGAATTTACTGTTTCGCGCAGTAAAACGCATAGTTGCACGAATCAACCAAGGGACTGCAGCATATAACACAACCAACCCAACCACAGTTGCTATCATTGAATAGTGGGATGAAATGGAAAATGCTGCGTAGATCCCCAATGCGATCAAACGCCCTATTAAAATTTTGGTTGGTATACCCGTAAAGTCAAAACGTCGCTGAAAAAACTCCGTGTTTCCATAAAAATAACGTAAACGACGAACCTTTGCCCAAGGTGCATACAAACTTAAAGTCACAATGGTCAATAGGATATTGACAATCCATATTCCAAAATACTCCATTGCATCACCATGAAACTTAAAGCGGTGAACTTTAGGGTATTGTTGGTCTGTATATTGCGGAATACTGGGTGGTGTGAGCTGTTGATCCACATTCAAATGATCAGGAAATGGAGGTGGAATTTGATCTTGCATATTATTCTCTTTATTCAAATTATGATGGTGAACTCAAGTTTTCATAATAAAAAATATCAGTGCCAGTGTATATTTTTTCTAAACTGAAAGAAATAGAGTAAAAGCAAACAAATATTTACTTTTACTCAGCATCAATTTGCTTTTTTTAATATTTTGGGATAAATCGCATTCTACTTTTGCAATTGTAAAGCATGGAATTGCAAATGATCATCCATAAAACTTTGGATAAAATAATATCCATGATCATAGCCTTCGTGAAATCTCAGGCTGATCTTTTGCCCAACAGCATTACACGCTTGCTGGAATTTCTCAGGATTCAATTGACTATAAAATTGATCTTTTAAGCCTTGGTCTATCAAAACCTCATCAAACAGTGAACCCTTATTAAGCAACAACTGCGTGGCATCATGTTGGCGCCATACTAATTGGTCATCCCCTAAATAATGGGAAAAAGCTTTTTCACCCCAAGGACATTCACTTGGTGCGCAAATTGGCGCAAAGGCAGACACAGATTTAAAATAATGTGGATATTTCCATGCCAATGTTAAAGCGCCATGTCCTCCCATACTGTGTCCAAAAATACCGATCGCATTTGATTGGATTGGGAATGTTTCAAGCGCCCAAGAATACAGTTCATCGACGATATAACTTTCCATTTGAAAATGTTCAGACCACGGTGCCTGAGTTGCATTGATATAGAATCCAGCACCTTGTCCCAAATCCCATGAATCGCCTTGAGCAACGTCTTGACCTCGTGGCGAACTATCTGGCGCAATCAATATTAAACCGAGTTGTGACGCCAAGCGCTGGGCATGCGCCTTAATAATGAATGTTTCCTCAGTACAGGTCAGACCAGCCAGATAAAACAATGCTGCACACTTTTGCCCTTTTAAAGCTTGAGGTGGCATATAAACAGCAACTTTGCTTGCACCTTTTAAATAATTCGACTGAATCTGATAAATTCGTTGTTCACCATCGAAACAAATCGTGTTACTTAAAAGTTCCATTGCCTTCTCTCTCTAAATTTGGATTTACAAATTGTTTAAGGTTTATATCACTCACCTGATGCCTAAATGACAATAACCATCAAGGTTTAGCTGGATCTAACTTTTCATTCTGACTTTGTGCGGAAGCAATCACACCTTGTTGTGGAAATAAATGCTGCTCCAATTGAGGCAACATCAATTCCATATTTTTTCCAATCACCCACTGCGGCTCAGATGGATCAAATCCTTGTGCATTTTCCCATTTCGCAACTGTTTCAGATGCTTCTTTAAATGCCGCTTTTAATGAGCCTTGTTCACGCATTGCTTGATCAAAGAACGCTCGACCGAAATAAGTATAATCTGCTTCATTTGAACAACCAAATGATGCACGATCAGCTGCAGAAGCAGTAATAATTAAGGTATCTGGTGATTGCAGTGCTGAAACAAAACTACCTGAATAGCAGGCTGATATAACGATTACTTTCCAACGAATACCCGATTTATCTAAACTTTCTCTGAGCCATTTTGGATCAACATCGCTTAAATCAATCGGTTCATTTTCCAATTCAAAACGATTCGGTAAACCGTGTGATGTCATATACAAAAACAACACATCACTTTCACGATTCATTTGCTGCCCGATACGGCGTAAGGCGAGATCTATACTGGTTTTTGAAGCGATTGGGGTCTCGTTAATACTTGCAGGATTATTCACCAACTCGATAGAGCGCCCGAATGTTCCAAAACGCGTATCGAACTGCTCTTTAATTCGATCAATCTCAAATTTAAATACATCCTGATAACTTGCCCCTGCCACACCTAAAAAGTACCAGTGTGTTTTGGCAAACTCACCAAACTGAATTTGTTCTAATGCTTTATTGAGTAAACGACTTTGGGCATAGAACGCATTTTCACTGATACTCGGTGGAACCTCTTCTACTTTCCAAATCGGCTGCTCTTTAATAGATACTTGCCAAGTAAACAGCGTCGCAACCGTAGCAAACATGATCAGCGCACGTTCCCACCACGGCCATTTTAACTCTCTCGAAAACACCCAAACCACTGCAAGGCTCTGCCAAATAAATAAAGCAAAGAACAACAGCGGAATCACATCATAAGTGAAATACGGTAACAGATCATGATTGCCCAGATACTGTAAAAGACACTGAAACAACATGATATGCGTATCAAGCACCAACCATAATAATGCAGGCACCAACATTAAACGTGGATTATTGGTCCGTTGAGAGAGGAATATCCCAACAATCAAAGCAATAAATGGCCATAAAGCATAACTGACTAAGCCTTGACGATTAAATACCCCACCATCACCTGCGACCAACCAACTAAATAAAGTATTGGCACAAGCACCCAACAGCCCCCAAAAAATAAGCTGTAAAATTGACGGACGAACAATTTGTAAAGACTTTCGCGAACCCAAGAATAACCAGATCCCTGCACGTTGGTTACTTTTCAAATCATGCCAAAAGTTAATTGAGGGTTTAAGGTCTATCATATAGATTCTGTTAAGGCAGTCGCTTCAATCAGCCTATCTAGTTTAGGCTTGGCTAAAAAATTATCAATGTTTGATTTAACTATATATCAATAATTCGACTATTATTGAAACAGTTACCAAACTACTCAATAAGATTGCT
The DNA here is from genome assembly GCF_019702905.1 of Acinetobacter sp. Tol 5. Classification (NCBI taxonomy): domain Bacteria; kingdom Pseudomonadati; phylum Pseudomonadota; class Gammaproteobacteria; order Moraxellales; family Moraxellaceae; genus Acinetobacter; species Acinetobacter sp. Tol 5. The sequence goes on along the minus strand of NZ_AP024708.1, from coordinate 819,578 downwards.
GTTAAAATAAGCATCAAAACGACAAGCATCCCCTTGCCACTGATGATGGGTTAGTTGATCATTTAAAAATACAGCCAATCGAGGACGTTTTACCACAACCCGTTTGGCAATGTGTTGAGCTAAGACTAAAAGATGATCTCCTAAATCCATTTCACCATCTTCTGGAAGCAGCATGTGCAATAACTGCATTTGCTTTTTGACTTGCGCCTGCTTTTTGACTGCCTGCTGATGTTGATCACGTTGCGGAAACATGGGATCTAAATAAACCACATCGACTGTTTGTTTGTCTTGAATCAATTGCTCTAAATAGACGGTGGAATCCGAAAAAATTAAATCAATTCGCGCAACGACTTTTCCTAGAAATGGATCATTTTCAGCCTGTGCTTTTGCATCTTCAAGCAAAGTAAACAAAATTGGATGACGCTCTACCAAGCGAATATTGGCACCCAGATAAGCCATCAACAAGCTGTCATGACCTAAACCTGCTGTGGCATCGACCAATTTTGGTTTTTCTGAAAGATGACAAGCACGAGCAATCATTTCTGATTTTAAACTGGCACGTTTTAGACGTGGTATTTCAGCTTTCCAATCAGGCTGCATTCTCATGCCATTGGCACATAGACTCAAACCTTGCTCATTAACACATAGTGCGAGTTCAGGGTTTAATCTTAAAAAACGCGCGTTGAGTTTTTCAATCACCTCTATATTAACCACGACTCCACGTAGAGAAAGCACAGTTTGATAAGACTGTGCTTTCTCTAAAAAAGTGGATTCTGTAAATAAGCGAATCTCGCTTACCATAATTTCCAACCTGTTAAAGCAAATAATAAAATGATTAAACCTGATGCAATGCGATACCAAGCAAAGACCATAAAATCACGTTTGGAAACATAAGCCACCAAAACACGAATCAGAATTAATGCAGAAACAAACGAAACAATCAAACCTACAAAAAATACGGTCCAATCTTGAGTAGTTTCATAAATATGATAGTTTTTAAAAAGATCTAATAACCCTGCACCGACAATGACAGGAATACCTAAGAAAAAAGAAAATTCAGTTGCCGCCTTACGCGATACACCCAACATCATACCGCCAATAATTGTTGCGCCTGAACGTGAAGTACCTGGAATAAGCGCTAAAACTTGAATCAAACCAATATAGATTGCTTCTTTAATCGTAATATTGTCGACTTCAACTGCATTAACTTTAGGTGGATTTTTCTCTACCCACCAAATAATTAAACCACCAACAATTAAGCCAATCGCTACTGAAATATCATTAAACAAAAGTTCTTTTACGATATCACCGCAAGTCAAACCCACAATCATGATCGGAATTGAAGCAGCAATAATGCTCACGCCTAAATGTCGACCTTTAGGCTCGCCAGAAAACAGACCGATAGCAGCTCCCCAAAGCTTGCCCCAATATTCATAAATGACGGCAGCAATTGCCCCCATTTGAATCGCAACAACAAATAAGTCGCTCTTTTCTTTGGTCCAGAAATTCATTAATTCAGATGCAAGAATTAAATGACCTGTACTTGAAATAGGTAAGAATTCGGTAATACCTTCAACGATACCCATAATGGCTGCTTTGAGTAGCAGTAAAAGATCCATGTTAAATCCTAAAAAATTAAATCCTAAAAATTAAAGCGAGAAACGATTATGGCTTGCCTTGTTCTGGTATTTTTTTCCATGCATTATCACGCAAATATACAGGTAATGCCTGTTCAGCACTGAGCCATTGCTGTTTCAATGCATGTTGTCTTGCAATCGTCGCAATATCGTTGGCATTTGCAGTAAGCTGCTGAAATTTAGTCGCTTCAGCATCGACCAATGTTGCACCAGAACCAATTAAAGTATATTTTTGATACGCTACAGCCTGCTGATAGTCTAATAATTTTTCTTCATCTACAAGTTGCATAATGTTATTTTGATCGAGCTTAAAACTCGCCATATAAACTTCATTCATACGTGCATCTAAAACGGCTGTAACTTCTAGCAATTGAGCATGTTGATATGCTGCCTGAGCCAATGCTTGTAATGTAGACACAGGAATGACAGGAATATCATGTGCCCATGCCAATGCTTGGGTCACTGCGGCATTGATACGTACACCGCTAAAAGAACCAGGTCCACGGCTAAACGCAATCGCAGTCAGCGCTTGATTACTGATTTGGTTTTGCTGAAAGCCTTGCTCAATCATTGGCAAAATCGTTTGAGTCTGTGCCTTTGCTCGCGTATCAAGTTGAAAATAGAGTGTTTGAGTTTCATCAACAATCGAAACGGAACACTGCTCATTGGCAGTTTCCAATGCCAGCAATTTCATGCACAACCTTACCGTATTAAAAATGCTGCCTATGATACTCCACTCATTTCATTAGCGCGAGAACTAAGCGCTAAAGCCTGTCAGATAAAATCCATCAGATCAAATTCATCTACAAAAAATCAAGGCAATAGACTTTTTTCCTGAGCAAAAAAGATGTTAACGCTCTCGATGGCAGTGTTCCGTTGAATATCTTTAACGCATGGATACGACTTAAGCAAACTGATTAAATTTTCTTAAAATATAAGGCGATGAAAGCAATTTATTTATGTTATGTAATTTTTCTTAATGGGATGAGTATTGAAGCGAGAGTACTGCATGTACCCCTCGCCCGAAAAAAATAAAGGCTTATTCAAAGACATCATTCATTTTTAAATGACGCTATTCACTTTGAAACAACCATACTAATCAAACTTAAACTCTTCTAAATTGATAAAATCTTTATAGTGTGAGGCATAATGCATTGCACTCATTTTTAATAAATTAGCTGCATTTTCATCTAAAGTTCGAATGACTTTCCCTGGAGAACCCACCACCAACGAATTATCTGGAATGACTTTACCTTCAGGAATCAAGCTATTGGCACCGATAATACAGTTTTTACCAATCACAGCATGATTTAAAACCACTGCATTGATACCAATCAAACTATTCTCACCGATGGTACAACCATGCAGCATTGCTTGATGTCCAATAGTCACATAATCGCCAACGTGTAATTCAATACCTGCATCAGTGTGTAACACTGCGTTCTCTTGAACATTACTGAAATTCCCTACATGAATTTTCGCATTATCCGCACGAATAACGGCACCAAACCAAACACTGACTTGTTGTCCCAACTCTACTTGACCAATTACAGTTGCATTATCAGCAACCCAACCATCAAAAGGCTCATGTAACGCTTTAGGTGCCAGTCCTTTAAATTTATACATCATCGTGTGATATTCCTTTCAATTTTTCCCTGTAACAATACTTTTAAATATAAAACTTATTTTCGATTAAAGATTTGAGATTTAAATGATGGAGAATTCAATAAAAATGGCCAGTTTTTCTGATAATCCAATCCATATTTAAATAATGAAATTAGAATTCTAGCCGTTAAACCCCAAATAATTTCATTTTCGATTCGCAGGCTAGGAAAATATACAGATTGATGTGCCAATCGCACTTCATAAGGAATGGGTTGTGATTCCATCATTTTTTTAATCGGTGCATAAAAAATACGATCGATTTCAGTCGGTTGTGGAATCAATTGAATATCAGGTGGAATTAACCCCACCACAGGTTTCACCGTAATTCCGCTTTTTGCTCGCTCCATGGGTAAATCACCAATCAGCTTGACATCAAAAGGATTTAACGCAGTTTCTTCCCAAGCTTCACGTAAAGCCACAACAATATTACTGGTATCATTCGGATCACGCTTACCGCCCGGAAATGAAACTTCACCAGCATGGTTTGATAGATATGCAGAACGTCTGGTCAACAAAATTTTAGGATCAGCTTCCTGAGTAATTGCAATCAGAACCGCAGCATTGGCAGGAAATGTTCTTCTGCCAAAACGTAATCTGTTTTGCAATATTTGTGTTAACTCATGATCCTGCATGTATCTCACTCAATATTTTTGTTCTCTTTCTATCATATATGAAATTTTATGGATAAGGCTATAAATGATGCGAAAGTAGAATTTTTCAGTTATGCTGAGTTATCTCACATTTTCAATGAAGCTTATGAGTTTTTGCAGTGTTTGTGGTCATTCGACAATCGAAAAAATTCCTTTAGGTGATCAAAAAATCCGTAAAGTTTGTACACACTGTGGCACTATTCATTATGTCAACCCTAAAGTTATTTGCGGTGCACTTGCCCTTTGGGAAGATAAAGTTTTACTTTGTCGCCGTGCAATAGAACCTCGCTATGGGCTTTGGACATTACCTGCTGGGTATATGGAACTGTTTGAAACCATGGAGCAAGGTGCAGCACGTGAAACACGTGAAGAATCAGAAGCAGAAGTAGAAATCGAACAATTGTACTGTATGTATAATATTCCACGCATTGGACAGATTTATGTGTTGTTTAAAACACAAATTAAAGATGGTTTTTTTGGTGCTGGAGAAGAAACACTCGAAAGCCGATTATTTGAAGAACATGAAATCCCTTGGAATGATTTAGCATTCCCAAGCGTTGAACGTACATTACGTCATTATTTTGAAGATCGAAAAAATAATATCTTTCCAATGCACTTAGAAACATTAGGAACACGTCTCGACCAAACAGGTTGATTAAAAATTATTTTATTGATAGTCAATTATATAGAGAGCTAAAAAAATCCCCCAATCTCAATTGGGGGATTTTTTTAGCGCAATGAGATTATTTGGTTTTCACTGTATAACACTGTGGCAAACTTACCGATAGCGTCCCTTGCTGACGCTTCGCTAACTCTTTTTGTTCTATAGTAAGCTTATCTTTATTAGTATCTGTATTGTTATAGATTGCCTGATAAACCGCTTGTAAATTGACCCAAGTTGCCGGAATTGTTTTGTCTCCATCCCAACTGGTTATATTCACCCCACTAGAGGTATTTTGTTCATTAATCAATCGTTGAAGGTTTAAACGAATACCGCCAGAAGAGACTGAAGCTTTATTTAAGTCATCGTTGGTAGTCCCACTCGTAGGGGTAACGACCAATTTTTCATTTAATCCCACTAAAGCACCATCAAGACTTCCAAAAATAGGATTGGCTAAAATCATACGCAGTGTAATTGATTTTTCAATATCCCCATTAATATAAGCAGTTCCTGTTGTACCCAGTCGATATTGTTGAACACCTGTTTCTTTATCAATGTAAGTGCTTGGATCGACATCCGCACAGGTATTTGAATTTAAAGTACCATTTCGACCAAGGTTAGTACGGATATCCCCATTTTCATCAATCACAATACCTAGGGTTTGAGTATTTGGATTAACTTCAGGATTCGTAAACGTAAATGTAATATTGGCATACAGTGGGAAGTAATATTTTTCTCCAGTTTTTACTGTATTTTTCGTCATGAAAACTCTTCGATCTAGATAGTTCGCAGGATTGGTTTTATAAATATCAATACCACCTGAAAGCTGATCCGCATTGAGTGTCTGACGCCACTTACCATAGACCGTCGTATCTGTCGGAGCAGTGGTCGCACCAGTGGCACGTTTATACATATATTCCGTACCAGCTACATTGGTATTGTTCAGCAATGTACCTTGATAAATGCTCAGTTGATCCGTGGTGGTTTGATCTTTTTTAAATATCAATGGATTGGTGATTTTTCGGGTGAATGGACTGATCCAACCTTGCTGGGGATCGACATCTAACTTTTGTGGAACCACTTGATTGAGTAAAAGGAACTTTAACAATGAATCAGCAATGGTACTACCTTCAACTTTTTGCGGAACACCTACCCATTGCATCGCATAACCTGTGGTATAGCCTTGACGATCAGTCACGAGGTACATATTGGCAATTGATTCGTTCTTCGTATTTAAGTCACTCTTCCCTGTAAATCCTTGAATATCAACATTTGCCCCACTAAAAATCAAGAAGTTTGTAGAGTAAATATTAACCAGAGACTGTTGAATCAAACGCTGTGCTGTTAATTGTGCCGAATCGTTATCGACCGTTTCAAGATTAAGCCATGGTTTTAATTTTTCTATATAGCTGCCATCAAGAAAATCAGCAACACCAATATCCGCAGGTAAATCTTTCAGATTATTTTTTAAATTATCAGATAATTCGATTGGCTGAATGTCTCCAACTTGGTTGTTATTTTGCTCTACGCCGATCGCTTGGAAAACACGAACTAAGCCAACCATGACTTTAAAAGTATCATCGCTCATATCCATACTGGCAGGTGTTTTGCCTGTCATGGCACTTGCGATATCAATCAAACCAATCGCAGCAGGTTGTCCCCTCACCTTTAATGGACGAATTTTGTTTAAATCTACATCCCCAAAAACAATTTTACGTTCTGATTGAGAACCCTGAATATAAAATTTTGCCTTATCACCAATTAAACAACCGCCAGAAGCCAAACCACCTTCTAATTTGGTGTTGAAATGATTTCGAGTATCTGTACTACAATCAAAATTTAATCCAGTCACTGGATAATCAACATAAAAACCTAAACATTTTTCATAAGATGCATCACAGCCATTGGTATAAGTGACAATACCTTTGTAGGGATCTTCATTGACTGTTGAACTTTCACCACCACAACCAGTAAGTGCTAAACCTAAACTCGTTAAAACGAAAGGGGCTAATACTCTTTTTTTCATAATCTCGTCCTTACTGAATAACACTCAGCTTAATTTGTCCATGATTTGTTAACTGTTTATTTTCAACATCTATAGCTGAGGATAATGGTGTTAAAAATAGATAAGTCGCTTTTTCTGGTTTTCTCAACACACCTTCCATTGCGGCATATTGTAAATTGTTGTCATGTGATTCTTCATTTTTAAAGCCACTGACACCTTCAATGACACAGCCTTGTTCATCTAAAAATACAACTAAAGGCCAATAGTAGGTTTGTGTCTTAGAAGAGGATGCGTAGGAGGTCAAAAGTATATTTTGTACCTGAGCATCTAATTTCACCACTTCATAAGCAAAATGCGCTTTAATCGGCGCAACAGGCCATAAACCAATCTCTTGATTTTTAAGTGATAAACCTTTTGCTTTAAGTATTTTTTTACCTGTGAAACAAGCTTGTTCTAAATTATGAACCACTTCGTCTTTAGGTAATCGGAAATAAGTTGAAGATAGCACGACTGGTTTTTTTTCGTCAGCATCTGGATTGCCTCGAATACGGTTTAAGAGACTTGTACTCAGTCCCTTTTGTCGTTCAATTGTTTCATAACGCCCATGTACTGCACCAATTTCTGGGGTCATATAAAATCGCTTTTTCCCCTCGAGATTAAATTCACGATCTTCCAGATATTCATTATTCACATACTTTTCACCATCAATGATGGTGAAATTTTTGTCTTCAGTTTCTTGGATACTCTGCGTTTTAAGCGCAGCTTTGGAAATTTGTGAGTTCTGAGTCGTTAAACTCTTTTGTTGTTTTTCGACTTGTTTAGCATCATGTTGTGATTTAGCTATTTCAGCAGTTTTGGTTTCTGGAACAACTACAGCTGTTTTTTCTTGTTCATCTGGCTGTACTGATGACGAAACAGTTTTTTGTGGTTGCGGTGAACCCTTAACAGTTTCTTGCGACTTTGTTTGGATTTCTGATGAATGCTTAGTTAAAGGTATCACAGGTTTTTTTGGCTCTGGCGCACTTGTAGGAAAACGCTCAGGTTGAGTCACATTTTTATTTTGTGTTGTGCTGGATTGAGGTTGAATAGCCTCAATAATAGGTTTTACAGTTTTGCTTTCATTCTTCTCATTATTTTTTTGTTTGGTTTCAGGTTTTGTTGATGATTCAGGTTTTTGGATAATCATCGGATGCCCATCAGGTCCGATAATGGTATAGAAACTGGATGCATAGCAAGCTGATGTGGCTAAGCTCATACCAATTACCAGCCACAAAGAAGTCAAAACTATTTTTTTCTCAGCTTTTAAATGCATTACCATCTCGTTCTGTAGTTAATCCCTAGAATTGTGACTTTGGTATTTGTTTTTACATTCAATCCAGCATATGGGTTGAGCAGTAAATTATCTACCCCTGTTTTATTCGCTAAACTACTGGTATTTGCAGGAATATTATCTCGGCTACGTAAGAAGCCCACAGATAAATCAATATCCGTATCTTCATCAAAACGGTAACCTAAACCTAAACCGAATAATTGAGCATTATTGATCGGTACCATAGTATTTCGTTTATCAGCCGGAATCGCACTGGCACGAGGTTCATAACCTGCTCGAAGTTTTAAACGGTCATTGGCTGAATACTCAACACCAATTCCCCAGCTCCATGGTGATTTAAAGCCAAGCGGGAAAGCCAATGAAGTATCTGTGACTTGATTGGATAAAAGTTTAGCAATTTTTAATGCTGAAATTTGGCGATCAAACTCAAATTGGAATTTTTCCCACGCTTTAAAGTCTGTCCACCCAACATCGAAATTCACTTGTAAATCAGGTAAAACCTTATATTTTATCCCTGCTTGGAAATGTGCTGGATATTCCAAATCCATTGCGATCAAACCAGATTCTGTTGGTGGTATATAACCTGGAAACCCAAGAATCGCAGCAAGGATCTGCCCCGTCGCAGATGAGTTTAAGCCTTTAATCAGTTCTCTTGGCGCGTTGGCATTATCAATAAAATATTTACCTTTCATACGCATTTTTGCCGAGCTTTGATAGACCATACCAAAACCAAAGTTTTCAGTTGGCTCCCACATTAAACCCAAGTTATAGCTTGGACTCAGACTTTGTTCTAAAGAAACCTGCATTTTCCCGAACTGACCAAAAGGATTCATCCCCTCATTGGCATTACAAATACCAAATAGCAAAAGATCCGTGATCATATTGGAGTTATTTCGGAATGGTCCACAAACAGACTCATCCACCATTCGTAATACGCCAATCATTTCATTGGGGAAGCGTAAGTCTGTCTTTAGTGCCATGGCATTATATGACATCCCAATCGAAGCTCCCAAAGAGAGTTGATCATTGACTTGATATGCAACAGAAGGTGATAAATATGTAATACGTTCAATGGCAACCTGTTGTCCCATAAAGTTGCCGGGATTTTTATCTTCTGAACCAAATCCTGCCACCATCGGTGCGTAAGCTGCGGTTGCATAGGTTAATTTTGAACCTGGCGGATTATATGAAACTCCACCAGTAGGCGCCAATACTGGCCATCCGGGTCCCAAATCTACAACTTTCTTTAAAATAGGAATGTATAAACTTGCATATTCAACGTCACCACGTACAGAGTCTTTATAGTCTGTACATAAGCTGGAAGGATTATCAGGTGCATCATTACAGATTAAAGGATCATCAGAATAACCAAATACGTTATAACCTGGCGGTGCAGAAAACTCTCGTTGAACATCAAAGTTTGCAATGATACCTTGTACGTCGGTCTGTAGACCTTTAAGTTTCGTCAATCCAGCCGGGTTAAAATGAATTGCACTAATTCCTGGAGGGTCTGCAGTAACAGCATTCCCCATCGTCAATGAACGTATATCTACAGATAGGTTAAGCCCTAAATGTGCAAATACTTGAGTTGAACACCCTGTTAATAAAATTGCTGTTACTAATGGGCGCAAACGTATGTTTTTCATACCTTACACTCCTTAGCGAGCTTTTTTCTTACCAAAGCCAATAATATCTAATGGGAAGGACAATCCAAGTGAAATATCCGGTGAATCCTCAGTTAAACCAATGCCCAATGTACCATTCACAATGGTTTCAGGATTGACTCGCACACCTAAAGCAATCGAGAACATACCACTTGATTGATTCGCAGCATCATATTTTTCACGTCCCTTTTCAGGGGTTGCTGGATTTGCCTGATAGGTAAAGGAGGTATTCATATTAAATGATTGTTGATATGACATGGTCATAGATACATCATAGTTAAATGAATACGCAAAACCGAAAGAGAATCCGCCTGTCACTCCTGGATCAAATTCTTCTAAAACCCGTTGACCGAGCTGCTGACCACCCTGACCATTGGCATTTCCACCACCACGCACTTGGTTTAAACCAGTTTCTTTAAATCCATAGTTAGCCGAAACAGAGGCAAATAATACAACAGGGTCAATATATTTTCGGGTACTTGCACCGAAACCGACAGAATAATACCCCTTACCTGTGGAGAGATCTGTATTCGGGTTAATTTCGTATGGGCTATCCCCTGTTTTTGTCGATACACTACCAAATAAAATCAGCGGTAAACGACCAGCTTTAAGTGGGAACGGTTCCCAACGTGCTCCAAAGTTAATATCCCCTAAACCTGCGGCAGTTGCATCTTTTAAACTATCTGATTTTGCGATAAAAGGGAGAGAGGCGGTAAAGGTTAAATTATCTCGAACGCCATATTGCGCCGTAAAGGTATTGGTAATGGTATGACTTGCATCCTCGTCTACACGAAGTTGGTAAGCAGTACCTTCATTAATCCCCAAATTCAGTTGTGAATCGCGATAATATGAATAATCCAAATCATAGAAAGTTGATATTTCTCCTTTTTTAATTAAGGAATATTGCCGCTCATTGGATGTAAAAACTTCTTGTAAGTTGGTTTCCTGAGAAGCATCCCCTTCTTTCTTTTGTAATGCTTCAGCCGCTTGAGAGCCTGACTTTGGTGCTAAAGATTTTGTTTCATCTTTATTAATCTGTACATCTTCTTTAGCTGGAACAGCTTGATCTACTGCTGCTTCAGCACTTGCATCAACCTCAGTATTTGTTTCAGCCGCATATAAACTTCCAATTGCAAACTGAATACTCACTGCAAGTAAAGTTCTTTTCATCCATTGATTATTCATATTATTCCTATCCCAAAAAATCCAATTCAGTTATGTAATTTTTAGTCCATCTTTTACTTACGTTTATAATAGAGTCGTAGGTAAGTTGTAATTGGCTGATTATAGGTTGCTGACTTGGTATCTAGGTCAATTACTTTACGCATGGTTGATGCTTTATCTGCCAATCTATTGACGTAATCTGTTGAATATTGAGCCTCTACCAATGCATAACGATTAATTGTTGCATCATCAACATGACGCATATCCGCCTCTTGTAAAGCCAACATATTACGTTGTTGGTCCTTAGGCGCATTAATCATAAATAAAGTATTATTTTCCCAAACTTGCTTAAAGCGCTCTTGGTCAAAACTAATATTTCCTAATGCAGGGTCAGCTACATAGACCCGACCATCTTTATACGCTTTAAATACGACAAAATGTTTAAAGCCTGCATAAGAAATAGGCACAATCACAGGTTGATTTTGATTAATTAAGTCTGTGAATTCCCCTTTAAAGCCGCCGCTCTCATAACCAATCGCAGCCACAAAACGTTTCATATCCAACAGAGAAAAACTTCGACGTTCGATAATACGGTTGTATTCTCCAAAACGTAATAAACCTTCCATGGTTTGCTGTTCAGTTAAATTTGTTCCGACATATCCATTAAGCAATGTCGTGAGCGCCGCAGAGCCACAACTATAGTCATATGCCTGACGGACGATCCCACGGAATTGATTTTCTAAAGCAGGTTTAATCTGTACCATCTCACGATGATTTCGTGAGAATGATGGGTCTCGAGAATCCGCAAGCTCAGTATAATAAACAGCATCCTTTGGCTTGGGTTTTACATCTAGCGCATGGTTGGCAAAATAGTACATTAATGCCGAACCTAAAGTAATTTCTAACATAATTTTAACTATCAAGTATCGGCAGTATTTTGCCTAAAGTGCTGATTTTATTTTTAGAGTGAACACTCTACATCCCTGAAACTAGAAGATACCGTTTTTTGAAAAAAAAAACAGTCTTTTTTTGAACTTTTGTCGTTTTTAGGACGTTTTTTTGTAAAAAAAAACGCATGCTCTGCATGCGTCTTTTTACAACCAATCAATTCTAACTTAGTGACCAGAAATAGTCAGTTTTACACCATTTGGCGTAGCTGAACCACCGTTATAGAATTTCATACCTGTAATCGAAACATCACCGATTGAGCCTGTACCTGTACCTGTACCAGCAGTTCCTGGAGTACCTGGTACAAAACCTGTACCACCACCCAACACGACTTTAGTTAAATAAATATCTGTACCTGTTGCACTTTTCATTGCTGTTACAGCTAAACCTTGTGGTGTTACTGCAATATCAGCATCTAAAGCCAAATTTGCTGAACCTGTATCAGTTACTTTTACGCCACCTAAAACGATATAACCGCCACCACCAGCAGAAGCATCTTTAAATGCTAAGTTACTGATTGATAAACCACCAATCATTGAACCATTCAATTTAATCATTGCACCTTGTGGTGTATTACCCAATTGAATGTTTGCAGTTGTTGCGCCTACATTTACCGTTAAACCACTTAAAATTTCAGCAGAACCAGCATCAGGCTTATAAGCTCCCGCCGTACCTGTCACGTTATTAACTTCAATTTTACCTAAATCAATTTTAAGCGCATTAATTGCTGCCGCTACGTTTAAAAATGGCTTGCCCGTTGCTCCAGCTGTTGCACTACCATCAGTATCAATTACTAAATCAGCTAGATTACCAGTACCTGTCTTGGTCACAACCACATTATTTAAAGTGATCGCACCCGCTTTACCTGAACCACCAGTTGTTGCGTTTACAGCCAAACCATCACCATCAAAAACATGTAGTTTAGCAATTTCGATTTTAGAAGCATCAATACCAACATTGATACCATCTTGACCTGTGGTTGCACTCAGTGCAGCATCATCCATTGCTTGCAGAGCCATTGCATTTGAGCTAACAGCAACAGCAGAAACTAAAGCGAGTTTAGTAAATAATTTCATAATCCGTACTCTCCCAAGAGCATTTTTTTTCATTTTTAACCACTCTCCGTAGTTCCCTGTTGTTTTTAGTTGTTTTACAACTTAGAACACCAATCCTTGAGTAGTCCGTTTTGCCCTTTTAAATTAACTGTATGTTACTTTTTGTTCAACTGCTGTTTATCAAAAAGGAGATGAAACCGATAAACGGTAAGCAGTTTCACTACATTATGTTATTTTTTTGTTCAACCGCTGTTTATCACAAAGTTGATAAAACCGATAAACGGTAAACAGTTTTTTCACCTTGGTTTTCAGGTAGAATATAGCCGAATCAATCAATTTTTCTTTTTGAGTTCAATCTCCCTATGTTTCGGAAGTTATTACATTTTCCATCAAACAGCATTGCTACAGTATTACATCGACTTCACTCGCTTTTTGGTTGTGTCTATTTAAAAAATTCAGGGCAAGATGTCATCGCCTTCTTACCTGAAAAGTATTGTATTTCAACCTCACAACAATATGAGACTTATACACGAACCGACTTTAGCAATTATCAAAAAGATCAAAATACAAATAAGTTCGATCATTTTTTTTCTTTTAATCCACTCTCCTCTTCGGATACCGTTGAAAATTTTCAAGGAGGTTATATTGGATTTATCGACTACAATTATGCCAGTGCCCAACATATTGATTCAGCAACAAAAGCCCAGCCTAATTTTTATATGGGTGAATATCAAACTTTTATTCATATTGAAAATCAACAATTAGTTTTCTGCAGCTTAGAATCTTGTGCAGAAGAATTTTTCACATTCGTACAGAATCTACTACATACAAATCAAGCACCAAGCACATTTAAACTCAACACGCTTTGTCAAGCGATGTGGACAAAACAAGACTATGCACGAGCTTTTACCCAAGTTCAAGAATACATTAAGGCTGGCGATTGCTATCAAATCAATTTGACACAAGAGTTCAGCGCAAAGGCGCAAGGCTTACTTTTAGATACAGCTGAACGTTTTTGGAAACTGACTGATGCACCTTATTCAGGTTATTTAAAACTTGATGATTTTGAGTTACTGAGTTGTTCACCTGAATTATTTATTGATTTTAAAGCGGATCGTAAAATTATCACTAAGCCCATCAAAGGCACGATGCCACGTTATGATGATCCTGATTTAGATCAACAATCCAAAGATCAGTTAATTCATTCTCAAAAAGATCAGGCAGAAAATGTCATGATCGTTGATTTGTTACGTAATGATTTAAGTGTATATGCCGAAACAGGTTCAGTAAAAACACCTAAACTTTTCAATATTGAGTCTTTTAACCAAGTCCACCACATGGTGAGTGAAGTCACAGCAATATTAAAACCTGAAGTCAATCCATTAGATGTACTTTTGACGGCTTTACCAGGTGGCTCAATCACAGGCGCACCAAAAATTCGAGCAATGCAAATTATTGAAGAGTTAGAGTGTGCTCCGCGGGGTGCTTATTGTGGTTCTTTGGGATATTTTAATTTTGATGGTACAGGATCTTGGAATATTCTGATTCGCTCCATTCAAAAACATCAAAATGACGTTTCTGTATGGGCAGGTGGGGGAATCACCATTGCGTCTGACTGCGATGCTGAATATCAGGAATGTTTTGATAAAGTTTCCGCAATGCTTGATCTGCTCAATACTTGGTATCAGCCAGAAGACCAATAAACGGAACGAAATTAATAAGCATAATTCACGCAATATAAATAAAATGGCTTTTGTTTCCCTATCAGCCATTTTATCTGCATCACAATAGCAAGGCGACATCCATGTCGACCACATGCAATAATTACAGTTAAGACAAGATATCCTGCTTTAAAGTATCAACAAGCCGTTGATTTTGCTCATCTGTACCTATCGTAATCCTTAAGAACTGGTTAATACGAGGCTTATTAAAATAACGGACAATAATCCCCCTTTCACGCAACGCCTGTGCAAGTTCACCAGCATCTTTAGACGGTAAAGATGCAAATATAAAATTCGCTTTAGATGGCAGCACTTTAAAGCCTATCGCTTCTAAGTCTGCAACCAGTTTGTCGCGACTGAGAATCACTTTTTGACATTGCGCTTCAAAGTATTCTTGATCTTCAAAAGACGCAACGGCAGCAGCAATGGCAAAACGATCAATCGGATAGGAGTTAAAACTATTTTTAACAGCTTCTAATGCTGCAATGAGATGTGGCTGTGCTATCGCAAATCCAACGCGTAGTCCCGCTAAAGAACGAGATTTTGAAGTCGTTTGACAGACCACTAAATTCTCATATTTTTCAACCAGCTGTACCGCAGATTCTGCTCCAAAGTCAACATAAGCCTCATCAATCACCACCACAACATCTGGATTGGATTGTAAAACTTCTTCAATAGCATCTAAACCCAATGCAATACTGGTGGGCGCATTTGGATTGGTAATAATAATTCCACCATTAGGCTGTTTATAATCATCCACCACGATTTCAAACTGCTCATTTAGAGGAATGATTTTTGTTTGAGCAGAAAGCCCAAAAAACTGACTATAAACAGGATAAAAACTATAGGTAATATCTGGATATAAAATAGGCTGATCTTGTACGAAAAAAGCCTTAAAAATATGGGCTAGAACTTCATCTGAACCGTTGCCGACAAAAACATTGGCAATATTGACATGCTGTTGTTGAGCAATTGCTTGTTTCAATGCAGTTGCATCGGGATCTGGATAAAGTCGTAATGCATCCGCGGAATTTTCCAAAACAGCTTCAACCGCTTCAACCACTTTCGGCGATGGCGGATAAGGGTTTTCATTGGTATTCAGTTTTAATAAATTTTGAATTTTAGGCTGTTCTCCCGGGACATACGGATCTAACTCACGTACCTCAGGACTCCAAAAACGCATTTGTTCAGGACGAATCTTTGACATTTTCTTATCTCTTATTTGCCTCATCTGCCTCTTACACCACTTTAAGTGCAACTCACTAAAAGCGCATTGAGAGAAGGTAATTCAAAGCTATCAAAATAAATGCCAGAGACTCTGCATTCTACTTTAAATAGCTTCCTCTCTTTTGCTTTGAGAGGAATTTGCATTACATAATCAATGAGGTATTCAATTTAATTACTGGTAACGGTATCGTGCAGATCGTGCATGTGCATCCAAATCCTCTTGCTGAGCAAGAAGATCTGCTGTTTTAGCCAGTGGTTTAACCCCCTGCTCAGAACACATGATTAAACTTGAACGTTTCTGGAAATCATAAACACCCAAAGGTGATGAAAAACGTGCTGTGCCTGATGTTGGCAATACATGGTTAGGACCTGCACAATAATCACCAATCGCTTCAGGTGTATAACGTCCCATAAAGATCGCACCTGCATGGCGAATGCTTTCTGACATCAATTGTGCCTCATCCAAACACAACTCTAAATGTTCTGGCGCAACTTGATTAATTAAATCAATCGCTTCTTGACGGTTTTTAACCAAAACTAAAGCTCCACGATTCGCAATCGATGTTCGCGCAATCTCTGCTTTTGGCAAAGCAGCCAAATGTGCTTCAATTGCCAGCTCCACATCATTTAAAAGCTGCTCATCCGGTGTGATAAAAATTGCCTGTGCAACAGCATCATGCTCTGCTTGTGACAATACATCCATCGCCAACCACTCTGGATTATTTTCACCTTCTGCATACACTAAAATTTCAGAAGGTCCAGCGATCATATCAATTCCCACTTGACCAAAAACCGCACGTTTTGCAGCGGCAACAAAACGATTGCCGGGTCCAGTGATTTTATCTACCTGTGGAATTGTTTCTGTACCATAAGCCAATGCCGCAACTGCTTGAGCACCTCCAATGGTAAATACACGATGTACTCCAGCCAGATATGCAGCAGCCAAGACCAAAGGGTTTAATTCACCATTCGGCGCAGGTACAACCATGATAATTTCTTGTACGCCAGCAACATGTGCAGGTATGGCATTCATCAGCACAGAAGATGGATAAGATGCCAAACCACCTGGAACATAAATCCCAACACGATCTAAAGGTGTTACTTTTTGCCCCAAGGTATTGCCCAAACCATCAATATAAGTCCAACCTTCTTGTTTTTGTGCTTGATGAAATGAACGAATACGTTGTGCTGCCATTTCTAAGGCGTCACGAATTTCAACCGTTAACCCCTCAAATGCAGCTTTCAATTGGGTTTGTGACAGTTCTAGATCTGAAAATTGATGCGCTGGATGTCGATCGAACTGTTGAGTGAGTTTTAATACATGTGCATCGCCATGCTGACGCACATCTGCAATAATTTGGTCTACTGTTTTTAAAAGCTCAGGATCACTCACTGTTTCAAAAGCTAACAAGTCAGCAAAGACTTGTTTAAAGTTCTGCTCTTGAGTCGATAAACGTCGCATCAATTTACCCACAAGGTTGTTTAAGAAAGATTTAGTTTACCTTGTTTTGAACATCTTGTGGGCAAAGATCACATAGTCAATTTAACTTAGTTTGATAGGAAAGTCTGATGAGGAATACTGTTGATCATACAAAATCTGATTTAAGTACTCACATCTGGATAATCCCAGTCACTATCTGCCTGAATTAACCAATTCAATGCACCGTGTCTTTCAACAACAACCGATGAGTTTAGATTTGCAGGTGCTTGCTGCTGTTTTAAACGCGCATCCACACAAGCCCAATCATAACGATAAATTAAATCTGCCTGATCTAAAATTTCCTCAATCTCACGTAATTTCACTTTGCTCATAAAAGCATCAAATGTTTCACAGGAGGTCACCGCTTGAATCGCAAAATCACAATCAATAATATGATCAGGATAAGTGAGCTCATCCACGAGACCTAAAGCCCATAACAAGACCCAATAAGCTTCGTATTTCCAAACCATATTAACAACGTCTTGTTCAGATACATCACGCTTTAAAATCGCCTGCTCTTTTTTGGTCAATTCCGCTAAAACTTGCATTTTTTTTAAAATATCAAATACAAATTCCTGCGTTTCATCATCGTATTGATCATTGTTTAGATCACAAGCCACCTGAATGACCCATAAACAAGCAATCGCTCGTTTTGCAATCTCTTCAGCTGTACGCATTTGCGCTTCTTCCACAGATTCGATCACAGGTAAGTGATCAATATAGGGAATTGAATTTTGCTTAAGGATCTGTATAGATTGATTTTTACGTTGTTGAGGCGTTTTCATCTGAGCTTTTATATATGAATGACTATGATGTTTTATCATAAACCGTATTTAGGTTATGCCATAATTTGTTAAAAATTTGATTTTGATTATAAAAAAACACCACTCTAGTTTGAGTGGTGATTTTGATTATACATTGACTTGAGGATATTACTTTTGCTGTTCACGCTCTTCCACTGCTTTTTCAAGCTGTGCAAGTATAGGATTTAATAAAGTTTGCTTACGCTTAAAGCTTGCTTTATTCACAATCAAACGTGAAGACACTTTGCAAATTTCTTCCAAAGGTTCTAAACCATTGGCACGCAAAGTATTTCCTGTATCAACCACGTCTACAATGTAATCCCCTAAACCTACCAAAGGCGCCAACTCCATTGAGCCATAAAGTTTAATCACATCGACTTGCTCACCTAGGCTTGCATAGTATTGACGAGTTAAATTGACATATTTTGTGGCAATCTTTAAACGTCCTTTAGGACGTACCATGCCCACTTTACCTGCAGTCATTAACTTACAATTGGCAATTTTTAAATCTAATGGTTCATAGACATTTTGAGCGCCATGTTCCATTAGCACATCTTTACCTGCGACACCAATATCTGCCGCGCCATTTTCAACATAAGTTGGCACATCAGAAGCGCGTAAAATTAAAATACGAACTTGTTTATGTGTGGTTGGGAAGATTAACTTACGCGATTTATCTGGGTCTTCCAGTAAGTTAATTCCCGCAGTTTCAAGTAAAGGAAGCGTCTCTTTGAGAATACGTCCTTTACTCAATGCCAAAGTCAAACCATGATCAAAATTGCCCATAACGTCAAAATTTGGATCATCGTTTCTCATATCGCTCATTAACTTGTCTCGCTCACTCGCTTAATTTGGGCACCTAGACCTTGTAATTTTGCTTCGATATTCTCATAACCACGGTCAATATGATAAATACGATCAACAATGGTTTCGCCTTCAGCTGCCAAAGCAGCCAAAACTAAAGAAAATGAAGCACGCAGGTCAGTTGCCATTACAGGTGCAGCAGATAGTTTTTCTACACCTGTCACAATAGCATCATTACCTTCAACCTGAATATTTGCACCCATACGAGCCAATTCAGGAACATGCATAAAACGATTTTCAAAAATCGTTTCAGAAATTGTTGCGAAGCCACGACCAATTGCATTTACAGCCATGATCTGTGCTTGCATGTCTGTTGGAAACTCTGGATGAGGTAAAGTACGGAAACTGACTGCTTTTGGACGTTTGCCCATCATATCAAGCTCAATCCAGTCTTCACCACGGGTGACTTCCGCACCCATTTCTTCAAATTTATCTAAAACAGATTCAAGCAAATTTGGATCAGTATGGGTGGTTTTTACTTTACCGCCAGTGATTGCCGCAGCAGCCAAATATGAACCAGTTTCAATACGATCAGCAACCACTGAATACTCACAACCGTGTAGGCTTTCAACACCTGTAACCACCAAGGTGTCTGTATCCAAACCTTCGATTTTTGCGCCCATTTTAATCAGCATTTGCGCTAAATCTGTAATTTCAGGTTCGCGTGCAGCATTACGAATCGTCGTGACCCCATCAGCCAAAACAGCTGCGGTTAAAATATTTTCAGTTCCACCGACCGTCACCATATCAAAGATGACTTCACCACCTTTCAAACGTCCATCGACTTTGGCATGTACATAACCCGCTTCGACCTCAATTTGCGCACCTAAAGCTTCCAACGCTTTTAAATGCTGGTCTACAGGGCGTGAGCCAATCGCACAACCACCCGGAAGTGAGACTTTTGCACTACCATAGCGCGCTAATAATGGTCCAAGCACCAAAATTGATGCACGCATGGTTTTTACCAATTCATAAGGTGCAAATTGATTATCCAGAGTAGAGGTGTCCGCAATCACGGTTTCTCCCTCGTAACTCATGGTGACGCCAAGACCACCAATCAATTTAACCAAGGTACGGACATCTTTTAAATTTGGGACATTTCTTAAAGTAATTGGTGTGTCTGCAAGAATCATTGCAGCCAACAAAGGTAATGCCGCATTTTTTGCACCCGAAATACGTACTTCACCTTCGAGTTTTACACCGCCTTGAATGACAAATTTATCCATTGACGCTTAAGCTCCAAACATACTGGCTTTGCGCCATTCTTCTTTAGTCATCGCACGAATAGTGACCGCATGTACTTCACCACTAGCAATATAACTGTTAAGTGGTGCATAAACAGCTTGTTGACGAGGAACAGGACGTTTCCCTTCAAACTGATCATCGACAATACGGAGATCAAATTTACCTGCTTGTCCACTGACAGCAACTTCAGCATCAGGAAAAGCTGCTTTTAAGATTTCAGTGAGCTGTTCACTATTCATTGCATCGACCTCTTATTAGGACTAACAGTGTAAAAACTGGCTATTTTACTATAACTCACTAAAATAATTCATTAGCTGGTACAAAAAATATAGATAAAAAAAAGAGGTATTTTCAACCTCTTTCTAAAATGTTTAAAAATATTGAAGTTTAAGTCGCTAAAATATTCATCGGCTGATAATCCAGCTGCATTTTACGATGCTTATCTAATTGTCTTTTTAATTTATCGGTCAGCTTAGTAATGGCATTATACATATCATCCGCAGTTGCTTGCGCAAAAAGCTCGATCCCGGGCAAACGAACAATCGCTTCTGCGATATGATTTGCACTGCCTTTTTTTGATCTTTTATCTAATTGATGATCTTTACTTAATTTCACCTGCATACTGTTCACTTGATCAATATGCTTTGTCATCTGCGCGAATCTATCTCGAATATTTTCTTCTATTGCAGGTGTAATGGTTAAATGATGTCCACGAATTGTAATTTGCATAGCTTTATCCCTCTCCTTTTATAGGAATATGAAAGTCATAACCAAAACGATTTCATGACAGAATTCACCAAGGAAAAAACTGTGCTTAATATCATGCAATCATTTAAGTTACTCCAAAAGACAAACAAGCGATTCATTATTTCGTCATAATGAATCATTAGAATAGCCACACTTTAAAAACTAGATCAAGACTTTTCTGTCTGATGACGATGGAATATGTAACGATTCGCGATATTTTGCGACCGTACGTCGTGCAACATCGATCCCATCCTCTTTTAACAAATTAGCAATCGTATTATCAGACAATGGTTTACGAGGATTTTCATCCGCCACCAATTTTTTAATTTTGGCACGAATTGCTGTTGATGATGCTTCACCACCCGAAGTCGTTCCCACATGGCTTGAAAAGAAATATTTCAACTCAAACAAACCCAATGGTGTGAGTAAAAACTTATTCGTGGTGACTCGCGACACTGTTGATTCGTGTAATTCAACTTCTTCAGCAACATCTCTCAACACCAAAGGCTTCATACCTTCTGCACCAATTTCTAAAAATTCACGTTGATGCTGTACGATACAACTGGCGACTTTTAATAACGTTTTATGGCGCTCATCGACACTTTTGATAAAGTTTTTAGCTTCCAGCATTTGATTACGTAAATACTGATTCTCATCACTTTGATCTGCACGTTTGATCATGCCTGAATAAAAAGAGTTGATTCTCAACTTAGGCAAAACATCTGGATTCAGCTGAACATGCCAGTGATTATTCTTTTTGGAAACCACTACATCAGGAATTTGGTAATCTGATTCTTTTTGCTCAAACTCTGCCCCAGGATATGGCTTCATGGTTTTGAGCAATTCAATTGCTGATTTCAATGATTCAGCATTTAATCCAGTTTGCTTAATCAATTTATTGAGATCATTACTGACCAAAAGCTCATAATGTTTTAATAACATCAAGGCTTCTTTCCTAAACAAAGTCGTTATAGGGAGAGCTTCGATTTGCACAAAAAGACATTCTGCAAGATTTCGTGCTCCAATACCTATCGGTTCAAGCCGTTGAATATGCTTTAAGACAACCAAAACCTCGTCTTCTTCTACTTCAATGTCATAGTCCATTTGTTGTAGCAAATGTTGAACAGAACTGACGATTTCATCGATATCCGCCTCCAAAAAACCTTTTTCATCCAAGGCATCTACAATGCAATACGCAATTAACCTATCGACTGGGGAAAAATGCAACAAATTCACTTGTCCCAGCATATGCTCTTTTAATGATGCATTGGAATGGCGATTGTCTTCACGGTCTTCAAACTCTGGACGCTCAATTGCAGTAGATTGATGGGTATATACATCATCCCAATCGGTATCAACAGGTAACTCGTCAGGCAAATGATTGGCATTTAAAGCATCTGAAAGTTCATACTCTTGTTGTTCTTGTTGTGCACTTTCCAAACTTTCATGTGTTTCTTCTTCAACTTTTTCAAGCAAAGGATTACTGTCCAGTTGAATTTGAATTTCCTGTTCAAGTTCTAAGCTCGATAATTGTAGTAATCGAATGGCTTGTTGCAGTTGTGGCGTAAGCGACAACGAGTTTGCAACTTTTAATCCAACCGATAACTTCATATCTATACTTCCCACAGTGCTTTATTTCACTTTGTTTTGCTTTAGTAAATAAAGCAAAATTCATGCCTATTGATTTTTTATACCACAGTAACCATGGGACGACTAGCAAAAAAAATGAATAAATCACATAAAAATATTTATTATTTATAAGTTAAAGTTAAATTTTAAAAATGTATTATTTTTATGAATGACTTATCGAATAGTCACATATTAGTACTGGTGAAATAGCCATCAAATATCTAAATATAGTTTAAAAAACTATAAGCAAAAATAAATGAGCTTAGGGCTATTTATTTCAAAATATTTAAATAAAATAGGTTTCGCTTTGTGATACCAATCACATTTCTAGTTTTGCTAAATTTATTATTTTTATCCTTTACTTATTGGAATAGTGAGTATAAAAATAATGATATAAAGAAATATGATGGATCATTCTTTCAAGGAAAAGCATTGGCACGATAACTGCTTAATTTAAGGACAAGCACTATTGTAATGCCAAAATAATCATGTAATGGAGAACTCAAAATGACACAATCTACAAAAGCACTATCAAAAAAAGTATTCACCACTGCGCTTGGCGTACTTATGGCTGGTGGCGCTTTTTCACAAGTTCAAGCTGCTGATACTTTGGCAAAAATCAAGCAATCAGGAAAAGTCATCATTGGTTATCGTGAGTCTTCAGATCCAATTTCCTATGTTGTTGGTGGTAAACCAATGGGTTATGCGGTTGATATCTGCAATAACTTTGCCAACGAACTTAAAAAAACCCTTAAAATGCCTAACCTTAAAGTAGAATATAAGGCTGTTACTTCATCTACACGTATTCCAGAAATGCTGGCAGGCAATATTGATATGGAGTGTGGAACAACCACCAACTCTATTCAACGCCAACAACAAGTAAGCTTCTCTACCAACTACTATGCGACAGAAGTACGCATGGCAGTCAAAGCAAATGCACCAATTAAATCAATAGCAGATTTAAATGGTAAAGCTGTAGTGACAACACAAGGAACTACATCTGATAAATACATCAAAATGGGTGAAAAAGGTGAAAAGGTCAACGTAAACAACGTTTACGGTAAAGATCATTCTGATTCATTCGCAATGGTGGCATCAGGACGTGCAGCAGCATTTGTTATGGATGACAATATTCTTGCCGGTCTCATTGCGAAATCTTCAAATCCGAAAGACTTTAAAATTGTAGGTCCAGTGCTTTCTTCTGAGCCTTACGGCATTATGCTTCCTAAAGGTGATGCAGCATATAAAGCCATTGCGGATAAGACGGTCACTACAATGTGGAAAAATGGTCAAATGGCCGCTTTATATAAAAAGTGGTTCCAATCTCCAATTGCACCAAAGAATGTGAACTTAAATATGCCAATGAGTTCATCCTACTTAAAACTTAAAGCCAATCCTACAGACGCTGGCATTAATTAATTCCGTGCTCAAATCACAGTTTATAGATCAGGCTTAAATCAAGGTCTGGTCTATAAGTTTTTTACAAAATTAAAAATACAAAGGAGCACACATGTCAGTAGGCTCACTTAACTGGACAGCATATTGTCTCCCCTCAAATGAATATAGTTTGGATAAGGCTGCATGGGCTGAATCCGTCTGTAAAGCTATAGGTGGTGAAAGTTACTCTCCTGTTGCTGATGCACCAACATGGTTACAACTCTTAGGTTCAGGTGTCTGGACCATGGTTTGGACTGCGGTACTTGCATTTTTTATCGCTTTCCTGCTGGGTTCGTTAATCGGAATCTTGCGTACGATTCCCAACAAGCCACTTGCCTTTATTGGCACATGTTATGTCGAACTGTTTCGAAATATACCTCTGATTGTCCAACTCTTTTTCTGGGCATTCGTTTTTCCTGAACTACTCCCACTCAGCCTCAGCACAGGCAGTGGTGAAATGGTACACGGTGGATGGTGGCAAAATATTCTCAATGACAATCCAGCCGCAGTTGGGGTTTTTGCATTAGGATTGTACACAGCAGCACGTATCGCAGAACAAGTCCGCTCAGGGATCAATACTGTTTCCAGAGGTCAAAAAAATGCAGCTTTTGCAATTGGTCTTACCCAAAGCCAAAGCTATCGTTATGTCATTCTTCCTGTTGCATATCGAATTGTATGGCCAACACTCACTTCCGAAGCAATGAACATCTTCAAAAACTCTGCCGTGCTGTATGCACTCAGTGTTTTAAATTTCTTTGCTTATACCAAAACGATGCGAGAAGAAACATCACAAGATATTGTGATTCTTATTCTTTCAACACCAGTCTATTTGGTCATTACCTACACCATTAAGCTTATTATGGCGTGGATTGAAAAAAGAATGGCTGTTCCTGGTCTTGGTTCAGGAGGTAAATAGTCATGGATTTTAGTATTTTACAAAATCACGATGTGATTCAAACACTGATTGCAGGGTTTAAGTTTACCGTTACTGTGACGATTTTATCTATTATTGGCGGGATTCTGATTGGCACGCCTTTAGCCATGATGCGTTTATCCGACAATAAAGTCGCCAGTAATTTTGCTAAAGCATATGTTGACTTTTTCCGTGGTGTTCCACTGATTCAGGTCATTTTCATTTTCTATTTTTTATTGCCTAAATTTTTTGAGTTTCAATCTGATACCTATTATGGACCACTCTTTTCCAGTGTCGTCACCTTTGCAATTTTTGAAGCTGCATTCTTTTCAGAAATTGTTCGTTCAGGTATTCAGTCTGTCTCAAAAGGTCAAGTCAATGCAGGTTATGCCTTAGGATTCACTTATGGACAAACCATGTCCAATGTCGTACTGCCACAAGCATTTAGAAATATGTTACCTGTTATATTGACTCAATCTATCGTACTTTTCCAAGACGTCTCTTTGGTGTATGTGATCAGTGCGCCAGACTTCCTAGGCAATGCAAATACTTTAGCAAATACGTATGGTGCTGAAACCAAAGCAACCTTCTACCTGATTGTAGCAGTTGTTTACTTCTGTATCTCCTTTGCGCTTTCAAGACTTGTGAAGCGTTTACATCAAAAAATAGCAATAATTCGATAATTGGAGAATCAATATGCCAATGATAGAAATACAACATATCTCAAAATGGTATGGAGATTTTCAGGTTCTCACAGATTGCACCACATCCATTGAAAAAGGTGAAGTTGTGGTCGTTTGTGGACCATCTGGTTCTGGAAAATCCACACTGATTAAGACAGTCAATGCATTAGAACCTTTCCAAGAAGGCAATATTATTGTTGATGGAACAGCGCTCAAAGATTCAAAAACTGATCTGGCACAGTTTCGCTCTCGTGTTGGTATGGTATTCCAACACTTTGAATTGTTTCCGCATATGACCGTTTTAGACAATTTAGTCATTGGGCAAATCAAAGTATTGAAACGTTCTAAATCTGAAGCTGAGAAAAAAGCCTTACAATATTTAGATCGTGTCGGTTTAGCAGCACATAAGAACAAGTTTCCTGGACAACTGTCAGGTGGTCAGCAACAACGTGTTGCGATTGCCCGAGGTTTGTGTATGGATCCAGTATGTATGTTATTTGACGAACCGACTTCTGCACTTGATCCAGAAATGGTTGGCGAAGTTCTTGAAGTTATGAGTCAGCTGGCAAAAGAAGGGATGACCATGATGTGCGTAACTCATGAGATGGGCTTTGCGCGTAAAGTGTCAAGCCGAGTGATTTTCATGGATCAAGGTAAAATTTTAGAAGACTGTGCAACCGATGACTTCTTTAATAAACCAGATGAGCGTCATGAAAGAACCAAGTTCTTCTTAGACAAGATTTCAATGGTACATTGATATTTCGGCTTTAAAACAAAACCCCAATTAAAATTGGGGTTTTGTTTTTTAACAAGAACAATAAATTATTAGGGTCTGTGGACAATTCGTCTATGTTTGCGACTAGGTGTGTTTTTTAGGCGATTCTAGGCACGAAATACGAAATTTAGTCATTCTAAATAAGTAGTTCGTAACGACGAAGCGACAAAAAACACGCTAGTCCCGAAGGGTTGTGGCTAAAATTATCTCAGGCTACGTTATGAAACTTAAAAATAGTCTCGCTATTCTCTTCATTTCCTTGCGGAGTATACTCCTCATACCTGCTCAATTTTAACCTACAACGCAACCCATTTATGAAATGTCCACAGAACCCTAAGGTTTTACTGTATTTTGAGTAAAGTTGGGCGATCTTGGTCCGTATAACAAGCCTTTTTGTTGGCTTAAATTAGGGGAATACAACTGCGAACTCACAACACCAGATAAGGCATAAGCTTTATCAGATAAGTGATTAGAAATCTGATCCACCACAGCGCCCACTAAAGCCCCTAGTAAACCTGCATTGCTATTATCATTGGATTGCTGAAGTCGCTCCTCACCTTGCCAAAGTAAAGTTCCAGATGCGAGGTCCACCAACTTTGCTTCTACAGCAACTGTCGAAACAGATTGAATCACCTGATACTTAGAACCATATTCGTTGACTTTGATATAAAGTGCAGCATCAGCCCCAAAAATCTCTTTTAACTTTTGAGGAGCAATTGCTTGCGCATCAAATCCATTGGTGACCCCATTCTCTTTAAACATGGTATCAACCACAGAAATGGGGAACACATAATAACCCGCCTCAGCAACTGGAAGTGCCACCGTTGACCAATATCCATAAGTTGCACGCGTATCAGGCGAGTTATTAATGGGTGGTAGTACCAAAATCGACTTAGGTTGATGCGCATGATATGCAGCCAAATCTCGGTTGTTTTTGGGTGCCACTGCGCAGCCAGTAAAAAGCATCGCGAAACAGCTCAAAATCAGCAATTGTTTCATTTTCTTCATGGCGTCTTAACCTCAACAGATCGAGTGGTCATTTTCTTAAGTAAACGATCCATCAATACTGTGGACTCAGGGTAAACTTGACGCTCCAATTCAAAATACTCAATTGCACGTGGAGCATTATTGATATTTAAGTTTAATAAACCCAAATGTGCATATAAACCAGGCGGTACTGCTTCGTTTTTGGCTTTTGCTTTTTCAATATCTTTCTCAAGCAGCAAAATTTGCTGCTGAGGTGAAGTCTTTTCAGGAACGCTCAACATCAGGTAAGTTTGTTGAGGAAATCCTCCCCAACGATATAGAGACTTTGGTGCAGAAGCGCAGCCGACTAAACTTAAGGTCGCCAAGCAACTGATCAAGAATAAAACAATTTTCATGGGTTGATTCAAACCTATTGTGTTGACCACTTGTTGGTTTGGATATCATTCACAAGATTATTGACAGCTTCACGAACGGCCAAATCTAAAACCTTACCATTAAGTGTTGAATCATATGATGCGGTTGAACCAAAACCTAAAACTTCTCGTTCACTCAGCGCATATTCACCTGCACCCTGCACAGAATGTACAACTTCTGCAGTTTTTACATCCACCACATTGATATTGACTTTTGCATACGCAATTTGTGTCTTGCCACGACCAAGTAAACCAAATAATTGATGATCACCCACTTCTTTACGACCAAACTCAGAAACATCTCCAGTCAAAACAAAACGAGCACCTTTAATCGACTGAGCAGCCTTACCAAATCCAGCTTCTTGTTGTAATTCAGAAAGATTATCTCGATTCAGTACAGAGAAGTATCCTGTTTGCTGTAAATGCGTTTCTAAAATTGTTTTTGCTTGACCACCTAAGCGATCAACATTGTCAGAAAAAATGCCGCGCATATAGCTTGAGCGATTATCAAACTTACCAATCGAGATTGGTGTTTTAACGCCAGTATATTTCATCGTTGTCGTCGCAGCAGTCACTTGCGGTGCTTGAATCGTTTTTGAAGTTTCAGTGGTTGAACAAGCACTCAGAACTAACCCATTTAGGGCAGCAATAAATAATATTTTTTTCAAGGTTACATCTCTCTATGGTCAAAGCCATTATAATTTTCAAGCCAATTATAACAAGCAAATACTAAATTAACTATTTAATTTAATTAACAAAATAAAAGAACTTCAATAACAGGCGCTGTTTTTTATAGAATAATCACTTGATTATTTCAATCCAAAAATCAACTTTAGCCCCAGTACAGTCATCACACCGCCAGCAGCTCGGTCAAATACTTTCTTAAATTTTAAATATACACGGCGTGGTCTTTCTGCTGACAATGCAACAGCAACCAAGGAGTACCACCCAACATCGATAAAGAAACACAAAATGGGTAAAACAAAATAATAATAGGTTGGAATTTCTTTAGGTAAAAGTGCGGTAAAAATACTCGCCAAAATAATGGCAATTTTAGGATTACTCAACTGTGTGATCAAACCCAAGCGATAAGCTTGTTGATAGCTCATACTAAACGAAGAGCCAGATGCTTGTTCTATTGGATCTTTGGCATGTTTTATAATTTTATAAGCCAGCCAAAGTAAATACAGCCCACCACAGAGTTTTAAAACTAAATAGGCAGATGGCACTGCCAGTAATATGGCTTGTAAGCCCATCACTGCAAGAAAGCCAAATAATGCTGCACCAGTTCCTGTACCCAATGCTGTAAATAATCCGTGTTTACGAGAAATCGCAATTGAATTTTTAGCGACATACACAAATGTAGGACCAGGACTGATTGCACCCAACATTAACGCTAGCGCAATAGAGCCTAAAATCAATAACGATTCCAAGAGTTACCTCGTCACAAAGAGTATTTAAAGAAGCTTATTTTAAGCCACAAGCGTTTTTTGAAGATACAAAAAAATTGATTATTTCACTATGAAGTTTTTCTATAGTTTAAAACCATATCGAATTCAGCCACTTTGTTCTATACAGTTGTGAATTATTCTCAAATACAATAGCTTTGATTCATTTTAGAGCAAAAGCTCAATAAAAAATTATTTTTCAATAACTTGTATCATATCAAAAAATTAATAGATCGCGTTGAAATATTCTGAAAATCCATAAAACTGAAGATTTTGATCACAAAAAATAACTTTCCTTTTCACTCTTTTTTAAGCTATAAAAACCCATAATAAAACTATGGTTTTAATTTATACATCATCAAAATTTCATATTCAGGGGTAAAAATGAACAACTATAAACCTAATCATTTAGATGCTAAACAAGCACATCTTTGGATTGTTGGCGGTGGTATCGCAGGTATGGCAGCAGCTGCATTTGCGATCCGTGATGCCAAGGTTCCTGCTCAAAATATTCATATCCTAGAAGAACTGGATGTATCTGGTGGATCTATGGATGGTGCACACACACCCAATACATCTCAAGCATGGGTCACTCGCGGTGGACGTATGCTTACTGATGAAACTTATTTATGTCTATGGGATTTGTTTTCCAGTATTCCGTCTTTAGAAAATCCTGATATTTCTGTTCGTGAAGAGTGTCGTGAGTTCAATGAGCAGATTAAAACTCATGCCCAAGCTCGCTTGATCAATGCACAACATGTTATTTCTGATGCATCTAAACTGGGTTTAAATACCTTACATCGTGCACAAATGTTACGTTTATTGGCATCAAAAGAAGAAAAAATTGGCAGTCGTCGTATAGATGAATTCTTTGATGAAACCTTCTTTGAAACAAATTTCTGGCGTATGTGGCGTACAACATTCGCTTTCCAGAAATGGCACAGTGCAGCAGAACTGCGTCGCTATTTTCTACGCTTTATTCAAGAACTGCCCCGTATTCATACGCTCGCAGGCGTAAAAAGAACCAAATATAACCAATATGACTCAATGATTTTACCATTACAACGCTGGCTGGTAGAGCAAGGCGTCGATGTTCGTTTTGGACATTATGTAACTGATGCTGATTTCCAAACCGATGAGAAAACCTCAGAACGACGAGCGACACGCTTATATATCAACCTCCCTGAAGGTGCTGAGCAAATCGATTTAAAAGAAAATGATCTGGCTATATTTACTTTAGGTTCGATTACAGCTGATTCCCGTTATGGTGGCAATGATGATGTGCCAGCACTTATTCGTGATCGTCTTGATCATGGCTGGACATTGTGGGAAACCTTGGCAAAAAAAGCGCCTGACTTTGGTCGTCCAATGACTTTTTATGGCAACATCGATGAACATAAATGGGAATCTTTCACCCTCACCATGCATGATGATGTGCTGTTAAATCGGATTATTGAATATACCGGTAATCAACCTGGCACAGGTGCATTGATGACTTGGTTTGAGTCTGGTTGGCATTTATCGATTGTTGTCCCAGCCCAACCACATTTTGCTGATTTACCTCAAGGCACATTTACACTTTGGGGCTATGGTTTCCAAATTGATCAAAATGGGGATTACATCAAAAAGCCGATGTCCCAAGCCACAGGCAATGAGATCCTTACTGAGCTGATTCAACAACTTGGTTTTGATGATATTCTCGAACATGTATTAGCGAATACCACAGTGACAACAGCAATGATGCCTTATGCATCAGCATTATTTGCTTGTCGCAAGTCTGGTGATCGCCCTCAAGTGATTCCTCAAGGTTCTAAAAACTTTGCCTTTTTGGGACAATTCGTTGAAATTGAAGATGATGTTGTTTTTACTGTTGAATATTCAATTCGTGGTGCAATGCTCGCAATTTATGCATTTTTTGGCGTAGAACGTGAAATTCCCGATATTTATAATGGTTTACTTGATCCTAAAGTCGGATTAAAAGCATTAGAAACAGTCTTTCATTAAGTCAATTTAATTCAACCCATAGATCAACTTTGATCTGTGGGTTGAATATTTTCAAAATACGCTTCTATGGTTGTATTTCGGTTGGTGTATCGCGAGCAGTTAAGCGGTAATCTTTTTCATATACTGGCATTCCTGCAATATGAATGGAGCGAACTTCAGTCTTGGTCGGTGTAGGAGGTTTTTTTTCACATCCAACTAACAACACCACCAATATTGCACTCAAACCCATGGATAGCTTTTTCATAGCATCTCCTCTACTTTTTGTTTTATTTATCCTTTGAGCATAACAGTTTTGATTAAAAATACAGCTTTTTTTTATTTCAAATGTTTTCTATTGGTCTAAAACTTTATTCTTTACAAGGGTGTTTCAAGTAAGCAGTGATTTCTTCAGCATTTTTATTGGCATAACGATAATTAAAACGTCCTTGTTCATCAAATTTCATATCACTAAAGTACTGCGAAGCATCCACCCATACAGATTCGGCTTGGGGATATTCATTAGGTTTTAATTGTATTTTATTGAGTGCTGTCGAGCGAAACATTTTCTGAAAAATAATTGTAGGTGCATCTTTGAACTCAAATCGAGCAATACACCCCGACTTTTCATCTACCGCAACAACATCATCCAAGGCTTGAACTACACCATCTTTGGAGATAAACAAACTATGATGAAGATTGAAGGTATACCCATAACTTAAATGCAAAAAATCGTTGGTCTGATGTTCAAAATTTAAACCTCGTTCCCAATCCACAACCAAAGGTAGTCTGTAATCATCACCTTCATACAGCACAAAATCACAATGCTTATTGGCATCCTCATCACATGATTCTTGAATAACAGAAAACTGCCCAATGTTTGCCACACTACGTTTAAATGTTTCAGCATGACTATTTACTGTGTAAAACATCAGGCTCAATATTATGATTAAGCATCTTTTCATTGTTATTTTTGACATGGTGTATAAATCAAATTTTACTCAATACCAAATATACCGCTTCACTGGTGAATGTGCCATCCTTCTGAATTTGGTAATATTTGCGTACCTGATCTGATATTGTAGATTGCAAATAACGAATCGTGCTGATGCCATCTTTAGGTGTTTGCATCCGCTCTACCCAACTACGAAAATTTAACGCTAAACTTTGTTTCTCAATGATTTCGACTTTAAAGCCTGCCTGTTCCACAAAAGCCATCCATTCAGATAAATTATAGTTTCGGACATGGCTTGGATCTCGAATCATTTCAATGGATTGAATAAAGGTATCTAAGACAGGATTGGAGTTACCAATAATATCAAACATGATCACTTTGCCATTCACACGCAATACTCGGTAAATTTCATGGAGTGCCTGCGTGATATTTTGCCAATGATGTGCAGAATAACGACTAATCACACAATCGAAATGCTCTGCAGGAAAATCCAATTGTTCTGCTGCACCAACCTGTCCAACCACATGATCAAATCCCTTTTGTTGAGATTGCGTGGTCACAAGATTGACCATTTCGGGGGTAATATCATAAGCAATTACTTGCTCTACAATGGGTGCAACTTGATAGCTCACATGCCCACCCCCACAACCTAAATCCAAGACCCGCTTAAAGTCATGCTGTTGGATTAAGTTTTGCATTTTTGCAAACTCGTCCCCCTGAGCATGTACAGCACTATTTAAATAAGCTTCTGATTTAGTTTGATATTGTTTTTGATTGACTTGATGTTGAGTGACCATAATAGATTCCTTTTGGTTGAATAAATCTACAATAGTCAACTTGATTCAAAAATAAAAATGATGCTTTTTAATAAAATTAATAACTTTATTTTATTAACCCTAACTCATAATGACCCGATAATCGGACTGACATGGGTTTTGAATAATGACATCTTGCATGCCCATTTCACCTTCAATTTTAATATTATAATTAAAAGAAAAATCGCCATTATCATTAAAATTTGCAGTGGTTGGATAACTGAATTGTTTGAATTGAGGCACTTTATTGTTGAGCACTAAACGGACTCGAAAATCAGGAACACTATAAAAAACCAAGGAATTTGGCATATTTTTTAAATTTGATTCATAAGTGACAAAACAGCTCTGTGAGGCATTCATAGCAAGAAAACTACCATAATCTTTTTGCTGGTTTTTATCATTCACCACCATAAGGTTATGATCACCACCCGTTGCTCCCATCAGAAAACCCATTAAGTTGGGATTAAACTGATAAACATGTGCGGTTTTACTCCATTGTTCTAGTAATACCTCACGCTTGCCTTTGGCGTCATACAGTACATAATCACAGATATAATTGTCCTTAGCACATGATTCTGCTTTAATTTTCACCTTTCCTGCATGTCCCAAAATCTGATCTTGTTCAGTATCTACTTCGACAGCGGCATTACTCTGTGCAAAAATCAAACCACTGGTTAAGACACTGATTACAAATAAACAATTCTTTATTATTCTTGACATATCACTTTCCTAAAGTCCAAGCATTTTTAAATATAAACACATTCATGATGCTTGATTTTAAAATACTATTCTAATTTTTTAAACATACTGAACTTTTCGATTTATAGTCTTTCCCCCAAGTTCGATAGCCTTGGGTATCAATATGGTAGCGGTTATTCCCATACACCCCTAGCCCCATTTTATAATTTTTGCCTTCTACTTTCCAAAAATGACACATTTTTTTAATCAATAATTCGCGATCTTTTTCAACCGTTTCTTTAGGAGACAATACGTGAAAATCTACCGCATAATTACTTAAATGCTTGCTCTTCCCTGCACCGCCAACACACTTATTTAATTCAGGTGCACGATAGATCGCTGTGATGGTATAGGTTTTAAAATATCCATTACGATTTAACTTTTCCACCAGTTGTAAACTACTCACCACGTTTTTCCAATAAGCTTTGGGAGGAACAGCAAAACGTTTGGGATAGCATTGTTCAGGCATATAGTTTCGAGTCGTGGTAAGTTCCATTAAGCTTGGCGGATGTTTTAGATACTGCGATATAAATTGATAATAATCTGCCAATAAATGAGGGTCTTGTTGAGCCTTCCAAACTTTGAATTGTTGTTCAATTTGTTGTTCTGATGTTTTTTTTGAAGACGATGAATGTTCAGCATTTTTTTCAGATGGTGTACAGCCATTCAAAGTCACCCAACTGATACAGCCCATAATGATGAATATTAATTTAGAATTTTTCACAATGACAGCACACGTATTGTTTTATTTTAAAAAATAAATAAATAAAAACTTGGATTTTGACTAGTTATGATTTGAATCACAAAGATATTCTAACCAATCCCATCCACAATAAGCGCTGACTTTACAAAAAATCACACAGATAATGATTTACAACGGACAAAAATGTCCGTTAAATATCACTATAAAATTAACTCTCTCTATCGCTATGCGTAAACGCCAACAACAGGCAGCACAAAATCGTGAGGATTTACTCGATGCTGCTCTCACAATTTTCCGCAAACAAGGGATACGTGCGCCTCTACAGTTAGTGATTGATCAGGCTGGAGTAGGCAGAGCCACTTTCTATCGTAACTTTCAAGATCGTCGAGAACTGGTGGTTGCGTTAATGGAACAAGCTCTGACTCGATTAGATGAACGGGCAAAAAGTTTTTCCGAATATCCAGATGGTCTGATTCGTTTGATTCGTAATCATGTTGAGAATTTACCTTATCTGACCGCCTTAATGGAATATTGGCGTGTGATAGATCGTAATGATCCAGTGATGGTGGATATCTACCAACGGCGAGATGCAATTTTACAACCGTTGATTGACCAAGCAATTGCACATCAAATTTGCCGTCCTGATCTCACCCCAAAAGACTATGCACTGATTACAGGAATTTTGCGTGCTTCATTTCAAGGTCTCACTGATGAGGAACAAGTGCAACTTGCCACAAGAGCTGTTGATTTGCTGATTGATGGTATCAAGGCGTAATTGGGACTGCTATGGATAAATCACCACGTATACTTGAACCTGCACCCGATTGGACGCCTGAAGAACGTCCAACCTTACCCGGTTCGCCTGCTGTTATTGCACATCCAACTTATAAAAAACTGATTTATTTTTTTATTGGCTTATTTGTGGCAATTTCAGGAAGTTTAAGTAATGGATTTATTACCGCAAACCTCCCCCTGATTCAAGGTGAATATTCGCTCACTCCGTCAGAAGCTGCATGGATTCCTGCGGCCTATGTCATGGCGAATATCAGTTCCAACATGATTTTGTTTAAAGCAAGACAACAATATGGTCTACGGCTTTTTTCCGAAATCGGATTGGTCTTGTTTATCTGTGTTTTGGTTTTACATATTTTTGTTCATACGTTTGAAATGGCACTGTTTGTTCGTGTCATCAGTGGTCTGGTTGCAGCCCCTCTCAGCTCACTGGGTATGTACTACATTATGCAAGCCTTTCGACGGGAAAATTTCGGACGTGGAATCTATCTTGCACTGGGCTTCCAACAGTTGGGCATTCCACTGGCTTGGATCATTTCTCCATCACTGGTCGATGTCAATGACTGGGTGGTGTTATATACCTTTGAGCTGGGTTTGGCGATCTGTTGTTTGGCGATGGTGGTCTCTTTAAAACTGCCGCGTAGTTTAAGAATTGAAGTATTTGAAAAGCAAGATTTTTTGACCTTTGCCCTATTAGCCCCAGGATTTGCCCTACTCTGTATCGTACTTAGCCAAGGTCCTATTCTTTGGTGGTTTGAAGTTAAATGGTTGGGTTATGCTCTCATTGCAGGATTTAGCCTAATTATTATTGGGCTGACCTATGAACATTACCGGGTTAATCCATTGATTATTACCCGTTGGCTGGGTTCAGCGAGCACATTAAAATTTGTTTTTGGTGCATTGGCAATTCGTTTACTGATGTCAGAGCAAAGCTATGCTGCTGTAAATTTCTTAAAGACCATGGGCATGGGTCCAGATCAGTTCGTTACACTTTATAGCGTGATTTTTTTAGGAATTGCTTCGGGGACTATTTTTAGTGCATTGACCTTTAAACGTGAACGAATTTCATGGCATCTGGTCGGTGCTGTGATTTTGGTCCTGATCGCTTGTGCTTTGGATTATCACCTGACCAGTGATGTGCGACCAGAAAACTTCTATCGAAGTCAGTTTATCGTGGGTTTTGCCAGTGGTATGTTTATTGGTCCTTTATTATTGACAGGATTTATCAGTGTCTTACAAAAAGGTCCAACGCATATGGTTACTTTTGTGGTGCTATTCTCAGCAACACAAAGTTTTGGTGGCTTAATTGGAAATTCGTTCTTTTCAACCTATCAACAATTGCGTACACAAAATTATCGTGCAGAAATCGTCAGTGATTTATCGCCAACAGACCCTTTAGTTGTACAGCGTCTTGCTTTGTATCAGCAATCTGCCAATAAATATACAATTGATCAAGCGTTAGAACAGAATCAAGCTTATCGTAACCTTAACCAGATTGTGACACGTGAAGCTCAGGTACGCGCGTATAATGATGTGATTGCATTAAATGGAATATTTGCCATTTTACTGTTGATTTGGAGTAGTTTTAATATTACTTGGACACGTTACCAACTCAAAAAACAGCAACAAGCCCTCAATAGCAGTTAGACAACGCTCATGAGTTTTATCAATTCAATACCCCATGACGTCATTCTATGCATTAAAAATATTTGAGAACTCTTATGTCACAAGATCAAAAACCAACTGAACCAGCAACGCCAGCACCTGCACAGCAGGCATCCGCAGCAGCTGTAACGCCACCGCCATCCAGTAAATTAATTCCTACCGCCAAAAGAACCTTATTGATTATGTTTTTGGTGTTATTGGTCGGGATCGCGGTAATTATGCGTGCTTGGAAAATTGGTCCATTTGACAGTGCAATAGAGTCAACTGATAACAGCTATATCAAGGGTAAAACGACTGTTCTATCTTCGCAAATTAATGGTTATATCAAAGATGTCTTGGTCACTGACTTCGATCACGTTAAAAAAGGTCAGGCATTGATGCATATTGATACCACCACTTATGATCAAAAAGTTACTCAGGCTGAAGCAGGTGTTGACCAAGCCAATACAACTTTAGCCAATCAAAGCCAAGCGATTGAACAGCGCAAAGCTGATATTGTGGCGGCACAAGCCAAAGTGGAACAAGCCAAAGCAAGCTATGAGTTATCTACAGCACAACTTCGTCGTTATCAACAATTAGGCAACAGTGGTGCGACCTCTAAAACCGAACAGGACAAAGCCGCAGCAGATGTAAAAAACAATTTGGCATTATTAAAGCAGGCTGAGGCAAACGTTTTAGTCGCTCAAGAAGCCTTAAAAACAGCACAAGTTGCTGAATCAGGGCTCAAAGCACAAGTGACCAATGCCAAAGCACAATTTGACCAAGCCGTAACGACTAAAGACTATAGTGTAATTTCAGCGCCAATGGATGGGCAGTTAGGTGAAGTTACACCTCGTGTCGGACAATATGTTTCAGCAGGAACACAGTTAATGTATCTGATTCCACAACAGACATGGGTGATTGCCAACTTTAAAGAAACTCAAATCGCGGATATGCGTATTGGACAGAAGGCAAGCTTTACGGTGGATGCAATGAAGCATCAAAAATTTACTGGTCACGTTGAACAAATTTCGCCTGCTGCCGGTGCTGAATTTAGCGTATTGAAACCCGACAATACCACTGGAAACTTCACCAAAGTTGTACAGCGTATTTCAGTCAGGATTGCGATTGATCCAAATCAAAAAGGTCTAGAGTTTTTACGACCTGGAATGTCTGTAGTGACTTCTGTTGATACACAATCATAGTCAATAGAGATAACTAAATAGTGTTTTACCAAGTATGTTTACTCAATTCTTTATTCCTCTGGGCAGATTTGGGTAAACTAGCCTGTAAATACACTTTCCTGTACTTAAAATGACGATGTTTGATCCTATTGCCCAAACAATTTCTGACCAGCACTTAAACTTAGCTTGTTCTGTGCAACTCACGGTTAGACGTCTTGATCAAATTCATCCAAATATTTCTGGCAATAAGTTTTTTAAACTTAAATATAATTTCGTTGAAGCTCAACGCCTTGGCTTTAAAAAAATTCTGACTTTTGGTGGTGCATACTCCAATCATATTGCCGCCACAGCTTATGCAGCACAATTATTTGGCTTTAAAAGTATTGGAATCATTCGTGGTGAGGAATTAGCCAGTAAAACATATAATCCCACCCTCATGCTTGCTCAACAAATGGGCATGGATTTTAAATTTGTTTCACGTGAAAATTACAAGTTAAAGCAAGATCCTGAATTTAATCAGCAACTCCAAGTTGAGTATCCCGATACCTATATTATTCCTGAAGGCGGTACAAATGCTTTGGCAATACAAGGTTGTCAGGAGATTTTAAAGCCTCAAGACGACACTCAATATGATGTGATTTGCTGTGCTGTCGGTACAGGCGGAACAATTGCAGGCATTATTGAGTGCAGCGCGCCTGAACAGCATATTCTCGGCTTCTCAGCTTTAAAAGGAGATTTTCTTAAACAAGAGATCCAACAGTGGACCCAGCGAACCAATTGGTCACTTACCGATGCATATTGTTGTGGTGGTTATGCCAAAACAACACCAGAATTACTCAGATTCATTCATAATTTTGAGCAAGAGTATCAATTACCATTGGAACATATTTATACAGGGAAAATGTTCTATGGGATATTTGATCTAATCTCTAAAGGCTATTTTGTCGAAAACAGCAGAATTCTGTTGATTCATACTGGCGGTTTACAAGGGCGTCTCACAATATAATACACTAACAATTGTTCTGAAAAATTGCCTAAATTTGTCTATAATCCCCTGCTTGTCATTTTCATGAGTGTGTTATGTCTTCGAACCAATACGATGTGGTAGTCCTTGGTGCAGGTGCTTCAGGTTTAATGCTTGCAGCTAAAGCTGCTGCACGTGGACGTAAAGTCTTGGTCGTAGAGAAAGCCAATAAAGTCGGTAAAAAAATCCTCATGTCTGGTGGTGGAAAGTGTAATTTCACCAACCTTTATGTCGAACCTGACAATTTTATTTCACATAATCCGCATTTTGTTATTTCTGCCCTTAGTCGTTATACCAATTGGGATTTTATTGGTCTGGTTTGCGAATATGGCATCGACTATGAAGAACGTAAACACGGACAACTATTTACCCTGAATGGCGCCAAAGAAATTTTAGCTATGCTACTCAAGGAATGTGAAAAAACTCATTTGGTTGACATCAAAACCAGTTGTGAAGTCAAAGCGGTAACGTGTAGTGCGGAAGGTCATTTTCAGGTTGCAACCAATATAGGCTATTTTCAAGCTGAGTCTGTTGTGGTTGCTTCAGGTGGTTTATCTATACCCACTTTAGGAGGCTCAGGGATTGGCTATGAAATTGCTAAACAGTTTGGTCATCACATCTTTCCAACACGCGCTGGCTTAGTCCCCTTTACATTTTCAGATCAATTTAAAGAAGTGACCACACGTCTGAGTGGTAACGCGGTTGAAGCAACACTTTCCAACGACCTCAATAGTTTTACTGAAGCCTTATTGTTTACCCATCGTGGTTTAAGTGGTCCAAGTTCATTACAACTGTCTAACTACTGGAATGCAGGACAAACATTTAATATCGATTTTTTACCAAGTCTCGGGTTGTTTGATTTCTTCAAGGCAAAAAAACAAACTCAGCCTAAAGTTTTGCTAAGAACATTACTGGCTGAACATTTACCTAAAAGTGTGGTGATTGAATTACAAAATCTGGTTTGGTCAACATGGGCAGAAACAGCCATCGGACAACTCAGTGATGAAAAGCTTGAGCACATCGCCAAGCAATTACATCAATTCGAGGTCAAACCTTCGGGTACAGAAGGTTATCGAACAGCTGAGGTGACTTTAGGTGGGGTAGATACTACTGAGGTTTCTTCCAAAACCATGGAAAGTAAAAAGCAAAAAGGTTTGTTTTTTATTGGTGAAGTCCTGGATGTCACTGGGCATCTCGGTGGGTTTAATTTTCAATGGGCATGGGCTTCAGCACATGCCGCATCTGAATA
This sequence comes from Acinetobacter sp. Tol 5, assembly GCF_019702905.1. Taxonomy (NCBI): domain Bacteria; kingdom Pseudomonadati; phylum Pseudomonadota; class Gammaproteobacteria; order Moraxellales; family Moraxellaceae; genus Acinetobacter; species Acinetobacter sp. Tol 5. The sequence continues at coordinate 779,343 of NZ_AP024708.1, read as the reverse complement.
TGTTTAATCCATCCTCACTCAAATTTATCCAATTATTCTAAATAGTCGGTTTTAAACAAAATAAGTTGATTTTGGATTTGCTGTTTTTGGGTCACACGTTGAATCGCCAAATCCATACTATTTTGTCGGTCTTTTTTAGCAAATAAAGACTGATGAATTTTTTGTACAAAGTGGATTATTTTCATTTCTATTTCCTTTAAAAATGACTTTTATTCAGCTCGATTGGTGTTTTACTTCTTGCATATGAATGACTTAAATTTAGACAATAAATCAGCCGATGTCTATCTCTTTTCAAGAAAAACATCATATAAACAACTTCACACATGCCTAATCAATCACGGTTGGGATTTATTTTGAGATTCATCTTGTTTTTCAACATAATCCGCTTGTTGCTTCTTCGGTTTTGCAAAAACAAATTTATATGCACTTGCTAAAAAACCAACCGTAATACCTGCGATCACAATTGGAGCAATAAAATTATTTGGCTTTTTCTTGGACATCTCAATCTCCCTTATTTTTGACCTTAGAATAAAAAATCGATCAAGCTTTAATCCTGATCGATCTTTGTAAGGATTTACATGTTAATTCGGGTCATCTTTATCCTCTTTAAATGAATCGGTTAAAGATTTATATTCATTTTCGATCGTAGGTGTATCCGCTGTGACTTGACTAGAATCTGTTGCCGGAGGGACAACGGAATCTGTATTTTTTTGATTTAGAGGATTCGGTTGATTTGCTTGTTGTTTTGCTTTGTCAATCAAATCTGTTAAAACACGTTCAGCAGGTTGACGACCACCTAAGCCGAATGCCAAAGCAAATGCTACAGCCACAGAACCTAAGGTTAAGCCAAATGCAAGATTGACAATAGAGTCTGCGATACCCATGGCTTTTAAGCCCATTGCAATCACTAAGCCCATGATCAATACACGAACAAGATTTCCTAACCATCTCGAGCTGTTATATTCTCCACGTTGTACAATATTTGCCACGATATTGGCCAACCAGAAACCAATAACCAATATCACTGCACCCAAGAGAATATTCGCACCAAAGTGAATGAACATCGAGATCAGACCACTGACCTGCTCAAAACCGAGTCGATTCGCAGCTTCTGAAACTGCAAACAACATAGTAAAGAACACGATCAAATATCCAATGATGCAAGAAACTTTAGTTTCACCTAAAAAGCGTTGCACATCTAATTTAGCAGGAATTGAATCTACACCAGTTCCTGCAACAACTTCAGCAACCAAACGCCCCACAAAACGAGACACCACATAGGCAACGATTAAAATTAATACCGCTGCAATAATATGTGGAATCGCATACATAATTTCACCGAGCATCATTGTTGCAGGTTGTGAAATTGCCTGTATACCTAAAGCTTCAAATGCCACGATTAAAGCAGTAATCATGACCACAGCAAAAACAAATGAACCTAAAAACTTAGATAAACCCTGATCTGAGTTTTTAAATAGCCCCACTTTTTCAGCTTGGCTTTGTAAATTTAAGCTACTGATTAAGCCCTCTACGATACCACGCACAATTTTTGCCAAAATATAACCGACAAAAACAATTACACCTGCAATGAAAATATTAGGTAAATAAGAGATGGCTTCATTCAACATAGATTGAACAGGAACCAATAATCCTTGTAAGCCTAAGATCGACAGAACAATCGGCAGGAACAACAACAAAATCAACCAGTAAACAATATCAGCAATGTTATGACTAATTGGGCTAACACCCACATCTGCACTTAGCTTTTCATCAAGTTGAGTACGATCCAAAGCTTTTTTTAGCCCAACCTTGACGAGGTTTGCTACAATCCAACCAATGAATCCTATTGCTACAGCAGCCAATAGTTGCGGGATAAACAATAAGAATTGTTGAATCATCAAACTGAATGGGCTACTCACACTGTTCAAATTCAGTACATTGAGCGCGCCAATGACAGCAATGACCATGACCACCCAGAAAATAATTCTGGAAAGGATACTTTCGATGTTTGAACGATGCCCTGTGGCAGAAGATAATTTCGAATTTGTTCCCAGTTTCTCTAGGATTTTTCTAAAACCTGCTGCGACAATCAATGCAATAATCCATCCGACAATCAGGATAGCTACAGCGGCTAAAATTGGGTGAAATTGATTCCAATAATACATGGCATCAAAATTCCCCTGAGTGTGTAAAATTTCATTCATTTTTATTCCCTCAAGTCATAGATTTATAACAATTTGAGTGTGCTCAAATGACTTCAAGCATCATTCTTATTTTCAACAGAAAGCGTGATGAACTACTCTTTTACTTTATAATTTGCTTATATAACGATCAATTTTTACTGCATAAATACAACAAAACAAAGCATAAATGCTAAGCAGAATCAAAAAACCCTAGCTTGCTGACTAGGGTTTCTGCTTAATGTATAGTTTAAGTTATTGATAAGTTTTAAATTAGAGCCAATCGGCCGCCATATAAATAAGCAATGATACGAGAAATAATCCCACAAGAATAAGCATATAAATTGGTAGGCGATTCTTATGTGTAATCTCTTCATTACTGGTTACGTAAGATGGTTTATTGAAATCGTGTCTCATGACATCCACCTCCATCAACTTGATGTATTTTTATACTATCAGTCTATTCATCAACTTTGTGTAAAATATTTTAAGTAAAAGTAAATTTTAATCTAAAGCGGTAAGAGACAGATAAATGGGCTATAATATGTACCCCCCATTTTTGTTGACTATTGTATATATGGCATATCAACGACAAAGTGTCGCACTCGATTTAGACACCGATGTCACTCATCAATGCTTCTTACATACATCTAGAGATGATCATTTAATCGGAATCATTGAGTTTAGTAAGCCTAGCTATATTTTAAAGTGGGGAGATCTGGAATATTTCCGTAGACGTACTGATGAATTTTCAGTAATGCCCTTCCCTGAATGTATCAATGCCATGATCATTGATATTCGTAATATCAACTCCTTTCTTGACAATGAAGTTCCTATTATTCCTTGGCGCTTACTCGAAGAAGACTGTCCAATACGCCTGGTCGTGCCTCAAGATCGTTTAGAACATTATGCTGGTATTTTTGAACCCACTTGGCTGACCACTGATATTGAAGTCGCGATTCAGGAGTTACGTGAATTTATGGATATGTTTGTGCATTGATCTTTAGCTAGCGCACCAGCAAACCTAATTTTCATTCTCAAACATTTTTGCCGTCATTCGTTTTGCTTGCGTTCCATAAAACCAATAAGTAATTAAAAAGAGCGGAACGGCAAGCAAAAGAAGCATAATAAGTATCGTGCTCAAAAATCGGATATTTTGCATATAGGCAATGAATGATTGCCAAATTTCAGGGTCGTTGCGAGAAAAAAACCAGACGCCCGCGAAAACGCCCAATATATTATAACTCCAGAAAATGAGCGTAAAACCTAAGGTTAAACTTCTACGTTCTTGATCGGTTGGCGCTCGATGTTGTTGTTTAAGAAAACGATACAATACAATAATCATGGCAAGTAAATAAGGTAGCGCAGTGAACACACCTGCAATCTCATTGGGTAAAATTGCCGCCAATATGCCAGCAATCATTGTTAACACTAAACAAAGTAGAAAAAACCATAAAAAATATTTATTTAAAGAGACCATAGTGTCAACTTAAATTGCAATGAGACCGACATTATAAAATTTTTTAAATTTTTTTTCATTTTCTTGTCAACCAATCAGAAACTGTTGTCGTTATATAAGTATAAGGTCTGCAGCAACCAAGTTTATTGCACGGCATCCGCAGTTAAATTTGGAGACCTTAACTCCCCCAGAGAGACTAAAAACTTATGCTTCTTCAAGATTTAGAATAGCAGCCTGAATCTTTATAAACGAAGTATTTTGGCCGACGATTTACTCATCACTCGAATCGTCGGCTTTTGTTTTTTTACATTTGATCTTTTCTATGTCTTGTGTAAAAAATGGCGTGGAATTTATGAAAGTTGTTTGAGCTTAAGTTGTTGCGATACTTTTAAAATTGCCAAGAATCCTGCGACAGTAAAAGCCAACATCAATATCCCCATATTGAATAAGTGATTCCAGACTAAAAAGTTCAACACCACACCACCCAATAAACCACAAGCAAACTGCATACTGCCCATAATTGCACTGGCTGTACCTGCTCTTGAACCTTGTTCTGACATGGCGAGTGCCATTGCATTAGGTCCTGTAAAGCCGATCCCTGAAACAGTCAAAAATAAACCCAACATAACAACCACTAACGGCGCGTGAGACATTAAACCCGCTCCCACGATAATTAATGCACCTGCAACCTGAATCAATCCCCCCATGGTTAAACGGCGGATCACTGAAAAACGATTGGCTAAACGTTTATTGATTGAGGACAGTAAAATAATACCAAAAGCATTAAAACCAAAAGCAATTGCGAACTGTTGTTGTGTTAAATGATAGCCATCCATCAATACCGCTGCTGCGGAGCTGATATAACAAAATAGCGCAGCCCCTGTAAAACAACCTGCCATCATTGGAAAGCGAAAACTTCGATCTTTAAAAATAGCAGCATATAAAATAAAAACCTGACTAAAATTAAGTTGAAGTCTACGTGATGGCGCTAAAGTTTCTTTAAATAAGAAATGAACACAGGCTAAGCAGATCAAGCCAATTAAAAATAAAGCAACAAATACTGTTTGCCAGTGAAAGAAATACAGAATTCCAGCACCTATAGATGGCGCAAGAATAGGCGCTATTCCCATCACAATCATCATGCTCGCAAAAGCTTGAGCAGAACCTTGAACATCTAAACGATCTCGAATGGCTGCGCGTGCCATGACCACACCTACACAACCGCCCAAAGCCTGTAAAATTCGCGCAGCAATCAATGACCAATGATCAGGAGCTAAAACGCATAATAAGCTGGCAAAAGCGAATAAGGTCATACCAAAGTAAAGTGGCTTTTTACGACCTATGCGGTCGCTGATCGGACCATAGATCAACTGCCCTACAGCCAAGCCCAAGAAATATGCAGGTAAAGTATTGGCAACTTGTTGGGTGGTGACATTAAAATCTTGCGCCATTTGTGGGAGTGCTGGCAAATACATATCGATAGATAAAGGACCTAACGAGGTAAATAGTGCCAAAAGCATAATCCAACCTGTTGAATACTGTTGACCAGCGTTTTTTTCAGACATAGATCGTTTATAATTTCATACTAAATATTGCGAACAAGTTTACACTGTCCATTGTAAGATGTGTCACAAAGATAAGTGAAAAATCACCTCAGCAATAAAACAAGCACCCCAGCAATAACACCGTATCGATTGAATAAGGATTTCCATTGAACACATGGCTGTTAAAACTACGAAAAGCCACCTATAACACAAGTTTCATGTATAACTTGAGGATGGTCATCGCCTTTACAGGCACTGCTTTTGTCCCTTATTTATTGGGTCAGCAGTTGATGACCATTCCATTGACCTTGGGTGTAGTTGCAGCCGGTCTGAGTGATATTGATGATCGCTTTTCAGTACGGATCATGAATTTGATTTATACCTATATCGGATTTTTTATCACCGCTGCCTCAGTGAGTTTGTTGTTCCCTTATCCTGTACTTTTTGCTTTAGGTTTAATTGTTTCTTGTATCGGTTGGATTTTACTGGGTTCTTTGGGACGACGCTATGCCACTATTTCCTATGGCTGCTTGGTCGTTTCAGTTTATTCTATGCTTGGCGTTCATCTTTTTGAGCATTGGTATATCCAACCTAGTCTGTTAGTGATTGGGGCGATTTGGTACGGTCTTATTTCCACCATCAGTTTTTTGCTCTTCCCAGTACGTCAGGTCCAAGACAAGCTGTCCCAATGTTTTTCATCATTGGGTAATTTTCTTTTTTCCAAATCCAACTTATTTGATGTCGATATGACAGCGACCAGTTACCAAGACAGCATGATTAGCCTGTCTATGGAGAATGGTCAGCTGATTAGCATTTTTAATGACATGCGCACAGCGCTACTCACCCGTCTCAAAGGCGACCGTGGGCAACGCGATACACGGCGTAGCTTGCAATATTACTTTGTAGCGCAAGATATACATGAGCGTGCGGATTCAGCACACATTGATTATCAAAAACTGGCAAAAATGTTTGAACATAGTGATGTTTTATTTCGCTTTCAACGTATTTTGGCACTACAAGGCAAAGCATGTAAGGATTTAAGTGATAGCATTTTACATCGGACCACATACCAACATAATGCCCGCTTTGAATATGCCTTTAAAAATTTAAAACAGTCTTTAAATAAGCTCAGAAAAGAAGAACACTATGACCTCATTTGGATCAACTCATTATTTGCACTTTATCAAAACCTAAAATCCATTGATGCCCAATTACAGAACTTAGAGACTGAACGTCATATTAAATATGATCAAAATAAAAATGTTGAACAACAACTGAAAGATGATGATTTAAAAGGTTGGGATGATATTGTTATCCGCATTAAACAAAATTTAACCCCTGAATCGGTCTTGTTTAGACATGCGATTCGGGTTTCTGTGGTTTTATTTATCGGTTACGTTTTTGTGCAATTGACCAATATTCAATATGGTTATTGGATCTTATTAACAGCACTTTTTGTCAGCCAACCAAATTTTAATGCCACCAAACGCCGCCTAAGATTACGTATCGTGGGGACACTCGGTGGCATTATTTTAGGGTATGCCATCTTATTCTTTGTACCTTCCATCGAAGGGCAACTGTTGTTGCTTGTGATAAGTGGCGTGTTATTTTTCGACCTCCGCAGTAAACAATACGCACAAGCTACAGCGTTCATTACCATCATGGCACTGATCAACTTTAACTTAGATGGGCTGGGCTTTGAAGCAGCTCTACCCCGTATGATTGATACGGTGATTGGGTGTGCCTTGGCATGGTTTGGCGTGAGCTTTATTTTTCCAGATTGGAGATTCCGTCGTTTGCCAAGAACCATTCAACGTTCTCTGGAAGCGCAATGTAATTATTTGGCTGATGTTGTTACTCAATATCATCAGGGACGTAACAACAGTTTAAACTATCGAATTGTTCGTCGAGCAGCCCACAATACAGATGCTGAAGTTGCATCATTGATTTCAACTTTAGCAACGGAACCAGATTTTGACCAAAGTCAAAAAACATTGGCTTTTGAGTTTTTATGCTTAAATCATACCTTCCTTAGTTATATCGCTGCATTGGGTGCACATCGTGAAAAAATCCAGGATCAGCAAGTTTTAAATCTACTGGATCAAGCTTTGGATGATATCCGTGGTGCCTTGTTACGGGATGAAATGCCTGATTTAACAGCACATAATATGCTGCAAGCGATTCGTACCCGTTTGGGGCAGTCAGAAGCAGATGACTCTAAGTCATTGATTATTCTTCAACAACTTTCATTAATGTTTAGTATCCTCAAACAATTGAGTAGCCTCAAACAAAATTTAAGCCATGCCCGTGACGATCAATCTACAGAATTAGCTTCTTTATAAAAGAGCGTAAAATTTGCCTAGATATTTGGTACAATAGGCGCACTAAATCTTGGGATTTAGTGCTAAACTCTGACTAGATTTACATACATTACTGACACTATGACTGCCAAGAATATTTACGCTTATACCTTACAACCAGTTCCATACGAAGTATCGGAAGCCGAACAACGTAGTGCTCAACTTGCGATTTGGCGCAGTACCAATAAAATTGGGACTAAAGCTTGGGCAATCATGGGTGTCGCTGTTGTCCTTTCAATCTTGGGTATTGCGTTAATTAAAAACTACTCGACCATTATTTTTTGGGTCATTCTTGCCTGTGTGGCGATTTATCTCTTAGTGCGCAAATTTGGGCTTGAATGGTATGTAAAACGTAAGATGAATGAGTTTCCAGTTCAAGAAATCAAAGGTGTCAAACTCGGTGTACAGCCAAGCGGTATCGTAATGCGTCAGCAAATGGGCGTACAAGAAGGTGTCGGTACGATTGGCTGGAAAGATGTTTATGAATGGTATAACACACCAGAATTTTTACTTGTGAATTTTAAAGTAAAAGGTCAGCAAGGTGCGTATATTTTACCTAAGCGTATGGACAGCAAAAATTTTCCATTCGAGACTTTACGCAAACATCTTAAAGAATCAGTCGGTGAAGCAAAAACACTGTAAACAGTAAAGACTTCACAAAACCTCCATCATTGGAGGTTTTTTTACATTTATGATGACTATTTTAATAAAAATGATAATGAGAATAAATATTATCTGCAAAATTCATTATCTCTCCTAGATATTCAGCTATAATCTGTAATCAAACAATTCTTCCCTTTCCATCACCATGTTTAAAAAGACTTTTTTCCAAATACACTGGTTTTTAGGCATTACAGCGGGCTTGATCCTTTCGATTATGGGGGTTACTGGTGCAATCTATTCTTATGAACAACCGATTCAAAGATGGTTAAATCCAGACAGTTTTACTGTAAAAGTTGAAAATCATGCAAAGTTAACTCCTGCTGAAATTTATCAACATTTTCAAGTTCAAAATCCTGAAATGAAGATTAACAGTATCACTGTCGCCAAAGCACCTGAAGAAGCGTCAAATATTAATATTGTTAAAGAAGGTGCACGTAGAGGGTATACCATGATGGTTAACCCCTATACAGCAGAAATCTTGCCTGAAGTTAAAGGCAAAGATTTTTTCCAATTTATCCAGCAACTTCACCGTAACCTCACTGTAGGCGAAGTCGGCAAACAGATTACGGGTGCAAGTACATTGATGCTGATCTTCTTTGTACTCAGTGGCTTATATCTTCGCTGGCCAAAAAAACATTCTTTCAAACAATGGTTTGCAATAAAACCTAAACTCAAAGGTCGTAATTTCCTTTGGGATTTGCATGCAGTGGTTGGAACTTGGGTTGTTATTTTCTATTTACTTCTAGCATGTACAGGGTTGTATTGGTCATATGACTGGTGGCGTGACGGGATGTTCAAGGTGATGGGCGTTGAAAGACCTCAACCCGAAATGCAAGCACCTCGCATGGGTGAAGGCAAAGGGCGCCAAAGCAATACCGCAGACCCGCAACCAACACATACACCGTCAAATCTTTCAGCGCAAGGACGTGATCAACATCCGCGTGGTGGTCATCGAGAAGCAAATGAAGGGCTAAAACCTGAACAGATTCAACAAGTCCTAATACAAACATGGAATGGTTTTAATTCACAAATCAAACGTGATTATTCGACCCTAACAATTTCGATTCCTAAAAAAGCTGATGGTAAGGTCGAACTGACATTTGTTGATGCAATTCCTCAACACGAGCGCGCACGAAACAAAGCGATTTATGATTATCAAAAAGCTCAAATTGAAAAAGTTGATTTATATGAAGTTAAACCGCTGAATGAAAAAATCATGAGCAGTATGTTACCTGTTCATCGCGGCAGCTTTTTTGGTCCAGTGTTCCAATTCATCATTATGCTTGCCGCATTGGCAATGCCGTTGTTCTTTATCACGGGATGGATGTTGTACTTAAAACGTCGTAAACAAAAGAAATTAACCCTTGCGGCAAAACAATCTGGCTCAGCAATTCAAATTGATCCGGATGCAACTCCGTGGTTGATTGTTTATGCTTCACAGACAGGTGTATCTGAACAATTGGCATGGCGTACTTCTATCAGTCTACAAGAAGCACATCAACCCACTACAGTAAAATCTGCTCAACAGCTTTCTGAAGAAGATTTAAAACAAGCAAAACAAGTTTTATGGATTGCCAGCACTTATGGTACTGGTGAAGCACCTGATTTAGCATCACATTTTGAGAAGAAGTTAATGAGTAAATCATTAGATCTGTCTCATCTCAAATATGCCGTTTTAGCCTTAGGCTCGCAAGACTATCCTGAAACTTACTGTAGTTTTGGTCATCGTATAGATCACTGGTTAAAACAATCTGGCGCACAGCAATTATTTACGACCATCGAAGTGAATAATGGCAGCAATAGCGATATTCAACAATGGAATAAAGCTTTAATTCAAGCCACCAAACTTGACCTGCAAACCATGTCGATTGATAAAGTGTTTGATCAATGGCATTTGAGCAAACGAGAATTACTCAATCCAGAGAGCTTGGGCGCACCAGCTTTCAACATTGAACTTCATGCCTGTCATGAAACAGTCTGGCAAGCCGGTGATATTGCAGAAATACAAACTGGAAATAGCCTTGAACGTATTCAACAATTTTTAGATAAATACCAAATTAATCCAGATACAGCTGTCGATTCACATGAGCAACAATCGATTAAAAATATCCTTTGGGATCGAGACTTAACTGTCGAAGTTGAGCCTTTTGCCAATATGGAGCATTTACTTGAGCAGTTGCCTACCCTGCCTACTCGTGAATACTCCATTGCCAGTATTCCAAGTCAGCAGGTATTACGTTTAGTGGTTCGTCAACAACGTGATGCTCAAGGTGAACTTGGTTTAGGTTCAGGCTGGTTGACCTCACACTTAAAATTGCGTGACAAAGTTGCGTTAAGAATTCGCAATAATGATTCATTCCATCTAATCACGGATAATCGCCCGATTATCTGTATTGGAAATGGAACAGGGATTGCAGGTTTAATGAGTTTAATCCATGCCCGTGTTCGCTTGGATTATACGGAAAACTGGTTAATTTTTGGTGAACGTCAGCAAGCACATGATTTCTTCTTCAAAGAGACTATTCAAGCTTGGCAAAATACAGCAATGCTACAACGAATCGACTTGGCTTTTTCCCGTGATCAAGCAGAAAAAGTCTATGTTCACCATAAACTGCGTGATCATGCTGATGAAGTTCGGAAATGGATTGCCAATGATGCCGTGATCTATGTTTGCGGAAGCATTGAAGGTATGGCAAGCGATGTTGATCAAGCTTTGATTGATATTCTAGGGCAAGATACAGTTGAACAATTACGCCTAGATGGACGTTATCGACGTGATGTTTACTAAGCTACTTATAGCATTAAACAGTTCTAAATAAGCCCATCAAACCGAGCATAATTGCTCGGTTTGTTTTTCACTAACCTCAATTGCTATAGATCGTTTACAATGTGCGCTGGATGACATTATTTATCACAGACCATGAACAAAAATAAATTATTGCGTTTAAGCCTATTCATTATCGGCTTATTATTATTTCTTGATGGCTTTATTTTGCTGTTGTATAAAAAAATTCATTTAGGCACTCTCTTACCCTTATTGATTGGTTTGGGCTTTATCTGCACCGTCATATGGGGAAAGGTAATCCAACAATATCTGGCACATCACAGCAAACTTAAAAAACTCTGGCGTTTAGGCTGGTCTGTGTTTGGAATTTGGTTGATCAGTCTCATTGGCTTTTTTGGCTATATCCATTTTAAAACGCAACAAAATCATGCTGAGAATGGTTTAGATGCAATCATTGTTTTAGGTAGTGGAATAACACAAGGTAAAGCGTCACCTACACTCGCCAAGCGCTTAGATCGCGCAGGAAATATTGCACAACAACAACCACAAATATCGATTATTGTAAGTGGTGGGAAAGATTTTGGTGAGATTAAAACTGAGGCTGAAATTATGTCCAACTACTTAGAGGAAAATTATAAGATTCAACCCCATAGAATTCTTCAAGAAAATAAAAGTACCAGTACAGATTTAAACCTCAAGAACAGCCAAGCTATTTTGCAGCAGCATGATTTATCTTTAAATTCAAAAATTGCAATTGTCACCAGTGATTTCCATACGCTACGTGCAGCAGCGATCGCAAAAAAACAAGGTTATCGCAACTTCATCACGATTGGGGCCGAAACACCCTTGAGTACTCGATATAACGCATGGTTAAGAGAATATTTTGCATATATCAGCGGTTGGGTACTTGGAGAGTATTAAATTAAATACAACGCCATTCACTCCATCTATCAAGGATGTATCCGAATCTTGCGTGGTAAAGGGATTCGGGTTTGATCTCGAAAAAGCTCAGGTTGAGCTATGTAAAGCTGATATAAATAACTTTTTATGTCCAACAAGAACTTACGTCCTGACACCAAAATATTCTGCCCTTCAGGGGTTAAATTGATTGACAGCAAAGTATCATTTTGTTGAATAAAAGGAATCATTTGCTCGATAAAAGAAATAAAATTGACTTCCTGAACATCGAAACGGCTCCAGTTGTCTTTGACCAATAATTGCGCCAGACTCTTACTGTGCCATACTGCTACAGCTTGTTGTCCTGTAGGAGTTGCACATAAAGCCCAACCTTCATCATAAAGTGCAAAAACTTTAGCATCAGACACTATTTTTTCGATAAATGCCTTATATTGATCTGTCGCTTGAGCAGTATTTTTCTGTACCGAAGACGCAGCCTTGCGTTGATATGGATTTCGCATAAGATACTTATTTTTAAAATAATTATATAGATATTCTACACAAAATTTTAAAATAAATAAATAGAAGAAAGAAAACTTGGTGGGCGCTGACGGGATCGAACCGCCGACATTCTGCTTGTAAGGCAGACGCTCTACCAACTGAGCTAAGCGCCCTGAGGAGAATAAACAATGTTGCACTGCTTAAACTAAATGAGATGTAAAAAGAACAATCATTTTACATTTGGATATCTTAATCTCAGGATATCAAGATAAATGGCGCAGCGGACGGGACTCGAACCCGCGACCCTCGGCGTGACAGGCCGATATTCTAACCAACTGAACTACCGCTGCACTGTATATGGTGGGCGCTGACGGGATCGAACCGCCGACATTCTGCTTGTAAGGCAGACGCTCTACCAACTGAGCTAAGCGCCCTGAGTGAGGATCAACAATGTTGCACTGCTTAAACTAAATGAGATGTAAAAAGAACAATCATTTTACATTTGGATATCTTCACCTCAGGAATCAAGATAAATGGCGCAGCGGACGGGACTCGAACCCGCGACCCTCGGCGTGACAGGCCGATATTCTAACCAACTGAACTACCGCTGCGTTTTATATGGTGGGCGCTGACGGGATCGAACCGCCGACATTCTGCTTGTAAGGCAGACGCTCTACCAACTGAGCTAAGCGCCCTAAACGAGTCAATAAATAAAAATCTATCTACACTCTAATTAGGTTATTACACCTGTTCACAATTTTTCTGTAAAGTGGCGCAGCGGACGGGACTCGAACCCGCGACCCTCGGCGTGACAGGCCGATATTCTAACCAACTGAACTACCGCTGCACTTCAACATATTATTGCGATACAAACGATTCTTGAATTTAATGGCGCAGCGGACGGGACTCGAACCCGCGACCCTCGGCGTGACAGGCCGATATTCTAACCAACTGAACTACCGCTGCACTAAATTCAACGTTAAAGCTTGGTGGGCGCTGACGGGATCGAACCGCCGACATTCTGCTTGTAAGGCAGACGCTCTACCAACTGAGCTAAGCGCCCTAACGACTTCATCGTTTGTGAGGTGCATTATAGAGAATCTTTACTGTGTGTCAAACGCTTTTCTCTATGTTTTAAGTATTTTAGGCGTGAGTGATTAAAAAATAGATCATTTTAATTTAATTTATTCTTTTTTGTTTATTATTTATCTATTTATCAAATATCCATTCAACAGCTATTATTGTCTTTGATTCGTAGGTTAAGTGATATTTCCAGTATTACAGCTTTATTGTATGACGACTTTAAAACTCTTTTAGAGGTTTGGGCATATTTAAAATCTACCCAATCACTGCTGGTCCTGCTGCTTCCCCGTTAAAACAGAACGAGGTTCAGGACGTAACCACAACCAGACTGCGACAATAAACATCGTGAGATCAGTGAAAATTTTGACGGCCAAAGGTGCATTGGTAAAGAGCATAATAATGCCACTGATCAACATCATGATACTGGCAATCCATTTCGCTTTACGTGGCACAGTACCATTCTCTCGCCATGCTCGAAGTGTTGCACCATATTTAGGATGATTCATTAACCATGCATCAACTTGAGGCCAACCTTTTGAGGCTGCCCATGCAGCTAAAATCAGAAAAACTGTGGTTGGCATTCCAGGTAATAATGCGCCAATAAATCCAAGCACAATAAATAACACCACCAATGTTCGCCAAAACAAAATTTTCATAGCTTCACTCAATCTACGCACAACCCAGTATAACGTTCAAATGATATACGCTGTATATTTTCAAACGACACTGCTCATTTTATTTTAGAATCATGTTGTTCATTATTTCCGATACTCAACAAATTAAACTTGCATCTCGATAAGCTTCTTTGCTTGAATCACCACATTATGCTCTCTTTATATTAGTCCTAAGTTTCAACCTGAGATGTGATGCAATGACAGATTATTTTGAACCCTGGTTGAAATATCAGCATCCGATTGTCCGCCAATTGGCTTTTTGCATTGCCAGTCCAAATATTATTCAAGCACTCCCTGATGAATTGCAGATTCACCATCATTTTGAATTACATAATACTGAGTTTTGGCAACAACAATTTCTCGCCTATCAAACACGTTTAGATGAATTGGACCAAAATCCAACAACATTAATTGAGTTTGTTCAACAACTCAAAAGTACGCGTTTAGGTTTACGTTTTGAATATTTGTTCTGGTTTTGGTTACAAGATGAAGCCAATCCACATTACCAACTGATTCAACATAGTATTCAAATCATTGAGGGAAAACATACAAAAGGAGAAATTGATTTTTTGGTGTTAAATCGTCTAACCCAGCAAATTGAGCATTGGGAAGTTGCTTTAAAATACTATTTAGGTGAAGCAGATTTACATTTAGCACGTTGGTATGGCTTAAATCGTAGTGATACTTTATTTCGTAAATTAAATCATTTCTCTGAAAAACAATTTCAATTTAGCCAAGTTTTAGATCGAAACATCGAAAAAAAATGGGCTGTACTCAAAGGACAATTGTATATCCCTTATTTTAGACACACCGCCCCACTCTCTTCATGGATTAATCAACAACGTAGATTGGGACAATGGGGACAGCACATTGAACAAGGTTTATATCGCTTACAGCGACATGAATGGATTTGTCCAGATTTAAAACAAAGTTCAACAACTGCTCAATGGTGGTGCAATGGCTTGTACCATGACCATCATACCCAGCAATTTTATATGTATCGCCAAGCACCTTTATTGTCTTCTCTTGACACAAAAACTTAATTATTCACGTTTTTCATACAGTGCTTTACGAATCCACTCATAAAAGCATAACGATATATTTCAAATAATTTCGTATAGTATAAATGTAATTAACGCGTGAAACACGGAGATAGTAATGAAAAAAATTTTAGCAGTTTCAATGTTATTCGCTTTTGTTTTGTCTGGCTGTAACACTTTTAAAGGTGTTGGTAAGGATGTGTCTAAAGCGGGGGATGCGGTTACGAATTCTGCAGAAAAAGTTGAAAATAAGATGTAATTCACAACCATCAAAATTTGATTTTTGGAAAGCCTTATCTGCCACAGATAAGGCTTTTTCATGCTTATTTAAAAGCTTTTAGACTTTCTCTGCTTTTGGGTTTTCATTCAGTTTTATCTTCCTCTATTATATTGTTCAATTTTCTTACTTGATCAATGTCCATGAATCGTTCGGATACCTTAGAACTCAGTTTACAGCTTCTTCGTCAACCCTCTGTGACACCTGTAGATCACAATTGCCAAAACATCATGGCAGATCGTTTGTCTGCAATTGGTTTTAATATTGAAAATATGCGTTTTGAAGATGTAGACAATCTTTGGGCAAGACGTGGAACTAGCTCGCCAGTTTTCTGCTTTGCAGGTCATACCGATGTTGTTCCAACAGGTCATTTAGATGCTTGGCAATCAGATCCATTTTTACCAGAAATCCGCGATGGTAAACTCTATGGTCGCGGTAGTGCCGACATGAAAACAGCCTTGGCAGCAATGGTGGTTGCCTCTGAACGTTTTGTTAAAAACCACCCTGACCATAAGGGTTCTATTGCTTTTTTGATTACCTCTGATGAAGAAGGTCCTTCAATCAATGGTACTGTCAAAGTGGTCGAAACCTTAGAAGCCCGTAATGAAAAAATGACATGGTGTCTGGTTGGTGAACCTTCAAGCACTTCTACCCTTGGTGACATCGTTAAAAATGGACGTCGTGGTTCATTGAATGCCGTCTTGACAGTAAAAGGTAAACAAGGTCATGTTGCCTATCCCCATTTGGCAATTAATCCGATTCATACCGCATCCAAAGCCTTAGCAGAACTTTGCGATACTGTTTGGGACAACGGCAATGAATACTTCCCAGCAACCTCGTTCCAAGTATCTAATATTCAAGCAGGTACAGGCGCAACCAATGTTGTTCCAGGTACAATGACAGTAACCTTTAATTTCCGCTACTCCACTGAAGTCACGGCAGATCAACTCAAAGCTCGTGTGCTAGAGATACTTGATCGCCATCAAGTGAGCTATGATATTGAATGGACACTTTCAGGTTTACCATTTTTGACACCTGTAGGTGAATTGGTGAATGCCGCAAGAACTGCCATTAAAAACGTAACAGGTACCGACACCGAGCTTTCCACTAGCGGCGGTACTTCTGATGGACGTTTTATCGCTCCAACTGGCGCACAAGTACTTGAATTGGGCGTACTTAATGCAACCATCCACCAAGTTAATGAACACGTGAATATTGATGAACTAGAGCCATTGGCTGAAATTTATGAACAAATTTTGGTTGAGTTGCTTGCGTAACGCATTCAAACTGTTTGATCAAGATTTTAAACCATTTCAGCTTGTAACAAGAGGGTATGTGTAGATCATAGAATCATTCATTGAACATGATGCGCAAAGTTTGATTATTTGATTGACCCATAGACCATCATGACTGGTAACATCAAAAAACCCCCATCCTAAAACAAGCGATCCTAAAGCAGAGAGTCATGATGTTAATCAAAACAGAATGACTCTGGATGGTTGATATAACTGCCCCTCAACCTATAAAGTAACAAACAATCTAAACCGAGAACTGGCTAATAGGCACATCGTCAAAAAAACCATGATCTCATATGTTGAATAAAGTGCTTCTCCAAATATCAAAATCCTGCCCTTTCATTGATCATGTTGATCGAAATCTAGAATCCTGTTTAAGCAATATCTGGTGCTATACCAGAAATATCACAATTGATGTTATTTGGCAGGTAGACTATTACAAAATAATATAGATAAAATGCTTGGACAGTAAAACGAATGCTTTAGTCAATCAGTTGAAAAATGCATACAACAAAATATCATTTCTCTTGATCAATAAAATGAACGTTAAGAATACGTTGCTAGATGATATAAAGCTTTCAATGTCATATTTTACGCCTAAAGGTTAAATAGATTTGCAAGGATAGAAATCAAAATCTTTATATGAATAATCAGGTGGTTTTGCTATATCTTGAAAAATGAAATTTAGCCCATCTATCAAAATACCAGATATTTAAAAATATTATAAAAACATCAATTTAGACTATATAAAAAATTATATTCTTCTAAAAATATAAACGCCCTATCAAGCTCATCGGGCGTTTATATAACATCACTGTCAACCTATTTTAAGGTCATTCATTATTTACTTTTCAAATGTGACATATCAAGCAACACATTAGCAGCCTCATTCACAAAAGTCTCTTCTTCAGGCAACGCTGGACGTTGATTTGCTTTCATTTTAGCTCTGGACTCTGCCAATGCATCTAAACTGGCTTGATAGCTTTCCCAATTCGAATAAGGTTTCAAGCCTGTCGCAGCACGACGTTTGTTTTCAGCAGCTAAAGTTTTCATTTCAAGCGCAACCAACTCTGCTTTACGTTTATCAATATCCAAAGAAATACGTTTTTGATCTTTGGTTTCTTGAGCAATTGCTTTACGTGTTTCTAGATATTGAAATTGAGGGTCCTGACTTACACGCACCTTAGATTTTTGATCGAGTTGCGCCACATAAGGTTGAATTGAATCTTCACGCTTAAATGGTGCTGTTGGAATGGTATCCCATTTCAAAGCATTCTTCGCTTTACGCTCGCCGAACTCTTCATCATAGATGTCAACCAGTTTGATGTCAGGAATCACACCTTTATTTTGTGTACTTCCCCCCGTAACACGGTAGAACTTACGTTGCGTCAATGTTGCTTGACCATAAGCCAAACTATCCAACTGAACTTGTGCAGTTCCCTTGCCTGTGGTGGTACTTCCCAGAATCACGGCGCGGTCATAATCCTGAAGTGCGGCAGAATAAATTTCACTTGCGGATGCAGAAGCTAAATTCACCAATACAGCCAAAGGACCCGCATAGGTTTGTGCACCACCATCTGTGTCTTCAAACACGCTGACATTGCCATTACCATCACGAATTTGGACGACAGGTCCTTCTTTAATCACTTGCCCAATCATTTTGGCAACTTCTTCTAAAGAACCACCTGGGTTATTACGCAAGTCGATGATAATCCCTTCTACATTTTGAGCAGCCAGTGCTTTTAATGCTTTGTTGGTATCTTCAGATACAGAACGATATTCTGTACCTGCACGACGAGCACGATAGTTCAAGTAGAATGATGGAATTTCTAACACACCAAATTTATGTTTTTGCCCATCACGGTTGATTTCAACTGTACGTGAACGTACACCGGCATCTTCTTCTTGGATAACATCACGAGTAATGGTCACAACGCGAGCTTGGCTCATCGAAGCACCAGCGCCAAGTAATTTCACAGAAACTTTGGTTCCACGTTTACCACGAATCAAACCAACAATTTCAGAACTTGGCCAGCCAATCACATCAACCATTTTGTCGCCATCTTGGGCAACACCAATAATCCGATCACCCGACTTCACTTGTCCTGTTTTGCTTGCAGGTCCGCCATCTACGATGGTTTCAATCTTCGTATAGTCTTCATTGCCACGTTCAGGGCGAATGGACACACCAATCCCCTCAAGTTGTAAGGTCGTTTGGCGATTCAACTCCATCGCATCAACAGGCGGGAAATAATTACTATGTGGATCATAGGTTAATGTCATTGCATTGAGGATACGTTCAAGCACATCATCGCTCTTAGTCCGACCGATTCGTTCCAATTGACGTGTATAACGTTTAGTTAAGGTCTGAACAGGCGTTAGATCTTCAGATGCAGCTAAATCTTGCCCGTTGGCAAGCGTTGGATCGTCTTTCAATGCTTTTTGTTTAGCTTGATCTTCTTGTTTTGCAATAGTGAGATTAATCAACTGCGAAACCAGCATTTTGCGCCAATAATTCTGTAATTCAGCTTTACTACCAAAAAATGCAGCTTTTTCACGGTCTGTATCGATAAATTCATTCGGCTGATTTAAGTTTTGTGTTTTTTTCAGTTCAGCCAATTCAAATTCATAAAACTCTTTTAAACGTGCACGATAATGTGCATGAATGGCAAAAGGTCCAGACAAATCACCCGCTTTTAGTTTTGCACCTAACGTTGCGCCATATTGCTTTTTATATTGTTCAATTTCTGAAGCTAAAAATAACGTATGTTCAGGATCAAGACTATCAATATACATATCTAAAATACGATTGGATGTATTGGCATCTAAACGCATGTTTAAATAATGCTGACGATCAATTAATGTTGCCAATTGACGAGTCACAAGTGCTTGTTCTTGTGAAGGATGAAGCGATTGAGCAACGTTTGTAGCATTGGTTTCCGCCATTGCTTGATTGATGGTATGTGTGAAGAACAAACCACCTGTTGCAAGTGCTATAGCGCAAGCGAGAGTTTGAATTTTCATAAATTCTTAATATTTCCTTGGGTTTTCCAATTTCTCTATCGTTTTTCAATCTGAACTCAACAGTTTCAACATCTTAAACGATTTTATCTGTGTGTGTTGTGTAGTTTTAGCATAATCTGTACTGAGTAAATGTAGCAAATCATTGCAGAAATCGGGTATTGTTTCCAAGTTTATATAAATACAACCGTGGATTCCTATGATCGGCGCATTGATGCTTGATATTGCAGGCACAGAACTTACTCAAGAAGATATTGAACTATTACGCGCTCCGCAAGTCGGTGGCATGATTTTATTTTCAAGAAATATAGAATCTCCTGCTCAGGTCCGTGCCTTGACTGACCATATGCGTAAAATTCGCCCAGACATTTTAATTGCAGTTGACCAAGAAGGTGGTCGTGTACAACGCTTAAAAAATGGTTTTACTTTGCTTCCAGCCATGGGGCATTTTGGTCAACTTTACTTAAGCCAACCTGAAAAAGCCATAGCATTGGCTGAGCAATGTGGCTGGTTGATGGCAATTGAAGTGCTTGCTGTTGGGATTGACTTTAGTTTCGCTCCAGTCTTGGATATCAATGACATCAGTGATGTGATTGGTGACCGTGCTTTTGCTGAAAATGTGCAAGATATTGTTCCATTGGCAAGTGCTTTTATGAAAGGGATGCAACGTGCTGGTATGGCAACCACGGGGAAACACTTTCCTGGGCATGGTTCGGTCAAAGCAGATTCACATGTGGCTGCGGCAATTGATCAACGAGATTACCAAGACATTTATGACAATGACATGCAGAGTTTCATCCAACTTCAGGGGCAATTGGATGCCCTCATGCCTGCTCATGTGATTTATGAAAAAGTTGACCCAAACCCAGCTGGATTCTCCGCTTATTGGATTCAAAAAGTATTACGTCAAACTTTAAAATTTGATGGTGTTCTCTTTTCAGATGATTTGAGTATGCAGGCTGCTTGTGTTGCTGGAGGTGCAGATGCTCGTATTCGTGCAGCACTCGAAGCGGGCTGTGATATGGGACTCGTTTGTAATAATCGTGAATCCGCATGTATTGCTTTGGCAGGTATTGAGAACTTACCATTACCAAACCAAACACGTTTAGCACGTATGCGCGGCAAAATTCCCAATATCATCATCGGTGAATCATTTGATTTAGGTGATGAATGGAAAACTGTCAAAAAAGTCATTGAAGAATTCAGAAATTCTCTTTAAAAAGATAGATAAAGTTCCTCCTACAATGCATAGCAGATTGTAGGGAGGACATTTTAAGTTTATTAGTCTTGCGTTATGCTCGCTAAGATAACACGATGAATAGTGTGCAAATATTTTTCATCATTCGTGTGGCTTAAAAGGCACTGTAAAGTCCTATATGGAAATCAGGAAGAACGTATCAGGCAACCGTTGAATTTATGATTTGTGTTGCCATATTTGATGTCCCAATTAAAAAAATAATAGTTAAGGAAAACTATGTCAGACCAACAACTTTCAAAACATCGTCATATTTCATTTACCGCACATTATACAGGCTATATTTGGTATCAAATGGGGATTTCCCATCCTTTGCTTGCAACAGCGAAAGGCAAAAGACTGGCTATGATTGCGCATCCCATCGAAAGTTGGGGCGAAAGATTTGTTGGTGGCAGTATGCGCACCACGTTAAAACAACGCCACACCATCTTGGATAATCGTTTACATCAATTGATTGAACAATTCCCTGATTTACAAGTACTTGAAATTGCTGCTGGATTATCTCCACGTGGATGGTGGTTTAGACAACAATACGCTCAAATCGATTATCGTGAATTAGATTTGCCTGAGATGGCAACAACCAAACAAGCAGCATTAAAACAGATAGATCCCGCCAGCCCAGCGGTTTTATCAGTCGACTTATTTACCCAAGACTTTCAAAATGCCTTCAAAGTTTTTGATCCTCAGAAACCCCTCGTTGTGATCAGTGAAGGCTTAATCAATTACTTTAACAAAGACCTTTTAAAACAATTGATCCAATCCATAGCAAATTATGGGCAAGGCTTTAAAGCTTTACACTATCTCACCGACGTATATCCTAAACCTGTCAAAAACAAATTGGCTGCCGTTATCTGGAACAGCAGCAAACTACTGAAATTGATGTCTAGAAGTGCCTTTACTTTTCATTTTATCTCTCCAGAACAAGTCAGACATTTTATCTCTGAAGCAGGTTTTAAAAAGGTTGAAGTGATTCAACCTCGCCTTTATTTCAATCCAGATCATCAACAAAATCCTGAAGAACATCATGGCGATTTAGTGTGGGTAGTAGATGCACAATTATAAAAAGTGAGAAATAAAATAAAAAAACCAGTTCACATTTGAACTGGTTTTTTATTGCCTCATTAAGCTAAAGCGGTATCTTCAACCCTATAGGTTTGGGCTTGAGTTTGGCGAGTGATAAAGCGTAACAAACGATCTGCATTTTCAAAACTACCATGTTTAAATAGTGCACGAACACCATCTTCACAAGTTTCAAAAATTAGACACTCAATTGCAAATTCGCCCTCATCATCACTCAGATTCAATGCCAAATCTCGAGTATGTTCATTCACAAAACTCAAATCAGGCAGATGATCAAGATCCATTAAAAGTCCAAAATAATTTAAATCAACAATGTGAACGGGAATCACTTTATTAGAATGACGATGCGTTAATTGACGCTGTGGATCAAGCACATGAATCCGAGCCTCACCACGACGTTCAATATTGTGCATTTGCTCGCGTGTTAAATTGATAATTCCATCCAATCCCTGAATAGATTTCCCTTGCAAATAGGTCGTAAATAAATTCATGGTTTCTTTACGGCGTTGTAATTGTGGCACATGATCCGCATTGGCAATCATGGCAAATTGCATATCTGGGCATTGCAAAGCAAAATGAGCATTTTCATGGGGCAGTGTAAAACTGTCATACTGACCGCATGCCACCAGTGTATTTACACGTGGAACAGGAACGTGGCTCAAACGTAATAAACGATTGCAGTTGATTTCATAACGTTCTTGTTCTGTATTTGAAAACTCAGCCATTTGCTTAAAGAACAATCTTTTCGCGGTAGGCGACATTCGAGTTTTATCGAGTTTGGCATGATTGACCAAATAAAGAATAACGGCTTGACCAAATTCATCCATCCGTTGCTCTTTCATCAACATTAAAGACTCTTCCAATAACATGCGCCAGCTCTTACGAGTTTCCTGCATGACGCCCATTAAGATCATCTTTTCAACAAGTTCTGGACGTTGGTCAACAAAAAAGGAGGCGATCACCGATCCTAGGGAAATACCAACAACAGCAACTTTTTGAATATTCACGATATCTAGCCACTGACCCAACATACGTGAAAGATCAGGCAGTTCCAAAGTACCCGCAGATAGACCAGAATCGATATTGGTAATTTGCTGATTCGCTCCCATAGAGGGTAGATCAATGAGAATGACTGGACCACTTTCAAAGAATTGCTCAACACAATATTTATAGGAGTTAAAATTTTGAAATGCCCCTCCTACAATCACAATCGGGGTATTGTGAATAGTTCGTGCATCAGCAATCGCCATATACTCAACTTTCCAACCATCAATCCAAGTTGTCCTGGGTTCCTGTTTGAAACTATTTTTATGGTATATGTCGAAAAAACCAAAGCTTGATAAAGATTGGTGTGATTCTGTGTCCATTTGGATAATGGAATTCATATCCTTCCTCCATCCTTGCTTTATTCTTTTAATATGCAAGATTTCGACCCGCATTATTCTTTCAAATTTGTGATACGTATATGTTCTGTATCACATCAATGTCCTTATTGTTTCATTCTTACAGATGTGTGATTTATACGCAATCGCTAAATTGACCGTCTGTCCAGTTTAAATGGCAAAAACATTGCAAGATATTTAGTGGCTATGCGCGGGGTAAATAAGTTTATTTCAATGAAATACTTCCTTGCCTTTGCTTAGACTGCTACTATCAAAGGGAAATTTTTAAACGATCAAATAAACTGCTATGCAAGATTCAATTGAACAGTATATGCAAACTGTAGGAATTCAAGCCCGTCAAGCCGCTGGTGCTTTGGCAGGTGCGACTACACTTGTAAAAAATAATGCCTTATCTGCTATTTATACTGCTTTGGAAAATAGTGAACCGCAAATCTTAGCTGCTAACCAAATTGACATGACCAAAGGTCGTGACAACAATTTAGATAGCGCTTTACTTGATCGTTTAGAACTTAACCCCACACGCTTCAAAGGCATGTTACAAGGCTTAAAAGATGTAATAGGTCTTGTAGATCCAATTGGTGAAATTACTGATTTGGCTTTTCGTCCAACAGGAATTCAAATCGGTAAAATGCGCGTGCCTTTAGGTGTCGTTGGTATGATCTATGAATCACGTCCAAATGTAACCCTTGAAGCAGCGTCATTAGCACTTAAATCAGGCAATGCCATCATTCTACGCGGCGGTTCTGAAGCACTGAATTCAAATCAGGCAATTGCTCAAGCCATTCAACACGGCTTAAAAGCAGCAGGATTACCTGAAACGTGTGTACAGGTCATCAATACATCTGATCGTGCAGCAGTTGGTCAGTTGATCACGATGTCTGAATATGTCGATGTCATCGTACCACGTGGTGGCAAAGGTCTGATTGAACGTATTAGCAATGAAGCAACAATCCCTGTGATTAAACACTTGGATGGTAATTGTCACGTGTTTGTTGAAGCTCAGGCAGACCTTCATAAAGCACTGCCAATCGCATTAAATGCGAAAACACATCGTTATGGTGTATGCAATGCCATGGAAACTTTATTGGTCGATGAAAAAATCGCGGAAGAATTTTTACCTCGTATTGCCGAGCTCTATGCGGAAAAACAGGTTGAATTACGTGGTTGTATCAAAGTTCAAAAGATCTTAGGCAATATCGTAAAACCGGCAAGTGAAGAAGATTGGTATGAAGAATATCTTGGTCCAATTTTGGCAGTAAAAATTGTGACCGGGATTGAAGAAGCCATTCAACATATCAATAAATATGGTTCCCATCATACCGATGCGATCATCACTGAAAACTTTAGTTTGGCACGCCAATTCTTAACTCGTGTAGACTCAAGTTCAGTAATGGTCAATGCCTCTACCCGTTTTGCAGATGGTTTTGAATATGGTTTAGGCGCTGAAATCGGTATTTCAACCGATAAAATCCATGCTCGTGGTCCAGTTGGACTTGAAGGCTTAACTTCACAAAAATGGATTGTATTGGGTGACGGTCAAATTCGTCATTAATCGAATTTTTGAAACTTTAAACACTCAGCGTTGTGTCCTACAGCGCTGAGTTTTTTTATAAGTTTTGTCTAAAGATAAGGGGCGACTTTTTGCACAGTAACATCTCTATAGCCAAATCGTCTGAGTATTCGTACAATTGATATGATTTCAATCATTCATTCCCCAAATAAACCTTTTATCTTTATATATGAATTTTTAAAAGCAAAGCTTAGTTTCACAAGAATGCAGATCATCAATAATGACGACAAAACCAACAGATCCGCTTTATGCTCAGACAGATTAATTGCTAGACAAGGATATAAGTTTGTTTACAAGAAACTGCACAATGCAGATAGATTAAAATAAAGATGAATGATAGTTTTTAATAATCAACTGATAAATATTAAATATTAATCAATATCAGGTCGATAGTCCGAAAGTCTAATCACCTAAAGTCTATCTAGGACAAAAAAACTACACATGGTACAACATCACTACTGATCTAATTGGCCCTATAAATAAAGCGTAATCAGATCAATCAGGATGACTTTTTCAAATTACAATTTCGGGTATTAAAACGTGTCTACATCAGTATTAGTAATTAACTGCGGATCTTCATCAATCAAATATGCGCTTGTTTCTGAACGTCGTGAAGATCGGATCTTTGGTTTAGCAGAAAACCTTGGCTCTGCTGATGCACGTATTAAAGGGATCACTGCGGGCAATCAGCCACTTGAACTCTCCATTCCACATGCAGACCATGAAAAAGCTCTTGAAACCATCTTGAGTCGTTTATCACAATATCAACCGAAGGCAATTGGTCATCGTGTTGTTCACGGTGGTACATTGACCAAAGCAGAATTGCTTACACCTGAAATTGTAGAAAAAATTCGTGAAGCAACACCTTTAGCTCCACTGCATAACCCTGCTCACCTAGTCGGTATTGATGCCACAATGCGTCTATTCCCAGAACTACCGCAGGTGGCTGTATTTGATACTGCATTCCATCAAACCATGCCTGCACATGCTTATCGTTATGCATTGCCAAAATTTCTTTATACCCAACACAATGTTCGTCGTTATGGTTTTCACGGTACTAGCCATGCTTATGTTTCTGAACGTGGTTCTGAACTTGCTGGTAGCTATAAACATGGTGGTTGGTTAACTGCACATTTGGGTAATGGTAGCTCGACATGCGCAATTTGGAATGGTCAAAGTGTAGATACTTCAATGGGACTTACGCCACTTGAAGGTGTGGTGATGGGGACACGTAGTGGTGATGTAGATCCAAGTATTCATAGCTTCCTCGCGTCTAATCTAGGCTGGGATATTTATAAAATTGATAAAATGCTGAATAGCCAATCAGGTTTGCTCGGCTTATCTGATCTTTCTAACGATATGCGTACTTTGATTGAAGCTTCAGAACAAGGCAACGAAGATGCCACTTTAGCCATCGAAGTATTCTGTTATCGTTTAGCAAAATCACTCGCGGCATTAAGCTGTGGCTTACCGCGTATCGATGGTTTATTCTTCACAGGTGGTATTGGCGAGAATTCAGCATATATTCGTGAAAAAACCGTGTCATACCTACCACACTTCGGTTTTAACCTAAGCAAAGAACAAAATGATGGTTTAAAACGCGGCACTGAAGGTCGTATCGATGCTGGAACAGGTCCGCAAATTTGGGTTGTTCCAACAGATGAAGAAGGTCGTATTGCCAAAGAAACGGTACATGTGGTTGAGCATGAGGTACAACAGGCTGCAAAAAAGCCTGAATCAGATGTTGCGACAGCTTAAACTGTCGTTAACAATAATCTGCGCCAAGATGATCCGTTGTAAGATCATGAAATTATTAAAAGCATGATCTACAACAAAGCAAAAAATTATACATTTTAGAGTTCCTGTAATCTTTGAATAAAAGTCATATAATCATGTCGCTAATTACAGAAACTCTAAGTATTTGACTCAAATGTATCGATGAATAAAGATTTTGCGTCAAATAGTGTATTCTGCTTTGTGATCTTCTCTGTATATACAAATTTCAATCTTTTAATTTATTAAAGAATAGTCTATGAAAACAATTCTGTTGGTTCCAACTGGGGAAGGTGTCGGATTAACTTCTGCATGCCTAGGCTTAGTTTATGCTTTGGAATGCCAAGGTGTTAAAGCAGGCTTCGTCAAGCC
This sequence comes from Acinetobacter sp. Tol 5, assembly GCF_019702905.1. Taxonomy (NCBI): domain Bacteria; kingdom Pseudomonadati; phylum Pseudomonadota; class Gammaproteobacteria; order Moraxellales; family Moraxellaceae; genus Acinetobacter; species Acinetobacter sp. Tol 5. The sequence goes on along the minus strand of NZ_AP024708.1, from coordinate 752,111 downwards.
ATTTTCACAAGAATTACAAGCAGAACCAGATCGCACAACAGCTCTGTATCGCCATATTTCAAAATTAGACACTGTTGAACCGATTACTTATGCAAAAATTACTCAACAGTTAAATGATGGCGAAACTGATGAGCTTTTAGAAGAAGCAGTGAGTTTACAGCGTCAAGTGGCTAAATCACATGACATTATTATTGTCGAAGGTTTGGTCCCGACAGCGCGTGATGCTTTTGCCAGTGATCTGAATGCTTCTTTGGCGCAAGCACTAGATGCAAAAGTTATCTTTGTCAGCAATGCCGACATCAATCGACCTGAATACACTGCTGAAAAAGTCGAAGCACAATTACGTAACTTTGGAGGTGCTTCATCTACGCGTAATGCAGGTGTATTGTTTATGCGTACACGTGGCTTACCAGAGGAATCTGCTCAAATTCCAGTGACCATTGACCCAAGTCTACGTTTAATCTCTGATACCGAAAAATTCAAAACTGAAATTCAAAAAACGTATGCTCACATTGGCTCAGCAGCTTTCCCAATCATTGGATTGGTGCCTTTCAGTGATACCTTGAGTGTACCCCGCATCTCTGATCTCGCAAAACAGATTCAGGCGACATGGATTAATCAAGGTAAAGCCAACACACGCCGTGTTTTGCACAGCAGTTTGATTGCTTCAAATATTGAGCATGAATTACAAAAGTTTGTTGCTGGCGAATTAATTATCAGTGCATCCGATCGTATTGATGTTCTGTTGGCAAGTAGCTTAGCCACCAGCAATGGTATTCCACTTGCAGGTTTAGTTCTTACTGAACATCATGAACCTAATCCATTGGTTTTAGAGTTCTGCCAATCTGCAATTAAAAATGGCTTACCGATTTTACACACACCACTCAGTACATTTGAAACTGCGCAACAATTGGCAAATCTAGGGAATGAAATTCCTGTAGATGATACAGAGCGAGCAGATCAAGTTACTCGTTTCGTTTCTAGTCATATCGATCAAGACTGGTTACTTCAAATCCTCAATGGTGATTATAAACCTCGCCTCTCTCCTTCTGCATTCCGTCATGAATTGGTGCAAAAATCAATTGCAGCAAAAAAACGCATTGTACTTCCAGAGGGTGATGAACCACGTACCATTCAGGCAGCGGCTATTTGCCAATCTCGTGGAATTGCACAATGTGTATTGTTAGCAAAACCTGAAGCTGTTTTTGATGTGGCCAAAGCCCGCAACATCGAATTACCCGCTGATTTAGAAATTATTGACCCTGACCTTATTCGTGAAAACTATGTCGCGCAAATGGTTGAACTGCGTAAAGGTAAACTCAATGAATTGCAGGCACGTGAACAACTTCAAGACACTGTAGTGTTAGGGACGATGATGTTGGCATTAGATCAAGTGGATGGCTTGGTATCAGGTGCAGTACATACTACAGCCAATACTGTTCGCCCCGCTTTCCAACTGATTAAAACAGCCCCTGAATACTCTTTAGTATCCTCAATCTTCTTTATGCTCTTGCCTGATGAAGTGTATGTGTACGGAGATTGTGCGATTAATCCAGATCCAGATGCTGAACAACTGGCAGAGATTGCGATTCAGTCAGCAGATTCAGCAAAAGCTTTTGGTATTGACCCACGTATTGCGATGATTTCCTATTCGACTGGGACTTCAGGCGCCGGTGCAGAAGTGGAGAAAGTGGCTAAAGCAACCGAAATTGCCAAACAACGTCGCCCAGATTTGTTGATTGATGGACCATTACAATATGATGCTGCGTCTGTGGAAAGTGTGGGGCGTTCTAAAGCACCAGACTCTCAGGTCGCAGGTCGTGCCAATGTCTTTATTTTCCCTGATCTCAATACAGGAAATACCACCTATAAAGCAGTTCAGCGCTCAGCCAATGTGGTGAGTGTTGGTCCTATGTTGCAAGGTTTGAACAAACCTGTGAATGACTTGTCCCGTGGTGCATTGGTTGATGATATTGTATTTACCATAGCATTGACGGCGATTCAATCAGAACAACAAGCAACGCAATAAGCTTTTTATACAGATAAAAAACCCACTCAAATTATTTGCGTGGGTTTTTATTTTGTTGTTTCTATAACTCAACCAGCTCTGTGCCCAATACCATAATTCAAATCAATATAAGGCACATAGCAAGTTATTTCACAGGACTTAGAAATAATAATTCACACGGAACAGATAGTTTCTTGGTGTCCCTGGCATAGAATCTGAACGCCAATATTCTTTATCAGTGAGATTATTCACAGCAAATGTTGCACCCCATTTATCATCTTTATAGCCTACTGCTGCATCGACACGAGTCCAGTCTGGCATTTTTATTAAATTTTTATCCGTAGTATAATAAGAGCCTACATAAGTCGCACCCACTTCACCATACCATTTCTCTGTTGGTAAATAACGTACAAATAGGTTGCCCGTATTTTCAGAAATTTTTTTGAGCTTTTTACCTTTTAAAACATCTTCATCTTTTACACCAGTACGACTATCACTTTTCCATTTAGCATCGGTATAACCATAACCACCTCGCACATAGAGATTATCTAAGACTCGACCAATAAAACTAAACTCCACACCTTGTGATTGTTGTTTCTGCCCGACTTCCCAGTCATTTGGTCTGTTCACTGAGTCAGGCTGATAACGTATGTTATTTTTAGTAATATCGAATACAGAAAGCTGAGTATTTAAACGACCATCCAACCAATCACTTTTTACCCCAATCTCATATTGCTCATTATATTGCGGTTCAGCATCGTATGTACTTGGACTTACCGTTGTACTCACCAATAACAATCCTCGACCACCATAAGGAGAGAAACTTTTACTATAAGAGGTATAAAAACTTTGACTCTCAACTGGTTGCCAAACAAAACCAATATTAGGGCTTAAACTTTCATCCCGATATGAACGTTTACGCTGATTACGAACATCATTGGTCGCAAAATCATAACTATCGTAACGAACACCTAACATTATTTTATATTTTTCATTAAATGAAATTAGGTCTTGTAAGAAGAAGCTTAAAGAGCTTGCATCGGTTTTAGTGTGAGAGGTTTCTGCTGGACGAGAACCATTGAGCTTAGACCAACCATCAGATAAATAACTATCAGACGTATCAAATGGATTGACATAACGATAATAGAGTCCAGCACTGCCACCACTTGAATAATTCCCTAAAATTGGTTCTCGTTTTTCATTTGACCAATCACTACCAAACATAACCTTATGGTCTAAAACACCTGTTTTAAATTGACCTGTAATGTCAAAGGTATTTAAGAGTGTTTTATTGGTGGTTTGCTGCCAAGCATAGTTTTGACGAATTTTTCCTTGCCAGTCGCATTTTTTACCATCATTTTGTAACCCTGCTGCTGAACACCATGTACCGCTAAAGAAGTTATCAAAATCTTGAAAAGATTCACGATGACTCAATGCCCAATGAAATTTCCAATTTGGTGCAAATTCATATTTCAGATCAGTTCTAAATGACTTGGTTTCATCAACAATATTATCATTTGTACCTGCAAAGCCCGTTTTAATTGAAACCCCTGATGGCAACTCATTATAGACTGGACCACGATCAGGCGTTCTGTTTAAACTGTCATAAGTATATTCAGTCGTCCAAAGTAATTTTTCGTCATCACTACGATAGGTCAAACTTGGAGATAACATTTCCTGATTAAAACCTATTCCCGAGCGGAAGCTATTGGTATCTGACTTTTCACCGACTAAACGCACAGCCCAGTTGTCATTAAGTACCTTATTGAAATCAATGACTCCACCAACGTTATCATAAGACCCAACATAAGCACCAATTGAACTTTTTGAGTCAAAATTGGCAACTTTGGTCACCATATTAATCACGCCACCGCCTGAACTTCGTCCATAGAGCACAGAAGCTGGTCCTTTGAGTATTTCAATACGTTCAACATTGGCGGTACTGCGTCGGTATTGTCCGCTTTCACGAATCCCATCACGATAGATATCATTCTCATCGGCATTGAATCCACGAATAGTGATTCCATCATTTCTCGTGTCATAACTGGTCGAAACACCAGGAGTTCCCTGTAACATCACGCTTAAATCATTTGCGCCATACAACTTATATTTAGACACATCAATCGTATCTACAGTTTGAGGAATATCTTTCTTATCCAAACCATTTCGCGTCACACTGGCCTGTTTATAGTCCACATAGGTTTTAATGGGGTCACCATCTGCCATTGCTTCAATCACAATGGTGGGAAGTGTTGCTGTATTGGTTTTTTGTTCTTGTTTAACCGTATCAGAATCAGAAAATGCCTGAGTGGAAACAAACAGGCATCCCGTTGATAGCATCATGAGTGTTAAGCTTTTTTTGACAAAACGCATTGCATCCTCAAAAAATCGTAATGATAATAATTATCATTATAATACAAATTTTCATAATTTTTTACATAAATATATCAATCTCTGCACATAAACAACCATTTTCTCCTTATTTGAGCATATTTTTATTGAAATAAACTAATAATAATCTTAAGCATTAACTAAATAATTCTAAAAAATATCTATAAAATTCAAAAAAATAATTAAAATATTTTTGCGCTATTTACGTGACATTTATCACATTTACAATCATTTAACTATTTTATTCAATTGATTAAATGAACACCAATTATTTTCTTTGCACCAACCAAACTGTATGTCCCGTACAATTAGGGTCTTCTACGACCCTATTAATCACTTTAAAGCCATAGTTATGGAATAATTGGATATATTCTTCTGGCGTTAGGCTGGCATGATATAGAGGTTCTCCGAACAGTTCTCCAATTTGCTCTCCAAATGCAGGTCCACTGGTAAACATTAAAACCGTATCCTGTGTTGCAAAACGATCAAATCGTTGAAACATTGCCCTTTGCCACTCAGGTGATAAATGGAAAAAACTATCCCAAGCTAGAATCCCCTGAAACTTTTCAATCAGTTCAACTGTGCGCATATCCGCTTGAATCCAAGTACAGTTTGGAAACAGATCTTCAGGAAAATTTTCTCGCGCCATATCCAGCATTTCTTCTGAACTGTCTACACCCGTCACATTATGGCTTTGCTCAATCAAATAAGCTGCTATGGGTTGTCCTGAACCGCAACCTAAGTCCAGTATATTTGAGTGTTGTGGAAGTAATTTTAAAAACTGATCTAACCATACTTTCTCATATAAACAAGACCCTCTTAATGCAGTCCATGCGTAGGCTTTATTGTTATAAATTTCAATAATATTATCTGCAAGATGAGTATGCTTTCCCATAACGCTTCTGTGCCCATTGCAAGCTTTTATTCTATAATCAGTATAAAGTTTTTAGCCCAAATAAAATAATAAAACTTTAGCCTAAAAATCCATCAAAGCCACCACAAAACAAGCAATATCACGTATAATTCAGCCCGCTAGCTAACAGCCCGCTCAAGAGATTTTTGATATGACAACTATTATCAAACAAGATGACTTGATCACATCGGTCAAGGACGCGCTTCAGTTTATTTCGTACTATCATCCACAAGACTTTATCCAAGCGATGAGCCGTGCTTATGATCGTGAAGAGAACCAAGCTGCAAAGGATGCAATTGCACAAATCTTAATTAACTCACGTATGTGTGCAGAAGGTCATCGTCCAATCTGTCAAGATACTGGTATTGTTAACGTATTTGTTGACGTGGGCTTAGATGTTAAATTTGATTTAACCATGAGCTTAGATGATGCGATCAATGAAGGTGTACGCCAAGGTTATTTAGAAAACACCAACGTACTCCGTGCTTCAGTTTTAGCAGATCCAGCTTTTGGTCGCAAAAATACCAAAGACAATACACCTGCTGTAATTCACTACAAACTCGTTCCAGGCAATAAAGTCGATATTACTGTTGCAGCGAAAGGTGGTGGTTCAGAGAATAAATCTAAACTGGCAATGTTGAACCCTTCTGACTCGATCGTAGACTGGGTGCTTAAAACTGTACCAACGATGGGTGCAGGTTGGTGCCCTCCTGGTATGCTCGGTATCGGTATTGGTGGTACTGCTGAAAAAGCCATGATGCTTGCAAAAGAATCACTCATGGAAGAAATCAATATGGACGAATTACTTCGCCGCGGTCCACAGAACCAGATCGAAGAACTTCGTATTGAAATCTTTGAAAAAGTGAATGCTTTAGGTATTGGTGCTCAAGGTCTTGGTGGTTTGACGACTGTTCTTGATATTAAGATTAAAGACTATCCTTGTCATGCTGCTGGTAAGCCAGTCGGTATGATTCCAAACTGCGCTGCAACTCGTCATGCTCATTTCCAATTAGACGGTTCGGGTATTGCACATATTCAAGCACCTTTACTTTCAGATTATCCAGAAGTGACTTGGGATACTTCAACATCTAAACGTGTTGATTTAGACAATATCACACAAGAAGAAATGAACTCGTGGCAACCGGGCGATACATTATTATTAAATGGTACCATCTATACAGGTCGTGATGCTGCGCATAAACGTATGGTGGATATGCTCAATAAAGGCGAACAGTTACCTGTAGATCTAAAAGGTAAATTCATTTACTACGTAGGACCTGTAGATCCTGTAGGTGATGAAGTTGTTGGTCCTGCTGGTCCAACAACAGCAACACGTATGGATAAGTTTACACGTCAAGTCCTTGAAGCAACTGGCTTGTTCGGTATGATCGGTAAAGCGGATCGTGGTCCTGCTGCTGTTGAAGCAATTAAAGACAATAAAGCAACATATTTAATGGCTGTTGGTGGTGCTGCTTATTTAGTATCTAAAGCCATTCGTGAAGCTGAAGTTGTCGCATTTGCTGACCTAGGTATGGAAGCAATTTACAAATTCAAAGTACAAGATATGCCTGTATCCGTCGCTGTTGATGTAAATGGTACTTCTGTTCATGCAACTGCACCAAAAATTTGGCAAGCAAAAATTGGCAAAATTCCAGTTGTTGATGCTGCAAATTAATCTGCATAAAAGCTGAAATTAAGCTTGAGCATCACTTGAAAAGCACTCTATGATTAGGGTGCTTTTTATTTTGAGTCAGGTCATGAACTTTATAAAATATATTATTTTTTCTGTATTATTGTTATTCTCGATCTCTATACAAAGCTTTGCCTCAAATACAGAAAGTGAATCCCTTGATCGACTCACACAGGGTATCATTGGCAATCAAATATGGCGTCTTCAAGCGAATGAAGACGCAAAGCGTATTTATCAAAATCAAGCAGAAAATTTAATTAAAAATGGGATAAGTACGATACAACTCACGGATAACGAAAAACAAATCATCCCAGAAATTGTCGCGGTTTATCAATCAATGACGAAAGATATTCTTCGAGATCCACAATTTATCAGTCAAACCAAGCAAATTATTTTAGAATCGTTAAGCCCTCAAGAAATTGAAGCACTTTATCAGCATGACACAACGCCAAGCCAAGCACTGTACACAAAACTTGCAAATGTTGACACGAAAATATTCATAGAAAGCAATGCTGCGATTGATAAAGCAATTAATGATCCTCAATTTATTCAGCAATATCGCAATAAAATTGGAGAAATTATTCAACAACTACATCGGTTAGAGGATAATAAAGAAAGGAAAACTCATGAAAATTAAACAGTTCGCTTTAACTTTAAGTTTATGCTGTATGACAGTGTCAAGCTTTGCATCTCCAGCAACAGATAAAAGCGTAGACAAATTAATGCAACTTTCCAATATCACCGAGATATTCAAACAAAGTACTCGAGATATGCAGCCCTATTTTGATGAGCAAGCTGAAGATCTTGTTCGGCAAGTGACTGGCGCTCAGACACTCAACATTGATCAACAAAATGCGGCACTGCAAATTAGTGCTCTCTATAGCGATGTTCAACAAAAAATGATTACAGATCCTGAATATCTTGCTTTATTCAAATCACTTTTTAAAAAAACCTTTACTGAAGAAGAAATCCAAGCCAATATTGCGTTCCTCAGCACACCTTTAGGGCAATCGATCAATCAGAAAATGAATCTATTGATGACTGAAGTCATGCAAGAAACCACTAAATTCTCACAGAAGCAAATGCTTAAAGCAGAAAATCAAAAAGTGATTAAAGATAAAATGGAAGCCATTTTAAAACCTATACTGCAAACCCAATAAAGCTTTATATTGTTTTCGAATGTTGGTAACACCTTTGTCGTATAAATAACAACGTGATCCTATAGGTATATTATGAAATTATTACAACATTTAGTGCTGCTTGGCTCATGTCTAACTGCCAATTTTGCTTTTGCAGCACAAGCATCTGATCAACAAGTACAACAATTGTTAAAAGTGATGAACATTGATCAACTTTTACAAGAAACGATGCAACAGATCCGTCCTCAATTAGATCAGCAGGCTTATCAAATCATTAAAATGTCCGTAAACAAGGAACAATTAAGTCCACAAGAACAAATTGTTGCCAATGAATTGGCAGATAAAATGTATGCTCAAAGTCAGAAAACGGTGTCTTGGGAACAAATTAAACCACTTTATCTCAAAATTTATAAAGACGTTTTCAATGCGGAAGAAGTACAAGCACAAATCGACTTTTATTCGAGTGCTGTGGGGCAATCTATACTTAAAAAGTCTCCACAAATTGCTCAAGAAACGATGAAGATGATGAATACTCAACTTAGCAATATCCTTCAAAATACCGAACAAGATTTTAAAGAGATAAATAAGAAACTTGCTGAATTAAAAAAAGCGGCGAATACCCCTTAAACATTAAAAAAGAGAGCTTCGCTCTCTTTTTTAATCTGAATACTTAAAAGCTTACCAAGTCGTTGGATTCCAAAGCTTAAAGGGTTGCCCCAAGTGCACATCATCACTCACCTTATATGGGGCACCTTTAATTTTCTCTTGCGGTTTAATCACACGCCCATCCGCCGTCACCTCTGCCACAAAGTTCAACCCAGGTGTTTTAAGTTGCGTCATGGCAATTTCTTTTAAGCCCTGTCGGGTTGGCATTTGCATCAATGGTCCAACACGTAATAGCCCTGCCTCACCGTTTGGTCCACCACGGAATTTTTCTTCCTCATATTTGACAAAATATTGCCCACCTGCCTCTACTGAGAAATAGGCAACCTTAGGCTTTTGAAAATGAAAAACTGTTAAAGGGCGACTTAGACTTAATTTATAATCACCTTCAGCAAGTTCAATCCAATAGTAGTGATTACTGATTAAACTCGGAATCCGCTTACCATTTAAAAAGAAATTGGTGGGAATGATTTCTTGTCTGTTCCAGCGACTATCTGGACGATAAAAATAAATCACAGCAGCTTGAGGATTCTGTGGCTTCACCAAATGAAAGTACTGACCGGGTTTTTGATTGACCCAAGAACCTACAGAAAAAGATTTCACTTTATATTGATCAAGCTTTTCATGAACCAATGATTGTTCTTTTTTAAAATCAATAGGATCTAAAGTCGAAACAACTTTGGTTGATTGCTGTTCTACAGATTGATGACTCTGACAAGCTGCTAATCCACAACTCATCAAAACAACGAGACCGATGTAACGCATGATTTTCCCTCACCGCGTATTTTTTATTTTCATTCTTAAGAAACAATATTCTGCACAGTGAGCTTAACATTACAATGACAATTTAAAAATAAAAAAACGTGTAAATAGTCAAGCTACTTACACGTTTCAGATAAGATGCAAAAGTAATATTGAGTAAAATCGAACATTTAAGCCGATTTACTGTCTAAAACCTTTAGATCTACTTTTTCAACTTCATTGCTTTCTTGCTTGGGTTGCCGTTCAGGTTTGAACTCAGGCACAGCTTTATCATTGATCACTGCTTCATTGATAATGACTGTACCAATATCAGTGCGACTTGGTAAGTCATACATCGTTTCAAGTAGAACGTTTTCCAAAATAGAACGCAAACCACGTGCACCTGTATTACGCTCTAAAGCCTTTTTCGCAATCGCACGTAATGCCGAGTCTTCAAAGAGAAGATCAACATTTTCCATTTCAAATAAATATTGATATTGGCGTGTTAAAGCATTTTTAGGCTCAGTCAGAATCTGCATTAATGCTTCTTCATCAAGCTCTTCTAAAGTTGCGATCACAGGTAAACGACCAATAAACTCTGGAATTAAACCAAATTTCACTAAGTCAGCTGCTTCAACTTGACGGAATAATTCAGAAACTTTTTTAGTATCATCCTTATTCTTCACATCCGCAGTAAAGCCAATTCCACCTTTCTCTTGACGTTGTTGTACCACTTTTTCAAGACCAGAGAATGCACCACCACAAATGAACAAGATATTTGCAGTATCAACCTGAATAAACTCTTGCTGTGGATGTTTACGTCCACCTTGAGGCGGAATGGATGCAACTGTACCCTCAATCATTTTTAACAATGCTTGTTGTACACCTTCACCAGAGACATCACGCGTAATTGATGGGTTTTCAGATTTACGGGTAATCTTGTCAATTTCGTCAATGTAGATAATGCCTTTTTGCGCTTTCTCTACATCGTAATCTGCTTTTTGCAACAGCTTTTGAATAATGTTTTCAACATCTTCACCAACATAACCTGCTTCAGTCAATGTTGTCGCGTCCGCCATTGCAAAAGGTACATCAAGTAGACGAGCTAAAGTTTGCGCAAGCAAGGTTTTACCTGAACCTGTTGGTCCGATCAGCAAAATATTACTTTTTGCAATTTCAACTGCATCTTTAGGTTTATGTCCAGTTTGAGAAACTTTCAAACGTTTGTAATGGTTATATACAGCCACTGAAAGCGTTTTCTTTGCAGTATCTTGACCAATCACATATTGATCCAATGCCGCACGAATTTCATGAGGCTTAGGCAATGGGCGTGATGCCCAATCGCCAGTTTCCACTTGCTGACTCGTTTGCACTAAGTCTAGACACACATCCACACATTCATTACAAATATATGCGTCCTCGCCTGCAATCAGCTTACCGACTTCAGACTGCGTTTTACCGCAAAATGAACAATGCTTTTGTCCTTGAGGAAGATCGGACATTTTCACTCCAAATTCTTAAATCATATCTATAAATGCTTAGTTTTGAGGTCGTTTACTTAATACCTGATCCACTAAACCATATTCTTTTGCTTGCTGCGCGGTCATGAAATTATCCCGATCTGTATCTTTGGCAACAGTTTCGTAATCCTGACCACTGTGTTCAGCCATTAAACGGTTTAAACGTTCTTTGATAAATAGAATCTCACGTGCGTGGATTTCAATATCCGATGCCTGACCACGGAAACCACCTAGTGGTTGGTGAATCATCACACGAGCATTTTCCAAGCAATAACGTTTACCCTGCGCACCTGCATTCAATAAGAACGCACCCATTGATGCAGCCTGCCCCATACAATATGTCACCACATCAGGTTTAATAAATTGCATGGTATCGTAAATTGCCATACCTGCCGTAACAGAACCGCCTGGTGAATTGATATATAAATGGATATCTTTATCTGGGTTTTCAGCTTCTAAAAACAACATTTGTGCAACAATAAGATTTGCCATGTTGTCTTCAACTTCACCCGTTAAAAAAATCACACGTTCACGTAAAAGACGCGAAAAAATATCGAAAGAACGCTCACCACGTGAAGATTGTTCTACGACTACTGGCACTAAAGCGCTTTCAATTGATGGAACATACATACGTTATTTATTCCTGAATTTTTGTTACGTCACTCATGTTCACAATATGAGGGATAATTGCTGAAAATGCAAAATATTCCCAACTAAATATCCGATATTTTTTGCATAAGTATTGTGAACAGATTAACTAAGCCAATGTTTAAACTCATAAAAAAAGGCGCCAAAGCGCCTTTTTCAACATCAAACAACTTAGCCTTGTTGGCGTGCTTGTTGCTCTTTTAACAAATCTTGATAGCTTACAGCTTCATCAGTCACTTTAGCGCTAGCCAAAATGTGGTCAACCACTTGATCTTCTAACACAACACCTTCAATTTGAGCACGTTGTTGCTTGTCATTTTTGAAATATTCAATCACTTCAGCTGGATCTTCATAAGAAGAAGCCATATCTTCGATATAAGCATCAACACGTGCTTGATCTACTTCAAGTTTAGCATCAGCCAATACTTTACTCACAAGTACGCCAAGCTTCACTGATTTCTCAGCTTGCTCTTTGAACAACTCATCTGGAAGCATGCTGCTGTCAAATGCTTTTGCACCTTGAGCACCAAACTGTTGAGTAAATTGTTGAATCATTTGTTGACGTTGACGGTCAATTTCTTGAGCCAACATAGACTCAGGAACTTCAACTTCGTTTGCAGCAACAAGTGCATCAAAAGTTGCACCTTTCACTTGGTTACGCAAACCATTTTTCACTTCACGTTCCATGTTCTTGCGAACGTCAGCTTTTAATTTTTCAACGCCTTCTTCTTCGGTTAAACCAAAGATTTTTAGGAATTCAGCATCAATTTCAGGAAGTTTTTGCTTTTCAACAAGTTTAACTGTGATTTTGAATTGCGCAGCTTTACCAGCCAAGTTTTCAGCTTGATAGTCTTCAGGGAAAGTAACATCAATTACTTTCTCTTCGCCTTTCTTCATACCAACGATACCGTCTTCGAAGCCAGGGATCATACGACCAGAACCTAAAACAAGTTTAAAGTCTTCAGCAGCACCGCCTTCAAACTTTTCACCGTCTACAGTACCTTCAAAGTCGAAAGTCACTTGCATGTCTTTCTTCGCCATGCCTTTAGTTTCAGTCCACTCAGCACGTTGCTTTTGAAGGTTTTCAAGCATTACGTCAACATCTTTGTCTGTAACTTCAGACGATTTACGAGATACTTCTAGACCATCAAATTTAACTTCAACTTCAGGATAAACTTCAACAGTTGCTTGATAAACTAAAGCATCATCTTTGTTTTCAACTTTGTCGATGTTTGGCATACCAACAGCATTGATTTTTTCTTGTTGAATTGCTTCAAATACGGTGTCACGAATAATATCGTTGACAACTTCTTGATAAATACCCGCGCCATATTCACGACGTACAACATTTACAGGCACTTTACCTTGACGGAAGCCGTTAATCTTCACAGTTTTAGCAGTGCGTTTCAAGCGAGCTTCAAACTGCTCGTTAATACGGCTCGTCGGTACAGATACATTTAAACGACGGGCAACGCCCGAAACCGCTTCAGAAGTTACTTGCATGGCTTCCTCGATAGAATTTAATAATTACAGTTTTTCAAAAAGTGCCACATTATATGACAACATTTGAATATATACAAAACACCTGTGTAAATCATTTTATTTCAATGATTGTTTTTATCTTTTATGCTGACTTTTTAAACAAAAAATTAAATCAATTCATTTCTCAGGATTAAATACATTTTGATGAATTTACCTAAATCTAAAATTTTATTTACACACGCTTCACTTTTTTTACATTTTGAAATATTTAACAAGTATAAAAAAAATTATTTCTTTCAATCCATTAAATCAAAAATAACAGCTAAATTTATTTATTTTTACTTCAAGTTTCTCTAATTCAATCGGCAAATACAATCACAAACTAATGCATAAAAAAATAAGAATTATTATTATTCGCATACAAATTTACACTACTCTTTGTGAGTTAAAGTATGTCATTTATCAAATCACGCAAAAAGATTGTTAGCACAGCAATCGCTTCATCACTTTCAGTTATTGCAACGTCAGCTATCGCTCAGGACGAAATCGCAAAACTACCAACAATTAAAGCACAAGCGACTGCAGAACAAAGTTTAAAAGTAGATCAGTCGGCTAATACAAAATTTGTTGCCCCACTTCTTGATACACCTAAGTCGGTATCAGTTATTTCAAAAAAACTTATTGAAGATACGCAAGTCACAACTCTTGCCGATGCACTTCGCACAGTTCCAGGGATTACCCTTGGTGCTGGTGAAGGTGGTAACCCAAATGGAGACCGTCCATTTATCCGTGGTTATAACTCTGAAAGCTCTATGTATGTAGATGGGGTTCGTAATTCAACTTCACAAAACCGTGAAATGTTTGCTGTAGAACAAGTTGAAGTAACCAAAGGTTCAGCCTCTGCTATGGGCGGTGCTGGAACTTCTGGTGGTAGCATTAATATGATTTCTAAAGTCGCTAAAAAAGGTGACTTTCTAGAAGGTTCAGTTGCAGGTGGTACAGACAATTATCAACGTATCACCCTAGATGGTAATAAAGATTTTGGTAATGGTATTGCTGCACGTGTTGCTGTGATGGGACATCACAACGAAAAAGCTGGGCAAGATGATGGTGCTGAATATAAACGTGCTGGTATTGCACCAAGTATTACTTTTGGTTTAGACACGCCAACTCGTGCAACTTTAAGTTATTATTATTTAAAATCAGACGATACACCTGATTCAGGTGTACCATATAATTATGATGTTTCTAAGAAAGCGACTGTTGGTAAGCCTGTCGATGTTAAACAAGGCATTTATTATGGTTGGTTAGATCGCGATTTCCAAAAACAAGAAAATCAAAGTGGTACATTAAAGTTAGAACATGATCTTACAGAAAATCTTACACTAAGCAACACTGCGGTTTATAGTAAATCAAAAAACAATTACTTATGGACTCAACCAGATGACAGCCAAGGCAACATTGTCAATGGTAAAGTTTGGCGTCGTGTGAACACCAATCTTACAAGCACCGACAGTTTTACTGATCAATTGGCTTTAACAGGTAAACTAAATACAGGTGCTTTCAAACATAAGTTTAATATCGGTGCAGAATACTCAAAACAAGATTCTGATCGTGGAACGAATATAGTTACAGACCCGAATACATCAAAAATTGGCGGTAGTTCAAGTAATAACAATGCAAATAACGCATGTTCGCTGACAAACTCTAATGGTTGGTGTACTGATTTAAACAATCCTAACTCTCATGATGCATGGCTAGGGAAAGTAACTGCTAATCCAAATGTAACCAATATTACCTCTAAAACACAATCAGTCTATGCTTTAGATAATATTGAAATTACGCCTCAATGGTTACTCGATTTGGGTGTTCGCTGGGATAAATTCGAAACTGACATGAAATATAATCAAGATTCAGGTTCAGGCGCGACAGCAATTAAAGCTGGCACACATTATACCTCTGATAACGACTTCTTTAACTACCAATTAGGCGTAACTTTTAAGCCTGCTGAAAATGGTTCCATTTATTTAAGCTATGCAACTTCAGCAAACCCTGTCGGTGTGGATGCTGGTGATGGTTCTGAAGGAATTAGTGTTCCAGGACGTAACACCACTGATGAACAATCTCGTGCAATTAATAACTTAAAGCCAGAAGAAGTTAAAACCTATGAAATTGGAACAAAATGGGATCTGTTTGGTGATAAGTTAAATTTAACAGCAGCTATTTTCCGTACTGAGAAAGAAAATACACGTGCATTAGACACTGATGGTTTCACACGTAATATTGGTGAAACTCGTGTAGATGGTATTGAATTAGGTGCGAATGGTAATATTACCAATAAATGGGCAATCAGTGCAGGTTATACCTATCTAGATAGTGAAATCGTAGATGCTGGTTTTACAAAAAATACTGATGGAACTTATTCTCCAAGTTCAACCAATGGAAATCAAGTTCAAAACGTAGCGAAGAACTCAGCCACTCTATGGACAACCTATCAAGTGCTTCCACAATTGAATTTAGGTGTTGGGGCAATAGCGATGGATAAAGTTTACGGCGATGCTGCCAATACTAAATTTGTTCCAGGCTATGTTCGCTATGATGCAATGGCACGTTATAACGTTAACAAAAATGTTGATCTACAATTAAATCTAAACAACCTTTCAGATAAACGTTATTTCACCAAAGCTTATGCATCACACTATGCAACAGAGGCTGAAGGTCGTAATGCAGTATTGTCGATCAACTTTAAATATTAATAGTTAATATTTAAAAAATTCAATTGAAATGGCCTTTTTTATAGGGGCCATTTTTTTTACCTATAATTTAACTCGTCGTGTCTTTTTATTAAAGATAAATCTCATTGTTATTAATCCTTACTAAAAAATTATCCTATAATTTCCAATAGTTATTTTTTACCAATCATTAAAAATACACTATATTTCAGCAATATGATCAAATTCAATCAATCATATCCTCTATAGCTTTCTTTAATTATATTGAATGAATTAAACAGTTTTTCCGTATGAATAATTATTTACACACATTGTTAATGAAAATAATTATCATTAGAATTCGCAATATTGATTACATACCTTAACAATTTCTCCATTATTGCGACATAAAAGTCTTTGCGCAGTACTGGATAAGTTCAATATGATCTGCGATGGATGCAAAAATGGCTCGAAAGTATTCTGTAAAAAACAAAAAAGTGAAAACAGTTGCATTGGCAATTGCTTTACCCAATTTAGCGTTTGCTGCTGCTGAGGAAACTCCTCCTACCCAACTCCCAACAATTCAGGCACGTGCAGAGCAAAATGCATCCTATTTAGCACCTAAAACTTCCTCGACCAAACGTACAGAAACGGTTTTAGATACAGCTAAGACAGTACAAGTGATCACTGAAAAAGCACTTAAAGATCAAGGTTTACTTTCATTGCAGCAGGCATTAGCAACAACCCCAGGTATAAGTTTCGGTGCGGGTGAAGGTGGTGGCGGTTATGGAGATAAAATCAATCTGCGCGGATACGACGCAACCTATAACACCACGGTTGATGGTTTACGAGATGCAGCGTTAACCAACCGTTCAGATTTATTCAACTATGAAGCTGTTGAAGTCATCAAAGGCGCAAACTCTGTTGAAAACGGCGTAGGTCAAATTAGTGGCGGTGTCAATTTAGTTTCAAAAACGCCTAAAAACCGTGATAGCAATGAAATCACATTGGGATTCGGTTCAGACAACTATAAACGCTTTACTGGTGATTTTAATAAAGTTGTAGATGAAGATTTAGCATTCCGCCTAAACGTTATGGGGCATCAAAACACTTATGCAGGTCGTGATGAAGAAATGAAGCGCTGGGGAATTGCACCTACTCTTACATTTGGCATAAGTGATACGACCAAAGCAACATTATCTTACCTTTATCAAAAAGATGAAAATGAACCACAATACGGTGTACCTTACTATAATGGCAAACCGGTCAAAGGGATTTCAGATAAAAACAGCTATGGTTATCGCAATCTAGATCAACAAGATATTGAAAATCAAGTTGTCACATTCAAAGTAGAAAGCGAAATCAGCCCTAACGCAAAACTCAACTCAATCACCCGTTATAGTGATATTGAACAAAAAGCGACTGTATCTGCACCGCAGGGTACCTTCTGCTTAGCAGATGGTACATCACCAACAGCGATTACAAATACAAATCAAACAGGTTATAAGAATTGTAGTGTGACTTCTGGTTCAACGACCATTACAGTACCAAATGGTTCTTATTATATTTCTGGTCCCCGTGGCTATTATCGAGATACCCACAATAAACAATTTGCCAATGACACCAATATCAATATGCAATTTAAAACAGGAATCATTGATCATGCTGTTGTCGCTGGTGTAGGTTTTAGTCGTGAAGACTATTCAATTACAACAGCTGGGTATTTATATAATTCAAATGGTTCATCTGCTGGTAGTTCCATTACAACGCCGCTTTACATGAATGTATATAATCCAGATAACTTTTGGCATGGTCCAACAAACTTCCGTAAAACAGGTGTAGCTGAAGGCTATTTAAATGTCTATTCCGCGTACTTGTTTGATACTTTAAAGTTCGGTGAACAATGGTTACTCAACCTTGGTGTACGTAATGACTATACTGATGGTCAATATCGTTCAGACACTGTTTCTACAACTACAGCAGCCGTAACTCGTGGTCAAAACTACAAACAATCTGATAATTTAATTTCCTATAATGCTGGCTTAACGTTTAAGCCAACGCCTGCAACCAGTCTGTATTTGTCTTATGCCAATGCTCAAAAGCCTGTACAAAACACTGCAAGTGGTGGATGTTCTCAAACCATTACCAATAATGCAATCACAGCAAACTCTTGTAGTACTGATCCTGAAAATGCTGTTGCCTATGAAGTTGGTGCGAAGTGGCAAGCAAATCCTAATTTCTTAATTTCTGCCGCAGTATTCCGCAATGAACAAGATAAAGTCCGTGTAACCAATGATATACCGGGACAGCCTGATGCAAAATTAGATGGTAAAAACTATGTTCAGGGTGTTGAGTTTGGTTTAGCTGGTGAAATAACACCTAAATGGAACATCACAGCAAGTGCAGCCTATATGGAGGGTAAATATGATCAAACCAAAGTCAATGGTTCACCTAATATTGATTTCCAAAAAGGCGATAAGTTAGTCAATGTTCCGAAAGTTTCAGGTAGCTTATGGACCACTTATCAACTTAATGATCAATGGCAAGCTGGATACGGTTTAACCTATCAAGGTGAAATGTATTTAAGCACACGTTCAGCGACAAATAATCTTGTACAACAGATCAAATCTGATGATTATTTGATTCACAATGCCTCTGTGACATATAGCTACAACAAAGATTTAAGTTTCCAATTATTAGGACAAAACTTAAGTGATGAAAAGTACTATACCCATATTCGTAACAATGGTTGGGCGATGCCAGGTGAAGGTCGTAAAGGTGTATTCAATATCAACTATAAATTCTAAGATGTAGACAAACTATGTTAAAATTCAGCGTCTGATTGATCAGGCGCTGTTTCTTTTTTGGGGAAGAAAATCATGATTTTACACATTCCAAATTTACTCAATATGGATGAGCTGAATCATTGTCGTCAAAAACTTTCTCAAGCGGAATGGATAGATGGTAAAGTAACCACAGGTTATCAATCCGCACATTTAAAAAATAATTTACAGCTTGCACAGGACTGCAACGAAGCTGTTGAGCTTGGTCAAATCATTCAACATGCAGCGAATTCAAATCCTCTTTTTTTTAGTGCTGCCCTTCCAAAAACTTTTTTGCCCCCCCTGTTCAATTGCTATCAACACGGTGGAAACTTTGGCATGCATGTCGATAATGCGATTCGTCACCATCCTCAGTTAAATCAGTATCTAAGAACCGATGTATCTTGTACTGTTTTTCTGACCAATCTTGATGAATATGAAGGTGGAGAACTGGTTATTGAAGATACGTTCGGAACACAAGAAGTAAAACTCCCCGCAGGCGATGCGATTGTTTACCCTGCCACCAGCTTGCATCGTGTTAATCCTGTCACTGAAGGCGCTCGCATTGCCTCTTTCTTCTGGGTACAAAGTTTTGTTTCTTCGGATGCTCAACGGCGAATGTTGTTTGATCTTGATCAGAATATTCAAAAATTGACCATAGAACTTTCTGCAACACATGAGCAAGTAATTAGTCTAACTGGGATTTATCACAATCTATTGCGCGAATGGAGTGATTTATAAATTTAATTCACAGGTTATTTATACAGTAATTGATCAACCCTTTTGTGTAAATTTGGATAAATGAGAAATCATCCATGAATAAAAAAATCCTAAAACCTCTCACACAAATCCCCCCCCATTTACAGACTATTGCTGATTATGAAAAGCAGGCTGAACAGCATTTAGCTGAAAATACCTGGCACTACCTTCAAGGTGGGGCGATGGATGAACAAAGTGTCAGTGACAACTTAGAACAATTTAAAAAAATTCAACTCATCCCCAGATTACTGAATGACCTCACCCAAGGTTCAACGCAATGTAAAATTTTAGGCGAAGTATTCCCTCATCCGATATTTCTTGCACCCATTGGACATCAGCAATTGTTTCATCCAGACGGTGAGGCAGCAACAGCCCTAGCTGCTGAGGTCCTCGGAAGTAATATGCTACTGAGCACATTTACCAACACCGATATGCGTTTGATCAAGAAGGAAAATCCATTGAAGTGGTTTCAACTGTATTGGCAAGGAGATCGTGAAAAATCGTTGGGTTTGGTGCGTTTAGCAGAACAACAAAACTTTAAAGCAATTGTGATCACTGTGGACTCACCACATACAGGTATTCGTGATCGTGAACGTCGTGTGAATTTTCAATTGCCCGAAGGAATGCAACATCCACACACACCTACACATATTCCTCTGCCCGAAATCTCAGCAGTTCAACATCCAGTTTTTCAGGGCTTAATGCAAATTGCACCGACATGGGCGGATATTGAGTTTATGATTGCTCAAACTTCTTTACCTGTGATTTTAAAAGGGGTTTTACATCCGCTTGATGCTCAAAAAGCTGTCGAAACTGGTGTAAAAGGACTGATCGTCTCCAATCATGGTGGACGTGTGCTCGATAGTGCCATTTCACCACTCAAAGCACTGAAACGAATTCGTAAGGTCGTACCGAATGACTTTCCCCTACTTTTAGATGGGGGTATTCGTCGTGGTACCGATGTTTTTAAAGCGTTGGCTTTAGGTGCAAATGCGGTGCTGATCGGGCGACCAGCAATCTACGGATTATCTGTTGCAGGTGCTTTAGGGGTTGCACATGTGCTTAAAATTTTAAAGGAAGAATTTGAAATTACCATGGCATTAATGGGAACAGCTCGCATAAATGAAATCAATCAAGAATATATTTTTCAAGATTAAGCCATTCAAAGGAAATTTTTCTCTCAACTGATATTTTTTATGCAAATTAAGGAAATTATTTCCAAGACAACTGTTTTAGAATTAATCTCAAGTTAAACCATTTGCAAGTCTTCAGTGTTTAAATTTATATCGTGATATCCACATATATATTTATGAAAATTTACATTATTTTCACCATAAAAATACTTGTAAATTGAACAGATAGACACAATCTATATCGGTAGTAAGTTGCCTTTACCCAAGAAGCGAGCAACGACAACTACACAAGGAGTTCCCTCATGATGTTGGCTGATCCAAGTAAAAAATACCGTCGCATGTACCAGCGTGTAGACTTGCCTGACCGTCAGTGGCCAAACAACGAAATCAATAAAGCGCCTATTTGGATGAGTACCGACCTCCGTGATGGTAACCAAGCAATTTTTGAACCGATGAACATCGAACAGAAATTCAAAATGTTCCAAATGTTGGTCAAAATTGGCTTTAAACATATTGAAATTGGTTTTCCTTCAGCATCTCAGATTGATTTTGATTTCACACGCAAATTGATTGAGGAAGGTCATATTCCAGATGACGTCTATATCGAAGTTTTAGTACAAGCTCGTGATCACTTGATTGCACGTACCTTTGAATCATTGCAAGGCGCTAAACGTGCTATTGTTCACATCTATAACTCAAACTCTCCAACCTTCCGTAAGAAAGTGTTGAATGTCGATGTGAATGGTGCCAAACAATTGGCAATCAATGCTGCAACCAAAGTTAAAGAATATGCTGCAAAACAGCCTGAAACCGAATTCATTTTTCAATACAGCCCAGAATGCTTTACTGCGACTGAATTAGAAGTCGCTAAAGATGTCTGCGATGCTGTAACCGAAATTTGGGAAGCAACTCCGGATAATAAAGTTATTTTAAACTTGCCTGCGACTGTGGAAGTATCTGGTCCTCATGTCTACGCAGATCAAATTGAATGGATGCATCGTAATTTAGCCCGTCGTGATGGAGTGATCATTTCTGTACACTGCCACAATGACCGTGGATGTGGTATTGCTGCATCTGAGTTGGCAATCATGGCAGGTGCTGATCGTGTTGAAGGTTGTGTATTTGGAAACGGCGAACGTACAGGTAATGTTGACGTGGCTGCAATTGCCTTGAATATGTATACCCAAGGTGTAGCTTGCGAATTAGATTTTTCTAATATTAATGAAATTATCGCCACTATTGAAGAATGTACAGGTTTACCAGTCCATCCACGACATCCATATGCAGGCGATTTAGTCTTTACTGCATTCTCTGGCTCACACCAAGATGCAATTAAAAAAGGCTTTGAGTTCCAAAAAGACGAAGAAATTTGGGATATGCCTTATTTACCAATCGACCCTAAAGACTTAGGTCGTGATTATGATGCGGTTATCCGTGTCAACTCACAGTCGGGCAAAGGTGGTATTGCATACTTATTAGAATCAAACTACAACGTTGTATTACCACGTCGCTTGCAAATTGAATTCTCGCAAATTGTTCAGCAAGTTGCCGATGAAGAAGGTGTCGAAGTTTCAGCGCAGCAAATCTGGACTTTGTTTAAAGACACTTATGTTTCTGCAAAAGATGCTCATTATTCAGCGAAAAACTACAGACTTTCAGACGAAAATGGCAATCAGGTCATTGAGCTTGAGGTAGTCGTGAATGGAGAAAGTCAGCGTTTACGTGGTGAAGGCAATGGTCCAATTTCAGCGATTTTAAATGCACTTCAATTACCAATTGATGTCTTGAACTATGAAGAACGTAGTATCAGCTCTGGTGCACATGCCAAAGCCTTGGCATTAATTGAACTTCAAGTTCAAGGCACAGGTAAGTCAGCATTTGGTGCTGGTGTACATGACAACATTGTGACCTCATCTATTGAGGCAATAATTGCAGCGACCAATCGTTTAATTGATCAAGGGGTACTCAGCACAGATCAAGTGATCGCAGCTGCTGTATAAGCTATATCAATTAAATGACTTTAGAAGGGATACCCCTGAGTGGTATCCTTTCTTTTATCTATTGATATTGATTGATATTACACATCATGACGCAGGGATAAGTTAAAAGCGCTTTGACCATTCATTTGATCTAAATGCGATTTGGATCAACTCAATATCGATCAGCAACTATTCACAAAATATGTTTTTTGATATTGTCATTAATTGTGCAATAAAATTTGAGCAAAATTAAAGTATTGGCTGAATGATCATCATTTAAGGCATTAAAACCTAGTGGTTAAACCTAGACTAAAGTCATGTGCAGTTGAAAAATGACTTTCGTATCATTCGTTTATTCGCAATAATGATGATGTCGTTGTGAGTAACATCAATTTATTCTGTTACCTAAAATTTTAAGGTGAATATTTCCAGTGTCTTTTCCAGCTGATTCAGTGGGGCTTGTGACTCCACAAAAGTTTGAATTCGAAGAACCGTTAGAACTTGAATGTGGTCGAGTGTTGCCACGCTATGAAATCATGGTGGAAACGTATGGTGAGTTGAATGCTGACAAATCAAATGCCATTCTCATTTGTCATGCACTTTCAGGACATCATCATGCTGCGGGTTACCATCATGACGATGATAAAAAAGCTGGCTGGTGGGATGCATGTATTGGACCTGGAAAAGCCATTGATACCTCAAAATTCTTTGTGGTCGCCTTAAATAATATTGGTGGTTGTAGTGGTTCAACAGGACCGACATCGCCTAACCCTGAAAATGAAAATCGCCCATATGGTCCTGACTTTCCTTTAGTGACTGTGCGTGACTGGGTAAAAACTCAAGCACTTCTCTCTGATCGTTTGGGAATCCAAGTTTGGTATTCAATTATTGGTGGCTCATTGGGTGGCATGCAAGCTTTACAATGGTCTGTTGATTATCCTGACCGTTTACAGAAATGCGTCATTATTGCCAGTGCACCTAAACTTTCAGCACAAAATATTGCATTTAACGAAGTCGCTCGTCAGTCCATTTTGTCTGATCCTGATTTTCACAATGGTCGTTATCTGGAGTTAGATAGTTATCCAAAGCGTGGCTTAATTTTGGCGCGTATGGTTGGACACATTACCTATCTTTCAGAAGAAGCCATGAAACAGAAATTTGGTCGTGATTTAAAATCTGGCAAATTTATGTATGGTTTTGATGTAGAGTTCCAAGTCGAAAGCTATTTACGTTATCAGGGTGAACAATTCAGTCGTAACTTTGATGCCAATACTTATTTGATCATGACCAAAGCCTTGGATTATTTTGATCCTTCACGTGAGTACCAACAATCTTTAACCAAAGCTTTGTCCAATACCAAATGCCGCTTTTTAGTGGTGTCATTTACCACGGATTGGCGTTTTAGCCCAGAACGCTCTCAAGAAATCGTCAATGCCTTGATCACCAATCAAAAACCAGTGAGCTACTTAGATATTGATGCTGAACAGGGGCATGATTCTTTTCTGTTCCCAATCCCATTGTACGTCAAATCCTTACGTGCATTTTTAGGTGGTACTGAACACCTCAATTCAACACCTAAGGAGGCTTTGTAATGCGTATTGACCAACAATTGGCTGAAAAATGGATCAATCCTGGTGCAAGTGTGCTCGATTTAGGTTGTGGCGATGGTGAATTATTGTCACAAATGAGCAAAAAACAGCAAATTCATGCTTATGGATTAGAAATTGATCAAGAAAAGATTGCAATTGCGGTCAGCAAAGGGTTAAATATTATACAACAAGACTTAAACCTCGGTTTGGGACGCTTTGCTGACCAGTCTTTTGACTACGTCGTAATGGCACAAGCTTTGCAAGCTGTAGATGCACCTGATGTGCTTCTGCGCGATATGGTGCGTGTGGGGAAACAAGCAATTATTACGTTTCCTAATTTTGCGTATTGGAAGACACGTTCATTCCTTGCACTGAAAGGAAAGATGCCTGTTTCTGATGCCTTACCGTATATGTGGTACAATACACCTAATATCCACTTATGCACTTTTCGCGATTTTGAAGCCTTATGTGCTGAAAATCAGATTCAAATTATTGATCGACTCGCTGTAAATGGGAACCAACAAGGGAGCTTTTTAAGTAAAGCTGTCCCAAATTTGTTCGGCGAAGTCGCTATTTATCGAGTGAGCGCTCTATGAAGAAATTATTATTAGGCAGTACATTATTTTTTGGGCTGCTCAGTATTCAAGCCCATGCGGACTATGTACCGCAGCAACAACAATCTGTTTCAGCGATGGCAGCTCAGTATGCACATATGAATGTTTCAGATTTACAAAAAGCAGCGAAAGCTGGACAACCAGCAGCACAATTTTATTTAGCAACACATTTCCAAGCCGGTACTGGTGGTGTATCTAAAGATCTTAAACAAGCATTTACATGGTTTAAAGCGGCAGCTGACCAAGGTATTTCTGCGGCTCAGTTAAATGTAGGTCGTATGTATGCTGACGGTTTAGGTGTTGCTAAAAATGAAACATTTGCACGTCAATACTTTGAAAAGGCAGCAAGCCACGGCGACAACCGTGCGAGCTTTAACCTTGCAGTCATGGAAGAGCAAAAGAAAAACTATATGGGTGCGTACCAATGGTATGAACTTTCTACACGCGATGGCATGTTAGACAATAAAGTGATCAATATGTCTCAAAGTAAAAAAACGGCTTTGGCTGCGAACTTAACTCAAGATCAAATTCGTACAGCAACACAACGTGCAGATCAATGGATTCAAGCTCAATAAGCTTGAAAATATTTTAAAGCACCTTCGGGTGCTTTTTTTATGCAACAACGAGTAGTTACAAATGACACATATGGTTCAACTTTTTCATAACACACGAATTTTAATTATTCCTCAAAATGAGGCTACAACGTATTCATTGCACAATATCAATGACCTGTTGAGTTTGGCATTTGCTGAAAATATAGCGCTGATTGCATTGCCTGTAACATCTTTAGAAAAGTGCTTTTTTCAATTGGAAAATAGAATTGCAGGCGAATTCATCCAAAAATTTGTCTATTATAAAATCCGTTTAGCCTTTGTAGGAAATATTGAAAAATATACCCGTAACAGTAAGGCACTCACAGATTTTGTTTATGAATCAAATCATGGAAAGGCATGCTGGTTTATAGAAAACTATGCTGAATTGGAACATAAGCTCAAACAAGAATTAAAAAACTAGTTTAAGTGGATAACACTTCGTGCATAACAAGGCTCATTTCAATCAGCACTGATTGTCAGACTTTTAAATATTTCAATAGGAGTTCAACATAATGCAAGAAACGCTCGCTCAATTAATCCAATTTGAATGCCAATTACATCATTCTGAGCGACGGAACCATAAAATATTGGATCAGCGCTTGCACCCCGATTTCAAAGAAATCACTAAATCAGGTCGGATCATAAAAAAAAGCCAAATGCTTGAAGCACTTTTAAATGATCTGGACACAGATATGATTCATGCACAAGACTTCGAACTACAGCAAATCTCTGCTCATAGTGCTTTGTTGACTTACCTCAGCTATCAAGTCGATACCAATACTCAAGTAAAATACAATTCAGCTTTACGTGCTTCGATCTGGGTAATGAATGATCAGCAAGTATGGCAAATGATTTTTCATCAAGGTACGCTTTTGCATTTGTCCGCTGAGTCAGATTCTTCTATACATGGAAAAATATGAATAAGAAAAAATATTATGCTTCTCATCGTCAAATGCTTCCACTGGCAATTTTTACTGGTATTTTTGCCTGCCCATTTTGGTACGCTACCCTACTCCTCATTATTGAACTGTTTGAATTTAAGAATGGTGTTAAAAGTCTTTATTTAATTTTTGTCATTGCATTATTGGCAAGTTTTTCATATTTCTTGAGTCGAAAAGCAGTTTTACTATTTAAAAATCAATCCCCTATTCTGGTTTTGACTCAGGATAAAATCCGAACCATCGAATTCAAAGGCAGAGGTGTCATTAAGAAAGAAGTTTTGTTGCAGGATATTGCTCAAATAGAACTCAAAAAAACATTCTTGGATCGTCATTATTATTTACGCTTGATCATGAAAGACCAAAGTATCCAAAAACTCAATCTGAGCTCAGGGCTGATGCGTAATGATGACATCGTTGAGCTTAAGCAAGCGCTAGACCATTACATCCCTCCTCGCGCAAAACAGCGCTAATCATCAAATTTAGCCACATTTTAATTCACAGATTCAGTTAAAATAGCATCATTTTAACTTTCTGAGTTTGGATCATGTCATCTAAAGATTGGTTATCCCAAGGAACTCTGGTACTTGCCAGTAATAATAAAGGCAAAATTGCTGAGTTTGAAAAACTGTTTGCTGAATTGGCTTTACCTGTTGACGTGATTCCTCAAGGTCAGTTGAATATCGAAGATGCGATTGAAGATGGCTTAAGCTTTATTGAAAATGCAATTATCAAAGCGCGTCATGCAAGCCGTATTTCAGGTAAACCCGCAATTGCAGATGATTCTGGGATTTGTGTTCCTGTATTAGGTGGTGCGCCAGGAATTTACTCAGCACGTTATGCAGGTGAACACGGCGATGATGCAGCAAATAATGCAAAACTACTTGAAAACCTCAAGCCGTTGCGAAAAGAGAATCAGGTGATCGAAGCCATGTTTGTCTGCGTATTAGCATTAGTTGAGCATGCGGATGATCCTTTACCACAGATTTTCCAAGGTATCTGGCAAGGTGAGGTGCTAGAACAAGCCCGTGGTGAAAATGGTTTTGGTTATGATCCACTGTTCTGGTTACCAGAGTTGGGGATTTCTAGTGCAGAAATGAGCAAACAAGACAAAAATAAAATAAGTCATCGTGGTCAAGCGATGCAATTATTTAAAGCCAGTTTGAAATAAAAATTACCTTTGAAAATTCCTCCCCTACTTTAAAATGAGGGAGGAATAAAATTTATAGACGCACAAAGAAATCATGAGGCTTTTCAGAACCTTCCAAATTAACAAAAATAAAGAATTAGAATGATAAAAAATGAATCAACACACCATATAAGACACATATCACACAACTGACTATTGTTCCTGAAGCAATATACTTTGCTGAAATACCCGTTCCTTGATAGTGCGTTTCTAAAGCCACAATATTGGCGGCTGGAGGTAAACAAAATAGTAAGAACATCACACCGATATAGTCATGAATCTGCGGAACTGGTAAAAAGAAATACGCCAAGCTACATAAGATCATCCCACAAAACAGTTTCAGTATTGCCAGTCGAGTACTGATCAATAAGTCGTCCACATGCACTTTGGTTTTTCTTAACCACATCCCCAATACACACATCCCCGTAAAGCTCATACTCCACTTAGAGGCGTTATATATCCAATCCACCCATTGCTGGGTTTGAAAGTGTTGCACATCAAAACAACGTAAAAGTCCTGCAATGATTAAAGCAATCACGGGCGGTGATTGAAGCACTTTTTTAAACAGTAATACCTTAGATTGAGGCGCTGAGCTTACAGAGGCCACAGCCCATGAGTTGCCAAAAATCGAAACACCGATATAAAGCGGAATCATGGCCATACTATACTCAGCACCAAAAATCGCTAAAGCGATTGGAAAGCCTAACCATGCCATATTGGTATAACTAAAACATAGCGATGCCAAACGATCTTTCGAGCGTTTTAAGTAAACAAAGAAAAGGATAAAGCATGAGAAAAAGGCAAATAGAATTAAAGCAATACTGCCCGATTTATAAAAAACCATATTGTAGATGATGACAATCGGGATAAAGACACGTGCCAGCAATAAAGACATCATCGTCTTTAAATTCATTGAAAATTTGCTATTCGCCAGTATTAACCCACAAATAAATGACAGAACTGGAAATAACAAAGCCACAATATACCCCTTATTCTCAAATCATGATCATACTAGCACTTTCCAAAATCGATAGTGTTTAACATCGCAAAATATTTCAAAAATATTTTCTGTCTTTAAATTGAAATATTAATGTCACTTTTCTGTCACGGATAACTGTTGTTATAGCTCTAAATAAAATAGGAGTTAAAACTATGGCTGGATTATCGATTTGGCATGTACTTATTTTTGCAATCGTGGTGATTTTACTATTTGGTACATCGAAACTGAAAAATTTAGGTAAAGACGTTGGCGGTGCAGTAAAAGATTTTAAGAAATCAATCAAAGATGAAGAAGCGACCCAAGCTTCAATCACTGAAACTCGTACATTAGAGCATCAAACGACCAATACTGATGTGAACTCTACTGTAAAACACTAATCGGTGAGGCGTAGATCATGTTAGATGTTGGATTTTCAGAACTGTTAGTTTTCGGGATCATTGCGCTTTTGGTATTGGGACCCGATAAGCTTCCTGAAGCTGCTCGTTTTGCTGCCAAATGGTACAGTAAATTTAAACGGGCGATCACAAGTGTCCAAAATGATATCGATCGTGAGTTACGTCTTTCTGAGTTTAGAGAGCAAATGCAACAAGAGATGCAGAAGATTCAAGAACTTGAACAAAAAATGCAAGCTCAGATGCAAGAGCTACAACAACAAAAAATTGCGATAGAACAAGAAACCCATGCTGAACAGCTAGGTCAAAAAAATCTTTTAGCAACATACCATTACCATAAACTAGAAACTCAGGTTCCTTCTATTTATATGTTAAATCATGGTTTAAATCAGCAAAGTTGCATGATGCCAGCTCCACAAATTGTTCCCATCGAGATGGTCTCAGCACCACAACTTAAGGTAGCCGTATGACGGATTCACTCGCGCCTCAGGTACAAGACAGCGCATCGACAGAACGTCCCCCTTTAGATGCAATGCCGATTACACAACATCTCATGGTGTTGCGTAAGCATCTATTTAAAATTGTGGGTGCATTGATTCTGATCTTTTTTTGTTTATTGCCTTTTGCCAATAAAACTTATATTGCGCTATCAGAACCATTAAGAAAGCAATTGCCTGCAACATCAACCATGATTGCAACGGATGTCACTGCAACATTTATGGCACCATTTAAGTTGAATTTTTTTATTGCACTGATGCTCGCTATGCCCTTTATTATTTATCAACTTTGGGCATTTATTAAACCAGCACTGTACGAAAAAGAAAAGAATCTAGCATTTCCACTCTTATTTGGCAGCATTATTCTGTTTTATTCGGGTATCGCATTTGCTTATTTCGTTGCTTTACCCTCAATTTTACACTTTTTCATCAGCGTCTCTCCTGAAACAGTTGCACCGATGACTGATATTAATAGCTATCTAAGTTTCTGCTTAAAGCTGTTCTTGGTCTTTGGTCTAACCTTTGAAATTCCAATTATTACTTTAGTTTTGATTCTTATTGGCTTCGTAACCACGAAGACATTGGCTGAAAAACGTCGTTTTATTGTCGTTGGCTGCTTCTTTGTCTCGATGTTTATTACTCCACCAGACGCAATATCAATGATTATGTTAGCCATTCCAATGTGGATGTTATTTGAACTCGGCTTGTTACTCGGTAAAATGATCGAAAAGCGCAAAACTGCAGATGTCTAAATCATAAAAATAAGAAAATATTCAACACTCAAATGGCTTTTTAAAAGCCATTTTTTTATTCTCAAAATTTCTCTGACCATCGCCCCCTCAACAATCAAAAGATATATCACCTAATTTTTACTATTAATATTTAAAATAATTTGATTAAAACTCAGTGAATATTAATATTTTACACCGAATAAATTCTCACTATTAAATATAGATCATAAATTTAATGTATAAATTAACAACAAATTACTCAACATTTATCTCTTTGTGACAACCCTATTACTTTCTTAAATTAATATTAAATTTAACCAATATTAAATATAAAAGTAAGAGAGTTTACATATTAGTTCGCTATGTTTTTAAGCTGAATCAAAATCACATTTCATCTAAAGTTAAAGCCATAGGGAATCTTATGACAGACCTCACGCCATATCATGAAGATCAAGAGTTAGATAACAATACTTCGAATAACATTCATTTCCGTGATATTTTAGAACAACGGATTTCTCGTCGTAGTTTAATTACCAAAACAGCCAGTGGTGCAGCAGCATTAGCTTTAGCATCTAGCTTGACAGGTTGTAATGATGACGATGACAATCATTCAAATACAGATAGTTCGGTAAAAAAACCAGAAAAACTCAGCTTTACACCTGTTGCAAAAAATCTGAATGATATCGTTACTGTTCCAGCAGGCTACGAAGCTACAGTTCTTTATGCGCTCGGAGATCCACTGACACAAAACCTTGCTGAATGGGATGACAACAACGTTCCTTCAGGCGTGAGTTTCACTGCACGATCAGGGGATTGTCATGATGGGATGAGCTATTTTGGTTTAAATTCCAGTACAGCTAAATATGATGCAAAAGCATCAAATAGTGGTTTACTGGTAATGAACCATGAATACATCAACCAAACTTTTTTACATCCTAAAGGTGCAACAAGAGTCAATGGTCGTCGTCCAGAAGATGAAGTTATTCGTGAAATGAACGCACACGGCGTATCCATTATTGAATTAAAAAAAGATGCAACTTCTCAAAAAGTAGATATTGTTAAAAGTTCACCATTCAATCGCCGTATTACCGCATCTACAGTGATGGATTTTGCGGGCATTGTTGCAGGTTCAGATTTAATTAAAACCAAATATTCACCGTCGGCAAAGCAAACACGCGGTACGCATAACAACTGTGGTAATGGTTATACACCATGGGGAACCTACCTCACCACAGAAGAAAACTTCATTGGTTATTTTGTACGTAACAAAGGGGATGATACAAAGCGGACTGCTTCAGAAATCATTGCACTCAATCGCTATGGCTTAAAAGATGGTGCAAGTTCTCGTTATGGCTGGGAAACGGCAATTGGTGCAATCGAAAGTCAAGATTTATATGATCGTTGGAATTCGTCTATTACCGCAGAGACTGCTGACAAAGATTATCGTAACAGCGCCAATACTTTTGGTTGGATCGTAGAAATTGACCCATTTGATAGTCGTTCAAACCCAGTAAAACGGACATCATTAGGTCGTTTTGCGCATGAGGATTGTCGTGCCAGTCGTTTAATCGAAGGTGAAAATTTGACTTTCTATATGGGCGATGATTCACGTGGCGAATACATTTATAAATTCGTATCGGATGCCAAATGGGATGCCAAAGATGTCAATGGCGGTTATCGCGCTGGTGATAAATATATGAACAGTGGCAAACTTTATGTAGCTCAGTTCAACAATGATGGTACGGGTAAATGGATTGAGTTGGCATATGGAAAAAATGGTTTAAATGATACCAATACAGTGTATCCATTTAAATCTCAAGCGGATGTCACAACATTTGCACGACTTGCTGGTGATGCCGTCAAAGCGACTAAAATGGATCGTCCAGAATGGGTTGCAGTGAATCCTGAAAATGGTGAGGTCTATGTCACGCTTACGAACAACTCAAATCGTGGTACAACACATGCTTTAGATGCCGCCAACCCAAGAAACTATAGTGATCCTGAAGGCGGTAAAGGCAACGTCAATGGTCATATTATCCGCTTCCATGAGAAAGATAATAAAACCACAGCAGAAAGCTTAACTTGGGATATTTATCTATTTGGTGCTGAAGCAAAAATGGCGAGCAACATTAACCTATCTGCATTGAATGATAATAATGATTTGTCTTCACCAGATGGCATGTGGTTTGACCCTCGTGGTGTTCTTTGGATTCAAACCGATGATGGTGCTTATACAGATACAACCAACTGTATGATGCTTGCCGCATTGCCAGGTAAAGTCGGTGATGGTGCAAAAGCAATCACCTCAGCGGGGCAAGAAACCATTGTTGGCAAGCAAGTGACCGATGAGAATCTACGTCGTTTCCTTACAGGTCCAAAACAATGTGAAATTACGGGTGTGACCATGACTCCGGACTACAAAGCGATTTTCATCAATGTTCAACATCCTGGTGAAGACTCACCAAGCTTTGATAAACCTTCAAGTCACTGGCCTGCATCACAAAAGGATGCGAATAATAAAGTTGCTCGTCCACGTTCAGCAACTGTCGTGATCACACGCAAAGATGGTGGTGTGATTGCAGGTTAAATAAGTATTATGCTTTTAAAGCCATGCAGATTTAGTTTTGCATGGCTTTTTATCTTTCAATATTACACTTGATTTCGACCAGTTCCCCCGAATGCTCACCTTGTTGCGTTTTTTCAATCCAGTCCAGCTCAGAGAGACCAATTCTTAAAAAATTTGAACAACGTGTGCCATAGACTGGACTTTGTATAAATGTTGAAGACAATAACGCTTCCATCTCTGCATTGATC
Source organism: Acinetobacter sp. Tol 5 (assembly GCF_019702905.1). Lineage (NCBI taxonomy): Bacteria > Pseudomonadati > Pseudomonadota > Gammaproteobacteria > Moraxellales > Moraxellaceae > Acinetobacter > Acinetobacter sp. Tol 5. The sequence continues at coordinate 719,155 of NZ_AP024708.1, read as the reverse complement.
CCTGTATTTGGAAGTAAATCTGGAATAACTTTGCGCTCATCCTCCAAAATATCCCAAACTGCATGCTGTAAATCTGATTCAAGAATAGAAGTGACTTGTAGCATTGGTAAAAATTCTTGGGTAAATCGTTTACGCAAATGCTTAGTTTTCTCCCAATCATCAGACATCAATCCATTGGAAACCACAAATACGCCTTGCGATAAAACTTGTGGGGCTTCACCACGATTACTCATATACACAGCTTGATGTTGATCACCTACAAATAGATTAAAACCCGCATAGTCTCGCTGCCGTTGTTCAAGTGCTTGGGCAAAACGGATAGGTGTTTGCTCAGATTCTAAAAAACTTTGAACCAAATCTCCGCGCGTGGTGGGATAAGTCTGTTTATCTGCTCCATCGCGATAATTGGTCACAATCGCCCATCGCCCCTGTGGAGTAACGCCCATCCATGTTCCACCCGACTGTAAATCTTGTCCTGCAATTATTCCGTGTTCTGACCACTGTTGTAATTGAGTACTCGGACGATGATAGAATTCATCGCGATTGGAGATCAAACATACGGGTAAGTCATCTAAAACCTGCCAAGCCAACGCCACAATACACATAAAGCACATTCCATGAAGTTTACACATTGAATGTACAACATTTTTAATATCTTTCAGCTAAAATCTGTGCAAAATAGAAAATCAAGGATTAGGAATGCTCACCTACCCGAATATTGACCCAGTTGCAATATCACTGGGTCCAGTCAAAGTTCATTGGTATGGACTCATGTACCTTTTGGCATTTTTATGTGCCTGGGGACTTGCCAACTACCGTGCCAAACAACGCGATCACTGGAATGCCGAAATGGTTTCCGATCTAGTATTCTATGGTGCACTTGGTGTCGTCTTGGGTGGTCGTATTGGCTATGTCTTATTCTATGAGTTTGATAAATTCTTAGCAGACCCAATCTGGCTTTTTAAAGTTTGGACAGGCGGTATGAGTTTCCATGGTGGATTCCTTGGGGTAATGATTGCCATGCTGTTATGGTGTCATAAGTATAAAAAGACTTGGTTTGAAACACTTGATTTTATTGCACCTTGTGTACCAACAGGCTTAATGTTTGGTCGTATTGGTAATTTTATTGGTGGTGAATTGTATGGACGTCAAGTCTCTGATCCTAACTTTGCCTTAGGGATGATTTTTCCAACTGACCCATTGCATTTAGTTCGCCATCCTTCACAAATTTATCAAGCATTATGTGAAGGTTTATTGCTGTTCCTTATTCTTTGGTTCTACAGTGCCAAACCTCGTCCACGTTATGCAGTTTCTGCAATCTTCTTAATAGGTTATGGTTGTGCGCGTTTCTTTATGGAATTTTTCCGCGAACCAGATGCAGATCAGGGCTATATCTTGTTTGGTTGGATGACCAAAGGTCAAATCCTTTCATTTCCAATGATCCTTGCGGGGTTATGGCTGATTTGGTATGCGTACCAAAAGAAAATCTTTGATTGGGGTCCACAAAAAAACACTTAAGCATTTATGTTTAAGTTTTAAAAGGTGAAGCGATGCTTCACCTTTTTTATGCTAAATTAGAAAGGTCCAATTTTAATGAAATTACTATGCTTGAATTTTGGTTTGATCCTAAAGTCTCAATCACCAAGAAATTAATTTTCTTCATCTTATCCGCAATACTCAGTATTGGATTATATTGGTATCAACCTTTAACTATCGATAATATTTTGCTTTTTGCTGGCACAGGACTTATTTTTTTGATCTGTCGTTACTGTAAAATTCATTTTGCTGCGAAAAATCCAACTGGACTATTCTATCGTTTATTGACTTGGATTCCCTTAGCTTTGCTCTTAGTCTTGATTTTCAAAAATATGAATCAGGGTGAAATTTTAATTCCGGGCGCACAAGGTATCGGCTTTATGGTTTTGGCAGTATGTATTTTTTCCCCGTTGTCATTACTCAATAAAAATACACCACAGTAAGTATCTAAATAATGTTAGATTTTTGGTATTCCTCACGATGTACACGTGAAATTAAATTAATCAGCTCAGTTTTGACCTGTGCAATCATTTATTATTGCGCTTCAATTGAAAAGTTAAGCCCTATTTTCACAGTCGTGTGCTTATTATTAGGCGTATTGATTCATATTTTGTTCCAATTGCGCTTAAAACTTTCCACAACACACCCATATGCTCAGGGATTTAAAATTCTTTTTTCTATTTTCCCAATTTTCGCTTTGTTGCTGATTTTGTTTTTATTGCCGCCATCACATAAATTATGGATATCAATTCAAGCGGTGGGTTTTACTGCATTAGGTCTATTTATTGTATCGATCTATCAAAATCGTGCTAAACGATTTGAATCAGATTGATCAAATCAAAAATACCCAATAAAAAAGCAAAGGAATGATTTCAAACTTGCTTCTGTATTGGGTATTTTGAGAAAAGTGGGCGAATCAACTAGGCTTCAAGACGATAATATTCATATGTCACATTGGGATCTTTATAAACATCATAACTACGTTGTCTGAAATCAGAAACCCATTGTGTACCTGTAAAGCCGGCGATATGCCCATAGCGATGACGGCTTGTACTGTTGATGATATAAATATCACCTTCTTGCGGATTATCAAAATCTGGGCGGATTTGTTTATAACCAATTTCTGTCAGGGTTGCCCCCCAATCTGATGCTGCTACAGGATGATCAGAAAAACGGGCACCTGCTGACTCTAATGCAATCCGCACATATCTTGCACAACGATGTGCTGTAGTGCTTCGTGACATGCTAACGAGTTTTTCGGTGAATTTACCAATATCGATTAAACTCTCTTTCTTGAACGCTTCAGTTTGATTTTTAAAATTTTCAAAGGCTTTGCTTTTTAGGTATTCTTCTGGTCGAAAATTATTATTTTGATTTTCCGATCGAATCTGAATATGAACCGTGGGATTCACGTATTCATTCATATTAACATTGTGGTCGTAAATCATGTACTGTCCTCAAACTGCCCTTTTGAATTGATTCAAACCACCTTGTTTAAACCAATAACAACTTTTCACAAGCCATGAATACTAATCAGCAAATCTTAAAATGTAGACTTAAAACATGTAAAAAAATATGTAAGTGTTAATAAATCTCATTTGTGCGCTTTCAACTTACTGAAACTTTTGAGATTAGCTTAAAAACAGGCAAGGATTGTTTGATCAAAAAACAAGCATAAATAATTTTATTAGCCGTATTGGTAAAACTTTTTCTTAATTTAATCAATATATTAAACTGTCAATTTGGTCACATTTTTTGTTTTTTATTGGCACTAAAACTAAATCATTAACATCGCTATTTATCTCAAAGCTGATGCAAAACATCAGCTTGTTCGCTCACCAAAAAATACTTAATAACAATCCCAATTATAAACAACTTTAGAAAAATTTCTCTTGGCGAGATCGTCAGGATGGATAAAGAAATTACCTACTCCCGAATCACCCCACATGATATCTACTTCACCTGCATCATCTGTATCAATTTGCAGTAATAGCACATAGTCTTGAATCGACTCATTGTATTCACGTGGATCAGTTTGAGTAAAAAATGGGTACCCACCTAAACGATGCCCACTCGCTGAAATGACTTCGGTATATTCGTCACAGAACTCTTCCTCATCGTCTCTGTCATAAGGATCTGTCACTGTTTCAGCAAAATCAAAGTTATTCATATCGATATAACTTTCAGATTTCTCAAACTGAATCGCAGCTTGACCTGCAATCGGGCTATAAATATCATCTCCATCAAAGCTTGGAAAATTTGTTTGCAAATTTGCAGAATCATGTTCAACGCTGTCATGAAAGATGACTTTAAAACCATCTTGCTTTTGCTGATCATCAAAATCCATTCCATATAAGTCATCATGTGGATTGATAAAAAATTGCAAAATCCCAGATTGGGGATAAATATTATTTTCTGGTAATTCAGCAAAATTGATTTGCGCCAATAATTGTAAATTTTCGCCTTCTGAGCTTTGCGGATATTGCTGCGCTAAAGGTAAATAAGGATGTCCGCCAACTTTACTCTGCCAAATTTCTAAATGCTCAGCAGGCAGTAATGATATTTCGATGCTGTCTTTTTTAGTTGCCGCAATTTGCTGTTTATACGCTTGTAAAGCTACTGGAAGTTCATTCAAATTTATACTCATTTTCAAATTCTCTAAATATTCGATTAAAGTCACAAACAGAAAAATATTCTTTGTTAAAAACAAAGCCAGATTAGTATAAACTCTGAGACTATTCGAAAGTATTACGAATGGGTAATGGTGCGACATAATCTGTCATTTGCACCATCCCCCTTCCCAAATTGGAACTTCTATGAAAGCGTATTTAGACCTTCTACAACATATCCTAGACAATGGCGGTGACAAAGGTGATCGTACAGGTACAGGTACTCGTTCTGTATTCGGTCATCAAATGCGTTTTGACTTGTCTAAGGGCTTCCCTTTACTTACCACTAAAAAAGTTCATTTCCGCTCAATCGTGATTGAATTATTGTGGTTCTTAAAAGGTGACACCAATGTTCAATATCTAAAAGACAATAAAGTGTCGATTTGGGATGAATGGTCTACTGCGGAACAAACTGCCCGTTTTGGTCGTCCTGAAGGTGAACTTGGTCCTGTTTATGGTCATCAATGGCGTAATTTTGGGGCAACTCAAAAAGAAAATGGTTTATTTGAAAATGATGGTTTTGATCAGATCAGTTGGTTAATTAATGAAATTAAGACCAATCCAAACTCACGTCGCTTAATTGTATCAGGTTGGAATCCAAAAGAAGCAGGCAAAGTTGCTTTACCGCCATGTCATACTTTATTTCAGTTCTTCGTTCAAAATGGAAAACTGTCTTGCCAACTGTATCAACGTAGTGCTGATGTGTTCTTGGGTGTTCCTTTCAATATTGCCAGTTATGCATTACTGACTCATATGATTGCACAAGTTTGTGGTCTAGGCGTAGGAGACTTTGTTTGGACTGGCGGTGATACACATTTGTATGTGAACCATTTTGAACAGGCAAAATTACAATTGACCCGTGAACCTTTGCCATTATGTCAGCTCAAACTTAACCCTGCGATTCAAGATATTTTTGATTTCAAATTTGAAGATATTGAAATCGTGGGTTATGAATCCCATGCTGCAATTAAAGCTCCAGTTGCTGTGTAATTTTTAATAATCCAATTTGTGATTTTGCTCCCTCTTTCAAGGAGGAAAATCATTGAATGGATGACGAAGTGGATTGAGTATGACATTTAAAAATTTTGAAATTGTTCATGTGGTTGCTATGGATCAACAACACTGCATTGGTAAAGCAAATGATCTTCCTTGGCACATCTCGGCAGACCTAAAACATTTCAAAGAAATTACCCAAGGTGGCGTGGTTGTCATGGGTCGTAAAACACTTGAATCAATGGGACGCGCACTACCAAAGCGTGTAAATTGGGTCATTACACGTGATTCAGATTGGCAGTTTGAGGGTGTAAAAACGGCCAACAGTATTGAATCTGCTTTGGAACAAGCCATTCCTGATGTTTTGGCTTCAGAAAAACCAACCAGCATCTTTATTATTGGTGGTGGTGAAATTTTCAAGCAAACGATTCATATTACAGATCGACTTGAACTGACTCATATTGATCTTGATGTTCAAGGTGATGCACATTATCCAGAAATTCCTCAAGAATTTAAGAAAGTCGCCAGCGAGTCACATGTTGACGACAAAACAGCTATTGCTTTTGAATTTGCAACATATAGAAAATAGCACTGAACTTTATTAATAAAAATAGCTGCTTATGGATAGCTTAAAAACGAAACCAATGCTACACAGATTAGGAATGGGTTTAATCCATTCCTTATTTAGCTTATTTGTTCTCATGACGAGTATTTGGTTTTGTCTTGCCATTTGGATTCAACAACCTTTATGTCAAATCTTTAGCTATTTTATTATTATCCTATGGGCAATTTTTGCGCTGAGCATTCTTGGAATTTATTTTACCAAGAATCTATTTACTCGAAAAATTGACAGTTTAATTTATTTGGTTGCATTTCTTCTGAGCTTAGTTTGGTATTTCAATATTCCCGCTAAACAAGACCGTGAATGGAGTCCTGAAGTTTCCAGAATTTTTAGCTATGAAAAGCAAGGTCAACTGGTCACAATTCATAATGTTCGAAATTTCGATTGGCATACAACAGATCAATATGATGAGCGATGGGAAACACGAACGTATAATTTAGATGATATTACAGGTGTAAATATCATCACCTCATATTGGATGGGACCACAAATTGCGCATACCTTAGTGAGTTTTAATTTTTCAAATCAACGACCTTTAGTTTTCTCAATCGAAATTCGTAAAGAAAAAAATGAAAGTTTTTCTGCGATAGGTGGTTTCTTTAGACAGTTTGAGCTAAGCCTCATTGCCGCAGATGAAAAAGATATTGTCTATACACGAAGCAATATCCGAGGCGAACAAGTTTATTTTTTCCCTGTTCGATTACCAAAGGCTGAAAGCCAAGCATTATTTGAAGAATACTTATCTAAATCTGCAGATTTAGCCAAGCATCCAAAATGGTATAACACCCTAACCAGCAACTGCACAACTTTGGTTTTTGATATGGTTCAAGCCATTTCAGCTCAAAAACTTCCAACAGACTATCGGTTAATTGCTTCTGGGTATTTACCCAATTATTTGTACGATCTAGGTGCTCTAAATCATCAGTGGTCTATGCATGAATGGTACGAAAAAGCTCATGTGAATCCAAGAACTGATGAATATGCACATTTTAAATATCAAAATAGTGCTAATTTTTCTAAGGTTCTCCGTTTAAATTTACCAGAAGAATATGCGAAATAATATGTAACGGTGTTTAAATTAATCCAGTGATATACTTCATTTCTATTGATATAAAATTATGACAAGATTAGGGAGAACACTCATGTTCAAAACCATTATTGCAGCGACAATAATAACATCAACACTTTTTGCAACTGGATGTACCTCAACACCAAGTAGCACCCAGCAAACACAAAACCTCAGTTTATTACAAAATAAAAATTGGACCCTCACACATATTGGTGCAACAGAATATAAGGCTGACCCAAGCTCACGTAATGCTCCCAGTATTCAATTCGGTTCAGATTTACGTATAAGTGGTAGTGATGGCTGTAATCGCATCATGGGACAATATGCGTTAAAAGGACAACATGTCACCATCGGGCAATTGGCTTCGACCAAAATGCTTTGTCCAAGCAGCATGCAAATCGCCACACAATATACTGAAGCTTTAAGCAAAGTTCAGGGCTTTCAAGTCTATGACAAGACCTTAAAGTTAGTCGATCAACATGGTAATCGTGTTTTGCAGTTTACGACACCTTAAACTTTAAAAAACTAATAACATAGATTGGCTAAAAGTTTAAGCATTTAGGCTTTTAGCACCATCCAACTTTAAATCAGTAAAAAAATAAAGACAATAATTTTACTACACACGCAAACGAATAATTCGACTTAGAATAGTGCTGATTTAAAATTGAGAATATTTAAATGAAAGTTGTTGGTCTGATCTTAATCTCTTGCCTATTTTTATCTGCATGTGGCTCAATGAATGTGAGACCCACTGTGGGCGTGAGTATGGGTACATCCGTAAAATAAAAAAACAGCGCCGAAGCGCTGTTTTTTCAACCTAAAAGAATTACGGGCATGTAATCGTATTAATACCATAAGGACTTTTTAAATTTGGTCCATAAGTTCCATCAGTGCTGTAATCCGATGCAACTGAAGCTAATCCAAGATTATATGTTGTTCTAAATGGTAAAGTTGCAACTTGTGAAGAAGCACCAATTTGTACATTAAGCCATTGAGCATAAATCTTCGGATAACGAATCACGAAGTCAAATTTTCCATCAGCATCCGTTGTATATGTAGCTGTAGCACCCTGCCCTAGGAACGTTGGCACCTTAACTGGAATACTGGTTACTTCACTATTGGTAATCGCATTATAAGGTGAACTTACAGCACAACCACGTGATGGATTAACTACTGCCGATACACTAAAATCATCACTAGTATCTGCTGGGGTTCCATTGTTATTCATCACTGCGCCATTTGAATCAATATAATTATTTGGATTATCCAAATAATAATTATCACCAGGACCAACCCATTTTAGTACAGGACTAGAACCTGGAACAGGTGCTAATGCCCATACATAACGACCTTTGATATAATTAGTTGGATTGATATCCATTTCGACTTTTTGATTCGCTAATGGCTTACCATCAAAATCAACGACACTTACAGATAGATTTTTTGTATAGTACACGCCATCATTTGAAGATCCCGTTTCTGTAGGATTAACACCAATGACTATTGATGCAATTGGATTTTGCACAACTGACTGGACAACATCAATACGAGAAATTTGAGTCGCGTCCAAATATCCAGTTTCGCTGAAACTTGCTGATAGATTTAAATCATCGGCATCAAATGCTGTAGCTGTATAGCTTGGATTACGTGCACTTTCATCAATTTTAACTTTAAATACTGCTTGCCCATTTTGATCTGTTGTTAAACCAGATGCGCCAACAATAATGGCACCATTACGAATAAAATCTTTGATACTCAAACTAACATACTTATTCGCTACACCACCACCATTTTGATCTACTAAACTTACAGTGACATTTGCTAGATCATTACGTACGTTGAGAGTTGCTTTATTCGACTCGATTCGTAAGTTATAGCGAGCAGGCTGTGGCGCTGTTGGTGAAGGCTTAAATGCTGTTAAACGATAAATTTGTGTTGTTAAGGCCCCATTTGCATTGGTATTACTTGCAGTAAGTTCAATTCCACTTGCCAACAATAAATCTGCATCCGCAGTATTACCATCGACTTCTACAGAGAAGAAAGCATTTCCTGTTGAATCTGTTTTTACTGTCTGTGGTTTACTTGTATTTGTCGGATGTCCATCACCAGGTGTACCAATAATTAATGTTGCAGAATTATTCGCAGCTAAAGTTACCTCTTCATCTTTAACAGGCAAACCATTATTATCCAGCAATTGCACTGTAACAATTGTTTTATCACCAGAAACACTTAGACTGGATTTAGAAGAGCCTATAGTTAAATGATTTGGATTAACAGCTTCAAAAACACTGAACTCTAAGGTAGATACAACATCAACACCTTTTGGATTTTTTATCGTACCTTTGATTTGAATTGCCTTAGAACCTAAATCAATTAATGCTTGCTTAGCAGCACTTGGAATGTCTTTTGGAATCACAATTGTTATTGGCGTCTGACCATTTGCAGCAGTTACTAATGAATCATTACTTAATCGAATTCCAGCATCATAAGCTTCTTTATTTAAAGCTAAGTTAACTGGATAGCCTGTATTTGCACCTAATTCATCTTTTACTGCAACTTGAACTTGATAACTCTTACCAAATTCTAATTCTTTTTTATCAGCAGTTAAACGAAGGTTTACAGAATCTTGAGGAATAGCAACTTGAATAGTACCAGTCTGCTGGATACGATCACCATTGTTAAGATTGGTTCCAACTACAGCAAAAGTAATACCATTCTTAATTAAGTTTGCATCATATAAACCTTCTGAAACTTTAATCGTAAACTCTGCTTCCCCTTTACTATTCGTCGTAACAGTAGCATCTGACAAAGACACTCTTGAACCTGCTAAACTTGATAAAGCAATCGCTACAGGCGTGTTTGGAATAGTTACACCATACTCATCTTTCGCTATTACTTTAACGCGTACTTCACCACCTAAGACCGAAACGGTTTGGACATCATAACTAAGATTTAAGGCCGCTAGATCTGGAATTAAAACTACGGGTTGGGCAATTTCAATTTTACGAGTAACCGTATAAGCTGAACCATCTTTACGTAGCCCCTTAATCGCAACAGTAAGACCATTTGCTACTAAATTTGTCAATTCAGCTCCATTACTGGCCTTAATTTTTAGATTAAATGTAGTTTTACCATTAGAATCTGTCACCTTGGTCGATGTTGTATCTGCACCAAAACTAACCCCATTACTGATTGCAGCATCATTAAGCCCAATGGAAACTTTTTGATTTGGTAGAACTTTACCATCAGTACCTATAGCATCCACTGAGACGGAGATATTGTGTTCTTGATTAACAGTTAAAATTACACTTCCAGATGGTACTCCAACATTCAAATGATCTAAATCAATTTCACCTTGCGCTGTTGGTGCTTTAAAATTGAGATTAACTGTACTTGCCGCCCCAATGCCGTTGGCTGGTTTTGCAATCAATCCAAGACCATTTTCGACCAACGCTTTCTGTTCCGCACTGCCACTTGCTTTATATGAATATGTAAACGTTGCATAACCTGTTGCGTCAGTAAGAGCATCGGCTGAGCTCGTTAAGCTCAAACCTAAATTTTGCAACTCTGGAACAGAGTAAGCTTTACTAAAGCCTAAAGTTACAGTTTCGCCTTTTAATGCACCACCTTTTACACCTGTAGCTTTTACTTTAACAACAATAGTCTGATCCTTGGTGTAGTCATAAGCAGTATTTATTGGATCAATTGCTAAAAAGCTTAGCGCTTCTTCAGATTTGGCTTCATCTTCTACAGCAATTTTAATATTGTTAGATATGTTATTATCCGCAGTAAAAGTAGCAGTAATACCAGCTGCAACTAATGCTTCAACAGCATCAGGCGTTTTAGCATTTGTTTTTAAGGTATAAGTAACATAACCTGTTTTAAATTCCTGTTCTGCACTTCCATCAAAAGTCACACCATTCGAAGTTGCTTCTGCATTCAAGCTTAATTTAACTTTACCTTGAGTTGCAGCTTCACCTTTGTTATTGATGCCTTTAACAGTAATAGTAATAGAATCGTTTTTTGCATTGATTTGATATGAAGAAGCAATTTCAAGACGTTGAAGTCCAAGTTGGTTGGATGCACTTGTATCAGCGGTTGTTACTTTAACCGTTGATGTTGCAAAGATATCAGCAGATTCACTATATACTGCTTTTAAATTAATACCTTGTTGAGATAATGCGATTGGATAAGACGATGCAGATTTAAGGGTAAATGTCGCATAACCTTTTGCGTCCGTCATCACTTCTGGCTGATCAATGGTTACACCATATACACTACTACTATCAGTAAAAGATAATTTTACTTTCTTATTGGTTAAAAGGTTGCCATCACTATTTTTCGCAACAACAATAACTTTTGTCGTTCCCCCTTGAGCAACAATAGGGTTATCTTCAGTAACTATTTCTAATTTTTGAACAATCTGAGTAACATCTTTAAATGTGATTGATGCATTCGCTTTACTTTCAGCTTTAAACTCATCTACTAATTTAAAATCTAAATTTGCAGAAGTTGAAGCCAATTTAGCAATATCATCTGCTGTTAAATCACTATTTGCAACAATTGTAAAAGTAGCATTACCAGCACTATCAGTAATTAAGCTTGAACCTGTAGAAATAGAGAATTTACCTTGCATTTCAGCAGGTAAGGCTAAAGAGACTGTTTGATTCTGCTTTACGCCACCATTTTTATCAGTCACTTGAGCAGTTATAGAAGCTGTGCCTTTTGGTAAATTAAGCACAACGCCTTGTTGAATTTTAAGATTATATTCACTTTGAATTGTGCTTGTTTTTTTAATATTTAGTGTATAAATTTGCTTAATTGTTGTTCCGTCTACAGTTGCTGTCAGTTGTACTTTACCAGAAGCAGCATTCATTGCAGGAATATTTAGTTCAAATACTGCGAGACCATCATCCCCTGTAGTCACTTGTGAACTCTTACTCGTTACACCCAGATTTTCACTATCTGCAATCGACAAATTGATCAATTTAGCCGCTACACCACCTTTATCACTGTTCAAAGCTTGAACTGAGACTAAAATTTTAGAATTATCGTAAGCAACTTCAATTGGCTTCGCTTCAGAACTTTGTAAAGATAATCCGAGACTTTCTACAACTTTTTTGGGATCTGTAGTCGAACCATTTCCATTAGTCCCACCACCGGTTCCTCCTGTATTTTTATTATCATCTCCATAATAACCTCCTCCACCTCCACCGCAAGCAACTAAAGCCAATGAAGAAGCAAGAACTGTCGCTTTCACCCCAATTTCTTTTAAACTTGTTAAATAAGTCATAATTTGTTCCATTTTATTTAGTATAAATTTGCCCTAAAAATACTTTTATGGCTTTTACACGAAATGTACTCAAATCTACAATTTTTTTCAATCGAATACTTGTGATATGTTGAAAAAATATAATTTGACAACATTCCAAGTGTAGGTATTAGACAGTATTTCTTAGATATTGATTTAAAATACTTTGATATCATAGAATTAGGAGCAGAAATGTACGACATCATTATCATTGGTGCAGGAACAGCAGGCATCAGCGCATATAAAGAAGCAGTTAAATATACCTCCAACCTATTGATAATTAACAAAGGACCTTGGGATACTACCTGTGTTCGAGTCGGATGCATGCCAAGTAAAGTTTTAATCTCAACAGCCAATCGAATGCATGATATTCAATACGCAGATGAAGTTGCCTTAAGTGTTCAATCAGAAATTAATACAGATCGAGTGATGCAACATGTCCAAAATTTACGTGATCGCTTTGCACGAGCAACACTGAAAGATATAGAAAGCTGGGAAGAGAAACATAAAATTGATGGTGAAGCGAAGTTTATAAATGCCCATACAGTTGAGGTCAATGGTCAACAATATCAAGCAAAGTCATTTATTTTGGCTGTCGGTTCAACACCAACCTACGACAAAGATTGGAAAAAGAATATTGGGAATAAACTCATCACATCCGATGAAGTCTTTGAACTTAAAACGCTACCTAAATCAATTGCAGTAATTGGGAGTGGCGTAATTGCCATTGAATTAGCCCAAGCCATGCATCGTTTAGGCGTGAATACGACTATTTTTGCAAGAAGCAAAAAAGTCGGCGTACTCACCAGCCCGAGTTTACAAGCAATTGCACAAACAACCCTTTCAAAAGAGCTGGATATTAAATTCGAGATTTTACCTAACTCAATTGAAGATACAGAACATGGTGTTGCCGTTTCATTTATAGAAAATGATGAAACCAATACAATACAGGTAGATTATGTTTTAACGGCAACAGGTCGAAGTTCAAATTTATCAACTCTTGCTTTAGAAAATATAGATGCTTCATTTTCAGATTTAAAAAATCTGCCTATTCATCAAGCTACAAAGCAACTCGCTAATTTTCCAATATTTATTGTTGGAGATGCATTTACACAAACGCCATTACAACATGAAGCAGCGCATGAAGGGAGGAATGTTGTTTCAAGCTGTTTAAATTTCCCAAAAATTCAAAATTTAAATACGCTGGCACCGCTGGGTATTGTCTTCTGTAGCCCTGAAATGGGAATGGTCGGTCAAAATTATGCTGCACTGTCTAAATCAAATATAGAATTTATTACAGGATTCGTGTCTTATGAAAAACAAGGGCGAGCATTAGTTTTAGGAAAAAATAAAGGGGCAATGGAAGTTTATGTGGATAAAAAAACCAGAAAATTGCTCGGGGCTGAGCTTTTTGTTGAATCTGCAGAACATATGGCACATTTACTGTCTTGGATGATCGCAGAAGATCTCACTATCGATGAAATTTTAAGCAAGCCTTTCTATCACCCCACATTGGAAGAAGGCATAAGAACAGCTTTAAAACATGCAAGACGACAATTAAATTAAATTTGAGATAAAAAATTACTTTCAGTTAAAAGCTCTACCACAACGCAGAGCTTTTATTTTCCACTTTTCATTTTGCATAAAAAAACACCCTCAACAGTTAGTTGAGGGTGTTTTAGAATTAAAAGCTGGCGATGACTTACTCTCACATGGGTAACCCCACACTACCATCAGCGCTAAGAGGTTTCACTTCTGAGTTCGGGAAGGGATCAGGTGGTTCACTCTTGCTATTGTCGCCAGCAAACTGTTATGGACTTTTTCGGGTCTTATTGGTATGCCTTACTTTGTTCCAAATGAGTTTAACAGAAGAACATTTGAGTTGGTTATTGTAACTAGCTTTACAACTAAATCAAGTATCTTTGATCTTTTATGAATCAAATGATGCTTCATATACAACTGCTTGGGTGTTGTATAGTCAAGCCTCACGAGCAATTAGTATTGGTCAGCTTCATGCGTCACCGCACTTCCACATCCAACCTATCAACGTCGTAGTCTTCAACGGCTCTTTAGAGGACATAAAGTCCTAGGGAAATCTTATCTTGAGGTAGGCTTCCCGCTTAGATGCTTTCAGCGGTTATCCCTTCCGAACATAGCTACCCGGCGATGCGACTGGCGTCACAACCGGTACACCAGAGGTTCGTCCACTCTGGTCCTCTCGTACTAGGAGCAGATCCTCTCAAATTTCCAACGCCCACGGTAGATAGGGACCGAACTGTCTCACGACGTTCTAAACCCAGCTCGCGTACCTCTTTAAATGGCGAACAGCCATACCCTTGGGACCTGCTTCAGCCCCAGGATGAGATGAGCCGACATCGAGGTGCCAAACACCGCCGTCGATATGAACTCTTGGGCGGTATCAGCCTGTTATCCCCAGAGTACCTTTTATCCGTTGAGCGATGGCCCTTCCATACAGAACCACCGGATCACTAAGACCTACTTTCGTACCTGCTCGACTTGTGGGTCTCGCAGTTAAGCGCGCTTTTGCCTTTATACTCTACGCGTGATTTCCGACCACGCTGAGCGCACCTTCGTACTCCTCCGTTACTCTTTAGGAGGAGACCGCCCCAGTCAAACTACCCACCAGACATGGTCCTCGTCCCGGATAACGGGACAGAGTTAGAACCTCAATATTACCAGGGTGGTATTTCAAGGATGGCTCCATAGCAACTGGCGTCGCTACTTCTAAGCCTCCCACCTATCCTACACAAGTAAGATCAAAGTTCAATGTCAAGCTGCAGTAAAGGTTCACGGGGTCTTTCCGTCTAGCCGCGGGTACACCGCATCTTCACGGCGATTTCGATTTCACTGAGCCTCTGCTGGAGACAGCGCCCCCATCATTATGCCATTCGTGCAGGTCGGAACTTACCCGACAAGGAATTTCGCTACCTTAGGACCGTTATAGTTACGGCCGCCGTTTACTGGGGCTTCGATCAAGAGCTTCGCTTACGCTAACCCCATCAATTAACCTTCCAGCACCGGGCAGGCATCACACCCTATACGTCCACTTTCGTGTTTGCAGAGTGCTATGTTTTTAATAAACAGTTGCAGGGGCCTGGTTTCTGTGGCTGCCAATAGCTCAAGGAGCAAGTCCTATCACCGTCAGCAGCGTACCTTCTCCCGAAGTTACGGTACCATTTTGCCTAGTTCCTTCAGCAGAGTTCTCTCAAGCGCTTTGGTCTACTCGACCTGACCACCTGTGTCGGTTTCGGGTACGATTCCTGTGTAACTGAAGCTTAGAGACTTTTCCTGGAAGCATAGTATCAGCCACTTCACGAGTAAACTCGCTTGCTATCAGTTCTCAGCATAGAGCACCCCGGATTTGCCTAAGATGCATGCCTACAACCTTTCACCTGGACAACCAACGCCAGGCTGACTTAACTTTCTCCGTCCTCTCATCGCATTACACAGAAGTATTGGAATATTAACCAATTTCCCATCGACTACGCCTCTCGGCCTCGCCTTAGGGGTCGACTCACCCAGCCCCGATTAACGTTGGACTGGAACCCTTGGTCTTTCAGCGAACGGGTTTTTCACCCGTTTTGTCGTTACTCACGTCAGCATTCGCACTTCTGATACCTCCAGCATGCTTCTCAACACACCTTCATCGGCTTACAGAACGCTCCCCTACCACGTATACAATGTATACATCCGCAGCTTCGGCATATAGTTTTAGCCCCGTTACATCTTCCGCGCAGGCCGACTCGACTAGTGAGCTATTACGCTTTCTTTAAAGGGTGGCTGCTTCTAAGCCAACCTCCTAGCTGTCTATGCCTTCCCACATCGTTTCCCACTTAACTATAATTTTGGGGCCTTAGCTGGCGGTCTGGATTGTTTTCCTCTTGACTACGGACGTTAGCACCCGCAGTCTGTCTCCCGGATAGTACTCATAGGTATTCGGAGTTTGCATCGGTTTGGTAAGTCGGGATGACCCCCTAGCCGAAACAGTGCTCTACCCCCTATGGTATTCGTCCGAGGCGCTACCTAAATAGCTTTCGGGGAGAACCAGCTATCACCGAGTTTGATTAGCCTTTCACCCCTATCCACAAGTCATCCCCTGGCTTTTCAACGACAGTGGGTTCGGTCCTCCAGTTAGTGTTACCCAACCTTCAACCTGCTCATGGATAGATCACCCGGTTTCGGGTCTATACCCAGCAACTAAACGCCCTATTAAGACTCGATTTCTCTACGGCTCCCCTATACGGTTAACCTTGCTACTGAATATAAGTCGCTGACCCATTATACAAAAGGTACGCAGTCACCAAACAAGTTGGCTCCCACTGCTTGTATGCATGCGGTTTCAGGATCTATTTCACTCCCCTCACAGGGGTTCTTTTCGCCTTTCCCTCACGGTACTGGTTCACTATCGGTCAGTCAGGAGTATTTAGCCTTGGAGGATGGTCCCCCCATATTCAGACAAGGTTTCACGTGCCTCGCCCTACTCGTCATCATTATATGTGCACTTTCGTGTACGGGACTATCACCCTCTACGGTAGCACTTCCCAGAGCTTTCCGCTAATACACATATAACTTAATGGGCTGATCCCCGTTCGCTCGCCGCTACTGAGGGAATCTCAATTGATTTCTTTTCCTAAGGGTACTGAGATGTTTCACTTCCCCTCGTTCGCCTCGCATGACTATGTATTCATCATGCGATACCTACCTTATGGTAAGTGGGTTTCCCCATTCAGAAATCTCCGGATCACAGGATATTTGCCGCCTCCCCGAAGCTTATCGCAGGCTATTACGTCTTTCTTCGCCTCTGACTGCCAAGGCATCCACCACATGCACTTAATTACTTGACTATACAACCCCAAACAGTCGTTAATCCCTACAAGGAGGATCAACAATGTGGATTTAACCACTTCTATTTGTTGCTTGTGAACTTAATCACTGTACAGCTTCAATTTAATTCATATACCAAAACGCTTGATTCAGTTTTATCGCTAGTTCTCATTTCACTCCACATTAACAATTGCTTGTTAAGCTTCATAAAACGAGTTAAACAATTATTTCAACTCAAATATATTCTGTTAATGATTCTCTACCGCCTCGTCAGCAAGTAGTTCACTGTGATAAATCACAGAAGTTAATAAACTCTATAAACTTCAGTTCATTAATTTCTATAATCAATCTTTTTTTATCAGGTAACTGCGTAGTAGTGGTGGAGACTAGGAGAGTCGAACTCCTGACCTCCTGCGTGCAAAGCAGGCGCTCTACCAACTAAGCTAAGTCCCCAGCTTAAGATCTTAATATATCTGCTCTTCTGTGTTCAGTAGACTTGGTGGGTCTGACAAGACTTGAACTTGTGACCCCACGCTTATCAAGCGTGTGCTCTAACCAACTGAGCTACAGACCCTCAGATACATCA
This sequence comes from Acinetobacter sp. Tol 5, assembly GCF_019702905.1. Taxonomy (NCBI): domain Bacteria; kingdom Pseudomonadati; phylum Pseudomonadota; class Gammaproteobacteria; order Moraxellales; family Moraxellaceae; genus Acinetobacter; species Acinetobacter sp. Tol 5. The sequence goes on along the minus strand of NZ_AP024708.1, from coordinate 701,524 downwards.
ATGAAGAACAACTTGTTGTGGATTCTTACCAATCGTCAATCTTTCGTTAAGGAGGTGATCCAGCCGCAGGTTCCCCTACGGCTACCTTGTTACGACTTCACCCCAGTCATCGGCCACACCGTGGTAAGCGTCCTCCTTACGGTTAGACTACCTACTTCTGGTGCAACAAACTCCCATGGTGTGACGGGCGGTGTGTACAAGGCCCGGGAACGTATTCACCGCGGCATTCTGATCCGCGATTACTAGCGATTCCGACTTCATGGAGTCGAGTTGCAGACTCCAATCCGGACTACGATCGGCTTTTTGAGATTAGCATCCTATCGCTAGGTAGCAACCCTTTGTACCGACCATTGTAGCACGTGTGTAGCCCTGGTCGTAAGGGCCATGATGACTTGACGTCGTCCCCGCCTTCCTCCAGTTTGTCACTGGCAGTATCCTTAAAGTTCCCATCCGAAATGCTGGCAAGTAAGGAAAAGGGTTGCGCTCGTTGCGGGACTTAACCCAACATCTCACGACACGAGCTGACGACAGCCATGCAGCACCTGTATGTAAGTTCCCGAAGGCACCAATCCATCTCTGGAAAGTTCTTACTATGTCAAGACCAGGTAAGGTTCTTCGCGTTGCATCGAATTAAACCACATGCTCCACCGCTTGTGCGGGCCCCCGTCAATTCATTTGAGTTTTAGTCTTGCGACCGTACTCCCCAGGCGGTCTACTTATCGCGTTAGCTGCGCCACTAAAGTCTCAAAGACCCCAACGGCTAGTAGACATCGTTTACGGCATGGACTACCAGGGTATCTAATCCTGTTTGCTCCCCATGCTTTCGTACCTCAGCGTCAGTATTAGGCCAGATGGCTGCCTTCGCCATCGGTATTCCTCCAGATCTCTACGCATTTCACCGCTACACCTGGAATTCTACCATCCTCTCCCATACTCTAGCTTCCCAGTATCGAATGCAATTCCCAAGTTAAGCTCGGGGATTTCACATCCGACTTAAAAAGCCGCCTACGCACGCTTTACGCCCAGTAAATCCGATTAACGCTCGCACCCTCTGTATTACCGCGGCTGCTGGCACAGAGTTAGCCGGTGCTTATTCTGCGAGTAACGTCCACTCATCTTGGGTATTAACCAAAAGAGCCTCCTCCTCGCTTAAAGTGCTTTACAACCATAAGGCCTTCTTCACACACGCGGCATGGCTGGATCAGGGTTCCCCCCATTGTCCAATATTCCCCACTGCTGCCTCCCGTAGGAGTCTGGGCCGTGTCTCAGTCCCAGTGTGGCGGATCATCCTCTCAGACCCGCTACAGATCGTCGCCTTGGTAGGCCTTTACCCCACCAACTAGCTAATCCGACTTAGGCTCATCTATTAACGCAAGGTCACAAGTGATCCCCTGCTTTCCCCCGTAGGGCGTATGCGGTATTAGCATCCCTTTCGAGATGTTGTCCCCCATTAATAGGCAGATTCCTAAGTATTACTCACCCGTCCGCCGCTAGGTCAATTACCGAAGCAACTTCCCCCGCTCGACTTGCATGTGTTAAGCCTGCCGCCAGCGTTCAATCTGAGCCATGATCAAACTCTTCAGTTAAAATCATTAGTGACTTAAGGTCACAATTCTGGCTCATCAATTTCTGACAAATTCTCTCAAATAAACTTCGAGTAATTTAAACCAATCAATCAATGATAATATTTCGATCAATCAATCAGTAAAAATCCACACAAGTTGTTCTTCATATTCTCTTAATGATCTTCTTCATGCTTCGTCAGCATCAAGCTAGGTCGGCTATATTACTCTCTATCTCTAGAAAGTCAACTGTGATTTCAAATTATTTTTTAAACTTCCTTTCTAAAACCCAACTTAATCAATTCAACCAAGTCATTGTTTTATCAGAAGTTTTAATCTTCATCACCGCCGATGGATGTGCATTCTACAGCATTCCTAACCTAACACAACCCCCTTTTTTAATTATTTTTGATTTTAGTGCTCAGTTGTATTTTTATTAATCATATTTTAAAATTTTTATTTAAATTTTGACCTATTTATATTTGAATTTTTTCTTTAAACTATTTCAAATGATTTTATCATTAAATAAATTAAGTAAAATATGGCCCTTCTTATAAATAGAAAAACATTCTGTTTAGGAATTTTGCTCTTGTGCTGCAATTATTCCTGGGCCAACTCGTCGCATAATATTTTTGTGATGACCTTATCCATTTTGAGTTATGCAAAGTGGAATACACCCTCACCTGAATTATGTGTTGCAGACAATCCAAATTATGCTACTCAATTTTCTAATTACGCAAAATCCAACAAATCATCTTTTAGTGTAAATGCTATTCACGCAACAGATTTAAAAAGTCGTCACTGCGATGCAGTATTCTTTTCGAATATCACCGCGCAAGCTGAGCAGACATTAATAGATAAATCATTGAACTCCACAATTTTATCATTTAGCTCAAATAATGCTGAGTGTGAAATAGGAAGTGTTTTTTGCCTCTCTACCAACAAAACAGGGAATACTATTTTTAAAGTTAATTTAGATAGCTTAGCTCGATCTAAAATACATGTTGATCCGCGTGTTTTGTTACTCGCAAAAAATTCGGATTAAAATCATGATCAATAAGTTTTTTAAATCAAGCTCTTTGCAAACGCTTTTTCGTAAATCACAATTTACAACTTTTGCAATCACGCTATTTATTTGCACATCAACTTTTGTCACGATTTCAGTCTTTACAGTTGAGTCTTATGCAAAACAAAATTTACTATTAATCAGTCGTACAGTTTCTGAACGTGTGCAACCAGCACTCGTATTCTCAGATAAAATCGCGATTTCACAAATTATCAATGAATATACTTTCCAGCATTCTGTACGTCTTATTGAGGTATACGATGCGCAAGGCCAAAAGGTTGCACAAAGTTTAAAAAATATTGAACACTATTCTTATATTCAAAATATTTTTGATCATATTTTTTTAAAAGATGCAATTAAATTGAATGTGCAACACCAAGGACAATTTGTTGGACAAGTTGTTTTATATGGCAGCTCGAATGAAATTTTAATGTTTATCTTTAAAATTTTTCTAGGTCTAGCATTTGGAATGCTGTTTATGGTTTTTGCGGTGTGGTGGTCTGTTAATCTCACCTACCGCCATATCATGGGCTCATTTTCTCCAATTATCCAAATCGCGCAACTTTTAAGAAATCAAAAAGCTTATAACTTAAGATTTCCTAAAAGTGATGTTAAAGAGTTCCAAGAGTTAAATAGTGTTTTTAACCAACTCCTTGATGAAATCCAGTCTTGGCATACACATCTTCAAAATGAAAATAGCGAGCTTTCATATCAAGTTCAACATGATCACTTAACACAACTGCCAAACCGTAGTTATTTTTATCAAGTACTCTGTAGTTTATTTGATGATGCTCATCAACGCCAAAATTTAGCATTACTGTTTATTGATAATAATAATTTTAAAGCCATTAATGATCAGTATGGACACTTGGTTGGTGATGAAGTGTTAAAAGAGATGGCGGTTCGTTTAAGACGCCATATTCGTCAAGATGACTTCGTTGCACGTCTTGCCGGTGATGAATTTGCAATAATTTTACGTTCAATTTCTAAAATTGAGCATTTAATTTCTATTGCAGAAAATCTCATTAAATGTTGTGAAGATCCTTTAATTTACAAAGGACAAGAGATTTATTTTAGTTTCAGTCTAGGGATTGCTATTTCAAGTAAAGCCTCTAGTCCAGAAGACTTAATTTCTCAAGCAGATCAAGCGATGTATAAAGCAAAATCGCTACAACACCATTGGTTCATTTATCATTCTTAATGTTTAGAGGATTGTTATGATTGCAAAAAATATACGTCTTTCTATTCTTGCTTTCGTTTGCTTAGCTCTCACAGGCTGTATGAACCTGGGTGGTCTAAGCTATAAGCAAGCACGCGTACTCAAGAAAGAAGGTTTCGTATTGACGGATGAAGGTTGGAGCTTAGGCTTACCTGAACGCTTGTTGTTTGGTTTTAATGAATCCAATATTCAGCCAGAACATCAAGTTGAGTTGATTCGTTTAGCGAAACAACTCAATAAATATCACTTAGATAAACTAAAAATTGTAGGTCATACTGATAATGTCGGTAATCCTGAATACAATTTAAAGTTGTCCAAAGAACGTGCTCAAAATGTCTCTGATATTTTTATCGCAGAAAAATTTAATCCTGCAAATATTCAAATCATTGGTAAGGGAGCTGATCAACCCCTTAAATCCAATGATACTGAAGAGCATAAGGCTGAAAATCGTCGTGTAGCTGTGATTATTATCCCTTAATCATTTTCTTTTATTCAAAATAGATCTCAATAGAGGTCTATTTTTTGTCGTCATCTTTTTATATGGATTGAAGCAATACAAATTCCAGGCATAAAAAAACCGCTTCAAAGCGGATAATTTATATTTAAGCTTTAACTTAAATGGTCGGAGCAGTAGGATTCGAACCTACGACCCCCTGGTCCCAAACCAGGTGCACTACCAGGCTGTGCTATGCTCCGAATTTACAACAAACTTAAGGAATTGGGGTGAATGATGGGGCTCGAACCCACGACAACCGGAATCACAATCCGGGGCTCTACCAACTGAGCTACATCCACCGTCACATTAAGTTTTAGGCTCTATAATATCAAGCAACATATGGTGCGCCTGACAGGATTCGAACCTGTGACCATCCGCTTAGAAGGCGGATGCTCTATCCAACTGAGCTACAGGCGCATGACCAATGATACTGATATCACCGTTACCTTGCCTTGAAGAATTGGTCGGAGCAGTAGGATTCGAACCTACGACCCCCTGGTCCCAAACCAGGTGCACTACCAGGCTGTGCTATGCTCCGTTCATCTCAGCTTTAGTGTATCGCACATCGTGCGGTACGGTGTGCATTCTAGGCGTGACGCCACAAGACGTCAACACCTATCTTGAAAAAAAGTTAAAAAAACAAGTCAAATGTATATTAATCAAGCATTTCAGGTGTTTTTTATACAATTTTTAACGTTTCAATTGCGCACTGAAGTTCAACATACGATCTAATGGCAATTTTGCACGCTCTGCTAAGGCTGGATCAACAAATATTTCTTGATCAGCATTTTGTAAAACTGCCAAGATTCCATCGAGTTCATTCATTGCCATCCAAGGACAATGTGCACAAGAACGACATGTGGCTCCTTCACCTGCTGTTGGTGCTTCAATTAATGTTTTATGAGGTACGGCTTGTTGCATTTTATAGAAAATGCCACGATCTGTAGCCACAATCAAGGTATCTTGCGATAGTGTCTGCGCTGCTTTGATTAATTGTGAAGTACTGCCTACAGCATCTGCGATATCAATCACCGACTCAGGTGACTCAGGATGCACCAAAACAGCAGCATTTGGATACAAGGCTTTCATCTTTTCGATACCACGCGCACGGAACTCCTCATGCACGATACAAGCACCATCCCACAACAACATATCAGCGCCCGTTTTCTTTTGAATATAGCGTCCTAAATGTTGATCTGGTGCCCAAATAATTTTTTCACCCAGACTGTCTAAATGTTCAATAATTTCAACAGCACAACTTGAAGTCACCACCCAATCTGCACGTGCTTTAACTGCTGCCGATGTGTTGGCATAAACCACAACCGTGTGCTCAGGATGAGCATCACAAAATGCTGTGAACTCATCTACTGGGCAACCTAAATCCAGTGAACAAGTCGCTTCTAGTGTTGGCATTAATACTCTTTTTTCAGGGGAAAGAATCTTTGAAGTTTCTCCCATAAATTTAACACCAGCGACAACCAATGTGGATGCCTCATGATCTCGACCAAAGCGTGCCATTTCTAAAGAGTCTGAAACACATCCCCCAGTCGCTTCTGCAAGTTCTTGCACTTCCGGATCACAGTAATAATGCGCCACTAAAACGGCATTTTGCTTTTCCAGTTCAGCCTTGATTTGATCAAACTTTTGTTGTTTCAGCTCTGGACTTAAACAATTGTCCTTTGGCTCACCCAAACGATCTAAATGCGCTTGCACAATCGATTTTGCTTCGTTGGCAATTAAATTATTCGCATCATTCATAAGAGGTCTTCTCATCCCTTGTCGCTGGCATCATGCTAGCGGTATACCTGTGTGAATTTATTGTACTTTTTACTGCACATAAATTCACCTCGAAAAATGTTTTGTTATAAAAAAGCCTCACGAATGAGGCTCAATTCAAATATCAATGTTTAAGAGCGATAGTCTGCATTAATTTTTACATAGTCATAGGATAAATCACAGGTATAGACGGTATCTTTGGCTGGTCCTCGCCCAAGATCTACACGAATAGTCATCTCAGTTTGTGACATCACGCGCGCGCCTGCTTCTTCAGTATAATCTTCTGCAGCACCACCATCTTTACAAATCTGTACGTCATCCAACCAAACTTGAATTTTTTCAACATCTAGATCTTTCACACCTGCATAACCAATTGCTGCAAGGATACGTCCCCAGTTTGGATCAGATGCAAAAATTGCCGTTTTTACAAGTGGTGAATGCGCAATACTATATGCAATATCACAGCACTCTTGTGTATTATGACCACCTTCAACTGCCACAGTAATAAATTTGGTTGCTCCCTCGCCATCACGAATGATCAGTTGCGCCAAACGCTTCATTACACGGGATAAAACCTCAAGCACTACCGTATAGCGGACATCATCTTCTGTAGTGATTTCTACACCACCAGCACATCCGGTTGCTGCAAAGATACATGAATCATTGGTTGATGTATCACCATCCACCGTAATACGGTTAAATGATTGGTCTGCACTAACTTTCAGCATCTTTTGTACAAGTGTTCGTGCAATAGGCATATCTGTTGCTACAAAGCTCAACATGGTCGCCATATTGGGACGAATCATACCTGCACCTTTAGAAATGCCGGTCATGGTATAAATAATACCATCCAGCTCAAATTGCTCTGAAGCGCCTTTAGGTGTGGTATCCGTGGTCATGATTCCAGTTGCGGCATCACTCCATGCATCGTCACGCAAACTTGCTAAAGCAGGTTGTAATCCTTGAGTTAAACGCTCAATTGGTAATTGTTCACCAATAACACCTGTAGAAAATGGCAGGACTTCAAAAGCCTCTACTTGCGCCAATTCAGCAAGCTTTAAGCAGGTCAATTGAGCGTTTTGCATACCTAATTTTCCCGTACCCGCATTGGCATTCCCAGTATTAATCACGAGGTAACGAGGATTCGCCTGTACCAAATGCGCTTTAGAGACATGAACAGGTGCTGCACAAAATGCATTTTGGGTAAATACCCCAGCAACACTGGTACCTTGTGAAAATTCAAAAATAACTAAATCTCGTCGATTTGGATAACGGACATACGCCTCAGCAGAGCCAATTTTTACACCTTGCACCACATGCATATGTGGCATAGACACGTCACCAACAGCCATTTTTAAATGTCCATATGAGTTAAATAAGAACCACAGCTTATTAGAATTCTCGCTAAAAATCGAGCTTATTAAAAAGCTTATTTATTTTTACTATAAGAAATGTTTATTCATTTGAATATAAAATAAAAAAGCCAGTAAATTTACTGGCTTCATACTTGCTATCGCTTGTTATTGTTGCGCTGGAGCTGTGGTATCCACAGCCAATAACGCTTGTTTCACTTTTTCTTGACTAGATGCTGAAAGTGCTGGATTTGATGCAACAACTCGATTTACTGTCGCAGGTGTCACTGCCGCAATTGCTGCTGTTTTGAGAATAATTGGACGTCCACCCGTATTCCCCAAAGTATAACGAATACCTGTACGTGGGCTAATCACTGTGGTTGTTTCGTTTTTAACTTCTGCTTGCGCTGTTACCGCACCTGTCGCTGCTTGTACTTTTTCTACAGTGGTGGTTTGTGGTGCTGTATCTGCAAATGCCAATACTGGAAGGGCTAAAGTTGCAACAAATAAAGGTTGTAATAGTTTTTTCATTGTCTTTCCGAATATCTATTCAATTGAGCAACTTAATACCATTTTATTATATTTCCTGCAATCAAAATTAACTCACCGTAATAACTTGTAAAAAAAGCAGAACAATTGTTCTGCTTTTTTATTGAATTTTCAGTCGGTTTAATTAATTTTACCGTGGCACTGCTTATATTTCAGCCCAGAACCACATGGGCATGGTGCATTGCGACTTTCTGGTGGCTCAACCACATCGTCATTTGCAAATTGTGCATCAACGATATCATTGGTCACATTACCACTTAAACCATCTACTTCATCATGAGCAAAGTTCAAGCGCATTGCATCTGCTTGTGCTTGTTGTTGAGCTTCCATTTCAGCAAGCTCTTCAGGTGTTGGAATATGAACACGAGAAATATCAGTCACCACATCTGACTTAATTACACCTAACATATTAACGAATAAGTTAAATGCTTCTTTCTTGTATTCTTGCTCAGGATTCTTTTGTGCATAACCACGTAAGTGAATGCCTTGACGTAGATAATCCATCGCAGCCAAATGATCCTTCCAATGACGATCTAATGAACCCAACATGAAGTGACGTTCTAAAGTCGCTGCTGTTTCAGCACCCATTTGCTCACGACGACCACGATAACGTTCAACAATCTCATCAGAAATACGCTCAACCAAAGCTTCTTCATCAAGACGGCGGTCTTCTTCCAACCAACGATTAACAGGAAGATCAATACCTAAATCTTCTTTTAATGCATTTTCCAGACCATCAATATCCCATTGATCATGGATGGATTCTGGTGGAATATAAGTCTCAATCAAACCTTTTACAACTTCGCGATGCATTTCTTCAATATAATCTTGAAGTGAACTCTCTTCTAAAATCTCATCTCGTTGAGAGTAAATAATCTTACGTTGCTCATTATTGACGTCATCATATTTCAATAAATTTTTACGAATATCAAAGTTTCGTGCTTCAACTTTACGTTGTGCATTTTCAATCGAACGAGAAACCATCTTATGCTCAATAGCTTCGTTTTCTTGTAAACCCATTGCACGCATCATTGCAACAACACGATCACCTGCGAAAATACGCATTAAATCATCTTCTAAAGACAAGAAGAAACGTGAAACACCAGGGTCACCTTGGCGACCAGAACGACCACGCAACTGATTATCAATACGACGAGATTCATGACGTTCAGAACCGATGATATGTAAACCACCTGAACTCAACACCATTTCATTATTGTGTTCCCATTCTGCTTTTAGACGTGCTTCATCTTCAGCAGTAGGTTGTTCAATTTTGGCTAATTTAGCTTTCCAGTTACCACCAAGCAAAATATCTGTACCACGACCTGCCATGTTTGTCGCAATCGTAACAGCACGTGGCGAACCTGCTTGTGCAATAATATCAGCTTCACGTTCATGCTGTTTAGCATTCAGCACTTCATGCGCAATGCCCGCTTCTTTAAGCTTATCTGATAAAATTTCAGAAGCTTCAATCGTTGCAGTACCGATCAGGATTGGAGCAACACCAGCTTCATGGATTTTTTGAATCTCTTCAATAATCGCGTTGTATTTACCATTACGGTTTAAATAAATTAAATCGTTCTGGTCATTACGAATCATTGGGCGATGCGTTGGAATAAGTACAACATCCAAGCCATAAATTTCTTTCATTTCCGCAGCTTCAGTATCAGCGGTACCTGTCATACCTGAAAGCTTTTTGTATAAACGGAAATAGTTCTGGAATGTTGTTGTCGCTAAAGTTTGGTTTTCAGGTTGAACATCCAAGCCTTCTTTTGCTTCAACTGCTTGATGTAGACCTTCTGACCAACGGCGTCCCGGCATGGTACGACCTGTATTTTCATCAACAATAATCACTTCACCATCATGTACGATGTAGTGAACATTGCGTTGATACAAGAAATGCGCGCGAATTGCTGCTGAGACATGATGAACAAGGTTAAGATTTGATGGTGAATACAAGCTTTCGCCTTCAGCCAACAAGCCCATTTTGATCAATTCATCTTCAACAGTTTCATAACCGACTTCAGTCATTTCCACTTGGCGTTGTTTTTCATCAATCCAGAAATGCCCACCATCTGCAACTTTTTCTTCTTTCTGTGCATGAAGCTTAGGTGGAATACTATTGATTGCGACATACAATTGTGATGAGTCATCACTTTGACCAGAAATAATCAACGGAGTACGCGCTTCATCAATCAAGATCGAATCGACCTCATCAATAATCGCATAAACTAAACCACGTTGCTTTTTCTCTGCCATAGAGAAAACCATGTTATCGCGAAGATAATCGAAACCAAATTCGTTATTGGTACCATAAGTAATATCTGAACGATAAGCTTCAGCTTTTTCGATTGGTGATTGCATTGAATAAATCACGCCAACCGTTAAACCCAAGAACTCATAAAGCGGACGGTTTAATTCAGCATCACGTTGTGCCAAATAATCGTTAACCGTAATCACGTGAACGCCTTGCTCACTTATTGCATTGAGATAAACAGCCAAAGTTCCCATCAGGGTTTTACCTTCACCTGTACGCATCTCAGCAATTTTACCTTCGTGCAAAGTAATACCACCAATGAGCTGCACATCATAATGACGCATACCCATAACACGCTTTGCTGCTTCACGACATACGGCAAATGCTTCTGGCATTAATTTATCTAGGCTTTCACCATTCTTATATCTTTGTTTGAATTCTTCAGTTTTTGCAGATAAGTCTGCATCGCTGAGTGCAGATATCGTCGGCTCGAGCGCATTGATCTTATCGACAATTTTACGCATACGTTTTAGTTCGCGCTCGTTTTTAGTACCGAAGATTCCTCCGATCAGACTTGCCAACATATAAACTCTCTAAATCTTGTAAAATAAATTTTTCTCAGACGATATTATGGTGTTAGAAATTTGAAGTACAAGGGTTTTGCACAAATCCAATCAAAAAAATCTGACGACCAGTTGGGTACGCATGAGTTAAAGCGCCTTAATGTAGCAAATTTAACCGATATTTACAGCGAGGTCGTGCGCAATTCTGTGTTTTTTTCACATCAACACACCAACATATCTGTTTTTTTCATAAAGAAATAAAAAAACACTATTTTTAATTATAAAAAAACTGCGCAATAGTATTTTGGACGAGCTAAATAACAGATGATTTTTTAATTTTGAGGTTTTTATCATGACGCTACGACTAGGTGACATTGCACCAGATTTCACCCAAGATTCCAGTGAGGGACCCATTCACTTCTATGATTATTTGGGCGACAGCTGGGGAATTCTGTTTTCGCACCCTGCAGACTACACACCTGTATGTACCACTGAACTTGGCTATACTGCAAAGTTAAAAAGTGAATTTGAAAAACGTGGCGTAAAAGCTATTGCCCTTTCAGTAGATGATGTTGAATCACACCGCGGATGGATTAACGACATCAACGAAACACAAAATACTCAGGTGAACTTTCCGATACTTGCAGACAAAGATCGTAAAGTTTCAACGCTTTATGATTTTATTCATCCCAATGCCAGTGAAACTTTAACCGTTCGCTCTTTAATTATTATTGATCCCAATAAAAAAGTACGCCTCATTATTACCTACCCAGCATCAACTGGGCGTAATTTCCATGAAATTTTGCGGGTGATTGATTCATTACAACTCACAGACAACTATAAAGTAGCAACACCCGCCAACTGGCAAGATGGTGAGGATGTTGTGATTGTACCTTCACTCAAAGATGAAGCGGAGTTGAAAGAGCGCTTCCCAAAAGGCTATACGGCGGTTAAACCTTATTTACGTCTTACACCACAACCGAACAAATAAAATAACCCGCAACTACGTCATTTATTTAAACTAACTACTCTTTCAAAAGATCACATTTTATATGTGATCTTTTTTATGCCATTTCTCTATTCAAGACCAAGACACTCCTCGTTAACACAAGACTGAGTCTAAAATCAAAAAAAGGCACCGAAGTGCCTTTAATTCTATCGACAGCACTTAAGCTGGAATACGCAAAACTTGTCCAGGAAAAATATCATCTGCATTTTTCAGTAATGGGCGGTTTGCTTCAAAAATTTTATTGTATTGATTTGGATCACCATAAAATTCTTTTGAAATTTTTGACAAATTATCACCTGACTTCACCGTATAGAATTTACTTTCTGGCTCTGGTATAGCAACAGTCATTTGATCATCCACTTGAGCAACATGATCAACATTACCAATCGCAAGAACAATTTTCTCTTTATCTGCTTGGCTGTGTACTTGTCCACGAACAGTAGCTAAGTCTGTTTGAGAATTATAACTCACCGATAAACCGTCAATAGACAGACCCAAACTCTTCACGAGTCCAAGGAGTTTGTTCGCAACTTCTTGTGCAGAAGGTTCTGCTGGTGTTGCTGGTGCAGCTTGGGGCTCAGCAGGCGCTGTATTTTTTTTACCGATACCTTTTACGAAATCAAAAAGACCCATTTATGTTCTCCATATTTTATTTGGAACTTGTTTTTACTGTGAACTTTTATAAAAAATTATAAACTCTATTTTTATAGCGAAAAAAAACAGCGAAATGCGTAGTCATTAGTGACAGAAAAGTAACCGTATGTAACCACTATTTTTTTGATTTTAGAATTATTTCAGCATGATCAAATATTTTGTTTAGGTGATTAAGCTTGATTTCATCTTTAAAAATATCCAGCAATAAAAAAACCACCTTTACGGTGGTTTTTACGCATAACAACGACGTGTTATACAATCAACACATTAACCAAGTTTTTTAGTTACATAGTCGATTGCTGATTGAACAGTCGTGATTTCGTTAGAATCTTCATCAGGGATAGTGATGTCGAAGTCATTTTCGAAAGACATAACAAGTTCTACTAGGTCTAAAGAATCCGCACCCAAATCATCCATGAAAGATGCTTCGTTTTTGATTTCTTCAGCTTTAATACCTAATTGTTCTGCAACAGCTTGTTTAATGCGTTGTTCGATATCGCTCACAGGAATTCTCCTCATTGCTTGTGGCGGCTTTTAATTGCCTGATAGTTTAATTGAATATTTACTTTTTTCAAAGTTTATACATCGCATTACGCCATGTATAAACCACCATTTACGTGTAATACTGTGCCTGTAATGTAACTAGCTTTGTCAGAAGCCAAGAAACTCACAGCATCCGCAATGTCTTGTGGTTGACCAAAGCGGTTTAAGGCAACTTGATCACTCATTTTTTTACGAATGTCTTCGCTTAACTGCTCAGTCATTTCAGTCGCAATAAAACCTGGAGCAATGCAGTTCACTGTAATTTGACGGCTACCCATCTCTTTTGCAAGGCTACGGCTAAACGCTTCAATACCTGCTTTTGCCGCTGAATAATTGGCTTGACCTGGGTTAGCAAAATGAGCAACCACAGAACTAATATTGATAATACGTCCAAAGCGAGCTTTGGTCATACCTTTCAATACACGTTTAGACAAACGGAAAACAGCCTTGAGATGAATGTTGAGAATATCGTCCCAATCATCTTCAGACATACGCAATAATAAATTATCTTTGGTAATCCCTGCGTTATTGACCAATATCATCACTGAACCATATTTTTGTTCAATGTCAGATACCAATGCATCAATGGCTGTGCCGTCGCGCACATCAAGTACTGCGCCTACACCTTGCTCTGCAAAAGTCACAGAAAGTTTTTCTGCACCTGCTTCAGATGTTGCTGTACCGACAACAAAATAACCATCTTGAATTAATTGTTGAGCGATGGCAGCACCAATTCCTCTGCTTGCGCCTGTCACTAATGCAACTTTACGTTCTTGTGTCATGCAATTTTCCCTTCAGCCACTAAGATAGCATTCAGTGCATCTTCCATACGTGCTTGCGTATCAAGTGGAAATGCTTTTTCAATATTAGGTAAACGTTTTGCCAAATTTGCCAGTACATTACCAGGTCCGCACTCTGCAACATACTGGATACCTTGATCTTGTATGAATTGCATGGTTTTGGTCCACTGTACAGATTGGTACAATTGCGCTGTTAACGCCTGACGTAACTGTGTGGTATCTGTGGCAATTTCAGCATTGACATTTTGTATTACAGGAATACTTGGAAGCTCAATGGCAGTTTGTTCCAAAGCTTCTGCAAACCGTTCAGCAGCAGGTTTCATCAACGAACAATGAGATGGTACGGATACTGGTAAAGCAATCGCTTTGCCACCATTCTCTTTTGCCGCAACCATAACCACTTCAACCAGCGTCTTATCCCCTGCAATAACAACTTGACCTTGTGCATTATAGTTTGCCGCTTCAACTGAGCCACGCCCTTGCACATTGGCTTGTTCACACAGTTCAATGACTTTTGCATCCTCCAAACCGAGAATCGCAGCCATTGCACCTTGCCCTTGAGGTACTGCAGATTGCATCAATTGACCACGTAGATTGACCAATTTAACTGCATCAGCCAATGTCATTGCATTTGCAGCAACCAAGGCGCTGTACTCACCTAATGAATGACCTGCAAGATACTTTGGTGCAACACCACCAAGATCCAACCATACACGCCAAAGCGCAATACTGGCTGTTAATAGTACAGGTTGAGTGTTTTCAGTTTGATCTAAACCCTCACCACTTTGCGCAATGTGCCATAAATCAAAACCAATGGCATCTGAAGCTTCAGCAAAGGTTTCTTGTACACCACTAAACTGTTCTGCAAGTTCAGCAAGCATACCTACTTTTTGTGACCCTTGACCTGGAAACAAAAATGCAGTTTTTGTTGCTTGAGCTGCTTGTTCGAGTCGTTTGGCAGACATATAAAAAGTCCCTTATTTAATCTTGATCGTTTCCGATGCGGCAATTTTACAGAAAAAAAAAATTTATTTAATTGCGAAATACAACAAAAAATACGCATATACAAAACAAAAAAAAGGGAGCTTTCGCTCCCATTTTTTCACTAAGCTTACGCCTAATGCGTCAACAATTATTCAGCATCAGCTGCTTTAGCGAATAATTGACGACCACGGTAGAAACCATCTTTAGTCACGTGGTGACGACGGTGAGTTTCACCTGAAGTTTGGTCTACAGTTAATGCATTCTCGGTTAAAGCGTCATGTGAACGGCGCATGTCACGGCGAGAGCGACTTTTACGGTTTTGCTGAACGGCCATGATGGCTCCTTACAAATCGAAAAAATGGATCAGAACAAATTCGGTTGTCTTAACTTAACAGTATAACACAAAATTTAGTTAAGTTTACCCTTCAAACTTGCCAAAACATCAAACGGGTTATCCCGTTTTTCTTCAACAATGTCCTGAACGGCTGGCTGATGCTTATGTTCACAAGCGTCATGCTTAGGAGACAAAGGCATCAACAATAACAATTCATCTTCTAAAAGCGCGAGTAAATCAACAATTGCAGGAGTATTGGTTAAATAATCTCCCTTGGTTGTTGCTTCACTTTCACCTAATACGATGAAATCAGCATCCTCATCCAAGCGCTCTATCAGTGACTCATCATCTATTAAAGCCAAATGGAAATCAGAAACCAGAGGAATTTCAACAGAATCCAGACAACGCTGACATTCCATTGGAACTTTAGTATCTACATGACCATCCAACCATACGATACGATGATACGCATCCATTGATAGCTTACAGTCTATATTGATCAATTGATCATCAATTGATCCAACAGCTTCACGGGAAATACGAACAAAGCGAGACAATGGCAGTGTACCTGACCATGTAAAGCCTTGTTCAGCCCATTTAAACGGCTCTATCTGTGCCGGAAAGGTATTTGCTGACATAATTAAGGCGGCAATTCTACAAATTCATAGGTACTCTGTCAAAGATTAAGATACAATTTTGTACTTATTTAGACAGATCTCTTGAGTAATACAAGCCATGCATCAGTTGCAGCCGCAACCTGAAGTCACTACTTCATTACAATTTAACACCCGCTTAACCTCTGAAAACACATTGGAAGTGACCGATGTGCAACGCTCCCAATGGGAGAATTTGCAAACAGAAGCCCAGCAAGTAGATTGGCTTATCTTACACTTTAATCGTTGGTTTTCCCACCTAAATGTAATACTTGTTCGTGGTGATTTTGAACCTGAATATTTTCCTGCAACAAAAGACCAGCCTACACGTATTCAATTTGCACATGGATTTTTTAATAGTGCTTTACATGAAATTAGTCATTGGACCATTGCAGGTGAACAACGTCGATTGTTACCTGATTTAGGCTATTGGTATGCGCCAGATGGACGTACATCTGAGCAACAAGCCTTGTTTGAACAGGTCGAAATCAAACCTCAAGCTATAGAATGGCTATTTTCTAAAGCATTTGGACGAAAGTTTCGAGTCTCACTGGATAATCTCACTGGAGAAGGGGGTGATGGTGCTAGATTTAAAGATCATGTTTATGCTCAGGTACAACACTTTTTTTCAGGTGAAGCTAAACTTCCTCGCGATGCAAAATACTTTATTGAATGTATTTGTGCATACACTCGAGGTGGCAAAACATTACAAAGCACTGAGTTCAACCGAAATGATTTAGACAGTTAATCAAAATAAGTTAACTCAAACATCTTTACCAACTCATTTCGCCATCTTGATCCTATGGCTGGCGATATAATTGGCAATCAGAGTCCACTCATTCGCACTAGATCGACATAGATTATAGTGAATGTCATATTCAAAAGCTAAAATACCTGAGCCATCGTTCTAATATTATTAAAATATGAATGAGTTCAAATAAAATTACAAATAATGGTGTTCTTAACCATTTATTTTCAATACCATATATCAATAGATAATAAATCAGGAGAATAAATATGCTGCATTTAAGAGTACATCCTGACAATCCTCAACCACGTTTAATTAGTCAAGCTGTAGAAAGAATTCGAGCAGGTGATGTTGTGGTCTATCCAACAGATGCGGCTTATGCCATAGGCTGTCAGATTGGAAATAAGAATGCGATGGAACGTATTGCTCAGATTCGCGGCTTAGGTGCCAAACATCAATACGCCATTATTTGTGCTGACTTATCAGATATCGCCACTTATGCCAAAGTAGACAATGCAATGTATCGACTACTTAAAGCCAATACACCTGCAGTCACCACGTATATTTTACCTGCGACCAGTGAAGTACCGCGTCGCTTAATGCATCCAAAGAAAAAAACCATTGGTCTACGTGTTCCAAGTAATCCTGTCTGTCAAATGCTGTTAAAAGAGTTGGGAGAACCCTTACTGACAAGTACCTTGATCTTACCCGGTCAAGATGCACCAATGGATGATCCCTACGATATTGAACAATTATTGGAAAAACGCATTGATGTATTTATTGACAGTGGTTTGGGAACTTTAACCACAACCAGTATTGTCGATCTCTCTGGAGTAAATCCAGAAATTGTTCGTCGTGGTGTGGGCGATGTCAGCGCTTTTGAATAAGCGCTAGATTCCATTAACCATTGATCAGTAATCCTAAAAAATCAAGGCTTGATAGAAGTAAGATGCGATGGATCTATTCACCACCTTATTGAATATGAATAATCTTCAAAATGATCAAATTTTATTTGTTGAAGAGCCTTGGACACCTGAAGCACAAGTGAGCATGCAATCTGTGTCTTTAGTTGAAAATCCTCTAGCCCAAAGTTTTCAATTGTTTTCAACAACCAATGAACTAAAACGCTTAGCCTTGCAGTTTGAAACTCGAAATGTATGTTTAAGAGAAATTTGTTATTTAATTATCGAATATTGCCTTGAAAAAAATATAAATACCTAACAAATTTAATATGATATACAAAAACACTTTGCACTAATCAAATCTAACATAAGCAACAAATCAAACTCAAAGTTATCAATGATGAATAGAAACTTTGGGAAAAAGCATTCAAATCCCCAGTAACAAGACCATGTCGATTAAAAGTAAAATTGATATTTTTCAACATAGAGAAATAAAGACTTTACTGTTTCAAGCTATAACCGCTAAAAAAATCCATTGTATGGGCTGTGATTTACCCGATATCAATTACACAACAATTGTATTTTTAGATTGGTATTTTTTTCAATTCAGTTTATAAACAAAGCACAATCCTAAAAACAAAGCATCATTATGATATACAACATTCATCATTTACATTGTGGAACGATGTGTCCAATCTGTGCGCCCATTTATGGGCAAAAGGGCTTACATGCAAAAATGGTCTGCCACTGCCTCTTAGTTGAAACCGATAAAGGCTTAGTACTGATTGATACAGGATTTGGGACTCAAGATTATCTTCACCCTCAAGCACGCCTAGGCAAGTTATTTTCAAAGGTCAGTGCTATTCAATTTGATTTTACATTAACCGCACTTGCACAAATTCAACAACTCGGCTTTCAACCCTCTGATGTCAAACACATTTTGGTCAGTCATTTAGACCTAGATCATGCTGGAGGAATTTCAGACTTTCCTCAAGCCACGATTCATATTCTATCCAGTGAATATAATGCAGCTCAGAAACTCTCGATGATGAATAAATTACGTTATCGCCCACAACAATTTAAAAATCATCGTCACTGGAACTTTCTTGAGCCCAAGAATGGAGAATCTTGGTTTAATTTTCACAAAGTTCAAGGTTTTCATATGTTTAATGATGAAATCTTATTGATTCCGTTACTGGGACATACCACCGGACACTGTGGTATTGCGATTAAACAACACAATGGATGGGTATTCTTCTGTGGTGATGCCTATTACAGCCATTTGGAATTAGATCCAAATCATAAACTTCCGCTTTTGGATAAACTTGAACGCTTATTTGCAGAAAATAATACCGCTCGTTTAAAAACACTTTCTGAAATCCAACGTTTGGCACACAATGAGCCTCGCATCGAAATAATTTGTGCGCATGATCCCGTTGAACTTGACCGCTACCTTGTAAAATAATCATGAAATTGAAATTACTCGCCTCTACCGTCTTAGTCAGCTTAAGTTTACAGTTTGTGGGCTGCATGACGACATCAGCACTTCCTGATCACCAACGCCCACAGCAATGGGGCACTGTGGTGAATAAACAGCATAATTTTTATCGTATTAGTGACAGCGTTTTCCGTAGTGAACAGCCCAGCACAGAGATTATTCCTGCCTTAAAAGAGCATGATATTGCTGTGGTCATCAATCTAAGGAGCCGTGATAGAGATAAAACTGTTTTGGCACAACAAGATTTTCAATTGGTACATATTCCAATCAACACTTGGGCAATCGATCGTGATGATTTACTTCAAGTCATGAAAACGATTCAAACAGCTGAGAA
The DNA here is from genome assembly GCF_019702905.1 of Acinetobacter sp. Tol 5. NCBI lineage: Bacteria > Pseudomonadati > Pseudomonadota > Gammaproteobacteria > Moraxellales > Moraxellaceae > Acinetobacter > Acinetobacter sp. Tol 5. The sequence goes on along the minus strand of NZ_AP024708.1, from coordinate 682,225 downwards.
AAAGCAGCAAAAGGTTCTTATTCACTGTTATCACGGCTCAGATCGTACGGGTGCAAGTGTTGCCATGTATCGTATTATTTTTGAGAATTGGTCAGTCGATGATGCATTAAAAGAAATGAAACATGGTGGTTATGGTTTTCATCCAATTTGGAGCAATATTGAAAAACTTTTTACCCCTGAAAATATAAAATGGATCCGTGAGCAACTCACGAATCCATCTTTAGCGACCTAATCTATAGCACTTAACATCAGCTCTTAACGGCGATCCAAAGGAACCCATTCGATCACCCAAGCGGATTTCATGCCTAAACTTGCATCAGCATTGATCTTTTTACGTGATGCATCAGCAGACTCTCGATCTTTAGATGGTCCAACCATGATACGAATACCTTTCGAGGTTGGGCTTTTGGTGACTTTATACCCTTTGGCACGGAGCTTTGCAGCGACTGCATCAGCATTGGCCTCATTGGCCGCAAGTGCAACTTGTACCATCCATTGTTTATCACCATTTTCCAGTAAATCGCGTGCTTTTTCTGCCTCAACTTTCTTTTTAGCTTCTTCAGCTTTACGCTTTTTCTCAGCTTCTGCTTTTTTCTCTTCAGCTTGTTTTTTCTCAGCAGCAGCTTTCTTTTCAGCTTCTACTTTGCGTTTCTCGTCAGCTTTCTGTTGTTCTTCTAGCTTACGTTTTTTCTCTTCAGCTGCTTTACGCTCTGCTTCTGCGGTAGCTTGTCGCTTCTGCTCAGCGAGCTTTTTTTCAGCTTCGGCTTTCTGCTTCAACTGTGCATTTTGTTGCTCAAGCTGTTTCTGTTCAGTTGCTTTCTGTTGCGCTTTGGCTTTTTCATCTTGTACTAGCTCAGGAGGAATATCTGCGCCCTCTTGAGCTGCCGCTGCTGCACCACGTCTTGCATTTGCAGCAGCATATTCTTCAGCAGCTTTACGTGCAGCATCAGCCTCTGCCTGTTGTTGCATACGTAAAAACTCAGCAGCCTTGGCTTCTTGTTCAGCCACAGCTTTTTCACGAGCACGCTTTTGTTCTTCCAACAGACGTTTTTCTGTTGCAACATCCACAGTCAATGGTTGCAATTGTACAGCCTCGCCTGCAGGCGTAGTTTTGTTTGGCTGAGTTTGACTTGTAGGTTGTGTTTCAGCCTGTCTTTGGTGGATTTCTTCTTTACCTTTTAGAAGCAATGCCGCCAATAGAACACCACCACTTAATAAAACAACACCGCCCATCCAGCGTTGTTTGTTATTCATTGACATTCTTCTAAATACTCCCAGACCGCTTCTAAGGTATGGAACGAACCACACACCAAAATCAGCTGATTATTATTGGTTTCTGCAAGCGCTGATTGAAATGCGGCTTGTACACAATCAAACTGTTCAACTGTCTCATTCTGCAATGCAATGTACAACTGTTCCATTGATGCTGCACGAGGCACAGTTAATGGAGCAATTTTCCACTTTAAGACAGTATTTTTCAACAACTTGACCACAGAATCTATATCTTTGTCAGACAACATTGAAAAAATAGAGACAACTTCTGTGTACTGTTTATTGTATTCTAAGAATTTTCGCAATTGCTTTAACAAAAATTCAACACCATGCGGATTATGTCCCGCATCAAAGATGACTGTTTTATCTTGTATTTTTCTAATTTCAAAACGACCAGCCAATTGTGCCTTTTTGATTCCCTGAGCAATTGCCTGTTGCGAAACATTTAAATCACTGAGTAAAACTGTGGCGACAGCAGTAGAAATATTTTCTAAAGCAAGCTGCCCTGTTGGAAATTTCAAAGTCGTACCTGAACTTGCAAAGTTCCAAGTCTGACCATCTTCAGATAGCTGATAAAAATAATCACGATTTACAGCATATAACTGAGCATTAGATTGTTGTGCTTTGTCCTGAATCGCTTGTGGCATTGCTTGTAAGCCACCAAAGACGACAGGAATATTTGGACGAATAATTCCTGCTTTTTCAAAAGCAATTTTTTCAATCGTATCGCCCAACCAGTCGGTATGATCTAAACCAATATTGGTAATCACAGCGAGATCTGGGTCAATCACATTGACCACATCTAAACGTCCACCTAACCCTACTTCTAACACCCAAACATCACATTGTTTCTGTTTAAAAATAACAAATGCTGCCAGTGTGGTTGCTTCAAAAAAGGATAATGAAAAATTGCAGATACGACGTGCTTGATCAACTTGAACAAAAGCATCAATCAGAGTTTGATCATCAACTTCCTGACCAGCCAATTTGACACGTTCATTGAATCTGTAAATATGTGGGGATTGATATAGACCTACATTCAAACCTTGCGCATTGAGTATGGCAGCGAGGGTGGTTGTGGTTGATCCTTTACCATTAGTGCCAGCAACAGTGATCACTTTTGCTGAGGGGCGCATGATTTCGAGTTGTTCAGCTACAGGAATGACTCGCTCTAAGCCTAAATCAATTCCTGTAACGTGAACATGGCTCCAATAATCGAGCCATGTTTGTAATTTATCAGTATTTAAAGGTGCTGTTTCGTTGTTCAAGGCAAGTTCATCAGTTTCGCTACAATACGATATACAGTATCACGTAATGCATGACGATGAACAATTTGATCGACCACCCCATGATCAAGCAAAAATTCCGCACGTTGGAACGGTTCTTCAAGTTTCTCACGTACGGTTTGTTCGATAACGCGCTTACCAGCAAAGCCAATCATCGCTTTAGGCTCAGCAATTTGAACATCGCCTAACATCGCCAAAGACGCAGTAACACCTCCATAAACAGGATGTGTCAACACCACGATATAAGGTAGATGTGCATCTTTCATTTTTTGAACTGCGGCTGAAGTACGTGCCATTTGCATAAGCGACAACATGCCTTCTTGCATACGTGCACCGCCAGAAGCTGCAAAACAGATTAATGGCTGTTTGTCTTTAATGGCTTTTTCAGCAGCCTGTACAAAGCGATCGCCCACGACAGTACCCATTGATCCAGCCATAAAGTCGAATTCAAAAGCACAAGCCACCATTGAAATATTTTTCAACTGCCCTTGCATGGCGACTAGCGCTTCAGTTTCACCTGTTTTATCCTGCGCTTCTTTTAAACGCGCTGGATAAGGTCTACTGTCGACAAAATGTAGCGGATCTTTTGCAACAAACTCTTGACCAAGTTCATTGTTAACCTGATCAAAGAACCAGTTCAAACGATCACGTGCTTTCATTTTCAAATGTTCATCACATGACGGACAAACATAAGCATTAAAAGACATCGCTGTACGAGTCACGAGTGCATGACATTCAGGGCATTCAATGGTTGGTTCAGTAAACGTCGCTTTGAGTGTTTGTTGTTGATCAGGCACATCAATGCCTGGAACTTTACGATCTGTCCACGGCGTAATTGCGCTGAGGATTTTCCCTGATTTCACTTCTTGATTCATACTAACTCATCGAGCGCCGCTCGAAGCTCCTTGACTTTATTCACTGCTGCTTCAACAGCTTGTTCTGGTGCAAGATTTGCAAAAGGTTTGACAAAAGCACTTCCAACAATCACAGCATCTGCAACTTGACCAACAGCTTTAGCAGAAGCAGCATCACTGATTCCAAAACCTACACCAACAGGAATATCGGTAAAGGTTTTAATTTTTTGGATACGTGTTGCGACTTCAGTTGAGTCTAATGTTGCAGCACCAGTGACACCTTTTAGAGACACATAGTAAATAAAACCACGGGCTTGATTTACTACATGTTGAATACGCTGTTCAGTAGAGGTTGGTGCGAGCAAAAAGATCTGATCCATATCGTATTTTTGCAATACGTCATCTAATGTTTTTGCTTCTTCTGGAGGTAAGTCCACAAGCAACACGCCATCTACGCCACATTCATGGGCATAAGCCACAAACTTTTCATATCCAATGACTTCAACAGGATTTAAATATCCCATTAAAACAACAGGTGTAGTGGTGTCTTTTTGACGAAACGCTTTGACCATATTCAAAGCATCAAGTGTGTTGGTGCCGGCAGCCAGAGCACGCTCTGCTGCAAGTGCGATTACAGGACCATCTGCCATCGGGTCGGAAAATGGTAATCCAAGTTCTACAACATCTACGCCTGCTTCAACCATCTGATGCAACAATGGTACCGTTACATGAGGTTGTGGATCACCCGCCATCACATAAGAAACCAAAGCCTTACGCTGTTGAGATTTAAGTTGTGCAAAACGAGTGGCTAAACGTGACATAGGATTGTACATTCCTTGAATTGTTCAAACTTGAGGAGTTTTTAGATGATCAGACAACTGAGATGAATTTAAAATTCATTGACTTATTATCTTCCATCATCCAAATGTATAAATACAAGACACTGCATTGTAACGCTATTTTTTACTCAAAGGATAGAGTCACATAGTCGCTCAAACGTATCTTGTTTTATATGACAAATAATAAAACAACCCATATGTACATTTAGCGCTATTTTCAAAATGAGGACAATGATCAAAGTTACCTATTTTTAATATAATGAAAATCCCACATATTTTTTAAAAAATAAAAATAAATCATAACTATAGGGTAAAAAAAGCACTTCTAGAAGATACACAATCATTTTTCAGAAATTGCAAAAGCTGTTTATACTACGCGGGATTCTGATTTTTTATCTCCTCTTATGACCACACTCCCACAGGCTAAAGTGCAAGCCAGTGCGCTTGCGCTATTACCACTTATTGTATTTTTAGCCATTTTTTTAGGCAGCGGTATTTACCATACCATCATTGGTACTGAATTTGCTTTTTATCAAGTCAAAGCCCCAATCGCAGCGTTGCCTGCGATTATATTGGCGATTTTGCTGTATAAAGGAAAAATAAACTCAGCAATTGAAGCATTTTTAAATGGTGCAAGCCATCCAAATTTGATCCTCATGTTTATGGTTTTCATGTTGGCTGGCGCATTTGCAAGTGTGACCAGTAGCATTGGAAGTGTGGATTCAACTGTTCAATTTGGTTTATCCATCATTCCACCGACATTTGTCTTGCCCATGCTGTTTGTGATTTCAGCTTTTATTGCAACTGCAATGGGAACATCAATGGGCACAATTGCAGCTTGTGCTCCGATTGCGTTTGGATTCTCCCAAGCCACAGCGATTCAGCCCATTTATGCCATAGGTGCAGTGGTTAGTGGTGCAATGTTTGGTGATAATCTATCGATGATTTCAGATACCACCATTGCGGCAACGAGAAGTTTAAATGTAGAGCTACGCGACAAATTTCGGGTCAACATTTGGATTGCACTTCCTGCTGCAATCATCACCATCATGATTTATTTTTTGACCAGTCACCAATCTCAATTCATTGAGTATAAAAGCTATAACTTATGGTTGATTGTGCCTTATTTGGCTGTTTTCTTTTTGGCTTTTACCCGCTTGCACGTGCTTGCTGTGTTGACGATTGGTATTGTCCTTTCTGTCTTAATCGGTCTGGTTGCAAAGCCTGAATTGGATTTACTCAAATTAAATAACGCAATTTATGACGGATTTGTGGGAATGTTTGAGGTTGCGCTACTTTCCATGTTTTTAGGTGGACTTTCTGCCATTATGCAAAAGGAAGGTGGTTTAGAGTGGTTAATTCAACGGATTTATTCTGCAACCCGACGATTTAATATTGGTCGACAACGTGCAGGTGAAATTGGTATTAGCTTTTTGGTGATTTTCTCGAATTTATTCGTTGCCAATAATACTGTGGCAATTATCTTATCTGGTGATATGGCACGAGAAGTTGCCAAAGAATATGGTGTAGACCCCAAACGTGCTGCTGCATTCATGGATATTTTTTCATGTGTGATCCAAGGCATTATTCCCTATGGTGCACAACTTCTACTCGCATGTTCAATTGCTAAACTTTCACCTGTGGAACTCATCAGCTCCATTTATTACTGCTGGGTATTGGCAATATTTGCAGTTTTGGCTATCGCATTTAGATTTCCAAAATTAAAATAGAATTCATAAATAATAGGCATGAAAAAATTAACTTAGCCTACCGCCATATTGTCTAAGTTAGTTTTTGCAAAGCATTTATGAAGACTTTAAATCTTGCTTTTTTTCTAACAACGTTTGACCACTATATGCTTTATAGGCTCGGGCTAAAGCGGACTGATCCGAATAACCTAAACGCATTGCAATTTCAGAAAGTTGTATGTCACCACTCAGTAAAAATTCACATCGTTTCATCCGTTCACTTTCAACAATTTTTTTAAAAGAAGTGTCTAAGTCACTGAGTTGCCTTTGTAAAGTACGTGTCGAAATATGTAGTTCCTGTGCAACATCCTCAATCTTTGGCGCTTGTTCTTTGAGTTTTAAATACTCCGCCACGATAATATGCAATTGCTGGGCAATGGTTTTATAGCGAGGTTTCGCTGCGATCGCTTCTTCTGCCTGCTTGACCAAGAGCTGCATCAAAGATGGGTCAGCTTGTTGTATCTTCAGTTCCAAGCCTTCCATACGCAATACAAAACTATAGTGAGGTTGATTGAATAGCACCTCGCAAGCATAGAACTTTTGATAATGATAGAGTGCCATCTGTGGGGCGTGTGCAAAGTATACTGCTTGTAGGGGAAATTGATTTGGGGGTACGATTTTCCGTGCAAGATGCATCATCAGCGCATTGGTAAATTCATTAATTAAAATATATTTATCATGGTGAAATGGCCAAATTAAATGAACATACTGCCCTTTTTGTTGCATCTGCATGGGAATTACTTCATCACCATCAATCACCAAGCGACTAAAGCGCATAATATTTTGTAATGCCTCGGCAACGGTGGTACTTCGGGATGCCATATAACCCAACACTCCAAAATGTTCTGGTCGAACATATTCCGCCATTTCAAAAACAATTTGTGGACAATCGAAAGCCTGTTTGGTTTTTTCAATCAATTGGTGAAAGAATAAATAAGCCGATTGTGTATCAATAGGTAATGACAGGATACTCAGCAAATGTTGTTTTTCATCTGCTTGCAAAAAATCAAGCGTGATAACATCCACGTTTCGTTCAGCCAAGTACATCTGCCAGAGATGGAAATAGCCGTTCGGAATCTGAAGCTCTTGCATATCCTTGCACTCTTTCAATTCTACATATCAACCAATTTGACATTCTAAATTTTCATTCTGTCATAAAATGTATAAAAATTGGCAATATCTGTCAAAACAAAGCTGCAATTTCCCGACATACTGAAATCATCGAAAGCAATGCAAGTAAAACAAAATGAATGCATTAGTTAAATATCAGGTGGACCCAGTCGTTCGCACCAAGCTCGATTTCAAGCTTGAAGACGTTCCTCGCTTCTGGTTTGGCGGAGATCCATTCCGTACACGTTTATTTGATGCTTTGAGCCTAACCTTTCCAGATGGAGAGCGCTACTTTATTGAAAGTGTTCGTTTATTTCGCAATAAAATCACTGATCCAGATTTACAACAACGGGTTGCTGACTTTATTCGTCAAGAGGCTCAACATGGCATGGCACATGACAAAATGAACCAAGTCATGAAAGACCAAGGAATGCCTGTTGATCGTTTTATTCAGCTTCTACAGAAAATATTTAAATTTGAACTCAGCCAACGTTCTCCACAGTACAACATCGCTATGACAGCTGCAGCGGAACACTTAACCGCACTTATGGCAGAAACTTTTTATCGTCATAAAGCAACTTTAGCTGAAGCACATCCTTATGTTCGCGCTTTGTTAGCATGGCACTCTATTGAGGAAATGGAACATCGAGATGTGGCCTTTGATGTCATGCAACAAGTGGGGGAAGTTCCAGATCATTTACGCCGTTTCGCTTTGGCAATTACCACAATCATGATGTTCAACTTCACGCTGTACCGAGCCAATATCATGTTGAAGCATGATGGTTTCAGCCGTCTAGAACGAATCAAGATGGCGGCTCAAGGCTTACCCTGGTTCTTTGGAAAGCAAGGTATTCTTTCAGCAATGAGAAGTGAATATTTGGATTGGTTTAAAAAAGATTTCCACCCTAGCCAACATCCAGTGATTCGCCAATATCAAGTTTGGGTCGACACCATGGCTGCCACCAATGATCCAATTCAAGCAGGTGAAGCATTTTGGCAAGCAGGTTTATAAGTCTGCTTATGCTACACCTTTGTTGATGGGTAAATGTGAGAATAAAATAATGAATGCATATGTACAACACCAAGTTGATCCTGTAGTCCGAACAAATCTAGATTTTAGATTAAATGAAGTTCCACGTTTTTGGTTCGACAACGACCCTTTCCGAACACGTATGTTTGATGCACTTAGCCTGACTTTTCCTGTCGGTGAACGCTATTTCATCCAAAGTGTACGAGCACTTCGCGATAAAATCACCGATCCAGATTTACAACAACGCGTAACAGATTTCATTAAGCAAGAAGCACAACACGGTCTAGCCCATGACAAAATGAATCAGGAAATGCAACGCCAAGGTATGCCTGTAGATCAGTTTGTTCAGTTTATGGGTGAACATTTTGAGTACATCCTCAAACATCGCTCTAAGCAATACAACATTGCCATGACGGCTGCAGCAGAACACCTCACCGCACTTATGGCAGAAACTTTTTATAGTCATAAAGAAACTTTAGCTGATGTACATCCCTTTGTACGCGCACTCTTTGCTTGGCACTCAATTGAAGAAATGGAGCATCGTGATGTAGCTTTTGATGTGATGAAAGAAGTGGGCGAAGTGTCAGAGAATCTGCGTAAATTCGCGCTAGCTTTTGTAACACTACAAATGTTTGGTTTCACTTTTTATCGTGCCAATGTGATGTTAAAACATGACGGCTTTAGTCGCTTACAACGCGCCAAATTTGCGCTCAAAGGTATTCCTTGGTTCTTTGGCAAGTCTGGAAAATTATCTGCCATGCGTCAGCAATACCTAGATTGGTTTAAAGCCGATTTTCATCCGAGTCAGCACCCTGTGATCCGACAATATCAAGTCTGGGTAGATACTTTGGCTGAAACCAATGATCCAATTGAAGCGGGTGAAGCGTTTTGGCAAGCAGCCCAATAAGACATTGAAATAATTACCCCCTAGCTGATCAATTTCTTTTTCGGCAACATAAGATTTTATCCAAACCCTTCTTATGTTGCTTTTTTTGCCCTGAACGCACAATCCAATATTTTAATTCCGAAACGAAGTCTTACCACTTTGCATAATGCTGTTCAAGCAAACCATATTCTTGATTAAGCTGAATGGTTTCACCTGTTTCTGATTCGATGCTACCACTGATCCGTGATTGCCATTGGCTAAATTGACTCCCCACCAAACGTAGGTTTAAATTCTCAAATCTACGCCAACCCGTTTCTATGTGAAGATTGAGTTTCTGATCTAGGGAACGTACTGACCATACATTGGTATCTATTTTTTCAAACAATACATCCGCAACTGCATAGAGTACACCATTGATCCAAAGGCAGTTTTCATTACCAAAACTTTCATTTACTCCTGATGCAAGGTTTAAGCCAATACGTTGACCTTGCTGATCCCAAAAATTACAAGAAAGCCAAAACCAAGCCGTTTCAGGTCTTAAAAAGCCACAGGTATCATCTAAAGAAGCCAATGATTGATCATTGAAATGAATCAATTCTTTATGCTTATCAACAAAAAAACCCTCAACAGCCAATGTTGTTTTCTTTTGAGTATAGGTCCAACCATTTATGCCATTAGGACTACATAGACTTAAAGGTTCAGTACCAGCACAAAATATTCGTGCTTTTAACTGCTCCTCACCATGACGGGTTGCACGGATATAACGCACCCCATTGGCATGTTGCATTTCGAATTCAAACGGCGACTTACTAAAATGGCTTTGGCTATATAAAGGCTGTTCATCAAGTGAAGTACCACGTCCTAAAATGGTATTGGCATTCCACTCTAAAACCTCTTGATTGGTATGATCATATATATAGATGAAACCGTGTCCAGCCCAACCAATATCTGCTATTGCAATCCCAATTGAATATTGTTCGTGCTGAATACCACAAAATTTAAACTTTTTATATTTTAAATGCTTGCGCCAGCCTGTTAATGTTTTTCCATAGGGTGTTTTATAGACATAATCATGAACATTAATTTTGCTGGGCACTTCTTTAAAGCGTCCATAACGTGGCTGACCGTTGCTTTGTATTAAATCCATGTGAATTCCCAATCCTTTTGTATAAGGGAAATATTAGACTTTAGTCGATATTTTGATTATTGCTATTTTTCCACATATAGCAATCTGATTGATCGCAAATCGTAAAAATGGTTTCGCGCATTATATTGAAGAAAAGTGTCACAAATGTATAGTATTTAATCAAAATAAGATAATAAAAAATAGGGCAATTGCCCTATTTTTCAATGAGATCAATTGATCAGATAATTTTCCCTACGGGAATCTGGTCTATCAATTTCTGTGGTGCTTTAAAACGCTCACCATACTTTGCTTCTAATGCGTTTGCGCGAGCCAATGCTTTTTCCAGACCATATTGGTTGAGGAATTGGATCGCACCTCCTGTCCACGGCGCAAAACCTATTCCAAAAATCGAACCAATATTGGCATCAATTACAGATTCCAAAACATTTTCTTCATAGCAACGTAAAGTGTCCAATGCCTGAACAAACAGGAAGCGATCTATCATTTCTTGCTCAGAAATAACTACATCTTTCTTCCAGTGGCTTAGACCCTCCCATAAATGCTTCTTCCCACCTTCTGGGTATTCATAAAAACCTGCACCTGCTGCTTTACCCTTACGCTCAAAGGTATGAATCATGGTTTCAATCACATCATCTGCACCTGAAAGTGGTAAATCTTTACCTTCTGCTTGCAGTGCTTTACGGGTTTCTTTCGCCACATGTTCAGAAAGCGTTAATGCAACTTCATCCTGAATGGCAAGTGGACCCACTGGCATACCTGCTTTCAATGCAGCCATTTCAATGCGTGCTGGATGGACACCTTCATGCAATAGACGTAAACCCTCTTGTACAAATGTGCCAAAGACACGACTGGTAAAGAAACCACGACTATCATTGACAACAATAGGCGTTTTACCAATTTGCTGCACATAGTCATAGGCTTTTGCTAAAGTTTCAGCAGAAGTATTCTTACCTTTGATGATTTCCACCAATTGCATTTTATCGACTGGGCTGAAGAAATGCAGACCGATAAAATGAGTATCATCTTTAGAAGCTTTGGCTAAACCCGTAATCGGTAATGTTGAAGTATTTGAAGCCATCACACCACCATCAACCAAGAACTGTTCAGCTTCTTGAGTCACTTTGGCTTTCAAATCTTGATTTTCAAAAACAGCTTCGATAATCAAATCACAGCCTTTTAAATCTTCTGCAGAAGCGGTTGCTGTAATCAAACTTAAAACTTGATCACGTTTTTCAGCCGTCATACGCCCCTGTGAGACACGCTTATCCAAAAGTTTTTGGCTATATGCTTTGCCTTTTTCAGCATTTTCAACAGATACATCTTTCAGAACAACTTGTATTCCTTTGATCGCTGTTGAATAGGCAATACCTGCACCCATCATGCCTGCACCTAACACACCAACTTTGGTCGCCTGCCATTTTGCAATATCTTTAGGGCGACTTGCGCCAGCTTTGATTGCATTTAAACCATGCCAGAATGTACCGATCATATTTTTCGCCACTTGCCCTGTTGCAAGGTAAGTGAAATAACGATTTTCAATACGGAAAGCTGTATCTACATCAACTTGTGCCCCTTCTACTGCGGCAGCCATGATTGCTTCTGGTGCAGGGTAGCATCCTTTGGTTTTATCTCTTAACATGGCAGGTGCAATAGCAAGAATTTGCGCAACAGCCGGTGTTTTTGGATCTCCCCCAGGAATCTTATAGCCTTTTACATCATAAGGCTGTTGTGATTTCGGATTCGCCTTAATCCAAGCAATGGCTTTGTCGAGCATGTCTTGCTCATTCTCAGCAAGTTCATTAACTAAACCGAGAGATTTTGCTTTATCCATCCCAAATTGCTTCCCTTCCATCAGAAATGGAAAAGCGTTTTGCAATCCGAGTAGTCGTACCATCCGTACGACACCACCACCGCCAGGTAATAAGCCAAGCGTCACCTCAGGCAGACCTAATTTGATTTTAGGATCGTTAAGAGCAATACGATAATGACAACTTAACGCAATTTCCCAACCACCACCTAAAGCAGTTCCGTTAATCGCAGCAACGACAGGTACTCCCAAAGTATCAATTGCACGTAGATCATCTTTGAGTTTTGCAGTCATGTTAAAGAATTCAGTCGCATGCTCTGGTGTTGCTTCAATGAGTTCATCCAAATCACCGCCAGCAAAGAATGTCTTTTTTGCAGAACGATAAATCACACCTTTGAGGTCAGTTTCAGATTTAAGTTTTGAAACAACATTTTCTAAAGCCACACGGAAATCAGCATTCATGGTGTTGGCAGATTGGTTTGGAGAATCCATTGTTAGAATGACAATGCCATCTGCATTTTTTTCATATTGAATTGCGCTCATTATTCTTCTCCTTAAACCAACTCAATAATGGTCGCAATACCCATGCCACCACCCACACACAAGGTTGCTAAACCACGCTTTTTCCCTTGACGTTCTAATTCATCCAACAATGTACCTAAAATCATTGCACCTGTTGCGCCCAGAGGATGCCCCATGGCGATTGCACCACCATTGACATTGACTTTTTCAGCAGGAACGTTAAGTTCAGACATAAAGCGCATCACAACCGATGCAAAAGCTTCATTCACTTCAAATAGATCAATATCATCAATGGTCAGACCCGCTTTTGCCAATGCCTTACGCGCAGCAGGTGCTGGACCAGTCAGCATAATGGTAGGATCTGTTCCAACTAAAGCAGTCGCCAACACTTTGGCACGAGGTTTTAAACCTTGTTCTTTTACTGCTTTTTCAGATGCCAATAACACCACAGCCGCACCATCCACAATTCCTGATGAATTTCCTGCATGATGTACATGGTTAATTTTCTGTGCTTCTGGATATTGCTGTAAAGCAATCGCATCAAAGCCCATGCTACCCATCATTTCAAAACTTGGATTCAGCTTTGCCAAGCCTTCCGCTGTAGTGAGTGGCTTAATAAATTCATCTTTTTCAAGAATCATCACCCCTGCTTTGTCTTTTACCGCCACAACAGATTGATCAAAATAACCTGCTGCTTGCGCCGCCGCTGCTTTACGTTGCGAATTCGCAGCAAACTCATCGACATCCGAACGGCTATAACCATCTAGTGTTGCAATTAAATCAGCGCCAATCCCTTGAGGAACAAAATGTGATTTTAAATTGGTCTCAGGATCAAGCGCCCAAGGTCCACCATCTGAGCCCATTGGAATACGAGACATCGACTCTACGCCACCCGCAACCACAACATCTTCCCAACCAGAACGGACTTTTTGAGCAGCCATATTCACCGCTTCCAAACCTGATGCACAGAAGCGGTTGATTTGTACACCTGCAACATCATTGTCCCAACCTGCTGCAATCGCAGCAGTTTTTGCGATATCACCACCTTGATCTGCAATTGGCGTCACACAACCCAATACGATGTCATCAACTTTGGAAGTATCCAATTGGTGGCGATCTTTCAATTCATTGAGTAATGTTGTTAATAAAGTGATTGGCTTCACTTCATAGAGTGATCCATCTTTCTTTCCTTTTCCGCGTGGTGTGCGAATGGCATCAATGATGTAAGCCTCGCTCATAGCTGTTCCTTCTTATGACTTCTAGATTGTTATGTGCTTCGAGTGTACTTTATAAAGTCGAGAGATCAATGACGAGAACGGAATAGTCGCTTGATATTTTTTGTCAATTGAAAAAAGTGGCAAATTAAAGAGATTTAAATGCCCATATATCAGCACCAAACATTGCTCATTACCTACTAAAACTCATATCAGCATTAAAATCATGTTGCTAAACAAAATCGATATCGAGAATATCACTGAATTCTCTTTTCCCTGTCTGGGCTAAATCAGTTTCATTCCTTGGATAGCTGATGGGTTGATCTTCACTTAAATCTGAATGTAATGTCCCTATTTTTAAGTAGTCTATTTCCGCAAATTGAGGAAATTCATGTTCAACAGCTTCTAATCGTTGAATACATGCAATCGCTTCAGCTTGTGTGAGCGTAATTGCTTTTAAAGCCCTTACAATTTGCCCAAAACCCTCAATATATTCACTAATTTCAAAAACAATTTCCCCATTTCGGAAATTACCATCCACAGCAATGATACGGAGATCATCAGCTAAAGATGACTCACGATAAGCTTGATCATGCCAAGGATCGTGAACTTTGCGGTATGTCATATACTGTATTCTAGCCTTTTCGGCATCTTCTAAAGTGGTAAAAATACCTAAAATAATGTCAATAAAACGATAAGCTGAGATTGTTCTCATCAACATCCACATACTGTTCTACACCAAATCTTGAGTCCTAAATATAATCAAAAATCATCAGTAAACAAATTAACATTCATACTGTATTCATTTTAAATGGATAAAACATCCAATGTCATCGCACAACGGCTTTCTCGAAGAAAACCGCATTCAACCTCATGTTGAATTTTTTTTTGGAGATAATCTGGTAAATGATCATCATCCAGCTTTTGAAAACCTAACTTCTCATAAAATGGGCGATTCCAAATCACATCATTAAATGTCGTTAATGTCAGATTTGAAAAATCATGCTTCCGAGCAAAATCGATAATGTATTCCAGTAATTGCCGTCCAATTCCTTGCTTTTGCAATGTCCCATCCACATCTAATTCAATAATATATAAATCTTGGTTTTGTTTTTCGGCATATAAAAATCCAGTGGCTTGATTATCAAGATTTACCGAAACAAAGCCATACGCTTTTGAAATCAACTGCATGTGGTCATCTACAGATAAAATTGAGCTGTCTGCTAACCAAGCAAGTGCAGGAATATTCAAAAAAGCTTGCGTTGCTGATTTTTCAATTTCAATTAAGCGTGGAATATCTAAAGTTTCAATTGTTCTAATTAAACATGTCATTTATTGATCTAGCCATACATTTAGCGTTAAGTATGATCAAACTCCCCACTTAAAAAGTTTGAAATTGACATACATCTCCGCTTTACAGAATATCATGCAATGAGCGATGTAACAGACAAGTCTAAATGATAGAACTGATTAAATTCGGTGGCTTGATAGCTTGAGAAAGCATCACCTTTGATAAATCCAAACTTTTTATACAAATGAATTGCTGGATCAAAAGAGGGATGTGTTCCTGTTTCAAGACTCAATTTTTGATATTTTCTAAACTGCGCAATATGCAAAAGATGTTTTAAAACTGTAGTCGCTGCGCCTTTACCTAAATGTTGAGGATGAGTCCGCATGGATTTGATTTCGGCATGAATTGGCGAGAGTTCTTGAATAGCACCACATGCCAAAAGCTCATCTTGATCCCAAAGGGTATAAAAACTGATCTGTGGCTGTTGTAATGCGGAAAGGTCTAAAGCAAAACTATGTTCAATTGGTGAGTTCTCATGCATGCCTGCTAAATGAATGCGAAGCAAGTTTTGTACTTGTATCTCATCAAACTGCCCGAGCTTAATCATTTTTTTAATGCCCTATCGTTTAAACCCCTTCCATCATATATCAGAAAATGCATCGACAAAATGCTTAGACATAAAAAAGCCCAAGTCAAACTTGGGCGGAGGATAATCAAAAAATAGTTTTTGATTTCATCATGTTGTCATCAGTGATAACCATGTAATTGGCGATAGAGCCCCGGCGTAACCCCAGTCCATTTTTTAAATGCACGGTGGAAGGTACTGGTTTCACTAAAACCAACTTGTTGAGCCACATCTTCAAGGGTTAAATCTGGATTTAATAACAAATGAATAGCAGCATCACGGCGTAATGCATCTTTAACACCTTGATAGCTTTTACCTTCAGCTGCTAAACGACGGCGCAAAGTTTGTGGGGATAAATACAACATGGATGCTACATCATTCAAGGTCGGCATTTCCTCGCCGATCTGACTCTTCAACACTTCACGGATACGTGATGTCAACGAATTGGTGTTTTTAAATTTCACCAAAAGTTGTGCAGGTGCAGCTTTTAAAAACTCTTCTAAACTCGCCTCATCCTGACGAATCGGCAGGTCTAAATAGTCGGCAGCAAAGGTAATTTCCGTACGAGGCATGTCGAACTGCATGACAGGTGCAAAGAATAATGCATCATATTCATCTGCATGATTTGGGCGTGGGTAGCCAAAATGTACACGCTCCAGAGGAATACGACGCTCAATTAACCAAGATGCCAAACCATGCCAAATCATCAGCATACTTTCAGTAATGAAGTGGTCAGGGTCCATGGTTTTTGGAATCAAAGGCACCAAACGCGCTTCATGTTTATCTCGTTCAACTGCTACAGACCATTCATCACCAAATAATTTATAGAATTGGGAGGATAGTTCTAAAGCATCACCCAATGTTTTAGCATGGATGATCAATTGGCACATAATGGCAAAAGAGCCTAGACGACGTGGTTGAATATCAAATCCAACATGTTCATCTTGGGTAACCATCCACAACATTTTCACGAAGCGAGTATATTGCTCTGGTGAAATACGTGCTTTAGGCTGACGCAGTAATTCTGCTTCTATGCCAACATGTGAAAGTAAAGTATCAACGTCCATTCCTAAACGTTTTACACCGGTTAAGGCTGCATTCACAAAATGGATACTGATCGTATCACGACTCATGGTAAATCCTTCACTCTCTTTGATGTTCACTAACAATTGACCTAAATGACGCTAAAAAATGTTTTATTGGCGATTTACAACAGTGCAGATCACCTTTTTACATCATAAATTGCCGAAATGATCAAGGTAAATGGCTGAACATGACATTGTTTTGTTAATTTTATATTTCTATTATGGATGTAAAATCAACACTATATTGGTAAAAACAATCATGACAAGCGCTTTAAAGGGATTGAAAGTACTCGATTTTTCGACTTTATTACCCGGTCCATTCGCAACTTTATATCTTGCCGACTTAGGTGCAGAAGTGATCCATATCGAGTCACCTACTCGTCCAGATCTGGTTCGTTTGTTTCCTCCCTATGCAAATGGACAAGCAACATCACATAGTTATCTGAATCGAAACAAACAATCTGTCACCTTAGATTTAAAAGATCCTGCCAGTATAGCGCAGGTCAAGGAAAAAATTTCTCAATACGATATTGTGGTTGAGCAATTCCGTCCCGGAGTAATGCAACGTTTGGGTTTAGACTATCAAACCTTGTCTGAAATTAATCCTCGTCTGATTTACTGCTCGATTACTGGTTATGGGCAATCCGGCACATATAAAGATAAGGCAGGACATGATATTAACTATATTGCACTATCTGGAATCGCGGGGCATTGTGGTCGTCAAGACAGTGGACCACCACCGATGGGAATTCAGATCGCCGACGTCGCAGGTGGTTCATTACATGCGGTGATTGGGATTCTTGCGGCTGTGGTCGAACGTCAAAATAGTGGACTTGGACAGTACATTGATATTTCTATGACAGACTGTGTGGTTGGGCTCAACAATATGGCTGCCGCTGCCAGTTTGGCAGGTGGGCAACATCAACAGCGTGAGTTAGAGCAACTGAATGGCGGTACATTCTATGATTATTATGCAACTGCCGATGATCGTTATTTATCGATCGGTAGTTTAGAACCACAATTTATGACAGGTTTAGCAACAGCGCTCGAACTGCCAATTCTATTAGAAAAAGGTACTTCTTTTGACCCTGAAGACCGCCAAATGGTCAAACAAGCAATTCGAGAAAAGATTAAAACTCAAACACTTGCAACATGGAACGATTTATTTAGCCAACTGGATGTTTGCGTAGAGCCAGTTTTAAGTTTGGATGAAGCCCTAAACTCCAAAATTTCCAAAGAACGCGGTTGGGTGATCAATGTTCCATTAAAAGCCAATGCAGATCAAACCGAACCCCAGTTAGCATGTCCAATAAAATTTTCAAGATCACAAATGCGTTATCAATATATTGGTCAGCAACTCGGCGAAGGAAATTGGTAGCAGCACACTAACTACAACATCTTTTAAGTTAAATAAAATTACAAATTGGTCATTTTATTTACAATTTGTATGAATTGTAAGCAGAGCATCCTGTGTAATCTTGATACTAATCAATTACACAGGTGTTCTGATGATGCTTCATTATTCCTGCTTCTTAGTGCCTCTAAAATCCTCCTCCCCTACATTTCATACTCATTTCAAGCACTATACAAATAGATTTAGTCGAACAAAAACAACAGAATAAATTAACCACAAAGATACCCTTATTTTAATTATGTATTTACGAAGAATTATCACCATACGATAAACTATTTACATAAATTACAATTAAAAGTCAAAATTAATAGATTTTTATACAAATATGAGAGTATCATAAATAATTAGTTACAAAGTGTTATCAAGGTCACCAAATATGAATAAATCTAAAGGTTACTTTTATGGGGCAATCAGCCTATTGTCTTTATGTTGTTCTTTTCAAAGTACACAGGCAGCTGATGCATTTGATCCACAAAGTCCGTGGATGCTTGGCAACTGGAACGGTAAGCGAACCGAGTTGCAACAAAAAGGTTATGACTTCAGTTTTGGTTATACTGGCGAATTAGCCACATTACTGGATTCAAAAAATCATTCAAGCCACGGTACCGAGTATGCAGATCAGTTTGCATTGGGTACCCATATCGACTTAGAGAAAGTATTGGGTTGGAAAGATACAGAAGCCCAAATCACCATCACTGAACGTAATGGTCGCTCACTTTCACAAACCTCAGACGCACTTGCTGGACAACTCAGCTCCACCCAAGAAGTTTGGGGACGAGGTCAAACTTGGCGCCTTACTGATTTCTGGATCAAGAAAAAATTTCTTGATCAAAAATTAGATATTAAAGTGGGTCGTTTTGGCGAAGGCGAGGATTTTAACAGCTTTGACTGTGATTTTCAAAACCTTGCACTCTGTGGCTCTCAAGTGGGGAACTGGGTTGGTGATCAATGGTACAACTGGCCTGTCAGTCAATGGGCAATTCGAGCGAAATACAATCTCACCCCTGAACTTTATGCGCAAATTGGCGCTTATGAATATAATCCTGAGAACTTAAAGCGTAGTAAAGGTTTCAACCTCAGCACAGATGGTTCTCATGGCGCAATTATTCCAGCAGAAGTGGTTTGGCAACCTAAACTTAGCACAGCCAATTTACCTGGCGAGTATCGTTTGGGCTACTACTACAGTACAGCAGATGCACCAACCATCAAAAAACCAAATCAAACCGATCATAAGCAAGGTGGATGGGTCGTTGCAAAACAACAACTCACCACACATCAAGGGAATGTAAATCGCGGCTTAACAGGTTTTGTCAATGTCACTTTTCATGACTCAAAAACCAATACGGTAGACAATATGCAAAATATTGGGCTGGTCTATAAAGGTCCATTTGATGCTCGCCCTCAAGATGACATCGCCATTGGCTTTTCCCGTATTAGCATCAATTCTGATGTCAATCATATTCAGATTCGTCAACAAGACGAAGAATATAACACCGAAGTTTATTATGGTGTACATGCCACCAACTGGCTCACAATTCGTCCAAATGTACAGTATATCCGCCATGTCGGCGCATATAAAAATGGCGAAAATGCGTGGGTTGGCGGCATTAAATTGCAAACTGCATTTTAGTTTGAAGACGATAAATATTTTGATGCCTACTCATATATTCTCCCAAGGCATTAAAATATTTAAAGTCTAGTTTTTTAAGTTCTCTGCTTCATCAAACCTTATGGGAATGATTAAGCATTCAAAATTAATTAAATAGATAGGTGGTCAATATGCAAACTCCATCTTCAGGATTTAGAACATTTACCATTGTGATTGCGATTGTATTTGGTTTAGTCCTCTTTATTGGTGGCGTATGGCTTGCAGCACTTGGTGGGTCTTGGTACTACATCATCGCAGGCATACTGTTCATTGCAACAGCAATTTTATTACGTAAGTTAAGCAGTTCTGCTTTATATGTCTATGCCGCATTGGTACTCGGTACTGTGGTATGGGGGCTTTGGGAAGTCGGCTCTGACTTTTTCGCACTTGCGCCTCGTTTAGACATCTTAGGCGTGTTTGGTTTATGGTTACTTATTCCAGCAGTTACCCGTGGTTTCAATGCCAAAGGCGCTAAAATTGCACTTTCTGGTACTTTGGCAATCACGATTGCCGTGATGGCATATTCGATCTTTAATGATCCACAAGAAATTCGTGGGACATTATCCGCAAAACAACCAACCCCTGCTCCAATTGATGGAATCGCTGATGCGGATTGGCCTGCATATGGGCGCACTCAATCAGGTTTACGTTATTCTCCATTGAACCAAATTAACTCGGACAACGTGAAAGACCTGCAAGTTGCATGGACTTATCATACAGGCGAGTCAAAAACCGAGAATGACTCTGGTGAAACAACCAATCAGGTTACTCCGATTAAAATCGGCAATAACATGTATTTGTGTACGACCCACCAAAAATTGGTTTCTCTTGATCCCTCTACAGGTAAAGAAAAGTGGGTATTTGATCCAAAACTTAAATCAGATAATACTTTCCAACACTTAACCTGTCGTGGTGTTTCTTACTACGATGCAAATAACACTGTAGGTTTTGCAACAAGCCTGCAAGCAAAAAAATCATCTTCAACAGAATGCCCACGTAAAGTCATTTTACCTGTAAACGATGGTCGTATCGTTGCCGTAAATGCTGATACAGGTAAAGCATGTTCTGACTTTGGTCATAACGGTGAAGTTGATTTGCAAAAAGATATGCCATTCCCTTATCCAGGTGGCTATATTCCAACGTCTCCACCAGTGGTTACGGGTACAACCATTATCATTGGTGGTTCAACAACCGATAACTATTCTACGCAAGAACCCTCTGGTGTGATTCGTGGTTATGACGTGAATACAGGTGCTTTGCTTTGGGTATTTGACACAGGTGCTGAAGATCCAAACCAAATTCCAGGTCCTGGTCAAAAATATGTCAACAACTCACCAAATGCATGGGCACCACTCGCCTATGATGCAAAACTCGATATTGTTTATGTACCCACTGGTGTAGGTACACCTGATATCTGGGGCGGCAACCGTACCAAACTGCATGAGCGTTATGCCAACTCAATGTTAGCGTTGAATGCAACGACAGGTAAATTGGTCTGGAACTTCCAAACCACTCACCATGATTTATGGGATATGGATGTACCGTCTCAACCAACCTTGGCTGATATTAAAGATAAAACAGGACAAACTGTTCCTGCCATCTATGTATTGACCAAAACAGGAAATGCCTTTGTTTTAGACCGTCGCAATGGTCAAGCTATCGTTCCGATTAATGAACGTCCAGTACCACAAACTGTAAAACGTGGTCCACAAACCAAAGGCGAATTCTATTCCCCAACTCAACCATTCTCAGACTTTAACTTAGCACCAAAAGATAAATTGACAGATAAACAAATGTGGGGCGCAACCATGTTTGACCAATTAATCTGTCGTGTTTCGTTTCATCGTTTAAATTATGACGGCATTTATACACCGCCTTCAGAAAATGGCACGCTCGTTTTCCCGGGTAATTTAGGTGTATTTGAATGGGGCGGTTTATCACTGAACCCTGATCGTCAAATTGCTGTGATGAACCCAATTGGACTGCCATTTGTCAGTAAATTGATTCCAGCTGACCCTAACCGTAAGCAAACAGCAAAAGGTGCAGGTACCGAAGCAGGTGTTCAACCGATGTATGGTGTTCCTTATGGTGTTGAAATCAGCGCTTTCCTTTCACCATTCGGCTTACCATGTAAACAACCTGCATGGGGCTATGTTGCTGGTGTCGATTTAAAAACACATGATGTCGCATGGAAACGTCGTATCGGTACCATTCGTGACAGTATGCCAGGGATTCCATTACCACCGTTCAAAATGGGTGTACCAATGTTAGGTGGCTCTATTTCAACAGCCGGTAATGTTATGTTCATTGGCGCAACGCAAGACGATTATATTCGTGCCATTAATGTCACCAATGGTGATGAATTATGGAAAGGTCGTTTGCCTGCAGGTGGACAAGCAACCCCAATGACCTATGAAAGCAACGGCAAACAATATGTTGTGATCATGGCAGGTGGACATGGTTCATTTGGGACCAAGATGGGTGACTCTATTGTCGCTTATGCCCTACCAGATAAATAAGGTAATGAACTGAGAATAAAAAACAGGTCTTGATGACCTGTTTTTTATTGCTTCCGAAAAAGAGACATCACCTTAAAATGACCGGCTGATAACCTGACCATCAAAGTTAAAACAATCTTCGACCCTAATTTTTTGTACAGGGGAAAGCTGATCAAAATCAAACCATTGGTATTCAGAATGCTCTTCACTTAAATGAATCTGTTGATCACTTGGTAAAGTACATTTAAAAATAAAGGCATGGGAATTAACGGTAGGGTGATAATAAATACCGGATAGATATTCAATCTTCACATCACAACCCAATTCCTCTTGGCATTCACGGCGTAACGTTTCATGTACTGTTTCACCTTGATCCAATCCTCCACCAGGTAAACCCCATGCACAATCTGCATAAGTTGCCTTTAATAAGAGGACTTGCTGTTGTTCGTTGAAAATAACAGCATGTGAACTCATTCGGTAAAAATCATGAAACCCCATTTACTCCACCCTGATCATAAGACTCTGCTTATCTTGCTAAATAACATTTTGAAAAAATAAGACGTAATGCATAAATGATGGCGATCACAAATACAGCATAGCCCGTTTGATGCAATATCATAGGAATACACAGCACAATGACAACGGTTATTGGATAAAACCATTTCTTTATACCAGACAAATGATGAATATCCTGTAATAACCACAGGCTAGCGCTATATAAAATTAAAGAAATTGCAATAAAATATGTCACGATCTCAGCAGAAATTTCAGCTTTATGGGTCACAACATCAACGGCAGCAGCCAAGCCGGCACCCAATGCAGCAATACTCACGAAAATAAAAAAATGACCATACCCCCATGAGAATGCACGTTTACGACTATTCAATCTTTCAGCAACATCGTGATCAAAATACGCCCACCACATGGTAAACATGATCAATAAGCCACCAATGGTTAAAAAGATCAACTCTTGGCTTAACAGCTGATTATTTAAAGCATCAGAAATTGCTGCAAAACATCCTATGATCGACTCACCTAACACAATGATGGTGAGCAATGCATATCGCTCTGAAATATGATGCGGATGCCAAGGTGTCATATTATGTGCTTCGGCAAAGATAGGGACGCTGAGTTCTGCAATCACCAAAAGCACAAATAGATATAGGGTAAAATGAATCGGCGAAAAATGAAAAAGTAACCAACCAATCTGCACAAGGATAATACCAAAAGCATATCTCAAAGCCGTTTGCTTACGCTCTGGATCATTTTTCGCAACCCGAAACCATTGTGTTACCAATCCAAGGCGCATAATGACGTAGCCGATAATAATCACATCAAAATCTTGCTGCTGAAAAGCACTCGGAATGCCAGCCGCCATAACCAAAGAACCGATGATTTGTACAAAAGTCATGATGCGATAAAACACATCATCATTGTCATAAGCCGAGGCAAACCAGCTAAAATTCATCCATGCCCACCACAGTGCAAAAAACACCATGAAATAAAGCAATAAACCATGTGATAAATGGTTTTCAATAATACTATGATGTAATTGCTGCCCTGCTGTTGCGATTGCCACCACAAAAATCAAATCAAACAACAATTCTAAAGATGTTGCCACTCGATGCGGCTCATGAGGATTACGAGGAGCTAAGGGTTTTAACCAACCATATTTTGCAAACCATGAATTTGGCATTATTTTTCACATTTTGAGATTATTTTCATGATTTTTTCAAAAGTCGATCAGTGATTCAAGTAGCAAACCAACAAGCACTGAAAAATCTTTTTTGCCACTTCAAATGATTGCTATTGAATTTAAATAAACGCCCAAGAAAGAGCGTTTATTTTATAAACTGGTGTTACGCACTTGATTTAAATTAAGTAGGTGAAAAAGAAAAAGCTAAATTTACACAACGGAGTCTTACATCCAAAGTTTAAATTTATGGAATAGCCTTCGGCTCGAGGTACTTTTGTTTTGGCATGAGGAGCAAAGCTCCGCAAGGGTAACCATCTTGCGCAGCGACATCGCTGCTCACCGCAGAACTCGTTCACTATCGTCAAAATATTCAAAGTTTCGCAGAAACTTTACTTATTAGAAGGAGTCCTGCCTCAAGCAATTGCGGATGACGTTTTCGCGTATCCATATTCATCTAGCTCCAAAATTTAATTTTAGAGTTACTGCGTTACATCAGTTATAAAGATTAATTTATACCACTAATCTCAATTTTGCCTTGTCTTTTAACATAATGGCTTTGCCAGTCATCATATCTATTGGCATTGAGATATGTTGATGTACCACCAACCATTGCCCTTCTTTCTTTTGAAGACATAATGTGGTTCGACACCAAGGCATTTGTAACTTATCTTTCAGTGCCGTATTTTCCACTTTAGAATGACAATGCAGGATGGCCAAATCGTTTGAGGCATATATTTTCATATTACGTCGAACAATTTTTATATTCTCGCTAAAATAAGGGCTAAACTTTTCCCATTCTTGTTTATAGGCGTGAATACCATCCATTTGAGTACTGACGTCAAACAGACTGACATCTTGTGCACATTGATCTAAGAGGTGTTCAAGACTGTTACCAACAACAGCAGCATCCCATATTTGAATTTGGGAAATAACCTCAGCAGCAATTTGTGAATTACCAGCGATTTCTATTTTCATCGAGAAACCTCACTTATTTGTGACCAATTTAACACTTAATAAATATTATGTGAATTATATTAGTGTTTATTTAAGTGACTGCTGAATCTAAATCAAACCTATCTCTTGTGATTATTCCAATATGATTATTTTATGGAATATCTCCTATAATCTAGATACACTCACCCAACTCCATGGATATAATTTTTCATTACATTAGCAATATTTAAAAATACTCAATCTAATTCACATATTTTCCGAAAAGTATTTGATTAAATGGTCAAATACCCTAATCGCAAATTATTTATTAAAACTCAATAATACCAAACCGATACAGTGATCTTAATTTGATAATAAATTGACCATAACATATTTAAATTTTAAAAATGCTTAAAAATAGTCATATAAATTTATGATAAAAACTCAATTAAGATTTAAAAGTAAATGCAAAGCTAGTAAATATAACACTCTCGATATTTTTATATTCTATCTTTTTAGAATATGTCTCTAGATTTATGTCAAAATTGTAATTTTAAACTTAACAATTTAATTAAAAATTATTTAAATAATTTCATTAAATTGATCAATCTTGATAAATAATGGTATTTTTAATCAACTTAATATTGCCATAAAAAAAGCATGTAAATCACATGCTCTTTTAGAAAAATTTAACAGTCTATTCTGCTTGCTCAGTTAAATCTTTAATTTTCTCAGAAGGACCATTTTTCTTTACAGATTCAATCCCATTATCGCGCGCTGCGTCGCCCGAATAAAATTGGCTCGTTCCAATGATTTGATGATTTGCGGCTTTTAAATTGAAGTAGGGTTTACCATTTTTGGCTTCAAGGCGATCATAACGAGCATCATCGGGGCTGTTTTTTTGAACAGAAGCAATACCGTTCTGTGCTGAAGCCTTTGCTTTATACAATTCACTGGTAAGAATAATTTCTCCATTTCCTGCTTTCAATACAAAGCGATATTGACCATCTTTTGCTTGACTAATTTCATACCATCCTGACATGGCTCACCTCTTGATTGTTTTCAGTTTATTTTATTACACAGCGCTTATTGGATATAAATTACGCTACTGATATGAAATATAAATGACTTTTGATTTTTTAAAAAGACTAATTTGTTGTCACTTTATGCTGAATGTAACGACGATAAGAAGCGATTAGAAAAATTTTTAAATATTCTTTATTATCAAACAGAAACATACCTTTAGTTAATTTCCTCATTACAATTTAATGTTCAATCATTTATCGACTAAAAGCATCTGTATGACCATAGCTTTTATATTTTATCTTGAGTAGTCGTTCAATTTCGGAATCATTGCCACGCAAAAACTTTTCCAAACAGTCACGAAATACCTCAAAAGGCACATCATCGTTATCAAAGCTTGGCATGCTTTCAGATTTAAATAAACCAAAAAGATGTGACTTTTGCTGTTTTTGATACAGTTCTGCATGCACATTAAAATTATATTGATCGTGACTGTAGGCAATCAAAAGACCACCAAACTTACGCCCACTCTGTATCTGCTCAACCTGAAAAAAGGGAAACTCGCCTTGATGTTGCTCTAACATCCCCCAAACAGCTTGTTTCGACCAATCAATTTGATCAAAGCTATTTAAAATTTGAGTGGATGCATTACTTTCAAAATCTAAAGAAGAGCGTTCAGACTCATTCAATAATTCGATTTGAATTTTAAAACTCATCAGCAGCATCCTCTCTCTGTTTAAGCGCTTTCAAGTTAAAACCTACTCTCGAAAGCAAAGTATTTTTATACAGCATCAAGCACTTGATACCGTGCTTTATCATGAGATTACTGGAATATCGATCCAGATACTGTTCGGAAAATGTTTTCCTAAATAGGCTTTTAAATATTCTGCGGTATCTTTTGAAATTAGTTCATCCTGAGATTCATCATTTAAGTTATAGGCAAGCGCATACAACTCTAAATCACGACTCTTCAATGCTTCTAAACTTAAAATCGTATGATTAATACTCCCTAAACGACCAGAACTCACTAAAATCACTGGCAGTTTTTTCTGAGCGATATAATCAATTGTCAGCAGCTCTGTAGTGAGTGGCACCATCAAACCACCAGCACCTTCCAATAAAACAGCTTCATAGTTTTGTGCAAGTTGATCTGTGGCAGATTCAATTTTTTGGAAGTCGATTTCACGTCCATCTATTTGTGTTGCCAAATGTGGTGATGCAGGATAAGTAAAAATTTCTGGCATGGTCAGTTTGGTTTCATCTTCTGGAAACCAGCCCATGCCCATAATTTCTCGATGTTGTTGAATATCTTCTGATATATCTGTATTACCAGTCTGAATCAACTTTTGAGTAATAGTTTTACGCCCTTGCGCATTCCACAATTTTGCTAAATATCCCGTCGAGTAGGTCTTGCCAATCCCCGTATCTATTCCACTAATAAAGTAAACTGATCCAGTCATGACATTCTCCGCGCGATACAATAAATAGGATGATAAGTCAGGCGATACTGAAGTACTCCTGCCTCATCAACATATGAAAACTGTTGATAATTTTGATAAAAATCCATAAGACTTTGCTTTGTCCAACGGAATGAAGAAGCCGTTGCGGTTACACCTGTGGCTTTTAAATGTTGTAAAACTTGTTTGGGATGGGTAAAAGTCAACTGTTCAATCTGCTCAGATAAATGCAAAATTTCAAAACCATTTTTCTGCAATTTAGCCTGTAAGTCCTCGATAGATAAATAGCTCAATCCCTGCCCTGTTAAGCTTTTAATTTCTCGCAAATTGTGCTGACCAAAACTCGAAAAACACAACTCAGCATGTGCTGTTAAATGATGAAACGCCTGTTTAAAAATCGCATCTAAATCATTTATCCACTGTAGGGCAGAGCTTGAAGCAACCAAGTTCAAGTTTTGTGGAAACTCAAGTTGTTCAATATCTCCAATTAACCAGTTTACCTGAGAGTTACTTATTACATTAAAGTTAAAATGCTGCTGAACATCTTCATAGAGATCATTCAAAATCAAATCTTTGATATTGAATTTTTGTATCAAAAGTTGGGTTAGATTTCCTGAACCACAACCAATTTCAAATACTTTGTCATACTGACCAACACCATATTGGGTGATTAAATCAGACAAATGCTGAGCAATTTTTCTTTGCACGATTGCTTGTTCTGGATAGCTCTGCCCTGCCTGCGCAAAACGCAACGCAATCTGTGACGTATCAAGTTTTAGAGATTTCACATTCAGCTCACAATACGTTCTGCTTACAATAGGGGAATCAGCTGATCTAAATCAGCTCGAGATATTTGAGCAGTTAAAGAAATACGTAACCTTGAGCCGTGTTGTGGAACAGTCGGTGGACGTACAGGCATAATGTAAAACCCTGCTTCTTGTAAAGTTTTTGCCTTCATCACTGTTTGGCTTGAGTCGCCAATAATCACGGGAACAATATGAGAAGTAGATGGACAATCAAAGCCCTTCGCTTGTACAGCCTGTTGTAAGTACCCACTGGTATTGTATAAATGTTGGCGCAATTGATTTAAACCTAAAACTTTCTGAAAGATAAAATTTGTCCAAGCCATACAAACTGGGGGTTGAGCAGTACTAAAAATCAAAGGACGCATCGAATTAATCAGAAACGCTCGAATGACTGGGTGACAAATTAAATAGCCACCAACTGATGCAATTGCCTTACCGAAAGTTCCAACTAAAAAATCAATCTCTTCGATCACTTGATATTGCTCAGCACAACCCAAACCGTGCTCACCTCGAACACCGATTGCATGTGCTTCATCTACATATAACATGACTTTGCAAAACTGCTTTTTAATCTCAACCAATTTTGTTAAATCTGTTTCATCACCATCCATACTAAAAATGGATTCAGTCACCACAATAATCCGCTCAAAAGCCTCATCATCATGATATTTAAGCAACAATTGAGCCAAATGTTCGAGATCATTATGTCGATAGCGCACATATTTTGCGGATGACAAACGGATGCCATCAATCATGCTAGCATGAATTAATTTATCAGCAAGAATCAGTGTCTTACTATCAGTAAGAGCAGGCAGAATACCAATATTCATATGATAGCCACTGTTAAACAGCAACGCAGCACGACCGTTAAAAGCTTGAGTTAAACTTTCTTCTAGCAATTCATATTCTGGAAAATTCCCCGTCAACAAACGTGAAGATGAAGAGCTCATTCGGCGCTGAGCATTTGGCGTTTCATCAAAGAATTGCGTTCTTAGATCAAGGTCAGAAGCCAAACCTAAATAGTCATTTGAAGCGAAATTTAGCATTCGCTGATCATGGATATATATCTCCCGACCTTGCTGGATATTTGAACTAAATTGTCGAAAGTTTCCTTGTTGCTTTAGCTCATCCAATTGTTTGGCATAGTGGTCCAGCAATCTATTGGTTGCACTCATATGTTTTGCTCCATACCGCTGACAACTTCAACCAACTGTGTAAGTAAAATATCAAGCTCACTGTCCTTAATCACATAAGGCGGCATCACATAAACCAATTTACCAAACGGACGAACCCAAATACCACGACGTACAAATTCTTGTTGTAAGGTTTTCATATCTACATTAACAGTGAGTTCAACCACACCGATTGCTCCCAATACACGGACATCAGCAACATGCTTGAGTGATTGTAATGGTGTCAAATGGCGATTAAGCTGAGTTTCGATACGCTGAATATTGTTTTGCCAATCTTGATTGATGAGTAATTCAGTGCTTTTTACCGCCACAGCACAAGCTAAAGGATTTGCCATAAAAGTAGGACCATGCATAAATACCCCCACCTCTCCCTGACTAATCGTTTCAGCCACCTGCTTTGAGGTAATCGTCGCTGAAAGGGTCATATATCCACCCGTCAAACCTTTACCTATACACATGATGTCAGGTTCGACTTGCGCATGTTCCCATGCAAATAATTTTCCTGTGCGTCCAAAGCCAGTTGCAATTTCATCAAAAATTAATAAAACATCATATTGCTCACAGAGCAATTTGGCTTGACGTAAATATTCAGGATGATAAAAACGCATCCCTCCCGCACCTTGTACAATCGGCTCAAGAATCAAACCTGCAATACTGGCATGATGTACTGCCAAAGTTTCTTCAAGTGCCGCTATATCTTGTTGATCCCATTCTTCATAAAAACCAACTTTGGGTGCGGGGACAAAAAAACGGTTGGGTAAACTTGATCCAAAAATTTGATGCATACCTGTTACGGGATCACAGACAGACATCGCATTCCATGTATCACCATGATAACCAGAGCGGGGGGTGACAAAATTGGTTTTTAGCGCGTTGCCTTGAGCAGACCAATATTGCACTGCCATTTTTAATGCGACTTCAACTGCAACAGAACCGGAATCTGCAAAGAAAATTTTGTCGAGACTAGGCGGAGTGATTTCAAGCAACAACTTTCCCAATTGTATCGCAGGATCATGGGTAAATCCGCCAAACATAATATGTGACATATTTTGGAGTTGATCGGTGACTGCTTGATTTAATTCAGGATGGTTATAACCATGAATCGCACACCACCATGAGGACATACCATCGATGAGTTGACGACCATCTTCAAGTTCAATTGTTGCACCAAACGCCTTTTTGACTTTAAAACTGGGTAAGGGCTGTGTCATGGACGTATAAGGATGCCAAAGATGTTCACGATCAAAACCTAGATCATCTGCGACCAATTCGTTCGCTCGGTTGTTTAAATCGGTCATCCATTTACTCCAGTATCCATAGGTAAAGCAGTTACAGCAAAACAGTGTACCGATGTTAAACCTACAGGGAATAAAAATAAATTGCGAGATTTACCACTCATCCAATGATTTATTCTATTTTTTGTAAATATTGGCAGATTTTGTCAGAAACCAATTCAAAATTAAAAACTGGAAGCCCATGTGAACCTGTAAATAGTTCAACATCCAAAAACTTTGCATTGAATTTCTGGAAATTCTCAAAGACTTTGTGACTAACTAAGAAATCTTGCTCTGCAAACAAGTGATATTGCTTTCCAGTATAATTTTTTAAGATCTCAACATGATTTAATTGCTCTAAGCACAACAAACCCTGTTTTAATAGTTCTAAATTTTGTGGCTGAATCAAACTTTGCAATTTAGCAAAATCTGCTTTGCTGGTTTCGCTGCCCTGGCACACCATAAAACCAAATTTTTTCAGTGTGGCAATTGCATCATCTACAAAGGATTGTTTGAAGTTTTGAAATGTAGTTTGAGGCATTGCCGCTTGCCATTCAGCATTTGCGACAAAACATGGATTTGAAGCCAGTGTGATCAATATCTTCTTTTGCTGATATTGTTTTTCGATTTGGTCGACCAACAAGGTTGCCAACTGCCCACCTAAAGACCAGCCACAAATCACATCAAAGGATTGAGCCTTTTCAACAAAGTGTTGTAAGACTTGTTGATCCAAGGCATTAAAAATATTAATCAGCTCAACGGCATGACCTTGCTGTTCTAAGCGTTGTTGTAATGCCATGAGCAGCTTTGTTCCACCGCCCCAACCAGTAATCAGTAAAATACGTCGATTCAATTCAAATCACTGTTAAAAATCATCAGAAGCGTTGATTAGAGCATGCTTAAAATAATAGAACAACAGATCTGATTACAACGCCAGAATTAGTATCTAAAAATCAAAACATTAATGTCAATTTTTTAGTTATTGTTGCTTAACATCTAAATCAACCAATAAGCTTGCAGGAATCACTTTTGCCCATGTACTTTTAAATTGTTGATGGAGTTGATCTATTGCAAATTGACTATTTCTAGATGTTTCATGCGCTTTAGAAATATCATCGGCACGAGTATAAGCAATCAAATAGTCAAGACCATCCAGTTCCACATGAAACCATGATTCTACATGCACACCTTCAGCGACAAGTGTCTGTATTGCCTCAGCTTGTCTACGATGTAATATTTCCTGCCATGCCCTCACATCATCTTTCTTATCCATTTTCAATTGGATGAGTACTGCACCGACGTCCATATTTTTCTCTTGATGATATACAACTTTAAAAATCATAAAGGCGTTTCAAATAAAAGCCAACATTTCTCCACGCGCTGTACAGCTAAACTTTGTTAGTATGGATTTAGGCTCAACGCAGCAAAGGATATACAATGAAATCACTTAAAATATTAGGTATAGGGTTACTTTCTATTTCTACCCTGTTGATGTTGAATCAGGTCAGTCATGCTGAAAATTCAATTTTTTCTTCTTATGAATCAGAGCGACAATGGGTTGGAAAACCTGCGCCCAGCTTTAAACTACAAGATCAAAATTCAAAATGGCATGAACTGAGTCAATATAAAGGTAAATGGGTCGTTCTGTACTTTTATCCAAAGGATGATTCACCTGGTTGTACTCAAGAAGCCAATCAATTCAAATCACTCTACCCACAATTCATTAAGAATAATGCTGTAGTGCTTGGTGTAAGTTTGGATGATGTAAAATCTCATCAGAAATTTTCAGAAAAATTGGGACTCAATTTCCCGATTCTTGCGGATACCAATCACCAATTGGCGAATCAGTTTGGGATTGTGCGTAATCTCGGAATTACCAAAATCGCAAAAAGAGAAACTTTCTTAATTGATCCTCAAGGCTCAATTGTGTATCACTACAGCAGTGTAAATACTCAAACGCACGCAAATCAAGTGCTTGCTGATATCCAAAAATTTTCAAAAAAATAATTGTATAAAGCCTTAGCTATGATGGCATGCTATTTAATTAGCACTTAAACATCGAACAAATGATTGAGCTTGTTTGGTGCTGAAATAGCTCGACACCAATAAAAAAGCCTTTAGATGATAAAATCTAAAGGCTTTTGATCTCATACAGCAACTCTTACATTTGCGACTGAATATAGTTTTGTAAACCAATCAATTCGATCAAACGCAATTGTTTTTCTAACCAATACGTATGGTCTTCTTCTGTGTCATTCATTTGCTGACGAAGCATATCACGGGTAACGTAGTCACCTTTTTCTTCACACAGTTTTACACCCTGTGCAAGTTTTTCACGCACATGATATTCCAACGCCAAATCTGCTTTTAAGCAAGTCACCACATCTTCACCAGTGATGATATCATCTCGATTCATATTCGGTGTACCTTCAAGGAAAAGTACACGGCGAATTAAAGCATCAGCATGTGAAGCTTCTTCTTGCATTTCATGATCGATACGCTCATAAATTTTGCTTAAGCCCCAATCCTCGTACATACGAGAATGAATGAGGTATTGATCACGAGCAGCCAGTTCGCCACCGATCAACATATTTAGATAGTCTACGACTTCTGGATTGCCACGCATTTCAATTACTCCACATTCTTTTGCAATAGTATGGGCAAATTTTATAAAATTTGCAAAAGGCAAAATGTGTAAGTTTATGATTTTTATAAAATTAAAATGAGAAACATACGCATTTGCAATTCAAATAAGTAATTTTCTATATATAAAATAACCTCTTGCAATCATTCACCATACTTTTGATGGCGATTTATTGCTAAAAATGACAATGATTTATTTTGTAACCATTAAAAATGCTTCTTATTTGCCATCATGATTTTGTTTTCTATTAAATTTTAATCGCTAAACTCAAGCGATCACTTTTTTAATTTTTTTAATGCTAATATTTCAAGACAACATTCGCCTTAATATTTATGATATTGAATATTAAAAATTAGAAGGAAAAAATAATGGTTCAGGGAAATATTTCAGCCCCGATTTTGGTCACAGGTGCAACAGGCTATATTGCGAGTTGGGTGATTCAAAAACTATTGGAGCAAGGTTATACCGTTCATGCAACTGTACGGGATTTAAATAAAAAACAAAGCTTTGCCCATCTCGAAAAAATAGCACAGCAAAGCACAGGAACACTTAAGCTTTTCAAAGCCAATCTGCTAGAAAAAGATTCTTTCGATGAGGCGATGCAAGGTTGTGAAGTTGTATTACATATGGCATCACCATTTGTAGTGACCAACTATAAAGATGCCATTAAAGATATTATTGAGCCTGCAATTTTAGGAACAGAAAATGTCCTCAATAGCGTCAATAAAACAGATTCTGTAAAACGTGTCATTGTGACGTCAAGTATTGCTTCAACCTATGGTGATGCAATCGATATATTAAAAACTGAACACAATCAGTTTGATGAGTCCCATTGGAACACAACCAGTTCAACGACCCATCAACCTTATCCTTACTCTAAAGTCATGGCTGAACGAAAAGCTTGGGAAATGGCAGAAGCACAAAATCGCTGGGAGCTTATTTGTGTAAATCCAGCTTTAGTGCTTGGACCATCACTAACGGCAAATACTCAGTCAGGCAGTGTTGAAGTCCTCGAACAATTTGCCAACGGAATGACGCTATTTGGTGTTCCACCGATGTGGAATGGTATTGTTGATGTTCGAGATGTAGCTGATGCGCATATTTTAGCCGCGTTTAACCCACACGCGTCTGGTCGCTACATTATTAGTGGTGGCTCACTCAGTCTCTTGGAAATGGGAAAAATTTTACGTCAAAATTTTGGACAAAAATTTCCTTTTCCCCGCAATCAAGTTCCGAAAAAAGCTTTTAAATTTATTGGACCTGTATTTGGTTATTCACGTGACTTTATTGAAAAGAATATGGGCTATCCGATCTTCTTTAATGCAGATAAAAGTATCAAAGAATTGGGCATCCACTATCGTGATATTGAGACCAGTTTAGTGGAACATTTTCAACAATTGCTTGATGATGGTGTGGTGAAAAAATATATTTAGCGTCTGCCAACATTTCAGCCATACAAGTTTTCTTTAAAACAACAAGCCTTTTTCATATATGAAAAAGGCTTGTTGTTTTATCACGCTCAAAATCAGCTAGGCTTAGAAATCAAAGGTTACACCAACTTTATATGTTCTAGCACCACCCACCAAAGCGTAATTTGAATTAAAAACTCCTTCCCAATATTTTTTATTGGTCACGTTATCAACATTGGCAAGAAATGTGGTATTTACCCCACCAAGTTTAGTTTTATAACGTGCACCTAAATCAACAATTGTATAATCAGGAAGTTTTAAGCTGTTCTCTTCATTCAAATATTGTTCACTCACATAACTCACACGCGTGTTTATATTGAGACCGTCAATTTGAGGAATCGCATAATCAAGTCCCAAAGAGGCAGTAAAATCAGGAACACCATAAACGTTATTTCCCTGAATCGCTGTTTTACCAGATTTCACGTATTCCGCATCGATATAAGCCAAGCTCCCCATTAAAGATAATGCATCTGTTACATTTCCAGAGAAAGACCATTCGATACCACGTGAACGAGTCTCAGCATCATCTTTAACCTTATTTGTTATAGTGTCCTGATATACCTCTGGCTTTTCAATTTGATACAACGCCACAGTGTTTAACCATGAACCCCATTGATATTTGGCGCCCAATTCATATTGTTTAGTCTGGT
This sequence comes from Acinetobacter sp. Tol 5, assembly GCF_019702905.1. Lineage (NCBI taxonomy): Bacteria > Pseudomonadati > Pseudomonadota > Gammaproteobacteria > Moraxellales > Moraxellaceae > Acinetobacter > Acinetobacter sp. Tol 5. Next base: position 646,804 of record NZ_AP024708.1, on the reverse strand, counting down.
ATGGTGCAAGCGTATCTCCCTGATTGGTTGCAGTCGGATAGGTAATCTCAGAGACCGTCACGCCTTCTGCTAAACCCTCGACATAGCTTGCATAAAAAGACAGATCCTCGCCAAAGGGTTTAATCACAATGCCCAAACTTGGAGAAAGTTTATCTGAATTATAAGATGTTTTTTTAACCAAGTTGTTTGTATCAATATCTTGATAGCGAGCACCTAAAATGAGTTGCAACTTATCATCTAGCATTGAAATCTGGTCAGTTAAGGTGTAACTCACATACTCATTATCACCATAAGGCACAATTTCAGGATAAGTTGTTGGCATCCTTCCGGTATTGGATGGATGGTATAAATTCGTTGTAAAACTCGAACTGGTTGCTGCTTTATGTTGGGTATACTGACGCGTTAAATAATCCGCACGTAAACCTAATGTATGCTGAATAGAACCTGTATCAAACTTCCCCTCAAAGCCAAAGTTTGCTGCGGTGTTATGTTCTTTTGAACCCACGCGATAATATTGAGATGTGGCATTTCCATTGACATTATTCACAATCATACGCGTACCAAAAAGATGCCCATCGTATGATTTTTCAACATAACCAATACCCGCAAATGCTTTTAAATCAGGGGTAAATTTATATTCACCAGATAACCCCACAAATTGGCTGTTGGTATTGCCTTTTAAGTCTGAGAAATAGTTTAAATCACCTTTTGGTGCGGCAAGAACCTGATTAACACTTCCCTTTCCACCCATCGCAACCATTGCAGGTGAGCCCCCCTTACGATTTCCTTTTACCGCATATGCATCTAAGTTAATTTTGACTTTATCTGTAGTGTAATCGGCAGCAATTGAACCCAGTGCTTGACGATCATTCATACCATCAATGATATGCTCACCATCTGCATAAGCACCATTTACACGTAGTCCAAATTCTTTCTCTTGACCAAAACGACGTGATACATCAAATCCCGATTGGTAATATCCTCCGTCTTCATATGCAGCTGAAACACGTGTTAATTCTTTATCGGCTCGTTTTGAATGACCAATAATAATGCCCCCCACACTTCCTGTAGGAGCAACACCCGCGACCAATGCATTTGGTCCTTTAAGCACTGAAACGGATTCTAAAAACTCTGTTGGCATACGCCCATAAGGGGCTACACCATAAAAGCCGTTATAATTTAAATCCTCATGATTGACATCAAAGCCACGGATTTTAAAGTTTTCATTGAGATGCCCTTGATTGGTCGTCGTTCTTACACTGGCATCATTTTTTAAGACTTCACCCGCAGTATTTGCTTGTTGGTTTTCAATCAGCTGCTCAGAATAACTATTAATACTAAATGGGGTATCAATAATTTGCTTGTTGCCCAATGGTCCTAACTGGGTATTTTTTTTCAAAGTGCCATTGGCAAAAGTTGCCTCCTCTTGCTGTTTTTCAGCAGCAACTTTGATTGTCGGTAAGGTTGAAACCTCCGTATCAGCCAAAGCTATTTGTAGAGTACCCCCACCAAAAAGAACAACCGCAATAGAATTAACTAAAAGAGTTTGGGAAAAAAGTTTCATATTCAAAAATTTATTTTTCAATTGATAATGATTATTATATACACTATCACTATTGTTAAATATTGTAATTTTTCATCTAAAACTTTTTTTAATGGAAAATTCTAATAAATAGGAATGATTATCATATAAAAAAATATGAGACTTCTTCGCCATCCAAAATAGTATTCAATACTTTTAAGTATCCATGAAATATGAATAATCGCTTTCTATGGCTAAGCATCGCCTAGCTTAATTGATGTAAATTTTTCATGTAAAGCTTGGTGTTGCAAATAAAAGTCTTACAGATTTATTTTTATCTCATGATCAAGGTTTCATGCTTGATCAAGCTAAAATACATTTAAACGTCTTCCCAAAAATTACTTTTTCAAGCTTTATGAAGAAACTGATTATTGCACGATTAAGTAATGCCCAATATTTTCATATCCCACATTCAACCTATTCACATTAAATTCAGTTGGCATGAGCAACACATCTGGCTCATCAACAAATTGACCGATCGCATATTCTAAGATCACACTTTTTTGTTGATTTAACATCAGCTTCATTTGGCAATATGAAATTCGTTTGTCCTGATCATGTTCCTGATTTAACGTCTTAATTTCTGTAAAGTTAAAATGAAAATTTTGTTGGATCTGTTGTTTTAATAATTCGTCCTCTTGAATGTCATACTGAAAAAGCGCATTGATCGCTTGATCTTTCTGAGCATCATAAACCATCAAAAGTTGCTTTTGTTGTTTATCTAATTGCATTGCGATATAGGGTTCTAATAACTTTTCATAATTGGCAATATAGTGGTAAACATCATCCAATTCTGTTTCTTTCGCCTGTTGTTGTTGAGCAATTTTGACAAACTGAGTATTCAAATCATGGAAGATGTTTTGGTTTTTTTGTACCAGTTTTTGTTTGAGTTGGGCTTGTGTATATTGTTTTGACCAAATCAAGTCATTTACCGATTGTTGATCCTGTTCAAAGTATCTAAGCATGAATTCGTTAAAATGTTTAATTCGTAAATACCAATAGTGGTATAAATCATTTTCAATGGATTGATTTAAATGCTCATCCAACTGTTTTAAACCACTCGTATGCTCACAATCATTCACGGCAAAAACTGAGGTTGTTGGCAATAACAGTAGAAAGCAAGCAACATATCGTTTTATTATTTTCATGACCTAAAGATGATTGTAAAGACACACAGAATGTATCTTTACAATAGCTTAGGAATTTATTCAAGCATATTTAAGCTTGACCATAATCAGCCATCAACGCTAAAAAGGCTTGCTCATCTAACACTGGAATCCCCAATTTTTCTGCTTTTTCGAGTTTAGAACCCGCCTTTTCTCCAGCAACCACACATTTGGTTTTACTTGAAACACTGCCACTCACACGAGCACCTAAAGCTTGAAGCATCTGAGTCGCATCATCACGCCCCATCGTTGCTAGTGTTCCAGTAATCACCCAACTCTCACCATTTAAAGGCTGACGTGTTGGAGCTATTGGAGCATCCCAGTGAATTCCTGCCGCCAGTAACCGATCAATAACTTCAAGATTATGTGAGGCTTGGAAAAAATCGACGATCCATTCAGCTGTAATTCCACCCACATCTGGTGTCTTTTTCAAGGCTTCGAGATCAGCATGGCGAATTGCATCAAAGGTTTGGAATGTATTGGCAAGCATACGCGCTGTCGTTTCACCAACGCCACGAATTCCAAGTGCATAGATAAATGCAGCCAAGGTTGTTTTCTTACTGTTTTCAATGGCATCCAGTAAATTCTGAACAGATTTTTCGCCCATTTTCTCTATGGTCAATAGCTGTTCACGATGTTCATGTAAGTGATAAATATCAGCAACATCTTTTAATAAATCAAGATGAAGTAATGACTCCACCCAACGATCACCTAGACCGTCAATGTCCATCGCTTTACGAGAAACAAAGTGTCGAATGGCTTCAATACGCTGTGCTGAACAATACAAACCACCTGAACATCGAGCTAAAGCCTCACCTTCTGGCATCACCACAGGTGACGAACATACAGGACAGTTTTCGGGCAAATGCACTTCAACCACATCGTCTGGACGAAACTCTAACCAAACTTTCTCAACTTTGGGAATCACATCACCACTGCGATAGACACTTACAGTATCGCCAATTCGAACATCTAAACGATGGATTTCACCAATATTATGCAAAGTCACATTTGAAACGGTGACACCACCCACAGCCACAGGGTTTAAACGAGCTACGGGGGTTAATGTACCAGTTCGCCCCACTTGCCAATCAATATTTTCAACTGTTGTCAAAGCAGCAACGGCGGGGAATTTATAGGCTGTTGCCCAACGTGGCTCTCGACTTAAAAAACCAAGCTTTTGTTGTTGTTGTAGGTCATCCACCTTAATGACCATTCCGTCAATTTCAACTGCCAAATTCGGACGCTCTTGATTGATTTGCTGATATTTTTCTTGAACTTCCTGAATACTGTCACAAATAAAATGACGTTCGCCCACGGCAAAGCCAAAATTAGTCAACCATTCAAGGCTTGCTGACATCGAGCTTAACCCATGATTAGGTTCGCACTGTGCAATCCCATATGCATAGAATGCTAAAGGTCGTGATGCAGCAATATTTGGATCTAGCTGTCGCAAACTTCCTGCTGCGGCATTGCGAGGATTGGCAAATGTTTTTTCACCTTTGGCTTCATTCTCAGCATTCAATCGCTCAAAACCAGCTTTAGGCATCAGCACTTCGCCACGAACTTCTAGCAAACGAGGTACTGCAACTTTGTCAGAAGACAACACTTTGGGTAGATTGCGAATCGTTTTGACATTTTGAGTAATCACTTCGCCTGTTTCACCGTCCCCACGGGTTACACCGCGAGTCAACACACCGTTTTCATACCAAAGTGAAATCGCCAATCCATCAAATTTCAACTCCACATCATATTGAATTTTCTGGTTGGGTAAGCGTTCCTCAATACGACGAGCAAAGGCAAACAGTTCTTCTTGATTAAACACATTGCCCAATGACAACATTGGTACGGTATGAGTAATGGTTTCAAATTTAGCCAGCGGTTTACCTCCGACTTTATTCACAGGGCTATCTGCCTGAACTAAGTCTGGATATTGCTGTTCTAATGCTTTGAGTTGATGAAATAGCTGATCATATTCACTGTCTTCAATACTAGGTTGATCCATCACATAATAAGCATGGTTATGTTTGGCTATGAGCTGAATCAATTGACGCATTTGCGTCACGACAGGATTATTTTCCATAAATTATTTCACCATCTAAAAAGGCGGATAACTCCGCCTAAAATTTTGAATACCAATTATAAAGTAAATATACGCTTATGCTAAGCGTCATGCCCTGAGCGATAATCAATCGCCTTATGACGCCAATGCTCTTTCAACTGTGGTGTAAACTCAAGGTTGTTCTCATCATAGACCGTACCATCAATCTCACGAGCGATTAAACCGGCAATACTGACCATGGTATCAAAACCTTTCTGCACATCTGAGTGTGGCAATGCCAAGAAAAATGCTAATCCTTGTACTTGCTCAGTCGACAAAGTTTCAAGATCAAATCCATCAGGTCCGTTGTCTGTCACCCGCAACACAGAAAACAGTAAATGGCTTTCTTCCTCCGGGTTTTCATAACGATGAAAACAAGAAAGTTCACCAAAACGTAAACCATACTTCAAAAGCATTTTAAGTGTCTTATCACCTGACAATGCTTTACGTGGGTTTGGATATACATTTAACGCAATAATCGTTTCCGCTTTTGAAAGCACACTTTCATCATCGTATTTTTGCTGTTCATTGAGATGCACATCCAAAATACTACTTTCTTCATCAAACTCTTTGATTTCAGCAGTTTCTACATTGGCATTGAGTTGAAATACTGACTCTTTTTCTTTCTCTAGAACACTTTTGTCTGATTCAATGGTATCTACAGACGAATTCTCGTCAGTTTTTGTAGATAAATCAGTGCGGTTCAATGCTTCAGATTCAGCATGATCAGTTTTCTGATACGCTTCAACATTTGCTGGATCATTTTGATCAATATCTTTAATTGAATCTACTTCAGTTGACTGCGTTGAATTTGCATCTTGAACAACATCATCAAGCTTTTGTACTTTTTCTTCAGCAACATCAACGGAGTCTAGTGCATTTAAATTCGGTTCAACACGTTGTTGTTCTGGCGTAGCACGTGCAATCTGTAACTGATCACGCACATGACGAGGAATCACAGGTTGCTGACAGTCAGCATTGATGTGTAACTCAGACTCAAGAGAAGGTGCTGCATCATTTGGCTTTCGTAGCATCATTCTCAAACCAACCAGAATGATGATTACGGCAGCAACAATTCCAATAATTGTGGTGATTTCCATACTACGACTCCGCGGCTAAACCGTACTCTCTTGCCTCTTCCAAATTCACAGTGACGAGTTTTGAAGTGCCTGGTTCAGGCATCGTCACCCCCAGCAAATCGGTTGCCATCGTCATTGCAACTTTATTATGTGTAATGTAAATGAATTGCACTTGATCAGAAAGCTCTTTTACCAAATTACAAAAGCGTCCTACATTGGCATCGTCTAAAGGTGCATCAACTTCATCCAAAACACAGAATGGTGCAGGATTTAATCGGAAAATCGCAAACACCAATGCCAGTGCTGTTAAAGCTTTTTCGCCACCTGATAACAATGCCAAAGAACTGTTTTTCTTGCCTGGTGGACGCGCCATTAACTTTACGCCAGACTGCCAATCGTCTTCAAGGCTTAAACTCGCTTCACCACCATTAAAAACTTTAGGGAATAAAACTTTCAGCTCTGAATTGACTTGATCAAAAGTTCCCATAAACAGTTTTTTGGTTTCTTGGTCAATTGTTTTCATGGCATCTTTTAATTGCCCAACGGTATTTTCCAAGTCCTGCATTTGATGGCTTAAATCTTCAAAACGCTTGGACACTTCCTCATATTCTTCTGAAGCTGCAAGGTTAACCGCGCCTAGTTTTTCAAATTGACGCTGTGCTTTTTCAAACTTCTCTTGGTGTACAGGCAAATCAATCAAGACACCTTGCTTAATTTCAGCATTCATTTCTTTCAATTGATCAGAATAATGCTGTAAATCCGATTTTGCCGATTGCCAAGCCAAACGACGTTCTTCTAGCTTGCTACGCAATTGTTCATCGTTCTGTTGGTGCAAATGACGCATTTCAGTAAGCTGCTGTTGTTTTGACTGAATGTTGTTCAACTCAACTTGCCACTCACTCCAAGTCTTCTGCAACTTTTCAGTTTGCTGTGCTTGCTCAGCATATTGCGACTCTAGGCTTGGTAACTCCAACTGAATAGGATCAACAAATTTCTTCGCTTGTTCCATTTGAGCAATAATTTGTTGATATTGAGTTTTAGAAAAAGACAGATCTTTGTCTAATAATTCAATCTGCTGTTTATTTTGCTCAGCCAAACGACGGGTCGTTTCAAAGTCCTGCTGTTTAAGTTGTAATTGCTGCTGTTGTTCTTCTACTTGCTCATTTAACTCATCCAACTTGTATTGCAGTGCCTTAAATTCTGGAAGATTTTGCTCAAGTTTGAGAATGACCGAATGCATATCGATCTCAAGATCATCTTTTTGCATTGCATCTTCTTCAAGTTGCTCATCCAGTTGTTGCAACTGATTATTCAGCTGGACTTTATGTAGTTCAAATGCTTGCGAGGCGCTTTGCTGTTTGGCAATTTGTACATCAAACTGTTGTACTCGCGTTTGCTCTTGCTTGAGTGCATCTTGATCTATTTGAATATGTTTTTGCAACTCAGCAAAACTTTGGCTGAGTTGAGGCAAAGCATGTTCAGCATCTATCAGTTTAGGCTGTAGATCGGCAAGCTGATGCTCAATTTCTTCAATACGAATACGATGGCTTAATGCACCTTGAGCTGCTTGACTGGATTCATCAAAGAACAGACCAATCATCCAGTCTTGACCGACATGATAACCGTCCAAGGTTAATATACTTTGTCCTGTCTTGAGCTGTGATTGAACTGTCAGTGCTTGCGCCTTATTTTCAGCAATCGCCACATGATTCCATAATGAATACTGCGGTGACTCAATCCAGTCCGCTAAACAAACCAGACCTGACAACTGGATTTTTTCTAACCCTTGTAATGCTTTAAGCTGGCGTGCTGAACTGTCAGCAAAATCTGCACTTTGATCTAAAACTTCTGCTGATAACCACTTGGCTAAGAATTTTTCGATCAAATTGGCATGTGCTTTACCCTGATCATTTAACTGCAAAACCTGCATCAATTGCACTGCATGGATATCTGTTTTGACCGCATGCTTTGCAATGAGCTGATTTAAATTTTTCTGTTCTGACTGCAAAACGTGTAATTCAGATTTCAAACTCGAAATCAGCGTTTTTTGCTGGTTGATTTGTTCTTGCAATTGTTCTAATTGCATTTTAGTTTCAGCAATACTCTGCTCTAATTGCAAAATACTTGCTTGCGCTACAGCTTTGTCTTGTTCGAGTTGTACTAAATCTTCAGTCTGAAATTGGCTTTGGATCTGACTTGCTTGAGTTTTTAAGGTTTCTTTTTGCTGCTCAATACGTGCGACATTTTTGGCAAGTTGCTCAAGCTGTGCTTGCATCTGAGCTTTTTGCTGCTGTTGCTTTTCAACTTGAACTTTAACCTGTTCATAGTGTTGTTGTGCTTGCAACTGCTGTGCTTTTAAATCACTAAATGCTTGTGTCCCTTGTTGAGTTTCAGACTCAGATTGTTTTAACTGTTCAGCTTGTTGATCCAATTGACTATGCAACGTTTCTAATTGCAACTCCATCAATTGGATTTTTTCTTTGGTTTGCGCTTTTTGTTGCTCAAAACTACCCAAAGCTTCTGAATTTTGTTGAAACAGACTTTGTTTTTGCTCCAAGGTCATTTTCAACTCAGACAGTTTTTTCTCTGCCTGTTGCCATTCATTTTGCAATGGCGTCGATTGTTGAATTAAACGCTGAAACAGTTCATTGGTAGAGGTGAGATCATGTTCCAAGGTACTCATATCGGAACGAACCAATTTAAAATGTTCACCCAGTTCGTTCATTTCAACCGTATATTGTTCTTGCAAACGAGAACTACGTTCACACTGAAATGAAAGAATTTCAATCTTGAGGGTACGAATCTCAGTTTCCAGAGTCTTATATTGAACCGCAGTTTCAGACTGGCGCTTTAATGTTTTTAATTGTGATTTGAGTTCTGAGGCGATATCTTCTAGACGATCTAAATTTTGGGTCGTGTGCTCTAAATGTTGCAATGTCTCACGACGACGCGCTTGATAACGAGAAACACCCGCAGCTTCCTCAATAAAAACACGCATTTCTTCTGGTTTGGCATCGACCAAACGATTGATCATCCCTTGTTCAATGATTGCATATGAACGCGGTCCTAAACCTGTACCCAGAAAAATATCGGTAATATCACGACGACGACATTTGGTTCCATTGAGAAAATATTCAGATTTACCGTCGCGATTGACCTGACGACGAACGGCTAATTCCGTATAAGCATTATACGCACCGCCAAGCTTGCCATAGGTATTTTCAAAGCGTAATTCTACACTTGCCATACCGACAGGCTTTCGCTTTGCCGTTCCAGTAAAAATAACATCCTGCATACTGCCACCACGTAACTGGCGTGCACTGGATTCCCCCATGACCCAACGAATGGCATCAATCACATTGGATTTACCACAACCATTTGGACCTACGACCGCGGTACGGTTATCTTTGAATTGTAATGTTGTACTATCGGCAAACGATTTGAAGCCTGAAAGTTTTAAGCTGCTTAAACGCATAATGTCCTAGTTACTACCGACGCGATCTCCGCGCCCAAGCGAGTTCAATTTGTTTCATCCGTGTCAGAGATTCCAACACGAGATTACGCAAGTGTCGACAAAAATCTTCCATAAATAAAGTAGCTTGTTGTGATTTTCGGATTAAAATTGCATCAATCACCAACTTAAGTAATTCTAATGCTTCTTGAAGCTCGCGTCTTGAAGTATTTAAGGTTAAAAAATAACTTCTACGTAGTGATGGTAACAGCTCACGATAAAACTTCATCAGATATGGATTACCCACCATATCTTGCTGAGCAGAGAGAAATTGGAAAATACCATCATAAAATTTTTCTGTATTGCCTTGTTTTACCTGTTCAACCAAATGATTCATCATGTGTTGAATTGCCTCAGCTTCATGATTGCGCCATGTTTCACTCATCCGTTGCACAATCTGTCCCAATAATAAAGCACTGGTATCAAACAATGCTCGCACTTGTTGTGCGGACATTTCAGATACGATTGCTCCACGGCGTGGGTAAATTTCAATTAGATGCGTTCTTTCTAAAAGCAAAAGGGCTTCGCGTACCGAGCCACGACTGACATCCAGTTCTTTGGCAATACGTAGTTCTTGTATACGTTCACCTTCAACCAATTCGCCACTAATGATTTGTTCGCTAATATGTTTGGCAATTTGTTCTGAAAGGCTGTCCACTTCTTCCAAATGCATATCGTTCCTATCTCGGTTTATTATTCTTGGACAATGTCAATTGTCATTATTTTAGTTTTACCTGATTTAATTCAAAATAAACCATGACATTGTCCGACAATTTTAATGCATTTTAAGTCAACTTTGCTTAAGGGAGAAGTGCTATTGATCGGATATCAAGCAACAACTTACTTCATAATCCCTTGATAAATAAAATAAAGACCAACCAATGTGAGTAGACATGCAAAACATTTTTTCAACATTGCAGGTGAAAGTGCATGAGCAACTTTTGCTCCTAATTTAGCCGTGATAAAGCTCATCACACTAATCCCAATGAACGCATAAATGTGCACATAACCAATCGCGTTTTTAATCTCAGTCTGCTCTTGCGCACCAAAGAACATAAAACCTAACGCCCCTGCTATTGCAATCGGTAAACCACAAGCCGCTGAAGTCGCTACGGCTTTCTGCATGACCACACCATTTTTATTTAAATAAGGTACTGTCAGACTTCCACCACCAATACCAAATATTGCAGAAGCAATCCCAATTCCGCTACCGGCAAGCATTTGTTTAGGTGCTGAAGGCAATTGTTTAGATTCATCGACCTGAACATTTGCCCCTTTAAACATTTTAAATGCCACCCAAAGTGCAAAGGCACCGATAATCAGCTGTAAATGTTGCCCAGATAAAATATCCGCGATTCCAGCACCAATGAATGAGCCAAGTACTAAACCTGGTGCGAGATTTTTAAAAACATTCCAAAGTACTGCGCCCTTTTTATGGTGTGCAGTGACAGAGCTAATAGAGGTAACAATAATTGTCGCCAGCGAAGTCCCCAATGCCATATGCATGATGACCGATGGATCGTAACCCATTTTGGTAAACACCACATAAAGAATAGGTACAATAATTAAGCCACCACCAACACCAAATAAACCAGCGGCGAATCCAGCGATTGCACCAATACCTAAATATATGATTAACTCCATAAATGTTCCTTCACTCTTCTCAGATTCAACATGGATTTAGAGACTCGTCATCTTAGACAACTGCTTACACAAGCACATCAGCTCCCCGAAGTGCTGCTTTTAAAACAGACAACAACATCAACCAATGATGATGTACGTGAGATTGCGCTTAGTGGCGTCAAGACGGTTTTGGTCTGTAGTGAAACTCAGACTCAAGGGCGAGGTCAGCACCAACGGGAATGGGTCTCCCCAGCCGGCAATATTTATTTAAGCACATTGCTTGAAACTCGAACACCCTTAGATGGGCGTTTAGCCTTAGAAATTGCCTTAAATATCTTACAAATGCCGTCACTGAAGGGCTTAACTGGATTACAAATTAAGTGGCCCAATGATCTCTATAGTTCACAAGGTAAATGGGGGGGGATTTTGGTCGAACCGATTTCACCACAGCAGGCAATTGTTGGAATAGGCATCAATCTATTTCCGGTTTCTGAGCAAAATATTACCCAACAAGCCACCTCAGTAATGCAATTAGGTCTCCAGTTCCCGAACCGCATTCAAATCATTTCTGAAATGTATTTGGCGATTCAACAAGCTGGGCAATGGTTTGATCATGGTTGTTATAACCTTGCTGCACGATTCAATCATTATGCTGCGTTTATGGATCAAGCGGTACATTTTGAACAAGTCCATAATTCAATCCATGGGATTTTTAAAGGGATTTCGGATGATGGCGCACTCAATTTAGTGACACCTCAAGGCTTAGTCAGTGTATACCAAGGACGTTTACGTTTAGCGGAGTCATAAGTTTATGTCTGCTTGATCTTATCGAAACATTTGATTTATAAAGCATGAGGATTCAATCTAAAGCGACTCCTCATTGTATCCCCCATACGAGTTCTGTTAATGAAAGCACTTTGGTTAGATATTGGAAATACCCGGCTAAAATATTGGATCACTGAAAATGACCAAATCATCGAGCAAGCAGCCGAATTGCACTTGCAATCTCCTGCGGATTTATTACTTGGTTTAATCCAACATTTTCGTAGTTTAAGTTTAGACAGCATCGGCATTTCATCTGTTCAAGATAAAAAGAACAATGAACGTATTATCCAGATTTTGAAGTTACTGGATATTCCGGTCACTTTTGCCAAAGTCCATGCAGAATATGCTGGCTTACGCTGTGGTTATGACCACATCGAACAGCTCGGAATTGATCGATGGTTACAAGTTTTAGCAGTTGCAAAAGCTGAAGAAGATTTATGTGTAATCAGTTGTGGTACTGCCTTAACCATTGATTTAACACAAGGTTTTCAACATTTAGGCGGTTATATTCTTCCTAATCTCTATTTACAGCGAGACTCTTTGATTCAAAAAACCAAAGGAATTAAAATTCCCGATGCTGCATTTTCAGAGTTAAGCCCTGGTCGCAACACCATAGATGCTGTCCATCATGGGATTTTCTTGGGTTTATTAAGCACGATTGAAAAAGTGCTTGAACAACAACCTCGAAAGCTGATTTTAACGGGCGGTGATGCTTATCTGTTTGCTCAGTTCCTTGAGAAGTATCAACCTCGCATTGAAACAGACTTGTTACTCAAAGGCTTACAGTTTTATATAGATCGACAGACAAATTAAATCTACATACATTTTCATGATGAATGATTTATGCTCGATCTAAATATATCACCCTCTCAAAAAGAGCATTAAAAAAGACCATAAAGAGAATTCATCATGAAAATAATCCCAGTATTGTTAAGTACCTGCCTCATCAGCATAAGCATGATTGGCTGTAGTCAACTTTCTACCACATCAAGCACAACAAACCTTTCTAAAACTCTTGCAACCAATGAAGCGATTATTGCCTATTTTGCACCAGATGCAGGTGATGAAGAATGCTCATGTGGCTCATCAGTCATGGATCAAGGTTATTCACTTCAACCAGTAGAAAATGGCTATTTTAGGAAACTATTAGGCAGAGACAAAGATGGGCGCTTTTTAGTACAAGATTTCTATCAAAACAGCCACAAAAAACAATCTGATCCATTTTGGATTAAAGAACCTCAAGGGTTAAACAGTTTTGATGGAAAGTATATTGATGGTAATGTAACGGGTTATTATGAGAATGGAACGATCAATTTCAAAGCCAGTTATAAAGACCTACAGCCTATTGGAAAAGCTGAAAACTTTTATCCCAATAAGCAACTTGGATTGGAAGAAAGCTATATTGATGACCAGACCATCATTCAAAAAATTTGGTATAAAAATGGCAAAATCGCAGCCGAACTCAAAATTAACCCAAGTGAAGATAATACCATTGTTGAGAGCAGGGTTTGGGATCAACAAGGTCAACTTGTTGATGACGAAGTACAATCTCAAAACATTCTTGAGGAATTATATTTACAATTCACTACCGATCAATAATTCTAAAATCTATGAAATAATTTCACCCCACAGCCTGCGTTCATGATTCCGAGTTGAGTAAAATAACCAGCTTTTCCCAAAGGATGGTGAGCGTATTAAAACCTTCCGCTGCCATAAAATGCCCCGCACCCTTCACTTCAATCATTTGAGTATTCAATAAATGCCCAAGTTGAATACTGAATGGTGCTGGAACAAAAGGATCATTGTTGGAAAAAAATATAAAACGATGAACGATGTTTAATCGAAGTAAAGCATCATCTATGCGAGCGCTGTTTAAAAATAAATTAAGCTCTGGCAATGTCGGTAAATTTTGGTTAAACCCAGCCACTAAAAATAATGCGCCTAATTTTCTTCCAAGTAATTCACTAGAAAGAAAAGCTAAGCTTGCAATACAACCTAGACCATGAGCAACAATAATCACATCTTCATTTAGTGTTTTAATCTGTTGTACCAGATTATGTTTCCAAACTTCATATTGAGGATGATCTGCCTGCTCCAATTGAACAATTTCACACTCATTTCCCGTCGCAAGTATTTGTAATTTAAGCCATGGATACCAATGATCCTCTGAAGAAGCATGATAACCGTGTACGATCAAAACTCTTTTCATAGATCTTTTCTTATCAGTAGTTTAAATTTTACCTAATCAATCGTATCACAATATCTAAAGAATAAAGAGAAGTATGTTGTTTTTATTCAACAAAAAAGCGCCCTAAGGCGCTTTTTATAAAAGAAATAGAGACTTACTTCTTATCATTATTTCCAAATAGTGGTCCCATACCACCACCGCCACCAAATTGCTTTTGCATTCCACTTAAAGAACGCATCATTTTTGCCATACCCGATGGATTGGCGAATTTTTTCATCATTTTCGCCATTTGTGCATGTTGTTTAATCAGTTTATTCACTTCAACAACATCCATACCACACCCAGCAGCAATACGCTTTTTACGGCTTGGATTCATTAAATCAGGGTTGCGACGTTCTTTAATGGTCATCGATTGAATAATCGCTTCCATTTTTTTCACTTGTTTTTCAGGGTTTGCTTGTGCAATCGCGTCTTGTATCCCTGAATTACTCATACCAGGCAACTTATCTAAGAAGCCCATCATTCCGCCCATTTTGTTCATTTGTTCAAATTGCATCAGCATATCTTCAAAATTGAAGTTTCCGCCTTTCTGCAATTTTTTCGCCATCTTCTCGGCTTTTTCTTTGTCGATTTTACGTTCAACTTCTTCGACAAGAGAAAGCACATCACCCATACCTAAGATACGTTGTGCAACACGCTCTGGGTGGAATGGTTCTAAGGCATCGAGTTTTTCACCCATACCTAAGAATTTGATTGGCTTACCTGTAATTGCACGTACTGAAAGCGCCGCACCGCCACGTGCATCGCCATCAGTTTTAGTCAGAATGACCCCTGTAAGTGGCAATGCATCATTAAAGGCTTTGGCTGTATTTGCAGCATCTTGACCTGTCATTGCATCGACAACAAACAGTGTTTCTGTTGGTGCAACTGCTGCATGTAATGCTTTGATCTCGTCCATCATGTCATCATCGACATGTAAACGACCTGCGGTATCGACAATCAAAACATCGTTAAAATTAATTTTGGCTTGCCCGATGGCACGCTGTACGATTTTAATTGGATCTTCAGCAGCATCTGACTCAATAAAATCAACACCAACTTCACCAGCAACCGTTTGAAGCTGTTTAATTGCGGCAGGGCGATAAACGTCGGCAGAAACCATGGCGACTTTTTTCTTTTGACGTTCTTTTAAGAAACGTCCAAGTTTTGCAGCAGTGGTGGTTTTACCAGCACCTTGCAAACCTGCTAAAAGAATCACAACTGGTGGTTTAGCAGCTAAATCTAGGCTTTCATTCGCCTCACCCATCATTTTGGTGAGTTCATCATAAACAATTTTAACGAAAGCCTGACCTGGTGAAAGCTGGGTCATCACCTCTTGTCCCAATGCTTCTTCCTTAACTTTCGCAATAAACTCACGAGTTACAGGCAAAGCAACATCGGCTTCAAGAAGTGCCATACGCACTTCACGTAAGGTATCTTTAATATTATCTTCGGTTAGCTGCCCAGAGCCAGTAACATTTCTGAGACTCTGCGTGAGTCGTTCTGTTAAGGTATCAAACATTGCAAAATCCGCTTAAAATAGCTAGTAGCAAAAAAATCTTTCTTAAAATAGAAAATTTATGCTCAAGATGCTATAGGATACTGTAGTTCACATAGAATTTATATCATATAGCATGAATATTCATCATCCTGAAAAAGGTTTGACATGATTAGCCTACCCTTGGTTTATACGATTTTAGCATTAATTGCCTATACCTCTTCGTTTTGGTATTTGTTTATGCACTTAATGTCTAAACGTCCTGCAAACCCTTGGTTTATTGGCATCGTGTCAGGTTTAGGGCTGATATTACATGCAAGTGTACTGCATAACGATATACTTACACCACTAGGGATTAATTATGACGTCTTTAATTTGATGTCGTTTACCTCCGCTTTAATGTTACTTTTAAGTATGTTGTACAGTACCTATCGACCTGTACTTTCACTCAATTTGATTGGGATTCCCGTTGCTGCTTTTGGATTGATTTTAGGTTTTGGCTTTAGTAAACCCGATCAATTCATCGAACAGCACTCTTTAGGATTAGACATTCATATCATCTTGTCCTTATCCGCCTATGCAGTTTTACTCATGGCAACCATACAAGCTGTACTGATTTGGTTTCAAAATCGTGAATTAAAAAAGAAACAGAAAAAACGTATTTGGGTGAATTTCCTTCCCGCCTATCAAGCAATGGAATCTTTACTTTTTGATATGTTAATCACAGGCTTTGTTCTACTCACTGTAGCCTTATGTTTTGGTTTCTTTACTATTGATGATTTCTTTGCCCAACACTTAGCCCATAAAACAGTTTTTAGTATTGTGTCTTGGTTTGTATATGGTGCATTGTTAATCGGTCACTATAAGTTTGGTTGGCGTGGTCAAAAAGCCATTCGCTTTACCATGATTGGATTCTTCTTACTGGCAATTGGATTTATCGGTTCTAAATTCGTTTTAGAAATGATTTTGCATCGTTAAATCACCTGCTAATTTTATTGAAAATATGATATAAACAACTAGAATAAAGTATGCCTTATTTTTATTATAAAAATAAGGCATACGCGTTAAGGAACCATTATTTTAACATCTGTACGTTTTTCCTTAGAAACCATTCCTTCTTCAGTTTTTAATGTGATTGTTGTTTCATCCCATTTTTCAATAATAGCAACTATTAGATAAGTATCCTTAATGCGCCAATATAAAAATGTTTTAGGTGGCGTCATTAAATAATCTAAGAGTTCATTTGATAAATTTTCTGCTTGCATTTCATTTTCCCTCTATTTTTTGTTTAATATCCTTATTCAATTCATTATCACAACTATTCGACTGATCTTTATTTTTTTCCGCATCAACTGAACATTTATGATAAGTTTTGGCAATACCAACTAAACTCACTCCAAGTAAGGCATTCCTATTATTTTCAACAATTTCTGGTCTCAAAATTAGAGCCTGTGTCGCTAACTGATTTGACTGTGCTGTTGCTTTCTCCTTATCTGCAACTTTATCCACGATCTTTAAAATATCTTTAAAGAGTTCTTGCTGAGCAGCAAAAGTCCCATTTGCTGCACTAAGACATATTTGATACATTAAATCACGAGCTAATAATACGGCAGAAGATCGTCCATTCAATTGTAAAACCGCAGTTGATGAATTAATGTTGCCCTCTCCTCCTATATCTTGTTTCAATACTCCTCCTGAATCAGCCAACTTTGCACTAAGATTTCCTTTTGATCCAAAAGAATCTGATCTAGCAACATCTGGCATAGGTTGGTCACAAATATAAATTTTTCCATCTGAAGCTGTAAAACTTCGAGACAAACGAATATCTATTGGAATACTCATCGTTTTAACATTAGGATTCTTTATATCAGTTACAACCAGCGCTCTTTTTTGAGTCACTAGGTTCGTACATCCTGTTAAAAATAAAAGGCTACACAAATATATTAGACACCTCATGATATTTTCCCTTTATCAGTTTATTATATAAATCTATTATTTTTTAAAATTATTTCTCTCCCTTTCTTATTATTGAATTACATTTTAAAATTTAATTTTTTAAGTATAAATATTAGAAAAAAATTATTTTTTAACAAAAGGTTTCAAAAAAACTTTACTTTTATAATATTTTATTACTTATAATAAATATTTCTTAAATTTATAAAAAATAATTTTCATTAACTTATTTCTTTATACTTCAATTAATTTACTAGACATCTAATTAAAAAAACCGTATAACGCTGTTTTTATCTGATCGGGTAACTCCACTGTGAAACTCATTCTTGCTCCCATGGAAGGCTTAACTGACCCCATCATGCGTGATGTTTTAACGCATGTCGGTAGTTTCGACTGGTGCGTGACTGAGTTTATCCGTGTAACAGACTCTGTCCTACCTGATCATATTTACCATAGCTACTGCCCAGAGCTCAAAAATGAAGGGAAAACTGCTGCTGGAACACCTGTACATGTACAGTTTCTAGGAAATAATCCTGAAATGCTGGCTGCCAATGCCGTACGTGCTGCCGAGCTTGGCGCACCTGCCATCGATATGAATTTTGGTTGTCCTGCAAAAACAGTCAACCGTCATCGAGGAGGTTCCGTACTTCTCGATGAGCCTGAGGTTGTACATGAGTTGGTTAAAGCAGTACGTGATGCTGTTCCACAACACATTCCAGTTTCTGCCAAAATGCGTTTGGGTTACATGGATCGAAACTTTACCCTTGAAAATGCGCATGCCATAGAAGATGCTGGCGCTTCATGGCTTACAGTACACGCTCGAACCAAAGCGGACGGTTATACGCCACCTGCTTTTTGGGATCAACTTCAACCTATTCGTGAAGCCATTAAAATCAATGTGATTGCCAACGGTGAAATTTGGACCAATGCCGATGCCAAGCAATGCCAACTTGAATCAGGATGCCAAGATCTAATGATTGGGCGTGGTGCAGTCACGACACCAGACTTAACACAATGCATCCGTAAAAATACAGATGAGCCGCTGATTACATGGTCAGAATTATTAAATTTACAGATTCGTTTTTTGAACGGCACCTATAAAAAAGAAATGAATATGGTTGGGCGTTATAAACAATGGCTTGGAATGATGTCTAAGCATTACCCCGAAGCCAAGGCATTGTGGGATGAAATTAAGCGTATGAAAAAAATTGATGAAGTACTCGAAAAATTAAATGCTTAAATTATTAGAGTCTATTTGATCAATTTCTAAAATAGCTTTGATCTCTTCAGGTTGGAATTCTTTTGATAATGCTGAGGTTGGGTTCAATACTAAGGTTGCCCCTTTGGTCATTTCAAAAAACTGACGTGTATTCAAAGCAATATATTCAACATCAGCACCAATATCATTTTGGATGGTTTCAAGTTCAATAAAAAATGGAATGGCTTGATCACCTTCTGGTGTTTCCAAAATGCGGAATTCAACGTTCTTGTCTTTGTCCTGCGTCGCTAGACAATAAATTTCTGATGCTAAAAGTTGATCAATGAAATCAGGGATCAATTCGTAGTTTTCTTGAGTTTGAGCAAAAAGTTGTTGTAAATTTGACATGTTATATATTATCTATTCTGGTGTTGCTAATATAGCTTATTCTCGATAGATATGGAATTGACCAGAATAATCACTTGGGTCATATGATGCTTACACTACCCACTATTTTAAGTGCTATATGATCAAATTTGAAAATTATCAAAATTTTATTAATGCCCTTATTCACTTTTAAAAGCCGCACTTCTCAGGCACTTCTTTACTCTGATAAATATTAAAATAGGTATTATTTTTTATGCGTTCAGTATTAAATTCCAACCAATAATCTTGAACATTTACTCTAGTCGTCACTAAAAAATTACAATATACATTCACATTGTTTTTGATATTTAAAAGATGCTGATTCATCAGTGATGTATATACTTTTTTCGCTTTCCTCTCATCAACTATGTTTAATGATGAAACAAGACTTATAGGAATAGTAGTATCTATATTGATTTTTTCAAATCTATTTCCATTATACCCTGCACTCAGATTTAATCGAATACTTTTGATTTTATTGAATTTAGGATTCGCTGCATAAATTTCAGAGAAGAGCTCTGGTGTATCACTGACACCATCAAAAAAATAGATTTTCTTTACTGTTCCGCCATATGAAATCACTTCAAAGTGTCGACTGTTTTTGGCTACTTCATTATTCACATATCCGAATTTTTCGATATTTTTTATAACTTTATCTAAAATTATTGGCATTGCATTCAAATTCAGCTGATTGACTGGTGCAAATCTTGAATAATTTATTTCTGTTGATAACACTGATTTATTTTTATCTTCAAAAATAAAAAAACGCTGATCTACATTCGTTCCATAACTATAGTACGATACAGAAGTACTAATTAAAAATACCACCCCACTCCAAACAAAAATATTATATTTCATAAACTTAACCAAAAAAAATCACTTGAAATAAAAAAAATTAATATTTATCTGCGATATATATTTACTTGTCCAGAATTATTCTTTGGATCACAATTCACCTCCAAGCCAACTCCCTTCTCGTAAAAATTATTAATCATTATTTCACCACCATTCTTGCTAAAATCATAAAAATCTTTATCTGTTTTATCAAAATTAATTAAATTTAGAATATTCCTGATATTATTTTTATCAAAATCAGAAATTTGATTACAATTCTCAAATCTATATTCAACAGATTTAACACCTGAACCGCCTGAATATGGATTAACAATTAGAATAGAATTTCTAATTAAAATAGTCAAAGAATTAAAATTATCATCAAAATTTACATTTCTATAATCATTTTCAGTTATGACTTTCTTATAGACCAAACCACCAATAAAATCTTTAAAGACAACCTTATCAATTCTTTTTCTTTCAGTAAAAACAATACGATGATATGGTGTGGATAAAGCTCTAGGTGTACAATCGGCACTTGAACAAGGATCATTTATTTTGTGCTCATACTCTCCCATAGTTTTTAAGTAAATACTAGGTTTCGCATTAAAATCATAAGATAGTAAAAAAGCAAGAAAAACAATTAAAAATATTTTACCCATTTTAAATTTTCACAATTAAAAGTTATATTATTCAGTAGCATTTACCCTAGGTGTACCATTGGTTTTGTAAATATAAAAAGTAGTATTATTATGTGTTTGTTCAGTATTGAATTCAAACCAATAATCAGAAACTTTAATTCTATTCGTAACTAAAAAATCTCCATATTTATTTATTCCATTCTCTATATCAGCAATATGTTCATGTAGTAATTTTTCATATACTTTCTTTGAATCTGTCTCATTTAGCCCTAAAACTTTAGCATAAATAATGGGAACTTCTGGATTCAAATTAATTTTTTTATATTTTCCAATAGATTTGTCAAAATCATGACCCAAATAAATAACGATCTTACGTTGATGCTTTAAGTTTTCTCCAGTTGAATACACTGTAGAAGAAATTTCAGGTAGTTCAACACCTTGACTATAAAAGAAAATCTTATTTATACCATATGAGTTTGGCTCTATTTCATATCGTTTATGAACTATTGAAGCATCTTTATTTGATTCAATGTATCCTGAAGTTAAGATTGCATTTTCGATTTTAGAAAAACTAACAGGAATCTCTTCCAATTTAAGTTGATTTACAGGTGAGTTTTTACTGAAATCTATTTCTGGAACGACTTGATGTTCTGTAGTACTCTTAAAAATATAATATTTTTTAGAATCTTCAATATTATTCTTACAGCCATAGCATGCCAGAGAAAAAAGTATTAAAAATATGGCTTTAATTTTAATAATACAATGATTTTTCATAAATTTTATCTGTCGCCTTGGTATAATAAACAGTATAAGCAAAACTATTGACTTGTCCTTTTCCTACAAACCACTCTGGCTCCGACTCTAAAATGATATGAACACCATTAAAATTTCTTTCAGAAACAACTTTTCCATATTTATCTCCACCTTGACAGCGCCCTTTAGTTAAAAAACTTTCAATGAATTCATTAATATTTTTCTTGTCTAAAGCTGCAATACCTATTAGAAAAGCCTGATCTGTAATTGATTGATTAATATTTTTATGGATATTATCATCAAATGGCACAAAATTATCACTGGAGTAAAAGTTTGTATTTGGACCTTGCCCAGTAGTTCGTACTTCTAGCGTAGACATATGATGGTCGTTATCTTCAAAATTTTCATTATGAACGACTCCATTATCAAAACCTTGTACAGCAGATAATCGATCAATAACTTTTAACTTTAGATAATTTGAATTCATCTCTTTATACTTGTTATATATTTTTTTAAAATTATAGTCCAAATACAAATCATTATTCACAACAAATAAATTAATATCTCTAGACAGATTCTTTTCTATATTTTGATATTTCTCTTTTTTTGCTTTTTTACCATCAACTTTGCATAGGTAACTTAATACTTCTTTAGATGAACAGCCTTGTAATAAAGAAGTGCTTAGTATGATAGTTAGAATTATCCTGATCAATATTACACCTCATCACATGCTACATAAATTAAAACAAAATTAACCACCACACAAATAAAACTAATATATTGATGTTTCATACTTTTTATCCGTTTTCTTTGTAAAATAAACTGTAAAAAAAAGACTATTTTGTTTTTCATTTTTATTTCCTGATGCTTCTAATATGATATGCATATCATTTATATTCCATTCTACCACTTCTTCTTGTGATGAAGTACTACATTCAATTTTTTTAATAAAAAGTTTAATATTTTCATCTAAATTTTTATGATCCACTTTATTTGCATTGATCACATAAACTTGGTCACCTAGCATTTTAGCAATATTATTCTCAATTTTATTATCATAGGGTACATAATTCGTGCTTTTAAAGAATATGTAACCTGTCTTAAAGTTTATATTTACATCTAGATTAGACATATAATTCTTATTATCTTCCATATTATTACCTACAGTACCATCTGCGAACCCCACTTCAACAGGAAGTTTATCTAAAACCTTTAACACCATATAATTGCTATTTAATTTCTTATATCTATTAATTATTTCTTTTTGATTATAATTTAAAAAAATTTTATTTTCATCTACAAATCTAGAAATATTTTTCCCAACTCTTACATCGTAACTATTCCCAACATTTGAGTTTTCACTATTCCCTACTATACAATCATTATTATTCGATTTAAATAAAAAAGCAAATGCGCTTATTAAAAAAATCGTTAATATCAAAATTAAAAATTTCATAAAAACACTGCCTAAAAAACTATAAAATATATAAATTATTTTCTATATATTGAAAAAATCGAAAGCTCTATATCACTATAATCATGGTATTTTCTAGTTTTACAATCAACATCCTTAATTTCACCACTAGCAACTTTAGAAGCAATAAATTTTTTATTAATTGTTGAAATCTCATATACAATTTCATTATCTTTAAAAGAACCTGAATAGATACCATTTTTTAAATTAAACACACCATTTTTCATATTTACCAACAAGTCTTCTAACATCTTATTGTAGGCAATCTCTGAATCACCATGATTATTCAACACATTTATTACATCTATTATCGTTTTCTTTAAAATTTCTTTTTTAAAAATATCAGGAGCAGATCCAACTTCTAAATTAATATATTTGACATATTCTCCATCTGGAATTATTATAATCTTGCCTATTGAATCATAATTATCATCAATAATATCAATATACCCCTGATTTTCATATATATTCATATTATCCAATGTTTTTGCATTTTGAATTTTATCAAAAAAATTCACTACACTTATTCCTAAATTTTTCTTTATAGGATTTTCCATTGAACTTTCCGAAGGTAAATACTTATTTATATCTAGATTTACATTAGGTTCTTTATTAAGACAGAACTTATTTATCAAATCTATATCTTTACTATCATTCGTTATTACCTTCCCATCACAGCCAACAGCAAAAGCTAGAACCAACCCTAAATATATCTTGTAATTACCCTTATTAAAAATCATTATCTTAAATCACTTAAAAATTTATTTTCTATAAATATGAAATTGACCATTCTGTGACTTAATATCACATGAAATTTCATAAACAATATTATCTCTATTGTAAATTGTATTAGTTGAAAAACCTTCCTTAATGTTATTAATATCAAATTTAAAAAAACCTTCATTAACTTTAGTATTTTTAAAAATGTTTATAATTTTTTTTATTCTATCTTTATCTATTAATTGAATTGATGAACACGTTAAAAATTCATAATCTATCGATTTAACCTTGCCTGTTGATGGATTTGGATTAATTGTTAACATAGCTTCATTTTCAAGATCTATATAATTCGAGTTATCTTTATCTTTAAAACTATATCCCTTCAAAATTTCACTACTCAAGACATCTTTGCTTAATAAAACAGTGCCAAAATTTTCATAATTTAAAAATTCAAGATCCTTTAACTTCTCATATGGAATTTTATAGTAAGGCGAATTAAATTTCTCTGGTGTACAATCTGAATTAAAACATGGATCATTTATATTCTTTTTATTGACACTATGAGCCTCTAATTGAGTATCGCCTTTATTTTCAGAAGAACAAGACACACACAAAATAAAAAAAACTGTTAAGAAAATCTTTTTCATTTTAGACTCCTATCACTTCTCAAAATATCCCACTGAAATTTACTAAAATACTTTCTAGTAATTTTACTAACAATCTGTTTTGATTCTTTATAAAACCAAGTATAATCCATTAAGTTACCTGATTGTCCCTGATAAAATTCAAATTTATTGTTATTTTTTTCAAAAACATGTGGTAGTCCTAAACTATGCCCAATTTCATGTACCAATACGTCCATTCTAGTATGTGCTTGCTTAAATACAACTATAGCATTCCCCCATTTCATTTGCCTCCCTTCCATTCTTGATGGCGCATACCCATTAACGTTCCCAGCAGATATATTCGTATAAAAGATATAAGTCCTAGTATGTCCATCATCATTTATATTTAAATATTTTTGATCGTCTATTGGTCTATATTTGCCACCATATTTATCAAACAAATCAACAAATCTATTTGCTAAATAATCAATATCTAATTGTTTACTTGAATTTACTTCTGCCAAGAAACCTGCAACATCCTCATTATTCTTTGCTAGTTCTAATAAGTTAAATTTTGTTTCCAATCTTTTCTCTGCTCTTATCAAAGCCTGATTGTATGACTTAAACTTTAAATAATATTCATAATCATTTGGTTTATCTATCGAGTAATTATCGCTAATTACATCAATAAAATTTAATTCTAGTTTTAGAATATCATTATTTTTATATAACATTAACTTTCCTACTTTCTCTCTTACACCATTCTTTACCGCAAATACATTGATCTCTTCATGCTGATTTAAAGCTCCACCTTCACATTTTATATTTACTATCTTAGTATTTTCATAAAAAAATTCATTTTTATTATTTATTTTATCGATTTCTCTATTTTTTCTATTAGAAATTAACTGCTTAATATCAAATTTAGATGGATTCAATTTTATAAAATCACTTGTAGCTAATAATTCTATTGAGGTTCCATCATTAGTAAGAGGATCCCTTTCATCACTACTAAATTGAACAATTTCTAAATTTAAGTCTACTCCATTTTTATTAATTTCCTGCGACCCAGATGCACTTTGTTTACTCGTTGTTTTTGGAAAAATTGCTAACCATGCTGGTATATAATTATAACCATGTGGTCGTATTAGTGTCTTTTGCCCCTCCAAATAAATTGCAAGAAGTTCTGAAATATTTCCTTTGAATGTTTTTTTATAATGTATACCATCTACTTTTTTAAAATTATTAATATACTCATTTCTTAACCAGTCAAATCCATATCCACCATCAAAATCATTTTCATTATGCCTAAAATGCACCGTAAACTTCCTTAAACACGTTGCACACGAAGTACCCGCTGTCGGACTTGCGCCACCCACACCCATCTTACACCTCCCAATGCGTTATATTTTTTATAAAGACATTATGATCAAACTCATTTCCTAGCACATATGCGCTATAAGATTGAAGATCATTTGAATAATGATCTTGAAGAGAATCAAATACACCTTTTTCTCTTAAAAACTCAGCTTTTTCTGGATAAAGAATTGAAAATTTTTCTCGATGATCTATTTGAATAAGATTCTGTTTTAATTGAGCTATTGCTGTTAAAAAAAAGTTGAAATCTTGCCCTAAAACACGTTTCTTATAGTCTTCTAAAAGTTTATCGAAAGCCTCGACATAAGTGACTTGCTCCCCAATATCGTGAGGCTGCATTTCATTTTCTATCCAAGCAAATTGCGGATCAGTTGGATAATCCATTCCCAAATACACATGGCTTTTCACCATATATTTGAGTGTGTTGATTTGGTTGATTCCTTTTTCAAGATATTGATCAACTAGCGTCTGGATAGGTCCTAATAACTGATCGAATTGACCATTCAGCTTTAATACTGGATTTTCCTTAATAATTTCATAAACTAAGTCGTATAAAAACTCTTTGTTTTGTTCAACATCAAGTTCAAATAGTTTTTCTTGGCTCAATACAAACATCAAGCATGCTCCAATATCATTAATTGATTCGTGTACACATCCTGATAATTTCGAATTGCAATCACCCAACGCTCAATGCCTTGAAAAAATTCATCAAGCTGTTCATCTTGCAGTATTTTATGAATTTTCTTGATGATTCTTGGGTCAAACCATCTAAATAATTTTTGGGTTCCGTCAGGAAACTCAACCGTTAAATAACTTTTCATTTTCTTAACAAATTGAGTCAGATCTAATGAGCTCAATACAATATTGAGCGCCTGTTCGTCTTTCCACGTTTGATGAATAAAGTTAAATCTCTCATCATTGAAAAGATCTAAATCATGGATGAGTAAAAGAACAGGTGCGACTTCAAAAGGTGCATTCCCCTCTGTGGTACCTGAAAATAAGGAATAGAATTCTATCCTTGAGTCATTTTGAAACTCATGAATAAATGACAAGGCTTGATCTGAAACTTGTGCGGCATCCAAGATTAAATACATATTCAAGTCATGTTGATAATCTTCGATGCAGCGCTGTATCTGTTTAAATGGAATAATTTCTCTTTTCATTTTATTTATCTACAAATGCCATTCCAAACTTTGCGGCATTTAAAAGGCATGGCTTACAGATATTTTCATAGAAAGTAGGCAATGAATAATCTACTTTTGCTCCACCAATAAAACTGTGCTGTCCAGCCTTAACTTCAAACATAGCACCAGTCGTGACAAATACGCCTGAGCCATTAATTTTTAATTGTGAAGTGCCAGATGTAAGAATAATTTCTTTTAAGCTTTTAACTTCAATTACATCTTCAGTCGAAATGATTTGAATACCTTTACGAGCAATCAAATCCGCACCATCTCCTTGGGCTTGAATCTCCACTTTACCATTTCCAGCATAAAGCCTTGCACCTTCCTGTGCTGCAAACACACTGATCTTGTTTTGTGCATGCACCAAGAAATTCTTTTGTGTACTCAGATTGATGCTATCCCCTGCACTATGACTAATTTGTTTATCCGCAGAGATATGAATGTCTTCATTGCTCGACAAGCCAATTGAATTCGGCGAGGCTAAAACCATCAAGGCTTGTTTAAATGCATCGGCTTTATCTTTTTCACCTTTTTCTATTTGATTCAGGAATTGTTTTAACTCATTCAAGACTTCTAAAGGATCGGTCTGTTGGTTCTTAGCAACCTCACTTAAGGCTTTGGCATTGTTCAGGCTACTTTCTAGCTGACTTTTGGCTGCGGTTGTATCTAGATGATTACCTGATGCCCCATCTTGTGCATGGGTACTCAGCAGTAAGCCTTGACCTGCACGTACCGCACCCCATTGATCCGTTCTTAGCTCAAAGCCTTCTCCTCGCCCTTCACTACTATCTGTCTCTTTTGGATGACTGAGGTTGCCAAGGTTGAGTTGAGTTGCGCCATGACTGCTGTGTAACTGACTGCTGATCTGGTTGCTGGTATCGTCAAATCTCAGTTGGTTATAGCCGCTGCCCTGATATTCCTTACTTTTAATCCCTGCCAACTTCTTGGTATCGGGCAACTTGCCTTTGTCATCAAACTTGCTCGGGCTGCGTTGTGCTTCATGGATTCGACCTACTACAAATGGTCTGTCAATGTTGCCATCAAAGAAGTCGATAACAACAATCTCCCCAATCCTCGGTAGGAAGCGAGCTCCATAACCTTCACCTGCCCATGGCGTCAATACATCAACCCAAGCTGAGTCGGTATCATTGTCATTCGAGCCTGCACCACCATCATGGCTATGGTCTTCATTGCGGGTAAAGAGGAAGCGAACCTTGATACGTCCCCATTCATCTACATGGATTTCTTCTCCACTCGGACCAACCACTTTGGCGCGTTGTGGATACGCCACTGGACGGTGTTTGAGTGGGTTGTATTCTGGCGCTGTACTGATGTTTCTGCGTTGTAAGATCAGCTGATTGGCTTGGCGTTCTTCACTGTTGTTTGTGGGGATACTGTTGAGCTGCCAATGGCTTTGTTCAACTAAACGAGTGATTTGTTCGTTGAGGTCTTTGGGTAAATTATTTTGGTTATAAAAGGTTTTGGAGATGATCAAGAACTGCTGATCGGCAGAATCTTTTTGATCGATTTGAGGATGCCCTTTTAGCTCAAGGTAATAGCCGACTTGTGCATCTCGTACCGTCGATATTGCCGTGAATTGTTTGGCTTGGGCATCGTAGTAGTTGCTAAGGTTTTGGTTAAAGCGTTCGATCTGACTGTTGCCTGATGCCGTTGCACCATCTTCCCCATTCAGGTCAGGTACCCATGCAGGGCTAAAGTGCCATACTTGTTCTAAGCCTAGACTGGCGTTGTCGTACTGGTCACTGTGCTGATGTTTGCTTTGTACATTGCCAGCACCTTCTTCGGTTTCAAGAATATCGGCTTACCAACGGTGAATATGTACTGAAGTCGGTTGGAGTGAACGTATACCTGTAAATGATGTAATCGTGTCTTGCTGTTCTACCGCGGAGCTGCGGTGAAAGCGGATGCTTCTGCGTTCTAGCGCAGTGTATTGGCTGTTGTCATCAATTAAACGTAGTTTTTGGGCTTGGATCGGTGCTGAAATGTTGGCAACATTGAGTTCGGCTTCATCAATCAACCAGCTTAAATTTTCACTTCTCATCAAACGAGTAAGTAGATCGTGGTCGCTTTCGTTCATCTGTATAATCAATGGACGAACATCGTAGTCTTTGGTCAGCCCAGTTTTATCTAAACTCAGACTAGCAGCAAACAGCGGACTTCTTTTCTGCCATTCTTTATGAAGTATTTCAATGACTTGTATCACTGACTTATTCATAAACACTCTACTATTACGGCGTTTATGCCACAGTGACGTCGCATCTTCAAGTTTGAGCTTATAGACCGTCAGTGCACCATCACTTTGTCCCTGTGCAGCTTCGGTAATGATGCCTGTGGTACGGAACAGTTGTCCGCGGTCGGTGACTTGGTCGATTGCAGCTTGGCAACCGATAAACTGTTTGAGTGGAATATTTGCAGATGTTGCAAGACAGATCAGTTCCACAGACACGCCTTGATTGATGGCATGTTGTCCATCAATGCGTTGTAAGAACACTTGGGCAGTCAAATCAGGATTGCTAAACTGAATGTGCAAAGCTCTTTTTTGAGCGGTTAATCCTAACTGATCCAATACTTTATAAATACTATTTACTAAGCTATTCATTTTAATAATTTATTCATTTTTAGTTGAGCTTATTATAAATCAAAATCATTTTTTTTCTATTCAAAGAAACAATTTCATACACTAAAGTCCTTAAATTCAAATACATTTTTTTATTATTTGTTGAAAAGTTAAATAAAAATAAAGAAACTAAATCTCATTATTATTTTGATATTTTAAGTTTTAATTTGAATGGTGATGTTATAAACATTGAGAAATAAGTTAAAAAAAATGATAGGAATTGATATGATTTGAAGGATGGAAAGTTGAGCTACCATAGGCTAATGCTTAGCGCTAATCATTGTTAATTCTTCTCTAACTAGAAAGTCATATTTATTTTATGTCTTTCTTCTTCAAGCTACACTATCAATAGAATTTTTGAGATAAAATAATTGCTATAGTTCATTCTATTAGGCATTTTCCTATGAACGATATAAAAACTCCCAAAAAACCGTTATGGAAATCGAAAGCTGTTATTTTTGCTACGATTTTTAGTTGTCTTTTCCTATTGTTTTTCTATATGGCTGTAAGTAATGAACCTGATTACATGCCGAGTCAACAAAACAAAGTAAGCTCTCATACAACAGCACACACAGAATCTGAACACTCAAACCATGATAGGCAAATGTCTGATCAACAAATGAAAAATATGCCTCATAATGATAGCCATACAGAATCTTCTCGTTAAGTAATCAATGATGACTAATTTACGTAATGCCCTTGTTGTAGAAGGGGGCGGTATGCGTGGCGCTTTTACCTGTGGCGTACTCGATGCTTTTCTACAACAAAACTTCAATCCATTTGATCTATTTGTGGGTGTTTCATCAGGTTCAACCAATCTTGCTAATTATCTTGCCAAGCAACACGGTCGCAATATTGAACTATACCTCGACCATTCACTGCGTCCTGAATTTATCCGCTATGGTCGTTTTTTTAAAGGCGGTGATTTATTAGATATGCAGTGGATGTGGGATACTGTTGAAAAGGAAAACCCTTTAGATCAAAACACGCTATTTGCACAAAATCCTGATTTTTACATGGTCTTGACTCATGCTCGATCTGGTCATGCCGAATATTTACGTGCAGGGAAAGACAATATTATTGACGGGTTACGTGCCTCAAGCTCTATTCCCTATCTTACAAGGAAAGCTGTTGATATTTTTGATGAGCCTTATTTTGATGGTGGTGTCGCAGATGCTCTTCCAGTGCAATGGGCAGCTCAGCAAAGTAATATTAAAAACTTATTGGTTATACGTACTCGAACCCAAAGCTATTTCAAAGCCAGTAGCAAAGCAGACCAATTTTTTGCCAAATATTTAATGAATCAATATGCTGGATTTTCAGATAGTCTTAAGCAACGTTGCCAACGTTATAACGCAACTATCGATTTTATGCGTCAAAATAATCAGCAAGGTATTTTAGAAGTTTGTCCACCTGACGATAAAATGTTAGCTGGTCGTTTATGCAAGGATAAACGAAAATTGCAATATACCTATGAAGTTGGCTTGGATTGTGGTCGCAAAGCCATCGAAGATTGGGAAAGATTTTCCAAACAAGCATAAAGTCTTTTTAGTTTAGTTTGTCTTCAACAAGTATGTTGTGTCATACCCTTCACGAGGAAATGCATCTTTGGTGATACTTTCTATCTCAATGATTTGACCTTTTCTTAAAGTCACTGGAAGTGGATGTTCAATTTTTGTTTTCATGGTTTGATTGACGAATGTTTGACATCCACTATCCGCTCTTCCATGCTTTTCTGCTTTAAGCACTTTTATGTTGATGAATAATTGACTTTTAACAAGCTTATCTTGGTATTGATTGTTGATGTTATCTATTGTTGGGGCTTTCACATCTAAGACTTTAGCACTCAATAAGCAGTGGTTGACATAAGATGCCCAAGTAAAATTAGGAACAGTCACAGTCAACATCAATCCCAAAATATGAATCAAACACTTCATCTAATGGTCCTTTTTCCAAAACTTCCATGACTTTTCAGGGCAAGTATAAAGTTTGTCAGAAACTGAGATTTGAGCATTGGTTTTGAGATCAAATACTTGAAATTGGCATTGGTTATTTTGATATTGACCTAAAATTTCGTAATCATGCCCAGCCTGAGGTCTAAAAGAAGCAACAGCATCCACACATTGATCAATCACTTGTGCTTTCGTCCGAGATGAATCAGTCGCTCCAAATACAAAACCATATAAATTCACAGGTTGATCTGCATTTAAAATAAACTCTTTATAGGAAATCAGTTGGTAGGTTCGCATCGCATTGCTTTCAGCTTCTTTCTGCATTGCACTACGTGGCATCCCTTCTTCGATATTAAAGGCGATTCTCGCATACGCTTTGAGCGCAGATAATGCACCATTTCCACTTAAGTAATCCCGTATCCCAGCTTTTCTTCCTGCACAATCAAATGAATGTTGAATTAAAGTTTTTGTCGCACCCTTTCGATAGACTCGAATCCGCGACTGTGTCGCTGGGTCATAAATTTTTGGCTTTGTTTCCACCTGCACCTCATAAGGTAATGGTGCTGATTGCTGTGTTTCGGCATGTGTAAATACACTGAATTGAAATACGACTCCAAATAAAAATAAAACCTGAAGTCGTACCATGCCATGCTTATATAATCTGTTCATTTTATTTTTAAAATACTAAGTATGTCTTGAAAAGACTTTACACGATGATCTGCTTGTGTCGATATTACTTTTTGTTCTGGGTCAAATAAAATGGTCTGCATACCGACAGATTTTGCCCCCACAATATCAACAACTTCATTATCACCCACGAAAATACATTGCTCAGGCATAAGTTCAAGTTGGTGACACGCCAACAGGAAAATTTGGGGATCAGGCTTTCTTAACCCAACGGCTTCTGAAACGATAATGCTAGAGAAAAGCTTCTCTAATCCTAATGCCTGAAAATTACGCTCTTGAAATGGGCTCCGACCATTGGAAATGAGCCCAAGCGAAAAATTAGTCTTAACCAATTGATCAAGTACCGAATCAACACTTTGAAAAGCCACACAAAACTTGTTGAAATCTTGAATATAACTCGCAAGCAAATCTTGTGTTGTATATTTGGAAATCTGAAACTCTTGAATGAGTTGTGCATAAACTTTGTCTTTCCACACAGCACCATTCGCATCGAGAGCAATAAAACGTTGAATAAAGTTTTGCTGTTGTGACAGTGGAACAAGGCTTAATGTATTGAGTTGCCAATTTAAAAATTGCACAAGTGAGGAAGTTCGATCTAAAAGTGTTTGATCTAAATCAAATAATACAGCTTGTATCATTTTATCGTCTACTCAATAATCAAAATATTCCATTCAAAAAATATCTAAGGTTTATGCCTGATTCAATCAGTTTATCCATTAAATCCTTGTAATGTCTCTAAGGTGATACCTGCTCCACCACAGACTATAACCAAAACCTGATCAGATAATTTAAACTGAATTTTTTGATCATAAAGTACAGATAGTGTTGCGCCACATGCGGGTTCAACCAAAAGACGATGATCATCAACAAACTTTAGACATGCATTGACAGCCTCTTGATCTGAAACAATTCGACTGTGTACATCAAATTGTTGACTCAGTTCAAATGCATTTTGACAGACTTTTTTTGCAGCCAAAGTGGTCGCTATACCGCTTACACAATCCAACTCAACATGCTGCTTAGCCATCATTGATGCATTTAAAGATGCCGTGCCCTGTGTTTCAACGGCATAAACTGGAACATGCCCTAGCCCATGTTTATTTAAACCTGCAACCACACCGGAAAGTAGGCTTCCACCACCAACTGATAAAACGACGGCATCAGGTATAACCCCCTCAGCAATCACTTCATCAATCATTGGGATTATACCTTCCCATAACAGTGGGTCATCAAAAGGGGGAATAAAAACATCGTTTTGTGTTAATAAAGACTGTGCTAATGCATTCGCTTCACCCCATGAAGCACCATGTACAAACACTTCAGCGCCTTGTTGAGCAATTAACTCTCGAGCGCGTTGTGCTGTAGTCTCAGGAACAACGACTGTTACAGGAACACCGAGTTGTCGTCCTGTATAAGCAACAGCTAAACCAGCATTTCCCCCTGAAGAACTGACAAATCGCTGAGCGCCTTGCTCAAAATATTTTTGACATGCATAACTAATACTTCGCTGTTTAAAAGAAGCAGCAGGTTGTAAAGCCTCCATTTTTAGCCATACCTGACATTGATTGATTTGACTTAAAACGAGTGACTGTATTAACGGGGTTTTTATACTGAGCATTGATGATGATATTCTCTTGCTTGATTTCAACTATTTTTTAAATTTTGGTACATATCGATATGTGGGATTCCACAATCCAAATATGCTTCACCTTGTAATTGAAAACCCAAGTTCTCATAAAATTTTGTCGCATAGGCTTGCGCAGATAGTTTAAGTACGGTTCTACCTTCCTGTTTTGCAACATCAATAATATATTGCATAAGCAGCTTACCGATCCCTGCACCACGGTATGTTTTTAATACCGCAACGCGCCCAATACTGTCATTTTGTAATAACCGCGCAGTTGCAATGGGTTGATTCTGCTCATACATGACAAAATGCAATGAAACAGCATCTTGATCATCCCATTCTTCCGCTTCACTGATATTTTGTTCTTCAATAAAAACCTTTCTACGAATCAATTCTGCATCGTATTGAAGTTGGCTCCAAGGTCCTGATTGAATTTCAAATCGGCTCATTTGTTAAATCCTAATACCCAATAAATTGATCATTGATTGTTTCAAATTATGCTACTGTATGCTGACAATGCATTCATTATCACTTACTTAACCAAACTTGTAGAATAATTATGTTTCTAAATCAAAAATTTAAAGTATTTCTTTATAGCGCAATTTTACTCTCCACTCAAAGTATTTACGCTAAAGCATCCGAACTAGATCGTGTCAAAGTGATCACACAAAGTATGATCGGATTATTTTCTCAAGAAGATCACCAAGACCAACTCAATATAAAAATGGCTGCGGCAATGGCAGGTATTTCAGAAGCTGAAGCAAAAAAGAACAGTGATGAAAGTGCTGAAAAGCAATTAACGGCATCTCAACAAATGAAGGAGATTCTTAAAGAACAGTTCAATGCTGATGACTTTAAAATTGTTGCACCTGCATTTGAACGTCACTTAAAAGCGCAAGGCTCTGCATATAAAAGCTGTCAACAAAGCGGCAAGATCATTGAAAATAATGACAATTTTCAAGTTCCATTAAGCTGTAAAGTTCCGGTCATTAATTTTGATAATATTCAAATGCCTGTACGAGACAGTAAAGACAGTGAAGTAAAATCCGTTGCGAAAGGTACAGACTTTTTAACTGATCTCATCAATAAAGCACCACGTGAAGTATTCGCAACCAGTATCTTGATTCATAAGATAGACGGACAATTGATTCCAGAAATGGATAATCCACAATATTTCCCTGATACTGTTGCTCAAAAAACAGCAGGTGAAACAGAAGCTGAACTCAATAAAACCAACCAAGAATAGCATGTAAACTTTGACCTGATCTTGGTATTTCCTTGTACCTAAATATCAGGTCACTATGGGTTAAGCGTATAAACTTACGCCTAGCCCATACAAAGTATCAGGTGTTTCAATTTGTACAAAATCAATCCACTTCTCAGCTATGCTCTAATCAGCACTTTTCTCCAATATCTTGTTGATCCCATTGATTATTCAGCAACAATTCCAAGGATTGCTTGTGAATGCCATACATAGTTTTCAAGGCTTGAATCTGTGCCAGAACGGCAGGGTCTGGTTCAACAAAATCTTTACGTTTCGTTGCCAAAATCATTTTATTTTTACTGGTATGTTCCAAAGCAACAAACTCAAAAACTTTGGTTTCATAGCCATAGGCTTTGAGTAATAAAGCACGAATCGTATCTGTTAACATCTCTGCCTGTTGTCCAGCGTGAATACCAAACTGCAACATCGGTTGTAAAACTTGTGGGCTTTTCAACTGTGGTCGTAATTCTTTATGGCAGCATGGCGCGCACATGATCATTTGTGCATTTAAACGAATCCCCGTATGAATCGCAAAGTCCGTTGCAACATCACAGGCATGTAGGGCAATCATCACATCCAGATGTGAAGGATGATAGGTTCTTACGTCCCCTTGGAAAAAGTCCAATTGCTCAAAACCTGAGGCTTTTGCCACGTCTTGGCAGAACTTCACCATTTTATCATTCAGCTCTACCCCCGTCACATCAGCAGTTTGATGATGTTTAGTCAAATAATCATACAAAGCAAAGGTCAAATACCCCTTGCCTGAACCAAAATCTACCACCTTTAATGGCTGTTCTTGAGATTGTGTCTGGTCGCGTAGTTCTTGTGGTAGTATCTGGGTCAATGCCCCTGAGAAAATTTCAATAAATTTATTAATCTGCTTCCATTTACGTGCCATGCTTGGAATCACTTGTGCATTGGCATCGGTAATTCCAAGCGGTTGTAGGAAATAACTCTGTTGATCGACA
Source organism: Acinetobacter sp. Tol 5 (assembly GCF_019702905.1). Classification (NCBI taxonomy): domain Bacteria; kingdom Pseudomonadati; phylum Pseudomonadota; class Gammaproteobacteria; order Moraxellales; family Moraxellaceae; genus Acinetobacter; species Acinetobacter sp. Tol 5. The sequence continues at coordinate 610,891 of NZ_AP024708.1, read as the reverse complement.
AAACGCTGTTTACTACGGTCGTGTGCTTGCTGTTCAGTTTTAGGGGATTTGCCCGCTTTGTTTTTGCTTACTGTGAGTAAGGCTTTCTTCTTATTCTTTTTAAGCTGTATCTCTGCTTCATCGGTAAATAAATTGGCTTGTTTACACTGTTCTGCCAACTGCTGAATCGTGCTTAAAGCATCGGATAAAGGATAGTTTTTTGTAATATCATTGGTTTTATAACGATATAAACAACTCAAAACAGACTCTTGTTGTAATTGGATGACTCGAAAGGTCATTTTCTCCAAATCAGTCAATTCACCTTTATACTGACTTAAAATTAAACGATCTAAATTTTGATTATCAATAGCTTGCTGTACGCTATCAAAAAACTGTTGTTCTTGCACAGATAAACTCGCGACATCAGACATGATCAAAACTCGTATTAATTAAGTTACCTATTTTAAAACGTCTTACTTTAAAGGTAAAACTGCATTACTATACAAGTGTATTTTTAAGGTCATAAAATCTAATGTCGAATGATCAAATGATTCATACTTATGCCGCACACGAAGAACGCATCAATGCTTTGAGTCATGCATTTGGTGCAATTTTGGCTGCAATTGCGACTGTATTTATGCTGATTAAGGGACATGATCTACACGGATGGCAATTTTTTGGGTTGGTTGTTTATGGATTGAGTATGATTCTATTATTCTCAAGTTCAGCAATTTACCACTTTGCTGTCGATGAAAAAAAGCGACATTGGTATAAAAAACTTGACCATACGGCGATTTATTATTTAATCGCAGGAACATATACACCATTTTTGGCGATTGCAATTCCAACAGCTAAAGCTCATTACTTACTGATTGCACTTTGGGTGATCGCTGCTATTGGAACACTATTCAAGCTAATATTCATCCATCGTTTTGAAAAGATTTCCTTGGCTGCCTATTTAATTATGGGATGGCTTGCTGTGCTCGTTATGGATGATATGCAACAGTTTTTGCGACCAGAAGCATTAAAATTATTGGTCATTGGCGGTTTAGCATATACAATAGGCGCATTGTTTTATGCCTTAAAAAGCGTAAGATACACACATGCTATTTGGCATATCTTTGTTCTGATCGGTGCAGGATCACATTTCCTTGCAATCTATCTTTACGTCATTTAATTCATAGACACTCAAAACTCAGTGACCCTGATGGAGTGGATTTGAGTTGATCTCGTTGTTTTTTTAAGAAATTACGCCTTTTTTAAAAAGATTACGCTTTAAAGACTCGTTTTACTTTTAAAAGTGTAAGGTTCACCATGGCGTCATCAACTATTGCTACTCCAGAAATTCAAACAAATTCAAAAACTCGCGTTCTTTTCGCAAGTCTTGTCGGTACAACAATCGAGTTCTTCGATTTTTATATCTATGCCACTGCCGCAGTCCTGATTTTTCCACACTTGTTCTTTCCAGCAAGTACAGATCCGATGACGGCAACCATTCAATCACTCGCGACATTTGCTATTGCATTTATTGCACGTCCAATTGGTGCTGCTGTGTTTGGTCACTTAGGTGATCGTATTGGTCGTAAAGCAACACTAGTCGCAGCCTTGTTGACTATGGGTATTTCAACAGTGTGTATTGGTCTGCTTCCAACTTATGCTCAAATTGGTATTGCTGCTCCACTGTTACTTGCTCTCTGTCGTTTAGGTCAAGGTTTAGGTTTGGGTGGTGAATGGTCAGGTGCAGTATTACTTGCTACTGAAAATGCGCCTGAAGGCAAACGTGCTTGGTATGGGATGTTCCCACAGCTAGGTGCACCGATTGGTTTTATTCTTGCAACAGGTTCTTTTCTTGGTCTTGGCGCATTGATGTCTGAAGCAGACTTTATGCAATGGGGCTGGCGTATTCCATTTCTTGCAAGTGCTGCATTGGTGATTGTCGGTTTATATATTCGTTTAAAACTGCATGAAACTCCTGCTTTCCAAAAAGTATTGAACAAGCAAAAAGAAGTAAACGTACCGTTTAAAGAAGTTGTGACCAAACATTATAAAATGTTATTCCTTGGCACAATTGCGGCGGTTTGTACTTTCGTTGTGTTCTATCTGACCACTGTATTTGCGCTCAACTGGGGAACCAAACAACTGGGTTACTCTCGTGCACAATTCTTAGAAATGCAACTTGTTGCGACCCTTTGTTTTGCTGCCTTTATTCCACTGTCGGCTGTATTTGCTGAGAAATTTGGACGTAGAGCAACCTCAATCGGGGTATGTGTTGCCTCAGCACTGTTTGGTTTAGTGTTTGCAAGTATGCTTGAGTCAGGTAGTACAGTGATTGTGTTCTTGTTCTTATGTGTAGGTTTAGCACTAATGGGCATGACATATGGACCGATTGGGACTGTTTTATCTGAAATCTTTCCGATTTCTGTTCGTTATACAGGGTCAGCATTAACCTTTAACTTGGCGGGTATTCTAGGTGCATCATTTGCTCCTTTAATCGCAACAGAGCTTGCGACCAAGTACGGTTTACAAGCTGTTGGTTACTACTTAACAGCTGCATCTATTCTTTCGCTTTTGGCATTCTTGGCAATTCGTGAAACTAAAAATGATGATGTAAACAACCAAGTTTAATCGCGCGATAAGATCAAAGAAGCCTGCAATTTTGCAGGCTTTTTCATTGATTTTTTGAGCTTAGTCAAATTTAATTTAACCTGAGTTCGATAAAAATTCTTGATGAAAGGTGATACAGTCAAACTGCCTGATTATTCATATAAGTGATTTGGATGATTCATTTATTTTGTACTTTTTGAATCATTGATGTTGTTGCTATCGTGAGGCGACATGGATGTCGCCATGTTGAGCGGGGGTAAAGGATGTACCCCTCGCTCAACGAAAGATTTTTGTCACTTTTCATTTCTGAAAAAGTGAGGCATCGCTTACGCAAAAGAATTTAAACTTTAGCACTAAAGCGTGGCAGTGCAAGCTTTAGATCATCAAACAATCTATTGATCGCCTTCATTTTATTGATCAAGAGAAATGAAACTATATTGATGGTGGCGCTTACGGAGCTTCGCTCCTCATGCCAAAACAAGTATGGCGAACCCTTGCAGAGCTCCGCTCCTCATCCTAAAATCGGATGAAAATCCAGAAAAAATCTACATAGATTTATTATCTTTCAATGAGTTGAAGATTTAATTGCATCGAATTCACGTTAATTTAATGTGGCTAAAAATCTGGCTTAGAGACGATTTCCACAAGCTGATTGGTAAACGGCTGCATAAATGATAAATAACTTGCGTGTAGCGCCATACGAGTTAAATCAGTATTGAAGGGTTCAGGATGATACAGCTTATCTCGAATAATCGGATGTCCGATATATTGCATATGTACGCGTAATTGATGTGAGCGTCCTGTAATCGGAGTGAGTAATACTCGGCTGATATCCTTTTCAGCATCATAGCTTACTGATTCAAACAAAGTTTGTGCAGGTTTTCCCAATTCAAAATGCACAATCTGACGGGGACGATTCTCCCAATCAGTAATGAGTGGCACATCAACTTGACCATTACTATTGATTTCCCCTTGAACCAAAGCAATATAATTCTTTTTAACTGTTCTTGCTTGAAACATTTTACTGGCTGCCACTTCAGCATCACGATGCTTAGCGAAAAGCAAAATGCCTGAAGTTGCCATATCCAGACGATGCGTGATTTTGGCATTTGGATATAGTGCTAATATTCGAAAGTAAGCACTGTCATGATGTTCAGCTAAACGTCCGGGAACAGATAATAAACCTGCAGGTTTATGAATAGCGACAAAATCATCATCTTCAAAAATAATTTCGAGTGGGTCTAAAGGTGGCTGATAAACAAAGCCATCATCAATGGGCATGTGGATTGTGTATTGATAAGAATTGCCGAAAAATAGCAACAGACTGAAAAGCTGTCAAGGGAACAACAAAGAGATTACTTTGCAAAAATAAAACTCCAATATCCAACGATATTGAAGTTTTATATCAAACCAACATCATTCAACCTAAAACAGCTCAAGCCTGAATATTTAAAACCAGCTGTCGTTTTTTCACCTGTTGCCCAACCTGCCCCACGACCTCTTCAACCACACCATCCACATCAGATTTAATCTGCTGTTGTATTTTCATTGCTTCTAAAATCAATAAAGTCTGCCCTTTAGAAACAGTATCTCCAGGATTGACAAGAATATTGATGATTGCACCATCCATTGGAGCACGGATTTTACCATCCCCAACAATATCTGTACTTTCTGGTGGTGCATAAGTAACATTTTCAACCGCAATATTGCCATTTACGGCATCTAAATATAATCGATTTCCATCTAAGACATAGTCGACTAAACGACGTACCGAATGTGTTTCATAAATCAGTTGTTGTGCATTTTGCTCAATCAAGTGGATGTCAAAGGTCTGTCCACAAATTTCAACACCCACTAAGTTTTGATCACGTTTTACCAGTACCTCTATGTGCTGATCGTCATGTTTCAATTTCAACGGTAAAGATAAAGCAATCCCTGTATTCCAACTGCTTTGAGTGGAAGCATTGGTGAATAGTGCTGCTGCGACAGCCAAATGCTCTAAAGCTAATGTTTGCGGATGTAGACTTGGATCCGTTTGAAAATGCTCTTGAATAAACGCCGTGTTGGTATCACCTTTGACAATGATCGGATGTCTAAGCAAATTTACCAAAAACTGTTTATTGCTGTTTACTCCCAAAAGAACACAGTCATCTACAGCACGCGCCAATAGCCGAATAGCATCTTGTCTGGTTTTACCATAGGCAATGACTTTCGCCACCATTGGATCATAAAAAGGACTAATTTCATCCTGCTCAAGCAAACCATGATCAATGCGTACATGAGGCAGCTCCGCAGCTTGCCAACGGTATATTCGCCCCGTTTGAGGTAAAAAATCCTGACGAGGATCTTCTGCATATAAACGAACTTCGATTGCATGTCCTGTTAAGCTCAACTCAGATTGCTGAAGTGGTAGGATTTCTCCATTGGCAACACGGAGTTGCCATTCCACGAGATCTAGTCCAGTAATCAACTCAGTTACAGGATGCTCAACTTGCAAACGTGTATTCATTTCCAAGAAGTAAAATTCACCCGATTGATCCAATAAAAATTCGACTGTTCCCGCGCCGACATAATTACAAGATTTTGCTGCGGCTACAGCAGCCTCCCCCATTTGTTGGCGTAAGCTTTCAGTCATGACTGGACAAGGTGCTTCCTCAACCACCTTTTGATGACGGCGTTGAATCGAACAATCACGTTCAAACAGATAGACATAATTGCCATGTGTATCGCCAAAAACCTGAATTTCAACATGACGAGGGGCAATCACCGCTTTTTCAAGAATGAGCTCACCTGAACCAAATGCATTTTCAGCTTCAGAACGTGCTGTTTTTAAGGCTTCGACAATATCGGCTGATTGTTGAACCAGACGCATGCCTCTCCCACCGCCCCCTGCGGATGCTTTGACCATCAATGGATAGCCAATTTGATTGGCTTGTTGTTCTAAGTAGTCTATATCTTGCTGATCACCTCCATAGCCAGGCACACAAGGCACACCTGCCTGAATCATGGCAATCTTTGAAAGTCGTTTACTTCCCATCAATTCAATCGCGGAAGCAGGCGGTCCGATAAAAGTAATCTTATTTTCAGCACACGCTGCGGCAAAGTCAGTATTTTCAGAAAGAAAACCATAACCGGGATGTACGGCATCTGCTCCTGTTTTTTGACATGCTTCGATAATATTATCTATAGAAAGATAGGATGCTGAAACCTTTGACGCACCGATATAGACAGCTTCATCTGCAAGCTGTACATGCCGTGCATGACGATCTGCATCTGAATACACAGCGACTGTTTGATAGCCCATTGCTTTTGCTGTTTTCATTACGCGAACAGCAATTTCACCACGATTCGCCACCAATATTTTTGAAAATGCCATTCTCGTTTTTCCTGTTTTTTATATTCTATTGCGTTGATTATCTGTATGTTAGGGTCTGTTGACAATTCGTCTATGTTTGCGACTACGTGTGTTTTTTAGGCGATTCTAGGCACGAAATACGAAATTTAGTCATTCTAAATAAGTAGTTCGTAACAACGAATCGGCAAAAAACACACTAGTCCCGAAGGGTTGTGGCTAAAATTATCTCAGACTATGTTATGAAACTTGAAAATAAACTCGTTATTCTCTTCGTTTCATGCCTTGCCTGCTCAATTTTAACCTACAACGCAAGCCATTTATGAAATGTCAACAGCCCCTAATGATAAGTCGCCCACTTAAAATCTATCCTAATGTCTTGGCTATCTATCAAACCAATTCGGTTCTCGTTTTTGTATAAATGCCATAGTCCCTTCCATGCCTTCCTCTCCACCGACAGCCTGCGCAAATTGCTGTGCAGCATCATCCAAAAGTGCCGTTAAAGGCTCATTTAAGGTTCGATGCAATAATGCTTTGGTCATACGAGAGGCTTGTGGCGCAGTCCGTTTAATTTGCTGAATAGTTTCAACCAATAACACTTCCAATGCTTTTTCATTCTCGACGACTTCATGTACCACACCAACTTTCAAGGCGGTATGACCTTCAAAACGTGATCCCAACAGCGCCAAACGACGTGCTTGTGTTAAGCCAATTCGCTTGACTACAAAAGGTGCGATCTGCGCAGGAATCACCCCTAAACCAGTTTCAGGTAAACCAAATTTGGCATCCGCAAGGCTGATTGCAATATCTGAAACGCAAGCCAAACCAAAACCACCACCCAACACTGCGCCTTCTAATACAGCAACTACGGTTTGTGGAGCTTGATCAACTTGTTGAATCATATGTCCAAATTGACGATTAAAATCGACATAGGGTTGATGAGAGCCTAGATTCATTGCCTCGCCACGCAGTTGTGCCATATCTTTAATGTCACCACCTGCACAAAAATACCCACCTTTACCACGTAAAATGACCGCACGAATTGATAAATCTTGTTCGATGACTTGGAATACTTGTTGAATCGCTTTGACCATATTCAAACTCATCGCATTACGACTGTCAGATCGATTAAGCCATAAAGTTAAAATACTGCCCTCTTGCTCAAGTTCTATACTTGAATCAAATACCTGCGCTACTAGAGATGCTGAAAGTGTCATATCGATATTCTCCCTATTTATTTACGCTTAGACGGTAAAATATCCATCAGTTTACAAATAATACCGAGCATGATTTCATCAGCGCCTCCACCAATTGAGCCTAAACGCCCATCTCGATACAGTTGAGAAGCAGGGTTATCCCACATGAAGCCATTGCCACCCCAAAACTGTAAACAACTGTCAGCCACTTCACGGGTTAAACGCCCTGCTTTGAGTTTTGCCATAGACGCTATTTCAGTCGCATTACCACCATCAATATGAATTTCACATGCACGATAGGTTAAAGCACGTAAAGCCTCGACTTCTGTCATTAACTCTGCAAAACGAAAGTGTACATATTGGTTGTTGATCAAAGGTTGTCCAAATGTGCTACGTTCTTTGGTGTATTGAATGGTTTGCTGAATGACATTCTCTAAACCACCAATGGCATTGGCAGCCGCCCACATACGCTCTTCTTGAAATTGCATCATCTGCATCATAAAGCCCATGCCTTCAGCACCCACCAAGTAACGCTGTGGTACACGAACATTGTCAAAATAGACTTCTGCGGTGGTGGTTGAGCGCATGCCTAGCTTATTTAAAGGTTCTGAGAATGAGATGCCTGCGGATTTTGCAGGAACAATAATCATTGATTTGTTGACATGCGGTTTGTCATCAGAGGTGTTGGCAAGTAAGCAAAAGAAATCTGCTTGTAATGAGTTCGTAATCCACATTTTACTGCCATTGATGACATAATCATCACCGTCTTTTCTAGCAGTGGTTTTAATTGCCGCAACATCTGAACCCGCATGAACTTCTGATACTGCTATAGAGGCAACATAATCACCTGCGATTGCAGGAGTTAAAAATTCATCTCGTAATTCTTTGCTTCCAAAACGTGCCAAAGCAGGGGTTGCCATATCTGTTTGCACACCTATCGCCAAAGGTACGCCACCACAAGCTGCACGCCCAAGTTCTTCAGCCACCACAAGGTTATATGAATAATCTAAGCCCAACCCTCCATTTTCTTCAGGTTTACAAATTCCCAATAACCCTAAGTCAGACAGCTTTTTAAAAACATCATGAATTGGAAAACGCCCTTCGACCTCCCATGTCGGAATATATGGATTGAGTTCGGTCTCAACAAACTGGCGTGTGGTACGGCGTAATGCTTCATGTTCTGGTGTAAATTTCATTGTTTTTCCTTAATCTAATTTCTCCAACCTTTCTTTGATCAGGTGGGACATTCTTCCTTTTTAAAGGTGAGATATGTTGAGTTCCACAATGGGGAATTTTTAAAGCCTTGACACTCCAAATCGTATTGGATTCAATTTTCGATGTTCAGCTTCGTAAATAGTTTCAAGCAAAAAAATCAATACTTTGCGTGTGTCTCTTGGATCAATAATTCCATCATCATGAAGCATTGCGGTATTGAATAAGGCGGTAGACTGTTGTTCTAATTTTGCGGCTGTACTTTGTTCCAAAAAGTCTAACATCTGTTCATTCGGCTCCATGCCTGAAGCTTTCTGTTTACCTTCAGCCACAATCCGTAGCACCTTACCTGCTTGAGCAGAACCCATGACTGCCACATGTGAGTTGGGCCATGCAAAGATAAATTGTGGTGACAGTGGACGACCACACATGGCGTAATTTCCTGCGCCATATGACCCCGCAACAACAATTGAGATTTTTGGGACCGTCGTATTTGCTACTGCTTGGATCAACTTCGAACCATGTTTGATGATGCCGTTTTGTTCTGCATCTGTTCCAACCATAAAACCTGTGGTGTTATGTAAAAACAGTAAAGGACGCTTGGTTTGCTCGCAGAGATGAATGAATTGAGCGGCTTTGGTTGCCCCTTGAGGAGTAATCGGTCCATTATTGGTAATAATACCAATGTGTAATCCACCAATTTTTGCCCAACCGCACACGGTCAATGCATCATATTCTTGCTTCACTTCGAAGAAATCAGAATCATCGACAATCCGTGCAATCACTTCCTTCATATCAAAAGGTTGTTTGGGATTTGCAGGAATAATGCCGAGCAATTCCTCAGCAGGGTAACGTGGCTCTTGATAATTTAAATTGAGTTTTTGCGTTTGCTCTTTCCAATTGAGATGTTCAAATACATCACGTGCAATACGAATTCCATCAGCGTCATTTTCAGCCAAGAATTCAGCCGTTCCAGCAACCTGTGCATGCATTTCCGCACCACCGAGTTCTTCAGCAGTTGCAACCTCACCTGTAGCGGCCAAAAGCAAAGGAGGACCTGCAAGCAACATCTCGGTTTGTTTGCGCACAGCAATCACATAATCAGATAAGCCCGGTTGATATGCCCCACCCGCTGTTGCATTACCATGTACTACAGAAACTTGGGGTAGACCTGCCGCAGAAAGTCTGGCTTGATTGGCAAAGGTCATTCCACCATAGGTAAATACTTCAGCCGCGTAGTTGAGATTTGCACCGCCACTTTCGGTCAGGGTCAGCATCGGTAATTTTTGTTCGAAAGCAATCGCTTGTAGGCGTAAGGTTTTTTGAACTCCCATCGGAGACATCGTCCCACCTTTGATCGCACTATTACTTGCAGAAATCAGACAGCGAACACCACTGACAAATCCAATCCCTGAAATAATGCCCCCTCCTGCATCAGATCCATCTTTATCATCATGCATGCCGTAGCCGACTAAACCACACAACTCAACAAAAGGGGAATCCGCATCTAAGGCTAGACGAACACGCTCATGTGGTAAAATTTTGCCTTTTTTATCAAATTTAGCTTTGGCAGCATAAGACTTTTCAATGTTCTTATTTTGAACTGCACGCACTTCAGCAATTTGATTCAATAATGCTTGTTTATTCTGTTCAAATTGCTCACTGCCGACTGCAATTTCGGATTGGAGAACAGTCATGTATTTTCTCCTATTGTTGAGTTATTTGATGAATTGCCTAATTGTTCTTTGAGTACATCTGGAATAAAAGCACGATGGAAGCCATTGAATGATTCGCTATTCACAGCATCCGCCAATGGATACATACGCGTCCCTAAAGAAGCTGCTCCATCGATACGGAGTGTAACTCCAGAAATAAAACCTGCCGCTTCTGAGAGCAAATAACAGATTGCTGAAGAAATTTCGGACTCTGTTCCCATACGTTTGAGTGGCACATTACCTGCCAAGCTTGGAATGATAAATTTGGCAAAATCACCTGAATAATTATCCATTCCCGATGAGATAATCCATCCTGGTGCGACACAGTTCACCCGAACACCTGAACGTCCCCATTCTACAGCCGCTGTTTTGGTCAAATTATCCACACCAGAACGGGCTGCACCTGAGTGTCCCATCCCTGGCATGCCTCCCCACATATCGGCTGCCATATTGACAATACTGCCACCATGTTTTGCCATCCACTGGTTATATGCTTCTTTCATTAAGTAGAAAGTGGCATGCAAGTTATTGCGTACCACGGCATCAAATCCATTGGCTGAAATACCTTCTAAGTTTGAAGGGAATTGCCCACCTGCGTTATTCACCAGACCATCAAGTTTGCCAAATTTTTCAATCACTTCAGCAATCATGTCTTTGACTTGTTGTTCTTCACGGTTATCGCAAACGATCTGATGTACTTTCCCACCATCTTCAATGATTTCTTGACTTACTTTATTGAGCTTTTCAATTTTCCGCCCAGTAATAACAACTTGAGCACCTAAAGATGCCAACTCATGCGCAGTACAGCGACCAATACCAGAGCCACCACCTGTCACAATAATGACTTTATCTTGAAAAGCATCCGATCTAAATATTGAGTGATAATGCATTGTTTTATTTCCAATTTGTTTTCTTTTAGATTGCTTATTTCCTTAGCCTCTGCTTGATCAAGGCAAAGAATTCCACCTTGCCAGAAACTTATACGGGCTTTAAATGTTTAGGAATTTTGACAGGCATATCCAACAGTTGTTGTGCAAAAGCTTTGCCTTGCGGATCAATACGTAAACTGGCAATTCCACCGCCACCCAGTGCATTTTCCAGCATAAAATTCAGCGCATTCAATCCGGGGATTTCATAACGAATGACTTGAGATTTTTGTGGGTCTAACACATGCTGCATATATGCTTTGACATTTTCTTCAGTCAAGTTGGCACGAATCCAAGGCAAATATTCAGCTTGACGTGCAATCACCCCAATATTGCTATGGTTACCCTTGTCTCCACTACGCGCATGAGCGATTTCAACCAAAGGAACCGTTATTTCCTGACCTGAGAATTGGGCAATGTCTCCAACAGGCAATACATCATAGGTCTGTTCATTTGAACCTGATGGAATTTCAACTTTATGGCGCTGTCCAGCAATATCTATTTCTATATTGAGTGTTGATTTGTCCACTAAGAATGAAAAGAGTTTTATCACGGGTGAGGCTTTAGGGCGACCGCCAACGATGCCTGCCAGTGCAGGTGCCATTCCTGTAGATGCTTGTGCAATTTCCGAAGCAAAAAACAGACATGCTTCTTTAAACATATGTTTTACTGCAATTTTGACCACGACTTCACGGCTTTGAATAGGTTTTGCATTGCCCCCATAAGTACTTTCAGTGCCCAATATCTCAACAGACTTTTCAGAAAATGGCGGCACTGAACGTAAAGCTAAAACACGTTCGCATTTATTAAGGATCGCATCTGCAATCACCTGAGCTTTTTCTGGTGCTTCACGCCCTGCGATCAAAAAGCTTACCAACACCCGATATCCATCTGGGTAAGTTGCACTGACCTTATATTGCTGAGTGGGCGCTCGACCTTTTGCACCAATAACCAAAACCCGATCCTGTTCGAGTTGTTGTAATTTTACTTGGCTAAAATCCGCAGTGACATCGGGTAGTAAATAGGCTTGAGGATTACCGATTTCATAAACAATTTGTTCAGCAACTGTCGCAGTCGAAACCAGTCCCCCTGTACCTTTGGGTTTAGTTACAATGAATGAGGCATCGGATTTAACTTCAACAATCGGAAATCCCATATTGTCAAAACCTTGGACCAAACGCCAATCGGTGAAATTCCCCCCTGTGCATTGCGCACCACACTCAATGATATGACCAGCCAAAGCACCTTGGGCAAGTTTGTCATAATCATCAAAAGACCATTGATATTCATGCAATAAGGGTGCAAGTACGACAGCAGAGTCCACCACCCGTCCTGTAATCACAATATCTACGCCTTGATCAAGAACATCGCAAATTGGAATTGCACCGAGATAGGCATTACAACTTGCAAGCTGATCGGGTAAGTTTTCTCCACTAAACATTTCTTGAATATTTTGTGCTTTTAAAGTGGTCTGTTGAGCGAGTAAGTCATCTCCCAATACCACAGCAATTTTTAAATTTAAGCCTTGAGCATCAATCACTTTTTGCAAAGCATCACGACAAGCCAAAGGATTCACACCACCTGCATTGCTGATCACTTTAATATTTTTATCGCTGATTTTTTTAAGTAATGGTGTCATCACGCGACTAACAAAGTCTAAAGCATAGCCATGCTCAGGATTGACCATCATCGCTTTTGCCATGATTGACATGGTGATTTCAGAAAGGTAATCAAACACAAGGTAATCAATGTCAGACATATGTACCAGTTGAAATGCGGCAGTATTGGTATCGCCCCAGAAACCTGAGGCACATCCAATTTTCACAATACGCTGATCGTCCATTTTCACACCTATCTTGTTTTGATTGTTCTGAATAAAATTTATGCATCAATTTACCAAGCAAGCGCTTGGTTTGTAAAGTGCAAAATGTTATCCTGAATTGGCAAATGTGTTAAAACGCATTTCAAACAATAAAAAAATGGCTTAACTTTATGGAAAAAAATGATCCGATGATCGCTAATTCAATCAATGATATTCAACCGATTGCCTGTTTTGATGACAGCCCTAGAGGTCGTTTATTGCTGGGTGCTGCTTACCTTTTTCACAAACAAGGTTATGCCAAAACAACTGTGCGTGAGTTAGCCAATTTTATTGGAATTCAATCAGGTAGCTTGTTTCATCATTTTAAAAGTAAGGATGATATTCTTGCCCATGTGATGCAACAGACCATTATTTATAATCATGCTCGTCTGTTGGATGCGATTAAAATATCAGATGATCCTGAGCAACAATTGAAACACTTAATTAAAGCTGAACTGATCTCTATTAGCGGCGATACAGGTTCAGCGATGGCTGTTCTGGTTTATGAATGGTTTGCTTTATCTAAACCAAGACAGGATGAGTTGCTTAAACTTCGCAATGCTTATGAAGATATTTGGCTGACTGTGATTGAAAAGCTACGTGAACTCAATAAAGTCCAACATGATGCTTTTATTTGGCGTCGCTTATTGGGGGGTGCAATTGCTTGGACAGTCACGTGGTATAAACCCAACGGTAAAATGACAATGGATGAATTGACTGAAACCGTTTTAAGTATGGCTTTGAAATAAATGTTGGTTGATTTCTCTGCGTCAATTTCTTATTTTTTGAAATTCGAAATAAAATAAGTTTTGTTTTCATGATAAAACTGACAAAAATAATGTTTAAAACATACTCTCAACGATACATTACCGCTTCGGCAATTCACGCATTGGCTCAACGCTTTAATTTACCCTATGATGCTTTTATGCAAGATTGGGAATATGAGGTTGCTGACCCAAATCGTATTGATGAATTTATAGATGCTTATCTTTCAAATGAACTCAATGAAGACGAAAAATTTGCACTGATGGAAACGATTTTACAATCGTTTGAGGAGTCTTCTAAAACGCTAGATTCAGATCAGCAATGGAACACAATTCTTCAGCTTTTAGAAGATAACCTCGACATTCATGCAACGACGATTTGTTATTGGGCATGTGGAAATTCAGCTTACACGCTGTGTTGGAGAATAACGCCCGACTTACGGAAAATTAAACTTCGAAATCATTTAAAAATTACCCCAAAATAAAAGAGATTCTCCTTTGGCATATCATCATAAATAGATCATTTAATTTGCAAAAAATCAAAACCCCAACTGCTTACTGATCAAATCCTTCATGATTTCTTCTGCACCACCGCCAATCATATTAACCTTCACTTCACGGTAGATTCGCTCAGACTTCGTTCCACGCATAAAGCCCATTCCACCAAGCGTCTGTACCGCGGCATCTGCACAAAATTGCATGCATTGTGTTGCAACATTCTTCGACATACAAATCTGTGCGATTAAATCACTTCCCTGTAATTCAGCTTTACCCATACGATAAGCTGTATCTTCCAACAGTGCACGCGTATAGGTTAAACGCGTTGCCATATCCACCAGTTTATGACGTACCACTTGATGATCAACCAAGCGTTTACCAAAAGTTTTTCGATCTTTAGACCACTGTAAAGCTTCTTCATAACATACCAACGCATAACCATATGCCATAGAAGCTAACCAAAAACGCTCCATATTAAAGTTTTTCATAATCACTTTAAAACCTGCGTTTTCTTCTCCTAGAAGATTTTCTACAGGCACTTTGACCTGATCAAAATGCAAATGGGCAGTATCTGAAGCCCACCACCCCATTTTCTTTAACGGAGATTTGGTAATACCTTCACTATGCGCATCCACCAATAGCATCGAAATTCCATTGGCACCTTTTATTTCTGGATTGGTTCTTACAGCAACGGTGTAATAGTCAGCTCGCATGCCTGAAGTAATAAAGGTTTTTTCTCCACTGAGCAGGTAAAAGTCACCGTCTCGTATCGCTTTAGTTTGTAAGGCAGCAACATCTGAACCACCAGTAGGTTCAGTGATTGCCAGCGCAGAAATTTTCTCGCCTGCAATAATTTGTGGCATCACTTGGTCACGAATATGAGGCTGTGCAAAATAATGGATCGGAGGCGTTCCTATGGTATGAATCATCAGTGAGATATGTACTCCGCCTGAACCCGCTTTAGCTGTTTCAACTGCTGCAAGGAACACATGAAATGCATCTGCATATGGTATTCCGCCATGATCTTCATCAAACCCTAAACCTAGTAGTCCTATGGATGCAGCTTTTTGATAAAGTTCTCGTGGAAAGCTTCCCGCCTCATCCCATTCATTGACATAAGGGCTAATTTCTTTTTCCACGAACTTCTTCACACTATCAGCAAATGCACGATGTTCAGCGGTGTAGTAAATCGGGTTATTTAAATGATCCATCTCTTGTTGTTCCCTGATTATTTTTATGACACTTTATTTTCCATACAATACTATCTTAACCAATTACTCAAATTCTAATAACCCAATTGACGACTGGCGAGATCTTTCATGATTTCTTCTGCGCCTCCGCCAATCATATTCACTTTAACATCGCGATAAATACGTTCAGACTTCGTTCCACGCATAAATCCCATCCCACCCAAAGTTTGTACTGCTGCATCTGCACAAAATTGCATGGTCTGCGTTGCCACATTTTTTAGCATGCAGATTTGAGCAATCAATTCATTGCCCTGCATCTCAGGTTTCCCCAGACGATATGCTGTATCTTCTAGTAAAGCCAGTGTAGTGGTAAGACGAGTCGCCATATCCACAAGTTTATGACGAACCACCTGATGATCTAACAAACGCTTGCCAAAGGTTTTACGTTCTCGTGCCCATTCCAAGGCCTCCTCATAGCAAGTTAGTGCAAAACCATAACTACTTGCAGCAAGAAAAAAACGCTCCATATTAAAGTTATTCATAATCACCAAAAACCCCATATTTTCAGCACCTAATAAATGATGTGCTGGAACACGGACTTGATCAAAATGTAAATGTGCAGTATCTGAAGCCCACCACCCCATCTTGTCCAATTTTGACTTGCTAATGCCTTTGCTATGGGCATCAATCAATAACATTGAAATACCATTTGGACCTTTGGCATCTACATCCGTACGTACAGCGACCGTATAGTAATCTGCACGAATGCCCGAAGTAATAAACGTTTTTTCCCCACTCACGATATAATCATCACCATCTCGTAGTGCTTTAGTTTTCAACGCCGCGACATCTGAGCCACCAGATGGTTCGGTGATGGCTAAAGCGGAGATTTTCTCACCTGCAATAATTTGTGGCATCACTTGGTCACGAATATGAGGCTGTGCAAAATAATGGATCGGAGGCGTTCCAATGGTATGAATCATCAGTGAGATATGTACCCCGCCTGAACCCGCTTTAGCTGTTTCAACTGCTGCAAGGAACACATGAAATGCATCTGCATCTGGTATTCCTCCATGATCTTCATCAAACCCTAAACCCAGTAGTCCTATGGATGCAGCTTTTTGATAAAGTTCTCGTGGAAAACTTCCCTCCTCATCCCATTCATTGACATAAGGGCTGATTTCTTTTTCCACAAACTTCTTCACACTGTCAGCAAATGCACGATGTTCAGCGGTGTAGTAAATCGGGTTATTTAAATGATCCATCTCTTGTTGTTCCCTGATTATTTTTATGACACTTTATTTTCCATACAATACTATCTTAACCAATTACTCAAATTCTAATAGCCCAATTGACGACTGGCGAGATCTTTCATGATTTCTTCTGCGCCTCCACCAATCATATTCACTTTAACATCACGATAAATACGTTCAGACTTCGTTCCACGCATAAACCCCATCCCCCCCAAAGTTTGTACAGCTGCGTCTGCACAAAATTGCATGGTCTGCGTTGCCACATTTTTTAGCATACAGATTTGAGCAATCAATTCATTACCCTGCATTTCAGGTTTTCCCAGACGATAAGCTGTATCTTCCAATAAAACCAGTGTGGTGGTAAGACGAGTCGCCATATCCACAAGTTTATGACGAACCACCTGATGGTCTAACAAACGCTTGCCAAAGGTTTTACGTTCTCGTGCCCATTCCAAGGCCTCCTCATAGCAAGTTAATGCAAAACCATAACTACTGGCAGCAAGAAAAAATCGTTCCATATTAAAGTTATTCATAATTACCAAAAACCCCATGTTTTCAGCACCTAATAAATGATGTGCTGGAACACGGACTTGGTCAAAATGTAAATGCGCAGTATCTGAAGCCCACCACCCCATTTTGTCCAATTTTGACTTGCTAATGCCTTTGCTATGCGCATCAATCAATAACATTGAAATACCATTTGGACCTTTGGCATCTACATCCGTACGTACAGCGACCGTATAGTAATCTGCACGAATGCCCGAAGTAATAAACGTTTTTTCTCCACTCACGATATAATCATCACCATCTCGTAGTGCTTTAGTTTTCAACGCCGCGACATCTGAGCCACCAGATGGTTCAGTGATGGCTAAAGCGGAGATTTTCTCACCTGCTAAAATCTGCGTCAGCACTGTCTCTTTAATTTCATCTGAAGCAAAATGATTGATCGGCGGTGCGCCAATTGAATGTGACAATAAAGAAGCGCACAAACCGCCTGAACCAGTTTTAGCAAGTTCAATGGAAGATAAAAGGACATGAAAAGCATCAGTTTCAGGTATTCCACCATAGCGTTCATCAAAACCTATGCCTAACAAGCCAATTTCAGCTGCTTTTTGATAAAGTTCTTTTGGAAATGTTTCAGCTTCTTCCCACTCATTGATATGTGGCATTAACTCCTTTTGAACAAACTTACGAACTGAGTCTGCAAAGGCAAAATGCTGATCTGTATAGTAAATTGGGTTATGTTTCATCTTGATGTGCTTCCCAGCATTATTTTTAAAAACTTATACTGACAGATTTTAAAGCATTTAAAGTTGCAGAAATGATCAATTTATAATTAAAAACATGTCAATTTTGCTGAAAACTCATGTATTAATTTCAGCTTCCATTTCAAAAATCCGTTACACTCTTAATAATTTCATTTTAATTTTTAGCTCTAGAAATAATGGCGACACTGAATCAATTTTTATCTCGTTTTAGCCCGGCAACTATTCAACGAAGCTTGAGTTATGTCAAAAAAATTGATCTTAAATCTCTAGAAATTTATCCTGACCGTGACAATTTAGTGATAGAGGCACAAGTTCAAGGGACCGACTATTATGAAACGGCAGTTATTTATAATCCGTTAAAAAATCAGATCGTCGATACCGACTGTAGTTGTCCTGTAGCCTATGATTGTAAACATGCGGCAGCATTAGCCCGTTATTTTTATGATCAAGAAATGTCGAATGCACTGAGTCGACAAAATTTAAACCATTCAGAGCAAACTTCAGCAACAGCCAATCAAACTGCACATGGCACAGCAAAAGCTTGGTTAAATCAATTTAAACAACAATTGGCTCAAATTCAGCCAGCCACAAAAAAAACACCGCATCAACTGGTATATATTTTTCAGGCCAAAAATAATTCGGCTCAACTGCAACTTTGCGTATACAAAGCTCGCCATAATAAAGATGGAAAAATTCGTGATACAGCACTGTATACCAGTTATGACAATGTGCTTAATGAACGCCTAAAAGTCAGTCCAGAAGAAAAGAAAATCTTTAGTCACCTCTATTTTTTTGCAAAGTTAAATTTCAATAATGCCCATTTTTATCCTTCATCATGGGATATTTCGGGTATTTATCAGGAACATCTTAAAACTGCAATTTTGAGTGGTGATTGTTATGGACTGGATGTACAAAGACCAGCATTAACTTGGTCTGAACAGAACTATAAAATCGAATTTAATTGGCAATCTAAACCTGAGCAACAAACTGAAAAATTAAAAGCACATTTTTTTGATGATCAACAATTAAAAATTACCGGTGAACATGCACAACATATTTATATTATTCATTCTCACCCTTTAAGCTATTTAGATTTGTTCAAAAACCAAGTGGGTGCGCTTGAATCTTCATATTCTAGTGAAATGATTGAAGAACTGCTGAACATGCCTCAGATGCCTGTTGAACTTATGCCTGAATTTCAACAAGCCATCCAACCTTATTCATGTTTTGAAGATTTTCCACAAGCTCAATCTACACAAAATGTAGATATCCTAACTGGCAAACCAACGCCAATTTTACGTTTTGGTACGCATCCACAATATGATCGCTTAGGTCATATGCACCACTATGCTTTTGCAGAAATCGAATTTGAATACCAAGCTGGAAGAATCAAAGCTGGTTTTCCAGATGAATGTTTTGTCAGTAACGTCCAACAAAAAACGGTACGACAACAACGTGATCTTGTCATAGAAAAACAATATATTGCGACCTTAATGGACGCTATTCCATCCCTACAATGGATCACCAAAATACCGAAAAGCAAGAGACCTGCGTTTGATAACATTACTGAAAAATCAATTATTTGTGCAGATCCTACTGCATGGATTGATCAACTGATTCCTGAAAATAAAATTGAACTTCTCGGTTGGAAAGTTGAGCACACTGCCGATAGCCAATTCAACTTACGCGCCACACAAAATTTGCAGTTATCTTTAACCGAATCTGAAAAAAAGCAAGATTGGTTTAATGTTGGCGCAACCATTCAAGATGTACATGGGCAAACTTATAATTTAATCGACTTATTGGGCTACGCCATTCAACATAATCCTCATCTCTTAGAAGATGATTATATTGCACAAATGAAGGATGAAAGTTTTCTCATTGTTCATTTAAGAGAAGCTCAGTCTCAATTGGCGTTAAAGGTTCAGGACATCAAACCTATTTTGATTTATCTGAAAGAAATTTTACGCCATCCAGAGTCTGCCTCATTAGACCAATACGATGCTGCACAATTTTTGGATTTACAACATCATTTGGGCATGCCGTGGCAAAGTAGCGAACGGTTACAAATATTTGCTGAGAAGTTGCAAAGTAGTTATCAACATCAAATTGCGACACCTGAAGGCTTTCAAGGAGAATTACGTCCTTATCAACAGCAAGGTTTAGCATGGTTACAGTTTTTACGTGAAACTGAACATGGCGGTATCCTCGCCGATGACATGGGCTTAGGTAAAACAGCTCAAACACTTGCGCATATACTGATAGAAAAACAAGCAGGGCGATTGAAACAACGCCCAGCCTTGATTATTGCACCCACATCTTTAATGCATAACTGGCGTAAAGAAGCTGAAAAATTCACCCCTGAATTAAAGGTTTTAGTCCTTCAAGGTCAAGATCGCTTGGAATATTTTCAAGATATTAACAATGCGGATGTGGTACTAAGTACCTACCCATTAATTGGTCGTGATGAAGAATTTTTATTGCCACACCAGTACCATTTACTGATTCTGGATGAAGCACAAAACATCAAAAATCCACGGGCTAAAGCATCTCAAGTAGTTCGTCAAATTAAGGCTAAACATCGTCTGTGTTTGACTGGAACACCGATGGAAAACCACTTAGGTGAATTATGGTCTTTATTCCATTTCCTTATGCCTGGTTTTCTTTATAGCCAAGAATTATTTAATAAAAAATATCGAAATCCTATTGAAAAGCATGCTGATATTCCAACAAAAGTTAAGCTTGTTTCACGTATTAAACCATTTATGTTGCGCCGCTTAAAAACAGAAGTTGCCAAAGAACTTCCAGAAAAGACCACAATTGAAGTCAATATTGACATGAATGAACAGCAATCTAAACTCTACGAGGCTGTTCGTGCAACAATGCAAAAGAATATCCGAGAACTCATTGCAGCCAAAGGTTTTCATCGTAGTCAAATCCAGATCTTGAGTGCCTTACTCAAACTTCGACAAGTATGTTGCCATCCTAGCCTTTTACAGCTTGATCAAATTAAAAATCAAAATGTCGAATCTGCTAAGTTGGATCATTTATTAGAAATGGTCCAAGGCATGGTTGAAGAAGGACGCAAGATTTTAATTTTTTCTCAATTCACAACCATGCTTCAACTCATTGAAGAACATTTAAAAGCATTAAATATTCGAAATGTAAAATTGACAGGACAAACCAAAAAACGTGATGAAGTGATTACTGCATTCCAATCAGGAGAAATTCCTGTTTTCCTGATCAGTTTAAAAGCGGGTGGCGTTGGACTAAACCTAACTGCTGCGGACACTGTAATTCACTTTGATCCATGGTGGAACCCTGCTGCTGAAGATCAAGCTTCAGATCGTGCATGGCGAATCGGTCAAGACAAACCTGTCTTTGTTTATAAACTGATTACCAACCAAAGTATCGAAGAAAAGATTTTAGCCTTACAGAAAAATAAAGCTGATCTTGCCAAATCTGTATTGAGTATTGATCATGAAAATGAAGTGAAATTGTCTGAAGATGATGTCATGAGCTTGTTGGATTGAAACTAAATACCTAGTTAAG
The DNA here is from genome assembly GCF_019702905.1 of Acinetobacter sp. Tol 5. NCBI lineage: Bacteria > Pseudomonadati > Pseudomonadota > Gammaproteobacteria > Moraxellales > Moraxellaceae > Acinetobacter > Acinetobacter sp. Tol 5. Next base: position 589,521 of record NZ_AP024708.1, on the reverse strand, counting down.
CATTACTTTTTATCTAGCCAATGCTTTCATTCAGCATGGAATTTTGCATAATATCCACGAGTAAATGCTTATTTAAATTGTTAACAGCAATTTTCTAATCCGTTCAATGTAAGCATTTACCTACAACTTCTGCCGAACTTAGCGAATATACGGCTGCTTTAAATTCACCTATTCTATCGTTATCGGGAACAGGAAGTTTCCCAGACAAAACAACAATAACCAAGTGTCTGAGCATCAGGAACGTGAGATTCGACAGGAGTCAGATCTAACACACCAATACGAAGAAAACCCCATCAGGATGATGGGGTTTTCTTTTTGTATTCAATTATTTATTAAAATCTTCTATAAATAAAAAAACGAGATTGAATCTTCATCATATTCTTGATGCTCCCACTCCCTTTGAGAAATGATTGGGATAAGTGGCTATTAGTAATAACTCAATATTTCTTATCATTAACATTGAATCAATACTTTTAAAAGTTGACTAGTTTTAGAGCTTTGTTAAGCTCTCTACCTCTTTCAGCAATCCTATATTGTAGATTTTGTACATGTTGATTAATCTCCTTACCAGCTTCTAAAACTTTTGATAGATTTTCGTGCCATCCTTGGTTATTTGCTTTAATGTCAATTTGCATAACACTTTCCTGATACCCCCAAAAACAGTTTGCTTGACCAAATATTTTTCTTATTGAATCAGACATTTCGGGATAATATAAATCTGTTATTGCATGTGCATCATGAAGACGATTACAGTTTTCAATATATCTTTTACGGAAATCTGTAAGTTCAGTCTCTGGTAATTTGATATAGCTCATGGTTTGTGAATTTTCAAAAGAAATGATTGAGAGAATTTTATGCAATATCTCCAATTTTTCCCGTTCTAAAGAAACTTCATCCTTTAATCGCTCATTGGCTAAACGATCCAATTGAAGCTGAATATCTTTCTCGGAATTTTTTTGTGCTATTTTTAATTGAATTCCACTAGTATAACGCGCAACGATATAACCAAACAAAGCAGTAATCGTAGCGCCTAAAAGTATATATATTTCTTTTTCCATTTCAACATCCTTACTCTATTCTTGTATTAAACTGATTATCAACATTATTTTCTTTGATTTACGCATAAAAAAACACCCACAACATTTTAGTTGAGGGTGTTTTAAGAATTAAAAGCTGGCGATGACTTACTCTCACATGGGTAACCCCACACTACCATCAGCGCTAAGAGGTTTCACTTCTGAGTTCGGGAAGGGATCAGGTGGTTCACTCTTGCTATTGTCGCCAGCAAACTGTTATGGACTTTTTCGGGTCTTATGGGTATGCCTTACTTTGTTCCAAATGAGTTTAACAGAAGAACATTTGAGTTGGTTATTGTAACTAGCTTTACAACTAAATCAAGTATCTTTGATCTTTTATGAATCAAATGATGCTTCATATACAACTGCTTGGGTGTTGTATAGTCAAGCCTCACGAGCAATTAGTATTGGTCAGCTTCATGCGTCACCGCACTTCCACATCCAACCTATCAACGTCGTAGTCTTCAACGGCTCTTTAGAGGACATAAAGTCCTAGGGAAATCTTATCTTGAGGTAGGCTTCCCGCTTAGATGCTTTCAGCGGTTATCCCTTCCGAACATAGCTACCCGGCGATGCGACTGGCGTCACAACCGGTACACCAGAGGTTCGTCCACTCTGGTCCTCTCGTACTAGGAGCAGATCCTCTCAAATTTCCAACGCCCACGGTAGATAGGGACCGAACTGTCTCACGACGTTCTAAACCCAGCTCGCGTACCTCTTTAAATGGCGAACAGCCATACCCTTGGGACCTGCTTCAGCCCCAGGATGAGATGAGCCGACATCGAGGTGCCAAACACCGCCGTCGATATGAACTCTTGGGCGGTATCAGCCTGTTATCCCCAGAGTACCTTTTATCCGTTGAGCGATGGCCCTTCCATACAGAACCACCGGATCACTAAGACCTACTTTCGTACCTGCTCGACTTGTGGGTCTCGCAGTTAAGCGCGCTTTTGCCTTTATACTCTACGCGTGATTTCCGACCACGCTGAGCGCACCTTCGTACTCCTCCGTTACTCTTTAGGAGGAGACCGCCCCAGTCAAACTACCCACCAGACATGGTCCTCGTCCCGGATAACGGGACAGAGTTAGAACCTCAATATTACCAGGGTGGTATTTCAAGGATGGCTCCATAGCAACTGGCGTCGCTACTTCTAAGCCTCCCACCTATCCTACACAAGTAAGATCAAAGTTCAATGTCAAGCTGCAGTAAAGGTTCACGGGGTCTTTCCGTCTAGCCGCGGGTACACCGCATCTTCACGGCGATTTCGATTTCACTGAGCCTCTGCTGGAGACAGCGCCCCCATCATTATGCCATTCGTGCAGGTCGGAACTTACCCGACAAGGAATTTCGCTACCTTAGGACCGTTATAGTTACGGCCGCCGTTTACTGGGGCTTCGATCAAGAGCTTCGCTTACGCTAACCCCATCAATTAACCTTCCAGCACCGGGCAGGCATCACACCCTATACGTCCACTTTCGTGTTTGCAGAGTGCTATGTTTTTAATAAACAGTTGCAGGGGCCTGGTTTCTGTGGCTGCCAATAGCTCAAGGAGCAAGTCCTATCACCGTCAGCAGCGTACCTTCTCCCGAAGTTACGGTACCATTTTGCCTAGTTCCTTCAGCAGAGTTCTCTCAAGCGCTTTGGTCTACTCGACCTGACCACCTGTGTCGGTTTCGGGTACGATTCCTGTGTAACTGAAGCTTAGAGACTTTTCCTGGAAGCATAGTATCAGCCACTTCACGAGTAAACTCGCTTGCTATCAGTTCTCAGCATAGAGCACCCCGGATTTGCCTAAGATGCATGCCTACAACCTTTCACCTGGACAACCAACGCCAGGCTGACTTAACTTTCTCCGTCCTCTCATCGCATTACACAGAAGTATTGGAATATTAACCAATTTCCCATCGACTACGCCTCTCGGCCTCGCCTTAGGGGTCGACTCACCCAGCCCCGATTAACGTTGGACTGGAACCCTTGGTCTTTCAGCGAACGGGTTTTTCACCCGTTTTGTCGTTACTCACGTCAGCATTCGCACTTCTGATACCTCCAGCATGCTTCTCAACACACCTTCATCGGCTTACAGAACGCTCCCCTACCACGTATACAATGTATACATCCGCAGCTTCGGCATATAGTTTTAGCCCCGTTACATCTTCCGCGCAGGCCGACTCGACTAGTGAGCTATTACGCTTTCTTTAAAGGGTGGCTGCTTCTAAGCCAACCTCCTAGCTGTCTATGCCTTCCCACATCGTTTCCCACTTAACTATAATTTTGGGGCCTTAGCTGGCGGTCTGGATTGTTTTCCTCTTGACTACGGACGTTAGCACCCGCAGTCTGTCTCCCGGATAGTACTCATAGGTATTCGGAGTTTGCATCGGTTTGGTAAGTCGGGATGACCCCCTAGCCGAAACAGTGCTCTACCCCCTATGGTATTCGTCCGAGGCGCTACCTAAATAGCTTTCGGGGAGAACCAGCTATCACCGAGTTTGATTAGCCTTTCACCCCTATCCACAAGTCATCCCCTGGCTTTTCAACGACAGTGGGTTCGGTCCTCCAGTTAGTGTTACCCAACCTTCAACCTGCTCATGGATAGATCACCCGGTTTCGGGTCTATACCCAGCAACTAAACGCCCTATTAAGACTCGATTTCTCTACGGCTCCCCTATACGGTTAACCTTGCTACTGAATATAAGTCGCTGACCCATTATACAAAAGGTACGCAGTCACCAAACAAGTTGGCTCCCACTGCTTGTATGCATGCGGTTTCAGGATCTATTTCACTCCCCTCACAGGGGTTCTTTTCGCCTTTCCCTCACGGTACTGGTTCACTATCGGTCAGTCAGGAGTATTTAGCCTTGGAGGATGGTCCCCCCATATTCAGACAAGGTTTCACGTGCCTCGCCCTACTCGTCATCATTATATGTGCACTTTCGTGTACGGGACTATCACCCTCTACGGTAGCACTTCCCAGAGCTTTCCGCTAATACACATATAACTTAATGGGCTGATCCCCGTTCGCTCGCCGCTACTGAGGGAATCTCAATTGATTTCTTTTCCTAAGGGTACTGAGATGTTTCACTTCCCCTCGTTCGCCTCGCATGACTATGTATTCATCATGCGATACCTACCTTATGGTAAGTGGGTTTCCCCATTCAGAAATCTCCGGATCACAGGATATTTGCCGCCTCCCCGAAGCTTATCGCAGGCTATTACGTCTTTCTTCGCCTCTGACTGCCAAGGCATCCACCACATGCACTTAATTACTTGACTATACAACCCCAAACAGTCGTTAATCCCTACAAGGAGGATCAACAATGTGGATTTAACCACTTCTATTTGTTGCTTGTGAACTTAATCACTGTACAGCTTCAATTTAATTCATATACCAAAACGCTTGATTCAGTTTTATCGCTAGTTCTCATTTCACTCCACATTAACAATTGCTTGTTAAGCTTCATAAAACGAGTTAAACAATTATTTCAACTCAAATATATTCTGTTAATGATTCTCTACCGCCTCGTCAGCAAGTAGTTCACTGTGATAAATCACAGAAGTTAATAAACTCTATAAACTTCAGTTCATTAATTTCTATAATCAATCTTTTTTTATCAGGTAACTGCGTAGTAGTGGTGGAGACTAGGAGAGTCGAACTCCTGACCTCCTGCGTGCAAAGCAGGCGCTCTACCAACTAAGCTAAGTCCCCAGCTTAAGATCTTAATATATCTGCTCTTCTGTGTTCAGTAGACTTGGTGGGTCTGACAAGACTTGAACTTGTGACCCCACGCTTATCAAGCGTGTGCTCTAACCAACTGAGCTACAGACCCTCAGATACATCAATGAAGAACAACTTGTTGTGGATTCTTACCAATCGTCAATCTTTCGTTAAGGAGGTGATCCAGCCGCAGGTTCCCCTACGGCTACCTTGTTACGACTTCACCCCAGTCATCGGCCACACCGTGGTAAGCGTCCTCCTTACGGTTAGACTACCTACTTCTGGTGCAACAAACTCCCATGGTGTGACGGGCGGTGTGTACAAGGCCCGGGAACGTATTCACCGCGGCATTCTGATCCGCGATTACTAGCGATTCCGACTTCATGGAGTCGAGTTGCAGACTCCAATCCGGACTACGATCGGCTTTTTGAGATTAGCATCCTATCGCTAGGTAGCAACCCTTTGTACCGACCATTGTAGCACGTGTGTAGCCCTGGTCGTAAGGGCCATGATGACTTGACGTCGTCCCCGCCTTCCTCCAGTTTGTCACTGGCAGTATCCTTAAAGTTCCCATCCGAAATGCTGGCAAGTAAGGAAAAGGGTTGCGCTCGTTGCGGGACTTAACCCAACATCTCACGACACGAGCTGACGACAGCCATGCAGCACCTGTATGTAAGTTCCCGAAGGCACCAATCCATCTCTGGAAAGTTCTTACTATGTCAAGACCAGGTAAGGTTCTTCGCGTTGCATCGAATTAAACCACATGCTCCACCGCTTGTGCGGGCCCCCGTCAATTCATTTGAGTTTTAGTCTTGCGACCGTACTCCCCAGGCGGTCTACTTATCGCGTTAGCTGCGCCACTAAAGTCTCAAAGACCCCAACGGCTAGTAGACATCGTTTACGGCATGGACTACCAGGGTATCTAATCCTGTTTGCTCCCCATGCTTTCGTACCTCAGCGTCAGTATTAGGCCAGATGGCTGCCTTCGCCATCGGTATTCCTCCAGATCTCTACGCATTTCACCGCTACACCTGGAATTCTACCATCCTCTCCCATACTCTAGCTTCCCAGTATCGAATGCAATTCCCAAGTTAAGCTCGGGGATTTCACATCCGACTTAAAAAGCCGCCTACGCACGCTTTACGCCCAGTAAATCCGATTAACGCTCGCACCCTCTGTATTACCGCGGCTGCTGGCACAGAGTTAGCCGGTGCTTATTCTGCGAGTAACGTCCACTCATCTTGGGTATTAACCAAAAGAGCCTCCTCCTCGCTTAAAGTGCTTTACAACCATAAGGCCTTCTTCACACACGCGGCATGGCTGGATCAGGGTTCCCCCCATTGTCCAATATTCCCCACTGCTGCCTCCCGTAGGAGTCTGGGCCGTGTCTCAGTCCCAGTGTGGCGGATCATCCTCTCAGACCCGCTACAGATCGTCGCCTTGGTAGGCCTTTACCCCACCAACTAGCTAATCCGACTTAGGCTCATCTATTAACGCAAGGTCACAAGTGATCCCCTGCTTTCCCCCGTAGGGCGTATGCGGTATTAGCATCCCTTTCGAGATGTTGTCCCCCATTAATAGGCAGATTCCTAAGTATTACTCACCCGTCCGCCGCTAGGTCAATTACCGAAGCAACTTCCCCCGCTCGACTTGCATGTGTTAAGCCTGCCGCCAGCGTTCAATCTGAGCCATGATCAAACTCTTCAGTTAAAATCATTAGTGACTTAAGGTCACAATTCTGGCTCATCAATTTCTGACAAATTCTCTCAAATAAACTTCGAGTAATTTAAACCAATCAATCAATGATAATATTTCGATCAATCAATCAGTAAAAATCCACACAAGTTGTTCTTCATATTCTCTTAATGATCTTCTTCATGCTTCGTCAGCATCAAGCTAGGTCGGCTATATTACTCTCTATCTCTAGAAAGTCAACTGTGATTTCAAATTATTTTTTAAACTTCCTTTCTAAAACCCAACTTAATCAATTCAACCAAGTCATTGTTTTATCAGAAGTTTTAATCTTCATCACCGCCGATGGATGTGCATTCTACAGCATTCCTAACCTAACACAACCCCCTTTTTTAATCTTTCTGTTCGGATGGATGTTTTTTCCTCAAATTCACCCTTTTTTTTGCTTTTTTATCTATTTTTTAAGCATTATGAGCGCAGGTTGGCTCGATTTACTGGATAATTTATTTTCTTTATCGATTTCTTGCCACTTTAAAGGGCGACAATCAATATATTCACAATAACCACTTTCGCCTTGGTAGCGTTGCTCATTGATTTGCAGTTGATAACTAAAACTACCGACATAACCTGCCGCTAAACCAAATTTATAATCACCCCGACTTTGAGCTTGGATACTGATAGAAATTTTTTCATCTTGGTATTGCCACTCAAACTCTCTGGGCAAATACATTTCTTGTTGGTTAACCGTTTTGACTTTAGGGAAAACACGCTGAATATTAAATACAACTTGTCGATCAAACATTTTGGCTTCAAGTGTTTGGATATTTCGCATATAGATACGAGAATGCAAGGTATTATTCATTTGGTCACAACTATAAACACAAATGATTTGTAACTCATCACTCAATTGAATGAGTTGATAAGTGTAGAGCGCATAAGGAAGATATGGAAAATTCACCATACGCATATATTCAAAAGCCGCGTATTGTTGAATATCATATTTTTGATCTTTGTATTGGATACAACCTTCACAGTGCGCAACCAAAGACCAATTCTCAGCAAAACCAAATTTCAAATGAATAAAATGCGAAACCAAAGGCAAAGTCGTAATCTTTAAATCAAAACTTAATTCGCTATCCCACCTTCGCATTACAAAATTTGGAATTTTTCCAAAAACCTGTTCTTTTTGACCAAACTCAAATTTTACTTTGGATTGATCATCCATCTGAAACTGACAATCATTCTGAATCGAATAGCCATTGAGTTGTCCCACCATATGGGCACTTGTACTGCCCAATACAGTGGCAGTATCTAAAGCAGTGGTCGAGATTTCATTTTGATTGCAGAAAACAGCGTTATTCGGTTGTCCGATCAAACTATAGAAATTGAGATAATGTAATGGAGCCGGTAAGTTAGCCAAAACCAACTTTTGATGCGCAATTTTGTATTTATCTTTGGGAGGATGATAGCAAAGTTCAGTGGGCGTTTGAGCTTGATTCAGTTGTTTAGACTGATCTAAGAAATCTTGAAACAACCGCATATCAAGCTCCTTACCATAGGTTTTATTTTATATCTTATTCAACCGTATTCTTTCTTGCCAAGAATGTTGTTACAAAACCAGAAATAGCATAGATAATTGAAATCACCAATATGCCTACAGGAATATTATAAGTCATTGCTGCAAGGATAAATACAGCGATTGGCAATACAAAGAATGGGACTCGCTTACGATCCACTGTTTTAAATGAATAGTATTTAATATTGGAAATCATCAACAAACCAACGGCAATAATGACAAACGCATTGGTTGCCTGAATAGCACCATCTTTAAGATTAAAAATATAACTGAAATCTTGTCCAACCCAAACCCATGCGATAATAATGATTGCAGCCAAAGGACTCGCAACACCGATAAAATAACGTTTATCGACCACACCAATTTGTACGTTAAAACGTGCTAAACGGAATGCAGCACAAGCTGTATAAACAAAACAGGCAGCTAAACCAATTCTACCTAAATCATGCATACTCCAGCTATACATTAAGATAGCAGGTGCAACCCCAAACGCCAGCAAGTCTGAAAGTGAATCGAATTGCTCACCAAAGGCACTCTGTGCACCAATTGCGCGTGCCACTCGACCATCCAAACCATCAAATAATGCTGCAAGGAAAATGGCATAAATCGCTTGAGTAAAATCACCATTCATACTGGCAATAATGGAATAAAAGCCTGATAACAACGCTGAAGTTGTAATCAGGTTAGGCCACAAATAGATCCCGCGACGTTTTACTTTTTGCCCTTCATGCGTATGCTCTTCCTCTTCAACCTCAAAAGTAATGCCATCAAATCCAAGGTCTTGGTTTGAAGAGTTTGGGCTTTCTGGTTTATTTATATTTGTCATTTTCGAATCCTATCTATGGCTCTTATTTTGGAGCTGTTGATATCTCACCTAAGATTTTATCACATTCATTTCTAAGTGAAATTGATACGAATTACTCAAACTATTTGGTCATAATTTGTAATTCGCATCATTATTCACCTTTCTAGCTATTGCCAGAAATGAATTATTCGCCCACCAACCAACGCACAGCAGCATGCCCACCATTTTCACTCATGCGCAAATGTGGGAATAACCATTGCAATGCTTCATCCGCATCTTCAGAAAATTTCCATGGTGGATTGATGACCAACAAACCACAACCATTTAATCCAACTGGCGTATCGTCAGGCCATACACAAACTTCACAAATCAACTGACGGCGAATCCCTGTTTTAATCATTTTCTTTTCAAAACGTTCAATCATGGCACGGTCTTTGATCGGATACCAAATTGCGAATACACCTGTAGACCATTTTTTATATGCAGCAGCGATTAATTCAACCAATTGCGGAAAGTCTTTACGTTCTAACTCATAAGGTGGATCAATCATCACCAAACCACGTTTTTCTTTTGGTGGAATTACCCCTAAAAGCCCTTCGTATGCATCACGTTCATGCAAGCCTGCACGTTTGTCGCGGATATTAAAATACAATTGCTGAAACACATCACGCTGCATTTCAAAGATTGTTGCCTTGTCTATATCTCGCATTGCTTCAAGTGCAAACCAAGGTGAGCCTGGATAAGCACCTTTTCCAGAACCTGCACGCATATCTTCAACCACTTTGAGGTATTGTTTTACCCCTTCTGGTGCATTGCGTTTAATTGAATCATCAAGCTTAACGAGACGATGAATGCCCGTTAAGAATTCACCTGATTTTTGCGCTTCAGATGTAGATAAATCGTATTTGCCCGCACCACCATGTGTATCTATATAACGATAGGGTTTGTCTTTAGCATTGAGACGTGTCAATAGTTGGAGCAATAACACATGTTTCATGACATCGGCAAAGTTGCCTGCATGGAAATGGTGACGGTAATTCATGTTTCGATTAATTCCTGAGTTCAATGGTTATTTTAACACGAAAAAATATTTCTTCACTGTCCATCGTTTGTTCTAATATAGCAACAGCCCCTCAAACACTAATTTTTGGTTATTTATGGAAGCACTTTCCCTCCCAAAGTCATGGAATGTTGATCAAATTCTTGATGATTTAGATCAACATGGATTTACTGTTATTGACCATGCCTACCCGGCTGAATATGTACAACAATTGATGCAAGAGTGTACCGAAAATTTAAACCGTTTCCGTGATGCGGCAATTCAAAATGGTGTAATCAGCAAGATTCGCAGTGATCATATTTTATGGATCAATAAAGATTTAGAAATTGCTCAACAGCATATCCAAGCGTTGCAACAGCTCGTTCAAATTTTCAATGCAACATTTTACTTGGGAATCAAAGAAATCGAAGCTCATTTTGCTTGCTATAACGCAGGCGAGTTTTATGCCTTGCATCGAGATAATCCTCAAGGCAAAAATGGTCGTATGATTTCCACAGTGTATTATTTACATAATGAATGGCAGGATAACTGGGGAGGTAAATTGCATTTACAAGACAAAAATAATGTATGGCATACTTTAGAACCCAAACCCAATCGAATCGCCTTATTCCAAAGCGACTTATTGCATGAAGTTCTTGAAGCTAAACATCAACGGCTTTCAATTACAGCATGGCTCAGAAGCGATACCCCTATCCTATAAGTGCTTTAACGAAAAGATCAGCCATATTGCAAATTCTTGTAGTTATAAAACTTTTAGGATTATTGAATAGCTTTGACCATTTTGGTCTTGAGTATTTAAATATGCAACGCTCCATCTCAAAGTAATCGGCTTTAAATTATTGAAATAAACCTCATAATAGAGTGTAGAAATTAAGAGGATTCAGCATATGTTTGATAATACAAAACAAATCATCTCGCGTATTGGTGAAACTGATCAATTGTATTTGTCAGGCAATACACCTGAACTTGCACTTGAACGTGGTGATCTACGTTTACAGTTAGTCACGCAAAGTCATTCAAAACAGGAACAGATACACTTTTTACAAGAAGCGATTGTATTGCTTGAAACTGCGCGTCTGGAATACGAAGAAATGCCGATGTCATTGTATATACAGCTTTCTTTGCATTTAGCCAAAGCCTATATGATTTACTTTGAACTGACTAAAGAATCGCGTTATGCCCTGATCACACAGCAAATCTTGAAACCGATGACTCAACATGAGCATGCGGATATTTACTTTATGTTGGCTTATGCTTCTGTAAGCAAGCATGATTTTGCTTTGACTCGTCATTGGTTAAATAAATATATCAAAACTGCAGATTTTGATTTAACACTACTTCGACAACATCATGCTTTTCAACCTGTTCGAAGTGAACCTTGGTTCAGCCAAATGATCCAAAGTAAATTACACTAAGCATTTGGTGTAAAGTCACCATGACATAAACTGGCAACCCTTAAAAAAGAAAAGATGGCTAGTGTAGCCATCTTTTTTGTTGCGCTTGGGAAAAGTGAAAGCGTTAAGCTGTTTGTAATTTATAAGCATCTAAATGGAGTTGTTGGTTTAACTCGTCAATCCAAATTGCCCAATCATCATCTTGCACCAAATGACTGATTAATAAATCACGCTGAGATCTATTCCAAAATGATGCTTCATGTAGAGACACATTTGCAGGTAGCTGGTGGGTTCGTACATAAAGTTCAATCGCTGCTGGACTATTGGCTAAACCCAGTTGGGAAAACAGTAACTCTAAGGATGGTTTGTTCGTCCTGAGCATATCGCCCTCCTTATATAAGTTTATTTGTCATTAGATATACAATTAACTTATAAGAAAGGTCATACAAAAGATAGTTGTATTTCTGGTTTTCTTGTTTCAATTTGTGATTAAAATTCAAACAAAGCTTGCTTCAACAGACAGTGTTTCATTGTATTGTGTTCAATTTCACCAATAAAAAAGCACTCTATGTCGAGTGCTTTTTCAAAACTAATCTTAAATAGATTAAATTTTTTAATTATTTAAGCATATCTGCAATTGCAGCACGCTCTTCTTCAAGTTCTTGAAGTGTTTTATCCATACGTTCACGGCTGAATGCGTCAATTTCTAAGCCTTCAACACGTTTGTATTCGCCATTTTCACAAGTTACTGGAACACCGTAGATTACGCCTTCAGGAATACCATAAGAACCGTCTGAAGGAATACCCATCGTTACCCATTCGCCATTTGTGCCGAGTGCCCAATCACGCATATGGTCGATTGCAGCATTTGCAGCAGAAGCAGCAGAAGAAAGACCACGTGCTTCGATGATCGCAGCACCACGTTTACCAACAGTTGGAAGGAATACGTTTGCGTTCCAATCAGCATCGTTGATTTTGTCTTTTAGGTTTTCGCCATTTGCAGTTGCAAAACGGTAGTCAGCATACATTGTTGGAGAGTGGTTACCCCAAACTGTAAGGTTTTTGATGTCAGCTACAGCAACACCAGCTTTTTGAGCAATTTGAGTTAACGCACGGTTGTGGTCAAGACGTAACATTGCAGTAAAGTTTTTCGCTGGAAGGTCTGGAGCAGATTTCATTGCGATATAAGCATTTGTATTTGCAGGGTTACCTACAACAAGTACTTTTACGTCACGGCTTGCTACTTCGTTAAGCGCTTGACCTTGACCAATGAAGATTTCACCGTTCACTTTCAACAAGTCAGCACGTTCCATACCAGGACCGCGTGGACGTGAACCAACCAATAACGCGTAGTCAGCATCTTTAAATGCAACTTTTGGATCATCAGTACCGATCATGCCAGCCAATAATGGGAAAGCACAGTCATCTAATTCCATCATTACGCCTTTAAGCGCAGCTTGAGCTTTCTCAAATGGAACTTCTAACAATTGCAAAATAACGGGTTGGTCTTTACCAAGCATTTCACCGCTAGCGATACGGAATAATAAGCTGTAACCGATTTGACCAGCTGCGCCAGTAACGGCAACGCGAACAGGTTGCTTCATGTAATTATCTCCAATGAGGATCGTTAATGTGATTAAACGGTTAAATCCGTTTTAATCGAATTATCATAAACGGCAAAGATTGTACTCCAATCCTTTGACACTTGCATGTAAAAGAGAATGAATTTCAACAAAAGTATGATAGGAAATATAAATAAAATAGCTCAAAAAGAATGGGTTCTAACGACAATTCAGCTCTATTTGTGAATATATCTGCTTTTTAGGGATGACCAGACACAAAATCTAAAATACCAACAGTGGCTAATATGTACCCTTGATTGAGAATGTATTTGGACAATTTGAAACAATATGATTCGAGCATTGCTTATACTGCCCATTGACCCGATAACACACTTGAACTTCAGTTAATACTGGATTTGATGATGAACTTTGACAAGTGAAGCGAATACTATCGTTGTTCATTCCTGGGTTTAATCTTACAAATTGTGTTTTTAAAGCATTGTGCTGAACGTTTTTATTTTCTGAACTGGTCAAATCTGCTGGAATTTTAAGTCGATCAGCCAAATTGATAACTGTTCTAAAATACTGACTGGCATTCATCGGGACACATCCCCCCACACTCCGCCAAAGTTGAATGCGGGCATTTTCCTCTGGCATCACTCGAGCTACGACCTTTGCCTGCAAAGGCGTTAAGCTTGCAGATGAATTGGTGGTGCAATTTCTCTCAGTTGTTTCGGGCAATAAACCTGAAATCGTTAATGAATATCCTTCTAAACATTTGCGTTGTTTTTGTTTAGATGAGTCCAAGGCACAAACCGCTGGCGTCAATTGCACCTGCATCACATAACCTTGTAATTGCGGTGCTGCATGTAACGGCACATTGACCAAAAAAAAACCCGCACAGCATACAGTCAATGCCGTGCAAAACTTCTTTAATTTACGCAAAATATTGAAAATCATTGATTTACCAACAAAGTTTCATCCAAATTTAAAGCGATTATTGTGATACACGAGTTGGAATCACAGGCATACGACTTTCAATGGCTTGAGGTCCTTGTCCTAATAAAATTCCATAATGCGCAGCATTGGTCATCACATTTTTTACATAGTCACGAGTCTCATTCAAAGGAATGGACTCTGTATACTGATCTGCTGAAAGATTTTGATAATCAGGTTGCCAACGTTTAGCACGGTTTGGTCCTGCGTTATAACCTGCTGTTGCCAAAACTGGATTACTGCTTAATTGCCCATGAATCATTGACAAATAGAAAGTACCATAACGAATATTGGTATTGGCATCACTGAGTGCAGCAGGATTATATGTTTCACCCATCTGTCTCGCCACCAATTTTGCCGTGCCTGGCATGATTTGCATCAAACCGCCCGCACCCACATGTGAACGAGCAGCGGTGACAAAACGACTTTCTTGGCGCATTAAACCATATGCCCAAGCAGGGTCAATCCCAGCATTTCGACTATGGCTAACGACTAAAGATTGATGTGGTGTCGCATAACGATAGGTATAGTTATGTTTCTTCTCTGTACGTTCTGCCGCATAAATTGCCCGATCATACCAACCCATATCAGTGGCACGTTTTGCAGCAGCAAGCAGTAATCCATCATCATGCTTCAAGTATGCCTGACGTACAGCCCAATTCCATTCTCTATTGGTATAGGTTGCTGGGGCATTGATATTACGTAAAGTAAACGCACGACGGAAATGAATATCACTATTTAAACGTTGTTGATCGTTAGTCGAGGGCTGCTCACTTGCTGGGCTATCATTATATTTTTGCCCCAAATGATCTTTGGCAAGCAAATTATGATAATCATCGCCTGACATAGCCAAACGCTGATAAATCTCACGTGCTGTTCTTTTCGATTGTGCATCACTACGTTGTTCAGACGCACGTGCTAACCAATATTGCCAACGATCTTCTTGTTTTTGCGTGACGCTCATACTGTCAATTGCACGAATCACACTTTCCCATGCACCAAATCGTATCGCTTGGCGTGCATACACCTCAGCTTCTTCAGCGCTAAAAGGCACGCCATAACTGGCATCAAAGTTTTGCAGTACTTCGCGATTAAAATTATTTTTCATGACTGTTGTGCCACCTATATAGCCCACAGTACGATAAATATATTTTTGCACATCTTCTGGCACACCCTGAACCAACTTAGGTACAGACTGCAAAGCACTGGTTAAATCTGTATCCGCTGCACGACCCAAGGCATACACTAAATAGGCATAATCTTGCACATTCGTTTTCGGTGCTGACCATAAGTAATTGAGTGGATTTGCTTGAATTTGATTTAACTGGGTCAAAGATAAATTAATACCAATTGATTGTGCTGTCGCTATAGCCAAACCAGATTGTCCTGCTCTTAATTGTGCATAAAGACGTTGTTGACGATCTTGTGTCGTCATCAGTGGACTAGACAACATCATCCGCCCCAAACCATTACAGGATTCAGGTTGAGTGTTGGTCGTCAGCCAGACATCTTTGAATTCAGCAAAAACCAAGGCATCGCCTGTTTTGGCACGAACTTGTGCAACGGCACAGCGTTCTGCTTGGTCTGGATTGGTGACATATTGCAATACAGGTTGGGCACTTGAAAAATCTGCCTGTTTGACTTTTTCTTCCACATAGTCTGCCGCTAACTTTTCAGCCATTGCCGATTGTGGGTAACGTTGCGCAAAGCTAATAATGTTGCCAGCAGGTTGAAAAGCAAGATTAGCATTCAACATCCAATATTCAGGATAGTAGCCTAAAGCATCATTTTGCATTGAAACACGGTACTGTTCTAAAGCACTCGAATTATTCGCATTACGCAAAGCATCATTAAACTGCTCTTCAGCAGCATAAGTCACTTGCAGGCTTGTGCATGCAACTGTGCCTAAAAGGTAAAGTTTTAATTTATTTTGCTTAAGTTGCTGCTTTAACACCGTTTTTCTCTCAACCTGCATGATGTGCCTTGACTTGCTGATGCACTTATTTGTGCCTAGTTTAATTATTCTAATCCATTTCTACTGTTGTGTTATGTAACCTCATGATTCATCATTAATAATCTATTCTGTTTTTCTTGATTTTTTTCATTTGTGTTCCTCACTGTTCTTAAGCTAGCAGTGATATTTAAATATTTCCCTGAATTCCATTTAAATGCTGTAAAATAGCGCGCCTTTTGCGAGTCTGTTAAAATAACAAACTCAATGCGAATTTAAAATTCCCTTTATTCATAGGATAGACCCCTCCATGACGGTTCAAACCTTCATTCCAAATGGTGCCAAAGCTGCCTCAGAAAACACTGTAACCCAGCCACAGCACACCTCAGCCGACGGTACGGTTAAAAAACTGTATATCGAAACGCAAGGGTGTCAGATGAATGAGTATGACAGTCATCGTATGGCAGATCTTTTAGGCGACTCACACGGTTATGTGCTCACAAGCGATCCAAGTGATGCAGATATTCTACTGATGAATACTTGTTCAATCCGTGAAAAAGCCCAAGAAAAAGTATTTTCGGAATTAGGACGCTGGCGCAAACTTAAAGAAAAAAATCCTGATCTTGTTATTGGTGTCGGCGGTTGTGTTGCTTCACAAGAAGGTGACAACATCCAAAAGCGTGCGCCTTATGTTGATATGGTTTTTGGTCCACAAACTTTGCATCGTTTACCGCAAATGTTAGATCAACATGTTGATCAAATTGAAAAACCTAAAAAAGATAAAATTAAGCTGGTGGATATCTCATTCCCTGACATTGAAAAGTTCGACTTTTTGCCTGAACCGCGCGTAGAAGGCTACAAAGCATTCGTTTCTATCATGGAAGGCTGTTCGAAATATTGTTCATTTTGCGTAGTTCCCTACACACGTGGTGAAGAAGTATCTCGTCCTTTGGATGATGTCTTGGCAGAAATTGCAGGTTTGGCTGAAAAAGGTGTGCGTGAGATCAGTCTATTGGGTCAAAATGTGAATGGTTATCGTGGTGAGACCTTTGAAGGCGAAATTTGCACATTCGCAAATTTATTGCGTCTTGTTGCAGAAATTCCAGGTATTGGTCGCTTACGTTATACCACCTCACATCCACTCGAATTTAATGACGATTTGATCCAATGCTATCGCGACTTACCACAAATGGTTTCACATTTGCACTTACCTGTGCAAAGTGGCTCAAATGATGTTTTACAAGCGATGAAACGTAATCACACCATTGATGTTTATATCGAAAAAATTGCCAAATTGCGCAAAGTTCGCCCAGATATGCATTTATCTTCAGATTTCATCATCGGTTTTCCGGGGGAAACAGATGCGCATTTTGAAGAGACTTACCAGTTTATCCAAGATTTAGACTTTGACCATTCTTATAGTTTTGTATATTCAAAGCGTCCAGGCACACCTGCATCTGAATTACCAGATGACACACCTGATGAAGTGAAAAAGGAACGTTTAGCCAAAGTTCAGCATTGGATTAAGCAATCCAGTATCCGTAAAACAGATGCTATGTTGGGAACTATTCAACGCGTTTTGGTTGAGAATGTTTCGAACAAAGATCCAAATTTATTGGTGGGTACAGCCGACAATACACGTTTAGTAACATTTGTAGGTGATGCCTCTTGGGTCGGACGCTTTGCAGAGATTGAGATTACGGAGATTAAGACCTTAAATTTAGTTTACGGAGAACTCTTGAATCTTGAGCCTGACGTGGCGTAATGTAAGGGTATAGACTTTACTTTTAAAAAGGATATCTCTTGACTGCAGCGATTCGACGTACAGTAGCTTTTCCAGGTATTTCAGTTGAACGTTTAAAAAGCATGCTTGGTGCTTATAACGGTCATCTGAAACAAATCGAACAACGTTTAAATGTCAGTATTTCACACCGTGGCGACAGCTTTTATATTGATGGTGAATTAGAAGCAGTGGAGCGAGTTGAAGGCTTATTGCAGCGTTTGCATGCTGAAGCTGAACTCTCTCAAGAAATCAGTGCTGATACGATCCATTTAATGATTCAAGGCAGTCAAACTGACCGCGAGTTACAAGAAGACCTTTCGGACAATGAGCACACAGGCTTAGATGAAGTCTGGTTGCAAACCCGCAAAGGTCGAATTAATCCTCGTGGTGCCAATCAAAAGCGTTATGTACAACGCATTTTACAGAGTGATATTTCTTTCGGGATCGGTCCTGCGGGTACAGGGAAAACCTATCTTGCCGTTGCTGCCGCTGTCGACATGCTCGAACGCAACGAAATTCAACGTATTCTTTTGGTTCGCCCTGCTGTTGAAGCTGGCGAAAAATTGGGCTTTTTACCCGGTGACTTGAGTCAAAAGATCGACCCGTATTTACGTCCACTCTATGATGCACTCTATGAGATGCTTGGCTTTGAAAAAGTTGCAAAACTTATCGAACGCCAAGTCATTGAAGTCGCACCACTTGCCTATATGCGTGGTCGAACATTAAACCACTCATTCGTGATTTTAGATGAAGCTCAGAACACCACGCCAGAACAGATGAAAATGTTCTTAACGCGACTAGGTTTTGGTTCTCGTGCAGTCATCACAGGTGATATTACACAGGTCGATTTACCACGAGGACAACAGTCTGGTCTGGCACATGCCTTACGAATCATCGAAAAAATCAAGGAAATTCATATCACACGTTTCCATTCTCGGGATGTGGTTCGTCATCAGCTGGTACAGAAAATCGTCGAAGCTTATGAAGGATGGGACAGTGAACAATATCGTTTAAGTGCTGAAGCACGTGCTGAACGTAAAGCACGTCAGGAAGCCTTAATTGCTGAAAATGATTCTGCGGCAGATGCTCAACACCTTGATGCAACTGCTTCAAATCAGGAAAATGTTTAAGGACTGTTTTTGAAACTTAGCTTATCGTTACAACAATCGTTTGAAGCACCAACTCTGGTGCTCAAACGTGCCTATTTAAAGAAAGTCATTGAAACCACTTTACGTCATATCGAAGTTGATCAAGATTGTGAAATTGGAATCGCTTGCGTAGATAATGAAGAAAGCCATCAATTAAACTTTGAATATCGTGAAAAAGACAAACCCACCAATGTGTTGTCTTTTCCAAGTGACATTCCTGAAGAAGTGCTACCACTTTTGGATGCGTTACCTTTAGGTGATTTAGTCATTTGTATCCCGGTAGTGTTGCAAGAAGCCATTGAACAGCAAAAAACGCCGATTGAACATTTTACCCATATGTTGGTTCATGGAACACTGCACTTGATGGGTTATGATCATGAAACTTCAGATCAAGATGCCGAAGAAATGGAAGCATTAGAAATCGAAATATTAAACAAACTTGGTTTCGAAAACCCATATACTGTAAAAGAAGATTAATCTTCCGATCAAACTGAAATCCTTCTGAAAAGAAGGATTTTTTATTTCATTAATACAGTATCCATGCACATCATTACCACGCGCCATTTGCACACATAGCCATACCTTAAAATCACCAAATATAAATCAACCTAAGCATATAGTTTGGTATTTTTCATCATAGATGGTCGTACTTACATATGACATGTGGATGCCTTCCAATGCATGGAAGACTCAAAAGATATGAATTGTAGCGCTCACACAGCATCAGTAAATCCCAAGCACCAGCGACACAAAATATTTTAGACTGCACGTTTAAGACTTCAAAAAATATTATCGAAAACTTTCCCAAATTCCAATTTGCCCTTCTTTCACGTGTGGAATATTGCCCAGTTTAATCCAGGGCATATTATCTCCATGAAAATCACTGCCTACTGAAACTTTTAATGCATGTTCAGCAATCATTCGATCAACCATTTGGCGTGTTGAAGCGGTTTCAATCGCAGGAGGTAACTCAATAGCATCGCCCCCGTGTTGAGCAAATAATTCAATCAAATATCGAATATTGGTTGCTGATAAATCATAGCGTGTAGGATGTGCCAATACCGCAAAGCCCTGACTTTCATGAATCACCTGTATGGTTTCTGCCAAACCTAAACCATCAAACTTCACATAGGCTTTTTTGCCCTCTTTGATGTATTTATCAAATGCTTGCTGTGCGCGCTGTACAATGCCCTTTTCAACCAATGTTTTCGCAATATGCGTTCGTGTAATTCGATCCGGCTCACCATCTACTTTTGCCACAACATCGGCATAAATATCTTGGTGAATCAAAGGAATCAACAACTCACAAATTTCCTTTGCTCGTTCCGCACGAATTTTTTTCTGTGCTGTTAAAAGCCGTTGTAAAGGTTCAGGATTTTGCATATTGAGTGCAACGATATGTACGCCATAACTCTTTTTTGTGGCGGGTCTAGACCACTGACTCGAGATTTCTACACCTGAAATGATTTGAATTGGTTGATTTTTTGCAAATTGTTCAGCTTGTATTAAGCCATCCATGCTATCGTGGTCCGTCAATGCAAGCGTATGTATGCCTTTCTCGATGGCAGCTTCGACCAGTAATGCTGGTGTTAAAGTTCCATCAGAAATATTACTGTGAGTATGTAAATCTATGCCTTGCATCTTTTATACTATCCCATCAACCTGAACAGACTAGATACTTTAACATGAAAGCACTTTTAGACTTTGTGCCCCTCATAATTTTCTTTTATTTATACAAAACGGTTGATCCCAAAGATGTTGATCATCCCTTACTACAGTTGATCGGCTCAGCAGGTGGTGTAAATAACAATAACATTCTTGTTGCAACAACAGGTTTGATTATTTCAATGCTTGTTGTCTATGGTGCTTTATTCATTTCACAAAAATTCCGTCTGGATAAACAACAATGGTTTGTTTTATTTATGACTGTGATTTTTGGTGGAATCACTTTAATGTTAAGTGATGACTTCTATATTCGCTTAAAAGCTGCAATTCTGAATTTAGTTTTTGCAGGCGCTTTCTTGCTTTCTCCTTATTTTGGTAAAGATAAAAAACCACTCATTCAACGACTATTTGGTCCGGTTTTAGACCTGACTGAAAAAGGTTGGAAAAATTTAAACTTTGCTTGGGCAGCGATGTTCATTGTGATGTCAGGTTTACATGTTTTCTTTGCTTTTTTATTTGCAGGCGGCAAATATTGGGGAGAATTTACAGCATTTGGTGACATGATTGTGATGTTTTCCTTTATCATTATCCAGTTTGTTATATTACGAAAACACTTCAAGTCAGGCGACGAATAAAGTGTTTTAGAAAAATCGAGAAATATCATGCCATTATTTGTAATTACCTGTACTGATCAAGAAGGTACAGTAGAAAAACGTCTTGCTGTACGTCCACAGCATTTGGCTCGACTAGAAAAATTAGATGCTGAAGGTCGTGTTATTGTGGCTGGAGCAATGCCCGTTGATCGTGAAAATCCCCAAGCAGGTTTTTATGGCAGTACGATGATTCTTGATTTTGAAAGTCGTGAGGCATTAGATGAATGGCTGAAAGACGAACCTTTCCTTAAAGAAGGAATTTATCGTCATATCGATGTTAAGCCATTCAATAAAGCATTACCTAAGGGATAACAAAATGCGCGTTATCGTTCAAAGCTTACTTCGTCTGACTTTAAGTTCTACGATACTTCTATCTCCTATGTTATGGGCAGAGCCAACACAGGCACTCACAGCTCAAACAACGACAGCAGCGCCTTCCGCTCAGGCGAACCCAACTGTCGCGCCACCAAAACCCAATATCATTCCTGCAGTTGCTGGTGCAAATGCGACAGTCCAAACTCAGGCACAGGCACAAGAAAATAAACCTTTGACTGCTGAACAAATTGTCAAGGAAAAAGCGTCTCAAGATGCCAAAGTCAAAGCTTTAGTTAAAGATCAAGCAACTCGGTTGCAACAGCTTGAAAAAGCCAATTTAGAAGCCTTGGCACAGAACCAAGAATTACAATTGAAAAATGATAATCTTGGGGTGCAGGTTCAAGTCCTACAAAGTGAACAAAGCGCACAAATGTTTTTATATGGTGCAGCTACCATTGCCGTGGGTGTATTACTTGGCTTTTTAATCGCAAGCTATATCTATACCAAACGCCGTCGTCAGTGGTAAACCACGATCAAGACCGCATTCATCCAGATACTCTAATGCCCTCCACGTATAAAAGTTGTTTTCGACATTTTTATGCCTGCAGGGCATTCTTATTGAAATATGTTTTAGAACAGCTAGACTACATTTAAATGCGATTTACCTACTGGAAAAAGTTGTAAATAGTATCTAGCGTCAAATCAAGTGTTGTAAATCTCCATGATCTGTTGGCATCATAATGCTCTATCGTTTTGAATATGAATAATTTCAAGCGTTCTCCACATCTCAATCATTAAAAGGTAATTCACGTTGTCAAATGCCATTCAAACTGCCGACTTAGACTGGCAATGTGTTGATGGAATTGAAGTTCCAATTTCAAAACAATTTGGTGATGTCTATTTTTCAAAAGACAATGGACTACTAGAAACACGACATGTTTTTTTGAATGGCAATGACCTTGAAACCAGACTGGGGGCTTTGCGTGATTTTGAGTATTTTTGTGTAGGTGAGACAGGTTTTGGTACAGGGCTCAATATTCTCGCCTTATGGCAACTTTGGCAACAGGTTCGTCCCGATAATCATAGCCACTTGCACGTCATCAGCGTCGAAAAGTTCCCACTGTCTAAGCAAGATTTAATCCGTGCTTTAGCAGTCTGGTCTGAGCTAAAAGGTTTTTCACAACAACTGATTAAACAGTACCCCTTACCAATTGCAGGATGCCATCGTTTAAACTTTCCTGAAGCCCGATTTTCAATTGATCTTTGGTTAGGTGATGCACATGATGTCTTTCCCCTTATTGCAAAAACCCACCCCGTCAATGCATGGTTTTTAGATGGTTTTGCGCCTTCATGCAATCCCGACATGTGGGAAGCCAATATTTTAAACAATCTCATCAGACTTTCTGACATAGGAACAACATTTGCCTCATTCAGTGTAGCAGGCGTGCTTAAGCGCGGTTTAACACAACACGGTATCACCATTTCACGTCCACGTGGTTTTGGACATAAACGCGAGATGTTAAAAGCGATTTGGAATGCGCCTGAGACCATTGCAGAACAAAGCAAAGAACTACAACTACACAATCATCGCAACTCAACAGATCATTTTGATCAACGTCAAATTGCGATTATTGGCGCAGGAATTGCGGGTTTAAGTTGTGCATGGGGTTTGGCTCAACGTGGACATCAAGTTACGATTTACGAGCAATCTGCCCCATTATCAGGTGCATCTGGTAATCCCTTGGCATTGCTCAATCCAAAACTCAGCCCGATTGAGCAGAGTTCAGAACATTTAATGACTTTAGCTTGGCAATATGCGCTTAATCATTATCAAAATTTTAGTGCCTTTCGTCCGATTGCCGTTCAGCAACTGGCACAAAAAAATCCGGATGAATTGCTTCACTTAGCGAGTGAATATCCTCAAGATTTACTTAAAGCACAAACAGCAGAACAACTCGATCTGCACACTCAATACAAAAGTTTGCAGTTGACTCAAGCAGGTTCAGTCTATCCGCAACAACTCAAAGATCAAATTCTTGAACATCCGTTGATTCAATTAAAACATGCCAAAATCGAAAATATTACTCAAACAAATGTTCAGCGACTGACCTTATTCGATCATCAGCATAGCCCTCTGGGCGACTTTGATCATGTGATTGTTTGCTGTGCCAAAGACAGCCAACATTTTTTTGAAAACTTTCCCATACTTAAACCCATTCGTGGGCAAGTGAGTTGGCTCAACAACAGTCAACACAAACTCAATCCCAAACATGCTTATAGCTACGGCGGTTATTGCATGCAACTTGATGATCAACAGTTGATCTTAGGCGCTTCTTTTTATCCTAATCGAGATGATAGTGAAGTATTAGCGGAAGACCATGTGCATAACTATGATCTTATCCACAGTGTATTTCCACAATATGCAGAAAGGCTCGCACCTGTTGCAGAATGGCATGGTCGTGCATCCGTACGTGCGCAGAGTTTGGATTATTTCCCATTGCTCGGAAAAGTTGAGAAAGACAAAGAAATTTATACTTTTTCAGGACTAGGTTCTAAAGGTTTTTTATTTGCACCATTGTGTAGTGAAGTTTTGATTGCAATGATTTTAAATGAAGCTTGCCCTGTGCCAGAAGCGCTTTTGAGAAAATTGGATGTCAAACGTTTCAATAAAAAACTAAAACCAAAGAAACCATACTTCAAGCCAAATCATGTTGATCGTTAATCACATCTACTGACAATAAAAAAGCGCCTTTCGGCGCTTTTTTACGAACCTTGTTCTAATGGTAAGCCTGCATCACGTGCAGCACGAGTACCGCCCATAAGCACGACATAATCGCGAGAACCATCTAAACTTTCTAATTTTTCAGCAGCACGAGGTGCCTTACTTCCACCACCACATAAGATGTAGATGGACTGATCCGAATTCACTTGAGTCAAGCTCTCTGCACTTAGGCTATCGATGGGCTGATTTACAGCACCTTTCACATGACCTTCAGCAAAGGCTTTTGCGTCACGAACATCCCAGATAATGGCATCTTCTGGGAACTCAAATGTTGTAATTTCTAATTTACGGATCATTGTGCACTCCTTTGATGTAAACAACACTTGGCAAATGAAGAAAACATCCCTAGCATCTCAGATATTCTTTCTATTTGTAAAGGTCTAAACTATGCCATCTTTCGATATTGTTTCAGAATTAGAGATTTTTGAAGTCAATCATGCGGTTCAAAACACCCAAAAAGAAATTGCTACACGCTTCGACTTCCGTGGTCAGGATGTTTCTATCGAGATCAACGAAAAAGCCAAAGAGATTAAAATCTCAACTGAAAGCGATTTCCAATGTGAACAGGTTTATAGCATGCTTGAAAATCATTTCTTTAAACGTAAAGTTGATATCCAAGCACTTGATCCTCAAAAAATGACGGCTTCAGGTAAGAATGTTATTCAAGTGATCAAACTCAAAGATGGACTTGACTCAGATACCGCAAAAAAAATTAATAAAGCCATTAAAGAAAGCGGCGTCAAAGTGCAATCTTCTATCCAAGGTGACAAGATTCGTGTAACGGATAAAAAGCGCGATACATTACAGCAAGTTATGGCGTTTTTAAAAGAACAACAGTTCGGTGTACCTTTACAATTTAACAACTTCAAAGACTAAAGTCTTTAATAGCCCTATAGGTTAAGACATGACTCAGACCAATCGTTTATCTAAACTTGTAAAAGCGACTTCTAAATTCCCTAAAGGCATTCGTAGTACGCTCTGGAGTAAAGCCTTTGGTCGAGTTGTCCCTATGGTGGGTACAGCCAATATTAAATACCTCGAGGTCAGCTCTTCAAAAGTGGTGGTGGAGATTAAAAACCATCGCGCTATGCAAAATCATATTGGTCAATTACACGCTGTTGCGATGGCATTAATTGCAGAAACAGCCACAGGTTTTGTGACAGGAATGAATGTTCCTGATAGCTCAATTGTATTGATCAAAAGTATGCATATTGACTACAAACGCCCATCTAAGGGTGACATGACAGCAACAGCTACCCTTAGCCCTGAACAAATTTTAGAAATGCAGACGTCTGAAAAGGGTGAAACCCTAGTTCCAGTTACGATTATGGATGAATCAGGCAAAGAACCTGTAGAATGCCAAATGGTTTGGGCATGGGTATCTAAAGATCGCCTAAAAAATAAATAAATGTAAATAAAACTTACTTTTAAGTAAGTATAAAAATTACTAAAGTCCCCATAATGAATGACGATTGGTCACTATATTCATCAATATTTATTCATCAAGATGATGTTAAAACATCATCTTGAAATATTGAGAATAATCATGAAATCCAATATCCCACGTAAATTAATTGTATTGACGCTCATGCTGAGTCCTGTTTTATTTTTAACAGCATGTGCCCAAAATCAAATCAACTCTAACCTCACTAACAACAGCACAAAAGTCGTGGCGGCAAACCAGCTTGCACAACAGAACAAAGCGCTTGTGACTGATTTTTATGAGGGTGTATTTCAGAAACACCAAGTCAAAACTTATGCTGATCGCTATATTGGTGAACAGTATATTCAACACAACCCACGTGTTCCTGATGGCAAAGCACCATTTGTGAACTACTTTACCCAATATTTTCAAGACAATCCGGAAGCAAAAAGTGTGATTAAACGTGCTGTCGCTGAAGGAAATTTAGTATTTCTACATGTTCATTCCACAATGAATCCACAAGATCGAGGTGTTGCGATCATCGACATTTTTAGAGTTGAAAATGGCAAGATTGTTGAACACTGGGATGTACGACAATCCGTTCCTGAGACGAGTGCCAATCAAAACACCATGTTCTGAAACAGTAGATCTGTACTGTTCGAGCCCATAAAAAATCCCAAACGATGTTGGGATTTTTTAGTTTGAAACCATCACACTGTTTGTGATGCAAGATGCTTTTGTTTGATATCCTCAGGAATTTGTCGTTTATTCCCTGTAACGTCTACAGCAACAAAAGTGAATACACCTGCTGTTACACGCTTGGCAGCACGTGAACTGTCGTGACTGTCCCACACTTCAATCTGCATTTGAATGGAGGTATTCCCCACTTTTAAAATTTTGGTATAACAACTAATCACATCACCCACTTTCACTGGAACAAGGAAAGTCATTTGATTAATCGAAATAGTTGCACAACGCCCTTTACTAAAACGTTCTGCATGAATAGCGCCAGCCAAGTCCATTTGTGAAACAATCCAACCACCAAAAACATCACCACTCCAGTTTGTATCCGCTGGCATTGCAATGGTTTGTAAAGACAGTGTACCTTCAGGTTTTACATGAGAATCTGACACAATAACTCCGAGCCCGTGAATTACTTAAGGGCATTCAATTGTTGATCTAACCATTCTTGTAATTGGTTAGCCCGTAACGCACCGCTAATTCTAGCAACTTCTGTGGTTTTATTCATTAAAACCAAGGTTGGTATGCTACGAATATTAAATGCACTACTCAAACGAGGGTTGGCTTCTGTATCAATTTTGGCAAAAACCACATTGGGATTACTGCCCGCCACTTGGGCAAAATGGGGTGCCATCATTTTGCATGGACCACACCATTCTGCCCATAAATCAATCAGGATAGGTAAGTCACTGTGACTCACAAAATTACTAAAATTCTGTTCATTTAATTCAATTGGAGCAAGTGGTATAAGATTTTGATGGCATTGCCCACAACTCGGCTGCGCATTCAGCTTGTCTTCAGGAACACGGTTTTTTGCGCCACATGATGGACATACGATAATCATCTAGCTCACTCCTATATGTTGGTGTAAAAAGTCTAATTGGGTCAAAATTGCTTTTTCCAACCATTTCCCGTGATAAATATCAAAATGCGCCATATCCCACTCATGATATTGTACAAAAGGTGCTATGTTCGTCGCCGTTTCTCGACTGGATTCTATTGGGATAAAACTATCTTTTTTAGAAGCAATAAATAACACAGGAACATTAATACTTCTTACTGTCTGAATTGGTCTAAAACGAATTAAATTAAAGAAAACTCGTGCGGGAACTTCACCACTCCAAAAATAATCGGGATGTACAATCGACATATAACCGTTGTAGCTATCTTTGGTTGGAATGAAGCAAAGGTCATAGGGATGCACGACAGGTAAGGTTCGCGGAAGCATCCCAACTTTTGCCCCCATATAATCTTGACTGGATATTTTTAAAGCTTTAGGAAGCTGCTGAATCGGGAATGATTTTGCCGTTTCTGCCCCATCTACATAAGGTACCTGTACCATGATCCCTTGAACATTTTTAAGTTCACTGGCAAGGCTCAATACATAACCACCACTGAGCGATGTTCCCCATAACACCATTTTCTTAGAATTTATTTTCTTTTGTGTTGCCACATAATTAACGACCGTTTTCCAATCTTCCATCTGATTTTGTAAAGAAATCAGTTCACGGGGAAAGCCAGTACTCCCTCCCCAGAAACGATAGTCAAAGAGCACAACTGCATAACCAGCTTGCGCAAATTTTTGTGCATACGCAATCAGTCTAAATTGTCTAAGACAAGCAAAGCCATGTGCCATAATGATTACAGCTGGTTTCTTTAAGTTTTTAGGACGATAAAAATCTGCGGCTATAACTTCTTGCCCGATCGGGACATACAGTGGTTCAACTGTATATGCGTACATACACACTCCATTGCGTTATCTTTTATAGATATTTCTTTTATAAATCTTTTGTAGTCCAAACTCAGTTCTGAGCTTAATGCTATTATATATAGCATATTTGATTTTAAATAATATAGGAGTGACGAAATGAGTGAAAATGTTGGTTTCGCAGGTCAAATAGGTCCAGAACATATTGCTCAAGTTGCAGAGAAAGGGTTTAAGTCTGTCATCAATAACCGCCCTGATTTAGAGGGTGGTTCAGAACAGCCTACCAGCGCACAGATCGAAGAAGCAGCACGTGCTGCTGGGTTAGATTATGTATTTTTACCTGTTGTTGCAGGACAAATTACAGAAGTCGATGTCAGAACGTTTGCGAATCGTTTTAATGAGCTTCCAAAGCCGGTCCTTATGTTCTGTCGCACAGGCAATCGTTCAAATAATCTTTACCAAATTGCCAAACAAATGGACTTATTAGACGACGAATAAAGATTGTTTCATTGAAACAAATATCATCGAGAAGCATTATTTCTTGATTGATTTTAGAATATGAACAATCGCCAAAGAGCCATTTCAGCCTATTGGAATGGCTTAAGTTTAAAATTTTGATAAAAAATAAAATTTAAGAATTTCACATAAGATGTCGTATGTTAATTGTATAGAAAATAAATAATTGGTGAACAAAATGTCATTTGTACTACCTGTGTGGGTTGATGAAGGCGCGATTGAGGTTCTCTGGTATAGCCCTTTTGACAATATGGAAATTATTATTTCATGGTGGGAAGATCAAGAAAGTATTGATATATATAAATATAAAACAGATCTCCAAGCTGCTAAAGCGATTTTATCCAATGGAATAATAATAAAAGTTACAACGCATAAAGAATCTGATTTCTTCTACAAAATACATGCAGAAAAAAAAAGTCATTCTTATGCTTGATAACGATTACACATCGTATTTATCCTTTGAAGGAAAGAAATATTTTCATAAAGGAAAGCTTAATTTTTCTCCTACTCCACCCAGCATTTAAGCGAATACAAAAAACTTAACAACCTCGTTGGTATAAAATCAATTTTTTATGAGCGCATTTTTTCAAATGTCTGTTACTCACACGAATACAATAAGCTTTGACAATTTATTTATATTTTTTTGATGTTAAATCTAGCTACAATTTCCACTGACTGATCAACTTAATCAGGTTGTAATACTATCTATTCTGAAATAGTGATATGACACTATCACATCATTCACGCTATGATCATTTAGATCATATTTTTTCCTATTCAATAATAAAAGGATTTCTCAATGCAACAAGCTTTATTCGGTGGTGGCTGTTTTTGGTGTACAGAAGCCGTTTTTTTACAGCTTAAAGGTGTTCAAAAGGTGGTAAGTGGTTATGCTGGTGGGCATACAACCAATCCTACCTATGAGGCGATTTGCAATGGAGATACCAATCATGCTGAAGTGATTTTGATTGATTTCGATGAACAACAGATCAACTATCAACAATTGCTCACTGTATTTTTTGCAATACATGATCCAACCACATTAAACCGTCAAGGCAATGATATTGGCACACAGTACCGTTCTGTCATTTATTATTTCAATGAACAGCAAAAGGTCGAGTCTGAAAGCTTTATTGAGCAACTCAAAGCAGATGGGCTAAATATTGTCACTGAACTCAGTCCAGCCCCAATCTTCCATCCTGCGGAAGAATATCATCAAAACTTCTTTGCTCGAAACCCTGCACAGGGATACTGTAATTTTGCCATTCCTCCTAAACTGCTCAAATTACATAGCCAATTCCAAGACTTACTCAAAGATTAAGTCTTTTTAAAATTTAAAGCGTTTAAAGTCCATATAAAAAACCTCCCATCTGGGAGGTTTTAAAAAATATTTTCATTTTCTTGTTATTTATTAATTATCACTCATAAACGCAAGATCATTTAATCCTGCCTCACTTGCACGTGACATCACTTGTGCAACAGTATCATATCGCGACTCTTTATCGGCTCTTAGCTGAACAGCTGGTTTAACAGCTTTTTGTCCTGCTTCATCAAATCGTTTTGATAATTCATCTAAAGTAATGATTTGATCATTCCAAGCCACTTCGCCTTGCTGATTAATACTAATCGTAATGGCTTCAGGAGGTGGAGCATTCACTTCAGCGGTAGTTTTCGGCAAAGTTAACGGTATCGATGGGTTAGCAACGGTTGCTGTCACCAAGAAGATGATCATCAATACCAACATAATATCGATCAGCGGAATAAGATTCATCTCATTCATGCCAGAATCGTTGTCTTCTCCCAATTGAAAAGCCATTAAGCTTGACCTCCAACTAAACCTTTATTTGTTGCTTCAGCTTCAACTTTTTTTGTTGAAGATTCTTGCTGCAACATCGTATCAATCAATAAACCATGTGCTTGATCTTGTAATTCATTTGACAAAGTGCGATTGAAACGTACACAGATGTTATACGCCAATACAGCAGGAATTGCGACTGCAAGACCAAGCCCTGTCATGATCAACGCCTCACCAACAGGTGTTGCAACTTGCGCTAAACCTGCTTGACCGCTTTTACCGACAGCAACCAATGCATGGAAAATTCCCCATACTGTACCAAATAAACCCACAAATGGTGCCAGTGAAGCAATCGTACCTAATACAGAAACACCCTTTTCAGCATTGGCTTTCTCTACTGAAATCTGACGCAATAAGGCTTGTTCTGCAACAGCTTTACGTTGATCAAATCCAAGTGGTGCAAGTTTTGCCTTTAATGCACTCAACGCTTGAGCGAGATGGTCTTGAGCAACCTGCTTGAGTTGACGCGTGCCCAAAATACGCAAAATGAACACAGTCCACGTTGCAATAGACATTGCCAATAACACGAAATACAGTGTTTTACTGACCGCATCAGCATGTTGCCAATAAACTGAAAAGTTCATATGCACATTTCCTAATTCTTAAAAAAAATCATTTTTTAGAGACTGACAACGCAAAATCCTGCCTAATTTTAAATGGTACACCAGTGCCATTTTCTTTGTAGGCTTTAAATTTTGCAGATTGTGTCTGTTTAACAACGTAACTGTCTAAACTTGAGTTACCACTCGATTGGATCACACGTACATTGGTAATATTTCCATTCGCATCTGCGGTAATTTCAAGATTTACAACCTTTGTACCATCTTCAGGTGACATCAGTTTAAGTAACTGGTCTTTTGCAATTCGAGGACTGCGATTCCAAGACACTTGTCCATCACTTACATTACGTGGCGTATTTCTTTGTTCTTGCTCACGACGCTGACGGTCACGTTCCTCTTGTTCACGCTTCTGTTGATCCAAACGTTTTTGATCTTCTAAACGCTTTTGCTCATCTAGACGTTTTTGCTCATCCATACGCTTCTGATCTTCTAAACGTTTTTGATCATCTAAACGTTTCTGCTCTTCAAGCTTTCTTGCACGATCGTCATTTACAACAGGTTTTTTCTGTTCAATGATTTTCGGTTTAACCACCGGTTTCGGTTCGATTTTCTTCTCTACCGGCTTGGGTTTAACTTTAGGCTTGATCTGTTCAACAGGAGGTGGAGGCGGTGGTGGAGCATCTTCTTTGAGCTTTAAAAATTTGATTTTTAAAGGTTCTTTATTGATTTGAGGTAATTCAAAAGCCTTCATATTACTGATTCCCCACAATACACCTACATGCCCAACAATAACTGCTAAGACTGCAGCAAGGACTTTTTTCTTCATCGGTGGAGGCGTTTGAAGTGGTGCAGAGGAAGACTGACTCATAAGAATCTAAATACCTAAAATTGAGTAAACTGTAAAATAATTAATTTACAGATTAAGCTCATCGGATAGAACAATTAAAGTGCAACAATGATAAATGAGAAGTGTTTTCATTTGCAACAGCTTTTTTTGCGTTTTTTATCATTTTTACAAATAAAAAAATAAAAAGGGATGCTTAAAGCATCCCTTTTTCATCATAAAAATTTAACCAATATTCACATATTATTGAAATACTACAGTCTTATTGCCATCGACAATAATACGATCTTCAAGATGCCATTTGACTGCTCTTGCCAAAACATTACGCTCAACATCCTGACCTAATTCACGTAATTGCTCAACAGTAAAATCGTGATTTACACGTTCTACATCTTGCTCAATAATTGGTCCTTGGTCCAAATCAGCTGTGACATAATGGGCTGTTGCACCAATCAACTTCACACCCTTTTCATAGGCTTGCTTATAAGGATTAGCGCCGACAAATGCAGGTAAGAATGAATGATGAATATTAATCACCTTCATTTCCCATTTTTGTACAAACTCTTCATCAAGAATCTGCATATAGCGTGCAAGCACCAACAAGTCATTGCTTTGCATGAGTTCATCAATTTGCGCATACGCTTCACGCTTATTTTCTTTATTGACTGGAACCACATGGAAAGGAATACCAAAGTTCTCTACTGACTCACGCAAATCTTCATGATTTGAAACCACTTGTGTGATTTCACAATGTAAACCGCCACGTGAATGACGCCAAAGTAACTCAAGTAAAGCATGGTCGACTTTAGAGACCAAGATACCTACTTTTTTAATATCGCTCACCAAGCTTAAACGCCAATGCATGCTATAGCGTTCAGCAACATTACTTGCAAAAGTTTGGATCAGACTTTCACGACGAGATTGCAAATGGTCAAGTTCAAATTCAACACGCATGAAATAACGTCCGCCCTGAGCTTCAGTTGCGTATTGATCAAGCGCGGTAATATTTGCGCCCTGATGATACAAAAAGCTCGATACAGCTTGCACGATTCCTGGCTTGTCTTCACAAGTAATCAGTAGACGTGCTGTGTTGGCAGTAGTCATGTTCATGTTGAAGGATATCACTTATAAATTAGTTTAAAACAGCCGAGTATTCTAACGCTTTTTTAGCAGCTTTCAATCTTGATTCGGCATCAATCGTGTTTTACTGCCGATAAACTTGCAAATAATTCTGAAGAACCAAAACTTTCCAACAAGCGCTCATAGGTTTCACGGCTTTCACCACGCAAATACGGACCTTCCAAAAACACCATTTGACGTAACGCCTGCCAAATCCATTTTTCATCCAAATGATTGGAATCACTCAAATGCCCAGACATATAAAGGAAGTTTGTCCAGTTGGTCAGTACAATCCAAATATTGATAATCAACGCTTCAATTTCAGATGCTGTCATCTGCATCAAGCCCGCTTGAACAAAGGCATGATAAATTTTTTGTCCCTGCTGCATCACTTTTCCAGCGAAACGAGGATATATTTTTCTAAAATCATCATTATTTTCTATTAAGTGATAAACATCACGATGTAAGAAACGATATTCCCACAGTTGGCTACTCAAAACTTGAAAATAACGAATCTTATCATTTGCATTGACTTTACGGTCATCGGGTAATGAAAGCATATCTAATGTTTCTTTTTGATATTGCTCCATCAACTCTTTAATGATTTCTTGCTTATTTCGAAAATGATAATACAAATTTCCAGGACTAATCCCAAGCTCAGCAGCAATATGATTTGTCGTAACAGCACGCTCTCCGCGTTCATTAAAAAGTTGCAGACTGATCTGCAAAATTCGATCTTTCGTTTTCAAAGTTTTGGAGCTTGACATCCTATTACCATTTTTAACCGTTAGCACAAGCTAACATAAAGTGACTTGACTATTTAGAGTATTTACTCTAAAAAATATATTATATTAACCTATTCGTAAATGGTGTTTGTCATGAACAGTCATACAAAAACAAATTCAATGACTTCCTATTCACCTGAAGTTCAACATATGCACGATCTGCTTGAACAACAGAAAGCTGCTTATCAGCGTTATCCTGTTCCTACAGCTAAAGAGCGTATTGAACGTTTAGCTCGCCTGAAAAAAGTTTTGGTAAAATATCAAGATCAATTTGCAGATGCAATCAATCAAGACTACGGCAATCGTTCAATCAGCGAAACTAAAATCGGTGAACTACTTACCTGTTTAGAGCAAATTAAATATTATAGCAAGCATTTAACAGCATGGATGAAACCATCTAAGCGCCATGTCTCTATGTTACACCAACCAGGCAAAGCGTGGGTGCAATATCAACCTCTAGGCGTAATTGGAATTATCGCACCTTGGAATTACCCATTGTTACTGTCAGTTGGACCGCTGATTTGCGCCTTGGCTGCTGGTAATCATGCCATGTTAAAGATTTCCAGTTCATCTTCTCAATTTGGTTATGTGCTTGAAAATGCGTTATCAGAAGCATTCCCACAAGAGTTGGTTGCAGTCGTGAATGGTGGTGGACAAATTTCTGATGCTTTTTCGCATTTAGCCTTCGATAAAATCATTTTTACTGGTTCTACCAATGTGGGTAAAACAGTGATGAGTGCAGCGGCAGAGAATCTTGTGCCTGTTATTCTTGAACTGGGTGGTAAATCACCAGTAATTGTACATCCGTCTAGCGACTTAAAATTGGTGGCTGAACGAATTGCATTTGGTAAGCTTTGGAATGCAGGTCAAACCTGTGTTGCACCTGACTATATGTTCCTGCCTAAAGGTAAAACTGCTGAGTTCATTGATTCATTTAAAGAAATCGCTACAGCAATGTACCCAACCTTGCGAGACAATCAGGATTACACCAGCATCATCAATGACAAACAGTACAATCGTATTCAAGGGTATTTAGAAGATGCGCGTCAACAAGGCGCTCAATTCACTGAGATTAATCCTAATCATGAGGATTTAACCGCTGTACGAAAAATTGCCCCAACATTCTTAACAGGTGTCTTACCGACTATGGACATTATGAAGAATGAAATTTTTGGTCCAGTCCTTCCAATCATGGAATATGATCAAATCGACGATGTGATTGACTTTATTAATGGCAGACCTCGTCCACTTGCTTTATACTATTTCGACTTTGACAATGCTCGTGCTGAATATGTTTCCCAACGTACTCACTCAGGACATTTCGGTCAAAATGCCGTTCTAACCCATGTTGCACAAGACGATCTACCATTTGGTGGTGTAGGTGCTTCGGGTATGGGCAAATATCATGGCCCAGAAGGTTTCTTTGGTTTATCACATGAGCGTTCAGTGATGTCTATTCCTAAGCTATTCAGCTTAAAATTCATCTTAGCGCCTTACGATAAACCCCTAAATAAAATTTTAGAGAAAACTTTCTTACGCTAACTGATCAAGGCATGATCTATCACAATAGATCAGATTGCGTTTTGACGAATTCCGCTTGTCTTTTAAGCGGAATTTTGGTATAAAACGCCCCTTGAATGAATTCAATCCGTTTTATTTTGACTGGCCATACAGATTTGCTGTTGGCTAAATCAATGGAGTTACACCATGTCTAAGGTTTGCCAAGTTACCGGCAAGCGTCCAGTCGTTGGTAACAACGTCTCACACGCCAACAACAAAACTAAACGCCGGTTCGAGCCGAACCTGCATCACCACCGTTTCTGGTTAGAAAGCGAAAAACGTTTTGTACGTCTTCGTTTAACCACTAAAGGTATGCGTATTATCGACAAATTGGGCATTGAAAAGGTTGTTGCTGACCTACGTGCTCAAGGTCAAAAGATCTAAGGAGTCTGAACCATGCGTGATAAAATTCGCCTAGTTTCTACTGCTGGTACAGGTTATTTCTATACCACTACTAAGAACAAACGTACTATGCCGGAAAAAATGGAAATCAAAAAATTTGATCCAAAAATCCGTCAACACGTTATCTTCAAAGAAGCTAAAATTAAATAATTTTAGTTTTCTTAAAAAATACGATCCATTTGGGTCGTTTTTTTTGCCTTTTTTTTCTTCAACTTGTTAAAATCTTCATCAAATTTGGCACTATTCGTGCATTTTATATGGTTTCAACTAGAGCCATACCCTTTTAGAAATGATTTTTTGAATGATTTCTCCTAAAAATTAAGGAGTATTTAGTGCCTCATGACGTAGATCTGATTATTTTGCTTGCAGTTGGCTTTGGTATAGCCCTCATTTTTGGCTATATCGCTGCACGTTTACGCCTTCCTCCTTTGATTGGTTATCTTATTGCAGGGATTATTATTAGTCCTAATACACCCGGTGTGGTCGCAGACATCACACTTGCCAATCAGCTTGCTGAATTAGGCGTGATGTTTTTGATGTTTGGTGTAGGCATGCATTTTTCCCTCAATGATTTAATGCAAGTTCGAAGAATTGCTTTACCTGGTGCAATTTTACAAATCGCAGTTGCAACCTTGTTGGGAATAGCTGTTTCCATGTTTTGGGGATGGAGTTTTGGATCTGCACTGGTCTTTGGTTTAAGTTTATCTTGTGCTAGTACCGTGGTTTTATTGAAGGCTTTGGGTGATAAAGGTTTACTCGATTCGATCAATGGTAAAATTGCAGTTGGCTGGTTATTGGTCGAAGATCTGGTCATGGTACTGGTTTTGGTTCTGCTTCCTGCAACCGCAGTACTTTTGGGAGGACATCCCATCGCAGGGCATGAGTCAGATCAAAACATTTGGATGACCTTAGGCATCACGCTACTCAAAGTCACTGGCTTTATTGCCTTTATGCTCATTATTGGGAAACGACTTGTTCCAATGATCATGCAATATGTCGCTCGTTTGGGTTCTAGAGAGCTTTTTACCTTAACAGTGGTTGCAGCAGCAGTTTCAATTGCTTATGGCTCTTACGCGATCTTTGGCGTCTCTATGGCATTAGGCGCATTCTTTGCGGGGATGGTGGTAAAAGAGTCTGATTTTAGTCATCGTGCAGAAGAAGAAACCTTACCATTAAGAGAAATTTTCTCAATCCTCTTCTTCGTTTCTGTGGGAATGTTGTTTGATCCACGCATTATTATTGAACAACCTTTACATATTTTAGCCGTGATTGCCATCATCATGATTGGTAAAACACTCGCAGCAATGGCGTTGGTTTTATTCTTTCGCTACCCAATCAATACTGCATTGACTGTTGGTGCAAGTTTGGCACAAATTGGGGAATTCTCATTTATCCTTGCCACACTCGGTCTCTCACTTGGTTTACTCAGTCCAGAAGCACAAAACTTAATTTTGGCAGGTGCATTATTCTCGATTACCTTAAACTCATTCCTGTTCTCAGCCATTGAGCCTGTACAGAACTGGATTCGTGAACGTTCACATTTAGCACGCTTGCTTGAACGTAGTGGTGATCCTTTGGCAATGCTTCCTGATGAAGTCGATCAAGCTTACTTGCGTGACCAAGTGGTGATTGTCGGTCATGGTGAAGTCGGTCGTCGTATCACCAAAACACTTATGGAAGATGGTATTAAAGTCGTGATCGCAGAAGAAAATCGTGAAATCGTAGAAAACTTACGTGAAAAAGGTATTGCTGCGGTTTCAGGTCGTGCCACTGAACCCAGTGTCCTTATTCAAGCGCATATTCAGCATGCAAGACTATTGGTTATTTCACCGATGGATATTGTCGATATTCATAAAATTGTCGACACAGCAAAATTACTAAATCCAGAAATTCAAGTTTTGGTTTGTGCTGAAAATAAAGAAGAGGCAGAAGTTATTCGCAAAGACAATGTTGGTGAAGTCTATTATGCAAAAGAAGAAATGGCGAAAAATATGAGCAATCATATTTTGAATCAAATTCAAATTGCACACCATCATGAACCAACGCATTGAATTTGAATTGAGCTTTCAGCTCATTTAAAACAAGTCACAAAGAAAACGCACTTTAAAGTGCGTTTTTTATTTATTTTAGAAAACCAAACCTTAGCTGTACTAGCTCATATATTTCGGCTGCACATCAACAACTTCCGCATGCCATTCATCCGCCTGCTTTTCAAGTAAAGCGAATAATGCAGCTTGAATCATTTGTTGAGCTATTGCTGGTGTTTGATCACCCAATAACGCTTTCACTTCTTCATTAAATTGGATCGTGACCAATGGATCCTTTTCAGATCCTGCATTACGCAATGCCAATTCACCACCTTCGAGTTGTACTAACTCCAAAATAGCTTCTTGATTCCCAAATAACTCTTTTAACTGTTCGATAGACATAAATCCTCCATGCTCAACATGGGGCAAAGCACTGAATGCACTTTGCATCTTGTAGATATTTTATATAGTCATTTAAAACAAAATTTCAAGTGAATCTGATCAAAAAGATCAGAATTCAACCATTTCATTACGAAAACCATCAATAAGCTGTGATAAATCACGATGCCATTCTCTTAAAATTCTGGTATCTGGCAACCATGCTTGTGGTGTTTGTGTCACTTTAATAATTAAATTAGAAGATGTCTCATCTTCAGGTTCTGGTGCACTCGGCTCAGGTGCATATTGGCAAAGTCGATATGCTCTTTTAAGCTCAGCAATAAATCCTTCCTTTGCCAATTTTTGCATCACCAAAACTTCAGGTGATACTTGCCCTTTTGCTGCCATGTTCTCTTCAATCGACTTCAGAGTAGGAGATAAATCATTTAAGCGATAATAACGAACCAGTTCCTGTAAAAAAGCCAAAACCGCGCCATGCAGATGAAATACCGCTGCTTCACGTTGAGCTTGGGCTTGCTGAACATTTTCTGTCTGCTCTGCCTGCATACATGAAAGACGAGCAAAATAAAGTTTTTGATTGGTACGGTCTGCATGAAAGCGAGCTACACGTGACATGGATGTTCCCTAAGATTTTGGCATTTACTATATAACACCTGTTGATATTTCAACCATGCACTGTGTTATCAGTTAAAACTACATAAACAAGGCATGAAAAAATGTCCACTGTCGCAGGTATCTGTGAAGTGTCAACATACTTTACTTAGCTTAATCTTTATTTCACAAAAATCACAATAAATTTTATCCATGTCGAATGTCAATAAAATGAATAGAAAAAATCCAGCAATAAAATACATTTAAATCATTATCTTATATTTTTTTATAAATCGTATTTGCAATAAAAAGGAGCATTCCCTGCTCCCTTTTGATTTAAGCTTCTGGTTTTTCTTCAGCAGCTTTGACACGAATCCCATGACCATGTAAACGCAAAGTATTCAAACCCTTGATCGCTTTTACAGCTTCTCTGCCATGTGGCATTTCAACAAAAGCAAAACCTTTTGATTTGCCTGTGGTTGCATCCAGCACCAATGTACAAGACTTCACTGTGCCAAATTGTTGGAACAACTCTAATAATTCAGCTTCTGTTACAGTGCGTTCTAAACTGCGAACTAAAATTTTCATCTTACAACCTTAAATATAAACGAGGCAAAAAACATCAAAAAGCACTCGCCTACCTACTTTTTGAATGAAAAACGATTGCTATAGTTTAATCCAGATCAATGCCAAAATCTAAATTAATCGCTTGTCGCTCGATTAAAGCACTTCTAACCGTTTGTTCTCGTTGTCTGTAATGGGTTTCTGTTGTACATAAATTTCGAGTTAAATCATTGAAGAAATAACTTTCAATTTCTCTGCCTTGTTCATCCGTCTGACGATGCGCCCAAAAGTTTAAATTTTGCTTGGTTAAAATCAATTCGTTCTGTGCACGGGTGAGTGCCACATAAAGAACTCTGCGTTCTTCCTCAACTTCATCAAAATCACCTTGTGCGCGTGCATGCGGATATTGTCCTGCGGATACATTGGCAACATAACACACTTTTTGTTCAGTGCCCTTTGCAGAATGAATCGTAATCAGTGTTACCACATCATCTTGCGACTGACGTTCGATCTCACTAATTGAAACAGGGTCAAGCACATACTCTTCTAAAAACTCACTTAATTGGCTATGTTTTGAGGCAAGCTGTTTAACCAGATCAAAATCACCCACGCGTTTATGCCAATCCTTCTTAGCATAATTCTCTTCTAACTGATTGAGAATTGCTTCTATACCAAGCTTCACACAAGCCTCAACCTCAGTTTTCAATACACTCATTTGTTTCATGATCAACAAAGTATGATCTGGAATACGCCCAAATTTCTCAAGTTTCTCCGTAATTTTTTCAATATCAGGATCAAGTAACAGCTGTTGAGCAAGCTTACTTGCACCGACATCACCTACACCATTCCAAAGGGTTAAGAAACGCATCCAAGCAATATCATCAAGCGGATTGGCAATCACACGCAATAAACTCAATAAGTCTTTGACATGTGCCGTTTCAAGTAATTTCATCCCACCAATAAACCGGTATGGAACATTGGCTTGAATAAATGCAGCTTCGATATGTCTGGCAGCAAAAGCTGAACGCACCAAGACCATATGATCATTCCATGCCGAGCCTTCCAACAAATGACGTTCTTTAATGTCGATTGCAATCCACTTTGCTTCATCAAACTCGTTTGGGAAAACATGCATACGTGGTTTAAGACCATCGCCGCGGTAAGCTTCTAGTTTTTTATCATAATGAATCGGGCTTTGTTCCAATAGCCAATTGGAGAGGTCTAAAATCTCTTGAGTAGATCGATAATTTTTTTCTAATTTGAAAATCTCTGCGTTTGGTACTCGATCTTTGAAATGATGAATGTTTTCAAAATCTGCACCACGAAAACCATAAATAGATTGTGCATCATCACCGACACAAAACAATGAGGTTTTTTCTTTCAACGGTTCTAAAATCGCCCATTGCAAAGGATTAGTATCCTGCATTTCATCAACTAGCATGTATTGACATAGGCTTGCCACATACTCAACCAATCCCTCCGATTGCGCCAAAGCCGATGCAACAACAGCCAGAATATCATCGTAATCGAGAAAGCTACGAGTGCGTTTACGGCTTTCGTACTCTTTCATAATTTCAGCAATTTGATCTTTATATTCTAAAAACTCAGGCAACTGTTTTTCTAAAGCTAAGCTGAGTTTTTGACGGGTATTGCGAGCAAAAGAATATAAATCACAAAGTTGTTGTGGCTTGGGTAAAGCATTCGGGTTCTTTTTATCATCCTTGCCCCGAATCAAACGAAATAACATCAATTGATCATCACGATCAATGATTGAAAACTGGTCCAGACCAAATGCTTTCGGTGCACGGCGCAGTAGATACATGCAAAAGGTGTGGAATGTCGAAGCGCGTAATCCTCTCGCCTGATCACCCAATGCCAACTCTACTCTTGCTACAATTTCACTGGCAGAACGACGAGTAAAGGTCAAAATCTGAATTTGATTGGCAGGAATACCTTGATCTATGAGATATGCAGCACGAGCGACAATGGTTTTTGTTTTGCCACAACCTGCCCCTGCAAGCACTAGACTATGCTTGTTTTTAGTCGTAGCAGCTTGTTTTTGTTGAGGGTTTAATTCATCAATCAGGTTGGCTAAACTCATTTTCACTCATCACTTTATGGATGGTCGTTAGTTTAGCAGAGCTATCATGAAATTATGTAGTTTAAGCTCATGATCAAGTCGTGAATTGACGCTTTACTCTGGATCGAAGATCGAAGATCGAAGATCGAGAAATATTGAAGATAAAAGATTCAACCTCTATAAAAAACAATCAAAATTTACTCGATCTAGAAACACTATGGATTGATTAAGCGAGCCACATTTTCACAACAACGTTGTAAATTTTTCTCACCTTGCTTCAATGCTGTTTGTAAGTCACAAGCACCATCAACTATTGCAAAAATTGCAGTGAAACCCTCAGTGTATAACTCCTCAATTCCTTGCCCCACGTACCCAGCAAAAGCGATCACTGGTTTATTCAACTTTTTAGCAACTTGCGCCACTCCAAAAGGGGTTTTACCGAACTTGGTCTGAAAATCCATACCACCTTCTCCAGTCAAAACATAATCAGCTTTCGCAACTTTTTCAGCGAGTTGAGTTTCTTCAATCACAAGCTCAACGCCTGAACGTATTTTCGCACCTGTAAATACCATCAGACCAAAACCTAAACCACCTGCTGCACCCGCCCCCTGTACATCGGCAACATCGACATTTAATTGATGTTTTACCAACTCCGCAAAATATTTTAAATTTTGATCAAGTTTTTCAACCATCTCTGGTGTTGCTCCTTTTTGTGGGGCAAACACATAAGAAGCGCCAAACGCTCCACACAAAGGATTAGTCACATCACTGGCAATGATAATCTCGGTCTGCTTTAGACGATGGTCCAATTGCGAAATATCAATGCTCTCAATTTGCTCCAGTTGCCCACCACCAACATTCACAATGTGCATATTTTTATCTAAAAATTTTGCTCCCAATGCCTGTGCCATTCCTGCACCTGCATCGTTGGTGACACTGCCCCCTAAACCGATAATGATTTTAGACACACCCAACCCTAATGCTGCTTTGATCATTTCACCTGTACCCATCGTTGTTGTCACTAAAGGATTACGTTGGGATTTTTCGATCAAGTGAATACCATTCGCCATCGCCATTTCAATAACGGCTGTTTTGCCATCATCAATTAAACCTAAATAGCTTTGAACATTTTGACCGATCAAAGGACCTGTGACTTCAAAATGTACTTTACGACCATCCCGAGCAGCGACTAAAGCATCAACGGTTCCCTCACCACCATCAGCCATAGGTACATGAATAAACTGCGCATTAGCAATGACTTTTTCAATGCCGCGTTGCATTGCAAAACAGGCTTGTTCAGCCGTCATACTTTCTTTAAATGAGTCTGGAGCAAGAACAAAAACTTTAGTCATGAGAAAATTTATTTTGGTGATATTCAAAAAATAACATAACGATTTTTTTATAGCGAATAAACTGTAAAGTGAAAAAATTAACACTCAAGAAATAATCATTATGCAACGTATAAATCTCGGTAAAACTGCCCCTGAACTCTATAAAACGGTCATCGAACTTGAAAACTTATCTATGCAAAAAGTTCAACAAGCTGGGCTAGATATAGGTTTTTCACATTTATTGAAATTACGCGCTTCTCAAATCAACCAATGTGCTTTTTGTGTGCGCATGCATACCCAAGATGCAGTTAAAGCAGGTGAGACGACTGATCGTATCGCCCTGATCAGTGCTTGGCGTGAAAGCGAATACTTTAATCAAAAAGAACGTGCAGCGTTAATTTTAATTGAAGAAATCACATTGCTTGCCCAGCATCATTTTCCTGATCAAGCTTATGAGCAGGCAGCGCAACATTTATCCAGTGCTGAAATTACTGCAATTGAATGGATTGGCATTGTGATTAACACATGGAATCGCATTGCTATTTCTAGTCAATATCGTGTTGCGCCTGAATAAGTTGTAAACATTCGTTTTTTAAATTAAGTACCTGAAAAGATCAAATTTCATCAATTGAAACGGCAAAATAAAAACGCCCGAAGTAACACATCAGGCGTTTTTTTATTATTGATCAATTTTAGAAGCAAAGATTAAATTAGTGACTTGCAGGAGGAATCTGCTTAATTGCTGCGGCAAAAGTCAGGTAATTCACTCCTTGAAATAAAATATCTACGCCTAAGAATAATCCAAGTACCCAAAAAGGAGCATCTGGTGAAGCCAGAATAATTGCCCCAGTTGCCAAAGTTAATAAACCTGAAAATAATGTCCATCCCCATCCAGACATTGGCTTGAGCATAAAAGCATTAAAAATACGAATAAAACCACCAATCAATAAAGCAATTGCCAGAAGATTGGTAAGCACCACTGCGGTAGTCACGGGTGACTTAAATGCATAATATCCAGCAATCAGATACAGCACACCAAACAATGCCCAAAGCCAGCGGAACCCGCCATCAAAAATTTTAAATGCTGCGATAAGATGCAAAACCCCACCAATCATCATCAACGCACCAAACAGTACGACAACTGTAAGTGTTGCCATACCCAATGAAGCCAATAAGACCAATCCAAAGATGACCAACAATGCCCCAAGTAAAAGATACCATTTGCGGTTTTCATGGAGTTGGTGACGAACTAAATCATTTCCGACTGTACGCATATTCTTCTCTTGTTTGTTATTCATTGATTTGATTGTTGATCTAATTCAGCATCTTGTCTGTATAAAATCTGCATCTAAAGCATATAAAATATTGCCTTTATACGAAATCAACAAAATAATAGCATTCCCTAGATACTATTTTATCCATCCCATTTCTTGTGCGGTTAAGCGACTGATCATGGTATCTTCTAAATGTTCAGGGGTTTTACTTTTGCTTTGGGAAAGTGGAATATAGCCGCCCATAATTTCTGCACGCTGTTGCGGGTAAAGTGGTTGTTGCTCAGGATTTGCATAACCTGTTGGATAAAGAGGCTGCCCTGTCGATAAATCATATTTATCTTGAGCACCAAAGGTATGTAATAACTCATGTACTAAGACAACTTGATTACTTGCACTTTGCTTTGGTGAGGCAAATAAGTTGACTGAGCCAATACGCCCACGTTCTAAGGCAGTTGAGTGCTTTAAAACTTTCTGTAACTTTGGATCATAATAATTCAAATACAAGGTCACAGATGGCGTTCCATCTGCTGCTTGATGTTGGTTCCATGCATAGAACCTGAACTTTAGACTCCATATTATCGTATTCAATATACTTGAAGATTCA
Organism: Acinetobacter sp. Tol 5; assembly: GCF_019702905.1. Taxonomy (NCBI): domain Bacteria; kingdom Pseudomonadati; phylum Pseudomonadota; class Gammaproteobacteria; order Moraxellales; family Moraxellaceae; genus Acinetobacter; species Acinetobacter sp. Tol 5. The sequence continues at coordinate 544,967 of NZ_AP024708.1, read as the reverse complement.
GTAAACTTTGGCGGCAGAGTATTTAATTCACGCCCAAGCTGAAAATGAAAAGATAGCGCTTGACCACGGAAAAGTTGAGATTGCTGCGCCAAATAATGCGTCATCTCTTGTAAATCATCGACAGAAATTTGCTGTATATAATGAGACGTGGAGACTTGTCCATCTGCATTGATCGGATGGAGTAAAACCACAATCGGTTTTGTCCAATCTTGATTCATATCTCGCCAAGCATTCATTCCTACAATAAGCAGAATGATCAATAAAATTGCAATTCGAAGTTTTTTCCACATTGAATTTAGCTCTGTTTTTTTCGCTTTTTAAGAAACATATAATTCCCCCTGCGTACTTGCGTTTCAAATAAATCTAAACTTTGAATCAAACCTGATAATTTGGAAAAACCATAATTACGTGTATCAAAATCTGGCTTTACTGTACTTAAATAGGTACCAATAGAACCTAAATTAGCCCAACCGTTGTCATCTGAGTTGTCTTTTACCGCCTTATAAATCAAATTTAAAGTGGCTTTATCAATGGGTGCTTTCGTTTCTTCTTTATCGATTGGAGAAGGTTTTTTGGTATCTTCATTATTTTTAGTTTCAGTACTTTGTTTTTCTTCTTCTTTCTCTTCAGCAATCAAGTTTTCAATCGAAATAAATTTATCACAGGCTTTTTTAAATGGCTCAGGTGTTTTCTTACGCCCAAAACCATAAACAACTAAACCACTTTCCCTTATTCTTGAAGCCAAAGGGGTAAAATCACTATCACTAGACACAATACAAAAGCCATCCAATGCACCACCATATAATAAATCCATCGCATCGATGATCAAAATCATATCTGTAGCATCTTTACCGCTGGTATATGCAAATTGCTGTACAGGTGTAATCGCATGCGGCAATAAGACTTCTCTCCATTTTTTTAGAGAATCACTGCTCCAATCTCCATAAACACGCTTTACACTGGCAATCCCGTATTTTGCCACTTCCTCCAATACCGACGAAATTGAGTTCACAGATGAATTATCAGCATCAATTAAAACCGCAAATTTTTTAGTATTTTCCACAATATCCCCAATTTTTAGTTTTTTATTCATTCATTTATCATACCGCCTCCCATAATAATTGATATAAAAAATGCCCACTTTTGTGAGCATTTTTATGAGTAATTAAAACTTAGGCTTCAACCCATTTTCCATCTTGGTAAACCAAGGACCACTTGGTTTGTTTACCTTCAGGTGTTTCCGAACCAATATACTGTGCTTGATTCTTACGACTGAATTTCACCAATGTCGGATTTCCATCTGGGTCTTGATCAGGTGCTTGCAAAATAAATTGATATTTTGGATCGAGTTGATCTGCAACAGAACGCAATTCAGCAACCTTGGGTGCACGTGTTTCACGTACTTTCGGGAACTTACTTGCAGCCAAGAATAGACCCGCAGCACCATCACGAAGAACAAAGAAGTCATCATGTTTGGTTGAACGTAAATGTTCCATTTTGATTGGATCTACACGTGGTGGTGCAGGTTGACCATTCTTCAACACTTTACGGGTATTATCACAGCTCATACAGGCAAAATAAGGACCAAACCGACCATTTTTTAACTGCATTTCGCCATCACACTTGTCACAAGGAATGGTTGGACCATCATAGCCCTTGATTTTGAACTCACCTTCTTCAAGTTCATAACCATCACAGTCTGGATTGTTTCCACAGATATGCAGTTTTCGACCACCATCAATGACATAGCTGTCCATTGCAGTACCACAAATTGGACAGCGTTTTTTCGACATCAAATCGGCAGTTTCAGCACCATCATCATCGGAAAGTGCTGCCAGTGATTCGACAGGCGTAAGATTCAACGTGCCCTTACAACGTTCTTTTGGAGGTAAGTTGTAACCTGAACAACCCAGAAAGACACCTGTCGTCCCTGTACGAATCTGCATTGGACGTTCGCATTCTTTACAATGAACATCCTCAACTTCTACAGGTAAGTTACGGCGCATGCCATTCTCACCTTGAGCTGTGGTTAAACGCTTTTTAAAATCGCCATAGAAACTATCAAGAAGCTCTTTCCAATTACGTTCACCATCTGCAACTTTATCCAACTGACCTTCTAAATCCGCTGTAAAAGCGTAATTCATTAGATTGTTAAAGTTCTCATCCAAACGGTCTGTGACAATTTCACCCATCTTCTCAGCGAAAAGACGGCGGTTGTCTAACTTGACATAGCCTCGATCTTGAATCGTCGAAATAATCGCAGCATATGTCGATGGTCGACCGATACCCCGTTTTTCCAATTCTTTGACCAATGATGCTTCAGTAAAACGTGCAGGTGGTTTAGTGAAATGTTGAGAAGGATCAAGTTTCTCAAGTTTTAAAATTTCACCCACTTTTACGGCTGGTAATAGAACATCATCATCAGATTTGTTTTGACCACGAACTTTGGTAAAACCATCAAAAACTAGAGTACGACCTTTGGCTTTGAGCTCTACGCCATTGGCATCCACTAAAATTGTTGAAGATAAATACTCTGCAGGTGTCATTTGACAAGCCACAAATTGACGCCAAATTAAATCATATAAACGTTGTGCATCACGCTCAACGCCAGCCAAGCTGTCGCCTTTTAATCCAACGTTTGAAGGACGAATTGCTTCATGGGCTTCTTGTGCATTTGCCTTGTTGCCATAGCGATTGGCTTTTGCAGGTAAATATTTCGCACCAAACTCTGTTTCAATGTGCTGCCGCACCATACTGACTGCATCATCACTTAAAAATGTTGAGTCAGTACGCATATAGGTAATAAAACCAGCTTCATATAAACGTTGTGCAAGCATCATGGTTTTCTTTACTGAGAAACCTAAGCGTGTACTTGCCGCTTGTTGTAGCGTTGAAGTGATATATGGCGCACTTGGATTAACCTTAGTCGGTTTATCTTCACGAGTGGCAACTTTATATTCAGCATCTTTTAAAATTTTCAACAAAGCATCAGTTTGCGCTTTATTCTGTAATTTTAATGTCTTACCAGCTTGCTTCACTGCTTCTAGGCGAATCTCATCTTTTTGAGATTTAGTGTCTGCAAAAACTTGCCAATATTCTTCAGGAATAAAGGCACGAATTTCACGTTCACGTTCCACCACCAATTTCACAGCTACAGATTGCACGCGACCCGCAGATAAACCACGTGCAATTTTTTCCCATAACAATGGTGAAACCATAAAGCCAACAACTCGGTCTAGAAAACGACGAGCTTGTTGCGCATTGACTCGGTTTAAATCTAGACGTGTCGGCTGTTTAAATGCTTCTTGGATGGCATTTTTGGTAATTTCATTGAAAACCACACGATGGTAACGGCTATCATCCCCACCAATGACTTCTCTCAAATGCCAAGCAATTGCTTCCCCTTCTCTATCCAAATCCGTTGCGAGATAGATTTCATCTGCATCTTTGGCAAGCTTTTTGAGTTCGGCAACAACATTCTCTTTGCCGGGAAGCACTTCATACTTAGCTTTCCAACCATGTTCTGGATCAACACCCATACGATTGACGAGTGCGGATTGTGCCTTTTCAGCCTTCTGATCTTCCGTCAACTTGGTGCGTGTTGCTGGCTTTTTTTCTGCTGTTTTACTTGAGCCGCCTGTAGGTAAATCACGGACATGACCTACGGATGACTTTACAATGTAATTTGAGCCTAAATATTTATTAATCGTTTTCGCTTTTGCAGGCGACTCCACAATCACTAATGCACGCTTTTTTCCAGCATCAGGAGATTTTGCTGTAGTGCTTTTGGATGTGGACCGAGGAGCGTTCGCCATAATAAACCACTGTTCCTATTATTAAGTTAAATTTCAGCCAATTTGAGTAAATATGCTTTCATATCATCAAGTTGTGTTGCTCTTAGGTCAGATTCTTCATCCCAATATAGCCCTACACAATTTGCCTGCATATCAATAGCATAAATCCCCTTTAATGCAATGGGAAAATCTTTAAATTTCGCATCACCTTGAATCACGTGAAGCTTTTCATCTTCGACACATGCACGCATCAGCGCTAAACGTGCATCAGGAATAAGTACACTATAATAAGCCACCATACTTGCACGAGATTCTGTTGCCATTGGGATTTTAGTCCATTCTGGCGCAGCCACCAAACGCGGATGCAAACCCATCTTTCGGGCTTTTTCACGCATTAAACCTAATGCCTTTTCTCTTGGGCTTACGCGTAAGCCAAAAATTGAGCCCAATACAAAAACAACGATTACGAGCGCAACCCAAAGACCAGTGTGTTCCATAGTTCACCTTTAAATTCCTATATTAGAGTTGCATAAGCTGAATATAAAACGCAAGTTTAAAATTAAAATTACAACGAATCTGTAATTTTAAAGTCAGTTTAATGTCTTATTTTTCATCTCTATTTTTTTCGTAAAACGTCATCCAATCACCCAATGAGCGAATCGAACTTTCCAAAGATTTTCCCAATGCAGTAATTTGATATTCTACACGTGGAGGTACTTCTGGATAAATCTGTTTGGAGATCAGTTGGCATTCTTCTAAAAGCTTTAACTGTTTTGAAAGTTCTTTTTGAGGAATCGGTGCTAAAGCCTTTTGTAATTGATTAAATCGCACAGGATGTTGAGCTTGTATAAGATGATAAACAATCGGCAAGACCCATTTACCTGAAAATATCGCAACGAATCGCATAATTGAACAGTTTTGCTCATATTGCACAGTTGTCATTTTTCACCTTACATAAAGCTACAATTTATAAAAGCTGATGTCAGCCTATTTCAAACCCAACAGCGACTTAGTTACCATTTGGTAAGTTCTTACATCTGCGCATAAATTTTCACAATATACGTGTTTCTTAATGACATTATAGTGAAAAAATGAGATTAAAAGACAAGACTGTTTTAATCACAGGTGCAACCAGTGGAATTGGCTTTGCTGCCGCACAACGAGCCATTGAAGAAGGTGCACGAGTAGTCTTTACTGGACGGAATATCAATCAAATTGCACAAGTTCAACAGCAATTAGGATCGCAAAGTTTCGGTTTTACATGTGACCATGCTGACTTAAATTCACAGCATGATTTTCTCAAAAAATTACAGCAATTATCCTTTATCTTTGATGTGATTTATATCAATGCAGGCAATGTGAACCATCAACGTTTTGGGCAATGGAGCGTTGAACAATTTGATGAGGTGTTAAATACCAATCTAAAAGGTCCTTTCTTTTTGATTCAAAGCCTTCTTCCCATGATTAATCCAAACAGTTCAGTAATTTTATGTGGTTCAACCAGCATTCATATCGCATTAGAAAAAAGCAGTGTGTATGCTGCTTCAAAGATCGCCTTACGCTCCTTGGTCAAAACACTTTCAAGGGAACTGTTAAATCATAAAATACGCTTTAATCTGCTTTCTCCTGGACCGACATTTACACCTGCACTGAATAAAGTCGCAGACAGCCCTGCTGAAGTTGAACAGCTCAAAACCAGTATTGAAAATTTAGTCCCACTACAAAGACTTGCCACAGCAACAGAAATTGCCAACGCCTTTATTTATCTTGCTTCTGATGAGTCTCGTTTTGTTGTTGGAACAGAACTATTGATAGATGGTGGTGTTGCCAACTTGTAAAGCATTTAAATCAAAAAATCTGAAAGTAGATCAGAGATCTCTTGGAGTGTTTCTCTCATCTACTTGAACAGCATTAATTCAAATACATTTCATGACTGTAGACCACTTCATGCCCATTCCAATAAATATAGCCTTTTTCAATCAACTCTTTAAGCAATAAACGAACATCAGATTTAGGGAACATTTTTTCCAATAGATCGCGCAATGCATAAATATCTTTGGGTTTCGATGTTTTTAAATCATTCAGTTTATGAATCACTTCAATTTGAACAGGATCAATCTGCTCAAAGTTTTTAAACAGCACCTGTTGTACAGCTTCAAGTGATTCCTGATCATCTATTTCTTGGATAACCTGTTGCGGATGCGCATGTAAGCTTTCTAAAATTTGATCAATTTTATGTAATTTAATATGCGATTGTTTGTCCAGCTGTTGATCAGCTTGGTCATGAGAAGTTGAATTTTCTATATCGAGACTGATCCACTGTTTTAAGACCTTTTTCCGATAAGAAATTTGTTCATCAAGGCATTTCACAATTCTTAAATTAATCAGCATTCCTACAAGATGCTGTGCTTTTTCTGGCACAATTTGCAATGTATTGGCAACAGAGTTGCGTAATTTTTCAATTGTATTCGGCTTTCCTGTCATCTTTGCTAAAGCATCACAATACTTTTTAACCATTTGTAAATACGGTTTATTTTGAATTGTTTCAAGACTTGGAAGCTGTCGTTTTTGACTTGGCAATTGACCAGTCGGATCAATTTGAACAAGACGGCAATCGAGATGTACATTACGGATGATATCCAACAACACCGTACAAGTGGATGTGGCAGAAATAATTTCGATCTGTGTATCTGGTGTTAAGAGTGCCAATAATTGCCCTGCAATCACGGCATACTCATATTCTTTTTGAGCCGCTTGAGGAACGTCTAAAATCACCACTTGACCACTGTTGATCCAACTGCAAAGCGCTGTGAGATCAGTCAGTGAATAATGAAAATGCCCAGTACAATTAAAAAGATATAATGTAGCGTAATGCTCAACCATTTTACCCAGCATTGGTGCTGTAGGCATATTATTTTCAAGGTCAAAAAGAACAACTGTATCCGGCATGGTCAAAAGTTTGCAATTAAACAGTGGCGTGCATTACAGCGGGCTTTCAGTAAAAGGTCAAATAAAATTGGAAATTTAACTATAAATTTCCAATTTTTACGCTCAGGTTAAATTGCACATGTATAAAGACTATTGAATACTGGCAATCACATGATCAGCCTGACAAGTTGTCCCCACATTTGCCGATATTTGTATTTGACCACTTTGGTGTGCGAGCACTTGAACTTCCATTTTCATGGCTTCCATAATCGCCACTACTTGCCCTTCAGTGACGTGCTCTCCTGTTTGAACTTTCCATGCCACGATTGCGCCATTAATGGGTGCAAGCAAATGCTCAGGTAGAGTTTCAAAGGATGTTTTTTGTTCTACATGTTGACTCGTTGGCATAATATTTTGGGCAAACAGCCCCGCAGGCAGTCCCAAACGGTGTAATTTCCCATCAATTTCGATATAGCTCAATGTCATCGCTTGCTGATGTTGAGGAATACTTCGCTGCGTCGGTTTTAATACCTGCTTAAAGTCATTTTCAATCCACCGAGTATGGACTTTAAATTCTTCAGTAAAATCAGGCTCATTCAATACAGCACGATGAAAATCAAGAACAGAAGCAACACCTTCGATTTTAAATTGCTTTAATGCACGTTTTGCACGTGCAATTGCGATCTTACGGGTTGAGCCTGTCACAATGAGCTTCGCCATCAAAGAATCAAAGTGGCTTGAAACCAACGAGCCTGTACGCACCCCTGTATCAACACGTACACCATGACCAAAAGGTGCTTCAAATAGACTCAATGTGCCAAATGCAGGAATAAAGCCACGACTTGGGTCTTCCGCATTAATCCGGAACTCAATAGCATGCCCAAGTGCCTTTGGTGTATCTTGAATAGACAGTTCTTCACCTAATGCAACTCGGATTTGTTCAACCACCAAGTCTACCTGTGCTGTTTCTTCAGTCACAGGATGTTCGACTTGCAAACGCGTATTTACTTCAAGAAAAGACAATGTACCATTTTGGCTCAACAAATATTCAACTGTTCCTGCTCCGACATATTGTGCTGCCTGACAAATATTTTTTGCAGAACTAAGGATTTCTTGATAAATCTCATCACTGATAAATGGTGCAGGAGATTCTTCGACCAGTTTTTGATTACGGCGTTGTAGAGAACAATCTCGTGTCCCCAACACCACCACATGTCCATGCTGATCAGCGATCACCTGTGCTTCTACATGACGAGGATTATCTAAATATTGCTCAACAAAACACTCTCCACGGCCAAATGCAGCCTTGGCTTCTCGAACCGCAGACTCATAGAGTTCTTTCACTTCTTCAAGTTTCCAAACCACTTTTAGACCACGACCACCGCCACCGAAAGCAGCTTTAATTGCAATAGGCAAACCATGCTGTTTGGCAAAGGCTAATGCTTCTTCTGCATTGTTCAAAGGATCTTGTGTACCTTGGACCAGAGGTGCGCCGACTGAAGCTGCGATTTTACGTGCTTCAATTTTATCTCCTAATTTTTGAATCGCAGTTGGAGATGGACCTACCCATTTTAAACCAGCATCAATTACTGCTTGAGCGAACTCTGCACGTTCTGATAAAAAACCATAACCAGGATGCACCATCGTAGCTTTAGATTTCTTAGCAACATCAATGATGGCATCGATATTTAAATAGGTTTCTTTAGCGGTTGCTCCCGCTAAACCCCATGCCTCATCTGCAAGCTCGACATGTAAGCTGCCGATGTCATCATCTGCATACATGGCAATAGATGTGATACCCATATCACGACACGCTTGAATAATACGTACAGCAATTTCGCCACGGTTGGCGATTAATAGTTTTTCATTGGCATAATTTTGCTTGTTCATTTCAATTCTCTATCTCTACAAATTCGGCAATTTTTCTAAACTTGACATGGCAATCTGCAGGTATTTGCGCCACCAGATTCCAATGGTGTTTAGCAACCGAGGCAATCACGGGATAACCACCAGTAAGTGGGTGATCGTTCATAAACAAGACCGGCTGACCATTTGGTGGAATTTGTAAAGCGCCAATACAGGTACCTTCACTTTCCAACTCATGGGTCACTTTACGGTTGAGTGGTTGTTTACCCAACAAGCGCAAACCAACACGGTTACTTTCATTGGTGACTAACCAGGATTGATTGCACAGTTTCTCAATACTGTCTTGATCGAACCAATCCGTGCGGGGTCCCATCACAATATCCAGTTCAACCGTGTCGCCAAGTTGAGGGAGATTGGCTTTTGCCACGTCATTGATCGTGATATTGGATGGGACAACTTGACCTTGGTAAAGCACATCCCCCACTTTTAAGGGATGTGGACCAAGAATTGCTAAACTGTCAAAAGAACAGCTATTTAAAACAGGCTGAATGTCGAAACCACCACGAACTGCAAGATAATTTCGTAGTCCAGCACGAGGAGTTTGTATGTGAAACTCATCACCACAATCTAATGCGATGGGTTGATAACACTCAAAATCAGCGTTTTGTCCATCTGCAAATTTCACATGAATATTTGAAATTGCACCCGCCACAGCAATAACCGCTGAATGTTGCATTTTTGCTTTTAAACCGCCATTTAATATCTCAATTACGGGTGTGTCAGTTGGATTACCCACAATTCGATTGGCACTGTGCATAGAATCAATATCCATCGCACCTGCTGTCCCAACACCAATACTGGTCTGTTGAAAGCGACCTTCATCTTGAATCGAAGTTTGCAATCCAGATGCAGTCAGTTTAAATAATGGTAATTTTGAACCATTGTCTTGCACCGAGGTGATCTGTTTTGGTACATCTACAGAAATAGGATGACGTGTCACATCTTCAAAATTTACAGTCATTCCGGGTCTTAACAGTGCAGGATTCGAGCGTTCCAAATCCCACATTTTTTCAGTTGTTGTACCAATCAATTGCCAACCGCCAGGGCTATCCTTCGGATAAATGCCTGAATATTGACCTGCTAAACCTAGAGAGCCTGATGGAATTTTTTTACGGGGCGTTTTTAAACGCGGAATATCCGTAAACGGCTGGTCAGGACTATTCATATAGGCAAAACCAGGCGCAAAGCCAATAAATGCGACATCCCAAGTACTTTGATGATGTCTACGAATCAAATCTGCGACAGATAAGCCCTGTAACTCTGCCACTTGTGCTAAATCTTCACCATCATAACGAATGGGAATAATCACTTGCTGGCAATGTCGCTGAATATCTAAATCTATATTTAAGCTACCGATTAAAGTCGATAAGGTTTTGAAGTCAGTGTTGATCTCATCAAAAAACACCAAAATCGTCTTTGCAGCAGGAATTAAATCTTTGATTCCTTTCAAGTGTAAATTTTGCAATTTGCTGTATAACGCCAAAGTTTCTTGCAAACTGGCAAGTTCAATCAAGAAACTATCGGAATTTACTGATAAAAATCGCATTTACTGATCCTTTCTTTTTTTAACCCATCCAGACACGATCTGGAATGTCGGTAATCAACATGTGTCCCGGTGCATGACTAATTGCAAATGGAATTTTTGAGTTCATTACAGCTGCTTGAGGTGTTACACCACACGCCCAAAACACAGCAATCTCGCCCTGTTCAATACGAGATGCTTCACCAAAATCAGGTTGATTAATATCTTGAATACCTAAACTTTCAGGATGTCCAATATGCACAGGTGCACCATGCACACTTGGCATACGTGCGGTAATTTTCACAGCTTCTGAAACTTGATCAGCAGGAATTGGTCGCATGGAAACCACCATATTTCCTGAAATGCGCCCTGCTGGTTCGCAACTAATGTTGCTCAAATACATGGGTACATTGGTTTTATCATGAATATGACGGACTTCTATACCAGCATCTTGCAATGCCGTTTCAAAAGAAAAGCTACAACCAATTAAAAATGTCACCAAATCTGGATGATCATTGTAAATCTCAGTTGCATCGGTCACTTCATCGACCATTTCACCATCTTTCCAAATTCGATAGCGTGGAAAATCGGTTCGAATATCTGCATCCAATGCCAATTTTGTGGCATAAACACCTTCTTCTAGAACATCGAGAACAGGACAACTTTGAGGATTACGGTGCGCATATAATAAGAAATCATAAGCCCAATCTTTGGGTACAGAAATCATATTCACTTGGGTCATACCCGGTGCCATACCAGCCGTAGGTCGATCAAAACCTGCACGAATTTGCTGTCTTGCTTGTTGGGTCACTTTTAACTGTGCTGGGTCAACTTTGATATTTTTCAACATGTGTATCTTCCTTTATCCACAAAATGAACGAACCTGAATATCATTTTTTAACAGTTCAGCTTTAATCGCAGCAGACATTTCTAAAGCACCAGCCGTATCACCATGCAAACAAATCGTATCGGCTTGGATCGGGGTAAATACCCCATCAATGGATTCAACTCCACCGTTTTTCAGCATAGACACCACGCGTTGAGCGACAAAATCAGCATCATGCAGCACTGCACCTTGCAAACGGCGTGAAACCAATGAACCATCTCGGTTATAAGCACGATCTGCAAATGCTTCAGAAACCACTGTTAGCCCCGCTTGACGCGCCTGATCGACCAGATTAGCCCCCGCTAAAGCGACCAATACCAACTTGGGGTTATACATTTTTATCGCTGCAATGACGGCTTCAGCCTGAACTGCATCTTTGGCAATCGTGTTATAAAGTGCACCATGTGGTTTAACATAGCTCACTGCCGAACCAGCCACTTTGGCAAGCCCATCCAATGCAGAAATTTGGTAGAGCACATCAGCAATCAGCTCATCCCGAGACAAATCCATATTGCGACGACCAAACCCAACTAAATCAGGATAAGCAACATGCGCACCGATACACACATTTAATCGCACAGCCTGCTTTAATGTTTGTAATATCCCTAATGGATCACCTGCATGAAAACCGCAAGCAATATTGGCACTACTGACCACAGGCAAAATTTGCTCATCATTGCCCATTTTCCATGAACCGAAACTTTCACCCAAGTCACTATTTAAATCGACAAACATCAGCGTACTTCCTTTTTAATTGAGTGTTAGATTGTTACAGTTTAGTGAGATAATTAAATACTGTTGTGAATGACATATATCCCATCCACCATGTCAGTAAGCAGGTCAGCACACCTAAAATCAATAACCATTTTGGATAGTTATAATTGCCCATGAGGTCTTTACGACATGCAGCGACATAGACAAAAATTGTCAAACCAATCGGTAAAACCAGCCCATTAAAACCACCGACAAAGATCAATAATCCAGCTGGTGTTGCACCTAAAACTACATACAACAGTAATGCCAAAGAAATAAAGCTGATGGTGATATAGTTGGTTTGTTTAGCATTTAGATTCTTTTTAAAAGCTGAAATAAATGAAACTGATGTGTAAGCTGCACCGATGGTACTACTGATCCCTGCTGCCCAAAAAATCAAACCAAACAGTTTAAACCCAAAAGTACCTGCGGCATATTGAAATGCTTGTGCTGCAGGATTGGCATCATGGCTGGCTAGATCAATTGTTGCACCACTGACCACCACACCTAAAAACGCCAAGAACAAAACATAGCGCATGATCCCAACAACCACGATCCCTTTGGTTGCTGCCTTTGCGACTTCATCAATGTTTTCTGGCCCAACAGCACCCTTATCGAGTAAACGGTGTGCACCTGCATAGCAGATATAGCCTCCGACGGTTCCACCGACAATCGTGGTGATAATCGCAAAATCAATTTGGTCAGGCGCGAAAGTTTGTTGAACAGCTTGTCCCACGGGTGGCATGACAATAAAGGCGACAATGACAATTAGAATAATTTTGAGCAAACCCAAAACAATCATACTTTTGTCCATCACCAGTGTGGCTTTTCTGGAAGCAAAAATAAGAATAGCCAATGCACCACTGAGTACACCACCGACTTTGGTGTCTAAACCAAATAAGGCATTTAAGCCAAGCGCTGCACCTGCAATGTTCCCGATACTAAAGAAGAAGCCACCAAGAATGACCAAAAATGCAAGTAAATAACCACTGCCAGGTAAAGCCTTATTGGCAATATCAGAGGCTCGCATCTGAGTTAGGGTCACCACACGCCAAATATTTTGTTGAACCACATAATCAATCAGAATAGAAATCAAGATCGCAAAGCCAAATGCTGCACCTAATTTCACTGTAAATACAGCAGTTTGTGTAAGGAACCCCGGACCCATTGCAGAAGTTGCCATCATAAATATCGATGCAACAATTGCCCATTGACGGTCAGATAATATAGAAGATTTCAATAAAGACATGTATGCGTTCCTCATCCATTTGAGCTTAATCAACGCTATTTCAAGTTAAACAAAGAACATCAATTTTTCTGAAAATATGAAATTCTTTTATCCTTTAAATCTTGAAGATTTTTTTGGTAGTGCCCTACCAAATCTATATTTGAAATAAAAGCATAGGAAATGAGCCAGAACAATCAGCCAAAAAGATTAGCAATAAAATTTTAAAATATTGAATTTAATATGTTTTATTTTAATAATATCATTTTAATAATGATTCATTATAGATACCGATAAGTTCTAATTATCAATAATGTGACAATTTTGGAACTTTAAAAGATCAAATTATGAATCAAAAATAAAGTACAACAGTAATAATTACTTAATTTTTAATTTTATCATTCAACTTTTTCATTGCTTTATCGGAGATCAACACCGCCAAATCCGTTAGTTTTTCCTTTAGAGCAGTATTATTTCCCTGAGTATAAATTGCAGTGAAATGAAAAGTCTTGAGCTGAATCGGGGTATCCAATATCTCCAAGCGACCATCTAAAATTTCCTTGAGTGCAGTCAATTTAGGGACAACAGCTATTCCTAAACCTTGTTCAGCTAAACGTAATAAGGTTGCCAATGAATAACTGGTAATTGAAAGTGGCTCATCTATTGCCTGTTCTTTCATTCGAGCTTTGAGTTCTTTATAAGGATAAGTAATTCTTGGATAAGTCAAAATAGTATGCGACATCAATGTACGGAATGACATTTGTCCGATGCCTCCTTTAAAGGAAGGGGATGCTAAAAAACTTAATTCAAAATCACACAGTGAACGTTCAATACATTCAAAGGGTAAAGTCGGTCCAAGCAAAAAAGCCATATCCAAATCCCCTACGCGTACACCTTCTTGCAGATCAGGAGTCAAACTCACCACGATTTCGATAGAAACTTTAGGAAACTCTTTTTGGACTTGCTCCATATATTCCACTAACCATGTGTGTACGATGGTTTCAGAGACACCTAAACGAATTGTACCTGTTAAATATTGGCTTTCAGTAAGCTCGGCAACCAGATCTGTTTCAAGCCGCATAAATTTTTCAGCATACTTGAATAATGTGGTTCCCTTATGGGTGGCTTTGATTTGACGAGAACTACGATCTAGTACTTTAAAGCCAAGATCATTTTCAATCGCAGTAATTTTTTGTGAAATTGCGGGTTGTGTAGTTTGAAGTTTGGTCGCTGCTTTATTAAAACTTTTTAAAGTCACCACCCAATAAAATGCTTCAAGGTTTTTTAAGTTCATGATCCATCTTGACCTTATGTATGAATGATGACGGTATGCAAATCCTTTGCCAGCGTAACGGATAATTGTGTAAATGCATAAGCAGTTTAAATCATGCCAGCAACATTCAAATTACATTTTATCTCCTCAGTAATGCGGTGGACGATTGGTCATTGGATCAAAAGCAGCAATACCTTCTGACAAATCAGCGGACTCTACACGTTGATAAAGTAATTGCATTTGTTTTTTTAAATCAGCAATTTCCAAGCTCTGTTGCACAACTTGATCATTTAATTGTTCGACTAAATCATCTAAAAATGCAATTCGGACTTGCAAATCTTCGATAGGTGCGGAAAATGACGCCTGATCATCAAGATTTTTATGTTTAGTCATTTTTAGTCCTCACTGTGGGATGTTTAGGAAACCGTATGGCCTATATTACTATAAGGGATGTCCAACTTGCGTTTGGTGGACCTGCCCTGCTCGATGGCGCAAACTTCAATTTAGAACGTGGCGAACGAGTCTGTTTGATTGGCCGTAACGGTGAAGGTAAGTCTACTTTACTCAAACTGATTGAGGGAAGTTTATTACCCGATCAAGGTGAAATTGCCTTACAAAACGGAATCACCATTTCTATGCTTGCTCAGGATGTCCCTATGGACTCTGGCAAGGTTGCGGATATTGTCGCTGAGGGTGCAGGTGAAGCTGCTCAAGTCCTCAAAGAATACCATGAAGCGAGTGATGCTTGTGTATTAGGTGATATGGATGCTTGTGACCGCATGGGCAACTTGCAACATAAGCTTGACCTACTTGATGGTTGGGCTTTAGAAACCAAAGTTAATGCTATTCTCAGTAAAATGGGCTTAGATCCAGAAGCTGATTTGGCAGATTTATCTGGTGGTCGTAAACGCCGTGTTTTGTTGGCACGTGCTTTACTTACCCAACCTGATGTTTTATTACTTGATGAGCCGACTAACCATTTAGACGTTGAAAGTATCGAATGGTTAGAAAAATTCTTACTCGACCAAAATAATCTCACGCTGTTATTTATTTCACATGACCGAGCTTTTGTAGACAGTATTGCGACTCGTATCGTTGAATTAGATCGTGGTATTTTACGTAGTTATGAAGGCAACTACTCAAGATATCTAGACTTAAAAGCCCAACAAATGGAAGCAGAAGAAAAACAAAATGCTTTATTTGATAAAAAACTGGCTGAGGAAGAAGCTTGGATTCGTCAAGGTATTAAAGCACGACGTACCCGTAATGAAGGTCGTGTTCGTGCATTAAAAGATTTACGTGAACAGTTTAAAGCTCGTCGTTCGCAGCAAGGCAAAGTCAGTATGGCAACGCAAGAAGCCAATCGTTCAGGTAAGTTAGTCTTCGATATTGAACATTTACGTGTTGAATATGATGGCTACCCAATCATCAAAGATTTTTCTGCATTGGTTCTGCGTGGTGATCGAATCGGTTTGGTGGGTGATAACGGTGTCGGTAAAACAACATTGGTAAAAGCCATACTGGGTGAACTTGAACATGGGGGTTCGGTTAAAACAGGTACACAACTTGAAGTGGCTTATTTTGATCAACTGCGTAATGCGCTAGACCTTGAAAAATCAGTCATGGCAAATGTGTCGGAAGGCTCAGACTTTGTGGATGTTAACGGTGGTCGCCGTCATATCTACAGCTATTTACAAGATTTCTTATTCTCTCCTGAGCGTGCACGCACACCCGTTAAAGCCCTTTCGGGTGGCGAACGAAATCGTATTCTTCTGGCAAAACTATTGCTTAAACCATCCAATCTGATTGTCATGGATGAACCCACCAATGACTTGGATATGGTGACTTTAGAGCTTCTTGAAGAAATGCTCAGTGAATATAAAGGGACCTTGTTGTTGATCTCGCATGACCGTGCCTTTATGGACAATGTGGTGACATCGACTTGGGTATTTGATGGTAAAGGCAATATTGATGAATATATTGGTGGTTATCAAGATTACCTTGAGCAACGTCCTGATCAAAAAGTTGTAGACCAAAAGAGTGATGTAAAAAAAGCCATCGCCAAAGCTGAAGCAGCCTCAGTAGCCGTTGAAGCACCAGTCAAGAAAGTAAAGCTGAGTTATAAAGACCAACGTGCTTTAGAACAATTGCCTGCCGAAATTGAGGCATTGGAAAAAGAACAGTCTGAACTCTCAGAAAAACTCGCAGACGGTTCATGGTTTGTCACAGATGCCGATGCAGCAACACAAGCTTCTCAACGCTTGGCTGAAATCGATGATCTTCTGTTGGAAAAAATGGAGCGTTGGGATCAATTAGAAGAGATGACCAAAGGTTAATTTTTTATTGTTTCTTCCAAAAAACTCCGTAAATCTGCGGAGTTTTTTATTGTAGCAATGCTCTAAAAAATCAGCACAATTGATTCAGTCATCACATCATCAACTCTTTCAATCTCAGACTATTGAACATCTCAGACTATTGAACAATGCAGATTTAATCTTCACCATAAAATGACTTTGATTATGTTGTTCTAGCAATATTTAAAGACATCGGTACATAGCGTAATCCATGGTTTTCAATCACATCAGCACTCTTGCTAAAACCAAATTTTTCATACACCCCTTGTGCCTGACAACTTGAATTCACAGTAAATGTGAATATATTCTCCGATTGTACTTGCTTCAAAACAAAGTCCCACAGGATTCGACCTATGCCCTGCCCTTGATATAATCTAGAAATAAAAAAATGAACCATATGTGCAGGCTGCTTATAAGCAATTACCCCTACAATCTTCTCTTGATCGATATAAACTAGATAATGAATTTCAGGATTCTCAACCATTTTTTGAATCATCTGCGCTGTAAATAATTGCCGCCCACTCTCATTAATGGCAAACTCATCGACAAAAGGTTCAATCAATTGGCAAATTTCAGCAATATCACTCACTGTTGCAGATCTTATGGTTTTGCTCATGTATAGATCGTTCCTAGTATTTGGGAAATAACTTCAGATAGCTTTATAAAATTTATCTACTGAAAAATACAACATATAAAAAAGTTGGATTTTGCTTAAATTTTATCCTTTCATTTTTTAAATTATCAATAATCAGATCCGAATTCAACAAAATGAATGAAGCAATTTAAAGATTCTATTTAGGCAAAAATGAACGCAATACTTTAAGGATTAAAATTAAATAAATCTTAAAAAATTAAAACACTTACCATTCCACTATCATCTCTCTCCATATCATTGCATTTATACTGATTTTCGCTACAAGCACTTCATGATGTTTCCATATAAATGCCTGAATATACAACTATCGAATCTAATTCAGATCTCGAATTATTTAGTGAGAATATGATCATGAAAAAAGTTACATCATTACTTATTGCAGCATTTACAACAGCAGTTTTTGCAGGTTCTGCAATGGCAGCAACACCAGCACAACATTCATCTCAACCAGTGAAAACACATCAGGTTCAAAAACAGCATAAAGCTGGACATGCCAAAAAACATCATGCAGCTGCTCATAAATCAGCAACAGCAAAAAAAGTAGAGGATAAAGCTGCAACTAAATAATCAAGTGAATTTAAACACTTTATAAATCAATGATCCTCATGCTTAAAAGCTACATCAATGATGTAGCTTTTAAATTTTTATCGCTAGAAATAATATAGATAGAGATCATTTTAAAACTTTTGCTCTACTTAAACCCCAATTTTTCAGCAGGCTTGATCAGCCACAATGATAATTTTCTTAATCCTCTATCAAATATAGACTGTTGTAAAATCCAGCAGGTCAAAACAGATAAAATGATACAAATACTCACTTCAATAAAAAGATTGAAATCCAATTGCCAATAACGTGCAACCAACATCACCACAAATCCATGTAATAGATAAACAGCCAGTGTATTTTGCCCCAAGTGTACAAAGTGCTGATTTAAACTTTTAATCCATACAAAAGTCGCATAAATCCCCAATGATGAAATGAGCAGACATGCTAGTCTCATTCCGATTCCTACAGGTATGCTGACTTTAAGTTGCGAATAACTCAAACTGCCATATAACCAAAATGGATTCAGTTGCGTGAAATAGACCAAAATAGCGATCGTCCCTAAAAGAGATAGGCTCAAAACTTGGCTAAAGTGACTTTGCTGAATTTTGACTAAAATCTCTTTTCCATATAGTGCACCAACAACAAAAAATGGTAAAAAATTAAAAATTCGTCCAATTGAATATTGATAATTGTTCCAAGGGCTTAAACCAATACATAAAGCAAAAATCAATGCAATCAATAGGGGAAATTTTGTTTTTATCAAAAAATGGGTAATCATTGTCCATGCAATCATGCCCAACAGATACCATAGAATCCAGTAAGGTCGTTCAAATAAATTCCAATTGATTTGGAACTGCCCAGACCAGATGGCATCAAAGGCAGGAAATAAAATTTGAAAAGGTAGATACAGCGAAATAAAAAATAAAATATTCTTCCGCCATTTTTTTTCGTTAAATAACATGCCTGAAATAAAAATAAATGCAGGCATGTGTATAAAATAAATAGTCCCCAATAAGGCATGGTTAAATGAGTCATCCCATCCAATCATTCGTTCGAGGAAGTGTCCGAGAACCACAAGAAATATAAGGGTTGCCTTACAACTGTCTAAGTAAGTATCTCTCATGATCAAATGGTCGAGAATAATGATTGATCATCATTATATACCTAAAATCTGTAATTGATTTTGCTCAATCTCAGCAAGAAGCTGTCGATAAATTTTAAAATTTTCTAAATCAAAACAGACAAAATTGACTTCTTGTAAATGTGCTGTTTGCTCCAAAAAATCTGTCGTGGCTTTGATCGCAATCGATGCTGCATCATTTTTTGGAAAACGATAGATTCCTGTAGAAATATTGGGAAATGCCAGTGTATTCAATTGCTGTTGTTCCGCTAGCTTCAGACTATTGGTATAAGCGGATTCAAGCAGTAGAGCTTCTCCTTGTTGCCCATCTTGCCAAGTCGGTCCTACAGTATGAATAACAAAGCGACTGGGTAATTGTCCAGCTGTTGTGATTACGGCTTCACCTACTGCACATCCCCCTTGTTTGGCACGGATTTTTTGACAATCAGTTAATATTGCTTCCCCACCTTTCCGATGAATTGCTCCATCTACACCACCACCGCCAAGTAAAGAGGTATTTGCAGCATTTACAATCGCATCAACCTTTTGCAGTGTAATATCACCTTGAACTAATCGAATAATTTTCATTTTACTTCCTTGCTCATCATTGTTGATGATGATTCACATCTCGAGTTTTCTTCTTTAAACGGCTTCATGCTACACTTCTTTCAGTTTTAACCACCCCCAAATTTACAAAATTGCTATGAGTAAAAAGCTTCAATACGAACCTGGAAAATTTTATTGGGCGTTTTTACATCCAAAATATTGGGGAATATGGATTGCAATTGTGTTCTTGATGTTACTGGCGATTTTGCCTTGGGCAATTCAATACCGACTCGCGACGGTATTAGGAAATATTGCCTTTGATCGACTTAAATCACGCCGTGAAACAACTGTGCGCAATTTGGAAGTCTGCTTTCCAGAATGGTCATCGGAACAAGTACTTGAAAACTCAAGGCAAGTCTTTGTTGACCAAATGATTGGTGTTTTTGAAACTCTGAATGCATGGTATTCCCCGCAGTGGTTTAAAAATCGTGTCAGTATTGAAGGCTTAGAACATATTACAACTGCAAAACAACAAGGTCAGGGCATATTACTTTTAGGTACACACAGTACGATGCTCGATGCAGGTGGTTATTTATGTGCCCAATTCTTTGAACCCGATGTGGTGTATCGTCCGCAAAATAATCCTTTGTTAGACATGCTGATTTATCGTTGCCGTGCAACCATTTATAAGGCACAGATTGATCATGACGATATGCGGGGATTGATTCGCCACCTCAAGGAAGGCGATGCGATTTGGTACAGCCCTGATCAAGATTTTGGACTGAAACAAGGCGTGATGGCGCCATTTTTTGGTACACCTGCGGCAACAGTAACCGCACATCGACGCTTATTAAAAATATCAAAAGCTGTGGCGATTCCTTTGTATTTTTATCGTCATGGAGATATTAAAAATCCAAAATATCATGTCTTGATTGAACCTGCTGTCGAGCCCTTACCGAGTGAAGATGAATTAGATGATGCAATTCGTGTCAATAAAATCATCGAGAATCAGCTTCGGATCGCACCGACACAATATATGTGGTTCCATCGTCGTTTTAAAACCCGTCCAGAAGGTTATGAAAAAATTTATTAAGTTCTTACTTTTATTTGGCTCAAATTTTAAAATCAAAAAAGCAAAGTTAAATATCCTGTAATATCGTTTCAAACATGGGCTAACAAATATAGCCGATTCAATCATCATCAAATTTCACAAATTGATATGTATTGATATGGCTATATTGGTCTCTCATTTTGAGCTGTTGCTTATCCAGTGAAATGATTTCTAAATCTTCATTTTTTGACTTGCCTGAACCATCATCCCATAGAATGCTCATTTGTATGCCATCTTGAGTTGAGTTCAAAGCTTCGATAAATCCTGTTTGATCTTGAGTGATGAGCAAATAATAAGAAGAAGCTTGAGAAAAACTGATTTCGGTTAAATCTTTGCGTGAACAAGGTTGCTGGCAATGATAAATACGGCGATTGAGACGTTCCCAAATCTCGCTGGATTGTAAATCATTTAAATTCTGTTTGTTCTGTTGCCGTTGTTCAACCTCTTGAGACTTTTGAATCTCAACACTCGACTTTTCACAGCCTGTTAAAATTAAATTTAAGCAAAATAGTAGAATTATTTTTTTCATTTGATTGTGGATCATCATTCAAGTCAGCGTATTTAAAAAATTGAAAATCAATACATATAATTTTTAGGTTGAAGTCATCAACCTTTCCATATTCTAAAGCGAGCCATTGCCCAAATCACATAAGGCCAAAAAATCATATTAACGATGCTATGAATACTGCTCCAAATTCGCCAATACCCCTTACCAAAAATATCTGCTCGCACATTAAAAATCTCAATACTAAAAGCCAAGACAACCGTGAGAATCATAGCAATATTGGATTTCAATTGGCGTTTATGAATTGCAGCGACAATAAAGTAGAAGATTAAACCTACATAGACAAACAAAGCATCACTACTTAAACCTGTAAAATGTTTAAGGCTCAGTGCAAATTCTTGGATTTTTGATAGCAACATAAGGACTCAATTTTTATTTTCGATCTTGTCTATCACAAATTATATACTATAAATAAAGCATAACCCGAGTTCTGCGTCCTGCAAAACTCGGGTTTATGAGGTTGTGCTTTCAAATCTTATTGTTATTTTACTGTGGTTATCCATTCCAACATCAAATCCTTGATGATTGCTCCATCGACTTCGTCTTCCTTAGTGAGATTTTCCGTTCTCGTTCCATGTGTCGATGAGTAAAGATTAAAACGAATCGTGTTCAGATACTACCCGCTTAGAGACTAAATCAACGTAAGAAATTGCTTACAAAAAATCGCCTTTTTCAAGATTTCTTGTTAGACAATGGCATGTCCATTTTATAGTCTTGAGCCAATTCATCGGTCACGATCTTCTCTTCTTTTTCTGCTTTTTCAATACCTTCCTGAATAGCTTCTTGAGCTTCTTGCTCATCAGAGTCAGTTTGTTCCAACTCCTCTTGACTTTGTTCAAAAATACGACTTGATTGTAACACCACATAGATTGGGAAATGATCTGAACCAATATGAGGCAACCGCTCCATATGAACTAAAGCAAAATCTGTACTGTGAAATAAGTGATCCAATGACCACCTTAAAAACTTATAGTCGGCATGAAAAGTGTTGATATATCTACGCCCCACACGAGGATCAAGCAACCCACTGATACGTTGAAACAATCGTGTTGTTCGAGACCAAGCCACATCATTTAAATCTCCCATCACGATACAGCTTTCATCTAAATCCTTGATTTGATCACCCACAATCAATAATTCAGCATCACGTAAAGTTGAATCTTTGGCTTCTGTCGGGCTGGGTGGTTTTGGATGCAGGCAATACAATTGTACAGTTTGTCCAGAAGGCAAAATCACTGTGGTATGGATTGAAGGAATTTCATTGCTGAGAATAAATTTAACCTCGCTGTCGACCAGCTTTAACTTGCTATAGAGATGCATGCCATACAAATTATCTAAAGGAACAGGCACACGATAAGGATAGTCTTTTTCGATCTTCGCCAACTCATTTTGCCATGTTTGATCCGTCTCAAGTGTAAGCACGAGATCAGGCTGATGTTTTTCGATTTGCTCAATCAGTAAATCATATTGCTGATTTGGCGTTAGTACGTTCGATACAATGACTGAAATCTGTTGATCTGGATTCAATTGATCTTGTTGCACATGTTGAACTTGCTTTTTCCAGATAAAGGTATAGGGCAAAACCATTTTTAACTGAAAAGCCAAAGCAGCAATCAATAAAAATAAAGTAATCTCACGCGCCAAGTCCCAAGGTGCATCCCAAAATAGCAATAACACCAAAGCAGTCAAACCCACACATAAAATCTGTAGTCGTGGAAAATCTGCCCCCC
The DNA here is from genome assembly GCF_019702905.1 of Acinetobacter sp. Tol 5. Lineage (NCBI taxonomy): Bacteria > Pseudomonadati > Pseudomonadota > Gammaproteobacteria > Moraxellales > Moraxellaceae > Acinetobacter > Acinetobacter sp. Tol 5. The sequence continues at coordinate 522,033 of NZ_AP024708.1, read as the reverse complement.
TAAACCACCATTCATCTCGTGGAATCAGTGACCAGAAGCTGAGCCAAATCACGATCACAGCAAGGATTTCTATCCAAATCATATTTTGTCACTCTTATATTCTTAATTTTTGAATGATTCATAAATTAATATCAATTTTGCATGTATCATAAACAAGATATATTGCACAATATAGTTGTGTTTTCATTGTGTACGCTATTGCAGTTACACGTCCTTTTGATACACTCAAACCCCTTTTAATTTTTTAACGCACCGAGGCAAAGTGACATGAAAGTAGGTCTGGTCGGTTGGCGCGGGATGGTTGGTTCCGTCCTTATGCAACGTATGGTTGAAGAGAATGATTTTGCTCATTTTGAGCCATTCTATTTCTCTACCAGTAATGCAGGTGGTGAAGCCCCTGCTTTTGGTGGTAAAACTGCTCCAGCACTTATGGAAGCGACGGACATTACCAGTCTGAAGCAAATGGATGTCATTATTACCTGTCAAGGTGGTGATTATACCTCTGAAGTTTTCCCAAAGCTTAAAGCAGAAGGTTGGTCAGGCTACTGGATTGATGCAGCGTCTACTCTACGTATGGATGACGAGGCAATCATTGTTCTTGATCCTGTAAACCTAAATGTCATCAAAGATGGTTTGGTCAATGGGATCAAAACCTTTGTCGGTGGTAACTGTACGGTTTCATTGATGTTAATGGGTATGGGTTCATTGTTCCAACACAACTTGGTGGAATGGATGACTGCGATGACCTATCAAGCAGCTTCTGGAGCTGGCGCACAAAACATGCGTGAATTGATTACAGGCATGGGCTATTTATATAACAATACTCAAGACTTGTTAGATGATCCTCGCTCTGCGATTTTAGATATTGATAGTAAGATTGCCGAATTACAACGTGGTGAAGGTTTCCCGAAAGCAAACTTTGGCGTACCTTTAGCTGGCTCTTTAATTCCTTATATTGACAAGCAACTTGAAAGTGGTCAGTCAAAAGAAGAATGGAAAGGTCAAGTTGAAACCAACAAAATCTTAGGCAATGCTCAAATTGTTCCGATTGATGGTCACTGCGTACGTATTGGTGCAATGCGTTGCCACTCTCAAGCATTGACTTTGAAATTGAAGAAAGATGTGCCGCTTGATGAAATCGAAGATATGATTCGTCAGTCTAACCAATGGGCAAAAGTTGTACCCAATACACGTGAAGCATCAATGAATGATCTTACTCCTGTAGCGGTTACAGGAACGCTCTCTGTGCCTGTAGGTCGTCTGCGCAAATTAAATATGGGGAAAGAATATTTAGGCGCATTTACTGTGGGTGACCAATTACTTTGGGGTGCTGCTGAACCTTTACGTCGGATGTTACGTATCTTAATTGACTATAAAAATGCTTAAAGTCACAAAAAAGCCTTAAACATTGAAAAAGCCGATCTATCTTGATCGGCTTTTTTATGTAACTATATTTGTGTAACTCTAATGTTAATAATTTACATATAGACTACAGCGAAATATTGTATCATTGGGATGCCTTGAAATTTGTCAGAGCAATGGATAGAGATGACTGTATATAACAAATTAAAAATTGCCATTTTAGCCATCATGACGTCGCAAACAATCAGTGCGATTACGATAGATCCGATTCAAGTTCAATCAGGGTCTGGGGATCTTCTGTACGCAGAAATGAAATTTAGCAATGCCAATCCAAATGAAAAAATAGAAGTGGGTTTGGCAGATGCTGACGATATACAACATATTGGAATTACCGCGCAGGCACCTGGGCATTTAAATTTTTATACGCGTCGTTCTGGCGATGGGACTGGGGTTATCGTCATTACTTCTTCTCGCCCCATTGTTGAGTCTGAACTCAATATCTTACTCAAGGTTAAAGAAGGCAGTGCTACACATATTCAACAAGTAAGAACACCTTTAACACGTGGACGCAATAACATTCCTGCACCTATGGTAAATGCCAATGCTAAAGAACAGCCACTTAAACCTCAAATTATTGTGAGTGAAAAAGACATTGCATTGAATTTGCCAACCAGCACTCAATACCAAGTTACAACACCACAAACGGTAACATCACCAACAATCAAAAAATCTAATGTAGTGCCGGATACTCAACAATCATTGGCAATCAGTGTTATTGCGCCTCCCCCACTAAAAACTGAGCAAAAAACTGCGGTGACCAATAGCGTAAGTTCGCAAAACACCACCTCTGTAGCGGTCAATAAAGACGACACTCATTCTACTGTTGTTGCAAATCCGCAAGTGGTGATCCAACCCAAACCTATTGCACAACCTGAAAAATCATCCCAACAGACTCAAACAGCACACACCCCAGCACCAAAAACTGAACCACAAAAAATAGAAAAAACTGCTGCTGAACATAAATCTGAAAAAGCCAATACGATCAAGCCTAAAACTGACACTCAAAAAGCGTCCCAACAAAATAAACCAACCGCCAATAATAGTTTAGACAAAGCACCAAGACATGTTGTTCGTGCCAACGAATCACTTTGGAAAATTGCATCTCGTATCGCAGCAGAAACACATCAAAGTGTTCCTGAAGTCATGCGTCAAATCAAAGAGAATAATGCAGATGCCTTTATTCAAGGGGACATCAATCGTATCCGTCGAGGTGTTGCATTAAATTTAGCTGCAAGTTATCAACAAGTTCCACAACCGAAATCTAAAGTTCCACCTAAGGCACCTCAGATTGCCAAAAAGCAATCTGGTTCTGCCAAATACCGTTTAGATCAGGCAGAGATGAGTTTGGTTGCAGATAACGAGCAATCTTCTGCACAAGGTTCTGCAAAACAAAATACACAGGTGAATCAGACAACTGCTGAATTATCTACAAAAGTTATGACATCTCGTGAAAAAACAGTTAAATTACAGAAGAATGTGACCCAACTTGCATCGGCTTTACAAGAAAAGAATCAGCGAATTCAATTATTAAATGCTCGGCTTGCTCAATTGCAACAGCAATTACAACAGCAAAATGTAAAGAAGCCAAATAGTTAGGATATATTAAGGAAATTGATTCATTGTGCTCAATGAAGGGGAAATAAAATGTTGTTGTATGTGATTCCATTTGTTTTACTGTTGGTGGTTGCCATCGTTTTAAAGAAACGTGAAGATGCCAATAAAGAAAATACCAATACGACGAGTAAAAAGACCAACAATAAAAAATCGTCAAAAAAGAATGTAGCACGTACTGCACGTACCTCGCAAAAACAACAACGCACAGCTGTTGTTGAAAACGAAGTGGTGGTGCAACAAGCAACAAAACCATTAAGCCCTGAATTAAAAAGTAGTATCGAAAAACTGATTGCTGCAAAAAACTATTTTTCAGCTGAAGCAAAAATCAATCAAGCACTCAATCAAGATAATGCTCAACATGAGCTCTATCTTTACCTCTTGGATGTGCATTTAGCACAAAAAGATGAATTTGCAGTGAATCAATTGATTAACCATATTCGCTCATTGGGTCTTGATGATATTGTTACTCAGGCTGAAGAAAAGAAAAAAGCTACTCAAACTGAAAGCCCGATTGAGTCGATTGCTTTTGTTCCAACTACACCAGAGCCTGCTGTTCCAGAAGTCAAGAATACTGCTGCATTCGATGCTTTGATTGGCAATATAGAAGCAACCCCAACACCATCTATTGAAACTTTAGAAACACCTACTCGCAATGACGTTGAGACACTTGACTTCACCCCATCAGTTGCTCAAGAAAAATCAGAAGAAAAGCCACAAGCACAACCGCTCGAATTTAATTTAGATTCATCCCCACAGACACAGCCACAGCCACAGCCACAGCCACAGCCACAGCCTACTGTAGAGTTTTCTTTCGAAACAGTTAAACCAACAACTGAGACTGCAAAAGAAACCATAACGCCTTTAGAATTTAGTTTTACACCTAACGAGCCTATCGTTGCGCCGGTTGAAAAGCCTGTCGAAATTGAAATTGCGCCTGAATTTAAACTGGATTTTGCTGAGCCTGTTGCAACTCCAGAAAAAGAACAGACGGCAGCGCCTCAAGCATTCGAATTTAAATTAACACCAACAGAAGCTGAAACACCTGTTGAAACACAGCCTACTTTTGTTTTTGATCAAGAAACAAAATCAGAAAGTGTTGAACCTGAATCGGTAGCTTCTCAGTTGAATTTAGAAGTACCTAGCCAAGTTGAAGCAGTTACGCCTGTTGAAACAACTGATCCATTGCTAACTTCATTTCCTGAGCTTGCTCAAGTCAATGAAATTCAGCTTAATTTAGATCTTGCCCAGCAATATATTCATCTAGGTGCTTATGCTTCAGCACGTGCATTATTGTCACAGGATGAGTCTGTATATACGGCTGAGCAACGCCAACAATCACAAAATTTACTGAACCAAATCGCTTGATGAGGTTATTGTCTGTTGCAATTTGATAATACGAATTGTCAGACATCACTAAGCGATTTAAGATAAAGCAGTCATTCATGGCTGCTTTTTATTATGAACAAAAAAATTGCTTTAATTTACATGGGTGGAACTTTTGGGTGTATTGGTGAGCCTTTAGCTCCCATGCCTGAACATGAATTCATTCCACAGCTCAAACGGATTCTCCCACCTCAACTGAAAATTGAATGCTTTAAAGCGCCCAGTATTAAAGACAGTAGTGCATGTACTGCAATTGATTGGTTAATGCTGATTCAACAAATTCAAAGCTTACAACTACAAAATTTTGAACATTTTGTTGTGATTCATGGGACTGATACCCTCAGCTATGCTGCTGCAACTTTATCTCGTTTCCTCGCTGAATCATGCCATGTCATTCTTACAGGAAGCCAATATCCTTTACTCAATCTTCAAGGCGATGACACACGTGATTTTACTGATGCGATTGATAATTTAAATACAGCACTCGATGCCATCACCAAGTTACCTGTAGGTGTTTATCTCACATTCTTCCATCAAGTGATTCATGCTCGTACTGCGTTAAAAACCCATAGTACTGCTTTGGACGCATTCAGAGGCTTAAAAGCGGAAGAACCTATTGATCATGACTCAACTGTTATTCAAATCCAGCTATCCCATATTGAAAAAGCCAAATCATTAAATATCGTGAATTGGATGATGGTACCCACTGAATTATTACAGTTTGAAAATAATCTCAACAGCCTCATTCAACAGCCTCCAGAATTTTTAGTGATTCAGGCTTATGGTGTTGGAAATTTAGCGGTTAATGAAATGATTATCCAAAGTTTTAAAAACTTACAAGCCAAAGGTTGCCAAATTATTTTATCAACTCAAGTCCCTCTAGGCGGTATGGATCAACGTTATTCGATTAGCCAATGGATTCAGGACTCAAAAATTTTAGTCAGTGATGCACTCAGTCAAGCAGATCTTTATGCCAAAATTCTAAAAATTTATTTACAATACCCAACTTCGCAACAATGGCATGACCATTGGTATGATCATCCTGAATAGAGGTATTTATGCAACGCTTTGCAATTGGTATTGAGTTTTGTGGCATTCGATATAAAGGTTGGCAAACTCAACAGCCTGGCGTACGTAGTATTCAGGAGACAATGGAAAAAGTACTAAGCACCATCGCGGATGAACCCATTATCTTACACGGTGCGGGTCGTACTGATGCAGGTGTCCATGCCACCAATATGGTTGCTCACTTTGATACCAATGCGATTCGTCCCATGCGTGGCTGGTTAATGGGATCTAATAGCCAATTACCCAAAGATATTTCTATCCAGTGGATCAAAGAGATGGATCGTGATTTCCATGCTCGTTTTAAGGCACAAGCACGTCGTTATCGCTATGTTGTCTATCAATCAGCGAATCGCCCTGCTTTATTACACAAGCAAGTTACCCACGCTTATTATCCACTTGATGTCGATAAGATGATTGCAGCCGCGCAAAAATTTGAAGGAACACATAATTTCGAAAGTTTCCGTGCTGCGGCATGTCAATCCAATCAACCTGTACGCCATGTTAAACACTGTCGTTTAATTCGTCATGGCAATTATTTGGTTCTGGATATTCAGGCTGATGGCTTCTTGCATCACATGGTTCGCAACATTATGGGCTGTCTACTTGAAATTGGTCAGGGCTTGTATGAAATTGATCACATTGACGAAATTTTTGCCGCGCAAGACCGTAAAGCCGCTGGGATTACAGCCCCTCCTGACGGTCTATATTTCATTCATGCAGATTATCCAGAACAGTTTGAATTACCGCGACCACCTCTAGGACCGCATTGGCTAAATATGCCCGAATAATTCTTTTTCAAATGAGATAAAAATCCTTCACAATTGAAGGATTTTTTATCTAGAAAGCAGTTTAAAATTTCTCAATAATTAAAACGTTGCACTTAACGCTGTTTACGTTTTCTATATTCAACAGGTGTTTCATTGGTCCAACGTTTAAAGGCACGATAGAACGTACTTGGCTCAGAAAAACCTGTGAGATATACAATACGCTCAACACTTTCATTGGTATTCGCCAATAATTTTTTGGCTAAACGGCAACGGTAATCTGAAAGGATTTGCTGAAAACTGGTATTGGCTTCTGACAATTGGGTGCGTAACCGACGAGGGGTGATGCTCAGTTGAGCCGCCACTGTTTCCAAGGTTGTTTCACCGCTCTCCAAAGTTGAACCAATTGCTCGGCGAACTTCGCCAACCAAATCGTAACGCGCCAATTCTTGAAGTTTTTCAATTGCCAACTGCTCATGTAGCTGTAATAGCTCTGGTTCAGCTTGCCACAATGGATAGTCTAAAATTGAAGGATCAAAATACAACCGTGTTTCTTTTTGCCCCAAACTTACAGGACAGCCATACACACGATAATACTCACCATCTGAAGCACCTTGAGAAAAGTTAAAATCGATGTAGATCGGTTCAAAGCGCCCTTCAGTAATGAATTTAAAGAAGCGTAAAATCCCCGAAATGGCACACTCAGAAAAATGACGATTGACAATATTTTCGCCCCAGGGTTGTTCACCATTGGTTAAATAACAACGTCCATTGTCATCAACCACCAACTTCGCATGGAAAGCGTCACTGATCAGACGTTGATACGCAAGTGCTCGTTTGAGTCCTTCACCAAAGTTTTCACTTGAAATGAATAAATGCTCAATCACCTGCCCACGATAAAGAGGCAAATGCTCGCCAAGGTGTAATCCAATGTCAGGATCATTACTGACTTCCTCGGCAGCCACCCAAAACGCAAATTGTGCATTTAATGGCGTTCGTGCATTTTGATCAACCTGACCCAATGCCACGCCTGCCTTTGATAATATTTCTTCTGTCGGCAATCCTGCACGACGGATCGCTTGATAGCCTAATCGTAAAACAACCGAAGCATCAGTTAGCTGGCTCACGCAGTGCCCTTCCTTGTATGTTATTCATTTATACTTAAAACCTTTGATTTAGATTACCGTCGATTGACCGAACTGACAATATTTATCCGCTTTTTTTTGTAGAAATTGTTTAACAATATGTTCGCCTATTTTCAAGTCATCTGCCACCTTCCCATGCCGAATAATCTTGTTTTTCTATAAAAAATTGCCTATAATTTGCGCCTTTCCAATTTGATCATCAGGTAGGCTATGGCCAATAAAGAGGAACTTATCGAGTTCGAAGGCGTTGTCACCGAAACGCTTCCTAATACTATGTTCCGTGTACGTTTAGAAAACGGTCACGAAGTGATTGCTCACATTTCTGGTAAAATGCGTAAACACTATATTCGTATTTTAACTGGCGATAATGTAAAAGTAGAAATGACACCTTATGACTTAACTAAGGGTCGTATTACTTATCGTGCACGCTAAGTTTTAGTGTAAGCAAAAGCCACTATTAGGTGGCTTTTTCAATATCTATACAATATACCATCTGGCTTACGATACATTGTTATTGTCTAGTTATTACGTTCCTGACGCTAAAATCTATTGTTAAATCTGTTTATTGATTGCCATACGTCACATGTCATCAATTTATAATTATCCGTAAAATTCTCATTTTTACACTGCCTCTAATTATTTGTTGTGTATTTTCAACATCTTCGTCACTTTTCCCTTAATCGCATTTCAAATTTAAGCTTAGGGGTTCAATCCAACTTCGCAATCTGTCTACAGACACTTGCTTGTAGATTGATTAAACTCATTGCATAGAGCGTTTCAAATCAAACTCTCACTTGATTGGGTGAAGCTGATGAAAAAATATTTATACACCTCTACATTTGTTTCGATCGCTTTCAGTATTGCAGGCTGTCAGAGTGTTGATACCCGACCTGCAAATTTAGATCAATATTTACAACAGTTTATTGGTAAATCCAGCGCTGAAATACAAGCCGGACTAAACTTTAAAGCTTTAGGTTATCAAGTCAGTGATCATATCCAAACCACCAATGACACATTAACATATACCATCCTTCGCCCTATCAATATCCCGATGACAGGAAGCAATGCAACGGTCGGCTCAAATGCAATGGGAATGCCTGTCATTCGCTATGACACGGCAAGCACACCGAGTTACGATGTTAACTTTAATTGCAAAGTCAGCTTTAAATTAAACAATGATATTGCCGAGTCCGTTGAATATATGGGGAGAGCCTGTTAAATGTATTTGATCACAAAGCAATAAAAAACACAGCCTAGGCTGTGTTTTTGAAAGTGATCTAAAATCTAGACTTAAGCAATCGCTGTAACCACAGCTGTGCCCATCTCAGCAGTACCTACTTTGGTCATCCCTTCCGACATAATATCGCCTGTACGTAAACCTTGATCCAACACTTGCCCTACAGCATCTTCAATTGCTTTTGCAGCCATTTCTTCACGGAAGGTATAGCGAAGCATCATTGCGACAGAAAGAATTGTTGCCAGCGGATTCGCCACGTTTTGACCAGCAATATCAGGTGCAGAACCATGACATGGTTCGTACATCCCTTTGCCATTTTCATCTAAAGATGCAGATGGAAGCATACCAATCGAACCTGTGAGCATCGCAGCTTCGTCTGAAAGAATATCACCAAACAAATTACCTGTAACAATCACATCAAATTGCTTTGGTGCACGTACCAATTGCATTGCTGCATTATCTACATACATGTGTGAAAGATTGATATTTGGATAGTGCTGTTCTTTCAATGCAGTGACGGTTTGTTTCCAAAGCTCAGTCACTTCAAGAACGTTGGCTTTATCCACCGAGCAGACTTTACCGCCACGTAAATTCGCCATTTCAAAAGCAACTTTCGCAATACGCTTAATTTCAGACTCTGCATAGACGTCGGTGTTATAACCCTGCTTCTCACCATTTTCGAGCTCACGGATACCACGTGGCTGACCAAAATAGATACCACCTGTGAGTTCACGAATGATCAGAATATCTAAGCCTGCGACAATTTCAGGCTTAAGGCTTGAAGCATCTGCCAACTGTGGATAAAGAATTGCCGGACGTAAGTTTGCGAATAGGTTTAATTCACTACGAATTTTTAATAAACCACGTTCAGGGCGGATCGAGCGCTCAATCGTGTCCCATTTTGGACCACCGACTGCACCGAGTAAAATTGCATCTGCTTTTTTTGCTTGTTCTGCTGTGACTGCTGGATAAGGTTCACCGTGAGCATCAATTGCAGCACCACCCAATAAACCATGTTCCCATGTTAAACCTAAATTAAATTTTTCATTGACACGTGTAAGTACTTTTTCAGCAGCGGCAACGATCTCTGGACCGATACCATCACCTGCCAAAATCAAAATTTGTTTAGACATTTGCAGTTCCATTTTTATTCAGCATCTATACTGATTTGAGATTAAATTTTTTGCTCAACAAATTCGCTCACCCCTGTCACTGCATTATGAGGACGACAGAAACGGCGAATTGTTCGAGTTTCTTGGAGCATATCGACACAGAGTGGTGTTGGTGAGGAAACATTCAATAAGCTTCCTGCACCCTGCGATCTTTGGCGATACATTTTAAATGTATATTTTTGATTTGCTTTAAAATCATGAATCACATGAAAAACTTCAGCATGATCTTTGGTAATTGGATAGAACCGAACCACCATTTCATATTGCTGCGGTGGAATCGTTAAATACACACCAATTTGATCTAAAGGCTTACCTGTGAGCTTTAGATAACCTTTATCAATGGCTTTACGATTCGCACGCTGTGTATTTTCCTGCATGATAATCAAATCATTTAATCTCGCAAATTCACAATGCTCTGCACCTGAGCAATAAACTGAAACTGTATTTTGGCTCATCTGATTTTTTTCAGCTTGTTTAATACGAACCAAATCAACCATTTGTGCTGATTGGCATGCACTCAAGATTAAACCTGTCAAACTGATTAAAACACCACGAACTAAAAACTTAGTCATCGCTCAACCCCAACCCTTGCATTACCGAGCCAACATTCATTTTGTTATGCTTTGCATGTTAGCAAGAGTTAGGCATTCACGCTACGAGTAAAATGTTCACTGAAAATCAACCTTGAATTTCAGCGAATACCCAAGGACGTGATTGCTTGGTTTTTTCTTCATAAGCACGAATTTCATCTGCTGCCTGCAAAGTCAAACCAATATCATCCAAACCATTCAATAAGCAGTGCTTGCGGAATGGATCTACTTCGAATTTGAATGCCTCACCACTTGGTGTACGGACTTCCTGTGCTTCTAAATCTATCGTGAGCTGATAGCCTTCAGTAGCAGCACATTCTTTAAATAATTGATCAACAATTTCTTCAGACAAAATTACCGGCAACATGCCATTTTTAAAACTGTTGTTGAAAAAGATATCTGCATAACTTGGTGCAATCACGGTACGGAAACCGAACTCTTCCAATGCCCAAGGCGCGTGCTCACGACTTGAACCACAGCCAAAGTTTGCACGAGAAATTAAAACAGATGCACCTTGATAACGCGGCTGGTTTAAAACAAAATCTGGATTCTTAGGACGCTTAGCATTATCCTGCCCAGGATAACCCTCATCCAAATAACGCAATTCATCAAATAAATTGTCACCAAAACCCGTACGTTTAATTGATTTTAAAAACTGTTTTGGAATAATTAAATCTGTATCAACATTGGCACGGTCTAATGGTGCAACAATACCTTGTTCAACGGTATAAGTTTTCATAGTTTGCTCCTTAACCCAGCTTAGAATGAACGAACATCGACAAAGTGACCTGCAATCGCCGCAGCTGCTGCCATTGCTGGACTCACCAGATGAGTACGACCACCATTCCCTTGACGACCTTCAAAGTTACGGTTTGAAGTTGATGCACAATGTTCGCCAGGCTGTAACTTATCCGCATTCATCGCCAAACACATCGAGCAACCCGGCTCACGCCATTCAAATCCAGCTTCGATCAAGATTTTATCCAAACCTTCAGCTTCTGCTTGTTGTTTCACTAAACCAGAACCCGGTACAACCATCGCTTGCTTAATACTTGAAGCCACTTTTTTACCTTTGGCTACAGCAGCAGCTGCACGAATATCCTCTATACGAGAGTTGGTACAAGAACCAATGAAAACACGGTCCAATTGAATATCTGCCAACGCCTGACCAGCATTTAAACCCATATATTGATAAGCACGAGTCCAGTCATTACGTTGCACGTCATCTTTGGCTTGTTCTAAAGTTGGAACCGCTTGAGAGACTGGAACGACCATTTCTGGAGACGTTCCCCAAGACACTTGTGGTTCAATTTCTTCACCATTTAAAACCACAACTGTATCAAAGTGTGCGTCATCATCAGAATGCAAAGTATTCCAATAAGCTACAGCAGCATCCCATTGCTCACCTTGTGGTGCATAAGGACGACCTTTTACATACTCAATCGTTTTTTCATCAACAGCTACCATACCGACACGCGCACCGCCTTCGATAGCCATATTGCACACCGTCATACGACCTTCAATCGACATATCACGGAAGACTTGACCACCAAATTCAATCGCATGACCTGTACCGCCAGCAGTCCCAATTTTACCAATAATGGCTAACACCACATCTTTAGGCGTCACACCTTGACCCAATGTACCATCGACACGAACCAGCATATTCTTCATTTTCTTTTGAACTAAGCATTGTGTTGCCAATACATGTTCTACTTCTGAAGTTCCGATTCCATGTGCCAAACAACCAAATGCACCATGTGTGGCTGTGTGTGAATCACCACATACCACCGTCATTCCTGGTAAAGTCAAACCTTGCTCTGGACCAACCACATGTGCAATCCCTTGACGAATATCATTAATGTCAAATTGCACCACATTAAATGTTTTACAGTTATCATCTAAAGTTTGAACTTGGATACGTGAAGTATCATCTTCAATTCCAGCAATTCCTTCAGAACGTTCTTTGGTTGAAGTGGGTACGTTATGGTCAGGAGTCGCGACATTCGCACTCAAACGCCATGGTTTACGCCCAGCAAGCTGCAAACCTTCAAATGCCTGAGGAGAGGTTACTTCATGCAATAGATGACGATCGATATAAAGTAATGCAGAGCCATCATCTCGTTGTTTTACTAAATGGTCATCCCATAATTTATCATATAAGGTTTTTGCTTTTTGGTTTTCGCCTGCCATGTCGATGTGCTCCACTGGACTGGGTAATTCTTTCATTAATGTCGATTATAACCACGTTTTTACATAAATCTAATTTATCGTTTTTATCAGTTTAAAAACTTTTTGGAATCCATTAAAACTATTTCCATATCATTCTTTGCCAGATAAATGACTTGAAATCATGCTCTATTTTTCAGCTCAAAAAATCATATTTTCAAATAATAGGCATGATCAAAATTCAAAGATTCATTGTAGATAAGCTTAAATGAAGTTAAAAGTTTAATCCTCATTACCCCTAGCTCTCCAATGAAATCAGTTTGCTAGATCACCGATTACACCATGACCTAACTTTCACTTTTCCCAGAACTTTTAAATAAAATGATAAAAGTGAGCATCGATTTATTTCACCTTAATCTAGGCGGTTAACAACCTCTTTTCAATTATTCTTTATTGTTTATTTAGAAATCCAATCAGCATGAGTCAAAAAAACCTTTTTACATTACAATTGATAATGATTATTATTTAAATAATGAATCAATAAGTGGTGAACCTCGTGGCAAATATCCAAAACTTCTTACAAAACAATCAACGCGTTTTCAAGAAAACATTAAGCTACTACATCATGCACATTACTGTCGCAATGTTGGTTGCTTATGTGGTGACGGGTAACTTTTGGATGGCTGTGACATTAAGTTTACTCGAACCTACGGTTCAAGCCTTTGCATTCTTTTTCCATGAAAAAGTCTGGAATAAAAGAGATCAAAAAATTGCTCAAAGAACAGAAGTGAAAGCTTAGATAAATTGACTGTAGCTGTGGAGGTGTTAATCACCACCACCTCCACAGCTACTACAACTACTACAAGAAGATGAAGAGTCTGAACTATGACTATGAGAGTGTCCAGAATCATGTGAAGAACTCGAACCAGAACAGGAACTTGAAGAACATGACGAGGTTGAAGATGAACAAGAGGATGTCGTGGCTGTAGAAGAAGCGTCTGATGTGGAGCTCATCATTTGACTATACATTCCAAGCATGAACGGCAAACTAAAAATCAGTCCTTTTTCCCAACGAATATGACCATCGACTTGAAACAATCTCGGTAAAACTTGAGTATTTTCTGGATTTAAACCATGTAAATGGCATGTACTTTGCCATGTATTGAGCAATTGTTTTTTTTGAGAGGCTCTTTGTGCTTCTGTCGGTAGTGGATCATGGGGTTGATGAATTAATTCATAACCTAAGAAGTTTAGGCACATCGTTCGATAAAATGTATCAAACTCTTCAATTAATACATGCCATAAGGCATCTACAGAATGAGAAGGCATAGCATACGCATCTTTACGCAAAAGATGAATCGCTAAATAATCTTTAAAACCCTCTTCAATATAAGCATATGATGATGTCGCAATATTGGGATGTCGCTGTTTAAATACCCGCCAAACTTCAGCAGGAATTTTAAAATCATTCCATGCGCGGATTTTTCGTAGTCTGTGTATGCGTGCTCTCAACCAAAATATACCGATGATGCCGACAAGAATGGTAAGAAAATAAATTTGGAAGAAATATAACAATACTAAACTGATTCCCCCGAGAATCAGCATAATCACAAGAAATCTTCCCCAAGATATTGGCAATGTGTCACGAGTGCGTTGTTGAAAGTCATCAATAGTGCTTCGAGTAGGTTGAGTCAAATAATATTTCCTCGATTATTTTTATTGTCACACTATAAATCAGTCAACTTAGCTGTGTACAGTTTAAACCTGTATGAAAGTTTTATCATTGTAACCAAGCACAGATCACAATAGCCAAAATCGAAAAAAAGTGAAAATTACTTTGATTAATTCTTAAAACTTCTCAATAATGAAATACGCATAAAAATTCTTTATGGATGGAAAGATCATGAATCTCGCTGCTTTTGAAGCTTTTGTCAAAGTTATGGAAACTGGTTCTATTTCGATGGCAGCAGAACATCTATTTATTACCCAGCCTGCTGTGACCAAACGGATACACAGTCTAGAAGAATATTTTGGTGTCAAACTATTTGAATCCGCAGGACGTGGTGTTCAAGCAACACATGCAGCACATTCACTATTGCCCAAAGTAAAAAATTGGCTCAATGAATTAGGGGATATTCACCATACCCTCAGCCATGAGCAAGGTGAAGTAAGAGGAAAACTCAAAATTGGAACCAGTCACCATATTGGTTTACATCATTTACCACAGCACTTAAAAAAATATGTACAACTCTTTCCAGAAGTTAAACTGGATGTACATTTTGTCGACTCTGAACAAGCGCATGAACAAGTGCTGGCAGGCGACTTGGAACTTGCTTTTTTAACCCTGCCCCCTCAGGGAGATGAACGTTTAAGTTACATCACCATCTGGAATGATCCTTTGGTTTTTGTTGTGGCTCCTTTTCATCCTTTGGCGCAAAAAAGAAATCTTAAACTTGAAGATTTAATTGAGTATCCAAGTTTATTGCCAGCTGCACAGACGTATACCAGTCAGATCACCTTAGCTGAGTTTGAAAAGAAAGGCTTAAAACCTAAAACCACCATGAGTAACAACCCTTTAGAATCTATTCGCATGCTGGTTTCAATCGGTTTAGGTTGGTCTGTTTTACCCAAAACCTTGCTCAATCAAGATTTACAACAGTTGGATCTTCATTTCGAGATGAACCGTCAATTGGGAATGGTTTGGCATCCTGCACGTACTCAATCCAGAGCTGTTCAGGAATTAATTGAAATGATGAAATAAGAAAAATAAAGCGCTGATTATTTGAATAATGAGCGCTTTATTTAGATTGAGAATATCCCCAGCCTTATTTGACTGAATCTTCATGCAAAGACTCATTTAATTGGTCAACAATGGTTGCCCACTCCCCATCAGAACTCAATTTTTCATCTAAAAACTGACGTTGTGCATCGGTCCAAAACTCAGCTTTAGTCAAAAATGTGTCGGCATCTAACTGATGATTTTCAATAAAATTTTGAATTGCTTCTTCGCTAGAGTCTAAACCAAGTTGTTCAAATAAATTGGTCATTCTTGGACGTGTCTGGCTCATTATATAATCTCCATCAGTTTTAAAAGTTCTCAGCTCAACATAGCATTTTTACACTGAAAATGAAGCACAAAATATTCATTTATAAAAATATTTACAATTGATGAACAGATCAAATTTAGCTACCCATTCAGCATTTTCTATTCAGTGATTTGAACAGGATTGGACCGAATACATTGCTTGAATAACGCTGCAAATCAATCATAAATCTAGCTCAAAAGCTACCTTTTTATCATAAATCATGCTGTATTTTTTACTGTTGCTGGGTTTTAAATGACAGACTCTGCTGCTGTATTTTTACTAGATTTTTATAAAAAAACAGCACCGAAGTGCTGCTGATAACGAACAAGCTGGATTAGATCGACCAATCCTGAATATCCCAACCTTGTGCTTTGGCTAACACTTCTAAACGATCATCTGGGTTTACCGCAATCGCATGATCTGCATACTCCAATAAAAAGCGATCATTGATCGAATCTGAATATGCCCAGGATTCAGTCACATCACGTCCCTCAAGCCATTGATCCAAACGTGCTAATTTGCCCTTTTGATAACATGGGATATTGGTGACTTTGCCCGTGTATTGTCCATTTTTAACTTCTGCATTGGTTGCGATAATTTCAGTAATTCCAAATTCACGAAAAATAGGCGCAGTGATAAAATCAGAAGTTGCTGTAATCCCTACTAAAGCATGCCCTAAATCTTTGTGTTTTTGAATCGCAGCAAAGCCTTTCGGGCGCATTTGTGCGCGAATGACTTTTTTCATAAACAACTGATGTAATTCAGTTAAATAGTCATTATCATGTTGAGTCAAAAACTCAAAAACAAACTCATTATAAGCAATCGGGTCAAGTTGCCCTGCTTTATAATCTTCATAAAACTGATCATTCATCGCACGATGGCGAACTGGATCGACCAAGCCTTCATTGACCAAAAACTCTCCCCAAGAATGGTCCGAATCTGTATTTAATAAGGTGTGATCTAAGTCAAACAGCGCCAATTTCATGAAAATACTCGTTTAAACTGAAATTTAAGAAAAAAATTGTAAATCTATCACCGCTAGTCGATAGAAATTCGTTAAGATCATAGCAATTTTACAACATTATTACTTTGACTTTATCGAGTTGGACAAAAGAGTGTCAGTCCCCATATATAAAGTCAGATGAAATTAACAAATTTTAGGTAGCCAAATGATCGACTCAGAAGGTTTCCGACCCAACGTCGGGATCATTTTGGCAAATGATATTGGACAAGTTTTATGGGCAAAGCGCATTGGGCACAATGCATGGCAATTTCCTCAAGGAGGTATCCAATTTGGAGAAACTCCTGAGCAAGCTCTTTTTAGAGAACTACGTGAAGAAGTTGGGCTCTTACCCGAGCACGTCCAAATAATTGCCCAGACAGATGACTGGTTGCATTATCGTTTGCCACTTCGATACATTCGTTCGGACTCCGATCCGATTTGTATTGGACAAAAGCAAAAATGGTTTTTACTCAAACTCACAGCTTCAACGAAACATATTCAGTTGAATCTCTCTGATCCGCCCGAGTTTGATCAATGGCAATGGGTCAGTTATTGGTATCCACTCGGTCAAGTGGTTAATTTTAAACGAGATGTTTATCGTAAAGCGATGATGGAGTTATGTATGCAAATGCCACACTACACCCCTGAAATTTCTTCAAAAATATGAATGATTTTTCAAAGTAGTGCTGTTATAAATAATACTGATGAAAACGCTTTAAAACATAGCTTAGATTAGGAGCATACACCTATGTCGAACATGCAACTGGACACCTTAAGACGCATTGTACAAGAGATCAATGCATCGGTCAGTTTGCATGAATCTTTAGAAATCATGGTCAATCAAGTTTCTGAAGCAATGCATGTAGATGTATGCTCGATTTATCTGTTAGATGAACGTAATCAACGCTATGTACTCATGGCAACCAAAGGTTTAAATCAGGAGTCTGTTGGCAATGTTTCCCTACAATTAGGTGAAGGTCTCGTTGGCTTAGTCGGTCAACGTGAAGAAATTGTCAATTTAGACAATGCATTTAAGCATGAACGGTTCGCCTATTTCCCTGAAACGGGAGAAGAAATTTATAATTCGTTCCTTGGCGTACCTGTCATGTATCGCCGCAAAGTAATGGGCGTAATGGTGGTTCAAAATACTGAACCTCAAGACTTTAGTGAAGCAGCGGAATCTTTTTTAGTGACTTTGTGTGCACAGCTATCAGGCGTTATTGCACATGCTCATGCTGTTGGAAATATTGATGTATTCCGCAAGCCAAGTAACTCCTCTAATTATAAAACGTTCCAAGGTTCATCGGGTGCAGGAGGAATTGCTCTAGGTCGTGCCATTATTCTTTATCCTCCCGCGGACCTTGCTGCTGTTCCAGATCGTGATGCCGATGACATTAGTGAAGAACTCAAGCTTTTAGATCATGCGATTGCTTCTGTACGTGAAGAAATTCAATCACTTGATGACAAAATGCAAGACTCACTTATGGCTGAAGAAAGAGCGTTGTTTAGTGTGTTTTTACGCATGCTGGATGAAAATGCTTTGCCTACTGAAATCAAAGAAATTATTCGAGATGGCAGTTGGGCGCAAGGCGCTGTAAAGCATGTGATTGACCGTCACGTTGCTCTCTTTGCTCAAATGGAAGATGATTATTTACGAGAACGTGTTTCTGATCTCAAAGATTTAGGACGGCGAATTTTAGCAGCCTTACAAGAAGGTGATACCAGTCATAAAGAAATCACCTCTGAAAGTATTCTGATCGGAGATGAGATTAGCACTGCTGCATTAGTTGAGCTTCCTGTCGATAAAATTGCAGCAATCGTCACCTCAGAAGGTGCAGCTAACTCACATATGGTGATTGTCGCTCGCGCACTCGGTATTCCAACTGTAGTGGGTGTCACTGAATTGCCCGTAAATACCCTTGATGATGTTGAAATGATCGTGGATGCATATCAAGGACGTGTTTTTGTTAACCCACCACGCCGTCTACGCACACGATATAAAGAAATTCAAAAAGAAGAAGAGCAAATTGCCAAAGATTTAAAGCAATACGAAACCAAAGATGCCATCACGCCTGATGGTGTTGCTGTTAAGCTTTATGTCAATACAGGCTTGATGATTGATGTAGTTCGTGGTGTTCAACGTGGCGCCAAAGGTGTAGGGCTCTATCGTTCTGAAATTCCGTTTATGTTACGCGAGCGCTTTCCTGGCGAAGAAGAACAGCGTGCTATTTATCGTCAACAGTTGAGCCATTTTGCCAATAAACCTGTGGTGATGCGCACCTTAGATATTGGCGCTGACAAAGACTTACCTTACTTCCAAATTGAAGAAGAAAACTCAGCTTTGGGTTGGCGAGGCATTCGTTTTACCCTTGACCACCCTGAAATTTTTTCTTCGCAAATTCGTGCCATGCTTAAAGCCAGCATTGGCTTGAATAATCTTCATATTTTACTGCCGATGGTAACCAGTGTCAGTGAAGTTGAAGAAGCCCTCTATTTACTAGAGCGAGACTGGATTGCAGTTCAAGAAGAAGAACAGGTTAAAATTACCAAACCTAAAATTGGTATCATGGTTGAAGTACCAAGTGTGCTTTTACAAATTGGTGAATTTGCGGAATTGGTTGATTTCTTCTCGGTGGGTTCAAACGATTTAATCCAATATCTGCTGGCTGTCGATCGTAATAACCCACGTGTTTCAAGTGTTTACTCACACTTTCACCCCTCCATCTTGCGTGCTTTAACACGTTTGGTTCAAGAGTGTCATAAATACGATAAACCAATCAGTATCTGTGGAGAAATGGCGGGAGATCCATTGTCTGCAATTCTGCTGATGGCAATGGGTTTCAATACTTTATCGATGAGTTCAAGCAATATCTTACGTGTGCGTAAGGCGATTTGTCACGTTTCAATGAGTGATGCAGAAAAGCTACTTGAAGAAGTTGTGGCAATGAATAACCCATTGATGGTGAAAAGCTGGATGGAGTATTACTTTAAACATCATGGTCTAGCTGACATGGTAAAATCAAATCGTTTAGTGAATATTTAATTCTTATTTTTCTTAAGATTAAGCAAAAATCGTAGTCCACAAAAAAGGTCGATAATCATCAGAATATCGACCTTTTTTGTGTTTATCATAACCGCGTTTTGCATTCTTTTTACGATCTACAAACACTTGACTCTTGTTGACTTCGTGCATGTGTTTTGCCACAAAGTTGTGAATCACAACCTCAGGCATGACTTTTTTCTTTGCCATTTTATTTACCTATTTTATGATTTACCACCTCATGAGTGGGACTGTGATATTACGCTTTTTTGTGCAGAATACAAGTATTTAAATTAATCAGCTTTGTCACTATTTAATGCCTAATCCTTGTATATATCATATTGAGACAATCTTTTAGATTGATCTTAAATTGATTATATTCACCAGCCAATATCTTTTGAACTCAATTAAAGTTTTACAAATCAAATTAAAAATCACGTATAAATTTTAAACACCGTTCTCTATAGTATGCACATAAATTTGAATATAAACATGCTCAATACAACATAGGGTCATAAGTTAAAATTGGAGAATAATGTGCTCAATCAAAAAAAATTATCAAGCGTTCTACTCTTGTTGGTGCTTCCAACCTTCGGCTTAATAGGATGTAGTAAACCTGAGAAAGCTGAAGTCATAACAACCGAATCAAGTGCAAGTTCTGTTGCCTCAGAAACAGTAAAAACCGAATCTATTCAGAACACTTTTGATCTTTCACAGATTCCAATTTCAAATATTACGCTCGGTCAATTCCCCTATATTTCCTTGCCGAATGGCTATCAGTTTCATGACGCAACCAAAGTAAATTTTGAGAAAATACCGTTTTGGACAGGTCAACATATTCAAAACATTGAAGGGCAATTGTATAGCGCAGCTATTCAACAAAATGAGGATTACAAAGAAGGTAGCTTCTTAGAGTTACAACGTAATTTGGAAAATGTAATTCAACAATTGGGGGGCAAGCAAATTACAATGAGTAAAATTCCTCAACAAGCGTTAGACAAGCTTCCACAAAAGTTCCAAGTAGATTATGTTGCTGGTTTAGGAGATGTTTTTAATAACCCAACCCAGACCTTTGTCGTTCGTCAAGCGAATAAGAATATCTGGTTTCAACTTACTCAAACAGGAAATGGAAATGCAGGCTTATTGGTTGCTGAAACAAAACCTGTTGAAATTACAGCAAAAGTATTAAATTCAGATCAATTAAAAACTGCTTTAGACAAAGAAAATAAGGTCAATATCGAGGTCAACTTCGCCACAGATCAAGCCAATATTTTGCCTGAATCTCAGGCTCAAATAGAACAAGTCATTCAATTGTTAAAAAATAATCCTGAACTCAAATTAACTATTAATGGTCATACCGATGGTTCAGGTGATGCAAAACACAATCAAGCCCTTTCAGAACAGCGTGCAAATGCTGTTGTTAAAGCCCTCACCGATAATACTGGGATTCAACAAAATCGATTAACTGCAAAAGGTTTTGGTGATACTCAACCAGTTGCAGAAAACTCAACAGAAAATGGTAAAGCTTTAAATCGCCGAGTTGAGCTGATTAAGTCTCATTAATTTTTCTGATGAAATATTGAATTTCTCAAATTAACAAAACCCATTTTAAATCAATGGGTTTTGTTTAAGATCTATTTCTTGCATATGCAACACACTGAGCAAAATGCTGCCTAGAATAATCAAGTAAATAGTCAAATGATGTTCTAAAACGATAAATCATCCACTTATAACCTGCGATTGATTTGCTATTTTACAAATCTTTTTTGATTCAAAAATAAAAGTTTTAGTAACAATCACTTATCAACACAAAAGGAATATTAATTACAAAAAAATCAATAAAACACAAAATATTAAATATTTTCAATAATATAAATTTGCTTAACTTAAAAAATGCATATATATTGTATATACATTTTTGATTATCACCTTTGGGGATATACGTCATGGCTGAATTACCCAAAAAAACAAAGGTGAATAAAAAAGATGGGCAACTCTTAATTCGCATTAACAGTGCTGAGCGTGATCAGTTTTTACAACTCTGTGAAACGATGGACACCAGCGCAGCACGTGAGTTAAGAAAATTTATCCGTAGTTTTATCAAAAAACATCAGCCAACGGATACTCAAACTAAGGAGTAACATGATGTCTAAGCAAGTTAAATCTTTAAAGCAGAAAATCAAAGCACGTTTGGAAAAAATCTCCAAACACGAAGGTAAATTAAAAAAGCTTAAGAAAAAGCTTAAAAAACAGAAGTAATTCCGATAACCTATTTTAAGTTTGAACTTTGATAAAAGTCGCTTAAAAAGAAGGGCATTATGTAAATAATGCCCTTTTTACACGGCTAAAGATATTAGGCAAAAGCTCTACCTAATAATCTTTCTACATCTACCGATTTGGCATCCAGCATTCCAACCACCCTTCCATAAAACGCACTATAACGTGTTGCAATAAAAGCATCCGCAACAAAATCGGGTGCATGTTGTTTCAGCAAAATAGCCTGTGCCAAAATAACTAATCGGCTGACTAAGCTACGTGCCATAAATTGCAATTCATCTGCTTGTAAGCCATCAAATAATTTAAATAAAGCTTGTAATTCATTTTGTAGAATTGAATCTTGAGATGCGACTTGTGCCAATGATTTAAATAAGACTTCAATTGAATCGCGGTCACGTTGAATGGCACGTAATACATCCAAGCACATCACATTACCAGAGCCTTCCCAAATCGTATTCACTGGAGCCTCTTTAAAAATACGCGCCATAATTCCTGTATCAACATAACCATTGCCACCAAAAACTTCCATCATTTCGCCAGTCAATTCCACAGTACGTTTACATATCCAGAACTTTGCGGCTGGGGTCATGATCCGTTTCCACGCCATTGATAATTCATCTGTATTTTCATAGCAATGCGCTAAATGAAAGCTCAATTGCATGGCTGCTTCCGTTTCCAAGGCTAAATCGGCTAACACCGCTTGCATCAAAGGGTGTTCTGCCAAATGTTTACCAAAAGCTTTCCGTTGGCGCGTATAGGCAATGCACTGCACCAATGCTTGTCTTAACATCGCACTTGAGCCTACAGAACAAGTCAAGCGCGTATAATTTGCCATTTCAATAATGGTGGGAATGCCCCGTCCCGCTTCTCCGATCATCATGCCCCAAGCATTTTTAAATTCGACTTCTGAACTTGAGTTACTACGATTACCCACTTTATCTTTTAAACGTTGCACATGGATATTGTTTTTCGTGCCATCTTCCAACCAACGCGGAACAAAGAAACACGCCAAACCATCTTGTTCAGTTTTCGCAACAACTAAATGTGCATCACACATGGGAGCTGAGAAAAACCATTTGTGTCCTGTTAGTAGATAAGCCTGTCCACGACCTGATTCAGCAACAGGTACTGCGATGGTTTGATTGGCTCGAACATCTGAACCACCTTGCTTCTCCGTCATCCCCATACCTAACCAAATTGACTTTTTTTGAGCAATTGGCAAATCTCGTTCATCATATTCAGTAGATAATAGTTTTTCACCCACTTTTGCCCATAATTCAGGTTCATTTTGAATGAGTGGAATACTGCCTAAAGTCATCGAATTTGGACATAAATTGCCACACTCAACTTGCCCACTCAGAAAGAAACGTGCTGCCCAATCCACCCATTTGGTACTCGATTGTGGATGATTAAATGGATAAGCATGGGTATTAAATTGACGATTGAGCTTCATCCATTGGTGCCATGCTGGATGAAATTCTAAGAAATCTTTACGACGACCACGAGCATCAAAAGCATGTAATTCAGGGGTATGGCGATTGGCTAAATCGGCATATTGATAATATTCTGTGGTACCCACAATCTGCGCGAGTTGACTGAGGTTTTGCTGATCTGTACTGCCATAACGTTGCAATATCTCCTGCAACACCTGATCTGTTTCAAATAGATTGTAAGCTTGTAACTCGTCAAACTGGTTACTGATTTCATGGGTTTGCCAATTTTGTAGCGTGTTCATCCTGAAAATCCTATCTTGTTGTTTTAACCAATTACATTCAGTATAGAAGAAAATACCTTCAAGGATGTTCGGATTATTTTTATGGCTTTACCTGCAATCAATGTACGTCGTAAACCTCGCCAATCAAGGGCTCGTATCACGCAAGAAGCGTTGATTGAAAGCTTTGTTCGGCTTTTACATGAACATCCTGCCCATAAAATTACCATTCGAGAAATCACCGATCTTGCTGGTGTTGGTTTAGGTACCTTTTATGAGTATTTTTCTAAAAAGCAAGATTTGATAGCGTTAACCATCTATCAACATGTTAAAAACAATGCTGAAACTCTTAAAAGTTATGCACAAAGCAGATATGACTTATCCACAGATTTGAGTTTTACTGACTATTTAGCGCAAATTATTCATTTTCAACTTGAGCAAATCCAATCCCAACAGTTTTTATGGGCGCAGTCTTTTCTCTTAGAACGGCAGATTTCAAGTATAGAAACTTATCAAAAAAGTTATGCCATGATGATACAGATGTGGCAAAACATACTTAAACCTTTTATTCAGGATAATGAACAACTCGAACAGATCAGTCTAAACGTACAACGGATTTGCTATGGTTTTGTCTCTCAGACATTGTTGATTGAACCTGAGTTTAAAGATTGGAAAGTTTTAGAAAATGAAATCCTTCAGCAACTCAGCGTAATTTCAGATAAGGGAGGATCGCTGAGTTAAAAAGAAGAGGATAGTCGCATGACTCTTCATTTTTACCATTCACTTTTCTTAGGCGAAATATCTTATGTTTTATAGGAAATTCTACAGGATTATCTTAACTTTCAGATTTAAAGAAGAGACCACTATCCCAACTGAAGCTGTATTTTGATTTCAATATTGCAAAAATTTATTGATTCATTCTTCCTAGCTGGTAAATGGGTATACACAACCATTTAATCGCAAAAACAAATCAAATATAATATTTTTATCAATTTTACAAATATCAAAGTTCAACTTAAAGTGTAATTGTCTCTTTTAAAAAAGCACACAACGCTTCGTATAGAAGCTGTGTATTTAAAGCAGATATCTAGTACTGCCCTGTGTCTTAAATTAAAAGATTAATCATTTAATTTAAGGACAAATAGATTTAACAATTGTTCACTATATTGGTTTTTGAAATACAGTTAATGTCATGTAATAGCGAATATTCTTTATCTATTCCATCTATTCAAAAATGAATACATGATTAATTAAAAATGGAGAAATAGAATGAGCCAAGACTCAAAAAAATGCCCTGTCACCCACCTAACAACTGCTTTTGGTGCACCTGTTGTAGACAACCAAAATAGTTTAACGGCAGGCGCACGAGGTCCTCTGCTTGCACAAGATTTATGGTTAAATGAAAAGCTCGCTAACTTTGTACGTGAGGTAATTCCAGAGCGTCGCATGCATGCCAAGGGTTCTGGTGCTTTTGGTACATTTACTGTCACTCATGACATCACACAGTACACACGCGCTAAAATCTTTTCACACATTGGTAAGAAAACAGAAATGTTCGCTCGTTTCACAACAGTCGCAGGTGAACGTGGTGCAGCAGATGCTGAACGAGATATTCGTGGTTTCGCATTAAAATTCTATACTGAAGAAGGTAACTGGGACCTTGTCGGAAACAATACCCCTGTATTTTTCATGCGTGACCCACGTAAATTCCCAGACTTAAATAAAGCCGTAAAACGTGATCCTAAAACCAATCTACGTAGTGCAACCAATAACTGGGATTTCTGGACATTATTACCAGAAGCGTTGCATCAAGTTACGATTGTAATGTCTGATCGCGGTATCCCGAAAAGCTTCCGTCATATGCATGGTTTCGGTAGTCATACTTATAGCTTCATCAATGCAAACAACGAACGTTTTTGGGTGAAATTTCATTTCCGTACACAACAAGGTATTGAAAATTTAACTGATGCCGAAGCTGAAGCAGTCGTAGCAAAAGACCGCGAAAGTAACCAGCGTGATCTATTCGATTCAATTGAAAATGGCAACTTTCCAAAGTGGAAACTTCAAGTTCAAATCATGCCTGAAACTGATGCAGAAAAAGTTCCTTATCATCCATTTGACCTCACCAAAGTTTGGCCACATGCAGATTATCCATTGATTGATGTTGGTGAATTTGAGCTGAATAAAAATCCTGAAAACTTCTTTTTGGATGTTGAACAATCCGCGTTTGCACCAAGTAATTTGGTGCCAGGAATCAGCGTCTCACCTGATCGCATGTTACAAGCACGACTTTTTAACTATGCAGATGCGCAACGTTACCGTCTTGGTGTGAACTATCAACAGATCCCAGTCAATGCTGCACGTTGCCCTGTCCACTCCAATCATCGCGATGGTCAAGGTCGTGTAGATGCCAACTATGGTGGCTTACCGCACTATGAACCGAATAGTTTTGGTCAATGGCAAGAACAGGCTGAGTTTAAAGAACCTCCATTAAAAATCAGTGGTGATGCCGATTATTGGGATTTCCGTCAGGATGATGCAGACTATTTTAGCCAACCGCGTGCCTTGTTCAACTTAATGAATGATACACAGAAACAAGCTTTGTTTGACAATACGGCGGGTGCAATGGGCGATGCCTTAGACTTCATCAAGTATCGTCATATCCGTAACTGCTATGCATGTGATCCTGCATACGGCGAAGGTGTTGCAAAAGCATTAGGGCTCAGTGTTGCCGATGCGCAAGCTGCTCGAGACAGTGATCCTGCTAAAGGGCATCCTGGTTTTCTATAATTGATAGAAACATGAAAAACCACCTTCGGGTGGTTTTTTATTGTCCATAAATCAATTATATTGAAAAAAAGCTCCCATCTAGAGTGAAAGCATGCAACAGAAAATTGAAGAGATCATTCAACAATATGACATTATCTTATTCGATGAAATTTGTGTGTTGTGCAATGCTTGGGCAAAATTTTTAATTCACTATGACACTCAAGCAAGATTTAAGTTGGCTTCCGTTCAATCTTCACTGGGTCAAGCCATTTTAAACTACTATCAAATGCCCACTGAACACTTTGACACTATGTTGGTGATTAAAAATGGACAAGCAAGCCGTGAATCTACAGCATTTTTAAAAGTCATTGAAGAACTAGGCTTTCCTTTTTCTGGATTAAAAATTGGTTATTTAATTCCAAAGTTTATCCGAAACTTTGTGTATCGCCGAATCGCTTTAAATCGCTATCGCCTATTTGGTACTACAGATCAATGCCTATTCATTTCTTCACATCATCAACACCATTTTTTGGAACATGTTGTTTATGAATCCACTTCAAGCAATTAGCCATGCCTTATTGAGTATCCAAATCACTTTAGCTGTATTATGGATTTATCAAGGCTTGGTGCCTAAAGTCATATATAAGGTCATTGAAGAACAGCAGTTTTGGGAATTTACAGGGATTCAATTCCTGAACATTCCAAGCTTAATTCAACTCTCTGGCGTTGGAGAAATCATATTTGGCATATTGTTTTTAATTTTTAGACAATCAAAGGTACTACATTATTTAAATATCATGGCAATGCTGTTCTTTATCGTTGTGGTTGCAGTTGTTTATCCACACTATTTTGTTCAGGGTTTTAATCCCTTTATCATGAATACAGCTATGGCTGCACTATCGATTGTTGCATTACAGCTTTTGGACACTGCTAAACATTCGTAAATTTACATACGGGCATTGTTGCCAAACTGTTCTTTCCATCCTTGAGTTTCACGAGCAATTTGTTTCGCCAATCTGGTTTTTACTTCTTTAATTAGCAAAGCCCGTTCCTGTCCATGAACAAAACGCCCTTTATATTGGGTTTGCATAGTTTGAACATAATCATTCAATATACGTTGCTGTTGCTTGGTTTTTGGTGGGTGATGTAGAAATTGCAGATAGCCTTCGTCAGGATTTATCTTTAATGGATCATCCATGACATCTTCAACGTAAAGTAACGCACTTACTAGTTTAACATTTCCCTTTGCATCTACAGTATAAGTTTGTTTACGGACGCCATAGGGATAACTCCATATCCCCTGTCGATCCGCGGCAGCCCAATAACTATAAAAAATAATCTGATTATCTTTGACTGCATAATCACCTACTTCGATTTGAGTGATACTACAGTCGCCAGATGTTGCATATAGGGTATGCGTTAAAAGTTTTTTGCCATGCCGATAAAGTTCAATATCATTGCTTATAAAGCCGACATCATCTTGATTTGAGGCACTTTTTAACTCAAAAACAGTTTGATTAATCTTTATATTTTGATTCTCTGCAAAAGCAGTGCTAGATAATGCTAGTGATAACAGGAAACATTGAATTTTATTCATTGTTCAGCTCCCTCTTTTTTTAATCAGGCATAAATATTATGTTCTAATTAAGTTCATCCATTTTAATTTATAAACATAACTTTTCTAAAACTGGAAGCAATTCACCTGCCTGATCAAAAGGTTGTGTTTGACGATAATGCTCTACTCTTTTGACCCGTTTATAATCCTGATCATCTCGACTCTTAAATTGTTCCAGTCGAGTAAATGTCCGATCTTTACATAATAATTGATAATAATTAATTGTATATTGTTTTTTCGGATTTACACTTTTCACCCAAGCTTGGATAAGTTGATTACCATCAGATATGGTGGTGATACTTTCAAAAAATTGGGTATCTGCATGCTGGTGAATTAATTTCCATTCATCCCCTGTGTCTAAATCGTATTTTTCATGAAGAGGCTTAATCCGTTCAGAATCATCAGATGATGAACTCTCAGATGTTGCCATCGTCAACTGTTCTGCAACAGCACACAGCTCATCTGAAACACAATCTGTTGCATCAGTTGCTGCAACTGTTACAGGTTTTGCCACAACCGAAGTGAATGTCAAACTCAACAACAGTGTACTTAAAGCTATTTTTATCATTTTTATCTCAACCATTGATATAAGTTAGACCACCAATTTACGTCCTTCACGAATGCAATAGAATGGATTCACCATTTTAGATGAATTCTTCATGGCCTTTTGTAAATCAAGTTCAGGCTGATCACGATTTTCATCAGTCAATTGGAAAGTACGGTAATGTATCGCCAAAGAGCGTTTAGCTTGTAAATCTAAATGTGCCTGAAATGCATCTTGTGGATTCATGTGCATATATTTCATCAACGCGCGCGGTTCATATGCACCAATAGGCAATAGTGCAATACGTGGTGCACCTAAACGCTTTTGAATTTCTTTAAAATGTGGTCCATAGCCTGTATCGCCTGCAAAAAAGAAATGACCATGCTCAGACACGACCGAGAATCCACCCCACAAAGCAATATTTTGATCACGTAAACCACGACCAGAACCATGTTGTGCTGGCGTATAAACGATTTTTAAGTTTTTAAAAAGTGCAGATTGCCACCAATCCATTTCAATCACATGAAATTCTTTAGGTAAATAACTGGCATTGCCTAAACCCGTGTAGATCGGCATCGCAAATTTGTTATGCAACCATCTCAATGTTGCTAAGTCCATATGGTCATAGTGATTATGACTCAATAAAACAGCATGAATTTCTGGAAGTTGTTCTAAAGCAATTCCTGCAGGAATAACGCGTTTTGGACCACGACCATGTTTTGGACTGACATAATCTGCCCAAACAGGATCAGTTAAGAAATTATAAGGACCTATTTGTACCAACACCGTGGCATGACTCACAAACCAGACTTGCCAATCGTGATCATCGACTTCTTGGCGATTTTGTGGAAGTAGCCGCTTAGTTGCATAAAACTCTGCTGCTTCTTTTTGAGTGTCTACATTCCAAGTATAGGATTTACGTGTTCCCAGCCACTTCATAAGATCCCAACGGCTACGACCTTGTGGTTTACGTACTTCATTAAAGAAACGTTCGCCATTGTGTTGCTTAGAACCAATTACACTAAATACAGGTTTATACCAGGTGTGTGACAAACAATTTTCAGTATCAATTCGATAATGCAATTGCTGTATATGCTCAGATTGAATTGTCTTTTCTTGCATTGTATGGTCTTGTACCGTTTTATCATCCAAACGGACGATTGGCTCTTGTTTCGACATGATTACTCTAAACGCCCTTTCATTCTTTCAAGCCAAACTTGCTGTGTTTGTGGCTTGACAAATAATGCCACGATTTCGGGATGAATACTTTTAATCTTTACTTCAATTCGGTTGACACATGCTTCAATCTCATCAGAAGTTAAACCATCTTTAAACTCTAAGCTTAATGATGCAATCACCTGATGAGCACCCATTTGTTCAGTCAATACACCATTTGCTGAATATACGGCAGGATCTTCCTGAGCAACTTCTAATACATTATGACGCAGTTTTGGATCAGCAGTTTCACCCATCAGTAGTCCTTTCGTCTCTCTGGCTAAAAGTAAAGCAGAGATTGCAAGAACCACACCGATCAATATTGAAGCAATACCATCCAGTATAGGTAAATCAAACTGTTGTGCGCATAATATACCAACAAAGGCAATGATCAAGCCGATCAATGCTGCAGAATCCTCAAAAAGCACTGTAAATGTCGTAGGATCTTTACTGCGGCGGAAACTTTCAAAATAGCCCATTTTCCCTTTCATTTTCTTAAAGCTTTTTAAGGCAATAAACCACGAAGTTCCTTCACACAGCATTGCAAATCCAAGTACAACATAATTCACCAAAGGTGATTCTATAACTTCTGGATGACGAATATGTTGAATACCCTGATAAATTGAAACCATTGCACCCAATGCAAAAACCAACAATGCAACAATAAATGCCCAAAAATACAACTCTCGACCATAGCCAAAAGGATGTTGATAATTTGCAGGTTGCTGAGATTTCTTTAAGCCATACAATAATAAAATTTCATTGAGTGTATCGACTACAGAATGAACAGCCTCACTCAACATAGCAGAACTATTGGTGATATAAGCGGCGATGAACTTTACCAAAGCAATTGCTAAATTGCCCAAAAGTGCTGCATATACAACAATTTTGTTGGAATCTGACATTTATTGTCCTGCTTTTTATCATCAAATACATCAATTTGATTTTTATACCTATCCTGCCTCATATTAACCAAACAACTTGTGATTTATTTTTATTTTTTGTTGCTTTTCACAATTGAGTGAATCTTTTTATGCAATCTGATTTAACCCCTATTCTAATGACTCATTCAAAGCACCACCCACAATTATTAGAAATTTGGGAGGCATCTGTACGTGCAACACATGATTTTTTAAATGAACAACATATTCTGCAAATTAAAGAATTAATCATTCAGCACCATTACTTTGACCATGTAAAATTGTTTCATGTGGAACGCGAACAGCAAATTGCAGGTTTTATGGGGCTAGCTTATAAAAAAATTGAAATGCTATTTGTAAACCCTATTTTTTTTGATCAAGGTATTGGCTCACTGTTGATTCAAAAAGCTTTTGAATTAGGTGCGGATGAAGTGGATGTCAATGAACAAAATACTCGCGCTTTAGAGTTTTATCTTAAACATAATTTTCAACAAATGGCGCGCTCTGAACTTGATGCGGAAGGTAATCCCTTTCCAATTTTGCATTTGAAACTGAAAAAGTAATCAAGACGATAAAGCCTGTATACCGTATGAGATAAATCTAGATCATCTCATACGGTAATAAGCTCAAAAAGTTGTAGTTAAAAGAATAATGATTAAATATTGAATTGCTGTTCATTAATATATTTTAAGAATTATTTAAAAGAGGATTTTCTATATTGAAATACCTATGGGTTTTAATAATCCATTTATTTTCTAAATACTATAACCATCTTCACCTGATCATTGTTTATCGATTATACTCTTGCAAAATCTTAATAAGACTTTTTTTGGATTATTCTTTGGACGAGTTATATGGAATTACGACACCTAAGATACTTCATTACTGTGGCTGAAGAGCTGAACTTCAGTAAAGCAGCATTGAGGCTTTATACTGCACAGCCCTCACTCAGCCAACAAATCAAAGATCTTGAAGAAGATGTCGGTGTCAAACTATTGCATCGAACCAAACGGAAAGTCGAACTGACAGAAGAAGGTGCTGTTTTTCTTGAGCAAGCACGTCTCACCTTGGCACAAGCAGATAAGGCTGTTGCCATGGCTCGACAAGTTTCTAAGGCAAAACAACAATTACTACGCATAGGTTTTGTACCTGTTGCTGAAATGAAAGTCTTCCCTTATGTGTTGCCCAATCTCAGAGTTCAAAACCCTGATTTAAAGATTGAGCTACTCAGCTTAGACAATCACGAACAAATACGTGCCATCAAAAAAGGTGATTTGGATATCAGCTTTACTCGGCATAATTTTCATAATGATACAATCGAAAGTAAATTTGTATTGCGTGAACCACTCATTTTTATTTTGCCTAAAGACCATCCACTGGCACAATACGAGCGTATTCCAGTAAAAGCACTCAATGGCGTTGATTTTGTGATTCCTGCGGAAGAGCCATCAGGTACATTACACAATTCTATTTTAGACTTTGCGAAGCAGCATCATATTGAATTTAATGTTGTGCAAAAAGTAGACAATATTTTATCTCATATCAATTCTGTGGGTATGGGGCTCGGTTGTAGTATTGTGCCTGGCTATATCGCTCCATTGGCAATGAGTAATACCATCATTCGTCCATTAGATGTTGAACTTCCTTATTTAGACTTATATGTCAGCTATAAGAAACTTACCCACGCTGTTGCAGTACAAAAATTTATGGCTTTACTGACAAAAACGTTCCATCTTGATATCAACCGTATAGACAGTTAAATGTTGCTATGGGATAAAATCATGCTGTATTTACATGATTCATCGCACAGAGTGCTTAAGACATTCTCATGCTCACAAACAGCGAAACTTATTCATCTTTGAAAGCAACAAATACACTTGAATAAGTTACTTTCAATCTCATATATTTCTCATTTTAGAGAAAAATATCCTCCAAAGTGTTAGAAGCTTTTCACTTTCTTTAATCAAGAACGACAACATAAGTCTCATCATCTGATGCTATTTCAGTTAAGATATTTCTGAATAATCATAACAATGATAGTAAAGGCTGAATGATTGTGGCGATATCGACATTTCATCATATTCGTACAGGGATTCAATCTCGTCCCTATTTTTTTATTACTTTTCTTATCACTTTTGTGGTTTATGCTGTATTGGGGCTAAGTACAGATTGGGCATGGTCAACCAAATTGTTATTCGGTTGGAATATCGCAATCATGATCTATCTAGTACTGACCATGAAGACTTTATGGGCAACCCATCAAACCCACATTCTCAAGCGAGCCCAACAACAGGATGCCAGTAAGTGGATTATTTTACTTTTGGTCATCTTTGCTTTAGTGATGTGCTTCATTGCAATTGTGGTTGAACTCTCACATATGCCCAGCAATACAATGTTTAAATTTGGGCATTTGAGCTTGGCGATATTGACCATTATTTTCGCATGGTTATTTATGCATACTGTGTTTGCCATTCATTATGCACATGATTTTTATTTGGCTGTGGCAAAGCATCAAGATGGCGGATTGGATTTTCCCAAAACACCTGAACCAACCTATCCTGAATTTCTATATTTTAGTTATGTGATCGGTACTTCTGCACAAACCGCTGATGTATCCATTACTTCTCGCTCAATGCGTGTCTTAAATATTTTACATATCCTTTTGGCCTATGGCTTTAACACTACAATTTTGGCGATATGTATTAACGTTGCCGCAGGTTTTATCTAAATACTGAATAGCGACATGAATTCGAATCAATGTCATCGTAAAACTGTTGAAAACTCATACCGTAAAATATAATTTCTCATTTGTCGGCGACACCTCAACTTTCCGAGACAATGATGCAAAACCAGTCTAATTCCTGATTTTGCATGGTCTTGAAAGTTACTCTGCAAAAAGTGTTTGAGGATTTTTTAAGTTTTTGCGACTTTTGACTGCATCAAGATATTTTTCAATTGCTGGATGACTTTCAATCTGTGCCATCTTTAATTGCCAAAATAGCATCGAGCCCACAAAAACATCCGCTGCGGTAAATTGCTCACCACAAAGATAGGGTTGAGCTTGTTCCAAGCCTTGAATTAAAGCCGTATAAGTATCCTGAAAATTCCCATACCCGATATACATTTTTTGGTCATCAGAAATTTCAACTTTTAATGCGCGATCTGAATTGGCTGCATCCCACGGACCAGCAGCAAAGAGTAACCAACGGTAATATAAGCCACGTTTTGGATCATCTAATGCAGGTGCAAGACCTTGATCAAAAAATTTATCTGCCAAATAAGCACAAATTGCCGCCATTTCATAAATCACAATATCGCCATCAACCAAAGTTGGCACTTTCCCAAATGGATTAATTTTTAGATAAGATTCTGATTTCATTTCAGTATGATACGCCAACTCAATTTTTTCAAATTCAGCACCAAGTTCAATTAGTAGCCATTCAATCACAAGACCTCTAGATTGTGCGTTGGTATATAGTTTTAAGCCCATTTTTTCCATTCCTTTATTGTGGTCCTTTAACTATAGTCATGGGCTGTGTCAGTTTTTGTCAGGAGCGTTTGTGTTTGATTTCCTTTCTTGCTCTTTTTGCCACCATGCCTGAAAAAGATGACGTTTAAATTCAGGATAGACTGTTTCTGACACATGCATTTTTTGAATGCGATCTAAACGAAAATTTCGAAAGTCTTCGCGCAATTCACACCACGCAGCCAAAAGCATTTTGTCATTAAAATAGCCCAACACAAATGGCCAAAGTACTCGTGTAGAAATATTCTGTTTTTCATCTAAATAATCGACTTCAATTTTGACTTGATAGCGGATTGCCAAACGCACCTGTTCTACAGTTTTTTCATCAACAGCCAACCAGTGATTGATAGAACGAAGCATGGTTTCATTAATTAATTCCTGTTTATTTTTTGGAAGCACTGCATTGAGCTTCGTTAAGACGGAATGTGAGGCACTTTTCAATGCGGGATCTGGCACAGATTTTAACCAATGCAGTGCCAAAAACACTGCTTCAACTTCTGTTTCATCCAGACTCATCGGGGGAAGCAAAAAGTTTTCTTTGAGCTGAAAACCTAAACCTGCACTGCCTTCGATATGAACACCTTGATCTCGTAAACTTTCAATATCCCGATAAACGCTCCTAACACTGATTTCTAAATGCTCGGCTAAATGGCGTGCAGTAATCGGATAACGTTGTTCCCGTAAATGTTGGAGTAAAGTGAGTAATCGTATTGAGCGGCTCATAAAAAATTTTCTTGTAATGTTTTTTGCTTTTGAGTAAAGAACGTTGTTTGCCATATACAAACAACGTAAAGAGACATTTAAGCGACTTCAGAAGTATTGATTTGCGTCTTTAAAAATTGATGTAAAACAGTCACATTATTGGCAATCATCAAGGGATTAAATGTTTTCAGTACCTCAACACTATGCACACCATAACTCACACCCACACGCGGCATTGCAATTTTTTGCGCCATTTCCAGATCATATGAGGTATCCCCCACCATAATCGCCTGTGTAGCATCCATCCCCGTGTAATTTAAAATTTCAGTCAACATCAAAGGATCTGGCTTAGATTTAGTCTCATTGGCTGCGCGCGTGACTTCAAATAATTCAAGACTTTGTGTTTGAGCTAAAACTCGATCTAGACCACGACGGCTTTTCCCTGTTGCAACAGCCAATTTAATATTCTGATTTTTTAAATCGTACAACATCTCAGAGACGCCAGCGAACCACTGATCATCTTTAGAGTGTTCAACATAATGATCGCCATAACACTTCAAAATATCTGCATGCAATGCAGGAACTTGAGGAAATAGCACTTGTGCCACTTCAGGCAACCCTAAACCAATAATGCTTTTAGCTGCTTCAGGCGTTAAGGGTTGATCATAGACTTTTGCAGCAAATAATAAACTTTCAACAATTTGCCCAACTGAATCAAATAATGTTCCATCCCAGTCAAAGACAATCAGTTCTACAGGCTTTTGCATGAATTACTTCCAATATGTGTTCCGTTGATTGGGTCTTTACATTCCCGATAAAGATTACCGTATCACAGACCAAGAGAGGTGATATTGATTTATTTTCATCCTTGACAGGTTAAAGGCATCACTTATTTTAAACATGTGGAAATTTCATCATCAAATTTCCACATGTTATAAAGCAAAAGAATAGGATCGTTTGATCCAATTAATCTTTCTTTTGTGCTCTTAGCTGTGCAACCAAACTCTGCATATCTTCGGGTAAAGGCGCGTCAATCACAGGATAACCCGGAATTTCCAAGCGCATCGCATGCAAACATAAGCGACGTGGATTTGGTCCGCGATATTCTGTCTCATGACCATATTTTTCATCCCCAACCAGAGGATGACCAATACTTAATCCATGCACACGAATTTGATGGGTACGCCCTGAAAGAGGTGACGCATAGACCAAAGTGGCATGCATAAAACGTTCAGCAACATTCCACTGCGTCTTAGATTCTTTACCATCTTTTGACA
Organism: Acinetobacter sp. Tol 5; assembly: GCF_019702905.1. Classification (NCBI taxonomy): domain Bacteria; kingdom Pseudomonadati; phylum Pseudomonadota; class Gammaproteobacteria; order Moraxellales; family Moraxellaceae; genus Acinetobacter; species Acinetobacter sp. Tol 5. The sequence goes on along the minus strand of NZ_AP024708.1, from coordinate 485,784 downwards.
CACGTACACGACGTTCGCCATTAGATAACTCATAACGCAATAATGGTTGGTCAATAAGTTGACGATCCAGACTGACCTGCCCTTTCACGATTGCGGCATAAGTTTTTTGAATCTTATGCTCCCGCAGCAAGTCTTGTAGTGTTTTTAATGTACTGCGTTTTTTACTGACCATGACCAAACCAGAAGTATCACGGTCGATACGGTGAATCAGCTCTAAATATTTTTTGCCTGTTGCTGCACGCAAGCCTTCAATCAAACCATACGCTACGCCACTCCCCCCATGTACAGCAATTCCAGAAGGTTTATTGACCACCATCAATCCTTCATCTTCATAAATTACACGGCTGAGTAAACTCTGTGCGACTTTATCAGACACAGGAGCATCCGTTTCATCTTTCTGTTCAAATCGAATGGGAGCAACACGGATTTGATCACCAATTGCCAATTTAGTTTCAGCCTTAATACGCTTTTTATTGACGCGTACTTGCCCTTCACGAATTAAGCGATAGATCCGACTTTTTGGCACACCTTTAAGACGCGTAAACAAGAAATTATCTATGCGTTGACCTTCTTGATGCTCGTCCACTTCAAACCAAGTGACACTTTGCCATTGTTGCGTAGAATTCATACAGTTACGTGATCCAATAAAAAACTAAAATTTGATTAAAAACTGATCATTTAGACTATACTTTTCATACAAAATAAGTGTATAGCCCATAGGCAGATGATTCAAGGTTTGCTATAGTCAGCGCACGGATACCACCGTAAGTGAAGTTTATTATGTTCCTTTCACCCATTGAAAATGGAATATAAAAGGTAAACCTCACGACAGATGCGGAAAGGTCCCAAAAGAATATGCCGACGCCGAAGGCTTTATTATATCGGCAAAAAGACAAACTGTTGCGTTTAATTGTACTTAAAGTACAGAAATCGGTTTGTTTAAAAATATATGTCGCCAACCCAGACGTTGGTTTTTAAACATAAACTGATACACATCAGACAAGTCGCTTTAGAGTGTTTTTCAGGACATAAGTGTTTGAGGCATTGGAACTGCACAATTTGTAAAGATACGATGATCATTCCGTATCAAGACGCTCTCACCAAAGTTGAGAGACTCTTCGAGCAATGTGATAGTGAAAGACGAACAAATCAGTCATCCAATGCACCACTTTGAGTACCAGTGAAAGCCTCAAAACTTTAATTGTGCAAAGATTAAAGAAGTATTGCAGCATCAATACAGGTATCAAAAGCCCAAGCTTGCTCAAAACAAGTGGGTTCATTACTGAAATCATATAGATGTACTGATGGTTTGAGTTTTGATCCAATATTCAGATGTTCGCTTCACTTAAACAGATAGCGAGTTGTTGGTGTGAATCACTATTAGGTGTTACACCCATGAAACGTATGTTGATTAATGCAACACATGCAGAAGAAGTTCGCGTTGCACTCATCACTGGTCACCGTCTTTATGATTTCGACTTAGAAAATCGTACCCGTGAGCAAAAGAAAGCCAATATTTATAAAGGGCATGTCACTCGCGTAGAACCCTCTTTAGAAGCTGTATTTGTAGAATATGGTGCAGGTCGTCAAGGTTTCTTGTCGATGCGCGAAATAGCCAATACATACTACAAAGCAGACCCTCGTCAAACTTCAAATATTCGTGAGTTGATCACAGAAGGTACTGAACTTTTAGTTCAAGTTGAAAAAGAAGAACGTGGCAATAAAGGTGCTGCGCTTTCGACGTATATTTCACTTGCTGGTCGCTATTTGGTGCTTATGCCAAATAATCCAAAAGGTGGCGGTATCAGTCGTCAAATTTCTGGATCAGTTCGTGAAGAATTGAAAGAAATGTTGGCATCATTGAACACTCCACGTGGTATGAGTGTCATTGTACGTACTGCGGGGATTGGTCGCTCACAAGAAGAACTACAACTCGACTTACAACATTTATTGGACCTTTGGGCGCAAATTCAAAACTCAGCGAACTCTGGTCCATCACCAATGTTGGTTCACCAAGAAGCAGGTGTGGTAACACGTGCAATTCGTGATTACTTACGTGATGACGTAGCAGAAATTTTAATTGATTCAGAGCAAGCATATAACGAAGCCTATAACTTTGTTAAAGCAGTAATGCCAAATCAATTGGATAAACTCAAAACCTATACCTTGAATGAACCATTGTTTGCTCACTTTGGTATTGAAAGCCAAATTCAAACGGCTTATGAACGTGAAGTCAAACTTCCTTCAGGTGGTTCGATTGTCATTGACCAAACTGAAGCATTGGTTTCAATTGATATCAACTCAGCAAAATCAACACGTGGTCACGACGTAGAAGAAACTGCGTTAAGCACCAACTTAGAAGCTGCGGAAGAAATTGCGCGCCAATTACGTTTACGTGATATCGGTGGTTTGGTTGTAATCGACTTTATTGATATGACTAAAGAACGTAATCAACGTATGGTTGAAGCCAAACTTCGTGAAGCAACACAAAGTGATCGTGCACGTATCCAGTTCGGTCAATTGTCACGTTTTGGTTTGATGGAAATGAGCCGTCAACGTTTACGTCCTTCATTGGAAGAAGCAACAGGTTATGTCTGCCCACGCTGTCACGGTACAGGTATGGTACGTGACTTACGCTCACTGTCTCTTTCAATCATGCGTAAGGTTGAAGAAATCGCGCTTCGTGAGCGTCATGGTGAAGTTCAAGTTGAAGTGCCTGTTGAAATTGCGGCATTCTTATTAAATGAGAAACGTCACAGCCTAGTTTACTTAGAGCAAACCTCAAATGTACGCGTGACTGTACTCCCTCACCCGCATTTAGAAACACCACATTACGAAATTTCGTATAACCCAGAAGGCTTTGCGCCAACAAGCTATGAGCGTACAGAAGCAACACGTTCAAGTGAAAAAGAATTGGGTTACCAATCTTCTGAATGGCATTTGGAAGAAGAACAGACTCAGCAAAATACAGCACCTGTTCAAGCTCAAAACAATAAGCAAAATAGAAAGCAACAACCTGCTCAAGCTCAAAAAGCGGTACAAGCACAAATTGCTCAAACATCATCAAGCCCATGCGCTTGGTTAGAAAACTTGTTTGTACAAAAACAAGCTGCAACCATTGATCAATCACGTACTGCAAATAATGCAGCAGCAGCAATTGAGCAAATGATTAATGGTGGTGCTGTCAGCCGTGGTCAGTTTGGTCAAATCAATCAGCATGCTTCAACAGCGATTGAAGCTCAGATTGTTCCTGAAACAAATGCTTATCTTTCACATACACCTGTTCAAAAGTCAGAACCGCGTGAATATGAAAAGCATGTTGAGAAAGAAGAAAAATCTCAACGCAACAATAAAAACAAAAATCGCAATAAGCATAAAGAGTCTCGTGAACAAGCGAATGATCAGCATCAAGTGATCGAAGAAGTTGTTCAAGTGACTCGTCAAGAGCAACGCCAAGAACAGCGTCAAGAGCAACGTGATCAACGTCGCCAACAAAAACAACAGCGTTCACAACACGATCAACAGGCTGATAGCAACAATGAGCAAGCTGTTCCACGTCGTGATCGCAATCATCAACAACGCCCAAATCGCCCAAATCGCCATCGCGACAGCAGCGTATTTAATGATGAGCAACAATCAGCGCCTCACAACGCGCCTGTAGAGTTAGCTCAAACTCAAGAGAAACAACCAAAAGTTGAAATTATTGATGCACCACAACATGCGTCAATGACAACTGCATTGGTGGTCAATCTTGATCAGGCTCAAAGCGAAATTGTTGCGTTGACACCACAACAAGCCACAGTACCTGCAAAAGCGAAGAAACATGATCGTCATGAAAAAGGCGAAACTGTCGCAAAAGCACCTCGCCCTGTTGAAACTCAACCTGTGGCGAAGCCTGTTGAAGAAAATCAGCATGCACAGGCTGAACCAGAGCTCAGTATTGAAAAAGCTGAAGTACAGCAACCTGTTCAACGTGCGAGCAATGATCCTCGTCAAAAACGTCGTCAACAGCGTGAAGCAGCACAAGCAAAAGCAGCAACACCAAAGATCAGACCTTCACAAGTACCGACATTAAACCAGTACTCAGTTGGTTCTTTGATTCGCCATGTCTATGGTGATGATTGTGCGGTATTGATTGAACAATTTGGTCTAATTCCAACATTCAATCGTGCATTGCTTAAGTTCACAGAAGAGTATTCTGCAACCTTAACGGTTCAAGAAACTGCTGAACCTGCGAAGCAACCTGTGACACGTGATGTTGCTGTTACAAAAGCAGCACCAGAAGCACAACCTGCTGAAGTGTTAGACTTAACTCCACCAAAACCTGAAAATGACCGTCGTGTAGCCAATGACCCTCGCGAACGTCGTCGTTTAGCAAAACAGGCTGCGGTACAAGCAAAGCAAGAGCATCAGGCTGAACTTGAGCAAAATCAAGAACAAGTACAACCTGTAACGCCAGCTGAAGCTAAAGCAGAAGACACAGCAACTGTAGATGTTTCTGCACCGAAAGCTGTTGAAGAAAAAGCACCAACAGAAAATACTGTAGAAACCCCAGTAGCGCCTGTTGCAGCTAAAACAGCTACAGCAACTGAAACAGTAGCAGCAAAACCGTCTAAAAGCGCAACAGCTGCGACAGAGAAAGCACAAAAAGCACAGCAAGCTTTGGCTTTAGATACAACAGCAACTTCTGATGAGGCAGAAACATCTAAGACAGATGTTGCAGCAACAGAAGAAAAGCCTGCTCGCCCTCGTCGCCCTCGTGGACGTCCACCGAAAAAAGCGACACCACCTGCTGCGGAGTAATTCAGCAAGTTTGCTTAAAATATAGCGATTAAAGGAAACCTAGTCATTTCGATGGCTAGGTTTTTTTGCTATTTTGAATAGATTTTAAAGACATTTGTCAGATTAGGTTGATTGCACTAGTCTTAAACGATTAAAAAGACAAATGTCTAAACGATAAGGTGGTTTTTATTTCCAATTTGATTCTCGAATCTGGAACTAAGAATAATATCTACTGATCATGTATACATGTTTACTCAAATGCAGACATGACATAAAAGTTGATGTGTACCTTATGCAGATCAATGACACACTAAGAAATTGTATCGGATTACGAAAAAAAAATAGGATTGATATGAGTCAAACAACACAGACCGATCTCATCGGATTTGCTGATGTAGCCGAGCGCTTACCACAGCTCATCAATAAGCTTCCAAATATCCTGACTGGACTTAAACAAGCTTATATCAGAACGCCCAACACACCTGCTGGGCTAGGTCTAGCTTTTGAGCGTGCGGTCAAACGTAATCCATATGGAGATGCGTTATTATTTGAAAACCAACGCTACAGTTATAAAGAACTGAATGCTTGGGCAAATCAAATTGCACATTTCTATCTTTCTCTTGGTATAAAAAAAGGCGATGTGATCACTGTGATGATCGAGAATCGTCCAGAGTTGATTGCAACAGTGATCGCTTTAGCAAAAATTGGCGTAACCTCTGCACTTGTGAACACTTCACAAACAGGCAAAGTACTCACACACAGTGTCAACCTCGTTAATCCTGTGGCAATTGTTGTGGGAGAGGAATGTCGTGTTGCTGTGGATGAAGTTCGTCAAGATTTAAACATCGCTTCAGATCGCCTACACTGGTTTGCAGATCAAGACACTTTAAAAGAACCAGGTAGTGCACCACAAGGCTATGTCAATCTTGCACAGCAAATTGATGCATTCCCTAAATTTAATCCTGCAACAACCCACAATGTTAAAGGTAAAGATGGATTATTTTATATCTATACCTCTGGAACAACCGGATTACCTAAAGCGGTTATATTCACCAACAGTCGTTGGACACTTGCTTATGGAACCTATGGTCACATCCTAAATTTAGGTGAAGATGACGTAATGTACTGTACTTTACCGCTCTACCATGCAACAGGCATGGTGGTATGTTGGTGTGGCGTCATTGCAGGTGGTTCGGCTTTGGCAATTCGACGTAAATTTTCAACCTCTGCATTTTGGTCAGATGTGAAAAAATTTAACGCATCTGCAATTGGGTACGTAGGAGAACTTTGTCGCTATCTTATGGATGCAGCCCCATCCGAACTTGATCATTCACACCGCGTTACCAAAATGATCGGTAATGGCATGCGTCCAAATATCTGGAACAAGTTTAAACAGCGTTTTGGCGTAGAAGAAATTCTTGAACTGTACGCTTCAAGTGAAGGCAATGTGGGGTTCAGCAATATCTTCAATTTTGATAATACTGTTGGGTTTTCACCTACTCCTTATGCGATTGTACAGTTTGATAAAGAAAGTAACGAAGCAGTACGTGATGCAGATGGCTACTGCCAAAAAGTCAAAAAAGGTGAAGTGGGCTTACTGATTGGTAAAATTACCAAACGTTCTCCTTTTGATGGCTATACAGACCCCGAAAAAAACAAATCCGTGATCATGAAAGATGTCTTTAAAAAGGGCGATGCTTATTTCATTACAGGTGATTTGGTTCGTGATATCGGTTTCCGTCATGCTCAATTTGTTGATCGTCTGGGAGATACCTTCCGTTGGAAAGGCGAAAATGTATCTACCACTGAAGTTGAAAATATCTGTAGCGACTATCCCAAGATTACAGAAGCAGTGGTTTACGGCGTTGAGATTCCAAATACCAATGGTCGTGCAGGTATGGCAGCAATTACCTTACATGAAGGCGAACAGCTGACAGAACAAGATTTAAGCCAGATGGTTACAGATTTTAAAAAGAACTTACCTGCTTATGCAGTTCCAGTTTTTTTACGTATTCAACAGATTGTAGAAACGACTGGAACATTTAAATATCAGAAGAATAAATTGAAGGAACAGGCTTTTAATCCTGAAAAAACTTCTGATCGTTTACTGGTTTTATTGCCAAGTGCGACAGCATATTGTGATGTCACAGCTGAAGTTTATGCCAATATCGAAGCTTATAAATACCGTTTCTAGAAATAAAAGCCCTGTTTTCAGGGCTTTTTTAATTGATTTTGTGTTATTTATAACCGAACGTTGCAAACTTTCTTAATTTTTACTTGCGCTCTATCAATATCTTGCTAAAATACGCTCCATCAAAACAAAAGGGTCGTTAGCTCAGCTGGTAGAGCAGCGGACTTTTAATCCGTTGGTCCCGCGTTCGAATCGCGGACGACCCACCACTTATTGTTTTGACCTGTATGGATATCGAATGAAAATTACTGATTTTCATGTCGCTTTAAGTAAAGTTTTACTTTACATCCTAACTCAGGGTCGTTAGCTCAGCTGGTAGAGCAGCGGACTTTTAATCCGTTGGTCCCGCGTTCGAATCGCGGACGACCCACCATCTATATGTTTCAATCTGAACATGGATACCGAATGAAAATCTAGATTTTCATTGATTCGGATAAAGTGATACTTTATACATCCTGACTCAGGGTCGTTAGCTCAGCTGGTAGAGCAGCGGACTTTTAATCCGTTGGTCCCGCGTTCGAATCGCGGACGACCCACCATTCTTTCTTCGGGCTTCTTTCTGTACTGTTTAAGTACTATACTAGAAATGAAACCTGCAAATATTCCGACCTAGACAAAACATCATCTTTTTTGATGCTTCGCCGTTCTCGAAATTTTGCTTGATCTTTTACTTTTGTTTAAACACTTTTAGACAAGTATTGGGTTGTTAGCTCAGTTGGTAGAGCAGTAGACTCTTAATCTATTGGTCGTGGGTTCGACCCCCACACAACCCACCAAATTTAAAAACGATCTATCTGTTTTAATTCTCAAATCGCTTTAAGACATACGCTTTCATTGGCGCTGTATGGTGTTGAGCAAAATACAAACGGTTCTCTTCAGTTCCATTAAGAATTTTATCAATGTCCATCACCAAATTATTTTTCTCATCCACTTTATAAAAAAATTGAATTCCTTCGATTCGATTTACAATGATTTCATGCTGCGCGTCATCATAAATCCATGTATTTTTTTGATAACTTCGATTTGATTTTACATCACTATTTTCATTGCTTATTTTGCCCATATATACAAATGTACGGTGCGCTGTTCCATCTGCGAGTAAGTTGATAATAAACTCTGCACTGCCCTGTTCACACTTGGCAAATGGATCATCACAGCTGATTTGCACATGATAGCGTCCAACAAACTCTTCAGCTTTGGATGGTAAGGTTTCACGCTGCGGTGCAAAACCTTTAATCTCTGCCATTGCAGGTAAGGTCGCCTGCCCCGCAACTTCACTCAACTTCTTGCCATCGCTGGCAGGTACAGCTTGTGTTGCTTCCTGCAAAGCAATCTCACTAGATGAATTCTGTGAATCAGAAGATCCCTGCTGCTTACTGTTCGATTTTGAAGAATCACAAGCACTCAATAGGCTACAGATGCCTATACCTAAAATTCCAAGGAAGCTTGTTTTATGAACCATCAAATGCATAAATCCCAATAACCCAAATATACTGAGTAAAAAAACATGTCAAACATTCATCTACATGCGCATATAGTATTGCGTTGTACCACTTCTCGAAATCTTCACGGTATTTTTTTTACAAAAGTATAAAAAACACTTTTTTTTCAACCCGTCAGCACTTGCTTTACGTCCGCTTTTTTACAGTATTTTGAATAATTTAAGAAACATTGTTACACAGTATTAACAATTTTTATCGGCACTTTACTTGAAGAATTGTGTCAGAACTCCATTATTAAAAGTACAGAGATTGTTCTTATAGTGCTAAAGCATGATCTGTGACAGATAACTTTCTAAGGAGATTTAAATGACCAATTCTGGTTTATATCGTTCAAGCCGACATAATATGATCGCCGGTGTTATGGGCGGTATTGCTGAACGTTTTGGTTGGAATGTGACTTTGCTGCGCATCATTTTCGTGATTGTTTCATGTATGAGTGCTGCATTCCCAGGTATTCTGGTCTATCTAATTCTTTGGTTACTGATGCCTAAACAGAATTTACGTTTGAATGATCATCAAGGTTATCAGCGTCCCGTACGTACCATTTATGAAGAGAAAACCCATTAATTAACATTCTTTTAAACACTTTTCCCTTTTCTGCTACAACAGTTCCCCCAAACTGTTGTAGCTTTTTTTATTCAACATCACTTTATTTTTGATGATTTAACTGTTGTTGCAATGCGGCGATCATATCTGCGCGACTGATAATCCCTACCAATTTCTGATTTTCAATCACAGGAATGTAGTTAAAAGACCGTTCCACAAAATATGGCACAAGATCTTGAATCGGCTGTGTTGGTTGTACAGTTACGACCTGTCGATTCATAATTTGTTTGACAAAGTGCTCCCATGAGGCTCGTGGATCAGCCGCTCGTTTAAACCATTCCACAATTTCATACAGCGCCAATGTACCCACCAATTCATGTGCGGCATTGACCACAGGTAAACTCATTAAATTTACCCGTTTGAATTTGTCCAAAGCTTGGTGAATATCGTCCTGCTCGTCTAAACGAATCACATCTTTACTCATAATATCCTGACAAAGAAACTCATGAACTGCACGTGCATTGGCTTTCTCTTGTGCTTCTAAAATGATTTTTTGTAAATCATATTCACTAATGTCTAAAAGCTGAGTTTGATACTCTAAGACCTCTTGAATATCTTGGGGTTGGATGGTGACCTTCTGTGTTGGTGTTGGGTCTTTAGATCGAACATTGAGCTGTGCACTTTGGGGATATTGTTTGCCTAGCATTCTATTAAAAATAATTGCGATAGCCAACAAAAATACAGAGTTGATCAACACGGGATAGAAAATAAAATGATAGCCCAGTTGATGTACTGAATCACCGCCCAATACCGCAGTAATTGCCACAGCTCCACTTGGCGGATGCAATGAATCGGTGCTCATCATTAAGAAGATCGACAATGCAACGGCTATACTAAATGCTTCCGTTGGATTGGAAATCAAGAGTGCACATGTCACACCAATCAGACCAGCAATGGTATTTCCAACCACCATATTCCATGGTTGTGCCAGAGGACTTGCAGGCACTGCGAATAGCAATACAGAGGATGCTCCCATCGGTGCGATATACCATGCGTTAAAGCCGCCTAATACATACCAACAGATCAGTGAAGATATCGCCAAGCCTAAAAGTGCGCCTAAGCCACAAAGTAACCGATCTTTTAGGGGTAACACTTTAAAATTGGGTTTTAAGGTATTTAACCATTCAAGTTGCGTATGAAACACGACGATCCTGCACTTTTGCACTGTTGAAGTGCGAATTATACGTTGTTGTGATTATAAGATGTATTTATTATCCATCTTAGCTGTATAAATTTTTCTACTATATTTCTCACACAGTGATTTTTTATCGTGTATATTCAGTTAACTGCTCTAATCTTTTGCCATATTCTTGCATAGGGCAAAATTCATACATCGGTGAACCAATATAACGCCCTGCGTTTTGACACTCCTGATCAACATAGGCTTTCCATAAGCGTTGAGATTTCATCAGGTCCGTATAAGGTTCTTGTTGATTGTCTTTTTGACTTTGTTTTTTAATCTGATCCAACACTTTAACAATTTCTTTTTCATAGAATGCTTTGCCTTGATGACTACATATTTCTACAACAGCATTATTAATATTGCCCAATCCAAGTTCTTCTATGGTTTGATCAACACATTTATTGTATACATCTATCTGTACATTTTGATTTTCCGCATATAGCAAAGTGGAAAAAATCACAGTAGAAAAAATAATCATTTTTAGGCATGCTTTCATTATTTAATCTCTTTTGTTGTTTTGATCATGGTTCAATATAGCAATAAATCTATTTTAAAAGCTTTATTTTTAGCGCCGAGTATTAGCTTAATCCTATTAATCACTTTTTTTCTTTTCATGAATCATCAATATGATGTGCAGTCGTTACTGACCGTATTCGGCATTAGCTTAATGATTTATTTGATTTACTGTGTGATCGTCATTCCAATTGCATATGCACTTTCTTTATGGCTTGCACATAAATATTGGCTCAATTTTTTCAGTATTTTCGCGGGTTCATTATTGATGTGGCTAATTGTTACTATGATTGGTTATTTGGTTTTTACGGGCGCGTTCCCAACGCCCATCTGGAAATTATTCAGTGACTGGTTTTTCTATGCAATTGCAATATTTTCAGGTTGCTGTTATTGGGCATTTTTACAAGTATTTTCCTCTCAACCACACTCTGTTAGCGATAATGTAGATAGAACTGATTACTAAAAAGCTCATCAGGATCATATTTTTTCTTCAAACTGAAAAATGCATCTGCCTGTGGGTATGCCAGTCGCATCTGGTCAGGACGAATATGTAAACGATAAGGTAAATAATATGTGCCATGATTTTTCAGAACAATATCGACCAATTGCCGTGTCAGTTGTTGCATATCCTGTTCCTGCTGTGGTGTTTTCTTCTGGTTGAATAAAAAAACCAAACCAAAAACGTCCTCTCGTGCATAATTCATAAAAGCATCAGGATCATATTCGACTTCTCGAATAGTAATATTGAGTAGGTCGACTTTTTTATGTTTTAAAACAGGCTTTAAATCTTGAACAAACTGTGCCAAGTAGCGTTTTGGAATAAAGTATTCATGTAATAAATCTGTTGAGTTCGGATCTTTATTTTCAATCAATGAGGCATCTTCACTTAGAATTTCATTGCGGCTGAATGTTGCATAAGGCGATATTGAATTAAGACTACTTTCAAGATCCCAACGGAGACGCTTACCATACTCGCTATCTACAGAACCACGAAACACAATACGTTTAGTTTCGGCATTTTTACTTTGTTGTTGTGATAAGGCTAAAGGCTTTTTATCTATTTTTTCAAAATAATTTAAAGTGGCTTGTTCTAAAAAGTGTTTATCTGAGATACGTAACCGTCCATATGCAAACTGCACGTTTGTATCTTCACTCACAATCCGTTGATATTGTTCTAAATAATCCTTTGGTGAAACAGCAATAGAGTGAAATACCAAAGCAACATTGTCTACCACTTTTAATTTTACATCGAGAATTATGCCAAATAATCCATAACCACCGATCACCAATTTGAACAGTTCAGGGTTTTCTCTACGACTACATTCTAATATCTCCCCCTGCGCATTCATCAATGTAAATGATTCAATGCTAGACGAAATTGGAGGCGAATTTTTTTGCCAACCATGTCCATTTACACTTATTGAACCGCCAATAGAAAAATTACTAAAAGATTGCATGACCGCAATTGATTTACCATAACGGTCTAAATAACGGAGTGCCTCTTCCCAAGTTGCACCAGAGCCGATGGTTAAAATATTATTCTTTTCATCAAGACTCATATGGCGATAAGGCAACATATTCAATGCAATACCATCCGGATAGATGGTATGTCCTCCCATACTGTGTTTTGCACCAGCAATTGAGATTTTTAAATGTCTTTCATTGGCATACTGAAGCAATGTTTTTAATTGACTCTGAATTGCCTGTGGTGAGGTTTCAACGTCCACTACACCATGTACTTTAGTTAGATTCAGATGACTAGCATCATCTCGATAGCCTGTTGGAATGTGTTCCATGGCTTGATGTTCATTCATTTTAGTCTTAATTAGATGAATGGATGGAATTGAAATGACACCAATTAAAATAAGTAAAAGGCTTATCCAAAGTTTGTTTCGATATTGTTTTTGCATCTTGATCAATTCTATTAAAAATTATTGTGATTGAAGTTCTGAATTAAAATTTTAGCCTTAAATATAAAACGAAGGTTCAAAAATGTCATGGTAAATATCTTAAAATAATTCATTTATTTAACATGCAATAAAGCCTCATCGTATCCCCCTGATCCATGCTTAATATCTAACACTCAAAAGACAGTCCACAATCCACAAGTTAATAAATTGATTTTTTTTATGTTAATATCAAATATATAATTTAACTTTTTAATTATGAATGATGAACAAAACACCCCTTATAATCACTTTAACTTCTTGTCTTTTTCTTAGCGCCTGCCTTTCATCGAATGAACCTGTAATTTTAGAAACTCAGCAGATTGAAATTGCAAACAACCCTTTAAGCGTACTTGAACTCACACTGATCAAGAAAGGTAAAATCTGTCTATTAAAAACAAAAACAAGTGTAAAGAATACCCCGCCCATTGAAAAAGACTGGGCTTTTTTTAGAGATGGTCTCATTTTAATTTCTGAGAATTCTACCTCTGAAACCGTCATCGATACAGACTCCCCAGATGCAGAAATCGAGGCACATATTCAGGAAATGAAAATAAGAAAAGAGGCCAATCAAATGAAAAATTTGATCTCAAAAGAAAATCTTAAAAAATGCACCTGAACTGATCTGCGATGAGCGTCAATATTTGTAGACTAACCTTTGCCACACCTCCGCAAAATCCTTATACTTAGAACCAATTTTTTCTAATACTTATAGTGGATGCTGCATGAGTCGCGCCATATCGCATATTGATACATTCCAAGGCTTAATTCTTGCCTTACAAAACTACTGGGCTGAACAAGGTTGTGTGGTGTTACAGCCTTACGATATGGAAATGGGTGCAGGGACATTCCACACTGCAACATTCTTACGCGCGCTTGGTCCTGAAACATGGAACGCAGCCTATGTTCAACCATCACGTCGTCCAAAAGACGGGCGTTATGGCGAAAACCCAAACCGTTTACAGCACTATTATCAGTTCCAAGTTGTACTTAAACCGAACCCTGACAATATCCAACAGCTTTACTTAGACTCGTTAAAAGCAATCGGTATTGATACTTTAACCCATGACATTCGTTTTGTTGAAGACAATTGGGAATCTCCAACACTGGGTGCTTGGGGCTTAGGTTGGGAAGTGTGGTTAAACGGGATGGAAGTCACTCAATTTACCTACTTCCAACAAGTAGGTGGTGTTGAATGTTATCCAGTGACTGGTGAAATTACCTATGGACTTGAACGTTTGGCAATGTACCTACAAGGCGTAGATTCTGTCTACGATTTGGTATGGACCAAAGGTCAGTTCGGTACAGTGACGTATGGTGATGTTTTCCATCAAAACGAAGTTGAACAATCGACCTATAACTTTGAATATGCCAACGTTGAAAAAATGTTTGAGCTGTTCGACTTTTACGAAGCTGAAGCAACACGTTTAATGGAAGCTGAGCTTCCACTTCCTGCATATGAACAAGTCATCAAAGCATCACACAGTTTTAACTTGCTTGATGCCCGTGGTGCTATTTCAGTCACTGAACGTCAGCGTTATATCTTACGTGTCCGTACTTTGGCTCGCTCTATTGCGCAAAGCTATGTGGCTGCCCGTGCAAAATTAGGATTTCCAATGGCGGAACCACATTTACGTGATGAAGTATTGGCACAATTAAAGGCGCAAGTTGAAGCAGAAGCAAAAGCTGAGGAGAATAAATAATGTCTAAACATACTGTTTTATTCGAACTTGGCTGTGAAGAGTTACCACCTAAAAGCTTAAAAACGTTACGTGATGCCTTAAAAGCAGAAACAGAAAAAGGGCTAAATGAAGCGGGTTTGGCATTTGAAGCTATTGAAGCTTATGCTGCACCACGTCGTTTGGCCTTGAAGATCGTCAATGTGGATGCTGCTCAAGCAGACACCCAAAAGCGTTTTGATGGTCCTGCTGTTCAAGCGGCTTATGATGCTGAAGGCAAACCAACCAAAGCTTTGGAAGGCTTTATGCGTGGTCAAGGCATTACAGCGGATCAAGTATCAACTTTCCAAGCTGGTAAAGTTGAAAAAGTTTGCTTCCTTAAAGATGTAAAAGGTCAAAGCCTTGACGTTTTACTTCCACAAATTTTACAAACAGCATTGGATAACCTGCCAATTGCTAAACGTATGCGTTCTGCTGCAAGCCGTACCGAATTTGTCCGCCCTGTGAAATGGGTAGTATTGCTGAAAGACGATGCTGTGATTGATGCATCGATTCAAGATCACAAAACCGGCAATGTGACTTATGGTCATCGTTTTCATGCGCCAGAAGCTATTGTATTGGCAAACCCAGATGCGTACTTAGATGTTCTGCGTCAGGCTTATGTTGTTGCTGACTTTGCTGAGCGCCAAACGATCATTGATCAACAAGTCAAGGCTTTGGCAGATGAAGTGAATGCGACTGCGATTGTACCGGCAGATCTTCGTGATGAAGTGACAGCAT
The DNA here is from genome assembly GCF_019702905.1 of Acinetobacter sp. Tol 5. Classification (NCBI taxonomy): domain Bacteria; kingdom Pseudomonadati; phylum Pseudomonadota; class Gammaproteobacteria; order Moraxellales; family Moraxellaceae; genus Acinetobacter; species Acinetobacter sp. Tol 5. The sequence goes on along the minus strand of NZ_AP024708.1, from coordinate 470,602 downwards.
TGGTGGAATGGCCTGTTGCGCTTCGTGCAAGTTTTGAAGAGCGTTTCCTTGCTGTTCCTCAAGAAGCATTGATCACGACCATGCAAGACAACCAAAAATATTTCTGTTTGGTCAACGCTGACAATAAACTACAACCTTATTTCATTACTGTTTCAAATATTGAGTCTAAAGATCCAACTCAAATTATTGAAGGGAATGAAAAAGTTGTACGTCCACGTTTGTCAGATGCTGAATTCTTCTTCTTGCAAGATCAAAAGCAGCCACTTGCATCACGTAAAGATAAATTAGCCAATATGGTGTTCCAAGCACAGTTAGGAACACTTTGGAATAAGTCTGAGCGTATTGCTAAATTGGCTGTGGCATTATCTGCAATCACAGGTGCAAACCCTGCGGATGCTGAAAAAGCCGCACTGCTTGCTAAATGTGACTTAACGTCTGAATTAGTCGGTGAATTCCCTGAACTGCAAGGGATTGCAGGTACTTATTATGCTCGCATTGAAGGCGAGAATGATGAAGTTGCTGAAGCTTTAGGTGAACAATACCTACCTAAATTTGCAGGCGATGTTCTACCAAAAACCAAAACAGGTACAACGCTTGCGCTTGCTGACCGTTTAGATACCCTCACAGGTATTTTTGGTATTGGTCAAGCGCCAACAGGCTCGAAAGATCCATTTGCATTACGTCGTTCTGCGATTGGTATCTTACGTTTAGTGACTGAAAATAATCTTGATGTTTCGATTGAAGAACTCATCAAGTTAGCTTTGGCTGCTTATGGCGATGTATTGAAAGATCATGCGAAGACTTTAGCCGATGCTGTGGCATTCCTTGAAGGTCGTTATCGTGCTAAGTACGAAGACCAAGGTGTTGCCGTTGATGTGATTCAGGCTGTTCAAGCCCTTTCACCAAAATCACCTTTAGATTTTGATAAGCGTGTTACCGCAGTGAATCATTTCCGTGATTTACCAGAAGCTGCTGCTCTTGCTGCTGCAAATAAACGTGTTGCAAATATCTTGGCGAAAGAAGCTACACCTACTGGTGAGATTATTGAAGCTAAACTGGTAGAAGATGCAGAGAAAGCACTTTATAGCGAGATTCAAAATATCCTTCCTGTTGTTCAGCCGCTTTTAGATGCAAAAGACTACACCACTGCGCTTTCCAAGTTGGCAGCTCTTCGTGCACCAATTGATGCTTTCTTTGAAGGTGTTATGGTCATGGCGGATGATGCCGAGTTAAAAGCAAACCGTTTACGTTTACTTGCTCAGTTGCGAGAATTATTTACAAGCGTTGCGGATATTTCAGTGTTACAGCACTAATTATGGCTATTTATAGTCATTCTCCAATTACACTCGCAATCTTCAAGCTCTTTCAAGAGCTTGAGGATTACATAGCAAAAAATAATCAGAATTTACCTCATGGTGCTATAAAAGCTTATATTTTTGGTGGCTGTGCATTTCATATTCATACCAATGCTCGTGGTAGTAATGATATTGATGCAGAAATTCAGGCAATCCAGCAATTAAAGAAACAAGATATTCTTTTATTTTTAGAAAATAACGACATTGAATATTTAGATCAAAATAATCTTGAAACAAATTTAGAATTCGACCGTAGTTTTAACACCAGCCTTGCATCTGTTGATCCCGATTATGTCGAAAGAGCAATTCCTTTGGTTTCAAATCGTATTGTTGAAGTCTACCTAGTATCAGGTTTAGATTTAGCGATTTCAAAACTTGCTCGTTTATCTGATCGCGATATCCAAGACATCAAGGAATTATATCTCAACAATAAATTTTCTCTTGAATCGTTTAAAAAATCAGCGAATAATGCTGAAATGTACTATGCGACGCCTGAACAATTGTACTCGAATATTCAATATATGGTTTCAATTCTTTCAGAGTTAAGAGGCTAATTTATACAATGGACCAAGTAGAATTTGAACATGCTTTGTTTAAATTATTAAAACAATCATTATCATCAGCAACATTTACTGAAGTAAAGCCTGTTGCCGAAGCTTTATTGTATTCAAACTTCTTACCCACTGTAACAAGCAATTTAAATACTCTTGAAAAACGTCGTTTAGTTTTCTTAGTTGAAAAATTTAGACGCTATTCATGTTCTAGCGTATCTCGTAGACAACAATTGAAGTCTTTAGCAGATAATCTGTCTTTGCAGACTCCCCCTTTAAAATCCAACCAATTAGTTGATCCTTTAGCGCAAAAATTGGGTTTAGATGAAGATTTAAATCATTTAAAATCACAATTACTCACACTCCAAACACGCCATTATCATCAAGAGCATATGTAAAAATCTTTTGTTCTTTCGTCTTGTACATTAGGCGATGAATACGTTCTTTGAGAATGTGTTGGAAGCAAATTTTATACTTGTGCAGTTATACGACTTGTCTAACAAGTGTTACGAAAATTTCGGTATTGAGTTAAATAATAAAAGTTTTAAGAAACCGCTAGATATAGTAGTTTTTTTATAATAAAATTTAAAAGTTGCATTTAAGGTAGGATGTATTTATTCCATCTATATTCGTATAGGTGCAACTGATTATTAAAGATCTCAGTATCTTTAAACCCTTTGGGTTTGATTCTCTCTAGTAGAGGATATTACTAACTATAATTGCCTTAAATGTAACTTATGAATTTATCTGATAAAATTTGGTGGACTAGAAAATCTAAAATTGAGCAAGAAACTCGATTATTAAAGTATGAATTTCATAGTCAGTTATTATTAATTTGGTTTTCATTTTTTACAGTAGCTATTTCAATTCTTCAATTAAATCAAAATAATCTTGTCCCTTTTCACCCCTCAAGCTTGCTAATATTTTCAGTTTTAACTTTAGTAATGTCCTGCATAGTTTCTGCTCAGAAATTTTCATCAAGAGCTGAAAAAGTTAAATCCTGTTATGAAAAGCTAAATACCTTATACATTAGGGCTAAAAATGGCGAAGATATAAATCAAGAATATGAATATACATTAAATGAATGTGAGAATCACTCCCAAAATGACCACTTTATTTCAAGAGTAAATATTTATTTTTTAACGCCAAAATCTAAACGAAAAATTGATATTGAACCTCCATTAGTTTTTAAAGATTTTTTTGAATGTTTAATATACAAAATAAAGTACTATTTTTTTATTTTAATATTATACTCTTTACCATTCACAAGTGCTGCAATCTTAACAAAATATGCATGAATCAACTTATTTAAAAGACTTTCAAACAAAAGAAAATCTTAAAGAAATATACTATACATATATTTATTATAGTTTTGCAATTGGCTCAGACAATATTTCACATACTGCATTCAATAAAAACTTAGATGATCAAATTGAAATAATTCATAGAAAGTTAAAAAATAAATCATTTAAATTCTCTAGATACAAATTAAAATTATTGAATAAAGGAAGGCAAAAAATACCTAGAGAGATCTACATCCCAACAATTAGAGATCGAATTGTATTGAAATCAATTCACCTATATTTACAGAGTATTTATACTAGTGAATTAACAAACAGAATGCCTCAAGATTTAGTCTATGAATTAAAGCAATGTATTAAAGACTTTGATTTTTTCATAAAAATTGATATAAAAAATTTTTATCCTACAGTATCACATGATATATTATTTGAAATTCTAAAAATTAAGATTAAATCTGAAAATACTTTAAATTTAATCAATCAAGCTCTTCAGCCTCAAAAAAATGAATTCATTGGAGGAATTCCTCAAGGTTTGGCTATATCCAATATTCTTTCTTCAATTTTTTTAAACCAAATAGATTCCCAATTCTTAAATAACCCTTCAATTCGTTATTTTAGATTTGTAGATGATATATTAATATTACTTAATGAAGACAATTTAGATTACATAAAATCTAAAATTGAAAAAGATTTTTATGAACTAAAACTAGAAATCCATCCTATAAAAGAAAATTTTAGTAAATCAAAAATCGGGGAAATTAAAAGCACTAAATTTGAATATTTAGGGTATTCTTTTAGTAATGCTTTGATTTCTGTACGAAAATCAACTGTAAATAATTTATATACATCTATAATTCAGTGTTTTTCAAAATATCGTTATGCCAAAGAGAAAAATATTGATTTTTTACTTTTCCAACTTAACTTAAGAATAACAGGTTGTATTGATGATGGTAAAACTAAAGGTTGGATTTTCTTCTTCTCACAAATTAACGATTTAACATTACTAAAAAAAATTGATCTTTTTATTTCAAATGCATGGTCAACTTTTAATCTAGATCCAAATCAATACCATAGAGTAAAAAAGTTTACCAAGGCATACTATGAAGTTCGATTTAATTTTAAAAACTCGAATTACTTCATAAACTTTGATAAAATTATTTTAAATAAAAAAATTGATATTCTAGAAAAAGTTTTCAAATTCCCAACAACAAGTTTATCTGTGGAAGAAATCAACGAAGCTTTTCATATAAAAACGAAAGGACAAATTAATCTATTACAAATTGATCTTAGAAATTTTTCTTAGTTTTTGTTATTTTTATATAAATTTAAGACATTTTTAGACCATATAACTATATTATTCATTTGATATCATTTTAATTAAGCTACTTTCATGAGATTAAAAGTACCTTACCGAGTTAGCAATACAATTTTTCTTATCTCCTACTCAACAACACCCAGCAATCCAAACGCACCGACTGTTTTAGAACAACACAAAAATATCTCAGCAGCGCCCAATACCAAACACAATCTTGCTCGACTCATTCGCCAAACAGATAACTGTGTGATTGAATTTACAGGGAACTTTGAAACAGGAAAGGCAACTGAACATTGGATTTTTAAAGGAGAGCAATTGATTTCAGCATTTTCAAATGTCGATGCGGATATTGAACAGAAGCAGACAGTTTTTGATCCTAAAGATGCTGAAAAGCTAAAAAACTTCAATTCACTCAAAAACAATTTTAAAGCAGTAAATCTGGAAAAATGTAATTAATCTCAGCACTTGACTTACGCTGTCCGTAGAGCTAAATACACAACCATTTAGCTCTTTTTAACAACATAAATCACGGGATAGAGCCAAAAAATCACACCAATGAGTCCAATCGCAATAAAAATTAAGCTATTCGGAAGGTAATCCGCAAACCAATAATAAATTGGATTTAAACCCAATTTAAAAGAATTCAACAAAGCGTAAAGCATGCCTAACATCAATATATGAGGCAAAACGAGGTGTAGGATAGATAGCTTATATTTCTTAAAATATTTTACAAAATAAAAACTAGGAATCAAATAAATGAGAAATATGATTGCCGTTGTAACCCAGCCAATCATTTGATGACTGAAAGGGACTTCTTCCCCACAAGCACAGGCAAAACTCGGTCTAAAACTGAAAAATATACCCAACAACACTAAGATTTTTATATTGTTCATTATAGGAATAAGATATAGATTGATTCCAAAGCTTATGTGTTTTTTGTTTCAATGACAAGATGACGATGTGAATAACACAACGTTTAGAGTCGTGAGTTTTCATTTATAAGTATCAGAATTTTAAAATAAAAAATAAAAATTTTTCATAGAAACTCGATCTTAATCTTTATTCACAATTTTTACATTATTGTTAAAACTGTGTAGATAAGCTGTTGCTGTTTTATCTCTAAGACTATTTTCACTCAAATTTCACATTATGATAGGCAACACTCAAACTTGAACTCATTCAGGTATAGGATAAAACTAATTATGAAAATGCTTAAAACAACAGTGATCGCTACAGCCCTTTTAGCTAGCTCTCCTCTTATTTTCGCCAATACAAATGTCAGCGCCAATGCATCAGCTGAAGTCAATGCAAATGGTGGAGGACTACTCAGCAATATTGGTCAAGGAATCCATAATACAGCAGACAAAGTTGGTCATGGTATTGAAAAAGGTGTCGATAAGACTCGTGAAGTCTCAAAAGATGCTTGGGATGGTACAAAAAATACTGCCGTTAAAGTCGGTGATGGTATCGAAAAAGGTGTCGATAAGACCCGTGATGTGTCAAAAGATGCTTGGGATGGCACCAAGAATGTAGCAGGTAAAGTCGGTACTGGTGTAGAAAAAGGTGTCGACAAAACTCGTGAAGTCTCTAAAGATGCTTGGGATGGCACTAAAAATACTGCTGATAAAGTCGGTACAAGTGTTGAAACTGGAATCGATAAAGGTAAAGTAGCCAGCAAAGGTGCTTGGGAAAATACCAAAAAGCTAAGTTCAGAAGCAGGTCATAACACCAAAGAAGCTGCGATAAAAGCGAAAGATAAAACCAAATCTGCAACCAGTAAAACTTGGCAAAAAACCAAAGACTTGGTTAAGCCGAAATCAACCAACACAGGTGCTAAAGTAAATTCACAAACACATGTGAAAACACCAGTAGGTAGTGCAAACGTCGGCGTATCAACAGAAGCCAAAGTTGCAGCTAAATAATTGCAATTGATGACCTCTAACCCACAATATTAAGATGAAAAGCTCACATCCGTGGGCTTTTCTTTCAAATACTCAGTAATAATACGAACCATATATTGTTATATTTTGCTGTCGTTGATTTATTATTGTTTAAGCGGGTGATTGAATAAAACAGTACTATTGCTCAATATGATTCACAGCGTTAATGACATTCATCATAAAGGAATGAAAACATGGTGAAGATGAAAAGTTTATGTATGATCACTGCAATATGTGCAACATCATCACTTTATGCTCAAACAGACACTCATACACAACCTTATGGTGATAACCCCAATATATTTAGAGTTCTAGCCCATAAGACAGGTGAAGCAGTACAAAATACGGCTGAAAAAGTAGGAGATGCAACCGAAAAAGGCATTCAAAAAATCAAACCTTCATTTGATGAAACCATTGAAAATACGAAAAAATATACCAGTGAACAAGCAACGATTGCCCGAGACAATACACGACAAGGCATAGATACCGCTGTCAAAAAGGTTGAACAGACCAAAGACCGTGTGCTGGGTAAAAACAGCTATAACGTGCCAATAGAACAAGGTAGCTTGAGTCAATCATCAACTACTGCAAACTCTGCGAATGCCTCTGTTACAGCCATTGTTCCAAACATTTCTAATCAAAACATCCCAGATCAGCCGACGGTATCTGCACAACCACCACTTCAAACACAAGCTTCGCAAAATGTTCAGTCCGAACAACCTGAGCTTGAAATCAAAAAACAAAGTTTGCCTATAGAGAACCAGACCAACACACCGAGTCCATCATCAACAGACTCCAAGCCAAATCAAAATACCAATACCAGCATTTCAACAGATGATGATGCAGGTGTACCAAGATAAATGATCTTAAAATCAGTTCATTAAGGCTTAGTTGATTAAAGCTAAAATCGGAGAAAATCGTAATTTAAAGCGAGAGGTTGTAGTGGTAAGTTTGTCCATAGCATTATAACGACATTCTAAAGCCTCAGTGATTCACCCGACGGATCACCTTGCCCTGCTGAAATGCCTCAAAATTCTCCAACAATTGATTTACGATACGTTGCCGAGCATCAACACTTCCCCAAGCACTGTGCGGGGTAATGATCAAATTTGGAATGTCCTCTGCAAGCAACACATTTCCTTGTTGCGGAGGTTCAACAGAGAGTACATCTATCGCAGCTCCTGCAATCTTGCCTTGTCTTAATGCATCTGCCAAAGCCTGCTCATTCACAATGCCTCCACGGGCACAATTGATTAAGAATGCTGATTTCTTCATCGAGTCCAATGCTTGTGCATCAATCAAGTCACGTGTTTCATCAGTTAAAGGACAATGTAAAGAAAGAAAATCGACTTGTGGAAGTAGCTCAGCAAAAGCAATTCTTTCTTCATGCTGTGGACGGCTTGGTAATGCCCCGACAACAACCTTCATCGCAAAAGCTTCAGCTAATTTGGCAACCGCTTGCCCCAACTCTCCATAACCAATGATTCCTAAAGTTTTTCCTGACAACTCTACAATAGGAAAATCCAATAAACAGAAAATTGGAGATTTATTCCATTCCCCATTCTTTACAGCACCATCATATTTGAGCAAAGAGGTTGCTAAAGCCAACATCAATGTCAGCGTATGCTGTGCAACTGCTGATGTGCCGTAGCCCTGACAGTTGCACACCACGATGCCTTTAGACTTGGCTGCATCTAAATCGACATTATTGGTTCCTGTTGCCGAAATTAAAATGAGCTTTAGATGCTTCGATTGTGCAATTGTTTCAGCATTAATCAATACTTTATTGCTGATGACCACATCGGCATGCGCTACACGTGCTAATACCTGCTCAGTCGTGGTCGAAGGATAAAGCACAAGTTCATCAAAAGCTGCGTTTAACTGACTAAAATCCAAATCATTTTTGTCTAGAGATTCATAATCTAAAAATACAGCCTTCATTGCCTTTACCTTGTGGTTTCAATCATTTGCACAATCTTGTTTATAACATGAAAATTTCACTGATTTTCATACAGCTCTTTAGAATATTTTGAAATGTAAACCGTCATTATTCAGCTTTAAAAACAACCCTTTCCAATCCAATAATTTTAAGATTGTGTTGATACTTGAGGAAAACCAAAGGTGTTATTTTTGAGTGCCAATAAATACGCATTGGTCATACGGTAGGCTTCTTGAATAATGGCTTCAGAAATATAACTTTCATTGTAATAACCATGCTTCATACAGGTAAAAACCAATTCCATCAAAATGGTTAAAGTATCAGGTTGTTGAGGGACATAATTATCCACCTGAATCATTTCCAATGCTTTACGTACACCATCACTGACTTTTTTCAACTCGATTTGATACTCAAGATAAGCTTGCCGTGTAAAAGGACCACTAAGAATCAGTAAGCTGGCAATTTCTGATTCATTGAAAAATTTAGCCGTGGTCCGAATCATACTTTCTGAAAGCAGTTGTCCGTACACTTCGATGCTTGCTTTGGGATTATCCGTTAAAACGCGAACGGCAGCCTTTCCCAGTTGTTTCACCAAATCATTTAAGTGTGCGAGTGCAATATGACGCAGAATATCGTATTTCGTCGGAAAAAATTGATAAATGCTGGTACGAGGAACGCCAGAAGCATTGGCAATTTCAGGAATAGAAATCTTTTCAATTCCAATGGATAACAACAATTCTTGCGTAGTCGCCAACATCTTTTCCATTCTTTTTTGTGAGCGTTCTTGTTTTGGTTGACTCACTTTTTTGGTCATTTTCTTTAAAACTGACGTTGACGTTATTTTGATCATCAGATAATCTCTCAAAAAAATCCAACAAATGTTGGTTTTTAAAACTTCCTTGTTCTCAAACAAAAATATAGAGGAAAACGGAAATGAATTTACCCCTTTCCGATGTACATATATCCAAGCTAAACAAAGCCAAAAACTTTGCTGACCCTGAAGATGAGCAACGCAGTCATCGAATTCGTAAAGCGATTTTGGAAGCTGGGAATCAGTTACGAGAACGCCATCCTTGGCTGGTTCAATATCAAGATCAAATCGGTTTAAGTATTCTGGGCACTGCTATTACAGGGATTATTTTCAATATAACACAATACGCTCGCGGGAAAATGGCTTGGTATGTGGCAATTCCACTTTCTGCATTTTGGATGTCAATTTTGCATGAACTGGAACACGATTTGATTCATCAAATGTATTATCGTAAGAATAAAAAAATAAATGATGCCATGCTTGCAGCCGTGTATGCCTTTCGTCCAAGTACAGTCAATCCGTGGATACGTCGTGAAATCCACCTACATCACCATAAATCCTCAGGTACAAAAACAGATTTAGAAGAACGAGGTATTAACAATGGTGACAAATGGGGTTTAAAACGCTTGATCATGACAGGTGACAATATGTTGGCTGTCTATTTACGCCCCATCACCATGATGAAAACCACCAACCGCTATATTCATGCGCAGAAGAATTTATCGAAAACTGAAAAGCTCAAATTAAAGGCAAAGCTTTCTGCAAGTTATGCACCATTTGGGCATATTCATTATGCACTTTGGCATAGCTTTCTATTGATCAGTGCTGCCAAATTAGCAATGAAAGCTTTTGGCATCGCACAACCTAAAAATAGCTTATGGAAGTTTGTTGACCGCAGCACAAAATTTTATGCGGTAAGTATTGCTGCGCCTAACTTTCTCCGTACCTTGAGTTTACACTTCACCAGTTCAAATATGCATTATTACGGCGATGTTGAGGATGGAAATGTTGTACAGCAATGCCAGATTTGGACGGATTGGCGCATGAAACCTTTGCAGGCATTTTGTTTTAACTTTGCAGGTACTCATGCAATACATCACTTTGTTGTTCGTGATCCATTTTATATCCGCCAAGCGATTGCTGAAGACTGCTATCCAATCATGAAAGAAAATGGTGTGCGATTTAATGACTTTGGAACCTTTAAACGCGCAAATCGTAGATTCTAAACTTTATGTTTTTCAAGTTGAATTTCAGTTTATGGGGATCTCCGGCATGGGGTCCTCTTTTTTTTATATTCAAACATGCACTTAGACGATATAGTCAATCAAATGAAATTTAAAAAGATATTAGAATGAAACAATCAAAATCAAGCTCACTGGTATTATTGATGAGCTGTTTTAGCTTATCTGCATATTCAGCACATGCAAAAGATCTCGTTTTACAATCGATTCAAAATTTAGATGAGGCAGAATTTAGAAGTTCAGAAGGAAATTATTTTAGATTAATTCAATTGAATCGAGGTTGTCGTATAGAGGCTCGGTATTATTTAGAAATGGAAAATCTATTATTTAGTTATAAATTTATTGATCAAAAACTTATACATGCCTCACGAAAAACCTTTCGTTATCATTACAAAGAAGGTCAAGAAGGCTCACTCATGGCGGTAACAGGTGTTTATCAACATTCTAGCGAAACTTATAAACTCGATGACTTAAAAGTTCAAAGTGAATTTAAGAAATATCAAGCATTGTTCCCAACACGCTATTTAAAGCAATGTATTTAAATGAAGGTGCTTTTAAAGCACTTCTATACATTCGAAAGCATGATAAGTAATCAATCAGATTGCTCTTGATCACGCCTTCTCTTTTTGAGAGAAGGCGAGAAAAAAGGCTATATTATTGAATGATGCTGTTAAAAAAGGCTTTGGCAAAAGCCGATTTAGTCATACGATGAATTGCCTGAGCTTAAGCGATCTTAAAATGACAAAACTCATTTAAACTTTCATCGTCAAAACTGACTTGACCTTGAATATCACAGCTCATATAGAAGTTTTTATAACTCAACACATAAAAGTCAGGGGTTTTCTTGATCACAATTGGATTCATATCCAATGACAACGCTTCATCATGTTTAAAGAGTTTAGTCACACGACGATCATTCATGCAAATCAAATAGGTCTGTTTCTTAATCTCGACTTGCGCTAGACCATTGCTTTCAACATTTAATGGAATAATATATTTACCATTAACATCAATCACCTGTTGATCATAACTTTCCAGTTTCTGGGTAATGACATTAAATACCAAGATATTACCAAAGTTGTCTTGTAGCTGAGTTTTGTCCTCAAATGCAAAATTGACCTGAATCCCCAGCTTTTGCAGATCTTGCTCATCCACACGTTTATTGGTTAATAAAATACGGGTAATGGTCTGCTTTAAACTGGCATCAAAGAAAGTACTGTCCAGTTGAATATCAGTTCCTTTGAGAATTTTACCCAATGCTTCATTGTGTGTTCCCAACAAACGTGCAATCACACTGCGATAGTAAAACTTACTGTTCTTCTTGACCTCACGAATCTGCTTATAGAAATAAGTTTGATCATAGGGGCGTTCAATAAAATCATGTAATAAGGCAGAGTTCGCCAAAACAGCAATCGCATCATGCCCTGTATAGGGTAAATGAAGAGTATGTAGATGAGGAATTAACGGCTTAATTTTTAAATAATGTTCTTTATCATTTTCAAAATACGGATCATAAACAATGATGTATTCACATTCTTCAACAATATCCTGTGCCTGAATACGCATATTTGCGTTTAAATCAGCATCATAGAAATCCGTATAACGTTTATCTTCAATTTCTGAAGGATCTATTGAATATTGCGGAACCATAGCAACTACACGATTCATGTTTAAATCTTTGGCATATTTGATCGCTGCATAGCCCCCCATCGATCCACCATAACCGACAATATTCTTAAATTGACTTAAGATGGGTTGCAGATGCTGTAAAAGTGCAGCCATACTTGATGCAGGAAACCAAGACTTTTGCTTAGGCATAATACCGACAACAGCATAGTTATATTTCATCAAAGACTTTTCAGCATTAATTGAAAGCCCTTTGGCGCGAGTGATCAAGTCCCCAAATGACAGGACTAAAGTGTCAGATTCACCTGTTAAATAGATTGCTCTGATATGATCATCTTCAAAAATTATTTGTTTATCCATTCGCACACCGAGCATCCGCTCTTTCATTGGCTGAAATTAAATCAATCGGCTCTTGCCTATTGATTGCTTCAAGTGTCATATTTTATAGAGTCTAGTCAGATAAAAAAGCGCAAAATATGACACATTCCTTACATCCTGCTGCTCAAAAAGGTTTCAGTACGGCTGCTGAACTCTATCAACAAGCCAGACCCAATTATCCACAGGCTGTGGTTCAATGGCTCATCGAAGATTTAGCACTCAGCCCAGATTCAAAGGTGGTTGACTTGGGTGCAGGTACTGGAAAATTTCTACCTTATCTGAAACAAGCGACGCCCAATATCATTGCAATTGAACCTGTTTCTGAAATGCTGGAGCAGTTGAAAATAGTACATCCTGATGTACAAACGCTTCAAGCGAAGAGTGATCAAATTCCGTTAGAATCTGAAAGTATTGATGCTGTTTTGTGCGCTCAGTCCTTTCATTGGTTTGCCAATATCGAAACATTGAACGAAATCCACCATGTTTTAAAGCCCGAAGGTCATTTAGGTTTGGTTTGGAATCAACGAGACGAGAATATAGACTGGGTGAAAGCATTGGCAGATTTGCTCGCAACCCTTGAAGGAGATACCCCTCGCTATCACAGCGGGCAATGGAAGCAGGTATTTGAAAATCAATTTTTGTTCCAACTTGAAACCGCTAAAGTATTTTCACAGCTACACACAGGTACGGTAGAAAATGTGGTGAGTAAACGATTGCTCTCAACCAGCTTTATTGCAGCGATGCCAGAACAAGAACAACTCAAATTGAAACACAAATTCGAACAGATTGTATCGGAATATACGGGCAAACAAGCTCAAGATGAAATAGACTTCCCTTATGTCACCTATGTTTATAACTTTAGGAAACTGCGCTAATTGATACGCTTTAATGAGGAATGTTTATCATGAATTTAATACTTCGCCCTTTGCTTCTTTCAAGTTTACTCACATCTATCGTTTTCATGGCTGCATGTTCCCCTAAAGATGGTCAACAAAACAATTCATCTGAGCCGAAAGATGCATCTCAAGAAGTTATGGACCAACTGAAAACCAAACCGATTAAAGCCTTTCCGAGTACGCCGAATGATGCACACGATATTGCCTTGCTCGACGAATATGATCAGAAATTTACTGAAAATAATAATGCTTTAGAAGCTGATCTTAAAAAACGTGCTGCTGATGGCAGTCTAACCGAAGACATTGATCGCCAACTCAAGCGAGATAATATTGAATCGGCACTCAATATGTTGAAAGACTTGGATCTTAAAACAGAACAAGGGCGCTATATTCAAGGTTTACGTTATCAATATTGGGAAAACCAAGCCAAAGTCTATGATGAGAAAAAGCAATCTGCTGATGGTGAGCTTAAAAATCCAAGTGATGCAGTCAAAGGCATGGGAGAAATGTTCACTGCCGATGAACAGCTTGATCACTGGAAGCAAACCACTGAAAGTAAATAATGCTTTAATCAGACTAGGGTCTGTGGACAATTCGTCTATGTTTGCGACTAGGTGTGTTTTTTAGGCGATTCTAGGCGCGAAATACGAAATTTAGTCATTCTAAATGATGAGAAACACTGTTTCGCAAGGGAACGACGAAGCGACAAAAAACACGCTAGTCCCCGCTACGCCTTGCGCTGCAAACAAAGCAGTGCTTTGTTCTTGCTCAGGGTTGTAGTTAAAATTATCTCAGGCTACGTTATGAAATTTAAAAATAGTCTCGCTATTCTCTTCATTTCCTTGCGGAGTATACTCCTCATACCTGCTCAATTTTAACCTACAACGCAAGCCATTTATGAAATGTCCACAGCCCCTATTATGTTCATCAAAATGAGCATTCAATTTTTGGATGCTCTTAAGTTGGATGCTCTTAAAGTTGAGCAGTCTCAAAGATTGATAAAACACCCATAGGCTTTCTACCGTAAAGCGACATGGATGTCGCTACTCCATTGTAAGCCTGTATGGAAGGCTTCTCTGCAATAAAAAGTCTTAAAGGTCTAGAAGAAGCTAAAATAACAATTAGAATGATTTGAGCTTAAGAAACCCGAATGCGGCACCGCCATTGTTGATCTGGTTGTTTAGAAGACTCCCAAGCTCTGATATGAACCAATTCAATATAATCTTGTCCCGGTTTCTCTGCTGTAAAACGGAAAGTTTTGGTTCCACCCACACCTACAGCACCTTCTTCACTGTCATTTTGTAAATAGGTTTCTTCAGTTTTAAATATTTTAAGTGGCTGTAATAATTGCCATTGATAACCCGTGCTTGGATTTTCAGGAGCATTGAACAACAACACCTCTCCCACTTTCATATCCATGAGCGTTGGGCACTTTTGTTTGAGGTTGTATTCATGTGTTTTACCTACGCTAGGATTTGGACTTTGACAAGCAACCAGCCCCAAACTGCAAACCAACAAAGTAAAACACGCTAAACCTTTCATTTACCACACTCTTTATTGTTCAATTGACCTAAAATTATACATCTCACCTTAGCATCTTCTCGGATTTGGCTCAATTGAATTTAGATATTTTGCTTTTCTAACCATTGAATCGAATTGACTCGAATCAGTTTACAAGCACCATCTCCCACCCCATTCCAATCTAAAGCCGACTTCCAAACCAAATCTTTATCATTCACCTGAACCAAATCGCCCGTTAAACGAACCAAGTCTCCACGTTTGACTTGTTTGATTTTTTTGGCAATTTCAGGATTGGCAGGAATGATGTGCATATTACTGACCAATTGAGTTGCCAGTTGTGCAGGAATAGGCGGGCGAGCCATTTTCCAATTGAGGAATCGGTCATATTGATTGATTGAAATTTGACGGGCAATTTCAGGTTCAGTAAATAATCCCCGTGTCACAGCATAGTCAATCGGTGAGAATTTTGCCTGTGCATCGTCATGATATTCTTTTGACCCTAAAATACGAAACTCACCACGGAATGGCTCCAGAACAGAGACTTTCTGATTTTGATCAATCGGCGCTAAACCATTGGCGATATTAAAGGCCGGATTGGATAATTGTGTCTTTGGCACAGCGGTAGATTGAAAAGCATTGACCTGAAAAGCACTCAGTGCCATCAATGCTGCACAGACTAACTTTTTATTCATAACATGCTCCTCAAACTCAGTACTCAACCAGCAAAATATCTAGACTTAGTATTAACCGATAAACTTAAAATAAAATCGAGTTTCGGTAACAAAATACAGAAATTTCGTCCTATTTTTGTCTTATATTCAAAATTCACATTGGTTAGAATCATGATCATACTCTTAAAATGATCAAATTATGATTTATAAATATTATCAACAACGCATTTTTCCTCACCTGCTTAATCAAGTCATGCAAACACCCAGCATGATGGAAGGACGTGCAGAACTGATTAAAAAAATTCGTGGCGAAGTATTAGAAATTGGTTTTGGGACAGGCTTGAATTTACCTTTTTATCAAGCAGTTGATCAACTCTATGCACTTGAGCCAAATCCTGATGTATACCGCCTTGCACAAAAGCGAATCTTTGATACTCCCTTTCATATCCAGCATATCCAAGCCAGTGCCGAAAAATTACCTTTTGCAGATCATTCAGTTGAAAATATTGTCAGTACATGGACCATGTGTAGTATTGCCGACTTAACGCAAGCACTCCAAGAAATTCATCGTGTATTAAAACCTGAAGGCAACTTACACCTGATTGAACATGTTCAGTATCATGACAATTCGACCTTGAAAAAGTTACAAGACCTTTTGACCCCAATTCAAAAAGTCCTCGCTGATGGATGTCATCTAAATCGCAATATTGAACTTGAGTTATTAAATGCTGGCTTCAAGTTTTCTGAAAAATATTATTTCGATGCGGAAGATCTACCTAAAGTGGGAAGACGTATGTTTATGGCAAGAGCACAAAAAATTTAATCGGCAAAATCAATATGGATAGTTTCAAAACGTACCCGCCCTTCACGGATGGCTTGGGCAATTGCTTGTTGCCCTTTGGTTAAACGTGCGCCACCACTCTTGATATCAATCAATACCACTTCAATCTCTTCAGCCAAGCCTTCACCATCTCGAAAGTCGGTATAGCCATCAAAAATCACATAGTCGATAGGATCACCTAAAAACTTGGCATCACTCGGCAAATATTGGAACTCAGGCATGATTGGCGCGAGTTGTTCCGCCATCTTTCCTTTTAGAACAGCACGACTGGTATTCACACTGCGCTTTTGCGCATGTGCAAGTGCCTGTTGATGTTCCAGTTCAAGCTCAGTGATATATTGTTCATACTCTGCTTTAATCTTGCCATTTCGCGTACTCGATAACACGATTGTCGTTAAAACGATGCCAATACATGCTCCTATCAACATCGCCATCCAGATGGACATGCGCTTTCCTTTCTGTAAATCCTTGGCACAATGTAAACAACTACTAAAGTTTTGTCATGTGTAACCTATATGCTTAAAATTAATGCTAAAGTAGCCAAGGGCTAGCGGACAGATATTATTGATATACGATGAAAACAATACTTGTTGCAAATTTAAAAGGCGGTTGTGGAAAAACAATTACAGCAATTACCTTAGCCACAGCATTGGCACAAAAAGGTTATAAAGTTGCATTAGCCGATGCTGATGGACAAAAGTCAGCACTACAATGGTTAAAACAGCGCCCTGAACAAGCAGCGAAAATTCAAAGTCTCGATTGGCGTCATGAAAAATCAATAGGAGATGCACCTAAAAATCTCGATTATTTAGTCATTGATGCACCTGGCGCTTTAACTGGTGAACACGCTGAACAGTTAATCAGTGAAAGTCATGCTGTGGTCACACCACTACAACCCTCATTTTTTGACATCGACAGTACTCGACGCTTTCTCAAACACATCCAAGACATTAAAAAAATTCGTAAGGGGAAAGTTGCGGTACACTTAATTGCCAATCGGATGAAAGCAAACAGTGCGAGTTCAAAAGATATTCAACAATTTTTTGAAAAGATTGATCAGCAACCCGTTGCTTGGATTTCAGAACGTACAGCATATGGTCAATTGGCAATGCAGGGCTTAAATATTTTTGATAAGACCCAAAAGAATTTTTTAACCATTCAAGAACAATGGCAACCACTGCTTGATGCTTTAATAGATGATCCAAGTGATTGGTTCTAAAACCAATCTAAAGCAGGTCGGATAAAGCAAGCTTAAAATTTGCCACATTTGATTTTTCAGTTAATATTGAGTGAATCACTCAGCAATTTTTAGAGTAGTTAGTGCAAGACTTCACTTCAAACTTACAACGCATCTTATTGTTTGGGTTATTGTTTATCCTGATTTTCTTGGGCTACGATATTCTCAAATATTTTATTGTCCCTGTATTATGGGCATGTATCATCGCCTATATGACATGGCCAATGTATAAGCGCATATTAAGAATGTTTGGTCCGAACCGACCTACATTAAGTGCCTCAGTAATGATTACGCTGGTTGTTTTAGTGGTTGGCATTCCACTCACCTTTGCGATTTTTATTTTGCAGCATGAAGGTCGAAATTTGTATTTTGACCTACAACGCCAATTATCATCGGGTCATTTAACCGTTCCTGATTTTATTCGTGAACTGCCTATTATCGGAAAGGAAGTCAGCCGAACTGTTCGTGAAATAAATGCAGATCCGACATCACTTTCTCAAACCATTGGTCTTTGGATTCAAGGACATTTGAACTATGGCAAATTCGTACTGAATGAGATCACCAAAAATTTAGTCAAACTGGGCTTTGCCGTCATGTCTTTGTTCTTTTTCTATCGAGATGGTCAAACCATTTTGGAGCAAGTCAGCAAGGCATTACAAATGTTAATTGGACCTCGTATCCATCATTATTTGGATACGATCTCTGAAACCACACGTGCTGTGGTCTATGGCGTCGGTTTAACTGCGGTTGCACAATCTATTCTTGCAGGCATCAGCTACTTTGTTGCAGGCGTACCAAATCCGATGGTACTAACGATTGCCACTTTCCTGATGGCACTCATCCCATTTGGACCACCTGTCGCTTATGGTGCAGTATCGTTATGGCTATTTTCCCAAGGTCAAACAGTTGAAGCAATCGGCGTGATGGCTTGGGGTGTCTGTATTGTCAGTACCGCAGATAATGTGATTCGTCCATTGGTCATTTCAGGTGCAACAAAAATTCCATTCTTATTGATTATGTTTGGTGTGCTGGGCGGATTGGCGAGTTTTGGGCTGGTTGGACTCTTTATTGGTCCTGTTATTTTGGCAATATTATTGGCAATTTGGCGTGAATGGCTACATGAAACCACGGAGTCTGGTATTTTAATGCCTGATGCGACAATGGCATATGAAATTGAAGAAAACGACCTGAAAAAGCCTGATTAACTCCCTCTCCTGATACAGGATTCGCCAAATATTTTATTTGGCGGATTGTTTTCACCTCTCTAGAAGACACAGCATAATCAATGCCAATTTACCAGTTATTAAATAAACTTATACAATCAGATATTTAATTCACATTGTTTATCCATACATGCTTTGTTTGAATAGTATTTAAATCATGATTAAAGCTATTGGATGCGAATAATGACATCTACTTTTTTTAAAACATCAATACTTTGTATGTGTGTAGCGCTTTTTACAGCTGCATGTAGCACAACACCGCACACAACTAAACTTAAAACACCTCAAAAAACGATTGATGTTCATGCTGTTTCAGCACAAGGTATTGGTGCCAAGATTGGTACAATTAGTTTTCAAGACTCTCCAAACGGTTTAAATATTTCGACTCAACTCAGCCAACTTCCTTCTGGTTTTCACGGTTTTCATATTCATGAAAAAGGCTCTTGCGCGCCTGCTGAAAAGGATGGAAAAATGGGGGCTGCCCTCGCTGCTGGCGGGCATTACAATCCTCACCAAACTGGACATGGCACACCAAATGATGGGCATATGGGTGATTTACCTGTATTGAATGTTGATTCAAATGGGAATGCTAAAACCACATTGATTGCCCCTCGATTGAAACTTGCTGATATACAAGGTTTAGCCATTATGATCCATGCGGGTGGTGATAACTATTCTGATCATCCAAAACCTTTAGGTGGCGGTGGAGATCGTATTGCTTGTGGTGTAATCCAGTAATCTAATCGTTATTCTATAAAAACCAGAGATGTGGATAAACATATACTTATCCACATCTTTCCTTGTTTTTCTATCAGCGTGTATCACAAAGACACTCATCCAAATCATTCTGTTGATCAGTAATTTGTACTTTTAAAACATTTAATTCGTATCTACATCATAAAAAATGATGCATCATCAATCATATTGAAATTAAAATTTTCTTCTCTTCATCATCAAAAGGAGAAATAGAATCAAGGCGCTTGATTGTTTAAACACCTCATTTGATTTCAATCATCCATATGCAATGCGCTTTATCGTTTTATACAAATTATTGAAAGACTTGGCGACTTCTTTATTCTGTACTGTTGAATCATCGTGAATATGTCTAGCATAAGGTGATAGGAATGTCGCCATGCGGAGCGAAGGGATATAGGCAAAAAAGCAATACTTTATTGGCAGTGCAAAAATGCAGTTAAACAAAAAATTTTGATTAGAGTGACGTTCGGATTGATTCTCTTATTTAAGAGAAACTATATTTTACTCTATGCGTTTTTCAACAGCTTGACTATAGCAGATTCTACTCAAGATCTTCCCAAAAAAGTATATAAAAATTTAATCTAAAAGGTTTTTGTTAATATGAGATAATTTAAATGATAATAAATAAAAATGTTAATATTATCACAGTTTAATAATAATAAATAAAACACATTTTTACTTTATTAATAAAGTATTACCCAACCATACACTTAGAAAAACCAATGCGATAAAATAAAATCCTAAACACTTCAAACAAAAAATTTTTAACCTAATTTAAATTTAAAATGAATTTTTTAAAATAAATACAACTTAAAAATCAATCAAGCAAATCACTGATATTTAAAAAATAAATATATTTAACAATTAAATTAAAAAGACACTATCTGCAATTAAAATAATATTTTTAATTTTACAATCTAGTAAAAATCAAATAGATTAAATCCGCACTTTAGCAAATTAAATAATTAACTCATTTAAAAAGGCTTTTATTTTAATGAAAAAGATCGTAATACCAATACTTATGCTGTGTATAAACTCCACGTTTGCAAGTGAAAATAATGGGTCGAGTCGATTTACACCAAGCGATCTTTCTATATCTTTATCTTCTGGGCTTTTACTGAACTCCAAAGCCAAAGAACTGGTTTATATGGATGATCAAAGCAAAGCATCCGAACTCACTTGGGACACCAACAGCGCGAATATCATCAATGCTGAAATAAATTGGCAAATCCATCCTAAGTTTTCTTTTAATGCGAGAGGATGGAGTACATTATCTAAAAACTCATCGGTGATGAATAACTATGACTGGATGTCGGAAACAGATAGAGATTTATTGACGGATTGGTCTCATCATGATCGTACACCACTCAACTTTGCGAATGAGTTTGATTTCAATGTCAATATCAATCTACTGGACACACCACATTATAAGTTAGGTACTTTATTGGGTTATCAGCAAAATAGATACTCATGGTCAGCGATGGGTGGTTCATATTATCATTCAGAACAAGATGATGATGGGGATTATGTTGAAGGATCAGCACTTAGTAATGTCGGAGAATTTGATCCTAATGAGAAAGTCATTGGTTATAAACAAAAATTTAAAATGCCTTATATCGGTATCTACAATAAGTTTGAATACAATAACTTTGAACTTAATACCACATTGAAATATAGTAATTGGGTCAATGCATCAGATCGTGATAATCATTACACACTTGATACTACATTTGATACTAAAGCCAATAATGGAACATATTATGGAGCTATTGTAAATGCAGGCTATAATATTCGACCAGATACAAAATTATTTACTGAGTATGCATGGAATGAATATAAACATGTGAAAACTGACTCAATCATGATTGAAAATCAAACCAATGAAATCACACGCTCTAAAAACGGTGGTGGTATTTCAAATAAATCTCAAAGCGTGAGCTTGGGTATCGCTTATACGTTCTAATGCTTTTTTAATGTGAATGACTGTCTTTATCTACTCGGTTAAAGCCAATTTGATGTTGTGCTTTAAAAGTCTTACGATCCAAGACCTGTGAAGATGAAAATTCAGCTTTACAATATGTGGATAACCATGCATTTATCCACATATTGCTTTATTTTTGATGAGCAAGTGCATAACGGCGGCAGTGATCCAAATAACCCGCTTCATGTACACTGATTAATTCCACAATACTGCGCCACAACCAAAATGGAGCATCTATGGTTTTAGACTGATTTCGTTGCAGCTCTTTGAGCCAACTATTTCGAGTTGAATCATCCATTTGCCGAACATGTGCTCGTCCTACCACAAAAGCCAAATAAAACGCCAAATCTCTCGCCCCAGTTTGATTCATGCCCTCGATTTCTAATTTTAAATCCTGCGGTAATAACTCACGAATAAAGATCGATCGCTCTAAAAATTTGGTTGCTCGCATTCGCTCACCCAGATAAGGGGATAAATGTCGTGCACCTTCCACAATTCGCATTGCATTGTCTTTCGGCATCGGCGCATTTGAATAGCGAGGCGCTAAAGCTGTGGTGGCTTCTTTTAAATCCATTAAACACAAGCCTTTACCATCTCTGACAATATGATTGGATGAATCCATTAAAACGATATAGCGCAATAAGCCTAAAGAACTGCAGCCTTTCACCCAGTATGCCGAATCAATCACTTTGAGCTGTGCTGATGCATCACGCTGACCAATCATTTTGACCAAATCTTCTATATCTGGTTGAGCAAAAACATTGTGTATTTCCAACTGCTCTTTTTTTAATAACGGCCAAAATCGTTTACCCAAGGTAATTTGTGGTTTTACATCTTCCAGACGTTCTTTTGCTAAGCTTTTCCATGATCGTTTCACTGCTTTTTCCATCACACTGTGTACTAAAGCAGGACGCTGTAACTGATCACTTGTTCGACCACTACGTTCCAGCGCATAAATATAGCCAGCATACAGCGCTTCAATCATTTGTGCAGTCACCACACCCGGCAAATCTGAACTGCGTACTGCTGTTGCTAAAGATAAACCTAAACGAATCAAATCATTGGCTGGATTACCAATCACAGTCTGATCCAAGTCCCTAATTTCAATGTCAATCTTTCCTTCAGCATTGGCAACAGGACCTAAGTTCCCAGTATGGCAATCGCCACAAATCCAAATTGCAGGACCTTGAGGAATGGAGCTAATTTCAGCTTGTTTGAGCCAATCATAATATTTAGCAGTATTGCCCCGTACATAAGCATGGATTGAACGTGCCATTTTTAAATTACGGCGTTCGGTTAACTCAGCATTACGATAACGCGGTTGTGTAATTGCGGTGTTTTGTTTTTTTGACATTGTCGATATTTTTAAGCATTCAATGATTTATTCTGGATGTTTTTAATCTGCTGCGTAATAGGCAATCTGTATATAAAATGTTGAATTTTCCTATTAATTTTTACATTTCCACAGCGAATAAAGCATCTGAAAGTATCTTAAATGAGTAAAATATAAAGACTCCCTATCTGCGAAACGATATTGTGAATAGCGTTCATCAAATCTTTCAAAATATAAAGTCAAACTCAACATTCATTTATTGCTTACAGATTTTGATTGTTTTCACAGGAACAACACTGGGGCTTTATTTTCTTGGCTATCAACAATTGATTGTTCCTTTGACACTTGGAGCAATTGCAACAGCATTGACTGACTTTGATGATCGTCTCAGTATTCGCTTAAGAAATCTTGGACTGGTGTGTGTTCTATTTTTTAGCGTCAGCAGTATCTTAGATTTTTTACATCCCTATAAACTTTTATTCTTAATTTATTTATCCCTTTCCAGTGCCGCTTTTATATTAATGGGTGCATTGGGGCAACGCTATGCCACCATTTCTTTTGGTACTGTGTTACTTTCAATTTATACCATGTTTGGCTTAGGTGAATATTCTGAGTGGTATCAACAGCCGAGTTACTTTGTCATGGGGGCGCTCTGGTATGGTCTGACTTCGATTATTTTTTATCTACTTAAACCAACGCAAGCTGTACAGGACAATTTATCAAACAGTTTCAATAATCTTTGCGATTTACTCATGGCAAAAGCCAAACTGTTCGACCCTGATAATAAAGACAATGTTGAACAACTTTTATATGATCTTTCATTAAGAAATAGTGTTGTGGTACACAGCTTAAATACCACCAAAGCATCATTACTGACTCGTTTGAAAGCCTCACGCGCCAATAAAAATACCATTTATTGGCTGAATTTATATTTTCTCGCCCAAGATATCCATGAACAAGCCACATCCAATTATCTACATTATGAAAGGATCCAACAGAACTTTAGCCGTACCGATTTAATTTATCGAATTCAAAAAAATGTACGTTTACAAGCACAGCATTGTCAAAAGCTCGCTGAGTCTATTTTAAAACGTCATACTTTTACAGTTCATGCAGACCATAGTACGGTCTTAGCACATTTAGAAAGTTCCATGCATGATTGGATTCAACAAAATCCACATAATTTAGAAGTAAAAAACTTAGTTTTGGTTTTAAGAAATTTAAAAAATGTTCAAGACCAGTTCACCAACCTCAGTATTGAACAGGTCAATTATCAACAAAGCTACAGTCAACACCGGGATAATTTAAATTTATTAGATGACGATATCCACGGCATACAAGATCTTTGGCTCAAGATCAAACAACATTTAACCCCAAAGTCAGCCCTGTTTCGTCATGCTGTCCGGATTGGTTTTGTGTTCGCTTTGGGCTATGCCATGTCTTTATTGCCTTTTGCCAAAAATGGTTACTGGATTTTATTGACCAGCTTATTTGTCTGCCAAATCAGCTATTTTGCCACGAAAAGCCGTTTAAAAATGCGAACCTTGGGCACTGTTTTAGGTGTCATTTTAGGAATTCCAATCTTATATTTTGTACCCAGTATTGAAGGTCAGTTGGTACTTACCATTATTTTTGGGGTGTATTTTTTCTATTTGCGTTCCAAAAAATATGCCATGGCGACATTAATGGCAACCCTGATGGTCTTGTTGATTTTTAATCTTAAAGGTGCAGGCTATGCCATCATTTTACCGCGCATCATAGATACACTTTTAGGCTGTTTAATCGCATGGTTTGCTGTCAGCTTTATTTGGCCGGATTGGAATTTCCGAAATATTTCCAACAATATTCTAAAGAGCAGTAAAGCAACCCTAGATTATTTCGATGCTGTGGTAGAACAATATCAACAAGGACGCACAAACAGTATTGATTATCGTAAAGCCCGTCGTGCAGCCCACAATGCGCAAATTGAATTATCCACCATGATTTCCAGCCTTAGTGCCGAACCCAATCCCAATCAAGATTTAATTCATCATGCATTTAGGTACTTGGTCTATAGTCATAGTCAACTCAGTTATGTATCTGCTCTCGGCAGCCATCGTGAACAGGTACATGATCAACAAATTTTAGATTTAATGCTTTGGTGTAAACACACCTTGAATGAGGCTTTACTCAATCAAGCCCCTTTAAATGAGGCTGCGATTGACCAGAAATTGGCAGAAATACAAAGTTTAAGTGATCAAGACAATTTATCAGATGGTTTACTATTAGCCTTAAAACAAATCAGTTTATTATTGGAAACCTTACCTGAGTTGTTAAGACTTAAAACAACTTTACTTGGATTAGAAATTAAATAGAAATGACGACATGATTTGAGAGGGTTCAAATGAAACTTAAACAGCATTTAAAATTATTCGCCGCTTTATTCACGCTAGGTGCCATGACATCTAGTTATGCAGATACTCAATTTAATCAAAACTTAGAGCAATTTTTAGAATGTAAGAAAACGCTCAGTGATTATTATGGTCTAGGTTTTGAGTTTGAAGACAATCTAAAAAAGAATGGTTGGATCAAACAAGGGGAAGATTATTCATATGTGAGTAAAGAACCCATCAAAGTCTTTGGTCAAACAAGCCATGAAATTAGTTTGGTTGCTGGTGGCATGTTGGCTGTATTTAAAAATGCCAATACCAAAGAACTTGCTGAAAAATTTAAAATTTCTCAAAATCGATTCTTTAAAGATATGCCGTATTTTTCAGGCGAAAAAATTGTAAAAACTGATCCTGCGACCAAAGACGCTGAAAAGTCTGTTCGAAAACTGACCCTTGCTGAATCCAATCCTGTTATCAATGAAGGAGAAAATAAAACTTATCTGGGTTGCGTTTATATCTCCGAGTTTGAACAACAGCAACAAGAAGCTGCACTTGAAGCCGCACAGTAATCAACAAACATCGAAATCGAGAATGATGAAAGATTTAATGCAATGCCAATTCTGCATACTTTTCAATAAATCATAAAAAACTGATGTGTAATAATGACTTTCGATTGTGATATTTTAACAACATGATCGAGGTCATTTTTTACACTGAATAACATCACTTAATGGAACTGATGAGAGTGATAAATATATTCAACTTTTGAACACAATTCGGTTAGACTCAAGATTCATTCTCATTTGACTAAGTGACCATGAATATCAAAACTTTACGTCTTGTTGGTTTTCTTGAAGGGATTTCCTTTCTTCTCCTGCTGTTTATTGCAATGCCGCTCAAATATATTTGGGATAACCCAATCTATGTGAAATACGTTGGTATGGGACACGGCTTACTCTTTATTGCCTTTCTTGCCGTTCTATTTATTGTTTATCAAAAGCAAAAATGGTCACTCAAAATGTTTATTTTAGGCTTAATCGCTTCAATTTTACCTTTTGGACCCTTTGTCTTTGATCATAAACTAAAGCAAGCGCAATCTTCTTAATCTCCATTAGGTACACAGTTTTAAAGCTCCCTTTCCTTTAGGAAAGGGAGCTTTTTGAATTTTAAAAAATACCGTCTACCTGACGTTGTTTCATAATTGCTTTTAATAACCCACGTGGAATTGTGAACCATAAAGCAATCAATGCTAAACATGACAAAGCATACGCCCAGAGATGGAAGTGCTCATATAAAATTCGTATCAGTTCAATGACAAAGAAAAAGGTAAACATCATCAAGACTGAAACAGCAGCGGCAACTGTACCTTTAGAAACCTCTGAAGACATCAAGGCAAAACGATACAGCACGGAGAAACTGATCCCTTCACCAAAACTCACCAAGGTCATGCCTAAAATGACGCAATATAAAAAATATTCGCGCCAGATCACACCTGCGAACACAATCACAGTGCCCAAAAGCATCAATGGCAAGCCAATTAACACTGTTTTTCCAAGCGCCAAACGATCAATCACTCGAATCAGCACAATATTACCTAAGATCAGCCCGCCCAATACAGGAAACTGCGCTAATCCATATTGCAGACTCGTCAGCCCTAGTTCTTCAACCAACATCACTGGGGACAGAGCAATCCACAGCATTAAAGGCATCGCCACCATAGGCAGACCTAAAGTCATTCCCATAAAGGTCTTATTCTTAAAGACTTTCTTATAGTCATCCCAAATATAACTCAAGGGTTGTTTTGGAATACTGATGCAACGCGCTGGCATTTTAGCCTTTAAGCCAAACCAACTCAGAAAGGCTAAAAATGCAATGCCAATAAAGCCCCAATGCCACGATACATGATCAATCAGGAAAGCACCTACGACAGGTCCAATTAACGGCGCCAGTAGAGAAATGTTAGCCATGAGTGCCATGACTTTAATTGCATCACGTTCTTCAAAAGTTTCCTGAATTGCAGCATAACCGACCGCTGCAATCACGGATAAACCAAAGCCTTGTAAAAATCTCAAAGCGAGAAAACTTTCAATATGATGTGTCAGTAAGATCAATAAGCAGGTGATAACAAAGAATGCCACACCAGCCAATAAGACTTTTTTTCGTCCTAATCGGTCAGATAATGGACCCAATAAGCCTGCGACACATGCACCACCAAGCAGATAAAAGGACATCGACGACGGTGCCCATGCACTACTTACGCCAAATTCCTTGGTAATCGCGAGCATAGCAGGCTGAACCAAATCATTTCCGATATACACTGAAAACTCAAAAAGCACCAACGCCAATGGAAACATGAGCGTAGCGCGACTCAAACTTGCAGTGTGTTCTTGTTGCACTGAATTTTGCATTGTTTTCTACATATCATTATAGGCTTGCTGGAGTGACACTATTTTTCTAAAGATAAGCGTCATCCCAATGACAAGCACTGAAATTTAAATATTAAGTTGTGGAATTTACGTTGAATAAGGGGTCAACACCGCATTCACAAGGTGTCTAATTCAATAGGTAAAAAAGTAATGCTTGCAGCAAATTTGTGAGATTTATAACTGAACCCTACTATAAAAAAGTTTATAGAAAGTACACACAGGGTTGAGTTTTTGTAGTGTAACACAGACATTTTTCGAGAGGAAGTTGAACATTTAATATTCTTAGGCTACTCTAAATGTCACATAAATCTATATGAATAAATTAAATGAAAAATAAAAATCCAGTTTCATTGATCATCATCGGCATTATTTTACTTCTGGTCGGTGGTGGGCTTTATTTTATGAGTTCAGGATCCCATATCAGTGCCTCTGATCAAGCCAGATGTGAAGAATTAGTGCAAAAAAAATATGGTGAAAACTCTGGCTCAATTATCTCAAGCTGTAAAACGGATACAGGTTTTGTTGCCATGATGGACGCTCAAGCCAATGCGACAGGCTCAGCAGAAGATACAGCGAAAGCAATTAGCTCAGCCAATCAAAAAGAACTTGGTTTAGGTATATTCGGTAAATTCCTGATGGGTCTATGTGTGGGAATTGGAATTGCATTGCTCATCAAAGGTCTGATTGGTTTAAAAAATAAACCACAAACTGGCATTTAACACTTTACAGTAAATTATACGTTGAGCTTGCTGTCATTGATCATCTAACACCTTAAACTTGATGAATGTACCATTTTTAATATCATCATATGCTTCAAGAATTTGATCATAGCTGTTCATTACAAATGGACCATGACCATTGATCGGCTCTTGAAGTGGTTTGCCTGTCAGCAACAATAACTTGCAATGCTGTAAAGCGGTGATCTCAATATCCTGCCCTAAACTCGACATCACAGCCAAGCCTTGTTCTTCGAGCATTTCATCTTCAGGCTGAAATTGAACTTTACCAGTTCTTAAATAAATCATAGTGGTGTCGCCAATATTCGCAGGTAGAACCACACGATGCCCTGGCTGGACTTCGATGTCTAAAACTTGGAGTGGCGAATGCATTTTGGCTGGTCCTTGGGCATTTCCATAATGCCCAGCAATAACCCTGACTGTTCCTGCGGAATGGCTAAGTTCAATCACTGGAATATCCGCTTTGCGCAGACTTTGATAACGGGGTGGATTCATTTTATCTTTGGCAGGCAAATTCACCCACAACTGTACCATTTCAAAATACCCCCCTGTTTTTGAGAATGCCTCACTAAACACTTCTTTATGTTGGACTCCTGAAGCAGCCGTCATCCATTGCACATCGCCTGCAGAAACGATCCCTCCGCCACCCGATGAATCTCGATGTTCGAGTTCTCCAGCAAAAATCAGCGTGACGGTTTCAAAACCTCGATGTGGATGTTCACTCACGCCTTTGCGTAAATTGGTCGGTTTTAAAACTCCAGGTCCCAAGTGATCAAGTAACAGAAAGGGAGAGACGGTATTGCCTAATTCATAGTGTGAAAATACAGACAGTACGGGATAAAAATCCCCTATCGCAAAACGCGTATCATTACGATGGATAAAGGCGAGGGTTTTCATACTGTCGATCTTCTCTAATAGTTAAACGCATTAACCGTAAAAATGCTGTTTTAAATTAAAGCTATATGCTGTGAGATATTGCTTTAATTTTTCAATATCATTGGTCGGTTCAATTGCCCTTAAATTTAAAGCTTCAATCTTATCTTCCAATAATTTTAAGATCTGCGCTTGTTCAATCACCGGTAATTGCGCTTTTTCTTTTTGCTGTTTTTTGATTTCTAAATAATCCTCTGCCCAATGACGGAGTGGGTCATTGGCATCAATTTGATCGAACAACTGTGTGATCTGGAGTTCAGGCATAATCTGTTGTGTTGCAAGTTCTGCGGACATCAAACCACGAATCGAATAAAACACTTTTTTATAAGTAAAATTATCTGCCGTTTGCATGACTTGCATACCGCCTTTAGCTAGCGATAAGTAATGATAATACAGCGCTTTATAGTCTATTCGTTCCAGCAAACCTGCTCTAAAGCTTTCCCACTCAGGAAATTGATTAAAATAGACAATATGCGCTCGTACCCATTCAAGTACTGTAGGATTACTCTTTGCCAAAAGTCCAAACATCTTATTTAAATCAAATGAAACAAAGTCAAAATCACCATCCATGATTTCGATTAAGTCACGATGTTGACGATAATCATAATATTGGGCTTTAGAAGGTAAATGGAAACCACGCACATCGTAATCGCTGTCTGGACTTGCCATGCCCCATAATCGACTACCACTTTCGATATAAAACAGTGGATGTTCATCTCGATTTTGGAATAAATTTTGAATTTCTTGTTGGATGTTCATTGTGTTCACATTTTTGGTAATCTATAAGTTTTATATCATTAATTTCAATGAATTTTGAATTTTCTTTAGTTTTTGAATACCTATTTTTATCGAATTGATTAAGCATGCTGAAGCCTGATTAAACTCAAACTATCACTCAGACAAGCGAGCAAAAATTCACTCTCGTTAATTGATTCTATTGATATTCTAAAAACGCATCATATCTGGTGCGTTCTCAAGCAAATGTCTTATCCATTCTTCAATAAAACATATGAATAGCGAAAAACAGCTATCCTTTGGACACCAATTTTGGATTTCTTAATAAATTTTTATGACGCTCTAAAGCCAATTCTATGAGTTGAGTAATTAATTCAGAATAAGTGATCCCACTTGCTTCCCAAAGCTTTGGATACATACTGTTATTGGTAAACCCTGGCAAAGTATTTACTTCATTCAGAAAAATATCACCATTTTCAGTCAAGAAAAAATCGACACGTGCAAGTCCAAAACAACCCAGAACTTTAAAAGCTTTAATCGAAATCTCACGGATCTTATTACTTTGCTCATTTGAAATTGGAGCAGGAATTACGACTGCAGAAGATTGATTATCTATATATTTTGCTTCATAAGAATAAAAACTAGACTTTACAACTACCTCACCGCAAACACTGGCTCTTGGATAATAATTTCCCAAAACCCCGCACTCAATTTCACGACCTTTGATAAATTTTTCGATCAATACTTTGCTGTCATATTGAAATGCATTTTCTAAAGCAGCAATAAATTCCTGTTCATTTTCAACTTTACTCACCCCGACGGAAGAACCTTGATTTGCAGGTTTTACGAATACAGGAAGACCTAAAGTAGTTTGAACCTCATCGAAACTTACCTCATTTAGGTCATAAGCATGAATCGTTAGAAATGGTGCAACAGCAATACCAGAACCTTGTAATAAACGCTTGGTAACATCTTTATCCATACAAATTGCAGAACTTAAAACATCTGAGCCCACAAATGGTAGATCTAAAATTTTAAGCATGCCTTGTAATGCACCATCTTCACCTAAGGTCCCATGAATAATTGGAAAAATAACATCAAGGGGCGCTAATCCTTGTGCATTTTCAATTTCAAAAATTTGAGGTGGCTTAGACTGTAAATGATCTTGCTGTTCACGTGCGGCAAGAGAAATTAATTTAGGATCGTGACCATATTCTAAATAATGTGTAGCATCTAAAATACGCCAAGTACCATCTTGATCTATCCCAATCAAACTAAGATCAAACTTTTGCCGGTCTATTGCATCCACGATGTTTTGTGCTGACTGTAGTGACACGCGATGTTCTGATGATTTTCCACCAAAAATTATTCCAACTCTCGTTTTTGCCATTTTGTTGTTCTCTATTCTTAATTTTTCAAATCTATAATTCCCGGTAAATCATTGATTAAGGACATTTTGCCTTTTGGAATGTCTTGGTATTTTTACCACGTAAACACTGATATTCCTTTTGTACGTCTATGCGTTTCCACTGACCATCTACATTTTTAAAGCTATATACCGTACGAATTGAACGAACTGAATCATCCATCAAACCCGTTTCAGTCAATTTCACCTCAGCGACTGTTGGCGATTCAACACGGTTAAAATATTGACGTAATTCAACAGTCGCTAAATCTTTGCGCAGATCAGGACGCTCATTTAAAACTTGGCTCAATGGCGTTTCAGAACCACCCACTTTATTGATTAAATTTTGTGTTGTTGCACAACCCGACAGAGTCACTAAACAAAATACTGAAATTAAACTCAAACGGTTCATTCTGGTTATCCTTAAAACTCAAAGCATCGCTTTATGATGCTATGCACATTCAACTTACACTATTTAAAAACTGTGACTTTATGACTCATCTGCAATATGAGCAATATCGAGAGCAATGACTTGTTGATCTTGATCATCAAACATCAATGCTTGATCACCTAAATCCAGCATATAGAAATGCCCTTGTTCCGTTAGAAAATGCCAAGCGACAATCTCTTGTCCATTATATTGATGCGATGGATCACCGATAGTAATACGATCCAGCTCTTGACCAACCTGCTGGCATAATTCTTCAATAATTTTAAAATAACGGGGTTGATTTTCAGCTGCCTGTTGTTTCCGCTGTTCTAGATTTGGAATCTTTGCTGAAACTTGTTCAATAACCGTCAATATTTCATCTTCATCCACTGCTTGTAACTTTGGATGCTGTCTTAACCATTGGCTATTGATTTCAATCAGATCTTCACTTTCATTCAATGCAAAGAATTTATCATCAAAGCTATTGAGTACATCACGTTGCTGGTTCTCACCAAAATATTCACCCTCTAAAAACTGTTCAAATTGCTCATCAGAAAATTGTTCAATCAAATTAGCGCTTTGTTCAAATAAAGCTAAATGTTGAGTGGCATTCATGGCTTTTAAACCATCACGAACATGCTTCACCATAAATGCATCCCACCCCGTGTTATACACAAATTGAGAGAATCCACCGTTATTGACTTGGGCGAGATAATAATCCACAAAATAGCTATATAGCGCTTCAGCTGACACTTCATCGTATTCGATATAGTGTTCAAATAATTCATTTAATGTATCGATATTGGACATAATCACATCATAATGATCATCACTTTCTAAACTTTGTTTAGAAATTAAAATATTATCAATCAGCATCATTTTCAGTTTCTTATCAATGTTTAAGCGCTACAAACATAACAAATTTTTAACGACAAATAACCACAACACTGTAAATTTATTTTTATTTTTGTGTGTCCATAAAAAACGCTCCCTGAGGAGCGTTTTTGGTTCAAACTTTTAAAGATCAAAGAGTTTACCCGGGTTCATAATCCCATTTGGATCAAATACTTTCTTTAAAGCCTTCATGTATTCAATTTCTTCAGCAGTACGGGTGTAATCAAGATAAGGCTTTTTGGTCATGCCCACACCATGCTCAGCAGAAATCGAACCATCATATTTCTTCACTGTTTCAAACACATATTTATTGACAACCTGACACTTTGCAAAGAATTCATCTTTCGATAAATTTGCAGGTTTTAAAATATTTAAATGCAGGTTGCCGTCACCAATATGCCCGAACCAGCAAATTTCAAAGTCGGGATAGTTCTCCGCAACAATCGTATCTATTTCCTTAATAAACGCAGGAACATGCGTAATCAGTACAGAAATATCATTTTTATAAGGGGTAAATGGTGCAATCGTTTCTGAAATGTCTTCACGTAAGCGCCATAAGCTTTGTACTTGTTCGAGACTTTGGCTCATCACGCCATCAAGTACCCAACCTTGTTCCATACAATGCTCAAAAATTTCCATCGCCGCATCCATAATCGGTTCATACGGCGCTTCAAACTCAAGCAAAACATAGAATGGACATTCAGTTTCAAATGGACGTTGAACATGACCACGGTCTAATACCTTTTGCATCGCAAGTTCACCAAAGAACTCAAATGCTGTGAGGTCAATTTTATTTTGAAAAGCATGTAATACTGGCATGATCGCATCAAAATCAGGTACACCCAGTACCATCACTTGTAAGTCATGTGGTTGACGTTCAAGTTTAATTTCAGCTTCAGTCACTAGACCTAAAGTACCTTCACCACCAATGAATAAGTGCTGCATTGCATAACCTGTAGCATTTTTGATCATGCCTTTGTTTAAACGCAATACATCGCCTTTTCCTGTCACGACTGTCAGACCAAGCACCCAGTTACGTGTCATACCGTACTTGATGACTTTAATCCCACCTGCATTGGTTCCAATGTTTCCACCCAGTTGAGACGAACCAGCAGAAGCAAAATCAACGGGATAATACATTCCCTGTTCTTCAGCATAATTCTGCAGTTGCTCAGTCACGACACCAGCTTGGATACGCACCATACGATCAGCAGGATAAAACTCTAAAATCTGGTTCATTTTGTCGAAGCTCACGACAATTTCACCATTCGCTGCAACAGCACCAGCCGATAATCCAGTACGTCCACCAGATGGTGTTATCGCAACATTAAATTGATTAGCCAATTGAACAATGGCTTGCACCTGCTCCGTACTAGAAGGAAAAACGATAATCGAAGGTTTTGGATCGAAATGCTTAGTATGATCTTTACCCCAATTTTCTAAACTGTCCGCATCGGTTTTAATTCGGTTTTCACCGACAATTTGCGTCAATTGGGTCAATAATTCTGGTGCTATCGTTACTGGAGCATTCATCGTTTTGCGGACCTAGCAAGAAGTAAATAAAAGGCGTCGTATACAACATTTGAGATTTTAAATCAGTCAGTGAAAATTTTTCAGCATATTTTTTAGCCTAAATCTTCAATCTCACCGATTTCAGCACTATTTTACCCAGATGACTGCTCAGGATAAAGTACAGATTTGATTCACATTATCCACACTTTGTATATAAAGCCATCAGCAAGCATGATAAAAATCAATGCATTAGCATTTCATTTGATTTTTGAATAATGCTTATCAGAAATCGTAGATAAAATATCCACTGTAGTGTCACAATCAAAATATCTATAGAACAAGGTCTATGGTATCATATTGCGACTAAATTTGGCCTTTGTAGCGGAGCCGTAATGAGCCAACATCTTTCACTACCTAAAGATAAAATTCGTTTCTTGTTGTTAGAAGGCGTTCACCAAAACGCGATCGACACATTAAATGCTGCTGGATATACCAATATCGATTACCGTAAAACTGCGCTTGAGGGTGAAGCGTTGAAAGAAGCGGTGAAAGATGCTCACTTCATTGGTATTCGTTCCCGTACACAATTAACTGAAGAAATCTTTGAAGCTGCGAATAAATTGATCGCAGTGGGTTGTTTCTGTATCGGAACAAACCAAGTGAATTTAAATGCAGCCATGATTCGTGGTATTCCTGTATTTAACGCACCATATTCAAATACTCGTTCAGTTGCAGAACTTGTTCTTGCAGAATCGATTCTTTTACTTCGCGGTGTACCTGCTAAATCTGCATCTACACACCGTGGTGGTTGGAACAAGTCAGCTGTCGGCTCGTTTGAAACACGTGGAAAAACTTTAGGTATCGTGGGTTACGGCTCAATTGGTTCACAACTTTCAGTTTTGGCTGAAAGCATGGGTATGCATGTGATTTATTATGATGCTGTGACCAAGCTTCCTATGGGTAATGCACGCCAAGTTGGTTCTTTAGATGAATTACTTGCCAATGCTGATGTGGTTACTTTACATGTTCCAGATGTTCCTTCAACACGTAATTTCTTTGCAAAAGATCAATTTGCAAAAATGAAAGAAGGTTCAATCTTCCTCAATGCAGCACGTGGTACATGTGTTGTTATTGAAGATTTAGCGGATGCGATCAAATCTGGTCATATTGCTGGTGCAGCAGTAGATGTATTCCCGAAAGAGCCGAAAGCCAATGGTGAAGAATTTGTTTCTCCTCTTCGTGGCTTAGACAATGTGATCCTTACACCACACGTTGGTGGATCAACGATGGAAGCTCAAGCCAATATCGGTTTAGAAGTTGCAGAGAAATTTGTTGCTTACTCAGATAAAGGTATGACTTTATCTGCTGTAAACTTCCCTGAAATTGCTCTTCCATTGACTGAAGGGAAACACCGTTTACTGCATATTCATAAAAACGTACCGGGTGTTCTTTCTAAGATCAACAACCTGTTCGCTGAACATGGAATCAACATTTCTGGTCAGTCTTTAATGACTAAAGGTGACGTTGGTTACTTGGTAATGGATGTAGACGCAACTGCATCTCAAGAAGCGCTTGATACTCTTCATGAAGTTGAAGGTACAATCCGAGTTCGCGTATTGTTCTAAGGCTATTAAGCTTGAAAAACCACAGGAACATTCCTGTGGTTTTTTTATTGGTCATTACTTCAGATCAAATGTACAATCATCTCTAAGACTGCACTTCGTTAAAAATTCAAATTCTTAATACATATCATCCTTATTCTAAGTATTTCATAGCATGCTCAATTTAAAAAATGCACCACATCTACAAGCGATCGCTTTACTGTTTTTTGCCATGATCAGTGTGCAAAGCAGCGGTGCTCTTGCCAAAACGCTGTTTGAACAATTCCCAGTATTGGCGATTTCTGCAATGCGTCTGCTTTTAGGCGGTCTGATTCTAGCTGTCATTTTTAAAATCTGGCAGGTCAATTTAAAGCAAGTCAAATGGTCATCTATTATCAGTTATGGTTTGGCACTTGCTGGAATGAATGCTTTATTTTATCTGTCTATTCACCGTATTCCGTTGGGCATTGCTGTCGCTTTTGAATTTATCGGTCCACTGAGTGTTGCACTTTTCTATGCGCGTCGAAAATTTGATTTTATTTGGGTCGGGCTTGCAATTCTCGGCTTAGTTTTATTGTTTCCTTTTGACCAAGCACAACATCACCTTGACCCAGTTGGAATTGCTTTTGCCTTAGCTGCTGGTGCATGTTGGGCTGTTTATATTGTTGCAGGGCAACGTCCCTCTGGTGTTTCGGGAAATCACACCGTATGTTTGGGCATGTTTGTGGGAACACTGTGTTTACTACCGATTGCCTTGTTCTCAGGGATGCCGATTGAAATTTTTCAGCCATCAAATTTAGTCTATTTTATTGCATTGGCTATTTTGGCAAGTGCTTTGCCGTTCTCTTTGGAAATGATTGCTTTAAGAAATTTATCCGCTTTAAGTTTTGGGACACTGATGAGTCTTGAGCCTGCAATTGCAGCATTCTCTGGGTTTATTTTCTTAGGTGAACAATTGTTATGGACACAATGGTTAGCTTTAGCCACCATTATCAGTGCTTCAATTGGCTGTACAGTGACTGCCCAAAAAAGAAAGCAAATCTAAAAAAACCACCTCGAAAGGTGGTTTTAATGAGTTTCATGTAAAAACTACCAGTCAGGTGCACCCATCAATAGTTTG
Source organism: Acinetobacter sp. Tol 5 (assembly GCF_019702905.1). Classification (NCBI taxonomy): domain Bacteria; kingdom Pseudomonadati; phylum Pseudomonadota; class Gammaproteobacteria; order Moraxellales; family Moraxellaceae; genus Acinetobacter; species Acinetobacter sp. Tol 5. The sequence continues at coordinate 433,524 of NZ_AP024708.1, read as the reverse complement.
ATCATGGCATTCTGATCAGGCTCAGATTCAAAACCAATTCGCTCAACCCATTCTTGCCCATTGTCTTGTATCAATGCATAAATACTTAAATAACCAATAGGACCTTTTCCACTTGCAAGAAAACCTGAATATTGATTTGGTAGTTGAATTTGTACTGGTTTTCCATAAATAGCATTAAACGTTAAGGTTTCCTCCTCTACACCATCTAAGCCATATACCGTAATTTCTATATTGCAATACTTTCCAATTAATTCAGGCATAACTTCCCAATTGCCATTAGGTTCAATGGGTCCATTTGAAGAATCAATCAAACTGGTACAAACGGCAGGGAAAGTTAAACCTTTACTACTGCTGTAAACAACTTCACGATCAGTCAAAACAATATTCACATTACCATTCAAACCTGAAACTTGTTTACCTTTGTAACGTACCCATTGATTGGTTTCAAAAATTAAAGCGCTTTGTGCTGACCAGTCCAACTGTCCATCTGAATCCTTTATACCTGTGATCAAGCGTCCGCCATCTTGCGCTACAGAAAAGTCAAACTTCTCATTTATTTTTCCAGAGCAGGACACTGCTGTGCCATTAGGAAGTTCACATTTTATAAAATGATCCGTCGTCGGTTTTCCGAGATCAATGATCACATTACCTGCAGTTGTTGAAGTTTTTTCTCCCAACAGCGTACCTGTGAGGTCTTTGGCTGACCAATAAATTGTACCGCTTGAAGGCATATTCACTACTGTTAAGCCTTCTTTAGCAACACTATTTGATTTGGTTAAAGCAGAACCATCATTTAGGGTGATTTTTGCCGTGACATAACATGGAATCGCCTCTCCACTAGATTGACACTGGACAAAGACTGAACCCGCATTTTCAAATTTTAAATCCCAGTTCCATGTCGAAAAATGACGCACTGTCGCATGTACAGCAAGACCTGTAGCAGATTGATTTGATGTAATGACTTGACCTTTACCTTCCTCAATCCACAATCCACTGCTTTCGTCGAAATACCACATAGGAATTTCAGTTCCAGCTTTCATTTCTTGGTTATTGAGACTTTTTACAGGTAAATTCATTTGAATATCTGCTGTTTTCCCATTGGCAAGTTGTAGTTCCTGACCATTGGCATCTTTAAATGTTGCGGTAATCATCCCTGCGCTAATCAGATCAACAATGTTACCTTGTGCATCTTTTGCCACGCCATTGGCAGACATCGCATTTAGATCAGCATTGGTGATATCCCAAGGCGTAAATTCGACATTTACTGCACCAGTTGCCAACTCACCATTATTTTTTACAAAAGCGTTTGCAGGAATCGTAATGGTTGCACCCAAATTTTGAGATTGTATCACTTGAGCCATAGAAATTTCAGATACAGGGACAACCTGTTTGATCGCCAATAAATTTACAGATAGTGCTTTTAAATTTGCCACCTCATACACGATGGACTGACCAATAAAACCGGCTTTTTCAAACTGAGCGACCACTGTTTTTGTCGCTTGAGGCAGTATAAGGTTCAAACTTGCACGACCATTTTGATCCGTTTTTATACGCTGCCCTAGTATGGTAACATCTGCATCAGGAATGGATGCACCATTAACAGTTTGAACCAGAATTGCAACTTGTTTATTGGTTGTGATTGCACCCTGTTTTACTTTTATTTTTTGTGTGGTGGAGCTGGTTTGTCCCGCAAGATCGGTGACATTCAATGTCACTGTATATTGCCCCACTTGCGTATAAGTATGTTCAACTGTGGCACCCGTTCCCTGAGTACCATCACCAAAATTCCAAGCATACGTGCGGATTGCATTGCCTTCTTTTGCTTTATATACCGTACTTTTCGTCGCATCAAATTTGACAATTTCGCCTGTACTTGGTGCAACAGGACTATATTCAAATTTAGCGGTCGGCTTACATGCAACCAAAAATAGACCAATGAATGCCAAAAGTACCCATTTTATATAGTTTTTCATTTTAATCGCCTTTTTTTACTAATTTTGTGACACGCTTAACAAAATTAAGTTTAGTATGTATTTATTTTTCGATATAGGCATTTTATTTCAAAAATTTGATGCTATTTTTCTTATGATGTACCTAGCTTATTCAGCAAAATAACAATAAATTTCAATCAATAGAGTCATAAAGTGTAATGAGATGATTACTATTAGGAGTGATTCTAAAATGAAGTTGATTTAAAGCAACATAAAATTTTATTGGATTAAGATTTGATTACACGTTGCTGTTTTTCTATAGGAAGCTGGCAATCTATTTCAACAAGTGTTAATTCACGCCCAAAACAAGCACCCGTATCGAGAAAATAGCAGTTGTGCTTCTTTGTCACATAATCAACCACAGTATGCCCCAGAAAAACCTGCTCAACCCCTTTAACATTCGAATAACGCATAAAGCGTTTATTTTTAATTCGTCCCCTCCCCCAAAGTGCCAACTCTCTACTTTTCGCTTTTGTTGATAATTTAAAGGCTTCCCAATCATTAAGATTAATATCTGCATGCACAAAACCATATTTTTTGTTTTGGTGTATAACTTCTAAAAGTACAGGTAATGTTTCCAGCTTCTCAATCACTTGTTTTTGTTGTTGCAAACTTAAAGCATAAAACCATTCACCCCCATGTTGGGCGTGCAGATTTTTCATCAGGGGATCGACATGGGATAAAATGCACATTTCCTCATGATTGCCGAGGATGCTTTTAAACCACGGCTCATCAATTAAATTCAAACATTTCAGACTCTCAGGACCTCGATCAACAAGATCCCCTACAGCAATTAGCACATCAGTTTGAAAATCAAAGCGTACATCTGCCAATTTTTGCATCAATGCATCATAGTGACCATGAATATCCCCCACCACAAATAAGCGACCTGTGTGGTGAATATATGTCTCTACATGTGCAAAAGTGCGTTGTGATAAATTATTCATCTGCTGAACTTTGATTTAGAACTCAATCGATGCCGCTTCAATATGCTGATTTTCTTTTGCTAAATCTAGATATTTACTGGCTGTTTTCTTATTTTTTCGTACACCGATTCCATCTTTATAAATTTTAAACAGTTCGAAATAAGAATCTATATCACCATGATCCGCTGCCTGTTTAAATAAATCTGCACTTAGACTCAAATCAACATCAACACATTTACCCTCTCGATACATTTGTCCGAGTAGAAAAAATGCACGCGGCACTTGGAGCTCTTTCGCCTTATTTAACCAATCTAGTGCTCCTTGAGCATTGTTTTGGCGCTGTTCAAAAATCGACATACACAGCATCGCCTGAGTATGCCCTTTCTCAGCCGCAGCATTTAATAAGGGTAAGTGATGTTCATGTTCCAAAGGCAATAGCATAGACAGTTCAAATTGTGCATCTGGATGATTTTGCATTGCTGCTCTTTCTAGCCAAGAAACACCTTGATCCAGATTTTTTTCAGTGCCTAAACCATAACGTAAACATTGAGCTAGCGAATATTGTGCGGGTACATGCCCAGCAACTGCTGCATGTGATAATAATTCAACAGCCAGTGTGGCATATTCTTGGTGTTTTTGTTCAGTCTTAGCATTTTCAGCGTTTTTGAGCAAGTTTACTGCGGCTAAGTAAGCCGACTCAATATGTCCATTTTTCGCAGCTTTGAGTAAAAACTCTTGAGCAAGTGTGGCATCACCTTGATCACGTTGTTGCTCAACTAAAGCACGAACATAACAACCAAAAGGGTCATTGTGTTGTTGAGCAATTTCAGCATATTTGAAAGCAGCATCTAGATTGTGCTGCGTGAAATAACTAAATGCCAATAAGGCACAGGCAAAATGATCTTTTTCAGCAATTTTGAGTAATTCATTTTGTACTTTGATCGGGTCAAATCCAGAAAACTCGACACAAAACTTCAAACTATTTTGATGCTGGTTTTTTAAATAATTGTCTAAAAGTAATTGGTAAGCAGTTTGCGGATCTTGTGCAAGTTGTTGTTGTGCATAGACAAAAATTGCCTCTGGATGGTTCAATTGGACAGCTTGTTGCAAGTGCATCAATGCTTGTGCCTGAGTCAACTGATCGCTTGCATGGTTCAATCCAAGATAAGCGAGCTCTAAATGTGCCAAACCATGATTAAGCTTTGCGGCATGTTGAAAAAAAAGAATGGCGGAAGGAATACTTTGGTTTAAATAACGTCCCAAGACATGCCACTGACCTAACAAGGTACTTGCGGGCGCAAAATCTTGATTCGATGCATTGACCAACAAATCCACACGTGCCTGAGCATCTTGTTCAGTTTGGGCAAAGCCTTGTTGTTCTAATTTGAGGACTTCGATATACCAAGCTTCTGCTTGTGAATGTTGCGCCCCATTTAAGGCTATATTTTCAGTATTGTTCGTATGTCCTGACATCTTTTATTCCTAACACATGTGCCATTGCAAGTATAATCTTTCACATCTTACAGAGGAGTACCCATAATCTCAAAGCAAAATATTAAATGAATATTCATATATTTACGAAATACCAAAATAAATTTAAGAAAGTGTTAAAATCTATCCAATTCTTTTTTACACCATAAACATGCCAAACTCTCAACTCACTGCTGTGCTTTTCATGGTTTTATCTATGGTGGCTTATCAGATCAGTGCTTCATTTGCCAAACAGTTGTTTGAAGTTTTAGATCCCATTACGGTCGTGACTTTAAGGTTATGTTTTGCTTCCATTTTAATTATTTTGATGTTCCGTTCATGGAAAATTATCAAACGTTTACCTTATCTAAGATGGAAAGAACTTTTATATTATAGTGGTTCCGTATGTCTGATGAATGTATTGTTCTATGCATCTTTAGGCAAATTACCGCAAGGGATTGCTGTTGGACTCGAGTTTTTAGGTCCACTGACATTAGCACTACTCTCGATTAAACAAAAAAGTGATTATATTTGGGTATTCCTCGCCATCATAGGTATCGCCTTAATGGTGCCTTGGCATGATGCCAATGCGCATAACTTTTCTTATCTTGGTGCAGCATTTGCGCTTGGTGCGGGTATTTGCTGGGCAAGTTATATTTACTTTGGACAGAAAGTGGTTCGCCAAAATATAGGTATGCATGCGCTCAGTATTGCGATTGTTCTCTCGGCACTGGTGATGTTACCAATCAGCGCAGTACATGATTCACAGGCTTTATTACAAACTCAATATTGGGGTAAAGCCTTACTGATTGCGCTTTTGGCAACAGCAATCCCTTATGCTTTAGATCTACTGGCACTCAAACAACTCAGTAAAATGAGCTATGGTACCTTGTCCAGCTTATCCCCTGCTCTGGCAGCAATTGCTGGAATGGTTTTAATCAATGAACATATTACAACATGGCAAATTATTGCTTTAATTTGTATCATGACCGCGTCTGTAGGGGTAACCTTCCGTTCTGCACGAAATCCAGCAGCACTCAACAATGATTGATCTTTTTCAGTCATTGTTTTAAGCGTGCCCTATCCAATGTATGAAGATCTAGCGTCAAGCTAAGTCGAATTGATTTTAATCAAATCTTAGTGGTTACGATCAGGTGAATTGAGTAGGATTACCCAATCAAACGCATTATTTCTTTTGCTTTATATTTTTTATATTCTGACAAATATTTTTTCGCTAAGGTTATTTTCTGATTTTCATCTAAAATTTTCCCTGCTTTCATAAAAAAATTTTGCTCTTTCTGGTAGATGTGCCCTGCAACAGTATCTGATAACCTTTTTGCCAACACCAACCAACGTGAATGACTAAAATCAGTTTGTTCTAAAGAATCTAAGATCGCCTCCATTTCTTGATATTCAGCAAGCGCCAAACGAGTAATATTTAAACCCGAATCCGTCATCATTAACGGACTATAAAAATAACGATCCTCGGCAACTGCATGTGCAAATAGTTCATTTTTGAGTAAATTAAAAATTTTCCGTCGTTCAGGCGTATCACCTGATGTATGAATGAGCTGTTCAGACAAATCCTTCTGAATCCTGTGGCTTTCTCGTAAAGCCTCGAATATGTTCATCAAAATCCCTCTTTTTTTGATTCTACGTGAGCACTGATTTCTTTTTTATTGAGTCGATAAATTTCGCTGAATAAGTCATCAATCATAAATAAACCATCAAAAAAAAGCCCCACAAAATTTAAGAGTTTTTTGTATCAAAAAAACTTAAATTTTGTGGGGTGTTTTGAATATAAAACTTAAGCCATGAACATTTGATATCCCAAACGACAAATCAAGATACTGACTAAAATTAAAAATAAAATTCGAATAAAACCACTTCCATATTTCAACGCCATTTTCACGCCCACCAGTGAGCCACAAATATTGGCGACTGCCATCATTAAGCCCAATTGAAATAGCACATGCCCTGTGGGAATAAAGAAACTCAATGCTGCAAAATTGGTCATGAAATTGCCGATTTTCGAAAGTGCCGAAGCATGGAGAAAGTCAACTTTCAAATAACGAATAAAATAAAAAATAAAGAAACTGCCTGTGCCTGGTCCAAAAATTCCATCATAAAAACCAATCAATAAACCACCGATACCTGCGATCAACAGCATTTTATGGGTGACTTCCTGTTGAAAATGTACTTGCCCAAACTGTTTTTTAAAAAACGTATAGATTGCGATGACAATCAACATAAACAAGACAAAGGGACGTAAAATTTCCTGTGGAATTAAAGAGACACAAGCAGCACCACCAAATGAACTGATGAAAGCTGTGATCCCGATAACCGCAAGCAATTTCCATTCAATTTTGACTTGTTTTAAATAAGAAAATGCTGCGGATGCAGTTCCACAAATGGATGCAAGCTTGTTAGTACCAAAAACCGTAGCCGTCGGATAATGAGGCAACGCCCCCATCAAAGCAGGAATTTGAATCAGTCCCCCACCTCCGACAGCAGCATCAATCGCGCCTGCACAAAAGGCAAAAAACACTAAACTGAGAATAATATCAAATTCCATAACATTCACTTATCTTTTAATGGTGCTATATTTGAACAGTGCTCGTTCTTCAATCCACTGAATTTTGAGGCAATATTTCTAATCAAAGATTTAAAACACGTTTCGGTACCAAGCGCTTCTTATCCGTAATTTCAGCCAGCCCTAAACATTTTTCACCATCGAATACAAGCACTTCTGCGACTGCAGCATGATCTATATTACTTTCCATACCGCGGCAGAAATATTCTGCACGACCTTGAGGTACCTGAACCTTTAAAAAATGATCAATTGGTGCATATACAGGAAGCAACAACTTTTCTCGCTCTTGTTCAGTTAAGCTTTCCAAATATTCAATGGTATATTCGGGGATTAAATCAAAGTGACCTGTCTGAATCCGATGTAAATAAGTCAAATGTCCATACGTACCTAATGCTTTGGCAATATCTTCACCTAGCACTCGAATATAAGTCCCTTTCGAACAAGTGATATCTAAAGTCAGGCTCTGTGATGTAAACTCAATAAGTTCAACAGCAAAAATATGGATAGGTCGAGCCTCACGCTCAATTTCAATGCCTTGACGAGCCAACTCATACAATGGACGTCCTTGTTTCTTTAAAGCTGAATACATTGGAGGAATTTGCTGTATGTCACCAGTGAATTGTTTCAAAACCTGCTCAATATTCGCTTGGCTTAATTCAGGTACATCTTTCTCTAACAAGACCTCGCCTTCCACATCACCTGTAGTTGTACTGTGCCCCAACTGAATGGTTGTACGATAACGTTTGTTCGAATCTAATAAATAATGCGAAAACTTGGTCGCTTCGCCTAAACAAATCGGTAGTAAACCCGAAGCCAAAGGATCAAGTGCACCTGTATGCCCGGCTTTTTGTGCTCGATACAACCAACGAACTTTTTGCAATGCTGCATTTGAACTAATGCCCAATGGTTTATTCAATAAAAATACACCACTGATATGACGACGTGGAATCTTCTGGGCTTTTGAGGACATCTTGATCTTTATACATAAGTTGATGAGTTATTTTAACAAAAACCACTCATCTATTTTTACAAATTTTATATTTGAAACTTGCGGTTTTATGGCAAATTATTTTTGAATAAAAATACAAAAAATATAGGACATTAGATGGATTCATCTAGAAAAAAAACGCTTGGGATAGTGTTGTTTATTATTTTAGTGGTGATTTTGGCAGTCATTTTCTGGCTTAAACCCAGTCATCAAACAGCTGAAGCACATCAGACTTCGGACGATACAACTCAGTCTGAAGGACAAATTGCCGCTTCTCAGCTTTCAACATCAGAAGCGCTAAGTTTTGCCAGCAAGAGCCAACAAGACACGCAAATTAATTGTCAAATTCGAGTAGATGCTTCCAATCGCTTAATTGTCAATGAACAAACCAAAGACTGTTTTGAATATTTCATTACCCAGTATGGTGAAAAAACAATTGAACAAATCAAAACAGATTTCCAACGTTATCTTCAAACAAGCTATAAAGAGCCTGTTCTATCTCAGTTGAGTGATTTATGGACACGCTACATAGATTACCGAGGTAAATTAGCAGATTTACAAGCGCCCAATGCGGACAAGGAAAGTGCTAAATACTATCAACAGATTGTGGACAATACCAAAAATTTAAGAAAGAAATTCTTCTCAGATTATGAAATCCAAGGTCTATTTGGTACGCAAGATACCTATGACCAATATACCGTCGATCGAATGGCTGTGATGGATGACGCATCCTTATCTGCAAGCGAAAAAGCCAAAAAACTCAAAGCATTGTTTGATCAACTTCCTGAAGATTGGAAAGAAAATCTGCAACAACTAAATCAACTTGAAGACCTCAGAAAACTCACAGCAGACATTAAAGCACGCGGTGGCTCAGCACAAGAACTACATCAAATGCGTACTAATCTTGTTGGTCCAGAAGCAACTCAACGTTTAGAAACATTAGATGTCCAAAGAGGTGACTGGAAAAATAAAGTGAACCAGTATTTATCTGAGCGAGACACCATTCTCAACAGCAATATGAGTGATTCCGCTAAACAAAGTGCAATACAACAACTCAAATCACAACAATTTTCCAATCAACAAGAACAACTTAGATTACAAACATTTGAAACGGTACATGACCAAGGAGGTCAATTACCGTTTGCAAATTAGCCAATAAAATTGTGATATAACAGGAAAAAAAAATGAAAAACAGGACAATAAAAAATCGTTTGTGGCTCAGTATATGCTGTGTGTTGGGACTTGGTTTAGCCAGCTTGACACAGGCATCTCCCGGCATTTTGCAAATCAAAGATACAATCAAATCAGATTATGCAAAAACTGCATATCCTATAGTCATGACACATGGTTGGCTCGGATGGTCTCGAATCGGAAATGAGCGTTTTAATATTGACTATTGGTATCAGATCTTACCCGACATGGCGCGTAATGGTGCAACCGTATTTGCAGCACAATTGTCTCCTGCCAATACCACTGAAGTGCGTGGAGAACAACTGATCACTCAAGTAGAAGAGGTTTTAGCACTCACAGGAAAGGACAAAGTCAACTTGATTGGACACAGTCATGGCGGTCCAACTATCCGCTATGTTGCAGCGGTTAAACCTCAATATGTCGCATCTATCACGGGTGTAGGTGGAACTTTTCGAGGTTCTCGTGTTGCCGACAGCATTCAAAATAATCAAGCAAGTAAAATTTTGATGAATATTTTGGGACAATATATTGTTGGTCCACTGATCGCATGGGCACAGGAAAATCCAGATTTAGCGATTAACTTTGATGCCTCGATGAAATCGCTCTCAGAAACAGGCTCTTCTACATTTAACAGCAAATTTCCAACAGCTGCACTCGCCACAGATTGTAATAAAACGGGTGCGAAAATAGAAAATGGAATTCATTATTACTCTTGGGGAGGAACTGCGCAAACCACAAATTTATTAGATATCGATACCCTATTAATGCAACTCGCCCCCTTAGTGTACGGCAACACTGATAATGATGGCATGGTACCGCGTTGTAGTACGCATATTGGACAAGTGATTAGAGATAATTACGATTTAAATCATACCGATTTAGCCAATATGATGTTTGGTTTACGAGGTTGGTTCTCACAAGATCCCGTTGCCTTATACCGACAGCATGCCAATCGTTTGAAGTTACAAGGACTGTAATCTACACCAACTTACAATTCTAGAAATTGTGGGTTATTTATCCAGTTAAAACAAAAAGAGTATTTAAAATGAAATTAAAGATCGGTTCACTCGGGCTGGGTCTCATCCTCGGACTCAGTGGAATGACAGTCTCAGCATCAGGGCTACAAACTGTCACTCCAACCTATGTCAGTTCTGACTATGCAAAAACCAAATATCCAATCGTATTTAACCATGGCATGTTTGGTTTCACTCGGCTTGGTACATCATCATTTGGCTTAGATTATTTTTATCAGGTGCTCCCCGATCTTGCTCGAAATGGTGCAAAGGTCTATGCAACACAGGTTTCTCCTTTAGAAAGTACTGAGGTCCGTGGTGAGCAACTTTTACAACAAGTTGATGAGGTTTTGGCATTAACAGGATCAGCCAAAGTGAATCTCATTGGACATAGTCATGGTGGTCCAACTATTCGTTATATTGAAATCGTTGCACCTGCCAAAGTAGCATCTTTAACAGCTGTTGCAGGAACGATAAAAGGCTCTAAAGTTGCAGATGATATATTGAGTAATCAAGGCGCGAGTGCGCTGTTAACCGTTGTAAGTCAATATATTTTAGCGCCGGTGATTACGTTATTGGAAAATAATCCATCATTACCCAACAGCTTAAATCGTTCTTTACAAAGTATTAGTGAAAAAGGTTCAGCTGAATTTAATGCAAAATATCCAAGTGCAGCGATTCCCAAAGATTGTGGTCAGGGGCAAAAAGTGACTTCAAATGGTGTCTACCATTATTCATGGACGGGTAAAGCACAATTGACCAATGTTCTTGATCTGACTGATGCTGCAATTTCTACCCTTGCACCTTTGTCATATAAAAATCTAGATAATGATGGCTTAGTCACTCGTTGCAATACCCATTTAGGACAAGTGATTCGAGATAATTATGATCAAACCCACTTGGATGAGGTCAATCAAATTTTAGGGTTACGCGGATTATTTTCACCGAATCCAGTTGATCAATTTCGCCAACAAGCCAATCGCTTGAAATTAGAAGGCTTATAATATTTCTAATCTAAAATATTTACTGTGAGGTCAACAACAGTAGATTTTATTTATGTTTGATTTAAAAATAAAGCGCTCAAATCCTGTTGCCATACGACCGTTATGGCAACACATCAATTCATTTTTTACCAAGAAATAAAATATTAAGTTACAGTTTAGGTTGTTTTTCATCCAAATCTCATCGATAACCTCGCTTCAGCTTTGCTAGGTTAAAAATCGATACATACCAAAAACCCCTCAATAATAAAACCAACGGAGATTTATGATGAAATATGGACATCTGATCACAGGTCTATTTCTCGCATGTACTTTATCCACGACACATGCATCCAATGCACAACAAGTCACTGCAACAAAAGTAAGTTCTGATTATGCAAAAACCAAATACCCAATTGTATTTGCTCATGGTATGGCAGGATTTATTCGGGTTGGTGATGTTTTAGGACTCGATTACTGGTATCAAATTTTACCTAATTTGGCACGAAACGGCGCAAGCACATGGGCGACACGTGTATCACCGTTTAATTCAACCGAAGTGCGCGGCGAACAACTGGCTCAACAAGTAGAAGAAATTTTAGCCATCACAGGTAGCCAAAAAGTCAATTTAGTCGGTCATTCTCATGGTGGTCCAACCAGTCGCTATGTCGCGGGTGTCATGCCTACTCGCGTTGCATCCGTGACTGCGATTGGTTCACCACAAAGAGGCAGCCCAGTTGCAGATATCATTTTGAGTACAGAAGGTACAGTTCTTGAAGGACCCGTCGTCAGTCTTGTCAATTTATTCTCAAAAGCCATTGTTTGGGCGCAAGGCTTAGATCCAAAAAGTTTTCCTCATGATGCACTTGCTGGCGGAAAAAGTGTTACGACCGAAGGCTCAGTTTTATTTAATCGTAAATTTCCAATGGGCGTCGGTGCTACAGCATGTAGCGAAGGTGCTTATCAAGAAAAAGGCATTCAGTTTTTTTCATTTACAGGCAATACAGCCGTCACCAATCTTCTAGACTTGGATTCAGCACTGCTTGGTACAAGCTTATTGATCAACCTCGGTCATGATAATGATGGTTTAGTGTCACGTTGTAGTGCGAAATTCGGCAGAACCATTCGAGATAATTACCGCTGGAATCATTTGGACGAAATCAATCAATTTTTAGGTTTACGCGCACTCTTTGCGCCAGACCCAGTACAAGTCTATCGTGAACATGCCAACCGTTTGAAAGTACAAGGTTTATAAGTTCTCAACTTAAATTAGCCATATTGTATCTCTTTTTACAATATGGCTTTTGGTTTTGCTCATATCCCTTCGCTCAATATAAAAACATCCATGTCGCCTCACAATAAAATGACCATCTATGAGTCAAAAGTGCAAAATAAACCAATCACCAAAGGCTCTAACAATTTTTATAAAACATAAAGCGCATTGGATATGAATGATTGAGATCAAATCACTTGTATGAATATTCTTTGACCTAGTTTTAAGCTTTCCATAAATTTCAATGGCTTTTATGAATTTAACACTGAATAAACATTTTTCCGAAATAAAATATTACATTTAAGGTTGTTTTTCATACTTTTCCGCTCGTAATTCATGACAATTTTGATATTTTTAAATTTCACTTAGAAGTGAATCAATAATAAATAACAATTTTAAATGGAGCTTCCCCATGAAATATGGATCATTGATGGCAAGTCTAATCTTGGCTTGTTTAGTACCCAGTGCGTATGCGTCTAATGCCCAGCAAATCACCACAAGTCAAACAACATCAACTTATGCTAAAACTAAATATCCTATTGTATTGGTACATGGCATGGCTGGATTTATTCGTTCAGACAATGCTTCAGGACAAGACTACTGGTACCAAATTGCACCTGACTTAGCACGTAATGGTGCAAATACATGGGTCACAAGTGTTTCACCATTTAACTCAACAGAAGTTAGAGGTGAACAATTGGTACAACAAGTTGAAGATATCCTTGCCATTACAGGACAAACAAAAATCAACCTCATTGGTCACTCACATGGTGGTCCCACTGCACGTTATGTTGCCGGAGTAATGCCAAACAACGTTGCTTCGGTAACAGCTGTTGGCTCCCCAAACAAAGGGAGTCCACTTTCGGATGTGATTTTACGAGCAGAAGGCACTCCAGCTGAAGGTCCATTGGTCAACATGGTTAATTTTATTTCCAATATGATTGTTTGGTCTAAGGGCTTTGATCCCAAAGAGTTTCCGCATGATGCATTGGCAGGTTCAAAAAGTTTAAGCACCGAAGGCTCTGCACTTTTCAATCATCAATTTCCAATGGGCGTTCCGACAACAACATGTGGAGAAGGTGCATATCAGGAAAAAGGTATTTATTTTTATTCTTTCACAGGAAGTGCTGTTTTAACAAATCTTGCAGATTTAACGGATGCATTCTTACTCAGCACCAGTCGCAATATTCCTGAAACCAATGATGGACTTGTCTCTCGCTGTAGTGCCAAATTTGGTAAAACGATTCGTGATGATTATCGTTGGAATCATTTAGATGAAGTCAATCAGGTTTTAGGCTTGCGTGCAATCTTTGCACCTGATCCAGTACAAGTCTATCGTGAACAAGCCAACCGTTTAAAATTACAAGGATTATAATAGCAATCAATCTTATTGACTTAATATAATTGAAATGGTCTTTGCTTTTTCATCAGCAGACTTTACCTGACATCGCGGTTGGCGGCATGGATACCGCCATCGGTCAAAGACGATATGAGCAAAAACAAAGCACTGCTTTGTTTGCAGCGTAAGATCCGTGTTAAACAAAGGATTTTTTTACTTTTCGTCTCTAAAAAGTAAGAAATCGCCAACGCAAATCAATTAAAACTTTAGAGCTAAAACGTGACAGTGCAAGCTTTAGATCTTCAAGCAATCTATTGATCACTTTGATTTTATTGATCAAGAAAAATGATATTTTACTGTATGCATTTTTCAACAGGTTAACTATATACTATTTTCATTCATCAATGAGTCATAAAAAATGCGCCTTATTGGGCGCATTTTTAGCTGTAAAGCAAAGTTAAAATTAACCTTGTTTACGCGCTGGTAATTTCTCACGAATACGTGCAGCTTTACCAGACAATTCGCGTAGGTAATAAAGCTTAGCACGACGAACGTCACCACGACGTTTCACTTCGATTTTAGCAACGATTGGAGAGTGAGTTTGGAATACACGCTCAACACCAACACCGCTAGAAATTTTACGTACTGTGAACGCTGAGTTCAAACCACGGTTTTTCTTCGCAATCACCACACCTTCAAACGCCTGAAGACGCTCACGGTCACCTTCTTTTACTTTTACTTGGACAACAACTGTGTCACCAGGAGCAAAAGCAGGGATGTCAGTTTTTAACTGTTGGTTTTCAATTGCTTGAACTAAAGGATGTTTACCACTCATTGTGGGAATCTCCGATTTTGCGGAACAGAAGAGGTCTGTACAACCGCTGGGGACAGAGGCTAAATCGCATATCAACCCGTTTATCTTTCCCCTTAGCCTCACTCAAATATGAGAGAGTTTAAGGAGCCTATAAAAGACATTTAACCAAGGCTAAATATCAATTTGTTGAAGCATTGCTTCTCAATCTTGTGCTCGAACCAAGCATCATTTTGCTGAGTCTTGCTGATCTTTTAGCCATTTCTTTTGCTGCTTGGTCAACTCAACTTTTTCCACCAACTCAGGTCGGCGTTCCAAAGTGCGTTGATAGCGTTGCAAAAACCGCCATTTTTCAATATTTGCGTGATGACCTGACTTTAAAATATCAGGAACATCCAAACCTTCAAAATGGTCTGGCTTGGTATATTGTGGGCAATCGAGTAGACCGTCCACAAATGAATCTTGCACTGCTGACTGTTCATCTGACATGGTATTCGGCAAACGTCGAATCACACTGTCTAATAGAACCATCGCAGGTAGTTCACCACCCGACAATACGTAATCTCCAATCGACCATTCCTGATCTACATATTTTTGGATCAAACGTTCATCGACCCCCTCATAACGTCCACACAGTACAATCAATCCGTCATAATCAATAAATTGCTGTACCGCAGGTTCATTTAGGGTTTTACCTTGTGGAGACATATACACCACAGGGACATGAACTGCTCCTGCTTGCTTTGCAAGCTGTTTGGCATGGTGTATTGCTTTTGCCAAAGGCTCAGCCATCATCACCATACCTGGACCACCACCAAATGGACGTTCATCCACTCTTTTGTAGTTGCCCTCGGCAAATTCTCGTGGATTGATACAATGAACTTGTACAATGTCCCGTTTCACCGCGCGTCCGCTAATGCCGCACGCTGTAATCGCTTCAAACATTTCAGGAAAAAGCGTAATGACTGCAAAAAACACCGCAGACTCCTCTATTTTCCTGCTGTGCCAATCCTAAGGATTAATAATCCACGCCCCAATTCACGTAGATACGACCAGCTTCGAGATCAACGCGTTGTACCACATCTTTATGCCATGGAATCATTCGCTCTTCACCATCGATGCTATCTGCTGTTGCACGAACAACCATTACATCATTGGCGCCTGTTTCAAACAGTTCATGGATTTTACCGAGATTTACTTCTTGCTCTTCATCATTCAAACCTAACACTGTTAGACCTTTTAAATCAGACCAATAGTACTCATCCACACCCGGTTGAGGCAGTTGCGACTTTGAAATCCAGATATTAGCGCCAACCAAATTGTCTGCTGCGGTGCGATCAATCACACCTTTTAGCGCAACAACAAGACCTTTGCCATGTGGTTTCCAACGTTTTACATCGATAATTTGCCAACCTGCTTTGGTTTCTATGTACCAAGGCAGGTAGTCAAAAATGTTGCTCATGGGTTCAGTATTGGAATAGACCCAGAGCCACCCATTTAATCCATATGCTGAACGTAGCTGTCCAATCTGAATACGATCTTCGGGCACATTCTGTGTTGGTGTCATGGGCTACCTACTGCTGAATAAATTATGCAGCAGCTGCAGCTTTCTTCGCTTGAGCAGCTAAAGAAGCAACACGTTCAGAAGGTTGAGCACCTTGTGAAACCCAGTGAGCAAAACGGTCAGCATCTAAACGAAGTTTTTCTGCTTTACCTTGAGCTGTAGGGTTAAAGAAACCAATACGTTCGATGAAACGACCGTCACGTGCATTACGGCTATCAGTCACAATGATTTGATAGAACGGACGTTTTTTAGCACCACCGCGTGCTAGACGAATTACAACCATGATAGAACCTTATAGTTTTTACGGATTATCCTCGCACCGACCATCGATACATTTCAAACCCCTTTCATAGAGGGCGGTATTTTACGTTATCTTGAGTGTGAAAGAAAGATCAATTTTTGTTTATCCACAATTTTGAATTTAAATTTTATCTACCGTCCCAGTTTGTAGTTGCGGACGGGGTGCATGTGCTGCCTTTGGTCCAACATTTTTGACCTTGATTGTTCAGCACTATAGAACCATTTCCAGCTTGATTTGTATTTTCATTTGGCGTTGCTGTTAATATCCATGTTCCTGCGGAGACATTAGATAAAGTAAGCTTATATAATGGTTTACCGCCAGAAGGATATTGGTCTGCAACACCTACTGTAGTTAGATCAATTGGAGTCGCATCCTGTTTTTTTAGAAATGTAGAGTTCAATGTCCTATATTTTTGTAATAAGCCGCCAATCCTAACCATTTCAGACTGCATATCAACACGGTTTGCTTTGATTAAATAGTCTGTATACATTGGATAAGCAATTCTTGCCAATATCCCTAAAATTGCAACAACAATAAGTAGTTCAATTAAGCTAAAACCCTGTTCTTTTACCATGGTTGGCTTCCTGTTTTTGTTCCATCGTTCCAAGGTTCACATTTAAAATTTACATCACTTGCTAAACGTGATTTACATTGCAATCCATGACTACTCATCAAAAAATAATTATTTTTAGGATTATAGTTACGATTGTTTGCATCAGTAGGTGGGGAGACTGAAATATACCAGCCTATCCCCTGTACATCATCTGTCAGATTTTTTGAACTGTCTTCCAAATCTAAAATTTTCAATATATAGCCTTCAGGTAACTCTGTAGCCGTTTCAGAAAAATTTCTATAATTAAAATTTCTAGTTTTATATCTTTCCAATTGCTCAGCAAGCTTTAAGATTTCTTGTTGAACTTTTTTCTCTCTATTTGACTGAATTATATCCTTATAGGTAGGTATGGCTATAGCTGCCATTATTGCAATAATAATGACAACAATAACTAACTCAATAAGGGTAAATCCTTGTATTTTTTTCATGGATTCGTCCTTAACGTTCATACCAACGCTGGGAAATAAACTTAGTTTTACTGGTATAGTTTGTTAAAGATTCAGTTGTAGGAAAGTTTAGAACTAAACCACGATTTTTATCCTTACCACCGAAACTGATACCGATATTCCCTTTTCCTAATGAAATTTCATTTGGACGATTCTTAACAACTATAGTATTCCCACTCAATACAGTGCATTGACCATAAGGTAGACAGAATTGATTAG
Source organism: Acinetobacter sp. Tol 5 (assembly GCF_019702905.1). Lineage (NCBI taxonomy): Bacteria > Pseudomonadati > Pseudomonadota > Gammaproteobacteria > Moraxellales > Moraxellaceae > Acinetobacter > Acinetobacter sp. Tol 5. The sequence continues at coordinate 415,806 of NZ_AP024708.1, read as the reverse complement.
CCTTACTTTCACCTCGCACACCACCGTAACAATCAACGTCATCAATATCTATGTTTGCATTAAATATGCTGACATATAAATCACTGTCAATCGCGATATTATCATTGAGAACACGTTTTTTAGAACCTAACGGATAATACCACCCACCAAAACTGAAACTTGTCGCAGTATTACCATCAGTATTTTTAACCAGCTGTTTACTGCCTGTGGTCATTGAATTGATATCAACCGAATTTAATTCACTGTCCTTTAATACTGATAAATTTCGACGTGTAACATCTTTATCGTAAACAGCATATAAAGCATCATTTTTATTGGTTTCTGACATAGGTGAACTCAAGTTACCTGAACCAATTGTCAGTACTGCAAACAAACTTCCGCCATTGTTATGAATGGTAAATGTAGGTGTAGAATAGAATCTAGGCACATCTGATGCATTAGACTGATTTAGAATACGAGTGACGCGTTTCGCTAAATTAGCCGTCTTACCCGCTTGATTTGAACTGTCTAAGTCTACACGCCACAATTGACCGCCTAAATCACCAAAGTATAGGTGATCTACGAGTCCATCACTATTACGGTCAATTGCTTTTATCTGACTCACCACACTACGCTTCATATTACTGACATTCGTCTCGGTGACTTTATCAGCTGCCGCATTTGCACTTGCCCACCATAAAACTGAGCCAGTTTCAGCATCAAAAATATATACGCCCGCACCTTTATCAATACTACTGGATGTTGGCGTACCTATATTTTCATAAATTGGGTCATAGCCACCACCAACAATCATTACCAGCTTGCGTGAACCTTGCCAGTTTATCCAAGCTAAAGTAGGTTTAGACCAACTTTGCCCCATATAGCTAATTGGTGAATATGCTGCTGCATCGTCAGGGCTAATTCTAAATTTTATTTTTGGTTTTCCGCTGGTAGAGGTAACATCAGATAGATCTAGAGCATAATAACTGCGCCCTCCCATGCGTAAACCACCATATAACCATTGTTTACCACCGCTCACCGTTACAACAGGCTCTGTTGCATTTGTACCAGACTTAGTGACATATTCAGTATAGGCTGTCCAAGGACCGTCAACGCCATACTCTAGGTTTCTTCCCTGATTTTCTTGATTTAAAAAACCTTTGCTTTGCTTTTCAATCATTTCATTAGGAACAAATGTAAATACTTCTTTACCCGCATTACTGTCTGTTGCACTGTCACCTGCTCGGATGACATGTAATAACCCTTGAGTTGTTCCAAATACAATTAAGTCATCACGATCCTTGTAACTTAAATCACCTGTTTTAGCATCAAATTGGGTTGTCCCTTTTTGTGTAATCAATATGGGTCTAGAATGCATTACTGCGCCCATTTGGCGAAGTGTTGCATTGGATTGTGTGAGAAAATTTACAAAGGACGTATTGGCAGCATCACTATTGCTCGTCGTTAGGTTTGATGCCATGGCAGAAGTTACATTGTAACCAAACAACGCTGCAAGATAACCACGTTTGGTATCTATACTAAAATTATTCGTAGGGTTATTGGCTTTTAAATCAGCACTACTTACTTGTAATAAAGCCTTATCATTCCCAATACTCGATGCAGTACCATCATTACCAACTTTTCTGTCTGTATAAATAGTTCTTTCAATATTATTGACATTCCCTAACTTAAATTGACTTAAGGCTCCACCAACTCTTACTTCAAATTCTTTTTCAACATCTACGTTATTTTCTTGAACGATTTTGGTAATTGTCTTTTTAATAGCAGTATCTGCCCAATAATCATTTGGATCATCAACACTAATTCCCTTTGTAGCATCAAATACAATCTTGTTATCACGATCTTTAATTATATTATCAACCACTTGGTATTTTTTAAGATTACCAATCCATGTTGTGACTTGAGCATCTGGAGCTGGATCAAATTGTGGGAAGTACCCCCAAGGCTGAATATTTTGAGTATCTAAATTATCTACAGGTATGGTAATTGAGCCTGTAGTAACTGGCGGAATATATTTTTGAAGCTTTTTAAGGAAAGCATTAACACTAGCAACAACATCGGCATCATTATTGCCAGGGTAATATCCTCCCCCACCCAATATTCCCCATTTTTTAGCATCACTAATATCATTGGCTTTATTAGATGTTGGCGTACCTGTCATATCAGATCCAAATCCAACAACTGCTGTCTTGATTGATACACCAGCTGGATTATTTGAACCACCTTTTAATAACCGTTTAGTATATTCACCAATACAAGTCCAGTTATTTGTATTATTACTACTATTATAGTACGGCGTACTGCCACCTAAAGAATCACTTGCACACCTAAAACCAGAGTCATTTAAACTTTCACGCATAATATTCAGAGATGAATTATTTCGCCCATACTCAGGAACACCATCTGTTAGAAAATAAATACCTTGTGTATTGCATTGCTTAGTTGAGGTAATAGTTTCGGGATTTAAATACCTAGTAGAACCACTAATATTGGTGACATTCGAGATAAATCCGCTGCCACTAGAATTTCGCGTAGATTGTCCCATCAAATACGCAGCAACCTCAGCATAAGCAAATGCTGTAGGAGTACCTCCGCCTGCTGATAATGCATTCACAGCACGTATCATTTTATTACGGTGAGTATCTTTAGCATTACCCGTATAAGTAGTAACTACTTGTCCAGCAATAGTAGCTGTTTGACTTTTCTTTTGATTCTGACTTTCAGTATTCGTTCTTGTATTGGTTTGTTCGTAACAAGTCCCCCAACTAGAGCTTGTACATGTTACAACATCGTTATATGTTTGATTACTTGAACCAATATTAACCCACCCTCCTTGATCAGTCCAATTAGGATACCCATATTGATTTTGACTAGTTGAATTTAAACCATTTAAATCCGCTAAGGTTTTTGTTGAATCTGCCCATGTTTTACAACTTGGATCATTGCTATTATTTATATTATTCCAATCAATACATTCTTGAACAGTTATGGTATTGCCTAGTACTTTACTATCTACGGATTCACCACTTGCACTCGGATTAGAACCACTCCAACCACTCCAACCACTCCAACCACTCCAACCACTCCAAGTACCCCAATCACTCCAAGAATATCTTCTTGTTCTGGTCTGTGTACTATATCTATCTCGACTGTTCACTCTCGTTAAGTCTCTAGACAAGTTGAATGTTGCCGAAGTAGAAACTCGATAGATTTCTTTAGTCCCAATATCTGTTTCTTGTCCTAAAGCTCGAGCCTCTAAGTCAATACGCCCAGTAGTTCCACTAAACTCAGACAAACCAACTACTAGTTTATCTGGTAATCGTTCTATTCCTTGAGAAGCATCACCCTGAAGAAGTTTTAGCATCCCATTTTTTAGGCTTTGAATTCGATTTTCACCATAATCATTGAGGCTTGGGTTCATACTCCCTGAAACATCAAGCATAAACATAATAGTCGTAACTGAAGTTTGAGGTGCTTTATAGAGTTCCGTATCACTTGCATAACTCGGTAAAGCAGAACAAACTAATGAGGTGATAAAAGCTGTTTGTATCGCAACAACTATTTTTTTATATTTAGTTTTCATAAGATATCCCCTTTACCTTAGCTCTTAGTCGCATAACTAATCACAGCATAATCCATGACTTGTTGACTATATGGCACACCCAAATCAGCAAAACATTCTGCAACTGTCTTTTGTGCTGCATACTTTGCAGACTTATCATTCAAATGGTTTTTAAAACAATCATTAATTTGGCTTGAAAAACTTGACCATCCAGAGCCACTACCATTCGCTGCACCTGGGATAATCGTGGTCACAATAATTTGCACAGGTTGCACCTGATCAAGTTGAACAGTGGATGTATCTGTACCAGTGGGAAAATATTTGAAGGGTACGTCAGTATTACTACTACTTTTTTTCACAGCAATTTGCGAAATCATAATATCCCGTCCACTGCTATAATCATTTTTTGTATATTGACAGTAACCAGCAACACCTAGCTCACTATTATTTACATCTGCATCACTTGTAGGATAAATAACACTTGCTTGTTGAATAGAAAATAATTTGGCTTGGGTTTTCGGTCGATAACAGAAAACCAGCTCTTTGTTTAAAAAACTATCTGACTTTACAATCCCAAATAGGCCTAAGGAGCTTAAATTTTTCTGTAAAGTTGCAGAATCCTTGTTATCTTTTTCAAGTGCAAAGAATACGGCATCCGCTGTTTGCTGGTTCAAACTTTGAATCTGACTATTCGTCGCAATACTTAACCCTGTTAGACTCTGTTTCACTGCCAGAGTACCAATTAAAACCATTAAAATAAGAACAAAGAGCACCGCGATAATTGTGATACCTCGTTGATGGACTCGCATTTATAAATCCTCCATGAGGCCATAGCCATTTCGTAATGCAACTGTCTGACTGATTACATCGCGAATATATTTAGGATCTGAATCTGATGTACTTAAAGTCACCGCTTGATCTAAAACAGTAAAACCACTTGGTAATTTATCTTTTTCTGAAATAGAATCATAACCACGTACTAAAGCACCTAACTGAATCGACATTATTCGAGGTCTAGGAGTTCCTGCTTTAGTCAGTGAGTTGGTTGCTCCCATATATTGGTCAATCGTCATATAGCTAAATTCATCTGTATTATTTTGCTTAACGCCAAGCAAAACATGAAAATAGTCCACACGACGCATAATGATTTGACTACCTTCACCTAAACCAGAAATATTTGTAGGTAAAGCAGCCGTTTCTACCAATGTTTTATAACGTCCAGCATCACAAACCAAAGCTAGATTCCCTGCTGAACCATCCTGACGTAAAAAATATCGCTGCACAATGAATGTGCCCTTATCTATATCATCTTGCGAAATTGGATTGCCTTCGCAATCAAAACCATTTGGATCAAAAGCTTTATATTGAATGACCAATTGATCACTTTTTACATTTACATTTGACAATCCGACTTTAGCTTGAGTGAAATTCGCTAAATTTGCTGAATCACCAGAAATAAAATAAGGAATATTTGCTGTTGCAACTTTTTTCTCATCTTCAGTTAAACCAGCGTAACTTTTTATCGTTGTAAATACGACGCCACTGTATTGATTACGATCATTCACAACCGCTAAATCTGCATCTAAATTTGCGAGTTTTATGTCTTTTAAAATAAAATTTAAACCAAAATTTCCGTTATCTTGTAATTCTGCTAAGTTCTTCTGAAGCCCATAATTGATACTACCTGTCAAAAATAACTGCATAGCTGCTGCCATGATTAATAAACCAATAACCAGTGCTAACATCAACTCTACAAGCGTCATACCTTTTGAATAATTCATTAGTAAGTCTCCAAAATAATACACTTAGAGTCTTTATTATAAGAACCGCCTTTAGTGCAGCTATTTGTAGAATCACTATTAGTTGGCTCAGTTTCATCCCAAGCGACATAGACACAATAACGGCTTCTGGTCATATTTCCAGGGCAATCACTTATTGCTGTTTTCATTCCATTCAGGAAAGCTTTATATAAAATTTGATTTACATCTTCTTCTGCAAATTTCTGGCTAGAACATTTTGTTGTGTTGTTGCACTTTGCTGAATAAGACGTCGCATATGTGCGTCCAGCAAAAGCATTTGCATATGCATCAATAACTTGATCAACATCATTTACTTTAATTGTTATATTTTTAGCTAAACCTTGATTATTTGCCCGCATTCGCTCAGACATATCACGAGCCAAACTCATTGCTTGAATACGTTTAGACGCATCAAGAGAAGCTTCCATGGCTCTCATTTGTAGCATCGCAAAACCTAACACCCCAATTGATAATAATATGAGTGCAACAAGGACTTCCATCATACCTATTCCCTTTTGGGAAGATAATGCTTTCATCATGAGGTACAATCCCCGTCAAAATTAGATTTATTCGTTGTTGTAACTTTGCCAAAATTTGTTAAATATACATATTTAGTATATGAATCACTTGAAATTTGTATTTCTAAATTTTGAGGGAAATTTTCTACATTTCCTTGTGGTAAAAATACAATTTTAGCGAGTGTGGGAATCGTAGAACTATAGCCCCATGACTTTTTTCCCTTATCATCAGTAATACATTCACCTGTTTTAAAAATTAAAGTTTGTCCTGAAGGTATATTCCAATATTTACTTTGAGCAGAATCTTTTCCAGCTGTATTAAGATTAACAGTGACTTTTTTCCGAAATACAACGGCATCTGACCTTGCTTGGGTCAATATTTTTTCTAAATCAACTGAAGTTCTCTCAAGCTTTCTTTTTAACGTTAAATCTTGAATTTTTGGCGCGGCAATTATGGCAACAATCGAGATAATGATTAATGTGACTATTAATTCAATTAAAGTGAATCCCCGATTATTTTGCATCACAATCCCTCTAGAACAAAACTTTACCTAACTTAAAATCATAACCAAAACACTTACAAAACCAATACAAGTTAGATGAAAGGCATAAAAAAACGGACAATTGTCACATTTGATTGTCTGCTGAAATTTCATGTAAATTTATCTTAAATATATTATAATTTTAACTTTAATATCATCAAAACACCTGATGATTCATATCCAATCAAATTTATGGTTTTTATACAAATTGTTAAAAAGCTTTTGGTGATTCATTTATCTTGTGCATTTGAATCTTCGCTGGATCTTTGATCGTGTGACGACATGGATATCGTCATGTTGAGGAGAGGCAAATGGGCAAAACCAAGCACGGCTTTGTTTGTAGCGAAAAAATGTGACTAAGCAAAAAATGAGTTGAGCAAAACGAGACACCGCCTACGCAAATCTATTTAACGTGAGTTCGATGCAATCACACTTTTAACTTATTGAAAAATAATAAATCTCGGCGGAGTCTTGCTGAGTTTTCATCCAATTTCAGGATCAGCCTGCGGCTCGCCGCAAAACTCGTCAACCACCATCAACATTTTCAATAAGTCGCAGAAACAATATCTTATGAAAGGAGTCCTGCCTCGAACAGTTGCGGATGACGTTTCCGAGTATCATATTTCATCAAGGATTTTTATCGAACTCAGGTTATTTAGACTTTAAAAGGTAAAGTGTGTCAATCAAAGCTTTATATCTTTCAGCAATTTAGAGTCATTGCATAAATTTTATTGTTCACTTCAACAAACACACGCTTTGATACGGAAATCAAAATTTTATTGACCTTCCCAGTTTGTGGTAGCGGAAGGAATACATGTAGCGCCTTTCATCCAACATTTTTGACCCTGGCTATTTAGTACAAGATTCCCGTCTGATGACTGAACAGAATTTGATTTTGGTTCTGCTGTCAATGTCCATGTTTGATCACTGGTTGTTAATCTAATTGTATAAAGCTCAGCAAAGGCGGGATAATCTTTAGTCATGGTATTGGTATCCAGCTTTGCATTGGTATAATTATGATGAATGGCATAATAACTTTGTAAACGCTGAGAAATTTGCATCATTTCACTTTGTGTATCCACTCGATTTGTACGAATTTTATAATTCGAGTATGACGGATAAGCAATTGCCGCAAGAATGGCGATGATTGCAACAACAATCATCAACTCCATCAAAGTAAAACCCCTATTTTTACTGATATTTTTCACCATGATTCACCTGCACTACCACAATCTGAAAATAGGCTCACTACATCTTTGACCTTCGTCATACATCGAAGCCCTGTACTTAAAGACAATAAATCGTTGTTACGTGGTTGTTTCGGTTCTCCACTGTTTCCTTTGACACGTTCAACGGCAATTGCCCAACTCAATCCTTTTACGCTTGTAGAGTCAGGAGTTTCAGTACCATTTGCACCTTTCTTAATTGTCAAAGGTTGATGTGTAGTGCCATCAACCAGAGTCAATTTATATTTAGCATTATTGGTATCAACACCTATTGGTAATAAAAGCTGCCCTGTTGAAGGATTATAATGACTACTTATGACTGAATTACCATGCGCATCGGTATCAGTAAAACGATAAAGATAACTTGCATCGAAGCCCTTATAGCTAAAATTTTTTGATTTAAAACGTTCTAATTCTGCTGCAACCTTTTGTGCCTCCTGTTTTGCAATAGCCTCATCCTTACGTTCTATAAATTGCGCATAATTCGGAATCGCAATTGCAGCGATAATCGCCACAACCACCACCACGATGACAAGTTCAATCAGTGTAAAACCATATCGATTCTTCATGATTTCACCTATCTCATTTCATACCAGCGCAATTGCTGGCTTTTTGGAACAACATTAAACTTCTGACATTCAGGGGCATTCGAGGTTGCTGCACAACCATGGGTAGGTGCTCGAGGAACAACCAAACCAATATTGGTTGCATTATTATCAACAGCCTGCCCAATTCCACCGCCTAATATTCCGGCGCCAATTTTGATTCTATTTGGCGTATTCACATTTGTTGTAGGAAATGGACATTTTCCTGTAGGTAAACAGAATTGGTAGATATATGAATCACCTTTTACCCCCGCACCACATGAACCACCAATACCAGCACCATCACGGTGGAATACATTAACATAGAGCATATCGTCTATAGCATAGAGTTCGTTCATTCCCTTATAGGCGCCAGAAATATTAGAAAAGGTATATTTCCAGCCACTGTTATTCGCTATCGCAATACCTGTCGCCATATTGCCATTTAGACTTGCTAAGCCGACATGTTCTGTCGTTAATGAATAATTTGACTGATATAAGTTACTGTTGGTGACATCTTTATCATAAACCACATATATACCATCAAATATTGCTACCTTATTACCTGATAAAGGTGAACTACGATTTCCAGAACTAAAAGCCACAGCTCCAATCAGACGATTATTTCCATCATCATGCACTGAAAAACTTGGCATCTCATAGAAACGCGGTACTGGATTGACTAGGTCTGAATGATAAAACAAGCGGACAACACGGGTTGCAAAATCAACTTTGGTGGTTGCGAGATTATTCAGATCAACACGAAAGGTCTGTCCCCGCAAATCACCAAAATAAAGATGATCCACCAAACCATCGCTATCACGGTCAATCGCATTGATTTGGCTGACCACACTGTATTTCATATTGATCGAGTTGGTGCTGGTATTTGTATAAGCTTCAGCACCCCTTGCCTCAGTTGCATTGGCACTCGTCCACCACAGTAAATCCCCGGTATTGGCGTCAAACATATATACACCAGCACCACCACCTACAGTATTGTTTTGCACATAATTTTCACTTTCATAACCAGTATCGTAGCCACCTCCGACAAACATGACTAATTTTTTAACTCCACCAAACTTCACATAAGCCAGTGTTGGCTTAGACCAACTTTGCCCCATATAGCTTAATGCAGGAACACTGACTGGCGTGGAGGAACCAGATTTATAAATTTTTGCATTCTCTGGATCGATATGAAATTTAAGACTAGGCTGCTCTAAATCGGACAAATCTAAAGCATAATAGCTTTTACCCCCCATCCGTAGACCGCCGTACACCCACTGCAAACCTTTAAGTGCAAGGTTTTGGTCAGAACTTCCATCACTGGTACGGTCCGATTTATTGACCGTTAATGTTCCATCAGCTTTAGCAACGTATTGAGTATGTACTGTCCACGGTGCATCGACACCATAAAACAAATTATTTTTTCCACCCGTACTGCTTGTTTCAGATAAAAAAGCAGCCTTTTGATTTTGCATCATTTCATTCGGCGCGAAAGCAAATTTCTCAATCCCCGTTTGCGCATCCACAACATGTAACAACCCTTGTGAACTACCAAACAGTAGATAGTCATCACGATTTGATGTGTCGATACTGCCAGAAGTGTATGTCACTTTCCCTTTTTGGGTGAGTAAAACAGGTTTTGAATGCATTATCGCCCCCACTTGACGTAATTCAGGTTGGGTGGGCAGATTCGCTAAGGTAACACCTGTTGCAGATGCACTAATATTGTAGCCCAGCACATTCAACCAATAATTTTTGTCAGGATCATTGGCAAATAATCCTGTTGCACCTGTACCAAATAAGGTTTCCACATTCACTTTTTTTAAGGTATTAGAGTCACTTGCGGTATAAGGTGTAGCCGTACTGATTTTACGATTGGTAAAGATTGTACGATTCATAATGGGTTGATTCGTGGCTGTAGCCCCTAAACCTAATGGCAGTTGCCCTTTCATACCATTCGACCATAGACCATCTGCATCTTTATTTAACGAACCATTCGCCAAAATTAACTTTTTGGTTTTATCAAAATTATATAACTCACCATTATAAATATGATATTTATTGATATTTCCCAACCACAATTGAGTGGATTCCTGTGGTTTGGGGATAAATGCAGCATAATAACCAAATGGTTGGATACGTAAAGGATTTAAAGCATCTTTTGGCAAAGATGGTGAACCTGTCGCAACTGGATCAAAATCGGGTTTTACTTCATCCAAAAACTTCATCACACTTTCGATGACATCTGCAGTCGATTGAGCAGAATAAAACCCACCTTCCCCATAACCACCAACACCAGGTAAATCAGGATGTGATTTTTCACCCCAATTACATGCATTACGCGCATCAACATTTTGAATTAAGGCACAATTGTAATAATCTCGTTTCTGATTGGTTCGCTCTCCCTTACTATTAATATAATCTAGGGAGCGTATAATTCGCTGATTTTCTGGTTTAGCTGCATCTACAGTTCGATTCACATCGAATACTGAACCAAATCCAACCACGGCGGTTTTAATTTCAAGCCCTAAAGGGTTACGATCTGGTGCACTTGGTGATGCTTTTTGATTACGTAAGGCTTTGGCAAACTCCCCCACCGCAGGCATCGCATGACCTGCTTGAGTGCCGTCTGGTAAGGTTCCTGTTGCTGGAACACTAAAAGCGGCACCTGCTGAACCTAAAGCACGTTGCATCACTGATACAGGATCATACGAACTATTCGGTTCACCGTCGGTAAAAAAGTAAATTCCGCGACCATCGCATTGTGTATTGTTTGTTGACAAAGGGCTGATATACCTGCCACCACTTTTAGAGGATGTTACCGATTTATGAAATCCTCGATCCCCTTTCTCCGCCAGAAATAAGCGCCCACTATACCCAAATAAATTAACTGTAGCGCCAGGTGTATATCCATTTGGAACCCATCCTGGGCTGAAATACCATCCATACCAATTGGCGCAGTTGGTTCCCGTCCATGCCCCACATATTAAATACCGACCATCAGTACTATTTGTTATAAAATATCCTGGATAGTTTAGACTACCCGTTGCTGTAGTTTCTCCTAACATATACGCCGCCACTTCGGCATAGGCACTGGCGGTAGGTGTGCCATTCCAGCCTTGAAAATTTGCAACCGCCGTTTTAATCGCTAAACGTTGTGCAGGCGTTAATGGTGCTGCGGGAACTACAATTTTTCCACTAAACCCGTCGGCAGCTGTATAGACATTGTTACTCTGGCTTTGTGATGAGTACTGACCTATTCCTATTGCCACGGTGTTTGAGTCAATTTGGTTACTGTCCATCAGGCTAAAAATTGCATCTTTTAGGCGTGTAATACGGTCATAATATCGTGCAGTCGGGTTCCCTTGGATCGTGCAGTATCTTCTTGGGTATGAAGGTGTTGTATTTGACATTTCACTGAACCAAGAATTATAAACGGCCCCATCTGGTAAATCACAAGCACTCTGCCTGACCTGTTCAACACTCATACTTCCTGAAGTATCCAACATCATGGTAATGGTGGTCTTACCCCCAGTAGCATTACTGTAAATATCAATATCACTGGCATGTACCGATACACTTTGACAAATCCCCCATGTCATCATCATGGACACTGTTGTTGAAAATAATTTTTTTCGGTTAAAATTTTTCATTTACTGCCTCCCCTTTTTTGTAGGCATTAAAAAGCTCAAATATTGTTAAGTTTGAATTCGTTGCGATACGTATTGCGTTTCCAAATCCTGCATATTCAGCAGAGAATCATTATTAAAACGATATACCTCTGATTTACTTTTTCTATTTATCTATTCTTAAGGCACTAGTTTCGGTTGCCCGCCAACTACATAATCTGCATGTTGCATGTTATAGGGCACATCTAAAGCTTCAAAACATTCGTGTACGGTAGTGCCTGTCGCAGGTTTAATCGATGGCCGTTTAAAGCAACTTTCAATCGCTGAACTTGAAGCACCAGAAAAACTCGGTAAAACAGAGATCACTGTTGCTCCAATATTATTTGTAGTCATTGGAATATTGCTTTGTCCTAGACTGGTGCCTTTTGGTACAGAGCCAAAAGGTACCGACGGAACCTTACTCTTGGTTAAGTACACCTGTGACAGCACAGCGGAACGACCTGTTGCAAACTGATTTGCCTTACAAAAACCATCAACACCAATTTTGGTAGTTTTGGTACCACCATCCGTAATAGCACTGGCTTTAGGCAGTGCAAAAAAAACGTTTTCCGATGCACGATAGCAAAAGGTAAGTTCATCATCGGCATTTTCCACGGCATTGAAATACGCAAACATACCATCCAGTGCCAATTGCCTTGCAACGTCTTTTGGGTTTTCAATATTGAATAACGCTGCATCAGAGTTCTTAAGTAATAATGAATTTACTTGGCTATTGGTTGCAATTTTCAAACCTAAAATACCTGACTTTATGGCAATCGTTCCCAGTATCGTGATAATCACCAAAATAATTAAAACCGTAATCAGTGTCGCACCTCGTTGACTTTTCATCATGATGCTCCCAATGTATTGCGAATGGCGACGACCTGATTTACAGCCTGTCTTAAATATTTTTTATTTAATGTTGCATCTCCAGACAAAGTGACATCCGTACCTGCAAGTTTGAAGGTTGTTTGAGTATTTAGGCTCGCTTCAGCCCCAATACTCGTTGTAGAACGTGACAAGATTCCCACATCAATCGAAATGACTTGTAAATACATTTCGGAACAGCCATTCGGTGCCGTACAAGCTGAACGAATAACATCCATTGCAGCAAGATATTCATTGATTGTCATATAACGAAATTTATAACGGAGTTTAGGATTAGAATTTGTTGGATCATCCAACTTTTTAACCCCTAGACGAACTTTAAAAGCATCTACCCGTTGCATGATCTGTTGTGCCTGAGTATTTAGACCTTTAACTACAGTTGCACCACTTTTTGGATACTCTCCAGCATCGCAATAGAGGGAATATGCTATGGGTTCACCTGTAGTTTGTTGCGGACTTTGCGCTAAATAATATCGTTGTACAACCACCTTATCCGAGGCATTAGTTACTTCTGCGCCTTCACAATTGATAATACGGCTTTCTTCAGGGGTATACTGGATCGTTAAGCGATCACTTTTGCCTGTGGTATTGTCATTATCCTTTGATTCCAATGTGACCAAATCTGTTTCTAGAGCACTGACTGATTGTGAAGATGCGGGTAGATTTTCTTTTTTAAAAATAATGCCAGAGCCTTTGACCAAATTATTCACTTTCTGCGAAGAATCTGTATTTAGATTGGTCTGCCGTAAATCATAGGTCACCAAAGACAGACCAAAATTAGCATTTTGCTGTAACTCCCCCATGCCAAATTGTAGACCCAATGAACGTTGACTGCTTAAAAATACAGCAAATCCAGCAGCAACAATAAGCAATCCCAAACTTAGAGCTATCATGAGTTCAAGGAGGGTAAAACCTGAGGTATAACGGCAATCAGCCATAATTATATACCTCCATGATGATACATTTGGCATTGGGTATATAGGCTGTACCATTGGTGCAATCTGTTGGGTTTGTGCCATCAGTTGCAGTTGTACGCTCCCATGCAACGTAAATACATTTACGCACGAGTGTAGTACCTTGACAATCTAATACATTGATACTCATCCCCATGCTATTGGCACGAGCTTTTACCTGCGCATAATCATATTGTGCCATTGCATCCACACTACAAAATGTAGTTGCACATTGAGCTGGTGGAGAAGTAACATCTTTATATTCAGACAAACCTTCCCGATTCATACGCATTCGTTCTGCCAAATCATGTGCGATATTGGTTGCCTGAACATGATTAGAAGCCTCATTACTGGCTGCGACAGCTCTCACCTGTAATGCCACAAACCCCAAAACTGCAATACTCAGTAGTATCAAAGCCACCACAACTTCAACGAGTCCAGCTCCTTTTTGAATTTTCATTATGCTTTCCTCCCTATTAAGAAGTTGGACAACTTGTTGCTGTTTTTTTATAAAATACAGCGCCAGCTCTTTCTACATATACGTAGGATTTTAGTGAGGTGTTATTTCTATGTTGAAAGATAAAACACTGACCGTTTGTTGTAATCGTCGATTGACCTAAACGATTAAAAGTAACACTAGAATCTCCACTAGACTTTTCAACATAGGTCGGTGACCATTTTTTATAAAAGACTGCGGCATTGGCATCTAATGTTAAGACCTTCTCCGCTTGTTTAAAGATGGCTTCCGATCTTGTTTCAGCCAATAAATCTATAAAATTACGGGTATCCTTGGTGAGCTGATTGCTTCGAATCATCTGCATAAAGGAAGGTGCAGTAATGGTCGCAATAATCGCTAAAACAGCAATCGTCACGATCAGCTCAATCAAGGTAAATCCCCTGTTCTTTCGCATTAGCTCACCAACATAAGCAAAACCTTACTTGATTAAAAATCATAGCCAAAACACTTACAAAACCAATATAAGTTGGATAAAAGGTATTAAAAAGCAGATAACCAAATTAACATATCTATTTGAAAATTAACACTTATTTTTCAATTTTATTGAAAATTTTGGCATATTCTTAGGTATTTTGTGTGTATACAATCAGCAGTATTAAAAAGCTATAAAATTGTCAAAATATTTTTCAAACTCGCGACTATATAGACTTATTTTCCATTTTTTTTAATTTAAAATGCTTGCTTGTTTAACTGATAATTAACCTGTAAAACTCAGTGATCTAATGAAGTATAAAATGCCCATCTAATGAACTGAATGCGTTTATACAAATTGATAGAAGATTTGCTGATTCATTTATTTTTACTTCTCACTCACAGATAGTCTTTGTATTATGGGGTGACATGGATATCATCATATTGAGCAAAAATATATCAGTAAAAACAAAGTATTGTGTTATTTTCAGCGCAAGAATAATGTTAAATAAAAAATGGATGAGCAAAGTGAGACATCGCCTATGCAAGTCTATTTAAACTTTAGATGTAAAGTGTGGCAATGAAAACTTTAGTTCATGCAACAATATATTCATCACATTGATTAATTGAAATTATATTTTCATGTATGCGTTTTTCAACAGATTGACTATATCTTTAAATGTTGGAGCAAATGAAATAGGCGAACTCATATTAAATATTACCAGACGCCTACAACATTTAGCCGATCGGTTATCAGCATATGATATGTTAAATTGAAAAGTATACTTTCAATTTAACTCCAATCTATAGAATGACTTAGAGTTCTATACCTTTAGCTGGACAGAATAACTCAAAGCGGTAGCATTTACGCTTGAGTTACATGAATCCGTAACTCTTTTGGCAAGCTAAATGTGATATTTTCCTCACGACCGTTGAGTTCTTGTGGTGCTGTTGCACCCCAGTCCTGCAAACGCTGGATGACCTGCTTAATCAAAAT
Source organism: Acinetobacter sp. Tol 5 (assembly GCF_019702905.1). NCBI lineage: Bacteria > Pseudomonadati > Pseudomonadota > Gammaproteobacteria > Moraxellales > Moraxellaceae > Acinetobacter > Acinetobacter sp. Tol 5. The sequence continues at coordinate 400,138 of NZ_AP024708.1, read as the reverse complement.
CTCTGGTGCAGAAGCTCCTGCAGTCACCCCAATTTTATGCTCAGGACTAAACCATGCTTGTTGCAACTCGTCCGCATTATCCACCAAATAAGCATGTTTCCCCATTCGCTCTGCCAACTCACGTAAACGATTTGAATTAGAGGAGTTTGGAGAGCCTACCACCAACACTACATCACACTGGGTTGCTAAATCTCGTACAGCATCTTGACGGTTTTGAGTGGCATAACAAATATCATCTTTTCGAGGACCTTGGATATGCGGAAATTTATGACGTAAGGCATCAATGACTTTGGCTGTATCATCAATAGATAACGTGGTTTGAGTAACAAATGCGACTTTTTCAGGATGTTTAACGCTTAATGATGCAACGTCTTCTTCATCTTCAACCAGATAAATTTCACCACCATTTTTTTTGTCATACTGTCCCATCGTCCCTTCAACTTCAGGGTGACCTTCATGACCAATGAGAATTGCTTCTGTGCCCTCACGAGCATATTTGGTGACTTCGATGTGGACTTTAGTGACCAACGGGCAAGTTGCATCAAACACTTTTAATCCACGACGTTCAGCTTCTTGTTGTACGGCTTTGGATACACCATGTGCACTAAAAATAACAATATTATCATCTGGAACTTCATCCAACTCATCAACAAAAATTGCACCACGTTGACGAAGATCATCCACCACAAATTTGTTATGCACCACTTCATGGCGAACATAGATCGGCGGGTTAAAACATTCAAGTGCACGATTGACAATGGCAATTGCACGATCTACACCTGCACAAAATCCACGTGGATTAGCCAATACAATTTCCATAAAATCCTCGTTGCTCACTTCAATGGTTGGATATATTTTAGCGATTAAACACAAACAATGTGTAAAAACTGTTTTGTTTGTCTGCGCTCTACTCTAAAATAGAGAAGATATTTTATCATATCAGGAAAAATATCATGTCGGGTTTATTGTTTGTCGTTTCTGCTGCTTCAGGAACAGGCAAAACATCTCTCGTGAAGGCGCTACTTGAACGTGTAAGCAATTTACATGTTTCTGTTTCTCATACGACTCGTGGTCAACGACCTGGCGAACTCGACGGTGTTCATTATCATTTTACGTCTAAAGAAAACTTTCTTGACCAAGTCAATCAAGGTGGTTTTATCGAATATGCAGAAGTGTTTGGCAATTACTATGGTACTGCACAAGCAACAGTAAAAGAACAATTGGCTAAAGGTCATGATGTGCTTTTAGAGATTGACTGGCAAGGTGCTGAACAAGTTCGTAAACTTTTTCCTGAATCTAAACAAATCTTTATCCTCCCACCAACTCAATTTGATTTACGTCAACGTCTTTCAAATCGAGGAACTGACTCTGTAGAAGTAATTGAGCACCGTCTCAGCTGTGCTGTTGAAGACATGCAACAATATGTTAATTTTGAATACATTATTATCAATGATGATTTCAATAAAGCTTTGCATGACTTAGAGTCTGTGATCAACGCCAATCGCTTAAAAATAGAGCAACAAGCGAATCGTCATCAAGCTTTGATTACGAAGCTCATTACCCCGCAAAGTTAATTTTTTGAGTTGAAGTTTATTCAATAAGCTTCGATTAAAACTTGAGTATGTGATGAAAGCATTTTATACTGCGTAGTCTATTTAAAAATTTTGTATCCAAACGAGAATTCCTATGGCACGCGTAACCGTTGAAGATTGTTTAGACCATGTAGACAACCGCTTTGAGCTTGTACTTGTGGCAAGCAAACGCGCGCGTCAATTGGCACGTCAAGGTATTGAGCCTACTGTTGAGTGGGACAATGATAAGCCGACTGTTGTTGCATTACGTGAGATTGCGATTGGTCATGTGACCAAAGATATTTTGAAACAACGTGATCAAGATTATCAAACATCAAGTCTTGATCTTGCTTTATCTGCAAATAATCTTAATCTTGAAGGCTTTTCTTTCCAATAAGATCAGCTTTTTCTAAAAGCCTAGTTTTTCAACTAGGCTTTTTTATTGCAGTCGCTTCTCAACAAAAATCGCCTATTGATCGACAAATTTCAAAATATTTGTTAAAAAAATAAATATTTTTTCGATCTAGAAATTGACAAGTCGCTCAATATGCTTTTCATTAAGCATTAGGAAAAGATTTCAAATTTGTAATTTAGGATAGGTGTTTTTATGCCAGGCCAAGAGGTCAGCCAAGCCAAGCAACAGCTTAACGTAATTATCGACGCTTACTTAAAACCAAGCGATGTCGAGCGGGTTCTTACGGCTTGTGATTATGCTGATATTGCGCATGATGGTATTACACGTAAAAGTGGTGAACCCTATATCCTACATCCGATTGCTGTGAGCTGTATTTTGGCGCATATGCGTATGGATGCTGAAACATTAATGGCAGCTTTGCTGCATGATGTCATTGAAGATACTGATTTTACCAAAGAAGACATTACCGAAAAATTTGGCAAGACTGTTGCAGAATTGGTTGATGGTGTCACCAAACTCAGCCACTCCAGTGACAAAGAATATAATAAAGCCGCATCTTTCCGCAAAATTCTCCAAGCTACTTTGCAAGACCCTCGCGTGATTATCATCAAGCTTGCAGATCGCTATCACAACATGACCACGCTCGGCGCTTTACGCCCAGATAAACGTGCACGCATTGCTCAAGAAACCTTTGATATTTTTGTACCTATGGCACGTCTTGTGGGTATGAATGAAATGGCAGATAACTTAGAGCATCTGTGCTATCAAAATCTTGATCTTGATATGTACAATGACGTCCAAGAGAATCTACTCAAAACCAAACCAGAACGATGTAAATATCAATCTGTTTGGGAACAAAATTTAGCTGAATTGCTGAATAATTATAATATTCAAGGGCGTATTAAAAAGAAGAATAACAATATCGAATTATTGCGCCATTTTGTTAAAAATGAAATTGATTTACAAGAACTCACCCATAGCCATGCTTTTGAAATTATTTTACAAAGCATTGCCGACTGTGACCGTCTGGTCGATGCATTACGGGAAAACTTCCAAGTTTTAGACTATGAAGATCATATTCGTCGCCCACTCCCTGGTGGTAATCAATCTTTAATGATCAAGCTCAAAGGTGAACGCACTACACTGTCACTGACCATTCAAACTGAATTGATGCGTAAAGCAGCACGATTTGGTGTGGTTCTAGGTGAAAATGCACCGCAAGCTTGCCGTTCAGCAATTCAAGCATCCATGAAGAATCTAGATCTCTTGGTGGGTAATGAATGTGCTAAAACTACATTTAGCGACTTATTGGATTATTTACATCAAGAAAAAATTTGGGTTTATACCCCACATGGTCAATTGCACGAATTACCGCAAGGCGCGACAGCTGTTGATTTTGCCTATTCAGCAAGTTTATTTTTGGGTAACCATGCTGTGGGTGCCAAAATCAATGGGGAAATTAAGCCACTTTCAACACCACTGGTCAGTGGTCAAGTGATTGAAATCATCACAGATGTATTGGCAACACCAAACCCAGATTGGTTAAGCTTTATTAACACCCAAAAAGCACGACGTGCGATCCAAAATATTTTGCGAGATCAAGATCCTGATGAACAACGATTGGTAGGGCAACAAGCCTTAAACCGTGCTTTAAAATTGTTCAATCGTTCAATCAAAGATTTATCAGAAGCAGATTGGGCTGATCTGTTGGAATGGCGCCATATTCAAGATAAAGACACCTTATTTGAACAAATTGCTGTAGGTGATTTGCTTCCTCAATTGGTTGCCAATCATTTATATGCTCAATCGCAAAATACCGAAGAACATGCTTCAAATCGTTTAATTCAAGGGACAGATGGCGTAGATGTTAAATATGCGCATTGTTGTAACCCTGTATTAGGTGATCCAATTCAAGGTCATTTATCACGTCGTGGTTTAATTGTTCATCGTGAGCGCTGTCATAACCTGTTGCATGAACAACATTTACATCCTGAAAATATCATGTTGCTCCATTGGACTTCTGAACAAGAAGACGATGTAAACTTCAATGCTTACTTAAGTATTGACTTGGTACTCACTGATGAGCAAATTTCGGAATTAATTTATCTCTGCCGTAAAGCAAAAACGGGCGTCGAATCAGTGCGTACACACGAAGATAAAACTTATGTGAATATCGTGGTGAATAATCGCAAACAAATTGCACAAATCATTCGTGAGCTCCGTATGCAGTTTGGTTTCCCTCGTATCAGTCGATTGGCAATGCCCATTGCAATGAATGAAACACTGAAAGCAAAAGCATGCTAAATTAAGCTGTACGCTATTTATCGTTATTCATTGATGAATGGTGTCTCGTTTATGCGTCATGATGAAATGATTAAAAATCAAGGAGAAATCAATGTCCCGCCAAGTGATTCATACTGAAAATGCCCCTGCTGCGATTGGAACTTATTCACAAGCGATCCTCGTAGACAATACTTTGTATCTTTCAGGGCAAATTGGCTTAGATCCATACAGCATGGAATTGGTTGATGGCATTGAAGCCCAAATTCGACGTGTTTTTGACAATTTAAAAGCGGTTTGCGAAGCGGCAGGTGGCTCCTTGGCTGATATCGCAAAACTCAATATTTTCCTGACAGATTTATCAAATTTCCAGTTGGTCAACCAAATCATGGGAGAGTATTTTGCTCAACCTTATCCAGCACGCGCTGCGCTAGGTGTTGCTGCATTGCCGAAAGGTGCATTGGTTGAAATGGATGGTGTGGTGATTATCCCGCAATAATTGCGAAAAAAGCGTTTTTAGCTAAGCAATTGATTTAAAATGTATTAAAAATATACTACCGATCAGGTAGTATTTTTTTATTCAAAAAGCCAATCATGATCTGTCGTATTTTAAATAAACACTATTGACAAGTGATAATAATTATCAATAATATTAGTTATCGCATTTAACCGCTAGGTTGAGTTTTCATGTACGTATGCTTATGTCGTGGTATTACAGATCAAGATATTAAAGACGCTATGGCTAATGGTGCGGAAAGCTATCGTGAAGTGCGTGAATTATTAGATTTGGGTACCTGCTGTGGTCGTTGCGCACCTGAAGCAAAAAGCATTATCAATGAAGAACTTTCACTAATTGCTGCACGTATTTCTGTAGCAGCTTAGCAAAGCAATACCAAGAATTTCCCTATAACGATAATAAATAAGTTTTCTAATGATCTCCGGATCATTCTCCTCCCCCGCTTCGACTCAAAGCGGGTTCATTTTTTAAGATCGTTGCTCATCATAAAACGACATCCCTATTGTTTTTGATTGCGATTTTCATTTGCCGTTCTATAAATAACTCGTCAGCATCTCAAAAGTTGATTAATATAGACTGATATCAGATTGCCTTAATTACTATATTTCAATGACATCCTTTTGAGTGAAACATTTTGGATAGGATTTAAGGCAGAAATTTAGAATGGAGCTTTGACCATGAAAGGCAATCGTGACGTTATCAACCAACTCAACCAAGTGCTTTTTCATCACCTGACTGCAATTAACCAATATTTTTTACACTCTCGTATGTTTAATGATTGGGGAATTGAACAACTGGGCTCAGCTGAATATAAAGAGTCTATCCGTCAGATGAAGCATGCCGATAAAATTATTGAGCGTATTCTTTTTTTAGAAGGCTTACCAAACCTTCAACATTTAGGAAAACTGTATATCGGTCAACATACTGTTGAAGTTTTGAATTGTGACGTTCGCAAAGTAAAAGAAAATATTGAAGCATTAAAAACTGCCGTTGCATTGGCAGAAACACATTTAGACTATGTGACACGTGATTTGGTTCAAGAAATTCTAGAAAAAGAAGAAGAGTATTGGGATTGGACCACTACTCAATTAGATCTTACTGAAAGTGTAGGCATCGAGAATTATATTCAAAGCCAAATGTAAGTTTGAGTCTTTAAAAAAATCCCCAACTGGGGATTTTTTAGCACTATGATTTGGGACAATTTACAGCTTTGTTTAAAGTATGAAATATAGTCAAACCGCCGGATTATTCATACAAGTGATTCTGATATCACTCATCGATATCCAAAGAGCTTTATGCTCATTAGAATATTTTGATGATTCATTTATTTTGTACTTTTGAATCATCGATGGTCTTGCTATCGTGAAGCGACATGGATGTCGTTATGTTGAGCGGGGGTATATGAGCAAAAAACAAAGCATTGCTTTGTTTGCAGCGCAAGACCCTCGCTCAACGGAAGATTTTTGTCACTTTTCATCTCTGAAAAGTGAGTCAATGCCTGCGCAAAACAATTTAAACTTTAGAGGTAAAGCGTGGCATTGCAAACTCTAGATCATCAAACAATATATTTATTGCATTCATTTTATTGATCAAGAAATTATATTTAACATGAGTTCGATACAGCTACACTTTTAACTTATTGAAAAAACAATGTTCTTAGCGGATTCTTTCTGAATTTTCATCCAAGTTTTGGATCAGCATGCGGCTAACCATACTTCTATCTTTTGTTTTTGCATGAGGAGCGAAGCTCCTCAAGGCAATCATCTTGTACAGCAACATTGCTACTCACAGCAAAACTCGTCAACTACCAGTAAGCATCATCTTTCATCAAGAGCTTTTGTCGAACTCAGGCTATATTTACTGCATGAGTTTTTCAACAAATTGCCTATACCATTCAACTCAAGTTTTAAAATTAAGAATTCATTTTTATAAAAAAGAATTCTACTGTGTTGAAATGGAAGCAGGCAATAATTCCTGATAACTTTTATCTTGTCCATGCAAGGTCTTTAAAATCCATAATTGATGCTCAGCTTCAGACTTTTTACCATTAAAAGCCAAGACCTGTGCATATTTATGAATATCATATGCAGACGCTAAATTCGCCACCATACGCCCCATAGACTGTAATTGTTGATCTGTCATTGTTGTATAAGGATTTAAACCAATCCACCATACACGCTCTTTAAACTGCGTCAGCAACCAAATATCTTGATTCATCACTGATTGTTGTGAAGCACTTAAAGGTGTCTTTTTGGTCACAAAAACACTTTGTTGACGATATAAAATATAGTCTCGATAAATCACACCAACCAATACAAGACCGATCACAATAATACTCACAATGATCGACGATTTCAGCTTCACAGTCGGTAGTCGAGGATATTGTGCTTGAATCAGCCCCAATAAAAAACCCAAAGGCAGTAAAAAGTAAGCATAATGAATCGGATATTCTAATAATGCATGAATCAGAATGGCACATACCATTAAACTGGCTGCAATTGAAACAGGTTCTTTTATCCCTTTATTCAACCAATATAACCAAAAAACAACATAGAGAATGATCAACCCACCCAACGGAATACCATTCCAGAGCAATAAATCCAAAACTACGTTATGAGCTGTTTTATACCACTCATGCGATGGGTATATATCAAAAGCAGCAATTTGCGCCATTCCTGTTTGATTCCAGCCATACCCCAGCCAAGGCTTTTCTGAAATCGCAATCAAAGCTTGGTTCCACATATCCAATCGCAGATAGCCCGAACTTGCCCGCTCTACTACTGAAGACGCTTGTGCAATGTCTTGTGTTGATACCGCAGCAAGCCATTGATTAATCAGTGGTAAACTAGTGATAAGAACAACGAATACACCGCTCCATAGCAGCAGTTTTGCAAAACCAAAGCGTTTGGTTTGACCAAATTGCTTTGTCGTTAAATAAATCAGTGTGAATAAGCAGACTACCCAAGCTGTGCGTGACTGGGTTAATGCGATAGTCAATAGAAGTATAAATGTAGAAAGTACGAGTATATAATTTGGCAAAATTTTCTTTTCATAAAAGTACAAGCATGCAAATACCCCCATACAAATAAAGGTCGCTAAATTGTTAGGTTGGGCAAAGTTTGCATAGGGACGATTACCATTGAGAAGATTGACCAATGGTCTAAAATACTCATTTATATCCAACCATTGCGTGATTGCAATAAAGCTTGAAAGTATTCCACCCGTAAACACCACCAAACAGAAAATTTTAAAAACCTGTTCTCTTTGACCTTTTTCGCCAATTGCTAAGTTATAACCCACCACCACCATCAACCAAAACATGGCAATATAGGCTGTACAGAGTAACGCATTACTCAGGTATAGAATCTCGCCAAAGCCCCATTGAATCAGAGGAATTGCGAGTACAGGCAATACAAGTAATTGGGGTTTGGGTATTTTTAAATCTTGATGATAAAAGGCACTTAACAACGCCAATGCTGATAGAAAAGTCAGTACTTCACTACCAAATGTCGTCCATGGCATTTTATGAATCGGTAAAAGCCAAGCAAGTAAAAGCAGTAAGGCTGAAAGGATATAAGGAATGGCTTTCATATGAAAAGTGAACAGAAAAACTGGGGGTATTATAACGCCTATAATACCGTTCTGCTTAATGAATGATAGTACAACCAGCACCCTTACTTAAGTCACAACGAATATCTACTGTAGATGAATGTTTACTTTTTGCCTCAATCACCAAGTTTGTTGTTGACTCATTCCATGAAGAGGCATCAGTGATGAAACTACAGGATGAGATAACTGGAACTGTAGGATTGGTTACATCATTTTGATCATTCAATGCGTAAAAAATATAGTTGGCATAATTTTTTGTTTCAGATAAGCATGCTTTTACTCCCGCACTTTTAGAGTAGCTTTGATATGCGGGTAATGCAATTGAGACAAGGATTGCAACAATCGCGATCACAATCATTAGCTCTATCAAAGTAAAGCCTCGTTGCTGTTCCATTTTGAATTATTCAATAGCTGTTTGAATACAATTTATAGATTATTTTCATTATTTCAAATGCTAATTTCTAGAAGCACAGCAATGATTAAAAAACATCAATAATTGTCACATTATTACAAGTCATGCTCTTTTAGATCAGTAGAAACATGATGATCCTTATAAAAATTATACTTGAGCAAATCATCAGGATTAATATCACTTTTATATATTCTTTTAATTAAGAAAAGACAATATTCAGCATCCTCTTGCTTACCATTATATGCGGCCAATTGTGCATATTTATATAAATAATACTTTGATGGTGTCAGAAGAGTAAGATTCCTATATATCTCGATTTGATCTTCTTCAAGTTTAGAAAAAGGATTTAGCGCTATCCATTCTGCATCATATTTTAATTGGTCTAACAGAAAAATTTTGTTTTGAGCATAGTAAGGTGTCACTTTATCAAACTGTGGTTTCTCCTTAAACAATCTCATCATTTCGTAAAGCTTTGCTTCAAAACTTTCAGTAATGCTTGCATTATAGTCTCTCCAAACAAGCAGAACGAAAGACAGCCAAATCAATGCAATTGAATTATTAATCGCTTTGGATAATTTAAAATATTGACCATATCCCTCTTCAGACTGAATGATGCCACATAAAATTGCTACTGGTAACAAGAAAAAAGCATAATAAAGAGGAAATTCTAACATCGCATGAATCAATACAACAGTTATCATCATTAACGCAATTATTGATTCTATTGAATTTGCTAACTGATAAAAACGAGCATACCAATAAATAGCATATCCAACAATTAAGCTTCCCAAAATAATGCCATTCCAAACCAGCATATCCAGTATAATATTGTGTGAACTTAAATATCTTTCAGGAGTATCGTGTTTCGGCAAGGCATCTAAATATGAAAAACTACTTTGATTCCATCCATAGCCCAACCAAGGGTGGTCTTGAATGGAAATAAGAGTGTGTGTCCACATAGGTAGTCTTAAATACCCTGTTGTTGCTCTTTCCATTACTGTTGATGCTGATGTCCCAACAACTTGGCTGAGTAATGGTAAACTTAATACAAATACAACAAATATAACCGTAAAACCTATCGAATAAAAACGATTAAATCTAAATCCTATTTTATGATTTCGAATCAACCAGTAAATTACACAAAAGATAACTCCTAACCAGACTGTCCGAGATTGACTCAATACCATTGCAAAAAGAATAATCAACGCAATCATCAAAACAATCAATGAGGGTATTTTTTGTTTTTCAAATAAATATAGACATCCCAATAATCCTAAAAATAAAGCAGTTGCCATATTATTGGGTTGTGCAAAATTAGCAAAAGGACGCCCAGCTGTTAACTCTAAAACAAAAGGAAAAAATGATTCAAAATCCAGCCACTGAATAACCGCCATACAAGCCGTCATAAATGCAGCCACAACAAATGTACTTGATGTAAACAGCATGACTTTTTGTCTGTTGAATTCAGTTATACACAAATTAAAAGCATAAATTACCGTAAAAACAAATGAAATTAAGTAGAGAAAACTTAATAGTGCTGTACTAAAAAAGAAGATTTGTCCAAAAATAAACTGAAGCAATGGAATAAGACTAATAATAAACAATGGAATCAATTGAAAAGGAACTTTCAGATTTCGATTAAACTGCAAGCACAGTAAAAAAAAGATTGAAAAAAAAGCAGCAATTTCACTACCAAATGTAAGCCAAGGAGCAAAGTGATCTCCAAGCAGCCAAGAAAGATTAAAACTAATTATAATTATAGTTAAAAGCACTAATTTTTTCATAAATTTAAGTAACTAAGTTTTATTTAATATAAGAAAAAGGAGTCTAAAAAGACTCCCTTTTTATTTCTATTTAATTAGGTAGGACCAGCAGTACATTTTGCACCTTCAGCTAATTTACAAGTGACAAATTTATTATCTCCACCATTCTTAATAGTAAATTTCACTTCTGATGTTACAGCAGTCGGTTTAGTATCATAACCCGAACATGCTCCAGGTGCATAACTTGGTACAGATGCAGAACCATTTGGATCAGATAATGCTGCTAAAGCTACATTAGAATATGCTTTTGCTTCAGCCAAACATGCGTTTGTAGAAGATTTTTGTGTATAGTTTTGATACGCAGGAATCGCAATCGCAGCAAGAATACCGATAATTGCAACAACGATCATTAATTCAATCAAGGTAAAACCTTTTTGAGCATTCATAACATTTCTCCAATGTTTTTAAAAATTTATTAGCCTTTTTTCGAGCAATTTATGTGGCTGTTTTTGTGGAAAAAATCAACAACCAACTTACACACTTCGATTTTAGAGAGTATGTAAAGAGGTGGTCCCACATGTTTGAACAACTAAAAGCTTATTTATAAGTGATACTCTGCTCTAGTTAAGCTACCTTATTTTGTTGTGGTAGCTGGTCATAGTAAAACTCATCTGGAGTCATTTTGTCCAGACTCGAATGAGGTCGTTTCAAATTATAAAATTCAAAATATGCGTTTAATTGCTTCTTCGCATCCAAAACATTGCTGTAGGCTTTGAGATACACCTCTTCATATTTAACGCTCCGCCATAATCGTTCAACCATCACATTATCAACCCATCGACCTTTACCATCCATGCTGATTTGGATGTCATTTGATTTCAATACATCAATAAATGCATCACTGGTAAACTGACTGCCTTGGTCTGTATTAAATATTTCAGGTCGACCATATTTTTCAATAGCTTCATTTAATGTTTCTATGCAAAATGTAACCTCCATACTAATCGATACTCTATGCGCAAGTACCTTGCGGCTATGCCAATCAATCACAGCACATAAATAAACAAAGCCTTTTGCCATAGGGATATACGTTATATCCGTAGACCACACTTGATTACTGCGCTGAATAGCCAATCCTTTGAGCAGATATGGATATTTGCGGTGAGCTTGATTAGCCTGGCTTAAATTTGGTTTGCAATATAACGCATTAATGCCCATTTTCTTCATTAAAGTACGTGTATGACGTCGTCCTATATGATGTCCTTGACGATTCAACAAATCACGCATCATACGGCTACCTGCAAAAGGGTATTGCATATGTAACTCATCCATACACCGCATCAGCTTCAGATCTGATGCACTCACAGGTTTTGGGCGATAGTAATAACAACCACGGGAGACTTTCAGCAGCTGAGCTTGCTTAGATACTGAAATCTGAAGTGAGTCATCGATTAACTTTTGTGGTTGAAGCGGCCCAGTTTCTTCAACACACCTTCTAAAAAATCAATTTCTAATGCCTGCTCACCGATTTTTGCATGTAGTTTTTTTAGATCGATGGGTGGTTCTGTTGGAGCTTTTGATTGATCGAAAGCTTGCGAGGAAGCTGAAATCAGTTGATTTTTCCAGTCGATAATTTGGTTTTGATGAACATCAAATTCAGCACTCAATTCAGCAAGTGTTTTTTCTGCTTTAATCGCAGCAAGTGCTACCTTAGCTTTAAAATCATTTGAATGATTTCTTCTTGGTCTACGTGCCATAAAATACTCCATATATTGATGTTTATAACATCATTTGGGGAGCAAAATATCACTTATAAGTGTTGTTCAAATTTCCTGATCCACCTCTGTAACAGTTTACAAGCTTTTTTTAACATCTCTTTTTTTTAAGTAATTAAACGTAAAAAAGTGACATTTCCTGTCACTCTTGTTTAAAAAAATTTCATTCTTCTTTGACATTAATTCAGAATAATCGGCTGATTTGCCAATTCATTCATATTATCAGGTTTTTGTTGTTTGTAAAACAAATTCAATACTTTGCCTATTTCACTCACACCACTCTCAACTGCCAAACGGTAATGTTTATTTTTTAATTGCACAATCATCTCATCACAAATCTGTTGCCACGTTTGTTGTGTAGTCGCCTGATGGATACCACGATCTACGACAATTTCTACCGCTTTTTCACACAAATTCAAATAAAGTAAAACACCGCTGTTATATTCGGTATCCCATACACCCAACTCGGCAAAGAGTTGTTGCGCTCGTAGACGTGTATTTTGATGATAGGCTTGATGGCTGGGGATATGCCCCTCGATCACCACCTGTATTTCACCCACATGACCTTCTTCGGCTTGTTGAACTGCTTGAGCAATTGCATGCTGATCCTGCTTGGAAAAGTAGCGCTTTGATGCTGGCATATAAAGACAATGCTTGAGCCAGCGTTTAAAACTCGGCTTTACTTTTTCCTGTAATTTCGGTTCAGTCAAAATTTCTGTTGTATCAGTTTTTGTTACCATGAGCCTGATGCACCTCCCCCACCAAAACCGCCACCACCACCGCTATAGCCACCACCACCAAAACCGCCACCGCCGCTTCCACCACGTCCACCGCCAGAGAGAAACATTTGTAGGATTAGTTGAGCTAGAGAAGTGATCAATAAGAAAAACACACCAAACCCTAAAATCAGGCTCATCACAATGCCAGAACCATATATCAGCCCAGCTGCTGTTGCTGTCACCCCAGCTACTGCCGCACTTAAGCGATTACCAACGATAAATGAAGCAAATATACCCACCACCAAAATAATCATTGCAGTAGTTAAGGTGCGATCCTTTGCTTCTTGCGCTTGTATTGCTTGGTTTTGTCGTTCTTTAAGTTCATCAGCAGCTTGTCGCGCAATTTCAGGGTCTAAATTTAAAATACGTTCAATTTCTCCCACAGCAGCCTGTAAACCTTGTGCATATTGCCCTTGTTTAAATGCTGGAGAAATTTGATTGCGTATAATCCGACTAACCACAATATCGGGCAATACACCTTCTAAACCATAACCTGTGGCGATATGGATTTTATGGTCATTCACAGCAACAGCGATCAATAGACCATTGTCTTGTTTTGCTGAACCAAGTTTCCATTGCTCTGCAACACGCATTGCAAAATCAAAAATACCTTCTTGCCCCGTGGTTGGAACAATAATAATCCCAATCTGTGCTTTGCCTTGACGATAAATGTTACGGATTTGTTGCTCTAAATTTTGCTTTTCAGCCACAGACAAAACATTGGCTTGATCAACCACGGGTTGATTCAATGTAGGGATATTTCTTTCTGTCTCACCCTCTGCAATATCATTGGCGACTTTTACTTGATTTGATGCAGAACTCTGTGACGTTTGTTGAGATGTGGCTGTCGGTTGATTTTGCTTTTGACCATCTACTGGTGATGAACCAAGCACATTTGGCAAGTTGGTATTTGGAGCAACTTTTCCTAGAACAATGGCTTCTTGTGCTTGTTGTTCATCTGTCACAGTTGCTGTTTCAGCCCAAACCTGAGATTGAACAGAAAGGATCAGCGCCAAAAGCACATAGAATAATGTACTGATTATTTGAATTGCTGATTTTCCTTGCCGTTCAAGCATAACTCACCTTTGTTTAGATCATTGTTATCGCCTCATCTTATTTCAAACCGTGATAAAAATAAGATAGAAAGCCGATAATTAATTAAAATTCACTGTTGGTGCTTTCGATGCGCCTGCTTCAGCACTAAAGTTTGGTTTGGCTTTCATGCCAATCACTTTTGCAGTCATTGCTTGTGGGAACTGACGTACATAAGTATTGTAGTCTTGTACCGTCTGAACATAACGTGTTCTTGCTGTACTAATTCGGTTTTCAGTCCCCTCTAATTGCACTTGTAAATCACGAAATTGCTCATTGGCTTTTAAGTCAGGATAGTTTTCAGTGACGGCTAAAAGTCGAGATAATGCACCCGTCATTTGTGACTGTGCTTCTTGATACTTTTTAAATAATTCTGGATCGTTCAATACTTCTTTATCTACTTTTAAACCTGCAACATTGGCACGCGCCTCAGTCACTTCAGTTAAAACTTTTTCTTCATGGGTTGCATAACCTTTGACGACATTCACAAGGTTAGGCACTAAATCTGCACGACGTTGATATTGGTTTTCCACTTCAGACCAAGCCGCATTGACGGACTCATCTTTGGCTTGCAAAGTATTATAACCACAACCTGAAAAAGCCAAGGTACTCGCTAAAGTCAGTGCCACCAAACCATTTTTCATTGCATTCATTGCTCATTCCTCAGAGATATTTATTTGTATTTGTTGATATATCTGCATTCTATACAGTTTCAGGCAAAGTTTTGTTTACTTTCTGCTATCTATTCGCAATTAAGCTTTTCGGGAATGACATACATTTTTTAAGAAAAGTGCGTTAAGGCGAAACTACTCATTATTTTAGAATATAGTTTAAAGATGGGGCTTGATAACCATATTTCCTCAGATATAAGAAAGCCACCCTGAGGTGGCTTTCTACAAATACTTATTCTTCGTCTTTTTGCTCAGGTAAATCTTTTACTGCTTCTGCAATTAAACCAAACATATAGTTACCATAAGCATTGGTTTTATCGTAGTGAAAACGCAAACGAGGCGTTATACGTGTTTTGATCCGACGACCTAACTCGTGACGCAAGAAGCCAGAGGCTTTATTTAATACATCCAAGGTTTCTTTATTTGCTGCTTCACTTTGCTCATCACCAAGTTCACGCCCCATAACAGTCACGTAAACTTCTGCATAACCTAAGTCAGCACTGACTTTCACCGCAGAGATGGTCACAAGACCACCTAAGCGTGGATCTTTAAGCTCTTGACGAATCAGTTCTGACAACTCACGTTGTACTGTATCCGCCATGCGCTTAAGACGTTGACTACCCGCCATTAAAGACTCCGTTTAATCAACTGAACATCATATACTTCGATTTTGTCGAGCGCCTTGATGTCATTATAGCCTTTAACTGCAAGACCACATTCCATACCAGCACGAACTTCTTCAACAACATCTTTATAACGACGTAATGATTCAAGCTCACCTTGGAACACCACCACATCATCACGAAGTACACGAATTGGTTTATTACGATGTAAAACACCTTCAAGTACCATACAGCCTGCAGCCGCACCAAACTTACTTGAATGGAATACTTCACGTACTTGGGCAACACCCAGAATTGTTTCACGATGTTCAGGTGCAAGTTTACCGCTCATTGCAGCTTTAACATCATCAATTAATTGATAGATCACGCTGTAATAACGGATATCCAAACCATCTTCATCTGCCTTTTGACGTGCTGTGCTGTCTGCACGAACGTTAAAGCCAAGTAGAACAGCTTCAGAAGACTCCGCAAGACCAACATCAGACTCAGTGATTGCACCTACACCCGAGCTAATCACACGAACTTTAACTTCGTCAGTCGACAACTCAGAAAGTGCAACAATCAATGCTTCTAAAGTACCACGTACATCTGTCTTAAGTACCACATTGACATAAGGCACATCTTTTTTGCCCATAGATGCCATAATGTTTTCAAGACGCATCGCACTTTGACGCTCAAGACGTTTTTGACGTTCACGGTCTAAACGAGCATCTGCAACTTCACGCGCTTTCTTCTCATCATCAACAACAAGAACTTCATCACCAGCCATTGGTGCTTCTGGAAGACCCAAAATCTCTACAGGAATAGAAGGACCTGCTGACTTAATACGATTACCGTTTTCATCTGTCATCGCACGTACGCGACCATATGATGCACCTGCAAGCACCAAGTCACCAACATTCAAAGTACCATTTTGTACAAGAATAGAGGTTACAGCACCACGACCTTTATCAACACGAGCTTCAATCACAACACCTTGTGCAGCACCCTCTTCAGATGCTTTCAATTCTAGCATTTCTGCCTGGATTGAGATCAAGTCTAAAAGCTCATCAATACCTTGACCTGAATGTGCAGAAACCATTGCCACTGGAACATCACCACCCCATTGTTCAGGTACGATTTCCTTAGTGGTCAATTCATTCAATACGCGATCTGGATCTGCAGATTCTTTATCCATTTTGTTGATTGCAACAATAATTGGCGTACCTGCAGCACGAGCATGGTCAATTGCTTCTGCGGTTTGTGGCATTACACCATCATCTGCTGCAACAACCAATACCACGATATCGGTAGCTTTTGCACCACGTGAACGCATTGCTGTAAATGCTGCGTGTCCCGGAGTATCCAAGAAAGTGATAATGCCTTTATCGGTCGTTACGTGGTAAGCACCGATATGCTGGGTAATCCCCCCCGCTTCGCCTTGCGCCACTTTAGCACGACGGATACGGTCAAGCAGCGATGTTTTACCATGGTCAACGTGCCCCATGATCGTCACCACTGGAGGACGTGTGGTTTGTACACCACGTGCTTCTTCAGCCGCTTCAAGAAGGTTATCTTCTGCCTGTGTATCAGAAACAAGCACTGGATTGTGCCCCATTTCTTCAACGATCAATGCTGCAATTTCTTGATCAATGGCTTGGTTTTGTGTAACCAACTCACCCATTTTCATGAGCGACTTGATCACTTCACGGACTTTAACCGCCATTTTTGCAGCTAAATCAGCAACCACGATTGTTGAACCAATCTCAACATCATAGATTTGTTTTTTAACTGGTTTTTCAAAACCATGTTTGTTTGCTTGGCTTGATTTCAAACCACGTTTATGTGGATTATGGCTGAAAGATTGCTCTTCCTGACCACGACGTCCACCTTTTTTCTGACCGCGTGTGTCCTTAGTATTACCGCCACGTTTGATTTCGCGGTCTTCTTTTGCAAATGAGTCTTCATATGCCTGACCAACCAAACCTGCCGCCAAAGGTGAATCATCAACTACACGAATTGTGGTTGTTGTTTCATCAGAAGAATACTTAGACGCCATTTGACGCATTTGCTCAAGTGTACGTTGTTGTGCTTCTTCTGCTGACTTACGACGAGCCGCTTCCTCAGCAGCTTTTAATTGGGCTACCTGAGCTTCACGCGCTCGCTTTTGTTCAGGTGTTTCAATTGTTTTTACCGTTGCTTTGGTAATCGGCTTGTTGGTCGATTTACGTTTAACAACCACTGCTGCTTTTGGTGTTTCTTTTGCTGCAGTTTGCTGTTTTGCCGCAGCACGCATTTTCTCTAAATTGGCTTTTGCAGAGCTTTCTGTTTTTTCAGCTTCATTTACCACAGGAGCTTCCTGTACTTTTGGTGCTGAATTCGCTTGCGCAGTGGCTTGAGCTTTTGCCAATGCTTCTGCTTTAATTTGTTCAGGATCTGGCTTAGTAAACGTATGTTTTTTACGAACTTCTACGTTGATGGTTTTAGCTTTACCTGAAGTACTCGCCACTTTCGCGGTACTTGTCGTTTTACGTTTCAACGTGATTTGTCCTGCTTGTCCCGCGTCTTGACCATGTGCTTTTTTCAAATGGTTCACGAGCACACTTTGCTGTTCAGTAGAAATTTTATCTTCAGCCTGCTTTTGAGGTAATCCAGCTTCACGCACCTGATCTAGGAGCTTTGTAACTGGGAGTCCTACACTGACTGCTAACTCTTGAATTGACTTATCCGTCATGTATTACCTCCTAGTTAAACCATGATTCACGTGCTTTCATAATCAATTGACCTGCTTTCTCAGCGCCCAAGCCTTCGATATCAGAAATATCATCCGTTGCTTGATCTGCCAAGTCATCGACTGTGATTACACCGCGTGCTGCTAAAGCCTGTGCAATTTCAGAAGTCATACCTTCCATCGCAACAAGTTCTGGACTTGGGTCCTGAATATCTTCTTGCTGTTTTAATGCATCAGCCAAAGCGGCTTCTTTTGCGCGACTTTGTAGTAATTCAACTGTATCTGCATCCAATTCGATTTCATCGAAAGTTTCCGCAGGTACATAAGCAATTTCCTCAAGTGAGGTAAAGCCCATTTCTACCAAAGCCATTGCGAGATCTTCTTCAATATCTAGACGTGTAACAAACATATCTAAATACTGTTGAGCTTCATTTTGTTGACGAGCACGATACTCATCTTCAAGCATCATATCTAACTTATAACCTGTCAGCTCTGATGCTAAACGAACGTTTTGTCCTTGTGAGCCAATTGCACGAGCAAGTTGATCACTGGTTGCAAAAATAATATCCGCTGTGTGGGCATCTTCATCAATCACGATACCCGATACATCTGCTGGCTCTAAAGCACTTGCGATATATTGAGCTGGATCATCAGACCACACCACAACATCAATACGTTCACCATTTAACTCTGATTGTACCGCTTGGATACGTGTACCACGCATACCAATACATGCACCTACAGGGTCAATACGATGGTCATTGGTTTTGACCGCGATTTTTGCGCGTACACCCGGTTGACGTGCTGCTGCTTTAATTTCAATGATTTCCTCAGAAATTTCTGGAATTTCTTTTTTCATTAAAGCAATCAGCATTTCAGGTTTAGCACGAGACAATAGTAACTGTGCGCCACGACCTTCACGATTCACATTATAAAGAATCGCATTCATACGTTGTTTTGGACGAAGAATTTCTTTTGGAATCATTTCTTCACGTGCCAAATATGCTTCTGCGTTATCACCTAAGTCAATGATAAAACCATCTTTGGTTTGTTTTTTCACTTCACCGTAGATTAACTCGCCCACTTTAGACTCATAAGCATCAGCAACCAATGCACGCTCTGCTTCACGAATTTTTTGTACAATCACTTGTTTAGCAATTTGCGCAGCAATACGACCGAAATCAATTGATGGCACTTCAAGTTCACGAATATCGCCGATCGACCATTTTGCAGGATCTACATCAGAAATCGCATCCTGACATGCTGGCATTTCGTGATCTTCATCTGCAACCACTTCCCACTGACGAAAAGTACTATAATCACCGGTTTTGCGGTCAATTTCTACACGCAACTGCGCTTCTTCCGAATTCGTTCCTTCGTAGAATTTCTTTTTAGTCGCTGCAACTAAAGCCTGTTCAAGTGCTTCAAAAATTGCTTCACGACTCACACCTTTCTCATTACTAACCGTTTCAACGACGGTGAGAATTTCACGTGCCATAAGTCACCTATTTATTCAGATTTCTATTTCTGGATTAATCCTGAAAGATCAAATTCGCTTTGTCTATGTTGTTACTGTCTATCTCAAGTACCTGCTGTTTTTCAACTTCGACTTGAATCATTTCATTTTCTAAATCTACAGCAACCAACTTGGCTTGGAATTTACGACGATTTTCAACGGCTGCAATCAAACGCAATGCAACTTGTTGTCCGATATATTTTTCTAACTGCGCCAACTGAAAGAATGGACGATCCCAACCTGGAGAAGACACTTCCAAAGCATATTCACCTGAAATTGGATCATGCACATCTAAGATTGCACCCACCTGTTGAGTCACACGCACACAGTCCTGTACGCCAATACCACGACCCAACTCAACCTCACCATCTTCATTTATGGTTGGCTCAGCATTTTCAGCAACGTCTTTATCAATATAAATACGCAATAAAGAACGCTTACCTTGAGGAATGAATTCAATCCCCCAAAGTTCTACATCACAAGCTTGCACTGCAGGAGTTATTAAATCTTGAAGTGCTTGAGTTTTATTTGATAGCTTCATTTACTCTCGTCATATTTGTGCGATTCAATCGCTCACTGGACTTATTCAACTTACTATAGTGAAGCATGTCTTTTTGACCAATTGATGTCCACACCACACGATAGCCAATAAAAAAGGGCGTAATCGCCCCTATTATCGCACAGTAAATCGTAATTCACTATGCAAAAAGACCCACCTATCTGTGAGCCCTTTTTAGAAACTTGGTAGCGGGAGCTGGATTTGAACCAACGACCTTCGGGTTATGAGCCCGACGAGCTACCAGACTGCTCCATCCCGCATCAACGTTGCAAAATTATATACAAGAACTTTGAATTTTTCAATCAATATTAAAACATTGATCATTCTATTTTCTTGCTTGATCAAGTTGCACCTTAATCAAAATGGTAGCGGGAGCTGGATTTGAACCAACGACCTTCGGGTTATGAGCCCGACGAGCTACCAGACTGCTCCATCCCGCAACAATACTGCAAATTCACAAATAAAATAGACTTTTGATCTACATTACCTTTAATTAAGTTGCATCTTAATTAAATTGGTAGCGGGAGCTGGATTTGAACCAACGACCTTCGGGTTATGAGCCCGACGAGCTACCAGACTGCTCCATCCCGCAACAATGTTTTTTTTAGCCGCTAGCACCAACAATACTGGTTTATTGTTGGTGCGGAAGGGGGGACTTGAACCCCCACGCCCGAAAGCACTACCACCTCAAGGTAGCGTGTCTACCAATTCCACCACCACCGCAGCTGTGACGCATTCTAGTCGCATCCCTTAGAAAAAGAAAGGACTAATTGACATTATTCGCCAGTTTTTGGTGCAGTTGGCGAAGTTTCACCCGTATTTGTTGGTACAGGTGCAGTTGTTTGGGTTGTCGTTTGTACTGTTTTCAAGCCATAAGCATCTGTCGTTTGTTTTTTCGCAAAGACTGCTAGGCTTAAGCTGGTAATAAAAAATAAAGCCGTCAAAATTGCAGTTAACCGGGTTAAAAAGCTTGCTGAACCTGAAGCACCAAATACCGTAGCTGCGCCACCACCACCAAATGAAGCGCCTGCATCTGCACCTTTACCGTGCTGAACGAGAATAAGCCCGATCATTAAAACAGCCAAGATGATATGTACAACCAGCACAAATGTATGCATGCTGAACTCCTATTCTTTTGTATTAGCAAATGCTTGAGCAATTTTATAAAAAGACTCTGCATTAAGTGATGCACCACCAACCAGTGCACCGTTGATATCTGGACACGCAGCCAACTCTACTGCATTTTCAGCTTTCACACTACCGCCATATAAAATAGCCGTTTGTTGTGCTTCAACTGCAATTTGAGTTAAACCTTCACGAATTTTTGCATGCATCGCTTGAGCATCTTGTGGCGATGCGGTCTTGCCTGTTCCAATCGCCCAAATTGGCTCATAAGCAATAACAATATTGTGCCACTGCCCTGCTTTTACAACCGCAGCAAGATCACAAATTTGTTGTAAAACCACCTGTTCAGCTTGACCCGTCTCACGTTGTTCGAGGCTTTCCCCAACGCAATAAATGACAGTTAGCCCAGCATTCAGCGCATTGGTCAGTTTCGCTTTTACTTTCACAACATCATCACCAAAAATTTCACGGCGCTCAGAATGCCCAATCAATACATAATCAATCTGACTATCTTTAAGCAATTCCGCACTCACTTCACCAGTATATGCGCCAGTACCTGACATCTGAGACAAGTCTTGAGCAACAACCTTAACGGGTGAATGAGCATCTTGAAGTTGTTTTTGTACCGACAATAAAGCAATAGAAATCGGCGCAACCCCCAAATGACATTGTTGTTGTGTAATTGGGTTTTGTTGTAAATACTGTTTTAAGTCTTGTATGAGCTGTTGCGAATTCGCTTGCATTGGGTTCATTTTCCAATTGCCGACAACCCAAGGAATAATAGTCGAACTCGACATACATCTAACCTTTTATCGAAAATGTGCACATTCTACACGGAATTTAGATTTTTAAAGTATTTTTTCTTTATCAATTCGCACTTCTGTTCTAAAGTCTGTCAGTGAATATATGCGCTAGAAATATAAAACGTTTCAAAGATCGTCAACAAAAGTCAAATTGGCGCAAATTATGGTTAAAATATGTTTTTAGAAGAATACGTTTAATTCTAGATATTTTTAAGGATCATCGTATAATTTTATTATTCCAATTATAAAATTAAATTTAAAGTGTTTTGGGGATGTCTATGCAAAATGGTTCACCTAAGTTTTCGGGTTATATCCGTCGCTTAGTCGATGAAGGCTTTTTATCTGCTCAGCAAATGAAAGATGCCTTAACAAGTGCTCAAAAAAGTAAAACCCATTTGGTGCCTTACCTGATTGAGAAATTAGCGATCTCACCATTGCTGATCGCTGAAATGATCTCCTCCGAGTTCGGTGAGCCTATTTTTGATCTAGACAGTTTTAATCCTGAAATGTTGCCCAAGGACATTGTGGACGCCGGTTTAATCAGCAAACATGGGGTGATTCCATTGGTGCAACGCGGCAATATCTTATATGTTGCCACCAGCGATCCCACCAATATCGAGGCACTTGATGCGATTCGTTTTAGTTGTGGTCTAAACATTGAGCCAATTATCGTTGAACAACATAAATTAGACAAAGCTTTAGCCAAACATTTTACTGTAGAAGAAAGCTTTAATTTTGGCGATGAAGATTTTGATGTTGATATTATTGCAACAGATGAAAATGAACCCGCCGAGCTTGATGAAGAAACTGCTGAAGAAGAAGCGCCGATTGTTAAATATGTCAATAAACTATTGATTGATGCCATTCGAATGGGCGCCTCGGACTTACATTTTGAACCTTATGAAAAAAGTTATCGTGTTCGTTATCGTGTAGATGGTGTACTCAGAACTATCACCAATCCCCCTCTGCAATTGGCGAATCGTTTAGCATCCCGTTTGAAAGTCATGTCTCAAATGGATATTTCAGAGAAACGTATTCCTCAAGATGGGCGGATCAAACTAAAACTGTCTAAAACCAAAGCTATTGATTTCCGTGTCAACTCCCTGCCAACATTGTTTGGTGAAAAATTAGTTTTACGTATTCTTGATCCTTCCAGTGCCATGTTAGGGATTGATGCTTTGGGCTATGAAGAAGACCAAAAAGCTTTATTTATGGAAGCCTTAGAAAAACCGCAAGGCATGTTATTGATTACTGGTCCAACAGGTTCTGGTAAAACCGTATCGTTGTATACAGGCTTAAATATCCTCAATACCGAAAGTTCCAATATTTCAACCGCAGAAGACCCTGTCGAGATTAACTTGGAGGGGATTAACCAAGTAAACGTCAATCTAAAAGCAGGATTGACCTTTTCGGTCGCGCTAAAATCATTTCTTCGTCAAGATCCAGATATTATCATGGTCGGGGAAATTCGAGACCTTGAAACGGCTGAAATTGCAATCAAAGCAGCCCAAACAGGTCATATGGTGATGTCCACACTGCATACCAACAGCGCACCTGAAACCTTAACCCGTTTGCGCAATATGGGTGTGCCATCCTTCAATATTGCAACATCGGTCAATCTTGTGATTGCACAACGTCTTGCTCGGCGCTTATGCAACCACTGTAAAGCACCTATTGAAATTCCGAAACAAAGTTTGTTAGAACTGGGCTTTACTGAACAAGACTTAAACCATCCTGATTTACAGATTTTTCAGCCTGTGGGCTGTTCTGAATGTAGAGAAGGTTATAAAGGACGAGTCGGTATTTATGAGGTGATGAAAGTAACACCTGAAATTTCAAAAATTATCATGGAAGATGGCAACGCACTACAAATTGCAGCAGCATCTGAAAAATTGGGGTTTGATAATTTGCGACGTTCGGGTTTAAAAAAGGTTATGAATGGTTTAACGTCTTTACAAGAAATCAACCGCGTAACCAGCGAATAAATATAATCAATATTTAAGGAAATTGTTATGGCAGCTAAAAAAGCGCAAATGATGCCTACCTTTGCTTATGACGGGGTTGATCGTAAAGGAATCAAGGTCAAAGGAGAATTGCCTGCACGGAATATGGCACTTGCCAAAGTCATGTTGAGAAAGCAAGGCATTACCATTAAAACCATTCGAGAAAAGAAAAAGAATATTTTCGAAGGCTTAATGAAGAAAGGAATATCAACTTTAGATATTACCATTTTTACCCGTCAACTTGCCACCATGATGAAAGCAGGTGTGCCCTTGGTGCAGAGTTTTGAAATTGTTGCTGAAGGTTTAGAAAATCCTTCTATGCGAGAAGTGGTATTAGGCATTAAAAGTGAAGTTGAAGGCGGAAATACCTTTGCTGGCGCACTGAGAAAATATCCCCGCTACTTTGATAACTTGTTTTGCTCCCTAGTCGAGTCGGGTGAGCAATCAGGTGCTTTAGAGACTATGCTAGATCGTGTTGCGATCTATAAAGAAAAAAGCGAATTATTAAAGCAAAAAATTAAAAAAGCCATGAAATATCCAATCTCAGTGATTGTGGTTGCAATTATTGTCACCATTATTCTCATGGTTAAAGTTGTCCCGGTGTTTCAAGAGCTGTTCAGCTCTTTTGGTGCAGATTTACCAGCTTTTACTCAACTGGTGGTGAATATGTCCAACTGGATGCAGAAGTATTGGTTTATCTTTTTAATTATGATTGGCATCATTATCACTGCTTTTTTAGAAGCCAAAAAGCGAAGTCAAAAATTTCGCGATTTTTTAGATAGAACCGCACTCAAACTGCCTATTTTTGGAGATCTGGTCTATAAAGCGATTATTGCGCGTTATAGCCGTACCTTAGCCACCACCTTTGCGGCAGGGGTTCCCCTCATTGAAGCACTAGAATCTACTGCGGGTGCAACCAACAATGTGGTTTACGAACAAGCTGTGATGAAAATTCGTGAAGATGTTGCCACAGGTCAACAACTGAATTTTGCCATGCGTGTCAGTAATAAATTTCCTGCTATGGCAGTGCAAATGGTGGCGATTGGAGAAGAATCTGGTGCATTGGATGCGATGTTGGATAAAGTGGCTTCACATTTTGAAAGCGAAGTGGATAATGCGGTAGATGGTCTCACCTCAATGATGGAGCCCTTAATTATGGCAATCTTAGGTGTAATCGTTGGCGGTTTGGTGATTGCAATGTATCTTCCAATTTTCCAAATGGGTTCAGTTGTTGGCGGATAATGATGAACATATTCAACGATTTTTTAAACCTTCTGAATCAATCATCGACTGCACTTTATATTGTTGTCGGTCTAGTCAGTCTATGTGTCGGTAGTTTCCTCAATGTGGTGATTTATCGCACACCAAAGATGATGGAAAAGGAATGGCGCCAAGAGTGGCAAGCAGAATGTCAATTGCTTGCTGGTTCTCAACAGATCGTCATTGACGAAGAAAAACTGAGTCTGAGTCAACCAGCATCCACCTGCCCACAATGTAAAACACCGATTCGCTGGTATCAAAATATCCCCGTGATCAGTTGGTTGGCGTTACGTGGTAAATGTGCTTCATGTCAAAACCCCATCAGTATCCGCTATCCTTTGGTTGAACTACTGACAGCAATCTGCTCCTTAACCGTTGTTGCAGTATATGGACCAACACTGCAAATGGTGTTTGGTGTATTGCTGACTTGGGTGCTGATTACTCTGACCTTTATTGATTTTGATACACAATTACTACCTGATCGTTTTACCTTAACACTCGCGGCTGTGGGTTTAGGAATTAACTCATTTGAAATATATACCACGGCAAACGCTGCAATTTGGGGTTATATTATTGGTTTTCTTTGCCTATGGATTGTCTATTACCTGTTTAAAATCGTGACAGGTAAGGAAGGCATGGGTTATGGTGACTTTAAGCTTCTTGCTGCACTGGGTGCTTGGATGGGACCGTTGATGTTGCCTTTAATTATCCTACTTTCTTCGGTTGTCGGGGCAATCATTGGCATCATCCTGTTAAAAATTCGTAAGGAAAATATTCCTTTTGCTTTTGGACCTTATATCGCCATTGCAGGCTGGATTGCATTCTTATGGGGCGAACAAATCATGAAGATTTACTTAGGTCAATAATTTAAACATCAATGAGGATGACAACATGACTTTTATCTTGGGCTTAACAGGTGGCATTGGAAGTGGTAAATCCGCAGCAAGTCAATGGTTTGAGTCCCAAGGAATTGTTGTTGTAGATGCAGATATAGTGGCACGAGAAATTGTTGAAAAAGGTCAACCTGCGCTTAAAAAAATCCAAGAGGTATTTGGCGATTGGACTTTAACGGCAAATGGTGAATTGGATCGTCGCGCATTAAGAGAACATATTTTTAAAGATGCTAAGGCACGCCAACAGCTCGAGTCGATTACCCACCCTGCGATTCGAGCTTCAATCATTCAACAATTACAAGCAGCTAGCAGCCCCTATGCGATTTTGGTTTCTCCACTGTTGTTTGAAACCAATCAGCACGAACTGACTCAACGTACTTTATTGATAGATGCCAGTGAAGACTTACAAATCTTACGTGCATCGCAACGTGATGGGCAATCTATTGAACAAATTGAAAAAATCATTGCAGCGCAAATGCCACGACATGAAAAGCAAAACCATGCAGATGATATTATTTTAAACGATGGTCATATTGATCATCTATATGCAAAATTAACACCCTTACATCAATACTATCTAGAGCTTGCAACAGCTTAATTATGCACTATCACTCACCAAATCAATAACATGCAATTAAAAAATACTCATTGATTATGTTTATTAACATCTAAACGTTGTTGCAAACTGTCTTTATGGCTAAACCAACGCCAAGGCTGTAGTGCCCCAATTCCCATACCAATCAAACCGCAGATCATTGCCAAACTTAATGGCTCATTTAACAAAGGCACAGCAATTATTGCCGCGATAAAAGGTGCAAGTGTTACGATACTGCCTGTTTTAAATGCACCAAGACGCTTAATCGCTTCTACATAGGCTAAGGTTGCCACGATCACGACAAACACACCATGAAAAAGTGTCTGCATCAATAAATGCGGTGTTGACGCTTGATCCAAATGCTTTGGTAAAAATAATAGATACATCGGTACATAAACGATAGCGGACCAGATCGCCACACCAGCCATAGAATGCCATGCAGAAAGCTTCCACTGACGCAGTAATACTGTAAAAATTCCCCACCAGATTGCACTGAGAAAAAATAGCAAATCACCAAAACCAAATGCCACACCTGTTTGTTGATACATCAAGAAACTCATCACGGAGATCGCCAATAACATAATAATCAAACTGATCCATGTATGTTTGTCAAAAGGTTGGCGATAGAGCAAATAACCCGCTAAGGCAGTACATAAAGGAATACAACCATTTAGAAAAATTGCGGCATGGGCTGCTGGTACAAAATGGAATGCACTATAAGAAGTTAAGCAATAAACAACACCACCGACCATAGCCAAAATAAAAGGTTGTTTTTTAAATAGAAAAGCGGTGTCTTTTTTATAAATTAAAATAGGCATCAAAATACAAAATGCCAAAGAAAAACGTAATGCGGTAATATCCCAAGGGCTGATATGCCAAAGCGCATTCAGCCTTGAGGTAATGGTAAATCCGCCCCAAATACACATGGTGATTGCCACATAAATGTAGCCTTGGGTACGAACAGTCATCATGATGTTTTCTCAAATACGATCAATCATCGTAATGATCGTATTAACTTGCTTGACGTTGGCGACATGCTTCGTACAATGCCATACCTGTCGCCACACTGACATTCAAACTTTGCAAATTTCCAGACATGGGAATAAATACAGTTTGATCACATTGTGATTGGGTAATTGGACGCAAACCCGTATCTTCGGCACCCATCACCACACATACAGGCGTTCCTGTAAAATCGAACTTGTGAATAGGCAATGCCTTTTCGTCTAACATGGTGCCCACCACACGAACATGATAATGCTCTTTAATATGACCAAGTGTTCGCGCCAAATTGGTCACTTGAATAAATTTCACTTTTTCAGCACCACCCGCAGCGACTTTACGCGCAGTCGGCGTCAATGTCGCTGAACGATCACGTGGTACAATCACGGCTTCAACCCCCATCGCTGCTGCTGTACGAATACATGCACCAAGGTTATGAGGGTCTGTGATGTGATCAAGTGCCAACAACAATGGTGAATCAGTGCTTTCTAAAAGTTGATCAAGATCTTTTTCGTTCAACACAGGATGTGGGCGTACTGCCGCGACCACCCCTTGATGAAAAGGTTGTCCTGCAAGTTTTTCCAAACTATCACGACTGGCTTTTTGCACACTGATCCCAAACGGTTCAGCAAGCTGCAAGATACGTTGCAAACGCTGATCATCACGCCCTTTTAACGTAAATAAGGTTAAAACACGTTCAGGTTCCAACTCTAATAATGACTCCACTGAATGAACGCCATAATAATATTCGGACTTCGCCATGAACAACCTCATTAACAACAGGATGATAGAAATGAAAAATCCTGCAAAGCCAACTTTACAGGATTTTATTTGATGATTCAGTTTAACCGATTTAGCTGAGAAATTCTTTGCTTAATTTCAAAACACTCGCATTGTTACAGTGTTTAGCCTTCCAAATGACAAACGTAATCGAGTACATCGTCTGTTTCAATTTTAAAACGGCTATTTCCAGGGACATAAAAAGATTGTCCGGCACGGAACAGCTCACTTTCTTCGCTGTCGGCAATCTTGACACGACATTCACCAGAAATAATTTCCATACGCTCTGGGACATGTGTTTCAAATGTTAAAGCTTCCTCAGTAGGAAGAATAACGCCTAAAGTCTTTTTTGTTCCGTCTTCAAATTGCACAGTGTGACTAATACATAGACCACCAAAATATACATTGGATTTTTTAACTACGGATACGTGATCGTACTGAGCTGACATGCGTATTCTCCAGATAATGCGCATTTATAAAAATTATGTTCGATGTAGTTTAATGTCGTGCCACAAACTAATCAATCGAAGATTTTATTGTGGTGGTTTCGCGCCTTTACAAATTGACATGGGTAATCGTCATCAGTTCATATCTACACTAAAGCAAAACCTGAAAACGCAACTCTAATACAAGCAAAGGATATGCCTATTTTTAGTCTCAATTTGCGTTCGATATAAAGTGATTGAAGAATTGTGATATTTACTACTTATCCTTAACTGTTCGAGGCACTCTCACTTCTAAGGCATTATGAATATCATCATTGGATAGATGGATAAAGCTTAGGTTTATTTAGAAATATCACCTCAATACTCGCTTTATACACAGTCTATTGATTGTTTAAACTCAAGACATTTTATTTTCAGCTTAAATCTATTTAAAATACTTAAAAATATGCCTATTAGAATATTTTCTGACTTGTGACTAAAACAAAACTTCACTATCTTAGAACTTCACCGTTCGCAGCTTGGATGCGTTTATGCTGACACACTTAAATCTGATCAATTTTGCTTTAGCGGATAATCTTGCCATTGATATTGAAAAAGGCTTCAATGTCCTCACAGGCGAAACAGGTGCAGGTAAGTCATTATTGTTAGATGCACTATCAGCCTGCCTAGGAGAGCGTACGGACACCAATTATGTGCGTTATGGTTCAGAAAAAGCAGATATTACTGCAGTTTTTAGTTATCAACCTGAAAGTCCTGAAGCAGCATGGTTAACCACCCATGAGTTAGATGATGAATCTGGTGAAATTCATTTAAGACGTGTGATTTTTGCCACAGGTCGCAGTAAAGCATGGATTAACGGGCGTCCAAGTAGCCTTGCTGAACTGAAAGAACTAGGACGTTTGTTGGTACAATTATATAGCCAGCATAGCCAACAACAACTTTTGGAACCACCTTATCCCAAACACTGGTTAGATCGTTATAGTAATTTTTACCAAGCCGCTCAAGATGTTCGTGATGCCTATAGCACATGGCAAAAAAACATTCGCATTCATCAAGCAGCTATAGATGCACAAGCCAATCGCCTGCAACGTATTGATACTTTAAAACTGCAACTCGAAGAGCTTGAAGATGTGATTCGGGTTGACTACAAAGAAATAGAACAAGAATTTGACCGTTTAAGTCACCACGAACACATCATGCAAGATTGTGGATACAGCTTAAATGTGTTGGATGAGTCAGAACAGAATATCACCCAAGAAATTTCATCGATTATTCGTCGTCTGGAATCGCATGCGGGTCGTAGTGAGCAATTGTCAGAAATCTACAACTCTTTGATTAATGCACAAAGTGAAATCGATGATGCAACAGCCAATTTACGTCAGTTTATAGATCGTCAAAGCTTTGATCCTGAGCGTATGGATGAACTCAATAAGCAACTCGAAGTCTTCCATCGTCTGGCACGCAAGTATCGTATTCAGCCTGATGAGCTTAAACAGCAATATGAAACTTGGCAAAATGAATTAGAACAATTACATCAACTTGAAGACCCTGAGACATTGGCAGAGCAAGTTGAACACGCCCATCAAGCTTTTATAGAAAAAGCGCAGTATTTAGATCAAATCCGTCGCCAAGCTGCTGAACCTTTAGCCAAACAACTGACTGAACAAGTTAAACAGCTGGCACTACCTGAGGCGCATTTCGAGTTTAAATTTGAACCTTTAGAACCTGTTACTGCGGAAGGATTAAGCTTTATCCAACTGCTGTTTACAGCCAATAAAGGCATTCCTCCTCAACCGCTCGCGCGTGTTGCTTCAGGAGGTGAATTATCACGTATCGCACTTGTCATGCAAGTGATGAATGCTGAAAAAACCGAAGCTGAGGTTTTGGTTTTTGATGAAATTGATGTCGGTATAAGCGGTGGTACTGCTGAAATTGTTGGGCGTCTATTGGCTGGTTTAGGTCAACATGTACAGATTCTTTGTATTACCCATCAGGCTCAAGTGGCAGCACAATCAGACCAACATCTATTGGTGAAAAAGCTCCAAACTGACCCTGCAAGCAGTACCATTGTGGAACTTGAAGAAGAGGAACGAATTTTAGAGTTGGCACGCATGACTGGTGGTATTGAAATTGGTGAAACCACATTACAACACGCCAAACAACTCCGACAATTAAAATTCCAGCATTCGTAACAAATGCATTTATAGTGTCTATTGCTACTTCAATCATGATTTGAAGCGACCATATAAATGCTCCTCAATCGAGAAGCATTTAACTTAAAGTATGTTTTTTGATTAATTTTTCATCAAACCCATTGCAAAACCTCACTGTTTTTGTAGGCTTTTGAAATATTCACAACCTATTGATATTAATTGTGCTATTTATATAGTTATAGATTTTCTCAAAAATTAAAATATTTAACCTGAGTTCGACAAGGAGCTGCATATCGGTGACCAAACAATATCTTTCTCATCGTTGCCTAATCGCCCCTCCTGATCTTGCGGATGATTTCTTTGCGAATACCGTAATTTATATTGCCCGCCATGATGGAGATGGAGCGCAAGGGATTATTATCAATCGCCCTTCTGGCATTCAAGTCAAAGAATTGCTCAATGACTTAGACATCGCAGCAGATAATGTCCATCCACATGAAGTTTTACAAGGGGGTCCTTTACGCCCAGAAGCAGGCTTTGTTCTGCATACTGGACAACCGACTTGGCATTCTTCAATTGCAGTGGGTGAAAATCTTTGTATCACCACCAGTAAAGATATTTTAGATGCAATTGCCCATAATGAAGGTGTCGGGCGTTATCAAATTGCTTTGGGTTATGCCAGTTGGACTAAAAATCAATTGGAAGAAGAAATTGCTCGTGGAGATTGGTTGATTTGTGACTCAGATATGGATCTGGTATTTAATTTACCTTATACCGACCGTTGGGATGCAGCTTATCGTAAAATAGGCATTGATCGTACTTGGTTAGCTTCTGAGATTGGACATGCCTGATTTAAATTCACCGCAACTCATTATTGCATTTGATTTTGGTACACAAAAAATGGGCATGGCGGTGGGTTCATCTCTCATAGAAAGTGCAACACCGCTTGCACTTTTCCCGATGAAAGATGGCATCCCCAATTGGGATGAGCTGTTAAAAATCGTTAAACAACACCAACCAAATTTATTTTTGGTCGGCTTGCCGCTCAATATGGATGATTCTGAATCTGAATTATCAACCCGAGCACGTAAATTCGCACGGCGCTTACGCCATCAAACCAACATTGAAACAGTTATGGTTGATGAACGTTTGACCACCCGTGAAGCACGAGATGAACTTGAACATTATCAAGCTCAGGGGCGTGCAAAAAAATTAGCCGCTGACAGTATCGCAGCTGCATTATTTATCGAAAGCTGGTATCGAAATCCTGAAGGGATTACGCCATAATTTGAGTCATTTAAATGTCAAAGACCTTTGTAATTTATGGTGTCAGTAAGGGCTTAGGGCAAGCCCTTTTACAAACAATTCCGCAAAGACAAGATCAGGTTTTTGGCGTTTCTCGTTCAAAACCTGAATCAGATCTGCCAAATTTTCATTGGATTTGTGCTGATCTTGCTCAACCTGCACAAGCAAGAGATACCGTAAAAAATCAAATCCAACATCAAACGGTCGATTATCTGATTTACAATGTCGGTATTTGGGAAGAAAAAGCATTTGATACTGATTATGCATTTGAACAATGTTCAGATTTAGAAATTTCCAATTTAGTTCAGACCAATATTCAATCCTGCATTTTGGCAATTCAGTCCTTACTAGAAAATTTACGCCTTTCTGCAAATGCCAAAATCATCTTAATTGGTTCCACATGGGGACTTGATAACCATTCTGGAAAAGAAGTGGTATTCTCTGCCACTAAATTTGCTTTACGAGGGATTGTACATGCTTTACGTGAAACATTACGCAAAGATCAAATTGGAATTAGCATCTTAAACTTAGGTTATTTGGCCACAGAATTTGATATTAACACCCCTGTAGACGAAGTGATTTTACAGAGTGATGCTCAACTAATCCCTTTGCAAGACGTAGTGCTTGCCATTCAATTTATATTATCAACCAGCAAAGCAAGTTGTGTAAAAGAAATCGATATGCCTGCAATGGCAGACTTAAATCTATAAAAAAACCCATCATCGATGGGTTTAAAATTTAAAGTTTAATGACTGAAGTTGATCATTTCTTAGCTTTTTCCAAAATATGTACTGTCACTGTACGCCCTGCAACAAATGCCAATGAATCATGCGGAACATCATCTAAAACAATTTTAACAGGAACACGCTGTGCTAAACGTACCCAACTGAACGTTGGATTCACATTCGCCAACAATCCTGAAGAAGTGGTTCGCTCACGGTCTTCAATCCCAGATGCAATACCTTGAACATGCCCTTTATATTTGATGGAATCACCCATTAACTGTACAGTCACTGGATCATTTAAATGAATTTTATTAAGCTTGGTTTCTTCAAAATAACCAACCACATACAACTGTTTTCGATCTAACAAGGCCGCAACAGCTTGACCAACTTTGACATAGTTTCCGATGCGTAAATCAAAATTTGATAATGTTCCATCCGCAGGCGCCAATACCTCTGAACGTTGTAAATTCAGTTGAGCAAGGTGCACGCTACTATTGGCCGCTTCAATCAAGGCTTTTTGTTGCTTGATACTGGCTTCAGCCTGTTGGACAGCAGCTTCAAGTTGTTGATGCTCAGCATGAGTTTGATCTCGTGTTGCAAACATTTGATCTTGCTCTTGTTTAGAAATTGCACCATCCATTAAATCCGAATATCGACGTGCATTTTTATCAGCAAGATTAATGTTGGCTTTCGACTTCACAATATTGGCTTTTGCCTCAGCAAGTGCAGCTTCCGCTTCAGCAAGTCCAGATTGTGCTTTGGCGAGATCGGATTTGGCCTGCTCAACATCCAAAGCCTGACGAGCCACATCAATTTTAAATAACACCTGTCCCTTTTTCACCGTTTGGTTATCTTGAACCATCACCTCTGTGACTAATCCAGCAATATCGGACGATACTTGAATGACATCTCCACGAATACGACCATCTCGTGTCCATGGCTTAGCATTGTAATAATTCCAAATATGTCGTGCGCAAAGTATCGCAATAATGATTACAATAGCTAAGGATATTGGGCGTATAGCCTTACGTATATCAAACGTTTTCATTTCACAAATCCAATCATTAAACTTAAATTTTTAAAACCTGAAACTTTAAAACCAACAATCTATAGACGCTAAGTCGTGATCTGAATAAAAACCCAATGTATTGACCACAATAAAATCAAATAGGTACAGATATTGAAGATGCCTGGCAATGCAATCCATTCTTTTTCAACCAAGCGATCTGTACCAATACAAACAATTTTCCAAATCAAAAAAGCCACCACAGCTTGGATTAAAAATATTGGGACATAAACACCATAAATATTTAGCTCACCCATATTTATGCTCCAAGTAAAGGTATAGAAGACTGTCGCTCAGCCTGTTGAATATGACACATACTGCTTCGAATATTATTCACTGAAATTTCAATACGATGTCGAATGTCTTCATCACCAACGGCTTGCACATCATCGATCACTTGATCAAATTGTTGGATCAATTGCTGTTTTATATGATCGGTAGATTGGCTATGCTTTTTCTCCGTCCACCACCGTTCAAGCAAATCTTGTAATTTGACAATCGATCTTGTGCTTGCTGATTCTGGAGAAAGCTTTTGCACCAGCTCTTGTAAACGAGTTAAATCAATTGCAGCACTTGATTCAATTAATGCGTTATTAATTTCTACTTTGAGTTGTTCTGACTGAATCTGCTTGGTATTTAAAACACCAATACGATCGAGAATACTTCTTAAATGAATTCTAAAGCCTGTACCATAAGGCATCGTGATACTTTCACGCATCGCTTTATAGTGTAAGGTCAACATGCGTTTTACGGTCATTTCAGGTGACATCGAACGGACCATTTGCATGACACAGACTGAAATAATCGGTCCAATCACCGTTGCAATTGAAGCATCGAAAAAGGTGACTTGATCCATCATATAGCGGTTTTGTAAATTCAATCCCATGACAGTACTCATGATCAGCGGCAAACCCAGTGCATGTAAAGGTGGATGCAAATACAACATCACACAAAACATAATGAAAGGTGCCAATACAATAGCTAATTCCCAAAAAGCGGTCACATGAGGAAAAATGCCATAAGCATAAATAAAAACCAGAAATGCAGCATAAACACTGGCACGAATAAAAATTTTTAATGCAGGTACAGGATCATCCATGAATGTCAGAATACAGGCAGTAATTGCCGCCATCTCAGCCAACATAAAGCCCATTTTCCAACCGCTTAAAATCCAGAATGTACAAGCAAGTAAGGTGGTGAGAAATGCGGAAATTCCACCTCGAACAGCAACACCGTAATCACGATGTAAACTTGGATAGGTGGTGGTTAATGGTGTAATGGATTCTGGTAAGGTGTTGTCTCCCCGTTGCATACATTGCCAAATCAATTTCACCGCACGCACATTTTGAATAAAATGACGAATATCCATTTTCAAGCTGCCCAGAATAATGTGTTGCTCAGGAGATGCATGATCAACAATGGCTTGAAAATCGGATTCAAAATGCTCAGGTAAATGTTTTAGCTGATGTTCAAGAATGACACGTTCATTGTCTAAAAAGTCATCTACATTTCGATGAAACTTTTGCAAATACGGACGATAGTTCAGATCAATTTGATCCAACTGTTTCATTCTTTCAGACATCGCGACCAAATTTGCCACCAACATTGTCACTTGATGCAATAGTTCCTGTAATGGCTTGGTCATCCCTTTAAATTTAGATGTTTCATAACTTAAATGCACCGCCATGGTATGAATATCAGTGGTGTCACGTGTGATATTTGCCAAGAGCTGAGTATAATTTTCAGAATGTTGAGCATCTGACAAAATAGAGTCAAATGCCTGTTTGGTGTCTTGCATGGTTTTAGATACACGCATTTGAATAACAGGTCCAATATGCATGGGAAATATCGTTGCTGAGACAACTGCACTACACACAACACCCAAGGAGATTTCTAAAAATCGCCCCACTGCCATATCAAAAATTGAAACGGTATCGATGTAAAAAATTGAGTTAAAACAAATAATAACTGCGGTATATCCTGCTAACATCACCACATAGCTGCGTGGTGAGCGATCAATTAAAGACAAATAAAGACACAACCCTACCCAAGCTGCCAAGACAAAAGTAAATAACCACGGCGTATTGACCAAATGAGGCATCACGGCAATTGCAAAAATCGCCCCAAACAAGGTCCCTAAAATCCGATAAATACTTTTAGATGCCAGCATTCCCGAATACGGATTGGCAATCACAAAAACTGTACCAATCGCCCAAATGGGATAACTGAGGTTGAGTTCAAACGCAATATATAACGCCAACATGCCAGCAATAAATGTTTTAGTCGCAAAAATCCAATCCAGTTTATTGGGTCTAAAAGCCAATAGTGGTTTGATTAATAACATGTTTGCGGCTCACGATGATTGAATAATGTTGGTTTTTGAGCTGTACGATTTATCTTTTGTTTTATTCACGACCAAAAAAACGCACTGCTTAAAGAAATAAACAGTGTGATGAATAAAAACTGAATAGAGGAACAAATTTAGGATTTTGCTCAGTACAACCATTGAGTAGAGAAAGACTCAATTGACAATGAAAATTTATGCTCAAAATTTAAACTATTTTTCAATAGATAAATTTCGTCATTGGATATTCATGTAGACAATTTTTTCAAAAAACATCAAATAAGTCAATAAAAATATCTTATTTTGATAATAAACTACAATATAGTTTAAATCATTGCTTAAATGTAGTGCATTTTCTCAAAATTAGCACTAAAGTAATAAATCTAGAATCATTTGCAATTACATTGCAAATTCGGCTGTTTTTTCTTGAACAATTTGTTATAAAGTAACATTAATTTTTTATTTTTTGATTCTCACTTATTGAGTAGGTCATCAATGGCACTTTCAAGTTTTGGCAAAATTCTCACCGTCTTAGATTTATTTTCGGTGTCTCGCCCAGTAATTAATGTCGATGTGATTTGTGAAGAGCTTGGTCTATCGAAACCGACCAGCTATCGTTATTTGAAAGAATTAGTGTCGGCTGATATTTTGCAACGTTTAAATGGAACCTCAGGTGACTATACACTGGGTCCTAAAATTGCAGTCATGGATTATATTTCTAGAACGACAGATCCATTGGTGCGTATCAGTAAGCCATTTATGCAGGAAATCTCAGAACGTACAGAACTGTGTTGCCTGTTGACACATTTAAATGATGACTACTGTATCGATGTTCATCATGAGGTTTATCGTGATGAAACGTTATTATCTTATGGGCGTGGTTGTCCTCGTCCAGTATTTATGGGTTCATCACCCAAAGTGATCATTGCCCATTTACCTAAGCAAAAAATTCATGACTATTACAATCGTTTTGCGACCCAACTGGCAGAGGTCAATTTTGCTGAAAATGCTGAAACCTTTATCAATAAAATGAAAAAAATCAAAAAACAAGGCTTCTATTTTTCGCAAGGTGAATTAGATCCTAATGTTTCAGGTCTGTCTATTCCCGTTAAATTCTCAAGCAAAGAAGCACCTTTAGCGCTTACTGTACTTGCCTCTAAAAATCGTTTTGAATACGTCAATACTCAAAAACTGATTGAAACCTTACAAGATTCAGCCACTCAAATCGAAAAACGTTACCAGGCTCTTTCTGCCAATGATCAGCTTTCTGCCTTTCATCCACAAGAAGGGATAAATTGATAATTTAACATTTTGTAATGTTTTTCTCTCTTGATAATGTTTTTACATTCTCATAATATGATTATGTTCTTCAGTAATCCATGATATTTTGGCATTGTTTTTTAGAAGACAATGCCTCCTCAGAGTAAGAAAGCCTATGCCCTTAAACATAGGCTTTTTTTATGCGTACTGGTTTATTTATGATTAGACCACTTGTATTAAAAATTTGATTTACCCTGATGACCTAAAAAAAATAATTCAGGTGATTGGCGAATCATGCTTTTTTAGAAATAATCCAAATATCAAACAATAAAATCATCATTATTTTTCAAGGACTGCTATGAATATTCTTATCGTTCACGCTCACCCTGAACCACTTTCGTTTACCACAGCACTAAAAGATCATGCTGTTGATACACTACATAATTTAGGACATCATGTAGAAGTTTCAGACTTATACGCAATGAACTTTAATCCCGTTGCATCTCAAGCAGACTTTGATAGTCGAAGCAACCAAGAATATTTGAATTATGCTTTAGAACAACGTCACGCATCGAAAACCCATGATCTTGCACAAGACATTCAAATTGAAATTGAAAAAGTGCAAAAAGCAGATTTATTAATTTTCAGTTTCCCCATGTATTGGACTTCTGTACCTGCCATTTTAAAAGGATGGATTGATCGAGTCTTTGTTTCAGGTATTTTTTACGGTGGTAAACGTTTTTATAATCGTGGTGGTATGTTAGGCAAAAAAGCAATGCTCAGTTTTACCCTCGGTGGTCGTGACCATATGTTTGGGCAAAACGCAATTCATGGCGCTATAGACGATTTATTGCTTCCTATTCAGCGTGGCACATTGGCTTATGTTGGATTTGAGGTGCTACCTCCATTTATTGCCTATCATGTGCCCTATATTACCAATGAAGCTCGCCAGCAATTATTACAACAATATCAGCAACATTTGCAGAATTTAGAACAGTTACAAGCTTTAGAATTTCCAAAACTAGAACAGTTTGATGACAAACTTTATCCACTTTAACAAGTATTCGTTGAGATAAAAAAACCATTATTTCGTAAATATCTTTACTGCGATTCAGTTGGATAAAAATAGCGAAAAGTCAAATTTACCCGTGGCTCCACCACACGTGTAGATTTGGCGAGCATATGTTTCCAATAACGTTGTGTCCTTCCTTGCATCACAATCAACTGTCCACTTTGTAAGCTTAAATCTACCTTTTCAGCTTTCCATTTGTGTTTGAAACTAAACTTTCGTGTTGCACCAAAACTCAGTGAGGCAATCACAACATTTCTTTCTGGCGACTCCAAAGAAGGTTCATCATCACTGTGCCAACCTACGCCTTGTGTGCCATTTTCATATAAATTGGCAAGACATGAATTATAAGTATACCCAGTCAATTGCTCGATATGTTGCTTTAGTCGGAATAATGCGGGATTCCAAACATGTGCCTGTTTTGCCATGCCTGAATAATGATATTGATAATGATCATCACCATACCACACGACTTTACGCTCAGTTTGATAATATTGCCCATGCAAATACACTTCATCGTGCTGCCAAGCCAAATGTTTTAAGAAATAAACTAAATATTTTTGACTCTGTTCATGGTCTAAGATCAAGCCAAAATCCTTCACTTCCCCATCACAAGGCAGTAAATTATCTTTCGCTTCAGGTTCAAACAGTTCTAGATTCATCGCTAAACAATCATACACATGTCTACTTAAAGTTTACTTTAGCGCTTCACAATTCAAAACACATGAAGTACTTGTGACAAAATTTATTCAGTTCTAGACTAAAAGGAAACCTAAAAAGCAAAAACTTATGAATTTATGGCAATTATTTCTAAAACTACGCCCCTTTGTACGTCCCTATCGCTGGCTCGTCATCGTGACCTTACTGTTAACACTGATCGGCTCACTGACTGCACAGGTCAATGCACTGACCCTTAAATATGCCGTAGACAGTATCAATCAGCTGATTCAAGCAGGGCAAGGGTTGGCGGATGGCTGGCATATCATTATCACCATTAGCCTTGTTTTATTGGGAAAGGAGATCATCAATGCCATTGTGCAATTTGGGCAAAAGTCATTTGGTGAAAAGCTGAGGATTTTAATTTCGCAAGACCTATCGCAAGGAATCATTGAGAAATTCATTACCTATAGACTGGCTTTTTTCGATCAACAGAATAATCAAGCAGGGAAATTACAAACACGTATTGATCGTGGAGTCAGCTCACTGACTCGTCTTGTACAAATCTTTTTTATTGATATTTTACCGCTATTTAGCAGCGCAATTATCGCTTTAGCTTTAATGTATTATGCCAATTTTTGGGTCGGTTTAGTTGCTACCATTATTGTTCCTATTTACTTCTGGTTGACCTTTAAACAGTCGCAAAAACTGTCTGGTAAACGGCGTGCATTGCGCGATAATTTTGAAAAAAAGAATCAAGGCATTCTCAGTATTATCAATTCGATTACAGTCATTAAATCCTTTAATAAAGAAAGTGTTGAGTCAACCAAACAGTTGAATCTACAAAAATCACTCACCGAAAATCAAATGCAAACCCGCCAAACCAGCTATCTTTTTGATGGTTTGAAAACTTTTATTGAACAAGTTGGTGTGGTTTTCATCATCATTTTAACAGCCTATTTTGTGTTAGATGGTCAAATGAGTATCGGTATGATCATGTATCACGTGTT
Organism: Acinetobacter sp. Tol 5; assembly: GCF_019702905.1. Taxonomy (NCBI): domain Bacteria; kingdom Pseudomonadati; phylum Pseudomonadota; class Gammaproteobacteria; order Moraxellales; family Moraxellaceae; genus Acinetobacter; species Acinetobacter sp. Tol 5. The sequence goes on along the minus strand of NZ_AP024708.1, from coordinate 359,350 downwards.
GTTGTTTAATAATGTCTCTGCACCTATTCGTTCTTTACATCGTATTTATGATGAAATTAACTCGGCAATGATTTACTCCGAAAGCTTCTTTAATATTTTAGAAGCGGACAATGAGATCGAAGCCAGTGGCTCAAGACAACCTAAAATTCTAGGCAAATTTGAACTTGAACATGTCGATTTTACCTATCCCAATGGTTATCAGGCTTTGCATCATATCAACATGACCATACAACCTAATAAAATCACTGCATTGGTGGGCTTATCAGGCGCAGGAAAATCGACCCTGATCAGTTTATTAGATAAATTTTATCTTCCGAATGCAGGCTGTATCAAACTAAATGGGATTGATTTAGAAGAAATTGACACCCACTACCTCCGTGAACATATTGGTTTAGTGCTACAAAAAAACCATATTTTTCAGGGTTCTATTTTAGAAAATATTCGTTATGGTAAACCTCAGTCCAGTAATGAGGAAGTGATACAAGCTGCAAAAAAAGCCTCAATTCATGAACAAATTTTAAAACTACCACATGCTTATGAAGCCGATGCCCTATTATTATCAGGTGGACAACAACAACGTATTGCGCTTGCACGTATGTTTCTTAAAAATCCACCCATTATCTTTTTAGATGAACCTACAGCAAGTTTAGATGCAATCGCGGCTGAACAAATTAAACAAAGTCTGGACGAAATCAAGCAAGGTCGAACGGTGATCATGATTTCACATAGTCTTTCGCAAATTATTGATGCTGACTACACTTATGTCATGAAGGATGGACAAATTGTCGAGCATGGCGAACATCATGAGCTTTACCATCAAGATGGCACTTATAAAGAAATTTTTGATGCCATGGCAAAAAGTTTGAATATTGAAAAAATTGCTCAAACTTTTGAAGATGATACTGAAGAAGAAACACATAGCTAATCACGGCTTATGTTCAAAGTAATACATATTGTTTTATAAGAACTTAAGATTAACTGGAAATGATTCATCTAAGGATTTGAATCATTTCCGCTTTCATCAATGCTTTTATACTCAATCTTTGAAACATCTAAATTAAAGTGAGTTAATACATCCATCGCCTTTTGGTTTTCATATTTTTTTGTCGCATCCCACCCTTCAGACAATGCGTATAAAATAAAAAGTCGTGCAAAATATGGGCGATGTAAACTAACAAATTCTTGCAAAGCTGTTTGCTTATTCAACAAGAAAACACCTGCATAAAGTGGTGTTCCACCTATGAAATCCACAATATTTTTAAAATGGAAAATATAAGGTGTTTGTGTATATCCATCCAGAAAAAATTTTTAATGTGACAATGTCCAAATCATTTCCACAATATCGTGATTACACATTGTAGAGATAAACTTTGTCATTGATTATAATTTTACGATTCTTCTTTTTCATGGTTATATCTTAAAAAAAATCCTTTAAAACAAAAAACCACCCTATAGCCTAGGATGGTTTCGATGTTTACTCAAGTGAGATAGAACCTGATTATTTCCACTTTACAGCTTGAACTTCTGATTTTTTAGAAGTATCAGGTTCATTGGTACTACAACCGCACCCACCACCACAACCACTCACCATTGCAGGCTGAGTCCATTGTGCTAAACGCGTCCAACCTCTCGCTTGAAAGAATTGAGCCAATTTAGAAAATACCGAATATGCCGACTTAGGAAAAACCTTCTTAAACACAAAGATCGCACTCCATATCACCAATACCGCAACAATCAATGATTCAATCATCTCGAACTCCTTTAGCTCAAAGGTTTAAGGTTTTTTAATTCACCTTATAGACCAAAATAGCGTGATGCAATTTGATAAGTCAGGAATGCCATAAGATATGCCAGACCAAATAAATATATGGTCATACCTGCCACAGTTTTCCACGAACCTGTTTCACGTCTTACTGTTGCCAATGTCGCCAAACAATGAGGTGCATAGATAAACCACACCAGTAATGATAAACCTGTTGCCACTGTCCAGCTCAAGTCACCTTGGCTGATCAAATGAGATAGACCTTGAGCAACAGCATCATCATCTGCTGCTGACAATGCGTAAACCGTACCCAATGCAGCAACAACAACTTCACGTGCAGCCATCGCTGGAATTAAGGCAATACAAATCTGCCAGTTAAAACCTAATGGTGCAAAGATCGGTTGCATGACATGCCCTAACATCCCTGCAAAAGAATAGTCAATCGCAGGTAAAGTTGCGCCTTCAGGCGGTTGAGGGAAAGTACACAAGAACCATAACAAGATCGACAAAGCGAAGATAATTCCACCCACACGCTTTAAGAAAATCTTGGCACGGTCCAATAACCCAATCCAAACGCTTTTTACATCAGGAATACGATAACTTGGTAATTCCATCAATAACGCATGTTGAGATTTATCCTTTTGGAAAAATTTCAGTACAGTTGCAACAATCAGTGCACTGACAATGCCTGCCATATACAGACCAAACAGCACCAAGCCTTGTAGGTTCAGAAAGCCCCAAACCATTTTTTCCGGAATAAATGCTGCAATTAACAAAGCATATACAGGTAAACGTGCCGAGCATGTCATCAGTGGTGCAACCAATATCGTAACCAAACGATCTCGCGGATCACTGATACTTCGTGTCGCCATAATACCTGGTACAGCACAAGCAAAACTTGATAATAATGGGATAAAAGCTCGACCACTTAAGCCAGCTTTAAACATCAATTTATCCAGCAGAAACGCAGCACGTGGCAAATACCCAGATTCTTCTAAGACCAAAATAAAGAAGAATAAAATCAGAATCTGTGGCAAGAAAACCACCACACTACCTGCCCCCGCGATCACACCATCAACCACCAAACTATTAAGCAATGGCTGTGAAATAAATTGTCCAATCCACTCACCAAACCAAGCAAAGAATTCTTCAATTCCATCCATAAATGGTGCAGCCCAAGCAAAAACGGCTTGGAACACGACAAACATCATGAGTGCAAGGCTTAGAAGCCCTAAAACAGGATGCAGGAAAATTTTATCGAGAAAATCAGTACGTTTATCTTCATGATCTACAAAAACCACCACATCCTTTAAGATTTGATCGATTTTTTCATGATTAGAACCTGAAAGCTTCACATCACTCAATTCTGCGCTTGGGGTACGGAATTTCTCATCTTCTAAAGCCGCCATCAGATTTTCAATTCCTGCATTTCGCACAGCAACTGTTTCAACGACAGGAATACCTAAACGTTGTGATAGTTTCTGAGTGTTGATTTGCATACCACGGCGACGAGCCTCATCCATCATGTTTAATACAAGTAGAATCGGTTTGCCTTGTTCAATCACTTCAAGAACCAGACCTAAATGCAATTTTAAGTTGGTCGCATCGACCACACATAAAAACGCTTGTTGATCTTGTTCATCTGCAATTTTACCCAAGACCACATCACGGGTAATGGCTTCATCTGGACTTGTTGCATTTAAGCTATACGTTCCCGGTAAATCTAAAACACGAACCGCGCGACCTGAAGGTAAATTAAATGCCCCAACTTTACGTTCAACAGTCACCCCTGCATAGTTGGCAACTTTTTGGCGTGTTCCAGTAAGGTGATTGAAAAGAGAAGTTTTACCGCAGTTAGGATTTCCCACTAAAGCAATACGTAAAGTTTCGCTCATGCGGAAGCTCCTTCTAATGCTTGATGAATTTCAATTTTTTGCGCTTCCACTTTACGTAAAGCAAATCGAGTAAAACCAATTTGAATTAAAATAGGATCACCACCAAAAATCCCTTTTGTGATCACTTGTACACGTGTGCCAGGCACAAAACCTAGTGTTTCCAAACGGCTTGCCACTAAATCTGGCTGATTGACATTATCTTCTGAGGTGCGACTGACCTTTGAGATAATGGCAGTTTGCTTTACTTTCAAGTCTGACAAACGCACTGCAATTAACCCTAAAATGAATACGATATGTAGTTTATTATACATACAAATGAGAATAATTACCAAGTAAGGTTCATTACAATTCTCATTCACTTTAGGCATTCGACTTCTTTATTTTTTTAGTCTACATTCTTCTCACAGAGACGCTTTAAACTTTGCTAAGACCATGTTAAATAAGAAACCACGTATTCCAACTGCAGTTGCCATTCCTGAAAATTTAAGCTTTTTACAAGGTTTTCGTGATTATTTAATTGCTCAAACGGTCAGTCCGCATACAAGAAATGCCTATTTATCCGACTTAATCCAATGTAGTGAATGTGTAAATACTTATTTACCCGATTGGACACATGACGATATTTCCGATGTCCTCATAGAATTGACCAAGCAAGGTAAAAGTCCACGCTCGATTGCACGCTCACTTTCAGCACTCCGTTCATTTTTTAAATTTTTACGTGAGCAAAAGATTCGTTTAGATAATCCAGTTGCCATGCATAAAACTCCCAAACTTGGACGAGCATTGCCTAAAGATCTATCTGAGCAAGATGTAGAGGCGCTGATCCAAGCACCTGATATAAGTACAGCATTGGGCTTACGTGACAGAGCCATGTTTGAAGTTCTCTATGCTTGTGGATTGCGTGTATCAGAACTTTTAAATTTAAGACTCGATTTGATCAATTTAAAACAGGGTTATTTAAGAATTACAGGTAAAGGAAATAAAGAAAGATTGGTCCCATTAGGTGAGGTTGCTTGTGAATGGGTTGAACAATACCTAAATACCTCTAGACCGCAGCTGTATAAGTCAGCAACCGATTACTTATTTTTAACCCAGCATGGTGGCATCATGAGTCGGCAAAACTTTTGGTATGCCATCAAACGCTATGCTTTACAGGCAAACATTCAAGCAGAGTTATCACCACATACACTCCGCCACGCCTTTGCAACACATCTACTCAACCATGGTGCTGATTTACGTGTGGTGCAAATGCTTTTAGGGCATAGTGATCTATCCACCACTCAAATTTATACTCATGTGGCACAGGTGCGTATGCAGCAATTACATGAAAAATATCACCCACGCGCATAAGATTTTCAAATGGAAGTAATACTGATAATTTACATCCCTTAATCAAGTTTTAAAGTATGGCTTTGATTTTTTTGCTATGCTAATTCCCCACACAATAATGCTGAAGAAACATAAAAGAGTTATTTATGCAATTGAATCGTTCAAAATTGATGTTGGCTTGTCTGATTGCAAGCACGATGGCAGTGAGTGCTTGTTCAAAAACGCCAGACTCAAAAAAAGATGACACTTTGACTGCAACAGCACCCGCAACTGGTGAGGCATCAAATTTAACTGAACGTGACGCTAAACAACGCCTCATCCAAACACTACAAGCCAATTTCAAGAAAGCAGGTGTGAATGCTAAAATCTTGGATGCTAAACCGACTGAAATGCCAAATCTATATTGGATTAGCATGGAAGGAATGAGTTCTGTCTATGCCACTGCTGACGGTAAATTTTTAATCCAAGGCGATGTCATTCGTTTAGGCGGTGAAAAACTCAGTAGTATCGGTGACAAACTTCAGGCTGCTGAAAATAAAAAGCACTTTGCTGATTTAAATGTTAAAGACCTCTTGGTTTATCCAGCACAAGGTAAAGTTAAACATGTGATTTATGTGTTTACCGATGCAAGCTGCCCGTATTGCCATAAACTGCATGAACATATTGGTGAAATCACCGCAAAAGGTATTGAAATACGCTATATCCCTTGGCCTCGTGGCGAACAGTTTATTCCAACCATGGAAAGCATTTGGTGTAGTGCTGATCGCCATAGCGCATTCAATCAAGCCATTGCAGGTACTGCCCTTCCACCTGCAACATGTAAAAACCCAGTCCGTGACCTTTATGCTCTAGGTTTAAGAATGGGCGTAAATGGTACCCCTGCAATCTACAATGCAGATGGTGAATATCTGGGTGGGTATATGACTGCTGATGAAATTGAAAGCCGTTTAAATAAATAATTTTTATCAGTAAATTTACTATTATTTATAGCTCAATATAAAGATGCGCCAGACTCTAGAGTCTGGCGCATTTTTTAGCTATGATCTAAGCTTAATATAATTTATATGCATAATTGGAGTGTGACGTGAAACCAGTTCGTCTGGCAATACTCGGTCTAGGAACCGTAGGCGGTGGAGCCCTTAAACTACTACAAGAAAACGCTGCTGAAATTAGACGTCGCACCGGTCGAGAAATTGAAATTACCCACGTAGGCACTCGTCGTCCACGTCCAGATCTAAATTTACCAGCAAGTGTGAAGCAAAGCGCAGATCTGTTAGAGATCGTTCGCCAACCCGATGTAGATGTTGTGGTTGAAGTTATGGGCGGAATTCATCCTGCTTATGAAGTCATTATGGAAGCCATCAAACATGGTAAACAAGTGGTGACTGCAAATAAAGCCTTACTTGCTGAACATGGTAATGAGTTATTTAAAGCAGCAGATGATCATCATGTACAGATTGCCTATGAGGCAGCTGTTGCAGGCGGCATCCCAATTATTAAAGTCATTCGTGAAGGCTTGGCAGCCAATAAAATTGAATGGTTGGCAGGCATTATCAATGGAACAGGCAACTTTATCCTCACAGAAATGAGTGAAAAAGGCCGTGCCTTTGCTGATGTTCTCAAAGAAGCACAAGAGCTAGGCTATGCAGAAGCTGACCCAACTTTTGATGTGGAAGGAATTGATGCAGCACATAAACTCACGATTCTTGCATCATGTGCATTTGGTATCCCTTTACAGTTTGACAAAGTCTATACTGAAGGAATTACCAAAGTAACGGCACAAGACGTTAAATATGCTGAAGAGCTTGGGTATAAAATCAAACATTTGGGTATAGCACGTCGCTCAGCCAAAGGCATTGAATTGCGTGTTCATCCAACGCTGATCCCTGAAGAAGAATTGATTGCCAATGTAAATGGTGTAAAAAATGCAGTATTGGTACAAGCCAATGCCGTAGGTCCGACACTTTACTATGGTGCAGGTGCGGGTGCAGGTCCAACTGCCTCTGCTGTTGTTGCTGATGTGGTCGATATTGTTCGTGACATCATATATACAGAAGATGGTTCAGGTACAATTCCACAATTGGCTTTTGAAGCCCTTTCAGACTTGCCTATTTTATCTAGTGATGAAATGACTACAGGTTACTATTTGCGTTTAAATGCTGAAGACCAAACGGGCGTACTTGCAGATGTCACCACCATCTTAAGCCGTACAGGTATCAGTATTGATGCAATTATGCAGCAACCTCGTTTAAAAGATTTAATCCCGATTGTGATTTTGACTGATCCAATCGTTGAATCAAAAATGAATGAAGCGATTGCACAAATTCAAGCCTTACCTGCTATTCATGGCGAAATCGTACGAATTCGTTTAGAATTGCTCGATAACTAATCGGATTTAATCCTCCCCTCATCTGCATCGATAACAAAGATGCAGATAAATCCGCCATTTCAAACAGATCAAATGGTGAATTTAGCTTCTTTGATAAGAGGCTAGAGGCGAAAGAATACCTTTATTTGCTCTACATACAACTGGAACACCATCATGTCTAATGCCAATCGCTATACAGGACTTGTTGATCGCTATCGTGACCGCTTACCCGTATCGAAAACTACACGTGCTATCTCTTTAAATGAAGGGAACACGCCTCTCATTAAATTAGACAACATTCCACGTCTTATTGGCAAAAATGTTGAAATTTATGTGAAATACGAAGGTTTAAATCCAACAGGTTCATTTAAAGACCGTGGTATGACCATGGCTGTGACCAAAGCAGTTGAAGAAGGTTCTAAAGCGATTATCTGTGCATCTACAGGAAATACCTCAGCGGCGGCGGCTGCTTATGCTGCACGTGCTGGAATCAAAGCATTTGTCTTAATCCCAGAAGGCAAAATTGCCATGGGTAAAATGGCTCAAGCGATGATGTACGGTGCGATTACCATGCAAATCCGTGGTAACTTTGATGATGGTATGCGTCTAGTGAAAGAAGTTGCAGATAAAGCGCCTGTGACTATTGTGAACTCAATCAATCCATATCGTTTGCAAGGTCAAAAAACCATTGCTTATGAAATTGTAGAAGCACTTGGTCGCGCACCTGATTACCATTGCTTACCTGTAGGAAATGCAGGGAATATCACTGCACATTGGATGGGCTATACTGAAGCAGTGGCGAACCAACCCGTTGAAGCGTTTGAACAAGTGGTTTATGACGCTGAAACAGACAAGTTTACAGGTCCAAATCCTGAAGGTCGCCCTGTGATGGTAGGTTACCAAGCATCAGGTGCTGCGCCATTCCTACGTGGTGGTCCGGTTGAAAATCCAGAGACAGTTGCCACAGCAATCCGTATCGGTAATCCACAAAGCTTTAATCATGCAAAAGCCGTTGTACGTGATTCAAAGGGTTGGTTTGATGAGTTAACTGATGCTGAAATCTTAGAAGCGCAACGTTTACTTTCTATGTATGAAGGTGTATTCGTTGAACCAGCATCGGCTGCATCAATCGGTGGTGCTATCCGTGATATTAAAGCAGGTAAAATTGCGGAAGGTTCTGTGATTGTATGTACTGTGACTGGTAATGGCTTAAAAGACCCTGATACAGCCATTAAACAATGTGAAGATGCGGTTATGCTGTCGATTGATGCGACCTTAAACCAAGTTCGTGATTCGATTCTTTCAAATATGTAATAACGTCTTTGCAGCAAAAAAACCAGTTGCTCGCAACTGGTTTTTTATTGCCAAAACGAAACCACTATTCTTCGTCATATTCTTCATAACCGTACTGTCTTGCCAAATCTTTTTCGATACGTTGAATATCTTCCAAACTAATTTCCCTGATTGCAAATAAAGGTTGTTTGAGTAAAGGGTTTACCGCATATAACGCCTCTTGTTGCCAAAAGTCTATAATCAATTCTTGCTTATTCTCATCATAGCTTAAGCCCGATTCTGCCCCAATCAATGCTTTCAACAATACTGGTTGTGCTGAGAGTTCCGATAAGGATCCAGCAAGGCGAATAGAACAATCATCATATTCAGCAAAAACTTTTCCCACACTTTTTCTAAGTAATTCAGGATTTTCTGAATACACCAAGCCTGCAAAACCTTCATCATGTTCTTCAAGCCATTGTTGCTTTTTCATCGACCATAAACCATAAAATTTTGCATCTTGATCAAACTGTACCAACTGAAATTTTTGCATTTCGGCAAGCTGAACAAATTCAAATGTATCTTCATCATTTAAACTTACAGGTAATATATCCATAGATAATTCATCATCATCTAAAATATGTTCCCCACAGCGGGAAAATACAAATTCATCCAGTGATCTGAGTTTCTCCTCATCTGCTTCAAAAAGTGAATCGACTTCATATAAAGCAAAATCACGTGCGCCATCAATTTCAAGTTGTTTATAGGTTGCTTCTGCTTGTTGTTTATTGTCAAAAATATTGGCTATACGATTCCCCGCAATGTAAAAAACTTCATCGTTATAGCCAAAATATTTTGCACGTATCACATAAGTCGCCATACTCATTTCCTATTTTTTATTACATGGTTTGTTTTCGTTGATGTAAACCTTGAGCACTTGGAGGTATTGCCATTCCATTATCCATCCACAATTCGAAATGCATGGCATTAAAAAAATCCGCTGGACTATAAACAATACTTTCTAATCGAGGCAATGCGCCAATGCGCGGCAAAATATCGTATATAAACCAACTGTTGTGAGTAATTAATAAAGAATGTAATTTTCCTGTTAAAGCCAAAGGAGATAACATCAGCTTTGAAAGCGCTTTATCCTGCAAGTAATAGTGATGTAACTGCTCTAGTTGTTGTTCAAAGTTTTTCGGTAAATGCTTAACATCTATCGCACTTACAAAATCATTTAAGGTTGGAATAAAACGCTGTTGGTAATCCACCAATAGATGATCACGTTCACACAAATCTTTTATATCAATTGTTTTACCAGCACTATTTTGAAGGCTATGTCCAAACACTGGAATGACCACTGAATTTACACCCCATAATGTATGCAAAATTCGATGTCGAGCATCACTACATAAGCTTTTAGTACTATCAATAAATGCATGTATTTCGTAATAGTCTTCTACCTCTCCACCCCAGCGTTTGGCAGAAATACGTGCATGTTGTAATGCATTCATTATGTTAAGTCATCATTTCTTATTGTCGTTCAACATTAACTCATTTTAAAAAATAAACGAATATAATTTATTGATAATTGTTATCAGTTCAAGTGTTCCGATACTTTTATTTTAATTCAACCACAAAAAAACTCTTCATATTGAAGAGTTTTTTTTAAATCACAAAAGCTTAAATACGTTTTGGTAAATTACTCACCCAATTCAATAAATTGGTTGCATCATTGGTACGTGCCTGAGAAGAACTTGCACCCAATAACACTACAACAGCTGGACGACTATTCACTGTAGTGTGCATCACTACACAACGTCCCGCTTCATTGATATATCCTGTTTTGGAAATATTGATATTCCATCCACCATTACGAACCAGTGCATTGGTATTATTTGACTTGAGGATACGATAGCCTAAATTGAAGTCATAATGCGCTGTGGTCGAGAATTGACGAATTAAGCCATACTGAGATGCCGCACTCACCAAAATGCCTAAATCACGCGCAGAAGACACATTATGAGGATCTAAACCTGTAGACTCGACATAACGTGTAGACGTCATACCTAATTGACGCGCTTTCGCGTTCATGGCTGCAATAAATGCTTGTCGCCCACCCGGATAGGTACGTGCTAAAGCTGCTGCAGCTGGATTTTCAGATTTCATCAACGCCACAAGCAACATTTCAGCACGATTCATGCTATCGCCAACTTTTAAAGTTGAGCTGGAGTTCTTACCACCTGCTCCAGCAAAATCAATTTGTTGAAGTGTAATCTCTTCTGACATATTCAAACGTGCGTCTGCTGTAATCACCGCAGTCATTAACTTGGTAATAGAAGCGATTGGCATCGAAGTATTGGTATTTTTACTGTAAAGCACTTCACCCGTTGTTGCATCCATCACGAGTGCAGCACGAGCATTAACTGAAGGTTGACTGTTATAACTATTGGTATCATAAATCTGCACAGACTTGTTAGTCAGTGTTGTTGGTGCAGCATTTGATGGACGAATTGTTGTGGTTAAAGTAGTTGAGCCTTTAGGTGAAATATCTTCACCATCATCATCAACAGAGTCGCCATTTAATAATTGGCTTGCGTCGGAAGATGACCAACTTACACTCGCTTGTCCGCTTCCCCCTGAATTCATGATGATTTCAGCAAAACTTGTTGAACTCAAACTGAGTAGTACTGACAAACTCAGCACATGCATTAACGTTTTTTTTGGTTTTTTCACGATAACTTACTCACCTCAGGGAGGTATTCACAAACTTGCTAATTACCTCAAATATGACTTACATTTACACTCAAACGTGACTATATTAAAACGAATATTTCAATCACAATGTATTGTGCGCAAATATTGAATAGATATTAGGAATAGGATTGCCAATTTTGTTATGTCATTGCAAGTCTTTTTTGCTTTATGTAACAAAAATGTTGATATTGGAAAATTTAAGGAGGTGTAAGTGATTACTGTTTTAGTGGTAGATGACCATGAATTAGTAAGAACAGGCATCTGCAGAATGTTAGAAGATCAGACTGATATTCAAGTCATCGGACAAGCAGAATCTGGTGAAGAAGCCATTACCATTATAAGGCAGCAACACCCTAATGTCGTTCTTTTAGATGTCAATATGCCTGGTATTGGCGGGGTAGAAACGACCCGTCGTTTATTACAAACTGCTCCAGATACCAAAGTTTTAGCGGTAAGTGGTTTAGCTGAGGAACCCTACCCGTCTCTGTTACTCAAAGCAGGCGCACGGGGTTATATCACCAAAGGTGCACCCATTACAGAAATGGTCCGTGCAATCAAGAAAGTCATGCAAGGTGGAAAATACTTTAGCGCAGATATTGCAGAGCAACTTGCCAGCTCATATTTATCAGATACCCAAACTTCACCTTTCGACGCACTTTCAGAACGAGAAATGCAAGTTGCGATGATGGTGGTGAATTGTGTCAGCGCTCAAGAAATTTCAGACAAACTCTTTGTGAGTGTAAAAACGGTCAATACTTATCGTTACCGTATCTTTGAAAAACTGGGTCTCGATAGTGATGTCAAACTTACTCATCTAGCCATACGTTATGGTCTAATTAAGCCATAAATCTTATAAAACAATGATCTACCTTTGAGTGTGAGTATGTCGTCTACGGTATCTGTGCCTATTTATCAAACAATTTACCGTCTAGGCACACTTTACTCAGGTTATCGACTGATTATTGCCTTTTGTTTAATCATTATTTTTCTGATTACCTTAGAAAATCAGCCTGTTCACTACGAATACCCAAGTTTATATTTTTATTCGATTGCGACCTTTACCATCATTGCAGCATTGCAAATGATGCTGTTGAAATTTTACCCTCATGGCGTTGCACAGCAGTTTATTGGCTTTTTTATTGTTGATATTCCATTCCTCAGTATCTTGGTATTTGCGCTGAATGGTCCAAATTTAGCCATCAGTATTTTATTTGTGATTGCAGTCTTTACTGCAAATTTTTTACTGAGTAAAAACAAAGCATTATTTATTACCTTAGTGTCTGTCATTGCCATTATCTATCAGCAATTTCTGGGCAGTTATTTTGATTTTTCTAATTTAAATAATATTAGTAATAGTGCCTTATTGGCTTTCTTGTTTTTTATGGTGTACGGAATCGGGCAAATTGCAATCAACCGTTTTCAGGTTCTTGAGTCCTTAAATACGTACCAATCTTTAGAGCTTTTTAAGCTACAAAACATCAACCGCTATATTTTAGAACAAATCGAAGTCGGTTATTTGGTACTCGATGAAAAATGTAAAATTATTGTCAGTAATCCTGCCGCATGTTCACTATTAGGGATATCTCCCCTGTATGCACATGAACAATATCATTTATCCAATTTCCAGCCTGATCTCTATGAAATTTTAAAAGATGCCATGTTTCGAGATGGTGAGCGTTTTCAATTTGAATCACAGCAATCTTCATTTACCGTTGATATTCGGGTACAAAAACTGATTGTTCCACATCAGGCGCTCACACTTCTTGTACTTGAAGATGCACAAAAAATAAATCAAAAGGTACAACAGCTTAAACTTGCAGCATTAGGACAATTATCAGCAAGTATTGCTCATGAGATACGTAATCCACTCGCTGCCATTGCGCAGGCAAATGATCTTTTTCTGATGAGTGATGAACAGCAGCAAGCCTTACTCCATCAAATGATTACCAAGCAGACTGTCCGTATTAACAGTATTATCAAAGATACTTTAGATATGGCAAAAAACAAAAAAACCCATGCCAGTCAAATCGACTTACCACTATTTTTAGAAGATTTATTGTTACACGATTTAAGTGATGCTCAAACTAAAATCCAAACTGAAATTGAAGCAGATCTTGTGATTTATTTTGATGATTCGCAATTAAGGCAAGTACTTGTCAATCTATTGCGTAATGCATTACGCCATAATGATCAAAATGCGGAATACGTTTTGGTCAAGGCGTTTAAAAATGACGCACATATTTGTATAGATGTGATTGATTATGGGAAAGGCGTCACAAAACAAGATCTTTCACAATTATTTCAGCCATTTTTTAGTACCGAAATCAATGGAACTGGTTTAGGATTGTACCTATCGCAAACTATATGCGAAGCAAATCAAGCGAAATTAATTTACGTTGAGCAAAAACAACAAGGGGCATGCTTTCGTATCGAATGCCCACGCATGGATTAGATTAGGTTTTTGGGGATATGACTACACGACAACCATTGGTGTTACTTGTAGATGATGAACAAGATTTATGTATGTTGATGCAAATGAGCCTATCGCGAATGGGCATCAAAACACATATGGCACATCATTTACAGCAAGCCAAATATTTTTTTAGTGAATATAAATATGATGCCTGTATTACAGATTTAAACTTGCCTGATGGGAGTGGTTTAGATTTAGTCAAACATGTATCGCAACATTATCCAAAAACGCCAATCGCTGTACTCACAGCATATGGCAATATGGAAATCGCAATTGCATCACTTAAAGCTGGGGCTTTTGATTTCGTTAGCAAACCAATCAATCAACTACATTTACAGCAACTTTTACAAAAAGCTTTACATGTTCCTCAGTTGAGTGAAACTGTAACTAAAGCCCCACTTGAAGAGTCCATGCTCATTGGCGACTCGCAAATCATTCGTAAATTAAGAGAATCGATTAAAAAAATTGCCCGTTCACAAGCACCTGTTTTTATTACAGGGGAGTCTGGTACAGGGAAAGAAGTGGTTGCGAATCTTATTCATTTACTCAGTAACCGCAGTGATAGTCCATTTATTGCAATCAACTGCGGGGCTATCTCTGAAGAACTGATGGAAAGTGAGCTTTTCGGACATAAGAAAGGCTGTTTCTCTGGCGCAACGCAAGATAAACAAGGCTTGGTTCAGGCTGCCAATGGTGGCACATTGTTCTTGGATGAAGTCGCAGAATTGTCTTTAGCCATGCAAGCTAAACTTTTACGTGCTGTTCAGGAAAAGAAAATCCGTCCTTTGGGTAGCGATACTGAAATAGAAGTTGACTTTCGAATCATCAGTGCAACGCATCAAAATATCGAAGCTCTGGTTGAACAAGGGAAGTTCCGCCATGACTTGTTTTTTAGAATTCATGTTATGGATATTACACTCCCGCCATTACGTGATCGCGAACGTGACATCTTGATTTTAGCCAATCATTTTATTCAACAAATTTGTACTGAATGGCGAATTCCGAGCAAATCATTCACAGATGCAGCTAAAGCATTTCTTTTACAGCAACATTATTCTGGTAATGTTCGTGAACTGCGCAATATTATTGAAAAAGCCATCACGATGTGTGATGAGGATTCTATCGATATTCAACAACTCCAACCTGCGCCACAACGGAGCAGTATTAACAAAATTGAATCCTTTGAGTCTGTTCCGACCAACCATACGGCGATTGAACTTCCAAACAAAGCACCGAATATTCCGAAAGAAGGCTTGGAGCAATATTTGGAAAATGTTGAAAAAGAAGTCTTGTTATCTGCATTAAATCAAACCCATTGGAATCGGACCTTAGCTGCAAAAAAACTCGGCATGACCTTTCGATCTTTACGTTATCGTTTGAAAAAGTTTGGGCTAGATACTGATGATGAATAGAATCTGCTGATATTGATCTCGAACAATAATAAATTTTGTTCATAATCAAAAAAAGCTGAGAATCAAATACTCAGCTTTTTTATGTCATTCACATTCGATCAGCGATGTTTTAATAATTGGTCTGCAACATTATTTAAATAAGTTTCTTCTTTTTGATCCAATGCCCAAGGATATTCCCAATTCGGACGAATCCCCTGCCCATCAATCATATTGCCATTCGGGGTATAATAATGCGAAACAGTCATCTGTAAAGCTGCGCCATTTGGCAACGGAAATAACTTCTGTACCACACCTTTGCCATAGCTTTTCTCACCTGCCACCCATGCACGTTGATGTTCTTTCATGGCAGCAGTAAATACTTCAGCTGCTGAAGCAGAACGACCATTGATCAAAATACCCAATTTAATATTTGAAAATTCATCACCGGGTAGAGCCTGAAACTGTTGATTTCCTTCGGAACGACTTTTGGTTGAAACAATAATTCCCTGATTTAAAAATAAATCGGCTGTTTCAACGGCCGCAGAAAGTAAGCCACCCGGATTATTACGCAGGTCGAATAAAACTGCCTTGGTTTTTTGAGTGCTATATTCTTCAATTAATCGTTTAATTTCGTTCGCAGTATCTTGTTGAAAAACTTTAACTTTAAGCACCAAAACCTGATTATGCAACATCACAGGTTCAATATCAGCAACATCAAGCTTACGATTTCTGACTACTGTGATTGCAGGGCTTTTCTCATTCAGTTGTAATTGAAAGGTAGAGCCGATCGAACCATGCAACAAATCTTCGACTTGTTCAGCATTTAAATTTTTCAACTCTTGATTTTCAATTTTAAAAATGGTGAATCCATTTTTTAAACCTAATTTAAATGAATCAGCATTGTCTCGTAGATTCTGAATTTTCCACTGATGAATATGGCTATCAAAGCCCAATTCAAAGTCTGCTGTTGCAAGATCACTCTCGGTATATTGCATCAGTTGTTTATATTCTTCAGGGCTTAAATAACGCGAATAACGGTCTAAGCCACCGACCAAGCCTTTAATAGCTTGCAGGAACAGTACATCATCCGGCTTTTCTTGAACATAGTTGTCTTTGACAATCCCATAAATCTGAACAAATTGTTCAATTGATTCAATTGGAACTTCTGCAATGCTTTCTTCAACATCACCATCAAAATCAAGTGTGGCAGCATTTTCGGCTGCCCAAACGGAATGGCTTCCACAAGTTAATAACCCTGTTAATACAGCAACATACTTCCAAGCTTGAACCATTCCCGCACCTAAATTTGAATAATGATATTTAGACTTTTAACGTAATTAAATTGCGACCTTGCATTTCTTTCGGTACAGGAAGCTGCATTAAAGTTAAGATTGTTGGAGCGACATCTGCAAGCACGCCATCTTCTGCAATTGTTGCTGAAGTCGGACCAACATAAATAAACGGTACAAGTTCTGTGGTATGTTGAGTATGCACCTGACCACTTACATAGTCTTGCATTTGCTCAACATTACCATGATCGGCAGTAATCAACATATGTCCATGTTTTGCCATAACAGCGTCATATAAACGCCCCAAACTTACATCAACTGCTTCAACTGCTTTGACTGCCGCATCAAATACACCTGTATGCCCGACCATATCACCATTTGCATAGTTCACGACCAGAAGATCAAACTCACCTGAGTTAATCGCCTCGACAAGTTTGTCAGTGACTTCAGGTGCGCTCATCTCAGGTTGTAAATCATAAGTCGCGACTTTAGGTGACGGGATTAAAATGCGCTTTTCCCCAGGGTATTCATCTTCACGTCCACCACTAAAGAAGAATGTCACATGGGCATATTTTTCTGTTTCCGCAATACGCAATTGCGTTTTACCTAAAGATGAAAGGTACTCACCAATTGAATTTTTTAATTCTTCTGGCATATAAGCCACAGGCGCATCAATAGTTGCTTGATAGCGAGTCAACATGACAAACTTTGACAGTTGAGGAACCACTTTACGCTCAAAGCCAGCAAAATCTTTTTCTACAAAAGCTTTGGTGATTTCACGGGCACGATCCGCACGGAAGTTCATAAAGACAATGCTATCACCATCTTGAACTTTGGCGATGTCACCAATACGGGTTGCTTTTACAAACTCATCATTTTCATTTGCTGCATAGGCCTGTTCTAAACCTTCAGTTGCTGAATCAACAACACGCAAAGCTTCACCTTCAGTCATTAAGCGATAGGCTTGCTCTACACGGTCCCAGCGATTATCACGATCCATTGCAAAGTAACGACCAATCATTGTCGCAATACGACCTTGTTGAGGGTACTGTGCGAAGACTGCATCCAATTTTTCCAAAGAAGGTTTTGCACTGCGTGGAGGAGTATCACGACCATCTAGGAAGGCATGTAAATAAACTTTTGCACCACGTTTTAAAGCCAGCTCACACATTGCAATAATATGATCTTGATGTGAATGTACACCACCTTCTGACAACAAGCCCATAATATGGACAGCGCCATTTGCCGCTTTGGCTTTTTCTACAGCATCAATCAATACTTCATGTTCAAAAAAAGCACCAGTACGAATGTCTTTGGTAATACGAGTGAAGTCTTGATATAACACACGACCTGCACCCAAGTTCATATGCCCCACTTCTGAGTTGCCCATTTGCCCATCAGGTAAACCAACGTCTTCACCTGAACCTGAAATTAAACTATGCGGATGCTTTTCTTGCATCATGGTTAGATTTGGCGTCTTGGCTGCTAAAAACGCATTATCTTCGACCGCTTCACGATGACCCACACCATCCATAATCACCAGAACGTGAGGGATTTTGCCAGCAGTTGCATCCGTCATGATTTACACTCTTTTTACTGTTTACAAATTAATCATCATATCTTACCGTTTTTTTACGGCAGACTCTATCCTTAGACAATGGCAATAACTGTTTGCCACAATCTAAAATTCTTATCTCATTCGCTGTAGTTGATTGCTATATACCGATTTCTTATATAACGATTTCTTATCGAGCCCGATACAATAAGTAGCTCCCTATACCAAACATAAATACGATCGGTAAAAAAACAAACCATGCGGGTGATGGAGCATAAATCAGACTGGCATAACCTAAAAAGTCCTGCACATAATAGAATGCCAAGCCCACAAATAAGGCAATCACCAAACGGAATCCCATAGATTGCTGACGCAATGGTCCAAAAATAAATGAACAAGCAATCAAAACCAGTGCCAACAAGGCAAAAGGTGAACCTACATTTTTCCAGAATGCCAATAAATAGGTTTTCGGTACTTGACTATATTCATGCATATAATCCATAAAACTTAACAACTGACTTGGTGCTAAATCTTCTGGATCAATCGTCACCATATGAACATACTTAGGTTGTAGTGCAAGAGCTAGATTTTGCTGATTTTGATCAACCACTTGTGCTTGACCATTGGCAAGTAAATTGACTTGAGCAGTCTGTTTTAAATTCCATTGCCCTTCTTTTAAAAATTGACCTTCTTCAGAATTGAGCAAAGATTTCATTCGATAATTTTCATCGAAATCCACCACCTGAACTTGTTTCAACGTGCCTTGTGAATTGGCATAATCAATATAAATAAACCGTTGTCCTTCGCGTGTCCAATAGCCTTTTACTTCACCCAATGCTGCAACGCTACGGTGACTTTTAATGCTTTTGGCTTGCTCATTGGTATAAGGAATAACAAATTCACTCAAAGCAAAAGAAAGAATCACCAAAAGCATTGCAGAACGCATTACCCATCCAACAATGCGCCATAAGCTAATGCCTGCAGCACGCATGACAATTAACTCACTATTTGATGCCATAGAGCCTAAACCCAAAACGGCACCAATCAAAGCTGCAATAGGAAGGATTTCATAGAGATAACGAGGTGCCCCCCACAAAACATACTGCAATGCATTCCACGCTGTATAATTGTCTTTTAAGCTACTGAGCTCACCTAAATAGGTAAATAAAATTTGCAAAATGGAAAGCACAGCTGTTGCGCCTACCATAGCGAGTACTGTGGTCTTGGTCACATGTTTTGCGACAATTCTACGTGCTAACATTATGATTTCACTCGCTGTATTTGCTTCTTAATCTTCGGTGCCAACTTCTGCTTTCTTGAAAATAAAGCAGCGGCAATCGCATAGAACAAGAGTATTGCAGGATATGCCCAAATCCCAACTTCATCTTTACTGATCCTTGTTCTAATCGCCATCAACGCCACAATCAAACTGGCGAAAATCAATAAGGCTGGGAAGAGTTTAAGATAGCGACCTTGACGTGGACTGACTTCACACAAAGCCGTTGCTAACATTAAAGCTACAATCATTGAGAATGGCACAAATAACCGCCATCCCAATTCACTTTGTATGACTGGGTCATCTTTATTCTCAAGTAATTTGCCAAAACCGAGTGCTTCAACCTCATCACTTTCAAACTTTGCTTCTTTATTATTCTCTAAACGTAAACGGTAGGTTTGAAATTCAGTTTGACTATATTTCGGTGTACCTGGATAAATTTCATAGCGTCGCCCCAGAACCAAGTCCACAACACTTGCAGTTTCATTCGCCATTTCCACACGGGTCGCTTCTTTCGCCAAAATCATGACATCAGGCTTACCTTCTTTCTCTGCACGCTGATAAAAGAAAATATCTTTAAGATTTTTTCGATCTTCAGACAGAGAACCAGCATAGATGGTATATGCACCCGATGAAATAAATTCTCTGGGTCGAACTAAATCAAAACCAGTTCGTACAGCTTGGGTAGAAACCAATTGCCCATACTGACGAAGTCCCCAAGGTGAAATCCAGATCATTAACGCACTTTGTACAAGCAAATAAACAATGGTTAATGGAATTAATAATCGAGCAACCTGAATACGACTGATTCCACTCCCATTGAGCACGGCCATTTCATGGTCAACATATAAACGACCAAAAACCAACATCAGCCCAATAAAGAAACCCAAAGGAAGGATTAAGGTCAAGAACTCAGGTAAACGAAATCCAATAATACTCAATAGAATACTTGGGTCTACACGCCCCATTGCAGCACGACCAAATTGCTTAATCAATTGCCCACCCATCATGATGAGTGTCAATAATGCAACCACCACTAAGGAGGTCGAAACGACTTGTTTGACAAGGTAGCGTCGAATAATCAAATTAATCTTCCAAATAAGGGTAGTATCATGACGTAGCGCTAGTTTACCCGAAGTTAAAATTATAAAACTAGATTGAAATTCTACCATTTGAAGTGGTTCAATGGTTTAATGATTTGAAATGTACAACAGGCACAAAGACAACATATGAAACTTACGATTAACACGTCATTTTCAGCGTCTACATCTCGCCAGGCGTTATTTATTCTGGTGGATTCTGAAAACTTACAACAGGTCCAAGAAACATATAAAATCAATGACTTAAACGCATTGATTGATAGCATTCAATATAAAGCAAGCTTAAATGAAACTTTACCACTGATCGGAAAGCTAACTCAAGTTGCGCAATGTACCTTAATTGGTTTAGATAAAGCATCTGATGTCAAAGTTGCAAAATTAGCAAAAATCGCACAAACCATTATCAAAGCGTCACAAAAAAAATTCCAACAAGTCAGTATTGATATTTCTGCGCTCCCTTCAGAGTTGCACTATTTATTTGCATTAAGCCTCACTCAAGCCGCTTATGGTTACGATGAGTATAAATCTAAAAAGAATGAATTCAGCTTAGAAAGTATTGAATTTATTGCGACACAATCAGATTTAAATAGCGAAAAACTGCATTTGATCTCTGCTGTGCAAAAGGGTCAAAACTTTACCCGTGACTTGGGCAATTGCCCACCAAATATTTGCTTTCCAGAATATTTAGCAGAACAAGCCCGTGCTTTAGCCGCTGAATTTCCTGATTTGCTAAAAGTAACTGTACTCGAAGAACAGCAATTGGCTGATTTAGGCATGAACGCTTTTCTCGCTGTCAGCAAAGGTTCTGACCGACCTGGACGTGTGATTACACTCGAATATAAGGCAGATATAGACCAAGCACCAATTGTATTGGTTGGTAAAGGTGTTACTTTTGATACAGGCGGTATTTCACTGAAACCAGGCTTAGGCATGGATGAGATGAAATTTGATATGTGTGGTTCAGCATCGGTATTGGGTACTATCCGTGCCCTATGTGAAGCAAAACTACCGATTCATGTGGTCGGTGCAATTGCTGCCGCTGAAAACATGCCATCAGGTCATGCAACCCGCCCTGGCGATATTGTCACCACCATGAGTGGACAAACTGTTGAAATTTTAAATACTGATGCAGAAGGTCGTTTGGTGCTTTGCGATACGTTAACCTATATCAAGCGTTTCAATCCTGCGCTGGTTATTGATATTGCAACATTAACAGGTGCTTGTGTGGTTGCACTAGGTTCTGTTGTATCGGGCTTATTTACACCTGATGATGAACTCGCAGAAGAAATTACGGCAGCAGGACACGCATCATTTGACCGTGTATGGCGCATGCCAGTTTATGAGGACTATCAAGAGCAACTTGACTCCCCATTTGCGGATATTGCCAATATCGGTGGTCCTAAAGCAGGCGCAGTCACCGCAGCGTGTTTCTTGGAACGCTTTACTCGTGACTACCGTTGGGCGCACTTGGATATTGCAGGTACAGCATGGAACTCTGGCGCAAATAAAGGCGCTACTGGTCGTCCAGTACCATTACTCATGCAATTCATTGCCAATCGTGTAAAAACAAATGGCTAAAATTAGCTTTTACTTGTTTGAAAAAAGCCCTGAACGACAAGTTGAAAGTGCTTGTCGTTTATGTCGTAAAATTCTACGAAATGCAGCTAAAATTTGGCTGCATTGCCCTGATGTGAATATGCAACAACAACTGGATGAATATTTGTGGTCTTTTGATCCCACTAGTTTTTTGGCGCATGGTATTGATCAAGTCGATGCACCGATCTGTATTTCCCCCAAACTTCCCGAATCATCTGAATGGATTGTGTTTAATTTTAACAGTCAAGCACTTGAACAAGTGACACAATTTAGTCACATTATAGAAATCATCGAAAATGATGAGTCTGCTAAGCAAGTTGGTCGAGAGAAATACAAAGCCTATCGACACATGGGTACTCAGCCTCAAACCTATAAGTTATAAATTTTAAACATTTTCCCAAGGAGATATGCGGTGACATTAAATGTCGGTCAAGATTTTAAAAAGCGTTGGTTAGACACGCCTGAGGCTGTACGCCAAACTTTTGTAGATGACCTCAATCGCATCTGTGATCTTCTCAGCCCAAAAACGGATGTACAACAGTGGTTAAGCAACGACCAACGTGAAATGCAAGTTGCTCAACTCAAAGTAGAACAAGCTTATGCTGACTTAAAAGCTCAATTGATCGAAGAAGCCCGTGTTCGTAAACAATTAGCGCTAGAGAAAGCTTTAGCTGAAAAACGTGCACAACAAGATGCTTATAATTTAGAACTACAAAAAGATGAAACTCAGCAATATGAACAACAGACACTAAACTTACAAAATTTACGTCAGCAAATTGATCTTGAAATTTCAATTTATAGTGAAAAATATACCAAGAATCCTGATACACCAGCGATCGACTATGCCAATGGTCAATTTGCTGTTGCAGATGCACAGATCACCTCGGAGCTAGAAAGTGTCCGTCTTCGTCTTGAATTAGAAGCTGAAACATTGATTGAACAAGCGGTAGATGCCTTTCGCAGTAAACTTCAAACAGCAGCAAAAGATGAAATTGAATATATTTTAGCAAATTCCAATTTTTCAGCAGAAAAATAGAAAAGCTTATCTATTTTATATCTAAAGCCTTTTTGACTTGTCACGAAAATGCAATATCTTTGTCACAAAATAGTCATGCTAGATAGCCTTGATAAATGATCTTGCAACAATTAGGGCAAAATAAATGATGTGATAAATACTATTTTTACATACTATAGCAAAGTATTTATTACCTTAATCAGGATGAATAAAATGGATCTGCTCAAGCAAATTTCGACCCGAATTGCTCAACTACGTTCAGGAGAAAAATGGACCCTGTCTATACAAGATTTATTCATTAGTCGTGCAGATTTTCAATCATTGTCGGTATTTCTTTTTCGAGAATCAGAGAAAGGCAGTTTTTCACTCAAAAATACTGATCAAACCAAATCACGATTTGGTCATACATCACTCACCATTATCAAAAATTAATGTGTGCGGTATTAATAAAAAAATGTTAAGCCTGAGTCAAAATCAACTGCTCATCCTTAGGACTTTTTAATGAAGCATCACCTAGATGAAGCCCTAAGTTATTTAAGCTTTAGCGGCAAAGTTTGGCAATAAAAGTTTGATATGATTCAACAATAGATTGATTGTATTGATCAAGAGACATTATATTTTATTGCAGGTGTTTTTAAGCAGATTGACCATATGTAATGAGAGCACTTTCAAGTTGGTCAAGCTGAATAATATTTAAAAACATTGCTAAGCTTAATTCGAAAAAATGCTCCATAAAGAAAACACTCAATGACGTTTTCTTTACTTCAAAAATGACAATATCATCCACAAATAATCTTTGAAATTAGCTTAGCTTCAATTCTAAGATGCTCATTTTGATCTGCATCAAGTTCAATTAAATATTTTCCATTGGAATAAAAAATAGTGTCATCTTTTAAAGCGAAGCTCATCACCCCTCGCTTTAATGTCGTCATTTCACCCGTGGGTGACATTTTAACCAACTCCCAAGACTTTGGAATCATGCCAGGGTATTTTTCTCCAGACTTCTGATTACGCTCTAAATTTTGTTGAGCTTTGATCAGATTACCTTCAACAAATAATTCTTCTTCTGACTTTTGTTGAGACTTGGCAGGATTATTCCCTGATGTTGTTTTTAAAGATTCCCCTGTATAACGCTGTGTAAAAAAATCTAACCAGCCCACAATTGCCCGAATAATTTTAAATGGTGCAAAAATAATATCTTTTATTGTGGTCACTGGCGAATGATGACTACCATCACGTGAATAAGGTCTTTTAATAAAATATAAATTTCCTAAACTATCCATTTTAGGTTTAAAGAAATCAAATTTCGGGTCCGAAGCAACTGTTTGTAACTCACCTGTCCCCATATCTAAATGATAGATTTCCTTTGGGCTATAAGCAATTCGATGCTCGCCATAAGCTAGACCACAAGAGTCATAATAAAGTTGCATAGTATCTTGTGGATCAAAACATGGATTTGAGTCCTGACAGTCGCCTTCTGTTAAATACTGTGTCCGATTAGCGTCTAAAGGTAAAATACAAATATGGCGCTCATAACCATTTGAATTGACAGAGAGTGCTAATCGTTTTTTCGCTTCATCATATGCCATGTCCTGAACCACAAAATCATTTTTTCTGAGTATTAAACCCTCTGTTTCTTGCAAGTCATTGAGAGATTTAATATTAATTGATGTTCCTTCTTGTAAGCATGCGGTATAAATCATTTTATGATCCGATGTTAAGACCACATCGGTTGGAAAAATATGATTTAAATCAACTTGATCATCTTGTGAAAAATTTCCCGTAAACTGAGCACCAGTCCCTTTGGTTTTCCACTCTTTACGCTGCTGAATCTCAACTAGATTTTTCTTATATTGGTCAATCGCTTGGCAAGGTACGGTTATACTTTTATTTCCATCCAATAAATATAAATTTTGATTTGATAAATAAAACAATGATGACATAAATATTCCTTTGTTCTACTGATGACGATGTAGTTAACGAGAACGTCACAACAGTATTTTTTCTAATCTTGTTCTTCAGCAATATAGCATAAGATCACAGTCAATCTTATATTTTAGTCTTGGTACACAGCAAATAATTTAAAATCAAATACTTAAAAAATGTTTTTTTAACAGACTAGCTATATGTTGCAAGTTTTCTTGAATGGTATAAGTTCTGATCACGAGTAACGACAAATGCAAAGGGAAAGTAAATTATTTTATCTTTGAATGATGTCGTAATGGTGAAATACATTAATTTCCCATTACGACCATAAGTTAAACAACAACTTTTGTTTCTTAAGGTTGCTTCAAATAAGGCCACGCTGCTTTGAGATAAATAAACATCGACCATAACGTCAAAATGACTGCTGTATACAGTAATGCGTAAGCTAACATTTCAAGAGGTTGCCAATTTAACAGAAATACCGTGATCGCAATCATTTGAAATGCTGTTTTATATTTACCTACAGTCGATACCGCAACATTGGTACGTGCACCTAATTCAGCCATCCACTCACGTAATGCTGAAACAGTAATTTCTCGGGAAATAATTACAATTGCGGCAAACGCCATTGCGATCGTAGGTTGCCATTGCACCAATACAATTAAAGCTGCTGCAACCATCAATTTATCTGCAACGGGATCTAAAAAACGCCCAAATGCTGAGGTTTGATTCAAAGTTCGAGCCAAATAGCCATCAAACCAGTCCGTCACAGCAGCAATCACAAAAATTGCAGTTAAAATAATATGTCGTGTCATGCCACCAGTATGCCCACCTACTCCAATTGCAGGTGGCCAATAGGCGATGATTAAAAAAACTGGAATTAACGCAATCCGAGCAAGCGTCAAGATATTTGGAATATTCAGGATACGACCTGTAGTCATAGACACCGCCAGTGAGTCCCCTATTTACCCAATTTAATGGTAAATAATCATGTAGAGTAAAGCTCTATTTCATTCATACTTTATACGATTCACGTAAAACTGTCGACTAGGCAAATACAGTAACTGTCTGTCTTGCAATCGCAATGAGGCGATTTTGCTCGTCCCATAAGTAAGCATGCTCTGTTGCATAGCCATGTTCAGCAAAGTCTGTGATTACTTGATATTTAAACCAATCATTCAACTGATTGTTAAGTGGATGAACCAAGGTGACATGCCAAGTGAGTGAACTGGCAGGCGCGGGCATTTTAAACATCGGCAAGACTCCCGGTGGCCAAACATCCATCAGCGTCAACAGATCTGCAACATGCATTTCACGATTACTGTGTAGATCAGGGTCAAAACGACAACGCCCAGCAAAATCAGGTTGCTTACTGCCCGTCATGGGATAATTACCCTCGGTCCATCCCAATTGAAAATTCTTTACACATTCAGGAAAAGGTAAATACTTCGGCACAATATTCATTTGATCAAGTGATGGAAAATCAGGCACTTGTGGCTCTCTTGCGACCTGAATTTTTGAATCGCGCTGACTTCCAAAACTGGCAATAAGAATACTTTGCACAGCTTCATTTT
This sequence comes from Acinetobacter sp. Tol 5, assembly GCF_019702905.1. Lineage (NCBI taxonomy): Bacteria > Pseudomonadati > Pseudomonadota > Gammaproteobacteria > Moraxellales > Moraxellaceae > Acinetobacter > Acinetobacter sp. Tol 5. The sequence continues at coordinate 332,772 of NZ_AP024708.1, read as the reverse complement.
GCCAAAGTCGAACCTCAATTGTTGTCACAGACTTGCCTTGACGAAGAATTTCAGCAGTTAATTTAACCTGTGCTTCTTCAACTGGACCCACAAATGTAATGCTACAGCTAAGTAGCTTTTTCCCAGTATCAGCAATGGTGGTGATGGCTTTATGAATCAACATACCAGCGACAAGACCGCCAAAAATTGTACGTCCTTGTAACCATCCTTGAGGAATATCAATCCATTGCTTTTGCTCAATCTGCTGAAACAGCGATTCTAATGACATGATCTGTCCAATTTTATGACCTTTGCTGTACTGTTCCATATTTAAAGCAAGATGAAAATGATCAATGACTCATGCGTCAATGGTCGTTTTGGCAAATGCACCTTATCCCTGATAACAATGTATTACGGATAACAGGGGCCGTTTACTCATGCAAAACTTTATAAATCATACGTGCCATGACATCACCAAGACCCGGAACATTTTTTAAATCATGTTCTGAAGCTTTGAGTACACCTTGAATACCACCAAAATGGGTAAGTAAATCACGGCGGCGTTTTGGTCCTAAACCAGGAATTGCTTCAAGCACTGAACCACCTCGACGTTTATCACGCTTAGCGCGATGTTTGGTAATGGCAAAACGATGCGCTTCATCGCGGACTTGTTGAATCAAATGCAGGGCTTTATGGTCTTCTGGGAGTTGTATTTTTGTACCATCGGTAAAATGTAAGGTTTCTAAACCCGGTTTACGCCCCTCACCTTTAGAGACTCCAACCATAAACGCTTCTAAGCCCAACTCTTGCATTACTTCCATCGCCATATGTAACTGACCTTTGCCCCCATCGATCAGCAATAAATCGGGCAACATGGCTTTTTTATAACGTCGAGTCAGTGCTTGACGCATCGCAGCATAATCATCACCACCTGTAATGTCTTCGATGGAGAATTGTCGATAATCGCGCTTACGTGCCCCACCTGCATCGAACACCACACATGAAGCAATCGTTGCCTCACCCATCGTGTGGGAAATATCAAAACATTCAATACTGTCAATTGGGCGACCGCACACTTGCTCAAGCTGATAAAAACGCTCATTTAGCTCTAAATGGTTGGCAAGTTTACCTTTGATGGCATGCTGTACATTCATTTCAGCCAACTCCAGCCATTCAGCACGAGTTTCTCGAACATTGTGTTTAATCTGAATTTTCTTTTCGAATTGTTGATGCAATGCTGCTTCTAATTCTTTCCGATCAGAAACCTCAACATTCACAATCAATTCAGCAGGGACTTCATCTGCCACTTGAAAATAGAAATTGGCAATAAAATCTGCCAACATTTGCCCCAGATCATCACCAAGCATATCTGGAAAATAACTTTTTCCACCCAGCATTTTGCCATTACGCACATGCATGATCTGTACACAGGTCACTCCTGCCTGATAGGCAATTGCCAAGATATCAGCCTCGCCTTTCACTTTATAAATGGCTTGTTGTGCCTGAACATCTCTAAGTAAAGCCATACGATCACGATAAAATACTGCTTTTTCAAATTCCAGATTCTCGGCAGCCTGTTCCATTTTTTGAATCAACTCCTGATTCAACTCTTTGGTATCACCATTGAGAAAGCGAATCGAGTTCTGAACGTCTTCATGGTAGGCTTCTGGGCTAATCAGTCCAACACAAGGTGCAGTACAACGTTTGATTTGATATTGTAGACACGGGCGTTTGCGCTGTGAAAAATAGCTATTTTCACACTGACGTACATTAAATAATTTCTGTAAAACAAGCAGGGTATCTCGCGCATTATATGCGCTGGGATAAGGTCCAAAAAACTTACCCACTTGGTGTTTCCCTTTACCTCGTCCTGAGGCAATACGCGGGTAAGGCTTATCTGCGGATACAAAGATATAAACATATGACTTATCATCACGCAGCATAATGTTATATGGTGGACGATGCAGCTTGATTAGATTCTGCTCAAGCAACAATGCTTCTGTTTCAGAACGAACCACCAAGGTTTCAATATTATAGATTCGTGCAACCAATGCTTGAGTTTTGGGATGTTCGATGGTTTTGACAAAATAACTTGATACACGATTTTTTAGATTTTTGGCTTTTCCCACATATAACAATTCGCCATCTTTTCCCAGCATTTTATAGACACCAGGTAAGGTGGTCATATGGGCTAAAATCTTTTCAATATTTGCACGTGCGTTTTCGTTCACATTAAACCTGTTGTTCCGCTCTACACCTCATAATGTGATGCTTTTAAGCCTATTTTCAAGCATTTTAATTGTATTTAATTCTGAAACTGTTTTTTAAAAATAAGTCTTTAATGCCTTAAAACAGCCAATTTTAAATTATTGCAGCATTCGTTACCTCGCTCATTCGTTCTTCATCATATAGTTTTGTTTGTGGATAAGGGCGATCGACATAGATTGGCGGAGCGGAAAAACAGCCTCTAAACAGCCATTGTTTTGGATCAAAACGTTCCTTTTCAAGTGTATACCAGTCTTCACTGGTATAATCTTTATCAGGATAGTAACCAGAATTCACTGTATATTGCGCGATTTGATCTTTTTTACAATGTCTTGAAGTATGGACAGAATCTATTTTAAATTCACCTTGACCATCCGGAATGTAAACAGGTGAAATATCTTGATCTTTTGAAAGTTCAATTAAAAACTCATAATCTGAGTCAACCTTAATCGCCTTAGCCCAAACATCAGCAATATAAACCGGCTGTTGAAAACGTGCTTGTTCAAGCCCTGAAAGCGTTAAATAACGATAACGACCACCTTCGTCATGCGCATTATATGCATTGATTAATGTTCCTTGAGGAAATACAAAACCATCATAAACATAATCCACTGGCAATATAAAACGTTTACGTTTTTCTTTATTTTCCATCGATACATTGACCTCATCACTTACTCGTTCTGACAGAAAAAACAGATAGATATTCCAGATATTGAAAACCGCAAAGAATACTAAAAAACATTTTACTTTCAGTGACAAAAAATGCTGATTCGGAACCTTATTGATAAATTTTTGAATGCAATAATTCAGTCCCAAGACAATCAAGATGATGCATGAAATCCCCCCTAATATTGGGCAGATAAATAATAAAAAGAATTGTAGAAAGCTAAAAGTACCAATGGGGATCATTATTGTTCTCGATGGTTCATGTATAACACTTGAGCCAAGTTTTCTGATGACTACACAAGCGTTGATTCAATCACTATTTGATAAGTTGTTGTTTCTCTACAGCCTCAATAAAAGCTTGGTGATTTCTTGGAGAAATCAGAACCTGCTTAATTTCACCATCTTTACTATATTCAATTTTTAACCGATCTAAAGATAAAGCAGGTGATGCAATCGAATGATGAGTAGGTGTGATCCTTTGAATGCTTGCCAATGGAATATGCCATTTTAAAAATAAGCAAGAAATACTCAATGTTCCGTCTTGAATCCTATAGCGAGTATTGAATGCAGGCCACCAAATCACAGCAATCGTGAGAATATAAACTATTGTATGCTCAGGATATTCAACCATTGTTCCTTTGGCATACATCGTAAACAGCAATTGAACCAGTAAACCTGTCATTGCAATTAAGAAACCTAAGACCCACCAATCAATTTTAGTATGAAATTTTTGCATCACGTTCTTTATCATTTGTTTTACAAAATAATATTCTAGCTGAAATATGATCATTGAATCATTTATTTATACAATAAAAAAACGCCCAAAATGGGCGCTTTAAATCAGATTAGCTTTTGAATAAAAGCAATAATCTGCGGCATATAAGGACGAATAAAAATCAGGAAGAAAATACCCAACATCAAGAACCATTTTAAAAAATAGTACAATGAGCGATTGGATTTTTTCAGCGCTTTCGCCTTGATACGAATTTGATAAACATAACCAAAAACTTTATTTAAACCGCCAGTTTGGTCGCCTGCTTCGTTTGGAGAGCTGGCAGCCGTCATAACTTTTTTACCAAACCAATGGTTAAAGCGCTCCATTAACTTGGTTTTTAAAGGACGTTCAACATCAGCAAAGAAAATAATACGATTTTGATCCGTGGTATTTTCGGCATAGTGAATATAAGTTTCATCAAAAACCACACTTTCACCATCACGCCAAGAATAACGTTGACCATCTACGTCAATAAAGCAGCGGTCATCATTCGGCGTAATCAATCCCAAATGATAACGCAAAGAACCTGCATAAGGATCACGATGACGAACAAGACGACTATCAGGTGCAAGTTCAGTAAACATTGCTGCCTTGATGGTCGGCAAAGTTTTCAATAAAGCCGTTGTTTTTGGGCAAAGTTCCGCAGCAGATGGATGGGCAGAATCATACCATTTCAGATAAAAACGCTTCCAACCTGTTTTAAAGAACGAGTTAAAACCCAAGTCATCATATGTACTTGAAGCTTTAATTCCACCTTTAGCATATAAAGCTTGCGCTTCATCGCGAATCATTTCCCAGTTTTCATCCAATACTTTTAAATCTTTAAAATATTGCGTGTCGATATACGGCTGATTCGGCACTTTTGAAAACATATACATGAGAAAGTTAATCGGTGCGAGTATCGTTGAATGATCAAAAAATTGACGATAAAACGAATGTCGTACTTTACCGCGATTTTGGATATACAAAGCAGAAATCACAAAAATCGCCAATATGATCCATTTAATCATATAGCACTCTTTTTTAAAAAATCGGGATGTTCTACAGCATTGTGAACATTAGAATTAGATAGCGTAACTTTTATTATATCAAATCTACAAATCAAAAAAACTAAAACCAACCAACCATATGTTTTTTAAATATTTTATTACTGATATTTTTGTATATTGATTGATATATTTAAAATATTATAACCTGTTTGTTTAGTTCATTTCTCTCAAGATATGAATGAGCGTTTCGCTGATAGATAGCTAAAAACATCGATTAAAATCATATTTATTGACCTAAATGACAGAAATAACAAACCTAATTTAATATTTCAGCTCAATCCTTTTGTGAAAGAATGCTCAATAAAATATAAATTAAATTGATAAAATATAAATACTTACACAAAAATCACTTACATTTCTTAAAATTCAACAGGTTAAATCAATATGATATCCAAAAAAAATTGATGACCCTTGCGTCACGGCTTGATACAACTTGTTAGGTTATTTTTAGATATAGTTATCGTAAGATTAGTGAAGTCGAAATGTGTGCGGGAAAAGCATACACACTTCAGAACATCAACTTAGAAGTCCTCCAAAAAAGGAGATCAGGGCATGATCCACGCTGGCAATGCCATTACCGTCCAATTGCTTTCGGACGGAATTGCAGAATTCCGCTTTGACTTACAAGGTGAGTCGGTTAACAAATTCAACCGTGCAACGATTGAAGACTTTAAAGCTGCTATTGAAGCTGTAAAAAATAACAGTGAAGTGAAAGGTTTAATCGTTACTTCTGGTAAATCTACATTCATCGTTGGTGCCGACATCACTGAGTTCGGTGATAACTTTAAGCAAGGCGAAAGTGCGATTGTAGAATGGGCAATGCCTGTTCACGAAATCTTCAATGCGTTTGAAGACTTAGAAATTCCTAAAGTTGCTGCGATCAATGGCATTGCTTTGGGTGGCGGTTTTGAAATGTGTCTGGTGTGTGACTACCGTGTCATGTCAACGACTGCAACTGTAGGCTTACCTGAAGTTAAATTGGGAATCATCCCTGGTTTCGGTGGTACAGTTCGTTTAAGCCGTTTGATCGGTATTGATAACGCTGTAGAGTGGATTGCAACGTCAGCAAACAAACGCCCTGAAGCTGCACTTAAAGACGGTGCTGTAGATGCTGTTGTCGCTGCTGACAAATTACAAGAAGCTGCGATTGATCTTGTCAAGCAAGCGATCTCTGGTCGTTTGGACTGGAAAGCAAAACGTCAAGAAAAATTAGAGCCTGTTAAATTAGACATGCTTGAACAAATGATGGCGTTTAACTCATCTAAAGGTGTGGTACTGGCTAAAGCAAATCCAGCCCAATACCCTGCACCAAAACTTCTTCTTGATTCACTTCAAGCAGGCGTTAGCCAAAAACGTGACGCTGCGTTAAAAATTGAAGCTGAAGCATTTGCTAAAGCGGCGATTACACCACAAGCAGGTGCTTTGATTGGCTTATTCATCAACGACCAAGTTGTGAAAAAAGCATCTAAAAAGCATGAAAAAGGTGCTCATCCTGTTAACCAAGCAGCTGTTTTAGGTGCGGGTATTATGGGTGGTGGTATTGCTTACCAAGCGGCGAGCAAAGGCACACCAATCATCATGAAAGATATTGGTAACCCACAACTTGCATTGGGTATGTCTGAAGCGAACAAATTGTTGACTAAACAAGTTGAACGTAAAAAGATGACACCTTCAAAAATGGGTGAAACGCTTGCACGTATCCGCCCAACTTTAAGCTATGACGAGTTTAAAGAAGTCGATATCGTGATTGAAGCGGTGACTGAAAATCCAAAAATCAAAGAAGCTGTATTGAAAGATACTGAAGCTAAAGTGCGTGAAAATACAATCATTGCATCGAACACTTCAACAATTTCAATTACACGTCTTGCCCAAGCCTTGGCTCGTCCTGAAAACTTTGTCGGTATGCACTTCTTTAACCCAGTCCACATGATGCCGTTGGTTGAAGTGATCCGTGGTGAAAAAACTTCTGAAGAAGCAATTGCCACAACTGTAGTACTTGCTCAGAAAATGGGTAAAACACCAATCGTTGTAAATGACTGCCCAGGCTTCCTTGTTAACCGTGTATTGTTCCCTTACTTTGGTGCGTTTGACCTTCTTCTTAAAGATGGTGCTGACTTCCAGCAAGTGGATAAAGTCATGGAAAAATTCGGCTGGCCTATGGGTCCTGCATACCTTATCGACGTTGTAGGGATCGACACAGGTGTTCATGGTGCAGAAGTTATGGCTGAAGGTTTCCCAGACCGTATGAAGCCTGACTACAAAGGTGCAATCGAAATCATGTATGAAAACAAACGTCTTGGTCAAAAGAACGACGTTGGTTTCTATAAATATGAACTTGATCGTAAAGGCAAAAAAGCCAAAACTGTTGATCCAACTGCATATGATCTTGTTGCAACTATGGCAACAACTGAAAAACATGAGTTTGATCCACAAGAAATTATTGACCGTATGATGCTTGCGTTCTGTAACGAAACTGTTCGTTGCTTAGAAGACAACATTGTTGCAACTGCGTCTGAAGCAGATATGGCAATGATCATGGGTGTTGGTTTCCCTCCATTCCGTGGTGGTCCTGCGCGTTACATCGACCAAACTGGTGTAGCTGAATATGTAGCACTTTGCGACAAATACGCACACTTAGGTAAAGCTTATGAAGCGCCACAAATGTTGCGTGACATGGCTGCTAACAACAAAAAATTCTACGGTTAAGGAGCAACGTGAATGGCTACTTTAAATCCACGTGACGTTGTCATCGTTGATGGCGTACGTTCTGCAATGGGTAAAACCAAAAATGGTATGTTCCGTAATGTACGTGCGGACAGCTTATCTGCTGAATTAGTACGTGCTTTAGTTGCTCGTAACCAGTTTGATGTCAATGAAGTTGAAGATCTAATTTGGGGATGTGTGAACCAAACTTTAGAACAAGGTATGAACATTGGTCGTAACATCGTATTGTTGGCTGATTTACCAAAAACTGTTGGTGGTCAAACGGTTAACCGTCTTTGCGGTTCTTCTATGCAATCCATCCATACTGCTGCTGCTCAAATTGCAACAAACCAAGGTGATATCTTCATCGTGGGTGGTGTAGAGCATATGGGGCACGTAGGTATGATGCATGGCATTGACCTTAACCCTGAAGCATCAAAACACTATGCAAAAGCATCTAACATGATGGGTTTAACTGCTGAAATGTTAGGTCGTATGAACGGTATTAGCCGTGATGAACAAGATGCATTTGGTGTTGAATCTCACCGTCGTGCTTGGGCTGCAACACAAGAAGGTCGTTTTAAAAACGAAATCATTGGTGTTGAAGGTCATGATGCCAATGGCTTTAAAGTTCTATGTGACATCGATGAAGTGATTCGTCCAGATGCAAACATTGAAGCATTTAAAGCATTGCGTCCTGTATTTGACCCTAAAGGCGGTACTGTAACTGCTGCGACTTCTTCTGCATTGTCTGACGGCGCGTCTGCAATGTTATTGATGTCTGCTGAACGTGCTCAAGCTTTAGGTCTTAAGCCACGTGCGGTGATTCGCTCTATGGCAATTGCTGGTTGTGATGCTGCAATCATGGGTTATGGTCCTGTTCCTGCAACACAAAAAGCGCTTAAACGTGCTGGCTTAACGATGGACGATATCCAAACCATCGAGTTAAACGAAGCGTTTGCCGCTCAAGGTCTTTCTGTAATGAAAGGCTTGAACATCTATGACAAGCAAGACAAGATCAACTTGAACGGCGGTGCGATTGCATTGGGTCACCCATTGGGCTGTTCTGGTGCACGTATCACCACAACATTGTTGAACGTGATGGAGCAACAAGATACACAAATCGGTCTTGCAACCATGTGTATCGGTCTTGGTCAAGGTATCGCGACAATTATCGAACGTGTTTAAATTTTAATTAAGACACCTCGAAAAAAATCCTCGCTTATTGCGGGGATTTTTTTATTCATATAACTATAATTAAACTTTCTTTTAATTAAAATTTAACTTAATCTTTGTATGTTTTGAACTGAAATTAAACTTTGCTAAATCATGAATTAAAATAGCTATGAAAAAATTGATTTATCCCCTTGTTATAAGTGTAATTTTTGCAGGTTGTACCACAACAAAAATATCACCTGAAATGCGTAATCAACTTAACCAAACACAAATGAAGCTTCAGGTCCAGCCCGTGGCTATTTTAGTCAATAGTTGTTTACTTACTAATGAGCTAGGTAAAGATCTGATTCTAAATCAACCTACACAATTAACCAGTGAAAAATTTATTCAAACCTTCTCAAAACAACTGAACCAGAATGGTGTACAAATTAGTGAAATTGCCTCTCCTTTCATTTGTGGATCGATGCCAGAAGAACAGCTAAAAAAATATGATATTCTTATAAATAAAGATTCAAAACGTGCGGAAATCACAAATTATCCATTCTTAAATACCACTAACTCAAATATGAATGTTGATCAACAAAAGGCTGTCTTGGCTTTTAATCAGTACATTGCAAAATCAAATGAAGTAATCTTGGCAAATTCAAGAAATAAAAAATTGGCTTTACCACTTCCCATTCTGGAACCTGAGACGATTAATACTTTAAAAGATTGGTCAAAATCAAATTATATTTTTGTGGTATCACTGGATGGCTTAAAAGCTTCAGCAGGTTCTAAATTAGCAATGGGTGCATTAAGTGTTGGAGTAACGCTTGCAACAATGGGGGCAGAGGCAGGGCTAGTAACAACCTATATACCAAAACAAGGACAATTTTATTCAGTTAGGCTCTTTGATCTTGGCAAACAGGAATTTGTATGGAATAAATATTCGACACTCGATGGAAATATTTTCTCCACTAAAAACCATACAATGGAAGCACATACAGTATTAGACCCTTTGTTTGAAAATAAACAAGAGTAAATAGCAATTTGAGAAATGTTTAAAAGCAATAATTTAATATTTTCAATTAAATAGTCGAAATTATCTTTTATTTTAAATTTAAGTAGATTACAGAAGCAGCCTATTTAGGCTGCTATTTTCAAGATATTGTGTACCTTTGCATATAATCTAAACTCTAATTCTTTCAATCCCAAGCCCCGCAGAGCCAATCGATTTAATTCCATAACGCTAAGATAAACTCCACGATCTACAAAAAACTGACTTTGAAAGCAGATTGTTTTATTACAATTCAGTTATTAATCAAATTTAAACTTTGAATTAATAAAATCTTAAATTAATATAAATAATGTTAATTAGCAAAATATTTTTTTGGCTAACTTTCTAAAATATCTAAGAAAAAACGTCTTGATTATAAAAATGGATAAAGTGGGTATTCATCATTTTTTATTGGGCAAATAACGCTTAATCCATTCAAAAGATAAGTCCATACAAGGTGAACATTATGGTTTTCATGAAGACATTGCTATTTCTATCCTTATTCGCAATCAGTATGTCGGTCTTTCCCCAAAACTGTCCACAAGGCATTCCTCAAGGTACACCGAGTTGTATTCCACCTGATCAACTTGGTTACTCCACTGCTACACCCGTGAATACTGCATACTGGAAAAAAACTTGGGGGGCTATAGCCGATTCTTCACTTGCTATTGGTACATCAACTGGTCATTTTAGTCGCCGTTCGGCTTCAAAAGAAGCAATGAGTAAGTGTAAGGCGGACGGAGGTATTGAATGCAAAATCGTACTTACATACAGAAATCAGTGCGCAGTAATTGCCAGACCATCAAATAAGGATGGTCTAATTAAATACTCTTACCATAGTAATGCAACGATTGAAAATGCATCTAAACTTGCACTCCCCTATTGTTCCAACATCAATAATGGAAAAACTTGTGAAGTTGTTTATTCAAACTGTACAGCACCCGTTTTAATACGCTAATTCAATTAATGCCCAATGATTTAGAGCGTTTAAAACAAGGATTCACTTCTCAACGAGTCAATCAGATTTAAAAGGACAATAATCATGAATAAAAAGAGATTTGTTTTAGCCTTTTTAACAGCATTTGTATCTTTATTTACCTTTGCCCAAAACTGCCCACAAGGCATTCCTCAAGGTACGCCGAGTTGTGTTCCTCCTGATCAACTTGGTTACTCCACTGCACCACCAGTCAATACGGCTTACTGGAAAAAAACTTGGGGAGCGATGGCGGAATCTCCATTTGCTATCGGTACATCAACTGGTCATTTTAGTCGTCGCTCTGCATCCAAGGAAGCTATGGATAAATGCAAAAGCAGAGGCGGGAATGAATGTAAAATTACTTTTACATATAAAAATCAATGTGCCGTAATGGCAAAACCTATCAATGAAGATGGCTTAGTAAGAGTTACATATCAAAGTGCAGCTACTTTAAAAGAAGCCTCGCGGCTTGTTCTACCCTATTGCGCTGAGAACAATAATGGTAAAACCTGTGAAGTCTTTTATTCAAACTGTACAGAACCAGTTTTAATACGCTAATTCAATTAATGCTCAATGATTTAGAGCGTTTAAAACAAGGACTCACTTATCAACGAGTCAATCAGATTTAAAAGGACAATAATCATGAATAAAAAGAGATTTGTTTTAGCAACACTGACATTATTTACATCGTTATCTACCTTTGCCCAAAGCTGTCCACAAGGCATTCCTCAAGGTACACCGAGTTGTGTTCCACCTGATCAACTTGGTTATTCCACTGCTCCACCAGTCAATACGGCATACTGGAAAAAAACTTGGGGGGCTATAGCGAACTCTTTTGATACAGATATCATCAGTACATCGACAGGTCATTTTACTCGACGGGCCGCAGCAAAAGAGGCAATGACCAAATGTAAAAATAATGGTGGCTCTGCTTGCAAAATAGTTTTCGCTTATCACAATCAATGTGCGACAGTTGCTCAGCCAATGAACGCAAGTGGACCAGTAAATATTACTTATCAAAGCTCATCAACTATAGAAAAAGCTACTCAATTGGCTATTTCTGATTGCTCTGAGAACAATAATGGTAAAACCTGTGAAGTCTTTTATTCAAACTGCACAGCCCCCGTTTTAATACGCTAATTCAATTAATAAATTAAACGCCTAAAATAGTAAAAGCCAATCAACAGATTGGCTTCAACATATATTTAGAACACTGTTATATTGATTATTTAGGCAGACCACTTTGCCACTTATCACCTAACATCAAGTCTAAACGTGCTTTATCAAAATTCAACTGAAACGTTCCATTACGAACAGCTTCCAAAGCTTTATCTCGATTCATACCCATTGAAAGTGGTTCAATCATGGTAAATAAACCTGTAGTAGGGTCAGAAGACTGTAAACCATTTGCAACAGCTAACACATATTCTCTCAGTAATGCTGAAGGAATTTGATTAAAATTAGGTTCAGGCGCTTTAGGCTGAATATCCAATACACCGATATTATCGCCAATACTATAGTTTTGAATTTCGTTCTCTTTTTTAATAACTTGATGTTGCAATGCTCTACGCACAGCTTTGTTTTCTTGATAAGGCGTAACACCTACCGCTTCCTGACGAAGCTCAGAATCTGCCATCACTTTAATTGTCGGCAATGACGCAACTTCTTCCGCCTGTACAGTGGGTAACCAAACAGACAATGCCGTTGCAAGTATAGAAACTTTGATAAAGTTCATACATTTCACCTAAAAAAATAAATCAGATTATCAATGCAATAAAATGATTTTTAAATGTTGAATATTGTCTATTAAATAGGCTATAACAATTTAAAGTTGGATTCACTAAAGCTCAGATAAACGGTAACGACGTTTAATTTTCTTATTAAAAAACATATATATTTTCTTACTGAACATTCTAAATAAAAAAGCCATCATTTATATTTTACTGAGAGATGTTGTATTTTTTGGCATCTTTAAGATTTATAAATTTTCATTTTCAAGTGATCAATCAACTAAAATATTCAATAACCTTAGGCTTATAATTTTCATTCATCGACTTTTATAAACGTCTTGGCTTAGTCAAAAAACAGCATTCTAAGCCGATAAATATTATTGGAATATAGATGGTCTGCCTATCTGAGGCGATATGGATAATCATTCAGCAAATATTTGAATTGATTCTTTTCCATGATGTCGTCCAAATTTAGGAAAAATAATTCAATATCTTCTGTATATGGCTCAAGTACTCTTTAATCTAGATCACCGATATTCAATATATTGAAAAGATTTTCAGATCAGTTGTTGCTTCTGTTCAAAGTCCATCATTGCTTCAGCTTGTTTGGTCAGTGTATTGACTATAAACTCAAACAGTACTGTTACAGTCAAGAGGTATATGATGAACCTTGCTAAAGTTGCTGCACTGACTCAAATCAGTCCTCGTATGCTCCGTTATTATGAAGAATTAGGATTAATTCATCCTCTACGAACAGCAAATCATTATCGCTTTTATAGTCAAAAAGATATTGAAGATATTCATAAAATTAAAGTGCTCAACGATGCTGGAATGCATCTAAAAGACATTAAACTTTTACTGCCCTGTTTTGACTTGGGTGAGGAAAAATTTACTTTATGCCCAATTGCCAAACACGCATTAAACATGGAGTTAAAGAATATTTCAGAGAAAATTTCCAAGCTAAAACAATCAGAAGACTTATTAAAATCTTTTCTAATCAAGGGAAAGGTTGAGTAAGAATATAATTTTATAAAACTCACTTTCACTCATTTTATTGCGCTCAGATCATACGTTATTTGATTGAAATAAACTGATCAATACATCAATGACTGTATTGATCGGATTGCTTACACTTTCAATGTTCAAGCACGCTGACCCGTTCTCTTTCTTCAGAATCCAAATCATCCCAAGATTTTCGCTCATCCCAAAACCAATAACCTTTTTTATCCTTTGCGATACATCCAACATCAGCGCCACTTTTAAAAGTGGCATAATCAGCATCCCTAAGCAGACCAAAACGTTCTTCGTAAATATGATGGCGATCTTTAGCATAGCAATCGCCTAATAACTTAAAGGTTTTTGGATCTGCATCTTCCAAAATAGAAAAATTACCACCATCAAGCATGTTGAAATAACGATAAACATGACGTTTATCTTGATAAAAGTTGGAAGGGTTTAATCTCTTAAATGTCGAGCTATCAATTGTTCCTGTCAATGAAAGCTCGTTATCCTCACCGAAACCGAAATGTGTATAAAAACGATCGCTAAACATAGACAGACTCTTGCTGGGCTGAACATGTTCAGAGAATAAATGGTTGCAACGATTTGCGTAGGGAAACTTTAATGCCAATTGATGATGAGCATTGATATATAAATTATCCCGTACATGGACCCATTGTTTATTTTCCTGCTCGGCATTCAAGGCTGCTTGCTTCTCTTCGCTAGCACATTTGTCGTACTCAATTTGTTCAGCACAGAGAATGGCTGCTATACCTAAAAACTGTTTCCAGCCATAGACCTTTTTATAACGATCAAACCCAAGAATTGGATCACGATCAATTTGATAGATACCAAAATGATAACGATATAATGCAACACTTTTGCAGTCTTGTTTAACCAAAAATGGCGTCTGATAGACATAACTTATGCCACCAACCAATAGCAGTATAAATATTGCAATAGGCATCCATCGTTTTATATTTCTTATTGATCCAATTCTATGTATTGAGTTCACAAAGCTTCTTGTAACACCTCAGCATTCTGTTCCTTTTTCTGATTGATCTGACTATTTAGTTTAAGGACGTCTTGATACAACTGGTTAAACTGTTTGACCTGGGCATCTTCTTTAAACAAAATTTGATTGCCTTGTTTCTGCCATTGATATTTTTTCAGCATGTCAAACATGGTCTCAGCTTTTCCTAAAATTTGTAATTCATTTAAAATCAACGCATTTTCAGGATCAAGTTGTGCACTTTGTTCAAGTTTATCTTGTAAAGGTTTTTTCAAATCTTTACGTAAAGTAGATTTTTTTAATTCAGCAAGCGCCTCGTTTTTATTTTTCATATTGTTCTGTTGATATTGTTGCATGGCTTGACGCACAGTTCCTAGCATCTGAGTGGTTTCAACATAATTTTGCTTACGGTCTGCATCCAAACGATTTACATCTAAAAAATGGTCCCACTTAGCCGCTGCAAGCTGATTTAAATAAGCATTTCGTGTATCAATATTCTTGATCCAATATTTAAGCAAGAACTCTGACAAAATTTTATAGTCACCTTTTAATCGAGCATCGTGAATATCAATATTGACAGGCTTAGCGCGATCTTGTGCTTGCTCTGAAAGTTGGCGCATCTTGTCGGTCATGACCATATCAAATGCTTGTCGATTTGCTTCTTCATTTTTGATTGAAGTATGGTCGTAGTAGAAAAATCCAATAATTGCCAGAAAAATGATACCGAACACGATCAAAATTCGACGCATACCAGTCTCCAAACCATGTTATAGATATCTTAGAATATCCTAAGCAACTCATTTCTGTATATTATTTCTACAAAATTATGATAAATAACGTAGTCTACTTTTGATGATCAAAATTTGACTTTAAATTTTCCTTACTGGACCCCATCATAAGCAGTAATTAGATTGTAGAGATTTCCTATGCGCGTAGATATTTGGTCAGATGTAGTTTGCCCATTCTGTTATATCGGTAAAAAACGTTTAGAAGCAGCGGCAGAACAAGCAGGTATCGAACTTGAAGTCCATTGGCATAGTTTTGAACTTGATCCAGATGCGCCACCACGCCAAGAAGTTTCAAACTCAGAACGTCTTGCGCAAAAATATGGTCGTACTATTGCAGAAGTTGAAGACATGCAACGTAATATTGCAACCATGGCACTTGAGGAAGGCATTCAATTTAATTGGGAAAATGCCAACTCAGGCAATACATTTAACGCCCATCGCATCATCCATCTTGCACAAAGCAAAGGACTTGGTTCAGAAGCGGAAGAAGCATTTTTCTATAGTTATATGACACAAGGCTTACCGATCGGTGAACGTGAAACCATTGAAGATGTAGCATCACGTATAGGTTTGAACCCTGTAGAAGTCGATGATGTATTGGATTCTGAAGAATATGCCGACTTTGTAAAATTTGACGAGCAAGTTGCCCATGAGCAATTGAAAGTCACAGGTGTACCATTCTTTGTATTTGATCAACGTGTTGCTCTTGCAGGTGCTCAACCTCGTGAAGTATTTGTTCAGGTCTTACAAAAAGCACTGGAAACTGCAAGTGATGAAGATGTTGAACAACAAGATGCTCCTGTCTGCAATGATGACGCTTGTGATGTACCGAATAAATAAATAGCAATATTGAAGAACTCTTCAAATGGAGTTCTTCAATATATTTAGATCAAAGTTGAATATTCATTATTTGAAAAGTAAAATAAATTAGCATCTAAGAGCACAATATTATCAAACATTTCGATTACTTATTTTGAATTGACTTTTTAGATATATTTACGTGTCATTTTTGCAATACAGCGTTGCAAAAAAGCAACTATTCAGACTTTTTTTCTTAGATTATGATCAGCACATATTTTTCGTTTCCACGAAATTCTTGCGCTGTAGTTTCTTATTTTTTCTTATTTTATAAGACAGAAGAGCCTCCCTTTGGGAGGCTTTTTTGTATATCACCAGATAAAATATCACTTGAGGATAAAAACAAAGTTATCCACAATCCTGAATGATTTTTAGACATTGAAGTGATTTTTCCTACTTTAAAATATATTCAAAATAAATCCTTCATTTTTAATTAATAATCAGTTTTACTGATGAAATGTACTTTTTGCATGGTTCTGCCCTTTGATTTATACACTTCATTTATCAATACTTTATGTTTTTTGTACCTATTCTCAGTATTGAATTGAAATTTACTGTTTTTTTCAGGCATAGTGATGTTGAAAATTAAAAACTGAATGACTCAACGTTTAAGAAAGTATGCATATGAAGAAAATTCCATCGTTAATTTTCTCAAAATTACCTTATGCCTTATTATTAGGTGGTCTTTTGGGGAATTCTGCTTTTGCAGAGCTAAATCATAGTCTCGATGCAAAGAAAGCTGACTCAAGCAAATCATTATCTTCGATTGAGGCAGAGGAAAAAGGCTTACTCAACTATATTCCAAAAATCGTTGACTCAACACCAACGATTTTTCCTGAACAATCTGATCAAGTAATTGTGCCTCCAACACAAGCCACAGAAGACCAGACATGGGCGGATAAAAAGCAGAAAAAACTCAGCGATTGGGTAGATCGTACAGCCAATAAAATGGATGGATGGTTTGGAGAAACTGACCCAACTCGCCCTGCAACTGCAACATTACGTATTCTGGTTGATAATCAGTGGAATAAGCATGATGGTTATGATGTAAATCCACGTATCCGAGGTAAGATTAAACTCCCTACCTTAGAAAATCGTTTAAGTGTGGTTTTTGGTGATGATTCATTAGATGATGAAATTGCCAACAATATTGCGATTTCAAATAATCATTCGGATGGTGATCCAAACAAAAGAATCGATGGTAAACAAATCAGAGATGATAATAGTTCGATTGCACTCCGTTGGTCACAACTGTCAAAACGTTTGCCCTTTGATTTAGATGCAGACTTAGGTATCCGTTCAGGGGATGATGTTTATGCGCGCTTAAAAGCACAAAGAGACTGGTCTTTGGGAAATGATTTTACCTTCCACGCTGAACAGATTTATCGTTATGGGATCGACAGTGAGAACTACCTAAGAACCAACTTAGAATTGACTCACGCACGACCAAATCAGCCGTTTATTTCCAACCAATTTTATCTGACCTATGCCGATGAACAAGACGATGATCTAACTTGGGATAACCGCACCTATCGTCAACATCAATTCTTTAAAAACAATCGTTTTAACTACGGTATTTATACTGGAGGTTATTATAATAATAATGACCTTAAACTGAACAGTTGGGGACCATTTATCTCTTGGCGACAACCTGTTTGGCGTGAATGGTTCTATGTCCAAGGTGATTTAAATTATTTTAATGACCGTCGCGAAGACCGTAGTCACTTTCCAAGTGCCTTGGTTCGTTTAGAAGCGTTATTTTAAGCATTAGATGAATATTTAAACGCAACTGTGGATAAGTTCTTACTTATCCACTTCGCTTGAGACAAGTCTGTTGATCCGCACTAGCGTATGGCTTCTATAGTATAAAGTTCTAATTTAAAACTATATAAAGTTCCAATTGAATTCGGCATCGACATCGTTTCATAAGTCATGCGTCCAATCGCTCGGACTTCTTTTCCCACTAAATCATCATCTATTTTAAGACTTGGATGCACAGCTATTGGAAATGAACCACCACGCTGACCATCCGAGCTCGCCAATTCATAGTTTTTCCCACTTTTTTTTAATATTCCCAATACAGAAGTTTCAGTGCCTTGTCTTAGAAACATCGCATTGTGTACAGATAAATCTGTAGTATTGGCACGGCGTTTTTCAACAGCAGGAAGTTCATATGCGGATACTGGGGTTATCAGGGTAGAGCTCAAGACTAAACCGCTGATCAATTGAATTCTTTTAAGTTTGATCATTTTATATTTTTCAACAAAAAGCCTATCTTAAAGATAGGCTTTCTGAAAAACAACAACGATTTATTTCAATAATAAATTATTGATACGTTTTACATACTCAGCAGGATCATCTGGTAAACCGCCTTCTGCGATTACCGCTTGATCGAAAATCACATTGGCTAGATCATCAAACTGTGCAGAACCATCCAATTTTTTCACCAAAGGATGTTCTGGGTTAATTTCCAAAATTGGTTTAGATTCTGGGACAGCTTGCCCTGCTTGCTTCAACATACGAATCAATTGTGGAGAAAGCTCACCTTCGCTAGTGACTAAACATGCAGGTGAATCGACTAAACGAGTCGTCACACGCACTTCTTTAGTTTTGGCTTTTAATGAATCTGATAGTTTTTCAACCACTGGCTTGAATTGCTCAGCCGCGGCTTCAAGTGCCTTTTTCTCTTCAGCATCTTGTAAGTCACCGAGATCAACAGCACCTTTTGCGACATTCTGCATCGGTGTGCCATCAAACTCATGTACAAATTCCATTGCCCATTCATCAACACGATCTGCCATCAATAGCACTTCAATGTCTTTTTTACGGAACAATTCTAATTGTGGTGAGTTTTTAGCAGCAGCAAGGCTATCCGCAGTCACATAATAAATCGCCTTTTGCCCTTCTTTCATACGTGCTTTATACGCTTCCAATGAAGTTGAAACATCATCATTGGTCGATGTAGAGAAGCGTAAAAGTTTAAGAATTCTTTCGCGATTACCAAAGTCTTCACCCAGACCTTCTTTGATCACTGAGCCAAATTCAGCATAGAAAGTTTTGAACTTTTCTTGATCTGCTTCATCTTCAGATTTCGCCAAAGCATCTAATGTGGTTAAAACACGGCGTGTGTTGCCTTCACGAATGGTTTTCACATCACGACTTTCTTGTAGAAGTTCACGACTGACATTTAATGGAAGATCTGCACTATCTACAATACCTTGTACAAAACGGAGATAGTTTGGAATCAAATTATCTGCATCATCCATAATAAACACGCGTTTTACATACAATTTAATGCCCGCTTTCGCTTCACGTGTGAAAATATTACTTGGTGCTTTGCTTGGAATATAAAGTAGTTGGGTATACTCCGTACTTCCTTCAACACGATTGTGTGCCCATGCAAGTGGTGCTTCGAAATCATGTGTCAGGTTCTTATAAAACTCAACATACTGCTCTTCTGTGATGTCGCCTTTACTGCGTGTCCACAATGCGCTTGCAGAGTTAATGGCTTCCCATTCATCCGTTTTAACGTATTGACCAGGCTTTTTCTCTTCGCCTTCAACCGCTTCTTCTTCCTGCCATACCTCTTTCTGCATTTCGATTGGCAAACTGATATGATCAGAATATTTATTGATAATTTGTTTTACTTTATAGGTTTCTAAATAGTCCAGAGCATCATCACGTAAATGCAAGATGATATCTGTTCCACGTGAAGCCTTATCAATTTGAGCGACTTCAAAATCACCCGTTCCACCACTGATCCAACGGACACCTTCAGATGCATCCAGACCCGCACGGCGAGATTCAACTGTGATTTTGTCTGCAACAATAAAGCCTGAATAAAAACCAACACCGAATTGACCAATCAACTGTGCATCGGCTTTTTGATCACCAGACAGCTTAGACATAAAGTCTTTGGTTCCAGACTTGGCAATCGTACCCAAGTTATCAATCGCTTCTTGTTGGCTTAAACCAATCCCATTGTCTGAAATCGTAATGGTTTTCGCATCTTTGTCTAGACTGACACGTACGTGTAAGTTCGGATCATTTTCATAAAATTCTGGATGATTAATTCCTTCAAAACGCAATTTATCACATGCATCTGAGGCATTAGAAATCAATTCACGCAGGAAAATTTCAGGATTTGAATACAGTGAATGCGTCACTAAATGTAAAAGCTGAGCCACTTCTGCTTGGAAGCTGTGCTTTTTTGAATTTTGTTGTGCGTTCTGTTCGCTCATAAAATCACTCCGTAAATTCATAACGCTTTTTTATCGAATGCTGTATGAAATGGAGTGGTTTAAGCATATTTCAATAGTAAAACCAAATTTTTTTTAAAATGGACCCTGTTCATAGACTCGATTCATATAAGTCTCAAGTTTTTGTTGTCGCATTTGATATGCATCAGTCAAACAACGCACATTATCCTGACATTGATTGCGCAGTTGTAACCATTTCACTTGTTGGTCTTGAATGACTCCACGTGTTCCCATAGGAACTAATTTTCGAATAATGTTGTAGGTTGTCGCCATTTTAACATCTGCATCATTTAGACTGCGTTGTTCGCAGATACGGTGCTCTGTTTTGGTTTGGGCATGATCACAGTTAAAACTGGCTGCATGAGTAATTGAAATGCCGCTGCTAAGTAAAAATATTATTGGAATTCGTAATTTCATATTCATTCAAAAAATAAAGTGATGAGTTTTAGATTAAATTGATTTTGTACATTGTTATATAGTCAAAAATGACTATTTTTTATGGTTTCTTGTTTCAAACAAAAAATGATCGGTTTAAAAATAAAAAGCTCGGTATGTACCGAGCTTTTTAATGTATCTACTTAGAATCTATAGCTATAACCTAAAGTGTAGATTACTGGATCAATATCTAAGTCAAATTTTGCAGCAGTTGCGCCACCGGCAGTCACTTTCACTTCTGGGCTAAGTTGCGCATAACGTGCATCAAAGAAAACACCCCAGTTTTTCGCATCGGCTGGTTGGAAATTAAAACCAATTTGACCAGCAAAACCAAAGTCATCTTTCACTTTTACTTTCGTGCCAGTTAATGCGCCAGTTGATTCTTCATCCCACGCAACAAATGCTGTACCACCTACACCAATGTATGGTGTAAAACGTGTTGAGTTTTTAAAGTTATATTTAAAAGTAACAGTTGGTGGTAAATGTTTAAGTTTAACTGCTTTTTCACCATCCAAATTTACATCATGGCTGATCGGTGCAGCTAACAAAAGCTCAGCTGAAAATGGTGTTTCACCAAAGAAATATTCTACAGATGGTGTAAAAGCATATTCATGATCGGCTTTCACAGTACCAACACCTGCAACATTGGTGTCTTGAGTAGGTGAAATCACCGAACCACCAACTTTGACTTGCCAGTCTGCAAATGAAGCAGAAGAAATTCCCATTAATGTAATAAGAGCAAGTTGCTTTAACATTATAAATACCCCGCGTTGTTATTAATTAACATTAAACATAGGTATTAATTATTTTGCAACATCTATTTAAACACAAAAATAATCTTTATTTTTAAGTAATTGTTATATATATAAATTTATTTTAATCATATTAAAATAGTTGGTTTTAAAAACCGACCAAATTAATCAAGATTATTGAGCAATTTTTCATAAAATAATCAGCTTATTATTATAAATTAATAATGCATACAAAATACATATTATATTTAAAATTTATTGAAAGATAAGAACCATTCTACTTTTTTGCATTGGTTAAAAATCAAACTTTGAATCATAAAATACTTATAAGCAAAAAAAGCTGTTTAGATTGCATCATAAACAGCCTCAAATATTCGCTATAACACTCTATAAAACCATAGCTGCAATCCAGCCAAAGACCAATAAAGGAATATTAAAATGGATAAATGTAGGTACAACAGTATCCCAAATATGATCATGCTGCCCATCCACTCCTAAACCTGCTGTAGGTCCGAGTGTAGAGTCTGAGGCAGGAGAACCCGCATCACCAAGCGCTGCCGCAGTACCAATGAGTGCGACCGTTGCCAGTGGCGAAAAACCAAATTGCACACACAATGGCACATAAATCACTGCAAGCACAGGAACGCTTGAGAAAGATGAACCGATTCCAATTGTCACAAATAAACCAATGAACAGCATCAAAAATGCCGCCAAAGCTTTATTATCACCGATCAGATGTACCACACCATTGACCAAATGATTGATATCTCCTGTATGCGTCATAACTGAGGCAAATCCAGCAGCAGAAATCATGATAAAACCGACCAATGCCATCATGCGCATGCCTTGCACAAAAACATCATCCGCTTCTTGCCATTTAAAAATTCCTGCCGCAGACAATACAGCAAAACCAACCAATCCCCCAAGAATCATTGAACCAGAATACAGTTGCGAGATTAGCGTTAAAACGATTGCCAACAAAGCCATTAAAATGGTTTTCGTTGCAATTACAGGAGCTTGTTTGGCTTGCTGTCCTAAAGCAATACCATCTGCTTTGAGTTCTTCCACATTGACTGCACGAAGCGGTTTGTCTAAATCAATGGTGGTGATGGGTGCAACATCACGATCAACATATAGACGAGGTTTACGGTAACTGATAAATACTGCAACCAAAGTGCCGATCACCATACCAAGCACAGGAATTGCCATCCCGATAGGCATCATGCTTCGTTCTACATGAAGTTGATATGCTGCTCCGATTTTATTGATGTTACCCATCAAAATTTGCTCTAAGAAAATGGCACCAAAACCAACAGGAAGGAAAATGTAAGTTCCAACTAACCCTAATGTCAGGACACATGCTGCCGCACGGCGATCAAGTTTTAAATGGTTCATTACTTTTAATAATGGTGGAACCAGTACTGGAATAAAAGCAATATGGACAGGAATCAAGTTTTGCGAACAAATAGCGGCAATCAACAAAATTCCCAACAGTAAAAATTTTACTTTTGTTGCTTGTTTTTGAGTCGCTTCCATCCCCAACAGACCAATTAACTTGTATGCCAATAAATCAGGTAATCCTGACTTGGACAATGCCAAAGCAAAAGCACCTAATACAGCGTATGCCAATGCCACTTCAGCACCATCACCCAAGCCCGCATTAAATGCTTGAACAGTGTCAGCTAAGCTTAAACCAGCGACCAAACCACCTATAATTGCTGAAATGACCAATGTTAAAACAACAGAAACTCGTGCCAGTGATAAAATAAACATCACGGCAATCGCAATAACGACAGCATTCATAGAAAAATTTACGAAAATTTGAAAGGCGATATTTTATCAGATTCATATCAGTGAAGCTGTAAATTCATCCAATTGATGGTGAAATAACGAGGTAACCAGTATTGATCACCTCGATTCAGGGTATCAGCTTTTAATTATTTTTCAGTGCAAATTCTTGAATATATTGTGCAATTTCTTGAGGTCGACTCAGTACCGCCCAGTGATTTGCATTAACCTCAACACGTTCAAATTCAGTTGCCCACTTTGGCACTTCATCAATCAACGCAGGACTGACAAATTTATCTTTTAAAAGAACCACTGCTTGCACAGGGCAGATCGCAAAACGCTGACGTGGACGTGCTAAACGTGGTAAAAAATTAGCGCGATATAACCCAATACCATGTTCACCATCTTTCGCAATATTTGAGTTTAAAGGTAGATCTTTCGTCTTCTCCAATTGCGCTAAAATTGCACCCCAACGCTGTGGACTGAAAAAATGCCAGACGGTAGGTGCAAGAATCGGAAGTTGAAAAGCAACAATGTACCAAGATTTCAATAATTGTTTAAAAAATTTAGGTTTTTCATGTAAAAACTGCTCACGCATCCAAAATGCGGCATGATCTAAACATGGTCCTGACATGGTGGTATAAGACAAAATACGATTTTTAAATTTTGTTTCAGTAACCGATTCCCAAGATTGAATTGACCCCCAATCATGGGCAGCTAAATGAAACTGACGTTCGGGCAGTACTTCATTGACCACACATTCCAAATCTAGCGATAACCGCGGTAAAGCATAATCACGGATACGTTTTGGAATAGAGGATTGCCCTGCACCACGAACATCATAGGTCACAATATAAAATTGTGAAATCAATTGCTCTATAATCGGTTCCCAAACTTCCTGATTATCAGGATAACCATGCACCAAGACCAACGCGGGGTTTTCAGCATTCCCCCATGTTTTTGCATAAAGTTTTTGCTTATCCTGTGTCGAGATCCAATAAGTTTGCGCTTGCATTGAGTCACCTTTTATTGTTTTCACCATTGGCTATGATTTCGCTCTAGAGGGCATTTCGATCAATGCCACTTTGCCTTGAGTTCTTTATTATGGTTGAAAAATAGATAACTAGAATTGACCATGAATGCGCTAATCAAGAAACTACAGACAATTCCATTTGTATCTAGATTTATGTTGAATCATTTTTCTCCATACAAAGGTGCAGGAATTGAAATCGAAAAAATTGATCTGAAAAACTATCATATTCGGGTCAAAATGCCACTGACACGCAACAATCAAAACATTGTTGGGGTTCACTTTGGTGGCAGTTTATATTCGATGGTTGACCCATTTTATATGCTTCTTTTGATGCATCACCTTGGTCCTAAATACATGGTGTGGGACAAAGCTGCGAGCATTAATTTTCTATCACCCGGACGCAGTACGGTTTATGCCGATATTCGATTGGATGCTGCTGAAATCGAACATGTTAAAGATCTGGCACAGAACTATAAGCCTGTGTATCGTAACTACACTTTAAATATTTTTGATGATTCAGGGTTACGAATTGCTGAAGTACAAAAAACCGTTTATATCCGTCGTAAGAATCCACATCCGTTAAAACGTTAATGACTTTAGTGCATGATCTTCATATCATTTAAACCTGTTTAATGGTCTACTAAATAAGTTAAATATAAACGATAGAAATAAAAAAACGCTATGCTGAATCAATACACCATAGCGTTTTTATCGTTCATTGAGTGACTTATTTGTTTTGCTCAATGGCTGCACCTGCGCCACCACCAATTGCACCACCAATTGCAGCACCAGCGTCACCGCCTAGAATACCTTTACCAATCACTGAACCAATACCTGCACCAACACCACTATAAGTTGCGTTGCGATTTGAACCATTACTTGCCTTGCTTCCTACAGCCGCGCCACCACCAGCACCGACAGCCGCACCAATACCATTACCTGCATGATTACCTAAGCCACCACCAACAGCACCACCAAGCGCTGCGGAACCGATACGCTTATCATTTGCAGACATGTTTTCACAACCTGTCAGCATCACGATAGGTAAAGCTACACACATCATGGTCATTATTTGCTTTTTCATGCTCTTATTCCTTCTGTTATTACAAAAAGTCAATCAAACAGCTCTTACACTTGAAATTATCTCATGGAAAGTAAAGATAAATTCGTGAGGAAATGATTGCTTTATTGCATCCATTTGTAACTTTGTTTAACACTCGGCAATGACTTAAGCTTTGATCCAATCGCTACACATGGTGTATTCATGGAAGGTAAATTGCTTATTTTACGGATAAAAGCATGAACTCATTATCAAGCTCCTATAAACTATAGCTAAGACTGGAGCTTATCATGTCACAAACTTCCACTTTAAAACGGGGACTCAATACCCGCCACATCCGTTTCCTTGCTTTAGGTTCTGCTATTGGCACAGGTTTATTCTACGGTTCAGCCTCGGCTATACAGCAAGCAGGTCCATCTGTACTACTGGCTTATATGATTGCAGGCATTGCAATTTATATTGTGATGCGTGCACTAGGTGAAATGGCTGTCCATAATCCTGTTTCAGATTCTTTTAGTCATTACGCTTCTGAATATATCAGTCCATTTGCAGGTTTTACCACAGGTTGGACCTATGTCTTTGAGATGGTCATTGTTGCGATCGCCGATGTCACTGCCTTTGGAATTTACATGGGGTTTTGGTTTCCCGATGTTGCACGTTGGGTTTGGATTCTGTCTCTAATTTTCTTTTTGGGTGCGATTAACCTGATCCATGTCAAAGTCTATGGTGAATTGGAATTTTGGTTATCCATCGTTAAGGTCACTGCCATTATTGCCATGATTTTGGGTGGTTTTGGCATCATGCTCTACGGTTTACATATTCCACATACTGAATTTAGTTCAGGTATATCGAACCTTTGGACACATGGCGGTTTCTTTCCCAATGGTATTGCTGGTTTTATTGCCTGCTTTTCTGTGGTTGTTTTTGCATTTGGTGGTATAGAAATCATTGGTGTGACTGCTGGAGAAACCAAAGATCCTAAAGTGGCAATACCTCAAGCCATCAATGCTGTTCCTTTTCGCATCATCCTATTCTATGTATTGACTATTTTTGTACTGATGTCGATTTTTCCTTGGAATCAAATCGGTTCTCATGGCAGTCCATTTGTGCAAATATTTGAAAGCCTAGGGATCAAATCAGCGGCTGCCGTTCTAAACATTGTGGTGATTACTGCTGCTGTTTCTGCAATTAACAGTGATGTTTTTGGCGCCGGGCGAATGATGTATGGCATGGCAATCAAAGGCAAAGCGCCAGCAAGTTTTGCCAAAACATCAAGAAATGGCGTACCGTTTATGACCGTAATCGTCATGGCAAGCGTGCTTTTGGTTGGGGTACTCTTAAATTACCTGATTCCTGAAAATGTGTTTGAAATCATTGCCTCAATTGCAACATTTGCAACTGTTTATGTGTGGTTAATGATTTTATTAGCCCAGTTTGGTATGCGGAAAAAACTCAGTGCTGAAGAAATTAAAAAGCTCGATTTCCCTGTAGTTGGATGGCCTGTTGCACCGATTTTAGCCACAGCATTTATGGTCTTTGTCATTGCCATGATTGGTTATTTCCCAGCCTCACGTCCTGCACTTTATGTTGGCGCGATTTGGCTTGCCTTATTGGCTGTTGCTTATCAACTTTGGATGAAACCACGATCTTCATAAATAAAAATTTGGGTTTCACTGAACTTAAAACCGCTGAATTCCAGCGGTTTTTTTTGTTCCCTTAGTTCTGCGATTTATTAAAATTTATCATTCCGACTTGTACATTAATCGTTGTTTGATATTGATGATGATGGCAAATAGAACACCTAAAATCCCTGTTAGTGCTAAAAGGAGAATGCCAAAGTAAAACAGTTCAGCCAAAATAATTCCCAATTTGTACTCATACAAAACTCGAAATAAATAACTGTTTTTAACACGGATAGACACCAATGAAGGATTTAAATGCCATAGACTCAGTATCGTTGCAAAGCCAATGCAAAATGAGAAACAAGCAAAAATGATCACCGCATCTAAAGGTTTAAACTGATTGAGTTTAGGTTGCTCAACTTTATCATCTTTATCTATCGCATAAATAATCAGTAACGCCCACAGTGGACACAGCAAGCTCAGGTAGGTCTTAACAAACAGGCTAAATTGTTCCAGCTCACCTGTGGTGGTACTTTGAATTTTTAAAAATTGATTGATCCATTGCATCATATCAATTTGCCAACCATGTTCCAGTGCAGGTGCAGGCAGCAACATCATGAACAATAATGGACAAATCGTCATCAAAGTTAAGGTCTTCACTACAGTATTTATTTTCATTCTAGATTGATTTTAATTTCCATTTTTTGATTATATAAAAAAAGACGCCCTAAGGCGTCTTCTTCATTTCAAAAGCTGTTTAACTTAGAAAGAATCTTCGTTTAAAGCCTGAGAGAATGCTTGATCAACTTCGGAGAAGTCATTTACAAGCTCATGCTCAGCAGCTTCTGCTTCTTGACGACGACGTTCTAAGTGGTATGCAAGACCAGTACCTGCTGGAATCAAGCGACCTACAACAACGTTTTCTTTCAAGCCACGTAAATCATCTTCTTTACCTGTTACAGCCGCTTCAGTTAACACACGTGTGGTTTCCTGGAACGATGCAGCAGAGATGAACGAGTCAGTAGAAAGCGATGCTTTGGTAATACCCATCAATTGACGTTCATACTTCGCAGGGAACTTGTTCTGAGCCAATACCGCTTGGTTTTCGCCCACAACGCGGATGTAATCCACTTGTTCGCCTTTGATGAAGCTTGTATCGCCGCCATCAGTAATGTCAACTTTACGCAACATTTGACGCACGATCACTTCGATATGCTTATCGTTGATTTTTACACCTTGTAAGCGGTAAACGTCTTGAACTTCGTTCACGATGTAGTTGGTTAATGCAACTTCACCTTTCAAACGTAAGATGTCATGTGGGTTCTGTGGACCATCAGAAATGGTTTCACCACGGTTCACATGCTCACCTTCAAACACGTTAATGGTACGCCATTTAGGAATCAACTCTTCATAAATTTCAGAGCCATCATCTGGTGTAATCACTAAGCGGTTCTTACCTTTGGTTTCTTTACCAAAGCTTACAACACCTGAAATTTCAGCAAGGATCGCATGCTCTTTCGGCTTACGTGCTTCGAACAAGTCAGCTACACGTGGCAGACCACCGGTAATATCACGAGTACGTGAAGTTTCTTGTGGTACACGACCAATGACATCACCCACACCAATCGTTTCGCCATCACGAACAGTCACGATTGTATTTTGTGGCAAGAAGTAGAACTGTTCGCCGCCATCGGTTGTATCCAACACGATTGCAGGACGTAAATCTTTACCAGAAGCAGGACGAGCTGTTACAGGTAAGATTTCAACAGTCGTCATACCTGTTGCATCATCAGTTTTCGATGTTGCAGTTACACCATCAGCAATTTGGCTGAAACGTGCTTTACCAGCAACTTCTGTTACCAATGGATGTGTATGCGGATCCCAAGTTGCAACAATACCGCCGCCTTCTACAGGTTGACCATCTTTGATCAAGATCGACGCACCGTATGGAAGTTTATAACGCTCACGCTCACGACCTAAGTCATCCGCAATACCGATTTCACCTGAACGTGAAACAGATACCAAATGACCTTTGGCATGTTGAACAGTTTTAACGTTATGGAAACGAACTGTACCTTTGTTACGTACTTGTACACTGTTTGCAGCAGAAGTTCGGCTTGCAGCACCACCCACGTGGAATGTACGCATGGTTAACTGTGTACCAGGTTCACCAATTGATTGTGCAGCCATAACCCCAACAGATTCACCTGGATTCACCAAGTGACCGCGAGCCAAGTCACGACCATAACATTTCGCACATACACCGAATGTTGAAGCACAGTTAACAACTGAACGTACTTTAACTTCGTCAACACCGTTATCTTCAAGGAACGTTGCAAGTTTCTCGTCGATCAATGTGTTACGTGGAAGAAGGACATCATCTGTACCTGGTTTCTTGACATCTTCAGCAAGTACACGACCCAATACTCGAGCACCTAAGTTCTCGATGACATCACCGCCTTGAATGAATGGAGTCATTACAAGACCGTCATAAGTACCACAATCTGGCTCAGTAATGACCAAATCTTGTGCTACGTCGACAAGACGACGTGTTAAGTAACCTGAGTTCGCAGTTTTAAGTGCTGTATCTGCCAAACCTTTACGCGCACCGTGTGTTGAAATGAAGTACTGAAGTACTGTCAAACCTTCACGGAAGTTTGCTTTAATCGGTGTTTCAATGATCGAACCATCTGGTTTAGCCATCAAACCACGCATACCTGCAAGCTGACGAATCTGAGCTGCCGAACCACGGGCACCAGAGTCAGACATCATGTAGATACTGTTGAATGATTTTTGCTTCTCATCTTCACCCTGTTTATTTTTAACAGTTGTGAATGACAAGTTATCCATCATCGCTTTTGCAACTTGGTCGTTGGTACGCGCCCAAATGTCGACAACTTTGTTATAACGCTCACCAGCAGTTACGAAACCTTGCTCGAATTGTTGTTCAATTTCACGAACTTCAACTTCAGCTTTTTCAATAATTGCTTGCTTTTGTGGTGGAATCAACATGTCTTCCATACCCACAGAAACACCTGAACGTGTTGCTTGACGGAAGCCCAAGTACATCAATTGGTCAGCAAAGATAACAGTATCTTTCAAACCTAATTTACGGTAGCAAGAGTTAATCAATTTAGAGATGTTTTTCTTGGTCATCTCTACGTTGATTTGTTGGAAATCCATACCTTCAGGAACAACTTCCCAAAGTAAGCAACGACCCGGTGTTGTATCTACAACAATAGTTTGATGTTCACGGTTACCGTTGTCATCAATCACTGTTTGGTGTACACGCGCTTTAACACGAGCATGTAAATCAACTTGACCTGTCGCAAGTGCACGGTTTACTTCATGTGTGTCCGCAAACACCATGCCTTCACCTTTGGCGTTCACTGCATCACGTGTGATGTAGTAAAGACCCAATACAACGTCCTGAGAAGGTACGATGATTGGCTCACCATTTGCAGGTGACAAGATGTTGTTTGTCGACATCATTAACGCACGAGCTTCTAACTGAGCTTCAAGTGTTAATGGTACGTGAACCGCCATTTGGTCACCATCGAAGTCGGCGTTAAACGCAGCACATACGAGTGGGTGTAAACGAATCGCTTTACCTTCAATCAAGATAGGTTCAAACGCTTGAAGACCTAAACGGTGAAGTGTTGGCGCACGGTTCAACATTACAGGATGCTGACGAATTACAGATGCAAGAACGTCCCATACTTCTGGTGTTTCACGCTCAACCATTTTCTTCGCAGCTTTAATGGTTGTTGCTTGACCTGAAGCTTGTAATTTCGCAAAAATGAATGGCTTGAATAATTCAAGTGCCATTTTCTTTGGAAGACCACATTGGTGCAAACGTAATGATGGACCTACGGTAATCACCGAACGACCTGAATAGTCAACACGCTTACCAAGTAAGTTTTGACGGAAACGACCTTGTTTACCTTTGATCATATCAGCCAAAGATTTAAGCGGACGTTTGTTCGAACCTGTAATCGCACGACCACGACGACCGTTGTCTAACAATGCATCGACAGACTCTTGTAACATACGTTTTTCGTTACGTACGATAATGTCTGGCGCAGCAAGGTCAAGAAGACGTTTTAAACGGTTGTTACGGTTAATCACACGACGGTAAAGATCGTTCAAGTCAGAAGTCGCAAAACGACCACCTTCAAGCGGTACTAACGGACGAAGATCAGGTGGAAGTACAGGAAGTACATTCATCACCATCCATTCTGGCTTGTTGTTTGACTCTTTGAACGCTTCCATCAACTTCAAACGTTTAGACGCTTTTTTAAGCTTAGTTTCTGAAGTTGTGTTTGGAATTTCTTCACGTAAACGAGAAATTTCAGCTTCAAGATCAATATCTTTCAACAAGTCTTGAACTGCTTCAGCACCCATTTTAGCGCTGAATTCATCACCGTGTTCTTCTAACGCAGTAAAGTATTCTTCATCATTAAGAAGTTGGTACTTCTCCATTGGCGTCATGCCTGGATCAGTCACCACATAAGATTCGAAATACAATACACGTTCGATATCACGCAAAGTCATATCAAGAAGTAAACCGATACGGCTTGGTAATGATTTCAAGAACCAAATATGAGCAACAGGAGAAGCCAATTCGATGTGACCCATACGCTCACGACGAACTTTCGCAGTTGTTACTTCAACGCCACATTTTTCACAAATGACGCCTTTGTATTTCATACGCTTGTATTTACCGCACAAGCATTCGTAATCTTTTACTGGACCAAAGATTTTGGCACAGAATAAACCATCACGTTCTGGCTTAAACGTACGATAGTTAATGGTTTCTGGTTTTTTAACTTCACCGTGAGACCATGACTTAATCATTTCTGGTGACGCAAGACCAATACGGATGCGATCAAACTCTACTGGAGCATGACCGTCTGAGTCCGTCTTTTTGCGCATGATATCGAGCAAGTCTTTCAATTTTTTTCTCCGTGTGCCGAAGAGGCATTTTCTCTACGGCTGGGTCACAAATATTGTTTTTTCACTGAGATTTGGAATCTCCCCTACCCCTCTTTAAGAAAGAGAGGGAAATCCCCCCCTTTAACAAAGGGGGATCAAGGGGGATTTAGTCACCATTTTTCAGTTCAATGTTGATACCTAAAGAACGGATCTCTTTGGTCAATACGTTGAACGATTCAGGCATACCCGGATCCATATAATGGTTACCATCTACAATGTTCTTATAGATGCGAGTACGACCTTCAACGTCATCCGATTTCACAGTTAACATTTCTTGAAGTGTATAAGCAGCACCATAAGCCTCAAGTGCCCAAACTTCCATCTCACCGAAACGCTGACCACCGAATTGTGCTTTACCACCAAGCGGTTGTTGAGTCACGAGTGAGTAAGAACCAGTAGAACGTGCATGCATTTTGTCGTCAACCAAGTGGTTCAACTTGAGCATGTACATATAACCTACTGTTACTGGGCGGTCAAAACGCTCACCTGTACGTCCATCATACAATACTGTTTGACCTGTACGTGAGATACCACCAAGTTCAAGTAACTCTTTGATTTGTCCTTCTTCTGCACCATCAAATACTGGTGTAGCTAAAGGAACACCTTTACGCAAGTTACCTGATAACACCAAGATTTCTTCATCAGTCAAGCTATCAAGATCTTCTTGCTCGCCACCAACTTTGTTATAAATCTTGTCTAAGAATTCACGAAGTTCAAGAACAGTACGTTGCTCTTTCATCATCTTGTCGATCTTATCGCCAAGACCTTTCGCTGCCATACCCAAGTGAGTTTCAAGAATCTGACCCACGTTCATACGTGATGGTACACCGAGTGGGTTAAGTACCACATCCACTGGAACACCATGGATGTCATGCGGCATGTCTTCAACTGGTAAGATGTTTGATACAACACCCTTGTTACCGTGACGACCCGCCATCTTATCACCAGGCTGGATACGACGTTTAACAGCAAGATAAACTTTAACAACTTTCAACACACCAGTTGTCAGTTCATCACCCGTTGAAAGTTTACGTTTTTTCTCAGCAAACTTCTCATCGATCTCGTGGCTCTTCTCTTTCAAGAACACTTGAATCTGCGTTAAACGCTCAGCAATACCTTCGTCTGCTGGTTGAACTTCTAACAGATCAACAAGCTCTAAGTTAGACAATACGTCTTCAGTTAGCTTGTCACCACGTTTCGTTGTACCACCACCATTTGACTCTTGACCTTTCAATAAACGCACAATACGTTCACGAGCAGCTTCTTCGAAGATTTTGAATTCTTCTTTCAAGTCTTTACGGTAAGCATCAAGTTGCGCTTTTTCAATTGCTTGAGCACGCTCATCTTTCTCGATACCGTCACGTGTAAACACTTGAACGTCAATCACTGTACCTTTTACGCTTGAAGAAACACGTAAAGAAGAGTCTTTTACATCCGCAGCTTTTTCACCGAAAATTGCACGAAGTAATTTTTCTTCAGGTGTTAATTGTGTTTCACCTTTAGGCGTTACCTTACCAACAAGGATGTCACCTGCTGAAACTTCAGCACCGATATAAACAATACCTGATTCATCAAGTTTAGATAAAGCTGCTTCACCCACGTTAGGAATATCTGCAGTAATTTCTTCTGCACCTAACTTGGTATCACGCGCTACACATGACAACTCTTGGATGTGAATCGAAGTCAAACGGTCTTCTTGAAGTACACGCTCAGATAATAAGATCGAGTCTTCGTAGTTATAACCGTTCCACGTCATGAACGCGACACGCATGTTTTGACCAAGCGCTAACTCACCACCGTCAGTCGATGGACCATCAGCAAGAACGTCACCACGACCTACTTTATCGCCCAAGCTCACAAGAACTTTTTGGTTGATACAAGTGTTTTGGTTTGAACGTGTGTATTTGATCAAGTTGTAGATATCTACACCTGCTTCACCCGCGATCATTTCATCTTCGTTTACACGAATAACAACACGAGAAGCATCAACGAACTCAATACGTCCGCCACGTTTTGCGATTACACACACACCAGAGTCATGCGCTACGTTTGCTTCCATACCTGTACCAACAAGTGGCTTGTCAGCAAGCAGTGTAGGAACAGCCTGACGTTGCATGTTTGAACCCATTAATGCACGGTTCGCATCATCGTGTTCAAGGAATGGAATAAGTGATGCAGCAACAGAAACAACCTGCTGAGCAGATACATCCATATGCGTCACTTTTTCAGGAGGCATACGAACGAATTCACCTTGATGACGTACAGAAACGAATTCTTCAGTCAAGTGACCGTCTTTATCTACACCAGAATCGGCTTGTGCAATTACAGTGCCTACTTCTTCAATCGCAGATAAATACTCAACATCATCCGTTACACGACCATCAACCACTTTACGGTATGGAGTTTCCAAGAAACCGAAGTTGTTGGCTTTTGCATATACAGAAAGTGAGTTGATCAAACCAATGTTTGGACCTTCAGGTGTCTCAATTGGACATACACGACCATAGTGAGTTTGATGTACGTCACGTACCTCAAAGCCTGCGCGTTCACGTGTCAAACCACCAGGACCAAGCGCTGAAACACGACGTTTGTGCGTAATTTCAGACAATGGATTGTTTTGATCCATAAACTGAGACAATTGGCTTGAACCAAAGAATTCTTTGATTGCAGCTGCAACTGGTTTCGCATTGATCAAATCTTGTGGAGACAAGTTATCTGTTTCAGCTTGGTTTAAACGCTCTTTTACAGCACGTTCAACACGAACTAGACCAACACGGAATTGGTTTTCTGTCATTTCACCAACAGAACGTACACGACGGTTACCTAAGTGATCGATATCGTCGACTTCACCTTTACCGTTACGGATTTCTACCAATGTTTTCAATACATCAATGATGTCATCGTTAGAAAGAATACCTTCTACTTCACGAGACTTCTGATCTGTACCGACTTCATAAGGACGACCCAAACGACGGTTAAACTTCATACGACCTACAGGAGACAAGTCATAACGCTCTGTAGAGAAGAATAAGTTATTGAATAAGTTTTCAGCCGCTTCTTTTGTTGGTGGCTCACCTGGACGCATGACTTTGTAGATTTCTACAAGTGCTTCTTCACGACCTGTTGTCGTATCTGCACGTAGTGTATCTGCAACAAACGAACCACGATCGATATCATTGGTGAACAAGATGTTAAATTGTTTAACACCACCTTCAGCGATTTTAACCAATACTTCATGGCTTAAAATGGTATTGGCAGCAATCACTTCACCATCACGTAAAGTAATATCTTCAGCTGTAATACGCTCATACAAGTATTCATCAGGAACAGAAAGTTTAGTTAAACCCGCAGCTTCCATTTGACGCACATGACGTGCATTGATACGTTTACCTTGTTCAACAATCACTTTACCGTCATTGTCTGCAATATCGAACTGCGCCATTTCACCGCGAAGGCGTTCTGGAACAAGGTCAATCTGATAGCTACCCATATCAAGATATACAGGTACTTTCTCATAGAACATATTGAGAATTTGTTCATTGCTATAGTTCAATGCACGTAGAATAACAGTCGCCAACAATTTACGACGACGGTCAATACGAACAAATACTAAGTCTTTAGCATCAAATTCAAAATCCAACCATGACCCACGGTAAGGAATGATACGTGCTGAATAAAGCACTTTACCACTTGAATGAGTTTTACCCTTATCGTGATCAAAGAAGACGCCTGGAGAACGGTGTAATTGAGATACGATTACACGCTCAGTACCATTGATTACAAAAGTACCATTCTCAGTCATGAGTGGCATTTCACCCATGTACACTTCTTGTTCACGTACGTCTTTGATAGATTTCGTTTCACGATCTTTGATGATCAAACGAATTTTAACGCGCATTGGTGCCGCAAAGGTTGAACCGCGAAGAATACACTCGCGAACATCAAACTCTGGTTTACCAAGACTATACTCAACGAATTCTAAAGCAGCATTGCCCGAATAACTTTCAATAGGAAAAACTGAACGAAATGCAGCTTGGAGACCGATATCTTCGCGATTTTTTGGAGTTTTGCCATCTTGCAAGAATGTTCTGTACGAGTCGACTTGAATCGCGAGCAAGTACGGAGCATGCATGACTTGGGGCAATTTACCAAAATTCTTACGGATCCGTTTCTTTTCGGTATATGAGTATGCCATCTGGAGTCCTCGGAAAGTAAACTAAGCCCGCCTGCAGAACGAACTTAGAAGGAATTACGCAGGTCGATATGACCACCACTTTTATACAAATGCTGCAAATTTCAGTGGTACAAAACGCTTAACAATATTTTTAAAACTGAAAAATATTGGTAAGCGTTTGATTATGTTTATTTATTTTAAAAATTGATGATTTTTATATCAATCAATCTAAAATCGAGCCGATTATTGTAACGCAAAAAGGCTGATGACCCAAGAGCCATCAGCCAATTTGTGGAGCCGATTATAAAAAAATCGACTCCCCTTAAGATTACTTAAGTGTAACTGTAGCACCAGCTTCTTCAAGTTTCTTCTTAAGTTCTTCGCCTTCTTCTTTAGAAACCGCTTCTTTAACAACTGAAGGAGCGCCTTCAACAAGATCTTTAGCTTCTTTAAGACCAAGACCAGTAGCTTCACGAACTGCTTTAATTACAGCAACTTTGTTAGCACCGAAAGAAGTCAACTCAACGTTGAATTCAGATTGCTCTTCAGCAGCAGCAGCGCCAGCACCTGGAGCAGCAGCTACAGCTACAGCAGCTGCAGATACGTTGAATTTTTCTTCGAAAGCAGAAATAAGTTCAACAAGTTCAAGAACAGTTTTTTCAGCAACTGCGTTTAAGATTTCTTCGTTAGTTAAAGCCATGAGAATAACTCCAAATGGATATTGAATGGTGTGTGAAAATTTTTAAGCTTAAGCTGCTTCTGACTCGTTTTTCTCTTTGAGTGCTGTAATAAGGCGACCCAATTTCGAAATAGGAGCTTGAAGAACATTGGCAAGCATAGTAAGTGCTTTTTCTTGGTTTGGAAGATTTGCGATAACGCTAACATCTGCACCTTGATAAACTTTGCCATCAAATGCAGCAGCTTTAAGTTCAAATGCTTTGTTAGTTTTAGCAAAATCTTCAAACAAGCGAGCAGCTGCGCCCATGTCGTCTTCAGAAGTTGAAAAAGCTAGAATAGTTGGACCAACAAGGTTCTCATCTAAAATAGAGAATTGAGTACCTTCAAGTGCACGCTTAGCCAAAGTGTTACGCACGATACGTGTTTTAACACCTAACTTACGAGCTTCTACGCGAAGTGTAGTCAATTGTTCTACTGTTAAACCTTGGTAGTCAGCAACAACAGCAGCAAACGCTACAGAAGCAACTTCATTTACTTCAGCAACGATCTGTTTTTTGTCTTCGATAAGAAGAGCCATTGTAAAACCTCCTAACGGTGATTTATGCAATCCACAAATGGACTGCACTCCCAATTCGCAAGTCAATTTCTCAACTTACACGCGGAGGAGGAATCAATCACACCACCGCGTCTACTCAGACTGGTATTTTAAGAAGCAAATCCTGAGACCTGCCTCGCCTGAGGTCTTTGACGCTGATAAACTTACATCTATCAATTCAAAGTCCGCCTGAGAACCCATCAGCAAGTAAACCTTGCCAACTCACAAGATGAGAAAAACCTCGAATGAAGCTTTCCTCATTTTGCGCAAAGTTTAAAAACCATGTTTTAAACTTCACTCAGGACTTTAAAATTCTTTTATTGCAAATAATTATCTATAAAATAATTATTTAGTAACGTTCTGTACGTCTACAACAAGACCAGGACCCATAGTTGAGCTCAAAGTGATCTTTTGGATGTAGATACCTTTAGAAGTCGCAGGTTTTGCTTTCTTAAGGTCAGCAATAAGTGCTTCAACGTTTGAACGAACAGCTTCAGCAGTAAAACCTACTTGACCGATCGCAGCGTGGATGATACCCGCTTTGTCAACACGGTAACGTGCTTGACCTGCTTTTGCATTTTTAACTGCAGTTGCAACGTCAGGAGTTACTGTACCCACTTTAGGGTTTGGCATTAAGCCACGTGGACCAAGGATCGTACCTAACTTACCTACAACGCGCATTGCATCTGGAGCAGCAATCACAACATCAAAGTCTAAGTTACCTGCTTGAATGCTTTCAGCAAGATCATCAAAACCAACAACGTCCGCGCCTTCAGCTTTAGCAGCTTCAGCAGCAGCGCCTTGAGCAAACACAGCTACACGTACAGTTTTACCAGTACCTGCAGGAAGTGTAGTCGCGCCACGAACAACTTGGTCAGATTTACGAGGATCAACACCTAGGTTTACCGCAACATCCAAAGATTCTTTGAATTTTGCAGCAGGAAGGCTGCTAAGAACTTGTACCGCTTCTTCCAAAGTATAAACTTTGTTTGCTTCTACAGCAGCAGCAATGGCTTTTTGACGTTTAGTTAACTTTGCCATGTCTTATAGCTCCACTTCCAAGCCCATAGAACGCGCAGAACCAGCAATGGTACGTACACGTGCGTCTAGATCAGCACCAGTTAAATCTGGTTCTTTAGTAGTCGCAATTTCTTCTAATTGAGCACGAGTCAACTTACCAACTTTAGTTTTGTTTGGTACAGATGAACCCTTTTGAATACCAGCAGCTTTCTTAAGAAGAATAGATGCAGGTGGAGTTTTCATGATGAATGTGAACGACTTATCGTTGTACACAGTGATCACTACAGGAATTGGAAGACCTGGTTCAACTTTTTGTGTAGCAGCATTGAATTCTTTACAGAATGCCATGATGTTCACACCACGTTGACCTAGTGCAGGACCGATTGGTGGAGATGGATTCGCTTTACCAGCTGGAACTTGCAGCTTGATATAGCCGTCAATCTTCTTAGCCATTTCAAATTACCTCTGGGTACAAACGCCTTTTAGAGCTCCCCAAGTTTTCAAGTAACGATACCGTTACAACAACAATGCCCGATCCATAACAAATCGGGCGCTTTTGAACAATTCAAATTAAATTGTTTTTTCGACTTGGCGAAATTCCAATTCAACTTGAGTTGGTCGATTAAATACGTTAATCGTCAACGTTAAACGTGATTTTTCGTACTGAACTTCTTCCACCACACCTTTAAAGTCTGTGAATGGACCGTCAGTAACAAGTAATTCTTCACCCGGCTCGAACATCGTCTTAGGACGAGGTGCTTCACCTTTGTTGTGCACACGTGCAAGAATGGCATCAGCTTCTTTTTGCGTAATTGGTGCTGGTTTTTCAGCTGTACCACCAATGAAACCCAATACTTTTGGACATTCTTTAACAATGTGCCAAGTTTCATCATTCATTTCCATTTCAACTAATACATAGCCTGGAAAGAATTTACGCTCTGATTTACGTTTCTTACCATCCTTCATTTCTACCACTTCTTCGGTAGGAACAAGGACTTCACCAAAACTATCAGCAACAGCGCTACGCTGGATTCGATCATTAAGTGAACGCATCACTTGTTTTTCATAGCCTGAATAGGCATGAATAATGTACCAACGTTTCATAGCTCTCTTACCCGATAATAAACTTCATAAACCAACCGATGATATAGTCAAAACACCACAAAATAATTGCGGCAACTACAACAACGAGGAGAACCTGCCATGAAGTGGTTACTGTTTCATGTTTCGTAGGCCAAGTGACTCGACGCAATTCGATACGCGAATCTTTAAGCAAACGAACAAAGCCTTTGCCTTGATGGGTGGCGTATAATAAACCTAAAGCTACGATGATACAAGCTATAATTACCCCAATACGCACCCAGATACTATTTGCTGGTGCCCAATACGCTGGAAGATATTGATTTGTCATCAAAGCACAGCCAAATAAAGCCAATGCAATGATCCACAAAATAAAATCAAATGGAGAACTTGTCTTCACCATTTCAGCTGAATTGTTGCTTTGAGGAATTGCCGCGCCGCCTGTTGCGTCACGTGATTTATCGTTCGACATTTTTGTACTCGTCGTAGGTTTCGCGACTTATTATATGACCAGTTTAGCCGACATCAAGTTTTTTATTTAAAAACTGGCAGGTCAGGAGGGACTCGAACCCCCAACATTCGGTTTTGGAGACCGACGCTCTACCAATTGAACTACTGACCTAATAAGCAAACCGAGAGCCGAAACTCTCGGTAAGAATAAACATTTTAGCGATTATGCAGTTACTTTAGCAACTACACCAGCACCAACTGTACGACCACCTTCACGGATCGCAAAACGTAGACCTGGGTCCATTGCGATTGGGTGGATCAATTCTACTGACATTTCAACGTTGTCGCCTGGCATTACCATTTCAACGCCGTCTTGTAATTGGATTGCACCAGTTACGTCAGTTGTACGGAAGTAGAATTGTGGACGGTAACCGTTAAGGAACGGAGTATGACGACCACCTTCTTCTTTAGAAAGTACATATACTTCTGCGTCGAATTTAGTGTGCGGCTTGATTGTACCTGGTTTAGCTAGTACTTGACCACGTTGTACGTCTTCACGCTTAGTACCACGTAAAAGTACACCACAGTTCTCGCCAGCACGACCTTCGTCTAGAAGTTTACGGAACATTTCTACGCCAGTTACAGTTGTTTTAACTGTATCTTTAATACCAACGATTTCAACTTCTTCGCCTACTTTAACGATACCAGATTCTACACGACCTGTTACCACTGTACCACGACCAGAGATTGAGAATACGTCTTCGATTGGCATCAAGAATGCTTTGTCGATTGCACGCTCTGGTTCTGGGATATAAGAGTCAAGCGCTTCAACAAGTGCAAGAACTGCAGATTCGCCATACTGACCAGCATCACCATTAAGTGCAGCAAGTGCTGAACCACGGATGATTGGAGTGTCATCACCTGGGAAGTCATAAGTAGAAAGAAGTTCACGAACTTCCATTTCTACTAATTCAAGCAATTCTTCATCATCAACAAGGTCACACTTGTTAAGGAATACAAGAATATAAGGTACACCTACTTGGCGAGAAAGAAGGATGTGTTCACGAGTTTGTGGCATTGGACCATCAGTCGCAGCACATACAAGGATCGCACCGTCCATCTGAGCTGCACCAGTGATCATGTTTTTAACATAATCGGCGTGTCCTGGGCAGTCTACGTGAGCGTAGTGACGGATTGGAGAATCGTATTCTACGTGTGAAGTATTAATTGTAATACCACGTGCTTTTTCTTCTGGTGCAGAGTCGATTGCTGCGTAGTCTTTAGCTTCACCGCCGTAAGTTTTTGCACAGATAGTTGCAATTGCAGCAGTTAAAGTTGTTTTACCATGGTCAACGTGACCAATTGTACCCACGTTTACGTGTGGCTTATTACGTTCAAACTTAGCCTTAGCCATTTGTTCTTCCTCGTTTATGTCGAACACGAGTTAAACAACTCAGCATCGACAATCGTCTAAAAAACTAGACACCTAATACTTGAAAAGCAGACTAATAAGCCTGCTTTTTAAAAACTGGTGTAGAATAATCTACTAAATTGTATCTGGAGCTCTTATCGAGATTTGAACTCGAGACCTCTCCCTTACCAAGGGAGTGCTCTACCACTGAGCTATAAGAGCAATCATCTTCGATGGAGCGGGAGACGAGGGTCGAACTCGCGACATGTAGCTTGGAAGGCTACCGCTCTACCAACTGAGCTACTCCCGCTTAATGTTGGTAATTAACCACTTATCGAAGTTAATGGTGGTGAGAGAAGGATTCGAACCTTCGAAACTTTCGTGGCAGAGTTACAGTCTGCTCCCTTTGACCGCTCGGGAATCTCACCATTTACACTTACTTTCAGTGCCGTTCCTCTACATTATAACACAAAACTTTAAGATGGTGCCGGCACACGGATTCGAACTGTGGACCTACTGATTACAAGTCAGTTGCTCTACCAACTGAGCTATGCCGGCGTTTCTTAGTGTTTCGTACGTTTCGTATCGGAACGGTGTGCAGTTTAGCAAAACTCAGAATCCTTGCAAGTGTTTTTTTTAAAAAAACCCCAAAAACTCATAAAATCAATCCGTTTGATGATAATTCAACCGCTTTGATCACTGCGCGAGCTTTTATTTGGGTTTCATTCCACTCTGATTCAGGATTTGAGTCCACAACAAGCCCAGCTCCAGCCTGTACATAGACTTTATTTTCACGAATTACACAGGTTCTAATCGCAATCGACATGTCCATTTCACCATGCCAGCCTAAATAACCAACAGCGCCACCAAAAATACCACGCTTTACCGGTTCAACTTCGTCAATAATTTCCATTGCGCGAATTTTTGGCGCGCCAGAAAGCGTCCCGGCTGGGAAAGTTGCTTTAAAAACATCCAAAGCGTCAACATCATCCAACACTTCACCCTGCACATTGGAAACAATATGCATGACATGTGAGTAACGCTCGATCACCATTTGATCAGTCACTTGCACTTTACCGATTTTTGAAACGCGTCCAATATCGTTACGCCCCAAATCAATCAGCATTAGATGTTCTGCAATTTCTTTTTCATCAGAAAGCAAATCTTTTTCCAGTGCCAAATCTTCTTCTTTGGTTTTTCCACGAGGGCGTGTTCCCGCAAGTGGTCGTACAGTCGCAATACCATTTTCAAGGCGGGAAAGAATCTCTGGTGACGAACCTACAATATGAAATGGTTTTTGGTCAGCAATGGTCTGTCCTTGTACCAGGAATAAATAAGGAGAAGGATTCAAATGACGTAAGGCACGATAAACCTGTAATGGATCACCATCGAAATCCGAGACCATTCGATGCCCAGGTACAACCTGCATCACATCTCCAGCACGAATATACGCTTTGACTTTTTCAATCGACTCTAGAAAACGGTCATGCCCAGTTAAAGATTCAAAATGTGGTGCTGTATGTTTTTTTGCAACCAAACTAATCGGCGTTGCCAATATAGCTTCCAATATGTCGAGTTGTTGTTGTGCCTTGCTATAAGCTTGTGGATCATTAACATCTGCATGTACGATCAAAAACAAAGTGTCTTTTAAGTTATCAAACACCACCACTGTCTTTGACAGCATCATCCATAAATCAGGTAACCCAACAGGGTCAGCTTCAGGCACATTACTTAAGCGTGGTTCAATATAACGTACTGCGTCATAACCAAAATACCCAACCAAGCCGCCTGTAAAATTTGGCAACGCAGGTAAATCTTGTTGCGTAGGCACTTTAAACTGTGCCTGAAAGTCACGAATATATTGAAATGGATCAGTACATGTCTGTGTCTCAACTCGCCCATCTGGAAATTTAACTGTAAGTTGTCCAGCATTGCAGGAAAATACAGTTGACTCACCCAGACCAATAATCGAGTAACGTGCCCAGTTTTCGCCCCCCTCGACAGATTCAAATAAATATGCCTGTTGGTGCTGTTGTAACCGTGCAAATACAGACAATGGCGTATCCGTAT
Organism: Acinetobacter sp. Tol 5; assembly: GCF_019702905.1. NCBI lineage: Bacteria > Pseudomonadati > Pseudomonadota > Gammaproteobacteria > Moraxellales > Moraxellaceae > Acinetobacter > Acinetobacter sp. Tol 5. The sequence goes on along the minus strand of NZ_AP024708.1, from coordinate 289,338 downwards.
CTGCTAAACGTTGGCGATAAACAGGAATCAGGTTATATCCCGCCGATGTTAATTGTTCAAATTGCGCTAAAGTTGTCATGAGGAATTCTCTCTATTTTCGATATTACTAAGTATTGGTTTGCATACAGCTCACTTAGTGACGCCATCGAAAAGTACCTTTTCCATTCATTCCTCTTTCCTTTTCTCACAACAATTTCAAATATAGGGGTTAAGCCAAAAGCTCTGTTAAATTATCGACCACCTGTTGCGGTTGACAAAGATGAATATCTTCACCGTGATTATAGCCATAGCTGACCACAATACAATCAACCTCTGCACGGCGGGCAGCTTCTACATCATTACTTGAGTCACCAATCATCAATGTTTTATCGACTGAAGATTGGTATGTTTCCACACAATACAACAATGGTTTTGGGTGTGGTTTTCGTACTTCAAAACGATCTCCACCAATCACATCAACAAAATAGTGATCCATTTTTAATTCTTCTAAGATTTTTCTGGCAGGCTGTTCAGGTTTATTGGTCACACAAATCAGCTTCTTGTTATTTTGTATTCCCCAATCTAAAAACGCTAAAATCCCAGAGAATGGCTGAGTATCTACACATGGTTCGGCATTGTAAATTTCCAAAAATGTATCAAGCAACTGCTGATGCAATACGGGATCAACCTCGCCTTTTAAATATTTTAAAGTACTTTCACAAAATAATGATGTGCCTTTGCCAATCCAAACGCGGACTTGTTGCTCAGTGACTAAAGGAAGATTTAAACGTGCCAAACTCAGATTCATAGCACGATATAAATCAAATGCTGAATCAACCAATGTTCCATCCAAATCAAATAAAATAAGTTCACGTTGGTCTAGCTTTGCCACATTCATGCTGTACACCTAAAATAATTTTTTAAAACTTATCGCACTAAAAATAAAATCCAACTTTAGTCTTTGTATAGACTTTACATAAAACAAAGGCATGCGATTGCATGCCTTGAGTGTATCGCATTCACAGATTATTTAAACAACAGCCATGCAATAATTGCCAAAATGATTAAGACAACCACCGTCATCAAGCCAACTTTGGCATTTTTCTGAGTTTCTATTTCTTTTTCAACGCGTGCTTCTGGCGCTTTAACTTGTTCAATGTCAGGTTTTATTGGCGTATGAATGTCAACACCATCAGGAATTGGAGCTGGCTTAGGTACAGCTACGCCTGATGGCATTCCTTCACGAGTGATTTGTACATTGCTATCTCGTGCCGAAAGCTCTGGCATGCCCTGTTCACTCATTTTTTCTGCCGCACTCGGTTCAATTGATACAGGTGTATCAAGTTCTGCGGTTGCAATAGCCTCAGCAGGTTGTTGTACTTGTTGTTCGGCGAGTTGTGAAACTGATGGCTCAACTTGTGCAATCGCTGGTTCAGCATCTGCAATGATAGATGTAGGCTCTACGATAGATTGCTCAGCCACTTCAACTGCTTTTACAGGTGCAAGTACATTGAATTTAATACTGGCAAATTGAACAATATCACCATCCATCAACATTTTATCCTGATCGATACGTATATCGTTCACAAAAGTTCCGTTTGATGACTTTAAGTCCTGTACCCATAATGCATCGTCTTTCAATAAAAATGCGGCATGGCGACGTGAGATTTCCGCAGACTGCAATAAAAGATCCGCATCTTGATGGCGACCCACCAACATGTCACGGTCAATCGTCACTTCCTGTCCTTCTAACTCACCCGAAATTGCTTGTAATTTCCAAGTCATCGTCATTCTCTCATTCCAATTTACATTTATTTTAACACGACATATCTAGAGTTCTAAATCAACTTAAAACCATACTTTAGCTCATGAATCAAACAAGCCATTGCAACAAATTAACTGTAAATCTTAAACATTCAATCAAACAGCTGATCTAATTTTAACACTCAAAAATATCCGCTACTGCTTACGGATATCATTTGGTTCCTCTGCAACAGGGGTTGTAACCGCATTGCTTTTGTTTGGATTTGTTGCTACGCCACCTGCGGGTACTTTCTGATATTGACTGGATGGCTGTGCCGTCGGCTGTGGTTGAATCAGTTTAGGCTGAGTATTTGGTGACGAGGTAATAGGCAAACGCTGTTGGAATACATCATCAACATTGGCAGGCAGTTTGGCAAAATTCCCATCTTTATCCATCGCCAATTGCAAGCTGTATAGCTGGTCATAACGTTGCTGAGATAAACGACGTATTTCTGTATCGCCACCCACAATTGTTGGATGAATAAACACTAAAAGATTACGTTTAACATTTGACTTTGCATCTGATCTAAATAAACGTCCCAAACCAGGAATATCTCCTAAGAATGGCACAGATTGACGACCAAGAACCGTATCATCAGAAATCAGCCCACCCAATACGACTGTTTGTCCATGATCAGCTGTTACTGTTGTTTTGATAGAGCGTTTACTGGTGACTAAGTCCTGAGCTTGCCCTTTACTAGATTTGACCCCTGAGACTTCTTGCTCGACTTCCAAACGAATTGAACCACCTTCACCAATATGTGGAACAACTTTTAAGGTGACCCCGACATCTTTACGTTCGATCGAAGTATAAGGATTGACCGTTCCGCCGGTACCTGTAGATACAGACCCTGTTACAAAAGGTACATTTTCCCCCACAACAATATACGCTTCTTCATTGTCCATGGTCAGAATAGACGGCGTAGAGAGCAGATTTGATTTAGTTCGTTCTTTTAATGCCTGAATCACTGCACCATAGAGCTTGCGTGAACCATCAGCGCCTTCTTTATAATCGCCTAAAATAAGTGAAGTTCCGGGTTTAACTGCATTACCCAAACCAGCCGCACCACCAGATAAATAACCCGCAGCTAGTGCCGCTAAACTACTGCCGATATTATCAAAATTAATCAGCCCCACACCACTGCTGATATCACCCATTGCCCATTGCACACCCAATTGATCTGCATCATTGCCCTGAATTTCTATAATGGTTGCTTCAATCAACACTTGTTGACGACGTACATCCAATTGCTGGATTGCGGCTTCTATTTCTCGCATCAATTGTGGTTCGGCTTTGACCACTAAGGCATTTTGTGCACCATCAGCAATAATGCTGACACCATTGGCATTAAAGCTGGTGACATTGTTTTGATTATTGTTATTGGAATTGCTATTTAAATTAATCCCCGGCGTTGAAATACTGCTACTGCCTGAGCTGGAATTTGAAGAAGAGTTATTACTGTTATTATTTAAATTACTGCTATTACTAGAATTATTATTGGTCGAAGAATTATTTGAGTTTGAATTGACTGCTTGCCCAGTGACTAAGCCTTGTAAAATTTCAGAGAGATTTTTTGCACTGGCGTATTTGAGTTTAAATACTTTTAGTCCACCTAAACGATCTGCTGATGGCACATCAAGCATTTCAATCATATTACGAATACGTTTGCGTGTACCTGTATCGCCTTTAATTAAAATACGGTTGGTGCGTACATCTGCAATAATACGTACCCGTGCCCCTGCGAAATCTTTTGATGCGCCAGTCGCACTCATTGCATCCAATTGTTTAATGATTTCTTCAGCCTGACTTTGCTGCAAAGGTACAGCTTCAATATCATTTTGTCCTGTACCATCCAAATTACGAATGATGGTTTCAAGTTGATAAATATTTGCCGCTCGATCTGAAACAATTAACGCATTGGTGCCTTGTATGGCTGCCAAATGAGCAAATTGAGGCATTAACGGTCTAAGTGCAGGAATTAAATCATTTGGATTGGTATTTTCTAACCAAATTACCCGTGTGACCACCTGATCACCGCGTGCATTGTTGCGTGGATCATAAGGAACACCAGAGTTTTTAACATTACTGTCAGGCACTAAACGTATGGTATTGCCTGATGGAATCGCCACTACACCATTGACATTGAGCACACCTAAAAATAGGTCATAAACTTCGTTTTTATTGAGTGCTTTGTTTGAAATAACAGTTACATTGCCACGTACGCGCGGATCAACAGCAAAGTTTTTACCCGTAATATCTGCAACTTCATTGATAAAAGCCGTAAGATCAGCATCGCGTAAGTTAATCTTCCACGTCTGAGCATATGTTGCTGTACTAACTGCAACCATCATGGGTGCTGCTGCAACGATAGCCCAGAGTGGTCGATTGTGAGTCAAAAAAGCCATAACTTATTATCTATCCTAATTTTATTTGTAGTCCTAGCCACTTACAAACTTTGCTGAATGGTCATCACCTGATCACCACGCTTAATTTCAATTTTTACTTTTCCTTCACGCTTTGCTTGTTCTAGCAGTTGAACATCACTCTGTCCTTGACCGACTGACTGCCCATTGAGTGAAAGAATGCGATCCCCAGACCGAAGTCCTAATTTATTTCGAAGTGCTGCGGGGGTTTGTTCTGTCACCTCATAGCCTTGTCCGCTATTGGTGTTCACCCCCATGTTCTTTAGATATTGTTCTCGATTTTCATTCATTCGATCAATTGCCTGCCCCAACGCATTCTGACTGGTATTTTGTGGTGGCGGTACAGCTTGATCTGGATTACTGGTTGGTGTTGCCATATTCGAATCTGCAGGCTGCCCAGGTAAAGGCTGATATAAATTATCCAAACCTGTAAAACGTAACTCTTTACTATTATTGCCACCTTGGCTTAAAACAATATGATCCCAATATACTTCTGACAACTGATAACTGGTGCCTTCTATGGTTTCACCAACCACATAACGATCTGCCGTTTCCTTTACTTTAATCACAGCCGATGAAAAGCGTGCAGGATAACTCACCACAACACCCTGCAATACCATTGGAATGCTGTCATCTGCTGTTGCGCTTGAACCCACTTCATTAAACAAGGAAAAACTTGAAATATTAGGAACTTGTGCTTGTTGCGAGCCTAGACTCACTTGTTCAGGTTGCATCACTTGAGGCGGTGCGACCACCCACCAAAAAATAGAGGCTAATTTCCAACACAATGCCAAAATCAATATAAATAAGGCAACAGGTGCGAGATGTTCTGCTTTTTTCCAAGAAATGTTTTCAAACTGTTCTTTTATATTCATTAGAAACCACCTTGAATCAGTGGTTGTCTTGAACTGATCACAAATGTATCCAGTCCAGCTTTCCCATCATAAGATGGAACATTAAGTAACATTCTTTGGGTCAATTGTACATCCAACATCATACTTGGATCTAAACTGATATTCGCCATTTTTTGGCTGCGTTGATCTTGAATATCAAAAATCAGTTTACCTGCTTCATCTTTTAGCTGTGCATTTAAAGAAGGGATATTCATTTGATCTTGTCGTTGACCAAACGTATAACGCAATTCGCCGCCCGCCCAATGCAGCTGACCATCAACATCACTAAATCCAGTATCTTTTTTAAAACGAAGGCTCATGTCCGAAATCTGTATGGCGTTTGCAGGCCATTGCCAGTTGGCGATATTTTTCAATGTTTCAGGAGCAATCTGACCTTGCATTTGATTAACAATGATTTTTTTACCAAAGCCATAGCCCACAACCCCATTGAGTTGCGTTTGTCCACTATGAACTTTAACATTTGCCCCAACACGCAATAAGATTAAATCCCAAGGACGCGTACGCCATGAAACTGACCCACGTAAATTACCTTTATGCCAATCCGCTTGCCCTTGCCAAATATTGCCACTAACATTGTGTAAGGTTTGATTATTTTTATAAAATTTAGCAATTAACCATGTTGCAGGAACTTGTAAAAGTACAAAAATTAAAAAAGCGACAACTCCAGTAATCCACCAGGTCATCTGTTTTGATTTTTTATTCATCCAGCTTTACCATCATTGATTTATTCTTCCATGCAAGATGATGCCCTCTTGTTTATACATTATGCATAATTTTTTCATATCGCCAATTCACTCGTATAAAAAAACCAAGCAGTTTTGCTTGGTTCTTTTATTTTATCGTCATTGAATGACACTTAGATGAAGATTAGATCAAGAAATCTTCTAATTTAGCGCCTTTTTCAATTTCAGCAACCAACCAGCGAGGTTGCTTACCACGACCCGTCCAAGTTTCAGCCGTATTTTTCTTATTGCGGTAGCGTGGCTCAACAGCTTTACGTGTTGTCTTTTTACGTTTTTGAGCACCATACTCAATAAACTGCTCTAAGCTTAAACCCGCAGATTCTGCAATTTCAACAATCTTATTATAAGCATCTTCGATCGCTTGATCTTTTTTACTTTCAATTAAAGCTTCAGCTTCAGCTGTTAACTTTCTTAACTCTTCAACAGATAAATTACTAATATCAGGCATCATTAACACTCCACATTAAACTTCGCAAATATATTTAAAATAAATTCACAGCAATAGTATTTTTATTTATACCAATTGGCAATACATATATTCCCCAATAAATACATAAAACAACAAAAAATGATTATAACACGCCAAAAATTTTTATTTATCCCAGTCAAAATAAACATACAACAAAAAGTAATTTTTGATACACGTTTTAAATATAATGATGATAACTGTAGCGTTTTTATAAATTCAGCAAATTGTTTTGAACTGTTGCTTCGAGATCAATTATAACTTTTCTTAAATTTTCAGGTATTAATGCTTTTTTCATAGAATCTTTATCTACAAATACGATGACCGCTTCACCATCAGCAACAATCTCCTGTTGCTGTTCACTGAATAATACATAATGCATGCGTATTGCACTATTGCGCATTTCCGCTATACCTGCACCAATATGTAGCACATCTGGATAAAATACTGGTTTTAAATATTTACACTGACTTGAAGCAACCACAGTTAAAACATCTTGTTCAAATACATTTAAACGATCAAAATATGCAATACGTGCACTTTCTATATAACGATAATACTGCACATTATTCACATGACCAAAAGCATCCATATCTCCCCAAGCGACCTTTTGTTCATAAACGATAGGGAATTGTGCCAATAGATTCATAATGTATTCTCAAATTTTAAACTGAATGTAGTTGCTGTCTTTTTCAAAAATTGAATTCAATTGCTGAATTAATTCATCATTGCCATTTAGAGTGGCTTTAATCCGTAAATAATTCATCAAAATATCATTTGGATATAATGCTAAGAGCTGATCCGCTTCTGTTTCACGTTGTGTCGCCGTATATATATGCCACTTTGCAAAACTAAATACAGGAATATTTATATACTTACTTTCCAGATGAATAATCTGTTGTTCCAGATATTCATAATCTGGATTTTGCCGAAGCAACTGTTGTTGAAACCATAAGTAGAAAACATCCTGATCGAATTTCTCATCCAGCAATTGAATGGCAAGTTGTTGCTGTTGCTGTGCCAGCTCAGGTAGACGAGTAATTAACTTCAACCATAATACTTTGGTGTCATAGGGCATTTGATCAAGTAAAGGTGCGATTTCAAAAAACTTATGCTGTAATAACTCCAAGTCCTCAAATTGCGCTTGGTCATAGCAACCTAAAAGCTGAATCAACCATTGTTGTTTGGTCGCGACTTCCAACTGTCCAAATTGGCTTGAATGTAAATAGTGCCAAGGTGACTGGATTGCAAACTGTCCCCATAATTTTTGTACTGATAATTTATAACTTTCTGAAAGTTGACTGAGCCATGGCGACAACTCATGACCATTTAAAAACTCAAGATGTGTCAAAGCTTGCTGACTGTCATGCTGCGCCAAATAAATTTCGATTCGGAGAATTTCGGCCAATTCAAATGCTGAGGGTGGGCTATTTTCCAAAGCTTGCAAAGCTGCTGCATAATCACCTTGCTTGAACAATATTCGGGATTGAATAATCGCTTTTAATAAACCCGATTGATCAAAAATATTTTGAATAACCTGTTCTTGCTCATCTTCACCATCTAATAACCATAACACGCCCAACTGCTCAAAGGGATGCAAATCACTAAAGTTTAAAACTTGTTCTAATTTTCTTTTTTCTCTACGCAGATAGCGATTTAAGACATACCACATCACATGCATAAGAAAGCTGATGATAACGCCTAGAAATAACAATACCCATAAGTTCGTCTGGATTTGAATATTATGCCAAAGCACATAAACATAACCTGCTCCTGCGGCATAACTCAAGACACTCAAAATCGCAAAAATAATCAGGCTAATAAAGGCATAGATCAAGAAAATATGTTTCATCCCACTACCCCAACACTGCCAAGCTATTCAGCTTAGGAACAGGAGATTGTGAGCTCTGTTTAATTTTTAATAATTGTTGTTTGATGTTCTGACTTGCAGCATCAGGCAACAGATCAAGTTGTTGAATCGCCTGATTCAGCATGGCTTTATATTCAACATTTTGACCTTTAATCAGAAGTTGTTGAGCAAGCAAAAGTCTCAATTGAGTTTCTTTTAAAATAAAGCGACGATTGCTCAATTCTGGTGTATCCGTACTAAGTACATCGACCTTGAACCATTTCTCCCAAAAGTGGGCGCTCTGACTGGTATTTAATTTAAGTTGATTATTTTTCAGTTCTGCAGTCAAACTTTGATCAACTTGTTTGATTAAGCTATCCAACTGATCTTGCTGTGCATTTCTTTCAATCACAAACTGTTGGATATTCTGCATATCTTGAGCAATGCTTTGATGCAGACTTTGCTTAACTGCCTCTGCCAATGCGTATTGATCTAAAGATTGGTTAATTTGGGTTAAATGCTCCAGCGCATAAACAAATTGCTGTTGTTGTATCGCAAACTGGACCAACTCAAGTTGCTGTTTAATCAACACACTTGGGTTAATTCCCGTACTGGGTTCTTTGAGTACAGGAGGTTGCTTGCTTGTTTCTTGACTCGGTTCATCCGCTTGTCTTTTTACTGCCACCAATTGATCGTTCAAACTGGCATTTTTTTGTTCACTTTTATGCAGTGTTTGTTGAATCTCATCCAACTGTTGTGAAACATGATAGAAGTCATAACTCAACTTAATGAGCCATCCTAGAGCGATCAACAATAAGATATAAATAAACTTCTTCATAATTTCCTTTGCAACTGCACAATGCTGTGTAGAATTGCTTTTGGTTCTAGCGTTAAAATTTGAGTGATATTAAAACATTTTTGAGTCGTATTTTTATCATGCATTAATAATTGATACAAACGCTCACCCAAAACTAAATAATGACAGGCATCAACCAAATGAGGATGCTTTTCTGTCAACGCCAACCAATTTCGCCAGCTTGCTTCACTACTGATACACGTCCAGTAAGGCGGCTCAAATTGATTTATTTGATTAAGCAAAGCAGAAAACTGTATTTGGGTTTCTGGTGGGCATAAACGCTCGTATAAAACAAAGTTTAAAACATCAATATGACGTTCTTGGCACTGTTGCATCATAAATTGGCGACCACCTTTACCGCGCCAAAATGCAATTTTCTGAATATTCTCTATGCTATTAAATATCGGTAAACTCAGCATACCTTCGGAGCTTTCCACTTCGGGTACATGACTTGCTATCCCAAACTCAGCCAAGCATTGAGCCGTTTTTTTTCCAACAGCAATCCATTGAATATGTTGAATTTGTGCAAGTGAGAGTCCTGACTGTTGTAGATATTGCATCCCAATCTGCACAGCCATCGGGCTGACTACGACGATACACTGTGTTGTTAAAAGTTTTGAATACAGTGTAGCTAAAGTACTGTCATATGGACGGGGCTTTAACGCTAATAAAGGCAAATCAACCACAGTAAAACCTGATTGACGCAAGCATGCTGTTAAAGGCTCAGCTCGGTCAATCGGACGTGTATTGATAAACAGCATCGGAATCCAATTACTGTGTTTGATACAGTGCTTTAAGTAAATCCCCAGCACCAAGTTGCAATAAATCTTGTGCGAGTTTTACACCCAACTGCTCTGCTTGTTCGGCAGTACCACTGACCTTGCTACACAGCAATGTCTGACCGTCCGTACTTCCAACACGACCTTCTAAAGACAATACTTGATTGTCCAGTGTTGCAAAGCCTGCTATTGGTACCTGACAGCCACCCTCAAGATAAGCATTGAAGGCGCGTTCAGCACGTACACACGCATTGGTTTCATTGTGCATCAAAGGCAGAATCAAATTCAAAGTTTCAGGGTCATTACAACGACACTCTAAACCTAATGCACCTTGTCCCACAGCAGGCAAGCTGAGTTCTGGTGCGAGACTATGACGGATACGTTGTGCAAGCCCTAAACGCTTTAACCCAGCACTGGCGAGAATAATCGCATCATACTGACCTGCATCAAGCTTAGACAAGCGTGTACCCACATTGCCTCGTAAATCAATCACATCCAAATCAGGACGCTGTTTAAGAATTTGACATTTACGGCGTAGACTGGAAGTACCAAGTTTGGCACCTTGAGGTAAATCTTCAAACTTTGCATAATGATTTGAAACAAAGGCGTCAAATGGATCTTCACGCTCACAGATCACCGCCAGCTCTAAACCTTCAGGCAATTGCATAGGGACATCTTTCATAGAATGTACAGCTAAATCTGCACGTCCATCCATCAATGCTGCTTCAAGCTCTTTGACAAATAAACCCTTTCCACCAATCTTAGCCAAGGGCGTGTCTAAAATTTTGTCGCCTTGAGTGACAAAAGTCACCAACTCTACTTTGATATGCGGATGCAATTGTTCTAAACGATCACGAATATGTTCTGCCTGCCACAATGCAAGCGGGCTTTGTCGAGTTGCGATTTTCAAGGTTTTCATCATTTCAGTTTTGCCAAACTTTTAAACACTCTAAACTTACCCTGCAATCTTAAAAATGCAAGTAAATTATCAAAATGATTTATCTTTCACACAAAACTATAAATTCTGCATGCGTTCCCTAAGCAAAGGTAAATGTCGACGACTCACCGCCAGACGCTCCTCAAGCTCACGGCATCGCGCTTGATACTGTCCTGAAGCAACCATTTCCAGACCATCCAAATAATCTAAAGAAATGAGTGCATTACGGTGTATTCGTATAAAACGATCTGAAAATTCAGTTTCCAAATCCTTTAAGGTTTCATCAATCAAAACGCTCCCATTTTTATGGCGAACGGTGACATATTTTTGATCTGCTAAAAAATAATAAATATTTTCAACAGGGATCAGTTCCAAACCTCGATAGGTTTTTGCAGCAATTTGCTGCCTTTGCACTTTTTCTTCCATGAGTTCTTTTTTTTCTATCTGAGTTAATTGAGCTTGCGTCAGTTTAGTCACATTCCCTAAAACTGTTTCCAATTCATCCTTGGCAATTGGCTTTAACAAATATCCTTTTGCTTGAGATTGAATCGCCTGTAAAGCGTGCTCATCAAACGCTGTACAAAATACGATTGCAGGCATCGGGTTAAAATGCGCCAAATGTTGCGCACAACTTAAGCCATCCATTTCTGGCATCTGAATATCCAGCAACACGACGTCAGGCTCAAACTGTTGAACCATCTCCAATGCTTGCTTTCCATGTTGTGCTGTGGCAATAACCTGATGCCCAAGTTGCGACACCAACCGTGATAAGCGTTCCACTGCAAGCGGTTCATCATCACAAATCAGGATGTCCATTGCTCCTCCTTACCCAAATACCTACATTATTTATTTTTAATACATGTCTCAATCATCTATTTTTATACTGATATTGAATGACCATCGTAAATAATCCATTCCCTGCATAATTCCGAAAATAAACAGAATCGCCAAAATGTGCTTTTAAACGCTGTTTTACATTTTCTAAAGCAATTCCATGCCCTTGTCTCACTTTTATTCTATCTTGTAAAAATGGGTTGGTAATGACTATATTGACTTGATTTTGCAATATTTCAACCAGTATCCCAATCTTGGCATCTTTCATTTGGTTTTCGACCCCATAAAAAATACTGTTTTCAATTAAGGGTTGCAGGGTTAATAATGGAATTTGCACATATTCCAATAATCCCGGCTGTGGAATATTCCACTCAACATTTAAACGCTCGCCCAAACGGATTTGTTCAATGGCAATATATTGTTTCGATAATTGTATTTCTTCTTTTAAGGTCACCAATTTTAATTCTTGAAAGCTTGCTCTAAACAATTTTGACAAGTCAATCAGCATTTGTTCTGCTTTATCTGGATCAATTGCAATTAAACTCACCACACTGTTTAAACTATTAAATAGAAAATGAGGATGAATTCGCGCCTGCATGGCTTGAACCCGTGCATTTAATTCACTGTGTTGTTGTAAAACGGCTTGCTCGCGAATATACATATAACGCAAACAAAATGCACCGAGTAATATCCCATAACTTAAATGCAAAATAAGATTATGACTGATATCGCTTGTCGAAATATTTTGTAAAGAAAAATGAACAGCCCAATAATGCACAATATTCAGCACCAAAGTTGTGCACATGACGATGACCTGTAAAAGTATAAAACTGAAAATCATCACCGACAAATAAGTATATTGCGCTAACCTTTTGGCAAATAGATCTTGAAAGGCAGCAAATGCCAATAATATCCAGTTAATATATAAAATATATTCTAAAACATGCCAAACATTTAAATTACTCCACGACTGTGCTTCTGCCAGTGCCAATAAAAAAGCCAATACATTACTGGAAATAAATAATTCCAATAAATACTGACGATGCCCCATTTTGCTAAAAAAATACGAAGGCTGAAAATGCGAAGTAGATTTTCTTGATGAATGATTGTGCTTTACTTCGGCAAGTGAGGCTGAATTTGTTATACTGCGTTTAGTTCTACTGCTTTTTTTCTTACTGAGCCGATATGACCACATCTTCTAATTCCTCTAATCCGTCACAAGCCCAAACTTCAGGCATGTGGGGCGGTCGTTTCTCTGAAGCTACTGATGCCTTTGTTGCTGAATTTACTGCTTCTGTCCAGTTTGACCAACGCTTTTATAAACAAGATATTGCTGGCTCTATTGCACATGCAACTATGTTAGCAAAAGTTGGGGTGCTTACAGAACAAGAACGTGATGACATTATCAATGGTTTGAATACAATTAAAACTGAAATTGAAGCAGGTCAATTCGAATGGCGCATCGATCTTGAAGATGTGCATATGAATATCGAATCTCGCTTGACTCAGCGTATTGGTATCACAGGCAAAAAGCTACACACCGGGCGTAGCCGTAACGACCAAGTTGCGACAGATATTCGTCTCTATGTTCGCGATGAAATTGATGCAATTTTAAAATTACTGGAAAAACTACAAAAAGGTATTCTTCGCTTAGCCAGCAACAATACCCAAACCATCATGCCTGGGTTCACGCATTTACAAACTGCACAGCCTGTGACTTTTGGTCATCATTTAATGGCTTGGTTTGAAATGTTGGTACGTGACTCTGAGCGTCTGATTGACTGTCGTAAACGTGTTAACCGTATGCCTTTGGGTTCAGCGGCATTGGCAGGTACGACCTATCCGATCGATCGTGCGTTCACTGCGGAATTATTAGGTTTTGAAGCAGTTGCTGAAAACTCGCTAGATGCGGTATCAGACCGTGACTTTGCCATTGAATTCAACGCAGCTGCTTCACTGATCATGATGCATTTATCACGTATGTCAGAAGAATTGATTCTTTGGACGTCTGCACAATTTAAATTTGTGAATATTCCAGACCGTTTCTGTACTGGTTCTTCGATCATGCCACAAAAGAAAAACCCAGATGTTCCAGAATTGGTTCGTGGTAAAACTGGTCGTGTCTATGGCGATCTTATGAGCCTGTTAACCTTGATGAAAGGTCAACCTTTGGCATATAACAAAGACAATCAAGAAGACAAAGAACCATTATTTGATGCCATTGATACCATCCGTGGTTCATTGATGGCTTTCGCAGACATGATTCCTGCACTGGTACCGAATGTTGATGTAATGCGTGAAGCAGCACTTCGTGGCTTCTCTACTGCAACAGATTTGGCAGATTATCTGGTTAAAAATGGAGTCGCTTTCCGTGATGCCCATGAAATCGTAGGTAAGGCAGTTGCATTGGGTGTTCAGGAATCTAAAGACCTTTCCGAATTAACGCTTGAACAATTACAGCAGTTCTCTGATTTAATTCAGGCAGATGTATTTGAAAAAGCATTGACATTAGAAGCTTCAGTGAATGCCCGTAACCATATTGGTGGGACTGCACCTGCTCAAGTGGCAGCGGCGATTGAACGCGCTCATACACGTTTAGAAAAACTTTATGCATAAGGAGTTTTGATATGACTCGACAAGTATTTTGCCGTAAATATCAAAAAGAGTTAGAAGGTTTAGACTTTGCACCTTTCCCAGGCGCAAAAGGACAGGAATTATTTGACACTGTGTCTAAACAAGCTTGGCAAGAATGGTTAAAGCATCAAACCACATTGATTAATGAAAAACGTTTAAATGTATTTGAAGCGGATGCTAAGAAGTTTTTAGAAGAACAACGTGAAAAATTCTTCAATAATGATGAATCGTTGGAAAAAGCTGAAGGGCTTAAACCAGAGTAGTATTCAAATATCTATACAATGGTCATTTGAAAGCAACCTATGTATTGTGCTTCATAAAAAAATCCCCTGATGGGGATTTTTTTATGGTCTATTGATGCTCAAAAGAACAAAGCACTTAAAACATTGCCAGAATCTAATCGCATTTCTCTAAATGAGATTAAATTAATATGCGTTCAACTTAACGCTATTCTTTCAAATATTTTATATAGCGCTTAGGTTGTAGAAAGATTTTGTTTTCCCTTCTACCAATTTGACCGACATCTACCAATTTGACCAGCATCGCTATCGCGTTTGGCGACATGGATACCATAGATTAAGCTGTACTAGCTTAGCTCTGATTTGATACTCATCAAACCCCATTAGCTACGCTGATCGTGCCATGTGAGAAGTGCGATTTTTGTTTTACAGACATAAAAAAAGGAGTCTTGGAGACTCCTATAAACTTCAGAAACGACAGCTATTTGCATTCTGAAACATATCTTGATGCTAGCCAGTATAATCATGAAAAAATGTTATACATTGACCAAACATACATATTTTGTGACAAATCACGACAATCGAACTGATAATTCGCGCTTTCAGATCAATGGAGACAAGAATAGCGCTCCAAACCAATCAGATGAGTCAAAGCTAAACTTTAACAAAACACAAGATCAGGCGACTGAATCTACACGGTTCGCCGAATGTTCTTCAATCACTTGTGGTTTTTTCTCAACCCATTTTGCAGGAAAATACTTTTCAACGGTTGTTGAAACCCAGTGTGCAATCGGCTGAGGTAGCGTGATTCCCAACGGATTTTGCTCTTGTAAATCTGCGGATGAGATCACCCGCGTTCCCATCAGATAGTCAAACCACGGCTTGGTCACACACCAGTTTGCATCTTGATTTGCATTCATATGATGGTCATAGTGCCAAGGAATTTTCTTCATCGCCCATGCTGGCTCTAAATGTGCACGGCGGTGAATATAATAATAATTACATGCACTATATAAAGATGCAGCCACCATGCCTTTTGAAATCGGATAAAAAATTAAACTCGCAGCACCTGCAACCACTGCCAATGAAACAATTTCATTTTTGGTGCGCCAATTCGATATACCTTGCACATAACCATCATCATGAAAATCCTGCTTACGGACTTCGCGATGATGTTCCCAATGCGATTTCATACTTCTTGGAACAGGGCTAAAACGTGGCTTTCCAGGACGGTGCTGACCATGCAAAATATAATTATGTGCAATCCACTCAAAGCCGTTCGCAAAGACCAATCCAACTAAAAAGCCTTTTAACATGTTTTTTCTCCTCTGCTTATTTTTAATATAAAACTATGCTGAAAAAAGATATTGACATGGAAAAGTATTTTCATTGACAAATCACGACATGAACACTATAGAAAATCTATCACCAACCCCATAAAATGCGACTTGTTTGCTGGATTTAAACTCGCTTAAAATAGCGCCAAGTTTGATCTTACATGATGTAAATCGCACAACAACAAGATGTGTCAATGATGCTATTAAAGGATTATGCAGGCTCCGTTTATGGAGGGCTTGGGCAATTACTCTATACCTTTAGCGAAGCTAGAGGCTTAAACATTTCACCCAAGTTACAACAGGTTCAAAATCTTGAACGCTTTGACTATACCGTTTGGCGTGAAATTTTGGATGAGATACAGTCACAAGTACAAAGCCCTGCTTTAGGGCTAGAAATCGCACCTTATGTACAACCGAAGCATATAGGCATTATTGCCTATATTGCACAGTCCTGTGACAGTTTAGGAGAAGCCCTCAGCCGTTATCATGATTTTCATCGTTTAATTTATGATGGTAGCCCACTTAAAGTCGAATATTATGATGAACAACATATTTCGGTAGGTTGGGCAAATCTACCGGCTCACTTCACCACTCAAATCACGGATGAAATCGCGATTGCTGTGATGATTCAATTTTTACGTTTATTTGTTTCTGACAATATTCAACTTTATCAAGTCAATTTTATTCACCAAGTACCCAAAAATAGCATGGCATATGAAAGCTTTTTCAATTGTCCAGTAAAGTTTCAACAACCAAAAGTTGAGATGATCTTCCCTATTTCTGCTTTAACCATTCGGGTTAAACAAAGTGACCAAACCTTACAAAAGTTGCTGATGCAACAAGCACAAGCTCTACTGGACAGCTTGCCGAATACCACCCAATTAGATGAGCGCTTACAACAAAGTATTTTATTGGGACTACAAAAAAATAATTATCAAATTGAGGAAGTTGCCAAGCAGCTCAATATGTCTACACGCCAATTACAACGTCATTTACAAAGTCAAAATACCACCTACCAACAACGTGTCCAAGATGTTCGGCAACTACTCGCCTTTCAATATTTGCAGGATCGCTATTTAGGACTACATGAAATTGCTTTGCTTTTGAGCTACTCCGAACAAAGTGCCTTTCAACGTGCTTTTAAACAATGGACCGGGCTCACACCGCAACAATGGCGACTTCAAAATCGAAATACTTAAACATCATCATGCCTGATTTAAATGATAAATATTTATTAAATTTCCTCTATTAATACTTTATTTAGATCATATTTTTGGCAAATCTGTGCAGTTTTTTCCACAATTAAATCAGAACATTAAGTGATAGTATTAGCAATTTTTTTTATTTATGATTCAATTTTCATATTTTTAAACTATGATAATGATGCTGAAAATATAAAGTTGTACCTCATCGAAAGGTTATCAACTATTTAAAAAATAGCGACATAACCCATTCCGTTAAAAAAAATAAATAGGAATCAATATGAATAAATATCTTGCAGAATTTATCGGAACCTTTTGGCTGGTCTTTGGAGGATGTGGTAGCGCAGTACTTGCTGCTGCTTTCCCAGAATTAGGTATTGGTTTTGCTGGTGTAGCACTCGCATTCGGTCTTACAGTACTTACTGGTGCTTATGCACTCGGTCATATTTCAGGTGGACACTTCAATCCAGCAGTCAGTGTTGGTTTATGGGTGGGTGGTCGTTTTGATGCCAAAGACCTCGTTCCATATATCATTGCTCAAGTCGTCGGCGGTATTCTCGCGGCTTTTATCTTATATTTAATTGTTCAAGGACAGGCTGGGTTCGCTGGAACAGGTGGCTTTGCAACCAACGGTTATGGAGATTTGTCTCCAGGAAAATATTCTTTGGTTTCAGCATTGATCATTGAAATTGTTTTAACCGCAGTATTCTTAATCGTAATTTTAGGTGCAACGGATAAACGCGCACCAGCAGGCTTTGCACCGATTGCGATTGGTTTGGCGCTAACCCTAATCCATTTAATCAGTATTCCTGTAACCAACACTTCCGTCAATCCAGCACGCAGTACCGCGGTCGCTTTATTTGCAGAAACCGCTGCATTGAGCCAACTGTGGTTATTCTGGGTTGCGCCGATCGTGGGCGCTGTAATTGGTGCAATTATTTATAAAGTCGTTGGAAATGAGCCACGCAATTAAATGCTGTGGTTTAAATCAAGCACATTGAAATTTAATTCAATCCGTTAAATTTTAAAAAACCTGCTTCAGCAGGTTTTTTTATCTCAATCTTTAAATAGAAATTAAATCAATAGCGCTTAAAGAAACGGATTTTCTATTTCACCTTCATTTTGACGAACAATCTGCGCGGGCAGATCACTTTGCTTCTCCAAAGTTGCCACAATGTCATTCAAATAACTTTGTAAAACCTTAGCAGCTTTTAAGCCTGCTTGATCCTTAGTAATCTGCAAGTTGCCATAGACATTGACACAATCCAGTTGATTTTCTAAGGTCAAATCATGAATTGCATGCGATTCCGTATCATTTTCAAAAGCTTTAAACATTTTAATTTTCTCTATTGTTAAAGTTATAAACAAAAACCTGCTTGTATATACTCTTTTAAGCACCATCATACCCAGCCTCTCGCAAAGCGAGTAGCCACTTTCAATATCCATATGATTGAGCTTTGATCATCATTTTTTGCTGGATAAAACAGCTCTAGTATAGATAGATTCTCCTCTAATAAGGCTTTAATTATTTCAAAATTTGTAAAATATAATGCAACAAAGCTTCAGCCAATTGTTTTACCAAAGCATCTTTGGTTTCTTCATCTACTTTAGACAACTCAATATTGCTGGTCGATGTAGAACGACTGTCAGGCTGGAATTGCTTTTGTACCGTAGTAATCTGATCCTGTGGCACAGCTTCAGCACACTGACTTTCTGCATCCCAATGAGAATATTCGATTTCTTTATTGGCTTTTACTTGATTGGCATTTAAAGGCAATTTATAGGTATTGCGCTTTTGTTCTTCGGTGAGCTGTGGAAATAAGTTCATTCCTAGCTGCTCTTCCAAATAACACACGCTGACCACTTTAACCTGCAATGAATTATTATTAGGCGCGTAATAAGCACCGATAATGCCATGTTTAGGCAAATAGATCGCTTTAAAGACAGCGGTTGGAACAATCACACCACGGCCAATGGTTTTAAGTTTTTTGCCGCTAAATAATGGTCCCGTAACCACATAAACATCTTTCTTTTGTTTGGTTACAATCGCACGTGTTGCTTCTTCTAACTCTCGCCAGACTTGCTGATTATTTTTTGGCGCTTGGGGCACCATATTTGCCAAAGAAAAGCTATCAAACTGAGAGGCTTTGGTCGACATATCGGCATTGGGTGACATATGTCCACGGTCATAACCAGAACCACGATAATCAGACAGTAGTGCTCGATGCTGACTGCTGATTCGCTCCTCTTCATGGAAGCTGTCTTCACGTTTAATCTTTTGGCTTAACCGTTGTGGCGATAAATACTCCGCTGTCCATAGTGGTGTTTTGGAAACGCCCGAATACATCACATTAAAGCCATTGAAACACAAAGGATAACTGTTCTTTTTTAAACTGTCTTTCATCAAGATCGGCGGTTGATCTCGATAGAACTGATTTAAGCATTCAGAATTAAGAGAACTGCCTTGAGTAAAAGGCAATAACTGCAAAATTTTCTCTTGACCAAATGCAATTGCAAAGCTTCCAGTAGCCACAAGACCCAACACCAATTTAACTACTGAATTTTTCAACAAAAATCATCCTAAGCCACATAACAGACAAGATATTCAGAACCAATCCATACTTGGTTTTGAATTCAATAAAACAGCTTAACAAGCTCAGACAACGAAAGATATTATGTGAATATTCAACTGAATAAAGCTTCTACAATTTTTACCTATTCAAACAATTTTTTAAATTTCTCAAGTATTGATTGCTTGCAAAAAAATTAAGAAATTAAATTACTTCCATCGTATGACTTGCTGCTGTCATCGAAATTATGGCATGTTAAAGTCAGATCTTCGACAGCTTTACGACACAATTTGTCGCAGGGTTTATATTCATCCATCATGTTTATGGAATAACAGACAGTGCAAATATTCCGACGATTCAAACTTCAAGCAAAATATGGAATGATACTGCTCTGTGCTTTGCTAAATTGCGCTGCTTTTGCTGCTTCACCAACCGCTAAGCAAAGTATTGAAAAGCAGTCCAAGCTGACAATAAAACCTCATTTACAGAATAAAAGCCAACACCATCAGCGCTTAAAAACCACAGTACCCCCAATTAAACCTACTCCACGCATATTGGAAGCCATCCCGAAAGATCCGAACTCAACTGAACCACGCCGAATTATCGATATTGCCCCACCTCCTCAACATCAAGACCTTTCGCAACGCTCATCGTCCGCACCAACATCAACGCAAGCCAATGATTGAAATAAAAAAAGCCAGAATGATTTCTGGCTTTTCATATTTTGAATTTGTTTAAATCTCGATTTGGCTACCCATTTCAACTACACGGTTCGGTGGAATTTGATAGAAGTCACTCACAGGGCTGGTATTACGTTGCATCGAAATAAACAGCTTTTCACGCCATGGTGCCATACCCTCACCCACAGTATGAATCAAACGATCACGTGAAATAAAGAAGCTGATATGCATCATATCAAACTCAACTTCAAGTTGCTTATATGCCAATTCAAGTGCATTCGGAATATCTGGTTGATCTTTAAAACCATAATAAACAAAGACACGTTGGAAGCGATCATCTAAGACTTCAACACGAATCCGCTCTTGCTCAGGTACATAAGGCACATCACGGGTAATCACCGTCACCATGATATTGCGTTCATGTAGCACTTTATTATGTTTAATATTATGCAACATCGCATGCGGTACAATATTTGGGTTACCTGTTAAGAATACTGCTTGTCCGGGTACAAACTGAGTTTCATCACTCAAGCTGACGCTTTTAATAAACAAGTCCAGTGGCAGCGCATCTTTTTCCAAACGGTTAAAGACAATTTCTCGCCCAGTTTTCCATGTCATCAGAATGGTAAACACGATTGCACCGATTAAGATCGGCACCCAGCCCCCAGAGATGATTTTTAATGAGGTTGAGCCAATAAAAACACTGTCTATCACTAAAAATGGCACCGCAAATAATGCCACTTTCCACTTTGGCCAACGCCAGAAACCATAAGCTAAAAATGCGATTAGAATCGTGTCACACAGCATAGTCATTGTGACCGCCACACCATAAGCATTGGCAAGGTTG
The DNA here is from genome assembly GCF_019702905.1 of Acinetobacter sp. Tol 5. Lineage (NCBI taxonomy): Bacteria > Pseudomonadati > Pseudomonadota > Gammaproteobacteria > Moraxellales > Moraxellaceae > Acinetobacter > Acinetobacter sp. Tol 5. Next base: position 268,245 of record NZ_AP024708.1, on the reverse strand, counting down.
GCACTGTTTTGGAAAATCACGATGAGCAACAGGATTGAAACAAATAAAATCCAATTAATAAATGGTAAGTAAATTTGTCCCTGCTCAACATCAGAGGTGTGATGTACGGTTAACCGTGGTAAGTAGCGCAGTTGAATGGCTTGGTTTGCCATTGAAAATACGCCTGTAATCACCGCTTGTGAGGCAATCACTGCCGCTGCTGTTGCCAAGGCAATCATCGGATATAAACCCCACTCAGGCACGAGTAGGTAGAATGGGTTTTCAATCGCACTTGGATCACGTAGCAACAGCGCCCCTTGCCCTGCATAGTTGAGTAAGAGGCAAGGCAATACGATAATAAACCAACCTAAACGAATCGGCAGTCGCCCAAAATGTCCCATATCGGCATAAAGTGCTTCACCCCCTGTTACGGTTAAAATCACCGCTCCCATCGTTAAGAAGGCAACAAAAGGCTGATGAAAAATAAAGTTTAAAGCCCAATGTGGACTCAGCATGGTGAGTACATAAGGTGTTTGGCTAATACTGTGAATACCAATTAAACCGATGGATGCAAACCACGTCAGGGTGATTGGACCAAAGAATTTACCCATGGTCCCTGTACCATGTCGTTGCACAAGGAACAGTGCGGTAAGGATTCCAATCGCCAATGGCATTAACCATTTGTTAAACATCGGTGTAGCAATACTTAGCCCTTCAATCGCAGAAAGCACTGAAATGGCTGGGGTAATGATACCGTCGCCAAAAAATAACGATGCCCCGATAAAGCCTAAAGCAATCAGAAAGATTTTTCGGTTATCTGGGATTCGGTTGGAACGCAAGTTGAGCGCCAGCAAAGACATGATCCCGCCTTCACCATTGTTGTCTGCCCGCATGATGACGGTGACGTATTTAAAGCTGATGGTGAGCATCATGCACCAGAAGATCAGCGATAAGATCCCCAGCACTGTTGCTTCAGTAATGGCGATGTGTGCGGTGAGAAAACATTGGCGTAGGGCGTACAAGGGACTGGTTCCGATGTCTCCAAATACCACCCCTAGTGCTGCGAGTGTGATCGCAGGTAACGCGGCTTTTTTTGCAGTACTTTGCATAGATTCGTCTTCAAAAATTAGACACTATTTTTGCGCAATCATATCACTGTGAAATTTTTTTTGCTCTAACTCAATTGTTGCTTGGCAGAATTCTTTTTTTTGGTTATCATCCCTCGCCTTGGTGAAGTGTCCGAGTGGCTGAAGGAGCACGCCTGGAAAGTGTGTATACGTTTATAGCGTATCGAGGGTTCGAATCCCTCTTTCACCGCCAAATTTATTCCAACCTCATCCATTGGAAGCTGAAAAGCCTAAACCGTCGTGGTTTAGGCTTTTTTTGTTGTTAATATTATATGATTAGAAGTTTCATATTTTAAAATATTAAAAAATTAAATACATATAAATCAAAACCATAAATAAATGACGACATTTTGAGACGCCCACTTATTGATCATTTCTTCCTTTCAGAGATAATGATTACAATCTAATAACTGAGTTAAATAAATGAAATTTTGGGACATTTTTTTAAAAATGATTGAGATAATTACACCAACATTTATAAGAAATATTTGTAAAAATAGATTCGATAGACTTAAATCTTTCTTTGATGAACGTAAAAGAATTCTTGAATCTAATGAAAATGAAGCAACAAAGACTATTCTTTTAAATGCAGCAGCTTCAGCCTTAACAGGAGCGAAAAGTGCAAAAATTGAAGAATTAAACTTTTTCTTAGAAAAATTTAATCCTAATTATTTTGAGGGTGATTATTGGGCTTTTGCACGAAACAGATTGACATATGAAGTAACCCATAATCAAAACTCTGAAATTGTTTCAATAAAATCAATAAAATCTGAAAGATATAAAATGTATGTAATTAATAGCATTATGATCTTTGTTATGGGATTTGTACCATTAGCATTATACTTGAAAGGTAATGAATTAAAACAAGGCTATCATTCCATAACAGGTATACCAACCGACTTTTTTACACTAACGTATTGGGTGATTTGTTTTATTTGTGCTTTGACTATTGTAAAAATTTTATATGATTGGACTTGTTGGAGTGATCTAAACAACCTAATTAAAAAAATGTTCCCATAAAAATAAACTTTGATAATGATCAGATAGTAGTAGATTACTTCATCATCTACTACTTTGATTGCATTCAAGTAGTTAGTTTATCTAAAAAGGAACTTGTATAGATTTTGATAGTAGTTGATAAATGAAAGAGCTAAATTATTTGTATCCAATTTTTTAATTGGGTGAATAAGAAATTTTATCAATACTTTAATCCCTACCAAATTTATTCCAACCTCATCCATTGGAAGCTAAAAAGCCTAAACTGTCGTGATTTAGGCTTTTTTTGTTGTATGACTCTATCAAATCATCAAGTCTACAAATCAACTGATACTGTTAACTTTTATTTAAACAACAGAATAGTTTAATGTCAATTTTAAACAAGATTATGACCTCTCGCTGACAATAAATATCACGTTTTTTATAAGTACAGCACCGCCAAACCTATGAGTAGCAATGCTTTACTTTGTGTAATTCGAACAATGGGTTATAACGGCAAAATGACTGGACATGATTTTCGTGGACTTACATCAATGACACTACATGAACAAGGCTATATGCATGATGCGATTGAAATTCAGTTAGCGCATAAGGTTGTTAATGCTGCATCTCAGGCATACAACCATGCACAGCATTTAGAGTACCGAACAAAGATGATGCAGGAGTGGTCAGATTTTATTGATGGGCTAAGAAATAAAACTATAAGCTGATTATCAATATACCTAAATCAAAATTATCGAATTAAATAGCTCTTCTACTTGCATAAAAATGTAGGATACCCTATATTAAAAAGCAAAGTAGGATACCCTATCAAACTTAATATAAAACTTACAAGGACTTCCTTATAGTGAAAACTAGAGCTGAAATCAATCAAGAAAGTAATGAACGCCGTGGAATAATTAATAAAGCATTTAAATTACATCAAAGCACTGTTGATGCTATTCGAAGTTTTGCAGATGACTCAGAAAAGTCTCAAGCTCAACTCGTAACCAATGCTTTTGATGGTTTTTATAGACCTTTGCCTGGTGGTTATGAAAATGAAGATGGTGAATACATTTCAGCAGATATCTATATATATCATCCATATAGTTTAGAAACATGGCTCATTATCACTAATGTTAGATATGACTATGATGGAGATAGAGAAATTGATTTTTATGAAATCAATTTTGAGGACATGATTAATTATTTTATTAGTCAGCATTTGCCAGGTCTTCATATCAATCATATCAAGATTTTCTACACCCCAATACTCGGCTCAGGTGAGTTCTACAGACCAAATTTCTCCAAATTAAAGCAAGAAATGTACAAAGAATCAGTATCTTTCTTCTATGACATGTTTCATGAGATGCCGACTTTATTTAGATACAAAAATCTTGAAATGGTCACATTAACAGAAGATTCAAAAGAATATGAATTACTAGCAAAGCTTTATTAATTTAATCGTCATAATTTAGACAATTAAGCCTTATTTACATAAAGCTTAATTGTAAATTTAATAACTAGGCAATTAATAAGTCATCATCATCAACTTCCAGATCATCATAATTATCCCGTTCTAAATCAACGGGCTTAGTTTCTTGCTGATTATCCTGAATGTAGACTCTTTCAACAAACCGTTGCTTTAATGCCTGTCTTCTAGCTTTATAAAAGTCTTCAAAACATGTAAAACTCAGTGAAATAGAATCATCAATAAGTAAGTCTTTATTTGTAAAACCGCTATTATTATTTTTAATCCAATCCTCTAAGGACTGATCACTTTTTGAAAGATTCAATGAATCATTTAATAAGTGTAAATTAGAAATAGAATTCCAATGATTAGCATTCATGTAAAATATTTTTTGTTCATCAGTAAAGTCTTCCACCTTTGTTATATTTTTCTTAGTGAAAAGCTTTTGAGGATGTAAATGATCTATATGGAAAATTTCGGTTGCTTTCAACTCTGGAAATAACAGATGTAAAACTGCCCTACAACGTGAACCGTACCGGGTTTGTCGGAGACCAACTTTCTTGAGAGAATGTCCCAATGACAAAACCAAAATATACCCCTGAAATCAGAGAAAGAGCGATTCAATTATTGATTGAATCTGAAAAAGATTATCCATCGAATTGGGCTGCAATCACAGCAATTGCACCTAAGATTGGCTGTACTCCTGAAACACTACGTTCCTGGCATCAGAAGTATTTGAATCAACAGAATCCAATCAAAGTACAGCAGCTTTCAGACCAAGAACGTATCAAACAACTCGAACGCGAAAATAAAGAACTGCAACGCGCCAATGAGATTCTACGCAAAGCAGCCGCTTTTTTCGCCCAGGCGGAGCTCGACCGCCCACACAAATAATGGTGGATTTTATCCATAATAATAAAGAGCTGTACGGAGTCGAGGCGATTTGTAGAATTTTACCGATTGCAGCTTCGACCTATTATCGGGCTTTAGATCTCGTTGATAACCCAGAACATCGAGCGAAACGTGCTCTGCATGATTTGCATCATGCAGAGCAAATCAAACGTATTTGGAAAGAAAGTTCAGGTCGATATGGTGTACGTAAAGTTTGGCAAAAATTGAAACGTGAGGGTTATGTTATTGCACGTTGTACAGTTGCTCGATTGATGCAAAAGCTAGGTATACAAGGTGTTTGGCGTGGTAAGAACAAACAAACCACCCGTAGCCGAGATGACCAAAAACGAGCAGATGATTTAGTGAAACGTAATTTTACTGCTGATCATCCTGACCAACTGTGGGTGAGTGACTTTACGTATATTCAAACAAATTCAGGCTGGGTTTATACTGCATTTATTATTGATGTGTTCTCACGAGCAATTGTTGGATGGAAAGTATCTACACGAATGAATACAGATATGGTGCTCGATGCATTAGAGCAAGCATTGCATGATCGAGGCATGCCAAAGAATGTGATTCATCATTCCGACAGAGGTGTGCAATATCTTTCCATTCGCTATACCAATCGTTTAGAAGCAGCAAATTTACGAGCATCAGTCGGTACGACTGGTGATTCATACGATAATGCTTTGGCTGAAACGGTGAATGGCTTATACAAAACAGAGGTGATTGAATATCTAAAAGCAGATTGGCAAGGTTTAGCAGATGTACAACTTGCGACACTAAATTGGGTAGATTGGTTCAATAAAGAGCGTGTACATAGTGCACTAGGTTATGTATCACCTTTTGATTTTGAAGCAATGTACTATGATAAGATTAACCCGTTAGGTCAGGTGGCCTAACTTAAATAAAAAACTCTCCGACAAACCCGGTACGGTTCAACGCGTTTCTCCGTATTGAATATTCAGCATATTCTCAATATATGCATCATCGAAGCGTAAATCTTTATTTGTAGCTTCGTAAGCCTTAATAATTTTTTCCAAAGGAAAGTATGGCTCTAACAAGTTAGTTCTAATCACTCGTCTCATACTTGAAATAATAGAATCAGCTTGACCACCAAACACTCCTTTTAAAAGCACCATATAGAACCATTGGCTAATTTTGTCTCTTTGCTCAGTTTGTTTAGATAAATCATTAATTGTTAAATATAATGGTTTACCAAATTCATCACGTTTTTGATATAAATAATAGCAAATTGGTATTACAGCATTTTTAGATGTTAAAGATTGAGCATTCACCCCAAACTTTCTAATCAGTTTAAAAGTTTCTTTTATGCAATCTTTTATTGGCTCCCATTGGATTTGAATTTGTTGTACTCTTTCAGTTGTAAAATTTTTTACTTTAAAACGGACATCTTCATCTATCAGCATTAGTGCAGTTTTTAATATCCAATCTCTCTCAATATAAAAACCCAAATCTTGTGACTGATAAATCCAATTTGTTAAATTCTCAATTTCTTTTCTGAAGTCACCATCCCAGTTCGCGACAGCAATAGACATTAGCAAATCCGAGAAAGCTAACTTTGTCCCACCACTATTTGTCCGAATAAACACGTCTAATACATGATCAACTTCTTGACTTTTTTCATTAAAATAATGAATCAATTGTTCTTTATGAACAGCCATATACAACTTCAAAAGAGTTTCAGAAGCAAAACTGTTTGTAGATAAATTTCTACGTGCCAACTCTGGAAAAACTACTTTTAATATCGCATCAGCTAAATCTACATTAGGCATATTTAGTACATCATGCAGACATAACCAATTTTTAATACCTAAGTTATTCAATTGTTCAAACTGAATATCAGTTAAAAATTTAAAGTTATAGTGCATCATTGACTCATCATCATCTAAAGGTTGAGATAAATCTAAATACAATTTACGTGGTGGTAAAACACTTTCATCATAAGCTGTTGGCCACCATACTCTTGGCTGTTTATAAGCATAAGTACTACATAAACCAATATATAATGATGTTAATCTTTGTTGACCATCAATAATTGCCTTAAAGTTTTTACTACTCGCATTAATTTCAATATGAGGGTTTTCCTCATTAAATCGCTGACAATATTTTGTTAAGAACTCATAAAATTTATAATTTTTTTTAATTTCAGAGTCGGTAATTTCCCACATCATGAATGAATTTATAGGATATCCTCTTAGGATTGAATCAAATAGCTGACAAATTTGATTACTTGTCCAAACAAATTTTCTCTGAATTGCAGGTAATAAAAAGTCATTTGATTGAATAGCATTTACAGCTTCTTTTATCGTCAACGGTTTTTCATATTGTCCAGACATAACTCCCCCTTTGAAGCAATATATTAAATTAATTTTGTATAATTTTTAAGAATTCAGAATACTTCAATCTATAATTGAAGTATTTTTTTTAACATTTTCTCAAGATATGCTGTTCCATTACCAACCATAAATAAAACATTCTTCTCAGAAAATTCATCTTCAGAAAGTGAGTTATTTAAAATGTCTTTCATTGGTGTAATAGACAAAATAAAACTATTTAATGTAAAGTCAGAATGCTCAAGTTTAGACTCAATATTTTTAATCTCTTTATAGAGCTCAATTTTAGCATCGTCATGATTCATATTTCGAATGCCTTTAGGATCTACTAAAGTTAAATATTGCTGTCCTGTTTGTTTATTCACTAGCCACAATAAAAAGTCAGGGTAAAAATTACCAGCTAAGGCAAAACCCAGTCCACGATACTTATTATCAGCATTACGCAACAAATAGAGTTCATGATCTTTCAAGATTTCCTTGGCATCTGGTGTATTGATATAAGCCTGTAAATCTACAACAAACTTTACTTCACTACTTTGCGTGTGACTCGTATAGTCAAATAGCATTGGCGACCATGTAAACGGAAGATTTTCATCCTTTTTATCCAATAATGGATAAAACAAATGACGATCAAATGTAATTGCTCTGAAGCTTCCGTCTTCTTTCCAAGGTACCAGTTTTTCAACATCACCTTTGGCAACCAAGTCTTTCAACTTTTCTAATCGGTCAAATACTTCTTGAGCTTCATTATTTTTACCTTCTTTCGCTGTGAGCGTATATTGCTCACAAATTTGCACAGGTAAATCTTTATCATCTAAGCTAAATTCAGTCACTTCATAAAACTGCCCTTCATAGGCATTCTTAATAGCATGATAGAACTTATCCATATAGGATTGTAAAAGCTCCGTTAGAATCGCTTGCTGTTTTTTAATTCCACCTACATCATTAGATAATTCTGATCCATCGACCAAAAGCTTATACCAGTCTTCCTTAGACGATTTGATATTTCTTAGACAAAACTCCTGTAAATCATCAACGTTCAACTGTAGGTTGCTATATCCACGCTGGAACTTATATTGCTGAAGTTGCAAGTAAATTTCATCAAAATCAAACATACACATGATTTTTGGTGAAATCTCATGCTCTTGGCGTTTGTCTCTAACATCTGTTTGACGCTTTGACTTATCGGTATGAAAGGCTTGCAAGCGAGGATACAAATCCAAAACGACAAAAGGTTTTTTAATTTTACCTTCGTACTGTTTTGGAATCTCAAACATCGATAGTTTTAACTGAGCCTTAAAACCATTGGCTTGATTATCTTTATAGCCATCTTTCAAGGTCAGTGTTTTTAAGCGAGGCGCTTGAATTTTATTGGTTGGAAAATCCAATGTGACTAAATCTTGATTCAGGATAATGCCTTCATCATTTAGATAATCGCGGAATTTTTCCATGTAGTCAGCACGTAAACCAAAAATATTAATAGTTTGCATCAAATCTAAATGCAGACCTTTATATTCAGCCTTACTATAAATTTCTCTTGGTGTTCGTTTTAAAGAGAAGTTCTCACCTTTTAAACGCACACCACGACCAAAGAGCTGAATAATCTGTGCGCCTTCACCAGTCCCCATGTTCAATAAGCCCATGGTCGAGACACGCCAGCTACTCCACCCCTCAGTAAATTTACGTGAACCAATCAGAAGATGTGTTTCACTATCATCATTATTTAATGTCGGAAATAATGACTCCGCAAAATCATCAGTACGCGCATTTAAATAATGTGTTTTGCTCGATTCATCACAGTTATCGTATAAGCCTTTTTCATCACCGACATTAATAACAGCAAAAGGAGTACATTCCCCCACCTGTAAACGCAACTCACCTTTATTCGCCGTGATACGCACTACATTCAAACGTTGATTGGTTGTAGCATTAAAAAAGCTTTTTAAAATATCTTGGTAAAGATCAGTTGCATTTTGACCATGTAAAGGTGCAAATCGATTGGCAAAAATATTGTTTCCTTTAGGATCAACCAAACGAGATGTATTAGTAATTAAGTCATGCAGCCAACCAATCACCTTGCTCTTACGAGAGGCATCTAAAAAGTCAGCCAAGAATTTCACAATGGCTAAAATATCAGAGTCATCATCATTGACTTTATTTCCGACAAATACCCACAGTGGTTTTTCAATATTAAACTTGGCAAGTTTTGCCTGATTCTTTTTAAACAAATACTGTTGTTGGTAAAATGAAAGTAGGCAAGCTGTAAGATATAGATTGCGCTCATCATCTTCATGATATTCTTTCATGTTCAGAATATTGACTTCTTTACCATAGCCATCTGCATAGAAATATTTGTATGAATAATCAAACAAAATACTTTTAGCATAGACTTCTCGTAGTGCTTCCCGACGATATTTTTGCTGTTCTAATTCATCAAGCTGAATATTTTTTTTCTGTTCTTCAGTCAGCTTATTAATCGCTACACCATACAGCATTTTGGCTTTCTGTTTTTTTGCATCTTCAAAGCGTTTATAAACGTTGTCTGCCTTACTTACAGCTTGACCAAAGGTAGCCGAGTACTCAAAACTAAAACCATCTTTAGTAAGAATATCTCGTCGCTCCATCCAAGCACCTGCGCTACTACTCGTACCACGGTGCCCTTCGTCGATCAGAACCAGATTCTTGCCTTCCAAGCTCATCGTCGCAACGGTTTTATCACCATCGCTATCACTCAGCTTATTCATATCGATGATTTGAATTTCATCACGATACAAGCTATTTCGACTCTTCTGTTTATCAAACAAGGTCGCTTGAAAACCTGAGTCAGTAAGTTCTTGCAAATGTTGTTCACTCAAACCTTCATTCGGTGTAAGTAAAATGATTTGGTCTGGATAAGTGCTGTCGCCATTTTGATGTTGGAAATAGTCTAAATACTGCAAAATATTGACATGCATGAGCAGTGTTTTACCGCTACCTGTTGCATTCCAATAACCAATTTTATTTAGGTCTTCAGGCAAATACTGCTGAAATTGATCTGCATCAATTTTCTGGTCATCATTATATTGTTCAAGTTCAACATTCAGCTCATTGAGCATGTCCGCTTGATGATTAAAATATTGATCTAAATACAGTTCTGTAAACAGCAATGAAAGGTATTGGAAATATTTTAGATTTAAAACATGCCCTTCTATTTCATTACGTTTTTCAGTGATCTTTTGCCAGTGCTTCACAATGTTTAAGTCATAGCGACGTAGAACATCGATATCTACAACCTGTTTGTTAAACAAAGTATTGCTGATCACACTAAAGAATTTCGTTTGCCCTGCATTATCACCTTCATGCTCAATTCCCTCAAACTGAGGATAATCAAGCTGTTGTTTCATGCCTTCCAAACGATTCGGATTAAACTTCGACCACAACCATTTATTTAAAATCAATTGCTCGTGGAAATTGACTTTAATCGCTTTCGTTTTTGCTTTAGGAGCCTTTGCCACAGTGCATTACTCCTCAAACATATTTTTTAAGAAGATTTGTTCAATTGAACGGACCTTGAGTTGCTTTTCTTCACCCTCTTTGGTGGTGTATTTGCTTGCTACGTTGTGATCACCGTTGATATAAATCAACTGGTACTCGCCATCGTTTGGATTAATTTTAAGTTTTGCAAGTAATTGATCGAGCTCTGCATAGCCAATCTTTTCACAGTCACGCCACAAAACTGTCGTGTATTCACCTGTACGTAGTTTACCTGTGATTTGCACATAGCCTTTGTCTAACTGATAATCTGCTTCTTGAACATTTAGTCCAATGAGATAGTTAAAGGTTTCAACCAAGTCAATATTTTTACGTTCAAACGCACCTGCGCTATCGGTTGTAATATTCATTTGATAACTAAATGGCTTAAGGAAGTCTTTCACATTAAGCAATGAATCTTTGCTTTCTAGTTCAAGCATGTAGTGCATTAAATAATCGTTATAGGCTTGTTGATCTTCTGGTTTCGTTGAAGCTTGTTGATCTGCTAAAAGAGTTTGCTGTGCGCCTTTACGTACCAACTCCAAGTTATTTAAAGTGTCCTCATAACTTTCCAGTTTCACAACTTTTAAGCAGTGACTAATACCAGACTCAGGATTGGTTGGTTTACCATCTTTCCAATCTGCTGAATAAATGACTTTTTGGATACGTGGTTTTAATACCGTATTAAAATATTCTCCCTGCTCTACCAGAATATATTTTCGCAACCCGTCATCTTCTCTATTTAATTCAATTACTGCATGTGCAGATGTACCAGAGCCACCAAAATAATCTAATATCAGATCCTGTTTGTCATTTAAATCAATAAGTATTTTATAAAATGCTGTTGAATGAGCAAATGGGAAAATTACCCCTAATCTATCTAATTCAGGTTTACCTCTATATCCACTCCGCAGTATTGATGACATTTGATTATCTGGATTATCAGTTAAGAATACTTTCTTCCTAGGAATTTTACTTTCATCTTCACCAAATAAAATGACATCATCATCTAACAATTTTTTTAAAGATTCTGGAGTATACCTCCAACCATTTTTAGGTACTGGGCATGCTTTATTTGTAATTGGATGAATTAAAGGAATATGAAACTTCTCATTAGTTCTAAAATCAGTTGCTGTCATATCAGCAGAACGAAAAATTCTACATTTATTATCAATTGAATTATAAATATTTTCAGCAGGTGATAGCTTTTTATTACCTCGCAACCATTCACGCCATTTTTTATTAATTTCTTCTAAATCTTTTGACATAGAAAATATTTTTATTGATTTTTCTATCATCTCCTTTAAATTTTCTTTTTTAATTTTTAAAGGTTTTTGAATATTTGCATAACAACAAATGTATTCATGCTGATATGCTAAACCATTCGCACCCGTCACTGGTGATCCTTTATCCCAAATAAGAGTTCCAAGATCTTCTGCAAAAGTTGAGCTCAATAATTTTGAAAGGTTTTCATATTGATTTTCATCTATGTGGACCAAATAAACCACATCCTCTACCGTTAACTTTGAAGAAATAGAAATTCTATTTTCCATCATCGCTAACCAACTTGAAGATTTAAATGAATTCTTGTACAAAAAACCACTTGTTTCGGTATTGTAAGGAGGGTCAATATGGACTACTGAAACTTTAGAATTATATTTTTCTTTAATTAAATTCATAGCTTGAAAATTATCGCCATGAATAATCAAACCGTCAGTTTGAGCATCTAAGTCATCAATTTTTTGTAAAAGCTTTGCTTTAAACTCTAAGCTAAATAGTGACGTATCCACCATTAAGGCTTGATGCTGTTTTAAATAATCAACCGTTCCCCAACCTGTATCTGTACCTTTAAAGCCTAAATCTTCCCATTGTTGCCATTGCGCAGTGTTTTCAGCAATTTCAGGATATAAAGACTCGTCCACTCGGTCTAAAGTAATGCAATACTCTGCACTTACGACAAACTTTTTCTTTAGCCATAACTTTTTCTGAAAATCTTCTAGTGAAGCTAAGAAACTAATAATCTCTAAACCAATTTGGCGTAAACATTTAATAATACTGAGTTGGCGTTCAATTTGAATAAATTGATCGGTACTCACCACATCATCTAAGTGCATCACTTCATTTTTAATATAAAAATCAAGCTCATGACGCAAAAATTTACCTAGGTCTTTATGAATAAAATAATCTGCTGTGTTCTTTTGTGTATAAGTACTCAAGTGCTTTTGCAACACTGTACGCTTTGGTTCTTTTTCTGTCGGTGCAAGTTGTACTAAATCATTTAGCCAGTCAGCAGTTAAAACATCTGCACTCACAATTTTGTTATACGATTCCGTATTTAGTGTTTCTTGCTTAGAGCCTTTAGGTAAGGTTGCATATTCAAAAAGAATAGTCAGTTCATTATTTTGAATAGAGAACGGAACGATTGTTTCCTCAAACTCTTCACCTTCTTCATCGATACGAATAAAGGTCTTTGGTTCTGTCACAATAATAAAGCGACGGTCTTTATCATTATCTTTACGGTTTTCACGCGCTGTATCTGCACTCACCAAACGGAATAAAACTGAACGCTCATCGTTCAACTTAAAACGATAGTTGCTAAACATCTCACCAGACTTGGTGTAGTACTGGTCTTTGTTTGCCCAATGCAACATGACTTCCTCACCAGAGTAAGGAATAGCGTAGGTATCACCCTTATAACGACGTTGGCTAATAAAGTCACCATCATCATAATAACGACTAAAGAATGTGAGTAAATGACTATACACTTGTGACTGATCTGTCATTTCATGTGCATCAGCTTGGGTTAGAGCAATATATTTTTGACCTAATGCACTTTCAATTGCTTCAGCATCAATGAGTTGTCCTTGCTCATTAAAAGCACGTTTACCAAATTCTGCTTTCAGCTCAGCTTCTAATTCTTTTAAAACATTTTCATCAAGACTCGACTTTGCTTCGCCAAGATATTGCTCTACTTTGGTTTTTAAACGCTTATCCAAAAACTCAGCAATTTCGGCACTACGTGCATTTAAAATGCGATAAACCCCAAAATCTAAATCAGGACGATTGATTTGAAAAATCTCTTTCAGTTTAGAAACAAGTGCAGAAAACTGAGTACTCATAAATATTTCCTATTTTTCAAAACCTTATGATCAATAGATTCTGGTGAAGCGAGTTAAATTTGCAAAAGCAAAATCGGCGAGTATTTTATAGTATTTTTAGATGTTCAACCACAGTTTTAAAGTTGCCAAATCATTGATAAAAATAAAAATAAATGTTATATATTAACAATTTACACCAAATTAACACTCATATGGCTAATTTTTTCCCAAGCTTAGAAATTATTGATCAACTCACAGTCAAGCCAACTGAAGGTGAATCATTTCTTTTAAATAGGCTTGCACAAGAATTAGATGACACATTTGATGTTTATTTCAATCCTTATCTTGATGGAGATCGTCCCGACTTCTTGATTTTAAAAAAAGGGCATGGTGCAATTATTATCGAAGTCAAAGACTGGGACATGTCAAATTATTTTATTGATAAAAATAATCATTGGCGCACAAATCACAATCCAAAAATAAGAACTAGCGCACCAATGCAACAAGCATTCAAATATAAGTCGCATTTATTTGAACTCCATATACCCTCATTAGGTTTTTCAAATATATTAAATTCTAACTTTTATAAAACAATTCAATGCTTTGTATATTTACATACTACGACAAAAGATAGATTATCTGCACTCTATGACCGTCCTATAAATGAAGTAAAACAACTTATAAATTCAGCAAATGGGCAAAGATACAGTTCAAAAAAATACCAACTAGAACGGGACAAATTTAATACGTTTGCTCAAGACAATATCTCTAGTTTAATAACAAAAATAAATAATCTTAAAAAAAATCCAATATTTCAAGATCATATTTATGATGATTTTACGAAAATTTTAATTCCCCCAAAGCACTTAGAAGAACAAGGTCATTACTACACATTTGATAAATATCAAAATAAATTACTTGATAGTATTCCAAATACAAAAATGAAAATTCGAGGTGTTGCTGGTAGCGGAAAAACAACATTACTAGCCGAAAAAGCTGCTCGTGCATTTAAGCGACACAATAGTACTGTGCTAGTGTTGACATATAACTTAGCTCTTCGAAACCTAATACGTGATAAAATTAAAAAAGCATTTCGCTTTAATGATTTAGAATTTGACAATAAATCAATTGAAATCAGCAACTATCATTATTTTTTTAAATCCCAACTTAACAATTTAGGCATTCCTTTTCCAACATCAGGTGATCAAGATGAAGATCTTGAAGACTTTGAAAATAATGAAATTTTTGACTTAGACTTTCAAGAAAAATCAAATGCTGAAATTATTGGTTTATCAAGCAAAGATTTATTTGAAATTGAAAAAAATGCCCGAGATGAAAAACAAGTTTTAGATGATTTTTTTGAAAAAGTATTTAAAACAGATCTGTTTAAAGAAGCGAATGAAAAGCCAATAAAGTACCAAACTATTTTTATTGATGAAGTTCAAGATTTTGAAGTAGAGTGGTTAGAAATCATACTTTCCAACTTCTTAGCAGAAGATGGGGAGATGGTATTATTTGGTGATCAAAATCAAAATATTTATAATAGGCTAATTAATAAGCAGGATTATCCTGTTACACGTGGATTTGGTCATTGGAAAAATTTAAAAATCTCACATAGACAAGATGATAAAGCTTTTGCTGATCTCTGTAATGCATATAAAGATACTTTTCTAAAGGAATATCCAGACCAATTAGAGCATGACATTATTGAAAACTTAGCTTTTTCATTTTCAGATAAAAAGTATTTACAAATTCCTCTGGCAGATAGCGTTCAAGCAACCTATGACTTTATTGTTCAGACATTTCAAACGTTAAGTATAAGTCCAAACGATATTGCTATCCTTTCTTCAAAAATTGATTTTTTAAGAAACCTACAAAATAATTTTAAGTTTCAGAGAACGGATAGCACTTTTGAGACACCTAGTGAATATGAAATCATTCAAAAAAATTTTGATGGAAAAGTTGAAACTTTTCTAAAAAAGAAAGCTCAATTAGAAGAAAAACTACATTCTTGTCATCCATCTGATATTAACCATATTCGCTCTGATATCCAAAAATTAACGAGTTATATGAAAAATACAGCAAGACAGAAATTAAAAGCCCTAGATGAGTTTCGTAAACTCAAAAAAAGACATTTTAATGCCAATTCCGGTTTAATGAAGATTGCAACCACTCATAGCTTTAAAGGTTTTGAAGCTGATACTACTTTTCTTATCATTCAACCTAATGATAGTCCAGAAATTGTTTATGCTGGACTGACAAGAGCAGCAAATAACTTATATATCATTGATTTAGATACTAGCAACGTATATAAAAACTTCTTTGAGAAACAACTTTCTTAAAACGTATAGAGCGAATAGAATTTTTTGGAATTCTATTCGCTTTTAGTTAAATTAAATTTTAATTCTGTTTATTTCGCTCTAACTCTAATAAATCTGCATATTCGGGACGATCTTTAAAGAAGTCAAAAATTGTTGTTTCTTCAATACCTACTTCTTTCTGTTTTTTATTGATTTCAATCAGTTGATCTTTAATTTTATAAAAATCCTTAACTCGTTCTTCTTCAGCATAGTTTTTAGCATTTTCAGCCAGCTTTGCTGTTTTTTCTTCAAGTTTAGAAGATAATTCATTACATGTAGTTGCAAAGTTATGCAACTTATCCCAAATACCCATTTCCACTATCTACCTTAAAATTATCAATAATTTAACTATACTTTAAATAACTTTCCACTTAACTACAAATAAGTTTTCAGCTTTACTTGAGCGATGTAGTCTTTGCTCCAATGCATCAATCATTGCATCACGCTTATCTGCGATTTCATCTTCAACATCAAAAACCTGCTGTCGCATGCGTCGTTTTTCTTTTTCAGTTTTTTGTATTTCTTCTTGCAATTTCTTTTCTGTCTCAATATCAGGTGCTTTGCGAGATTCTCGTTTAAGACTGGATATTTTTAACTTCACATCCTCAAGCATTTTCTCCACAGCAAGCAAACTATCCTCTGCCCACTGTTCTAGTTTGTCCCGTTCCTTTTTGAAAAACTCATCATTCAACTCCAAAGCATGGCTCAATGCAACTTGATACTGTTTATCAATATTTGCCTGAAATAACTCAGGAATCTGCTCTACCACATCAGCCAATACTGTTGCATTGACTTGAAGCAAACGCTCACACAAATCTACATCTAAAACCTTACCATCATCAGTCATTGCTGTGATGACAATATGCTCTTCTTCTTGAAAAGAATCCAGACTCAATACCGTAATAGATAACCAACCTTGTTGTCCTTTTAAATTCTCTAGTAGCGTTACCTTTTGACCATATTGGCTATAGTCAAACTGAATAAATTGTTTCAGTGTTTGTAATCCTTTGGCATTATCTAAAACAAATTCACCAAGAGAATGAGTCAAACGATAAATGAATGTATTTTCAGGGATTCTCTCACCTTTGCGTATAAGTTGATACTTTCCTGAAGGTGCATTCAAAACTGGAGATTTAGTTAAATCAAAACTTAGATTATGATCTTGAAATTTAGCAAATTTTTCAAGAATATATTTTGTCGACTGCCAAAACAACCGACTAATTTTATCCAACTGAAGCTCAGCCCTTTCTTTTTGAATCTTTAACAAATCATGAATATTTGCATCGAAATGCTTAAGTAATAATTCTTGAGTATGCTTCATTTTTTCATTGATTTGCTCTTCAAGCTCATCTCGTAACTGTTTAAAACTTCGCCCGATTTCTTCCGAGCTACGGCACTGATCATAAATCTCAGAAATCCGTTTTTCAAAATTAATACCACTTTCAACTGTTCCTAAAATATCATTCGAAGCACCAAACACACCATCAAACAATTGGAACTTATCTTTAAGTAATTCTAAAACTCTTTGATCCGCTTCATTTCTTTCATTTAAAAAATTCACAACGACAACATCAAACTCCTGTCCATAACGATGACATCGCCCAATCCTTTGCTCTACACGTTGCGGATTCCAAGGTAAGTCATAGTTAATGACCAATGAACAAAATTGTAAATTTACCCCTTCCGCAGCTGCTTCAGTCGCAATCAATATTTCTCCATCATTTTTGAAGAAATCAATCAAAGCCGTACGTCGATCAATTGCAGGAGAACCAGTAACATGATGGCTGCCCATATATTTACCCAACCACTTTTGGTAAATACCTGTATTTACTGGTGATGTATTACTCCCATTAAATCCAATTACTTTTCCGTTATACCCACGCGCTTCTAAGAATGAAATTAAGTATTCCTGTGTACGCTTTGATTCTGTGAAAATTACAGCCTTGCGCTTGGCACCCATTTCAAACATTCTGGCAAACCCTTGCTCTATGGCTGAAAGCAATGCAAATGTTTTACTATCATCTTTAATTTTATAAGCTTGTTGTATATAACGTTCAATTTCTGCAATTTCAGATTTAATCAAACTCGTATCAATTTGCTCATGACTTTCTTCATCATCCATGTCATCCAGTAACTCTTCATCCATATCTTCATCAAGAATAAAATTACTTAACCAATCTTCATCTAAAGTTTGTTGCTCAAGTAGTTTTTTTAGACGCATCTGAATGGCTTCTAAAGTTGCAATCACAGCAGGTGTAGAAGATGCTAAAAGCTTCCTCAACACGATGGATATTAAATGTTTTTGTTGTTGTGGAAATGCATAACTAACTTCCCGTTGTAAATACGCACTTATTGAATTATATAAACTTTGTTCATCATCCGTAGGTGTAAATGGGACGGTTAAAGCATGACGATTAGTATATGGAACATATTCCAAAACATCTTTACGCAAGGTCCTTTGCATAAATTGCTGAATTCTTTTTTTAAGTGCCTGAATATCTCCATCAACCACATATCTTGAACGGAATGCCTTCTCATCACCAAATAAGTGCTCATCAATAATAGTACTTAACCCATAAAGCTCCATTAAGGTGTTCTGCAATGGAGTTGCTGTTAACAATAACTTTTTCTTACCTACCAAAGAGCGCTTAAGACTATTCCCAATTTTATTACTTGAACGATGAGCATTACGTAATTTATGTGCTTCGTCTATCACTATCAAATCCCAAGGAATTTGTACCAAAGCATGTTCCATTCGATTTGCAAAAGGATAGGAAATTATGGAAATCTTCCCATTTTTAAATGGATCATAAACACCTTCTTTGCGTGCTATATTCCAAGTTTTCAAATCCAAAACTTGCGTAGGCAAATTGAACTTATCTTGTAATTCTTGTGCCCATTGTTTACGTAAAGATGCAGGGCAAATAATCAATAAATTTCGACGTCGCTCTGCCCAATATTGGCAAAGTACAAGTGCTGCTTCAATAGTTTTACCTAAGCCAACTTCATCTGCAAGAACAACACCTTTGCTCAGTGGGTTATTCAAAGCAAAAAGTGCAGCTTCAATTTGATGGGGATTTACATCGACCTGAGCATCAAACAATGACTGAGACAAACGATCAACGTCAGATGCCGAGCGCTTTTTTGTAATTTCCCATGCAAAATATTTTATTTGGTGGTTAGTATATAGCATTGTTATAAAATTAAATTTGTATGTAGATTGAATATACCAACCTATTCTTGTTATTAAAAGAATAAAAAAATAAGGGAGCTTTCGCCCCCACACTTATCGGCTTTGTATCTTACCTTCAATCCATTGATGGGCTTCTAAAGCCACCCAACCAATGCGTGATTCACTTAAGCGCACTGGTTTTGGGAAACTTGCATTGTAGTACTTTGAATCCACATTGATCATTTCATAGATTTTTGCCCGACTGATACTTGTGAATTGAATCACTTCTTTAATATTGATAATCTGATTCATCTGAAAAGTCTGACCAACAAACGCATTCATGATGTTTACTCCTAATCTGTAATGCGAGCGCTACTGCTCAAATAACCCCAAAGTCTATAATTTTTTAACCTTTGAGCTCATTCAGTTCACCGCCCTCACACTTCCCTGCTGAATATTTCGTACAAAACCATCCCCATGATCGAGCTTAATTTTAACTTTAGATTTTAGCTCAGGCTGAGTTTGTTCAGATTCAACAAGCTCATCCGTATAAAACTCATTTACTTAAATTAACATCAATCACATAATCCTTAAGCCCCCCAAAAAACCCCAATTGACTAAACCCACCCCAAAACTTATCATTCAACTGCTGACCTACATTGTCAGTCGGTTTTGACAGACCGTTTCCTAAGAGCACTAAAAGAGTTCATCTTTTGGTGTGAGTTCTCGTGCTCCCTCTGCGGTAGAACGGGAGGGGGACACCTTCGGGTGTGCTGATTCTTAGGTTCAGTCTGTCAACCCCTTTTCGTTCTGCCACCATAATCAATTGACAGTGATTCGGCAGGACTTCTTTAACCTAAGGAGTCAACCATGACAAAGCATTTCTTATTTTTATTCCTTTCTCAAAAACGTTTTAGGCATATCCCCTGCCTTTGGCAAAATTTATAGATTTTATTTCAGCTTAGATTGATCTAAAGGCATAACTGCTCTTTGGACAGGCAAGCTACGCCTTGAATTTGATCAAATCGCTGAATCTAAATTTAAAAAATAACCACAACAATAAAAGAGAGAGAATGATGAACATTCACACTTCAATTTTAATCATCACCTGTTCACTCCTGACACTCGGTTGCGCCAGTAAATCAGAACGCGAGTTTATCAGTGGCTGTCAGTCTACAGGTATGGACCGCAGTGCATGCAAATGCGCCTATAAAAAACTCGAAAGCAAATACGGAGAAGACAGTTTAAAGAACAACCTCTACACACTGACTCAGAGCGAATCATTTCAATACGACTTGATGCAAAGCGGTCTGCAATGCTTGAGGGAGTAAGTCATGAGAACGATAGCAGCAATCGTTTGTGTGATCGTGATCATCTGTTTTCTAGGGCTTCCCTTTATCGGCTTGATGATCATGTTTGGACTGTTTTACCTACTTCTTAAATTTGCACTTGGGGGAAAATAAATGAATACATCCATTACATCTTGGCTCATTCGTGGCTACTTCATCATTGGCTTACTATTTGCCCTCTACCAAAACTATTGGGGATCACAAAGCTATAAATCATTTGCCTACCATTTAGGGCAAGGCGTGATTTGGCCTGCGGTGATGTTTCCTTCTGTGGGTAAATTTATTGGTGGTGTACTGATTCTTTTGATTGTGGGCGGATTACTGCTCAAGCCTAAATAAACTTTAGCGTTGATCAGCTATTGATAAAAAACTAAAAAGGAGAATGACATGAAACTTCAGCCACAAATCATCATCAATCTAATCATGATCGTCGCACTAATCGCGATTATTTATATTTTATTCAATCAATCCAAGTCAAACCTACAAAAAAATGATCATGAGACAATCATCCAGTCTGAACCAACACAAAAGTCGGCGTCAGACGTCGCAGTAGATAAGGTATCTGCACAGCCTTCCGCTAGTCTTACTTCATCAACTCAACCAATACAAAGCGTTAAAAAGTCATCAAATTCAGTGATTAAAATGCAGCATTGTGGAGCAAATGAATACAGTGTTGATTGTTCTAACACTGCGTATCCACTGATTTGGTTTATGTATAGTGCTGACCCTAGACCCAATGTTGATCAGATAATCAGTATTGAATTTATGAAAGCCAATCAATTCAAAGACCTGTGGATCGACGAATTAAAAATTTCGACTCAAGATAACAAATCATGTCAAGTGGTTACGTGGGGAGCGAATGGTGAAAACTTAACTGATGAAGGCTTAAGTATTATTTTAGATCACTGCCCGATGAAACAAATCAAATCTGTAGACCTTAAAATAGAAGGTCAGGTTTATCGGTTCACTTAACTGTGATTGATCTGCTTAAAACGTCAAGCACAAGTAACCTGTAATTTTTACTGAAACCGATCTGTTTTAGACACATCGGTTTTATTTCAATCTGATCGAATAGGACGAACTAAAATCTACTCACTTCAACAGACTTGCTAGCCTGATCGAAAAATAAGAGCTTATCTCGTTTCAGTCGGCGTCACTACATCTGCTGACTGACACACCTCTTGCCACTTGACTTTGAAATCATCAATGGCTTTTTGACGGGTTAAAGGAATTTGATAAATCGGAACATCCTTTGCATCGTCAATCATACCTTTTAACAATACCTGTTCTTTTGCAGACAAGGCTTCAGGATTAAAGTCCACATCATCCAGCGACAAACCACTTTGACGTAACTGCATTAACATTGCGGAGGTTTCTTCAACCAACTGACATTCGTTCGGAACTTCAGCATGTGCAACCGAAACCAAAAATAATAAAATACTGAATCTTTTCATTCTCAATTGTTCTGTTTTTGACTTCATTGAGTTATACGATATTTAAACTGTTTTTTGAAGCAAATAGATACATATCCACTGAATGAATCAGACAATTCCCTATTTCAATTCATACTTTCTTGAATTAGTATCAAGTGAAAAGAACTTCTCGATATATGCAAAGGAGGTGAAATACAAAATAAAAATCATATAGATGTAATATTCTCTTTAGATAATGATGATGCAGTACCTATTAGCGATTCAAACAAGTTTATGACATAAAACTGCTATTCGGGAGCAACAATGAATAACAGCGCCAATTATGTAAGACAAGTCAAAAATGCTAAACGTGGTGGATACACCCCAACTATTGCCAAGGATGTAAATAAACATAAAATTCAGAAAGCTATCCAGTTGATTGAGCAATGGAGAAAACTCGCAAACGAATTGAAACCCCAAATGCAATTTGATATGGCAATCACTCTAGAAGAATGCGCACAAGATTTAGATCATATTTTGAGGAGAAAATAAGTCTATATTTTTAAATCGGATAAAGATTTATTCAAATTCACTAAAAACCATAAGGCTTACATTTCAGTAAGCCTTTTTGCCAGTACACAACCATTTCATCTCTATCGCATCCATCCACTTTAACTCATTTTTGCTAAGTGATTGATGCCACGAGACCATCCTAGAAGATATTTGATAAACAACCAACAATTCTAAGGAAAATCAAATCATTCAAGATCAGAAAAATATGGTTTGGATTTAAAAACACTTAAAAAATAATATGTTTTTTTGAAATAATAAATGCTTCACTATTTACTTATCAATTCAACTTTGATAAAAATAATGCATATTATTTCACACTAAAAAATAAATACTATGAAAAACTTCCAAATCGTTTTATTTGCAATTTTATTGCTTGCCAATAGTGTGGTTTTTTCAATGACTATTTTTGGTTAAGTTTCTAAAATCAGCACAATTCTAAAATTACATGACAGATCGCTTAAAAAACCAATCTATATTGTACAAACCGTCATTTACTAGTTTAATTCTTTTAACCTCTCTTCCAATATACAGCTTTCCTAAATACCTTAAAATCCTTGATTTTAAATAAAAAAACTTTAACTCACTCAAGTGCTTATTTTTTGGCTTGCATTCTTATCATTTTTCTGTAAAATTCTCGCCACGTTGCCGGCATAGCTCAGTTGGTAGAGCAACTGACTTGTAATCAGTAGGTCCACAGTTCGAATCCGTGTGCCGGCACCATTTTTTACTTAGCCTCGCTTTTTAGTGAGGCTTTGTTGTTTCTGAATCATGCTTTTTGCATCGTCATATTCGGTCTTCTTTTTCCGATTTCTTCAATTGAAAAATCTTATCTTTATGCTTTTATCGCACTGATCTGTATATAACGCACGATGCCCTCGTTAAACAGTGTTTCGCAGAGCTTGGCGGTCATCTGTATTTTGAATTGATCCAGCCCTCGCCCCATGTCTTTTCTAGCAGCAATATATTGACTAAACCCAGCAAATACCGCTGTAGAAATATCTTGAATCTCAATCTGGTTAAAATGATGTTGTGCTACTACTTGATGAATTTGCTGTTCTGTCTTTAAAGTTTTGAAACGAACATCTGCTGCTTTGAGTAAGCATTGATATTTGAGTTTTTGTTTTGAATTTAAATGGACATCTGACAGCATCAGATAATGAAAGGCTAAACGTCCTTTTGAATTTAAAAGTGGTACAACTGAAGTCAGAAATGAATTTAAATCACTATGATAGGCTGCATCAATACACATCACTACATCAAAAGCTTGAGAGAAAAGGTTTTTATTTAGATTCAAAAATGATTGGCAATGAACTGCTTTAACATGGGGAAGCTGCTTTTGAATTTGCTTGACGCAGTGTGGTTGTAGTTCTACTGCTTCAAGATGCTGAATCTGATAATGCGTTAACCAATATTTTAAACTCGCACCTTGCCCACAACCCAAATCTAGCACACGATCATGCGATTGAAGTTGCACGGCGTCTGCAAGTCCTTGTGCAAGCTGTTGGCAGGCTTGGGGGTAGGAAGACGTTGTCTCTGTCCACAAGCCGAGATTGGTCCAAGCACATTCAGCGGTATCGCCCAACATCTTTGCATTGATTGCATATTTATGTTTGGGAAATTGCTGCTGAATTGCTTGAATCCATTTCATGTTTAAATGCTCAATCTGAAAGTGATGCTGACACACCACTCATCTGATTTAGCCATTAATAACCGAGTTGTGGTGCGACCTCAACATTAGGCTTTAAACCTTTAAATGGCAATGGTGCATTAAATATCTCTGCAATATGCATTGCCGAAGTGACCGCTGACTCAAGGATAGGTAAGCCATCACATGACCATGAACCACAATAAAAGACTTTGCGATTTGCCACTTTATGGCGCGCTTGCAACTCTTTATTCAATGCAACAGTTTCAGAGTCTACAACAGCTCGTGTTAAGGTCACTGTTGAAATAATTTTCTTAGGATCAATTGTCGTAACTGGACGCCAAGTTTGGAAGACTGGAGACTTGCCCACCAGACTCGGTTCAATCGAGTTGAGCCAAACCGTGAACTGTTGCTTGGTAAATTTACGATCCATCATATAGCTCAACACGGACCAGTCTTTACGGTTTGGAGGCATCACCGTTGGATCGGTGTGCATGACCAATTCACCCTGCTCAAATTTAAACTTTTTCAAAAGTTCAATATCATCAGCAAACTGTTCAACATTTAAAAAACTGTCCAATTTGTTGGTCGGGGTGGCAACCACAACACGATCAAACTGGAATTGCTCGCCTTGGGCATTTTTAACCAAAACAGCTTCGCCCTGTTCTTCAACCAGCGTAATTTCAGAACTGCTATGTATATCAATGCCTTCGATTAATTTATCGACAAAAGCAGGTGTACCGCCATGTAAACGAAGCAATGCATCGCCATCAGTTAATTGCTTTAAAAAGATTAACAACGGCTTTGCTGGCCATTCACCAATCGTTTTAGGGTCACAGGTACAAATTGTATAGAGCACTGGCATTACCGCACCATGCCAAAATACTTCTTCGATTTCATTCTGATTTATAAAATCTGCGAGGGTAATCTCTTGATTTTTAGATTTAAAAAACTGAGAAATTGCTGTTTTAAGTTGCAACATCCCTTTCACCAAACGCCATCCGTACTGCTTAATGCCTTTGCGGTTATTGATAATCGGAAAATTACCAATCCGAGTACGAGAGGTGGTCAACCATGTTTCTGTTTTATCTTCAAATAACCAACTGCACGCCATAAAAGTACGTACAGGAAATGTTTTTATACCCAAATGTGTCGCTAGGCTAAGCGTGTTTTTCCATAAATGTGGATTCATCACACGTAATGGCGCATCAATTAAGCCACCTTCAAACTCAATACTGTGACTATCCATCCCACGACCAGGTAATGCTTCAAAGATGGTAATGTGATGACCTGCATCTTTAAGAATTCTTGCGGTAGCTAGGCCAGCCATACCACTACCAATCACTGCAATATCCAAAGTTATTATCCGTGCGTAACCATTTTTTTTATTATGAGCTATAGCGGATTAAATCACGGTATTAAAAAGTTCCACATTTAACTTTTTTTGTTGGAATTTTTTTAGAAAAAAATGCCCATTTTAAGCTTACCATTCATCGGAATCCTAAATATTGCGAATGTATGCGATCTACATGATTTATATTTCATTTTTATTTTCATATATTAAAAAATTCTGTTAAAAACATAAAGATAATTTAACTATTTATTAAAAAATCGTTTACAAACCGTATTTTCTTATTTAAAATTTACAGCATAAAAATGATAAGCAAATCACATTTATAATAAAAACAAATAATTATGACTATATCGACAATAAAAGAAACTACAGCACAAAAAGGATCTCTATAGTGTGGAATAGAGATCCTTTTTTTTCACTTTGAAATTTACCTATAGGATGAAAATTTTTGCTGTTGTTCGCATAATAAGCCTTGATCAATTTTTATCATTATGCTCAGAATTTAGACAAACAACCCAATATGTGCTTTACTTCACATTTTTCATTTATTATGATGCATGCAATACATTAAAACCATCGTATAAGAATAGCGATTTCGAATACAAGAAAACTACAGCGTAAAGAGCTTTTGATTGATG
The DNA here is from genome assembly GCF_019702905.1 of Acinetobacter sp. Tol 5. NCBI lineage: Bacteria > Pseudomonadati > Pseudomonadota > Gammaproteobacteria > Moraxellales > Moraxellaceae > Acinetobacter > Acinetobacter sp. Tol 5. The sequence continues at coordinate 242,331 of NZ_AP024708.1, read as the reverse complement.
AGATCAAAGCTCTTTTTTCTTTTTCAGACCCGAACTTCATACAATTTCGAGTATAAAAAAGCGGATTTTACAATCCGCCTTTGTTTAAGCTTCTGCTGCAATTTCGCCGAATTTACCTTGATTGAAATCGTTAAAAGCTTGCACGATCTCTTCCTTGGTATTCATCACAAATGGACCATAACCCTGAATAGGTTCATTCAACGGTTTACCAGTCAACACCAAAAACTTAGCATCTTGCACCGCTTCAAGTTGAATTGCTACATCGCCATCTTGATCAAACATGACGATCGAACTGTCGAGTACTTTTTGCGTACCGTTGAGTAGCATTTCACCTTCAAGGACAACCACCAACACATTATGGTCAACAGGAACATGAACAATTTGCGTATGGTCTGCTTTTAATTGACCATCCCATACATTCACAGGGCTAAATGTTGAAGCAGCGCCTTGTTGTTCAGCATATTTTCCAGCAATCACACGCAAATGCCCTGCATCATCATCAAAATGAATCACAGGAATATCTTGTGCAGAAATGGCTTGGTACTTCGGTTGAGTCATTTTATCTGCCGCAGGTAAGTTTACCCAAAGCTGAACCATTTCAAACAGACCACCTTTTTCGGTAAACTCATGTGAATGGAACTCTTCATGAACTAAACCAGCGCCCGCAGTCATCCATTGCACATCGCCAGTTTTAATCGTTCCACCACCGCCATGTGAATCCTTATGCGTCACTTCACCTTGATATGCAATAGTTACTGTTTCAAAACCACGATGAGGATGCGAACCCACACCATGCTGTTCATGACTTGGTGCAAATGTGTAAGGTGCGGCATAGTCTAAAAGTAAAAACGGGCTGATTGCCTGACCTAGACGATCATAAGAAAACAAGCTTTTTACTGGAAAGCCATCACCCACCCAATGCATATTTTGATTGCGGTATACACCGATAATTCTTTTCATCTCAATACTCCTATCTCTAGGCTTTAATATGATTGTATTTTATGTTTTTTAAAGTGCTGAATACAGCAACCCATCAATACACTGTATCTCAAATATAGGACATTAAAGCCCAATACTCCCCCTTACATGCCCGATAATAATCTTATATATGGGATTATTTATCTCATTTTTTAGACTTATTTGTTCAATATAAACACCCTAAGATAAAGTCCATACAAAGCAATTTGTTTTGTTTTTAAGCACAATTTAAACTTTTTTAAATTCAGGATATAAAAAATGGGCAAACCTTACGTTCGTTTAAATAAAGAAGATGCAGCCGTATTATTAGTCGATCATCAAACAGGATTGTTGTCTTTAGTACGTGATATTGATCCAGATAAATTTAAGAACAATGTATTGGCACTCGCAGCAGCAGCCAAATATTTTAATCTTCCAACCATTTTAACCACCAGTTTTGAAGATGGTCCAAATGGTCCGCTTGTACCTGAGTTAAAACAACTCTTTCCAGATGCGCCTTATATCGCTCGCCCTGGTCAAATCAATGCTTGGGACAATGAAGACTTTGTGAAAGCTGTAAAAGCAACCGGCAAAAAGCAATTGATTATTGCAGGGGTTGTGACTGAAGTTTGTGTGGCTTTTCCTGCCCTTTCAGCCCTTGAAGAAGACTTTGATGTGTTTGTGATTACCGATGCTTCTGGCACTTTCAATCCACTCACTCGTGATTCAGCTTGGGATCGTATGAGCAGTGCAGGCGCACAGTTAATGACTTGGTTTGGTGCTGCCTGTGAATTACATCGTGACTGGCGCAATGACATCGAAGGTTTAGGTACATTATTTGGCAACCATATACCTGACTACCGTAACCTGATCAACAGTTACAATCAGAATACTTCTCAAAAATAAGACAATCTGCTCTCAAATAGAAATGTAAGCGCTTACATTTCTATTTTGAGTTGATATGATTGAGTGTATTTTCCTATCAGTGATATGATCTAAACAACCCAATTCAGAGATATAGCTGTGCATTCTTTTGACGACTACTATTATTTTTATTTGGTTGTAAAGCATGGCGGATTTAGTGCTGCAAGTGAAGCCAGTAACATTACCAAGTCAAAACTTAGCCGACGTATTTTGGAGTTGGAAGCAAAATTCAATGTCACTTTAATTCAACGTTCGACACGGCATTTTAAAGTCACACCTTTAGGGCAAGAATTTTTTGAAGAATGCTCCAAGATTATTGATCAAGCTGATACTGCACAGAATGTACTGTTAAAGCAAAAAGTTGAATTGCAGGGACTGATTAAAATTAGTTGCCCTCCCGTGATGTTAGAACACCAAATTCGTCCTATTTTAAATCAGTTTTTAAAAAAATATCCCAAGGTCAATGTTGAATTAGCATTGACCAGTCGACGTATCGATGTTTTGCATGATGATATTGATTTGGCGATTCGTACCAATTTCACCATGAATGAAGACTCTAGTATCATTGTTCGTGACATTATTAAAACCACGCATTGCTTAGTCATTAGTCCTGAACTTTTAGGCGACCGTGAAATTCAGCATGTCATCGAGTTATGTGAATTTCCAAGCATTGTTTTAGGTACAGACAAACAGCATTATCATTGGCATTTACATCATAACAAGCAACAAGAGGAAATCGATATTCCTCTGCAACCGCGTATCAAGAGCAATGACTTGATGGGTGCCTATTATGCAGTTTTGGATGGTTTAGGCATTGCCGATCTGCCTTATTTAACCGTAGAACAAGATATTGTTTCGGGTCGTTTGATTCATATTTTACCTGAATGGTGTTCCAATATCGGGACTGTACAACTGGTTTATGCATCCAGAAAAGGACAACGCTTAGTGATGGAAAAACTCATTGAGGATCTTGTTGAAGGCATCCGTGCTTATGCCCCTCAACAAGAGGGTTATCTACTTTAAAATCTAGATGCTTTCTGGAACAGAACAATAGACACCATAACCGCTCGCCAACCGACCTAGATCGTAAACTTATCTCCCATCATGATTTCCAACTCATCAAAACTTACCGAGATTCACTAGTTCTAAGGAAATAACATATTTAATAATTTCAATCACTTTTTTTGTAGCAGGTGTCAAATAGGTATTAGGCGACATAGATAAAGCAATAAAGCGTTTAATAGATGGAGATATAATCTTAGATGCTTTTATATAACAATTTTTAGAAGCATTTTGAATGGCTTGTGGTCCAAGAATGGCATAGTAACCAAAATTTTCAATTAAATGTGTTTGCATCGATATAGAGTCAGCTTGAAATACAATGTTAAGATGAATATTCTGTGCTTTTGCAATCGCTTCCAAATGAGAAACCCAACTGTTTGGTCGACAAAAAGTCACTATAGGGTTTTGATCAATCTTACTAAATTCAATTTCATCCATCTGTACTAGAGGATCATCACCTCGAGCAACAAAATAACTATCCACTTCTGTTAAATATTGATCACCATTAGATGCTTCATGATCAAATCTATATAGTAAGGCTAAATCTACACTGCCATCATCTAACCACTTTTCAAGTTGAACGCCTTGTCCCTCACGTACAGATAGCTGAATATTAGGAAATTCCCGATGTAAAATATCACTCACGGTAGTTAACAGAGGATGTGCAGTCGAAGGTATACTTCCAATACATACTTTTCCCCTAATAATGTTTGAGGAGTTTTGGATTTCAAGCTCCAGTTTTTCCGTATAATCTATCCAACTTCTGATTTGTGGCAATAAAAACTGCCCAAAATCAGTCAAAACAACACCCCGCCCTGTACGGTGAAATAATATTTGACCGCAAAAACTCTCTAATTCAGTTATTTGTCTACTCACTTGTGGCTGACTTGAATTATGCAAGATTGCCACTTTACTCAGACTCCCTAACTCGTGTGCTTCTAAAAATATTTTCCATAACCTATAGTTCATCATCTCGTCCTTATAGTATGCATTTTTAGTATATCTGAAATGCTTTTTTTAAGTCTTCCGCCGCAAATATTATCCTCCTATACTTTTTAAAAGATCAATTAATTTATTTAAACTATTGATTTTTATTAATTTAAAATATTTAAGGAAAAGAAGATGAGTTTAGATTTACGAGGACTTACTCCTGCGCCCGTTACACCATTTACTCGTGAAGGCGCAGTTGATCATGATGCAATCCAACGTCTTGGTTCTTGGTTAGGGAGTATTGATGGTGTAAAAGGTTTAGTCGTTTTAGGACATGCGGGTGAAGGAACATTCCTTTCACAAAAGGAACAACAACAAGTTATCGAGAGTTTTGTTAAATCTGTAGATAATAAAATTCCAGTCATTGCGGGTATCACTTTAGAAGGAACAAATGTTGCCACTCAAGAGGCAAAACGTGCAAAAGAAGCAGGTGCTCAAGCTGGGCTTGTCTATCCATCTCATGGCTGGTTACGCTTTGGCTATCAAAAAGGTGCTCCTCAAGATCGTTACAAAGCAATCTATGAAGAATCTGGTCTCCCATCGATTTTATTCCAATATCCTGATGTGACAAAAGCGACTTATGATTTAGATACTCTATTAGAAATTTCAGCACAATCTGGCGTATTTGCCATGAAAAATGGTGTACGTAATATGCGTCGCTGGGATGTTGAAATTCCTATTATTCGCAAAGAACGCCCAGATCTTCAGGTTCTAACCTGCCACGATGAATACTTGCTTCACACGATGTTTGATGTAGATGGTGCGCTAGTAGGTTATGGGAATATAGCGCCAGAGTTACTCATTGAATTAATCAAGGCAGGTAAGGCAAAAGATTATGTCAAAGCACGTGAAATACATGACAAGTTATTGCCAGTAACACGCAATGTATATCATCGTGGTTCACATATGGAAGGCACTGTTGCATTAAAACATGCTCTAGTTGCCCGTGGAATTCTAGAGCATGCAACGGTTCGGTCACCATTACTACCACTACAAGATGGTGCTGAACAAGAGATTCATGAAGCAATGCGTCTTGCTGGTATTGTTTCTCGTTAGACTAGATCGAATTCATAGTCTGCATATAGCAAAGAGGATTAGTCAAAATCTAATCTTCTTTAGCTCTGAGAAACTAAAAAGCCTGACACTCGAATTATTAGAATATAATTTAAGTAAAAAACTATTGTAATTAGTCATTTAAATTAAAAACTGCTGCCATCGGATAGGCAGTTCTAATTATTTTCAAATGGAGATTGTTATGTCAAGTTCCACACAAAATCAGAATATATCGCCCCAAAAATTTATAGAAAATCAAGCCAACATTATTGCACGTCTTGAACGTATGCCTGTTACAGCAAAGTTGCAATTTATTCGAATTGTGATTGGTATAGCCACTTTTTTCGATGCCTATACAGTGTTGGTCATCGCATTTGCCATGCCACAACTAGTGCAAGAGTGGAATCTCACACCATCACAAATCGGAATGATTATTGCCGCAGGATATATTGGGCAATTCTTTGGTGCGATTATTTTCGGGTCCTTAGCCGAACGCTTTGGTCGAATGAAAATGATGTTTTTTACGATCTTATTGTTTGTTTCAATGGATATCGCTTGTATTTTTGCATGGAGCGGAACCTCCATGATGTTATTTCGTTTTCTACAAGGTATTGGTACAGGAGGGGAAGTACCGATTGCCAGTGCTTATATTAACGAAATGATTGGCGCTGAAAAACGGGGGAAGTTTTTTTTACTCTATGAGGTTATTTTCCCTGTAGGTCTTATGTTTGCTGGAATGGCAGGATATTTTTTGATGCCATTATATGGCTGGAAAGCATTATTTATTGTTGGGCTAGTGCCTTCTCTGTTAGTCATTCCTTTGCGTTTTTTCATGCCAGAATCTCCACGATGGCTTGCTTCAAAGGGACGCTTCAAAGAAGCCGATAATATTGTAACTTCTTTTGAAAAAGCGGCGCTTAAAGCAGGTAAGTCTTTGCCAACACCTATAATAGATGAAGATTCAATTAAAAAAACGGAGCAAAAAAAAACCAACTGGACAGAATTATTTCAAGGTATTTATCTCAAACGTACTTTGACGCTATGGGGACTTTGGCTATCTGTTTATACCGTCAATAATGGACTCGTCACTTGGCTACCTACTTTATATAAACAACATTTTGGTTTGGAATTACAAACTGCATTGGGTTATGGGTGGTTTACTTCAGCCATCGGGGTCATTGCCTCTATTATTTGTGCCTTAATGATTGACCGTGTTGGACGTAAAAAATGGTATGCCTTTGCTTATCTTCTTGCGACAGTACCATTCATCTGTCTGACAACACTTGGTGCAACTTCTGCGAAAGAGGTCCTCATCTTTGCCACTCTAAGTTATGCCATCTTACAAACTATTTCTTTTTCACTCTATCTCTACACAGCAGAACTTTATCCAACTCGTATCCGAGCTGTAGGACTTGGTTTCTCAAGTGCCTTACTGAGAATGGGTTCATCAATAGGTCCAATGATCGTTGCTTTTACTATTTCTGGTTTTGGCATCAAATATGTTTTTTCCGTTATGGCATGTCTTGTGCTAATTGGTGGAATTATAACAATTTTATTTGCCATTGAAACTAAAGGACAAGTTTTAGAAAAATTATCACCTTAATGATCAAAGTGAACAAAAATGATCAATACAGAAGAATTTCGTATTGGCTGATCTAGGTATTTAAATGGAATTAGCTATGAAAAATAGAATACTTTTAACCGCTATTCTTAGCTTTATATTTTCCCTTCCTGTCTATGCTCGTGATGAACTAACAAATAAAGACTTAGAATTGAAAATAAATACTCGTTATTTTAATGATGAGGGACGGATACATGCATCTACAATGAATCCAGATCCACAGCAAAAATACTATGAACAAGGTGCCTTAGGTATAGAGTTAAATTATATTTCATCCTATTGGCGTAATGTCATTGGGTTTGATGCATCCTTATATGGCGTAACTCGTTTAATGGATTCTGGTAACAATACTACAGTACAGCTGTTGGACCTAAACTCTGATGGAAAACTTGATCAAAATTTTGCAACGCTCGGAATTCTCACCCTTAAACTTAAGCCCAGTGCTGATGCTGAAATTAAGATAGGGCGCCAAGCAGTGAATACCACCTTGGTTAAGACTACAAATAATCGCGCTATCCCTGATACTTTCTCTGGTATATCAACCATATGGAAACCATTACCCGAGCTTAGAACATATTTAGGCTACTATAATCAATGGCGACCAAGGACATCAGCAAAATTCACAGATTTTGTGACCGATGCGAATGAAAAAATAGATTATATCGCACTCATCGGTGCAGACTATAATTGGCACGGAATAACAATGAATACGGAACTACTTAACAGCAAAAATTATTTAAAGAAATATGGTGTTCAGGTTCACTATCCCATAAAGACTGAACTTGGGGAAATTAATTTACACTCAGGTGCTTACTTTTCAAAAGATGCAGGGAATCTCTTTAAATGTGGAGCAGAATATGATGTTGATTGTGTAAAAGGTATAGAAACTGATAACAATGGAAGAGGATATTTTTTTCAAAGCACATGGAAATACAAAGATATTGAACTTGGTGCTGCTATTTCTAAGTTTGATGGAATGTGGATTGAGGATAATTATTCAACGCAGGCGCTGAATAAAAAAACACTTATTCAAGACAATGGTACCTCCCCTTTCCCGACCTCTACTCCAATTGGCCCAGACTTTACAAACAATGATGAGTTAGCGTGGATGATGCGGATAAAATATGACTGGAAAAATTTAATATCAGGTTTAAAAACAGAATTTAAATATATTTCTGGTGATGGTGCTCATCAAAGTAATATGAATCAAAACGTTGCTGGTAAAGAGAGATTTTCCGAGATATCCCTTAGCTATAGTACCCCTTGGTTAAAAAATATGGATTTAAAGTACGCTTATCTTACTTACCATTCTAGCTTTGATCGTGAAAATACTGATCAAAAGATCAACGGATTACTAAGAGATGACTGGCATCAACACAGAGTGGCCTTGACATATAGTTATTTATTTTAGGTTGATTAAAATGTAAATTATCATGACAATTATTGAAGTAATTTAATCGATTTTTAGCTATATAAATCAATTTTTCTATCCAATTAATAAGCACTTGTTGATATTTTATAAATAACTTAGCTTATAAACTAAAAAGCTACGTGCTATAAAACTCATTAAAAATAAAAAACCAGAAGTAGCACTTCTGGTTTTTTGAGACTCAAAATCATTGAACAATTAGATTTTACCAATCAGGTCAATTGATGGCGCAAGTGTCGCATCACCTTCTTTCCATTTTGCTGGGCAAACTTCACCTGGGTGAGTATGGACATATTGTGCAGCTTTGACCTTACGCAATAGCTCTTGTGCATCACGACCAATACCGCCGGCATTGATTTCTACGATTTGAATCTTACCTTCAGGATCAATGACAAATGTCCCACGGTCTGCAAGACCTTCAGCTTCAATCAGCACTTCAAAGTTTTTTGCCAATGCCCAAGTTGGATCACCAATCATTGGATATTGAATCTTTTTGATTTCGTCTGAATTGTCATGCCAAGCTTTATGGGTAAAGTGAGTATCTGTAGAGACTGAATAAATTTCGACACCCATTTTCTGGAATTCTGCATAATTATCGGCGAGATCACCTAACTCTGTCGGACAAACAAAGGTAAAATCTGCAGGATAGAAAAATACAACTGACCATTTACCAAAGAAATCTTTTTCAGACACTTCAATAAATTCACCGTTTTTATATGCTGTTGCGTTGAATGCTTTAACTTCAGTATTGATTAAACTCATGTGGTCTTCCTTCAATTCGTTTCAGGGATTGCTTATCTGTGAAGCCACTATACGAAAAATATTTAAATCGGTAAAACTGTAGTTTTTAATAAAATAAATCGGTTTTATGAATTAAAAAGGCTTTTCATGTTATTCTTGCAAAGTGGCTTGACCTCGCAAGAATTAATCTGTAGATTTTCTTTTTGCGTGGACTTTAAAAAATGACGTTCTCAGCTATTTTGGAGCAATTCCAAAACCTTCCTTTTGGTACAGATGCCTTTAAACAACTGAAAATAAACTGTGAAGATCAAATTCTTGATTGCGAATCAGACTTTGAGAAAACAGCATTGTTTATCATTTATGGCTTTGCCAAAAACTATGTTTTACTCTATGAAGATCAAGCCATCACTGCTGAGTTTGCAACCAAAGCAAAATCACAATTACTCGATTATATGCATCAATTTAATTCAGCACTGAGCAGTAATAATAGCCAACAGATCATGCAAAGCTATAATCAAGTGAGCAATCACTATATGCACAGCTCACGTATTTTCTAAGCCGCTTTCAAAATACTGCCTTTTAGTTTTAGTGTCATCCCATACAACAAGGTTGATCATTCGACCTTGTTGTAATATCCGTAACGCCTCAGAATAGAAAACCCGTGATGATTGAAAACTACAAAATAAGTAAATTACCCAAAGCTTCTATTTCAAAGCCTCGATCATATTAATAACGACTTTTTTCAGCTTTTCTCATTTGAGATGGAGAATACCCAAATTGCTTTTTAAAACGATTGCTAAAATGACTACTTGAGCTGAATCCGTATTGTTCTGAAATGTCCATCATACTCGCTTTGGTTTGTTGTAAAGCTTGATGAGCCAATTCCAGACGACGTTGCATCACATATTGATGTGGTGGGATCTGCATGGATTGCTTAAACATATGTGCAAAATGATATTCGCTCAGTTGAGCTTGTTGAGCCAAATCAGATAAGGTTAAGCTTTGCTGAATATGCTGATCAATCCATTCCAATACGTGTTTGAGTGTATAAGGCGACAAGCCCCCTTTAATCTCCGGCGCCTGCCACTGAGCTGCACTATAATTTTTTATCAGATGATTGAGCAGTAGTGTCGTGGCTGTACTCATTTGCAAGTGATTTTCACTGTGCTGCCAAGTCGTATTTAATAAAAAATGACGATAGATCATGGCAATCTGTGGATCAGCAACAAAAATTTGCGGATCTAATATAATTTGACTCGGCTCACGATCCCACACTTGTTCTGCTACACGTTGTAAGTGTTGCTTGGTATAGTAAAGATGCGCAAAAGTGAGCGGATCTCGTAGATCCCAAGTTGACTCAAAATCTTGAGGCATTAAGCACATATGGTCAGGTCCACCACCATTGTGCCAACCTTGTGCCGTCTTTTGATAACTGTGATACCCACCTTGAACATACATACTCAGGGTATGGTGGTTACTGCATACACTTACACGATCTTGGTTATTTTGCCACATGGCTAATTGCATACCAGAACCCAACTCGACCGAATCCAGCAGTTGAGCTTTGTGCTGTTGCAATTGATCGAAAATCTGATATTTCATCTTCTATACGCAGTACCAAATTTGAATATTGAGTGTAAGACTTTAAGTTTATTTTATCATTGATATAAAAATGTGAGTAGAAAAAAACCACAAGCTTATGATAGCCACCACAAGCAGGTGCAAGAAATAGGTCGCTTAAATCAAGCACAATAGTGCTGATCGTTTAGTTTGGTTGAAAGAATATGAATGCACTCTTATATGTATTGGTCGTGGTGATTTGGGGAACGACTTGGATTGCAATTACTCTGCAACAACAAAGTGGTATATCGGTCAATGTGGCGGTGTTTTGGCGCTTCTTTATTTCAGCAATGTTCTTATTTGCATTGATTATGTTGTGCCGAAAAAAGCAAAAGTTAGCTTTAAACGACCATTTATTTTGTATGCTGCAAGCTTGCTGTATTTTTGGTTTTAACTTTGTTTGCTTTTATTATGCAGTTCAATATATCAGTAGTGGTTTGGAAGCTGTCATTTTTTCGATGGCAGTGATTTTTAACACTCTGAATGCCAAGATTTTCTTTAAACAACAGGTTTCTAAATATTTTTATCCTGCGGCTTTACTCGGTGGTTTAGGTATTATTGCCTTGTTTTGGCATGATGTCGTGGGAAATAGTTTAAATCAATATACGCTGATAGGAATAGGTCTGTGTATATTGGGAACCTACGGCTTTTCTCTGGGGAATATGATCAGTGCACGCCATCAAAAAAAGGGGTTGGATATTTTTACCACCAATGCTTATGGCATGTTGTACGGTTCAATCTTAATGGCACTGATCGCGTTGATCAAGCAGGATGAGTTTTTCCCAAATATGCAATTCAGTGCAGTGAGTGCTTTATTATATTTGGCTATTTTTGGCTCAGTGATTGGCTTTACTGCTTATTTCTATTTAGTTGGGCGGATTGGTGCAGCTAAAGCGGCGTATAGTACCTTGTTATTTCCATTGGTCGCTTTGCTGATTTCAACCTTTTGGGAAGGGTATCAATGGCATATCAATGCTGTGATCGGAGTAATTTTAATTTTATCTGGTAATGCAATTTTCTTTATTAAATTGCCAAATTTTAGACTCCCTCGCATGCTCAACCGAAGCTAAGTGAAAAAACGATAGCTTACGCTCTGCATGAAATAAAAATAGCCTCTCTTATTTACAAAATAACAGAGGCTATTTGTTGCATTAAGTATTTGAGTTTAAATAAATTTAAATTAAATCAACTTCAAATAAATAATTGAGATATTTGATCTAGAACGGCAGATCATCATCTAAATCTGCTGGAGCAGTTGCAGGCGCTTGTTGTGGTTTAGGCGACTGGAAACCCTGATTAACATTGTTTCCACCATTGCCATAACCACCTTGTGGAGCTGCATTACCATAGCCACCTTGGTTGCCTTGATTATAACCACCACCTTGGTTGTTATTAAAACCACCTTGTTGATTGTTATTGAAACGTGGTTGGTTATAGCCCCCGTTTTCACCTGCTTCACCTTGCTGACGGTTGTTATCCAACATCTGCATTTGCTCACCACGGATTTCCGTTGTGTAGCGTTCTTGACCATTTTGATCTGTCCACTGACGTGTACGTAAAGAACCCTCAATATAAACTTTCGAGCCTTTACGTAAATATTGCTGTGCAATTTCACCTAAGCGGTTATGCAACACAATACGATGCCATTCCGTTTGTTCTTTTCTTTCTCCGGAATTTTTATCTGTCCAAGATTCACTGGTCGCTATTGAAAATTGAGTGAGAGACCCCCCATTTGGGAATGTTTTCGTCTCAGGATCACGACCCAAAGTACCAACTAAAATAACTTTATTTACACCACGCATTAGATGTTATCTTCCTATTCGATTCTATGTTTTACTTTATAAGAGTTATGTTTAAATGGCTACCTCTTTCCCAAACAACTGCGTTAAATGTTGTCGCGCAGCATCATCAATCTGCTGTTTATCAACCTTTATATACGCCACTTGCTGGTCAGACATCACCACGACCTCTTCAATACCACGAATTGACAATAACTGAGAAGTCCAATTATCGGTTTGTTTATCCTCAGGTAATCGCAAAACGATTGATGTCAAATATCGTGGTTGAGCCAGCCCAAAACTAATGAGCAACCAAAGTATAGCAATAGCTGCTAAAACACTCCAACCCATTGTTGTATTATTGAGCAAAATTAATTGCCCACCGAGTGTACCACCAAAAAAAGCACCTAAAAATTGAGCACTTGCGTTGACACCCATTGCCGTTGCTTTGGACTGAATCGGTGCAGCTTTGGACAACCATGAAGGTAATAAGGCTTCCATCACATTAAAAGCAATAAAGAATAAGCCCAGACCGAGCAATAAAACATATTTGGATTCATAACCAAATATAAGAATAACCAGACCAGCAATAATGCCTGCAATCGCTGTCAGAAAAATACTGCGCATCTTGCGATATTTTTCAGCAAGAATAATGCTTGGAAAAGCAAAAAATAAGCTAATCACCAACAGTGGTAAATACACAATGCCATGTTTGGCTAAAGGAATACCTGCAAAGTTAATCAACTGTGAAGGCACATAAATAAACATGGCAGTGAGCAATAAATGCAACGCGAAGACTGAAACATGCAAACGATTCAGATCACCCATTTTTAACACTTGTTTGAGCTGATTGAGATAGCCTTGTTTAAAGTTCTTATGATGACGAGTAGTTTTTGGCACCAAAAACAACATTGAAATTGCCAACAACCCCATCACGGTCGTGACCCAAAAAAGTCCTGAAATACCGACTAAACTGGTTAGCCAAGGTCCAAGGCTAAACGCGACTACAAAAGATAAGCCGATACTCATACCCATCACAGCCATGGCTTTGGTGCGGTTTTCTTCACGAGTCACATCTGCAAGCAATGCCATGACAACCGCTGATACAGCGCCAGCCCCTGCAATCGCTCGTCCAAGGATCACACCATAAATGCTTTCAGACATGGCTGCAATTGCACCACCTAAAGCAAATAACAGTAACCCAAATACAATCAATGGTTTTCGACTGAAACGGTCTGCCCATAAACTGAAAGGAATTTGCAGAATTGCCTGACTTAAACCATAGACACCCACTGCCAAACCAATCAAGGCTGGTGTCGCATATTGATAAGACTGCCCCACCACGGAAAACACAGGGATAATCATGAACAGCCCCAGCATGCGTAAAGCAAAAATACTACTTAATGCAAAGGTCGAGCGGCGTTCTAAAGGATTCATCATATCTACTGGCTTATCAAAACTGGCGAGCTAATTTTCAAACACATCATCGCATATTGTGGCAACTTTGTGGAAACATTGCGCATAAAAAAGAGCACTTTCAAAGTGCTCTCCCATTGTAATCTCTTTTATTAAAAAAGGATTAATCTTGTTGTTCAATTCGCTTGTTATATTGGATTGATGCAATCACAGCCCAGACAATAAAGGCAACACCAATTAATCCTGTCACCACTTCAGGTACATGGAGTCCAGTGCCGCTTGCAATCATAATAAAAGCTAAAGCACCAATCGCATAATGTGCACCATGCTCAAGGTAGACATAAGCATCCAGCGTACCTTTATCAACAAGATAAATCGTCATTGATCGAACGAACATTGCACCGATGGCCAAGCCCAACATGATGATGACCACATCAGAGGTAATTGCAAAAGCACCAATCACACCATCAAAACTGAAGGAGGCATCAAGGACTTCTAAATAAATAAAACCACCGATACCTGCTTTGATGACGCCTGTTGGAGCACCATTGGCATCGTGTCCTACGGCATTGCCCTCTTCATCAACTTCAGGTTCACCACCCAATAAATGACTCAGCACTTGTACACCAATATAAATGACAATACCCCAAATACCTGCCATGGTCACTACAAGACGTTTTGCCTCTTCAACATTAGCTGCCATCACCAACAAAGCAATGAGTGCAAGGAAAACCGACATCGCAGGCACATTGGCTAAATTTGCTAAACGCTTTTCAAGCCACTTAAACCAGTGAGTGTCTTTACCTTCATCCAAGAAGAAGTTTAAGAAAACCAACAATAAGAATGCTCCACCAAAAGCAGCAATTTCTGCATGATGCGCTAATAATTTTGCTGAATATTGGATTGGATCATTTAAAGCCATTTTCACAACTTCAACCATGCCCATATCTGCGGTCACTGCAACGATCACAACAGGAAAAACCAGTCGCATACCAAATACGGCAATCAAGATCCCAACCGTTAAAAAGATCATTTTCCAAAAATGATCCCAATTGCGTAATACAGAGGCATTGACCACAGCATTGTCAAAAGACAAAGACACTTCCATCACAGCCAAAATCGCTGTAATCGTCAGTGCAGACAGCATGGCTTGGACACCTGCATTGGGACCATGGGTAAAGCCCCAATATGCAGATATAGCCAAACACACAACCGTAAAAAAAATTGAGAAACCAAAATGTTTCATCATGAGAATACGACCTACGGAGAATAGTTTTTTAATCAGAACACTGAAATAAAAATTGGGTTTTTAATGCGCACATTATGACGACTTTTTTAGGTTTCTCCAAAAGTTCTTTGTCATATTTTTATGCAAACTCAGTTGAATTTTCTGCATTCAAATACCTAAACCAACCTAGAGTTGTTATAGTCTTGCCAGTTCAAAATGACTTTAATTGCTTGAATGATCGCATAGGAAAATAACATGAGTTTTTCTCAACAGCTTTGGCAACGTAATCTTGCCTTATATAACAAAACATTAGCTTTACCATTTAATCAAGAACTTGCTACAGGCACATTAAGCAAAGACGTTTTTTGTCATTATGTGATCCAAGATGCCCATTATTTAGTGGCTTATGGACGTGCATTGGCTATCTGTGGTGCAAAAGCCTTTGATGCTGACGATATCATTCAATTTACACAAGGTGCGAAAGAAGCCATTGTGGTTGAACGCAGTTTGCATGATGGATTTATGCAAAACTTCGGCATTAGCAAAGCTGATTTTGAAAACACACCACTAACGCTTGCTTGCCATCACTATACCTCTTTCTTAACAGCGACAGCGTGGTCAGAAAGCTACCCTGTTGTATTGGCATCATTACTGCCTTGTTTCTGGATTTATGCTGAAGTCGGTAAAGATATTGTCAACAAATCTGTCGCCAACAATCCTTATCAAGCATGGATTGATACTTATTCTGGTGAAGAGTTTAATGAAGCGGTTAAAAATGTTTTAGCAACTATTGACCGTATTGCTGAACATTGTGATGCCGCAACACTTGAGAAAATGCATAAGGCCTATACCAGAGGTGCTGAGTTAGAATGGTTATTTTGGGATGGTGCTTATCATCAAAGACAATGGTTAGGCTTAGATCAATAATTTATAGATATAATGCTTCCCACTCTCCCTTATACATATTAAGTTTAGGGACAGTGGGTGTTGAAAATCTAATAAAAAAGAGTGCCAAAGCACTCTTTAAAACGAAGGGATTAATTTAAAACTCTACTTTAAATTAATCTGATAAATTGCTGTACTACCGCTCACCTCGTTACCCACAATCAACATTGGTTTAGCGTTTGGTGAATCTTTCGCAGAAACAAACGTCAGTCCTTCAGGTCCTAAGTCACTTTTCTCAATGAGAATCTGTTTACCTTCTTTGTCTAAAATTGGCTGACCATTTGCATCTTTATAAACCTGATCTTGTTTAAAAGTGCGGTTGTTAAAATACTGCACAAAAACAGGTTTTTGAGGATTACTAATATCATAAACCATAATCCCACTTTGACGCTCTAAGCCAATAAAGGCAAAGGTTTTCTTACCAATCGTCCCTAAAGCCAAACCTTCGGGTTCAGGTCCTTTATTATCACTACGGTCATCAAAAGCTGCCGCTTCATGATCACTGTTAAAGTAATTTGGAAATAACTCAGCAACTTTACGTTCAAACTCACTGCCTGAGTCCCAAACCAATTTACCTTGTGTGTCCCAGATACTAAATGAGCGTGCGCCATAGCTATACAGTTTGTTATAGGTCAATAATCCGTTGGCATCTAGTTTCGGAGAACCATCGGTATTGGTTTCATACCCCATATTCCATGCAATATTTAAACGCCCCAATTGGTCGTCCTCACGGCATAAACCTGGACCAGTTGCTGTTGCTCCACAATATGCAAAGACTGTAGCATCCAATTTGGCTCCTTTTACCCCAGCAACAAGATGAGTCAAATGAGCAGGATAATCCCCTTTATTATTAAAACCTTTGACATTGAATAAATGCTTCATTCGAATTGCTTCTGCAAAACCTTTACTTTGGTCTCCAGCATAATATGCAGTTGTGTCATTTAACCATTCACGTGAGTCACCCTCATTTGCGGTCACTAAGTAACTGGTACCATTGGCTTGATAGTGGGCAATTGAATCAGGCTGATACATTCCCTTCAAACCTGGCCAAGCTTGAATATTAATTTTTTTATCTTTATCACTGACATCTAAAGCATTATTTGCCAGACCATGATCTTTATAGCCCAATGGTAAAATATCAGTCACTTTTTTTGCGACAATATCAATTTTTGCAATGGCATTATTTTCTTGTAAGCTTGCCCAAGCAGTTTTTCCATCTTGGCTAACTGCGATGTATTCAGGTTCTAAGTCTTGAGCGACTGTCGCTTTTGGACCAAAAATTCGTACACCTGATTTAATCAACTCTGCTTTTTTATCATTAAATACTTTGAAGTCTGCAACAGTTGCGGTTGGCTGACGAATATTCGTGATATCAATAATGCTGATTGAGCCTTCAGGATCAATACTATAATCATCATTAGGTTCAGCCTCATTGGCAACCAAAACTGTTTTACCATCTGGGGTAAAAGTCAGCATATCTGGTAAAGCACCCACTTCAACTTTACTGATGAGTTTTAAATCCTTAGCATCAAAAAATGCCACCATCCCTTTGTCAGTTTTTTGCTTGGCTTGAACGGCAAGCGCAACAATACCATTTTTGATCGCCACAGAATTTACTTCTGACTCTGCCAAGGCTTCACGTGCAGAGAGCTCGCCAATATGCACAGGTGCATCTGGCTTAGACACATCAAGTACATCGACCAAACCTTTTTTGGCGTTGACCACAAATACTCGTTTGGTGCTTGCATCATAAGCAGGAATTTCTGCTGCGCTTTCAGCAAAAACACCTGTCTCATAACGACCTAATAGACTTAGGCTAATACTTTCAGGTGTTGCTTCCTCAACCACTGGTGGTGTTGATTGATCATTGTCATCATTACATGCCACCAGTCCCACAGAAAGCATTGCTAAACACAATGCAGAAATCTTTAAGTTCATGCGCCAATCCGTTGTAGTTTAAATTTTCACCACTATAAGGATTAGGGGTGTAAATTTCATGACCAACACATTACACTTTTATTGCAGTTTCTTGACCTTTGACACAGTATCTTTGGCAAAAGCATTCTAAATGCGGGGAAGCTTACTCAGTGATCACATTTTAACTTTGCACAGAAATCAGTGCATTCAGATCAACTGTACAATGCCTCATTTTTTGACTCATGTACCAAAGCTCATTTATCTCGCTGGTTCAACAACGATTTCATACAGATTTAAGCTGAGCATTGTTTTAAACTATTCACAAAATTGACTTATTTCAGTTCTATGACTGCAACGCCATCGCACAGCAAATTACAGTCTAAATTTTATTTATTGGTTTTTTTAGTTTCGATCGGCTTTTTCATGCAAGGCTTGGATACCACCATTATCAATACAGCCTTGCCTGCAATGGCGGAAAGTTTGCAAGAAAATCCATTAAAAATGCATGGTATTGTCATCAGCTATGTATTGGCTGTTGCCGCCTGTATTCCTTTGAGTGGCTGGTTGGCTGATCGCTTTGGAGTACGGAATACTTTTTTTATCGCAATTGTGATTTTTACCAGTGCCTCTTTGGGTTGTGCGCTATCCAACAATTTTAATTTGCTGATCGCATTCCGAGTCATTCAAGGCATAGGTGGTGCACTACTGGTTCCAGTAGGTCGTTTAGCCATGTTAAAAATTATTCCTCGTGAACAATTTCTTTCAGCAATGAGTCTGATGAGTTTGGCAGGGCTACTCGGACCATTGATGGGTCCTGTTTTAGGAGGGTGGCTGGTTGAATATGCCTCGTGGCATTGGATTTTTTTGATCAATTTACCGATCGGAATCTTAGGGACATTTGTCACCTTTAAAGCCATGCCCAATGTCAAAGACGCTTCAGTGAAATCTTTCGATTTCAGCGGTTTTGTTCTTTTAGCCATCGCGATGGTGGGTATGGCTCTCGGTATTGAAAATATTGCCAGTAAAGAAATCTCTCGAAACCTCAGTATCGGCTTACTTTCTATCGGCATCATTTCAGCATGTATTTATGCTTATCATGCCCATACGCATCAGAATGCACTATTTCGTAGCCGTTTATTTAAAAATAAAATTTATGCCATCGGTGTATTGGGAAATTTCTTTGCTCGTTTTGGTGGCAACGCAGTGCCTTTCATTTTACCGCTCATGTTACAAGTGGCTTTTAAAATGGAGCCTTTGATGACAGGAATCATGATGACGCCAATTGTATTAGGCTCATTATTTTCCAAACCCATCATCCGCCCTATTTTACAACGCACAGGCTATCGTCCATTTTTATTGGTCAATACCCTGTTGATTGGTGCATGTATTGCCAGCTTTGCCTTGCATACCGTCGATACGCCACTTTGGCTGCGCACTCTACACTTCTTTATTTTTGGTGTACTCAATTCATTGCAGTTTGTGACCATGAATACGTTGACGCTGAAAGATTTAACTCAACAAGATGCCAGTAGTGGTAACAGTTTCTTGTCGATGATTATGATGCTTTCAATGAGTATTGGTATTGCCTTAGCAGGCACATTGTTGAATACTTTTACCGTCTATTTTACAGAGACACATATTACTCAAGCTTTTCACTATACACTGATCTGCTTAGGTGCTATCAATATCATCACTGCTTTAATTTTCTTTCAGATCCCAAAAGATACCCGAGATTAAACTGTTCAAAATAAAACTGAATAAAGAATAAGGACACATCATATGATCATTCCAAGATATTGGGCGGAAGCAAAAATAACAACACAGTACGAAAAACGCCAAGTCACCATCAAACGATTTGGTTGGTCAGATTTGAGTATGCATGATGCACTAATACATGCAGAAACACGTGTTAAAGAGGCACTTGAGCAACTTAGATCAGGACAGAACATTCGCAAACTTGACCATAAAATTCCTTATAATGGCAGTGAAGGTTTGCCCATTCGTGAAGAAATTATTCAACAACACGATGATGTGGTGATCACACGTAATTCTTATGGTGCACTCTGTCTCAATACGCCCGATGTTTTATTTGCAGACATTGATTTTAATTATGCGCCGAATAGTCGACTGTATTTTTTAAGTTTTATATTGCTCTTTTTCATCAGTATCGTCTGTACTGTATTACTTAAAACATGGTGGGTGTTGCTATTCGGCGTGTTTTTTTCCATTGTACTCAGCAAACAAACTGCCGAAATATTGTTGAGTATTCAAAATAAATGGAAGGGTTCACCTGAGCAACAAGCCTTAAAATCCATTCGTCAATTTTCTATGCAACATCCAACTTGGCATTTACGTGTCTATCAAACCCCAAAAGGCTATCGGGTCTTGGTCATGCATGAGCTCTTTGAACCTCGCAGTGAAGAAACTCAACAGTTTTTTATTGCACTACAAGCCGATCCAAACTATGTGCGTATGTGTAAGAACCAAAACTGTTTCCGAGCAAGGATTAGTCCGAAACCGTGGAGAATTGGTATAGATGCCTTACGTTTAGGGGTTTGGCCAGTTCAAGAAAACCGTATGCTTGACCGAGACAGATGGATTACTGAATATCAAGCACGTGCCAAAAAATATGCGTCATGTAAATTTATTGAACAATTGGGTAGTCAAATGACGCACCCTAAAGCGAAACGCGTACAATCAACACATGATCAATACTGCAACGCGACGATTAATCTAGAAATTGCATAACATTGGCAACAGGATGATTTTTGTGAAACACCAACCTAAATATCGTTCTATCTTCACCAGTATCGGATGTATCAGTTTATTGGGTATCGCCAGTTACTTGGCTGTGTTTTATCCACAAAATGCTGGTGCTCAAGATTATGTTATTCGTGGTTTCGATGTATCACATCATCAAGGTGAGATCGATTGGAAAAAAATCTCTCCTCAGCAGTATCAATTTGTTTATCTCAAAGCCACTGAAGGCGGAGATTATCAAGATGATAAATTTCAGGATTACTGGTTAGAAGCACGTGAACGTGGTATGCGTGTAGGTGCATATCACTTTTTCCGTTTGTGTCGAGACGGCGCAATTCAAGCACAAAACTTTATCAAAACAGTACCCAACAAAAGTAATGCCTTGCCCCCTGTCATCGATTTGGAATATGACAGTGCCTGTATCAACACTTACACCAAAGAGCAATTACTGAAACAAATCAAAATCATACATGATCAGTTGCATCAACATTATGCTAAACAACCCATTTTTTACACGTCCAAAGTATTTTATAACATGGTTCTTACAGGCGAATTTAAGGACACACCGATTTGGATTCGTGAGTATAAAGATAAGCCTGATTTAAAAGATGGTCGTGAATGGACTTTTTGGCAAAATACCAATCAGGGAACAATTCAAGGCATTGCTAAAAATGTTGATTTAAATGTTTTTTATGGAGATGCTGAACAGTGGAAACAGTTTTTACAACAGAATAAGTTAAATTAGCCAACCATCATCTCGACACAGACTGTCGCAGATTCGCTACCAAACACCAAATTCACCACTTACAACAAATCAAGATCGGTTAGAATAAACACACAGCGCTGTAACACTGTGTCATTCATGAGAAAAATCATCCATATCGATATGGATGCATTCTATGCATCTGTGGAACTACTTGAACGTCCTGAATTAAGGCATTTACCTGTGGTGATTTCTTCACATCACCCTCGGGCGGTGATTGCTGCGGCATCTTACCCTGCCCGTGAGTTCGGCTTACGCTCTGCCATGTCGATGTCACAAGCGAAAAAACGTTGCCCACAAGTCTATGTGATTGAACCTAATTTTGAAAAATATCGTGATGTTTCTCGTCAAATTCATGAAATTTTTCAAAAATATACATCACTCATTGAACCTTTGTCTTTAGATGAAGCTTATCTTGATGTGACTGAAAACTTACTCAATATTCCCAGTGCCACAGAAGTCGCTGAACGAATTCGTGCTGATATTTTCCAACAAACGGGTCTTACTGCATCCGCAGGCGTTGCACCAAATAAATTCCTTGCCAAAGTCGCTTCAGATTGGAACAAGCCCAACGGGATTTGCATCATTAAACCCAGCCAAGTGCAAAATTTTATTCAAGATTTAGCCCTAAAAAAAATTCCTGGCGTGGGTAAAGTTACTCAAGAAAAACTCAAAAGTTTAAATTTAGAAACATTGGGCGACTTGCAAAAAATTGAAGAAAATATCTTAATTCACCATTTCGGTAAATATGGCAAACAGTTGTTTTTATATGCTCAAGGCATAGATGATCGACCTGTACAAGCAGAACGGCAACGTCAGCAAATTTCAAAAGAAACCACATTTGATGACGATTTTAATCTCGAACAATGTGCAATCTATTGGGACAATTTAATCTCAAGGGTTTGGCTCAGTTTAGAAAAGAAACAGATGCAAGCACGAGGTGTGACCGTCAAACTGAAATTAAAGAATTTTCAGGTACTACAACACAGTAAGAGTTTTAAGACTGCACTTAAATCACCACAAGAAATGACTCAAGTGGTTCAAATCTTATTGAATGAAATGCAGATTCCTGAGCATTTTCAATTCCGTTTAATTGGCGTGGGTCTATACCAACTCACAGATCTACAAGACGAGTCACAATTGTCATTATGGTAAAGTACATTCATGTTCGGAAAGAAAATCTTCAACCCATTCTGTCACTTGATCTGCAAAAACATGGGCTAAATCATGCTCACCTTGTGGAATGACATGTAATATTGAATTTTTGATTTTGTCCTGCAAATATTCACCGACTTTAACTGGACTGATTGGATCTGAATCACCCCAGATTAATAGAACAGGGCAAGAAATCTGGGTTAATACATCATCCAAATAAGATCGATGATCCATAAACCAACTTGGAACAGCAAAAGTTTGACGATAGTCTTCTCGCCAATCCGCCACATGAAATGGAGCTAAATTGATTCCTCCTGAAGTTGCAACCAATACCAGTCCCTTAACCCATTCTGGTTTTTGTAATGCTGCTTGGACAGCAAAGATGCCTCCCATAGACTGCGCAATCAATATCGATGGTTGTTCAATCTGATTGAGGACATAAGTTTGTAGATCTTCAAAACTATGAATTTGAGGATGATCTGGGCATCCCCCAAAGCTTGGATAGGCAATCACGGTTTTTGCATAATTCATCGACAAGCTTTGCATCACAGGTTGCCAAAATTCAGTACTTCCAGATGCACCCGGTAAAAAGATCAAATTCATTTAGACTTCACTTTGAGCTCTCAAACAATTAATCACCGCTTTTTGCTTTAGCACGTTGATAAGCAGGTCGCTGCTGAATGCGTTCCGCATAAGCTGCAATTTGAGGCATCTTATTTTGAGTACGTTGCTGCATTGCTATCACAGGGAAGCTCATCTGAATATCAGCAAAAGAGAACTCCCCTGCCGCATAATCATGCTGGCTAAAATAGTCTTCCAAGAATGCAGAATGCTCTTTTAAACGTGGATTGATAAAACCACCACGTACCCCTTCGGAGATTTTTTTTGCTATCGGTCGAATCAAAAATGGTACATGTTTCGGCATATTGGTCATCACCAAAGTCATCACCAAATAAGGCATTAAAGAACCTTCTGCATAATGCATCCAATAGTTATATTGCATGAGATCTTGAGGATTCTGAGGCTTAAACTGATTTTTGCTATCATAGGTCGTTTGAAGATAGTCTAAAATTACCGCAGATTCAGCAATTGTTAAATCACCATCCGTCAACACAGGAGACTTTCCAAGTGGATGAACAGCTTTTAACTCTGGCGGTGCAGCTAAGGTAGGCAAACGCTTATAATGCTTAATTTGGTATTCAAGCCCCAACTCCTCCAAAGCCCAAATAATCCGTAACGAGCGTGATTGATCCAGATGATGTAATGTAATCATTTTTATTGCCTCAATTATTGTGTTCTGACTATAGATTGATCTTGGCTTTTCAACAATTGAATTACTCTATTTTTAACACTTTTTTAAGTGTGCTCTGGAATGACTGTGTTTATAATCTGTCTGAATATCAGCCATACTGAAAAATAAAAATGAAGCATTTACTCGGTTTAACTCTATTATTGGCATGCGCCAATGCATATTCTTATCATCCCAAACTTATTTTGCTGGGAGCTATTGAGCCTCAAGGTCAAGCCTTTATTGACAGCAAGGCAAATAAAGTGATTCGTGATTCATTTAAACAAGCGGTGATCTACGAAAAATATGCTACGCCAATCAAACGAAACACTGATCTGCCTTATCAATCTGTGATTAAACAACTTATTGTCGACTGTAAAGGGAAAACCATCGCCCTTCGAGGTGCTGATTACTTTGCAGGACAAACCTCAAACAGCAAACTCGTAAAAAAATTTGATGACATTACGTTGAGTCATGATGGCGAAACTGGAGCTGCGTTTTATTCTTTTGATGATTTAGATTTTAAGCCCTTAGATCAAGCTCAGTTTTATACACAAATTTATAACATCAGTTGTAAATAAGTCATCAGCAATATTGACCAGATAAAAAAAGACACTTTGTTGCTCAACAAAATGTCTTTTCCAAATCAAATTGTTTTTTCAATATCACTCAAATAATCGAGGTATTGATTTCTACACTACGTAACAAGGTTTTGGTGACGGGTGTTTTTTGGCAAATGTCTAATACCTTTTGATGCAATTCTTCTGATAAAGCATTGGCAAATGATAAACGGCGTTCAATCCATTCTTTACCTTCTTTGTTGACATTAAAATCTGCTTCTACTGTAAACTCGCCCAAATCAAAGCCTTTATGTTGCGCATACATCCGTAACGTAATCATCGTACAGGAAATCAACCCCGAACAAACAAAATCATAAGGTGCTAAACCTTTGTCTTGCCCCCCAAAAGATTCAGGTTTATCAGTAATCAGTTGGTGCTTACCACTGAGCACTTCACCTGACCATGGTTCTGGATAAGTTTTTACTTTTGCATTTGCAATAATTGCCATTTTATTTTCCTATAATATTGAAATTTTTATTTAACCTTCGTTTAGATGGAACTTTGTAAGCTCAGTATTTGCGCTAAGGGATGAGCCTTTAACGCAAATTGTTTAATTTAAGCTCTTGTCTCAAGATCAGCAATCAATCATGGCACCGATTACTTCGATGGTCGCATCTTATCTGGAAATGCTGGGGCTTCTAAACGTGGACCATCATAATCAGGAATTGTTCCAAAACGGGCATCTTGATTGATCCATTGCTCTGTCGCTGTTTTCAGTTCCTCTTGAGTACGCCCCACAAGGTTCCACCACAATAAAATAGGTGACTCAAAGGGTTCTCCACCAATCAACAACAAACGAGAACCTTTCGGAAGTTCCACTTCAATCTGGGAGATTCCTGGTTCCAGCACTACCATATTGTCACTATTTAAATCATGACCATTGACGATTGCATCACTCTCTAAAGCCATAAATCCATACTCAAATTTAGGATTGAGCGGAATACGGGTTTTGGTCTGTTCTTTGGCAAAAAAATCAATGCCCAATAATTCTGTATGAACTTGGACTGGAGACACGGTATTCATAAATTCACCAACTAATACAGTGAATTCAATATTGTCCTTTTCGACCACAGGCAATACAGGATAATGGTCAAATTGAGGTGCCATATTGATTTTATCATCAGGCAAGGCGATCCACAGTTGTGCCGCATGCATTCGGGTTTCGGTATCAGGTGCAACTTCTGTATGAGAAATTCCGTAACCTGCCGTCATCAAATTAACTTGCTTTGGGCGAATCAATTGTTTTGAGCCAATGCTGTCTGTATGCATCATTGTGCCTTCAATCATCCACGTAAAAGTCTGTAGCCCGATATGTGGATGTGGTCCAACATCCAATCCATCTCCTTGAGGAAATGTCACTGGTCCTGCGTGATCTAAAAAGCACCATGCTCCTATCATACGTTTCTGACGACTTGGTAATGCACGTTTAATGACGGTGCCTCTGCCTATTTCTGCTGAGCGAATTGGAAAATCTTGAATAAATTGATTCACGTATTTTTCACAATCGTCAGAATTAGAAATCTCGGTATAGTTGGTATTGGTCATTTTGTTATCCTAAAGTTGTTCATCAGCTCAGGATGTTCTTTCAACATCTGCCATTTCAATATATCTAGCCTAGCGGTTTTATATCCATCAACCTATAGCTATCTTAATACGCTGAATACTATGAATAGGACAATAATAGTGTGGTTTTTGTTATGAGGATGGTGATGCTCAACTGATGATGTTGTATTTTCTGATATAGGCTTGCGCTTAAAATGCTCTACACCTAATCTCCATCCAACACCATCCATTTTCAGAACTTTTTGTTTAAGGTGTTGGCGGCGGTGTTAGGTTTACAAATAGTCCAGTAAATCGACGGACGATCGGTAAAAATGTCAATACCGTTGGAAAGGCAATCATCCATGAAAATAGCCAGACATCGAACCATTTTGTAAAAAATGCATCAAACCATCCCACATTTTTCCATAAATTAATCATAGAAATAGTGGCACTCATTAATCCTGAAAGGAAAAATGGCATCAACCAATTGGCATATTTTGCGGGTAATTTGGGAATTTTACCCACGATCATTGTAGATTTTGCTTGTATTATACCAACACTCTAAATGTATCTGTTTTAATCATCATGCCTCTTTCTTTACATTTTGCTTTAAATTTTTCATAAATTGTTTTACTGCGGGTTCAAAGTCTTTAAATAAAATATGATCACGATGGGTAATCATCACTTCTAAAAACAATTTGAGTCCTACTGCAAATGCCTTTGTTGTCTCATCATCAAAAAACTCAGCTTTTTTTAAACGTTCAACAATTTCAAAAATATCGTCGTGGTTTCCCACATTAAATTCGATATTTTCACTGTAGTTTGATGGTTGACCTTTGGCATCTGCAAGATGCTGTACGCTCACGTGGTATTGATGTTGTTTCATACTCTTTCTCTAAACCTTCTAGTGTAATGTGTTGTTAAATTCAATCTCTAAAATATCGATATTGAATTGTTGGAAAACCTTTTCCAGTGATTCAATCAAAGAGGATTTATTGATCTGTTTCAGATCAGCACAATGAATGTTGAGAAATTCAGCTTCGGACTTGTTAATCAAGGCATAGCGTGCTTCATCTCTACCATTCAATTTTTGACTCACCAAACCCGCCCTTTCTAAGTCACTCACTACACGATAGATGGTGGATAAGCTAATCTGCTGATTGTTCAGATATAACTGCTGATAAATTTGTTTAGCTGTCAGTTGTGCTTTTTGATCTGATAAGGCTTTGAATACAATCACTCGTGCCTGAGTAATTTTTAAGTTTGCGTGACGTAATTTCTGTTGGATTTCAATATTCATGTCTCACCTTTTGGATGTCATGCTATAAACGCCCAATCTTTACAGCTGCTTGATCAATGATCTCAGCAACTTGTCTGACCTGTTCTGCATTAAAATCTTTACCTTTGAGCTTTAAACGCAACGCCGTTTTTAAATTTTCCATGGCGCGATGCACATCCAGATATTGGTCATTTTCATGAATTTCACGACGCGTTTCTAAACGCGCTAATAAATGTTGAATGTGTTGATGTTGCTCTTTTAAGTGTAACTTTCCAGCGTCAGTAAGATGATATTGCTTGCGATCATCCGCCGTACTCTCTACCCGAACAAAGCCTATTTCTTCAAGATAGGTCAGTGTGGGATAAATAGTGCCTGAACTGGGTGTATAGCCGCCACCCACCAGTTCACTAATGTCCTTGATAATTTCATAACCATGTTTGGCTTGCTGTTCAATCAAATGAAGTACCAAAAGCTTCATTTTTCCCGATTCAAATAAGCGACCTCTACGTCCAGCATAGCCTTTTTCTGGATGATGTCCACGATGTTCAAAGTCATGTTGTGAATGATCATGCTGAGCTGATTTCATCTTTATTTTTCTCAAATTGATTAATTTATACATATTAAGATATATCTTAATGTATCTTAATACAATAAAATATTTATGATAAATAATAATCAATTGATTTATATTAAATTAATTCTATAAGGAGATATTGCTTAAGATATGAAAAATACATTCTTTTCAATTTTTAAAGTGGACATGATCAATTCAGAAATATCAGCAGATTTGAATCCCTTTGCCGATTGAATCAGCACATGGCTTGTTTTTATTCGTATAGTTAACTCATTATTTTTTAATCATATGCCAATAAAAAAGCGCCTACATCAGCGCTTTTTCATTTGAAATTACTGTTCCAAATGCAACATTCGCAATTGCAAACTCACATTGCCATTGAATTGATTTTTATCTAACTCATAGACGATACGAACACGATCCTGCATCGGATCAAAATTGAATTTATCACGAACATTAAATGCAATAGCATCCACAGCCTGCCCATCTGCTAAAGCCAAACGCAATTTTAAATGAGCATCTTTCAGCCAGCGGTAGTCAATCACCTTAAACTGCCCTTCGAACACAGGGGCAGGAAACTTTTGCCCCCAAGGACCCAATTGTTCGAGTGTATCAACCGTTTGCAGTTGAAAGGCTTGAGCAGGTAATTCACCGTCTGTCCATAACACCGCTTGAAACAGAGATTCATCTGATTGAGCAACCAGTTCAGTAAAACGCTGCTTAAATGCTTCAAAATCTTGCTTTTGAATGGTCAAACCTGCCGCAGCAGCATGACCACCAAAATGGCTAATTAAATCAGGATACTGTTCTGCCACTTTTTCAATCATATCTCGAATATGGATACCCTCTATTGAGCGAGCAGATCCTTTGATATGAATGCCATCTTTATCGGCAGCAAATACAATACTCGGACGATGAAATTGTTCTTTTAAACGCCCTGCCACAATACCAATCACGCCTTGATGCCAATGCTCTTCAAACATCACCAACGCAGCGGGTAAATTGTCTTGGTCTAATTCAAGTTGTTCTAGCTCAGTCAGTGCTTCTTGCTTTATTTGTGATTCAACTTGACGGCGCTCCAAATTTAAATCGTTCAACTGACGCGCCAATGCATAGGCAGTTTGCATATCAGTTGCCAATAGACATTCAATCCCAATATCCATGGTTTCCATACGTCCTGCCGCATTAATTCGAGGACCTAAGACAAACCCTAAATCAGAAGCTTTTAACTCAGCTGGATCACGCCCTGCGATATCCAACAATGCACTGATTCCAGCACGACACTGATTTTGCTGAATTCGCTTCACACCTGCATCGACCAAAATCCGATTGTTATAATCCAGACTTGCCACATCGGCATAAGTGCCTAAAGCAACCAAATCTAAATATTGCTGCATTTTTGCAGTCGATTTAGCAAGTTTTGCACGATGACTGCTTAAATTCGCCAATAAATAAAAAGCAACCCCCACACCCGCCAATGCCTTGCTTGGAAACTCACATCCCAGTTGATTCGGATTCACCACAGCTTCAGCTTGAGGTGTTTGCTTGGTAGTCAAATGGTGGTCGGTAATAATGACCTGCATACCCAGTAAATGCGCTTGATCAACTCCTGCATGACTGGAAATTCCATTATCTACAGTGACCAATAAATCGGGTTGAAATTTTTCAAAAGCTAAATCGGCAATCTTAGGGGTGAGACCATAACCATATTTAAAACGATCAGGCACTAGATATTGAACATTTGCTCCCATTTCATTTAAAGCCAATATCATCAGTGCTGTACTGGTCGCACCATCGGCATCATAATCCCCCACAATGACGATTTTTTTCTGTTCATCTATGGCTTGGTCGATGATCTGAATCGCCTGCTCCAAACCTTTCATTTTGGGTGCAAGTAAATATTTCAGTTTTAAATCAAGTTCTTGTTCCGACTGCACTCCACGTCTTGCCAAAAGTTCAGCAATAAACGGTGATACGCCCTGAAAATGATCAGGGCGTGTCAACAGTGGTCGTTGTTTAATTTGTATTTTTTGCATTTATGGCATCAAACGTTGTAATTTCCAAAATCCATCTGTTTTTTCATACGTTAAACGATCATGTAAACGATTTGGACGACCTTGCCAAAACTCATAATAGTCGGGTTGCAAACGATAGCCTCCCCAAAACTCAGGTTTTACCAGTTGGTCTTTCTCCGCAACTTGATCATACAGTGCTTGAAAGCGTTGTTGAAGTTGTTCACGATTCGCAATCACCCCACTTTGAGGTGTACTGATATGCGCTGCAATTTGGCTATCGCGTGGACGCT
Organism: Acinetobacter sp. Tol 5; assembly: GCF_019702905.1. Taxonomy (NCBI): domain Bacteria; kingdom Pseudomonadati; phylum Pseudomonadota; class Gammaproteobacteria; order Moraxellales; family Moraxellaceae; genus Acinetobacter; species Acinetobacter sp. Tol 5. The sequence goes on along the minus strand of NZ_AP024708.1, from coordinate 212,364 downwards.
TGTGATAATAATCAGTAGACTCTTGCTCAGATATTTTCTCGACTTGACCACTAACACGGACTTGGCGCTCCAACTCCGGCCAGTAAAAGAGAAGTTCTGCAAAAGGATTTTCAGCTAAATCCAAACCTTTTTGACTGTCATAGTTGGTATAAAAGTCATAACCAGCTTCGGTTGCACCACGCAATAACACTGTCCTCACATGCGGGCGACCTTGTGCATTTGCAGTCGCCAGGGACATTGCATAAGGTTCATGAAGCTTGGCTTCTAAAGCCAAATTAAACCAATTGAGAAACTGTTGGTGTGGATGGGCATCCACCTGTTCCTCATGCAGTTCACCTTTCTGATAGGTTAAACGAAGCTCGCTTAAATCTTTAATCACATCACTCATGAACCCAAACCTTCTACAGATTAGATACTATTTTTAGGCAGCATTTTTGCGTACAGCATCTGCTAAATGATTTGCTAAATCAGTGACTTCTTGCAAATCATCACCTTCTACCATAACACGGATAATCGGTTCAGTCCCAGATTTACGAATTAAAATTCGACCACGCCCTTTGAGTAATGTTTCTGCTTTATCAAATTCAGCAACCAAGGCAGGCACTGCATATGGGTCAAACATTTGTTCAAGGCGTACATTGACCAAAACATTGGGCAAAGTTTTAAACTCGGCGACCAATTCATCCAAAGCTTTATTTTGCTCAACCAACACCGTCAATACTTGCAGTGCCGCGATAATGGCATCACCTGTGGTGCTCTTGTCTAAAGTCAAAATATGACCTGATGGCTCACCGCCAATGACCCAGTTGTTTTCTTCTAGATTTTGTAAAACATAGCGGTCACCCACTTTAGCACGCACAAAAGGTACTTTTGCCTTTTCCAATGCCAATTCCAAAGCCATGTTACTCATCACTGTACCCACTACACCTGCTGGTTTCTGTGAGGACTGTGTGGCTAAGATATAAAGAATATGGTCACCATCTACCAGCTTTCCATGACGATCAACCAAAACAACACGGTCAGCATCGCCATCAAAAGCAATGCCTAAATCTGCTTGATGCTCCACAACAGCTTTTTGTAAGTTTTCAGGATGTGTTGACCCACAATCTTTATTGATATTTAAACCGTCAGGATCATTATAAAGTGCAATCACTTTGGCACCCAATTCACGGAACACCGCAGGACCCACGCTATAAGCTGCACCATTGGCGCAATCCACAACAATTTTTAAATGGCGTAAATTGAAATGATACGGGAACGTCGATTTGCAAAATTCAATATATCGCCCATTGGCATCTTTAACACGTACACTTTTACCCAAGTTAGCGGTGTCTTCAATGACTATATCTTTTTCTAATTCACGGTTAATCGCTTCTTGAATCGTATCAGGTAGTTTCTTGCCTTCATCTGAGAAAAATTTAATGCCATTATCAAAATAAGGATTGTGTGATGCAGAAATGACGATCCCTAAATTGGCATGCAATGCACGCGTTAAATGGGCAATCGCTGGGGTAGGTAACGGTCCTAACAAGTGCACATAAACACCTGCTGCATTTAAGCCTGCCTGTAATGCTGCTTCAAGAATATAACCAGATAAACGTGTATCTTTACCTAAAACCACAATAGGTTTTGTTTTTGGGCTAATTTGCTTTAATACTTTACCCGCAGCAAACCCCAGTTTAAGTGCAAATTCAGGGGTAATTGGGAGTTCACCAAATTTTCCACGAATCCCATCTGTACCGAAATAACTCATTTTTTACCCACTTATTATGCGTTGTATAACAATCAATTTTTCACGTTTATACTTTACACCAAAATAAAAAAGCCGTCATAAACTGACGGCTTTTTTCAATCAAAATATTACAAAAGATTAACCCACTCGATAGTTCGGTGCTTCTTTAGTAATCGTGACATCATGCACATGCGACTCTTGCATACCTGCTGCAGTAATTTTCACAAATTTTGCATTTTGGCGAAGATCTTCAATGGTTGCGGAACCTGTATAGCCCATTGATGAACGTAAACCGCCCATCATTTGATGTACGATGTTACCCATTGGTCCTTTGTAAGGTACACGACCTTCAATACCTTCTGGAACTAACTTTTCAGCACCTGCTTTAGAGTCTTGGAAATAGCGGTCTGCAGAACCTGTTGCACCTGCCATTGCACCCAAAGAACCCATACCACGGTAAGCTTTGTAGTAACGACCTTGGAAGAATTCAACTTCACCAGGTGCTTCTTCAGTACCTGCCATGAGTGAACCCACCATAATGGTACTTGCACCAGCACCAATCGCTTTCGCCATATCGCCAGAGAAGCGAATACCACCATCAGCAATTAACGGAATTTGATCTTTCAGTGCATTTGCAACACTATCAATTGCTGAAATTTGCGGCATACCAATACCCGCAACAATACGTGTTGTACAGATTGAACCAGGACCAATCCCGACTTTTACAGCATCTGCACCCGCGTCAAGCAATGCCAATGCCGCATCACCTGTTGCGATATTTCCGCCAATGACTTGAACTTGTGGGAAATTGGCTTTGACCCAACGTACACGCTCAATCACGCCTGCAGAGTGACCATGCGCAGTATCTACCACAATCGCATCGACACCTGCCTCTACTAAAGCTTCAACACGGCTTGGCGTTTCTGCACCAGTACCCACCGCAGCACCAACACGTAAACGACCTAATTCGTCTTTACAACTATTTGGATAAGATTCTGCTTTGCGGAAATCAGTGACAGTAATCAAACCTTTTAAGGCATGGTTATCATCCACCACCAACACTTTTTCAATGCGATGTTGTTGTAACAATGCTTGAATATTTTCTTTAGACTCATTTTCACGAACAGTCACAAGACGATCTTGCCCGGTCATGATGTTACTTACAGGTTGCTCTAAATTGGTCACAAAACGAGTATCTCGTCCTGTCACAATTCCAACAACCTTGCCGTCTTTAACAACAGGTACACCACTGATATTGTTGGCTTGAGTAATCGCAATCAAGTCACGAATCGTCGTTTCAGGAGTCACGGTGATAGGATCTTTCACCATGCCTGCTTCAAATTTTTTCACACGGCGAACTTCTGCAGCTTGCGCAGAAATATCCATGTTTTTATGTAAAATACCGATACCACCATTTTGCGCCATTGCAATCGCCATACGTGACTCAGTCACTGTATCCATTGCTGCTGAAACCATAGGTATGTTCAGTTGAATGCCGCGTGTGAGGCGTGTCTTTAGAGAGACATCTTTTGGGAGGATAGTAGAATAGGCAGGGAGTAATAAGACATCATCGAAGGTTAACGCTTCTTGAACGATGGTCAACATAACAGTCTCGCTGGTAATTTCCGTGAGCTATTATATACAAATTTCCGTTCAATTTTCATTTTTTATTGTGCGGATTTATCTTATTCTCGATCACCCTTTATTTTTCAGTATCTTATTGAAATAAAAATGGGCTTTGAATATAAAATTATAGTGGATTTAACACCACAGCAAACTGTCAGCTGACAGTCTCTGCTTTTTAAACAACTCTAGGCTACTGTCAAAAAACGACTCAATATATGATTAGAGCTTGTATCTCTTGTAAAAAAATCTTCTCGTATCCTAAACTTCTCCATTGCAGCATTAGCACACCTGATCAAAATCTTCATCATTACTGGGTGTCATGACATCAATATCAATCAAAGGAATTAAATTATGTGCCTGCCTTGCTTTGGCACATTGTGCATCCCCAGCCTGCACCTCTTTACAAGATGAACTGCGTTGTTCATACATGGTACAACTGACCTGCTGTCCAACAACACCATCCAATGCAATACAACGGGGTTGTTTTTGATTGGTCCCTTGCATACATGAATATACTGCAGTTAACGGTTCTACATAATCTGAAGGCATTGCTTCTCCCTCCGCCCAATAAAATGAGACTCGGAAAAAGGCGCAACACGCCCCACAGTTTAAGCACGCATCCTGTGCTGAGATTTGTGACAACATTTTTTTAAGATTCTCGTTATCAGTTTAAGATTTTGGCAAGAAAATCCTAAAAAAAGTCGTATCCAAACACAATAGATTTTTTGAGTTTTTTTATTGAGGACAGGTAAACACGGTCTCATCCATCAAATCAACACCACACTGTAAATTTTCAATCCAATCTAAAAATTGATTGATCATTTCCTTTCCAATAAAAGGTTTGCCATGCTGAGGTACGATCATCTCAATATCCATCTGACGCACCATTTTCACCCATAAGCGAATGATTCTGTTGGTACACATATACCGTTGATGAAAACCACGCATACTTGGAATATGACTATTAAAATCATCTATCGGTGTAGATGCATCATCAACAATAGATGCCCCCATATCCCCAGAAAATAAAATTTTAGAGATGGGGTCGTAAAACTGAAAATTCCCTACTGAATGTAAGAAATGTGCAGGAACGACAATAATTCGAGTTTCACCCAAAGGAATTGAACCCCCTTGATCAGGTAACTCAATCAAACGTTCTAACCAACCGCCTTTCATACGGTCACTCATAAAAGCGGAATTTAAGTGAGGTAAAAAGCGCGCCCACAACTTAGAAGCGACCACTTTAGCATCGGTATACACTAACCAACGTGGCATTGAGGTAATAATGTCAGGGTCTTGATGAGATGCCATCACATAGTCTAGGTTTTGCAAACGTGTGTATTTATTTAATTCCATAGTTAAAGGTACATAAGTTAAATCACCACCTGGATCCAAAACTGCTGCACGTTCATTATTGAGAATCAAAAATTGATTGGCTTGTACACCTTCGCCTTTCACCAAACTGGTAAAACTAATACATTTATGTGTGCCATTATCAAACAAAACTTGCGATGTGGTGCGATCTAAAGCCATACCCAGAACCCCAAAACCTTTTTTAAAATAAATCTTTATTTATCCCATACAACATATAAGGTTTTCTTCAAAGTTACAATAAATATACAACCTAAGTTTTATGATTATTTGTGTGATTATTCTCAAAATAATAAAAAACCCAACACTAGGTTGAGTTTTTTTATCTTGAAAAGGTGCTGATCCAATCACAGCTTAAAGCTGCATCGAAAAAACAGCCTTAAAAAAAGTAATGTTGTACCAATGCGGCAACACCAATGATAAAGAATATCGCTGCGCCAATTTTATGAATTAAAGAAATTGGTAATTTATCTGCCAACTTATTACCAATAAATACAGCAGGTGCATTGACCAACATAATGCCCAGTGTAGTCCCTAGAGTGACCCATCCGATACTGTCAAAACGTGCAGCAAGTGCTACTGTCGCAATTTGAGTTTTATCACCGATTTCAGCCAGGAAGAACAACACAAATGTTGCACCAAAGACCCCATATTTCTGCCATTTATTGATGCTTTCAGATTCATCATCCAGTTCGTCTGGAATCAGCATCCAACCTGCCATGGCGATAAAGCCGAGTGAAACGATCCATAACAGAACAGTTGGACTGAGTACTGTGGTAATCCATTGCCCCAGCACAGCTGACACGCCATGATTGACCAATGTCGCAATCAGAATCGCGAATAAAATCGGAATAGGTTTACGGAAACGTGCAGCAAGAAGTAATGCGAGTAGTTGCGTTTTATCGCCCATTTCGGATAAAGCAACAACCACCAAAGAGATGAGGAAGGCATTTAACATGTCAAAGTCTCTGGCTAGCAATATTTACCGATGACTTACCCCTCCTGCTAGCCAATATGAATAGTCACCTATCCAACGCGGAGTGATAAATCAAAGGTCTTGCCAACAAAAGATAGCTGAGTACATGCCTTCAGCTAAATTGGTTCTTTGCTATGATGACCATACTCTGTTGAGTAATTATGTTGATCATCACCCATTTATTATCGTATTGATAACAAACAGCGGCTACTCCCCAATGAAGTACAACTATTCTACAATGCTTTTCAGTTTATTTTCAATTTTTACTATTCAATATCTTAAACACCAATCAAAGCAAAAGATTTGATCGGCTTAAATATAAAAAAACCCCGCATAAAGCGAGGTTTTCTTAAATTTAAAACTTAAAGCAAGATGTTACGAATGTCCGATAACAACTTGGTCAATTTATTGGTAAATCGAGCCGCATCCGCACCATTAATCACACGATGGTCATAAGACAATGACAGTGGCAACATCAATTTCGGATCAAAACCTGAACCATTCCAAACTGGCTGCATGGTGGCAGGTGAAATTCCCAAGATTGCAACTTGTGGCCAGTTGACCAAAGGTGTAAACGCTGTACCACCAATTGAACCTAAGCTGGTAATTGTAAAGTTGGCACCTTGCAGATCTTTCGGAGAAAGTTTCTTATCACGTGCTTTTTTACTCAACTCACCCAATTCGATCGCAATTTGCTTAATTGATTTTTGGTCAGGATTGCGCAATACAGGAACAGTTAATCCATCTGGTGTCGCCACTGCGATTCCCATATGAATTTCCTTACGTAACACCACTGACTTTTGATCGTCAGCAAGATGACCTGCAAAATAAGGTTCTTCTTTCAACAAGAACGCTACAGCTTTCGCAATAAAAGCAAGAATGGTTAAGCTTATACCGTCTTGCTTAAACTTACCTTTGAGTTCACCACGCCAAGCTTCAAGCTCAGTAATATCCGCCAAATCAAATTGTGTTACTTGCGGAATAAAATTGTTCAGTGACAACTGCGGTACAGACACTTGCTGTAAACGTGTCATTGGCGCAATTTCACTACCACCAAATGCGCTGAAGTCTGGTAAAGCAGGTAAACCTGAAGCAACCTGAGCAACTGTAGTTTGTGGCGCTGCTTGTGGTGCAGTCAGTTTCGCTTTAACAAAAGCAAAAACATCGTCTTTCATCACACGTGCATGTGGACCAGAAGCTTGAACTTGAGAAAGTATAACGCCCAATTCACGTGCAAGTTTACGCACAGCTGGACCCGCATAGACTTTGGCATTTTCAGCTTGCTGTGCTTTTGATAATTTCTCACCCGAGTCTACAGCAGTAAGCGTCTCAACTTTTGCAGATGCAGTAGTCGGTGCTTGAGCTGCGACTGGTGCTGTTTCTTGCGATGATTGAGTTGCAGGCTTCGCTTGAGGAGCTGGTGTTGCTTGACCTTCTGCTTCAATGGTCACCAAAGCGGTACCTTGAGTCACAGACTGATTCAATTCCACATGAATAGCACTGACCACACCTGCAACTGTGCTTGGCACTTCTACAGATGCTTTATCAGATTCCGCAACACAAAGACTTTGATCTTTTTCAACACGGTCACCCACATTGACCAAGATTTCAGAAATAGTCGCTTTGTCCACGCCCAAATCTGGCACAGTGACCTCAACTTTACCTGATTGAGTCACAGCGGACTGTTCTTGTGCTGGGACTTGAGCAGATGCTGTAGTTGTTTGCTGAGACTTTTCAGCAGACGGTGTCGTTGACGTTGCGGAATCACCTGCAGTTTTCACCGTAATGAGTAGCACGCCCTCTTTTACACTGTCGCCTTCTTTAACGACAACACTTTCAACTGTACCTGCGACTGTACTTGGAACTTCAACTGTGGCTTTATCTGATTCGACAACAACAATGCTATCGTCCACAACAATTTCATCACCAACTTTTACTAACACTTCGCCTACTAAAGCTTTTTCCACACCAATATCTGGAACTTTCACTTCAACTGTTTGTGATGTCGTATTTGTAGATGCTGAATTTGCCACAGGCGCCACAGACTCAGTTTTAACTTCTGCAACAGCTTCTGCTTTTGCTGGCTCTTGAGCAGGTACTTCAGCGGCTTCTGTCACAGTTGCATCAGCAGATTCAACTTCAATCAATACTGCACCTTCTGAAACTTCGTCACCTTCAGCAACCGCAATACGTTTTACTACACCTGCTGAAGTGCTAGGCACTTCAACAGAGGCTTTATCAGATTCCAGCAAAACGATACTGTCATCTACAGCAATGGTATCGCCGACCTTGACGAGGATTTCGGCAACCGTTGCCTTATCTACACCAATATCAGGAGTTGTAATTTGCATCATTATTTCTCCTCAGTAGATTCAGTATAAGCTGCAACTTCTTGCACAGATGGATGTGCTTGAGGTAACCATGCAACTGGACGGTCAACATCAAGTTCAAACGAAGAGATCGCATCTTTTACTAAACGTGCGTCCACTTCACCTTCATCGGCAAGTTTTTTCAATGTTGCAACCACGATATGAGCAGCATCTACACCGAAATAGCTACGCAAGTTGCCACGTGTATCTGAACGACCATAACCATCTGTACCTAAAGTTACATATGGACGGCTATCTGGAAGGTAAGCTCGGATCTGTTCGCTATATGCGCGCATATGATCTGTTGCTGAAACGACAATACCATCGGTATCACGTAACTGCTGAGACACCCAAGATTCTTTACCATCTTCAAGTGGGTGCAAGCGATTGTATTCTTCAACAGCCATACCATCACGTGCTAACTCATTGAAGCTTGTTACGCTCCACACATTAGAATGAATTTGGTATTCATCACGTAAAATTTGTGCCGCTTTGATAACTTCACGTAAAATTACACCTGAGCCCAACAACTGAACTGTGGCTTTTTCATCTTGGTTGAATAAATACATACCACGCTTGATGCCTTCTTCAGCACCTTCAGGCAATGCAGGTTGATCATAGTTTTCATTCATGAGTGTCAAGTAATAGAACACACGTTCTTGATTGACATACATGCGTTGTAAACCATCATGCACAATCACAGCCAACTCATAACCAAAGCAAGGATCATAAGCCACGCAGTTTGGAATAGTTGCTGCCAAGATATGTGAATGACCATCTTGGTGTTGTAAGCCTTCACCATTCAAAGTTGTACGACCTGCTGTTGCACCACACAAGAAACCTTGTGCTTGAGAGTCACCTGCAGCCCATGCAATATCACCAATACGTTGGAAACCAAACATAGAGTAGTACATATACATTGGAATCATTGGCAAGTTATTGGTGGAATAACTGGTACCCAATGCTGACCAAGCACTCATCGCACCTGCTTCATTGATCCCTTCTTGTAACATGTGACCATCTTTTGCTTCACGATAGTTCATGAGCTGTTCTTGGTCTTCAGGCGTATAGTTTTGTCCGTGTGCAGCGTAGATACCCAACTGACGGAACATCCCTTCTAAACCGAAAGTACGAGCTTCATCAGGTACAATTGGAACAACACGGTCTTTAATGGCTTTTTCTTTTAACAATGCTGCAATCAAGCGCACCATCACCATCGTCGTAGATTGTTCTTTACCACCACTGCCTTTCAATACACCATCAAATACTGAAAGTTCAGGAATCGCCAAAGCTTCGCTTTCTTTACGACGTGCAGGTAGATAACCACCTAAAGCTTCACGACGAGCTTTCATATATTTCAATTCAGGCGAGTTTTCACCAGGACGATAGAATGGTAATTCTTCAAGCTGTTCGTCATTGAATGGTAAATTGAAGCGATCACGCACATATTTTAATGAATCAAGTTGCATTTTCTTGATTTGATGCGTTTTGTTAACTGCTTCGATTTCATCAGACAAACCATAACCTTTTACAGTTTTCGCCAAGATCACTGTAGGTTGACCGTTACTGGTCATTGCTGCTGCATAAGCTGCATAAACTTTATATGGGTCATGACCACCACGATTTAGATTATCAATATCTTCATCGCTCAAGCCTTTCACTAATTCCGCAGCTTCTGGATATCTGCCAAAGAATTTTTCGCGAGTATACGCACCGCCTTTTACTTGGTAACGTTGATATTCGCCATCTAAAGTTTCATCCATTAATGCTTTTAAAGCACCAGAAGTATCTTTATCAAGTAGAGGGTCCCAATGACGTCCCCAAACCACTTTAATCACACGCCAGCCAGCGCCACGGAATAACGATTCAAGCTCTTGAATAATTTTACCATTACCACGAACAGGACCATCTAAGCGTTGTAAGTTACAGTTAACCACCCAGATTAAGTTATCGAGTTTTTCACGACCTGCCAGCGAAATCGCACCCAAGCTTTCTGGCTCATCCATTTCACCATCGCCAAGATAAGCCCAAACCTTACGGTTTTCTTCCTTGATCAAACCTCGATTCATTAAATATTTTTGAATATGTGCTTGATAGATCGACATGATTGGACCAAGACCCATCGAAACCGTTGGGAACTGCCAATAGTCAGGCATTAAATAAGGATGCGGATAGCTTGAAAGCCCTTGACCACCGACTTCACGACGGAAGTTACTCAATTGATCTTCAGTTAAGCGACCTTCCAAGAATGAACGCGCATAAATACCAGGCGCACAGTGCCCTTGGTAATAGATCATATCGCCGCCAAAGCTATCACTATTGGCGCGGAAGAAATGGTTAAAACCAACATCATATAAAGTTGCAGATGAAGCGAAACTTGCCAAGTGACCACCTAAGTCATCACCTGTTTTATTGGCACGCAATACCATTGCCAAGGCATTCCAACGGATCAATGCACGAATGCGACGTTCCATATCTTGGTCGCCCGGCATTGCTGGAGACTCTTCTACAGGAATGGTATTTAAATAAGGAGTATTTAGACGCTGAATGGGAACATGCTTTGAAATGGCTTGCTGATATAATTTTTCTAATAAAAACGCAGCACGTTCAGTCCCCATATGCTGGAGCACTGAATCAAAGGCATCTTGCCATTCTTGTGTTTCCTGAGCGTCGCTATCACCGTAATACGCCATTTTCCACTTACTCCTTGAATAATTTTCTATATATTATATGTATCATGTTTTAGCCCTGTTAAGTTATCGTTACAGACGAATGCAGATTGTAGGTATTATTTAGGAACTAAATAGTTGTTGACTAAATGACACTTAAAATAACAAAAAACCGCCAATAATGGCGGTTTTTTACACAATATAAATTCAATTTAATGCTAGTCTGAATACAGGATTTAATTCAACGCGACACTGAATATCATCCTCAATATCCAACATAGACACTCAATGAATTACGTGATTGTTTTATGGCAACATCGCTAAGTAAGAAGAAGGGTTCTTGCGTTGACCATCTTTTACAACTTCATAATGTAAATGTGGACCTGTGCAACGACCTGTACAGCCTACATTGGCAATATGCTCACCTGCTTTGACTTGATCACCTACACGCGCAATCAGACGTGAGGCATGTGCATAACGTGTGATATAGCCATTGCCATGGTTGATTTCAACATATTGACCATAGCCTGTACCCCAACCTGATTTGGTTACAATACCAGGACCTGTAGCATAGATTGGTGTACCACTTGGTGCAGAAAGGTCTAAACCTGAATGATGTTCAGCGCGACCACCCATGGTACGACCACCGAAATCAGAACTCACACGCTTCATGTCTGGAAGAGGATGCGTGACTAACCATGAATATGGAGAACTTGCTGAATAACGAGAAGTGGAATTTGAGCTAGAACCGTATTTTTTAGCAATGCTTGCGTTGTTTAACTCGATTGGAGCATCTGAACTGCGTAGCGTGACATTCATCTTTGCTGAAGCAGGAAGGTCTAAATCATCTGGATTGTAAGAACCTTGAGAAAGTGTCTTGGATAATTTTTCTAAACGATCTGGAGTTTGAATCAAGTCTGCAAATGTCGCAGTAGCAGCTGAAGCAGCTAGTGTAAAAGCTAATAAAATACGTCGCGTGTGCATAAAAACCTCTTTAACTGTTCTTAGTCAAGTTTCTTGTGTGATCTCATCCTTGATATCTGGTGAAACGAGCGCTTAAGATAGGACATAAATATGTAGGAACAATGTATGTCTGAACCCAAAAACGTCTTCCAACCAACAAGACAACACTTAAAAACAGGAAACTTATCGTTTCTTACAAAGCAAGTTGCTGAATGGCAAAAACTTACTAAATTAATTCAACCGCTACTTCCTCAACCTGAGAATTGGCGAGTTGTCTGTTATCAATACGGTATTTTGACGATTACCGGTGAAAATCAAGCCATGATTAGTCAACTCGGTTATCTTCAAAAGCAGTATATTTCTCAATTATCACAAATCAATGAACTACGTGATTTACAAAAACTACAAGTCCGATTACATATTGAAAATACCAATACTGAAACGTCCTTACAACCCCATAAAACGGTAAGCTCGATGCAACCCGCAACATCCGAAATGTTACAAAATGCCGCTAGTTTTGTGAACGACCCTAAGCTTAGCCAAGCTCTACTACGTTTGGCAAGCAATAAAAAGTAAACAGAATAGATAAAATTAAGATTTGAAACTGTTTAAAATATGACTCAATTCACATTTATTAATGTTACACTATAACACAATCTAGAGAACACAATGACTTATGTCACATTGACGAAATGAATTGGACACAATTTCTCGTCATCAAATGTTACAATTTCATAGCTGCTTGGATCACTTTTCACATTGCGTAAAAGTTGATTATTTAGTGCATGACCCGATTTGTAACCATCAAATTTGGCAATAATTTGATGTCCAAGCAAATATAAATCACCAACGGCATCTAAAATTTTATGACGCACGAACTCGTCAGCAAAACGTAAACCTTCTTCATTGACGACGCCAGTATCATCTAAACCCACAGCATTATCCAAACTTGCCCCCAATGCTAGATTGTTGGCTTTTAAATAATCTAAATCCTTCATAAAGCCAAAGGTACGCGCACCACTAACTTCATATACAAATGTTTCAGTTGAAAAATCAATGGTTGCGGATTGATATTCTTTAGCAAAGGCTGGATGATCAAAGTCGATGGTAAAGTTGATTTGGAACCCATCATGAGGAGAAAAAATTGCACGCTTATCGTCTATCAGTGCTTCAACAGGTTTTAAAATTCGGATAAATTTCTTTGGTGCATCTTGTTCAACCAACTCACCTTGCATGAGTAAGTAAATAAATGGACCTGCACTTCCATCCATAATCGGAATTTCAGACGCTGAGACTTCGATAATCAGGTTATCAATCCCCAATCCCGCAATCGCACTGGTGACATGCTCAATCGTGCCCACCTTAGTTTCTTTACTGACCAAGTTTGAACACATAAATGCTTCTTGGATCAGCATGGCATCCGCAGGGATATCGACAGGTGGATTTAAATCGATGCGTCGAAATACAATACCCCCATCCGCCACATGAGGCAAAAAGTTAATCATGACTTTTTGTCCACTATGTAGTCCGATGCCACTCGCTTTAACGACTCGCTTCAGGGTACGTTGTTTCAACATGCTAATTCGGTCTTCGTTCTCAAATCCGCTATACGTTAGCACATTTAGCCATTGATAAAAAACAAAAAAGGTAATGAATCTCACTACCTTTTTCGACAATATTAAATATTATTAATATTTATCAATTATTTACGCTGTTGATTTTTCAAATAATCTTGAATACTCATTGGCGTAGAACGACCATTTGAACTCGGCGCCGTCACAGGTGCACCCTCTTCCTGACGCTGTTTATTGATCGCAGGAATATCATCTTCATCTACAGCATGATGTTGTGCTTGTTGTAAATGAGCTTGAGCAGCACTATTTACATGTGTTCTACGTTTCGCTTCAGTCGCGTCACTTGCGTTACGCGTCAAACCTGTAGCTATCACTGTCACACGAATTTCATCACGCGCATCGGGATCAAACACAGTACCAAAGAACACTTCACCTTCTTCAAGGTCAACGATCTGGTTGACAACATCCGTGATCACTTCTGTTTCACGTAATGTCACATCTGCACCGCCAGTGATATTGATCAACACACCTTTAGCGTTCATGATGTTGACGTTATCAAGCAATGGGCTACGAATCGCCAAACGTGCAGCTTCTTCAGCACGATCTGGACCACTGCTTTTGCCTTCACCCATCATGGCATAACCGCGGGTACTCATTGCAGTTTTTAAGTCAGCAAAGTCAAGGTTAATATGACCTGGACGTACCACTAAATCAAAAATACTACGAACCGCATTCAACAATACATCATCAGCTTTACGGTAAGCATCTTGCATCGAGATGTCACCATATACGCTGAGAAGACGTTGGTTCGGAATAATAATTAAAGAATCAACATGCTGCTCTAATGCTTCGATGCCTTTTTCAGCTGAACGCTGACGGCGACGACCTTCAAAATTGAATGGCGTAGTCACAACACCTACAGTTAAAATTCCCATTTCCTGAGCAATTTCAGCAACAACTGGTGCAGCGCCTGTGCCCGTACCACCACCCATACCGGCAGTGACAAACACCATATCTGCACCTTCAAGGTGCTGACGAATTTGCTCGCGGCTTTCTTCAGCAGCAATTTGACCTACATCTGGATTCGCACCTGCACCTAGACCTCGCGTACTTTGCTCACCAAGTTGCATTTTAAAAGGTGCATTCATACGATCCAGGGCTTGTTTATCTGTATTTGCACAGACAAATTTCACCCCTTTAATGTCAGATTGCACCATGTGTTGTACAGCATTACCACCGCCGCCGCCAACACCAAACACAGTAAAACGGGCTTGACCGTTGTTATCGGTTTGTCCATCGTCTAAAAATTCAAATGAGGCCATGACCTTTAGATTTCCTAATATAATGTGGCAGTCACTTAAGCCCGTATACTGCCTTGATCTTCAATAATAAAAATTGTTTTTAGGATGCTGTTCATTACAGAGCTTGTCAAGTATTGGATAGAACACTTACAACTTCCTAACAATATTCCCAAAAAAAATACACCTAAAAAATACCTTTTAATTTGTTATTCAAGGCATTCCAACCATTCACAATTCGGTCAAAGAATGGTCTTCCCCCTTGAACTTCAGGCTCCTCAATCGCCTCTTGCATGTCACTTTGACTAAATAAAAGTAAGCCTGCCGCTGTAGCATACATTGAACGACGTAATGAAGGTAAGTTCTGATCGTCAGTGACCACCTGTAAAGGTGGATTGCCTAGATGTGCAGAAACGCCCAACATACGACGCGCCAAAGTCACCATGCCTTCAATTTGACAAACATCACCTGTCAGTACAACACCATGATACAAGCTTTGCAAGGCACCACGCTGCTCTAGTTCGTAGCGCACTTTAGTTAAAATATCTTCATAACGTGCAATAATGATTTCAGCAAGTTCTATGCGACTGATGGTTTGCGGACCATCAATTGCCTCAAACTGGATCATGTGATCAGGTTTGACTTGATGGATATCGACACAGCCATGAAGCAACTTAATCCGTTCAGCTTCTTCAGTGGTGGTCTGCAACACTGTCGCAATATCACGTGTAACATTTTCACCACCACATTGAATGGTGCTGGCTAGAGCCAAATGACCTTCTATATAAACAGCAATATTGGTGGTACCTGCACCAATATCGAGTAGGCAAACACCATATTCTTTTTCATCTTTCAGCAAACTGCCCTCAGCAGTTGCCAAACACGAAACCACCATTTTCTCAACAGAAATATTGGCACCTTTCATAGCGCGATCTAAGTTCTGCATGGTACTGATCGGCATCATCATCAATTGATAATGTGCAGTCATACTATTGGCAGATAAGTTAATCGGATTTTGTACCCATTCAGTTGAGTCATCCAACTCAAATCCTAAAGGTACAGCACTCGCCAAATAGTGATCAGCTGCCATATGACTGGCTTTTGCCAACTCTAGAGCACGTACCACCTCAGTTGTGGTAATCGTACGTTCTGCGTTTGAAATCGGGGTACGTCCAATTGCATAATGGCTTTGTAATTCAGTACTTGGAATCGACACCCATGCTGAATGTATACGACATTCAGCCATATCTTCAGCTTCTTGAACGGCTTGTTTAATTGCATTTGTGACTTTATCAAGGCTCACAATTTTGCCTTTATTCATTCCTTTATTACGTGCGCTTGCCATGCCAATAACCTGAATATTATCAGGGGCATGTACTTTACCAATCAGTACTGAAACTTTATGTGTCCCAATGTCAATTGCAACAACTGAGGGAACAGCTTCATTCATCGCTTTGCTACCATTATCTTCATTGTTTATGTTTGGCTCTACGCCTCTTTTTCAAGCCACATATTATGGCTGTGCAACCATCCCACCTGCAACGCCTATGTCATTACTGGTTACAACAAACTGACCGTTGGTAATTTTGGGTGAAACTGAATTTTTCCACTGAATTGCCAGACCATTTCGGTAACGCAAATCAATTGCAGAAATATTCGACCACACGGGTTTTAAGTCTGTTTGTGCCAAGTGACTGAGACGTTGTAGCTTACTCATCGTTTGATCTTGGTCGACAATCACACGTAGACCTGAATCAAACTGCATAAACCAAGTCATCCGTTCAGTGAGATAAAGCTCTTTTAAACGTAAATTGACTGGGTGAAATAATTGGTTAATTTCATTATAGCGACGCATCATGACTTTGGATTGGCTGAGTGGTCCATGAAGCAATGGCAAATTGGAATGATTGGTCACCACTGCTTCACTGTAGACATCTCCAGCATCACTGAGTAATCGCCCTGTTCCCCAACGTGCGATTGCATGACGCGGCATAACGCGCACTCGAATACCATTTGGCCATGCGCGTGATACCACAACACGGTCTACCCATGATACTTCCAGTGCTTTATCTCGAATTTGCTCCAAATCCGAGGTGAAATAATTATCTTTCACAACAGGTTTTAGGTGTTGTGTAATCGCTTGCGATTCGACCGATGAACTCGTCCCCACCACTTCAAGTGTTGCAACTCGCGCATCGGTGATCACTTTATAAAGACCATAGATTCCTGCAAATAATACAGCTATAGCAACAACCATAAGCAACCAGCTACCCACGTTCAGAAGCTTATCCTGACGTGTCGGTGGCTTATCGTGTATTGATGTAATCGCCGCACGTTTGCGACGCATCGAAGCAGGAAGTTGAGCCATAAATTAGTGAGCTTGTTCCGTGAGTGTTTGCGCTAAGATCGCAACACACAATTCATCAAAACTATAACCAACTGCTTTTGCCGCTTTAGGTACAAGAGAGTGGCTGGTCATCCCTGGAACAGTATTCACCTCTAATAACCAAAAATTACCCTGCTCATCCAACATCGCATCAATACGCCCCCATCCGCTAGCACCTACAGCTTGGAAAGCACGTAAACAGAGCGCTTGAAGATTCTTTTCTTCAGCTTCGCTTAAACCACATGGAATACCATATTCCACGTCATTACGATTGTATTTGGCTTCGTAATCATAGAATGCTACATCTGCTGGAGGTTGTAAACGAATCACGGGTAATGGCAAACCATTCAGGAAGGAAATGGTATATTCACGCCCTGTAATCCATTTTTCAGCCATCACGACTGCGTCATGTACAGTGGCTTTTTCAATTGCGGCAATAAGGTCTTCTGCTTTTTCAACCTTACTCATTCCCACGCTTGAACCTTCGTGAACGGGCTTAATGATCAGAGGTAAACCAAGACTCTCAATCACCTCATTGAGATCAGAATCCTTTGAAATAATACGATATGGTGCGGTCGGCAAGTCTGAACCTTGCCAGATCTGTTTGGTCTTGACTTTATCCATACCAATCGCAGAACCTTGTACGCCTGTCCCAGTATAAGGTACATTCATCCATTCCAAGGCACCTTGGATTTGACCATCTTCACCACCGCGACCATGCAATACGATAAATGCACGATCATAGTCCACAAGTTCCGTCACACTACGCTCTTGCGGGTCGAAAGCCTCTGCATTCACACCTGAACGTAATAATGCTTCTAAAACAGCTTTACCACTATCTAATGACACCTCACGCTCAGCAGATTTACCACCAAGCAACACCGCTACTTTGCCGAATTTAGAAGCATTTGACACGTTTAAATCCTTAAACTTATAAGTTAGTCAATTTCAATTTTTAAGGCCTTATTCAAATCCAAATTTAAACAAAGCCAAATCAATTATTTTAAATACAGTTGGTTTTGAGCCAATTCTACAGAAATTGCTCCCACGTTACCTGCACCTTGTGTTAATAACAAGTCATTCGCTTGTAACACTTTTTGTATCACGTTCTGCAAATTACCTTCTACAGGGTCAATTAAAATCGGTTCAACTTCACCACGCAAACGAATACTACGTGCCAAAGAGCGACTATCTGCCCCAACAATTGGCTTCTCACCTGCAGGATATACTTCTAATAATAACAATTGGTCGACTTGTGACAACACATCGACAAAATCATCAAAACAATCACGGGTACGACTAAAACGATGCGGTTGGAACATCATGACTAAACGACGATCTGGATGACTCGCTCGAGCGGCTTTAATCGTTGCCTCTACTTCTTTTGGATGATGACCATAATCATCTACCAGTTTCACGGTGCCTTCATCGAGTGGATATTCGCCTTGAACTTGAAAACGGCGACCTACCCCACTGAAGCTTTCTAATGCGCGTGCAATCGCCGCATCTGATACACCTTCATCAGTGGCAATACCAATCGCAGCCAATGCATTGAGAATATTGTGTAAACCAGGAAGGTTAATTGTTAGTCGTAAAGGTTCACGTCCTTTACGCAACACGGTAAAGCTTGACTGCATACCCGTTTGGTCAATGTCAATCGCACGGATATCATTATCTTCATTGAAACCATAGGTCACCACAGGGCGACCAATCCGTGGCATGATTTCACGAATATTGGCATCATCGCCACACACCACAGCCAAACCATAGAACGGCATTTTTTGTAAGAACTTCACGAAAGTATCTTTCAATACATCAAAACTACCGCCATAAGTGTCCATATGGTCTGCATCGATATTGGTGACAATCGCAGCCATTGGTTCTAAATGAAGGAACGAAGCATCTGATTCATCGGCTTCAGCAACGATAAAACGACTTGCTCCCAATGCAGCATTCACGCCTGTGCGATTTAACAAACCACCAATCACATAGGTTGGGTCCATGTTTTCTTCTGCCAACATACAAGTGACCAAACTTGTCGTTGTAGTTTTACCATGTGTACCAGCAACAGCAATACCATGACGATAGCGCATTAACTCACCCAGCATTTCAGCACGACGCACCACAGGGATGCGATTTTCAATTGCTGCTTTGACTTCTAGGTTTTCAGGATCAATTGCTGTGGATACCACCAGTACATTTGCACCTTTGATATTGTCTTCTGCATGCCCAATAAAAACTTTAATACCATTCTCTTCAAGCTGTACTGTCGTTTTGGATGCTTTAATGTCAGAACCAGAAACTTTATAACCTTGGTTTTTTAATACTTCTGCAATACCACACATACCTGCACCACCAATACCCACAAAATGGATATGCTTAATACGGCGCATTTCTGGAATTTTAATCAGGTTCTTTGCTTTATCAGCTGGGCTTGTTGGAGACATAATCAACTCTAACTTACAAATCTTGAATTAAACCAACCACACGTTGTGTCGCATCTGGTTGAGCTTGTTGACGGGCTTTAACTGCCATTTCCATCAATAACTGACGGTTCATCAACGGCGTGAGTAAATCTTTTAGGGAATCTGGTGTCATGGTACTTTGCGGACAAATTTTCGCAGCACCCGTTTTTTCCAAAAATTTGGCATTGGCAGTTTGGTGATCGTCCACGGCACTTGGCAATGGAACAAATATCGCTGCCACACCTGCTGTTGCTACCTCAGTCACTGTTAGCGCTCCTGCACGGCAGATAATTAAATCTGCATTGCTGTAAGCCTGTGCCATATCCTCGATAAATTGTTGAACCTCAACCTGCATATTATCGGGGGCATTGGCATATAACGCTTGGGTAGTATCTTGTTTATTTTGACCACATTGATGAAATATGTTTAATGGCACATTGAGCTGTTTCAATGCTTCAGGCACACATTCATTCAATGCCTGCGCTCCCAAAGAGCCACCGACAATTAAAATATGTAATGGTTCATGCGCATTTTCTCGCTCTTTATAACGAAAAGATGGATTGTAAATCCCCGTAATCTCTGCACGTACAGGATTTCCAGTCGTCACAATCTTCGCACTCTGGGGGAATGTATTTGGGAAAGCTTCACATACCGTCGTAGCAATTCGTGATAATTGGGTATTGGTAAACCCTGCAACAGCATTTTGTTCGTGGATCAGAATTGGAATCCCCAATAAGCGTGCAGCTAAACCGCCTGGACCTGCCACATAACCACCGAAACCGGCAACAGCATCAACTTTGAGCTGTTTCATATAACGCATCGCGCTTAAGGTTGCTTTTAAAATTTTAAAGGGCGCAGCCAGTTTACGTACAATTCCGTTGCCGCGTACACCTTGAATATCAATTTGATAAATTGGAATATCGTGTTGTTTTAAAAGTCGGTTTTCCATACCTGTTGGTGTTGCCAACCAAGACACTTGGCTGCCTTGTTGCTGCAATTCTTTTGCAACTGCCAGTGCAGGAAATACATGTCCGCCTGTACCCGCCGCCATCATCATGACGTGTTTCGGTGTGCTTTGCTGAGGTTTGGTCACGGTCTAATTCTTCAATGCAAAAATAAATGTTTAACGAATATTTTAAACAACCAATTGTAATCACAATCCGCTATGGGGAAAAGTTTATTTACTTTTTTTCACCAAGCCTTTCATTGTTTTTTTCTACTGTTTTGAAAGTTTAAACTACTTTTGTCATTAATCTGCTAAAAAAAGTAGAATTCAATGTTATTTTTTTTATTTTTGCATGATTTATCCAGTTCAACCCCAAAAAAAATAGAGTCTCTCTAGACTCTATTTTTTAGCATCATTTAAAAATAAATCGATCATCTCACTACAAAATGTCATTCCACTAAATATGATGTTTAAGCAGATTTACCTGCCTCCAGTACATCAAACAGATCATCTGCGATTGAAGTACCAAATTGAGTATCAATCTCGCGGATACAGGTTGGGCTGGTCACATTGATCTCAGTCACATAATTACCAATCACATCCAAGCCAACAAAGACTAGACCTTTTGCTTTTAAAAATGGACCAACTTTTGCAGCAATGGCTTTATCATTTTCTGTTAATGGACGCGCTTCACCTAAACCGCCAGCAGCTAAATTTCCGCGTACTTCGCCATTTTGTGGAATACGTGCCAAACAATAAGGTACTGGTTCACCATTGATCATTAAAATGCGTTTATCGCCCTCTACAATTTCAGGAATGTAGCGTTGCGCCATAATCGGTTGTGTACCATTTTCAGTTAAAATTTCGATGGTTGAACCAATGTTTACCCCATCTTGGTATAAACGAAAAATCCCCATTCCCCCCATACCATCTAAAGGCTTAACGATCACATCACCATGTTCCTTTAAGAATTCACGAATTAAACGCTGTTGTGAGCTGACTAAGGTTGGTACTTGTAAATCAGGAAATTGTGTTGCGAAAAGTTTTTCATTGCAGTCACGTAAACTTTGTGGTTTGTTGATGATCCACGCACCTTCCCGTTCTGCCTGCTCTAAAATATACGTGGTATAAACAAAGTTCATGTCAAAAGGTGGGTCTTTACGCATCAACACCACATCATAAGCAGCGATAGACTCTTTGGTTTTTTCACCCAACTCATAATAATGATTGTAGTCTTCAAAAACTTTAAGGGGTGAAATCAAACCAAATGCTTTGCCTTGATCAATATACAAATCTTGTTGCAATGCATAACCCAATTCATGTCCACGACGTGCTGCAGCCCACAGCATCGCCATAGTTGAGTCTTTTTTGAGGTTTACACTTTCGATGGGATCCATCACAACAAGTACACGCATTTTGATACTCTGATAAATTTTTGGATTGCATGCAGTATAGCGGAGATTATGCCGTTCTTTTTCGAAATTTCGCTAAACTATTGGCAATAATTGTGAATAAGACCATCAAAATGTTGCAAACTATCCTTGGTTTTGAAATAGATGAAGAATATCATTATGTTGCTTTGCTTTCTTGTGGGCACCGCCAACATATGCGCCATCTTCCGCCTTGGCAAAATCGACCTTGGGTAATGAGTACACAAGGTCGTCAGGAAAAAATTGCAACGCCTATAGATTGTAAACAGTGTGATTTCCCCAAAAATAGTTTATAAATTTATTTATTCGCCGAATAAAAAGAGCTACCCATGTCGAATCATTCTGAATTAGAAATAAAAACCTACTACAACAAACTCGCTGAAGACTATGACAACAATCGTTTTAACAACAGTTATGGGCAGTATTTAGACCAACAGGAACGAGATTTTCTCAATCGAATACTTAAAACTACACCACCTGAACAGTGTATGGATCTGGGTTGTGGTACAGGTCGTTTATTGGATTATGCCCATTATGGCGTGGATTTTAGCCCTGAAATGCTTAAAGTTGCTAAAGCAAAATATCCAAACAAAGACTTGCTCGAAGGTCGTTTAACTGAAATACCTATAGCTAACCACAGCTTAAACGCCATCTATAGCTTTCATGTGATCATGCATCAAGATCATGCAACCACTATCCAATTCTTAAATGAGGCACATCAAAAATTAAAATCAAAAGGTCAGCTTATTTTCGACTTCCCTTCCGCCAAGCGTAGACAAGTGGTCAAGCATCAACAAGAAAACTGGCATGCAGGACATCAAATGACTTTGTCGGAAATAAAAAAAATTGCAGGCACCCAGTGGAAACTGATTGCCAGTCAAGGGTTCTTATTCTTCCCCATTCATCGTATTCCCAAACGCTTGCGTCCACTATTCAGAAGCTTGGATAATCTATTCTGCCGTTCATTTTTAAAAGAATATGCGTCTTACTTGGTTGTTGTTTTAGAAAAACAATCCTCTCTTTAACCCCACCCAATAGCATAACTCTACATGAAAAAATATTTACCTAAATCATGGAAATTACGTTATCAGCAGTTGCGAAGGTATAGCCGAGAACATCTATTTTCCTCAGCAAATTTTGCGTTGACACAACAAAATTTATGGCTATCGGAATACCAAATTTCAACATCGCAGGAAATCAAATCGAATGCTTATTTCGCAAATAAAATCCACAATATTGATCTTGCCATCCAAACTTTAAATGGCGTGATCATTCAGCCACAGCAGATTTTTTCATTTTGGCATTTGGTGAAAGCACCCACCTTAAAAAATGGCTATAAAGCAGGACGCAATCTAGTGAATGGAATCATTTCAGAAGATCTTGGGGGTGGAATTTGCCAAATTTCGTCTTCACTCTATATCAGTGCATTAAAAGCTGGTTTAGTGATTGTAGAAAGGCATTCACATTCTATAGATATTTATCAAGAACATGAACGTTTTACACCTTTAGGCAGTGATGCCACTGTGGTCTATGGATACAAGGATTTGCAGTTCCAAAACAATCTCAACATTCCTCTTCAAATCCAAGTTTTAAGACAACACAATCAATTGATCACGCACTTGGTGAGTTTAGACGCTATTCAAGAATACACATTAAACTTCACCATTGAAGAGTTTCAGACACACCGTGTCGCCCATACCTTTCAAAATCAGAAACATATTGTTCAAAGTATTTATTTGCTCAATTCACATATGGATGATGAGAGATAATCTCTCTAGCTCATGCCAACACTTTATCTGTGCGAAATAGAGCCTTACAAGCAGTGAGAGGCCATGTGCGAGCTTAATCACACAGATAGAAATCCTTGCATTAATCAAAAAATCTTGTTTCAAATTAAAGAGTGTGATGCAGGACTGTCGTGGTCACAGCCCGATGCTTCTTTTCCTCTGTTTTTATTTTTAATTTTTTTCTTTAAATTGTTGTTGGTTATTTTCAATTAAATATTGATATGCAGTTTTTGGATTACGTGGCAAATCTAGTTTTACACGACAGGAAACTTCATTATCCCTTTCAAAAACAATAACTTCAGCATTTAATTCAATTGGGCGACCAATTTCAAAATCCGTTTGCTCGAGACTCGCTCCGAATAATTCAGCGTATTTTGTTTCTAAATAGCCAATCGTGAAATCTTGTACCATCACTTTGATCGTATAATGTTGTCTTGGATATTCTGGTTCACGCTGTATGGATGATTTTCTGATATAGCTGTCATTTGACGGTCTTAACATCAGTTGGTTGATCAATTTTTTTTGCGCTTGCGCATTGATATTTAGAACCAGTTCAAACTGTTCTAAACCTTTCCACTGAAAAGGATATTGTCGAAAATAAATATCTCTTTCAAATTGGTATCGTTGCCAGCGTCGTTGGTCGATCTGTTTGGCAAAAATAATGCCTAATACAGCCACAACAACGATTATCACAAGAATTAACATTGAATATGGTACCTAATCCTTCATTGACCATAAAAATAAGGAGCTGATGCTCCTTATCTTATCTAATTTTTCAGCTTATATGCCATATTTCACACGGTAAGCTTCCATTTTCGCTAAAGCATCTTTGTCGCCTTTCGCATCCAGATAATCCATCAAGTCTTTCATGGTAATTAAAGCATGAACTGGGATCTCAAGCTCTTTCTGAACTTCTTGAATCGCAGACAACTGACCTTGACCTTTTTCTTGGCGATCAAGTGCAACCAATACACCTGCAATTGTTGCACCTGCATTTTTAAGAATCGTGACAACTTCACGAATCGCAGTACCTGCGGTAATCACATCATCAATAATCCAAACTTTTTTGCCTTCAACTGAAGCACCCACCAAAACACCACCTTCACCATGATCTTTTGCTTCTTTGCGATTGAATCCCCAAGGTACACTCTGATTGTGAACTTGAGATAGCGCTACAGCAGTCGCAGCAACGAAAGGAATCCCCTTATACGCTGGTCCAAAAATTACTTCGACGTTGTTACATTGTGTTAATTTATCTGCATAACCTTGAGCTAAAAGCGATAATGCTTCACCATCGTTGAGTAAACCTGCATTAAAAAAATAAGGGCTCACACGACCTGATTTTAAAGTAAACTCACCAAATTTAAGCACACCACGTGATAATGCGAGTTCGATAAAAGCTTGTGGGTTAAACTGAGCTGGCGTTGACATGAGGTGCTCCAAAATTCATACATTGAGGTTATGACTGCGCATGATACCAAAGAGTAGCTATCCAAGTGATCAAAAAATTTTAAGAGTTGTCTCAATTAACGTAAATGGCTTACGTTCATCCGTCACCAAAGGCTTACTCGAATGGATGGAAAAGTCGGATGCCGACGTAATCTGTATCCAAGAAAGCCGCATTACACACGAGCAATGGACAGATAAATTTAAACCAGAGGGTTGGTTTACCCATCTATTTCCTGCGCAAAAATCAGGTTATGCAGGTACTGCAATCTATAGTCGTTTGCCTTTTAAATCGATCAGCAATGGTCTAGGTTTTGAGCTTGCAGACAGTCAAGGTCGCTTTATCCAAGCTGAATTTGATCTTGGTTTAGATAAACCAGTACAAATTTGCTCATTGTATCTCCCTTCAGGTTCATCTGGTGATGAAGCTCAGGCGCGTAAAGACCATTTCTTAGAAGAATATGCAAAAATTTTAAAACAATGGCGTGATGAAGACAGATCAATCATTGTTTGTGGTGATTACAATATTGTGCATAAACGTATCGACATTAAAAATTGGTCGGGTAATCAAAAATCTTCGGGATGCTTACCTCATGAACGTGCTTGGCTTGATCATATTTATGATGATTTAGGTTATGTCGACACCTTCCGAGAAGTACGTAAAGAAGCTGAACTATATTCTTGGTGGTCCAATCGCGGACAAGCTCGGGCAAAAAATGTCGGGTGGCGAATTGATTATCATGCTTGCTCACCTGACTGGAAAGAGCGTACCGTGAATGCTTGGGTGTATAAAGATGAATGGTATAGCGACCATGCTCCAGTGGTGATTGACTACAAAATTTAAGCCAAGTTGAGTGGTTTTTCTTCAAAATCCACTCAATAAGTTTACAATTGTGCACTGAATATGCGGTAAAAACCTACAAAATTTGTCGTGTTATCGTATATTTTCTTCACTGCAATAAGCGCATTATACCTTCCACGGCACAGGGACATTGTCAGGATGACAGCAAAGGGATAGGACGCCGTAGGACGAAAAGAAATAAATATGTTGAATATTTATTTTGCAAGGATGTGACATTGGACGTTGTAATGAGACCCGCATAATCAGGATGATTAGATGCGGGTTTTCTCTTTTTTATTTTTGCTTTTTTGTTTTTGAGTTATTTTAAAAATCCTTTATCTCAGTCGATCTCATGCCAACTTAATCAAAAGATTAATCCTACTATATTAATTTTTTATGACAGAACACCCTCTGCTTTAAAATATTTTATCTATTCTATACAGTCTAGATCGACAATTTTGTTACTCTTTCAGTTAAATCACACAATTGTAAGTTAGGTTAAGACATGTTGAAAATTTACGGGATCAAAAATTGTAACTCAATGAAGAAAGCTTTTGATTTGCTCACAACACTTGGATTGAGTTATGAGTTTCATGATTATAAGAAGCAAGGTATCGACAAAGATACGGTTCAGTTATGGCTAGATCGGTTAGGAAAAGATGTGGTGCTGAATAAAAAGGGAACAACATGGAAAAAACTCAGTGAACAAGAGCAACAGCTTGCCTTATCCAGTGATCAAAATTTAATTGATGCACTCACAACCCATACCAGTTTAATTAAACGTCCTGTGATTGAACAGAATGGTCAATTTGTGGTGGGTTATGATGAAGACCAAATTAGAGCCTTAAAAACTACTGTATAAACCTTCTACGCTAAACTATAAAAAAGCCTGATCGATTGATCAGGCTTTTTAGATGATAGAAACGTCCGTCTTAGTTTGCACGCACCCATGTTTGGTTACGACCTAAAGCCGAGATGCCCATATAGCCACGTAACTTTAATTGATTCCCAGCGAGTTCGCCTTTCAGTTTATAGGTTTTGCCATTTTTAGGATCAAGAATCGTACCATTGTCATAACTCTTACCACCGACATTTTGTAGTCCGTGAACAATGGTCACGCCTTTCAATGATTTATTGTGATAAGGTCCTTCACATTTGCTGCACGAGTTTTCTTCACCTGGTGTTAAAACACTTTGGATCGTTGCCGTCAATGTTCCATTTTTTTGTTCAGTGAATTTTACAATTGCCTTTGGTTGTTTCGTCGTATCATCAATTGTTTTCCAAACTGTTCCATTGAGTGGATCTGCAGCGTTTGCAAGAACTGTTGCCGATAATACGCCTAATGCGAGTACAATTTTTTTCATTGTTTTGTTTTCCCTAGTCTAATTGACAATCTATAGTATCAAAAACTTGCGTCAATTAAGCAATTCTTCTATGTGACTATATAGTGTACCCTTGTAACAAATGTTGGTAAATCAACAAAAATAAAGTCGAAAATTTAACAATATGGAATAAACGTGAAGATGAACTCAGCCCTGAAACAATATCTTACAGAATCTATTCTTAAATCCAGCTTCAAATTTCCAAGTCGCTTTAATCTTCCTCCAGCTACAGCGCGCTTTGCGATAGAACAACTTGCACGCGTTTTCCCGCAACGTAAAGATGTACAAATACGTCCTTTGCGGATTGCAGGGATTCGAGCAGAAGAGATCAAACCTCAAGCACAATCAACTCAAATGATTCTACATATCCATGGTGGCGCTTTTTTTGTAGGATCGCTTAAAACGCATCGTGCTTTTCTTTCCGAAGTTGCAGCACGAACACAAATGCAAGTGCTACATCTGGATTATCCTCTCGCACCTGAGAATAAGTTCCCTGAAGCGGGTGACGCCATTTATGATGTTTATCAACAACTTTTGGATCAAGGTATTCAACCCAAAGACATCATCATTTCAGGTGATTCTTGTGGTGCAAATTTAGCTCTGGCATTAGCGTTAAGAATTAAAGCAGAAAATAAACAACAACTTCCAAGCGCATTAATCCTGATGTCTCCATTTCTAGACTTAACGCTCACAGGAGAGTCTTTGCGTTATAACCAAAAGCATGATGCACTGCTGTCTATAGAAGCGCTTGAATCTGGCATTGATTTTTATGTTCCGAAACATCTAGATCGTTCTTTGCCAGCGCTATCCCCAATTTTTGGCGATTTTGAAGGTCTTCCTCCAACACTTGTACAAATTGGTTCCAAAGAAATTTTGCTTTCGGATGCACAACGTTTTGAAGAAAAAGCCAAAGAAGCAAATGTTCAGGTTAATTACAAACTCTATACCGGCATGTGGCACAATTTTCAGATGTTTAGTCCATGGTTTGAGGAAGCGAAGCAATCTTTAGCAGATCTCGCAGAATTTGCACATAAAATTGATCAAGATTAACCCTTAACCCCCTGCCTCAGACCAAGAACAACAGAGAATATGCAGAATTCACTGTTGTTTTTTTTATTTATATTAATCACGAAATTTAAGCCTTACCCAAACAGCTTCAACACTATTTTTATCGCCAATCTGCTTAAAAAGTATACAGTAAAAATATAATTTCTATTGATCAATACAACCAATGCGATGAATATATCATTGAATGATTTAAAGTTTTCATTGCCATGCTTTATATTTAGAGTTTAAATAGATTTGCGTAGGTAATGAGACTCATTGCTCAACCATTTTTTGTTTAACCATATTCTTGCGCTGCAAACAAAGCAGTGCTTTGTTTTTTTTATATCCCCCACACAACATGGCGATATCCATGCCTTCTCTCGATAGAAAGACCATCTATGATTCAAAAATACAAAATTAAATGTATTTCTAAACGCTTCTAATAATTTTTATAAAAGCCTGAAATATATTGAATATGCATGATTGAAATCAAATTACTCGTATCAATAATCAGATAGTTTGACTATATTGTTAAATTTTACTGCAAAATCAATCACCCTTTTATAAATTATGTTTATATTCATCAATTATTTACATCAACTTAAATTTGAGTTTGGCTGAATAAATTGCTACATTCTCAGAATCACACAATAAAAATCCAAGCACGGATGGATTAAATGATGCGTAATAAAATTTATTCTGAAAGACGGCGTAAAATTCACTCATTATTCAATCAAGTGTTGAAACACTCTTTTATTGCCAAGCTTATTCACAAAAACCAAGTCAATCATGATTTAGAAATTGACTCACAAACAGGCATATATAACCAATTTGCCATTAATAGCTATTTAAAAGAATTGCACCCACAAAGTGAATCTTATTATGGGATTATTTTGCTGAGCGTCGATAATTTAAATACGATTAAAACTCAATATAATTTAAAGACAGCAAATAAAGCTTTGGCTGCGATTGCTAATGAACTATCACAAAATATCCGTGAAACAGACTTGATCGGTCGCTATAGTGAGTCCGAATTTATTTTAATTTTAAGTGATGTCAATCAAACGCAGGCGCAACAAATTGCATTGCGTTTAACAGATTTGATTAACAATCATGAGTTTAAAATTAACAACAAAGTCCTGTCGCTTAAAACCAGTTGTGGTGTTTCCGTCTCGGGACGAGACAGTATGAGCAGTACAGTCTTACAACAGGCTGATGAAGCACTCTACATGGCAAAAACCAATCGCCATCAATTTTATTCAAGTACAGGAGTTCGATCTTAACAAAAGGTTTTTAAATCATCGAAGCACTGCTTTTAATGTGTGTATTTTTATAAAAAATTTTTAACAAATCATGCATAATAATGTTTTGTTAACCTAGATTTTAGTCATTATAATTTAGAAAATATGATCAATATACAATGATGACTGACTAACAAAATAGAGGAATAAATATGGATGGCAGAATCAAATTTAGGCATTAATCTTTTTTTTAAAAAACTGAAAACACAATTTGATTCAAACATCATTATGAATTGGAGCAGTTTGCATAAGTGTATTCTGATTCTCATCCTCACTATGGCGCTGCATCTTTCCTGGATTGCATGGAAAGTTTTTATCCTTTTAACCCCAGAAACTTGGCAATGGGTCAATATCAGCTTGATTCAATTGCAGTTGATGGTCAATCTTGGTTCAACACTACTGCTTTTTTTACTGATCCTATTTTGTCATTTTTTCCAACATAAAACATGGGCGAACACCATCTTGCCCCATATCGTCATCAGTATTTTTATTATGTTAATGCTGACTGATGGTTTTTTAGTCGGAATTTATAGCCCTGCAACGATATTTGCATTCGTGTGTATTTCAGGTGTAGGGTTCATTTTATTTAATCGAAAAATTATATATATTCAACTCATCACGGCACTAGTGATTTATATTTCAATGATGTTATTTACTTATTGGCACATCATTCCTTATGCACCCATCTTTAGCATACGCATATTAGAGAATAATCGTCATGACAATCTGTTCTGGGTAGGAACGATGGTATATTTTATTGTTCCCATTTTAATGGCGTGTTTAATTTTATGTGAAATTTTATTGTCACAGTGGCGACATAGAGAGTCTTTAATCAAAAAACTCAGCGAAACGGATCCACTCACCAATTTATATAATCGTCGTTTTTTTAATGAAAAACTCGATGCAATGCAAAGCAAAAAAACCCACTATGCCATTATTTTAATTGATATTGATCATTTTAAAGATATCAATGACTTATATGGGCACCACTTTGGTGATGAAGCATTATGCCAAGTTGCCAAACTGCTCTCTTCACAAATTCGCCATTCCGATATCGTGGCGCGGTATGGTGGAGAAGAATTTATTATTGCTTTACCTGACACCACATTGGACAGCGCTCAAGCATTTGCTGAACGTTGTCGATTGGCGATCCAAAATCAAGTCATTGAGTCACTTGATCATCATTATGTGCAACTGACTGCAAGTTTTGGGATTGCCACCTCTATAGATGATGACAATATCAGTAAAATTATTCATCTGGCAGACAAAGCATTATATCGCGCAAAACAATCTGGGCGTAATCAAGTGCACTTGTATCATGCGCCGATCAATGAAATCGCTTAACTTTGGTATTTAGTCAGACAATGTTCGATATTGTTCTTCACATGCCACAAATCTAAACTCAGCCTGCGCTTCAGCAATCCATTGTTGCACCGCTGGTACAGTCAATATTTTTTGAATATAGCGCTGGCTGTTGTCTGTTACAGGAATTCCATAGGTCATAAAACGCATCACTACTGGCGCATAAAATGCATCCACAATACTAAAACTCTCCCCACATAAGAAACCATCCAACTGTGGACGCTCCGACCACAGTTGTACAATACGATGCACATCTTGCTGTAGTGCTGGATGATCTTGCCAAAGTTTTAAACCAATATCTTTTAAATCCGCATCAATATTCATATCGCATGTACTGCGTAGCGCAGTAAAGCTGCTGTGCATCTCCGCAGACATCGACCGAGCCCGTGCGCGCTGTTTGATCTCTTGTGGCCATAACTGTTTTTCAGGAAACTTCTCAGCAAGATATTCACAAATCGCCAAGGAGTCCCAAATTAAAAAGCCATCATCAACCAGAGCAGGCACTTTGCCTGTAGGATTAATTTTTAAAATACTTTGCTTAAATTGACTGTCCATGTCGAAGTGATCAAACGGGATTAAACGCTCCTTGAACGGAATGTTAAAATGTTGAATCACAAGCCAAGGACGCATAGACCAAGTTGAATAGTTTTTATCACCAATAAAGAGTTCTAACATTTTTATCCTCCTCTATTTATTTACATTTTAAAAAGAGCATAACCAAGTTTTTGCCTATCTAAAAGCATAAAAACTCAGCAACAAAAAAAGGAGCAGTTTAACTGCTCCTTTTTTCTGAACGGTCTGGTTTAGAATAAATAGGAAATACCAAAACCTGCTTTATAGCTACGATCGCGACCGTTTAAATCAACACCGACACTACCATCAAGCTGAGTGCGTTCATTCACAGCATAGATCAAACCTGAACCTAGACCATATTCATAATTTTTGCTTTCAGTTTTTGAATAAACGAATTCAGAAAAACCTGAAAGATTGCCTGCAATTTTATAGCCTACTGTAGGAATAGCTGTGACTGACCAATGACCATCTTGCACCGCATAGTCCATAGTGATACCCGTATTAACCAAATCGTTATACTGGTAAGCTAAAGATGTTCCAATACTGTAAATATCGTCTTCTTCAGAAAAACCTTCATTGCCCGTTGCAATCAATGCTTTTGCCAAGATCGCCATAGACAACTTATCATCTTTTAAATCAATGGCTTTTTTAATCCCAATAGAAACATCACCCAAACCGGAGTCATCGTCTTTAACGCCTCTATACTTGGTTTGTGTCCAAGCTGGACCTTGCCAACCTAACTGCAATTCCATACTTGAGGTTAAACCTGTACGAAGTAGCATATCGCCATTGAGGGTTACAGTTTTTGCTTTTGCGCCATCTACTCGGGTTTCAGTGTAGGTTGCAGTTGGTAAACCTTGCTCCCAAGCCAACTGACCTACTGGAGTAATTCCTGTTCCAAAACCTGATCCAGGACGATCAAAAGAAAATTCTGCTGCCATTGCGCTTATACTTAGGCTCGAAGCAAGGGCTAATGTGATTCTATTTAAAATTGCCATATGAAGACTCAAAATTTAAGGTAATTCTTTGGACATTTTCGCACCGCGACTACGTAGTAACTCTAAAGATTCTTTCTCTTCAGGTAAAGCCTGAGACCAATCTATTTGATCAAATTCACAATCAAAAAACAAATCACTGATCGATGACAAAATGGTTTTACCTTCATCATCTTTGGTATTAGGATCAACTTTATGATCTAACAGCTTTTGAATTACCGGCACACACGCTGCGCTTGCTGCATCCCATAAAGGACCATAACACTCTTCTGCATCCCACAAATAAAAATTTGCTTTAGCATCAATCAAAGCATTTAAAATGTCTAAATGTGGTTGTAAATCTTGAGCTTTTTGTTCCGCACTTAGGGGCTGCCCTGCTTCATAAGCATCACAGATTTTTTCCCACCATTTAAATAATCCATCTGACCAGATAGATACTGCTGGACCTTTTTCTGGCTCCATAAAGTTAGGGTCAAACCCATCTGCGAGCAAACGTTTCACTTGAGCAAGGTCTAAATCTTCTAAAGCCTGTATAAAGACTTGTTGTTGTGCTGATAACATTTTGATCTCACTATTCTATTCCTATCAACATTATGACGAATATTTTAAAAATAGCTTTGAAAAAATTTAATACTTCATTTTTTTGGTTTAAATGGCATTTATTGTTAACTTATGACAAAGTGCATCGCATTTTTTGTTTTGATTCATAAAAAAAGGCCCTAAGGCCTTTTTTCTACTCATGCTTCATCCGCATCTGCAAGTTCTAACTTACCACCACGTGGATTTTCAGTTTTCTCCAAAACATGCTCTAAACTACGTTTTACGCGATCGATCGCACCATGTAATGAGAGATCTATATTTTTAGCTCGATGTTTTACCACCACCGGTTTTAGACCTGCTGCTTTCACTTCGATCATGCATTGAATATCATCATCCCCACCTTTGTCCCCATTTTCATCACTGATATGAACTGAAAATTGGGTAATACGCTCACTATGACGTTGGAATTCTTGATTTAGCTCGTCGCGTACATAAGTAATTAAACGATCACTATTTCTAATATTTTTATCTGTACGGATTTCAATATTCATAAAAAAACCTCTTTTTTCATCTAAAACAGTGCAAAACTTATATTTTTGGCTCATTCAAAGCCTACTGTTTAAAACAGCTTTTCACCTTCAATAAATTGGAACCTTAACTCCTCTATTGCAAAGATGAACACTTTTAATGATCTGCAGATAGGTGTTCTTATATCTTCAATATCAGGCTATATTGAAAAATATGCAAGCGGATTTTTAACTTTTTTATGAAAACAATATGAAAAATGACATCTTGTTACTTTACTTTATAATTCAATGATTTTTTTAAATTTTTTAGCATTAATCCTGAGTAAATCAATCAACTCTATATAAAAGGATGATGATTGCGTGAATATAAAAGTTCATTTTCTAATTTATTTTTAGATTCACTTTTTCAACACACTTCCCTACTTGATGTTTACATATTTATTTACATTCCATCTATTTTTAGCTTTATTTTTATCGCGGAATCTGTATCCTTGAAGCGCTTTTCTTGGGGGAAAGATTTTTCATGAAACTTACACATCTCGCTGCGATTTGTGCAATCGCTTCAACTGCAACTATGGCTCAAGCTGCGCCAGTTTGGCAAGATTTTAGTATTACCGGTCTTTATGGTGAAAACTATGAATTAACGCCAGATGAAAAACAATCTACAATTACGTTTGAGTATGCAGCAAAGCTAAAATACGGCGATTTTTTTGCATTTGCAGACCGTACTAACAGTGGTGGTCAATCAGACACTTATTTTGAAGTTTCACCACGCCTCAGTTTAGGTGCAGTTTCAGGGAAAAAACTTGAACTTGGTCCAATCAAAGATGTATTGATCGCAACCACTTGGGAAGGTGGTAAAGATATGAACAACTACCTCTATGGTGTTGGCGTAGATTTAGCGATTCCATATTTCCAATATGCACAATTAAACTTCTACCGTGCCAATAACGAAATCCAAGAAGATGACTATCAATTGACATTCACTTATGGAATTCCATTCAAAATTGCTTCTGAAGAATTCTTAGTAGATGGTTTTCTAGATTGGTCAACTGCAGAAAAAGATCAAGTTGCTCACTCAAGTGAATTAAACTGGACAACACAATGGAAATGGAACGCTGGTAAACACATTTCTCCAGATACTCGCCTATATCTTGGTGTTGAACATTCTGTATGGCATAACAAATATGGCGTTCCTGGCAAAGATGAAAATAACGTCAGTGCACTTGTGAAATATCACTTTTAATTGATATTGAATAGATAGATGAAAAAGCAAGGTTTCAACCTTGCTTTTTTATTGCCCTTAAAAATAAATCTTTCTAAAATAAACAGACAAATTTGCCTCTGACCTAAGATTCATGAATTTTCAGATCCGCCCTGCGAAAACCTCAGACCTGACTGAGATCATGCATATTTATAATCAAGAAATTAAAACAGGTCTAGCCACTTGGAATAGTCAATTAAAAACCTTAGAAGATTATCAACAATGGTTTTTAGAACTGGAACAAAATCGATTCCCCGTGTTTGTGGCAGAAGAAACCTCTACTCACGCGATTGCAGGTTATGCCGATTATGCAAGTTTCAGAGCAATCAATGGCTATAAACAAACTGTAGAGCATTCTGTTTATATTGATCCAAGCTATGCACGGCAAGGACTGGGTAAACGCCTGATGATCAAACTCATTGAACATGCGCAACAACAAGGCATACATGTCATGGTTGCTGCAATCGATCACGAAAATGCAGCATCAATCTATCTACATCAACAACTCGGATTCATCCAAACTGGCTATATGCCTCAGGTTGGTCAGAAATTTGGCATGTGGCGTGATTTGGTGTGGATGCAACTTAATTTTGATGAAGCATTAAGCGGGTGAAATTAAAAAATAAGTTTCTTGCAAACTAAATATATCTCTATAGTCAAAGCGCTTGATTAGAATTGGATGTTAATTCAAGATGAAAAATCACACATTTTGTTTTTGGCTTTTCCAAAATCTGTTGTATAACAATGAATAATATTGCCTACTTTCCGAGCATTTATGAATAAAATTATAATCAGCCTACTGGCACCATTGGCTCTGATCCTGCATACATCAAGCTACGCTGCTGATTATGTTGACCCAAATGTCAAACAAGGGTGTGCCAAACTTAGTCAATATCGTAAATTAGGACAAAAATTTTACGACCAGAAAAATTATAAAAAAGCACTTGATCAGTTTCAAAAGCAAGCATCTTGGAGCGATTTTTGTCAGTCGGTTGGTCAAGAAGAAACTGGCATCCAAGTTTCAGACAATGACATCGACATTGCCAATAATAATGTGGGTTTAACCTATAGCAAACTCAATCAACCCTTATGGGCAAGAGCATGGTTTCAAATTAAACCCACAAAAACCAGTCAATTTAATTTAAAAAAGTTAGCAGTCCCTCAAGCAAATAGTGACTTTACCGGAGAATATGTCAGTTATGCTGGTTTTGGTGAGTGGAATCGGGTTAATGTTAAAAAGCGTGATCAGAAATATCACATCGAATTCACTGGTTTATGGATGAGACCTCGAAGCCTAATTTATGGTCCTAATATTGGTGAGTTTGAAACAGAAATGCCACTTCAAGCGAAGAAAGCAAGCTATCGTTATAAAAATTGTCGAATTGCCATCAATTTTACTTATAGCCCGTCTTTAGGAAATTTTATTGAAGTGGAACAATTAACTGAACAGACCGATTGTGGCTTTGGGATGAATGTTTCATCAACGGGCTATTATCAGAAAGTTGAACCTCGATAATATAGGGTTTAATCCCCACCTCTCTTCACTTAGGGAGGTGGGGAAAATGTTTTCTAGATTTTGTTAAATGGCAACTAAATCTCGAATCCCCTTTTCAGGCATTTCTTCCCCAATACCTTGTGCCACCACCTGACCACGTGCCATCACCGTATAATTATCCGCCAGCTCCTCAGCAAAATCATAAAATTGCTCGACCAATACAATCGCCATTTCTCCACGATCCGCTAATTTTCGAATCACTCGTCCAATGTCTTTGATAATTGAGGGTTGAATACCTTCCGTAGGCTCATCTAAGATCAACACTTTAGGTTCGGAAGCCAAAGCACGTGCAATGGCTAATTGTTGTTGCTGTCCTCCTGATAAATCGCCTCCACGGCGATGTTTCATTTCATCGAGAACTGGAAAAATTTCATATAAGTGCTCAGGAACTTTACGGGTTTTTGCGCCAGAAAATTTTGCCATGCCGATCAAAATATTTTCCTCCACAGTCAGTGTAGAAAAAATATCCCGCCCTTGTGGAACATAAGCCAACCCTGCTCTCACCCGTTGTTCAGGATTCATTTTGGCAATATCTTGACCATCTAGAAGAATCTGTCCTGACTTAATGGGTAAGATCCCCATCAAACATTTTAATAAGGTGGTTTTTCCTACACCATTTCTGCCCAAAACCACCGAGCATTCACCGATTGGCGCATTGAGGCTAACATCACGGAGAATATGACTTCCGCCATAAAATTGATTGATGTTTTTAACTTCCAACATAATACGTCCCCCCTTAGCGCCCTAAATACTTTTCAATCACGTCTTCATTCGCCTGAACTTCTGCCAATGTGCCTTCGGCGAGTATTGCACCTTGTGCAAGCACGGTGACTTTTTCACTGATGGTATCGATAAAGCTCATATCGTGTTCAACCACCAACAAAGTATGATTCTTTTTTAACTCCAAACATAATTCAGCAGTACGTTCAGTTTCTGCATCGGTCATACCTGCAACAGGCTCATCTAGCAGAATCAGTTTTGGGCGTTGCATTAATAGCATCCCGATTTCAAGCCACTGCTTTTGCCCATGTGACAATAAACCTGCTGGCTTTTGAATAAACTCTTGTAAACGAATTTGCTGCAAAGATTCATCTAATGCCAACTGTGCATCAGGGCTTAGTTTGCTGAAGAAACTTTTTTTCACCGTTTTATCTTTAGGTGCAGCAAGGAGCAGATTTTCCATGACCGTAAAATTTTCAAATACAGTCGGTTTTTGAAACTTACGACCAATCCCAGCTTCAGCAATTTGCTCGGTACTCATTTTGGCTAAATCATAGTTTTGACCAAAAAAAGCCGAACCCTCTGTTGGACGTGTTTTGCCTGTGATGACATCCATCAAGGTGGTTTTGCCAGCACCATTTGGACCAATGATGCAGCGTAATTCACCTTCTTCAATATAAAGAGACAAATCATTTAAGGCACGAAAGGAATCAAACCACACACTGACTTTTTCTAAATACAGTGCAATACCATGGCTAAAATCGGCGCCTTCGGCTTTAGGGCGACCGTAACCTTCACCAATTTGACCACCATGTTGAGCATTTAAACCTAAATCTGATAAGAGCGCTGACATTAGTGATCTCCTTTTTTAAAGCGTTCAAATAATCCGATCACACCTTTCGGGAGGAAAATAGTCACAACAATAAACAATGCACCTAGAATCAATAACCATGCTTCTGGATAGGCAACTGTAAAATAGGTTTTTACCCCATTAATTAATCCTGCACCGAGAATCGGACCAATCAGAGTACCCCGTCCACCTGCGGCAACCCAGACTGCCATTTCAATTGAATTGACAGGGTTCATTTCGCTTGGATTAATAATGCCTGCTTGCGGTACATACAATGCACCTGCAATTCCAGCAATAACTGCTGAAATGACCCATGCAGACAATTTATACCAAAGTGTTCGATAACCTAGATATTGCAAACGGTTTTCACTGTCACGAATCGCACCCAGTACTCGACCATAAGGTTTATTCATTAAACTGCGTAAACCTATAAAACTCAGGAGTAATACCACAGCCGTCAGGAAGCATAAGCTAGCTCGCATAGAAGCGGAGGTAATATCCATTCCGAGAATCGTTTTGAAACCAGTAAAACCATTGTTGCCACCAAACCCTGTCTCATTGCGGAAAAATAACAATGCTGCTGCAAAGGTCATGGCTTGGGTAATAATTGAAAAATACACCCCTTTGATTTTGGAACGGAAAGCAAAAAATCCGAAAATAAAGGCAATTACACCCGGGACTAAAACAACCAACACCAAGGCCCAAACAAAATGTTGAGTCCCAACCCAATACCAAGGCAATTCAGTCCAACTGAGAAACCGCATAAAATCGGGAAGTTGATCCCCTGCCGACTCTCGCATCAAGTACATACCAAAAGCATATCCGCCCAAAGCAAAGTAAAGCCCATGCCCCAGACTTAGAATGCCGGCATAACCCCACACCAGATCCAATGCAAGTGCGACCAAAGCCAAGCACATGATTTTGCCAATCAAAGTGACCCAATACGCTGAAAGATGTAGACTTGAATCCTGTGGCAGTACATGGAACCACGGTAAAATCAACATCACTGCAAAGCATATTGCGATCGCGATTGCACTGTAGGGTTTATCTGAAAGTAATGCAGTGATTTTCATATATTTACTCCACAAAACGACCTTTGATGGCAAATAAACCTTGTGGACGTTTTTGAATAAACAAAATCACAAGCACCAAGAGAATAATTTTAGCCAGCACAGCACCCATGCCGATTTCGAGAATTGTTCCACTGACACCAAGTCCCAGCGCCGCCAAAACCGCTCCCCAAACCTGCCCGACGCCACCAACCACAACGACAAGGAAAGCATCAATAATGTAGTTTTGCCCCAAATCTGGACCAACATTACCTACTTGTGCCAAAGCACAGCCTGCAAGTCCTGCAAGCCCTGAACCTAAGCCAAATGCCATCATGTCGATACGTGCCGAGCGAATCCCGACAGCCCGTGCCATTTGACGATTTTGCGTGACTGCACGAACAAATAAGCCAAACCGAGTTTTATTGAGTAGATAGACCAGTAACAGCAGTACAGCAATGGTAAAGACGATAATCGCAATACGGTTGTATGGCAGCATTAAACTTGGTGTGATTGAAATACCGCCTGAAAGCCATGAAATATTTGATACTTCAACATTCTGAGCACCAAAGATCATTCGGACCAATTGCATCAAGATGAGACTTACACCAAAAGTTGCCAATAATGTTTCCAGTTGACGACCATATAAGGGGCGAATCACGGTTCGTTCTATCAACATGCCAATCAAGGCACTAACAAGGAAAGCCGCAGGAATGGCAGCAATCAAATACCAATCCAGATATGCACCTAAATGTGTTTTAAAAAAGCTTTGCACCACATAAGTGGTGTAAGCACCGATCATGATCAACTCACCATGCGCCATGTTGATGACACCCAGTAAGCCATAGGTAATCGCAAGCCCAAGAGCAGCAAGCAGTAAAATACTTGCGGTACTTAAACCTGAAAAAACATGTCCAGTCCATTCACTGACCTGGATTCGTGTTTTGATACTGCTTTGTGCACTGACTAATACTGATTTTAATTCTGGGTTTAAGTTTGGTTGTGTCAGCGCTTGTTCAACGATGGCTAAAACATCAGGGCGATTAGAATCTTTTAAGGTTTTTGCAGCTTGAATTTTGGTCAAAGTATCAGGGCTATTAAAATCCATTCTGGCCTTTAGCTGTGCTAAACGTGCTTTGACTTTATTATTGTTTTCATCTAGATAAAGCTGATTGATCATTTTTATATCCAGCTCATCTAAGTTGTTTTCTAGAATATCAATCGCGGCAAGACGCTGTGAAACATCTGTAGACTGTAATTTGATTTTTGCTTGAGCAAAGCTCAAGGCTTTGTGTAGGGTATTGACCAAAGTCACTTGATTTAAATCACCCGGCCAATCCGTTATTGCTTGCTCATCGGGATAACTGAATAATTTATCCCCCTCTTTCATCAAATAAGTATTGCCTGAACTATCGGTGTAGAGTTGATCTTTTTCAACATAAGCAACCAACTGGTCCAGTTGTTCAATACTGGCAGGCCATTGATTGAGCATTGCACGGCGACTGGCGAAATCTCCGCGTACAAATTGCTGAATTGCATCATCATGAGATGCAGCTTTTTGTGTGGTTAATGCAGCTCCCGTTGGCGCTGTATGTGAGGATTCAGCAGAAATAGTTTGAATCAGGAACAACTGGGAAATCATAAAAAAAAGTGTTGCAAAACTTAGTCTGATCGACATACGCAACTCCCCCTATTCTTGTTGAAATACAATGACGCTTGATCTTGGTCATGGGTTAAGCTTGCTGAAACACAGCAAGCTTTGGGGTTGTAAAATGCCTATTTAGGAATATACGGACTCCACGGCTCCGCTTTGATCGGTTGAGGGCTCTTATACACCACATCAAACTGCCCATCGGCGCGAATTTGCCCAATCATGACGGGCTTATGTAAGTGATGATTGGTGGCATCCATGCTTAATGTATAACCAGAAGGTGCTTTGAAAGTTTGACCTGCCATTGCATCACGCACTTTATCCACGTCCGTTGTTCCAGCCTTTTCAACGGCTTGTTTCCACATATGGATACCGACATAAGTTGCTTCCATTGGATCATTGGTGACTAATTTGCTTGCATTCGGTAGTTTGTATTCCACTGCGTACTGTTTCATTTTATTGATAAATTCTGCATTTACTGGATTCTTCACCGACATGAAGTAGTTCCACGATGCCAGATGCCCGACCAAAGGTTTGGTATCAATACCTCGTAATTCCTCTTCTCCGACTGAGAATGCCATCACTGGAATATCCGAAGCTTTGATTCCCTGATTGCCCAATTCACGATAAAACGGTACATTGGAATCGCCATTGATGGTTGAGATCACAGCGGTTTTTTTACCCGCAGCAAATTTTTTGATATTTCCAACAATGGTTTGATAGTTACTATGACCAAAAGGTGTGTATTCTTCCATAATGTCTGCATCGGCGACGCCTTTAGACTTTAAGAATGCACGCAAGATTTTGTTGGTGGTGCGTGGATAAACATAGTCAGTACCTAACAGAACAAAACGTTGCGCCTTTCCACCTTCATCACTCATCAAATACTCAACCGCTGGAATCGCTTGTTGATTCGGTGCGGCGCCTGTATAGAAAATATTTTTAGATTGCTCTTGACCCTCATACTGCACAGGATAGAACAACAAACCATTGAGCTCTTCAACAACAGGTAATACCGACTTACGTGAAACGGATGTCCAACATCCAAAGATCACCGCCACCTTATCTTGGGTAATCAACTGACGCGCTTTCTCAGCAAATAGTGGCCAATCTGATGCTGGGTCAACCACGACAGGTTCAAGTTTTTTCCCCATCACACCACCGCTTGCATTGATTTCATTGATTGCCATCAATGCCGTGTCTTTAAGCGAAGTTTCTGAGATCGCCATAGTTCCTGACAGTGAATGTAAAATACCCACTTTGATCGTATCGCCACTTGCAGCAGGTGCCTTGCTTTCAGCGGTAGTTGGTTTCGCGTCAGTTTTATCAGCAGGCTTTGAACATCCCGTCAATACCATGCTCCCCATCATTGCAGCAACTAACAGTGTTTTTGAAAACATTTTTTGTTGGAACATGATTTTTTCTCCAAACCTTTTGGTGCATTTTTAAATGCATGATTTTGTTTATACCTAACAGGCTGGATTCAATTTCTATGCCAAGTGGAAAATTTAATTTTTTTGAATAGCTTTCTTAAAGCAATAACATATTGAAAATTAATAAAACTATCAGTGCTATTTTTTTCTCTAAAGCGGATGAATTATGCTCTACAAATACCTATCCAATAGGATAGAAAAGGAGAGGTAGTGAATCTAAAAATGCGAGATTAAAGTCCACACTGATCAAATTAAGTGCGATTTTTCCGCTTAAAAATGAGCAAAGAGAGTGCAGATTGAGTGTGATAAGCTAGGATAAAAACGGACAATTCCTGTACTTTTAAAAAGTCAATATCGTCAATCTGTTGAAAACTCATACCGTAAAATAGAACCTCTCTTGATCAATAAAATCAATGCGATGAATTTATTGTTGAATGATCTAAAGCTTTTATTGCCACGCTTTAGCGCTTATGAATAATCAAGCAGTTTGACTATAGGTTGGGCAATATGGATTTAAAAGCGGATAAAAAAGATGAGGTCTTCTAGACCTCATCTTTTTACAAGAACTTTTATCAAAGCATATGCTGTTTAAACAGTTAAATCTGCGAGATTACCTTTTTGCTCTAACCAGTCTTTGCGATCACTGGCACGTTTTTTTGCCAGTAATTTGTCCAATAAGCCTGCGGTATGATGTGCATCATCTAAATCCAACTGAACCAAACGTCGAGTGTTTGGGTCTAAAGTTGTTTCACGCAATTGGCTTGCGTTCATCTCTCCCAATCCTTTAAATCGGGTGATCTGCGGGTTCTTAGACTTTACTCTCTTTAAGATAGCTTCTAACTCATCATCATCCAATGCATAATAAACATCTTTAGCATCATCGATTCGATACAAAGGCGGCATCGCTACATATAAATGCCCTGCATCCACCATTGCTGGGAAATGTTTCACGAATAAAGCACACAACAATGTTGCGATGTGTAAACCATCAGAATCCGCATCGGCAAGAATACAGATTTTGCCATAACGTAATTCTGAAAGATCGTCACTTCCCGGATCCACACCAATCGCGATCGCAATATTGTGAACTTCTTGAGAAGCTAAAACCTCATCCGAAGACACTTCCCATGTATTTAAGATTTTGCCACGAATCGGCATAATGGCTTGGAAGTTTTTATCACGCGCCTGTTTG
The DNA here is from genome assembly GCF_019702905.1 of Acinetobacter sp. Tol 5. Lineage (NCBI taxonomy): Bacteria > Pseudomonadati > Pseudomonadota > Gammaproteobacteria > Moraxellales > Moraxellaceae > Acinetobacter > Acinetobacter sp. Tol 5. The sequence goes on along the minus strand of NZ_AP024708.1, from coordinate 169,044 downwards.
GCAGAACCGCCAGCTGAATCCCCTTCCACAATAAAAAGTTCTGATTCTTCAAGCGTATGTCCAACACAATCTGATAATTTCCCAGGTAGTGTAGGTCCAGCAACGATTTTTTTACGTTCAACTTTCTTTGCTGCTTTTAAACGTCGACCAGCTTTGGCAATCACGATTTCAGCCAATTGCATGGCAACTTCGGCATTCTGATTGAGCCACAGGGCAAAAGCATCTTTAGCAATATTCAAGACAATATTGGATGCTTCACGACTAGAAAGACGTTCTTTGGTTTGACCTGAGAATTGTGGTTCTTGGAATTTAAGTGAGAGAATGAAATTTACACCATCCCAAACATCTTCTGCTGACAATTTCATATTACGTGGCAATAAGTTACGCAATTCACAAAATTCACGCATCGCATCGGTAACACCTGAACGTAAACCGTTCACATGTGTACCGCCTTGTGCTGTTGGAATCAAATTGACATAACTTTCTTGAATCTGCTCTCCACCTTCGATATTCCAGCAAATTGCAAATTCAGCACTGGCACGCTCAGCTTCGCCTGTTGCAACAAAAGCAGGTTCAGGAATAATTTCACGATCTTGCAATTCATCCATCAAATAGTCGACTAAACCATTTTCAAATTGCCATTCGATTTTCTCGTCATTAATCTGATCAATATAATTAATCTGCAAACCTGCAGCCAAAACAGCTTTAGCTTTTAAATTGTGCTTTAACGCTTTAAGCGCAAATTTAGGCGAATCAAAATACTTAGCTTCAGGCCAAAAACGTACCGTTGTGCCTGTTGCACGTTTAGCAACTTTACCTTCTAAAACTTCTAAAGGTGCGACAGGTTCACCACGCTCAAAAGCCATTTTATAGAGATTGCCTTGGCGCTGAACCTCAACCTCAACACGATCAGACAAGGCATTTACCACAGAAATCCCGACCCCATGTAAGCCGCCAGAAAACTGATAATTGTCTGTACTGAACTTACCACCTGCGTGCAGTTTGGTCAGAATAATTTCGATGCCACTTTGTCCATACTCAGGATGAATATCGACTGGCATACCACGACCATTGTCTTCAACAGATAAAGAACCGTCTTTATATACCGTGACAGTGATTTTGTTGGCATGCCCTGCAAGTGCCTCATCGACCGCATTATCAATAACTTCTTGCGCCAAATGATTTGGACGCGTGGTATCTGTATACATGCCTGGACGACGACGCACAGGGTCTAAGCCAGATAATACTTCAAGTGATTGAGCCGTATATTGAGACACGTTTAAGTTTTTCCTTTTATTTTACGGAGTAAGATAAAAACTCCACAATCATGGGAATTTTATCTGCAAAATCTTCCATCGCATGATTACCATGCATTTCTGTCATGATCAAGGATGTGTGTGGAGCTGTACTATAATACCGTTCAGCCTCACGATAATCCAAAACTTCATCACCTTGTTGCAATAACACCATTATTTTGTCTGCATCTTGCACAAACGGTACAGCAATATCTTCCAAATACGCCAATTGAGCATGATCCAGTGTCCATTGTTCTGTCACCTGATAAGGCATATGCTCAGTTCCAAAAAGACGACGAAACAATTCCCATGGTCGCATAGCTGGATTAATTAAAACAGCGGGTACACCGTATTTTGCGACCAACTGTGTCGCATAAAAGCCCCCTAGACTGCTCCCAACTAAGACTACATCTGACCATTGTTCAATATATGCTGAAATTTTCGTCAACACATCTTTTGGATGTTGATTTAAATCAGGTAAATGCACATTATGCGATGAATGGCATCGACAGTAATCATTCAGTTGTTGCCCTTTAATAGACAACGAGCTACTTTTAAAACCATGTAAATAAATAATATTCATTGAAAATAGATTGCTTTTTCACCACTAATGTTTTAATTTTTAATGTGACTCAAATCACAGAATTGTTTTAATTTGTATGTTTGGGGATCTTGTCCGACAAAAAATTAAAACTTTAATGCAATTATCGGTATTTTAAATAGTGTTCAGGATGAACAAGATAAGATGATTGCCTAAGAATTTATACATGGATCTAGAGCAAAAATAAAGTCTTTGTTCCAGATCAATATGGATGAGGAAATAACAATGCCAAGTTTAACCCCTTTACACGAAACCTATTGTAAGTGGGATCGCTCGCCTCCGAGTCAGGCAGACGTATTAGAAGGCTTAGCACAGTTAGTGAGTACACCGCTTAGTGGTGTCGTTCAGGACTTCATCCAGTCGATTCAGCGTGAAATGTTACTGAGTATTTTTGGTTTAAGTAAGCAAAAAGCTAAACGTTTTCAGTCACGTCCAATCGTCGATAAATTCTATAAATTCGGTTATAACGCTTTACAAAATTATGGTAGTCACCTGTTGGCGCCTGTACTTCGTAAAACCATTGAACGTTTCCCAAATCTACATGATAAACCACTTAATGCGCATATGACTTTTTTAGTCAGTGCTTTAAATGGTGTGCTGGGCGATTACCTTTTGGCGACACATAATCCATTGGCACTTTCACCTGTACTTTATGATCATTACGGTGCATTACAACAAGGTGATCTGGCAGGTCGTGTAGTGATTTTCGCACACGGTTTGTGTATGACTTATCAGGATTGGAGCAACCGTGGCAATGGCGGTATTGGAGAAAAATTACTGGCACAACGTGATAACAACACCATGCTCTATTTTCACTACAATACTGGGCGCAGAATTTCAGCCAATGGACGCTCGTTAGCCAATCTGTTAGAAGACCTCATCAAACGTAATCCACGTATTACCAGTATTGATTTGATTGGACACAGTATGGGAGGTTTGGTTTGTCGTAGTGCCTTATTCTATGGCAAGCAGAATATGCACCAATGGTTTCATATGGTTGAAAACCTAGTATGTATTGGTTCTCCGCATCATGGCGCGGTGTTGGAACGCTTTGGTTTTGCAATCCAAGAAAAGATTGGACATTTCCCCATCGTCAAAATCATCAGCCATGTTGTGAATATTCGCAGTAATGGGATTTTGGACTTGCGCTATGGTAGTGTTCGTGATGATGATTGGGAACATAATAATGCGCGTATCGGTTTAATGGACGATAACCGTAAACCTGCACCACTGCCCTCACATATCAACACCTTTTTAATCGCAGGAACATTAGAGTTTGAGAATCGTAAAAATCGAACCTTAAAAGTGATTGGCGATTATTTGGTCAGTGTAAAGAGTGCTTTAGGCGAACACCCTAATCCACGCTTTCAATTAAAACTGCCAGAATCGCACAAAGCGGTGTTCTATGGTCTTAACCATTTTGATATTCAATATCACCCTTTGGTTTCAGAACAGATCGCCAAGTGGTTCTACCCACGCCATGATGAATTGGCGGAAGAACAAATCCGTAAATATTTGATTAAATTAGAAAGCATGCAGGGCATTGTAGAAACATAAAGGTAAAAAGCCTAGCCCTAAAAAAAGCTGATGTTTAATCAGCTTTTTTTAGATTATTTGATTTCGACTCGATAGGACTTGGTTTTCTTAGGATCACGCATTTCACCATATTCATCAAAATTTGATTTTTCTGTACATTGTGTATCAATGAATAATTTTTGATTTTTTGCAATCAAGCCTTGTGTTAACTCACAGGTCCAACCTTGATTATAAAATTTCTGATCAACTTTTTTACCGTTTAAGTCGAATTGTGTCACTTCAATCAAAGACTGTGCCAATGTTCTTGCTGGATGGCTCTGAGATACAGACAACACATAGTATCGACCATGATGTAATTGGCAGTCTTCAACATGACTCGAAAAATAATCAGGATTGGTCTTAAACACTTTAAAAGGTTGGGCGCCAAATTTGACATAAGAAACATCTGCTGGGATGGTGTCGTCAAATTCGGATTTAAAGTGACAGGATACATCTTGACTGGCAAGTGGTGGTGTCTTGGCTAAAACGGGTGTAGATACCCAAAGCGCAATTGTGCCTAGACAACTTAAATATATTTTAGACTTCATCATTTTAATAACTAATGTTACGCAGTAACTCTAAAATTAAATTTTGGAGTTAGAAGAATGTGGATACGCGGAAACGTCATCCGCAATTGCTTGAGGCAGAACTCCTTCTAATAAGTAAAGTTTCTGCGAAACTTTGAATATTTTGACGATAGTGAACGAGTTCTGCGGATGACAATGGTTTTGGGTACTTTTGCCAAAACAAAAGTACCTCGAGCCGAAGGCTATTCCATAAATTTAAACTTTGGATGTAAGACTCCGTCGTGTAAATTTAGCTTTTTCTTTTTCACCTACTTAATTTCAATCAAGTGCGTAACATCAGTTAATAAGACGATATTGACTGTGATTGTAATGAAATAAGATCATAAAAAAGAGCTGATCAATACCAACTCTTTTTTATCATGCTTTTAGTACTTTCTAAACAACTGCCATAAGCTAATCAGTGCCAAAACACTAAAGAACAATAATGACCATACAGGTAAAGACTGACCTAAAAAGGTCCAATCCACCATTGCACACTCACCAGAACCTTTTAAAACATTTTCAAAAACAGCTTTTAAAGGCAAAGTATCTACCCAGTAGTCCAAACCAGGACCACAACTTGGCACTTGATCCTTAGGTAAGTTTTGCAGCCACACATGGCGAGCAGCAACACCGACTGACCAAGAGATTGTCACTAAACCCAAGAAACTATAAATGCGTTTCAATACATTATTTTTAGGATGATGTAAAAATGCGATTAAAGAGATCAGTCCAAGACCGATCAACCCAATACGTTGAAAAACACAAAGTGGACATGGTTCAAGCCCTTGCACATGCTCTAAATAGAGTGCAAAAGACATCCCGACCACACTTGCTAAAAATAAAAGACCACTTACGAAGCGATAACTACGCCATTGCATGGAGCTTCCTCGTTAATATAATCAATGCCTTATCTAAATTTACTCAGATAATCTTCAAAACTTATACTTGTATCTTGTTCAAGTTGCTGTTGTTCTGCGAGAGAAGTTTGAGTAAGACCCTCAAAATACGCTAAAGTTTCAGGACTTAATACATGTTGTTCGTAACTTTCGATATGCTGATTTGCCATATAACTGCCAAAACTCCATGTCCCACCTTGCTCCATGGTATCGGCAATCACTTGTGCTGATAAAGTCTCATCAACATCATCAATCCGTGTTTGCATCACATTGAGCGCTTGACGATACAAATCGGTTGAATAGCTTTGATTCAGTAAAGTTGCAAGCGGTTGCATGGCATTGAGATGTTGTTGTAACCATTCTAACAATGGATATTCAGCACCTGCCTCAATAATTTTGGCATTCGACGCACGTCCACGATTGACCACCTCAGTTTGGTTTTGTTCAATCACATCTTGCTCTTCATCCCATAAATCTGGGCTATCTTGAAGTAAACAATATAAGGCAACCACTTCCAAGAAGCCTGCGGTATCTTCATTGATCCCGATTGCGCTGTACGGATTGACATCTACAGCACGTAATTCAACATAACCAATACCACGATCTGCTAATGCTTGAGATGGGGTTTCCCCTGCTCGTGGAACTTGCTTAGGTCGAACAAGACTATAGTATTCATTTTCAATCTGTAAGACATGATCATTGATTTGGATCGGCTCACCTTCGGCATTGTTTAGCCCCAAATGACTAAACTGCGCATAAGGTGAATTCACCGCTTTCTGCAATTCAGCCACATAACTGTCTAAATTGTTATAGTGAATGCCTAATTGTTTTTGAGCAGAATTCTGATAACCAAAACGCCCCATACGCAATGCAGTCGCATAAGGTAAGAACAAAGTGCCTTTGATTAATGGCAATAGCTGGTGCTCACGTCCGGTCATAAAACATTTACATACCGACGGGCTCGCGCCCACCAAATACATCACTAACGGCGTTAAACGAATAAAATTACGAATTAAACCCAAGTAACGATGGCTTCGATAGTCTTGTAAACTCAATGCTTTTAATGCATCGTCTTGTTCATGTTGTTGTAATTGTTCAAATAAAGCATCAGGAAACGAGACATTATAATGCACGCCTGAAATCGTCTGCATCCGGCGTCCGTAGCGAATACCCAAACCATGACGATACAGGGTTTTAAATTTACCAATATTGGATGTGCCGTATTGTGCCAAACGAATATTTTCTTCTTTTTCATCCAACATGCATGGCATAGACAATGTCCAAAGCTTTTCACCATTTTCTAAATGGCGATGTACCACAGCATGTATATCTGTTAAAAAATTTAGCGCTTCAGCAATACTTTCTTTTGGAGGCGTAATAAATTCCATCAACGCTTCCGAATAATCTGTTGTGATATGCGGATGCGTCAAAGCAGAACCTAAAGACAGCGGATGATCGGCTTGTGATAAAAAGCCATTATTTTGCATACGCAGGCTTTCCCGTTCAATGCCACGTAACATCCCTTTGAATAAGGTAGAATCCACCCAATCTGGCACGATAAATTGGGAAATCATTTCGGGTTGACTCATACTTACTCACTTATCTTAAAGAATTTTTTAAAATAAAATATTTGGATGCGCGCAGTATAACGTTATTTATCGATATACACGTATAACCATCGTTGTTTTAAATCAATTATTCACTTTATTTCGAAAAAAGTTTTTATCACAAAGTTCGACTACAAGACATCAAAAATTTGTGTTTGTATAGAAAAATCACCATTAAAGAATTGTAAACATTATGAATTATCAAGAAATTATCGATTTTTGGTTTAGTGCAGAAACGCAACCTTTTTGGTTCGCCAAAAGTGACGCATTTGATCAAACCTTAGATGAGCGCTTTGCACATACCTTAGATCAAGCCAAACAGTGTGAATTATGGACATGGCGGGCAACAGCCGAAGGTCGCCTTGCTGAAATTATTGTTCTAGATCAATTTTCTCGTAATTTATATCGAGATCAAGCCAATGCATTTGCTCAGGATGCTTTGGCACTCGCATTGGCACAAGAAGCGATTCAGCTTAAATTAGATCAAGCGTTAAAGCCTGAACAACGTTCATTCTTATATATGCCATTTATGCACAGTGAATCGAAAATCATTCATGCTCAAGCTTTACAGCTTTTTGAAACGTTGGGTAATCCAATCAATTTGGACTTCGAGAAAAAGCATAAACTAATTATTGACCGCTTTGGACGTTACCCACATCGTAATCAAATTTTGGGAAGAACCTCAACTGCTGAAGAAATTGAGTTTTTAAAACAACCGAATAGCAGTTTTTAATCGCTGTGGCTGATGTAAAATTCATATTGCATCAGCCACTAAAAAACATAGCTTTGCTTAATGATTTTATTTTCAATCATTTCCGCCTGTAATGACTTTAATTGGCGTTCAGTTGTATTAAAGCGAGGAAATAGAGGAATACCACTTCCCAATAAAACAGGCATAATAAAAACATCTAACTGATTGATAAGATTTTGTTCTATTAATGTATTTTGTAATTGAGTTCCTCCAACCACCCACACATTGCCAGAATAATTCTGCTGAAGATGATCAATTACAGTACTCACTCCATTTGTCCATACTGAAAGAGATGAATCACATAAGGTTAAATGGGGATTGGAACTTACAATAAACCCTTTTTGGTTAGGGTAAGGCCATTCTGTACCAAAAGAGCATATCACCTCATAAGTTTTACGCCCCATCAGAATAATATCAATCTCCTTGATGAAATCATCATATCCACAGTCAATACTTTGAAATGGTGTCAAAAGCTCCACGGATCCATCAAGCGTTGCAATATATCCATCTGCACTAGCGGCAATATAACCTCTCATTTGAATCGTCATTTAATTCTCTACACATAATTTATGTTTAATATTCAACTTTTGATAGGCGCATAAGGCAATTTCAGAATTGAGCTAATTTCAAATTACAATCTTCTTCTCTATGGAGATTTAACAAAAATCTTCTTGAAATTCATTGTCAGTCCATCAACTTAGAACACTATAGCATATAGAAATTTATTCACTTCCATCCCACAAAATGGACAAGGAGCAACAGATGAAAAAAACACTGATTGGTCTGACAATTGTAGCTGTACTCACCATTACGGGTTGTGCCACTACACCAAGCAAACCACGCACCTTTGACCAACTTGGACAATACACCACAGTTCCACTCAATGATCATAGCTATCGCATTAGTTTTCAAGGCAATAGTAATATGAGTTTTGGAACTGCTGAAGAAATTAATCTCGTCAAAGCTGCTCAAACCACCCTATTAAATGGTTTTACATACTTTAAAGTTCTAGATGATCCGAGCAATCGAAGTCAGCAACCTCCTCGTAAAGCTGTGGTCTATCCATCCACAAACTACTATCCATATGGTTGGGGGTATCGTCGCCACCCAATGTTCTGGAATGACCCATTTTACGATATGCCACAAGTTGTCAATATTGATCCCGTACAGATTTCCTATACGATTGAATGTTATAAAGATAAGAAATCATCACCCAACGATGCTTTTGACGCTCGTCTGATTTTGCAATCTTTAGGACCTAAATATGGGGTTAGTCCGACAGGACAGGTACTACAACCACAACCTGATACGGTAACATCAAAGCAATAAAGATAAAGACACTTGTTTTAGGAAAATGAATGAGCGGAATTGAACACAGTGAAATCGCCAACAGTATTCCCAGCCTAGATCGAAGCAAACGCTTTGCCACGATTGCATTGATTGTGGCAGTCGTGGCGTGGATTGCTTTAATCATTTGTGCCAAGTTGCTCCCTGAATATGCATGGTTTATTCATATCCTCATGTTAGGTGCTGAAGCTGGAGTTGTTGGTGGTCTAGCCGACTGGTATGCAATTACGGTCTTGTTCCGCAATCCCTTTGGGAAAATCCCTATTCCTAAGTTTTTAAAAGATCACACTGAAATTATTCCACGTAATAAGGCACGTATTGCGGAATCGATGGGTAAATTTGTTCAGGAAAACTTCCTTTCTCCCCAAATCGTTGAACGGAGTTTAAAAAATACTGACCTGAGTTTAGCCGTAGGTCAATGGTTGGCACATCCAAAAAATAACGGTCAAGTGGTGGATGTGATTCAACAAACAGTACCGAAAATTTTTGAATTTGTTGGTCAAGATCAAATTGGACGTTTTATCCAAAATAACAGCGTGCAATGGGTTCGCAATACCCGTATGAACCAACTTGCCAGTGAAATGCTTCGTGCAGTTTTAGACAATGATTTCCATCAAGATGTGTTACAACGTGGACTCGACATTGCCCATGAATGGATGATGACCCATCCTGAAAGAACACGTGAACTCACTCAAACTCTGTTTAAAGAGCTGGGCGTTTCACGCCTTGCCAAAGGTGCAAGCTGGATCGGGATTGATGTTGAGCAACGCACCATTGATTCAATTATTGAAAAAGTTGAGTCGATGCTGGCAGATGAAGAGCATCCAATCCGCCAAAAAATAGAACAAGCAGCACATCAACTGATGGTGCAATTGGCAGATAATAATAGCAATGCCAGCATACGTTTAAACGAAACCAAAAATGCCCTTTTAGACAGTGAACCTGTTTTAAATTTTATTACTGGCGCAGTAGTCATTTTATGTGATGCGATTAAATCTGACCTGCTTAAAGCAGACTCAGGTATTGCGATGAACCTTCGTGTTGCAATTCAACAAGTGGGAGAAAACCTCGTACAAAACCACTCGGTTCGTGACCTGCTCAACGACCGAATCAGCGGTATTGCTGTTAATCTAAGCGATCAATATAGTGAAAAAGTGATTACGTTTATTAGTCAACGAATTCATGAATGGGACTCTACAGAGATGATTGCCAAAATTGAAAATGAAGTCGGTGGCGACTTACACATGATACGCGTGAATGGTGTAGTCGTAGGTGCATTTATTGGTTTGAGTTTAGGTGTTATTCGCGCTGTCATTGATTTTGCGATCTAACGATGACAATGCATACGATGAAATCCATTCAATCACACGTATAAAATGAATTAAAAATGGGAGCTGAGCTCCCATTCTTTTTACTTAAACATTGATGATGTTAAGACATAATTTGCTCAAATTGAGCTTTAAGGGTTGGTTAATCAATTGAATAATTAATCGTGACGACGACACGAGCAATTTTATTGATGGTATTTTTGTCATATGCACCGCCATAGTCACTGTCATCGTCTGAGCCACTTTCAGGCAAGATATAAAACGCACCTTGGCTTGCAGAACGCATTGCACCCACTTTCACACCACCCACTTTTGCAAATTCATTGGCACGGCTATGAGCATTCTTTGTGGCATTGGCAATCAATGACATCTTGATTTCTTCTAGATTCGAAACCAAATACTGTGGTTTTTGTTCAATTGAAATACCTTTTTCATCCAGTAGGTATGCATCTTTTGCAGCTTTTTCAATTTTTTGAATATCGCGGGTATTGATCACCAACGACTGCATCGCAACATAACCTCTAAATTCACGAATTGTTTTTCCATCACCCTGATCTACATCTTGATAATAGGGTTGCGAGCTTTTATTGCCTAATTTCATTTCTGTGGCTTTAAAACCATGTTCAACAAAGAACGATTGTAAGGTCTTTATTTCTTGATCAAGTAATTGATAGGACGCTGTCACACTGTCCGTCGCACGACTGGTTTGAAGGTTGATTTCCCAACGTGCAGAATCTGCTTGGATAGGTTTTTCTGCCAAACCTTTCACAATAATTGAATTTTTTTCACCACCAAATTGCTTAAAAGCATATCCCAATACACTTGCCGAAATAATAAAACCTAAACTCAGAATCAGTGCAAAAACCCATAAGGTTTTATATGTAATTGATTTATTTTTCATTATTCTAATTTCATCAAAATTATCATATAGATTTTATAATAATAAATGAGCACTAAGTCAACCATATATGATACTGAATAAGATACTAAATAAATCGTCTTCTTGTATCCTAGCTAAAATAAATGCTTATTTAAATTCGGAGAGAAAATTAGTGAGTTTAATTAATATAAGAAAAGCCGATATTGAAGATTTTAATATTTTATCCGAAATCTGGCTTGAAGCATCATTAATCGCTCACCATTTTATTCCAGAAGCATATTGGAAAGCGCATAAGCTCAAAATGCAGCATGTTTATCTTCCTATGTCCGAAGTTTATCTTGCAGAACATAACCAACAAATCTGTGGATTTATTGCTTTACTAGACACCCAAATAGCCGCAATTTTTGTCTCACCGCAACATCAGGAAAAAGGTATAGGTACAGGGCTGATCCAATACGCTCAAGCCATACGGACTGAACTAAAATTAAATGTCTATCAAGAAAATCCAAAAAGTGTGCAATTTTATAAAACTTTAGGTTTTGAAATTTTAGAAGAAGGTATCGATTTAGAAACCAATTCAAAAGAATTTTTAATGCATTGGATAAAATAATTTAATTGTATTGATTTATACATGAATCTGACGTTTATTCTAAAAATCAGATTCAGCTTGGATTAAAGAATCTTAAACATCAATGGCTGTATATAATTAACACCTTCATCATCAATATAAGCAATAACAAATAAATTATGACTATATTTTTCTTTAAGGTAATGGATTGGATAGATTAAATTCTTTATTCAAATCATCAACTATTTACATACACCTTCTCGTTTATATTCATGAATTAATGTTGTATTGGATGGCATTTTCGCTTCAACAATTAAATGATTTGCTGAAACACGCTGTACTCGATAATTGACTTTAAATCCACTGAAAGCACCTGAACATTGTAAAGCCATACGCCCCTCATTCGGCTGATCACTGGTAATTTGAGTTTTACATTCTTGAGGAATGCTTTCTCGCATCTCATCCGTTTGTTGTTTGATGAAATCTTTAATCTTGATACAACCACGTTCAGAATGGTCTGCTGCTGTAGACTTATGTGGTCGCATGGTTGATTTCCAGCTCCAAATTCCATCTTGAAGATTTTGTGCAGCTTTGAGCTGATAGATTGGAAAATCCGCAGCTACAGCAAGATTACCTAAGATAAAAATGAAACAGCCCATCAATAGCTTAACGAGATGCATGAAGCAACCCTCCTTTTATAAGTATATGTTTTCTATTTCAGTTCTCATTTTACAGAGACAAAATGTCATTATTATTGACTTAGATCCTGAGCATCAATGGTCTTAAATTATTATCCCCTAATCAACCGGTAATACTCCCATTTTTAATTGATTTTATAAGTAGAAAGGCAAAGTCCTTATCATTGTTTAAATTTAGGTGGTTTACCATCAACTGACATATGTGGGCGTTCATGATTATAAAAGTGTTGCCATATCGTTGTATAGTCTTCAACTTCTTCAAGCTCTCGAAATAAATATTGATTCAAACATTCATATCTAACCGTCCTGTTGAAGCGTTCAACATAAGCATTCTGTTGTGGATGACCTGGTTGAGTAAATACATGCTCAATTCCATGTTGAGTACACCATGCTTCCATCAAATCACTCACATACTCGGGTCCATTATCACTACGGATACGTTTTGGCTTACCTCGCCATGCAATTAATTGGTCTAATCCCCTCAGCACTCGTTGAGCTGGCAAAGAAAAATCAATCAATATATCCAGTGACTCACGGTTATAATCATCAATAATATTGTGAATTCGGTAACTGCGACCATCACTCAGTTGGTCATGCATAAAGTCCATTGACCACGACTCATTTGGTGTTGATGGTACTGTAAGCGGTTTAGGCTTTATTCGCTGAATGCGTTTGTTTGGTTTAATTCGTAGGTTAAGCTCAAGCTCCTTATAAATTCGATAAACACGTTTGTGGTTCCATGAGTAGCCTTTGACATTACGTAGGTACAAGAAGCAAAGCTGAAAGCCCAAGTCTTATTCTCATTGGTAAGCTTCAGTAGCCAGTCTGCAATCATCTTATTTTGCTCATCTAATTGAGCTTTATAACGATAACAGGTTTGACTAAGTTGAAAGATGAAGCAAGCTTTACTCACTGAAATCTTAAATTGTTCAACGGCTCGCTGAGCAAGAGATTTACGTTGTGCAGGCTTTATAACTTCTTTGACAGTGCATCCTGAAGAATATCTGCTTTAAGGCGTTCGTCAGCATACATACGTTTCAGACGAGCATTTTCAGCTTCTAATTCTTTAAGTCGTGTCATCATTGAAATATCCATACCTCCATATTTCGCTTTCCATTTATAAAATGTAGCGGAACTCATTCCATGTTCACGGCATAAGTTAGGCACGGGTGTTCCTGATTCAGCTTGTTTTAAAATGCTTATGATTAAGCTGTCTGAATATTTAGATGTTTTCATAAAAAATCTCCTTTACAGGATTATTCGATTTTCTACTTTTGAGTTCAATTATTTTGAGGGGGGATTACCAACCGTTCAATCACTCAGCAAAGAAAGCTCTCAAATATCATTGTATACATATTCAGTCACCCAGTTCAGTATATGACTCATTTGTAATGATTCCATTGTTTTAAGCTGTGAAATATTCAGATGTGATAAGACTATTTGATCACGCAAGTCTTTCTTAATTGAATAAAATTACCAATCGTGAATTTCATTCAACTTTTTATGAATTAATATCATTTTTATTCATGTCTGGTTTGGGGTATAAATTACACCATGCTCCTCGCTACAGACCGTATCAGCATTGATTTTCAATTTTTCATGCAGTTCAGATAAGAAAATATTGAAAAACTATGGATGAATAAGTTTCAACAATACTTTGAGGCAGTCGACAAGAGCATGAAATAAATTCAGGTTTTTATCTCAGAAATTAGGGTTATCACAATGAGTAAAGAGTTTACATTTACGATTAAGCGCATTAGTTTCGATGAAAACTATCATCCAGCTGACAGTACGCGCATTACAACCAACTTTGCAAATTTGGCAAGAGGTGAGAGTCGTCAAGACAACTTGCGCAATACTCTGAAGATGATCAACAATCGTTTCAATGCTTTGGCACATTGGGATAACCCGAAAGCAGACCGTTACGCTGTCGAACTTGAAATTATTTCAGTGGATATTGATATTGAGGGCAATGGTGAAACTTTCCCAACAATAGAAATTTTGAAAACCAATATTGTGGATCACAAAAACAATCAACGTATTGAAGGTATTGTTGGAAATAATTTTTCTTCTTATGTTCGAGACTATGATTTTAGTGTACTTCTGTTAGAACATAATAAAGATAAAACTGAATTTAGCCTTCCAGACAACTATGGTGAGCTTCACGGTAACATTTTTAATTCATTCGTTCATTCGAATACTTATAAAGATAATTTTAGTAAAGCACCAGTAATTTGTTTGAGTGTTTCTAGCAGCAAAACCTATCACCAAACTGCAAATCAACATCCTGTTTTAGGCGTTGAATATCAACAAGATGAATACTCTCTAACAGATGAGTATTTTGCAAAAATGGGTTTGCAGGTTCGCTATTTTATGCCGCCGAATAGTGTTGCGCCATTAGCATTCTATTTCCGTGGTGATTTACTCAGTGATTACACCAACCTTGAGTTGATCAGTACCATCAGCACCATGGAAACTTTCCAAAAAATTTATCGCCCAGAAATTTACAATGCGAACTCTGTTGCTGGAAAGACTTATCAACCAAGCTTAAAGCATCAGGATTATTCACTGACCCGTATTGTGTATGACCGAGAAGAGCGCAGCCAGTTGGCCATTAAGCAAGGCAAATTTACTGAAGAACAATTCATCAAGCCGTACAAAAGCATCCTTGAGCAGTGGTCTTCAAACTACGTTGCTGTATAACCTAGATAGACAAGATATCGATTATGAAAATTTTATTACCGACTTCAACTGCTGGTAGCTTACCAAAACCGTCTTGGCTTGCAGAACCTGAAAAACTTTGGTCACCTTGGAAATTACAAGATGAGCAATTAATTGAAGGTAAACAAGATGCTTTGCGTTTGTCATTGCAAGAGCAACAACACGCGGGTATTGATATCGTCAGTGATGGTGAACAAACTCGTCAGCATTTCGTAACGACTTTTATTGAACACCTTAATGGTGTCGATTTTGAGAAACGTGAAACTGTTCGTATCCGTAATCGTTATGATGCGAGTGTCCCTACAGTCGTAGGTGAAGTGTCTCGTCAAAAACCAGTTTTCGTTGAAGATGCGAAATTTTTACGTCAACAAACCTCGCAACCGATTAAATGGGCGTTGCCTGGTCCAATGACCATGATTGATACGCTTTATGATGCGCATTATAAAAGCCGTGAAAAACTGGCTTGGGAATTTGCCAAGATTCTTAATGAAGAAGCGAAAGAGTTAGAAGCCGCAGGTGTAGATATTATTCAGTTTGATGAGCCTGCATTTAATGTATTCTTCGATGAAGTTAACGACTGGGGTGTTGCAACTTTAGAGCGAGCGCTTGAAGGACTTAAATGTGAAACAGCGGTGCACATTTGCTATGGTTATGGTATCAAAGCCAATACCGATTGGAAAAAGACGTTGGGTTCAGAATGGCGCCAATATGAAGAGGCATTCCCTAAACTTCAACAGTCTAAAATCGATATTGTCTCTTTAGAATGTCAAAACTCTCGTGTACCCATGGATTTGATTGAATTGATCCGTGGTAAAAAAGTGATGGTGGGTGCGATTGATGTTGCGACCAACAACATAGAAACGCCAGAAGAAGTTGCCAATACACTGCGTAAAGCACTGCAGTTTGTCGATGCGGATAAGCTTTATCCTTCAACCAACTGTGGAATGGCACCACTCTCTCGTCAAGTCGCACGAGGTAAACTGAATGCCCTAAGTGCAGGTACAGAAATTGTGCGTAAAGAGCTTTCTCGCTAGTTTTCATTCGTAGTATTCGGTATAAAGGGGAACCATTTCAGTTTGTTTGGATATATATTTCTACGCAAACTGATAACCCCCATTTTTAATCCTGTGTAATTATCCGCCCTACGCATATCTGATCCAGTTAAAATGGTCGACAAGACGCAATAGCAAGGTATCGCTAAATCTAAAAGTGGTACGGTTCAATTTAGGAATGATGTAATGATTGAAGCAAAAAACTATAGAGATGCAATGTCTTTGCTCACCAGTGCGGTCAGTGTGATTACAACAACGGGCTTGTCGGGTCGTTACGGATTCACTGCATCAGCTGTATGTAGCGTGACTGATACACCACCGACCTTACTGGTATGTATGAATAAGGCATCTAGTTCACACGCACATTTTATTGAAAATAAAATTTTAACTGTCAATGTACTCAGCGCACATCATCAGCATATTTCTAAAGCTTTTTCGTCTAAGTTAAGCCCAGAAGAAAGGTTTAAACATGGTGTTTGGACCGAGTTAGAAACCGGCGCACCTGTTTTAAAAGATGCTTTGGTGAATTTCGATTGTGAAATTGAGCAAATGCAAGAAGTTGGCACGCATACGATCCTGATTTGTCGTATTGTTGCGATTCAACAGAGCCAACATGATCAAAGCTTGGTTTATTTTAATCGTGCTTATCATCATGTGGGACAGACTGAAATTGCTTAGTGTGTTTGCTGATTTGTAGTGTGATATTAAAATGATTAAAGACTTCTGTGTTATATAAATGCAGTTAAGATGTCAATTTTCAAATTTTTTCAAACTATGTACTTCTATTAATTTCTTCTTTTCATTCATAGATATATTTTTTAATTTTAAAATATCTTTATTTAATAGCTTGTCTGTTTCTAACAACTCTTCAAATGTCATAGATTCTAGAGTCGCAATTGTCTCAGGCTCTAATTGTGTAAGTTCAAACTTTGCTTTGTTCGGATCATAGTAAGTAAATTTTTTTACTCCAGAGTTTTCAAAGTTTTTGTAATACAAAATACCATCGCTAAATAACTCTTTATTTTTATAAACTTTAAAACTTAAATGATCTTTTGCAAAAACATAGTCATTTTCGACATTTACGTCTTTAAAAATATTTTCTGTATGCTGAATTTTATTAAATTCAGGTGTAAATATATAAAACTCATAATAAAAAATATTTGAATTTAGTGAAGAATTTTTTACCAATTTCCCTTGGTTAATAATGGTTTCTTTCTTAACCAAACCATACCACCTTGAATTTAAATAGTTTTTATACGTATATAAATTTATATTTAAGTTTTCTGAACTTGCTTGATCTTCCACGTTAAAATTTAAGCGAGTAGATTCTTTGATATCTTCTGAACATCCTAATAAGAATATGACTATCAAAATTAATATTTTCATACAACTTAAATACCTTTCTTAATTTAAATCATCCAAAATTTTTAAAAATTTTGTATCAACTTGATCAAAATCTTGTTTATTTTTAAATGAATTTTGATGAATAGCTTCGGGGCTTAAAACAGTTTCACTTGAAGATAAATACACTAGGTTATCAAAGATATTAATAAAAATTCTTATATCAGTTTCATTACTTCCCATTACCAAACTATTGGTATATTTCATTTTTGCATACTGATTTTTATATTTTGCGTAGATATAATAATCACTAAAAGTATTTATATCTTCTTTTTTATAATTTTGCATTCTTCCTTCTTTAAATAAAACAGTATAATTGTTAGTTTTTCCTATATATTTTTTTAACTCATATCCATCTAAGAGATATCCATACGGATTCACCAAAACTTTTAAATCTTTATTATCTATGGATTTATCAAAGATAACATCTACTTTTATTTCATAATTCTGCGAAGATATGTTTGAGCATGAATTTGTTATAACTACTATGATAAGAACGATAAGAATTTTAAAAAACATGATTAAATCCTTATTCGTTTAGGGGTTTATTATACTAGACCTACAAACGATTCTGACCAATACATTAATATAAAGATCACATAAATAAAACTTTTTAACACGAATAAAATCAACTATTTAACATACAACCAAACATCAGGATCGATATAACTCTCATCTATATGATAACCTTTGGAAATTGCTTTCCTTTCTTCTTGCTCTCTATAACGCTTATCTTTAATTAAACTTTGTTTGAATGCATTCTCTAATTCTTGAGGTGTCATCTTATCAGTATCAGACATTAGATTTCTTTCATTGTAACGAACTGTTTGAAAGCTATAGCGTACAATGTATTGCTCTTTACCATCTTTATTTTTTTTCGTTCGATTTAAACTAATATCTAAGTAAATACCATTTGCATATAAACGATACCCTAAAGAACTAGCAGGGATACTATTAATTATTTTTGTCCATTCTTCAAAATTAAAAATATAAGTTGGATCAATAATATTACGACCTTCAGCCAAATACGGAATATTATCTTGTTTTGCTATTCTAGCTTCATCTCTTAAAAAATATACTTTCCATTCGGCTTGATTTAAGCGTTTCATTAACTCAACATAGCCTTGATATGCTTGTTCAGGGCTTACTAATTCTTCCTTGTTTAAACCAGCATCAATATCAAATATTTGAATTCCATCAGTTGTATTCCATTGTGTCCCTAGTACGGAAAAAACATGGTCAATGACTAGGCTATTTGCTCCATTTTCTATTTTAATTTGACCTAGACTAGGAGGAGAAAAATCTAATTCTCTAAAGCTCGCGCCTGCTGGTTGATGATCTACCTGTCCATCATTATATTTCGAAAAATCTTGAACACCTTGTTGACCAAAATGTAAAATATAAGTCTTTTGATTCATTGCGTTATTCTCGATGTCTTTTGCCTTTGGTTGGCATGCCGTGAGTAAGTACCCACATATAAAAATAATAATTATGGAATAAGTAGAATGTTTAAATTTTCCCATCATTACTGTCTCTTCTAATGATAAAGTCGGCTTTACTATCCCCCCATCCTGCAATAATTCCCAGTTCATTTTCTAAAAAAGAACGTCCTTTATCATCCAGCATTAAACGATGATATTTCCTTGCCGCGGTTTTAATCCAATCCATACGACTATCATAATTTGCAACTTTAGTTGTTGCTGAGGGCTCGCTATATACAGTTTCAGACAATTTATCGAGCACACCAGCGTGCCGTCCTTGATAAGTTTTTTCAATACTTTGCTTATTATACGCACTAGGCAAAATAGTCTGAGATTTCCTAATAGGTTTAACTGCATTCACAGAATAATCACTTGATAGTACTAAGGTACTATCAGGTAAGTTTGTATAGCGTTGTAAAGTCGCTTGTGCTTCAACCTTCCAGTCTTTCCATACCAACTCTTGTAAAATATTACGCTGCTCCTGTACCGCAATCGCGAGAAGATGATCAAATAAAATCGTAGAAGCTTTATTAAAATTTTCTTTCCTCGTTTTTCCGTTTCTTTTAAAAACATCATCAATATTTAAAAGTAGTGAAAAAGCAGTTCTTATTTCATCGGTACACTTTAAATTCTGAATAATAGACAAACAATTTGACCAAGGAATATTTAGAACCTCTTCTTTGATATGAGTAAACTTCGCCACATCTCTCTTTTCTTTACAATCATCAAATGATTTTGAAGACATACTCCATGCAAAATGCCAAGGCGCAATATCCATGAACAACCACAAATTGCCTTTTGCAAATGAATGCACTGGATCACGAATAAGACCTATAGGAACCCATTTATAGCCCCATGTTGTCAAGCCATGTTTAAATACAGCGGCAACAGTTTTTGAAGCGAACGCGCCAAGCCCCATCCAATAGTACCGACCAATCAATTGTTTATTTCCATGATTTTCTTGTTCTAAATATATCTTGGCATAAACAGAAGCTATACGCCTTGCCCTTGCCTCATAACCTGGCTCTATTTTATATGAATTTCTTTTGCCATTTTGTAAATTAGAAACACGTTTCATTGCTTCTTGTTGGTGTATTTCCCAGAACGTTAAGCAATCACACTGTAGTGTCTTACAACTATTTTCTTCTGTATTTGTATTTCCTTCCCACCCAAGGCTTCCCATTATATTTAGCCCTCTTCATCTTCTTTTTCTAAAGAAATCCAATTTAAATCTACGTCCAAACTCTGCTCAGATGTTGTGTTTACACGTTTGGAAAAACCTTTACGATCGGTTATTGATGTAAAATTTTGATCATTACTCGAAACTTTATATTCAACATTAGACATCTCTTCACCAGAAGGTGTAAGTATTTTAAACTTTTCGTTATATACCTCATGTGCAGGTAAGCCTTGAATATTTACCCCAACCTCAGCCCCACTCTTAAAAACATGCTGTCCAGCTTTTACTTCAAACTTTGCTGGAGTAATGATTGTGACGCCATTTTTATTGATAATAATTTGTGAACCACCTGCCATAAACCCACCATTTATTAAGTTTTTATAAAATAGTTTATAATTTTAGTTTAATATAAAAAATCAATAATTCAAAATTTAGGGTAAAAGTATGACTTTTATCGTCGCAATACAATTAAATGACAGTGTGGTCATTGCTGCTGATAATAAAAAAGTTATTTTGAAAGAATCTATGGAAAATCAATTGAATGTAGAAATGTCTTCAAAAATTTATTCGTGGGATAACGGTATCATTACAGGTACAGGCGAAGCTCATGTTGTTCATAGGTCTGTAGAGCTATTTAAAAAATTAGCTCAATCCGATATTCATAAACTTCCTCAATGCCTTAAAACATCAAGACAGATGAGAGAGTTAGAAATTGGTACAAATTATTACCAAGTGGAAAATACGAAATTATTATGTTCAAGTTATAGTAATAATGGCGCTCAACTTTATAAAGTCGAACGATTTGACCCATTACAACCATACAAATTAGTTGCCGTTGAACCACTAGATATATCTGTTTGGCTGTTTCACCCTAATATTGAAAACATATCAACTGACTTACAGGATCTCTATAGAGATCTCAAAGATTACTCAGCTTTTAACAATGAAATGGAGTGGATCAATCATTATATCAATCGAATAGCAGTGATTTATCAGAAACAAAGCCTGTGTGATCCACTCATGAGTCAAAGCTTTGATATTTTCTTTCAAAGTAAGGAGAAATATTTCTTTGGCCATGTGCCCAATACTCAAGATGAGCCTTTAGAAGTAAAAAGACTGGTCACTAAGCCATAAGTATTGACGTTATACAGTTCGATGTTTTGATATTGTATATTTGAAAATATTTAGTAACAAAAGAATTTATGAATTTTTAGAAATTCTAAGAATTCAAATAAAAAATCAACTAATAATCCGATTCAATTTACTAAATACTATAAAGAAATTTTTTAACAATCAATTGATATATAAAATAAAATTTAAAAAATTTCATGTGAAACATATTATACCAATTCTATAAAAAATCTTTTTATCCGTAATAGATTGTAGATTTTGTATTGAAAAATTTTTACTATAATAAGATGATATTAAACAACTGAAAAATAACTTCTGAATTTTATCACCAAGCTTTTTTTTCAAATAGCATCCAATTTTTTAGATGTTTTTTTTAAATAAAACTCCAAATTAATAAATAACTTATGAACTTCTTTAACTATTTTAATGCTTCAACCTTAAAGATATATTATTTTAAAATACATTTATGTCTATTATTTTTAAAATAAAATATTAGTTCAATAACTATGTTATATATCATATAAAAAATTAAAATTCTTACGATTTATAATTTTTCATCTATATAAATTTATATCCAAATTGTCTTACAGAAATAAAACACCTTTTTGAGATGTATGTGACTATCGTGCTGCTTTATTTTTTTGTTTATTTAAAATTAATAAAAGGTAATCACATGAAATTATTTAATACATATCAATACTTACCAAATTTCAAATTTAGTTCAGTATTTACTATCCCACTTCAACTAGTAGCCAATGGGTTAGTCACTGCTGCAAATACCATTAATACTATTCTTGATATTACATCTCCAATTGGTTTAGCAGGAAATAAAATTTTCGGTGCTCCATTTGAAATTGCTCATGTAGTGGGTGATAAAGTTATTGATTCAATTTCTAATGTTGTATCAAATATTGGTGTTTCTTTAGGTGCAACAGTAAAACCTACTGATACACATTTCAAAAATGAATGGATAGATAAAGAGCTTACAACTAAAGGTTTGTTAAATGTTCCTAGCGAAGTAATTGGTAATGCCTTAATTGGTGGAACTAATCTTGCGAATGATTTGTTGAATACAGTCGCTCCATTAGGTCTTGCTGGTAATAATATATTTGGTAAAGGTTTCGAAAGCATACATAAGGCTGGTGATGCTTTTATTAATCAAATTTCAAATATTATTGTTAATACTGGAAAAGCTATTGGAGGAACTTTACCTGCTCAAAAGAACCATTATGAAAATGAATGGGGAAATCAAAGCCAAGCTGAACATGTACTAATATACGAAAAAAATGGACAAACAAGTTATCAAGTAAGCTCCAATGTTTTAAACAAAGTGGCTGAACTCTATCAGCAATTTGAGCAAGCTCCTTCGCAATATGTTAATAATTTATGGCGCCCAATTTATTCATTAATTGCTAATGACCTAAAAGGCAAAGAAGGCATCGATCCAGGTACTCTCAATTGGTTCCATGTGGCTGAGGCTGTTGCAACAGCAGATCCGACAAATATTCTTTACCAATATGTACGATTAGGCACTGAAAAAGCTTTAGGGGATAAAGGGATTTATTTTGCGGATGGTGAATTTTATAAAGCATCGAATATTTTAGTTAAAACGCTTGCTGATAATTTACTGTATGGCGTGAATGATACAGATGGCAATCTTATAATTCCTGCTGGTTATGTTCCAAGTGCAGCAGGAACATTTGGTCTTGTACATATGGATGCAACTCAAGCACTTCAAAATTTAGGTGGCACACTTTCAGATTGGGCTGGGATTACACCTTTTGGTCTTTTAGATCACATCTTAGGTGTTGATACTTCAGAACTAAATGGTGGAGATAGTCGTCCCATATCATGGTATTTAGAATTATTAGGTGATGTGGTTAAGGAAACGCTAAAAAGTGGAGCAAGTTTAATTGATGTAATCAGTCAATTCACAAAAGAAGGTCTGAATTATATTGATTTATTAATACAAGGAGAAGTATTTCAAAACGGTTTTTCTTCTAAAGATCAATTGGTCAATACACTTACTCAAATTGCTTATGCATATGTGGGTGATTTAGCTGGACCAGTTGCTGTAGTGACTAATTTCCTTAATCCTAATACCAATGTGATTTCTACATTATCTCCTTTCGGTGCAACATTAACTGGAAAAAATGGTAATGATGTCATAAATGGTGGAATAGGCAATGATAAGTTATACGGTGGTAAAGGAGATGACTTATTATTTGGTGGTTGGGGTAATGACATTCTAGATGGGGGATCAGGAGTTAATGTTTTGGTTGGGGGTAAGGGGAATGATACCTATTATGTTCAATCAAACTCTGATTTTGTTTTAGAACATAATAATGAAGGTATTGATACTGTCATTAGTTCAGCTAAGCATTTTTTTCTAACAAAAAATGTGGAAAATCTTACATTAGCAGGCAATACAGACATTTCTGGCTCAGGTAACGAATTGAATAACATAATTAAAGGAAATACTGGAAGCAATCATCTTTATGGATTTGGAGGAGATGATACTCTAGAAGCTACTGGAGGCTTATTTAATGTTCTAAATGGTGGAACAGGCAATGATAAATTGATTGGTAGTGCAGGTAACGAAACCTACGAATTTGAAAGAGGTTTTGGTAAGGATATTATTCAGGAGACTGGAGGTAACGATACTATTAAATTCGGTAAAGATATTAATATAGATGATTTAATTGTTTCGTATATTGGCTCAAATCAAGTGATTTCAGTAAAAGGATCTACAGATCAAATTACGATTAAAGATGCTGCTAAGGGTAGTCAGTATCAGGTTGAATCTATTCAATTTAGTAGTGGTGATCGTTTAGATTTACAAACTTTAGAGTATCAACAACACTATTACTTCTAATTTATCCTAAAGTAAATTTATCAACTTCTTGTTGGTTGATATTGACTCAATTTGAAAATAATTTTTCGTGTATTCAGAATCTTCAAGCAAGGTCGTAGATACTAAACTGCCCTGTAAATCTTATTATTTTGGATACACGCTTAAGTCTTGTTTCAAATAAAAAATGGAAGTTTTAAGCTTCCATTTTTTCGACTTGAGTAGCCACTAATTTTGTAAACACCGTTAATTTAGACTTTGGACAGTCACCTCCCCGCCACAAACCACAACAGTCTATTTTGCTGTTAAAAATCACCTGCTACACTCATACCTATAAACCTCATTAAAACATTCTGGTCATGATCGAAATCCACTCCAAACTTCCTGCTCAAGGTGTCACCATTTTCAGTATCATAACCGCAATGGCACAATGACTGACTTACAACATCTTAATAGAGACTTCAAAGACTACTCAGCTTTTAGTAATGAAGCGGATTGGATCAATCATTACATCAATCGATTAGCAGTGATTTATCAGAAACAAAGCCAGTGTGATTCATTTATGAGCCAAAGCTTTGATGTTTTCTTTCAAAGTAAAGAGAAATATTTCTTTGGACATGTGCCTAATACTCAGGACAAGCCTTTAGAAGTAAAAAGACTGGTCACTAAGTTATAAGTATGGGCGTTATAAAGTTCAATGTTTTGACATCGTATGCTGAAAATATTGAGTAATATAAAAGATTTAAATACTTTTAAACATTGTAACAATTTGACTAATAAAGTGCAGAACATGAAGAATCACTAAAAAGCCGTTCCAGTGCGCTGAACTCTAGAACGGCTTTGACTAAGATATTGATGCTTATAGAGAAATTTAAAGCATTTCGTATAAGGTGTATTATGTTAATTTTAGAGAAACTTAATTTTTATTACCTATATTTTTTTATATGAAGATATTCATATTGTAAATTGTATATAATTGATAAATATAAAATTAAAGATTAGGTATGAAATGAATTTATTATATGATTATCGTGAATTATTAGACTTATGCGAATCCGCTAAATTGGGTACTGTTAAAAAACAAATTTCTAGTGCATATGAAAATACTTTAGCAAAAAAGTGGACGCCTGAATTAAATTCAGAATGGTCTTGCCGACATTATCTATCAACAAAAATGATCTTAAATGCTACAGCTCTTTTAAAAGCTCTAGAATTTTCTACCGAAAAAAACATGCGTTTAGCAAACTCATATTTTGAATATTATGCGGTTTTATCTCTTGCCCGAGCTATAGTTTATACTTTACCAACGGAATGTTGGAATGATGGTAAAATTATTACCATTTCACATACTCAAGCTATTAACCTAGCTTTTGGTTGGTTAGGACGATTTAACTTTCAGGTAGCAGAAGACTTCAAACAAAAAACATTAAAATTGAAGGCTCAACGGGAATTAATATCTTATCGTATTCCATCAAGTGGTGATTCAAACTTATCAAACACTCTCGATCTTGAACAGATATTAACAATCCTTGCAGAAGTAGCCCAATTTAACTCCGAGCTATTACGTCAAGCCTTAGACACATATGCCCCTAAAGAAAGCCTTGTTATTCTTGATGATTCTCATGCAACCCAAATAGCCCACATAGCTATCGATGGTTTTTCTTTTTTTGACAACGAAGATGCATATCGGTTGTCCTATTTAATGCGAAAAATGCCAAGCCCTCAACCATTACATTTCACTATGACTGAAGGTATGACTGAAGACTTTTTTGGTGCATGGGATTCTAATTCTGAAGATGATCAGTTTTCTATGGGTAATCCTTCTGAATGGCAAACCATTTTTGATATTCCATAAGTTAACGTAAAACTGATTTTTTGAAATAAATAATAAAAGCCAAGAAATAATTATTTTTTATTTCTTGGCTTAAATCCCAAAATTACAAATTAAGAGCAGCATTCGCTAATGCCTTTCCTTCTTTTTCTGCTTTAAAGACATTTAAGGTAAGGGCTATCAAACTTGTATGAATGAGATTCTTCGGGTGCAATGCTGAAAGAATTAAAGAATCATCGATAAAAAGGGAGTTATTAGCTTCCCTTTTTAGCAATTATTAATCATTACTAAAATGATAAAATCCATGTTCTTCAGCATAATAATTCATTGCATCGAAATCATTAGGATCAACTAATTCATAATATTCTTGTGGGGTATAATCTGTTCTATGAGTAAAACTATCACCAAGACCTATTGCTGTTAATATCCCATAACCACTAATTTTTAATCCGCATGCAGTACATTCAAAATCAGTTGGAAGAACAGTTCTCTTTGTTACAATACTATCCTCCTCATTAATTACTCTTTCTGCTCCAAACGCTTTTCCTGTCACTGTCGCCATTGATTTACAGGCTGGACAGGTCACTCGATGATGGCCTTGTGAACTCAGCTTATTACTATTGTCCTCAGCAGCTTTAGCCAAATCATCTTTTTCACTTTGTAACTTAGCATCGAAAACCGTCTGATAAGATGTAATTAATTGTCTTACTTGTTTAAGAATAGCATCATCTTTTTTGTTAAGTATCTCTGCTGCAAATAAAGCCTCATCATTTCCTAATAAGCTTTCTAATGATTCAGATTGGGCTTCAGCTAAAATCTTGCAACATCTATAAAAACTATGAGCCCATTGAAAAGATTTTTGTGTCGCAAATACTGCTGATCCTGTATGTAGCTCTTCATTTCTCATATTTGCAAATGACGTAGAAAATTTAAAATCCTCATCTAAAAAATTAGGGATTAATATTTTACAAAGTGATAAAACTTGTACTGTTCCGATTGATTTTGCAGAATGCCCTGGCAAGCTACTTAGCCCAAGTATATTTAGTAAATGCTTATGATCCCTATCTGGCTCCGCTAGTAAAACAGGATTTATATTTGCAATAGCTGATCTTGCTAATATCTCTAAAGATAAAGCACACCATAATCCAAATTGAGGACTATCTTTATCAACAGCAGAAGCATATTCCATATAAAGTACAGCTTTTGGCCATAAATCAGCTTTTTCCCAACTCATTTTTATGCTCTATAAAATCTAAATAATTTTCTATCAAAATTAGCAGAATCAACTGCTTTTCGCCCATGAAGAACATACCAATTGTCAATTATAACTAATCGATTTCCAATCCACTGAATAGGTACTGCTTTAGAGACGCTATTTTCAAGTTCTTGTACAAAAAGCTTAGCATCATCATTAATTGGTTTCATGTAACATGGATCATAGCAAATATATTCATTACTATTACCAAGTAAAGGAAAACTATAAGAAATTCCTGTTTCCTTTTTCTTCAGGAAAATAGGTTTCTTATTAAAAAAAATATTTAAAATTCTCTTTACTTCATTTCTATCTAAAATAATAGTGCTTGTATTTGATTTTTCTTGCATATAAAAAATGATATATCTTGCTGGTTGCTCCCAAAAAACAGTATCGTTATGTAGAGGAAAGTCTTCAAAACCATAAAAATAGCTGAATGATTTAGATTTAGATTTCTCTTTTGTAGATGGTTGTATTATCTGAATATCTTTTTTATTTAAAGTACGAATTTCGCCTAAACTTTGTGTTATATCTAGAACATCATCCATACTATTAACATTATCTATTATTAAAAAACCAGAATTCGAAATTGAATCTTTTAAAGAAGAAACCAAGCAATCACCATGCAAAAAAATTTATATTTCAATATATCTTATCAAAAAGATAAAAAACTATTTAACATAAAATCTCTTATACGAAGTCTACATCTCCCTTTAAATTATAGGCCTCCCACTATTCAGATTACCTTAAATTCTTTTAGTATATATTGTAATAAAATATTTCAAAAGTTAGTTCTAATTTACCTTCTATCAAACTCCTTCCGATCCACCACAAATCACAACAACCTATTTTGCTGTTAAAAATCACCTGCTACACTCATACCTATAAACCTCATTAAAACAGTCTGGTCATGATCGAAATCCACTCCAAACTCCCTGCTCAAGGCGTCACCATTTTCAGTATCATGACCGCAATGGCACAACGACTCAATGCGCTAAACTTATCACAAGGCTTTCCTGACTTTGATGCACCGCCTGCATTACTACAGGCGCTGAGCCAAGCTACATTAGATGGTTTTAACCAATACGCAGCGGGTGATGGCTTACTGCAGCTTAGACAACAATTGGCGCAACTTTTTCATAAGCGAGATCAATTACAGCTCGATCCACTCACAGAAATTACCATCACACCAGGCGCAACGATTGGGATTTTCAGTGTCATACAGGCCATCATCCACCAAGACGATGAAGTGATTATTTTTGATCCAAGCTATGACAGTTATGCACCTAGCGTACAATTGGTTGGTGGCAAAGCGGTTCATATTCCACTCAACGCACCTGAGTTTTCTGTAGATTGGGATCAAGTCAAATCTGCAATCACTGATAAAACCCGAATGGTCATCGTAAATACCCCGCACAACCCAACAGGCGCGATTTGGTCTAAACAAGACTGGCTGAATTTAATTGAACTGATTCAAGATAAAAATATCATCGTGCTCTCAGATGAAGTTTATGAACACCTGATTTTTGACGGCGAAAAGCATTATTCAGCGTTGTCATTTCCAGCGCTTAGAGATCGTAGTTTTGTCGTGGGTTCTTTTGGAAAAACCTTTCATGTGACGGGTTGGAAAACCGGTTATTGCATTGCCTCGCCTGAGCTGATGAAGGTGTTTCGTCAAATTTATCAATTTGCCAACTTCTGTGGTGTCACACCTGTACAAATGGCACTTGCCAATTTTATGCAACAGCACCCTGAACATATCGATAGCTTAGCCAGTTTTTATCAACAAAAGCGCGATCTATTTAATTCAGGTATTCAAGATTCAAAATTTAGCTTTATTCCATCCAAAGGAACGTTTTTCCAAAATGTTGACTACAGCCAAATTCGTCCAGATTTAAATGATGTCGAGATGTGCAAATTCCTTGCGGAAGAACACAAAATCGTGGCGATTCCAGTCTCTGTTTTTTATCAGAAAGCCCCTGAAAACTTACGTTTAATTCGTTTTTGTTTTGCCAAAAAAGATCAAACTTTAGTACATGCATGTGAAATTTTAAATCGAATTTAAACCGAATAAATTCTCAATTTTCATAAAATAAAGCTTGAGTTACTCAAATACTCAGGCTTTTTACTGAGTAGTTGTATATTATCAATAAGATAAAGATACTCGAAAATAGACAGTAGAACAAAAGATGCCAGCTCGTCCCGACATGCTCCACCAACCCAAATTCTGGAAGGTTTTTTTAATCTTCTTGGGTCCATTGATCTTAACCAATATATTGCAAAATCTGTCAGGGACAATTAACACTATTTTTGTCGGGCAAATGCTGGGTGTTGAAGCAATTGCTGCGATTTCAGTCTTTTTTCCGATCCTATTTTTATTGCTGGCTTTTGTGATTGGTCTCTCGACAGGGGCAACTGTGTTGGTGGGACAAGCTTGGGGCGCCAAAGATATTGAAAAAGTGCGTACCATTGTTGGCGCATTGTTATTTATGACTTTGATTGGCGGAACCATTATTGCCTTTTTAGGCGTGCTTTTCGCGAAGCAGATTTTATTGTTATTGGGAATCGACCCGAAAATCATGCATCTTGCACTACCTTATGTGCAATGGATGTTAATGAGTAGCCCATTTTTGTTTATCTATATCACCTATACCTCCATTTTGCGTGGGGTCGGTGACAGCACCACACCTCTTATGGCTTCCAGCCTCACCATTATTGTCGGTGTGATCGTGACTCCTGTATTGATTGGGGGTTATTTGGGTATGCCAAAACTAGGAATTATTGCCCCAGCGATTGCCAGTGGTTTAGGTTTTATTTCTACCCTCGCGTTTCTGATTGTCTATTTAAATAAAAAAGACCATGCTTTGAAGCCCGATGTGGCATTAATCGAACATGTGCGCTTTCACCCGCAGTTTAGTCGCAGTATTTTACGTTTAGGCATACCGACAGGTATTCAAATGGTCACCAACTCTGTTGCAG
Organism: Acinetobacter sp. Tol 5; assembly: GCF_019702905.1. Taxonomy (NCBI): domain Bacteria; kingdom Pseudomonadati; phylum Pseudomonadota; class Gammaproteobacteria; order Moraxellales; family Moraxellaceae; genus Acinetobacter; species Acinetobacter sp. Tol 5. The sequence continues at coordinate 139,050 of NZ_AP024708.1, read as the reverse complement.
GTTTGGTGGTGATCGGACTGGTCAACCAACATGGTGCACATGCCACAGCCGCCTATGGTGCAGTCAACCAAGTGCTCAACTATATTCAATTTCCTGCCTTATCCATTGCGATTGCAGGCTCAATCTTTGCAGCACAAGCCATTGGTGCAGGCAAATCCGAATTGCTGGCAAAAGTAACCCGTACAGCGCTGGTCAGCAATATTGCGATTACAGGTTCATTGGTACTGTTGGCCTATATTTGTTCAAAATATTTGATGGCGTTGTTTATTACCGATCCATCCGTGATTGAACTGGGTCAGCAATTGTTATTTATTGTGTTGTGGTCGACTATATTTTTTGGTGCAAGTGCCATTTTTGCCTCCATCATGCGTGCCAGTGGTACGGTCACTGTGCCGATGATTTTTAACATTTTATCGATCTTGCTGATCGAAGTGCCTTGTGCTTATTTATTTAGTCAGTGGTTTGGTTTACAAGGCATCTGGTATGCACTTGCGCTAACCTTTTTCAGCCTCTGTGTAATGCAAGGTCTGTATTATCAATTCGTCTGGAAAAAGAAAACCATCGAAATTTTGATTTAAATGCATCAGCCCTGTGCTCATGCATTTAAATCAGCCATGATGATCTCACCCCAAAATGATTTTAATCTTCTTGATGAAGCTTGATCACTTTCAGTTCCGATTGTGCTAAGCGTTTGGTTTTATTGCGTGCAAAGACTTGTTGCGTTGCAGGATCATTTGGATCAAAGACTAAGGCTTGCGGTAAAATTTTCTGATCATTGAGATAGCTTTCAGCAAACAAGATTAAAATTTTGCCATTTTCCAGCAGTTCGATGTGCTGAGGTTTGCTCGGCAGTTTAAATGCTACTTTTTGGCGATTTTCTTGAGTTTGGTCAACAAGATTCAGCAGATAAATATCTAAGTCTTGCTGATCTAAGGCACTATTTAATGAATTAAATCGATTAAAGTTTGCCTTCTCAGCATAATAAAAATATTGATCCGCTAAATATCCCATCATCACTGGTATGCTTCTGGTATAGACATCTCGATAAGTATAGCGATTGTCTTCTTGCTCATCTTGATCTTGAGAGGGTGCATCCTGCACATTGATCACACTGACCAAATCTGCAATCCGTTGGTCATAAATTCCGATCTGATTTTCCGAGTCTTGATAAAACTCCACCACTGAACGATAGTCATCGACTGTATAGAGCACTTTTTGTGGTACATCAAAATTCAGTTCAAAAAAGCTTAAATCGGCAGTATTCATATAGATAAAAGGACGATTTGCCCAATCACCTAAAATACGAATACTTTTTTGGTCTGGTTCAAATACCATATCGATTTCACGACAAAAGTGTTCCTGATAATTTGCTGGCAATGCGGCTGTAGTGATTTTGCCTGATTTCAACTGGATGCGTGAAATACTGTTCCCTACACCATTGTAAACATATAAATTTTCACCCTGTTGATCCAATAATAGTTTGCGTGGATAACGTTCAACTTTAAACTTTTGCAATATCTGCTTGGTCTTTAAATCAATTGCAAAAACTTGGTCATAATCTAAAGATGCTACATAGATAATTTGACCATCGTGGCTTAACACCACATCGGTTGCCCCCACACCACGGCACATATTGTGCATACAACCACTTTCATCATCAGCTAAAGCATATTGGTAAAGCAGTTCCTCTTTGAATGAAACAAGATTAAATCGATAGACTGCATTTTTCTCTGTTTCGGTATAGTAAAGATCATCCCCATATCGACGAAAATCTCCCATTGCATTCATATTGGGTAAAGTAACAGTTTGCTGTGGGACAGCTTCCAAAAAGACCTGACTTTTATAAAATTGTTGAATCTTGGTCTTTTGTTCCTGACAATCCCGAATATATTGCTGTTGGGTTTTTCCTAAGTAACCTGCAATCTCATCCCTTTCTTCACCATTCCATAAATAATCACAATATTGACTAGAATCCTGTAAAGCCCCGACCTGATCTGGCGCTTCAGATGACGCTGTATCTGGACTTTGTTCTTGAGCAATCGCCGCCATGATCGCATTTACTTTTTTTAAGTTCTGCTCAGATTGCGCAGCATGTTGGTATTTTTTAGCATAGACTGGATGCGCTTCAGCATCATAGGAATCTAATACACTATAAGTCGCCTTAAATGCATCGTAGCCTTGCAGTTGGGCAGATAAATAATGCCCAATCAATGCCACTTTTCGATTTAACACATCGATATTTTTCTGATGCTGTTTTTTTACGCGTTTTGACACAATCTTTGCAAATTCATCTACTCGATCTTGGTACTGGTCGATCATTTGGGCGAGTAAAACGAGTTGTTTTTTCTCTGCGTTCTGAACATCATTCATGTTACGTAATGCCGAACGATAGGCACTGCCTTGTTCCTCGTCCAGCAATGGATAAGGTTGATCAAATTTAATCTGATCGACAATCACACGGTTAAAATCAATCACGGGTTTTAAGTGATTTTGAATCTGATCAAGTGACTGATAAATACGGGTTAAATCTGCATATAACATCGCATCCAGCTTAGAAAGCTCAGGATCGATTTTACGCAATTGCTCTTGTTGAATTGAGCTTTGATATAAATCTAAATATTGTATAGAGCGATCAAAATATGCTGACCAAAATTTTCTATATTGATAATCTGCTAAGAAAGTTGAATATAACTGATCCCCTTCGTCCTCTTTGATATATTGTGGATAGAGTCGCTCCACTTCTGCTCTATAAAGCGCTCTATCGTCTGCTGGATCAGGGCTTGAATGCTCTGGTACACCTGCAATGCTGTCTAAAATACTGGCATTCTCTTGATCAGTAGACGCATAGGCTAAATGTGATGCAAATAAAATCATACCTATACTGAGGCTTAAAATGGCTTTTTTCATAAAATGCTCAATTCAAATTATCTTTATAATAAAAATAAAAAATTTAATATTTTCTGAGTCAGTCTAACAAATTATTTTATCAATCCCAATCTGTAGATGATCGGTACAGTAAAAGTATGAAGATTTTTTTATCAATCAAGGAACTTGACACATTTCCTGAGAAAGTAAAAAGCCGCCAAATTTGACGGCTTTTTATAGAAAGGTTTATTTTGGTTCTAATTTTTTACTAAATTTGGTCGCAAAACCTGTCAATTTTTGATAACCCGTTGGTAAAATCCGCTGAATCAAATCTAACGTTTTTGCATCATTACCAATCAATAAACGACGTTTATCTTTGAGCACCGCATCAAGCATTTGTTGAGCAGCATCTTCTGGAGGCATACGTAATAATTTATTAAATGCTTTTGCTGACTTATCAGGATTCATGCCCAAAGAACGTAAACTGTCATTCATACGTGCATCATTGGCAATGTTGGTACGAATACCACCTGGATGTACACATAATGCAGATACACCACAGTTTTCGATATCTAATTCTTGACGTAAAGATTCAGTAAAACCACGTACCGCAAATTTTGATGCATTATAAGCAGATTGCGTCGGCTGAGCCGTTAGACCAAATAAGCTTGAAATATTGATAATATGACCATCACCTGTTTTCTTGATATATGGTAGAAACTCTTTGGTTCCGTATACCACACCCCAGAAATTGATATTCATAATCCATTCAAGCTCTTCATAGGTCGCGCCTTCTACCGTCGAACCTAAAGCAACACCAGCATTATTGAAAATCATGTTCACAGAGCCATGATTTTGTACGGTTTCAGCAGCCCATGTACGCATTTCCTCAACATTTGCCACATTCACTTTCTTTGAAGTAACACGAACATTATAAGGCTTAACCAATTCGATCGTTTCTGCTAAACCTTTTTCATTCACATCACTGATTGATAAATGACAGCCTGCTTTTGCCAGTAAAATCGCAAGCTGTTGTCCCATACCAGAGCCAGCACCTGTAATTGCAGCGACTTTGTTTTTAAAATTTTTCATTGTCTATCCTTTATTAAAATCCGCACACAATAATACTGATAATGTGCAGCTCACCTGCTCAATATAATTTTGACAATAACTATTGTCAATATTATATTGTGAATGAGCAGTTGTTTTTTTATACAAAAAATCTTAAATAGGTTTCAATGACTTTTATTGCTAAAATAACCACTTCTTTGTGACAATCGAACATGACACGAGTAATTTTTTACAATGACTGAATCTCGCTTAACTGAAAAGAAAACCATAAATAAAACCACAAAAGAACGCCAATTCAAAGGCATGTCCTTGTCTGAAAGAAAGCTCGCCCGTCGCGAAAAATTGATTGAAGCAGGCATCGCGGCATATGGAACACATGGTTTCTTTTCCGTGACTGTTAAAGATATTTGTAATGAAGCAAAACTTACTGAACGCTACTTCTATGAGTCATTTAAAAAGAGTGAGGAACTGTTTCAAGTTATTTTTTTACAATTGATTGAACAGTTACAACAAACCGTGATGCAAGGCGTGATGCAAGGTGCGCCCGAGCCTAAAAACATGATCAAAGGCGGTTTGATAGCGATTTTTACCATGTTAAAAAATGACCCACGTGTTGCTCGTATTATTTATATCGATGCCATGCTGGTTCAAGAATTACATAATCATGCGACTATTCACGAAACTATGGGACGTTTTGATCGCTTAATTCACTCTTTTGTGACGCTGATGATGCCGCATATTGAACGAAGTGAACAGGAAATTTCACTGGTTGCGACTGGTCTAAATGGTTATGTTACACAAATTGCTGTGCGTTGGGTGATGGGTGGTTTTAAACAGTCCTTAGACGAAATTGTTTCAGCATGTGAAGTGGTCTTTGTGTCATTGATTAATACCTTTGCTCCTCAGCCCTAGACTGATTTGAGTAGTGTGAAGTAAGTATAACAGTGTCATCAAACTGTCATATTTGCATTTTTAGTCACCAATTTGATGTTCTTTTTAAGCTGAAGCTGCAAAGATTATTTAAAAATGTCATCTAATTTTCATCACATCGCCTATTTTTTGTCACATTTTTTTGCAAAAATTCGTCTACATCTTGTTTTTGCAATGATACTGTCATAATTAATCTTTGTAATAAGCCTGTCATAAATAAAAGACGGTACACCGTTCATACATAGGATATTGCGTTGTGAAAGATGACTATATATTAATCGTCGATGACGAGCTTCCGATTCGAGAAATGATCCATACCTCACTGGATATGGCAGGTTTTCAATGCCTGCAAGCTGAAGATGCAAAACAAGCACATCAAATGATCGTAGACCAACGACCATCATTAATCTTACTCGATTGGATGATGCCCGGTGGTGTAAGTGGCGTAGATTTGTGTCGCCGCTTAAAACGAGATGAGAATCTAGCAGAAATTCCAGTGATTATGTTAACTGCACGTGGCGAAGAAGACCATAAAGTTCAAGGTCTTGATGCAGGTGCGGATGACTACATGACCAAACCATTTTCAACACGGGAATTAGTTTCTCGTATCAAAGCTGTACTTCGTCGTGCCAATGCATTGAGTGGTGAAAAAACCATTGATGCGAACGGCTTAGTGCTTGATCCTGTCAGCCAACGAGTAAGTTTTGGTGACAGTATTTTAGATATGGGACCAACAGAATACCGTTTGTTGGCTTTCTTTATGACCCATCCAGAACGTGCTTATACACGTGCCCAATTACTTGACCAAGTTTGGGGTGGAAATGTTTATATTGAAGACCGTACCATCGATGTGCATATCCGTCGCTTACGCAAAGTACTTGAACCTTATGGCGCAGATCGCTATGTCCAAACTGTTCGTGGAACAGGTTATCGCTTCTCTACGCGCGCAGATGTCGCTATAGGTTAAGCACTCTTAAGGTAAATAAATTTCTATGTATGAACCCTATCCCGTCCCAGATCTTGCACGTGAACATAAAAAGTTTCGCTACAGCAGTTTATGGGAGTTTGCAAAACAAGACTTACGCCTGTTGGCTTTTTTACTGGTGATTGGCGGATTTATTGGTTTAGGGATCGGTTATTTTTGGATTTGTATTTCCATCGGTTTTGCCGTTTTTTTTATATTTCAATTGCGCTCTTTGTATTTGGTCAATGAATGGATTTCGAACCGTCCTTATGATTCTCCGCCAAATCTCGAAGGTATTTGGGGAGCGCTTCTATTTAATGTCTATCGCGCACAACGCCAAGAACGCGTTGTTCAAGCTGAAATGGTTGGTTTGATTGATCGTGCACAATCCTCCTTAGTGGCTTTGGCTGAAGCTGTCGTTTTAACAGATGAACTTCATCAAATCGAATGGTGGAACCCTGCTGCGGAAAAACTTTTAGGTATTCAACCTTTAGATCGTGGTCGTAATATTTTAACCATTATCCGCCAGCCGAGTTTTATTGAATACTTTAATAATATTGACCAATCACCTGATGGTATAAAAATAAAGTCTTCGGTCTATGAAGAACATTATGTACAAATCAAACTGACTCGCTTTGGCAGTGAAAGTCGCTTGTTGGTCGCTTATGATGTAACCCGTGTGCATAATCTTGAGCAGATGCGTAAAGACTTTGTCGATAACATCTCACATGAGCTTCGTACCCCCTTGACTGTACTCAGTGGGTATATTGAAACTTTTACCGACCAAGAAGACCTAAATCCTCGTTGGAAACGCGCCTTTGAACAGATGCAGTCACAAACGCGACGTATGAATGCTTTGGTGAATGATTTATTGTTACTTTCGCGATTAGAAGGCAATAAACAGGTCGCGAAAAATCAAATTATTGATATGCCCAATTTAATGAATCAGCTTTTTGATGATGCGCAAGCCTATAACGTCGATTATGGACATACTTTAAATCTGGATATTGACAGTCATTGTGACCTGATTGGTTCAGATGCAGAACTCGCCAGTGCTTTCAGTAACTTAATCACCAATGCCATTAAATACACACCTAAAGGCGGTACTGTGACGATTGGTTGGCATGATGACACTGAACATGGTTATTTTACAGTCGAAGACACAGGCATTGGGATTGATCCCAAACATATTCCACGTCTAACTGAACGTTTTTATCGTGTAGACAGTGCGAGAAGTCGACAAACAGGTGGAACAGGTCTAGGTTTAGCGATCGTAAAGCATGTTTTAATGCAACATAATGCTTATCTTGAAATTGATTCTAAAGAAAACCAAGGTTCAGTTTTTAGAGTGGTGTTCCCGAAAGAGCGCCTTGATTTTGCAGGCTGATTTTTGATTAATTCAAATGAAATTATTTTTAGATTGTGAATTTAATGGTTTTGGTGGTGAACTGATTTCATTGGCATTGGTCGATGAACAGCATCAATCTTTTTATGAAGTTTTAGAATGCCCAAACCCTGTACCTTGGGTAAACGATCATGTGATACCACGTTTAAACCAACCACCCATTCAATTCAAAAAATTCCAAAGTCGTTTGCAGATTTTTCTATTTCAATATGATCAGATTGAAATCATTGCAGATTGGCCTGAAGATTTCGCTTTATTTATGCGGAGTTTAGTGCTTTCAGCAGGAAAATGTATACGAACACCACCACTTTCCATGCAACTTTGGATGCAAGATCCGATCGAAACTCATGTACCTTCTCAAAACCCACACAACGCTTTAGCAGATGCAAAGGCTTTAAAACTGTCTTATTTAAAAGCACATGGATTTTGATTTATTCTAAAAACTAAAACAAGTTTTATATGAGACCAATAAATATTATCCACTTAACGTGAGTTCGACATAATTTAAATAATGTGAGTTCGATGCAACCACATATCAACTCATTGAAAAACAATAAGTTTTGCCGTATTCTTGCTGGGTTTTCATCCATTTTTTGGATCAGCCTGTGGCTCGCCATGTTTAGCAGGGGTATATGAACAAGAACGTGCTTAAATAAAAAAAGGGGTGAGAAAAGTGACAAAAATCTTTCGTTGAGCGAGGGGTACATCCTCATACCCCCGCTCAACATGGCAACATCCATGTCGCCTCACGATCGCAAGACCATCTATGATTCAAAAGTACAAAATAAATGAATCATCCAAATCACTTGTATGAATAATCAGGCGGTTTGACTGCATCATCTTTCATCAAGGATTTTTATCGAACTCAGGTTAACTTATTTTGACGTTTGGTTTTATATAGGCAACTGTAACATTTAAGAAGAGTTGTATTTCCTACATGAAAAAACACAACCCCTTATAAATAAAGCAAATTAAAGTGTATGCCCTAAAGCTTCACCCATCACAACAACAGAGTTGGCTTTAAATTGTGCATCCCAATTCATTTTATCTTGCTCAAACAATACAATTGCAGTTGAGCCTAAATAGAAACGTCCAAGCTCAGCACCTTTTTCTAGTGCTAATTCATGATGATTTAATTCTAAGCGCCCAGTTGGCTTCACTTTACCCGTTGCCACAGTTTCAATACCTGCCACAATCATCGCACCCACTAAAACAACAGCCATACGACCGAGTTCAGTATCAAACAAACACACCATACGTTCGTTACGTGCAAACAAGCCCGGAATATTTTCAGCCGTGGTTTGATTGACTGAAAATAATTCACCTGGAATATATAAAGTTTCTGTCAGTGTTCCTGCGAATGGCATATGCACACGGTGATAATCGCGTGGTGATAGGTACACTGTGGCAAACTCACCTTGCACAAAAGGTGCAGCCAACTTTGGGTCACCAATCAATTGGTCTACAGTAAAACTCTGACCTTTGGCTTGAAAAATATCTCCATCTTTAATTTTACCCAACTGTGAAATTGCACCATCAGCAGGAGAAACAATACTACTCGGGTCTGTATCAATTTCACGCACACCCTGTTTTAAGGCACGCGTAAAAAATTCATTAAACGACTTATATTTCAATGCATCCGTTTGTTCAGCGATCGACAGGTCAATCCCGTACTGAGCTTTAAACGCTTGAATCGCTATATTTTTAATAATCGGATTTTCACTGGCTGCAACTTTACCTACGACACGGCTGAGTTGTTGCTGTGGAACAACTTTTTGAGCTTGGATAAAAATTTGTTTTTTTAAGTTTGATGTAAGACTCACGCAGGTGATTCTCCAGTAATAATTGGACTATCGAGGCGATTGCCCCACTCACTCCACGCACCATCATAGGCTTGAATATTCCAATCCAGTAACCGACCTAAAATATAAGCCAAGCCTGAACGATGATGCGACTGACAGTACACCACCACAGGTTGATCAAATTGAAAGCCTAATTGTTCTAAACGTTGTTGCGTGCGCTCTAGAGGATGCAATTTTAAATGATTTTGACGATTAATTGCAGTACTCCACTCAAAATGTTGTGCATTTGGAATGTGACCGCCGCGTCTAGCTGCCAAACGTTGTCCTGTATATTCTTCGGATGTCCGACAGTCCCAGACTTGAATACTTTGTTGCTGAACCTTTTCCAACAATTTTGCATATTCAATACGATGTTGCTCAAGGTGATTTAAATTGACTGGAACCAATGTTTCTACTGGTTCAAACACTTCAACGTCAGATGAGGTTGGAAAACCTTCTGCCAACCATGCATGAATACCGCCATTTAATAAACTGGTATTGTAAAAGCCAAGGCAATGCAAATTCCAAATCAAACGTCCAGCCCAAGCGCCTCCTTCATCGTCATAAACCACAACATGATGCTCAGGCGAAATATTTAAATATTCAATCAACGCATTTAAACCGTCTTCATCAGGTAAAAGCCCTGAAGCTTGTTCTTCCTGTCTTACCAACAATTGTGGTTTAACATGTAAAGCATGAGGAATATGCAATTGTTCGTAGACAGAACTACGACTCAAATCGACGATACGAATCTTATCGTGTCCTAAAAAAGGCACGAGTTGTTCTGCTTCGATGAGTAATTCAAAATTAAAGGCAGGTGTAGTCATAAGTTTTTCTATTTTAAGACCCTGAATATGCATGATCTTAGCACAGTGTTTTTTCCCAATAAGCTGATTTTTCACATTCTTTTAGCAAAAAATCAGATAAGAATTTTCTATGCTTCGACAACTTCTGGTATTTCAAAGACCTGTCGCAGATAAGCCAAAAATGTATCATTATCTGTCATGGTTTTTCCTGGACTATCAGAAATTTTCGCGACAGACTGACCATTGCACTCCACCAATTTTAAAACAATGTTCAATGGAGTTTGTCCCATATCATTGGTCAAATTGGTGCCGATACCAAAACTGACTTGGAAACGGTCTTTGAAATATTGGTACAATGCCCAAGCTCTTTCGATATCTAAACCATCACTAAAGGTTAACATCTTCGCTTTGGTATCAATTTTTAATTTACGATAATGATGATACGCCTTATCACCCCACTCAAAAGGATCACCACTGTCATGGCGCAAACCATCAAATAGTTTGGCAAAATACAGATCGAAATCTCGCAGGAATGCGTCCATACCAACAACATCGGTCAAGGCGATACCTAAATCTCCACGATACTCTTGTACCCAAGTTTCCAAAGCGGCTTTTTGAAAATCTCTTAGACGCACATCCAAAGCTTGGAAAGCTTGCAAAAACTCATGTGCCATTGTTCCAATTGGATAAATATTTAATTCTTTTGCCAAGAGAACATTACTGGTTCCTCTGAAAACATTGGGTACCGCTGCATGGAACGTTTGAATGACATGTCGCTGCCAGTCCAAGCTATAACGACGACGCGTACCAAAGTCAGATACCAAGAATGGGGGCTTATCCGTCTGTTGCTGCTGTTCAAGTTTCTTTAATAACTCAACTTTGGCTTGTAAACGTCGTTCGCCTTCAGCATACACCTCATCATTGCGAATACGGCTAAAATAAAGCTCATTGACGATCGCAAGAACAAAAATTTCAAACATCATCGCTTGAACCATTGGACCTTCTACCCAAATATCCAAACGACCTTCTTCATCTATACCCGCTTTAATAAAACGGCGTTTCAGTTGGAATAATTCTAAATAATCAACAAAATCACTTTTGATAAAACGCATGCTGCGTAAATATTGTAATTCGTCTTCTTTAAATTTTAGTAAGCAAAGATGATCCAATTGTTCATTCAAATCCTCCAAAATATCCGTTAATGGATAAACGGTATCATCCAGATTACGGCAACGGAAATGGTAGACACTGTGAGTTTGGGGAAATTTATGCAGTACCACTTGCAACATGGTAAATTTATATAAATCGGTATCCAGCAAAGATTGAATGATTGGCGCCATATCTGTTTGTAATTTCGCTATGCTTTTTTTATTAAAGCATATTTTTGAAGTGCATAACGTAATCATTTCGCTGTGAATGGCTATATTTGCAATTTAACAGTGCTTAAAAATCGAACAACAAGGTCTTTTTCATATCGAAAAATGCTGAATAATCAAACAAAAGCCATGCTTATTCAAATATTTATAATGTTTTAAAATTGGGCTGTTTTAGACAATCTTGCTGTTCTATAACTGTTAGAATGGTCTTATCATATTTTAGTCTTATTGTTCTTATGCGTGCATTATTACAACGAGTGTTAGAAGCCAAAGTCGTGGTTGATGGTCAAGTCACAGGAGAGATCCAAACAGGAATTTTGGTTTTTTTAGGTTTAGGTAAAGAGGATAACTTTGAAAAGGGTCAAAAACTGATTGATAAGATTTTAAAATATCGATTTTTTGATGATGAACAAGGAAAAATGGGTTGGAACGTCAGCCAAGCCAATGGTGGACTTTTGCTGGTTTCGCAATTTACCTTGATGGCGCAAACGCAAAAAGGCTTGCGTCCCGACTTTGGACCAGCAATGCCACCCACTGAAGCCAAAGCACTGTATGAACAATTGGTTACATATGCGCAATCACAATTTGAAAATGTACAAACAGGAATCTTTGCCGCAGATATGAAAGTGCATTTGGTCAATGACGGACCTGTGACCTTCAACCTAGAGGTCGAATAAGCTCACATACACAACACAAAATCACTGTTTAAAACATTAAAAAAGCCCGAATGGGCTTTTTTAATGTTTTAAAAACAATTATCGACCTGTCTTTTCCTTTAAGAACTGACGTGCCAATTTGATTTTTTCTTTGACAGGTTTTGGTACTTTCGGTGGGATTAACTTAGCAACTTGGTTAAACCACACCAGCAAACTAAAATCACCTTCCATTTTAATCGTGCCGTTTTGCATACCCGTCATAAATGCAGTTGGATCACCTTTGACCAAAGTTTTCACACCTTGATCACTGTCAGCAAACTGTAAAACGAAATCCGCTTTTTGTTCAGCACCTGAAACTGTATCAATTTGACCGTTATTGACAATAATTTGGCGAGCCACGCCTAAGTCTGTACCAATCTGGATACGGAACTGACGATCATGGGTCAATTCAATAAATTTTGGGCTGGTACGCGCCAATTGTTTCATACGAAGCGCTAAACCCAATACAAGTAAATCCAATGGATCTGTACTTGCATCAACGATTGGTAACTTCACAACTGGAATTGCAGAAAGTTTCATGACATTTAAGCCTGTTGTTTTTTAAATTAGATCCGAATTTGCTCATCCTAGCATAACTTGTCAATTCTTAGACATGGCTTTGAGAACAAAGTATAAACTGAAAAAAGGTATACCATTTTGATATACCTTAAAATGTCTAAATTGATTTTTTTCGTGTAATTAAAGTCACTATTGTTATCTTGGTTTGCATGTTGTCATTCTGTTCACTCAATACTTATTCATCTTCATAGACTGGGGTATGTTCAATATATTGACGATTTGCCAGTGCTTTTTGGGCACGGCTGTCTTCACGTAATAACAACGCAATCAATGCAGACATTGCAAGCATGATTGCTGTTAAATAACTATATGCTACCGAAAGATCGAAAATATTCTGTACGCTGTAACGCATTGCTTCTAGAGTGCCCCAGAAGATCATACCCGCAAACATAAACCCTAACCAATGACGATAAGGGGAAAAGAAAACAGTAGCCAACGCTGCAGCAATTAGAGCGAATCCAATCAATGTTGCAAATGTCGCTGATACCATAACAACCTCCGTCAAAATGATGTCTCTCATAAACCGTCTAAGTGGTGTTTCACAACAAGTTCAAGCTTTATAATTTTTCTTTAACCATCTTATAGAAGCTTATGCATTGCATTATGTATGGTTTTTATGAGAAGGAAAGTGCTGTTTTTCGGGTAAACGACACACTTTGTCGCAACATGCATTTGTCATTACATTTTTTAAGAATCCTGTTTTTCTCAAAATCTAATTGCCATCAATCATGCAGTGTCATTACAAAAAAATACATGTTGTTTTTCTATAGAAATAAAAAAATTTAAGTTTTAAAACGAATCTCTTTTTCAAAAAGTATTATTTAGATTTGATGACAGCAAAGTGGTTCATTTTCAAACAAAAATAGCGACATTATGTCGCTATTTTTCATGTTCCGGCAATCTTATTAAAAGCATTTAAGCACGAGTGAGGTCTTTATCATGAACACCCAAGAGGTAAAGTACACCATCTAAACCAACACTTGAAATGGCTTGATTGGCATTTTGACGAACCAAAGGTTTAGCACGGAATGCCACGCCTAAACCAGCGATAGACAGCATCGGCAAGTCATTTGCACCATCACCCACAGCGATCGCCTGCTCTGGTGAAATTCCCATTTTTTCAGCCAATTCAGTCAATAAATACGCTTTGCGTGCACCATCTACGATATGTCCTTTCACTTCACCTGTGACTTGACCATTTTCAACATCAAGGATATTGGCATGAACTTCATCAATACCTAATTTCTCTTGTAGATATTCTGCAAAATATTGAAAACCACCCGATAAAATTGCAGTTTTATAGCCCAAAGACTTCAGGGTAGAAATTAAACGCTCCGCCCCTTCAGTAATGGTTAAACGTGCGGCAATTTTTGGTAAAACCTCAGCATCTAAGCCTTTCAACAAGGCTACACGTGCACGGAAGCTTTGCTGAAAATCCAATTCACCTTGCATGGCAAGTTCGGTGATTTCAGCAACCTTGTCTCCCACACCTGCTTCTTTCGCCAACTCATCAATGACTTCTTGTTCGATTAAAGTTGAGTCCATATCAAAGCAAACTAAACGGCGATTACGTCGGTAAGCATTGTCTTCCTGCACAGCGACATCAATGTTTAATTCAGCCGAAAGACGTAAACATGCTGCACGCATCGCTTGTGCATCTAGCATCTGTCCACTTAAACCAAATTGGACACATGAACGTTTGAGTATATCTTGATGCCCACCACGCTCAGGACGACCAGACAAACGAGTCACTGTTTCAATATTAAATCCCTGACTTGAAACAATATTTGTTACAGCTTGTAAGTGTGCAGCAGTTAATTCAGGTGCCAATGCCGTCACGATATAGCGGGTACGCCCACCTTCGCTTACCCATTGGTCATATTCTGTACCTGAAATTGGTTTAAAACGAACGGTAAGACCAATATCATGTGCTAAAATAAGGATGTCTTTCATTGCTAAAGCTGTTGCAGTCTGGTCGTTTGACGACACTACAATACCTAATGTCAATTGATTGTGAATGACCGCCTGCCCTACATCTAATATTTGCAAAGAATGTACGGACAACACTTGCATTAATCGAGTAAACTGATTGGGTTGGTCAGGTCCTAAAAATGAAATAAGAATGATTTCTCGCATGAATTGACTCGGGTCTGAGCTACAACAATTGGAAGAATCATAATCGAAATCGAAATTTTTTGCTTTGGAAGTTTACGTTGAATGCGCCAAGACAAGGGCTATTTGCTAGCCTACTTATTGTAAGTTTTGCATTTCATACCTTTTTATTGGTAGTTGCAACAACACATCAGTTAAATGAAAACCGTGCCAGTCAAGGGCAACTGATGACCAGTCAACTGGTCACAGACAGTCTGTCTGAGCTTGAACCTGCAAATACAGTTTCATTGGCACTGTTGGCAAATCGTTATGCGACCAATCCAAGCGTTGCTTCAATTCGAATACTTGATGCTAAAAAACAAGTGCTTGCAACCAGTGGCATGGCAAAAACTCGCCAAGGTGAAGTGTTTGTTCGTGATGCATTGCAGAACGAGAAAAAAGTCGGAACGATTGAAATTACGTTAATCAAACCGAGTATTGGTGAAATTTTACGGACCCAATGGCTTGCGATTTTAGTTTCACTTTTGATCCACGCTTTTCTTTGGTTGGCTTATCGCGCAATTGCACGCCCAACGCGTAGTGAATATTTGGCACGTATCAATAATGAGGCGCGCTTAAAACACGAAATTCAACAATTAACAGAAGCTTTGGAGGCTGAAAAAGCCAATCGCACCTTAGCAATTGCTCAGGCACAGCAACAGGCTCAAAACAAAGTTAAACCTGAACCTAAAGTTGCGGTCACTTCTGCTGTCGATGATGATCAAGAAATTCTTGCATTGAATATTCAGTATTATGATCCAAAACAATTGATGAATACCGTCAATCAATCTGTATCTGTACCTTATTTTAACTTATGTCAGATTTTCCTGAATAAAAGCATTGAACTTTGTGCACAACATTTCAAACTCAATTCTAAAGATTTCGTCATTCATCAAGCGTTTAATCAACACGGGGCGATCTTGAGTATTGATGCTGAAAAGCCCGATGCTGCACAATCCATACTGATGATTGGTTCAGTGTTCCAATTGCTGTCTGAGGTTCTGTACAAACGTTATCGCGAAGACAAACGCTTCGTTTTACAAACACGCTGTGCCGTGACCACTTCTGTAGAAGCAATGCAGTTGGATGCTAAACATGCAGCAGAACGTTTGGTGAATCATTTAATCGCTAAAGAAATGGCACTATACTTAAGCAATGATCAACTCAAACATATTGGTGATTGCTATCAATTGGTCGCTTTGCCAAATCCTACCAATGTACTGACACGCCACGCCTTTATGATTAATGGAATGAATAATGAGTGTGCTGAGCTTGCACAAAATATTCGTACAGAAATTTTAAAAGGAAAAAAACAAAACGTCAGTTCTGAACCTGTTTCAGACCTATGATTCAAATCAGCATAAAAGCGTTCTACCCATAAAGGTAGAGCGCTTTTTTATTTTTACTTGCTTTAATACTCATAAGCTCATCTTATTTTTTTCGAAATAAGCGTTTAATGTTTGTTCAAAATCTGCATAAATCAATTTTCCTTCTCTTTTCATACCCCTATAAGCTTGTGTATAACTATGAGCGGTAAAGGAAGATGATAAGCATAGGCAAAATACGTAAAAACGCGTTAGACTATGTGCCGAATGAATCCAATGAAAATGTCACACGACAGAACAAAAAGGTGAAGGTTGATGCCGCTCAATACCGTTGAAGAGCTTGTAGCAGATATCCGTGCAGGGAAAATGGTTATCCTGATGGATGACGAAGATCGTGAAAATGAAGGCGATTTGGTGATTGCTGCAACACATGTACGTCCTGAAGACATCAACTTTATGATTACACATGCACGTGGTCTAGTGTGCTTGACCTTGAGTCGTGATCGCTGTAAGCAATTGGATTTACCGTTGATGGTCGATCACAACGGTGCTCAACACAGCACAAACTTCACGCTTTCAATTGAAGCGGCAAACGGTATTACAACAGGCATTTCCGCGGCAGAACGTGCACATACCATTCAGACTGCGGTTGCTGCACATGCCAAACCTTCTGATATTGTACAACCAGGTCATATTTTCCCATTGATGGCTCAACCAGGTGGTGTACTTCACCGTGCTGGGCATACCGAAGCAGGTTGTGACCTATCTCGTTTGGCAGGCTTAGAACCAGCTTCAGTGATCTGCGAAATCATCAATGAAGACGGTACAATGGCACGTCGTCCAGATCTCGAAGTGTTTGCAGAAAAACATGGTTTGAAAATTGGCACGATTGCAGACCTCATCCATTATCGGATGACCAATGAACAAACGGTAGAACGTTTGGATCAGCAAAACATTGATACTGAATATGGAACATTTGATCTTTACCGTTACCGTGAAATCGGTAACCCAGATATTCATTTGGCTTTGGTGAAAGGTGAACCTAAACAAGGTGTAACCACTGTACGTGTACACGGTTTCAATCCTGCTCGCGACTTACTTAAACTGAATAAAAAAGATGGTGAGCCTGCGTGGAATCTAGATAAAGCACTGAAAACGATTGCCCATAGTGATCGTGGTGTATTGGTCTGGATCGGGCAACGTCATTTATCTGATTTAGGTCCAGCGTTAGAAGCATTGGGCAAACCAAAGCCGACCAAATCAAATGCCGCACTTTCTCAGCAATATCAAACGATTGGTGTAGGTGCTCAGATTTTACGTGATTTAGGCGTAGAAAAAATGAAGTTGCTAAGCTCGCCACTCCGTTTCAATGCATTATCAGGATTTAATCTGGAAGTGGTTGAGTATATTACCGCTGAACAAGAGATTGATTCATAATTGTTTCAATTGACCTCTTTGATTTGGGTGATTCCATGAAAGAAAGCATTTGATCAAAGAAATCTGTAAAATAACTTATCTGTAAAATTATCGAGGTTGCTATGGCGATTCGCCGAATTGAAGGTTTATTACATCTCGCGAGCGAAGACCGTTACGCGATTTTAGTTGGTCGTTTTAACAGCTTTGTTGTTGAACATTTATTAGAAGGTGCAATTGATACATTGCATCGTCATGGTGTAAGCGACGATAATATCACTGTCGTTCATGCACCTGGCGCATGGGAACTTCCTGTTGTCGCTAAAAAACTTGCAGCTTCAGGTAAGTTTGATGCCGTGATCGCACTTGGCGCAGTGATTCGTGGAAGTACACCACATTTCGACTTCGTTGCAGGTGAATGTGCCAAAGGTTTAGGTGTAGTTGGTTTAGATACTGGTTTACCTGTAATTAATGGTGTATTGACTACGGATAGTATTGAACAGGCGATTGAACGCTCTGGTACAAAAGCAGGTAATAAAGGTGGTGAAGCTGCCCTTACTGCAATTGAAATGGTTAACCTGTTAAAGGCAATTTAAAGCATGTCGCAAACACTCCAAGCTACTTATGCAGCGAAACGTAAAGCACGTCGCTTTGCTGTACAAGGGATTTATGAATGGCAAATGAGCCACAACCCAGTGCATGAAATCGAAGCACGTACACGTGCTGAAAATGCTATGCATAAAGTGGATCTGAGCTATTATCATGAGTTGCTCACTACTGTGATCGCAAACCATGAAGCATTGGATGCTTTACTCATTCCAGTACTTGATCGTGAGATTGATGCATTAGACGGTGTAGAACTTGCTACATTGCGTTTAGGCGCATATGAACTCAAAGATCATCTTGAAATTCCATATCGCGTGGTACTGGATGAAGCCATTGAATTGGCAAAACACTTTGGTGGTGCGGACAGTCACAAATACATCAATGGTGTATTAGACCGTTTAGCAACAAGCCTGCGTGAAGCAGAAAAACAACAAGCGAAATAAGTTGTTTTTACATGGCTGAGTTTTCAATTATTGAACGCTATTTCAATCGTCAGCAACAGTCTGATGTTGATTTAGGTGTTGGAGATGACTCAGCCCTGCTCACCCCGCCTTTAAATCACCAACTGGTGATTTGCACAGATACACTTGTCGCAGGACGGCATTTCCCCTTAGATACTTCTGCCCATGCCATTGGTTGGAAATCTGTCGCTGTCAATCTTTCAGACATTGCTGCCATGGGTGCAAAACCGCATAGCATTCTTCTGGCATTGAGCTTAGCCCAAATCGATCATGACTGGCTAAAAGATTTTAGTCAGGGCTTATATGATTGTTGTGATCAATTTGGGGTACGTTTAATTGGTGGTGACACCACACAAAGCCCTCAGTTGACCATCACCGTAACCGCACTTGGCTGGATTGAAACTGGTCAAGCTGTGACGCGTGCGCAAGCACAAGTGAATGATCTGATTGTGGTCAGTGGTTCTATAGGTGATGCCGCATTTGCACTACAACATTTAGGGCATCCCCTTCAACAACGTCTAGACTACCCAACGCCTCGTTGTGAACTTGGCGCAATGCTCAAAGGTTTAGCGTCAAGCATGATTGATGTTTCAGATGGCTTAGCTCAAGACCTTGGGCACATCTTGGACGCTTCTAAGGTCGGTGCTAAAATTAATTTAAATCAACTCCCGATTAATCCTGCTTTAAGGGATTTAAGTGAAAATCAGCAATGGAAATATGCTTTGGCTGGCGGAGATGACTATGAATTATGCTTTACAATAAGTATGCAAAATTATGATAAACTTTTGCAATTACAACCCAATGTAAGCACTACAATTATTGGAAAAGTTACACAACAATGTGGCATTGCATTTGAGAAAGATGGCTCAGACCATTCATTGCAACTTCAAGGGTACCAACACTTTGCATAAACCTCCGATTGTCTTTAAAAAT
This sequence comes from Acinetobacter sp. Tol 5, assembly GCF_019702905.1. NCBI lineage: Bacteria > Pseudomonadati > Pseudomonadota > Gammaproteobacteria > Moraxellales > Moraxellaceae > Acinetobacter > Acinetobacter sp. Tol 5. The sequence continues at coordinate 119,629 of NZ_AP024708.1, read as the reverse complement.
ATGACATGGGCAGAACGCTTTATTGTGTTCTGTGGTGTAGGCTTTGGTTCTGGTTTAGCACCCAAAGCACCAGGCACTTTTGGCTCTGCTTTTGCCCTATTGTTTATCCCCATTTGGCTTGCAATTGGCTTTTATGGCGCCATATTGGCAATCATCATTATGTCTTTGGTCGGCATCTGGATTTGTGGAAAAACAGCAGACATTATTCATGTGCATGATGATGGTCGAATCGTTTGGGATGAGTTTGCAGGGCAATCTATTACATTTCTTCCCTTGATCTATATTGGACAAATGAATTGGATATGGGTGGTGGTTGGATTTGCATTGTTCCGCTTATTTGATGTTTGGAAACCTTGGCCAATTCGCATTATTGATGAAAAAGTCGATGGCGGTTTTGGCATCATGTTCGACGACATTATTGCAGGGGTCTGGGCAGCAATATGTATCATGATTTATTTATATTTTAAAATGGCTTAAGCCAGATCTGTTAGGTGTGATATGTCTACAACTGTGATCATTCTTGCGGCGGGTAAAGGAACGCGTATGCGCTCAAGTTTACCGAAGGTACTTCAACCTTTAGCAGGACGTCCATTACTCGGTCATGTAATTGAAACAGCAAAACAATTACAAGCAAAAAATATTATTACCATTTTTGGGCATGGCGGTGATCTGGTTCAACAGGCATTTGCACAAGAAAACGTTGAATGGGTAGAACAAACTGAGCAATTGGGTACAGGGCATGCCGTTAAAGTGACCTTACCTGTTTTACCTAAAGATGGAATTTCGTTAATCCTTTCTGGTGATGTACCTTGTGTGCAACACATTACCTTGCAACGTTTAATCGATGTGTCCACGACAACAGGTATTGGCTTAGTTACATTGACGCTTGAAGATTCAACCGGTTATGGACGTATTGTTCGTAAAGATGGAAAAATTCAAGCAATCGTTGAACATAAAGACGCTTCTGAAGAACAACGCCAGATTAAAGAAATTAACACAGGTATTTACTGTGTCAGCAATGCCAAACTGCATGAATGGTTACCTCAACTCAGTAATGACAATGCGCAAGGTGAATACTACCTGACTGACATCGTTGCAATGGCATTGACTGACGGAATGGAAATTGCCTCAATTCAACCTGAATTGGCATTTGAAGTTGAAGGCGTTAATGATCGTATCCAACTTGCAGCTTTAGAAAGAGAATTCCAAAATCATCAAGCCAAACAATTGATGCAACAAGGTGTGCATTTAATCGATCCATCACGTTTTGACTTACGTGGTCAACTCAGTGTAGGTAATGATGTTCGTATCGATATCAATGTGATTATCGAGGGCAATTGTAGCTTTGGTGATGGTGTTGAAATCGGTGCAGGCTGTGTGATTAAAAATACTCAAATCTCTGCAGGCACTAAAGTTCAAGCGTATAGCGTATTTGAAGATGCTGTGGTGGGTTCGAATGTATTGATTGGTCCATTTGCACGCCTTCGTCCAGGCGCTCAACTCGCAGACGAAGTGCATATTGGAAACTTTGTAGAAGTTAAAAACTCCACAGTTGGTCTAGGCTCAAAAGCAAATCATTTTACCTATTTAGGTGATGCCGAAATTGGTGCAGGCTCCAATATTGGTGCAGGTACCATCACCTGTAACTATGATGGTGCCAATAAGCACAAAACAATCATTGGTGATAATGCCTTTATCGGCACCAATAATTCTCTGGTTGCCCCAATCAAGATTGGTCATGGCGCAACCACAGGTGCTGGTTCTGTGATTACCCATGACGTCGCTGACAACAGTCTTGCATTTGAACGTGCAAAACAAATTTCTAAAGAAAATTATCAACGTCCCCAAAAGGTCAAGAAATAAGAGGATATTAATATGTGTGGTATTGTTGGTGGCGTTGCTGAACGAAGCATTACAAATATTTTAATTGAAGGTCTAAAGCGCCTTGAATATCGTGGTTATGACTCTGCTGGTGTTGCCCTTGTTGACCAAGGTCAAATCTTGCGTGAACGTCGTGTTGGTAAAGTTGCCAATTTAGAAGGGGCAATTTCTGAATCAAATATTTTAGGTTCCCTGGGTATTGCGCACACGCGTTGGGCAACTCACGGTAAACCTACTGAAAATAATGCCCATCCACATATTTCTGGGCATGTGGCTGTTGTACATAATGGTATTATTGAAAATTACCAAGAACTCAAAGATGATCTTGAAGCACTTGGTTATGTATTCACTTCACAAACAGACACTGAAGTTGTTGCACATTTAATTTCTGAAGCACTCAAATCAACGCCAAGTTTACTGAAAGCAGTTGAAGAGGTTGTTCCTCAACTGAAAGGTGCTTATGCATTGGGTATCGTACATACTGATTTTCCTGATGAATTGATCGCTGTGCGTGAAGGTTCACCTTTAGTCATCGGTGTAGGTATTGGCGAAAACTTTATCAGTTCTGATCAATTGGCGCTTTTACCTGTCACCAATCGTTTTATTTATCTTGAAGAAGGTGATATTGCACGTTTAACCCGTGAAACTATTGAGGTTTTTGTTAAAGATCAATTGGTTAAGCGTCCTGTTAAGGAGTTAGATGCCGCAGTAAGCAATGCATCAAAAGGTGAATACAAACATTATATGCTCAAAGAAATCTATGAGCAGCCTGAAGCAATTCAGCAAACCATTTCTCAAGCCTTAAATGGCAATGCATTGCGTGAAGACTTTTTACAAAATGCTGAAGTTGATTTTAAAAATGTCCAACAAATTCAAATTCTTGCTTGTGGAACCAGCTACCATGCGGGGATGATTGCAAAATATTGGTTTGAACAACTGATCGATTTGCCATGCCAAGTTGAAATTGCCAGCGAGTTCCGTTATCGCTCGCCAGTGATTGTAGCAAACACCCTGTATATCTGTATTTCACAATCAGGTGAAACAGCGGATACTTTAGCCGCCTTGCGTGACACCCAAAAACGCGCGCAGGCAAAAGGCTTAAATATTTGCACCATGACCATTTGTAACGTTGCAACATCGTCAATGGTTCGTGAAACCAACCATCATCTTTTAACCCTTGCTGGTCCTGAAATTGGTGTTGCTTCAACCAAAGCATTTACCACTCAGCTTGCAGCTTTGATGTTGTTAGCGCTAAAACTGGGTCAAGTTAAACAAAGCATCAGTGCAGAATCTATTGAACAAATTACCTCTGCGTTATGGCATATTCCAAAGGTTATTCTTGATACCTTACAAAATGATGCAGAAATTTTACGTTTATCAGACCTGTTCAAAGAGAAACAACACTGTTTATTCTTGGGTCGCGGTACAGAATTCCCGATCGCTTTGGAAGGTGCTTTAAAGCTTAAAGAAATTTCATATATCCATGCTGAAGGTTATGCTGCTGGCGAATTGAAACATGGTCCATTGGCTTTGGTTGACAATGATATGCCTGTGGTTATTCTTGCACCGAATGATGATATGTTGGATAAACTCAAATCCAACATGGAAGAAGTTCAAGCGCGTGGCGGTGAATTATTTGTGTTTGCCGATGAGAACAGTGGAATCGTCAATAAAGATCGCCAACATGTTGTTAATGTACCTGCAGTCAACGGATGGTTAGCGCCGATTGTTTATAGTGTGCCAGTACAGTTGTTGTCTTATCATGTTGCTGTTTTACGTGGTACTGACGTAGACCAACCGCGTAATTTGGCTAAATCTGTCACTGTTGAATAATTCATGTTTTAGATATTGAGTATATGTATCTGATTGATAAAATCTAATATATACCCATAGTAAAAGATCCACACAATTCATGCATGAAAATGGCATGGATGTGTGGTTTTTTTTATAAAAGACTATATAGATAGAAGTACATCAGACTTTAAATATTTTGATCAATAATAAAATAGAACAGTTAACATAAACATATTTGACAAAATAAACATATGAACATATATTCATATGTAAGCAATTTAATAATGTAGAGGTCCTTATGGGACATAATCACAATCATATCCATAACAGCCATAGCGATCATGACCATGCGCCTGAAGCGAATGGTGGAAATGAAAAAAAAATTCTAATTTCATTTTTCATTATTTTTAGTTTCATGCTCGTCGAAGCTGCAGGAGGAATCATATCTGGTTCACTGGCACTTCTTGCGGATGCAGGACATATGATGACAGATGCACTTGCATTAGGCTTAGCTTACGCAGCCTTTCGCTTTGGTCGCCGCACCGCAGATAAATCCCGTACTTTTGGTTATATGCGATTCGAAGTGATTGCAGGGTTAATCAATTCTCTAACTTTGTTTGGGATTGTGGGTTGGATCGTTTATGAAGCTGTTGTACGCTTTCAATCACCTCAACCCGTTCTTGCGGGACCCATGTTCATTGTGGCTATTATCGGAATGTTGGTAAATATCTTTGTATTATGGTATCTGACACGTAATGACACAGATCATGTGAATGTTAAGGGTGCAATTCTCCATGTGATGGGTGATTTATTGGGTTCTGTTGCTGCAATTATCGCGGCGATTGTGATCTGGTACACAGGTTGGACCCCTATTGATCCTATTTTGTCTGTTCTTGTCTCATTACTGGTATTACGTAGCGCATGGGCATTGTTTAAACAAACCATTCATATCCTATTAGAAGGTGCTCCTGCAAATGCCAATACTACAGATATCACCACGCACTTATTAAAATCTGTTCAAGGCATTCAGAAAATTAGCCATATTCATGTGTGGATGATCACATCTGGAAGAGCAATGGCAACATTACACGTCCAACCTAAAGCGGGTGTAGATATCAAGACCCTCACCGAACAAATTGAACATGAATTAAAAACCAAATTTGATATTGAACATCCCACTGTTGCCATTGATTGGCAAGGCGATAGCTCATGCAGCCTTGAAAAGCCTGTCAAAATTGATCCTCATGCTGGGCATAGTCACTAAGTTCTGCATCAATCAACCACAAAACGCCACAAGGGAGTTATATTAACCATGTGGCGTTAACGTTCAAACTTAGGATCTATGTTTTGAAGCGTCTTTGTTTATTCTTCGTGTTTAAATCCAACTCAAAAATATGAATAAAAATAAAGATTCAAATCAAGAAAACTAGTATAACATAGTCAATCAATTCAAAAATCATACAGTAAATATAAACTTTAGGTAAATAAAATCAATATGATACATATTATTTGACGGTATAAAGCTTGCAATACCACCCTATGCTTCTAAAGTTTGAATCGATTTGCGTAAGCGATGCTTTACTTTTCACAGATGAAAAGATAACAAAAATCCTTTGTTTGACAGGGATCTTGCGCTGCAAACAAAGCAGTGCTTTGTTTTTGCTCATATCGCACTTAACCGACGGCGGCAACCATGCCACCAACCGCAATAGCGATGTCTGGTAAAATTTACTGATGAAAAAAGCAATGCCCTTTTCATTTAAATTAGGATGAACTCATGTTAAGTGAATCATATTGATTGGTATAATTTTCTAAAGACTAGAATACCGAAATTAACCACACTGCTCTTCTGCAATATGTTTTGCCATATCAGACAAAACATGGCTCACATGTGTATCGGCAATTTCATACAAGACTTGCTTCGCCTGACGTTCACTTTTAACTAAGCGCGCTGAACGCAATAACCGTAAATGGTGGCTGACTAAGGATTGAGACAAGTCCAGTGCCTCACAAATATCACCTACAGGGCTAGGTCCACGCATACAGAACATAAGAATTCTCAGACGTGACGCATCACCTAAAAGCCGAAAAGTTTCAGCCAGAATAATAATGTCGTCCTGTGATATTTCTGTTGGACCTTCTTTAACACTCATATTTCTGTCATTGTTCATCATTGATCGTCGTCAAAGATTCTACCCTTGCGCTCCTCATCAGAACAAGACTTAATATCGAGAAAGAAATCTTTCTGTGGACGTGAATTTAATCACCATTAATCAACTATACCCCTTAACTTAAAATGAATGATGCCAAACTTAATCCCTCTTCATACATTTATATGAAAGCCACAGGCAAATTCATCTTTTTTTCATATAGGAAATGGTTTCTTACCATGCTTATTATTTGCATACATGGAGTTAAAAGTATAATCATAGAGGAACTAAAAATGCCTATTCATACGGAACATGATCCCCGGTTAAAATCAGTACTTAAAACACGCCACATTAGCATGCTAGCCCTTGGAGGTGTAATTGGGGCTGGCTTGTTTGTCGGTTCTAGTTCAGTAATAGCTGCAGCAGGTCCAGCAGCTTTCATCTGCTATGCTATCACAGGAATAATGGTTGGGCTGATTATGAGAATGCTTGGCGAAATGGCAGCAGCTCACCCTTCCAAAGGCTCGTTTGTGGATTTTTCCCGATTAGCCTTTGGTAATCTTGCAGGATTCTCAACAGGATGGCTTTATTGGTATTTCTGGGTTGTTGTCGTTGGCTTTGAAGCAGTTGTTGGTGGACAAATTATTAATCAATGGTTGCCACATATTCCAGTTTGGATTATCTCGCTAGCGCTGTTAATACTTATGACTTCTCTTAACTTATTATCAGTAAGTTCATTTGGTGAGGCAGAGTACTGGTTTGCTGGAATTAAAGTAGCAGCAATTATTGTATTCTTAGTTATAGTCGGTGCATATGTATTTAAAGTATGGCCAAATTCAACAGCTTCTTTTTCTAATTTGACTCAGCATGGCGGTTTCTTGCCACATGGCACATTAGCACTATTTTCTGGAGTTGTTTCAGTAATATTCTCAATGAGTGGGGTAGAAGTTGCTACAATCGCTGCTGCAGAATCCGATAATCCCACTAAAAATATACGTCGTGCTGTAAATACTGTGATGGCGCGTATCTTAGTCTTTTTTGTGTTATCTACACTATTCATTGTTGTTGCTCAACCTTGGACTAGTATTATTCCTGGCAAATCCCCATTTGTCGCTACACTTGAAAAAATCGGCATTCCTGGTGCTGGTACAATATTGACAATCGTTATACTAGTTGCTGTTTTATCTGTGCTAAACGCAGGTTTATACACTGCTTCTCGTTTATTACATGTGTTAAGTTCAAATAATGAAGCTCCAAGCTGGTTAGCAAGAAAAAATAAGCGCGGTGTACCAGTTTTGGGGGTCCTCACCTCTACTTTAGTGGGATATGGATGTGTTGTAATTGCGGCATTGTGGCCAGACACTGCATTCCAGTTTTTACTTGATTCATCTGGTGCTCTATTTCTATTTATATATTTAGTGATTTGCTTATCACAGTTAAAATTACGAAAAAAATGGATACAGGAAGGAACTTTAACGTTTAAGATGTGGTTGCATCCTTGGTTACCGTTATTTGTAACTCTATGCATCATCGCTGTTTTAGTTAGTATGGGGATCAATCCAGCTACACGACTTAGCTTATTACAGTCCATAATTGCAATCTTTGTTATTGTTATTGCATACTTCGCTATGAAAATTGTTAGCCCCAATAAGGCATCACAGGTCCAACAAATTAATTCTGTAAGACACACTAAATAATTAGAATCCTCTTGTATTGTTGAGTGAATAAATCTCGGTATACCAATACCGAGATTTTAATTTCCAAATCAATAATTAAAACTATACTTATATATAAAAGCTTTATGACAGCGATTGTCCCCTTCCCCTAATATCGAAGTAGACACATTTTTGCTGGTTGAACGTATTACTTAATGACTAGAACTACTTGGATATTAATGTGACTTTTCCAAAGCTACCTCATGTTGATAATAATCCTGAGTTGACCTCATCCAAATTGCTAGAGTTGTGTAAAGATAAAAGTATAAGAATCGTACATATAATCAAGGAAGCTACAAAAATGTTTTATTGAATGATTCATTCAGGAAGGGCGTTCTCGATACTTATTTATTTGAAAACCTGACATAGGTTAGAGAAATAGTGTAGTTATAACGTTTGTATAATAATGAGCAGCGACCACATTAGAGGTAAGATAATTTACTCACTACAGTTTTTAGAAAAGAACTGGAAAGCTCAAGTTTAGAATTCTCTCATTAATGGGAAAGCAGAAAATGTTTACTTAATTCAAGAAAAATGGCTTAAACATCAAGAGGTTTAAGCCATTCAACTATTTTGTATTATTATTCAAACTATAAGGTAGGCATTGAAAATTGAGCACCTTCTCGTATTTGTGCAGTTGGCCAACGCTGAGTGATCGTCTTGCGGCGAGTGAAGAAACGTACGCCGTCTGGACCATACATAAATAAATCACCAAATAATGAACGCTTCCAGCCACCGAAACTTTGATAAGCTACTGGCACAGGCAGTGGAATATTAATACCAACCATACCAACTTGAATGTTATCTGCAAAATAACGAGCAGCTTCTCCATCTCTAGTATAAATACAGGTACCATTCCCATACTCATGTTCATTGATTAATTCCATTGCTTCCTGCATTGTCTTAACACGCATAACCTGAAGTACTGGGCCGAAGATCTCTGCCTGATAACTACTCATGTCTTTGGTAACCCCATCGATCAATGTAGCCCCGACATAAAAACCATTTTCGTAATCTGAATGAACGAGATCTGAACCATCTACACAAATAGTAGCTCCTTGCTGCTCAGCACTCTTAATATGTCCAATAACTTTGGTTTTATGTTCTACGGTAATTACAGGTCCAAAATCATTTTGTTTATCTGAATGAATACCTACTTTTAAACCTGCCATCGCATCTTTTAAAGCTGCAATCATTTTGTCAGCAATTTCATCACCAACTGCAACCGCAACAGATAGAGCCATACATCGCTCGCCAGAAGAACCAAAAGCAGCTCCTAATAAGGAATTCACGACATTATCTAAATCTGCATCAGGCAAAACAATTGCGTGATTCTTCGCACCGCCAAGAGCTTGGCAACGCTTACCATTGGCGGTAGCAGTTCTATAAATATATTCAGCAATTGGAGTAGACCCCACAAAACTTACTGCCTGAATGTCTTTATTAACCAAAATAGCATCTACAGCTTCTTTGCCACCATTTACTACGTTAAGTACACCATCAGGTAAACCAGCTTCTTTTAACAACTGAGCAATATATAAAGTCGCACTAGGATCCCGTTCAGAAGGTTTTAGGACAAAAGTATTTCCACATACAATTGCCATTGGGAACATCCATAGCGGAACCATTACAGGAAAATTGAATGGTGTAATACCCGCAACCACACCTAGTGGATGAAATTCACTCCACGAATCAATATTTGGACCAACATTACGACTATGTTCGCCTTTCAATAATTCAGGCGCACCACATGCATATTCGACATTCTCAATACCACGCTGTAATTCTCCAGCTGCATCATGAATAATTTTCCCATGCTCTTCGCCAATTAAACGACAAATTTCAGCACTATTTTGCTCTAGTAATTCTTTAAATTTAAACATGATGCGAGCACGTTTTAGTGGAGGTGTTTTACTCCATGATGGAAATGCTGCTTTAGCTGAAGCGACTGCTTCATCGATTGTTTTAGCTCCACCTAAACTTACTTGCTTACTGATCTCACCTGTTGATGGATTGAATACTGGTTGAGTATTGCTTTCATCTACAACTACTTCGCCATTGATAAAATGTCCAACGATTTGGCTCATTTGATTCTCCTTAACTTTAGATATTTTCCTTAAGGAAATGATTGAATTAATAAATTGTGAATATTTTTCGAACTGTTTCAGTAACATCCCAACGACCTGTCCAGCCAACAGGTAGAATTATTAAATCGCCTTCACTTACAGAAATGGCCTCACCTGTCTTGTCATCAGTTAGAGTTGCTTTACCTGAAATAATGTAGCAAAACTCGGTATCCTTTCTGTCGATAACAGGCCATCCTCCTGGTTGACACTCCCAAATCCCTAAATTCCCTTGAGCATTAGGTGCAAGAGTTTGAACTCCTAATTGAGGGTTTCCACTATCAGCGCCAGCACGTAAACCTGCAGCAGGTAAGTTACCGTTTTCAATTTCATCGCGCTTAACAATAGTCATACTTGTCATATAGTTACTCCTTTAGAATTAATGAGCGCCAGTCAATGCTTCTAGTGCAGATGCAACTGTAGAAGGACGGTTAGTCATGTTTTCTTCTTTATCGGCAAACGCCGTTGCAGATAAACCAAAATTAATCCCCATCCATCGTAAAGGCTCAGGTTCCCATAAAGGAGAAGCATGATTTACGATTGGCAGCTTATTAATTGGTTCTGAAATATTCAAAATTAAGTTCTTAAGAATTCGTCCTGAAAGGTTACTCATCGCGACGCCATCCCCAACATAATGGCCACCCCAAGCAATACCAGTATTCTGATCAAAACCTACAGATGGTGACCAATCGCGGGCAACCCCAAGTGCTCCGCCCCATCGATGAGTTATTTTTAAACTGCTTAAAGTTGGGAAAAAATCATTAATAGTGCTACGGATACTTTCATGAACGTTATCAACAAGATCAAATTCAGGTGAAATTGTTGAACCATAGTGATAAGGTGCGCCACGCCCACCAAAAATCAACCGTCCATCAGCAGTCATTTGTGCATAGACACGCAAATGCCTCATATCATTAAAAGCTAACCTATGGTTTAACTTCAGATCATTTCTTACAGATGCAGGAATTGGTTCGGTGGCCAGTACTAATGAATACAAAGGAATAATTGATCGTTTATATCCATCTAATTGGCATGAATAACTTTCTGTAGCTTTTACAATAATAGGCGCTTTAACTTTGCCTGTTAGAGTCGTAACTTGCCCAGAATTTATATGTGTTACAGCACTTTTCTCATAAATTTTAGCACCTAATTTTTCTACAGTTTTAGCCAAACCTCTAACAAGCTTACCTGGATGAATTACAGCACAATGTGGCGTATAAATTGCCCCCAATGCATTAGAAACATTAATCTTTGATCTTGTTGCTTTAGCATCAAGGAAATACCATTGGTCAGGTAAACCAAAATCTTTCGAAGCCTTAACTGAAGATTTTGCACGCTGTAGTTGGGCCTGTGTTCGAGCAATTGATAAAAATCCGTCTTTAGAATAATTTGCATCAATACCTTCTAATTGAAGAACTTGACCAATTTCATCTACTGTCTCATTCATAATTTGCTGTAAAAACAGTGCACTTTGATGAGATGAATTTTTTGCTACTTTAGACAGTGAAATTGGAAATATGGCAGAAGCCCAACCGCCATTACGACCTGATGCTCCAAATCCAGCATGTTCACGCTCTAAAATTACAACGCTAAGAGAAGGTAATGCTCTAAGTAAATAATACGCAGTCCATAAGCCTGTGTAACCAGCTCCAATAATGACTATATCAGCATCAACTTCAGTATTTAACGATGGTCTTTCATCAGTTTTTTTATACCAATATGGAATATTTGGTAATTTGATGAGCTCATCCCTAAGTGCTTCATTCATTTGTTATTCCTCAAACATTTTTAGTATTGATTGAGGATGTTAAGCCCATGTTGAGCACGATTCTATTGGTAAGATAAGTATAAAAACTGCTATCTTTTATACAAATGTATGATGAAAAAAGTAGGATGCTTATGATTACTATTGATGAATTGGTAAAAAACAATAATTTAGGTCTAACTTTTAAATCTGGTAGATCAGGCGGCAAACGAATAGTAAAATGGGCTCATGCTGTAGATTTACCAGATCCTTGGCATTGGATATCTCCTGGCACCCTCGTGATGACCACTGGTGGTGGTTTACCAATTGAACCAATTGAACAGATAGAATGGTTACGTCAGCTCGCTGAAGCTCAAGCGAGTGCCATTGTTATTGCCCCTAGAGATTTTTCACCTTCTATTACTCAGGAGATGCTTGATGAAGCAAGTGATTTGGGATTTCCAATATTAGGAGCTAGTTTTGATTTAGAGTTTTTAAGATTAGCGCGTTTGGTCATTGAAAGCGTTTTACAAGCTCAGAGAGACCGTTTTGATGCAGGAAATAAGTTATTTCAAGTCTATACTGATGCGTTATGGGAAAGTTCACAATTAGATGAACGACTACAGATTATCGAACAAAAGTTATCTTTAAATTTACAAATCTTAGATAATGAAACTCTCACTCCTATTTTTAATTTTAATTTTCCAGTACCAAAAGATAATATTACATATAGTGTAAAAATACCGGGTAGAACCCAAACCACTTTAAATATTATTAATAAAGAGTCACGTTTTTTTGATGAGACATTTTTACCACGCATATTAGCTGGCTTACTGAGTATTGAGCTAGAACGTGAAATGATAGACCGTGATGGAATTCGAGAAGAAGGTGAAGCTTTATTTGATGACTTGTTAAATGGGGAAATTGAGTTTGGTGCTGCAAAAATTATGTTAGAAAGACGTGGCTTACTAGGTAAATTAGTTACTATTGCAATTATTCCCTCAAATAAAGGATCTCGCCAATACACAAATATCCATCATATACCTGAATTTTATAAAATTTATCCATTATTTTCTCGTGATGAAAATAGAATATTTGCAGTACTTCCTGACGATAGTAATTTATTAAATGCGCTTATTAATTGTTTTGGAAAGGGGACAAAAATAGGCATAAGTAGCCCAATTACAGCAATGCTTGGTTTCAAAGAAAGTATTTTCCAGTCATGTTTAGCTTTAGGAAGAATCAAAGAAAGCCAAACCGATTTAATTCACTACAACCATCTAGATTTAGAACTAGCCTTAGGTCCTAAGACTGTTGCAGAAGCAAGAGCTGTTGTTGGTCATTATTTTGGTCGTATTTTAGAATATGAACAAACTAACTCCCTACCATTGCTCAAAACCTTAGCCGTATTTTTAAAATATGATGGCAATTGGAAGGTAACCGCTTCTAAATTAGATATTCATCGGCAAACACTAGTCTATAGATTGAAAGTTATAGAAGAATTAACAGGCATAAAGCCCACAACAAGCTTAGGTATTACTCGTTTTTGGATAGCTTTAGAAGCAGCAAAAATTATTGGCATTTTAAAAGATTATTAATATTAACCATTTGATATAAATTATTTTATGACTATTCACACAACATTTATCAAGATTGATTTAATTGAAGTTTAAGCTGCTTTCCACAAGCAATAATGGTTTTCCGATCAGCATCAATTGCCCCATGCGCAATGGCGATGACCCGCATTTGCAGAGTAATATCATAATGAGGATAAGATGCAGAACGATGAAATAAACGCGAATCTATGCCTAACGTGTTTGCAAAATGGTGTAATTCCTCTAGTGTATCTGCCATGAGATGACACCATTCTTTGCCTTTAAACGGTACTTTTGCACGATCCACATAAACGCTCATAGCAACATTCATTTCCCATATTTCAGATTGATTATCACATGAAAATCATCAATGATTGAACATCGCATCAAATCATAATAAGCCATCATTTTAAGATAAAACATCATGAAAATTTACCAAGCCACGATTCTCCATGCAAATCAACTTTATGCACTAGGCAACACAACATATCGCCAACATTTTAGTGATATTTGGACAGAACAAGGATTACAAAATTTTCTCAACCAAGATTTTAGTCTTGAAAACTTATCGAAATCTCTAGCGGACCCGCAACAAATTTGGATATTGGCTGAAAATGAGCATGCTCAACTGATCGGCTACGCCAAACTCAACCTTAATCAATACCAGCCCAATTTAGCGCGTATGGGTGCTGAATTACAGAAAATTTATTTACTCAAAGATGTCATTGGAAAACATATAGCCGCACATTTAATGCAATATATGATTGAGATTGCAAATCAACATCATCAAGCCTATATCTTCTTAGAAGTGTTAAAAACCAATGCGCGTGCAAAAAAATTCTATCAAAAATTTGCCTTTACAGAACAATTAAGTCTCGACTTTAAAACTGATTTATATGATATTGGCATGGATTTAATGCAGCTCGAATTAAACTCAAGATGATCCCAAAATACCTGATCAGCGCATGTCTTGTTGGTGAAAATGTCCGTTATGATGCTCAAAACTGTTTACACGATAAACTTAAACAGTTGCTCGACAATCAACAAGCTGTTGTGATTTGCCCTGAAGTTTCAGGTGGTTTAAGTACACCTCGACCATCTGCTGAAATTGTGGGTGGTGATGGTTATTCTGTTTTATTGGGACAAGCTAGAGTACAAGATGCCAATGGTGACGATGTTTCTTCAGCATTTATTCAGGGTGCAGAAAAAACACTTAAACTTGCACAACAACATCAGGTTACACACATTATTTTAAAAGCCAATAGCCCTTCTTGCGGTTCAAATATGATTTATGATGGTTCATTCTCTGGGCAAAAAGTGCAAGGCAAAGGTGTCACGACTGCCCTCTTGGAACAACATGGATTTGTTGTACTGACTGAAGATGAGTTTTTAAAACAACTTGATAGTGAATAAATCACTGTAAATAAAAAACTAAAATTCAGCGCTCTAAATGAGCGCTAAAGTTGTACGGTACTAGGGTTTATTTTCCGACATTTTATCCGCTTTCGCTGCCCAGTATGTGGCTAAGATTGGACCCGAAATATTATGCCATAAACTGAAAATTGCGCTGGGAACAGCAGTCACAGGAGACGCAGCAAAATGAAGCGCAGCCAAGGTTACCCCTAAGCCTGAGTTTTGCATACCCACCTCAATCGCTACAGCTTTGGAATCTGGGTAAGATAAATTGAATAAACGACTTGCCCAATAGCCCAGTAAAAAACCTAGTCCGTTATGTAGAATAACCACACCAAGAATCAGCAAACCTGATTGCAAAATAGATGCCTTACTGGCAGCAATAATTGCTGCGACGATGACGACAATCGCAATTACAGAGACCAATGGCATCACTTGGATATACTGCTCAGTCTTTTGTTTGAACACACTTCTTAAGATCACACCCAAGATGATCGGGAAGATCACCACTTTAAGAATATCTATAAACATTGAACCTGCATCAATCGGAATCCATTGGCTTGCCAAAACATAGAAAATAGCAGGTGTTAAAATAGGCGCTAAAAATGTTGAAACAGAAGTACATGTGACAGATAAAGCGGTATTGCCCTTTGCCATATAAGTAATCACATTGGAAGCAGTCCCTCCTGGGCAACATCCAACGAGGATCACCCCTACAGCGATTTCCGGCGGTAAATTAAAAATCTTACAGAGAAAAAATGCTACGCTTGGCATCACCACAAAATGAGCCACCACACCGATCACCACTGCTTTTGGATTGGACAATACATTTTTAAACTCATCGACTGTCATGGTCATTCCCATCCCTAGCATAATGATGCCAAGAACCCATGGAATATAAGCTTTCATCCATACAAATGCATCGGGAAAGCATAATGCGATGAATGCAAATACAACGACCCAAAGTGCAAAAGTTTTTTGCACAAACTGACTAAAGCGTAAAATTGCTGACATTGTCCCTACCCAAATAGGTTTAAAATCAAGGCTTATCTTAAAGCATGTCGTTTAAATCAGTATCACTTTTCTCAAATGCTCAAATTTATGCAGTCATTTATGATTGAGGGTAATCAAGAATATCTTTTGAAACCATACGCTTTACGCCAGCAGCCAGCATTTCTTGCCATGCATGTTGTAATGAGCCGTGCAGATCAATTGCTTTGGTCGCATCAGAAATCACAAAGGTCTTAAAACCTAATCTAGCCGCGTCCATTGCAGTCCACGCGACGCAAAAGTCTGTCGCAATGCCAACAATATATACAGTGTCGATCTGACGTTCTCGCAAATACCCTGCCAAACCTGTTGTGGTTTTATGATCTGCTTCCATAAAGGCTGAGTAACTGTCAATGTGCGAATGAAAACCTTTACGAATAATCAATTGCGCAGTAGGAATATTTAAATCAGGATGGAATTCAGCATCCTCTGTGTCTTGCACACAATGAGAGGGCCACAGCACTTGTGGACCATAGTCCAGTTGAATGACATCATAAGCTTTATGTTGAGGATGTTGTTCAACAAAAGAAATATGGTTTGCAGGATGCCAGTCTTGTGTCAGTACAATATTGTCAAAATGATCTGCCAATTGATTGATGGTCGGTATGATTCTTTCTGCTTGGGCAACCGCTAGGTTTCCCCCTGAAGTAAAACCATTTTGCACATCGACAACAATTAAGGCGCTACGCTCAGTTTGCAACATTTCCCTATCCTTATACTGGCTAAATCTCAGCTATTCTAATGATCAATATGACACGCGTTGATGACCTAACATACAATAAAAAAGCTCACTTTTGCGAGCTTCTTATCAAAATCAAGGATTCAGTTTTGCAGCTTGATCAAATGATCTCAAAATGGTGAAGTATTTACACCATCATTGCATCTATCACCACAGCAAACTCAGCTTCAAAGTATGCCCAGTGTGTTAATAATCTGATAAGACAATTTCAATACTCGATAATAAACTCTCAATAACCCAACAACCGAATACAAAACAGTCTATAGAATGTCTTAGGGTTTTATTTTTGAAACTTAGGCTGGTATAAATTTCATGCAAGTATATATGCAAAAAATCACCTGTATTTTCAGCATAAAAAATCTAAAAATAAAATTTATTCAACTGAAATGTGAGTGAATTGTTGCTTTTTTTAAAGAATTTCCAAGCTTTGACTAAAGCATATTGTTCTGTCTCGCTGAATCAGTCATAATTTGGGTAAGCATTATGCAATCTTTCGAATGATTGCTTTTCGCTCAAATCAAAATACTGCAACCATCCCAATCCTTGTTTACTCAAACGCATGCGGATGGAAAAATAGGATATTTTTTTAAAATGACTCAGCAAGCACAGACCATTCAAGGCTCAATTGTCGCAATCGTCACCCCTATGTTTGAAGATGGCAGCGTAGATTGGAAGGGTCTCGAGAAGCTCGTTGAGTGGCACATAGAACAAGGCACTAATAGTATTGTTGCTGTCGGTACAACTGGTGAAGCATCTACTCTTAGCATGGCAGAACACACAGAAGTAATTAAAGAAATTATCCGTGTAGCCAATAAACGTATTCCAATTATTGCCGGTACTGGTGCAAACTCGACACACGAAGCGATCGAACTCACCAAAGAAGCTAAACAGCTCGGCGCAGATGCCGCACTTTTAGTGACCCCTTATTATAACAAGCCAACACAAGAAGGCTTATTCCAACATTATAAAGCAGTTGCAGAAGCTGTTGATTTACCTATCATTCTTTACAATGTTCCAGGTCGCACAGGCGTTGATTTACACAATGATACCGCCATTCGTTTAGCAGATATTCCTCAAATCGTTGGAATTAAAGATGCAACAGGCGATGTACCACGTGGTAAACAATTGATTGATGGTTTACAAGGCAAAAACATGTTGGTGTATTCTGGTGATGATGCTACAGCAAATGAACTGATGCAGTTAGGCGCAAAAGGCAATATCTCTGTGACTGCCAATATTGCTCCTAAAATCATGAGTGAACTTTGTGCAGCTGCACTTGCTGGTGATGCAAGTACTGCAAAGGTTAAAGATGACCAAGTTGCAAAATTAAACAATATTCTATTTTGCGAATCGAACCCAATTCCAGTGAAATGGGCACTTCATGAAATGGAATTGATTGGTACAGGTATTCGCTTACCGTTAACTCCACTTGCAGAAAAATACCGTGCGCCTCTGCGTGAAGAACTCAAAGCAGTAGGTCTCATTTAATAAGAGCTTAGTATTATGCAATTACGTTTAGGTTTAACTCTTGCCATTTCAGCTTTAAGTTTGGCGGGTTGTAGTTCCCTTGGAATCAATAATGGTTCTTTAGATTATAAAAATACGACCACAGTAGAGCCGCTTAAGTACCCTGAAGGTTCAACAGTTAGACCTGCAACGCCTATGTATCCAGCTCCTATTGTTGACCCGCTGGCGCTTCAGCATGCACCTAAATTTGAAAATAAAAAAGGCAATCGTTATGACGTGCCTCGCCCAGAAGTTGCTCAAGTCAACACATCAACAGATGAAAGTGCAACAAGCACTGAAACT
Organism: Acinetobacter sp. Tol 5; assembly: GCF_019702905.1. Lineage (NCBI taxonomy): Bacteria > Pseudomonadati > Pseudomonadota > Gammaproteobacteria > Moraxellales > Moraxellaceae > Acinetobacter > Acinetobacter sp. Tol 5. Next base: position 101,616 of record NZ_AP024708.1, on the reverse strand, counting down.
GTGGGCAGACCTCAAATTTTAACTGACGGAAATGGCAATCCATTGATCAAAATTGATGGAAATTCTGCTACAATTTGGCAGTACACACTTGCAACCCTCAGTAGTCTAAATTATAAGCTAATCGGTCAAAGCAAAAATGCCAATGAGGCAACTGTGAAAATCGATAATTCAACTTATATACTCAGACTTAGCTCAGTAGGTTCAAGCAACACACTTGCTGTGTTTAACGCAGACAATAGTTTTGCAGATAAAGAAAAAGCTGCAGGATTATTGACCCAGATTTACCAAAACTGGCCAGCCTAGTCGTTCTAGGCAATTTTTTTTTGCAAAAGGTTCCCCCATGTTAAAACAAACCTTGCTCTATACTGGTAAAGCGAAATCTGTTTATGAAACAGATAGCGCGGATCATCTAATTCTAGTTTTCCGTGATGATGCATCTGCATTCAATGGCGAAAAAATAGAGCAACTAGATCGTAAAGGTAAGGTGAACAACCGTTTTAATGCCTTTATCATGGAAAAATTGGCAGCGGCGGGTATCGAAACTCATTTTGAAAAACTTCTTTCTCCAACTGAAGTTTTGGTTAAAAAATTGCAAATGATTCCTGTAGAGTGCGTCATGCGTAACTATGCAGCAGGTTCATTATGCCGTCGTCTAGGTGTTGAAGAAGGTTTAGAACTTGTTCCACCAACTTTTGAATTGTTCTTTAAGGATGACGCTTTAGGCGATCCTATGGTGAATGAGTCTCAAGCAATTGCTTTAGGTTGGGCAAATGCGGAACAGCTTGCTCAAATGAAAGAATTGACTCAAAAAGTGAATGTGGTACTTAAAGACTTATTTGCTCAAGGCAACATGCTTCTTGTTGATTTCAAACTTGAATTTGGTGTGTTCCATGACCGTATTGTTTTAGGTGATGAGTTCTCTCCAGACGGTTGCCGTCTATGGGATAAAGACACTAAGAAAAAACTCGATAAAGACCGTTTCCGCCAAGGCTTAGGTGGTGTGGTTGAAGCTTATGAAGAAGTTGCTGCACGTATTGGTGTTGATCTTTCAGATCTTTAAGATCAATCATGTCGCAATAAAAAAGCTGAGTTGTTGAACTCAGCTTTTTTATTGCGCTTTAAATGTGTTTAAACTGCTATTTTTTGCAACAGATAATCATATAGATTTTCACCTGATTTTTGTTTAAAGCGATTTTTAAAGAGTGGTACCAAAAACTCAGGATTGATCTGAGCGAAGCTACTCTCCTCAAAGTCCTCATCAAATGAATCAGCATACTGAATAATCACCATGATTTCTTCGCCCTGCTTATTTTTTAATTTTCCTGCATCTCTTAAATCTTGTAATGCTTGGATGATGGTATTTTGATAATGCTCTCTCAAAGCAACATATTGTTCATCAGTACATTGTTTACCCAATGCTTCATAGAGTGCCATGATCGCATCATGTGTATGATTATTGGCAGTACTAGAATATTGCCATTCTGAAATCCACCATGCTTCGTACACATCTTCAAAAGATTTAAGGTTTTCTATGGTGCATCCCACATAAAAGAAACCACATAAATCTTCAACCATTCCCAAACCAAGGGCGCATAGATGCTGATCTTGTGTTAATTGTTGAATTTCAGCCAAAGCCTCTTGAATATCTTGATAAATAACTGAATATAAATGATCTTCTCTCATGGTCCTGTTCTTATGCGCTAAAGTTTAAGATCAGAGTTTACTATCAATGCTCAAATTTTGTATATCTGCTTTGGTTGAATCAAGACTGACTTTAATAAAGTTGCTCCAAAAATTAAGTATTGATCAATTGTATGAGGTTTTATCTCTATACAATCAAGCTAAGCTTAGACCAAACTTGCAATATTCAAAATAAAGTGTGCTATTGCAATCTTTTAAAAACAGGTCAATTCATTGCTCAGGTATTGGATAAGTTTCATGATTTATTCGGTATAAAGTGCTTTGCCAATTATCTAAAAGCATCACTTTATAAAAAACGCTGTTGCGACATTTAAAACAAATTATTTTGTGCTTGACCTTCACATGATTGTAAAGATTAGAATGATTAAATATTAAGGAACTCTAAATTATTTAGAGTCCATAGACCGTTCATGGAATAAGCAGTAACTTCCATCATTGCGGTAAGTATTGATCTCCATAAAATTTCTGTTCTAAAAAGTGTGATAGATACAGTGATTTTTAATATGCAAAATTTTATCTAAAACTTAAAGGGAACTTCAATGAGTAATAATAACCACACAAACCATTCTCAACGCCAGGATATGAATGGATCAAATCTGCCGAATCAAGCTTCTATCAATGCCTATATGGTCGTGAACCACCGTATGCATACACAAATGCAAATTGATTTCACTGGAAATGTAGATATGGATTTCATGAAAGGGATGATTCCGCATCATCAGGGTGCCATTGATATGGCAAAAGTTGTTCTACAATATGGCGCTGATGCCAAATTACGGCGCTTAGCTGAAAATATTGTTGCCGACCAAGAGGTAGAAATCGAAGTCATGCAAAGATGGTTAGAAAACAATGCTCAGCTTTCTGAACTTAACCATGTTCAAGCTGCTATAGATGCTTTTCGTCAAACAAATGACAAGATGCATGCGGATATGATGATTTCATTTTCGGGAGATGCAGATATTGATTTTATGCGCGGTATGATTCCCCACCACCAAGGTGCAATTGATATGGCGAAAATAGAATTGCAATACGGTCATTATCCTGAAGTGCGCAAACTTGCTGAGAATGTAGTTCTTGCACAAGAGGCTGAAATTAATATGATGCTCAACTGGCTCAGTCATCATCAGTAAAAATTCAGTAAAAATATTGCGTTTCCACTTATCATTTTTCTGCTCACAATAGTGAAAATAAGGTGGCTAAACACCTTATTTTCAAGCTATTGGTTTATTTCAGGATGTTATGTATGCCAAAAATTAAAGTACTTCCCCATGAAAAAATTTGCCCAGATGGTGCAACCTTAGAAGTGGAAAGTGGGAGTAATTTATGCCAAAGCTTATTAGATCACGGCATACCCATCGAACATGCATGTGATTTATCTGGCGCATGCACAACCTGTCATGTAGTGATAAAGCAAGGCTTTGATCAATTAAATGAAATGGATGATATTGAAGCAGATTTATTAGATCGCGCATGGGGGCTTACCCCCGAATCCAGACTCTCTTGTCAGGTAAAGGTTCCAGAAGAATCATTAGAAATAGAAATACCCAAGTACACCATAAACTATGTTTCTGAAAAGCATTAAGAGAAAGTTCAACTATTAAAGCTTGACCTTACAATTGTGGTAAGGTTTATATTGGTTTTAAATCTTCTTCAAACAGGTGAGATATGGAATTTTATATTGAAAATATGACCTGTGGCGGGTGTGCACGTGGTGTCACCAAAGCAGTCCAATCTGTAGATGCAAATGCAAAAGTCATTGCTGATCCACCAAATCGCAGTGTCCAAGTTGAAACATCAGCAACACAGCAACAAGTTGCAGATGCCTTAACCGAAGCAGGGTTTCCACCACGTTAAAGGGTGCAAAATTCTTTTGCTGGAGGCTGTCATGATGACAGCCTTTTTTACACCTCTACAGTCCCACGCTAAAACAAGCCCCAGTGATCAATCTACACGACTGATAAAATTGGCTTTAGTCATCAATAGAAAGCTTTAAATAACAAGACACTTTGCAGATTTTGTTCTATTGATATTTTTATAAGTTGTTTTCTAAATCCGCTCAAGCTCACTATGATCACTACAAATAGTTACAAAAAGAGCTTCAAAATAGAGTTATGCGTAAATTATCAAAACAATATTCATTCAGTCTCACAGCAAGTTTGATCTTAGCCTTACTGTACCCACAAGCACATGCTGAAGAACAACTGAATACATCTCCCGAAATTAAAACATTAGATACGATTGTGGTGACTGGGACACGCTCATTAAAGCGTTCTAAGACTGATTCTCTACAACCGATTGACGTGATTAGTGCACAGGAACTTACTGAACGAACAGGTTCCAGTGAGCTAGGCACAGCACTGAGTAAAATTATTCCTTCCATTAATTTTCCCCGCCCGACTGTCGTTGATGGGACGGAACTGGTTCGTCCTGTACAACTGAAAGGACTCTCCCCAGATCAAGTCTTGGTTTTGGTGAATGGTAAACGTCGCCATACTGGTGCTTTTATTAACTTGGGCGGAACAATTGGTCGTGGTTCAGCACCCACCGACTTAAATGCAATACCTGTTTCCGCAATTAGCCGTATTGAAGTCCTCAGAGAAGGTGCTTCTGCACGTTATGGTTCAGATGCAATTGCAGGTGTCGTCAATATCATCTTAAAGTCTGACCCTAGGACGGGTGAAGCGGGTATACGCTACGGTATTTATGATAAAGGTGATGGTGAGCAAAAGCAGTCCTATGTTTCAGGCGGAACTCGACTTGGCGATTATGGTTATGCCATTTTTTCAGGTGAATGGCAGGACAATCAAGCAACTAATCGTGCTGGCTTAGACTTACGTGACCCAAATGCAACCACATATGGGCAAAGGACATTTCGATTCGGTGACCCAAAATCAGACGAAGTAAAAGCTGCTTTCAATGCTGGCTTTGACCTTAGTGATACCGTCGAATTATATGGTTTCTCTACCTATAGCCATCGAAATGCTGAAACTGCTGGATTTTATCGTTTAAGCAATGCCTCAAACAATGTTCCAGCATTGTTTCCGAATGGCTACTTACCTCTGATCCGAGGTCAATTAGATGACTTTAGTGCTGTTGCAGGTCTACGAGGAGAAGCCGCGGATTGGCGTTATGATGTTTCTGCAAATTATGGTTTGAACCAATATGATGTAAATACCCGAACCATTAATGTTGATCTGTACAAAGACACAGGGGCAACACCCAATTCATTTCATAATGGCAAGCTGAAAAATAGCCAGTCTGTTTTTAATATTGATCTTTCTAAAGAATATGACATATCTGCATTTGCAAGCCCTTTGAATATTGCATTTGGTGCCCAGTATTTAAACCAACAATATCAAATTAAAGCAGGAGATCCAGATTCTTATTATAAAAGCGGATCTTCGGGTTTATCTGGTTTTCGTCAAGCTGATACAGGCAAATGGACGCGAGACAGTTATGCAGGATATCTAGATTTAGAAACGGATATTACCCAAAAGCTTTCTGCTTCTAGCGCATATCGTTATGAGAAATATGATGATTTTGGGGATACCAATAATGCTTCACTGTCCTTACGTTATAAACTTTTACCGCAAGTTGCTGTACGTGGTTCAGTTTCTACAGGGTTTCGAGCGCCAAGTCTAGCACAACAGTATTTTACCCAAACTTCCTCTCAACTGGTCAATGGGCAATTCGTTGAAGCAGGTACATTCCCAAGCTCATCTCAAGTTGCGCAATTACTCGGTGCTGAGGATTTAAAAGCTGAAAAATCCAAAAACTACAGTCTTGGCTTTGTGTTTACCCCAACTTCAAATCTGTATGTGACTTTAGATGCCTATCAAATCGATATTGATGATCGTATTAGCTTGTCTTCAAATATCAATGCCAGCAGCCCTGCTGTACGTGATTATCTGATCTCAAAAGGCATCACCAATACCAACTTTAGCAGTGTACGTTTCTTCAATAATGCCAGTGATACACGTACACGTGGCGTGGATTTGGTTGCAAACTACCAATGGCAGAATCTACCTTATGGAGAGTTAACCACATCTTTAGCTTATAACTTTAATCGCAATGAAGTCACCAATGTGGATAAAAATCCTGACATTTTAAATGCATTGGGTGTCAATTTGACACGCTTAGACCGTCGTGAACAATATGGTTTACTGGCAGGCAGTACACCTGAACATAAATTCAGTTTATCCAATGATTATAAAATTGGAAATTTTGGTATTAACACCAATATCACGCGTTATGGCAGCTTCAAAACTTTTAGTAACGCTGGTTCAACCAGCGATCAGAAATTCTCGGCAAAATGGCTTTTGGACTTAGCCCTCAGCTATCAATTGAAAGCTTGGAAATTTACCCTTGGCGGTGACAACATTACCAATGTTTATCCAGATAAAGATGTTTATGACATCAACAAACCAACGGGTGGAAGCCTACAGTACAGTCAGTTCTCACCTTTTGGCTTTAATGGCGCATTCTATTACGGCAAAATTAATTATAAGTGGTAAGCTCTAAAGCCTGTTAAAGCGCATCAAACCGAGTTAAACAACTCGGTTTGATGTTTATTGTCTTAGTGATAACCATCAAAATCTAGATATGCTATAGGTAAGTATCATTAAGTCTGGATGATTGATGAACTTTTTTTAACAAACTTATATACTCAAAACAACACATATGCGGATTTAATCCAACATGATAAAAATAATTTATGCGTGCATTCTATTCTTGACCATTTTAGCCCCTGCCCACGCACAACAATTAAGTTGCCAACAGGACTACCCTAAAATCATTGCACCTGACCTACAGCGCTTAGGGCAAGATTTAAAGAATAATGATTATAGTTTTATGCAACAAAAAACCCATCCTTCACTGATCAATTATGTCGGTGGTCCTGAAAACTACCAAAAGTTGCTCAAATATGCCCAAAATATGTTTGCAGAATCCAAACTAGAAATTCAAAAGGTTGAGTCCAATCCACCTCTCTACAGCTATATCGTCGACCAAGAAGAAATTTGTTTTGTGCCAAAAACCATCACGATGAAAGTGGCAGGCAAAACAGTCAAAGCACCGCCTTCTTTTATGGTCGCGATCCGCTCACAGCATTCACATCAATGGACTTACTTAGACGGTTCAGGACTACAGAAAAATCCTAAAATGCTTTTTATTCTTTTTCCCAATTTCCCTAAAAATGTCAAAGTACCTTTTTAACCCCATACAACCCGATAAGTTATTTCACCACCACCTTGATAGGTGCTGAAAAGATTTGATAGTCATTTTGCGGGTCAATCTGATATTTGTAGCCCGCCAAAACATAAGCTGTTCCTTGTTCAACAAAACGCAACTGCCCATTTTTTAGCTCATGCTTTGGAGAACCAGCTAAAACCACAAAATTGTTGACTTGCAATTTGGCTTTTTCTCCGTCTTGTTGAGTCGTTTGAGCATCAATTAAAACAGCCTGTCCTACTTTGGCTTTGATATTTTTCGGTGCTTGTATATCCACGATATATTTAGAATAAAGCTGTGCTGAATTGGTGGTGATCCCATTGGTTCCTGCCACATACAACTTGTTAAATGTATCATCACTCAAAGCCCAAGGCCAGAAACTGATGCCACGATGTTTTGAGGCTTCTAAAATATTGATCAAATCAGACCGATAAGCAGGGTTATAACTAGAGTTATACTTTTGGACATCGCTATTGATTTGTTTAGTATTGACCAAATTGTTACGACTGTTTGGCATATTCCCTACCAACAAACCTCGAGGAATCTCAGTCATTTGAGTTTGTGCACGTACAATTTGATCGGTATTAAATGATGTCGTGACCACTTGGCTTTCCATTTGATACTTTTTAATCTCATCCTGCATTTTTGCCACCAACGCTGGATTGGCACTTTTCATTTCAATCATCAGTACAACATTTGGATGCTGTTTTAAAAAGTTAAAATACTCTGCAAGGGTCGGTATTTTATAAGCTTTATGCTTAGATTGTAATTGTTGAACCTGCGCAAGATTCATCTCTTCAATTTTTCCAGTTGAACGCGTTGTACGATCAACGGTTGCATCATGCATCACCACAAGATGCTGATCTTTAGTCAAATAAATATCATTTTCAACAATGTCTGCACCCAAAGCGACTGCATGTTTGGCACTTTCTAAAGTATTTTCATCCTCTAAGCTGGGTACACCCCGATGCCCAATAATAAAAGGTTTACGCAATAAAGTATTTTTTGGAAATTGTTTTAATATACTGGAAAAAATCGTACTTTGCGTGGTGATCACCCCATTTACACCTGTGGTCAACACGCGCGCTACATCCTGAGCTTCAACAGCAGATGTATCCACCCAAACTGTCATCAGATGACGTTGAATAAAACTGATCGATGCTTTCTCTCTCAGGCTTTGAGGAACCACGACAATTCGTGCATAAGCTTGATTGCTACGGCGGATAATTTCAACCAGATCTTGATGACGATCTTGAAGATTTTCTCGACTTAAATCCAATGCTGTTCGAACCATCGGTATAATTTGATGTGCAGATTTAAGCAGGTCATCACTTTTCGACAACACAGTAATATCACTAATATCCTGAGATTTAGACAGCAATTTTAATGCTTCTATACTTTTTGGATCTTTGATCTCTAACACAGGAATGCTGTTACGATGCGGATTGGAAAGATAGTGTCCTAAGGTTTCGACTACCTGACCAGTTTGATCAAGCAAATTTAAATTTGCATCCAATTGATAATATTGTTGATTACTTGAATTTAATGCAATATTTGGATGTTTTATTTTTTGAATAATGGTTGGGGCTAAAGCTACATGAGTTTGAATTTCTTGTACCTGTATAACTTTATTATGGGTGAGATCAGGTAAGGCAGTGAGCTGCTCAGAGACTTGGATATTTTTAATTTTTAAAATAGCACCTGAGGCAGAAAAGCCAATGCCGCCTTTTGTAGATTCTTGGTCAAGTTCTACATCCTGCATTAACTGATGGTTTAAATAGTGTTGAACCCGTTGTCCTGAGACCACCACACTGGCTTTGTACCATTGATTTGCTTTGATATTTTCAGAAAAGTCTTTGGTCTCACTCACTTCCCACTGTGCATTGGTTTTATGGCGCCCAAATTCAGTACCATTCTTCGCTTTCGCATCCGCTCTGATGGTAAATTGATAATAACTGCTTGGAATTACGCCCTGTGCCTCAGTGACATCATAAATCACACTTCCCCAGCGAGAGGCATTGATTGGCTGATCTAAAGTAAATTCGAGATCAATCCTATAGTTTTTATACTTTTCAAGATTTTGTGGCAATAAAATCGATGTAGGGCTCATTGCATTTGCCCGCCCATCAATATTTAGTACACCGTGTTCAACAAAAATATGACCTGGATTGTTTCCGGGAATACGCCATCCTTGGGGAATGTTGTTTTGTTGAACAAAATTTTGCTGATAAAGCTTTTTAAATTGTTGTATTGCCGTTTTAGGCTGAGTTTGTGTCGAAATCTTTGTTGCCAGTTCAGCATAACTGGTCACAGGTAAAGCAATTAAAATTGCATAAGACAAAACAGAAAGTTTCATAAAATTTCTAGCGCATTTAAAACGTATTTTGAGTAAGCTACATTTTAAAGGCATCAGCCTGATTTAAATTTTGCCGATATTTTAAACCTTTATCTGTCATAGATCAGCTACTTTAAAGCAAGCATTCACATTATTGTTGCTGCTGTTCCTGTTGCCAACGGCGTTGTTGTAAACGTTCGCCCTCTACCTCACGTTTATTTCTCGCAGACTCATACAATTTTGTCCCTTTTAACTCAGGTGGCAAATAGTCTTGCAACACAAAATGTTCTGGATAATTGTGTGGATAGAGATAATCTACCCCGTAGCCCTGTTGTTTCATCAATTTGGTTGGTGCATTACGTAAATGTAGAGGTACAGGTAGATTCGAGGTTTTCTCAGCCAACTCTAATGCCTTATTGATGGCTAAGTAGGTACTGTTACTTTTGGCACTGGTTGCCAAATAAACGGCACATTGCCCTAAAATAATTCTGCATTCAGGCATCCCAATGGCTTGAACCGAGCGGAAACACTCTCCTGCCAACAACAATGCATTAGGATTTGAATTGCCAATATCTTCTGAGGCAGCAATCAGCATACGTCGAGCGATAAAAACTGGATCTTCTCCACCTTTTAGCATTCGTGCCATCCAATATAACGCTGCATCTGGATCACTCCCACGAATCGACTTAATAAACGCAGACACAAGATCATAATGTTGTTCACCTGACTTGTCATAGCGTGCGATATTTTGTTGGGCAACTTTAACGACGATCGCATTGGTCACAATATTTTCAATATCTGAATCAAAAGTGCTGGCAATGAGATCAATTAAATTCAATGCTTTACGTGCATCACCTGCGGCGAATTGAATTAAGGCATCAAATTCTTCAATCTGAATATGACGCTCTTGTAAAAACTTATCCTGTTGAATCGCCCGAAGAATCAGTTCTTGAATTGCTTCATTACTGAGCGCATTCAGCGTATATACCTGACAACGTGATAGTAATGCACTGTTGACTTCAAAAGAGGGATTCTCTGTTGTTGCCCCAATCAAGGTAATTTTACCTTTTTCAACAGCATTCAAAAGTGCGTCTTGTTGTGACTTATTGAAACGATGAATTTCATCAATAAATACCACTGGTGTTAGTAAATCACCACTTTCAGCAATCACTTCGCGCAGTTCTTTCACACCTGTGTTTAATGCAGATAAACTGACAAATGGACGATCCACAGCCTGTGCCAATAATAATGCAATTGTGGTTTTTCCAACACCAGGTGGTCCCCAGAAAATAATCGAAGGCAAATGCCCTTGATCAATCATTTGACGTAATGGGGCGTCAGCGCCAAGCAAATGATCTTGTCCAATAATTTCAGACAAATCACGTGGACGTAAACGTTCTGGAAGTGGAGTTTGAGTGTCTGACATACTGCTTTTTTAATTGATGAATGCTGAGCTTAGTCTACTATGGAAAGCATTCAATATTGTACTTTCAATTTTAAAATAATCGATTCTGTAAAATATCCATCAGTGAAGCCTGAAACACTTCACCATGACTGAGATGTGGATACAATAAAAGCTTGGTATTTGCGCCTTTACTGGCTAAGTCTAGAACCAATTTTCGATTGTTTTGGTTCATGTCCCGATCAGCATTCGGGCTGATTTTCGCTGTGCTAGATGGAACAAGATCACCTTCCATCACCAATAGCTTTTGATCTTTAACTGATTCAGGTTTTACCTGCTCAACTGCTTTCAATAACCGGGAATCTGCCCAAGTTAAAGATGGGCTTGCAGCAAAATAATGCGAAAATTTCTGCTCATGTTGCTGGCGATTCAATAATGTATCTAATACAAATAAGCCCCCATAAGAATGTCCCCACAATGCAGTGCGCTGAGCATCCAATTTCACCTGCGAGTAAACCCAAGGCATGATTTTTTCAAAAATCATTTGTCTAAATTGCGGACTTCCTCCTGACATGCGCTCAGGATTTCGGGGATCAGCTGATATTTTTCCAGACTCATCTGCTGGCGTATAGTCCACGGAACGTGAAGCAGATTCAAACGGCAACTGAGTTTGATAGCCAATCGCCACTAAAACGGGGCTATCTTGTTCTGATAATTGCTTTAATAATGCTTCATCTAAACGCGCCATGACTGAATTACCATCCAGCATAAAAATAGCGGGACGGGGCTGATTTTTATTGATCTGTTTAGGTATACCTAACCAAACTTTATAATGTCGTTGCTGATCGGATGACTGAAAGCTGTGAACTTGAAACTGATAATAACTTGAACCATGATCTGCAATATTCGGTCCTAAGGGCTCTAGATCAGGCTTGGCATAAGCAAGGGAATACGCAGCAAAGCTTAGACTGATCGCACATAGGCACATTGTAATTTTTTTCAATCGTGTAAATAAACCAGACATTTTAAATGAGATCACATCATGAAAGCATCTTTATCATATTACTATTTGATAATGATTATCAATTCAAAATTATGGTCATTTTCTAACGTACCCAACGCACAATATATTCGTCAATTTCTTCCTCATCAACTTCTGTCTCTGAGATGCAGCGCCCTGCTGCAGATTTTCTGGCTTTAATCACATTTTGTCTGGAGCCTGTAATTAAATAGTGCCAAGACGGAAGGTTTTTACCTTCATTGACACGCCGATAGGCACAACTTGAAGGCAACCAATTTATTTGCGCTAATTTTTCAGGACGCAATTGAATACAATCTGGGACATAGTTCAAGCGATTAGCATAGTCTGAACATTGTGCTGTTTGACAGTCCAGTAGTTTACAAGACACCTTGGTATAAGCGATTTCATGTGTTTCATCATCTTCGAGTTTAACCAAGCAGCACAAACCACAACCATCACATAAGGCCTCCCATTCCGCCTGATTGAGTTCGGACAAATGATAGTTTTTCCAAAATTGGGGGCGTATTTCGAGGCTCATGATATAAAGTGAAGTCATATGAGATGTTGTTATTATATCAGCATAAGAACATGAACTAGAGAATAAAAAAACATCACAAATCAGTTACATGATGCTTTATTTATCACACTTTTCAAACATAACTTCACAAGACCGCGCCGTTTTTCTCCTTATACTGAAACTGCATAAAAACAATATGGAGGTGGATATCATGTTCCGTTGGGCAATAATTTTCGCTGTGATCGCGTTAGTTGCAAGTTTATTTGGTTTTGGCGGTGTCGCAGGAATGTCTAAAGACTTTGCAGTAATTCTTCTTGTTGTTGCCGTTATTCTTGCAATTGTCGGATTTATTTCCAGAGGGAAAGTTTAAGCTTTTCTCAACATTTTTATGACAGTCTCTGTTTATGATCAAGAAGGTCCTAGGTCCTTCTTTTTTCATTTCTGCACCCATTCCATCATTCATAATTTCTCACATTTCTATACTCAATATTCCTAAATTAGCCATTTGAATCCTTTATATTTATGCTTTAATCAATGTCGCTCTCAAAAATATAAAAGGATTGAACAGATGGCTGTTGCAATTAAAACTCGTGAAATTCAATACCAAGCAAAAGATGGAACAACTTTAATCGGTTATTTTGCTGCCCCTGAATCTACACAACCTGTTGCAGGTGTCATCGTGGGTCCTGAATGGTGGGGACGCAATGAATATACTGAGCAACGCGCTAGAGAGCTTGCAGAACATGGCTTTGCTGCTTTAGCAATCGACATGTATGGCGATAAAAAAGTGACAACCGTTGCGACACAAGCCAATGAATGGATGATGCAAACTTTTCAAGATACCGATACCATTGTAGATCGTACCTCTGCTGCACTTGCTACACTTGCTGCTCAACCTGAGGTGGATGGAGATCGTTTAGCTGCTATTGGCTTTTGCTATGGCGGAAAAGTCATGCTCGATTTAGCTCGTTCTGGTGCTGACTTAAAAGCAGTCGTTACTTTCCACGCCAACCTGTCCGCACAAAACCCAGCACAATCAGGAAAATTTAAAGCTGAGGTTTTAGTTTTACATGGTGAAAAAGACTCAATGGTGTCTTTGGCAGATGTTGAATCCTTCAAACAAGAAATGAATCATGCCCAAGTAAAATCTGAAGTGATCATCCTTAAAGATGCCAAACATGGCTTTAGTAACCCACAAGCAGATGAACGTGCCAAAGCCAATGGTGTAGATCTAGGTTATAACGCAGAAGCTGAAAGCGCAGGATTAACTGCTATGTATCAGTTGTTAAATCGTACATTGGTTTGATTTTAAACCTGATGTATGAACTCAACCAGTAAACAAGGAGTTTAAAATGACTGAGATAAAATGCCCTTATTGTGAATTTGAAGAATTTGACATCATTGATAAAAATGAATTTGGTGCAATTTTGCCTGAACAAAATCCTTTGTCTAAAGGGCATTCAGTCATTATCCCATTGCGCCATATCGATTCCTTTTTTGAGGTTTCAGAAAAAGAGCGTAAAAGTCTTTCTTCGTTGTTAGAGTTGGCACGTAATGAACTCAAGCTCCGTCATCAACCAGAAGGCTTTCACATTGCCTTTAATGATGGTGATGTTTTTGGTCAAGAACAGAATAAACACTTTCATATTCATATCATTCCACGCTATAAAAATGAACCGCTTAAACTGGATCAGCGTTGGGGTATCATCAACGAAAATTAATCCTTTGCCAGTGAACTAAAAAAGACGCTAGTGCGTCTTTTTTAGTTCACTATGTTGCTTCATTCAACGTGACTTTAAAATTAAATTCTGACTATTCGAAATAGCTTAACTCACACAAATCTCATGCACAGTATTCAGATAATTTTCTGTAATCGATTCGAATTTGGTTATACTGAGCCACCTATTTTTGCCCTAGATTGATATGTCGCAATTTTCATTTTCAGACGCATTATTGACTTGGTTTGATCAACACGGACGCCATGATCTGCCTTGGCAAGTGGCAGATGATCCCTATAAAGTTTGGGTCTCTGAAATTATGTTGCAACAAACTCAAGTCAAAACAGTACTGCAATATTTTGACAAATTTATTCAACGCTTCCCTACCGTTGATGATTTGGGTCAAGCGTCATGGGATGATGTTGCACCTTATTGGGCAGGCTTGGGCTATTACGCACGCGCCAGAAACTTACATAAAGCTGCGACGGTTGTCAGTCAACAAGGACATTTTCCAAACACTCTGGAGCAATGGATGGAGCTCTCAGGTATTGGACGTTCTACTGCAGGTGCACTTATGTCACTTGGATTACGCCAATATGGTGTCATTATGGATGGCAATGTAAAACGTGTTTTATCGCGATTTTTTGCCATTGAAGATGATCTCAGTAAACCTGTACATGAACGGGAAATGTGGAAATTGGCTGAAAGTTTGTGCCCCACTGAACGCAATCATGACTATACTCAGGCGATTATGGATTTAGGTGCAACCGTCTGCACCCCAAAAAAACCATTATGTTTATATTGCCCAATGCAGCAACATTGCCAAGCCCATCAGCAAGGGTTAGAAACGGAACTCCCTTATAAAAAGCCAAAAAAACCTGTTCCAGTGAAAACTGGCAAAGTCTTGCTCATTGAGTCTCAAGGGCAATGGTTGTGGGAGCAACGTCCTAATAGTGGTTTATGGGGTGGACTATGGAGTTTACCAATTTTTGAAAGTGAGGCTGAACTGCAACAGATCTGTGAACGTTTAAAGCTGGTTTCAAACGTTGAATCTGTGCAAATTTCGCATAGTTTCACTCATTTTACTTGGATATTGACCGCACACATCATTCATGTTGAAAAAGACCAAGCTGAATATCTCCAAGCTGAACTGGGCGGTGAATGGCTCACGCCACAAAAAGCTACACAAATGGGTATACCAACAGCCATGAAAAAATTGATCTCAGCAATCAAAATATGACATAGTCAGGCACGGGTATTCTGATCATTTTTTCAATTTTAATTTACCCTTTTTAAACCTCAAAGCTGAAATTTGAAACTAGAAAAAAGGATGTCTCGTGCCGCATCGTATCCAATATTGTGTGATTGCCCTGTTTACAATCATATTGAGCGCATGTACCACCGCACCCAAAAAGCCCAGTGGTACAAGACCGCATCTTCCGCAAGCTCAAATTAACCGATTAAAAGCAATGCCGCTTCCAACACGGTTGGCGATCCCTGTCGATGGTGTCAAACCACAAAATCTCACCGATACGTGGGGGGCGTCCCGAAGTGCTGGACGTGCGCATGAGGGCATTGACATCATGGCTTCACGTGGAACCAAAGTGTACAGTAATACTGAAGGAGTGATTACCAGTTTAAAAAGTAACAACTTAGGCGGTAATGTAATTTGGTTAATGGGACCTGGTGGTGCTTATCATTATTACGCACATTTGAATGATCACCGACGTGGTTTAAAAGAAGGAGACTACGTTAAAAAAGGTGAATTAATTGGTTATGTCGGCAATACAGGAAATGCACGACATACTGCACCTCATTTACACTATGGACTATACTTAAGAGGTAAGGGACAAGGTGCAGTGAATCCTTATCCGTATTTACGTTAAATTTTAAATTAGATATTTAGGAATATTCCATGTCAGAAGCATTGCTTGAGCGTTTAGTTGAATTTGCAGAATCAGGCAATCAACAAAAAATTGTCCTCAAAGGGCAAAGCCATCAAGGCTGGATTATGGAAATCACCAATGAGTCCCTCATGATCAGTACTGGCTTTGCAGATAAAGCGGGTAAAGATATTTGGATAAATTTTACTGACCTAGAAACTGCCCAACTTTCATATTGGGATAACAAACAAGATCAATGGGTCGAATTTAAACTCTAATTACATCAAAAAAAATGGAGCATCTTTCATGACCAATAAACGCTGTGGCTGGTGTTCGGATGATCCAATTTATATCGAATACCATGATCATGAATGGGGTAAACCAAATCGCAATGAGCAACATTTATTTGAAATGTTGTGTCTCGAAGGGCAACAAGCAGGATTATCTTGGATTACTGTTTTAAAAAAGCGTGAATCTTATCGCACACATTTTTTTAATCATTCAATTCAAACCATTGCTGACTTGACTGAACAAGATTTGGCATTGAAATGCCAAGATACTGGGCTCATTCGTCATATTGGTAAACTTACCGCTATTCGTGACAATGCCATTGCATGGCAAAACATGAAAGCGAAAAATATTGATATGGTAGATTGGCTTTGGGATTTTGTTGATCAACAGGTACAGCTGAATGATGTTCCTGATTATCGACAAGCACCTGCGCAAACTGAAGCCAGCCTAAAGTTGTCTAAAACTTTGAAGAAAAACGGCTTTAAGTTTGTCGGTCCAACAACATGCTACGCATTCATGCAGGCGGTTGGAATGGTCAATGACCATGAAAATGATTGTATGTCGCGCTAAATTTCGCTCAAAAAACAGGAAGGATTCATATGTCAGCCAATATCATTCAATCCTATGCAGCCCTAGAAGCAGGCGCTGAACTTGTACCCTATCAATTTGATGCTGGCGATTTAGCGCCACATCAAGTTGAAGTTAAAGTTGAATATTGCGGTTTATGCCACTCTGATGTTTCCGTGATTAACAATGAATGGGGAAATGCAGTTTTCCCTGTAGTGGGTGGTCATGAAATTATTGGAACAATCACTCAGTTGGGTTCAGAAGCAAAAGGTTTAAAAGTTGGACAACGTGTTGGTATCGGTTGGACAGCAGAAAGTTGTCAGCACTGTGACCCATGTGTCAGTGGACAACAAGTGCTTTGCACTGGCGAAAAAAAAGCCACCATCGTTGGTCATGCTGGCGGTTTTGCAGATAAGGTTCGTGCTGGTTGGCAATGGATTATTCCACTTCCTGAAAACTTAGACCCTGAAAGTGCAGGTCCACTATTATGTGGGGGAATCACTGTTTTTGATCCGATTTTAAAACACCAAATTCAAGCTGTTCATCATGTAGGTGTCATTGGGATTGGTGGTTTAGGTCATATGGCAATTAAATTACTCAAAGCGTGGGGCTGTGAAATTACCGCATTCACCTCTAATTTAGATAAGTCAGATGAGCTGCGAGCGATGGGCGCAGACCATATCGTCAATAGCCGTGATGCAAATGATTTAAAAGCACAACGTGGTAAATTTGATTTGTTACTCTGTACGGTGAATGTGAGCTTAGACTGGAAAGCTTATCTGAATACACTTGCACCCAATGGCACTATTCATATGTTAGGCATGGTGCTTGAACCTATGCCCATTCCTGCAGGTACATTGATCAGTGGTGCAAAATCAGTAACTGGCTCTCCAACAGGCTCCCCTTTTGCATTACGTCAATTATTGCAATTCGCAGCGCGTAAAAATATTGCTCCTCAAATTGAAGTGTATCCAATGTCAAAAATTAATGATGCTTTGGAACGCCTCCATTCAGGAAAAGCACGTTATCGTATTGTGTTAAAAGCTGATTTTTAATCTATGCAATATACCCCATTTACGTTGACATTCATCATCGTCAATGGGGCAATGGATCATGCCGTTTGTAAACCTTAGTCAAACTGCCGGATTCTTCGGACTAGTGCTTTGATTTCAATCACGCATATCTGATTAAATTTATGTTTTTATAGAATTTGTTAGAAGATCTTGGGCATTCATTTATTTTTAATTTTTTGGATCATCACTGTTTTTTTCTAACGTGAGGCGATATGAATGTCATCATGTTGAGTGAGCTTATGCCACACTCTTGGTTGACAATTCGCCTCTGACCCAATCTGCCAATAACATGATGGCATCCTGAACCTCCTGAGACAATTCATGTCCTGCATTTAAACGAATACAATTGTTATAACGATGATCTTCACCAAAAATAATACCCGGAACAATATTGATACTGTATTGCTGCGCATAGTAATACAACGCCAAACTATCTACTTGTTCAGGGAATTGCAGCCAAAGCGCATAACTCCCCTGCGGTTGATTCAAACGGATACTCACGCCATGAAAAGCCTGTTGAATAAATTGTCGATACTGCTCAACCTGTGCCATCAGTTTAGGACGTAATTCACTCAGATGTTGACGATAGGCTCTGCTATAAATCATATCAGCAAGCCCCAATTGCAAAGGCGTATTCACCGAAACATTCTGTAAAATGATTCTTGCATGTAAATGTTGTAAGCGCTGCGGTAAGCAAAACCAGCCTACACGATAAGAGGTCGATAGAGATTTTGAGACTGAGCTGCAATACACCACATAACCCTGTTGATCCCAATATTTAATAGGTAAAGGACGTTTGGCATTAAAACTACATTCTGCATAAATATCATCTTCAATCACATAGCATTGATATTTCGCCGCAAGTTGTGCAATACGTTCTTTCTCAGCATTGCTGAGGCAAAAACCCAGAGGATTTTGAAAATTAGCCGTCAATAAGCAGATTTTTACCCCTGGACTTTGCATTTCTTGCTCTAAACGATCTAGATCAAAACCTTCTGTATTGGCTGGGATTTCGATAATTTTTCGCTTCAACAAAGCCAATAACTGCAACTGCCCATTATAGTTTGGTGTCGGCACAATCACGCTATCACCAACTTGTGTAAGGCTCTGAATCATGATCGACAGTGCAGGCATACAGCCATTACTGATATAAATATCTTCTTTTGCAATATAAAAACCATCTTCAGCCCAGTGTGCTGACAAAGCCTCCCTCAATTGCAGATGTCCTTGACGATCGTTATATAAAAAATCTTCCGGTTTACTGTGCTTTAAAGCACGTTGGATTGAACGACGTAAGGCTTCGATAGGAACCAGATTAGGTGACAATTGAATCGAACCGAGATGAATCAATTTATTATTGATCGCAGCCTCATGAATTTGAATTTGCAATTCCAGATTAGAAACTTCCCGTGGTCTAGACTGAAAATCTGGATGGTCAGGTACAGCAATCTGCGGGGAATTTGGCAAAGCTTGTACAAAATAACCTGACTTTTCTTTGACAAAAATCAAGCCTTGAGCTTCAAGCAATTCATAACAACTCTTTGCCGTATTCAAACTCACTTTTTGTAGTTCAGCAAATTGACGCAAAGAACTCAGTCGTTGCCCGACTGCGAGCTCTCCACAATAAATTTTTTGCGCGATCTGCTGTGCCAAGATCTGATATTGGAAAGCCATATCTGTACCCAAATTTTAATATTTGTTGTATCTGTATCTGTAAATCTAACAGATTTATGCTTCTTTTACAGCCAGTTTTTAAAACATAATTGATTTGAAAGGAGAAAATAATGAGAATCATCGCCCTAATCAGCCTTGCTTTGGTACTCAGCGCCTGCCAGCCTCAACAAGTCAATAAAGCAGCTCAGCAACAACATTTTGTATGCAAATCTTTGATTGAAGGTTTTTTGAAGACACAACGTTTGGGTAATTATCAGCTTGATCATCTACAGCCAACCTTGCATCAGGCTGTCGCGGTCAGACATTATCACTATCGTGCCAGTGGAGATCAGGCTGTTAAAATAAATATGCCTGTTCAAAAAAATTTGGAATTCCAATGCCAACAAACCTCCGCCGAGCATTTTGAAATTCATTTGGTGACACCGCAACAGCCCAACACTGCCCCATTATTGAGTCTAGATCTACCACCACAAAAGACTATCGAAACCTTGACAGCTTTTGCGCTAAAAACTCAATAAATAGACGTACACGTTTAGGTAAATGTTCTTGTTGATAATAAACTGCATGGATGTGTTGCTCGTAAATTTCTATTTGATCTTCAAATAGCGCGATCAACCTTCCCGCTCTGAGATCTTTAAGCACCTCAAATGCTGAAAGTCTGGCAATACCATGCCCACGTAGACAAAGTTGACGTACTGTTTCACCGCTAGATGCTTTGATTTTAGGCTGTACAGTCAATTTTTCACCATTCACACGGATGGGCCAAGTATTGAGATGACTGACCTTACTAAATCCGATTTGAACATGATTGAGGATATCGAGTGGGGTTGCAGGATAACCATTTCGTGCTAAATACTCAGGGCTGGCAACAATGTATAAACGACTTTTACACAGCAATCTCGCATGTAGGCTGGAGTCATTTAATTCTCCAAAACGTATTGCGACATCCGTTTTATGTTCCAATAAATCAATGATTTGATCATTACTGTTTAATTCAATTTCAATGTCTGGATAAAGCTGAGAAAACTCTTGCATTAAGGGTGCAATCACATGTAACACAAAAGGCGTCGCCGAATCGACACGAATCAACCCAGAAGTATCGCTGTCCGACTTCAATAAAGCATCTTCAGCTTCATTCAGATCATGTACAATTTTACGGGCTTTTTCTAAAAATAATTGCCCCTCTTGAGTTAACTTAAGCTTCCGCGTAGTTCGCTCCAGTAAAGTCACATTCAATTTAGACTCAAGCCGTTGCAAAGCTCGGCTCACGCCCGAAGTCGTTTGTTCAAGATGTGTTGCAGCAGCAACAATCGAACCACTGTCCACAATATTGATAAATGCCTGTAACTCTTCTAAGGTCGATTTCATCTCTGCAATATCACGATTTATTATTGATTAATAGTCAATAATATTTTGCATATTCCTCTATTTTTCCGCAACAATTAAAATAGCAAAATAGCCCTAATCTCAGAAAACAAAGTGAAACTCATCATGACAAATATCGTTCCTCAATTTGGCGTTGGTACTTTCCGTTTATCAGGTCAAACCGTAATAGATTCAGTTAAAAATGCGCTAGATGTGGGTTATCGTGCTGTAGATACAGCACAAATCTATGGCAATGAAGCCGAAGTCGGTCAGGCGATTGCTGAAAGTCATATTCATCCTGATGAATTGTTTATCACGACAAAGATATGGACAGACAATTATCAAGCAGACAAACTCATTCCAAGTTTGAAAGAAAGCCTGCAAAAACTGCGCACTGATGCTGTCAATCTGACTTTGATCCATTGGCCTGCACCAAGTTTAGGTATTTCTGTTGCTGAAATGATGCATAACCTTTTAGAAGCTAAAAAACTTGGCTTAACTGAACATATTGGTATTTCAAACTTCAATATTGATTTGTCACAACAAGCGATTGATGCTGTTGGACTTGAAAATATTGCGACAAACCAAATTGAGCTCAGCCCTTATTTACAAAACTCAAAGTTAGTAGATTTCTTACAATCACAACATATTGATGTGACGTCATACATGACTTTAGCTTATGGCAAGGTTTTAAATGACCCTGTATTGGCTGAAATCGCTCAACACCATCAAGCTTCAACAGCACAAATTGCGTTGGCATGGGCATTGCAAAAAGGTTTTGCGGTTATTCCATCATCAACCAAACGTGAAAACTTAATGGCGAACTTAAAAGCCCAAGAGATTCAACTCTCTACTGAAGAAATGCACATGATTGCAAAACTGGAGCGCAATGGTCGTGAAGTTGATCCAGAAAATTTAGCACCGAAATGGGATATTTAATTTAGCTGCTCAGTTTAATCACAGCTAAATCTATTCTCAGATTTTCACTGTTCATTTCTGATCGATTGAAAGGCATCAATTGCTTCGCAATATCTTTTGTTGCGAAGCTTTGATGTGTGTTTGACTCAAACAAAATGCGATCTAAAAGCTTTTGTTGAAATCAACATCAAAAAATTGTGCTTGTGATATTGGTCTGATGATTGCACCACTGTACTCGGTCTTTTTTCAATCTTCTGTATATTTGAGATCTCTCATGAAATTAAATTTTCCCTTACTTGCACTAGCCATAGGCGCTTTTGCAATAGGAACAACTGAATTTTCTCCAATGGGTTTTCTACCTCAAATTGCAGAAAACCTCAACATTTCGATTCCCACTGCGGGGATGCTCATTACGGCTTATGCACTAGGTGTAATGATCGGTGCTCCGATTATGACATTGTGGTTTGGACATTTTTCACGACGTAAAGCACTGATATTTGCCATGAGTATTTTCACTGTGGGCAATATTCTTGCAGCCATTGCACCGAACTATTGGGGGCTGATGGGAGCTCGAATAATTACCAGTCTTAATCATGGTGTATTTTTCGGGATTGGCTCAATTGTTGCCACCAGTGTTGTGCCTAAAGACAAACAGGCGAGTGCTGTTGCCATGATGTTTATGGGACTCACAATTGCCAATATTGGGGGTGTACCTCTAGCAACATGGGTTGGACAAAATATTGGTTGGCGTATGTCCTTTGCCGCAATCGCGATCTTAGGTGTCATCACCATGTTGGCATTATGGAAAGCCTTGCCTGTAGATGCGGCAGGTCCGCGTCCAAATGTAAAAGCTGAACTGAAAGTTTTGACTCGCTTGCCTGTGGTTTTTGCTTTATTGACGACTGTGATGAGTGCAGGAGCAATGTTTACGCTCTACACCTATATTGCACCGAGCTTGCAAAATATCACCCATGCCAGCCCAATCTTTATCACACTGATGTTGGTCTTAATCGGAATCGGTTTTTCAATTGGGAATCATCTCGGTGGGAAATTCGCAGATCGATCACTGAATAAGACATTGACAGGCTTTTTAGTGTTATTAATGCTGTCCATGTTACTGTTCCCGATCTTGGCACAAACACCGCTTGGTGCAGCTTTGGCACTTGTTGTTTGGGGAGCTGCAGCCTTTGCCGTTGTGCCTCCACTCCAAATGCGGGTGATGTCTGTTGCGCATGAAGCACCAGGACTAGCCTCTTCAGTGAATATTGGTGCATTTAATTTAGGTAATGCTTTAGGCGCAACCGTAGGTGGTGTAGTTCTCAGTATGGATATGAGTTATTCAGCCGTTTCAATTGCAGGCGCAGTACTTACCGCATTTGGATTGCTCTTGGTATTTATCCAAATGAAAATGAGCAAAGAACCCGTGCATCAATTCAGCTAATGTTAACTTACCCAATCATCTGCGTCTGAATTGATTATATTGTTTATTTCCCTGCACCTTCATAGGGTGCAGGTTCAAAATAGCAATAAATAACGCATCCTGAATCCATGATTATTTTAAAATTTCAGGTAAGGCAGCAAGCTTGGTATTCTTTGCCAATTCAGATTTCATCTTTTGCAGCATTTGATAAGGTTGCTGTTCAACCAGCATATTGGTCACACTTGCTGGGATTGAACCTTCAGGATTGGCATGTCCAGAAGTGATCACTTTCACTTTATTGGGACCAAGTTTTTGAAATGTCCAATCTCCCGCATAATCTTTTAAACGAATATAATCTGAGTTCAGTGCTTTGCCTTGTTGTACCGCAGAGTTTTTAATATAAATCGTGCCACTCGCGTCTTTAGACATCGTTCCTTTCACCACCATGTCACGATCTTTTAGAGGAAATGGAAAGTCTAAAACCATATAAATACTGAATTCACCCTTTTTATCATCTCGAGACAGCACTTCTGCTTTAGCAACATTAGGTACCCATTTAGGTGAATTATTGACATCCAGAACTAGAGCAACAGCCCGTTCGATCGGTACGTCTATTGTTGTTTCTGCTTTATAGGACAGAACAGGGTTATTGGTATCTTTATAAGTCCAAACCTTAATGTTGTTTTTGTTCAGACTCAATTTGGCATTGCTCGGTAAAGCTGCTTGTGCAGTCAGGCTAAAAGCACTGACTACACAAGTAAGTAATATCACTATTTTTTTCATTTTTTATGTTCAAAATTTGACTCATTGTTATAATTTTAGCGCAACATGTTTCAAGCTTGAATATCATTTAAGCCTAAAACGTCCTTCATATCGTATTTTTTTGCATCTTTTCCGACAACCCAAGCTGCTGCACGTACAGCGCCTGCTGCAAAGTTCATACGATTGGTCGCTTTATGTGTCACTTCGACACGCTCACCCTCGCCTATGAACATCACAGTATGCTCACCGACGATATCACCACCACGAATCGTTTCAAAACCGATCGTTTCACGTTCACGTGGACCTGTATGACCTTCACGACCATAAACCGCCACTTTCTTCAAATCACGCCCTAAAGTTTCCGCAACCGCTTCCCCCATCATCAAAGCAGTTCCAGATGGTGCATCTACTTTGTGACGATGGTGTGCCTCGATAATCTCAATATCCACTGTATCACCAAAAACTTTGGCAGCCAGCTCGAGCAATTTAATTGAAACATTGACACCCACTGAGTAGTTTGCGGCATAAACAATGGGGGTTTGTGTCGCAGATTGATTTAACAAGGTTTTTTGCTCATCTGAAAAACCTGTTGTTCCAATCACCATGGCAACACCAGCATCACGGCATAATTTTAGATGGCTTTCTGTTGCAACTGGGGCAGTGAAATCAATCACCACATCAACATCTTTTAAAATGTCTTCCAAACTGCCCACGACTTTGATACCTACAGCACCAATTCCAGCAAGTTCCCCTGCATCTGCTCCAATCAACGTACTTTCTGGACGCTCTACCGCTGCCGCAAGCTGATAACCTGCTTGTTGTACCGCTTGAATCAATGTACGGCCCATACGACCGCCTGCACCTAAAATACCAATACGTGGAGCTGCTGACATACGATCTTCCTAAATCTGAATTTGAAAATTTGGCTCTACTATAACAAAACTCAGTTCCAAGACCACGATTCCATTTAAAAAATACTGCGAACTTTCTGATTTCTTTTAAGTCTTCGGCAATTAAGGTCAAAAAAGTAGACTCAACGAAAAAATAGATTAAGACTAAAAAATATATCGGTAAAACTTTGAAAAAATTTAAAATATTGCTCAATCTATTTCATCAAAGTGCAAGAATCACACAGCAGACTACTGCCACGAATGAAAACAATATGGATTATAAGCAGATCAATATGCATTCGAATAAAATGGTTTTTGCATTTGTATTAGCAACAATGATGACCAGTGCTTGGGCTGAATCTACACCAACTCCAGCCGCTACACTTACTGAAGAAAAAACGGTCTCTCAAGGCAACGCAACTACGCCTTCAGAAACACAAACTGAAGTTCGTGTCGAAGATATTGACGCTCCGATTCTTGAATAATTTTGGTTTGTTTTTGTATTAGAGGATATGGGGTTATATCCTCTAATCTTGAAATCACTGCACAGATTCACAATATGATCTACGCTAATCTATTGAAACTTTAGATGTAAACTGTGGCAATGAAAGTTTTATCTCATTCAACAATATTTTCATAACATCAAATTAATTGATCAAAAGAAATTATATTTTGAAGCTGCAATTAGGACTCATTTAGAATGACTAAATTTCGTATTTCGCGCCTAGAATCGCCTAAAAAACACACCTAGTCGCAAACATAGACGAATTGCCCACAAACCCTAAAATAACGAAACAATTTTAAATAAAATTTAAGCTTAATAAATGAATATTCTAAAGCGTGGAAGTCATACAAATAATAGAGAGATTCAAGGAAATATAATGCAAGTCAAAACCATGATTTTAGGACTAATGATGATCACAACTGTTTCGCTCAGTTGGGCACAAGAATCTGCCGTCCCCGCTGAACCGCAGACAGCATCCTCATCCACTCCGGCAGTGATTCTTCCACAAGATGACAATTCAATCGATGCTGCATCAGATGATCATGAATTTGATCTATCACCATCGGATCAACCGACAAAATAAAAAAATGGAGCAACAGCTCACTGTTGCTCCATTTTTATTGCTTTAATCGTTCAGATTAATTAGTCGAATAAACGATCAAAGAAAGATTTTTTCTTCGGCGAAGATTTATTGTCATCGCTTTCCATGGTCGCTTGAAGTTCTTTCAACAGCTCACGTTGGCGACTTGTCAAATTCACTGGTGTTTCTACTACGATACGGCAAAGTAAATCACCTTGCATGCTACTACGCACAGGTTTTACCCCTTTACCACGTAAACGGAACATTTTACCCGTTTGTGTACCTTCAGGCACTTTCAAACTGACACGACCATCTAAAGTCGGAATTTCAAGTTCCTTACCTAAGGCAGCATCAGCAATGCTCACAGGCACATCCATGTATAGGTCTGCACCATCACGTTGGAAGATGTCATGTTCACGTACAACCACTTCAACGTATAGGTCACCAGACTGACCATCACGAATTGCTTCACCTTTACCGGTTAAGCGTACGCGATCACCATTGTCCACACCTGCTGGAATGGTCACTTCAAGCGTTTGTTGACGATCTGAAACCCCAGAACCATGACACTTATTACATGGGTTTTTAATGATTTTGCCCTGTCCGCGACAAGTGCTACAAGTCTGTTGGACTGAGAAAAACCCTTGTTGCATACGCACCTGACCTGCACCATGACAAGTCTTACACGTTTCAACATCATTCGGATTTTTTGAACCTTTTCCATCACAGGCATCGCAAGGTGCTGGTGCAGTGAAAGTAATGGTTTTTTTCACCCCTTTCACAGCTTCTTCAAGCGTTAATTCCATGACATAACGGAGATCTGAGCCACGACGTGCACGTTGTTGACCACGACCACCGCCGCCAAAAGCACCACCGAAAATATCACCAAACTGGCTGAAAATATCTTCGGCACTGAACCCACCGCCGAAGCCGCCACCGCCCATACCACCTTCAAAGGCATTGTGCCCCATACGGTCATACATGCTGCGTTTTTCACTGTCAGAAAGCACTTCGTAGGCTTCTGCACATTCTTTGAACTTTTCTTCAGCTTCTGCGTTGTCAGGGTTGCGATCTGGATGATACTTCATCGCCAACTTACGGTAGGCTTTTTTAATTTCATCATCACTAGCGGTTTTAGCGATACCTAAAACCTCATAATAATCACGTTTAGCCATGATTGGCGATGCTCCACAAAAATTTGATAATACTTCTATGCAGAGTAAATTGGGGGCGATGTTATTTTTTACAAGTTTGAAATCTAGTTTTTTTTAAAAAACTGCTTTTTTCTGTAAATATTTTGTAAAACCTTTAAGCCAAACATTGAGTAAATATAGCCATGCAATCGCACTAAATACGACACCTGCCACCGTACATGCTTTTACCCAGATGAAACTGTCCCAATAGAAAAACATTAAAGGAATAAACCACAATGCAGCAAAAGCCGCTAAAATCAAAAAAATGACAGCATTGCGCATAATCCACAATGCTTGTGCATGTATCCATACCTCTGCATCATTTGCTACTGCTACCTTGCGCGCTAACCAATATGCGAGCACTGCTGTAATTACCGTAAATAATGCAAGAAACATAAACAAATAAGAGCTCGTAATGAACTTACGATGCTGTTCCGGATTTGTTTGCCCCATGGGTGTTTTTGACCTCAAATTCATTGCATACTGATTGACTTATTATGCAATGAAATTTCCTATGTTATTTTCTGTTAAAGATTAAGTGCTACTATATTGAAGTTTTCAATTTTTCGCACCTAATATTCACAACAAATTATGTATTTTCTGTAGTTTTTTTAATCTTAAACCAAGTCGCATATAGCGCAGGTAAGAAAAATAGGGTCAAAAGTGTAGCGATAATTAATCCACCCATAATCGCAACAGCCATCGGACCAAAGAAAATACTACGTGACAGCGGTATCATCGCCAAAACAGCAGCCAATGCAGTAAGAATAATTGGACGGAAACGGCGTACTGTTGCGTCCAAAATTGCATCCCATTGATTATGCCCAGCTCGAATATCCTGCTCAATCTGATCGATCAGAATTAAAGAATTTCGCATAATCATACCAGATAATGCAATCGTACCGAGCATTGCCACAAAGCCAAACGGTTTATTAAATAACAACAGGAATAAAACCACACCGATTAAACCCAATGGCGCAGTCAAAAACACAATGAAAGAACGTGAAATACTTTTCAGCTGAATCATCAGGAGCGTAAATACCACTGCTAGGAATAGAGGCATACCTGCATTCACAGAGCTTTGTCCTTTGGCAGACTCCTCTACTGTTCCGCCCACTTCAACCAAATAACCACTTGGTAATGTTGCGCGAAGCTGATCCATTTTCTCTGCCATTTGATTTACAACAGTTGCGGGTTGTAACTTGCTCCGAATATCTGCACGTACTGTAATGGTTGGTAAACGATTGCGGTGCCAGATTAGACCGTCTTCAAACTTATACTGTAGTTTCGCGATTTGTGCCAATGGTACTGTAGTGCCATTGCTGGTCGGTACAGCCAAACTTGATAATGCTTCAACATTTATCCGTTCAGCCTGATCTCCACGGATACGCACATCGATCAATTCACGCTTTTCACGATACTGATTGATGATTGCACCTGAAATCGAACTGTTTAAGAAATTCGCCAAATCTTCCGAACTCACGCCCATTTGACGCGCACGATCTTGGTCGATCAGCAAAGAAATGATTTTACTTTGCTCACCCCAATCCAAATGCACATTGCCAGTATTGGGATTTTCACTCAGCAGTTGAGCAACTTTCTGGGCTTCCTGACGGACTACAGCAACGTCTTCACCAGATACACGATACTGCAACGGATAGCCCACAGGAGGACCATTTTCCAACAATGAGACACGGGTTCGAACTTGTGGCAATAATTGGCGAATTTGAGTATCTAAGGATTTACGAATTTCATCGCGATCGTCAAGTGATGACGCCAACACCACAAACTGTGCAAAACTGGCTTGTGGCATTTGTTGATCAAGTGGCAAGTAAAAACGTGGCGAGCCTGTGCCAACATAAGCGACATAATTATCAATACCGTCTTGTTTGGATAAGAATGCTTCCACTTTTTTCACAGCATTTTCAGTTGCGGTGAGTGAAGCGCCTTCTTCCAATTTTAAATCGACCAGAATTTCGGCACGGTTTGACGGTGGAAAAAACTGTTGTGGTACAAACTTAAACATCACCACCGACAGTACAAATATCCCCACAGTGATTGAAATCACCGTTTTTCGATAGGTCACACACCAATTCACCAACTTTCTAAAGCTTTGATAAAATTTCGATTGGTAGGGATCAAAATGCTCACCAGCATGATGAATCACAGGTTGCGGTTCTGGTTGTTTACGCAATCTTGCATAAAGACGCTGATACCACGGCGCTTTTTGCGCTTCTTTACTAAAATCAGGCAGTAATTTATCACCCAAATAAGGTACAAAAATCACCGCGGCAAACCATGACACAACTAAAGCAATGGTAACCACTTGGAAAATTGAACGGGTATATTCACCTGTACTTGATGCAGCGGTCGCAATCGGTAAAAATCCCGCAGCGGTAATTAATGTACCTGTTAGCATTGGAAATGCGGTACTGGTCCAAGCAAATCCTGCGGCTTTCATTCGACTATAGCCTTGCTCCATTTTGATCGCCATCATTTCGACCGCGATAATGGCATCATCGACCAAAAGTCCTAATGCGAGGATCAATGCGCCTAAAGAAATCTTATGCAAGCCAACATCAAACAGATTCATCCCTGCAAAGGTCATGGCAAGCACCAACGGAATCGAGAAGGCAACCACTAATCCTGTTCGGAACCCCAATGAGAAGAAACTGACCAGTAAAACAATGATCACAGCCTCAGCCAATACTTTGACGAATTCATGAATACTACGTTGTACTGCAACTGGCTGATCTGAAACTTTTTTCAGTTCCATGCCCAAAGGTAAAGTCTTTTGTAGGGTTTGAAATTCAGTCTCTAGATTTTTACCCAATGCAATGATGTCCCCACCTTTACGCATGGATACAGCAAGACCAATACCATTTTCTCCCATAAAGCGCATACGCGGTTGAGCAGGCTCACTAAAACCACGATAAACCTCAGCCACATCGCTCAGTTGAATAGTTTTATTTCCCACCAGCAGCGGCATTTTTTTCAGATCGTCTACGCTTTTTAATGCGCCACTGACACGGACTTGAATACGGTCTGTACCTGTTTCAAAGAAACCTGCACTGGTCACACTATTTTGTTTTGCCAAAGCTTCTTGGATTGCTGTAACAGGCACACCCATCTGCACTGCTTTAGTATTGGAAATCTCAATCCAAATCTTTTGATCTTGTAATCCAACCAAATTGACTTTGCTGACATCTTTTACTCGCTGTAAGCGAAGTTGTAGTCGATCGGCATATTCTTTGAGTGTGGCATAATTGAAGTCTTTGCCTGTTAAAACATAAATATTCCCGAATGTATCGCCAAACTCATCATTAAAGAATGGACCCTGAACACCAGAAGGCAACTGTGTTTTGATGTCACCGACTTTTTTACGTACTTGGTACCAAACATTTGGAAGTTCATTGGATACTAACGAATCTTTTGCCATAAACATGACCATGGACTCTCCAGGACGAGAGTACGCCATAATCTTGTCATAGAGCCCTGTACTCATGAGCTCCTTTTCAACTTTATCGGTGATTTGCAAAGAGACTTCCTGTGCTGTTGCACCCGGCCAGTAGGTTTGCACCACCATCACTTTAAAGGAAAAAGGAGGATCTTCACTTTGAGACAGTTTGGAATAAGAAAATAACCCGACAATCCCCAGCAAAATCATAAAATAAAGCACTAAGCCTTTATTTTTGAGCGCCCATTCTGACAAATTAAAGGAGTTAAATAGACTCATGATCATGCCCCTTTTTGGATAGTTACAGCACGATTTTCACGATCTATTGGTTTAATTTTTTGCTTGTCACGGAGTAAGTGAACACCGCCGACCACCACCCATTGCCCCGCATTTAAACCACTCAATACCGTGACATTGTCACGCCCGTAAGGTCCTAAAGTCACAGAGACTTTACGAATAGTCTGATCAGGATTAACCACCCAAATATATGCTTGATTATTATTGGCTGAGACACTGCTCAGCGGTACACTCAAAATATTTTGAACATTTTGATTGAAAAACACACGTGCGCTTTGCCCCAGTTGAATGACCGACTGTGCTTCTTTTAAAGCCACTTTCACTGTAAATGTCCGCGATTGATCTGCGGCAGGAGAAATCTCACGGACATAGGCTGCAAATTTATCTTCAGGCTTTGACCACAAGGTAATCCATGCGCTTTGTCCAACTTTAATTTCAGAAATCGCCTGTTCAGGAACCCCGATAACCACCTCACGATCACCATCAATCGCCAATTGATAAATCGCTTGCCCAGCCGAAACCACTTGTCCAATTTCAATATTACGTTGGGTAATGACCCCATTTTTATTGGCAATCAGTTGGTTATAACCTGTCTGATTGGCACTGACATCATAGTTGGATTGTGCTTGTTTAAGGCTTGCCTGTGCTGCGTCATATTGATTTTTAACACTATCGTATTGGGAACGACTGACGGCATTGATGGGTAATAATTGTTGAAAACGTTTAAACTCATCTGCTGCAACTTTCGCAGCGGATTGAGCACTTTCAAGTTGTGCTTTTGCAGAGTTCAATTGTAATTCGGCATCTTTGACATCTAGCTTGGCCAAAACCTGCCCAACTTTAACGCGGTCGCCAACCTCGACATAACGTGCAGTGATCTGTCCAGCAACTCGAAAGGCTAACGCAGTTTGCTGCCGTGCCTGTACATCGCCTGCATAGCTTTTCTGATCTTCTTGGGAAGTCAGCGGTTGGGCAACCATCACCAAGGGAATCTGTTCCACTTCAGGCGCTGGCTTACTACATCCCACCAGAATGACACTACACGATACCAATAGGCTCGTGATCACTAACTTTATACTACGCATAGGCAAGGCTCTTATTTAAATGCTCTTTTCAGGTAAATGAGAATGAGATATTGAGACCATGTGACGATTCATCTAGCACCTTGCAAAACAAACAAAACCATACTTTGTTCTTGCGCAGGTTGGCGTTAAAATAATCTTAGCCAGCATGCCGAAACTGAAAAAGTAATTTTCTAGGTTTCACGCTTTGCCCGCTTAGTTTTACTGAACGACACAAGTCATTGATGAAATGTCAAAAGCCCGTTTGTTGCTCATTTTTTAATTAATATACTGCATGGTACAATAATTGTGAATCATGTTTTGAGTAATTGACCTAATTTTGTTTTTTTGGGAATTATTGTGCAAACAACAGTTGGCCGTCCAAAGGACTTAGAAAAACGTAAACACATTGTAGAAGCAGCAAAAAAACTGTTTCTAAAGCTTGGCTATCACGGTTCCAGTATGAACCAGATTGCCAAAGAAGCAGGTGTGACAAAACTGACCGTATATAACCATTTTCAAGATAAAGAAACTTTATTTAGCTGTGCCATTGAAGAAACTTGCGAACAGTCAATTAATGCCCGACCATTGCGTCTCAATGCTGAAAGTGATTTTTATGCACATTTTTTTCAAGCCTGTGAATTGGCTATGAATGTGATTAATTTGCCTGAAGCTATTAAATTAGATCATTTACTATTGGAACTTGCCGCAGAAAAGAACCCTTTAGCGCTACAATTCTATAATTCGTCTCATCAGAGAATGTGTTCGGTATGGCAAGACTTTTTTCAACAAGCCACGAACCTACAATTCATTCAAGCAGACCAGATCGAAAAACAGACCAATTTAATTTTGTCATTATTGCTTGGTGTTCGTCATCATGAGGTCTTGTTGGGAATTCGCCCAACGCCAACAGACCAAGAAAAGCAGCAAATCATCAAAGAAAGCATTGATTTATTTATGCTGAAATATAAACCGTGATGGTGTTATTAAAAAACTAAATAATGTGCAATTGCTGTTTCAGGCATACTCGAAGGTGTCATAGGCAAATTGACCCAAAAAGTGTCAATACAACCGAACGAAAAACAAATCAAAGTCGACTTCTTGCACAGTCACTTACATACTTTTGTAGGGAGTCCCTTGGATTGTGATGGAATCACGTTATATTCAAGATAACAAGAACTGGAGAGTGACAAATGGTTCAACAAATTGATGCTCCACTGCGTGAAGATGTACGCTTACTCGGAAATCTTTTAGGTGAAACCTTAAAAGAACATGCAGGACAAGATTTGTTTAATCAAATTGAACAGATTCGCGCTTTAGGCAAAGGCGCCCGTGATGGTCAAATTGAAGCAGAAAAACAACTTGAACAATTATTTTTAAATTTAAAAGATGATGAAATTCTGCCTCTGACCCGTGCATTCTCACACTTTCTAAATTTTGCCAATATCGCAGAACAATATCATGTGGTGCGTAGTCGTCGCCAAAGTGAATGTGATGAACATGCCCCATCACCCAATGTTCTCGATCATTTATTTAGCAAGTTTAAAGATCAGCAAATTTCGGCTGAAACGCTTTATCAGCAAATCTGTGAATTGAAAATCGAATTGGTACTCACCGCACATCCAACTGAGGTCAGTCGTCGTACTTTAATTCAAAAATATGATGGGATTAATCACTGTCTTTCAACATTTGATCAGCAAAAACTCACGCCTAAACAACGTGCTGAGGTGTTGACTGATTTAAAACAACTGATTTGTTCAGCATGGCAAACGGATGAGATTCGTCAACATCGTCCTACGCCGATTGATGAAGCAAAGTGGGGCTTCACCACCATTGAGCAAACGCTGTGGAATGCAGTACCCAAATTTATCCGTGAGTTGGATGACCTTGTTCAAGGCAACTGTGCTCAAGCCTTACCTTTGGACATTTCACCAATTCGCTTTGCATCGTGGATGGGAGGCGACCGTGATGGAAACCCGAATGTCACACATAATATTACACAAGAAGTTTTATGGTTATCTCGCTGGAAAGCCGCTGATTTATATCTTCGTGATATAGAAGATTTGCGTTGGGAGCTTTCAATTGAGGCGTATTCCAATGAATTACATCAAGCTTTAGGCTATAGCCATCCAGAGCCATATCGTGAATATTTACGTGCAACACGTGAGCGCTTGAAAGCTACCCGTCAGTGGTTGGCAGATAAATTACGTGGACAGCACTCGGACGTTGACCGCAGTTTAATCATTCGTCATAAAGATGAATTATTACAGCCACTATTGCTTTGCTATCGTTCGCTCATGGCATGTAATTTGCCAGAAATTGCCAATGGGAAATTGCTCGACTTTATCTATCGTGTCAATTGTTTTGGAATTGAATTATTAAAGCTGGACATTCGTCAAGAATCAGGTCGTCACCGTCAAGCCATCTCCGCAATTACCGAATATCTTGGTTTGGGTAATTTTGAGACATGGACTGAACAAGCTCGCCAAAACTTCTTATTGCAAGAATTACAAAGTAAGCGCCCATTATTACCAAAACACTTAAACGAGCCAGCCAATAGCCTGATTGAACATCCTGATGTTCAAGAAGTCTTTGCTACGATGCGTACTTTGGCAGAGCAGCCTAAAGAAAGTTTAGGTGCTTATATCATTTCGATGGCTGAATATCCGAGTGATGTATTGGCGGTACTGTTACTTCAAAAAGAAGCGGGAATTGAACATCCCTTACGTGTAGTGCCATTATTTGAAACCTTGAAGGATTTAGATGGTGCTGCAAGTACCATGACAACCTTATTCAATATGCATTGGTATAAACAGCATATTCAAGGCAAACATGAGGTGATGATTGGTTACTCTGACTCTGCCAAAGATGCAGGCTTTATGTCGGCAAATTGGGCTCAGTATCGTGCCCAAGAAGAGTTAACTGCGATTGCAAAACAACACGGCGTACAATTGACCTTGTTCCATGGTCGTGGCGGCTCCATCAGTCGTGGTGGTGCGCCTACTCAACAGGCACTATTTTCTCAACCACCTGGCTCAATTTCTGGTGCAATCCGAGTAACTGAACAAGGTGAAATGATTCGCTTTAAATTTGGTTTGGAAGAAATCGCCTTACAAAATTTAGAAATTTATGCTGCTGCGACATTAGAGGCAACCTTATTACCGCCACCTGTACCCAAACAAGCATGGCGAGATTTGATGCACAACATGACCGACTTGTCTGTTCAAGTGTATCGTCAGACCGTGCGTGAAAATCCTCATTTTGTAAAATATTTACGTACCGTTACCCCAGAACTTGAGTTACAAATGTTGCCGCTTGGCTCACGCCCTGCGAAGCGTAAAGTCAGTGGAGGAATTGAATCCTTACGTGCTATTCCTTGGGTTTTCGCTTGGACACAAATTCGTTTGATGCTTCCGGCTTGGTTGGGTACAGGGGCAGCCATCAATCAAGTGATTGATCAAGGTCAGAAAGCTGTTTTGGATGAAATGCTGTCTGAATGGCCTTATTTCCAAACCTTAATTGATATGCTGGAAATGGTGCTGTCTAAAGCGGACTCAAATATTGCCCTGTATTACGAATCTCATTTAACAGATGATGAAGATTTAAAAGTGCTCGGTGCTGAATTACGTCAACGTCTCCATGATGCTGTTCAAACACTTTTAGCCATGAAAGGCGAGTCAGCGCTTCTCAGTTCCAATGAAGTGCTTGATCAAGCAATGAAAGTACGCAAACCATATCTGTTGCCTTTACACTTATTGCAAGCTGAACTCATGAAACGTCGTCGTGCTTATTTGGCTGAATTTCAAGCTGAACATACCCCTGTAGATCATGCACTCATGGTGAGTATTGCTGGAATTGCGGCGGGTTTACGAAACACAGGTTAATTTACTGAACATCTCATTGCTTGTTACATCCCGCTTAGGAGAATGACATTTGTCATTCTCCTAAGTTTTATAAAAATGCCAACTGATTCAAATATTTTAAGTGACCAATCACTTTTTTTAATCAATCAAAAAGCATCTAATTTTTTATTTTTTTTAATACTAAATTTTTTTAATACTTTGATTTTACGCAGTAACATCGCTTAATTATTTGACCAAATGGTACAAAACAATCTTTTTCCCTAATAAATGCAAGCGTTTAGTTTGACTAAAATGATTAAAACTCTCGAAAAGAAAGCGTATGATGTGTCCAATTTGTCTTTCGAGTGCTCAATTTATGTCCAACTGGTTCCCCAAATGGCGTCCGTATTCTGGCAGCATTGATGCAAGACCTGTCGGTACCAATGAGTATTTACCTCCTGCACAAAGCATTGTTTTAGGGATTCAACATGCTTTTGCAATGTTTGGTGCAACTGTACTTGCACCTTTCTTAATGGGCTTTGACCCGAACCTGGCTATTTTGATGTCAGGGATCTGTACGATCCTATTTTTTATTGTAACGGGTGGTCGTGTCCCAAGTTACTTGGGTTCAAGCTTCGCCTTTATTGGTGTCGTCATCGCTGCAACAGGTTATGCTGCTTCTGGCACGGGTACACCAAATTTAAATATTGCTCATGCAGCAGGCGGTATTATGGCGTGTGGCGTGTTGTATGCAATCTTTGGTTTGATTGTGATGGCAACAGGGACCAAATGGATAGAAAAGCTGATGCCTCCTGTGGTTACAGGTGCTGTTGTCATGATTATCGGTTTAAACCTTGCACCAGTTACAGTAAAAGGGGTTGCAGGCAATGACTTTAATATGTGGATGGCGTTGGTGACTGTACTTTGTATGGGCTCAATTGCTGTATTCACAAAAGGTTTATTACAACGTTTACTGCTATTGGTTGGTTTATTGTTGGCTTATTTGATCTATTTCATTGTTGCCAATGTGATGGGGAATGGTACACCAATCAATTTTACCCCAATTCAACAAGCAGCTTGGTTTGGTACTCCCACATTCCACTCGCCTGTTTTTGATATCAATGCCATGTTGATCATTGCTCCGATCGCTTTAATTCTTGTTGCAGAAAACTTAGGTCATATCAAAGCTGTTAGTGCCATGACTGGAGAAAATTTAGACCCTCAAATTGGTAAAGCGTTTGTTGCTGATGGTATTGCAACCACACTTTCAGGTGGTGTGGGTGCTCCGGGCATGACCACTTACGGCGAAAATATTGGTGTGATGGCGGTCACCCGTGTTTATTCGACCATTATTTTTGTCATTGCGGGTGTTTTTGCCATTTTCTTAGGCTTTTCACCAAAGTTTGGTGCAATTATCCATACTATCCCAACTGCGATTTTAACCGGTGCTTCGATTGTGGTGTTTGGTTTAATTACCATTGCGGGCGCAAAAATCTGGATTGAAAACAAAGTCGATTTTTCCAAAAATAAAAATCTGATGGTGGCTGCTGTGACCATTATTTTGGGTACAGGTGACTTTGCCCTTCAATTTGGTGATTTCAATCTCGGTGGTATTGGTACTGCAACCTTTGCGGCACTGATTCTCAACTGGTTCTTTAGTTTAAACGATAAATCAGAATAATTAATTGAAGATATTTAAAGCAGTCGAAAGGCTGCTTTTTTTATTTCTATTTTATATGACGACAGACCCAAAAATAAATTTCTTGCACTTGATCCAAACAATCACGACTGAGTACATCAGGATTTTCCAGTTCTTTTAACAGATATTCAAACATTGGCTTTTGTTCTGGATATTTCTGGAGAGCTTGCAGTACAGTATTTTCTAAATTTACAGGCCATTGTTCGATCTCAAGCCATGTCAGTGGCAATAAGCGAATGATTCTTTTCAATACAGATTTTTTTAAATTGACGCTGTCTTGTAAGTCGAGCCGCGTAGTCGCCAACATCTCGAAATAATGTTGTATCTCTTGATCATATCCCTGATTGATCGCGAGAATCACACTTCGATCAATTTCAACATTTTCAAACTGTCTGGATAAATTCTCTCCATAAAGAGGATGGCAAAAGAATTTGATCCATGCTCCCCAACTTTTTCGATTGTTTTCGTTTAAAACATCTTGTAATACGCCAATATCAACATCAACTTTAGAAAAAAAGCTGGTTAAAGCCATAATATCCGACTTAATCTGCGAAATTTTTCGTTCTACATCATCGACTGGCTGAACAAAGACCACACATAAATCGAGATCAGACTGTCCAATAACAGCTGTGCCCTTTGCCACACTTCCATAGACATACACACTATGCAGTTCAGTCGGAAATTCGGTGCAAAAGACGTTTATCACTTGCATTAAAACAGGTTCAAATTCAGATTGAATCATGAGAGATGTCGATATAACGGAGTGATTGAATAGAAAATCATAAGATCTGATTTATATCAAACGGCTTAGCATTAAAAAAGCCGTACTGTTTTTTTATATCCTGTACGGCTTGGTTTTGCTAAAAAAATCTAATTTTTTTATCTATTGCTATGTCTATGTCAACTCATCATTTTTAAGCTTGCTCTCGCTCCAACCATGCTTTTAAACAAGGTGAAAAAAACAAATTGCCTTGATAAATACCTTGTAAGGTTTTGACCATAACCATTAGCCAAAGCATCATGAGAATTGCAGCAAATGCTAAACCTGTATCGACAATAAAATTAACCTGTAACTGATGCCCTACATTCAATATCGCTAAAGTAAAGACGCCCAATGGAAAGGTTAATCCCCACCAACCTAAGTTAAAAGGTAATTCTGTCGCAGCGTGCTTCAATGTGGTTAAAACAGCTATTGCAAACCACCACACACCAAAACCCAGTAACATAAAACTTGCGACAATACCTGCGTTTTGAAAGAACACACCGAGGCTTTCTAAGTGGATCAAAGTCAAAACTTGAGGTGCTTGAGCACCTAAAACCAAGAGTGCCAATGCGCCAGTACCAATTGGTCCTAAAGCCAACCAACCTGTGATTGCCAATTCTTTGCTTGGTAATTTATGTAATGCCAGACGCAACATCAAAATCGTCAGGATCCCAAACGCTGGCAATACAGACATCCCCCACAGCATATAACTGGCGAATAAAATACCGATAGCCTGCTGACTCGCTTCCATATGCGCTAACAACAAACCACCTGAGGTTGCTGCAACCTCACAGGCGACAATCGGCAACAACCACATTGCAGTCATTGTGTGCAATTGATGCTCTTGTTTATGGAACATACAAAATGGTACAAGAATCCCAATCCCTACCGCCAAAATGACATCAACAAACCATAACAGTTGTGCGATTTGGATTGCAGCATCACCGTATATTGCAATGCCATATTTTAAAAAGCCATTTAAAATCGTTGCCAAACCCATTGGAATTGCACCTAAAAAAAGTGCCATCGCAGGATGGGAAAAGATCTGCTTCGCTTCTTGAGGATAAATCAGCCAGCGCAGAACATAGAGCGTCATAAATGTGATAAATACCAGTATGTTAAATTGCCACAGCAAGGTTGCCAATTGCCACAAAAAATCTTGAGCAAATGGAAATTCAGGTAAAATGAGTGCCACAACGCCTGTCCCCATGGTCATGGTGAACCAATTTGGCGTAAACTGTCGGATCACATCTCGGGTTTGTTCGAGTTGGTAAAATGGCTTTTTCATCGCTTCATCCTCATTTCAGCAGATAAATTGATTATAAAAGCACTTTTTAATAAATAAAATTGATTTATTTTCATAAAATGAATCAATTTAACTGATATAAAAAATTATTCTCAATATTTTTTTTCTGGATAAAAACACAACAACAAGACGAAACTGTGAGATTATGGCAATATATAGTCCTTTCAAATTTTAAGCTTATTTTGAAACCATGCAGCTGTTACGTCTAAATGCCTTAGCACCAAATTTCCAATTGCCCCAAACCGCAGTGACGATTGGCAATTTTGATGGTGTCCATTTGGGACATCAAGCCATGGTTTCGCAACTGAAAGACGTTGCAAAAACACACAACTTAAAAACCTTGGTGATGATCTTTGAGCCTCAACCTTTAGAGTTTTTCAAAGGTTATGAAGCGCCCTCTCGCATCTCTTCACTGAGAGAAAAAGTCGAATATCTCACTGAGTTGGGTGTCGACTATATTGCGATTGCCAAATTTGATAATCAATTTCGCAGTTTAAGTGCCGAAAACTTCGCTGATTTATTAAAAAACAAACTCAATGCTCAAAGCTTGATCTTGGGTGACGACTTTCATTTTGGTAAAGACCGTCAAGGAAATAGCGAATTTTTAAAACAATACGGTTTTGATGTCACGAATTTAAAAACGGTTGAGTTTAATGGTGAACGCGTGAGTTCAACTCGTATTCGCCAAGTGCTTCATGCAGGTGATCTCTCACTTGCTGCAAAATTATTGGGTCGTCCCTATAGCATGATTGGCCGTGTGCAATACGGTGATCAAATTGGTCGCACCTTAAACTTCCCCACCATTAATGTCCGTGTTGGGCGTCATAGACCTTGTTTAAGTGGTATCTATGGCGTAGAAGTGATTTGTGAAACGACCTCTTTAACAGAAAAGGTTAAAGCGGAATCCCCAGATAAAAAAGGCATCCTTGGCTATCACACCGATGCTTTATATGGTGCGGGTCATGTAGGCACACGCCCTGCAATTAAGCAAGAGCACCCAGAATGGCGATTAGAAGTACATTTTCCTGATGTTTCTGCTAATCTGTATGGTCTGTTGATGCGAGTCACTTTCCTCGACTATTTACATGGTGAATTAAATTACCCATCTCTTGAAGCGCTTCAGGCGGGGATTGATGATGATGTCGAACGATTGCTTGAGTTTCGTAAAAACACCCCCAAATTTCCTTTTTAAACTTAATTTTTTATTGTAAAACGCGTCAGCAATGGTGCTGATAATATTGGATGACAACTTGCATGAGCGATAAGCAAACTTCTGAAAATGCAGTGGATTATAAAGCCACGCTAAACCTACCAGGTACTGAATTTGCAATGAAAGCAAATCTCGCAGTACGTGAAGCAAAATGGTTAGAAGAGTGGTATGCCGACAACATTTATCAGCAGATTCGTGCTTCGCGTATTGGTAAGAAAAAATATATTTTGCATGATGGTCCTCCGTATGCAAATGGTTCATTGCATTTAGGTCATGTGGTCAATAAAGTCTTAAAAGATATTATTGTAAAAAGCCGTACTTTAGATGGTATGGATGCACCCTATGTTCCGGGCTGGGACTGTCATGGTTTGCCAATCGAATTAAAAGTTGAAGAAAAAGTCGGCAAAGTGGGCGTGAAAGTTGATGCTTCAACCTTCCGTAAAGCTTGTCGTGAATACGCTTATACTCAAGTCGAATTACAGAAAAAAGACTTCATCCGTATGGGTGTGTTTGGTGACTGGGATAATCCATACCTCACCATGAATTTTAAGCAAGAAGCCGACATTGTCCGTGCCTTGGGTGAAATCGCCAAAGCAGGTCATATTGAACCGGGTTTAAAACCTGTGAACTGGTGTATGGACTGTGGTTCTTCACTGGCTGAAGCAGAAGTTGAATACGAAGATAAAAAATCGGATGCAATTGATGTCGGCTTTGGTGTGGTCAGCCTGACTGACTTATCTGAAAAAATTGGACTGACTGTTACTCATCCAACCGATATCGTGATCTGGACCACAACACCTTGGACATTGCCTGCCAACCAGGCGGTGGCACTGCATGCTGAAATCGACTATCAATTGGTTGAAGTACAATCTGAACGTGGTACTCAAAACCTCATCTTAGCCAAAGATTTGGTTGAGTCTGCATGTGAACGTTACAAGCTTGAAAATCCAAAAGTATTGGCTGATTTTGTTGGTGCAAAACTTGAGAATTTACAACTACAACATCCATTGATTACTGATCGCCAAGTGCCTGTCATCTTAGGCGAGCATGTTATTGCGACCAGTGGTACTGGTGCTGTACATACAGCGCCTGGACATGGTGTAGACGACTATAAAGTAGGTCTAAGCTATAACTTAAAAGTAGAAAACCCTGTAGGTGGAAATGGTGTCTACTTACCAACCTCACCGCTTTTTGCTGGTGAACACATCTATAAGGCAAATCCAAAAATCATCGAGACTTTATCAAGTATCGGTAAATTATGGGCGCATCTGCCAATTAAGCACAGCTACCCACATTGCTGGCGTCATAAAACACCGATTATCTTCCGTGCAACGCCTCAATGGTTTATCAGCATGGATGCAAATGGTCTACGTCAAGATGCTTTAAATGCCATCGAAAATGACATCGGTTTTGTCCCTGATTGGGGTAAAAACCGGATCAAATCTAT
This sequence comes from Acinetobacter sp. Tol 5, assembly GCF_019702905.1. Lineage (NCBI taxonomy): Bacteria > Pseudomonadati > Pseudomonadota > Gammaproteobacteria > Moraxellales > Moraxellaceae > Acinetobacter > Acinetobacter sp. Tol 5. The sequence continues at coordinate 59,490 of NZ_AP024708.1, read as the reverse complement.
GATCGAAGGTCGCCCAGACTGGTGTATTTCTCGTCAGCGTACTTGGGGTGTGCCAATCCCATTCTTTGTACACAAAGATACCAATGAATTACACCCTCGTACTCCTGAATTAATTGAAGAAGTTGCAAAACTGATTGAAAAAGAAGGGATTGATGGTTGGTATAACCGTGAAGCCAAAGAATTTATCGGTGATGATGCTGAACAGTACAATGCAGTCCGTGATACTTTGGATGTCTGGTTCGACTCAGGCACAACCCATTATGCTGTGTTACGTGAACGTGCAGAACTTGAAGACCCAGCAGATCTATACCTTGAAGGCTCAGATCAACATCGTGGTTGGTTCCAGTCTTCATTGTTAACGTCGATTGCGATTCATAAACGTGCGCCTTATAAAGCGTTGTTGACCCATGGTTTCACAGTAGACGAAAAAGGTCGTAAATTATCAAAATCATTGGGTAACTTTATCCCGCTTGAAGACATCATCAAACAGTTAGGTGCAGATGGCTTACGTCTATATGTTGCTTCAAGTGACTATCGTTATGAAATTGCGGCAAGTAATGAAATCTTTAGCCGTGTAAGTGATAGCTATCGTCGTATTCGTAATACTTTGCGTTTCTTGTTGGCAAACTTAAATGGGTTTAAACCATCAACAGATGCCTTGCCAGTTGATCAATTGATTGCCCTTGATCAATACATCTTACAACGTGCAGCTGATGTACAGAAAACCATTCAACAAGCTTATGAAGATATGAATTTCCATGTCGTGACCAATGCTTTGACGAATTTCTGTATCAATGACTTGGGTGGATTCTATTTAGACATCATCAAAGACCGTCAATACACCACCAAGGCTGATTCAGCAGCTCGCCATTCAGCACAAACTGCGTTGTATCATTTGGTTCAAGCCTTTGTTCGTTGGATGAGCCCTATCTTGAGCTTTACTGCACAAGAAGCTTGGCCGTTGATTCCAGAACAAACTGAAAAATATGTATTTACTGCAAATTGGTATGATATTCCAGTTGCATCCAATAGCAACTTGATCTCTGAAGCGGATTGGCAGACTTTGATTGAAGTTAAATCTGCGGTCAATAAACAGATTGAAGCTGCGCGTAATGTGAAACTGATTGGTAGTAACCTGTCAGCTAAGGTTGAACTTTGGGCAAATGCGGATCTACAAAAAGTATTGAACCAATTGGGTGATGAACTTCGTTTTGTCTTAATTACCTCACAAGCCATTGTTTATGATTATGCTGAACAAGGTGAAGCAACGGATATTGAAGGCTTACGAGTTAAGGTTTCGGCGGCTGAAGGTGAGAAATGTGCACGTTGCTGGCATGTACTTCCAGATGTAAATACACATCTTGAACATCCAGGTCTATGTTCTCGTTGTATTATCAACCTTCCTACAGGTCAAGGCGAAGAGAGAAAATATGCCTAATCCGCAAAATAAAAAGGGCTTATTCCAGTTTTATCCTCATAATTTGATGTGGCTTGGACTGTCTGTCCTTGCCATTATCATTGACCAATGGACAAAAAACATTGCAAGTACACATTTGACTTATGCTCAGCCTGTACCTGTACTGCCTTTTTTGAACTGGACATTACTGCATAATTACGGCGCAGCATTTAGCTTCTTGTCCGATGCAGGTGGATGGCAACATTATTTATTTACGGGACTGGCGGGTATCGTCTCTATCGTCTTTATTTTTTGGCTGATGCGTATGCCAAAAACAACACTGATTTTACCTGCTGCAATCGCATTGATTCTTGGTGGTGCATTAGGCAATTTGATTGATCGTATGACACTGGGTTATGTGGTTGATTTTATTCATTTGCATTATCAAGGAAGTAGTTTTCCTGCATTCAATATTGCAGACAGTGCGATTACCCTCGGTACCATTTTATTGTTAATTGATACCTTCTTTTTAGAAAAGCATCGTATTCAACGTGCGGAAGCGCAAAATGACTGAACAAATTATTAATCCCAATGACGAAACACGTATTGCGGATGGATCAAAAGTAGAACTGCACTTTTCTGTTGCGATTGAAAGTGGTGTTGAAATTGATAATACCCGTAGCCGTGAAGAACCTGTCAGTTTAGTTATAGGTGATGGCAGCTTATTACCGGGGTTTGAAAAAGCCTTATTTGGTCTGCGTGCTGGTGACCGTCGTACTGTCAGCTTACCTCCTGAAGATGCTTTCGGTCCGTGGAATCCTGAAAACGTACAAAAGTTTGATACGGTAAAATTCGAACAGCGTCCTGTAGAAGGACATATGATTGAGTTTGAAGATAAAGCCAAACAAAGCCTATTTGGTGTGGTTAAAACTGTAGGTGAAGACATCACCGAAGTCGATTTTAACCATCCACTTGCAGGTAAAAATATTACCTTTGAAGTTGAAATCTTCAAAGTTACCCCTGCGGGTCAGCAAGGTGTGAAAATCATGTAAGCCTTTGCTGATAGCAATATTAAAGCTCCATCTGGAGCTTTTTTATTGATACCCATACTGCGTTTTAAAAGCTCACGACAAAGCAAAATCCACAGCAGCTTGTGTATGGATCGATGTTGTATCAAATAGTGGAACAGAAAACGGAGTGTCTCCAATCAGCATACAAATTTCTGTACACCCCAAAATAATTCCTTCTGCACCCTCTAATATGAGTTGCTCAACAATTTGGATATATTTCTGACGAGATAGTTCATTAATCACGCCTAAACACAATTCATCATAAATAATATCGTGAACAATCTTTCGATGCGCTTGGTGAGGTATGAGTACATTGATGCCTTGCTGTTCCAACCGCTGCTTATAGAAATCTTGTTCCATGGTAAATCGAGTACCTAACAAACCGACTTTGCGAATGTTCTGATTTAAAATTTCTTTCGCTGTCGCATCCGCAATGTGAATGAAAGGAATAGAAATCGAGTGCTCAATATAGGACGCAACTTTATGCATGGTATTGGTACACAGTAAAATGCCCTCTGCCCCTGCTTGCTCCAACTGAACGGCCTTCTCTTTTAAATATATTCCTGCATCCTCCCATAAGCCTTGGCGCTGTAATATTTCGATTTCAGCAAAATCAACACTGATTAAAACGACTTTCGCAGAGTGTAATTTTCCTAATTTTTGTTGCACGCTTTTATTCAACTGTTGGTAGTATAAATCTGTAGACTCCCAACTCATCCCACCCAATAAACCAATCGTTTTCACTGTTTTTGCTCTCTAAGATTTTTTATCTATTCTAAGGTCTGTTGATATTTCATCAATGGATTGCGTTTTGGGCGAGGACAGAGCAAATAAAATAATGATCAATATAATTCAATGGAGGTCTTAAAGCACCTGTATTCACCATGACAATCATTTAAAATATCTCGACACTCTCATCCAATACGATCGTGATCACGCTATCATTGTTTCAATTAAAATCTCGCCTGATTGATTCCAGAAACAATCGCTACGATAGCGTATATTTGTATGATGATTCAGCTATACTTTCATCTTATTTCAGCCTTTCATGATTCGCATGCGCCTAGACTTCTTCGATTTGCAACTCTTTATCAATATCGTGGACACAGGAAGCCTGACCAAAGGTGCTGAACGTTCGTCTATTTCATTGCAAGCAGCAAGTGAACGCATTAAAAAACTTGAACAACACTATACAACTCGCCTTTTTACTCGCCACGCCTCAGGTGTCAAACTGACCATCGCAGGGCAAACTTTTGCAGAACAAGCTTTAAGGTTGATCCAACAAGCTAAACAGCTTGAACAAGCCATGTCACCCTATACACAGGGACTCAGTAACCATATGACCTTATGGTGTAATTCGTCTGCGCAAAGTGAATATTTACCGCTACTTTTACCTCAATATTTAGTTGAAAATCCACAGATCCAGATTGATCTACGAGAAGCAGAAAGCAATGAAATTATTCAAACAATTGAAAAAGGTAATGCGAAATTAGGCTTAATTTCAAGCTTTTTTAATCACCATCAGTTGCAAACACTCGAGTTTTCAGATGATCCATTGGTGCTGATTTGTCCAGCCAATCATGAGCTTGGGCAACAGCAACAACTCAAGTTGATTGATGCGATGAATTATCCATTTGTGGGTTTAATGCAATATCACTCACTCCAACAATCTATTGAAAATCAAGCAAAATTACTTAATTGTGCCATTCAGTATCGTTTGAGATTACCAAATTTTGCCGCAATTGCTCAGGTGGTCGCTAACGGCGTCGGGATTGCAATTATGCCAAAGCGTGCTGCAATCCGGTTAAATCAGCATTATCCATTTCATCAAATCGAATTGGTGGGCGAATGGGCAAAGCGCCAATTACAATTGGCTGCACAAAATTTTGATGAGCTTCCTACAGCCTACCAACATTTTGTGCAATTTTTAATTTCACAAAAAACTAAACTGATTTTGGATGAGATGCCTCAGCCTTAAATTGAACGAGTGCATGTTGAGCTCGGCAGCTCAAAAAGTCATTGGAAAAGACACTTACAGCACGCCAAATTGATGTAATACAGAATACAATCCAAAAATCACCAAACCACAAAAGAAAACTTTACGGAATTTTTGCTCTGGAATTCGATGACGAATTTTTGTCCCCACCCACATGCCGAGTAATGATGGAATCAACGCAATCAGTGATAATTTATAGTCAATCGGGGTATCTTCAACAGGATTCTGATGTAGGAAAACGGCAAGGCATATTGTTGAAACAGTAAAAGCTAAACCTAAAGACTGTACCAAATCATCACGCTTTAAATGCAAAGATTGCAAATAAGGTACAACTGGAATCACTACAACACCTGTTGCAACAGTCAAAGCACCGCCTAAATATCCAATGATTGGAGAAAGCCATTTTTCATGTGGAGCAAGATTTGGCATTCGCTTGGCAAATAAGCCGTAAAGCCCATACAAAGCCAACATTGCGCCTAACAGTGCCTCACTATGAAAGCTACCATGAGAATGCCCTAAGGTCGGGAAAATGCTCCAGATCGAGCCAACAATAATCCCCAATAACAAAGGATAAAAACGACACACCAATCGCCACACATTGCCCTCAGCAAATAATTGCCAAAAATTGGTGACCATTGAAGGAATAATCAGCAGTGTCGCAGCTTGGAATGGGCTGATGACTAAACTCAATAAACCCATCGATACCGCAGGTAAACCTAGCCCAATCGTTCCCTTAATCATCCCTGCAATTGCAAACACACCTATGACAAATCCCATCATGTCGCTATACCTCTCTATGCTGAGGTCATGCTACGCCAATCTGTAGATTTGAAATATCACTGTTTTTAGGATAGAGCCTCAATTAAATATTGAGGCTCTATCCTCACGGACAGACTTTTTCTCAGACAAAGAATTTACGATCATTTTACGTTACTGCTCAACCCAAGCTTTCTATACTTTTTCCATCCCATTTTGGATGTATTGACCATGAATATGCCGATTGCCAGTTCTACAAAAATTTTCCCCACAGCATTATTATGTGAGCATCAGGACAACAATGATTTTTATCTCGAAACGCAACGATACTTAGAAAGTTATCCAGAAACACGTTTTATTGATATTTGCTTACATGATTTGAATGGGCATATTCGTGGGAAACGTATTGAGGTGAATGCACTCCACTCACTGTACAAAGGTTGTTATTTCCCACTGTCGATTTATGCAATGAATTTAAATGGTCAGGTGGTGGAAGAAAGCGGTTTAGGCAAATATATCGGAGAGCCTGACCGCTTATGTATACCCGTTTTAGGCAGTTTAAAACCTTGTGCAGATCAGCCCACCCAACATGCTCAACTGTTATTAAGTATGCAGTCGGATGATGGCTCAGACTGTATGTTAGAACCGCGTAATCTACTCAAAAAAATCTTAACTACACTGCACCAAATGCATTACTTTCCTGTCATGGCAGGTGAAATCGAGTTTTATTTATCAAATCAACAACAAGATAATCAAGCCCATCAAACCCAATGTTTCGATGTAGATACACCACATGATTTTCATCGTATTCTTCAACACATTGAGCTTGAAGCAAAGCGCCAAAATATCGAGCTCACCGCAATTGTGGCTGAAAGTGCTTCTGGACAATTTGAACTGAATATTCAGCATAGCCACAATATTTTAAAACTCTGTGATGAGATCATGGCAATTAAACGCATGATTCGACAAATTGCTGTAGAGCACCATTTGCAAGCCAGTTTTATGGCAAAACCGAATATGTCCAAAGCAGGCAGTGGTATGCACTTTCATATGAGTCTACTCAACCAATGGCAAGAAAATATCTTTCAATTAGATGCAGCTAAAAAACCGAACCTGATCATGCAAAAAGTCATTGCAGGTTTAATTGATTTGATGCCTGCATCCATGGCGATTTTGGCACCCAATGTCAATTCCTTTCGAAGATTCCAATTTGGGCATCATGTACCGCTACAAGCAAATTGGGGATTGAATAATCGTAATGTTGCCATTCGCATCCCCTGTGCAGATCAAGACAATCAACGGCTTGAATATCGTGTTGCAGGGGCAGATGTCAATCCATATCTTTGTGTCGCAACCCTATTGGTCGGTATACTCCATGGGCTACATACCCCACTCGACTTACCCAAACCTAGCCCACAATTGCAGGGCATCGATACACCACATTTCTTACCGACCCATCAGCTTGAAGCATTGCAGTTGTTCGAAAAAAATGCTGTTTTTAAACAATATTTTGGTACAGAGTTCATGCAGTTGTGGTGTGCATGTAAAAGATTTGAATATCAAACCGTGATCAATAAAATTACCCAAACAGAGCTAGATTGGGGAATTTAATTACACACTCTAAAGAATATTGCCTTGCTTAGATCCATTAATTTTTTTGGATATTGATTCATAAAAAAATCCCTTTTTAAAAAAGGGATTTTTTTCAAATATACTGAAAAGTTAAAATGAATCCAGATTTTCTATGATTATTTACAGACTGATTGAAAGAAAGCCAAATTGATTTCATCATCATCCACCGTGCTAGGATCAGAAGCTTGATCATCTCGGTTAATCAATTCACCATTTTTTAAGTAATCTTCGACTAAACTAATGCTGGTCGTGCGCTCTACACAATGGTCTAAATTATGCGATAAAGTATAGTCACCTTTTTTCATTTCGAGCTCTTCATTATCGGCATCAGCAACAAACTTTGCCCAATAATCGACTGTTTTGCCTTTTTTCACGAGGCGATCCGTATCTAAATAAAAGCTTCCATCTGGATCTTTAATAATTAATTTCCAATTTTCCGCAAGTGCATACTGACTCAACATTGTTGTTATGCAGATTAAAATAATTTTTTTCATACCGTTCTCTAAAGTAAAATAAATGATGAAATATAAAACTTAAAATTCTTGCACAATTATGGGCGAATTTCTTTTAATTCTCGCTGAATAAAATGCTGAATCATTTCCCGATAAAGCATTTCGATCAAATCAGGATTCGTTCCAACATCAATGGCTTTTTGACGTACTTTATTAATCACCTGCTGTACACGTTCTGGTGACTGTACATCTTCCGCTGTACGTTTAAATCGAACCGCTTGATCCACATAATATTGGCGTGCTGCAATTAATTCAATCAATTCTTGATCCAAGTGATCAATTCGATCACGGACTTGTTCTAAAGATTCACACTTCTCTTTTTTGATCATTGGTTTTTTCTACATCCTGTGCTTCGCTCATGTGTTGAGCTCGTTCTAACGCATTTTCAGTTTTATATTTATGTTCTAACACATTACTAAAAATACTTTCAATCATCCAAACGCGATATAGACTATTAAATACGTAACGCTTTCCTTCAATACGCAATTCTAAAACTGGAAAATCGGGCTGATGCTTTTCAGCGCATTGCTGATCATTCACTTTTAATAAAGCTTCAACGTCAATCTCTGTTAATTTTTCGATTGCTAAGTCTTGCTGGATTTGCTGCAAGTGAGGTTTAAAGGACAAATCACGCCCTTTGGTCCACACAGCTTGCAATATGTCATACATGACATCTACGCGCTGTTCTTCGGGCACACTGTAATATAGCCGTGCCATATTTAAAGTGCTTTCAGCCGTTGGACGACAAAATGGTGTAAATTTCACTTCAGAACGCTTGGAAAGACGTGTTGCCAAACTCCAGTCAAAAGCATCTCGACCGTGATAGCTCAACGGATACAAATTCAATTGAATATTATAATAATTAGCAAGTTCTTCTTTAATATAAGCCAGCAATAACCAGCTGATTGGGTCTTCTAAAGCAATATATAAATCGAGTTCTGGGTGCATGGACTGGATTTCAGCAAGCTCTTCTGCATCACTCATCAAATGCTCACGCCATTCGATGTGATTGATTAAGAAAATCGGATTACCCGTCAATAATTTTTGTTGTTTTAGACGGCGAGTCAAACGCAATAAATCATCCACCGCATGATACTTTCGCCCACCAAATTCAAAATAGCTTTCTAAAATAGGGGTATGACTAAAAATGCGTTCAGGGAAATTTTGTGGTTTTTGGTGCTGACTCGCCATAACAAACAACGTTCGTAATTTTCCATACTGTTGTTGCCACAGCATATGAAAGACGTCTTCGAGTAAATAAAGAAAGTTCTGACCTGTAAGCGGTGTATTTCTCAGAATGATTTCTGCTTGTTTTAATGCTTCTGGAGAGGGTTGTTCTGGTTTTTCATCATCATAACTAAAACGGTGTTGGTTGGCTAAGATTTTGGCATCTTCTAAACAATAATTGCGCCATTCTTCTACCGTCATCCCATTGGGGGGTTCTGCCGATGTATTGGAAATAATCACCTTCAAGGGTTTTAAATCATCAGCTAAAATATCATCCAATTGCGTTAATTGTTGTACCGCAAGATAACTATACACATCATCTAAACGCAGATAGATACTCAGCCCTTGTTCCGTAGATAACACCTCTTGGCGAACCGGTTTTTGGTAAAACCAACTCGATCGGATTGGATCAAACCAACGGCGTAGCAGTGACATGGGAAGAGCCTCAAAATAAGCACTAAATAAATGAGAGAAAACTGACTGAAACTCGCTCAAGCATACCATTCATTCAATGAAGATGCTGAAAAAATTGATGCTGATCAGTCATAAGCAAATTTATAACAATTCGGTTCTGAATGATCAATATCCCAAAACCTGATAAAATTTAAACCATTAGGTCAATCCAATAAAAAAGCACCCATTTATGGATGCTTTTTAGCTCAAACTAATGATCTATTTTATTTTAGCGCTTAGATTTCACGCACTGCACCTTTTGAAGCGCTGGTGGTATGCATAGCATAAGCTTTCAAGGCTTTTGAAATCTTGCGCGGACGTTGCTCAGCAGGCTGCCACCCTTTTTCATCTTGAAGCTTACGTCGAGCAGCTAAGGTCGCCTCATCCACAGCAAGATTGATGGTACGATTTGGAATATCAATTTCAATCAAATCACCATCTTCAACCAATCCAATCACACCACCTTCAGCAGCTTCAGGTGATACATGACCAATTGAAAGGCCAGAAGAACCTCCAGAGAAACGTCCATCTGTCAGTAAAGCACATTCTTTACCTAAGCCTTTTGATTTTAAATAACTGGTCGGATAAAGCATTTCCTGCATACCCGGTCCACCACGTGGTCCTTCATAACGGATCACAACCACATCACCAGCCTTAATTTCATGTCCTAAAATTGAATCTACTGCAGCATCTTGGCTTTCAAATACTCGTGCAGTTCCATTAAATTTTAAAATTGAATCATCAACACCTGCTGTTTTAACAATACACCCATCTACAGCAATGTTGCCATACAATACTGCCAAGCCACCATCTTTAGAGAAAGCATGTTCAGCATTACGAATCACACCTGTTTCACGATTGCCATCCAAAGTCTGGTAATAGCGATTTTGTGAGAATGCTGTTTGAGTTGGAACACCACCTGGCGCTGAGCGGAAGAACTCATATACCACTGGGTCTTCTGTACGAATAATATCCCATTTATCCAATGCATCTTTTAAGGTGTGCTCATGCACAGTGTGTACCGATGTATCTAATAAACCTGCACGATCCAATTCACCGAGAATGGACATGATGCCACCGGCACGATGCACATCTTCCATATGCACATCCTGCTTTGCAGGAGCAACTTTACATAATACAGGCACTTTACGCGATAAACGATCAATGTCATCCATGGTAAAGTCAACACCTGCTTCACTGGCAGCAGCCAATAAATGCAATACGGTATTGGTTGAACCACCCATCGCAATATCGAGCGTCATGGCATTTTCATAAGATGCTTTGGTTGCGATCGAACGTGGTAATACCGTGTAATCATCTTGTTCATAATGGCGTTTTGCCAATTCAACAACCAATTGACCTGCTTTTTCGAATAGTTTCTTACGGTTAGCATGCGTTGCTAATGTTGAACCATTTCCTGGTAACGACAACCCCAATGCTTCTGTCAAACAGTTCATCGAATTTGCTGTGAACATACCTGAACATGAACCACATGTTGGGCATGCTGAACGCTCGTATTCTTTTACTTCTTCATCTGTAAAATTATCATCGGCTGCAACCACCATCGCATCAACTAAGTCAATTGCACGTTCTGTACCACGGATTTTAACTTTACCCGCTTCCATTGGTCCACCCGACACAAACACCACTGGAATGTTTAAGCGCATCGCTGCCATTAACATCCCTGGGGTAATTTTGTCACAGTTTGAAATACACACCATGGCATCTGCGCAGTGTGCATTGACCATATATTCGACAGAGTCTGCAATCAAATCACGTGAAGGCAATGAATACAGCATGCCATCATGCCCCATTGCGATACCATCATCCACGGCAATGGTATTAAATTCTTTTGCCACACCACCAGCTGCTTGGATTTGTTCCGCAACCAGTTGACCTAAATCTTTAAGGTGGACATGACCAGGCACAAACTGGGTAAATGAGTTGACTACCGCAATAATCGGCTTACCGAAATCTTCATCTTTCATTCCTGTTGCACGCCATAAGCCACGTGCACCAGCCATATTTCTTCCATGTGTCGATGTTTTTGAACGATAGTCAGGCATTTGTATTTCCAACATTGTTTGAGCTTGAAATGAATCAGATTCACTCTGGCTAAATAAAACTGATATAGCAATAAATCAGTCGAAATATGTACACATCATACTATAAGTTAACGTAGAACCAATGACCTTGAGTATGATCTTTTTTTAAACAAGACGTGTTTACTTATATTTCAACAGGGTTTAGAGATAAATGAATATTGATATTTAATATAACGCTAACACGCCAGATTAGACACAAAACTTCTATGAATAATTTTTTATTTTTTAATAAATAATATTTATCATTTAACAATAATCACTAAATTTAATTTTATAAAAGATCTCTATTCATAGAAGCTCAAATATTGATAATCGAAATATCATTACTTTTTTATCAAATGCTTGTGCCAGAAAGGTAAACCCCAAGCCAATCATTAACACAACTGTTTTTTCATCATTTGCGTACTTTATTGTTTTAAATTAATTGGAAATTTTTGCAATCTCATCAGCTCCTTGATTTTTTAATCAACACCTGCTCAAAAAACAAAAAACGATAATGTGGAACACATATCGTTTTTTGTTTGGATTATCCAAAATTAGATTGAATAAATAAGACTTACCACGTGATATTCACACGACGGTTAGGTGCTAGACATTCAACCAGTTGGATCTTTTTATTGATCCCTGCGCACTTTTGGTACACATCTGTTTTATTTTCAGCACTGTACTGAATTTGCTCGCCACGAATGCCTTGTTGCTTCAAGAGTTCAACGACTGTATTCGCTCTTTGGGCAGATAAACGTTGGTTATACTGAAATGATCCTAAACGATCAGTATATCCAGCCACAAAAACAGGGCTATTCGCATCAGATTGTTTAATCTGATCTGCGATTTTACGAATCACTTCAGCGTTCTTTACACCATTTTTATCCGCATGATCAAAATAAAACAAAACACTTGCAGACTGCCCACCAGGTGCTAGAGTCGTTTGCTCAGTCTCAGACTGATTATTAATCCCCCAAGCCATTAAGCCTTGGCATTGTTCACCTTTCCAATATAGATTGTCTGAACGGTATTGCTTATCAAAATCTATGCGTAATTGGCAACGCTTATATTGGTTTGAGTTAGGCTCACGAATATCCAATACATAATTCCATGTCTTAACCGCAAAAAGACCTTCAGAGAATTGAGGATTTCCCAAAATATGGCGAATCTGATCTTTGGTTAATCCCTTGTCTAAACGTGCGACATCGTCATATTCATAACGGTTCACTTGTTTTAAATAGCTGTCTTTGATTTCAGGAAAATGGATTTCTTGCGTATTTGCACTTTCGACTTCAGCAGCATGGCTCAATGACATCACAAGACCGCTGAATACACCAAACATAATTTTTTTGTTAAATGCTTTCATTTTTTCTCTCTTAAAAAATTTTCGAAGAAAAAGGAAGACCCGAAGATCTTCCCTGTCGAGTGAATTAGTCAATCACACCGCTGATACCGATACGAACACTTGCATCGCCTTGAGACGCTGCAGCTACACCGCCTGTAATCGACCAACGACCATTGTCTGCAGTTTTACGTAAAGTCACACCTACCGCATTTTCACCACCGTGGTAAGCTGCGCCTGCTGCATAGGTATATTTACCTGGGACATATGGTGCTGATTCCAGAGCCATCGCAGCGGCAATACCAGCATTGGCTTTTTTCTCTACATCATCAATACGGTTGTTGGTAATACGGAATGCGTTATCCAACTTGTTACTGACATTGTCAATTTTGCTATTCAATGCTTGATCTGCTTGATTCAATGCATCAATTGCGCCACCAACATTGTTGTATTTCGAGTCACCTACCGTATAACTTGGCGCTGTGAAGCTACCTGTAATGTTGTCATAACCTGCCCCACCACCAAGATAATTGACTACCGCTTGGTTGGTTGTATTCAATTGACTACCATTGACAGCATCTTTAGATGTTGCATTCACTGCACCTTCCTTAACACCTGTCACTACTCGGTTGCCATCTGTTCCAGCGACATTCACCGTTGTACCGCCAGTATCTTTTGCAACCGTCACTGGTGCATCTTTACCTGCTTGTTGAACCAAACCAACAGTACCGTTGTTAATATCATTTTTGATATTGCTAATATCAGTTGTGTTCTGATCAACTTGTTGTTGAACATTCCACAATTGACCGCCATTCACAGCATCTTTAGAACCTTGCGCAACAGTACCATCTTTCACATTGGTGATTGTTGTACCAGTTGCCCCACCACCAAGTGTGATCTTATCTTTTGATGCATCGTCATATTTAACAGCGTTGTTGGCAAGCTCATTTACATTGTTATTCACATTGTTAATTGCGCTGTCCAATTGCCCTTTGTTGACTGCATCTGTTGCATTTACTGCATTCGCAACATTTTGAATGGTTTTATTGCCTGCATCGATGCCTGCCAAGGTAACACTTGGTCCACCACTAATGGTTAATCCAGTGTTGTTCAATACAACTGCGTTATTGCCAATTGTAATACCTGCATTATTCAGAACCGTATCACCCGCTTTGACAGAATCAACTGTCAAGTCTTTTGCTGTTGATACTTCATAGTTGTCTGAACCATCTGCATTTTTGCTCTTGCTGACAACAATATTCTGACCATTAGAAACAGTCGATTTAGATGTTGTTGCCGCAGTATTAATTGCGTTATCAAGCGCAGTTAATGCATCACCAACATTGGTCTGATTACCTTGAGCAACATTATAAGTTGGTCCTGTAATCGTACCGTCTGCATTTACTTTAGCGTTACCACCCAAACTGTTCACCAATGTAGTTTGAGTCGTTACAACTTGGTTACCCACCGCTTTTAACTGTGCAACGTTCACAGCATCTGAATCTACGCTACCCGCAGCAACACCGGTAATTTGACGATAAATACCGCTCGACGCATCACCAACTGCAACAGCACCAGTGCTTGACGTAGTTTTAGTGATCGCGGCTTTATCTGCATTTGTTGCTACAGATAAGGCATAGCCTGCCTCACCAGCACCTGTCGTTGCAGCTGAACCGTTACCCAATACTACTGAACCAGCAATAGTTTTGGTGACATTGTTTCCAAGTACGAAAGTGTCATCTGTAAGTACTTGGTTGTTATTACCCACAGAGTAGCTGTTTGCACCATTTACAATAGTTGGATCACCAATCGCACCCGAATGATCACCAGTGACTTTATTGCCTGTACCAATACTGATCGATTGATTGCCTAAAGCTTCTGCACCAGAACCAATTGCAATTGATTGTTTACCATTGACTTTGGTGTTATGACCTAAAGCAACTGAACTATCTGCACCATTCGCAACAATCGCATTTACACCAATTGCTGTAGAGTTTAAACCACCTGCACTTGAGTCATTTGTTGTACCCAAATCACCTTTTGATGTATCGGCATTGGTATGGAAGAATTTAATACCATCAGTATTCATCTTCTGTACCGTTTGACCAATCGTTAGGCGATCTGTGGTTTCTTGACCTTGTTTGTCATACGTTAAGAACAATGAATCTTGGTTCTTATTGTCAGGTTTGGTATTTACAACTTGGTCAATAATATTCACCTTGTTGCCATTACCATCCACAACTTCCGTGATATTACTGGTAATCACTGCTTTTAACTGTTCTTCAGTCGCAGCTCTACCTTTGGTCGCAAAATCAGTTGAATTTAGATCTTTATTGCTCAAACCTTGGATCGTGTCATTTGCCTTATCAACAACAACATTACCTACAGTTACTTTGTCAAAGTTAACGTCTTTCGCTGTCGCAACTTCATAGTTTGTTGAGCCATCTGCATTGGTACCCGATGTAACGACAACATTATCCCCAGCACTTATCGTGGTTTTCGCTTTAGTCGCTGAATCTTTAATACTGCTGATTGCACCATCAATCGTGTTTGAACCTGTACCACCAATATTGGTCGTTGTGATTGCACCAGTCGTTACATCTCTTGTGGTTGAACCACCAATTGCATTCTTCACGCTGTTTGCAATATCGTATAATTGGCTACCATTGATCGCATCAGTAGATGTTGAGGTCACAGCACCCGCTTTAACATTTCTGATTATTGTGCCATTTGTACCTGCTAAAGTGACATTGTTATAGTTCACACTGCCATCAGCATTCTTATCGTACTTCACTGCAAACTTATCAGTTTCACCTTGCGCTGCATTTAACGTGTTGATCGCTTGGTTAATGCTGGTTTCTGTGTTGCCACTGCTATCTTTAACCGTCAACGCTGTGTTATCTACACCTGCAATGGTATTGCCTGAACCATCTTTAATCGAAATACCATCTTTACCAATCACAGTTGAACCATTGGTGCCATTGGTTCCATCGTTCACGGTAATGCCAGTTAAGTTGTTGAGGTTTTTATTTAACTCAATCGCAACCTGACCGCCTGCAACTTTCGTGGTGATGTTGCTGTCAGCACCGACAACGTCTACTGCTTCGCCTAATTTTTTGTTAACGGTGTTGCCATCTGCTGCTTTTAAACCAAAGCCTGTATTGGTAAGACCTGTACTTAAGCTATCCAATTGACCTTTGTTTACTGCATCACTTGCATTGACACCATTCGCAACATTACTAATTTTAGTTCCGCCACTGGTCACAACACTATTACCTGCTGTGTCAGTTCCGATCGTTGCTGCAGTACCGTTACCATTGCCTGCAGTAATACTGTTGTAGTTCGCACTGCCATCAGCATTTTTGTCGTACTTCACTGCAAACTTATCAGTTTCACCTTGCGCATCGCTGACCGTTTTTAACTGGTCTTCTGTCGCCGCTTGACCTGATACTGCTGTTCCGTTCCAAGTGGTATTACTTAATCCTTTGATTGTATTGCTTGATTTATCTACAACAACACTACCTACAGTCACTTTGTCAAAGTTAACGTCTTTCGCTGTCGCAACTTCATAGTTTGTTGAGCCATCTGCATTGGTACCCGATGTAACGACAACATTATCCCCAGCACTTACCGTGGTTTTCGCTTTAGTCGCTGAATCTTTAATACTGCTGATTGCACCATCAATCGTATTTGAACCTGTACCACCAATATTGGTCGTCGTGATTGCACCAGTCGTTGCATCAATTGTGGTTGAACCACCAATTGCATTCTTCACGCTGTTTGCAACACCATATAATTGGCTACCATTGATCGCATCAGTAGATGTTGAGGTCACAGCACCCGCTTTAACATTGCTGATTATTGTGCCATTTGTACCAGCTAAAGTGACATTGTTATAGTTTGCACTGCCATCAGCATTTTTGTCGTACTTCACTGCAAACTTATCAGTTTCACCTTGCGCTGCATTTAACGTGTTGATCGCTTGGTTAATGCTGGTTTCTGTGTTGCCACTGCCATCTTTAACTGTCAACGCTGTGTTATCTACACCTGCAATGGTATTGCCTGAACCATCTTTAACCGAAATACCATCTTTACCAATCACAGTTGAACCATTGGTGCCATTGGTTCCATCGTTCACGGTAATGCCAGTTAAGTTGTTGAGGTTTTTATTTAACTCAATTGCAACCTGACCGCCTGCAACTTTCGTGGTGATGTTACTGTCCGCACCAACAACTTCAACTGCTTCGCCTAGGTTCTTCTGAACTTTAGCGCCATCTGCTGCTTGTAATGCAAAGCCTTTGCTGGTCGCTGCATTGGTTGCATCAACAACTGCATTGTTCAAGTCACCTGCGTTTACACCTTTGCTTGCATTGGCAACATCTTTGTAGTCACCCGCACTTGCAACATTGTTCAAGCTTGTACCACCTGTTGTGGTGATCTTGCCTGTAGTTGCATCTTGTGTACTGCTTGCAGTCGTACCTGCCAATGTGATGTTGTTGTAGTTCACACTGCCATCAGCATTTTTGTCGTACTTCACTGCAAACTTATCAGTTTCACCTTGCGCTGCATTTAACGTGTTGATCGCTTGGTTAATGCTGGTTTCTGTGTTGCCACTGCCATCTTTAACTGTCAACGCTGTGTTATCTACACCTGCAATGGTATTGCCTGAACCGTCTTTAACTGAAATACCATCTTTACCAATCACAGTTGAACCATTGGTGCCATTGGTTCCATCGTTCACGGTAATGCCAGTTAAGTTGTTGAGGTTTTTATTTAACTCAATTGCAACCTGACCGCCTGCAACTTTTGTGGTGATGTTGCTGTCGGCACCGACAACTTCAACTGCTTCGCCTAGGTTCTTCTGAACTTTAGCGCCATCTGCTGCTTGTAATGCAAAGCCTTTGCTGGTTGCTGCATTGGTTGCATCAACAACTGCATTGTTTAAGTCACCTGCGTTTACACCTTTGCTTGCATTGGCAACATCTTTGTAGTCACCCGCACTTGCAACATTGTTCAAGCTTGTTCCACCTGTTGTGGTGATCTTGCCTGTAGTTGCATCTTGTGTACTGCTTGCAGTCGTACCTGCCAATGTGATGTTGTTGTAGTTCACACTGCCATCAGCATTTTTGTCGTACTTCACTGCAAACTTATCAGTTTCACCTTGCGCTGCATTTAACGTGTTGATCGCTTGGTTAATGCTGGTTTCTGTGTTGCCACTGCCATCTTTAACTGTCAACGCTGTGTTATCTACACCTGCAATGGTATTACCTGAACCATCTTTAACCGAAATACCATCTTTACCAATCACAGTTGAACCATTTGTGCCATTGGTTCCATCGTTCACGGTAATGCCAGTTAAGTTGTTGAGGTTTTTATTTAACTCAATCGCAACTTGTCCACCCACTACTTTTGTGGTGATGTTGCTGTCCGCACCGACAACTTCAACTGCTTCGCCTAGGTTCTTCTGAACTTTAGCGCCATCTGCTGCTTGTAATGCAAAGCCTTTGCTGGTTGCTGCATTGGTTGCATCAACAACTGCATTGTTCAAGTCACCTGCGTTTACACCTTTGCTTGCATTGGCAACATCTTTGTAGTCACCTGCACTTGCAACGTTGTTCAAGCTTGTTCCACCTGTTGTGGTGATCTTGCCTGTTGTTGCATCTTGCGTGCTACTTGCAGTCGTACCTGCCAATGTGATGTTGTTGTAGTTTGCACTGCCATCAGCATTCTTGTCGTACTTCACTGCAAACTTGTCAGTTTCACCTTGCGCTGCATTTAACGTGTTGATCGCTTGGTTAATGCTGGTTTCTGTGTTGCCACTGCCATCTTTAACTGTCAACGCTGTGTTATCTACACCTGCAATGGTATTGCCTGAACCATCTTTAATCGAAATACCATCTTTACCAATCACAGTTGAACCATTGGTGCCATTGGTTCCATCGTTCACGGTAATGCCAGTTAAGTTGTTGAGGTTTTTATTTAACTCAATCGCAACCTGACCGCCTGCAACTTTCGTGGTGATGTTGCTGTCAGCACCGACAACGTCTACTGCTTCGCCTAATTTTTTGTTAACGGTGTTGCCATCTGCTGCTTTTAAACCAAAGCCTGTATTGGTAAGACCTGTACTTAAGCTATCCAATTGACCTTTGTTTACTGCATCACTTGCATTGACACCATTCGCAACATTACTAATTTTAGTTCCGCCACTGGTCACAACACTATTACCTGCTGTGTCAGTTCCGATCGTTGCTGCAGTACCGTTACCATTGCCTGCAGTAATACTGTTGTAGTTGGTACTACCATCCGTATTTTTGTCGTACTTCACTGCAAACTTATCAGTTTCACCTTGCGCTGCATTTAACGTGTTGATCGCTTGGTTAATGCTGGTTTCTGTGTTGCCACTGCCATCTTTAACTGTCAACGCTGTGTTATCTACACCTGCAATGGTATTGCCTGAACCGTCTTTAACTGAAATACCATCTTTACCAATCACAGTTGAACCATTGGTGCCATTGGTTCCATCGTTCACGGTAATGCCAGTTAAGTTGTTGAGGTTTTTATTTAACTCAATTGCAACCTGACCGCCTGCAACTTTTGTGGTGATGTTGCTGTCGGCACCGACAACTTCAACTGCTTCGCCTAGGTTCTTCTGAACTTTAGCGCCATCTGCTGCTTGTAATGCAAAGCCTTTGCTGGTTGCTGCATTGGTTGCATCAACAACTGCATTGTTTAAGTCACCTGCGTTTACACCTTTGCTTGCATTGGCAACATCTTTGTAGTCACCCGCACTTGCAACATTGTTCAAGCTTGTTCCACCTGTTGTGGTGATCTTGCCTGTAGTTGCATCTTGTGTACTGCTTGCAGTCGTACCTGCCAATGTGATGTTGTTGTAGTTCACACTGCCATCAGCATTTTTGTCGTACTTCACTGCAAACTTATCAGTTTCACCTTGCGCTGCATTTAACGTGTTGATCGCTTGGTTAATGCTGGTTTCTGTGTTGCCACTGCCATCTTTAACTGTCAACGCTGTGTTATCTACACCTGCAATGGTATTGCCTGAACCATCTTTAACCGAAATACCATCTTTACCAATCACAGTTGAACCATTGGTGCCATTGGTTCCATCGTTCACGGTAATGCCAGTTAAGTTGTTGAGGTTTTTATTTAACTCAATTGCAACCTGACCGCCTGCAACTTTCGTGGTGATGTTACTGTCCGCACCAACAACTTCAACTGCTTCGCCTAATTTCTTGTTCACAGTCGTACCATCTTGCGCTTTTAATCCAAAGCCCAAATTGGTTAATGCTGTACCTGCATCATCTACATACTTCTTGTTAGCAGCATCTGTGTTATTTGTTGGTGCTGCTACATTGGTAATCGCTTTACCACCAGCATTAATACCTGATGTGTTGTTAATAACAACACCACCAACTGTAACTTGATCAGCTGTTACACCTGCATTGTTAATCGTGGTATTACCCGTTTTAACGCTACCAGTTGCTCCTAAATCCAAGTTTGGATTTAGCTTAACCTGTACACCATCAGTTGTCGCAACTGTACTAATGTTCGTATCACCCGTAATCGAAACGGTGTCACCTAATTTCTTGGTATTGCTTGTGGTTGCTGTATCACCTTTAAATTTTAGACCTGCGGTATCTACAGCATTTTTTGCATCTACACCTTTTTGAATATCGGTTTTTGTAGTCGCTGACAAGTCTACTTTATAGTCAGTGACATTATTTGCATCTTTCGTGCCTGGTGTTACGGTAACTGCTGAAGAACCTGCTGATGCAGTCGTACCATTGGCATTTACTGTATAAACGTCTTGACCGTTTGCACCTGTCGTTTTTACTACGCCAGATACATTGCTTCCAGCTGCGACTTCTGTTCTTGATGCCGCTGCTTTTGAGTCTACATAAGTTTTATTGGTCGCATCTGTACCTGCTGTTGGTGCATTATTAACTGTGACTTTGTTTGCGGTAACTTGAGTTGCCGTAACACCAGCATTGTTAATTACAGTTGAACCCGTAGTAACGCTACCTGTAGTACCTAAGTCCAATGTATTGGATAGTGCAACTTCTACTTTGCCTGCATTTACTTTTGTACTGATGTTGCTGTTTGAACCAACAATATCAACTGCTTCACCTAATTTCTTGTTCACAGTCGTACCATCTTGCGCTTTTAATCCAAAGCCCAAATTGGTTAATGCTGTACCTGCGTCATCTACATACTTCTTGTTAGCAGCATCTGTGTTATTTGTTGGTGCTGCTACATTGGTAATCGCTTTACCACCAGCATTAATACCTGATGTGTTGTTAATAACAACACCACCAACCGTAACTTGGTCAGCTGTTACACCTGCATTGTTAATCGTGGTATTACCCGTTTTAACGCTACCAGTTGCTCCTAAATCTAAGTTTGGATTTAACTTAACCTGTACACCATCAGTTGTTGCAACTGTACTAATGTTCGTATCACCCGTAATCGAAACGGTGTCACCTAATTTCTTGGTATTGCTTGTGGTTGCTGTATCACCTTTAAATTTTAGACCTGCAGTATCTACAGCATTTTTTGCATCTACACCTTTTTGAATATCGGTTTTTGTAGTCGCTGACAAGTCTACTTTATAGTCAGTGACATTATTTGCATCTTTCGTGCCTGGTGTTACGGTAACTGCTGAAGAACCTGCTGATGCAGTCGTACCATTGGCATTTACTGCATAAATATCTTGACCGTTTGCGCCTGTCGTTTTTACTACACCAGATACATTGCTTCCAGCTGCGACTTCTGTTCTTGATGCTGCTGCTTTTGAGTCTACATAAGTCTTGTTGGTCGCATCTGTACCTGCTGTTGGTGCATTGTTTATTGTGACTTTGTTTGCGGTAACTTGAGTTGCCGTAACACCAGCATTGTTAATTACAGTTGAACCCGTAGTAACGCTACCTGTAGTACCTAAGTCCAATGTATTGGATAGTGCAACTTCTACTTTGCCTGCATTTACTTTTGTACTGATGTTGCTGTTTGAACCAACAATATCAACTGCTTCACCTAATTTCTTGTTCACAGTCGTACCATCTTGTGCTTTTAATCCAAAGCCCAAATTGGTTAATGCTGTACCTGCATCATCTACATACTTCTTGTTAGCAGCATCTGTGTTATTTGTTGGTGCTGCTACATTAGTAATCGCTTTACCACCAGCATTAATACCTGATGTGTTGTTAATAACAACACCACCAACCGTAACTTGATCAGCTGTTACACCTGCATTGTTAATCGTGGTATTACCCGTTTTAACGCTACCAGTTGCTCCTAAATCCAAGTTTGGATTTAACTTAACCTGTACACCATCTGTTGTCGCAACTGTACTAATGTTCGTATCACCCGTAATCGAAACGGTGTCACCTAATTTCTTGGTATTGCTTGTGGTTGCTGTATCACCTTTAAATTTTAGACCTGCGGTATCTACAGCATTTTTTGCATCTACACCTTTTTGGATATCGGTTTTTGTAGTCGCTGATAAGTCTACTTTATAGTCAGTGACATTATTTGCATCTTTCGTGCCTGGTGTTACGGTAACTGCTGAAGAACCTGCTGATGCAGTCGTACCATTGGCATTTACTGTATAAACGTCTTGACCGTTTGCGCCTGTCGTTTTTACTACACCAGATACATTGCTTCCAGCTGCTACTTCTGTTCTCGATGCTGCTGCTTTTGAGTCTACATAAGTCTTGTTGGTCGCATCTGTACCTGCCGTTGGTGCATTGTTTACAGTTATACTTGTAAACGTCGGTGTTGCGCTTGTAGCAACCGAATACGATATTGAACCATCAGAAGCTGTCGTCGGGGTAACGACAATATTTGATCCAGCGACTACACTTCGTTGAGTTGCTTTAATTGCATCATCAATCGTATTTTTACCTGTTCCCCCAATATTCGTTGGAGCGGTATATGTATTGTTTGCTGCATTATAGGCAGCACCACTACCTGTACCTAAAGCAGCAGCTAAACGACCATTTGTATCATCATAAGCTTTATCCAACTGAGCAACTGTCACAGCATCTGAAGCGGCTGAACCATCTGCTACATTTTGGATACGACGTGTTGCAGTTGAAGTTCCAACAGATACAACACCATTTGTAGCTGATGCACCTACACCAGTAAGATAAGAATTACCAGATTGTGCAGAAGTTACCGATCCTGCACCTAGTGCAATGCTGTTATTGGTTGATGCCTTTGCGCTTGCACCTATAGCAATCGATTTACTACCTGATGCTTGAGTATTTGTTGTACCATCGTATGTTGTTGTTGCTGTTGCTGAATTAACAGCATCCGAGCTACCAATTGCTATCGATTGATCTCCAGAAGCATTCGTTGAATGCCCCATAGCAATCGATCCAACTCCTTTCGAAACTGAAGTTGTACCTATAGCTATTGAATAGTTATTCGTTGCAGCAGCTTGTCTGGATATTGCTAAACTGTTAAAACCACTTGATAAAGCTGCTGTGCCTAAAGCAATACTTCCAACATTTGTCGCTTGAGCATATCCGCCTATAGCAACAGATAAACCACCCGTAGCTTTAGAATTTCCACCTATCGCTATCCCTGGCGACCCTCCAGTTCCAGAAGTACCACCTTGTGCGTTTTCACCTATAGCGATCGAACACACACTTGGATTTCCTGCATTATAATTCCCAGCCGCTCCAGAGCCTGAGTTCTCAGGATTTTGATAATTATATAAGTCTGCACAATTCGTAGAAGCTGTAGCAGTTGTTCCAGAATTAGTTCCCCCTCCAACTTGAACAGTAGCTGCTATTAAAGATAAAGGTGTTGTTAATATTATCCCACCAACTATTACAGATGAAGATAATGATTTAGCTTTGGATTTTGATGTCGTAGATTTGGTTTTCCCTTTTGCCAATTCAGATACTGCAACCCATGCCAACAAAGTCGCATTCCAAATCACTTTGTAGATTTTATTCATATCGCTTTTCCTTAGGAGATGCATTTTGGGCAGTAGGTTCTGCTTTAGCAATGCATATAAAATGTACAATTTTTTTTATTTAACAATTTACATACAATTAAAGCAATCAAAAAAATGAGATATATTTCACTTTTTTTAACTTTTAAACCAATTGGTTTAATTTTTTTGAAATTAAGCTATATTATTTTACATTTTTAATATTTTACATTTAAAAAACATAGAGTTATATTTATCCTCAGTATTGTAAAGTTTTACTAAAATCACATTATTTCTAATTAATTATGTGACAAATTTTGTCACATTTGTTAAAAATAAGTGTGACTCATTCCTCAAAATTATATTTTATTAAGTTTACATTCTTTGTGTTTACAATTTTTCTTAATAGCTTTTTATTTTTATCTTTCACTACTTTGTGTTTTTCTGAGTAATATTTATTAATTTTGTTTAGAAAAACTTTACAAAACACAAAAAAACAGATCATTATTTCAATATGTAAGAAACCATACTCTGAAAAATGATTCTAATTTTTATAAAACATAGTCTATTAAATGTGATTTAAATCACATTATTTTTTAATATCACCCATACTGCGATCAAAATATCATCAAATTCATTAATCAAAAGAAACATATCAGATCTATAGATACGTCAAAATCATAAATAAATAGCTTTGTGTCAAAATAATATAATTAATTTTCACATTTGGAGAAAATCAAATTTTCATTTGAAAATCCCACCATAGAACCATGTTTGCTATAATTGACTTTAAAATTTAATCTGAGCACAACCTTTGAAGATCATTTTTGCAGGCACACCCGAATTTGCAGCTTCAGCATTAGCAGCACTGATTCAAACTGACCACGAAATCGTCGCTGTGTATACTCAACCGGACCGTAAGTCAGGTCGTGGACAAAAATTGACAGCTTCAGCAGTAAAACAACTTGCGTTAACGCATGATTTACCTGTTTATCAACCCCTGCATTTCAAGGCATCCACTGAAGAAGGCTTAGCGGCTCAACAGGAGCTTGCAGCTTTAGGTGCTGATGTGATGGTGGTTGCTGCTTATGGTTTAATCTTGCCCCAAAGTATTTTAGACACACCTAAATACGGTTGTTTAAATATTCATGGTTCATTATTACCTCGTTGGCGTGGTGCTGCGCCCATTCAGCGTGCAATTGCCACAGGTGATACTGAAACTGGGGTGACAATTATGAAAATGGCAGCTGGATTAGATACAGGGGACATGTTGTATAAGACCCTTTGCCCAATTACAACAATGGATACTTCCGCAAGCTTGTATGAAAAACTTGCAACTCAAGGTGCACAAGCAATCTGCACAGTGCTTGAATCAGAGCAAAAATTACAACAATACTTAGAAGCACGTGAAGTTCAAGACGAACAATTCACCGTTTACGCCCACAAACTGACTAAGGCAGAAGCCCAGATTGATTGGCGCAAATCTGCTATTGAAATTGACCGCACTATCCGAGCATTTAACCCTTGGCCTGTTGCCTTTACTCCAATTGATGAAAGCAATAATCTACGAATCTGGAATGCAACAATTTCTGATGTAATTGCAAAAGGTGAAGACGTCGGAACGATTATTGAAATGGACAAGCAAGGCGTACATGTGGTCTGTGGTGAAGGCGTAGTTTGTCTCACCAGTTTACAGTGGCCTGGAGGCAAAGCCGTTAATCCCGTTCAAATCATCCAAGGTCATAAACTATCTGTAGGACATCAATTCGCATGAGTCAAATTCAATCCTCTGCAAAAAATTTGAATTTGCGTGCCCAAGTGATTAAAACCCTTGTTGCTGTTCAAAATGGTCAATCTTTAGCATCTGTGTTGAACCAACATATCAACACTGTTTCTGAACGTGATCGTGGTTTATACCATGAACTAACATTGGGCTGCCTACGTCAATGGTATTCCTTAAAAGCCGTTACGCTTCCGCTATTAACAAAACCATTGGACAATGAAGCGCTTGAAAGTTGCTTATATCTTGGGTTATACCAACTCTTATGTACGCGTATTCCTGCACATGCAGCGATTTCAGAAACAGTCAACGCAGCTAAACAACTAGGATTTGAGCCAATGAGCGGCTTGGTCAATGCTATCCTTCGTCGTGTTTCACGTGAAACATCAGAATTTGAAACTGCGCTGAGTCAAACGCATGGCTTACCAAGTTGGCTGTTCAAACGACTAAAAAAAGATTGGACAAACCAAGTTGATGAAATCTGTCAAAACTTAAAACAAGTTGCACCACTGACTTTGCGTATCAATGAACGTCAGATTAGTCGTGATGAATATCTAGATATCTTAGAGGAAGAACAAATCGATGCTCGACCTTGTATGCTTTCTGATGTTGGTATTGTACTTGAGCAAACTGGAAATATTACCCATTTGCCGGGCTTTGAAGAAGGCGGATTTTCCGTTCAAGATGAACACGCTCAACTCTGTGCCACCTTGTTACCAAATTTAGATGATAAAATTATTATCGATGCATGTGCAGCGCCTGGTGGAAAGACAGCACATATTTTAGAGCGCTTTAATCCACAAAAATTAATTGCGCTTGATCATGATGCTAAACGCCTCTTACGTGTTTCTGAAAATTTGGAACGTCTTGAATTAAATGCCTATGCTGACGTAGAAATCATCACAGCTGATGCTACAACATGGACTTATACGCAACCTGTAGATTGCATTATTCTAGATGCACCTTGTTCTGCAATCGGTGTAATGCGTCGTCACCCAGATATTCGCTTACTCAGACAGTCTACAGACATTCAACAAGTGGTCGATTTGCAAAAGCAAATTTTGAATCATATGTGGCAACAACTTAAAGTCGGTGGAACCCTGCTTTATATCACCTGTTCAATTCTTAAAGCTGAAAATGAACAACAAATGGTGGAATTCTTTGCAGAACATACAGATGCCGAAGAAATAAAAATTGATGCTGATTGGGGAATTGAACAAATTCATGGTCGTCAATTACTTCCGCAAACTGATCATGGTGATGGTTTTTATTATTGTCGAATCAAAAAACTCGCTTAACAGACTAAAAAAGCAGGCAATATAGCCTGCTTTTTTGACTTTAGATGAATAGTTAAATCAAAGTGTATGTTGATCTTTAACTTCTTCAAGAACCTCGTCTAATTCTTCAGGATTTTTCATGAGGTGTAAGATCGAGAGAATTAATCCTCCCCATAAAAACACCATTGAAATAATCATCATAATAATAGCTGATGTATTCATTTTGCTGCTCCTATCGATCTTTCATTTTGCTGAGTACTAAAGCCACCACAGCACAGAAAATCACACTGCCCCAACCAAAGAACATCAACATACTTGCACTATATGTATCGTATCCATTTTTAATCAAACTAAAAATGGTCATACATAAAGTTACCAGCAAAATCAAAGAAGTGATGACGGTTAATGTGAAATCCCAACCTTTACCTAATTGAACAGTTGAAATACGGTTCACATGATCACGCAACTCGATCAATGCAGAACGTTTAAACCATGCCACTGCAATAATTGACAATAATGCACCACCAATAATACCAATATTGTTGATAAAATGATCGACAATATCAACCAGTTTAATTGCATTCACACTTGAAAATAAGAAGATCGAAACAATCGCACTACCACCACCAATGATCGTCACGGCTTTTTTACGTCCCCACTTTAACTTGTCTTGCATTGCCGCAATGGGTACTTCAAGGATACTCACCATTGAAGAAATACCAGCCACAAATAAAGAAGAGAAGAACAATAAACCAAATAAATCAGCACCAGCTCCTAAACTCGAAATGATTTTAGGGAACGCAATGAATGCCAAACCGATACCACCACTCACGACTTGATCAACAGGCTTCCCTGCTGCAAATGCCATAAAACCAAGCGCAGCAAAAATACCAATACCTGCCAAGATTTCAGTTGAAGCATTGGCAAAACCAACAATCAGACCAGAACCAGTCAAGTTGGTTTTCGGTTTAAGATAAGATGCATAGGTCACCATGATCCCGAAACCAACTGAAAGAGAAAAGAAAGTATGACCAAATGCCGCGAGCCAAACTTTATAGTCCCACATCGCTGCCCAGTTTGGGGTAAAGAATGCATTCAAACCTTGCACTGCACCTGGTAAGCGTAATGCCTGAATCACAAGAATAGTGAATAGAATAAACAACAATGGCATGAAAATTTTGTTCGATAATTCAACACCTTTCTTGACACCACCAAATAAAATGATCAGAGTAAGTGCCCAAATTCCAACGATAGGCCAAAATAAATGACCTACAAATTGGAAATCAAAACCAGTTGCTTTAGATGTTTGTAGATAGGTATTAAAGAAGAAATTTTCAGGATCATTTCCCCATAACTGACCAATAGAGAAGTACACATAACTGCCTGCCCAAGTCAGCACACTGGCATAATATAAACCAATAATGATACAGACACAGACTTGCCACCAACCTAAAGTTTCACCTCCTTTGAATAAAGCACGATACGCTTTAGGTGGAGAGTTATTGCTTTTATGCCCTGTTGCATAATCCAAAAATAATAGAGGTAAACCAGCAGTAATTAATGCTATTAAATAAGGAATTAAAAATGCACCACCACCATTTTCATAAGCAACATAAGGAAAACGCCAAATATTACCTAAACCCACAGCCGATCCAACAGCTGCAATAATAAAACCCGATCGTGATGTCCAGTTTTCACGAGATTCTGTCATAAAACACCTAATTCTGTAGATGTCCTCCAATGCCGCTTTTTGTCATTGTCATCTGCGAGCAAAAGAAGTACCAATTTTAAAATTTTGTTGTTCGAATAAAACAGCACCTTTTGAGCACTTTGTTGTTATTCCAAACCAGTCATTGTGTTGATTGCTTGGTTAAAGCGCTTCAATAGAAAACGACTGTTTAATGGACTAACAATACCTGTTTTATATCGATTTATCTGTAAATTGTGAAAATTTTCTTGGTTTTTTTATACCATTTATCTCTTATGGCTATTTTTTATCTCACCCTGTCGAAATAATGATCTGATTTACTGTTAATTTCAGCTTTTTAGACGTGTTAATTAAAAAGATAAGCAATATATACGGATCTCTATGCTTTTATTTTTTGATTGATCGACCATAAATCAACTTTTAATCATGAGCTGAGACGATCACCAATTGCTTATCAACACTTGGAAAAATACACCTCATATTCCCTAGGGAGAATATTTTTAACAACTTTTTATTTGAGTAAAAAAAACTATTTTGCATGCCCTACAACAAAAAGAAATAAGTTAAGGCATTACAAAAAAGAGTCTATTTAAACCATAAAAGTTGTCTGCTTTAACAAACTTAAAAGCATAGATTTTTTTCTAAAGCATCCTAAGAATTTCAAGATGAATCGCTTTGCTTGATTTAAAAGTTGTCCAAAATCTTTTTATGATCAATGGTCTATTAGGGACTTGAGTTTTTAGGTAAACGATAATGCCCTATAATTTTATAGCTCAATAAAATATCGTTTTCACGTGTTCCATAACCAATGTTATGAATCACCAAAGGGGTTTTGGATAAAAGTGTTGTCTTATCTGAAATAATGCCAATGTGGGTAAGTCCTTTGCCTAAATCCCAAGTGACAATATCACCCGCTTGATATTTCTGATCATTGACTTGATAACCTTGTCGTTGAAAATAAGTCATGATGTTGGGTACCCGTCGATGATCAATATTTTTATCAGTCGATTTTAAACCCCACTTTTGCGGATATTTTTTAAAATTTCGTTGCATATCCTCATGAATCAACTTTTGTAAATCAATGTGTTGATGACGTAAAGCACGAATCACCACATCAGTACATACACCTTTGACCAAAGGTACATCGCCCATTGGATACTTGAGTTGGGTATAGCTCGGATCATAATAAAGTGTTTTCCAGATTTGTGATCGCGCGTCATTGACTAGTTTTTCAGCCTGAAATGCCCAAATTTGCACACTAACTAAGGACAGGAAAACCAATGAAATCCACTGAGGTAAAGTTTTTATTATCATTTTTCACTCTATTCAAAAAATTAACAAAACAAGGAGCCGAGGCTCCTTTAATATGGCTTATTGTTTAATCACAAGCAAGCGCTCTTCCTGCATATCACGAATAGCGAATTGAATACCTTCACGTCCCAGCCCTGAATCTTTGACACCTCCATAAGGCATATTATCCACTCTAAAAGTCGGTATATCATTGATAATTACCCCACCCACTTCTAAATGATCCCATGCATAGAGCATTTTATTGAGATTTTGTGTATAGATCCCTGCCTGTAGACCAAAACGACTTGTGTTAATAATCTCAATCCCTTTTTCAAAGTTTTTATACTTTTCTAAAATTGCCACCGGACCAAACGCTTCATTTTGATAAATCTCAAGTGACTCGTCTACATTTTCTAGCAACGTTGGCTCAAATAAAACACCTGATAAAGCACCACCCAATAAAATTTTAGTGCCTTTTTTCTCTGCTTTATCGAGCCATTTTTTTAATCGGAGTGCTTCAGATGCTTTAATCATTGGACCAACAATTGTGGTTTCTAAACTTGGATCTGCTGCACGTATCTTTTTCAGTTTCGCTACCAACTTCTTCTTAAACTCTGTATAATTATCGGCATGAACAAGAATTCGTTGCACACTGATACAGACTTGACCAGCATGACTATATGCACCACTTATCACTCGATCAAACAGTGCATCATTGAGCTCTGTATCTGGCTCAATCAACACAGCAGCATTACCCCCTAACTCTAAGGTAACTTTTTTACGTCCTGCTCGCGCTTTCATATCCCAACCAACTTGATCCGAGCCAGTAAAACTTAATAATTT
Organism: Acinetobacter sp. Tol 5; assembly: GCF_019702905.1. Lineage (NCBI taxonomy): Bacteria > Pseudomonadati > Pseudomonadota > Gammaproteobacteria > Moraxellales > Moraxellaceae > Acinetobacter > Acinetobacter sp. Tol 5. The sequence continues at coordinate 29,161 of NZ_AP024708.1, read as the reverse complement.
AAAACGATCATCAGTCACCAACACATCCGCATGTTCACGCGGACAGGGTAAAACTGAAAATGCACCTTTAGGCAAATCTGTTTCCGCTAAAATTTCTGCGATTTTTAATGCAGAAATGGGTGTCAAACTGGCTGGTTTAAGTACAAATGGACAACCTGCTGCTATCGCAGGTGCTATTTTATGTGCAGTTAAATTCAGCGGAAAATTAAAAGGACTAATTAAGGAAATTGCGCCAATTGGTACATGCTGCACCATTCCTCGGTACGCAGATGCAGCAGCTGTCACTGCTAAAGGCATCAAATGACCATTACTCATCGTGGATACGGCATCTGCGGCAATTTGAAAAGTATTAATCAATCTCTCAACTTCTGCTGCGGCAGCAAGTTTTGGCTTTCCACCTTCCACAATCAAAAGCTGAGTTAATTCTTCACGCAATTCTTTAAAACGACCAACACAGTGTAAAAGTATTTTTTGCTTTTGAAAGGGTTTCAGTGCTGCCATTTCCTTTTCAGCGTTTACTGCTGCACTGATCGATTTTTCTAAGGTTTTTGCATCAGCTAAAGCGACTTTTGCATATAGCTGACCAGAAAACTTGTCATAGACCTCGAGCCATTTCCCTGTTTTTACTGCCTTATTTGCGACATAAAGTGGTAGTTCAAACACTGTATCGTCAATAGTCTCACTCATGTTATATCCTCGATTTCATCTTTTTTAATAATGCAAAATTTGATAAACCTCTATATCATGCCCACAGTTTCTGCTGTATTGAATCCTATTTAAGTAACAAAAATATCAGATGAAAAATTATTTCATCAAGAAGGAAATATGAAAGCTATTCAATTGCCATTATTTATTGCAGCACTAGGTTTAAGCTCATTTGCCCAAGCTGATTTTATTGGTTTAACTGGTGATGTAAGTTACTGGTCTTACGATGGGAAAATTAAAAATACCAAGCCCTTAAATAGTGAGAATGATATTGATCGAGATAATGGTATTCAAGCTTCTATAGCTTTTGAACACCCTATTCCTCTTTTACCTAATGTCAAAATTAAATACACCAATATAGATAGTACAACGGAGAACAATACGAGTTCACCTAACTCCGATAAAGTTAAATTCACCAATACAGATTATATTTTGTATTATGAAATACTTGATAATATCGTGAGCGCCGATATAGGTTTTGGTCTCGCAAATGTTGATAGTGATATTAAGCAATATGATGCACTTCAGTACGTTAATAACACTATTTCTGGCAATGTACCTATCGCCTATGCATCTATAGGTGGAAAATTACCTTTTACAGGTTTGAGTACTAAAGGAGAAATTGTTGTTGGAAGTGACGGAGATACAACAATGACCGATGTACAAGCAGAGCTTCAATATAATTTTGTACAAAGTCTACTGTTAGATGTTGGCGCTAAAGTAGGCTATCGCTATCTGAATATTGATGCTGATAAAGATGATCTAAAGTACAAATTAGATTTTAAAGGTCCATATATTGGCTTAAATGCACACTTTTAATCATTAAAACCGTTATCTTGAATGTCGATGATCTCAGCATTTTCTTAGATACGCTGAGGATTTTTTTAGATATCTAGTATATTACCAATATATAACCCTCAGGCAAGGATATCTGAGGGGGTAATCCCCCCTCAAAATAATTGAACTCAAAAGTAGAAAATCGAATAATCCTGTAAAGGAGATTTTTTATGAAAACATCTAAATATTCAGACAGCTTAATCATGAGTATTTTAAAACAAGCTGAATCAGGAACACCTGTGCCTAACTTATGCCGTGAACATGGTATGAGTTCCGCTACATTTTATAAATGGAAAGCGAAATATGGAGGTATGGATATTTCAATGATGACACGACTTAAAGAATTAGAAGCTGAAAATGCTCGTCTGAAACGTATGTATGCTGACGAACGTCTTAAAGCAGATATTCTTCAGGATGCACTGTCAAAGAAGTTATAAAGCCTGTACAACGTAAATCTCTTGCTCAGCGAGCCGTTGAACAATTCAAGATTTCAGTGAGTAAAGCTTGCTTCATCTTTCAACTTAGTCAAACCTGTTATCGTTATAAAGCTCAATTAGATGAGCAAAATAAGATGATTGCAGACTGGCTACTGAAGCTTACCAATGAGAATAAGACTTGGGGCTTTCAGCTTTGCTTCTTGTACCTACGTAATGTCAAAGGCTACTCATGGAACCACAAACGTGTTTATCGAATTTATAAGGAGCTTGAGCTTAACCTACGAATTAAACCAAACAAACGCATTCAGCGAATAAAGCCTAAACCGCTTACAGTACCATCAACACCAAATGAATCGTGGTCAATGGACTTTATGCATGACCAACTGAGTGATGGTCGCAGTTACCGAATTCACAATGTTATTGATGATTATAACCGTGAGTCACTGGATATATTGATTGATTTTTCTTTGCCAGCTCAACGAGTGCTGAGGGGATTGGATCAATTAATTGCATGGCGAGGTAAGCCAAAGCGGATCCGTAGTGATAATGGACCCGAGTATGTGAGTGATTTAATGCAAGCGTGGTGTACTCAACATGGAATTGAGCATGTGTTTACTCAACCAGGTCATCCACAACAGAATGCTTATGTTGAACGCTTCAACAGGACGGTTAGATATGAATGTTTGAATCAATATTTATTTCGAGAGCTTGAAGAAGTTGAAGACTATACAACGATATGGCAACACTTTTATAATCATGAACGACCACATATGTCAGTTAATGGTAAACCACCTAAATTTAAACAATGATAAGGACTTTGCCTTTCTACTTATAAAATCAATTAAAAATGGGAGTATTACCAGGGTTTTTATTTTTCTAGTTAAAACAATTGAACGAAATCGAATTACCCGTTAAAAATCTACCACTTCATGAAAGTCATGCCTTCAATTTCATCAAGTTGAATGTACTCTGTCTGTTTCTGTACAATCTTAATCGCTTCTTCTAAGCTTAACCTTTTTGTATAAGAGCCTTTTTGATCAGGTATAGGTATATCTGCATCTAATGAATGATCAGAGTTCACAATAAACTGTAAGGTTCGATCATTTTTATCAACAATTCCTAAAAAATTTTCTGGTCGAATTAAAACCGATTGCATAAGTTCTATGATTTCATCTATAGATGCATATTGAGTTTGAGCGGGTAAAACTTCATCACCATCATAATCGGTGAAGAAAAATTGGAAAATGAGCATATTGATTATTTTCTCATCATTAGTGATTCTTTTTTAACACAATGTACAGCGTGCCTCAATGGCGTAAAATGCATGTATTACATCCATTTCAATAAATGCGATCCTAAAATAATTATGCCATATAGCTTTTTTCTTCCTTTTCCATCGTTTCTATCTTTTCTTTACACATAAAAAAACACCCTCAACAGTTAGTTGAGGGTGTTTTAAGAATTAAAAGCTGGCGATGACTTACTCTCACATGGGTAACCCCACACTACCATCAGCGCTAAGAGGTTTCACTTCTGAGTTCGGGAAGGGATCAGGTGGTTCACTCTTGCTATTGTCGCCAGCAAACTGTTATGGACTTTTTCGGGTCTTATGGGTATGCCTTACTTTGTTCCAAATGAGTTTAACAGAAGAACATTTGAGTTGGTTATTGTAACTAGCTTTACAACTAAATCAAGTATCTTTGATCTTTTATGAATCAAATGATGCTTCATATACAACTGCTTGGGTGTTGTATAGTCAAGCCTCACGAGCAATTAGTATTGGTCAGCTTCATGCGTCACCGCACTTCCACATCCAACCTATCAACGTCGTAGTCTTCAACGGCTCTTTAGAGGACATAAAGTCCTAGGGAAATCTTATCTTGAGGTAGGCTTCCCGCTTAGATGCTTTCAGCGGTTATCCCTTCCGAACATAGCTACCCGGCGATGCGACTGGCGTCACAACCGGTACACCAGAGGTTCGTCCACTCTGGTCCTCTCGTACTAGGAGCAGATCCTCTCAAATTTCCAACGCCCACGGTAGATAGGGACCGAACTGTCTCACGACGTTCTAAACCCAGCTCGCGTACCTCTTTAAATGGCGAACAGCCATACCCTTGGGACCTGCTTCAGCCCCAGGATGAGATGAGCCGACATCGAGGTGCCAAACACCGCCGTCGATATGAACTCTTGGGCGGTATCAGCCTGTTATCCCCAGAGTACCTTTTATCCGTTGAGCGATGGCCCTTCCATACAGAACCACCGGATCACTAAGACCTACTTTCGTACCTGCTCGACTTGTGGGTCTCGCAGTTAAGCGCGCTTTTGCCTTTATACTCTACGCGTGATTTCCGACCACGCTGAGCGCACCTTCGTACTCCTCCGTTACTCTTTAGGAGGAGACCGCCCCAGTCAAACTACCCACCAGACATGGTCCTCGTCCCGGATAACGGGACAGAGTTAGAACCTCAATATTACCAGGGTGGTATTTCAAGGATGGCTCCATAGCAACTGGCGTCGCTACTTCTAAGCCTCCCACCTATCCTACACAAGTAAGATCAAAGTTCAATGTCAAGCTGCAGTAAAGGTTCACGGGGTCTTTCCGTCTAGCCGCGGGTACACCGCATCTTCACGGCGATTTCGATTTCACTGAGCCTCTGCTGGAGACAGCGCCCCCATCATTATGCCATTCGTGCAGGTCGGAACTTACCCGACAAGGAATTTCGCTACCTTAGGACCGTTATAGTTACGGCCGCCGTTTACTGGGGCTTCGATCAAGAGCTTCGCTTACGCTAACCCCATCAATTAACCTTCCAGCACCGGGCAGGCATCACACCCTATACGTCCACTTTCGTGTTTGCAGAGTGCTATGTTTTTAATAAACAGTTGCAGGGGCCTGGTTTCTGTGGCTGCCAATAGCTCAAGGAGCAAGTCCTATCACCGTCAGCAGCGTACCTTCTCCCGAAGTTACGGTACCATTTTGCCTAGTTCCTTCAGCAGAGTTCTCTCAAGCGCTTTGGTCTACTCGACCTGACCACCTGTGTCGGTTTCGGGTACGATTCCTGTGTAACTGAAGCTTAGAGACTTTTCCTGGAAGCATAGTATCAGCCACTTCACGAGTAAACTCGCTTGCTATCAGTTCTCAGCATAGAGCACCCCGGATTTGCCTAAGATGCATGCCTACAACCTTTCACCTGGACAACCAACGCCAGGCTGACTTAACTTTCTCCGTCCTCTCATCGCATTACACAGAAGTATTGGAATATTAACCAATTTCCCATCGACTACGCCTCTCGGCCTCGCCTTAGGGGTCGACTCACCCAGCCCCGATTAACGTTGGACTGGAACCCTTGGTCTTTCAGCGAACGGGTTTTTCACCCGTTTTGTCGTTACTCACGTCAGCATTCGCACTTCTGATACCTCCAGCATGCTTCTCAACACACCTTCATCGGCTTACAGAACGCTCCCCTACCACGTATACAATGTATACATCCGCAGCTTCGGCATATAGTTTTAGCCCCGTTACATCTTCCGCGCAGGCCGACTCGACTAGTGAGCTATTACGCTTTCTTTAAAGGGTGGCTGCTTCTAAGCCAACCTCCTAGCTGTCTATGCCTTCCCACATCGTTTCCCACTTAACTATAATTTTGGGGCCTTAGCTGGCGGTCTGGATTGTTTTCCTCTTGACTACGGACGTTAGCACCCGCAGTCTGTCTCCCGGATAGTACTCATAGGTATTCGGAGTTTGCATCGGTTTGGTAAGTCGGGATGACCCCCTAGCCGAAACAGTGCTCTACCCCCTATGGTATTCGTCCGAGGCGCTACCTAAATAGCTTTCGGGGAGAACCAGCTATCACCGAGTTTGATTAGCCTTTCACCCCTATCCACAAGTCATCCCCTGGCTTTTCAACGACAGTGGGTTCGGTCCTCCAGTTAGTGTTACCCAACCTTCAACCTGCTCATGGATAGATCACCCGGTTTCGGGTCTATACCCAGCAACTAAACGCCCTATTAAGACTCGATTTCTCTACGGCTCCCCTATACGGTTAACCTTGCTACTGAATATAAGTCGCTGACCCATTATACAAAAGGTACGCAGTCACCAAACAAGTTGGCTCCCACTGCTTGTATGCATGCGGTTTCAGGATCTATTTCACTCCCCTCACAGGGGTTCTTTTCGCCTTTCCCTCACGGTACTGGTTCACTATCGGTCAGTCAGGAGTATTTAGCCTTGGAGGATGGTCCCCCCATATTCAGACAAGGTTTCACGTGCCTCGCCCTACTCGTCATCATTATATGTGCACTTTCGTGTACGGGACTATCACCCTCTACGGTAGCACTTCCCAGAGCTTTCCGCTAATACACATATAACTTAATGGGCTGATCCCCGTTCGCTCGCCGCTACTGAGGGAATCTCAATTGATTTCTTTTCCTAAGGGTACTGAGATGTTTCACTTCCCCTCGTTCGCCTCGCATGACTATGTATTCATCATGCGATACCTACCTTATGGTAAGTGGGTTTCCCCATTCAGAAATCTCCGGATCACAGGATATTTGCCGCCTCCCCGAAGCTTATCGCAGGCTATTACGTCTTTCTTCGCCTCTGACTGCCAAGGCATCCACCACATGCACTTAATTACTTGACTATACAACCCCAAACAGTCGTTAATCCCTACAAGGAGGATCAACAATGTGGATTTAACCACTTCTATTTGTTGCTTGTGAACTTAATCACTGTACAGCTTCAATTTAATTCATATACCAAAACGCTTGATTCAGTTTTATCGCTAGTTCTCATTTCACTCCACATTAACAATTGCTTGTTAAGCTTCATAAAACGAGTTAAACAATTATTTCAACTCAAATATATTCTGTTAATGATTCTCTACCGCCTCGTCAGCAAGTAGTTCACTGTGATAAATCACAGAAGTTAATAAACTCTATAAACTTCAGTTCATTAATTTCTATAATCAATTTCATCTTTCAAATGGATGCCTGCGCGAAGCACAGCTTCTTGCTTAAATTTTCGGACAAAGCGTTGCTTTGTTTTCCCTCAAATTTGGTGGAGACTAGGAGAGTCGAACTCCTGACCTCCTGCGTGCAAAGCAGGCGCTCTACCAACTAAGCTAAGTCCCCAGCTTAAGATCTTAATATATCTGCTCTTCTGTGTTCAGTAGACTTGGTGGGTCTGACAAGACTTGAACTTGTGACCCCACGCTTATCAAGCGTGTGCTCTAACCAACTGAGCTACAGACCCTCAGATACATCAATGAAGAACAACTTGTTGTGGATTCTTACCAATCGTCAATCTTTCGTTAAGGAGGTGATCCAGCCGCAGGTTCCCCTACGGCTACCTTGTTACGACTTCACCCCAGTCATCGGCCACACCGTGGTAAGCGTCCTCCTTACGGTTAGACTACCTACTTCTGGTGCAACAAACTCCCATGGTGTGACGGGCGGTGTGTACAAGGCCCGGGAACGTATTCACCGCGGCATTCTGATCCGCGATTACTAGCGATTCCGACTTCATGGAGTCGAGTTGCAGACTCCAATCCGGACTACGATCGGCTTTTTGAGATTAGCATCCTATCGCTAGGTAGCAACCCTTTGTACCGACCATTGTAGCACGTGTGTAGCCCTGGTCGTAAGGGCCATGATGACTTGACGTCGTCCCCGCCTTCCTCCAGTTTGTCACTGGCAGTATCCTTAAAGTTCCCATCCGAAATGCTGGCAAGTAAGGAAAAGGGTTGCGCTCGTTGCGGGACTTAACCCAACATCTCACGACACGAGCTGACGACAGCCATGCAGCACCTGTATGTAAGTTCCCGAAGGCACCAATCCATCTCTGGAAAGTTCTTACTATGTCAAGACCAGGTAAGGTTCTTCGCGTTGCATCGAATTAAACCACATGCTCCACCGCTTGTGCGGGCCCCCGTCAATTCATTTGAGTTTTAGTCTTGCGACCGTACTCCCCAGGCGGTCTACTTATCGCGTTAGCTGCGCCACTAAAGTCTCAAAGACCCCAACGGCTAGTAGACATCGTTTACGGCATGGACTACCAGGGTATCTAATCCTGTTTGCTCCCCATGCTTTCGTACCTCAGCGTCAGTATTAGGCCAGATGGCTGCCTTCGCCATCGGTATTCCTCCAGATCTCTACGCATTTCACCGCTACACCTGGAATTCTACCATCCTCTCCCATACTCTAGCTTCCCAGTATCGAATGCAATTCCCAAGTTAAGCTCGGGGATTTCACATCCGACTTAAAAAGCCGCCTACGCACGCTTTACGCCCAGTAAATCCGATTAACGCTCGCACCCTCTGTATTACCGCGGCTGCTGGCACAGAGTTAGCCGGTGCTTATTCTGCGAGTAACGTCCACTCATCTTGGGTATTAACCAAAAGAGCCTCCTCCTCGCTTAAAGTGCTTTACAACCATAAGGCCTTCTTCACACACGCGGCATGGCTGGATCAGGGTTCCCCCCATTGTCCAATATTCCCCACTGCTGCCTCCCGTAGGAGTCTGGGCCGTGTCTCAGTCCCAGTGTGGCGGATCATCCTCTCAGACCCGCTACAGATCGTCGCCTTGGTAGGCCTTTACCCCACCAACTAGCTAATCCGACTTAGGCTCATCTATTAACGCAAGGTCACAAGTGATCCCCTGCTTTCCCCCGTAGGGCGTATGCGGTATTAGCATCCCTTTCGAGATGTTGCCCCCCATTAATAGGCAGATTCCTAAGTATTACTCACCCGTCCGCCGCTAGGTCAGTTACCGAAGCAACATCCCCCGCTCGACTTGCATGTGTTAAGCCTGCCGCCAGCGTTCAATCTGAGCCATGATCAAACTCTTCAGTTAAAATCATTAGTGACTTAAGGTCACAATTCTGGCTCATCAATGTACTGACAAATTCTCTCAAATAAACTTCGAGTAATTTAAACCAATCAATCAATGATAATATTTCGATCAATCAGTAAAAATCCACACAAGTTGTTCTTCATATTCTCTTAATGATCAATTTACCACCTCGTCAGTGATAAATAAGACGCAATAAACATTCAACAACTTAACCCTCTAAGCTAAGTTCGTTTGCTGTATCGCGTCGGGATGAGCTCATTATAGGGCAATTTCTTACACACGCAAGTGCTTTTAACTGATTGTTTTATTGAGTGTTGTATTTTTACGCACTATTTTGGTTCGTTTTTAGACTTATTATGGCGTAAGCTTTTAATAATAAAGCAGAAATATGACCAGAATATTTCTGCTTTATTTTTTAATTATTTTTTGACATTGCTCTTTATGGTTTGAATACTGATGATTTTTACAGCTTGTTTAGGTACATCTTGATACATCCCGACTGTTGCTGTAGGGGTTTGCACTATTTTATCTACGATATCGAGCCCTTGAGTAACTTTACCAAACACGGCGTAACCTGGGTTACCCGCAGACTTATTTAAAAAGTCGTTATTTGCAACGTTAATAAAGAATTGGCTGGTTGCTGAATTTGGTGCATTGGTTCTCGCCATTGCTAAAGTGCCACGAAGGTTCTTTAAACCATTACTCGATTCGTTTTGAATCGGCGCCTGCGTTACTTTCTCTTTCATATTACTATCGAAGCCACCGCCTTGGATCATAAAGCCAGGAATAACGCGATGGAAAATGGTGCCATTATAGAATTGACTATTTACATAGCTCTTAAAATTCTTAACGGAAATTGGAGCTTGATCATCATATAGTTCAATATTGATGTTGCCCAAGTTGGTTTTGATTTGCATATCTGTATTGGCAAATACAGGTTGCATGAGAATGCCCAAAGCAACACCCATACCGATTTTCTTAATCATTGTCTTTTTTCCTTAAATTGATTTGATACGTTTGCGCTTATATTAGTGTGCTTTTATATGATTGAAAAATGACATTTCACCACCTTTACCAATACCCTACATTTATCTGTTGAGATAAAGTTGAAGTTCGAATTGTTTAAATGGTCTCAGTATCTTTATATTGTGTATCTTTATATATAGTTAGCTTAGCTATCTTATGTATTTTGCTTTCTACTTAGCTTGATTGTTTTTTGATCAACAACTATTGTTTCACGTGAAACAATAGTTGTTGATACTCAATATGCGATCGACTTTATTGTTTATCCCAAAATTTACGAAACTCTTTACTCATTTCAATGACGTATTTTTTTGCTTTTCGTGATACTGGCGTTAGGTTGATAAAACCGTGAGTTTGATCTTCATAATCATGGTAATGAACTTTGACACCATTTTGTCTGAGTTTGTAGGCGTAAATTTTACCTTCATCATGCAATACATCATGCCCTGCTGTGATCACAAAGGCTGGTGCAAGTTTCTTGAGAGGACCATTGGTTGGTGAAATGATTGGATCATCCAAGGCAACATTAAAACGTGTGACGTAATAGTCTGTCACATAATCAATATCAGAACCTGTTAAAACCAAACCATCTTTATAAGCAAAGAAGGACGGATGTCGACTCTTAAAATCAACTGCAGGATAAATTAAAAATTGAGCTTGTGGTGCATATACTGAATTTACTGTTCGTTGTGCCACGACTGCACTAATATTGCCACCTGCACTATCTCCACCAACCGCAATTCGACTTTTTAGGATTTTAAATTGACGGCGATTTTGATATACCCAAGCCAGAGCATCTTCACATGACTGGATCAATTCGCGAGGTCCAACTTCTGGAGCGAGTGGATATTCAATACTTAAAACTTGAACTTTTGCATGTGCTGCAATTAATCGACACACTTCATCATGGGTATCAACACTCCCCACGACAAAACCACCGCCATGGTAAAAAACAAGCATTGGTAATTTTTTATTTGGTGCGGGATGATAATGGCGCGCATAAACACTACCACTTTGTAATGGTAAACGAATATCTTCTACAAACTGAACATGGGTAGGTTTATTGATAATAGATTGCATTTGTGATTCAAACTGCTTTCTAGAGCGTTCTACATTTGCACCAATAAAGCCTACTTTACCTTGCTTGAGTTGAGCAGCCATTAAACATTTGGTAAAGCTGTCCAATTGAGGGAATTGGTAAGGATATCCCAATAACTTGCTTAAAGACTCTTGTGCAAATGTCGGTAAACGATCTACAGCACGCCCCGCTGAACCTTGCCCCTTTTCGACTAACTCATGAATATTACGTTGAAAAGCAACCATTATGTTTCTTCCTTAAATGTCCAAATTCTTCATATTTTCTACATGATCAGGAATTGACTGACTATAATCTTATACAAGTCTCGTCATCGATATACAAATATAAATTTTAAATACGCTAATCTGACTAAAATGACTTGTCATTGACTATTTTGCTATATCTCAGTTTTTTTTTGCTATTTTGATTGTTACACGGAGACAACTTATGGCTATCAAAGCATTATTTGTTTCGCTCATAACATCTATTATTGCTGTGGGTTGTGTTGCATTTCCCGATGAAGGTTATGACACACGCGGTTATGGACAACCGGTTTATCGTGATTATGGCTATGCTCCACGCTATGATTCAAGATATGACCGCAATAATGACCGTCAGCGTTGGGAACGTGAGCGTGCCTATCGTATACAGCAAATGCGGATTGAACAAGAACGGCGCCAAGCTCAGCATGATCGACAACGTTGGCAATATGAACAAGCAAAACGTGATCAAATGAGAAAACAGCATTGGGAACAACGTCGACAAGAGTGGAATAACAAATCTAATCATGATCGTCGCTGGGACAATAGAGCTGACCCAAAACAATGGCAACAGCATGACCGCCAAAATCAACGTGATAAAAAACGTGATGATCGTCGAGGGCGTGACAACAATAAAGACTAAGGGTTCAAACTACACCTCAATGCTATTGTCAATTTAGCAAATGCAATGAAGCTTTGAAAAACAAAAATCAAGGTTTTACAAGACCATTTGCCAAATGATCAGGTTTATATTCTGATTTGAAATTTTGTCATTTAAGTCATTGTGATTTCATTCATTTCAGGCAATGATTTGGCTAATGTCAAATGATACTTTCACTCAAATTATGACCATGGAAATGGATGAATTGAGTGGAATATTTGATTGTGTAATAAATCATATCCTGAATTAAATTCTTGATAAAAAGTCCAGTTTGGTTGGACATGAATAATATTGATCATGGAAAGGAAAAAAATAATGAAATGGTCTCATGCCCTCATTGTTGCTACAGGTCTTTTGGCTGCTGTCTCTACTACTCAAGCAAAACAAGTCATGTGTGTGTTTGATTTGGTTGGTAAAAATGGCGACGTTTTTACATTAATGAAAGATTATCAACTTGCAGCGAAAAACTGGGGTGCAGATCTTGAATTAAAAGTAAATTCTAATGAAGCCGTCATTGCTGAAGATTTTAAAGCTGGTAAATGTGATGCTGTCAGTATTACGGGAATGCGTGGTCGTCAATTTAATAGCTTTACAGGCTCTTTAGATGCCATAGGTGCGATTCCTGACCTTAATCTTGCGGTAAAAATCATGCAAGGACTTGCTAGTCCAAATTTTGCCAAATACATGACCAATGGAAAGTATGAAGTGGTCGGGGTAATTCCTGTTGGTGATGCTTTCCTCATGGTCAATGACCGTAACATCAATACTGTTGCCAAAGCAGCAGGGAAAAAAATTGCAGTTCTTGACTATGACCAAGCCCAAAAGATTATGGTTCAACAAATTGGTGCTCAAGCTGTAAGCGCCGATGTAACCAATTTTGGGAGTAAGTTTAACAATGGGCAGGTTGATATTATTGGTGCACCTGCCGCTGTATTTAAACCACTAGAGTTACATAAAGGTCTAGGCAGTAAAGGTGCGATTGTTAATTATCCACTTTTACAAGTGACTGGAAATATTATTATTCGCCCTGATAAATTCCCAGCTGGTTATGGCCAAAAGTCTCGTGATTGGATTAAAACTCAGCTTCCTCGTGCCAACAGTATTATTGGTAAGATGAAGGCAGATATTCCTGCTAAATACTGGATGCAGGTGCCTGAAGGCGATAAACCAGGGTATCAAAAGTTAATGCGTGAGTCGCGTATCAGCTTAACCAAGCAAGGTGTTTACAATAAGCAAATGATGAAAATTCTTTGGCAATTCCGTTGTAAAAATGACCCTAAAAACTTTGAGTGTGCCCTACAAGATGAGAACTATAAATAAATCTAGATTAAATCCGATAAATTTAGTCTGAATTTACTTTAAAGTTCACTCACTGACCATATATTGAGTATGTTATACTGAATATATGGTCTTTTTGTTTAAGCCATTCGAAATATGAGGAACAATATCATGACCGCCCAAGCACTTGAGCTGACCGACAATGCTGCAAATAAAGTTCGCCAACTTCGTGATAGCGAAGGTAATCAAGATTTGATGTTACGTGTCTATGTAACGGGTGGCGGCTGTTCTGGTTTTTCTTATGGATTTAATTTTGCTGAAAGCATGAACGAAGATGACGCAGAATTTATCAACGGCGATGTAAAAATGTTAGTTGACTCGTTGAGTTACCAATATCTTGTTGGCTCAAAAGTAGATTATGTTGAAGGTCTAGAAGGCTCTCGCTTTATTGTTGAAAATCCAAATGCAACAACCACATGTGGCTGTGGTTCATCATTCTCCATTTAATTCAAAGCATATTTTGAATCAAATCATGCCCTCTTCTTGTGAGGGCATTTTTATGGTTAGAACATCAATATTAAATCGTTTCTAAAATATACTGACTCAATGCTTTGGCATTTTGAACAGGGATCCAATGTGTTGCATCCATAATAATTTCTCTATAAGGTGCAGCAATATAACGATGATTCAATTCGACACTTTTTGCACTTACTGCTGAATCATGTTTGCCCCAAATAAACAAAGTTGGAACGCGAATCGGTTGAGTAAGATGGCGGTTTGAACTAAATGGAAGTCCTCGATACCAATTTAATGCATAGCTTAAACGTTGTTCAGCCACCATGTCCTGTTGAAAATCTTCAAGTTGTTTCGTAGTCATTCCTGAATCTTTTAATAGACCTAAGCCTAATTTTGGGACTTTTTCAAACAACAGCTCGGGAATCTTCGGCAGTTGAAATAATCCAATATAATATGATTTTAATAGTTGATTACTGCTCAGCATTGCTCGCATAAATGCGGCTTTATGTGGAACTGAAACCGTAATGAGATGTTTAATTTTTTCAGGATAATGCTGGGCAACCTCCCAAGCCACGACAGCACCCCAGTCATGTCCGACCAAATATACAGGTTGCTGGATCATTTCTAATAAAGCATTTACATCTGCTACCAACTCTGCACTTCGATAGTCCCGACGATTTTCTGGTTGCGCCCCAAGACTATATCCACGCTGATTAATAGCAAAAGTTCGATAGCCTTGTTCATTTAAGATCTCAGCGGTTTCTGTCCAACTTTTATTGGTTTCAGGAAAACCATGTAATAACACAAAAATCTGTCCATCTAAAGGACCTGAATCAATCACATCAAAGGTTAAACCTTCTCTTTGAAAAGACTCAATACGTTGTTTTTCTATTGCTAAGCTCATGCGCATCTCAAATTTTATTTTTACTGATCTTGAAAGTTTACTCACGATTTTTTAACAGCAGTACAGGACATTCTTGACGCTAAACAGGTCGATGATTGTTCGACAAAAATTCTGTTCTTAGGGTTTTACTACAGATAAATGATGCTTAAATTTATCGGCTAGTTTTTGAAAACATTGTCACAGACCTATATTTTTTCATCTAAATCTCATATCAGTAAGGTGAAACGCGCACCTTACTGATGATAAACCTTAAACAGCAGTAATCGTTCCCAAAACACGATAACCTTTTGCACCCGTCACTGCAGGTAAATTTCCACTCAACTGCTGATCAAAACGCATTGCTAACCACGCAAAAGCCGTTGCTTCCACCCATGTTGGTGCTAAGCCCAAGGCAGAAGTCGATTGCACAGACCAATTATGTTTACGCAGACGCCAACGAAGTTGTTCTAACAAATGGGAGTTATATGCACCACCACCACAAACATAGACTTCACCAGTATCTAAAGGTGAACGATAGATGGCTTTTTTGATTGCACGCGTGGTCAGTTTCATTAATGTCGCTTGGACATTTTCAGGCGTATCTTCTAATTCATCATATTCTAAATCATTACGCCAATCGGAAATTTGCTCATCCAACCACTCTAAATTGAAGTCTTCACGACCTGTACTTTTAGGGGGTTCTTTGGAAAAATATTCATGTGACTGCAAACGATCCAACAAGGAACGAATCGGTTGACCATAAGCTGCCCAATTGCCATTTTCATCATAAGGTTGCCCAGTATAACGATGACACCATGCATCCATGAGAATATTGGCAGGTCCTGTATCGAACCCATAAACACCTTGTTCATTCCCCGCAGGCAACATACTGACATTGGCGATTCCACCTAGGTTGAGAATCACACGATGAATCGTTGCATGTTGGAACAATGCCTGATGAAATGCAGGAACCAATGGTGCACCTTGCCCACCTGCTGCCATATCGCGACGTCTAAAATCTGAAATTACAGGAATCTGGGTAATCTCTGTGATGATATTCGGATCGCCAATTTGTAAGGTAAAGCCATGTTCTGGACGATGTCGAATTGTCTGCCCATGTGAGCCAATAGCTTTGATCTGGCTTCTATCTAAGTTATTTTCTTGTATTAGTTGATTAATACCATTTCCAATCATGGTTGCAAGCGCCACATCTGCCTTACCCATTCGATCAATTTCATTATCATCGGGTAAAGTCAAAGCCATCAATTCATCCCTTAAATCAGGATCAAAAGCGACGGTAAGTGTGGCATGAACATGTAAAGGATCAAATGAAGCTGCAACAAAATCGACGCCGTCCATGCTGGTTCCAGTCATTACGCCAATATAGATTGTTGTCATGAGATATTCTTCGCCTGCATTATGCTGAAAAAATGTTAGTATATCGCACAAATAGTCTAACTGAAGTATTTGGGTTTTTGTAATGTCAAATTTCCTGCCGGCTGAAGAACAACTTGCCCTCATTCGCCGAGGCACTCATGAAATTATTTCTGAAGAAGATCTTCTGAAGAAACTGAAAGAAAATCGTCCTTTAAAAATTAAAGCAGGATTTGATCCAACTGCACCAGATTTACATTTGGGTCATACAGTTTTAATTAATAAGTTAAAAGCTTTTCAAGATCTTGGACATGATGTCACGTTCTTGATTGGTGACTATACTGCGATGATTGGTGATCCAACAGGTAAAAGTGCAACTCGCCCACCACTTTCACGTGAGCAAGTTTTAGAGAATGCAAAAACTTACCAAGAACAAGTATTTAAAATTCTTGATCCAAATAAAACCAAAGTTCGTTTTAACTCTGAATGGTTTGCAACAAAAACTGCTGCTGATTTGATTCAATTGGCTTCACAGCAGACCGTTGCACGTATGTTAGAGCGTGATGACTTTACAAAACGCTATAACAGTCACCAACCGATCGCCATTCATGAATTCTTGTACCCATTGGTACAAGGGTATGATTCGATCGCACTTGAAGCTGATGTAGAGCTGGGTGGAACAGACCAAACATTTAACCTCCTTATGGGTCGTACCTTACAAGGGCGTTATGATCAAGAGGCTCAAGTGTGTATCACTGTGCCTATTCTTGAAGGTTTAGATGGCGTCAACAAGATGTCTAAATCCTTGGGCAACTATATTGGTGTCTTTGATGCGCCAGGTGCAATGTACCAAAAAGTACTGTCTATGCCTGATAGCTTGATTGAACGCTATTTTGAGTTACTTAGCTTTAAGTCTATGGATGAGATTGAAGTTCTTCTCAAAGAAATGGCAGATGGGCGCAATCCTCAAGAAATCAAGAAAATTCTTGCACTTGAATTGGTTGAACGATTCCATGGTGCAGAAGCTGCTGAACATGCCCACAAAGGTGCAGGTAACTTAATTACTGAAGGGGAATTACCTGAAGGTACACCAGAGGTAACCATTTCACGTGGCGAGTACGGTGGAGAAATTTCGATTGTTTCCATTTTACGCGCGGCGGGTTTAACTAAAAATTCAGCTCAATCTAAAGATGCTGTTTCACGTGGAGCAGTTAAAGTAGATTGGCAAGTTGTCGATGCTAGTTTTACAGTGAAAGAAAATGTGACTCTAGTGATTCAAGCCAGTAAGAAAGCCATTGCCAAAGTGACTTTCATTGACTAATTAAAGTTAAAATTGCTTTGAAAAGCCATCAATATTGATGGCTTTTTTGTCTCCAGCAACTTTTATTCTCCTGCTAGCGAACACTCAAAATTGGTACGATCCACAGTACAACGTGCCCTTTTTAATACGGACATCATTACAGGATCGTAAATCCCTCTTTTGGTCAGCTCTATACGTCCATCACGTAACAATTTCTGATAACGAAGTGCATCGTCTTTGCTCACATTTAATTTATATTTTGCAGGAATTTCAGCTTCCATTTTTTCTATTTTTTTAAAAGAACTGTTCAATTGTTTAACTGACCATTCTCGAGACTTCATGCCGAAACCATCAGGAAATTGATCGGACTTAATAATTAAGTCAGCCGTCACATTGACTACGGGATAAGTAAACATTGCCCCATTCGCCCCTATACCCTTATAAATTTCTAACGGCTTGAAAGCATAAGCTGGTGAAGCAATGGCATCTACTTCACCATCATTAAATCTTTTAACAAAATTAAAAATATCAGAAGGCACACCAATCGCTCCAACCCGTTCAACAGCAATCTTTTGTGCAATATCGTAATGCAGATAAGCAAATTTTTTCCCTTTACCCTTTTCTAGGGTATTGATTGAACGATCACGAACAAAAATATAGGCGATCCCAATAGGTGTGATCGCGACCAATTCATATTTAATGCCATTTTTTTCAGATATCAATCGCTTGGCATTGCGTTTGTCCAAAGCATAATTAATCGCTTTTTTGGCAATTTCATTGTTGGGAATTCCACCTAAAGCATCAATTGAACCCCCAAATTTATTGTACTCACGTGAGCGCATAGTGGTCATGGCAGCAGCATCACACTTATTGGTCTTAAAGTTTTTATCCACCATTTCTTCTGACTGATATACCGTTAAATTGACGTCTGCACCCCATGCTTTTGCTGCCAAAGCCCATTCTTCCATCAATTTATAAGACTCACCAGCCTTTCCCAACAAATCGAAGACACAAACATTTTGCTTGGCTTGTGCCCAAGGTGACAGAAAAATAGAAACAATAAGAAGTAAATATCTAGCCTTATTCATCATCTAAACTTCCATATTTATTTACAGATAAATTGCAATTTATGTAAACAATTCAGCCCACAATAAATTGCTTTAATACACATTTAATAAATAATAATGTGATACATACTACACAAAATTTAAGCATTTTTATCATTTTTTGATCGGAAAGTTAGCAATAGCATTAGCTTCAAAATAAAACGAATTAAAATTCAATTATTAATATCAAATATATAAAATTTTAATATTGTTAAAATATACTAAAAAATTAACATTCCGCTGTTGTAATCCAAGCAACATGAAGAAGTATGCTGTCAGATTCACTTCTCTTTTTGTGATTTGTCACCCTAAAACCAATTTGTTTTCGGTTTTATTCAATACATTTTTTGAACTCTGGGATTTATCCTTTAATATATCGCATCCAATAGGCAACAGTCAGCTTCTTATGATTCAGTTAGATCAACTTTCAATTCGTCGCGGTGGACGCATTTTATTTCAAAAAGCGTCAATGCAACTTCATCCTGGTTGGAAAATTGGTTTAACGGGTGTCAATGGTGCAGGTAAATCCACCCTTTTCTCAGCATTACTCGGTGGTATTGAATCTGATAGTGGCAGTCTGACTCGCCCAAATATTTGGACTGTTGCCCATATGGCTCAAGAGATCAAAGCGCTCGATATGAAAGCCATCGATTTTGTGTTGTCTGGCGATGAAGAATATTGGCAAATTCAAGATCAATTAAATCATCCAGAAAACCTAAGTAATGATGAGCTCGCACACCTATATAGCCGTTTTGAAGAAATTCACGGTTATACAGCATCTTCTAAAGCATCACAATTGATGGCTGGACTAGGCTTTTTTGAGCATCAATCTGAACTTTTAGTGTCGAGCTTTTCAGGTGGATGGCGTATGCGCTTAAATTTAGCGCGTACATTGATGAGTCGTTCAGATTTACTTTTACTCGATGAACCAACCAACCATTTAGATTTAGATGCAATTCTTTGGTTAGAAGATTGGTTAAAAGCATATGAAGGCACACTGATTTTAATTTCACATGACCGAGATTTCTTAGATGCTATTACGGATCATATTTTACATATTGAAAATCAGATCTTGACCTTATATACAGGCAATTACTCTACTTTTGAAACTACGCGTGCGGAACGCTTAGCACAACAGCAGCAAGCTTTCGAAAAGCAACAAGAAGCCAAAGCACATCTACAAAAATTTATTGATCGTTTTAAAGCCAAAGCCACCAAAGCGCGACAAGCTCAAAGCCGGATTAAACAACTGGAACGAATGCAGGAACTCGCGCCTGCGCATGTCGATAATCCATTTACGTTTAGTTTCCGTGAACCCAGCAAAATGAGTTCTCCGCTACTTACATTAGAACATGCAGATATTGGTTATGGTGATAAACTAATTGTGACCAATGTTAATTTACAGATCACGCCTACCAGCCGTATCGGTTTATTAGGTATGAACGGTGCGGGTAAATCGACGCTGATTAAATCTCTGGTAGGTGATTTAGCGCTAATACAAGGCGTCCGCAAAGATTCTGAATTATTAAATATTGGATATTTTGCACAGCATCAAATGGATGCTTTAGATGGCAATGCAAGTCCAATGCTGCAACTTGCACGAATCGCAGACCCGAAAATTAGCGAAGCCACCTTACGCTCATTTTTAGGCAGCTTTGGATTCAGTGGCGAACGTATGGACACTCCTAGTGAAAGTTTCTCAGGTGGTGAACGTGCTCGTCTGGCGTTAGCACTCATTGTTTGGTTACGTCCCAATGTGCTCATCCTTGATGAACCAACCAACCATTTAGATTTAGATATGCGTCATGCTTTAACTATGGCGCTACAAGATTTTGAAGGTGCTGTGGTTCTGGTTTCACACGAACGTCAATTAATTGCGTCAGTATGTGATGAACTGATCTTGGTTCATGCAGGTCAAAGCAAAGAATTTGACGGTGATTTACAAGATTACGCAGCATGGTTACGCCAAGCACGTATTGATATGATGAAAAATGGTCAAAAACCAAGTGCCCCTATTCAGTCTCAAGTCGTTAAAAAAACCAGCATCTCTAAAGTCGACAAGGAAGCTCAACGGAAAGAAGCCGCACGCCAACGTGAACTGAGCCGCCCGATTCGCAAGAATATAGAGAAAATTGAAAGCCAAATTGGCAAAATTCAGCCTAGACTTGTTGAAATTGAGGAATTTTTAGCAGATTCAGCACTTTATGAAGCAAATCGTAAAGATGATTTGCTCAAATTAATGAATGAACAAACTGAACTCAAAACAAAGCTAGAACAAGCTGAAGAGCAAATGCTAGAGTTAATGATGGAGCTTGAAACATTAGAAAGTTCTTTCGAATAATGCTTTTTGAATCAGCTAGAGGTGGAGGCATCCACCTCTAGTTTTATTTATAAAAACACAAGTAAATCAATAATTTAAAATAGAATTTTAATCATGCAATAAACCTTTGATGAAATCCTTCATGGTTCACTGCAACATCGCCCAATCTCATTCCTTTTTATTCCCACGACAATTCTTTTTTTGATTTTCAACGATCAAAGCCATTTTTAATATGTTCTTGATGCACATTTAACATAACTGATGCTTCTGATCAGATCTGATCAATTTTTAATATGGAAAATACCCAGTCCATTTTGGAATAATTTTTTAAGTCAAAGCCTCTACAATCTCTCAAAAAGATACATAACTTTTATTTATAATTTAAAAAATAAGCGTGGAACATATTAGAATTACTACAAAATTGAGAAATAGAGTGTTTTCCTGATAATCTTGTTCAAATTTAAGCGTTTCTGATCAAACAATTGTGGATAACTAAGATTTAATTACTGTTTGTTGAAAAATTTTCACAGTCCATTTTTTAAGATTTTTATGGTATTTGAGCATTAAAGTTTTTACTTTCTGTAGTCAAAATTCGTTCGAAATCCAAAATTACCCACAGACTTATCAACAACATTTTGATCAAGAATCAGTCACAATTCAAGTATAAAATTTGTCCATTCGTCGCTTTTTTAATGTGTATCTGATTTTTAAAAAAGTTAAATTGAGTAAAAAATAATGAAAATTACACAATCTTGTTACATACAAACAATTTGTAATAAAAGCAGTACCACTTACTTAAAAATTTGATTTAGTTATGAAAATGAATGATATGTAATAAAATGAACCAACTAGTTCACAATAATTATCAAAAAAATAAAAATAAATGGAGTAAATACTCTATTTTTTTCAAACAAAGCTGATTAATATTGCGCTTAAGGAAAGTTCCTCAAGATGAACAAATAGATCAGGACGAAAATATGAAAAAAATTGCATTCGCTATTGCCGCTACTTCTTTACTTGGAGTGAGCTCAGCATCTCAAGCTGCTATTGATGTTTGTGTATTCGACTTATTGGGTAAATCTGGTGAATCGTTCCAGATGGCTCAAGAATGGGCATTGACAGCAAAAAGTTGGGGTGCAGATATTAATCTTATCCCTAAACAAGATGAAGCTGTTGCTGATAACGATTTTAAAGCGGGTAAATGTGATGGCGTGTTTATGACCGCAATGCGCGCACGTCAATATAATAAATTTGTAGGTTCAATCGATTCAATTGGTGGTGTACCAAGTAATGCGATTGCACAAAAAGCCATTACTTTTGCTTTAGATGCACGTAATGCAGCAAAAATGACCACAACCCTAGGTGGTAAAAAATACGAAGTTGCAGGGATCGCACCATTAGGTTCAGCATTTATTTTCGTACGTGATAAAAACATCAACTCAATCGAAAAAGCTGCTGGTAAAAAGTTTGCTGTATTGAGCTATGATAATGCACAAAAAATCTTGGTACAGCGCGTAGGTGCACAAGCAGTGCCATCAGATATCACTAACTTTGTTGCTAAATTCAACAATGGTCAAGTTGATATGGTTGGTGCGCCTGCATATGCTTATAAACCACTTGAAATTCAAAAAGGTTTAGGTGCAAATGGGGCGATGTTTAACTTCCCAGTTCTACAAGTAACTGCTGACTTTGTCATTCGCCCAGAGAAATTCCCAGCTGGCTTTGGTCAAAAATCTCGTGATTATTTTGTGAAAAACTTGCCAAAAAGCTTTGCAATGATCAACCGTTTAGAAGCAACCATTCCTGCAAAATACAAGATGAATTTAACGGCTGAAGATAAACTTAAATATCAAAAGTTAATGCGTGACGGTCGTTTAGAACTGACTAAGCAAGGCATTTATGATGCAGGTATGATGTCAGTACTGAAAAAAGCACGCTGTTCAGTAGATAAAGCCAACTTTGAATGTACCCTTGGCGGTGAATAATACAATTGAGTATTTCAACATTTGCAATAAAAAACCAGTTTTCATAAACTGGTTTTTTATTGCTCTCTTTTTAAATTTAGAATCATATATTTAAATTATTAATCACAAAAAAAGGGAACAAACCAAAGTTTATTCCCTTTTTTTTGCACTGCATTTCTTCAATTAAGCATCAATATCAGCATTGAGTGCATTTTCTTCAATGAAAGCACGACGTGGTTCTACGTCATCACCCATCAAACACGCAAACATACGATCTGCTTCAATTGCATCATCAATCGTCACTTGAAGCATATTACGGTTTTCAGGATCCATTGTGGTTTCCCAAAGCTGCTCCGCATTCATTTCACCCAAACCTTTATAGCGTTGGATCATCATGCCGCGACGAGAGTCACTTAAGATGTGTTGCCACACTTGGTGGAAGGTTGAAACGTTGATTTTACGCTCACCTTTTTGCAAATAAGCGCCATCTTCCAACAAACTGAACCAGCTCTTAGAATTTTGCAATAAACGTTTATATTCACTCGATGCCAATAAACCTGCATCTAATAAATAGCTATGCGGTAAGTTATGTACATATACGGTAATACGTGGGAAATAAACTGTCGTTTTAGTTCCGTCAGCATTGTCTTTATCGAATGCCTCTAAACTCAACTCAGGACGAAGGCTTGGTTGAGCTGTACCAATAGCAGATTGAAGCTTTTCCGCCCATTGCTGTACATAATTTTGATCATGATTTTGATCAAGTTTATAAGCATCTAAACTTAACAAACCATCCAGCAAAGTTGCTGGATAACGTAGCGTTAAACGATTCAAGCTTTTTTGTGAAGTTTGATAATCTGAGATCACTTTTTCCAGTGCCACACCACGAATAGCAGGTGCATCTGCACTCACGTGCAACTCTAACTCATCAATTGCATTGGAAATCAGATAAGTTTCAAGCGCTTCATCATCTTTGATGTATTGCTCTTGTTTACCTTTCTTCAACTTATACAATGGAGGCTGCGCAATGTAGATATAACCACGTTCTACAAGCTCAGGCATTTGACGGAAGAAGAAAGTCAGCAGCAAGGTACGAATATGTGAACCATCCACGTCCGCATCGGTCATGATAATGATTTTATGATAGCGTAATTTGTCTGGATTATATTCTTCACGCCCAATACCACATCCCAGTGCAGTAATCAGCGTTCCCACTTCTTGAGATGAAATCATCTTGTCGAATCGAGCACGCTCGACATTGAGAATTTTACCCTTTAATGGAAGAATGGCTTGCATCTTACGATTACGTCCCTGCTTTGCAGAACCGCCCGCAGAGTCACCCTCGACCAAGTATAATTCAGAAAGTGCTGGATCTTTTTCTTGGCAATCTGCCAATTTACCTGGTAAACCCGCAATATCAAGCGCACTTTTACGACGCGTCATTTCACGTGCTTTACGCGCCGCATCACGCGCACGTGCAGCATCAATAATTTTTCCTGCAATCGATTTGGCTGCTTGAGGATTCTCCAACAAGTATTCAGAGAAAGCCTTGTTCATTGCCTGTTCTACCGCAGGTTTTACTTCACTTGATACCAATTTTTCCTTGGTTTGTGATGAAAACTTAGGGTCAGGCACTTTCACTGAAACGATTGCTGTTAAGCCCTCACGCGCATCATCACCAGTTACGGCAACTTTCTCTTTTTTGAGTAAGTTTTCATTTTCCATGTAGCTGTTTAAGCCACGTGTTAATGCTGCACGGAAACCAGCCAAATGCGTTCCACCATCTTTTTGTGGAATGTTATTGGTGAAACAACGCACATTTTCCTGATAAGTATCGTTCCACTGTAATGCGACTTCAACACCAATTCCATTTTCAGCTTGCGTAGTAAAATGGAAGATTTCATTCAGATGCGTTTTACCTTGATTGATGTATTTTACAAATTCAGATAAACCACCTTCAAAATCGAAGATATGCTCTAAAGCGACACGTTCGTCACGAAGAACAATACGTACACCAGCATTTAAGAATGACAGCTCACGTAAACGACGTGCCAAAATATCCACATTAAAAATCGTTTGACTGAAGGTTTCTGCACTTGGCCAGAAACGCACAGTGGTTCCTGTTGTTTCAATATCACCGACCACTTTCAAGGGATATACAGGATCACCATGTTTGTATTCTTGTTGGTGAATATGCCCAGCACGGTGGATCGTTAATTCAAGTTTGCTCGATAGTGCATTTACGACCGAAACACCTACACCATGCAAACCACCTGATACTTTATAGCTGTTATCATCAAACTTACCGCCAGCGTGTAGAATGGTCAGAATTACTTCTGCCGCAGAGACACCTTCCTCTGGATGAATATCAGTAGGAATACCACGTCCATTATCTGCAACACTGACAGATTCATCTTCATGAATCGTCACTAAAATTTCATCACAGTGACCTGCTAAGGCTTCATCAATCGCATTATCGACGACTTCGAAAACCATATGGTGTAAACCTGAACCATCATCAGTATCACCAATATACATACCTGGACGTTTACGAACTGCATCTAGACCACGTAATACTTTGATACTAGAGGAATCATAAGCCTTTTCATTGGTTTGTTCTGTCTGAGAAGCGATTTGATCTTCTGAACTCATGGTTTCTCCCTAGTGAAAAATAGGTCTTTCCAAAATTGGTTAAAATCTAAAATCATGTTGCAACAACACTTACCTGACCTTGATCCACCTGAAATAACTGGTAGGAAATAGACAAATCATGCAAATGTTTTTTTACTGATTCATGGTCTAGTGTGGTAATAAAAACTTGACTACCAAGTTGGCTCAATCGCTCAATTAAACGTTGTTGTGCACTTAAATCTAATTCTGCTGTTACATCATCTAATAATACCACAGTTTCCTTATTACAGGCATGTAACATGGCAATTTGTGAGAGTTTTAACGCCATTATGAGTAACTTTTTTTGCCCTCTGGACAGTACCACATCAGCATCCCCCATTGAGGTTTTTAGTCGGATGTCAGCACGGTGCGGACCGTATTCAGTATAGCGACGATCAACATCTTTTTGATGATATTGAATGAGGTCATTGGCTAAGCCATGTTCCACATGGAACCCTGCGTTATACTCCATATCAATACTTAAATCTGGGAGTAATTGCGCCAAATCTTCTTGTAAATATTGTTTCCAGCGATCGACTATTTCGACGCGCTGAGAATGCAACATTTCACCATAATCACTGAGCATTTTGTTCCACGGTTCCAAATCTTGCAAAGACAGGTTGCGTTGCGATTTCAGCAACGTATTGCGTTGTTTCAAAGCTCGCGAATAATATTGCCATGCATGATAAAAATCTGGTTCCACGTGAAACATCAACCAATCAAGCAATTGTCGCCGTGGCTTTGCGCCATGGTCAATAATATCGGTACTTAAAGGATCAATCAGTTGCAAAGGTAGAATTTTGGCAAGCTGCCCTTGTGTTGCCACAGTATCGCCATTGACTTTAATCAGTTGCTCACCACTCTGTAGTTTCTGCATACCGATTTTTTCAGTCATAGATTGCGCAAAGACAATCGCATCAGCTTGATTGTTTTGAATGTAATTTTTAGGAATATGGGTTCGAAAGGAACGTCCTGTTGCCAATAGATGAATGGCTTCTAAAATCGAGGTTTTTCCAGATCCATTTTGTCCATAAAAAACATTAAACGGTTGCAACTCTTGGAGAGCAACCGTCTTAAGATTTCGAACACGTTGTATATTTAAACGCGTAATATGCATAACAAATGATTTAAAAAATAAATCAATTAAACACGCATTGGCATGACAACATAGGTTTGATTGGATTGGGTTGGATCTTGAACCAATACCGACTGATTTGCTTCAGACATGGTCATCGCAACATCATCACCATCTAAAACACTCAATACATCTAAAATATATTGCGCATTAAATGACATTTCCATAGGTGCATTGGCGTATTGAATGGCTAGATCCTCAATCGCCTCATCCTGTTCAGGGTTGTTTGCACGCAATTGCAAAGAATCTGCATTAAAATTCAAAAACACACCACGTAATTTCTCATTACTTAAAATCGCAACACGTTGTAATGATTGCTTGAACACATCATGCGGGATATGAACCACTTTATCGCCACCACGCGGAATCACACGACGATAGTCTGGGAACTTACCATCGATTAATTTTGTCGTGAAACGTACAGTAATGTCACCTTGCTCTTTATCACGGCTTGGTGTTTGAATGGTCACATTCAACAGTTCGCGACCGATCAATAAGGTCAATTGTTCATCTTCGATGCTGAGAAGGCGTTGTAATTCCCCTACCGCTTTACGTGGAACAATCGCTTGTACCAACTGGGTTGCAGTTGATGATGCTAAGGTTTCGCACAGTGCCAAACGGTGTCCATCAGTCGTCACAGCACGCAATTGATTTTCATCAATTTCCAATAAAGTTCCAGTCAGATAAAAACGCACATCTTGCACAGCCATGGCAAAAGAGGTTTTTTCAAATAAACGCTTTAATTCACGTTCAGTCACTTGAACTTGTGTACCTTGACTATGCTCATTGGTCAATAATGGATAATCTTCTGCTGGCAAAGTTCCCAAAACAAAGCGGCTATTTCCTGATTTTAAAATACAACGCTGGTCTTCAGTAATCTGTAAATCAATCAATGCTGCTGATGGTAAGGATTTGCAGATATCCACCAATTTACGCGCAGGAACAGTGGTTTCCCCAGCTTGTAAACATGCACCATCCGCTAAGGTTGTGCTGGCAACCAACTCGACTTCCAAGTCTGAACCAGTAATGGTAAGCGCTTGATTTGTAGCTTGAATTTTCACGTTTGAAAGAATATTCAAAGTATGGCGACGTTCAACAGCTCCAACCACATGGGATAAAACATTGAGTAAGCTCTCTTTCGCGATTTTCAAACGCACGGTGGAAATCCTCTAACTAAATTTGACAGAAAAGACAGATAATAAATTTTTTTAATGACGTACTATGCGGCAGTTTATGCCGCATTGCAAGCGTATAATTTGTACAAATTTTAGCTTTGTAACAGACGCATGAGGTTTTTATAATCCTCATTAAAAATTGGGTCTTCATCACGTAAGCTCTGCACTTTTTCACAAGCATGCATGACCGTACTATGATCGCGACCACCAAATGCCATACCAATTTCTGGGAAGCTATCCCCAGTTAATTCACGAGCCAAGCCCATAGCCAATTGGCGTGGTCGAGCATAAATACGGGTTCTTTTTGGACCCACTAATTCTTTCAATGGAATGCGGAAATACTCACTCACCACGCGTTGAATATTTTCTGTACTGATCGTCCGCGCACGAATGGCCAAAACGTCTTTCAGTGATTCACGCACCACTTCCAAATCAATCGCAGCACCTTTAAAACGGGATATTGCGACGACTTTATTCAATGCGCCTTCAAGCTCACGAACATTGGCAACCACTTGTTGAGCAATAAACAATGCGCAATTTCGGGGAAGATCAATCCCACTACTTTCAGCTTTTTTCAGTAAAATTTCGATTCGAGTTTCGATATCAGGCGGTTCTACACCAACAGACAAACCCCAAGAAAAGCGTGAGACTAAACGTGGATCAAGTTCTGTTAACTCTTTTGGATAGCGATCCGAAGTTAAGATAATTTGTTTAGACTCATCTAATAAGGCATTGAATGTATAGAAAAATTCAACCAAACTGGCTTCTTTACCCGCCAATAGATGAATATCATCGACCAATAATAAATCTAAAGAACGACAATTCTTTTTAAATTCCTCAACCTTGCCTTTTTGCAAAGAGCTGACAAAATCTTGGACAAAACTTTCAGCAGTCATATACATCACGCGCGCATTTGGTTTTGCCTGTAATAAAGCATTTCCAACCGCTTGCATTAAATGTGTTTTACCGAGACCTGTTGGACCATAAAGAAACAGCGGATTATGCTGAGATTCACCCAATTGAGTCAAAACTTTACGACAAGTTTCTGCCGCCATTTGGTTGGAACGCCCCTCTACAAATAAAGCAAAATTAAACAATGGGTTAAGTTGTCTCTTTTTCACATTTTTTGCAGAAACAACGTCTTGCTCTTTGTCTTTTTTTACTTTTGGCGATGCTATAGCTGGGCTGGCATGTTGTTCTAAAGCAGCAGTAGTGGTTGCTGGTTGTTCAGCAGCAGAAAGGATTGCACCTGGACGTGAATCAACCAAAATTTCAACTTTACGTACACGACCTTCAGATAATTGCTCTGCCAAGATTGAAATCAATTCTAAATGATGTTCTTGAATGTAGCGTGTCCAATATGGATTAGGTGCATACAGTTTTAAAGTATCTTCGACTTCTTCTGCAACCAACGGACGAATCCACATGGCAAAGACATTATCAGAGAGCTCTTGTCGCAAGCGAGTTAAGCAGTCCGTCCAAAGCATGTGAAACCCCTCTATTCCATTTTAAATTCAAAAAACACAACATTCCCCCTACCCTATAGATAAAGGGGTCGCCATTCTAACCAAGTTATCCACATCTGTC